>CAWDDB010000022.1:0-20142 GCA_963800975.1 uncultured Rubrobacteraceae bacterium | reverse complement strand
GACAAGGTTGCCACGGAATCTTACAAAAGGATAGATGTTGGACCGAACATGCCGACTGCACCCGATCGAGCACTTACAAGTAGTTCCTGCCTGTTTTCTGGACTAACGAATGGTGGCCGCAAGAAGAGGAGTAACGCACGGCGTGGGGGATGCTCCATTCCCTCCTGGCCGAGCGGGTCACGGACATGATGCGTGAACCGCAGGGCAGGCCCAAGTCCCTGGGCCTGGTCTGGGTCGACTGCCCCCGTTCTGTCGTGAGCGCCGGACTCATCAGAGCCCTGGAGAAGCAGGCCACGGTCCACCAGGGACTCAAGCCGCCGGGGGACGTACCTTCCTGCATCATACTCTGCGCCAACAGCCGCGATGGTCTCTCCGAGCGCGTGAAGTTCTACCAGGAGTCGTGCCCGGATGCGCCACCGGTTGTGGTCTTCGGCCCCCAACTGGACCTCCCGCTCGCCCGCGACGCCCTGCAGGCGGGAGCCTCCGGTTTCGTCCACGCCGAGATGATGCCCGACCAGCTCATGCGCGCCTTGGCGGTGGCCGCCAGGGGCGAGCTCGTCGCGCCCCGGGAGCTGCTTCGGTACGTGTTGACCAATGACCAATCCGGCGACCTCGCCGCCCTCTCGGTACGTCAGAGGGAGATCTTGGGTTACGTGGTCGAGGGCCTCTCGAACGCCGAGATAGGCAGGCGCCTTTACCTCTCGGAGTCGACCATAAAGCAGCATCTGCGTGCCGCCTACAAGCTGCTTGGGGTGAGCAACCGCACCGAGGCTGCCAACCTCTTCCGTCGCGGGGACTGAGCTCTTAGAGCGGATCGCAGAGGGAATGCGCCTCCTCCGCGGGCAACAGGTATCAGGCTTCAGGAAAACCCCGACGATCGCGGTGCTACGCAACGTAACACCCGACTCCTCAAGGCTCACCCGATGTGAAAACCGCTGTTAGTCTGACATGCTGAAAGCGGAGGCGAAGCCGGAGCGTGCTGACCAGCTGACAAGCGGAGGCGTCAGCCGGAGCGTGCTTACATGCTAAAATTCGCCGCTTGCACGACGGGCATCCATGTGCCCGATGGTTTCTTGCACGCACAAGGAGATTCAGATGGACCAGCAGAGAGTTCTCATTACCGGCGGGGCCGGGTTTCTGGGCATCAACCTCACAAGACACCTCCTCTGCAGGGGCTACGCCGTGGCCTCCCTCGACGTGGAGGAGTTCGACTATCCCGAGCGCGACCGGGTCGAGGTCATCAAAGGCGACATCAGGAACAAAGCCCTGGTGGACCGGGCCGTAGAGGGCGCCGACTTCGTCGTCCACACCGCGGCTGCCCTGCCGCTCTACTCGCCCGAGGATATCTACACCACCGATGTGGAGGGCACCCGCAACGTCCTCGATGCCTCCGTGCGCCACGGCGTGGAGCGCTTTGTCCACGTCTCCTCGACCGCCGTCTACGGGATACCCGACCACCATCCCCTCTACGAGACGGACAGGCTGGAGGGCGTAGGGCCTTACGGGCAGGCCAAGATCCAGGCCGAGATGATCTGCCTGGAGTACCGCGCCAAGGGGCTGACCGTCCCGATAATCCGCCCCAAGTCGTTTGTGGGTCCCGAGCGCCTCGGCGTCTTCGCGCTCCTCTACGACTGGGCTTACACCGGACACAACTTCCCCATGATCGGCTCGGGGAACAACCGCTACCAGCTACTCGACGTGGAAGACCTCTGCGACGCGATAACCCTGGCCATGACCCTCCCCGAGGAGCAGGTCGACGACACCTTCAACATCGGCGCCAGCGAGTTCACGACGATGAAGGAGGACTACCAGGCGGTCCTCGACTACGCGGGTCATGGCAAGAAGGTGGTAGGTTTCCCCGCAGCGCCCGCTATCTGGGGGTTGCGTCTCCTCGACCGGCTGAAGCTCTCCCCCCTCTACAAGTGGGTCTACGAGACCGCTTCCAAGGATTCCTTCGTCTCCATAGAGAAGGCCGAGAGACGGCTGGACTACGCGCCCAAGTTCTCCAACAAGGAGGCCTTGATCCGCAACTTCCGCTGGTACCTCGACAACCTCAGCAAGTTCGAGAACGCCTCTGGCGTCTCGCACAGGGTTCCGTGGAAACAGGGCGCCGTCGGCGCGCTGAAGAGGTTTTTTTAGAGGGCGGTTCGTTGTTCGGGCGGTTCACGAACCGCCCCTACGGGTTTGTGCAGGGTTTCGTCGTACGGACGATCCATCATGGGGCCGGTTCGCATGCGCGCGATCGGCCTACGGGGCATTTGCATACGAACGGTCTGTGTAGGGTCGGGTTTCAAACCCGCCCGATTTCAGAACCCGCCCAAATATGGCGTTAGGAGGGACCGTCAAGCAATGACGCGGCGGATTGGTCGAGCAGCCATTGTGGGCCGCCTGGGGGTTGGATCAGGGTGGCCGGATACGCACGTGGGTCCGCGTCGCCGTCCAGGATCTCTCCCAGCGCTTCCGCCTTGTCCTCGCCCGCGACGAGAAAGATAACTGACCGCGCCGCGTTTATGACGGGGACGGTGAGCGTGATGCGGGTGGTATCCAGCTTGCGTACGGGGTTCGCCACGACCCAGCGGTCGTCGACCTCTATGGCCGAGGTCTCGGGGAAGAGGCTCGCCGTGTGGCCGTCGGCGCCGATGCCGAGCAGTATCAGGTCGAACCGTGGAACATCATCGGTCCGGAAGAACGTCCGCAACTCCTCTTCGTAGGCCTCCGCCGCCTCCTCCGGCGGCAGCTCGCCCCGTATCCTGTGGACGTTCCCTACAGGGACGTGGTCGAGTAGCACCTCGCTGGCCATCTTGTGGTTCGAGTCCTCGTGATGCGGGGGCACGCTTCGCTCGTCCCCGAAGAAGACGTAGACCCTGTTCCAGTCTATCCGGTCCATGTAGTCGCGGGCCAGGATCGCGTACATGGTCTCCGGCGTCGAGCCGCCCGCGAGCACCACGGCGAAACGCCCGCGCTCCTCGATGGCCTCCTCGGCCCTGGCCGCGAACTCGCGCGCGGCGGCTGCGGAGAGCTCTTCCGAACTACTGTAGACGTGGACGCTCAAAGGTCGAGTATCTCCACGGCCTTACGCAGAGCGCCTTCATAGGCCTCGTCTCGCCCACGATAGCGCAGCTCTTCCCCGACCAGAACCCCGAGATCGAAGGAGCCGAGATGGACGGTGCGCTCTGCGAGCAGTTCGTCTCCCCGCATCACCGTGGTCCTCACGTTGGAGAGGTCGCGGTGGCGCGAGACCTGGAAGCTGTATTCTTCCGAGTACAGCCGTATGCGCCTCAGCCTGGCGTCGGGCGAATCGGGGGAGAGCACGACGGAGATCCGACCCGTGGGACCGGAGAACTCGATACTCTTGCCGTCGCGGTGCGCACTCTCGGGCTTCCATCCCAGGGTGGAGGCGAGCCAGCCGGCGAGGAGCAATGCCCTGTTCTCTCCGCCCGGCGCGTAGAGAATCTCTGCCCTCTCGATCTTTTCGAGGTCTCCCGCCCGCCCGGGAGTGCCGAAGGTGTCGGCCAAGAGCGAGCGCCAGGGCGAGAGCCCGACCCACTGCAGATCCCCGATGGCAGGCATCTCGGGGTCTTCGATCAGGGCTGCTATCTCGCGCAGGCAGGCTTCGTGGTTCTCCGAGGCCGCCGAGTCCACGATAACCCGGTCCGCGAGATCGGCCATCGCCGCGAATTCCTGCGAGCGGGGCGAGAACTCGCCCGGGTACCACAGGAAGACGGGGAGGTCGGGGATAAGAAGTGGCCCGGCGAAGCTCTCCAGGTGCCTCGCCGCAGGACCTTCGGCGTGTATCGTCACCTGCTCGGCGCAGACTTGTGCGCTGCTGCCACCCCTGGCGTGACAGAAAGCCGAAAGTCCCACGTCCACTTTCGGTTCGCCTTCGGGGTCGGCGATCAATACTACGGCCCGAGCCGGGTGGCGGCCCGCCAGCTTCGAGACCGAGTCGGTGATCTCTTGCGCCGCCTCCTCGTCGGTCACCACGATCAGGTTGAGCACGCTGGAGCGGAGGGCGAGCGTCCCGTCGTCGTTCGTGCGCAGTTTGCCAAGCTCGTGTTCTATCTGCCCGACGCTCATCCTTGCTCCGCCGGGGGCCTGGCGTGGCTCCCCGATCACGGCCTCCTCCATTCCCTTCCGTCCCGCTCGAGAAGCGCGTCGGCCTCCTCCGGCCCCCAGGTCCCGGCAGGATAGAACGACACCTCCCGCTTTTTAGACCAGCGGTGCATCACTGGGTCGAGTATCTTCCACGCACCTTCGGCCTCGTCGGCCCGGATGAACAGCGTGGGGTCGCCTAGCATCAGGTCGAGGAGGAGACGCTGGTAGGCATCCGGGGCTTCTTCGAGGAATGCCGTACCGTAGAGCAGGTCCATGTTCACCGAGCTAACCTCGAAGCCGGTGCCGGGGACTTTGGCCCCGATCTTCAGGGAGAGACCCTCTTCTGGCTGGACACGAATAACGAGGACGTTCGGCTCGAGGCCCTCGGTGTCGTCGCGGGCGAAGGGGGTATGCGGCGAGGCGTGGAACTGGATGGCGACCTCCGTCGCCTTCTTGGGTAGCCTCTTGCCAGCCCTGATGTAGAAAGGAACCCTCGCCCACCGCCAGTTGTCCACGAACACTTTGAGCGCCACGAAGGTCTCGGTAACGGATTCGGGGTCGACGTTCTTCTCCTCGCGGTAGCCTGGGACCTCTTCACCCCACACCCAGCCCCCCTCGTACTGCCCGCGCACCGCGTAGTCCTCGACCTCGTGCTCGGGGATGGGACGGACGGCTCTCAAGACCTTCACTTTCTCCTCGCGCACCGACTCGGCGTCGAAGGTCACGGGCGGTTCCATCGCCGTAAGGCAGAGGACCTGCATGACGTGGTTCTGGACGATGTCGCGCATGGCGCCGGCTTCCTCGTAGAACGCCCCGCGGGTGCCCACGCCTATGTCTTCGGCGACCGTGATCTGGACGTGGTCGACGTAGTGCTGGTTCCAGACCGGCTCGAAGATCCCGTTGGCGAACCTCAGGGCGAGGATGTTCTGGACCGTCTCCTTGCCGAGGTAGTGGTCGATGCGGTAGATCTGGGTCTCATCGAAGTACCGCTGGAGCTCTGCGTTGAGCTCCCGGGCACTGCTGAGGTCCCGCCCGAAAGGCTTCTCTACGACCAGCCTCGACCAGCCGCCGTCCTCGCCTTCGTTCAGACCGGCCTCGCCCAGGTTCTCCACAATGGCAGGGAAGAGCGAAGGCGAAGAAGAGAGGTAGAAAGCCCTGTTCCCCTGGGTCCCCCGCTCGCTATCCAGCCGCTTCAAGAGTTCTTTGAGTTCGCCGTAGGTCTCAGCTTTCTTCGAGTCGCCGGGCATGTAGAAGATGCCGTTCGAAAAGGACTCCCAGACGTCGTCGGAGACCTCCCCGGAGCGCTGCTCCTGCAGCGTTTTGCGCAGCTTCTCTCTAAACTCCTCATGGCTCAACGCGGTCCGCGAGATACCGACGACCGCAAACTCGAGCGGCAGCCTCCTCTGGGCGGCGAGGTCGTAGAGGGCGGGAACGAGCTTGCGCGCGGTCAGGTCCCCGGAAGCACCGAAGATTACCATCACACCAGGCTCGGGTACGCGCGGGAGCCTCTGCTCATCGCGCAGAATGTTCTGTAGAACCTGCGTATCGGCCATGACCTGGCTACTTCTCTTGCTCCGTGGCTGCTTCTTTGATGGCGTGGCCGCCGAACTCGCCGCGCAGGGCGGCTATGACCTTCATGGCGAAGGAATCGTCCTGGCGGGAGGCGAAGCGGGCGAAGAGGGAGCCTGCTATGGCGTTCGCCGGTACGTCCTCTTCTATCGCTTCGAGCACGGTCCAGCGCCCCTCGCCGGAGTCCTCGACATAGCCGCTGATGCTGTCGAGGTTGGCGTCCCTCTCGAAGGCGCTCTCGGCGAGCTCGAGGAGCCAGCTACGGACGACGCTCCCCTGGTTCCACAGGCTGGAGAGGGCCCTGAGGTCGTAGTCGTAACGAGACTTCTGGAGGATCTCGAACCCTTCGGCGTAGGCCTGGAGCATCCCGTACTCGACCCCGTTGTGGACCATCTTCGCGAAGTGGCCGGCCCCCGCGTCCCCGAGATAAGCGTACCCGTTCGGGGGTGCCAGGGTCTCGAAGGCGGGCTCGACGTACTCGAACGCGTCGGCGTCGCCCCCGATCATGGTGCAGTAACCAACATCGTAGCCCCAGACGCCTCCCGACACTCCGGCGTCGAGCCACCTCTTTCCCTCGTTCCTGACCTCCCTGGCCCTCGCCACGGAGTCCCTGAAGTAGGAGTTGGCCCCGTCCACGATGATGTCGCCCTCGTCGGCGAGCTCGGTGAACCGCCCGACCATGTCGTCCGTCACGTCCCCGGCGGGGAGCATGGTCCACAGCACCCTCGGAGACTCCTGCATCCCCACGAACTCCTCCACGCTGTATGCGCCTTCGGCCCCATGCTCGACGGCATCATCCACCTTGCCGGGCGAACGGTTGCCCGCGATCACCCGGTGGTCGCCCTTGTCGACGAGCCGGCGCACCATATTAAAGCCCATCCGCCCCATGCCCCAGATACCGATGTCCATGTCGCTCCTCCCTTCGGTCGTCGCAAGGTTTCAGGCTTCAGGTTACAGGTTTTTCCTGTTGCCTGATGCCTAACTTACTAGTTGGCGGCTCTTGTTTTCGATCTCTTCCAGCATCTCGTTGAAGGGGTCGGCGAACTTCTGGATGCCTTCCTTCTCCAGGATGTCGGTTACGTCCTCGTAGTCGAGGCCGGCTTCTCTCAGGCGCTCGAGGAGTTGTTTGGCTTCTTCGACGCCTTCTTCGAGGGTGGAGCTTATGTCGCCGTGTTCCATGACGGCTTCTATGGTCTTCTTGGGCATGGTGTTGACGGTGTCGGGTCCGACGAGGTTGTCGATGTAGATGGTGTCGGGGTAGTCGGGGCTTTTTGTCGAGGTCGAGGCCCAGAGGAGGCGCTGGGTGTTGGCGCCACTTTCGGCTAACTTGCGCCATCTGGCGCCCCCGAAGACTTGTTTGTAGATCTGGTAGGCCAGCTTGGCATTTGCAAGGGCGAGTTTGCCTCTCAGGTCTTCGGCGCCGAGTTCTTCTAATTGCTTGTCCGCTTCGGTGTCTATCCTGGAGACGAAGAAGCTTGCCACGGAGTGTACACCTGAGGGGTCTCCGCCGTTTTCGACCAGTCTCTGGAGGCCTCTTGTGTAGGCGCGGGCCACTTCGCGGTAGCGTTCGAGGGAGAAGATCAGGGTTACGTTTATGGACTTGCCGCGGGAGATCATCTCCTCTATGGCAACGAGCCCGGGCAAGGTGGCCGGTATCTTGACGAAGAGGTTGGGCCTGTCGACCATCTCGTGCAGGCGGGTGGCCTCTTCGACCGTGGCCTGCGTGTCGTAGGCTATGTCGGGCTGGACCTCCAGGGAGATAAAGCCGTCCCTTCCCCCGGTCTCCTCGTGGACGGGCATGAAGATGTCGCAGGCGTCCCGGATATCCTTCCTGGCGACCTCCCAGAACATCTCTTTGGGGTCGTCTTCTCTTTCGGCCAGCTCCGCAAGCTGCTCGTCGTAGAGGTCGGAGCCTGCTATGGCCTTCTGGAAGATGGCCGGGTTCGATGTAACGCCGACGATGCCATCTTCTATCATCCGCTCGAGGCCGCCGTTCTGTATGTCCTCGCGAGAGAGCTCGTCGACCCAGGGCGCCTGCCCCAGCTCCCGCATCTTCTCCAAACGCTCGTTCACCAGAGTCCTCCTGACGGTAGCAAGTACCAGACTTTCAGTCTACACCGCATGCCGGCACAAGGGCTCCTTACCATCGAGGGTCGCAGATCAAACAATGTAAGCGCGCTTCGCGCCTTGTCAGCCCTGAACCAGGCGCCTTCCGATCTCCCTGGCGACCTCGATCACGAACGCCACGCCTTCCGTCGTGGTCCTGAAGTTCACGAAGCACACGCGCAGGCAGGCGTGGCCGTCGACGGTGGCAGGCGCGAGGAACACGCGCCCGTCGCGTTGCATCTCGTGGGCGAGGTCGATGTTGTGCGCGTCGATATTGTCTGCGCCGGGTGGAACGTGTTGAAAGCAGACTGTGGAGAGCATGGGGTCATGGAGGAGCTCGAACTCGGACGAGTCGCGCAGCATTTCGGCCAGGAGGCGGGCGTTGGCGAGGGTGCCTTCGATCCAGGCGCGGTACCTGGCGGCGCCGTAGACGCGGAAAGCCATCCACAGCCGCAGGGACCGGAACGGGCGCGAGTACTCCAGCGTACGGTCTACCGGGTTGGCTACGTCGCCCTCGTGCAGCATGTAGCGCTCCTCGTGGCCGAACGCCGCCCGTAGTCTGCCCCTCTCGCTCAGCAACACGACGCTGCAGCTCTTCTGCACTCCGAGCCACTTGTGGGCGTCGATGGTCGCAGAATCGGCGCGCTCCAGGCCGGCGAACAGAGAGGCCGCAGACGGCGCCGCGGCCCCGGGAAGCCCGTACGCGCCGTCGATGTGCAGCCAGACGCCGTGGCGTTCGCAGACTTCGGCGACCGCGTCGATCGGGTCGACCGCCCCCGTGAGCGTCGTACCGGCCGTCGCCACCACAGCAACGGCCACGACGCCAGCGGCCATATCTTTGGACAACGCCTCCTCTAGGGCGTCGGCTCGCATGCGGTGCTTTTCGTCGACGGGGATGGACCGGACGGCGCTGCTCCCTAGCCCGCAGACCTCGACGGCGCGGACGACGGAGTGGTGCGACTCTGCAGAGCAGTAGACCGCGGCCTTGCGGTCCCCTAGCCCGTCGACGCGGCATCCCGGCAGCGCCCGCTCCCGCGCCGCGAGGAGCGCCGTAAGGTTCGAGGTCATGCCGCCGCTGGTGAACGCGCCTTCCGCGAACGGGAAGCCGACGAAGTCGGCGACCCAGCGCAGGGTCTGCTCCTCCACGAGGTCGGCCCCGCCGGCCGCGACGGCCAGGTTCGCGTCGTAGGTCGCCATGAGCGCCGAGGCCAGCACCCCTATCTCCAGGCCCGTCGAGCCGATGTAGCCGAGGTAGAGCGGCCTGGAGGGCGAGATACTGGCGTCGAGGACCCTCGCCGCTTCGGCGAGGGCCACCTCCACGTCGCAGGACTCCTCAGGGAGCGGCTCGTCGAGGCGTCCGATCAGGGTCTCGTCCAATTGCGGCTCGGCGGTCCGCGGCGCGTCGAAAGACTCCCAAGCCTCGCAGATTACGCGCTCCAGCTCGTCCAGAACCCCCTCTCGGTCGGCGAGAGCGGGGAGGTCGGCCTGCTGCGGCGAGGCGTCCACTCCTTCCCCCTGTGGGTCCACGGCTCTCCCTTATTCCTCAGCGCCAGCGCCGGTGCCGATGCGCTCGTAGACGTCGGGGCGGCTACGCTTCAGGAAGGCGCCCACGATCAGGCCGACGATCCCACCCCCGAAGAGGATGAGGGGGAGCACGACCGTCATCGTGTCGATTGGGGCGTCGGTGAGGCCCGTGATCAGGACGTTGAAGTTGGCGACGCCGAGCACGAGCAGGAGTAGGAGCAGAACGCCGGCGATCGCCGGCGCCCACGTGGCGGCCCAGCTTCCGACCGCAGCCTGCGGCCTCCGCCTGAAGTACCCGACCACCGCGAAGGACGTTGCCGCCATGAGGAGCAGCACACCCAGAGCGCCGAGGTTCGTCAACCACGTGAACAGCGTGAGCACCGGGTTGGCCGCGGCTATGGCGAAGATGAGGACGACGGTGAGCGCCAGGATGGACTGCGTCAGCGAGGCGGCCCAGGGCGCGCCGGTGCGGCTGTTGACGCGGCCGAAGAAGGAAGGGAGCACGCCCTCGCGGCCGAGGGCGAAAGCGTAGCGGGCGACGGCGTTGTGGAACGAGAGGAGCGCCGCGAAAAGACTCGTGGCGAACAGGAGCGCCGCCGCGGTGCCCCAGATCTCACCCAGCCGCTCGGCCCCGGTGATGAACAGCACGGTCGTCGGGTCGGGGGCGCCGTCGGTCTCGAAGCCGGCCTCTACCAGCGCATTGGGGTTGACGATGGTGTTCGGTCCGGCCGCGACGCCGAGCAGCCAGCTGGAGAGGGCGTAGAAGACGGCGATCAGGCCCACGGCCAGGTAGGTCGCGCGGGCGACCGTGCGCCTGGGGTCGCGGCACTCTTCGCTGTATATGGCCGCGGACTCGAAGCCGACGAACGAGGCGACGCAGAACGTGAGTGTCGCGCCCACGGCGGCGCTGAACGCTATGGTCGGGTTGAAGCCGATCATCGTCAGGCCCTGCGGACCAGGGTCGGCGAGGATCGCGAAGTCGAAGAGAGCGACGATCAACACCTCGAGGCCGAGCACAACGGCCAGGACGCGGGCGTTCAGGTCGATCTGCAACACCCCGAGCAGCGCGATGATGCCCCCTGCCACGAGGCACCAGAGCCACCAGGGGAGGTCGACGCCGAGGTAGCCCGCCATAAAGCCGCCCATCGCGACCCCGAAGAGGCCGTAGATCCCGATCTGCATGCTGTTGTAGGCGATGAGCGCGACGAACGCAGTCCCGATACCGGGGACCCGGCCGAGGCCCTTGGAGACGTAGGCATAGAACGCCCCGGCGTTCTCGATGTAGCGGCTCATCGCCGCGTACCCGACGGTGAACAACGCGAGCACGATCCCGAGGGGTATGAACATGAAAGCGACGGCCCTGTTGCCTGTTACGAGGTAGGTCGCGGCCTGGCCGCCGGCCACCGCCGTAAGCGGCGCCGAAGCCGCGATGATGAAGAACATCAGATCCGGCACCCCGAGGGCGCGCCGGTGCAGTTTGGAGCTCTCGGTGGTCCCCGGTCGCGGGGTGATGCTCGGTTCTGCTGTGGACATCAGCTCTCCTCCTTCCGGCCCGGGACGAGCCCGCACCAATCCCTTACCAAGCGCCCGAGCACCTGCGCGGACTCGACGACGGGGCGCAGCGAGACGCGCTCGTCGATGCCGTGTACCCTCATCCCACGCTTCCGTCGAGGATCTGGAGCGTCTTCAGGTCCGAGTAGAAATCCAGGGCGTAGTCTCCACCCTCGCGTCCTATGCCGGAGATGCCCATGCCCCCGAAGGGCGCCGTCAGGTCGCGGACGAGGAAGGTGTTGACCCAGACCACACCGGCGCGTATTCGGCGCCCGACGCGGTCGGCGCGGCCCATCGATCCCGTGTACACGATGCCTGAGAGGCCGTAGGGCGTGGAGTTGGCGAGGGCGACCGCCTCGTCCTCGTCGGCGAACGTCTGGAAGGTCAGGACGGGGCCGAAGACCTCGTTCTGCACCACCTCGGCGTCGTTGGAGGCCGGCTCTATGAGGGTCGGCTCGTAGAACAGCGGCCCTGCGTCCGAGCGGTGTCCGCCGCGTACGATCTTCTGTCCGCTCTCACGGGCCCGATCGACGAAGCCCTCCACCCGGGCGAGGTGGTCGGGGTGGATCAGGGGCGAGACCGTCGTCTCGTCCTCGCGAGGATCTCCGAGTACGTGCTCGTCGACCGCGGCATGGAAACGCTCCAAAAACGGCTCGCACACTGACTCCTGCACCAGGATGCGGGTGCCCGCGAGGCACACCTGGCCGCCGTCGTCGTACTGGCCCGCCGCTTTCGCGGCTGCGGCGTCGAGGTCGGCGTCCTCGAAGACGACGAGGGGCCCCTTGCCGCCGAGCTCGGCGGTGAACGGGACCAGGTTCTTTGCTGCGGAGGCCCCGATCAGACGCCCCGTCTCGGGTGAGCCGGTGAAAGAGACGCGGCGCAACAATGGATGCGCGACGAGCGCGGCGCCGGCCTCCTCCCCCATCCCCTGGACGACGTTGAAGACGCCAGGGGGAAAGTCTGCTTCTGCGTAGAGGTCTGCCAGGAGCGAGCACGAGAGCGGCGACCACTCTGCTGGCTTCAGGACCACGGTGCAGCCTGCGGCGAGGGCCGGCGCGGTCTTCCAGGTGGAGAGCATGAAAGGGGCGTTCCACGGTGTGATCACGGCGGCAGGACCTGCGGGCATGCGCTGCACACGGTTCCACGTGCCTTGTGAACGCCAGTCGCGCTCTTCGTGCGCGACGGCGAGGTCGGCGTAAGACCGGTAGTTGCGCGCCCCGCGCGAGATCACACGGGCGCGCAACGACCGCAACAGCATCGCCATGTCGGCGTTCTCGACGGCCGCGAGCTTGTCTACGTTCTCGTCGATGAGGTCGCCGAGACGGCGCAGGTAAGGGGCGCGTCCGGCTGGACCGAGGTCCGCCCAATCGGGGAAAGCGGCGTTCGCCGCGTGCACTGCCCTATCGACGTCTGCTTCGGAGGCGCGGGAGACCTCGCCGATGACGTCGCCGTCGATGGGCGAGATGTCCTCGAAGCGCCGTTCGCTCGCGACGCGTTCACCGCCGATAAAGTGGTCGGGCGAGACCTCGTAGCCTGCGACCTCGATGCGCTCTGTGGCGGTGGTCATACTAGCTCCTTTACGGTCTCGAGGTCGTCTACCGTGTAGCCGAAAGTGAAGCGGTAGCCGCGGTCGATCTCTACCGGCGCCAGCGTGTCGTGCTCCTCCCCAGGAGCTCGGTGCAACTTGAGGGTTGCTGGACCTGCTACCACTTTCGATCCGATCCGGTCTCGGCTGACGGCGCGGACGAGCTCGTGCACCTGCGGGTCGTCGTGTCTTCCGGCGGCGAGGCGCGGGAAGTGGCGGACGTTGATGATGGGCGGGGCGTTGTGGCGCGGCCCCTCCTCGCTCTCGCCCTCGATGGTGACGGTCATGTCGGCTATCGCGCGGCCATGGGCCGAACAGGTGGCGCCGTGGCGGCCGCCGGGACGGAGGCCGGGGTCGGCCGGGCCTCCGACACCGAACGTGCGGGTCATCCAGATAGAGCCGAGCTTCTTGGGGAAACCCTGGATCCAACCCCGCGCCAACGCGAAGTCCTGGTCCACCCAGATGAACGGGCAGGTCGTGACCTCCTCACCGTCGAGAAGCGCGTTGACCACGATAAAAAACTCGCGGTAGTGGGACCTAATCGGGTCGACGAGCTCGTCACCGCCCTCGGAACAAGACTGCCAGTCGGCGCAGACGGCTGCGCAACGGCCCGGGTCGGGGTGCGGATCGAGCCCCTCTGGCAGCACGGCCCTGACGGCGTCGGGGTCCGCCCAGTAGTCCACGACCAGGAAGTCTCCTACGTAGTGCCACGGCGGCGGCGGCACCAGGCTCGCCCTTCCTGTGCTGGTACGCGGGATGGAATAGCCCTGCAACCTCATGCGTTGACCTCCTCGGGGAGTGGCCTTCCCAGCATCTCCAGGCTCTCGCGCTCGGAGGCGACGGCCGCGGCGTCGAAACGGAAGTAGGATCTTGGCGGCAGAGGCCCCCACGTGTTGGAAGAGTAGCGGTTGTCCGGCCAGCGGCGCGGCTCGTGCTCGGCCTCCAGCTGCTCCATGTCGCAGTACAGCTCCACGAAACACTCCTCCTCGACGATGCGCACGTAGGAAGCGATGTTCCCGCCTATGCCGTGTCGCACGGGTCCCCAGCCGAGCCAGCGTCCGTGCCTTCCGAGATGGTCGAGCGCCACCCGCATCTGCCCGATGTCCACCACGTCGAAGGCGAGGTGGTGCAGGTGGCTGTAGCCCTTGTCCACGAGCGCCATCACGTGATGGTCGCTACCTACGTGGAACCACACGCCCCCGTCGCCGAGCCAGTCCGTTACCCGCATGCCGAGAACGCGCGTGTAGAACTCGACCCCGCGGGAGATCTCGCCGGTCAGGAAGTTGACGTGCCCGAGCTTGCGCGGATGGCCGACCGTCTGATCCTTCGCAGGCCGCGCGTGCGCCGTCCAGCGTAACTCAGGCTCCCTGTAGGGCAGGATGAGGACTCTGTTCCCCTCAGGGTCCACTACTTCCAGCCCGCCGTCACGCTCCTCGTAGTCGACGCCGAGATCTTCGAAATGCTGACGGGCATCTTCGGGCGTGCACGAGCGCCGCAACTCGTAGGCCACGTGCCCGATGCCAGGGGATTCGGCGGCGATCAGTTCCAGGGAGTAGGGCTCGTCGTCGCAGGCCAGGCGGGTGTGGCGGGCGGCTCGCTCGCGTTCTACGAGGCCGAACTGGGCGCACCAGCGGCGGGAAGCGTCTTCCACGTCGGTCACGCGCAGGCTCACGTGGTCTATCCTGCGCAGCGAGATCATTGGGTAACCCGCACGGGCAGGCGTTTGATGCCGTTGAAGAAGTTGGAGCGCAGGCGCTCGGGCGGTCCAGTGAGTTCGAAGCCATCGACGCGTTTCAGCATCTCCTCGAAGGCGATGCGGACCTCCAGACGCGCCAGGTGCGCGCCCAGGCAGTGGTGGATGCCGCCGGGCCCGAACGCCATGTGCTTGTTCGGCTCGCGGCCTACGTCGAAGGAGTCGGGGTTCTCGAAGACCTCCTCGTCGCGGTTGCCCGAAACGAGCCAGGTCGTCACCTTCGAGCCGGCCGGGATCCCGGTTCCCGCAAGCTCGGTGTCCTCGGTCGTGGTGCGCCGGAAGTAGTGTACGGCCGTTGCCCAGCGGAGCATCTCATCTGCGGCCGGTTTGTACAGGGACGGGTCGCGGCGGAGGCGTTCCAACTGGTCGGGGTACTCCAGGAGGGCCAGTAGTCCGTGGCTGATGGTGTGCCGCGTCGTCTCGTTGCCGGCTGTGGCGAGCAGCACGAAGTATACGTCGAACTCGCGCTGGGTGAGGTCGGCGGAGAGAAGGAGTGAGATGATGTCGTCGCGGGGGTTCTTGCGCCGCGCGTCGGCCAGCTTGCGCCCGAACTCGAACATCTCCTGCGCGACGGGGCTGGAGAACGGCAGCATCCTGTGGGCGTCCTCGACGGGTTGGACGTACTCTGGGTCCTGGTTGCCGAGGATTCGGTCGCCCATCTCCACGATGTGGCGGCGGTCTTCCTGCGGCACGCCAAGGATCTCGGCGAAGACCTGCATAGGGATCTCCGAGGAGATCTCCTCCACGAAGTCGAACTCGCCCTTGGGCAGCGCTTCGGTAAGGACCCGGTCGCAGACCGTTCGTACGGCCTCTTCCCACACCGTTACGGCGCGGGAGGTGAAACGGCGGGCGATCAGCTTCCTGAGCTCGGTGTGGCGCGGCGGGTCGGTGTCGATCATGGACTTGCGGGCTTCGATCTGGTCCTGGTCCAGATCCTCGAGCGAGGTCCCTCCGACCTCCGAGGAGTACACCATGAAGTTGCGGTGCACGGCCCGGATATCCCCGTAACGCGTTACAGCGTAGAAGCCAGGACCGTCGGGCTCGGGGTTGAAGTGCACGGGGTCTTCGTGGCGCAGGGTGCGGAACCACTCGTGGGGTACCCGCTCGACGAAGGCGTCGTGGCTGGAGAGGTCTATCTCTTCGAGCGGCACACTCACGTCGGTCATCGTCGGCCTCCTAGAGGTGATGCAGGTACTCGTCGATCTCCCAGTCCGACACCCAGGTGCGGTGGCGCTCTACCTCGAACCGCTTCATGGTGAGGAACGTGTCGACGATCTGCGGTCCCATCGCCTCGCGCAGCACCTCGTCGGCTTCCAGCGCGTCGAGGGCATCACTGAGGGAGTCCGGCAACTGCCCACCGGCCTCCTCTTCGGCCAGGGTATAGGCATCGCCGCCAACGGGCAGACCGAGCGGCAGCTTCTCGCGCACGCCGTGCAGCCCGGCGAACAGGGTCGCTGCGGCGGCGAGGTAAGGGTTCGCGCTGCCGTCGCCCACGCGGACTTCGACCCGCGTGGCCCTTCCCCGCTCGGGCGGTACGCGGACGAAGGCCGTGCGGTTGTCCCAGCCCCAGTTGGCGTGCGTCGGCGCCAGCGAGTCGGGGACGAGCCGCCGGTAGGCGTTTATGGTCGGGTTCAGGAACGCCGTCAGCGCCCGGGCGTGGGCCATGATGCCGGCCGTGAAGTGGCGGAATTCTTCGGAGACGCCGTCGGGGTTGGAGTCGTCGGCGAAGGCGTTGTTGCCGTCGCGGTCGAGCGAGAAGTGGAAATGGAATCCCGAGCCGCCCTGATCGTTGAACGGTTTACCCATGAACGTGGCGATCAGGCCGTGTAACGCGGCGACGTCCTTCACGGCGCACTTGAGACGGAAGGCGCGGTCGGAGGCCGTCAACGCGGGCGCGTGCTGCAGGTTGATCTCGTACTGCGAGTTCATGAACTCGTGGTTGGCCGCGAACGTCCCCATGCCGAGGTTCGAAAGGGCCTCCGCGATCTCGCGCACCACCCCACGAGGGTCGGCCTGCGGGCCTACCGTGTAGACCATGCTCAGGTTGTCCACGTAGCGGCGCATACCGCCGGGCGCCTCGGAGTCTCGTTCGCACAGGAAGAACTCGAGCTCGGGTCCCACGACAGGTGCGTAACCCAACTCTTCGAAGCCTGCGACGGCGCGGCGCACGGCGCCTCGCGGGTCGGCGGGCGGGGGGTGTTCACCGACCGGGTACAGGTCGGCGATGCAGCACGCCACGCCCGGTTCCCAGGGGACGAGGGTCATCGTCGAGAGGTCGGGGAAGGCGATCAGGTCGGGGTATCCCTCCTCGCCGCCCACGACCGGGGTGTGGCGAAGATCGGTCCCCATGACCGCCGAACAGAACGCGAGCCCGTGTTCGATCGCACGCTCGAACTCACCTATGGGCACGTCTTTGCCCCGCGCCACGCCGTGCAAGTCGGGGTAAAGCACCCTCACGCACGTCACGGACTCGTCGGACAACTCGGGCGGCCTGGCCACGAGTTCCTCTTTCTGGACCACGACTACTCCTTCCCGCCGGCGCCGCCGGCTGAGTTCTCAGATCCGTGCGTTGCGGCCTCCGCCAGAAAGGCGTCGAAGAGGCGGAAGGCTGCCTCCCTGGCCGCCTCCTCCCGCTCTGGCGGGATGGCAAGAAGATCCCTTCCGTTCTCTATACCGAGCTTCGCCAGATTCTCGGCATCCGCGCCCGCCCAATCTGCGACGATCTCGACGGTGCTCTCCGGGTGGAACTGGACCCCGAGGTGTGGCCCGAGCCGGAACGCCTGCACGGCGTCGGCCGTGCGCGCCACCTCCACGGCGCCCGGCGGGGTCGTGAAGCGCTCGTAGTGCCACTCCAGCCAGGGACCTGAGGGGATCGCGCCCGGATCGTCGGTCTCGATCTCTCGCCAGCCGAGCTCCGGCACCGGCGCCCGCTCTACACGCCCGCCAAGCACGGCGGAGAGCACCTCGCCCCCAAAGCACAGCCCGAGCACGGGGATATCCTTCTCTACGGCGGCCCCGATCAACTCCAACTCCGTCACTACCCCAGGCTCGTGCGTGTCGTTGGGACCGTAAGGGGAACCCAGCGAAGCTACGAACGAATAGTCGGATGGATCGGGGATCGACTCGTCCTTGTAGGAGTAGTGCACCTCATATGAAATGCCGCGATCCTCCAGCCACTCGACCAGCAGGCCCGGCGGCGTCATCTCCTCGTGCTGACGGATCAGGACTGGTTTCACCCGCCCTCCGAGACCATCTTCTCGGCCTCCTCCTCCGGGACGGCGAGGGCGACGTGCAGCGTATTGGCCGAGGTCTCGGGCTGCTCGCCGGGCCCTGTGAGGTCCACGTCCCACTCCTCGACAGTATTCGTCAGGCGTCCGAGGCCGTCGATCTCCACCTCGACCACGTCTCCGGGCTTCATGGGCCTCGAGTTCGCGGGCGTTCCGGTCAGGACCACATCACCGGGCTCCAGCGTGATCAGGCGGCACAGATCGGCCAGCTGGTAGGCGACGGGGAAGATGAGGTCGTCGGATCCCCCCTCCTGCACCACCTCCCCGTTGAGGTAGGTCCTAAGCCGGAAGTCCTCTGCATCGAACTCCTCAGCCGAGACCACCTCGGGACCGAGCGGCAAGAACCCGTCCTGCCCCTTGACGCGCAACATGGAACCCCGGTCCGCATGCCTGAAATCGTGCAACCCCACGTCGTTGGCACACGCGTAGCCGCCGACGTAAGAAAGGGCATCTTCTTCAGCCACCCCCTTCATCCGGCGCCCGACAATGACCGCCAGCTCGCCCTCGTAGTTGAGGAACTCCGTGCCCCGAGGGCGCCTGATCACACCGCGGTGCCCGTTCAGGGTGGTCGTCGGTTTCAGGAAGTAAGAAGGCTGCGGTGGCACGTTCGCCGCGTACTCCTCGACGCGGCTGCGGTAGGTCAGGTGGACCGCGAGGATCTTGGTCGGTTCCGCCGGCGCCAGATACTCGGCCTCCGCCCCAGAGACTCGTCCCCCCCCTTCCAGGACAACCTCTCCCCCCTCGAGCCTGCCCCATGCAGGCTCGCCTTCGTGCAGGACCCTTACCCTTCTTCCCATTCCAACTCCTTTCGTATTGGATAATGTATCCAAAGACAGAGTTCGTGTCAAGACTCTCCACCCGAGTCGGCTCGCGCGGGATTCTGCCGGGCCGACTCCCTGTATGGGTCAGCTGGTTAGTGACGATGTTCGGATGGATTGCATAATGTATCCACACGGGCTATGATCGGGCGATGAAACCGTCGCCACGTTTGTCGGTGGGAGTCGACCCGATCCGGGTCGACTCCGTGGCGGACCTTGCCTACGAGCGGATACGCGGGTACGTGCTTGGTGGTGAGGTTCCGCCGGGGGCGCGGCTCGGGCAGGTGGAGCTGGCGGAGAGGCTTGGGATCTCACGCACCCCCGTGCGCGAGGCCTTGCGGCGGCTCGCGGGCGAAGGCCTGGTGGATTTCCACTCCAACCGGGGTTTCAGGGTCGCGGATCTGGGGCTCGATGCTGTGCTACGCCGATTGGAGGTAAGGGCCATCCTGGAGCCGGGCATCGCGGCGCTGGCCGCCGGTCGCAGGACGGGGTGGGATCTCGACCTCATGAAGGAGGCCATCGCCGACGAGGAGGAGGCGCGCGACGGGATCGAAGCGCACGATGCGAGCCGACGCTTCCACATCGCGCTCGCGCGGGCCTCGGGCAACGAAGAGCTCGTGCGGGTGATCGAATCCCTCTGGCTCGTCGAGGTCGGCCGCCGTCTCCTCTTCAGGCGAAGCACGGAGCCCGACTGGCAGCGCACGGATGCCTCCGAACACCGCGAGGTCCTCGAAGCAGTCCGCGAGGGCCGCGCCGCCGACGCCGAGCGCCTGATGGCCCGCCACGTCCGTCGCGCGGTTCACCACTGGGAACCGGAACGTCACGGCACCGCCGGAACGTAAGACAGGTTCGGTCCGCCGCGACTCACGATCCGTGTCGGTGAAGGCAGCCCAGCCTTCTCCTGTACTCAGTAAGACGACGAAAGAACGCCCGTGCTCGACCTTTAGTCGATGACGCTCACAAACTTCTTTCTGTTACACGATCTGCAAGGTCCTTTTCGGCCCCACAGCCCCTGCGGACCTTTAAGGTCACTTTACAAGATGCTTCGGGCTATCAATGGTTTGACACTAGAGTGGCTAAATGGGATATCCTCAAAGTCGGTTTCATCGATCTCCACCTCTTCGCGCCGGCCGCCGCGACCACCGCCTCCACGGCGGGCCTGGTCGCCGCCGGAAGAAGCCCCGTCGTCCGAGTCGCCGGGCCGGCCGAGGAACTCCACCCTGTCAGCGACCACGTCCACCGCGCTCCGCTTGGAACCGTCCTGGGCCTCCCAGGTGCGGTACTGCAACCTACCCTCGACGAGGATCGGGTCGCCCTTCTTCTTGTAGTTGGCGATAGTCTCACCGAGCTCGCGCCAGGCGGAGATGTTGAAGAAGTCGACCTCCTCGCTGCGCGACCTCACCCGGTTGACGGCAATACCGAAGGAGCAGACGGGTATGCCGTCGTTGGTGAAACGCAACTCCGGGTCCCTGGTCATGTTGCCGGCCAGTATGACACGATTGAAATTGACCACGTCTCTTTCCTCCTTTTGTGTGCCCTGCACAGGTAACAATACAGGAACATTCTCGGTTCTCAAGCGCAATGACTTTAGTCCAGAGCGAGCTGTGTCGCCGCTCAACGTTTCGTTGTGGCCACCTGCAGTTCCTGGTCTTTTATGGTGGCGATCACATCCCCGTCCTCATCGTTGCGGAAGACCTTCGCGCCTGCCCTCTGCAGCCTGTCGAGGGTCTCCGGCGTGGGATGTCCGTAGGGGTTGTCGGCCCCGCACTGGATGATGGCCACTTTCGGCGGAAAGCGGCCGAGAGCAGTGGGGTCGATCAGGCGTTGGAGCCGTGGTGAATCACCTTCAAGATC
>CAWDDB010000021.1:0-478757 GCA_963800975.1 uncultured Rubrobacteraceae bacterium | reverse complement strand
CGGGAACGGCGCCGGACGAGTCGGGACGCGCACAGGGGTCTCCGACCCACGCGACGTCGAGATCGCGCGCCTCATGAGAGAGCGGGACGAGTGGCGCGCCCGCGAACGCGTGTCACGGGCCAAGGCGGAGGAGGCGCAAAAGCGCTACGCGCTCCTCGCGCAGGCGAGCAAGAGGTTCGCTACCTCCATGCGAAGTGGGTCGGCCAAGCGCCAGCGTTATCGGCGCCGTATCGCCGCCCAGTACGCTGTTAGCCGGATCCTGGCCGAGTCCCAAGACCTGGAGGACGCCGCGCCGAAGATCATGCGGATCCTCGGGGAGAGGCTCGGGTGGGAGGCGGGCGTACTCTGGACGTTGAGCGCGGAACGATCTGCACTGCGAGAAAGTCTGGCGCGCGCGGGAATCGTCGCCGTCCTCCTTCGAGGAGGCCTGTCGGCAAACTGGCTTCCCGCGCGGGGTAGGGTTGCCCGGTCGCGCCTGGTCGGGTGGCGAGCCTGTCAGCGCAGAGAACCTCCAGGGGGAAGATGATCCCCTGTGCGAGGCCGCCGCCGAGGCGGGTTTTCGAGGGGCTATCGCCTTTCCGGTACTGGAGGGCGGCCTCGCGGGAGTCTTCGAGTTGTTCCGCGCCGAGGAGCTTGTCTTCGACGAGGGCCTGCTCCAGACGACCGCCCTCCTGGGGCAGCAGATCAGCCAGTTCGTCGAGCGCCGGCGGGCCGACGAAGTCGCCCGTATAGCCGCGGAGCGAGACCGGTTTCGCATAAAGCTCTCCGACGCTCTGCGCTCGCTTACCGACCCGGGTGAGATTCAGGCCAAGGCCGCCCGCGTACTCGGGGAGTACCTCGGCGTCAGCCGGGTGCATTACGCGGAGATCGCCGACGATGACGCGCACGTCGCGGTTGGCCGGGACTACACCGACGGTGTACCCCGCCTCACCGGCCGGTTCCGGTTGGACGATTTCGGCGCGGCGCTGATCGGCGCGCTTCGCGATGGCCGCACGCTCGTCGTGCCGGACATAGCCGGGAGCCCGGACCTGTCGGCGGCGGAGCGGGCGGCGTACGCCGGCGTCGCGGTCGGAGCCCAGGTCGGCATCCCCCTCGTGAAAGAGGGCCGTCTCGCGGCTCTCCTAGCC
The DNA here is from genome assembly GCA_963800975.1 of uncultured Rubrobacteraceae bacterium. Classification (GTDB taxonomy): domain Bacteria; phylum Actinomycetota; class Rubrobacteria; order Rubrobacterales; family Rubrobacteraceae; genus JALYGY01. The sequence goes on along the minus strand of CAWDDB010000021.1, from coordinate 477,630 downwards.
GTACACCAGGCCGAGGCGCGCGTGTGGACCCCCGGTGAGATCGCGCTAATCGAGGAGACGGCGGAGCGGACGTGGGCGGCGGTCGAGCGCGCCCGTGCCGAAAAAGCGTTGCGAGAGTCGGAAGCGAAGTACCGCGCGCTGTTTGATTCGATCGACGAAGGCTTTTGCACGATTGAAGTCTTGTTTGATAAAGATGAGAAACCGGTTGATTACCGTTTTCTGCAAGTCAGCCCGTCGTTCGTATGGCAGACGGGAATCGACAATGCGGCGGGCAGACGGATGCGCGAAATCGCGCCGCAGCACGAAGAACACTGGTTTGAGACTTACGGCAAAATCGCCGAGACGGGCGAATCGGTGCGCTTTCAAAATCGCGCCGAACAACTCGGACGCTGGTATGACGTTTACGCATTCCGCGTCGAAGACCCGCAGCTGCGGCGCGTCGGCATCCTGTTCAATGACATCACCGAGCGCAAGGAGGCGGAAGAGGCGCTGCGCGAGAACGAGGAGTGGCTCGGGCTCGCCCAGCAGGCGGCCCGGTCGGGGACGTGGGAGTGGAACCTTCGGGGCGGCGAGATCCGCTGGTCCACCGAGCACCGCGAGCTCTTCGGCTTCGACGCCGAGGAATCGGTCACGCGCGAGAGGTGGTGGGCCGTCGTCCACCCCGACGACCTGCCGGCAATCGAGGAGGCGGGACGGCGCTGCTCCGAGCAAGGCGAAGAGTGGCCCGACATCGAGTACCGGATCTCGCCCAGGAACGGCGCGGGAGTAGCAGACACCCGCTGGATAAGCTCCAGGGGGCGGACCGTCAGGGACGATGACGGTCGCCCGGCGCGCATCTTGGGCATCTCCGCGGACGTCACCGAGCGCAGGAAAGCCGAAGAGGAGCGCGACCGACTCCTTGCCAGGGAGTGGATGGCCCGTGCCCAGGTGGAGGAGCGACGCCGCCTCTCACGCGAGCTGCACGACCGCGTTGCTCACGACATAGCCGTCGTGCATCAGAGCCTGGAGCTCCACGAGACCCTCAAGACGGACGAACCCGCCAAGGCGCTGGCCAAGATGGAGCTCGCCAGGGAGAGGGTCAAGGCGGCTCTGCACACGACCAGGAACCTCTCGATGGAGCTGCGCCAGCCAGAGGTCAGGCAGGGCCTGGAGGCGGCCCTCTCGAACCTATTGCGGGACGTCGTCCCCCCCACCGTGGTCTCCAGGCTCATCGTCGTGGGCGACGAGGAGTCCATGCCGTTCGAGCTCCGCGACCAGCTGTTCGTGATTCTGCGCGAGGCCGTCCGCAACGCGGTGGCGCACTCGGGCTGCGGGGAGATCGTGGTGGACTTGAGCATCGCCCCGGAGAAGGTGGTCGCCTGCGTGGAGGACGACGGGCGGGGCTTCGACGTGGCGACGACACGGACGAGGGGTGGCATCAAGTCCATGCGCGAGCGGGCGGCGCTCGCGGGGGCAGATTTCGAGATTTCCTCCTCCCGGGGCGCGGGCACGAGGGTCACGGTCTCGGCGCCACTGGAGGAGGTGTAATGACGGAGGACGACCACATCAGGGTGCTGCTGGCGGACGACCACACCATGTTCAGGCAGGGCCTGAAAGAGATGCTCACTACCGACGAAGACGTGGAGGTCGTCGCCGAGGCAGACAACGGGCGGGAGGCCATAGCCCTGGCCCGAGAGTTGCGACCGGACGTCGTCATCCTCGACGTCGAGATGCCGGTGATGGGGGCAGCCGAGGCGATGGACGCGATGCTCAAGCTCTCGCCTACCCCGCGGATCCTGATCGTCACCATGTTCGACAACCCGCGCCTGGTGCGGGAGCTCCTCGGGCGCGGGGCGAGCGGCTACCTGGTAAAGAGCGCCTCGCTCCAGGAGCTGCTCGCCGCGGTGCGGGCCGCGGCCAGGAGCCCGGCTGGTCCGGGCGGGAAGAACGTGATCCTGGCCGTACCGCGCGAGGTCTTGCAGCGCGTGGAGGGGAGGGACGAGGATGAGCCCTCCAGGAGGGAGCTCGAGATACTGCTCCTCGCGGCTCGTGGCCTCTCCAACCGCCAGATCGCCGCTTCCCTCACCATCTCGGAGGCGACCGTCAAGCGGCACCTGGCGAACCTGTACGCCAAGATGGGGGTGAGCTCGAGGGGAGAAGCCACGCGCAAGGCCCTCTCGGAGGGCTGGTTTACGGCGCGCGACGTTACCTACGACAAGCTCATCCCCGATGATCTCACGCCCTGAGGCGAAGAGCCCCGACAGGAGCCCAAGGCCGGCAGCCGGGAAAGGGAAAGTGTGGAGTGGGCCGCCGACCCTGGTTAGATGAGGAGCGGACCGGTCGCGTACGTGGCGCTGGGTGCAACCGAGAAGAGAAGCAGCTTTGCTGCCGGAAGCGAAGTAGCGCGTATCCGGCCCGCTTGAGTCCCCATGACCATACTCGCATGCCTCCGGTAACGCGCAATGATCTCTTGGGCGCAGATCGGCTGCACATTTCGGGCCATTCTGTCGCCCGCGGTTACTTCGAGCGGGACGGCGGGTGTTTAAGACCCGATGGTCGGCACCCGATTGCTGATCGGCGCAATGGGCTATTATTGGGGCGGATCGATCCCGGCAGGAGGTGCGCGATGGACGGCCCGACAGGCACGACGCGGTGTTCGCCGGCCTGGGGCCCGTCGTGCGCGTAGCGCTCTTTATCACGTGCTTTAACGACACGCTCTTTCCCGAGACGGGCCGGGCCACGGTTCGGCTTCTCGAGGGGTTGGGGCACGAGGTCGAGTTCCCCGTCGAGCAAACCTGCTGCGGCCAGATGCACTTCAACACCGGCTACCAGCGCGAGGCGATACCCCTCGTGAGGCGCTTCGTCGAGGTCTTCTCGCCCTACGAGGCCGTCGTCGCCCCTTCCGGCTCGTGCGTCGGGATGGTGCGCGAGCTGTACCCTATGGCGGCCGAGCTGGCGCAAGACCCGCGCCTGGCCGAGGAGGTCGAGGCGCTCGTTCCCAGGGTCTTCGAGCTCTCGGAGTTCCTGGTCAAGAGGCTCGGGGTCACGGACGTCGGGGCGTACTACCCGCACCGGGTCACCTACCACCCGACGTGCCACTCGCTGCGGATGATCAAGGTAGGCGAGGCGCCGCTCGAGCTCTTGCGGAACGTGCGGGGCATGGACCTCGTGGAGCTGCATGAGGCCAGGGAGTGCTGCGGCTTCGGGGGAACGTTCGCCATCAAGAACGCGGACACCTCGGCCGCGATGCTCTCGGACAAGATCCGGCGCATCCTGGACACGGAGGCGGAAGTCTGCACCGCCGGCGACAACTCGTGCCTGATGCACATAGGCGGCGGCCTCAAGCGCGGCCGAGCCGGGGTCGAGACGGTCCACCTGGCCGAGATACTCGCGAGCACAGCCACGGAGGAGGACGCGCAGCGTTGACGATTAAGCCCCCCGATGCATTCTCGCCGGGCAAGACCCCGACTTTTGAGGAGTCGGCGAGAACCAGCCTCGCCGACTCGCAGCTCAGGCGCAACCTCGGCAAGGCGACCCAGACCATCCGCGCCAAGCGAGCGACCGTCGTGGAGGAGATGCCGGACTGGGAGGAGCTGAGGGAGGCGGGACGCGCGCTGAAGAACCGCGTGATGCGCCACCTCGACGAGTACTTGCTGGTGCTCGAGGAGTCCGTGCAGGAGGCCGGAGGCCACGTCCACTGGGCGCGCGACGCGGCAGAGGCGAACGGCATAATCTCCGGGATCACGAAGGACCACGGCGCCGAAGAAGTCGTCAAGGTCAAGTCCATAGCGACCGACGAGACCAAGCTCAACGAGCACCTCGAGCGCGAGGGGATCCGCGCCTTCGAGACGGACCTGGCGGAGCTGATCATCCAGCTGGCCGGTGAGACATCCTCCCACATCCTGGTGCCGGCGATCCACAAGAACCGGGCGGAGATCAGGGAGCTGTTCCTGAGGGAGCTCGGTGCCAAGGACCTCTCGGACGATCCCTCGGACCTAACGGAGGCCGCCAGGCTGTACCTGCGCGAGAAGTTCCTGTCTGCGAAGGTCGGCATCTCCGGGGCGAACTTTGCCGTCGCGGAGACGGGCACGGTCTGCGTCGTGGAGTCCGAGGGCAACGGCCGGATGTGCACCACGCTCCCGCCCGTGCTCGTGACGCTTATGGGGGTAGAGAAGGTGGTCCCCGCCTGGCGCGACCTCGAGGTCTTTATGCAGCTCCTCCCCCGCTCCTCGACCGCCGAGAGGATGAACCCCTACACCTCGTACTGGACCGGCGTCTCCGAGGGCGACGGCCCCAGGGAGTTCCACCTCGTGCTCCTGGACAACGGCCGCACCGACGTGCTGGATGACGAGATCGGGCGCCAATCCCTGAGCTGCATCCGCTGCTCGGCCTGCCTCAACGTCTGCCCCGTCTACGAGCGGACCGGCGGCCACGCCTACAACTCCGTCTACCCCGGCCCTATAGGCGCCATCCTGACGCCGCAACTCGTCGGGATCGGGAAGCCCGGCCCCGACTCTTTGCCCTACGCCTCATCTCTCTGCGGGGCCTGCTACGAAGTGTGCCCGGTCAAGATCAACATCCCTGAGGTCCTGATCCACCTGCGCGGCCGCGTGGTGCGCCGCCGCCAGGACACCGGGGGACCGCGCGCGAAGCTCGACCCCGAGAACGCGGCGATGCAGCTCCTGGCCAAGGTCTTCTCCGACCGCGCTCGCTTCGAAGCCGCCCAGAAGCTCGCGAGGGTCGGCCAGTGGCCGCTCGCGCGGGGGGGCGAGATCCGGCGCCTCCCTGGCAAGCTGGCCGGCTGGACCGAGGTGCGCGACCTGAAACCGTTCCCGGATCAGACGTTCCGCGAGTGGTGGAAGAGGGAGCGGGGGGAAGCCTAGTGGCGTCGGCCAGGGAGACTATACTCTTCCGCATCCGCAGGGCCACGCGCGACGTTCCCGAGGCCGAGCGCCCCGAAGACGTCGCCGTCGAGCGCGGGTACCGCCACGAGGACGACGCCGCGCGCGAAGAGATAGTCGAGCGCTTCGCCGAACGGACGGCCGAGTACGAGGCCACGGTCCGGCGCGTGCGGGCGAATGAACTGCCCGGCGCCATAAGGGAGGCCCTGTCCAAACGCGGCGTGAAGCAACTCGTCATACCCCCTTACCTGCCGAAGGAGTGGATCCCCGAGGGCGTGGAGACGCTGCGCGACGCGGCCAGGCCCCGCCTCACCAAACAGGAGCTGGACGCGAGCGACGGCGTGCTCACCGGGTGCGCCCTGGGGATAGCCCAGACCGGCACCATCGTGCTCGACTCCGGCAGGGCCCAGGGCCGGCGGGCGCTAACGCTCCTCCCCGACTACCACCTCTGCGTCGTCAGGGAGGACCAGATCGTCGGCCTCGTCCCCGAAGCCTTCGCGAGGCTCGAACGGGCGGTGAAGGCCGAGGGCCGCGCCATCACCTTTATCTCTGGCCCCTCGGCCACCTCGGATATCGAGCTCGACCGGGTCGAGGGCGTGCACGGCCCGCGTACCCTGGAGGTCCTGATCTCTGGGTGAAGGGAGGGGGAGCCGGGAACAGGTAACCTCGACTCTCTACCCCGATCTCCCGACTCCCGGGAGCGAAGCGACCCGCGCCTCCTCAAGGCGAAGACCACGATGATAGCGTGCGCCGCTACGCCGACCAGGATGCCGATCCCGTTGAACAGCAAGTCGAACGCGATGATCCCCGAGAAGTAGACGAGCAGGAATAATCCCCAGGAGAAGAACAGAGCGAGGCTAGTGTACAGGCCCGGGATGTACCGCCTGAGCAGTCTATCCCAACGTGCCGCGTGCCACGAGAGGCTATCCGCCTGGCTGCGTCTGGCCTGGACGCTTCGAGTTCGCTAACGGTGCGACTCCGGGCTTGGCAGCGTCTGCGCTCAGGCCGCCACCGCGGACGGTGGCCCCGATCACGAGCCCCGCGCTCACGAACACGATGTTCTTGATGATGTACTGGCCCTCAAGCGTTGGCGCGAACGGGAACTGGGTGAAGGTTTCGGCCGGGAACAACAGTAGCGGCGAGGCGGCGCCGACCATCTGGAAGGCAAGGAGCGCCAGCGTGAGGCGGACGAAGCGGCCGGAGATCAGGCCTATGCCGATGACACACTCCAGGACGGCCACGAGGGCCAAGCCGGCGCCCCCGGGCACTATCCCGAGGGTGAGGAGCTGCACCGTCTTCGATGCCAGCTCCTGGGCCGGGCTAAGGTCCGGGAAGAACTTCAGCACGCCGAACCATAAGAAGACCGCGCCCAGGCCGACGCGCAGCACCACCACTCCGTGGCGGGCCATCCAGCGCGTGATCCCGGCGTCCAGAGGATCCAGCGGTCCAGGCAAACTTCTCACCGCTACGCACCTCCTAGAGGAGCACTGCTCACGCTCCGAGTATCGCGCGAGCGCAGGGACCGGGATAAGAACGAGTTAACACCTGCGCGCCGGCGATGTGAGCTTTCTAACGCCACGACCGTGTGCTACGTTAAGCCTATGGAGAACCAGAGGATCAGGGTTCGCTACGCGCCGAGCCCAACGGGGATGCTGCACGTCGGAGGGGTGAGAACCGCCCTCTTCAACTGGCTCTTCGCCCGCAAGAACGGCGGGGATTTTGTCGTTCGCATCGAGGACACGGACCTCGAGCGCTCCACGGAGGAGTCCGTCGAGCAGCTCAAGCGCTCGCTGCGCTGGATCGGGCTCGACTGGGACGAAGGCCCAGAGGTCGGCGGCCCCCACGCCCCCTACCGCCAGACCGAGCGCATGGAGCTATATCGGGAGGCCGCCCAGAAGCTGCTCGACTCCGGCGCGGCCTACCACGACTTCGCCACGCCCGAGGAGCTGAAGGAACTCAGGCAGCGGGCGCAGGCCGAGAAGCGGCAGCCGATCTACAGGGGCGGCGAGTACCGCGACATGGACCCCGAGGAGGCGTTGAAGAAGGTAGAGGCCGGGGAGCCGCACACCGTCCGGTTCAAGACCCCGAGGGAGGGCCAGACGGTGGTGCACGACCTGATCCGGGGCCCCGTCACCTTCGAGAACGCCAACCTGGAGGATTTCGTCCTGATGAAGTCCTCGAACACCCCAACCTACAACTTCGCTGCGGTCGTCGACGACGCGGAGATGCAGATGAGCCACGTCATAAGGGGCGACGACCACCTCTCGAACACGCCGCGCCAGATCCTGATCTACGAGGCCCTCGGGAGCGAGCTCCCGGCCTTCGCCCACGTACCGCAGGTGCTCGGTCCCGACAGGAAGAAGCTCTCCAAACGCCACGGCGCGGCGAGCGTGGAGGACTTCGCGGCGCAGGGCATACTGCCCGAGGCGCTCTTCAACTACCTCGCGCTGCTCGGGGCCGGCTACGCCGCGGACGAGGAGATCTTCACCCCAGACGAGCTGGCCGAGCGATTCCGCATAGACCGCGTGAGCGGCAACCCGGCGGTCTTCGACGAGAGCAAGCTCCTCTCCATCAACCAGGTCTACATCCGCCGCAAGAGCCCCGAAGAGCTGGCCCTCGTCGCCGCCCCGATGCTCGCCTCCTCCGGCGCGGCCACGCCAGAGGAGCTCGACCGCGACATGCCGCGCCTGACGGAGATAATGGACCTCCTGAAGGAGCGCATCGGCCGCATCACCGACATCCCGGCCTCGGTCGGCTACTTCTACGGCGGCAAGCTCGACTACGACCCCGACGAGTTCGAGAAGCAGTTCGGCAAGGACTTCGTCCGGGAGAACTTCCCCGAACTGCACGAGCGCCTGCAGGCGTTGCCCGAGTGGACCGAGGCGTCCATAGAAGAGACCGTGCGCGGCCTGGCCGCCGAGAAGGAGAAGGGTGCGCGCCACCTGATCCACCCGTTGCGCTTCGCGACCACGGGCCGCACCGTGAGCGCCGGCCTCTTCGAGACCATGTACCTGCTCGGGCGCGAACGTAGCCTGCTCAGAACGGGGTACGTACTCGAGAAGATGCGGGAGCCCTCCACAGCAAGCTAACGCGCCTTGTCAGCACGCTGCAGCGGACTCCGTCCGCTTCCGCTTGTCAGCACGTCGTCCTGCGGCTTCGCCTCGGGCGACTCGTCAGCTTCTCGGTCGATGGACCTTCTCCCACAGGTAGTTGGCCGGATAAGTATCGAGGCGAGGGTTTTGGACGGGGTTTCGTGGGCGTTGCCGGGAGCGGCGACCACGGGTGTGATTGCTGAAATGCTGACAAGCGGAGCCTGCAGGGCGTAGCGTGCTGCCACGCTTTGACGAAACGTGGCGCATGGACTAGAATCTGTCCTCGCTTCTCGGCAGGGCCCCATCGTCTAGAGGCCAAGGACATCGCCCTCTCACGGCGAAAACCCGGGTTCGAATCCCGGTGGGGTCACTCTCCAGGTTCCGCCGGATCCGACGTTGCTCTCCTGTCTCCGCGCATCGAAATCGAACGCCTACATGCCCGGCTCGACGCGGCCAGAGGGGTTGGCCCATGCCATCATCATTCTCGGACGCTTTCGGAAGTGGGTTTTCGGAGTCTCAGCCAGAAGGCCAAGCGGATACCAGAATACCTAATTCTTAGTACGAAACGGTCCCCCCAGATAAGGGTCAGCTAAGAGATGTCCGCTACGGTGGATGCAGGTTGGACGATGGTCCGGGGACAGAGGAACCCTGGGTCGAGTCGGAGGAAAGGAGCAAAGGCGCCATGGCGTTAAAGAAGGCGGCTGCAAAGGTGCTATTGATGATCAAGGGAGCAGCCCTGTTCGGAGGCGCGGTGGTGACGCTAGGCCTGGTGTTAGGGGTGGCGTCCGTCGGCGCTTGGGGGCCAACGGCGGCAACTTCATCCTTGGCGAGAACAACGCCGCATCCGCCCTCACCCGTCTTACCGGGAACGTCGACGGCGCGTCCATGCAAGTCCGCAACACTAACGCCGGTGGGGACGACTCGGCGCTCTCCCTCGACGTCCAGCCTGGGGAGACGCCCATGAGGGTCGACTCGGACACGAGGGTACCTAACCTGAACGCAGATAAGCTAGACGGCAAGGACTTCGGTGCCTTCCGCATCTCCAAGGTGATCAGTACTAATGGTCCGCTACCAAAGGAGGGTGGCTTCACCACCAGCGGCGGGAAGCTACTGATCCTGGCCTCGGGCTCGGGGTACCGCAACGCTGGTAACCCGCCGTTGTATGGGTTTATCGGCATGAACGTGATCGTGGACGACGACGTGACTGTAACCGCCCGCATCTTCACGAACGAGGTGAACAGCCACAAAGCGTTCGTAGACCAGCAATTCTATCTCGATGACCTTCCCGCAGGAGTGCACACGATCCGACTCGAGGAGACAAGCGCAGCCATCTGCAACACCCCCCAAGAAGATTACGGAACCTTTTGCACCACCACCGACGCGACCGACTCCTTCCACGTGAGCGTCTTGGAGATACCCGATTAAAGCGCGATGCCGAGCGTTCACCCCGCATTGCGCGGCTTCAGGCTCCGGGAATCGGGCGGGGGCGTCGGGATACCTGCGCGCGGTCCCGACTGGAGGACCGGGGAGCGGACGCCCCCGACCCTCACCTCGCCTTCGCGCAGCGGACTCGTGGCTCCCGAAGCGCCCACGCTAAGCCCCAAGGGGTGCAGCCGGACGGGCGCGCAGCGCGTCGATAGCCTCGGAGGAGAGGGCGAACTCCTCATCCAGGTCGAGCGCCTTCTCGCCGAGCACCGAGCCGACGCGCCCCAGCGCCTCCGAGAGCACGCCCGGAAGGACGTCCCGCCCGAACAGCGAGCTGGAGGGCGCGACCATCCCGACCACCGCCCAGTAGGCATTGGCCACGCGCGCGTCTTTGCGGGCGCGCCTGAGGACCAGGTCCATGTAGCGGTGGACGAGCCTGGTGGTAGTGGTCAGGCCGACGCCCGAAGACTCGACGCCCCAGCCGCAGGTCCTCCGAGGAGGCTATGGTCCAGGGCGTGGCGACGACCCCGGCCAACTCCTTCTGGAAGCGCCGCGCGAAGCCAGGCCAGGCGCCGCCCTCGAGACGCAGGCGCTCCTCGAGCAGCTCGGCGTCCATGGCGCTGACGGTTATGCCCTGCCCATAGATGGGGTTGAAGGCGCACACCGCGTCACCCGTGACTATGAACCCCTCGGGCCAGCGGGGGAGGCGCTCGAAGCGCCTGAGCCGATTCTGCGGGGTGCGGTAGCCCCGAATGGGGGTCACGGGCCTGGCAACCCTGATGGCCTCGTAGATGCTCGGGTCGGGCAGCTCCCTGGCCCACTGAAGGAATCCTTCCTCGTCGGTCGGGGGATGGTTGCCCGCAAAGCCGCCCACGGTAACGTGCCACTGGCCGTTTTCGACCGGCAGGATCAGGCCTGCCTTCGGGTAGTCGGGCGGGCGGCCGTTGACGATGATCCCCTCCCACGATCCGGGCCAGTCGGCCGGCTTCTCGTAGAAGCGCGAGGCGTAGCCGATGCCCGACTCGATGGTCTCCTCCGGCGGCGTCCCGTATCCGAGCTCCTCGAGCCAGCCGGTCACCCTGGAGTTGCGGCCGCTGGCGTCTACCACCAGGTCGGCGGCCAGATACTCTTCGTCCGCGCCGAGGTTACCGCCCCTGCGGTGAACATTCACGCCGACGACCCTGCCGCCTCCCTCGGCCGCCGCGAGGCCGCCGACCTCGCGCTCTTCGAGGAACCGGATCCCCTCGTACCCCGAAAGCCTGTTGCGGACGTGCCACTCCAGCAGAAACCGGCTGGCGAAGAAGCCCCCGGTTGCCTCGCCCTCGATCGGTTCCAGGGGCAGCTTGCCCGCGGGCGAGACGATAGCCAGGTAGGCGTCACCACCCACTATGGCGCCGTCGGCGCGCAGGTCTTCGTCTATGCTGGGAAACAGGCGGCTGATGATCTGCTGCCCCCGCGGCAGGATCCCGTGCGCGTGACGGGACTGCGGCACGCCCTTGCGGTGGTCGGGCTCTTCGGGGAACCGGTCCCGGTCCACCACCGTGACCCTCCCGAAGCGATCCGCCAGAACCCGGGCCGCCAGAAGCCCCGCCATGCTGCCACCTATGACCACGGCGTGCCCGCCGTCGCCGCTCCTCGTCTTGCTCATGCTAGCGTCCACCACTTCTCCTTCCGTTTACGGTTTGCTGGTTTTGTAATTGACTATTCACTCACTTAGATGCGCAAATTTTTTATGTTTCGGCCCGACCCCCCCTTCGAGACCCTTGCACGTGCTCGAATTTGACCCCCAGGAACCTGCGGGCCCACTCGCTCGTCTCGGCCATGGCGGGCAGGGCGAGGCCGGCGCCCACGATCAGCAACATCCCCTGGGCGAAGAACGCCTGCACGTTCTCGTTCGGTTCTCCCGAGACGCCGGCCACGTAGTCGTACATCTGCTCCATCCGGCCCCGCATGAGATCCAGCACCTCGGGGTCCTTGGAGGCGGCGCACGCCTGCAGCACCATCAGGAGCTCCTCGCGACGGTACGTCAACGCGACGAAGGCCTCACCCATCGCGATCAGGGGGTCTTCGGGATCTCCCCTCAACGAATCCTCCCAGGCCTCCAGGATCCGGTCACACACCCGTTCCACCGCTGCCATGAAAAGCCCCTTCTTGGTGGCGAAGAGCTTGAAGACGTAGGGCTGCGAGATGCCGGCCCGGTCGGCTATCGTCTCCGTGGACGCCCCGTGCAGCCCCTTCTCGGCGAACTCGACCACCGCCGCGTCCAGCACGGCCTCACGCCGTTCCGCGGAAGTCTTCCGATACGCCGGCGCTTTGGATCCCTCGCTCATGTTAGTGGCTATACACTCACTAACTTTCGCTGTCAAACCGAACGTCTGAGGGGTCAGGCCAGGAACAGGATCGCGAAGGCCACGCCTACGATCGCGCCGACGAGCGTCTCGGCGACCGTGTGAGCCCCGAGCGCGACCCTTGCCCAGGCCACGAGTGGGAGCACGAGGACAAAGGCGAGACCTGGGGCGCCCAGCACCAACAGCCCCGCGGCGGCGGCGTGTCCCGCGACGGTGCAGTGGGCGCTGGCCTTGAAGATAAGCGTGCCGAGGGCGACGGCCGCGCTCGCCAGGCCCATAGAGAGTGCCAGGAGGAAAAGGCTCGAAGGAGCATCGAGCAGCGCCAGGGCTGCTAGCAAGATCACGAAGGCGGCGAGCAGGAACAGGGCCGGTATCAGGCGTTCGGCGCGGGTCGAGATCCAGAAGTCCCCCACGCGGGCGCGGCGCCGCATCATGAGCACGAACCCGGCAACGGCCGCGGCGGCGAGTAGCTCTACGCCCGAGTACAGGACCGCAAGCGAGGTCGGGCTCTCCGAGAAGGCCACGCAGAAAAAGAGCGCGGTAAAGATCGTGAAAGGGTTGAGCACGTTCGAGATGACGCGTGCCGGGGTGCGGGAGGCCATAGCGGCTAGAATCTAGCACGTGCACGGGGGCCGCACACCAGTCGAAGAGACGCTCACGCTGTGGTACGAGCTGGGTAGTCTGTACGCGGGCGCTGCTGGTGGAGGGCAGCGGGCGACCAAGCTGGCCTTCACGGTCGTGTGCGTGGCGGGGGCGCTGGTGCTCCTCTCCGCGCCGCTGTTCGGCACGGCGTGGGCCGGGCCCGTTGCGCCGGTCATGCCGGTGGCGGCTGGGCTCATTTCGGGCGGGGGGATGTTCCTCTGGCAGCGGGTTCGGCTGGCAAGACGCGTCGGCGTTCTGCGCGGGATGCTCGCGGCGCGCGGCCTGGACGCGGCGCGGCCGGCGCGCGACGGTCTCGGAGCCTACTACGACGCGCAGTTGATCCTGCTCAGGAGCGAGTACGAGTACGTGCGACTACGCGGTGCGGGGAAGTCCGCCCGCCTCTTCGAGGAATCGTTCGGGTTCACCGCCGAGGACCCGTTCGAGACCGGTCCCCTCAACGTGGAGCCGGACACCCAGGAGATGCTGCTTCTGCGGGAGCGTTGGGAGCGTCGGATCGCAACGAGAAACGAGGGAGGGTTGGGGCCGCCGGCGCTCGGCCTGAGGGAGGACGCCGCTTACCGCTTATTCCCGAGGGAGATGACCGTGCCGCAGGAGCTGACAACGCGCCGGGCCTACCTGACCATCTCGCGCGAGTTGCTCCGGAGGCGCTACGGTCGCGATCCGCGCAGGCGGCTGGGCTCCATGCCGCCGGAGTTGCGGGGCAGGGTGGAGCGGGATCTGGACGAGTACGCGGCCCTTACCAGGAAGCCAGCCCGGCCGTCGTGACGCGCAGCCAGATCAGGGCCAGGCTGATCGGCACGAAGCTCACCAGGGCGGTCACCAGGGCCGTGAGGAATGAGGTCCGGTAGACGATCCGCACCGCGATCCCCATCACCACCATGAGGGCGTAGGTGACTGCGAAGGCCCCAATTATGGGGATCCAGGCAAGGACCACGACCCCGAGGGCGTAGGAGGCCATGCGGTAGACCTCGCGCAGGCTCGACACCTTCCCGACGAAGGTCCTTATGGAGAGCAGGTACACAGCCGCCACGACGCCTACGGCCAGCGGGAAGATCAGGGCGAACACCACCGCCTGTACGACCGTCAGGCCGACCTCGCCCGCGCTCAACTCCCCGAACACGAGGTTCGAGGCGATCGCCACGGCCGCGGTCAGGGACGCAGTTACGGCCCCTACCAGCAGCGCGAAGACGGCGGGCTCCTTGATGGGCCCTTCGGGCGAGAAACTAAGGTAGAAGCGTCTCGGCGAGAAAAGCACGCCCCGGACGACCGCGACGGCGCTGGAGAGCGGGTTTTGCAGGCTGAACTCGGAGACGTCTGGCGTCGGCATGGGCGGATTATACAGGCGCAATCCGGGGCCTTCGTAAATTCTCGCACCCCCGCCAGGCGCCCCACGGCTCCGTTCCTAGCCGCTCGACGAGCGAGCGGCCACGCCCGAGGTCCGGCAAGAAATAGCACAAAACTACGCCGTTTGGGGGATGTGCTGGGTCGCTAGTGGCGTCAGAATGTCGAGGGAGGATAGAGACAGCGCGGGAGAGGAACGGTTCATGCCAATCTTCAAGATCGCCGTGGTGCAGAGCGCTCCCGTTTTCTTGGACCGCGAGGCAACCGTAGAGAAGGCCGGGGCCCTGATCGCCGAAGCGGCGGCCAACGGCGCCCGCCTGGTCGTCTTCCCCGAAGCCTTCATACCCGCCTACCCCGACTGGATCTGGCGCATCCCGGCCGGGGAGCACCGGTTGCTGGCCGATCTCCACGCGGAGCTGCTCGAGCAATCGGTCGAGGTGCCCGGCCCGGTTACCGAGGAACTCTCCCGGGCGGCGAGGCAGGCCGGCGTCTACGTCGCGATGGGCGTCAACGAGCGCAACGCGGAGGCCAGCAACGCGAGCCTGTACAATACCCTGATCTACCTCGACCCCGAGGGAAACCTGATGGGCAAGCACCAGAAGCTCGTCCCCACGGCGCCCGAACGCATGATCTGGGCGCAGGGTTCGGGCAGTACCCTCGGAGTCTACGATACCTCGCTCGGCAAGCTGGGCGGCCTGATCTGCTGGGAGAACTACATGCCGCTGGCGCGCTACTCCATGTACGCTTGGGGCACCCAGATCTACCTCGCCCCGACCTGGGACAACGGAGAGCCCTGGCTCTCCACCCTCAGGCACATCGCCAAGGAGGGCCGGGTCTACGTGGTAGGTTGCTCGATCGCCATGCGCAAGGCAGACATCCCCGACCGGTTCGAGTTCAAGGCCAGGTACTACTCCGAGGTCGGCGAGTGGATCAACAAGGGAGACAGCGCCGTCGTCAGCCCCGACGGCAAGATGGTGGCCGGGCCGCTCAACGCCGAGGAGGGGATCATCTACGCCGAGCTCGACACCAGGCAGATGCGTGGACCCAAGTGGAACCTCGACGTGGCGGGCCACTACGCGCGCCCGGACGTATTCCGGCTCACCGTCAACAGGGACGACCGGCCGATGATCGCCGTCGAACAGACGCCGGAGCGAGAATTCCATCCGGAGACGAATGCTTTTGAGTAGTAGCCTTGCAAATCGATGCCTCCAGGGGCGCGTTCCATGCTCGTCCCGGACGATGGGTGTGCCGGAAGCGTGAAGCTGGCGGCAACACTTGCCCCGTCCATGAGACGATTTGACTACGAAGGCGTAGCGGCGCGCCGGACTACGCGGGGCAGTTCTTGCCAAACAGCCGCGAGAAACATAGAATCATGTTCCCTAGGTGGGTGGCGGAGAGGTGCCGTAACTTGTTCCTGGCGTTCGTAGCTCTGATACTGGCGGTCGAGATCGTCGGCCTGGTCGTGCTCGGTACCGTGGTACCCGGGGCGCCGGTCCTGTTCCTCGCTCCGGTCGTGCCGCTAACGCTCGTCGTCGCGCTCCTCACGCTACGCCGAAAATCTGGCACCACCTTCAGCATGCGTGCGATCTCCCCCGAGGCCATAGCCGGCAACTGGCCCACACCATCCCAGACGGACTCGCCTGAGGCGCTCTCCCGCTCCATCGTCGAGAGGGCGGTGGAGATCCGCCGCACCCTGACCGAGGAGCCCTCGGAGATAAGGGTCGAGATGTGCACCCTGGGGTACAAGGCGTGCGTGAACGACATGGTCACGCTCACCCACCTCATCAACGAGAAGCTTCCGAACGCCGGCCTGCTCGAGCGCGTGCGGCTGCGCGGGGCCCGCAAGAAGGCCACTGACGCCCTCGCGGATGCCAGAGACGCCCTCCCGCCCGGGGCACTGCGCACAACCAGGCAAGAACAACAGTAGCCAGAGCGGGGATCCGGTTAGGAGACGATTGTCGGCGCGTTCGGGAGTCGGGAGGCGCTCGCCTAAAGGCTCGCTTCGAGAGTAGGGAGTCGTATTGCTTTTCCCGACTCCCTACTCCCTATATCCCTAATCCCGAACGAGGAAAAGACGCGTTGTTATCACGCGCGTTCGCCACTAGAAAGGCTAGAGTGGACCAACGACGTGGCAAAGGCCGCCAACGGTATAGCCAGCATCGCGACCGCAGTGCTGCCCGCCCACTCGCCCCACTCGTGTGACCCCGTGGCAAACAGCGCCAGCTCTCCTCCGGCCTGGATCACGGCCCCTTCCAGGTAGAATGCCGCCGTCGCCGTCAGGCAGACGAACCAGAAGCGACCGCGTGCCAGTTCGCTGCTACGGCGGATGGCCGCGATAGCGCCGAGGTTCTCCTTACAGATCACCGGGGTACCCAGAGACCAGCGCGTGCAGAGCCAGACCCCCGGGACCACGAGCAGGAGGGTGCCCAGGGCGATGGCCGGGATCGTGATCAGCGCGGCCAGGAGGACGCGCGGGACAAAGGGGGCGGCTCGGAGCAGTTCCCTGTGCATGCCCTGTGGCGTAGCGCGACCCGTTCCCCGCTCGGCGTCCTCGACGATCCCCTCGGCGTACGCCAGGTACAGGTAATAGGCGACGTACCCGATCACCAACGAGATGGCGTCTTCCAGGAGGTGCCGATCGTCGATCAGGTAACTCGGAGCCTCCGAGATGGCGCCGAGCACCGCGGCCGGCGCGAGGGTCGTCAGCGGGTACCTCCGGATGATCTCGAAAGCCCCCAGCCACACGCCACCTGCGGTGTTCTTCTCGTCCATTGCGCTCGGGTATCTTCGCCCAAGTGGTGCCGTGGTGGCAAGGTCTGCCGAGGGCGATGGCCTGCCCGGGCTAAACTGCCAGGATCTCCCGCACCCCGGGTACCTCGCGCCGGATCAAGCCCTCGATAGCGTAGGCAAAGTCCAGCTGGGAGAGCGGGCAACCCTTGCAAGCGCCGAGCATCTGGATGCTGACCGAGCCGGTCTCCTCGTCGCACGCGACGACCCGGGCGTCCCCCCCGTCGGCCCGCATCGCGGGGCGCACCTTGTCGAGCGTCTCCTCGACCCTGTTCCGCATGTCGCCCTTCTCGGTCATCACGCCCCGATTATATACGAGCGTCCGGGCCGGTTGGCGCGCGGGCGTCCTTGTAGAATGGGTGCTCTCGAAGAGCGCCAATCCGTCTCCTGGAAGGAGCCGCATGAACAGCAACGGCGAGCGAACCCTTCTCGTCATAAGCGCGCCGCAACACGACGCGGCGGCCTACCACCTCTCGGGGTTTCTGGCCCCCGACCCCGTGATCTGCCTGCGGGCGGCAGGCAGAAAATACCTCGCCGTATCCTCCCTCGAGTACGGGCGGGCCGAGAAAGACGCGCCCGTCGACGAGCTCGTCTCGCTCGAGGAGCTGGACCTGATCAAGCTGGCCAGGGATCTGAAGAGCGGGTCCCGCGCCTTCGCGGCCGCCGCGACGAACCTGGTGGAGCGGGCGGGGGCCGGGGGCTCCACCGTGGTGGTTCCGCCGCACTTCGGGGTGGCCTTCGCGGACGAGTTGAGGGCGCGCGGCCTCCGGGTCGAGCCGGACGGCAGGCTCTTCGCCGAGCTGCGGCGCGTCAAGTCGGAGGAGGAGATCTCGCACATCGAGAAGGCGCAGAGGGCGGTCGAGGGGGCCTGCGCCCACGCGGTCGGGATCCTGGAGGAGGCCGAGGTCGCAGACGACGGAACGCTGCGCTGGCGCGGGGAGACGCTGACCAGCGAGATCCTGCGCTCCGAGATAGACGTCGAGCTCCTCCGACGCGGGTGCGCCTCCGACGAGGGCACGATTTCCGCTGGCGGCGCGCAGGCGGCCGACCCGCACGAGCGCGGCAGCGGCCCGCTCAGGGCCGGGGAGGCGATCATCCTGGACATCTTCCCGCGTGACGTAGAGAGCCGCTACTACGCAGACATGACCCGCACCTTCGTAAAGGGCGAGCCGAGCGAGGCTCTACAGGGTATGTACGACGCCGTTTTGGAAGCCCAGGAGGCCGCCCTGTCGATGATCAAGGCCGGGGTAAACGGCCGCGACGTTCACGACAGGGTCTCGGATATCCTGCACGAGCGAGGCTACAGGACTGGCAAGCACGACCAGGAGCCCGGCATGCCGCTGACCGAGGGCTTTTTCCACGGCACCGGCCACGGGGTCGGCCTGGAGGTGCACGAGGCCCCGCGCGTCTCGACCGCGGACGAGGAGCTCAAGGCGGGCGACGTGGTCACGGTCGAGCCGGGCCTCTACGAGCCCGGGGTCGGCGGCGTCCGCATCGAGGACCTCGTCGTCGTCACGCAGGAAGGCTGCCGCAACCTGACGAACTCTCCGAAAGAGTTCAGGGTAGCCTAGCCAGAACCGGCACCCAGAGAGCGAGAGGAACGCCTTGGAAAGCAAACGCTTGGACGCCCAGATCTCCTTCTCCGAAGAGAAGATGAAGAAGAACGCCCTCTTCGACTCCCCGCACCTCTTCTACGACGCCTACTGCCTCTTGCCTGGCCAGACGCAGAAGGTCCACGCCCACGACGGTTCGGACAAGATCTACCTGGTTCTGCGGGGCACGGGACGCTTCGCCGTGGGGGACGAAGAGCAAGACCTCGGCGAAGGGCACGCGGTTATCGCCCGCGCCGGGGAGCCGCACGGCGTCCGCAACGAGACCCAAGAGAACCTGGTTCTGCTGGTCACGATGGCGCCAAGACCCTGAAGGCGTGACCTCGAGCGAGATGCCGGGTCCCCCCTACGTCCTCCTGTTCGAGGAGGTCGTCCCCGGGGCCCTGCCGCTCGCGGTCTCGATGGACGAGCACGCGGCGGTGCTGCTCTTCGACTCGGAGGCGAAGTCGCGGGACTTCCTGGCGGCCTCTGGTCTCGGAAGCGACCTCGAGCCGGTAGAGGTCTCGAGCGCCGGCCTGATCCGGGCGCTCGAGTCGGTCGCGGACGAGGTCGAGTACGTGGCCATCAACCCGCCTCCGGCCAGGGAGGGTGGCGGCATGCGGGTGAGGATGGGCTCGCTGCGGGAGCTCGTGACCGCCCTCGAGACGAGCCGTGGGGAGGACGATCTCTTCGGGCTCGGCTGAAGCAGACCCGGAACACGGTAGGGTCCCGTACCGAATCCGGGCAACGCCCGCGGGAACCGTGGGCCCCACCCTGGCGGAGACGCCCATCGTGGGAAGACGCCCCACCGGGAGACGCCCCACCGGGGCGTCTCTACGGGTTGTTGATGCGGCGCTCGAGCATGGTCAGGGCGTCGCCGAGGCGGTCCAATGCGGCGTAGGCGGAACCGGCTGCTTCGAAGAAGGCATCGAAGGCCGCGCGGGAACGCCAGCGGTCCAATGTGAGGTAACGCGTCGGGCTGGCAATGTCGCGGAAGAGAAGCGTCTCGACGTAGCCGTCCGCCTGGCGGAAGAGCCGCGCCCACTCGCCGTCCGCGCCGTAGAGGGACTCGAAGGCTTCGGATTGCCCCGGACGAATCTCGTACTCCCACAATATCTCGTACACAAGCAGAGTTTATACGGCTCGTGCGAGATCCGGCTGGTGAGTTCGCGTTGAGGCGTTATTCGGCGGTCGCCAGGCAATCGCGCTCCGCTCTTATCCTACTCCGGAACGCACCAACGAATATCCTCCCACCGGGTTCCGCATCAATAGCCGATGGCGGCGCCTTCGCCGCGGGGATCCGCGCCCCCGGTGAAACGGACGGGTTCTCCGTCGGGGCCGTACTCGATGGTGAGGCCGTGGGCGTTGCCGAGCTCCGGTTCCTCGTAGACGTTGTGGCCCATCGCGGAGAGCTCGCCCTGAACGGAGGCGGGGATGCCGGGCTCGACGAGGAGCAGATCCGGAATAACGAAGCTGAAGCGGGGGGCGGAGATCGCCTCCTGCAGGTTCATCTCGAACTGCGTGACGTTGTTGAGCATCTGCGGCGTCGTCTGCAGGATGGTGCGGCCACCCGGCGTGCCAAGGGCCATCTCGGGGCGGCCGTCGCGCGTCACGATCGTGGGGCTGAGTGCGTAGGGGATCTGGCGCCCAGGGTAGGCGTCGAACGGGTTGCCGGCTGGCTCGAAGCGGGCCCACGCGACCTCGTCGTTGAGCCAGATGCCCGTGTCCTCGGGCATGACCTTGCTGCCGAAGATGTTCCCGAGCGTCTGGGTTGAGCTGACGACGTTCCCTTCAGCGTCCGCCACGACGAAGTGCGTGGTGTGCTGGCGGGTGTCGGGCGAGAGGGCGGGCGTGTAGCCCGTGGGCGAGCAGGTGAGGGCCGAGTCGGACTCTATGGGCGGGTCGTAGGGCGACGCAGCCGAGAAGTCCACGGCCGCCGCCTCGCCGGCCCAGTACCTCTCGGAGAGCACCAGGTCCAGGTCCGCCTCCCCCGTCTCCGGGTCGGTGTAGCGGGTGGACTGGGTAAAAGCGCGCTTGGAGATCTCCGTGAGCGCGTGCACGTAGGAGACGCTGTTGTGGTCGGCCGGTCCCAGGTCGAACTGCCCGAGCGTCCCGAGCCGGGCGAGGGAGCCCCACGAGGTGGCGGGGGGCGAGGCGGTGACGACGCGGTAGCCGTCCTTCTCTATCTCGATGGTCTCGCGCCACCGCGCCCTGTTCTCGCGCAGGTCCTGGATGGCGAGGGTTCCCCCTCGTTCCTGCACCTCGGAGACCATTGCCTGGCCCAGCTCGCCGCCGTACACCACCCCGGCGCCCCTGTCCGCTATGAGCCGCAGCGAGCCGGCGAGGTCCCGCTGCACCAGGCGGTCGCCCGCCACGAGGGGCGTCCCATCGTTGCCGTAGATGGCCTGGGCGTTGGTGGGGAAGGAGCCGTACTCGGATCCGAGCCAGCCCGCCAGCTCATCGCCGACGACGAAGCCGTCCTCGGCGTGCCTTATGGCCGGCCCGAAGAGGCTGCGCCACTCTAGCTCTCCGTACTCCTCGGACATGGCCCACCAGGCGTTCAGGTTGCCAGGCGTGGCCACTACCGGGGCGCCGCACCTGTGGTCCTGGTAGTTCGGCGTGGGCGGCCGGAAGATCGAGGGTTCCAGCGCCTCGGGGGTCCTGCTGCCGACCTCGAGGAAGCGGGACTCCCCGCTCTCCACGTCGTGCACCACGATCGCCCCGTACCCGCCGACGCCGCTCATCATCGGCTCGACGACGTTCAGGGCGGCGGCGACCGCCACGGCCGCGTCGAAGGCGTTCCCGCCGTTCTCGAGGATCTCCAGCCCCGCCCGCGTAGCGAGCGGGTGCGCAGAGCTGACCATCCCGTTGGTGCCGACAGCCGGCCTGTTCGCGGTGTTCCTGCTCGCGGGCCCCTCGGCAGACTCCTCAGGGACCGGCTCCTCGGCGGCCGGCTCCGTCGGTGCGGGGTTCCTCGACGGTCGCAGTCCTCTCCCCCGCCGTGTTCTCCTGGACGGTGCGCGCGTCCCACCGCGTGGTCTCCCCGGCACCGCCGTCTTCGGCGGAGGCGCCTCCCTCCCTGGCTCCGGACTGGCCCCCGCAAGAACAAAGGAGCACCAGCAGGGCCAGCAGGGCGACCCTTCTCAACTCCCACCACCCGGAAGCGTGCCAGGCAAGCGGGGGTTCTAAGCCTTGAGCTTCTCGAGGTACTGCTTGCGGAACTTCGCGACCTTGGGCGAGATCACCACCTGACAGTACGGCTGGTACGCGTTGTTCTGGTAGTACTCCTGGTGGTAGTCCTCTGCCACGTAGAAGGTGTCGAGCGGCGTCACCTCGGTCACGATGGGGTCTTCCCAGACGCCCTCAGCCTCGAGCTCGGAGATGACATCCTCGGCGACGTGCCGCTGCTCCTCGTCGTGGTAGAAGATTGCCGATCGATACTGCGGCCCGACGTCGGCGCCCTGACGGTTCAGGGTCGTCGGGTCGTGGATGGTGAAGAAGACCTCAAGGATCTCCCGGAACGAGACTACCTCGGGGTCGAACGTGACCCTGACGACCTCGGCGTGGCCCGTGGTCCCGGTGACCACCTGGCGGTACGTCGGGTTCTCGATCGTGCCGCCAGAGTACCCCGACTCGACGCTCTCCACGCCGCGCAGCTCGTCGTAGACGGCCTCGAGGCACCAGAAGCATCCGCCCGCTAGCGTGGCGACCTCAAAGCGAGGTAATTCCATGTGATGGTCTCCTGTCGTCGTGGGCCTATCTCCCCGCTCGTATACGTGCGGGCGCTACTGGTATACCTCATCCAGCCGCAGAACGCACACGGTTTAGGGGACCGGAGGCGTTTCCGTCAGACTCGGTTGCAGCCGTAGGTTGCGTTATTGCTGCTGACCTGGATCTCGCCAGGCGGGTCGGATCAAGCGCGGGCCAAGCGATCGCCGACCTCGCGGGCCACGCCTAACGCGTAATCAGCTTCTTCTGGCGTCGTCCGGAAATTGACGAAGCAGACGCGCAGGCAAGCTCGACCATCGACGGAGGCGGGCGCGAGGAAGACGCGCCCGTCGCGCTGTATCTCCCTGGCAAGCAGCAGGTTGTGGGCGTCGAGATCGTCGACGCCGGGCGGCACGTGCCTGAAGCAGACGGTGGAGAGCATCGGGTCGTGCAGCAGCTCGAACTCGGGGGCGGCGCGCAGCGACTCTGTGAGGTGCCTGGCGTTGGCAAGGGTGCGTTCGATCCAGCGGCGGTACTGCGCGGCGCCGTGGACGCGGAAGGCCATCCACAGCCGAAGCGAGCGGAACGGGCGCGAGTACTCGAGCGTGCGGTCCACGGGGTTGGCGACGTCGGCGTCGTGCAGCATGTACCGCTCTTCGTGGCCGAAGGTGGAGCGCAGCCGCCCCCGCTCTCGCATCATGACCACGCTGCAGCTCTTCTGCACGCCGAGCCACTTGTGGGCGTCGAGGGTCACAGAGTCGGCGCGCTCGAGGCCGGCGAAGAGCGGCGCCGCGCTCGTCACCGCAGCCCCGGGAAGCCCGTAAGCGCCGTCCACGTGCAGCCACGCGCCGTGGCGGGCGCAGACGTCCGCGATCTTGTCGAGGGGATCCACGGCCCCCGTCAGCGTCGTGCCGGCGGTCGCCACCACGGCCACGGGCACGACGCCCGAGGCGAAGTCGGAGGAGAGCGCCTCTTGCAGCGCCTCCGGCCTCATGCGGCGCCGGTCGTCGATGGGGATGACGCGGACGGCGGAGCTCCCCAGCCCGCACACCTCGACGGCGCGGACCACCGAGTGGTGGGCTTCCTCCGAGCAGTAGACCGCGGCCCGGCGACCTCCTACGCCCTCGGCCCGCGAGCCTGGAATGGCGCGTTCTCGCGCCGCGAGCAGGGCCGTGAGGTTGGACGTCATGCCGCCGCTGGTGAACGCGCCCTCGGCCAGCGGGAAGCCGACGAACTCAGCGACCCAGCGGAGGGTCTGCTCTTCCACGAGGTCCGCGCCGCCGGCGGTTACGGCGAGGTTCGCGTCGTACGTGGCCGACAGCGCGGAGGCCAGGACCCCCATCTCCAGGCCGGTCGAGCCGATGTAACCGAGGTAGAGCGGCCGCGACGGGGAGATGCTCGCGTCCAGGACGCGGGCGGCGTCCCCCAGGGCGGTCTCCGCTGAGCCAGGGTCCTCGGGCAGCGGGGCGCCAAGACGGTCGGCCAGGACCTCACCGAGCTGCGGTTCGGCGGGGCGCGGCGCGTCGAACGACGCCCACGCCTCGCAGATGACGCGCACCAGATCCTCCAGGACCCCCTCGCGGTCGGCCAGAGCCGGGAGTTCGGCCCGCTCGTGCTGCGGCGCGGCCCGCTCGGGCCGCGCCGCATCCTGCCCGTGACTCACCTCTCGGTCTCGGACGACCTCTCGGCCTCCGCGCCCTCGCCGACGTGGGCGAGGACGTCGGGCCGGCGGCTCTTGAGCACGGCCCCGACAATCAGGCCGAGGGCACCGCCGCCGAACAGGATCGCCGGCAGCACGATAGCCATGATGTCGGTGGGAGCCCCGATGACGCCGGTGATCAGGACGTTGAAGTTCGTCACGCCGAGGATCAGCACGATCAGCAGCAGCACACCCGCGATCGCCGGCGCCACGGTGGATGGCCAACTGCCTACCTCGGAATCGGGGTGCAGCCGGAAGTACCCGACCACGGCGAAGGACGTGACGGCCATGAGGAGCAGCACGCCAAGGGCGCCCATGTTGGTCAGCCAGGTAAAGAGCTGCAGAACGGGGTCGGCTCCGGTGATGGCGAAGATGCCAACCACCGCGAGCGCCAGGATAGATTGCGACACCGAGGCGATCCAGGGCGCGCCCGTGGTGGGATGCACGCGGCTGAACGCCGACGGAACAACGCCCTCGCGGCCGAGCGCGAACATGTAGCGGGCCACCGCGTTGTGGAACGAGAGCAGCGCCGCGAACAGGCTGGTGGCAAAGAGCAGCGCCGCCGCGGTCCCCCACACGGCGCCGAGCCGCTCCGCGCCGGCTATAAACAGTATCGTCGTCGGGTCGGGGTTGCCGGCCGTCTCGTAGCCGGCCGCCACCAGCGCCTCGGGGTTGACGATGGTGTCGAACCCCACGGCCACGCCGAGCAGCCAGCTGGAGATGGCGTAGAAGACCGCGATCATGCCTACGGCCAGGAAGGTCGCACGGGCCACCGTCCGCCTGGGGTCGCGGCACTCCTCGCTGTAGATCGCCGCGGACTCGAAGCCGACGAACGAGGCGAAACAGAACGTGAGCGTGGCGCCCGCCGCGGCGCCGAAGGCCACGGTCGGGCTGAAGCCGATGAGGTCTAGCCCCTGCGGGCCGGGGTCAGCCAGGACCGCGAAGTCGAAGAGCAAGACGACGATCACCTCGAGAATCAGAGCGACCGCCAGCACGCGGGCGTTGAGATCTATCTGCAGCACACCAAGCGCCGCGATCACGATGCCGCCGATCAGGCACCAGGCCCACCATGGGAGGGCGATGCCGAGGTTGACGGCCATGAACCCTCCGAGCGCGACCCCGAAGAGGCCGTAGATGCCTATCTGCATGGCGTTGTAGGCGATGAGCGCCACGAAGGCGGCGCCCACGCCTGGCACCTTGCCGAGGCCCTGGGAGACGTAGGAGTAGAACGCGCCCGCGTTGGTGACGTGGCGGCTCATCGCCGCGTACCCCACCGCGAACAGGCCAAGCATGATCCCGAGCGGGATGAACATAAACGGCACGGCCTGGTTGCCCGTGACGAGGTAGGTCGCGGCCTGGCCGCCCGCGACCGCGGTCAGGGGCGCCGAGGCCGCGACGATAAAGAACACGAGGTCGGGGACCCCCAGGGCGCGCCGGTGCAGCTTCGCGGTCTCGGTAGCCCCTTGCGGCGGGGCTGTCGACTCGACGTTGGACATTACTCCTCCTTTCGGCGCGAGTCCTGGAGGAGGCCGCACCAATCCCTGATAAAGAGCCCGAGCACCTGCGCGGACTCGACGACCGAGCGCATCGAGACGCGCTCATCGATGCCGTGGATGTTCTCCCCACGCGGGCCGAAGCACACGGCGGGGATGCCGGCCCGTACGAAGTGTCGGGCGTCCGTGGTGGCCGTGGTAGCAAGCGCCGGGGGGCGCACGTCATGCACCCGCTCGTACGCGCGCGAGAGCTCGACGACGACCGGCTCGTCGCCGTCGACGACCGCACCCTCGCACGAGAAGCCGTCGTAGCGTACCCGCGGCGGGCGATCGGCGAGCCGCGGGTCGGCGGCGGCCGCCTCTTGGACCGCCGCCTCGACCTGGGCCTGCATATCTTCCGGGTCCTGCCCGGGATACAGCCCGATCCGGCACGATAGGGTGCAGGCGGCCGCGACGGTCGAGGGCCAGTCGCCGCCGGAGATCACACCCGGGTTGAGGTTTATGGGGTGCTCGAACGCGTCGAAGGGTGGCGGTGGATTTTCGTTTAGCCGTGTCTCCAGGTCCCTGAGCGCTGCGAGCACGCCGATTGTGGCGTCGATGGCGTTGAAGCCGAGCCGGCTGGCGCGCGCCGCGTGCGCCGGGACGCCGGCGATGTCGACGTGGAACCAGAGCACGCCGACCTGGGCGACGGTGATGTGGTCGGGGTGCGGCTCGGTTATGACGCAGGCGTTCGCCCGCGACTCGTCTAGCACGCACTGCAAGGCCCCGTGGCCAGTGCACTCCTCCTCCACGACGGATTGCAGCTGCACCGGCGCTGCCGGGGCCCACCCGGCGCCCGCCAGCGCCCGCACCGCGCCGGTCATAGCGGCGAGACCGGCCTTCATGTCCGCAGCGCCGCGACCGTAGAGCCAGTCTCCGTCGCGGAAGGTCTCGTAGGGCGGATGCGTCCAGAGCTCTTCGGCAGCCGGCGGCACGACGTCGATGTGGCCGTTGAGGATCAGGGATCGCCCGCCGTCGCCGCCTGCGGGCCAGTCGGCCACGACGTTGCGCTTGCCCTTCACGTCCCAGGAGAACGGGGAGGAGCCAGGCGCGGCACGCAAGGCGTCGGCGTCGAGCGGGACGCTTCGAGCGTCGAGGCCGCATTCCAGGAAGGCGGACTCCATCACGGCCTGCCCGGCCTCTTCGGCGCCGAGGACTGTCGGGGCCTCGACGAGGCGGGTCAGTAGCTCCTCCATCCAGCCAGCCTCGGTGGCGACCGCGTCGAGCAACGCCTCGTCGTTCATCCCACGCTGCCCTCGAGGATCTGCAGGGTCTTGAGGTCGGAGTAGAAGTCCAGGGCGTAATCGCCGCCCTCGCGGCCTATGCCGGAGATGCCGATGCCGCCGAAAGGCGCCGTGAGGTCGCGCACCAGGAAGGTGTTGACCCACACCACACCGGCGCGGACCCGCCGTCCCACGCGATCGGCCCGGCCGAGCGACCCCGTGTAGACGATGCCTGAGAGGCCGTAATCCGTGGAGTTGGCCAGCGCCACGCCCTCGTCCTCGTCGGAGAAGGTCTGGAAGGTGAGCACGGGGCCGAACACCTCGCGCTGGACGACCTCGGCATCGTTGGAGGTGGGTTCGATCAGGGTGGGCTCGTAGAAGAGCGGCCCCGCGTCCGAGCGTCTTCCGCCGCGCACTATCTTCTGCCCATCGGCGCGGGCCCGATCCACGAAGCCCTCGACGCGCTCCAGGTGGTCGGGGTGGATGAGCGGCGAGATCGTGGTTCCTTCCTCGCGCGGGTCGCCGAGAACGTGCTCGTCCGCGAAGCGGTGGAACCGCTGCATAAAATCGTCCGCGACGGATTCCTGTACCAGCAGCCGCGTGCCGGCCAGGCACACCTGGCCCGAGTCGTCGTACTGGCCCGCGGCCTTGCGGGCGGCGGCGTCCAGGTCGGCATCCTCGAAGACGATCAGGGGTCCCTTGCCCCCGAGCTCGGCCGTGAACGGCACGAGGTTGCGGGCCGCGGCGACCCCGATAAGGCGCCCCGTCTCTGGGGATCCCGTGAAGGAGATGCGCCTGAGCAGGGGATGCGAGACCAGCGCTGCCCCCGCCTCCTCTCCGACCCCCTGGATGATGTTGAAGACGCCTGGCGGGAACCCGGCCTCGGAGATAAGGTCACCCAGAAGCGAGCACGAGAGCGGCGACCACTCGGCGGGCTTGAGAACCATGGTGCACCCGGCCGCGATCGCAGGGGCCGTTTTCCAGGTCGAGAGCATGAACGGCGCGTTCCAGGGCGTTATGACCGCGGCTGGTCCTGCCGGCATCCGCTGCACCCGGTTCCAGGTACCCTGCGAGCGCCAGTCGCGCTCCTCGTAGGCGACGGCCAGGTCGGCGTAGGAGCGGTAATTGCGTGCCCCGCGGGAGATAACCCTGGCGCGCAACGAGCGAAGCAACATGGCCATGTCGGCGCACTCGACCGCGGCCAGCCGGTCGATGTTCGCGTCTATTAGGTCGGCGAGTCGGCGCAGGTACGGCGCCCGGCCAGCCGGGCCCAGGGCGGCCCATTCCGGGAAGGCTTCGTGGGCGGCGCGCACCGCCAGGTCCACCTCGTTCTCGCCGGCGCGCGAGATCTCGGCTATCTGGCCTCCGTCTATGGGCGAGATGTCCTCGAAGCGCCTCTCGCTCGCCACGCGCTCCCCGCCGATAAAGTGGTCGGGGGAGACGTCGACGCCAGCGACGCTCACGCGGTCCTTGACGGCTGTCATACGAGCTCCTTTACGGTCTCCAGGTCGTCTATCGTGTAACCGAAGGTGAAGCGGTATCCCCGGTCGATCCGTACGGGCGCGAGCGTGTCGTGCTCCTCGCCTGGGGCCGGGTGAAGCGTGAGGGTGGCCGGACCGGCCACTACCTTCGAGACCGCCCTGTCGCGGCTGACGGAGCGCACGAGCTCGTGCACCTGCGGGTCTTCGTGGCGCCCGGAGGCGAGCCGCGGGAAGTGGCGGACGTTGACGATGGGCGGCGCGTTGTGGCGCGGGCCGTCCTCGGTCTCGCCTTCGATGGTCAGCGTCATGTCGGCGATCGCGCGCCCGCGCGCCGAGCAGGTCGCGCCGTGTTGGCCGCCGGGCCGCAGGCCGGGGTCGGCGGGCAGGTCGAGCCCAAAGGTGCGCGTCATCCACATCGTGCCGAGCTTCTTTGGGAAGCCCTGGATCCAACCTCGCGCCAGCGCGAAGTCCTGGTCGACCCAGATAAAGGGGCAGGTGGTGACCTCCTCGCCGTCGAGCAGCGCGTTGACCACGATAAAGAACTCGCGGTATTGGGAGCGGACCGGGTCCACCAGCTCGTCGCCCCCTTCGGAGCACGATTGCCAGTCGGCGAACACCGCGGCGCAGCGGCCCGGGTCGGGGTGCGGGTCCAGTCCCTCGGGCAGGACGGCGCGAGCGGCGTCCGGGTCGGCCCAGTAGTCCACGACGAGGAAATCCCCGACGTAGTGCCACGGCGGCGGCGGAACGAGGCTCGCGCGGCCCGTGCTCGTGCGCGGCGTGGAATATCCCTTCAGGCTCACGTGGGAACCTCCTCTTCTAGGGGCCGGCCGAGCATCTCGAGGCTCTCGCGCTCCGAGGCGACCGCGGCGGCGTCGAAACGGAAGTAGGAGCGCGGAGGCAGGGGGCCCCACGTGTTCGAGGAGTACCGGTTGTCCGGCCAGCGGCGCGGTTCGTGGTCGGCCTGCAGCTGCTCCATGTCGCAGTAGAGCTCGACGAAGCACTCCTCCTCCACGATTCGCACGTAGGAGGCGATGTTGCCGCCCACGCCGTGGCGCGCCGGACCCCAGCCCAGCCAGCGGCCGTGGCGGCCGAGGTGGTCGAGGGCAACACGCATCTGGCCGATGTCCACCACGTCGAAGGCGAGGTGGTGAAGGTGGGAGTACCCCTTGTCGATGAGCGCCATGACGTGGTGGTCTGTGTTTACGTGCAGCCACACGCCGCCCTCGCCGAGCCAGTCGGTGATGCGCATGCCAAGCACGCGCGTGTAGAACTCTACCTCCTCGGAGATCGCGCCGGTCAGGAAGTTGACGTGCCCGAGCTTGCGGGGATGTCCTACGACCGCCTCCCCCGCAGGCCGCGCGTGCGGCGTCCAGCTCAGGCCCGGCTCCCTGTAGGGTAACACCAGGACCCCGTTGCCCTCGGGGTCGGCGAGGCGCAGCCCGCCGTCCCTGTTCTCCCACCCAACGCCCAGCCCGTCCAGGTGCCGGCGCGCGTCGTCGAGCGAGCACGAGCGCCTGAGCTCGTAGGCGATGTGCTCGACCCCGGGCGAGTCGGAGGCGAGCAGCTCGAGCGCGCAGGGCTCGTCGTCGCAGGCGAGGCGCGCCCGCCTGTCCTCGCGCGAGCGCTCGAGGAGCCCGAACTGCGCGCACCAGCGGCTCGCTGCGTCCCCCACGTCGGTCACGCGGAGGCTCACGTGGTCGATGCGGCGCAGCGAGATCACGCGACCACCCTCACCGGCATCCGCTTGATGCCGTTGAAGAAGTTGGAGCGCAGGCGTTCCGGCTTGCCCGTGAGCTCGAACCCTTCGACGCGCCTGAGCATCTCCTCGAATGCGATTCGGACCTCCAGACGGGCGAGGTGCGCGCCGAGGCAGTGGTGGATGCCCCCTGGGCCGAAAGCCATGTGCTTGTTCGGGTGGCGGCCGACGTCGAAGGTGTCGGGATCCTCGAAGACCTCCTCGTCGCGGTTGCCCGAGACGAGCCAGGTCGTGACCTTGGCGCCGGCCGGTATCCTGGTGCCGGCGATCTCGGCGTCCTGCGTCGTGGTGCGGCGGAAGTAGTGGACGGCCGTGGCCCAGCGGAGCATCTCGTCGGCGGCCGGCGCGAACAACGCTGGGTCCCGGCGCAGCCGCTCCAGCTGGTCCGGATACTCCAGGAGGGCGAGCAGGCCGTGCGTGATCGTGTGCCTGGTCGTCTCGTTGCCGGCGGTCGCTAGCAGCACGAAGTAGACGTCGAACTCGCGCTGGGTAAGCGGCTCGTAGGCCAGCTGGGTGATGATGTCGCTGCCCGGGTTCTTGCGCCTGGCGGCGGCCAGCTTTCGCCCGAACTCGAACATCTCGAGCGAGACGGGGCTCGAGAAGGGCAGCAGCCTGTGCGCGTCCTCGACGGGCTGGACGAACTCGGGGTCCTGGTTGCCGAGGATGCGGTCGCCCATGTCCACGATCAGGCGCCTGTCCTCCTGCGGGACGCCAAGGATCTCGGCGAAGACCTGCATCGGGATCTCGGAGGAGATCTCACGCACGAAGTCGAACTCGCCCTTGGGGAGCGCCTCCGTGAGTACCCGGTCGCAGACCGTCCTGACCGCCTCCTCCCACACCTTCACCGCCCGCGCAGTGAAGCGGCGGGCTATGAGGCCCCGCAGCTCGTTGTGGCGCGGGGGGTCCATGTCGATCATTGACTTGCGGGCCTCGATCTGGTCGGGATCCAGGTCCTCCAGAGAGGTCCCGCCAACCTCGGAAGAGTAGACGGGGACGTTGCGGTGGACGTCGCGGATATCCCCGTAGCGGCTGACGGCCCAGAAGCCGGGACCGTCGGGCTCGGGGTTGAAAAAGACGGGCGCCTCGCGGCGCAGGGTGCGGAACCACTCGTAGGGCACCCGCTCCAGGAAAGCGTCGTGGGAGGAGAGGTCGATCTCCTCCAGCGGCACGGTCTCTCTCGTCTCTGTCATCGCCGGCCTCCTAGAGGTGGTGGAGGTACTCGTCGATCTCCCAGTCGGAGACCCACGTCCGGTGCCTCTCGACCTCGAACCGCTTCACGTTGAGGAAGGTGTCCACGATCTCGGGCCCGAGCGACCCCCGCAGCACCCGGTCGGCCTCCAGCGCGTCCAGCGCCTCGCCGAGCGAGGCGGGGAGAGCCCCGCCGGCCTGGTCTTCGGCGAGGGTGTAGGCGTCGCCCCCTACGGGCGGTTCGAGCGGCAGCTTCTCGCGCACGCCGTGCAGCCCGGCGAAGAGTATCGCCGCCGTTGCGAGGTAAGGGTTCGCGCTCCCGTCGCCCACGCGGACCTCGGCCCTCGTGGCCCCGCCCCGCTCGGGCGGCACCCGGATAAACGACGTACGGTTGTCCCAGCCCCAGTTCGCGTGGGTCGGCGCCAGCGAGTCGGGCACTAGCCGCCGGTAGGCGTTCACGGTCGGGTTCAGGAAAGCCGTCAGGGCCGGAGCGTGCGCCAGCACGCCCGCCATGAAGTGGCGCATCTCCCCGGAGACGCCGTCAGGGTCAGAGTCGTCGGAGAAGGCGTTCTTGTCGTCGCGGCCGAGCGAGAAGTGGAAGTGGAAGCCGGATCCACCCTGATCGTTGAACGGCTTGCCCATAAACGTGGCGACGAGCCCGCGGATGGCGGCCACGTCTTTGACGGCGCCCTTCAGCCGAAAGGCGCGGTCGGCGGCGGTCAGGGCGTCCGAGTGGTGCAGGTTGATTTCGAACTGCGAGTTCATGAACTCGTGGTTGGCCGCGAAGGTGCCCATGCCCAGGGTCGAGAGCGACTCCGCGATCTCGCGCACCACACCAAGCGGGTCGGCCAACGGACCCACCGTGTAGACCATGCTCAGGTTGTCCACGTAACGCCGCACCCCATTGGGCGCTTCCGGATCCCGCACGCAGAGGAAGAACTCGAGCTCCGGGCCGACCACGGGCGCCAGACCGATCTCCTCGAAGCCCGCGACCGCGCGGCGCACCGCCCCCCTCGGGTCGGCTGGGGGCTCGTGCTCGCCCACAGGCCGCAGGTCGGCGATGCAGCACGCCAGGCCAGGCTCCCAGGGGACCATGGTCATCGTGGAGAGGTCGGGGAAGGCGATGAGGTCGGGGTAACCCTCCTCCCCGCCGACCACGGGCGTGTGGCGCAGGTCCGTGCCCATGACCGCCGAGCAGAACGCGAGCCCGTGGTCCATGGCGCGGTCGAACTCTCCGATAGGCACGTCCTTCCCGCGCACGATGCCGTGCAGGTCAGGGTAGATCACCCTGACCGAAGTGACGGTCTCGTCGGATAGCTCGGGCGGCCGCTTTACGTCCTTCTCCTGCTCGATCATGCCTGCATCCTTCCTGCCGGCGTCGCCGGCTCCTTTCCCTCCGCGGTGCGCCTCCGCGGCCGCTGCGAACGCGTCGAAGAGCTGGAAGGCGGCCAGCCTGGCGGCCTCCTGGCGTTCGGGCGACACGGCGAGCAGCTCTGCGCCATCTGCTATGCCCAGTTTCTCCAGCCGCTCGGTGTCCGCGCCCGCCCAGCGGGCGACTATCTCCACCGTGCTCTCCGGGTGGAACTGCACCCCGAGGTGCGGCCCGAACCTGAACGCCTGCACGGCGTCGTCCGTTCGCGCCAGCTCGAGCGCGCCTGGCGGCGTCGTGAAGCGCTCGTAGTGCCAGAGCAGCCACGGCCCGGTCGGGACGGTGTCCGGATCGTCGGTCTGGATCTCGCGCCACCCGAGCTCGGGCTTCGGCGCGCGTTCTACCCGCCCGCCGAGCACGGTGGAGAGCACCTCGCCTCCGAAGCACAACCCGAGCACAGGAACCTCCCTTTTCACGGCGGTCCCTATGAGCTCGAGCTCGGCTACGACGGAGGGCTCGTGCGTGTCGTTCGGGCCGTACGGGGAACCGAGCGAGGCCACGAACGAGTACCGCGTGGGGTCGGGCGGCGGCGCCGTCTCCTCCCACGACGGGTGTATCTCGAACGGGATGCCGCGCTCGCGCAGCCACTCGACCAGCAGGCCCGGCGGCGTCATCTGCTCGTGCTGGCGGATCAGGACTGGCTTCACGCCATCACTCCCGGAGAAGATCTGCTAACCCTTTCTCGACGCTTATCGCCTGCATGGGGCAGGCCTCCACCGCTTTTAGCGCTTTCTCGCGCAGCGACGGGTCGACCCTGTCCTTCCACCGCAGAAGGTCGTCCTCGCCGAGGTCGAAGATCTCAGGCGCGACCAGCTCGCACTGGCCGTTGCTCTGGCACAAGTTCATGTCCACACGCACGCGAACGGCGCTGGGCTCCCCCCGGCTCTCCTCCACCATGCGCTCGGCCTCCGCCTCGGAGATGGCCAGCGCGACGTGCAACGTATTGGCCGAGGTCTCGGGCTGGTCGCCAGGCCCAGACAGATCCACCCCCCACTCCTCCACGGTGTTGGTCAGGCGCCCGAGCCCTTCTATCTCCACCTCCACCACGTCCCCTGGCTCCATCGGCCTGGAGTTCGCGGGGGTCCCGGTCAGGACCACGTCGCCCGGCTCCAGCGTGATCAGGCGGCACAGGTCCGCGAGCTGGTAGGCGACGCCGAAGAACATGTCGTCGGCCCCACCCTCCTGGACGACCTCGCCGTTGAGGTAGGTCCGGAGGACGAAGCTCTCGGGGTCGAACTCGGACGCCGGCACGAGCTCCGGCCCGAGCGGCAAGAACCCGTCCTGCCCCTTGACCCTCAGCATCGAACCCCGGTCCGCGTGACGAAAGTCGTGCAACCCGACGTCGTTGGCACACGCGTAGCCGGCGACGAAGGAAAGCGCATCCTCGATCCCTACCCCGTGCATGCGGCGCCCGACCACCACCGCCAGCTCGCCCTCGTAGTTGAGAAAACTGGTCCCTTCGGGCCGCCGCAAGACCCCGCGGTGCCCGTTGAGGGTGGTCGTGGGCTTGAGGAAATACGAGGGCTCGGCAGGCGCCCGGGCCGCGTACTCCTCCACCCGACTGCGGTAGGTAAGGTGGACAGCGATGATCTTCGTGGGCTCGACCGGCGCGAGGTACCGCGCCTCGACCTCGGGAAGCCGTGCCCCCGAGTCGAGCACCACCTCATCGCCCTCGAGCCGTCCCCACGCCGGCGCCCCATCGTGCAGAACGCGCACCACCCGCCCGGCAGCAACCTCTCCAACGGATCCCATAGCACCAACCCCAAAAGCCCACACTCCGTTAATGGATACATTATCCATTGTCAATCACCGTGTCAAGGGCTGTCGGGCCCTTCTATTGCATAATGTATCCACACCGCTTATGATCGAGCGATGAGCTCGGCATCTCGTCCCGCTGCAGGCACGGACCCAATCAGGGTAGATTCGGTTGCGGACCTGGCCTACGAGCGCATCCGCGGTCTGGTGCTAAGCGGCGAGCTGGCGCCGGGGGCGAGGCTAGGTCAGGTCGAGCTCGCCGAGCGGTTTGGCATCTCTCGCACGCCGGTTCGCGAGGCGCTGAGGCGGCTAGCGGGAGAGGGACTCGTGGATCCCCTCTCCAACCGTGGCTTCAGGGTGGCTGACCTTGGCCTCGACGCGGTCATGCGGCGTCTCGAGGTACGGGCCATCCTCGAGCCAGGCATAGCCCGGCTGGCCGCGGAGAGGAGAGCGGATGGCGACCTCGAACGGTTAGAAGCTGCCATCGCGCGCGAGGAGCGGGCGCGGGGTGGGATCTCGGCCCACGACGCCAGCCGCGACTTTCACGTCGCGCTCGCGCGCGCCACGGGGAACGACGAGCTGGTGCGGGCCCTGGAGGCGCTCTGGATCGTGGAGGTGGGCAGGCGCCTGCTCTCGCGGCGCAGCGCGGTCTCGGACTGGCAGGAGACGGACGTCGAGGAGCACCGTGAGATCTTGGCGGCCGTGGCCGAGGGCCGGTTCGAGGACGCCGAACGGCTGATGGCCGAGCACGTACGCAAGGCGATGCGCCACTGGGAACCCGAATTGCGCGAGAGCGAACACCAGCCCGAACCCGTACCCCGCGTCGGGTAGGGGCGGTTCGCGAACCGCCCCGTGAGAATCGCGAACCGCCCCGTGCGAACCACGCCCGTACCGTTGTGCCTAGCGAACCGAATCGTGGGATCATTACGGTCATGATCGAGAGGGCAAAATCGGCCTGGCGCGAGTTCAGCCAGGCCAAGCCGGGTCAACGCTTCAAGGAACGCTACCGCCGCCGGCAGCAAAAGCGGGGCCACATCATCACGAGGATACTCCTGATCGTATTCGGGGTAATCCTGACGCTCGGGAGCATCGTGCTCGGTCCCCTGCCGGGGGCCGGCTTCGGCACCGCCTTTCTCGGGCTTGCGATCCTGGGCGGCGAGCTCCTGCCCGTGGCCCGCTTTCTAGACTGGGCTGAGGTCAGGCTCAGGAGGCTCGCGAAGCTCGTCCAGAGAGTCTGGCACTCGTCCACGCTTGGGAAGGTTGCCATCGTCGCGGTGGCCGCGCTCTGCGTCGCCGCGTTCGCCTACCTGATCTACCGCCTGTTCTTCGCCTAAAACCCGAAGCTGCGCGTTGAGGAGCCGATACCTCCGTAACGCGCTTCAGTTAGATGCGCTCGCCGTCCACAGCAGTGAGCAGATAGGGTTGCCCTGGGCGTCCGTCGCGGTAATGGCCTTCTCACGGGGTTGAATCATGTCCGGGGCGTTCCTTCGACGCTTGTGCGCCCACGTCCTCAGGGTGGCATGATGTCGGTCGGAAAGGTTCGTCCCTCGACGGGGCGGATACGGGAAGGAGCCACGCATGTCCGCCGAAGAGCACAAGGCCAAAGCCCGCCGTTGGAGCGAAGAGCTTTGGGGCAAGGGCGACCTGGCGGTCGCCGACGAGATCGTCGCCCCGAACTACGTCCGCCACGACGCGGGCGACCCGTTTCCGGCGCGCTGCCCCGAGGATGTCAAGCGCATCGTGAGCATGCTGCGCGAGATGCTTCCTGACCTGCGGATCAGGGTGGAGGACATGGTCGCAGAGGGCGACAAGGTCGTGGTCCGTTACACGGCGAACGCCACCGACACCCAAGGATACATGGGGCAGGCGCCCACCGGGAAGGCGATAGAGACGCCGGCGATCCAGATCTTCCGCTTCGCCGACGGATTGATCGTCGAGAGCTGGGCGGTGCGCGACGATCTGGGGACGCTGCGCCAGCTCGGCCATTTCACTATGCCCGGGCCGGATCGCTGAGCTCGCGTTCTCCGGCGGCACAGATCGCAGCTCCTCGTAAGTCGAGGGCTTCCGTAAGGCTAGCGATCGCTTTTCCAAGCACCGGGAGATTACCCGAAACGTACCTCGTCTACGAGACGATTGCTTTGTTTCTGCGGCAGTTTTTCGTGCGAGTTGTTGCGCCTTTGTTGCCCGAACGTTGCTCGGTTGTTGCCGGAGGAGCTTGAACCTTAACGGGCCATTTCATAGGCTCGGACGGAGTAGCAGGCGCTTCGGTTCCACGACCACTGCTGCTGGGGAGAAGGGTATGAAGGTCAAGATGATCCTGCCAGCCCTCACCGAGGCCAAGAGCCCGTTCTTCCGCCCGATCAAGTACTCCCTCTTCCCGCCCCTCGGCCTCGCCACGCTGGCCGGCTACCTGGACGAAGACGACGAGGTGACGCTGCAGGACGAGCACGTCGAGACGCTGGATCTCTCTGACGAGCCGGACCTCGTGGTGATACAGGTCTACATCACCTCGGCCTACCGGGCCTACGAGCTGGCCGACCACTACCGCAAGAAGGGCGCCCACGTGGCGCTCCTCGGTGGGTTGCACGTGACCTCGCTGCCAGACGAGGCCGCCAGGCACGCCGACACGGTGTTCATCGGGCCGGGAGAGGACACGTGGCCCCGATTCCTCGCCGACTACCGCGCCGGTGGTCCGGGCAAGCTCTACCGCTCGACGGAGCGGACGCTCGCCGGGATTCCGCCGATCAGGCGGGACCTGATCCAACGCCGCCTCTACCTGGTGCCCAACTCGATAGTCGTCTCGCGCGGCTGCCCGCATCGCTGCGATTTCTGCTATAAGCACGCCTTTTTCCGCGGCGGCAAAGGCTTCTACACGCAGGCCGTGGACGACGCCCTCGCGGAGATAGACCGGCTGCCGGGCCGCCACGTCTACTTCCTGGACGACCACCTCCTCGGCAACGTCCCGTTTGCCACCGCGCTCTTCGACGGGATGAAGGGCATGAACCGGCTCTGGCAGGCGGCCGCCACGGTGCAATCGGTCCTGCGCCCCAACCTCCTGGAGAAGGCCGCCGAGGCCGGCCTGAGGAGCCTCTTCGTCGGCTTCGAGACGTTGAGCCCGGACAACCTGCGCGAGCAGAGCAAGCTGCAGAACCTCGGGCGCGACTACGCCGCGGCGATCGAGCGCCTGCACGGCCTCGGCGTGATGGTCAACGGCAGCTTCGTCTTCGGGATGGACGGCGACGACGGGTCGGTGTTCGAAAGGACCGTCGAGTGGGCCGTGAGCCACGGCATCGAGACCGCGACCTTCCACATACTCACCCCCTACCCCGGCACCGAGCTCTACGCCAGGATGAAGGCCGCGAATCGCATCGTCCACTCGAATTGGGACCTTTACGACACGCGACATGTCGTCTACAGGCCGGCCAGGATCTCGCCCGAAGCGCTGGAGGAGGGCTACTGGCGAGCCTACAAGGACTTCTACAGCTGGCCCAACATCCTGCGCGGCGCCCGCACAAAGCCGACCATACTCGACGGCGCGCGGCACGCCGCGTACGCCGGCGGGTGGAAGAAGCTCGAGCCCATGTGGGACTGGGTCATAAGGGCGAAACGGGTCTCGAACCTGCTGCCCGTACTCGAGAACGTCCTGACCGGCTTCGGCAAGCACCCGCCGCGCAAGGCTTCGACACCCGCGGCCTCGCGGGACGCGGAGAGAGACCCGGACATCCCCGACACCCCGTCTCCCGAGAGACAGCTTCTGCGTATCGAGAGGCGCTAGGGCACGCCGCGGCACCGCGGCGTGCCCTCGATGCGATTTATCCTCAGGTCAAGGCTTAATGTTTACACAGATTTCCTGAACGCGCGATTGATGGTGCCAGATCCCGGGCGTCGCCGCCCGGTCTACGCGGAGGTATTGCGGTACAGGACGTGCGGGGAGCCCGCGTGTACGACGTCGCGCTCGTACCCGAAGCCGGCCTTCTCCATCACGCGACGCGACGCCAGGTTGGTGGGCAGGGCGAGGGAGACGACCTCTTCGAGACCGAACCGCTCGAAGGCCAGGCGCACGATCGCCTCCGCCATCTCTGTCGCCAGCCCCCTGTTCCAGAATTCCGCCGCCAGCGCGTACGACAGCTCCACCTCTGCTTCGCCTTCGACGCGGGTGTGCCGGAGGCCACCGCGGCCCACGAACCGCCCGTCGTTCCGGTCCCAGAACATCCAGATCCCGTACCCGAATCGGTCCCAGTGATCGAGCTTGTCCCGCAGGTAGCGCGCGGTCTCCCCGTCGGAGCGGAGGCCGCCGAGGGTCGCCATGACCCTCGGATCCCGGTGCATACGCCGGATCTCACCCGCGTGCTCCTCGCGCAGGCGCTCCGCGAGCATCCTGCGGGTCTCGAAGCAGTCGATCAGTAGCTGATCGTCTGTCCCGGGTACAGAAGGTTCGGATCCTCGATGCCGTTCGCCGCCGCCAGCGCCCCGACGCTGGTTCCTAGCTCGGCCGCGATCCCGGACAAGGTGTCTCCGGACTGCACCACGTAGGCGCCGCTAGCCGCAACCCGCTCGTCGGCAGAGTATGCCGGTGTGGCCGCTCTCTGGACAGGGTACTCCCTCTCCGCGTACGCGGGCCTGCCCGCGCCGTAGCCACCGCCGTATCCGCCGCCCGAGATGTTGTAATCCACGTAGTCCACGCCGGCGGCGGTGAGACCGAGGTATTCGGCGGCTCCTTGCGAGAGGTCGAGCTCGCGCCCGCCCGAGTAGGGGCCGCGGTCGTTGACCACCACCTGGACGGTGCGTCCTCCGTAGCTGACGTTCAGCGTCGTGCCGAACGGCAGGGTGTTGTGCGCGGCCGTGAAACCGTGCGGGTTGAAGGTCTCTCCGCTGGCCGTGAGTTGTCCCTCGAAGCCGGGTCCGTACCAGGAGGCCAGGCCGGGCTTCGTCTGGGCCTGGCCGTCCGACATGACGAGGAAAGCCCCGGCCAGTAGCGCTACACACAACAGTTGCGAAAATCTAAGCCTCACGCATCCCCCTCCGTCTGCGTTAGCCGTACATGGCATCCGAATTAGCTGATCATCGGGCGACGAGTATTGAGGCTCAAACGGGCCATTTCAAGCCTTTTTTCACCATTATCATGACGTGATCATGCGGCGACATTCGGTCTCGCAAAAGCCATGCTGGACGCTTTTCCCATACCCTGGCGCAGACAATGCTTGCTGTGGCTTGGGGAAAGAGAATCCCAAAAAAGTTGCAGAATATTTGCACGATAATTCCGCGGCGAGCGCGAAAGGGTCGGGCTGAGCCCGTCCGGCTACTATTACGGATCTACTATTGCGCCTCGCGGTCCAGGACGGTGACGGTATCGTTGTAGAACCTGGTGGCGCTCTCATGGCTGTCGCCAATACAGACGGTGCCGAGCTTGCCGTACTCGGAGAGCGCCCCGATCAGGTGGAAGATGACCCCCTGCTGAGTGGCGCCGTCGAAGTGGAGGCCGTTGTCCACGGCGATGTCTATGAGGTCGTCTGGGGTCAGGCCCTTGTAGGCCGGGCTCTGGAGGTTGTCCGAGGCATAGTAGTAGCACGGTTGGGCCGTGGGGGTGCAGTACGTTCCGTCCGACGGATCGTAGACCCCGTCGGTCAGGAAACGCAGGATCAGGTACGGGTGCGTTGTGCCGCCCTTGCGCAGGTTGATCTCGATGGCGCGGTGGTCCCAGTGTTCCCCGCGTCTGACGGAGATAAAGTCGATCGCGAACCTGCCCAACGCGCCGCGGTCCCTCAGCACCTTCCCGACGCTTTGCCCGGCCTCGGTGATGTCCCGGCTGTAGGCGTCGTCGGCGGGGAATGAGCTACCGAGGAAGATCTGACCCGACGGCCCCCCGAGGACCTGGTCGTGGGTCGACACCACGGCCGAGTCCCCGAGCGGGTTTATGCGGCACTGCACCGACGGGGACCGCACCTCTCCCCCCTCGACCCAGCACTCGACGATGCCGCCCATCTCCTCGAACTTCTGGCAGTAACGCTCCCACGACTCGCCGTTCGACTCGAACTTGATGCGGCTCGGTAGCTCCCCCCTCACCCACCTTTCGAGGTCCCTGCCCTCCGGGGCACCATCGAAGCGGAACACCGCGTTGCCCTCACCAGAGAAGCCCTCGTCCAGCTTGACCGCGACGCGACGCAGCCCCGGCTCGCGCCGCTTGAGCTCGACGACGGCCTCGAAGATATCCGTCGCGTCGCGCAGGTCTTCGAACCCGTCGGGCAGCGGGACGCCCGCCTCCCGGAACACCCGGCGGCTCCCGCTCTTCGTGCCGAGGTAGTTCAGCTCGGGGTCGTTACCGTACAGCGGTATGCCCAGGCGCACCGCGAGGCTCCGCTCGAGCGCCGTGCTGTTGAAGCAGGTCATGTGCGCCGAATCGGGATCCGCGATGGCGGCCTTTATGCGTTCGATCAGGCGCGGCCGGTCCAGGATCTTCTTCGTGAGCGGCTGGTCCGATGAGTCGTGGCAGCTCAGGAGCGTGAGCCTGCTGCGGGCGTGGCGCAGCGGCACGCCTGGGAGCAGGTGCAGGTAGTAGTCCACGATGGCCGACGCCACCTGCTGGCTCGTGACCAAGACGAGGCGCGTACGCGGCATCCGCAGCAACATCAGCATGCACAGCAGCCGCTCCTCGTAGTGGTGCGCGCCCGTGATCTTTGCCAGCTCCTCGGGATCCAGCGTGAGGCTGGGGACCACTACGACCGTCTGCGGGATGCGCGGGTCGGCGACCAGCCTCTCCGCTAGGGGCCTCAACCGCTCCTGGATCCGCGCGAAAAGCCGGAGCTCCTCGGCGGAGCCCATCTCGGGCATGCCCTGTACCTGTCCCGGCGTAGACGTTAAGCTGTCCATCCCTATCCCTTGGCCGGCAATTATACAAAGTACCCCGCCGTGGCGCGCGAAAGGCCGGTGCGCCCTGCCCCACGCCCGATAGTCGCCGGGGTGTGCGGTACACTATGGGTTCGGGTGGCTCGCGTCGCGTGGGCCTTTTCGTTACCTTGATCCCTCGGCACCTGTCGTGATAGGGCGCGCATGACGTGGTGAGAGGAGCGCGCCAGGAGAATTCATGGAGTACCGGAACATCGCCATCATCTCGCACGTCGACCACGGCAAGACTACGCTCGTCGATGGAATGCTCACGCAAACCCTCGAGCTCGGACACGGGCAGGAGATCGCCGAACGCGCCATGGACACCAACGTGCTCGAGAAGGAGCGCGGCATAACCATCCTGGCCAAGAACACCGCCGTGGAGTACGAAGGCGTCAAGATCAACATCGTAGACACCCCCGGCCACACCGACTTCGGCGGCGAGGTCGAGCGTGTCCTCGGCATGGTCGACGGCTGCCTGCTTCTGGTGGACGCCGTCGAGGGCCCGATGCCCCAGACGCGCTTCGTGCTTCGCAAGGCCCTGGAGCTGGGTCTCAAGCCCATCGTGGTGGTAAACAAGATCGACCGCCAGGACGCCCGGCCCGACGAGGTGATCGACCTCACCTTCGACCTGATGGCCGATCTCGGTGCCTCCGACGAGCAACTCGATTTCCCGATCCTGTACGCCGTCGCCCGCGAGGCCAAAGCCTTCAGGGA
Source organism: uncultured Rubrobacteraceae bacterium (assembly GCA_963800975.1). Lineage (GTDB taxonomy): Bacteria > Actinomycetota > Rubrobacteria > Rubrobacterales > Rubrobacteraceae > JALYGY01. The sequence goes on along the minus strand of CAWDDB010000021.1, from coordinate 436,135 downwards.
CGTCGAGATCCCGCGCGACGACATGCGCGAGCTCTTCGAGACCGTCCTCGAGCAGATCCCCGCTCCCGAGGCAAACCTCGCCGCCCCCTTCCAGATGCTGGTCGCCAACCTCGACTACTCCGAGTACCTGGGGCGCATCGTGGTGGGGCGCGTGCGCCGCGGCAGAGTCGGGCGTGGTGAGCTCGTCACCTTGATCCATAAGGACGGCACGACGACGAAGACGCGTGTCGCGCAGCCCTACACGCACCTCGGGCTGCGGCGCATCGAGGCCGAGGAGGTGGGCGCTGGCGACATCGTGGCCCTCTCCGGTATCGACGACGCCCAGATCGGGGAGACCGTCGCCGACCTGATGGCCCCCGAGGCGCTGCCGGCTATCACGGTGGACGAGCCGACGGTCAGCATGCTTTTCGGTCCGAGCACCTCCCCCTTCGCAGGCAAGGAGGGCAGGTACGTCACCTCGCGCCACCTCAGGGATCGCCTGAAAAAGGAGGTGCAGACCAACGTATCTTTGCGCGTCGAGGAGCTACGTCCCGACGAGTTCGAGGTCTCCGGGCGCGGCGAGCTGCACCTCTCGATCCTGCTGGAGACCATGCGCCGCGAGGGATACGAGGTGCAGGTCGGCGCCCCGAGGGTTATCGTGCGCGAGATCGAGGGCAAGAATCACGAGCCTTTCGAGCGCCTCGTCATCGACGTGCCCGACCGGTTCGCCTCGACCGTAATCGGGGTTCTCTCTGGCCGCAAGGGCCAGCTCGTGAACGTAGAGCCGCAGGGCTCGCGCACCCGGATAGAGTTCAAGATACCCTCTCGCGCCCTCTTCGGTTTTCGTACCCAGTTTCTGACCATGACCCAGGGCGAGGGCATCATGAGCCACGTCTTCGACGGCTACGCGCCGTGGGCCGGTGAACTCAAGACCCGCCAGAACGGCAGCCTAGTGGCGTCGGAGGCCGGGAGCGCCTTCGCTTACTCCATCTGGAAGCTCCAGGAGCGCGGTGACTTCTTCATCACGCCAGCCACCGACGTCTACGTCGGCATGGTCGTCGGCGAGAACAACCGCGAGAACGACCTCAACGTCAACGTCTGCAAGAACAAGAAGCTCACCAACGTCCGCTCCGCAGGCGCCGACGACGCTCTCAACCTCACGCCCGTGCGCAAGGTGACTTTGGAAGACGCCCTCGAATACGTCGGCGAAGACGAACTCGTCGAGATCACACCGAAGTCCATTCGCCTCCGCAAAAAGGTTCTCGAACCCGGCATGAGAAAGTGACCTCTATTTCGGCAACTGGTGAGGTGCCCGATACTCGGGCAGTAACCCCCACTCTCACGGCAAATGGCCTAATTGGTGGATCCTAGGGTCCGGTCATCTTCCTGGCATCGAGCAGCTGGTCAAGCTCGTCTTCCGAGAGGTCGGTCTTCTCGCGGGCCACCTCGCGGATGGTGCGGCCCGTCTTGTAAGCCTCCTTGGAGATATCGGTGGCGCGGTCGTAGCCGATCCCGGGCGCCAGCGCGGTCGCGAGCATGAGGCCCTGCTCGACGAGTTCGGGCCCGCGCTCGGTCGCCTGGATCCCGCCGACGCATTGATCGGTAAGATTCTCCGCCGCGTTGGCGAGCAAATCTATGGACTGCAGGAGGTTGTAGGCGATGAGTGGGAGCATGACGTTGAGCTCGAAGTTCCCGCTCTGGCCCGCGATGGTTATGGTGGTGTCGTTCCCCATTACCTGGGCCGCGACCATCGCCGCGCTCTCGGCTATGACCGGGTTGACCTTGCCAGGCATTATGGAGGAGCCGGGCTGCACCTCGGGCAACGCTATCTCCCCGATGCCGGCGCGCGGCCCGCTCCCGAGCCAGCGTATGTCGTTGGCGATCTTCATGAGACTGACCGCGACCGTCTTTATGGCCCCGCTCGCGAACACGGCCCCGTCCATCGCGCTCTGCGCCTGGAAATGATTCTCCGTCTCCCGCACCTCGACCCCGAAGCGGGCGCTCAGGCGCTCGGTGACCCTCCTCGCGAACTCCGGGTGGGTATTGACCCCGGTGCCGACGGCGGTGCCCCCGAGGGCCACCTCGGAGAGCTCGTCCATGGCCTTGCGGACGCGCGCCACGCCCCGCTCCATCTGGCCCGCGAAGCCCTCGAACTCCTGGCCGAGCCGGATCGGGGTCGCGTCCTGCAGGTGCGTCCTGCCCGTCTTCACGACGTCGTCGAACTCGCTCGCCTTCGCTTCCAGCTCTCCTTGCAGCTTCTCGAGCGCCGGCAGGAGATCGCGCCGCAAGGAGATCAGTGCCGCAAGGTGTATCGCCGTGGGGATGACGTCGTTGGAGGACTGGCCCATGTTGACGTGGTCGTTGGGGTGGACCGGGACCTTCGAACCCAGCTCACCACCCAGGACCTGAATCACACGGTTAGAGATGACCTCGTTGGCGTTCATATTGGTTGAGGTACCTGAACCGGTCTGGAAGACGTCTAGGACGAAGTGGGTGTCGAGCTCGCCCCCCATCACCTCCTCGGCCGCCGCCACGATGGCGTCCCTCAGGTCCTCGTCCAGGAGGCCGAGCTCGTGGTTCACGTTCGCCGCCTCCAGCTTTATGGCGCCGAGCGCCTGGACGAAGCGGCGCGGCTTGCGCAGGTCGCTGATAGGAAAGTTGTCGAGTGCGCGCCTGGTCTGGGCGCCGAAGAGGGCGTCCCTCGGTACCTCGACCTCTCCCATCGAGTCGCGCTCTGTGCGGTGCGGGGTCTCGTTGTGGGCCATGGCTCCTCCCGTCGAAGCTCGGACGTTCAGGGCATATAATCCGCTCTGGACGAGACGCATTATACGAGAGGTGATCCTTTGGAAACGCTGCGACACACGCTCAAGGAATGGGCTGTCGCCGTCGAGGCCCTGGAGCGGGGCGAGACGGCCATCGTGGTCCGCAAGGGCGGCATACGCGAGAAGGCGTTCGCCGTTCCGAAGGAGCGCTTTCTGCTCCTCCCCGGTTACGAGCACCAGAGGCCCGATCTCCTCAAGCCAGACTACAGGCGGCTGATGCGCGAGATCCCAGACCTCACGGATGACGGGCCCCTGCGCTTCACGTCCTTCGCCGAGGTCAGGGGGGCGTACGAGGTATCCGAGCCGGAAGCGCTCGAAGCCCTCGACCCATACCACATGTGGACACCGGAGTACGCCGAGAGCCGCTTCAAGTGGCGCCCGAAAAAGCCGCTGACGGTACTCGTCCTGCGCGCCTATCTCCTGCCCGGGCCGGCGGAGCTACCCTGGAGCGAGTCCTACGCGGGGTGCAAGAGCTGGATCGAGCTGGAGGAGCCCGTCTCCACGGCTGGGTCGCGCCCCGCCCTGGAGGAGGTAAGCTTCGAGAGGCTCGTCGCGCCCGCGCTCCGGGAGCTGCGCCGCCTCGAACCGGCGCCGGTTGGATCGTAGGGGGTTCCGGCTTGGGAACGGGAGCCATACCCATAATCCTGGTCTTTCTCCTCGTCTTCCTGACCTGGCAGACTATCTACACCTCCAACAGGGACCTGGTCAGGGCCAAGGCGTGGGGCGACGTCGCGCGCAAGGCGCTACCTTTCGGCGTCCTCCTGCTTATGGCCCTGAGCCTGTTCGTGGTCCAGACCTTCCGCGAGAACTCGGTGCTGGTCACCTGGATGGTCCTTTCGGGCGTTGGCATCGTCGCCTCGAGCTACTTCTCCATCTCTTCGCTCGAACGCCAGGCCAACAGGGCCTTCCGCCGGCGCGAATACCCGAGGTCGGCCGAGCTCTTCGGCCAGCTCGCCGAGGAGAAGCCGCTCGCGCGCAACAACGCCTTCCTAGGGGCGGCGCTCGGGGCCTCGGAGCGCTACGAGGAGTCGATCGAGGCCTCGACGAAGGCCATAGAAGAGGACCCCGAGTACGGCATCGCCTACTACAACCGCGCCCTCGTCCGCCGGCGGACGGGCAAGACGAACCTGGCGGTCAAGGACCTGAATAAGGCGCTCGAGGTGGACCTCCCGCGCCGCTTTCGCACCGCGGTTCGAAAGATGCTCGAAAACCTCTCGTGAACCTCATCTACCCCACGATAGGCGCCCTGGTCACCCTGGCGATCTTTACTTTCTTTATCGGGCGCCAGAACCGCGACCTGTTGCGCTTCGGCGCCTACAGGGACTTCTTCTTGCGACTGATCCCCCCGCTCTCGACCGGCGTATTCATCGCGGGCCTGCCCCTCGTGATGGCGCAAGCCACCGTCTACAACTACGGCGTCGTGCTCCTCGTTTACCTGGCGGGGGCAACGGTCCTCACCGCCATCATGTCACGCGCCGTGATACCGGACGAGCGTCGCGCCGGGATGTCTTTCCGCAAGGGCGAGTACGGGAAGGCCGTCGGCCTATACGAAGAACTCGTCTCCCGCCGCCCCCTCCCCCGCTACCACTCGGCGCTCGCGGCGAGCCTCGACGCCGCCGGCGACCCGCGCGGAGCCCTCGAGGCAGCGGACCGGGCGATAAAAGACGACCCAAGGCTGGGCATCGCCTACTACAATCGGGCCTCGGCCCTCGCGGCCCTGGGCGAGCGCGCCAGGGCCCGCGCAGACCTGCAGAAGGTGTTCGAGACCGACGCCGGTCGGAGCCTGCGCCGCGCCGCGGCGGACGCGCTCGAGAGCCTGGAGAAAGGGTAGCGTTTCTCCGGCTGTCAGCCTTTTTCTCCCGCCGAAAGCCGGAACCTACCTGACGTTGTTCTGGATGTTCTCCTCGGCGGCCTTTACCTCGATCCTGCCGCCTCGCACCCTGGTCTCGTACCGGGATTGGGGGAAGATGGCCGGGCCGTCGATGACCGCGCCGCCGCAAAGCTCGAAGCGCGAACCGTGCAAGGGGCACACCACGGTGTCCCCCTCGCGGTCGCCTTCTTCCAGCGGGCCGCTGAAGTGGTTGCAGGTGGCGGCGATGGCGCAGACCTCGCCGCTCGATGAGCGGCTGAGCAGGATCCCCACCCCCTCGACCTCCACCCGGCGCATGCCTGACTCTGGCAACTCTTCCTCACCCAGAACGGGGGTAAACCCGTCGGGACCGGTCTCTTCGAAGACGTTCCTGTCGACGCGCAGGCCGTAGTGGTAGGAGAGCTCCCCGCCGAGGTGGGCCGCCATGCCGCTTATCGAGTACCCGGCCAGGAAAACCAGGCGACCGGCGTTCCTGCGGCCCCTCGCCCGCAGGAAGATCGAGGCGATGCTCAGGGCGAGCCCTACCGTGTTCAGAAGCCCGTGCGCCACCCCCATCCGTCTCGACCCGCCGCTAAGGTACCGCCAGTCGGAGAGCCCGGTCAACGCCGCCCCGAACGCCCCGAGCGTTCCCAGCACGAGCGAGGCGTCTGCGGCGTGCCTGATGGGCCTTTTTCCGGTGGCCGCGTCGGCGCCGTCGAAGATTAGCGCCGCGGTCCACGCGCCGACGGGGACGTCCGTGAGGACGGGGTGCAGCGGCGCCTCCAACCAGACGCCGTCGAGCACGTTGCGTGTCGTCGTGCCGCCCGCGTCGACCGCCTCCTGCACCCTGGGCTGGACGTCGTCGGCGATCCTGTCCAGGATCGGCAAAGCCTCGACCACGCGCTGCATGAGCGTCTGCGCCATTTGTCCCGCCTCTCTGTCGCGTAGCGCACCTATACCCGAACCGGTGTCGCACCATTCGGACCGGGTCCTCGCTACCCGCCTGCCCCATCGCCGGCCTGCAGCGCGGTCCGCGCGCCGCCCGAAGGGCTCTTCTTGCCTTCCGGAAGCAGAGCGAGCCAGTGGACGAGGAGGATGTAGAGGTAGAGCGTCAGCGCCAGCGACGCCACCACAGTCTGCTGCTGGTTCCAGAGCAGGGGCCACTGCCCCGGGATAGCCTGCAGGGCGAGGAGCAGGAACGCCACCGGCGCCCGCCCTTGCGAGAGCAGGATCAGGATGCCGGGCCCGAGCAGCACGAGGTAGTTGTGCCAGGCGATGGGCGAGGCCAGCAGAGAGGCCGCGACGAGCGCCCAGAGCCCGGCTTCGGCGCCCCACCTCGCCCTCGCGGCGGTGAAGGCTACGACCGCTATCCCGAGGGCGTAGGCTACCGGGATCGTCCACCCCAGCGTCGCGACGTGCTCGGCGTACGGGTTGTCGGTGAACAGCCGGGTCGCAGCCGACGGAAGGGAGGCGTTGTCCCAGTAGGGGCTCGCGGACGAACCCGAGAGCAGCCGCAGCCAGTCCAGCGTCGCCCCGAACCCGACCACCACTGCCCCGACCAGGGTCGCCACGGCGCCCGAGATCACCGCAGCCACGGCCGCCCCCCAGCGCCGCCGCACGAGCGGCCACAGCAGCAAGGGTAGGAGCGAGGGCTTCAACGCCGCAACCAGCCCGAGAGCTACGCCCGAGACCACGTATTTTCCGCGCCTGTCCGCCACCCAGGCCACCACGAGCCCAAGGGCGAGGAACGGGTAGATCTGGCCGAGAGCCAGCGTCGAGAGCAGGGGCGACGAGAGCACCAACATCACGCCGCCCAGCACCGCCCACGCCGGGCGCAGCCGCAGCTCGTCGGCCACCCAGGCCAGGTACCCGGCCGTCACAGACAGCGAGATCAGGACGAAAAACCGGTACGCGACGAGTGGCTCGAGGAGCCCAAGCGGTGAGATCAGCAACACCCAGAAAGGCGGGTTGAGGTTCTCCAGCTCCGCGCCCGTGGCGTAGACGTCGCTGCCCTCCCAGAACGCCCTCGCCGACCGCCAGAAGGTGTCGAAGTCCCCGTGCACGTCCATGGCCTCGGTCGAGATCCTCCCAAGGATCCCACCCATAAACCGCACGTCCAGCCACAGCGCGTAGGCCAGGACCCAGACGGCAGCCGTGACCAGAACCGCGTTCCAGACGTCCGACCATCGAATCCCGCCCACGCCTAGCTCGCCACCCACAAATAGACTCGGACCATACAGCCAGGATAGCGCGTCGCCCGTGGCGCCGCGCAGCACGCCTCCTTCGGAGGCTTGTCAGCACGCTCCGGCTAACGCCTCCGCTTGTCAGCTTATCGGCTCAGGTAGAAGCCCTTTGCTGAAAGCGAGGCTGGCGAAGCCTGCCGAAGCGTACTGAGAGCGAGGGTCTGCGAAACTGACCCGACGCGTGCTGACAAGGCGCCATCGGCGCCGTGCTACCAAGCGGAGAGGGGGGGATTCGAACCCCCGACGCCGGGATTACCGACGTAACGGTTTTCGAGACCGCCGCATTCAACCACTCTGCCACCTCTCCGCCGCTGAGTGTATCTACTCCCCCCTCACCCTTCAACCACCCCCCACAACACGCCGCAAGAGCATCTGCATATGATTAAACGTGTTTACTACGGTTATACGTTTTGTCTTGTGTGGACCCGGCGCCGCGCCTTTGCCGGCACCCCGAGTCAGACCCCGAAACGAGAGAAAAGCCGATATCTAAGGCGTTTTCAGGGAGAATCGCCTGGAAGGACCTGCACGTTGGGATCACGGCGCGCCTGCCTCTTGTATAACCTTTGAGTTTAAGGTTATACGAAAGTGCGGCTGGGTGCGTGCCGGATACGACGTTGCGCGACGGCGCGGGATGCAACGGGGTATATACTTTGGCGCCGCCCGGCGTTGGTCTCGCTGGTGGGTTCGGTCGGGGACTTGGTTAGCGATCGACGATTGGTGGTCAGAGGTTTCCGGTGGGTACGAGGGGCACATGACCAAAGAGGGAACAGGACTCGCCGGGACCGCCCGCCGGTACGCCGTGCTCTCCATCGCGGCCGCGGTGTTGACCATTGGGCTCAAGTTCGGGGCCTACCTTCTCACGGGCTCTGTCGGCCTGTTCTCGGACGCGGCCGAGTCGGTGGTCAACCTGGTGGCGGCGGTTGCGGCCCTGTGGGCGCTGCTGTACGCGGCGCGTCCGCCGGACGAGGATCACGCCTTCGGGCACGAAAAGGCCGAGTACTTCTCGAGTGGGTTGGAGAGCGCCCTGATCCTGCTGGCTGCTGGCTGGATCGGGGTGACGGCCTGGGACCGGCTGATGGAGCCGCAACCGCTGCAGAACGTCGGGCTCGGGCTCTCCGTTACGCTCGTGGCGGCGGCGCTCAACGGTGGCGTGGCCCTCGTCCTCATGAGCGCTGGCCAGAGGCTGCGCTCTATCACGCTGCGGGCCGACGCGCAGCACCTGCTTACGGACGTCTGGACCTCGATCGGGGTGGTGGTCGGGATCGTGATGGTGCAGCTCACCGGGTGGCTCGTGCTCGACCCCCTGATCGGACTTCTCGTGGCCGCGAACATCCTGTGGACGGGGGTGCGCCTGCTGCGCGACACTGCCCAGGGCCTGCTCGACCGCGTCCTGCCGCCCGAGGATCAGGAGACCATCACCAGGGTTCTTTCCCGCTACGAAGAGGAAGGCATCCGGTTCCACGCCCTGCGCACGCGGGCCGCTGGTCCACGCCGTTTCGTCTCGATGCACGTCCTCGTGCCGGGCAGGTGGTCGGTGCAGCGGGGCCACGATCTTTCCGAGGACATAGAGAAGAACCTCGCCGAGGCGCTGCAGGGCAACAGCACCTTCTTCATCCACATAGAGCCCTCCGAAGACCCTGTTTCCTTCGCGGATCAGACGCTGGATCGCGAACCAGGCGAGGACCGGAGCTAGCTCTGGCCACGCGCGCCGTACCCCTGGGGTCCGACCGGAAGGCTATGTCGACGAAAATTTGGTAGCCTGCCCCCTCTTGCTGGACGCCGCGAACCTCCACCATCCTATCGTTGCCTGCAGCAGCGCGAATGAGACGAGGAGCGCGAAGAGTACCCCGTACCCGAAGCCGGCTATGATCCAACCCGCCAAAAGGGGGAAACCCAGGATAGCTGCCTGGAAGATCAAACCCGCGATCGGCAGCACCCGCGGCCGCAGCGCCTCTTCCGTGACGTTTACCGCCTGCGCCTGCACGCTCGGCAGCGCTAGACCGTAACCGAGGCCCAGCAAGGCTGATGCCGAACCGTAGATCAGGGCGTTCGAGCCGACCAGTAGGAATGAAGCTACCGCGAGCGCCATAACGCTGACCGCCGCGGCGATTACGAGCCGCGTGTCGAAGCGGGAGGTCATCCCCGACACCACGAAGCGGGAGAAGATAACCGCTGCGGTGTACGCCAAGTAGTAGACGGAGTAGTCGAGGTCCTGGGCACGCGCGAACGTGGTCTGGAAGCTCGTCATGGACGTGAACAGGCAGGCGAAGAGCAGGATCATCACGAGCGAGAAGGCCGCCTCCGACCCCAGTATCCTGCGCACGGCCGCACCGAACGGCGGTGGCGTCCCCGGATCTCCGACATTTCTCTGGGCTCGCGACCTGACATCGGACACCTCCCGCGCGGCCGGCCTGAGAATACCTACCGCCATCGTAAGGATCACCGCGACCAGGCAAAGAGCGCCGGCTGCCAGGAACGTGCCGCGAAAGCCCAGGGCTGTCTCGACCAGGATGCGGGCGACTACGGGTCCGACGCCGATGCCGATCTGCTGGGTACCGGTCAGGTAGCCGAAGTAGGTCGCCCTGCCCTCGTCGGTTACCATCGCGCTCATGGCCATCGGCGTCGCGGTGTATACCACGGCCCAGGCGGTTCCTAGCAATACGCCGAAACCAAGAAGGGGCATCCACCCTCCCGTCGTAGACGCCACACCCGCAGCCCCCGCGGCGTAGACGACGATAGCGATCGCCACGACCACGTGCGGCCTAAGCACATCCGGGTAGCGGATCAAGACACCAATACACAGGACGGCCGGAATGGCTCCGGCCGAGAGTATCGCGCCGAAGTTGGCCTCGTCGCCGCCAAGCTCCTGCACGTACAGAGGCAGCAACAACAGCATCCCGAAGGCCATCGAGACACCCAAAGTTCCTAGCAACAGCGCGACCACCGCTGGGGTACCGAACCCACCCCTCACGCTCGCCACCCTCCCCCAGCTTCGTTGCGTTCGAATCGGACGTGGCGCAGCTTCATGGGCCCTCTGCTTCCTGGTTGACCTTCGATCCGTACTGATCGTAGACTGGCAGTGTTATCGTGTCTAACGAAAATTTAAGATACTATCTATCGTCATATACGATAGACGAGTTTGGGAGGGAAGCGTGGAGCTCAGGCAGGTCGAGACGTTCAGGGCGGTAGCCGAGGAGCTCTCCTTCAGCCGCGCGGCGGCGAGGCTCGGTTACGTGCAGTCGAGCGTGAGCGCGCAGGTGGGCGTCCTGGAGCGAGAGCTCGGGTTGCCGCTCTTCGACCGTCTGGGGCGCAGGATCTCCCTCACCGACGCGGGGGAGGTGCTTTTCTCCTATTCAGGCAGGTTGCTCTCCCTGGCCGATGAGGCGCGGGAAGCGGTCACGGACGCAGGAGTAGGAGCCGGGGAGATAACCGGTTCCCTGACGGTGAGCGCCCCGGAGACGCTGCTCACCTACAGGCTGCCCGGGCTGCTGGCTCTCTTTCACGACCGTCACCCGATGGTCAGGATGTCGGTGCGCCCCAGCGCGATAGGCAAGCTTCTCGGAGAGACGCGCGACGCGGTCGAGGACGGCAGGGTACACGTCGCGTTCGTGCTCGACGAGCCCATCGAGGCCGGAAACCTCTCGGTGGAGACCATGATCGAGGAAGACGTGACCGTGATCTCGCCCCCCTCGCACGCCCTGGCGTCGTCCGACCTCGTGACGCCCCTGGACCTCTCCGGGGAGACCGTGTTGCTACCCGAGGCGCCGAGTTCCGGCTGCGCCTACCGGGGCCAGTTCGAGCGTCACCTCTCGGCGGCCGGCGTCGTGCCGCAGGAGAAGCTCGAGTTCCAGAGCATAGAGGCCGTCAAGCGCTGCGTGGCCGCGGGCATGGGCGTCTCGGTGCTGCCGACCGTGGCGGTCGAGGCGGACCTCGCCGCGGGCAACCTACGCAAGCTCGGGTGGGTCGAGCCCTTTCTGGTGGAGACCCGTATGGTCTGGAACGGGGAGCGATGGCCTTCGCCTGCCCTGAAGGCGTTCCTGGACACCGCACGCGATGTTTTACCCAGATCTTACAGCGAGTCCGGGCGAACGACCGTTTGATCCAGCCAAAGCGCCCTCCGTAGAGACGCCCCGGCGAGGCGTCTCTGCGTGGTGCAGGGCCTACGGTTACCCGAAGCGTACAGCCGATTCCGTGCCAGCCCCTGACGGCGCCAGAGCAAAGGGGCGGACCTGATGGCCCGCCCCATAGCGCACTTGTTCTGTGGCGCTCAGCTACACTTCGAATACCCGCAGGAGTGGCAAACAACGCAGCCCTCCTGGCGGGTCAGGCCGCTGCCGCAGTCGGGGCAGGCGCCGATGATCGGGAGCTCGCGGGTCTCCGGCAGGCTCTCGCCGACGAGGTAATGCTCGGCCATCGCGCGGGCGACGCCGTCGGGAACGGAGAGGACGGCGCTCGGGCCGACACCCGCTGGGTGCCCGTCCTGGATGCCGCGGAGCTGGTGCACGATCTCCTGCGGGTCCGCGCCGTGGGTCAGGGCCATGGTGATCATGCGCCCGAGGGCGTCGGAGAAGGCCGCGGCCGTCCCGCCCGGCTTGCCGAGGATCACGAAGCACTCCCGCGGGCCGAACTCGTCGTCGTTCATCGTGACGTACATCGAGCCGTGGCCGGTCCGGATCTTCTTCGTTACCCCGGTCAGGGTCTTGGGCCGGCCGTTTCTCGCCTCGGCGAGCGAGGAGAACTGCTGTCCCTGTTCCGGCGGGCTCACCGGCGGGGCCGTCGGGGCCTCGGGCGAAGCTGGCGTCATGGTCGGAATCTCGCCAGGCTTCTCCGTCTTGCCCGTGCTGAGAACCTGCGCGTCCCTGCTGCCGTCGCGGTAGACCGCTATGCCCTTGCAGTCGAGCGAGTAGGCCATGCGGTAGGCGTCCTCGACGTCCTCGACCGTCGCCTCGTTGGGAAGATTTATGGTCTTGGAGATCCCCATCGAGGTGTACTTCTGGAAGGCCGCCTGCATCTTGACGTGCCACTCGGAGGTGATGTCGTGCGAGGTGACCCACACTTGCCTCACGTCCTCTGGCACCTCGGGGATGTCGCGCACGCTGCCGTGCTCGGCCACCTTCTTCATCAAATCCTCGGAGTAGAAGCCCTTCTCCCTGGCGAGCTTGACGAAATCGGGGTTGACGTCGGGCAGCTCCATGTCGGCCTGACGGCGCATGAAGGCGACCGCGAAGAGCGGCTCTATGCCGCCGGAGCAACCGGCGATCATCGAGATCGTGCCGGTAGGCGCGATGGTGGTGACGGTCGCGTTGCGCACGCGGTCGCCGCGCTTCTCGTGGCGCGAGCCCTCGAAGTGGGGCATGACCCCGCGCTCCTGGGCGAGAGCCCGGCTCTCCTCCCACGCCTCGTCGTCGACGAACTTCATGACCTTCTCGGCGAAGGCGAGGCCCTCCTCGGAGTCGTAGGTGATGCCCAGCTTGATCAGGAGGTCGGCGAAGCCCATGACGCCGAGGCCGATGCGCCTGTTGCCCCGGCTCATCTCGTCTATATCGGGCAGCGGGTAGCTGTTCATCTCGATGACGTTGTCCAGGAAGCGGACCGCGGTGTGGACCGTCTCCCTGAGCTCGTCCCAGTCCACCTCGCCCGCGTCCTCCAGGTAGAAGCGCTCCAGGTTGATCGAGCCGAGGTTGCACGAGTCGTAGGGCGGCAGGTGCGCCTCCGAGCACGGGTTGGTCGACTCTATCGGGAACTGCGGGGTGGGGTTGTCGTCGTTGATCTTGTCTATGAACACCACGCCGGGCTCGCCGTTGAGCCACGCGCCCTCGACGATCTTCCTGAAGAGCTCGCGCGCCCGCACCGTCTCAACGATCTCGCCGTCCCTCGGGTTGACCAGGTCGAAGTCCCCGTCCCGCTCGACGGCATCCATGAAGCCGTCCGTGACCGCGACCGAGATGTTGAAGTTGTTGATCTGGTCGTTGTCGTTCTTGCAGGATATGAACTCGTCGATGTCCGGGTGGTCGACGCGCAGGATCCCCATGTTCGCCCCGCGGCGCGTGCCACCCTGCTTGATCTTGTCCGTCGAGGCGTCGTAGATCGCCATGAACGACACAGGCCCGGAAGAGACACCCATCGTGCTCTTGACCAGGTCGTTCTTGGGACGCAGACGCGAGAACCCGAAACCGGTGCCGCCCCCGCTCTTGTGGATGACGGCCTGGTGCTTGAGCGTGTCGTAGATGCCGTCGATAGAATCCTCGACGGGCAACACGAAACAGGCAGAGAGCTGCTGCAGCTCCCTACCCGCGTTCATGAGCGTTGGCGAGTTGGGCATGAACTTTCTCGAGAGCATCAACTGGAGGAACCTCTCCTCCGATTCCTCGTAGAGCGCCTGCGCCTCTTCGCCATCCTTGAAGCGGAACTCGCCCTCAGCGATGTTGCCGGCCACCCGGCGGAACATCTCTATAGGCTCCTCGATGGCCTCGCCCTGCTCGTTCTTTTTGAGGTAGCGCTTTTTGAGAACGGCTACCGCGTTCTCCGTAAGATCTATACCCGTCAGCCGGCCTCGATCTACCTCCATACCCATCCTCCTGATTTTACCGCCGGATTCTCCCTATCCCAGTACCGATTTCGTTGCGAATCGCAGCGTAGTTCGCCCCGCGACCCGCCTACCGCCCGTTGCCGATGCCAGACCCGGCCAGACGTACCAGCTCGGAGCGGAATTGGTCCACATCGGTGTACTGCCTGTAGACGGACGCGAACCGCAAGTAGGCAACCATGTCTAGCTTGCGCAGCCTCGTCAACACCATGTCCCCGAGCCGCCTGGAGGTGACCTCGTGACGCCGACGCTCACGCAACTCGGCCTCGATCTCGTCCACCATGAACTCGATCTGCTCCTCCGTTACCCGCTGCTTGGCACAAGCCTTCACCAGCCCAGCCTGTAGCTTCTCCCGATCAAAGGTCTCCCGCCCGCCGTCGCGCTTGATCACCATCAGCCTCAACGGCTCCCTGCGCTCATACGTAGTGAACCGCTTCTCGCACGATAAACACTCCCGGCGACGCCTTACCGCGTCTTTGTTCTCGGATAGCCGAGAATCGATTACCTTTGTATCCATGAAATCACAGTAAGGACACTGCACCTCAACCCCCAAGGCCCTACACCACATCTGGTAGTACAGAAACCTAGCACACCATATTTTCGGAAAGCAATAGCCCTTGAATAACCGTTAACTTGAGGTTGATTTGCGTCAGGAACGTGAAATCCCCGTTGTTTAGCCACATTGCGTCCTCAAGGCCTTGTTTAGAATTTTTTCGGATTTTTTTTCACAAGGGCCTAGATACGGGAAATTTCCCGCAAATCACGCACCTTGACGTTAAGGTGTACTCACGCGCTCTACCCGCACTCAAGTCTAAGACATCAACACCAATATAACTGTATCTAAAGTTTAAGTTGAGCAATAGCGTACCATGTCACCACGAGTGAGGCTTCAGAGGAATGTGGCTTAGGTATGCTTATCTCGGTCTTTTGCGCCGGTTCCGGAAGAATTCTCGGAGCATCTCGGCGGCTTCGTCCTCCAGGACACCGGTTTCGACGGCGACGGTGTGGTTGAGGCGGTCATCGGCGGGGGTGTTGTGAAGGGTTCCGGCGTAACCGGCCTTCGGATCCGGGGTAGCGTAGACGAGGCGGTCGAGGCGGGCCGCGTGGGCTGCTCCGGCGCACATGGGGCAGGGTTCCAGGGTGGCGTAGAGGGTACAGCCGGTAAGTCGCCACCCGCCCAGGCTCTGGGCGGCCCTACGGATGGCGAGGAGCTCGGCGTGGGCGGTGGGGTCTTTCGTGGCCTCGCGTTCGTTGGCGGCGACGGCGAGGATCTTCCTCCCCACGCGCGACCACGGCGCCGACAGGGACTTCGCCCCTCCTGGCCGCGTCCGACGCGGCTGCAAGGGCGAGGCGCATGACCCGGACGTCCGTGGCGGCGCGCGATGTTTGTCCCTGACCCAAGCCCACGAGCCCGATAATAGCGGACCATCCCTTCGGAAGCGTCGTACTCAAGGCTCAATGCGTGACTAAGGCAAATTGTCTGCGCAAGTTTTTTGTCTGTGTGGTAAGGTGATGTTATGGAGACTCTAGGCATGACGGGCGAGAGGCCCGCAGGGGATCGGGTAGGTCGCGTTCTCTCCGGGCTTGGACCCAGGATTCGGCGCGCGCGGAGGGAGCGAGGGATGACCCTGGAGAGGCTCGCTGCGGCGGCTGGCACCTCGGCTGCGCACCTCTCGCGGCTCGAGTCGGGTGAGAGGCAGCCCTCGCTGGACGGCGCGTTGCGGCTCGCCATGGGGCTTGGCGTTCCATTCTCGGAGCTCTTCGAGGAGCCCGAGGAACCAGGGCCGGGCACGGTGGTACGCGGAGAGGAGGCCCCCATCTACGAAGGCCCGGGCTTCCGCCTGCAGCCCCTGGTGCCCGAGGCCGGTCCGGAGGGGATCGCGGCCGTAAAGGTGATCTACCCTGCGGACCGGGTGACGGACAACGAGCTGCGCGAGCACGAGGGCCAGGAGTGGCTGTACATGCTCAAGGGGCGGCTCAGGCTCACGCTAGGCGCCGAGAGGACCGTGCTGGAGCCGGGGGACGCGGCCTTCTTCGACGCGCGGCTGCCCCACAACTTCGACGTGCTCTCCGAGGAGGACGCCGAGGTGTTGATGGTCTCGTGCGTGCCGTGTACCCATCGAGGGGAATCCACCGGACGCCCCCACCCGTTCAGGGAGGCTCATCGCGGGTTCGGGAACGTGGGCGCGGGTGGGCGGCGCGAAACGTGAGGCGTAGCGGGTGGCTTTGACGTGAGGCTGACGAAGTAGAGCAAGTTTCTGGAAGAAGGAGAACAAGATGCAGCTGACGGATGCCCAGGATCTCGTAACGTACGACGTCGTGGTGGTCGGTGGTGGCGCCGCCGGCCTTGGCGGCGCGCTGATGCTTGGTAGATCCCGACGTTCGGTGCTGGTAGTAGATGGGGGCGAGCCGCGCAACGCACCCGCGTCCGGGGTCCACGGGTTCCTCACCCGGGACGGCATGGACCCGGCTGCGCTGCTAGAGGCTGGCCGGGCCGAGGTCCGCGGTTACGGCGTGCGGGTGGTCGACGGGCGCGTCGCCTCGGCTGCGTCTGTCGACGGCGGCTTCACCGTTGCCCTGGAGGACAGCCGGAGGGTCGGCGCAAGGCGGCTGCTCATCGCCACGGGGCTGGTAGACGAGTTGCCGGACGTTCCGGGGGTCCGGGAGCGGTGGGGGCGCGACGTGCTGCATTGCCCGTACTGCCACGGATGGGAGGTCCGGGACCAGCCGATCGGCGTCCTGGCCTCGGGTCCGATGGCCGTACATCAGGCGCTATTGTTTCGGCAGTTGACGGCGGACCTGGCGCTTTTCCTGCACACCGCGCCCGAGCCCACCAGTGAAGAGGCCGAGCAGCTCGCGGCGCTCGGCGTCGCGGTCGTGGAAGGTGAGGTCGCTTCGCTCGAAGTCCACGAAGACCGGCTCACGGGCGTCCGGCTGCAAAACGGCGAGGTCATCCCGCGCAGCGCCGTGGTTGTCGGGCCGCGCTTCGCCGCTCGCGCCGGGATACTGGCCGGCCTCGGGCTGGAGACGACCGCCCACCCCTCCGGCATGGGCGAGCACGTCGAGGCCGACGCTACGGGCCTCACCGCCGTGTCCGGGGTGTGGGTAGCCGGGAACGTAACCGACCCCACCGCGCAGGTACTCGCCTCCGCCAATGCCGGCGCGATGGCCGGGGCGCACATCAACGCCGATCTTGTGGCCGAGGACACGAGAGAGGCCGTGGCCGCCCACCGGGATCGTCTGTCGTCCGCCGCGGGAACGGGGCGAACCTGACAGATCCCGTTGGCCATTAGAAGGCCGACGATGAACAGTGACGTTCACGGCGAAGGCGGCGTCGGCCCGGCCGAACGGGCAGTTGCGGGCCAGTCCGGCTGTCGCGAAATTCGTGGTGGCCCCCGCCAGCGGTTTACCGTCCCGATCGCACCTTCAGCGCCGCCGCCATCGTGCGCTCCGCCGTCACTTCATACGGCGCGCCAGTCAAGCAAAGAAAGGATGGACGACCATGCGCGACAGGATTAACGGTGAGGGCGGCAGCGAGGCCGAGCGGTTCTGGGAGGAACACTACCGCGGACGCGAACGGGTGTGGAGCGGGCGACCGAACCCCGTGTTGGTGGACGTTGTAGGGCTGCTTGCGCCGGGCGCGGCGCTGGATCTGGGCTGCGGCGAGGGAGGCGACGCGGTCTGGCTGGCTGGACGGGGCTGGCGCGTGACCGCCGTCGACGTTTCCGCCACGGCCATAGAAAGGGCGTCGGCCCTTGCCGCCGAGGCGGGCGTCGAGGACCGGATAGTGTTTCAGCGCCACGACCTGCCCCTCACCTTCCCTGCTGGCCTCTTCGACCTGATCTCCGCTCAGTACCTGCACTCGCCGGTAGAGCTTCCCCGCGACCGCGTCCTGCAGGCGGCGGCCGAAGCCGTCGCGCCCGGCGGGTTGCTGCTCATGGTTGACCACGGCTCGGTAAGGCCCTGGGGCTGGAAGGATCGGCACTCGCATCATCCCCGCTTCCCCACCCCCGAGGAGGTGCTGGCCGGCCTCGACCTGGACCCCGGGCTGTGGCGCGCCGAAATCCTGGACCGTCCCGAACGCCAGGCCACCGGCCCCGACGGACAGAAGGCCACCGTCACCGACAATGTCATCGCGGCCAGGCGCCTCTTTCCCTGACCCCCTCGCCCGCACGAGGCCTCCGCCCATCTCAACTGCGAGGATTATCGAGTTCGGCACCGAAACTAGCGCCGTCCAGACAAATTCGGGGGCGCCAGAGCCCAACCTTGAAGCAAAACTATCAGGCCACGACTTGTATAAACTTAAACTTGAGCTTTACCAGAACTATAACTCTTAGCTTTAATCTCTCAGCGTGGTTTACGGTGTCTCGGTCCATCTGAGAATAACGCAGAAATACCTGCAATACTGCGTTTTTCATTTTCTAGGTACTGATCCTCAGATTCAGGTCAAGTGTGGGAAGGGGTCCTTTCGATGCCGCCGTTCACGCCTGCCCACTGACGCGCGGGCAGGCCCCAGAGGGCGATAAAGCCGGCGGCCGAGGCTTCGTCGAAGGTGCTGTTGGGATCGTAGGTGGCGAGTTCTTTGCTGTAGAGGGCCTGGGGAGCTGTGCGGCCCGCCACGGTGCAGGAACCCTTGTAAAGCTTGAGGCGTACGGCGCCCGTCACGGTCTTCTGGGTCTCGTCCACAAAGGAGTCGAGCGCGGATTTCAGGGGGGTGAACCAGAGGCCGTCGTAGGTGAGTTCGGCGTAGCGCTGTTCGACGGCGGACTTGAACCGGAGGACGTCCCTGGTAAGTGTGAGGGACTCGAGCTCCCTGTGCGCCTGGATGATGGCGAGGGCGGCCGGGGCCTCGTAGATCTCGCGGCTCTTGATGCCCACCAGGCGGTCTTCGATCATGTCCACCCTGCCCACGCCGTGCGCCCCGGCGAGGTGGTTGAGCCGCACGATCAGGTCCACCAGCGCAAGCTCTTCGCCGTCGAGACTAGTGGGAAGGCCTTCCTCGAGCCCGATCTCCACGTAGCGGGGCTCGTCAGGGGCCTCCACGGGAGAGGCGGTGAGCTCGAAGACGTCCTCGGTTGGCTCGTGGTCTGGGTCTTCGAGGGGACCCGCCTCGATCGAGCGTCCCCAGAGGTTGGCGTCCACGCTGTAGGGCGATTCTTTGGTGACCGGTACCGGGATGCCGTTCTCCCTGGCGTACTCGATCTCCTCTGGCCGGTTCATGTTCCAGTCCCTCACCGGCGCGACGACGGTGAGGTCCGGGGCGATCGACGCCGTGGTCACGTCGAAGCGGACCTGGTCGTTGCCCTTGCCCGTGGAGCCGTGGGCTATATGCGTCGCCCCCACCTCGCGGGCGGCCTCGACCAGCTTCTTCGCGATCAGCGGACGCCCGAGCGCCGTGAAGAGCGGATACCTGCCGCCATAGAGGGCGTTGGCCTTGATGGCCGGCGCGACGTACTCATCCGCGAACTCGGCCCTGGCGTCCCGGACGAAGGCGTCGGCCGCGCCGATGTCTAGCGCCTTTCTCTTCACGTCGCCGGCCGGCTCTCCCTGGCCGAGGTCGAGGTAGAGGGCGTAGGGTGACGCCCCTCGTTGCTCGAGCCACTTCAGGCAGACCGAGGTGTCCAGCCCCCCGGAATAGGCGAGCACGACCTTCTTTCCCTCTAGCATCTTTCCTCCTCGAGGTTCGTCGGGTTCAAACTATCTCGTGTCCTCGCCCGCGCAGCGCCCTTGCCGCGAGATCCAGCTGCGACTCCTGGACGAGCACGTAGTCGGTGTCGTAGGTCGCTTTGGCGAGGATACCGACCTCGCTCTCGGCGAGCGGCACGGCCACGGAGGTCAGCACGCCAACCAGCCCGAACCCGAAAGGACCCTCCAGCTTGAGGGCGCGCCACCCGGGCTCGCGGGTGATCCCCTCCGGTACGGCATCCTCGGGACAGACCACGGATAGCTCGTCGGCGGTGCGTGTTGCGGAGGAGAACCGCGTGGACGATGCCCACGGCGGTACCTCCGAGCCGGGATGCAGCCTGCAGACGGCCAGACGATCTTCTAGAACCGAAAGTCTCAGAGAGACGGCCCTGTTGTCCGCGCTTACCACCAGCGCAACCTACGGTGTCTCCGAGGTAGCGTGGAGTTGCAGCCTCATGGTCCAGGCGTCTCCGTCCCGGTGCAGCTTCGCGAAACCATGCCGCTCGTACAGCCTCATGGCAGGGTTGGTGTCCTCGACGCTCAGGCTGAGCGCGCCGTAACCTTCGGAGCGCGCCTCGTCGATCAGGAAGCGCAGTAGCATCCCCCCGATGCCTCGACCGCGGAGATCTCGGGCGACGGCGAGGCCGATCTCGGGCGTCGTCGCGTCCACGAAACCGTAGCCGGGGTCCTCGGGGGGCATCAGGCGGTACCAGGCGGCTCCCACCCTGCGGCCGTCGTCCGCGTCTACGGCGACGAAGGCCGCGTCGCCCTCCCGCCCCCAACCCAGGAGGTAATGCAGGATCTCGGGCTCCGACAGCAACTCTTCCCGAGGCGGCTTCGGTTCGGCCTTTTCCGGTCCCCAGTGGATGGCCTCGTAGAGCGTATCCCACAGGAACTCCAGGTCATCTTCCCTGCCCCGTCTCACCCTGACGGCGGCCTTGTTGGTGGCGACGCCCACCTAATCGACGTTGCCGGCCGGCCTGGTGCGGGCGCGACAGACGTCGGCGATGAGCCCGGCGACCTCCTCGGCGGCGGCGTTGTCCGGGGCCACGGCGAGCACCGTGTCCTGGCCCGCCACGGTGCCCACAATCTTCAGGCCCTTCACCCGGTCGAGGACGCTTGAGACAGCCCCCGCGGTACCGTCGCGGGTGTGGATGACGATCTGGTTCTGGGCGGGCGTGAGGCTGAGGACGAAGCTCGGCAGGACCTCGATGCCGGCCGAACCGGCCTCGTGCGGGAGGGCCAGATAACGGTTTCCTACCTTGAGGACGCCGAGCTCGGCGAGATCCCGGCTCACGGTCGCCTGCGCGGCCTCGACGCCCTCCTCGGCAAGCGCCGAGACGACGTCCTGCTGCGTGCCCAGGTCCCGCTCCGAGATGAGCCTGAGGATGAGATCCTGCCTCGTCGCCTTGTCCGCCGGCGCGCGCGTAGCTCCCAAAGTTTTCTCCTCCTATTTGAGGTGCTCGAGCCCGAGGTCTTCCGGGTACCCGAGCGCCAGGTTCATGTTCTGCACCGCGGCCCCGGCCGCGCCCTTGAGCAAATTGTCCACCGCCACGAACAGCAAGAGCTTTCCGGTCCTCCCGTCCACCGCCGACGAGAGCCTGGCGCGGTTGGTGTTCGCCACGTGAGCTATGTGCGGCGGCTCGGCCCTCGCCTCAACGAACCCCCAGCCCTCGTAGTCCTCCGCGTACCAGCTGAGGACCTCGCCCGCTTCGGGAAGCACCCCGGCGTCTTCGAACTCTACGGCGATGGTCTCGAGCTCCCCGCGGTCGATGGGCAGAAGGTGCGGCACGAAGGTCACGTCGGGGGTCTCCCCCACCCTGCGCAACATCATCTCTATCTCGGGCGTGTGCCGGTGCCGGGGCGAGCCGCCGGAGATCCCGTACGGCGAGACGCTCTCGTTGACGGTGACGAAATGCGTCTTGACGCTCGGCTTCGCCCCGGCCCCGCTTACCCCTGAGAGCGCGTTGATCGTCACCGACCTGATCCCCCCGCCGAGCCGCCGCACCACCGGCGCGAGCGCGAGTATGGCCGCCGTCGGGTAACACCCGGGGTTGGCGATCAGCCTTCCCTCGGACGCCCCGAAGACCTCGGGCAGCCCGTAGTGCGCCTCCTCGACCAGGGCCGGCGCGGGATGCTCCCCGTACCACTCCTCGTACACGCCCACGTCGGACAACCGGAAGTCCGCGGAGAGGTCCACGACAAGCCTCGCCCCGGACCTCAGCAAGCCCTCGACAGCTTCGGCGCTCTCCCCGTGACCGTAGGCAACGAAGGCCGCGTCGAGCGAAGAGGCGTCTATCTCCTCCGGCTCGACGTAGCTCCCCTCCACGGCCAGCTGCGGGTAAACAGAGGAGATCCCCCGCCCCGCGTACCCGCGCGACGAGACCTCCAGCGCCCCGACCTCGGGATGGCCCGAGAGTAGACGCACCAGCTCCGCCCCCGCGTACCCGCTGCCGCCGTATATGCCTACCTTGAGTCCCACGCCGCATATTCTAGTGCTTTCGGATAAATATTCAACTGAATGAATAACTCCCTTGAACATCGGGTATACGGATGCGACAATGCGTCGCGATGATGAATAAAAATACGGCCATCGGAATAGACATCCTGCCCGGAGGAGCGACCGCGCCAGAGGGTTTCGTGGCGGCTGGGGTCGGGTGCGGGATCAAGGACGCCGAAACGCGCGACCTTGGTCTGCTTTTCTCGGAGCGCGGGTGTGCTTCGGCCGCCGTCTTCACGCGAAACGTGGTGAAGGGCGCGCCGCTCGCGGTCACGCGGGAGGCCGTCGGAAGCGGGGACGTCAGGGCGGTTGTCGCAAACTGCGGCTACGCCAATGCCGCGACGGGGCTCAGGGGGTTGGAGGACGCCAGGGAGATGCAGGCGCTCGCGGGCGAGGCCCTCGGGTTGCGGCCTGAGGAGGTCGCCGTGGCGTCCACCGGCGTCATCGGGGAGCATCTGCCGATGCGCAGGATCCGGGCCGGGATACGGGCTGCGGCCGCGCGGTTGGGACGAGACGGAGGCGGCTTCGCCGATGCCATACTCACGACCGACACGCGCGCCAAGCAGTTCGCGGTGCGGGTCGAGGTCGGTGGGGAGACCGTCACCGTCGGCGGGACGGCCAAGGGGAGCGGCATGATCCACCCTAACATGGGCACCATGCTCGCCTTTCTCACTACAGACGCCGCGGTAGACAAGCAGTGCCTGCAAGACACTCTGAGTACCGCGACGGAGCGCACCTTCAACCGCGTCACCGTGGACGGCGACACGTCACCGAGCGACATGGCCGTCCTGCTCGCCAACGGCGCAGCCGGGAACGAGCTGCTTACCGCCGGCTCGCCGGGCTACCCCGCCTTTGCGGGGGCGGTCGAGGAGGTGGCGCGTGGGCTGGCCAGGGAGATAGCGCGCGACGGCGAGGGGGCGACGCGGCTCGTCGAGGTGGTCGTCGAGGGGGCGCGGGACGAGGCGTCCGCGGCGGCGCTCGCCAGGGCAGTCGTCGGGAGCAACCTGGTCAAGGCGGCCGCCTTCGGGGAGGACGCCAACTGGGGACGCGTGCTCAACGCGATGGGCTACTCGGGCGCGAGCTTCGATCCCGGCGCGGTCGGGTTGTGGTTCGGGGACGTAAAGGTCTTCGACGGCGAGCCCGTCGAGCACGACGAGGCCGAGGCGAACGCGGCGCTCGCGGCGGGGGAGGTCCGGATCACGGCCCGCCTGGGAGAAGGCGATGCCTCGGCGGTGGCGTGGGGCTGCGACCTCACGTACGAGTACGTCAGGATCAACGGAAGCTACCGCACGTGAGGCCGGTCGTGATCAAGGTCGGTGGCGGGGCCCTGGCGGGCGGCGCCCTGGAAGATCTGCCCGGCGTCGTCGGCTCGGGCACGCGGGTAGCGCTGGTGCACGGCGGCGGGGCCCGGCTCACCCGGATGCTCGACGCCCTGGACCTGCCCTCGCGCTTCGCCGAGGGCCTGCGCGTCACGGACGCCGAGACCCTCGAGGTCGCCGAGATGGTCTTCGCCGGGAGCGTCAACAAGGCCCTCGCGCGCGGGCTGAACGACATGGGCATCCCGGCGGCCGGCATCTCCGGTACCGACGGCCCGACGCTCCTCGTCGAGCCCGTCCCCGGGCTTGGCCGGGTTGGCGAGGTAGAGCGGGTGGAGCCGGGCCTCGTGGAGGCTCTCTGGCGTGGCGGGTTCGTGCCGGTCGTGGCCCCCCTCGGGCTTGGACCGGAGGGAGCGTACAACGTCAACGCCGACAGCGCGGCGGCCGCGCTCGCCGTGGGGATCGGGGCGCAGCACCTTCTCCTGCTCACCGACGTGGACGGGCTGCTCAAGGACGGCACGCCCGTGGGTTCGCTCGCGCCGGGCGAGTGCGAGGAGTACGTGGCGTCTGGCCTCGCGGCCGGCGGGATGGTGCCCAAGCTGCGGGCGGCGGCGGTCGCCGCGAGGCGCGGGGTTCGCGCGAGGATCATAAACGGAAACAGGCAGGGCGCGCTCGAGGCGGCGCTGGCCGACGAGGAGGTAGGAACGTTGGTATCGGAAGGAGTGGTCGCGTGAAGGCCGTGATGGAGACCTACAAGCGCCTCGGGATAGCCCCGACGAGCGGGAGGGGGAGCTGGCTCGTCGACGACGCTGGCAACCGCTACCTGGACTTTATAGCGGGGATAGCCACCAACTCTCTGGGTCACTGCCATCCGGCGCTGGTGGAGGCCGTAAAGGAGCAGGCAGGGACCCTGATCCACTGCTCCAACCTCTACGAGATCCCCATCCAGGCCGAGGTGGCGCAGATGCTCGCACGGGCGACGGGCTTCGACAAGGTCTTCTTCTGCAACTCCGGCACCGAGAGCGTCGAGGCCGCGATCAAGCTAGCCCGCAAGCACGCCCACACGCACCACGGCCCCGAGAAGTCCGAGATCCTGGCCTTCTCCGGGTCGTTCCACGGCCGCACCTACGGCGGCCTCTCCGCGACCGGCCAGCCGGCCCTGCAAGAGGGCTTCGGCCCGATGCTAGAAGGCTTCGTGCACGCGCCCTTCGGCGACCTGGAGGCGGCGAGGGAGCTCGCCAACCCGCGGACGGCGGCCATCATCGTGGAGCCGGTTCAGGGCGAGGGCGGAGTGCGCGTGCCACCTGAAGGATTCCTGCGGGGCTTGCGCGAGCTCTGCGACGAGCACTCGGCGCTCCTGATCTTCGACGAGGTCCAGACCGGCGCTGGGCGCACGGGCCACCTCTACGCCTACCAGGGCGCGGGCGTGATGCCGGACGTGCTGACGAGTGCCAAGGGGCTCGGCGGCGGCGTGCCGGTCGGCGCGATGCTGACCAGGGAAGAGTACGCGTCGCTCGGCCCCGGCAACCACGGCTCGACCTTCGGGGGCAACCCGCTCGCGATGGCGGCGGTCAGGGCCGTGCTCGGCGTCGTAGACGACCCCGAGTTCCTGGAGGAAGTGCGGGTCAAGGGGGAGATCCTCAAGAACGCGCTCGGGAAGCTCGCGCACGAGGTCCCCGGCGCCGAGGTGCGCGGGGAAGGCCTGCTCATCGGGCTGGAGCTCGGGCCAGACGTGGCGCCCGGGGTCTTCCAGTACCTCCTCGAAAACGGGGTCCTCGTGAACCTCATCGGCGGGAGCACCATCAGGATCGCGCCTCCCCTCACGGTTAGCCGGACCGAGATCCGTCACGCCCTCGACTTTTTTCGAAGCGGCGTCACCACCGTGACGCGCGCCCGGAACCAGGCCGAGGTGGTGTTGAGCGCGTGATCCCCGAGCTCGAAAGCACCCCGCTACCCCCCTCCCCCCTCTCGGGCCGCGATTGCCTCACCCTCGCCGAGTTCACGGCGGAAGAGACGAGGCTCGTACTCGACGAGGCAGTGAGGCTCAAGGGATTCCAGAGGTCGCGCATACCCTTCAGGCCCCTGCGCGGCAGGACGCTGGCGATGGTCTTCCAGAAGCCTTCCAACCGGACCCGCGTCTCCTTCGAAGTCGGCATGTACCATCTCGGGGGGCACGCCCTCTCCTTGAGTCCCCAGGAGATACAGATGGGCAAGCGCGAGACCCCGTCAGACACGGGACGAGTCCTCGCCCGCTACATAGACGCCATCATGGTCAGGACCTTCGATCACGGGGAGCTCGAGGAGCTCGCGGGCGCCGCCGAGGTGCCCGTCATCAACGGTCTCACCGACACCCACCATCCTTGCCAGGCCCTCGCCGACCTCCTCACCGTGCGCGAGGAGTTCGGACGTTTGGAAGGGGTCGAGATCTCCTACATCGGCGACGGCAACAACGTCGCCCACTCCCTCGCGCTCGGCTGCGCCCTCACGGGCGCCCGTCTCACCATCGCCCATCCCGAAGGCCACGGCCCGGATCCAGACATCGTGGAGCTTGCGGGCTCCATGGGCGCCACCCCGACCCTGACGCAGGACCCGCGCGAAGCGGCCTCGGGCGCGCGCGTCCTGTACGCTGACGTGTGGGCGAGCATGGGCCAGGAAGAAGAGGCCGAAGAGCGCAAGGAGCGATTCGCTTCCTATCAGATAAACGGCGAACTCATGGGGCTCGCCGCGGACGACGCCATCTTCTTGCACTGCCTTCCCGCCCACCGCGGGGAAGAGGTTACTGCGCAGGTCATAGACGGGCCGGCGAGCCGTGTCTTCGACCAGGCCGAGAACAGGCTACACGCCCAGAAGGCGCTGCTGTATCTGCTGCTGGACTGAATGCGGTGAATAGAGACGACCCGGCGGGCGGGTCGTCTCTACGGATCCGTTGCGTGGTCCCGATGACCGAAGCCGGCGGCATGCTCCGTGGGTTACAATGCACGCTTTAGAATAGGCTTCTACAGCCGGGCACCCTCACCGGCGGGGAAACAAGCATGAGCACCCCAGCGGACGAAAGTGGTAGAGGAATCGCGGCGGAGCTACGGCTTGCCGACCTGATCGTCGCCCTATCCCAGGTAACCGATCTGGGCATGGGCCAGCCTCCCGAGGATGCGATCCGCTCGTGCCTCATGGCCACCGCCCTCGCCCGCCGGATGGATCTCAGCGAGCGAGATGCCGGCGAGGTCTACTACGCGACGCTACTACAACACGTCGGGTGCACCGCCTATGCCCACGAGACTGCAGCGTTGTTCGGAGGTGACGACATCGCCGTAAGGTCAGGCGGTGCCAAGGTCGATTTCGCCAACCCGAAGGAGGCGCTCCCCTTCCTACTTTTCGAGCTCGGGAAAGGCGCAAGGCCCCTCGACCGCACGCGCGCCGTGATCGCGGCCATTACCCAAGGACAGAGGTTTGACGAGGAGCTGGCCCGCTCGAACTGCGAGGTCGCGGTCCATGTGACTCGACGGCTCGGGCTAGGGACCGCGGTCCAGCGCGGCCTTGCCGAGATCTACGAGCGCTGGGATGGCAAGGGCGACCCGAGAAAACTGTCCGGCGACGACATAGCTTTGCCGGCGCGCTTCGCCCAGGTCGCGAGCCAGGCGGTGCTCTTCGCCCGATTGGGTGGGCCGGGGCTTGCCCTCGAGATCGTACACCGCCGGTCGGGTACCGCGCTCGATCCGTCCGTTGCCGCCGCGTTCGTGCGACATGGTCGCGAGCTGCTCGCGGAGATTGCCTCCGCCGATCCATCCGTCGCCGTCGTCGAGGCAGAGCCCGAGCCCCGGCGTCGGATCGCGGAGCCCCGCCTCGACGAGGTAGCGCGAGCGTTCGCCGATCTGGTCGACCTGAAGTCGCCCTTTATGCACGGGCATTCTGTCGGGGTGACGGAGCTCGCGCAGGCCGCCGCCGTAGCCCTCGGCCTGACGGACACCGAAGTCGTTCGCGTCCGTCGCGCGGGTCTTCTGCACGACCTCGGTCGCGTCGGCGTGCCGAACGGGATCTGGGACAAGCCCGGTCCGCTGAGCGCAAGCGAGTGGGAGCAAGTGCGGCTCCACCCCTATCACTCCGAGCGGATCCTGTCGCGCTCGACGGCGCTCGACCCGTTGGCCTCCCTGGCCGGCATGCACCACGAGCGCCTGGACGGTTCCGGCTACTACCGCCGGGCACCGGCGGCAATGCTGCCGATGGGAGCGCGTATCCTCGCCGCCGCCGACGTATATCAGGCCATGACCCAGGAACGGCCCCACCGCCCGGCGCTCACGCCAGGCGCCGCCGCCGAGCAGTTGCATTCCGAGGCCGCGCAGGGTCGGCTCGATGTCGAAGCGGTCCGGGCGGTCCTGGGGGCGGCCGGGCACCCGCCGGCTCGCCCTCGCCTCGGCTGGCCGGCGGGCCTGAGCGACCGCGAGGTTCAGGTGCTCCGCCTCGTCACGCGCGGCCACTCTAATCGGGAGATGGCGCGCCTGCTCTGGATCTCCCCGAAGACCGTGGACCACCACGTCCAACACATCTACGCGAAGATCGGCGTCTCCACCCGCGCGGCGGCCGCCATGTTCGCCATGGAGCACGACCTCATTCGCGAGTAGGGTCGGTCCGAAAAATAGGGCGAACACCCGATGCCATCCCGGTAGCAGGCTGCCACAGTGGCCTCGATCAGGGCCATCCGAGGGTTAGAGAGGAGTCAGGGTAATGACCAGCACCGGAACACGCGCCTCGAAGGTGAAGGCAGCCACCGCAGACGTAAACGGCACGCAACTCTACCACGAGGTTCGTGGCAGCGGTCCGCCAGTCATCTTCATCTCCGGCTCGCTCGGCGACGCCGGAGGGTGGGATCTGGTCGCAGAACTGCTCGCCGACGAGTTCACCGTCGTCACCTACGACCGGCGCGGCAACTCGCGCAGCCCGCGTCCCGCCGGCTGGGACACGACCTCTATCGAAGAGCAGGCAGACGACGCGGCAGGGCTGATAGAAGCCCTGGGACTTGCACCCGCGGCGGTCTACGGTAACAGTTCCGGAGGAACGATCGCCCTCGACCTCGTGCTCCGACACCCCGAGGTGGTGCGCGGCGCGATCCTGCACGAGCCGTGGCTTCCGTGGCTATTCGAAGACCTCGAGGCGGCTCTAGAGCCGATCAAGTCGGCCATCGAGCGCGGGATGGCGGCCGGCGGATCAACTGGCGCGGTAGAAGGGTTCGTCCGCCTCGTCGCCGGAGACGCCGCCTACGAGGCCCTCCCGCCCGACCGCCGCGAACGTATCCTCGGCAACGGCGAGACCTTGCTCATCGAATCTCCGATGGACGAAGACTACCACCCTGACGATGCCGCTCTTGCTAGCCTGCGGCGTCCGGTCCAGATCATGGTCGGACGCGAGACCCCTCCCTACCTGGCCGAAAGTCCTCACCGCCTCGCGGAGTTACTCGGGAGCGAGGTGATTCCCATGCCGGGTGCGCACACGCCGCAGCTCGACCATCCCGCAGAGATGGTCGAAGCGATCCGGCCGTTCCTCGGGCGAGTTGGCTGACCCGTCTACGCGATCCAGGCAGCAAGGAGGAAGCAATGAAACAGAGAGCCCTTCTTCACGAGGTAAGAGGACGGGGAGAACCAATCGTGCTGGTCCCTGGAGGTTTGAGCGGCTGGGTTTCGTGGATCCCGTTCGCAGAGCGGCTCGCGGCCGAACGGAAGGTGATCCGGGTCCAGCTCCGCAGCGTCGAGCTGGCCGAGGCCGGTGAGCCCTTCCCGGCCGGCTACGGAATACCGACCGAGTGCGAGGCTCTGCTTACCACCGTCGATGCGCTCGGACTTGAAAGTTTCGACCTTGTCGGCTGGTCCCATGGCGGGTTCGTCTCGCTCGCGTTCGCCCTAGAGTACCCCGAGCGCGTCCGGACCCTCAGCCTCGTCGAGCCAGCCGCGGTCTGGATCCCGCGCGAGACCGGGCATGCCTCGGATGCTCTCGCAAGGGCTGAAGCCGACGACCGCTCGCTGTCGGGCCGGGAGATCACTATCCGTGACCTCGAGGATTTCCTTGTTCGGGCCGGCTTGGGCGAGCCCGGCGACGACTTCGAATCTTTGCCGCAGTGGCCAGCGTGGGTCCGCAACCGACAGGTTCTCTCGATCTTCGGGACACTCTGGGACCATACCGACTCGCTGGAGCGGCTGCGAGCGCTCGACATCCCGATACTCGCCGTGAAGGGGACCGAGACGGCCGAGCTCGAGGCCGCAGTGGTGGACGACCTGGTGGCGACCGTGCCGCACGGCAGCTTGGTCGAACTTCCCGGGGGACACGCGTGCCACATCGAGAACATCGACCGCTTCCTCGACGAGCTGGCCGGACACACAGCGGCCATGAGCCGGTGAGCCTGGCTGCCGAGAACCGCCCTGAAGGTGGTGCTCTACCTGCTGCTCGGTCTAGGTCTTCGCGGAGTTCGCGGAGTTCTTCGCGGCGACGGTGATGCCGGCGGCGGGCTTCACCGTGGTGCGGGCGATACGACGGCGGTGGTCCTCCCAACCCTCATCGACCTTGGTTAGGACCTCGGCGAGGCGGAGCTTCTCGAGCAGCCGGATCACGGGCCATGCCGGATCGAACTCTCCACGGAACGCGGAGAGCTTGGCCGAAGCCGGGCGAGCGTGGTGGTTATTGTGCAGGCCCTCCCCGAAGGTGATAAGCGCGAGTAGCCTGAGGTTGGTTGCGTCGTTCGCGAAGCTCTTGTAGCCGAAGGTGTGGCCCGCGCCGTTGATCGCGGCGTTCAGCAGCAAGTACGCGACCGCGAGCGTGGCTAGCGCCACCAGCCCTGGCCCGATGCCCAGGAGCACGACGAGGATCAAGCCTGTCAGGCAGAAGCCCAGTGTTCCGCGCCTGAGCAAAATCGTGTCGAGGCGGTCGGGGGGCAGGTCGGAGGCGTACCTTTCGAGGGTGTCGCCGTCGTTAGCCTCTCGACGGTAGTAGTAGACGTTGGCGAGCATGATCTTCCAGTACCCCTCGATGTGCGGGCTGTGCGGGTCGCCCTCGACGTCGCTGAAGTTGTGGTGCTTGCGGTGGACGGCAACCCACTCCCGGGGAGAGATGCTCGTGAGCATCCAGGTCCCGAAGCGCGCGACCATCGTTATGGCAGGGTGGAGCCGGATGGCCTTGTGAGAGAGGACGCGGTGCAGGTAGATGGTGGTGATCAACGTGGCCACCTCCGCGAGCGCCACCCCAACCAGTACGGCTACTACATAACCCACACAACCTCCTCAACGAAAACGTCGGGCGTGGCCCGACGCTTACTGCTGGCAAGAAAAAGCCGGGGCCCGTGGGCCCCGGCCCGCTACCTGTCGAACTAGACTTTAAGCTGGAGAAACGTTCTCTGCCTGCATCCCCTTCCTGCCCTGGGTCGCCTCGTAGGAGACCTTCTGGCCTTCCTCGAGGGACTTGAAGCCGGTGCCGGCTATACCCGTGTGGTGCACGAAGAGGTCCTCGCCACCATCATCAGGGGAGATAAAGCCGTACCCCTTCTCGTCGCTGAACCACTTCACCGTTCCTTGGGCCATATACTGGAGCCCCTTTCGTGTTCCTGGGCCCCAAACAAACAAAATGCCACCCGGCTCTTTTGTCGGGTGGCGCTTCGTCTGCTGTGACCCACCTTAACCTGCATCTCTTATTATAGCAGAGGTCGCGGACGCGGCGCACGATACGGGCCCGTGCGTCGAATTTCGCTACGTTAGAGATTTCTAACCCTTCCACGAAAACGGCCGATGCTCCGCTTACCTATGCCACAAAACTCGATCGAAGGGTCGCCCGGATGGGTTCGCTCGCGTGTTCCCAAGTATTTCGCGCGGCCGCTTCCTGCATCTGTGGGGCGCAATCGGCAAAGCGAAGAAAGGAGTCGATGTGCTGAAGAGGATATTGGCCGTAGCGTTCATGGGGCTTCTCGCCCTTGCGGTGGTTGCGCCCGCGGCGCTGGCCGAAGAGAGGGTGTGTCGGGGGACGATCGGGGCGACAACGGTGGACAACCTGAGGGTCCCGCAGGGCGCGTCGTGTACGCTCGACGGTACCAGGGTCCAGGGCACGGTCAAGGTCGAGAACGGCGCCAGGCTCGTCGCCACGGGCGTGCGGGTCAACGGCAACGTCCAGAGCGAGGGGTTCCGGTCCGTCACACTGCGCGGGGACTCGCGCATCGGCGGCAACGTCCAGCTCGAGAACGGCCTGAGCGGCGGCAGCGGTAGGATCCTCTCCAGCCGCATCAACGGCGACCTGCAGTTCGAGTCCAACGAGGCGAGGATGCTGGCCCGCAACAGCACCATACTGGCCAACTTCCAGGTCGTGCAGAACACCGGCGGCGTGGTGCTCACGAACAACACCATAGCCCAGAGCCTGCAGTGCAAGGAGAACATCCCGGCCCCGACCGGCGGCGGCAACCAGGCCGGGGACAAGGAAGATCAGTGCTCCACGCTCTAGCCGCAAACGGCTAACAGCTCCGAAAGGGGCGTCGGGAGCCTCCGGTGAAGCCTCAATCGCGGGCCTCACCGGAGGCTCTCAATGTCGGGATACTGCAGGCAATATCCCGCTTCGAACCGCGATCCCAACGCCAGGCGTAAGCTCCAGGTACCTCGTGAGGGATGCGCACCTGATGTTCAGGCACTTCCTGAGAACCTGGCCAGCGCCTCGACGAACCCGTCGATCTCTTCCGCGGTGTTGTACGGGGCGAGCCCGGCGCGAACCCAGCTCCCTTTGTCGTGGATCCCGAGCCTCCTCGCGAGCGTCGAGGCGTAGAAGTGTCCGTCGGCGACGAAGAACCCTTCGTCCGCCATGTGCTCCGTGATCTCCCTCGGGGTGTATCCGTCCACCCTGAAGGCGAGGGTTGGGGTCTTGCGGATGTCGTCGGGGGCAGCGTAGAGGTTCGCGCCAGGGATCTCGCGCATCGCGGCCCGGAACCTATCAGCCAGGTCCGCCTCGTACTCCTCGATGGCCCGCATGCCGGATACGAGCCTCTCGCGCGCGGTGGTCCCCCCGCCGAACGAGGCTATGAATTCCACGGCGCCCTTGACGCCGGCTATGCCCTCGTGGTTCTGGGTGCCGGTCTCCAGCTTGTCCGGGATGTAGTCCGGGGCGGGCTCTACCTTGTAGGCGGCCAGGGCCTCCAAGAGGTCGCGCCTGACGGCCGACGCACCGACGTGTGGGCCGAAGAACTTGTAGGCGGAGCAGGTGAGGACGTCGGCGCCAATGGCGTCGCGGTCTACGGGGATGTGCGGGGCGGCGTGCACGGCGTCCACCGCGACGAACGCCCCGACTTCGTGCGCCCGCTTCGCGATCGCGGCCACGTCGTTGACGGTGCCGACGGCGTTCGAGGCGAGGCCGACGGCGACGAGCTTCGTCTTCTCGTTGATCGTACTCTCGACATCTTCCCATTCCAGGGTTAGCGTCTCGGGGTTCACCCTGATCCAGCGCACGGTTGTTCCGTTTTCTGCGGCCGCGAGCAGCCAGGGGTCCACGTTCGCGCGGTGGTCGAGCTCGGTAACGACAACCTCGGCGTTCTCGTCCCAGGTGCGGGCGAGCGAGCGCGAGATCGCGAAGTTGATGGTCGTCATGTTGGCGCCGAAGGAGATCTCGTCCGGAGCAGCGCCGAGGAGGTCGGCCGTTGCCCGGCGGGCCTGGTGCAGGACCTCCTCGGTCTCGACGCTCGTCGGGAAGGGGCCGTGCAGGTTGGCCCCGCCGCGGGTCATGTAGCCGGAAACCGCCTCGATGGCGGATCTCGCGACCTGCGAGCCGCCCGGCCCGTCGAAGTAGACGGCCCTGCGCCCGTTGTGGGTCCTGGCTAGCGCGGGGAACTGCTCGCGGACGGCAGAAACGTCGAACGTGCGCTGCATGGGATCCTCCTCGCGAAGCCGCTTGCCCGCGGGCGAGTGTACAACAGGTGCGGGGCGTCCGGGGATGCTACCGTGTCTCAGGATCTCGACGAGAGGAGAGCGGCATGGCACGAAGCCAGATCTCGCACCCCAGCCTGCCCGCGCCGATGCGCGGGGGCGCCTTCTCTTCGGGGGTCGAGGCGCCCTCGGGGAGGACGGTCTACGTCTCGGGGCAGGTCGCCTTCGACGCCGAGGGGAACGTGGTCGGCGATGGGGACATAAAGCTGCAGACGGAGACGGTGCTCGAGCACGTCAAGACCGTGGTCGAGGCGGCCGGCGGCGCGATGGAGGATATAGTCAAGGTGACCGTGTTCATCACGGACATGGGACTCTACGACCAGATCCACGAGGTGAGGAGGCGCTACTTCGAGGATCCGTACCCGGCCTCCTCGATGGTGGAGGTCTCCGCGCTCATCGACCCCAGGCTCCTGATCGAGATAGAGGCGGTCGCGGTCGTCGGCTAGCGGTGGGGCGACGGCCTGACGCTACCTCAGGCCACCCAACCTCTTCATGAGCTTTCCCGCCCTGCCCCCGAGGAACCTCTCGACGGAGTAGGCCGAGGCCAGCTGCTGGTTGGCGGCCACGCGTGCGCCGGCCCCGGCCGCGAAGCGAGCGGCTATGATGCCGCCCGACCCGGCACCGACGATCGCGAGATCGTGCGTCTCGGACACGGATGATCCTTTCCTGTAGATGGGTTCGATGCCAGGATACGCCGGAAACCGCGGGCGCAGGATGGCCCGGCGTCGCGGCCTTCTATACAATCCGCGCGGGGGAGTGTTGAAGGTAAAGGATCGTCGGAGACATTAGGGGGTTCGTCGTGGCGCTCGATTACACTTACCGCATCAAGGTACCTCACCGCACGGGGCAGCTGGCCAGGGTCGCCGGGACCATAGCCGAGGGCGGGGGCCTGATCGGGGACGTCACCACGATCAACGTCGGCCGCGAGGCATCGGTGCGCGAGATCACCCTGGAGGTCGAGGACCGGGATCAGGCCGAGCGCATCATCGACATGCTGCGCGGCCTAGAAGGCGTCGAGGTCCTGTGGGCGCGCGACAGGGCCCTCCTCAAGCACGAGGGCGGGAAGCTCGTGATCGAGTCTGCCCACCCGGTAAAGACGGTGCAGGACATGCGCGACGTGTACACCCCTGGCGTCGCGCGGGCGTGCTCGGCCATCGTCGAGGACCCCTCGCTGGCGCGCGAGCTGACCATGATCGGACGCAGCGTCGCCATCTGCACGAACGGTACGCGGGTCTTGGGCCTCGGAGACATCGGGTGCGTCGCCTCGATGCCGGTGATGGAGGGCAAGGCGGTCTTCTACCACCAGCTCGCCGGCGTCTCGGCCATGCCGATCCTCATAAACACCAAAGACGTGGACGAGTTTATCGAGACGGTGGTCCGCATCTCGCCCACGTTCGGCGGGATCCACCTCGAGGACATCTCGGCGCCGGAGTGCTTCGAGATAGAGGCCCGCCTGATAGAGGAGCTCCCCCAGCCCGTTATGCACGACGACGTCCACGGCACGGCGGTCGTAACGCTCGCGGCCGCGCTCGTGGCGTGCCGCCACGCCGGCCTCACCCTCGAGCAGGAGGTCGTCGGCCAGATCGGGCTCGGCGCCGCCGGCTACGGCATCGCCGCCCTCATGGTCGACGCCGGGGCGAGGCGGGTACTCGCCTCGGACCCCAACCCGCTCTCCCACGAACGCGCCAGCGCAAAGGGGATCGAGATCACCGACATGCAGACCGTCATGGCCGAGGCCGACGTCGTCGTCGCGACGACGGGAGTGCCTGGCCTCATAAAGCCGGAGATGGTGCGCGAGGGGCAGGTGATCCTGGCGCTCACCAACCCCTACCCCGAGATAGAGTCAGATGACGCCCTCGCCGCCGGCGCGGCCTTCGCGGCCGACGGCCGGAGCGTGAACAACGTCCTCGGCTACCCCGGCATCTTCCGCGGCGCCCTGCTATCCGGGGCGAAGCAGATCAACGCCGAGATGAAGATCGCCGCCGCTGACGTCCTCGCCTCCCTTGCCACAGGCTCCGAGCTCGTCCCCGACGCCCTCGACGCCAGCGTGCACCTGCAGGTCGCAGGCGCCGTCAGGGAGGCGGCGATAGAGAGCGGGGTCGCCCGCCTCGACCGGGCACCGACGGGGTTGTAAGGAGCAGGCGAGCTAGTTCCGCGCTCCGCAATGCACCACCGCGCATGTTTATCCAGCGCTGCTGCATGCTGGGTCAACTTCTCTGCCTCGCTGGCGCTCACGGTCCCGTGATCGGCTCCGAGGTACCTCGCCTATGCAGTATCCTGCATAAGCACTCGGAGAAAAGTGTCTTCTGGGCACTTCGGTGAATAGGCGGGCTGCCACGCTAAGGGGCCGGCTCCTCCTGGTGCCGTCTGAGCAGTCCCGTACTTAGTTGCGAGCGCCGCGGCGGAGGCGCGGGCTGCGGCGAGTGCGCCCGCGAGAGTGGCACACCTCGCCCTGGCAGGCTGCGGATGTACGTCCAGGAACCACGTGAGACGATCACGGCGACCACGACGATAGCTATAACGGTGAGGATGCCCGACTCGCCGGTCCACAGCGCCGCGTTGGCGCCCGTAGTGGCCCCGTCGAAGGGGCCCTGGATGATGGCGTTCCAGGCGCTGTGGGCGAATATCACCGGCCAGATGCTGCCTGTCTCCAGACGCATGCGCGCGAAGACGAACGCGATCGACGTGACCGAGACGACGAATATGACGGCGGAGAGCGCGGGAAATCGGGCCGGCCGCATAGATGCCCGCGAATATCAGCGGGAGGTGCCACCCGGCCCAGATCATGCCGCTCACCAGCACGGGGCGCGGCACCCCGGCGTCGATGAGGCGCGTGAGCATGTAGCCGCGCCACCCTATCTCCTCCCCGCCGTGAAGATGAAGCCGTAGATCGTGATCCAGGTGGCAGCGGATACCAATCCCACCAGGAAGGCGCCCGCGCTGCCCTGCAAACCCGACCAGGCCCGTTAGCCAGGCGGCGCCGTAGGCGAGGATCCCGACGGCGAGGGGCACGCCCAAGCCCAGCGCGTACCACGGCAAGGTGCGGAGCCCCCCGAACCGGAAGGAGACGTCGGAGAAGCCCTCCCTGAGCACGAGGCGCGCTATGACCGAGGCGAGCGCCGGGCTCCACATGAGCGCGAGGATCCCAAGCATGGTTCCAAAGAACTCCGGATTCATGATGATGTACGCCTCGATGGCGCCCGAGAGCACAACGACAATGACAAAGAACACGGCCAGCCCGCGGCGCGCGGCTCTCCGGAGGTCAGGGGGTGAGAGTGCTGCGGCTTCGGTCATGCTCAACACCTACTTTTCAGGATGCTCCGCCGTGTTGTAGAACACTACTAATATAGCAATCGTTGGGTATAAGGCGAATCCCTCAAATGAGTGATCATCAAGCCCTTCTTGGCGAACTCCGGAGAAAACGTCTTAAGCGCAGTCGGCTGAATAGGTCCACCGCTTGCCTCGGCGCAGGATGGAGATGCCCATCAAAAGCGCCCAGACCTGCAAGGGGAACACCGCGAGCCTCTCCATCCCGCCCATGCCGAAGACGAGCCACACCTCGCCCATGAACAGGGCCGTGGCGACGAGCCCGACGGTTCCAAGGGTCCGCGGGAAGGCGCGGACCGCTCGCGCCCCATCCGCTTGCGCCGGGCCTTCGGCGAAGATGAGGCCGACGTTGCCGCAGAAGATGACGGCGAAGGCGCCCAGCACGTGGAGGCCCTCGTTCGCGTCCGCCGGGGCGAGGCCGGCCAGGACGAAGCCCAACGCGGCGAGGAGGACGAACGCGAGCGACGTCTTCGTCAAGAGCCGGCCCCGGAGCGGCCTCGCCAGTACGAGGCCCGCCGCGAGCAGCGCGCCCTGCGCCACGAACGAGGCATTCATCCAGGCGTGCAGCGGCGAGCAGACGTGCCTGCCGTCGCCCTCCCACGGCCCGCACCCCACGGCGCCGAGGTCGCTTATGTTGTTGTCGGCCCAGCTGTAAGGCTCGGGCCAGGCGGACTGGACTATCAGGTGGAGGGCGAAGAACTGGACGACGCCGAGCACCAGCGCCCACGCCCCGAGGTTCGTTAGGCCCTGCCAGACCACGCCGCGGTAGCGGGGCACGGTCCGTTCTTCGCCTGGGCGTTCGGACAAGCGGCCCTCCCGAATCGCAAGATCGACTCCGAACATTCCTACGTTCGGGCTACCTTCACGGTTGCGGGGGGTTTCGCGCAGCGCCCCATATGCCCGGGACTATGCAAACTTCCGAGAACCGTTATTCCCCAACGTTGGGTGAATAGAGGCTGCCCGTGCGAGTTCGACCGGCTAGCCTGGAGCCTGCCGTGGCGGTCCTATAGACCTCTACATCATGCTTCCCTGAGAGCGCCTTGCGGAGGCTCATAGCAGCCTCCGGATCATCCCCAACCGCAGCCAGCCCGTCGGCCAGTTCCTCGAAGTACCGCTCGAAGCCCGGCGGGGAGATCGTTATGAGCATCCTGGCCGGATTCGTGCCCTCATTCCAATGCGCGTGCTCAAGCCCCCTGGGCACGAAGGCATGCGCCCTCGCGCCTAGCTCCAAAGTTCGATTGCCCACCTGGAAACCGAACGTGCCTTCCAGGACAGGGCGTCAGGCTTTGCTACTACGACGAGGACGGCAACAGGATAAGCAAGGAGGAGTGGCGGGAACTCGGCAGGCGCAAGGCCGAGTAGCGCAAGCGTGCCAAAGCCGCCGGCTGAAGTAGCTTTCGATTCCGCACTTTCGGTTCCGACGCAGGAGCCTTTTCTCTAACCTCGAGCTCCCCACCAAACAGGCGAGCTATTGCCGCAGGCCGCAGGTCATCGATCTAGCAGCATCGCGATCCTGGCGGCAGCGAGCTTCGCCATAAACGTCAAGGGCAAACTCGAGTAACTGGGCACGTCGTCCGGAACTCCGTCGTTTTCGGGCTTGAACTTGGTCAGAACACGCATCTCCACGGGTGGGCGATCTTCCCCAAACCGCGCCCTGTACACCGGAACCCAATGCTTGCTATCATCGAAGTCCATGAACATGGCCGAATTGCAGCAGGTAGCGACGGCCCGGTTCGTGGCCGACTTCTCCCTGAGCTTGTGACGCTGCAAAAACTGGGTACCCTTCGAGCATTCGACGCGATCCTCCCGGTACAGTAC
The DNA here is from genome assembly GCA_963800975.1 of uncultured Rubrobacteraceae bacterium. Taxonomy (GTDB): domain Bacteria; phylum Actinomycetota; class Rubrobacteria; order Rubrobacterales; family Rubrobacteraceae; genus JALYGY01. The sequence continues at coordinate 398,081 of CAWDDB010000021.1, read as the reverse complement.
GTACGCGGTCCCCCCGTCGGGATCCCGAACGGGAAGCGCATTCGGGAGCGCTTCGATCCGACAGGAGCCTTCCTGACAATCGTCGCAGTAGCAAACAACGCACGTGATTGGAGCGCCGATCGCCTGGAGTTCAACACTTCCGCAGGCGCACCGAGCCGTCGTGAGGGTTTTCGACGGTTCAGACATCAGCATTCTCTACCCCCGATCTCGCGTCCAGGATCACCCCTACCGGGTCCACCAGAACCGATTATCCACGCGCCCAGCCCCTCCGCATCCGCAAAATACCGGAGGAGGGCAGAGGGAGGTAAGGTCGGCGACTAGCCTATGTCAGGGAGGATGCCCAGCTGGGTGAGCATGCCCATCCTGTCGGAGGTGCCCCACAGCTCGGCTATCTTGCCGTCCTCTATCCGGAACAGCAACATAGAGTCCCACTCAGTGTACCGCTCCGTCGGCTCGTCGACCCTCGAGTAAGGTCCGGTATTGGTACCGGCCATCGCGACGTACGCGACCACAAAGTCTTCCTCCGCCACCAGCTGCTTGACGTAGGCGGACAGGTCGGGGAAAGCTCCGAGCAGCATGCGGATGCCCTCGGTCATACCCCCGGGCCCTTCGGGCTGGGCGAAGATGATCTTGCCGTGGTCCACGACGTCGTCGGCCACGAGCTCGTCGACGAGCTCGACCTTCCCGACGTTGAAGACTTCCTCGATGAACCTCCTGACCACGACCTTGTTCTGCTGTACGGACACGGTCTATTCCCTTCCTTGATGCTGTACCGCGTATGTTCGGGGCGAACTCAGGCCCCCACGCTCCCAACCTCGTCCAGGAACGTAAACTCGGTCTGTTGCACGCCTTCTGTAACCCCTGCCTCCTCGAACTTCCGGCTCAGGGCCTCAGAACCTATCCGCTCGCGAGCCAGCTCGATGCTCTCCCACTCGAAGAGCACCACCAGCTCCGCGGGGTCGTCGGCGTTGCGGAAGATCCTTGCGCCACGGCATCCGGCAGCCGCACGATTCTCGGCGTCCTCGTCGAAGACCGCCTCCACTCGTCGTAGTCTCGTACCGTGTGCCGCTCTAGAAGGTAGGGCATGTTCGGCGCCTCCTTTCCGTCCCGCGCTTCCTCTCAGACTCAACAACCCGGATGATCCCACCGATCCCGGACAGACGCAGCCCCCGATGGCCTGCTCGGATTCATGGCAACGGTGCGAGGCGACGCCCCATCGGGCCATCGATATACACCCCCGGGGCATCTCTACCGGGCCCGTTTCGGAGCGATCCGGGCCATCGCCTGGCGAAGGCCGGGTCCGCTACACCTGGCAGGAGATACCTGACGCGCGATGTCGCGGTCTGCGAAAGATCACTAGCCCTTTCGATACTGTTTCGGCGTCCTAGCGCTTCGACCCGACTACCCGCCCGTCATGGCAACGTCTGGTTAGCGCACAACACCACCACGGAGAAGGTCGTCACCTCAGAGCCGGTCTTTCTTATTCTCACCACCCAAGTTTCGGTGTCAATCGGGAAGCTCTCCAGGAGCGTGCTGGTCGAGTCGATGTTGGCCGGTCCGCCGGATAGCAACTTGTCTCCAGGAAAGCAGGGTATGCTCGCCAGGTGGGTGCCGTCTGACCGCGGGTACCCGGGCCCAGAGCGGTTTCTCTACGGTAAGTGCCGCTACTCAAGAAGAAGGTCGCGTCCTGTCCGTCGACATAGTCCGCGTTGAGGGTGACAACCTTTTCGGCCCAGTTGACCTTCATCGGAGCCTCCCCGTGCTGCACGGATCAGTCGAGAGAGCCGAGTCGTCGGCTCCTCCGTCATTGTTCTGTACGGTCCATGGCGCTTCCGTTCGCGTTGCTCGTTAGCTTGGTAATCGCATTATCTGTACCTGTCCCTACATCCTAGATGCGGATCTACTGTTGGCCAGCATCATGCGGGACACGTCCAAGGGACTCAGCACGAGAGAAAAGCCGGAACCCATCGAGGCGGTCCTTCCCACCCACGCCACCTTGCTCGCCACGCTCCTCAACATCGTCACTCTGCGTGCCTCCTTTTCGTGCGCCGCATTCTCGCCAACGCTATCCTCGTCAGGGACGCCTCTGTCTCCTCGGCCGCGCCGGCTCGCCTCTCGAAACGATATCTCCCATAGAGGACCCCTCTTATCCGTCCTTACCTGAGGGGGCCTACCTATACGTTCCTTTAAGCTCGTTCCCGCCTCCCCCACTTCCTCCGCGAGGCCCCGTGCCTACTCTTCCGCGCCGTTTTTTAACGGGGGCATCGTAGGGCAGCGGGGGGGCAGGCGCATGCGTAGTCTTACTCATTCCTGCGGCATTCCGGGCTAACGTCCGAGGAGTGGCCTACCAGGAACCGCCTGTGGTTCTCACTGCAGTCAAACGATATCTCCCGGGCTGATCGCAAGAGGTCTCTGGATCCCCGGTCCGAGGCAACGCACCTGTCGAAAAGCAAACCTCGACCGCCCCCCGGTGACGCCGATCTTCACAGCCACCGAATGCGCCCACGAGATTTTTCAGGCTCCGCTAGGGGATTTACGGTTCGATGCTCCGCAGGGGACCACTATCGTTGGGGAAGTTAAACGTAGAGAGCGCTTTGATCCCCGCCCGGTGTTTCCCGTTGAACTGAGTCACATCGCCGGGGCACCCGATTGAATGGCCGCCCTGGGCGAGTCGAACCACAACGTCAGGTGGAAGGTGTGTATCGGGTCGAACTGCGGGTTCTCTGAGGCATCCGGGAAGGGACCTTCTTTGTGAATTTCCGGCGCCGAACCACCGGTCCGGGGCGACCGCGAAGGTCTCCGCGTTAAAGCGTCCGACAAAGTACCCTACGCCGTTTCCGTCCTCGTTCGTCCTGATATCTCCCTGGTACCATGCGATCCCGTAAGGTTCTCTGGGCAGCTGAGTCACGAACAGGTTGAAGGTCTTGTTCGGGGGCATTCCTTGTATGCCCACCGTCATTATCTCCACCGGGCCGAAGGAGCGGATGGCAACGTCGCCGATTGCATCCTCGAGGCAATCTTGCGGGGCATTCTCAGGACGTAACATCCTGAACGATCTACCACCTGACTGGGCCGCTGCTGTTCCCGCGATGACGACGCCCAGGATGAGGGCGGCCCCCAGGATGAGCAGTACGCGCCTGGTTATCGAGTTCATCTGGTCTCCTTGATCTTGTGTCCGGCTTCTTCGTTCGTCGGTCCGTCCAGGTTGCCCTCCTTTCCTACCCCGGTTGCCGCCGTGCGACGAGGCTGCGTCTCAGGAACAGCACCACCTCGTCGGCAACGGCCTCGGGATCGTTGACAAACGGGCAGTGCCCGCCTTCATCGAACACGACGATCCGCGCGTCGCGGAACAATTCTCCCTGCCTCTCTGCGTAGCTAACTGGCAGGTAAGGGTCGCGTGCACCCCACAAGACCAGCGCCGGTCTCCTCAGCGGGCGCAAGGTCCTTACTGCATGATGCCACAGGTGGCCGGAGATTGCGCTGATGTTTACTAGCGTCGCGCTAGCAAGAGCCTCGGGATGCTCGCACGCCCACTGGAGGCCCCACGGTCCGCCGGAGTCGTGCAGCACCAGGTGCGCCCGGCGGATTCCCAACTCCGCAAGCACCTCATTCAGGCGTCTGGCGTATCCCTCGACGGTGTTCTCATAAGCTTCGGACTTGTCCGCGTCTTCGAAACCCGGCAGATCCGGCGCCACGGCCCGTCCGAACTGGCCGATCCGCGAGAGCAGATCCTCCCATTCACGCGAGGAGCCGTGGTCGCCGTGCACGAATACGACGGCTTCTTCGTCGTCTTGTGGGCCGGCTTCGATCAGGGGTGAGATCACCTCCGCTAAGGTGATCCTGCCTTCCCTCAGGTTTGTTCTCGCCTGCATGATGATCTCCTGTCTCGATCGCCCGTTCCCGCGATGGCGGTAGATGGTGCGGCTCGGGTTCGGTGCATTGGCGGCAATCCGGGTCCGTTGAGCCGTTCCTCTCGCGCGTGGCCGCTGTGCTATGGCGCGGTGGCGCAGATCGCCCTGGCCTCCACCTGCCAGTTAGCGTTGGTCGGCTGTTCCTCCATCGCCTGGACGGTGACGACTGTATCCCCAACGCCCACGATGGTGGGTACCACGTCAGTCAGGATGTTGGGGAAATTGCCGGTGAAGCCGTTAGAGATTTCGTAGCCGCTACCCACTACCACTTTCCCATCCGGGCACTCCGCAATCTCGGTTTTTTGGGAGTCCGAGTTGGATTGGCTCGTTCCTCGACCACCTCCAGGCCGTTGATCCCGATCTGGTCCGCACCCTTGCCGTCCACCTTGTCGGCGTTGAGGTTGGCGGCCCTGCCAGCGTCCGCGTTGACGTTTATGGGCGCCCTCCCCGCCTCCACCCTCAGGTCCAACCTCTAGACCCCGCCGCGGTAGAATCGTTGTCCACTACCAGCATTGGGCCGCCCGCGTTGGATCCCGCTAGCCTGGTGAGGGCGTTGTTTATGGTGTTGGTCTCTCCCAGCTGAAGGGGTCGCCCGGCACCGCCGCCAGCGCAGTGGTCCCGACGCCGAGCACGATGGCGAGCATCACAGCGAAGCCCAGCATCGTGGCCGTCCCCCTCGCCATCCACAGCATCCCGGAGAGGACTTTCTTCGTCGACTTCACCATCTGTTTTTCCTTCCCGTAGCCATCTGTCTGCTTCTTCCTCGTTTGGCCGGTTCCCGGTTTTGTCTTCTCGCAAAGGACGGCGGCCTCAACTAGAAGAGACCCCCTCCCCGAAGGACCGGGACGCGACGGCTCCAGCCGCCTGGAAACCCGGGATGGGCAGTCGCGGATCTCACCCGGCTCCCGCCTACACCGGGGATCCGAGCTAGCAGTTGGTGAGATTGTCTATTCCTGTGTCGAAAGCGACCGTGTCGTTACCAGTGCCACAGTCTATGTTGTATTTTTTTTTTTTTTTTTTTTTTTTTTTTTTTTTTTTTTTTTTTTTTTTTTTTTTTTTTTTTTTTTTTTTTTTTTTTTTTTTTTTTTTTTTTTTTAAAAAAAAAAAAAAAAAAAAAAAAAAAAAAAAAAAAAAAAAAAAAAAAAAAAAAAAAAAAAAAAAAAAAAAAAAAAAAAAAAAAAAAAAAAAAAAAAAAAAAAAAAAAAAAAAAAAAAAAAAAAAAAAAAAAAAAAAAAAAAAAAAAAAAAAAAAAAAAAAAAAAAAAAAAAAAAAAAAAAAAAAAAAAAAAAAAAAAAAAAAAAAAAAAAAAAAAAAAAAAAAAAAAAAAAAAAAAAAAAAAAAAAAAAAAAAAAAAAAAAAAAAAAAAAAAAAAAAAAAAAAAAAAAAAAAAAAAAAAAAAAAAAAAAAAAAAAAAAAAAAAAAAAAAAAAAAAAAAAAAAAAAAAAAAAAAAAAAAAAAAAAAAAAAAAAAAAAAAAAAAAAAAAAAAAAAAAAAAAAAAAAAAAAAAAAAAAAAAAAAAAAAAAAAAAAAAAAAAAAAAAAAAAAAAAAAAAAAAAAAAAAAAAAAAAAAAAAAAAAAAAAAAAAAAAAAAAAAAAAAAAAAAAAAAAAAAAAAAAAAAAAAAAAAAAAAAAAAAAAAAAAAAAAAAAAAAAAAAAAAAAAAAAAAAAAAAAAAAAAAAAAAAAAAAAAAAAAAAAAAAAAAAAAAAAAAAAAAAAAAAAAAAAAAAAAAAAAAAAAAAAAAAAAAAAAAAAAAAAAAAAAAAAAAAAAAAAAAAAAAAAAAAAAAAAAAAAAAAAAAAAAAAAAAAAAAAAAAAAAAAAAAAAAAAAAAAAAAAAAAAAAAAAAAAAAAAAAAAAAAAAAAAAAAAAAAAAAGTCGAAGGCGACTGTATCGTTGCCGGTGCCGCAGTCTATGTTGTCCACCTCCCCGTCTCCGCGCAGGATCGTCCCTTGCCAGAAGGCCGCCGGTCAACTTCAACCTGTCCTAAGAGGCTGTCGTTGGCGTCTATCTGGTCATCACCGGGGCCGCCGTTCAGGTGTTGTTGCCCGCGCCGCCCTCGAGATCTCCTGGGTGGTCGATCCGTGTCGTCGCTCGCCCGGCCCGCCGTTTACTTTGTCATCGCCCGCATAGCCGCCTCTTCTCACGTTATCGTCGTCGCCAGGCCCACCGTCCACCAGTCATCGCCGGCACCACCCGAGGCAAACCGGCCGCCCGACGTCCAAGTCGCCTCCCGCGCCTTTGCCACCCAGGATCCTTGTCGTTGCCGCCGTTCCCGTCGGCCCTGTCGCTGCTTCTCTTGCCCTTGATGATGTCCCTGGCGCCAGCGACGCCGTCGTCCACATCCTCGCCCTCGATCTCGTCGCGGGCATTGGAACCTCGAGAGGGCCGGGGGGTCGATAGTGCAGTCCAGGGTGAGCGCCCAGGCCACCCCGGCACCCAGCGTCGCCAGCAGCACGCTCGCCACCACCGCGGCCAGCGCCACCAAAACCTTGCGCTGAATACTTGCTTGCATCGGTCTACCTCCTTATCACCTAGTTCTTCGGGTCCTCTTCCTCCCGCCCTGCCCACGCCTCGGTGCTACATCGGTCTCACCTCTTCTCCGCCCTACTAGTTGCCCCTACCACCTTCACGCCGCTAGTCCCATCCAGTTGTTCGAAGCCGGCTCCTCCGAGTTGCCAGGAGCCCATTCGAGGTCTGCCTGGACCATCACATCAACTCGAGGGCCAGAAGGACGACCAGGGCGAGCATCATTACGCCCGAGATACGCTGTATCCAGAGTCTCGTCGTCCCTGTCAGCCATCTCTGAAGAACCGCGGCCCCCAACCCCACCATGAGGAACCACACCCATGACGCGCTTATTACGCCGGCGGCGAATCCGGCCCGGCTTCCGGCGTCCTGAGCGGCGATCGCAGCGCCGAGGATGCCGACGGTCTCGAGGATGGCATGCGGGTTGAGCGCGGAGGCACTCGCCGTCTGCGCAACCATCGCCATGGGGCGCACGAGACCCCTTACCTCTACGTCTTCGGGTGGTGAGCGGAGGGTCCGCACGCCCATGACGAGCAGGAACGCGGCTCCCACACAGATCAGGATCTCACGGCTGCCCGGTGCGGTGAGCGCCACGGAGGCACCGGCCGCGCCGAGCATGATGAGCAGGGTGTCGCAGCTGCTCGCAGTTACTATGCCGAATAGAACGCGAGGGTATCCAGCCACCAGCCCCTGGTTCATCACCACCAAGCTCAGCACACCCATCGACAACGTGGTGGCCAGCCCAAACAACAAGCCGAATACGTAGGCGCTCATGCTACCGCTCCCTCTACCTTGGGCGAGGCGCTACTACGTGGGGTGGCAGGTGAGGCGTCGGATAGGCGCCTTCCCCGCGTCTTCCGTACGCCCCTCACTCTGTTCTTTGCTATTGGGCGCAAGCTTGTAGACGAAGGCCCGGCGCGCCTCGTGGTACGAAGGGTCGGGGCCGTAGAAGTTCTCGCGCATCCGCGCCAGTTCTTCCGCCCGGTACGCCGCCAGCGGCTTGCGCGCCTCGTCCTGCCGCCGCGCGCCGCCTTCATCGCCAGCAGCGCCCGGTGGCTCTGGTCGTGCGCGAGGGCTTCCGCCCGCGCCGCGACCTGCGCCGGGAACGCCTCCCGCGCCGCGCCGAAGACCGCGTCGACCAGGCCCAGCTCGCGCGCGCCGCGCGCCGACCGGCAGCGCGCCGCGGTCAGCCGCGTCGCCTGCGCCCCCCGACCCGCCGCGGCAGCAGGTAGGTCCAGTATTCCGAGCCGTAGAGCCCGCCCAGGCCCCGATAGTGCGGGTTGAGCACCACGCCGGGCCGCGCCCAGACGCAGTCCGCCGCGAGCGCGAGGATGACCCCCCCGGCCCCGGCGTTCCCCTGCAGCGCCGCGACGACCAGCTTGTCCTCGATCGTCAGGAGCTCCAGCACCAGGTCGTTCATCGCGTTGATGTTGCGCCAGGACTCGTCGGCCGGGCTCGCCGCCGCCTCTATCGCGTGGAGGTGGATGCCGTTGGACCAGTACTCCGGCCCGCCCAGCAGCACCAGCACGCGGGTCGGCCGCGCGCGCGCCTGGCGCACCGCCGCCCGCAGGCGCCGGCACTGCGCCGTGCTCATCGCCCCGCCGGGGAACGCGAAATGCAGGGAGCCGACGGCGCCCCGCTCCTCGTACCAGATCTCGCGATAGGTCGGCCCCGGCGCGGCGGCGTCCGGCGCCAGCGGCAGGTGCGGCACCCGGGCCAGCTCCTCCGGGCTGAGCGCGCGGGTCGCCGCCAGCTTGAAGCCGGCCGGCGCCCGCCGCGGCTTCACCCCGGTGATCCAGACCGCGCCATCGCCGGTCGCCCGGCAGAGCGCCCCGTCGCGCCGGCCGAGCAGGGTGCCGGGTGCGCCGCGCAAGCGCGCCTCCTCGTGCCCGCCGAAGAGGAAGACGCCGAGGCCCCGATCCGTCGAGCACGCCGGGGCTGCTGTCGGCCGCGCGCAGCTTGCGGAGGACCCTTCGGTCGCGGCGGACCAGTCGATCCGCCGTCGGCCTGCTGCATCGCGGGGCGCAGGCGCCCCCAGCCTCGGGCCGGCCGTAGTCCAGCGGCGCGGGCGGAAGTCGCCGCGCGCGAACCGCGCCACGGCCGCGAGGAGGCAGGGGATCGCCGCCGCGATGAGCTCCTCCCGATAGAGGCGCTCTTGCTGGCCTCGCGCAGCGGGAAGTGTGGGTCGCCCAGATGTCCCCGGCATCGAACGCCGCCGCCGCCTGCAGGACCGTCACGCCCCAGCGCCCCGCCCCCTCCGCGATGGCCCAGTCGAGCGACGACGCGCCCCGGTCCCCCTGCGGGCCGGGATGCACGATGAGGCAGGTGTGCCGCCGCCAGATCGCCTCGGGGATCGCCCGCTTCAGCATCGGCGCGACGATCAGGTCCGGGCGGTGCCGCGCCACCGCCTCGTGCATCGCCCGCTCGCTCGTGGCCAGTTGGATCGCGACGGTGTGCCCCCGCGCGATCAATTCGACATAGGCCCGCTGGCTCAGGCTGTTATGGGCGGTCGTCAGGAACAAGATCCGCAACCCGGTCCGTGCCCTACCTCGCCGCGCGTACCGGCGGGGCACATCCCGAGCAATCATCCGCTTGATCCGCTGTTCCATCTTGCACCTCCGTTTTTCGTGCGACGCTCGTGTGGCATGGTTCCATCAGACGTCTTCATGTGCAGACTTCGTGCCGCACCGAGTAAGCTCCACGAAGCCGAGCAGTGTTCACTACGGCCTCAACGGCGGGAAGTCGGCGCAGATGGCTTTTGCCTCGATAGTGCTGGCGATGGCGTCGTCCAGCACGACCACCCTCCAACCCTGGCCTCTCGGTTCGCTTAGCTGCGTGATGTATGCAGGAAGCCGCCCGGGCTGCCGCCGCCGCCACCCAGGAGCCTGTCTCCAGCATCACAGTGCGCGATCACTATCTCGAATACGCCGTTCCCGGGTCCGGTTTCACTCTCGGTCTCCGTGTAGATCTTGTCCTCCGAGATGAAATCGTCCGCGCTCCGGCCGTCTACCTGGTCAGCGTTCAAGTCGTTGACAAGGGTGGTGGAGTTGACGTTCATGGGCGCCTCACCCTCCTCGACCCGCAGGTCGAGGGCTGGGGCGGACCCGACGTTGTTGATCCTGAGCAGGGCGCCCGAGGCGCTGCCGGCCAACGTGCTCATCTGGTCTATGGTGTTGATTCTGCCCAGCTTGAAGGGGGAGCCGGGCACCGCAGCCAGAGCGGTAGAGGCCAGTCCCACGGTGAAAGCCAGCATCACCGCCACGCCCATCGTCGTGGCCGTTGCCCTGCCAAGCCACAAGATACTCTTGAGGATCGTCTTCGTCACCTTCATCATCTGGCCTCGTTCCTTTCGGTTCGTTTTGGACGTCGTCCGCTTCAGGGCTTGGCATCAGCTCCCTGCCTCATCCAGAGTCGTGGTTGCACCCTTTTCTCCAAGTCGGCGATGCTCGCCCGTTCGAAGTGAAGCCAGAGGCCAACACGATGCTTCCGTAGCCGATGGCGTAATGCTCCGGCACGTTCGCGACCCGGATGGTCGCCGTGCTCCATGTCGAAGTCGAGTTGCCTGAACAGGCTTTCGTAGTCGTCTTCGTTCACGTTGGCGCTCGGAAAATACCTGTCGCCTACCTTGTAATGCTGGCATTCGCAAAGCCGCCGTGACGAAAAAGCCGCCGGGTTTGAGGAGGCGGAGGATGTTCGTAGTATCAGCGAGACCACATCGCCTTGTCGTCGGTAGCGCTATCCGCGCAGTAGCAGGACAAGAGCAGGTCGTATTGCCGGCTCCTCTATCATTTGATAGGGTGGGATGAAGAAGCGTCGCCTACAAAATAATGGGTGGATACACGTTCTGGTCAACGCTTCGCGCTGGTGGATGTCGCGCAGGTGTGGAGCAGGAACACCTTCATACGCCAGTACCGTCTCCGTAAAGGGCTTCCAGTTGTGCGCCCCAGTATCACCCTCCTGCCACTTGCGGATCTCTTCCAGGTTAGAGGGCAGATAAACGGCGACAGTGGATATTTCGCACATACGGACTCAGGGACAAAGCCCGGTGGAGGGTAGGCCCAATCCCAAACTCGAGGGCGACGGGCCGGCCTTCGATCTTCTCTGCACCGCAGGGCCAGGAACCCGAGCGTGTGGTGCTCGTCTGGCTCAACGTAGGTGTAGTAGTCGGCCAGATACTCCACAGGGTTCCATTCATCGAATGTACGAGCGTGATCGTCATGAGCAGCCCCTTTAGCCACCTGCACGGAACAACAGCCAGCCGATGCCAGCCAGGACGGCGACCCCGATTACCTGGTCAACCGGAAGCCAGCGAACGAACTGGCCGGTCAGGATCAGCCACGCCGACAAGCGTGATCCCGAACCAGAACAGGGTTTGGATCTCGGCCCACCGATGCCGAACCCTGTCAGATAACGGAGGGCCAGCCAGTACATGAACACGCCGCCCGAAAAGCCCAGCGCGGACCAGAGAGCGGGCTTCCCTCCATTCGTCTGGTCGTTCTGCCAGACCTTGCCGGCATGAATGAAGCCCAGCGCGTCTCCCACGCCGGAGAGTGTTGTAAAGCCAACCATCAAGATAACCGACCACCACATGGCTCACGTCCTCGCTAGAGTGTCAAGACCGCGTACCTTCACAGCTTCGGGGGATGAGCGCGGTGTCGCAACGACTTGCCGCAACGTGTCCCGCGGGACGCCAGATGAAGCGTCCCGAACCAGCTCGGCCCCCAGAATGGATTGTGGGACCGAGGTGCACTTCTCGACCACCTCGATGGCGACTTGCGGGTCGAAGTCCTTGCACGAGAAGACGTCGAGGTAGGCGTCCCAGCTGGCGACGTGGGCAAAAATGCTCAGTCACGGCGGAGGTCTCGATCAACTGCACCAGAGAGTAGCCGGCGGCCTCGGGCACGTGCGTCGCGAAGTGCTCGAGAACCGGCTCGCCGTAGGCCACCATGCCTATGGACTCGACGAGATCCTCGCAGAAGCCTCGGATAGCGTCCGCGTCCCTCACCGCTCCCCTCTACTCGCACGCCGAACAGTCGAGAATCAGGTGTTTCCCCCACATCAGTTTTCGTCCCCACTCTTCGAGAATCGCTCAAACATTGGCTTCGCTCACACGGCCTCGGGCGCCAGGACTTCGCGGCCCCGGGGTTCTTCCGGTTTCCCGCGCCGGACGAGCGCGTGCCGGAACACCCGAAACGCGATCTTCGGGTGGAAGAGCGCGGACGGCGGCGCGACAATGCCGTCACGGAACGAAGGCACGACACACCTCCTCGTCTCGCGTGGCCGCCTTTTGCACGTGGTCGAAGTACCAGTTGGCAATTCCGGTACCAACAGCCCTGTTTCCTGTGACGCCCGGATGGGCGAAGTCCGCGCCGGCCGCGAGCTTCAGGCGTGTCCACGACCTTCGAGACGCGCCGGTAGAAGCGGCGCGGGAGGTCTTCGAGGCCTTCAGACATACATCCTTCGAGGGTCTCGGCCTCGAGCGCGGCGACCGACATGCCCTGACCGTAGATCGGGTTGAAGCTGCAAAGAGCGTCGCCGGTGACGAGGTAGCCCTGCGGGGACGCGCGAAAGACGCTCCTATCGCCTTCTAAGGTTCGCCGGGAAGTTGTACTTCACCGCCTCGCCGAGCGGCTCCGCGTCCTTGATGACCTCGTAGATGTCGGGGGCGGGGAGGTTTCGGGCGAACTCCACAAAGCCTGCCTCGACTGCTGGAGCGCGTTCCCCGAGCCAGCCGCCGAGCGTGACTATCCACCTTTCGTCCTCCATGCGGAACATCGCGCCGATGCACCGCTCGCGGCCGGGGGTGGGCTCGATGATCACGAGCTTCGCACCGGGCAGGTCGCCTGGACGGCTACGGTACACGCGCGTGGTGTAGCCGACACCGATCTCGATCCGCTCTTCCGAAGGCCGCTCGTAGCCCATCTCCTCCAGCCACGCCGCGGCGCGAGACCCACGCCCGCTCGCGTCCACCACCAGATCGGCGTCGAGCCTCTGCTCGGCTGCGCCCCCGCCCCGCCGCTTCACGGTGACGCCGCGAACCCGTCCCTCGGCTTCTGTCTGAGAGGAGACCGGTAACGGCGCGTTCCTCGAGCAGCGTGACGTTGGGGAGCTCGCGTACCCTTCGGCGAATGTGTCCTTCGAGGAAAAGCCGGCTCATCAGCGGGCTCTTCCTGCCGCCAGCGGAGCGCACCCGGTAGCCGCCGAACTGGTACCTTCGGCTCTCCGCGGGGATATCGGAGGCGATGGCGCCGTCCGAGACCAGTTCCTCGGCGAGGCCGGGAAACAGTCTCGCCATGATCATGAACCCCCGTGGCAACAGGGCGTGCGCGTGGCTGGCCTGCGGAACACCCTTGCGGTGCTCGAAGCCATCGGGGAACCGGTCGCGCTCGACCACGGTGACCCGCTCGAAGCGGTCGGAGAGCACCCGCGCCGCCAGCAATCCGGCCATGCTGCCCCCCACGACGATGGCGTGGCGTCGAAGGTCGGTCGTGGCTGAGATCATGCGCGTATCCTTTCCTTCTCCTCGGTGCCCTCCCCCTGGCCCTGACTCGATGCCGCGGGCTCGAGGACGAACACGAAACGTTCGCCGCTGCGCTCGAGGTAGGTCTGGAGCGCCGGCCACACCTTCAGAAACCGGGGCCAGTAGCGCGCGACCTCTTCTTCGCTGGCCGGCCGGGAGCGATACCGGGAGACGCGCCTGCCGATCTGGACGGTTGCCTCGGGGTTTGCGAGCAGGTTCTTCGGCCAGCCGGCCTTGCGCTCGAGGCCGAAGTTTTCGCTGGTCAGGATCAGCTTCTCCGCGTCGCGCAGGTAGGTGAGGGGGACGGTACGTTCCCTCCCCGTTTTCCTGCCCGTCGTGGTAAGCAAGAGCACGGGTAGGACGGGCGGCCCGGTCAGCGCGAGGCGGCCGCCGCTGAGACGGTAGATCTCGCGGTCTACGTCGGAGAGAAAGTACCGCATGGCGACCGCGAACCACCGCTTGTGGCCGATCCAGCGCCAGATATTCACGTAGGTCTGCATGGGTCCTCCGTTTGCGATCGTCTGGTGGAAAGCCGCGATAGACCCCTGTAGGCGAGGGCGAGCGCCTCACGCGGTCAGCAGCTGCCTGGCCGAGAACCGTCTTTCGGCTTCCTCGACAACTTCCCGCCTGGCCTCATCCGAAAGCCAATCCAGGGAATCTAGCTGCCCGCACTCGGGGCACCTGAGGGCCTGACCGCCATCGTAGGTGGAGACCGGCTCGCGGTCCTCGATCTCGCCAGTCCTGCCGCAGAAACACGCTTCCGTCATCGTCGCTCGCCTCCTCGGGGCTCGCTTTTTCGTGTCTGCGTGCACCCTAGATCGAGCCGCGACGGCGTACATCAGGAGGATTACTCAAAGTACTGGTGAGGGTAAGAGAAAACGGGTAGGCAATACTACCTACCCACGCCGGGGTCTTAGATCAGGCGGCGCTCGATGGCGGCCTTGACGGCCGCCGCCCTGGAGGGCACCTCCAGCTTCCTGTACACCGCGCGCAGGTGCGAGTTGACGGTGCGCGGGCTCAGGTAGAGCTTGTCGGCGACCTCGGCGTCGGTGAGGCCCTGGGCGACCAGCCCGAGCACCTCGACCTCGCGTTCGGAGAGGCCGCCGGCGTGAGTTGCGGCGGGCGCCGCCAGCTCCTCCGGCTCCACCGCGCGGGCGAGGGTGGCATCCAGCGGCGCCGCTCTCCCTCTGGCTTGTTCGACGGCGAAGGCATCGCTTCCCATCGCGGCGCGCGCGGCCGCGACGCCGCGCTCGTGGTCCGGGCGCTCGCAGGGTGGCAACGGGGTTCCGGTATCCTCGCGCAGCGCATCCGCGCCGCCGAAAAGCCGCGCCGCTCGCTCGAATTTGTCCCCCGCCGCCGCGGTCTCCGCCATGGCCTCGAGCACGCTGGCTACGCGCCACAGGTCACCGAGGTCCCTCTGCACCTCCAGGCTCTCTCGCAGCAGGGAGTCCGCCTGCGCGTGGTCTCCCTGGCGGTGGGCCAGCAGCCCCAACTGGTTCAACGACCAGCCTATACCCTCCCTGTATCCGCCTTCCTTCGAGAGGGCGAGGCTTTCCTTCAGCAAAGATTCCGCCCGGCCGAGGTCCCCCGCGTAGAGCGCCGCCGAGCCCAGGTTGATCAGGGCCGAGAGCACCCCCCTCTTGTCTCCCGCGTAGCGGTTCATGCTCAGGGCCTTCGCGCACAGCTCGGTCGCCCGCCCGTATTCCCCCTTTAGCCACGCGACAAAGCCAAGATAATCCAGGGCCCCTGCGACACCTTTCTCGTTCCCCAGATCGCGCCACAGGGTGAGGCCTTCCTCGTGCAGGGCCTCGGCCCGCTCGTAGTCCCCCTCCTCGCGCGCCACGCCGCCCAGTACCTCGGTCACCTCCGCGATGCCCATCCGTTCTCCCAGGTCCCTGTAGAGCGAAAGGGCACCTTCCAGGTGCTCCCTGGACTGGCCGTATTCGCATTGCAAGAACGCCAGGACGCCCGCCCCGGTAAGTGCCCTGGCCCGCAGGGAAGGTGAACCGCCGCTCTTCGCGACTGCCGCCTCCAGCCACGCTCGACCTTCCGCGTAGTGACCGCGCGCGTGGCAGAAATTCCACAACGCGCTCGCAAGCCGCAAGCTCGGCTCCGGTGCACTGGTCTGGAGGAGTTGCGCCATGGCGGCCCGCAGGTTGCCCATCTCGGTGTCCAGGGTGTCCATCCACTCCGTCTGGGCGTCACCGGAGAGCTCGGTCTCCGCGTGCTCCGCCAGCCGCAGGTAATATTCGGCGTGGCGCAGCCTGACGGCGTCCTCGTCCCCAGATTCGGCGAGCCTCTCCGCCGCGTACTGCAGAACGGTCTGCGGCATCCGGTAGCGCGCCTGTTCTCTCTGTACGGCCATCCGGACCAGGGATTTCTTTACCAGGCTGGACAGCAGGTCCAGCGCCTCGCCGCCCGCGATGCCCTCGCCGGAGCAGACCTCCTCCGCCGCCTCCAGCGTGAAACCACCGGCGAACACGGCGAGGCGCCTGAACAGATCCTTCTCGTCCGCCGAGAGCAGATCGTCGCCCCAGTCCATCGTCCCGCCCAGGGTCCTCTGGCGGGGCAGCGCCACCCTGCTTCCCCCCGTCAATAGCCGGAAACAGTCGTCGAGCCTCTCCGCTATGTCGGAGGCGGCGAGCGCCTTCGTCCGGGGCGTCGGCGAGCTCTATGGCGAGGGGTATGCCATCCAGCCGCTGGCAGATCCGGATCACGGCCGGCGCGTTTTCGACGTCGAGCTCGAAGCGCGGTGACGCGGCCCGGGCGCGCTCGACAAAAAGCCGAACGGACTCGTATCGCTCTAGCTCTTCGATCTGGTAGCCAATTTTGGGCACCGACAGCGAGGGGACGAGCCAGGCCACCTCGCCGGCGACGTTCATCGCTTCGCGGCTGGTAGCCAGTATTTTCAGGTTGGGACAGCCGACCATAAGGGAGTGGGAGAGGCCCGCGCAGGCCTCGATGAGGTGCTCGCAATTGTCCAGAACCAGGAGCAGCGGCGTATCCCCGATATGCTCGACGATGGCCTGCGTTGAAGAGATCCCGGGCGCCTCGCGGTCGCCCAACGCCCCGAGCACCGCCCGCGGCACGAGGTCCGGCGCGGAGAGCTGCGCGAGCTCGACCCAGTACACGTCGTCGTGGAAGTCGCCCGCCAGCTCCCTCGCCACAGACAACGCCAGGCGCGTCTTGCCGCAGCCTCCCGGCCCCGTCAGGGTCAGGAGCCGCGACCGGGAAAGGAGTTCCTTTACCTCCTCGAGCTCCTGCGCCCGCCCCACGAAGCTGCTGACGTCCGACGGCAGCGCGGCGGCAACCGCCTGTACACTCAAAGGAGCAACCTCCCTGCCGCCCGTTTCATCGCCAAGAAGCCCCGCGCCTTTCCTGCCGGTTGTCGAGATCCACCGGTATTCTATTATCTCTTGCTACACCGATGTCAAAACGGTGCTCGAGGACGTAGGGTCTCGTGCCAAACCGTCTCCGATGCCTGTTTCGTGCAATGACGCCGCGTTCTAGGCCCCGGGCCATCCGCGGCGTGAGACCTTGAGAGTAGCCCCCGGGGAGGCGGTTGGGGGATGGCACGATACCGTCGAAGCTACGGTTTCCGTTCGCGACCCGGGTTGCTGAGGCGGGATCCACGAGGTCTCCTATGCGGTGGGTCCAGCCAGCCGACGCGCCCGCTCGCGGAAGAAAGCCCGGTCCACCTTCATCCCCGCCGGCGCTCCACCTTCGGGCCAACCGTGGAATGCGATTGGGATCTTGAACCTCGGGAGGACCGGCTCTAGCGCATTGGCGAGGTCCCGCGGAGGGGTGCCGCCCTTCCCCGACCTCACGAACGCGACTGGCCGGGCGCCAAACTCGGCGTCGGGGATGGGAACCACCACCGCTTCTTCGACGCCCTGGATTCTGGAGAGGGCGGCTTCGATCTCCTCGGGCCTGACGTTCTCTCCACCGGAGGCGAAAAGATTGTCCGTGCGACCAAGAACGCGCAGGTAACCGCCGTCCAGCTCCCCCAGATCCCCGGTCTGGAACCAGCCCCCCTGGTCCAGCGGCCGCTCCAGCTCGTCGCCCTCGACGTAGCCGGCGAAGAGCGTCTCCCCCCTCACCAGTATCTCCCCTTCGTCCGAGATACCCACCTCCCTGTGTGGCAACGGGAGACCGGCGGTGCGAAGCTCCGCGCGCGAAGCGCCCGGGGGCGTGGTGGTGACCTGCGAGGCCATCTCGGTGAGGCCGTAGCTGGTGTGGACCGGGAGCCCGCGCCCCGTGGCCTCGTTCAGGAGAGATGCCTGCATCGGGCCTCCGCCCAACAAAATGGCCCTCAGCGATGCCAGGCTTCGCGTCGCTCCCGCAACAGCCGCAGGAGCTGGGTCGAGACCAGGGAGACGTGGGTGGCCTCGCTGCGAGATCGTCTCACCGAGCGGTGCGTCGGGGTCCGGCAGCACGACGGTTGCCCCGGCGAGCAGGCCCCGGAACAGGATGGAGAGACCACCAACGTGGTAGAGGGGCAACGAGTGGAGCCAGCGGTCGCCAGGCCGGAGCCGGATGTTTGCGTTGGATCCGGCGGCGCTGAAGTAGTGGTTGCCGAAGGTGTGAAGGGCCGCCTTCGGCTCCCCCGTGCTCCCGGAGGTGAAGACGACGGTCGCGGGCAGATCCAGCGCCATCATCCGAGGCCCGGTGTCGTTCCACCGGGCGTCACCGTCCGCCTCCTCGTCCAGCAACGCCTCGCAGCGCAGCCTCTGCGTTCCGGAGACTTCGGGGAGGTTGTCGTGGTTCGAGATCAGAGCGCGGCAAGCTGCCTGCTCAAGGAGCGGCGTGACGGCTGGTGGCGGCAGGCGCGTGCTGAGGGCGCAGGCGACGCACCCGGCCCGGATCAGGGCCAGCATCAACACAAAGTACCCGTCGTCCCTGGGCAGGTACAGGGCAACCCGGTCTCCGTCTCCGAGGCCGAGATCCTGGACCCTCCTCTCCGAAGCCGAGACCCGCCGGTCCAACTCCCTGAACGTGAGAGACCCGCCAGGGCCGACGATGGCCGGCGCCTCGGGCGAGCGCCTCGCCGCCGTCCGCAGGGGACACTCCACGCGTCTCACGCCTTGGTCCATCGCCCCATGTTAGCCGACCGGGACGAGCAGGCCGCGATCGATCTCTCGCCTTCCCTCGAACAGCGCCGGAACGTCTACCCGAGGCGCCGTAAGCTCGGGAGGCGGCAGGAGAACGTCCCGCGCCAGCCGTCGGTACGTGTCCCACCCGGCCGGCGTCCCTTCCTCCCCCACCCCCGCGGCGAGCGCCACGAGGGCAGTCGTCCCGACGCCTGTCTCGTAGGCGGAGCTGAGCACCGGCCGTGCCCCGACTCGTGAGGCGGCCCGCGCGAAGCGCAGCGCGCGCGAGATGCCGCCGATCAGCGTGGCCAGCTTGAGCACGACGGCGCTCGCGTACGCGTGCCCCCGCAGCGCCTCCGGCCGCATGCCGGCGAGCGATTCATCCAGCGCCAGCGGCAGGGCGTGATCCCCGGCGAAGACCGGCAGCTGCTCCGGGTCCGCGAGCGGCTCTTCGAGGTAGTCTATGGCCAACCCGGCGACGCCGCGGGCGAACCTTCCGGCCTCGTCGATGCTCCACGCCCGGTTCGCGTCCAGCCTCAGCGCGACGGCGTCGCCGAGCACCTCCGCGCACTGCCCGGACGAGGTCCACGTCCTCGCCAACGTCCCGACCGCCGACCTTGAGCTTCACCGCCTCGTAGCCTGCGCTCCGCGCCCGGCGCGCCTCCTCGGGCGCACGGTCGGAGGAGGAGATCAGGGCGCTCGGCGCGACCGTCGGCCTCGGGTCGGCGCTGACCAGCTCGGGCAGAGGCTTGCCCGCCGTTGCGGCGTAGAGGTTCCAGAGGACCAGCTCGAGCCCGAAGCGGGCCGACGGGGCGAGGTCCAGGGCGTCGACCTCGCGGGCAAATGATCCATCGGGGTCCAGCACCTCACGGGTCAGCTCGCGACCCACCAGGGCATCCGAGAGGCCGAGGAGCTGGCTCGCCGCCCTCTCCAGGCTTTCTTCGCTGAAGCCGGGGAGCGGCGCAGCCTCCCCCCAGCCCGTCGCGCCCCCTTCGGCGGTGAGCCGCACGAGTGTTGAGCCCCTCCCGGTGATGCAGCACCGTGCCCTTGAGCAGGAGCGGCTCGGAGAGGGGCACGCGGTAGCGGTAGAGCCGGAGCCCGGCGAGCTTCACGTCGTCCTACGGGCGGCGGGGGAACTGCGAGAAGTCCGGTTTGCGCTTTTCCTTGTAGGCGTCGTGTCCCTCCCTGGCCTCCTCGCTCCCGTAATAGAGGAGGTCGCGTCGTGGGCGAGCTGCTGTATGCCGGCGTACCCGTCCTCGTGCGCGTGAAAGCTTGCCTTCAGCAGCCGCAACGCGAAAGGCGACCGCTCAAGCATCTCCCGGCACCAGCGCACCGTCTCCGTTTCCAGCTCGGCGAGCGGCACCACGGTGTTGACCAGCCCCATATCAAGCGCCTCTTCGGCCGAGTACAGCCGGCAAGGAACCACATCTCCTTCGCCTTCTTCGGCCCGACGAGCTGGGCCAGGACGGAGGCGCCGAAGCCGCCGTCGAAGCTGCCGACCCTCGGGCCGACCTGCCCGAATCTGGCGTTGTCGGCAGCGATGGTGAGGTCGCAGATCACGTGCAGCACGTGTCCCCCACCGACGGCGTACCCGGCGACCATCGCCACGACGGGCTTGGGACAGCGCCGGATCTGGACGTGCAGATCCGTGACGTGGAAGCGACCGACCGAGGCGCCGCCCGGGGTACGTTGCGGATCGTCCGGGGCTTCGAGGTACCCGGCGTCCCCCCGCACCTTCTGATCCCCCGCCAGAGGAGAACGCCTCCGTACCTTCCCCGGTGAGGATGATAACGCCAACCTCGCTGTCTTCCCTGCGTCCTCGAGGGCCCGCTGCATCTCGACGACCGTCAGCGGCCTGAAGGCGTTCCTGACCTCGGGCGGTTTATGGTGATCTTCGCGATCCCCTCCGCCTTGTGGTAAGTGATGTCTTCGAACTCTCCGGCTGTTTCCCACGTGATGTCTCTCATAGAGGAAGATTATATGGCCTGGACGAGACCCCGTGATCGGGCGCGCACGCCGTCAATACTCTGGGGCCGGCGCCCTCCGGCCAGAAGTGCCCGCTACAGGGCAAGCCCCGCCCGCATGCCCACCGCCTGCGAGCATCATAGGGCCGTCGGCGAGCCTATCGAGAAGTACTCCAGGAAAATCCGCTCGGGACATGTGTTGTCCGTTTCTTCTAATGTATGCTACCCATCTGGCGTTGCGCAGGGCGAGAGGAGAAATGTTCTTCTCTGGTTGCCGAAAGACGCAGACGACCCGGCCTCGGGCCTGATCCTGAGCGCCACCTCCTCCAACCGGGCGCTCGTGCCCGACGCCAACATCACCTTCGGGGGCACGGGCGCCAACCGCACGATGGAGGCGAGGGCCCTGCCCGGGCGATCGGCTCGGCGACGCTCACCGTCGGCGTCTCCGACGGCGAGGAGAGGGGCAGGACGACCGTGGCCGTGAAGGTCGCGGGGAGCGGCGACAACACGCTGGACGGCGGCGCCCGCGCCAGCGTGCTGCTCGGCCGGGACGCGACGACAAGCTCCGCGGCGACGGGGGCACAGACGTCTTGTGCGGGCGAGGACGGGCTAAGGAGCGGGGCAGAGGCCGACTTCTTCGGGGGCGGGCCCGGAACGGACGCTGCCATCGACTTCGACCCGGACCAGGGAGACAGGCAGACCGGCATCCCCTGACCCCAGGACCCGAACTCCTACCCCGCTCACGGTGGCGCGCTCCGTCGGTTGCGTCTTGTCGAGGTTGACGACCTGCGACGCGTTCGGCACGCTTGGCTCGCGGGAGAACTCGTGTAACCTTCTCCAGAGATGCACCCGCAGACGTACAGGAGCCTCGCCAGCGCCAGGGAGTTTATGCGGGACGCCTACGGAAGGCCCATCACCCTCCCTGACATCTCGGCACGGGCCAACCTCTCCCCGTACCACTTCCTGCGCGTCCACAAGCTGGCCTACGGTGAGACCCCGCACGAGTTCCTGACGCGTGTGCGCATCGAGCGGGCGAAGACCTTGCTGGCGCGCGGTAGCCACAACGTGAGCGAGGCGTGCTTCGAGGTCGGTTTCTCCAGCGTGGGCAGTTTCAGCACTCTGTTCTCCCACAGGGTCGGCCTGACGCCCTCTGAGTACCGTCGCCACGTCAGGTCGGTGGTCGCGATCCCGCGCACGCTCCGTCCTCTTTTCGTTCCGGATTGTTTCGCCGCGGTGTTCTACGATCTTCCTAGAGCCGGATAGCCGCAACTTTCGAGAAGCCGGGTGTGGGCCCCGGTGCTATCTTTGCGGCGCAGCGACGACGACCGGAGGTGGACCGTGATCCAACGCCAGAGCCACTCGACCGTGTACGTGATCGACCAGGACGAGTCCCTGCAGTTCTACCGCGACAAGCTGGGCTTCGAGGTGAGGATGGACATGCCCATGGGCGAAGAGAGCGGGCCTCGCTGGGTGACGCTGAGCCCGAAAGGGCAGCCCGACCTCGAGGTCATCCTCATGCCGATAACCGCCAGTTCCCTTTCGACGCCGAGGCTACCGAGCAGATGAAGGCGCTGGTGCGGGGAGGGGCCCTCGGCATCGGCGTGTTCGAGACCGACGACGTGCACGGCGACTACGAGCGCCTCAGCAAGCAGGGGGTGGAGTTCGTTATGCCTCCGGAGGAGAAGTTCTACGGAACCGAAGCCGTCGTCAAGGACAACTCGGGCAACTGGTTCAGCCTAACGCAACGCAATAGCTAGGTTTCAGGCAGCGGGCTTCGGGACAGGAACCGCTCCAGCAAGCCGAGGTACTCTTCCGGCTTCTCGAGGCGGACGTTGTGTCCCGCCCACGGGACGACGGCGCTTGTGATGTGGGGGCCCCGCGAGGCCATGCGGTTTGAGACTCCGACGTACTTCTGGTCGAGCCCGCCCGCGACCGCGAGGGTCGGGGGCGTCAGGGCGGCGAGCTCGCCCCACAGCGAGGGCTGGTTCCCGGTTCCCATCCCGCGCAGCGAGCGCGCCAGCTCGCCCGGATCGTTGCCCAGCCGCGCCTCGATCGTCTCGCCCAGCAGCCGCTCGTTGCGCGCCAGCGACGCGAAGAGCGGCTGCCCGTACCAGCGCGCGAGGAACTCTTTGAGGCCGCCCGACTCGAGTTGTCTCGCTCTCTCGTCGTCTGCCTGGCGTCTCGCCCGGCGTTCCGCCGCGCCCTCGAGGCCGGGCGAAGCGGATTCCAGGAAGAGACCGGAGAACCGCTCCCGGTTGCGGAGCGCGAGGTAGAGGGCGAGCCTCCCGCCCATCGAGTAGCCGGCGAGCGCCGCGCGCGCCACGCCTAGCTCGTCGAGCAGGTCCAGGACTGCCCGCGCCGCGCCTTCGAAGGCGTAGTCATCCGGTGAAAGGCCCAGCGAGGAGCCGTGCCCCGGCAGATCCACGGCGACGCACCGGTGCCGCGACTGGAGGGTATCCGTGACCCCTCGCCAGTCGGCCAACGAGCCCATGAAGCCGTGCAAGAACAGGACCGGCGGGTGCGCCGGATCCCCGGAGGCCGCGTAACCCAGGCCGGTCACACGATGGGTTCGCGGCTAACGGGCCTGAACAGGTGGGTTCACTTGTTGGTCCACTTGAGCTGGAACTCGAGCTCCTCCTCGTCTCCCTCGCGCTCGTGCTCCACGTTGAACTCGGCGCGAACGGGCACGTAGATCCTTTCTCCGGCCACCCGGATCTCGAACCTCTCGCCGGTCTCGAGCGCGTCGGCCAGCCTGCGCAACTTGGCCACGAACTCTTCCGTTGAGTAGACCTTCTCGACGTCCCTGTCTTGCTTCTCGCTCATCTGCTCCCTCTAGAGTCGGTAGACGATCAACACCTCGGTATCCTACCGCGTTCGAAGGGCACACTCCGCCATGCGCTCCGGTGCAACTGCCGCCTACGGTTTTCCTGGCAAGAACTGCTTGGGCATCTTGCAGACCATGGTGTAGGCCGGATCGAACATGTTGCCAAGGTCATACTCGACGCAATAGCTGAGCAGCAAGCTCGCCTCACGCACGGTTAGTCCGTAGTCTTCCTGCAACCAGCGTAGCATCTCCGTCGTCGCGTGCTGCACGGCCTGGTCGAGGGGGCGCGCATTGCCCACGGTGAAGATATACGCTTCGTTCTCACCCCGAGGCCAGTAGATCTCTTGACCCTTGATCACGTCCACCGCGAAACGCACCTCGAAGGAGATCTCTATTCCCGTACCCGAGATCTCCCCGTCTCCTTGCAGCGCATGCCCGTCACCGACAAACACTAGTGCACCGGGCACGAAGACCGGAAAGTAGACGGTAACCCCGCTCACGAATCCGCGGTAGTCCATGTTTCCGCCGTGCTGGCCCGAGGTCATGGTGGAGATCGCCTGGCCACCCGGAGGCGCGACCCCGAAGCAGCCGAGCATGGGCGCCAGCGGGAGCGAAAGGTGACCCAGCGCGCCCTCCGGTTCGATCAGGGTCGCCGTGCCAGCCTCCTGATCTATACGCCAGCGAACATCCTTTCGGCCATCGTGGGACGATACCTGCGGCATTGAGGGGATCGCCTCAGGGTCGACCACGTTTGGAGCCGGCATCACATCCGACTCTCCCGTGGCCCGATTGGGAGCCAGCCGGTCCAGGTGCAGAACCAACGTATCGCCCGGAACTGCTCCCTCGACGTAGAACGGTCCTGTTTGCGGGTTTGGCTCGGCAGCGACCTTCTCTTCTCGCGCGTCCTTGCCCAACGCGTCGGCCGTGGTAGTAATGACCGTGTCACCAGGAGCAACTCGCAGCACCGGGTTGTGCGAGCCAAGAGTGTTGTGATGGTGAACAGGCTCGAAATGGTGCGTTGCCACTGATGGCGCTCCTCTCAACTACGGCCGTGCATGGGGCCGTCCCAGCATTATAGGGAAGTCGCCTTTCCAAGGCCCTCGCCAGGTGTGCTCTAAGTCGGGATATCTCCAAGCAAGTCCCGGTGCAGCACCACGTTCTCCTCGCGGTCGGTACGAACCTCGATCAGGGTCGGCTCGTCAAGATCGCAAGCCTCGCCGTACGCCTCGGCGAAGGATGGGACCGTTTCGGGATGCGCGTAGCGGAGGCCGAACATCCTGGCGGCGTTCTCGAAATCTAGCCCCTGCGGCGTGCCGAAGTACGGCTCGAAGTACTCCTTCTGACGGGCGACGGGGAGGAAAGAGAAGATCGCGCCGCCGTCGTTGTTGAGGACGACGACGACCACGGGTAGGCCGCGCAAAATGGCGAGCGAGTTGAGGTCGTGCAGCATCGCGAGGTCCCCGATAACGAGTGTGACGGGCCGACCCGAACCCCGCGCAAACCCGGCGGCGGTGGCGACCGTTCCGTCTATGCCGCTAGTCCCGCGGTTCGCGACGACAGGCACAGCAGGCCCATCCGGTGCCGCGAAGGTGTCAAGGTCCCTTATGGGCATGCTGCTCGCCACGCAGAGAGCGTGGCCCTCTGGAACATGCCGCGAGAGGAGATGCGCCACGAGCGGCTCGTTCAGCGTTCGGGTCTCCTCGAAGGTTTGCTCCAGGTAGTTTCCTACCCGCCCCGAAGCCTCGCCCCAGGCATTCGTCCACACCGCATCAGCAGCTGGGGGACGACCTTCGGCGGCTAGCGCCGCCAGGGTGGTGCAGAGGTCGATAACGTCGGACTCGACGCTGTGCGTAACCCTGTGGCCCGGATCCAGGCGAAAAGGGTTCTCGCGCACCACGACGTAGGGGTCGGGGCGACTCGCCGCGAGGAACTGCTCCAGCCGCTTGGAGACCGCGCGTCCGCCGACGTGGAGCACGGCCTCGGGGACGTGCGCCTCCCCGAACGCGTCGCCCGACAGCAGCGCGTCGTAGAGCGGGACGAGCATCCTGGAGTTCGTCCCGAGACGGATCTGGGACCCCACATCCGGCAGGACCGGCCAGCCAAGAGCGTCTGCCAGCCGCAGCACCGCCTCGCCCTGCTCGCGCGATGGCAGGCGACCCGCGACGATGAGGCCACGCCGTACGGAACGGAGCCTCTCCCACAGGCCCTCGACTTCGTCGGCGGCGACCGAGGGGCCCGTCGCCGCGTACCGGGTGTACGGCTCGGCGCTCTCGAGCCAGCGCTCCGGTCCGGCGGGGCCTTCCGGGCCCTCTTCCGGGTCGGGGAGGAACGGTTCGCGGAACATCAGGTTTAGGTGGACGGGACCGCTGGGGGCTCGCCTGGCCCGGTAGACGGCCTGATCCACCGTCGTCAGGACCATCGCCGGGTCCACGTTCTCCTCCGGCGCGGGCAGGTCGAAGCGCCACCTGACGTAGTCGCCGAAGATGTCCGGCTGGTCTATGGTCTGGTTCGCGCCGGTCTGCCGCAGCTCGGGTGGACGGTCGGCGGAGAGCAGGATCATGGGCACCCCGTCGGTCGCCGCCTCGACGACGGCTGGAAGGCCGTTGGCGACGGCCGTGCCCGAGGTCGTGATCCAGGCCGCTGGCCGTCCCGTGGCCCGCGCGTGACCCAGGGCGGCGAACGCCGTGCCGCGCTCGTCGAAGTGGACGAGGCTCCCCGCCTTCTTGTTCGCGGCCAGCGCGGCCACGAGGGGGGTTGAGCGAGATCCCGGGGCGACGCAGAAGAAGTCCACGCCGGTTCGCGCCAGCTCCTCGACGATGAGGCTGGCCCAGAGGAGGTTAGCGCGCGGCGAGGCGGGCGGGGTCAAACCCGAACATCCCGGTGAAGTCGCCGATCTTCTGCTCGATCTCGGCCCACTCGGTCTCCGGCACCGAGCCCTCGACTATCCCGGCCCCCGAGTAAAGGGAGAGGCTTCTCCCCCGAACGAGCCCCGACCGGATCCCGACGGCGAACTCGGCCCCGTCGGCCCCGATCCAGCCGATCGGCCCAGCGTACCAGCCGCGGTCGAAGCCTTCCGCGGCCCGGATCTCCGGCAGCGCCCCGTCCTTGGGGTACCCGCCGACCGCCGGCGTCGGATGCAGGGCCCGCAGCACCTCGGCGTCGGAGACGCCGTCGCGCAGCATCCCGCGCACCCGCGACACCAGGTGACGTCTGCTTGCCGTCTTCATCTCCGAGACGCCGCTCTCGACCTCGAGCTCCTCGCAGATCGGCCCGAGCGCCTCGCCGATGCCGATCCTGACGTGGTCGTGCTCGGCCTTGTCTTTCTTGCTCCGGAGCAGGTCGTCGAGTAGCTCGGCGTCGTCCGCCTCGGAAGCGCCGCGCGGCCTGGTCCCTGCCACGGCCTCGCTCTCGATGGCACGCCCCGAGCGCCGGAACAGCCTCTCGGGGGAGGCTCCCACGAAGGCGACCCCTTCTTCAGGCTCCACGTAGAAGTGGAAGCACCCCGCCGTCGCCTCCTCCAACCTCTCCGCGAGATAGGGCGCGTCTATCTCGCGCTCGAAGCCTATCTCGGCCCGCCTGGCCAGCACCACCTTGTCCAGCCGGCCCTCCGAGAACGCCGCGAGCGCCCGCTCCACGTTGCGTCTCCACCCGGCTTCGTCCGGGCTGTCCGTCCTGGAGACCGGCTCGGGCAGGGCTTCGTGGGAGGCATCTGGCGCGAACGAGAGGCCTTCAACCTGGTCCAGGATCTCCGCGCGCCTGTGCGCGTCGCGCGGGATCACCAGGTTACAGACGAGCGTCGTCTCCGTTCCTTCCGCGGCGTGCAGCTCGAAGCGCGGCAGCACGAAACGGTAGGAGCCAAACGACGCCCAATCCGCGTTCTGCCCTCGCGACGGGTCGAATCGCATACCGCCGTAGTAGCGGGCCTGGGGGTCGCCCGAAGATAGCAGCGGATCGAGGCGCTCACGCAATAGGCCCACGTCATCGGAGCCACCGCCCTCCTGCAGGTCGGCTACCCCGACGGCCGCGACGCCTCCGCCGCCCTCACGCCCGGACCAGTACAGCCTCGGGAACATCGACTGCGCTCCAAGCCATCGCAACGGCTCGACCGGTCCCACGGGGATCCCGAGCCGCACCACCCTGTCGGTGAGATCCGCGGGGTTCCCCACGCCAGACAACGCGCGGTCGAGCCTCTCCGCCAGTATCCACCGGGCGCGGGCCAAGCGCCCGCCAACCTGGCCGCCGTTCCGCTCGAGCTTTGTGTGTTCTCTGCTCAGCAAGCTCTGTATCGCCTCTTCATCTCAACGCGTAGTGTAGCAAGGCGTATCGAACGAGATAGCGGCTTCGCTCACAAAAAGTGACCCAAGACGGTACTGGGAGGACCTTATGATCTGAGGAAAATCGTCCGTTAAGGGCCGGAGGGCGCGCCAGAGCGCCGGCACCGTACTTGACTTTGCTCCTTCGCGTTGTCTAGCGGCGCATCTCGGCCAGGATCTCCTCGGCCCGGTCCTGGCGCACCCTGCGTTCCCTGACCATCACCTCGACCACCTTCGCGATCTCCTCCGGGGTCGCGCCAGCGGCGGCCGCCACGTTCTTGGCGTGCAGCGACATGTGACCCCGCTGGATTCCTTCCGACGCGAGCGCCCTGACGGCGGCGAAGTTCTGGGCCAGGCCGACCGCTGCGACGATCTCGGCGAGCTCGCCCGTGGACTCCACGCCGAGGATCTTCACGGCCAGGCGTGCCGTGGGATGAGCCTTGATCGCCCCTCCCACGAGCCCCACGGGCATCGGTATCTCGATGCTGCCCACGAGGTCCCCGTCAGCATTCTTCTCCCAGTGGGTAAGGGACCCGTAACGCCCCGAGCGCGCCGCGTAGGAGTGGGCCCCCGCCTCGACCGCCCGGGTGTCGTTGCCGGTGGCGAGCACCACGGCCGACACGCCGTTCATGACGCCCTTGTTGTGCGTGGCCGCGCGGTAAGGGTCTACCTCTGCGAGTTCGTGGCCGAGCAGGAAACCGTCCACCTCCTCCCCGCCGCCGAGGGAATCCCTGGAGATGACCGCGCGCGCCCGGGCCAACCGCAGGTCCGCCAGGTTGGAGAGGATGCGCAGGTACACCCGGCCGCCGGTGATCGCTTCGACGCTCGGGGCCAGGGCCTCGGCCATGGTGTTGACGGCGTTGGCGCCCATGGCGTCCTTGACATCGACGATCAGGTGCATCACCACCATCGGCCCGAGGCCAGACCGCAGGACGTGCACCTCGATGTCTCTCGCCCCCCCGCCCAGGCGGACCAGCATCGGGTCTTGCTCGTTGGCTAGCTCGAGGAGATTCTCTCTGGCCTCGAACAGGCGCGCCTTGGCGCCCTCGGGATCGCCGACCCCCGTGGCCTGGATCTGCGCTCTCATTAGCATGCCCGAGTTGCTGGTGAAGAACCCGCCGGTATCGCGCGCTAGACGAGCGGCGTTGCTCGCGGCGGCCACGACCGACGGTTCCTCGATGGCCATCGGTATCAGGCGGTCTTCGCCGTTGATCACGAAGTTGGTCGCCACGCCCAGGGGGATCTGTATGGTGCCGATGGCGTTCTCTATCATGCGGTCGGCCAGGCCGACCCCGGTCGCCTCGTGGTCGCGCAGCGCGCCGAGGTCTTCCTCCGTGAGGGCACAGTTTTCCACGACCTTCGCCAGCCTCTCCTCGGGCGGCAGCTTGTAGAAGCCCGAGATCCTGCTCGACTTGGTCTCCATAAAAAGCCTCCTCCTGTAGACCTGCGCTCTTGCCGACTTTCGCGCCCGCTACCCGGCCACCGGCTCGAACGGGCCGGCCGTTAACGGACGATCTTCCTCAAATCATCCGATGACCGACCCTACCGACCCTATATTGTCTACCGCAAGTCACTTTGTCAGCGCGAGGCTCCTTGTTCCGGCCACGAGCTGGCCGCGTATCCAGGGTACTTCGCCTTTCCGAGAACCTCTCTAGTCGCGAGGATCGGCCGTTCCAGGAGATTTTGGGCCGTACAGCCTGGGGTAAAGCTCCCGGTAGCGGTCGTAGGGTGTTTCGTAGAGCGGCGCGTCATCATCGGGGTCCACGGAAAGTTCAGGCTCCGGCGCGAGCGCGAGGATGTCTTCGGGCGACTGGTAGGCACCCGAAGCACAACCCGCCAGGAGCGCCGCGCCGCGGGCCGACGCAACGGCGGCCGTCGCTCCGGGAAGGACGCGCAGCGGTCGGCCGAGCACGTCCGCGAGGAGCTGCTGCCAGGCTTCGTCCACGGTGCCGCCTCCGGCCAGGCGAAGCTCGGAGACGGTCGTCCCCGCCTCTTCGAGCGCTTCGAGCCCCTCGCGCAGGGCGTACGCGACGCTCTCGAGGGCCGCGCGCATGAGGTGGCCGCGGCCGTGGTCCAGGCCCAACCCGACCCACGCTCCCCTGGCTTCGGGGTCGAATCGCGGCGTCCGCTCCCCGCTCAGGTACGGCAGGAAGGCGACGCCCGCGGCACCCACGGGCACGGCGAAGGCCTCGGCGTAGACGTCGTCCCACGAGGCTCCCAGGACGCCGCGTACCCACTCGAGCGCCAGCCCGGCGTTCTGGATCGCCGCCATCGAGTACCAGAGGTCGGGAATCGCGGACCGGTAGAGGTGGGTGCGAAGGTGGGGATCCGGCTCGGGGGAGTCCTTGGGCGCCACGATCTGGCCTCCCGTCCCCACGGTGAGCTGGACGAGCCCTGGCCGCAAGAGCCCGACGCCTAGCTGCGCCGCCGCCGTGTCCGCGGCCCCGGCAGCGACCGGCAAGCCTGCCCTCAGGCCGAGCTCCTCTGCGGCCTCGCTGGTGAGCTCTCCCGCGACCTCGCCGGACGCGACTAGCGGGGCCAGCACGCCCTCGCGGAGGCCCAGGGTCTCGACCACGGGGTAGTCCCAGCCGTCGGAGAGGAGGTCGTAGAGCAGGGTCGCGGAGGCGTCCGAGGGCTCCGCCGCGGCCTCCCCGGTGAGGCGAAACCGCAGCCAGTCTTTGGGCTGGAGCGCCCAGCGGGCGGGGTCATACGCCTCGGGCTCGTGCTCGCGCAGCCACAGCAGCGTCGGCCCCGCCATGCCCGCGGCGGGCGGGTTGGCCAGCCTCTCCCTGGCGTCTTCGTCGAGCGCGCGGTAGGCTCCGAGCTGGTCGCCCGAGCGGGTATCGGCCCAGAGGACGGCAGGCCTCGAGGGGCGTCCGCGGTCGTCGGCCAGCACCACGCCGTGCATCTGGCCCGAGAGCCCGACCGCGGCCACCTCGAGCGCGCGATCTCCGGTGGCGGCCCGCGTGGCCTCGACGACGGCGTCCCACCAGTCCTCCGGGTTGGATTCTGCCCACCCCGGGTGCGGCGAACGGACCTGGTAGGCGGCGGACCCCTCGCCGACGGCGTCGCCGTCCTCGGCCATGAGCAGGGCCTTGACGGAGCCCGTACCCAGGTCCAGGCCGAGAAAGCATGCTGGCGTCATCGGCTGGCCACGTTTCGGGGCCTACCCGGAAGGCTTCAGGAGGCCGTGCTCGGCTCCCTTCCCTCGCAGAAAGGCGAGGCCGTCGGTTACCAGGGCGTCCGGGTCACCGACCACGTCGCGCCACAGCGCGGTCGCGCCGATTATCGCCTCGTTCACGGCGGCGAAGGACTCCATCACCAGCGCGCCGTCGTACGAGGCGTCCTTCAGGCCCCTGAAGACGTCGTCCCAGTGGACGTTCCCCGTCCCCGGCGTGCCGCGGTCCGACTCGGAGAGGTGGATGTACCTCAGGCGAGGACCGAGGGACAGTATCGGCCTGTAGAAGCCCTTCTCCTCGATGTTCATGTGGTAGGTGTCGAGGTGGGCGAAGACGTTGGGCTCGTCGATCTCGTCGAGCACGTCGCTCATCTGGGACGCCAGGTTGATCAGGTAGGTCTCGTAGCGGTTGACGGCCTCGATGCCGAGCTCGACGTCGTAGCCCGCTGCGCGCCGGGCAGTGCTCTTGAGCACGCGCACCACCGCCTCCAGCTCCCCCGGCTCCGGGGGACGGCCCGTCAGGGTGCCGAGGTGGGTGTAGAGGCAGCCGGTCAGGACGCCGGAGCCGAGGGCGGCCGTCAGCTCGACCGTCTCCGCCAGAAACCTCTCGGCGCCCCCGGGATCGAAGGGCAGGTGGAACTCCCTGGGGAGACCGAGCGAGCAGGTGCAGCCAAGACCGTAGCGGTCCAGGAGTTCCCTGGTATGCTCGACGTCCATCGTCTTCGGGTCGAGCAGCGGTATCTCGACGAAGTCCAGGCCCGCCTCGGCGGCGCCGGAGATCACGCGTTCCGCCCCTTCGCGCGACCACTCGGCGTCCCAGATAAAGGCGTGGGCCCCGAAAAGCGGTCCGCCCGTGGCTGAGGTGTTCATCTTTCCTCCCCCCTTTCCCCGGCGCTCCCCTCTGAGGCGCCCGTTATCATGGTGACGAGCTCATCGCCGGAGGTCTCCTTCGTGCGTCGGCCCCCGACAACGCGCCCCCCCCGCATGACCCAGACCTGGTCCGAGAGCCTAAGCACCTGGTCGAAGTTGTGGCTAATTATTAGCAGGGAGAGACCCTCCTCGCGCAGGCGCAGGATGAGCTCCTCGACCCTGCCGCTCTCCTTCACGCCCAGGGCAGCGGTGGGCTCGTCCATGATGATCAGGCGCGTCCCCCACCCGGTGGCGCGGCTTATGGCGACGGCCTGGCGCTGCCCGCCGGAGAGGCGTCGCACGCGCGCCTGCACCGAGGGTATGTTTATGTCGAGCCGCGCGAGCATCTCCTCGGATCGCCGCGCCATCGCCCCACGGTCGAGCAGGCGGAAGGGGCCGACGCCGCGCTTGAGCTCGCGGTTCAGAAAGAGGTTCTGCCAGATCGTCAGGTCGTCCACGAGCGCCAGGTTCTGGTAGACGGTCTCGATCCCCGCGCGGCGCGCGTCCTCGGGCCTGTTGAAGCGGACCGCCTGCCCGTCGAAGATGATCTCGCCGCCGTCCGGACCGTGCACCCCGCAGACGCACTTTATGAGGGTGGACTTGCCCGCCCCGTTGTCGCCGACGATGGCCGTGATCTCGCCGTCCCCGGCCTCGAGCGACGCCTCCCGCAGGGCCACGACGCTGCCGAACGTCTTGCTCAGGTTCTCGACCCGCAGGATCGCTGCGCCGTTGGTCTCCGTCATCTCGTCACCCCCTCACCGTTGGTAGCGGGTCAGGAAGGCGGACAGGATCACGACGCTGCCAACCGCTATGGGCTGCCAGTACTCCGAGACCCCAAGCAGGGTCAGGCCGTTGAGCAGCGCCGTGAGCAGGAGCGCCCCGGCCACTGGCCCGACGATGGAGCCGCGCCCCCCGAAGAGGCTTACCCCGCCGAGGACCACCGCGGCGACGGAGTTGAGCAGGAACTCCGTGTTGGCAGCCGGCTCCGCCGAACCCACGCGGGCGGTGAGCATGATCCCGGCGACCCCAGCCAGGAACCCCGAGATGGCGTAGGCGGCGACCTTGATCCGGTCTACGTTGACCCCCATGTTGCGCGCGGCCTCCCTGTCGCCCCCCGTCGCCAGGAGATGGTTGCCAAAGCCTGTCCGGAACATGACAAAATGGGCGACGAGCGCGATCACGAGCGCGAGCAACACCATGTAGCCGATCGGGCCCACAGAGCCGGTGGCGAGCTGCAGCAGGAACGGGTCGATGACCTCGACCGGCTGCCCGCCCGAGACAAGGAGCGCGGCGCCCGTCGCCACGCTCAAGCCCCCGAGGGTGACTATGAAGTCCGTGATCCTGCCCTTCGCGATCACGAGCCCGTTGAGCACGCCGAAGGCCATGCCCGTGAGCACCGCGAGGCCGCAGGCGAGCGCGATGCCGCCGTCCCTGCTGACGACGTAACCGACCATCACGCTCGCGAGGGTCGGCGTCGCCCCGAGCGAGAGGTCTATTCCCGCGGTGACCACCGCGAAGGTCTGCCCCACCGCGAGCACCACCAGGATGGCCGCCGCGACGAGCACGGCCTGCAGATTACCGAAGGTGAGGAAGTTCGGGGCGAGGATCCCGAACACGACCACCACGACGCCGAGGGCGAGGATCACGGCTCGGTCGGCCCAGAAACCGGGGTCGCGCAACCGCCTGCCGGCCTCGGTTAGGGTTCCCCCCTGCGCGGTGGCCGCCCGGTTCATCCCTTCTCCGCGAGCTTGCCGAACGGGTTCTCGTACTCGAAGAACGGCTGCGGGAAGTTCTCCTGGGCGTCGGCGACGTTGTCCTGGGTGATGAGCTTTATCGGGGCGTCCACCTGCGCGGGCAGGTCGTCCCCCTGCGCGGCCGCCACGCACGCTTCGAGCCCCATCGAACCCATGGCATAGGGGTACTGCGAGACGGTCGCCGAGAGCTCGCCGCGCTCTATCGCCGCGAGGGCGGCCTCGATGCCGTCGACGCCGATGATATCGACCTGATCCTCCTTGCCCGCGTTGCGCACCGCGGTGACGGCGCCGAGCGCCATCAGGTCGTTGGCGGCGAAGATCCCGTCCAGGTCGGGGTTGGCCCGCAGGATGTCGGTCGTGACGGTGAGTGCCTCCTCGCGGTCGAAGTCGGCCGGCGTCCGCTGCACGATCTCGAGGTCCCCCTCAACGGCCCCCTCGAACCCCTTGAGCCTGTCCTCGCCCGTGACGTTGCCGCTGATGCCGTTCAGCAGCGCGACCTGGTCGCCGTCGTCGAGCAGCTCGAGCATGCGCTCGCCCCCCGTCCGACCGGCGGCGACGTTGTCGGAGCCGATGTACGTGGCGACCTCGATGTTCGCGCTGTTCACCGCCTCTTCGCTCAAGGGGGAGTCTATGTTTACGATGGACGCGCCCTGCTGGGAAGCCTGCGCCAGCGGTTGCACGAGGTTGGTCCCGCTGATGGGATTGACGAGGTAGCACGGGTAGTCCTGTCCGACGAGGCTCTCGAGCGCGGACGCCTGGCCCGACGTGTCCTCCGCGCCGGGCGCCGCCTGAATGTTCGCCTTGACCCTCAGCTCTCCGGACATGGCCTCGACGCCATCCTGCATGGCCACGAAAAAGGGGTTGTCCAGCGCCTTCAGGACCACCCCCACGCGGTCCGCCTCGCCCCCACCGCCCGAGTCTCCTGAGCCACCGCATCCAACGACGACGCCTGACACCAGCACGGCTACCAGTACCACCGCGAC
The DNA here is from genome assembly GCA_963800975.1 of uncultured Rubrobacteraceae bacterium. Taxonomy (GTDB): domain Bacteria; phylum Actinomycetota; class Rubrobacteria; order Rubrobacterales; family Rubrobacteraceae; genus JALYGY01. Next base: position 364,110 of record CAWDDB010000021.1, on the reverse strand, counting down.
CCTCGACTTCATCCTTTCCTCCTTACCCGAGCAACTGTTTCGCCTGGACACTCCGAATCCTTCATCGCCTGCGGCGCCTATGGCCCGCCTCCGCCTCGGCCGCGATCCGGGGCAGGACGTGCTCGACGACGAGCGTGGCCGCCCCGATAACACCGGCCTGGTCGTCGAGCTCGGACGCCACTATCTCCAGGTTGTGCGTGGCCAGGGGCAGCGAGCGCCCGTACACGACGGCCCTCACCCCGGCGAAGAGCTGCTCGTGGGCGTGGGCCAGATCCCCCCCGATCACGACGACGGTCGGGTTGAAGAAGCTGACGGCCTCGGAGACGACCTCCCCGAGCAGCTCGCCAGACCTCCTGAGCAGCCTGGTCGCGACGGGGTCCCCCTCCGTGACGAGCTCGACCACGTCCCTGCTATCGCGGACGTCGTACCCGAGCTCCGTTAGCTGCCGGACCAGCGCCCAGCCGCCCGCCACCGCCTCGACACACGCGACGTTGCCGCATCGGCACACGGCCTCCTCGTGACCGCTGATCCTGACGTGCCCTATGTCGCCGGCGGCGCCCTGCGCCCCGCGATGGACGTGCCCGCCCGCGATCACACCGCACCCTATCCCCGTCGCAACCTTTACGAATAGAAGATGGTCGCAATCTTGCCAGTTCGCCCTGTGCTCCCCAAGCGCCATGATGTTGACGTCGTTATCCACGAGGACCGGCGCGCCGCCGAACCCCTCCCCGAATCGGTCCTTTATCGCGACGCCGTGCCAGCCCGGCATGACAGGGGGGTGTACCACCTGGCCCCCGGCGAAGTCCACGGGCCCAGGCACGCCTATCCCTATGCCGCGGACCTCGCTCATCTCCCGTCCTGCCTCGTCCAACAACTCCGTGAAGCGCTCCCGCACCCAGCCCAGGACCGCGTCGGGACCATCGGAGATCTCCAGGTCCGCCGCGAGCTCGACGAGCGGAACGGCCGCCAGGTCGCTAACCGCTAGCCGGCAATGCGTCGCCCCGAGGTCGGCGACGAGCACCACGCCGGCCTCCCGGTCGAACTCGAGCACCACCGGCGGCCGCCCACCCCTTGACGCCCCCCCACCCGCCTCGTACACCAACCGCTTCTCGATCAGGGCGTCCACGCGCTGGGATACGGTGGCCCGCGTCAAACCCGTCATCTCGGCCAGCTCGGCCCGCGTCCGCGCCCGGCCAGACCTGATGAGGTCCAACATGGTCCGTATCGAACCCCGGTCGAAGGTTCCCAAGCCCCCGCTTCCCATCACGTAACGTATTAAACATGCCTGCTTTTGTTGAGTCAATAAACAAAGACTGCCATCTTGAGCAAAAGAACCGTCTAATAAAGCGTCTGATTGCCGCCTACACCATCGAGGCGACGGCCGCTTCGTGCGAGGGCCGTGATTTGTGATGCTGGTGTCGCTTGATGGTCGAGTGCGACCACGACATTCTGGCTCATTTTCACGGCGACATGCTTCGCCGCACCCGCGCGAATGATGCAAGTGCCGCCTATTGTCGACGTCGTGAAATCGTGGACAGGGCGGGACCGATGCTTATGCACGTCGTCGCATTACTATCCAATCCTGTAGCAAAGTGCATGCCCCGATCTCGAGCGCCCGGGCCTCCAGACGCCTTCTGAGGTGCCGATCCGACCTGGGCTATGTGGGATGCTGGATATGACCTTCCGAGAACACGGATACTAAGCACTTGGGTGAATAAGGGCATGAAGGGGTGTGCCCCATAAGACTCGCCCTTCTCCCCTACTCTCGTCCCTTTCGGTGGTAGACGGGTTAGCTCCTATCCACTCTAGAAAAGCCCTGGCTGCAGGCCTTCGAAGAAGCTCGGCGGGACTTCTGCTAAGAATTCGTCCTCTAGGTCGTTAAACTCTGAAACCGAGCCTCCCCTAAAGAGAACCACCTTCTCGCAGTCGCGGGCGACCACATCTTTTGTGTCGGCGAACACCCGGTCGAAGCCGCTGCCGCACCTCACTATGTCCTCGGTTGCAACCCTTAGGCGTGGGGTGGCAACGAGGAGCACGTCGGTGCCCGCTCCCCCAGAGACAAAATCTAACCTGACATCGCGCTCCGGGCCGTCGATTAGAAGGTCGTTACCCTCTTCGCCTACCACCTTGTCGGAGCTCCAGCCGCCGACAACTAAATCGTTGCCGGGACCACCAAGCAGTTTCTTGTCGCCTCTGCGAAATCCCTCTGGATGGGTATCAACCCAATCCTTGCCCGCCCCGCCCACCAGGTTGTCGCGGCCACGCAACGCGAAGAGCCTGTCGTTGCCGCCGTTGCCTATGAGGTTATCGGCCCCGTTGGTTCCCCTCAAAGTGTCAGGGCCAGCAGTGCCTATCTTGTTGACCGCCCAAGCCACCCCGCTAGCCACCAATAGGGTCAGGGCCATCGTGGCCAACAACAGTACCGCTGCTCTCCTGCTCAAGGCTCCCTCCTTGTTCGGTGGGGCGGAGTTACCGGGGGAGGGGTCCGCCCTAGCATGTCCATGCAAGCGGCATCGTAGCAGCCAAGCCACGTTCGGCACATCCCCCATATGGCCTATCTTTTCCTAGCCCAAATTGGCTAGCCTCGCAAACTTCCGAGAACACCGATTCTACGAGGTTGGGTGAATAGAGGCGGGAGGCCCCCGGAGAAGGAGCCTCCCGCCTACTAAAAAAGGGTCCGTGGCACTGCCGGTAGCCTAGGAGCACCTGGACGTGGCGAGCTTCGCCGGCTAGGGCGTGGCGGCGTTCCTCCGCGCGAAGGCCTCCCTCTGGCGCCGCTGCTCTTCGTCGTCGTCTGCTTGGGCCGTCCCGGAGGCCGCCACGGGGGGCGCCGTCTCCACCTCCACGCGCTCGCAGTTGGCGCGCACGACGTCGTTGGGGAGCACCTCCGCCCGGTCGAAGCCCTCCCCGCAGTCCACCACGTCGCGCGCGTCCTCCGGGCCGGGGTCTTCGTTGGCGGCGGCGTCGATGAAGTCGTCGCCCGCGCCCCCGTAGTGCTCGTCGGTGCCCTCCTCGCCTTCCAGCCCGTCCTGGCCGCGGCCGCCGAAGAGCCTGTCGTCGCCATCGTCGCCGAACATCTGGGTGTCCGCCACCCCCGGCCCGATGTCGTTGCCGTCGCCGCCCTTGAGGACGTCGTCGCCGTCGTTGCCCTCCATGTAGTCGGAGCCGGGGCCGCCGTCCATCTCGTCCTCGCCCGAGTTGGCGCCCACGCCCTCGAACTCGGAGAGTTCGTCGTTGCCCTGGCCGCCGAAGTAGGCGTCGTTGGCGTTGCCGCCGAACAAATCGTCGCCGCTCTTGCCGCCGTTGAGCTCGTCCGGGCCGGCCAGGGCGAACACCTCGTCGAAGCCGTCCAGGGCGAAGATGATGTCGCGCCGGTCGGTGCCCTCTATGAAGTCGTCGCGGACGGTGCCCTCGCAGCGCCCGCCGGTGCACTCGACGTTCGCGGCCAAGGCCGCCCCCGCGAAGGCCGCCACCAGCGCGCCCACCACGACCGCCAACAGATACGCCCTTCTCATAGCCCATCCTCCCCTATCTCGCTCGGTTCCTCCTCGGGTTCCCTGCGGGAACACCATAGCACCTTCGCCACGGCCGGTACATGCCCCAACGGGCCACCCTTCTTGGCTTGGCCCCGTCCCGAACCCAATACCCGGGGTTAAGGGACTCGACCCCATACCGGGGTAAAGGTCTACCGCGTCGCCACCTACGCCCCCATCTTCTGTTCCCATGCATGGAGGCAATCTAGCGACCACCCGGCGCGCTCGGGTCGAGCAGCCCCTGCGCTCCCAGCACACCCCGCGACGTCCTCTCGTCGTGCGCCGGCCTCCTTCGACCTCCGATCAGACGCAGCCGTCGGGTTGCCTACCCCTCGTACTCGTCGTGAAGTCGAAACCATGGAGGGTCCCCGGTGTTCTCGTTGCGCCCCTTGGGGGCACGGTCTAGCCACTGGTACATGTTCCATAGCGCGTCCCCCCCGCGGCCGTAGGACGAGTAGGTGTGGTAGACGACCCCGTCCTCCAGCGCCAACGCGCTCGTGCCGGGGAAGTCGTTGGGTAGGTCTTCCGGATCGGCCGGGGGGAACGTAGCGAAGTTGTACTCGGCCCCCTTCGCGAGTTGCTCGTCGGTGAAGGAGACGCCGAAGTCGTAGTTGAAGTCGCTGCCCAGCGAGGAGACGAACGGGAAGCCCCACCCCATGCGCTCCTTGTAGGCCGTGAGGTCCTCGATGGGATGGTTCGAGACCGCGGCGAAGGCGACGTCGTGGTTCTCGAGGTGGACGATGGAGCCGTCCGTGCCGTCCATGAGGGAGGAGCAGCTCGGGCAGCCCGGGAACATGAAGTGGTAGACGAGAAGCTGCGAGCGCCCCCCGAACAGGTCGGGCAGCGACGCCTGACCGTCCTCGGTCTCGAAGCGGTAGTCCTTGTCCATCCGTACCCAGGGAAGCTCCCGGCGCCGCCGGGCCAACTCGTCCGAGCGGCGGGTCAACTCCTTCTCCGCTTCGAGCAGCCCGCGGCGCGCCGCTAGCCACTCCTCGCGCGTTCCTACCCTGTCCTCCGCCACGACGTTAGCCTCCCTATTGCTTGCCTTTTACAACCAATTGCAGGTTACCGGCAATGGTGGTATTCTGCAACCACTGTTTTTCGGAGGTCACGAGAATAACGAAAGCGAACGAGGAACACCGCTCGGATTGCCCGATCAACCTCTCGCTCGAAGTATTGGGGGACAGGTGGAGCTTGCTGGTCCTCCGGGACATGATGTTCGCCGGCAAACGCCACTTCCGCGAATTCCTGCGCTCGGAGGAGGGCATCTCCTCGAACATCCTCGCGGATCGCCTCGGCAAGCTCTCCGAAGCGGGGATGGTGGCCAAATCCCCTGACCCCACCCACAAGCGGAAGGCGATCTACTCCCTCACCGAGAAGTCCATCGCCCTCGTTCCCGTCTTCGTGCAGTTGGGGGTATGGGGCAGCACTTACCTTCCGGCGAGCGAGGAGTTGAGCGTAAGCGCGTGGGTGTTGGAAGGAGGAGGGCCACGGATGTGGGAGCGGTTCATGAGCGAGTTGCGCGAAGAGCACATCGGCGCATCGGACGGTGGTGGCTCAGACCCCAGTGTGGCCTCGGTCACCGCCACATTACAAGCCGCCTACGAGGAGGTCGTCGCCGGGGGTCGAACGAATGATGTCTCCCCAGCCTAACGGAAGGTGAAGACGTAGCTGCCCGCAAGGAGTGTTCCTGCGGCTTGCTCAGGGTTTCCCGCCAACGGTGCGACAGCCATGCGTAGACGAATTAATGAGTTGGTCTGAGGCTCATACTAGGGTATGGGTCTACCGCGGAGTATTACGAGGAAGATTCGCTTCCCTTACGGGTGTGGGATGCATGCCGCATGGTACCGCGGCTACGCAGGCTTCCGAGAATACTGTAGTGCCGGAAGGTGGGTGAATAAGGAGGTCCTGCGGACAAGGGGACGTATCTTTCCGCTCAGAAGTTCGCATGATAATGGTAGGAGTGTTCGTCGATGTGACGTTCACACAAAGGAGGACCGACATGGGAACACGACCCGCGCCCGTTACCGCCGCGGCCGTCTTGCTAGCGCTCTTTAGCGTGCTGAACTTGGCAAGCACGCTCATCCCCGCGTTCTCGAGCGGGGTGCCGGCTGTGGTCGTCTACGGGAGCGCCGTGCTGGGGCTCGTCGGGCTCATCGGCGCCTACGGGCTGTGGACGCTCAAGCGGTGGGGCGTCTGGCTCACCATAGTAGTCTCGGTGTTGAACATCTTGTCGGCTGCGCCGGGGATAGCTATCGCGCCCACGACCGTGCTGTTCGTGGGCGCGATAGTGGGCGTGGTGGGGTTCGCGCTGATCATCGTGCTGCTATTGCTTCCGACATCGCGACGGGCTTTCGCGGCTTCCTCCTGACCTAACTTCCGAGAACGCCTACCTACTACGAGGTTGGGTGAATAGGGGTAAGACGAAGGGCCGGAATCGCTGATAGCTAGTGATCAAGCCGCGCCAGGGAGCCTACAGGAGGACTAAAGGGAGGGATCATGCGGGAAAGCGTAGGTTGGCCCATCCTCTACAAGGGCACATTCGTGAATTTATGGGTCTTGGCGGCGAATACGTTGGACCCATTGGAGTTACGAGGACGGAACGTAATGGAGACGGTACTGTCACCATTGTCCGTTACGACAAAATAGCCATACTGTCTCACCTCGACGCCATTACCACCAGGGTACTTGTTGGCAAACGGACCGCCCTTGCTTGAGGACGTCTGGTTGCCGGCGGCGGCATGGAATACCGGCCAGCCGCCGGGAGTCCCGTTTGAGGCATTGGCGTAGGCGTGTGCGTGCATATCGTGGCAGATGAATACGATGTTCCCGATACCGTTGTCCTTGCAATACTTGACGATCTCTGCTCGCTCGGTGGAGTAGGAACCCCAGTCGTCATCGTTTGTCGAGGTAGCGTGCCACGGCGGTGGTGACTCGATAACCTTGGGATAGTGCTTGTATTCGAGTAGCCACGCCTTCAAAGCTGACTTCTGCTCCGCTCCGAGCATTGTCTTGGTAGAGTTGTCTGTGGCTCTTGATGGGCTGCGCTTGCTCTGCGTGTCCATCGTAAAGAACTGGACGCGTCCACTGGCGAAAGACCGCCCGATATCGCCTGTTCGTGGCAGGGGCGAGTGCGGAACAACCTGGCGGTAGACGTCCCGGGCTATATCTCCGTTTGGCGAAGTACCATCGGAATTGTTTCCGAGGTAGTCGTGGTCGCCCCATACGATCTTATGACCCTGTCCCTTGAGCCATGCGACACGGTTGGATCGCGTGTGCGGCTTATGCCAGTTGTCTCGGAAAGTCTTCGCAAGGGAGGTATCCTGATTTAGTTTCTCGTAGTAGAAATCGCCCGAAAAAAGCGTGAAAGCCGAGTCGAGCTGGGCCAAGTGGCTTGCAAAGTAAGCATCATTGGCCGCAGTCCTTATACAAGAGAGGCTAATGAACCTGAAGGATGTTGGCACACCAAAAGTAGCAAGAGTCTTGCACTTCCCTTCGGCCCTAACAGCCAAGACTCCATTTGAGTGCCACCGGTAGTAGTATTGCGTGTTCGGTTTTAGGCCGGTAGCCGTAACCTTCGTGTAGCCCTGAGCATCCGGCGAAGCGGCCTGTGCGGGATGAAGCGTAGAGGTTGCGAAGTTCGAATTCTCACTCACTTCGAGACGCACAGGAGCCGTACCCAGGCTACGCGCCGCCGCTACTATCGTAGTGTCGGTAGCCGGATCGGACCACACCTCGTCAATCGTGTCAGGAGTGCCAGCTAAGGCTACCCTGGGAAAAGCTATGCGTACACTGAGGGCTGCCCCCAGGGCACCACCCAGAGCCACAAATTCTTTCCTCGTTATTTGCTTCATGCCGTCCATCCCTCGTGGCGTTCCATTGCCCCCATTCATGAGAGCCTGCTGCTATGGGGCGGAGGTACTGGGAGGGGTCCGCCCCTAACGCTTGTGCATGCGAGGGACATCGTAGCAGCCAAGCCACGTTCGACACATCCCCCATATGGCCTATCTTTTCCCAGCCCAGATGGGTTAGCCGTCGCGATCGCGGGTACCGCCGAGGGCCGGGATGCGTTGCGCATGGGACCGAGGCTGCGCGGGCTTCCGAGAACCTTGCTTCCACGCAGTTGGGTGAATAGGGGGAGCGGCGCGGCTCGCAGGATCCGCGCCGCTCCCCTCGATGTCGGGGATGCGAGCTAGGGGGTGCCCTCGGTGGCGCAGATGGCAATAGCCGTCACGGTCCAGTCTTCGTTTGTCGGCTCCTCCTCTTCCGCCCTCGCTTGGGCGCTGACGGGCACCGTAGAGGTCCCCGCAGCGGGCTGCAAGGAGGCGAGCGCAACATTGGACTGTAGGTCGGGGAAGCCGCCGTCCGTGGCGCCGATGATTTCGTAGCTGGTCCCGATTACTACTTTCCCCTCAGGGCACCTCGCTGCCACGGTCTTGGGGGAAGAAGAGTCGGTGGCATCGCTGGTGGTGCTGACCACCTCCAGGCCGTTGACGCCTATCTGGTCTGCGCCCTTGCCGTCCACCTTGTCTGCGTTGAGGTTGGCCGCCCTGCCAGCATCCGCGTTGACGTTTATCGGCGCCCTGCCCGGCTCCACCCTCAGATCCAGAGCCCTAGACCCCGCCGCCGTAGAGTCGTTGTCCACGACGAGCATCGGTCCACCTGCGTTGGATCCGGCCAGCTTGGTGAGGGCGTTGTTTATGGTGTTGGTCTCTCCCAGCCCGAAGGGATCGCCCGGCACCGCGGCCAGGGCGGTGGTCGCCACCCCCAAGATGAGGGCGAGGCCCACCGCGAACCCCCCCAGCAGGGCCACGCCCTTCGCCACCCGCACTAACTTCCATCCCGTGCTCCTCAGCATCGTCACTCCCTGCCGCCGCCTTGGTCGCCTACCTGACGAGAGGCATCATAGGGTGCGGAGGAGTGAGGGCGCATGAGTAACCTTGCGTATTCGGGTTACTCAATTTCGCGACCATCTGGCGCGGACTTCCGAGAACCCCAAACGGGCGAAGTCGGGTGGATATGGCTCGGGCCCGATCCTGAGCGTAGCCCACCGTACGAGCCTCCTACGGTACCGCGATGATGAACCCGATGTCGTCGGCTGGTCGAACGCCAGATTGCCGTTGACGAAGATGCGCTCGGTTACGACCTGTGGAACCGGCCTTCCGGGCACTCGGGTGCGTAAGGGCCGCTAGTCCGCCCGCTTAACGCCCCCCTGTTCGTGTTTGCGAAACTCGCTCTCAGGTCGCTGGCTACTCTCCCGGGCGGCGATAGGCAATGTCCCTGGCCTTCGCGAGTGCCTCTAGCGTCTCTTCCACGCTCATCAGCACCGTGGTATCGACCGAGGCCAGGGCGCCGCCTCCCGCGATCGCGAGCACGACGCCGGCCATCGAGACGTTGTCGGGAGCCTCGTAGAGCGTGTAGGCGTCGTATTCGCCGAAGCCGTACCAGAAGCCGTGTAGGGAGCCCCCAACCTGTTCGATATACTCGCGAGCCGCAACGCGACGATCTTCGGGGTTCTGAATTAGCTTCGACCACGTCTCGGGCGTGTAGCTGAAGCGCATGAGGTATAGAGCCACCGCGAACCTCCCTGGCTAGTGGTTAGCAATAAAGGCATCATACTCCGCGCGGAGGCGGAGCGTATCCCCCAAATGGACTAGTTTGGGGACGTTCTTGCCGTTGCTAACGGGTTGCCAGTCGTTGCGATTTTCGGAGAAGCTAGAGTGCGAAGTCGGGCGGATAGCAACGGGAGGGCTTTTTGCGGGCTAGGCGCCGATCGGGCTTCGACGCTTCCACCGAGAACGCCAGAGGGCCGGGGGTTTCCCGGCCCTCTGAGAAGTGCTTGGGTTTGCTGGTCTCTAGGCTTCTTTGATGTCCTGCAGCTCGCCGCGGACGAGGAGTCGGTCCGTGTAGTCGGGCAGGGTGCAGGTCTGGAGGGTGACTATGTTCTTGCCCGGCACGGGGCCGAGAACGCTGAGGTTGTCCGGGGTGGCGACGAACTTGTTGAAGACCTTGTAGTTGTACTGCCTGCCCTCGGAGTCGGTGATGTAGAACTCGTCGCCGTCCTCGAGCTCGTTCAGGTCCCAGAACGCCAGGTGGCTGTTCGTGCCCTCGTACCCGAGCCGGTGCCCGGCGATGTAGACGTTGGCCTCCTCCTCCCACGGGAAACCGGTGTGCTTGATATGAACGCCGGCGTAGTCGTGGAAGAGCGTCTCGTCTGTGCCGAGCCCAGTGGGGATCTCGTCGTCGTCGATCTCCGCCATCTTGGGGACCGTGAGCCTCATCGTGTCGTCCGACGGCGGCTCGACGGCGGTCTGCTTCTCGCCGGAGTCCTGCTGGTTGCCCCCGCCCTGCTGGGGAGCTACCTGCTTGTCCGGCGTCTCCTGCTGCTTCTTGGGCTGCTTCTGCGCCTGCTCGTTGCCCCCGCCCTGCTGCTCGCCACCGGACTGCCCCGAGGAGCCGCAGGCGGCCAGCACCACCACGGTCGCCAACGCCGCGAAGATCAGTATCAGGTTCCTAAAGCGCATCACATCACCTCTCGTCTTCTCCGCAGGACGCCTCGAAATCCCGACCTACCACTAAAGCATACCGACGAAAAATAACAAGACGGTTACGTTTTGATCAAAGTCACGCTACACGAACGCGATGAACCCCGAAAACGCTATGCTCGGCAACGGCAGGCCAGGTTTGTCGGGGCATATACTAGGATCCATCCCCCCGCGTGTAAAGCCCGCCACGATACACGCCGCCAACACGAGCGAGCCGACCGGCCCACCACAAGAAACACACGGCGGGCGGCGGCAAGAATAGAGCACTCGCTCGTGGAAGGGGATCTTCGCCACCCCCGACCGACCTAAGAACCGTCGCCCGCAACCCCATCCTAACACACGCAAGATACTCATGTTTCAAATCACGGCAACGCGCCCGAGCGCCAACGCGCAAGCGCTCGTGGCCAACTATCCTTCAGCCCTTGACTGTCATGAACATATGTGTATACTGCACATAGTGTAGTTAAGGCTAGTACCCAGGAGGAACGAGTGGCTACCATGGAGAAGGCCAACAAGGCTGCGGAGCGGCTGGCGAAGACGACCGGCGACTCCTACAAGACGGTCGTGGACCACACGGTGGCGCTGCAGGAGCGCAACCTCAAGTTCTGGAGGGGCGCGTTCGACGACGCGGCGCGTGAGGTCCAGAGCCAGGCCGAGAGCAACCGGTCTGTGACGCGGGAGCTCGTGGAGAGGTTCGAGAGGCAGCGCGACGCCTCCAGGACGCTCCTCGGGGAGTCCGCGGACGCTTACACCGACCTGGTCTACGCCCCCTTCGCTTACTTCCGGCAGGGGCTGAGGCTGGTCGAGACCGGCACGAACGGCGGGTTCCCGATCCCCGGCTACGACGACAAGAACGTCGCGGAGATATACGACCGCCTCGACGGCCTGACCGCGGCCCAGCTGCGCGAGGTCCGCGAGTACGAGAAGGGGAACAAGAACCGCGAGACCCTGATCGAGCAGCTCGACCGCAAGCTCAAGGCCGCCTCCGCCTAGCGGCGGTAAACGGCCAAGTCAACGACGAGGACCGGGGCTTTACCCCGGCCCTCTCGTTTTGCTTGCACCCTCCCCGGGCTACTACTTGAGCAGGTCCTTCAGGTGGCCCTTCTTCTCCTTCATGGTGCCCTGGCGCTGATCCGAGCGTCCCTTGGCCTTCTTACTCTTGTCGCCGGTCAGGGCGCCAGAGGCCTCCTTGATGCGTCCCTTGGCCTTGTCTACGGCCCCTTCTTGCCTGTCCTCGCGGCCGGTCTTGCCCCGCTCACCCATCCAGTTTCTCCTCGCCGCCGAAAACCGTCACCTGTAGTTTAATCTACCCGCAAACGGCGGGGATCAAACGCTACGAGGGTCCCCCATCGTCCGAGTGGGACGGGCGGCCGGAGAGGTCGGCGTCGCGTGTACCGGCGTCGCGTCCGCGGGCCTCCTGCAGCGCCGCCCAGACCCGCATCGGGGAGGCCGGCATGTCTATGTGGGTGACGCCCTCGTGCGCTAGGGCATCTATGACGGCGTTGATCACAGCCGGCTGGGCGGCTATGGCGCCCGACTCTCCTATGCCCTTCACGCCCATGGGGTTGGTCGGGGAAGGGACCTCCGTCCGGTCCAGCGTGAAGTTCGGGCACCTCGGGGGCGCCGGGCACGAGGTAGTCGACCAGCGTGCCGGTGACCAGGTTGCCGTCCTCGTCGTAGACGACCTCCTCGTAGAGGGCCTGGGCTATGCCCTGGGTGATGCCGCCGTGCAGCTGGCCGTCCACGATCGCAGGGTTGACCACGGGCCCGCAGTCGTCGACCGCCACGTACTTGGGGATGGTGACCATCCCCGTCTCCGTGTCCACCTCGACCACGCACACGTGCGTCCCGTAGGGCCAGGTGAAGTTTGGCGGGTCGAAGACCTGGTCGGCGCTCAAGACGGGCTCCATGCCCTCCGGGAGGTCGTTCGCCAGAAAGGCCGCCCCGGCGACGTCCTGTATGGTGACGCTCTGATCCGGCGAGCCGGCAACGGAGAACCGTCCGCCCTCGAACTCGAGGTCTTCCTCGGCAGCCTCCAGCATGTGCGCCGCTATCTTCTTCGCCTTCTCGACCACCTTGCCGCAGGCCATCGAGACGGCGACGCCCCCGACGGCGAGGCTCCTGGAGCCGTAGGTGTCGCGGCCGTAAGGCGCCACGGCGGTGTCGCTGTGCAGCACCTCGACGTCGTCCACGTCCACGCCGAGGGCGTCGGCCGTGATCTGGGACCACGAAGTGACGTGTCCCTGGCCGTGCGGGGAGGTGCCGGTGACGACCTCCACCTTTCCCGAGGCGAGCACGTGCACCGAGGCCGCCTCCCAGCCGCCGCTCTGCAGGCGGACGCCGGCGGCGACCTTCGAAGGCGAGAGGCCGCCGCTCTCGGTGAAGTTTCCGATGCCGATCCCCAGCTGCCTAACGTCCCCGGACTCGCGGCGGCGGCGCTGCTCCTCCCTCAGGCCCTCGTAGTCTGCGAGCTCGAGGGCCTTGCGCATGCACGTCTCGTAGTCTCCCGAGTCGTAGAGCACGCCGGCCGGGGTCGCGGTGGGCTCGTCGAACGGTGGGATCAGGTTCTTCAGACGCAGCTCGGCCGGGTCCATGTCGAGCTCGCGCGCGAGGTCGTCCATGATCCGCTCGTGCGCGTAGGCTGCCTCGCTCCTCCCAGCCCCGCGGTAGGCGTCGGTGGGGGTCAGGTTGGTGAAGGCGCCGGTGCACTCGAAGGAGTAGGCGTCGAAGGTGTAGAGGCCAGGGTAGGTGAAGGCGCCTAAGATAGCGATGCCCGGGGTGAGAAGCTGCAAGTAGGCGCCCATGTCCGCCAGGAGCCTCACCTTCATGCCGAGGATCTTGCCCTCGTTCGTGGCGGCCAGCTCGATGTGCTGGACCTGCCCGCGCCCGTGGGTGCTCGCGAGGTGGTTCTCGGAGCGGTCCTCGACCCACTTGATCGGGACCTCCAGCCTGCGCGCGAGGGCCAGGGCGAGCGCCTCCTCCGCGTATACGTTTAGCTTGCCGCCGAAACCCCCGCCCACGTCCGGCGCCACGACGCGCAGCTTCAGGTCAGAGACGCCGCAGATCAGGCAGAGGATGTCCTTCACGAAGTGGGGGACCTGGGTCGAGGAGTAGAGTGTGACGGCGCCGGTTGCCGGTTCGGGGTTGACAACCACGGCGCGAGCCTCGATGGGGCTCGGGATCAGGCGCTGCTGGATGTAGCGCCCGCTGACCACCACGTCGGCCTTCTCGAACGCTTCGTCTATGTCGCCGGTGCCAAGAGGCCACGTGTAGCACTTGTTGGTCCCGAGGTCCTCGTGCACCAGCGGGGCACCCTCCTCGAGGGCCGCCTCGACGTCGACCACCACCGGGAGCGGCTCGTACTCGACGTCGATGTGCTCGAGGGCATCCTGCGCCTTGTAGCGGTCGGTCGCGACAACGACCGCGACGCCGTCGCCAGCGTGGTTCACCTCGCCGCGCGCGAGCGGCCAGTGGTCGGGGATCTTGATGTCCTCAGTGACGGGCCAGCCGCACGGGATGCCAATGGCCCACTCCTCGGCGAGGTCTTCGCCGGTAAAGACCGCCACGACGCCCGGCTGACTTTTGGCCTCGGAGGCGTCCACGCTCGTCACCTTCGCGTGGGCGTAGGGGCTGCGCAGGACGGTCATGTGGAGCGTGCCGGGGAGCTGGATCTCGTCGGTGAAGTTCGTGCGGCCCGTGAGGAGCGCCGGGTCCTCCTTGCGCGGAACGCTGTTCCCCATGTACCGTCGGGCAGTCTCCGTCATACCTTGGCCTCCTCTTCGGTTACGTCTTTCCCCGATCACGCCTTTCCCGCCCCGGATTATGCTGGCAACCCGAATCCGTGGCAAATGCTGGTACGAAGTCCGAAGCAGTCGGAAGAATAGGCAATTTTGCGGATGTGCCTTGTTATACAAGAGGAGTAAACTGCTCCCGCAAGCCTTTACGAGGCAGGAAGGGCACCGATTGCTCCTTCTCGGCCCGGAGCAAGGGAGGGCGAACGGCATGCAGAGCATAGCGTTACTCAAGGCCTTGCGCGAAGCGGACAGGGCAAGGACCCTCGCCTCCTGTGTTCTGGCTGTGTTGGTAGCCGCCTCCGCCGGCGTGCTCGCAGCCGGGCCTGCCCACGCCGCTACCTTCTCCGTCAACCGCACCGGCGACGCCCCGGACGCCAACCTGAACAACGCCGCCTGCGACTCCAACGCTTCCGCGAGAGGCAACCAGTGCACGCTCAGGGCCGCCATACGAGAAGCCAACGACACCGCCGCACCCGACACCATCAACTTCAACATCGGCGGCAACGCCTCCGTCAAGACCATCTCCCCGGGCTCGGCGCTCCCCACCATAAAGGAAGAGGTCACCATAAACGGCTACACCCAGACCGGGGCTTCTCCCAATACGCTAGCGGAAGGGAACGACGCGGTCCTCAAGGTGCAGCTAAACGGCGCCAACGCGGGAGCGGGCACGGACGGGCTCTCGATCGGGCTCGACGAGAGCACGATCAAGGGGTTGGTGATCAACCGCTTCGACGGGGCCGGCATCGCTGTGTCGAGCTTTGGCGTGACGGGCACCAAGATCGAGGGCAACTTTATAGGCACGAGCGCCGCCGGCACCGCCGCCCTGGGCAACGGGGAAGGCGGCGTGGACATCGCTAGCGCGAACAACACGGTCGGGGGCACGGCGAGCGGAGCGCGCAACGTAATCTCCGGCAATGAGAGCGACGGCGTCCAGATCCTGGGCGGCATCAACACGGCGAGCAACGAGGTCTTGGGCAACTACATAGGCACCGACAAAAACGGCACGCAAGATCTGGGCAACACCGGCAACGGCGTGGACATGGCCAACGCAGCCAACAACACGGTCGGAGGGACGGCCGGAGGGGCTCGCAACATAATCTCCGGCAATGAGGGCCAGGGCGTCCAGATCCGGGGTGGTATCTCGACGGGCAACCGGATCCTGGGCAACTTCATAGGCACCGCCGTCGGTGGGACCGCCCCTTTGGGCAATAGTCTGGACGGCGTGGGGCTGGACAACGCGCAGAACACGGTCGGGGGGACAGCCAGCTCGGCGGGCAACCGCATCGCCTTTAACGGCGAGAACGGGGTAGTCGTTGGTGATAGCCGCACCGGCAACCGCATCCTCTCCAACTCCATCTTCTCGAACACCGGTCTCGGCATAGATCTATCGGGCGGAAACGAGAACGACCTCGACGTCACGGCCAACGACACCGATGACCCCGACATCGGAGCCAACAACCTCCAGAACTTTCCCGTTATAGGGTCGGCGACGCGGCTCAGCACCGGGGTCACGATCATCTCCGGCACGCTCAACACCAACCCCAACCAGGACGTCATCGTCCAGTGCTTCGTGGCGGTACCGGACCCATCCGGCCACGGCGAGGGCCAGATCCCGGCGGGGAAGGACAACGTCACGGCCGATGCGGGCGGTGACGCCAGCTTCGCCTGCATAAGCCCTGTTCCGCAAGCAGGACAACTTGTGACCGCGACGGCAACGAAAAGGGTGGGCGGCGACACCTCAGAGTTCTCCCTTAATCGGGCAGTTTCCGTGGGGCCGTGAGCCAAGAGACTTGTAGCAAGAAAGGGCGATAAGGATGGACCGAATACAGGAGATCGAGATGCCGATACCGAGGACGCTTCTGACGCTGGCGGTTCTCGCCCTGGCGTGGGCG
The DNA here is from genome assembly GCA_963800975.1 of uncultured Rubrobacteraceae bacterium. Taxonomy (GTDB): domain Bacteria; phylum Actinomycetota; class Rubrobacteria; order Rubrobacterales; family Rubrobacteraceae; genus JALYGY01. Next base: position 348,346 of record CAWDDB010000021.1, on the reverse strand, counting down.
TCTCTCGCCGTGTGGTCCACGCCCGCCCACGCCGCCATCTTCGTCCGTCAACCGCACCAACGACGCCCCCGATGCGAACATAAACAACGCCGCCTGCGACGCGAACTCTTCGCAAAGGGGCAACCAGTGCACGCTCAGGGCGGCCATCCAGGAGGCCAACGACACCGCCGCACCCGACACCATCAACTTCAACATCGTAAGTAACGCCTCCGTGAAGACCATCTCCCCGGCCTCGGGGCTCCCCACCATAAGGGAAGAGCTAACCATAAACGGCTACACCCAGACCGGGGCTTCTCCCAACACCCTGGCGGAAGGCAACGACGCGGTCCTCAAGGTGCAGCTAAACGGGACGAACGCGGGGGCAGACACGAGCGGGCTCAGGATCGAGGCCGCCGACTGCGTGATCGAGGGGTTGGCGATCAACCGCTTCGTGGGAACCGGTATCCTGATCTTCGGTCCCGATGCCAAGCGCGTCAAAATCCAGGGCAACTTCGTGGGCACCAACGCCGCCGGCACCACCGACCTGGGCAACACCACCAGCGGCGTGCGTATCTTCAACGCGCCAGACAACACGGTCGGCGGCACTACCAGCGGGCAACGTAACCTCATCTCCGGCAACGACAATGACGGCATCTCTATCGGCGGCAGCGCGGCGTCGAGCAATAGCGTTCAGGGCAACCACATCGGAACCAACGCGGACGGGGATGCCGCCCTGGGCAACGGCGCCGACGGCGTATTCGTTAGTGGGCCAGAGAACATCGTTGGAGGGACGTCCGTCGGGGCGCGCAACCTCATCTCCGGCAACAACGAAGCTGGAGTCCGGTTCTTTGGCACCACCTCGACAGGCAATACCGTCCTCGGCAACTTCATAGGCACTGAGAGCAGCGGGCTCGGCGATCTGGGCAACGGTCAGGCTGGCGTGGAAATCTCAATCGGCGCGGACGACAACCTGGTCGGAGACACGGCAGCCGGCGCGCGCAACGTCATCTCGGGCAACGGGGGCGACGGTGTGCTGATCTCCAACTCCCAGACGGCCGAGAATGCGGTCCGGGGCAACTTCATAGGTACGAACGCTTCCGGAAACGCCACCCTGGGCAATTCTGGCGAGGGTGTAGAGATCTCGAACGCGGACGAAAACGTGATCGGTGGAACGGTAAGCGGCGCGCGCAACGTCATCTCGGGCAACGGGGGCGACGGCGTCGTTATCTTCGGCAGCGACGCGTCGGGCAACAGGGTTCAGGGTAACTTCATAGGCACCAACGCCGCCGGGAACGCCGCGCTGGGCAACGATGACGGCGTGGTGATCAGCTCCGGGAGCGGCAGCACCATCGGGAGCGCTATCGGAAGCACGGCTGGGGGCAACCGCATCGCCCACAACGACCAGGACGGCGTGCTGGTGTTCGGCGGCCTCGCCGTGGGGAACAGCGTACTCTCCAACTCCATCTTCTCCAACGGCGAACTGGGAATAGATCTGGCGGGCGGAACTGAAGACGCCTTCGGCGTTACGGCCAACGACACAGACGATCCCGACGCCCCCAGCTCAAACAACCACCGCCAGAACTTCCCCGTCATTTCCTCGGCAATAAGGAGATCTACTCCCCCCCTCTTGACGACCATCACCGGCACGCTCAATAGCAACCCCAACCAGACCTACACAGTCCAGTGCTTCGTGGCGGCGCCAGACCCCTCGACGCACGGCGAGGGCCAGATCCCAGCAGGGGTGGATACTACGGTTACTACCAACGCCAACGGAGACGCCAGCTTCGCCTGCGTAAGCCCAGTTCCGCAACCCAGTCAGGCGGTGACGACGACGGCGACCAACACGAGCGGGACGGCGTCAGGAACAACCATCGGCGACACCTCGGAGTTCTCCAAGAACGAACCCGTCGTGCCCGGCCCATGAGCCGGACTCCAGGTCGCGGCCGGCGATCCGACGCGGGCCGGTAGTCAGAGGAGCGTGCGGTTACTCCAGCTCGACGAGGTCCTGGCCGGCGTCTACGGCTTCATCGTCCTCGACGAGGATCTTCGAGACCGTCCCGTCCTCTTCGGCCTTCACCTCGTGGAAGGACTTCATCACCTCGATCAGGCCGACGACGTCCCCCGCCGAGACGTTGTCGCCCTCGTTGACGAAGGGATCGCTGTCGGGATCGGGACGGCGGTAGAAGGTCCCCGGCATCTGCGCTTTAACTGCCTTTTCTGCCAACGTTCCTCCTAAGAGATCCTTTGCTCTGCCCGGCCCAGCGGCCGGATCTCGATGTCGTTCTCCGCGAGCTTGCGGGCTATCGTCTCGGCTAGCTCGACCGCACCTGGGGTGTCGCCATGCACGCAGACCGAGTCGGAGCCAACTTCGATCTCAGCGCCGCTTTCCGTCGTGACCTTCCTTTCCGTCACGGCCCGAACCACCCGGTCGCCTACCTCTTCGGGGTCCAGCTCCTCAGTCACGGCGCGGGTGAAGACGATCTGGCCGTCGTCGTTGTACCCGCGGTCGGCGTAGAACTCGGCCGCCACCGGCTGGTCCATCTCCTTCGCGAGGTCGTAGGTCACGGAGGCCTGCATGCAAAACAGGATGAGGCCGGGATCGACGCGCTGTATCGCCTCGATGATCGCGCGCGAGAGCTCCTCGTCGCGCGCGGCGACCATGTAAAGCGACCCGTGCGGCTTTACGTGCTGGACCTCCATGTCGTAGTAGTGGGCGAATTCCCGCAAGGCCCCGAGCTGGTAGAGCAGCTCGTCGCGCACCTCCTCGGGCGACAGCTGTATCTCGCGCCGCCCGAAGCCGACCAGGTCCCTGTAGCCGGAGTGGATGCCCACGGCCACCCCGTTCTCCTTCGCGAGCGCGACGGTCTTGCGCATGACGTGCGGGTCACCGCCATGAAAGCCACCGGCGACGTTGGCCGAGGAGATGTATCGCATCATCTCCTCGTCGAACCCCATCTTCCAGGGACCGAAGCTCTCCCCCATGTCGCAATTCAAATCGACCCTCACGACGCCTCCCTCTCTTCAACAGGTTTCACGCTTCAGACCTGATCCAGCGCCTGCCGGATCTCCTCCATCTGCTCGCGCCTCTCTCTGCGGGCTTCCAGCGCTTCGTCCAGGTCCACGGAGCGGAAGCGGGTCTTGTCGTTGGTCTTGGTCTGGGCGAGTCTGTCGCGGTCGGCGCTTATGACGGTCCCGATGGTCGCGTAGCCGCCGCCGGTCACGGCGTCGTTCATGAGGACGATAGGCTCGACGCCGCCAGGCACCTGGATGGAGCCTATCGGGTAGCCGAAGTCGACCACGTTAGCCGGGTCGCTTCCGGCGCCGGCGGGCTGCTCGCGCTCGACGAACTTGAGCTCGCCGCCCTTGTAGCGGTAGCCGACGCGGTCGGCGTCGGGGGTCACGGTCCAGGTAGTGTTCAGGAACTCCTCCATGCTCTCGTCGGTCAGACGGTAGCTGGCGAGGCCGATGATCACGCGCAGCTCCGTCTCTTTAGAGTATGCCGGGATGTGGTCTTCGTCTACCTTCTTGCCGACCTGCGTGCTGCCGTTGCTGGCATCCCCTACCGCCAGCTCGTCGCCCTCTTGCAGGGCGCGGCCTTCGTGGCCGCCGAGCCCGATCAGGGTGTACGTCGAGCGGCTGTGCATGAAGAGGGGTACGTCTACGCCGCCGGCAACGGCGAGGTAGGACCTCGCGCCGTTCTTGAGGTAGTCGAAGGAGAGGACGTCGCCCTCCCCCACCTCGAGCGCCTCCCACGTCGGCGCCTCCTCGCCGTTGATCTTCGGCGGCATCTCGGCGCCGGTCACGGCTACGACGGCACCCTCGGTGAACTCCAGCTCGGGGCCGAAGTACGTGATCTCGAGCCCGGCCGCGTCCTCGTCGTTACCCACGAGAAAGTTGCCGACCTGGTAAGAGAAGAGGTCCATGGCCCCGGACGGCGGCATCCCGAGGGCGTACTCGCCGAACCGTCCCGCGTCCTGCACGGTCGTCAGGAGGCCCGGGGTCTTCACCCTAATCGCCATAGAGCACCCCCAGTATCTCCTCGTTGTACGCGTGCGGGTCCTCGAGGGCGCGGTCCGGGTGGAAGACAAAGTCCTTCTTCCTGTACTCGTAGGTTCCTTCCTCTACCTCGCCCTCGAGCCGGTCGAACTCCTCGCGATCTATGCGGCGGTATTTCCACACATCGCCGGGTTTCGGGAAGACGATGGAGTCCTGGAAGTCCGGGAGGCGCTGCTCGATGTCGAGCACGGGCACCGGGGCGCGTCCGAAGAGCTGGTATCCGCCCGCGCCTTCGACGGAGTAGACCACGGCGAACCCGCCGCCGAAGCCGAAGGCGCGTTCGGGGGTGAAGGTGCGGGGTCTAACGTACTTGGGGACCTCGATCTGCTCCTCCGGCGGGACGAGCTGGTAGCACCACGGGAGCCCCGGCACGAACCCGATCATGGTTACCAGCCACGGGGACCCGAGGAGCGCCTCGATAAAATCTTCCTTGCTGTCGTAGCCGTTTATGCGGGCCGAGTACTCCAGGTCGGTGGCATCCGGGTCCTGGTGACGGTCGCGGAAACGCATGAGGGCCTCGTGCGTCCATGGGTCGTCGATCATCACGGGCACGTCGACGACCCTCGTATTCAGCTCGAAGCCGCTTACGTCGCCGACCTCCTCGTCTATCTCCTTGAGGCGCGAGATCAGGTCGTCCGGGTGCAGGACGTCGGGGTCTATGCGGATCATGTATGAGGCGTTGGACGGACAGATGTCGGTGACGCCCTCGATGTCCTCGTCCCCGAGCTTGTTGGTGATAGCCATCGCCCTGAAGTTGACCTTGAGGCTCATGGCCTCGGATAGCTCCACGAAGACGAACTCGTCCCCGCCGTAGCTGTACCGCGCCTGAGGCAGCTCGGTCTCGACGCTGCGGCCCATGTATAGTCCCACCTTCCCTCGACGGCGCTGAAAATACTACCTGCGCGAGAAATCTCGGTCAATGTATGTTTAATAGGAAGCCTGGATACTAGCGGGAGGGGAAGAACGGTTGAGGCTGGCGATGATGACCCGGACCGCGCTCATGGCCGCGGTGACGGCGGTGGCGGCCCAGATCGCCGTCCCGATCTTTCCGGTTCCCTTCACGTTGCAGGTGCTCGCGGTCGTCCTCTCGGGGCTCTTGCTGGGCCCTCGCTACGGGGCGCTCGCGCAGGCGATCTACCTTCTCGTCGGGGCCATCGGCGTGCCGGTCTTCGCCGAGTTCAGGGGCGGCCTCGGCGTGCTGCTGGGTCCCACGGGCGGCTACCTCCTCTCGTACCCGCTGGCCGCGGCGATCGCGGGTCTCGCCGCCGGTACGGTTAGGAGCGCCACCCGCGCGCGGGCGCTCGTGCTCAGTTTCCTGTCGGGGTGCGTGGCCCTCGCCGTGATCTACGCCGTCGGCGCCGTCTGGCTCTCGGTGGTCACGGATCTGCCGCTCGCGGTGGCCGTGGCGCAGGGGGTCCTGATCTTCGTCCCGTTCGACCTGATCAAGGTGGCCGTGGCCGCGCTCGTGGCGATAGCCGCCGCCCCCGCCATCTCCCCCTCCCGCGCTTAGCGTAGGGGCGGTTCGCGAACCGCCCTTGCGCGAACTGTCCCTACGCGAACCGGCTCACTCCTTTACCATGACGGGCGGAACGGGCGGGGTTACGAGGGAGGCTGCGGCATGCTGAAAAAAGTTCTGGTCGCCAACCGGGGTGAGATAGCGCTTCGCGTCGTGCGGGCCTGCCGGGAGCTGGGGATCCCGTCCGTGGCCGTCTACTCCGACGCCGACGAGGAGGCACTCCACGTCCGCCACGCCGACGAGGCCATCAACATCGGCCCGCCGCCGGCCGGGAAAAGCTACCTGAACGTCGAGGCCCTGATCGAGGCCGCCGAGGAGTCGGGCGCCGACGGCGTCCACCCCGGCTACGGCTTCCTGGCCGAGAACGCCTCCTTCGCCGCCGCCTGCCGCGACGCCGGCCTCGAGTTCGTCGGACCGTCCCCCGAGGCGATAGAGAGGATGGGCAACAAGTCCGCGGCGCGCCGCATCGCGACTGAGGCCGAGGTGCCCGTGGTCCCTGGCTCCGAGGAGTCGGCCTCGGACGACGAGGCGGGCGAGACGGCGGACGAGATCGGCTACCCCGTGATGGTGAAGGCGGCCGCCGGCGGGGGCGGGAGGGGCATCCGGGTGGCAGAGAACGAGGAGGAGCTGCGCAAGGCGGTGCGCGTCGCGCGCCAGGAGGCGGAGAAGGCCTTCGGTGACGGCTCGCTCTACCTGGAGAAGCTCCTCGTCGGGCCGCGCCACGTCGAGGTCCAGGTGATGGGCGATCACGAGGGTAACGTCATCCACCTATACGAGCGCGAGTGCTCGATGCAGCGCCGCCGGCAGAAGATCATCGAGGAGGCCCCCTCCCCCGGCATAACCTCGGAGGTGCGCGAAGCGATGACCGAGGCGGCCGTCCGGCTCGCGAGGGAGGTAGAGTACACCAGCGCCGGGACGGTCGAGTTCCTGGTCGAGGGCGACGAGTTCTACTTTATCGAGATGAACACGAGGATACAGGTCGAGCACCCGGTCACGGAGACCCTCACCGGCGTCGACCTGGTGAAGGAGCAGCTCAGGGTCGCCGGTGGGGATCCCTTGAGCCTGGAGCAGGAGGATGTCCCCTTCGAAGGCCACGCCATAGAGTTCCGCATAAACGCCGAAGACCCGGAACAGGACTTCATGCCGTCTCCGGGCGAGATCACCTACCTCGAAGTTCCCGGGGGTCCCGGCGTCAGGGTGGACTCGGCGATTTATCAGGGGTACACGATCCCACCGTTCTACGACTCCATGGTAGGAAAGCTTGTCGTCTGGGCCCTCACGCGCGAAGAGGCCATAAGCCGCGCCCGCCGCGCCCTGCGTGAGTACCGCCTGGAAGGCATAAAGACCACCATCCCCCTCCACCTGCGCCTGCTCGAGGACGACGCTTTCCGCTCCGGCGAGTACCACACGGGATACCTGGAAGAGCTGCTAAAGGAAGATTAGCTAGGACCGAAAAGTTACCTGGAGCGACGCTTGGCCCGGGTATACTTCGCGCTTGGAGGACGAGCCACCGGAGGGTTCCTGTGGACACGAAGACGTACGAGGTAACGCGACGACGCTTCACCGTGCACGACTACCATCGGATGGGCGAGGCCGGGCTCCTGCACGAGGACGACCGGGTCGAGCTGATCGAGGGAGAGCTCGTCGAGATGGCCGCCATAGGCACGAGGCACCTCACCTGCGTAAACGGGCTGACCCGGATGCTGGTGCGGGGCGTAGGCGACGAGGCCATCGTCAGCGTCCAGAACCCGGTCAGGCTCGACGAGCACTCCGAGCCGCAGCCTGACCTGACCGTGCTCAGGATGAGAGACGACCGGGAATCGCTGCCAGTGACCGAAGACGTGCTGCTCCTGACCGAGGTCTCCGACACCACGCTCGCCTACGACCGCGGGGTGAAGTACCCGCTCTACGCGCGGTCCGGAATCAGGGAGGTCTGGATCGTGGACCTAGGGCACGAGGTCGTCGAAAGTCACGCCGATCCGTCCGGAGACGGCTACCGGCGTACCGAGACCGCGCGTCGCGCAGAGACGCTCGCGCCGCTCGCCCTTACCGGGTTGGCCCTCCCCGTTGACGGGGTGCTCGGTTGACGGTCGGGACGGAAACCCTCGGCACTCGACGCGCGTACAAGAGCACAACGACCGCCGTCCAGAGAGTGGAGGGATAGAGGCATGTCGCAGACCCCACAGGTCGACCTCTTCGACCCGACCTTCAAGAACGATCCCTACCCCACCTACGCCGAGATGCGCTCGACGGCGCCGGCTTACCGCGTAGAGTTGCCGGACGGCCGCGGGGTGTGGATGATCACGCGCTACGACGACGCCTTGACGGTCCTCAAGGACAGGCGTTTCGTCAAGAATTTTCGCAACGCCCTGACCCCGGAGCAGCTCGCCCAGATCCCGCCCATACCCAAGGTGATGGAGCCGCTAAGCCACAACATGCTCGACACCGACCCGCCCGACCATCAGCGGCTCAGGTCGCTCGTCTCCAAGGCCTTCACTCCGCGCCTGATCGAGCGCCAGCGTCCGCGCGTCCAGGCGATCGCGGACAGCCTCCTCGACGCCGTGCAGGACCAGGGCGAGATGGACCTGATCGACGACTACGCGTTCCCGCTGCCCATCACCGTCATAGCCGAGCTGCTCGGCGTGCCATCCGAGGACAGGAACAGCTTCCGCGAGTGGTCGAACGCAGCGGTCTCGGGGAACACCACCCAGGAGTACCTGGAGGAGATCCTGATCCCGAACATGCAGGCCTTCAACGACTACCTTTACGCCCTTTTCGAGGAGAAGCACGCGAACCCAAGGGACGACCTGGTCAGCGCGCTGGTGAGGGCGGAGGAGGCCGGCGACAAGCTCTCCGAGGATGAGCTGCTCGGCATGGTCTTCTTGCTCCTGGTCGCCGGTCACGAGACCACCGTCAACCTCATCGGCAACGGCGTGCTGGCGCTGCTGCTGCACCCGGACCAGCTGCAGAAGCTCAAGGCCGACCCGGCGCTGATCAAGCCGGCCGTCGAGGAGCTGCTACGCTACGACGGGCCTGTCGAGAGCGCGACCGAACGCTACACCACCGAAGAGGTGGAGATGGCCGGGGTCACGATTCCGAGGGGCGAGATGGTGATGGTGGTTCTCGCATCCGCGGACCGCGACCCGCAGAGGTTCGCCGATCCCGACGAGCTGGACATCACCCGCGCGGACAACAAGCACCTCGCCTTCGGCAAGGGCATCCACCACTGCCTCGGCGCGCCGCTCGCCCGCATGGAGGGACAGATCGCGATCTCCACCCTCCTCAGGCGCATGCCAGAATTGCGGTTGGCCGGCTCCCCCGACTCCCTGAGCTGGCGTCCCGGTATGATCATCCGCGGCCTGAGAGGGTTGCCCCTGCAGTTCTGAGGAGGCCGCCGTGCAGGAGACCATCCCCAGAAGAGGGTCCGCCCGTTCGTTCCTCGTCCTCGCCCTCTTCGTTGCCGTCTGTTTCGCCGTGGCGGGCCTCGGTTCCCTCTTCACGACGCCCCAGACCGCGAGCGGCGGATGGTACGAGACGCTCCAGAAGCCTTTCTTTACCCCGCCGAATTGGCTCTTCGGACCCGTGTGGACCCTTCTCTACCTCGCGATGGCCGTCTCGGGCTGGCTCGTGTGGCGCAAGACCGGCCTCTCGGGAACGGCGATGGCGCTCTTCGCCGTCCAGCTGGTGCTGAACCTGGCGTGGTCCCTGATCTTCTTCGGGCTGCAGGCGCCGGGGGGAGCGCTGCTCGAGATCCTCATCCTCTGGACCGCGATCCTGCTGACCATCCTTGCCTTCTCACGCGTAAGCCGGCCGGCCGGGTGGCTCCTCGTCCCCTACCTGGCCTGGGTGACCTTCGCGACCGCCCTCAACGCCGCCATCTGGTTGTTGAACCCGTAGTGACGCCCCGCTGGGGCGTCTGCCCACGGGGCGTCTCTACCCTGCCGTTTGGGTTGTTCGCCTGGCCGTCAGGCCGCGTCGTCTATAGCACGCCCCAGGATGGCGAGCCCCTCGTCCAGTTCCTCGTCCGTGATAACGAACGGCATGAGGGTACGGATGCAGTTGCCGTACTGGCCTGCGCTCAGGAGAAGGAGCCCTTGCTGCAACGAGCCCTGGATCACCTTGGCCGTCCGCTCCTTGTCGGGAGTCTTGCTCCCGGCGTCGGTTACGAACTCCATCGCGGCCATCGGGCCCCGCCCGCGCACGTCGCCGACGAAGTCCGGGTGGCGGTCCTGGATCTCGCGCATCCCGCTCATCACGCGATCGCCCAGGGCGTTGGAGCGCGCGAGCAGGTCCTCGTCTTCGAAGCCGTCGAGCACCGCGAGGGCCGCGGCGCAGGAGATCGGGTTGCCGCCGTAGGTCGTGCCCAGGCCCCCGACGTGGACGGAGTCCATGATCTCCGCCTTGCCTGTGACCCCTGCTATGGGCAGCCCCCCGCCCATGCTCTTGGCCGTGGTGAGGATGTCCGGCGCAACCCCGGAGTGCTCGATGGCGAGCATCTTGCCCGTCCGTCCGAAGCCCGTCTGGACCTCGTCGATGATGAGGACGATCCCATGCTCGTCGCACAGCTCCCGCAGCTGCCTGAGGTAGAAGTCAGGGATCGGTATAAAGCCGCCCTCCCCGATCACCGGCTCGACGATGATCGCCGCGACGGTGCTCGGGTGCACGGTGCTGACGAACGCCCGCTCTATCGCCCCGAAGCAGTCGCCCTGGCAACCGCCGGAGCAGTCCTTGCCCGCCGGGCAGCGGTAGGCGTAGGGCGCCGGCACCCTGTAGACCTCGGGGACGAACGGGCCGAAGCCCTTCTTGTAGGGGTCCGTCTTGCCCGTGAGGGTCATCGCGAGCATCGTGCGCCCGTGGAAGGAACTCTCGAAGGCGATCACAGCGGGACGACCCGTGTAGTAGCGCGCGATCTTGACCGCGTTCTCGACCGCCTCGGCCCCCGAGTTGACGAAGAACGAACGCTTCTCGAAGTCGCCGGGCACCAGGGCGTTGAGCCTCTCGGCCAGCTCTATGTAGCCCTCGTACTCGGTGACGTAGAAGCAGGAGTGCGTGAGCTTGTCGGCCTGCTCCTTGACCGCCTCGACCACCCGCGCGGCCGTGTGGCCGACGTTCATCACCCCGATGCCGCCGCCGAAGTCTATGAAGGTGTTTCCGTCGACGTCGGTCAGGAGGGCGCCCTTCGCGTCCTGGGCGAACATCGGCGTCGCGATCCCAACCCCAGACGAGACGGCCCGGTGCCGCCGCTCCATCAACGCCCGGCTCTTCGGGCCCGGTATCTCGGTCTTGATCCTCGTCGACTCAAGCATCTTCGGCACCTCTTCCTGTCGGCCTGACGCTTTCCAGTATACCCGCCGTTACCGCTGTGCGCCCGTCCCGTCGAGCCTCTCCTCCCACGCCCTCGTGCTCTCTTCCGAGGGTGCCGGGGTAAGCAGGCTCACCACCACGAATACGACGAGGCTGACGATAATCCCCCAGATGATGGGCGAGTTCGCGAACAGCCCGTCTCTGACCATAAAGAACACGACCACGGCGCTGCCCGCGGCCATGGAAGCCAGGGCGCCAGCGGCGGTCGCGCGCCTCCAGAACAGGGCGCCCACTATGGGCACGAACAGGGCTCCGCTCAGGAGATCGTAGGCCACCGTCAGGGCACCGACCACGTCCGTGACGATCAGCGAGATAACGAGGACGACGACGCCGACAAGCAAGGTCGTCACGCGGCTGACCAGCACCTTGTTGTGTTCTCCTCTGGAGACGAACGCTTCGTAGACGTCGTTGGCGAGGATGGTGGAGGAGGCGAGCAGTCCGGCGCTGGCCGTCGACATCACGGCGGCGAGCGCCGCCGCGAGGACGAGTCCGGTGATCCCCACCGGGAGCGCCTCGCTCGCGACGCGGGCGAAGGCGTTGTCCGGATTCGAAAGGTCGGGCAAGAGCACCTTGGCCGCGGTCCCGACCAGCGCCCCAGCAAGAGCGTAGAGCAGGCAGTACACCCCGGCCGTCACGCTACCCCACCGGGCTACCTCGGCGCTGCGCGCCGTGAAGACCCGCTGCCAGATGTCCTGACCGATCATGAGCCCGAAAAAGAACAGCAGGAAGTAGGTGAAGATCGTCTGCCACCCGATCGCCGTGAGGTCGAAGTAGGAGGCCGGCAGGGCTTCCTGCATCCCGGATAGGCCGCCGGCCGCGGCGATCGAGAGCGGCAGCAGGAGGAAGAAGATGCCCACGGTCATGATCAGGAACTGCAGGAAGTCCGTGAGCGTTATGGACCACATGCCTCCGGCCACGGAGTAGGCGACGACGATGCCACCGGCGATCAGGATGGCGAGGGTGGAAGAGAGGGGCAGGACGACGTTGAAGACGGAGCCTATGGCGATGGTGGAGGTGACCGCGATCATGAGGGCGTAGGCCGCGATGATGATCGCGCTGATCAGGCGCGACGCGGCCCCGTAGCGCTTCTCGAGCATCTCCGATACCGTGTAGACGCCGAGGCGCGAGAGCCGGGTGGACATCAGGACGCCGAGGGCTATGACGCCCATGCCGATCCAGAACACGAGCCACATTCCCGAGATGCCGTTCTCGTAGCCCAGCGCCACGCCGCCGATGGTCGAGGCGCCGCCGAGAACCACCGCGCTCAGGGTCCCGACGTACATGAAGGGGCCGAGCCTGCGCCCGGCCACGAGGTAGTCTTCGGCGTCGCGGGCCCTCGTGAGGCCCCAGTATCCGGCACCGATCATCACGGCGAAGTAGATGGCTATGACGACGTAGTCGAGCAGCAGGCTATCCACCGTTCTGCCTCCTCAAGGCAATGAGGCTCAGGAACTCGTGGGCGATGTTCGCGGCGAGGAGCGCCGTGATCTGGGCCGCGTCGTAGGGCGGCAGCACCTCGACGACGTCGCAGCCGACGATGTCGAGGCCCACAAGCCCCCGCACGAGCTCCTGTGCCTCGCGGCTGGTGAAACCCCCGATCTCGGGCGTACCCGTGCCAGGAGCGAACGCCGGGTCCACGAAGTCTACGTCGAAGGAGACGTATGCCTTCGCGTCGCCGACCCGCTCGCGCACGCGCTCTATGACGGCAGGGATGCCCAGGTCGCGCACCTCATCCGTTGGGACCAGATCGAAGCCCATCTCCGTCGCGTCGTTCCAGTCACCCTCGTCGTAGATCGAACCCCGCATCCCGACCTGGATGGACCTCGAGGTGTCTAGCAGCCCCTCTTCCACCGCGCGTCTGAACGGCGTCCCGTGCGTGTGCTTCTGGCCGAAGTAGGCGTCCCAGGTGTCGGGATGGGAGTCGTACTGCACCAGGGCGAGAGGGCCGTGCACGGCAGCCGCTGCCCGCAGCTCGGGCAGCGCTATGGAGTGGTCGCCGCCGAGCACTATCGGGGTGACGCCGGCGCGGTGTATCGGTTCCAGTCCCTCCGCTATCCGTTTGTAGCTCTCCTCGATGTAGCCGGGGACGACTGGCACGTCGCCGTAGTCGATCACCGAGAGGTGGTCAAAGATGCCCACGCCGAGTCCGGGGTTGTAGCGCCTGAGCAGGTGCGAGGCGCTCCTTATACTTTCGGGACCGAAGCGGGCGCCGATACGAAAGGTGCCGCCCGTGTCGAACGGGGCGCCGACGACGGCGGCGTCGGCGTTCTCGAGGTCGCGAACGTTGGGCAGGCGCATAAAGGTACGCACGCCCGAAAATCGTGGGGTCTCGAAGGAATCGGCCGGCTCGTAGCGGGTCATTGGTCTCCCCTCAGGTCTTGCTCTGAACGCCGAGCTCGTGGGCCAGGGTCTGCAGGTCGGGAACTTCCAGGTCGGGCACGGCGTCGGCCGCAGGGGTAGCCCCGAACCCCTCCCTACCAGAGCGCCTGTTTACCCACGCGGTGGAGATCCCCAGTTCTCTGGCGGGGACCACGTCGTGGAAGAGGCTCTCCGCGGCGTGCAGTAGCTTCTTTCGCCCGACCCCCATCCGGCCGAGGGCTACCTCGAAGTTCCTCTTCGAGGGCTTGTAGGTGCCGACCTGCTCCGCGGTCACGATCCAGTCGAACTCAACCTCCAGCAGACAGGCGGTCAGGGCGAACAGGCCGTCGTCCACGTTGGAGATAATGGCGAGCCTGTACCTGCTCTTGAGCGCCCACAAAGCCTCGACCGTGTCGGGGAAGGGTTGCCAGTACCTGAGCGAGTCGGCGAGGGCCGCTATCTCCGAGGGCTCGGGCTCGAAACCCCACCTCCTCCCGGCCTCCCGCACCTCCTCGCCCAGCACGTCCCTGTACTTGACGTAGCTCCCCGGCTCCGAAGCGGACTGCAGCCTGTGCTCCGTCTGGGCGTGCAGCTCCAGGATCTCCTCGTCGGTTGCCTCGACGCCGTGGTTCGCGAGCACGGGCCTGAAGCCCGAGACGATCCCGCTCTCCCAGTCGATCAGGGTGCCGTAGCAGTCGAAGCTGATGACCTCGTACTCGCCGGCGTCGATCAAGCCGTCCTACCTCTCGGCCGCCTCCCTGTGGTCTCCCTCGGCCGGTCCGAACCGGCGGCGTAGCACGTAGGCAACGAGGATCACGGCGAGGGCGCCCAGGCTCGCTATCAGGAGGGGACGCTGCTCGGGGATGATGAACATGGCGACGAGCACCGCTGCCATGGCTGCTATGGAGACGTACGTCAGCCATGGGAAGAACCACATCTTGATTTGCAGCCGTTCCGGGTCCTCGCGCTCCAGACGGCGGCGCATGACCAGCTCGGAGATGGCTATGAGCAGGTAGACGAAGAGCGCGATGGCGCCAGAAGCGTTGATCAGCCACGTAAAGACGTTCTCGGGGAAGAAGTAGTAGATCACGACCGAGATGTATGCGAAGCTGGTCCCGGCGAGGATCGCCCACATCGGCACGCCGCGCCTGGTCGTGTTGGTGAGGAACCCCGGCGCGTCGTTGTGCCGCGTCAGAGCGAAGAGCATGCGCGAGGTCGTATACAGGCTCGAGTTGAGCACGGAGAGCACGGCCGTCAGGACCACGAAGTTCATGATCAAGGGCGCGAACGGTATGCCTATGCGGTCGAAGGCGATCGTGAACGGGCTCTTGATAATGTCGGAGGTGAACGGGGTGTTCCACGGCACCACCACGGCCACGAAGAAGACCGAGACCACGTAGAAGAGCAGTACCCTGTAGATGACCGCGTTGGTCGCGCGCGCCACCTCCCGCTCCGGCTCCTGCGACTCGGCGGCCGCTATGGTGACGATCTCGGCCCCCACGAAAGCGAAGATCACCGTCACCACGCCGCTGAACATCACCAGCCCGCCGTTGGGAAAGAAGCCCCCGTCGGCGTAAAGGTTCGTGAAACCCGGCGAATCCCCGAACAACCCGAGCACGTACAGCAGGGCCGCGCCGATGAAGATGACGATCGCCGCAACCTTTATCCCGGCGAACCAGAACTCGAACTCGCCGTAGGACCCGACGGAGTAGAGGTTGGTGGCCGTGAGCAGCAGGATCAGGATCAACGAGATCAGCCACGGCGGTATACCCGAGATGTACTGGCCCAAAATCCCCGCGGCCACCGTGGCCTCGAACCCGACCACGATCGCCCAGAAGTACCAGTAGAGCCACCCGACCGAGAACCCGGCCCAGTTGCCAAGGGCCATCCTGCTGTAATCGGAGAAGGAACCCACCGACGGCTGGGCCGTCGCCATCTCCCCTAGCATCCGCATGATCAGGATGAGTATGGTCCCCGTAATAAGATAGGTCAGTACCGTCGCCGGACCAGCCTGGTTGAGGATCGGCCCCGTCCCCACGAAGAGCCCGGCCCCGATGATCCCGCCTAGCGCGATCATGGTCATGTGCCGCCGCTTTAATCCAGGCTGCAGATGACCCTGCTCCCCCCTGTCGGTCTTCTCGCCTGCGCTCGCCTCGGCCACCACTCCCCCTCTCGAAAAGTAAACCCAGCTTACAGGCCGTGTGGGCCCTGCCGCAACCCGCTTGCCCACCGTATGAAAAACATCTCGTCAATATAGGTTGACAGATGGCATGGCGTCAACTATGATTGACGCATGAACGCGAAAGGGAGTACACGAGTTGGTGGAGGGGCTAGGGACCCGCGAGAGGGTCTCGAGTCGGTCGTCGCGCTGAGGCGGATGCTGGAGGCGCTTGAGTCGGCGCAGGTCGAGAACGCTTTTCTATCGGGATGGTCGTGGGCCCAGATGGCCGAAGTGCTTGGGGTGAGCAAGCAGGCCGTGCACAAAAAGCACGCGAGGCGGATCAGGGACAAGTATCCGGGAGGATCGCGAGCGAGGAGGAGCAAAGGAGCATGAGGCTTTTCCGTTGGACGGATGGATCCCGCGGCAGCGTGGAGGCCGCCTTCGAAGAGGCCAGGATGCTCGGTCACGACTCGCTTGGCGATGAGGATCTACTGTTGGGCATCCTGCGCGCCGGGGAAGGAATGGGAGCGGAGGCGCTCTCATCGCTCGGGGTGACCCTCGATGGCGCCCGAGAGGGTTGTCGAGAGCTGCACTCAGACGCCCTCTCGTCGATCGGGATCTCGCTCGATCAGGTGCGCCGGGAGACAGGAGATGCGCTCGACGTGAGCATACCGGCCGACCGCAGGATCCCTTACTCACCCCGGGCCGTGAACGCGCTGGTGGAGGCGCGCCGGGAGATGCGCAGGCTGGGAGATGGCTATCTCGGCACGGACCATGTCCTGCTCGGGATACTGAGCGTCGAGGGTGGTTCGGCCGTCAGGATACTGGCCGTTCTTGGCGTGTCTCCAGAGAACCTTGAGGATCGTTTGTTCGAGCTGCGCGGGCGCACGACCGGCTAGCGGGCGGTCTCGTGCTGGAGGAGAAACGGTGCCGTTGAGTACCAGGGCGCTAATCGCTTGCGGCGTGGTCGCAGGTCCGCTGTTTGTCGCGGTCACCGCCGGCTGGCTAGCCCTGCTCGCCGTTCACACACTCAAGAATTCGTACCCGGATCGAGAATCGGGGAGAAAGGCGAAGGGCGCGTGATCTTCAACCGTTTCGCGAAGGAGGCCAGGCGCTGCGTCGAGGCGGCGCTCGAGGAGGCGAGGGAGCTCGGTCACGACTCGATCGGGGACGATGACCTGCTGCTCGGCATCCTCCGCGCCGGCGACGGGGTAGCTGCCGAGGCCCTGGTCTCGCTGGGCGTGACCCTGGAAGCGGCGCGCGAGCAGTCGGAGGAGAACTTCGCGGAGGCGCTGGCTTCGATCGGGATCTCGCTCGACGAGGTGCGACGGGAAGCCGGCGAGGCTTTCGAGATGCGCATACCCGGCAACCGGCGTATCCCATTCGCCCCCAGGGCCAAGAAGGCGCTCGAGCAGTCGCTGCGCGAGGGCATCAGACTGGGAGACAATCGCCTCACCTCGGAACACATCCTGCTCGGCATCCTGCGCGACGGGGACGGTGAGGCGGTCGGAATCCTATCGAACCTGGGGGTCGATCCTACGGCCGTCGAGATCCGGCTAGACGAATCGAGACGCCGGTTGCCTTCGACCTGACCTCTGCCCAGGTTCGGCACTGATCTGCCCGAAGTATCCGAGGTCCACGCGGACAGCGCCCGCCGCTACGGGGGTTCCGTCTGTGTACGGCGGATGGACCGGCGCTACGAAGGCGACGAGTCGCTAGCTCGGCTTGTCCCCGAGCCCATGAGCGTCAGGGGATTGATGTGGCCCAACGAGTGGGCTTCAGACGGTGAGGCTAGGTCACGGCCATGGAGGGGATGCTGTAGTAGCCGCTGTAGTACTCCTCGCCCTCCCGCCTCACCCGGTCGCGGTCCAGGGTCTCGTCCCCAAAGCGGTCGAGGCTGACCGGAGAGAGGTCCTCCCCGGGCTCGCCGTGCCGAACCCAGTCGGCCAGCCAGCGGCCCACCGCCGCGGAGCCCGCGATCCCAAGGGCCGCGCACCCTGTGGCGGCGAACAGGCCCTCCACGTTCGGAACCGGTCCGACCAGGTAGGCACCGTCCGGGGCGAAGGTCGTCAGGCCCCGCTTGTAGGCGACGACCTCGAGATCTTTCAGTATGGGGAAGATGGCGGCGAGCCTCTCGCGGCCCTCTGCCATGATCTCTACCGGCTTCTCGATGTCGGCGGTTCTGAACCCGGCTGGCAGACTGTCGAGGTCGTAGGTCGTCGGATCCGGCTCGAAGAACCCGTAGAGGTACCCGCCCTCCTCGGGCCTCAGGTAGCAGCTTGCGTCTGTCACGCGGACGACCGGATGTTGGTCCGGGATGCCCGAGACCGGGACCGTGGTTACGCGCTGGTGGCGTACGGTAGCCATCGGCGGCTCGTACCCGACCGTCCTGGCGATAAGCCCCGTCCAGGGTCCGGCCGTCACCACGACCCGCTCGGTCTCGACGAGACCGCTGTCGGTCTCCACCCCCACCACCCGGCCGTCCCGCACCGAGAGCCCGGTCGCGGCCGTGCCCGTCCTGATGCTCACCCCCTGGTCCTCGACAGCCCCGCGGTAGGCCCGCGCGCACTGGCTGGGGTCGAGGTAGCCGTCCTCTGGGACGAAGTACCCACCCTCGACGCGCGTGGCGTCCAGGTGCGGCGCCAGCCGGGACATCTCCGCCCCGTCCACCAGGCGTGCCTCCACGCCGCTACTGTTGGCGTGCTCGAGGTGTTCCTCGAAGGAGGCCACCCGTTCGGGCGTCAGTGCCAGGAGCAGGCTTCCGACCTGGCGGAATCCGGGGTCGTGGCCGGTCTCCCGCTCGAAGCCCGTGAACAGCTCTATGGCGTATTGGATGGCACGCCTCATCAGGGGGGTTCCCCGGATCTGCCCGACCAGCCCGGCCGCCTGGGGGGTTGTCTCGCCAAACGGCTCTTCGTTTCGCTCCAGGACCAGCACGTCCGTGCTTCCGGCCTGCGCCAGATGGTAGGCGGTGCTCAGGCCCCAGATGCCTGCCCCGACGATCACCGTTTCCGCTCGCTCGGCCATCGCACCTTCCTCCGTCGTTCTGCCCGGCCTACAGGGCGCCTATGCTCTCCTTCAAGGTGGCCGCGACAAAATCCAGGTCGTCTCCGCTCACGACCAGCGGCGGGGCGAGGGTGATCACGTTGTTGTAGCCGGCCACGGTGTCGCCGTTCTTGCCGACGATGAGGCCCCGCTCTTTGCACCCCGAGACGACCCTCGCGACCTTATCGGCCGAGGCCGGGACCCGGCTCTGCTTGTCTTCGACCAGCTCGAAGCCGAAGAGCAGGCCCTTGTGCCGGATCTCCCCGACGTTCGGGTGGTCTTCGAGTTCGGAGAGTTGGCCGCGCAGCCTCTCGCCCATCTTCGCCGAGCGTCCGGGCAGGTCCTCGTCGTCCATGATCTGGAGGTTCCTCACCGCCAGGGCGCAGGCGGCCGGGTTGCCGCCGAAGGTGTTCACGTGGCGGAAGTGGTCGTACTCGTCCGTCCCCTTGAACGCCTCGAAGATCTCGCGCTTCACGGCGGTGGCGGAGAGCGGGAGGTAGGCGCTGGTAATGCCCTTGGCCATCGTCACGATGTCCGGCTTGAGGCCGTAGTGCTGGTGGCCGAAGCGCCGGCCCGTGCGGCCGAAACCGCAGATGACCTCGTCCGCGATAAACAGGACGCCGGTCCTCTCGCAGATCCTCGCGACCTCCTCGACGTAGCCTTCCGGCGGGACGAAGATGCCACCGCCGGTGATGATGGGCTCCATGATCACGGCCGCCACCGTCTCGGGCAGCTCCCACTCGATGGTGCGCCCGATGGCGCCGGCGCACTCCAGGTTGCACGCGGGGCGGTCGCTGCAGTAGGCGCAGCGGTAGCGGTCGGGGGGCGCGACGTGCAGGAAGCCGGGGGCCAGCGGCTCGTAACGGTACTTGCGCAGGGCCTGGCCCGTCGCGGCGACGGACCCCATGGAGTTGCCGTGGTAGGCCCGGTAGCGCGAGACGAACTTCCACCGCCTCGGCTCGCCGTTCTGCTCGTGGTACTGGCGCGCGATCTTGAACGCCGTCTCGTTGGCCTCCGAGCCGGAGTTGGAGTAGAAGACGACGTACTCGTCGTCGAGCCACTCGTTGAGCCTCTCGCCGAGCTCCACCGCGGGCTCGTGGCCCATGGTGAGCGGGTAGTAGGGCAGCCTGACGAGCTGATCGTAGGCCGCCCTCGCCAGCTCCTCGCGGCCGTAGCCGACGTTGACGCACCAGAGGCCTGACATCCCGTCGAGGTAACGGTTCCCTTCCGCGTCGGAGATCCAGGGCCCCTTGCCCTCCGTAACGATCATCCGCGGCGCCGGCGCGGAGCCCCCGCCCTCTACCGGCGTGTAGCGTGAGAGGGCGTGCCAGACGTATCGCTCGTCCTTCTCGGCGAGCTCGTGGATGTTCGCTCCGGTCGTTTCCATACCAGTCCTCTCCTACCTCAAGAGCTTCTGGGGATCGGTGTAGCTCAGCCCGTGCGCCTCGGCGACGGGCTCGGAGACGAGGTCGCCGCGCAGCGTACTGAGACCCCTGGCCAGGCTCGGGTCATCCGCGCACGATCCTTCGATGCCCTTTTCGGTGATCTTCACCAGGTAAGGCAGCGTCACGCTGGTCAGGGCCAGCGTCGAGGTCCTCGCGACCGCCCCCGGGATGTTCGCGACGCAATAGTGGACGACGCCTTCCTCGACGTAGGTGGGTTCCGAGTGCGTCGTCGGCCTGGCGGTCTCGATGCAGCCGCCCTGGTCTATGGCGACGTCGACGACCACGGAGCCGTCCCTCATGCTCGCCACCATCTCCCGCGACACGAGCTTGGGCGCCTTCGCCCCGTGCACCAGCACCGCGCCGATGACGACGTCGGACTCCGCGACGTAGGCGGCGGTCCTCGACCTGTTCGGGATGACCAGGTCGGCCCTGCCCTCGAAGATGTCGGAGAGGTACGCGAGCCGCTTGGGGTTGATGTCCAGAACACTCACTATGGCCCGCATCCCGAGCGCGATCTTGGCCGCCTCAGTCCCGACGACCCCGCCGCCGATGATCGTGACCCTCGCCGCCGGGGTGCCGGGGACGCCGCCCAGGAGCAGCCCGGCCCCGCCCTGCGGGCTCTCCAGGCAACGCGCCGCCGCCTGCGTGGCCATCCTCCCGGCCACCTCGCTCATCGGCGTGAGCAGGGGCAGGCTCCCGTCCGGCAGCTCGACCGTCTCGTAGGCTACCGAGTTGATCTTCCGCTCCATCAGGAACTCGGTTAGCCCCTTGTCCGCCGCCAGGTGCAGGTAGGTGAAGAGCTCCTGACCCTCGCGGAAGCGGTCGTATTCTTCGGGGACCGGCTCCTTGACCTTGACTATCAGGTCGGCCGAGGCGAAGACCTCCTCGGGCCCGTCCACGAGCCTGGCCCCGGCCCGCTCGTACTCCTCGTTCTCGAATCCGGCGCCGGCGCCGGCGCCGGCCTCCACGATAACCTCGCGACCGTGGTGGACCAGCTCCTCCACCCCGTCGGGCTGCATGCTGACGCGGCCTTCCTGGTCCTTTATCTCCCGCGGAACTCCCACCACTGCAGCCATGCTGTCTCCTTCTCGTCCTCTTGCCCCGGTACCTTATAACAGGCTACAGTAAACTCGCAATGATACGGTATTGGTCTCCGGGTCTCGGGCAAGATCGGTGCGATTGCAGCAGCTTTACAGGTATACTGCGGGCTCACAGAGACTTGGGGACGCACAGGATGGGAGGCGAGCGCTGACGTCTGGCGCAAGTTCGGTAGGATTTTCGATCGGCGAGGTCTCGCAAGCCATAGGTCTGGCACCGCAGACCCTGAGGCTGTGGGAGCGGGAGCGCCTCGTGAGGCCACGCCGCACGGACCGGGGCTACAGGGTCTACACGGAGCCCGACGTGGAGCGGCTGCGCAAGATCAAGCAGCTCAGGAAGGTCGAGGGCCTCAACTTCGCGGCCATACGAAAGCAGCTGGGACCCGCGGCCGAGAACCCAGGGGCGAACGGCGCCGACTTTACGCCGAACGCCATGGGCGAGAGGCTGCGGAGGCTGCGCACGCGGGCGCACAAGACGCTCAAGGAGGTCGCGCAGACCACGGGGCTCTCCATCTCGTTCATCTCGGCGCTCGAGCGCGGCGGTTCCGGGGCTTCGGTCGCCTCGCTGCGGCGGCTGGCCGGGGCGTACGGGGTAACGATGCGGGAGCTTTTCGGGGCCGACCTGGAGCAACACCCCCCGCTGGTGCGGGGCGAGGACAGGCCCGTGATGCAGTGGGAGAACGGGGTGCGTTTCGAGGAGATGGCCTCTGGCGAGAAGATCATGGATCCCTCCTACATCAGGGTACCGGCGGGCGCCGGAAGCGAGGGCTTCTACTCGCACAACGGCGAGGAGTTCGTGCACGTGATCTCGGGCGTCCTCTTTGTGGAGCTAAAGGATCAGGGCACCTACGAGGTCGCCGCTGGCGACACGCTGTACTTCCCGTCGACGACCCAGCATCGGTGGTGGGCAGCCGAAGAGCCCGTCGAGGCGATCTACGTCAACACGCCGCCCACCTTCTAGGCCGGAGCTTTGGATCCCCAGGGCAATCTCGACGCTCTGCTGACCGTCCCGGTGCTCTCCGGCGCGCAGGTCTCCCGCGACGGCGGCTGGGTCGCGTGGAGCTGGTCGCGGCTCGGGCCGGCGGCGGACGTGTTCGCGGCCCCGACAGACGGCTCCTCTCCCCCGCTCCGCCTGACTGACACGGACGACGAGACGCTGGTCGTGTCGTGGACCCCCGACGGCAGCGCGGTCGTGGTCGGCCAGGACAACGACGGCGACGAGCGGACGCGCCTCTTTCTCGTGAACCTCGAGGAGCCTGGCCTGATGCGGCCGCTAACGGAGGCGAAGCCCAACTACTACCTCAGTGGAGGGCAGGTGCACGGGCGCTGGCTCGTCTACGGGGCCAACTTCGACGTGGACACCGGCCAGGAGATAGAGGGGACCTGGATCTACCGCCACGACCTCCAGAGCGGCGAGCGCAGGGTGCTCACGCGTCCGCGCAGGGGGAACGAGACCGATCCCCAGCTCAACGCGAGCGGCGAAACAATCCTCTACCACCGCAACGACCTCCACCCGTCTGGCATGCAGGTCTGGCTCGTCGACGTCGAGGGCCGCGACGACCGCGAGATTCTGAACTTCGGTGCGGAGGTCAAGACCTACGCTTCTTGGCTCCCGGACGGACGGCGGGCGCTCTTCGTGGTCGAGATGGAGACGCACCGCCGGTTGGGCGTCTGGGAGGAGGGCTCCGTCACCTGGCTGCTCGACGACCCCGAACGGAACCTGGAGTACGCCTTCGTCCCCCCGAACGGCGGCCTCGTGGTGGCGGTGGAGGTGGAACGGGCGCGCGCCCGAGCAACGCTATTCGACCCGGAGAGCGGCGCCGAAGAGCGCATTCCGGCGATCGCGGGGAGCCTGGAGCCGCTGGCGCCGATCCGGGAAGGTTGGGTCGGGCTCCACTACGACGCCCGCCATCCGGCTGACCTCGTGCTCTTCGACCCGGCAGAGTCCGGCGAAGCACCGCCGAGCCTGACCGACCTCTGGGAGCGCACCCCGCTCCAACCGCAAGACCTCGTGGCGGCCGAGGACTTCGCCTGGACCTCCGTCGACGGGCTCGCGGTGCAGGGATGGTTGTACCGGGCGCCGGCACGGAGCAAGGGGACCATCGTGCTGGTTCACGGCGGTCCCACCTATCACGCCGAGGACAGGTTCAACGCCCAGATCCAGTACTTCCTCTCGCGCGGCTTCAACGTCCTCTCCCCCAACTACCGGGGAAGCACGGGGTTCGGGCTCGCATTCCAGGAGTCGATCAAACAGGACGGCTGGGGCGGGCGCGAGCAGGAGGACATAAGGGGCGGGATCGAGGCCCTGATCGAGGCCGGCGTCGCCGAGCCCGGACGCGTCGGCGTAACGGGTACCTCCTACGGCGGCTACTCGGCGTGGTGGGCGATCACACACTTCGAGCCGGACCTCGTGGCCGCCGCGGCCCCCATCTGCGGCATGACCGACCTGGTCGTGGACTACCACGGAACCCGCCCCGACCTCAGGCCCTATAGCGAGGAGATGATGGGCGGCTCGCCCGAGGAGGTCCCCGAGCGCTACCGCGAGCGCTCCCCGATCAATTACGTGGACAACATCCGCGGGCGGCTACTGATCGTGCAGGGCTTGAAGGACCCGAACGTCACCCCTGAGAACGTCAGCGTCGTAAGGGAGGTCCTCGACGAACGCGGCATCGCCTACGAGCTGCTGACCTTCGAGGACGAGGGACACGGTATCGCCAGGCCGGAGAACCTGAAGGTCCTCTATCCCCGCCTCGCGAACTTCTTCCACGCAGCGTTCTCGTAGAGCGGATAGACCGGCCGGTCATGTTCATCGCATCGGACCGTTGGCTTGACTCGTGGCCATTCGGCGCTTTGTGAGGTTCCAAGATCGCAGGGACGTTCAACGGGGCGGTTTCGCGACGGCACCTGTCGAGGGGATGCCTACTCTGCCGCCGAGCGAGTTGGTCCTGCAAGACCGGAAACGCGCCTACGGCCGGAAGGTGATCCTGTCGGCCGCCCGCCGCGGGACGTTACCCGCCTCGTCGCGGTAGCGGACGTACACGGTCTTCTCTCCCGCGCAGCCCGTCAGCGTCCACTGGGCGCTTCCCGCCGAGGGTCGCCAGTCCGACCACGTGGCGCTCCCCCCGTTCCTGAAACGCATCGAGACCACCCCCGAGGCGGGCTCCGGATCACTCGCGCCAAGCGCGAGAGACACCCTCCGATCTCGCCAAGGAGTGAGGATAGCGTGGGTCGTTTCATCCTCGGCGTGGTGTTCTGCGCGCAGCGAACACAAAGCAGAGTAGGGAAATTTGGACTTCAGGGGCAAAAGAGGCCGGCGCCCCCGAGGGGACGCCGGCGCGCGGGAAAGTGGGTTTGTTCTTTGCTCTAGCGCCTGACGACCTCGCAGTTCTCGACCACGTCCATCTTGTCCACGTAGGCCCAGTCGCGTCCCTCGCCGCAGTCGACGACGTCCTTTACGGCCGGGAAGTCACGCACCTGCACGTTGTCGCTGCCGGCCCCGCCGTAGAGCACATCCCTGTCCTTGTCAGGGGAGTCGATCAGGATGTCGTCGCCAGCGTTGCCGTAGACCTTGTCGGCCCCAACCCCGCCGCTGACCTCGTCGACGCCGAGCCCGCCCTTGACGGTGTCCTTGCCCCCCTGCCCGTGCAGCGTGTCCCCGCCGCGCAGACCGGAGATCACCTCTGCCCGGCGGGTGCCGTCGAGCACGTCCCGGTCGGCGGTTCCGGTCAGGGACGCGGCCAGGGCCATTCCAGCCGAGAGCAAGAGCATCGCGGCCACCGCCGCCAGTACCATCGCCATCCGTCCCATAGCCGCCTCCCGTGTCGTCCTCGACGCCCGAACTCCTCGAGCGTGTGGATACACTGTAGGGGACGCGAATTACAGGACGGCAACGCCAGAGTAACGCTTCGGAGACGGTCCCATAACACTTCGGTAACGGCTCCGCGGATCCCCGGGCGAGGTACACGGCCAGAGCCACCCCGGACCGCGAGGATTGGCCGCCGGTACAACGCCCCGGCCAACAAGGTTCGTCCCCCCCGTATATTCCAACCTGGGCCTGCGCTCCCTATACTTCTACGCGTCTTGACCCCCTTACAGTAACTGTGTAGCATTCGTGCAAACGCCGAGGATTCTTCGGCTCCGGCTGGAGGAGGTTACAGGATGGATGTCATGCGTGGTCTTGGGGATCGTGGGGACGGCGCGCCTCTCGCGGGCGTGGAGAACCTCATGCTGCATTTCACGCCTTACGCGGAGGACTGGTCGAAGCTGCCGCTAATCGTCTCTGGTGAGGGATGCTACGTCACGGACGACAAGGGCGACCGCTACATAGACGGGCTGGCTGGGCTCTTCACCACGCAGGTCGGGCACGGCAGGACGGAGTTGGGCGAGGTCGCGGCTGCCCAGATGAAGGAGCTCGGCTTCTTCCCCAACTGGAGCTTCCAGCACCCTAGGAGCCTTGAGCTTGCAGCCAAGATCGCCGAGATAGCGCCGGGGGATCTCAACTCCACCTTCTTCGTATCGTCAGGGTCCGAGGCGGTGGAGACGGTCATAAAGCTCGCGCGCCAGTACCACAAGGCGAACGGCGAGAAGACCAGATACAAGGTCATCTCGCGCCAAGTCGCCTACCACGGCACGACGATGGGCGCGCTCTCCGTGACGGGGGTGCCGGCTTTCAGGGCCCCGTTCGAGCCGCTCTTGCAGGGCTTCATGCACGTACCGAACACCCAGCAGGACCCGGAAGGGGCGGCGGACGCCATCGAGGAGGCGATCGAGTTCGCGTCGCCAGAGACGGTCGCGGCGGTAATCCTTGAGCCGGTCCAGAACGCGGGCGGTTGCCTGGTCCCGCCGCCGGAGTACTGGGGACGGGTGCGCGAGATCTGCGACAGGCACGGCGTGCTGCTCGTCTCGGACGCCGTGATCTGCGCCTTCGGACGCCTCGGCGAGTGGTTCGGCATAGAGCGCTTCGACGTGGTGCCGGACATGACCAGCTTCGCGAAGGGCGTCACCAGCGGCTACCTGCCGATGGGCGGCGTCGTCGTCAACGACAAGATGGGCGAGGCGCTCAGGAGCAACGCGCCGATGTTTATGCACGGCTCGACCTTCGGCGGGCACCCGGTATCGGCGGCGGTGGCCTCCGAGAACATCCGCATCATCGAGCGCGAGGGGCTCCTCGAAAACGTGCGCAACCTAGAGGGCTACTTCGGGGACGAGCTCAAGAGGATGGCCGAGGGGCACCCGATCGTCAAAGAGGTACGGGGGATGGGCTTTTTCTGGGCCGTCGAGGTCAACCCCGAGCGGGCCGACGGGACGCCGCTGGAGGACGACGAGTACCAGCGGTACTTCAAGGGCGTCGTTTCGAGGAAGCTGCTCGAGGGCGGCCTGATCTGCCGCTTCGACGACAAGGACGATCCCGTCATCCAGTACTCCCCGGCGCTCGTCGCCGACAAGGAGGTTCTGGGTAGGATCGCGGAGATCACCGACGACGCGCTGACGGAGCTGGAGAAGGAGCTAGGATACCGCAACTGAGTTTTCCGGCGGAAGCACGGATCCGGATGGACGGTAGAGACTACCGCTCCTACAGTTTCTGGCTGGAGACGGCGGGCGAGGAACTCGCCCCGAGGCCTTCGCTGCGGGGTCCCGCGGAGGCGGACGTGGCTATACTGGGCGCCGGCTTCACGGGTCTGTGGACCGCCTATTACCTTCTCAAGCGTGAGCCCTCGCTGCGGGTCGTGGTGCTCGAGGGCGAGGTGGCCGGCTTCGGGGCGTCCGGCCGCAACGGCGCGTGGTGCAGCTCCGCGTTCCCCGTCGGTCCGCAGGAGCTCACGCGGCGCTTTGGCGCGGGGGCTGCGCGCAACCTGCTCCTGGAGATGCGCAACGCGGTCGACGAGGTCGGGAGGGTCGCGGAGGCCGAGGGCATCGACGCCCAGTACAACCGCGGCGGGATGCTCCGCATCGCCCGCGGCCCGAGCCAGCTTCCAGGCACAAGAGACACCTACGAGGCCCTGCATGCCCTGGACCTGCAAGATGGGTGCGCGGTGCTAGACGAGCGTGAGACCGCGCGGCGCGTCCGGATCACGGACGCCAGGGGCGCGTTCTTCAACGCGCACTGCGCGACAATCCACCCCGCGCGGCTCGTGCGGGGGCTGGCTCGGGCCGTCGAGCGCCTCGGGGGCACGATCTTCGAGCAGACGCCCGTCACCGACTTCGAGACCGGCGAGGACCCCAGGCTGGTGACCGCCCGCGGCGAGGTGCGCGCGCGGACCATCGTGCTCGCTGGGGAGGCGTACCTGGCGCGACTGCCCAAGCTGCGGCGCGACGTGCTGCCGATCTACTCGCTTATCGTGCTCACGCAGCCGCTCTCGCAAGACCAGTGGTCGGAGATCGGCTGGGACGGGCGCGAGTGCGTGGCGTCCGGCCGCTACTCGGTGGACTACCTCTCACGCACCGCCGACGGGCGCATACTGTTCGGGGGGCGCGGCGCGCCCTACCACCTGGGATCCCGCGTAAGCGACGAGTACGACCGGCACGCGCCGACGCATGAGATGCTGAGACGCACGGCGAGGGACTGGTTCCCGGTTCTCAGGGGGGCGCGGTTCACCCACGCCTGGGGAGGGCCCCTGGGCGTGCCGCGCGACTGGATGCCCACGATGTCCTACGACCCCGCGGCCGGGGTCGCCACCGCGCGCGGCTACACGGGCCAGGGCGTGGCGACCGCCAACCTCTCAGGCCGGACGCTGGCGGACCTGATCCTGGACCGCGACACGGAGATCACCCGTCTACCGTCAGTCAACCACGAGGCGCGCCGTTGGGAGCCCGAGCCGCTGCGCTGGCTCGGCGCGCGGTTCGTGCAGCGAGGCCTGATGAAGGTCGACGACAGGGCCGAGCGTACCGGCGAGCCCCCGACCGGGAAGACCCTCGCGGAGAGACTCGGCAAGCACTGACGGCACGGCTTGCCTAGAAGGTAATCCCGAACCAGGAGGAGACGGGGTGAGAGGCAAGGGTAAGGGGAAAGGGTCGTTGGCCAAGGGGCGAAGCGTGACCGGTGCCTTCCGCGTCGGGACGGCCCCGGGATGAGCGGCGGGAGATCGACGCGGGCCGACGTCGTGGTTGTCGGCGCGGGGCTGGCCGGGCTGGTAGCGGCGCGTGAGCTTGTCGCCGCGGGCGTCTCGGTCCTCGTGCTCGAGGCGCGGGACAGGGTCGGCGGCCGGACCTTGACCGAGTACCTCGGGGGGGTGCCCGTCGAGATGGGCGGGCAATGGGTCGGTCCGAGGCAGCGCAGGATAAACGCGCTCGCGCGGGAGATCGGCGTCGAAACATTCCCCGACGACGTTCCAGGGCGTACCGTGCTCTACGAGGATGGCCAGCGCGGCGAGTACGAGGACGGCGATGACGTTCCGTTCGCGGATCCGGAGGCCTACCGGGAGGCCGAGTTAGCCTTCAAGGCCCTGAGCGAGCTGGCGCGGAAGGTTCCGGCGGATGCTCCGTGGAGCGCCGAAAGAGCGGCCGAGTGGGACGGCCAGACGCTCGAGACGTGGAAGCTGGGTCACGCCGAGAGCGCGGGGGCGCGGCAATACTTCGACCTGGCCGTCCAATCGTTGTACGCCAGCGAGCCACGGGACATGTCGCTGCTCTATGTTCTCGCGGACATCGCTTCGTCCGGTAGCTTTGAGGGGTTGCTCGACATAGAGGCCTCCGTCGAAGACACGATGTTCGTCGGCGGAGCGCAAGAGATATCCGTCAAGATGGCCGAAGAGCTGGGTGAGCGGGTGATCCTCGGCTCCCCGGTACGCCGGATCACCCAGGACGGGGACGGGGTTGTGGTGGAGTCGGAGCTCGTCGGGGTACGTACCGACGCCGCCGTCGTCACGTTGCCGCCAGCGTTGAGGGGTCGCATCGAGTACCGACCGGCTCTGCCGGCGGTACAGGACGGTCTCTCGCAACGGATGCCGATGGGGGCGGTGATCAAGTGCCACGCCGTCTACGACTCGCCGTTCTGGCGAGGGGATGGGCTCAACGGTCGGGCCGAGAGCGACACCGGCCCCTGCAGGGTCACGACGGACAACTCTCCCCCAGGGGGCGAAGCCGGGGTCTTGACCGGCTTTATCCTGGGGCGGGACGCTCGCGAGTGGGGCAGGCGGACCGCCGGAGAGCGAAGAACGGCGGTGCTCGAATGCCTGGCCCGGTATTTCGGGGAGAAGGCGCTCGAATGCCGAGCGTACGGCGACCTCGACTGGGGAGCGGAGGTCTACTCGCGGGGCGGCTATTCCGGCAGCCCCACGCCGGGGTTCCTGCTGGACCACGGCGCGGCGATACGCGAACCGGTCGGGCGTATCCACTGGGCCGGCACCGAGACGGCCACGGAGTGGTGCGGGTACATGGACGGCGCCGTGCAATCCGGGCAGCGCGCCGCGCGGGAGGTGCTCGAGGCCGCGGATCGCGCCGGGGCGAGCGTGGGAAGAGAGACCGAGCCGGGAGGACGCGGAGATCGAGCCGATAGCGGTCGCGGGTGAATGGTCAGCAACGCTCCGCTACCCTGGCGCTGGCTCTCGCGGGAGCCATGTTTGCCACGCTGGCTTGTGGCGCCGAGACGCAGAGGCCTGGGGTTGACACCGTCTTGCGCAACGGCTTCGTTTACACCGTCAACGATCAACAACCCGAGGCACGGGCCGTGGCCGTAGACGGCACCAAGATAGTCTTCGTCGGTTCCGACAGCGGCGCCCAGGAATACGTAGGGCCGGACACGAGGGTCGTCGACCTGCAAGGACGGATGGTCATGCCCGGCCTGGTCGACAGCCACGTCCATCCCGTCGATGGGGGTCTCGAACTCAGCCAGTGCAGCCTTGAGTACCAGGCACTTACCCAAGCGCAGCTCCGATCGCGCATCACCGATTGCCTCCGTCAGACAAGAGAGCAGGAGCCCGACGACTGGCTGGAGGTCTTCTCCTGGCCTGAGTCGGAGACCCAACCGCCCGGCACCACCCTGAACAAGTCGGCGTTGGACGCGCTGGAGACGCAGCGTCCCATCATCGTGTACGGCACCGATGGACACAAAGCCCTCGTGAACGCGCGGGCTCTCGAGCTATCTGGTATCGACGAGGAGACGTCCGATCCGCCCGACGGCAGCATCGTGCGAGACGGATCAGGCGAACCGACCGGCATGCTCAACGATGGCGCCATTGGTCTCGTAACCGGGCAGATACCTTCCGTCACCAAGGACGACCGGTTCCGCTACGCACAACAGGCGGTCGACGCCCTCAACGAGCACGGTATCACCACCGTGTTCGACGCCGCGTCTGGTGAGAACATCCTGAGGGCCTACAGCGAGCTAGAGACGAACGGAGATCTCACGCTGCGTACCCGCGCCGCGATCGTCTTCGACCAGGAAGACGCCGAACACCCCGACCAGGCTATCGACCAGCTTCAGGAGCTAAGCGATGACTACGAAACGGAACGTCTCCGTATCGGGGCGGTCAAGATCTTTGTGGACGGCGTTTTGGAGCACCCCGCGAAGACGGCCGCGCTCCTCGAACCCTACCTCCACAACGTTGGCAGCGAGAAGGACCCCGAGTGGGTACCCAGCGAAGATCGCGGCGCGCTCTACGTGCGTCCTGATGACCTGCGCCGGCTGGTCACCGCGCTAGACGCGGCCGGGTGGCAGGTTCACTTCCACGCTATCGGCGACCGTGCCGTGCGCGAGGCGCTGAACGCGGTCGAAGAGGCGCGTCGCGCCAACGAAACGGAGGGCTGGGGGAACAGGTACACTATAACGCACCTCGAGCTCGTCCACCCCGACGACGTTCGGCGGTTCGCCGAGCTGCGCGTCGTGGCGAACATGCAGATGCAGTGGTTTCAGCGGGACGGTTACACCGTCGAAAACGGCAGGCCCTACATAGGCAAGCAACGCTTCGATCGGCTCTACCCCGCGAGGAGCCTCGTGGAGAGCGACGCCAAGCTTGCCGCCTCCAGCGACTGGCCCGTGGATCCCCTCTTCCCGTTCTACGCGATCGAGCGCGGCGTAACGCGAACAGCCGAGGGCTGGTACGGCTACCCGGACGAACCCCTCAACGCGGACCAACGCCTCTCGCTGCACACCGCGCTCGAGGCGTACACGCTGAACGGCGCTTTTCAGTTGTCCCTCGCGGACGAGGTGGGGTCGCTTGAAGCCGGGAAGCTAGCTGACCTGATAGTACTGGATCAGAATCTTCTGGAGGTACCGACCGATCGGATCGACCAGACCGAGGTTCTTATGACCATGGTAGGCGGCGAGGTTGTCTATCAGGAGAACGACTGGCCTGGAAGCAACCGGAACACGGCGCGCGTAGCAGGCAGTGGCTAAGATACGGGAGGACAGGGTGCAGGAAAAGAGCGTGGAGCCAGAGCCCCGAGCCGCGCCCGAGGCCGGGCAGCAGGCGGCCGTAGAGCTCTCCGGGATCACGAAACGCTTCGGGGAATTCGTAGCGGTCGATGATCTCTCGCTCGAGATCTGGGCCGGCGAGTTCTTCTCGCTGCTCGGCCCGAGCGGGTGCGGCAAGACGACGACCCTGCGCATGATCGCCGGCTTCGAGGAGCCCACGCGGGGTGAGATCTCCGTCGCCGGCGAGCCGGTGCGGGGGGTCCCCCCCTACAGGCGCCCCGTCAACACCGTCTTCCAGTCCTACGCCATCTTCCCCCACCTCGACGTCTTCGACAACGTCGCCTTCGGGTTGCGCCGTAGCGGGGTCAAGGGTGAGGAGTTGCGAGCGAGGGTAACCGAGGCCTGCGCGATGGTGCAGCTCGAGGGCTTCGAGAAGCGCAAGCCCGGCATGCTCTCGGGCGGCCAGCAGCAGAGGGTCGCGCTGGCCAGGGCGCTCGTCAACCGCCCGAAGGTGCTGCTCCTGGACGAGCCGTTGGGTGCTCTCGATCTCAAGCTCAGGAAGGAAATGCAGCTCGAGCTAAAGAGCCTGCAGCACGAGGTCGGTATCACCTTCGTCTACGTCACCCACGATCAGGAGGAGGCGCTCACGATGAGCGACCGCATCGCGGTGATGAACGAGGGCAAGGTCCAGCAGGTCGCTGACCCCGCCACCCTCTACGAGCTACCGAAGAACCGCTTCGTAGCCAACTTCATCGGCCAGACCAACGTATTCTCGGGGACGGTCGAGTCCGTGAGCGAAGACAAGGTGACGCTGCGCACCCACGTGGGGGCGCGCGTCGAGGCCGTGGCGCCCCAGGGAGTCACAGTAGAGGTCGGCTCGGAGGCCCACGCGGCGGTCAGGCCTGAGAAGGTCAGGCTCGGCGCCGACGGAGACAACGTGCTCTCCGTGCGAATCAAGCAAGTCGTTTACCTCGGGGTCAGCACCCAATACATCGCGGAACTCGAGGGCGGTGCGGCACTGGTGCTCTACCAGCAGAACATCCACGACGGAACGGGCCCGGCCGAGGGCGACGAGGTCTCGGTGGCCTGGGACGCCCGGAACTGCCGGGTGCTAGGAGGCTAGTTATGCAGAGGAAGATATCGAGGGGCAGGTTCCTGAAGGCGATGGGGGCAGCCGGCGTGGCCGGCTCGACGCTCTCGGTCCTCTCGGCCTGCACCGTGAGCACGACCCCGCAGAGCGGCGACGGAGGCTCCGGGGACGAGAACCGGCTCAACCTCTACAACTGGTCGGAGTACATAGCGGCGTCGAACATAAAGGACTTCGAGAAGAAGACCGGGGCAGAGGTGACCCAGGACTTCTTCGCCTCCAACGAGGAACTGCTGGCCAAGCTCCAGGCCGGCGGCACCGGCTACGACGTCATCGTCCCGTCGGATTACATGGTCGCCGTCATGATCAAGAGCGGGATCCTCGAGGAGCTCGATTTCTCGAAGATCCCCAACTACGACAACATCGGCGAGAACTTCAAGGGGCTGTCGTTCGACCCGGAGAACAAGTACAGCGTGCCCTACCAGTGGGGGACCACGGGCATCCTCTACAACGAGAAGGAGACCGGCAAGGTAGATAGCTGGGAAGCCATGTGGGATCCGCAGTACGAAGGCAAGATCGCCATGTTGGACGACGTCAGGGAGACCCTGGGGGCGGCGCTGGTGCAGCTGGGCTATTCCATAAACGCCACCGACCCGGAGCAGCTGGAGGAGGGCAAGCGGCTTCTGCTGGAGCAGAAGCCCTTGCTCAGGGGCTACTTCCCCGACACCGAGAGCGAGCCGCTCGTGGCTAGCGGCGACATCCTCCTGGCCCACACGTTCAGCGGGACGGGCATCCTCTCCACACTCGAGAACGAAGGACTCGCCTATAGCATCCCCAAACCGAAGGCCACCCGCTGGACCGACAACATGTGCATACCCGTCGGCGCTCAGCACCCGGACGTCGCGCACGAGTTCATAAACTTCATGCTCATTCCCGAGCAAAACGCCGCGCTCACGAACTTCACCTATTACGCCACACCGGACGTAAAGGCGATCCCCCTGGTAGACGAGGCGCTGAAGAAGATCCCAGAGTGGAGCCCGCCGGAAAGCGTCTTCGACCGGCTGGTGGTCATCGAGGACGTCGGCGAGGCGACCCGCCAGTACGAGCGCATCTTCACCGAAGTGAAGAGCGCCTAGGGATGGACGGAGGAAAAGGTCGCGGGTGGAGCCTGGGGCTGGCGGGCCTGCTCGCTCCCGTCACGATCTGGCTCGGGCTCTTCTTCCTGGCGCCGCTGCTGCTCGTCGTGGTGTATTCCTTTGGCGTCAGCGGGGTCTACGGCGGCATCACCATAGGCTTCAACCCGGCCAATTACCTGAAGGTCCTAGATCCCCTTTACCTGGAGATCGTAGGCCGCTCGCTCGTGATCGCCGCGCTGACCACCATCCTTTGCCTGGCTTTGGGCTACCCGCTCGCCTACTTCATCACATTCAGGGGCGGGAAGTGGAAGACCGCGCTCATCCTACTGGTCATGATCCCTTTCTGGACCAGCCTCCTGGTGCGAGCCTACTCGTGGGTTGTGATACTAAGCGGCAACGGCATCGCCAACAAGACGCTGCAGTTCCTCGGGATAACGAACGAGCCCGTAGCCCTCATCTTCACACCTGAGGCGGTGTTGATGGGCATGGTCTACTCGTATCTGCCTTTCATGGTTCTGCCGCTCTACGCTTCGCTGGAGAAGTTCGATTGGCGCCTCAAAGAGGCGGCGCAAGACCTCGGCGCCACCCGCTGGCATGCCTTCTGGCGGGTGACCTTCCCGATGAGCCTGCCGGGGGTCATAGCTGGGAGCATCCTTGTGTTCATCCCTTCCGCCGGCGAGTTCGTCATACCCGACCTGCTCGGCGGCTCGAAGGTGTTCATGACGGGCAACCTGATCCAGCAGCAGTTCCTGAACGCCCGCGACTGGGCCTTCGGGAGCGCCCTGGCGGTGCTGCTGGGCGTGCTGATGCTCGGGGCGATCATGCTCTACATCCGGAAGGTCGGTACGGACAAGCTGGAGGGGGTGTAGCGTGGGACCGATGCAGAAGGGAATGAGCAGGGTTCCCGACCGCGCGCTCTTCGCTGTTGCGGCCGTGATCTACCTCTTCCTGTACGCCCCGATAGTGGTGCTGATGCTGTTCTCCTTCAACTCGGCCAACAGCACGCAGATCTGGGAAGGGTTCTCGCTCAGGTGGTACGGGGACCTGGTGAGCAACCAGTCGGTGCTCGACGCGTTCCGCACCTCGATGATAGTCGGGGTCTCGGCCACGGCCATCGCAACCGTCATAGGTACGTTCGCGGCGGTGGCGCTGACGCGCCACCGCTTTTTGGGCAAGTCCGCCGCCGACTCCACGATTTACGCCGCCACGGTGATGCCGGAGATCGTGGTCGGGGTCAGCCTGCTGGCGTTCTTCGTCTCCGTGCAGTTCGGGCTCGGCATCACCACGATCATCGTCGCCCACGTGGCTTTCTCCATCTCTTTCGTGACCATCGTGGTGCGGGCACGTCTCTCGGGGATGGACCGATCCCTCGAAGAGGCGGCCCAGGACCTCGGGGCGAACCCCGTGAGCACCTTTTTGCGGGTGACGCTGCCCCTGATCCTGCCAGGCGTCATGGCGGGGGCGCTCCTGGCGTTCACGCTCTCCTTCGACGACTTCGTCATAACGTTCTTCGTCGCCGGGGTCGGCTCGAGCACGCTGCCCCTGAAGATCTACTCCATGATCAAGTTCGGCGTCTCGCCCGTTATCAACGCGCTCTCGACCGTGGTGCTCGTGGCGACGGTGATCCTGATCTTCGGCGGCAGCCGCATCCTTACGAGAAGGGAGAGGGCCTAGAGACATGGCCGAGACCGTTAGACCGAAAGCCGGCCCGCCGCGCGAGCGCATCCTCGCGCTAACAGAACGCGAGCGCGACACCTTCGCCCGCACGCACGGGAGATCCCGCGAGCTCTACGATAGGGCAGGCGGCTCCCTTTTCGGCGGCGTGCCGATGAGCTGGATGATGAAGTGGGCCGGCGGGTTCCCGGTGTTCGCCGAGAGCGCCGAGGGCTCTACCGTCCTCGACGTGGACGGCAACGAGTACGCGGACTTCTGCCTCGGCGACACCGGGGCAATGACGGGACACGCGCCGCCTGCCGTGGCCGCCACGGCGGCGGAGCAGGCGGCCCGCGCCATCACGACCATGATGCCGTCGCCCGATGCCCCCATCGTGGGCGAGGCCCTGGCCGAGAGGTTTGGCCTGCCAATCTGGCAGGTGACGCTCAGCGCCACCGACGCGAACCGGTTCGCGATCCGGATGGCGCGCGAGATCACGGGCCGCCCCCGCATCCTGGTCTTTAACTGGTGCTACCACGGCACCGTGGACGAGACGTTCGCCGTCCTGCACGAGGGCCGCGTCGTCTCCCGACCCGGCAACGTCGGCCCGCCCGTCGAGCTGGACCGCACGACCCGCGTGGTCGAGTTCAACGACGTCGCGGCGCTGGAGGAGGCGCTAGGCCACGAGGACGTGGCGTGCGTGCTGGCCGAGCCGGCCATGACGAACATCGGGATAGTGCTCCCGGAGCCGGGCCTGCACGACGCGCTGAGGGACCTCACGCGCCGCCACGGCACCCTCCTCATCATCGACGAGACCCACACCATCTCCACCGGCTACGGCGGCTACACGCGCGAGTACGGGCTCGATCCCGACGTCCTGACGGTCGGCAAGACGATAGGCGGCGGCGTGCCGGCCGGGGCCTTCGGCGTCACCCGCGAGGTAGCGGAGAGGGCCCTCTCCCAGGACGACGCGGACTACGTGGACGTCGGCGGCGTAGGCGGGACGCTGGCAGGCAACGCGCTCTCGGTGGCGGCGATGCGCACGGCCCTGACCGAGGTGCTGACCGAGGAGGCTTACCGGCGCACCGTGCCGCTGGCCGAGCGCTTCGAGCTGGGCGTAAAAGATGCCATAGCGGAGACGGGGGCTCCGTGGAACGCGGTGCGTCTTGGCTGCCGGGTCGAGTACGGCTTCTCGCCCGAGCCGCCGCGCAACGGCGCGGAGGCGGCGGCCACCCATGACGACGAGCTGGAGACGCTCCTGCACCTGTACGCGCTCAACCGCGGGGTGCTGATCACGCCGTTCCACAACATGGCCCTTATGGCTCCGACCACAACGGAGGCGCAGGTGGACAAGCACACAGCCGTATTCGAGGAGGCGCTAGACGAGCTTTTTGCATAGACTCCCGCCTGTGAAGGGCGGAGAGACGTAGCCCTTGTATGGGCGACGCGCTCGGGGGATTGGAGCCCCGTAGGGAAAGGAGCAGAGGTGGAGGGTGCAGGCGATAGTAGGGAACCTAGATCTCCGGAGGTATCGGAGCACGGCTTAAAGGAAAACGCGATAGGGTTCAGGGACGCCCTGATCATCGGCATAGCCTCGACGGCGCCGGCCTATTCGCTGGCGGCGGTGATCGGGCTGATCGTCGTGGTCGTCGGCGTGCAGGCGCCGGCCGTGTTCCTGGTCTCCTTTATCCCGATGTTCTTCGTCGCCACCGCGTTCTACTACATGAACCGCGCAGACCAGGACTGCGGCACGACATTCTCGTGGGTGACGCGGGCGATGGGACCTTACCTGGGCTGGATCGGGGGCTGGGCGATCTGCGTGACAGGCATCCTGATCGTAGGATCCCTGGCCGACGTGGCGGCCCGCTACACCTTCGTGTTCTTCGGTCTCGACGGTCTCGCTGGCTCGAAGGTGGCGATCACGCTGTTCGCCGTGATCATCATCGTCGTGACGACGGCCATCTGCGTCATCGGCACCGAGCTCACGGCCCGCATCCAGGACTACATGATCATCGCCCAGGTCGGCGCGCTCCTGCTCTTCGCCGTCGTGGCCCTGGCGAGGGTCTACGGGGGCTCGGCCCCCGAAGGATCGCTCATCCCGGAACTCTCGTGGTTCAACCCGCTCGCGGTCGATAGCACCAGCGCCCTGATCGCGGGGGTCCTGATCGGGGTCTTTATCTACTGGGGCTGGGAGAGCTCGGTCAACCTCACGGAGGAGACGGAGGACAGCGAGAGCGCGCCAGGCCTGGCGGCCGTCGCCAGCACGGTGATCCTGCTCGTCACCTACGTTTCGGTCGCGGCCGCGGTGGTCGCCTTCGGCGGCGTCGGGACCGCCGAGAAGTTCGCCGACGACGACGCCATCCTCAGCACCCTGGCGACCGGCGTCCTTGGCTCGCCCTGGGACAAGCTGGTCGTCCTTGCGGTCCTGACCTCGGCGCTGGCCTCCACCCAGACCACCATCCTGCCGGCCTCGCGCACCGTGCTCTCGATGGCGCGAGCCAACGCGATGCCCGCCCTTTTGGGCGCGACGCACCCGCGCTTCCTGACGCCGCACGTTTCTACCATCGTCGTCGGCGCCCTGGCGACCATCTGGTACGTGCCGCTGAACTTCCTCTCGGAAAACTTCCTCTTCGACACGGTCGGGGCCCTCTCGCTCATGATCGCCTTCTACTACGCCCTCACCGGCTTCGCCTGCGCGATCTACTACCGCCACGAGCTGTTCAAGAGCGTGAAGAACTTCGTCTTCATCGGACTGGCACCCGTGGTTGGCGCCCTGATCCTCGCCTACCTGTTCTTCCGGTCCATGATCGACCTCGCGAACCCGGCCGCCTCATACACCGGTGGTTCCTTCCTCGGCCTCGGGATGCCGCTGGTGATCGGGCTCGGGTTCTTGCTGCTTGGCGTGATCCTGGAGATCGTCTGGCGCCTCGGCGGCCACGGAAGCTTCTTCGGACGGACCCCTGAGACCGTCGATCCGGCGATAGCCGCAGGAACAGTAAAGGTGCAAGAGACCGCCGGCGCGCCGCCGGAGGAGGATTAACGGATGCCGGGAGACCTGATCCTGGGGTACGACGACACGCCGTCGGCCCACGCAGCCCTGGACGTCGCGATCGAGCAGGCCAAGCGTTTCGACGAGCGGTTGGTGATCCTGTTCGCCTACGCGCCCCCTGGTCGCTCCGTGGGCGACGAGTTCAAGGAGCACCGCCGGGTGCTGGAGGAGTTCGGAGAGAAGGCGACGCGCGAGGCGGCGGAGATAGCGCGGGCGGAGGGCGTGGAGGTCGAGATCCTTCTCGTGCCCGAGAGGCCTTCCATGGCCCTGGAGAACGCCGCCCGCGAGCGCGGGGCACGCCTGATAGTTATCGGCACCTACGGCGAGAGCCCGCTCAAGAGCGCCGTGCTCGGCGCCACCCCCCACAAACTCCTGCAGTTCACCGAGACGCCCGTGCTCTGCGTGCCGGCCGGCGCACGGGGAACCGAATAGAGCACGCGGGTAAGGCGTAAGGACCCTGTGGAGGCGTAGTAGAGACGTAGTAGTCGAGACGTAGCATGCTACGTCTCTACGGGGCATCCCTACAGGTACATATTATGCGGTTTCCGGCGATGTCCGCCCGGATTCGGAATCACCCGTCGCCCTGCGTCGCGGCGCCGATCTCGGCGGTGTGGCTCCCCTCCTCGAAGTCGTCGAAGGACTGCCCCCAGGTATAGCCTGGCCAGCGGTACTCGACCCTGCCCTCCGCAGGGTAGTACGCGGCCGTGTAGAGGGTGGCGAAGCCCCTGGAGTGGTCGCCTTTGTGCAGTGGCGGCTCCAGAAACGACTCGACAAAGCGCCCGCGCGTGGTCCCCGCGTCGTCCAGCAGATCCAGGACGCAGCGCTCCCGCTCGTGGCTGCGCACGGCGCGCGCGTACTCGGGCCACTCGTCGCGCTCCTGATGGTTGGTCGCAGCGGGCCGGTCCACGAACCGCGGCGCCCTTTCGGGCCCAAGGTACGCGGTGACGAACTCGCCAGAGCGGTCCAGCAGGGTAAGGTTCTGGGCCGCGTGGATGGGGATCGTCGCCAGCTTCTCGCGCGCCTCGGCCACGGTGTCGCAGACCTCGAGAAGATAGCGGACCACCAGCGGGACGCTGAACCCTTCCCCGAGCGCCCGGCGCCCGCCGAAGGTGAGCGAGATGGCGAGCCCGGAGTCGTTCATCCCGTCGAGGAGCCCCCAGAGACAATCCCTCATACCGATAACGCGCCGTCCGCCCCACCGCGTTCGGTAGACTACGCCCTCGATCCGCGAGGCGGGGTAGTCGTAGTTGCGGGCGAGCACCGGCTCCCCGCGCGTCCAGGCTCCCTGCGAGCAGCCGACCAGGATGTGGGGAGGGCCGGTACAGCGAGAGGCAGCGGGCAGCCAGCTCGTCGCCGCCGGCGAGCTCGACGAGCCGCTCGTAGGTCGGAAATAGCTCCGGCATGTGTCGGCGCAGCATCTCCCGGCACGTCTGCAGATCGGGACGGGCGGCATCACCCTCGCTCAGGTACCACTCGCGGTACGCCGGCCACATCAGCTCGAAGGACGCCAGCCACTTCGCCCCCGGCTCGGGCTCGTCGACCGCCTCGAAGAGGATCTCCTGCCCCGCCGCCTCCGGAACCGGTTCCGCAGCTCGCCCGGGGTGGACCGGGAGCAGGGGCAGCTCGTCCTTGAGCCTGTCCCACTCCGGCTTCCAGTAGCGGTCTATCGCGTCCGCCGCCTCGTCCGACATCCCCAGCGACTTGACCCAGTCCGGCAGACCTCGCAGGTCGAAACCGGACCCCGTGTTCGGATCTCGTTCCACGTCTTCGCCTCCTGTGGTCCTGGCCCCGGAAGAAATTCGGCTCCGGCGCCACCCTTCGCTGCTGACGTCGCCGCCGATACCCATATTTCATCATATCTACACGATTACTGTAAGCACATACATGTGAGGACGTTTACGCGCGAGCGGCGCCCGAACGCCCAGGCCAGCGTTGTTGCGCCGTTCTCGCGGTTTTGTTACATTAATCTTACACTTGTACTGTAAGTGCGAGGAGGGTCGAAGGGTTTGGGGTGCGACCGTGATCCGGGCTCTATTCGGGGGTGGGCTGGTGGAGGGTGCGTCCCCCGCGTTGGAAGACCGGGACTTATCGCCGGTGGGGTTGACCGGCGCTTGCGGGCGGACCTACACTTAGCGAGAGGGAAAGGGCGTAAGGGCAGATGGCAGATTCGACGGGTTCCGGCGATGCGTCGGCGACCGTGCGATTCCAATGACCTGGAGGACAAGGGACTAAAGCACGGGTCGGTAGGCGCCCTCGCCAGCGTGGTTCTGGGCGTTGCGTCGGTGGCCCCGGCTTACGCGCTCACGGCGACGCTCGGTCCCACCGTCAGCGAGGTCGGCCTACAGATGCCGGCGATCTTCCTGGCTGGGTTCATCCCGATGTTGCTCGTGGCCTACAGCTACCGGGAGTTCAACAAGGTGGCGCCGGACGCGGGCACCTCCTTCACCTGGACGACGAAGGCGTTCGGGCCGCACATCGGGTGGATGGGCGGGTGGGGGGCGGTGATGGCGATGATCATCGTCCTCTCCAACCTGGCCGGGGTAGCCGTCTCGTTCTTGTACCTGATGCTCGGGGAGATCTTCGGCAGCCAGACCATAGCGACGCTCGGTGACAACGTGGCGGTAAACATCCTCACCTGTCTCGCTTTCATCGTTATCGCCATGGCGATCTCCTACCGCGGCATGACGACCACCAAGGAGGTCCAGTACGCGCTTGTCGGGATACAGATGGCCGTTCTCGCTCTGTTCGTCGTTCTGGCCTTCGTCAAGGCGATCAACGGCACCTCCGACGTCGCGATCGGCTTCTCCCTCTCCTGGCTGAACCCCTTCGCGGCGGGGTCTTTCGCCGCCTTCACGGCGGGGCTCTCGCTCTCGATCTTTATCTACTGGGGCTGGGACGTGTGCCTCACGGTCAATGAGGAGACCACGGACAGCGAAAGACGCCGGGACGCGCCGCCCTGCTGACCGTGCTGACGATCGTCAGCACGTACCTGATCGTCGCGATCGCCTCCCAGATGTTCGCCGGTGTCGGCGAGCAGGGCTACGGCCTCGGCAACCCGAATACCGCGGACAACGTCTTCGCCGCACTCGCGGGGCCCGTGCTGGGCAGCCTCGCTATCCTGCTCTTCGTCGCCGTGCTGATAAGCTCGGCCGCCAGTTTGCAGGCCACCTTCGTCGCGGTGACGCGCACCAGCTTGCGATGGGCTTCTACAAGGCGGCGCCGGAGCGGCTGGCTCACGTGCACCCGCGCTACCAGGTGCCCTCCTTCGCGACGCTCTTCGCCGGGATCGGGACCGCCATCTTCTACACCATAATGAGAATAGTGAGCGAGAACGCCCTGATCGACACCATATACGCGCTCGGGCTGATGATCTGCTTCTACTACGGGCTCACGGCTTTCGGGTGCGTGTGGTACTTCCGCCGAGAGCTGTTCACGAACTCCAGGAACTTCTTGTTCAAGGGCCTCTTCCCAGGGCTCGGCGGCGTCATGCTGGCCCTCGTGTTCCTCAAGACGGCCATCGACACCTTCGACCCGGCCTACGGGGCTGGCGGGGCCATCTTCGGCGTCGGCACGGTCTTCGTTATCGGCGTTGGCATCCTGCTGCTGGGCGTCGTCCTGATGTTCGTGTGGCAACGCATGGCTCCGGAGTTCTTCAAGGGGAGGGACTGAAGCACGACACACCCGTGCTCGAGATGGAGGAGCGAGGGTGGACGGAACCCCGAAGACGACGACCGCCGCCGAGAAACCGCGCGAGGACCTCAAAGACAAGGGTCTCGAGCACGACGCCTTGGGGCTCCTGGCGAGCGTCGTGCTGGGCGTCTCTTGCGTGGCTCCGGCCTACGCGCTCACCGCGACGCTCGGTCCCACGGTAAGCGAGGTCGGCCTGCAGATGCCGGCGGTCTTCCTGGCGGGCTTCATCCCGATGTTGCTCGTGGCTTACGCCTACCGGGAACTCAACCACGTCGCGCCGGACTGTGGCACCTCGTTCACCTGGACCGTGAAGGCGTTCGGTCCGCACGTCGGGTGGATGTGCGGGTGGGGCTTCGTTCTGGCGACGGTCATCGTCCTCTCCAACCTTGTGGGCGTGGCGGTCACGTTCTTCTATCTGCTGCTCGGAAACGCCTTCTGGCAGCCAGAATATCGGGGCGCTGGGTGACAACGCGGTCGTCAACGTCCTCACCACCCTGGTTTTCGTGGCGGGCGCCACGGCAATCTCCTACCGCGGCATGGCGGCGACGAAAGGGATCCAGTACGCGCTCGTGGGGCTGCAGATGGTCGTGCTCGCCCTCTTCATCGCCCTCGCCTTCGGCGGAGCACTCGGCGGGGGCTCCGAACTCGCGATCGGCTTCTCGTGGAATTGGCTCAACCCCTTCGCGATAGAATCCTTCGCGGCTTTCGCGGCTGGCCTGTCGCTCTCCATCTTCATCTACTGGGGCTGGGACACCACGCTCACCGTCAACGAGGAGACGACCGGCAGCTCGAACACACCGGGACGGGCCGCGCTCCTGACCATCCTCACGATCCTCAGCACGTACTTGCTGGTTGCGATCTCGACTCAGATGTTCGCCGGTATCGGTAAGGAGGGCATCGGTCTGGGCAACCCCGACACCGCGGACAACGTTTTCGCGGTGCTCGCCGAGCCCGTGCTTGGCGTGCTCGCCATCTTCCTTTTCCTCGCGGTGATGGCGAGCGCGGCAGCCAGCTTGCAGACGACGTTCTTGCCGGCGGCGCGGACGATGCTGGCGATGTCCTTCTACAAAGCTGCACCGGAGCGTTTCTCGCAAGTACATCCGCGATTTCGGTCGCCGTCGTTCGCGACGCTGTTCTCCGGCGTGGCCACGGCGGTCTTCTACGCCGTGATGACGTTCCTCAGCGAGGACGTCCTGATAGACACCATCTACGCGCTCGGATTGATGATCGCCTTCTACTACTCGCTCACGGCTTTTGCGTGCGTGTGGTACTTCCGTGGGGAGCTGTTCACGAGCCCGAAGAGCTTCGCGTTCAAGGGCCTCTTCCCGGGTCTCGGCGGGATAATGCTCACGCTCCTCTTCTTCAAGACGGCCGTCGACACCTTCGACCCGGCCTACGGCAGCGGCGGAGCTATCTTCGGCATGGGTACCGTGTTCGT
This sequence comes from uncultured Rubrobacteraceae bacterium, assembly GCA_963800975.1. Lineage (GTDB taxonomy): Bacteria > Actinomycetota > Rubrobacteria > Rubrobacterales > Rubrobacteraceae > JALYGY01. Next base: position 304,921 of record CAWDDB010000021.1, on the reverse strand, counting down.
CATCGGCGTGGGCCTGCTGCTTCTGGGCGTCATCCTGATGTTCGTGTGGCAGAGTCGAGAGCCGGCGTTCTTCCGCGGAGAGACCCTCAGGCACGACACGGCCGTGCTCGCGACCGAAGAAGACCTGCTGGAGGAGCGGGACTCGGAGGAGAACTGAGGTGGAGCAATCACCTGAGCAGGTCGGCCGCAGAGAACTCGACGTCGGCCCGGCACCCGCTCGATCCGCTGACGCCGAGGAGTTCCGCCGGGCGTGCGGCCGTCCTGCGCGAGGACAGAGGCTTCGACGAGCGGTGGCGCTTCGCCGCCATCGAGCTCAAGGAGCCATCCAAGGAGGTACTCGCGTCGGGGCGCAAGGTCCCGCGGGAGGCCCTGCTCATCTGCTGGAACCGCGACGACGGTCAGGCCTACAAGGCGGTGGTCTCGCTCGACGAGGACCGCGTCGTCTCGTGGGAGCACCGCCCCGGCGAGCAGCCCAACGTAACGGTCGACGAGTACCACGAGTGCGACGTCACGCTCAGGCAGGATCCAAGGGTCATCGAGGCGCTAGCCGCGCGCGGCGTCACGGACATGGAAAAGGTCCTCTTCGACGTCTGGGCCTACGGGGGATCCTTGATCGCCGACAAGTACAGGGGCCGCCGCGTCGGCTGGACGGACATCTGGTACCGGGACCACGAGGACTCAAACCCGTACGCCAACCCCGTCAACGGCCTCAAGCTCATAGTCGACCTCAACAGCTCGGAGCTGCTCGAGATCGAGGACACCTTCTCGGTCGAGAAGCCGAAGATCATGGGCGAGTACATCCCGAAATACGTCCCCGGCCTGCGGGAGCGCGCCGACCTGAAGCCGCTCGAGATCACGCAGCCCGAGGGGGCCTCCTTCGTCCTGAACGGCAACGAGCTCAGGTGGCAGAAGTGGTCCATGCGCGTCGGGTTCAACTACCGCGAGGGGCTCGTGCTCCACACCGTCGGCTACGAAGACGGCGGAAAGGCGAGGCCCGTCGCGCACAGGATGTCGTTCTCCGAGATGGTCGTGCCGTACCGGGATCCGAGCCCCGAGCACTTCAGGCGCACGGCCTTCGACGTCGGCGAGTGGGGCCTCGGGTTCATGACGACCTCGCTGGAGCTGGGCTGCGACTGCCTGGGCGAGATCTCCTACCTCGACGCGGTCCTGCACGACTCCACCGGCGAGCCCTACGCCATCAAGAACGCCATCTGCATCCACGAGGAGGACGACGCCGTTCTCTGGAAGCACGTGGACGAGATCGCCGGGGCCGAGGTCAGGAGGAGCCGGCGCCTGGTCCTCTCCTTCCACGCGACCGTGGCCAACTACGAGTACCTCGTCTACTGGCGCTTCTACCAGGACGGCAACATCGAGTGCGAGGTGCGGGCCACCGGCATCATGGTGACCTCCCACTTCCCCGAAGGCGAGCAGCCCCCGTACGGGTCTCTCGTCGACGAGCGCACCTACGCCCCGTTCCACCAGCACTTCATCGTCGCCCGGCTCGACCTCGACGTTGACGGCGAGGCGAACACCGTCGTGATGTCCGAGACGGAGGCGTCGCCGGTCGGACCGGACAACCCCTACGGCCTCGCGCTCGTGCAGCGCAACCAGCCGCTCCGCACGGAGGAGGAGGGCAAGCAGGACTACGACTGGAACACCCAGCGCTCCTGGAAGGTCGTGAACGAGAACGCCAAAAACGGGCTCGGCACTTCCACCGCCTACAAGCTCGTGCCTACCGGCGCCCTCCCGGCGATGTTCGACCCAGCCTCGCCGGTCCTCGACCGGGCCGGGGTTATCGGGCACACGCTGTGGGTCACGCCCTACAGCGAAGACGAGCGCTGGCCTTGCGGGGAGTTCGTCAACCAGAGCGAGGTCGACACGGGGTTACCGGTATGGACCCAGCAGAACCGACCCATCGAGGACACCGACGTCGTCCTCTGGTACGTGTTCGGCATCCACCACATCACGCGGCCGGAGGAGTGGCCCGTCATGGCCGTGGATACCGTGTCGTTCTGGCTCAAGCCGGCCGGCTTCTTCGACCGCAACCCCGCGCTCGACGTGCCTCCCAGCGGCAACGGCCACTGCCACACGCCCGGCGAGTAAGACCCTGAAGGAGGGAGTCTCGTGAAGGAGCAGGAGGTCGAGCAGGAGCTCGAGCGGCGCCTGGCGCTCCTCGAGACACCGGACCACGAGGACCCGGCGCGCAAGGGCCTTCCGGCAACGGACCCAGTCGTCCGCGAGACGACGATCGCGGCAGGAGAGGGTGACCAAGGGGTGCGGCGATGCTAGATCCGAAAAAACGCTGGGCCGCCTACGGCGAGAAGCCGGACTACGCGGGGCCACTGTCGTACGGCGGCGCGCCATACACGCAGGAGCAGGCCGACCTCGAAGGGGCAGACGTTGCGATCGTCGGCGCCCCGATGGACGAGTTCGTCTCGGACCGTCCGGGGACGCGCTTCGCGCCGCGGGCCATCAGGGCCGCGAGCTGCCCGCCCGGGCCCAACCTGGAGAACGCGGTGGACGCGTTCTCCGACCTGCGGGTGGTCGACTACGGAGACGCCCCGATCCTTCCCGCGGACCCGGTCCGCTCCCACGCCGCCATCCAGGAGACGGTCGGGGAGGTGCTCGCCTCCGGCGCGCTCCCGGTGATACTGGGCGGGGACCACTCGATCTCCGAGCCTAACGTGCGCGCCTGCGCCGAGGCGAACGGGGGACCGGTCGGGCTCGTGCACTTCGACACGCACACCGACACCGGCGCGGAGACCTTCGGCGTCGAGCTCTCCCACGGCACCATCATGCGCCGGCTCGTGGAGGAGGGCAGCGTCGACCCGCGGCGCTACGTCCAGATCGGGCTGCGCGGCTACTGGCCAGGCGATGAGGAGTTCGCCTGGCAGCGAGAGCGCGGCATAACCAGCCTCTTCATGCACGACGTCCGCGACCTCGGCATAAAGGAGGTCATCGGCCGGGCCGTCGGGGCGGTCGGAGAGGGTCCTGTCTTTCTCACCGTGGACATAGACGTGCTGGATCCGGCCTTCGCGCCAGGAACGGGCACCCCCGAGCCCGGCGGGATGACCACGGGCGAGCTGCTGTGGGCCGTGCGCGAGGTGGCCAGGCAGACGGAGGTGATCGGGACCGACATGGTCGAGGTGATCCCGACCGCCATTGGCTCGGCCGACATCACGGCGCTCGCCGCGGACCGGATCGTGCGCGAGATCCTCGGCGGCATCGCCCTGCGCCGCAAAGAGGCGCCCGTAAGCCAGAAGACCCAACGATAGAAGGAGGAAGAGATGACGGAGACGAGAACGCTCAAGAACTTCGTGGGTGGAGAGCAGGCCGATACGGCCGACGGCAGGACCTACGACCTGGTGAACCCGACCACGGGCGAGGTGTTCGCCCAGGCGCCGCTCTCCAGCGCCGAGGACGTCGACCGGGCGTTCGGGGCAGCGGCCAGGGCCTTCGAGTCCTGGCGCGACTCGACGCCCTCCGAGAGACAGCTCGCCATGTACAGGATCGCCGACGCCATAGAGGAGCGGGCCGAGGAGCTGGTGCGCGCCGAGTCGGAGAACACCGGCAAGCCGTTCGGGCTGACGATGGAGGAAGAGATCCCGGCAGGGGTGGACCAGATCCGCTTCTTCGCCGGGGCGGCACGCTGCCTGGAGGGCAAGTCCGCCGGGGAGTACCTGGAAGGGCTGACCTCCTACGTCAGGCGCGAGCCCGTCGGGGTCTGCGCGCAGATAACGCCGTGGAACTACCCGATGATGATGGCGATCTGGAAGTTCGCGCCCGCCATCGCGGCCGGCAACACCATAGTCCTGAAGCCCTCCGACACCACCCCGATCTCCACGCTGATGATGGCCGAGATCGCCTCCGAGTTCCTGCCCGAGGGCGTCTTCAACGTCGTCTGCGGCGACAGGGACACCGGGCGCGCCCTGGTCGAGCACGACACGCCGCAGATGGTCTCGATCACCGGCTCGGTGCGGGCCGGCATGTCGGTGGCCGAAGCCGCCGCGAAGGACCTGAAGCGGACGCACCTGGAGCTGGGCGGCAAGGCGCCCGTGATCATCTTCGACGACGCGGACATCGAGGAGGCCGTCGAGGCGATCTCGGTCGCCGGCTACTTCAACGCCGGGCAGGACTGCACGGCCGCCACGCGCGTGCTCGCCGCGCCGGGCGCCTACGACGACTTCGTGGCCGCGCTCACCGAGGCCGCGAACGGCACCAAGACGGGCGACCCGGACGACGAGGACGTCCTCTACGGTCCCCTGAACAACCAGAACCAGCTCGAGCACGTCTCCAGCATGGTCGAGCGGCTGCCCGACCACGCCGAGGTCACGACCGGCGGGCACAGGTTCGGCGAGCAGGGGCTACTTCTACGAGCCCACCGTGGTCTCGGGCCTCAGGCAAGACGACGAGGTGTCGCAGAACGAGATCTTCGGCCCCGTCATCACGGTGCAGCACTTCTCGGACGAGGACGAGGCGGTGCGCTGGGCCAACGGCGTGCAGTACGGCCTCGCCTCCAGCGTGTTCACCAAGGACCACGGCCGCGCCATGCGGGTCAGCAGGAGGCTGGACTTCGGGTGCGTCTGGATCAACACGCACATCCCATCGTCGCCGAGATGCCGCACGGGGGCTTCAAGCACTCCGGCTACGGCAAGGACCTCTCGATGTACGGCCTGGAGGACTACACCCGCATAAAGCACGTCATGTCCAACCTCGAGGCCTGAGCTTGAAAGGGGGCCCTTCGCCCTGGAGCAGATGGCCGTGACGCGGTTCGCCATCGCGGGCATACAGATGCAGGTCTCCGCCATGGAGGACAACCTGCCAACGATGCGCCGCCGGCTGGCCACGCTCATGGCCATCTATCCCTGGGTGCAGATGGTCGTCTTCAGCGAGCTGGCGGTCAGCGGGCCGTTGCCGCAGGCGGCCCAACCGGTCCCCGGTCCCGCCGAGGAAGCGCTGCGCGGGCTGGCCGCGGAGCACGAGCTGTGGCTGGTAACGGGCTCGATGTACGAGAGCTCCGGCGACCACGTCTACAACACGGCCTCGGTCATCGACCCGGACGGGGAGGTGGTCGGGCGCTACAGGAAGATGTTCCCGTTCGAGCCATACGAGCTTGGCATCTCCGCCGGCGACGAGTTCCTGGTCTTCGACGTGCCAGACGTCGGCCGTTTCGGGCTCTACATCTGCTACGACATGTGGTTCCCGGAGACCTCGCGCACGCTGGCCGTCATGGGGGCGGAGGTGATCCTCCGCCCGACCCTGACCGGGACGATAGACCGGGACGTCGAGCTCAGCATCGCGCGCGCCACGGCCGTCACCAACCAGTGCTACGTCTTCGACATTAACGGCGTCGGCGACGGCGGCAACGGGCGCTCCATTATCTGCGGTCCCGAGGGTACGGTGCTCTACGAGGCCGGCAGCAGCGAGGAGCTGATACCGCTCGAGATCAACCTCGAAGACGTCCGCCGCAACCGCGAGCACGGCGTCCTGCGCCTCGGCCAGCCGCTCAAGAGCTTCAGGGACCGTTCGGTCGACTTCTCCATCTACGCTCCCGGGTCGGAGCGCGCCTACCTGGACTCGCTCGGCCCGCTCGAGAAACCGACCCGCACGGGCCTCATGGGCCTGGCCTCCCGAGACGGCGGGGCGTCCCGAAGCAGAAGGAGGATAGAGGCATGAGCGCGCAAAGGTCCAGGGTCTCGGCTTCGACCAGACCGCTGCGGGGCCTGTCGGACATCAGGCGGTTCTTCCACAGGAACGAGGTCCCCGTCTACTTCGTCAGCGCCACCAACTTCAACCTGCTCGGGGCCGACGAGTGGGTCAGGAGCTTCAAGTTCATCAACTACATCGACTGCTTCGACGGCCAGCACCCGGCCGTCTTCGTGCCGGAGGAGATCCCGCACGAGTCCTTCGAGAGCATCGAGGACATCAACAACTACCTGCTCGAGCACAAAGAGGTCGCCGACTACGTCACCGGCAGGGGACCTGGCAAAGCCATGTTCCTGATGTTCGACGAGAAGACCGAGGAGCTCGCAAGCGAGCTCGGCCTCGAGGTCTGCTTCCCCTCGGCCACGCTGCGCCAGTACCTGGACGACAAGGTGGTGACGACCCGGATCGCCGAGGAGGCCGGCGTGGAGTGCGTGCCGAACGTCCTGGCCGCCGTGGACAGCTACGAGTCCCTGCGCCGCGTCTCGGCCGAGCCTGGGACCGGACCTGGTGATCCAGACGCCCTTCGGCGACTCGGGTCACACCACGTTCATGATCTCCGACGAGGACGACTGGCGAAAGTACTCGGACGAGATCGTGGGCGAGCCCGTCGTGAAGGTCATGAAGCGTATCAATCCGCGTTGCACGGCGGTGGAGGCCTGCGTCACGCGCCACGGCACGATCGTCGCGCCGATGATGACGGAGCTGGTCGGCTTCGAGGAGCTGACCCCGTACAAAGGGGGCTGGTGCGGGAACGAGATCTTCGCCGACCCCTTCGGCAGGTCCGTCCGGGACAAGACCCGCAGGATGACCTACGCAATGGGCGAGCGGCTCAAGGAGGAAGGCTACCGCGGGTACTTCGAGCTGGACTTCCTTATAGACGAGGACACGGGCCACGTCTACCTCGGGGAGCTCAACCCCCGCATCACGGGCGCGAGCTCGATCACCAACCACGCCGTATTCGCCCTCTCGGACATGCCGCTATTCCTGTTCCACCTGCTGGAGTGGATGGACGTGGACTACGAGCTCAGCGTCCGACAGATAAACCAACGCTGGGCCAGGCCCGAGAACATCGACGCCTGGAGCCAGCTCGTGATCAAGCACACCGCCGACACCGTCGGGGTCGTGACCGAGGCCCCGCCGACCGGCATCTGGCGCATGGACGAGGCGGGCCAGATCGGCTTCTCCCGCTTCGACACCCATCGCCGGGCCGTCGAGAGCGAGGGCGAGGCCTTCTTCCTGCGCATCACCGGCGTTGGGGACTACTGGTACGAGGGCGCGGACCTCGGCATCCTGGTGACGCGCGGGCGCCTCATGACCGACGACTTCGAGCTCAACGAGCGGGCGAGGGCCTGGATCTCCGGCATCAAGTCCCGCTTCGAAGCCGTGGAGCCCTCCGAGGCCGACGGCGAGACCCGCCCGGCCCCAAGCACCCTGAAGGCCCACCCGGCGCCCGGATCTTTCAAGATCCTGTAGGTGATCAGGCCCCGGACTCGCAGGTAGGCACCGTGCTCCTCCGCGTCACCTCCACCCGCGAGGACAGGCCCGGCCCCAAGTGGAAGGCCCTGTTCGAGGCGACCTGGCCGTACTACAGGGCGTGGTTCCTCTCCGAGGGCCACGCGGCAAGGGCCGGCTACGTGACCTCGCGCAGGAAGCTGCGGCAGCACATGCCCGAGCTGTTGCCGATCTACGAGCGGCTGGTCGAGCTGGCGGGGGGCGGCGACCTGGCCGCGCGTTTTCTCAGCCAGTACCGCCCGCCGTCCTACCTGCTCGGTTGCTCGCAGGCCGTCTGGCCCGGGCCGAGCCCCGTCCTGGTACGCAACTACGACTACAGCCCGGCGCTCTTCGAGGGGAACCTGCTCCGCACCCGCTGGCGCAGGCCGGTCATCGCCATGGCCGACTGCTCCTGGGGGGTGCTCGACGGCATGAACGACGCCGGCCTGGCCGTCTCGCTGTCGTTCGGCGGCAGGAAGATCCTGGGCGACGGCTTCGGCATACCCCTGATACTCAGGTACGTCCTGGAGCTCTGCGACGACGTTCCCGCTGCCACGGAGGTGCTGCGGCGCGTCCCCACCCACATGCCCTACAACGTGACCGCGGCGGACGGCGCGGGCGCCTTCGCCACCGTGTACCTCTGCCCCGGCTACCCCGCCGTCGTCACCGACTCGAGGGTCTGCACGAACCACCAGCAACGGGTCGATTGGGAAGACCACGCCCGCATGAGCTCGACGGTCGAACGCAGGCAGTTCCTGGCGGACAGGCTGTCTGACCCGGCCGAGACGGAGAAGGGTTTCGTCCGCCGCTTTCTGCGGCCTCCCCTCTACAACACGCGCTACGAACAGGCCTTCGGCACGCTCTACACCGCGGCATACCACCCGGCCGGGCTGCGGGCGGAGTACCGCTGGCCGCAAGGGAGCGCCCTGCGCCAGTCGTTCTCGAACTTCAGGGAGGGGGAGAGAACCGTCTGGCTTGGGCGGCCCGCCCTGCAGAGAGACGTATCGAAGGACCGCACGTGAGCGGAGAAAACGGCGAAACGAGGACGACAACGAACCCGCGCGCCAGGTTCGGGCTGCGCACGGTCCGGGACAAAAACGGTATCCTGAAGGGTATCGCTCCGAGCAACCAGGAAAGGAGTTCCGATGACCATCGCAACCTCTGAGCAAACCGTGGTGGACGGCGTAGACAAGCAACTCTACATAGGCGGCGAGTGGCGCGACGCCTCGGGGGGCGGCACGCTCTCCGTGGAGGACCCCTCGACGGCCGAGGCGCTGTGCGAGGTCGCAGACGCCACCCCCGAGGACGCCGTCTCGGCGCTCGACGCGGCGAGCGAAGCGCAGGCCGAGTGGGCGAAGCACCCGCCACGCGAGCGGGGCGAGATCCTCAGGCGCGCCTTCGAGACGCTGACGGAGCGCGCGGACGAGCTGGCGTTGCTTATGACGCTGGAGATGGGCAAGACCGTCGCGGAGTCGAAGGCGGAGATCACCTACGCCGCCGAATTCTTGCGCTGGTTTAGCGAGGAGGCCGTGCGCATCGAGGGCCGCTACGCCGTCCCGCCAGCCGGCGCCGGGCGCATGCTCACCATGAAGCAGCCGGTGGGGCCATGCCTCCTCATCACGCCCTGGAACTTCCCGATGGCGATGGGCACGCGCAAGATCGGGCCCGCAGTCGCCGCGGGCTGCACGATGGTCGTGAAGCCGGCCCAGCAGACGCCGCTCTCGATGCTCGCGCTCGCCCGGATCCTGGAGGAGTCGGGCCTGCCGGGCGGCGTCCTGAACGTGGTGACCAGCTCCTCCTCGGGCTCGGTGATGGGGCCGCTCATCTCCGACCCCCGCGCGCGCAAGCTCTCCTTCACCGGCTCGACGGAGGTAGGCAGGAAGCTGATCGAGCAGTCCGCGGAGCAGATCCTGCGGGTCTCGATGGAGCTAGGGGGCAACGCCCCGTTTATCGTGTTCGACGACGCCGACGTCGACGCGGCTGTCGAAGGCGCCCTGATCGCCAAGATGCGCAACATCGGCGAGGCCTGTACCGCGGCCAACCGCTTCCACGTCTCCGAGTCCGTGTCGGGGGAGTTCGCGGAGAAGCTAGCCTCCCGCATGGACGCCATGAAGGTCGGCCGCGGGACCGAGGAAGGGGTCGAGGTCGGCCCCCTGATCGACGGCACGCAGCGCGATAAGGTCGCGGATCTCGTCGAGGACGCCCTCGGCAAAGGAGCGACGGCGCTCGTCGGCGCGGAGCAGGTGGAGGGCTCTGGCTACTTCTACCGGCCCACGGTGCTCGAAGGCGTGACGCCTGAGGCGAACCTCCTGAAGGAGGAGATCTTCGGCCCCGTCGCCCCCGTCGCCTCCTTCGGATCGGAGGAGGAGGCCGTCGCCGCCGCCAACGACACGGAGTACGGCCTCGTCGCCTACGTCTACACGAGCGACCTCAAGCGCGCGCTGCGCGTGTGCGAGGGCCTCCATACCGGCATGGTCGGCCTCAACCAGGGGATGGTCTCGAACGCGTCGGCTCCCTTCGGGGGCATCAAGCACTCGGGCTTCGGGCGCGAGGGCGGCATAGAAGGCATAGAGGAGTACCTCGAGACGAAGTACGTCGCGATCAACCTCTAGAGAAAGCTCGGCCGTATCCGGCGTTTGGATCCCGCCGGATACGGCCCCACGAAAAGCGAGTGCAGGAGCCCGTCGTCGGATCAGGAGGAAGATGATGTTCCACGAAGTGACGTTGCGGTTGGTCTACCCGACCACCGGACACCACCCCCGCGTGCTCACATGGAGGGGGGCATCTTGACGACCGTCCGCCCCATCAGGGAAGAAGATCGCGACGCCTGGCTGCCCCTCTGGCATGGCTACAACGACTTCTACCGCAACGACCCTAGTGAAGAGGTTACGGAGGCGACCTTCCGGCGCGTACGCGACGGGTCGGAAGGGCTCTTCGGCCTGGTAGCCGAGGACGAGGAAGGCCGGCTCGTCGGGCTGGCTCACCTCGTCTTCCACCCCTCCACGTGGACGACGGCGAGCTACTGTTACCTGGAGGACCTGTTCGTGTCGCGAGAAGGGCGCGGCTCTGGGGCCGGGCGCGCCCTGATCGAAGGCGTCTACGCCGAGGCCGACCGGCGCGACGCCGACCGCGTCTACTGGCACACCCAGCAGTACAACGCCCCGGCGCGTTCGCTGTACGATGTGGTCGGAAACGCCACGTCTTTCGTGGTCTACGAGAGATAAACGGAGGAGAGATGACCGAGAACGGACGCCTGAGCGTCTTGAACCCGGCCACGGGCGAGAGCATAGAGGAGATAGGCACCACCTCCCGCGAAGACCTCGACCGGATCGTCGCGCGGGCGGGCAGCGGCTTCCAGGAGTGGCGCGGGTTCGCGGGGCTCGACCGGGCCGAGCTACTGCACGAGCTTGCCGGCAAGATGCGCGACCACGCGGACGAGCTGGCCGAGATCATGACGCACGAGGGGGGCAAGCCGTTCGTGGAGAACCACGACGAGGTGACGTGGACGGCGGCCTGCTTCGACTACTACGCCGAGATAGCCCGCGACAACGTCGGCTACCTCCCGGCCCCCATAGAACCCCAGCAGCTCGCCCTGGTAGTGAGGGAGCCGGTCGGCACCGTGGCCTGCATCGTCCCCTGGAACTACCCGCTGCTGCTCGCGGCCTGGAAGGTCGCCCCGGCGCTCGCCGCGGGGAACGCCGTGATCCTGAAGCCCTCGGAGGAGACGCCCCTGGGGACCCGCCGCCTGGCCGAGCTGATGGAGGACCTGCCCGAGGGCCTGCTCCAGGTCGTCTACGGCGCCGGCGACGTCGGCGACGCCCTGGTGCGCCACCCCGGCGTCGACATGGTGGCGTTCACGGGGAGCCAGGAGACGGGGCGCAAGGTCGGGCTGGTCGCGGCCGAGCGCCTGATTCCGGCGAACCTGGAGCTCGGCGGCAAGGACCCGTTCATCATCTGCGACGACGTGGACGTCGAGATCGCCGCCCAGGGCGCCGTCTGGGCCGCCTGCCTGAACGCGGGGCAGGTCTGCACCTCCTCGGAGCGCTTCTACGTCATGAGCGGGGTCGCGGACGACTTCGTCGAGGCCTCCAGGAGCTTCGTCGAGAGCCTGAACATCGGCGACCCGATGGACGAGAGGACAGACGTGGGGCCCATGATCAACGCCAAGGGCCGCGAGAAGGTCGAGCGCCAGGTCGGGGACGCCCTGAGCAAGGGAGCCAGCCTCGTCACCGGCGGCGAGCGCCACGGCGAGGCTGGCTTTTTCTACAAACCGACCATCCTCACGGGGGTCGAGCCCTCCATGACCGTGATGCGCGACGAGACGTTCGGGCCGGTGGTCCCCGTCGTCGAGGTCGGGAGCCTGGACGAGGCCATAGAGCAGGCAAACTCGGTCCCCTACGGCCTGGGGGCGAACGTCTACACGCAGGACTTCGAGAAGATGCTCAAGTGCATGCGCGAGCTGCGGGCCGGGACCGTGTGGATCAACGACCCGCTCACGGACAACGACGCCGCCCCCTTCGGCGGCCAGAAAGGCAGCGGGATAGGAAGGGAACTCGGCAGGGAAGGCCTCGAAGCCTTCCAGGAGTCCAAGCACGTCCACATCGACCCCAGGGTGGAGCGAAAGGAGTGGTGGTACCCCTACGGCCCGGGAGATGAGCCCGCGCAGAGGACGATGTAGCGTGGCCAGGTTGTCCGGCGACGCCACCACAGAGGTTCCGTAGGTGCCCGCGAAGATGCCGGAGCTGGTGGCACCCGGCGTCTACCGCGTGGACGCGATCGGGTTCCCGAGCGCGATCAACGTGCTGCTCCTGGCGAACGACGACGGCTGGACGCTTGTGGACACCGGTACCGAGGGTAGCGTGGGGCGCATCAAGGAAGCCCTCGCGGCGCTTGGGTCCGGGCCAGAAGACCTCAAACGCGTCTTCCTGACGCACCACCACCCGGATCACACCGGGGGCGCGCTCGGCCTGGCAGGGTGGGCGCCGCAAGCGGAGCTCGGGGCCCCCGAGTACGAGGCGGAGATCATCTCGGGCCTGCGGCAGCGAGACGAGCCATCGAGCGCCTTCTTCAGGCGCATCGCGAGCCGCCAGAGCTTTCCGACGGTGAATGTCACAAAGGTACTGCACGAGGGGGATCTCGTCTCCGGCTTCCGAGTCATCCCCACGCCTGGCCACTCCATCGGGCACGTCTCGCTGCTGAGGGACGGCGACGGCCTGCTGTTCACCGCCGACGCCTTCGGGTCCCTTGCCCCCTGGGACAAGCCACGGGTCGGGGTACGAAGGGCCCTCTGCTCCGACCCGCCACTCGCACGATACTCCGCGGAGCGCCTGCTCGTAGAAGACTTCTCGACCGTCATCCTCGCCCACGGCAAAACCCTGCGGACGGGCGCAAGGGAGCGACTAGGCGAGGCCGTCGCGAGGTGCAGATACTGAAGGGCGGTCCGCGAGCCGCCCGCGCGCCGACAACCCTGTTGCTGATACGGTTTCCGGTTGATCGAGGGTCGGTCCGTAAGGGTGTCGTGGTGGGTCTAGAGACGCCCCACCGGGGCGTCTCTACAAGGGGGTGGGGCGCACTGTTTCCGGTAATGTTCCATCCGGATTCGGTACGAAACCTGAGGCCCGTGGCCTGATTATTCGCCCTCTCTTGCGCCCGTCCCGGATCTCAGCCAGAGCGAGACGCAGGCGGGCTGCAGCGTCTCCCCGATCACGCCCACAAGCTCGTGCTCGAGGGAGGCGAGATCCGTCTCGTCGCGCAGCGTGGCCGAGAAGCCCTCGAGCGTCTTCCTAGCGTCGTACTTCTTGCGGTAGAAGCGCCTGTCTATGAAAACCTGAATGCGGCGCCTCAGCGGGTTGAACAGCGCCGCGATGAGTAGCGTCGAGGCGACAATCGCCAGCTGCGACTCGCCCCCCGTGAGCGCGCGCAGGAGTGCCTGCAGCCCTACCACTCCCCCGAAGTAGAGCGTGAGGAGGGTGGCTGTCAGGGCGCCGTAGACCAGGGCTCGGTTTATTACTAAGTCTATGTCGAACAGGCGCGACCGCAGCACTGCGACGCCAATCGAGAGGGGGATCAGCAACCCGAACGCGTCCATGAGAAGCATGCTCAGCATCCTCGACCCTACTTCCTCGGGCGGCAGGTCTATCGCCGCTCCGACGGCGAAGAGGGTTGCCAGCGCGCCCGTGATCGCTACCGCCACCCCGAAAGCCACCCATTTGGTCTGCTGGCGCTGGGTGCGGTCGGAGACGCGCGCGTAGCGGTAGAGTTGGGCCACCGGGAAGCTGATCCACAACACCAAGACGACCGCATTGAAGAGCGGTGCCGGCCAGGTGAGCGGGCCAAAAGGCGTGAAGTTCCACAAACCCAGGAACAGAACCCAACAGAGGGCCATCCAGCGCGTCCAGCGCGGCACGAACCGTCCACTCGGGAACAGGTAGAAGAAGAGCATCCAAGCGACGTAACCCACGAACGTCAGCGTCGAGTCCAACATCCCCTCGAGCGCGCTCGGAGTCCCGACGAACAGTTCGTTGCGCGCTCCCCACACCACCAGCATCGTCGCGACGAGCAGCGCCATGGGGTCCCTGGAGCGACGCCAGAAGATCAGGGCTGCGACGGCGGCGAAGACGGACACGAAGAGCGAGTCGAGCGCGACATTGTAGAGGGCATAGCCGGCCGGGGAGAGCCCGATCTCCTGCAGGGCGGCGCTTGCACCTTCGGACGGCCGGGCAAGCTCGGCGTAGCGGACTGGGACGGCCGCGACGAAGGCCCCGAGCGTGACGACCGCCACCGCCACCCAGGCGGCCCTCGCGGCAAGCAGCCACAGCCCCCTCAACCTGCCGCTCGGCGGACCGGCGGAACCAGTCGGCACCCGGTCTTCGACGGCTCGCGCTCGCACGGCCACCGGTTCCTGGTTCACTGGGCCTCGATCTCCATTGCCCCACTCTACACCGCTACCGTCTCCCAGACGTTACGGTAATCGTTACGAAGAACGAAGTTCGGGGCAACACGGCGGTTCACGGGGTTGCGCCGCGGCGCTGTCCGGGTATGCTCGGTGTGAACTACTGGCGCGAAGGCAAGACCGGAGGAGTAGAGCGTGGGCCGCAGGCGAAGGGAACCCCAGAGACGAGCGGAAGACCGCGTGCGTGGGCGGGTGCGGGGGCGCCCGCAGGAGCGGCAGGCGCGCCAGGCGCGCCAGGTGCGCCAGGCGCGCGGCGAGGGCGCCGACAGGCGCGGGGGAGGCGAAAGCACGCGCGGGAAAGGCACCTTCGACGTGGACGCCGTCGAAGGCTACGCGAACCGCCTGAAGGATCAGCTCGGGACGACCAAGGGTCAGCAGGGAGGAAGCTTCGACCTCTCCGAGGCGGCCTCTGGCCTTTCGGGGGCGGCCTCGGGTCTCACGGGGGCGGCCTCGGGGCTAGCCGGCGGCGCCATGGCGCACGGGCTCCTCGGCGGAGGCGGCGAGGGCACGGACGAGGACTTCAAGAACGAGGTCAGGGAGCGCCTGGATGCCCTGGACGAGCGCATGTCGCGGCTCGAGGGCGAGGTGAGCCGGCTCCTCGGCGAAGCCCAGCCCGAGGCCGCCCCGGACCCGGAGATAGGGGCCTAGAGCAGGGCGCGACAGGCGCCAGGCTTAGCCCCCTTCCAGGATGTCCTCGATGGCGTCCTCGATCACGTCGGCGGCCAGGATGGTCTCGAGACCATCCAGCACGTCGTCGGCGTCTAGCACGTAGGTCTCGTAGCCCTCGCTCTGCGCCCGGCCCCTCAGGGCGTCCATCACGTTGAGGAGGCAGGCCACGCCCCACCGGAGATCTTCCTCGTCGAGCCGGGCGGTCGCGACGCTCACCACGGCGTCGACGCCGGCCGGCTCCAGGAGTCCGGTATCCGGGTCGGTCAGCAGGAAACCGTTGCGGGCCAGTATGCCCTCGACCACCGGCCTGGCGTCGGGCATGGGAGGAACCTCGAACAACGGCAGGTAGGCCGCGGCGATCACCCTGAGCGCCTCTACCTGGTGGTTGTAGTCCCGCCGGGCGTACTCTTGCACGACCCCGAAGAGCTCCGGAAAGGCGCCCGCGTCCGCAGGCTCGGCCATCGTAGGTCCTCCTTCTTTGCGCCGTCCGACGCGCAGTGTATACCCCCGATAACGTGAAAATATCCGCTCCTCGCGGCCCGCCTGGCGCGGACCCTCCGGTGTTTCGGGTTCTCTCGGCGCGGGAAGGCTCTACGAGAGCGGATCTCGGCGTAGCGGAAAGGAAAGCATGAGGAGAAAACTCGCCGCCCTCTCGGTCGCGGCCCTCGTTTCGGCGTTCGGCGCCACCGCGTGCGGAGAGGCGCAGGACAGGCTCGAGAAACGGGCGCAGGAGGAGGTAGACAAGGGCCAACAGCGTATCGAGAAAGAGGTCAAGAAGGGCCAGAAGCAGGCGCAGGAGAAGATAGAGCAGGAACGAAAGAAAGCGGAGAAGGAACTGGAGAAGGGCGGACGGCGGGTCGAACGCGAGATCCAGGAGGCGCAACAGAAGGCCGGGGACGGCCAGTAACGCGGCGCGTCAGCCGCCGCTAAGCTCGAGCCTTGACCGCCTTCGACGTGCCCAGAACCCGGCCCGAGCGGTCCCTTGCCCGCGCCGCGACGTACGGCCCTTCGGTGCGAGCCGCGAAAGCAGTCTCGAAGCCCTCGCGCGGCGCGGATCCTGCGGGTTGCAGCCGGTCGGGGGACGGCCCGGCCATGGCTTCCCACTCGGCCACCTCCGTCGCGCCGTTCCAGCTCGCGTAGACCGTGATCTGGCCCTCGTCGGGTCCGGGCTCGGCGGCCACGGCGGGGGCCTCGTCCGGCCGCCCGGTCCACGGGAAACGGAACGCCCTGTAGGTGTTGACCTTGGGCGGGAAGCGGACGCTGAAGAGCAAGTCGCCGTTCTCGGCGAACTCGGAGACGATCGGGTCGCTGCCCCAGCCCACGAAAGCGCCGCCGCCGGGTAGGACCTGCATGTTGCCCATGACGGCGGCCACCCGCCCGTTGGGGTTGGCGTACTCGCGCGCCAGGGTCGCTGTCATAGCCTCCTCGTCGATCTCGATCGCCAGGCCGTAGGACTCCTTGTCCTTCTGCACGCCGCCGTTGTCGAAGACCGTGATGGTGCCGTCGGGGTGGCTGCGGGCGTCGTGCTGGTAGCGCATCCAGGTGCCCGGTCCCATCTCGAAGTCGCTCCCTTTTCCGCCCAGCCGCCAGATGACCTCGTCGGTCTCGCGGTCTACCTTGTAGACGGCCCAGGTGGTGCGCGAGGAGATGATCAGGTTGCCGTCCCCATCCACGTCTATGGAGTTGATGTGGAAGTAGTCGAAGGGCGCCGCGGGGTTCTCGGGGAGCTCCCTGTAAGACGCCTCGATGCCGACGTGGTCGAGGCTGTGCCACTCGAAGAGCACCTCGCCGCTCGCGACGTCCACCTCCTGCGCGATCCCGTCGAGCACGGCGCCGTTCTCGGAGCCTCCTATCGAGGAGAGGTCCCAGCTCACGGGGCTGTAGATCGTGACGAGCGCCGTCCCCTGTGGGGTAAGCAGGAACTCGTGGTGGTCGCCTTGGTAGCCGTTGCCCGCGTTGACGCGGGTCACCTCGCGATAGGAGGTGTCCGCGATCACGTACTCCCCGCGACCGTAGGTGGTGCCGACGCCTTCGTACCAGGTGAGCACCGGCTCGCCGCGGTAGCTCTGGACCTTGAGGTCCATGGCCCTCATGCCGTCGGTTCGCATGGGCCGGAACCACACCACCTGCCCGAGATCGTCGAGGATCATCGCGCCGTCCTGGCCCGGGCCCTGTTCGGCCGGACCTTTTTTCGGGGCGGCGAACACGTAGCCGGGCTCCGTGTCGCGCGCCGGGGTGTCGATCCCGACGCCAGGCGGGCCGAGGTCGGGCCGCGACCGGAAGGAGAGCTCGTCCTTCGGCTGCGTGGTGGCGGCCGCCTCATCGGGCCGCGCGGACGAGGTAGTCTTCTGGGGCGGCTTCCCAGCGGCCCGGTCGGAGGGTTCGCAGCCGAAGGCCCCCGCTAGCGCCACCCACGCCGCCCCGCCGCCCGCGGCCTTCAGGAACCTCCGCCGAGTTAGCCCGACGCTCGGTACTTTCTTCTCTCTGCGGTCTCTCTGCAAGCGTACCTCGTCACCGTCTCGCGCGGGCCATCGTCTCCAAAGTCCGTTACTCTACCCTAAATCGCTCGTCGTTTACCGGTAACGCCTCCGTCCCCGGCGCCGGGGTGGCGATCATTGACCGCTAGCCCTCGCGCGACTAGAGTAAGATCGTTGCGGAGGCATCTCGGCGGGGAGACGGCATGCAGAGGCTTGGCGGCGAGGACATCGGGCGGCGCGCATCCATCCGGGAGGTCGCCTTCGCCAGCTTCATAGGCACGGCGATCGAGTGGTACGACTTCTTCCTCTACGGGACCGCGGCCGCGCTGGTCTTCCCGGCCCTCTTCTTCCCCGAGTTCTCCGCGCTGGCTGGACTGCTGGCCTCCTTCGCCGTCTTCGGGGTCGGCTTCTTCGCCCGCCCGATAGGCGGAGTGGTCTTCGGGCACTTCGGCGACAGGGTAGGGCGCAAGTCGATGCTGGTGATCACGCTCCTGGTTATGGGCGGGGCGACGTTCCTCATAGGGCTACTCCCGACGTTCGAGACGGCCGGCATCCTGGCCCCGATCCTGCTCGTGATCCTTCGCTTCCTGCAGGGCTTCGCCGTGGGAGGCGAGTGGGGCGGCGCGACCCTGATGGCAGTCGAACACGCCCCCGAAGAGAGCCGCAACTTCTACGCGAGCTGGCCCCAGATGGGGGCGCCGGCCGGGCTCGTGCTCTCCACCGCCGTCTTCACGGCCTTCTCCTCGCTGCCGGACGAGCAGTTCTTCGCCTGGGGCTGGCGCGTGCCGTTCTTGCTCAGCATCATCCTCATCGGGGTGGGGCTTTTTATCCGGCTGCGCGTGCTCGAGTCGCCAGCCTTCGAGAGGGTAAAGGAACTCGGCAGCGAGTCGAGGGTGCCTCTTCTGGAGGTGCTGCGGGATTATCCGGTCGCGGCCATCCTTGCCATAGGCGTCGTGCTCGTCAACATTGGCGGCTACTACATCGTCATCACCTTCACGTTATCGTACGTCACGGAACAGCTCGGGGTAGCCAGGAACGTGCCCCTGATCGGGCTCCTGCTCGCCGGGGTGGCCGAGATCGCGGGCATCCTGATCTTCGCCCGCGTCGCGGACCGGATAGGCAAGCGGCCCGTTGCCCTGTGGAGCGCGGCGGTGGTGTTCTTGCTCGCCTTCCCGTACTTCTGGCTCGTCAACACGGAGGTGCCCGCCCTGATCTGGCTCTCCATGAGCCTCTGGACATTCGCGGCCGGCGCGCTCTACGGCATAACGGGTGTGTTTATCGCGGAGCTCTTCGAGGCGCGGGTGCGCTACTCGGGGATCTCCTTCGGCTACCAGATGGCGGGGATGCTCGGCGGCGCTCTCGCCCCGATCGTCGCCACAGCCCTCCTGACATGGGCGGGCGGCAATTCGTGGCCGGTCGCGGCATACCTCGCCCTCAACTCCCTCATAAGCCTCGCCGCAGTCTACCTCGCCTCGGATAGCTTCAGGGTGGAGATCCACGACGAGCAAAGCCTCGCCGTAGAACGGGGATAAGGCGAACCCGGAAAGGAGCGCCCGGATGTTGGATCAGATAACCTCGCGACTGGGTCACGACAGCGTGGATCCAGGCGCCGACACCGAGCGGACGATGGGCTTCGGGAACACCATCATGGTGTGGCTCGCGGCGAACATGGTGGTCACGACGCTGCTCACGGGCACGTTGTTCGTACCCGGCATCCCCTACAGACAGGCGCTGGTGATCATCCTCCTCGGCACGCTCCTCGGGGTGACCGTGCTCTCGCTGGTGGGCTGCATCGGAACTCGCACCGGCCTGCCGACGATGGTCCTCACGCGCGGGTCCTTCGGCGTTCGCGGCGGCACCTTCCCGGCGGTACTGAACCTCGGCGTTCTTATGGGCTGGAGCTGGGTGCAGGCGCTACTCGCCGGGATAGCCGTCAACTCCGCGGTGGCATCGCTCACCGGGTTCTCGAGCGTCCCGCTCTTCACCATCCTGTGCCAGAGCCTCGTCGTCTTCCTCGCGCTCTTCGGGCACCAGGGGATAGAGCGGGTCGAGCCGTTTATCGCGGTGGTGATGATCGGACTCGCGCTCTACGTCTTCTACACGGCCTTCAGCGCCTTTGGGCTCGGCGAATACCTCTCCATCCCTCCAGATCCCTCGACCGGCATGACGGCGGCGATAGCGTTCGATGTTGTGGTCGCGACGGCGATCTCCTGGACCGTGCTCTCGGCCGACTTCAACCGTAACGCGAGGACCCAGCTCGGGGGCATCTCCGGGACGGTCATCGGCTACACCGCCTCGACTTCTCTGGCCATGTCCCTCGGGGTGACCGCCGCCGCCTACGCCCAGCTGCAGGGCGGGGCGGCCCAGGGCTTCGACGCGGCGGTCCTCGTCGACAACTTCGGGATACCGGCCGCTATCGTGGTGTTCCTCTCCGTGATGGCCACAAACACGCTGGTGGTCTACGGCATGATCATGTCCTACCTGAACCTCAGGCCCAGCAGCGGCTTTTTGGCGCCCGCGCTCGTGATCGGCCTGATCTCGATAGTCGGCGCCCTGTGGCAGGGCATCCTGGACCGCTTCCTCGGCTTCCTGCTGCTTATCGGGACGTTCTTCGTGCCGGTCTTCGCGATCATGCTCGCCGACTACTGGATCCTGAAGCGCGGAAGCTACTCGGTGGGAGACGTGCTGGGCGGACGCGGCGGGGCCTACTGGTACACAGGCGGCTTCAATCTGCCGGCGTGGGCCGCCTACGTCGTCGGGGCGGGCCTGGCCCTCTACTGGACCCGGATCAGCCCGCTCTCTTTCGGCGCGACGGTCCCGGTTTTCTTTATCACCTTCGTCCTGTACCTGGTCCTCCGCTTCGCCGCCGACCGGGTCGGGGGAGGCGAGCCCGAGACGGCGCGCGACGCGGGATAGCGCCGGTTGGTCAGGCTAGGCCGCGTCGTCGACCTCTCCCGCCGGGTGGACGAGGCCACCCAGGTCTACCCGGGTGACCCTGCGGTGCGCCTGGAGCCGGCGACCACGATCGCCGCCCACGGCGTGAACGTCCTCGGCGTCCACATCGGGAGCCACTCGGGCACCCACGTCGACGCCCCATACCACTTCGTCGAGAACGGCGCCCGGATAGACGAGATGGACCCGCGCCACTTCGTCGGCCCAGCCGTCATCCTGGATGTGCGGGGCAAGGGGCCGCGCGAGCGCATCACCGCCGACGACCTGCGCCCGTTCGGGGAGCTACTCTCTGCGGCCGTCATAGCCGTGGTTCGCACGGGCTGGGAGGAACACTACGGCACGCCGCTGTACTACGACCATCCGTTCCTCGATCGTACGGCGGCGCGATTGTTGCTGGACGCCGGCGTAAGGACCGTGGCGGTCGACGCCCTCAACGTGGACGAGACGGTGCTCGAAGACCCGCATCCCGACGGGTACCCGGCGCACCACCTCATCCTCGGCGCGGGCGGCGTGATTGCCGAGAATCTGGCCAACCTCGAGAATATAGACTTCCCGGACCCGATCCTCAGCCTCCTGCCCATAAAGCTCGGCGGCTCGGACGGCGCGCCGGTGCGGGCGGTCGCGATGGAGGTGCTCCCATGGATAACACAGAAGTAACCCGGCAGGTACTCGATGCCGCAGACCGGCTGGTCTCCGCCTTCGGCGAGGGGCGCGTGGACGATTACTTCGCTTGCTTTCACCCGCAGGCGACGTTCGTCTTCTACACCGCGGAGAGACGCCTGGAATCAACCGCGGAGTGGCGCGAGCTGTGGGATTCGCTTGTGCGCGAGGAAGGGTTCGAGGTACTCGCGTGTTCTTCGCGCGAGCGGCGGGTCCAGGAACTCGAGGACGCCGCGGTATTTACCCACGAAGTCGAGACGCGCGTCAGAACGGTTGCGGGTGGCGAGGAGACCCTGCACGAGCGCGAGACCATCGTCTTCGCCCGCCAAGACGGCGGGAGCTGGCTCGCGGTGCACGAGCACCTCTCGCCGACGGCGGGTTGAGCCAGGCCTAAGAAGTAGCCGTTTTGGGGTGGGCAGCCGCTTCGTAGGAGTGCCCGAACCGGTAGACGGTTGCTTCGTCGAAGGGCCGCCCGATCAGCTGAATCCCCACGGGCAGACCGGCGGCGGTCGGGCCGCAGGGGACGGAGAGGCTCGGAGAACCGGTAAAGTTCGTCGGCCCGGTGAGCCGGGTCACCGCCGAGCGAACGGTCTCCTCGTAACCCCCGATGTCCAACTCCTCCTGATACACGAGCGTCGCGGCTATCGGCACCGCGGGGGTGAGCAGGACGTCCACCCCATCCAGCGCTTGACGAAACTCCTCCATCGCCCGCACCTTGACTTGCTGGGCGCTCGCGTAGGTGTGGGCTTTGTGCCCCTCGCCCCCGAGCAGGCGCTCGCGCACCCCCTCGCCGTACCTGTCCGGCTCGTCTCTCAGCCGCTCTTCGTGCACCGCGTACGCTTCGACGGCCAGCGTGAGACGCTGCGCCTCGAGTGTCTCGCGCAGGTGCGGGATCTCGACGGGCCGCGCCCTCGCGCCGAGTGACTCGAAGACCTCGATGGCCTCCCCGACCTTCTCCCCCACCTCGGCGTCGAGGTGCTCGAAGTAGAAGTCTTGCGGGACTCCGATCACGCTTCCGCTGACGCCGCGACCGAGGCCGCGGGAGAAGTCCTCGGGCGGCCTGTCCGCGGAGTACGGGTCGTCGGGATCGTGTCCGGCGAGCGCGTTCAGGACCAGGGCGTTGTCCTCGACGGTGCGGGTGATGGGGCCAACGTGGTCGAGGGTCCACGAGAGCGGGAACACGCCGCTTCTGCTCACCAGCCCGAAGGTCGGCTTCATGCCGACCACGCCGCACAGGGCCGCCGGTATGCGAATGGAGCCGCCGGTGTCCGAGCCCAAGGCGCCGTAGATCATGCCCGCGGCGACAGCCGCCGCGGAGCCGCTGCTGGAGCCTCCGGGGATCCTGCTCTGGTCGCGCGGGTTCCTCGTAGGCCCGAAGTACGAGCGATCCCCCGTCGGTCCGTAGGCGAACTCGTGGGTGCTCGTCTTGCCCAGGAGGATGGTTCCCGCCTCTTCCAGTCTCGTGGCCACCGCGGCGCTGTGGTCCGGGACGTGGTCGGCGAAGAAGGCGGAGCCCATGGTGGTCCGGACGCCCCGCGTGAAGATGAGATCCTTCAGGCCGACGGGGATCCCGTGCAGCGGTCCCCTGTGCCGTCCGGCAACGAACTCGGCCTCCGCCCGGGACGCATCCTGCAGGGCCCTCTCCCCCGTCACGGTGACGAAGGCGTTGAGGCTACCGTCCCCGGTCTCGATGCGCCCGAGAAGCGTCTCGACGACCTCGACCGGTGAAAGGCGCCCCTCCCGGTAAGCCCCGGCGAGATCGGCAAGCGAGCTTGGGAGTTCCTCTGGCACGAGCGTATCTTACAGGCTCCCCGGCGCCCTTATGGTTATGATTCCTGTGGTGTTCACCGGGCTGGACAAGTCTTTCGGGTTCGATCGCAGGGTGTGGCTGCTCCTGCTCGCCATGCTCGCGGTCAGGTTCGGTCACGGCCTGTACTTCCCTTTCTCCACGATCCACTTCCGCAACGTCGTAGGTATCCCGCTCCCGCTCGTCGGGGTGGGTCTGGCCTCCCTCGCGGCGGCGAGCATCGTCTCGGGGCTCATCTCGGGACCGATCTCCGACCGCTACGGCCGCAAGCCCGTGATGCTCGCGGCGCTCGGCGGGAGCGCGGCCGCTTTTCTTGCGTTCGCCTTCGTCGAGGACTTCGCCGGCTACCTCCTGGTCTCGGTGGCCGCGGGGCTACTCGGCGTCACGACCTTCGACGCGGCCCGCAACGCGATGATCGCCGACGTGACGGAGCCGGGGCGGAGGTCGCGGGCCTACGGGCTCGTGCGCGTCGGGGGCAACGTCGGTTGGGCCATGGGCCCGATGGTGGCAGGGCTGACCGCGGCCTCGGTAGGCTCGGAGCGAATCTACGCCGCCCTCTTTCTGTGCGCCTCCGCCCTGATGGCGCTCGTGGCGCTGGTCCTGGCCCTTACCGTCGAGGAGTCGCTCCCGAGCGTCGCCGTGCGCGGTCCGCGCGTCGGCGCGTCAGGCCTGAGGGCGGCGCTCGCGGACGGGCCGTTCGTCGCGTTGCTCGCGGCGGGGATCCTGCTCTACTACGTCTTCACCCAGGACTGGCAGGCGCTCCCGATCTACGCCAAGAACTTCCTCGAGCTACCGGACGCCCGGATCGGGCTCTTCCTCGGCGCCAACGGGCTGATGGTCATCCTGCTCCAGCTCCCCATCTCCTACGCCATCGACCGTACGTCGAAGGTCCTCGCGCTGCTGGCCGGCGCCGCGCTGTTCGCGGCCTCCTCCGCCACGCTGCTCCTGACCGAATCCTTCTTTGGCATCCTCGTCGCCTTCGCGCTCTTCTTCACCCTGGCCGAGATGATCCTGGAGGTCGCGGGCGCTTCCCTCGCCGCCGAGCTGGCCCCCGTGCGCCTGCGCGGGACCTACCTGGCCCTCTTCGGCACCTGCTTCGGGGTCGCCTACGGCGCGAGCCCCATAGTGGCCGGAGCGCTGCTCGAAGCCGGGCTGCCCTCTACCATCTGGCAGATACAACTCGTCGCCGCCGCCCTGGCCGCGCTCTCGCTGATCGTTTTGAGGGCCATCAGGCTTCGGCAGGAGTACCGAAGCCCGTAGCCAGAAAGCTATTCCGGCACGCGCAGGACGAGCACGGCCAGATCGTCGCGCGGGTTTCCCTCCCCGTACTCCATTGCCACGTCCCTCAGCCTCTCGGCGATGGCCGGGGCGCTGAGACCGGCGCAGGAGCGCAGGAGCGTCCACAGCCGCTCCTCGCCGAAAAAGGAGCCGTCAGGTCCCCGCGCCTCCGTGAGGCCGTCGGTGTAGAAGACCGCGGCGTCGCCCGGACCGAGGTGTACCCTCCTGACCTCGAGGCCCGCGTCGGGGAAGACGCCGAGCGCCCTCCCTGGCGGCGCGATGGCCTCTATCGACCCTCCGGCACGCACCAGGAGCGGCGCGGGGTGGCCGCCGCGAGCCACGCTCAGGCCGAATCCTCCGTCGGCAGGTCCGAGCTGGGCGCAGGCCACGGTGCAGAACTGGTCGTCGTCGAGTTGACGCCTCATCGCCTCGTTGAGGGCGCCTAGCACGGCGGCAGGGCCGTCCTCCCGCATGGCCACGGCGCGCACGGTGTACCGCGTGAGTGCCGTCACCGCGGCCGCCGCGGCGCCCTTCCCGCAGACATCCCCGATCACGGCCAGCCAGCGCCCGTCTTTGGTCTCGATCAGATCGTAGAAGTCCCCGCCGACCTCGTTCTCCTCGCCGACCGGCAGGTACTCGACCCCCACCTCGATCCCCCGCATCTCGGGCAGACTCGGCAGCAGACTTCGCTGCAAGGTGTGGGCGATGCGGCTCCGCTCTCTGTAGAGGCGGGCGTTGTCCACGGCCAGGGCGCACCGGTAGGCGAGGCCCTCGGCAAGCGAGAGGTCCTCATCCCCGTAGCGGCGCCCCGGATCGGCCGAGACTAGCGTCATCGCCCCGAGCGTCCTGCGGCGCGCGATCAGCGGCACGCTCATGTAGGAGTGGATCCCGAGCCTTCGCAGCACGCCCAGGTGCTCTTCGCCCGTCGTCCTCTCGCCTAGCAGCGAGTCCGAGGTCTCGGAGACGACGATGGATCTGCCCGTTCGCAGCACCTGCGCCACGGTGCCGGGGGTGTCCTCGCCGAAGCGCCGGTGGCGCGAGAGCTCGTCCAGGAGGCTTCCCCCGTCCGGGTCCGCGTGGGCCGCGGCCAGCTGGTGTACCGATCCGTCTTCCTCCAGGATGTCCACCACGCACCAGTCCGCCAGCTCGGGGACCACGAGGTGCGCGATCTTCTCGACCGTCGCCTGGTAGTCGAGGGAGGCGGAGAGGGTGGTCCCCGCCGCGGCGAGCAGGGCGAGCCTGCGCCTGGTCCCGACCGCCTCCACGCGCGCCAGCTGCTCCCTCGCGAGCAGGAGGTCCCGCTCCTCCTCGGTTCGCTTGCGCTCGGTGATGTCCAGAACCGTCCCGATAAAGCGGTAGGCGCGCCCCGCGTCGTCGAAGTAAGCCTGCCCTCTCGCCGCTACCCAACGCTCCACACCGTCCGTGAGCCCGACGGTCCTGTACTCGATATCGTACTGTCCCCCACTCTCGGGGTCGAGCGTCCGTTGGACGATCCCGTCCGTTCGCTCCCTGTCCTCGGGGTGCAGCCCGGCCAGGAAGACGTCGTAGTCGACCTCGGCTTCGGGGGGCAGCCCGAACAGCGCCTTGCACCGCTCGTCCCACCTCAGGTCGCCCGTGATCGGGTTGAAGTCCCACGTCCCCAGGTCCGTCGCCTCGACCGCAAGGCGCAGCCGGTCCTCGCTCCTGCGCATGGTCTCTTCCGCCAGCCTGCGCCTGGTGATGTCGCGCTGGTTCAGCACCACGCCCCCGACGCTCGGGGCATCGAGCAGGTTGTTCATGACGGTCTCGAGGTAGCGCCACGAGCCGTTCTTGTGCGGCACCCTAAACTCGATGGCGGGATGGACCCCCGGACGGGACGCGATCTTCGCGAAGATCCTCGATCCCTCCTCGAGGTCATCCGGGTAAAGGAACCGGATGGCGTTGTGGCCCACCATCTCTTCGGGCCGGTAGCCCAGCACCTTCTCGACGGCCGGGCTCACGTAGCCGATGGTGCCGTCGGCGTCTACGACCATGATAACGTCAGAGGCATTCTGCACCAGGGAACGGAACCGCTCCTCGCTGCGGCGCAGCGTCTCCTCAGCCTCCTTGCGTTCGGTTATGTCCAACACCGCGCAGCCGACCCCGAGCACCTGTCCGTCCGAAGCGCGCACAGGGTAGTAGCTGGCGAGGACGCTAGTCCGCCGACCGCCGCTTGCCTCCCTGGTGATCTCGACGTCCACGAGAGGCTGGCCAGTCTCGAGGACCCGCCGGAAGTACCGCCCGGCCCACCTTTCCATCTCGGGGCTGACCTCCCGCATGTCCCGTCCCAGGTGCTCCTCGGCGGGGATCCCGTTCACGGCGGCGAGGGAGTCGTTTATCAGGAAGTAGCGAAGGTCCGTATCCAGGAAAGCCAGCCCTACCGGCGCCTGCTCGAGGATCGTGTCGAGCAGGACCCGCGCCTCGTCCGTGCGCCGCTCGGCCTGCTGGGCGTCGAGGCGGGCGGCCCGCTCGTGCGAGAGGAGGTGCTCCCGGGCCTCCTCCGTTTGCTTCAGGGCGGTGACGTCCGTCTGTACGCCGATGAAGTGGGTGAGGTTGCCTCCCTCGTCGCGCATGGGAGCGACGTGCAGCTCGTTCCAGAACAGGGTCCCGTCCTTGCGATAGTTCCGCAAGACCACCCTGCACTCCCGCCCGTCCCGGACGGCGTCCCGCAACTCCTCGAGGGCCGGCTGATCACGGTCCTCACCCTGCAGGAAGCGGCAGTTGTACCCGAGCGCCTCCTCAACCGAGTACCCCGTTGTCTTCTCGAAGGCGGGGTTGAGGTAGACGATGGGGTTATCGGGCAGCCTGGGATCCGTTATCACGATGGCGTTGGTGCTGGCCACCACCGCCCGGTCGAGCAGACGCCCTAGCCCATCAGAGCCCTGTTGCTCTAGCGAACCGCCGCGATGGACCCCGGAGGGCGAAGTCTCCATCCCCGCATTCTACAGCCCCACCCGACCGTCCCACCACCGCGGCCTTTCTCGCCGATGGGTCGGTTCTCGGTGCAACGCTCACGCCCGCGGGTCACCCTGCAAACGTCGGCAAGGGGGAGGGCCGGGAAGATCTCTCCCGGCCCTCCCCGACGTCACTACTTGTACCTGAAGTTCGCCCGGTGGAAGGTGCTATCGTCCAGCTTGACGACAAGCTCCCTGCACGTCCCCTTCCAGGCTTTCTCGGTCTTCCAGACGTAGGAGTACTCGCCCGTCGCCGCGTCGTAAGAGAGACCACTTCCACCTGTGGTAACGGTCTGCTCGGGGATACCGACGGGCACCGTAGACTCGCAATCGATCTGCTGTGATTGCGGGTAGCCCGCGGCGAAGATGTCCAGACCCTGGTTCCCGCCCAGGCTGAACTTCACCGGTATAGCCCGCCCGGGTTTGACGGAGTTCAGGCTCGGGGGGTTGTCGACCGGTTGGAAAAAGCCGGCGAAGTCGTAGAGGTACGGCCCCCACTCCACCCTGGTGTTCTCCACGGGAGGATCGGTCTCGGTCAGGCGGACGGGATCCGCGGGGTTGTCGAGGTCCATCACGTAAACCTCGAGGTTGCCGTCGCGGTCGCTGGCGAAGGCCAGCTGTTCGCCGTCCGGCGAGAACGCCGGGAACTCTTCGGAGCCGGGATCGGAGGTCAGGCGGGTCTGATCCGTGCCGTCTGGATTCATCAAGTACAGGTCAGCGGTGCCGGGGGGAGTGGCCTTGTCGAAGGCTAGCTTCTCGCCGTTGGGCGAGAAGCGCGGGTTGCTCTCGTTCGCCGTCGTGCTGGTGAGGCGGGTCTGATCCGTACCATCTGCGTTCATCACGTAGATGTCGAGGCGGCGGAGGCTGAGGTCGGCGGCGTTGGGGTCGCGACGGCTGAACACTATCTTCGTTCCGTCCGGGGAGAAGACGGGACGACCCTCGTTCTGGCTGTTATCCGTGAGCCGAACCGGGTTCGTGCCGTCCGCGTTCATCGACCAGATCTCGTTGTCACCGCCCTCCTGACGCATGAAGACCAGCCGCGAGCCATCGGGGGAATAGGCCGACATGAAGTTGGGCGGCGTGGCGGGGGTGAGCATTACGATGTTGTCGCCGTCGCCGTCTACTGGGTCCACGTCTGCGGGATCCATAACGTAGATCGTCTCGTCCGCGATGCCGCTGAGGGGCCTGCGGGTGAAAGTCACCCGTTTGCCATCGGGCGAGAACATGGGATGTATGTCTCTTCCCGGCTCGGTGGTGAGACGAGTCTCGTTCGTGCCATCGGCTTCGATCACGTAGATCTCCTCGTCGCCATCCCTGGTGCTCACGAACGCGATCTTGCCGTTCTTGCCCGGGAATGCCGCGCCCGCTGGCCGATCGCCGAACGCCGACGCCAGAAGTAGCATCGCCAGGGCCGCCGAGGCAAGCAACACCATCGTCCTGCTCCCGTTCAAGCGCCCTGTCTCGGAGAGAACCTTTGTAGTCACCTTCTGCTCCCTGGTCGAGGGTCAGACGTCGAAGTACATCGGATTATCGTTCTGGTGCCCGGTCCCCCGTAGGGACCGGAAATATTCAGGCGTACGAGTCAGCTCCGGTCAGGCCACCCCTGATTGCATATCTTCGTCCTAGCCGTGGTCTCGCTAGCGTTCGTCCCCCTGCACGACCCGCCTGATTGGACCAGGCAGCGATGAATTCCGGATGAATCATCGCGCAAGCGAGATACCAGGGGGATGGGCGCTTCTGACCTGCGCACGAACAACCCGAAAGTCCCCGGGCCCGTCAAGCCTTTCGGTGCAGCGCACCGCGTAGCACGGCGGGTGAGGGGCAATGGTCTCGGTACAAACGTTAAAGACACGCACTTTCCGGGTAAGGTACCGAGGAACGTTAAAGCGAGCAGAGGAGAACGGAAGTGGCTTACGAGCTACCGGATTTGCCCTACGACTACGACGCCCTGGAGCCCACCATAGACCAACAGACCATGCAGCTGCACCACGACAAGCACCACAACACGTACGTCACCAACCTCAACGCCGCCCTCGAGGAGCACCCACAGGCCGACCCCGGCACCATCGAAGAACTGCTCGCCGACCTGGACTCCGTCCCCGAGGAGATAAGGACCGCCGTCAGGAACAACGGCGGCGGCCACTCCAACCACTCCATGTTCTGGGAGATCATGGGGCCGAGCGGGCAGGGCGGGGGGGAGCCCACCGGGGAGCTGGCGAGCGCCATAGGCTCCTCCTTCGGCTCCTTCGACGATTTCAAGGAGGAGTGGGGGAAGGTGGGGGCCCCTGGGAGCGTCTTCGGGAGTGGTTGGGTGTGGCTGATCGCCTCCCCCGAGGGGACGCTCACGATCGAGAAGACGGCCAACCAGGACTCCCCGTTGATGGAGGGCAAGACGCCCGTGATCGGGTTGGACGTGTGGGAGCACGCCTACTACCTCAAGTACCAGAACAGGCGCCCGGAGTACATCGAGGCGTGGTGGGGCGTGCTCAACTGGGATGAGGCCGAGAGGCGATACCAGGCAGCCAAGAGCGCCTAGACCCAGAACACATTCGGAACACAGATCGCCCCCGGACGAGAGGTTCCGGGGGCGATCTTTTGCTCGTTACCGCCTCCCACGAATCTGGATCAAGCCTCCCTCCGTGCGGCGGCATCGTAGTTGACCAACCCCGCCATAAAGTTGCAAGAAATCGGGAGCATGGTGCGGCTGGTGGGTTCTGCAACTTCTCGGGTGCAGCTCCGCCGTTACACTAAGGTCGAACTGTGATCCCGGAGAAAGGTCGTGTCAGGCTGTGCGTTTGGTGATAGTGGGCGGGGTTGCGGCGGGGACCAAGGCGGCGTCCAGGGCGCGGCGGGTGGACCCTGAGGCGGAGATCACGGTCTACCAGGAAGAGCCGGAGCCCTCTATCAGCGAGTGTGGCCTGCCGTACCTTCTCTCCGGGGTGGTGGGAGAACGGGAGGAGCTCGTGGTCCGGACGCCCGAGCAGTTCGCCGACAAGGGCGTCGAGGTCCTGGTCCGCCACCGGGTCGAGAGGGTCCATCCCGAGGTCAAGAAGCTAACCGTACGCGAGTTACGGGGCGGAGAGGTCTTCGAGGACTCCTACGACCGTCTCGTTATCGCCACGGGCGCGCGGGCCGTGATACCGCCCATCCCCGGGGCCGACCTCGACGGCGTGTTTGTCCTACGTTTCCTCACGGACGCGGACGACGTGATGAGGTACATCCGGGAACGCTCCCCGAAACGGGCCGTCGTCGTGGGGGGAGGATACGTTGGGCTCGAGGTTGTGGAGAACCTGTGCGCGCTCGGGATGGAGGTGTCCCTGATCGAGGGCAACGACAGGGTTGCTCTGGCCTACGGCACGGAGGTTGCCGAGAGGGTGGAGGCACACGTCCAGGAGAACGGGGTCCGCATCCACACGGGGGCGAAGGTCGAGGGGTTCGCGGGCGATGGGCGGGTCGAGAGCGTGGCGTTCGGTGGCGGCGAGGTACGGGCGGACCTGGTGATCGTGGGCGCAGGCGTAAGACCGAGCGTCGAGCTAGCCCAGGAGGCCGGGGCGCAGATCGGGGAGACGGGCGCGATCCGGGTGGACAGGCACATGAGGACGAACCTCCCCGACGTGTGGGCCGCGGGGGACTGCGTCGAGACGGTCAACCTGGTGAGCGAACGGCCGGCGTGGGTCCCGCTCGGGGACACCGCGAACCAGATGGGCCGCGTCGCGGGCACCAACGCCATAACCGGCGAAGGCAAGCTCGAGTTCCCCGGGGTGCTCGGCACCGGCATCTTCAAGGTCTTCGACCTCGGCGTCGGCAAGACCGGTCTCTCCGAGGAAGCGGCCAGGGATGCGGGGTTCGACCCGGTTAGCGCGTCCGTCGAGTCCTCAGACCGGGCAGGCTACTATCCTGGCGCGGAGAAGGTGTTCCTCAAGCTCATCGCCGACCGCTCGACGGGGCGCCTGCTCGGAGCGGAAGCGGCCGGCTCGAGCGCAGACAAGATGGCGGACATCTGCGCGACGGCCATCTGGGGCAGGCTCTCCTACCCCGATCTCGTCAACCTGGATCTCGCCTACGCCCCGCCGTTCGGCCCCACCCTGAGCCCGGTCATCCAGGCCGCGATGGTACTTTCGGGCGAGTTCGACCGCGCCCGAAGGGGGGTCAGGGCTTCCGAGTAGCGTACGATCCTAATGCGGCGTTTCGCGGTCGGGAAAGGGATCCTGCTCCGACGAAATCGTAGCCTGGTTCACCTCGTTCAGCAACCAAACATCGTCCGGGTCTAGTTCGTCGACGTACAGACCTGCGAAATAGCGGACGAAGGCGCCGATCATGCTAGCCGCCAATGCCGTGCCCGACGATATCCTGGCGTCCGGCTCCAGGTGCGCAAAGACCGTTAGCGCCAGAGCAAGAAAAGCCCCTTCGGCGAACATTTCGACGATCCTGATCGCGGGTATGCTTATCCCCGGAAACTTCATGTCCCTGAGCAGCATCAGACCTTCGAGCAAGAGCCTGGAGAGCACCACGGACGAAAGCGAGGCCGGAATCACAAGCCAGAGCAAGCCCGATAGCCCGGCCACTGACACCGACTGCGGGTACAGGAACCCCATAGCCAGTACAGCAGCCCCGGAGGAGACGGCAGTCACCACGGAGGTCACGGCCGAGAAGACCACGAACAGCAACACCGTCAGGCCAGTCCGGGTGGCCGCCAGCAGTACCGAGACGTTCAGGGCCGCTACCAGGACTATGAAGACGGTGAGAACTATCTCGCCTGCGCTTATTCCTTATCCCTCCAGAGCCCGACTACGACCCAGGTCCCCACGACAATGAACGGCACGAACAATACCCAGCTTAGCCACTCAGGGGCGGACAGCGAACTGGCGAGCCAACTCAGGACGCCCAGAACAAACATAACGTAGATTCCCCAGCCGATTCGGGACTCGGGCAGGACCCTCATCCGAATCCCCACCATCTCGACCGTAGCCGTTTGCTCACCCGATGGCCGTGGACACCCGCTCGAACAAGAGCTCTCAGAATATTACGCTCCTGGCAGCAAGTTGTTGCCTATCGTTGGGCAAGCTTACACACCTCTGTCACATTGTATCGGACGGTGCGACCCCTCGGTTTAGCCCGCTTTCGGGGGTCGCACCTTTCGCTTTGCATCAAGCTCGGGTACTAGAAGCACTCTTTCCGAACCCCGTCGAGGCTCAACAAGGCCAGCACCGCGCCGAGTATCTTGTCGCCGGTCGCGTCGAACACCCTCCTCGACACCGCTCTGGCGGTCTTTCTTATGGATCTACGCACGCCGTTACCCAGGCGCCGGAACCTCTTGTAGTTTCTGATAATGTAAATGCTGCAAGGTTCCTTGCCCCTCCGAAAACCGCTATGGCTTTACGAATCTTGAGGACCGGGATGGCGTTCGCGATGATAGCGACGAGGATCGCCCGGACGCATCCAATTTGGTCCTGGGTTTGAATGTCTCCGTCCCGGCCGTCGGCGTCCACCCTTCTCATCAGCCACTGCCTTGCTGCTTCGTCTCCCCGCGCGGCGACGGGGTCGGGGATCTCCTCGATAAGAGATAAGGTACGGGCGAGGGCCTCCTCGTTTACCCCAGCCTCGGCCGCCTGGGAAGGGTCGGGCAGGCCGAAGATCCCGAACGCCAGGGCCGCACCCCCGGTGAACTTCAGGAATTGTCCGCGGCTCATGGCGGCGGCACCCGAAGTTGGTGGCGGACACCTCGCCCAACGTCCGGATGATTCCGTAGGTGGAGGCCGGGCCAAGGACGAGGGCCAGCCTCAAGGCCATCCGTGGGCCCGTCCACGCCCTCACCCCCCTGATCCCGCCGACCTCGAATAGGGTCGGGGCCCACGGAGCCCGGGTGCCCAGGGCTCGTTCCCGCCAGTGCCCCACCTGCGGGTCGTGCAGGCTCCTGACCTCCAGGGTGCCGCCTACGCGTTCCTCGATTCGTCTCGCCAGTTCGCTGCACGTGAGGCATCCCGCGTCGAAGCCGAGTACCAGCTTCTTCACGCCGGGGTTCCCTTCGCTCGCCGATTCGATCATCCGCCCGCACCTCCTGCTTGGGTCCGCGTTTGCCCGGCCTTCAGCAGGCAGTTTCTCGCGCGGGAGGATGCCGGCGCGTCGTCAAAAATGATGAACCTTTGATGAAATCTTGTGGTCGAGCGCGGACCAGATCTCCGGGTCGGGCGCTAGCGCCTAGATCTTGCGCAGCTTCACGGACCTTACGGAGTGGTCGGGGCCCTTCTCGAGGATCAGGTGCGCCCGCTCGCGGGTCGGCTTGATGTTCTGCTCCAGGTTGGGGCCGTTGATCTCGTTCCAGATCTCGCGCCCCACCTCTCTGGCCTCCTTGGTGGAGAGGCTGGCGTAGCGGTTGAAGTACGAGTTCTCGTCCTGGAACACCGTGTCGCGCAGCGTCAGGAAGCGGTCAACGTACCAGCGTTCCAGGTCGGCATCTTCGGCGTCGACGTAGATCGAGAAGTCGAAAAAGTCTGAGACGAAGCTGGCCGGGACCGCCGCCTGGCTCCCGTTCTCGGCCTGCAAGACGTTCAGGCCCTCCAGGATCATTACGTCCGGCTGGCGTGACTAGCTTGACCTCGTCGGGGAGCACGTCGTAGGCGAGGTGCGAGTAGACGGGCGCGGCGACCTCGGGGTTGCCGGATTTGACGTCCGAGACGAAGCGCAGGAGGCGCCCGGTGTCGTAGCTCTCCGGGAAGCCCTTGCGGGCCATCAAACCCCGCTCCCCGAGCACGCGGTTCGGGTAGAGGAAGCCGTCGGTCGTGACCAGGTCGACCTTCTGGTGATCCGGCCAGCGCGATAGGAGGGCGCGCAGGATCCTGGCCGTGGTGCTCTTCCCAACCGCCACGGAGCCCGCGATCCCGACGACGTACGGGACCTTGGATGTCGGCTTCCCGAGGAAGGTGTCGGTGACCCTGCCGAGTTTCTGCGTGGCCAGAGACGTAGAGGTTGATCAGCCGCGAGAGCGGGAGGTACACCTCGATCACCTCGTCGAGGTAGACCTCTTCGTTGAGGCCGCGCAACGTGGCGAGGTCCCACTCGTCCAGGTCCAGGGGCGTCGAGGCGCGCAGCCGGCTCCACTCCTCGCGCGAAAAGGAGATGTAGCGCGAGGAGTTGGGCGTCGGCCGCGCGCCGCCGACGGCTAGAACCTCTCGATGACGGTCTTGGCGAGCATGTGCAGCGGCAGGTAGTCGGGGCCGCCGGCCTTCGCGTCGGTGCCGCTCATGCCGAAGCCGCCGAAGGGCTGCACGCCTGGCAGGGCGCCGGTGATCTTGCGGTTGAAGTAGACGTTGCCGGCGTTGAACTCGCGCCTGGCCCGCTCCAGGTTCTCGCGGTTCTTCGAGTACACGCCGCCGGTGAGGCCGTAGGGGTTGTCGTTGGCGATGCGCAGCGCGTCGTCGAAGTCGCGGGCCTCTATCACGGAGAGCACGGGACCGAAGATCTCCTCGCGCGCCACCCTGGTGTCCTCCTCGACCTCGAAGACGGTCGGAGAGACGAAGTAGCCGTCGTTGGGATCCCCGGGGTCGTCGCCCAGGACCCGGTCTCCCTCGCCCTTGCCGACGTCGATGTAGCCCGTGACCTTCTCGAACTGGGGCTCGCTGATGATCGGGCCCTACCCCGACGTCGGCGCTGTCGGGGACGCCGACCTTCAGTGCCCTGGCCTTCTCGACGACCTTGGCCAGCACCTCGTCGTGCACGTCGGCGTGCAGGATGGCGCGGGAGGCGGCGGAGCACTTCTGGCCGGAGTAGCCGTAGGCGCTCGCGACGATATCGGCGGCGGCGGCGTCGAGGTCGGCGGAGTCGTCGATGATCATGGCGTCCTTGCCGCCCATCTCCGCTATGACGCGCTTGATCCAGCGCTGGTTCTCTATCTGCTTCGCCGCCAGCTCGTTGATGCGCAGCCCAGTCTTCATCGAGCCGGTGAAGGAGATGAGGCGGGTGCGCGCGTCCTGGACCAGGTAGTCCCCGATATCCGAGCCGTAACCCGGAACGAAGTTGACGACGCCCTCGGGCACCCCGGCCTCCTCGAAGATCTCCATCACCTTCGCCCCGATAACGCTCGTGAACTCGGAGGGCTTCATGACGACGGTGTTTCCGGCGACGATGGCCGCGCTGGACATCCCCATGAGGATCGCGGCGGGGAAGTTCCACGGCGCGATGGTGACCCCGACCCCCATCGGCTGGTAGAAGTAGCGGCTCTCCTCTCCTGGGACGGCGTAGATCTCCACCCCGTCTTTGAGCCTGAGCATCTCGCGGGAGTAGTACTCCATGAAGTCCACGGCCTCCGCGATCTCGCCGTCGGCCTCGGCCCAGGTCTTGCCGGCTTCGAGCACGTCCCAGGCCAGCAGCTCGAACTTGCGCCGCTTGATGATCGCCGAAGCCCGCAGCAGCACGCGCGCCCGCGCCTCGGGCGACGTCTTGCTCCACGACTCGAAGGCCTTCGTCGCCGCGTCCAGCGCCATGTCCGCCTCGCGCTCTCCGGCGGCAGCGACGCGGCCTACGACTTGCGAGGGGTCAGACGGGTTGACCGAGACGATCTCGCCGTCCGTCTCGAGCGACTTGCCGCCGATGACGAGCGGGTAGCTCTCGCCGAGCTGGCCGCCCACCTCTTGCATGGCCGAGCGCATCGCCTTCACGTTCGCCTCGTCCGACCAGTCGAGGTACGCCTCGTTCTTGTACGGTATGAGTCCCATCTGCTCTAGCCTCCTTGCGGGCCGCTTGCCAATCCTATCCTGTTCGCCACGCTCCCAAAAACGTCCCTGGCGACGTAGCCGGCGATCTTGGGGTTCTCCTTGAGGCGCCGGCTCGAGTACTCGTACCAGTCCTCACCGTAGGGCACGTAGACCCTCAGCTTGTGCCCGGCCCCAACCAGTATGCCCCTGAGCTCCTCGTCCACCCCCAGGAGCATCTGGAACTCGTAGCGGTCCTTCGGGACGTCGAGCTGGTGGATGAGCCTGAGGGCGTGCCAGACCAGGAACTCGTCGTGCGTCGCGATGCCGACGTAGGCGCCGCCCCTGAGGAGCTCCTCAAGGAGCAGCCTGTAGTTCTCGCGCACGGTGTCGAAGTCCTTGTACGCGATCTCGCGCGGCTCGTCGTAGATGCCCTTGCACAGGCGTACCGAGACCCCGGCCTCGGCCAGGCGAGTCGCGTCTTCGAGGCTGCGGCGCATGTAGGCCTGGATCACGGCGCCGACGTTGCCGTGGCGCTCGTGCATGTCCACGACCATGTCCAGCGTGACGCCCGTGTATGGGGAGTCCTCCATGTCCACCCGCACGAAGCGGCCCCTGGCCGCCGCGTACCCGACGACCTCATCCAGGTTGGCCCTGCACAGCTCCTCGCTAACCGTTAGCCCCAGGCCGGTGAGCTTGACCGAGATCCCGGATTCGAGGTCGTGCTCGTCCAGGGCGTCTATGACCTTCTCGTAGTCGCTCCAGCTTCCGGGCCGCATCCGCCTTGCCCTCGGTGCTCTCGCCGAGCAGGTCTATGGTGGCAACGCAGCCCGAGTCGTTCAGATCCTCGATCGCGGCCACCGCCTCGTCCAGGGTGTCGCCCGCGATGTAGCGGCGCGAGATCCTGCGCACCACGGGCCGCGGTATGAGCGGCACCGAGTTGGCTATCGCCTTGTCCAAGATCCCCATGCTCAAAGACCCCCAACCGACCGAACCTCGTTGCCTCCTGCACGGATTCTACAGCAGCGAAGAGTCGTCCGGAGCTTTGGTGTAGGATGTGTCGAAAGGGTCGGGAAACCCCAGGGTACCAACGTTTTGGAGGCATGCATATGCGCACCACGGACGCACCGGACGCAACCACGCCCTCGGCCAGAACCGTCGCCTCCATAGTCGGGGGCAGGACGCTCGAAGACGCGCCGGGCGGGCGTTTCGGCTCTGTCAACCCGGCGCATACCGACGAGACGGTGGCCGAGGTCTTGCTCGGAGACGCCGGCACCTTCGTGGCTGCCTGCCGGGCCGCGCGCGAGGCGCAGAAAGAGTGGGCCGCGGTGCCGGCCCCGATACGCTCCCGCGTGATCCGGAACGTCGGTACCATCGTCGAGAACAACAAGGAGGCGCTCGCGCGGCTCGTGACGCACGAGATCGGCAAGCCGTACGCGGAGTCGCTCGGCGAGGTTCAGGAGATCATCGACACCTGCGACTTCTTTACCGGGGAGGGACGAAGGCTCTACGGCCAGACCGTGCCTTCCGAGATGCCGGACAAGCAACTCTTTACCTTCAGGATGCCGGTCGGGGTCGCGGCGATCATCACCGCCGGCAACTTCCCGGTCGCCGTCCCGTCCTGGTACATGGTGCCGGCCCTGACCTGCGGCAACGCGATCGTCTGGAAGCCGGCCGAGTACTCCCCGGCCATCGGCGACGCCCTCGCCCAGCTCTTTATCCGCGCGGGACTGCCGGACGGCGTGCTCAACGTCGTGCAGGCCGAGGGGCAGGCCGCCTTCGAGGGCCTAGAGCGGGCGCTCGACGAGGGCCTCGTGGACAAGGTCGGGTTCACGGGCTCCTCGCAGGTCGGGGCGAAGATAGGCGAGCTCTGCGGCCGGCACATGCAGTCGCCGTGTCTCGAGCTCGGCGGCAAGAACCCGCTGGTCGTCATGCCGGACGCTAACCTGGATCTCGCCGTCGAGGGCGCGCTGTTCTCGGGCTTCGGCACCGCCGGCCAGCGGTGCACCTCGCTCGGGACGGCGATCGTGCACGAGTCCATACACGACGAGTTCATCGCCCGCCTCTCGAGCGCCGTCGAGGCGGCGAAGATAGGCGACCCGAACGAGGACGTCCTCTACGGGCCGATGCTGAGCGAGCGCTTTCACGAGCGCTTTCTCGGCTGGCTCGAGCTCATCGAGGGCCACCACAGCGTCCACGGCTCGAGCGGGCTCGGCAGGATCTCGCGCGAGAACCCGAGGGAGGGCTTCGTCGGTGACCCCGACGCCGGTATCTACTGCCACCCGACCGTCGTGGACGGCGTGACGATGGAGGACGACCTCTACCGCACGGAGACGTTCGGGCCCATCGTGGGCGTCGCCACCTTCTCGACTTTTGAGGAGGCGGTCGCCCTCTCCAACAACCACGGCTACGGGCTCTCGGCCTCTATCTACACGCGCGACGCGGAGAACGCCCTGCGCTTCCGCGCGAGGAACACGGCGGGCATGATCTCGATCAACAACTCCACGAGCGGGGCCGAGGCCCACCTACCCTTCGGGGGCAACGGCAAGAGCGGCAACGGTAGCCGGCTATCCGGGATCTGGGTCATAGACCAGTTCACCCGCTGGCAGGCCATGAACTGGGACTACGCGGGCAAGCTGCAGAAGGCCCAGATGGACATCGTCGACCTGCCTGCCGACCTCAGCTATACGCTGCCGGGAGGAGACGGGGTTTGACCCACGACGTCATCGTGGCCGGCCTGGGCGGGATGGGTAGCGCCGCGGCCTACCGGCTCGCCGGCCGCGGGAAGCGGGTGCTCGGGCTAGAGAGGTTCTCCCCCGCGCACGACAGGGGCTCGAGCCACGGCCGCTCGCGCATCATCCGACAGGCTTACTTCGAGGGCGCGGAGTACGTGCCGCTTCTTCTGCGCGCCTACGAGCTCTGGGAAGCGCTCGAGGTGGAGGCCGGAGAAAACCTGATGACGCTCACGGGCGGGCTCATGATCGGGCGCGAGAGCGGCGAGCTCGTCTCGGGCAGCGTGCGCAGCGCCGACGAGCACGACCTCCCGTACGAGCTCCTGGACGCCGCCGAGATTCGGCGCCGCTTTCCGGCCTACGCCCCTGGCCCGGGGACGGTGGCCCTGTACGAGAAAAGGGCCGGCTTCGTGCGCCCGGAGGAGTCCGTAAGGGCCCACCTGGACCGGGCGGCCGCCCTCGGGGCGGACCTCCGCTTCGAGGAGCCGGTGATCTCGTGGGAAGCCACGGACGATGGGGTCAGCGTCGAGACGACCCGGGGCTCCTACGAGGCGGGGCGGCTCGTGATCTCGCCCGGCGCCTGGGCCCCGCGGCTGCTGGCCGACCTGGGCCTGCCCCTCGAGGTTACGCGGCAGGTGATGCACTGGTTCGAGCCGAAGGGTGGCCTCGAGCCGTTTCTCCCCGAACGCTTCCCGCTCTTTATCTGGGAACCAGATGACGGCAACATGTTCTACGGCTTCCCGGCGCAGGACGACGACCGTGGCGTGAAGGCGTCCTTTTTCAGGGCGGGCGGCGTCCCGACCGACCCCGATTCGATGGATCGTGAGGTGAGCGAGGAGGAGACGGACTTCCTGCGCGGCTACCTGGCCGAGTACGTCCCGCAACTCGCGGGCCGCCACCTGGACGCCAGGGCGTGCATGTACACCAACACGCCGGACGAGCACTTCGTGATCTCCGAGCACCCCGAGTACCCCCGCGTCGTCATCGCCTGCGGGTTCTCGGGGCACGGCTACAAGTTCTGCAGCGTGGTTGGCGAGATCCTTGCCGATTTGGCCACCGAGGGTTCGACCGCTCACCCGATCGACCTGTTCTCCCCCACCCGCCTGAGCAGGGTCGGATAGCCGTGGAGCTGCTCGGCGCCGAGGAGACCGCGGCCCGCCTGCCCTTTATCGCCCTCGCCGAGTCCATCAGGGACGTCGCGCTGGAGCGCGGGTCGGGCGAGGTGCGGGCCCCGAGCCGCATGGCCCTGCCGCTCACCGAGGACGGCATCCTCCTGGTCATGCCGGCCTCCGGCGAGGATATCGCCATGACCAAGCTAGTGACGGTCCACCCGGAGAACGCGAGCGGCGGCCTGCCTACGATCCAGGGCGAGGTTGTCGTTATGGAGGCCGCCACGGGCAGACGGCTCGGCATCGCGGACGGCGCCGTCGTAACGGCCAGGCGCACCGCGGCGCTCTCGCTGCTCGCCGCCCGCGAACTCGCCCCCCGCCCCAATGGGCCGCTCCTCGTCGTCGGCGCGGGGTCCCAGGGTCACGCCCACCTGGATGCCTTCCACGAAGGCCTCGGCACCTCGACGGTGTTCGTCAACTCCCGCACGAGGGAGCGGGCCGAAGCCCTGGCTGACCGGGCGGAACGACTCGGGCTCGACGTCCGGGTGGTCGCGGACCCAGCCGAGGCGCTCGGCGAAGCGAGCCTCGTGGTCACGGCCACGACGAGCCGCGAGCCGGTGCTGCCCGAGGACGTGCCCGAGGGCGTCTTCGTGGCCGCGGTTGGCTCCTTCGAGCCGGACGCAGCCGAGCTCCCGGCGAGGCTAGTGGCGCGCTCGACCGTCGTCGTCGACACGCTCGAGGGCGCCAAGGAGGAGGCGGGGGACCTGATCCAGGCCCACAACGCGGGCGCGTTCTCCTGGGAGGACGCAACCGAACTGGAGGACGTACTCAGGTCCTCCGAACGCCCCAGCGGCACGATCGTCTTCAAGAGCGTGGGCCACGCCCTCTGGGACCTGGCCGCGGCCCGCACGGTCTTCGGGGACACGTCCGGCAGCTAGAGCCAGCTCCGAACGGCAAACGGTGACAAAGGTCGCGAATCCCCGGGGCATCCCGCGCGTATAATCAGGTAACCTGGATCTTCCCGAGGAGGAAGGATGGCCGCGCGGCTTATTACCACCACGCTGATGCTCGCCGCATCGGCCCTGCTCTTCGCGTCGCTGGCCGTGGCCCAGGGCTCGGGCACGGTCGTCGACGACGCGAAGGTGCTCAGCGCCGCCGAAGAGAGTGACGTCCAGGCGGAGCTCGAAGCGGCCAGCGCCGAGTCGGGAGAGCCGCTCTACGCCTTCCTCGAGCCGGACACGAACGTCCCGAGCGATAACCTCGAGGCCCAGCGCGAGTTCCTCCTCGACACGGCCAGACAGGCCGACGTCCCGTCCGACGCCGGCGTCATCGTGGTCGCGCCAGACGAGCGGTGGAGCCAGGTACACAACCTGGAAGGCGCTAACGAGCAGGCCGTCGCGGGAGCCATGAACCCGAGCTTCGACGAAGGGAACTTCGCCGAGGGGCTCATCGCGGGGGCCGCGCAGTACCGGGACAGCCTCAGCGTCTTGCCCGAGGTGTTGACGACCGGCGGCGTGCTCGCCGCCCTCGCGGCGCTCGCCGGGGGAGCGTTTTTCGTCTGGCGCCGTCGTCGAAAGGAGCGGGAGCTCGAGCGGCAGCGCAGGCTCGCCGAAGAGGAGTTCGCCGAGCTCACAGGAGCGGATGGACGAGTTCGGGGAGAAGGAGCGTCTCGTCGCCGGCTACCTCGAGGCCCAGAGGCCGCTGCTGGATCAGCGCTGCGAAGCAGGAGGTGGAGACCAGGATCCAGGACGCCCGCAGCGCCGGCTTCGGCCGCGAGTTCAACGAGGCGGCCGCCAGCCTCACCTCGGACCCCTCGATGGCCCGCCGCAAGATCGAGAGCGGACGCCGGCTCCTGGAAGAGGCGCTCGGGGGGCTCTCGGAGGCCGAGGAGACCATCGACCACTACCGCGCCGCGGACGAGGCCCTCGAGGGCAGGCTGCGCGTGGCCGCCGACGAGATAGGCCTCGCGGAGGCCGCCGAGAGCTCGGCACGCGCCATGGGCGCCTCCGTGCAAGCCTGGGACCCGCACCCCGAGTACGACGGGCTCGCCAGGTTGTCGGCGGAGCGCGCCGTGCGGCGCGACGAGTTCGACCCACGCGAGGCCCTCGCCGCCGTGGACGCGCTAGTCCAGGAGGCGCAAGATCGCCGTTCGGCCATGGAGGCCGAGGTCTCGGCCCGCACGGCCATCCCGCGCGATCGCGCGTGGGCCGAGGGCGCCCTCGAGAGGGCCCGCCAGACGCCCGAAGAATACGGCCGGGTCCACGCGGCCGCGGCGAATGACTGGGGACCCGCCGCCCTGGAGGAGGCCCCCACCGCGGAAGAGCTCTCCGCCGACCTGCGGCGCGCGAACGCAAGCCTCGAGCGCTCAGAGGCCGCGGAGGCCGAGGGACGCTTTACCGAAGCACTAGCCCTGCTGCACGAGGCATCGGAGACGTCCAAGGTGGTAATGGAGGCCCCCCGCAAGCTAAAGGCGGTGGTGGCGGAGGCGGACCGCCGCAGACGCGAGGGTGAGGACAGGCTGGCAGAACTCGAGGCCCGGTTGCAGCGCGCCAAGGAAAACGAGCACAGGATGGGTCCACGCCAGAAGCGACAGCTCAGGGACTACGAGCGTCGGCTCGAAGACGCCCGCTTCGGCTTCTTCGGGGCAGATTGGCTAACCGCCCTGATCGTCCTCGAGGCCCTGGACACCGACTACGGGCACGTGGACAGCTTCGGGGGAGATTTCGGGGGCGGAGACTGGGGCGACTTCGGAGGCGGCGATTTCGGAGGCGGCGGCGACTTCGGAGGCGGAGGTTTCTGAGGGGATCCGAGGCCGCGCCAGCGCGGGGTCACAGGATAGCCAGACAAAAAGTGTAATCGCGTACACATTCTGACGCGATAGGGTATAACTTTGTGTAGTGCGTGAGAGGAGCGGTTTATGCAAGAGAGTGTGATCGGGCCCAAGCCTATAACGGCGATAGCGGTCGGGCGCGAGAGCGAAGAGATGTGCCTGCTTGCCAAGTTCTTCAACGGGTTCGCCAACTCGACCCGGCTCTCGGTGCTCATGCTGCTAGCGCAGCGGGGCGAGATGAAGGTCGGGGAGCTGGTGATGGAGCTAGGGGCCCCGCAGCCGAGGGTGTCGGACCACCTGCGCTGTCTGTCGTGGTGCGGCTACGTCGACGTGCGGCGCGAGGGCCGCAACGCCTTCTACTCCGTCTCCGACGAGCGGGTGCTCGAGGTCCTCAAGCTGGGCGAGGCCCTGCTCAGGGACAACATCGATCGGATCGACTCGTGCGAAGACGCCGAAAGGGATTGCTGAGGCGCCAGGCGAGGTAGCCAGGCTCCCCGTCTCGAAAGGCCCCTACACCGCCTTCTCGTAGCTCTCTCGGGCCTCGATCCGCTCCATCCAGCCAGTAACGTTGGGGTAGCCTTGCAGGGTTACCTCTCCCCTCTCCTCCAGCTCGCGCAGGCGTACGAAGTTGCCGGCATGGGCGATGTCGGCCAGGGAGTACCCGTCGGCCAGGTACTCGCGCCCTTCGAGCCGACCTTCGAGCTTGCCGAGCACCGTCTCTAGCCTCTCGAACGACTCGGAGATCCGGTCCTCCGGGTAGCCCCGCTCTCGACCCACGCTCGCCACGAAGACGGCCGGGAAGAAGTCCGTGTCGGCGAAGGCCATCCAGATGCGGGCGTGCGCCCGCTCTCTGGGGTCCTCGGGCATCAGCAGCGTCCCGTCCGTGACCTCGTCGAGGTACTGGTTCACCACGTTGGACTCGTAGATGGAGTCCCCGTCCACGACGATCACCGGTACCTTGCCGGTGGGACTGGCCGCCAGGAACTCCTCGCTCTTGTTCGACAGGTCCACCTCGTACGTCTCGAACCCTACCGCCTTCTCGTGCAAGACCATCCTGGTCCGCCTAGCGTAGGGTCACCTCTGCGTGTTGTACAGCCTCACGTTCATGGCTCGCCCCCAGATCTCGGTTACCCGACGATTCTAAGCCCTCAGCCATCGACCGTCAGCTGTCGGGATCACCTCTCATCCGTGCTGCTTCAGCCCCCGACGGTTATCTGGCCACGGTGAATCGGAAGTTCTTCCTCTCCACTAGAGGGTTGCCGGAGAGGTCCGTGGCCCTCTCCGTCGCCACGTAGCTCCCTCCGGGCTCCAGGTCCGAGGCGGGGTCCAGGTTGGCCCGTTTCTGGGCCGCGATGTAGCTCACCGAGGATGGCACGAGCGTCTGGGAGCCCCCCGCGATACTACTCGCCGCAAGTCGGCGGCCTGGCCTTGGCCCTTTGGTAGGCATCCGCAAGCTTCTCCTGCCACCCCTCGCCCCAGCGCGCTTCGGCGGCGCGGGCGGTCCGCTCTTCCGAGAGCTCCCCAGAGACGAGTAGGCTCGCGTAGCCGTTTATGTAGCCGAGTCTGGCGTCGCGCAGGGCGTACGGCGCTACCCAGGCGGGCAGGTCGAGACCGCGCCACAGCGCAACCATCTCGGCCGCCGAACGGAAGCGGGCTTGCGCGGCGTCCTCCCGACCGAGCCCCTCCCCCGCCTCCCGACAGGCCCCGCGCAACCCGTCGGGATCGAAGCGCCCTCCGCAAGCGTGGCGGGCCAGCTCGTCCGGTAGCTCGTAGTCGCGTCGCTCGTCCAGAACCCGACCTCCTCTCCGTGAAGAGGCTAGCACGGCGCACGTTTACGCGGTACGGAGGAATGGGGAAACTGTCTAGAGCACCACCTTGCACCACAAACCATCCAAGGGGAGCGCTAGAGAATGGCTCAGGAACAAGAAATAAGGCAGGCAATGGCTTCCGTAGCGGGCCGTTCGGGGCCGGTTCTCTCGGCGTACGTGAGCGTGAACGCCGCCATCCCGGAGAACCAGGAGCGGGCCTACCTGGTGCGCCTGAGGGACGCCATGAACGACCTCGGCGTTCCGGAGGACCTGCAGCGGCGAGTTCGCGAGTTCGCCGAGGCCGAGACGCACCCGCGGGCCCGCACGCTCGCGCTCTTCGCGGCGGAGGACGGCTTCTTCGAGGACCACAGGCTGCACGTGGACGTGCCCGAGTCGTTCAGGTGGGGCGACCCCAACCTGGCGCCTTTGATGCTCGTCACGGAGGAGTACGAGCCTTACGGGGCGGCGGTCATCGACGCCGAAAGGTTCCGCTACTTCGTAGTCTCGCCGCTCGGCGGTCCCGAGGGCGAGGAGATCAAGGGCAACGGCTTCAGGGAGGCCGACCTCCACCCGAGCCAGCCGCACACGAGGAGCCACGGGTCGGCTGACGCCGACCCATCGGGCCACGCCCGCGAGGAGAGGACGCAC
Source organism: uncultured Rubrobacteraceae bacterium (assembly GCA_963800975.1). Taxonomy (GTDB): domain Bacteria; phylum Actinomycetota; class Rubrobacteria; order Rubrobacterales; family Rubrobacteraceae; genus JALYGY01. The sequence continues at coordinate 260,143 of CAWDDB010000021.1, read as the reverse complement.
CGCTTCTTCAAGGACATGGGCGAGACCGCCCGCAACGTAACGTTCCGCGAGGGGGTGCGGCGCCTGATCCTGGCCGGCCCCACGCAGGTCACGGCCGCCTTCCGCAAAGAGCTTCCGAACGAGCTCGAGGACCGCGTCGTCGCCGAAGAGCCCGTGGACCTCGGGGCATCCGAGGGCGAGCTCCTGGACCGGCTCGAGATCATCAGGGAACAGGCAGAACAAGGGCGCGAGATGGAGCTCCTGGACGAGATCCGGGAACGCGGCGTCCGCGGGCTCGACGACACGCTCAAGGCCCTGCAGGAAGAGAACCGGGTCTACCACCTGGCCGTCCTGTGGGAGCTCGACGGCGAGGTGCGATGGTCGGACGACGACGGCCTCGCCATCACGGACATCACCCAGGAGACGAGCCCGTACTCCGGCGGACCCACCCGCGTCAGGCCCCTCATCGACGTGCTGGTAGACCTCGCCGGTGCTCGCGGGTCCCGCCTCGACTTTATGCGCGGCGAGAACGAACGTACCGACATCCTGCGCGACGAATTCGGCGGCGTCGCCGGTCTCACCCGCTTCTGAGAAGCCAGGATCCCGCACCCGCCGCTCCACGATAGAGAGGGTCGCCACGCCTCGGGCAAAGAGCAGTCGATCCGTAGCACGAAAGCACACGTTTCTTAAGAAATTTACACAAATTGTCTGGCGATCCGACACATCTGCTGCTACGATTAACGTATGGGTGAGAGGTCGCGACGCAGGAAAGAACGTCAGCGCGTTAGGCTCTACGGCTTTATCGCGGTCGCCTTTCTCGCGTTCCTCGGCGCCGTCATCCTCGGGATGAGCATCTTCGGGATAAGGCCTTTTGGGCTGGATCTCCTGGCGACGGACGGTTCGGTTGACAGGGTGGATGCTCCGGTGACGGCGACCGACACCACGGAGCAGTTGGAGCGGGCGGCGAGGGACGAGGCGTCCTACGTGGCCGGCGCCAAGCAGGCGGCTTCGGAGCAGGCCGCCAAGCAGGCCGCCGCCGCGAAGCGGGCCGTCGCGGCCGAGCGGGCGGCCACCGAGGAGCGACGCGAAGCGGGGGCCGCGGAGGCACCCAAGGCAATCCCCACCGACAGCACCATGTACCTTAGCGTGCCCACGATCGGGCTCTATGATGTCCCGGTGTACGAGGGCACCTCCGAGTCTGTCCTCTCGCAGGGGGTGGGTCACGTGCCTGGTACGGGCTACCCGTGGGTGGAGGGATCCAACACCTACATAGCGGGCCACAGGCTCGGTTACCCCGGTACCGTCAGCGACCGCATCTTCTACAGCCTTCCCAACCTGGGCGTGGGGGATGAGGTCATCCTCGAAGACACGCTGGGCCAGACCTACACCTACCAGGTGAACGACATCCTCGAGGTCTCGCCGAGCGACCTGTCCGTGACCGGTTCGACCGGAGCGGACATCGTCTCGCTGCAGACCTGCATCGAGAACTACGGCGATTACTGGACGGAGGGCCCCAACTGGCTGGCCCGCTACATAGTCCGCGCCGAACGGGTATCCTAGCCCGCTCATCCATCGCAACGCCCTACCGCTAGGGTCTCTCGCGTGCCCGGCAACGCCCAAGTGTGGGAACGGTTCGTCCGCGACCGCCGGTTGGAGTTTGGGGGGTACATGGATCCCGGCTGGCGCGACGGGCACGCGCGTTCGGCCTCGCTCAACGTCCCGGTCGAGGGCTCGCGCTTCGCCGAGCGCTTGGAGCCGCTGAGGGCCTCGCTGCGCGACTTCCCGTTCGTCTCGCTGCACCCGGACCGCTTCATGCACATCACGCTGCTACCGCTGGGATTCGTGGTCGATGAGCCGCGGAAAGAGCGCGAGATCTCCACGGCCAGGCTGCGGGAGATCGGGGAGTGCGCCCGGCGGGCCCTCTCCGATGTTCCGTCCTTCGAACTGAGGCTCGCCAACCTGAACGCCTTCCCTGGGGCTGCCTTCGTCGAGGTGTACGACGGGGGCAGGATCGAACAGTTGCGGACTACCCTCTCCGAAATCTGCGGCCTGCGAAAGCCTCAGGGTCCCCCGCACCTGACGCTCGCGTACTTCCACGTTCCCGACCGCACCCCCGCCCCGGACGAGCTCGTCCATGCCATAGCTCGCCACCGGGACTGGCCCGTTGGAACGCTCGAGGTCCAGAACATCGAAATGTCGATGCTGGATCTCCACCTCGACTACCCGAAACCGGAGATACTGGCGACGATACCGTTGGGTTAGCACGCTTCGGCCAGCGAAGCTGGCCTCGCTTGTCAGCAATAGGGCTTCTCCCCGCACCGAGCGCAAGCTGAAAAGCCGCCCCCTGGAGGCGAAGCCGAGGGGGCGGCGTGCTGACAAGCGAGGGCGTTGCCCGATGCGTGCTGACAAGGCACGTTAGCGCCATGCTGATAAGCGGAGGCGACAGCCGGAGCGTGCTGGGCACGCTGGCGCAGCCCGCGTGCCCTCACGCCAGCTTGCGCAGAACCTTCGGCGTGAGCAGCCAGCGCAGTTCGCCTGCGCCCGGCGCGGGGGTTCCGTCGAAGCGGATGCAGGCCACGCCGCCCTTTTTCAGCGTGATCTCCAACCCGTCGTCGCCGGTGAGGAAGTACGAGGCGAGCTCGTGCAGGCCGGGCCTGTGTCCGACGACGGCCACGTAGCTCGCGTCCGAGTAGGAGATCACCTCCTGCGCGGCCTTCTCGGGTGGTAGCGTGGGCTCGAGCACCGGCGTCGGCTCGGGGGAGGCCCAGGAGTCGAGCTCGGAGAGTATCTGCGCCGTGCTCCACGCCCGCACGTAGGGGCTGCTCAGCACGACCTCAGCCCGCGCGGCAAGGGTGGTCAGCCCGCGCGCGGCGAGCCTGAAATCTTCCTCGCCTTCCGGCGTGAGCGGCCGCTCGCTGTCGTCCGGCCAGCGTTCGGGGTCGCGCTCGAACGCGGCGGCGTGGCGGACGACGTAGAGTTCCATCCGCGACAACTCTCAGGCTTTCTTTTCCATGGTCTTCCGGACCTTCTTCCAGGACGTGCCCTTTCTCAGGTCCCGGTAGGCCATTGATCCGATAAATTCGGCCCGGATCTCCGCCGCGTCTCGAAGGTCGCGGCCGGCCATCGTACCCAGCGAGAACACGGACCGCGGCGGCAGATCACCGGCCACGGCCAGTTCCTCCACCAGCTCGGCGGCGACGATGAGATCCTGGTTGTCCCCGAGGTCGTCCTGGACCGTTTTGAGCAGGTCCACCATCCGCTCCGCTGGCTTGCCGTAGATGCCGCGCAAAGGTTCCAGGGCGTAGCGCAGCCGCTTGCCCTTCTTTCTGAGGTCGTGGAAGTCCTCGGGCGGCGAATCTTGCGCCAGGGCCTTAACGTCCTTGCGCACCTTCTTGTAGCGACGACGGACGAGGTCGGGCGCGACCTCCAGTATGGTTCCGGTGGGAGCCGGGCTGCGACCGCGCCGCAGCGTGCCCGAGAAGGCCGCGACGAAGCCCTCGTAGCGCCGGGAGTCCAGGACCTCGAGCATACGTCGGCGCGCCTCGACGCGCCGGCCCTCCAGGACCTCAAAGATTTCGCCCGGGACCTTTTCGTCGTTCGATTCTTCGGCGAGCCGCTCCAGATGCACGTCCACGTCGCGCACCTCGCCTAAAGCGCTGGCGAAAAAGCGCAGGTCCCTCTCGTAGCGGTCGGCCCGTTTGGGTAGGACATCCTTGTAGAGCTTGAGCGCGGCCCGCATACGTCGGGTGGCGACGCGCATGTCGTGTAGCTCCTCCGGGTCTTCGCCGAGCCTGGTGCCGGGCTCGTGGGCGAGCATGGACGCGAAGTGGCGGCGCAGGATCGCGAAGGCGACCTCGCCAGCCGACATGGAGGCGTCAACCCTCGTCGGACCGAGCTCCGGCGCGACCGATGGGTTCAAGCTGCTGGCGGCGAGCCCCGTGCCGAACTTGGAGGCATCCGTCGGTTGCAGTTGCAGGGCGTCCTGCAGCCCGTCCACGAAACCGGCTACCTCACTGAAAGACCCGGCGCCCGAGTCCAGGATCTCGACCTCGATGCGCGCGAGGCGAGGTTTCTCCTCGCCGCCAGAGAACTCGGATTCGTCGAGCGAGATCTCGGCGATCGGGTCGTCATCGATAGGATCGTCGTCCTCCTCGCGCCGGTGGATGCCGCCCAGAGCATCCACGGCGACGTCTTGCGAGGAGGGTCTTTCCTCCTTGCGGCGGATATCACCATCGGGGCCGACCACGACCTCGCCGGCCAGACCATTCGGCTCGTCGCCTTCCTGCCTCAGCTCGAAGATCCTGCGTCGGGTGCGAACCTCGAACAGACGGCGCAGGTCCCGCATGCTCGCCAAAAGGCGGATGCGGTCCCCGACCGGACCGCGGGCGGTCGTAAGGGCTTTCATGCCACCGCTCCGGAGCGGCTCGGAGATCTCCCGCCGTCTCTTGAGACCGTCGTCCTCGGGCTGCGAGAGCGCCTTCATGGTCGCCTCGACCCTCTTGCCGTCTCGGCGGACGCGCAGGGCGTAGCCGGCGCGGTAGAACCGCCAGTCGTCGGTGTCGTAGTATGCGTCGACGAGCTCCCGAGATCCTGCGGGTACGACGACGAGCCCGAAGGCCGAAGACTGCCCCTCCAGCCATCCACCCGCGGCCCCGAGATCCGGTGCATCGAACTGCCACTCGATCTCCTGGTGGTCGAGCATCTGGTGTTGCATGGGGTTGAGATCACCTCGGTTTTTACGCCGGTGTACGAGGCCGGCTATGGTAGCAGCGCCCCCCGCGCAGGTCAATATGTGTAGTGCCAGGGAGCCATTGTATGTAACCGTCAGGGCGGTGCTGGGGTCCCGTTAACACCAGAGTTGAATACCCGCCGGCGGACGAATATATTCGGGTGATGTTCGAGCGCCGGGAGGTGGCACCGTGTCCGAGCTGACCATCTCGTACGGTGAGGTAACGATACGGCTCCTGCTCACCGCGATGCTGTGCGGCTTGATCGGGTTCGAGCGCGAGACGCGCGACCAGTCGGCGGGGTTCAGGACACACATCCTGCTCGGGCTGGGCGCGGCGCTGTTCACGCTGGTCTCCGCCTACGGGTTCACGGCGTTCACCGAGGCCGCGATCGAGAGCGGCGGCCGCGGCATACAGTTCGACCCGACGAGGATAGCCGCCCAGGTGGTTACGGGGATCGGCTTCCTCGGCGCCGGGGCGATCATCCGTCAGGGCATAGACATCCGCGGCCTCACGACGGCCGCGAGCCTGTGGGCCGCTGCGGCGATCGGGATGGCCGCAGGCGCGGGATACTACTTCGGCGCGCTAGCGACGACCGTCGTGGTCATCGCCGCCCTCTACCTGCTGCGCGAGTTTCGCAACCGCTTCCTCTCGAGGTTCAGGACGGATACCGCCACCATGAAGATCGGCTTCTCGGACACGAAGAGCGGTGTGGACGAGGCGACCAGCATCCTCGAGCGATACGACGTCGAGATCCGGAACCTCAGCGCGGAGCTAGAAGGCGGGCGCTCCAGCTATACCCTCCAGCTCCGCGTACCGCCTCGCCTCGCCCTTCAGGAAGCCCTGGAGAAAATCTCCACTCTCCCGGACGTCGAGCGGGTCAGCGTAACGGGCCTGCGAGAGGTGGATTGACGAGCCTGCTGCGCAGGCTCGTCAGCACGCTCCGGCCTGCGGCCTCCGCTCGTCAGCACGGCACTATCGCGCCTTCTCAGCACGCATCGGGCTACGCCCTCGCTTGTCAGCCCGCCGCCCCCTCGGCTTCGCCTCCAGGGGCGGCTCGTCAGCTTTTTGGCTCAGGCGGAAGCCCTCTGCTGAAAGCGAGGCCAGCTTCGCTGGCCGATGCGTGCTGAGAAGCGGAAGCGGGCAAAGCCCGCTGCAGCATGCTGACAAGGCGCCTGGAAGGCGCCTTGCTGCACGGGAAGCCCGGCGATAAGCCGGGCGTAGCGTGCTAGAACCCCTCCTCCAGCAGAAGCGCCTGGCTGTCGAGGAGCTCTTCGTCCTCCTTGGGCTCGAGTTGCTCGTAGGAGCCGTCCGATCCCAGCTCCCAGGCGTTCGCGGTGTCGGCGAGCTGGAGCTCCAGCAGACGCCTGACCTTGCCGCGGTGGCGCTGTTCGCGCAGGGGAAAGAGCTGCTCGACCCTGCGGCCCAGGTTTCGCTGCATCAGGTCGGCGCTGCCGAGGTAGATCTGCTCCCCCTGGCCCTCGCCGAAGGCGAGTATGCGGGCGTGCTCCAGGAAGCGCCCGACGAGCGAGACCACCCGGATGTTCTCGCTAACGCCTTCGAGGCCAGGCCTCAGGCAGCAGATGCCCCTGACAACGAAGTCGATCTTTACCCCCGCCTGGGAAGCCTCGTACAGGGCCTCGATGATCCTCGGGTCCGTGATCGAGTTCATCTTGCCCGTGATCCTGGCCGGGTCACCGTTCCTGGCCCTCTCGGTCTGCTCCTCGATAAGGCGCAGGATGCCCTCTCGCATGGAGTGGGGGGCGACGAGCAGCTGCTCGTACTCCCTCTGCTCCGAGTAGCCCGTCAGGTGGTTGAAGAGGTCTGAGGCGTCCTCGACGAGGCTCGGGTCGTCGGTGAAGTAGGAGAAGTCCGTGTAGATGCGGGCGGTCGAGGGATTGTAGTTGCCCGTGCCCATGTGGACGTAGCGCCTCAGGCCCGAGCCCTCGCGCCTGACGACCAGGCAGATCTTTGCGTGCGTCTTGAGGCCGACGATCCCGTAGGCGACATGGACACCCCGCGACTCGAGCCGCCTGGCCCAGGTGATGTTCGGTTCCTCGTCGAAGCGCGCCTTCAGCTCGACGAGCACGGCGACCTGCGTCTGCTCGTCGCGCGCCTCGGAGAGAGCCTCGACGATCGGGGAGTTCGAGCCGACGCGGTAGAGCGTCTGCTTTATGGCGAGCACATCGGGGTCGGCGGCCGCGGCCCGGACGAACTCCACCACCGGCGAGAAAGAATCGAAGGGGTGGTAGAGCAGGATGTCGCCCTGGCGGATCGCGGAGGTTATGGAGCGGGCGCCCCTGATCTCCGGCGGCACCCGCGGCGTGAACGGCGGGTAGAGGAGGTCCCCCCGGTCGAGATGGGTAAGCTCCTCGAGGTCCGCGAGCCCCAGCGGCTCCGGCACCGCGTAGACGGCGCCCGGGTCTATGTTGAGGTTCCTGGCCAGCCAATCGCGCAGCTCCCCTGGCATGGCCTCGGTGACCACGAGCCTCACGCTGTGCCCGAACCATCGGCCCTCGATCTCGTCCTCTATGGCCTGCAACAGGTCGGCGGCCTCGTCCTCCTCTATGACGAAGTCGGCGTTGCGCGTCACCTGAAAATCGTAGCTCGCCGCCACCTCCTTGCCGGGGAACAGCTCGTCCAGGTTGGCGGCTATGACCTGCTCTATGCGCACGAGCCTGATCTCGGGCCTGCCCTGCCCGTCGGGGCTCTTGACCGGCACGGGCATGAAGCGGTCGATCGTGTTCGGCACCTTCACGCGGGCCATCACCTTGCGACCGTCGTCGTCGATGACGACGAGCAGGTTGAGGGAGAGGTTCGAGATGTGCGGGAAGGGGTGGGCCGGGTCTATGGCCAGCGGGGTCAGGATAGGCAAGATGTCCCGCGCGAACCTCTCGCGCAGGTTCCTCTTCTCGGCGGCCCTGAGCTTGTTGTGGGACACGACGCGTATGCCGGATTCGGCAAGCGCGGGGAAGATCTCTTTCCCCAGGATGCGCCGCTGCTCGACGAAGAAGTCTTCGGTGTGGTCGTGGATGCGGAAGAGCTGCTCCTCCGGGGTCATCCCGTCGGGGACGGGGTTTGGTAGCTCGGACGCGACCTGCTGCTGCAGCCCGGCCACCCGGATCATGAAGAACTCGTCCAGGTTCGTCTCCGAGATGGCGACGAACCGGACCCGCTCCAGCAGCGGGTGGCGCTGTTGCCGCGCCTGCGCTAGCACCCGGTCGTTGAAGGCGAGCCACGAGAGCTCCCTGTTGATGTAAAGCGCGGGATCGGAAAGGCTCGTCTCGGCCCGCACGGTCACGTCCGTCATACGTCTTCTCCCTCCGCAAGCGCGAGCAGCGTTCCTTCCCTCAAGCCCCCGCGCGCGACCGTCAGGACATCCCTATCGAAGTGCTCGAGTATCGCGGCGAGAGTGGTGATCGCGGCCGGCAGCACCCGCGCCCGCTCCGGGGCGAGCCCGTAATCGCGCGCGAGCACCGCGGACGGCCCATCGGATATCTCGACGGCGAGTCTCCGCATCCGGTTTACCGTCAGGCTGTCGCGCGTGATCTTGACTACGGCCCTCGCGGACCCGCCGACCGCCACAACCGAGACCCGTTGCGAGAGACCCCACCCTGGCATCATCTCCTTGACGTGCTCGTCCAGGGCCCGCAGCTGCTTTTTCTTCGGCGGGTCGTTTTCCACGAACCGCTCGGTCGTGCGGTTGGAGCCGAGCGGCAACGAGACCTGCATGAGCGGGCCCGTCTGTGCCTCCCCGACGATTAGCTGCGCCGAGCCCCCGCCAAGGTCCACGACGAGCGCGGGGCCCTCCCAGGAGCTCCCGACCGCCGAGACCGCACCCCTGAACCCGAGATCTGCCTCCTCCTCGCCGGAGATCAGGCGCATCTTCAGGCCGGTGATCTCCCGCACCCTCTCGGTAAGCTCCGCGCCGTTCTCCGCGTCCCGCACCGCGCTCGTGGCGAGTATCACCGGCTCCGCGACGCCGTTGTGCGCGGAGATGGTGACGAAGAGGCCGATGGCGCCCGCCGCCAGCTCGAGCCGCTCCTGCGCGAGGCGTCCCGTCTTCTCCACGCCCGCCCCGAGACGGGCAGAGACCTTCTCTCCCGTGACGGGCAGCACCTGTCCCCCATCGACCTCTCCCACGAGCAGGTGGATGGTGTTGGATCCCACGTCTATTACCGAGTGCCTGCTCAGGCTGCTCCTCCGATGGCTGATGTCCGAGTGAATTGCGTCACCTCTCATGATACAGCCCCGCCCCGCCGGGTGTTATATTCCGGCGTGATCGGGACCAACTTTTTCTGCCGGCGGCCAGGCCGGTTCGGACGACGGAGGAAGCAATCTCGAAGAAGGCAAAGAAGGGGAAAGCCCGCGCGAACGGCGCCCTCCCTACGCCCGCCAGGAAGCCCGGCGCGAAGGTCAGGGACCACGACGCCCACGTGCTCGTCTGCGGGGGAGGCGACTGCAAGAAGCGCGGCTCGAAAGACGTCCGCAAGGCGTTAAAGGGAGAGCTACGCGGGAGGGGCATGGGCGGGGACGTCCGCGTGGACACGGTCGACTGCCTCGGCCTCTGCAAACACGGACCGAACGCCGTCGTCTACCCCGGAGGCACCTGGTACCTCGGCCTGATCGAGCGCGACGTGCCGGGGATCGTGGAACACCACCTCCAGGGCGGCGAGCCGGTGGAGCACCTTGCCGCCGAGCTGCGCCCGCGCAAGAAGAGACGTAAGTAGTAGGGGCGCTTCGCGAAGCGCCCCTACTACTTCTTCTACCACTTCTTCCCGAGGCCGCGCCCCGTCAGGAGCACGAGCGCGCAGGCGACCACGGCTATCGGGAGGAGGAGGTCGATCTCCGAGATGACGTAGGGCGCCAGGCCGTCGCCGGTTATGCGGCCCATCAACCCGGCCGAGTCGTTGTGCAGGCCGTGCATGGCTATGGCGATCAGGGTGCTCCCGCCGACCCTATTGTAGAAGTAGGTCATGACGATCGAGAGGAACACGAACCGGACCACGAGCAGCCCGTAGAGCACGACCGCGCCGCCCGCGCCGTAGAACAGAACGTCGAACTTGACCGGGAAATGCCAGACACCCCACATGACCCCGAGCACCACCGAGGCCACCAGCGGCGTCATCCTATTCTGCAGGAGCGGCAGCGCGAAGCCACGCCAGCCCGTCTCCTCGCTCACCCCGCCGACGTCCAGAAACACCGAGACGAGCAACGCGAGCGGGAGGCCCCAGGTCAAGAGCGGACCGGGATCCCACTCCCAGGTACCCTCAGGCATAAACAACCAGTGCAGCCCCGCAGTGGCCAGCGACATGGCGACGAAGATCAGGGTCATCAGGCCCCACGCCCTTAGCCCGCGGCGCCAGCCGACCTCGCGGCTCCAGAACCGGTAGCCCCGCACCAGGTTCCTGATCCCGAGCGCCCCGAAGGCGATGGCCGCGACGGCGTAGGCGGCGATGTCAGGTGAGAACGGCTGCAGCACCGAGAGCAGTATCGCGGGTATAGCCTGCGGCTCGGCTAGCGCGAGCCTGACGATCGTGACAAAGTCGGTCCTCGGCACGATGCCCGACTCCTGGACCGCCGCGGAGATCGTCGCGTCGGCGCCGGTGAACACGAACACCGGTATGACCGCCACGGCGAGCGCCATCGACGTCGCGTAAAACCACGTCACCGGGCGCCGCCTCATCCTCTCCCTCAACCACGACATGCTCCACTACCTCCTCCGTCATCATTCTTGCTCCGTGACGACAAAGGTAGGGCCGGGCGTAGCGGCATCGGCCGAAGGATCTAATCTGGTGGTTTATTCGGGGTTATTGGGGGAGATCGGTGGAGCAGGGCCTTCGGTTGCTGTCTCCAGGCCGCTGAACCGCGCAGGCGGAATCCGGGCGACCTACTCGGGCAGTTCTATGACGGTTACGTTGAAGCGGTCGGTGGAGTCGGTGGTGGTGCAGCTGAAATCACGACGTTCGGCCGCGGTGTTGCAGAACGGCTCGGAGTACACGGCTTCGAGCCGGATCGTATGATCGCCTGCGGGCAGGCCCTCTACCACGAAGGAGTCGTCAACAAACGCCTTGTGGCTATCCCGCTCGTCGGTGAAGACCTCGGCACGCCCGAACGAGCCATCAACAATGATGTTCATGCCGATCCGACCGGTAAGCCTGGCGTTGGCGCTGCTCCGGAACCCTGACCCTGAGGCGAAGACGAGGAGCGTCCCGCCTTTGCTCGAGTAGATCCCCTCCAGGGGCAAGGGGCCAATTGCGCTGATCACCTCATCAGCTCCGAACCCGCTCACCGGCGCGAACGCGGTGGAGTCCTGCCCATCTATCTTGTCGGTGTTGAGGTTGGTCACCCGCGCATCGGAGTCGACCGTCATAGGCGGCATGCCAGGATCCACTCGCAGGTCCAGTGCGGTGCCCGTGCCGGCGTTGTCTATGCGGAGCATGGGACCGGTAACTTTGCCCGTCAACGTGCTCACCTTGTTGACGACGTTGGTCCTGCCCAACTTGAACGGATCGCCGGGCACCGCCGCGAGGGCACCGGTGGTCACTCCCAACATCACGGCCAGCACTACCGCCAGGCCCAAGGTGAAAACCGTAGCTCTCCCGATCCACATCACCTTCCCGAAAATGATCTCTACCTCCCTGTTCGCGCGCTCGATGCCTACCGATCCTCTTGCCGGTCGCAGACGTAGTCGCGGGAGGGGTCGTAGTCGCGCCCGTCGATCTCCCCCATCCTGGGACCATAGAGGTGGACGGAGATCGCCGGCTCATCGGTGGGATTGCCGATGCGGTGGATCCCACCGTCGTAAGGGAGTACGGTCGAGATGCCGTCTCCCTCCCGCCAGTTTCTGCGCCACAGCATCTGCAGAGGAGCGTGATTGGGCCTCGATCCGTCATCCAGCCGCACGTAGCGCTCCTCGAAGAGGGAGCCGACGGCGCAACAGAGGGCTCCCCAGGAAGCATGGTCGTGTATTCTGGTCTCGCTCCATGGAGGCCAGACGAAGACCTGCAGGGAGCACGTTCCATCCGGAGAGTCGTTGCGACTGGCCACGTACCAGTCCCTGGCCTTCTCCACCTCCGCCAGGAGAGGCAAAACGTGCGAGTGGAGGAAGTCGGGATCGCTCACGAGGCCTGACAGGACGGAAACGGCTTCCCGCAAGGTCGAGAGCCTATCCAAGCGTACCGCGAAGTCGTCCCACGCTTTCCGTGTCTGTTCGAGAGTAGTCATAGCTTCCTCTGTGAGGCCAACCGTGATCGGGCGACTTCCATCATGCGCATGCCCCCGTCACTTCCGGGCCGTCGCCACTGAGATGTCCAATCGAAGCAGCAAGGCGCCATCCTCCACGAACGGCTGCCACCCCGCGACGACGTCGCGCTCCAGGGCTGCGCGACTCTCTTCATCAGCCTGTGCCACAGCGCCCACCAGTGGGGTGCTGTGCACGTACTGCCAGAGAAACTCCTCCGGTGCCGGGAGGCGCAGCGCAGTGGTGTTGGACCGAGCGGCTCCTTCACGGAAGCCGGCGTCGCGAATGAGTTGCTCAAGCTCACCGGTGTCGTGAAGCGAGAAGACCTGGTTCACGAAGGCCGCGAGCTCGGGAGCGACGTGCCGCGCTAGCGCCTCGGCCAGGACGACGAATATGCGCGGCGCGGGTCCGGGCGCGTTGAAGACCAGGCGACCGCCGGGCGCCAGGATACGCCGCACCTCCCGCAACGCGGCAAGCCTACCCGGGAAGAACTGGGTCCCCAACGAGCACAGCACAACGTCGAACGACTCATCCGGTAGTGGTAGTTCCTCGACGCTCGACTCGTACCACTCGATCGGTGTGCCACCCGGCGTGACCGAGCGAGCGACAGCCAGCATGCCGGGATTGATGTCGATCCCGGCGACGGTCCCGGTAGCCCCGACACGCTCCGCGGCGAGCCTCGCAACGACGCCGGTTCCGCAGGCAACGTCCAACACCCGCTCGCCCGGGCGAAGAGCCGCGGCGTCACCGAGGTCGGTCGCCAGGGGCGCGCCAATGGCCGGGACAAAGTACCGCTCGTAGTTCTCCGGCGCGCTTCCGTCGTAATCTTCGAAGGAGACTCGCCGGGAGCCTCTCGTTGCCTGCTTGCTCTCCGATTCGCTCATGGAATAGCCTCCGTCTCTATGCCCTGCGTCAGGCTCCGATTCCGTTTCGAATGCCTGTTCACCGCTGTCCCTTTGTTTGTCTCTACAGTGCGCTCACACAATACGAACTGGCGAGGAGGTCACGCATCGGCAGAATCACCCAACTTCCGCCACACAGGGGCATGGGTAGAACTACCTACGAAAGCGCTCAGGCGCGTCGGAGGTCATACGCGTGGGCCGTGGTCTAAGCGCGCAACGACGATTCCGACTGCTCGAGCGGTGAGTGGGCGCCGGAGCTCTCAACCACGCTCAGCCGCCACCCGTAGCGCTTGCCCCCTCGGCTGGCCACCCGGCGCGCGCGAGGCGGTGTGCTTCTCGATATGCTTCGCGATGTACTCGGCGTCCCTCCCCACCCCGCCTACCAGCGACGAGGCCAACGCATACATGAAGACCAGTCCTACGAAATACAGGCCCGGCTCCGATCCCACGATGCCGCGGTCGTGCACCGGGCCTCCGTCCTCGGCGAAGACCGGAAGGTCGATCCAGGCGAAGTCCGGCACGAACCCGGTGCACCAGATCACGTTCGCGACCTCGAGGTCCCGTCCATCGTCGAGCACCGGCAGGCCATCCCGTGCCCCCGTCGTCCTCGGCATCCGCTCGATCCCGGCGGCGGTGATGTCCTTCGGCCTGACCCGGGCGAGCGGGAGGCCTCGGGAATGGTGCGCGCCTCCTACATGGAACTTCTGCCGAACCATCCGCCCGATCGGCGTCTTCACGGTCAGCACGCGCGAGGCCATGAACCAGACCACCGGCATGAGTAGCCGATCCCACTTGCTTCCGGGGCGGAAGGGTTCTTGGCCGGGGTGCCTCCCCGACAGCCAGGTGAGGTGATCCCTAGACACCTCCAGGGCGATCTCGGCCCCCGAGTTGGAGGCGCCCACGACGAGGACGCCACCCTCCTGCAGCTGGGACGAATCCCGGTATTGGCTGGAATGCAGCTGCACGATTCCCGGATCGAGATCGGGGGCAAGGGCAGGGATCCTGGGGCGCTGGTACGCGCCCGATGCTACCACGACGTTGTCGGCCTCGAATCGACGGTCCCCGGCCGCCACGACGTACCGGTTCGCCTCCCTGGAGAGCCCGTCCACGCGGACGCCGGTTCGAACCGGCAAATCGAACCGCGCGGCGTAGGCCTCGAGGTAGCCGGCTACCTCATCCTTTGTGGGGTACGAAGCGCGGGGTGCGGGGAAGGACCATCCCGGCAACCCCGAGTAGCGGGCTGGGGTGAACAGGCGCAGGGAGTCCCACCGATTGCGCCATGAGTCACCGATCCGCTCGTTGGCGTCCAGGATCACGAACCGCCGGTCACGCCTCGCCAGGTGGTAGCCGACCGAGAGGCCGGCCTGACCGCCGCCGACGACCACCGTCTCGAAGCGCTCGGGGTCGGCGTCGGGACGCGCACCGGGTTCCTTCACATCGAGCCGGCCGCTAAGCGGTATCCCCTCTTCGTGGGGGTGGTATCCGGTCATGGCTTGCTCCTAGCTCGCGTCCACGTTACTTGCGAAGAAGCCGGAACCAGCGCTCTTCGGGCTTCATCAGCAGCTCGACCGGCTTCGGCGCCCCGAAACCGGACTTCCCCACGTCGGTTACGTCCCATCCGGGGAAGGCGGTTTGGACCTCGCCGCGGCTCACCCCCCGCGGCAGTGGTCCTCTGCGCCTGGGCGCCCACGCTATCAGCAGCACGGTGGCGTCGGGAGCGGCGACCGCGTCGACCTCCCGGCCCATAGCCTCGCGCTCCGCGGCGGTTAGGCCGTGAAACGTCCCGGTATCGAGCACCAACCGGAAGCCGGTACCGACGCCCGTCGCCCGAAGCTCCGTCACATCTCCCTGGACGAGGCGCATGTCCACGCCGGCTTCCCGCACCCGGTCGCGTGCACGCTGGAGCGCCCTGCCGACGATGTCGACGCCCGTGACTTGCCAGCCGCGCTGCGTCAGCTTGATCCCCCAGATTCCGCTGCCGGTACCCACGTCGAGCGCCGGCCCGTAGGGCGGCTTGCATCCACGCTCCTCGCGGTCGAGGAGCGCCGAGAACTTGTCGGTGAACGCCGGCTGTTCTTCGGCATCCTCCCAGGGATGAAAGCCGATCCGGTACGCCAGGCTGTAGTTCATCGGTGTCTCCTCGTCGTCGGTGCGGGGTTGCACTACCGACAATCTGCACCCGACGAGGAGGCCACGCATCGGTGGAACTACCCAACTTCCGCCACACGGCGGCGTGGGTAGTTCCACCCAGGAGGGTGCTCAGACTAGCCGGTGCTCGTACGCGTAGGCGGTGGCTGCCGCACGCGAGGATACGCTCAGCTTGGTGAAGATGTTGCTCACGTGCCGGTCCACCGTCCTCTCGCTGAGGACCAGGTCGGTGGCGATAGTCCTGTTTGTCTCCCCGGCAGCTACCAGACGCAACACCTGCAGCTCGCGCGACGTCAGCCCATGAGCATCGACGGAGACGGCAGGCTGGGTGAGCGAGTCGACCCGGGCGAGGTCCGGCGCCGCTCCGAGCTGTTCCAATACGCTTCGGGCCGCTTCCAGCTCCAACGCGGCGGTGTCGTCGTCGCCGAGGCCGCGGCAGGCCAGCCCAAGGAGCACGCGCACACGCGCGGCCTCGTACGGCACCTCGAGCTCCTGCCAGACCTTTAGCGCGTGGCGCAGCGAGATCAGGGCAGCCTGGGCGTTGCCGTCCGCCAGGTCGACCGCTCCCCTGGCGTGCGCGCACATCCCATCGAGCATGCTGCTCCGGAAACCCGACGAGATCTCCCCGAGTTCGCAGGCGGCGTCGCGAGCCTCCTGGATGTCGCCGACGGCCAGCATGATCTCGACGTAGGCGGGGAGCAGCCTCGCCCGCTTGGGCAACTCGGTTGTCTCGCCTAATACCCGACGGATCGCGGCGCTCGCGGCGTCGGTGTCTGCCTGGGCCAGGCGCAGCAGGGCCAGGCCAGGCTGCGGTTCCCGCCCGCGCCGGCTCGCGTCCCGATACGCCTCCTCCGCCGCGGCGAACTCGCCCTGCAGGCGACGGACCTCCCCTTGCTGGTAGCGGGCCTCGGCCGCGGCTGGCCGGTTCTTGGCCCGCTCGCAACGCTCGCCGGCCCGCTCCGCCTCTTCAAGCGCGTCCGGCCACACGCCGCGCAACTGCATGATCTCGGCGCGATGAACCATGCATGTGCCGGTGAAGCTGACCATGTCGGGCTGCTCCTCGCACCACCGCGTCAGCGCGGCGGTCCACTCCTGGGCGCGTCGCAACTCGTGCGCGTTCTGGCAGCCCTCGATCACGCCGCAATAGACGAGGCCGCTGACGATCGGCGTAAGCTCCCCGGCGGTGACGGCCACCATCGCCTCGTCCAGCAGCCGCAGACCCTCCACAACGCGCCCCAGTTTGGCCAGGAGGATGCCCTGCGCCTGCACGGCAAGGGCAAACAGGTCCGCGTCGCCGAAGCGCTGGCCGATCTCTGCGGCGTCGGCTGCGGTAGCGGCCGCGGCCTCGAAGTCACCGCTGGCTTCATACTGAAACATGAGCGGAAACAACAAATAGCCCTGCTCGACGCAGTCACGCTGTTCGCGTTCGACCAGCCGCTGCGCCCGGCCGAGCCACCCGGTCGCGGGGCCCACCTCTCCTCGCATAGCAAGGTGCATGCCCACCCAGCCCGCGTTGCGTGCGGCGCGCAGCGCTTCGCCCGCGCCCAGGTACGCGCGATAGGCACGCTCCAGGCCGCTCAGGTATTCGTCGTCGCGTCCGAGCATGTAGGCCGACGTCGCGAGCAGCTCGAGGTCCTCCGCGCCCAGCGGAGATGCCTGATCCGCGCGTGACAGCGCCTCGTAGGCGCCAATCCACGCCCACCTCGCGTACGCCTCGCGACCCCTTTCGAGATCGTCGATGGCATCCACCATGGCTACTCCAACCTGGCCGGTAGTCCGGGCTCCGTGTGCGCAGTCGCTGATCTCTGTGCGGAGTTCATCACATCCTGCAACCCTTCTGCTCTCGTCCCCCTCCAAATTATCGCATTCGTCACTAACTAGCAACACCGCGTGGTCTAGCCTCGTCGGGCTGCCCCTGAAGCAGGGTTTGGCCGTAGGAATTTCGGAGAGCGGGTAAGAAAGTGAGGCCCTGGCGCGTAGATTGAGGCGTGGCAACTAGCTCGCCCGAGTAGTAACGGTAGCCGGTGAGGGGATCCGTACGCGCGGGCCTCAGGAGCCCGAGCCTGTCGTAGTGCCTCAAGGCCTTCACCGACACCCGGGCCAGCCTGGAGAAGACCCCGATCCTGAACACAATAAACCTCCCCGTCCGCGTCATCTCCCAGGACCACGTAACAACCCTAATCCCTCCCCTACGGGGAGAGTCAAGGGAACGGAAGTTGTCTCTCGAGAGCACCCTGGAGGTGCGGGCCCTACCCCAGCAGGCCGAAGCTCCTGGCCCTGGAGAGGGCTTCGGCGCGGTTGTGCGCGTCGAGCTTGCGGTAGACGTTGCTGACGTGGGCCTTGACCGTCCCCACGGCGACGAAGAGGTCCTGCGCTATCTCCCTGTTGGTTCTCCCCGTGGCGAGGAGCCTGAGCACCTCGAGTTCCCTCTCGCTAAGCGGCTCGTCGAGGCGCTGGATCTGGGCCCCGGGCCGTGGCGGCTGCTCATGCTCACCCGCCGTCGCGAGGTTTTCGGTGCCCACGAGCGCCCGGCGGTCGCCTTCGCGCAGGGCGTAGACGAGGGCGCCCTCGCGCGCGTTCACGTCCAGGTGTCCGCGCCCGGCCAGGCGCTCGAGTACCTCCGCGGCCTGCGTAACGGTCAGGCTGGTGCGCGCGGCCGCCCCCATCGGCGTCAGGCCGCCGGCCTCCTCCAGGACGTCCAGCACCTCGCGCTCCGCGCGCTCGTCAGAGGCCAGGACCGCCCGAGCCTGCCTTCCGCGCAGCGTCTCCCCCTGGCCCCTCTCGTGCAGAAAAGCGAGGGCGATGGGCGCCGCCACGCCCAAGACCGGGACGACCGGCCACAGAGCCGTCTCGCCTGCTATGCCGGCCGTCACCAGAAGGATCGCGATCCCCCACACCAGCAGCGCGACGATAGTCCACCGACCGAAAGGCGGAGCGGAAGACCCGTCCGGCACGCCGCCGGTATCGGTTCGAGCAACTCCGGGTTCTTCCGGCGCGGTCATCGGCCAGATGATACCAGCGCGTACGATCCCCGGACGCGCGCCTTTGGCCACGAATAACTCGGCAACGGCCCTTGAGAGAAAGTTCTTCCCATATTCTTCGGGAACCGCAAGCGCGTTGTCCCGACTCCCTACTCCTGGAGAGCTTGGAGGAAGCATCGAGCTTCCAAGCTCTCTATGCGACGCTGACGAGCTCGGCCTGGACGATCAGCCGCTCCGAGTAGTCCGGGAGCGTGCAGGTCTGCAGGGTGACCACGCTCCTGCCGGGGACCGGCTGCGTGACCTGGTATTCGGTGGGGGCGACCACCCGCGTACTGAAGACCTGGTAGGTGTAGCGTGTGCCGTTCGCGTCGGTAAGGATGACCTCGTCGCCGTTCTTGAGGTTATCCAGGTCCCAGAACACCAGGTAGCTCTTGGTCCCGGGGAAACCGAGGCGGTGACCGGCGATGTAGACGTTGGAGCCCTGCTGCCACGGGAATCCGGTGCCCCTGACGTGCAGCGTACCGTCGTGCAGCGCGCCCTCGTCGTTCGAGGCGCCGTCGTAGACGGGCACCTCCCTGACCCGCTGCATATCAGGGACGGTGAGGGTCATCGTCGAGTTGCTCGGGGCGGCGGGACCGCCGAACAAGGCCGAGCCGCCGAAGGGGTCCCCGATCAGGAACGTGTACCCGATGATCGCCAGCCCGGCGACCACGAGAAGCGGGGCCACGACCGCGGCCAGCATCCTGGCCGGGTTACGCTTGGTCTTGTACTTCTTGTACTTCTTCACCGCGCCTCGCCCCCCTTCTTGAACGACGCTCTCGTTCTGGTTAATCAAACCTTATCCATCAAACGTAACATAAAGGTTACAAAATGGGCCGTTGTTGGTAACGGTCACGCCGACGTACGTGGAAGCGCGGGTCCGCTCCCGTGGCTATAATCTCCGGCGTGAAGGTAGGAGTTCCGAGGGAGGTAGCCGAGGGCGAGGAGCGGGTCGGGCTCGTGCCCGAGACCGTCGGCAGGCTCGTCAAGGAGGGATTCGAGGTCCTCGTCCAGGCGGGGGCCGGCCGCGACTACAACCTGGACGCCGATTACGAGGAGGCCGGGGCCACGGTGGTTGGGGACGCCGGCGAGGTCTACGGCGAGGCAGACCTCGTCGTGAAGGTCGCCAGGCCAACCGACGAGGAAGTCGGGCAGATGCACGAGGGCCAGATCCTCATCTGTTTCCTGAACGGGCCCCAGTACCCCGAGCTCGTCGAGAAGCTCGCCGAAGCCGGCGTCGCCGTCTTCTCCAACGAGGCCATCCCGCGCACCAGCGTCGCCCAGAGCATGGACGCGCTGTCCTCCATGGGCTCCATCGCCGGCTACAAGTGCGCACTCGTCGGAGCCAACGCCCTGGGCAAGTACGTGCCCATGCTCTCGACCGCCGCAGGGACCACGAAGGCCGCGAAGGTCCTCGTGCTCGGGGTGGCGGTCGCCGGCTTGCAGGCTATCGCGATCACGAACCGCCTCGGTGGCGAGGTCTTCGCCTACGACATCAGGCCCGAGACCAAGGAGCAGGCCGAGTCGCTCGGCGCGACGTTCATTGACTCCGAAGACGAGGGAGAGGACGAGGGCGAAGCCGACGAGTACGTCGAGTACGAGCCGACTGGGTTCGGCAAGCTGATGTCGTCCCTTGGCTTCTACTCCTTCGCCGAGCCGCCGCGAGACGAGTACGTCGTCGAGGGAGAGGAGGAGCCGGAGGAGGACACGGAAGAGGAAGAAGGCTGGTCCAAGGAGAAGCTCGAGGAGGACCAGAAGCTGTTGCGCGAACGCATAAAGGAGATGGACATCGTAATAACCACGGCGCTCGTCCCCGGCAGGCAGGCCCCCACGCTCGTTGACAGGGGGATGGTCGAGAGCCTGAAGCCGGGATCGGTCATAGTCGACCTCGCGGCGGAGGCCGGGGGCAACTGCGAGCTCACCGAGCCAGGGGAGACCGTCGAGCACAACGAGGTCAGGATCATCGGCCCGGTCAATTTGCCGAGCGCGATGCCCATACACGCGAGCCAGCTCTACGCGCGCAACATGCACAACCTCATAGGCCACTTCGTCGAGGACAGGGCCGAGGACAAGGACGAGCACGACCTGCACGCCAACCTCGACTTCGAGGACGAGATCATCGCGGCCACGTGCATCGCGCACGGCGGCGAGATCCGGGACGAGGCAACGCGCGAAGCGCTGGACAAAGAGTCGGAAGAGAGCGAGGCCGGCTAGGGCATGCAGGAGCTCCTCGCGCAGCTCGCCATCTTCGTCATCGCGGCCTTCCTGGGCTTCGAGCTGATATCCCGCGTCCCCAACCTGCTCCACACCCCGCTCATGAGCGCGACCAACGCCATACACGGCATAGTGCTCGTGGGCGCGATCATCGCGCTCGCCGAGGCCAGCGACTCCTTTACGACGATAGTCGGGCTCACGGCCGTCGTTTTCGGGGCGATGAACGTGGTCGGCGGCTTCTGGGTGACAAACCGGATGCTCGGCATGTTCCGGCCTCCGGTAAAAAAGGTAAAGAAGAGGGAGAGCTAGCCCCTTGCTCTGGACGTTTATCGCCTACCTCGCGGCAGCTGCCCTCTTCATCGTCGGCATAAGGCGCCTGAGAAGGCCCGAGACGGCCCGTTCCGGGAACACCCTGGCCGCGGTCGGGATGATCATCGCGCTCGTGGCCACGGTCTTCGTGGCCGACATCCACCAGACGCTGAGCGCCGTCGAGATCGGGGCCGGGGTGCTCGTCGGCTCCGTGATCGGGGCCGTGGCGGCCCAGAGGGTCCAGATGACGGCGATGCCGCAGATGGTCGCGGCGTTCAACGGGGTCGGGGGCGCGGCCGCGGCCTTGGTGGCGGTCTCCGAGTTCTACCGGGTCGAGGCGCTCGGGGTGGGACAGGAGACGGTCGTCTCCGCGATAACGGTGCTCCTGAGCGTGATCATCGGGACGATCAGCTTCTCGGGGAGCGTCATAGCGTTCGTGAAGCTACAGGAGCTCGCGCTGAGCGGCTCCGTGACCTTCCCCCTGCAGCAGGTGGTGAACGCCCTGATAGCGCTCCTCATCCTCGTGCTCGCGGCGAACATCGTGGCCGGGGGTGCGCTTCTGCCTTTCCTCTCCCCCCTCGTCTCGCTCTACGTCATCCTCGGCGCGGCGCTCCTCCTCGGCGTCCTCTTCGTCATACCCATCGGCGGGGCGGACATGCCGATCGTGATCTCGCTGCTCAACGCCTTCACGGGGCTCGCGGCCGCCGCCTCGGGCTTCGTCCTGGACAACTACGCCCTGATCATCAGCGGCACGCTCGTCGGGGCCTCGGGCACGGTCCTCACGCAGAACATGAGCAGCGCCCTCGGGCGTCCCCTCGGCAAGATAATCTTCGCCGGCATCGCGGCCTCGGGGACGAGCAAGGGCCCGGACGCGGAGGACAAGGAGGTCCACGACGCCGGCGCGGGCGAGGTCGGCGAATACCTCGCGGACGAGGCCGAAAAGATCGTCGTGGTCCCTGGCTACGGCCTCGCCGTGGCCCAGGCGCAGGGCGCGCTACGCGAGCTGACGGAGGCGCTGGAGTCCGAGGGCAAGGAGGTCCTCTTCGGCATCCACCCGGTGGCTGGCCGCATGCCGGGCCACATGAACGTCCTCCTGACAGAGGCAGGCATCCCCTACGAGAAGCTCTACGATCTGGAGGACATAAACCCCGAGCTTGAGGACGCAGACGCGGCCATAATCGTCGGCGCAAACGACGTCGTGAACCCGGCCGCCAACGATCCCGAGCAGGACAGCCCCATCTCGGGTATGCCCATCCTCAACGTCGAGGCCGCGGACAGGGTTATATTTATCAAGCGCTCCCTCAGCCCTGGCTTCGCGGGCGTGGACAACCCGCTCTTCTACGACACGGAGAAGACCATGATGCTCTTCTCGGACGCCAAGCAGGGCCTGCAGGACGTCACCTCGTCCATGAAGAACGGCTAGCTCTCCGCCGCCAGGGCGTCGCTACGACGCGGGATCTCGTGCCGCCTCGTTAGCGGCGGACCCCAAAGTCCACGGTGTACATCGAGGTACCGGGCTGACCCTGGAAGTCTCCCGTTCGCACGCCTATGCCCACCTCCCGGAAGTCCGGGTCGAGGATGTTGGTCCTGTGGCCGGGGCTGTTCATCCACCAGTTGAAGGCGCTTCTCGCGGACCCGGAGGTGCCCGAACCCCTGTATATGTTCTCGGCGACCTTCGCGAAAGTGAAGCCGGATAACCTGTAACCGAAGCGCTCCAGGCGAGCCTTGTCGGACTCGCCGTTGAAGGAATTGTGGGAGAAGTAGTCCCTGCTGATCATCTCCTGGGAGTGCGAGCGGGCGGCCTTGGTGAGCACGCGATGCACGCACAGCCTGGTCAGACCGTTGGCGCTGCGAGCCTGATTGTGCATGGTGAGCGTCCGGCTCTCTGCGGTGGTCAGCGCGATGGTTCCTCCATCGCAGGTCTTGACCCTGACGGTAGAGGCCGCGTCTGCCTCCTGGGGCTGTATCGCCGAGACCGCCATGGCGGCCGCCACCCCGAGTACCAAAGCCAACGCAACGGCCAACCCTATCAAAGCGGCGGTGCTCCTGCCTTCCAACCTCACCCTGCTCGCTACGCCCCCGGGCATGATCTTCTGTTCACTCTCCCTCGATCCTTGGTGGCGGAGAGTGCCCACTCCACCCCCTGCTACTAGTTACGGGAGTAGCTTAGTACGCCGTTGGAGGCAAGCGCATCCCCCAAATGGGCTAACTTTGCCGTTTCTCGAGCGTTTCTAGCCGTTGAGAACAACAGGGTTGCGGTCCGCCGATTGCTCCGCACAAGAAAGCGGAAGTCCACCCCCAGGCCAGTCGCGTCGACTTGTGCCAGCAGCCTCTCGGGCCCGAATCGATTACCAGCGCCGCAGGACCTCTACCCGGTCCCAGCCTGTTCGCGCCGCTTCGACACGTACCTCATTAGGCCATCGGCGAGGTTGACGTACTCGCCGGCGAGGTCGTAGCGGCGCGCCTCCTCCATGGTTGCCCCCTCGGCGAGCATCCCGGCGTCGCCTTCGGTCCTGAGCTCGTCGGCGATCTCCTCCCGCTCCGCCCCGGCTTGCATACGGTCCCCGACAAAGAGGACCCAGCTCTGCAGCCTCTGCTCGAGCTCGCCAAGGTGCCGCTCGACGTCCTCGAAGGTCCCGAAGTGTGTCGGACAGAGGGCCCGGGGCGAGATGCGGCGCATCTCCTCTATGCTCTGCACCCAAGCCTCGAGGTCTACCTCGGGCGGCGGCGTCGGAGGGCGGACGTAGGACTGGCCCGGTAGCCGGATGCCCGCGACGTCGCCGGCAAAGAGCAGGCCCGAGTCGGGCTCCAGGTAGGCGATGTGGTGGTAGGCGTGGCCGGGCGTGTAGCACGCCGCAAGCACACCGCCGGCAGCTGCCAGCTCCTCACCGCCCTTCAGGACCTCGATGCGATCCTCGGGTACGGGGCGCGCCTCGCCCCAGAGCTCGTCCATCCTGTCCCCGTAGATGCGGGTCGCGCTCTTCCACAGCTTGGACGGGTCGACCAGGTGGGGAACGCCGACCTCGTGCACGTAGAAGGTCGCGTTCGGGAGCAGGTCCGCGAGGTGGCCCGAGGCCCCCGCGTGATCGAGGTGTATGTGCGTCAGAAAGACCTCGCGCACGTCCTCGCGCGAGACCCCGTGTCCATCGAGCCCACCCATGAGTGAGTCGAGGCAGGTTGCGGGACCCGTCTCGACGATGGCCGCGGCATCGTCACCGACGAGCAGGAAGGTCGCGATGATCTCCCGAGCGCCCAGGAAATTCAGGTCTATGGTCTCGATTCTCATGTATCCCTCGCGAAGGTCGTGTGCCGCTCCGTCGCAGCGTAGCAGAACGGGCTCGGGGTTGATGTCGGGGGTGGTCTTTGCCCCGGGCGATCCGTTTCGAGCCCAGCGTTAACGGGAATCCCTTCTGCTAGACTGCCGAAACTCGAGAAGAGGAGGAGCGTTTTGGACCTGGATCTCATGCGCGAGCTGTCGGTCAAGACCGATTCGAAGATCCTGCTTCTCATCCTGGACGGCCTCGGCGGGCTGCCCCTCGACCCCTCCGGTCCGACCGAGCTCGAGGCGGCCAACTCCCCAAACCTCGACGCCCTGGCCGCCGGCTCCGACCTGGGGCTCTCGCGCCCGGTCGCGGCCGGCGTGAGCCCGGGGAGCGGACCTGGCCACCTCGCCCTCTTCGGCTACGACCCCCTGCGCTACGTCGTCGGGCGCGGCGTCCTGAGCGCCCTCGGCGTTGGCTTCGACCTGGGCGAGAACGACCTCGCCGCCCGCCTCAACTTCGCCACCCTGGACGAGGACGGCAAGATCTCCGACCGGAGGGCTGGACGCATTCCGTCCGAGAAGGGCGAGGAACTGGTCGCGTTGCTGAACGAGAACGTCTCGCTCGAGGGCGTCGAGACCTTCGTCACCCACGAGAAGGAGTACAGGGCCGTCGTCGTCTTCCGCGGCGAGGGCCTCTCGGATCATCTGGCGGACTCCGACCCGCAGCGCACCGGCCTCGAACCTCTTCCCGTCAAGCCGACCGACGGCTCGCCCGAGGCGGAGAAGAGCGCCGCCCTCGCGAACGCGTTTATCGAGCAGGCGAACGAGATCCTCGAGGACCAGCACCCGGCCAATGCCGTCCTGATGCGCGGTTTCGGGCAGCACCCCAGGCTCCCCTCTTTCGACGAGACCTACGACCTGAACGCCGCAGCCATAGCGAGCTACCCGATGTACAAGGGCCTCGCCAGGCTCGCCGGGATGGAGCTCCTGAAGGAAGGCGAGGGCATCGCCGGCGAGTTCGAGACCCTGAAGGAGAACTGGGACAGCCACGACTTCTTCTTTCTGCACGTCAAGCCGACCGACGCAGCCGGCGAGGACGGCGACTTCGAGCGCAAGGCCGCCGTCATAGAGGAGGTGGACGCCCAGATACCCGGCGTCCTCGACCTCGGACCCGACGCTCTGGCCGTAACCGGCGACCACGCGACGCCCGCGAAGCTCGAGAGCCACTCCTGGCACGGGGTGCCATTCCTCCTCTCGTCCCCCTATGCCCTGCCGACGGCAGACAGCTTCGGGGAGCGGACGTGCGCCGGCGGCTCGCTCGGCGCCTTTCCTGCAGAGGAGATCATGGGCCTCCTCATGGGCCACGCCCTGAAGCTCAACCGCTACGGGGCGTGAGACGCGCTGCCTCCCTCGCCGCGCTGGAACGCGAGATCGTCGGGTGCCGGCGCTGCCCGCGGCTGGTGGAGTGGCGCGAGGAGGTGGCTCGCGAGAAGCGGGCGGCCTTCAAAGATGAGGAGTACTGGGGCCGTCCCGTGCCCGGATTTGGCGATTCAGAGGCGAAGGTCGTGATCCTCGGGCTGGCCCCCGCGGCCCACGGCGCGAACAGAACCGGCCGCTACTTTACCGGCGATCGCTCGGGAGATTTTCTCTTCGGCGCGTTGTACCGTACGGGTTTCTCGGACAGGGCCGTCTCGAGAACCATCGAGGACGGCGCGCGGCTATCTGGGCTCTGGATCTCGGCCGCCGTCCGATGCGCCCCGCCGCAGAACAGGCCGACCCCCGCGGAGCGCGACGAATGTCTCCCCTACGCCGCCCGCGAGCTGGGGCTGCTCGACGCGAAGGTAGTCGTCTGCCTTGGCGCCTTCGCCTGGGACGCGGCGCTTCGGCTATACGGCACCAGGCCCAAGCCGAAGTTCGGCCACGGCGCGGAGGAGAAGGCGGCCGACGACGTGACCCTACTCGGCAGCTACCACCCCTCGCAGCAGAACACCTTTACCGGCGTGCTCAAGCCCGAGATGCTAGACGCCGTGCTCGTGCGGGCGCGTCGCCTGGCCGAAGGCTGAGCTCACCGGCGGCTGACCGCCGAAAGTTTGTAACTGCCGACCGAAAGGAGGCACACCTTGGATCGACAGGAATCGTGGGACCTGCTCTGCGAGTGGACCGGGAGCGAGTCCCTACGAAAGCACATGCTCGCCGTCGAGGCAGCCATGCGTGCCTACGCGAGGAAGTTCGGCGAGGACGAGGAGAAGTGGGGAATAACCGGGCTCCTGCACGACATGGACTACGAGAAGCACCCGACGCCGGACGAGCACCCGATGGTCGGGGTCGCGGAGCTCGAGAGGAGGGGCTACCCCGAGGACGTCCTCCACGCCATAAAGGGCCACGCCGACTACCTCGACGTCCCCCGCGACACCCTCATGTCCAGGACCCTCTACGCCGTCGACGAGCTCTCCGGCTTCGTGGTTGCGGTGGCGCTCATGCGCCCGGACGGGCTGGAAGGCCTCAAAGCCAAGAGCGTCCGCAAGAAGATGAAGCAGAAGTCTTTCGCCGCCGCGGTGGACCGCGAGGATATCGCGCGCGGAGCCGAGGAGCTCGACGTGGACCTCAACGAGCACATCGAGTTCGTGGCCGCGGCCCTGCGCGAGAGGTCCGATGTCCTGGGCCTCGCGCCAAAGGGTGCCTGACGCAGCGCCGGCCGCGTCCTCTGTTACGATGGGCGCGCTGGATTGGAGAGGAGTAGCGTTTTGGCGCGGGTCATGGTCGTCTTCGGCGGTCGGAGCGGGGAGCACGAGGTCTCGCTGTCCTCGGCCCGCGCCGTCATGCATGCGCTTGTAGGCGGCGGACGCCACGAGGTCGTCCCCGTCGGCATCACCCGGGAGGGACGTTGGATCTCCTCCGGCGACCCCATGCGCGAGCTGGAGACCAGGAGCGCCGGGGAGATAACCGCAGCCCCGAACGCTGGGGTCTCCGGCGTACCTGCGAGATCGGAGGAGAGGTTGCCCGCGGCGCTGGATTCGGTGGACGTGGTCTTCCCGGTGCTGCACGGGCCCTGCGGGGAGGACGGCACTATCCAGGGCATGCTCGAGCTCGCCGGCATCCCCTACGTCGGGAGCGGGGTGCTCGCGAGCGCCGTCGGGATGGACAAGCTGACCATGAAGAAGGTCTTCGGCCACCACGGCCTCCCGCAGGTCGAGTGGCTCGGCATGACCCGCAAGGAGTGGGAAGGCGACGGGGACGGTTGGATCCGGCGCGTCGAGGGGTCGTTCGGGTACCCTTGCTTCGTCAAGCCGGCGAACCTCGGCTCCAGCGTCGGCATCGGCAAGGCCGAGAACGCCGGGGAGCTGGAGCGCGCCCTCGACGAGGCGGCCGCGCTCGACCGGCGCTTGATAGTCGAGGCCGGCGTGGACGCGCGGGAGATAGAGGTCTCTGTTCTAGGCAACGAGGGGGCCGACGTCTCCGTGCCGGGGGAGATCGTGGTCAAGAACAACGAGTTCTACGACTACGAGGCCAAGTACGCCGAGGGCGGGATGGACCTCCTCGTCCCCGCCGACGTCCCTGAGAAGGTCTCCTCCGAGATACGGCGCATAGCCCTCGCGGCGTACGAGGCCGTGGACGCCGCAGGCATGGCCAGGGTGGACTTCTTTATCGAAAGGTCGACCGGACGGTTGCTACTCAACGAGATCAACACCATCCCGGGCTTCACCCCGACCAGCGTCTACTCCAGGCTCTGGGCCGCGAGCGGCATCTCCTACGAAGACCTGCTCGACCGCCTGGTCCAGCTGGCCCTCGAACGCCACGGCGAATAAAGGGGCCGGGGCACTGTAGACGCCCCGGCCGGCCTGTTCGGTCGATTCGTGGCTCTACTTGCGCACGACTAGGGTGTTGGCGGCCATGTCCCCGAGGCGCTGGTTCTTGGCGGTGAACTGGATGACAATGAAGCCCACGAGGTAGGCAAAGGGCAGCACGTCTATGACGCGCAGGATCGTCCGTATGGCGCCGGCGCCAAGACCCGGCAGTTCGCCGCTACCCTCCCTGACGACCTTTATGCCGAGGAGCATCTTGCCCACGGTCTGCCCGACGTAGCCCTCCAGGAGAGCGAAGTAGGCGAAGATGATCAGGAAGTAGAGAAGCGTGCCCAAGGTTCCGAGCGACCCGCTGACCATGGCGCCCTCGACGTCGCTCGTCCCAAACAGCAAAGACAGGATCCAGAACACGATGCCAAGCGCGAAGCCATCGACGATGATTGCCAGGATCCTCCTCCCGGTCACGTGCACGTCTCCCGTGGCCACGGGCGCTCCCGAAGCTGCTTCGGTCATATTCTCTCCTTTGACCCTGGATCACGTCCGACAACCTGGATAATGCACGAGCGAACACGTCCGGGCCATCCCCCAAATGAATGATTTTTGGCACGATCGCGGATCGGGCCCGAGGGGCCCGATCCGATCAGAGCTTCCCAGAAGGTCGGGGCCTACCTTGGCCTGAGCACCTCGCACGCGCCGCGGTCGGCGAAGTCGTCGATACCGCGGTCGTAGACTGCGATATCGTGGCGGCCGTTGCCGCAGGAAATACGGTCCCTCATGCCGTCGACAGCCTCGATGCGGTCGTCGCCGTTGCCTCCGATCAGGGAGTCGTGCCCGCTGTTGCCGGCCACCACGTCATCGTCGTCCCCGCCGTTCACCTCGTCGTTTCCCCTGCCGCCGCTCAGCCGGTCCCTGCCGCCATCGCCCTTGATCAGGTCGTTGCCGCGGTCGCCGCGCGCGAGGTCGGCTCCCTTGAGGGTGTAGATGGTGTCGCGCCTGTCGCTGCCGAACATGGTGTCGCGGTCGTTCGTGCCACGACACACGCCGCCGTCGCAGTTCACCGTGCGCGCCAGGGCAACCCCGCTGGCCAGGAGCAGCCCGACCGCCACCGCGACGAGCAAGAGCGCTGATCTCCTCACCCTCCGTCCTCCTTCTCTCCGTGTTGGCCAGGCCTCCCCGGCCTGGGATGCGAGCAGTATAACGGTCCTGAGGCGGGCCCCGCATCCCCCGGTTGCGGAGAAACGCCCTTGCGGTCGGCCCATCGGGGTACTTTAATGTGCGCCGCCATGTCAATGACGATCCAACAGGAGAGGACCGAGAAGGCCTCCGACCTCGGGGGCGCCGTAACCGACACCGCCAAGGACACGAGTCGGGAGCTCTCGCGGGTCCAGCAGTTCTTCGGGGACGTCTACGGTTACCTGACCAGCACGGAGTTCGTGGGCAACGTCATCGCCTCCGCGCTGGTTGTCGTGCTCGGGCTGGTCGTCTACCGGGTGCTGACGCACGGGGTGCCACGCGTGCTGCGCTGGCGCTGGCGCAGGGCCCAGGACCTGCTCGACGCGGAGGCCGTGGCCCGCATCAAGCGCCAGGACACCGCCATCACCTTGATAAGGAACGCCCTGCGCTACGTCATGTTCCTGATCGTGGTGCTCTTTATAGTGAGCATCTTCGTCCGGAACCCGCTGCCGGCGACGGCGGGCGCGACGATCATCGCCGCGATCATAGGCTTCGGGGCCCAGAGCTTCCTGCGCGACGTGATCGCCGGGTTCTCGATCATCTTCGAGGGCCAGTACAACGTCGGGGACTTTATCCACGTGCAGCCGCAGAACGTCTCGGGCATCGTCGAGGAGCTTGGGCTGCGCATGACCAAGATCCGTTCCCTCTCCGGGGAGGTCAGCTACGTGCCCAACGGAATGATGCAGGGGGTGACCAACTACGTCTCGGGCCAGCAACGCTTCAACGTCGAGGTGCAGCTCTCCGACCCAGAGGCCGTCTCCCGCGTCCTCGGCTCCCTGGACGAGGCGTCAGAGCTCTACCTCGCCCCGCCGCGCCTCGTCGAGCGCGAGGAGAGCGACGGCAGGGTGCGGCTGCGTATCCTGGCCGAGGTCCTCCCTTCGATGTCGTGGCTCGTCGAAGAGAACCTCGTGGAGCGCATCAAGGCCGCCGCAGGCGAGGAGGCCCTCGCGTCCGATCCCCTCGTATACAAGGTGGACCAGGAGAACCTGCGCAGGATCAGGGAGTTCCTGCCGCAGGAAGCCGAGAGGAACCTGCCACCCGAGGCCGACAGGAAGCTCTGAGGCGGGCTTCGGGTCCGAAGCCTACTCGTCCTCCTTCTCGCCAGGACTCCAGTCGCCGCGCAGGTGACCGTTTTTCTGAGCCTTCTCGCGAGCCTGTTGCTCGCGTTCCAGGCGCTCGGCCGCCGCGGTCAGGAGTTCCCTGACCTTCTCCAGGCGCCCCTTCTCCGAGGTGAGCTCGAGGATCTGCTGCCTGGTTTCCAGGTCGAAGTCTATGCGGCCCGCGATCGCGAACGAGAGGTTCCGGTAGGGGGGCTGTATCTCTATGCCGACCGACCCCTCCGTCGCCGCCTCGACGACCCGCTCTAGCAGGGCTATGCACTCCTCGGCCACCGCCGTCACGTCCTCCTGCGGCTCCTCGCCGATGTACTCGATCTCCCCGACGTAGTAGGGCTTGCCGGTCAGGATGCTGTTGAGCTTGAAACGACGCGAGCCTTCGACCAGGATCAGCATCCGCCCGTCCTCGTAGCGCTCGACGAGCTCGACAATCCTGGCGGTGCAGCCCACCCGTCGGGTCCCTCCTTCGTCGGCCAGCACCATCCCGAACTCGCTCTCGCTCTCCAGGCACTCGTTGACCATCTGCTTGTAGCGGTCCTCGAAGATGTGCAGCGGGAGCGGCGCCCCGGGCATGAGCACCACGTTCAGCGGGAAAAGGGGTATGTCGGACACGCATGCTCCTTTTGCTATCGTCCCGGCATTCTATCTCAAGACCCGCCGGATCTCCGCGCCGGGTATGATTGTCGTCGTGGATGATAGCCCTCACGCCGGCCGGGTCGCCTTCGTAACGGGGGGCGGGCGCGGCATCGGCGCGGCGACGGCGCGGCTTCTCGCCACGCAGGGCGCCGCCGTCGCAGTCGCCTCTCGCACCAGGGACGAGGTCGACGCCGTCGCCTCCGAGATAGGGGCGAACGGCGGCTCCGCCATCCCCCTCGTCGTCGACGTGGCCGACGAGGATTCGGTCGCCGCCGGCTTCGAGCGGGCCCGCGCCGAGCTCGGTCCCGTCACCATCCTTATCAACAACGCGGCCGTCCCGGGCGTCCCGCTCCCCGTGGCCGCCACGCAGGTCGCCGACTGGCGCCGCGTCTTCGAGGTCAACGTCACGGGGGCATTTATCTGCGCCAGGGAGGCGTTGCCCCAGATGGCCGCCGAGAACTGGGGGCGCATCGTGAACGTCTCGAGCGCCGCCGCGCGACACCCGCTGTCCGGCATGGCCGCCTACGGCGCCTCCAAAGCCGCCCTCGACCAACTCACCCGCGTGCTCGCCCTCGAAGGAGAGCCCTACAACGTCATCACCACCGGCGTCTACCCAGGCGTGGTGGACACCAGGATGCAGGAGGAGTCGCGCGGCTTCGGCGCCAACCTGATAGGCAAACAGCTCTACCGCATGTTCCAGGGCTACCGCGACTTCGGGATGCTCCGCCAACCCGAGGAGCCGGCTGACCTGATCTCCTACCTCTGCACCCCCGCCGCGGGCCGGCTGAACGGCCACATCATCCGCTTCGAGCAACTCGAGTCGTTGAGGGAGGAACCGTGATCGACCTTGCGAACAGAACGGCGATCGTGACCGGCGCGTCCTCCGGCATCGGCGAGGCCACGGCCCGCCTGCTAGCCGGAGAGGGCTACAACGTCGTGCTCGCCGCCCGCCGCGAAGATCGTCTGCACGGCCTGGCCGATGAGCTGGGCGAACGGGCGCTCGCCGCGCCGACAGACATCACCGATCCAGCAGCCTGCGCGGCGCTGGTGGCGAGAGCGGTCGAGCGCTTCGGCTCGCTCGAGATCCTGGTGAACAACGCGGGCGTCGGGCTCTATGGCTCCATCCCCGAGGGCAACCCCGAGGACTGGAAAACGATGTTCGACGTGAACGTGCTCGGGGTGCTCTACGCGACCCGCGCCGCCGTGCGCCACATGCTGGCCCGCGGATCGGGCGACGTCGTCTTCGTCTCCAGCCTAGCCGGCCGCCGTGTCCCTCGCGCCGACGCGACCGTCTACGCGGCCACCAAGCACGCCGTTACCGCCCTCGCCGAGGGCCTACGCCTGGACGTGCACGAGAAAGGCGTGCGCGTGATCAACGTCGAGCCAGGCCTCGTGCGAACCGAGTTTCCCGCCAGCTCGTACCAGAACACGGACGAGTATTACGAGCAGTCGGGCTTCGCGCCGCTGCAGGCCGAGGACATAGCGGCCGCCGTCCTCTACGCCGTCAGCCAGCCAGCCCGCGTAAGCGTCAACGAGGTCGTCGTCCGCCCCACAGAGCAACCGAGGTAGGCTTCGGTCAACCGGCTACGAATCTCGCCGAAACTCGTCCCGCACGGGCGTCACCCCAAAAGCAGAAGGGCCGCGGCGTACGCCGCGACCCCAACCCAAAATTGATGCCTTAAGACTACCTATTCGTCCTTGCTGATCCAGTACGTGAACCCCAGGAAACTCAGGTAGAAGGTCATGATGAGAAAGAAAGCGGCGAAGAAATGGAAGATCCCGACGGCGCTTGCGCCGCCGTCTCCGCCCTGTTGAAGCATCAGCGCGAGCTCCATCATTCGGAGACGTTCCTCTCGAGGCCCTCGGCCGAGCAGGTCTTGGGCGTGAGCTCCTGCTCCAGGGTGATGCAGTTATAGATCAGGTACCCAGGGTCGTTGTCCACCCTCCTGGCGGTCTCCCTCGTGTAGCCCATCGTCACCATGGTAAGCACGACGGTCACCGCGCACACTATGAGCGCGCCCTGGCTCCACCTGCTCGCCCTGCCCCAGTGGAAACCGGTCGCCGTTGCCCTGAGGTACAGCGTTATCACGAAGAACCCGACGATCATCATGCCGATCAACCCGATGTACTTCCACGGGTACATGCTGCCGAGCGGTATCTCGGTGTTCTCCCCGTTCAGGAACACCAGCCCGAGCTGGGGTATGAACGAGGTGTTGGCCGGGATGACGTTAAGCACCGTGAACAGCGCCGTGAACCCGAGGGCGCCCACAGCCAGCTTGCGCAAGAACTCCGTCGGCTTCACCGCGAAGCGGAGCTTGTGCACGAAGTACGCGGTCGCGGCCATGGCCATGACGGTGAGCCAGAGGGCGAGCAAGTTGAACACCCACGCCTTGTCGCCGAGCATGATCGTGTCGAACGCGGCCGGTGAGGTCTCGCGGATCCCCTTGAGGTACCCGTAGCCTATGACGGGCTGGATGATGAGGAACCCGAAGCCCCAGATAAGGCCCCAGTGGCCCATCCAGTCGTAGTACTCCCTGTCGTCCTCCCGCGTCGTCCTGAGGTAGCGCCAGCCGGCCCAGCCCGCGATGAGGAAGCCGGCGTAGGAGAAGTTCCCGACAAAGCGGTGCATGTTCAGCGGCACCATCGTCTGGTTCAGGAAGTTGCGGGCCACGTCCGAGACCGGGGCCTCGGCGGGGGTCAGCATGTAGGAGGCGACGGCGTCGATCATCGTCATCGCCATCAACCCGAAGAAACCGGCGACGAGGCCGAAGACCACGTGCAGGCTCTTGCGGTAGGCGAGCTTGTCCCACACGTTGTACCAGGCGTAGACGATGATGATCTGCCCGAGGAACATGAACGCCTCGACCAGGAAGACCCAGAAGAAGATGTTCTGCAGGTACGAGAAGAAGACCGGGAACAGCGTCACCAGCGCGAGCACGAAGGTGATCGCCAGGGCGGCCCCCGAGGCGAACAGCAGCACCACGAAGCGCGCCAGGTTGCGGGCGAACCGCTCGTAGTTGGGCTGCTTGGTGATCATGCCCATGTACTCGCTCGTCGCCGCTATGAGCACGGCCCCGATGATGAAGGCGGCGAAGAGGATGTGCGACTGGACGAGCGACGCGATAACGACGTTCTTGCCGATTATCGGTACCTGGAGATCACCTATCGGCATAGACGCTGCCTCCTCCTACTGGCCAGGGAAGTTCATTATGCGGCTGAGCGCCAGCATCATATTCAGAACGATCACGACAACGACCAGGATCCCGATGACCGCGGCGAAGGGCCGCTTGAGCGCGCTGTAGTTCGGCCCCCGGTCGAGCCACGGCACGCCGAGCAGCAACATGATGAAGATCGTCGGCACGACGACCGCCCCGAAGGAGATCAGGGCGTAGCCGGGGAAGAACATGAGCATCTGCTCGTAGAAGAAGAAGAACCACTCGGGCCTGCGGCACGTAGGTGATGGTCGCCGTGTTCGCCGGCTCCGAGAGCGGCGCCGGCGCGACGTAGGAGAGGATCACGCACGCGATGAGGATCGCGGTCGAGACGTAGCCGTCCTTGAGGACCTGCCCCGGGAAGAAGGCTATGGTCTCGTCCGGGCGCTCGAAGACGTTCTCCGGAGTGATTACCTCTTCTTCAACCGGTTTGGCCTTGCCAGTCGCCGGAGCGTACATCTCTACACCTCTCTCCTAGCCGCGTGCCCGCATGATACCAGCAGCGCCTCGCAACGCTCGGTAAAAACTCTTACTCCCCGTCCCTGTCCGCCCTGTCGCGGCGGCCGACGTACGGCTCGCC
This sequence comes from uncultured Rubrobacteraceae bacterium, assembly GCA_963800975.1. Taxonomy (GTDB): domain Bacteria; phylum Actinomycetota; class Rubrobacteria; order Rubrobacterales; family Rubrobacteraceae; genus JALYGY01. Next base: position 225,760 of record CAWDDB010000021.1, on the reverse strand, counting down.
GTCGTCCTCGTGCAGCTCGTGGCCGGCGTACTCCTCGACGCGCTGGCGCTCGTGCATCTTGGCCAACCTGTCCGTGTACTCGAACTCGCTGCCGAAGACGCCGTGACGCCTGAGCAGGTAAAGGTGGATGCCGATAAACGGCGCTATCACGGCCGGCAGCAGCCACACGTGGATGGCGAAAAAGCGGGATAACGTTGCGGGCCCCACCACGTCCCCGCCCATGAGGAAGTTGATCACGTACCCCCCGACGAACGGCGAGTAGGAGCCGATCTTCATGCCGACGACCGTGGCCCAGAACCCGTCCTGGTCCCACCTGAGCACGTAGCCCGTGAACGCCAGACCGATGACGAGCAGTAGCAGGATCACGCCGACGAGCCAGTTGAGCTCGCGCGGGGCCTTGTACCCGCCGGAGAAGAAGACCTGGGCCATGTGCAGCCCGATCATCGCCATCAGGAAGTTGGCCGACCAGTAGTGGATGCCCCGGATCAGGATCCCGAAGTACGCGTCGTTCATGATGTAGTAGACCGAGTTCCACGCGTGGTCCGTGGTCGGGACGTAGTAGAAGAGCAGCAGGATGCCGGTGAGGAACTGCAGCGTGATCGTAAAGAGGACCGCGCTCCCGAGCGTGTAGAGCCAGGCGCCCCGCTTGGGAACCGGCTCGTAGAGGAAGTGCTCCAGCATGGTCACTATGCCGGTGCGGTGCTCCATCCAGTCGACGACGAACTTGCTTGCGTCCTCGGTCTGGGTTCTTAGCCTGCCGATCATGGCCCGTCCTCTCTAGCCCCTACACCACGTAGGGCTGCTGGGCGTCCAGCCTGTTCTCGACGTCGTACGCGTGCTTGACGTAGACCATACCGTCCTCTTCCACCTTCACCTCGGTGTAGCTGATACATGCCCCGCGGTGGCGGTCCCCCGACCCACCCGCCGTTGATGTCGTAGATGCCACCGTGGCACGGGCACAGGAACTCGCCCTCCCCCTCGGTGTTCACGAGCCAGCGCACCGGGCAGCCCAGGTGGGCGCAAGAGTTGGAGAGCACGTTGATGGAGTCGGCCAGCTCCTGACGCTCCCCTTCCGTGAACCCCTCGCTCTTGCTGTCCATGAAGTCCGGGCGCAGGCTCCCCCCGAGCTCGTCGCCGATCGAGCCCTGCCGGCCTGGCTTCACGACCTCGTGCCTCCAGGAGAGCCAGATGGCGTTGCTTATCGTGAACTGCTTGTCCGTGGTGCCGCTCTCCTCCTGGATCTGCCTGTTCCCGTAGGTCTGGGTGATCGGGAACTCGACCGTGAAGTCGACGGGCTCCTCCTCGTCCGGGATCTCCGAGACGCGCCCGACCTCTCGCCACTCGTCGGCGACGTTCGACTGGCCGAGGATGTTGGCCCTGATGATCGGGTCCAGGATGTAAGCCACCGGAGGTATGGTCAGCACGGCGCCCATGATCGCGCCCATAACCCCGAAGCCCAGGAAGTCGCCCCGGGTTATCGGATCCTTCTGCAACTCCGCCAACGTCTCGCCCCTTCTAGCCGGACCTCGAGCTCTTACCTTCCGAACCCTGTCGGCGGTGGGCCGGGCTCCACCGTGTAGTCGGGCTGATTATATACCGTGTAGGGCACCCTAGAGTTCGACTTCATGAAGCCCATGTTGAGCGCCACCACCGCCGCCAGGATCCCTAGGACCATCAGCGTAGCGCGGTAGCTTCTCCCCGGGCTGCCGTACCTGAAGCTCAGCCGCCCCCGCAGGTAGGTGACGAAAGCCGCGAGGGTGGCGAGGACCATGACGAGCATCATGATGTAGCGCATATAGAGGAAAGGGAACTGGGCCAGCGGCGAGATCGCGTACACCCCGGCCACCGCCGCCACGAGCGCGAAGAAGCGTATCGGCACGCGCCCCGAACGGTCAGGGTTCCGCTCCGCCCCGAGGTACATGGCGACGTTGGAGAGCACGAAGAGGAGCACAACCAAAATCAGGTTGATGACGAGCAGGTTCGAGGTCGCGCCCTCGGTGAGCCTCTCGTAAGCCCCGCCGCTGGCGGGCCCGGAGCCGCCCGGAGCCGAGGTCTTCATCGCGTAGACCGTCGTGAAGCCAACGATCGGCATCAACAGGAGGAACCCGACGCCCCAGGTGAGCCCTACCGCGCTGCTCCAGTCGTAGAAGGCCTTGTCCTCGGCGGTCTTCGAGCGGACGTACATGAACGCGGACCAGGCGGCGAGGGCGAAGGCCGGCCACGAGAGGTTGGCGAAGGTGCGGTGAAGGACCATGTCCGTGAACATGGGGTTGAAGATACCCTGAACGGCGACGCCGAAGCTCGCAATGTTGCCCTCGCTGAGCGGGGGACTCCCCGGCCCGCCGCCCGTGACCATGTAGGTATCTATGCCGGTCATGATGACCATCCAGACCCAGATAAAGAGGCCCATCGTGAAGCCGAGGGCGGCGTGCCGCTTTTTGTGGAGGACGCTGTAGCGGTCCCACTTGTAGTAGTAGGAGTACATCCCCCACAGCGCCAGGACCATAGAGAGCATGGCCAGCGCTATGAAGTAGAAGAAGTTGGTGAACAGCGACGTCGTCACCCGCGGGTAGAGGCCGACGAGCAAGACCACGAACAGGACGGCGAAGGTAGCGCCCGTCGAGAAGGTCAGCACGTTGAAGCGGGCCATGGAGTGGGCGAGCCTGTCCATCCTGGGGCTGCCCGTGCGCGCGCCCCACGCCTGCAACACCGGCGCGGCGATAGCGAACCCGACGAACAGCTCGGCCCAGAACATATGGATGAGCATAGAGAGGCCCGTGACGAAACGGGCGCCCCCTATCTCCGAGAAGGCGTTGGAGAGGTCTACCTGGGCCAGGAGGGTTGCTGTGGTCATCCCGGAACTCCTTCTAGGCGCTACCGGTACGGTCTGCGACGGACTCGCCCGCGGAGCGCTCTCCGGAGCGGTTCAGGATGGCCTGGCCCACGGCGCGCGGCGAGAGGCGCCTGTCCACGATGTAGTAGATCGCGCCCGAGCGCTGCAAGGCCTCCCGGATCGGCCTGAGCAGCCGGCGCTCCCCCGTCGAGGCGAAGACAAGGACCTTCCCCATCTCGAAGTCGTCGTTCCAGGTGCCGGCCTCCTCGGAAGGCGCCCCCATCTCGGTGAGGATCGGCGTGACCCCGACCCGGGTGAGCGAGCCGACGAACAGGATCGCCGCCAGCGACACGAAGACCATGAGCGTGGGTATCCCGATGGCGGGCGTCGTGATGGCGAAGAGAACGCCGAGGACAATGAAGGATATGGCGAAACCTATCGGCACCTCGAGCCCGCGCTTGTCCCCGGGGACCACGATGTAGCGCGTCCCCGCGGGGAACGGCTCGGGCTCGCTCATGTCCTCGCGCTTGAGGATCACCGTCAGGTCGTCGCGATCCACCCCAAGGTCCCGGAGCTCCTTGACGGCCTGGTTAAGCTCGACCCCGTCGTTGAGTACCCCGATCACGGTGTACTCGGGGATCGGCTCCGGTGCCTCCCGCCCTTCCAACATCTACCTCCACAAAAGGATGTATGAGCCTGCCCTTACCGCGGCGGTTTGCCGCTCAACAGCATACATGGTCCCGTAACGCCATACTAGACCGTCGCCCGACCCTCGCGGGGATCTCTTTCACAAAGTGAGCGTCCGTGTGAAACCGTACCCCACCACCTCCCGGCACCTCGGTTAAACTTCCGGGCGTGGACCTCAAAGACAGAGAACGGGCGCCAGGCTACGACGAGCACTACGAACAGCCCGGCCTGGGGGCCTGGATCCGGCGCAACCCCTGGCTCCTCCTGCGCCTGTTTATCGTCATGGTGTTCACCTTCGGCGCCTCCACGACCGCGGCCAACTTCTCCTACGGCCTGGAGGGCGAGCCGATCCGCCTCACGGCCGAGCAGCTGAAGCGCGGCGAGCTGCCGCCCGGCACCGAACTCGGCGACTACGTCGAGGTCCGCGGCACGCCAGACGTCGGGCAAAACCTGCAGCGTATCGGGACCAGGGAGTCCGAGATAGCCGTCTCTTCGCGCTACAGCGCGAGCTACTTCTACTTCCGCCTGCGCGAGACCGGCGACGCGCTGCTCATCCAGACCGCCCAGGGCCTGCCAGACGACCTGGAGAGCGCCGAGGAGCGTGCCTGGAGGGGCAAGCTCGAGACCGTGGGGACCGTGATCTTCCACGACACCACGCAGGAGGGGCTCAGGCTCACCGGCCTCCCGAACGACGAGAGGATACCCGTGGTCACCACCGGCGACACGCCCGAGTACTACCGCAGGATCTTCCCCGCGTACTCGGCGATAATCGGCCTCTGGATCGCCTCCGTCGCCTGGCTTATCTGGAAGAGGAACAAGCCTTTCCTGGGGCTCTAGCCTCAGGTCATCGGGCATCGAGAGGCCGCCAGCGCTCCGAAGCCCTGAACGCGCGCGTGCTACGACACCCTGCGATGCTCTGGCTATATTGGCACTCGGGCAGGCTGTTATGGCAGAGGGGTGATGGACCTTGGGCGGCTACTTCAAGTTCTCCGAGCGCGGAACAAACCTCCGGACAGAGGTGATCGCCGGGCTGACGACCTTCATGACGATGGCATACATCATCTTCGTGAACCCGGCGATCCTCGGCACGGAGGGCACGGGGCTCCCGATCGCGGGCGTGTTCTTCGCGACGTGCGTGATCGCGGCCGCCGCGAGCATAGCGATGGGCGTTTTCGCGAACTACCCCCTGGCGCTCGCCTCGGGCCTGGGCCTGAACGCCATCGTGGCCTTCACCCTGATCCTCGGCCTCGGCCTGACCTGGCAGCAAGCGATGGCCGTGGTCGTCGTCGAGGGCCTGCTCATTACCATCCTCGTGTTGACCAACCTGCGCGAGGCCGTGATGAACGCCATACCGATGTCGCTCAAGTTCGCCATCGCGGTCGGCATCGGCCTGTTCATAGCCTTTATAGGCCTCAAGAACGGCGGCATCGTTGTCCAGAACCCGTCCACCTACCTGGCCCTCGGCGACTTCACGCAGGGGCCGGTCGTGCTGGCGCTCTTCGGGCTCGTGCTCACGCTCGTGCTCGTCGCGCGGGGGATGACCGGGGGGATACTCCTTGGCATCTTGCTCACCGGCGTCGCCGGCATGATCTTCGGGGTCGTGCCCCTCCCGAGCGGCATCATCGACTTCCGCTTCGACACCTCCACCATCGGCGGGGGTGTGCTCGCGGTCCCCGAGATACTCCAGATCTCGCTGATACCGGTGATATTCGCGCTGTTCATGACGGACTTCTTCGACACGATGGGCACCGTGATAGCCGTCGGCCAGGGAGGCAAACTGCTGGACGATGAAGGAAGGCCGCCGCACCTCAGGCGGATATTGCTGATCGACTCGCTCGCGGCGACCGGGGGCGGAGCGACGGGCGCCAGCTCCGTGACCAGCTACATAGAGAGCGGGGCCGGCGTCGCCGAGGGCGGCCGCACGGGGTTGACGAGCGTGGTCGTAGGGCTGCTCTTCCTTCTCGCCCTGCCGTTCTCGCCGCTTGTCTCGGTCTTCGGCGGCTCAGTACCCGTGCCGAGCCCGCAGGGCGGGGGCGAGATCTTCGTCTCCCCCGTGACGGCGCCAGCCCTGATCGTGGTCGGTTTCCTGATGATCACCGCCGTCCGCTTTATCCCCTGGGATGACTTCGACCAGGCCATACCCGCGTTCCTCACCATCCTGACGCTGCCCCTGACGTTCAACATCTCTTACGGCATAGGGTTCGGCTTTATCACCTACGTCCTGATCAAGCTGAGCCGAGGCAGGCCAGGCGAGGTGCACCCGCTCCTGTACGGCGCCGCCCTTCTCTTCGCGCTGGCTTTCCTCTGGCCGGCCCTGCAAGGCCTCCTCTCGTAGGGTCTCTCGCGGGGTTTATGGCCGCAGCTATGCGGGTACAACCGGGCGAAAGTAGCGCAGCATACGCCGTCTGTTATATATTCCACCGCAGCACCGCCCGGCAACCTGGCGCGCGGTGGAGGCGGGGAGGGGTGAGAGCCATAAGCATCGGGTCCATCGTAGCCTGGGTAGTCATAGGGCTGATAGCAGGCATCCTGGCCAAGTGGGTCATGCCGGGACCCGATCCCGGGGGGATAGTGCTCACCGCCATCGTCGGGATCGCCGGGGCCATTATCGGCGGCTGGGTGCTCGGGTTGCTCGGTATCAGCGGGCAGCGCAGGGACCTTCAGCCTCGCGTCCATCCTGACGGCCACGCTGGGCGCGATAGTCTTGCTGGCTATCTACCGGCTCCTCACCCGCCGGACGGTGTAGGAACGTTGCGCAGAGAAGCGGCTCATCGACGAAAGGAGAGAAAAGCATGACGGAGCAGGGGAAGCAGGGGAGCGCAGGCAGCAGCCCGCTCCAGACGGAGCGCGGCAGCACCGCCATCTCGGACGGCGTCGTTTCGAAGATCGCCGGCATCGCGGCCCAGGAGGTCGACGGCATCCGGATGGGCAGCGGCGCCTCGCAGGCCGTTGGCGGCATCTGGGGCTCCATAACCGGCGGCGGCGGCGCCCAGACGCAAGGCGTCTCGGTCGAGGTTGGCCAGGAAGAGACGGCCGTGGACCTGACGCTCACGGCAGAGTACGGCAAGTCGATTCCCCAGCTGGCAGAGGCCGTACGCCGCAACGTGGTCAACCGGGTAGAGAACCTGGTCGGGCTGCGGGTGACGGAGGTCAACATAACGGTTTCCAACGTCTTCTTCCCGCAACAGGAGGCTGAGCAGCAGCGCCAGCAGGAGCTGGAGCAGCAGCGCCGCGAGCAGGAGGCGGATCAACAGCAACGGGTGCAGTAGGATCTCGTCCGCCGGAAGGACAGGCTGAACTTGGCTGGAGAACTGATGTTGGCGAGGGCCGCCGCCCAGGCGGCCCTCGCCACCGAAGGGGTGTATTCGCTGGGCCGCGGGCGCTTTGTCGAGGCCGCGACCTACGAGGGCAACGAGAAGGTCTCGGGGGTCGTCGTCAGCGACGACGAGGTAGAGATCCACATCGTGGCCCGCTACCCGCTGCCCCAGCCCATCCCCGAGATAGCGCAGAGCATAATGGAACGCGTGGGTCCGCAGGCAGGGGACCGCAAGACCGTCGTCGTGGTCGAAGATCTCGAGGTGGCACCCGCATGAGGGCTTTCAACAGGATAGTGATGATTCTGCTCCTGGCCGGTCTCTTCGTGCTCGGCGTCTACACGGTTGTCTACAGCCTCAACCTATTCGGCTACAGGCTGACCGACCTGCCCCGGGCTCTGGGCGTCTCCGGCCTGTACCGCGGCCTCGAGACCTTCGTGGGCAACGTCGAGAACGGCAGCCTGACGGTGCTGGCGGTGGCGCTGCTCGTCTCCATCGCAATCGTCGGTCTGATCCTGCTTATCGCGGAGCTGAAGCCCGCCTGCGCCGAGGCGAGTTCGCATGGAGAGCGGCACGTACGTAACCCGCGGCGCTGTGGCAGACGAGGTGGTCGAGGCGGCCGAGCGGACGCCCGGCGTCCTGGGGACCTCATCGCGCGTGAAGGCGAGAAGGAGGGCGGGGGGGCAAGTCGACCTCGAAGCCAGGGTGAGGCGCGGTGCTGACACCAGCACCATACAGTCCGACGTGCGCAGCTCGGTGCGCGAGAGGCTGGCCGATCGCGGGGTGCCGGTCAGCAAGCTCAACGTCAAGCTCAAAGAAGTGGACCCGCGGCAGGCGAAGACGAGGGTGCAATGAACGCTTTCAACCGCTTCGTGATGCTCATCATAGCCCTGCTGCTCGTGGCGGTTCCGGTGCTGCTGTTGCTAGTTGCTTTCGGAGCGGTCTCGGCCGACCTCATCGACTCCTACACGGGCTACCGGGGCGGGCTCGAGGCGCTGGGCGGCCTCTCGCTCTCGGTCTTTACCAGCAGCTTGCGCATCATCATCGCGGTAGTGGGCGTCCTCGTGGCGCTCATAGCCCTGCTGCTCCTGCTGCGGGAGCTGACCTTCGGCAGGAGGGTGGCGAGGAGCACCGTCATGGACGACACGCCCGGCAAGGAGACCGTGATCACGGCCGGCGCGGTCAGGGCCCTCTCGGAGGGCGCCGCGCGCGAGGTGGGGGCCGAGTCGCCCTCCGCCTCGCTCACCTCCAAAGACCGCAAATACCTCGTCTCTTGCGGCATAAGGGTGCCCCCGTCGGGCAACTACACGGAGCTCGCGACGCGCACCAGGGAGAACATCAAGAAGGTCCTCGGGGAGCAGGGCGTCCCCATCCAGGACGTCGAAGTCACGGTGCAAGGCACCGCCTCTTAGAGAAAGGAAGGGTAGTAGATGGCCACCTGGACCAACAAGCAGTGGGGGGCCCTGATCGCGGGTCTCGTAGTCTTCCTGATCGCCCTTATCGGCGTAGGCGAGGCGGCCCTGGTGGTGGTCTTCGCCATCATCGGATACTTCGTCGGCAAGTACCTGGACGGGGAGATCGACGCCGACGACCTGCGCGCCCGGGCGCAAGGCAGAAGGTAGCAGCCTTCGCCGTAGTCGCCCTCGGGCAGCCGCATGCGACGATCCTCGGACAACGGGCCAGGGGTATGGCAAACCTTCTGGCCTTCTGTTCGCTACAGCTTCTTCGCCGCCGCTACGTCTTCTTTGCTGTTCCTGGCGCCAGGACGTCGGGAACACCAGCCGCCATCGCCACGTTGGCCGCCTCGGAGTACCGCCCAAGCAAGCAAAGGTCGCCGGCCAAACACGCTTCGCTCGCCGGGCCACCCACGACTGGACGAAACCCGGCCGGTGCGCTAGTTTTCCTGTTGTGAGAAGGGGGGAAGAGCACCCGCGAACCTTCCGCGAGCCGCAGTGAAGCGGCGCCGCGATCGGTGGTTGGTGGGCGGCATGATCGTGGCCTGCGTTCTCGTCGTGGGGGTCTTTTTCACGGAGGCGCAGCAGGCCACGCTGAGTACGCAACAGGAGCTGGCCTCGCCGTCCGGGGCGCCCGAGATCGACGCCGTAGGCGCCGGGAGCGTCGGCCTCTCAGAGGCGAAACCCGCCGAGAAGCAGTCGCAAGTGGCTTCCTCTCCGGCGCCCGAGGAGAGCTGCGACGACCTGAGGGTTCTGGTCGACCGGACGCACTCCTTGCCGCCCGGCTACGTGCCCGACGACCTCGTCCCGCTGTGGGTCTACGATGTCCCCACGTATGGGAGCGGTGAGATGTTGCTCAGGCGCGAGGCTGCGGAGCACCTGAGCCTCCTGATCGAGGACGCTGCGGCCGACGGCGTTGAGCTTGTGGTCGCCTCGGCCTACCGGTCCTTCGCGGACCAGCGGACCTCTCATGCCAGGCTTGCGAGCATCTACGGCGCGGAGGCGGCTACGCTGAGCGCGACCCCCGGCCACAGCCAGCACCAGCTCGGCACGGCCGTCGACTTCACCAACGCCGCCGCGGGGTACGAGGTATGGCAGGCGTTCGGGAGCACGGTCGCGTACTACTGGCTGCTCGAGAACGCCCCAGAATACGGGTTCGTGCTCGCCTACCCCAGCGGCCAGCTTGCCAGGACCGGCTACCGCTGGGAACCCTGGCACTACCGCTACGTGGGCCCGAAGAACGGCGAACGCCTGGCGAAGAGCGGCAAGAACCTGCAGGAGTTCCTGGTGGCCGAGGGCGTGGTGCCGCGTTGTTGATGCGGTTCGCGGAAGGATTCTCCTTCCGCGAACCGCATCAGCACGCTCCGGCTTGCAGCCTCCGCTTGTCAGCACGGCGCTGTCGCGCCTTGTCAGCACGCATCGCCCCTAAAGGGGCTCGCTCGTCAGCCCGCCGCCCCCTCGGCTTCGCCTCCAGGGGCGGCTCGTCAGCTTCTCCTCTCTCGGAGAGGCCCTTAGCTGACAAGCGAGGCTGGCGAAGTCTGCTGGAGCGCTGGCAAGCAGAAGCAGGCTTGCCGAGAACCGGGTATCCTGGGAGGTCATGCAAGGAGATGAGATCCGGGACCGGCTACAGGCCTGGCGCGATGCGCCGGGATCGGTGGCCGTCTTCACCGACATAGACGGAACGCTCGCCCCCATCGTGCCTACGCCGGACATGTCCGAGGTGCCTGCCGACCTGAAGGATTTGCTCAGGCGGCTGAGCGAGAGGTACCTCCTGGTCGCGGGCGTGAGCGGGCGCAAGACCGAAGACGCGCGAGACCTCGTCGGGCTCGACGAGGTCGTCTACTTCGGCAACCACGGGTTCGAGATCCTGCGCGACGGCGAGGTCGAGGTAACACCCGAGGCCCTTCCCTACCTGGAGAAGGTGCAGGAGCTAGAGAGCAACGCCAGGCGGGAGCTCGTCCCTCTCGGCGCGTTCGTGGAAGAGAAGGGCATAACGGCCTCCGTCCACTACCGCAACGCGTCGCCCGAGGTCGGCGAGCGATCCGTGGAGTTCGTCGAGCGCGAGGGCGAACGGCTTGGGCTCAGGATCACGGTCGGCCGCGGGGTCGTCGAGGCGCGACCTCCTATCCGGGCCGACAAGGGCACGGCGGTGCGTACCCTGGTCGAGGAGTACCATCCCGAAAGGGCGATGTTCCTGGGCGACGACACCACCGACCTCGACGCCTTCAGGGAGCTGGTGACGCTGCGCGAGGAAGGAACCCTGAAAGACGTCCTGCGCGTCGGCGTCGCGAGCGACGAAGGGCCGCCGGAGATCACCTCCGAAGCCGACATCGTCGCCGACGGCGTGGACGGCGTCGGCGACGTGTTGCGCGCCCTGTTGTAGAGACGACCCGGCGGGTCGTCTCTACAACAGGGGCCTCGCTTGCGCGACCGTCCGGTCGCCGAACATCCCCAGCAACGCGGCCACGGGGAATCCCACAACCACGTCCGTACGTCTTGCCAGCACACCACCGCCCGCGCTCCTACGTGCGTTGGCGTCTCGATTGTCGAGTTACGCCTCTTGTGACCGCTCCCTGTAGGCCTCAATATCTTTCATCTGCGCCTCCACCCAGTCCTCTATGGTGTTGGACATGACGGTCTCGCGCAGCGCCTTGGCTCTGCGGCGGCGCTCCTCCTCGGGCATGGTGAGGGCCTCGTGGATGGCGTCGGCCTGCTCGTCGAGGTCGAAGGGGTTGACGGTTATGGCGTGCTCCCCGAGCTCCTCGTGGGCGCCGGCGTTCTCGGAGAGGACCAGGACGCCGTTCTTCCCGTTTATGACGACGGACTCCTTGGCGACGAGGTTCATGCCGTCGCGCACGGCGTTGACGAGCAGGCCGTCGAAGTTCTTGTAGGCGGCGACGGAGCGGGGGAAGTTATCCTCCATGTAGAGCTCGATCGGGGTCCAGGAATCCGTGCCGTGTCGCTCATTGATCTCCTCCGCAACCCGGCCGACGGCCTCCATGTAGGCAGCGTACTCGGGAACGTCCGTGCGCGAGGGTTGGAGCTGGGCAAGGAAGGTCACCTCCCCCGCCAGTCTCCGGGTGGCGCTCGAGCATGCGTCCGTAGGCCTCGAACCCGCGCACCACGTTCTTCGAGAGGTCCGCGCGGTCAACCCGCAAGAGCAGCTTGCCAGGCAGGTTCTGCACGAACTCCTCCTGCTCGAGCACGGCGTCGCTCTCGGCCAGCTCCTCGAACTCGGCCGGATCAATGGAGATAGGGTAGGCGCGCACCCAAACCTCGCGGCCGTCGTGGTAGATCACGTCCCTCTCGGCGTCGTGCTCGACGCCGAGGACCCGAACGGCGGTCTCCGCGAAGTTGCGGGCGTAGCCCCGGGTGTGGAAGGCGACGACGTTGGCCGAGAGCAGGCTCTCCAGTACGCCCTCCCTCACGTAGCTCGGCAGGAGACGCCACCCATCCGACTCGGGCCACGGGATGTGGACGAAGAGCGAGACGAAGGCGTCCGGACCCAGCCGCTCCCTTACGAAGGTCGGGGCCATGTAGAGCTGGTAGTCGTGCAGGAGCACCACGGGCGACTCCTCCTCCCCGACCGTCCGGGCCACGGCCTCGGCGAAGTTGCGGTTGACGGCGACGTAGCCGTCTTCCCAGGCCCGCCTCGTGTCGTCGCCGAGGGTGGGCGAGTACGGTTGGTCGTAGAGACCGTGCTGTACGAACCAGAGGAGCGGGTTGGCGAGCCGGTTGTACATCAGGTCGTAGGCTTCGGCGTCGTGCTCGACGAGGACGACCCGCAGGTCCTCGACCTCGTAGGGCGAGGGCTCCTCGCGCGAGACGAGCGCGTCCTCCTCGCTCTCGGCGGAGGCGATCCAGACGGCGCCCTCGCTGCGGCGCGAGACGGCGTTGAGGGCTGTGACGAGGCCCCCGGCCCCCCTCGAGTAGGTTCTTTCGCCCGACTCCGAGCGCGAGAAAGCGACGGGACCCCGGTTGGAGACGATCACGTGCCGTCCGCCCTCGGTCACGTTGGCCTCCTGGACGCGCGCCGTTCGCCTACACGCCGAGCAGCTTGGCGAACAGCTTCATGTTGTCGCGCATCTGGCGTGGGATCAGGTAGTGCTCGCGCACGTGCTCCTTGCCGTGGCGGCCCACCTGCAGGGAGAACTCGGGGTCTTTGAGCAGCTTCGTGCAGGCCGCGGCCGCCTCAGGGATAGTGTCGATGAGTATGCCGCCGCCCGCTGTGATCTGCATCGGTATGCCGCCGACCCTGCTCGCCACCATGGGCCTGGCTTTCCACAGCGCCTCGGCCACGACGAGCCCGAAGCCCTCGCGGATGGACTTCTGTATCACGACGTCCGCGATAGACTGGAAGGCGTTTACCTCGATGGCGCCGACGTTGGTCAAATTGGAGAACAGGAAGATGTCCTGATCCCCCGACGCGTAGTTGACGGTCCTGTACCAGTAGTCCCAGCCCTCGGGGTCGTCGTGGGCCATCGAGCCGATCAGGACGAGCTGTACCTCGGGCACCTCCTCCTTGACCATCCGGTAGACATCTATGACGCCCAGGGGATCCTTCCAGGGGTCGAAGCGGGAGACCTGCAGGATGAACGGCCTCTCCGTGTCCACCCCGAACTGGTTGGCGATGTAGCGGGCGTCGTCGGGTGAGAGGGCCATGTTCTTGGGGCTAAGGGGATCTATGGCCGGCGGGATTATGGTTAGCTCCGGCAACTCTACGCCAGGCGGGGTGTACTGCTCGAGGGTGTAGATCTGCGCGTCGTAGCCCGTTATGTACGGCACGAGGTAATCCAGGACCTGCTGGTTGGGGGTGGAGGTGTCTATGTGGCAGCGCCAGATCCACCTGGTCTTCTCCGAGAGGCCCCCGCTGAAGTGCTTGAGGAGCGCCGGCTGCGGATCGTGGACCAGCACCACGTCCCATTCCTCCTGGGCCTCCACGAGGGCGGCCGCCGACTGGCGATTGTACTCCTCGTAGATCGCGCGCGACTCCACGGTCAGATCGTAGTCGGCTCCCTGCAGGGCGTTGTGGAAACCCTTGGTGACGTTGAAGAAGGGCTCGGCCCCAAACATAACGCCCCACTCGGCCTCGAGCCCGACGTCGCGCATCAGGGGCACCAGCGTGTAGAGGATCTCGGCAACCCCTCCGCCGAAGCTCGTGGCGTTCACGTGCAGCACCCTGATCCCGTCGAGGCGCTCGGCGAGCTCCACGATCTCCTGGTAGAGAGGCCGGCGGATGATGCTGCGGTAGTCGGCGAGCGATTTGTTGCCGGGGTTTACGCGTTGCAGCACGGTTCGCTCACGAGTCCCCTCTCATTACGCCACATGGGTTTCCAGCATCGACACGGTGCACTGTATGCAACGCGCGCCGCAGATTCAACTGGTCGGGGTACCGAATCTCTGCGTTGGGGCCTTTTTCAGGCCTCGGTGCCCTGCACCGAGGAGCCGGCGCGCCGGATCATCTTTAGCCTTGTCCCGCCACCGGTTGTCGAGTCGAGCACCAGCTCGTCGACCAGATCTCGGATTACCGCAAGTCCGAACCCTCCGTGCCCGTCTGGTGTGGCGGTGAGGTCGGCGACGCTGAAGCCACCGCCGGCGTCTATGACCGTTATCTCGACCGCCCGCGGCAGCACCCTGTACTCGACCTCGTAGCTCTGCACAGCCGCGTGCCTGATCACGTTGGTCGCGGCCTCCGTGACAGCCAACTTGAGGTCGTAAACATCCTCGGGTCCGAAGCCGGCTAGCTGCCCTACCTGGGCCACCACGAGACGGGCCAGCAAGACGTACTCCGGGCTGCTGGGGAGGGTCAGCGAGATAGGATCAGATACCCCGAGTCCTCCACCTTTGTGTGCTTCCGCGGCTTCGCGCTCCATCTGACCTTTCGACCGCCCGGGCTTCCAGCGGGGAGCTCATCCGGAGATGTCTCTCCAACTTCGGAGGTCATCTTACCCAGATGTATACGAGGCTAACCTTGGTTAGATAGGATCTTGCGAGAAGAGGCGGGGCTAGGGAGCCCGGCCCTCAGGATAGGTCCTCGCGGCGCGGCATCCCGTCTCCGGCGTCCTCGGCGGACTTCTCCGCGGGCACCTCCCCCACGGCCTCCTCGTAAAGCCGCTTGGCCTCCTCCTCTTCCTCCAGCCGCTCCCGCTGTGCCCTCGCCTCGTAGTCGCCGCGGGAGCCGTCTTGCCCGCTGAGGTACGGACGCAAGAGATCTAAGGGAACGGGAAGGATGATGGTCGAGTTCTGGTTGACGGCGATCTCGCCCATGGTCTGGAAGAGCCTGAGCTGCAGCGCCTGCGGGCTCTCCAGCCTGTCCGCCGCCTGCCTCAGACGCTGGGAGGCCTGGTACTCGCCCTCGGCCGCGATGATCTTGGCGCGCCTCTCGCGCTCGCTCTCGGCCTGGCGGGCCATCGCCCGCTGCATCTGCTGCGGGATCTCGACGTCTTTGACCTCGACCACGCTCACCTTGATGCCCCAGGGGTCGGTCTGCTCGTCGATGATCCTCTGGAGCTCCTCGTTTATCTCCTCGCGGTTTATGAGCAGGTTGTCGAGGTCCTTCTGCCCGAGCACGCTCCTCAAGGTGGTCTGGGAGATCTGGCTGGTAGCCAGGACGTGGTTCTCGACCTCGATGACGCTCTTGTTGGGATCGATCACCCTGAAGTAGACCACGGCGTTCACGCGGGCCGGCACGTTGTCCCGGGTTATCACGTCCTGGGGCGGCACGTCCATCGTGACGATCCTCAGGTCCACCTTGACCATGTTGTCCACGAAAGGCAGCAGGATGAAGAGCCCGGGTCCCTTCGGCCCACCCTGCACGCGCCCGAGGCGGAAGATCACGCCCCGCTCGTACTCCTTGACGACCTTGATGGCGCTGATCAGGAGCCCGGCGACGACGATAATGACTATCACCACAACGATGGCCGAGAAACCCAATGCGGCCGCCTGCAACAACGCGAAAGACATAGATCATGCTCCTATCCAGGTCCGCGCCGACCACGATGGTCTGCGCCCGTTCCCCCCGATTCTATCACCGGCGCCCCGAGGGTCGGGAAGGGAGGAAAAGGGAGGCCCCAACGCGGGACCTCCCTGGGGTTAACCTTCCTACCGGGCTATCCGGCTAGAGCAACCTCCTCGCGCCCACGTACCCCGGGATCGCGTCGATCGAGGTCTCCTGTACGACGCCGCCGTAGGAGTTGGCGTCGATGGCCGTCCCGTTGCCCGTGGCTATGCCGACGTGGGTGATGCCGCCGCCGCCCTCGGCCCAGAAGACCAGGTCTCCCGCTATGGGCTCGCCGTTGACCGGGCTACCGTAGCCGTACTGCGCGGCCGGTGAGTCTGGCAACGAGACCCCGAACTCGGCGTAGACCAGCATCGTATGGCACGAGCAGTCTTCCCCAACGTTGATCTCGCAGGGACCTGGAGGCGAGAACACATACGGTGTTCCCATGTGGGTCATCGCCTCGCGGCACGTGTGCTCGATTCTCAAACCCACCCAAGATAGCGGGTTCTCAAGGCTGCTTAGGATCTCCTTCACCCGCTGAGTTCTGGGGTGGTTCGCAATAACGTTCTCTCGTAGATAGCCAGCGATTGCGAAAGCGTTCGAAGGGTCCAGTCTGGCCGCACGCCGATGGCGTCAGAGCGCGACGCTCGACGGAGGATCCCAGCGACCTAGCTTGTCGATCCGTCCGTATCCCATGGCCCTTCGGCCTTTTCTCGCCGTCCCAACAGCAGGGCGCCGAATACGCGAATGGCCGCGCCCGCGACGGCGTCGGCGATCCTGTAGCGCAGCCCGGACTGACGGGTGGCCAGGAGGCGGTTCTGTTTCGCGAGCCTCTCGCCCTCCACCTCCAACTTTCGGACCTTCGCCTGCAGCCTCTGCGCGTTCTCCCTGGACGCCTGCAGCCTGGCGCGGGTTTCGTCGAGCGTGCGGCGTTGCAAGGAGAGCCTTCGCCGGAGTTGGTCCTCGATCTCCCGGTCGGCCATCTCGCTCGCTTCTATACCCTGCGCAAGTGCTCGGGTTAGCTCCTGCTCGGTACCCAGGCGCTCGAGGGTCCTCAACAATGTCCTGGAACTCAACACGTCGCTCGGTATGTAGGTGCTGGCGACCATGCTGAGATCCACCTCGCTCGGTAGGGTTTCGCACCGCTCCAATGCCCCGGCGACCCGCAGCGTGATCATGGTTCGCAAACACTTCTCGCACCTGCCGCAGTTGTAGGCGCCGTCCGGGTTCACGAGGCAGACGCGCAACCACCGCATGGCTAACTCGTGCTGCGAGATGTGGACCGTCTTTTCGAGGCGCGAAGCCTCGGCCCCGTCGTGTTCGATCTCGGTCAGCTCCGTGCTCCACAACGGGTCGAGCAATGGATGAGAGCCCCGAGGGGGTGCCTCGGCATAGGTGTAGGAAGCGGGGACCAGCACCTTCCGGAACCGGTGCTGAAAAAGGAGCGCTACGCTGGCGAGCGCGGCGCCGTGGTACTCCGTCCAACCGACCATGCTGCGCGTGACCGAGCGGAGGTTCGTCTCGACCTCTATCAGGGTCTTGCCCAGGTCCGTTGCCACTTGGCGCGCCATGCGAGAAGTCTGCGCGCGAAGCACCCGGTCTGTCTGCGCGCGCGACGCCTTGTCGTCGAGGGTGATGTCGAAGCCGTACACGATGATCAGGTGCGTGATCTCGTCGCGGTGTTTCAGGAGGGTGTAGAACGAGTCTAGCCCGCCGCTGAAGAAGCAGCCGACGCCCGAGCCGCCTTTGTCTCGCCCCGCGCGCGCCTCGGCATCCACCGGTACGTTGCGCGCGTTCTCCAGTACTCCGCGCCAGTGCTCCGTGCACCAGGACCCGAACACGTCCTGGATCTTCGGTGCGGCCGACAGGAGGCGAGGCGATATCTGCCCGGGCAACCGCAGAGGAGTAGCCCCGACCATGGCAGGAAACAGCGTGAGCGGCAACAGGAAGTCGTTTTCTTCGCCCGGCTCGTCCCCGGAGGCCGCAAACCAGATGTGGTGGTCCTGACCATCGATCGTAAAGGAGACCGACACCTTGCCAGGCCCCCGTTCCACGCGAGCGGTCGCCTCTCTTGCCGAATCGGCTGCGGCCCGGGTATCGATTCCCGCCTTCGAGTTGCTCCCCAATAGACTCCCGATTTGGTGAGACTTGTCCCCAACGTTCCGACCCGCACAAGGATAGGGGAAACAAGAACCATTGTGAAGCAAACCCGTATGCGTCCCTCGCCCCTGAATCCTCCGAAGCTGACCTGACTATACACCTACGTTGGCCGAGTCTTCTCCGGTTACCGCGAGGCCTGGATCACCCCGGTTGTGCCACCGGCAATTCCAGACCCCGGGACGCGTGAAGGGAGAGGCCCGTTAGGGACCTCCCCCTTTTCAGTGGTGCCTACGGTTTTCGGTCGAGCGGAGCCCCTATCCCGGGGTCCGCCGGGCGTTCACTGGAACGTGACGTGGACGTGGTCCATGTGGCCTGGGCACGTTTCTTCCCAGCCGGTGACGTAGTTGACGTAGGAGTCCTGCCAGCACGTGTACTCGACGTCGTAATTACCTACGGCGTAATCGAGTACCTGATTGCCGAGCCCCACATCGCTGGTCCAGATATCCAGGTCCATGCCATCCCAGTGGTAGCCGCTGTAGCCGATCCCCGTAACCCGCAGCCCGAACTGGTCCTGCAGGTCGCAGCCAGCCTCCGCGACGTGGGGTGCCACGCCGCCGAAGTCGTCACCGCACGTGGAGGGCGCGCCGCCACCAGCAGGCTTCGAAGCCGGCGCCGAAGCGGATGCGGAAGCGGATGCCGATGCCGTGTCCTCCTCGGCCCTGTTCCTCTCCAGTATCGCCGCCCGGTGCTCGTGGTAAGCCTCCTGGCGCGCCTCGCGCTCGGCCTCCAGCTCCGCGGCCGCCTCCTCGGCAGCCGCCGCCTCCCTGTTCGCCTCTCGCTCCGCGGCGAGGTCCTCCGCTTCGGCGGCGGCAGCCGCCTCCCTGTTCGCCTCTCGCTCCGCGGCGAGCTCCTCGGCCCTGGCGGCCCGCTCCGCCTCGCGCTGGGCCGCCAGGTCCTCCCGCTCGGCCTCCCGCTGGGCCGCCAGCTCTTCGGCGGCAGCTTGCTCCCTGGCTTCCTCCCTGGCCGCCGCGCGTTCTGCGGCTGCCTGCTCGGCAGCCGCCTGCTCCGCGGCCGCCTGCTCTATGGCGGCGAGCTCGGCCTGCCTCTCGGCCTCTTCCCTGGCCGCCTGCGCCTCAGCCTGACGCTCGGCCTTGCGCTCCGCCTGCCTCTCGGCGGCCGCGGCCTCTTCCGCTGCGGCGGCCTCCTCAGCCGCCAGCTCGGCCTGGCGCTCTGCCTCCTCGGCCTCCGCCTGCGCCGCCGCACGCTCCTCGGCGGCGGCTTGCGCGGCGGCGGCCTGTGCAGCGGCCTGTTCCGCCGCGTCGGCCTGCTGGGCCGCAAGGTCGGGCGCGGGCGCATCGGCCGGCACGGGGGCGGGCTCGGGCGCCTCTTCGATGGCCCGAGCGGCGGCCTCGCTGGCGAGCCTGGCCTGGCGCTCCTGCTCCGCCTGAACCGCCCCCTCCAGATCGTCGTTCAACGAGCCCAGGTACTCCTCCGCCTCGGCCTCGGCCTCCGTCGCCTCCTCCTTGTTGGCCAACGCCTCGTCCACCGCCTCCCCGCGACGAGCCTGCTCGGTCTCCAGGGAGGCCTTGTGCTCCTCCAGGTCGTTCTTGGCATCGAGCACCGCCTCGTAGGCCGCCCGCTCCTGCTCAAGCAGCCGCATCCACAGCTCCAGCCTGGCGGCGAACTCCGAGAAGTCGTCCACCCCCACCAGCACGTCGACGAAGGCGACGTTGCCGCTCTTGTATATCTGAGAGGCGCGCTCCTCCAGGCTCGCCTGGGCCTCCTTGAGGTCCTCCTCGGCTTCCTTGAGGTCCTCCTCGGCCTCCTCTATCTCCTCGTTCAGCTCGTTCATCTTGTGGAGGGCGATATTGTGATCCGCCAGTGCGTTGCTCTCCTTCGAACGGATCTCCTTCAGACGCTCCTGGGCTTCGGCGATCTCGTCCTCCGTCGCCGCGATCTCGTCCTCCGGAGACGCACCAGCGGAGATGCCCGTCGCGAGAACAAGCATGGCGACGACACCAAAAAACACGATCAAACGCATCCGTCCGGGCATACGTCCAGGCTCCTTCCCGGCTGTTCTATATGACGTTGTTAAAGGGGATCTCTTGGAGAATCCCCCCTCCTAGATCGGGCACTGTAGATAAACCCCTCACCCTGCGCAACACGTTGAAACGCCCCAAAATCCCTTCACAGACGCAAGAGCGGCCAAAAACGGCTTAAGTAAAGGGAATCAGTGTTTCCTTGCCGAAATACAATTTTAACAAAACTTAATGTTTGTAATGCCAACGCAAAACTCCCTGGGAGGTTCGCAACGACTGGGTGGATGCGCTATCGACCACGCTCTGACGGGTGCGTTGCGGGTGGTCCACGGAAGGCGGGGGAGCTCGTGCTACCCTCCGGTCGTGGAACTCTACGAGCCGATCAACGTGCTCAAGCCGGTCGGCGAGAACCTCTGGGTGGTCGACGGGCCCATAGTCGCGATGGCTTACTTCGGGTTCTTACGAGGTACTGAGGTCTTGAGGTTTCGAGGCGGCGGGTTGTGGGCCTCGACTGATCCTCTGAACCGATAGTGCTTGAAGGCCTGGAACCTGGAGGCCCAAAAAACCCAATCTGGAGATCCACCCTCACCGCGACCGCACTACTACGGGGGTCCGAGGTCGGGGGACGCCATGTCCCTGAGGGTGAGGAAGGCTCGCCAGAAGCGCCGTTTGGCGGCATCGTCGTCGAGGGCTGCGGTCAGGGCCGGCAAGCTCAGCCCCGCCGTGCCCTTTGTCCAGGAGAACCACGCGCCGCTCTCTTCGGCAGAGAACGAGGTCTGGGCGAGGGGGTGTTCGAGCGCGTCGATGTCGCCTGCGGCGCCGGGGCCGACGGCGACGAGGGCGTGGGGTTCCGCGGAGAGTATCTCCTGGACGAGCAGGCCGGTAGAGGCGTAGGTGACGTAGGCGTCGGGCAGCCCCACGGCCTCGAGGCTGCGGCCGAGGGCCTGCAACACGCGGGGGCCGACGGGCTGTTCGACCACGAGCATGACTCCCGAGGTCGGGTCGCCCTGAGGGGCAGGGTAGCCCGAGGCCTTCATCTGCCGCGAGAGGTTCGAGATCTCATGCGCGATCTTGGCCCTGTGCTCGCTCGCCGGGTCGCGTCGGGGGCCGCGACCCTTCTTACCCGCGGGTGGCACGTCTGACGTGGACGATGCGCTGCGCCGTGGTCACGAGGGCGCCTGCGGCGACCAGGCCGAGGCCGGCGGTCAGCAGCCCGGCAACGGAGCAGGTAGAGAGGATCACGACCCTCCCGGCCCGCTCGAGCAGGCCCACCTCGCAGTCTATGTTCAGCCCCTCGGCGCGGGCGCGGGCGTAAGAGGTAAGAAGGGAGAAGGTCATCGCGAGACCGGCGAGGAGGGCCTCGAAAGGCCGGGCAGCCGAGGCGTAGAAGAAGATGATACCGACGAAGATGGCGGCCTCCGAGAGCCGGTCGAGGGTCGAGTCGAGGAAGGCTCCGAACGCGCTCATCCGGTTCGACTCCCTGGCGACCGCGCCGTCCAGGGCGTCGAACAGGCCGCCGAGGAGCATCACCAGGCCAGCGACGCGGATGTACCCGAGCCCGAACAGCACCGCCGCGGCGACCGAGAGCGTCCAGCCCAGCAACGGTGAGCGTGTCCGGGCGTACCCGCATCGTGGAGAGCAGACGCACGAGGGGGTGCAGGAGCTGGCGTAGGAAGTCCTTGATCGAGAAAGGCCCGCGCGGCTCGCGGTGCGGAAGGCTCAAGCTTTCGCTCCTTTCCCTGGCTCCTCCTGCGCCGGCGGGATCGTCCTGCCCCTCCGACGCGGGCACGACGGGGGGCTTGCCCCAGCGCTCGAAGATCAGGGTCCCACGCATGTAGCGGAGCGTGGCGGCAATGATGGCGACCACGGGGACGGCGAAGATCGCGCCGACGATGCCGTAGAGCGCGGTGCCCGCGAGGGTGGCGAAGAGAACCCACAAAGGGTGGATGCCGACCGAGCCGCCCTGGATCCTCGGCACCAGGATATTACCCTCGATCTGCTGAGCGACCAGAAAGAGGCCGGCGACTATCAGCGCGGGCGTTATACCGCCCCCGGGGACGACGAGGGCGACGAGAACGGCGGGGATTGCGCCGAGGAAGGCCCCGATCACGGGGATAATCTCCGTCAGCCCGACCCACAAACCGAGGACCAGGGAGTACCGGCCGATGACGAAGAAGGCTATGGCCCAGCCTATGACGCCCATTATGATGCAGAGGAGGAGCTGGCCCCTGAGGTAACGGATCACGGTCCGCTCGACGACGTGGAAGAGCTCGAGGGCGTGGTCGCGCACGGTCTCGGGTATCGCGCCGAGCACGGCCCTGGTGACCTTCTCCCGGTCGAGGAGGAGGTAGATCGAGATTATGAGCATGAGCAGGAGGTTCAGGACGGTGCCGAAGGCGCCGAAGATCCCCCCGATGAAACCGGTGGCGGTGCTGAGCGCCTGCCCGGCTGAGGGCGCGTTGCTCTGGACGAAACGGGTTACCGCCTCCTGGTCCAGCTGGGCGACGCTCTGTCCCACGTAGGGCAGGCCCCGCAGACGCCCCACCAACGCGTTCGCCCGCTCGATGTAGACGCCCGGGTTGTCTACCACGTTCTGCACCTGCCCGATCGCGGGGATGATGAGCACCAGGAGCGCGCCGACGATGGCGAGAACGAGCGCGGCGAAGACGCCAACCACCGCCAGGACCCTGGGGACGCGCAGGTCCTCGAGGCGACGCACCACGGGGTTGAGCACGTAGGCCAGGATCGCGGCGAGGAAGAACGTCAGGATGACCCCGCCGAGCTGCCTGACGAAGAACACCAACAAGAGGAACCCGGCGGCGATCAGGATGTACTGGAGGTACGTCGAGACGAGGAGTTTTTTTGCGGCCAACCTGGCCTCCGATCGAGGATCCTACGGCACAAATATACCAGCCTCGGACGCCGCGACGGCAAGTTTACAGCCCACAGGCCCCTCTGTATAATCGTCCCCCAGTATGCGAGGGGGAAACATCGAGAAGGCGCGGTTTGTTGGGCAGCGGAGCGAAGCCCGTCCGGTACAAAAAAACAAGCGTGCGAACGGCACGCCGGTTCGGTCTGGCGACGGGCAATCCGGCGCCCTCGTCGAACGCCGCAAGGCGGCCAAGACCAACGTCTACCGCAGGCGGCGCTTTATGGCCGTCGGATTGCTCCTCTCCCTCGCCCTGGCGCTCATCCTCGCCGTGCTACTCCAGAGCCCCGACGCGGCGGAGCGCGCCGTGCCCATAGACCCGGGCAACGCCGCCCCCGATACGGTCCTGGCGGAGGCCGCGGACGTCGAGGTCTCAACGCCCATCCGCCCGGAGAACCTGACCGGCCTCGGCTACCACCCCGAGGGTGAGAGCCTCGTCGAGATGGCGCCGCGCGGTGAGAACCTCTCCGAGAACGCGGTGCTCGGTCTCTTCACCGACGGCTCGACGCCGGAGAAGATCCACTACCACGTGATGTACGCGGCCGGCCGCACGGGACCCCGCACCGGCGCCCTGGACGTCGGGGCCCAGGCCGGGACCACGGTCTACTCTCCGGTGACGGGCATGATCACGGCGATACGCCCCGACCCGATGGTGCAGGGCGCGAACGTCGTCGAGATCAAACCCGACGGCAACGCGAACGTCCGCGTCACCGTCTCGCTCGTGCAGAGCGACGAGGCCAACGCCGGCGTCACGACCCGCGTCACCGCCGGGATGACCGAGCTCGGCACCGTCGCGGACTCGGCGAAGATCCTCGACCCCCAACTCTCTTCGTACGTCTCCGACGCGGGTAACCACGTCACCATCTCGGTGCCGCGCATCGGCTAGGGGTTTGCGCCCGGCCGGGCGTGTATCATAACCGGATGTTCATCGCCCTCTTCCAGTCAAACCCCGCCGCCGCGGTGGCCCTCCTCCTCGGCCTCGTGGTCGGCGTCGTGGTGCACGAGGCAGCCCACGCCTACTCCGCTTACCTCCTGGGCGACGACACGGCCTACCGCGCGGGCAGGGTGACGCTGAACCCGGCCTCGCACCTCGACTTGCTCGGGAGCATGATGTTCCTAATGGCCGGCTTCGGCTGGGGCAAGCCGACCCCCGTCGTTACTTCCAAGCTCAGGGGAGGCGTGCTCGGCCCCGTCGCGGTCGCGGCCGCCGGGCCCCTCTCGAACCTCCTGATCGTCGCGTTCTGCGCCGCGCTGTACCTGCTGCCTGTTTTCAAGGACGGATACCTCCAGATCATCGTCCTCCTCGCGGCGTACGGCAACGCGCTGCTGTTCGTGTTCAACCTGATACCCATCCCCCCGCTCGACGGCGCGAAGGTGATCTTCCCGTTCCTGCCCCGCGCCCTGGACGGCTTCGTGGACTTCATGAACCAGTACGGCCCCTTTATCCTCCTCGCCCTGGTCCTCCTCACGTTCCTGCCCATGTTCCCCTCCCCCCTCTCCTCCATACTGGTCCTGGTGCGCCCGGTACTCTCCATCTTCGGCCTGCCACCGATCTTCTAGGGGCTTCGGGTACGGGTATCGGGTGGTACCGGACGAACGTTGATCTCTCGGCGGCCGAGGCGGGATCACAGACCCCGAGAAGACCCGAAACCCGACGCCAAAGAAAGCGGGGCAACGACGGTTCGCAGGGAGGGGGGAGAATCTACGAACTTACGTTGCCCCGCAGCCATTCTACAGCCAAAGGTCCCTTGTATATGCTGAAGCTGAAGTTTAGCCTGAGGCGATGCGAAGCGGAGCGGTTCGCGAACAGCCCCGATTACGTGGGCCGGCGGCCGTTACCAGAATCGGCGGCGATGGGGAGGGCGACGGAGAAGGTGCTGCCACTCCCGGGGTGGCTCTGGACCCGGATCTCGCCCCCCAGGTGCTCGGTGATCTCACGCGCGAGGGCGAGCCCGAGCCCCGTGCCGTCGGCGCGGGAAGAGCCGAGGGCGCGGTAGAAGCGGTCGAAGATGTGGGGTATCTCGGCCTCCGGGATGCCGCAGCCTACGTCCGTGACGCTCACGACCGCGTGGCCGTCTTCGCGCGAGAGATCGATCTCGACGGGATCGTCTTCGTCCGAGTACTTGAGGGCGTTGTCTAGCAGGATGGCGAGCATCCGGTGCAGCTGGGTCGGGTCCGTCACGACGGGCGGCACCCCCTCTTCGGAGCTCACGCTCATCGGGCGGCCCGTGTATCCGAAGTCCCGGCGCAGCTCGTGCAGGAGGTCTTCGAGGTCCACCTCCTCGGTACGGAAGGTGATTGCGTTCGCGTCCAGTCGGGAGAGGTCGAGTAGCGTACGGGCAAGCCCTTGCAGGCGCACGGTCTGGGAGCGCATGTCCGTCAGGAACTCGTTCCTGACCCGCTCGTCTCTCTCGTCCTCGAGCATCTCGAGGTAGCCCGAGAGGGCCGTGAGCGGGGTCTTAAGCTCGTGGGAAGCGTTCGCTATGAACTCGGCCTTGGCGCGCTGAACGCGGTGCTCGTCCGTCACGTCGCGCAAGATGGCCAGGGCGCCGTCTTCGAGGGGGGCGGCTCGGATCTCGATGATGCTCTCCCCGGCCTGGGCCTCGGGCTCCGCAACGGGGCCGCTGTAGCGGGTCTTGGCCAGCACCTCCTGCAGCCGGATCTGGAAGGCCTGGTCCGAGGCCTCCAGGAGCTCGCGCGCCCTGGGGTTCTGGAAGACGATGTTCAGATCCTTGTCTACGCCGATGACCGCGTCCGTCATCCCGTCGAGTATCGCGCTCCCGCGCTCCTTCTCGTGCTTGATCTGCTCGAACGCGCCCTTCAGAGAGGCGGCCATCGCGTTGAACGTGTCGCCCAGCGAACCGACCTCGTCCTCCACGCGGGTCTCTATCCGCTCGTCGAAGTTCCCCGCCGCCAGCCTATCGGCCGCGACCCCGAGGCGGCTGATGCGGCGCGAGATCAGGGTCGCCGCGAAGTACCCCGCGACCCCCGCGAGGCCAAGCGCGAGCGCGCCCGCGAGCAGGACTATGCGCTGTATGCTCTCGAGCGCCGCGTCGACGTTCTCGACGTCGCTCTCCGTGAAGAACTCGCTGAAGACGATAGCTGTGCCGGTGATCGACCTGCCTTCACGGTCCTCGACCCCCGAGATGGGCACGGCGTAGGTGGCGAGGATCTGGCCCGCGCGCGGACCGGCCTGGATCTTCTCCAGCTTCATCTTGGGGCTCTGGGTCTCGACCGCGTTGATCACGGGGCCGAGGTGCCACCTGAGGTCCTTATCGCCCAGGACCTGCTGGCCGGACTTCGCCTTGACTATCCCCCATTGCAGGCCGCGGGTCACGGCGAAGGACTCGAGCTGCGCCACGCCGGGGTCGTTGTCGCGCTCCAGCAGGTCTTCGAACTGCTCGGCGAACTCCTCGAAGCGGGTCTGGCTCGCCCGGTTGAGGGTATCCACGAGGATGGGGCGCACGATCCCGTAGGCCACTACCGCGGCGAAGGCCGTCACCAACACGAACATGGCCGTGAGCCAGATGCGCATGCCGATGCGGGGCTTGACCCCGTTCTTTAGCCTGGAGACGAAACGCTTCCTGCTCTTGCGCCAGGCGGCCTGGCCGGGCTTGCGCCCGAAAGTTCTCCCCTTACCGGAAAACATACCCCACGCCCCGCGCGGTGTGGATGAACTCGGGGTTGCGGGGGTCGCGTTCGATCTTCTCGCGCAGGTGACGGATGTGGACGTCCACCGTGCGCTCGTCGCGGAACTCGTCGCCCCAAACCCTTCTCAGCAGGGCGCTGCGCGAGAACACCCTGCCCGGGCTAGAGGCAAGCGTCACGAGGAGCTCGAACTCGGTGTAGGTCAGGTCGACCTCATCGCTACCGACGGAGACGCGGCGGCTGGGGAGATTGATGCGCAAACCGTCGTAGTTGAGCTCGTCCGGGCGCTGGCCGGCGGGGACCGCCGCCCTGCGCATTATCGCCCTCACCCTTGCCACCAGCTCCCGCACGGCGAACGGCTTGGTGACGTAGTCGTCGGCGCCGAGCTCCAGGCCAACGACCCGGTCTATCTCGTCGTCCTTGGCGGTCAGCATGATGATGGGCACGTCGCTCTGCGCCCTGATGCGCCTGCAAACCTCGGTGCCGTCGAGCTTGGGGAGCATTATGTCAAGGATGATGAGGTGCGGCTCGTAGCCCTTGAAAGCGTCGAGGGCTTCCTCGCCGTCGCCGACGGTCTGGACCTGGAATCCCTCTCTCTCCAACGCGTGCGCCAGCATCTTCTGTAGCGACGGCTCGTCGTCCACCACGAGGATCCTGCGCGTCACGCCCTGTAAGCCTTGCACCATACTGTTGCGCCCTCTTCGCGTATACCAAAACTACAGGCTTGCTTGGGACCTATTTTATCATGATAGGGGGTTTGCACCGTCTTCCGCGGCCTCGGCGATCCTGCCCACGGCCTCCACGAGATCTCGCGCCCGCTCGAGGCGTACGGCCTCCATGGCCGCCGCGCGGCGCCTGAGGTACGCGGCTACCACCCGCGCCTCGTCCGAGGTACGGGCCGCTCCAGGCCGCGCGTCCTTCCCGCCGTTCTGACGGTAGCCCTCCTCTTCGCACCTGGCCAGTACCTCCTCGGCGAAGCCCGAGAGCCCCGCGAGATCCCCGACCCCGAACCCCCGGTGGGCGACGAGCCGGCCCTCCGAGAGCGCGAAGACCTCGACGACACCAGGCTCGGTGGAGGGGGCCACCACCGCCTGCACGCCCTCGGCGTTCACGACGGCCCTGGTCAGGCGTATCCTCTCTATCCCGGCGATAAGGTCCCTGAGGCGCGCCGCGGCCTCGAACTCGAGGTCCCGCGCCAGCCGCTCCCGCTCCCGCACCAGCGCGGCGAGGTGCTCCTCGCCGCCCTCGCCCCTGAGCAGGGCGACCACCTCGTCGACGACGGCGCGGCGGTACTCCTCTTCCCCCATGCCGATGCACGGCGCGCAGCGGCCCAGCTGCCCGTAGAAGCAGACGCCGCCGTCCCCGGAGCAGCGCTTGAGGGGGAAGATCCTGCCGAGGGCCTCTATGCAGGCGTCGAGCACCCCGGCGCTGCGGTAGGGCCCGAGGTGGATGTCCCCGTCCCCGCGCTCGTTCTCGGGCACGCGCTCGGGCACAGGGTAAGGCTCGCTCGTGTCGAGCCTTATGAACCAGCCACCCCTTTCGTCCCGGCCCGCGGTGTTGTAGCTGGGCAGGAGGCGCTTTATCTCCCTGGACTCGAGGATGAGAGCGTGCAGCTCGCTCTCGGTCTCCCGCACCCGCACCTCGGCGACCTCCTCGACGAGCCTCCCGACCTTGCGCCGGCCGTCCCCGCCGTTGAAGTACGTGCGCACGCGCGCCTTGAGGTCTTTGGCCTTCCCGACGTAGAGGATGGTGCCGTGCTTGTCCACGAAGTAGTAGACGCCGGGCGTGCGGGGTATGCCCTCGGCCAGGTGCTGCTTCTGCGGCTTGACGCGCCCGTACCTCCCGCCGCGCAGCGCCGCCGCCTCGGTCACGCCGGCTACCCCGGCGGAGCGCAGCAGCTTGAGGAGCTTGAGGAAGACCTGGGTGGTCGCCGCGGCGTCGGCCAGCGCCCGGTGGTTCGGCATGGCCCGCACGCCGAAGTGGGAGACGAGCGAAGAGAGCCGGTAGCGACCGAGACCAGGCACGAGGCAGCGCGCCAGCTTCAAGGTGTCAAGGACGGGGTTGGGCATCGGCAGGCCGCCGCGCGCCGCGGTGACGAAGGAGCAGTCGAAGTTGACGTTGTGCCCGACCAGGACCGAGCCCTCCGCGAACCGCTCGAAGCGGGGCATGGCCTCGGAGATTGGCGGGGCGTCCTGGACCATGCGGTCCGTGATGCCGGTCAGCCGCACGACGAACGGCTCTATCCTGCGGCCAGGATTGACGAGCGTGGCAAACTCCTCTACGACCTCCCCCCGCACCACCTTCAGGGCGCCGATCTCCGTGATGGCGCCCCCCTTCTTCGCAGATGACCCCGTGGTCTCGACGTCGAAGATCACGTACGGGGCGTCCGCGAGGGCCAGCGTGGCAGGGTCCGACGTTACCAGGGTCTCGCCGTCCCACGCGAAGCGGGGGTCCGCCCCGACTAGCGCCTCGACGCGGTCCCGGGCGTCGCCGTTGGGTTCGGGCAGGGCGAGAAACTCGGCGGCGATCTCCTCGGGGCTCACGGGCTCGCGGGCCCTGACAAACCCGTAGAGGCTAGGGGACACGGACCTCCGCCCGCGCGCCCGCCTGCGTCCTCGCGGCCTCGGCGATGGTCCTGGCCTGCGACTCGGTAAGGCCTGCGATCGCCACGAGGTTCTCGTAGGTGTACTCGTCGTCGAGCAGGCCGCTGGCCAGGACGCGTGCCCGCGTCTTCATGCCGACGCCAGACATCTTGGTCGTGTGGAAGAGCTTGCCCCGCTGGAGGCGCAGGTAACCGACCCCGGCCAGCCGCTCGCCGTCCACCAGCACGCGCCCCAGGGTATCGGCGAAGTGCTCTATCTGCTCCCCGTAGAAGACGCCCCGGCTCATGAGCGACGGCGTCATCGGGAGCGGGTGGTCGAGGTTGGCGTTGCGTACCGTCGTGTGGCCCGGCGGTTCCTCCGAACCGAGGGGGTCGGGGTTGCCCAGAGAGCGGGCCCTCTCGGCGTGGTCGAAGACCTGCTCCTCTAGATCCTCTCCCAGGTCGAGCTCCGTGACCACGGGCCTGCCGCGGAAGCGGTCGTTGCGATTGGCGGCGTAGAGGAACCGCCTGCCGCTATCTTCGTTCTCGTAGAACTCGACAACGGCGCGGGCGCGCTTCTCGCCGAGCCCGGGTAGACGCGCCAGGGTCTTGACGTCCTGCCCTTCAACCAGGCCGAGCAACTCCTCGTGGCCTATCGCCTCCGCGGCCTTCGCCGCGGCCCGCTTGTCCACGCCGCGCACCCGCTCCAGCATCCCCTGCACGCTCGCGGGGCAGACGCTGCGCCTGAGGTGGTTGATCTTGCGCACCCCGGTGAAGGCGTTGTGCTCCTCCCAGTGCCAGACGAACTCCCGCACCCTCTCCACCGCGGCGGCATCCTCGGGGACGAACTCGATCGTCACCGCGTCGCCGACGTAACGGCCGTTGGCGCCGGGGAGGTGCTCGGCGAAGGATTGCACCTGCACCTTGACTGAAGGCGAGTAGAACGAGAGGTGCACCGGTACCCCCGGCACCACCTCCTTCATCAGGCGCCTTCGGAACGTGTTGTCTTCGAGATCCGACTCAAACATTGGGACCGGATTCTACCACCACGGCCCCGCGCGCCACCGGCTTTCTGTGACCTTCGATCACAGGATCACCCCCTCGCGCAGCACGATGGCTTCCACCACCTCTCCGGCCCTCACCCCCTCGGATTCCGGCCCGATAAGCGCCAGGGCGTCGGCTTTGGTGAGCGAGGAGACCAGCCCGGAGCCCTGCGCTCCGACGGACCGGGCGAGCCAGCCTTTCTCCGTTTGCCGCAGGCTCACGCGCATCGCGTGCATCCGCCCGAAGTTGTTCCTCACGTCCTCCTCGAAGTAAACCTGGACGCGCGGTCTTCCCCTGTCCTCGCGGCCCATCATCCCGAAAAGCGCGGGCCTTACGAAGAGCTCGAAGCAGACCATCGCCGAGACCGGGTTCCCGGGCAAACCGAATACCCGCGCGCCCTCGCGCACCCCGAAGAAGAGCGGCTTGCCGGGCTTGAACTTTACTCCCCAGAAGACCTGCTCGACGCCGAGCTGTAACATCGTCCCCTTTACCAGGTCCTTCTCCCCCACCGAGACGCCGCCGCTCGTGACCACCACGTCCGCGGTCTCGAGGGCCTCTCCGACGGCGCTCTTTATCACCTCGGGCTCGTCCGAGGCCGCGCTCACCCGGCGCGCCCTCGCCCCGACCTCCTCGGCCTGGGCGATCACGGCGAAGGAGTTGGAGTCGTAGATCTCGCCCGGCTCAAGCCCCCGCTCCCCGGGCTCGACGAGCTCCGTCCCCGTCGAGAGGACGACGACCTCCGGGCGCCTGATTGCGGGCAGCGTCCCGTAGCCCTGCGTCGCGGCCAGCGCGATCTCGGGCGGCCCGATCTCGATGCCAGCCCGCAAGATGACATCCCCCTCGCGCACGTCCTCGCCGCTGCCGCGCACGTTCTGGCCCGAAGAAGCGCCCTTCTTCAGCTCGAACACCTCGCCCCAGCCCGAGGTGTTTTCCACCATCACGACCGCGTCGGCCCCGTCGGGAATGACGCCGCCGGTGAAGATCTTGATCGCCTCGCCTTCTCCGACTCGGCTCGTAGCCGGGCGTCCCGCCGGGGCCTCGTCGACGACCTTGAAGGTACGGCCGGCCTTGGCGTCCGCGCTCCGCACCGCGTACCCGTCGACCGCCGAGTTCTCGAAGGGCGGCGAGTCGAACCCGGCCTTCAGATCCTCGGCCAGCGCGAGCCCCCGCGCCTGTGCCAGCGGCACCTGCTCGACGGGAAGCCGGTGGGTGTTCTCGAGCACCAGCCTCACGGCCTCGGGGTGCTCTATGAGCTTCTCGAATAGTTGCATAGTGGATCCCTTTGTAGACTTACGTTCCCCTCCGGTAAGCTACCACACCGCTTGCGACGCCTGCCGCGCTACTCCAGCACGGCCAGCGCTTCGATCTCGACCAGCTGGCCCTCGTAGCCGAGCAGGGAGACGCCGAGGAGTGTGCTCGCCGCGTCGGACACCTCGGATTGCTGGACCACCCGCCACACGTCAGCGAGGTCCTCCCCGCTACCCGTGACCACGTAGACCGTCGTCTTGATAACGTCGGCCCCCCGCACGCCCGTAAGCTCCAGGGCAACCGCGAGGTTGTCTAGCACCTGCCTCGTCTGCGCGGGGTAATCTCCGGGTCCGACGAGCTCGCCCCGCGCGTCGAGCGGGACGGCGCCGGCTGTGGCAACCAGCCTCCTCCCCGAGGCCACGACCACGTGCGAGTAGCCCGGCGGCTGGCTCAGCCCGGGGACCTGTCTGCGTTCGATCATGCGCTGCTCCTCCGCGGCCCTACTGCGCCATGTATCCGCCGTCCACGGAGAGTATGGCCCCGGTCACGAAGGAAGCCTCGTCCGAGGCAAGAAAGAGGATGGCGTTGGCCACCTCGGAGGGCTCGCCGAGGCGCCCTACCGGGTGCACATCCCTCATCGGCGCCACGTATTTCTCCGGCAGGTCCTTGACCGCCTCGGTCGCTATCGTGCCGGGCGCGACGGCGTTGACCCTGATGTTGCGGTCGGCCCACTCGACCGCCAGGTGCTTGGTTAGCCCGGAGGCGACGAACTTGGCCGGTCCGTAGGTCGCCTGGTCTCTCTGGCCCGCGAGACCCGAGATCGAGGAGAGACACACTATGGACCCGCCAGGCTCCGGCTGCTCGAGCATCGCCTCTATGGCGTACTTGCAGGTCAGGAACATGCCCCTGCCGTCGATCGCCATCACGCCGTCCCAGTCCTCCGGCGTGGCATCCACGATGTTCTTGAGCGGGATGACCCCGGCGTTTGCGACGAGGACGTCTATCCTCCCGAAGCGCTCGACGCACGCGGAGATCATCGCGCGCGCGTCCTCGGGTACCGAGACGTCGCCGACCACGGTCTCGACCTCGGCGCCTCCCAGCCGGTCCCCGATCTCCGAGAGCCCGGCCTCGTCCACGTCGGTCAGGACCAGCCGCGCGCCCTCCCGCGCGAACAACTCGGCCGTCGCCCTGCCGATGCCCTTCGCGGCCCCCGTCACCACCGCGGATTTTCCCTCCAGCCGTCCGAGGCCCCGGTCCGATCCCCCAGTGCTCTCCATCCTCTCCCCCTCTCTAGTCTCCGTGGTAGCCGTCGTCCCGATCCGTGGAGACGGTCGCGGCCTTCTCCCCGTCCCCGGCGTCGAAGCGCGCGAGGCGGCCCTCCTCGTCGAACTCCACCTCGGCCGCATCTCCCACGACCTCGGCTTCGGCGCCCGCTAGGACCTCGTCCACCAGGTTTTCGGAGACGTAGAGGTGCCTGAGGTGCAGCGTGTTCGGGATACGCACGAACCGCGTCTCCTCGGGCTCGACGCCCCAGTTACAGCGGACGGCGGCCTGCAGCGCCTCCCGGTCGTTCTCGAAGACCATCGGGATCTTGGCGCGCTCCACGAACGTGCTCGTCAGGACGTTCTGGTTCATGGCGTCGCGGTCGATCTTCTCGAAGAGGCGCTCCGTCGTAAAGTCCGCCAACCCGATGCCGAGGGCGTTGCCGTGCGACGGCTCGCTCACGTCGCCCACGATGACGTACTTGATTCGCGGGCTCTCGGGCTCCTCGACCCCGAGTATGCGGAAGCGCCCGATCACGTTCGTGTCCATGCCGGTCCCGGAGAAGTTTTTGCCGAGCTCGTCCACGAAGAGGACGTCCACGTCGGAGACCGGCAGCCTGGGCATCAGGTTGGCGGATTCTGTCAGCAGCTCCGCCTCGCGTTCGGCGACCCTCTCGGGGGGTATGGCCTCGATGATCGCGGTCTCCTCGTAGGCGTTCTCGACGATGCCGACGCCGAAGAGCACCTTGCCTGAGGCGAACACCTTCCTCCCCGCCTCGACCATGTAGTCCCTAATGCCGGTAACCCCGTGGGCGTGCAAGGC
Source organism: uncultured Rubrobacteraceae bacterium (assembly GCA_963800975.1). Taxonomy (GTDB): domain Bacteria; phylum Actinomycetota; class Rubrobacteria; order Rubrobacterales; family Rubrobacteraceae; genus JALYGY01. Next base: position 192,798 of record CAWDDB010000021.1, on the reverse strand, counting down.
CAGGGCCTGGGCGTGTTTCCCGAGGCCTATCGAGGCCATCTTCAGCAGCCCGCTCTCCACCTCCGAGCGGAAGTCGGTGTGCTGCTTGATCCTGCCCACGATCACGACGCCGTCCGCCTCCGAGGCGACGCGGTCCATAAAGACCGGGACGCCGCTCTCGGTCTCCCCGAGCTCGATCACCTGCATAGAAGAACGGATGGGCGCCCCGACCGACTCCTCCGTGATCCCGAGGCTACCGAGGATCTCCACCTGTCCCTCGGCCGTCGCCCCGCCGTGGCTGCCCATCGCCGGAACGATAAAGGGGTCGGCCCCCGCGTCCTTGATTATCCGGACGAGCGAGCGCAGGACGTCGTCGATTCCGGATATACCCCTGCTGCCGGCGGTGATCGCCACGCTCGCGCCGGGCTCGATCCGGCCCGCTACCTCCTGCTTCGCGCACTGCTCTCGCAGCGCCTCCCCCACGTCTTCCACACGCGGCCTCGGGAAGTCCTGTCGCACATTGACGACCTTGGGAAACCGCATCTTCCTAGCTCCTTTCCTCGGCGCGCTCCTCCGCGCTCGCCAGGGTCCTGGCGAGATCGAGGGCTGCGCGCATGCTCGCGTGATCGGCCCGGCCGGTCCCGGCGATGTCGAAGGCCGTCCCGTGGTCCACGCTGGTACGGAAGAACGGCAGACCCACGGTGACGTTTACCCCGGTATCGAAGCCCATAAGCTTGACCGGGATGTGTCCCTGGTCGTGGTACTGGACCACCACAACGTCGAACACGCCCGTCCGGGCCCTCATCAGGACCGTATCGGGCGGGTGGGGGCCGGAGGCGTCGATGCCCTCGGTCCTCGCCTCCTCGATGGCGGGGGCTATGCGCTCGGCGTCCTCGGTGCCGAAGAGGCCGTTCTCCCCGGCGTGGGGGTTCAGGCCGGCGACGGCCACCCTCGGCTCGTCCACGCCCAGCTTGCGCAACGAGCCGTGGGCGAGCCGTATCACGGCCAGCTCCCGCTCCGGTTGCACGCGCTCTATCGCCTCGCGCAAGGAGACGTGGGTGCTGACGTGGATGACCTTGAGCTCGTCTGTCACGAGCATCATCGCGTAGTCCTCGGTGCCGGTCAGGTCCGCGAGGATCTCGGTGTGCCCGGGGTACTTGTGCCCTGCCAGGTGCATCGCCTCCTTGTTCAGGGGGGCGGTCGCAATGGCGCCCACCCGGCCCTCGATCGCCAGGTTCGTCGCGCGCTCCAGGTACCGGAAAGCCGCGTCCCCCGCGCGAGCGTCCAGCTTCCCGAACGGCAGGTCGTCGGCGAGGTCTCCGACCGGGAGCACGTCCACGGTGTCCCGCTCGAAATCCGCATCCTCCGGCTCGGCCACCACGTTCACGCGCAGCGGCAATTCGCGGATCCGTACGGCGCGCTCCAGCGTACCAGGATCCCCAACGACGAAGGCCCTGCCCTCCTCACCGATGCCCGGATCGGCGAACGTCCTGGCTATTATCTCGGGCCCCACGCCCGCTGGATCACCCATCGTGACTGCTATGAGCGGCGCGTTCATGCTTCCCCTTTCCTCCCACCTTTCAGGAGCGTCTCCACGACCTCCACCAGTGTACCCGCTTCTCCGAAAGACCCTGCCTTGGTGACGACCCGGTAAGGGTTCGGCCCGATAAGGACGCCGACCGGGATGCCGGCCTCCACCTCACCCTCGAGCCGGATCCCGCTCGCCCCGAGCCGCCGCGCCACTCCGACCGCCGTGTCCCCTCCCGTGAGCACGAGCGCGTCGAAGAGCCCCTCCCGCGAGAGGGCGATGGCCACGTCGGCCATCGCCCCGACCACCTCCGCGGCGTCAGAAGAATTCCTGTCCTCGGACGAATGGAGGCCCGCACACTCTGCCGTCGCGAGCGCCCGCCTGGCCTCGTCCAGCGCCCCCCTCTCCGAGCCCGTCCCTCCGGTGGCGGGGATCAGGGGCCACCCGTGCTCCTCCAGCGACCTCAGTTGCTCCCTGGCCACCCCGCTCAGGCTGCCGACCACGACGAGCACCTTGCGGACCGGGCCGGCCCGAGGAGCTTGCGTCTCCGCGTGCGGGCCCGGGTACACGTCGCCGAGCGCGACGGCGAGCCCCGCGGACCCGGCCCAGAGCACCTCCGAGGGATCCGGCACGGCCCGCACCAGGGCTACTAAATCCTCGTCGCGCGCGGCGTCGGCTACTAGGCACACCGCGCCTTCGAGCGCCCGGCGTACCGCCGCGGGATCCGGCAGGTCCGACGTGCCCATGGACTCGACCGAAGGGAACGCGTCGGCGAGCAACGAGGGCAGGTGACCCTCCCGAATGGGGGTTCGCGGATCGTTGCTTGCCTCGGTCTCGTGCACCGGTACGCCACGAACCAGCTGGACGCCATGCAGCGTGGTTCGCCCGGCCGAAGGAAACGCAGGCGCCACCACCACGCGCTCGCGTCCCGAGGCGCCAAGGGCCGCCGCGAGCTCCGCGGCTATCGGGCCGCGCAGTGTAGAGTCGAGCTTCTTGTAGACGATGGGGGCGTCGCGCACCGAACGCACGGCCTCGAGCACCCTCCGGGCCGCAGCGCCGGCCGGAATGGCCCTCGAATCGGTGTCAAGCGCCACGGCTTCGAGGTCTCCGTCCGGCGGCAACGGGGCGCCACGGAAGACGACCGCCGTCCCGTAACCGGCGCGGGCGAACTGCACCCCGGTATCCGCGGCGCCGGTAAGATCGTCGGCGATTATGGCCACGCGCATGGTCCCACCCAATAAAGAAGCTCGCTCCTCGGGCTAAAAATAGCACCTCCGGGGCCCGCAGGTAGAGGATCCGCAGCATTGGCTGGGCTACGACGGTCGGTGAGAAAGATCGCCGTCTCGTAACGCGACACCGGGGCGGCCGGAGGCCACCGTACCCGTGGACGCAGCAAACGCCGTAGCGACGCCCCACCTAGTCGGCTCTCGCCCGATAGTCCGGTAGCAGCAAAAAGCTCCTCCCCGCCGGAACGGGGAGGAGCTTTCCTTTAGCACTCAGTCCGTCTGTATCAACCCGAACAGCAAGCCCAGGGCTATCAGGACGGCGAAGACCACCAGGAAGACGATGAACCGGGCGAAGATACGTCTGCCCACGTCTGTCTCCCTTTACCCCGCTCGCCCTCTACGCCGCGAACAGGCCCTGGACCTGCGCGATGATCAGCCACCCTACGAAGAAGCCGTAGAAGAGGATGCTCACGATCAGCATGACCAGCCGGAAGCCGCTGACCTTTATCGCGTCCGGCAGCGCTCTGCGGTTGAGCTGGAAGAGCAGGACCGCGTAGACGAACATGACGCCGCCGCCGAGGCACGACGAGATCACGAGCAGGACCAGTGGCGCTTCGAGGCCGGCCAGGAGGATGGCCGTCCCGAGGGCAATCATGGTCCATACGACTGTGAAGTAGATCCGGCTCTCGCTCCAGTTCTCGTTGTTCGTGAGGTGGATAGTCTTGAGCGCGTCGGCCACGAGGCGCGCGACGTAGTCTACGACGCCGATCGCCACGAGCAGCAGTGAGAGCGTGCCGAAGATCCAGAAGAACGTCCCGAACCAGTTACCGACGATGTTCTTGAGCGCCTCACCCTCGGCCTGGATAAAGGTGAAGTCGGCCGCCTCCGCAAGATCCCGGCCGTAGACCGTAGTGTAGGCGACCAGCGAGAAGGTGACTATGGCGAAGATACAGATGGCCCAGAAGCTGACGAGCTGCTCCGTGCTGCAGACCTTGTACCAGGCTTTGTAGCGGCGGATATTCTCCTCGTCCTGGCGCACCATCGAGCCGGTCGCGGGCTCCGCCATCGGCTCGCCGGTGATCGGCGAGACGATCTTCGGGATGTAGGCCCCCATGCCGAGGCCCTTGTCGCGGATGTAGTTGCTCTGCACGAGGTTGTTTGCCCCGCCCGCTCCCGCGAACACGAGCCCGCCCAGGATGACCGAGATCGGTACCACCGCGGAAGTCGGGATCTGGCCGAAGGTCGTGACCATCTGACTCATGGCGTTCAATTCGCCGGCCCTGGGCACGAGGACGGCGACGATGGCTATGACCAGGAACACGATGCTGAGGCCGACCTTGAAGAATTCCGCCTTCTCCAATGTCTGGTAGACGACCGGCGAAACCGTTAGCGCGATGCCCAGGGCTATGAGTACGGCTATGGTGACGTACGGAATGGAGCCTTCGCCCAAGGGCGTCAGGAACGTCAGGATCGTGACCCCGCCAGTGGCCCAACCCGGGAACGCGTTCGGTATTACCGCCCCGAAGCAGAAGACGATCCCCCACGGCTTCCAGAAGCGGGAGAAGCCGGAGACGGCGGTCTCGCCGGTCGCCAGGGTGTAGCGCTCGATCTCCATGTTCAGGAAATACTGAAGCGTAACGCCGACCACGGCGGCCCAGAGAATGCCGATCCCCAGGTTCGAGACGATGAAGGGCCAGATGATGTACTCGCCCGATCCGACGCCGAGTCCGGCCAGAATCACGCTCGGCCCAAGAATCTTGCCCAGCGACTGCGGCTGCGGCATGTCTCTGAACGGCATCGGCGGCAAGTTCTTGGTCGGGGCGCCCTCGAAGAAGTCGTGCTCCGCCTCGCTCACCCCGGCGCCCGTAGTCTCTCTCTCTTCGTGCGCTTCCCCAACCCTGCGGGGTGCGCTCTCCTCGGACCCCCGCTCGCCGCCGTCTTGCCCCTCGACGGCGTCCGGGTCGTTGCCGCGCGCCCGGGGCTCACTAGGCTCTGCAGGCCTGTCGGCATCCATGTCCCTGCCTCTCCCCACGTGCTTACCTCCTCGCTAGAAAGCCTCGCATAACGTGTGCCCAAGTTTTCGACTAAGCGTCTGGTCGTTGAGGCCGTAGCCTGCCGTGCGACTCATGGTCTCGGCTATGCACGACCCTCCTTTATCCCCTGTGAATCATTGCCACATGTTATTGAAGCGGCTTGCTCACGTCAATTTTGTCAGGAGGTTCCCAGAGGATCCCTACCTGCTGGACAGGGCGTTGTTTGTAGTGGTAGCCGAGCAGGTTTATGGCCGCTTATTTAGGAACACTAACGGCATAGAGCCCAGGACGAATGTCCACTACGCCAGCGAGTAAGCGAAGAATACGACCTTACAGACGGACTAGCGTTATGGGACCTCTGTGCATCATCTAGGCTACCGACCCGGAATCATACTCCCGCCCAAGCGTCGGCCCAACTGTCTGCTTCTAACGGCTCCGAGCCCAGATCAACTCGATTTTGACCTTTGCTCCCATCAGATAAGCTCTGAGTCCAAGCTTAGGCGATATCGCACGTTTTGTATGAGACCAGGTAGTCTCAGAGGATGTGCAGCCAGAGTTCTTCTCTGATAACGCTAGCCTGCCTGTTTAGGTTGCTCTAGCGGCAAGCCAGCTTCCGGTTGGTCGAACCGGAATAATAAAGGTAGCTTTCGCGGCTTTCAGCGCAAGTAACAGCTTCTCTGTATTATTAAGAGCCTGCGCGGATAAGCGGGTGGCGAATGCGTCAAAAGGCTATGAGGAGCCGATTTGATCGTTCGGAGAATCGGCAAAAATGAAGAGTAGCGAGCCCATCCGCGCAAGCTCTTAGTAAAACTCGTTGTTGGAGCGGTATAGGGAAAGCGGATAGAGGAGGTTAGGTATGAGCGTCTTCCCGACAAAGATGTTGCTGGCAACCGACGGTTCCAATGAGTCGAAGCTGGCCACCCAGGCGGCCACCGAGCTCTCGAGGGACACCGGCTCGGAGATGCACGTGGTCTACGTGCTGCCGACGCCCGCCCAGCTCATTGGATACCACAACTACTCGGCGGAGGTGAAGGACTCCCTTATCGGGCAGGCCGAGAGGGACGCCGAGACGTTCCTCAAGGAGCAGGCCGAGAAGATCGGCTCCACCGGTGGGAAGGTGACCGAGACCCACTTCAGGAGCGGGGATCCGGACAAGGAGATCCTGCGCACCGCCGAGGCGCTCGACGTTGGCCTGATAGTCATCGGCAGCCGGGGCCTCGGCGCGGTCAGCCGGGCGCTTATGGGCAGCGTCTCGGACTCAGTAGTCAAGCACGCCCACTGCCCCGTCTTCGTGGTGCGCGACTAGAGCGCCATGCGGAGGTATTGATCTCCGCAATGCGTGGCTTCAGGTTCCAGGCATCAGGTTGTGGATCTCGGTCGTACGTGGGAGCGGGGTTCACGAACCGCCCCTACCTCACATCAGGGAGGGTTCCGATGGCGAACGAGACCAGCGCCACTACCCCTGATGCCTAACTTAAAGGCGCGCCGCCTCGAGGATGGCGTCGGCCACCTCGCGCGGGTGCGAGACCAGAGAGGCGTGGCTCGAGTCTATGGAGACCGACTCGGCTCCCAGGCGCTCCGCGAACCACGCCTGGGCGTCAGGGTGCAGCATCCGGTCTGACCCGGATCGCACTTACCAGGTTGGCAGCGATCGCCAGGCCGAGGGTTCAGCCGGCTCCCCGAAGCACTTCCCGCTAGTGGGCTTCTGGACGGCGGCGAAGACCCGGCCGGCCCGCGCGGGCACGTCCCCCGCGATGACCTCGGGGTAGAGGGAAGACTGTATGGTCAGGTAGCCGTCGTCGGGGGTCCGGATAGCCGCGGCGCCCGCGGTCCTCGGAAAGCGCTCGGTGAACCCGAGCACGTTCTCCCCTTCGTCCGGCGCGTAGGCGGTGATGTAGACCAGGGCGGAGACGTCGCCGGGAAGCCCCGCGGCCGAGATCATGCACCCCCCGTAGCAGTGCCCGGCCAGCACGACGGGGCCGTCGAGCGAAGCGAGCACCTTCCGGAGGTTCGCCACGTCATCGGAGAGCGACGTCAGCGGGTTCTGGGTCGCCACAACGTCGTGACCGGCATCCTGCAGCAACGGGATCACCTTGCTCCAGCTCGACCCGTCGCACCACGCGCCGTGCACCAGCACCACTTTCGTCATGCCGCTCTTCTCATTTTTCCGCCCGATGACAACCCCGCCATGCTCGGCAATGGGCTAGAGATCCGGGACCCGGATCACGGCCCGGCGCGGCCTTCGCGGGCCACGCCCAGCTCCTTCGAGGCGGCCCCCACGAGAAGGGGCGCGTCCGACGCCACGGTGATCAACTCGAAGCCGGCATCGGCGTGCGTCTTCGCCCACTCGCCCGAGGGGCAGTGAATGCCGGCGGCGATGCCGTGCTCGTGGCAGGCCTCTCTTATCCGGCGCACGGCCTCCACGTGCTCGTCCTCCGTCGGCTCCAGGGTCGGAGCGAGCCCGAGGGACAGCGCCAGGTCGCTTGGACCGATGTAGATGCCGTCGAGACCAGGCGTCGCGGCTATCTCTTCCACCCGCTCGAGGGCCTCCCTCGTCTCTACCATGACGAAGCACAGGACCTCGTTCGCCAGATCCTCGGGGTCGCGCGAGCCGATCACGCCGGCGGCCCGCACCGGCCCGTACGAGCGCGTCCCGCGCGGCGGGTAGCGGCAGGCCGCTACGGCGCTTGCCGCCTCGCCGGCGCTGTTCACGAGCGGCACGATCACGCCCCAGGCGCCCGCGTCCAGTGCCTTCATGATGAGGAAGGGGTCGTTCGCGAGCACGCGCGTGATGGGCGCCGCTCCCCCGGACCCGATGGCCTGGAACATCGGCACCATGGAGTCGTAGTCGATGAGCCCGTGCTGCTGGTCGACGCAAACGTAGTCTGGCCCGGTCCGCGCGAGGATCTCGGCCCCCACAGGGCCGGCCATCACCGACCACAGCCCGAACGCCGGCCCGCCCCCGACCCAGATCTCTCTCAAAGGGTTACTGGCCATGTCAGCCGACCACGATCACGTGCACGTCGCCCGGGCCGTGCATGCCGACGAAAATCTCCATCTCTATGTCCCCCGAGCGGCTGGGACCGGTGTGAAACGCGACGTTGGCGGGAAGTTCTTCTCCGGCTTCTGCATATCTCTGGATGGCCTCCGGGATCGTTCTCAGTACCTTATCGGCTGCGACGATGGCGACGTGGGTCGGCGGCAGCAGGGTTACGGTTCGGCCCATTCCGGGCCCGCTGGTCAGGACCAGGCTCCCGGTCTCCGCGACGGCCCACTCGGCGGTCGAGAGCCCGATGTCGGCGGTTGCGGCCGCCTGCCTGGGGTCTCGGGTGTCGTCGCTCTCGCGCCACACGACCACCTCCACCCCGGCCTCGCCAAGCTGGACGTCCACGCCCTCCAGCTCCTCGACGTCCCACCTGACGAGCGAACCAGCCCCGCGGTCCGTGGCCAGGGCGAGCACGTAGTCGTACGCCTCCTGCATGCTCCCGACCCGTCTCCCGTGCCCACCCAGGGCTTCGAGCTCCTCCAGGAAGCGCGCCGGCGGGTCCTGGATGGGCGAACTCTCCCCCCGTTTTGCCCCCGGGGTCCAGGCGACGTCAGGGGCGTGGGTCGGCTTGTACCGGCCGGTCCTTTCGCGGATGGCTTCGAGGAACCTCGCTCGGTCGGCCACGGCGCTAGATCCCCTCTTCCCAGAGCTCGCGGAAGGACTTCGGGGCCAGCGGCGGCAGGTCCCTGGAGTCGGTCCAGGCGCTCAGGGGGCCCGGAAGGGGACGGACGGAGCCTTCCCTGAGGAGCGGTTTCTGGGCCACGCGTCCCGCCTTGCCCGAGATCCTGAACAGGGCAGGGTTCCTCATCGTGTTCTCGAACCCCTTGAACGCCAGCGTCTCACCCCTGCTCCTCACGCCCTCCTCCACCTGCCTGTTGCGCAGCTTCAGGAGGAGATCGTGCAGCGGGATGCCCACGGGACACGCCTCCCAACAAGCCCCACAAAGGGAGGACGCGTTGGGCAGGTCCTTCGCCTCTTTCGTCCCCTTCAGCAAGGGGGTTATGACGGCCCCGATCGGGCCCGAGTACGTCGAGCCGTAGGCGTGGCCTCCGGTCTGCCTGTAGACCGGGCAGACGTTCAAGCAGGCGCCGCAGCGGATGCAGTAGAGCGCCTCCTCGAACTCGGTACCGAGCAGCTTCGAGCGTCCATTGTCGAGCAGGATCAGGTGCATCTCCTCGGCCCCGTCGACCTCGCCAGGCCCCCGCGGCCCGGTGACGAAGTTGGTGTAGACGCTGATCTTCTGCCCGGTGCTGCTGCGCGCCAGGAGCTGGATAAAGACCGAGAGGTCCGCGAAGCGCGGGATCAGCTTCTCTATGCCCATGACGACCACGTGGACCGGCGGGACGCTGGTGACGAGGCGGGCGTTTCCCTCGTTGGTGACGGTGGCTATCGTGCCCGTCTCGGCAACCCCGAAGTTCGCCCCCGTGATGCCGATGTCCGCCGAGACGAACTTCTCCCTGAGGCGTTTGCGGGCGAAGGAGCCGAGAGCCTCGACGTCTGGCGGCATCTGCTCCCCCGCAGCGTCCGAGAGGATCTCGACGATGCGCCTGCGGTTCATGTGCAGGATCGGGCCGACGATGTGCGACGGGGTGTCCCCGGCGAGCTGGGCGATCCACTCCCCCAGGTCGGTCTCCACTATCTCGAGCCCAAGGTCCGCGTAGCCTTCTTCCAGCCGGTGGTTGAGCTCTATCTCTTCGGTCGCCATGCTCTTGGACTTGGTTACGACGCGCGCCCCCCTGCGCCGCGCCAGTTCCCCGACGTACCTTACGGCGTCCTCACCGTCCTCGGCGAAGAAGACGTGCCCGCCGCGCGCCTCGACCGCCTCGGCCATCTGCTCCAGGTAGCGGTCGAGGTTCGCCATGGTCTCTTGCTTTATGTGGTAGGCTCGTTCCCTCAGCTCTGGTGCATCGGGGAGTTCGTGCAGGACGGCGTCGCGCGCGGCGACGGCCTTGTTGGTGAAGAGCGCAACCGAGTCGTGGAGCTCTCTATCCTTCACCGCTTCCCGACCGCGTTCGTTGAAGCCCTCGACCTCGCTAACGATGCCTTCCGGGCGCCGGTCCCGGGTCTCACGCCCTGTATTGCTCGTCTCCATCGCTACCCGACCTTTCCAGGACCCGCGGCCGACATCAGCAAGTCATACGAATCGTACCAGGGCCTGACCCGCTCGAAGGCGGCGCTCGCGGCGAGCACCGCCGCATCGTCGAATCTCCGGCCCACGATCTGCATGCCGACCGGCAAGCCGTCGTCGGTGAACCCGGCCGGCACCGAGGCGGCCGGGTGTCCGGTGAAGTTGAACGGGTACGTCAGGCACCACCCCAGCAGCGGGTCTACCGCCTCACCGTTGACCTCCGAGGGTCCGAGCGTGTTCCCGTCGTCGGCGTTGTCGAAGGGGGGCACGGCGAGGGTTGGGGTCACGAGCAGGTCGTAGCGGTCGAAGAGGTCCTGGATGGCGTCGAACACCTCGGTACGCAAGATCTCGTCCTTGCGGTACTCTACGGCCCCCATGGCGTTCCCCTTCTCGAGCAGGCCGGCGAACTCCGGCGTGAGATCTTCCAGGTGTTCTCCGAGCAAATCCGCGACGCCGGCGTCCTTGAGGTTGGAGACGTTCTCGGCCGACTTGACCCCTACCTCCCTCATCCAGAGCTCGCACTGATCACGCTGGTCGCGCCGGAACTCGACGTTTGCCTCTTCCACGCGCGCCCCGGCCTCCTCGAGCGAGCGTGCGGCTTCCTCGATCACGGCGAGGACCCGAGCCTCGACGGGGAATACACCGAGGTTCGGGCTGTACGCGACCCTCAGTCCCTCGACGGACCGGCGGGTCGCGGCGACGTAATCCACGCCATCGTCGGGGAGGCTGAGCGGGTCACGCGGGTGGGGGCCAGCCATCACGCCCAGCATCAGGGCGGCGTCCTCGACCGTCCTGCTCAAGGGACCGCTGGTGGCGTACGGCGTGTGGGAGAGGAAGGCGTCGGGCCTGGTGGCCGAAGCGACCCGCCCGAATGAGGCTTTGAAGCCGTAGACGCCGCAGCAGGAGGCGGGGATGCGGATCGAACCTCCCCCGTCGGTGCCCTGCGCCACGGCGCACAGGCCGGCCGCTACGGCCGCGGCGCTCCCACCCGAGGAGCCGCCCGCGTTCTTGCCCGGAGCGAACGGCGTGCTGGTGGGGCCGAAGATGAAATTGTCCGTCGCGCCCTTATGGCCGAACTCCGGCGTGTTGGTCTTGCCTAGCACAATCGCGCCGGCCCCCTCCAGGCGCTGTACGTACGTCGCGTTCTTGCTTGGCACGTAGCCAGCCAGGGGCTTGCAGCCGAAGGTGTTCCTGACCCCAGCCTTGTAGTCAAAGAGATCCTTTATCGCCACGGGGACCCCGTGCAGCGGCCCGAGCAGCTCGCCCGAGACGACCTCGCGCTCGGCTTCAGTCGCCGCCTCGCGTGCCTCGTCGCCAATGACGGTAACGTAGGCGTTCGAGATGCCGTTGCGCTCTTCTATTCGGCCGAGGAAGGCCTCGACGGCCTCGACCGGCGAGAGGTTGCGGCGCCGGATCCTCGACGCCAGCTCGGACGCTGGGGTATAGCAGAGCTCCTCCGACACGCCTTACGCCCTTTCCCCGCCGCTTCGGGTCTCCGAAGGCCCGGCAGCCGGCCCGTCGCCGGAGTCGAGTATCTGGGCCAGGTGATACACGCGGGTGTCGTGGTTCGTACGCCCCAGGCGCCCTCCCAGGTGCATCAGGCAGCTCGAGTCGCCGGAGATCAGGGTGTCGGCCCCGCTCTCCTCGAGCGCCCCTATCTTCTCGTCCGCCATCGCCACGGACACGTCCGGCATCTTGACCGAGAAGGTCCCCCCGAACCCGCAACACAGCTCCTCGTTCCTCCACCCGAGGAGCTCGAGGCCCTCGACGTTCCTGAGCAGTTCGACGGGTTCCTCGAGCTTTCCGAGCTCGCGCCGCTGGTGGCAGCCCGTGTGGAAGACCGCTCTCCCCTCGTAACGGGCCCCGAGGTCCCGAACCCCCAGCACGTTCACCAGGAAGTCCGAGAACTCCCTCACGCGAGCCCCAAGAGCCTCCGAACGTCGCCGTTCCTCGAGAAGCTCTTTGAAGATAACAGGGTAGTAGTGGGAGACCATCGTGGTGCACGAGCCGGAAGGACACACGACGTAGTCCCAGCGTTCCCGCTCGAACACCTCGAGGAAGTGGCGGGCCACGCCCCGGGCCTCGTCGAAAAAGCCCGAGTTGAAGGCCGGCTGGCCGCAGCACGTCTGGCCCTTCGGGTATTCGACCTCGACGCCGAGCCTCCTCAGAACGCGCACCACGCTCACGCCGACCTCGGGGTTGATCAGGTCCACGTAGCAGGGTACGAAAAGTGCCACCCTCACCGGTCGAATGCCCCCTTGCTCCTAGCAGATCACCGCGGGCCAGTATAGCAACCGGTGGCGGTCAGGGGCCCTAGCCCTCGCGGCCAGCCCGGACGGGTTGTTAGAATGGACCGAAGGGCACTCTTTTCGGGGGTGGAGGCATGCAGACGGAGAAACCGGTCTTTGAAGAGATAGAGGAGCTGCTGCGGGTGGTCGAGCTGCCGCGGGTGGCGCTCGTGGAGCAGGTCTCGAGCACGCCGCCGGAGCTCGGGGACATCAGGGGAGCCGTGCGCGAGGCGCTGCGCGAGGTGGAGCTCCCGACCGGGTCGGTGGCCGTGGGGGTCGGCAGCCGCGGCGTGGCGCGCATCGACGAGGTGGCGGCGGCCCTGGTCGAGGCGCTAAAGGAATCGGGGGCCGAGCCGTTCGTCGTGCCGGCGATGGGCAGCCACGGGGCGTCGAACGCCGAGGGCCAGGCCGAGGTCCTGAGACACCTCGGGGTCAGCGAGGAGACCGTTGGGTGTCCGATCCGGGCGACGATGGAGACCGTACTCGTCGGGGAGACGCCTTCCGGCGTCCCCGTATACGTGGACAAGAACGCCCACGAGGCCGACGCGATCGTGGTGATCAACCGGGTCAAGCCGCACACCGCGTTCAGGGGCGTGGTCGAGAGCGGGCCGACGAAGATGCTCGCCATCGGGCTGGGCAAGCAAAAAGGCGCGCACGTGGTCCACTCGGCCGGGTGGGGTGAGATCCACCGCACCATCCCCGAGGTCGCGAGGGTCATGGTAGAGACCGGCAATTTCACCTTCGGCCTCGCCGTCGTCGAGAACGCCGACGAGGAGCCCTGCAAGATCGCCGCCATCCCCGCCGATCGGTTCGAGGAGGCCGAGGCGCCGCTGCTCGAGGAGGCGAAGCGCAACCTGCTCCGGCTCCCGTTCGGGGAGATGGACGTGCTCGTGGTGGACGAGATCGGGAAGAACATCTCGGGCGACGGCGCCGACCCGAACGTCACGGGCCGCTTCGCCACCCCCTACGGCGGGGACGACGTCCCGCACGTCGAGCGTATGGTGTTCCTTGGCCTCACGGAGGAGACGGACGGCAACGCCACGGGCCTCGGAGCCGCCGACGTGGTTACCGAGCGCCTCGCCGGCAACATGGACCGGTCCCCGACCTACATGAACGCCCTCACCTCCACCACCCCCTACGCCGCGAAGACGCCGATGATCATGCCGGACGACCGCATGGCGATCGCCGCCGCCATTATCATGTGCGCCGGTATCGACCCGGACAATGTCCGCCTCGCGCGCATAAAGAACACCCTCGCGCTGCGCCAACTGTTGGTCTCCGAGGCCCTTCTGGACGAGGTGGAAGGGAACGACGACCTGCGCGTCGTCGAGCAGCCGCGGCCCATGCGCTTCGACGAGGTCGGCTCGCTGCTCTGAGATACCCGACCTGATTTAAGGTACTTAGTCCGTGCGTCCGGGAGTAGGTAGGCGCTCGCCTGAAGGCTCGCTTCGGGAGTAGGGTTTATTTCTCCCGACTCCCTACCTCCCAGACTCCCGGACGCTACGGGCGTCGAGGTCATCGACCGGTTTCGACCCTACACAGGAGGGTCTTCGCAGGTCGGGTTGAGTACGGACTGGACCTCCGGGTCTTCGAGGTTGTCGCTCGTAACGATGGTCGAGCCTGTGTCCTCGCTCTTCACCTTGGCGCCTTCGCGGATGATGTCCACCGCGGCGTTGGTGCCGTCGTAGCCCATCCTGAATGGGTTCTGGACGACGAGGGCGCTGATCACGCCGTCGCGAACGCCCTGGACCTCTTCGGAGGAGGCGTCCCAGCCGACGATGACCACGTCGCCGCCCTTGCCGGCCTGGCGCACCGCCTCGGCCGCGCCGAGCACGCCCGGCTCGTTGGCGGCGAAGATCGCGTCGAGGTTGGGGTTGGCCGTCAGGATGTCCTCGGTGACCTGCAGGGCCCTGTTGTAGTCGCTCTGGCTCGACTGCTCGGCGACGAGCTCGAGCTCGGGGTGCTGCTTCAGGCCCTTTTTGAACCCTTCCTCGCGCTGCTCGTTGGTGAGGGTACCCTGCTGGAACGGTATGAAGGCGACCTCCCCGCCCTCTTCGCCAAGCTCCTCGGCGATCAGGTCCGGGACCTTCTCGGCGGCGGCGACGTTGTCCGTGGCGAAGACGGGGACGTCGGAGGGCTGTGGGTCGGTGCCGGAGTCGATGTTGACCACGGTCACGCCCTGCTGCTTGGCCGACTGGGTGACCTTGGAGAGGACCTTGGCGTCGGTCGCCGCGTAGACGAGGCCATCGACGCCCTGGGTTACGAAGTTCTGGAGCAGGTTCACCTGGCCGTTGACGTCGGTCTCGGCGGTTACGCCGTCCCACTGGATGTCCACCTGGCCAGACGCCCTCTGGGCGGCGCACTCGGCGCCCAGGCGCACCTGCTCCCAGAAGTCGAAGCCGACCGCCTTGGGTACCACGGCGAGCTGGACGGGAGCATCCTTCCCCTCACCACTGCCGCCTCCCTGGCTCTCTCCCCCGCCGCCCGACTCCCTGACCTGCGCGCTGCAGGCCGTCAGGGCGAGGCAGGCGGCCAGGAGAACGGCCACAACGAATCTCTTACGCATCCTTTCCTCCTTCTCTCTAATCCGAGGCCGTCGCCAGCCTGCGGCGGCGGTACTGGTCCCAGAAGACGGCGAGCCAGATAACGACGCCAATGATCACCTGCTGGTAGAAGGTGTTTATGTCGAGGAGCACAGCCCCGGTACGGATCAGGGCTATGAGGAAGGCCCCGATCAGGGTCCCGACCACCGTACCCTGCCCGCCGAAGAGGCTCGCCCCGCCGATGACCGCGGCCGCGATCACGTCGAGCTCCAAACCCAGGCCGAAGTTCGGCTGCCCCGAGTTGACCCGCGAGGCGGCTATCATGCCGCCGAAGCCGGCCAGGGCACCAGAGATAACGTAGACGCTCGTCAGGTAGCGCCGGACAGGTATCCCCGAGAGCCGGGCCGCTTCGAGATTCGAGCCCATCGCGTAAGCGTAGCGCCCGAGGCGGGTGCGCGAGAGTACTACGTACCCGGCGACGGCTACAAGCACGATCACGAGGATCGGAATTGGCACCGGCCCGATGACCCCCTGCCCGAGAAGCCTGAAGGAGTTGGGCGCGCCGAAGACGGCCACCGCGTTGGTGAAGATGAAGGTCAGGCCCCTGGCGACCGTGAGCATGCCCAGGGTGGCTATGAACGGGTTGAGGCCCGCGACCGAGATGAGGAGCCCGTTGACGAGCCCGCAGATGGCGCCGACCAGAGTGCCGCCAAAAATGGCCAGAGGCACGGGAAGCCCGGCCTGGGCCATCATCATCACGCCGAGGACCCCGGAGAGCGCGGCCACCGAGCCCACGGAGAGGTCTATCCCGGCGGTGATGATCACCAGCGTCATCCCGATGGCTAAGACGGCCGTGACGGCGGTCTGGGAGCCGATGTTGAAGAGGTTGTCGGCCGTGAGGAAGACTGGCGAGGCGAAGGAGAGGAAGACGAAGACCACTATCAGGGCGCCGGCGGCGGCGAGCTGGGAGACGAACTCCGAGAGCCTCCTGCGCAGCGCAGTCCCGCCGCGTTCCCCGGTCCCCGTCGATTCCGTCATGAGGCCTCCTCCAGTCCGGCGGCAAGCGCCATCACCCGCTCCTCCGAGAACTCCTCGCGCTCGATCACACCCGCCACCTCCCCTTCGTGCATGACCAGTATGCGGTCGCACATGTTCAACAGCTCAGGCAAGTAGGAGGAGATGAGCACGATGCCCCTTCCTTCCTTTGCCAGGTCGCCGATCAGGCCGAACATCTCCGCCTTGGCCCCGACGTCTATCCCACGCGCCGGCTCGTCGAAGAAGAGCACTCTGGCGTTCGTCTCGAGCCAGCGCGCCACCACGACCTTCTGCTGGTTGCCGCCCGAGAGCAGCTGCACCCTGCGCCTGATGGACGGTGTCCGGATGTCGAGCTCGTCCTTCCAGCGGCGCGCTATGTCCCGCTCCTCCCCCAGGTTGATAAAGCCCGCGACCATGGGCAGGTTGGCGAGCGTTATGTTCTGGTCTATCCCGAGCTGCAGCGCGAGCCCCTCGCCCTTGCGGTCCTCGGTGAGGTAGCCGATGCCCACGTCGATGGCGTCCTGAGGCTTCCTAGCCCTCAGCTCGCGCCCCTCGAGCTCGACCGTGCCGCCGTCTACCCGGTCGGCGCCGAAGACGGCCCGGGCGAGCTCCGTGCGGCCCGCCCCGACGAGGCCGGCGAATCCCAGGATCTCGCCCGAGCGCAGCTCGAAGGAGCAGTCTTTGAGCTTCTGGCCGCGGCTTATGCCGGTGGCCCGCAGCAGCACGTCGCCTATCTCCGTCTCCGGCTTGGGGTAGAGGTTGCCGATCTCGCGCCCCACCATGAGGCGGACCAGCCTGTCCTCGTCCAGCTCGGAGACGGGGAGGGTCTCGACTATCTTCCCGTCGCGCATGACGGTGACGCGGTCGGCCACGCGGAAGATCTCGTCGAGGCGGTGCGAGATGTAGAGGATGGCGATTCCCTCGCTCGTGAGGCTCTCGATGACCCCGAAGAGCTCGTCTATCTCCTTCTCGGCCAGCGTCGCCGTGGGCTCGTCCATGATGACGACCTTCGCGTCGATGGCGAGGGCCTTGGCTATCTCGACCCGCTGCATCTCCGCGACGGTGAGGCCCATCACGAGGCGCGTCGGGCTAACCTCGAGCCCGACGCGCCCGAGGAGCGCTCCCGCCTTCTCCCTCTCCTTGCCCCGGTCGACGAACCCGAGCCGTCCCGGCTCCCTGCCGAGGTACAGGTTCTCCGCCACGGAGAGGTCGGGGGCAAGCGCGAACTCCTGGTAGACCATGGCCACGCCGAGGTGCTGGGCGTGGCCAGGCCCGTGAAACTCGACCGGCTCACCGGAGAGCTCGATCCGCCCCCGGGTTGGCCTCTCTACCTGCGAGAGGAGCTTCATGAGGGTGGACTTGCCGGCCCCGTTCTCCCCGGCAACCACGTGGACCTCGCCCGGCATGATGTCCAGGTCCACGCCGTCCACCGCGAGAACCCCTGGGAACTCCTTGGAGACGTCCAGAAACCGAACAATCGGGGCGCTGGTCTCGGGCGGCCTCGTCTCGGACAACGACACCCTACCCTCCTCTCCGCCCGGCAGCTAGCCGCGACACGGCCCACCCAGAGGTGCAGCCCTCTCGGGCGGCCTCGGCCACGATGTCCCCGCCGTCCGAGGTGCCCGGTATCCAGATGTTCGCCACCCCACATCCCCTCCCCGCTCGACACCCCAGTCTGGCACGTGCCGTCCCTTCGTGCTACGGGGTCGAGCCTCGGGTAGTCTGGGCGACGCCGTTGACCCGGTTGCCTCTAATGGGTACATTTCGGCGGGGGGTCGGGCAACGTGGGGGCGATCATGGCGAAAAACTTGCGGGTTCTGCTGGTGGGCGGGCCGATGTACGACCCGCTGTATTCTCGTCTCGAGGAGTTCGAGGCACGAGAAGGCGTCGAGGTAGAGGCCGTCGTCGTCCCTTCGCATCCCGAGCTGAACGAGCGCATCGAGCAAGAGTTCGGCTTGGGGACCGCATCGTACGACCTGATCTCGACCCACACCAAGTACGCCCCCAGCCAGAGACGGTGGCTCACCCCTGTAGACGAAGATCTGGACCGGTCCGAGCTCGAACGCTTTACGCCGCGGACCCTGGAGCTGGCGCGCATTGACGGCTCGCTGTACGGCGTACCCCGCAACCTGGACGTGAAGCTGCTCCTTTACCGCACGGATCTCATGTCGGGGGCGCCCTCGTCGTGGGAGGAGCTCGGGGAAGAGGCGGCGCGGCTGAACGCCGGAGGCCACTACGGGTTCGTCTTCCCCGGAAGAGAATCCGGCCTCTTCGGCCACTTCTTCGAGCTGCAGGCGATGGCCGGCGGAAAGATGTTCGAAGCGAGCGGTCCTCCGGCGCCGCGTCTGGACGATGAGGCGGGGCGCTGGGCGCTGGAGCTACTGAAGGACCTTTACGAGAAGGCCGCGCCGGAGGAGACGCCGGACTGGCACTACGACGAGGTCGCAGCCTGCTTCCGAGAAGGCAGGGCCGCGATGTCCACCGACTGGCCCGGCGGGTTCTACACCTACGAGGATCCGGGAGAGAGCGTCATCGTGGGCTCTTACGACGTGGCGCTCTACCCGGAGGGTAGTGCCGGTCGCTTTATCTACTCCAGCTCGCACACCTTCGCCATACCGGCCTCGGCCAGCGACCGGCCCGCTGCGGTCGAGCTTCTCCGTTTCCTCACCTCGCGCGAGTCGCAGGCGTTCGAGGCCAGGCTGGGCACGCTACCGGCACGCGAGGACTCGCTAGGAGACGCCCGGGCCGAGGCACCCGACGGTTCGCTGGCCGAGCGAAGGTGGGGGCTGCTCGAAGACGCGCAGGAGGCGGCCCTCGTCCCGCCCAAGCACGAGAACTACCCCGCGGTCGAGGACGCCATCTGGCAAGGCCTGCGCGAGGGATTGCTCGGGAAGGGCGTCGACGAAACGCTCAGGGACACCGAGGAGGCGGCGCGGCGCGCGGCCGACGGACGTTGAGGGCGCGAGACGAGGGAGGGGCCTGTGGCAAAGAACAACGCGACTGATCCTTCCGCGAGGCGGACGCTGGGGAGCACGGGCTTCTCCGTCTCCCCTGTCTGCGTGGGATGCGCCCCGCTCGGCGACATGCGGGAGACCTTCGCCTACTCCGTCCCGGAGCAGCGGGCATTCGACACGCTGGACGCCGTGTTCGGGAGCCGGATCAACTTCCTCGACACGGCCGCCTCCTACGGAGACGGGGAGAGCGAGCGCCGCATAGGCCAGGTGCTGCGGCGGATCGGAGGCCTGCCCGAGGGCTGCCTGCTGGCAACCAAGGCCGACCGCGACCTCAACACGGGCGATTTCTCCGGGGATCAGATGCGCCGTTCGATCGAGCGCAGCCTGCGGCTGCTTGGCCTCGACCGGCTGCAGCTCGTACACCTGCACGACCCGGAGCAACTGAGCGAACCCGGACGCGAGCCGTTCGAGTACATGATGGCGCCTGGTGGGCCCGTGGAGGTGCTGGTCGATCTCAAAGAGGAAGGTGTCGTCGAGCACCTCGGGATCGCGGGAGGACCGGTGGACCTCCTGATCCGTTTCGTCCAGACCGGCCTCTTCGAGACGGTCATAACCCACAACCGCTACACGCTCGTCAACCGCACGGCGGAGCCGCTGCTCGACGTAGCCACCGAACGCGGCGTGGCCGCCCTCAACGCCGCCCCCTACGGCAGCGGGATCCTGGCCAAAGGCCCCGACTCCTACGCCCGCTACGAGTACAGCGAAGCCCCGCGGGAGATGGTCGAGAAGGTTCGCGCCATGCAGGAAGCGTGCCGGGTGTTCGGCGTACCGCTCGCGGCCGCCGCCCTGCAGTTCTCCCTGCGCGACGAACGCGTTGCCTCAACCATCGTGGGCATGAGCCGCCCGGAGCGGGTAGAGCAGACCCTGGAGCTGGCGGCCCACCCCATACCGGACGAGCTGTGGCCGAAGCTGGAAGCCCTCCATCGTCAGGACGGCGGGTAGGGGCGGTTCGCGAACCGCGTCCTGCCTCAGACGGAGGCACCGGCCCGTGGGAGAGGAGGTCCGAGATGCGCGCTCCGCGCCACGTTCCGGAGGGTTTGATCCAGGCCACCATCGAGATGAGGGGAGAGCGAGGCGCCGCGTGGCTCGACCAGTTGCCCGAGCTTATCGACGCATGCGGGCGGCGCTGGGTGGTAGAGGTGGGATCACCGTTTCCCGGTCTCTGGGGCAACTGGGTAGCCCCGGCCGTTCGCGCCGACGGTACGCCCGTCGTCCTGAAGCTCTCCTTCCCCGAGGATTCAGAATTCGGGTCCGAAGCCGAGGCACTCAGGTTGTTCGACGGGCGCGGCGCGGTCCAGCTGCTGGAGCTGGAACTCCAGTCCGGCGCGATGCTGCTGGAGAGGTGCGAGCCCGGTACGCCGGTCGAGAACGTGGAGAACGACGAGGAGGCAACCCTTATCGCCGCCGGGGTCATGGAAGACCTGTGGCGCCCGGTTCCGCCGGACCACCCTTTCCCCTCCGTGGCCGACTGGGCAAGCGGCTTCGACCGCCTGAGACGGCGCTACGCGGGAGGAACCGGACCCATGCCCGCCGCGCTGGTGGAGAGAGCAGAGGCGCTTTTCGCCGAGCTCATCTCCTCGCAAACGGAGACCTTCCTGCTGCACGGCGACCTCCACCACGGGAACATCCTGGCCGCGACGCGCAAACCCTGGCTGGCGATAGACCCGAAGGGAGTAGTCGGCGAGCCTGCCTACGACACCGCGGCCCTCCTGCACAACCCGGTGCAGCTGCTCCGCCAGCCGGATCCCGGCAACCTCCTGCGGCAGCGCGTACTCCTGTTGTCCGACCGGCTCAACCTCGACCGCGACCGCGTGCGCGGCTGGGGCTTCGCCCAGGCCGTACTCGCAGCCTACTGGGGTCTGGAGGACAGCGGCAGCGTGTGGGAGGAAGCGCTCACCTTCGCCCAGCTATTGAATTAGGAGCTACGAGTTGAAGGATCTGGTGCCTACCGTCGTGACAAAACGGCGGGTACCCGAGCTACCAATTCCAGATTCCACATTCCCAATTCCTAATTCATCAACTGTCCGCCGTTGACCTCGATGATCTCGCCTACCAGGTAGTCGGCGGCGGGAGAGGCCAGGAAGACCACCGCGCCCGCGATCTCTTCCGGCGTGCCTTCGCGACCTATGGGGATGCTCCCGGCCAACGTCTCGCGCACGTCCGGCGGCGTGAAGTGGTCGTGGAAGGGGGTGGTGATGACGCCGGGGGCCACGCCGTTTACCAGGATGTTGTCGGGGACCAGCTCCCTGGCCATCGCCCGGGTGAGCGTGCTGACGCCACCCTTCGACGTCGCGTAGGCCGAGGCGCCGGGTCCGCCGCCGTTTCGCGCGGCGACCGAGGTCATGTTGATGATGCGTCCTTTGCCCTGGCGTTTCATCGCGGGAAGGACCGCCTGCGAGCAGAGGTAGACGGACTTCAGGTTCACGTTCATCACGCGATCCCAGAGGTCTTCGGTCATCTCCGAGAAGGGGCGGCGTTCGATCATGGACCCTGCGTTGTTAACCAGCACGTCGAGGCGGCCGTAGCGGTCCTCGATCTCGCGCGCCATCCTCTCGACCTCGGCGGCGTCCGCCACGTCGCCCCCGACGAGCATCGCCTCGCCGCCGGAGGAGGAGATCCGCTCGACGACCTCCCGCGCCTCGTCCTCGCTGCGGTTGTAGTGAACCGCCACCCGGCAGCCCGCTTCGGCGAGCGCCACCGCCGAGGCGGCCCCGATTCCCGTGCTGCTGCCCGTGACCCACGCGACTTCTTCCGAAAACATCACGCGACCGTTACCCCCTTGCAACCTTCGTCTTCTAGGATGGATCCTCCGGTAAAGATAGAGGCGGAGGAGCGGAAACACAACTTCAGGGGAGGTCTCGGGGTACGTGGATTTCCAGAGGCGGACGCGGTACCGGACCCGCGAGGACGACGCGGGCCGGGATCCCTACCTTTTCTCGACGCTGGGCTTCGGGGTGGCGATGCCCGCGTCCTGGTTTTCGTTCTTCTTGTTCTGGTACGGGTCGCCTGTGCTGGTCGTGGTCCTACCCCTCATCCCCTCCATCGTCCTGGTGCTGCTCGGCTTCCGCCTGCTCTGGCGCGAAGGAGCCCCCGATACGACACCCGGCCCTGGCACGGAGAAGCAGCTGCTGATGGCCGTTCGCGACTCGGGGAGCGGCGTAACCCCAGTAGAAGCCGCCCTCGACACCTCCCTCACCCTGGACGAAGCAGAGGACCTCCTCTCCAACCTCGCCAGCCGAGGACACCTCACCGTCGAGCACCGCAACGGCGCGCTCTCCTACGTCCTGCCAGGCAAGTGAATTGAGAATTGCGAATGGTGAATTCTGAGTTCCTGATTCGCCATTCTTAATTCAGCGGGCAAGCCAGCCGCCGTCCACGGGCAGGGTCACCCCGTGCACGTAGGACGAGGCGTCGGAGGCGAGGTAGACCACGGCGCCCTTGAGATCCTCGGGCTCGCCGTAGCGTCCGGCGGGGATGCGGACGAGCAGGGCCTCGGAGCGCTCGGCGTCCTGGCGCAGGGCTGAGGTCAACGAGGTCGTGAAGTAGCTGGGGGCTAGGGCGTTGACGTTTATGCCAAGCGGCGCCCACTCGTTGGCCAAAGCGCGCGTCAGGTTCGCGACGGCGGCCTTGGTCGCGGCGTACGAGGGGACGATGATGCCGCCGGAGAAAGAGAGGACGGAGGCGACGCTGACGATCTTGCCCCCCTCCCCCCTTCGACGAAGCGCCGGGCGGCCGCCTGGCTCAGGTACCAGAGGCTGTTCAGGTTCAGGTTTATGACGTCCTCCCAGTCCTCCTCGCCGAACTCGAGCGCGGGCGCCCGCCGGATGACGCCGGCGTTGTTGACCAGGATATCCAGCCTGCCCAGAACTTCGACGCACTCCGAGACGATTCCCGCCGCCTCGTCCGTGCGGATGCCGAGCAGGTCCGAGCTCATCTGGTGGCAGCGCCTGCCCAGGCTCTCGATCTGCTCGGCGGTCTCTTCGAGCGGCGCGACGTCGAGCGCTACCACGTCAGCGCCCGCTTCGGCCAGGCCAAGGGCCAGGCCCTGGCCGAGGCCCTGCCCCGCCCCCGTCACGAGCGCGACGCGGCCGTCCAGCCTGAAGTCGTCGAGTACGGCCACCGCTCAGTAGCGGAGGTCGAGGGGCTCCACGCCTTCCTCCTCGCAGAACTTCAGGTAGCGTTCCAGCTTCGAGAAGACGTCGTCCTGGTAGATCAGGTTGTCATCGTCGTCTATGTACTGGACGGTTCCCTCCAGGATAAAGAGCGTCTCCATGTAGTCCTCGTCGACGACGAGCGTGTGGATGTCGCCGGGAGGCTCGTAGACAAGCGTGCCGGGCCTCGCCACCCATTCTCTTTCCAGGTAGTGCCAGGAGCCCTCGATGCAGTACCCGAGCACCTGCCCGCCGGTGTGGCGGTGGCGGTTGACCTTCCCGCCGCCCTCGACCCTGAGGAGGTTGATCCAGCGCCCGGTGGCGAGGTCGAACCTCAGGGGCTTGAACCAGACCCTCTCGCCCTGCGGCACCCAGGGGATCTCGTCTGTCTGGACGGCCATGTCCGGCAGCCCCATCGCCTCGATGACTTGCTCGGTGCGCTCTTCCGTCAAAGCCTTCTCCTCTCCTAGCCTGGGTCCTCTAGCGTAACGCGCCGCCCCGGGAGGTTCAATCGCGTTCCGCCCAGGGGTCAGGGGGTGGGAGACATCTCGTCGCCGGCGTCGACGAGCCGGATCTCGGCCCCGTTCTTGCTCTTGGTGGAGGTGGGCTCGGAGTTGGCCACGAGCGCGGTCTCGGTCTCGACCGCGGAGTCCGCGGGGTTGGCCGCGAGGTAGAGCGCGGCCGTCCCGCCCACATGCGGCGCGGACATGGACGTGCCGGAGTCGGGCTTCGTGCCGCCGCCCAGCCTCGTCGACTCGATACCCACGCCGGGCGCCCACAGGTCCACGCAGCGCCCGTAGCTGCTCCAGGCGGCCTCCTGGTCGAGCCTGTTGGTGGCGGCGGTGGTGACGATGCCGTTGTTCCTGCCGACCCCAGCGCGCGCCGGCGAGCGCTTGCACGCGCTCCTGCCGTCGTTGCCGGCGGAGATCGAGTAGAAGACGCCGCCGTCAACCGACCGCCTGACCGCCCTGTCCAGCGCCCGGCTGATGTCGCCGCCGATGCTCATGTTCGCGACGGCCGGCGTCCGGTCGTCGGCGGTGCCAGCCGCGCCGTCCGGGCCCTTGGTGTGCCTGGTCACCCAGTCGACGCCCTTGATAACCTTGGACACCGTTCCGTGCCCGGTGCAGTCGAGAACCTTGACGCCGGTCAACGGCGCTCCGGGAGCCACGCCGACCACGTCGCCGTCGTTATCCTCGGCCGCCAGCGTGCCGGCCACGTGGGTCCCGTGCCCGTCGCAGTCGGTGTTCGGCCCGCCGTGGAAGTTGAGGTGCCTGACCACGTTCAGGTCGGCGTGATCCGCGTCGATCCCAGTGTCCAGCACGTACACGCGGACGCCCGTGACCGTCACCGGGCCGGTCCCGGGATCCGCGGTGCTGTTGGGGGCGTCAACGCGCTCGATGCCCCAGGGGAGCGCCTGCTCGAGCTTCCTCACGACCTTGTCCCGCTCGACGTAGGCGACGCTGCGGTTGTTGCGCACATCGTCGAGGGATTCCGCCGGGATCTCCGCGGAGAAACCCTCAAGCGCCGCGCTGTAGACGAAGCCTACCTCCAGGCCCTCCTGTCGCCCCTCTATCCCGTCCGCCACGCGCGAAGGACTATCCACGCCGTCCTCCAGCACTACGATGTAGGTGGGCGCGTCCTCTCCCTCGACGGCCTGCGTAAACGCCACTCCTGCGGCCAGGAGCGTCGTCGTGGCAACCAGCACCAGCAACATGGCGATACGTCTCACGGCGCCCGGTCCCTCCCCGGTCTCGCATCAGCGCTACACCCGACACTGTAACACGCAAAGCGAATTGCCAGGTAGGGGCGGTTCACAAACCGCCCCTACCTCCGTGACGTGCTCAGTGGTTGTGGCGCGGCATCTTGTCGGCTATGTCGCGGTACTTCAGCGCCGCCTCCATGACCCCGCCGCCGTCGAGCTGTCCGACGGTGGAGCGGTAGATCTCCTGCCACGGCGTGCGCGTCTCAGGCACCGGCGGGATACCGTCCTCCCGCTTGCGGCGTTCGATCTCTTCTTCCGGCACGAGCATGTCGCAGCGCCCCGAGCCCAGGTCGATGCGGATCGTGTCCCCGCTCCGCAGCCAGGCCAGGCCACCGCCCACCGCGCTCTCTGGGGCGGCGTTCAGGATCGAGGGGCTGTCCGCCGTGCCGGATTGCCGGCCGTCGCCTATGGTCGGCAGCGTGTTGATGCCGCGCCTCAGGAGCGCGTCTGGGGGCTGCATGTTGACGACCTCGGCCGAGCCGGGCCAGCCGACGGGTCCCGCGCCCCGGATCACGAGTATGCTGCGCTCGTCGATGTCCAGGTCGGGATCGTTGATGCGCTCGTGGTAGTCGTCGGAGCCGTCGAAGACGACGGCCCGGCCCTCGAAGACGCCCTCGTCGCTCAGGTAGCGCTCGCGGAACTCGTCGGAGATCACGCTCGTCTTGATGATCGCGAAGTCGAAGAGGTTCCCGGAGAGGACCCGGAAACCGGCCCGCTCCTGCAACGGCTCGTCGCAGGCCGTGATCATCTCGCGGTCAATGCTCTCCTTGCCCGCCACGCTGTCCTGCAGCGTCTGCCCGGTGACGGTCAGGGCCTCGCCGTCTATCTTGCCGGCCCGCAGGAGCTCGTTCACCACCGCGGGCACCCCGCCGGCGTGGTGGAACCGCTCGCCGAGGTACTCGCCGGCCGGCTGCATGTTGACGAGCAGCGGCACGTCGTAGCCGTGCTCCCAGTCGGCGGGCTCGAGCTCGACGCCGGCGTGGCGGGCCATGGCCATGATGTGCGGCTGCGCGTTGGTCGAGCCGCCGATGGCGGTGGTGGCGACGATGGCGTTCAGGAACGACTCGCGGGTCAGGATCCTGGAGGGGCGCAGGTCCTCGTTGGCCATCTCGACGATGCGTTTCCCCGTGTAGTAGGCCATCTGGCCACGCTCGCGGTAGGGGGCCGGGATCGCCGCGCACCCCGGCAGCGAGAACCCGAGCACCTCGGCCAGGGCGTTCATTGTCGAGGCCGTGCCCATGGTGTTGCAGTGGCCCGCCGAAGGCGCGGAGGCCAGGGCGGTTTCGAAGAACTCTTCCTCGTCGATCTGGCCGGTTGCCAGCTTGCGCCGGCACTTCCAGATCGCCATCCCGGAGCCGACCAGCTCGCCCTCGAAGTGGCCGTCCAGCATCGGCCCGCCGGAGAGGACGATCGCTGGTATGTCCACGGTCGAGGCAGCCATGATGGCGGCAGGCGTGGTCTTGTCGCAGCCGGTGGTCAGCACCACGGCGTCCATGAAGTAGCCGTAGAGGATCTCCACCAACCCCAGGTAGAAGAGGTTGCGGTCCAGCGCCGCCGTCGGCCTGCGGCAGTTCTCGTTTATGGGATGGACCGGGAACTCTATCGGGATCCCGCCCGCGTCTCGTATCCCGTCGCGCACGCGGCTCGCGAGCTGCAGGTGGTGCCGGTTGCAGGGCGAGAGGTCGCTGCCGCTCTGGGCGATGCCGACCACGGGCTTGCCGGAGCGTAGCTCGTCTGGCGTGTTCCCGTAGTTCATGAAGCGCTCGAGGTACAGCGCCGTCTGGTCCAGGCGCTCAGGGTTGTCGAACCAGTCGCGCGAGCGGAACCGGCGCGTCTGGCCGGCCGTTTTCGGAAGCCATGCGGTTCTCTCCTATCCTTCTGCCTGGGACACAGGCGGTGTCGCCGTGGATGTCTTGCCGAGGGCCTGCAACGCCGTCGGCAGGATGGTCAGCTCGGGCACGTAGGCCCGCTCGGGAAGCGTCGCGAGGAAGTAGCAGGCACGCGCCACGTCCTCCGGATCCAGGCTCAGGTCGCGCACCTCCCTCGGGGGCGGCTCGGGACGGTTGTCCAGGATCGGGGTGTTCACGATGCCTGGCAAGACGGCGCTGAAGCGCACGCCGTTCTGGTGCTCCTCGAAGCCGGCCGCGTGGGCGAACTCGGTCATGCCGGCCTTCGAGGCCTGGTAGGCCGGGCCGGACATGTCGGGCCAGGAGCCAGAGACGCTGCTGATGAGGACGACTAGCCCGCGCGCGGCGCGCAGGTAAGGCAGCGCCGCCCTGACGGCGTAGAAGGCCCCGCTCAGGTTTACCGAGATCATGGCGTCCCAGCTTTCGGCCGTGAGCTGCTCCAGCCTCCTCTCGGGGAAGTTGATGCCCGAGGCGACGACGAGCACGTCCAGGCCGTCGGCCTCGCCCACCTCCTCGACCGCGCGGCGGACCGCGGTCTCGTCCGAGATGTCGAGCTCGTGCGCCGTGACGTCCCTGCCCCCGGTCCCCTCCTCTATAACCTCCCTGCGCCGCGCGGCGGCGTGAACCCGCGCGCCGGCGTCGGCGAAGAGGTTGGCCGTGCAGAGCCCGATCCCGCTGCTCGCCCCGACCACCAGCGCCGACGTGCCCGAAAGCGTCCCTTCCACCATCAGCCGCTCCCCGCGAGGAAGACCTTGATCCGGCTCGACGGTCCCCGTACCAGCTCCGCGAAGACCGCCGGTCCTTCTTCGAGCGGCAAGACCGGCGGAAGCTCCCCTATGCCCGCGCTCCCCGCGACGAGCCACTCGAGCGCCTGCTCGTAGTCATCCGCGGTGAAGGCGTACGACCCCTGCAGGTCGATCTGGCCTCGCACCACGTCGTGGAACCCGAGCGTTGTGTCGTCGTCGTGCAACCCCACGAAGACGACCCGCCCTCCGGGACGCAGCAGCACCTCGACCGCTGCCTTGCGCGTTACCTCGGCCCCGACCGCGTCGAGGACCAGGTCCGCGCCGACACCCTCGGTAGGCTCTTCGAGGGCCTCGCGTGCCTCCTCGGCCGTGGCGTAGGCGGAGGAGGCCCCGAGCCGCAGGGCCTGTTCGCGGCGCGCCTCGTGCGGCTCGACGACCGAGACGTCCGGGATGCCGTCGAGCACCGCGGCCTGCAGGCACATCAGCCCGATCGTGCCGGCCCCCACCACGACGGTGTGCTCGACCGGGTTCCCGGCGAGGCCGAGCCTCGCGGCGTGCACGCCGTTGGCCAGCGGCTCGGCCAGGGCGCCGGAGCGGGCCTCGACCCCGTCGGGGAGCGGGTAGACGTTGCTGGCCGGGGCGAGCGTGTACTCCGCGAATCCCCCGGAAGAGTGGATGCCCACGAGGGTGCGGTTCGGGCAAAGGTTGGTCTGCCCGGCGCGGCACAGCGGACAGGTGCCGTCCGAGGAGAGCGGGTTCACGGCCACGACCCTGCCGACGAGGGCCTCGTCGACGCCCTCGCCGACCTCCGTCACGGTCCCGGCGAACTCGTGGCCCATCACCAGCGGCGGGGTGCGGTTGCCCATCCTGCCAAGGTAGCCCTCTATCTCGGAGCCGCAGATACCGACGGCCTCCGGGCGCACGATGACCATCCCCGACTCGACCGAAGGCTCGGATACCTCCTCGACCGCCATCTCCTCCGGCCCGTTCCACACGATGGCTTTCACGAAAACCGCCCTCCTTCTAGATGCCCCGTATAAGGATAGCGCGTGCCGGGGAGCCGTCGGAGCCCTCCAGCTTCAGCGGCAGGCAAACCAGGAAGTACTCCCCCGGCTCAACGTTCCCGAGCGCCAGGGCCTCGATCAGGAGAACGTCGGCCCCGAGCAGCGTATGGTGCGTGTTGAACTCCTTGTCCTCGAATGGCTCGACGGAGAGGTAGTCCACCCCCACCGTCTCCACCCCGATCTCCACGAGGTACTCGGCGGCCTCCCTCGAGATGGCCACGTAGTCTTCCTCGAAATCCTCCCGGCCGAGCAACCCATCCTCGGAGTTGCGAGTCTTGAGGAGCAGCCGCACGGTTCCGGCCACCTCGGCGGCCTCGAGGTCGGCGCGGGTGACGTGCCCCTCGACGTGGGTCAGGTCCGCGACCCGGCAGGGCCCGACGCTGCGCGAGAGCTTGAGCGACTCCATCGACCAGCCCCCCGGGATGAAGTGCATCCTGGCGTCCATGTGGGTGCCAGTGTGCGCGCTCACCCTCCACACGCTGACCGTGTTCGGGTCGCCCCGGTCGGTGTGGGACAGGAACTCCTGCGCCGGGACGGGCTGACCGGGCCACATGATCGTCTCCGGTCCAGCCGGCGTCGTTATGTCGATGATCTCCACTCTACCTCCCTGGTACGAGGGCGATCGCCCGCACGGGCGAGCCAGACCCACCCCGTATCTTAAGCGGTAACGCCACGAAGAGACAGAACTGCGGCAAACGGTCGAGGTTCTTGAGGTTCTCCACCACGTAGACCTCGTTGCCGAGCAGGGCGTGGTGGGCGGGGTTCTCCTTCGTTCCGCCGGCGTCCACGGCCATTGTGTCACATCCCACGAGCGAGACCCCCTTCTCGACCAGGTACTCGGCCGCCTCCCCGCCCAGGCCGGGCCAGTCTTCGAGGAACCTCCGGCCCTCAGGGCCTGTGGCCCAGCGGAGATCCCAGCCGTACCGGACGAGCACCCGATCCCCCGCCTCTATGGGGCCATGCTCGCCCTCCCACGCCCGGATCTTCCGCACCGTCAGGAGATCTCCGGCTCCAAGACCGGTCGAATCCAGGGTCGCTGCGCGCCCGACCAGCCTGTCCAGGGGGATCTCGTCGGCGCCGTAGTGGGCTGGCCCCGCGGGTATGAAGTGCAGCGGGGCGTCCATGTGGGTGGCCGTGTGCTCGCTTATCGTCAAGCCGTAGTGGCGGGCGGGATCCCCGAGGGCGTAGTCCTCGTACATGGTGCGGCCGAAACGGGCGTGCGTGGGCCAGGCCGGGATGTCCTCTTCTATGGTGTGAGAGAGGTCCACCAGCTCGTGGTCCCGGAGCAGCGCGGCCAGCGCAGCGGGGTCCCACCCCGAGCCACCCTCGGACAACGAATCAACCCTCCCGCGTCAGGACAGCCGTCTCCCGGATCAAGGACATGGGGATCAGGGCCAGGAGGCAGATCGCGGCGATGAACACGTAGTGAACGGTGAAGCCGAAGTTCTCGATGAGGATCCCGGCTACGGGCGCCCCGACGAGGCCGGAGAGGCCGAGCCCAAGCCCTATCGTCCCCACGGCGAACCCGCGGTCCTCCTTCTGCCACCACTCCCCGACCATCGCCACGTTTACCGGCTCCATGCCGCCCGTGCCTATCCCCATGGCGACCCGCAGGACCTGGAGCTGGCCAAGCGTCTGCGAGAACGCCGTCAGCACGGACGAGACCACGACGATGCCGACGGCGACGGCCCATCCCCAGGCCCGCCTTACCCCCTTACCCAACGAGTCGCCGAAGATCCCGAGTATGAGGCCGCCGATAGCTGTGCCGGCGAAGCTCAGGCCGATAAGGAAGCCGCCGGCGCTCTCGCTCAGGTCGAACTCGCTCAGGATGCCAGGGAGCACGGCCGGCAGGATAGCCCGGTCGATGGAGTTGACGAGTATCGCCCCCGTCGTCACCACGAGCATCAACCAGGAGACCGGATGCCCCCGCGGCACGTAATTGCGGGCCACCGGACTCCCCCCTCCAGAACCAGCCTCCTGCGCCATCGGTACCCCCCTCTAGCCTTCCCGAAGTGCCAAGATTGGTCAGACAATCTCAAGCAATCTAGCAACGTCCCGGGTCCTGGTCAACATCGCGATTCCTGCGCGGCGACGGCCTGTGTCCGGCGGTCGAATGCCAGCCGGATTGCGCCGCCGAGGCTCGCGCGGGCCGTGCGGCGTGCTGTATGCTTGAGGGCGGGTGGGACGGGAGCGGCGGGGATAGCGGTTGCTGCAACTCGGACGAAGGCGCAGGGATGATATTCGCGCAGGACCTGAGCGTGCCGGAAGGCCCGGCGGTGTTGCCGGACGGGCGTTGGCTCGTCGTGGAAATGGGGCCGGACCGGGGCTGCGTGACCCGGCTCGGCGAGGACGGTCGGATCGAGCGCGTGCTCGCCCGAACCGGACGCCCGAACGGGCTGGTGATTGGCCTGGATGGGATCGTCTGGGTGGCCGAGTCCAGGGAGCCGTCCCTGATCCGGCTGCACGCCGACGGCCGCGCGGAGGTCGTGCTGACGGAATGCGACGGCGAGCCGTTTCTGTTTCCGAACGACCTGTGTTTCGGCCCGGACGGCGCCCTTTACCTGACCGATTCGGGCATCCACACTGACGACTGGGCCCCTGGCGGCCGGGTACGCGAAGACTACGCGGACGCCCCGATCGACGGTCGGCTCTACCGCGTAGACCCGCTGACCCTCCGGATCGAGAAGCTGGACTCCGGGTACCTTTTCACCAACGGCATAGCCTTCGGCCCGGACGAGGACCTCTACGTCAACGAGACCGTGACCGGCATGGTCTACCGGTACGCGTGGGAGAAAGGCGAGATCGTGGGAGAGCGGGAGGATTTCGCCAACGTCGCGTACCTGGAGTCGCGGGAGGTTCCCGTAGGACCCGACGGCATGGCCTTCGGCGCCGACGGGAACCTCTACGTCACCGTCTACGGGCAGGGCGACGTCACCGTGCTCTCGCCTGAAGGCGCGGTGGTCGATCGCATCGAGACGGCCGGACGGCTGCCAACCAACGTCGCGTTCGGGAGAGCCGGGGAGAAGAAGATCTACGTCACGGAGGTGGAGTTCGGCCGGGTGGAGGCGTTCGAGGTAGGGACCGAGGGCCTGCGCCCGTACGCCTGATGGTGCTCGAGAAGGGGGCTCGTAAATGAAAGACGGCTTTCGTGTCGGCTTGACCCACGACTTCCTGCGGCCCGATGGCACCATCGGCTGGGGGGATATCGGCCTGGACATGCTCGAAGGGGCGCGGGGCGTGGAGTGGGAGTTTCTGCCGGAGGGAGGGGACGAGCTAAGCGCCGAGCAGGTGCGGCCCTACGACGCCCTGATCGTCCTGGCCCCGCGCGTTGGCGCCGCGGCCCTCGAGGGAGCGGAGCGCCTGGCCGTGGTCGCGCGCTTCGGCGTCGGCTACGACAACGTGGACCTCGGCGCCTGCACCCGGAGCGGCGTGGCCGTCACAATCACCCCCGACGGCGTGCGGCGGCCCGTGGCAGCGGCGAACATAGCCATGCTCCTGGCGTTGAGCCACAGGTTGGTGATCAAAGACCGCATCGCCCGTTCGGGAAGCTGGGACGAGAGGCTGGACAACATGGGCTTGGGTCTCACCGGACGGACGCTCGGCTCGATCGGGCTCGGCAACATCGGCCGGGAGATGTTCAGGCTGGCCGAACCGTTCGGGATGCGCCACCTGGCGCACGACCCTTACGCTACCCCCGAGTCGGCCGCCGCTGCGGGGGTCGAGCTGGTCGGTCTGGAGCCGCTGCTCGACGCCTCGGACTTCGTCGCGGTCAACTGCGCCCTCACGCCCGAGACCCACCACCTCCTCGACGCGGAGCGCCTCGGCCTGATGAAAGAGACGGCCTACCTCATCAACGCCGCCCGCGGCCCGATAGTGGACCAGGCGGCGCTGACGGAGGCGCTGCGGGAGGGACGCATTGCGGGGGCCGGGCTCGACGTCTTCGAGCAGGAACCGGCCGACCCGGAGGACCCGATCTTCTCCCTCCCCAACGTGATCGCCACCCCCCACGCCCTGGCCTGGACGGACGAGCTGGCCCTGGGCAACGGCCGCGGCGCCTGCGGGAGCGTTCTCGAGGTGGCGGCCGGACGCGTACCGGAGAACGTGGTGAACAGGGACGTGCTCGGCGCGGCGCCCTTCAGGGAGAAGCTGCAACGCCTCGCGGAAAGGACGGAGAGATGAGGCCCAACACGGTCAGGCGCGCGCTGCGCGAGGGTGGCACGGCGCTAGGAACTATGGTCTTCGAGTTCGACACCTCCGGCATCGCGCGCATCGCCGCCGCGGCCGGCGCCGAGTTCGTGGTCTTCGACCAGGAGCACACCGGTTGGGGCATCGACACCATCAGGGGGCTGCTCGCGGGCGCCCGCGCCGCGGACGTCGTGCCGCTCGTGCGCGTCCCCGCGACGCAGTACCACTTCATCGCCCGCCCGCTGGACGCGGGGGCCTCGGGCGTGATGGTGCCGATGGTCGAGTCCGAGGAGCAGGCCCGCCTCGTCGTGAGCTCCGCCAAGTACCCGCCGTCCGGCGCCCGCGGCGCGGCCTTCGGCATAGCCCACGACGACTACGAGGCCTCCGGCGACGCGGTGGCCGCGATGCAGAGCGCGAACGACGAGACCCTCATCATCACCCAGATAGAGACCGCGAGGGGCGTGGAGAACGTCGAGGCCATCGCGGCCGTCGAGGGGGTCGACGTTCTCTGGGTCGGGCACAACGACCTGACCAACTCGATGGGTATCCCGGGACGGTTTGATCACCCCGACTACCTGGGCGCCATCGACCAAATTCTGGACGCCTGCAGGCGCCACGGCAAGGCGACAGGCATCATGGCCACGAGCGTGGACGAGGCCCGCGCCTACCTCGAGCAGGGCTTCCGATGCGTCGCGTACTGGGGGGACCTCTGGATCTACGGCCAGGCCCTCGCGCAGGGCCTCACGGCTATCCGCGGATAATCCCAATAGCACCGGGCGCGGAGCGGGCGCGCTACTTCGTCTCGTAGCGGTCGGCTTCCTGGAAGACGTCTATCACGGAGGTACCGGCCTCAAGCGTGGCGGAGTGCTCGGCTCCGGCCGGGATGTCGTAGGTCTCGCCAACCTCGTAGATGCCGGCCTCGCCGTCCACGGTCAGGTGCAGGCGGCCGGCGACGACGATGCCCCACTGCGCGCCGTGGGAGTGCGGCGAGACCTCGACCTCCTCCGCGGCGCTGAAGAAGACCGCCTGTCCGTGCGGGCTCGACATCATAGGGCCCCTGAGCCCAGCGAAAGGCGTGTCGGCCTGCGGGAGGCCCTCTATCCAGTCCGGATATGTATCCACGAAAGCTCCTCTCCCAACGTTTGCGCCCCCGATAAGGGCGTCCATTATACTGGCACTTTTCGAATCCGAGAGAGCGAGGGGAAGATGGAGCGTCTCGAGGGGAAGAGGATCGTGATAACGGGCGCGGGGGCAGGTATCGGGCGCGCCATCGCCCTCCGGTGCGCGAGCGAAGGCGCCCGCGTCGCCCTCACCGACGTGGAAGAAGGGGCCGCCAGCGAGGTGGCCTCGGAGATAGAAGGCGAGACCATGGTGCGAAGCACCAACGTCACGAAGGCCGGCGAGGTCGAGGCCCTGATCTCGGACGTGGTAGGCGAGTGGGGCGGCCTCGACGTCATGGTCAACAACGCCGGCGTGGGCGTCGCGGCGACCGTGGTCGACACCACGGAGGAGGACTACGAGCGGGTCATGGACGTCTGCGTAAAGGGCACCCTGCTCGGCATGAAATATGCCATCCCTGCCATAAGGGACTCCGAGGGCGGCTCGGTGATCAACATAACGTCGGTCGCGGCGCTCGTTGGGGTCGCCGACAGGGCCATCTACAGCGCGGCCAAGGGCGCCATCCTCTCCCTCACGCGGGCCGCGGCCATCGACCACGTCGAGGAGGGCGTGAGGGTCAACTGCATAGCGCCCGGCACCGTGGAGACGCCCTGGATCTACCGCATCACGAGCGGCTACGACGACCCCGAAGAGGCCAGGGCCAGGATGCGGGCCCGCCAACCGCACAACAGGTTCGTCAGCCCGGAGGAGATCGCCGCGATGGCGGCCTACCTCGCCTCCGACGAGTCGGGGTCGGTGATCGGGGCCTGCATGATCGTGGACGGTGGCATCACCGCTCAATGAGCGAGGCGCACAGGCGGACGGTAGAGAAGGGCTACGACCTCGTGGCCGAGAGGTACCTCGCCACGAAAGACGCGGACGACCCCACGACGCTGGCGGCGTTGCGGGAGCTGGCGGACCTGCTACCGCCCGCCGCGGCCGTCCTCGACCTCGGGTGCGGCGCCGGGGTGCCCGTGACGCGCTGGCTCGCGGAGCGCTTCGCGGTGACCGGTGTGGACGTCTCCGCGCGTCAACTGGGGCTGGCCCGCCGGCTCGTGCCGGCGGCCACCTTCATCAAGGACGACATGACCGGTTTGAGCTTCGAGCCGGAGACCTTCGACGCGGTCGTCGCCTTCCACTCCATAATCCACGTGCCGCGCGCCGAGCACCCGGCTCTGGTGCGGGATGTCGAACGCTGGCTCAAGCCCAGCGGCCGCTTTCTCGCGACCTGGGCGCTCGACGCCTGGGAAGGCGAGGAAGCAGACTGGGAGGGTTGGGGCGCTGCAATGCGTTGGAGTCACCACGACGGGGAGACCAGCCTGGCGATGCTTGGCGACGCTTGGTTCGAGATAGAGAGCGCCCAGGCGCGGACCACGAGCGGTGCTCGCGGCGGCGAGACCTGGTTGTGGGTTCTGGCCCGAAAGGGAGGATAGTGGCGTGCCCGCCAGGGGAACAAGGGCTCTTGCCCTCGACGACGCCCCGGGCTACTCGGTCGGGGCGTACCCCAGGGCGCCGGGGCGGTACTCGTTTCCCGCCGGCGGCGCCTGAACCACACAGGAAAGGAGCACCACTTGAACGGTAAGGTAGCGGCGGTCCTCGGCGTCGGCCCCGGTCTGGGAACGGCGGTCGCCCGCCGCTTCGCCAGGGAGGGCTACGCGGTCGCGCTGATGGCCCGCACCGAGGAGAGCGTGGCCGGGGCGCGCCAGGAGATAGAGGACACGGATGGGACGGCGCTCCCCGTCGCGACCGACGCCACCGACCCTTCCTCCGTGGAGGCGTCCTTCGGGCGGGTGCGCGAGGAGCTGGGCGATCCCGAGGTCTTCGTCTACAACGCCGGCGCCTTCCAGATGGGCGGGATACTGGAGGTGGAGCCGGAGAGGTTCGACGAGTGCTTCAAGGCCAACTGCGCCGGCGCTTTCTACGCGGCCCGGCAGGTCTTGCCCGCGATGGCCGAGGGCGGGCGCGGCACGGTGCTTCTGACAGGCGCGTCGGCCGCGCTGCGCGGCAAGGCGGGGTTCTCGGCGCTCGCCGTGGGCAAGTTCGGTTTGCGGGCGCTGGCGCAGTCGATGGCGCGCGAGTTCGGGCCGCGGGGGGTCCACGTGGCGCACGTCGTCGTCGACGGACAGATCAACACGCCAAGGGTGCGCGGGATGTACTCGGAGCGCGAGGACCACACGATGCTCTCCCCCGAGGCGATCGCCGAGACCTACTGGCAGCTACACGTCCAGGACCCGACCGCCTGGACGCTGGAGCTGGACCTCCGCCCCGCGGTGGAGACCTTCTGAGGCTGGCGACCCGCAGCTGGGGCGAGGAGGGCAGGCCCCTCGCGGTACTGGTCCACGGCGTCACCTCTTCGACGCGCACCTGGTGGCGCGTCGGCCCGTGGTTCGCCGAGAACGGCTGGCACGCCGTCGCGATCGACCTGCGGGGTCACGGCGCCAGCCCCCGCATGCGCGGCGGCGAAGACCTGGACGATCTGGCCGCGGACGTGTACGAGACCGTCTTCGGGTCCGCCGCCGGCACGGCCGACGTGCTCCTCGGCTACTCGCTGGGAGCGCTGGTGGTCCTGCGTCTCTGCGAGAATCACGGCGAGACGGCGCGACGGCTGGTGCTTGAGGAGCCGCCCGGCTCCGAGGCTACCGATTTCGGGGAGGTGGCGCGCGAGACGCGGGCGAGCGCGGTCCTCACCAGCGGCTCACCCGAAGCCGCGGTGCGGAGGAACCTGGCCGAGAACCCCGCGTGGGACGAAGAGGACGCCAGGAACAGCGTCGCGGGCATGCTCGACTGCGACGCCATACCGACCGCCGGGTTACTTCGAAATGGACTGGGCTACGACCTGGCGGCCATGATCGGCTCTGTCTCGGTTCCCACCCTGCTCGTTCTCGGCAGCGAGGAGCGCGGCTCGATGTTGCCGCAGCCCGAGCGCGCGGCCGTGGCACGCTCGTTGCGGCTGGGCACGGTGGAGGGACTCGACGCCGGGCACGGCGTCCATCGGGACGACTTCGAAGGCTACGTCAGGGTCCTGGGGAGCTGGCTCGGCGCGCCCGGGGCTTAGGGCGCCATCCCCTTACAACCACTCGTGCACCTGCTCGGGCGTGAGGTTACCGCCGCACAAGATCGTGCCGACCGTCTGACCATGGAACGCTTCGGGGCGTTCGAGGATCGCGGCAACGCCGGCGGCGCCTGACGGTTCGGCCACCACGCCGGCGTGGCGGTGTACGAGGCGCATGGCCTCGACGATGTTGCTCTCGGATACCAGGATCGCATCGTCCACCAGGCCGCGCATGTCTTCGAGCGCCTGCGCAACCGGCGCGCGCACGCCTATGCCGTCGGCGATGGTGTCTATCTGGTCGTGAACTATGACCTGGCCTGCGCGCCAGGACTCGATCATGGCGGGCGCACCAGCGGCCCCAACGGCGATCATCTTTGTGTGGGGGCTACGTTCTTTCATGACCCTCGCCACGCCGTTGAACATGGCCCCATTGCCGAGCGGCACGAGGAGCGCGTGCAGCGTCTCGGGGAACCGCAGCCACTCCAGCCCCATCGTTCCAGCCCCTTCCAGTGTTTCCAGATCCAGGCTATCTTCGACGAACCGGGATCCCTCCTCCCGGGCGAATTGCCTGGCCTCCAGCTTCGCCTCGTCGAAGTCAGCGCCGCGCAGGATCACGTCAGCCCCGAGCGCCCGCATTCGCTCGACCTTGAGGGTATTGGCGTTGTCGCTCGCGTAGACCGTCAACCCCAGGTTCCGTCTGCGGCAGGAGTACGCCATCGCCTGCCCGAAGTTACCGGCGCTCGCGCAGACCAGGGGGACATCGTCCTCGGCCTCGGAGACGAGTACATCCGTACCGCGTCCCTTGAACGAACGAATCGGGTTGAGCGTCTCCACCTTGATAACCAGCCTCAGGCCTAAGGCGTCGCCAAGGGGCTCG
This sequence comes from uncultured Rubrobacteraceae bacterium, assembly GCA_963800975.1. Classification (GTDB taxonomy): domain Bacteria; phylum Actinomycetota; class Rubrobacteria; order Rubrobacterales; family Rubrobacteraceae; genus JALYGY01. The sequence continues at coordinate 155,076 of CAWDDB010000021.1, read as the reverse complement.
CACACGAACTGCGGCGAGTTCAGGAACACGGGGTCCACGACGCGGGCAGCGTGCTCGATCCGGTCGAGCGAGAGGCGGTGCGTACGTCTCAAGAATCGTCACCTTCCGGAGATACGGCTCGCGACCGCGGCGAAAGCCCGGCGCTCGGCACCATCGTCCAGCGGCTCGAGCACGAAGGCATCGTCCACACGCCTCAGCGCGTTCAGGATCAAGCGGTCCGTGAGCCAGGGGTTCTTGGGCAAGAGCGAGCCGTGCAGGTAGGTGCCGTAGGCGTTGAGCCGCCTGGCGCCCTCCGTGCCGTCTTCGCCGTTATTGCCGAAGCCCACCACCACCTCGCCAAGCGGCTCCACGCCATCGCCAAGGTAAGTACGGCCGCCGTGGTTCTCGAAGCCGACGACCTCCCGTACCTCGCCGTCCTCGAGGCCTCCCACCCTTACCAGCACGTTGCCTATAAGGCGTTCCTCGTCCGCCTTGCGCGGCTCGGTGTGCAGGTCGAAGACACCCACGCCGGGCAGCTTCTCGCCCTCCGGCGTCTCGTAGGAGTGGCCCATCAGCTGGTAGCCGCCGCACACCCCGAGGACCACGCCTCCGTCTTCGACGATCGCCCGCAGGTCGGCGCCCTTCGGGCCGGAGAGATCCTCGACGAGAAGCGCCTGCTCCCTGTCCTGCCCGCCGCCGAAGAGAAAAAGGTCGCAGCCTGTCGGCCTGATCGACTCCCCCAGGCCCACGTCCACGACCTCGACCGGGATGCCGCGCCACTCGCAGCGCTTCTTGATGGAGATGACGTTCCCGCGGTCGCCGTAGAGGTTCATCATGTCCGCGTAGAGGTGGTGGATGGTCAGCCGGGTTCGTTGCACTTCGTAGCTCCCGTCGCGTTCGTGGTCCTCGCCGCGACCTCCAGGATACCGCACGCGTATCTCCACCCGAAAGAAGCGGAGGGATCTCTCGCACTGGCGTGCCGCACGACATGGGTCAGCGATCCTCCCAGAACGGGTGCGTGTAGCCGAGCTCGCTCAGGGTCTTACGAATCTCGAGCATCGCGGTGTAGGTCGGCAGGACGTAGAGGGTCTCGCCCGGTGGGGTGGCGTCGAGGGCGGCCCGTATGGCCTGCTCGCGGTCGGGGATCACGGTTCCCACCGGCAACTCGGCGTACTTCAGCCTTACCGCCATGTCCGTCGCCCTGATGCCGCTGACCATAATGGGGGACATACCGTCCGCGCGGCCCGCGTCGTGGGCGTCGGCGAGCATCTCGAAGTCCACGTCCCACAGCCACGAGACGTCGCGGCCGTCGGCGTGGTTGTCGTTTATCGCTATGAGGACGTGGTGGGCCTCGCCCCCGGTTACGAAGGTGCGCAGGATCTCGTTGAACCCTACCGGGTTTTTTATGAGGAGCAGGAAGGCTTCCCTGTCCCCCGCTCGCACCCGCTCGACCCGCCCGAACGCGCCGCCGAACTCCTCGATGGCGCGGGAGATCTCGGGGAGCTCGACCCCTGCCTCCGCCGCGACCGCGGCCGCGGCCAGGGCGTTGTAGACGTTGTACAGCCCTGGCAGGTTGACCCGCACCTCGGCCTCCCCGGCGGGCGTGGACAACAGGAAGTCCGCGCCGCGCGCCCCGTCCAGGCGCACCCGGCTTGCCCGGTACGCGAGATCGGGACGCCCGAACGGACAGGCGGGGCAATCGTAGACGCCGACATGCCCCATGTAGATGGCGTCGTAGGCGAGGGGCGTTCCGCACAGCGGGCAGTCCTTGGAGTCCGCGATGTGCTGCAGCCGGCCCGAGTCGAGGGAAGGCTCGTCCACCCCGTAGTAGACGGGGCGTTTCGCGGAGCGTCCCAGGCTCGCGACCAGCGGATCGTCGGCGTTCAGGACGGCGGCCGCGCACTCGGGCAGGTCGCCGAAGGCCGAGGCGATGACCTTGCCGGTGTAGGCAAGCTCCCCGTAGCGGTCGAGCTGGTCGCGGAAAAGGTTCAGGACGGCGAGTATGCGGAGCTCGGCCTCCGCGGCCACCTTCGGGACGCTCGCCTCGTCTACCTCGAAGAGTCCCATCTCGGAGGCGGGCGCTCCCGAGAGGTTCGCGTCGGAGATCAGGGCTGCCGTCACGCCCGTGACCAGGTTGGCGCCCGTGGAGTTGTTGACGGCGCGAACGCCGGCGGCCCGCAGTATCCTGGAGATCATGCGCGTCGTCGTCGTCTTGCCGTTGGTACCGGTTATCGCGGCCGACCCCAGTGGCAACCGCGCGGAGAGCTTCGCGAGAACCAGCGGGTCCACGCGCCGCGCCACGACGCCTGGCATCGTCGAGCCCCCGCCCGTCCCGAGCCTCCGGCTCGCGAGCCGCGCCACCCGGGCGGCCGCGACCGCCGCGGAGAGGCGCGCGTTGTCCAGGAGTCCGGCCACTAGGGCGGATTATAGCCGGTGGCGAAAGGGGCCCGTGCGCAGCGCGCCGCTCCGGAAAACCTAGCCGTTTGACCAGGGCCACGTCGCGCCCGATGCGGTAAAAACAGCTTATGGACATCTTCGAGAACCTCTCCGCAAGCTCCCGCGCGGAAGGGGACACGCTCGACGCGTACTCGCGGGCGGTCAGGGAGGTTACAGAGCAGCTTGAGCCGGCGGTCGTCTCGGTCGGCCTGAGCGACGGCAGGGGCGGCGGGAGCGGGGTTGTGCTCGGCGCGGAGAACGGCACGGCCACGGCCGTGACCAACGCGCACGTCGTGCGGGGCCTGAGGAGGGCCGGGGGCAGAAGGGGGCGCTCCGGCGGCATCGAGGTCTCGGTGTCCGGCGGGACGCCGGTACCGGCCGAGGTCCTGGGCGAAGACCCGCCGAGCGACCTGGCTGTAGTGCGCTTCGAGCCTGAGGTCGAGCCGCCGACCGCCACGCTCGGGGAGGCGGGAAACCTCGTCGTCGGGCAGCTCGTTGTGGCCATCGGCAACCCGCTCGGGTTCCAGCGCAGCGTCACGGCGGGGGTAGTCAGCGCGCTCGGGCGTTCCATCAGGGGCGAGAGCGGGCGCCTCATCGAGAACGTCATCCAGACGGACGCCGCGATCAACCCGGGCAACTCCGGCGGGCCGCTCGCGGACGCCTCCGGGAAGGTCGTCGGGATAAACACCGCGATCATCGGCGGCGCCCAGGGGATAGGCTTCGCCATCCCGGTCTCCAACTCGTTCCGGCGCGTGGTCTTCACCCTGGTGACCGAGGGCCGGGTGCGCCGCGCCTACCTCGGCGTAGCCGTGGTGAGCCGCGAGGCCAGGGACCTGGACGGCTACGACGGCGGCGCCGGGGTGGAGAGCGTGGCCCCGAACAGCCCGGCCGAGCGGGCCGGGGTGAGGCCTCAGGACGTCATCGTGGGCTTCGGGGACGAACCCGTGCGCTCCAACGACGACCTGCTCGGCAAGCTAGATCAGAGCGCCATCGGGCGCGACGCCACGCTAAGGGTGCTGCGCGGAAGCAGGGAACGTACACTCAACGTGCGCCCGCAAGAGCTGCCTACGGAGTAGCTGTCAGCCGTCAGCTTTCAGCAATCAGCAGCGGGTTGACAGTGCGACGCCCCGGCAAAAGCGCTACCATCGGTCTGGAGTAGGGCAGCGCTTCGCAACGTCGGCTTCGCCATTCGAGGCAAGAGCTGATAGCTGACCGCTAAATGCTGATAACCGCCGACCGAAGGGAGGCACGGTGCCTGACGTGACGCTGGTGGTGCAGGATCTTTCGAGCGCCGATGACGCCGAGCGCCTGGAGCGCGCCCTCGGGCGCCTCTCCTTTGTGGAGCTGGTGAACGTGGACTCAGAGAGGGGCCTCGTCGCCGTCTCCTTCGAGGGCGGGGAGGCGGAGCTCGCGAAGATCGGGGAAGCCATCGAGGAGGCGGGCCACGACTTCGAGACCTCCCCCGGCGCCGACCACGCGTCGGACTAAGGCCCTTCTCGGAATAGACGAACCTTTCCGAGAGAGCTGCCGTCGGTTCTCGGCTGGCAGAGCTTTCAGCTCATCGTCTTGCCAAGAGCCGTCAACGGAGCAGCTTAGGGACCTGCTCGACGGTGTTCCCAGTGCCTAGGGCGATGGCGTGCTGCGCTCGAAGGCGCCGATATCGCAGAGCACCTGCCCCTCCCCGTCTCCGTTTTGTGGACGTCTCACGCCTCCCTGGTCCGTGTCAGGCGGCGGGCAGCCCTCCGCAACCGCATCAACCGCGGGGCTGCCCGCCGTTAGCGCGATGGTCCTCGTGGGCCCGCCGTTGTCACGCAGGCCCCTGGGGTCTAGCCTCGGGCTCGTGTCGGTAAGGTCGGTTCCTCCGAAGCCGCTCGAGCCGGCGGTGTTGCCTATCAGGTTGTAGCCGCGGCTGTCGAATGGCCCGAAGGCGTCGGGGCCTTCCGGCGCCTCGTTGCCCGACACGATGGTGGCCCTGGGGTAGATCGTGGGATCCAGCCTTGGATCGTTGCTCGACTGGTTAAAGAGGCCGCCGCCCCTTTCCGTGGCCTCGTTGTTCGCGAAGGTGCTGAACTCAACAAACACGTCACCCACACTGGAGCCTGGGCTAGAGTTGTGGACGCCGCCCCCGCGGCTGGCTTCGTTTCTCGAGAAGGTGCTGTTCGAGATCCTCACCGAGCTCTGGACGCTGGAGACCCCGCCGCCTGCTCCCCTGGCTATGTTCGCCCAGAAGGTGCTACCTACGATCTCGACCTGGCTGTCGATGCTGGACACGCCGCCGCCAAATTCGCGGGCGGTGTTAGCGACGAAGGTGGAGTCCTCGACCGTCACGGTGCCTTTGTTCCCGACGATGGCGCCTCCCTGGCCGGCGCTGTTCCCCGAGAAGGTGCTGCCCTCGACCGTAAGCTCGGCGAGGGCGTTGAAGATGGCGCCACCGTTGCCAGAAGCTCTGTTCCTGGAGAAGGTGCTCTCCGTAACCGTGGCGTCGGCGAAGTTGCTGATACCACCGCCGCTGTTCGCCGAGAAGGTGGTGCGCCTGACGGACAGCGTGCCAGAGTTGGAGATCCCGCCGCCTCTGTTCGACGAGACGGCGCTGTCCTCCACCGTCAGCGTGGCGCCGTTGGAGATCCCGCCGCCGTTGCAGTCGGCCGCGTTGCGGGTGACACGACGTTCCTCAGCGTCAGCCTTCCGTCGTTGCGCACACCGCCGCCGGAGTCCGTTGGTTGGCAGTTGCCTCGGGCGTCTCTTGCCAGCCCATTGGAGACCGTGAGGCCCGTGATCCTCACGGTCGAGTCCCCCGCGACGGTAAAGACGCGGAAGGCTCGCTGCACAGCGCGCCTCACGGCCAGCCTGCTCGACCCGGGGCCACGCACCTCCAGGTCGCCGCGCAGGGTCGGCAAAACACCCCTGAGCTGGATCTCGCCCCTCACGCTCGGCGCGAACGTGATCAGGTCCCTCCCGGGGTTGGCGTTGGCCGCCGCAATAGCCGCCCGCAGGCTTCCGGGACCCGAGTCGTTGGTGTTTCTCACCGCGACTGTACCGGCGAGCGCCACCCCACATACCGCCAGCATCGCTGCCATGGCCGTGATAGCCAGCAGCAGAGAGCTTTTCCTCATCCCGCGTCCTTTTCACTCGGTGGGGCGGTGGAAGCAAGGATTCATGCCTCCGCCCGGTTGCGTAAACGAGAATAGCAGCTTGCAAAGTGGGGCGCATCCTCCGGATGATCCGGGCGTGATGCTCCGAAATGGATCCACGCGCGAACCTCGGAGAAGCTTCCTCGCACGCGGAAAGCAAGGCGGGATGCCCGAGGCATCCCGCCTTCATCTCCGGTTCTCGGCCGAGCCAGCGGCCGGGACCCTCGCGATCCGTTACGCGGCCTGCCCGGAGTCGGAGCGCTTCTTCCAGAGCCAGGCGATAAGGGTAAAAATCGCTGCGGCGGCGATCCCTATCAACCACTCGATGCTCAGGAACGGCTCGAGGTAGTGGTGGAGCACCTCGTCGGCGAAGAACATCTCGACGGCTATGTAGATCAGGAGCGCGGCGCCCGCGTAGATCAGGATCGGGAACCGGTCAAGCAGGGAGGTTAGCAGCGCGGCCCCGAAGACGACGAGCGGAATCGTGGTCGCGAGGCCGATGCCCATGAGCAACCAGCTGACCTCGCCGTTTATCCTCGCGGCGCCGACCAGCGCTATGACGTTGTCCAGCGACATCACGGCGTCTGCGACGATGATTATCCTGATCGCCTGCCAGGCGCTCTGGCCGGCCTCTATCTTTTCCTCCCCCTCCTCGACCTCGTCGTGCACGAGCTTCCAGGCGATCCAGATCAGCAACAGCCCGCCGGCGACCTGCAAAAAGGGGATCTCGAGCAAGAACGAGATGATGGCCGCGAAGACAAGTCGCAGCGCGACGGCGCCGGCCGCGCCCCAGATGATCGCCTGCCGGCGCTGGTTGCCCTGCAGGCTGCGGGCGGCCATGGCGATGACGACGGCGTTGTCGCCGGAGAGGATCAGGTTGACGGCGAGTACCTTGACGAGCGCGAGCCAGAAAACCGCGTCTAACAACGTGTGATCCTCCTCCGTAGCCCGGCCCCGACACGAACCGTCATCGCGCCCGCACCGCCGACCTTTGCTGCCCCCATATTACCAACACTCTCCGCTCTGCATCGCACCGGCGTCAAAGGATGGTCACCAGCGCCGCCACGATGAACACGGCGTACAACGCCCCTCCGAAGAGCAGATACTCGCTCTCGATAGGGTCTTTCCTCCTGACCACCAGGTAGAGGTACGCCCCGCCGATAAGCGCCAACCCCGCGGAGAGGGCGCTGAGAAAGTCGAGGCTCCAGGTGGTGAACGTGAGGCCCAGGGCTACAGGTATCGAGCTCTGGAAGACCATCGCGCCGGTTATGTTGCCGAGGGCCAGGGTGTCCTTGTCGCTGCGGACCCAGATCACGGAGTTGAACTTTTCGGGCAGCTCGGTGGCCAGGGGCGCGAGCACCAGCGCGATCAGCCCGGCCGGTATGCCCGCGACCTCGGAGAGGTGTTGCACGCCCTCGACGAAGAAGTGGGCCCCCACGCCCATCACCGCGATCGTCCCAACCACCTGCCCGATCACGGCCCACGTCGGGGCGTCCGAACTCGACGGCCACAGCGTCAGGCTCTCGGGCGGCTCTTCGATGCCCTCCCCGCCGTGCCGGATGGTCTGCCAGACGTGGGCCACGTACGCCAGGACCAGCACGACCGCAAGGATCACCTTGAGGAAGAAGGGCACGGGCAGGAGACCAGCCGCGACGCCCAGCGAGAGAAACACGAGGAAGTACAGCATGTCGCGCTTGGCCGTGCCTTCGTCGATCACGACGTCGTCGTCGCTCTCCCTGCGACGCCGGAACACCTGGATCGCGGCCCCCACCACGAACATGGCGAGCGTCGCCAGGAGGAACGGAGCTCCGAGGATCGCCCCCACGCCTACCTCCCCCGCGGCGGTGTTGCCGGTAAAGATTATCGAAACGACGGCGACGATGGGGATCATCGTCTCTGGCAACGCGGTCCCGACGGCGGCGAGCACGCTCCCTATGGCCCCCTGGCCCAGATTCAGGCGGTTGCCGAGGATCTCGATCGCGTTGGTAAACAGGGCCGCTGCGGCCACGATCACGCCCGCGGAAACCACTAACTCTATGATCGTGAGCGTCATCGGCGCCTCTCTGGAACTACCGGGTCGGACCGGAGGATTCTACCCCGCAGCAGCAGGGGTTACACTTAACCCCGTGCCCGACTCACCCGAACAGCTCGACAAGATTCTGGCGGCCGTGGCCGCCGGCACCCTATCACCCTCCGCGGCCGCGGGCCGCCTGAGGAGCGGTGAGGTTCGCTACCTGGACGAGTTCGCGGTGCTGGACTCCGGCCGCCGGTCGCGCAAGGGCGTGCCCGAGATCGTCTACGCCAGGGGCAAGACTCCGGAGCAGGTGGCCCGTATCTGCGAGGCCCTCCTCCCCACCTCGGGACGCGTTATCGTCAGCGCCCCCTCGCCCGAGGTGATCTCGCGGATCGAGCGCTCCCTGCCCGAGACCCCCGTACGAAGGGCCGGCCGCGCCGTGGTCGTCGGTGCGGGAGAACCCGAGTCCTCGGGCGGCCGCATCGGCGCCATAAGCGCGGGCACCTCGGACGCGCCGGTCCTGGAGGAGGCCATAGCCGTCGCCCGCGAGATGGGCGCCACCGTCAGGAGCTTTCAGGACGTCGGGGTCGCCGGGATACACCGCCTCGCGGCGCCCATCGAGGAGCTCCGCGCCCTCGACCCCGACTGCGTGATCGTCGCGGCCGGGATGGAGGGGGCGCTGCCGAGCGTCGTCTCGAGCCTGGTCGCCGTGCCGGTCGTGGGCCTGCCGACCTCGACGGGCTACGGCTTGGGAGGCGACGGCACCGCCGCGATCCTGGGTATGCTCCAGACCTGCTCACCCGGCCTCTCCGTCGTGAACGTGGATAACGGGGTCGGGGCCGGGGTCACGGCTGCCCTCATCGCGAACCGGGCGGCCCGCGGCCGCGCCGGCGAAGCCGGGGGCAACGGCGCCGGATCCCACCCCGGCTGAGCCCACATGCGGGTCTTCGTCGCCGTCTTCCCGCCACCCGAGACCCGGGAGGCGTTGGCCGACGCCGCGCGCGATCTGCCCGTACACGGTGCGGTCCGCCTCACGCCCGCGGCCAACGTCCACCTTACGCTCAAGTTCCTGGGCGACCTGGCCGAATCCGACCTGAATCGGGTCACCCAGGCGCTCGAGCCGCTCCGCACCAGGCACGAGCCGTTCGAAGCGAATATCTCCGGCTTCGGGGCGTTTCCTTCCCCGAGGAGGGCACGCATCCTGTGGGCGGGGATCGGCGAAGGCTCGGACAGCCTGATCTCCCTCGCGGCGGACGTGGAAGACTCGTTGAAGCCCCTCGGCTTCGAGCGCGAAGGCCGGCCCTACGTCCCCCACCTGACCCTCGGCCGGGCACGGGGGCGCCCCGCCACGCTGGAGACGCCGGGGGCCAGCCCGCAAGTACCCGGCTTCCGGGTTAGACGGTTGGAGCTGGTGGAGAGCGTGCTCGGCGGCGGCGCCACCTACTCTACCCTGGCGGCTTACCCTCTCTCAGAATGCGGAGATTAGCGGACCGACGGACATCAGGATGAAGAGCAGTATCAGGATCATAACGACCAGCGCTATGAAGTTGTTCCCGCTCATCTCACCTCGTCCCGGTAACCCGCCAACGGCCGACCTATTCTAGCCGCCGGTCGAAACGAAAGCCAGTGCCAGGAGGCTACGGAAGCCACGCATCAGGGGCCTCCGGTTCGTCAACGCCCTGGCAGGCGCTCTTCGGGCGACTCGCGCGCAACTAACATTTGGCGACGCCGACAACTCGGCCGTCGCGCTCCGATTAATGATACGAAGCGGTGCTCTAGAACTCGTTGGCGTAGAAAACGCGCCTGCGGGGGGCCGGGTCGCCATCGTCCGAGAACTTGCCGCGCAAGACGTGGAACTCCTCTACCTTCTCGGAGACAAGCCGCACTACCGGGTCGGGATCGGTGCGTAGATCCAGGATAGTGCGCCACCCGGCCTCCACGTTGAGCTGCTCCACAACCCCCGCGGGCCGCGGCTCCTTGTAGAAGATCCGGCACTCGTAGGTCGCGCTCCCGACCTCGTATATGACCAGGATCATCTCGGGCCTCACCGTCGCCACTCGGGGTACGCTCTGCACGTCGTACATCACCTTCCGCCTGCGGTAGACTTCCCTTTGCAACTCCTCGCGCACGATGTCGTCGAACCCGTCACCTTCAACCAGAGAATAAGCCTTGTCGCGGGCCCTCTCGGCCCTCCGAACCCACCGGGCCACGCCCTCGAAGTCCATGTCCTCCCCACAGGCCGGGCACATGTATCGAGATCGCGCGGAAGGACGCAAGCCCCACAGATGCAGGCAATTTTCCGTCGCGCTCGCCATGTAGGACCGTATTGTACTCGTTTCCAGATCCCGCGCGACTCTCACCCGGCGACCAGGGACAGTCTGTACCTATCCTTCAGGCTAATATGGAATAGGGGTCGACGCTGGCCTCGCGCAACCACGGGTCCCCTGCGGCAGAGCAGCTCGGAGACGTTTTTCCCGCAAACGTAGCCCGTCGCTGGGACGACCCGTGGAAGGGTAGACGATCCGCGTCTCCGGACGGCGCGCGGAGGATGGTGTGGGGGTCTGCCCGCGGCCCAGGCGACCCAAGCCTCACGCTAGGATCCAGCCTTATACCCGTACCGAGACTCGACACCGGAGGTTCTGGTATGTTCACCCTGACTTGCAGAGGAGACGGGTACACCTGGTGCTCAACCCGGCGGCCGACAGGGGGCGGGCGGCGACGAGGCGCGCGGCGGTCTCGCGGTTCCTGGAGGGGCGTGGAATCGAGGCGGTGTGGCACCCGACGCGCGGGTCGGGGCACGCGGGCCGCATCGTCGGGGGGCTACCCGATGGGGCGCTCGTGGTTGCGTTGGGTGGGGACGGCACGGTGCACGAGGTCGCCGGGGCGTGCGTTGGGAGGGACCTGACCCTGGGAGTGCTGCCGGTGGGAAGCGGCAACGACTACGTCAAGGCGCTAGGGATCGGCGTCGATCTCGAACGGGCGCTCGAGGTGCTCGCCGCGGGGAAGATCCGCGCCGTGGACGCGGGTGAGGTGGACGGGATCCGCTTCAACAACGGGCTTGGTATCGGCTTCGACGCGGAGGTCGCGGCGGGAGTAAAGGAGGCGCCGGCGTTGCTCGGGGGAACGGGCAGGTACCTGTGGAGCGTGGGGAGGCTGCTCTGGGGGTTCCGGTGCCACGACGCCACGCTCCGGCTCGACGAGGGGGACGTTATCCAAACCAGGACCATACTCGTGGCGGTGGCCCTCGGCACCACCTTTGGCGCGAGGTTCCGGCTCGCGCCGGATGCCAGGTTGGACGACGGGCTCTTCGACGTGGTCTGGTCCGAGGAGGTCGACCGCGCCGAGGTCTTGCGCCTGATACCGGCGGCGCTCGGCGGCACGCTGCAGCGGCACCCGAAGGTGCACCTGGCGAGGGCGCGAATGGTAGAGGTGGAGCTGGCAAAGGAGGTGCCCGCGCACGTCGACGGCGAGATCCTCGCGCCGACCCGCGCCTTTCGGGCCAGGGTGCTGCCGGGCGCGCTGCGCGTGGTAGCACCGTAAAGGGCATCACGGAAGCAATCGGATGCCGCACGCTGCCTTGCAGGCAGCTTGTCAGCACGCTCCGGCTAACGCCTCCGCTTCTCAGCACGCGTCGCCCTTTGCAAGGGCTCGCTTCTCAGCACGCCGCCTCCCCTCGGCTTCGTCTCGAGGGGGCGGCTTGTCAGCTTATCGGCTAGCGCGAGCCGATAAGCTGACAAGCGGAAGTGAGACGCAGTCTGCTGCAGCGTGCGCACTAGCGTGCTATCCAGTCGTTACAGCCCTATTAAGCTACCCGGTTCTGTGGTAAAACCGGCATTCCTGCGCCGGTTGCAACTCGGGGCAAGCGTGGACGTATAGGTAAGGCATGACCCAGAGGTTGGCGAGAAGATGAGAGCTTTCGTATTCCCAGGCCAGGGCGGCGGTGTGGCGGAGCCCGCGGCGGATGTGCTGCCCAGGATCCGTCGCGTCGTGGGAGAGCGCATCCCCGACCAGGTCAAGCTCTTCGCCCGCGCGGTCCAGGACGCCGACGAGAGCCGGGAGCTGCTCGTGCGCCCAGACGTGGTGGCCGGGCACTCGCTCGGGGAGTACGGCGCCGCCTACGCCGCCGGGTGCTTCGACTTCGAGACCGGACTCTGGCTCGTCGCGGAGAGGGATCGCTTTCTCGCTGAGGCCGCGCGCAACACCCCGGGCGGCATGGTAGCCATCCTCAGGGCTGACCCCGAGGAGGTAGAGAAAGCCCTCGGCGCGACGGAGGGCTCCGTGGTCGCCAACTACAACTCCCCGCGACAGACGGTCGTCTCCGGGCTGCGCGACGCCTTGGGCGACGCGGTGTCCAGGATCCGGGGCCGCAAGGTGCCACTCAACGTCTCCTTCGCAGCACACTCCCCCTACGTGGCCGCGGCCAGCGAGAAGATGCGCGGGGTCCTCGATGCCGTCGAGTTCCGCAAGCCGGAGGTCCCGATCGTGAGCGCCATAGACGGTTCGGTGCTAACGAGCGCCGAGGGGGTCAAAGAGGCCTTCAAGAACCAGATGGTCGCGCCGGTGCGCTGGGTCAAGGTCGTCGAGACCCTCGCCCGGATGCGGGTCGAGGAGTGGATCGAACTCGGCGGCAGCGGCGTCCTGACCAGGATGCTCCGCGACTTCGAGCTCCCGTCCCTGAAGGGCATCACCTTCGATGACCTGCGAACCCGCCTCTCCCAGCAGGCCCAGAGCTTCTTGCCCCGCCAGAACGGCGGAGAACAAAGCTAGGAAAGCACGCTACGCCCGGCTTGCCGCCGGGCTTCGCTTGTCAGCACGCATAGGGCCCGCTTCGCAGACCCTCGCTCTCAGCACGCTTCGGCAGGCTTCGCCTGTCTCGCTTTCAGCAAGAAGGCTTCCGCCTGAGCCAAAAAGCTGACAAGCCTCCGAAGGAGGCGTGCTAGCTCAGGCGAAGCCTAAGCTACCTAGCCGCTTCTGCCTCTGCTTCTGCCTCTGCTTCCTGCTTGAAGGCTTCGCCGCCGCTGATCGCGACTACCTCGTCCTCGATGGAGGAGACGGTGCCGTCCATGCTGGACCAGACGCCGATGGAGAAGCCCTCGTCGACGGGCTCACCGATCTTCTGCGCGAAAGCGACCTCGTCGCCCCCGGAGACAAGCGGGGTGGCGGGCTTCAGGAAGCGGCCGCCGAGCGGCACGTTCACGCCGCTGACCTTGCCGACAAGCGAGACCACGCCTTCTGGCTGCTTGGTCTTGATCCCCGCGTACTCCTTGCTCGCCACGCCCTTCGGGATGACCAGGAAACCGTTGGTCGTGCGCCGCACGAAGGCGTCTCCCTCGCCCAGCGACTCGATGCCCATCTCGTTCAGGTACGGCCCGCCGTCTATGACGGAGAGCTTGCCGGCCTCGGCGTCCACGTCCACGCCGGAGAGGGAGAGTATCTCCGTGGCAGACGACCCCAGCGGGACCTCGTACAGGTGCAGCGGCAGGTCGGGGCCGAACACCTGCAGGTACTTGGTGGTAACCGGCTTGCCGAAGAAGAGGGCGTTGTACATGTTGAGCAGCGTCTCGGAGTTGTTGACGACGTGCCCGGCGTCGAGCGGGAGCCCTGGGCGCTTGTTGCCGTCGGGCAGCTCCACCCGGCGCGGCACCCATTTCTCCTTGTCCTCGTAGAAGATGTTCTTGATGAGCGTCTTCTCCTCGCCCATCGAGTACTTGTCCGCCACGTGGACGACCTCGTAGAGCCCGTCGGCGTTATCGTCGTAACGCTTGAACCACTCCTCGTCCTTGAAGTGGACGCCCATGATGACCTCTTTGATCCCGAAGATCGCCTTGAGGGCGTCGTACAGCTCGAGGAACTCGTCGAAGTACTCCCGGTGGACCATCTTGTCCGCCCAGTAGCCCGGCTCCGACTCCGTGCAGTTGACGATCAAACGCGGCTGCGGGTTCTTGTACTTGAAGTACGTCGGGAAGCCGCCACCCCCAGCCCCCACGATGCCGGCCTGGCGCATGATCTCGACGGCCTCGTCCTTGCTTAGCGCCTTTACCTCATCGAGAGTGCGCTGCTTCAACTCTGCCAAAATCTTCGCCTCCGTAAGATCCACGTTTCAGGTACTTGCGGTTGCAAACCGCGCCTAACTGTTACGCGCAGTATAACCTTTGCGCCAGTTTGTGGCTAGTTGGAACGCCGGCGCCCTGGTACACTCTGGGACGACCATGAAGCTCAGCAGGCGCGCATCGAACTTGCTCCTGGCGGCCGGCCTTTTCACGCTCTTCTCCTGGCTCACGCGGGCCTTCACCTGGTACGCGAACGACCTGCAGAGCGACCCCTACCTGGCCCTCCTGCACTTCCCGATCATACTGGTCTTCCTGGCCATCGGGGGATACTTAACGTACCTGGGGTTGAGGGGCCGCAGGGCTACCCGACAGGAAGGGTAAAGGCTTACGCGTCATGCGTGAGCTACCACATATCCGTCGTTGTGCGTGGTGATAGGAAGCGGTGGATCGGGCACGGCGTGAACATGCCGAACGGGAGCTCCTAGCCCGATCGGGCGCCAGTCGGGTGCGACCATACTCGACCTACGAGTTTGGCCGGGCGCGGGATGAACGGTGCCTGTCGGTCGTTCTCCCCGAGGCAAGAGCGAGATCGTTACTGCCGGGGTTGCGGGAGGCTCTACCGTCCGGCTCCGTGGCCTTCATCGGAACGACCCAGTGGCTCGGGGACGAGCAGCACGAAGGAGCAGAGCTCGTCGTCGGACCTGGCGCGTCGCAGCTCGACATCCCGCGGCTCGCCAGGACCAATGCCACCAACTACGACATGGGCACCGAAGACCTGGTGAGGAAGCTGCGAGAGTACGACCAGGACTACGGTTTAGACGTGTACCATGCCGAGACGGACACCATAGAATTCATGCTACTGAACACACCAGAGGACCTGTCTGGATTTGCCGTGGATCTCTACGAGTTCTGTCCCGATGTCGTGGACCAGGGCGTAGGAAGTGTGGCGGCGCTCGAAGGGAGCATCGAAGCGCTCGGTCAGGTGTACCTCTGGTGGGACTAAAGTCCGGGCCGCGGCCCGTCGGCTACTACCAGTTGTCAGGCGGGTAGTTGAGCCTGCCTTCCTGTATCTCGGGCAGGTCGGACGCCGAGTAGTTCGGCACCGTTCGCCGCAGGAGCTCCAGGGACCTGCCTGCCTCCTGGCCCTTGGAGTGGAGGACCATCTTGTCCACCAGCTCGGAGAGGTCGTGGTGCGTGGCCGAGGTCGTGTTCTCCGAGGTGAGGCGGAAGACCATCGGGTGGTCCGTCTGCCCGCGCTCCTCGCCCTCTTCGAAGAGCTCCTCCCGCAGCTTCTCCCCCGGGCGGAGGCCGATGAACTTCACCTGGATGCGTGGCGCGCCCATGATCTCGATCATCTTCTTCGCGAGGTCGGTGATGCGCACGGGGCGGCCCATCTCCAGCACATAAGTTCCGTAGTCGTGGGCCATCGCGCCGGCCTGCAGGATCAGGGAGACGGCTTCGGGGATGGTCATGAAGTACCGGATCATCTCGGGGTGCGTGACCGTGACCGGGCCCCCTGCCTCTATCTGCTGCTTGAAGGTGGGGACGACGGAGCCGCGGCTCCCGAGCACGTTGCCGAAGCGCACCGAGGCGTAGATGGTCTCGGGGTAATCTTCGGCCGTGTAGCTGACGATCATCTCGGCCGCCCGCTTGGTCGCGCCCATGACGTTTACCGGGTTGACGGCCTTGTCGGTGGAGACGTTGATGAACTTGGACGCCCCGTAGGCGCCCGCCGCCCTTGCGACGTTCAGGGTCCCGAAGACGTTGTTGGTTATGGCCTCGGTCGCCTGCAGCTCCATCATTGGCACGTGCTTGTAGGCCGCGGCGTGGAAGACCAGCTGCGGCCTGAAACGCTCGAAGACGTACCCGACGCGCTCCGGGATGGTGACGTCGCCGACGAAGACCTCGGCGTCGTAGAAGTCCTCGCGCCTCAGCTCCTGGTTCAGGTAGTAGAGCCCGCTCTCGTCGCGGTCAAGCAGGATCAGCCGGGCTGGCCCGAGGCGAGAGATCTGGCGCGAGAGCTCCTTGCCGATCGAGCCGCTGGCGCCCGTGACCAGCACCCGCTTGCCGTTGACGTAGCCTGAGAGCGCGTCGAGGTCTATGTCCACGGGCTCGCGGCCAAGGAGGTCCTCGATCTGCAGCTCGCGCAGCTTGATGGCCCCCTCGGCCAGCAACTCGCCGAGGTCCGGCATGACCTTCACCTCGGCCGAGGCGCCGATGGAGGTGCGCCAGATCCGGTCCATCTCTTCCCGGCTGGCCTGCGGCTTGGCGACTATGACCTGGTCTATGCCGTGCCTGGCGATCAGCCCTTCGAGGTCATCGACGACCCCGAGGACCGGCGCGCCCTCTATGTGCCTGCCGGCCTCCTCGCGCGAGTCGCTGACGAAGCCAACCACCTGCGTCTCCATCGCCGACGAGCGCCAGATGTGTCCCGCCAGCGCCACCCCGGCCTCTCCGGTGCCGACGATGGCGGCCCGCGTCTGGCGCCCAACCTCCCGCAGCGACATCTCGTAGAAGACCCGCGGGTAGAGCCGCACGGCGACGAGCTGCACGTAGGCCAGGATCGCGCCGACGAGGATCACGGAGAGCGGTACCGGGTTGGGCTCTATGAGGCCGATGCCGTAAGGCCCGACAGCGACGTTGGTGATAAAGAGCCCGCCGGCGGCTATGGCCGTGGCGCTCGCCACCCGTACACCCTGGTAGATGCCGGTGTAGCGCAGGATGCTCTGGTAGACGCCGCTCTCGTTCAGCAGCAACACGAACGCGAGCGCTCCGAAGATTGCGAACGGCCAGAACATGTCCCAGAACACCCCTGGCACCCTGCCGTTGAACCTGAAGAGCAACGCCACCGCGAAAGACTCTATTACTATCGCGGCGTCCACGGCCATCGCCGCGCCGCGCCTGAACGCGGGCGGAGATTGCCTGATGGCGCGCTGCATCCAGCCAGCCGGCCGCGAGAGCCGCTCCCCCATCCTCTGCAATAGCCACATAGAGTTACATTGTAGTCTACTTGTCAGTCTTCAGCAACGCGCTCAGGCAGAAGCCCTTTGCTGACAAGCGAGGTCAGCGAAGCTGGCCTAAGTGTGCTGAAAAGCGAGGCCGGCGAAGTCGGCCGATGTGTGCTGACAAGCGGAGCCCGACGCAGTCGGGCGCAGCGTGCGCACTAGCGGCGTGTCGACGGGCTGCTTTCCTCGAAGAGGCGAGGCAGAGCCGCTAGTGCCACACAGCATGCGAGCGCGAGCGCGACGCCGGTCAGAGTAGAGGCGCCGCCGCGTGTCACCAGCAGGGCGGCGAAGCCGGCGACGACGCTGGCCCCGTAGTAGAGATTGCTCGTGCGACGGTGCAGCCCGGTGGACGGCGTTATGCGCTGGTAGACGTGTTCGCGGTGGGCGGAGAAGATGTTCTTGCCCGCGCCCGTCCGAAGCCGCCGCACCAGCGTGTAGGCGGTGTCGAACAGCAGCGGCGTGAAGATAAGGACGCCGGCGAGGAAGCCGAGCGGTGTCCAGCCCGCTCCCGGCACAGGGACGTAGAGGGCCACCGCCGCGAGGCCAAAGCCAAGAAAGTAGGCCCCGGCGTCGCCGAGGAAGATAGACGCCGGGTTTATGTTCCACACCAGGAAACCCGCCGTGGCCCCGATCAGGGCCGGAAGGAAAGTCTCCCCCGCAAGCGCCAGCAGGAAGAACGCGTTCACGATCGCGACCCCCCCGATAAACCCGTCTATGCCGTCCATGAAGTTGACCGCGTTCGAAAGCGCCACGATCCACAGCACCCCGACGGCGAGCGCGGCCGCGCCCCACGCTCCCGGAGCCTCGGAGAGCACCTCGGGCGGGTGGAGGAGAAGCAGGCCGGCCGCCACCAGCGTCTGGGCGGCAGCCTTGGTCCCGAAGTGCAGGCCGGAGAGGTCGTCGGCGAGACCGACCGCCCCGATCAGGGTGGCGGCCGCGAGCAGCGGCCACGCCCCGTCGGGACGCAGCAGCGCGAAGCCGACCCAGGTCCCGAGCACGATGGCGATCCCCCCTAGCCTGGGGGTCGGTACCTCGTGCGAGCTGCGAAGGTTGGGGACGTCGAGCAGGTTCCGCCCGACGGCGAAGCTGACGAGCAGCGGGATCAGGGCCCCCGCCAGCAGGAAGGCCGCGCCACCGGCGACCACGGCCCAGCTCACCGCCGCACCAGCCCGAGCTCCCTCAGACGCGCGACCTCAAGCGCCACGCCCTCATCGAACGGGCGTGGCGCGTAGCCGAGGTCTTCCTTCGCCCTGTCGTAGGGATACGCTTTGTCCTCCCTGAGCCTGAGCACCTGCTCGGCCTTGACCGGCAGCGGCACCCTGAGGGCCTCCGCCGCGGCCAGCGCGCGCCGCGCGGGCTCGAGCGGGATCCTGACGATGCGCGGCTTCCTGCCGAGCGCGCCCGCGGCGGTCCGCACGAGTTCGAGGTAAGGGAGGGGCTCGGCGCCGGGAAGGTCGTAGCTCTGCCCGACGGTGGCCGGCCTGACGAGCGCCTCGTAAGTACCCCTCGCGCAGTCCTCGTGGTAGACCGGTTGCCACAGGTTCTCCCCCGAGCCGAACATCGGGAAAAGGGGCGAGCGGTCGAGAAAGCGCAGCAGGCGGTGCACGTTCTTGTCCAGCTCGGAGCCATAGATCATGGAAGGGCGCACGATGGTGTACCGGAGGCCGCTCTCTCGCACTATCCTCTCCATCCGGACCTTCGGACCCGACCTGAAGTCGAAGGCCGAGTGCGCGCTCGTGCTGCCGACCACCACGACCCGCGGGTCCTCCATCCCCCTCGCCGCCTCGAGAACCGCCGGCGCGTGCTCGATCCCGGCGACGTGCAACAACGCCTCCACCCCCGAGAGCGCCCGCGAGAGCGCCCCGGCGTCGCCCGCGTCCCCGGACGCCAGCTCGACCCGGCGCGGATCCAGCCTGGAGGCGCGCGGGCTACCCTCGCGCACCAGGCAACGCACCTCGTGGCCCCGCGCGAGCAGCAGCTCCAGGAGTGCGCCGCCCAGCAGGCCGGTGGCGCCTGTAAGGAGGACCCTCACGTCCGGCTCAGCGGCTCCCGGCCGGTCCCTTTACCCGCCCCCTACGATCTCGACCGCTACGGCCCGGTTGATCTCGTTCTTCGTGACGTACTCGATCTGGGCGGACTGGCCGGTCTGGATCTCGGAGAGCTCGGCCTCCTGGTCGTTCACCCGGATCTCGGCGTTCTTGCGGACGTTGAAGGTGCGCTGGCCCTCGCCCTGCTCCTCGAACTGGGGCTCGAGGACGATCTTCCTGGAATCGGGCTGCACGGATTCTATGCTCCCGAGCGCGATCTTCTTGGCCGACCGCTCCCCGGCGCCTCCCCCACCGCCCTGTCCGCCGCCGTTCTGTTGGCCACCGCCTTGCTCGCCACCGCCCTGCTCGCCACCGCCCTGTTCGCCGCCTCCTCCAGATTGTTCGTCGCCGCCGCAGCCCGCGAGCAGGAGCAAGACAACCACGATCGATAAGAGCGTTGCGGACGGAACTCTGGTGCGCACGTGACCTCCTCGTTCAAAGCGTATCTCCCGCGCCAAAACTAGCAGAGGACGCGGGAGGTTGCCACCGGATCGGGCCGGGTAGGGGCCGCAGGTGCTGGTCACCCGCGGGGAGAATGCGTATATTTTGGGCCAACGACGCGGCGTGAGGCCGAGGATAGAGAGGAAACGGCGATGTTTTCCAGACTGCGGGCAGGGCAGAAGGCGCGATGGTACTGGAGGCGAGCCGCCGCGAGGTACCCGTGGCTGGCCGCCCTGAGGCGCCGGCTGAACGCCGCGGCGGTCGGGGTGGCGGGGCTCGGTAGAACGAGGCCGGCCGGGGGAGCGAGCCCCGAGGAGGGGGGCGTCAACCCCGCGAACATCCTCTGGATCTTCTGCGTCGCCCGCAGCGGGAGCACCTGGCTGGCCGAGATGATGGGCGACGTGAGCGCCCACAAAGTCTGGAAGGAGCCGAGGGTCGGACACCTCTTTGGGGAGTTCTACGTGAACACCCCACGCGAGAAGACGCGGTCGGCGAACTTCATCATGGGCTCCCCGATTAGGGACGGTTGGATCTCCGCGATAAGGCACTTCGTCCTGACCGGGGCCAGGCACACCTTTCCGTTCCTCGGTCCGGAAGACTACCTGGTGGTAAAGGAGCCTGGCGGGGGCGTCGGGGCCCCGTTCCTGATGGAGGCGCTGCCTGAGAGCCGGATGATACTGCTTGTCCGAGATCCCAGGGACGTCGTGGCATCCTCGCTCGACGCCACGAGGAAGGACAGCTGGCAGAAGTGGGGCGGCCGCGAGGGGGTCAGAAGCCTCTCCGACGAGCGTCCCGAGGCCGTAGCGCGCCGCTCCGCCAAGAAGTACCTGCGCAACATGGAGAACGCCAGACAGGCCTACGAAGACCACGACGGCCCGAAGGCTGTGGTGCTCTACGAAGATTTGCGGGCGGACACCCTGGGCACCATGCGGCGCCTGTACTCGGACATCGGCCTCGAGGTCGACCAGGACGAGCTCGCGAGGGCCGTGCAGCGGCACGCGTGGGAGGCGATCCCGGAGGACATGAAGGGACAGGGCAAGTTCTACCGCAAGGCCTCGCCCGGTGGCTGGCGCGAGGACCTCACCCCCAAACAGGCGAGGATAGTCGAGGAGATCACGGGCCCCGTCATGGACAAGTTCTACCCGCCCGCGGCCGGGTAGCGACACTCCGTCAGAGGGTGCGCTATCATACGGCGCATGCTCAAGAGACTAGCCTGGCGCTTCGGCGCGGCCGACGTGCCCGAGGCCAGAGACCGCAACATCGTCATCACGGGACCGGGGCGCAGCGGCACGACATTGACGTGCTTTTTGCTCAACAAGGTGCCAGACACCATAGCCCTCAGCGAGCCCATCTCTCCCGGCAAGTACGCCAACCGCATGCCAGACCACGAGGCGGTCGCGGACGGGATCGAGGAGTACTTCCGCGACATGCGGAAGATGGCGCTCGGCCAGGGACAGGTCGTTAGCAAGCACTCGGGCGGCATGGTCCCAGACAACAGCAAGGGGATGAAGGACGGCGTCCGCCAGCGCATAGTGGACAAGGGCAAGATACCGGTGCGAAAGGAGCTCCACCCGGACTTCTACCTGGCCATAAAGCAGCCCGGCATGTTCACGGCCCTGCTTCCCGCGCTCGCCAACCGCTTCCCTTCCTTCGCGATAATCCGCAATCCCCTGGCCATCATGCTCTCCACCAGCACCCTGCAAAAGCCTCCTCGTGGCGAGAAAGGGAACAAGCGCAAGACGCGTTCGGCGAAGGTCACCTACGACCCGCAGCTCGGCGAGCGCCTGGAGGAGAACAAGAAGGAGGGCGCGGACCAGATAGGCCAGCGGCTCCTGAGGTTCCACCACGCCTTCGAGCGCTACCACCAGTCCCTGCCAGAGAGCCACATCATCCGCTACGAGGACATCTGCAGCTCCAGGGGGAAAGCCCTGAAGGTCATAGTGCCGGCGGCCGAAGAACTCGACGAGCCGCTCGAGAACAAGAACCTGAACCCGCTCTATCCCCGCGACAAGGTGCTCCGATTCGGCGAGAGGCTACTCGAGAGCGATGGCGCCTACTGGCACTTCTACTCGCGCGAGGAAGTCGAAGAGATCATGAAAGGTCTCGCCTAAGAGCACGCTCCAGCCTTCGGCTGTCGCTTGTCAGCACGCGTTAGCGCCGTGCTGACAAGGCGCGTTAGCGCCGTGCTGATAAGCGGAGGCGAAGCCGGAGCGTGCTCCACCATCACGGCCGCGTTACGACGCGGCCGTGATGGTGGAAAGCGGGCCGCTCTGCGCCCGTATACTGTGGGATCTCTCCCACTCGTCCCACAGCGTCGACTCCCAGAATGGGTAGGGCAGTAGTTCATCTTGCGGCGGGTCGTCGGCGAGCCTCTGCGCGCAGAGGTCCCAGAACGAGGCGTATCCGCCAAAGCGCTCGTTCAGCGCCCTTATCTCGTAGCGGTAGGCGCGGGCCAGGTGGACGGCGAACCTGGTCGGGATGGTGTCCTGGGAGCCGCCGTGGATCTTCTTCTCCGGTAGCGGGGGCTCGAAGTCGGGGTCGACGCCCAGAAAAGAGTAGAGGCTGCTCAGGAGCTCGCGCGGGAAGAAGCGCACGTCCTCGAGGAAGCCGATAAACACCTGATCCGCGGGGTAGAAGGCGCCCCACCTCTCGATGGTGCGCAGGTAGTCCGTCCTGAGACGCGAGCCCTTGTTGTCGAACCGGCGGTAGAACTTCCTGTCCTTCACCTCGTGGACCTCCTGGCCCCTGATCCTGAGCCTCATGTCCATCGCCGACCACGGCCTCTCCACGGGGTTGCGCAGCATGAAGATGATCTTCGCATCCGGCATGAGCCCGTGAACGTGGGCTATGGTCTCCTCGTCGAGGATCGCGTAGTCGGGCGTCGTCTCGCCCGTGAGCCTTCCCCGCCCCCCCTCGAAGAGCGAGGCGTACCACGCGTCCCCGGGCCTCCCGAAGAAGTACCTGAGATCCCAGGCCAGGGCTTGCCTGGATCTGTGGTTCGAGGCCCCCTTGAACCGGGAGGCGAGCTGCCGGCGCCATCGCTTGTCGGAGGGCCGCTCCCCGACCAGCCTCGAGAAGACCCAGCCCCGCTCGTTGGTCTTCTCGTCGAAGTAGTGGAGCTCCTTCTCCTGGGGCATCCAGATGCCCGGGTGCGCCTGCAGGTTACGCTGCAGCCAGGTCGTGCCCGCCTTCTGCGCCCCGATCCCGATAAAGTCGGGGAACGTCACTGACCCGCAACCGGATGCCTCACGTCACCACCTGGATGGACGACAGGGGACCGCTCTGCGCCCGGCTCGAGCCGAGGCCGGCCGAACCCTCGGGCCCCTTCGCCCACTCCTCCCAGAGGTAGGACTCGAAGAGCGGGTAGGTCATCTCCTCGCCCTCGGGCGGGTCCTCGATCAGCCTGTCGGCGCAGTACAGCCAGAACGAGGCGTACCCGCCGAAGCGCTCCTCGAGGCGCGAGATCTCTTCCCTGAAGTTCTTCGCCAGGTGGACGGCGACCTTGACCGGCATCGTGCCGGTGGACCTGGTGTGGATCTTCTTCTCCAAGAGCGGGGGCTCAAAGTCGGGGTCGACACCCAGGAAGGCGTAGATGCTGCTCAGCAGCCGCAGGGGCAGGAAGCTGCTGTCCTCCAGAAACCCGACGAAGAAGCGCTCGGGCGGGTAGAAGGCGCCCCAGTTCTCGAACGTCCTGAGGTAGTTCGAGAGCTTGTAGGTGCTGTTGCGCCCGATCTTCTTGAACAGCTCCTCGTCCGAGACCGAGGCGAAGGACCCCTTCTCGGTCTTGTCGAAGCTCATGACGGTCTGGGACCAGGCGCGCTCTATAGGGTTGCGCATCATGAAGATGATCTTCGCGTCTGGCACGAGCTCATGGACGTGGGTCACCCGCTCCCGGTCGAGCGCCGAGTAGGCCGGCGTGATCTCCCCCGCCACCTTCCCGCCTTTGGGCTCGAATACCTGGCCGTACCACCTATCGTTGTACGGCCTCATGTAGTAGTTGAAGTTCCACACCAGGTCGCCCGCGGAGGGCCTCCTCGCGAGCTGCAGCGCGGTGCGCTTGACCTGCCTGCGCCACTGCACGTCGATGTCGCGCTTGCCGAAGAACCTGCTCACGGGGTTGGTGCGGTCCCTGATCTTGCGGTCGAAGTAGTGGACCTCTTTTCTCGGCATGTAGAGGTCGGGGTGGGCCTGGAGGTTGCGATGCAGCCACGTCGTGCCCGCCTTCTGTGCGCCTATTCCGATGAAGTCGGGGAACATTGTTGGTCCTCCTGGGATGTTTGAGGTTCCTCCCGTGGTCCTTGGACCAGGCGCAACCCGACTATCATCGGATCGGGCGCCGGGCTTGTCAAGCTCTAAAGCGGTTTGCGAAAGGGTAGCGCCTTTGATAGAGCTAGGCTTCTTGGTTCTGAGGCCCTAAGGTCTTTTGGGTATGGAGGCGACGGGCCTCGGCCCCCGACCGAGCCCGATAATCTAAGGACCTGAATACCTAGAACCTGGAACCCAAAAACCTTCTCCACAAGCCCTTGCTCTCTGCGAACCGCTCTAGGGCGCGTCGAGTGGCCGGAACCCGGGCCCGAGCTGATCCAGGTGGGAGGTCAAACGACCCATGAACTCGCCGAAACGCTCGCGCTCGTGCTCCAGGGTGTGCTGCCCCAACGTCTCGTAGCCGGCCCGCCGCAGCCGCTCTGCCTCGCCAGCGCCGTCTTGGCGCAGGTTCTTGAGGGCCCCCACGTAGCTTCCTGCGTCCTCGAAACCGACCTCGACGCAGTTCTCCCCGAAGCGGCAGTAGGCGCGGTTGCCGCCGGCGTCGGATGAGACCACG
Organism: uncultured Rubrobacteraceae bacterium; assembly: GCA_963800975.1. Taxonomy (GTDB): domain Bacteria; phylum Actinomycetota; class Rubrobacteria; order Rubrobacterales; family Rubrobacteraceae; genus JALYGY01. The sequence continues at coordinate 131,111 of CAWDDB010000021.1, read as the reverse complement.
ACCGCCCCCGCGGCCATCGCCTCCAGGCCTGGCATGTAGAACCCCTCCTCGACGAGAGGCGTCGCCAGGAACACGTCGGACCAGTGGTAGAGCTCGCGCAGCTCCTTCCACCCGACCGGCTCGCGTATCGCCCGAAACTCGAATCCGGGGTCGTCGGCCAGCAACCGGGCCACCTCGTCGCCTACCCCGCTCTTCCACGTGGTGTATCCCACCCTCACCGGGTTCCCGAGAGCGCCCTTTCGCTCCTTCGCGAAGAAGCCGGACTCGTTGCCGAGCAGGATGACCTCAGAGATCGAGGAGCGGTTCAGGTACGGCATTACCGCCTCCAACACCACGTCGTTGGTCATTATGCGGGCCATGGGGCGAGAGAGGAGCCTGAGCGCGTAGCCGCCCGCGAAAGTCGGGTTGGCCCAGCGGACATTCTGCACGATAAAGATGACCTGCTCGTGGCGCGTCCAGCGGCTGAGACGGGGCTCCAGAACCTCGTAGTGCGTCGGCCAGGAGAGGAAGGCCAGGTCGCTGGGGCCGACGGCGACCTGCTCCAGGCTCGTGAACCGGACGCCGTTCTGCGGCGCGATGCCGGAGAAACGTGGGATCTCAAATAGCGGCAGCGTGGGTCTGTAGTGCTCCGGGCAGGCGATGATAGGCTCGTAGCCCAAAGAGAGGGCGTGGTTGACGTAGTCGAAGATCTTCACGACCCCGCCGACGGGCCTGAACGTCGGAGTCATGAAGTACATCCGCTTCCAGCCGCGCACTACAGGCCCTCCACGATCCGCAACAGCGGTTTCACCGCCACCGCCGGGTCGAGCATCTCGGCGGCGAGTGCCCTGGCGTTCTCCTTTTTGCGCCGCACGAGGTCTGGGTCCTCCAGGATGTTCCCGATCACGCCCTCCAGCGTCGCCGTATCCGGCGGGTCCACGAGCCAGCCGGCGTCGTACTCGGAGATCATGGGCGACACCTCGGTGAAGGGCGGGTGAATGACGGGCACCCCGCACGCGAGCGAGATAATAGAGCGCGTCACCATCGCATACTCGCGCTCGAGGTTGTGCTGGAAGAGATCTATGCTGACGTCCACGCCCAAGAGGAACTTCTGGAACTCGGAGAACGTCATGGTGCCGTGGGCCGTGACCGAGGCGTGGCGCTCCAGCCGGTCGAGGTCGTCCCTGGACTCGTGCGAGCGCGCTACCCCCCCGCCCCAGTGCCACGGCAGCAGCACGTCGAGGCTCATCTCCGGATGGTCGAGCGCCCGCTCGACCACCTCGACCCAGCGCCCCAGCGTGCTCCAGGACTGCAGGTACCCGGCGACGGCGAACCTCACGCCCTTCCCGACGGTGCCGGCCTCACCCGAGAAGGCTATCGGGGCGCACATGTTGACGACCTCGACCGGCAGCTTGCGCACGTCGCGGTCTGCCTGGAGCATCCAGGCCAGGAAGTAGGGGAGCTTCTTCTTGCCGTTCACGATGAACGCGTCGGCCAGCTCTATGGCCCGGATCTTGCGCCGCCTGAGCGTGGCGAGCTCTTCCTTGGGGTACCCTTCACCGTGCTGGTAGAGCGTCTCCAGCATCTTGGGCGCGAAGAAGTCCAGCACGTACCGGACGCCCCGTATCGGCCTCAGGTGGTCCACTTGGTTGCTGTTTATGAGGATCGCGACGGCGGGTGCGTTGGCCTTGAGGTAGGCGGCGAGGCGGTTCGCGCCGACGATCTCGACGTTGGGCGCGGTCGGGTGCGGGACGGAGCGGCCAAACCGCAGCCACTGACGGTCGACGAAGCCGCGGGTGACGACCGTCTTCGCCTTGACGCCGTTCGCGCGCAGGCCCTCGGCGAGCCCGAACGCCCGCAGGCCAGGGGCCGCGACCGGCATACCGAGGCTCGGGACGACATCGTTTGAGAGGATAAAGACGTTGCCCTCTACCACCTTCGCGGCACCCCGAGCCTGGAGACAGCGAGGAGCCCGCCCCTCGTCATGTCCTCACGCGGGTACCGGACCGACTCGACGTGCTCGAGGACTACCTGCCCGTTCGTCGCCTCGAGTAGCAGCTCGACGAACCCCTGCACCGACATCGGGTAGACGGCCGCTCCCCCCGAGCTCTTCGCGAAGACAAAGTCCTCCAGAAAAATGAGCCGCCCGCCGGAGCTTACCACCCGCCACATCTCCGAGAGCAGAACCCTTTTGGCCGGCGCGGGGTAATGGGGCATGATGCCGACGCAGAAGGCGAGGTCGAAGCTCTCGTCCTCGTGGGGGAAGCCGAGGCCAGTCCCAACTCGGTCGAAGCGGGCCTCTGGGAAGTTGGCGCGCGCCTCGGCCAACTGGGCCTCGCTGGTGTCGAGCCCGTAGTAGCGGGTCCTGTCGAGGTCGAAGCTAGGCACCCAGCGACCGGTCCCAGAGCCGACCTCCAGGACGTCGTAGGGGACGTCTTCGTCGCGCGCGCCGAGCGCTGCGACGAGCTGCGGGTGGAGCACCCTCGCCTGCGCCTGGTGTATGGCCTTGCGCGAGCCGTCGCCCAGAACGCTCCCAGCCGCGGCTTCCGCCTCCAGCACGGCGAGGATCTCGGCGACGGCCTCCTCAAGGGATCCGTTCCCCGCCTCGACGCGCTGGCTCTCGGCCCATCGGTTGCCGCGGCGCAGCTCCTCCCAGACGGCGGGGCCCTCTGGAGTTATCACGCGGTCGAAGAAGGTCAGGTGCCCGAAAAGCGGCGCCCCGAACACCGCCCCGAGGAACCCGGCATCGAAACCCGCGGGGAGCACGACGGTCATCGGAACGTCCCACTGCTCGGGTGTCATTACCTCGAAAGGGAAAGAGAGCGGGTCCAGGATCACGAGCGCGGTCGCCTTCTCCATTACGTCGGCCAGCATCGTGGGCAGCACGTCCCATTCGTCGAGCACAGGGCAGCCGTGCGGTAGCTGCGCTCCCGCCACACGATCGGAGAACCTTCCAGCGTAGATGACCGGACCGCCGACCGTGTTACTTTGCGTCTGGACCCGCTGCATTTTCCTCAGAGAGGTAGCGCTCTTGCAGTGTCCGGAAGCTCTTCCTGCGCCGGAACAATAGGCCAAGCGGTGGCCTCTCCAGGCGCCTCAGCAGCAGAGTGAGATCCGTCTCTGCCCCTTCGAGGCGTGCGATCTGGTGGGGCGAATCCGGCGGCCCCTCGGGCTCGGGGAACCTGAGGTATCGGTCCTCGAGGACGCGGTAGTTCCTCTGGAGCCGGAAAACGGGGCCGAGCGGGCTCTCTCCCAGGCGTCTCAGCAACAGGATGAGATCCCCCTTCGCCTCCGCGAGGTACGAGATGCGGCTCAGCGGGGTGGAAGACCCGAGTCTGTTCCCCGACCGGCCAAGGCGGGTCTTGAGAAAGCGCACCTCGAAGGCGAGGAGCTCGTTCTCCATCCTCAATGCGTCCAGATCGGTCGGCGCGTAGAATTCACCTTCCGACAAGCGCGACCTCCTCAGTCAGCATCCTCTCGGTATCCCGGCCGAGCTTCTCCAACGCCTCCCAAGTCGCCCCGACCTCGCCGATCAGGCGCCGGTCCGAGATCGGCTGACGGCCGGTCCTGCGGGCGACAACCCCGGGGTCGAAAGCCTCGCCGGGCAGCACGTCTTCGAGCTCGAACCCCCAGCGTTGCCGTATGGTCCGCACTATCGGGAACCCGTCCCGGATCATCGCCATGGAGAGGGCCAGGGTGTCCTCGGGGTAGGCGCGGGCGAACCCAAGCAGGGCCCTGTTGTGGACCAGCCACATCTTGAGCGCGAGGTCAGGCTCCTCCCAGAACCGCTGGTGCACGAACCTGTTGCCCCGGTTGAGGAAGAGCTCCGTCGAGTGGCGCTGGCCGAGCGAGCGCGTCACCTCGGAGAAGTGCCGGTATACGAGCAGGACTTTCATGTCCGGGAGCAGATACTTCCACAACATGATGAAGAGGCAAACCCGCGGATCCTTGAACCCCCACAGGCGGTGCTCGGTGTTTCGGCGCTCTGTTATCCGGCGCATCTTGTGCCAGTGGGCAGGAGACACCACGGGTAAGAACGGCTCGTCGACGAGCCAGGTACGCTCGTTGCCGTAGAGTATCTGCTGGTGTAGGTCCACCACCTCCCTGTCCTCGAAGTGCCCGTACGGGTTGGACGGCAGCGCCTCGAGCAGCTCGTCGCCCAGGAACAGGCCCGCCCGATGCAACAGCTGCGTGGTGGCCGATGTGCCGCTGCGGTGGAAACCCGCGATGATCAACTGGTCGCTCACAACCCGCTCTCTCTTTCGCGCTCTCTCGCCGGGCACTATACAAACTTCGGCCAGCGTCTGCTAACCACGGGGAGGCTTGAAGCCCGGGCTTGACTTCCAGGCTTCTTGCGAGAGAGGAGGGCCGGCCCCGCCGGCGGTCAGCCCCTCCTGACTTCTTGCTCCAGGTTGTCTTCCTGCAGCGTCCGGATCCAGTCCCACGTGTGGGCCGTGCCCTCGTCCAGCCCCGTCCGGGGGCTCCAGCCCAGCTCCTCCCGAACCCTGCCGACCTCCAGCACGTTCGCCGGCACGTCCAGCGCCCGACCCGCCCTGTACTCGAACTCGGGCCGCTCGCCGGTCACCTCGGCGATGAGCGCGCTGAGCTCGTTGAGCGAGGTACCCCGCCCGCTGCCGACGTTGAGCACCTTGCTCGGGGTCTCGACCTCGGCCGCGAGCACCAGCGCCTCAACGAGGTCGGCGACGTAGAGGTAGTCGCGCACCACCCTGCCGTCGCCCCAGATCGTTATGGGCTGACCGGTGTAGAGGCGGTGCAGGAAGACGGCGATGGCCCCCTGCTGGCCGCCCGGGTGCTGGTAGGGGCCGTACGGGTTCGAGATGCGCAGCGCGGCGTAGTCCAGACCGTGCATTTGGCGGAAGAAGCCGAGGTACTTCTCTATGGCAAGCTTGACGATGCCGTAGGAGGTTATCGGGTTGGTGGGATGGTCCTCGGCGATGGGCACGGTCTGCGGCAGACCGTAGACGGTGCCCCCGGAAGAGGCGAAGACAACCTTGCGGACCCCGGCCTTTACGCAGGCCTCCAGGAGCTGGAGGGTGTCTATCAGGTTGGAGCGCACGTCGTAGATGGGGTCGTCGTTGGAGGTCTTCGGCAGGGTAGTGCTCACGAGGTGATACACCACCTCCATCCCCTCGACGGCCTCCTGGATCAGGCCGTGGTTGCCGAGCTCCCCCTCCACGTAGTCCGCGGCGCGGAAGGTGGGGCGAAAACGGTTCGTGCTCCTGTCGTAGATCCTTACTAAACAACCCCTGTCGAGCAGACCTTCGACCAGGTGAACGCCGATGAAGCCGTTTCCTCCTAGCACCAGGCTGTTCAAGGAAGTTTTCCTTCTCCGATCAGAAGGCGCCCACGACCCTCCGAGTTGTACACGATGGCCTCCCCTTCTCTAGGTTCCTCCCAGAAGCCACACTCAGGCGGTGAGGATAACTTGTTTTGCCCCGGCCTTGCAATCTAACGTTGAGGGCGAAGGTTCGGCCTTCTGGTATGGGTCTCCGGGAGGCTGTATGCTGTAGGGTGCTCCAAACGTACGGCGCTCTTGCGCGGGGGGTCCGCGTCGGATTCATGCCGGAGAGGAATCAAAGATGCCAGGTCGCGCGCTGCTGTTCGTCCTTCTGGCCCTGGTCGTGGGGGTCTTGCCTGTCTTGTCTTACTCTGGCACCGCGCAGGCCACCGTACCAGGCGGCTTTTCGGACGAGCTTGTCAGGGACGTGGACCAGCCGACGGCGCTGGCCTTCACGCCCGATGGCCGGCTACTGATCTCCTCCAAGCCGGGGGTGTTGCGGGTGTACGAGCCAGGAACGGCCACCGTCCAGGCGCTGGATATATCCGCCAAGACGTGCGCGAACTCCGAGCGCGGGCTGCTCGGGGTCGCGGTCGACCCCAACTTCGAGGCCAACCGCTACATCTACCTCTACTACACGTTCAACAAGCACGGCGTATGCCCGGCTCAGGAGCCGGGCAACCCGAATAACCCGGTCAACCGGGTCTCCCGCTTCGTCCTCTCCGACGACAACGTCGCCACAGACGAGCGAGTGCTGATAACCAACATCCCTTCGCCCAACGGCAACCACAACGGGGGCGACGTGCGCTTCGGCAAGGACGGGTACCTTTACGTTAGCGTCGGCGATGGCGGCTGCGACTACGCCCAGCCGTCCCAGTGCCAGAGCGACAATGACGCCTCACGCGACCGGCACGTCCTGCTCGGCAAGGTGCTGCGCGTAACCCGCGCGGGCGCCGTGCCGCCAGGCAACCCCTACACCAACCCGGACAACAGCGATCGCTGCAATGCCACGGGACGCACCCAGCCGGGAAATAACTGCCGCGAGACCTTCGCCAGAGGGTTCAGGAACCCCTTCAGGATGGCTTTCGACCCGGACGCCGCCGGCACGAGCTTCTTCGTCAACGACGTCGGGGCGGCGAGGTGGGAGGAGATAGATCGCGGTCGACGCGGCGCGGACTACGGCTGGAACCTCTGCGAGGGACGCCACGACAACCCTGGCAGGCCAGGATCTACGAACTGCTCCAGGCGACCGCTGACGCCCCCGATCCACGAGTACAGCCACAACACGGGGTGCTCCTCGATCACCGGCGGCGCCTTCGTGCCGAACGGCGTCTGGCCTGACCCCTACGACAGCTCCTACCTCTTCGGCGATTTCGTGTGCGACAAGATCTTCAGGCTCACGCCGAAGAGCGGCGGCGGGTTCAGGAGGACCGAGTTCGGCACCGACCTGGGCGGCGTCGTCGCCCTGGCGTTCGGGCCGGACGGGTCAGAGACGGCGCTCTTCTACACCACCTTCGCGAACGGGGGCGAGGTCAGGCGCATCGCCCACGAAGGTTGAAGGCAGGTTTCGGGCTACGAGCATCAAGGGGCGGTTCGCGAACCGCGCTTACACGTGCCCCCTGAGGGAAGAGATCGGGGCTGAATGAAACGGACGACCTATCTGCTCGTGGTGATGGTGGCGGCGACGTTCCTGGCTGCGGGCACGGCGCTCGCGCAGACGGTCAGATGCCATGGCGGAGAGTGCAGGGGAACCGAGACGGCGGAGAGGATCTTCGGCAGCGCGGTCAGAGACGTGGTCTACGCCAGAGGCGGGAACGACGAGGTCTTCGGCCGCGGAGGCGACGACGTTCTAAAGGGTGACCTTGGCATCGACGCGGTCAACGGGCATTCGGGCAACGACAGGGTAAAAGGAGGACCCGGCGAGGACACCGTTCTCGGAGGACCCGGCGACGACGTCGTGCGCGGGGGTAGCCACAGTCAGCCGAACGACGCGGCACACGACACCCTCGACTGCGGCGAAGGCGTGGACGTCGTCTACTACACGCCCGGCGTCGACACCATCATCAACTGCGAGATCCCGAACCCGCCAGCGTAGATTCGGCGCCGGGCAACCTTCCCGGCACTACGGAGGTGGAGAGTCGACGAGCGGTTGCCATTCCGAGCCGGAGTCCTTGGCCAGGTCCTCCGTCAGTCTCGTCGGGTCGGAGCCGTCGGCGTCCGTGACGTAGATTTCCGGGTTACCATCCCTGGTGCTCGTGTGGGCGATCTTCTGGCCGTCCGGAGACCACGCTGGGACGTAGTCATCGCCCGCCGAATCGATAAGCTTGGTCGGGTTCACGCCATTTGGCCTCATCGAGTAGATCGCCAGTCCTCCCTCCCTCCCGCTCGCGAAAGCGATACGTGACCCGCTGGGCGACCAACTCGGGAACTTGTCCGGCGCCGGGTCGTTCGTGAGGTTGGTCTGGTTGGCGCCGTTGGCCCTCATGGAGTAGACCTCTATGTTGCCGGCTCGGTCGGTCGTGAAGATGATCCTGTCCCCATCGGGCGACCACATGGGACGCAGATCCGTCGCCGGATTCCGCGTAAGGTTGGTAGGCCGGCTGCCATCGGCCCTGATCACGAATATCTCGTCGTTGCCGTTGCGGTCGGTGCGGAACGCGATCCTCCTCCCGTCGGGTGACCAGGCCGGAGAGTAGTCGACCGCGCCGTTCGAGGTGAGCTGGCGCAAGTCGGTGCCGTCAGGCTTCATGGTGTACACCTCCAGGTCGCCCTCGGGGCTGGCGGGGGTGATGCGCGCTGACGAAGGCGATCCTGCCGTTCTCACCGGGAAACGTGGCGTGGGCGCCTTCCGCTGCCGCGAACAGGACCGAGAAGCTAACGGCGAGGGCCAAGCCAAGCGCCGAAAACGTCGTGCGCGAGGAGCTTATGTAGGTCTCGTTGTCCACTGCCTATGGCGAGGGCGTCCAGCCCGGGACGCCCTCCTGCTCGACCATCTTCGACCGGAGGGGTGCACGCGTCCGGTCCCGTGCCGACCGCTCCGTCCAACCCACCGGGCTACGAAGCGCACCCTCCTGATGACCGATGCCTATTGAACAGTCCAGGCGTAGCGCGACGGCGTGGGGTCCTTGTTTCCGGTCTCGTCCACCGCCCGCACGTCGAAGGTGTGCTGGCCGTCGCCCAGGTCGGAGTAGGTCTTCGGGCTCGAGCACGACGCGAAGGCGGCCTCGTCCTGGCTGTCGAGCCGACACTCGAACGCGAGATCCGAGGGCGGCGTCACCATGGTCCGTGCCGGTAAAGCCGAAGGTCGCCTGGCCGCCGCTGCTCGGGTTGGGCGGCCGGTTGGTGATCTCCGTCTCCGGGGCCGTGGTGTCGGGCCCGCTCTCGGCGGCCCGGCAGTAATCGCCGGTGCAATCCTTCAAGGCTTCGAGCCAGCCGTCGTACCTGGCTATGGTCTCGGGCGAGGCCGAGGTGTGCCGGCTCCTGAGCTGGTACAGATCCTCCGGGTAGCTGTACAGTTCCCTCTCGTCGTTGCTGTACTTCACGTACAGCATCGTGGGGGTGCGCAGGGCGAAGTATGGGGGCATGTCCTTGTCCGGTCTGCCCGGCGGTCCGCCAGGAGTCCACGCGGGCTGGTATAGCCTCTCGATCAGGGTGGCCCCGCGCCAGGCGGGGCTCTCGGGCGGCGTGGTCCCGAGCAAGCCGTCGAAGCTCTTGCCGTCCACGAAGTCCGCGGCATCCGTCTGGCCCCAGGCTGCGAAGGTCGGCGCGAGGTCGTTGTTGGTGACTATGTGCTCCCTGATCGCGCCCCGTCTCTACGCGCGGGCCCCGGATCACCAGCGGGACCCCGATGGACTCCTCGTAGGGGGCGACCTTCTTCGTCCACCTGTGCTCGCCCATGTTCAGGCCGTTGTCCGAGGTAAAGACGAAGTAGGTGTTGTTGAGCTCCCCCTCTTCCTGCAGGGTAGTTCATCATGGCGTCGACCGCCTCGTCTACCGACAGTAGGCTACGCACTCGATTGCGTTGGAACTTCGACAGGTTGCGGACGTTGTCCGCGTCCAGGTTGGGGAGGGATCTGACCCAAAGCGGCTTGTCGCTGACATCCCGCTCATTAAAGCTGGGGGGACGCGGCACCTTCAGGTCGCCGAACAGCTGGGCGTGGCGCGGCGCGGGGTAGGCCGGGCTGTGCGGGGCGTTGAAGCCAACCCACAGAAAGAACGGTTCCTCGGTGTTGCGGATGAAGTTTACCGCCTTGCTCCGGTAGAGGTCCGTCGGATACTGGTCGTAGCTGTTTATCACCCCGTTGTCGTTCAGGGTGTCGCCGTTCCTGCCCCCGCCGTTGCCTACAGTGGCGTGCCACTCGGTCCACCCCGGCGGCACGTAAGTGTCTTTGTACTCGTTCAGGTACTTCCCTACGAGCCCGGTCTTGTACCCGGACTGCTGTAGCCACGTCGCTATCGTGGACTCGTCTCCAGCCTGGGTGGTCGGTTCGAGCCCGAGCTCCCGGAACCTGGGCTCCCCTCCCTCGGGCGGGGCGTTGGACAGGACCTGGTGGTTGTGGGCGTACTGGCCGGTCAGGGTGGTGGCCCGGCTCGGGCAGCACAGCGGCAACGTGACGAAGGCGTTGGTGAACTTGACCCCGTGCCTCTCCAGCCGCGCCTGGACGGCCGGCATGTGCTTCAGCAGACCCTCGTCCATGTCGTCGGTGAGCACGAAGACGATGTTCGGGCGCTCCGGGGGGACCTGAGCCCGGGTCTCCTCACCCTCCCCGACCATCAGGCAGAGGGCAACGACGCACGAGACAACCAGCGCGAGCACCCTGCCCGCCACCGATCTCGCCGGCCCCGTTCCACGCAACCGCTCTCTTGGCGAATCCTGACCCAAAGCCCTACGGAGCGGGGACCTTCTCCACGAACAGGCCGTCCTTGGCCTGCAAGGTCACCGAGCCTGTTATCTCTTGGCCGTTGTTGACCTGGTCGTGGGGGTCCTGGTTCGCCGAGCCATTGATGTGCCTTAGCGTCAAGGTGGACGGGAACAGGGATGCCACGTCGAAGGTGTAGGGGCGGGCGGAGGCGTTGGCGAAGACCACCCCGTTCTCGTACTCCCTGTAGGCAACGTTCTGCGCCGCGTGCGCGGTGAGCCTCTGGAAGTACAGCCGCCCTTCGCCCTCCACCTCGAAGCGGAGGTTCACGCCTCCCCGTCCTACGCGCTGGAAGTAGAGCGTGGCGTCGAAGGGGTCGGGCCCGAGCCAGGTGAACTCCTTGTTGGCGGCGTCCAGCGGCTCTCCCTGCGGGGTGGCGTATACGTCCACGCGCCGTGGCACCGTGGTGGGGTAGTCCTCCAGAGGATCGCCCTCCAGCCGCAGGGTAACGAAGAGGTCCTCGTCACCAGCAACGTCTACGTTGGGCAGCGAGAATATGAGCGAGGGCGGCCGCGTGTCGGGCGGCGTGTTCCTTATCGCCAGGTTGGGCACCGTCGGCGTTCCCGCCCTGGTGAAGGCGACGCCCTCTCCGTTGAAGCGGTTGACGAACGCGTCAGGCCACTCCACCCCGTCGCCGTTGAATATGTCAGTGTCAGGGTCGGCGGCGGCCAGGTACTTGACCTGGCCCCGCTCCCCCGCCATGGGCTGGCCGAGCCAGTGCGTCTCCTGCTCGGTGCCCTTGCACAGCTCGTCGAAGATCCTGACCTTCGCCCCTGTCGCGTCCCCAGGTAACCTCGGGCGGCAGCCAGCCGTCGCCGTCCCCGCCGCCCTCCAGGTCCCCGCCCGAGGCGGTGAACCCGCCGTCGGTGAAGAGGGTGGAGGCGAGGGCGAGGCGCAGCTTGCGGTAGCTCTTGTCCTGCGTCAGGATCGGCTCCTTGAACGTGTTCCTGAGCCTGGTCGGCTTCCTCTGCTTGTACCTGAAGTTGGCGTAGTGGAACGAGGGGGAGAGCTGTTCTGCCTCCAGTAGTTGAAGATGTTCTCTCCCCTCGACATGTGGTCGAGCGTGAAGTCGTACTTGTCCGGGTAGCCCTCGCTCTCGATGCCGTTCAAGACCTGGAAGCCGCGCTGGGACTCCCTCGGTATGTGGCCATCGGAGATGATGAGCTTGTTCGGTCCGAGCTCCTCGCGCAGCTTCTGCAAGAAGGCCAGCGCGCCCTTGCTGACCACGTTCTCGCCGGCGATGTTGCCCCCGTCTCCCCTGCCGTCCGAATTCACGTCGAGCTTGTCTTTGGGGTTGCCGAACCTGATGACCCAGCTGAAGACGTCGAAGACTATGCCGTCGAAGGTCTCGAGGTCGCCGCCGGGTCCCAGCTTCCCCGCCAGGTACTCGGCCAGGGCGTCCCCGCAGGTGCGTCCCCGCGAGTCCTTCGGGCAGGTCGAGGAGAAGTTGTACATCCAGAGGGGTATGGCGTTCTGGGGCGCGCCGTTGTACCGGTACGGCCCGGTCGTCCCGTGGGCCGCTATGTAGGCGCCGCGGGGGTAGGTGTTCTTGCGCGAGCCGTACATGCCGCGCCTGACGGTTATGGTGTTGTCGCGCCTGTTTATCCGCTCGAGCCTCACGTGCTCGGCGGTGCTCCAGTCCGGCTTTCGGCCGGCGCCGACCCGGGTGATCGCGATGTCGTCTGGGACGGCCGTACGGTACCTCTTCGTGTCGAAGACGGAGGTGTCGGTTACTACGATCTCCTTCTGGGTCCGGTTGGTTATCGGCCTGTCTACGTGGGCGCCCGCGTAGTAGAGGAAGTGACCGTGAAAGAACTTGGTCAGGGCCTCGTCGGTGGCCCGGCGGCCCGTCCCGTTGTAGTGCAGCAGCACCATCTTCTCGGGGTTCTCTTCTTTGAAGCGCAGGAAGTACTCGAGGTTGGGCCTGCCCGTGTAGTAGTGGGCCTCGTTAAGTACCTTGCCCAATACGCCGTCGAGCGGCAAATACTTCCCCTCGAACTCCGGGTAGGTGAGGTCCCCGGACCTTACCGCCCCCTCCACGTGGCGGCCGTAGAAGGCGCGTGGGTAGCCCCGAGAGAAGACGTCCAGGCCGCCGAGGGAGCCCTGGGCGTGGGCCGGGGTGGGTCTCCCCCCGGAACCGAGGAGGGCGAGGCCTGCGCCGGCGCCCGCGCTCGCGAGCAGGAAGTCGCGCCGCGAGAGCGATCCAGCCCTGGCACGTCCGACACTTTTGCCACCTCTTCCAACCATCCTTCGGCTCATCTGTTCCCTCCCCGATTAATCGCTCTCACCTCGCCCTGACCGTGAACACCCATGTCTTCGGCTGCAAGCCGGCGGTCGTCTGGTCCTGATCCAGCTTGTTGCCGGGCTCGTCCTGGATCTCGGTGGAAACCACCACCTTGTAGCGCCTGCCCTTGACCAGCGCGGCGTCGGGATCCAGGGTCGCCCTGAGGGTAGACGGGTCGTACTGTACCACGGAGACGATGGGGTTCGAAGACCTCGTCCGGAAGAGCCTGATGGTGCTTGAGTCGACGGTCGACCCCCTCAACGCCTCCGAGAAGAGGATCTCTATCGTCACGCCCCTGGCGACGCCCTTCGCGTTCGTGCCTGGCACCGTGCTTTCGACCCTGGGGGCGACGGCGTCGACTGTCACGGTGCGCGCGTTGGAATCCCCTGAGGGGTTGCCCGCCTCGTCTGTCGCCCTCGCGGTGTAGGTGTGGCTCCCATCTCCGACCCTGAGGAGCGAGATGGACCAGTCCCCGGAGGAGTTGGCCGTGTCGGTGCCCTTGACGTCTGACCCCTCCAGGAGCTGGACGGTGCTGCCCGCTTCGGCGGTGCCGACCACGTTGAAGTTGGCCGACACGAGGCGGCCCTCCCTGGGATCCACGATGGTCGGGGCCGCGGGGGCATCGCTGTCCACCGTGAAGGATCGTTCGGCGGGGGTGCCGTCCTCGTTGCCCGCCTGATCTTTGGCCTTCACGTAGAAGGTGTGGGGACCTTGCGAGAGGCCGCCCGTTCCGCCGAGCGTCACGCTCGTGCTCTCGGAGAACGCCGACCACGCCCCGCCGTCCAGCCTGGTGGCGAAGCGCAGGTCGGCGGCGGCGGTCAGGTTGTCCGATCCGCCGAAGGTGAAGGTCGGGGTGTCGTCGTTCGTGCCGCCGCCGGGACCGCCGCTGATAACGGTATTGGGCTCAACGTTGTCGATCGTCCAGGTGTACCTGGCCGGCGTGGGATCCACGTTCCCCGCCTCGTCCGTGGCCACCACCCTGAAGGTGTGCTCCCTGTTGGGGCTCAGGTCACTGAAGGTCTTGGGCGACGTGCAAGGGGCGAGGGCCCCGCTGTTGAGCGCGCACTCGAAGTCGGCGCCCGGCTCGCTCGAGAACTCGAACGTGGCGTTGACCGAGGAGCTGATGGCCGCCGGCTGGTCCGTGATGGTCGTCTCGGGGACGGTGGTGTCTACGGACCAGGTGTAGTTCTCGGGCGACGGGTCGATGTTGCCCGCGTCGTCGACCGCGCGCACCTCGAAGGTGTGCGAGCCCTCCCCGAGGCCGGTGTAGGTCTGCGGGCTGGAGCAGGAGACGAAGCTGCCGCCCTCGCGCCGGCACTGGAACCGCAGATCCGTTCCAGCGGTCAGGTTGTCCGTGCCGGTGAAGCGGAACGTGGCCGAGGTGTTCGTGCTCGACCTGGGCGGCTTCTCGTTCAGGGTCGTCTCGGGGTCTGAGGTGTCGATCGTCCAGGTGTGGACCGCCGGCGTGGGATCCACGGTTCCGGTCGGGTCTACCGCCCTCACCCTGAAGGCGTGACGCCTGTTGCTCGCCAGGCCGGAGTAGGTCTTTGGCGAGGAGCACTGGTTGAACGCGGTGCCCGAGTCCATGCTGCACTCGAACGTGGAACCCGACTCGCTCGAACCGAAGAAGAACGTGGCGTCGGTGCTGTTCGACACGGACACCGCCCCCGTGCCCGTGCTCTGTATGCTCGTCTGCGGCGGGCTCTCCGCGGCGCGGCACGTCGCGCCGGCGCAGCTCTTGAGGGCGTCCACGAGGCCCGCCAGGTAGGGTTGTACCGGCTGGGTCGTGCCGTCCAGGTTCTCCATCTCGTAGGGGTCGTCCTTGAGGTCGTACAGCTCCCGGCCGCCGTAGGCGTACTCGACGTACTTCCACCTGTCCTCCACGCGGACGCCGTAGAACGACCGGTCGCCCGTCCCTCCGTCGTTCAGGCGGCGTTCCTGCAGGAAGGCGGTGCGCCACGGTCCGCCGTCCCCCAGGAGAAGCGGCCGCAGGGAGCGGCCGTCGACGTACTCGGGGGTGGGAGCGCCCGCGAGGTCGGTAAACGTCGGGAGGTAGTCGGTGTTGAGGGCGAGCTTCGACTGGGTCGACCCCGCCTGTACGCCGGGGCCGCGGACCACGAGCGGCACCCGGATGCTCTCCTCGTAGGGGTAGTTCTTCCCCAGGGTCAGTCGATGCTCGCCGTGATGCCAGCCGTTGTCCGAGGTGAAGATGATGTAGGTGTTGCTCAGCACCCTTTCGGTCTGGAGCCTCTCCACCACGTCCTCCACCAGGTCGTCGAGCGCCTGCAGGGACTCGACCCTGCCTTCGTGCCGGTCGTCTATCTCGGCCCGTTCGGCGGCGCTGATGCTCGGCCGCGACCGGACCCCGAGCGGTTTGTCGCTCACGTTGGCCTCGTTGAAGGAGGGCAGCCGCGGGGCCGTCTCGCGGTCGAAGGCGTGCGCGTCGCGCGGGGCCGGGACGGACGGGCCGTGCGGGGCTATGGGCGCGACGTAGGCGAAGAACGGCTCACCGTCCTCGACGCTGTTGCCGATAAACTGGTTGGTCCGCCTGGCGAGCACGTCGGTTATGTAGTCGCCTTCCGTCGTGCCGAAGTACTCGTCCGTGCCGTTCACGTTTACGTGGTAGTCGAAGTACCTGTAGTCGAACGCGGCGAACCAGCTGTCCCACCCCGGGGGCACGCTGGTCGCGTCGTTGTACTCGTTGACGTACTTGCCGAAGAGCCCGGTCCTGTAGCCCGCGTCGTTCAGGCGCGTGGCGACGTTGTCCTGCTCGTTTCCGTGGGCCTTGTAACCCTCCCAGCCCCCGTCCGGGCCGTTCTCGTTGTACCAGACCCCGTGGTTGTGGGCGTACTGGCCGCGCATGATCGTGGCCCGGCTCGGGCAGCAGGTCCCGTAGGAAACGAAGGCCTGCGAGAACAGCATGCCCTCCCTTCTCAACAGGGTGCGCGTCGCGGGCATGTAATCCAGGTCATCGGCGCGCATGTCGTCCGCGAGTATGAACACGAAGTTGGGGTCATCGGCCGGCTGGGCCTCGACCGACGCGGGCAACGCGGCGAGCACCGCCCCCAGCGCGAGCAGCGCGCCGACCAGGCATAAGAGCGACGCCTTCACGACCGAACCGGCCGTTGCTTTATCACTCGAGGACCTGGCTTCGAGGTTCGCGAGGACGCCGAGGCGGGCATCAGGAAGGTCTCCCTCGTCACCATGTTAGCTGTTCGG
Source organism: uncultured Rubrobacteraceae bacterium (assembly GCA_963800975.1). Lineage (GTDB taxonomy): Bacteria > Actinomycetota > Rubrobacteria > Rubrobacterales > Rubrobacteraceae > JALYGY01. The sequence goes on along the minus strand of CAWDDB010000021.1, from coordinate 115,411 downwards.
TCCCCCCAGCACCTCTTCTCGGCGAAGCGAAAGCAGAAGGCCCGCGCCTCGTTGGCCAGGTAAAGTATGGAGGCATTTCTCCAGTCTGTCAATCGGTTTTCTCTCTAGAGAGAGCGGCGTTCAGGTGCCAGGCTTGACGGCCTCCGAGGCGCCGAGCACCATGCCCGAGCCGTCCCTGGCCTGGACGGCGACGTATGGCTCCGCGGTGCTCGCCGTGACGGCGGTCTCGAAGCCGTCCCTGGGCGCGGATCCCACGGGTTTCAGGTCTTCCGGGCTGGGGCCTGCGAGCGCCCGCCATTCGGCAACCTCCGTCGCGCCGTTCCAGCTGGCGTAGAGCGTCACCTCGTCGTCGGAGCCGCGCTCGGCGGCCACGGCGGGGTCCTCGTCCGGCTGCCCGCTCCACGGGAAGCGGAACGACCGGTAGGACTCGACCTCGCCTGGGAAGACCGCGTCGAATAGCATCTCGCCGTCGCGGCCGTACTCGGAGAAGTTGGGTTCGCTGCCCCACCCGATAAACACGTTGCCGTTTGGCAGCGCCTGCATGTTGCCGAGGGCGCGGGCGACCATCTCGTCCGGGTGGTAGTACTCGCGCGCCAGCTCGGCGGTCATGGCTTCCTCGTCGACCTCGAGCACGATGCCGCGCGACTCCCCCGGTACGGCGTTGTCGAAGATGGTGATGGTGCCGTCGGGCTGGCGCCTGGCGTCGTGCTGGTAGCGGGTCTCGGTGCCTGGGCCCATCTCGAAGTCGCTCCTGTTGCCGCCCAGCCGCCACATCACCTCGCCGGTCTGGCGGTCTATCTTGTAGGCGGCGTTGGTAACGCGGGCGGAGATGAGCAGGTTCCCGTCCGCGTCGACGTCGATGGAGTTGAGGTGGAAGTAGTCGTAGGCCTGCCTCGCGTTCTCCGGCACCTTGAAGTCGGACTCGTCGAGGGCGATGTGGTCGAGGCTGTGCCACTCGAAGAGCACGTCGCCGGTCTCGATGTCGACCTCCTGGATGATCCCGTCCACCGCTATGCCGTCCTCCGCGCCGCCGACGGAAGAGAGGTCGCGGCGCACGGGGTGGTAGACGATCAGGAGCGCGGTGTCATCGGGGGAGATGAGGAACTCGTGGTGGTCGCCCTGGTAGCGGTTGCCAGCGCGGACGCGGGTGACCTCGCGGTAGTTGGCGTCCAGGATCACGTACTCGCCAAGCACGGGCGAGGGAAGACCGTCCTCGGTTCGCCTCCTCTTGGCGCCGTGGTGCACCACGCCCGTCCACCAGGTGAGCACCGGCTCGCCCCTGTATTGCTGCGCCTTGAAGTCCAGCGCGGTCTCGCTCTGGGGCCGGAACCACACCGGCTGCCCGGTGTTGTCGAGGATCATCACCCCCTCCTGCACCTCGGACTTCTTGGGGGCGGCGAAGACGTAGCCTGGCGCCGTGTCGCGCGCCGGGGTTCTCACCTCGATAACCGGCGGCTTGAGATCGGGACGCGAACGGAGCGACATGACGCCCCCCGCGGGCTGGCCGGTCCGCGCGCCCGCGTCCTTCTGGCTCCTCTGACCGAGCGACTCGCAGCCAGGCGTGGTCGTCAGGGCCACCAAGGCCGCGCCCGCGCCCACGGCCTTGAGGAACCCGCGGCGCGTGAGATCCTTGCTCAAAGCGTCACCCCGCGGGCGACCGCGTTCTACCGCCGAACAACCGTCCACACCTCCGCTGGTAAAGAGCGTTCGATACGGTCAGGCACTCTAGTAGTCTGGGTTCGCGCCGTCAAGGGCGCCGGGGCGCCATCGAACGGGGCTCCGGCACCGTCGCCGGGGACGGCATCCCGGGCGCAATTACGCGCCGGATGGGGTGCGCGTGGGGCACCCCGAGTTGGTTGACAGCGGGCGGTACTTACATTAGCTTGTTACATCGTGATCGTCATCAAAGTGATCAAGCGATCTATCCTGAAGCTGCATCACCGAACCGCCCACTTCGAGCGAATAGTGCGGTTCTTGATTGGTGGAGGCTCCGCCGCCGTGCTCAACCTCGCCCTTGCCTACCTGGGTGTCGAGGTCCTCGGCTTTAGCTCGGAGCTGCAGCAGAACTACGTCAACATCGTCGCGATGGAGATCTCGCTCGTCTACAGCTTCTTCGTGTACCGGGCGTTCGTCTGGAAGGACAGGACGTCCTCCGCGCGCAGGATCCTGCTGCGCCAGCTGCCCCTCTACCACCTGTCGGCCGGGGCCGGCCTGGTGAGCCGCGTCGTCCTCTTCCCCGTGCTGCAAGGGCTCGGGGTGCACTACCTGGCCAACATCCTGATCGGGATCCTTACGGGGGCGGCGGTGAACTACTGCCTGAGCCACCGTTTCGTGTTCAAGGACCCCATGATCAAAGAGAACCCTTGAAGCTTTCGGCGGTCATCCCGGCGCACAACGAGGAAGGCTCCATAGTCGAGACCGTGGAGCCCCTGATCCGGACGCTCAGCGCCGAGGGGATAGAGCACGAGGTCCTCGTCGTCAACGACGCCAGCACCGACCGGACGGAGGCCATACTCGGGGAGCTGCAGGACCTCCACCCGACCCTGCGCTACGTCAACAACAGGGTGCCGAACGGCTTCGGGCTCGCGGTGCGCGAGGGCCTCGAGAACTTCACGGGGGACGCGGTCGCGATCGTCATGGCCGATGGCTCGGACAGCCCGCAAGACGTGGTGCGGTGCTTCCGCAAGCTGGAGGAAGGCTACGAGTGCGTCTTCGGTTCCCGCTTTATCAAGGGCGGACGCGTGATCGACTATCCGCCCCACAAGCTGCTGATGAACCGGCTGGCCAACCTGTTCGTGAAGTCACTCTTCACCTTCAACTACAACGACACGACCAACGCGTTCAAGTGCTACCGCCGGGAGGTGATAGAGGGGGCCCAACCCCTTATCTCCAAGCACTTCAACCTCACCGTCGAGCTGCCGCTCAAGGCGGTCATCCGCGGCTACAGTTACGCGGTCGTGCCCATCAGCTGGACCAACCGCAAGACCGGGATCTCAAAGCTCAAGATCCGCGAGATGGGTAGTAGGTACCTGTTCATAGTCCTCTACCTGTTTCTGGAGAAGCACCTCTCGCGCGGGGACTACAGGCGGGTCGTCGTCGCGGGCGAGGAGCGCGTGGTCGCCTCCAGAGGCGGGAAGTGAACCATAGGACGGTCCTGATCACCGGCGGGGCCGGGTTCGTCGGCTCCAACCTGGCGGTTAGGTTCAAGCAGCGCTACCCCGACTCCAGGGTTCACGCGTTGGACAACCTCAAACGCCGGGGCTCCGAGCTTAACATCCCCCGCCTCAGGGACTCTGGGGTCGAGTTCTTGCACGGCGACATCCGCAATCGGGACGACTTCCCGGAGTTCGAGGTGGACGTGATCCTGGAGTGCTCCGCGGAGCCTTCCGTGATGGCCGGGTACGGCGGCTCTCCGAGCTACCTGCTCGACACCAACCTGGTCGGCACCCTCAACTGCCTGGAGCTCGCCCGCAGGCAGGGGGCCGACTTCGTCTTTCTCTCCACCAGCCGGGTCTACCCGATAGAGGCGCTGGCCAGCCTGCGCTACTCCGAAGCCGAGACGCGCTTCGTCCTCGAGGACGAGCAACCCTACGAGGGGGCCTCCGCGCTCGGGATAGCGGAGGACTTTCCGCTGCGGGGGGCCCGCTCGCTGTACGGGGCGACCAAGCTGGCCTCCGAGCTGTTCGTCGAGGAGTACGCGGCCGCCTTCGGCCTGCGGACGGTCGTCGACAGGTGCGGCGTGATCACAGGTCCCTGGCAGATGGGCAAGGTGGACCAGGGCGTCTTCGCGCTGTGGATGGCCCGCCACTACTTCGGGGGCGAGCTGAGCTACATCGGCTACGGGGGCGAGGGCAAGCAAGTCCGCGACTTCCTGCACGTCGACGACCTCTTCGAGCTGGTCGACCTGCAGCTGGGGGATCTAGACCGCTTCGACGGCCAGACCTTCAACGTGGGCGGCGGCCTGGAGCTGAGCCTCTCCCTGCTCGAGACCACGCGCCTGTGCGAGCAGATCACGGGCCGCCGGATCGAGATCCACGGCCGGCCCGAGACCAGGGTGGCCGACGTCCCGCTTTACATCTCGGACCACGGCAAGATCACCGAGCTTTGTGGCTGGCGCCCCTCGCGCGGGGCAAAACAGACCCTGGCCGACATCTACGAGTGGATCGGCGGCAACGAAGCCCTGGTCCGCGCCACGCTGGTGGCCTGAGGAGCGCGTCCGATGAGACCCGGCGAGGAGGACCCGATGCTAGAGAAGATCTACCAGGCCCGCTTCGACTCCGCAACGCAGGCGGCCAAGAAGGAGCTCTGGGAGGTGCTGGTCGAGGACTTCCTGCAGGAGCAGGTGCCTACCGACGCCGTGGTGGCCGACATCGGCGGAGGCTTCTGCGAGTTCATCAACGCCGTGCGTTGCCGGCAGAAGTTCGTCGTCGATTTGAACCCCGACGTCGAGAGGTACGCCGGTCCCGACGTGGAGATACTAATGTCCGACGCGAGCGATATCCGGGGGCTGGCCGACGGGAGCGTGGACGTCGCCTTCGCGAGCAATTTCTTCGAGCACCTCCCGACCAAGGAGGTCCTCTTCGAGGTGCTGGCCGAGATGCACCGGATCCTCAGGCGCGGCGGGAAGCTCATGATCATCCAGCCGAACATAAAGTACGCGTACCGCGAGTACTGGGACTTTATCGACCACCACATCGCCCTGACCGAGAACAGCCTGGGCGAGGCCCTGACGATCAGCGGCTTCGAGATAGAGCGTTGCATACCCCGGTTCCTGCCCTTCTCGGTCAACTCGAGCCCGTCCAGGTCGAGCAAGCTGCTGAGGCTCTACCTCAGGCTGCCCCTGACGTGGAGGATCTTCGGCAAACAGACCTACATGGTGGGGGCGAAGCCATGAGCGTGATCCTCATAACCGGCTCGGCCGGCCTGATCGGCTCCGAGGCGACGCGGTTTTTCGCGGAAGAGGGTCACCAGGTGGTCGGCATCGACAACAACATGCGCCAGTACTTCTTCGGCGAGGACGGGTCGACCCTCTGGAACCGGGACGAGCTGCTCGACAGGTTCGACAACTACACCCACAGCGACGTGGACATCCGCGACGACGCGGCCGTCGGCGAGATATTTCGGCGCTACGGGTCGGAGATCTCGCTCATCATCCACGCCGCGGCCCAGCCCTCGCACGACTGGGCAGCCAAGGAGCCCTTCACCGACTTCAGCGTCAACGCGAACGGCACCCTGGTACTCCTGGAACAGACGCGCAGGTTCTGCCCCGAGGCGGTCTTCATCTTCCTCTCCACCAACAAGGTCTACGGGGATACGCCCAACTTCCTCCCCCTGATCGAGGAGGAGGCCAGGTGGGAGGTGGACCCCAGTCACCCCTACCACAAGGGCATCGACGAGACGATGTCCATAGATCAGTCCAAGCACTCGGTCTTCGGGGCGTCCAAGGTGGCGGCGGACGTCCTGGTCCAGGAGTACGGCCGCTACTTCGACATGAGGACGGCCTGCTTCAGGGGAGGCTGCCTCACCGGGCCGAACCACTCCGGCGCGAAGCTGCACGGCTTCCTCTCCTACCTCATGAAGTGCACCGTCACGGGCGAGCCCTACACCGTGTTCGGCTACAAGGGGAAGCAGGTCAGGGACAACATACACAGCTTCGACCTGGTCAACGCCTTCAACCACTTCTACCAGGACCCCCGCGTCGGCGAGGTCTACAACATGGGCGGCGGCCGATTCAGCAACTGCTCGATGGTCGAGGCCGTGCAGCTGTGCGAGGAGATAGCCGGCAAAGAGCTGGACTGGAGCTACTCCGAGTCCAACCGCAGCGGCGACCACATCTGGTGGATCAGCGACGTGGGCAAGTTCAGGGACCACTACCCGGGGTGGGAGCCCAGGTACGACGTCAGGGACATGCTCGAGCAGATCCACGCCAAGACCACGGAGCGCCTCGAGGCGTAAGCCGGCGTCCCTTCTGGAGGAAAGGTGACCACGAAACCCACATCCCGGAGCCCGCTGGTGCCGGAAAGAGTGATCAGGGGTATCCTCTACCTCCTGGTCCTCTTGCCCGCTGCCTTCGGTTTTCTCTTTGTTCACTGGTTCGGGGTCAACGTGATCTACGGCGATTCGGTTTCCATGGTGAGCCCTTTCGCCAAGCTCGACGCGGGCACGCTAGGCGTGGCGGACCTCTTCAGGCTGCACAACCAGCACTGGATCCTGTTCCCCGAGGTCGCCATGCTCGCGTTGGGCTCGCTGACGCGGTGGAACAGCGTCGCCGAGATGTACCTCTCGCAGGTCTGCCTGCTTAGCACCCTGGTCGTCCTCCTGCTCGCCTTCAGGGACAGCTCCAGGTCGAGATCCGCGTTCCTGCCCCTCCTCATGATCCCGATCTCCCTCATGATTTTCAGCCTGGTGCAGCACGAGAACATGCTGAAGGGGTTCCAGATCACGTTCACCTTCACGCAGTTGTTCGGCGTCGTCGCGCTCTTCCTGCTCTACACGACGAGGAACGAGGGCCGCAGGAAGGTCGCGTTCGCGGGGGCCATGGGGAGCGCCGTCGCCGCCTCGTTCTCCACCGCGGCGGGCCTCACCGTATGGCCGGCCGGGATCCTGCAGTTGTTGCTGACGCCGATGGAGAGGGCGGCGAAGCGGATCTACCTCGCAGTCTGGGGCCTGGGCACCGTGGGGATCTGGGGCACCTACCTTCTCGCGCGCGCGAGCCAGGGCAGGGACACCGGGTCCATGCTCACGGCGCTGGGCCAGCCCTTGGTGGCGGCTGAGTACTTTTTCCGCCTGCTCGGAGACCCGCTCTTCGGCAACAGGCTAGCCTTCGCGGCCGGCCTGTTCCTGGTGTGCCTCGCCCTGGTGAGCCTGCTCGTTGTCTACAAGGGCGAGAGAGCCTTGAGCGACTATTCGTTCTGGATATCCCTCCTGTTCTGGTCTTTCCTGATACTGGCGTCCGTCGTGGCGGGACGCTTCGCGATGGGGACCGGTATGGCGTTGTCCCCAAGGTACACTTCCTTCTCCATCCTCACGATCGTGGCCATCTACGGGCTGCTGGCGACCGCGGTCCTCGGGAGCCAACCGAACATCAGGAGACCAGGCGTAGCCGCGCTCCTGTTCGTCCTGATGACGGGGGTGGTGCTGGTGAGCGCTGCCGTCTCGTACCCCGCCGGCTACAGGCTGGGCATCCTGGAGAAGGAATCCAGGAAGAGGGCGGCCGTGGTCCTAGCGACGTACGACTCCCGGACGGACAAGGCCCTTGAGAAGCACTTCATAAAGCCAGGCGATCGCGTCAGGACTTCGGCCGAGGTCATAGACAGGCTCAAGTTGAACGTCTTCGCCGGCGAGGTCCCCGAACGCCGAAGAGAGAAGTCAGGCTGAGATGTTAATGGGTTCCGGTTACCGGGATCCGGTCGGAGGCCGAAACCAACTGCTTCGAGACCTCGTGACCCGATAAACCCGGCGCCCGGTGTCGGGCGTACTGGCATAACCATGCGGTAGCGAATCGTTACTTGAAGGCCTATACTCCCCTCCGTATTTTCAGGTCGCATCGAGGAGAAGGGTCGGGCCGCCTCGCTGATGTCTACAGCACTCAAGAAGCTCGCGCTGTTACTCGTAGTTTTCGCCGTGGTGGTCGTGCCCGCGGCGAGCACGGCCCCGCGGCAAGCCGTCGCCGACGTCAAGCCCAACATCGTCCTGATACTCACGGACGACCAGGACGTCGAGAGCATGCGTGACATGCCCAAGCTGCAGGACCGAATGGTGCAGGGCGGCACGGTCTTCTCCCACGCCTACGCCACGACGCCGCGGTGCTGCCCGTCGAGGGCCTCGTTCCTGCGCGGCCAGTACGCGCACAACCACAGGATACTCGGCAACCTGCCCCCCGAGGGGGGTTGGAAGAAGTTCCGGTCCAGCGGGGCCGAGAGATCCACCCTCGCAACCTGGCTCAACCAGGCCGGCTACACCACCGGCTACGTAGGCAAGTACATGAACGGCTACGGCGGGAAGCGCACCACGGCCTACATCCCGCCCGGTTGGGACAGGTGGTGGGGCTGGCAGGGCGGTTACCACGAGTTCGGCAACTACTACAAGATAAACTCGAACGGCCAGAGGCAGACCTACGACCGCCGCAAGTTGCACGACACCGACTACTTCTCGCAAACGGCCGAGTCGTTCATAAGGGACAACAACGGGGTCAGGCGTCCGTGGTTCCTGGTGGTGGCGCCCAACTCGCCGCACAGCCCGGCGTTCGCCGCGGAACGCCACTCGGACATGTTCCGAAAGGCGGCCATGCCGAAGCCGCCATCCTTCAACGAGCAGGACGTCTCGGACAAGCCCAACTGGATCCGGCTCCACAAGCGGCTCAACCGCCACCAGGTGAGCAACCTGCAGGAGACCTGGCGCCAGCGCCAGCGCTCGCTGCAGTCCGTGGACGATCTCGTGGGCAACGTCGTGGCGACGCTGCAGGAGACGGGGCAGAGCGACGACACCTACGTCGTCTACGCGAGCGACAACGGCCACCTGCTCTACCGGCACCGGGTAAAGGCCAAGGGCGCCCCCTACGAGGAGTCTATCGGCATCCCGTTCGTGGTGCGGGGACCGGGGGTGCCGCACGGGGAGACGCGGGGACAGCTGGTCGGCAACATCGACTTCGCGCCGACGGTCGCCGACTGGGCGGGGATCCGGCCGCCGGAGTTCGTGGATGGGCGCTCGTTCGATCCGCTGCTCTCGACCAATCCACCCGAGCAATGGCGCGACCTCTTGCTGATAGAGATGTACAAGTCGCACCCGTTTAGCGGCGTACGCACCTCGGGCGCCAAAGCCTACTTCGAGTACACGAACGGCAACCGGGAACTGTACAACCTGCAGAACGACCCCTACCAACTGAGCAGCCGGCACCGCGCGAGGGGCTACGAAGAACTCATGGAAGACCTGAGCGGCCGCATGCGGGCTCTCAGGAGCTGCGCCGGCCAGGATTCCTGCGCTGCCGCCGAAGACTGAGCCGCGCGAGTAGCGCCTAGCCGGTGTTCTTTACGGTGAACAGGGCGTCCTTCGCCGGCAGCGTCAGACGCTCCCCCACCGCGCTACCGTCGTTGGTGACGGGGTCCTGCCCCGTGCTCCCCACGAGCCGCCGCAACGACGCCCCCGGCAAGAGCCGTCTCACGTCGAAGGTGTAGGGGCGTGAGGTCGGGTTGGCAAAGATCACGCCCCTCTCGTACTCCCTGTAGCGCCCGTCTCCCCCCGCGTAAGCGACCATCCTCTCGAGGTAGATCTGCCTCCCACCCTCCACGCCGAAGGAGAGGTCGACGCTCCCCGGTCCTATCCCCCTGAACGAGAACGAGGCAACGAACGACTCGGCCCCGGCCCAGGTGAAGCTACGGTTGTGGGATGCCGCAGCTCCCCCGGAGGGTGCGGCGCTGACGTCGACGCGGCGCGGGACCGAGGCCGGGTAGTCGCCCAGCCGCTCGGCCCTGAGCCGCAGCGAGACGAAGAGGTTCTCGCGCGACAGCTCGATGCCGGGCAACGCGAAAGACCAGGTCCTCTTCAGGGCCTCCTGGCTGTCGTAGGGACCGGTGTACTTCGCCACCATCCTCCGCGTCGTCTCCGCGCCTACCCGGTAGAAGTCGACCCCCTCGCCCCGGAAACGCTCGATGAACGTCCTTGGCCAGGTTTCCCCCTGTCCGCCGAAGAGCTCCGGGGCCACCCGCGTGGGATCGCTGGCCCTCCTGGTGGCCAGGTGCACCGGCGGCCCCAGGGGCTGGCCGAGCCAGTGCGTCTCTTGCTCGGTGCCCTTGCACAGCTCGTCGAATATCCGGACGTTCGCCCCCGTCGCCCTCCAGGTCACCTCAGGCGGCATCCATTCCTCTTGCAACCCGTAGGCGAAGTCCGAGTCGGTGAAGAGGGACGAGGCGAGGGCGAGGCGTAGCTTTCCGTAGCTCCCGTCCTCGCTCAGGTTCGGCTCTATGAACGTGTTCCTGTCTCGCAGCGATCCCCGCTCCTTGTACTTGAAGTTCGCGTAGTTCAGGGAAGGGGATTGGGCGCTCTCTTTCCAGTAGTCGAAGAGGTTCTCAGCCGCCGAGAGGTGGTCGAGCTCGACGTCGTACAGGTCGAAGTATCCTTCGGCCTCGATGCCGTTGAGCTGGCCGAAACCCCGCTGCGACTTCGGGCCGTTCCCGTCGGAGAGGATGATCTTGTCCGGCAGCCGCTCCCGCAACTTCCGGATAAACTCGACCGAGCCGAAGCTGAAGACGTCCGCGCTGCCGACCACGCCGCCGTCGACCGTCCCGTCCGCGTTTACGTCTACCTTGCTAATAGGGAAACCCACCAGAGTAAATCGGAAGACGTCCATGGTGATGCCATCGAACGCAGCCAGGTCTCCGCCAGGGCCGAGCCTCCCCGCCAGGTACTCTGCCAGCGCGTCTCCGCAGTTGCGCCCCAGCGTATCCCACGGACACGCCGTGGAGAGGTTGTAGCTCCACAGCGGGAGGCCGTCCGCCGGCAGCCCGGCGATAGAGGTAAACGGGCCGGTCATGACGTGGGCCGCCACGTAGGAGCCGGCGTCGAAGGAGAGCGGCTGGGTGCCGTATGCCCCCCTTTCGACCGTGATCGTGCCGTTATCGGCGTCTATGGACCGCAGCCTCAGGTGCTCGGCCTCCCCCCACTTCGGCTTGCCGTTGTCGCGGACCCTGGTCACCACCAGGTCGTCCTTGATAGCCACGTTTTCTTTGACGTACCTCTCGGTGCTGAAGACGGAGGTGTCATCGACCTGCAACACGGTCTGCGAGGCGCTCGCCTCGAGGGGACGGGTCAGCCTGGTGCCTCTGTAGTAGAGGAAGTGGCCGGCGAAGAACCTCGTCGTGGCTTCGTCTGTGGCTCGCCTGCCGGTTCCGTTGTAGTGCAGCAGCACCATCTTCTCGGGGTGGTCCACCTTGAAGTCCAGGAACCAGCGCAGGTTGTCCTTCTCCGAGTAGTCGTGTTCCTCGTTCAGGACCTTTCCGACGATGCCGTCCAGCGGCAGGTACCGCTTCTCCCACTCCTCGTAGGTGAGATTGACCGGAGGCGGCGTCGGACTCGGGCCTGCGGAAGAACAAGGCGTGCGGGGAACCCTCGGCGAATATATCCAGGTCGCCCGGGGCCGGCTGGGCAAGAACGGAGGGCGGGCGTCCCCCAAGTCCGAAGACGAAGAGCCCTGCCCCTGCGCCGGCCAGCAAGAATTCGCGTCTACTTGGCGCGCGGGCGCCGGCTTGCTCGCATGGGTTACCGTTCCATCCGACTACTCCCTGGCTCATCTCAATCCTCTCCTAGCGCCTGGGATCGCCGCGGAAAGCTGGGACCTGGGCAGAACAGCGTGCGCGTACGCGATCTCATCTTGCGGCGAAGGCGCGCGACGCTCGTAGGAGGAGTCCAATTAGCAACGCACGCCGTTCTCCCCGTTGCCGTTCTGAGGCCGCCTCACGCGCCGCTGATCCGTGGTCGGCGACGCGCAGCCCTCACGCAGCAAGCCCAGCGCTCACGAGGTGGGCGCGCTTTCTGCCACCTGGCATGACCGGTGACCCGAGCACTCCTTGAGGGCCATCAGGCGCGAATGGAAGCTGTCCATGAGCGCCTGGTGCACCTGCGAGGCGTGCAGGCTCCTTAGCTGGTACGGGTCGTTCTGCAGATCGTACAGTTCCCTTTGTCCGTTGTCGTACTCCACGTAACTGTATCGTGATGTGCGCAGCGCTTTGTAGGTGCGGCTGTGAAAGTACTCAACCAGAAAAGACTCGCGCCAGGAGAGTGAGTCCGGAATGTTTGAACCGCGTAGAAGGGGAACGAAGGAGCGTCCGTCTACCACAGGCGGTGCCTCCGCTCCGCCCATCTCCGCGAAGGTAGGGCCAAAGTCCAGGTTGAGCACCGTGTGATTGAGCGTGCGGCCAGTAGGCACACGGGGTCCGCGGACGTACAGGGGAATTCTTACGTCCTCCTCGTAGGCCCTGCCCTTGCCGTTCTTCAGGCGATGATGACCCAGGTGGTATCCGTTGTCGGAGCTAAACACGATGAAAGTGTTCGCCAGCTCACCGTTCTGGTGCAACTCACTGATCAAGCGCCCTACCATGTCGTCCACGGATAGCATCGAGCGCAAGCGATCGCGGTGCTGCCGGGTCGCACTAACGATCTCTGAGGGGCCCAGGCGTCCCAGGTTGCGTATGTAAGACGGCTTGTCCGAAACGTCCTTCTCGTTGAAGTTGGGGGGCCGAGGCAACTTGACGCCTGTGTACCTGGTCTCGTGGCGAGGTGCGCCGTCATCCGGGGCATGAGGGGCGTTCACCGACAGGTGCATGAAGAATGGTCCTCCCTTGTCGGCGTTGCGTATGTACCTTACCGCCCGATCACTGAGCAAATCGGTCACATGTTGCCTCGAGTCGAAGGTTCGGATGGTCCCGTTCACGTTCAGTCTGTAATTGGATCCTGCCTGAGCCTCCCACGTGTCCCATCCCGGGGGTACGTAGGTGCTGTTGTAGCTGTTCATGTACTTGCCAATGAAGATGGTCTTGTAGCCCTGTCTATTTAGCCAGGTCGCCACCGTGGCCCCGTCCTGGCCGCTGGAGCGAAGCCTACTGTCAGCGTTCCGGTTAAAGAGGACTCCGTGGTTGTGTGCGTACTTTCCGGTCAGTATCGAGGCCCTGGAGGGACAGCACTGGGAGGTGGTAACGAAGGCGTTCCTGAAGGTGATGCCTCGCAGCTTCACCAGTGCGCGCAAGTTGTCCATGCGCGTGTCGGATCTTGCGTCCAGGTCGTCGGTGAGTATGAAGAGGATATTGGGTCTGGCCTCAGCTGCCTCAGCGTCCGGAGGCGCTGAGGCAGCTGGCGACAGCAGGCCTAGCGTGATGATGCCAAAGGCAAGAAACATGGCTTTTGCGCTGAAACCTCTGCTGCCTTGCCTAGGCATCTTCTAGCCCCTTCATCGTACGCCACACGAGACGAGGTATCTCCATTTCCCACTTTGTGTAACATGCCCAGTGTACTCTTTCGCCACAGCAGACGCATCTTGGCGATGTCTAGCGTATTGCTCATGCCCGCAATCGGACAGGCCTTCGGGGCTTTCGCGTAGCCCGCGCTGCTTACCCTGCTATGTGTTGCCAGACTCTGAGTTTTTCCTTGACTGGGGGCGGGGACGAGTCGCTAGCTCGCTAGCAAGGGTCGTTTTCTCCAACGGTTTATTGGCATGTCTCTATTCTCGCCCAGTACCTGGGCCTGCCGCGAAGAACCGGAACTAGAGTAGAACGTCATGAGCGGCTACGGTCCCCAACCCGAGGACGAAGAGCCCCGCTCCGGCTCCGGCGAGCAAGAAATCGCGCCTGCTGAGCGACCGCGCCGGATCATGTCCACGCAGGTTGCGTTTTCCTTCAGCGCTTTTCTGGCTCACCTGTGTCATCTCCGGGACAGCCGCCTACCCGCCTCCGGTCCTCGCCACGAACAGGCCGTTCCTGGGCGAGAGGGTCACCTGGTTCCCCAGCGCATCACCGTTGTTGAAGTCGGGGTCCTGGTTGGGCGAGCCCTGGATGCGTTGCAGATCCGCTTCGGGGAACAGCGTGGCCAACTCGAAGGTGTAGGGGCGCGTCGAGGGGTTGGCGAAGACGATGCCGCCCTCGTACTCCCTGTAGCGCCCGTCCGCCGCCGAGTGGGCCGTCATCCTCTCGAAGTACACGCGCCCCCGGCCTTCGACCTCGAAGCGGATGCTCACCCTCCCCGGTCCGACGTCCTGGAAGTAGAACGAGGCCTCGAAGGGGTCGGGACCGACCCAGGTGAACTCCTGGTTCTGCCGCACCGGGGCGTCCCCGGCAAGCACGGCGTAGACGTCCACGCGTCGGGGGACGGAGGCGGGGAAGTCCTCCAGGGGCTCCGCCCTCAGGCGCAGGGTGACGAAGAGGTCATCGTTCGGTACTTCGATGCCCGGTAGGGCGAACTCCATCCACTGAGGCTTGGTGGGTCCCGTGGACCTTATGACCATGTACGGGCCTGCGTCGGTGCGCGAGAAGTCGAGCTGCTCTCCCTCGAATCGCCGGACGAACGCCTCGGACCAAGACTTCCCCCCGCCTTCGAAGAGGTCGGGGGCATCCGCGGCCAGGTGGACGGCTTCCCCCGCGGGTTGGCCGAGCCAGCGGGGCACCTGCTCCGTGCCCTTCCACAGCTCGTCGAAGACCCTCACCCGGGTCTCGCCTCCGGGGGCATCCCTCCAGGTTACCTCGGGCGGAACCGCTTCTACCCCGCCGTAGGCAAAGGCGGTGTCGGTGAAGAGGGAAGAGGCGAGGGCGAGGCGCATCTTCTCGTAGCTCTTGTCCTCGCTCAGGTTCGGCTCCTGGAAGGTGTTCCTCCACCTCGCGGGATCCTTCTGCTTGTACCTGAAGTTCGCGAAGTTGAAAGTCGGGGAGGCGCCGTTTTGCCTCCAGTAGTCGAACATGTTCTCGCCCCTGGAAAGGTGATCCAAGCCGATGTCGTACTTGTCCGGGTAGCCCTCGCTCTCCATGCCGTTCAGGTGCCCGAAGCCACGCTGCGACTCGTTCGGCACGTGCCCGTCCGCCAGGAGCACCTTGTCTGGCAGCCGTTCGCGCAGGGTCTTGAGGAAGCGGTTGACCCCGACCCCGACCGTGTTGACGCCGCCGATCACGCCCCTGTCCGCCCTGCCGTCCGCGTTCGCGTCGACGTTCTGCACCGGCCGCCCGAACCTGACGATAAAGCTGAGAACGTCGAAGATTATGCCGTCGAAGGGCTCGAGCTCTCCCCCTGGCCCGAGCTTTCCTTTCAGGTACTCCGCCAGGGCGTCCCCGCAGTTGCGTCCGCGGGGGTCGAGCGGGCACTCGGAGGAGAAGTTGTAGCTCCAGAGGGGTATGTTGTTCTGGGGCGCGTCGTTGAACCGGTAGGGACCCGTGGTCACGTGGGCGGCGAGGTAGGAGCCGCGGGCGAAGTTCCCCTTGCGCGAGCCGTAGAGGCCTCGCCTGACGGTTATGGTGTTGTCGCGCCTGTTGATCCTCTCGAGCCTCACGTGCTCGGCGGTCCCCCACATCGGCCTCCCGCGCGCGTCGACGCGCGTGATCGCGATGTCGTCCGGGATGCCCATGGATCTCCTCGCGTTGAACACGGAGGTGTCGGCCACGCTCAGCACCGTGGCTCTCGGGCCGATGGGCCCGAGCAACGTGGTCCCCTCGTAGTAGAGCCAGTGTCCCGGGAAGAAATCGGTGGCCCCGTCCGTGGCGCGACGGCCCGTGCCGTTGTAGTGCAGCAGGACCATCTTCGAGGGGTTCTGGTTCTTGTAGCGCAGGAAGTACTCGAGGTTGGGCCTGTCGGCGTAGTAGTGCGCGTCGTTGAGCACCTTGCCCACGATGCCCTCGAGCGGCAGGTACCTGCTCTCCCAGTCCTCGTAGGAGACGTCGCCGGTGCGGAAATCCCACTCCGGCTGACGGAAGGAGAGGGCCTTCGGGTAGCCGCCGGGGCCACCAGGATCGAGCGGCGAGGCCGAGGCACAGCCGGCCGGCCCAAGGACCAACAAACCGGCGCCGAGTCCCATGCTAGCAAGCAGGAAATCTCGTCGCGTAAGCCCGCGACCCGCTACTTGCTCTCGATCGGTGTCATCCTGGCGCAAAGACATGCCTCTGATCGGACCCGGTTGGACTTGCCTACCTTCTACCTGTTCTTGATTCTACGTGGAATCGCGGCCCGTGTCAGACCCTCTGGGGCGTGGCTGCTACCAGCCCACGTCCTTCTCGTAGCCGAGCTTCACCAGGAGGTCGCCCGCCTCCTCCTTGAAGATCTCGTTGTCGCGCTCGGTGAAGACGGTCTTCCAGTCACCGGCGACGCCCTTCCTCAAAAAAGAGGTCGAGTCCTCCTCCCCTCTGCTCCGCTTGGCCGTCTGCTCGAAGCTTGCCCCTTCGACGCACCGGCGCACGGCCTCGCCCGTGTCGTCCGCGCCCAGGAAGCGCACGAGTCGGCTGACCTCCTCCTCGGGTCGCTCCAGGAGGTCTTCGTATCGCACCTCGGCGTAGTTCTCCCCCAGCAGCGCCGGCCCGTCCTCGACGGCCCGCGCGGTCATCCTCCGCCAGGATTTTGCGAAGCCGTTTCTGAGGCGATCTTCGTCGAAGATGCTTCTGCCGGCCGCCAGGAAGGCCTCGGGGTCGGCCCGGTAGTCGTCGCGCGTCGCCACCTCCTCGGGTCTCACCGTGAGGTGCCCACCGGCGTCCACGGCGTGGTTCCACATGTGGTGCACGGCGGAGACCGCAACGTCCCTGCCGTCGCGGATAATGTGGATCACCTTCGCCTCGGGGTAGATCAGCTTGATCTCCTCGATGCACTGGTCGGTGACGAAGGGCGTCTTGTCCCCGACGATCCTCTTGCCGGTCTTTACGAGCTTCTGGCGCAGAGCGTACGCGATAGCGCCGTGGGTCAGGTTGGTGACGTGTTCCTCGACGTCGTCGCCCCTCGTCCACGCCGCCCTCTCGAGCCAGCCCCGCAGGTTCTCCGAGTCGGCGAGTGCCCCGTAGAGGGAGGTCGGCGTGATCAGGCCCTTTCGGGCGCCGAGATCCGGGCCGCGCCCGAAGAATATGCCCTCCCCCTTGCACAGGATCTCGGGGTGGAAGTCCAGCGTCTTCCTGAGCCAGGACGTGCCCGACTTCGCAAAGCCGACGACAAAGAAGACGGGCATGCCTCCGTCTGGCGCGCCGGCCGCGTCTCCGAGGCCCGCGACCCGGTTGAGCTGCGCCCGCAGCGCGACCAGCTCCTCGTCCCTCTTCTCCAGCTGCCCCCTGAGCCTCTTGAGCCGCGCGCTCTTCTCGGCCAGCAGCTCCCGGGCCCGCTTCAGGTCCTCACCCGATGCGGGCGCGTCTCCTCCCTTCGCGAGGGACCTGAGCCTGCCGGTGAGAGCCTGAATCCTCGTCAGCATAAATTGCCCTCGCGGTCTACCAATCTTCGTCCTTCTCGTAGCCGAGCTTCACCAAGAGGTCGCCCGCCTCCTCCTTGAAGATCTCCTTGTCGCGCTCGGTGAAGACGGCCTTCCAGTCACCAGCGACGCCCTTCCTGAAGAAGGATGAGGGGTCTTCCTCTCCCCGCTCCCTGCCCTCGGTCCAGGCCTCGAAGCTGGCCGCGCGCACGCACTCCCGCACGACCTCCTCGCCGGCCTCGGCGCCGAGGAACCCCAGCAGGCGCTCGGTCTCGGCCTCCGGGTGCTCTAGGAGGTCTTCGTACCTGACCTCCGCGTAGTTGGCGCCTAGCAGGGTCTGGCCGTCCCCCCTCGACCTCGTTATCTGCTCCCGCCAGCCCCTGGCCATGCTTCCCAGCATCGTCTCGGTGAACAGCCCTTCCCCGGTCCTGGTCGTACCCCCGGAGCCCCCGCGGTAGGCCTCGCGCCTGCGCATCTCTTCTGGGTTCAGGTCGTAGATGCCGCCCTCGTCGCTCGCGTGGTTCCACCTGTGGTGGACCATGGAGATGGCGGTATCCCTGCCGTCGCGGATTATCTGGATCACCTTCGCCTCGGGGTAGATCTCGGCCATCTCGCCTATGATGCCGGCGCTGACCAGCGGGGTCTTGTCCCCGACGATCCGCTTGCCGCTCCTTGCCAGCCGCTGGGTCAGGAAGTAGTGGGTGGCCAGCCTGGTGAGGTTGGCCAGGTGCTCCTCCGCGTCGTCTTTCCTGGTCCAGACCGATCGCTCTATCCAGGCTTTGAGGTACTCGGCCTCGAGAAAAGCCCTGTACAGGGAGCTTGGCTGGATCCTGTCTTGCTCCCCGTAGTGCTCCCGAAAAAAGTCGCGGCCGAAAAAGCGGCCCTCGCCCCTGCACAGTATCTCCGGGTGGGCGTTCAACAACCTCATCAACCACGAGGTGCCGGACTTGGCGCGTCCCACCACGAAAAACACCGGCTCGTTCTCGTACGAGAAGTCCTGGGCGCGGGTGGCGCTCCGGTCCCACGCCAGCTGATCCTGCAGCCGCGCGAGCTCCCGGTCCTTCTCTTCCAGCCGCTCCCTGAGCCTCCTCAGCCTCCGGTTCTTCCGGGCTAGCGTCTCCTGATCCAAGCCTTCTCCTCAAGCAAGGGCGCTGCTCTTCCAATCAGGATAGAACGCGTCGAGCAGGGGACCGGCGACCTCTCCCACTATCTCGACCTGCCTGGGGGTGAGGTCCTCCCTCCACCCCTGGGGAGTGGCCTTGCGGTAGAACTTGCCCTCCCCCTTCTTCTCCTCCGGGATGTTCTCCCAGGAGTGCTCCTCCACCACCCGGGCCAGCTCCCCCTCCTCAGCCGCCATCCCGAGCTCTGAGTAGACGCGCCTCATCTCGGCGAGGGTGTCGGCCCTCAGGTCCTCGTAGCGCACCAGCACCTTGGGACCTTCGTGGGCGTCGTATGCCTCCTTGGAGCTGGCGATGTCTCGCTCGTACACCTCGGCCCGCTTCCTCACGAAACTGTCGGGGTTCGTGTCGGCCTCGGTCAGCGGCTTGTTGCCCCCCCACCTCCTGTGCTTGGAGGTCCAGCTTCCCTCCCTGTGCGCGTCGAGCGCCGAAGACACCACGTCCCTGGGATCGCGCACAAGGAAGACGACGCGGCTCTCGGGGAGGGCTTCGCCCAGGAGCGGCGCGCCCATCGAGCCGTGCGGCTCTTTGATCACCACGCGCGTGCCCTCGAGGATCTCGGGGTAGCGTGCCGTGGCGCCGTCCAGCACGATGGACCGGATGGACCTCAGCCACACCTCCTTGTAAGGGTCTCCCAGGATGCCCGCGCCGCCCTTTTTGTGCCCGGCCCTTCCGTAATAGAAGTTGCCGAAGAGTGCCCCCACCAGCGGCTCGTTCCACATGGCGTGGCCCTCCAGGTCCCCCATCATGGAGGCGATCCAGGTGCTGCCGCTCCTCCCCGTGCAGAACACCCAGACGATGTTCTCGGCCCGCGCGTCGTCGTCGCCCGCCGACGTCGCGGCGAGCCTGGTCCGCAGCGCGGTGATCTCCTTGTTGCGTCTCACGAGCCGCCTGCGCGCCTGCTCGAGCTGCTCGATGGCGGCCTCTTTGGTTTCGGGGAGGTTGGCCTCCCTCCTCTTGCCTACCTCAGACACCGCGAACTCCGTCCTCCCACTTCGCTCTTCGACACCCGGCACCCTCCTCGCGTCTCATACGTAGAACTCCCTCAGCAGCGGGGCGGTGATCCTCTCCACCACCTCCACCTGCGCCGGGGTGAGGTCCTCCCTCCAGCTCCCCGGCTCCGCCTTGCGGTAGAACTTGCCCTCCCCCTTCTCCTCCTCCGGGATGTTCTCCCAGGAGTGCTCCTCCACCACGCGGGCCAACTCCGCATCGCGCACCGGCAGCTCGAGCTCGGAGTAGATGCGCCGCATGATCGCCAGCGTGTCGGCGCGCAAGTCCTCATACTTTACCAAGACCTTGTGGCCCTCGTGGGCGTCGTAGGCCTGCTTCGCGTTGCCCACGTGCTGCGCGTACTTTTTGGCCCTGTCCTCCACGATGAAGTCGGGCGACTCGCCCACCTGTTGGGTCTTGCCCCTCCTGTCCCTCCAGCTTCCGCTTCTGAGGGCGTCCAGGTTGGAGGCCGCGACGTCCCTCGGGTCCCGGATCAGGAGGATCATGCGGCTCTCGGGCAACGCCTGCATGAGCAGCGGCGCCCCCGTAGAGCCGTTCGGCTCCTTGACGACCAGATAGCCCCCACCCGCCAGCTCGGGGAACCTCGCCGCCGCACCGTCCAGCACGAAAGATCTCAGGGAGCTCAGCCACGTCTCCCTGTGTCTACCCAGGATGAAGTTGGGGCTCCTGTAGTGCGCGTCCGTGCCGCGCACGTAGTAGAAGTCGCCGAAGAGCGCTCCCACAAGGGGCTCGTGCCACATTGTGTGCCCCTCCACGTCAGCCATCATCGAGGCGAGCCAGGTGCTCCCGCTCCTCCCGGTGCCGAAGATCCAGACGATGTTCTCGGGCTTCGCGCCGACCTCCGCCCCGGCGTCCTTGCGGGCCAGCAGCTCCCGCAGGCCCGAGATCTCCCGGTCCTTCTCCTCGAGCCGAGCCCGCAGCTGCTTCAACCTGCGGTTCTTCTCGCGCAGAAGTTCGCCGGTCTTCCCGTTACCGGCAGCGGGTTCGGAGCCTTTCCCCTTCACCTTACCAGCCGTCGTCCCGCTCGTAGCCGAGCCGGATCAGCTGGTCGCCAGCGACCGATCTGAAGGCGCGTTTGTCGTCCTGGTTGAAGACGGTCTTCCAGTCACCCGCTACGCCCTTCCTGAAGAACGAAGAGGAGTCTTCCTGGCCCGGCTTCCGCTTGGACACGCGCTCGAAGCTGGTAATCTCGACGCACCGCTGGGCGGTCTCCTCCGCGTCGTCCGCGCCCAGGAAGCGCAGTAGACGCCGGGTCTCGTCGACCGGGTGCTCCAGCAGGTCCTCGTAGCGAACCTCCACGTAGTTGTCCCCGAGCAGCGCCCGGCCGTCCTCGGAAGCCTTGCCGATCAGGCCCGCCCAGTTTCTCGCGGTCGAGGCGAGCTGTCCCTCCGCGAAGATGCTCTCCTCGCGCGCCAGGAATCCTTCCGGATCCCGCCGGTAGGCGTCGCGCTTGGCGAGTATCTCCGGCCTGAGGTCGTTGCGCCCGCCCTGATCCGTGGCGTTGTTCCAGATGTGGTGCATCGAGGAGATGGCCACGTCCCGACCGTCCCTCACGATGTGGATGACCTTCGCGTCGGGCTGGATGGCGGCGATCTCGGCGATCACCTCCATGCTGATGAGCGGCGTCTTGTCCCCCGCGAACCGCTTGCCCGTCTTCGCGAGTTTCTCCATCATGAAGTAGTCGATCGCGTGCCGCGTGACGTTCCTGAGGTGCTCTTCGGTGTCTTCGCCCCTGCTCCAGGGCGACCTCTTTACCCAGGTCTCCAGGTACTCGGAGTCGGCCAGCGCCCCGTACAGAGAGCGGGGTACGACCCCGTGCCCCCTGTAGTCCCGCCCGAAAAAGCGACCCTCGTTCACGCAGAGCACCTCGGGGTGGGAGTCCATGATGCTCCGCAGCCACGACGTGCCGGACTTAGCCCGCCCCACGATAAAGAAGACCGGCAACCGCCCCTGGACGAATCCCGCTGGCGCCCGCTTGCTCCGCAGCTCCGCGAGCTCCCGGTCCTTCCTGGCCAACCGCCTTCGCAGCTTCTTCGTCTGCTCGCTCTCGGCCGCGGCGTCGAGTCGGGTGGGCTCCTCGACCCCACCCGGGCCAGGGTCATCCGTTCTCTGAACGATAGCCTTGAACCTGCTGAACAGCGCGCGAGCCCCCGTCAACGATGCCCCGCTTGGTGCCTGAACGCTCTACTCATCGGCAGTTTCCCACACCTCAGACGAACCGTCTGGACCGGCGTAGAACTCCTTCAGCAACGGCGCGGTGATCCGCTCCACCATGCGTGCCTGCTCGGGGGTGAGGTCCTCGCGCCAGGAGCCGGGAGTGGCCTTGCGGTAGAACTTGCCCTCCCCCTTCTTCTCCTCCGGGATGTTCTCCCAGGAGTGCTCCTCCACCACCCGGGCCAGCTCCCCCTCCTCAGCCGCCATCCCGAGCTCTGAGTAGACGCGCCTCATCTCGGCGAGGGTGTCGGCCCTCAGGTCCTCGTAGCGCACCAGCACCTTGGGACCTTCGTGGGCGTCGTATGCCTCCTTGGAGTTGCCGGCGTCCCGCAGGTAGTTCTCTGCCCTTCCCTTCAAGAAGCGGGTCGAGTTCTCGTTTGCCGCCTGAGCCTTGCTCCTGTCCCTCCTCTGGTATAGCCAGCTCCCCTCCTTCCGCGCGTCCAGGCTGGAGGCCGCGACGTCCCTCGGGTCCCGGATCAGGAGGATCATGCGGCTCTCGGGCAACGCCTGCATGAGCAGCGGCGCCCCTATCGAGCCGTTCGGCTCCTTGATCACGACGTAGCCCCCGTCGGCCACCTCCGGGAACCTCGCCGCCGCGCCTCCGAGGACCATGTCCCTCATGGGCCTGACCCAGGTCTCCTTGTAGCCCTGACCGAGGATGAAATTCTTGCCCTGCTCTCCCTGCCTGTGGTCGGCGCGAACGTAGTAGAGGTTTCCGAACAGCGCCCCCACCAGCGGCTCGCGCCACACGGCGTGGTTATCGAGGTCGCCCATCATGTCGCTCAACCAGGTGCTCCCGCTCCTCCCGGTGCCGAACATCCAGACGACGTTCGCGGGGTTCATCGCGTCGGACCGGTCGGACGGCGCGGTCATCAGACTCGCGCGCAACCTGTCGAGCTCGCGGTCTTTCTCCTCGAGCTCCTTCCGCAGCCTGGCGACCTTCTGGGCTCGCCTGGCGACCCGCTGCTCCCGCGTTTGTTCCTCGTTCGTGTTGCTCAACCCTACTTCTCCGTGTCCGCTCGTGCTCCGAGACACCGCAACCGGTGCCCCGTCGGCTCATTTTCATCACGTGATGCTACATTGTTTGTCAAACCCCTAATGCCAGGCAAGAACCGAGCCCCATCCTCGTCGTTCGGGTGCGGCTCGGTGACGATCCTGCCCGCGGCGACGCGAGGCTACCGCCGAACCGTACCCCGGCGCCGCGCGCTCAGTGCTCCGGCACCTTCTGCCCACGCTCGAGCTCCGCTTTCGCCCTCAGACGCTCGTAGAGGTCGAGCATCTCGTCCACGCTGTCCTCGACCGTCCGGACATTCCCCGTGTTCTTGCCCAGCTGCGCCAGCAAGCCTGGTTCGTCGATCAGGCGACTCAGCTGGCGCGCGAGGTCCTCGGGGTCGCCCGGCTCGAACAGCAGCCCGTTCTCCCCGTGCCTCACCACCTCCGCCATGCCGCCCAGGTTCGAGGCCACGACCGGTATCTTTGCGGCGAAGGCGGAGTAGATCACGAGCGGCGTGTTCTCGTACCAGGTCGAGGGAACGACCAGGACGTCCACCTTGCCAAGCTCCGTGGCCATCTGCTCGTTGGGGAAGGAGCCGGCGAAGTTT
Organism: uncultured Rubrobacteraceae bacterium; assembly: GCA_963800975.1. Lineage (GTDB taxonomy): Bacteria > Actinomycetota > Rubrobacteria > Rubrobacterales > Rubrobacteraceae > JALYGY01. The sequence goes on along the minus strand of CAWDDB010000021.1, from coordinate 92,501 downwards.
ATCCTGGGGTCTCCGCCTGCCATGGCGTACACCTCGCGGGCGTAGTCCCGGTACCACCTCAAGTCCCCGCACACGCGCAGGCTGATCCCGCCGTCCTCGGGGAGCTTCTCGAAAGCCCTCAGCAATATGTCGAGGCCCTTCTGGCGGTGGATGGTGCCGATAAAGCCGACGCGCAACCCGCCTGACTCGGGGCGGGGACCTCTCTCCTTCTCGAAGCCGGTCGTGTCCATGCCGTAGGGAGAGATCTTCACCAGTTCGGGGTCGATGCCGTTCGTGGTCAGCATCCGGCGCATGAGCCCGGTCGGCGCGAGGATGGCGTCCACCGAGTTGAAGCGCTCGCGCAGGTACCCGGTGCGGCCGAGCATCACCCTTACCCGCGCCATGTTCGGGTGCTCTCCCTCCGCATGGGCAAGGGCCCGCGCGGCGATCTTCCTGTACAGCTCCTGCTTGTCCGCGGCCTCAGGCAGCTCCTCCTCCGGCAGCGCCCTCTCCGCGCCCCAGCACTCCAGGCAGTTCGAGGAGATCTCGTCCGGGCCCGTGGACAGCTCGCCGCTGGGCTTGGCCAGCGTGCTCCTGGTGCAGATCGCCCAGAAATCGGTCGGCGTGAACACGACGGGGACGCCCAGGTTCGTGAACACGTCGATCACCGACCCCGAGAGCCGCGAGATGTTGAACATGTGGACCACGTCCGGCCTGAGACGGTTCACGTAGCGCCGCGCGTGGTCGGCGACCAGGTCGTTGTCGTACTCGTCCCTCGTGACGGACAGCGGCGACCGGCGCCTGGGCAGCGTGAGGGCGTGGACCTTGAGGCCCTTGTAGTCGTAGTCCTCGTAGCGGACGTCGATGAATCTCTGGGCGCTCGGATCCACCGTCAGCACGTGGACCTCGTGCCCGCGCGCCAGCATCTCGAGGCCGGTGTCGCGGGTCAGGATCTCGGTGCCGCTCGAGTGCTTGGGCAGGAACTGGTGGGCCGTCAGGAGCACCCGCAAGGCCCTAGACCCCCCGGCTCATGAAGCGGTCGACCGGACCGGGTATGCGGGCGCGTTCCTCGCGGGAACCGGCGACCCCGCCGAGAAACACGCCGGCCTGGTCCCCCACGGAGAGCGCCACGGCCTGCGCGCGCCGCCGCCCGCCGCCGCCGCTCGCCCCGGCCAGCTTCCAGCGGTGCCGGACGAGCCCTGGCAGCCGCTTGCGGAGGTCCGCGAAAGAGGGCAGCGCCCTGAACCCGATCAGCTCGCCGAGCAGCTTGTGCGCGACGTAGGCGCGCTTCATCTCGTAGAACGCCGAACGGTTGTGCGAGTGGATAACGGCGGACTTCGGTTCGTAGACCAGCTTGTAGCCGGCCTTGAGCACCCGCTCGGCCCATTCGATGTCCTCGCCGAAGGAGAGCGTCTTGTAGGGATGCTCCCGCCACACGGCCCGCCGGATGCAGGAGCTGACGTCGTCGAAGGTGACTAGCCCGAGCTTGCGGGGCGGCGGTAGCGCCTCGTAGGCCGCCAGGTCTTCTATGTATTGCTCCCGGCGCTCGGGCAGGTTCGTGAAGTGCTGCTCGAGGGCGTAGCGGGCAAAAGGGTTGCAGTCGGGCCGCGGGATCTGGCGGCTGTACGACCCGGCCACCCGCTCGTCGTTCGCCAGGTTCTCCGCCAGGCCCTGCAGCCAGAGCTCGTCCGCCGGCATCGCATCCTGGACGATCATCACCACGAACTCTCCCCGCGCTTCGGAGATACCCCGATTCCGGGTGCCGCCGTGGTTGAACTCGGACTTTGGCCGGCGGAGCACCCTGGCCGAGTGCCTCCGGGCGGCCTCGATGGTACCGTCAGATGAACCGGAGTCGACGACGAGCACCTCGTGCGCGAAGTCCGATCGCTGGCCGGAGATGGCCTCCAACACGCCCCCGAACTCGGGCCCAGCGTTGTACGTAGGAATCACTATGGAAACGTCCGGCGTGCTCTGTGTCACCCAGTGCCCCTCGACCCGAGATTGCTGCTCCGACGCTACCAGCGCATTAAATCAGACCACGGAGGAAGAATGCCAACCGGTTGTCTCGTCGGGAAGGAGAAACGGCCAATCCGCGTGCGACGTGTGCAGGGGCGACCAGCGATAGTACAGGAGCCGGACCAGCTGATCCCACCACCTGCGCCACATGTACCCGATCTCCTCCACGGCCGGCAGCGTCGACCGACCCTCGTAGACGAGCGAGGCGTGCGGCGTGTAGACGTTGAGCAAGCCGATCTCCCTGAGCCTGAAAGACAGGTCCAGATCGTAGAAGGCCGTGGGGAGCCTCTCGTCGTCGAACCCCCCCACCCGGTCGAACGCGGCCTTGCGTACCACCATGCACGCGGCCGACGCGGAGGCGAAGTTGAAGGCCCCCTGCACGAGCGGCGGCGGCTTCTCGCCGCCCAGAACCGACTCGTCCGGGTAGCCCACCAGACGGCTCACGTCTACCAGGCTCCCCCCGTGGCGCAGGCTGCCGTCCGGGTTCAGCAACGCGCACCCCGCGGCCCCCACCCCCTGTCGGCGGGCCTGGCTTAGCAATTCGGAGAGCCAGTCGGGGGAGGTGGTCCGAACGCCCCCGTCGACAAACACCAGGAACCTGCCCTCTGCCTGATTCGCGGCCAGGTTCAATGCCCGGGCGCGGAACGGATGGCGCACGTTCGTGGCTTGCGAAGTCGCGGCCTTGTTGCCTCCGGCCGCGATCAGCTGGCGGATCGGGTACGCCGTTCTCCGCCGCAGGTCCTCGATCACGGGCACCTCGGTCGCCCCTTCCGGGACGGAGACGATAACGCTGACCTCGGGACGCCCCAGCATGCGCCGGATCACCCGAAAAGAACGCCCCTCCGGGTCCGGCTCTACGTCGGCGCTCTCTTCCCTGCGGGCGAAAGCCTCTTCTACGGCCCGCAGCGAGGCCCCGCGTCCGGCACCAGCGTCGCGCCCGCCAGGGAGCGTTCTGCTGTGGTACATCACGCCGGGCAGGTGGTAGATGCGGCGCGTCCCCTCCGAGAGCCGGAGGATGAGGTCGTGCTCCTCGGCACCTTCGAAGCCCTCCCTGAAGCCTCCGGCGGCGTCGAATAGCTCTTTTCGTATCACGCACAACCGGCCGATGTACGGGGTCGAGAGGAACAGGTCGGGCGACCAGTAAGGCTTGAACACGGGATCCTGGCGCTCGCCGCTCACGTCCACGTGATCTTCGTCCGTGTAGAGCACGTCGGCCCTGACGTGCTGCAGGGCCTCCACCACCCTGAACAGGGCCTCCGGCGCGAGCTCGTCGCCCTGGTCGAGCAAGGCAACGAACTCCCCCGTGGCCGCGGAGATCGCGGCGTTGTACGCGGCGGCGCGGCTGACCCTCTGCGGCAGGCGGGTGACCTGGACGAGCTCCTCCGCCGCGTAGTCGGCGAGCACCTCCCGCACGTGCGGCCTCGTCGAGTCGTTGTCGCAGACGCAAAGCTCGAGGTGCGGGTAGAGCTGCCTCAGGACGGAGTCGATGCTGCTCTTTATCCAGACCTCGTCGGCGTCGTATATCGTCAGCGCGAGGCTGATGCGCGGCCGGTGCTCGAACCCCGCGAGCCGCTGCCGCATGGCCGCGAGCCCCCGCTTGTCCACCGTCGAGCGGGAGATCCAGCTTCCGTAATCGTTCTTCCCCGAGACCGGCCGGGGCTTCGGCCTGTTCAATCGGACCCGAAGAGACGCCCGAGCCGCAACCTGGCCAGGCGCAACACGGTGAGCAGCCGCCACGCGCGGGTACCGGTAACCTCGTCTAGCTGATGCTTCAGCTGATCCCTCTGCCTCGCCAGGTTGGTGCGCTGCTTGTCCAGGTTGGTTCTTTGCTGCCTGAGGACCGCGTTCATCTCCTCCAGGTTGCCGAGCTGCACCTGGCGGGCGTTCTCCGCGCCCACACGCTCGGCGAGCCTTTGCGAGAGGTCGTCGACCTGTACCTTCCAGCGCGCCAGCTCGCCTTCTTTCTGCGCGAGCTGCCTCTCGTACTTCCGGGTCAGCTTTCGCTCGTTCTGGACGAACCGCCTCTCGCTCTGGGCGAGCTGCCTCTCGTACCTCTGGGCGAGCTGCTGCTCGTTCTGGGCCAGACGGATGTTGAACTGCTTGGCCTCGGCGGCGAGGGGCAGCAGCGCAGAGAACGTGCCGAACAGGACCGAGCTCCGGGACACGCGCTCCGGACTCGGGGCGGGAGAGACGAGCTCCTCGAGGTTCGCTTGCGCGGGCTCTTTCAAGCACACCAACAGGAACCTGTAACAGGGCTCGTTGTTGTCCAACTCGTACATGAACTCGTTGTAGAAGGAGTTCAGGTGCTCGGCGACCCCGCCCAACTCCCCCCCCAGCTTCGAGGTGTAGAAGGTGAGGCATATCATCGCCAGCCAGTGGGGGATGTAGCCGTTGGGCAGAACGGTCACCGCGTCCTCGTGCGTCTCGAAGAACCTCCTGGCGTCATCCAGGCTGGGCAACCCGTTCTCGGCGTGCTCCTGCAGCCACACGTTGTCCTCGAGGTGCAGCGCGCGATGAAACTCGTTGGCCAACTGCTCCGCGTTGCGCACCACGTCGGAGTCGAAGGGGGCAGCAAGAAGCACGCCCCGCCTGGCCGTGCGCCTCAACTCCGAGAGATACCTGTCGCGCGCCTCGGCCGGTATGTGCTCGTACACGTCCGCGCTGACGACGAAGTCGAACGACTCGTCTTCGAACGGGAGGGCGGTCGCGTCGCCCTTGATAAAGTTGGGCACCCCTTCCGCGCCAGTCTGGTCCAGGATGGTGAGCTGGTCCTCGAGGAGAAAGGCGCGGATTATGCCCTCGCCGCCGCCGACGTCGAGTATCCGGAGCGGACCGGGATCCTGCCTGAGGCGCTCGATCACGTCGGCGATGATTCGGTAGCGCTGGTGCTGGTCGAAGGGCAGCTTGAGCTTCTCGTCGAGAGCCTTGGCCGACGTAACGTCTTCTCTCATGTGTTCTCTCGCATCAATGCCAGGGAATTATATAGGTGTTGGTCGGGCTTTTGGCGCCGCGCGAGCGCCGGGCTACCAATCGTCGTCGTCCTCGTAGCCGAGCCGGACGAGCAGCCCCCCCGCTTTCTCCTTGAAAACCCGCTTGTCGTCCTCGGTGAAGAGACCGCGCCAGTCTCCGGCCACGCCTTTTCTGAAGAACGATGACGGGTCCTCCTCGCCCCGATTCCTCCCCCCCGAGAGCCGCTCGAAGCTGGCCGCCCGAACGCACCGCTCAACCGACCCTCCGCCCGGGTCGGCCCCGAGAAACACCAGGAGCCGCGCCAGCTCTTCCTCCGGCCTCTCGAGCAGGTCTTCGTAGCGCACCTCGGCGTAGTTCTCGCCAAGCAAGCCCGGTCCTTCGCCCACCGTCTTTCCGACGCTGTCGCCCCAGTCCCCGGCTATCCTCTGCAGAGAGTTCCCCGCGAACGCGCTACGGCCGTCGGACCACGGCTCCCCTTGCCCGGCGCGGCGAGCCCCCCTCGCCGCCTTGCCGAAGTTCCGGGCGTGGTGCGCCGCGGAGACCGCGACGTCTCTCCCGTCCCGGATAATGTGGACGACCCTGGTTTCCGGGTAGATCTCGGCGACCTCCCGCACGACCTCAGGCGTGAGCAGCGGCGATTTGTCGCCGACCAGCCCCTTGCCGGTCTTGTACAGCTCGCCCATGAGAAAGTAGTCGATGGCCATTCGCGTAAGGTTTTGCAGATGCTCGTCCGCGTCGTCGTTCCTGCTCCAGACCGACCTCTCGATCCAGAGCCTCAGGTACTCGGCGTCGAGCACCGCGTTGTAGAGCGAGCTGGGGGGACGCTTCGCGTCGGTCTGCCTGATGGACTCCTGCCTCCATCCCCCGCCGAAGAACCTTCCCTCGCCCTTGCAGAGCACCTCCGGATGGGCATCGAGCATCCGCATCAGCCACGTGGTCCCGGACTTCTGGTACCCCAGAACGAAGAAGGCCGGCGTGCCGACGCGACGAGACGCCCCCTCACGCCGCTCCAGCTCCCTCCTCAGCGCCTCGATCTCTGCGTCCTTGATCGCGAGCTGCCTCCTGGCGCCCCTGCTGGCCCTCGAACGCATGGCCTCCCTCGCCGCCTCCAGGGACGTCTTGGCCCCCTGCAGGGCACCGTAGACCTTGCGACTACCGAAGATCGTCACCGGGGATCCCTCAGCGGCGGGCGCCGCTCAGCACGGCCTCCCGCCCCAGGTAATCGGTCAGCGCCTCCTCCCACCGGCGCAGCTCGAAGCTCCCCACGGGAGACAGGACCCCGTTGGCGGGCCGCGCCGCCGGCATCGGGTACTCCGAGCCGGGGATCGGGATCACGTCTGCCTCGATGCCGGCCAGCCTGAAGATCTCGCGCGTGAACTCGTACCAGGAGCAGGACCCGGCGTTGGTGAGGTGGTAGAGCCCGTAGCGCCCCGACTCGGCGATCCAGGCGATCCCCACCGCGAGGTCGCGGGCGTAGGTGGGCGAGACGTACTCGTCGTCCTTGACCTTGAGCACGTCCCTCTCCGCCCCGAGACGCAACATGGTGCGCACGAAGTTGTGCCCGCGCCCGTAGACGGCCGCGGACCTGACGACGTACCAGCGGTTGGTGAGGCGCCCGACGAGCTCCTCGCCGGCCAGCTTGGTGCGGCCGTAGGCGCTGATAGGACGCGGAGGATCGAAGGGCTCGTACGGCCTCCCGCCCTCCCCGTCGAAGACGTAGTTGGTGCTCACGTGCAACAGCTCGCACCCGAGACGTTCGCACGTCTGGGCCAGGTTGCGGGGCCCCAGCGCGTTGACCGCGTAGGCGAGATCCGGCTCCGTCTCGCAGTTGTCTACGTTGGTGTAGGCGGCCGCGTTGACGACCAGGTCGGGCGAGTAGAGCCTCACCAGCTCCTCCACCGCCTCCGGATCGGCTATGTCGAGCTCGGCGCGGGAGAGGCCGATCGCGTCGTGGCCCCGCCCCGGCAGCACCTCGGACAGCTCCAGCCCGAGCTGCCCGCTCGCCCCGGTAACCAGTACCCTCAAGAAGACCCCGCCCCGTCCGTAGCGTACAGTCGACCTCAGAACGCGTAGTCTTGAGCCTCGCTACTCTACCAAACCCCGAAGCCGCGTTGCGAACGCGGGCGGCAAAGAGACCGGGGCTCGTCTCCGAGCCCCGGTTTCGGCCACACCTCTCGGGCCTGGCACCCTTCTATTGTCGTGAGACGTCCCGTCAGGAGACGTCCCGGAAGTCTGCGGCCCTCGTGCTCTTCACCTCACAGCTCCTGAACCGGTCGCCAGGGTCACCGTAGCAGCGGTCGCGACCCGCGCCGCCCCTGAGCACGTCGCGGCCATCACGGTCGTTGGCCAGCAACTTATCGCCCTGGTCGCCGCCGTACAGCCTGTCCTTTTCGCGCGAATAGTTGTTGGCGTCGATGAGGTCGCGTCCATCGAAACCGTAAATGACGTCCTTCACGCTACCTTCACGCTCGTGGAGGACGTCGTCATTTTCGGTGCCCCTGCACGGGAGGTTATCGCCACAGTTCCTGGTTGCGGCCAGCGCGAGACCGCTGGCCATCACGGCGATCAACAACACCATCCCCAACATCATCGCTAGCCTGCGCATCTTTCTCCTTCCGTGAGGCTCCTTGGCTGCGTCCCTATTTTAGGGCGAAGCGGACTCGTGGCGCCATCCTCCAATTGGGTGATCTTTCCCTATTAGTTGGCACTTATTGCAGCAAGACATGGACCCGCTATCTGCGCAACAGGGAGGAGTAGAGGTCCTCCATCTCGTCCGCGTACTCCGCGACCGTCTTGACCGGGGCGATCGCGGCGCGCAGCCGCTCGAGCAGGCCCGGCTCCTCGCGCAGCCGCCTCAGTTGCCGCGCGAGGTCCCGCGCGTTCTCCAGCTCGAAGAGCAGGCCGTTCTCCCCGTCCCTCACGAACTCGGACATCCCCCTCAGGTCGGTCGCGACGACGGGGATCTTCGCGGCGAAGGCCTCGAAGATCACGCCCGGCGCGTTCTCGTACCAGCGAGAGGGGACGACGAGGACGTCGAGCTCCGAGAGTACGCGGCCGAGCCCCTCGCGCGAGAAGGGGCCGCGAAAGGAGATCCTGGGGTCCCCAGCGGCGAGTTCTCGCAGCTCTTCGGCGAAGCCGGGGTAGCGGTCGGGGTCGCCGTGGACGGCGAGGGCCAGGCCGAGGTCCGCGGGCAGCATGCCCACGGCCCGCAGGAGGGTGTCGCAGCCCTTGTGCGGGGCGAGGGTTCCGAGGTAGCCGACGCGCAGCGTCTGAGATGGCCGGCGCTCTTCGGCCGCCTCGGCGAGGCCAGAGGTGTCGATCCCGTAGTGGGAGGTCGTCGTCTTCCCCACCCCAAGGCCGTTGGAGGCGAGGAGATCCCGCGCCAGCCCGGTGTAGGCGACCACGAGGTCGACCGCACCCAGCCTCTCCCTGATGTAAGCAGGGCGCTCTCTGACGGCCGCCACCTGGCGCAACGGGAGCGAGAGCCGCCGCAACGGCGTCCGGGAGGCCACGTCCGCGCACCGCAGGAGTACCGGCGGGGTGCGGCGGGCCACCTCGCGCACGCGAGGGTCCGGGTTGCGGCTCGCGATGCAGCGGACGCAGTGGGTCACCTCGGGGCCTTCGCACAGAGCGCCGTCGTGCCGCCTGAGGTCCACGACGGGGCAGATCGGCCAGAAGTCCGCCGCCGTGAACACCAGCGGCGCGCCGGACTCCTTGAAGACCGGCAGCACGCTCGCCGAGAGCCCTTGCAGGTGCATGGCGTGGATGAGGTCGGGGGCCATCTCGCGCACGTACTCTCGCGCCCTTTTCGCCATCTCCTCGTTGTGGAAGTTCAGGCCGTAGGGGCGGGAGAGGCCCTCCTCCGGGCGGCCGACCCTGCGGACGGGGATCCCCTCGAACTCGTAGTCCCGGGTCTCGTAGGGTTCGATGCCGCTGCCAGGGATGCTCCGTTGCGCGGCGAACACGCGGGTGTCGTGGCCGCGGGCCTTCAGCGCCCGCGCGAGCCCCAGCGTCACGATCTCGACGCCGGCCCGATGGTCCGGGAAGAACTGGTGGGCGGCGAACAGGATCTTCACGGCGCGCCCACGGGGCCTAGATGCCCCTGCGCAGGTACAGGTCCAGCCCCTCGGGGAGGCGGCCACGCTTTGCCGCCAGGTACAGGCCGGTCTGGGAGCACACGGCGTGCCGAAGGGCGAGCAGCGGCGCCCTCCACGCGGCCTTGGCGTCGCGCCTCAGGCGCAGGAAGAGGTGAGCGGCGGAGCGGAGCACGCCCAGGGACCAGATCGCCAGGTTCGGCACGGGCGTCAGGCCGAAGACTTCGAAGAGGACTTGCCCCTCCACGTAGTGGCGACGCAGGTCGTAGAGCGCGCCGCGCTCGTGCGCGTGGATCACGGCGGAGCGGGGCTCGTAGACCAGGCCGTAGCCGGCCTCCACGACGCTGTTTCCCCACCGGAGGTCCTCCCCGAAGCCCGTCCGCTCGAAGGGGATCGACTCCCACACGGAGCGCCGCACGCAGGAGCTTACGTTGTCGAAGGTGGCGAGCGAGCGGCGCTCGGCGGGGCTCAGCGCCCGGTAAGACGCCGGGTCCCGCGTCCGCTGCGCCCGGCGCTCGAGGCCGGCGGTGGGCCAGCCGTTCACCAGAGCGCGGGTCAGCGGACCGCTCTCCACGCGCGGGACCTGGCGCCCGTACACCCCCGCCACCGTCTCGTCCCGCTCCAGGTTCTCGACCATCGCGGAGAGCCACCGCCCGTCGAGCGGCACGGCGTCCTGCACGATAAAGGCGACGTATTCCCCCCGCGAAAGGGAGACCCCGAGGTTTCGCGTCGCGCCGTGCCCGAACTCGCCGCCGGGAATCCGGTGCACCTTCGCCCCACGCCGACGGGCAAGGTCGGCCGTGCCGTCCGTCGAGCCGGAGTCGATCACCAGGATCTCGTAGCCGAAGTCAGCCCGCTGCTCGAGCAACCGCTCGAGCAGGTCCCCGAAGCCAGGACCCGCGTTCAGGGTAAGGATCACCACCGAGACCCCGGGACGGCCCGACCCGGGCGACGCTTCCGTTCTCTGCGTGAGGGGTCGCTCCACAACGCCCCGATAATATCCGCTTCGGGCGGCCGGTGTGCCGGGCGGTGCGTTCGCCGCGCCGAGGTGTTAGGGTTCCGAGGATCTCCCCTACGACGATGGGCCGGACCGGCTCGGGCGAGGAGGCATGGGAACGGCGAGAGGCGTGGCGTTGGCCCTTCTGGTGCTCGTGTGTTTCGTTCTGCCTTCGGCCCAGTTGAACAGGCCCGACCCTCTACAGGCCAAAGAACGCCCCAACGTCCTGCTCATCCTGACCGACGATCAGGACGCCGCCTCGCTCTCCGAGTTGCCGAACATCCGCTCCAGGCTCCTCGAGCGCGGCACCACCTTCGAGCGTGCCTTCGCGACCACGCCACTTTGCTGCCCATCGCGGGCCTCGATCCTGCGCGGCCAGTACACCCACAACCACGGCCTCTGGGGTAACCGCCCCCCCGAAGGCGGCTTCAGGGGCTTCAAAGCACTTGGCCTCGGTGACTCCACGATGGCGACGTGGCTGGACGACGCCGGCTACCACACCGGCTATATGGGCAAGTACCTGAACGAGTACGGCTCATACGACAACCCCACAACCCACATCCCACCGGGCTGGGACCGCTGGGTCGGCTACCAGGGCGGGCCGCAGGATCAGAACACGAACGGGGCGTTCAAGGTCAACGACCAGGGCAAGGTGGCACGCGTCGACGCCACCGAGGAGTACGACACCGACTACTTCGCCCGCAAGGCAGAGGCCTACATCGCCAACCGCAAGGACAACAACCCCTGGTTCCTGATGGTCGCGACCAACGCCCCGCACGTCCCGGCCCAGGCCTCCGCGCGCAACGAGAACGGCTACGCCGGGCACGCCATGCCCAAGACGCCCTCCTTCAACGAGGCAGACATATCAGACAAGGCTTCCGCCTGGCGGGACAACCGTCTGCTCCCCGAGGAGTGCCCCGAGGGCCGCAGGAAGGATCCGGGCGAGAGGGTGCTCTGCGTCCCCGAGGCCGACCAGGCCTGGCGCGACCGCATGGAGTCCCTGAGGGACGTCGACGACATGGTCGAGAGGCTGACCGGGGCACTGAGCGAGGAGGGCTTCGCGGAGGAGACCTACGTAATCTTTACCTCGGACAACGGCTTTGCCCTCTACCAGAACCGCATCTTCTCCAAGGGTGCCCCCTACGAACCGGCCCAGAAGATACCCCTCGTCGTGCGTGGTCCCGGGGTGGCCAGGGACCACGTGGACCGTCGCCTGGTGGCCAACATCGACCTGGCGCCCACCCTAGCCCAGTGGGCCGGAGCCAGGACCCCCGACTTCGTCGACGGGCGCAGCCTGGTCCCCGTGCTGGGTGACCCGAGTGCCCCTTGGAGGACGCGCCTGCTCTTCGAGCACCGACTCGGCAACCACCGCTTCGACGCCGTGAGGACAGCCGACCAGCAGGTCTACATCGATTACCCGCTCACCGGGGAGACCGAGTACTACGACCTCACCAGGGACCCCTACCAGCTTGACGGCAAGGCCTACGAGCCCCCGCCGCAACTGAGCCGATACCTCGAAGACCTCGCGCGGTGCTCCGGCTCGGGTTGCCGCGCGGCCGACGGAGGACCTTGAGCAATTAGAGGTTTGGAATGGGGAATTATGAACTGGATTATGAGTTGGAGGTGGTGGGAGATTGGCGCTTTCACGAACCGAGGTGTTGAGGCGAGGAGTTGCGCCTTGCCCGCGCGACGTCAGGCACCCGAGCCCCCAATTCCTCATTCCAAACTCATCATTCCTAATTCGTTAAGGTCCGTAAAGCATCCGCATCTGCTCGCGAGTGGCGGCCAGCACCTCGGGCAGGCTCGCGCTCTCGACCGGGTGCTGGTAGAGCTCCTTTAGCAGGGGGGCCGTGACCCTCTCCACTATCTCTATCTGCTCGGGCGTGAGGTCCTCGCGCCAGGAGCCGGGAGTGGCCTTGCGGTAGAACTTGCCCTCCCCCTTCTTCTCCTCCGGGATGTTCTCCCAGGAGTGCTTCTCCACCACCCGGGCCAGCTCCTCCTCGTCCACGGGGACCCCGAGGGTGGAGTACAGGCGCTTCATGGTGCCCAGGGCGTCGGCCCTGAGCTCTTCGTAGCGCACCAACACCTTGGGACCTTCGTGGGCGTCGTATGCCTGCTTGGAATTTCCCACGTACCAGAGGTACTTCTGGGCGCGCCTCTGCACGAACGCGTCGGGGCTCTCGTCGGCCAGCGTCGAGCGGAGGTTCCTGCGCACGTAGTGCCAGTTGCCCTCTTTGTGGGCGTCCAGGGAGGAGGCGACCACGTCCCTCGGGTCGCGGACGAGGAGGATCATGCGGCTCTCGGGCAACGCCTCCAGCAGGAGCGGCGCCCCTATCGAGCCGTTGGGCTCCTTGACGACGAGGTATTCCTCCTCCCCAAGGTCGGGGAACCTCGTGTCGATCTCGTCCAGGACGAAGTTCCTTATGGACCTCAGCCAGCTCTCCCTGTACCGCCCGAAGATGAAGTGCTTCGTCGCGTAGCGCTTCTGGTCGGCCCACAGGTAGTAGAGGTAGCCGAAGAGCAACCCGACCATCGGCTCCCTCCAGAGCGTCTGTCCTTCTAGTTCCTCGACCATGCCCATCGTCCAGGTGCTGCCCGTCCTGCCGTCGCCGAAGATCCAGATAATGTTCTCCGGCCTGAGACGCCCGGTCCGGGTGGCGGCTCCGGGATCCTTCCTAAGCTTCAGCTGCGCGAGCTCGCGATCCTTCTCGGCCAGCCGCCGACGAAGTTCCGCGACCTCCGCGCCCGAACCGTCTTCCCAGGACGCTCCCCCGTCTCGCGCGGCGCCCGCCTCCGAACGCAGGAAAAGCCTCACGCCACGCGCGAGCACATCGAGGCGATGCCTGAAAACCGGCACTAGAGATCAATCATCCCTGGTGTTGGTAGAGCTCCCTGAGCAAGGGCGCGGTGATCCTCTCCACCGTCTCTACCTGTTCGGGGGTCAGGTCCTCGCCCCAGCTCCCCGGCCTGGCCTTTCGGTAGAACTTGCCCTCGCCCTTCTCCTCCTCGGGCACCCTCTCCCAGGAGTGATCTTCCACCGTGCGCGAGAGCTCCCCATCGTCGACGTCCATGCCTAACTCGGAGTAGATATGCCTCATCGTCGCCAGGGTGTCGGTCCTCAGGTCCTCGTAGCGGATCAGCACCTTGGGTCCCGCGTGCGCCTCGTAGGCCTGTTTGCTGTTCCCGATGTTCCGGACGTACATCTTGGCCGTCCGCTCTACCAGGGCGTCCGCCTGCATGCTGAACACCTTGTCGCGTCCGGCGCCCTGTTCGATCCTGCGTTTGTAGAGCCAGCTGCCCTTCTTGGTGGCGTCGACGGCCGAGGCCACGGTGTCCCTGGGATCGCGGACGAGGAAGATCATGCGGCTCTCGGGCAACGCCTCCAGCAGGAGCGGCGCCCCTATCGAGCCGTTGGGCTCCCTGATCACGAGGTACCCACCGCTGCCGACCCTGGAGAACCTCGCGCTGGCTTCGTCCAGGACAAAGGCCCTTATGGACCTCAGCCAGCTCTCTCTCGCGCGCCTACCCAGGATGAAGTGCTTGGTCTCGAAGTGTTTCTCTCCTTCCCAGTCGTAGTAGAGGCGCCCGAAGAGGGCTCCCACATAGGGTTCGCGCCACACCGTGAATCCCCTGAGGTCCTCCATCATGGAGGCGAGCCAGGTGCTGCCGGTCCTGGCGGTGCCGAGTATCCAGATCACGTTCCCCGGCTCGATAGCGTAGTCGTCGGCGCCGTGAACGCCGGCGGCGACCCGCGTTCTGAGCTCCCTGAGCTCCTGGCTCTGCCTCTTTATCTGTTCCCGCTGCTTTGCTAGCTGTTGCTCGGCCCGCTTGAGCCTGCGGGTCTGGGCCTCACTGGTGGGTTGGCCCCCGTCCGAAGCGCCCGTCGCAAGGGCCCTTGCACGCTCGACGCCGGAGACCAGACGCGACCTCAAGCCTCGCGCAACGCCGAGAAGTTTTTGGATGACGGGCAAGCAATATCCTTCACTTTGTGAGCTTGAGTAAGGGACCCAAGCAGCATAACAAAGGTATCCTGCATCAACAAGATACCACCCCGGGTCGGCCATCCAGCCGAGGGCATTCCACCTGGCATCGGCTGGGTTTGTTGGATAAGCTGACTGGCCGTCTGGCCGGGACCGCAGCGCGAGGTGGTCGGAGAGGAACAAGCGTAAGCGCTTGATCACCACGGTCCTGCACCCTGGAGGCACGCGGAGGATGACGGGCGAGATCGGGAGGGTGTTCTGTACAGTGACGGGCGGCTTCACCACGCCACACTCCCGGGCGACCCGGCCGTGACGGACGTGCGCCGCTCGTACGCCGAGGAGCAGTACCCCGCCTTCGTCCGCAACGAACACCTGGGCGCGTTCGCATACCGGCGCCTGCGCGAGGCAGCCACCACACTGGCCCAAGGCGGGATCATGTTCAGCCTCCTGGTGACGATCCCGGGCCGGCACCGCGGGTCGCCCGGACCAGCCCAGGATCTGGAACTGGCGAGGACGATCGACTCCGCGGTAGGACAACTCTACCCAGGCTGGGAACTCGTTTTCTGCTGCGAAGCGGCAGCCACGCCTCAGCTCCGGGAAACCCTCGCGCGGTACGCGCGCCTGGACGGCCGGATCCGGCCAGTCCAGGCGCACCCGAGCCTCGGGACAGGCGAAGCAAGCACCCCCGGCGAGGCGGGGCCGGTGCGGGCCGGGCTCGCCGAAGCCCGGGGAGAATACGTGTGGGTCCTCCGCGAGGGCGACCAGCTCTCCCCCGACGCCCTCTTGGAGGTTGCCAGGCTCCTGCAAGATAACCCCGAGGCCGACCTCCTCTACGCAGACGAGGACTCCGTGGACGAGGGAGGCGAGAGGTCGGGGCCTCGCTTCAAGCCCGGCTGGTCGCCCGATCTGCTCCTCTCCACGGACTACGTCGGCCGCTCGGGGGTCTACCGCAAGGAGCTGGTGCGGGAGCTGGGGGGCCCCAGGGACGGCTTCGGGGGGGCATGGGGCCACGACCTGCTGCTGCGCGTTGGCGAGCGCACGGACCGGATCTTCCACGTTCCGAGGGTCCTCTTGCACCGGGGCGGAGGTTTGGGCGGCGAGGGTGAGGGATCTCGAGAGGGGTCGCGGGGGGTCGCGGGAGGGATCGCGGGCTGCGTTGGGGGAGGCGCTCGGGAGGCGTGGTCTCGGGGGGGTGGTGGAGGACGGGCTGCTGCCAGGCACCTTCAGGGCGAGGCCGGAGATCAAGGGCCACCCCCTCGTCAGCATAATCATCCCAACCCGGGACAACGTCTCGGTGCTCAGGAAGTGCGTGGAGAGCATAGAGAATCTGACGGAGTACCCGAACTACGAGATCCTCATCGTGGACAACGATTCCTCCGAGCCGGCCACCCTAGAGTACTTCTCCGGGAGCTCGCACCGCGTGATCCCCTTCAGAGAGGAGTTCAACTACTCCAAGATCAACAACTTCGCGGTTTCGCGGGCGCGGGGGGATTACGTGCTGCTCCTGAACGACGACACGGAGGTCATAGACGGGGGGTGGCTCGGGGCCATGCTCGAGCCCGCCCAGAGGCCCGAGGTCGGGGTGGTCGGGGCCAAGCTCCTCTACCCCGACGGACGCGTCCAGCACGCCGGCGTCGTGACGGGCGTCGGCGGGCTCGGTCCCGGCATCTCGGCGCACGCCTACCAGTTTTTCGGCGAGGAGGACGCGGGGCACCTGGGCACGCTCTGTACCCCGACGAACTACTCGGCCGTGACGGCGGCGTGCGTGCTGCTGCCCAGGGCAGTCTACGAGGAGGTCGGCGGTCTCGACGAGGTGAACCTCCGCGTCTCTTTTAACGACGTGGACCTGTGCCTGCGCATCGGGGAGCGGGGCTACCTGGTTGTCTACACCCCCCACGCCCGCCTCCTGCACCACGAGTCCGTCAGCAGAGGCCGCAAAGACGACCCCGAAGAGGGCCTCTACATGATGAAGCGGTGGGAGGGGAAGCTGGACGAGGACCCCTACTACAACCCGCACTTCTCCAGGGGGGGCGGGGACTTCAACATGAGGGCCGACCTGCTCAGGCCACGCCTGCTGCGCCGCCACCCGGGGGATCCGGCACTCGCGTCCGACGGCCTGCTCCCGACGGGCCGCGCCGAACGGGAGCGGCTGATGAAGATCCTGCAGGGCGCGCTGACGGCGAGCCGCGAGGAGCGGAGGGAGTTGATGGAGGTCCACCAGAGGGCCGCCAGGGATTCGTACAGGACGACGATGCTACCGGTCCGCGGAGACCGGAGCGTGAGAATCGCGGCCCTGGAGGGTTTCGTGGAGTTCGAAGGCCCCGCCCCGCGGCGGGACGGGTAGCCCCGCCGTAGGATCCGGCGGCCTCCTTTCCGGGCACGACGCCGCCGCGGATGGCCCCCGCGGTGGCGGTCGACTCCGGCGGAAAAGTTGCTAATATGAGCAAAGTCGCGAGGGTCGAGGAGGCGGATGGCGAGCAAGCACGAAACCCGTATAGACCTGGAAAACGAGGATCCGTCCCGCGCCCTGATCGCCGGGTTCGTCGGCGGCGGCAAGCGCGTCCTCGCCGTGGGGGACACGGCCTTGGAGCTCGCGCCGGTCCTGGCGGAGCGGGGCTGCACGGTCACGGGGATCGGCTTGGGCCCGGAGGGCGCCGGGCGGGCCGAGGCCCACTTCGAGAGGTTCGTGGTGTGGGACCTCGAGGACCCCGGCCGGGAGCTCGGCGACGAGCCTTTCGACGTGATCGTCTTCGGGGACGAGCTGGAGCGCGTCCGGGACCCGCTGCGGACCCTGCAAAGCATGAAGCATCTCTTGCGGCCCGAGGGGTGCGTCGTTGCGTCGGTGCACAACGTTGCCCACGGGAGCCTGCGGCTCGCGCTGATGCGGGGCGAGTTCCGCTACGACCCTTCGGGGTTCCCGGACGGCACGCAGCTGAGGTTCTTCACGCGCGAGAGCGTAGAGCGGCTCTTCGAAGACGCCGGTCTTCAGGTCACGGGGCTGCAACGCGTCTCGGTCGGGGTGCTCGACGACGGCGTTGACCCGGACCGCATCCCGGCCGAGGTCCTGGAGCTGGTGCGGGAGGACCCGGAAGCCTCGACGTATCAGTTCGTGCTGGAGGCCCACCGCTTCGGAGACGCGGGAACATCGGCGAAGCGGGTTCGGCTGCTAGCCGAGCAGCTCGAGGACCGGGACCGGGCGCTTTACGAGCTGAACAGGAAGCTCCGCAACTTCGACGAGCTGCGGCGTCTCCTGGACGAACGCACCGAGCAGCTTGCGCAGAAGGAGCGCGAGGTGACGAGGTTGGCCGAGGAAGTCGCCGACCGCAACGATCGGATGGCCAGGCTCGTGCAATTCGGCAAAGAGGGCGCGTGACGGCGGCCGGCTCTGCCCCCGATCCGGAGAACGGGGAGCGGATGGACCTCGCCGCGGCCCTGCAGGAGCTGTTCCCCGCGACGTCGGAGGCGGCTTACGATCGCCTGGTCGGCTACGGCTTCGCCAGGCGGTACGTCGCGGGGAAGGTCGTGGCCGACGTGGGTCCCGAGGAGGTGGGCTTCGGCTCGCTGCTGCTGGCCGAGACGGCCGACTCGGTGGCCGGCCTGACCGGCTCGGAGCACGCCGCGAGCCTTGCCCGCAAGGCCTACCCCGCACCGAACGCGGAGTACGTGAGGGTCGACCTGCCCGGGTTGCCCTACCCGGATGGACACTTCGACGTCGTGGTCGCCCTCGGGGCACTCGAGGACCTGGAGCGGCCCGAGGCCCTGGTCTCCGAGGCCAGGCGGGTCCTCAAGCGCGACGGCGTGCTCGTCATCTCGGCCCTCGACAAACTGGCGCTCCTAGACGGTTACGACGCTGCCGGTACAGCGAGGACGCCGGGGCACGTACCCCGTAGAGTTCGGGGAGCTGCTCGAGGCCCATTTCGAGAGCGTGCTCGTCTACCGGCAGGGCGCCGTCGCAGGCGGTTTCGTCTTCCCGGCCTCGGGGGAGACGACGGGGGCGGTGGTGGAGAACGCCACGCTATCTTTGAGCAGCCCCTACCCGGGCAAGAAACCCCCGACGACCCGCTCCATGATCGCCGTGTGCGGCAACGCCGGGGCCATCGAGCGGGAAGAGCCGTACCTGCTGCTGGACCGCGACCGGCGCGTCTTCGACGAGTGCGCGGACAGGGCCGAGGACGTCGAGCTGTTGCGGGGCGAGATCCAACAGATGCAGGAGACCGAGGCCCAGGCTTTCCTTGACGCCCTCAGGCTTCGCGGGACCGAGATAGGTTATCTCAGAGCCAGGGTAAGAACCGCCGAGGCCGAGGCCAAGGGTGCAGCCAAGAGAGCCGAGAGATTGCAGTCCCAAATCCACGACATGCAAAGATCCATGACCTGGCGCATATTCGAGCCCTACCGGCGGCTACGGGCCAGGATGGCGGGCGTGAAAGGTAGCGGTGGCGGCCGACCGGGCTAGGGACTCCTCCCGGTCCGACGTTCCTACCGACGACAGGGCCATGCGCCAGATCAGCGGCCCGGCCGTGACGGACGTGCGCCGCTCGTACGCCGAGGAGCAGTACCCCGCCTTCGTCCGCAACAACCGGCTCAAGGCTAGCGACCTCAAGCGCCTGCGGGAGGAAGTCTCGACCCTCGCCTACAGGCCCCTGTTCAGCATCCTGGTGTCGACGCTCAGCCCTAACCGCGAACGGCTGGGGCGAACGCTGGACTCCGTCGGGGCGCAGGTCTATCCCGATTGGGAGGTGATTGTCTGCCGCGAGGAAACCGCGGAGGAGAACCCGGAGGACCACCTCTCCAGGCACCAACACCTGCGCGCCCGCGTGAAGACCGTTCACCACAACCAAGGCGCGAGCGGCGAGGCGGGGCCGGTGCGGGCCGGGCTCGCCGAAGCCCGGGGAGAATACGTGTGGGTCCTCCGCGAGGGCGACCAGCTCTCCCCCGACGCCCTCTTGGAGGTTGCCAGGCTCCTGCAGGACAACCCCGAGGCCGACCTCCTCTACGCAGACGAGGACTCCGTGGACGAGGGAGGCGAGAGGTCGGGGCCTCGCTTCAAGCCCGGCTGGTCGCCGGATCTGCTCCTCTCCACGGACTACGTCGGCCGCTCGGGGGTCTACCGCAAGGAGCTGGTGCGGGAGCTGGGGGGCCCCAGGGACGGCTTCGGGGGGGCATGGGGCCACGACCTGCTGCTGCGCGTTGGCGAGCGCACGGACCGGATCTTCCACGTTCCGAGGGTCCTCTTGCACCGGGGCGGAGGTTTGGGCGGCGAGGGTGAGGGATCTCGAGAGGGGTCGCGGGAGGGATCGCGGGAGGGATCGCGGGCTGCGTTGGGGGAGGCGCTCGGGAGGCGTGGTCTCGGGGGGGTGGTGGAGGACGGGCTGCTGCCAGGCACCTTCAGGGCGAGGCCGGAGATCAAGGGCCACCCCCTCGTCAGCATAATCATGCCGACCAAAGATCACGCGCATCTGTTGAAGGCCTGCGTGGAGAGCATAGAGAATCTGACGGAGTACCCGAACTACGAGATCCTCATCGTGGACAACGGCTCTTCGGAGCCGGCAACCCTCGAATACCTCGCCCAGACTTCGCACCAGGTCATCCCGTTCCCGGAGCTGTACAACCACCCGAAGATCAACAATCTGGGGGTTTCGCGGGCGCGGGGGGATTACGTGCTGCTCCTGAACGACGACACGGAGGTCATAGACGGGGGGTGGCTCGGGGCCATGCTCGAGCCCGCCCAGAGGCCCGAGGTCGGGGTGGTCGGGGCCAAGCTCCTCTACCCCGACGGACGCGTCCAGCACGCCGGCGTCGTGACGACGGCTAGTGTCTGGACGCGTGGCGTGGCCACGCACACGTACCAGTTTTTCGGCGAGGAGGACGCGGGGCACCTGGGCACGCTCTGTACCCCGACGAACTACTCGGCCGTGACGGCGGCGTGCGTGCTGCTGCCCAGGGCAGTCTACGAGGAGGTCGGCGGTCTCGACGAGAACCTCCGCGTCTCATTCGACGACGTGGACCTGTGCCTGCGCATCGGGGAGCGGGGCTACCTGGTTGTCTACACCCCCCACGCCCGCCTCCTGCACCACGAGTCCGTGACCCTGGGGCGGGGCGTGGATCTCGCGTCGGAGATCTACATGCGCAAACGGTGGGAGGGGAAGCTGGACGAGGACCCCTACTACAACCCGCACTTCTCCAGGGGGGGCGGGGACTTCAACATGAGGGCCGACCTGCTCAGGCCACGCCTGCTGCGCCGTCCCTCCAACGACGGGAGTGGCGAGCCGGATGCTCCGCTGCTCACCAACGCGCAGCTACAGCAAGAGAGCCCGGAACGGATAGAGGAATACCTGCGGGTCCAGCGTATGATCGCCAGGGACTCGAGCAGAACCGCCATAGTACCCAGGGTAGGCGCCGGAACCGCGAGGGGCGCCGTCCTCGATAGCCTCGAAGACGAGAAGCGTTTCGCCCCAAAGGAGGAAAAGCAGATCTACGCGACAGAAGAAGCCCGGCCGCAGGAATCCCCTACCGCGGAGCAGCTGATCTGGATGTTCGGCTCGCCGAGGACCGGGAGCACCTGGCTGAGCAAGATGATGGCCGAGCTTGGGAACCAGGAGCGTTGGAACGAGCCCTACATCGGGCTGCTGTTCGGTTCGTTCCTGTACGAGAGGCTCGACGGCAACACCAAACTGTTCAACAACCCAAACTTCATCCTCTCGGACCGCTACAGGGAGGTCTGGCTCCGGTCGGTCAAGAACTTCGTCCTCGATGGGGCCAGGGCCAGGTACGCGAGCCTGAGAGACGACCAGTACCTGGTCGTGAAAGAGCCCAACGGCTCCCTGGGCGCTTCCCTGCTCATGCAGGCCATGCCAGAGAGCCGCATGATCTTCCTGATCCGGGACCCGAGGGACGTGATCGCCTCCCGGCTTGACGCCGTCAGGAAGGGCAGCTGGACCGCCCAGAACAGGGACTTCGATACCCCGGAGAAGGTCGACGCGTTCACCAGGCACCTGGCCGAGGACTACCTCAAGGTCGTCGACCAGGTCCGGCAGGCCTACGACGCGCACAGCGGCAAGAAGGTCTTTGTCCGTTACGAGGAGCTGATGGCCGACACGCTAGGCGCGCTGCGGAAGATCTACGGCGAGCTTGGGATACCGGTCGACGAGCCCGCGCTCCAGGCCGCCGTGTCGAAACACAGCTGGGAACAGATACCCGAGAGCAACAAAGGGTCCGGCAAGTTCTACAGGAAAGCGCAACCCGGCTCCTGGGGCGATGACCTGTCCCCGAGGCAGGTCGGGATCATCGAGGAGGTCACGGGGTCGGTGCTCTCGAAGTACTACGAGGAGAGCGCCGCGGGTCAGACCCTCTCGGGGTAGAGCTCCTTTAGCAGGGGGGCCGTGACCCTCTCCACTATCTCTATCTGCTCGGGCGTGAGGTCCTCGCGCCAGGAGCCGGGAGTGGCCTTGCGGTAGAACTTGCCCTCCCCCTTCTTCTCCTCCGGGATGTTCTCCCAGGAGTGCTTCTCCACCACCCGGGCCAGCTCCTCCTCGTCCACGGGGACCCCGAGGGTGGAGTACAGGCGCTTCATGGTGCCCAGGGCGTCGGCCCTGAGCTCTTCGTAGCGCACCAACACCTTGGGACCTTCGTGGGCGTCGTATGCCTGCTTGGCGTTGCCCATACCCTGCAGGTAGTTCGCGGCTCGGCCCTCAGCGAAGCGGGTCGAGCCCGCCGTCGGCGGCTGCTTCCCGGTTTTGTTGTAGCGCTCCTTGTTCCTGTTGTAGTTCCAGCCCCCTTCCCTGCGCGCGTCCAGGGAGGAGGCGATCACGTCCCTCGGGTCGCGAACCAGCAGCACCATCCGGCTCTCGGGGAGAGCCTCCATCATCAGGGGCGCGCCCACCGAGCCGTTGGGTTCCTTGATGACCAGGTAGTGGTGCCTGCCGATGTTCGGGAAGTTGACGGCCGCGGCGTCCAGAACGAAGTTCCTCATGGACCTCAGCCAGCTCTCCCTGTGACCCCCCATGATGAACTGGTGGTTCCGCCGTCTCTTTTCGTCCTGGTGGTAGTAGAAGTTGCCGAATAGCGAGCCCACCCAAGGCTCGCCCCAGACCACCTGCCCCGTGAGGTCGCCCATCATGGAGGAGAGCCAGGTGCTGCCGCTGCGCCCTGAGCCGAAGATCCAGAGTATGTTCTCCGGCATGAGGCGGCTGCCCGCGTGGCCGGTGGTCGGCTGCGCCACCGCCCCGTTCCCGCTCGCGCCCCGGTTCCGGTTTGTCGCCCGGTCCTGCTCCTGCAGGGCATCTTCGGTGGCACGCGTGACGCCGGCTTCCAGGTTGAGGAAAGCCCTCAACCCCTTCGCCGCAACGCTAAATTGCTGTCTGAGTACGGGCATCGAAACCCCTCTTCGATCTCTCATGCTTCTACCGCACGGTAGGATAGCAAAGAATTCTCGGCGGCTCGCCGGCCTGATGACCGGCCCTTCCCGGGAGGCCTAAAACTCCGTTCTGTCCGGGTAGAAGTCCCGCAGGAGGGGGGCTGTGATGCGCTCAACCGTCTTCGCCTGCTCGGGCGTGAGATCCTCCCGCCAGGCGCCGGGGCTGGCCTTGCGGTAGAACTTGCCCCTGCCCTTGTCCTCCTCGGGGACGTTGGTCCACGAGTGCTTCTCGACGGCCCGCGCCAGCTCGTCCGGGTCCACCTCTACTCCGAGCGTGGCGTAGAGGCGGCGCATGCTCGCGAGGGTGTCCGAGACCAGGTCCTCGTAGCGGATCACGACCTTGGGACCGTCGTGGGCGTCGTAGGCGAGCTTGGCGTTCTGCACGCCCCGCCGGTACACGCGGGCCCTCTCGCCTGCGAAGGCCCGCGGCCTCTTCTCGGCCGCGGCGCGCCTCTTCGACGACCCGCCGTTGCGGCTCTCGTACAGCCAGCCACCCTCGCTGGCGGCGTCGAGCACAGAGGCGACGACGTCCCTCGGGTCGCGGACCAGCAAGACCATCCGGCTCTCGGGCAACGCCTCCATGAGGAGCGCCGCGCCCACCGAGCCGTTGGGCTCCTTGATCACGAGGTACTCCTCGCGACCGATCCGGGGGTTGGAGTAGCCCGCCCCGTCCAGGACGAAGTTCCTTATGGACCTCACCCACCCCTTGCGGATCACATCCCCCATTATGAAGTCCGCGGAGCGCCTGTTCTCCTGCGGGGCCTTCGCGTAGAACTCGCCGAAGAGCCTTCCGACCATCGGCTCCTCCCACACCCGGTGAGCGCCCAACTCGGACATCATGGCGCGCAACCAGGTGCTGCCGCTGCGCCCGGAGCCGAAGATCCAGATCATGTTCGCGGGGTCCACGGCGGACCGGGTCCCGCTCCCCTCGCCGGCGAGCGCCGCGCGCGCCCTGGCGAGCTCGAGCTGGACCTGCCGGCCCCTGCCCGCCGTTAGCGCCCTGGCCCGCCTCAGCGTCCGGCTCTTCTTCGCCACCCTCCTGAGGGCCAGCGCGGTCGCCGCGGCCCGATCCTTGACAGCTTCGATTGCGGTGTTTATCCGGCGATCCACGACCCTATACTCGCACAAATGCGGCCGCAGGCAAACGCGAGGGATCCGGCGCCGTGGCGGGCCGCGCCCGGCCCCAGGGTGCGCCGCCACGGGGCAGGTGCTAGCCTTCGGCTCGTGATGCTCCACCCCAGGATATCGAGGGCGATCTTGCTTGCCGCGCTGATCTTCGTCGGCGTCGCGGCGCCGCCGGGTCAGGTGGACGAGGGCGCCGCCCAGACGAGGGAGCGGCCAAACATAGTCTTTATCCTCACCGACGACCTGGACGCTCGCTCGGTCTCCGTTATGCCCGAGCTTGAGTCCCTTCTCGTGGAGAAGGGCACGATTTTCGAGAACGCCGTGGTCACCGACCCGCTCTGCTGTCCCAGCCGCGCGACCTACCTGCGCGGCCAGTACTCCCACAACACCGGGATCGCGGGCAACTCCCCGCCCGACGGGGGTCACGGCAAGTTCAGGAAGCTCGGCCCGGATGGGGAGGGCTCGACGATCGCGACCTGGCTGAACGGCGCCGGCTACGACACCTTCTACGCGGGCAAGTACATGAACGGATACGACGACACGAGGTACGTGCCGCCGGGGTGGGACAGGTGGTACGGCTGGCTCGGCTCCTACCACAGCCCCGGCGGCGAGTACCGCCTGAACGAGAACGGGAAGGTAAAGAGCTACGACCTCGACCGCCGCCACGACACCGACCTGCTGAAGGACAAGGCCGTGGATTTCGTCAGGAACGGCAGGGGCGACGGGAGCCCATTCTTCGCGTTCGTCGCGCCCAACGCCCCCCACTCCCCGGCGCTACGTGCCCGCGCGCCACGAGGGACTATTCTCGGGCCGCTCGCTGCCAAGGCCTCCCTCCTTCAACGAGGAGGACGTCTCGGACAAACCGGAGGTGGTGCGACGACCCCAGCTCAGCCACGACGAGGTAGAAGACCTGGGCGACCTCTACCGCAAGCGCCTCGCCTCCCTGCAGTCCGTGGACGACATGATAGGGGCCCTGGTCCGGGCGCTTCAGGATACGGGCCAGATGGACAACACCTACATCATCTTCTCCTCGGACAACGGCTTTTTCCTGGGCGAGCACCGCCGCGTGGACAAGAGCCTCGCCTACGAGGAGTCCATAAGGGTTCCGCTCGTCGTCAGGGGTCCCGGCGTGCCGAACCAGGAGGTCGACCACCTGGTCGCCAACAACGACCTCGCCCCCACCCTGGCCCAGCTGGCCGGCGTGGACCCGCCGGGCTTCGTCGACGGCAAGTCCTTCGTCCCGCTGTTGCGCCCCGAGCAGCCGACCCTGAGGGCGTGGCGGACGGGCTTGCTGGTTGAGCACGTGACCCCCACCTACCAGGCCGTGCGGACGAACGGCCACACCTACGTAGAGTGGGCCGGCGGAGATCGGGAGCTCTACGATCTCGAGGGCGACCCCTACCAGCTACGCAGCGCTCACGACGCCCCCGCCAACCGCGCCCTCGTCGAGGACCTCTCGGCCCAGCTCGGGGCGCTCAGGGACTGCCGGGCCGGCCTTTGCCGCTCGGCGGAGGTCCGCTAGAGGGGCCCTTCGCCTTCCGTTTTCGTCCCTCCTGTTCCATAATGGATCCGAAGACCAGGCTCGTTTCTTCCTGGAGGGGGGAGATCGCGCTCCGCCAGAGTCCGCGCGCGTCGGCGCGCGCGGACCGTGGTACCGACCCCGCCTCCGGGACATCTGGGCCTGACGTCGTGGGGATCCAGAGGAGGGGGATCGTGCGTACGGAGCATTCGTTCGGGGGGATGGACCGCAGGGAGTTTCTCAGGCTCGGCGGGGTAGGGCTGGCGAACGCGGTCCTGCTCGGCACCGCGGGCGGCCGGGTTTTTGCCAGGGAGGAAACCTCGCTGGCGGCCGAGTTCGAGGCGGCGGCGGCCGAGTACGGTGTGCCCAAAGAGATACTCGTAGCTATGGGCTACGTGAACACGGACTGGGAGATGCCACCCCCAGAGGCCAGCGCGTACCGGGAGGGCGACATCCACGGGCGCGGCGCCTACGGCATCATGCAGCTCGTGCAGAACCCCTCCGAGAACTCGCTTGGCAGGGCGGCCGAGCTGACGGGCCTCTCCGAGGAGGAGCTCAAGAACGACCGCGAGGCCAACATCCGAGGCGGGGCGGCGGTTCTCGCGGACATCCAGGGCCCCGACAGGCCCGCGGAGCTAGGCGGGTGGCAGGAGGCGCTCACGGAGTACGGCGGCATCGACCTCTACGCCATCGAGGTCTACGAGACGCTCCAGATCGGCGTCTCCGCGACCACCTCGACCGGCGAGCGGCTGTCGTTGTCGCCGCGCAGGGTGGCGGTGCCCGGCATGGACTTCAAGGCCAGGCGCAGGAGGGGCGCGGATTACAGGAGGGCGGAGTGGAGGTCGGCCTACTGGAACGGCGGCCGCTCGTGCGTCAGGTCCATCAACTTCTGCCAGGCAAGAAGGGGCGCCCGCGAGATAGACCTCATAGTCATCCACATCGCCGAGGGCTCCTACCCCGGCACCATAAACTGGTTCGGGGACCGGAGGTCTGGCGTCTCGGCGCACTACGTCGTCGGCAAGAGGGGCAAGGTCGCCCAGTGCGTACGCGAGGCGGATATCGCCTACCACGCGGGCAACTGGAACTACAACAGGCGCAGCATAGGCATCGAGCATTCGGGGTTCGCGAGCAGCCGCAAGGCGTTCCGGGGCAAGTACGAGACCTCGGCCAGGCTCTCGGCCTACCTCTCGAGGCGCTACAACATCCCGGTGAACAAGGACCACATCGTGCTGCACCGCAACGTGCCGGGGGTCAGCAAGAGCTGCCCCGGACCTCACTTCGGCTACAACAAGTACCTGAAGCTGGTCAAGCGCTACAGGTAGACGGCTCGGGCTGGAAGCCGCCCAGCCCGCAAGGTAAACTTGCCGCGGCCTGCGCACCCCGGGCCCAGGGCATACACTACCGGCGAGGTGAAGGACCGAATTGGCCACGCACACAACTAGCGCGAAGAAAAGCCAGCTGGGCGCGTTCTTCGACGCCCTGGCCTCGTTCTACCACCGCCGCTGGCTGGTCGGCTACTTCATCCGGCGCCAGGTAACCCGCAGCTACCGCAGGTCCTACCTCGGCTTCGCCTGGGCGATACTGGGGCCGCTGGTCTGGGTCTTCTTCCTCACCCTCATCTTCTCCGAGATCGTTGGCCTCAGGTTCAGGGAGGTCGAGGAGGACCCCAACCTCAACTTCGGGCTGTTCCTCTACTGCGGGCTGCTGCCATTCCTGGCCTTCTCGGAGGCCCTCAACAAGGGCATAAACAGCATCAAGGGGAACGCTGGGCTGGTGCAGAAGGTGGTCTTCCCGCTCGAGCTGCTCCCGTTCACCAACACCATAGCCTCCATGATAGACAAGTTCTTCGGCCTCGGCGCCCTCCTGATAGTGCTGCTCGTCTTCGGGCAGCCGCTCTACTGGACGGTTCTGCTCATGCCCTTTATCGTCGTGCTGCAGATCGTGTTTATACTCGGTCTGACCTACCTGATGGCGGTCCTCGGCACCTACCTGCCAGACGTGGCCGAGATCATGCGCCCCTTTATCCGGGGTATGTTCTTCCTCACCCCCATAATCTGGACGCCCGAGCGGCTGCCCGAGCGCCTGCGCTGGGTCGTCGACTACAACCCGCTCGCCTACCTGGTCAACGCCTACAGGGACCTGATCCTGCTCGGCGAGCTCCCCGGCGCGCAGTCGACGCTCTACTTCACCCTGTTCTCCGTGGCCCTGTTTATCGTGTCTTTCGCCCTCTTCATCCGGCTCAAACCGAACTTCGCGGACCTGGTGTGACGTCGGCCGTCTCCCTCGAGGGTATAGGCAAGAGGTACAAGATCTCCCCGAGCCGCTCCTCGCTGCTCAGGGAGACCCTGAGCTTCGGCAAGGTCAAGCGCAGCCACGACTTCTGGGCGCTGCAGGAGGTGGACCTCGAGGTGAAGCCGGGCACCACCCTTGGCATCCTTGGCCGCAATGGCGCAGGCAAGAGCACGCTGCTCAGGATCATCTCCGGCGTACTGCAGCCCACGACCGGCTCGGTCGAAGTCAGGGGACGGCTCACGGCCATCTTCGGGCTCGGCTCGGGCTTCAACCCCGAGTTCACGGGCCGCGAGAACGCCATGCTGAACGGCCTGATCCTCGGCATAGACCATGACGAGATGCTGGCGCGCTTCGACGAGATAGAGGCGTTCGCGGAGATCGGGGACTTCATGGACCAGCCGGTCAGGACCTACTCGAGCGGTATGAAGTCGCGCCTCGGCTTCGCCGTCGCGGTGAACGTGGATCCCGAGGTCCTGGTCCTGGACGAGGCGCTCTCGGCCGGCGACGCGGCCTTCAAGAAGAAGACGCTGCAGCGGATGTACGACCTGCGCGAATCCGGCACGACCATCCTTTTCGTCTCGCACAGCATGGGCATGGTGAAGAAGTTCTGCACCGACGCCGTGCTGCTCCACAAGGGACGGCTCATAACGCAGGGCAATCCTCAGGAGGTGGCTGACCACTACAGGGAGCTGATCGAGAAGGCCCAGGAGAAGGACGCCCGCCCCGGCGACTCGGACCGCGGCATCGACGACATGCTCGAACGCGAGGAGGAAGAGGACCTCGAGGGCGTCGGGTCTGGCAAGACCCAGGCCCGAGACGACGACGTGAAGCTGGCGGAGGTCCTCGGGGTGCAGGTTCTCGACGAGGGCGGGGAGCCGGCCGACGAGGTGCCTTCGGGGTCGAGGATAACCGTCAGGGTGAGCGCGCGTTACGCGGCGGCCCTGGAGGAGAGCACCATCGGCATCAAGTTGCACAGCAAGCGGGCCGGGGTGGATGTGTTCTCGACCGACACGACCAGGGAGGAGGTCCCACCCGGTCCGAGACAGGCTGGCGAGGAGACCACGGTGGACTTCGCGTTCGAGGTGCCGCTCCGGCCCGGCAAGTACGCCGTGGGAGCCGCCATCTCCGCCGGCAGCGGGGAGGACCCGGCGCTGGAGCGGGTGGAGGAAGAGGCCTCATTCAGGATCTCCAACTCCGGAAGCGAGCTCTCCTTCGGTAGCCTGGTCCACCTGCCCACGTGGGTCGAGATACGCGGCCCGGAGGACGAGCGGGAGAGGCCGACCAGGTCTGCCTGAAGCCTTGCCCTCCCGCGTTACGGTCGTTATCCCCAACTGGAACGGCGAGAGATTTCTCGACCTCTGCCTCGGTTCCCTGCGCCGCCAGACCTTTCGCGACTTCGAAACCGTCCTGGTCGACAACGGCTCCACCGACGGTTCGCCAGAGCGAGCGCGCCTTGGCTTCCCGGAGGTGCGGGTCATCCCGCTCGGGGAGAACCGCGGGTTCGCGGCGGCGGTGAACGCCGGTATCTCGGCCTCGACGACCGATCTGGTGGCGCTCCTGAACAACGACACGGAGCAGGACCCCGGCTGGCTGCAGGCGCTCGTGCGCGCGGCGGACGGGCACCCCGAGGCCGGCTTCTTCGCGAGCAAGCTGGTCGACTTCGGCGACAGGCGACTGCTGGACGGGGCTGGCGACGCCCTCAGGCTCAGCGGCCTCCCCTACCGCCTCGGCCACGGCGAGCGGGACCGCGGACAGTTCGACCTCCCGGCCTACGTGTTCTCGGCGTGCGCGGCGGCGGCGTTCTACCGCCGCGAGATGCTCGACGTCGTCGGGCTCTTCGACGAAGACTTCGTATCCTACTGCGAAGACGGCGACCTCAGCTTCAGGGCCCAGCTCGCCGGCTACCGCTGCCTCTACGTCCCGGACGCGGTCGTCTACCACATGGGGTCGGCCACGACGGGCGGCAAGCGGAGCGCGACCGCGACCCGGCTCGGGACCCGCAACTCTATAAGCCTGCTGGTGAAGAACCTTCCGCTCTCCGCCTTACCCCACGTGCTGCCGTTCTTCGTCCTCGGCCAGCTCGCGCGGCTGCTCGTCGCCTCCGCGACCGGAACCCTGGGCCCGCACCTGCGCGGGCTGGCGGAGGCTCGGCGAGCCCTACCGCTGATGCTCGAGAAGCGGCGCGGCATACAGGGCAAGAGGAAGGTCCCGGTACCCGAGATACGGCGCCTGCTCAGGGAGTCGTCCCTCGCCGCCACGGCGAGCATAGCGCGCAGGCTGCGCGACAGGCGCGGGTAACAGGAATCAGGGTGGTCGGCGCGGGCTGTCGTACTCCAGAAGGCCAATCCGGCGAGAAGGCGTAGGGGCGCTTCGCGAAGCGCCCCTACGCCTCACCCGCCTTCGGAGCCGTAGACGAAGTTCTCGGACCTATCGTCCCTCTCCCAGGCCGCGACGGTGAGGCCGTTCCTGTCTTTGTCCGTCATAAGGTGTGTGCCGGACGCGATGTCGTGAAAGGCCTCGTAGAGGCTCTGGCCGCACAGGGACCAGTCGATGTCGTCCGCGAGCGGCGAGATCCCGGCCTCGTTACCCGGGCTGTACTGGCCCGAGCAGAAGTACTCTATCGTCGTGTCTTCGGGAAACGCGTTCCCGTGCGCGAAGCCGGGCGGGACCCAGATCCACTCGTTGTGCTCCCCGCCGACGTCGGACGGCATGTCGTGGGCTATGGCCATGCCGAAGGTCGGCGATCCTTTGCGGATGTCGAGCACCAGATCCACCATGTGCCCCTGCACGGTTCTGACCAGCTTGCCCATGTACGGGTTCCACTGGAAGTGCAGGCCCCTGACGGTCGTTGCCCTCGAGAAGCTCTCGTTGGCCTGAACGAACTCGACCCCCGCCATAAACGGGGTCAGGGGGCTGTTGTCGAAGTCGTCCCTCCTGAAGTGCTCCGTGAAGTAGCCCCGCTCGTCGCGGAAGCGGGCGAACCTAATCACCTGTATCTCCGGTATCTGCAGCTGTTCGACGGAAAGTATCTTCAAGATCGTCCCCCTCGGTATCTACGACCGGATCGGGCGGTTTCTGCTACCCCGCCAGTAGCAGGGCTCAGTAGCAGGGCTTCAGACGAGCTCCTTCGCCCTCAGGTAGGCTTCGAGGGCCTCCTCCCACGGGCGCATCGGGCCGACCCCCGCTGCTTCGAGGCGGGTGGTGGTGAGCGCGGAGTACGACGGGCGATGGGCGCGCCGGTTCGTCTCGCCGGTCTCTATCGGCTCCATCTCGGCCTCGACCCCGGCGAGGTCGAGTGTAGCGCGGGCGAACTCGAACCAGGAGCACTCGCCGGCGCTCGTCAGGTGGTACAGGCCGGCCGCGTCTCTTTCGACCAGCTCCTTCGTCTTCTGCGCGAGGTCTTCGGTGTAGGTCGGGGAGAGCGCCTGATCCGTAACCACCCTGACGATCCCGTCGGCCCTGGCCTTGTTGATCATGAGCTCCGGGAACGTCCAGCCCTTGCGGCTGGTGGCCGTGCCGTAGAGCCCGGCCGAGCGGACCACGACGTGGCGCGGGTTGGCCTGCATCACGAGCTGCTCGCCCGCCGCCTTGGAGACGCCGTAGACGTTGAGAGGGGCGAGGATGTCTTCCTCCTCGTAGGGGTTGTTCCGGCCCCGACCCTCGCCGCCGAAGACGTAGTCCGTCGAGTAGAAGACCACGCCGGCCCCTACCTCGGCCGCCGCCCGCGCGACGTTGAACGCCCCAAGGGCGTTTACGGCGAAGGCCAGGCTCGGGTTGACCTCGCAGTCGTCCACCCTGTGGAAGGCCGAGGTGTTGAGCACCCAGTCGGGCCGCAGCGAACGCACCGCCGCCGCGACGCCTACCCCGTCTGCCACGTCCAGGTCCGCGTGCGAGAGACCGGCCGTCTCGTCGCCGAAGACGCGCAGGAGGTCCCCCCCGAGCTGGCCGGTCGAGCCCACGACCGCGACCCTCAAACCACGCCCTCCCGTGCGTAGGTGTCCTTCAGCCAGCGGATGTTGAAGAAGCGGGCGTCGTTCTCCGGTTCGTCCCCGAACTCGCCCGCCTCGAGGGCGTCCCACATCTCCAGCGCTGCCTGCGCAACGCCCCGGTCCGGCTTGAACCCGAGCGTCCGCGTGATCTTGTCGCCGTCGACGTAGTAGCTCCTGAGGCTGTCGCCCGCGCTGCGGTCGCGCTTGACGCCGACCTCGACCCCGCGGTGCTGCTCGAGCGTCTCAGAGACCCAGTGGGCGAGCTCGAGCACGCGGTAGTTCTTGTGGACCAGGTTGAACACCTCGCCCCGGATCTTCTGGGTGGGGGCGGAGAGCAGGTGGAGGTACGCGTCGACGGCGTCCCTTATGTGGAGGAGCGGCCGCCAGACCTCGCCGCTCCCGTGCACCGTGAGGAGCCGCTTGCGCCAGGCGTGCAGCACGAAGACGTTCACCACCAGGTCGAACCTCATCCTGGGGGCGAGCCCGAAGATGGTGCCTTTGCGCAGCATCGTCGGGGAGAAGAGGGGGTGCTGCTCGGCCACCCTCAGCAGCTCGATCTCCGCCAGCCGCTTCGTCTTGCTGTAGTTGGCCGTCGGCGCGACCGGCAGGTCCTCGGTCATCCTCTGGACGTTCACCTCTCCCGCCACGGACGACGTGTAGTAGACCGAGCAGGTGGAGGCGAAGAGGAGCCGGATCTCGCGCTGCTCCGCCTCGGCCGTGTCCGCGACGGCCTGGGCCAGGCGCCGCGTGGCGAGCACGTTGCTCTCGCTGTTGAGGTCGGGCGCGAAGTCGGCCGTCGGGTCGTTGGAGAGCCCGGCCAGGTGGATCACGGCGTCGACGTCCTCCAGCAGGCTCTCTGGTTGGTGGTAACGGAGGTCGGCCTTCACCATCTCCAGGTTATCGTGGTCGTCGAAGGAGTTCCCGAACCAGTGCGTGTCGACCACGCGCACCGTCTCGCCGATCGCCAGCAGCTCCCGGACGAGCAGGCTGCCGATGTACCCGGCCCCGCCTGTTACCAGAATCATGTAGTACCCTCCATCGGTTTCGGAATGTCGGACACGGTCGCCTGACCGCAACGCTAGCCAAAACAGCACTATAGTACTTTTCTTCGCCGAGATGCGAGCCTCCGCCCCACCTTCCCTCGCCGGGGCGATGGGCGCTCGCGGACCTCGATTCGCGGACCAACTGCTATGATTGACGCGTTATGCGCAGGCCGCGGAGAGACCCAGCCGGAGGGAAGCCAATTGCCCATCTTCCGGCTTAGCAAGGTCCTCGACGCGGTGCGGGGCAAGAACCCCTCCGACGACGGCGATCGGACCGAGGCCCTGCGGCGCGACACCCAGCGCCGCATCTCCGAGCTGAGGCAGCAGATCAAGAGCACCAGAAGAGTGCTGCATGAGCGCGAGCGTGATCCGGAAGCCGGGGGGGCGGACGGATCGCAGCGAAAGAAGAGCAAGAAGCTGATCCAGCAAGAGATCTTCCCGCTGAGGAGGGAGCTCAAGGCGGCCAAGCGACTCAGGGACGAGCTTCGGGCCAGGGGGCGGCGAACGGACGAACCGCCGGACCGGACGTCCCCTCAGCTGTCCGCCGAGGTAGAGACCGGCGCGCTGCCGGACTTCCTGGTCATCGGGGAGAAGAAGTGCGGCACGACGTATTTCTACGACCTCCTCACCCGCCACCCGCACGTCGAGCCAGCCGCGTCCAAGGAGCTGCACTACTTCGACGCGATGTTCGAGCAGGGGACGGAATGGTACCGGCGGTGCTTCCCGGCGCCGAGGTTGGTAGACGGCCGCAGGACGATCACGGGCGAGGCAACGCCTTACATGCCCTCGAGGCGCGCGCCCGAGAGGATAGCCGGCGTCGTCCCCGGCGCGCGCCTAATCTCGCTTCTTAGGAACCCGGTCGACAGGGCCTACTCCGACTACCAGCAGGTGGCGGGCAAGGGGAGGGACACGCGAACGTTCGAGGAGGCCGTGGCGGACGAGAACTCCGAGTACCTCACGAGGAGCGTGTACGTGGATCAGCTCCTGCACTGGTCCGGGTTCTTCCCGCGAGAGCAGCTCCTGGTGCTGCAGAGCGAGGACTTCTTCGAACGACCCGCGGAGACGATGAAGGTCGTCCTGAGCTTCCTCGACCTTCCTGGGTGGGAACCCGGCGAGGCCGAGAAACGCAACACGGGCGCTTACGCGGAGGGCATGAACCCCGACACGAGGCGGCGGCTGGAGGACTACTTCCGGCCGCACAACCGCAGGCTCTACGAGTACCTCGGCGCGGACTTCGGGTGGTAGGCGAAGGCAGCCGCCACGAATACCTCGCGCGATGAGGTTCTCGGTCGTTATCGTCAATTACGGGTCGTGGCCCCTCACCGTCGGCTGCCTGGAATCGCTCTACGCAACGGGCCAGGAAGACCTCGAGGTGGTCGTCGTCGACAACGACGGTACCGAGCCGCCGCCGCTGCCCGGCCCGGCGCGCGTGATCGGCAACAGGCAGAACCTCGGGTTCGCCCGCGCCTGCAACCAGGGGATCTCCGCCACCTCGGGGGACCTCGTCGTCCTCGTCAACCCGGATGCGGACGTCGAGAGGGACTTCTTCCGGTCCGTGGAGTACTTCTTCGCGGAGCATCCGAGGACCGGTATCGCCGGTCCGAAGATCCTCGACCCGGATGGCAGCGTCCAGCTCTCGGCCCGCAGGGAGCTGAGCATGGTCTCGGGCCTACTCGGCCGCACCTCGTTACTGACCCGGCTCCTCCCGAGGAGCGCGTTCGTCAAGAAGCACTTCCCGGCGGTCACGCGGCCGACCGGCCCGACGCCGGTGGACTGGGTCTCAGGGGCCTGCATGATCGTCCGGCGGCGCATCCTGGAGGAGGTGGGGCTCCTCGACGAACGATACTTCATGTACTTCGAGGACGCGGACCTCTGCCGGCGCGCCAGGGATGCCGGCTGGTCCGTCTACTATCTACCCGAGACCGCGGTGACGCACCGGGCTGGCAGCAGCACCCGCAGTCGCCCCCTCGCCATCTGGCGGCTGCACAAGAGCGCCTTTCTCTACCACCGCAAGCACGGCGCCCACGGTCCCCTCGGCCTGTACAGCCTTCTGGTGCTCGTCGGGCTCGGCGGAAGGGCCCTCGCGAAGCTTGTCTCTTCCCTAGCCGGGAGGCCTTGAAGCGGGCCCGGGACGCGCGCCTATGCGCTTCTTGAAGACCAGATAGACCTCCGTCCCGAGTAGCTCGCCGCCGAACGGGCTCGCGAACTGGCGCTCGAGATCGAAGGCCTCGGAGAAGGTGAGGCGCAACTTGCGGTGGTCGAAGCCCGTGTGGTGGAAGTGGTAGGGGAACCCAGGCGTGATCTCGCGCACGGGCCGCTTCTCGGGCGGCCTTCCCGCCGCCGCCCTGAGGACGTTGCCTGGCCTGGCGTCGAACGCGCCGTAGCGGCGCGTCATCCTGAAGAGGCCCTTGACGAGCGCCGGGAGGAAGAGCTCGTTGGGCACGCCGACGACGACGATCCCCTCCCTGGCCAGCAGGCGGTTGATGGCCTTCATGGCCTTTGTCGTCTCGCGTCGCGGCAGGTGCTCGAATACCTCGAGGCAGAAAACGTACCTGAACCTGTTCCCCCGCATCTCCTGCAGCGAGGGGACGAAGACCACGTTCTGCAAACCGGAGAGGTTCAGCCGCGCCTCGTCCAGCAGCTCGGGCGATGGCTCGTAGCAGAACACCTCGGCGCGCGGGAAACGCTCGGCCAGGATCCTGCTCAGCTCCCCGCTCCCTCCCCCGAAGTCCAGGAACCTGCCGCCGAAATGCCCGTCGAGCCCGTCGAGCACGCCGAGGGCGTCGCGCAGGCGCCGCCGCTGCAGGTAGCTCTTGACCGGGTTCCTGTCGCGGACCGTTATCTCCGAGTAGCGCGAAGGCCCCCTCGTCGCGGCCTCCGAGCCCTCGGCCGGCCTTAGCTCGAGGAACGCGCGTCGCTCGGAGAGGCCCAGGACGCCCACGACGGCCTGGGCAAGCCTGTACTGCCAGCCGTACTTCCCGAGCAGTACCCGATCGGCCGCCCCGTGCTCCGACCGGTCCAGTATCCTTGCTTCGGCCGGGATCTCGCGCCCCTTCTGGCGTCCCCTGGCGGTGCTCGGGGCGAGCGTGACGCGGGGGTCGTTGCGGACGCGCTTCACCTTCCCGGACCGGGCGTCGGAAAAGACGTAGGCGCGCCCGCCGTCGAGCGCGAACCAGACCGTGGTGGGGACGGCATCCCCGTTCTTTCGGAAGGTGCTCATGAGCGCGTACCGGCGGTTTTCGAGCGCGCTCAGGGGGCGGCTACCGCGGCCCACGCTCAGCCCGCCTGGTAGCGCGGCAGGCCGTCCTCGGGAACGTCGCGCAGCAACGGGGCATCGCCGTCCCGCCCGGAGAGCGTGGGGGCGTCGGTTGGCCAATCGATTCCTATGTCGGGGTCGTTCCAGAGGATCACGCCCTCGGCGGAGGGGGCGTAGTAGTCGGTGCACTTGTAGAAGAAAAGCGCGTCCTCGCCGGTTACCAGGAACCCGTGGGCGAAGTCCGGCGGTACGTAGAACTGGCGCTTGTTCTCGGCCGATAGGGTCACCCCGGCCCACTCCCCGAAGGTAGGGGACCCGACCCTGATGTCCACCGCGACGTCGAAGACCTCGCCCCGCAGCACGGAGACCAGCTTGCCCTGCGGCTGGGGGTTCTGGTAGTGCAGGCCGCGCAGCACGCCGCGGGCCGAGTAGGAGAGGTTGTCCTGGACGAAGCGGCCAGGCAGTTCTGTCTCCTCGTAGCGCCGCGCGTTCCAGGTCTCCATAAAGAAACCGCGCTCGTCCCCGAACACCCTCGGCTCGAGCACGAGGACGCCGGGCAGGCTCGTCTCGACGACGTTCATAGGGGAAGCCCCTGGCCCCCGAGCAGCTCCAGGAGGTACTGGCCGTAGCTGTTCTTTTGCATGGTCAGGGCAAGCCGCTCGAGCTGGGCAGCGTCGATGTAGCCCCGGCGATAGGCGATCTCCTCGGGGCAGCCGATCTTCAGGCCCTGCCGCAGCTCGATGGTCTCGATAAAGTTGGAGGCCTGCTGCAAAGACTCGTGGGTTCCGGCGTCTAGCCACGCCGCCCCGCGGCCCATTAGCTCGACCATGAGCTGGCCACGGCCGAGATACTCCAGGTTCACGTCGGTTATCTCCAGCTCGTTCCGCCGCGAGGGTTTGAGACCCGCCGCTATATCCAGCACCTGGTTGTCGTAGAAGTAAAGGCCGGTCACGGCGTGGTGCGAACGCGGTTGCTCCGGCTTCTCCTCGATCGAGAGCACCGCCCCGTCCTGGTCGAACTCGATCACACCGTAGCGCTTCGGGTCCCTGACGTAGTAGCCGAAGACCGTGGCCCCCTCCTCCCGAGCCGCCGCCCGCTCCAGCAGTTCGGAGAATCCCTGACGGTAGAAGATGTTGTCCCCGAGGACCAGCGAGACGCTGTCCGATCCGACGAACTCCCGCCCGATGACGAAGGCCTGCGCCAGCCCTTCGGGCTTCGGTTGCTTGGCGTAGGAGAAGCTCACGCCCCACTGGGAGCCGTCGCCGAGCAGCTCCTCGAAGCGGGGCAGGTCGTGCGGCGTCGAGATCAGGAGTATGTCCCTGATGCCGGCGAGCATTAGGGTCGACAGGGGGTAGTAGACCATAGGCTTGTCGTAGACGGGCAGGAGCTGCTTGCTGACGGTCAGGGTGAGCGGGTAGAGCCGGGTGCCGGAGCCTCCCGCGAGCACTATACCCTTCAAGGCGACCGCCGCTCCCCGAGGCCAAGCCTCTCGCCCCCGTAGTTGCCCGAGAGAGCGCCCTCGCACCACGCCCCGTTCTCCAGGTACCAGCGTACGGTCTTTTGCATGCCGCTCTCGAAAGTCTCGTCCGGGGTCCAGCCGAGCTCGCGCTCGATCTTGCCCGCGTCTATGGCGTAACGTCTGTCGTGGCCCGGACGGTCCTCGACGAAGGAGATCAGGGCCTCGTGCGGCGCGTGGGGGGAGTCCGGGACGAGCTCGTCCAGCAGGGCGCAGATGGTCTCGACCACTTCAAGGTTCGTCCGCTCGTTGTGGCCACCGACGTTGTACACCTCGCCCACCGTCCCGGCCTCGAGCACGCGCCTCACGGCCCCGCAGTGGTCCTTGACGTAGAGCCAGTCGCGGATCTGCCTCCCGTCGCCGTAGACCGGGAGCGGCTCGCCGCGCAGGGCGTTGTAGATCATGAGCGGGATCAGCTTCTCGGGAAACTGGTAGGGACCATAGTTGTTGGAGCAGTTGGTGGTGAGGGTCGGCAGCCCGTAGGTGTGGTGGAAGACCCGCACGAGGTGGTCGGAGGCCGCCTTGGAGGCGGCGTAAGGCGAGTTCGGCCTGTAGGCCGTCTCCTCGGTGAATAACCCCTCCGCGCCTAGCGTGCCGTAGACCTCGTCCGTGGAGACTTGCAGGAAGCGGAACCCGAGTCGCTCCTCGCCTTCGAGGCCCCTCCAGTAGGCGAGCGCCGCCTGCAGGAGCTCGAGCGTATCCACCACGTTGGTCTGGACAAAGGCGCTCGGCCCGTCTATGGAACGGTCCACGTGGGTCTCCGCCGCGAAGTTCACGACCGCCCGCGGCCTGTGCTCCGCGAGCAACCCCTCCACCAGCGCGCGGTCGCCGATGCCGCCGCGCACGAAGACGTGGTCGGGATGGTCCGCGACGAGTGCCAGGGTGTCGAGGTTACCCGCGTAGGTGAGCGCGTCCAGGTTCACGACCCTGCTGTCCCCCACCAGGTCGAGGACGAAGTTGCCCCCTATAAACCCCGCGCCGCCGGTTACGAGGACGGTCTGTTTCTCTCCCTGCAAGTCGCTCCCTTTTAGGTTTCGAGGTGTCAGGTCTTTGGGTTTTCCTTGTGCCCGAAGCCTCAAGAGCTCGAGCCTCGAAGCCCCGCGCATAATCTACTAAACGAGGCATCACGCCGCCACGTTCTTGAAAGGTGCACTCCCGGCATGATACTTTGCTTGCGCTATGGTCCCCGGACCCTACACCATTCTTCGCGCCGCGCGAACTACCGACGCCGGGGGACGCGTTCCCCGGTCCGTTCGCTAGACTCTGCGTGGTGATCAATCATTCTCCGTGAAAGGCAAGGTCTGACTTTGGGCGTTGGGACGACAGAGATGGGGCGGGGCGTGGTCAGGCGATACCGGCGGTGGCTGCCGGAGATCCCGGACGAGGCCATAGCCACCCTGGGCGAGGGCGAGACGCCCCTCATAGAGGCCAGGACCCTCTCCGAGAGGGTAGGCGCCCGCCTCTTCCTTAAGTTCGAGGGGATGAACCCGACCGCCTCGTTCAAGGACCGCGGCATGACGGTCGCGCTGAGCCGGGCCGTCGCGGCTGGGAGCCAGGCCTGCGTCTGCGCCTCCACGGGCAACACGGCGGCCTCGGCCGCCGCCTACGCCGCGAGGGCCGGCATGAGGTGCTTCGTCGTCGTCCCTGCCGGCAAGATCGCGCTGGGCAAGGCCGTCCAGGTGCTGGCGCACGGCGCCGAGATCGTCCAGATCGAGGGCAACTTCGACGAGGCGCTCCGGCTCTCCCGCAGGGCCGCCGAAGACCTCGGGGACGTCGCCCTGGTGAACTCGGTGAACCCCGACCGCATCGAGGGCCAGAAGACGGCGGCCTTCGAGGTCTGCGAGGTACTGGGACGCCCCCCCGAAGCCCTCGCGCTGCCCGTCGGCAACGCGGGGAACATCACCGCCTACTGGAAGGGCTTTGCGGAGTGGCGCGAGGCCGGCTACTCCGACGACGCCCCGAGGATGCTCGGTTTCCAGGCGGAAGGCGCCTCTCCGCTCGTCGCCGGCCACGACTTCGAGCAACCCGAGACGGTGGCGAGCGCCATCCGCATCGGCTCGCCCGCGAGCAAGGAAGGCGCCCTCGCCGCCGCGCGCGAGTCGGGCGGCCGCATCGAGAGCGTGACGGACGATGAGATCCTCGACGCCCAGGGGTTGCTCGCGCGCGAGGAAGGCGTCTTCTGCGAGCCGGCCTCGGCGGCCGGGGTGGCGGGCCTCCTCAAGCTCGCCCGCGAGGGGAGAGGGCCTGATGGCACCGTCGTGAGCGTCCTCACCGGTCACGGCCTCAAGGACCCGGACGCAATCCTGAGCCGGGTCGAGCTGCCCGAGCCAGTCGCGGCGACGTTCGAGGCGGTTGGCGAACGCATGGCGAGGGCCGCGCGGTGATCACGGTCCGCGTCCCGGCCACCTCGGCCAACCTCGGCCCCGGCTACGACGCGGTCGGGCTTGCGCTCTCTTTGAGCATGCGCATCGGGCTCGAGAGGTCGCCGCACCCGTCCATCGAGGTGCGGGGCA
Organism: uncultured Rubrobacteraceae bacterium; assembly: GCA_963800975.1. Classification (GTDB taxonomy): domain Bacteria; phylum Actinomycetota; class Rubrobacteria; order Rubrobacterales; family Rubrobacteraceae; genus JALYGY01. Next base: position 52,799 of record CAWDDB010000021.1, on the reverse strand, counting down.
CGGGGGCTGGCCTGATCCCCCGCGGACCCGAGCACCCGGCCTACCGCGCCGCGCGCTTCGTCGCGGAGCTGGTCGGGGAGTCCGACGTCCACTTCCGCCTCGTCCAGGAGAACGCCATCCCCCCGACCAGGGGGCTGGGCGGGAGCGCCGCGGCCCTCGTCGGCGGGGCCGTCGCCGCCAACGACCTGTTCGGCGGTCAGATCGCCGCCCCCGACCTCCTGAACATGGTCTGCGAGCTGGACGGCCATCCGGACAACGCAGCCCCGGCGCTGCTGGGCGGCCTCGTGATCGGGACCCTTACCCCCGAGGGCGTGAGCGCTGTGCGGCTGGAGCCAAAGAACCTGAAGGCGGTCGTCGCCGTCCCCGACTTCGCCGTCTCGACCACCGCCGCGCGCCGCGCCCTGCCCGAGCACATCACCCACCGCGACGCCACCTTTAACGTCGGCCGGTCGGGGCTCCTGCTCGGCGCGCTCGCGACCGGCGAGTACGGCCTCCTGCGCGTCGCCATGCAGGACCGGTTGCACCAGCCCTACCGCTCGCACCTGGTTCCGGGCCTGGAGGACGTGATTGAGGCGGCCCTGGCGAACGGCGCCCACGGCGCCTGCCTCTCGGGCTCAGGGCCGACCGTGCTCGCCTTCGCCCCGGAGGCCGCGGCCCCGAAGATTGCCTCGGCTATGCAGCTAGCCTTCGAAGGGCGGGGCGTCGAGGCAAGAGCGTGGGCGCTCGACGTGGACCTCGGCGGCGCCCAGGTCGAGCCGCCTGGCGAGGTGCCCGCGCCGAGCCTGGAACCGATTCTGTAGGGGCGGTTCGCGAATCACCCTTGTACGCGAACCGCCCCTACTGGAAGATCTCCCGCGCCAGCAAGCCCTGAAGCCTATTCGGGCTGATCGAACCCGATGTCGTGCGTATCCGCCCTGGCCGCGATGAATGCCAGCAGCCGGGCGCCCTCCTCGGCCACCGCAGACATCTCTTCTTCGGACAGCCGCCCGAACTGGGTTACGAGGAGGTTCGCCGAGCCGCGCTGACGGGTGATCGAGTAAGTCGCGCGGAAGAAGCCGTCGACGAGCACGCTGCCGACCGCACCGCCCTTCCCGGCGAACGGGGGCGGACGGTAGCCGCTGCCCACGACGCGGCTCCGGTCGGCGTGGGAGAGCAGCGCGTTGTCGAACTCGGGCAGGAAGCGCACCGGCGCCGGGGTCTCGGGGTCCGGGAGCGGGGCGCCGGGCACGTCGAACAGCTCCCGCCCCCCTTCGTCGCGCAAGACGCGCAGGCGCGGCCTCAGCCGCTCGGCCACCTCGCCGAGGCGCGTGAGGCCGCACCAGGCCTGGACGTCCATCACCGTGGCCGGCCCGAAAGCCCCGAGGTAACGCAGGACCAGCTCCTCCGGCGATGGGTCGGGGTCGAGTGGCCGCCCCAGCCAGGTCTCCGTCGGGGCCAGGGTGGCTTGCCCGCTCTCCCCCCAGACGCCGCGCGGCGGCACCTGGACCACGGGCACCAGGTAGCCGACGGCCTGGGCGAGCGCCCCGGCGTCCGCATGGGGCCAGCGCTCTCCTAGCAGCGGCCTGAGCTCGGCGCGGGTGCGCGGGCGTTCTTCCAGCAGGGCCAGCCCGGCCTCCTCGACCTCCGCGAGGTCGGCCCCGGCGACGGCCCGGCCGAACTGGCCCCGGAACACGCGCTCGAGGACCGGCTGCACCAGCGGGCGCAGCATCAGGCAGTCGCGGTCGCTCACCAGGTGGACCGTCGTGCGCATCAGCGGTCCCCGCACCGCGCGGCGGTCCAGGATCAGGGCAGACAGCTCCTCGGGCTGGAAGTCCTCGAGACGCGCCCAGAGACCGACGTAGGGGTCCCTGGGCGCCTGGGCCTGCATGCCGACGAGGTGCTCGATGGCTTCGATGGCAGTCGTCCCCCCGCGGCGCAGCAGCATCTGCCGCTCGAGCAGGGCGCGGTTGAGCGCGCGTCGCGTGAGGACCTCGGCGGTCATCGCAGGCCGCGGAAGAACGCCCGGATGTCCTCGACAAAAAGGTCTGGCTCCTCCATGGCGGCGAAGTGCCCGCCGCGCGGCATCTCCGTCCAGCGCCTGACGTCGAAGATCCGCTCGCCGTAGTCCCGCGGCGCGGGAACGATGTCTTTGGGAAAGATGGCGACGCCCGTCGGCACCTCGACCCGCGAACCAGAGTCTTCCGACTGGTCGTCTTGCCCCTCGAAGTAGGGCAGAAACGACGACTTGATCGTCTGGGTCGCCCAGTAGATCGTGATGTTGGTGAGCAACTCGTCTCTGGTGAAGCTTCTCTCCACGTCACCGTCACAGTCGCTCCAGGCGCGGAACTTTTCGACGATCCAGGCCGCCAGCCCGGCGGGGGAATCGTTGAGGCCGTACGCGAGCGTTTGCGGCTTGGTGGATTGCTCCATGGCGTACGCGCCCTCTTGCATTAGCCACTGCTGGCCCGCCGCGAGGTACTCCCGCTCTGCCTCCGAGAGGTCGTCCGGCGTCATCATGAATATGTGGGTGTACGGAACATCCGTCAGGTGGATGCCCACCAGCGACGCGGCGTGCCTTCTCGCCAGCATCTCGGTAAGGCCGCTGCCGATGTCGCCGCCGTGCGCGGCAAAGCGTTCGTAACCGAGTGCTCCGGTCATTAGCTCCTTGAATAGTCCGGCGACGCGTTGCCCGGTCATTCCCCTTTCCGTCGGGCGATCCGAGAAGCCGAAGCCAGGCAGCGACGGAACCACCACGTCGAACGAGTCGGCGGGATCCCCGCCGTGACTCGCCGGGTCCGCGAGCATCTCTATGACCTTGTGGAACCTGTAGAACGAGTCGGGCCAGCCGTGGGCGAGGAGGATGGGCATGGGATCCGGGCCCCTCCCCCGCTCGTGCACGAAGTGGAGTCCGAAGCCGTCTATCTCCGTCCTGAATTGGGCGAACCGGTTGAGCTCCGCCTCCCGGGCCCGCCAGTCGAACTCGTCACGCCAGTAGTCTGTCAGCTCCTTCAGATACCCGAGGTTTGTGCCGTAGTCCCAGCCCGCGTCCTCGACCTCGTCCGTCCAGCGGGTGCGGGTGAGCCTGTCACGCAAGTCGTCGATGACGGCCTGCGGGACCTCGATGCGGAAAGGCCGCACCTCGGCGTGGGCAGCTCCGTTGGTCAACGTAACTCCTTTCGAAGAGCGACTGCTTCAGGATACTTTGCGAGCGAGATCCAGATCGAGGGCTCGATCGAGACCCGCTCCCCGCCGTCTACCGGAGAGGGCGGAAGAACTTGCGCACGTCGTCGACCAGCAGGTCGGGCGCCTCCATGGCGGGGAAGTGGCCACCGCGGTCGAACTCCGACCAGTGCTGGATGCTTTGGTCGGGGTCGAGCAGTCGGCGGAGGATGGGGTCGGCGTTGAACACCGCCTGACCCTGCGGAACATCCGACGGCGGCACCCATCCGGCCTCGGAATGCGCGGATTCGTAGATGAACCCGGCCGCGGACGCGCCGGTGCGGGTGAACCAGTACACGCTTACGTTGGTCAGCAGCTGGTCGCGGTCGACGGCGTCGTCCGGCAGCTCGGCCGCGGGATTCGTCCACTCCTGGAACTTCTCGGCGATCCAGGCCAACTGGCCGACCGGTGAGTCGGTCAGGGAGAAGGCCAGGGTCTGCGGCCTGGTCATCTGGAGCCAGAGGTAGCCCTTGCCCTCTCCCTGGTAGTGCCGCTGCAAGCGCTCCACGTGCTCTTTCTCGGCGTCGGAGAGACCGGAGACGTCGACCGGTATCTCGTCGCCCAGAAGGATGAACGCCGTCGGGTCCGTGTTGGCGTGCCCACCCACGACGTGGTCCGGCTCGGTACTGGCCAGCATACCGGTGATCCCGGCTCCTATGTCGCCACCCTGGGCACCGTAACGGTCGTAGCCGAGGCCGCGCATCAGCTCGGCGAAGGCGCCGGTGACGCGAGGCATGTCCCATCCGGTCTCGCCCGTCGGCCCGGAGAACCCGAAGCCCGGGATGGACGGGGCGACCACGTGGAAGGCGTCGCCAGGATCCCCGCCATGAGCCCGAGGGTCGGTGAGCGGCCCGATGATGTCCATGAACTCGACCACCGAGCCGGGGTAGCCGTGGCTGATGATCAGCGGCAGAGCGCCGGGCTCCGGAGACCTGACGTGCAGAAAATGGATCCTCTGCCCGTCGATCTCGGCGGTGAACTGCGGGAACCGGTTGAGCTTCGCCTCCCACTCGCGCCAGTCGTAACCGTCGCGCCAGTACTCTGCCAACCCCTTCAGGTAATCGAGTGGCACGCCGCGGCTCCACCCGACACCTGGTAGCTCGTCGGGCCACCGCGTGCGGGCCAGGCGGTCGGCGAGGTCGTCCACGTCGGCCTGCGGGATGCCGACTTCGAAAGGCCGTGTTTCCATCTTGGGCTGCTCCCTCTTCGCAAGTCAGTTCTGCGCCACGGTTTGATCTTATCGTTAATGGAGGTCACAATCATTCCTGGTTTAGTCTTATTTTCGACGAGTTTTTCGGAGGGACGGCAGGGTGTACGGTTCGAGGCCAACGACGCGGCTTCTCTCGATGCTGGAGCTGCTACAGGCGCGCGCGAGGATAGGCGTGCCGGAGCTAGCCAGGAGGCTCGAGGTTGGGGAGCGGACGGTCCGGCGCTACGCGTCGATGCTAAGAGAGATGGGCATACCCGTCGAGGCGGAGCTGGGACGCCACGGGGCCTACGTCCTGAGGCCTGGCTACAGGCTGCCGCCGATGATGTTCACGGAGGAGGAGGCGCTCGCCCTGACCCTCGGCCTCCTGGCCGCGCGCGGGCTGGGTCTCGATGGCGCCGCGCCAGCGGTCGAGGGGGCGCTCGCGAAGCTTGAGAGGGTGATGCCCGAGGCGTTGGGCGGGCGGATCCGGGCCCTGCAGGAGACCGTTTCGATCGCCACCGGGCGGTCTCGGGTGTCGGCAAGGAGCGAAGCGCTCATGACCCTCGCCTTCGCGGCGGGGGAGCGACGGAGGGTACGTCTGCGGTACCTCTCCGGGTGGTCGGGGGAGACCGAGCGCGCCGTGGATCCGTACGGCGTGATGCACCGGGATGGCCGCTGGTACATGGCGGGTCACTGCCACCTGCGAGGAGGCGTGCGGCTGTTCAGGGTGGACAGGGTTCTCGAGGCCGGGTTGCTCGACGAGACGTTCGAGCGGCCTCGGGGCCTCGAGTCCCCGGAGGAGTTGCTTGGCGCGACGGCCATCACGCCGCACGAGGAATGGTCCGTCGAGGTGCTGCTCGAGACCGGGCCGGATTATGCTCGCTGGCGGCTTCCGCAGACGGGACTGGTGCTTGAGCAGACGGAGGGCGGGACGCTCCTGCGTTGCTCGACCTGGGACCTCGGGTGGGTGGCGCGCGAACTGTCCGGTCTCGAGTGCGGCTTCGTGGTGCGGGCTCCGGACGAGCTCAAGGGCGCGCTGGAACATCGTGCCGCGGAGATCTCCGCCCAGGCGAGACGCAAGTAGGGGCGGTTCGCGAACCGCCCCTACCCGAAGCGCTCTAGCCTCGTATCTCCAGCTCCCTGTGGCTGCGGGCGATGGCGGCGCGGCGGGAGATGCGGTCGTCGGTCGCCAGCTCGGGGTTGTACTCTTCCAGGATGTCCAGCCTCGCGGTGGTCCTCTGGATGCCGTCGGTTACCCGGCGCAACCTGGCCTCCCACTCGCTCTCCGCCAGCGATCCCGGGATCGCCTCGGCGTCGTCCCGCATCCGCTGCAGCCTCGCGGCGAGCTTGACGTAGCCCTCGTAGTTCTCCAGGTACTTATCGTAGTGCCTGCGGAACATCTCGACCGTGGCGTCGCCGGTCTTGTTCGCTACCGCCGGGCTCACGTCGTCATCCGGGTGCGGGTGCCACACCGCGCGACGCTTCGTTTCGTCGTCCGAGGGCGCTTTGGCCGACCGCGAAGACGTGGTGTCGGGGAAGTTGGCCGCCCGGGGACTCCCTCCCGTCCCCCTGGCCTTCTCCGGATTCTGCTCGGGTGGTCCGGCCGAGTCCTCGCCCGACTCCTTTTTCGGGGTAGGGCGCCCGGGTGGCCCCGGGGACGCGGGGCCGGCATCCGGTTCGCCGATCCCGCGCCCGGCCTTACGCCGCGCGCGGACCGCCAGCGCCAGCCGCTCGCGCTCCTGGCGTTCCCGGTCGGGGATGCGATGTTCTTGCTCTTCCTCGGCGACCTGGGCCTTATCGCGCAGCAGCGTCAACAGAAGAACCTGGCCCTCGCGAAGGCTCTCGAGCCGTTGCTCGACCAGCTCCACGTACAACTGCGCCTTGCGCAAGGCTAGAACTCCGACTACCAGGGTGGCAACGCTGACCGGTACGAGTGAACCGACGACAACCAGAAGCAAAGCCTCTGTCATACCCTGCGCCTCCCTCGGACGACGTGATCTACGGGGGATCGTCCGCTTCTCGTACTTATAGCAGCGAGCGGTACCTGTTGGCAAGGCAAACTTGCCCTCAGCAGCATTTTTCTCGCCAATGCGGGAGATTTTTTGTGGGTGCGAGTGCCCCGTTCGGCTGGGACTTCGCCGCCTAGGGCTCGGGACGGGGAAAGAAGAGCCCGACGAGCCCGTCCCACGCCCGGTCGGGCAGTAGCCGCCTGGCGGAGATCAGGACCTTCGCCGACGGCGTGACCGTGTAGCGGGCCCGAGGGCGCGGGGCCGAGATCGCGCGCTCGATCGTCTCGGCCACCGCCTCGGGGCCTCCCCCAGGGCCGCGAGCGGGCCCGTCTCGTAGATCTCGCGCGTGGCGCGCGCTACCCTGGCCTCGAAGTCCGCGTATGGTCCGTCTCCCCCGCTTTCAAGCGAACCCGCGGCCGCGGCCGCGAACCCGGTGCGGATAAGGCCTGGCTCGACCACCACGACCTCCACCCCGAATCCGCGCACCTCGAAGCGCAGCGCGTCGCTCACCGACTCGACGGCGTACTTGCTCGCGTGGTAGAAGCCGCCGCCGGGGAAGGTGAGCTTGCCGCCCATCGAGGAGAGGTTGACTATTCGCCCGAAGCCCTGATCCCTCATCCCGGGCAACACGAGCTGGCACATGCGCACGAGCCCGAACACGTTCGTGTCGAACTGGCGCCTGACCTTCTCTATGGGGACCTCTTCGACCGCGCCCGACTGGCTGTAGCCTGCGTTGTTGACAAGCACCCCAACGGCGCCCTCCTGCCTCTCGACCTCCTCGACGGCGTCCCGCATGGAGTCTTCGTCGGTCACGTCGAGCCGGAGCAGCCTGCACCCGCTCTGCCGTAGCGGCTCTATCGACCCGACGTCGCGCGCCGTAGCGTACACGGTCCGGCCCGCGCGAGCGAGGCGCTCGGCCGTCGCCCTTCCGATACCAGAAGAGCAGCCGGTGACGAGCACGGCCGTCGAGGTCAACCCAGATCCGTTCTCGGACATCGAGTCCTCCGTTCTCTCGTTTCCTGCGCCAGCCGCTACCGAAGATTATGCCGCTTCGCGCCCGACCCTCGCTCGCGCCCCGCGAATGCCGCCGTCGCGCCGACGTAGAGACCGTCGAAGACGAGGATGGCCACGAAGAGGAAGGGCAGCAGGATCGAGCCGGCATACTGGGGGTTGAAGAAGTAGAAGGCGAGCGAAGCGAGCGCGGTGCCCCCTAGCTTGAGAACGGCGATCGGGACGGACTGGCCCCGCAGCGACCGCCTGGAGTAAAGCATCGTCAGAAAGAGGATGGACATCATGAGGTTCTGCCCGAAGGCCGAGTAGGCCCCGTCGAAGTCGTCGAACTGCAGGGTGATCGCGAGCACGGCCCCGAAGGCCGTGGCGAGCGCGAGCGCGAGGCCAGCGTAGAACAGGCGCCTCGGCAGGGCGGCGAACTCCCGCGGCCCGTACAGGAGGAACTGGACCAGGATCACGAGGTCGAACGAGAACCACACCACGTTCACGGCCCGCTGCGGCAGGTCGTGCGGGTAGACAAAGGCGAAGATGAACTCCCACGAGATGTTGGCGCACAGCGCCGCAAGCGGCATCCCGTAGGTGTGATCCAGGAAACCCTGCCGGATGATCAGCAGGTACGCGAGCGTCCACAGAACGCCGCTGCCGACCATGATCGCGTCGAAGATCACCCGCTCTTTCTACCTCATCCGACGCCTCCCCTTCGTTGATGGCAACAAGAGATCCGGCACAGCATCCGCCATTTACCTGTTGCGGAGACACGGCTACGGCCTGTCAGGCGTCTCCAACGCGGACCTCGTTCACCTCGCCCTTTCCGTCGCGGCTCACCAGATGGGCGTGGAGGAACTTGGTACGTGGTTCGAGGATCACGCCGGACCGATACGAGATCAAAGGTAGCAGCGTTCTCCTACCGAAGGAACAAAGATCCGAGGGATCTCAGGGCCACAATAGCGGAACCGCGGGGCGCCACCAAAGCGCCCCGCGGCCTGGCGAAGTCGGTTCCCTTACTTGAGCTTGGCGTTGGTGTCGGTCTTGCCTATGAGCAGGCCTCCCTTGAAGAGTTTGGTGTTGAAGGTGTCGTTGAGCGCGGCCGCGGCCTGCGGCGTCAGCTTGGCCGTGACGTCCCTGAGCGAGACCACCCGCCCGTCCAGCTCCTTCTTACCGCCACTCAGCTTGAGCAGGGGCACCCTCGCGTCCGCCGCCGGCACGCGGGCGGTCAGGATGCCTTTGTCGAGGTCTATGACGAACTTCTCCACGACGAGGCTGTTGCCGCCGCCCGCGAAGCGCAGGCCGCCGGCATGCCTTATCTCCCCGTGCAGCGGACCCGTGGTCACCCTGCCGCCCGAGATCGGGAACGCGAAGCGCGGCGCTGCGCCTCGTGCCTTCCCCACCGGGTTCACGGAGACGCCGGCGCCGCTCAGGGCGCGCGCCGTGCCCGAGTCCACCTTCAGCTTCGTCGCCCCGCCCTTTACCAGGAGCCCCTGGGCCAGCGCCGCCGGCGCGACCACCAGCAGCGCCATCGCCGCCAGGGCCAGCAAAACAAGCGGTTTCTTCATTCCAACCTCCCTCGATAGCCTCCTACGCTACGACCACGACTACGAGGGCCCCTCGACTATCGGATTCCTCGGGTGTCGGATCCGTCGGTTTTAGCCGGTCTTTCGGGGGGATCTTCGCCTTGACAACCCTCTATCGGTGTGACAACCTGCACGTACTTGTGAGTTGAGCGAGCGAGGTATCTTGAGCGGAATCTCGAAAACGGTGCACAGAAAGGTCTCGGGCCTCATGCTCAAGATCTCGCGCCTGCTCACTCCTCCCATCCACCCGCGAGTAGCCACGGGTGTCGTCCTACCTGCCCAGCGACTAATTACGCGGGCGGGCCGGGGCGACGCCATCCGGTCCGCCTAGAGCCGGGCGGGACCAGCTCCCGTTCTACGGCCGGAGGCCTTCTAGCTCGCAACACAGATAGGATGGGAGAACCGTGGAGAACACCGCTTTAAGAGTCCAATACAAGCCGCGCACGGGTAGCGAAGCCATGTGCGAGGCGCTCCTGGACGAGGGGGTCGAGTACCTCTTCGGCTACCCAGGGGGCGCCATCATGCCGTTCTACGACGCCCTCCCGGATTACCCGCTAAGGCACGTGCTCGTGCGCCACGAGCAGGCCGCGGCGCACGCCGCCGACGGCTACGCCAGGGCGACGGGCGAGGTGGGGGTGTGCGTGGCCACGAGCGGACCGGGGGCCACGAACCTGGTAACCGGCCTCGCCACGGCCCAGATGGACTCGGTGCCCCTCGTGGCGGTCACGGGCCAGGTCGGACGCCCGGCGATGGGCAAGGATTCTTTCCAGGAGACCAACGTCGTCGGCATGACGCTGCCCTTCACCAAGCACTCCTACCTGGTTGAGGACCCGAACGAGCTCTACCCAACGATGCGGCGCGCGTTCGAGATCGCGCGCTCCGGCCGCCCCGGGCCGGTCCTCGTCGACGTCCCCAAAGACGTGCAGCTGGCCGCCTGCGAGCACAACGGCTACAGGAGGCTCAAGGAGGCGGCCGAGCCGCTCGGCGGGCCGGCGCTCGAGGCCGCGGCTCTGCTGCTGCGCAAGGCCAGGCGTCCGCTCATCCTGGCCGGGCACGGCGTCACCCTCTCCGCGGCGGAGATGGAGCTCAGGCTGCTCGCCGAGAGGACGGGCGTCCCGGTCGTGACGACGCTGCTCGGGATCAGCGCGTTTCCCGAGGACCATCCCCTCTACATCGGCTGGCCCGGGATGCACGGCGCCGCGAGCGTCAACCGGGCGATAGACCGCTCGGACCTTCTGTTCGCCGTTGGGATGCGCTTCGACGACAGGATCACGGGCGCGGTGGACAAGTTCGCCCCGAACGCCAGGATCGTGCACATAGACGTCGACCCCTCCGAGCTCGGCAAGGTCGTGAAGCCCACCGTCGGCATCGCCGCGGACGCGAAGGGCGCCCTGCGCGGGATCCTCGCCCACCTGGAGGAGCCCTCCGACGCTTGCTCGGAATGGCGGTCTGAGATCGCCGAGACCCAGGAGCCCGAGAAGCGGCGCGAGGACGGCGCGAAGGACGAGTACGGCCCGATCCGGTTCATGGCCGCCATAAAGGAGGCGGCGGGCGAGGAGGTCAGGCTCGTTACCGACGTCGGCCAGCACCAGATGTGGGCGGCGAAGTTCTTCGAGTTCACCAAGAAGAACAGCCACATCACGAGTGGCGGTCTCGGCACCATGGGCTTCGCGCTCCCGGCCGCGATGGGGGTGGCCTTCGCCTACCCGGACGAGCCCGTGTGGGTCATCGCCGGCGACGGCGGCGTCCAGATGAACCTGCAGGAACTCGCGACCATCAGGGACTTCGGCCTGAACATCAAGGTGGCCATCCTCAACAACGGCTACCTCGGCATGGTGCGCCAGTGGCAACAGTTCTTCCACAACCGCCGTTACTCGGAGACCCCGATCACGGGCCCGGACTACGAGCAGTTCGCCGGCGCCTACGGGCTCGCCGGCAGGACCGTCTCCGAGGGCGACGACGTGGAGGAGGCTGTCCGGTGGGCGCAAGAGCAGGACGGCTGCGTCATCCTGGACTTCCACATAGACCCCGAGGCGAACGTCTACCCCATGATCCCGAGCGGCATGAGCGTGAACGAGATGATCGAGGAAGATGGCGCCTAAAGCCGCCACGCAGGCCAACGCCCTCAACCCGATCGAACTGCGCCTGGGCGGGGGGATGCTCGCCCTGAACCGGCTCATCATGACGTTTCAGAACAAGCGGATGCCGGTCGCCGGCCTCACGGTCGAGCGAGACGGGGGTGGGATGCGGATCACGCTCGTGCTCGAGTGTCCCCCCGAGACGGCGAGGCGTTACACGACCCTACTCTCCTCGCTCGAGGACGTCGAGGAGGTCGAGGCCGCAGAGAGCCCGGCGCCGCGCGCCTGGGACGAGCGGCGAGGGACGCCGGAGATCGACTACGGAGGCAGAAGGTTCGGTTCGGTCGAGAACTCGGAGACCGGAGAGGCAGGCCCCGAGACCGTCTTTAGCTACCGGCAGGACGGGGACCTCGTCTGGGCCACCTACTCTGGCGGGGACGTCAGGTTCGGAACCCTGGTGGCCCGCGCCGACGGCGAGGGCCAGCTCGACGTCAGGTACGGGCACCTGAACACCTCGGGCGAGCTGATGACCGGCGAGTGCGTCTCGACGCCCGAGGCGCTGCCGGACGGCCGCCTGAGACTGCACGAAGAGTGGCGGTGGACCTCGGGGGACCGATCGTCGGGCCACTCCGTCGTCGAGGAGATCCCCGGCGACCCTCGAGAGAGAAGGGACTGACCACATGGCACGCGTATACCGCGAGGCGGACGTTGGGGACGAGATCAAGCAGAAGAGGACCGCCATCCTCGGGTTCGGCAGCCAGGGCCACGCGCACGCGCTGAACCTCAAGGACTCGGGTTGCGAGGTCGCCGTCGGGCTGTACGAGGGCTCGGGGAGCTGGCCGAAGGCCGAGGAAGAAGGACTACCGGTTATGACCATCCCCGAGGCCGTCGACTGGGCGGACGTCGTGATGATGCTCCTGCCGGACGAGAGGCAGCCCGCCGTCTACCGGAACGAGGTGGAGCCTGGCCTCTCCGAGGGCATGCTCGTGCTCTTCGCCCACGGCTTCAACATCCACTTCAACCAGATAGTCGTGCCGCCCGATATAGACCTCGGGCTCGTCGCCCCCAAGGGGCCAGGCCACGTGCTCAGGAGGCTCTACGTCGAGGGCAACGGGATGCCCGCGCTCTTCGCCGTGGGCAACGACGCCTCTGGCGCGGCGAGGGACGTGATCCTCTCCTACGCGCGCGGCATCGGCTGCGGGCGGGCTGGCATCCTGGAGACGAGCTTCGAGGAGGAGACCGAGACGGACCTCTTCGGGGAGCAGGCCGTCTTGTGCGGCGGCCTGACCGCGCTGCTCAAGGCGGGGTTCGACACCCTGGTGGAGGCCGGCTACCAGCCGGAGCTCGCGTACTACGAGTGCGTAAACGAGCTCAAGCTGATCGTCGACCTGATCTACGAGGGCGGGCTCGCCGGGATGCGCTACTCGATCTCCAACACCGCCGAGTACGGCGACTACACCGCCGGGCCGCGCCTCGTAGACGATGGCGTAAAGGAGCGGATGCGCGAGATACTCGCCGACATCCAGAGCGGCAAGTTCGCCAAGGACTGGGTTCTGGAGAACAATGCCGGCGGGGCCAGCTTCCTGGCCATGCGCCGTCGGGAGGCGGAGCTGAACGTCGAGAAGGTCGGGGCCGAGCTGCGGGCGCTCGCGGCCGAGGGGGTCGAGGCACCCAGCCCCGCTGGAGGTGAGAACAGATGAGGGAAAGAAGGGCATTCACCGCCTCCGACGCGGAGTGGTGCTACCACGGCGGCGAGCTAGTGAAGCTGGGCGACGTCAGGCTATCCCCCGCCACCCACGCGCTCAACTACGGCACGGGGGTCTTCGAGGGGATCAGGGCGTACTGGAGCGAGACCCTTGGCACCATGCAGGTCCTCAAGCTGCGCGAGCACTACGAGCGCTTCGAGAAGTCCTGCCGGATGCTGCGCATCGAGCTGCCGCACACCGTCGACGAGCTGTGCGACATAACGCTCGAGATACTGCGTCGCAACTCCCCGCGTCAGGACACCTACATCCGGCCGCTCGCGTACAAGGCCGCCGAGTCGGTCGGGGTGAAGCTCGCGGTGGACGACGAGCTCTCGATCTTCACGGTCCCCATGGGCAACTACGTGGAGCTGAACGGCCTCAAGGTCTGCGTCTCCTCCTGGCGGCGCACGCCCGACACGGCGATCCCGGCCCGCGGCAAGCTCACCGGCTCGTACATAAACACGGCGCTCGCGGTGGACGAGGCGCACAGGGCCGGTTTCGACGACGCGATCTTCCTGACGCAAGACGGCCACGTCTCCGAGGCGAGCGCGGCCAACATCTTCCTCACGCGCAAGGGCGGGCTCATCACGCCACCGGTCACGGCGGATATCCTTGAAGGCATAACGCGCGACGCGGTGATGGAGCTGGCGGAGAGGGAGCTCGAGATGCCGGTCGACAAACGCGACGTGGACCGCACCGAGCTCTACGCCGCCGACGAGGTCTTCCTCACCGGAACCGGCTACCAGATCGCGCCGGTCGTCGAGATCGACGGCAGGCCGGTCGGGACCGGCGAGATGGGTCCCGTCGCGGCCCGGCTGCAAGAGCTGTACTTCAAGGCGGCCCGCGGCGCGTGGGACGAATACGCCCACTGGACCGTCGCCGTCGAGGTTGCAGAGCGCACGGCCGGGTGAGATACTGCCGCCCCACGTGAAGGAGAACACCTAAACATCTTGCGCGTCTCTCGCCACATCCTACGACTAACCAGGGTGGCCCCCGGGCGAATTACCAGCCCCGGTATCTAGCCGGCTGTCCGCGGCCACCAGCCCCAGAGCACCGCAATTAACCCGGTTTCAAGCGTAGGAGGATGAGAGACATGCGTCGAGTAGAGATCTTCGACACAACCTTGCGAGACGGCGAGCAGTCGCCCGGTATCTCGCTCTCCGTCGAGGAGAAGCTGGAGGTGGCCCACCAGCTCGCCAGGCTGAAGGTAGACGTGATCGAGGCCGGGTTCCCGATCACCTCGGAGGGCGACTTCGAGTCCGTGTCCCGCATCGCCGCCGAGGTAAAGGGGCCGACCATCGCTGGTCTCGCCCGCATCCACGAGCAGGACATCGAGCGCGCCTGGGAGGCGGTGCAGTGGTCCTCGAGTCCCCGCATCCACACCTTCGTCGGCACCTCGGACCTGCACATCGAGCACCAGATGCGCTCGGACCGCGAGGACATCCTTAAGAGGGCCGGCGAGGCGGTCCGCTTCGCCAAGAACCTGTGCAAGGACGTCGAGTTCTCCCCGATGGACGCGACGCGCACGGACATAGGGTACCTCGCCGAGATCGTCGCCGCGGCTGTCGAAGCGGGCGCGGACGTGATCAACATCGCCGACACGGTCGGCTACACGACGCCGGTCGAGTTCACCGCCTTCTTGCGGGAGCTCAAGGAGCGGGTGCCGGGGCTCTCGGAGCGCGTGCTCTCTGTCCACTGCCACGACGACCTCGGGATGGCGGTCGCGAATTCCCTGGCCGGCGTCGAGGTCGGGGCGCGCCAGATCGAGGTCGCCGTAAACGGCATCGGCGAGCGGGCGGGCAACGCCTCGCTCGAGGAGGTCGTGATGGCCCTCGTCACGCGGGGCGACCACTACGACGTCGAGGTGGAAGTCGAGACGCGCCAGCTCGCCAACACGAGCCGCATGGTCTCGAACATGACCGGCTACGAGGTGCCGCCGAACAAGGCGATCGTCGGCCGCAACGCGTTCCTGCACGAGTCCGGGATCCATCAGGACGGCGTCCTCAAGGACAGGCGCACCTTCGAGATCATGACCAAGGAAGACATCGGGCTCGAGGGCACGAACATCTTCCTCGGCAAGCACTCGGGCCGCCACGCGCTCAAGGACGCCCTCGAAGAGCTCGGCTACACCCTCGAAGGCGACGTCCTGAAGAGGGCCTTCGTCCGCTTCAAGGAGATCGCCGACCACAAGAAGACCGTCACCGCCGCCGACCTCGAAGCCATCGCCGCCGACGAGGTAGGGTCCTTCGAGGGCAAGTTCGTGCTCGACTCCTTCAGGGTGGTCGCGGCCACGGGACGCCAGAGCCGGGCGGCGGTCACGATCTCGCACGCCGAGCACGGCACCTTCGAGGCCGAGGCCGAGGGAGAAGGCCCGGTGGACGCCGTCTTCCGGGCTATAGACGCCGCGACCAGCATCCAGGGCAGGCTAACGGACTTCCGCATCGACGCCGTCACCGGCGGCAAGGACGCCCTGGGCGAGGTGCGGGTCTCGGTCGAGTTCGAGGGCGCGGAGTGCGCCGGGCGTGGCCTGAGCCAGGACGTCGTCGAGGCGGCCGCGCGGGCCTACGTCCGGGCCGTCAACGTGCACACCGCGGGCGGGATAAAGGCCCCTTGGGAAGCGTCGCAGGTAGCGCCGTAGGGGAGCGGCGAAGCGCCGCCATCCTCCCCGGCTACGAGCGCCTCGGGGGAGCTATCCCCGTGGCGTACCCTCCGGGACTCGAGGAGCGGGCGGGCGGGGCTCGGGATCTCCTCGAGGCCGGGTGGAGCGCCATGTCCGAGATCCTGGATGTAGGGACGCCCCACCGGGAGACGCCCCATCGGGGCGTCTCTACGGCGCTGGAGGCGCTCCTTGTCGCGGACCGGGATTGGGAAGATGCCCCGCGCGAGAACGAGCGGCCTTACCCGCCGGGGCTGCCGTACTTCACCCGCGCCCTGACGCCACCGGTCGTCGTCCTGCCCGAGACGCTCTCCCCCGCATTCAGGCCCCGCACCGCCGCGACCGAGGCGCTGGTGATCTGGCACGAGCTGGCGCACGCCTTCTTGCTGCGCGAGCCCCTCCCCCGCACGCCGGTCTGGCTCAGGGAGCTACCGCCACAAGCGCTCTCCGCGGCGGTCGCCCGCAGGACGGGCCTGCCGCTGGACGAGCACCTGGGGCGGATCGATTCGGAGCCCGGTTTCACCGTCAGGGGCTTCGGCGGCAAGGCGGACGCGCGGGAGCAGATGTCCTTCCAGAACCTGCTGCTGACGCTCGGCGCGGCGGCGGGCGAGGAGTTCGGCGAGGGGTTCCTGGCGAGGCTGGCGGGCGCGCTGTGGGCCGAGGAGAACGTCGTCGGCGAGGAGCGGGCCGAGGCGATGCTGGCCGATGCCCTGGGCCCTGGTGGTCGGGGTTGGCTGGCGTCGAGATCGGAGTACTAGGGATCTTGGGCACGGGACGGATCGCGGACAAGAGGGTCAAGTTCGACTTCGAGGTGGACTTCGCCAACGGCGGGGGCATCCAGGGCCAAGACTTCCGCCTCGACGTAGGGGGCGACGAAATCGGCGACGAGGCGCTCGCCGATTACATAGTGCGGGACATGCGGCTCCTCATGGTAGGCGAGGTGCGCATCCTCAACAAAGAGATCATCGAGGAACAGCACAAGCGAGCCGCTTCGTCGCGTGCCAGAGGTCAGCACCGCCAGGTTGTCGACGTCAGTCACGGCGTCGAGAGCGGCATGATCACCTACAAGGGCCTCCCCGCTCCCGTTATCTGCGACTACCTCAGCCGCGAGGATTCCAGGAGCCGCTACGCCCCCGGCACCGAGTTCCAGATCGGCAAGATCGAGATGGTCGCCAACACCGGCACCTACGTGGACGCGCCGTTCCACCGCTACGCCGACGGCAAGGACCTGTCGGAGCTGCCTCTCGACTCGCTCGCGAACCTGGAGGCGGCCGTCCTCAGGCACGACACGAGGGAAAGCCGGGAGATCGGTATGCGGGCCTTCGAGAGGATGGGAGACCTGAGAGGCAAGGCCGTCCTCGTCCACACCGGCTGGGACGCCAACTGGCGGACCGACGCGTATTTCGAGGGTCATCCCTTCCTGACCCGAGAAGCCGCCGGGTACCTGGTAGAGGCTGGCGCGGCCCTGGTCGGGATAGATTCGCTGAACATAGACGACACCGAAGACGGGAAAAGGCCGGTCCACACGACGCTGCTCGGGGCGGAGGTCCCGATCTGCGAACACATGACCCGCCTCGACGCGCTGCCTGACACGGGCTCCCGTTTCTTCGCCGCGCCCGTGAAGGTCAGGCACTTCGGGACGTTTCCGGTGAGGGCCTTCGGGCTGGTTTAGGAGGAAGATGCGCGACTCGTTCGACATACTGCTGCTCCCAGGTGACGGCATCGGTCCCGAGGTCGTCGGGGCCGCCACAAGGGTCATGGACGCGGCGGCGGAGCACTTCGGCGTGAGCCTCTCCTACGAGGAGCGCATGGTCGGGGCGGTCGCCATCCGCGAGGAGGGGGAACCCATCTCCGAGGAGACCCTGGAGGCCGCCGGGTCCTCTGACTCCGTCCTGCTCGGCGCGGTCGGCCACCCGGACTTCGACAGGGGAAGCGTGCGCCCGGAGGCTGGATTGCTCAGGCTGCGCAAACACCTCGGCGCCTTCGCCAACTTGCGGCCCGTGGCGGCGATACCGTCGCTGCTCTCGGCCTCGACGCTCAAAGAGGAAGTCTTGAGGGGCGTGGACATCCTTATCGTGCGGGAGCTTACGGGCGGCGCGTACTTCGGCGAGAAGGAAGAAGGAGAGGAGCGGGCGAGCGACCTCTCCGTCTACACGCGCGAGGAGGTCGAGCGGGTCGCGCGGGTCGCGTTCGAGGCCGCGGAGGGCCGCAAGGGAAGGGTCACGTCCGTGGACAAGGCCAACGTCATGGCGACGAGCCGGCTGTGGAGAGGCGTGGTCGCGGACATAGCGGGCGAGTACCCGGGGGTCTCCGTCGACCACGTCCTCGTCGACGCGGCGGCGATGTTCCTGATCCGGGACCCTGGAAGGTTCGACGTGATCCTGACCGAGAACCTCTTCGGCGACATACTCTCGGACGAGGCCGCCATGCTCCCCGGATCGATGGGGATGTTGCCCTCCGCCTCTTTGGGCGAGCCAGGCACCCCGGGCATCTACGAGCCCGTGCACGGCTCGGCCCCGGATATCGCGGGGACCGGTCAGGCCAACCCCTACGCCACGATCCTCTCGGCCGCCATGATGTTCCGCCACACCCTGGGCCGGCCCGACTTGGCCGGGGCGATCGAGCAGGGCGTCTCCGTCGCCCTCGAGGCGCACTACCTGACCCCGGACATGGGCGGAAAAAAGTCGACGGAAGAAGTTACCGAGGCCGTGAGCCGGTGGGTCGCGGCAGGGGAAGGCGTGATATGAGCATCAGACTTTTCGACACCACACTAAGGGACGGGACCCAGCGCGAGGGCGTGAGCCTGACAGCCGAGGACAAGGCGCGCATAGCGCGCGAGCTCGACTCCCTCGGCATCCACTACGTCGAGGCCGGCTTCCCGGCCTCGAACCCGAAGGACCTGGAGTTCTTCGATGGCTTCGACGCCTCCGAGCTAGGGAACACGAAGCTCGTAGCCTTTACCCGCGCCCGCCGCCCCGGCGGCAGGGCCAAAGACGACCCGGCCGTCACCCTCCTCCCGCGTCTCTCGGCGCCCGTAGCCTGCATCGTCGCCAAGAGCTGGAGGCTGCACGTCGAGAAGGTCCTGCGCACGACGCCGCAGGAGAACCTCGGGTCCGTGAGCGACACGGTCGCCTTTCTCGCGCAGGCCGGCAAGGAGGTCGTCTTCGACGCCGAGCACTACTTCGACGGTTTCCGCGACGACCCGGATCACGCCCTGGCCGTGCTGCGGGCCGCGGCGGAGGCCGGGGCGACTACCCTCGTGCTGTGCGACACCAACGGCGGCACGCTCCCGACTGAGCTCAAGGCCGTCGTCGCGCGCACGGTGCGCGAGTTCCCGGACACGGAGGTAGGCATCCACACCCACAACGACGCGGGCTGCGGGGTGGCGAACGCCCTGGCGGCGGTCGAGGCCGGGGCGACGCACGTGCAGGGCACGATCAACGGCGTCGGGGAGCGTGCCGGCAACTGCGACCTCGTGACCACCATCGCCAACCTGCAGCTCAAGATGGGCCTCAAGGTGATGGAAGAGGAAAACCTGGCCAGGCTCACCGAGACCTCCAACTACGTGGCCGAGCTCATGAACCTCACCCCCGACACGCACCGTCCCTACGTCGGCCGCAGCGCGTTCGCCCACAAGGGCGGGCTGCACGTGGACGGGATCTCCAAGGATCCCAGGACCTACGAACACGTCGCGCCGGAGCAAGTCGGGAACACCCGGCGCACGCCGGTCGGGGAGCTCTCGGGCAAGAACTCCATCAGGGCCAAAGCCGGGGAACTTGGCCTGGAGGCGGGCGACGTGACGGCGGTGCTCTCGGCGATCAAGCAGCGCGAGTACGAGGGCTACCACTACGAGGCGGCCGACGCCTCGCTCGCGCTCCTCATCGGCCGGACCACCGGCGAGGCAAAGCCGCTCTTCGAGCTAGAGAGCTTCCGCATAATCTCCGAGAAGCGGGCCGACGGCGAGACGACGGTCGAGGCGACGATCAAGCTCTTCGTGAAGGGGCAGCGCGAGATCTCCACCGCCGAGGGCAACGGCCCGGTCAACGCGCTCGACAGGGCCCTGCGCCAGGCCATCGAACCCCACTACCCCGATCTCAAGGAGATACACCTCTCCAACTACAAGGTCCGCATCCTGGACGAGCACCGGGCGACCGCGGCCACCACCCGCGTCCTCATAGACTCAACCGACGGCAAGCGCGTCTGGGGCGCCGTGGGCGTCGGCGAGAACATCATCGAGGCCTCCTGGCAGGCCCTCGTCGATGGCCTCGAGTACGGGGTAAACGGAGCCGCAAAAGAGTAGGGGCGCTTCGCGAAGCGCCCCCCACGGCGTACGGGGCGTGCCCCGCGCCGACCTCAGTCGTCGAACGGTCCGCCTGTAAGCCGCACGGGGTCGTCGCCGCCAATCCCCACCTCGAGCTGGCCGCCGCCTTCGGGAGGCGCGCTGCCGCCATTTCCGGGAGGCGGGCCGGTGGGTCCGGCCTCGGCGGGCGAGCTAGCCGGGGAAGCCGCGGGTCCTACGCTGGCCGGAGCGGGTGCGCTTGCCTCGCTGGCCGATGGTGTGGGGCCGCTCGGTCCGCGGTCGGCGTTCGCGCGCGCCGTCCGGCCCTCCCGTTCGGGCGCCGCCGACTGCGGGGTGGCCGTGGCCGTCGCGGTGGCGGGATCCGCGGTGGCGGGGTTCTGGGCCACAAGCGGCTGCTCCTCGCTCGGCGCCGTCTCGGAGTCCTTTGCGGCCTCCCCGGCTTCGCCGCCCTTCTCTTTCGAATCGGCGGAATCTTTGGGCCCGGAACCTTCTTTTTCGTCCCCGGCCCCTCCCTTGTCTTCCCGCCCGGGCTGCCCATCGTCTTCGCCGGCGCCGGGCGGCGAGGCCTGGGGGGCCTGCGAGATCAGGGGCTCGCGTACCTGTGATACCGCCGGCCCGCCCTCGCCCGAGACGATGAGCGCGAGAACGGCCGCCACGGCCAGCACGAAGAACGCAGCCGCGCCCACGTACAGGTAGCCGGAGATCCCGCCACGCCTGGCCGGCGCCTCGTCCCTGCCCGACTTGTCGCCCCCGTACGCGGCCGCGCCGCCGACGGCTATCAGGATGTCGTCGAGGGGCTCATCCTCGGGAGGGCCGACGTAGAGCGGGTACTCCTGGGGTTTCTGCCGGTCTTTGAGCTCCAGGACCATCGTCTCGCCGTCCAGGTGCAGGAAGTTCGCGTAGGTCTTCAGGGAGCCCTGAACGTAGACGGCAGGCAGCACCCCGAAATTATCCCGCTCGAACTCCGCGAGGTACCTGGCCCGGATCTTGGTGGCCTCCTCGACCTGCTTCAAGGTGAGACCCCGCTCTTTTCGGGCGAGCTCGAGGGTTCGACCTATCTTGAGCCCCTCGTACGGGCCACCAGCCCCACCGCTCATGTCCGACACCGGGAAACCTCTCCCAAGGATGGTCCACACCATGCCCATCATACCTCCCGGATGGGCCACCTCACACCCCACCGAAGCAACTTTCGAGTACCCGGGCAAAAATCCAGGTCGCAACGCCAGCGTAGAACGGTCCGCACCGCGGCGTCCTCCGCGCGAAGGAGAACCCGGAGCCAACAAGCCCACCAGCCCGATCTGCGAAAGGCTCCGGATCCTCCGCAAGCCGCTTTGGACGGCACGGGGAGGCCTGCTCACCAGCCTCGGGCACCCAGCCTACAAAGGCACTATCTCCGCCCGCACCTCCCCTTCCAGGGCCCAGAGCAGCGCGAAGGTGTGGCGCGGTTGGCGCCTCCTGTCGGTAGGGCTACCGGGGTTGAGCAGCATGAGGCCGTCCTCGTCTTCGAGGAGCGGGATGTGGGAGTGACCGAAGACCACGATGCGGGCATCGGGGAAGCGGCGTCCCATGCGTGCCCGGCGGCCGCGCCTGAGTCCGGAGTCGTGGATCATGGCGACCCTCGCGCCGCCGAAGGTTAACTCCAGCGTCTCGGGCAGACCCTCCGGGTCCATATTTCCGCGCACGGCCTTAACGGGCGCGTAGTCGGCGAGCCCGTCGAGCAGCGCCGGGTCTACGAGATCTCCCGCGTGCAGGATCAGGTCGGCGCGCTCGAATTGGGGCGCGAGGTCTCGCGGCAGGGCTCTCGCCCCGCGCGGCAGGTGGGTGTCGGCGATGACGACGGCGAGCGGGCTCACCGTTACAGGATCTCACCCAGGTCAAACGCCCGGTCACTTCTCGGTTGCGGGATTCATCGTCGATTCATCGGCGGTTGCTTTCGTGGCGTCATGGTCAGCAAAGCGGACGAGAGACGCGACTCGGACAGTGAGGAGCTAAAGCAGGGGCGGCCGGCAGGAGACGGGCTTTGGACCCGGACCGGCCTTGGCGACAAGACGCTCTGGGATTTCCTGCAGTTGCTCATCGTGCCGCTCGCGCTCGCCGCGATCGGGTTCTGGTTCACGGTCCAGCAAGACGTACGCCAGCAACAGCTAGAGGCCCAACGCATCGAGTTGGAGCGAGCGATCGAAGCCCAGCGCGCCGAACAGGCGACGTTGCAGGCCTACCTCGACCAGATGGGGTCGCTCCTGCTCGACAGGAACCTGCGCGGGGCCGACGAGGACAGCGACGTGAGGAGGCTGGCGCGGGCGAGGACGCTCGTGGTTATGGACGCGTTGAGCCAGACCCGTCAGGAGAGAGCCTTGAGGTTCCTGTACGAGGCGCGCCTGATACAGGCCACGCCGCCGGACGAGCAACCGGTCATCACCCTCAAGTACGCCAGGCTGTCCAACAGCAACCTCCCCTACCGCCGCCTCTTGAGGGGCGCCGACCTGCAACAGGCCAACCTCTCCGGCTCCAACCTCGCCCACATCGACCTGAGAGACACCCACCTGGCAGGGGCGCACCTCGAGCACGCCAACCTGCTTGGCGCCAACCTGGAAGGCGCCGATCTCAGCGGGGCCTACCTGAGGGAGGCCGTCTTGCGCGAGGCCAACCTGACCAATGTAGACCTGAGCAACGCCGAGAAGCTGTGGGCGAGGGGCACCAGCCTGCGGGAGAGGGGCGCGGGCCTGACCGACGCGGATCTGCGCGGCGCCAACCTGGAGGGGGCCGACCTGAGCCAGGCGTTTCTGGGCGGCGCCAACTTGCAGGGAGCCACGGTCACCGACGAGCAACTCGCCTCGTGCAAATCCCTGGAAGGCGCCACCATGCCGGACGGCAGTACGTACGAGGACTGGCTCGGGTCCAGATAGGGCCGCCGGAACGGCCCGAGAATAGCCCATCCGGGTGATGCGCGGGCGACAGAACCTGCCCTACAATGCAGGGCGTCTGCTGCGAGAGGGTGGGCTTGCGGAGGCGGGAACCCTACTCCCCAAGAAAAGGAGCTGGAGCATGCGAAGAGCGTTGTTGGTGCTGGCTGTCATGGCCTCTGCCCTGGCGGTTGCCTCTGGGCTGGCGCTGGCCGACACCATCTCGGGCGACGGCGGTAACAACCGGCTCGTCGGAACGAACGGGACCGACAACATCTCGGGCGCCGGAGGCAACGACGACATCTACGGCAAGAACGGCGAGGATCGCCTGTTCGGCGACTCGGGCAACGACCAGGTCTACGGGGGCGGGAGTAACGACCGGCTGCAGGGCGGACTAGGAAGAGACTACCTCTCGGGCCAGCTGGGCAACGACTTCGTCAACGTGATCGACGGGCAGGCCAACGACCGCGCCCTGTGCGGTCCGGGACCCCGGGATCTGGCCGGCATCGACGACTTCGACTTCCGCCCGGATACGAGGAACAACCAGGACTTCTTCGCCATTAGCTGCGAGTTCGTGTACGTGGCGACGGGCCCATTCCCGAACCCGAAAGGTCCGTCCAGCAGGGATGCCTCTGATCTCGCGAGCATCGACACGCGCGCGGAGGCCGAAGAGGCCGAGGCGGCGGGGCTCTTGAGGCAACTCAGGTAATGCGCGCAGGCGAGTCCCGTCCGACCGGGCCTTTGGTCGACGATCGCAGGCAACTGGTACCGTAGGTAGGGAGGTCAAGTTGGCGACCACGATCGACAGCTCGAAGCTGGAGGCTTTTCGGGCTGGCCTGAAGGGCGCCGCCTACGTGCCGGGTGAAGACGGCTACGAGGATGGGCGGGGGCTTTCAACCTCAACGCGCACCAGAGCCCGGCGCTCGTGGTCGTCGCCGGTGGCGCTACGGACATCGCGTCCGCGGTAAGCCTGGCCCGGGAACTCGAACTCAAGGATCGCTACGACCCGGAGAACGTCTTCCGCTTTAACCGCAACATACCGCCGTCTCGGTCCAGGAGCTAGAGCACTTCTCGGAACGGATGCACCATTCCGAGGGTTCGGCGATTGGCTGACCGCCCTAGAACGCCACCCCGAGAAAGTGCAGGACCACGATGAGCAGCCACCCGAACACCCCACCGATGGCGCAGATGATGATGGTAACGAGGTTGATGGGCACCTCGTCGGACAGGAACAGGTTGGTCAAGAACAACAGAACCAGCCCGACGACGGTATTGACCAGGAGTCTGCCTAGGAGCCGCATGCGATACTTCGTGCCCTGAATAGGGGACGCACAAACACCCGATCAGCGCCACGGGCCGTCCCAGACGGAACTGGTACCCGGTGGCCATACCCCGCATGTGGTGGGTTAGTGGCTGCGTGAACCCTCTCCATTGCGGCTAGCGACATTTAAGGCGTGCAGCCCTACCGGCAGTCACGCTCCTGACAGATAATGGGCAACGCACGACTCGGCTCATTTGGAGGGGGGCAAGATGCGAGCCAGGTTGTCTGTACTCGCGGCCGTTTGTCTGGTCGCAAGCTTGGTGACGCTGGCCACCGGCGCCAGCCTGCGGGCGCAGCAGCCCGTCGACGGCCCGCGGGCCGAGAGGACGGGGGGCGATGTGGTCGGGGCGTCCATAGCCCACCCGGCAGGCTGGCGTGTCGAGCGCGAGCCCTACACCTACGACGGCACCTACGGCTTCACGCTGTGG
The DNA here is from genome assembly GCA_963800975.1 of uncultured Rubrobacteraceae bacterium. Lineage (GTDB taxonomy): Bacteria > Actinomycetota > Rubrobacteria > Rubrobacterales > Rubrobacteraceae > JALYGY01. The sequence goes on along the minus strand of CAWDDB010000021.1, from coordinate 28,390 downwards.
GAACCGGGCGTCGGCCCGGAGCGCGAGCACTGGGGCTTCCCGGCGGTGCGCGTGGCCCTGGCTCCCGACCTCGAGCCCGGGCAGATCGACGCGCAGGTCAGGGAGAGGATCGAGACCTACCCCAACCTATCCATCGAGCGCAAGACGGTGAGCGTTGGGGAGCAGCACCAGGGCGTCGCCGTGGGTCCCATCCCCGGCAGCTCGCCCTCCCACCAGGTCTACGTGCCGGTCAACGGACGGGTGTACGTGATCGACGTCTACCGCGAGGAACTGGGCGAGGAGGCCAGGGGGCTGCTGCAGGCGGTGCGCTTCGAGCCGCCTTCGCGCTCGGTCGAGTCGCTCGGTCTGCCGCGCGCCAACGCGCCCGAGGCCCTCTACGCCTCGGGCGCCCCCGAGGTCGGGCAAGACGAACTCGCCGATCGCGCCGAGGGTCCCTGGAGCTCGGTGAGCCCCGGCGCCAAGGCGTCGTCCCGGCGGGCAGGCGGCAAGGAGAGGCGCATCGAGCAGGGTTGCTGGCGGGCGAACAAACGGTTCTACGTCCAGACCCAGCACGGCAGGCACGCGAACCGGGGCAACGGGGACCGCATCCCGACGGGCCAAGCCCTCGTCGGCGCGCCCAACTTCTGGGACGAGCAGACCCACGGTCGGCGCGGTTACGGCCGGTGCAAGCAGAACCTTTTCACGAACGACAAGTTCGCCGTCGACTACCGACTTGACCGCGGAGACCACGTCTTCTCGCCCTTCGGGAGCGGCAAGGTCATGTTCGCGGGGCGCAACAGGACCCACAAGGACTACGGCATCCTCGTCGCCATCAGGGCCGGCAACGGCAAGTACGTAAGCCTCTCGGGACACCTCGACAGCCTCAGGCGTGGTCTGAACAGAGGCGACCGCGTCAACAGGAAGACCGTGATCGGCTACGCGGGCAACTCCGGCGGCCCCGATTTCTCCGTCGGCCCGGTGCACCTGCACCAGGCCTTCTACCGACGCCCCAGCCACAACCGCGACGGCTCGCCCTACGGGGGCGAGGGCCTGCAGGTCTTACGCCACCACTACGTCCGCGGCGACGGGGGCGTCTACAGGTTCGGCTGGGACAGCCGCAAGGGGGTCAAGTCCAAGGGGTCCCTGATCAGGAACTAGGTCTAGGCATCCGGTCTCGGTGATCGGGCCCTCCCTGGTGCCCGCGGCCGGAATGCCGTTGCTCTTTCGAGAGGCGCCGGGAGCAGGAGGGGGCCAACACCCGGCGCCGAAACGGGGATCTCTCCCCTTGGTGTTATGCGCCGGGGCGCGCGAAAAATACGTCGAGGGAGCTGTTAAGGTATGCCGGGGCGCTGCCGCAGCCAGGCCCGCCAGTCTTCCTGGAGCATCCGCGACCGTCTTGTCCCCTCCACCGCGGGCGCGGGCCGGTCTACCTGAGCCTCCTGGCCCCGTAGTAGCCGCTCACGTGCTCCATCGGCCTCTCCACGACGTGGCCCCAGTAGGTGGAGGCGTGGATGATGTTGTCGCTGCCAGCGTAGATCGCGACGTGCGTTATCGGGTTGGCTTCTCCGGCCTCCTTGAAGAACACCAGGTCACCCGGCACTAGGTCCGACTTCGCGACGCTCTCCCCCACGGTCCACTGCTGGAGCGGATCGTCCTCCAGCGTCAGCCACTTGCTAAAGACCGATTGGGTTAGACACGAGCAGTCCTCCGAGCGGAAAGGCTCGCAGGGCAGCGGAGGTGAGTGCCTGTAAGGGGTGCCTATGTGGGCCCTCGCCCGCCGGACCACCTCCAGGCCCTCGACGCTGCCGCCACCCGCAACCGTCCCGTCGTCCGACTCATTGCCGCCGGCTGCGGCGTCTCTATCTCCCTGGGGTGGCGCCGCCTGGGCACCCCTTACGACCATGATGGCGTCGACGACAACCCGGCCTTCGGTCTTCGCCTCTCCAGAGACCCGCACCGCTCGCCTGTTGCCCTCCTCCATCTCGTAGGCGCCGAGCCTGACCCACATGGCGCCGTCCCGCCGCTGGTCGACCTCGGTCCACTCGATCCCGGAGGAGGTGCTAACCCCGAATCGGGTTGCCTCGTTGTTGCCCCTGGCCGCGGGCCAGCGAGCATAGACGGTGTAGCGATCCGTGGCAGGTATCCGCATCCTGAACCGGGCGGTGGCCGGATCTTTTTGTGGCCAGGCGAAGCCGAAGTCCTTGCCGTAGGCCGGTACGATCCCCGATTTCTTCTGCCACCCTCGCGCGAAGAAACGCCGTTGGGAAGCGTTGTCCACGACCTGCGAGTACGCTCTTGAGGGCTTTATCGAAGCGAGAGCCCGTGCGGGCGCCCGCACCGAGGGGGTCGAGCCTTCGGAGACGGCGTCCTCCGCCTCGACAACAGCCGCGGTCCCGCCATTCTGCGCGAGCCAGCGGTCGTAGAAAGCATAGTAATTCGTCTCCACGGGCCCCGCGTCCGAGATCGGAGCGTCGGAGTGGTGCTCCGACCCGGCGGGGTGAGACTGACCGCGATACTGGGCCTCGCCGGCGCTACTCGCCTCGGAATCCTCCGGCACGGCGGACGGCGAGGCCGCCACGGCCACGACCGTGGACAGAACTACCGCCGACAAAGCCAATCTCAGCCGACGCATGGGGGCCCCTCCCGCCAGACCAGTTGCGTGGAGCCCGCATTATATAGGAATCGCGCCTTCTCACGCTCTCCCGGATACCCTGGAGCTCCGTCGGGCGCAAGACGCTGACAGGCGGGGCGGTCTGTCAGTGGGGCCATCCGGAGGTGCGCGTCACGAATCGCCAAGCACCCGGGTTTCGAGCCACGAATTGCGAAACGCCCCGCGCGGGTCGAGCCGCTCGACCAGTTCGACGAAGTCGGGCAGGCGCTCGTAGAGAGGGGCGATCGCCGCCGCGTCCGCGTTGAAGACCTTGCCCCAGTGCGGGCGCGCCCCGAACGGGGCGAGCGCTTCCTCGATCGGCACGAGCATGTCCTCGACCGCCTCTCGCTCGGGCTTCCAGGTGAAGTGGATGCCGACGGAGTCCTCACCGTAGGCCGTGCTCATCCACAGCCGGTCCGCGGCCACGGTGCGGATCTCGGACACGTGCAGTATCGGGCGGATCCCGTCCGCCAGGGCGCGCACGGCCTCTATGGCCTCGACCGCGCGCCGGCGTGGGATCAGGTACTCCGTCTGAAGCTCCTCGCCGGTGCTCGGCGTGAAGCCCATTCGGAAGTGCGGCAGGCGGTCGGACCAGGATCCGGGCCTGCCCAGCTGCGGCGTGCACGGGGCCGCTTCGAGGCCGAGGATCGGGTGCCGGTCTACCGCCGCCGCCACCGCTCCGGAGAGTTCGCCCTCCACGTGCTCGGGCTCATCCCCCACCCGGCTCTTGACCCAGACCTGGCCAGCGGTCTCGTCCCAGCTGGTAAAGAGGCTGACGCTGTAGCCGTGCGAGGTAACCTCGTCGAAGTGCTCGAAGAGCGCCTCCCAGCTCAGGCCCTCGAAGACGCGCTGCCGCACCTCGTAGGCGGGCTCCACGTCCAGGGTGATCCTGGTTACCGCGCCGAGCGCGCCGAGCCCTACCACCAGACCGTCGAAGTCGGGCTCGCCCCTGGAGGCCTCGAGAACCTCACCGCTGGATGTCACGAGCTGGAGGCCCGCGACCGCGGTCGCGAGGTTGCCGTTTGTGTCGCCCGAGCCGTGCGTCGCCGTAGCCACGGCGCCCGCCACCGAGATGTGGGGAAGCGACGCGAGGTTGTGCAGGGCCAGGCCCTCGGCGTTCAACGTCTCGGCCAGCTCGCCGTACTTCAGGGCCCCGTTGCAGGAGATCGTGTTAGCCGCGTGGTCGACTACCACATCGGGAGGCATGGCCTCGAGCGTCATGAGCTCCGAGGAGTCGGCGATGTCGTTGAAGGAGTGCCGGGAGCCAAGGACGCGCACGCGGGGCGCGCCAGCGATAACCTCCTGCACCTGCTCGATCGTCGTCGGCCGGTGCAGCGTCTGCGCCGCGTAGGCGTAGTTGCCGGCCCAGTTCTTTCCTGGAGAATGATCCTGGATCATGTCTCTGCCCTAACCTCCTGTCTGGCCGCCAGATCCGCCGGCGATAGATCCCATCTCTGTTTCGGCCGCACCAGTCGCCCCGCCCGTATGGTACCCGTTTCTGCCTTTGCGCAGCAGTGCCAGACGTGGAGCCACCGGTGTATCGCGACGCTACCGGCTCGTGGCAGGCAAGCTTCTCCGTTGCACTTGCACGTCGGGCAGGACGTTCGATGAACAGCCCTGGCGAGCTTTCATCGCCGATTCATCTGCTCCCGTTACTTTTGGACCGGCCACGCAAACTCCACGCGTAAAGACGTGAGGGGCTAGAAGGAGGCGTCGATCTGCTCCATACGCTGCCGCAGAAGAGAGAGCGCGCTCTCCCGGAGTACCAGCAAGAAGCCGGAAGCGAGACACCGGGGGCCGCGGGGTCCCCGTACGGGAGGTGGACGAGGGTTGCGCGGGTACATCGAGGCCAAGGACAAGCAGCAGCTCCAGAACCGCCTGAGGCGGATAGAGGGTCAGGTGCGAGGACTGCAGCGCATGGTCGAGGAGGAGGCCTACTGCGTCGACGTCCTCACCCAGATCGCGAGCGTCGTCTCGGCCTCCGAGAAGGTCGCGCTCATCCTGCTCGAGGACCACGTCGAGCACTGCGTCCGGGAGGCCATCGAAGACGGGGAGAGGGCCGACGAGAAGGCGAGGGAACTCGCCGCCGCCGTGGAGCGTTTCCTGAGGGTCTAGAGGTAGAAGGGGCGTGGCCTGCCACCCTGCGGCTCCCGGGGTCGCGCGGGGCCACGAGCGCGGCGGGGTGGGCCCAGAGACACCCGACACCCAACCCGCGCGGGCTCGCTACTGCCCCACGATCGCTAGCCCCCGGTCGTGATCGTCACGCGCTCGATGCGTGGCTGCCCGGGCGGCTCCTCTGTCGCCTCGGCGAAGCTCTCGGCGCTCTCCGCTTCGTCCTCGGGCGGCTCCAACCCGCGCATCACGAAGCTAACCGTGGCCTCCCCCTCGCTCCACTCGTCCCGCTCCCTCAGGGCACGTACCGCGTCGGTCACGTCGAAGCTCAGGGTGGCCGGGTGGCCGCCGTGCCCTCCCTCCTCGGCCTCGTAGGTCGACGTGCCGAAGAACCCGATGTTGCCGACGTAATAGACGCTGCGGAAATCCGGCTCCTGGTCTTCGGGGAGGTTGAGGTAGACCTCGTAAGCGACGCCGGGGTTCTTGTCGTAGTACTGGACGCCCTCGGCGTTGAGCACGATCCTCTCCTCGTGCGGGACGGCTTCGGCTCGGGCCACGGCGGCGACCCGCTCCCTGGCTTCGCGCCCCAACTCGACGGACACCCTCTCGGGCCGCGCGCCGAGCTCGATCATGTGCTCGCCCGCGCTCGCTCCGAGCAGCGTGCGGTCGACCTCGTCGTCGTTTTGCGCCACGCCCTCCGTTTCGGCCTCCGGGACGAAGAAGGGCACCCTGGCCCTGGTGCCGCCCGGAGGGTCGACGTCGTCGTAGCGGTAGTCTAGCTGACCGACCGTGTCGAGGATGTCCTGGCCCTGCATGTTGACCTGTTGGCCGTTCTCGTCGAAGAACGTGAACTGCGTGTTCATCCACGCGGAGTTGCCCGTCGGGTTCCTGCGACCCCCTTGCAGGCTCAGCCAGAACTCCCACACGCGGTCTATCATGGCGTGGTGCAGCCAGAAGATCGGGTCTCGGGCCGCCGTCTCCGGCCAGCTCATCCAGGCCCGATCGGGGTCCGTGGGTCCGCCGCCGGGTCCGCCGATGAGACCATGGAGGACGTCGTGCGGGCTGGCCTCCAGCTGGCCGTGGGGTGCGGTGAAGTGGGCGGGTTGCGTGATCCTCTGGCCCCCGAAGCTCAAACCCGAGCCGAATTGGGAGGAGAAGTTGGTGAAGGCAATGGCCGGCCCGGTTCGGACCATGGACTCAGGCAACTGGCCCCCCGCGTTCATGCCTGCCGACCGCCTCGGCTCGTAGAGTGGGTTCGACGCGTTGGCCGGCTGGCGGAAGGCGACGGGCAACGCCCGCTGCGCGAGATTGTTCCACCTCCAGTAAGGCAGCGCGAGGTTGGGTTGGCCCGAAGCCGCGCGCAGGATCCGTTCGAAGAAGTAGATGTACATCCGGTGCCAGGAGAGAAAGAAGAAGCTGCCGTGCTGGCACTGGTTCCACCCCGCCCCTGGTGCGAAGTTGCCGTGGATGTTGGCCTGGAATCTCCAGCTCGTTGGGTCCGAGGCCGGCCTGTTCTTCATCACGCCTACCCCGTTTCGGAGGGCGGAGATCCTCGCCCCGGTCGGGGACAGGTCGTAGACATTGCGGCGGGTTGGCATCCTTCCTCCTTTTCCGACGCCTGGAGCACCCCAATAAGGATGCGCGCCTTTCTCCTGCGCCAACGAGGGTCATGCTAGCAAGCGACGATGAATTATCGATGAAGACGAAGCCGCTATCCGAGCAAGAACTCCGTTCGGGACCCCGAGATGTCCGATCGTACCCGCGGCGCTTTCTTCTGTGGAAGCGGGACAATACTCCTACAGCCGCACCGTCCCCGCCACGACTAGCATGTACGCGGGTGTCAAGGGGAAAGGAGAAGACAAACTTGTCGGAAGCGAGCAAGGCACTGTTCCGCCGAGCGTATTGACACGCAACACAGACTAGATGGTTTCCCGAAGGGAGGAGGTTCAGATGCAAAGGGTGCTGCACCGAACCGCCTGGGTCTTGGTAACGATCGGGGCCCTGCTCATGTTCCTGCTGGCGGCGCGATACTTCTTCTTGGACCTCGAAGCCGAAGCTGCCGATCCGGGCACGACTATTCTCAGGGAGCTCTACCTCGAGAGGCCGACGGTACTCTACATTCACGCCTTTGCCATCATGTTCCCGCTGGTTATCGGCCCCGTCCAGTTCTTTCTGCGGCGACTCAGTTCTGAGGCACGACGCGCCAGGTACCTGCCCCTGCATCGGTGGCTCGGTCGGGTATACGTAGCGGGGGCTCTCATCGGCGGACTGGCGGGGCTATACCTGGCCTTCTACGCCTATGGTGGTTTCGCCTCGGCCCTTGGGTTCGGGCTGCTAGCTGTCCTTACGCTCACCACCACCTCGATCGCGTACCTACGCATCCGGGCCAAGGACGAGTTCTCTCATAAGGAGTGGATGACCCGCAGCTACGCCTTGATCTTTGCCGCACCGACGCTCCGTCTGTTGCTGGGCCTGTATGTGGGAGTTTTCGGGATAGGAGAGACGGAAGCATACCAGGCGGTTGCCTGGTCCTGCTGGGTACCCAACCTGATCGTAGCCGAGATCATCAATATTAGACGCCGGAAGACCGAGGCACCCGTGAGCGTGTAGGCCCTACTCACCCAGCCGCTATCCTGGATCCTCCAGCACCCGCCCGAGTTCCTCCACCCGCTAACGCGCCCGCTTCTTCTCTTGTCTCTCCTTGCAGGGGTAGTCTCTACCGCGTTACCAAACCCTAGCCGAGATGTTGCCCTTCTGTAACCTACGGGCGAACCGCAACGCGTAGGCTCTTACCACGCGTGCGTGACTTGCCGCCGTCAGTGCGCGTTCGTGTCGTTGGCGGTCGGAAGCGAGCTTATGACGAAGCAAAAGGTCCACGAAAACAAGAACAGGGGCTTCGGGAGCGGGCAGTACGCCCGTACGGAGGAGGAGCTTTACAAGAAGGCTCTCATGCTCCTCGACAAGTGCAAGATCGAGCCCCGAAGTTAGGGCGAGCCGTGCTCTAGAGACTGACAACCCGGCGCACTTCGCCTACGTGCCTTGCCAAGCGAGGCGGGCGTCGAGCCGCTGGAATCAGCGAGAGCTGAGGAGCGCGGCAGGCACGCTATCGGGGGAGCCCGGCGAGGAGGCCAGGTATCTCGCGCAGCACGCCGCCCCGCTCGGCGGCCCGGATCCTGCGCCCCGCAAGCTCGGCGTGATCCCGCTCCAGCTCGGCCCCGACGAAGAAACGCCCCAGCTCCTTTGCCGCGACCCCCGTGGTGCCGGACCCGCAGAAAGGGTCGAGGACGAGCTCCCCTTCCCGCGTGGAGGCTAGCAGGGCGCGGCGCACCAGCCGCAGGGGCTTCTGGGTGGGGTGGCGACCGTGCAGCTTCTCGCGCCTCGGGACGGTCGGGATGCGCCAGACGGAGGAGACCTGGGAGGCGGGGTCTGGGGAGTTTATGAGGTCGTAGTTGAAGGTGTGGCGGGCCGCCCTGCTCCTGGAGGCCCAGATCAGGGTCTCGTGGGCGTGGGTGAAGGCCGTGTGCATCGCGTTGGGGACGGGGTGGGGCTTGGTCCAGGCGATCTGGTTTGTGATCCGTCAGCGGTACAAAAAGCTGGCCCCGACCTGATCGGCTCCGGGAACACGCCGGTTATCTCTAATGCGTCTTCCGCGTCTATGTGGACCTTGATCCTGAGCATCTTGTAGAAGCGGTGGCGCTGCTCGGGCGTCATGCTGTCGAGGGCCTCCGAGGCGTCGCCGATCAGCCCCTCGAATACGGCGTCCCGGTCGCACTCCAGGTCACGCACCCGGTCAGCCCGGTCCCGCAATGCCACGAGCTCGCGTTCCGCCATTGTCCTGTCTTCGTCCAACTCCGCCAGGCGATCCCGGAGGTCCTCGAGGCCCACGACCCCTTCGGCGTAGGCGTGCTGGAACCTGGCGCGCTTCGCGTCGGCTTCGGAGATCCTCTGCGCCCACGCCTTGCCTTCCCGATCCGGGTCCCCGCGCATACCGCGCTCCAACTCGACGGCCCGGTCCAGGTCCGCCCGCAGCCGCTCCGGCTCTTCGAGGTAGGCGCGGACCTCCGACCATACCCTCTCTTCGAGGTCCGCAGCACCGCGGGTCCTGGCCGCGGTGCAGAATTCCGGCCCCTTCCTGTACTTGGCCCTGCACCTGTAGTAGAAGAGCCGGTGCTCACCGGAGACCTTCGACGGCGCGGCGGTGTGAGAGTACATGTTCCAGCCGCACTCGCCGCAGCGCAAGATGCCCCCGGAGAGCTCCCAAAATCGGCGCCCGGCGTTCGAGGGCCTGCGGTTGTCCTTGATGGCCTCCCTGGCCGCGAAGACCCACTCGCGCGGGACGCCCGAGCTCGGCACGGGGACGTAAACTCGGTCTTCCTCCGGCTTGAGGGACACCTTGGCACGGGTCCTGTAGACACGGCCCTCCGGGGTGAGTTCGGAGACCCGCGTCCGGCTGCGGCGGGTGACCCCCCACGCCCACAGGCAGTAGCTCTCCTCCGGGTCCAGGGTGGCGGCCACATCCCGGGATACGAGCCCGGCGACGTCGCGGTAGGGGTGCGGTAGGTAGAGGTCCGCGGCGACGATGTCCCGGATCACGGAAGGGGCCCACGCCTTCTTGCCCGTTGCGGTCGGCACGCCCTCCGCGTCCAGCGCCCGCTTCACCGCGTATAGTGGCAGGCCTTCGACCCCGACCATGCGGAAGATGCGCCTCACCACGGACATCTTCTCCTCATCCACGACCAGGGCGTCGCGCGAGGCGTTGAAGCGGTAGCCGTAGCGCGCGGCGTCGCCGTAGTGGGACATGCGCCCGGCTATCACCTTCCCCTCTCTAGCCTTGCGCATCTTCCCCCGCCGGCTCCTCTCCGCGATCTTGGCCTGCTCGTACTTGGCGAGCTGGTCCAGGATGCCGTCCGTAAGCTGCCCCTCGGGTGAGTCATCGCCCCGGTCGTTCAAAGCACGGAGCGTCGTGCCGTGCTCCTCGAACTCGCGCCTCAAGAGGTAGGCGTAGGCGGGCTCCCTGCTGAGGCGGTCTCGGTCCTGGGCCAGAACGACCGAGACGCCACCTGCAGCCACGAGGTCCCTCACACGGTCCATCCCCGGCCTCTCGAGGCTCGCCCCGCTCTGGCCCGGGTCCTGCACCTCCTCGAGGACCTCGTACCCTTCGCGGGCCGCGTAGTCTTTAAGCGCCTCTAGCTGTTGGGCTAAGGAATAGCCGGAGCGGGCTTGCTCCTCGGTGGAGACGCGGGCGTAGAGGACTGCCCTTTTCGGGCCATGCCCGTTCGTGGATGGCATTTCAGTCCCCTAAGAGTTCGGTGGGCTCTATATCGAGGGCTTTGGCGAGCTTGCGAATCGTGCGGAATTGGGGCTCCGCGTTGTCGCGTTCGATATTCGCTATGGTGCTCTGGCTCACCTCAGCCTTGTCCGCAAGCTCGTCTTGCGTCAGTAGACGCCTAGTGCGGACCTCCCTCAGCTTCTCCCCGATATAGACCACGACGGCCATTTTAGCCTCCTCTAGCGGTTACTCATCTTCCACATAAGTATAACATAAACATCGTGTTAATTCCATATATGAACGCAGTTAGAAATGATAAAATGCGGATGTCAGAAGGAAATGGCCCCGCGGGTGCTGGCACACCCCGGGACCCGGCCCACAGAGAAAGGACAGCCACTGTGGACACACCTAGGATACCCGAACCGCGCACCCGCGAGGAGGAGACGCTGGCGAAGCTCGAGGAACGCTACCGCCACGAGCTCCTGGGCGAAGAGGAGCGCTTGGAGCTAAGGGAGCGCATCCTCCGCCTCCGCCGCAAGCTCTCCCGCTAGGCCCGGTCCCAACCCATGACCATCGACCGGGTCCGCGCGCCGCCGAGGCTGTCTACCGCGGCAGACATCGCAAGCGACCGGAATCTCGAGACTAGGAGGAACGATGTACGTTCACCTCAAGCTCGAGCCGGAGGTTGTGGCGGCGCTCTTAATAAGCGCCGCTCTGAGCAACGCCGTGGCGTGCAGCATCACGACCGAAGACCACGATCGGGCGTACTTCGCCGAGGAGATGGGGGACTCAGAGGGCTGTTGGCCGAGGCAGACACCGAGTTGGACCGTCTGCGCCGGCAGCACGGCTTCGAGAACTAGGGCGTAGAGGGAACCTACCGGGCCGGGGATACGCTGCGTGGCGAGCCCCAGCCCCCGCATTGCCCCAGATGCGTCGACACTAGCCCGTTCGGGGATTGTGCCTATTGATGCGAGTGTGGTAGGCTGCTCCCGAACCAACGAGTGCGGAGCGGAGTTTCGGGCGTTTCTTCGTCCCGCCGAAGTGAGGCGCGGAGGATGAGGAAGAGCGTTCTGCTGTTGGCTTCTATAGCCTTGGCTGTGCTGGTGGCGTGTGGGTTGGCAGTGAAGCAGAGCACCGCAGTGGTGACCACCTACTACGCCTTCGTAGCCAAGTGGGGCAGCTTCGGTTCGGGAAACGGGCAATTTCGTAGTCCAGTTAGCATAGCCACCGATTACTCAAGCAACGTCTATGTGATCGACTACCAAAACCAACGCATCCAGAAATTCACCTCTAACGGCACCTTCCTTGGGAAGTGGGGTGGCCTCGGAAAGACCAATGGGCACTTCAATTACCCTCTAGGTATAGCCACTGACAGCGAAGGTAATGTCTACGTAGCAGATACCTTCAACAACCGCATCCAGAAATTCACCTCTAACGGCACCTTCGTTAGGAAATGGGGTGCCTTAGGTAGCGCCCGCGGGCGCTTTAAGCAGCCCTTTAGTGTAGCCACCGATTCTAATGGCAACGTCTACGTGACAGATACGGGCAACGCCCGCATCCAGAAGTTCACCTCTAATGGCACGTTCATCACCCAGTGGGGGAGCGGTGGCTCAGAGAACGGACAATTTAGTGCCGCTATTGGGGTAGCTACCGATCCCTCAGGCAACGTCTATGTCCTCGACAGCGGCAACGCCCGCATCCAGAAGTTCACTTCCAACGGTGTCTTCATCACCAAGTGGGGGAGCGGCGGCTCAGAAAACGGGCAGTTTGACAACCCCAGCGGCATAGCCACCGATCTCTCAGGCAACGTCTACGTGGCCGACATGTTCAACAACCGCATCCAGAAGTTCACCTCCAACGGTGCCTTCATCACCAAGTGGGGCTCTCTCGGCTCAAAGAACGGGGAGTTTAATGGCGCTCGTGGCGTAGCCACCGACTCAGATGGCTATGTCTACGTATGCGAGATCGTAGACCCTGGGGGAACTGGCAACAACCGCATCCAGAAGTTCGCCGAGTTCCCACTCTCAGCCGATACCGTCGCGCCTAGGGTCACGCGCGTAGTACCTGCCCACGGAGCAACGGGTGTAGCACTCAGGGCCAACGTGGTGGCCCGCTTCTCGGAGCCGATGGAGAAGAGCACGCTCAACGAGGCCAACTTCAAGCTTTTTGAGCGCCAAAGGAACCCCGACGGGAGCATCACCATGCAGCAGATAACCAACGTGACGGTCACACCCAGACCCAACGGGCTTGGGGCCACGCTGGACCCATATGGGACCTCTCCTACGCGGCTGGCGAAGAATACCGTGTACAAGGCCGTCGTGAGCACGGGGGCCAAAGACTTTGCGCGCAACGCGTTGGATCAGAAGCCCCGCGTCCCCGGCAGCCAGCCGAAGGAGTGGTACTTCAGGACTAGTAGCTGGGGCAAGAAGTGAGCGCGCTTCACACAGCAGAGAGAGTCGTGCTCGGGGCGTAGTAGTCCCGGTCCTACGTCTTGCCCCCGTTCACCAACTGGCCCGCAACTGGCCTGCGAAGTGACGACCGAGGCTAGGCAGGAATCCGGCGCTTCTTTCGGCAAAGAATTGCCGTCTAGCCCGTTTGGGGATGCGTTGCCTCCGCTCACCGTGCAAGCGCTCTTTCATGAGGCCAAAGGGAAACGGTGAGCCTTGCTCGGGCTCACCGTTCCGACCCACTCGCTAGACGGATGACGTCGCGCGAGCTCGGTTACTGTTGGGCGGCGTTGACGATGAACGACCTGACCTCAGGGTTGTTGACCTCCGTGTACACCCCGGGGAATCCGGCCCTCGCGCATCCTCTGCCGTAGGTCACGATCCCGACCTGCGTGGTGCGGTCGGTGCCTACGTTGAACAGGGGCCCGCCGCCGTCGCCTCGGCAAGAGTCTTTGCCCTCGGCGCCAGCGGCGACCATTTCGTCCGGGAAGAACCTCAAACGCCCCGACAGAGAAGCATAAGCCCATTGTGCCACCGCGTCCGACACTACGGGCACCGACACCTCGCGCATGCGGTTCGTTAGACCGAAGGGAACGTCAACTCTCACACCCCAACCGGCGACCGTAAGTTTGCGGCCCGGCGTCTCCAGGTTGTCTTGCCTTGCGGTGGCGATGCTGATGGGCCTGATGCCGGTAACGGGAGAGTCGAGCTCGAGGACCGCGGCGTTGAAACGATGGTTCCTGCTGAGGTTGAAGTTGGGATGGATGAACGCCGTGGTGGCGGCTCGTACCTGACCTTGGCTGGGGCTGATCACCGTCGTCCCGACCTCTACGACCACGCTCTCCGCGCCCCGGATGCAGTGGCCGGCGGTCAACACGCTGTCCGGATCTATCAGGCTGCCCCCGCAAAACCTGAAGCCTTCCTGATTCTCTATGGATAGGGCCGCCATGAAAGGATACTTCCCGTCGGGCACCGGCACGCCACCCACTATTCGGGCGTGGACGCCTCTCCCGCTCGTGGCCTCCAGCAGCGTGCGCCGAAGGACAGGGTCGTTGTCAGGGCGCTCCAACGTTACCCGATCTCCGAGTTCCCGCGGTTCGTCCGCCCGGGCGGGATTGTCCCACGACGGTGTCGCCAGCAAAGAGATCAGCGCCGCGCCGAGAGCTACCAGCAGAAACCCCAGCTGCGAATGGGCCCTGCCCCTACATGATCCGTGTGTCATCGTATTCGCGCTCTCCCTTCTTTGTTAGGTTACTTCCGTCGGTCGCCGAACGACCGCTCGGTGCCTCCGTTGGTTCCCTACCCTGGCGGTGGACAAGCTGTTCCGCCACGTAGCTACGTTTGCAGCTGGCCCCAGATTAACAAGTTTGCCCGCCAAGTTACAATGATGTTCTCTTGGGAGCCTCGCCTCCCCTAAATGGGTGATTTCTGCTGCTACTCGAAATTTGTAGGCACGTGCGACCTGTCGCGATGATTTTCTACGATCATCGACGAACGAGGCTTGGTGCTCCCGCCGTTGGTGGATTCGGACACTCCTGCTCGACCCACGCTCGCCTTGGCGCTGCACGTATACTACTCCTGGTGAATACGAGCACGGGTACGGCCGGTTGAAGGCGGCAGTGTGGGCACTTAGCGCCGTCTACGTTTTGCTACTGCTGGCCACGGCAATTCTCGTGCGCGGCCCCGGCCCGCAAGAGGCGGCCGGGCAGGAGACACCGACCCCGCAGAGCCCACCGACCACCGCAGCTCCCTCCACAACACTTCCCGTCGCGCTGTGGACATCCCCTCATTGTTCCCCGAACTCACCGAGGCGTTCCCCCAAGCGTCGGCGGAGCCCGAGCCGCAAGGCATATCCGGCGTAGGGATCACGGACGTCATCGGCCAGCCTCTACCGTTTCCCCGTCGAAGGACGCTTCGCATGCCGAGGTCCGGTCCCGGGAGAGGAGGCCGGCTCCAACCTCTGGGTGTGCTCCGCTCCCTCCACGAGGCTGCCTGCGTCTCACGAGGTGGTCGTGGTTGGCGACGACCCTCTGACCGTCCTGTGGGTGCGGGCGACGGTGCGAGGGGCCTCCGAGCAGGACGCAGCCAACTTCTTCTCCTACGTGGCAGAGCTGTGCTTGCAGGGGACCGAGGTCCCCCTCAACCCGGAGGCTTGGATGAACGCCAACGTCGCCAGCGGCGGTCAGATTGTCACCGAGGGCGCGGAGTTCTCCATCTACGGAACCGAGGAGGAGAGGACAATGCAGGTGGCGGCGACGGGCGGCCTCTGAACCGAGACTAACGCTTACGCACCGCCACGATCCCCGCCCCGACGAACGCGATCGCCAGGGCCAAAAGCAGCGGCGAGGGACCGCCGGTGTCCGAGAGGCGCTTCCTCACGACGGTCCCCGGGATGACGTCGTCCCGGCCGTATTGGCGATCCGCGTTGTCCTGATTACTGTCGGCTTGCCCGTTAGGCCCCGGTCCCAATGACCAGGCGGAGCCGGGCCGGCCTCGCCTAGTTTTCGTCGAACGCTAGAAACTGTACACCCTCGCCAGCCTCGGCTTCTTCAAGGCCCTCTCCCCGGCCCAACACGACAGCGCAACGGAGAGCACCAAGTCGTCGTGGTCCCCCTCCCGCCACGCCTCGTAGGAGTCGTGGGCCGTAGAGATGTTGATCTTTACTCGGAAGTCTAGGAGCTCCCTGACCAGCGTCTCCCTAAGCTCAAGGGCCTCGGCGATCTTGAGCCGGCCGGTCTGGAGCAGCACGAGCGCCGCGTAGATAAGGTCCCTCTTCGGGACGCGCCAGCCCCTGCCGTCCGGGTTGCGGCTCACCGTGTCGCCCCCGGTGATCGTCACGGGGCAGGGCCTGACCATCGCCGTGGTGCCCCTGAGTTCCGTCCCGATCTTCCGCCAGAGCATGTCCGTAACGGGGCGTCCCACGCCGGTGGCGTCCACGACGAGGAACGGCTCCCCGCCGAGCCTCTTCACCAGGCCCGCTACCCGGTCCACCACCTCCGTGTAGGGCGTGCCGAGCGGCGGGCGCTCCAGGTGACGCACGCGGTACTCGGCGACCGTCTCCGGGACCTCGGCGACGACGTAGCGCCCCAACGACGGCCTCCACCGCTTCTCCGTCGCCTCCCTGCCGGTCGGGACGAGGACCTTCTCCGTGACGCTTATGGCCGTGAAGTCGCGCTGCTGGCCGAGGTCCACCCCGACGAGCATCGTGGGTTCCTCCGTCACCGAGTCTCCTCGAACAGCGGCGCGACGTCGGGGCTCACGCAGGCGCGCACGAGGTCGTGGCCGAAGACCTGATCGTCTGTCTCGGTGAACTCGCAGCAGTACTCCTGGCGGTAGATCCGGTCGGGCAAGCTGCGGCGCTCCTCTTCGAGGAACTGGGGAGGGATGCGCGGGCACTCGGCGGCGGGCACCTCGTAGCGCTCCCACCCGAACCCACCCGTCCACTCCTCGAAGAACACGCCACGCTTCCCGTGGGGAGTGGAGAGCATCATCAGGGCGCCGCCCGAGACGGCGAGCATCGGCCTGATGGCGAAGTAGAGCTCGTCGGCTACACGACTAGCCTCGTCCACTATCAGCAGTGCGGCCCCGGAGAAGCCTCGGATGGTCTTGTCCGTGCCCGGGAGCGTCACTATCCTGGCGCCGTTCCCCAACTCCAGGGATAGCTTACGCTCGGCTTGCGCGGGGATGGGCCGATCCAGGTCCCTGTAGAAGCCCAAGACCTTGCCGAAGAGCTCTTGGGACTGGCGCAAGGCCGGGGCCAAGCACAGTATCAGCGAGCCGGGATGGTAGAGCGCCCGGTGCAGCGCGATTACCCCGGTCATGGTGGACTTGCCGCTCTGCCTGCAGCAGTTGAGGAGCACCCTGTCCGATGTGGAGCGCAGCAGGTCCTCTTGCCACGGGTCGGGCTCCAGGCCCAACCTCTTGGCGAAGCTCGGCGCGGTCCAGGGCGAGCTTGAGGTCCTCGGCTAGGCTAACCATTATCCACGCCCTCCAATGCCCTCAGAACGGCTCTGTGCGCCGCTGGGTGAGGCTCCAGAGCCCCAACTATCACCGTCCTGAGTTCTAGCCATTCGGGGGAGACGTTGAGGTTCACCACGGGACGCTCGTCCAGCTCCCCAGCGAGCTTGCCCAGCAGCTCCAGGTTCCCTCGCGCCTGGGAGATCGCTGCCAGGGCGGTCCTCAGGTCCCCGGCCTCCTCCGCACGCTCCAGGATGTCGAGGGCATGAGTCTGCAGGTTCCTTACCTGATCCAACAGATCGTCCGCCCTTGCTACCTCTTCGACTTCCCTTGCCTTCAACAGGTGAGCCGGCAGGTGCTCGGTCTTGTGGCGGTAGACCGCGCTCTCGGAGAGTTCGAACCGCTTCGCTACGCTCCGGTACGGTGCTCCGGTAACTAAGGCCTCGTCGATGCTTTGCCTCTCTGGGTGGTCGCACACCGTGCACCTTCTGGGCATACGGAGTCAGCCTTCTTCCAGGCTCTCGGACTCGCACTTGGCGCTCCTACTTGCCACGCGACCGATCCTCCTCCTTCGCCTCCCATTCTCTGACGCTCTTCTCGTACCAGATCGGTCCCATAGCAAGCAGGCGGTTGGGGCGGGGTATGCGGCGGAAGTTCCTTCGGGAGAGGTAGGCAAGCACAGTGTCCCGCTTGAAGCCCAACCGCCTGCCCAGAGCCGTGGCGTCCAGCACCTCGTAGTCCTCCGGCACCTCTATGCGGCCTAGATCTGCCTCCTTCACCATGACCGGCATCATACAGAGATTATAGACGAAATCCGGAAGGTCATCAATAAATTATGGACAAAAGAACCTCCGCAAGTCACCCACGAGGGTGGGATGAAGAACGACCCCTCATGGAGCGTGTAGGATTGAGGAGGGCGTGTAGTTTTCCAGATGCTCTAACCAACGGGGTGCCAAAAGTGACAGAAGGTCCCCAGAGCACCCTTTCGGCACTTTTGGCACTGCCCCAAATCGATATTTTCGATGAACCTCATGCGCACCTGATCTGTGCACTTGTGTAAAGTGCTCTAGCCCTTAACGACTCAGCGAGTGAAAGGTTGGTAGGAGGGTTGGTCTCGGGAGAGGCAAGAGGGCGGCTCCGAGACGCCAACCCAGGGGGCAGTGGATGGCACTGTGGCATAAGTCTCGTTGGACGTTAAGATGACGATGGCGAATTGTGTGAAGAAAACAGCCCAGGAGGAGTTGCTGCAGGAGGCTGAGGCCGCGCTCCACTGGCTTTACGTCCGGCGTGCGCACATGCCGCCAGAGCAGCTGGACCCGCGCGAGGCGAGCCATCGCAACGCGCTGCAGGAGGCGATCCGCAAGTGGCGTGAGGGGTAAAATCTGAGTACAGTCGGGGCCAGCCGAGGCCCCGGCTCACTACTTTGGAGGTGAATCGTATGGAGCGGCAAGGACGGTACTGGGTATTGGGGGGAGCCGGTCTACGGGTCAGCCGAAGGGCTGTGTTCCTTCTCGCACTCGGAGATTCCGGTGGGCGACGGCTCGGCCCTGGCCCTGGAGGTGTTCACGTCCGAGGAGGCAGTTGAGGCCAATACTCGCGACCGGTACGGCCGGTGGTGGGTGCTCGAACTTTCCGCGGCCGTGACGACAATGTCTTCGAGATCATCGCTCGACGCCGAAGGGTTGACTCGCGAATGATAGCGCTCTAGCGCCGAGAACCGCCGGCCTTTCCGGTGGCCGCTTGATGGGTGTACGTTTCGGCCTGTATGAGCCACTTCCGCGACCGGTGTACCCTGCAACTTTTGGTCTGCGCGTGGCGATCGCTGCTGCTGGCGACTTTGCCGACGCATAGCGTACACTTCGGTGACCCGTACCGGGAGGGAGCATGCCATGAGCTTGGGCTCGTACGGTAAGCTGGCCACGGAAGTCTACGACATCGACAAGCCCATAGGACACTCCTTCGGAGATGTAGAGTTTTACCTGGAGAGGCTGAGGTCCTGCACCGGCCGAGTCCTCGAACCAGCGGTCGGAACCGGCCGTGTCCTGATCCCGCTGCTGGAGGCCGGGCTCGCCGTTGAAGGCATGGATAGCTCGTCCGAGATGTTGGCCGTCTGCCGCGCCCACTGCGCGGAGAGGGGCCTTGAGCCTGTCCTTCACGAGGCAGACATGCGCTCGCTCTCCTTGCCCGACAGGTACGAGGCGATCATTGTGCCAGCGGGCTCTTTCCTGCTGATCGAGCAACGGGAGGAGTCGTTTGGCACCCTGAGGCGCTTCCGCGAGCACCTGGTGCCGGGCGGACGTCTCATCCTTGATATCGAGCTACAGACCGACTTCCGCGTCGGCGCCGTCTCGACCAGGACTTGGGAGTTGCCTCAGGGAGAGACCATCACACTGGAGTCCAAGCTAGTGGAGGTCGACTTCCTCAAGCAGTACACAGTCTCCCACCTCCGCTACGAGAAGTGGCGCGCCGGTGAACTCGTTAAGACCGAGTTGCAGCGCTTCGCGCTGCGGTGGTACGGGCTCGAGGAGTTTGAGTTGGTCCTCAGGAGCGTCGGGTTTACCGGCGTGGAGGTATCCGCCAACTACGAGCACGGTAGTCGAGCGTCCCATGCCGAACAGACCTTCACCTTCGAGGCTCACCGCGCATAGCCTCGCCTTGTGCTCAGTGGTTGAGGAGATGTTCCTCGTGATGCAAGCACCGTCTCGCGCTTGAAGCCCAAGCGCCTGCCCAGAGCCGTGGCCTTGAGGACCTCGTAGTCCTTAGGCACCTCTATCCGGTTTAGATCTGCCTCTTTCACCATGACCGGCATCATACAGAAATTATAGACGAACCTAGGGAGTATATCCATATTTTGTTGATGATACACACCTTCCTTGCGAGCACAGAGAGGAGGGGTAAAGAACTTTCACCCCCGTAGTATAGGATTGAGGAGGGCGTGTATTTTTCTAGATACGCTTACCGGAGGGGCGCCAAAAGTACCAGAAGCTCGGTTGTCACCCTTTTGGCACTTTTGGCACCTCCTCACATAGGGATCTCGCCGCACACCCGGGGTGCGAGAGTGGGGAGCCGATCTTGGTGGAGTGAGGCTCGACGGCCCTGATGCCAGGAGTCTGTGCCAAGTCTGATTCCGTCCCCTGCGGTGCTGGATCCAACGGAGCGCATCTTTATTCGCGCCTCCAAGATGTGTGCCCACAACGTGGCGCGGCTGAGGCTCGGAGCCGGAATCGTGGCGTCTTGGTCCTGATTCCTCCAACTCGTGCATACGGTCTTCGGAGAATCCAACGTACTACGCGGTTGATGCATGAACCAGATTGGCGGGCTCTCGGAAGTTCCAGAGGCTCCGCGCATGATGAAGGACCGGGCGGTAACCTGGCCCTTCGTCGCTTCGGGCCTTCGTCGCCAGAGGCAGTAGCGCTGCTTCCGTGGTGGCACCTCACTTGGTCCAGAGTACAGCGTGGAGTTCGTCTAAAGCCGTAACGGTTCTTTCCACAACCTGTATGTGACTGTTGTTGATTCCGAAGGCGAAGCTGGAACTGTCGCCGGGTAACTTGCCCAGATTTACTATCTCGCCCACAACTGCCCGCGGTTGTTGATATCGGAGGTTTTGCTGTTAGTTCCGCTCATAGTGCTGAAGTAACGCGGAATCCGCTTTACTCACCACATTCTCGTTGCTACGGGAAGTGTTGCATGTCAGCACGAGGGCTTGCGTTTCGTTGGGGTGGCGCCTAGAATATCGGCCTTGGAGGGGGCTCCGGCAGGATCCCCATTGGAAACAATCGAATAAACGACAAGGGCAAACCCGCCGTGAGGCTGGCTCGATGCCCTCGGGCCTCCTCGGACGTAGCCGGGTTGTCACGGACGAAGGGGGAAAATGAACCGTGCGGTCCGTTCGTCGAAGTGGTCTTTCGCCGCCGTCTTGGTAGCCGTGGTCCTGGCTGTGATCGCCGTGCATCTTGTGGAGCGCGCCCCGGCGGCGTCGGCGGCGACGTTCGAGTGCTCGGGCGTCCACGTTCGCCCCGGCGATGACCTCGATGCCATCGTCAACCGCGACCCTTCTGACAAGGCCACGACCTTCTGCGTCCACGCCTCCTCCTCGGGCACCACCTACCAGGTCAACAACAGCGTGCTGCTCAGGGCGGGCGACAAGCTCGTGGGCCAGCCCGGGAAGATCGTCACGCGCGGTCCGGCCAGCTACGGCGTTCCCCTCGTCAAGATACGCAACGGGGCGTCGCTTCGCTCGCTCATTTACGCGAACGGCCCGAACGTCCAGCTCAGGTGGCTGGATGTGGCGGGGGGCATAACCAAGTACAGGTCCGACGGCTCGATGTACGGCGATAGCGGCCACGGCATCGAAGCGGGACTGACTAACGCCATGGCGCGCATGGTGTACCTCGCCGTCCACGACAACCAGGTCGCGGGCATCAACTCCATGAACGGCAAGCTGCTGCACTCCAACCTCTACAACAACGGCACCAACCCCAAGGCCTGGGGCTGGTCGGCGGCGGCGGTGAAGGGGGTGGACGAGTACGAGGCGGCCTACAACTACGTGCACGACAACCCGGCCAACGGGCTGTGGTGCGACCACCGCTGCAAGGACGTGCCCGGGATGCAGAACGGGTTCTGGGCGCACCACAACCTCCTCGTGAACAACGGCAGGTGGGGGGTGCACTACGAATACTCCCCGATCGTCGCCAACGGCGTGCACCGCAACAGCCCCTCGGCGCTCATCGAGAGAAACGAGATCCACGCCAACGGGTACAAGGGCAACTACGGTGGCGCCTCGATGTACGACGCCCAGAACGCTATATTCCGCAACAATTCCTTCGGCCGCAGGGAGATCGCGGGGTGACCTATCCCGCCAACAACAGGCGCGCGATACTCTTCTACGACACGGGCCGCCGCACGGACCTTTGGAACGGTGACGCCGTAGGCAACACCCTGCGAGGCGAAAGGATAGATGGTTGCGACAAGCCCGACAGCGTCGTCTACTGCGCCAACAACCGCTAGGAGGGAAGGCTTCAGAGCAGGGAGGGGGCCCTTCGGGCGCCGCCACATCCCCAGACGACACCAGACGAAGCCACTAGTTCCGAGGGTTCAATAGGGAACACCGAACTGGCGTTCCTCCTTCGTGATCGCCTCGCGCTCGTCAAGTCGGTGTGTGCCCTAGCCCCGCCGGGCCATGCGCCTCTATTGGACCCATAATTGAACCTTCTATGCGGGGCAGCGCCTTTCCTAAGTAACGATGCCGACGCCTAGCAGATTCGGTTCGTGGGTTAGGAGACGGGGAAGAACGCGACCAGCTGCACAGGACCGTGAGCAGTCCCATTGCCGTTAAGTACAAGGAAGTCGATGAGGCCGTTACCGTCGTGGTCTATAGGCCAAACCGATTCTGCCGCACCCTGACTTGTGGATGGGATCGACGACATCAGCGAGAAGCTCTTTCCGGATCCGTCATTTAAATAGACTTGGTCAGGGGCGTTGGCAGACGTGGCACTCTTTGCCCGCATCACGTAGAGGTCCGGTCGCCCGTCGCCGTTGACGTCGCCCGCGGCCACCGCGAGCCCAGAGCTAAGCGGGGCCTCGAACCCCGCCGAGAAGGTTCCGTTGGTGTTGAGCAGGACGGAGAGCTTGCTCGGCGTCACCTCGACGACGTCCGGCCACGCGTCGCCGTTCACGTCGGCGAGTGTCGCGTCGACTACGGCCTGTCCAAGACCGACCGAGCCGGTCACGTCGGTAAAACGGCTGCCCTGTATGTTTCGGTAGAGGCGCAGCCCAGAATCCGTCTGTACCAGCAGGTCCTGTCGTCCATCCTTGTCGACGTCGGCTGCCTCGGCGGTGCCCCCGGTGTCCGCGCCGTCGCCGGCCTCGCGCTCGAGGCCGTAACCGGGCGCGTAACGAAATGCGCTCCCCGACTGGTCCAGGAATAGCCGGTTGGGGGTGGGCATGCCGTCGGCCCGCTCAGGCTCGTTGGCCACGAACAGGTCGGGGAAAGCGTCCCCGTCGGCGCGGACGAAGGTGCCTTCCCTTCCCCGGCCGAATGGATCGAGCACGCCGTACTGCGCGGCCCGCTCGACGAAGGTGTGATCGGGAAGCTGTACGTAGAGCTCGTTGCGCTTCGCTCCAGTTCCGGTGGACGCACCCGCTGTGCAGAAGAGGTCCCTGAGCCCGTCTTGGTTCACGTCGGCCGTGGCGCAGCCGTGACGGTCCGTCCTAGGGAACGCCCCCTGATGGGTCTCGGCGAAGTGGCCGTTGCCGTTGTTGACGTAGAAGCGGGGCAGCAACTCGTGACGGCCGAGGAAAATGTCCGGCAGCTTGTCGTTGTTGAAGTCGTCTATGACCGCGCCGTGGGTCATCGTGAGCTCGCTTATGCCAGCACTGACCGCCTTGTCGATGGCTCTGACAGGCACTGGCAAGGCCGCCGTACCCACCGAAACACTCGAAGTAGGAGATGGAGTCGGGGTGGACCTCGGCTGCTCTGCGGCTTGGGTCGAACGGGAAGAAGCGGTGCCAGCGGTGGGGGTATCGGAGGAGGCGACGGTCCCTTGAGTGGAGAGCGCAGCGGTGGTGCTTCCCGACAAGCAGACGGTCTCCAAGTTGCCTATCGCACCACCCGCCGCGTACAACGGGCCGGCCGCCCACACCTGCGAGCTACCCGGAGTCTTCTCGACTCCGAGCATCTCGCTGTTCCCGCCCTTGGCTCGAGCGGCACTCGGCAACGCGCTCCAAGAGGTGCCGTTCCAGTGTTGCGTTGACGCTACATACCGTTTGCGGTCCGACTGGTATTCGAGGCCGACCGTCCACGCGTTGGTCGGCGAGGAGGCGTCTATGTCGCGGAGGGCCGTGACCGTGCCCGCCGCGTTGGCGCTGCTCACCCGACGCCACGACGTACCGTCGTAGCGCAGCGTAAGCGACTTGTGCTTAGTGCCTTCGACGTAGTAACCCGAAGCCCAAACATCGTTGGCTGAGACTGCCGAAACACCGGTCAGTACGTTGTCTCCGGTACCGAAAGCGGGCACTCCGATCTCGGTCCATCCAGTTCCGGTATAGTGCAGTAGGAGGGATCGGTACCCCGCGCCGCTGCTCTTGTGCCCCACCGCCCAGGCGTCGTTGGTCGCGACGGCCGCAACGTCGAGCAGCGTGTTGCTCAACGTACCCGGATTGGGGCTCGAGACGGTGCTCCACTGGGCACCATTCCAGCGCAGCAGGAGGGTCCTTCGCGTAGTACCTTGGCGGTAGTACCCTACTGCCCACGCGAGATCGGAGCGGAGTGCGTCCACGCCCACAAGCGTGTTGTCGTCGGGGCCCACGTTGGGGCTCGGGACGGCGGCCCACTGGGCGCCGTTGAAGCGCGCCACGAGCGTCTTGTAAGCGCTCCCGACGTTACCAGGGTTGGAATAGCCGACCGCCCACACGCTGTTACCGTTCACAGCGTCTGCCCCGTTGAGCGCGTTTTGTGCGCCCGCCCCAACGGCCCCGTTGGGGGTTGGGAACAGGGTCCATCTTTCGCCGTCCCAATGCTCGGCTCCGGTTGGTATGCCTTGGGCCCCGCGCGCCTTCCTTCCCACCACCCAGACGTCGTCAGGGGCGACGGCCGCGATCGCACGAGGAACAGCTAGCTCGGGAGCGCTCGGGACGGTGCTCCAGGAGGGTCCGCAAACCGCCGCTAGAGCCGAAGCCAGCACCACGAAGCTGGCCACGATCATCGCCGCTGCCATCGTTACGCACAGCGCCACGGCCTGCCTCACTGAGGTGTTCCGCTCCCAGATCGTAACCCTCCTAAGACCTAGCCTCGAAAATCTCATCCAATGGCTTTCCTACGGTCCCGCTGCGGCCAGCAGGCATTGGTCACGCACGCCCGGTGTTTCGCGAGGCGGCTGCCCAGGTTCGTGTAGACCACTTCCATGGACTAGTTGGCGACCGTGAACGACCACGCCTTCTGCTGCATGCCGCCTGTGGTACTACTCTGATCGAGGTGGTTGCCGGCCACGTCCCTGGCTCCCGTGGTAACCCGCGCGTCGTAGGTCGCCCCCCTCTTCAAGAGGAGCTCGGGTCGAGGGTCGCCTTGTCGGTGCTCGCCGAGTAGCCAACAGACGCCCCCACCTTAGTCGTCGTGCCCCTCTCGATAAGCGTGAAGGTGGTGGCGTTGATGGAGGAGGCCCTCATGTCCTCGGAGAAGGTCGCTACGAGGTTGGCCGTGGGGGAGACGCCCGCCGCGCCCGAGCCCGGGACGGTGGCGGTGACCCTGGGCGCGGCGGCGTCCGTGGTCCACTCGGCGGTGGGGCAGCCGTTCGCGGAGCAGTCCCTGAGGTTGTAGAGGCGGGTTTCCAGGGAGGCGTGGAGCGCCTCGTTGCCCGCCCGGGGCTTGCTCTGCAGCTGGTAGGGGTCGGCGACGAGGTCGTAGAGCTCACGCTCCCCCGTGTCGTACTCCACGAACATGTGACCCCCTGTGTGCACGCCCTTGTGCGTGGGCGTGGGGACCTTCGTCCCTCCCTCCAGCCAGCCCTCCTCCAGGAAGGCCTGCCGCCAGGAGGACGGCGGCGTTGCGGTAAGAAGCGGGGCGAACGACCTGCCGTCAACGAACGCCGGGGTGGAGGTACCGGCCAGGCTCGCAATGGTGGGCGCGAAGTCGTTGTTTATGACCAGTTGCTGACGCACCGTCCCTGCGGGCACCCCTGGTCCGCGCACCATCAAGGGCACCCCTATGTCCTCTTCGTAGGGCGTCTTCTTGTCCATCCAGAACCGGTGGTGGCCCATATGGTAGCCGTTGTCCGAGGTGAAGAAGATGTAGGTGTTCTCCAGCTCCCTGGTCTCCTGCAGGGTGGCGACCGTCTGCCTCAAGAGGTCTTCCACCGAGAGCATCGAGCGCAGGCGCTTTCGGTATTCGTCCTGCATCTTGGCTATCCCCTCGGGGCGGAGTCGGCCGAAGGACTGCATGTACTGTGGCTTGTCGGACATGTCCGCCTCATCGAAATTAGGTGGCTTGGGCAGCGGGGTGGAGGCGAAGCTGTCCTGGTAACGGGTGGCGATCTCCGGCGGGGCGTGAGGTGCATTGGTCCCAACCACCACGAAGAAGGGGTCGAGTTTGGTGGAACTTCTCCTGATGAAATCAGCCGCCTTGCCAGCGAAGACGTCGGTGGAGTGGCCGTTCAAGGCGACCTCCCGGCCGTCCTGGTTGATCCTCCCCTGAGTGGGGTCGTTCATGAAGACGAACCACTCGTCCCAGCCCGGGGGCACGTATGTGCCCCCGGTAGCCGTTCATGTACTTGCCTATGTACTTGGTCTGGTAGCCGGCGTCGTTCAGCCAGGTCGCGACCGTCGAGCGATCCCGGCCCAGGCTGCGGAACTCCCGGTTCGCCTTCAGGACGTCGTTGCCGATGATCTGGTGGTTGTGGGGGTACTGGCCGCGCAGGAAGCTGGCCCTAGATGGGCAGCACAGGGAGTAGGTGACGAAGGCGTTGTTGAAGGTGATGCCGTTGGCGCCCATGACGGAGCGTATGCCGGCGAGGTCCTGCACGGATCGCTCGTCTAGGTCGTCGGTCATGACCACCACGATGTTGGGGCGAGCGTCGACCTGGGCAGAGACCATTCCCCCTTCGTCTCGCGGCCCGGCGTCGGGGACCAGCAACACCGCGGCGGCCAACACCACCAAGGGCACGACAATCCTCAGAGCAAGGAAGCCATGCCTCCCCCGGCGGCTTCGCGTCCACCGTTTCCTACCAAGGATGCTCCGTTCCCTGGTCGCTTGACCGAACAGCCCAAGGTCCACCTTAGCTACCTCCCCGCGGCGACTAACGAAGGGATCCTTCCGTCGGGACCGCGTCGTACGCCTTTCACCCAACCATGGTAGGCGCTCCACGTTTACCCCGCGGTTACTCGGGAAGACATGGCGCATAGTCAGGTTTGACTATTCTTCGATAGGAGCCGGAACGCGACCCGCGCCACCACACTACCCCGACAGGGCTCGCTGGCGACTGCCTCAAGTCTGCGCATCGAGATCGGCCAACCGACTGCCCACTTGGGCGCGGGAGCGGAGCCCCACGGCCACGCCTTCGAACACCCGCTCGATAGAGTAGTCCTCGGAGTCGCCGCTAGAGCCGAAGCCAGCACCGCGGAGCTGGCCACGATCATCGCCGCTGCCATCGTTACGCACAGCGCCGCGGCCTGCCTCACTGAGGTGTTCCGCTCCCAGATCGTAACCCTCCTAAGACCTAGCCCCGAAAATCTCATCCAATGGCTTTCCTACGGTCCCGCTGCGGCCAGCAGGCATTGGTCGCGCACGCCCGGTGTTTCGCGAGGCGGCTGCCCAGGTTCGTGTAGACCACTTCCATGGACTAGTTGGCCACCGTGAAGGACCACGCCTTCTGCTGCATGCCGGTGGTCGAGGCGCTCTGGTCGAGGTGGTTGCCGGCCACGTCCCTCGCCCCACCGGTTACCCGCGCGTCGTAGGTCGCACCCCTCCTCAACGCGGAGCTCGGGTCCAGGGTGGCCTTGTCGGTGCTCGCCGAGTAGACCACGGAAGCCGCGACCTTCGTCGTGGTGCCCCTCTCGAAGAGCACGTAGGTGGTGGCGTTGACAGACGAGGCCCTCATGTCCTCGGAGAAGGTCGCTACGAGGTTGGCCGTGGGGGAGACGCCCGCCGCGCCCGAGCCCGGGACGGTGGCGGTGACCCTGGGGGCGGTCGAGTCCGTGGTCCACTCGGCGGTGCGGCAGCCGTTTGCTGAGCAGTCCCTGAGGTTGTAGAGGCGGGTCTCCAGGGAGGCGTGGAGCGCCTCGTTGCCCGCCCGGGGCTTGCTCTGCAGCTGGTAGGGATCCGCTCCGAGGTCGTAGAGCTCGGTCTCTGCGCTTTCGTCGTACCTCACGAACATGTGCCCCTGGGTGTGCACGCCCTTGTGCGTGGGCGTGGGGACCTTCGTCCCGTCCCAGAACCATCCTTCCTCCAGGAAGGCCTGCCGCCAGGAGGAGGGGGCGCGCTCGTGATCAGG
Source organism: uncultured Rubrobacteraceae bacterium (assembly GCA_963800975.1). Taxonomy (GTDB): domain Bacteria; phylum Actinomycetota; class Rubrobacteria; order Rubrobacterales; family Rubrobacteraceae; genus JALYGY01. The sequence goes on along the minus strand of CAWDDB010000021.1, from coordinate 994 downwards.
GGGGCGAACGAGCGGCCGTCCACGAACGAAGGGGTGGAGACGCCGGCCAGGCCCGCTATGGTGGGGGCGAGGTCGTTGTTCAGGACCAGCTGCTGCCTCACGGCCCCCGCGGGCACCCCGGGGCCTCGTACCATCAGGGGCACCCCTATGTCTTCCTCGTAGGGCGTCTTCTTGCCCGCATTGAAACGGTGGTTGCCGATGTGGTAGCCGTTGTCCGAGGTGAAGAAGATGTAGGTGTTCGAGAGCTCCCCGTCCCCTGCAGCGTGGCGACTACCCGCCTCAGGAGGTCTTCTACCGATAGCATCGAGCGCAGCCTCTGGCGGAAGTGGTCCTGCATGCTGGCCGAGACCCTTCCGGGCTGATGCGGGGGTATGCCCGTACCCACTGGGGCTTGTCGGAGACGTCGGCCTCGTCGAAGTTGGGGGGCTTGGGCAAAGGGGTGGTGGCGAAGCTGCCTTGGTGACGCTCGGCCACCTCCGGAGGGGTGTGCGGGGCCGTGGTGCCGACCACAACTAAGAAGGGTTCGGGCTCGGTCGAGCTCCTGCGGATGAAGTCCTCCGCTTTGCCGGCGTAGACGTCGGTGGAGTGGCCGCTCATGGCCACCTCGTGGCCGTCCTCATTAATCCTCGTCGTGGGCGCATCACCCATGTTCACGAACCACTCGTCCCAGCCGGGAGGGACGTATGTGCCGCCGTAGGAGTTCATGTACTTGCCTATGTACTTGGTCTGGTAGCCCGCGTCGTCGAGCCAGGTCGCGATCGTCGAGCCATCCCGGCCCAGGCTGCGGAACTTCCCCGCTCCGCCTTCGGGCAAGCTGTTGCCGATGATCTGGTGGTTGTGGGGGTACTGGCCCCGTAGGAAGGTTGCCCGGCTCGGGCAGCAAAGGGAGTAGGTGACGAAGGCGTTGTTGAAGGTCGTGCCGTTGGATCCCATGAGGGTCCGTATGCCGCCGAGATCCTGCATCGAGCGCTCGTCGAGGTCGTCGGTCATGACG
>CAWDDB010000020.1:0-277074 GCA_963800975.1 uncultured Rubrobacteraceae bacterium | reverse complement strand
GGGCTAGTACGAGCTTGTGCGTGAGGCCGGGTACAATAAGGCTCTGCAAGCGAAGAGACCAGGGAAGGTGTCGCCGGCGACATGGCCTTCGGCCGCATAACAGTAGAACCCGGCAAGATGGGGGGAGCGCTCTCCATCCGCGGGCTCAGGATATCGGTGGCGACGGTGGTAGGGATGGTCGCGGACGGCATGAGCGAAGAGGAGATCCTGGACGCCTACTCGGATCTCGAACCCGAAGACATCCGAGAGGCGCTGCGCTACGCTGCTGAGGCGGTCAGGGAGCGGGAGATACCGCTCGTCTGAGCCGCCGTTCTCCGCTTGCGAATTCTCATAGACAACGGTCTCTCGCCGGTCGTCGCCAGGAAGTTAGCGGCGACCGGACAGGATGTCTTGCACGTGAGGGATCTTGGGATGCAGGCGGCTACCGACGAGGACATCTTCGAGCTGGCCGCGCGAGAAGGTCGCATCATCGTCTCCGCCGACACGGATTTCGGGACGATTCCGGCGCTCAGGAAGACCGTCGAACCCTCCGTCATCCTCCTTCGCCGCTCCTCGGGACGTCGGCCGGATGAGCAAGCAGAGCTCATCCTGGGACAGTTGCCGCGAGTAGAGGATTCCCTCGAGCGAGGAAGCGTTGTGGTGATCGAGGACGAACGGGTCCGGATCAGATCCCTCCCCATAGGCGGCGACCCCGACCGATAATGTTCGGCTCGTCAGTAGGTCCCACCCGATCCTGGTCAAACCCGTCGGTAAGCGACTCCCACCGATCACCACTGGGCTCGACGGACAACCTATCGCACGTTACAATACGCCGCGTTGCCATGCCGGATGGTGTAACGGCAGCACGACTGACTCTGGATCAGTTAGTGAAGGTTCGAATCCTTCTCCGGCAGCTAAAGAGTTACCTGCAAAAAAATAGGAAGATCAAGTCGGCCCGGCGTCCCCACCAGACCGATCTACTGCAACCCGTTCAGCCCAGTGCCTCCTGCATGGCGCTTGCGGCCGTCTCTTGCATGCTCGGAAGAACGTGAGAGCAAGTGTCCATCGTCTGGGAGATGTTGGCGTGCCCTAACATCTCCCGAACTATCTTGGGATTGACATTCCTGGCGAGGAGGCGGCCGCCTTCCATCAACAGCGCGGCGCTGGGGCGGTAAACACTGCCTGTCCCGTCGACGATGCCCGCCGCGCGCACCAGCGTTTTCATCTCGTCCTCCCTGGGTTGCACCGGCCTTTCCGGTCGGCCATTCTCGCACACGCGCGCTCGAGTCGTCCGGGATACGGGCGGGCGGTGCCGGTTCGGTGGACCGGCGTGCGGTCTTGCCATAAAGTAAACAAGAATCGCCTGAAAGATGTCGCAGAAGGTAAAGGGAGGAGTAGACGTGGACGCTAGCGTAGAACCTGCGGTGGCGAGGAAGGCGGTCACAGCCGGGGCGATAGGCAACTTCATAGAATGGTACGACTTCGCGGTCTATGGGTACTTCGCGACGATAATCGCGGGACAGTTCTTCCCGTCGGAGAACCGGGTGACGTCGCTCCTGGCGACCTTCGCGGTCTTCGCCGTGGCGTTCTTCATGCGGCCCCTTGGGGCGTTCATCTTCGGCCACTACGGGGATAAGGTCGGGCGGCGGACCACCCTGGCGGTGGCGGTGATCCTGATGGGCGTAGCGACCCTCATGATAGGGGTCTTGCCGACGTACGCGCAGGTTGGAGTGCTGGCTCCGATCCTGCTAGTCGTGGCGCGTCTGTTGCAAGGGCTCTCGGCCGGCGGAGAGTGGAGCGGCTCGGCCGCGTTCATGGTCGAGTACGCGCCGGAGACTAACAGGGGACTCTACGGCAGCTGGCAGCAGTTCAGCATCGTGGCGGGCCTGCTCACGGGCTCGGCCATAGGAAGCGTGCTCGGCGCCGTGCTCTCCGAGGACGCGCTCAACGCCTGGGGCTGGCGCATTCCCTTCATACTTGGGATCCTGGTCGGGGTGGTGGGTCTGTACCTTAGGCTCCGGCTCGAGGACACGCCCGCATTCCGGGTAATCGAGGAGAAAGACGAGGTGGCGGATGCGCCCATCAAGCAGTCCTTCACCGCCCACTGGAGAGAGAGCTTGACGGCCATCGGCTTCACCATAGCCTGGACTGTCTCCTACTACATGTTGCTGACCTACATGCCGACCTACGTGTCCGAGATTCTAGGCCTGCCGCTCTCTCTGGCGCTCACCTCCAACGCCATAGGCCTCGTCGTGCTGATGACGCTCATCCCGTTCACGGGAGCTCTCTCCGACCGCATCGGCAGGAAGCGGCTCCTGATCGCCTCCACCGCGCTCATGGCGCTCCTCACCTACCCGCTCTTCCTGCTGGTCTCGACGGGGACCTTCTTACTCATCGTGCTGGCGCAGGTCGTCTTCGGTGCGATCATCTCGCTATTTTCGGGTCCAGGGCCTACGGCCCTGGTCGAGATGTTCCCCACCAACGTGCGCTACAGCGCCCTCGGGGTCAGCTACAACCTGGCGGTCGCCGCCTTCGGCGGGACGGCTCCCTTCATCGCTACCTTCCTGATAGACCGGACCGGTAACAATCTCGCGCCTGCCATTTACCTCATCATCGCGGCGGTCGTTACGCTGGTTGTGGTCTCCAGGATAAAGGAGACCTACCGAGACCCGCTGCGCGAGGTGTGAGGAACAGACGTGTCGCACGCACCATTTGAGGACAAGGTGATCCTCGTCACTGGCGCGGCGAGCGGGATCGGGCTCAGGATCTCCGAGGATTTCGTCGGAGCGGGCGCGAAGGTGGTCGCCGTGGATCGTGACGGCCCCAGCGTCGATGAGCTCTGCTCGCGCCTCGGCGTCGAGGCATGCCTGCCCGTCACGGAGGACGTGCTCGCGGACTCGGCCGCCGAGAGGGTGGTCGGGACCGCCGTGGAAGCCTTCGGCGCCCTCGACGTGCTCGTGAATTGCGCGGGGATCTTTCCGACGGCGCCGGCGCTCGAGATCTCCGCCAAGGAGTGGGACCGGGTGCTCGGCACCAACCTGAAGGCGCCTTTCCTCTTCTCCCAGGCCGCCGCCCGTCGGATGATAGACGCCAACAGGACCGGAAGCATTGTGAACATTGCCTCTTCGGCGGCCGTCGTCGCCAGGCCCGGCGTAGCCCACTACTGCGCCTCAAAGGCGGCTCTCGTTATGCTGACGAAGGTCTTGGCCATAGAGTTGGCCCAGCACGGCATCCGCGTCAACGCCGTCGCTCCGGGTCTCGTCGAGACGCCGGGAGTGGGGGGGCTGACCGCCACGGAGGAGGGGCGGGAGGAGCACCGGCGCAAGATGGCGCGTATCCCCTTGGCCCGAACCGGCGAGCCGGGGGAGATCTCCGAGGCCGTACTGTTCCTGGCCTCGGGCTCCTTCATCACCGGGGAGACGCTGTTCGTCGACGGCGGCTACTCTGCGGGCCGCACGTTCGCCGATTAGAGATACGCACGCGTCTGCGGGCGGGAAAGGAGAAGCAGCTTGGACCTTGCGCTCAAGTACCTGCGCGACCACCGCGAGGGGATGCTGGAGGACCTGAGGGTCTTCGTGGAGCGGGAGACGCCCTCCACCGAGAAGGATCTCCTGGACGACTTTGCGAGGTTCCTCGCGGGACACGCCGCCGAGGCGGGGGGTGAAGCCGAGATCCTACCCGACGCCATCTTCGGCGACCACGTGCGGGTGCGGTGGGACGGGGAGGACGGGAGGGAACCCATCCTCCTGCTCGGCCACTACGACACGGTATGGTCAGCGGGAACGCTCGAGACGATGCCGTTCGGAATAAGCGGCGGCATGGCGACGGGCCCCGGCGTCTTTGACATGAAGTGTGGTCTCGTTCAGGGCTTCTGGGCGGTGAGGACGTTGAGAGAGGTTCTCGGCGTCGAGCGGCCGCTTGTCTTCCTCTGCAACTCGGACGAGGAGGTAGGCAGCCCGGGCTCTCGTGGCCTCATCGAGGAGGAGGCCCGCCAAGCCGCCAACGTGCTCGTGCTCGAGCCTAGCCTGGACGGCGCCCTCAAGACGGCGCGCAAGGGGGTGAGCCGCTACCGGGTGCACGTGACGGGGCGGTCTGCACACGCAGGTCTCGACCCCACAGGCGGCGCGAGCGCCATAGACGAGCTCGCGCGCCTCGTCCTGGAGTTACACGGCCACTCCGACCCGGAGGGGACCGGCACGACGGTGAACGTCGGCGTGGTGGCGGGCGGCACCCGCTACAACGTCGTGGCCGCCGAGGCTTCGGCCGAGGTGGACGTCCGCGCCGTGACGCGGGCGGAGGCGGAGCGCATGAAGGGGGTGTTCGCCAAGCTTGGGCCCCGCAACCCGGAGGCGACGGTGAGCATGGAAGGCGGGGAGGTCTGGCCTCCCATGGAGCGCACTTCGGAGATAGGACGGCTCTACGAGCGCGCGCGTGGGCTCGCCACGGAGCTGGGCTTCGACCTCGGGGAAGGGCTCGCCGGTGGAGCGAGCGACGGCTGCCTGTGTGCTGCGGTCGGCGTCCCGGTGCTCGACGGTCTCGGTGCCGTAGGCGGCGGGGCCCACGCCCGCGACGAGCACGTCGAGGTGGAGAGCATCCCCTTGAGGGCGGCGCTCGTGGCCAGGTTGTTACAGACGCTTTAGAGGCGCACCGCGATCGCAAGGAGGAGAGGATGAAAAGGCTCAACGAGGTCGAGAAGCAGATCGTTGGCTCCGTCTCGGCCGAGCGCCTGATGACCGACACCGAAGAGGTAGCCCGGTGGGTGAGGCTCTCCGGCACCGAGGAGGAGCGTGCCGCCTTCGACCACGTCGAGGGTGCCTTGCGCGAGCTGGGGCTCACAACGACGCGGCACGCCGGTTTGGCGTACGTGAGCCTGCCGGAATGGGCCGAGTTGAGCGTAGACGGCGAGGATCTGCCGGCCATAACCCATTCCATGGCCCCCTCCACGCCCGACGAGGGGCTGGAGCTGCCCCTCGTCTACGTCGGGAAGGGGACTCCGGAGGGCTACGCCGCGAGCGATGTCCGTGGCAAGGCCGTGCTCGTCGACGGTATCGCGATCCCCGGCAAGGCCCGGGTAGCCGAGGAGGCGGAGGCTGCGGCCTGCGTATTCGCGAACGCCGATGAGCACGTCCACGAGATGATCGTCTCCACCCTCTGGGGTTCTCCGACGCCCAAGGACATGAAAAAGCTGCCCGGGATTCCCATGGCCTCGGTCGGATCCGCAGCCGCGGAGGCACTACGCCGCGTCTGTGAGGCAAGGCAACCGACCGTTCGATTCAAGACGCGGGTTTCGACGGGCTGGCGTGAGATCCCCACGCTCACCGCCCAGCTGGACGGAGCCGAGGAACCCGAGAAGTTCGTGCTCTTCTCGGGGCACATAGACTCCTGGCACCGCGGAGCGATGGACAACGGCAGCGCCAACGCCTTGATGCTCGAGGTCTTGAGGGTTCTCTTGCCCCTTCGGGGGAGGCTGCGTCGCAGCCTCCGGCTCGCCTTCTGGTCAGGCCATTCTCACGGGCGCTACGCCGGATCTACCTGGTACGCGGACAACTTCTGGGAGGACCTGAATGAGAATTGCGTCCTGCACCTGAATACCGATTCGCCCGGTGGCCGCGGGGCCACCGTTGTCACCGAGGGGCAGGCGATGGCGGAGACGAAGGGCGTGGCCGCAGACGTGGTGCACGAGCTCACCGGGGAGGAGTTCAACGGCTCGCGCTTTGGCCGCTCTGGCGACCAGTCGTTCATGTCCCTGGGCGTGCCCTCGCTCTTCATGTTCGTCTCCGAGCAGCCGGCGGGGCAGGACGCCTCCGCGGGGGACGTCGTCGCCCTGCTAAGCGGACCCGGCGCGAAGGGCGGAGGTGTTGGCTGGTGGTGGCACACCACGGAGGATACCCCGGACAAGCTCGACCCGGAACTTCTGGCGAGGGATGCCGGGATCTACGCCGGCTGCGCCCTTCGTTTCCTCACCGATCCCGTGCTCCCGCTGGACATCCACGCCGCCGCCATGGAACTCCTCGGACACCTGCGTGAATGGGGCGAGCGAGCCGAAGGGCGCTTCGACCTCTCTGGTCCCATCGCGAGGGCCGAGGAAGTGGAGCATCTCGCGGAGCAGTTCAAGAAGCGGCTCGCGACCGCGGAGGACAAAGAGGCGCGACGCCTCAACGAGGTCCTCGTGCGCGCGGAGCGGAGCCTGGTGCGCGTGGATTACGCGGCGGCCGATCCCTACGAGCAGGACCCCGCGGTGGGACAGCCCGCGGTGCCGCTGCTCGCCCCGGTGAACGGGCTCCTGGAGGCAGAGTCGGGTAGCGACGAGGAGGCGGAGCTCCTGACCCTCCTGGTTCGCCGGCGCAACCGTCTGATGCACGAGCTGGCGGAGGCCGCGCGGGAGCTGCGGCGCGGCCTGGAGACTTGAGCTTGACCCCGCACGGCGGCCCTGGCACATGGGAGGAGGCATGGTGACGAACGGGCGGGATCTGCGAGGCGAGCGGCTGACAATCGTCGGGGCCGGAGCGATAGGGGGTACGGTGGGCGCATACCTCGACGACGCCGGCTACGACGTCTTGCTGGTGGACGCCGACCCGGCGCACGTGAAGGCCGTGCAGGAGAGGGGGCTGAGGATCACCGGTTGCCGTGGGGAGAGAACGTTCCGGCCAAGGATCGTGTTGCCCGAAGAGCTGAACGGTTCCCTGGGCGTCGTGTTTCTTTGCGTCAAGGGGCACCACACGGCCTCCGCGATGGATCGGATCGCGCCGCGGCTCGACCCGGAGGGGTGGGTACTCTCCCTCCAGAACGGACTGAACGAGACCCAGATAGCCGAGCTCGTGGGCTTCAAACGCACGGTGGGAGCCTTCGTCCACTTCGGAGCGGATCTCCTCGAGCCTGGCCTCATCCAGCTCGGTTACGAGGCCACGATACACGTTGGCGAGCTTGACGGTAGCCTTACCCCGAGGCTGGAGGCCCTGAAGACGACGCTCGGACACGCCATGCCGTGCGAGCTCACGGACAACGTCTGGGGTTATCTTTGGGGCAAGCTGGTCTTTGGGTCACTCGGTTTTCTTGTGTCCTGCGTGGACGCCCCGGTCGCCGAGGTGGTGGAGGATCCGATGGGCAGAAGACTGTGCAGGGCGGTCTGCACCGAGGCCTACCTCGTAGCTCGCACCCAGACTGAGAAAGTCGAGCCCATAGGCGAGTTCGATCCGGAAGCCTTCGCGCCCGGCGAAGGCCGGACCGAGCGCGCCGACGCGGCACTCGACGCGCTCGCGGACGCCTGGCGACGTTCCATAAAGCAACACATGGGTATCTGGCGCGACCTCAAGGTGAAAAGGAGAAAGACCGAGGTCGACGAGCAGGTGGCCAGGGTGGTCGCCACCGGCGCTGAGGAGGGGGTGCCGACGCCCGTCAACGAAGCGGTTCTCGGCTTGGTGCACGAGATAGAGGAGGGGCAACGTGGCATGGGCTGGGAGAATCTGGAGGAGGTCTCACGCCGCGCCGACCGCTGCTAGAGCGACAGAAGACATGAGCAGGAAGATGGTCGGAGCCATCGAGAAAAGATCGGGCACGGGCGAGGTCGCTCGCGCCTCCGGCGTAGGCCGCTCCTCACTTGGATGAGATAGGCCCGGCGCAACATGGGCGATGGATGTCCACCTCGTGAGCCAGACGCGGGACGAAACATATCCGGGCCTGGTGGTCACTGCCTAGAGGGATCGAAGGCTAGGGAGATGGTGAAGCGCATGCAGGCTACGGCGAAGCGGTCCAGGCTGCTGAGTAAGGTAGCGATTTGCAGTAGGCGGAGGCAACCCGATGGGCCGCCTCCGCGGGTGATCGTTGCTATCTAGCCTGTGGATGCGCGCTCCTCGATGACCTACTCGAGCGCGGCGCCGCGGCGTTCGGGGATCAGCGTCGCGGTGGCCACGATGGCGATCAAGTAGATGCCGGACAGCATGGCTATGACGAGCGAGAATCCGTAGACCGCAGCGAGCGCCCCGATCACGAGCGGCCCGAAGCCGCCGACCGCGCGGCCTATGTTGAAGAGCACGTTCTGCGCGGTGGAGCGGGCTTCGGTGGGATACAGCTCGGCCATTATCGCGCCGTACCCGCCGAGCATCCCGTTCACGAAGAAGCCCATTATTGCGCCCCCGATCAGGAGGGCCAGCGGCCCGGTGAGCTGGCTGTAGGCGAGCACCGAGAGGGCTGCTCCGGCTTGGAAGCTCCAGAACAGCGGGCGGCGACCGAAGCGGTCGGCCAGGACGCCGAAGACCAAGATCCCGACGATCATGCCGACGACGGTGACCGCGGTCCACGCCCCTGTCTGGGTCAGGCTGTAGCCGAACTCCGTTGATAGGTAGGTCGGCAACCAGATGATGAGACCGTAGTACCCGAAGTTCTGCACCGACGTGAGTATCGCTATCCCGACGCTCGTCTTGGTGGTGGATGCATCCTTGACGAGCAACCGGAGGGGGAAATGCGTGCGCGTTCTGGTCTTGGTCTCCTCGAAGAGCGCGGGCTCGTGCACACCGCGCCGGACGAAGAAGGCGAAGAAGGCGGGTGCTATGCCTACGAGGAAGAGCCCGCGCCATCCTATCAGGGGAATGAGGATAGCCGACACAATCGCCGCCACGAAGACGCCGGATTGCCAGCCGACGGCTACGAGCGAGGTCGCACGCGCCCTGAACTTGGCGGGCCACGCTTCGGCAGCGAGCGTCATCCCGATGCCGAACTCGCCGCCGAGGCCGAGGCCAGCTATGAACCTGAAGGTGGCTATCTGCCAGTACTCCTGGCTCAAGGCGGTCAGTCCCGTGAACACGGCGAAGATGAGGATGGTCAGCGCGAGGAGCCGAACGCGGCCGAAGTAGTCGCTGAGCACGCCAAAGACGACGCCCCCGACGACCGCGCCGATCAAGGTAAGGGTGGCGAGCGAGCCCGCTTCTGTGGCCGTGAGGCCCAGCGACGCCGTGATCGCGGTCAGCGCGAAGGCCAGGATGAGGAAGTCGAAGCCGTCCAGGGCGTAGCCTACGGCCGAGGCCCAGAGCGCTTTCCAGGCGTAGCGATCCGGCTTGACGTCTCCGGTTTCGGTGGCTAGCGACGCACCGCGGCCCGCTTCGGACCCGACTGGGCCGCGCGATTCTGAACTCTCCATCTCGTGTTCTCCTCTCCCGCCGGCGGGGACGCTGCCCTCGCTAGCGAAGCGGCTACATCATCCCTGCATTGTTGCGATCTGGGCTACGGAACGGCCGCCCTTCTGTAGGTGCCAGGACCGATCCGACGCCCGTCCGCGGTCCTCGGCCGAACCTTCCGCGGTTTTGCCATCGTCTTCACCACCCTTTCCAACTTTGGGCTATTAGGAACCGACCGTGAGCCTCTCCTTGTGGCACCATCCCACGAGTTCATCCACGGCCCCGAGGTCCGATCTGGCGAGGTACTCCTCCAGCCCGGCGATAGTCTTGGCAAGGGCCCTCGGCTCCCTGAACGTGGCCGTACCTACCTGTACGGCCTGCGCTCCGGCAAGCAGGAACTGCAGCGCGTCCTCGGCCGTGGTTATCCCGCCGACGCCGATGATCGGGAGGTCCACCTCCTGGTAGCACTCCCAGACCATGCTCAGGGCGATCGGCTTGATGGCCGGTCCGGAGAGACCGCCGCTACGGTTCCCGAGCAACGCCCGCCTGGTCTCCACATCCACCGCCATGCCCTTGACGGTGTTGATGAGGCACAGAGCGTCCGCCCCGCCCCGTTCCACCGCCCTTGCTATCTCAACGATCTCGGTGACGTTGGGCGAGAGCTTGGCGATCACGGGGAGCGAGGTGGCTCCGCGTGCGGCGGAGACCATCTCCGCGCTTAGCCTCGCCGACTGGGCGGTTATGGCCCCATGCGCCAGGTTGGGACACGAGAGGTTTAGCTCCAGGGCGTCGACCCGAGGTTCTCCGTCAAGCCGAGCGACCATCCGCTCGCACTCCCTCGGCGAGTAGGCCTGCACGCTCACGATCACGGCGGTGTCGAGCCCCCGGTACTTGGGCAATACCTCCCCCAAAAACTCCTCGATGCCGACGGAGGGGATCCCGATGGCGTTGAGCATCCCAGAGGGCGTCTCGGCGACCCGTATCGGCGGGTTGCCGGGCTGTGGCTCCAGGGTCACGCTCTTCGTTACCACCGCGCCGAGCGCCCCCGCCCTGACCTGGCCTGGGTCCTCACCAAACCAGTCGTACGTGCCGGACGCGGGCATGACCGGATTCTTGAGCCGGAGCGGTCCTATGTTAGTCGTGAGGTCCGCTTTCACGAAGCGCTTCACCTCCTCTACTGGAGTGGGTAGACGGGGTCGGAGAGCCGCACCTCCCGGGTGAGAAAGACCGGTCCCTCGACGCACACCAGCCTGTACCCGTCCCCATTGCGTAGCCGGGTCGGGCACCCCTTGCAGTAGCCGATGCCGCAACCCATCTTGGACTCCAGGAACACGTACGCGGGGAACCCGTTGGAGACGCCGAGCTCATCGGTCACCCGGGTAAGCCGCCACGACCCGCACACGTACGCCGCGTCCACCCCGCGACCTTCGAGGTCTTCGACCAGGGCGTCCGTCACCAGTCCTCCACCGTGTCCTTCGTCGTCGACCCGGGCATGGACCGGGCCGAGCGCGGCGAAGCGTTCGTGGCCGAAGACGTAGTCACGGGTGCGTGCCGACAGGTAAGCGCCGACCTCGCCCCCCGAAGCGACGATGTGCTCCGCGAGCGGAAGCAGCGGCGTGATGCCCACGCCCCTACCGATCAATGCGACGCGTCGCCCCCCGAAGTCCTCGAGGATGGGCCGTCCGAGTGGTCCCGTAACGTGCGCTGCCTCACCCGCGCGCGTTCTGGCCATCTCTCGCGTGCCGGGGCCCTTGACTCTGTAGTAGATCTCCATCCGCCCGTTGCCGACGTCGTAGGCTAGAGGCGCCATCGCCCGCGGCAGGAAGGGTTCGCCTTCCCAGGTTCGCACCATCGCGAAGTGCCCGGGGCGCGCGGCCTCAACAACGCCGGGTGCCTCGATCACCATGCGCCCGATATCCCCGACTTCGGGGCCAAAGATCTCGTTCTCCACGACGACCCCGTCCTCTATCTTCCAGCCCGTGTTGACCGCCGCCTCGGCCACCTACCCCTCACCTCCCGCGCAGCGTCTCGGCCCCGACCATCGCCGAGGCCTCGACGGCGACCGCCAGCACCGTCTCCACCGTCGCGTCCCATCCGTCGAGCAGCGCGGGGGTCGGGGCCACCACGGTCAGGCTGGCGATGGGCCGGGAACGCCCGTTGAAGACCGCCGCCCCCAAGGCACTGACGCCAATCTCCAACTCCTCCATGCACGTCGCGTAGCCCCGGCGCCGCGTCTCCGCCAGCTCCTCCAGGTAGGACGCGACGGTTACCGTCTCCACGCGGGTCCGTGGGTGCTCGGCAACCGCACGCTCCACCAGCGGAAGCACCGTCTCCTCCGGCTCGTGGGCCAGCAACGCCCTCGCGCCAGCGGCGGAGAGCACGGGTATGCGGCTGCCGAGCTGGACGTAGAATTGCGCCTTCCTCTCCGGCCGTTCGACCGCCACACACACCAGCTCCCCGTGGTCCAGGATCGTCAGATACGAGAAGAACTGGGTCTCCCGGCTCAGCCGCCGCACGAACCCGCGCAACGGCGCCAGCGAAGCCGGTCCCTCCAGGTACCTGCCCGCCCAGAAAGCCACCCGCGGCCCGAGCCTCCACCGCTTCGAGTCTTCCTCCTGCACGACCAGCGCCTGCTCCTGCAGACCCTCCAGGATGCGGTGAGCCGTGCTCTTGGCCAGCCCGGTCGCGAGGCACAACTCCGTGATCGAGGCCCCCGCCTCGTGCGCGTCGCTGATCGCGTCCAACAACGCGACCTGTCTCTGGATCCCCTGCATCGTCCCCCGCTCAAAACGTCGAATTCCACTGAGTAGAACTCGGTTCCATTTACATGTTACACTGAGCCTTGGGCCGTTGGCAACTTCGGAAGGTTTGGGGGGCGGCTTTGAGGCTTACGGTGAAGAACGGGACCGTGGTGACGCCGCGGGACAGGTTCGCGGCGGACGTTGAGTGTGAGGACGGGCGCATAGTAACGCTCTCGGCGCCGGGCGAGTCTTCCGGGGCTGACGAAGAGATCGACGCCGGTGGGCTGCTTGTGTTTCCGGGTTTCATAGACCCGCACGTCCACTCGCGGGACCCGGGTCTCACGGAGAAGGAGGACTTCGCCCACTCGACGCGCGCCGCTGCGGCCGGGGGCGTCACCACGATCTTCGAGATGCCCAACGCGATACCGCCGGTCAGCGACGTCTCCGTTTTTCGGGAGCGCGCCGAGCGGCACGCCCGCGTGGCGTTCGTGGACTTCGGCTTGTGGGCCATCTCGCTCGGGGCGGAGAACCTCGGGGAGGTGGCGGCGCTCGTGGAAGAGGGCGTGGTCGGCGTCAAGCTGTTCTGGGGGTACGCGCTGCACCGGGAGACCAGGCAACTCGTGTACAACCTCGCCGACGAGCCGCCGGAGAACCTGATCCTCCCGCCCGGCAACGGCGACGTCCTGGAGCTCTTCGAGACCATCGCGCGGGTCGGGGGTCTCCTCGCCGCCCACTGCGAAGACCGCGAGATCGTGGAGACCTCCCAGCGGGCGCTGGGGCGTGAGGTCGAGGACTACGACGACTTTTTGGCGAGTCGTCCCGACACGGCCGAGGCGGCGTCTATAGCCCTCGGCTCGGAGTTCGCGCGGGCGACCGGGTGCCGGTTCCACGTCGTGCACACCAGTTCCGCGCGCGGGATCCAGATTGTGCGGGAGGCTCAGGTGCGGGGCGTCCCCATAACCGCCGAGACCTGCCCGCACTACCTGACGCTCACCGACGAGTCGTACCACACGGTTGGGCCATCGATGAAGATCTACCCCCCTATCCGCCGCGCCCGCGACCGGGACGCGCTCTGGGAGGGCGTACGGGACGGAACCGTAAGCTCCCTCGGCTCAGACCACGCACCGCACACGACAGAGCAGAAGCAGAAGGATCTGGCGACGCAGCCCGCCGGCGCGATCGGCGTCGAGACCATGGCGCCGGTGATGATCAACGAGGTGCTGGAGGGGCGCCTCTCCGCGGAGCGGCTGGCCTGGGTGCTCTCCGAGGGGACCGCGCGCCTTTACGGGCTCTACCCGCGCAAGGGTGCTATACGCCCCGGCGCGGACGCGGACCTGACGCTGGTGGACCCGGCGGGGGAGACCGTCGTCAGCAACGAGCGGTTGCACTCCAAGCACCCGCTCAGCCCCTGGAACGGGGCCCGCCTGCGCGGGGCGCTCGAGGCTTCGATCCTGCGCGGTAACGTTGTCATGAAAGACGGCGAGCCGATAGGGGAGCCGCGCGGCGAGCTCGTCCGCGCGTCCCGCCAGAGCCGCGCGGCGACTGCGGCCCGTGGATAGCATGGTGGAGGCGCCGGACCTGGCGCCGCTCGTCTCCTCGGCCGTGGGGCTGGAGCTCGACGAGGTGCCGGGGGAGGTCCTGGCGCACGCGGCCCGGGTCTTCGCGGATACCGTCGGCGTCGCGATGGGCGGCGCGAAGCGACCGGAGATCGAGGCTTACGTCCGCGGTGACGGGCGGCTCTTCGGGCCGCCCGCCGCCGGCGACGCCAGCCTGCTCGTCGCCGGGTTTCCGGGGGCGGAGCCCGCCACCGCCGCCTACGTCAACGCGACGGCCGGCACGTTCCTGGAGCTGGACGAAGGGTACCGGCCGACGGGCCACCCGGCGATGCACGTGGTCCCCGCCGCGCTGGCCGCGGCGCAGGCGTTGCGCTCTTCGGGGCGCGAGTTGCTCGCCGCGATCCTGGGCGGTTACGAGGTGACGGCGCGCCTGTTCGAGGCCTACAGGCTCACCTACCCCGTCCATCCTCACGGTCACTTCGGCGCGGTGGGGGCGGCGGTAGCGGTCGCCCGTCTGGCGGGCGCGGATCCAGTGGAGCCGGCGACCATTGCGGCCACGCTGCCGCTATTGCCCGTGTGGCAGCCCTGCTATGAGGGAGCGACGGCCCGCAACGCCTACACCGGCACGGCGGCGAGGCTGGGAATAGAAGCGCTCCGCATGGCCGCCGCCGGATTTACGGGCTCGCGCGAGGCCCAGGCGGCCGCCTTCGGGGGGCTCGCGGGCGCGCTGGTCCGCCCCGAGGTGCTCGCCGAGCCGGTGCGTCCCGCCGGTATGCGCGTGACGCGCAACTACATGAAGCTGCACAGTGCCTGCGCGCTCAGCCACTCCGCGCTCGACGCGGTGCTGGCGCTCGGCCCGCTCCAAGCAGGGGGGGTGACGCGGGTGGAGGTCGAGACCGTCTCCAACAACCTCAAGATCTCACGCCAGGCCCGACCCAACGACCTCTCGGCCCGCTTCTCCACCCCCTACGCCGTCGCTGCCGCGATAATCCACGGCCACACCGGACCGGAGGCGTTCGAGCCCGACGAGCGGGTCGCCGAGCTCGCCGGACGCGTCGAGGTACGCGCGGCGGAGGAGCTGGAGGACTCCTGGCCCGACGCCGCCCCGGCCCGCGTCACGGTCCACACGGACGCCGGCGTCCTCACGCGGCAGGTGGAGAACCCGCACGGGCACCACTCCGACCCCACGCGGCCGGACGAGCTGCGCGCCAAGTTCGAGGCCCTGGTGGGGGGCGAGGACCCGAATGGCCTCTACGAGAGGCTGCTTGGGGTGGTTGAGGTGGAGGATACGGCGCATATCTTCGACGGTGTTGCGTGAACGTGGGACAGAGGGGGTGAGGCATAGATGCGCCGCGCGATAGACCTTCTGTCCCAGAACAGGCTACGGCTCCCGCGCGAGGAGGCGCTGGCGGAGTTGCGGGCGGACATCGTGCGGGCGGCCTACGTGGAGGGCGACTTCGTGTTCGCCAGCGGTCTGCGGCGGGACTACTACTTCGACAAGTACCTCTTCGAGACCCGGCCTGCGATCCTGCGTCGACTGGCGCGTTTCATGGCCGAGCTCGTCCCTGAGGACACCGAACGTCTCGCCACGCCAGCGCTCGGTGCGGTAGCGTTGGGGACGGCGGTCTCGCTGGAGCTGGGGCTTCCTATGGCCATCGTGCGCCCGGACGCCGAGCCGGGCTCGCCGCGCGTGATCGAGGGCGAACTCTACGCGGGCGAGAACGTCACCCTCGTAGAGGACGTGGTGGTGACCGGGGGACGGGCGCTGCGGGCGATCTCGCACGTAAGGGAGGCGGGCGCCGTCGCGCGCCACGCCGTCGCCGTGCTCGACCGCCGGGAGGGCGCCGGAGATCGCCTGGCCGAGCACTCCGTAGGCTACGCCTACCTCTTCACGCCGGGAGACCTGGGCATTGACTGACCGAACCGGTGATTCGGCGGCGACGTTACCGGAGGAGCCGGACCCGCGTTACGTTGACAGGTTCCTGCGCGAGCTGTCCGAGATCGGGCAAGACCCGCGTGGCGGGTGGTCCCGCCTGGCCTTCGGCCCGGAGGAGCGGGAGGCCCACGACCTGTTCGGGCGCTGCGCCGGGGACCTCGGGCTCCGCGTGCGGACGGACGCCATCGGCAACACCTTCGCCGAGCACCCTGGCGAAGGGGCAGCCCTGCTCGTCGGCTCGCACCTGGACACGGTGCCGCGGGGCGGCGCCTACGATGGCGCGGCAGGGGTGGCGGCGGCGCTGGAGGTGGCGCGCGTGCTGGACGAGTCCGGGGGTCTGAGGTCACCGTTCCGGGCGGTGGTGTTCAGCGGAGAGGAGGGCGCCCGATTCGGCGCGCCGTGTATAGGGAGTCGCGTGGCTACCGGCGCGTTCACGGCGGCGACGCTGCGGGAGCTGACCGACGGCGAAGGCCGCTCGGTCGCAGAGTGCGCTGCCGACGTCGGTCTGCGACCGGAGGACTGCGCGGAAGCCGTGTGGGAGCCCGGGTCCGTCGCGGCCTTCCTGGAGCTGCACATCGAGCAGGGACGCGTTCTGGGAAGCCGCGGCAGGCCACTGGGCGTGGTCGATGCCATCGCTGGCAGCACAAGGGTGGAGCTCGAGTTCTCAGGTCGGCCCGACCACTCGGGGGCCACGCCGATGACGATCCGCCACGACGCCCTGGCGGGGGCGAGCGAGTTCGTCCTGGAGGTCGAGCGGCGCGCGCTGACACTGCGCACGACGGTGGCCACCGTCGGGCCGGTTGCAGGTCGATCCTGACTCCGTGACCACGGTGCCGGGGGCCGCGCGCCTCTCGCTCGACGTGCGCGACGTGGACTCCGAGCGTCAGCGAGATCTCGCAGAGGAGCTGCTCGACGTGGCGATACGCATAGCCTCGCGCAGGGGTCTCGGGCTCTCGGCGACCCTGCTCTCCGACCAGTCTCCGGTCGTCCTGCACAAGCCGATCCGCGAGCGGCTGGCGCGCGCAGCTGAGGAGAGCGGGACGGACTTCTGCGTACTCCCGAGCGGCGCCAGCCACGACACGGCCCACGTGGCCAAGGTCGCGCCGAGCGGCATGGTGTTCGTGCCGAGCCGCGATGGCATAAGCCACTCGCCCCGGGAGTGGAGCGATGTGGAGGACATAGCCCGGGCGGCGGGGATTCTGGCCGCCGCCTTGGTGGAGCTCGACGCCGGGAAACAAGGTTGAGTTGGCAAACCGCGAAGTGGCGTCGCACCGAATTCGGGAGGACGGGCCGATACTATTGTTCGTGGTGAGTGGCGAACAACGAGCAGAAGAAGTTTCGGGGACGACGAGGGAGTTTAGAGAAATGACGGACGACGGTAACGGTATCTCCGCAGAGAACGGCGTACTCTTCGGAAGGGTGGGCATGGTCGCGGAAGGGGGGGAGGTCCGGCGGAGCAATCCGCTCGCGAGCCCGGCGGATTTCAGAGAGCTCGCTTCGAGGCTGCTCGAAATCGTGGACCGGCCCTTCGATCTGATCGTCGTGCGCGACATGTTCGGCGACCGGGTGCTTGGCTACGAACTGGCCCAGCTGAGTGGGATACCCGTCAGCGTCAGCTACGACCGTGAGGGCGTGATCGCCTTGCAGAGCGGGACCAGCGCCGAGCAGGGCGCGCGGGTGCTGATCGCGGCGGATACCCACTTCACGACGCAGAGCATCCAGGCAGCGGCGAGCGGTGCCGAGCAGGCCGGCCTCGAGGTCGTCGGGGCAGCCCTCCTCCTGCAAACCGTGCGCGGAGATTACCCTTTCCCGGTCTGGGCCCTGGAGAGTGGAGTCTAGGGCTAGGCACGAGGCCGCGAGGTTACACCGATATCGCGGTACCGATGCCCGCTTCGCGCGCCCTGTCAAGCACCATCTGGGCGCAGACCAGATCTTCGAGGGCGAGCCCGTGAGACTCGAATAGCGTGATCTCCGCTTCCGTTCGGCGTCCGGGGGCTTCGCCGGCGACGACTGCCCCAAGTTCGTGCAGGCGCCCCCAGTCGAAGCCGTTGGAGATCAAATCCCCGCTCTCCAGGCGCGCGACCTCCGCGGAGTCTGCCACCACCAGATCCGCGCGACCCACCGCGACCGCGTCGAGCTCGCGCTTCATCGCGAAGTTCGAGCCAGCGGCGTTGATGTGTGTGCCGGGCTCGATCCACGCGCCGTCGAAGACGGGCTCCGCCGAGCCTGTTATGGTGACGAGCACGTCCGCGGCACGCACCGCCTCTTCTGGGTCGGCCGCCACGACCCCGACGCCCAGACTCTTTGCCGTCTTCTCGACGAACCGGTCGCGCCTCTCCTCCGAGCGTCCCACCACGAGCACCCGTTCGAGGTTCGGGAGTACCCGGGCGAGCGCCGCGACCTGGCTCTCGGCCTGCCGGCCCGCCCCGAAGACGGAGAGCGCTCGGCTCTCGGACCGCGCCAGGTACTTCGTCGCGACCGCGCTCGCCGCCCCGGTTCGCAATTGGCCGAGCGTGTCCGCTTCCATCATCCCCTCCAGCCTGCCTTCGGGGAGGTCGTAGAGCACGAAGGTGCTGGCGGAACTCTGTGTCACGTCCGAGCGCACTATCGGGTAGCTCTTGATCCCCATCGCGCCGATGGCAGGTGCGATAGCCCACATCGCGTTGAGGACCGCGCCGCCGGCCTCCGCGCGACCGCGTGGGTGATCGACGGCCTCGCCGGAACCTAGCATCCCGAAGGCGTCCTCCACCGCCGAGATGGCGTCCGGGAGGGTCAGGAGCGCCTTCACCTCCGCCTCCCTCAAGAAGAGCGCCATGCTACGAACGCTCCGGCGTGATGACCGACCAACCGGCGGTCGCTGATGGCCTCATGCCGTGGAGCGGGCGGCGATGCTGGCCGCCGCGTGGCCGGCGCGCCGTCCGAACACTGCCCCGGACGTGAGGCCGCTGCCACCGGGATAGTTGTGGTAGAAGAGGCCCCCGACCAGCTCGCCGGCCGCGTACAGGCCCCGGATCGGCCGCCCGCTCCCGTCCAGCACCCGCGCGGCGTCGTCTACCCGCAGACCGCCGAAGGTGAACGTTATGCCGCAGGTCACCGCGAACCCGTAGAACGGCGGCTCGTCTATCGGCAGCGCCCAGTTGGACTTTGGAGGCTCGATACCCTGGGTTCGCTTGCCGTCTTTGGCCGACGGGTCGAAGGCTTCGGGCCCGACGGCCGCGTTGAACTCGTCCACCGTCCTCTTCAGCGCCTCCGGGTCGAGGCCGAGCTTCACCGCCAGCTTGGTGATGGTTTGCGCCTCGTGGCGCGACACGCCGGGCGCCGAGTATTCGTCCTGGCGCAGCAGTGGTTCGGTCTTGGCGTCGAAGATCTGGTACGCGAGCGCGCCGGGCTGACGCAGTATCTCCGCGCCGTACTTGGCGTAGGTGTAGTTGCGGAAGTCCGCGCCCTCGTCCAGGAAGCGCTTAGACTCCCTGTTGACCACGATCCCCAGGGGGTAGGACTGCTTGGAGAAGAGGTTGGTGAGCTCCCAGTCCCCGGTCGGCGGCGCGGCGGCGTCCCAGGCTATGGAGTGGCACCCGCTCCAGTTGCCGTAGGGCTGGGCGCCAGCATCGAGGGCCATGCGCAGCACCTCGCCGGTGTTGTGCTGGGTGCCGCGTACCTTTGCAACGTCCCACTGCGGGCCGAGGTAGGCGGCGCGCATCCGCGGGTCGGACTCGAAACCTCCTCCGGCGAGCACTACCGCTTCCGCCTCTACCTCCTCCCGACCGTCCGGTGCCCGGCTCACCACGCCCCGGATCGAGCCGTCCTCGTCCTCCAGCAACCCAACCACGGGCGAGCCGTAGCGGACCTCGACGCCTTCCTCCTCGGCGGCGCGCACGTGCTGTTCGATTAGGCCCTTGCCGCCGCCGACCGTGCCGAGCACCAATCCGCCCCAGAACCGTTGCTTGCCGTCGACCACGAAGGATTGCCGGTCGTACATCAGCCTGAAGCGCAGGCCCTTTTCGTGAAGCCACCTCACCGTGTCCGCGGACTCGTAGACCATTATTTTCGTCAGATCCGGGTCACAGCGGCCGTCGGTGACGCGGACCATGTCGGCCATGAAGTCCTCGGGGGTGTAAGGGTCCAGCTCCGTCGCGGCGGCCTGCTCGTCGGAGAGGTCTTCGAGCAGGGGGCGGAGATCCTCCAGCCCATTGTGGGTGGTGCGGATGGCGCCAGCGGTGAAGTAGCTATTCCCACCCATGGACTCGCGCGGCGCCTTCTCCAGCACCAGCAAGCGGCCACCACGCTCGGCCGCGGCGTGCGCCGCCGAGAACGCCGCGTTGCCGGCCCCAACGACCACCACGTCGTACCTTTTTGCCATGATCCTCCTAATGCGATGGTGAGTGCCGAGAAAAACGTATCATGCGGGGAAGACCTCGGCGGGGCTCTTGCCCATGCCGAGGGCGACCATCAGGCGCAGCCTGGCTTTTAGCGGCGCCAGCGTGCCGGCAGGGATGAGCCCCACAGATCGCAGGTGCGTCTCCGAGCCGATACCGCCGTAGGTCTCCTCTAGCACCGCCCCGCTGGCGCACCGGCTCGCCAGCACCACCGGGAGCCCGCCCTCGACGGCGTTCTGGAGAGAGGCGGCCATGGCCGGCGGCACGTGCCCGCCTCCGGTACCGGCGACCACCAGACCGTCGCCGACGGCGGCCGCCGCCTCGACGAGTACGCCGTCGGACCCGGCCGCGACCCACACGAGCTCGACCCTGCGCGCCAGCTCCTCGGGGAAGCCCACGAACTCGGACGCGACGGAATCCACGTGCAGTCGTACCCGTCCCTCGGCCACGGTCCCGACCGGCCCAAAGCCGGGCGAGGCGAATGCGGCCACGCGGGAGGTATGAAATTTGGTCACCCAGCGGGCCGCGTGTATCTCATCTTGCACGACGATCACCGGGCCAAGCAGCGCCGCCTCGGGGGTAGCGGCGACCCGCAGCGCGGCCAGCAGGTTCGCCGGGCCGTCAGCGCCGGGCTCGTGGCCCGGACGCATCGCCCCCGTCAGGACCATGGGGACGCGACGGTCAAGCATCAGCGCCAGGGCGTAGGCGGTCTCCTCCATCGTGTCGGTGCCGTGGGTGACGACTACTCCGTCGCAGCCTTCTTCGACGCCACGGCGGATTTCGCGTGCTAGCGCGTGCATGTCGGAGGGCAAGACCGCCCGGCTGGGTATCTGATCGATGTCGGCGGCGCGTATCTCGGCTAGGGTCTCCGCGCCGGGGGCGGAGGCCAGCAGATCCGCCGCCGATCGCGCAGGCGCGTTCCGTCCCAGCTTGTCGGGGACACCGGCTATTGTTCCGCCGAGCGACACCAGCAGCACCTCCGGTACCCTCACGACGAAGCCCCGACGATGGGCCGGATGTCCGCGAACGTGCCGGTCGTTAGGCACGAAGCGGGGGAGAGATCTGGCGGGTCGATCGGCCGGTAGGTCGGCGGGTGCGCCTTGATGTTTCGTGTCCGGCTGCCCACCTACGGGTTCCGAGGGAGGATCGAGTGCCGTTCATCGCGCGTCAGCTGATCGTAGATGCTCAGAACGCTCCTGCGCTGGAACTGTTCGATCAGGTAGTCCGGGTAGCCAACGTAGGAGGGGGTCGCGCTGTGTATCCTGTCCTCGAACCCGATGCTATCCGCCGCCTCGTCCTGGGTCATCCCCTCCCGGACCGCCTCCTCGACCCTCTGGACGAGGTCCCTGGCCTGGTCCCGAAACGCACCGACCGTCTCCTTCGTCCCCACCTCGCCGTGCCCGGGCACCAGGAACTCGAAGTCCAGGGCGGCTATGCGGTCCAGGGAGTCGAACCACGATCCTACGTCCGCGTCCAGGAAAGACGGCAGGCCAGCCTCGCAGACGTTGTCGCCGCTGAACAGCACCCCCTGCTCCGGGAGGTAGGCGACGATGCTGTTGGCCGTATGTCCTGGCATATGGATAAGCTCCACCGTGGCGTCGCCCACGTGCAGCCGCATCCCGTCGTCGAACGTGACGGTCGGCAGCCTCGGCCAGAGGTCCGGCATGAGGTCCAGCCCCCCCGGGTCGATGACGGAGAGGAGGTCCCTGACGTAGTCCCACGAGGGGTACTCCTCGGCCATCCTGCGCCTGGTAACGGAGTGCGACACGACGGTTCCTGGCAGCTGGAAGTTGCCCAGGGTGTGGTCTATGTGGTGGTCGGTGTGGACCAGGTAGCGGACCTCGCCGAACCCGGCAGCGGTGTCACGCCAGCGCGCCGCGTCGGTAGGCTTGTGCGGGGCGTCGATCAGGACCGTGCCTTCGTGGGAAACGATGATCGAGTCGTTCGACCCCAGGTTCCCCGTCTCGACGAAGACGCCGGAAGTAATCTGCTCCACTAGAACACCTTTCCTATAAACCCGACCAGGTTTTGGACCCTCAGCGGGGCGAACACCTCGTAGAACACGGCGTCATCGCCCAGCGTGCGCCCGTGGTGGGGTGTGTGTTTCGGAATCATCGCTACGTCGCCCTCGGCCATCTCGAACCTGTCGCCGTCTATCGTCATCTCTATCCGGCCCGAGAGCATCAGGATCACCTGCTCCGCATCGTCGTGGCGGTGGTCGGGCGTGGAGGTGGGATGGACCCACCGGATGCGGTTCACGCCCACTTCCAGGCCGGCCACGGAGGTGCGGTGGTTGTTCGGCAATACCTCTACCTCGGGGAACGCGGCCCAGCTCTTCACGTACAAGACCTCGCCTCCCGGCTCTCGAACAAAGACGCGGGTGTTGGTATCGAAGTTCCCGCCACTAGCCGGCAGGCTCCTGGCGCGGGTTCGCGGTGACGCTTGGTTCGTGCGTCCGGTCGGTATTCTCCCGGACCATCGGGGTCTCCGTTGCCAGGTACACGGACACGAAGCTCACTAAGCAGATGACGATCACGTAAGCCGAGATCGCCCACGAGTTCTCGCCGGCCCACGCGAAGAGCGCGGTGGCGATAAACGGGGCTGTGCCCCCGAAGATCATGGTCGCCAGGTTGTAGCCGAGCGCGGCGCCGCTGTAGCGGACGCGGGTGTCGAAAAGCTCGGGGATAAAGGCGGACTGCGGCGCGTAGGCGGCGGACTGGAAGACGGAGAGCGCGAGCACCATCGCCAGCAGTATCACCGGCCCGCTCCCGGTGTCCACCAGCCAGAAGTACGGGAAGGAGAACAAGGCCATCGTTACCATGCCCGCCATGATCATCGTGCGCCGGCCGATGCGGTCGGAGAGCGCGCCGAAGAGCGGGATGGTGAAGAAGTAGACCAGGGCGACCAGGAGCTGGTAACGTCAGCATCGTGCCCTGGGACTGGCCCAGCTGCGAGACGCCGTAGGAGACGGTGAAGACGGAGACGGTGTAGAAGACTACGTTGTTGCGCGCCGGAGGTGCCCGCGGCCAGGAGGACGTTCTTGGGGCGCGTGCGGAACACCTCTACGATCGGCATGCGCGCCTCGGCGCCGGCTTCTTTCAGGCGTATGAAAGCTTCGGACTCGGCGATCTGGAACCTGATGAACGCGCCAACGGCTATGAGGATTATGCTCGCCAAGAACGGGATACGCCATCCCCAGGCGACGAACTGCGCCTCGGTCATCAGCGCCGAAACGGCGGCGATCACGCCCGCGGAGATGATCAGCCCGCCTGCGGCTCCCATCTGGACCGAGCTGGCGTAGAAACCCCGGCGGTTCGGGGGAGAGTGTTCGGAGGCCATCAACGCGGCGCCGCCCCACTCGCCGCCGAGGCCGAGCCCCTGCACTATGCGCAGGTGACGAGCAAGATCGGGGCCCAGCACGCCGATGGTCTCGAAGGTCGGCAGCAGCCCGATCAGGAACGTCGCCCCGCCCATCAGCAGCAGCGTCAAGCACGAGCATCGTCTTTCGGCCGATCCTGTCGCCGAAGTGCCCGAAGATCACGCCGCCCAGCGGGCGGGCGAAGAAGCCGACCGCGAAAGTCGCGAAGGCGGCGAGCGTCCCAGCGAGGGGGCTGAACCCCGGGAAGAAGAGCTGGTTAAAGACAAGCGCCGCCGTGGTCCCGTAGATAAAGTAGTCGTACCACTCGATGGTGGTGCCGACGAGGCTCGCTAGCGCCACCTTCTTCGCCGACGAAGTGCTCCCCCTGTGTTCTCCGCCTAATCTTTCCATTGGTTCCCTTTCTTTCGGAGCTTGCGGTCTTTCTACGGGATGTGCCACCCCTGTCTATCTGCTCTTCCAGGGAGTACCTCGGAGAGTACCTCTCTTCCGTCTTGCGGTACCGCGCCAGGTTGGTGATCCTGTTGCGCTCCTCCATGCTGATGATCCTGTCCGTCACCCCCAGGCTGTCGCCGTGCTCGGCGAGGTGGGACAGCACCTGCTGCATCGAGAACATGGCCGCCCGCATCGCCAGGTTGGCGTAGATCACCATCCGGTAGCCCATCTTCTCCAGGACCTCTGCGGGCTGGGGCGGGGTCTTGCCGCCCTCCACCATGTTCGCGACGAGAGGGCCGGGCACCTCCCGAGCGACCGCATCCAGCTCCTCGGTGCTGCGCGGCGCCTCGACGAAGATCATGTCGGCCCCGGCCTCCCGGTAGGCCAGGGCGCGATTGACGGCTTCTTCGAGGCCCACCACCGCGCGGGCGTCAGTGCGCGCGATGATCACGAAGTCCTCGTCCCGGCGGGCCTCCACCGCCGCGCGCACCTTGTTGACCATCTCCGCCTTGGACACGATCTGCTTCCCCTCGAAGTGGCCGCACCGCTTGGGCGTGACCTGGTCTTCGAGGTGTATCCCGGCAGCCCCGGCACTCTCCAGCTCCTGGACCGTCCTCACCACGTTGATCGCGTTGCCGAATCCGGTATCCGCGTCGGCGATCACCGGTAGCGTCGACGGCCGCCGTTACGTAGCGGACCTGCTCGACAAGCTCACGTAACGACACGAGCCCCACGTCCGCGGCCCCTAGCTGAGTGTTGGACACCCCCGCGCCGGAGACGTACACCACTGGGAAACCCGCTTCCTCGACGAGGATCGCCGTCAGAGCATTCGGCACCCCGGGGGCTACGAGGAGACGTTCCCCGGAGATAAGGGTCCTCAACCTCGCGGCGGTGCTCACGCCTCACTCCCCTCTGCGACAGTCCGCGCCGGCTCGCCGGCAACCCTTCGAGGAACGAGATCAACCTCGCTCGTGGTCAGCACGTCGGCGTACTTCTGGCTCATGTCGAAGAGGTTGATGGCGTGGCTTGCCTCGCCGCGGTCATATACCGCGTCTTCGGGCACGATCACCCGGAAGGCGTAGGAGAAGGCATCCATTACCGTCGCCCGTACGCATCCGCTGGTGGTGCATCCGGTCACGACGAGGGTGTCCACGTCGAGGTCGTTGAGGTACGTCATCAGCGGGGTTCCGAAGAAGGCGCTCGCGTAGCGTTTGCTGACCACGACGTCGCCTGGCTGCGGCGCGACCTCTTCTACCATCTGCGTCCCGCGCTGGCCGATCCTGTGCTCCTCGCTGTCCATCCCCGGGATCTTGTCTTTCCAGCGCCCCGTGTCGAACCTGTCCTTCCGCTCCACTACGGGGTAGAGGACCGGCACCCCCTTGGGACGCGCCGCCGCCAGGAGCTCACGGATCTTGTCCACGGCCGCCCAGCCGCGTTCGCCGACCGCCGTCGGGTACGTGTCCATCGCGTCCAGTATCGGCTCGCGCCCTCGCCCACCGTCCTGTACTGCACGTCTATGACGAGGACGGCCGGTCGGCTCCCGAAGCCGGCGCTGCTGCCGAACCCGGCCTTCTCGTAGACCCTGCGGTCGGCGATCGGTTATGTAGTAGTCCCAGATGCGCTTCTCCATCGTCTACGCTCCCACTCTGGTTCTGTGCAGATAGCGGCCCCAACCGGGCTCCCCCTCCAGCTTGCCGTCGCCGTAGACCACCTTGCCGCGCGATATCGTCGCCACGGGCCACCCCTTGAGATCCCACCCCTCGTAGAGGGAGAAGTCGCAATACGAGCCGAGGTCTTCGGCCCTGACCTCGCCGTTCGAGGTCAAGGTCCACCAACGTCAAATCGGCGTCGCTGCCGACCCGTATCGTCCCCTTCTCGGGGTACAGGCCGTAGATCCTGGCGGGGTTCTCGCTGGTGAGCTCGGCGATCCTGTGCAGCGGCAGACCGCGACGGTGGTGGCCTTCGCTAAGGAGCACAGGCAGCAGCGTCGCCAGCCCCGGGAAGCCGGCTGAAGCTTTCCAGATGCCGCCCTCCTTGTGCGACGACCGGCGCGGCACGTGGTCGGAGCCGACAACCTGTATGCTCCCATCCGCCAGCCCCTCCCACAGCGCCGCGCGGTCCTCGTCCGTCCGCAGAGGGGGGTTCACCTTGGCGAGCGTGTCGGTCCCGCCGTTGGACGTGTGCGTCAGGTAGTGTGGGCACGTCTCCACGAAGTAGCCGTCGTAAAGGTCGCGGAACCGGCGCACCTCCTCCAGGCCGAGCGCACAGCTCAGGTGGGGGATGTAGAGTGTGACGCCGGTCTGGCGGGCTACCTGTAGCGCCCGCGCCACGTTCTCTGCCTCCACAAAGTCCGGCCTCGATTCCATCCACGCCTTCAGATCTTCGCGCCCTTCCTCCACCAGCCGCGACCTCAGACGCCAGACTATCTCGATGTTCTCGGGGTGCGTGGCGACAACCCCGCCGACCTCCTGCGCTATGTCGGAGAAGAAGTCGTACATGAGCCCGTCGTCTACGCCCTCGATGCCGAGGTACTTACCCTCGTCGCCTCGGAAGCTCATGAAGAACTTGTAGGAGGTGACGCCGTACTCGTCAGCGTAGCGGCCAAGCTCCTGCCCGCTGCTCGTCGGTAACGGCCCCGAAGTGGAAACCGACGTCCACGTACGCCTGAGATTCGGTGGATTCGTGTTCCCTCTCGAAGAGGTCGGCGTAGGGGGTCGACTGGAACAGGTAGGTCAAGACCGCTGGTCACGCCGCCGATCGCGGCGCTCCTCGTCTCTGTCAGGTACGGTTCCGGAGAGTCGCCCATGGTCAGGTGGGTGTGTGGGTCCACGATTCCCGGGAACACAGTCAACCCGCCGGCGTCGATGGTCTGGTCCGCTTCGAGCGTCTGCCCGGGCGCAAGTACGGCCGCTATCTTGCCATCGCGCACGGCGATGTCGGTGGGTGTAACGCCCTCGCCCGGGAACACCACCCGCCCGTTCTTGATCGCCATGTCGGCCCTCACTCCGTCCCACCTCCCTGGGGCTCGGGAGAGGCCGCAAGAGCTGTCAGCACGGTCTCCCTGCCCTTCTCGATGTGCCGTCTCATGGCCGCTTTCGCGGCTTCGACTTCGCCGTCGCGCAGCGACGCGTAGATCTCCTCGTGCTCCCGGACGGCTTGCATGGCGCGCTCCTGGCTGGTCCGGGTGCTGAGGAATCGGTAACGGTCTATGTGCGGCTTGAGCTGCCCAAGCGTCCAGCTCGTGATCTCGTTTCCGGCGATCTCCAGGAGCACGTCGTGGAAATCCCTTCCTCCCTCGGCAACGTCCTCGACCTGCTCGATCGCCGACCGCATTCGTTCGAGGGTCTCTTCCAGGGTTGCCAGTTTGGCCGCCGTCAAGTTGGCTGCCGCCTCCTCGACGGTCAGTTCTTCCAATGAGGCGCGCACGGCGTACAGGTCGCTTGCCTCCTTGCCCGAAAGGCCCCTCACGTACAGCTTCCCGTTCTGGCCTCTTTCGATCAGCAGGTCGGACTGGAGGCGTTGCAGGGCCTCGCGCAGGGGCGTGCGGCTCACCTCCAACTGCGTGGACAGGCTCGCCTCCGATAGCCAGGCGCCCGGCTTCAACTGGCCGCGCACTATGGCTTCGAGGAGGGCGTGGTAGACCCAATCCCGCGTGGCCATGTGCTCGAACCCGGACGACCGGAGATCCGGGAGCGTGCCTTCGTTGCCGGCGCCCTTACGTGACTGCGTCATCCGTCGCTCCTTACCCGTAAGGTGGGACTCCGCTCCTCGGCTGGCCCTCAGCAACTCGCACAGCGGGCGCGGATCGTCCGCCTCTTCGAGGCTCCGTACCGTCTCCAACACACCTTCGACGCTGTGCGAGCCGAGCGCGCGCAGGGCGTTATCCCGGAACTTCTGGATGATCTCGGTCATCAGGCATCGGGTTGCGCGGTCCACCACGATTGACCTCGACCTTGCTGTGGAGCATGCGGCCGTCCCTGGTGCGAACCTCCAGGCTGCCCGGGAAGACCTCCGGGTAGCCCGTTTTCGCGTCGGGTTCGTAGCGCACGCGCTGCGCCAGCTCGAGCAGGCGCCCGTCCGCGGCGTTCTCGCGGGAGAAGGTGTCGAGGCCCACCTCGCCGTGGCAGAGCATGGCGGCGACGCAGTATGGGAGGCTGAACCTGGCCTCGTAGCCGCTACGCGGGGACGCCTTCGCCTCGCGTGGCTCGCACACGACCGGTACGATCTCCGGTGCGACGTAGCACACCACCTCTTCGACCTCCTCACCCTTCAGGCCTTCCGATACCAGCTGCGCCGCGCAGTCGAGGAAGGCGTGGTTGAAGTGGCAGCACGGGTACGGTTTGAACGACATCTCGGTCGTATGCCAGCGTTCGCCCACGTCGCGGTACAGTTCGTGCAGCGGCAACTCTTCCGGGCGGCGATCCGTGTGCGTACTGTAGAAGCCGAAGCGTCCCTCGAACACGGTCTCCGGGCCGGAGACGCCGCAGCCGGCGAGCCGGGTCGCGACGATGCCGTTGTGCGCGGCCCAGCCCGGGTGGACGCCCTTCACCGAGGCGCCGCCCACGACGTACTCAAAGAGCCCGGAAGCCTGGCTCCCGGCGATCCCGAGCGCGGAGACCAGCTGAGGAGCGGAGAGCCCGGCGAGTCGGCCGACAACCAGGGCCGAGGCGAAGCCGCCGCAGACCCCGGTGGTGTGGAACCCGCGCGCCTGGAAGGCACCGGGCGCGACCAGCCCTAGCCGGATTAGCGTCTCCCATCCCAGCACGAGCGAGGTAAGGAGCTCCTCGCCGTTGGCCCCGTTCTGCTCCGCCGCCGCCAAGACGCCCGGCACCACCACGGAACTGCCGTGGATGATCGAGCCCGTGTGGGTGTCGTCGTACTCGAGCGCGTGGATCAGGGAGCCGTTGACCAGCGCCGCCGAGGGGGCCGGCAGCCGCTCGGGGGTCCCAATCCCCGTGGCCTCGTCGCCACCGCCGAGTGACCGGGCGGCGCGTGTGATCCCCTCGCCTGACTCCGTGGCCGCCGCGGCGAGGGCCACCCCCAGGGAGTCCAGCAGGTGCAGCTTGGCGTGCCTCAACACAGCCTCCGGGATGTCCTCGAAGGAGAGAGCCAGCGCCCTCTCCGCGAGCCCGTAGGCGATGGTGGTCACCATCACCTTCCCACCGAGGCGCCCGCCTGCTCTCCGGCGATCTTGCCCCACCCGAGGGCGGTCAGCAGCCCGTTGCCGGACGCGTAGCCCCTGCCACCGTCGGGACCGGAGATCCCCACGGCCACTCCGCCCCCCGCGTAAAGGTTCTCTATTGGGCTCCCATCGGCGCGGAGGGGCTGGGCGTTCGTGTTTATCCTCAGACCTCCCTGAGTGTGGAAGAGACCGGTCGATGCCCGGACGATGTACAGCGGGTACCGGAGCGGGGCCGACCCGAAGCCTTCCCTGCCGAACTCGTCGGCACCCGTGCCCGCTGCGTCTTCGTAACGGGAGAGCGTCTCTTCGAGGTTGTCCCGCGGCATGCCGTGGAGCGAAGCCAGCGCGCTCAGCGTGGCCGCTTCCTTGACGAAGCCCCCCTCGACCAGTCCCTTGAAACGGGGCTCGCGGTCCCGCACGGACTCCATGATCCTCCGGTCGAAGATCACGTAGATCGGCCCGTCGGTGTGGCGCTGCACCTCCGGGACGAACGCGGAGTACCCGCTCGTTTCGTCACCGAAGCGGCGTCCCTCCTCGTCTACCACGATCCCGCCCTTCTCCACCGTGGTCCAGGAGACGAGTATCCCGTTCTCGCATACCGCCGCGTACCCCTGGTACGCCCCCATGTGCTCGGTAACGCCCCCCAGCTCCTCGCCCCACTCGATCCCCTCGCCCGTGTTACCCGGGGCACCGAAGTACGGCGCGTCCGCTATCTCAGGGCAGTAGCGCCGGAGCATCTTCCGGTTGGCGGCGAACCCGTTGGAAGCCAGGATCACCTTCCGCGCCTCGACACGCAAATTCTGGCCGGCTTCGACGCCCAACAGCGCTCCCGTTGTCCGAGGTCAGCACCCCGGTCACGGGGGTCCCAACCTTGAAGGGGATCTCGAACTCCTCCATCGTCCCTCGCAGGTCCCTGACGAGGTCCGCTCCCTCCCTGGAGGCGGGAGCGTGCAGCCGATGCACGGAGTGGCCGACGTGCACATAGTCGGTCACGAGGTACAGCTCCACCCTCAGGGAGTCGACCAGCCAGTCGATCAACCCGCTCGATTCCCGACAAAGGTGCAGCACGAGCTCCTTGTCGGTCATGTGGCCGGTCTGACGCATTATGTCTTCGGCCATCTTCTCCGGGGAGTCTTCCACGCCGGCCGCCGCCTGGAAGCGCGTGTAAGCGGCGGGAACCGAGCCGGTGCTGAGGGCCGCGTTGCCTCCAAGGTCCGGCTCTTTCTCCAGCAAGAGTACCTCCGCTCCTTGTTGCCTCGCCGCTATGGCCGCCGCCATGCCGCAGGCGCCACCCCCCACCACGACCACGTCGGTTGCCAAGGTGCGTTCGACGGGCGGCATCAGGCCGCCTCTCTTACCAGGCGGATGAGGTCCCGGACGGGCAAGTCGTCGCGAAGGCCGAGGATCTGGTCTGCAAGCCTCCTGGCTCCCGGAGCCGCTAGCGTCGCGCCAGTCACGTCGACGAATTTCTCCACCAGCTGCTCTGGGGAAAGGGGCCTGGTAGGGTCACCCGTCGCGGTGGCGCAGTAGGCTGCGTCCTCCGAACCATCCTTGAGGCGCACGGTGATCCTGGACGGACGATCCTCGGGCCAGTCCCTCACTTCCTCGATCGGCCGCAACTCCACGGCCTCGGACAGAACTCTAACCCTGGGATCTTCGATGCTCCTCCGCGTGAAAGCGGGGGGACCGCCTGTCCCGTACACGAGCCCCGCGGCGACCGCATGCGGCAGGGAGAACTTGGCACCCAGGGTGGTCTCCGGATGCGCCACGCCGAGCGAGAGCCCCTTGGAGTGGGTCTCGACGACGATGCTCTCTACCGCCCGCGCCCAGTCCAGCGCTTCGTGGCGGGCCCGCAACTCCAGCAGGGCGTCGATGGTCGCGTGCGCGTACTGGCAACAGGCGTACGGCTTGTGGTAACCGGCCTCGATGGCGTAGGTCTCTCCCAGGGCGCCGCCCAGAGCGCCCTCTTGCCATTCCCCCCGGAGCACGGCCCCGAACGCGTCGAACGGCGAGCTGGGTAGACCCAGGATCCCGTCAACCGCCAGTTCGGAAGCCATGATACCGAGACGCGCACCCGTCCCCGTCCACACGTTGCGCACCAACGCTCCGCTCGTAGCATGATTGTACGGGCTCGTTATGGCAAGGGCCGAGGCCGTCTGGATCGTCCGTAACAGCTCCGAAGCGGAATACCCTCTGACCTTCGCCACCGCGACCGCTGCGCCTACCGGGGAGAATACCCCGTGCGGGTGTACCGTCAGCGGCGGGAAGGTCCAGGCGTGCGCGAACCTCGCGGCGATCTCGTACCCGACCACCAGCCCCGCGAGCAACTCCCGGGTCGCCATACCCTCACTCTCGGTGACGGCCAACAGGGCGGGGATGGCGTAGATTCCCGCGTGGCTGGTCGCGAGCCTGTACCCCTCGTCGACCTCCAGCCAGCAGCCGGCCATGCCGTTGAGCTCCGCCGCGCCGAAGCGATCGGTCATGGCGAATCCCGGCGCAAGGACCGTGGCCTCGGACCGGCCTCCTATGGCCAGGTACCGTTTCCTGTATGCCCTCAGCTCCGATTCGTCTGCCGCGCCGAGCACGGCACCCATGTCGTCCAGCAGCACGAGCCGCGCCTTGTCGAGCACCCGTGTTGGCAAGCTCGTGTAGCTCACGTCGACGGCCCACTCCGAGTACGCGGAGAGTTCCCGATGAACCTCGGACTGCGTAGAAGGCCTCGTCTCCAATTCTCTCCCCTTCAACCTCCAATAGAGGATGACAGCACTTGTTTGTATACGTTGTATACAGCGTATACGAAAAGGAAGCTGTGTCAAGGCGGGGCGTACTTTGCCGCCGCATCCGCAGATCTTTTTCCGGGGCATGTCCGGCGCCCCTGCTAGCTCGAAAGCTCGACTATCGCACCGGCGAATGCTTTCCTATCTACACCCCGCTTCCTACCGCTGCTGAGTGGGGGTCGCGTCTTCTTCGTTGCCCGTGTACCGGAGATCCCGCTGTAGCAACGCCACGCCGGAGCCCACCAACAGCACGACCACCGACAGGACGAGCCCGGCGCGTACGCCCGCTGCTTGGTCGGAGAGCACCCCGGCGAGAAAGGGTCCTGCGCACTGCCCCACGGCGAACGCCACCGTGAGCGCCCCGATCGCCCGAGTCCAGAGATGCGACGCTAACGCCCTTTGGGCCACCGCGGTGACCGAGGTGGGGACGGCCAGGAACGATCCCCCGAAGAGGACCGCGGAGCCGAAAGCGAGCCCAAGGATGGCGGACGCCGAGGAGAGTGGGACCAGCGGCAGGGCAGCGCCCAACACGACCGCTCCCATCACGGTAGCCAGTCCCCGGCCGCCTCCGAGCTTCTGCAACGGAGGTCCCCACCAGAACGCCGAGCCGGCGGCTGTCGCGCCCAGAACCGCCCAGAACAGCGAAACCTCGATCGGGCTAACGCCCTCGCCGCGCAAGAAGGCGATGACGAAGGTCATGTAGGAGATGTAACCGAAGCCGAAGAGCCCGTAGGCCAGCAGGGTAGGAGCGAGGCTGCCGATGGGCCAGCGGCCCGAGGCGCCGGCAGATAGAGTTGGAGGCTCCACGGCCCGCCGCGTGATGGGCACGCAGGCGGCCAGCGCCGCGAGTGCGGCGACGCCTAGAATCGCCCACCCCATTCGCCAATCGTTTCCTCCCGTGGTGCCAAGAAGGGGTGGTACGGTCAGGGCTGAGATCATGATGCCCAGCCCTCCACCGCCGGCGAAGTAGATGCCAAGCGCTACGGCAGCCCTGCCCCCGCTCTCCGAAGCAACCTGCGCGGCGAGACCTCCGCCCACGACGAAGGAGACGGCGCCGGCCACCCCCGCCACCATGCGCAGGAGGAGCAGGATCTCGTACTGTGAGCTGAGGGCGGACGCGAGCAGCGCCAGCGCCGTAATCGCCATTCCGCCGAGGAAGGTAAGGCGTCCTCCGATCCGCGCGCCGATCGGAGCGGCTACCACGGCGCCAGCCAGGTAGCCCAGGGCGTTGGCGGTGTTCATGCCACCGGCCTGAGCATACGACCACCCGAGGTCGTCGCGCATGGCTGGCAACAGGAGCGCGTAGGCGAAGCGCGCCAACCCGATCGTCACCGCGGGACCAAGAGCGAGGCCGAGGGCCATCCTCAAAGCACCATGGGGTACGTCGGGTTTGGCGGGGTTATCCGCGCTCATCGCGCTCCTGCAGACTGCCCTGCCATGGCGTGCTCGACCACCCTGCCGCCCTCAGGGCACTAGCGCTTTCTCGGATCCCGCCCTACGAGGAGACATCGGATCTAGCGGAGCTCTTCTGTATTCCACTGCACACCCCTCGAAGATCTCATGCAGCGCCGTCGGTCGCGGCTGCGCTCCTGACGTTGCCTATCAGCTCCTCCGCCCGGGCGAGGTCGTCCCAGGGTAGGTTTATGATCAGCTCGTCGAACCCAAGCTCCCGCACCTGGACGGCGAGCTCCGGCAGCCGAGGCGCCATCTCGGGGGAGCTGTGCAAACGCATGACCCGGTCGAACGGCTCGTCGAGCCGCCCGGCTTCCTCGCGAAGGTCGCCGAGCGTCTCGAGCAGGCCGGCGAGCCTGGCGGTATCGAGCCCGTCCCTCTGGAAGGCGAGCCAGCCGTCGCAGAGCACCGCGGCCCGCCGCAGCGCCGCCCGGCTCATCCCGCCCACGAGGATGGGAGAACCGCCCGGCCGGGAGGGCCGCGGCTCGAAGACCAGGCCCTCGGGTACGGAGATCTCCTCGCCCTCGAAGGGGTGGGGCCTTCCCGTCCAGCACCGCCTGAGGACTTCGATCATCTCGTCGGTACGTCGCCCTCGGGTTTCGAACCGGTAGCCGAGGGCCTCTATCTCCTCGGCGAACCACCCGACCCCGATCCCAAACACGAAGCGGCCCCCGCTCAGGGCGTCCAGGGTCGCGCTCGTCTTCGCAAGCTCCAGGACGTTGCGCTGCGGGAGGATGAGTACAGAGGTGCCGATCCTGCACCTTGAGGTGGTGGCGGCCAGGAAAGAAGCCGCCGTCAGGCATTCGTACCAGGGCAGGTCCGTGGGCCAGGGCATAGCGCCGTCCGGGGTGAACGGGTAAGGCGAGCGCCCGCCTTCGACCATCAAGATGTGGTCGTTGACCCAGATGCTGTCGGCGCCGGCGTCTTCTGCCAGCCGCCCCATCCTGGTGAGGCCTATCTCGCGCGGCATGGCGCTGTTGTTGGGGATCTGCACGCCGATCTTCATGAAGTCACCTCACATGCTGGTTACTGGTAGCTTTTCCCGCCCGCGGGGATGCCCATACTACTCCCGGGGGGTTCACCCCGCCGTGCTACCATACACACGCACCTTCGCGGCGGAGAACGCGGCCTGGCAGGACGGCGGGATGCTGATCGAGTACTCCTTTCCGCAACCCCGATTGTCCTTTGTCCTGACCAAGTTTCAGGCGCAATCCCTGGTTACGGACGATCTGGGACATCCCATCCAGACCTAACCACGACCGCCGCTACGCATATCCGTCACCCGGACACTTGCAGGAGGAGGTAGAGGATGGGCGAAGCGAGACGCCACCGCGGGAGGCGAGCCGAAGCGCCGCAGCAGACGCTCTTCCCGTACCACGAGGCGAGGAGTTGAACCGGCCTCCCCCGGCACCCAGGGACCCGGCGACCTTTCCGCGGACCCCTTCCTGCGCAAGGTGCTCCGCTGGGCTCGGCGGCAGGACGGACTTGGGGCGGTTGTCCTGACCGGCTCGCGTGCGAGAGAGCGCGCTACCGTGGACGCGGCCTCGGACTACGACGTGGAGGTCTTCGTCGCGCAGCCCGAGCGCTACGGCTCGCCGGCGTGGCTGGAGGAGATCTCCCCTGTGTGGGTGCGCATCCGCTCGGCCTGGGACCCCGAGGAAGACGGCGGCCGTCGGGTTACGCACCAGGCGTTCTTCGCCGGGGGGCTCAAGGCAGACATCCAGATCCGGCCCACCGTGGCCCTTGCCGCGCTCGCGGAGGGTGGCCTCGATGACCTGTACGAGCGAGGCTACGTCGTGCTCGCGGACCCGTCCGGGCTCGCCTCGCGGCTGCCCGCCCCATCGGGCCGGGCCCCGAGCCTCCGGCCGCCCACCGGCGCCGACCTGCTCGACGTGTGCTCTGAGTTCTGGTTCGAGGCCGCCCACATCCCACCATACCTCGCGCGCGGCGAGCTGTGGATCGTCAAGTCCCGCGACGGAACCATGAAGCAGATGCTGCTGCGGCTTATCGAGTGGGACGCGCTCGCGCGCCTCGGCCCCGAGGCCGACGTCTGGCACATCGGGATCCACATGCGAGATTGGGCGGCGCCTGACGTCTGGGCCGAGCTGCACCGCTGTTACGGCCACTTCGACGCCGAGGACGCCTTCGCCGCCTTCCAGGCGACCCTGAGCCTTTTCTCCAGACTCTCAAGGCGGGTCGCCGCGAGCTTCGACCTCGACCACCCAACCGCCATCGAGAACGCAATTCGTCCCCACGTGGCGGCCGTGCCCGACCTCTAGCCAAGACGGCGAGTGCCTCCCAGGTCAACCCGCCGCGCGCCGCAGGCGGCAATGCCCGGTACGCCAGGCCTCCAGGTGCAATCTGGAGACACCGCTTGACACCGCTGGTTAACTATGTTAGAAATTCGTCCAACGATAAGAAGAGGAATGTTATGGGCATCAAAGAGCGCAGACAGAGGCAGAGGCAGCAGCTAAGGGAAGGCATCCTGGCTGCGGCGCGTGAGATCGCAAGGTCGGAGGGCTGGCGGGCCGTGACGATACGCAAGATCGCCGGGCTCATCGAGTACAGCCCGCCCGTCATCTACGAGTACTTCGACTCCAAAGAGGACCTGCTCCTCGAGCTCGTACGTATCGGCTACGCGGAGCAGCTCGAGGCCATCGAGCGAGCCAGGGACGCCTCCGAGGATCCGGAAGAAGCCCTGCTCGGGATGTCCCGCGCCTGGTGCCGCTTCGCGTTCGAATCCCCCGACCTCTACCAGGTCATGTACGGTCTCGGAGGGGTGTCTTTCCCCGTGACGGAGCTACGGAAGGAGGGAGAGAAAATAGCCGAGACGATGGCGGAGGTCCTGCGGGCGATGTTCGCGAAGGACGGAAAGGGGGTGGACGACCTCTGGGCAAAGGTGACGCTCGCGTGGGGCACGTTCCACGGCCTCGTGGCGCTCGACATGGCCGGCCGGCTCCCCGGCGGCAGGGAAGAGGCCGAACGGCTGGCGGACCAGGCGATCCACGACTACCTGAGGGCATGGCTCGGCTAGAAAGCCCTCCTTTTTACTCCAGACTTAACTTAGTTTGTAAATTGTACAGCGTTCAGTGGTTCCCAGATTGCAATCGAAAGGAGCACCAACGATGACCCAGACAGCGGAGGCCAAGACTGCAAAGAGGACCGAGATCGTTATGGCGCGTGAGGGCGGGCCGGAGGTGCTGGAAGCGCACCGGCGGGATCTGCAAGGCCCGGAGCCGGGGCAGGTCGTGGTTCGGGTAGAGGCGGCGGGGGTCTCCTTCGCCGAGGTGCAGATGCTCAAGGGCCGCTACTTCGGCCAGCCGAAGTTCCCCTTCGTGCCCGGCTACGATCTCGTGGGCAGGGTGGAGAGCGTCGGCGAGGGCGTCGACGAGGCGTTGCTCGGCAGGCGGGTCGCCGCGCTGACGGAGACCGGGTCCTGGGCGGAGAGCGTGGCGCTCGGCGCGGAGGAAGTGGCGCCGGTCCCTGAGGGCCTGGATCCCGCCGACGCGGTGGCGGCCGTGACCAACGGGGTCACCGCCTGGCAGATGCTCCACCGCGCTGCGAAGGTGAAGCCGGGGCAGACCGTGCTCGTTCACGGGGCCTCTGGTGGCGTGGGGACGCTGCTCGTGCAGCTCGCGCGGCTCGCCGGCGCCGAGGTAATAGGCACGGCCTCGGCGGGCAAGCACGAGTACGTGCGCTCGCTCGGGGCCGTGCCGGTCGACTACAGGAACGACGACGTGCCCGCCCGGGTGCGCGAGATCTCTCCCGGCGGCGTGGACGCCGTCTTCGACCACGTCGGGGGACCTGGGATAGTTGACTCGTGGCAGATGCTGAGGCGGGGCGGGACGCTGGTCAGCTACGGCTCCGCCTCGACGCTCTCGGGTAGCGGGCACTGGATCAAGCCCTACCTGCCGCTCTTCGGCCGCATCTTTCTCTGGGGCGCTGCGCCCAACGGCAAGCGGGCGACGTTCTACTACGTCAAGCGCTGGCCAAAGTATTTCCGGGAAGATCTCACGACCGTGCTCTCGCTGCTCGCGCAGGGAAAGATCGAGGCCCACGTCTCCAGGCGGATGCCGCTAGAGAAGGCATCCGAGGCCCTCGAGCTCCTGGTCTCCGGCGAGGCGAGCGGCAAGTTGGTGCTCGTGCCCGGCTCGGCCACGCAGGCCAACGGCTCGTAACCAGAACTCGATGGAAAGAGAAACGACGAGACGGCGAG
This sequence comes from uncultured Rubrobacteraceae bacterium, assembly GCA_963800975.1. Classification (GTDB taxonomy): domain Bacteria; phylum Actinomycetota; class Rubrobacteria; order Rubrobacterales; family Rubrobacteraceae; genus JALYGY01. The sequence continues at coordinate 239,938 of CAWDDB010000020.1, read as the reverse complement.
AGAAGAAAGGTAATGAAGTCACTGGGGATGATCGCGATGGAGCCCTCCGGCCTGGATTAGGGATGCCGCTAAGCCGGCTGCCATCCCGGAGGGCGGACCGCGACGAGAACCCGGGCGCGGTCTGCCCTCTAGCGTGGTATCAGGGTTCTCCCTACGGCCAACCGGCCCCCGGGACAGGCGCCGGGATCGTCAGGATCTGGCCGCTTGGTTCCTCTTCGGCGGCGCCCTCCACGCCACTCCACGCCCTCACCACCAGGAACAGGGTCCTCCCGTCGGTGCCGCCGAGCATGCAGGCGAAGCAGCCGCGGTCCAGGTCGATCCTTTGCAGCACCTCGCCGCCCTCGCGGACGCGAACGCAACGCTTGTTCGGGACGTCCGCGTACCAGACGGCCCCTTCGGCGTCGAGGCAGATGCCGTCGGGGACGCCATCGGCGAGGTCGGCCCATACCCGCCGGTTGGAAAGGCCGCCGTCGGGGTCGATGTCGAACGCCGTGAGCCTGTTGGCGTAGGACTCGGCGAGGATCAGGGTCGAGTTGTCGGGGGTAACGGCGATGCCGTTGGGGAACGCGACGTCGTCCGCCACCTGCCGGACCGTGCCGTCGAGGGTGACGAGCGCGAGGATTCCGGGGGCGAACTCGCCGCCCGAGAAGTCGAAGCCGATGTTGCCGACGTAGGCGTTGCCGCGACCGTCCACGACGATGTCGTTCCAGGGCTGGCCGGAGAGGCCGCCCAGGTCGGCGTGCGTCACCAGAGACCCGCTCGCCTCCCTGCGCAGCAGCAGACCGTCAACCCCCGAGACGACTAGCAGGCGCCCATCGGGCAGCCAATCGATGCAGAACGGGGACGACGGCATGCGGACCATGACCTCGCTCTTGCCCTCGAGGTCGACGGCGATGATCTCCTGCATGCCCCAGTCGGAGAACCACAGGCGCTCGTCGTGCCAGCGTGGCGACTCACCGAAGGCGATGCCGGTCATCAGGGTTTGTGGTTCGGACACTTTCGTCCTCCTATCTTCGGGAACGGGGGCTGGAGTGGGTTCGTCTCGTCCGGAGCGGTCAGCCAGCCTCGCCGACGGCGGCTGAATGGGGGTTGGATGGTCCCTCGGGTCCGGCCGCGCGTCGATCTTTGCGCCACACGCCGAGGATGATGGTCATGAGGAGTAGCTTGACTAGCCAGTCACCGGCGTGGATGGCCGCGACGATCACTGGCACGTTCTCGTGCACGACCGAGCCCAGGAGGATGACGGCGGGGAAGATCCAGACGAGGGCGCCAAGACGCGCGGCGCTACCCAAACCGGCGAATCCGAGACGCGCGACGAAGTACGAGAGCAACGAGGCGACCACGAGGCTCTGGGCGACCACGAACAGCATGGTCCACACGGGCGTTGCCGTATCCGCCGCGGCGGCCTGGTCTAAGCCCTGCAACCTCACCATCTCGTCGCCGAACGCGGTGTACCAGGCCGCGCTCGCCACGAACGCCCCCACCGCCGCCGCGACAACCGCCGGATAGCTCGTCTCTTGCATGACTCGTCCTTTCGTTTGCCCGATGTCCTTTGATAGGACGACGAACGAACAGGACGCGGATCGACACCCGCGCGGAGAAGTTTTTCGGAACGAGGGTAGCTGTCACTACCCCACGGCCTGCTGTCGGCCGGTCGGCGGGCTGGGCGTCAGTTGCTGCCCGTGATCTCGTCCAGCCGCCGGGTAAGGTACCTGCGCTCGGCGTCGTTGGAAGCCAGCTCCAGCGCCTCGAGATAGGCGGCTGCGGCCTCGGCGTGACGCCCGAGGCGGCGGAGCAGGTCGGCGCGCGTGGCGGGCAGCAGGTGGTAGCCGGTCAGCTGCCCGGATGCTTCGAGCGCCTCTACCAGCTCCAGCCCCGCGGCCGGCCCTTCCGCCATCCCCACGGCCACCGCCCGGTTCAGCTTGACCACGGGGGTGGGCATTGTCTGGACGAGAAGGCCGTAGAGGGCGGAGATCTCGGCCCAGTCGGTGTCGGATGCTTCGGCGGCGGTGGCGTGACACGCGGCGATGGCCGCCTGCAGCTGGTAGGGACCGGGCTGCCCGCGCCGCAGGGCCGCGTCGAGCAGGCCGACCCCCTCCGCGATGGCTTCCCGGTCCCAGTGGGCGCGGTCCTGCTCCTCCAGCGGCACAATGGCACCCGTATCGTCTGCGCGGGTGCCTAGCCTGGAGTCGTGCAGAAGCATGAGCGCGAGCAGCCCCGAAGCCTCGGGCTCGTCGGGCATGAGCTGGACGAGGGTGCGCGCCAGGCGGATGGCTTCGGCGCTCAGGTTCTCCCTGACCAGATCGGCCCCGGCGGTGGCGGCGTAGCCCTCGTTGAAGAGCAGGTACAGGACGGCTAGCACGGCCCCGGTTCGTTCGGGCAGAAGGTGGGCCGGTGGCACGCGGTAGGGGATGCCGGCGTGGCGGATCTTGCGCTTGGCCCGCACCAGGCGCTGGGCCATCGTCGGCTCCGGTACGAGGAACGCGCGGGCGATCTCGGCGGTCGTCAGGCCTGCGAGGGTACGGAGCGTGAGGGCGACCCTGGCCTCCAGCGACAGGGCTGGGTGGCAGCAGGTGAAGATCAGGCGCAAGCGGTCGTCACCAACGCCACTCTCGTCGCGCTCACCGGTTTCGTCGCGCTGCGACAACGTCGCGACCTCCCTCAGCTTGGCCGATCCGACGGAGGCGCGGCGCAGCCGGTCCAGGGCGCGGTTGCGAGCCGTGGTGGTCAGCCAGGCGCCCGGGCGGCGCGGAACGCCGTCGCGCGGCCAGGTCTCGAGCGCCCGCGCGAAGGCCTCCTGGGCGCACTCCTCGGCGAGATCCCAGTCGCCGGTGGTCCGGATCAGGGTCGCCACGACGCGGCCCCACTCCTCGCGGAAGGCTTCGGCGACCGCCGCCCGGACGTCTGGTCTCACGCCTCCCAGAGCGGCCTCACCTCGATCGTCCCGTACCTGGCGACGGGGTGCCAGGAGGCCACCTCGATGGCCTCGTCGAGGTCGGAGCACTCGATCAGGTTGTAGCCGCCTACTTGTTCCTTCGACTCGGCGAACGGCCCGTCGGTGAGCAGCACCTCGTCGCCGCGCACCCGCACGGTGGTGGCATCGCTGCTCGGCCGCAGGCGCTCGCCGCCCCGCAGCACCCCCCTACGGTCCATCTCCAGGTACCAGGAGTAGCCCTCAGCGTCATCGGACGAGCCCTCCCGGACTGACTCGTCGTCGCAGATCATCAGCATGTAGCGCACGGCTCCTCCTCTGTCGGGTGCTTACACTACTACGACGAACGGGAACGGCCCGGATAGACAGGTCGGCTTGCCTCGCGAAGCCGTTTCCTTTATGCCTGAGATCCGAAGCCTGGCATCGCGGAGATCGACACCTCCGCGATGCGCTCTAATGGGTAGATCTCTTTAGCGCCAGGTCTGCAAACCAGGCGAACAGTCTGCCCGCGAGCAGGATGAATATGTTGAGCGTCAACCACCCGGCGGCGTACAGAGTCACGGCCAGCAGTACGCACGTCAAGATCCAGACCGCTTTGAGCAAGACGAGGGCGCTATCGGTCCACGTACGGGGTTTCCCGCTCGGAGGAGCGAGCACCAGTCTTCCTGACGGCTGAAGCCACAGCAGCGTGTTGAAGAAGGTGTTGCCCATCTGGGTCAATATGATGGCTAGCAGAAGTACGATCGCCAGTGGCCAGACCCAGTAATTGTCGCCGTCCGCCAGTGCTGCAAAGTACAGGGCTACGTAGCCTACGACCAGAACGATGAGGACGAGTAACCTGATCCCGCGGCCCCACAACAAGTAGCGGAGCACGGGTCTGTAGACCCAGTGCCTCGCCTTGAGCGCCTCGACGAGTCCCTCGCGCGCCCACTCCAGGCCGGGATTCAAGCGAAGAGCTTCACGGAAGGCGTCGAGCGAGCCCCTGGCGTTCATCCTCCACAGCAAGAGCCAGCCCCGGATCGTGTGGGTCAGCGCGTTCTCGGGGTCCTGGGCGAGCGCCATGCTTGCCGTTGTCTCGGCTTCCTTGCGGCGGCCGAGTTGCATGAGCACCATAGCGCGGCGATTGGCGCACAGGACGTGCCCGGGGTCTGTCTGCAGACCCCTTTCTGCTGCCGCGAGCGACGCGCGCCAGTCCTCCCGGTCGTAGTGGATCTCGGACAGCAAGGCGGCGTAGCTGGCGTTCTCGGGGGAGAGCCTGATCGCTTCCTCGACCGCGGCCAGGGCCTCGTTCGGGCGGTCGCGATGGTACAGGGTGTACGCGAGCGCGTAATGCGCATACGAGAACTCGGGAGACAGGTGAACCGCCAGCTCGGCTTCTCGCGTGGCCTCCTCGCCCTGATTACGAGCGAGCAAGACCAGGCCGAGGTAGGCGTGGGCCGTAGCGTCGTTGGGGTCGGCGGCAAGCTGTTGACGCAGAAGATCCTCTGCCAGATCGTAGCGAGACTGCTTGTATAGAGTCCACGCCTGCTCCAGGTTATCGCTCACCCGATTCTCAGGTACCTCAAGATGTCGTCGTACAGCCCGCCCTGATTGGAGTACAGCGCGTAGTTCCGGGCCGTGGCGAACCACTCCCTGGTGGAAGGGTCGACGGAGCGGGCGGCGCCGGCGAGGTCCCTCGTCGTAAGCGGCTCAGGCGTGCCGGTCCGCATGGCATCCTCCAGCTTCTTCTCCACCGCCACGTCGACGACGGCCCTCAGGTCGGCGCCGGAGAAGTTCTCCGTTTTCCTGGCGAGGTAATCGAAGTCCACGTCCGCGATCGGCTTTCCTTCGCAGTGTATCCGCAGGATGGCGGATCGCGCCGGTAAATCGGGGGGCGGGACGAAGAGTATGCGATCGAAGCGGCCAGGCCGACGGAAAGCCGTATCCAGGTGCCAGGGGGCGTTCGTGGCAGCCAGGATCAGGACCCCCTCGTTGGTGCTTCCCAAACCGTCGAGTTCGGCCAGGAACTGGTTGATCAGCTGCCGGCCGGCGCTTCGTTGCATGTCGGAACGGCTGGCGGCGAGCGCGTCTACCTCGTCGAAGAACAGCACGCAAGGCTGGTTGCTCCGGGCCATCTCGAACCACGCGTGCAGGTTGCGTTCGCTGTTGCCGATCCACATCTCGAGCACGTCGTTGATCCCCACCGCGAGAAAGGCGGAGTCTGTTTCGCCCGCGGTTGCGCGGGCCAGGTGGGTCTTCCCGCAACCGGGCGGACCGTACATCAGGATGCCCCCACCGATCGTCTTGCCGAAGGCCCGGAACATCTCGGCGTGGCTCAAGGGGTGGATGATCTTCATCCGGATCTCGTCCTTGACTTTCTCCATGCCGCCCACGTCCTTGAACGTCACCGCGGGCTGCTCGACGTAGGCTTCCGACTCGGGGGTCACGCCACCCCACGCGGCCCGGATCCTGCCCTCCACGACTTCGGACCGGTCGTCCTCGACACCGATGCCGAGCCGTTCGGCCAGCTCCTCGTCTGCGACCGACGGATCTTCACCGACTCCTTCGCGGTATTGCCTGACCGCCTCCTCCACATCGCCGTCTCCCAGAAGGAGGCGAGCATACAGCACGCGGGTACCTGCCGAGGCGTCGGGGCGCCGGATCAGACCCTCCACGACGACGAGGGCGTTCGAGTTCTTGCCCTGCCTGTAGAAGGCGCGCGCGAGTCCCAGTCGTAGCGCCGGATCTTCGGGAGAGTGGGCCAACGCTTCGCGGTACTCCTCTTCCGCTTCCCCGGGCCGGCCACCGTCCAGGAGCGTGTTCGCGAGGTGTTGACGCAGGGGGACGTTGTCGGGGGAGACCCGGACCGCTTCACGTAGTGCGCGGAGTGCGTCATCTCTATCCATGACTGCTTCCTAGCACATTACTCGATTGCGAGCAAAGTTTGGCGAATGCCTCACGGTCAATGCCCTACCTACTCCTCCACTCCTCTGGTGTCGGCAGACCAGGGCACGTCTTCAAGCCGCTTGTGGGACCGTCGTACCCCAGGTAGGCGATTCTTGTCGTTGCCAAGACCAGTAGTCGAATACTCTTCCTAAGAAGAAGTCCGGAGTAGCCTGGCGACATGGTTGATCCTCCTCGTTTCGATGGCCGGATGTGCCTGGCTCACTACACCGCGGTCAGTTTGCCTCGAGGCTGTCCACTCACTTTCGGCTGCCTACCTCACTACCGGTTCTCCTCTCCCTACCGATGGTAGCAACAACAAGTAACGGACAAGTAACCGGAAAAATCACTCAAACTGGGGATGTAAGGCACAAAATGGGGTTGCTAGAGTGCCTGAACAAGCAATTGTTGGGTGATCGTAGAGGCCTAGATCCTCGTCCCGTCGACCGTGGGCGCTCAGGGGCAGAGGGGAGTCAGTGGCGCAACCGGCTACCATGAAATCTACTAGCAGCGGGTCGCTAGTGGAGAGGAGGCCACGGCATGCGCAACAAGGTCTCGGTGGCGCCCGGATCTCCGCATCCTGTTTCCCTTTCTGGCACTCGCCTCAGCAGCGTTCGGTGGGTCAATGGCCAGCACACCGACGTCAGATAAGTCGACAGATATGAGCCAGATAGGAGACAAATGACCGTAGTAGGTGGACCCCGAAAAGGTAGGATAGTCAGTCTCCTGGTCCTGCTCATGTCTCTCGGACTACTAGCCGCGTGCGGCGGGATGGATATCGAGCAGGCCGATGAGGGTGGCGCCACCAAGGCTGGCGGCGATAGCGGCGAAGTAGTTTCTTCCCGGACAGACCTCGAAAGCGCTACCGTCCAGATCGTAGCCGAGGGCAGCTTCGTCGATCCTGAGGTGGGCCAGGTGCTGAACGATGCCGGCTCGGGCTCTGGCTTTATCATCGACCCCTCTGGGATCGCGGTGACCAACAATCACGTGGTTACGGGCTCGGCGATCCTGAAAGTGTACGTCGCCGGCGAAGACGAACCCCGCAACGCGAAGGTGCTCGGGGTCTCCGAGTGCTCCGATCTGGCCGTCATCGACATCGAGGGCGAGGGCTACCCATACTTCGAGTGGCGCGACGATCCGGTGACCACGGGGCTGGACGTTTACGCCGCTGGGTTCCCTCTCGGTGACCCGGAGTTCACACTCACCAGGGGCATCGTATCCAAGGCCGATACCGACGGTGAGACGGTCTGGGCCTCCGTAGATTCGGTGCTCGAGCACGACGCAACCATCAACCCGGGTAACTCGGGTGGGCCGCTGGTGGATGACAACAGCAGAGTGGTCGGGGTCAACTACGCGGGCAGCTCGGAGACCAACCAGTACTTCGCGATCACCTCCGATGAGGCACTCGCGGTTGTTGCTCAGTTGCGTGAGGAACAGGACGTGGACTCCATAGGAGTCAACGGTCAGGCAGTGGTCTCCCAGGATCAGTCGCTCTCAGGTGTCTGGGTTTCCTCGGTGCAGTCCGGCTCCCCGGCCGATGAGGCGGGGGTGCGTGGAGGAGACCTGATCACGAAGCTCGAGGGACTCGTCCTGGCGACCGACGGCACGATGGCCGATTATTGTGACGTACTGCGCAGTCGCGACGCGAGCGATACCATGAACCTCGAAGTGCTCCGCTATCAGACCGGGGAGACCCTCGAAGGGCAACTGAACGGCCGGAATCTAGAACCTGCGGCCTCGCTGCCTCCAGAGGTCGAGGAGCAAGCTGGTGTCTCGGGAAGCGCCGAGGGGACTACCGGGGGAGACACTTACTCCGGCTACACTACCGTCACGGACGATTCCGAGGCGCTCCAGATGGACGTGCCAACCGAATGGAGTGCTGTCAACGGAGGTGCCTGGGACTTTGAAGGCAAGACGGTCGGCAAGGCTATCACCGCATCCGCCGACCTCGACGCGTACACAAACACTTGGGGAGAACCAGGAGCCTTTTTCGGGGCCTCGAGTAGCCTGATTGAATCCTACTCCGTGGATAGCTTGCTCGACTACTATGACTGGTCTGGGGAATGCGAGATAGACGGTCGTTACGATTACCAGGACGAGCTATACAAAGGCAAATACGACCTGTGGGTGAACTGCGGCGATGAAGGAGCAACGTACATAGTGCTCGCCGCCGTGCCCGAGAATCAGGAGTACATAACCCTGGTCAATATCCAGGTCACGAACGATGCCGATCTGGACGCTGCCGATCAGATTCTCAACACCTTTGAGGTAGTGGGGGATGTATGAGAACGGCATTGGCGGGGACGCCGAAGCCCGAGACTTCGGGCCTTCCGCCTGGTATTGCTGCTTGAAGAAGTTCGGCTACAACTGCGGATTGCTGATCCCTGAGGCAGGTCAACCCGTCGGGGGCTAGAGAAAGCGACGCGCGAATCCGTCGCAGGAGCAAGTTGATAGGGATCCTCGGATCAGCGAGAGTCGCCAGAGAGGCGCACGAGGGTGGCGACTATCTGGTCGAGGCTGCCCGACTTGGATATGGCCTCTTCGGCCCCAGCGTCGAGCGCCCGGGAGAGGTCCTCGTCGGCGCTCAGCACGGCCACCTTCGTGCCGGGGCTGCGGGCTTTGATCTCACGCACGACCTCGGTCCCGTCCCCGTCCGGGAGCATGAGGTCGATCACGGCCAGGTCGAACGGTCCCTCCTCGGATGCGAGCCGCAAGCCGTCGGCGACCGTTGCGGCCTGCGCGAACATCGTGACCCCGCCTCCACCCAAACCGCCGCGGAACCTGGGGGCGAGCACGCGCTCCAGGGCCTCCGAGAAGAACCGGTGGTCCTCCACGATCAGGATGTTCACGATGGCGTTCGCTCCCTTTGCGAGACCAGGGTTACCGGCGCAGGTCTGACAGGACGTCCTGGGGACCGCGGTACTCGCGTTCCGAGAGCCGCTTGCGCAGCTGGTTTATGACCAGGCCGGGTACCCCGTTACGCTCCAGCCTCCCCAGCAGCTCCTCCTTGCGGGCCGGGAACTCGACGCCCTTGAGGTACTTGCCCACCTGCGCGGGGAGTTGCTTCTTCAAGAAATCCACGGTTCATCTCCTTCTGGCAGATGTCTCCGGTAATGGTAACGCGACGCGGTGACAAACCGCAATTCTCGACGGGCGGCGCCTGTTCGCTACGCCCGGGCTGCCTCGGGTCCGAAGGTGGTTGGCTCGCGCCTGATGACGAGGACCATGAGCGAGGCGAGGATGGCGAGTATGCCTGCCCCCAGGAACGCCACGGTGTAGTCGCCAAGCGAGACGCGGACGATGCCCCCGAGGTAGGAGGCAAGGGCGGCCCCGATCTGGTGCCCGAAGAACACCCACCCGAAGATGGCCCCGACGTGCGCCCGCCCGAAACGGTCCGCCACGAGCGCCACCGTCGGTGGGACGGTCGCTATGTAGTCCAGCCCGAAGAAGACCGCGAACACGGCCAACCCCGCGAACTCCGTGACGAACGGCAGGAGCAGCAGGGAGAGCCCCCTGAACGAGTAGTAGATGGCGAGCAGCTTTCTCGGGTCGTAGCGGTCCGTGAGCCAGCCCGAAGCCAGCGTGCCGACGAAGTTCATCGCGCCCATGATGGCCAGGACGCTGGCCGCCGTGACCTCCGGGATGCCGTGGTCTATGGAGTGGGGGATGAAGTGGACCCCGATTATGCCGTTGGAAGAGGCCCCGCAGATAAAGAAGCTACCCGAGAGCAGCCAGAACACCGGGCTGCGAAGCGCGCCCATAACCGGGCTGCCACCCGACCCCTGCGCCACGGCGGTCGAGGGCTCGGGGGCGGGGCTGCCCTCAGCGGGACCCTCGTCCGGCTCGCCGTAGGCCCGCAGGCCCATGGAGGCCGGGTCGTTGCGCATGAGGAGCAGGACGGGAACGAACACGAGCAGGACGGCCTGGGCGAGGAGGATCGTGCCCGTTCTCCACCCGAACTGCACGACGAGCCACATCAAGGCCGGCACCGTGACCAGCTGACCGGCCGAGGCCGCGGCCCCGAAGATGCCGAGGACGAGGCCGCGCCTCTCCACGAACCAGCGGTTGGCGACCGTGGCCCCGAGGACGGGGGCGACGATGCCGGTGCCAAGGCCGCTGAGCACTCCCCAGTACAGGCTGAACTGCCAGAGCTCGGTCATCGCGGCGCCCAGGAGGGTACTGATCCCGATAACGCAGAGCCCGACGAGCGTGATGGGTTTGGGACCGAAGCGGTCCATCAGCCAGCCCGCGGCCGGGCCGGTGAGGCCGTACAGCAGGAGCCCGACCGAGACGGCCGCGGAGATCGCGCCGCGGCCCCAGCCGAGCTCGGTCTCGAGCGGGTTTATGAGGACCGTCGGCGCCGCCCGCACCCCGGCCGAGACCAGCAGGGCGGCGAACACCACCCACACGACCACCCAGCCATAGTAGAGCTTCTGTTTCGGTGGTCTTTTCTGCAAGCGGATCCTTCCCAGGGTACCGGCGCTTGCGAGCGTGCCACTTCGTCTCACACCCGAGCGTAGCGAGGAGTATACCCGCGGAGCACCGGGCCTGGCTCCATGCAGTGGAACGAGCGGCGCCATGCTCGGGTCGCGCGTGGCGCGCTGTTGCGCGACGTCGGGTTTCGCGGGGGCGTCGAGTACAATAACTTCGATGGGAGAGGCGCTGCTCATGGACCGGCAGATACTGAGGGCCAAGCTCTACGTGCCGCGTTCTCGCCCGGATACCGTGGCTCGTCCGCGCCTGCGCGAGCGGCTGGACGAGGGCACGCGGCGCGAGGTGACCGTCGTCAGCGCGCCCGCCGGTTTCGGCAAGACGACGCTGCTCGCGGACTGGAGTCGGCAGAGCGAGCTTCCGGTTGCCTGGGTCTCGCTGGACGAGAGGGATGACGATCCGGTGCGCTTCCTCCTCTACGTCGTGGCGGCCATCGGGACGATCCACGAGGGCTTCGGGAAGGCCACGCGCGCGTTCCTGGGCTCCGTGCAGTCTCGGGAGGAGCTCGAGCCCGTCCTCACGGCGCTGAGCAACGAGATCCTCGAGCTTCCGGGCGACTTCGTCCTGGTGCTCGACGACTACCACGCCGTACGCTCGAAGGCCATCCACGACGCCGTCGCCTCCCTGCTGGAGCACTCTCCGCCGCCGATGCACCTGGTCCTCGCCGGGCGCACCAGCCCTCCTCTGCCGCTTCCGAGGCTGCGCGCGCGGGGAAAGCTGACCGAGCTCGGCGCCCCCGACCTGCGCTTCACCCTCGAAGAGGCGGCCGAGTTCCTCGACCGCACCATGGGCCTCGACCTCGACGCGGAGAGGGTCGCCACGCTCGAGAAGGAGACGGAGGGTTGGATCGCCGGCATGCAGCTGGCGGCGCACGCCCTGAAGGGGGACGGCGCGAGCCCCGTCGGGGCTGGAGCCGGGGGATCCCGCCACGTCTTCGATTACCTGGCCGACGAGATACTCTCGCGCCAGCCGGAGGACGTTCGGGACTTCCTGCTCAAGACCTCCATCGTCGAGACCCTGAACGGTCCCCTGTGCGAGGCGCTCACGGACGCGCCCAACGGGCGGGAGATGCTGGAGAGGCTCGAGAAGGCCAACCTCTTCCTGGTGCCGTTGGACGAGGGGCACAACTACTACCGTTACCACCACCTGTTCGCCGCCTTCCTGCGCGAACGCCTGCAACGCACGCAGCCCGACCTGGTCTTCGAGTTGCACCGCCGAGCCGGGCTCTGGAACGAGGGCGACGGGTGCCTGGCAGGGGGGATCGAGCACTCCCTCGCCGCGCAGGACTTCGAGCGGGCAGCGCGCCTGATCGAGGAGGAGACGGGAGTACGGCGCACCTACGTGGACGCCTCGCTTTTGCTCAGCTGGCTGGGTGCGTTGCCAGACGAGCTGGTGCTTCTGCGTCCGGCCCTCTGCCTGCTCTACGCCTGGGCGCACGTGCACTCAGGGGAGCTGGAAGCCGCCGAGCGCCGGCTCCGGGATACGGAGGAGGCCCTGGATCTCGGCGACGGGTCTGAGGCGGCGGGACTCTCCGAGAAACAGCGTACTATGCTGGGCGAGATGTGCATCATCCGCGCCCGCGTGGCGGCCATGCGGGAGGACGCAGCGCTCACGACCGAGTTCTCCGATCGGGCCCTGGAACTGCTGCCCGAGGACGAGCTCCATCTACGCGGCGACGTCGCGTTGGACCTGGGACACGCCTACTGCTCGGCCGGGGATCTAGAGTCCGCGGGCGAAGCCTTCGCCAGGGCCGCCGCCACCGCCCGGGCGGCCGACGACCTCCGGACGGCCCTGTTTGCCCTCCGTTACCACGCCTCGCTGGAGATCTCGCTCGGACGGCTGCGGGAGGCTGAGGAACTACTCCTGGAGGGGCAGCGGCTGGCAGAGAGCCGCCCGGATGGGGTGCCTGCGGTTGCGGGCATGATCCACACCGGGATGGGCGACCTGCTCTACCAGCGCGGATACCTGGACGAGGCACGCCAACTCCTGGAGAAGGGTATCGAGTACGGCAGGCAGAGCGGCGAAGCCAAGATACTGGTGTACGGCTACCTCGACCTCGCCCGCTTGCAACTGGCCTGCGGCGACCTCGAAGGGGCGCACTCCCTGATTCGGGAGGCCGGCAGGCTCCTGCCGAAGTGGCCCCTTATCTGGGCGTGGCAGGCCCGGCTCTACCTGGCGCAGGGCGACGTGCGGTCTGCCGCGCGCTGGGCTAGCGAGTACGCGACGACCCAGGACTACCTGAGCTACCCCCGCCAACTGGAGCGGATCACGATGGCCCGCGTGCTGCTCGGGGAGGGCAGGATCGACGAGGCGCGCGACTCCCTCGCGCGATTGCTGGAGAGCGCGGTGTCCGAAGGACGAGTCGGGCACGAGATCGAGCTGCACGCGCTGCTCGCCCTCGCCTCCGAGCGTCAGGACGCGACAGAGAAGGCCAGGGTCCACCTCGAACGCGCCCTCTCCCTCGCCGCGCCGCAGGGCTTCGTTCGCCTGTTCGTGGACGAGGGGCAGCCGATGGCCGCGTTGCTCGAGAGGTTCGTCCGGGAGTCGCAGCACGACGGTCCCAACAACGTCGCCCCCGTCGCCTTCGCGGGCACGCTGCTAGAACACTTTGCCCTGGACGAGCCCCGGGCGACGCATCGGGGCAACGGCGGGTCGCGCGCGGGGCGAGCTCCGGGCCTCGAACCCCTGAGCGACCGCGAACTCGAGGTGCTCGGGCTCGTCGCCGACGGCCTGTCGAACGCGCAGATCGCCGGCGAGCTCCACCTCTCCGTGGGCACCGTAAAGGCGCACGTCCACCACATCTTCGGCAAGCTTCTCGTGCGTAACCGCTCCCAGGCCGTCGCCCGCGCGCGCGAATTGCAATTGCTTGGCTAGCGCGCAACACGTAGGGGCGCTTCGCGAAGCGCCCCTACACGCGAAGCGCCCCTACGCAATCGCGCGGGTTCGGGCGTCGCGGGCGCGAACCTCTGTGGGGCGAAGGCCACATTTAAACCGGCGCTAAACCACCGGATACAACCTTCGGTAGATTAAACCCGGGATCCCGGCTCCTAGACTGGCTCCAGAGCCGCTAGAGAGGAGCCGAGGATGCTACTTATGGATCTGAACGAGCAGGCCGACAGGGACTTCGGCCGGGCGCGGCGCAGGGCACGGCTGGCGTGGCTGGCCTCGCGTCTGCGGGGGGCACACGGCATGCCGCGCTCCTTCGACGAGGTCAGGAGGTCGCTCTCCGCTTACAACCAGGTTCGGAGGGGGACGCGGGTCGTGGACCCGGAGAAGATCGTCGGCAGCGTCGGACGCCGCGGGGACTTCGACGGCTCCTTCATGCCGCTTCGCGCGGCTGCGGAAGCCAGGTGGAAGCGCGTGGATCTCGCGTTCCACAAGGACAAGGTGCTCCCGCCGGTCAGCCTGTACAAGCTGGGCGACGCCTACTTCGTCGAGGACGGAAACCACCGCGTCTCCGTGGCCCGCTACCACGGCGTGCCTGCCGTCGACGCCGACGTTACGGAGCTGCGGCCTGCGGCCGGAACGGAGACGATCGCTGCGTGATCTCCTGGCTGGCCTTCGCGTGTCCCGCGCTGGCGCTCACCGTGATCGGTCTGTTCTTGCGCCGTGCCTCCCGGGACCCGAAGACCGCCCGCGGCGACGCCGTCCTGATCGACCTCAGCCTCGGGCTCGTGGTCGTGGCCGCCTGCGTGTTGTGGATCCAGGTCCTTATGCTGGTCGTCTTCTGACAGGCACCACCGGCGGCGCGCCGACGCAGAGCCTGGACCTAACCGTCGCGCGCGGCAGCTGCCTCAGCGACCAACCTGGCCAACGACTCGGGTCGCGAGAGCATCGGGTGGTGCCCGGTCGCCAGCTCCACGACGGAGCCGGCCCTGCTTGCGTGCTCGCGTTGCCTCGCGGGAGGCGTGGCCAGGTCCTCGGCGCACACCACGTAGGTCGACGGCTTCTCCCGCCACGCGACACCGCGCGGGGACTGCCCGAAGACCGCCAGGGGCTGGCGGGTGAGGCGCCGCAGGGCCCCCTCCACCGCCGCCTCGTCGCAGTCCTGCATGAACGCCGCTGGCAAAGGCTCGGCCTTGATGCCCATCGTGCCTTCCTGCGGGCGCGGGTCCATCCACGGTCCCGGCTCGCCGCCCAGGCTTGCCATGGTCTCGCCCGGCTCGGGCATCACGGAGGTCACGTACACCAGGTGCGCGACGTTCTGCAGGCCCGCCGCGGCGTCGGTGATCACCATGCCCCCGTAGGAGTGGCCGACGAGCAAGACCGGCTCTTCCTCCTCTTGCAGCGCCGCGCGCACCGCGTCGGCGTCGGCATGCATGTCCCCCAGGGACCCCGCAGGAGGGACTGGAGGCGCCACGCAACTAGGAAGCTCCAAGGCGCTGGTGCCCAGGCCGAGGGCTGCGAGCGGCTCGACCATCCGATGCCACCACCACGCCCCGTCGAAGACCAGGGCGCCGTGCACGAACACGACCTTCATCCCAGCTACCTCCCCGCCGACCCTGCGTTCCTTGTGGACGCGCAGTGTAGCATCATTGCAGTGTTTGTGTGGCGTTGGAAGAGCAGGCATCTGGGGTTGGGTGAGGGTTTCGATCTACGCTGACGGATCGGGGGCGGTTACGTATCATTATCGACGCAAGCCTGGCGGTTGCGGGGAGGTGCGCCTGACCCCGGCCGCGGGAAGGGATGGTGGTCATGCGGGGGACCCAGATCGACACGCTCACGACGCTCGGGGAGCGGACCGCGCTGCTCCTGGTGGACATCCAGGAGGGTCTGGACGATCCGAAGTACGGCCGGAGGAACAACCCGCGGGCGGAGGAACAGGCCGCCAGGCTGCTTGCGGCGTGGCGCGAGTTGGGCAGGCCTGTGGTGCACGTCAGGCACATGTCCGTGGAGCCAGACTCGCCGCTGAGGCCAGGCCTGCCTGGCAACGAGCCGAAAGAGATCGTGCGCCCCCTGCCGGGGGAGCCCGTGGTGGAGAAGTCCGTCAACAGCGCGTTTATCGGCACGGACCTCGAGGAGCGCCTGCGCGCCGATGGTATCGGGACCGTGGTCGTCGCGGGGCTCACCACGGAGCACTGCGTCTCCTCGACGGTGCGGATGGCGGGCGACCTTGGCTTCGAGACCTTCGTGGTCTCGGACGCCACAGCCACGTTCGGGCGCGACGGGCCCGAGGGCGAGCGCTGCACGGCCGAGGAGATGCATGGGGTCTCGCTGGCCAGCCTGAGCGGGGAGTTCGCGACGGTCGCGGGGACGGACGAGATCCTGGAGCTGCTGTGAGCCGGGGACGGGAGGAGCGCTGACGAGGAACGAGCAGACCACGGAACCCGAAGACTTCCGGATTCTCGGCCTCGCCGGCAGCCTGCGAGGCGCCTCCGTCCACCGGGGGATCCTGAGGGCCGCGCACGAGGTCGGGCCTGGGTGGATGAGTTGCGAGGGTTTCGACCTGGGGCGGATTCCGTACTTCAACCAGGACGTCGAGGATGGGGGGGATCCTGGGCCCGTGCTCGAGCTGAAGGAGAAGATACGCGCCTGCGACGCGGTGCTCGTCGCCACCCCCGAGTACGACTACGCCATCCCCGGCGTCCTGACCGCCGCCCTCGACTGGACGCTGCGCTCGCGGCACGGCCGAACGCCCTTCCGCCACAAGCCGGTCGGGATCGCGGGCGCCAGCCCCGGCGGGGGCGGGACCGCCAGGGGCCAGATGGTGCTTCGCCAGATACTCCTGCACGCCCCGGCCTACGTGATGCCCGAGCCGCAGATGCTCATCCCGTTCTCGCGCGAGAAGTTCGAGGCGGAGACCGGCGACCTCGTCGACGAGGAGACCCGTGAGAGGCTGCGCCGCTTCCTATCGGCCCTCGTCGAGTGGACCCGTCGGTTCGAGGAGCCGACGGGCGCCAGCCGTCCGGAGGGCGACCGGACGACGCGGGCCTAGCCGGGGACGCGCCCGGCCGGGCGCGTCCGTCGTCAGTTCAGTGGGCGCATCAGGGTCGCGGCCTCGCCGCCTTCCGCTCGGTAGCCGACCAGCACGCTACCCCTGTCGAGTAGCGCGTCGCGGTCCGCGCCTCCTACGATCAGCCGCACCTCCCGCGTCCGGCCGCGCTCGAGGGTGACGGTCTTATCCGCCACGGCCTTCTTGCCGTTCCACACGAAGACGTCGGCCTCGCCGCCGCCTGGGGCCTCCAGCTCCAGGGAGACCGCGCCGTCCGAGAGCCGCGGACCGGAGACGATCCGGACCGGGTTCTGCGCGGAGGGGGAGCCGGAGAGCGGGACCCCGTCCCTGGCCGACTGCAGGATGGACAGGGGCGACGCCTCGCTCTGCGTGACGCGCCCTGGCAGGACGGGCTCCTCGGATGCGGGCTCGTAGCCAGCGAGGGTTACGTCTCCCCAGCGGTAGGGGTCGCCCTGGACGCCACCCCAGGTCGACCAGCCGATGCGGGTCTGGCCCACCTTGTCCCTGGTGTCCGAGTCGTAGATAAAGATGTTCATGCCCACGTTCTCTGGGTCGACCGGCGCGGGCAACGCCGCCATCGGGACCTTCGCCTCCAGCGTGTAGCCGTCGTACGGCTCGCCCAGCTCGGCGGCGACCCGCATGCCCGGGGCGGTCTCGTCGGCCGGGCCCTGGTGGGCGTCGGCGTCGCGGTAGGCGGCCGCGGGGTTGCCGTTCTCGGGGTCGTCGGTCGTCGGAAAGAGCCCGACCTTGAAGGTGGTCGAGGTGTTCTCGGAGTTGCCGCGCGGGTCGAGCGCGATCTCCACGGAGTCCGTGCGCCAGTGCCGCTTGGCGTCGCTCGGGGGCAGGACCGTGCCGAGCCTGTCGTCTGTGACGTTGACCAGGAAGTAAAGCGCGTCCGCGGTCCAGGTGACCCTGGCTGTCCCCGAGGCGTCGGCCGCGGACTCCGGCTCCTCGCCCTCCCACAGCCGGCTCAGGTCCAGGCTTCCACCGTCGTACTCGCCTTCGCTGGCCGACCCGTCCACCTTCGGGCGCGTCGCCGGCGTGTGAGATCTGCGCGGACGGCACCAGGTTCAGCGCGGCCGTCCTGGAGTCCTCGCCGCCGTCGCCCTCCGTCGAGATCCCGAAGTCGTAGTCGCCCTCAGCGCCACCCTGTATCCCAGTCTCGAGGCTCGAGTTATCGTCGGTTACCGTGAAGGTGACGGAGTCCTCGGAGCCGGGGGAGAGGGCCTCGTAATCCTTCTCTTCCTCGTCGGCCGAGAAGCCTTCGGGCAGGTCCAGCGCGACCGTCCCGGACTGCTCGGTCTCGCCCGCATTGGTGAGGTCGACGCGCACCGTCCGGCTCTCTCCCGAGCCGATGGGGAGCACCGGCTTGACCGCGCCGGCGAGCTGCGGAACGTCGGCATCCCAGGCCCAGTCGCCGAACTGTTCTACCTGCGGCAACAGCTGCGGGACGCCCCGCACCGCTGGCACCACCTGCACGGCGCGGTTCGTCTCGCCGGTCATGTCGCCGATAGTCAGGGCCGCGCCGATGCGCGTCCGTTCGTCCATCGTGGCGTCCTCCGGGGGAGTAACCGTGAAGGACGTGGTGCTCCCCCCGAGCTGCGCCAGGTCCCCGAGGTCCCCGTCCCCCTCCACGCTCCACCCGTCCGGGAGTTCCAGGTCGACCGTAGCCTCGGGGATGGGTTCTACGCCACCGCGCACGTGCGCGGTGACCTCGAGTTGCTCCCCGCCACGCACCATGAACCTGTCCGTCGTCAGGTAGAACTCGGTCCCAAGCGGCAGACCGCCCGAGGCGGGCTCGATGGCGCCCTCCAGCATGGCCGTCGGCTCCGTGTTGTCCGCGCCGAACGGCACCCGGCTCTCCACGAGCGTGAAGTAGTCGCAGGGGAGCTCGGTGGGATCCTGGGGTATGTCCGGCAGCGCGGCCCAGCCCTGGGATTCGTACAGCCGCTGGGCTTCGAGCTCGGCCTGCGCCCACGTCTGGTCGTGCCGCTCGGAGTCGCGGCCGCTCCACACCCCGAACACGTTGTCCGCCGGCTGCTTCAGCTCGAACCCCGAGGAGCACTCGCCACCTAGCGGCGGCGTGCCCTCGAAGATGCTGGCCGTCGACTCGATGATAGGCGTGGTGAAGAGTTTCGCCGCGCGCCAGGGTTCGAGGCCCTCTTCGCCCAGCTGGTCGGGGAAGGCGTCGGGGTCTGCGGCGTCGAAAAACGCCTCTATGCCGAGCCGGCTCGCGTACTGGTGATTACCGTGGTTGCCCGGCGCGGGCGAGGGATCCATCGTGATGATCACCTCGGGGCGGGTGTAGCGCACGACGCGCACGACCTTCTCGAGGGTATCGTCGTGGCCCCAGATCTCCTCCGTGAGCGGGGCGCTGGTCGTGTAGTAGAAGTCCAGCTTGTCCAGGTTGTAGATGTTGTCGATGCCGGCCCGGCGCACGGCGAGGCGCTCCTCCTTCTCCCGGATCAGGCCGAGCGCCGGCCCCTCCTCGGGGCCGACCGCGTTGCCGCCGCCCTCGCCGCGGGTAACCGTGATCACGCCGGCCTTCACGCCGTCGTATTCGTTCCACTGTCCTAGCGTCGAGAGGATGGGAGACTCGTCGTCCGGGTGCGCGCCGACGAACAGCACGTCAAGGTCCACCGCGGAGCCAACTTCGGAATTCTCCTGGGCGCCGGCGGACCCGCAGGATGAGGCGAAGCCTATCAGCGCAGCCAGCAACGTAAGGACGAGCCCGGCCCGTAGCCGCCTCCCGTGGTGGACCAGGATCATTCGTCCGCTCCTTCCCCCTCTAATTACCCTCCGGAGGCATCGTACACCAGCGCCCCTGGCACGTCCGCGCACGTACTCGCTCCCCTCTGGGTAACGGGGTGGCGCCCGCGCCCCTGATACGCCGGGACATATTGTCCCGTAGGTCGTGACACCTGCCTCGTGACGGCGGGACACCCCGCGCCTTAGGCTGCTCGTAGCTGCACAGGAGAGCCAGGGATCTGGCGGAAGGAGTCACCGATGCCCACGACAAGCACCACGAGATGGATCGGCGCAGGCTTGCTCGGCCTGCCCCTGTATGGGGCGCTGACCTTCTGGTCGAGCCTGGACCCCCAGCCCAACCCGGAGACCCATTACGAGGCCTGGGCTCGCTTCGTCACCACCGACCACTACGTGGTTAGTCACCTGGTCGGGAGCACGCTCGGGCTGGTTTTCGCGATCTTCGGGACGTTCGCCCTCGGGGCTTACCTGGCCGGCGGCCGCGCCGGACGCCTGGGGCTGGTGGCTATGGTCGTCAGCGTCGCGGGTACCGCGCTGTTCTTGCCCGCGATGGGTGTCTCTACGTTCTCCGCGCCCGAGGAGGGGCAGGCGTACCTGGCCGGCGTGGAGGGGTTCTCGAGGCTGCCCTCCAGCTTCGCGGACGCCGCGTTCGCGATGACCTCCCTGGTCGTGATCCTGCTCCTCTTCGTCGGCAACGTGCTGCTTGGCGTGGCCGTCTGGCGCTCGGGAACGCTGCCGAGGTGGGCCGGGGCCCTGTGGGCCGCGGCGGCCGTCCTGATGTACCCGCTTGGCACCGTTTACGCGGTGATGATCGGCTCCAACAGCACCCCGCCGACCGTGCTGGTGGGCGCGCTGCTAATTGCGATAGGCGGGGGATGGATGGCCCTGAGCACGCTGCTCCGTCCGTCCGCCGGGGCGGTGGGCGTCGGGGCCCAACCCAGGGTGCAGTAACGGATCCAGGACCACCGGCCGAGGAGTGCGAGTATGTCCACCGCGACCGAGGGCAATCCACCCACCACCATCGCGTCCAGGCTCAGGCGTCTGGTGGCCCGCCACCCGGCGACGGCGTTCGTTGCGATGGCCTTCGGGTTCGGATGGACCGCCCTGATCCCCATCCTTCTCGCCGAGAACGGGTTTGGCGTTCTGCCCGTCGAGCTGCCGCTCACGGTCGTCCAGACGCTCGTCACACTCATGGGCCTGGCCCTGCCGGCCTTCCTGGTGACCGCGGCTACCGACGGCAAGGAGGGCGTGCGAGACCTGCTGGGCCGATGCTTGCGGTGGCGGGTTGGGGTCCGCTGGTACCTCTTCGCGGTGTTCGGGATCCTCGCGGCCGTGTTGCTGGCGGCCATCCCGTTTCTCGGCGTGGTACCGCTCGAGGCGCTCGCGCAGAAGTGGGGGTTGCTCTTCACCGTGTTCTTGCCAGGCGTCGTCTTGCCATTCCTGCACACCAACCTGTGGGAGGAGCTAGGGTGGACGGGTCTTCTGCAGGCCACGCTGCAAGATAGACACGGTCCCTTGCTGGCGAGCATCATCGTCGCCCCCTTCTTCGCGCTGTTCCATCTGCCCGCGTACTTCGTCTCCGGTTGGATCGTGGACCGACATACGCCGCTCGGCCAGCTCCCTTCCGTCCTGCTCGGGTATGTCGGCGTCGTGGCGGTGTTCGCCCTGTTCTTCCGGGTCCTCATCATCTGGCTCTACAACGGGGCCGGGCGCAGCGTGCTCATCGTCGGGCTCTTCCACAGCGCCTTCAACATGACCAACGGCCAGAAGATAACGCCCGAGTTACTGCTCTTGCCCGAAGCCCTGGCGTCCCTGCTCCCCCTGGCGGCGGTCGCGGTGCTCGCCGTGCTGGTAACGGTCCTGACGCGGGGCCGCCTCGGCTACCGCAAGCCTTCCGCCGCCGTGGCGTACCGTCGGGCGTCATGGTAGCTTGGGGTGAGAGAAGGAGCCCGGCCGTGAGGGACTGCTTGATCCCGACGCACACCTGTTGGAAGCTCGGACGCGGGGCCCGCGGATGACGCGTCCGCTCGCCCCCGCGCAGACGGCCGCGGTCCCCGAACGCCCGGTAGGCTCCTCGCGCCTCAGCGGGCGCCTGCTCGTTCTCGCGCGCGCGGCCTGGGTCTGTATCGCCCTCGCCGCCGTCTGCCTGTTCGTGCTGGGGGTGCCGGCCGAGTTTGCGCTGTTGCACGAGCCTTGCCAGACGGCTCGATGCACCACGGGGCAGCTGCCCTCCGCCGGCCTGCGCGCCCTGGAAGACCTCGGCCTCTCGCCGGACGCATTCGCCGCCTACCTGGTCGCGCTCGACGCCGTCTTCGCCGCGGTGTGCTGCGCCGTCGCCGCCCTCATCTTCGTGCGCAGGTCTGACGACCGGATGGGGCTGTTCGTCTCCCTGGCGCTGCTCACCTTCGGAACGTCGACCTTCGTGTTCACGCTGGAGGCGCTTGCCGTCAGCTATACCATCGCGCGGCTACCGGTAAACGCGCTGCATCTTCTCGGCTCGGTCCTCTTCGGCCTGTTCCTATACCTCTTCCCGGACGGAAGGTTCGTGCCCCGCTGGACGCGCTGGGTGGCGCTGGCGTGGATCGCCTGGCAGCTACCCCGGTACCTCTTCCCGGACCTGTACCTGGATCCAACCCCCTGGTATGTCTGGGCCGAGGTCGTGGTGTGGACGGTCGCCCTCGGCACGGCGGTCTACTCCCAGGCGTACCGCTACCGGCGCGTCTCCAACGCGGCGCAGCGGCGCCAGATCAAGTGGGTGGTCTTCGGCCTCACGGTCGCGGTCGTCGTACTCATGGGAACTTCCGTGGCGCTGGCCGCCTTCGCCCCCGATCCCACGTCGCCAGGTGAGCTGGCCGCCGTTCTGTTCGGATTCGCGCTTATCTACTCGGCCATGCTGCTCATTCCCCTGAGCATCGGCGTGGCCGTTCTGCGCTACCGGTTGTGGGACATAGACGTCGTCATAAACCGCGCCCTCGTCTACGGCGCCCTGACAGCCTGCGTCGTGCTCCTGTACGTCCTCATCGTGGGCGGGCTCGGGGAGCTGTTGCAGGTACGCGGGAACGTGATCATCTCTCTGCTGGCCACGGGCATGGTCGCGATCCTGTTCGTGCCCCTGCGCGACCGGCTGCAGCGCTGGGTTAACAGGCTGGTGTACGGCGAGCGCGACGACCCGTACGCGGTGCTCTCGCGGCTGGGCTCCCACCTCGAATCCACGCCGGCCCACGACGCCGTTCTGCCCGCCGTCACGCAAACCGTACGTGAGGTCCTGAGACTGCCCTACGCCGAGATACAGCTGCGGCGAGGGGAAGGGTTCGAGACCGCCGCGGTCTCCGGTTCCCCGACCGAAAACGCGCTCGGCCTGCCGCTCGTCTACGGGGGCGAGACGGTCGGACGGCTGGTGCTCGGGCCGCGGGCAGGGGAGGCGGGTTTCGCGGACGCGGAAAGGCGGCTCCTCGAGGACCTGTCGCACCAGATCGGGGCGTCGGCCCGCGCAGCGCTCATGACCGACGAGGCCCTGCGCCTCTCGGCGGATCTGCAGCGCTCGCGCGAGCGGCTCGTCGAGGCGCGCGAGGAGGAGAGAAGGCGCCTGAGGCGAGACCTGCACGATGGCCTTGGCCCCCAGCTCTCGAGCCAGGCGCTCACGATCGACGCCGTCCGCGCCCTCATGCGGCGGGACCCGGACGCCGCCGAGAAGCTCCTGCTCGAGTTGAAAGCCGACGCCCAGGACGCCGTCGCGGACATCCGCCGCCTGGTCTACGGCCTCAGGCCGCCCGCGCTAGACGACCTCGGCCTTATCGGCGCCCTGCGCGAGACGGCCGAGCAGTACGGCGCGAAGGGCCTGGGCGTCGCGGTGCAGGCGCCGAACGAGATACCACCGCTCTCGGCGGCCGTCGAGGTGGCCGCCTACCGCATAGCCCAGGAGGCCCTGACCAACGTCGCGCGTCACGCGGGGGCCAGGACCTGCGCCGTCAGCCTCGCCGTCGAAGGGGCGGGCGTCCTGGTGCTCGAGGTGCGCGACGACGGACGCGGGATACCGGACGCGCGGACCCATCCCGGCCCGCACGGCGGGGTCGGCCTCACGTCGATGCGCGAGCGGGCCACCGAGCTCGGCGGAAGCCTCCTCGTCCAGCCGCTCCCCGAAGGAGGTACCCGCGTGCGCGCCAGGTTGCCCCTGCCCGAGGAGGAGTGATGGACCCACCTGCCAGACGCATCAAGGTCCTCGTCGCAGACGACCACCCGGTCTTCCGCCGCGGCATGCGCGCCATCCTCGGGGCCGAGCCCGACACCGAGCTCGTCGGGGAGGCGACGGACGGCGAGGAGGCGGTGGCCCTGGCGCTCGAGCTGCGGCCGGATGTGATCCTCATGGACCTCAACATGCCGAAGGCGACCGGCGTGGAGGCGACGCGCCGGATCCTCGAGGCGGCCCCCGACACCGCCGTCCTGATGCTGACTATGTTCGAGGACGACAAGTCGATCCTCGCCGCCATGCGCGCCGGGGCGCACGGCTACATCCTCAAGGGCGCGGACGGGGCCGAGACGCTGCGCGCCATCCAGGCCGTCGCCAGCGGCGAGGCCATCTTCGGGCCCGAGATCACACGCCGCCTGACCGGATACTTCGCCGAGCCGCAGGGCAACGCCCGAGCATCCTCGGTCCAGGCCTTCCCGAACCTGACCGAGCGGGAACACGAGATCCTCGCCCTCATGGCCGAGGGATACACCAACAACGCCATAGCCTCCCGCCTCTACCTCAGCCCGAAGACCGTACGAAACTACGTCTCCAGCATCTTCACCAAGCTGCAAGTCACCGACCGCTCCCAGGCAATAATCCAAGCCCGCAATGCAAGAATTGGGAATGGTGAATGAGGAATTATGAATTGGTAGGCTCGACTACCTGACGTGGCGTCGAAACGACAGGCCCCCGAACCCTCCATTCCAAATTCCACATTCCTAATTCCAAATTCTCATCTCGTGTACGATGAGAATGCTTCGGTGAGAGTACGGGTTTGTGTCCGAAACACGGGGTGGGGGAGTTGGGTCAGGACAGCGACGTTAGTAGACGGGATTTCTTGAAAGCGAGCGGGGCGTTTGTGGCGGCCTCCTTTGCCGGCTACGCTGGAGGCCAAAGAGTGGATGCCCAGACGGATTCAGACGGGGACGCCACCTACTCGGTGCGGGGGTTGAGCGAGCCGGCCGAGATACTGGTGGACGAGTGGGGGATCCCCCACATGTATGCTTCTTCTACGGAGGACGTCTTCTTCCTGCAGGGGTTCAACGCGGCCCGGGATCGTCTGTGGCAGATCGACCTCTGGAGGAGGCGCGGCCTGGGCAGGATGTCCGCGACGTTCGGTCCCTCTTACGTGCGGCAGGATCGGGCCGCGAGGCTGTTCCTGTATCGGGGCGAGATGTATGAGGAGTGGCTGGCGTACGGCTCGGACGCGAAGCTGATCTCCGAGGCCTTCGTGCGCGGCGTCAACGAGTACATCGGGCTGACGGAGGAGGATGGGGGGCTGCTGCCGGTCGAGTTCGAGAGGCTTGGCTACCGTCCCGAGAAGTGGTCGCCGGAGGACGTGGTTCGCATACGCAGCCACGGCCTCACGCGCAACGCCGAGAGCGAGGTGGCCCGGGCCCTCACGCTGCGCGGGGCCGGGGAAGTGGCCGAGGCGATGCGCCAGCGTCTCGAACCGCGGTGGGAGATAAAGGTTCCGGAGGGCCTGGACCTCGAGACCATTCCCGAGGAGGCGCTGGAGGTCTACGATCTGGGCACCCTCGAGCTGAGCGAGGTCGAGTTCACGGAGGAGGCGGCGCGTGCCAGCCAGGAGGGCGCCGCGAGATCTTCCAGGGACGCCGGCCGCCTCGGGTCTAACAACTGGGCCATCTCTCCCGAGCGCACCACCACGGGGCGGCCCATCCTCGCCAACGACCCTCACCGCTCCCACGCCGTCCCGTCCCTGCGCTACGCGGCGCACCTCTCGGCCCCCGACCTGGACGTGATCGGGGCTGGCGAGCCGTTCCTGCCTGGCATCTCCATCGGCCACAACGACCGCGTGGCCTTCGGCCTGACGATCTTCGCCATAGATCAGGAAGATCTCTACGTCTACGAGACCAACCCCGATGACCCGGACCAGTACCGCTACGACGGCGGCTGGGAGACCATGCAGGTCGAGACTCAGGAGATAGACGTGGCCGGCGGGGAGCCGGAGGAGGTAGAGCTCAGGTTCACCAGGCACGGACCCGTCATCTACACGGACGAGGAGAAGAACCTCGCCATCGCGCTGCGGGCCGCGTGGCTCGAGCCGGGGATGGCCCCGTACTTCGGGAGCGTCGAGTACATGCGGGCGCAGGGCTGGGACGACTTCCTCGCGGCGATGAACCGCTGGGGGGCGCCCTCCGAGAACCAGGTCTACGCCGACGTGGACGGCAACATCGGGTGGAAACCCGGCGGGCTCACGCCAATCCGCCCGAACTGGGACGGGTTGCTCCCCGTTCCCGGCGACGGGCGCTACGAGTGGGAGGACTTCCTCACCCAGGACCTCCTGCCCGTCGAGTTCAACCCCTCGCGCGGATGGGTCGCCACAGCCAACGAGATGAACCTGCCTGACGACTACCCGCACGAGGAGCGCAAGCTCGGCTTCGAGTGGTCCGAGCCGTTCCGCATAGAGCGCATAAGCGAGGTCCTGAGCCAGAATTCCAGGATGAGCGTGCGGGACAACCTCGAGCTGCAGACCGACCACCTCTCCGTGCCCGCCCGCGACGTGGTGGCCCTTCTGGACGGGCTGCAGACGGACGACCCGGAGGTAAGGGGGGCGCTGGAGATGCTAGGGGGCTGGGACGCCGTGGTGCGGGCCAACTCCTCGGCGGCGGCGATCTTCGAGGTCTGGTTCAGCTCCTACCTGGGCGGCGCGCTGGTCGCCGAGGTCCTCTCGCCCGAGGCCGCGGAGCTCGTGGGCCAGGGGGACGCCCGCGTGGTCCTCGACCTGCTGCAGAACCCGGACGAGAGGCTCGGCGACGACCCCACATCGGCGCGCGACCGCGTTCTCCTATCGAGCCTCTCGGACGCGCTCGCCCGGCTCAGGGAGCTTCTGGGGGAAGACATGCAAGGCTGGAAGTGGGGAGACCTGCACGAGGCAAGCTTCGAGCACATCGTCTCCGGGGTGGTGGACGAAGAGCTCGCCGATCAGCTCGACGTGGGCCCCAGGCCGCGCGGCGGCAGCACCTACACCGTCGGCAACGTCGCCTACGGCAGCGACGAGACCACCGGGGCGGAGGACGACGAGTACTTCCAGGTCGTGAGCGGCTCCTCGTGGCGCATGGTGCTCGATGTCGGGGAGTGGGACAACTCCGTCGCGATGAACTCGCCCGGTCAGTCCGGCGACCCCGAGAGCCCCCACTACGACGACCTGTTCGCGAGCTGGGCCGGGGACGAGGCATTCCCGCTGCTCTACAGCCGCGAGAAGGTAGAGGCCGCGACGAAACGGAGGATCCGGCTGAAGCCGGCTTGAGATTTCGGAACTCGGAACGATGAATGATGAGCTTTGAAGGTGTTGGGCGAATGGTTCGCGCTCCTCCTTCGAGCCAGACGGGAGAGCCTAGAAGGCTCAGAACCTAGCGACCTTTGCGTAAAGAGCCTTTCCGAATAGGTACCGAGGAGAGAACTTTGACCATCCACTTTTCAGCGAGGAGTTGTCGGCCCGCCGCATGGCTGTGGCCGATGAGTTGGTGCGCCGCGACCTCGACGGGCTGCTCATGTTCCGCCAGGAGTCGATGTATTACCTCACGGGCTACGACACGTTTGGCTACGTCTTCTTCCAGTGCCTGTACATGGGCGCCGACGGAGAGACGATGACGTTGTTGACGCGACTGCCCGACCTGCGGCAGGCCGAGTTCACCTCCGTGATCGAGGACGTCCGGGTGTGGCTGAACCGCGAGGGGGTCAACCCGGCGCGGGATCTCAGGGAGATCCTCGAGGAGCACGGGTGCGGGGGCGGGCGGCTCGGGATCGAGACCGACGCTTATGGGCTCACGGGGTTCAACTACGGGCTGGTCGAGCGGGCCATGGAAGGTTTCTGCGAGCTCGTCGAGGCCTCGGACCTCGTCACCCGCAAGCGGGCGGTCAAGTCGCCGGCGGAGATCGGGTACATCCGCGAGGCGGCGAGGCTCGCCGACGTCGCCTTCGAGCGTGCCGTCGAGACGGCGGGGCCCGGGGTGTTCGAGGGGGACGTCCTGGCCGCTTTGCAGGGCGCCATCTACGAGGGCGGGGGCGACCCTCCTGGCAACGAGGTGATCATCGGCTCCGGTCCCCGCGCCCTGCTGGTCCGTTACGCCTCCGGGATGCGGCACATGGACCCGGTCGACCAGCTCTCCCTGGAGTGGGCGGGCGTCCTTCCGCCGCTACCACGCGGCGATGATGCGCACGATCGTCATCGGCCGGGCCTCCGACTACCAGAAGCGCGCCTTCTCCGCCGTGCGCGAGGCCATGCAAGCGATGACGGAGGCGCTCGCGCCGGGGCGCCCGATCGGGGAGGTCGATGACGCCCACCGCCGCGTGCTAGACCCTGCCGGGTTCGAAGAGCACCGACTCGCCGCCGTCGGGTACTCCATGGGCACCACCTTCCAGCCAAACTGGATGGACTGGCCGATGCTCTTCTCCGGCAACCCGGTGCTGGCGGAACCGGGCAACGTCTTCTTCCTGCACTGCATAGTCGTGGACTCGGATCGGGGGGTGGCGATGAGCCTCGGGCGCACCTGCCTCGTGACGGAGACGGGCCGGGAGGTGCTCTCCAGACAGCCTCTAGCTTTGACCGTTGTCTAGGTTCCCCTCTCGCAAATGGAACGCGCGCGGCTTTCAGCTTTAGGCACTTAGCCCGTACAACGAGTTGAAAGCTGATGGCAGATAACCCACGGCGCATCTCTCGGGATGGTCCATCCATTCCGAGAAGTTCTCTACTCGATGGGAAGGTACTTTACAGAAGAAAAGCCGGGGCCGATATCAGGGCCCCGGCAAGTTAGCGGCTGATGCTCTGCGAGAGACGCTACCTCCTAACGAGGGTCTCTGCGCTCGCAATCGTCCGCCACCGTGTCGACTCCAGCGTCGAAGCGGACCGAGTCGGTGCCCTCGCCGCAGACGATGTTGTCCTGACCCGGATCTTCGTCGGCCTCGATCACGTCGTTGCCGGCACCGGCGTCCACCACGTCGATGCCGCCGTCGTCCGCGCGTATCAGGTCGGCGCCGTTCCCGCCGCGCATGTCGTCGTTTCCGCCATCGCCCCTGACCTCGTCGGCTCCGTCGTCGCCTGACACCGTGTCGTTGCCCGCGTCACCCTCGACTCTCTCGCGACGATCGGGCGTGCCGCCGGCGCCTCCGGACACCGTGTCGTTGCCCGCGTCGCCACGGACGCGGTCTATGCCGCCCGCGCCGGAGAGGATGTCATCACCCCCGCGGCCCCGGATGTCGTCAGGGCCGTTGGTGCCGACTATGTTGTCCGGTCCGTTGGTACCTTCGAACGTCGCCGCCAGGGCCACCCCGCTGGCCAGGAGCATAACTACCCCTATAGCCGCAATTAACAACGTTACTCTCCTCAACCCTACTCCTTTCCTGGAAACGAACCTGTCCGTCCCATCCGTTGTGAGACACTGCGGCCGTATATACGCGGACGTGTGTCCGATTGGACGGGTATCAGGACAACTTCTTCTCGAAGGCCAAGCTTCAGGTCTCAGGTATCAGGTGACGAAGGCGAACGGGAACCCGCGCCATAACCCCTTGGAACCTGTTGCCTGAAACCTCTCCAAGAGTCCATCCGTGAGGGCCAGCTCGCGCGTATAAACTTGCTCGAACGTTGTTCATGGCAAGAGGCGAACGCGGCTTCGGAACGGAGAACGACGAGCTGGTGGAGAACTGGGGAGGTGGGTTCGCGGGCGAAAAGGAGGCACCGGGGCCGGTGGCGAAGAACGCGAGCGATGAGGAGCTGGTGCGCCGGGTGGCGGGGGGGGACGAGCGCGCCCTCTCGGAGCTCTACGACCGCTACTCGCGTCCGGTGTACGCTACGGGTGTGAGGTTGCTTGGCGACGTGCAGCTGGCTGAGGAGCTGGTCCAGGACGTGTTCACGTCGGTGTGGCGTAACGCGTCGGGTTTCGACCCGGCGCGGGCGAGCTTCGCGACCTGGCTATACCGCGTCGCCCGCAACCGGGCTACGGACCTCGACCGGAGACGGCGGGCGAGGCCGGTTTCCGCCGGCGAGGTACCGCTGCGCGCGCTGTCCGGCGGCCACGAGCCAGAGGGTGACGTGGACGGCTGGGACGTGGCCAGGGCGCTCTCGCGCGTTCCGGAAGTGCAGCGGGAGGTATTGGTCCTCGCCTACTTCGACGGGCTCTCCCAGCGCGAGATCTCGCTGCACACCGGCGTCCCTCTGGGGACCGTCAAGAGCCGCACTACCGCGGCCCTCAAGCGGTTCCGGAGCGCGATGACCACCGCCGAGACGAGGGAGACGAACCATGAGTGAGGATCGCTTCGGGGCCCTCATCGGTCCCTACGTGCTCGGGGAGCTCTCCGCGGAAGAGGAGCGGGAGCTGGAAGCCCACCTGCAGCGATGCCCTCGCTGCCGGGAAGAGCTGGAGCACGTCCGGCAGGCCCACGAGCTGCTCCGCCAGGCCGCCGCCACCGAGACGCCGCCACCCGACCTCAAGGGGTGGGTCATGGCCCACGCGAGCGGCGAGGCCGGGGACGAGACCCCCGCCGAGACCCCTGACGAGGCCGCGACCTCGCGCGGTCGGAGGCTTCGGGTCCTCGCCGGCGTCGCCGCGCTTCTGGTCGCCGGGGTTTTGGGCGTCGGGATCTTCCGGATGGTGGCCGGAGACCCCTCAGAGGGCCTGGCGCTGAGCGCCACGGACGCGGCCCCCACGGCGGGTGGGGAGCTGAGCGGCGAGCAGGCCGGGGAGAACCTGCGCATCGAGCTGGAGGTGAGCGGCCTGCCCGAGCTCCAGGAGGGCGAGTACTACGAGATGTGGTACGCGAAAGAGGGCGAGGGCAGGATCAGCTGCGGCACCTTCGGCGTGGATGCGGAAGGAGACGCGACGGTGAGCATGTCGGCCCCCACCAGCTCCGTCGCCTACCCTGAGATCGAGATAACCCGAGAACCCGACGACGGAGATCCAGGATCGAGCGGAGACAAGGTCCTGGTCGGAGACCTACGGGATCTCTAGAGCGCAAGGGGTAGAGACGTGGCATGCCACGTCTCTACCCCTTGCGCCGCTACCACGCGGCGATGATGCGCACGATCGTCATCAGCCGGACCTCCGACTACTAGAGGCGCGCCTTCTCCGCCGTGCGCGAGGTGCTCTCCAGGCTGCCCCTTGAGATGATCGTCGTCTGATCAAATCCGAGTCAGGCGTGGGGTTCGCGTTTGCTGTAATTTAGGGGGCGATCATGAAGCTCCCTGGTGTCGACATCTGGTTCTACGCCGAGGTACTCGGGTGAGAAGGTGAGCGCCCGTACGGGATACCGGGTAGGCGTGGACATCGGGGGCACCTTCACCGACCTCGTGCTTCTGGACGAGGAGACAGGCGAGCTAAGACTTCACAAGAGGCTCACCACCCCGGGAGATCCCGCCGCGGGTGCGCTTGATGGTCTCGAGGCCCTCCTGGGAGAATCGGGCGTTGCGCTCGCGGATTGCCACACCCTGGTGCACGGTACCACGCTGGTGACCAACGCCATCATCGAGCGCGACGGGGCGAGGACTGCGCTGCTGACCACCAGGGGCTTCGCTGACCTTCTGGAGATGGGAAGGGAGCAGCGCTACGACATCTACGATCTGTTCCTGCGCTACCCGGAGCCGCTCGTGCCACGCCGGTGGAGGGTGGAGATCGACGAGCGTATCACGCGCGACGGGGAGCCTCTGCGTGCTCCGGACGTGGAAGAGGTGCGCGAGAGGGTCGAGCACCTCGTCGCCGAAGGGGTGGAGGCGGTCGCGGTGTGTCTGTTGCACTCCTATCGCAACCCCGAGCATGAGCGGAGGGTTGGCGAGAAGATCAGGACAGACTTTCCAGGCCTCTCGGTCTCCCTCTCGTCCGAGGTGGTGCCGGAGATCAGGGAGTTCGAGCGGACCTCGACGACCGTCTGCAACGCCTACGTGCAGCCGGTGGCGGACCGCTACCTGGGACGCTTTGAAGCCGGGCTCAGGGAAGGGGGTTTCGGGGGGACGTTTCTCCTCATGCAGTCCAGCGGCGGCCTGGCCGCCCCCGAGACCATGCGGCGCTTCCCGATACGGCTGCTCGAGTCGGGGCCGGCCGGAGGCGCCGCCGTGGCCGCTTTCCTGGGCAGGGCGCTCGGAACGGGGAGCGTGATCTCCTTCGACATGGGCGGTACCACCGCGAAGGTGTGCCTGGTTCAGAACGGGGAGCCGGATCTCGCGGCGGAGATGGAGGCGGCGAGGATACACCGGTTCAAGAAGGGATCGGGGATCACGGTGAGCACGCCCGTCGTCGACCTGATGGAGATCGGGGCCGGCGGCGGCTCCATAGCCAGGGGGGACGCGCTCGGGCTGTTGCAGGTCGGACCACGCAGCGCCGGCGCGGATCCCGGCCCGGCGTGTTACGGGCTCGGAGGGGACGAGCCAACGGTTACCGACGCTTGCCTCGCCCTCGGCTACTTCGACCCGGAATACTTCCTGGGCGGAACGATGGCGCTCGATCTCCCCGCGGCCTGGCGGACGCTGGAGCGGCTTGGCGCGAGCCTCGGAATAGGAGCCACCGAGGCCGCCTGGGGCGTCTACAGCGTGGTCTGCGAGAACATGGCCTCCGCCGCCAGGGTGCACGTCATAGAGAAGGGCAGGGACCCCAGGCGTTTCCCCCTGATCGCCTTCGGCGGCGCGGGCCCGGCGCACGCGGTGCGCGTGGCCAGGGCCCTCGGGGCGCCCGAGGTCGTCGTGCCGCTCGTCTCCGGGGTCGCCTCCGCCCTGGGCTTTCTGGTCACGCCGGCGAGCTTCGAGTTCTCCCGCTCTCATCCCGGTGAGCTGCGGGATCTCTCGTGGGAGGAGGCAGCCGGCATCTTCCGGGAGATGGGAGAGTGGGCGCACGCGGCGCTGGTCGAGTCGGGGGTAAAACCGGGCGAGGTGAGTCTCGAGCGCCGGGCCGAGATGCGGCTCTCCGGCCAGTTCCACGATATCGAGGTGCCCGTTCCTGACGGGCCGCTGACGCAGGAGTCCGCGCCGCTGATGGAGTCGGCCTTTACCGAGGAGTACGAGCGCCTGTTCCACGCCGTGCTGCCGGACTACGAGCCGATGGTACTCAACTGGCGGCTGAGGGGCACGGGGCCGCGGCCCGAGCTGCGCCTGGCTGGCCTGGCCCGATCCCTCGCGCAGGGGGGTGCAAGCGGCGACGAGGAAAAATCGGGCTCTCCGAAGGCCGAGCGGCAGGCCTACTTCCCTGAGACCGGGGGTTACGCGCCGACCCCCGTTTACGACAGGTACGGGTTGTCTGAGGGTGCACATATCGAGGGTCCTGCTATCGTCGAGGAGAGGGAGAGCACCCTGGTGCTCAATCCGGGGGACGTTCTGCGGGTGGACGGCCTGGGCAACTTGCGAGTCAGCGTGGGAGGTGCGTAGATGGAAGATCGGCGGTTCGATCCGGTCACGCTGGAGATCCTCTGGAGCCGCCTGATCGGCATCAGCGAGGAGTGCTGGGTCACGATCTGGCGTACGGCCTTCAGCATGATCATCGGGGAGGCCCAGGACTTCGGCTGCGAGTTGCTGGACGCTAATGGCCAGACGCTGGCGCACTCCCCGCGCTCCATGCCGGTCTTCAACCTCACCCTGCCCCGCGCGGTGCGGGCGCTGGTAGACCACTTCGGAACGGAGAGCCTGGAAGAGGGGGATGTTCTCGTAACCAACGACCCCTGGATCTGCGCCGGCCACCTCTTCGACGTCGCGGTGGTCACGCCGGTCTTCCGGCGCGGCGAGCTCGTGGGCCTGGTCGGCTCCATAGCGCACTGCTCGGATATCGGAGGAACCCGCGACACGATGTCCGTCCGCGAGGTCTACGAGGAGGGGTTGCAGATCCCGCCCATGAAGCTCTACCGGCGCGGAGAGGCGAACGACGATCTGCTGCGCCTGGTCCGCCGCAACGTGCGTACGGGGGAGATGGTTCTCGGAGACATCCACGCCCAGGTCAGCGCCAATCGGGTTGCCTCGGAGCGCCTGATCTCCTTTATGGACGAGTACGAGCTGGAGGACCTCTCTGGGCTCGCGCGGGTGGTGCAGGACAGATCCGAGCTGGCGATGCGCGAGGCTATCGCCGCCGTGCCGGATGGGGAGTACGAAGGCTCGGCCGGGTTCGACGGTGCGGGAGAGCCGATGCGGCTTCCGGTGCGCGTGAAGGTGGAGGGCGACGAGATCACCGTCGACTGGTCCGGCGCGCCGGACCAGCTGGAGCGGGGCGGCATCAACTGCACCCTGAGCTACACCGAGGCGCACACGGTGTACGCGCTGAAGTGCATCCTCACGCCCGAGGTGCCATCCAACGCGGGGTGCTTCAGGCCCATACGCGTCGTCGCCCCTGAGGGCAGCATCCTCAACTGCGACTATCCTGCGGCCGTGAACCAGCGGACGGTGACCGGGTGGGCCTGCGCTCCGGCTGTTTTCGGCGCGCTCGCGCCGGCGCTCCCTGAGGACGTCCAGGCGTTCACAGGCCTGCCGATGGGGGCGGCCGCCTACGGCCAGGATGCGGGCGGCCGGACCTTCAACGACCATCTCTTCCAGGGAGGCGGGCAGGGGGCGAGCGCCCACGGGGACGGCAAGAGCGGTCTGCTCTTCCCCACGAGCGCGGCCAACACCTCCGTGGAGATGTTCGAGTCCAGGGTACCGCTCCTGATCGAGGGCAAGGCGTTTGTGGCCGACAGCGGTGGCCCTGGACGCTGCAGGGGAGGGTTGGGTCAGAGCGTACAGGTCCGCAAGCTGCACGACGACGGCAGGCCCGTGCTGATGGGGATTCACCCGCAGGGCATGCTCGTAGACATTCCCGGTCTCTACGGAGGCCTGCCGGGTCGACGCACCAGCGTGCGGCTCGAGGAGAACGGCGAGGCGATCGAGAACGAGGAGCTCGGCGGCCTGGTCGAGTTGCGCAGGACCTCGCAGCTCCTCACCATCGAGCTGGCGGGTGGCAGCGGGTACGACGACCCCGCCGAGCGTCCGCTCGAGGCGGTGCAGGCGGATCTGGACGCGGGACTCATCACCGAGGATGGGGCAAGCGCGTACGGCTGCGAGGTCGACGCCCTGGGTGAGGCGCGCCGTCCGCTCGGGGTTCGGGAATAGGAGGCGGGGTATGACCACCGACGACCGACGTTTGACAGGGTCGGAAGACGCCGTACCGGGTAGTCACCCGCGCGTTACCGAGCCGGCGACCCTGGTGCTCATGATAGTCCTCTCCCTGCTCGGCGCGATCGTCGGTCTGCAGCTCATAACCACCCTTGGCATCACGGCGAACACGTCCATAGTGGGCGCCCTGGTTGCGATGGCCGTGGCCAGGATACCGCTCGCCATCTTCCGGAACTTCCGCTCGGTACACCGGCAGAACCTGGAGCAGACCGCCATCTCCGGCGCGACCTTCGGCGCGGCCAATGCGCTCCTACTGCCCATCGGCATCCCCTTCGTGCTGGGCCGTCCGGACCTGGTCTGGCCGATGCTCTTCGGGGCCACCGCGGCGCTGCTGATCGACTCCTGGATCCTCTACAAGATCTTCGACTCGCGGATCTTCCCCGCTTCCGGCACCTGGCCCCCTGGCGTGGCGGCGGGGGAGACCATCATCGCCGGGGACAGAGGGGGGAGGAGGGCCCAGTTGCTCGTCGGCGGCGTCGCCGTCGGGCTGCTCGGCTCGTTCCTGACCGTCCCGATGTCTGCCTTCGGCGTGGCCTTTATTGGCAACATCTGGGCCCTGACCATGTTCGGCGTTGGTCTGCTCGCCAATGGCTACTCCGAGCCGCTTTTCGGCGTTCTCCTTGGCGACTACTACGTCCCCAGCGGGGTGATGATCGGGGCTGGGCTGGTGGCCCTGATCCAGGTCGTGGCCATAGTCCGGCGCGGCAGGGCTGACCGGGGCGAAAGCGAAGACGCCGGCGAGCCCGCGGAGGTCGAAGCCGGACCCGGCATCACCACAGACGAACGTGGCCTCACCAGGGGCCTCACGGTCGGCTTCTCCCTCTACGTGCTTGCGGCGATAGCCCTGGCCCTGGTAAGCGGCATCATCTCCGAGATGTCGCCCCTGCAGACGGTGCTCTGGATCTCCTACGCCGCGGTCGCGGCCCTCGTCCACGAGCTGATAGTCGGTCTCTCCGCCATGCAAGCGGGGTGGTTCCCGGCCTTCGGGGCGGCCCTCGCGTTCCTCGTCGTCGGGCTCCTGATCGGGTTCCCCGCGGTGCCCCTGGCCCTGCTCACAGGGTTCAACGCCGCCACCGGACCCGCCTTCGCGGACATGGGCTACGACTTCAAGGCAGGATGGTTGCTGCGCCGCGGGGCCAACTCCACCGCTTTCGAGCTGGAAGGCCGGCGTCAGCAGTACTTCGCCGACCTCGTAGGCTTCGGCGTCGGGCTGGTCGTCGTGGCGCTTGCCTGGCAAACATACTTCTCTCAGGGCCGCATCCCGCCGGTGGATCAGGTATTCGTCGACACGATCAGGGCGGGCACGTCAGGTGGGTGGGAGGTGATAGGGTTGCTCTTCCTCTGGGCCGTTCCCGGCGCCCTGATACAGTGGCTCGGAGGACCCTCCAGGCAGATGGGCGTCCTGTTCGCCACAGGGCTCCTGATCACGCTCCCGATCGCCGGCTGGGCGGTGCTCTCTGGCATCCTGATCCGGCTGATCGTCCAGCGGACCTACGGGCAGAGAGCAGAGACCCCCATGACCATTGCGGCCGCCGGGATCATCGCCGGTGATGCTATCTTCGGATTCAGCTCGATCTTCCGGAGCGGCGGATAGTACCCACCGCGGCAGGACAGTTGCCGGCGGGTTCTACGCACCGCCGGAGAGCTTCACGGTGTTGAACCTGTCGCCGCCCAGGGTAGTCTGGTATCCCTCCACCCGTTGCTGGAGGCCGACCGGGTCCCTGACGTAGGCCAGCGGCACCACGGGAACGTCCTCGTGTACTATCTCCTGCACGCGGTAGTAGATGTTGCGGCGCTCGGCTTCGTCCACGGTGGTGCGGGCCTGCTCGATCAGGCGGTCCACCTCACCGTTCTCGTAGTAGGAGATGTTGGTCGCGTTGGTCTCGGTCGCCGCCGCGCTGCTGTACCAGTAGTACAGGCGGAAGTCCGGATCCGTGCCGGCGTCGGTGCCCCCGTACAGGGCCATGTCGTGCTCGCCCATGCCCACCTTCTCGAGGTAGGTGGCGAACTCGTAGGTGTCCAGCCTGGCGTCGATGCCGACCTCCCGCAGGTCGCTCTGCGCGGCCTGGGCTATGCCCTTCCCGTCCGGCACGTAAGGCCTCGGGATCGAGATGTACCAGAAGTTGGTCTCGAAGCCGTCCCCGAGACCGGCCTCCTCGAGCAGCCTCCTGGACTCTGCGGGATCGTACCCGTAGGGCTCGATGCTATCGTTGAAGAAAGACAACCCCAGAGGTATCGGGCTGGCCGCCACCTCGCCCGTGGTGCCGAAGAAAGCCTCGACGATCTCGGGCACATTGACGGCGAGGGCTACCGCCCTTCTGACCCGTGCGTCGTCGAAGGGCTCCTTCTGGTTGTTCATGCTGATGTAGCCCAACGTGAGCGGTGGCCGGTAGACGACGGTCAGGTCGGGGTTCTCCTCGATGCTCGGCAGGTCGTCCGGGACCAACCCCGTGGCGCCAGAGAGCTCTCCTCCCGTGAGCGCCGCGGCGCGGGAGGTGTTGTCCGGTATGGACTGGAAGACGACCTGGTCCAGAAACGGCCCGCCTCCTCCCTGGCTCTCGGGCGTGTCTTTGCCCCACCAGTCCGGGTTTTTCTCCAGGGTGATCCTCGACCCCCGATTCCAGGAGACGAACCTGAAGGGTCCCGTTCCCACCGGTTGCTTCCAGAAGTTCTCCACGTCCTCCTCGATGGCCTTCGGGGAGACTATCGAGAACGCGACCTGGGCCAGGTTGTTCAGGAATGGCCCGAGCGGCTCGCGCAGGCCGACGCGCACCGTGTGCTCGCCCAGGACGTCCACCTCCTGGACAACGGAATCCTCGTCGAAGCCCCCGAACAACAGCGCGTACAGAGAGAAGTCCGAGCTCGCCGCGCCGCCACCCTTGTGGTACGGGTTCTTGGACTCGCGCCAGCGGTCGAAGTTGAACTTGACGGCCTCGGCGTTGAAGGGGGCGCCGTCGTGGAACTCGACGCCCTCCCTGAGCTTGAAGGTGTAGGATCTACCGCCGTCTTCTGGCTCGGGTACCTCGATGGCCAGGGCCGGCACGAGGGCGCTGCCCTCTAGCGGATACTGCAGCAGGGTGCTGAAGATGTGGCTGGACACGTCGGAAGAGGTGTCATCCGACTGGTTGATCGGGTCGAGCGAGACCGCATCGACCCCCTGGCCGAGCTCGAAGATACCGGTGGCGCCTCCCTCGTTGCCCCCGATCGTCTCTCCTCCACCGCAGCCCGTGACGCCGAGCAGTACGGTGCCGGCGAGGCTCGCGCCGCCCAACCTCACGAACTCCCGACGGCTCAGCGTAGCTCCTGGGCTATCCACGAATCGGCTCTTAGCGTCCACCATGTCTGCCACGTCTCCCATCTACGCGTCGAGGGGATCCCGGCTTGCATCGCAACCCTTCGCGGTTCGCTACGATTCGTGGCCCCCTTACCACAAGACACCCGCTGCTCGCATACTAGTATAGGGGGACGGCCCGTGGCAATTCGGGGTCCTGTCGGGCGGAGGAGAAGGAGGGCGCGAGGTGCACCATGTGGCCACCTGATAGTCATCGTAGGGTCAGCGAGCTCTTGTTGCCCAGACACTACGGCAGCGTTCCGACCCTCTTCGGCGCGCCGCAGGCTTCTACGTCGGACCTTGCCGGCGCCGACGTCGCGTTCCTGGGCATCCCGTGGCAGGCGCCGGTGCCGGATTCCCGGATCGGGGCCGCCGGCGCGAGCTACTTCGGGACCAACCTGACCCCGCAGACGTTCCGGACGAACTCCGTCAAGTACGGGGGGTATCTGCCAGAGCGTGACGTCGACGTCTTCGCCGCGCTGCGGCTCGTGGACTGCGGCGACGTACAGATAGATCAGGACCTGAAGGCGACCTTCGAGAACACGGCCTCCGCGGCCGAGCAGATCGTTCGGTCCGGGGGGATCGCGCTGACCTGCGGCGGCAACTCGGGGCCATCGACCTACGGCGTCTTGCGGGGCATCTCCGCGGCGGCCGACGGCCCGGTCGCGGTGTTCAACTTCGACGCACATGGGGACAACCGCGGCGGGGAGATGGTGGACGACGACCCCAGGCAGCCGACCTGGGGCGCGACGTGGGCCAGGCGTATACACGACCTCCCGCGCGTTGACCCCGCCCGCTACCTGCACTTCGGGCTGCGCGGGCCCCGCAACGACGCGGGTACGTTCGACCGCTTTGTCGAGAAGGGCGTCGTCCGGGACCACATCTTTACCTACGAGCACGTCGTGGCTGCAAGGCGAGGCGGCTTCGAGCAGTGGGCGCGGCAGGTCGTCGCCCCGGTCCTCGAAGGCGCCGCCGGCGCCTGGATCGTGATCGACCCCGACGTGCTGGACATGTCCGTCTCCCCCGAGTTCGGCGACGAGCCGCTAGGCATGTACCCGGAGGAGGTATGCTGGGCCGCGTACCAGATCGGCAAGGCGGCCGGCCGAGAACGGCTGAAGGGCATCTCCCTGACGGCCGTCCCCTTCGCGGCGATGTCGCTGCACTGGATCATGATGTACGCGTCGCTCTACGCCCTCGCCGGCGTCGTCCAAAACGATCGGGAGTAGGGAGGCGCTCGCCTAAAGGCTCGCTTCGGGAGTCGGTGAGAGCCTTCAAGCCCCTAATTGAAGCCGGTTGACCGCGGACGGCAGGAGTGGATGAAGGACGAGGCCGACAGCCTGAGATCTAGCTACGACCGGCTCGCCGGGGAGTACGCCAGGCACCTGTTCGACGAGCTGGACCGCAAACCGCTCGACCGCGAGCTGCTCGCCCGATTCGCCGAGCGGACCCGCGGCCTGGGGCCTGTCTGCGATCTGGGGTGCGGACCGGGCCACGTCGCGCGCCACCTACGCGGCCTCGGGGCGGAGGTCTTCGGCCTGGACATCTCGCCCGGCATGGTCGAGGAGGCCAGGAGTCGCAACCCCGGGATCGAGTTCCGTCAGGGGGACATGCTCTCGCTCGACGCCGGGGACGACTCCTGGGGCGGTGTCGTCGCGTTCTACTCCATCGTGCACATCCCGCGCGAGGAGCTGCCGCTCGCCTTCGGTGAGATGCGGCGCGTCCTCAAGCCCGGCGGTCGGCTACTGCTCTCCTTCCACGTCGGCGAGGAGACCCGGCACCTGGACGAGATGTGGGGCCAGGAGGTGTCCCTGGACTTCCACTTCTTCCGCACGGAGGACGTAGGGGACCTGATGAGAGGGGCGGGCTTCGAGGTGGAGGAAGTCGTCGAGAGACCGCCCTACGACGAGGACGTCGAGGTGCAGACGCGGCGCGCCTACATTTTTGCGAGGTAGCCCACCCACACTTGACGCGGCCTCGCACCTTGCAGGCCCCGTTCGGCGGTTGGAAGCCAAGCGGCCTGGGCAGGGAGCTGGGGCGGGAGGGCCTCGAGACCTACCTCGAGCCAC
Source organism: uncultured Rubrobacteraceae bacterium (assembly GCA_963800975.1). GTDB lineage: Bacteria > Actinomycetota > Rubrobacteria > Rubrobacterales > Rubrobacteraceae > JALYGY01. The sequence continues at coordinate 200,115 of CAWDDB010000020.1, read as the reverse complement.
GACACGTAAGGATGAGGGTACGTCCGCTCTACCACCCCGCGGCATCAGCCTTCAGATCCTTGATGCCTGCAACCTGGCACCCAGTTCGCGGCGGGGCGTGATCTTGGGCGTTTATTCTCGCGGCGGCAGTTTTTTCGCGGCGTGATGTCGAGGCTGGGCCTTCTGCTCCGACCTATGTTGTGAGGCGTCTGATCGGGGCAACCCTACGAGGCGCCGGGCTAGACGAGAGCAACGCTTACGAAAGGAAGGCTAATGCCGAGCGATACGCAGATACGGCCGTTCCGGGTCGAGGTAGCCGAGAGCGACCTCGCTGACCTGCGGGATCGGCTGGCCCGGGTCCGCTGGGTGCCGGAGCCGCGCGGAGGAGATGAGGGGTACGGCGTCTCCCGTTCCAGGCTCAGAGAGCTGGTCGAGTACTGGCGCGACCGCTACGACTGGCGTACGTGGGAAGCGCGGATCAACGAGTACCCACAGTTCACGACCACCATCGACGGCGCGAACATCCACTTTCTGCACGTCCGCTCGCCCGAGCCCGACGCCTTGCCGCTCATCCTCAGCCATGGCTGGCCTGGCTCGATCGTCGAGTTCCTCGACGTCCTCGGACCCTTGAGCGACCCGCGCCGCCACGGCCTGGACCCCGCAATCGCCTTCGACCTCGTGGTCCCATCCCTGCCCGGGTTCGGCTGGTCCGGGCCGACGCCCGATACCGGCTGGGGCCCGCGCCGGATCGCGCGGGCCTGGGCGACACTGATGCGGCGGGTCGGCTACCATCGGTACGGCGCGATCGGCAACGATTGGGGATCCTACATTTCCCCGGAACTCGGACGGGTCGCACCGGAGGCGGTGGTGGGTGTGCATGTCACGCAGTTGTTCTCGCTGCCGGAAGGCGAGGTGATGTACTACCCGCCTGGCATCGATCCGCCCGACCTGGCCGAGCTTTCGCCGCGCGATAGGGAGGTGATCGAGGGCCTGCGTTTCTTTCAGCGCAGTATGGGCTCCTACGATCACGTCCAGAGTCAGCAGCCGCAGACGCTCGCGCACGCGCTCTCCGACTCCCCCGCCGGGCTGCTCGGCTGGAACAGCCAGGTCATGAACGGTCTCGATCCGGAGACGCTGCTCACCCACGTGTCGATCTACTGGCTGACCGGCACGGCGGGCTCGGCGCTCCGGATCTACGCCGAGCACGAACGGCAGGAGCCGCCGGCCGGACCCACTACCGTGCCGCTCGGTCTCGCGAGCTTCGCGAACGACATGCCAGCCATCCGCGCGTACGCGGAACGCGATCACGCGAACATCGTCTCCTGCAACACCTACGACCGCGGCGGCCACTATGCCGCACACGAGGAACCCGACCTCTTTGTGGGCGACATCCGCGACTTCTTCGCATCCCTCCGACCCTGACCGCACGATGATACCCCTGCCGAGCGACGACGATCGTCGAACGTAGTGGAGCTAGGGTTGACGACGTCTTGCGGCGGGACTTCGAGACCGAGGTTCTTGTTTCGACCTATGCTGTAAAGGTGCCCGCCCCGGGGACCACGACCGAGAGGAGCCGACATGAAGTACCTGGTGCTGATCTACGCCAACCCAGAGAGCTGGGACCACCCGATATTCGCGCGGACTCCGGAGTTCCTGGAGATGTCGCAAGAAGAGCGTGACGAGACGATCGCGCAGGACGAGGCGCTTATGCAGGAGATCTTCGAATCCGGAGAGTTGATCGGCGGGCAACCGTTGGCCGACCCGGTCAACACAAGGACAGTCCGGGTGCGCGACGGAGTACCGGCGATCACAGACGGGCCTTTCGTCGAGGCGAAGGAACAGCTGGCCGGGTATTTCGTGCTCGACTGTGAGAACCTCGAACGCGCGACCGAGATCGCGGCGCGATTCCCCGATGCCCGGTTCGCGCCGGTGGAGGTGCGACCGATCATGGGCTCCTCAGGCCAGGAGATGTGAACACCGGCGCCGACGACATCGAGGACCTGCTGCGCCGCCTGGCGCCCCAGGTCCTCGCCGCGCTCCTGCGACGTTACGGGAACTTCGAGACCGCCGAGGACGCGGTTCAGGAAGCGTTGCTTGCCGCCGCGACGCAGTGGCCCGAACGCGGCATGCCAGACAGCCCAGCGGGCTGGCTGATCACGGTCGCCTCCCGCCGGATGATCGACCAGCTCCGCAGCGAGCTGGCGAGCAAGCGCCGGGAGGAGAGGGTAGCCTCGCAGACCCCGCCGGAGGACCTGCTCGCGCCGGCCGCCGACGCCGATCTGCTGCCGAGAGAGGACGACACCCTGACCTTGCTGCTGCTCTGCTGCCATCCCAGCCTGACCCCGCCCTCCCAGATTGCTGTCACCCTGCGCGCCGTCGGCGGTCTGAGCACGGCAGAGATCGCCCGGGCGTTCCTGGTCCCCGAGACGACCATGGCCCAGCGCATCAGCCGCGCCAAACAGCGCATAAAGGCAACCGGCGCCCGGTTCCAGATGCCGCCCGAGGACGAGCGGGCGGACCGGCTCCGCTCCGTCCTGCACGTTCTGTACCTGATCTTCAACGAGGGCTACACCGCCAGCTCGGGCCCCGACCTGCACCGCGGCGACCTGACCCGAGAGGCGATCCGGCTAACCCTGACACTACACGCGCTGCTGCCCGAAGACGGCGAGGTCTCCGGGCTTCTCGCGCTCATGCTCCTCACCGACGCGCGTCGTCCGGCACGTACCAGACCAGACGGCGGCCTGGTCCCGCTCTCCGAACAGGACCGCAGCCTGTGGGATCAGGAGTCCATCGACGAGGGCATCGCCCTGATCACCCACACCCTGGCCAGCGCCCCGCTCGGCCCCTACCAGGTCCAGGCGGCCATCGCCGCCGTGCACGCCGAAGCGGCGCGCGCCGAGGACACCGACTGGCCCCAGATCGTCGCGCTTTACCGGCTACTCGAACGCCTGGCGCCCAATCCCGTCGTCACCCTCAATTACGCCGTCGCGGTCGCCATGGTCGACGGCCCGCGGGCCGGACTCGCGCTGCTCGAGCCCCTAAACACGGACGATCGGCTCTCCGAGCACCACAGGCTCCACGCGGTCAGGGCACACCTCCTGGAGATGGCCGGCGATCGCGAGGCCGCCCGCTCCTGCTACCAGACGGCCGCACGCCTGACCACCAGCATCCCCGAACAGCGCTACCTGCAGGACCGCGTAGCCCGACTAGCTAAGAAACCCTGATAGCCGAGGTCGCTAGGAGACCACGCTAAAAGTATCATTGTTATAATGCATTAAAACACAATGCCCGAATAGGCTCAGCGTAGGCAAACGCGCTGGAACATCAAGGTGCCGGAGGACTTGGACCACGATCTACTCTTGAACCAACGAGCGCGACCTTCGTCCCTGGCAGGAATACCCTAGGGCAGCACTTCTCTGAATCAGCTTAGAGGAATTCGAGTAGATCAGCTCTGGTATACCTATCCTTTCGTAAGCCGGCATCGAGAAGGATCGGGGCAGATCTCGCAGCAGGACGGGGTGGGCGGGGAGAGGCGGGGTGGGGTAAGCCCGTGGCTGCTGCTGTCGGTAATGATCTCCGCGCTCTTCGTCTCGGTGTTCACCAACACGATGGTGAACGTGGCGATACCCGTGATCCGGGAAGACTTTGGGGCCTCAGAGGGGCAGGCCGGCTGGGTAATAACCGGCTACGCGTTGCCCTTCGCGGTGAGCATCCCGCTCTACGGGAGGGTCTCGGACCTCTTCAGCCTCAGGCGCACGTTCGCCTTCGGGTTGGGGATACTCGCCGTGGGTCTTGCCGTCTGCGCCGTGGCGCCAAGCATGGGGGCGCTGGTGGCCGGGAGGGCCTTGCAGGGCGTGGGGGCTGGGGCCATCCCGGCGCTTGCCTTCGGCTCGGTCGCGAAGCTGCTCGCGCCGGGTCATCGTGGGATGGCGCTTGGGGCGCTCTCCTCGAGCGTCGGCGTCGGCGCCGCCGCGGGTCCGGTGCTTGGAGGTCTGATCACGGGCGCGGCGAGCTGGCACTGGCTGTTCTACGCGACCCTGGCGCTGACGCTCCTGGTCGTCTCGGTCGGCTTTTTCGTCCTCCCTGACAGGATCTCCGAAGAGCCCCAGGAGACCTCCACGCTGCGCCGGCTCGACCTTCCCGGAGGCATCTTGCTCGCCGCCGCCGCCGGGCTGGCGCTCTTCGGCGTGACCCAGGCCGAGACGTCGGGCTTCGCGTCCCCGGCGGTCTGGATCTGCTTCCCCCTGGCCCTGGCGGCCGCGGCCGGCTTCGCGTGGCGGATCCGCACGGCCCCCGAGCCCTTCGTCTCCCCGCACCTCTTCGCGAGCCGCTCGTTTCTCATCGCCGCCTCGATCGGGTTTCTGGCCCAGTTCGCCAACATAGGCAGCCTCTTTCTGTCCCCGCTGCTACTCGAAGACGTCAACGGCCTCTCACCGGCGGCCGCGGGTCTCGCGCTCGCGCCTGGGGCCATCGCCGTCGCCGCCCTCTCGCCTTTCGCCGGCAGGCTCTCAGACCGCCTCGGTCCGAGGGCGGTGCTCTTCGTCGGGCTGTCCTTCATGCTCGCCTCCGCCCTCGTCATCTCCTCGTTCGCGGCCGGCGCGCCCGCCCTCGCCGTCGCCGTGGGGCTCCTGGCCCTCGGGATCGGCTACGCCGGCGTGAACTCCCCAGCCGCCAACGCCGCATCCGAAGCGGTCCCGCGCCAGGCGGCGGGCACGGGGCTTGGGATCTACCAGCTCTTCTTCTTTATGGGCTCGGGGTCCGGTCCCGCGGTGCTCGGAGCTTTTCTCGCCGCCCGGAAGGGAGCCGCCGACGCGATCAACCCGCTCTACTCCCAGCAGACCGTCCCGTTCTCCGACGCGTTCTTGCTGGTGGCGGTCGCGGTCGCGCTGGCCCTGGTAGCCTGCACCAGGCTCGCCGGCAAATCGAAACAACAAGACAGCGCCTAAGGTTGCGTAGACCCGACGAGATGTCGCTCCTATGGTCAAGAGTTCAGTAAGCCCCTCCCGAAACGGTCCAATCGATATCTAACGGCCCATTCCGTCGAAGCCGGATTCCGTGCTACACTGATCCCGTGCAAGTAGGAGGTGGCATGGCCAACCTTACCATCACGGTAAACTCGGATACGTTAAAGCAGGCGAGGATTCGAGCTTTGGAGGAGGACACGTCTGTCAACGCGGTACTGCGGGAGTACCTGGAGGAGTACGCCGGCAGGAGGCGTGAGCGGGTCGAGGCTGCCCGAAGGATTATCGAGGATGCCAGGCGTGGGGGCACAGGCTCGGGTCCTGGCGGGCGCAAGTGGAAGCGGGAAGACGCCTATGAGGAGAGGCTCGGTCGGTATCCGAAAAGGTGAAGCGTTCCTTCTTCGATACCAATGTGTTGCTCTACATTTTCGACGATGACGAGCCGCTGAAGAAGGCTAGGGCCATCGACGTGTTTGAAAGGTCCGTTGAGGATAACCTGGCGGTACTGAGTACTCAGGTGCTGCAAGAGTTCTACGTCAACGCGACGCGCAAGCTCGCGATGCCCCTCTCCCCGGAGCGAGCCGCTGCGAGGGTAAGGGACTTCGCCCGGCTACCTGTTGTGCGGGTAGACGAGGCGATGATCTTCGCCGCCATCGAGCGCGGCAGGAGCATGTCTCTATCCTTCTGGGATGCCTTGATCGTGGAGGCCGCGGTCAGAGGAGGGGCGGAACAACTTCTGACCGAAGATCTCCAGCACGGACAGCGGATCGAGAGCCTCACGGTCGTGAACCCGTTTCGTGAGGACGGGTAGGTGCTGTTTGGTATGTCGAAGGCAGCTGCGGGTCTCAGGTAGCAGGCTCCGGGTGCCGATGGCAGATGAGGAGCAGCGCTACGAGCCCTGATGACATAGGCACGAAACCCCCACTCCGCGGTAAGGCCGAGCTCTTCTACAAGCTGCTAGAGCACGCTAGCGCTACATGCCTAGCTGCTCGTCAGTACGGTCGGATCGCGCCCAGGCTCATCCCCATCTGCGCCCTCCTTTCTGCCCCTGGCTGCTGCTCGATGTTCGCTCTGATAGAAAACTGGGTAGAAAAATTCAGTAGAGAAGAACTCTGCGGCGGAGGTGGCGTGTAGTAGGCAAAGCCGAGACCTGAGACGATTCCCACCGGCTGGAGGAGGAGATCGTCGCGGTTGGCAAGGCGATCCGGACGCTTCGCAAGGAGAAGGGCCTGTCGCTCAGGGAGTTGAGCGAGATGTCTGGGTTGTCGACGGGTTTCCTATCCATGGTGGAGCGGGGCCGCTCTTCGCTCGCGCTGACCTCCCTGAACAACGTCGCGAAGGCACTGGATACGGATCTGGCAGACCTGTTCGAGTCCGAACGCAAGGTGCGTGTATCGCACCCGTTGCCGCACGTGAGCAGGGCAGACGAGGACAATCAGCTTTCTATCGCCTCCAGCCAGCGAGTGTACGAGGTACTCTCGCCCAGGGCTCCGGGGCTCGTTCTCGAGCCCTTGCTGGTTACCATACGGTCCAACAGCGACCTGGAGGAGCCGTACAGTCATGAGGGCGAGGAGTTCGCATACGTCGTCGAGGGAGAGGTGATCTTCACCGTGGACGGCGAGGATCACCGGCTGGGTCCGGGAGACAGCATCCACCTCCTCTCGACCGTGCCTCACGCGATACGCAACGACACGAAAGAGCCCACGAAGATCCTTTGGGTCCTGACGCCGAGGTTCATCTAGCTGTGGAAGAGGAGGCAACGGACACGGTCTAGAAAGGTCGCCCCGGCGTGGGGCTCGAGCTGGCATAGGGAAGACCACTACTCGAAAAGGGGTGATGTGGATGCAGTCTTCGAGCAGCCAGACAGAGTTGGTGCAGAGAAAGCCTATCCTGAGCGCCAGGCAGGTCGCCATCACGGTCATCTTCGGCGCGATCGCGGGCGCCTTCGAGCTGTTGCAGATCTCGATCCCTGGGTATCTGCCCGGCGTGAACTTCAGCTTGAGCGGCATCTGGCTCTCGCTGGCGACCATGATCGGCGGCCCGATAGTCGGGGTCATCGTGGCCTTCGTCGACGCGGTCACGGGGCAGGTCGGGATCATCGGGTGGCCCGGGTTCGCGATACACGTCCTGATCCTCGCCGCGCTTTACCCGAGGGTGTATCGCATAGAGAACCCGACGCGGCGCCTCATCGGGTACCTGGTCATCACCATGATCGCGCTGTTCTTCCAGTACTGGTGGTGGATCGGGCTCTACTCGTTCGTGCTGCAGATCATCCCCTTCAGAGCTCAGCTCGTGCTCCAGTTCGGCTACGCCTACTGGGTCTACCTGGCGATCTACTTCCTTATTCCGGCCCTCGTGCTTGCCCGCGCGCCGCAGTTCGTCGCGCCCGAGTGGCGGTGGCCGTGGCAGCGGGACCAGGAGGAAGTGGGGCAGGCGGACGAGGCCCAGGCCTCTCCGGAGCCCAGGGCGCAGTAGGGGGGTAACCACGTGACGGATGACGACGGGATACGCCCGCTCGTCTACGAGGGGGTCTCATTCGCCTACAAGGGCGGGGAGCGGGTCGTGCGCGATGCGTCCATAGACCTCACGGAGGGGAAGGTCGTGCTCGTGACGGGGCCGAGCGGCGCGGGCAAGACGACAGTCTGCAGGGCCGCCAACGGCCTGATCCCGCACGAGTTCAAGGGCTCTTTCGGGGGCAACGTCACTGTCGCCGGGAGGTACGACACCCGCAACCTCGGGGTCAGCTCGCTCTCCAAGATCGTCGGGGTCTTGGGACAGGACCCCGAGACCCAGCTCTTCAACCCCACGGTGGAGGACGAGATCGTCTTCGGCGCCTGCAACTACGGGCTGCCGCCGGACGTCATCCGGGAGAGGGCCGAGCGCCTCCTGGACCTGACGCGCCTGAAGAGGCACAGGCGCAAGAACCCGCACAAACTGTCCGGGGGTCAGCAGCAGGCCTGCGCCCTGGCCGCGATACTCTCATTCGAGCCCCTCGTTCTCGTCCTGGACGAGCCGACCTCGAACATAGACCCGCTAGGCAGCCAGCAGGTGCTTGGGCTGGTGGCCCGGCTAGCTCGCGAGGAGAACCGGACCACGCTGCTCGTGGAGCACAAGATCGAGGAGCTCTCCGACCTCGTGGACGAGATGATCGTGATGAACGAGGGCGAGATCCTGCACCGCGGACCCGTCAGGGAGGTGCTCGAGCACGTCGAGTACATCGACTCGGTCGGCCTGAGCGTGCCCCAGATCACGCTGCTTTGCGCCAGGCTTCGATCGGCCGGATGGCCGATCGACGAGCTGCCCATAGGCGTCGAGGCCGGCGTAGAGGTGCTATCTCCCCTAGTGGACCGCGAGGAGCTAGCCAGCGCTCCCCGCCTGCCTCCCCGCCGCGAGCAGCACGAGGGCGAGGAGACGGTCGTGAGCGTGCGCGGGCTCTCCCACGTCTACGAGGATGGGACCAGGGCCATACAGGACGTGGACCTCGAGATAGGGCGCGGCGAGTTCATCGCCGTGCTCGGCCAGAACGGGTCGGGCAAGTCCACGCTCGTCAAGCACTTCAACGGGCTCCTCAAGCCGACCGAGGGGACGGTCAGGGTGGCCGGGCACGACACACGGGGGGCCAGCATAGCCGAGATGGCGCTCGCCGTCGGCTACATCTTCCAGAACCCGGACGCCCAGATCTTCAAGATGAACGTAAGGGAGGAGATCTCCTTCGGACCCCAGAACGTCGGCCTCTCCGAGGAAGAGGTGGACACCCGCGTAAGGGAGGCCGCGCAAGACCTGGAGATCTCGCACCTCCTCGAGAAGAACCCGTTCTTCCTCAGCAAGGGTGAGAAGCAGCGGGTCGCGGTCGCGGCGGTGATGGCGATGAAGCCGGACATCCTGGTGCTGGACGAGCCGACGACGGGGCAGGACTTCAAGCGGGCCAAGGAGATCATGGACCTCGCGGTCAGGCTGCACGCCGACGAGCAAACGGTGGTCGTCATAACCCACGACATGAACCTCGCCGCCGAGTACTGCGACCGGGTCGTGATCATGTCCGAAGGGACCGTCCTGCTCGACGCCCCGACGAGGGAGGCGTTCCTGGCCGAGGACGAGCTGGCGGCCTCCTCCCTGCGCCCGCCGCAGGTGACGGCCCTCGGCAGGGCGCTCGGCTATGGGGAGGCCTGGCTTACGGTGGACGAGGCCGTCGAGATGCTCGGCACCGTGCGAAAGGGGGCTGCCGATGGCGTTTGAGGTTGCCTACCAGGACAGGGACACCCTGATCCACCGCCTCGACCCGCGCGTCAAGCTGCTGTGGTGGCTCGCCATCAACGTGACGCTGGCGACGTGGAACGACCCGATCTTTCTGCTCGCGCTACTCGCGAGCGTCTTCGCCTACGCGCGGGTGGCCGGTATCACCGTAGGCGAGAACCTGAAGCACCTGGTCCCCGTGCTGCCGTTCGTGGCGTTCGTCCTCGTCGCCAACCTGGCGTTCTGGAGACCGCCCGACCCCGGCGAAGCCAACCTTATCGGCTACGTTATCCCGGAGAGCTTCCCCGTGCTGCCTGCGGTGCCGCTGTACTGGGAGACCCTGATCTTCAGCGCCGGGACCCTCATACGGTTGCTCGTCCTCGTGCTCAGCACGCTCGTCCTCATAAAGACCGTCTCGCCCTCGGAGCTCGCGCTCGCGGTCGTCAAGATGGGCGTGCCGCCGGAGATCGGGATGGCGCTCTCGATGACCATAGCCTACATCCCCGTGGTTATCGGGCAGCTCACGGCCGTTATGGAGGCCCAGCAGTCCAGGGCCTGGAACACCAAGGTCTCGAACCCCATCGCCCGCTTCCGCGCCTACATCCCGATAGCGGTCCCGACCTTCTTCCGGTCCTTCCAGGCCGCGGAGGCGATGGCCTCGGCGATGATGTCCCGCGGCTTCGGCTACGACGTAGACAACCGCACCGAGCTCAAGCCCCTGCGGTTCGACGCGAGCGACTGGATCGCCGCCGCTGTCCTCACGGTCCTCATGGTTGCCGGCTTCCTGCTCGGCTTGCTAGGCGTCGCCAAGTACACGTTTACCACCAATCTCTTGGGTCTGGGTTAGGAAGATGCGAGCAAACGCGGAGAAGAGCCCCGAGCCCACGTTTCTGGTGTCGAGGGATGAGCAACGAGACGAGAGGGGGAGGGCTGCGTGACGAGGTATCGCGTGTCCGTGGACATAGGTGGAACCTTTACGGATCTGGTCGTCTACGACGAGCGGGAGCGCAGGGCGTTCACGGGCAAGGTCTTGAGCACCCCGGACGACCCGGCCTGCGGCGTCATCACGGGCCTGACGGGGCTGGTGGAGGAGCCGGGCGAGATCTCCTTCCTGGTGCACGGCACCACGGTTGGCCTCAACGCCTTCCTGGAGAGGCGCGGCGAGCGGGTGCTGTTCATCACCACCGAGGGTTTCGGTGACGTGTACTCCATCGGCCCGCGGCGACCGCAAGCAGCTCTTCGCGCTGCAGTACCGCAAGCCGGAGCCCCTGATCCCACCCTGGGACGTCCACACCCTGCGCGAGCGCATGCTCTACGACGGCACGGTGGAAGACGCCATCCACGAGGAGGACTTCGACCGGATAGTCGAGAAGATCGAGCGCGAGGACATCGGCTCCGTCGCGGTCGTGCTTCCTGCACGCCTACGTCAACCCCGAGCACGAGCTGCGGGCGCGCGAGATCCTCATAGCGAGCGCTGCCGGGCCTCTCGGTCTCGCTCTCGCACGAGGTCGCGCCCGAGTGGCGCGAGTACGAGCGCAGCTCCTCTGCGCGTGCTCAACGCCTACATCGCCCCGACCGTCGAGCGGATACCTGGAGCAGCCTGGAGGGCCAGCTGCACGAGCGCGGCTTCGGGGCGAGCCGCTGCACGTCATGCAGTCCAACGGCGGCGTGACGACGCGCCGCGCGCCGCGCGCGAGCTCCCGATACAGACGCTGCTCTCCGGCCCGGTCGGCGGGACCATCGGCGGCGGCGCGCCTGGCGCGAGGCGCTCGGCCGCCCGAACCTCCTGTGCGTCGACATGGGCGGGACCTCGTTCGACGCGAGCCTCGTCGTCGAGGGCCAGCCCTCGACGTCTCCACGGAGATAGAGCTCGAGGGCCTCCCGGTGCTCATGTCCGCTCGTCGACATCCACACCATCGGAGCGGGCGGCGGCTCGCTCGCCTTCGCTCGAGGCCGGGGCCTGCGGGTCGGTCCCAAGAGCGCGGGGGCCGATCCCGGGCCCGGCCTGCTACGGCCGCGGCGGCACGCAGCCGACGGTCACCGACGCCAACCTCTTTCTCGGCCGCATCGACCCGGAATACTTCCTCGGCGGCGAGATGGCGCTCGACGTCGGGGCCGCCGAAGCGGGCGATCCGGGACGTCGCCGGCCGAGCTCGGCCTGCGGCGAGCAGGAGCTGGCCGAGGGGATCCTGGCGATCATCAACGCGCAAGATGGCCGACGCGATGCGAACCATCACGGTGCAGCAGGGCATAGACCCGCGCGAGCTACTCGCTCGTCGCCTTCGGCGGCGCCGGGCCCCATGCACGCGATGCGCGCTGGCCGAGGAGCTGGAGATCGCGCGAGGTGGTCGTGCCCCCGGCGCCAGGCACCTTCTCGGCCTGCGGCATGCTCCAGACGGACATCCGGCACGACGTCGACGCGGACCTTCTACCGTCAGATGGACGAATCCGTCGCCGGATGAGCTCGGGTCCGTCTACTCGGATCTGGAAGATGCAGGCGCGCCAGCGTCTTGCGGGAGGAGGACGTGTCGCAAGCAACGCATGGAGCTGCGTGCGCACGGCCGACATGCGCTACGTCGGACAGGAGTACTTCGTGAACGTCGAGATCCCCGAGACGGCAGGGTCACCGGTGCGACCCTGGATGCCCTGGATGACAGGTTCCACGCGGCATACAAGACCCGGTACGGTCACTCTACGCCGGGCGCGCCGGTCGAGTTCGTCAACGTGCGGGTGGCCGCGCTCGGACAGCTCGACCGCGGCAGATGGTCGGCTTCCGCACGGGCGAGGGAGAGGACCCTGCCGGAACACGACGCGCGGGACGTGGTCTTCGAGGGCGAGCAAGACGCGGGCCAGGATCTTCCGACGCGCCGAGCTGCCGGCGGCGCGCTTTCGGCGTCCGGGCCGCTCGTCGTGGAGGAGGACACGGCGACCACCGTGGTGGCGCCCGGTTGGCGACGCGCGGGTGGACGAGCTCGGGAACCTGATCATCACGAGGGAGGAGGGCTGAACGTGGCCGAGGCAAAGGGAACCATCGATCCCGTCGACCACCGAGATCATAAGGAACTCTCTTCATCTCGCTGCGCCCAGGACATGAACGCCACCCTGATACGGTCGGCCTACACCCCGATCATCTACGAGGGCAAAGACTGCTCGGTGGCGCCTGCTAGACGAGGACGGCGACGTCCTCGGTCAGTCCTCCGGCCTTCCCATCTTCCTCGGCAACCTCGAGGTTGTGCGTGAAGCTGGCCATGCGAGAGGTTCGGGCAGGAGGCGTTCGGTCCCGGCGACGTCTTCTTACATGAACGATCCCTACCTCGCAGGGCACGCACCTCAACGACTTCACCATCTTCTCCCCGATCTTCTACGAGCGACGAGCTCGTCGGCTTCTCCGCGACGCGAGGCCCACTGGCTAGATGTAGGAGCCAAGGACCCCGGCACGCCGATGGACTCGACCGAGATCTACCAGGAGGGCTTCCGCTGGGGCCCGACCAGGATATACGCTGGCTACGAGCAGCGCGCAGGACGTCGTCGACCTGCTCAGGCGCAACAGCCGGTTCGGCTACTCCCTGGTCGGGGACATGAACTCCCAGGTCTCGGCTTGCTTCACGGGCGAGGAGCGCTTCAGGGTCATAGCCGACCGCTTCGGCATGGACGCCATCCGGGCCGCGAGGAGGAGATCTTCGCGCCAGTCTGCCCAGCTTGACCGCGAGGCCGTCGCCGCCCTGCCAGACGGCACCTACGCCGCCGAGGGCTGCCTGGACAACGACGGCATCGGCGACGAGCCCGTGTGGGTGAGGGTCCGCGTCGAGGTCTCGGGCGACGAGATGACCGTGGACCTCGAGGGCACCTCCGAGGCCGCCTCGGGGCCGGTCAATTGCGGGGAGGCGCAGACCATCTCCGCAGCGAGGGTCGCCTACAAGCTGCTCATAAACCCGGATAGGCCCGTGGACGGCGGCACGTTCCCGACGCTGACCGTGCGCGTCCCCGAGAAGTCCATCCTGGCCGCCGAGGAGCCCTGCGCCTTGCGGCTGGTACTTCACGCCGCTCGGCCTGCTTATCGACCTGATCGTCAAGGCGCTCTCCCCGGTGATGCCGGGAGAGGTCGCGGGAGCCCACTACGGCGACTCGATGGTGATCTCGACCTCGCCGGCCTGGATCCGAGGACTGACGCGCCCGTTCCTCGCGCTCGAGCCGACGCCCGGCGGCTGGGGGGCCTTCGCAGAGCGGCGACGGCCAGGACGGCCTCATCAACAACGTGAACGGCGGCTTCAAGGACATCCCCGTGGAGGTCTACGAGACCAAGTACCCTGTGAGGCTCGGCCGCTACGGGTTCCGTCCCGACTCCGGCGGTCCTGGCCGCACGCGCGGCGGCTGCGGTCTATTCCGCGAGTACCGTTTGCAGACGGACTGCAGCCTCTACTTATGGTTCGAGCGCTCCCGCACTCCGGCCTGGGGCCTCGAGGGCGGACACCACGCCACGGGACCCGAGGTCGTTGTCGAGAGCGGCGAAGGGGAGCAGAGCCTGCTCAAGATCAACAACCTCCCGCTCAACGCCGGGGACGTCGTCACAACCTACACGGGCGGCGGAGGCGGTTACGGCGACCCGCTCGAGCGCGCCCCGACCACGTCCGCCGCGACGTGCTCGCGGGCTTCGTGACGCGGGAGGGCGCGGAGCGCGACTACGGCGTCGTTTTCGGCGACGACTTACAGGTGGAGACCGATGCGACCGAGGGGCGCCGCCGGGAGATGAGGGGGGGCGCCTCGTGAGGGAGTTCTCCGCCGACCACGAGAGACGTCTCGTTGCATAGAAGGGAGGTGTGCGCATGACCCCGCCCAGACGGTCGAGCAACGGGTAGGTGCTGGTGGGTTTGTCAGTGGCGGTTTCGGGTTATGGCGTCAGTAAACATAGGTCCGCGTGAGCACTTATTCGCGGCTTGGGTGGGCGATCGAGTAACTGGACCTGGATCGTCGAGGTCTTCACCATCGCGGCGCCAAGAATCTTGAAGTTCCTCGTTGGTCCCAACATCGCCGGAGGTTAGCTTCGCGCGTGTTCGAGGAACGAATATATGAGTTGCGCGATCTAGCGTAGGGAGGAGAGCGTGTCAGAGAGATCCAACGCCGAGGTCGGCCACTCGGTAGATATCGGTCACGACGACTACTCGTTGTCCAGGGTTCCCGAGTCGGAGAGGTATTCCTGGGTAACCGTGGCCGTCCAACGCTTCGGGCAGCTCTCGGCGCTGTCGCAGTTCCTGCTTGGCGCAACGCTCGGCTTCGGGATGACCTTCTGGAACGCCTTTCTCGCCCTGACCCTCGGGGCCGTTATCCTTGAGGTCGTCGCGATCCTGATCGGGATCGCCGGCATGCGCGAGGGCCTGAGCACCTCGGTGCTGAGCAGGTGGACCGGGTTCGGGCGCTACGGGTCGAGCATCATCGGGCTTGTCTTCGCGGTCAGCCTTATCGGCTGGTTCGGCGTGCAGAACGCCGTCTTCGCCGAGGGCGTGTACTCGCTGGTGGGCGGCATACCCGTCTGGGCCTGGTCGATCATAACGGGGGCCGCGGTCACCGCCGTCGTGGTCTACGGCTTCCTCTCGATGGCCTGGGTCGCCTACATCACCGTCCCGGCGTTCCTCCTGCTCGCCGGCTACTCCATAACCAACGCCCTGCTCCAATACCGGCTGGGCGAGCTGGTCACCTCGGCTCCTCCGGGCGAGACGCTCAGCCTCGCGGCTGGCACCACCATAGTCGCCGGCGGCTTTATCGTCGGGGCGGTCATAACGCCGGACATGACGCGCTTCAACCGCTCCGTGGCCGATGTGATCAAGCAGACCGTCGTCGGCATCACGCTCGGCGAGTACACGATAGGCCTGATCGGGGTTCTGCTCGCCCACGCGCTCAAGAGCCAGGACGTGATAGAGATCGTGACCTCCACCAGCGGGTTTATCGGGACGATCATCCTGGTCGCGGCGACGCTTGAAGATCAACGACTGGAACCTCTACTCTTCCTCCCTGGGCTTCGTGAACTCCATCGACACCATCTTCGGCAGGCGGATGAACCGCGCGATCATCACGATCTTCGTGGGCGTGCTCGGCACGTTCCTCTCGGCCGTCGGCATCCTGGAGCAGTTCATCCCCTTCCTCACGGCCCTCGGCGTGATCGTGCCCCCGATAGCCGGCATCATGGTCGTCGACTATTTCGTGCTGCGCCGCCACCGCGAGGAGCTCGCGGAGAGCCGCCGTACTGGCTCGTTGCCGGCGCGGCAGGAGCAGCTGAACCCCGTGACCATCGTCGCGTGGGTCGCGGCCTCGATAGTCGGCTACACGGTCCAGTGGGGCATCCCGGCGCTGAATTCCCTGATCTGCGCCGCCGTCGTCTACTACGTGGTGATGAAGGTCATCGCGGCCGTGCAGCACCGGGACCGGGTCGTGTTCGCCGAGACGACGACCTGACGCCGTGGCCGGCCAACGAGTGCGAAGCATCGACGTAGAGACCCTGGAGGACCTTGCCGTGGGCGCCACCGTGCTTGGCACGGGGGGCGGGGGAGACCCCTACCTCGGCAAGCTGATGGCCAGCCAGGCCATCGAGCAACACGGCCCCGTGAGGCTGGTCGACGCGGAGGAGCTGCCGGCGGGGGAGCTGGTGCTGCCGGTAGCCATGATGGGGGCGCCCACGGTCCTCGTCGAGAAGGTTCCGAACGGGGCCGAGCTCGGGAGGGTCGTGCGCGCCGTCGAGGGCAGGCTTGGCCGGGAGGCGGCGGCGCTCATGTCCGTGGAGGCCGGGGGCATCAACTCGACCATCCCGGTGGTCGCGGCGGCCGAGCTAGGGCTGCCCCTGCTCGACGCCGACGGGATGGGGCGCGCATTCCCGGAGATCCCGCAGTGCTCGATGAGCGTGCGGGGCGTCTCGGCGACGCCCATGGCCCTCGCCGACGAGAAGGGCAACCTGACGCTGCTCGAGACCGTGGACAACGCCTGGACCGAGCGCCTCAGCCGCACGGCCACGGTCGCCATGGGGGGATCCGCGATCATCGCCCTTTACCCCATGACCGCGGAGAGAGCCGCATCTTCCACCATCCCCGGAACCATGAGCCAGGCCGTGAGCATAGGAGAGAAGATCCGCACCGCCCGCGGCGACGGCCTCGACTCATTGCTCCAGATGACCTCGGGTCGGCTGCTGTTCCGCGGCAAGGTTATAGACGTCGAGCGCAGGACGGTCGAGGGCTTCGCCCGCGGGACCGCGAAGTTTGAAGGTCTTGGGGACGACGCGGGCTCGTCGCTCGAGCTCGAGTTCCAGAACGAGCACCTGGTGGCGCTGCGCGACGGGCAGCCGGTCGCTACCGTGCCGGACCTGATCACGGTGCTCGACGCGGACTCCCACGCCCCCGTGACCACGGAGGGCATCTCGTATGGGCAGCGCGTCGAGGTGATCGGCATGCCGTGTCCCCGGATCTGGCGCGAGCCCGAGGCCCTCGAGGTGGTCGGCCCTGGCTACTTCGGATACCGGTTCGAGTACTCGCCCCTCGAGGAGGTAAGGACCTGATGCGATTGGGCATCGACGTGGGAGGCACGAACACCGACGCCGTAATCCTCGACGAGGACGACCGCCTTCTGGCCAAGGGCAAGACCCCGGATACCGACGACGTCATATCCGGCATCGAACACGTCGTCGCTCGGGTCGTGCGCGACGCGGGCGTGGATCCAGCAGACATAACCCACGCCATGCTAGGCACGACCCAGGTGACGAACGCCATAATCGAGCGCAGGGGCCTCGCCCGCGTTGGCATCCTCAGGCTCGGCGCCCCGGCGACGCAGGCCATAAGACCCCTGGCCGCGTGGCCCGAGGACCTGCGCGCCGGCGTCGAGGGTCCGGCGGAGATCCTGCCCGGCGGCGTGGAGTACGACGGGCGGCCCATCTCCCGTTTCGACGAGGCCGCCGTGCGCGGCGCGGTGAGGGAGATGAAGGAAGGGGTCGAGGTCTTCGCCGTCTCGTCCGTCTTCTCGCCGGTCAAGAGCGACGACGAGCGCAGGACGGCCGAGATCGTCGCCGAGGAGGCCGGCGAGGAAATCCCCGTCTCCGTCTCGTCCGAGATCGGCAGCATCGGCCTTCTGGAGCGCGAGAACGCCACCGTGCTCAACGCCGCCGTCACCCCGGTTGCCAGCCGCGTGGTCGGCGCCTTTCGGGGAGCGTTGGAGCGGCTCGGCATAGCCGCCCACCTCTTCCTCTCCCAGAACGACGGCACCCTGATGGCCCTGGACTACGCGCTGCGCTACCCCATCCTGACCATCGCCTGCGGGCCCACAAACAGCATCCGCGGGGCCGCCTTCCTCTCCGGCATGGGCGACGCCGTGGTGGTTGACGTGGGCGGAACCTCGACCGACGTCGGCGTCCTTGGCGCTGGCTTCCCGCGCGAGTCTGCCGTCGCCGTCGAGATCGGGGGCGTGCAGACGAACTTCCGGATGCCCGACCTGTTCTCGGTTGGCCTCGGCGGCGGCTCCATCGTGCGTCAGGACGGGCCAGAAGGAGCGGTGCGCGTCGGCCCTGACAGCGTCGGCTACGCCATAACCGAGGAGGCGCTCTGCTTCGGCGGTTCGACGCTGACCATGACGGACGTCGCCGTCGCGAGGGGCATGGCCGACGTCGGGGAGCGGGACCGGGTAGGCGCGGCGCGGGAGATTGTCGATGCGGCCTACGAGCGCGGCGCCGCGATGTTCGAGGAGGCGGTCGACCGGATGAAAACCAGCGCCGAGGAGGTGCCCGTGATCGCGGTCGGCGGCGGCAGCATACTCCTGCCCGAGAAGCTACCCGGGGTTTCGAAGGTGCACAAGCCGGAACACTACGAGGTGGCCAACGCCGTCGGGGCGGCCATAGCCCAGGTGTCGGGAACCATAGACAGGGTCTTCTCGCTCGCGGAGCGCTCCAGGGATGAGGTCATGGAGGAGGCGCGCCGGACCGCCTTCGAGGAGGCCGTCCGCGCCGGGGCGGACGAGAACAGCCTCGAGGTCGTCGAGGTCGAAGAGGTGCCGCTGGCGTACCTCCCAGGCAACGCCGTTAGGGTAAAGGTCAAGGCGGCGGGCCGGCTCCGGAGCTACCGGGCGGAGACATGAGGGAGGTCACGGCCGGGGACCTGGACCTCCTAGCCGTCGGCGCCGCCATCCTCGGCACCGGGGGAGGCGGAGACCCGTTTATCGGGAAGGTCATGGCCCAGCAGGCCATGCAGGAAGAGGGCCCGGTCCGGCTCATGGACCCCGACGAGCTAGACGACGAGGCGCTGGTGCTCCCGACGGCGATGATGGGCGCGCCTACCGTGATGGTCGAGAAGGTGCCAGAGGGGATGGAGGCCGTTCGTGCGCTCCGCGCCGCCGAGCGCAGGCTGGGACGCAAAGCCGACGCCACGTCCCCCATAGAATGCGGCGGGGTGAACTCCCAGATCCCCTTCGTCGCGGCCGCGCGGGCGGGGCTCCCGGTGGTCGACGGCGACGGTATGGGCCGAGCCTTTCCGGAGCTACAGATGGAGACCTTCCACGTCTACGGCGTCTCCGGTACCCCCGCCGTCGTCGCGGACGAGCGCGGCGCCGTGGTCACCATAGAGACGCAAGACAACTTTCAGCTAGAGTGGATCGCGCGCGGCGTGACCATCCGCATGGGCGGGCACGCCATGCTCGTCGACTACCCCATGAGCGGGGCCGAGTTCAAGCGCACCGCCATCCGGGGCACGATCTCCATGGGGATCGCCATCGGGGAGGCCGTCGTGGGGGCGCACAGGGCCGGGGTCCATCCCGTAGAGGCCGTGTGCGCGGCGACCCGGGACACCATCTACGGCCGGGGCATACCGCTCTTCGAGGGCAAGGTCGCCGACGTCGAACGCCGCACCCGCGAGGGCTTCGCCGTGGGCCGCGCCGTCCTGCAAGGGCTCGGCTCCGACGACGGGAGCACCCTGGAGGTGCGGTTCCAGAACGAGAACCTGGTGGCGATCCGGGACGGAGAGACGGTGGCGAGCGTCCCCGACCTCATCTGCCTCCTTGACAGCGAACGAGCGACCGCCGTCACGACCGAGCGTCTGCGATACGGCCAGCGCGTGACCGCAATCGGCATCCCCACGCCAGAGATCATGCGTTCACAGGAAGCGCTACGCGTGTGGGGACCCGCGGCGTTTGGCTACGAGGACCTGGACTTCGTTCCCCTGGAGCGACGTTTCGCCGACTACTACAGGACCCACGGCGTCCCCGCCGAGAAGGAGGGATGCCTCGACCTCTCACCGTAGGGGTGAACAGCGCGGTCGAGGTGGACATCGTGTGTGCCCGTCGCGGTCCGGGCGTACAATCTCACCTCGTGACGGATCTGAAGGCGGCGGCCATCTTTACGGAGATTTCTCTGGTGCTGGCCGCCGTCTTCTGGGGCGCGAACTACGCTGCGACGAAGTACGCCGCAGAGTTCTTGCCCCCGCTGCTCATCGTGGCCATTCGTTTCACCGCGGGCGGCGTATTGATGATCTGCCTCCTCCGCCTCCTGGGACCGGCGGACAGGCTCAAACCGAAGGACCTTCTGCCCGTGGCAGCCCTGGGGTGCCTCGGGGTGGCGATCGGACAGACGGCCTTCACCTTCGGCGTGAGCATGACGAGCGCCGCCAACACCGGTCTCATCTTTGCTACGGCTCCGGTCTGGGGGCTCCTGCTAGGACTGCTGCTCGGTCTGGAGAGCCCCGCGTGGAGGGGCATAGCGGGGGTGGGGCTCTCGATCCTCGGCGTCGGCATCGTCTTCTACGAGGGCTTCGGGGCCGAGGGGACGAGCCTGGCAGGGGATCTTCTCGTGCTCCTGGCGGCGATGGCGTTCGGGAGCTACACCGTGCTCTCGATGCCCGTGCTGGAGCGTCACTCGCCGCTGACGGTGGCGACCTACTCCCTGCTCTTCGGGGGACTTGTCGTGCTGGTGCTCTCTTCGCCTTACCTCGCAGGGCTGGAGTGGGAGAGCGTCGGGGCCGGGGCGTGGGCGGCCGTGGCCTTCTCGGCCGTCCTGGCCACAGCTTTCTCCTTCTCGGCCTGGCAGACCGGCGTCTCCCGCATCGGGGCCAACCGGGTACTCGTCTACCAGTACCTGATCACCGCGACGGGCGTCGCCTCTGGCATCATCTTCTTTGACGAGGTACTCGGGGTCGAGCAGATCGTGGGAGGTGTGATCATCCTCCTCGGGGTGTATCTCGCCAGGAGGAGCTAGAAGAGTTCTCAAAGAGGTGCCCCTGATTGACGATGCGGTCAGCGTTCAGCAAGAACACACAGCCGAAGGCTTCCATCACCACTATCTGTCCCGGCACGCAGTCTCCGGAGCGAGGACCCTGCTCCACGTAGGCCTCGAAGACCTCCGTCGGGTGGTCGGTCCCTCCACCGCCAGCGACGGCCCCATCCCCTCTAGCGTCATGCTCGAGAGCAGCGTGACGTTCTTGCCCCAGTTGCGCGGCACCTCGAAGCGCACCCGTCGTGCCCCTGCGCGACCACCCGTAGATCGGCGAGAGCGAGGTGTTCGTGGAGCATCTCGTCCACGAACACGAAGCGCCTCGCCGTCCAGCCTGCCAGACCACGAGCGCACGCCATGCCGCCCTCAAGAACTCGTCTCTCTCGCTCGCAACCACGCTCCGTTCTTTTGGGCTGAAGCCCATCTTCCTCAAGAGCCTGCTGAGGGTCGACTCGCTCACCGAAACCCCCGCCACCCCTTCCAGAAGCGGCACCTGTCCTTGAGCGTCGCGGCGGGCCTCTCTTCCACGTCGGCCTCCAGCAGCTTCCTGGCCCTCTCGTCGATCTTCGGTCTCGAGCCCAGGATGCTTCTTCGGAGTGAGCGACCTGCCTTCCCGGCGAGCCGCCGCGTAGCGTTTCACCGAGGAGCGGCTCACCCCGAAGGTCCTAGCGGCCTCGCTCTTACGCATCCCCCTCTCCACCGCTTCGAGGATCTTCTCGCGCAGATCTTCCGAGTAGGCTTTCAACACACAACCGCTAGCTAGAACGATGCGTGCTCCAGGCCGAAGCTGAAGATGTAGGCTCGCGCTGGGGTCTCATCCTGCTTTTCGGCCTGGGGCTCGGCCGAGGGTGGGCTGGATATGGCTTCGGACCACTGGCCACCGAAGACGGCGCCGATGCCGGCAATGGCGATGACCGCGACTACGGAGACCAGGGCGACCATGTAAAGCAACTTTGCGTTGGTGAACGCCCGGGCGTGTCTGTAGCGCGCGATGTCCAGTGAGGCCGAGATCCATAGTCCCAAAATCGCGAGGGACAGTAGTGGCCACAGGGTGAACGCGAGAGCGGAGGACACCAGCTCTTTCATGAGCCAGCCTGGGGTTGCATGCCTATGCTTCCAGGGCGTCCTCTTGGCATGGCCTGTTCGTAGACCTCGTGAGATAGTTGCAGGTGCTCGCGCATCCTGGAGGCGGCCAGATCCCGGTCCTTCTCGGAGATGGCCTCGTAGATAAGGCGATGCTGTTCCTGCGAGATCCGCTTGACCTCGGGCAGGACGTCCTCCGGTATGGCGTAGCCTTCGGCCAGCGTCCTCAAGGTCATGTGTATCGAACCCGCGAACACGCCCAACATCCTGTTCCCGGAGGCTTCCGCGATAGCCCTGTGGAAGGAGATGTCCGAGATTATGGCGACGCCCTCCTTGCCCTCGTCCATCTCCAGCGTCCTCTCGATCACGAACAGATCCTGCTCCGTGCGCCGGATGGCGGCCAGCTTCGCAGCCGGAACGTCCGTGACTTCCCTTATCTCCCACAACTCCTCGAGCGTAAGCTCGTCCACGTCGAGCAGTAAGGATATGGAGTCCTTGAGGTACTCCGCCACGCCCGTCCCGTCTATGGCCTGGACGAACGTCCCGCCCGTGGGACCCGTCGAGCTTCGCAGAACGTTCTGCGACTCCAGCACCTTGAGCGCCTCCCGCACGGTCGGCCGGCTGACGCTGAGGGAACGCGCGAGATCCGCCTCCGGCGGCAGCCTGTCGCCAGGACGCAGCTTCCTGGAGGAGATCTCGCCCCGAATGTGCTGGATTATGCGCTCGTAGGTCTTGCCTCCCTTCCGAGTTCTGTTCCGACCTTCCCCCATGCGACAACTCCCTTCGAGGCGGTTGCACCAAACAATATAGCCGAGGAAACCGGACGGCGATGGAGCGCGATTACACAAGCGTTGAATTTGTTTGACTAATTGCCGCCGCTTGACTATCTTGCGAGCTGGATGCCTGGTTTCGCGGAGCGAGGGGCGCTCGGTACCAGGCTGTAGATACGTGAGGGACGAACAGGGAGGGGTGCGAGCATGGTAGACCGACCAGGTGGCGGGGATGGCTCTACCGGAGACGCCGGTGGCGCCTCCGCCGATACCCCGGTGATAGACCGTAACATCACCAACAAGACCCTTGTCTACTCTTCGATCGTCTGCTTTCTGGCCTGGGTTTTCTCCGTCTACGACTACACGCTGTTCGGGGCGCTGCTTCCGGTCATCTCCGACGAGTTCGGCTGGTCGACGTCGTTTGGCACCTTCATCGTAACCCTCATAGCGATCGGGACCATCATCGTGGCGCTCGCGGTCGGACCGATGCTCGACTACCTGGGCAGGAAACCGTCCCTGGTCATCGCCACCGTCGGCGCGGCCCTGAGCTCAGGCCTCACTGCCCTGGCCCCCGCGAGTTTCGCGGGAGCCTACATGACGGTCGTCCGGACCTTCTCCGGCCTCGGCTACTCCGAGCAGGCGGTCAACGCGACCTACCTGAACGAGATGTACGGCAACCACCCACGACGAGGATTCATCTATAGCCTGGTACAGGGCGGCTGGCCGATCGGGGTGTTGCTCGGGGCGGCGTTGTCCGCGGTGCTATTGCCAGCCATAGGGTGGCGTAATACCTTCCTGGTCGCCACCTTCCCGGCTATCGTGATCGCCGTCCTCGCCATCAAGCTACGGGAATCCCCGAAGTTCCAGGCTATGAAGCACGTCAAGAAACTGGAGAGAGAGGGCAGGCACGAAGAGGCCGTCGAGTTCGGACGAGGCTTCGACATAGACGTCCACCACTCGGAAGAGTCCACCTTCAAGCAGCTCTTCGAGCCAGACCTCAGGAAGCACACGATCTTCATCAGCCTGGCGATGCTGTGCAACTGGATCGGCATCCAGGTCTTCGCCGTTCTGGGGACCACCGTCCTCACGGAGGGCAAGGGGGTGGAGTTCCAGAGCTCCCTGATCATACTGGTCGTCTCAAACGCGGCCGCCTACATCGGGTACCTCTGCCACGGGTTCGTGGGGGACCGCATCGGGCGGCGCCTGACCATAGCAGGCGGCTGGGTAATCTCCGGGGTGGCCTACACGCTGATGCTCTTCGGGCCAGATTCTTCGGCCTTCGTGCTGACGATGTACACGGTCGGGCTGTTCTTTATAATCGGGCCTTACGCGGCGCTGCTTTTCTTCATGGGCGAGTCGTTCCCCACCAGGGTGCGCGGCACGGGGTCCTCGTTCGTCAACGCCATGGGCCCGATGGGCGCTATCGTCGGGTCGGGCCTGTTCAGCTTCTTTACCGGCATGGGCCTGACCGTGGTGCTCACCGCTTTCCTCGCGGGCGCCATCGCGACGTTCGTGTCGGGCTTCCTCATGCTGGGCACCCGCGACGTGAAGGACCCGCGCCAGACCGAGGTGACCGAGTCGGCATCCACGGTAGCCGGGGCCTAGTAGGACCCGGAGCCGCGGAGGGACGGGTCGAGACGGCCCGTCCCTCCGTTTTTGTAGTAGCGGAAAGGAGGCCGCGACATGTCCGGAGGTTCCCGGGTCTCTCTCGTCACGGGCGCGGGCAGCGGCATAGGCCGCGCCATCGCCGAGAAGCTGGCGGGAGATGGTGAGCGTGTCGTCGTCAACGACCTGAGGGACGCGAGCGCCGACGAGGTCGTCGACCGGATCAGGGGGTCCGGGGGCGAGGCCGCGAGCGCCCCGGGTGACGTATCGGACCCGGAGGCCGTGAGCGGGATCCTGGAGACGGCGCGGGAGGCGTTCGGACCGGTCGAGATCCTGGTCAACAACGCGGGCTACGGTCAACAGAAGCTCTTCGTGGACCTCACCGTGGAGGACTTCGACCGCATGATCGCCGTGCACCTGCGCGGCACTTTCTTGTGCACCCGCGCCGTGCTGCCCGAGATGCTCTCGCGCGGCAGCGGCATCGTGGTCAACGTCGCCTCCCAACTCGGACAGATCGGGGGCGTCGAGCTCTGCCACTACAGTGCGGCGAAGGCAGGCATCATCGGCCTCACGAAGGCCCTGGCCCGCGAGGTCTCGGAGCAGGGTGTGAGGGTAAACGCCGTGGCACCAGGCCCGATCAACACCGAGCTCGTCCTCGGCCTCTCGGAGGAGTGGCGCAGGAACAAGGCCGCGGAGCTTCCCCTGGGGCGCTTCGGTGAGCCCCGGGAGGTCGCCGAGACGGTCTCCTTCCTCGCTTCCGACGGGGCCGCGCTCTACGTGGGGCAGACACTCGGCCCCAACTCCGGGGACGTGATGCTGTAGGAGCCGGAGGCATTTTCGCGCAGAGGAGCGAGATTCGAGTGGAGAACCTGGAGAGGGAGACGGTCCTGATCACCGGCTCCGGCATCGGCATCGGCGCGGCCACCGCCCGCGCCTTCGCGGAGGCCGGCTACCGGGTCGTAGTTACCGACGTGCTCGACGACGAAGGACGAAAGGTGGCTTCGGAGATCACGGAGAAGGGCGGCGAAGCCGAGTACCACCACCTCGACGTCACCGACACCGAAGAGGTCGAGCGCGTGGTCTCCGAGGCCGAGGCGCGCCACGGGCCGCTCGATTGCGTGGTCGCGAACGCCGGTATCGCCCACAAGGTGCCCCTCGCCGAGCTCACCGATGAGAGGTGGGACCACACCCACGAGGTCGATCTCAAAGGCGTCATGCGGGTCTGCCGGGCCGCCGCCCCCGCCATGCGGGAGGCGAAGAGGGGGAGCATGATCGCCGTCTCCTCCATCATGGGCGTCGCCTACGGATGGGACGAACACGTCCAGTACTCGGCGGCCAAGGCCGGCGTGGTTGGTCTCGTGCGTGGCCTGGCCGTGGAGCTGGCCCGGGACGGGATACGCGTCAACGGCATCGCGCCGGGCTACATACGGACGGCCCAGGCGCTCTCCGAAGAGCACTCGCTCGGACCCGAGGGGTTGGAAAAGGCCGCGGAGTTCATCCCGATGGGCCGAGTGGGCGAACCCGACGACATCGCCGACGTGATCTTGTTCCTCGCCTCGGACGCGGCCCGCTACCTGACGGGACAGGTGCTCGTCGTGGACGGCGGTTTGCTCGTTGGCCGTTACTGAGTCAGGTCGAGATCATCTTCTTCTCGACGCCAACCCCCGCGGCGAGCGCGCGCTCGTACTCGAGCGGGACGGTCGCGGAGTCCTGGAGGGCGAAACCCGTCGAGTCGAAGACGGTGATGTCGCTCTCCGAGGTGCGTCCTTCGAGCGTTCCGGCTACGACCTGACCGATCTCGCCCGCGACGTCGTCTTCTGAGATCACGCCCTCCCGCAGGGGAACGTTGATCTCCCCGTCGGTCCGGCACTGCCTTATGTCGTCGACGAAGATGCGGGCCCGATCGAGGATCCCGGGGTCCAGCTCCTGATCCCCCTCCTTATCCGCGCCGACGGCGGCGATGTGGGTGCCCTCGGAGATCCAACCGTTCTCGACGATCGGGCCCCTGGCCGGGGTTACGGTCACGACGACGTCCGCGCCGCGCACTACCTCCTCGAGGTTGGTGGACGCCCGGATCTCGAAGCTGTCGTACTTCGGTTGCTGGTCGCGCACGAACCCATCGAGGGTCGCCTGCGAGCGGCTCCAGACGCGTACGTCCTCCCACCGGAAGACCTCGTTGCAGGTCGCGAGGGTCCCTTCCGCCATGTTCCCCGCGCCGACGATGGCGAGCACCCTGCTGTCCTCGCGCGCCAGGTGCTTCGCGGAGACCGCCGCCGCTGACCCGGTGCGCATCACGGTGTGGTAGCTGCCGTCGCAGATGGCCAGAGGGAAACCGGTCTCGGGGTGGGTGTAGATGAGGATCGAGAAGACGGTTGGCAGGTCGAACCTGGCACGGTTTTCCTCGCGGATAGAGACCCACTTGCAGGCCGCCGCCTCGGGCTCCTCGATGTAGGAGGGCATCACCTCCCACTCGCCCGGGTACTTGTCGAGCACGATGTGGCCCTTCGGCTCCATGTAGTAGCGTCCCTCGCCGTGCATCCTGTAGGCGTGCTCGACGCAGGCGTTGTACTCGTCGGGCTCTAGCAGCCCCATCATGTCGGTGCGGCTCAGGATCAGGGTCTTCCGGTTCCTCCAGCTCTCCACTGCCTTTTCCTTTCTTGGGTAGACGGGGCACTTGATGGGCCGCTTGAAACACGCCGCCGTGACGATGGACGAGGTATCGACCGACGCCCGCTCGGCCATGACGCCCCGACACTGGCGCGTAGCCGGGGTCACCGCACCGACGCGGCGGACTTGCGCGAGACGCTTTCGATGTAGGCGAGGGCCTCTTCGACGGGAACCACGTTGGCGTACTTGGCCTGGATGTCGACCAGGTTGGCGTCGTGCGGTTCCTGCGCCCGGTCCCCGACGCACTCGCGTGGGACGACCGTCGGGTAGCCATACTGCAGGAGGTCTATGGCGGTCGCCCTGATGCAGCCGCTCGTCGTCGCGCCGCACATGACCACGGTGTCCACGCCCTGGGAGACGAGGATCGAGGTCAAGTTCGTGCCGAAAAAGGCAGAGGGGCCCTTCTTCAAGACGACCGTCTCGTCCTCACGACGTTCGAGGCGCGGATCTATCTCTACCCACTTGCTGCCGATGATCAACTCTTCGAGCGCGGGGAGTTTCTGGGGCCAGATGGAGGCGTCTTTGAGGTTCGGCTCGTAGCCGATGGTGGTGAAGATGACCGGGATCTCGCGCTCGCGAGCGGCGAGGAGGAGGCGCTTCGTCGCCTCGACCTCTCGGGTGAGGTCCCCACCCAGCGTGCACTCCGGGTCGGTGAAGCCGCGGCTGAAGTCGACCACGAGCACGGCCGGACGCTCGCCGAGCGTCACGCTCTGTCCGAGGCGGGCGCGCTCGTAGATCTCTCGGGTTTCGTCGCTCACGAGATCACCCCACCCTCGCCGTCGAGCGACTCCCCGATGGGGGAGCTCCTCTCGTCCTCGACGAACACGACCCCGACGAAATCGGCGGCGGCGGTAACGATTCGGCCCCCCTTGATCAATACAGACATTTGCTGCCTACACCCCTTTCTACGAAAGACCGCGCCCTCGTAAGGAGAGCTATTCACTCATCGCTCGTCGGCAACGAGCGTCCGGAAGGCGTTGAGCATGGTCTCGGCGCCCAACGCCGCGTCCGCCGGGTCCGCGTCCTCCTCGGGCGAGTGGCTGATGCCGTCATTGCACGGGACGAAGACCATCGCGCTCGGGACGCGGTCGGCTATGCTCATCGTGTCGTGGGCCGCGCCCGAGTGCATCGACATGTACGGCTCGCCGCTCGCGTCCGCCGCCTCCTCCAGCGCCGCCACCACGCGATCGTCCAGCGGCGTCGCCGAGAGTGTCTGGCGCTCGCGCGTACTCGGCGCTCATGCCGCGCCTCTCGGCGGCCGCCTGCGCGAAGGCGGCGATTTCGCGCGCGACGCCGCGGAAGCCTTCCTCGTCCACGCCCCGGATGTCCAGCGAGAAGCGGGCCCGGCCCGGAACGGCGTTTATGAGGTTCGGGCGAAGCTGGATCTCGCCCACCGTCCCCACCGTCCCTCGCCCGGCCTCCTTCGCGAGGCGCTCCAGCTCGAGCATGCACTCCGCCATGACGATGCCGGCGTCCTCGCGGAAGTCCATGGGGGTGGCCCCGGCGTGATCGCCGCGCCCGTGGACCGTGATGTCGGCGTGGACGTAACCGGCTATGGCGTTGACCACGCCTATCCGGTTCCGCGTGTCCTGCAGCACGCGCGCCTGCTCGATGTGGAGCTCGATCCAGCCCGCGAGGTCGTCCAGGACGCGGATTGATTCTTGCCACCGTCCGGGCTCGTAGCCGGCCTCCTCGGCGTGCTCCCAGAAGCTTCGTCCGTCGTCCACTGCCAGGAACTTCTCGCGCAGCTCTTCCTCGGTCACCCTCTGCGCGATGATGCGGCTCCCCAGTAGCATCTGGCCGAACCCCGAGCCCTCCTCTTCCAGGAAGGAGATGAGCTGCAGCGGGAGGTCCAGGTCCAGCTCGTCGTTTAGCCGGCAGACCTCGAGGGCCGTGACGACGCCCATGGTGCCGTCGTACTTGCCGCCGTTGCGGTTCGAGTCGCAGTGCGAGCCGACGCCGAAAACCTTCTCGCCCGCCGGGCGGTTCCTGGCGACGAGCGTGCCCACCGGGTCTTCATAGTGCTCGAAACCCAGCGCCTCCAGCTCCCGGATAAAGTAGTCCAGGGTCTTTCGGTACTCCGGCGTGTAGGCGTAGCGCATGATGGATTCGGAGGAGCGGGTGTAATCTGGGCCGGCGAGCGTCTCTATGTCACGCTCTATCCGCTCCGCGCTCTTGCCGCGGTCTATGCTCAGCGGTTGGTCCGCCATGATTGGTTCCTCCCTCGTCTGGCTACGGCGACCCAGGGACGTCGAGCCAGGATTCGAACGAAGCCCTGATCTCCTCCCTCGTCGCCCCTGACGCGAGGAGCAGCGAGAGAAAGAGGCGGGCCTTCAACCCGTCAAGCGGCCCGGCGCAGATCAGGCCGCGCTCCAGCAGGTCCATCTCCGAGCCGGCGAACCCGTAGGTCGCGCGCAGGACCTCGCCGCCTCCCGTGCGCGAGGCCAGGATGACGGGCATCTTCCGCGCGAGCTCTCCTAGCTTCTCCACGATGGCGGAGGGGACGTGCCCGCCACCCATCGCCTCTATTACGAGGCCGGCGTACCCCAGCTCCTCTATGGCGGCGAGCAGCCTCCCGTCGTCGCCCAGGGTGACGGTGTGCAGCGCCACCGGACGATACTCCGCACCCTCCGGGAGCTTTATCTTGTGCCTTCCGACCGGGCGCAGAACCACCCTGGGAATGCCTTCGGAGACCCAGCCAACAGGCCCGACCGGGTCGGACCGGAACGTCGCAGGGTTCGAGGTGTGCGCCTTTCGCACGAACCGCGCCGCGTGGATCTCGTCGTTCAGTACGACCACAGCGCCGAGGCCGCGGGCTACCTCGCTCGCCGCGACCTGGATCGAGGCGAGCAGGTTCCCAGGGCCGTCGGCCCCGGGCAGCGTGGGGTTGCGCATAGCGCCCGTGACCACGACCGGCGCGGCGCGATCCACGAGCAGATCAAGGACGAAGGAGGTCTCCTCGATGGTGTCGGTCCCCTGCGTGACGACCGCCCCGCTCGCCCCCGCGTCGACGCGGCCTTCGATCTCCGAAGCCAGCTCGATCAGGTCTTCGACCGTGATCTCGCCTGACGAGGCCTGGCGGAAGGAGACGGCGGAGACCTCGGCGACCTCCGCTATTTCGGGCACGTCCGAGACCAGCGCCTCGCCCGTCAGGGTAGGCTCGACGCCCTTGCCCCCTGAATCTACGGAAGAGATGGTCCCCCCGAGGGAGAAGACCGCTACCTTCGGAAGCGCCAGGACCCCTCCTGTTCTCGTGCCATTTTCCCAGATAGTCCGACAGAGATATTACCGATGCGGGGAGGCCAGAGCAAACCCCCGGCACGCCTTCGAGGGACTGCGCACCCGGTTGGGCGCGAAAGTCGGGCTTTTGTACAATGGCTTTGGTCAGACAGAAGGGGAAGACGAAGCGAAAGGCGGGGAAGATGGCCCAGAAAGAGATCCTTTGCTCCATCGGCACGGACATCGATGCCGTTGCCGGCTGGTTGGGTTCGTACGGGGGTGAGGACTCACCCGACGACATCTCGAGGGGCATGTTCTCGGGCGAGATTGGAACGCTCAGGTTGCTTAAGCTCTTCGAGAAGTACGACCTGAGGACGACGTGGTTCATCCCCGGACACTCGATCGAGACGTTCCCGGATCAGGTGAAGATGATCGTCGACGCGGGTCACGAGATCGGGAGCCACGGCTACTCGCACGAGAACCCGGTCGCCATGACGCCCCAGCAGGAGAGGGACGTGCTGGAGCGTTGCCTCGAGCTGATCGAGAGCGTGGTTGGCAAGAGGCCCGTCGGCAACGTGGCGCCCTGGTGGGAGGTCTCCGCCACGACCAACGAGCTCCTCCTCGAGTACGACTACAAGTACGATCACAGCCTCCAGCACCGCGACTTCACCCCGTACTACGCGCGGGTGGGCGACTCGTGGACGAACATCGACTACTCCAAGAAGGCCGAGGAATGGATGAAGCCTCTGGTGCGCGGCGAGGAGATAGACCTCGTCAAGATCGGGGGCAACTGGTACCTCGACGACCTGCCGCCGATGATGTTCATCAAGGGCTCCCCGAACAGCCACGGCTTCGTCAACCCTCGCGACATCGAGGAGCTGTGGCGTGACGAGTTCGACTGGGTCTACCGTGAGATGGACTACGCGACGTACTGCCTGACCATCCACCCCGACGTGAGTGGCCGGCCGCAGTGTCTGCTGATGCTCGAGCGCCTGATCGATTACATCAACGGCCACGAAGGCGTCCGCTGGGTGACGATGGAGGAGATCGCCGACGACTTCGTCCGGCGCTTCCCGAGGTCCCAGCCGAACCACGACCCCGGCGTCAACATGTACGGCGTAGATACCCCGGCCGCCGAAGGGACCGCCTCCTAGGGGACTCCTTCTATGTGCGTGCTCTGCGGACAGGATTTCGTCGCTCGGGTCCACTGGACCGACCGGCATCTCGAGGACCGGGCGCGGGCCGCCGCGGCAGGCTCCGACCCGGCCGCGTTGCAGGGCGACCGGCGCCGGGACCGCGCCCACAGGGTCGCCCTCACCAACGAGGTACTGCGTCACTACGGCCTGAAGGTCGACGACTGGGGCGGGAGCAAGTACGTGGTGCGCGACCGCAAGGGGCGCTCGGAGATAGTTCAGGACCTCGGCTCCCTCTGGCCGGCCGCGGCGAGGCTAGCGGGCCGGACCCCGGACCCCCTCGACCCGATCCTGCGCGAGGCACTGGGCGGAGAGCAGGATCGCGCCGCGGCGGACAGCGGGTAGGCTCGTGCGGGGCGGGACCAGGCGGCCCGTAACGGTCGTGACCGGATTTCTGGGCAGCGGCAAGACGACGCTGCTTGGGAAGGTGCTAACGCAGCCGGCGATGGCCAACACGGCCGTACTCGTCAACGAGTTCGGCGAGGTCGGGCTGGACCACCACCTCCTGCGCCGGGTTGACGAGCGCACGGTCCTGCTAGGGAGCGGCTGCTTGTGCTGCTCAACCCGGGAGGACCTGGTCGGGGCCCTCATGGAGCTTCTCGACCTGGATCAGAGGGGCGAGATACCGGCTCTGGATCGCGTGGTTATCGAGACGACGGGCCTGGCGGACCCTGCTCCCATCCTCCACACGGTCTACGCCGACCCCGTCCTGCAACACCACTTCTCGGTGGACCTGGTCCTGACAACCGTGGACGCCATCAACGGCGCCCTGCACCTGGAGCGCAACCCCGAGTCGGTCAGGCAGGTCGCGGCGGCTGACAGGATAGTCGTGACCAAGACGGACCTGGCGGGGCCGGTTTCCGGGCGGGCCCTGATGTCGCGGCTTGGCAGGATGAACCCGTCGGCCCGGGTCTTCGAGGCCGCTCTCGGCGAGGTGGACGTCGACGAGCTCTTCCGCCCGGACGGAGCGGGGACGCACGCGGTGCCGCTTGCCGCGGGACACGGTGACACCCACGACGTGGGAGATACCCATTCCGTCTCGGTTACCTTCGACGGGTCCGTCGACTGGACGGCGTTCGGGATCTGGTTAAGCATGCTGCTCGACGCCAGGGGCGAGGACGTGTTGCGCGTAAAGGGTCTCCTCGACGTCGGCGAGGCGGGACCCGTCGTCATCAACGGTGTGCAGCACATCATCCATACGCCCGAGCACCTTGACGAGTGGCCAGACGAGGACCGCCGCTCCCGGATCGTCTTCATAACCAGACGCGTCGAATCCGAAGAGCTATTGGGTTCTCTGGTCGCCTTCCGCGGCTTGCTCGGAGCGCGCGCCCTCCCGCTTCGAGCCGAACCCAGCGTCCTGCTCCCATAGCGCCCCAGAGATCCCACATCCAGACCCCGGCCGTACGAGCCATAAAGTGCGGGCGCCCCGAGCCATCGGAACCCGAATCCTGAAGCTCGATGCCTATTGTGCTGTCCAGCCCCCGTCGACGACCAGCACGGTCCCGCTCACGAAGCTCGAGGCCCGGGAGGCCAGGAACACCGCCGGCCCCACTATCTCCCACACCTCCCCGAACCTGCCCTGCGGCACCCTCCCCACGACGTCCTCGTACCATTCTCGGTCTTCCATGATCTGGCGCACGAGGGGGGTGGTGAAGTAGGCCGGGGCCAGGGCGTTGACCTGGACGCCGTGCTGAGCGAGCTCGAGCGCGAGCACCTTCGTTAGCTGCACGACGGCGCCCTTGCTCGAGGCGTAAGCCGCCTGGCGTTGCATGGCGACAAGGCCGAAGATGGAGGCCATGTTGATGATCTTGCCCCGCCCGTTCGGGACCATGAGCGCCCCGAAGGCCCTGGCGCAGTGGAACAACCCCTTGATGTTCACGTCGAGCACCTCGGCGAACTCCTCGGGCTCCAGCTCGAGCGTGGGTTTGCGGAGGTTGACGCCGGGGACGTTGACGGCAACGTCGATCCGCCCGGCCCACTCCTGGGCCTCGTCCGCGGCGGAGCGGACGCTCTCCCAGTCCCTGACGTCGAACCCTGTCGCCGTGCTCTGCCTGCCAATCTCGGAGATCTTCCTTGCCGTCTCCTGGGCGCCCTCGAGGTCGATGTCCAGGCAGGCGACGTCGGCCCCGAAGCTCGCGAAGCCGAGGGCTATGGCCTGCCCGAGACCCGAAGCCGCCCCCGTAACGACGGCGCGCTGGTCGTCGAGCCGGAAGATCTGGGCAATGTCCTCGGGCCAGCCGGCCGCACCAGACGCTCTCTCAGACAATTAGCCCCCTATCCCCACTCTCGCCTGTTCACCGTGCTGTGCGCCCCCTTTGTTCTCCACCCGCACCGTCACTCCCTTCCCGAGCACGATTGCTTAAGATCCCCCGCGCTCCCAACTCGTAAGGTTAGACGCAGAAGGCTTGCGAAGCTACCCACCTCTATCGCCGGGGAGACCGGGCGACATGAAGGCCGCGGGTGAGCCGAGATCCCCGGAGGAGGTGCAGCTGCCGGATTGCGGTTAGACTGAAAAGAGTTGGTAACCGGCCACCGGGCTGGCAGGGGAAAGGGGAAGCGAGTGGCGAACAATCTGGAGCTAGGCATGATCAGCTCGACCTGGCTCGGCACGAAGGTAGGCCTCGAAGAGGGCATCCGCAGGGCCAAGGAGATCGGGTTCGACTCCTACGATATATTCGAGGATCCCCTGGACATCGACGACGCGACGCGGCGCTTGATCAAGGAGACCTGCGACGAGGTCGGGCTCCCGATCCGCTCGGTCGTCTGCGTGAACTTCGGCCTGGTCGACTTCAATCCTTCCGTGGAGCGCTTCGCGATGGACCGCGCCAGGGCGTACATCGATCAGGGGGCTTACCTCGGTGCCCGCAACCTGCTGCTCGTAATCGGCGAGTACTTCTGGGATGGCGAGGTGTTCCCGAACGAGGCGATCTGGGACTTCGCCGTGGAGCGCGTAAGGGGCCTGGGGGAGTACGCGCAATCCAGGGGCCTCGAGGTCGTGATCGAGCTTGAGCCGTTCTCCCAGGCGCTGGTCAAGGACGTGGATGAGCTTGCCCGCTTTATCCGCGAGGTGGACCACCCAGCGGTGAAGGCCAACGCGGACATCTCGCATCTCCATCTCTCGCACGCGTCCTTCGACGACGTGAGCAAGCTCCGCGGCATGATCGGCCACATCCACCTCTCCGACTGCGACGGCGAGAAGCACGGTGACCTGCCAGCGGGGAGAGGCGTTACCCCGATCAAGGAGTACCTCCAGGCCATCGTCGATACCGGCTACTCGGGGACGGTCTCGATCGAGCTCGAGTACTCCCCCGACCCCGACCAGATAGTCGAGTGGGTCGAGGAAGCTTACCGGGAGACGGCAAGCATAATGGACGATCTCGACGTCCGAGACGGCGCGAGGGCCTGAGGGGAACCCATGGCCGAAGACACGCTGGACCTCGCCGAAAGCGTCGGCCCGGACCTCCCGCCGAAGACGGACTACGGGATCGGCTGCATCGGGGCGGCTTTATCATGAAAGACATCCACCTGGTCTCGTACGCCGAAGCTGGCTTCGACGTAGTCGCTATCGCCTCGCGCACCCCGGCGCACGCCAGGGCGGCCGCCGAGGAGCATGGCATCGGGACGGTCCACGACACGTGGCAGGAGCTACTCGACGATGAGCGAGTCGAGATCCTGGACATCGCGTTCCCGCCGGACCAGCAGCTTGGCATCGTGCGGGAGGCGGTGAACAGGCCACATATCAAGGGCATCCTGGCACAGAAGCCCGTGGCCTTTACCCTCGACGAAGCCGCCGAGATGGTGCGGCTCTGCGACGACGCCGGCATCAAGCTCGGCGTCAACCACAACATGCGCTACGATCAGTCCATGCGGGCCCTCAAGACCCTGCTGGATGCGGGCAGGCTTGGAGAGCCGGTGGTGGCCGAGATCGTGATGAACGCAAGGCCGCACTGGCAGGACTTCATAAAGCCGTACGGCCGGATCGCGCTTCTCAACATGTCCATCCACCACCTCGACGCCTTTCGCTACCTGTTCGGCGACCCGGAGAGGATCATCGTCTCCTTCCGCCCCGATCCCAGCCACGACTTCCCGCACGAGGACGGGATGGCGTTCTACATCCTCGAGTACGCGAACGACCTGAGGGTGATCGGGCTCGACAACTGCTTCACCTGGGTGGATCACCGCATCGAGTGGCGCGTCGAAGGAACGGAGGGTGTCGCGAAGGGCACGATCGGCTGGCCCGATTACCCGGATGGTAGCCCCTCGACCATCGATTGGACGACAAGGGCGATGGACGGAGAGTGGGAGAGACCGCGTTGGGAGGATTGCTGGTTCCCCCAGGCTTTCAAGGGGACCATGGGCCAGCTTATGCGGGCAATCCAGAACGACGCCGAGCCGGAGATCTCCGGCCGCACCACCATCGGTACCATGGCTCTGGTCGAGGCCGCGTACCGCTCCGGGCGTGAGGGCCGTGCGGTCTACCTCTCGGAGACGATGCCAGAGGAGGCCGCTACTTGAGCGCCCTTGGACCGGCGTGTCCCGTCGCGTTCTCGACCGTCGGCCAGACGATCGAGGTCGAAGTCGGATGGTGGTGAGCTGATGCCGTGGCTCTGGGATAGAGGCTACCGGCGTGAGGACCTGTTGCGCCGCGTGGGCCGTCTGGAGCAGGTGGCTGGCGTGCGCCTCGTCACCCTGGGCGATGGCGCCGAGCGCGGCGTGCGCGTGCTGGAGTATCGCACCGGCACCGGCTTCTCGTTCGACGTCGTTGTTGACCGCGCCTTCGACGTAGGAAGGTGCGAAGTCTCGGGGCGTTCCCTCGGATGGCAGTCGGGGGTCGGCTTCGCCGGCCCCTGGTACCACGAGCCGGAGGGTCTGGGTTTCTTCCGTACCTTCGGCGGGGGCTTGCTCGCGACCTGCGGCCTGGAGCACGCGCTGTTCATGGCCGAGGATACGGCAGAGCACTACGACTACCCACCCAAGGAGACAGAAACGTTCGGTCTGCACGGGCGCATCTCCAACCGCCCGGCCCGACTCGTAGGCTACGGCGAGCGCTGGGAAGGGGACGAGTGCCTGCTCTGGGCGGAGGGGGAGATCCTGCAAGCCGCCGTCTTCGGGGAGCACCTGCTGCTGCGGCGCAGGATCGAGGCGAAGGTGGGAGAGTCGCGCCTGAGGCTCCACGACGAGGTCGAGAACGTCGGGTACGCCCGCACCCCGCACATGTACCTCTACCACGTCAACGTGGGCTTCCCCGTCGTCGACGAGGGCTCGGAGCTGCTCGCGCCCGCCACCAGCGTTGCCGCCCGCGGCGATTACCCGGCGGAGGGATACGACAGGCTTCTCGCCCCCGAAGCCCGCTACGTCGAGCAGGTCTTCGAGCACGAGCTGGCCTCGGAGCCCGACGGAACCGTGCCGGTAGCGATCGTCAACCGCGAGGCCGGTCTCGGCCTCTACCAGCTCTACGACCGTGAGCAGTTCCCGCACCACTTCGTCTGGCGTATGCTCGGCGAAGGGACGTACGTGGTGGGGATCGAGCCAAGCACCAACAGGACCGCCGGTCGGCTCGACGCGAGGGAGCGAGGCGAGCTGATCGAACTGGGTCCCGGCGAGAAGCGTAGCTACGATCTCGAACTCGGTGTCCTCCAGGGTGAGCATCAGATACGCGAGTTCGGCGCGCGCGTGGACAAATGCGGGGAGGGTTAGATCGGATCTCGGATCAGCTGACCGGGTTCGATACGGCGCCCGATCAGCGGGTGCAGGACCGACCCGCCACAGCCGCGAAGTACGCAAGCGTGAGCGTAATCATCGCCTTGTTTGGATAGGATGCCCAGATCACCGGCTCGACCACAGTCGGTAGCCGCAGGATTTCGTCGACGCCGTGGCGTCCTCGGTCGGCGATCTGGCCTCCAACTTCACCGGTCAGACGCTACGCATAGAAGGAGTGTTGCTGATGTGTTGGATCCGACATCAGATTGATGCTAGGTTTATGTGCTGCTAAGCTGACAAATTAGTCGGTGGCGGTAGGGGGTAGTATTAAGGATGAGTGAAGCGGCGGTTTCACTCTGGATTGAAGGCACCCGGAGGATGCTCGAGCGCGTCGACGATACGGCGCGGCGCGTGGAGAGCGGATTCCCGAACTTCGCAGATCCAGATACGGGAGAATGGACCACTTCCCCGCAGGGGGACTGGACGGGTGGCCACTGGGTAGGCGAGCTGTGGCTCGCCCGCCACGCTACGGGCGAAGAACGGTACGGGGAGTGGGCTTGGAAGTGGTGCGAGGCGCTGCCTCCCCGCGCGACCTCGAACACGGTGTTTCGCAGCTTCCTTTTCTATTACGGTGCGGCGCTGGGTGAGGTGCTGCTCGACGATAACCAGGCAAAGGACGTGGCGCTCGAAGGCGCGAGTGGGCTTATGTCCTCGTTCAACCCGGACGCCGATGTCATACCGCTCGGCACGGACGCCGAGGAAGCATCTGACGTAGGAGACGGGGACACGAGCATCGATGCCGTCGGGTCGATCTCCGCGCTACTTGGCTGGGCTTCCGAGATGACGGGCGACGGGTCGTACCGGGAGGTCGCGAGGCGGCACGCGGAGCGGCACATAGAGCTGTGCATCAGGGACGATGCATCGGTGTGCCAATCGGCTTCGTTCGACCCGAAGACGGGGGAACTGACCCGCCGATACAGCCACAAGGGGTACTCCGAGGACAGCACGTGGGCGCGGGCGCAGGCGTGGGGCATGCTCGCCTACGCGCTCTCAGCCCGGTGGATGCCAGAGCGGACCGAGTTCCTTGACACCGCGACGCGCGTCGCCGACTGGTGGCTGGCCCACGTGCCAGAGGACCGCGTCGCCTTCTGGGACTTCGCGGACCCCGACATCCCGAATGTCGAGCGCGACACGTCGGCGACGGCCATAGCGGCCGCGTCGCTCCTCAAGCTGAGCGAGCTGGTCTCGGACCCGGATCTTGGCTCCCGCTACCACGATGCTGCCCAGGAGACGGTCCAAGTACTGTTGGAAGGCTACCTGACTCCCACGTCTCCCGATGACTCTCGCCAGGCCGGTATCCTGACTGAGGGCTGCTACAACAAGCATATCGACCTGGCGACCCGCAACGAGCTCATCTGGGGGGACTACTACCTCTTCGAGTCGTTGCAGGTCCTCGCCGGCAACGTAGAGGCAACGGGCGTCTGAGTCGTACGCGAGTGTCGGGCTCTATACGTCGGACGCGGCTCGTCGCTCGGGCGGGGCTGGTACTAACGTAGCAGAGGTGAGAAGGCCGCCGAATCGCGCACGGGGCACTCGGGCCTCAGAACGGAGATGAGATCTTGGCAGGTAGGGATGGGGAGCAGGTAGAGGGGCCGCCCAACCACGAGCCGGATTACAGTCCAGACACCATCCGCCGGGTGGTCTCCGCGAGCACCGCCGGCACCGTGATCGAATGGTACGACTTCTTCCTTTACGCAACGGCCGCGGCCCTGGTCTTCAATACGCTGTTCTTCCCGAGCCGTGACCCGCTAACCGGCACGCTGGCCGCCTTTGCAACTTACGCGGTCGGCTTCGCCGTCAGGCCTATCGGGGGACTGGTCTTCGGATACTTCGGGGACAAAGTAGGCCGCAAGACGATCCTGATCGTCACGCTCATGTTGATGGGCATCTCCACGACGTTGATGGGGCTCATCCCGCCCTACGCCACCATTGGCGTTTGGGCTCCCATACTCCTGGTCATCCTGCGAATGCTTCAGGGCTTTGGAGCCGGCGCGGAGTTTGCCGGCGCTGCCATCATGACCGTCGAGCACGCACCCCCCGGGAAGCGCGGTCTGTACGGCAGCTGGTCCCAGGTAGGGGTCGCCATTGGGCTCATAGCCGCGACCGGGATCTTCGCCCTGGTGAACACGTTGCCGACGGAGCAGCTGCTGGCGTGGGGGTGGAGGATACCTTTCCTGCTGAGCATCGTGGTCGTAGGTGTCGGCATGTACCTGCGGCTCCGCATCATGGAGACGCCGGTCTTCCGCGAGCTGGAACAGACCCAATCGGTGGCCAGAAACCCGCTTCTGGACGTGGTGCGCGACTCGCCGAAGAGCTTGCTCGCTGTCATAGGCGCGCGGTTTGCCGACAACGCGGTCCTGTACATCGGCATCACCTTCGTGCTCACCTACATAGCTCAGCAGCTGCAAATCACGGGTAACGTGGGCCTGATCGGCGTCATGCTCGCGGCCATCGTGCAGGTCTTCGCGATACCGCTCTTCGGGGCGCTCTCGGATCGCATAGGCCGCCGTCCGGTCTATGGGGGTGGGGCCGCCTTCGCGCTCCTGTTCGCGTTTCCGTTCTTCTGGCTCCTCGATACCACCTCGCCACTTCTCATCTTGCTCTCCATAGTGATCCTGGCTGGCGTCGCCTACTCCGCGATGGCGGGCAGTCAGCCTGCGTTCTTCTGCGAGCTGTTCGAGGCGCACAACCGCTACAGCGGGGTCGCTGGCGGGCGCGAGATGGGGGCTATCATCGGGGGTGCCTCGCCGTTTATAGCGACGGCCCTGTTGTCCGCGTTCGGCGTCGGCTGGCCCGTGTCGCTCTTCCTGATAGGGATGTGCCTCGTCACCGTGATCTCCATTGCTCTGACCAGGGAGACCTTCCGCACCAGTGTCTTCGAGCATGCCGAAAAGAGCGAGGTACGCGAACCAACCGCAAACTGAGAGGAACTACGCGCCAGTCCTGTGTCGAGCCCAGACGAACCGAGGTAATAGAACCATGCTAGGCGTACAGGTAGAGGGCAACATCGCCGTTCTGACCATAGATCGTCCAAAGGCTCGCAATGCCCTGAATAGCGAGCTGGTGGAACGACTGGCAACCTCGCTGCAGGAGTTCGATGGAGATCCAGGCGTACTCGCCGTCGTTCTCGAGGGGACGCCACCGGGTTTCTGCGCCGGCAGCGACCTCAAAGAACTCGGACAGATGGACGTTGGCGAGATGCGCGTTCATGAGGCGCGTACGGCGGCTGTGGCACGCGGCGTCGCGTTGCTCGATACACCGGTAATAGCGGCCGTCGAAGGATTCGCCCTGGGTGGGGGGTTCACGCTCGCGATCTCATGCGACGTCGTGGTAAGCGCGACGGGTGCCAATTGGGCCATGCCGGAGGTGTCGATCGGCTGGATCCCCCCGTGGGGCCTCGGCGCGCTGACTGCCCGGGTAGGTCCCGTCACGGCCCGACTGCTGACCTGGGGTATAGAACCCATCGATGGGGCCGAGGCGCATCGGCTTGGAGTTGTAGATCACGTCACCGAAGATGGACAGGCTTCGGCTAGGGCTCGAGATCTTGCGGGGAAGATCTCCCGGTTGCCAGCGCCAGCGGTCACCTCTACGAAACGGTTCTTCGCCCAACTGGTCCTCGAGAGCGGGGAGGTCCTGGACGCCGAGGCCAGCCGCCTGTTCGGTGAGGACTGTTCGCACGAGCAGGCCCAGGAGACGCTGGAATCATTCCGGAGCAAGTCGAGCGGGACGAAGTAGAGAGACGCGAAGCATTCGAAGGTGGCATTAGCAGCACACCGGAAGGACGGGTAGGAGATTCATGGACATCGTCGGCGGCCGAACCCTCTACTCGACCCTCGCCGCTCACGCGTCGCTGCAACCGGATCTAACGTGGATGATCTTCGAGCGCGATGACGGTCAGATCTTTCGCTGGACGTGGCGCCAGTTTCTCGACGCCGTTAACCGGGCCGCGAACCTGTTGCGCGCCATGGGTATTGGTGCCGGTGATGTCGTTAACGTGCACCTCACCAATCACCCCGCCTGTCCACAACTGGTTCTCGCAGCTTCGCGCATCGGGGCAACAGTCGTGCCCACGAACCCCAAGAGCACGGAAGATGAGCTCCGTTATCTCATCGAGCACTCGGAGAGCAGGGCTATTTTCACCGAGCAGTCGAGCCTGCACTCAGTACGGACGGTCACTGAACACGCTCTCGGACCGCGAGGTTGTTTTGTGCAGGACGGACGATGATCCGCCCCCTTGACGGGTTCAGGGTGTATGAGGACGAGTTGGCTGAGCCAACCAACCTCGCCCCCGTCCGAGTAAGGGAACGGCCGAACGCGTCGTCCAGCTACTCTACACCTCGGGCACCACCTCAAGGCCGAAGGGCGTGATGCTCACCAACGCCAACTTCATCTACGGCAGCGAGGTGTTTCGTGCCGCCACTGGGCTGAGGCCTGAGGACCGTCACATTATCAGCCTCCCGCTCTTTCATGCCGCTGCCCAGTGCCATGCGTTGTGGCCATCCCTGGTTACAGGGTGCAGCGTGGCCCTGATGTCACGCTTCAGCGCCTCGCGTTTCTTCGAACAGGCGGTCAAGTACGACGCGACGATGGCGGCACTTTTCGGCGCGCCACTACGTATGCTGCTCAATCAGCCGCCCGGATCCGCTGACTCGGCGCATGCGATCCGTAACATCACCTTCGCCCAGAGCCTTACGGCCGAGCAGTACGACGAGTGGCACCGTCGGTTCGATGCCCCGCTACAGCAACTCTGGGGTATGACCGAGACGTGCTC
The DNA here is from genome assembly GCA_963800975.1 of uncultured Rubrobacteraceae bacterium. Lineage (GTDB taxonomy): Bacteria > Actinomycetota > Rubrobacteria > Rubrobacterales > Rubrobacteraceae > JALYGY01. Next base: position 158,650 of record CAWDDB010000020.1, on the reverse strand, counting down.
GCTGCCGATCATGAGCCCGCTGGTCGGCGAACGCCGGCTCGCCGCCATGGGTCGAGTGGTTGTCGGGTACGAATCCAGAATCGTGAACGATGAAGGGCTCGAGTGCGATACTGGTGAGGCTGGCGAACTCATCGTTCGGGGCGTTCCCGGACGCTCCATCATGAGGGGTTATCTCGACGATCCGGAGTCGACCGCCGAAGCCATTCGTGAGCAACCTTCAGGGGCCTGGCTGTACTCCGGGGACACCGCGTACCGCGACGCCGACGACTTCGTCTACTTCGTAGATCGGGCGAAGGACCTGATCAAACGCGGCGGAGAGAACATCTCGAGCACCGAGGTCGAATCGGTCCTCCTGTCGATGCCGGGCGTGCAGGATGCCTCTGTCCTGGGGGTGCCGGATCCAGTGCGGGACGAGAGCGTCGTCGCCGTCATCGTGCCCAAGTCCCCTGATGCGCTGTCGGCCGAAGATGTAAGGAGGCACTGCGAAGATAACCTGGCGCCCTTCAAGGTTCCCCAGGTACATAAGGTTCGTCGACCAGCTACCACGCACGAGCGTCGGCAAGATCCAGAAGAATATCATTCGCGAAGAGATACTCGAGACGGAGGAGTCGTAGTGGAGAGCAATTCGGGTGAGCAGGGACCACGTGGGGCGTCGATCTCCCTGGAGCGTCGCATCGAGTGGGTGGATACCGATGCCGCAGGCCGCTATCACTATGCGACCGCGTTCCGACTGGTCGAAGCCGCCGAGACCAGCCTGATGGCTCGACTCGGACTCGAGGATATCTTCCCCCGGATGCCTCGGGCACACCTCGAGGCGGACTTCAAGCGGATGGTCGAGTTCCGGGATCCTATCGAGGTCAACCTCGAGGTGGTCTCGGTGGGGAACAGCTCCGTCAGTTACGAGTTCGAGCTCTTGCACGAAGGGGAGCTGTGCGTCAACGGGAAGCTCGTAGCCGTGCTGGTCGACCCGGATGGCCGTCCCACTCGTTGGTCGGATGAGCATCGGAAGCTGTTGATGCCGGACGACAAATAGACCGTTGCACATCGAAGGCCTTGGCAGGCCTCACCTTGCGACGTCGCTACTGCCTTGATCGACGGCGCAATGACTAAGCGGACAACCGGGCATCTCGTCCGAGCAGATACTCCGTCGCGCCGGTAGCCCTCGACCATTTGCTCGAGGACGGCCGGATCCCCAGGGCGGTTTCACGATTCAACCCCGTAGAAGAGGCATTCTCCAGGGCGGAGGGCATAACGAGAAAAGCGAAGCCGGTTCCCTCTGCAGCCTCCTGATGTTCGACTACGAACGACCACGACCCAGGAGCCTCAGCCGCTCGCCGCGGCGCTGTCTTCCCGCCTCCACAGGAGCACGGCCAACCACATCACGAACAGGCCTACCTCCGGAGGCAGCTCGTTGGGCAACTCCGCCAGAACCCCTTTCCTGAACGCCCCTTCGGGACGAAGGCTGCCGACCGTGCCGATCCCGTCGCGGGTGAGTACGAAGGCGCGCCTCCAGGCCGACTCCTTTCTCAGCTCGTAGCGGTTGCCGGCGTACTCGAAAGAGAAGCGGTCCTTCCAGGCCGAAGGCTTCTCGGCCACCAGCACCGGCGAGCCGTCCTCGCGCGAGAGCACGAACTTGCTGTCGCCTCTGGTGTGGGTGCCTTCGTAACGCCTCCCACCCACGTCCAGCGTCGCGTTCTCGCGCCAGCTTGTGAGAGTCACGCGGCCAGCGGCTGCGCCGGTTCGATCGAAGACGTCGAAGTCGTACGAAAACCAGCCCCTGGCTACGGCTCGCATCATCCCCATCAAAACTTCCTTCCGCGCCTTTTCTCCGGCTCTACCGTCTATTGTGCGGCCGACTGCATACGCTGGCAACCCACGGGAAGCCTCGCTCAAAAGTGGCCGGGAGCGGGGCGCCGAGCAATGTCTTGCGCTGAATGTGGGTAAATCTGGGTTCAGGCAGATTGATGCAGCGGAGAAAGGGGCCGAACGGTGGCGGACGTGCACGTGTATTTCGAGAGGCCGGCTGGCAGGGAAGACGCCGACTTGGAGGATCTCAAAACGGCGCTGACCGGCCTGGAGCACGTCTCCGAGGTGAGGCTCGACGCCCCGGGGAACGTGGTGGCCGTGACGTACGAGGGGGGCAAGGCCGAGCAGGAGACCATCGAGCGCGCCGTCGAGGAGGCGGGGTATAGGATCTCGAGGCTCTCGGTGCGGAGCGACTTCGACGAGGGAACGAACCTGTGGGATATCTGAGGCGCGATGCGAGTAGGGACGGCTCGCAGGTAGGGGCGGTTCGCGGGTAAGGGAGGTGCGGGGCGCCCCCACCAAGGTCGCATCGGATGGCTCTGGGGAGGTAGATCGGGATGCAAGAAGGCGCAGGATCCTCTCGGCGCCGGGGAGGGATGACGCGCGTCAGGTGGGGGATCGTCGGCATGGCCTTTCTCGGGACGACGATCAACTACGTAGACCGGGCGAACCTGGCGGTGGCGGCACCGTTTATCAGCGACGAGCTGAACCTTGGGAGCTTCCAGCTCGGCCTCGTCCTCAGCGGGTTCTTCTGGACCTACGCGGTCGGGCAGTTGCTCGCCGGCTACCTGGTTGACCGTTACGGGGCCCGCCTGATGTACACGTTCTCGGCCGTGTGGTGGTCCGTGTTTACGGCGGCCACGGCCGTGGCGCAGGGCTTCGCCTCGCTCTTCGGCTTCAGGCTGCTCCTCGGCATAGGCGAGGCTCCGGCCTACCCTAGCAACGTCAAGGCGACGAGCGAGTGGTTCCCGAAGCAGGAGCGCGGGCTCGCGACCGGCATCTACGACAGCGGGGCCAGGGCCGGAACCGCTGCCGCGGCGCCGATCGTGGCTGGCCTGATCGCGCTGGTCGGCTGGCGCGGGAGCTTCGTGGTCACGGGGATGGTTGGTCTCCTGTGGGCCGCGGCCTGGGCCTGGTTCTACCGCAGGCCGCGGGAGCACCCGATGGTCTCTGAAGAGGAGATCGAGTACATCGAGGCCGGTCAGGACCGTGGGCAAGACGAAGATGGACCGAGGATTCGCTGGATCGACCTGCTCCGCTACCGCGCGGTGTGGGGCATGATCCTGGGCAACTTCTGTATAGGGTTCGTGATCTACTGGTTCGTTACCTGGTTCCCGAGCTACCTGGTGGACGACCGGGGCTTCAGCCTCCTGGAGGTCGGTATCTACGGTGCCCTGCCGGCGCTCGTTGCCATCCCAACCGGGTGGCTCGGCGGACTCGTCGCAGACCGGCTGGTCCGTCGTGGCGTGGGCCTGACGGCCGCCCGCAAGGGTTGCATCGTTAGCGGGCTCTTGTTCTCCACGGTGGCGGCTTTCTCGCTCCTCACCCCATCCGCCGTCCTGGCCGTGGCCCTGCTCTCGATCTCGTACGGAAGCCTCACTTTCGCGAACGCGAGCGTGTGGTCCCTGCCTGCCGACCTCGCACCGACGCAGGGACACACGGCCTCGCTCGCTGGCCTCATGAACTTTGCCGGCAACGTGGCGGGTATAGCGGTCTCCACCTCGGTGGGGGCGCTACTGGCGCTGACGGGCGGCTCGTACGTGCTGCCGCTGCTCAGCGCGTTCGGGTTCGCGATCCTCGGTGCCCTCGTCTACCTGCTCGTGATCCGTCGCGTCGAGCCGCTCGAGGCGCGGCCAGGCCCGGAAGCCTCAGGCGCGTCGTCGTAGAGTTGAGGAGGACCCGATGAAGAGCGCAACGCTGACCCTTGACCCGGCCTTCAAAACCCCACCATCGAAGCGACGGCGACCCTGAACGAACCCGAAGGCGCGTTGACCATCTTCGCCATAAACCGCGACCAGGCGGAACCCCTCGAGCTAACCGCCGACCTCCGCGCCTTCCCCAACTACCACTTCGGAGAACACCTGGTCCTGGCAGACAAAGACGTGCGCGCTACCAACACGGCCGAATCCCCCGATCGCGTGAAGCCAGGATCCGAGCCCGGAGCAAAAGCCACGGACGGTCGCCTGGAGGTAGTACTGCCCGCGCTCTCGTGGAACGTCATCCGGCTCGGACGCGCGGCAGAGAACGACGCATAGCCGAACAGACGCCCCATCGGAGATGCCCTGGTGAGGTCGTCGCTACGCCTAGCCCCAGGAGTTCCGCAGGTCGTCGAAGAAGACGCCCGTTCGCCTCAGCCCCTCGGCGAACACGGACGGGTCTTGCCCGATGCCGATGCGCAGGTGGTGCTCGAAGCCGAACGCCGAGCCCGGCGCGAGCATCACTCCGTGTTCCTCGGAGAGCCTGTTGGCAAGCTCGAGCGACGGCACGTCCAGCTCGTAGCGCAGCAGTGCCAGCAGGCCGCCCCGCGGCGGCGTCCACGACAGGTAGTCCGATCGCTCCTCGACGAAGCGGTTGGCCGCGTCCAGGTTGCGACCGATGATCTTGCGGTTGCGCTCGACGATGCGATCCCGGTGCTTGAACGCGAGGATCGCCAGGGCGTCGCTGAGCTTGCCGGGGCTCAGGGAGACGTAATCGCGCATGGCCCAGCACTCGGCTACTATCTCGGCCGGCGCGGCCATCCATCCGATGCGCAGCCCCGGCAACCCGAAAGGCTTGGAGATGGTGCCGACGCTGATGGCGGAGGGGCCGTAGTCGAAGGCGGGCGGCGCGAAGGGATCGCCGCCGGGTACGTCCAGCCACCGGTAGGCTTCGTCGCACAGCAACGTCGCCCCGGTCGACTCGGCCATCTCGTAGACGAGCCCCAGTTCCTCCTCGCTGAGCATTGCCCCCGTGGGGTTGTGCGGGGTGTTTACGACGATCAGGCGCGTGCGAGGAGTTGTCAGGCGCCGCAGCTCGTCCAGGTCGTAGTGGTAGCCCTCCGGCCCTATCTTCCACAGGCTGACGTCCGCCCCGACCGCGCGGGGCACGCTGTTGAGTTGCTGGTAGGCGGGGTTGACGGCCACGACGTGGTCTCCCGGCTCGAGCAGCACGTTGAACAGCAGGAAGTTGGCCTCGATGGCTCCCGTGGTGACGAGGATGTTCTCAGGGCCGCAGTCGCGGTAGGTGCCGGCGAGCACCGTCTTGAGCCGCAGCGACCCCGACGCGTCGCTGTATCCGAGCGGCGTCTCGAGCAACGTCTCGAGGAGACCCTCGCGCTGGTCTGGCTCCTCGAAGGAGATCAGGTCGCTCGTGGAGAGGGGGAGGATGCCGCTCTCCGCTATGTCGTGGGTGGCCGAGAGCTCGTGGACGGTCATCCAGCGTTCCAGGGCGAACGGTTCTATCTTCACGGTGCGGTCCTTTCAGGCCCTGGCGTGCCGACCTACCACCACGGGGTGTCCCACGGGTCTCGCACCAGGAAGCCGCCTTCGTGGTCCCGCGTCTCCACGCCTGCTGCCCGCAGGCGCTCGCGCACCTCCTCGACCTCTTCCGGATCTTCGAGCACCACGGTCCAGTAGCGCAGACCGACCGTGCCGTCGGGGGCTGGGCCGACGCCCTCGCCGCGCCAGATGTTGAAGCCGAGGTGGTGGTGGTAGCCGCCGGCGGACACGAACGCGGCCGCGCCAGGCAGGAACGTCATCAGGTCGAAGCCAACGACGTCGCGGTAGAAGGCCAGCCCCTGCTCGAGTTCGCCGACGTGCAGGTGCACGTGGCCGACCACGAGGTTCGGGTCGATCTCACGCCTCACCTCCTCGCCCGCGACGGTCTCGAGCAGACCTTCCATGTCGAGGGGCGTGGAGCGGCCGTCCCAGCCTGGGTCGGAGAGGTCCGGCCACACCTCTCGCGGTCGGTCGGCGTACAGCTCGATGCCGTTGCCGTCCGGGTCGGGCAGGTAGATGGCCTCGGAGATGCCGTGGTCCGAGGCGCCCTGTATGTAAGTGTCCGTGGCGAACAGACGCGCCGCCGTGCGCGCGAGCTCCTCGCGCGACGAGTGGAGCAACGCGAAATGGTAGAGGCCAGCGTGGCGACCGGCGCGCTGCGCCCCGGGCTCCTCGTGCAGGAAGAGCAGGTCCTCGCGTCCCGCTCCCAACGCCGCCGTCCCTTCGCCGCGGTCCTGCAGCTGCAGGCCGATGGAGTCGGTGTAGAAGTCCACGGAGCGGTCGAGGTCCGTGACCGTCAGGTGGACGGCGCCGAGGCGGAGCGTCGCGGGCAGGGCGGGCGATGGGGCTGGCTGCCCGGTCGGGGCGCGATCCACGTTCTCCTGCCCTTTCATGTCTCTCCTCCCGTGTCGCCACGGAATACCGCCTCCATGTTGTTTCCGTCCGGATCCAGCACGAAAGCGGCGTAGTATACCGACGTCGACTGATCCTCGCGATCGCCCGGCGGTCCGTTGTCCGTTCCACCGGCCGCCAGAGCGGCGGCATAGAAGGCGTCGACCTCGTCGCGGCTCCTGGCGACAAAGGCCGTGTGCTGTCCGATCGAGTTCGCGGAGAAGCGATCTATCCAGAAGATCGGGTACTCCACACCGTAGCCGATCCCGTCCATCCCCGAGTCCTCGGGGAGCTGCATGGCACGGCGGAGACCCAGCGCGCCAAGGGCCGCGTCGTAGAAGGCGGCAGAGCGGCCGATGTCCGCGGCACCGATGCCGGTGTGATCTATCATGATGGGCCTCCTCGATCCACGGAACTCTCCACCAAGTATCTCATCAAGCGACTCGGCTTGTGCGCGAGGTCGTAGCACCTCGGGGGCGCGGTCGGCGCCGATTCGCCGTGCCGGCCCGGCCTGGTCGCCCGGTTGTCACGTTTCCTCGTCACGGGTCGTCGTTGTAGTGAGGAACGAAATGGAACTCGCAAAGGAACTGATAGAGCCATGAGGTCGGGAGGAACCATGTCATCACCTATCCTGGTCACCGGCGGAACCGGTACGCTCGGACGCCTCGTCGTCCGGCGCCTGCGGGACGCCGGTCGCGACGTACGGGTACTCAGCCGGCGCGGCCACGAGGCGGAGGAAGGCAGTTCGGTTCGCAACCGGCGACCTGGCCACGGGCGAGGGGATCGGGGCCGCGGTGCAGGGGGCAGAGATCGTCGTGCACTGCGCAGGCAGCGCCAAGGGCGACGGGGACAAGGCCAGGAATCTGGTTCGGGCGGCGTCGCAGGCCGGGGCGCGGCACCTGGTCTACATCTCGGTCGTCGGCGCCGACCGCATCCCGGTCGTCGGCGGCCTCGACCGCGCCATGTTCGGCTACTTCGCGTCCAAGCTGGCCGCCGAGCGCGTGGTGGCCGGTTCCGGCCTTCCGTTCTCGACGCTGCGCGCCACGCAGTTCCACGACCTGATCCTGGCGGTGGCTCAGCAGATGACCAGGCTGCCGGTGATACCGCTGCCGGCCGGTTTCCGGATACAGCCGGTCGACGCCGGGGAGGTGGCGAACCGGCTCGTAGAGCTGGCGCTCGGGGAGCCGGCGGGTCTGGTGCCCGACATGGCCGGGCCGAAGGTGTACGGTGCGGACGAGCTGCTCCGGGGATACCTGAAGGCCACAGGCCGGCGACGGCCGATCGTCCAGATCCGGCTTCCGGGCAAGGGCGCGCGAGCGTTCCGGGACGGCGCGAACCTGGCCCCCGAACGGGCCGTGGGCCGCCGCACCTGGGAGGACTTCCTTGCGGAGCGGGTAAGCTTGGAAGGGGACCCGGTGCATCCGAGGTAGCCACCGCCCAACCTGTACGTGGCCCCGGGCGCCGCTATCATGGGCGTCTGAGCCTCGGACCAGGGGGAAAGATGGCGAACCCACTCTTCGATATCCGCGGGCGCACGGCGCTCGTGACGGGGTCGGCCCGGGGCATCGGGCTCGCGATGGCGCGGGCGCTGCTCGAAGCCGGCTGCGACGTCGTGGTGCACGGGACGGACGCAGGCAGGACGGAGCGGGCGGCCGCAGACCTCGCGACCGCCGCCGGGGACGCGACGGCGTACGGGGTGGCCTTCGACATCACGGATCCGGCCGCGGTGGCCGCTGGCGTCGCGGGGGCCGAAGAGGTGGCAGGACCGCTGGACGTGCTGGTAAACAACGCCGGCGTCCAGCACAGGGCCCCGTTGCTGGAGTTCCCGGACGAGGCCTGGCGCCGGGTGCTCGACACCAACCTCACCGGCGCGTTTCTCGTCTCCAGGGAGGTAGCCCGCGGGATGGTGGGGCGTGAGCGGGGCAAGATCGTCAACGTGCTCTCGATACAGAGCGAGCTGGCCAGGCCAGGCATCGCCCCCTACGCGGCGAGCAAGGGCGGCCTGAAGATGCTCACCAGGGGCATGTGCGCCGACTGGGGGCCTTCGGGCGTGCAGGTCAACGGGATCGCGCCCGGCTACATAGAGACGGAGCTGACCCGCCCGCTCGTCGACGACCCGGAGTTCACGAGGTGGGTGCTCGGGCGCACCCCGGCCGGACGCTGGGGGCAGGTCGAGGACCTCGTCGGGGCGCTGCTGTTCCTCGCCTCGCCGGCCTCGGATTTCGTCAACGGCCAGGTGCTCTTCGTGGACGGCGGGATGTCCTCGGTGGTATGAAGTCTCCGTACATGGAAGAGGAGGAGAGGAGATCGTGATGCGCGCTTGCGTCGTCCATGGCGCCGGAGATCTGCGCGTCGAGGAGGTGCCTGACCGGAGCCCGGGGGAGGCGGAGGTCGAGGTCGCGGTCGGCTACGGCGGTATCTGCGGGAGCGACCTGCACTACTATCACGAAGGGGCCGTCGGGGACTTCGAGGTGCGCGAGCCGATGGTGCTCGGGCACGAGGTCGTCGGCACCGTCTCGGCGCTCGGGCCAGGGGTGGATGGCCCCGAGCCGGGCACGCCCGTGGCGATACACCCGGCCACCGTATGCGGGGAATGCCGCGAGTGCAGGGCCGGAGACTCGAGCCTCTGCCGCAACGTGCGCTACCTCGGCAGCGCAGCCCGCTTCCCGCACGTGCAGGGCGGGTTCAGCGAGCGCCTGGTCGTGCCCGCGGCGCAGGTGCGTCCCCTGCCAGATGGGCTGGCGTTGGATCGGGCGGTGGTGGCCGAGCCGCTCGCGGTCGCGCTGCACGCCGTCGACCGGGCTGGCGAAGTGGGGGGCCAGCGCGTGCTCGTCACGGGCGCGGGTCCGATCGGCTGCCTCGTGACGGCGGCGGCCAGAGCGCGCGGCGCGGCAGAGGTGGCCACCACCGACATGCTGGACGAGCCCCTCGCGGTGGCGAGCGCCCTCGGGGCCACGGCCACGCTCAAGGCCGACGAGGAGGCGGACTGGCCCGAGGAGTTCGACGAGTTCGACGTCGCGGTCGAGGCCTCGGGCGCGCCGGTCGCGCTCGGCACCTGCATGCGGCGCCTGACCCGCGGCGGCGTGGTGGTGCAGGTCGGGATCTTCCCCCCAGGGGAGGTGCCTTTTCTCGGCAACCTCCTCGTCACCAGGGGCATCGACGTGCGAGGGGCGTTCCGCTTCCACGACGAGTTCGACGAGGCGCTTGCTCTGCTCGCCGGCGGGCTCGATGTCGAGGCGCTCGTGAGCCAGGCCTTGCCGCTGGAGGCTGCCGTCGAGGCCTTCGCCCTTGCGGCCGACCGCAGGCGCGCCTCCAAGGTGCTGCTCGATCTCGAAACCCACAGGTGAGACGCTTGACCCGTTCGGGGTAGGGTAACGGAAACGGCCGACCGTCCATCTCTCGCGAAGGAGCGTCATGCACCAGATGTCCCACGACGAGTACCTGAGCTTCATGGCGGAGGGGACGCGCACGGCGAAGCTGGCGACGGTGCGCGCAGACGGGAGGCCCCACGTAGTCCCCATCTGGTTCGTGATGGACGGCGACGACCTCGTCTTCACCACCGCCAGGGAGTCGGTCAAGGGCCGCAGCATCCGGAGGGACGGTCGCGTGGCGCTCAGCGTCGACGATCAGGCGCCGCCGTACTCCTTCGTGATGGTCGAGGGGAAGGCGGGGATCGTAGAGGGGGACGAGGATATGCTGCTGTGGGCGACCCGTCTGGGAGGACGGTACATGGGCGAGGACCGCGCTGAGGAGTTCGGGCGGCGCAACGCGGTGCCGGAAGAGATGCTCGTGCGCCTGAGACCGGAGAAGGTCGTCGCCGTCAAGAACATGACCGATTAGGGCGCGATGCGGCGCGTCAACGTCTAGCCCGCGCAGGGTGCGCGTAGAGACGTAGCATGTCTCTACTTACCCGACCCTCGTCGAGTCGCCTCGTAGCCGCCGCCAGGCCATTGCCAGCGTCCGGCGAGGGTGTCGCCGTCGGCGCTGAAGGTGCCCCTGAAGTACGCGGGGGAGCCCTTCTCCCCGCCCCAGATGGTCAGCGTGTCGCCCTCCAGATCGTAGACGTAGTCGAGGGTGTCCCCGGTGTTGGTGTAGGCGCGCGACTTCACGTGCTCGCTCGGCTCGGCGCCGAAGGGGCGCTCGTGCCCGATCACCTCGATGCCCGAGACCTTCCGCCCCTCCGGGGTCTCGAAGTCGAAGCGCTGCAGGAGAAAGAAACCGCCCTCCATCCACTCGAAGGTCGACGGTCCCCGCACGTAGTCACCGGATACCTCCCAGGTGCCCACCAGCCTGTCCAGCGACCTGAGATCCGGCGCCGGCTCCGCCGCTTGTTGGTACTCTCGGGCTTCGTTGTTCTCGTCCGCCATAGCGTTCTCTCCTCTCGATGATGCTTCTACCGATGGTTTCTTGCCGATGACGCGTGCTCAGCGCAGCGAGATGGCTACCCTCTCCAGCAGGTCCATCCCCTCCTGCATGCCGGTCTCCATGCCGGAGTCGATGTGCGCGTCGCGGGCCTCCTTGCTCGCGTGCTGCACGAGGACCCTCAGGCTCGTGCGCCCGTCCGTCTCGCCGAACGTCACGGTGTTCAGGGCCTCCGCCTTCTGGCATGCCCTCGTAGACCTCGGTCGACACGATCCGCTCGTTCGGCAAGATCTCACGGTACTCGCCGTGGAAGGCGACCTCGTACCCTTCCTCCGTCACCATCACGTATCGCCACGTGCCGCCGACCCTCAGGTCGATCTCGGCCGACGTCATCTCGCCGCGCTCCCCGCTCCACCAGCGCTTGACCAGCTCCGGCGTGGTCCACGCCCTGTACACCAGGTGCCTCGGCGCGTCGAACTCCCGCGTGATGAGGATCTGCTCGTCCGTGGGGAGCGTGACCGTCGCCGTCCCGCTACTGCTCATCTGCTTCCGCCTCCTTCCCGCTCCTCTTGCTCCAGCTCCTCCAGCACGCCGTCGAGCCGGTCGAACCGCTCCGACCACGAGCGCTCGTAGCTCTTCACCCAGTCGTAGATCGGCTTGAGCGCGCGGCCGTTCGCCCGGTACAGCCGTTGCCGCCCGCTCTCGCGCACGTCGACCGCCTCCACCTCCCGGAGCACCCTCAGGTGCTTGGAAACCAGCGGCTGGGATATCCCGAGCAGGCGCACCAGGTCGTTCACGGAGCGCTCCCCACCGGCGAGGATGTCCAGGATCTCGCGTCGCCTGGGCTCCGCCACCGCGTTGAACGCGTCCGTCGTCGTCGCTGCTCGTGCCATGAATAGATTATATGTCCATATGGTTATATATCAAGACCTGGTTCAGGAGCGGACGCGCGAAGACGTTGACGGGCACTGCCGCAGCGTCTAGCCTCCAGGGCATGTCCGTCGAGTTCCTGCTCACGTCGCTAGTCGTGGTCTTGATCCCCGGCACCGGGGTGGTCTACACGGTCTCGAGCTCGGTCGCGGGTGGTCGGCGGCGCGGGTTATTCGCGGCCGTCGGCTGCACCCTTGGCATCGTCCCCCACATGCTGGCGGCCATGCTCGGGCTCTCCGGTATCATGCAGGCCGGGTCGGCCGTCTTCGAGGTGGTCAGGTGGGCCGGGGTGGTCTACCTCGTCTACATGGGCATCTCCATGATCCGCGAGGCCGGCAAGCTGCCGCTGCAGGATGGGGAAGCCCAGGCGGGATCCCCGCTCTCGGTCGTGTGGCGCGGCATTCTGCTCAACATCCTCAACCCGAAGCTAACCCTGTTCTTCTTCGCCTTCCTCCCGCAGTTCCTCGACGCTTCGCCTGGCCCCTTCGACCCGAAGCTGATGGTCCTGGGCGGGGTCTTCATGCTCATGACCCTCGCCGTGTTCGCCGTCTACGCGCTCGCGAGCGCCGCCGCGCGCGACCTCGTGCTCGGCGCCCCCGTCGCCCGCCGTTGGGTCGAGCGGGCGCTTGGGGCGTTCCTGATCGGGTTCGCCGCCAGGCTCGCGGCCGGCGACCGGTGAGCCCCATCGCCCTGTTCGCCTACGACGACGCGCTGGTCGAACGGTACCCGACGATCCACGCCGGGGTCGTCCACGCCACCGGGCTGGCCAACGGTCCGAGCCCACCGGAGCTGCTGGACGAGTACGGTGCCGAACAAGGTGCCGTCATCGAGAGGCTGAACTCCACCCCGATAGCGGATCTACCCTCGATCTCCGCGTGGCGCCGCGCCTTCACCCGGTTCGGCGCCAAACCGACCCAGCACCGCAACGCCGCCGAGGCGCTGCTACGGAGGCTCACCAAGCGCGGCGAGATCCCCTCCATCAACGCCCTCGTCGACATCGGCAACCTGGTCTCGATCCGCCACGCCATGCCCGTCGCCGTCTTCGACCAGGCCGGCGTCGCCGGCTCCACGACCGTTCGTTTCGCCGCGGGCGACGAGTCCTTCACGGACCTCGGATCCAACGCCCCCGTCCACCCGGACCCAGGCGAGGTCATCTTCGTCGACGGCGAAGGCGTCGTGAGCGCCAGGCGCTGGTGCTGGCGCCAGAGCGCCCAGAGCGCCACCGGGCCGGACACGGTCGAAGCGCTCCTCGTCGTCGAGGGCCACCACGACACAGCCGCCCAGAGACGTCGAATCGGCGCTAGTGGACCTCGAATCTCTGCTCGCCGTCTTTCAGCCCCAGGCCCGGACCAGTTCGTACCTGCTGTCGGCGGCCAGTCCCAGCACCGATACGGGCGAGGGCGAGGACTTCGGCTGACCGCAGAGAGCTGAAAACCGAGCGCGCGTCCACGCCCCACTATACGGTACGCTAGTATGCCGACTCGCGACCACCGGGAGGGGCGTTGAACAGGGTACGAAAGACGGCCGAGGAGTTGCGGAGCCACCGCTGGTACGGGGTAAGGGACCTGCGCTCCTTTGGCCACCGCTCGCGCACCAAGCAGATGGGCTACGCCGAGGAAGATTACCGGGGGAAGCCGGTGATCGGGGTGATCAACACCTGGAGCGACATCAACCCCTGCCACGCCCACTTCCGCGAGCGGGCCGAGGAGGTCAAGCGCGGGGTCTGGCAGGCCGGCGGGTTCCCGGTGGAGATGCCCGCGATGTCGCTCTCCGAGCCTTTCCAGAAGCCCTCGACCATGCTCTACCGCAACCTGCTTGCGATGGAGACCGAGGAGCTGCTGCGTTCGTATCCCATGGACGGGGCCGTGCTCCTGGGCGGCTGCGACAAGACCACGCCGGCGATGCTGATGGGCGCCATCAGCATGGACGTGCCGACCATCTTCGTGCCCGCGGGGCCGATGCTGCGCGGCAACTGGCGCGGCCAGACCCTCGGCAGCGGCAGCGACGTCTGGAAGTACTGGGACGAGAAGCGGGCCGGCCTCATCGACGAGCGCGCGTGGGGGGAGATCGAGGACGGCATCGCCCGCTCCCCGGGGCACTGCATGACGATGGGCACGGCCTCGACCATGACAGCCGCGACGGAGGCCCTCGGCATGACGCTCCCGGGCGCCTCCTCCATCCCGGCCGCCGACTCGAACCACCCCCGCATGGCCTCGGCCAGCGGGCGCCGGATCGTCGAGATGGTGTGGGAGGACCTGAAGCCCTCGGACGTCCTAGACGAGAGGGCCTACGACGACGCCGTCACCGCCGTCCTGGCCCTCGGCGGCTCCACCAACGCCGTGATACACCTGATCGCCATGGCCAGGCGCGGCGGCGTTCCGCTCGATCTCGACCGCTTCGACGCCCTCTCGCGTCGCGTGCCGATCCTCGCCAACATCAGGCCGAGCGGCGAGTTCCTTATGGAGGACTTCTTCTACGCGGGCGGCCTGCGGGGCATGCTCTCGCGCCTGCAAGAGTCCCTTAACCTCGACCGGCCGACCGTGAGCGGCCACACCTTGAGGGAGAACCTGGCCGGCGCCGGCGTCTACGAGGACAGGGTTATACGCGCCACGCAGGATCCCCTGAACGCGGAGGCCGGCCTCGCCGTCCTTCGGGGCAACCTGGCCCCGAGCGGCTGCGTCATAAAGCACTCCGCCGCCGACCCCGCCCTCCTCACACACAGGGGCCCTGCCGTCGTCTTCGACGGCTACGACGACCTGGCCAGCCGCGTGAACGACCCGGCCCTGAGGGTGGACGAGTCCTCGGTGCTCGTGCTCAGGGGCGCGGGACCCCTCGGCGCCCCCGGCATGCCGGAGTGGGGCATGCTCCCGATCCCCGAGAAGCTCCTCAAAAAGGGCGTGCGCGACATGGTCCGCATCTCAGACGCCCGCATGAGCGGCACCGCCTACGGCACCTGCGTCCTCCACGTGGCCCCGGAGTCCCACGTCGGCGGAACGCTCGCCCTCGTGCGCGACGGCGACACCATAGAGCTGAACGTCCCCGCCAGGCGCCTCGAACTCGAGGTCGACGAGCGAGAGCTGGCCCGCCGCCGCGCCGCCTGGAAGGCCCCGGAGCCTCGCTACGAGCGTAGCTACGGCGCCCTGTACTCCAGCCACGTCACCCAGGCCAACGAGGGCTGCGACTTCGACTTCCTGGCCGAAGGCCCCGCCGTGCGGGAACCGGAGATCCACTAGCCAGGGTCCGCCGACCGCCACCCCGGAGCACGTCTGTACGCGCCCGAATAACGCGGCGCCTCTTCGTCGCCGTGGCCCGCCAGACCCCCGATGCCCGTGCACCGAGTTGACAGAGAGCGGTAGGGCCGATATGGTTAGGAAAAGGTTTTCTGCAAACCTTTTCCTAAAGGGGGCAAGGGAGTGCGGCGGCAGTGAACATCACCGACGTTGCGAAGAGGGCGGGGGTTTCGATCTCCACCGTTTCCAGGGTTTTGAACAACACCGGCCATCCGGTGAAGCCCGAGACGAGGGAACGGGTGCTAGAGTCGGTACGGGAGCTCGGGTTCAGGCCCAACGACCTCGCTCGCGGCCTCTTGCTCAAGAAGACCCGCACCGTCGGCTTGATCATCCCCGACATCTCCAACCCCTACTATCCGGAGCTCTCGCTCGGGGTCGAGGCTACTGCCTCGGAGCACGGCTACGCCGTCATCTTCTGCAACACCAGCCGCCGGGCGGACAAGCTGGAGCACTACGTAGACGTGCTGCTCCAGAAGCGCGCCGACGGGATCATCATCGCGGGTGGCGGCACGGACTTCGCGCCGGTGTCGCAGGCCCTCTCGGACTTCGACGTCGAGGTCGCCGTGATCGGCCGGCACGGGCTTGGTTTCCCGTCCGTCCAGGTGGACAACGACAGGGCGGCCTACGAAGCCACCGCGCACCTGGCCGACCTCGAGCATCGCCGCATCGCCTTCATCAGCGGTCCGCTCAACCTGACCAGCGTCCAGGACAGGCTCCACGGGTACCGGAGGTGCCTCGAGGAGCGGGGGATACCGCAGGACGACAGGCTCGTCCGGGAGGGCAACTTCGAGGCGGAGAGCGGGTACTCCGCGGCCCTCTCGCTGCTGCAGAGCAGCGTCAGCCCGACCGCGATCTTCGCCGCCAACGACCGGATGGCCTTTGGCGTGATCGCGGCCGCGAGCGACCTGGGGCTCGGATCCCCGACGACCTCTCGGTCATCGGGTTCGACGACATCAGCATGGCGTCCTACGTGAGGCCTGAGGCTCACCACCGTCGCGCTTCCGGGATACGCGATAGGCGCCGCGGCGATGCGGCTGCTTCTGAAGCGTTTCGCCGGAGAGGAGTGCCCGCGGGTCACCTGGCAGCAGACGGAGCTGGTGATCCGGCAGTCTTCCGGGCCGCCGGCCGAGGCGGAAGGGTTCGTTCCCGAACCGCTAAAGGGGGGAGGAGCAGAGGACCGATCCTGAGACGTGTCTGGTTTGTGGGCTGGGCAGATGATGTTGATCCATCGAGCAAGGAGGAACGTTGGTGGAAGACTACCGGACGAGTGACGCGGGAGCGCTGCGCAAGCACAATCTCTTGACGATGTCGTTCGCCGAGGTGGAGGAGAGGCTGCAAGAGGACGGGCAGGACATCGCGCTTGTCCCCCTTGGCAGCACCGAGAAGCACGGCGCCCACATCCCGCTGGGGACCGACAGCTACGTAACCATGGAGGTCGTGGAGCGGGCCGCGGTTGCCGCCGACGTCATGTACACGCCGCTCGAGCCATTCGGGTACTCGCCGCACCACATGGGCCGCCACCTGGACGGGGCGGGGACCATCACGCTCGCCGCCGAGACCTACCGCAGGATCATGAACGACGTGGCCCGCAGCCTCATCTACCACGGTTTCAAGAAGATCATCTTCGTCAGCCACCACGGCTCCAACACCAAGCCGATCGACGAGGTCATGCGGGCGCTGCGCTACCGCACGGGGGCCTTCATCTCCTTCTACAAGACCCCGACCGAGCGCGAGGCCTCCGTGATCCAGGACCTCTTCGACAACCCGCCGGAGGAGACGCCGGGCTGGCACTCCAGCGAGCTCGAGACGGCTTGCCTCATGGCGACGGCGGAGGGGCTCGTCGACATGGACCGGGCGGTGGAGGACAGGGCGCACGCGCCGGCGTACATGGGCGACTCCTTCTCCAAGCGGGACGGCACGGGCACCGTCGAGTTCCAGGGTTCCGAGAACATCTGGGTGCCCATGGAGCACCACGAGTACAGCGACACGGCCGTGATCGGCAACCCCTTCAGGGCGACCAAGGAGAAGGGGCTGCAGATGTTCGACCGGATGGCCAAGCACCTGACCGACTACGTCAACGAGGCGCGGGACTTCGAGGTGGAGATCAAGCAGAGCGACTATCCGGAGCGCGCCTACTACGAGGTCGTAGGGGGCGACGTGACGAGCGACCTGAACTCGGCCGAGGGCGTAAGCGCGGCCTCCGACACGGTGCGCATCATGCGCGAGGAGCTGGTCGCCATCTCCCGTCGGGCCTACGACCAGGGCCTGGTGGTGGGCATCAGCGGCAACAACAGCGTGCGCGTCCCCGGCACCGACGCCGTCCTGATTAAGGTCACGGGCGCCTGCCAGGGCGACATGGGCACGGCCGACACCGTGCTCGTCGACCTCGACGGCAACGCGCTCGAGGAGGGCAGGCGCCCATCCAAGGAGATTCGCTGGCACCTGGCCATCTACCGCTCCAACCCCGACGTTGGCGGTATCGTGCACGTCCATCCGCCCTACGCGGTCGCGTGGGCCGTCGCCAACCGCCTGCCCAAGCTCGTCCACACCGCGGCCAGGGGCGTCCTCGGGCGCATCGCGCTGGTCGACCTGGCCCCCTCCGGCTCGCAGGAGCTCGCGGACCTGATCTCCGACGCCTTCGCGGATCGGGAGCTGAACGTCGCGCTGATGCGCGAGCACGGCATCGTGGCCGTCGGCCCGGACCTGCGCACCGCCTATTACAGGGCCGAGTACCTGGAGGACACGGCGAAGGTTGCGCTGCTCGCGGCGCAGGTTAACTCCCTCGGTCCGGAGGGCGACATAACTCTCGCCGAGGAGCGGGGCGGCTAGGGTGGAGGCGCGCAGCATCGTCATCCTGGCCACGCTGGACACGAAGGCCGGCGAGGCCGCCTACCTGAGGCGGCGCATCGAGGACCGGGGCTGGCTAGCCACCGTCTTCGATGTCGGTCTGGGCGCCGCCCCCGAGGGGCTGGCCGACGTCGCGGCCGAGGAGATAGCGCGAGTGGGCGGCGCCAGCGTGGCCGAGCTGCGCTCCTCCCGCCGCCGCGACGAGGCGATGCGCGCGATGGGGGAGGGCGCGGCGCGCCTCCTCTCGCAGAGGCACGAGGCCGGGCAGCTCGCCGGCGTCATAGGTGTGGGCGGCAACCAGGGCACGGCCATAGCCTCGATCGCGATGCGGGCGCTGCCGGTCGGCCCGCCCAAGCTCATCGTCTCGACGGTCGCCTCGGGCGACGTCCGCAAATACGTCGGCGACAGCGATATCGCGATGCTCTTCTCCGTCGGGGACCTGCTCGGCGGGCCCAACCCCGTGATCGAGCGCGTGCTGGCCAAGGCCGCGGCCGCCGTGGTCGGCATGGCCGAGGCCGAGGAGGAGTTCGCCTCGAGGCCGGCGCCGAAGTCCGTCGCCATAACGGCCTTCGGCAACACCCACCGCGCGGTGGTCGCGGCGATGGCAGCGCCTCGCCGAGGCCGGCCGCCCCGTGGTGCCGTTCCACGCCTCGGGGGCCTGCGGCTCCGCCATGGAGAGGCTTATCGAGGAGGGGGCCATCGAGGCGGTGCTCGACCTCACGACGCACGAGTTGCTCGGCGAGCTCTACCCCGAAGACATCTACGCGCCGGTCAGGCCAGGACGGCTCACGGCGGCCGGGCGTCTGGGCATCCCCCAGGTCGTCGTGCCCGGCGGGCTCGAGTACTTCTGCTTCGGCCCGCCCGAGACGATACCGCAGAGGCTCAGGGATCGTAGAACGCACCACCACAACCCGTACAACACCAACGTGCGAACGAGCGGCGAGGAGCTGCGGCGGGTCGGAGGCCTGATGGCCGATCGTCTCAACGCCTCGCTAGGGGGCCCGTCGCGGTCCTCATACCGGCGAGCGGCTGGTCCGAGGTGGGCAGCCCCAGCGAGATACTGCACGACCCAGAGGCCAACGCCGCCCTTGTCGAGGTCCTGCGCGAGCGGCTGGACGCGTCGATCCAGCTGCGCGAGCTGGACATGGCCATAAACGACCCCGCATTCGCGGAGCTCGCCGCCGAGACGGTGCTCGGGTTCCTCGACGGCCCAGGCCAGGAGGACCAACAGGCGGCCGGCGTTGCCGCGAGGTCAGGACCGGAGACGAGGAGACCTCGAAGGAGCGCATGGACGGATCCTGACGCAGGCAGCCGAGCAGAACGAGATCCAACCTCTGCGCCGTAGAGGGAAAGGAGAGGCGATGACGACATCTCAGATGGGCACACGCGAAGAGCAGGGCGAGGCGCTACCGGAGAGCATGCGGGCGGCGGTGCTGTTCGGCCCCCAGGACATTCGGGTGGTAGACAAGCCGATCCCCAGGCCCGGTAGCGACGAGGTGCTGGTAAAGGTCGCGATGTGCGGCACCTGCGGCACGGACCTCAAAATCTTCGACGGCCACTTCCCGCAGACCCCGCCCTTCGGGGAGTTCACCCCTGGCCACGAGTGGACCGGTACCGTGGTCGCCCTCGGCGATACGGTCGATGACTTCGCCGTGGGCGACAAAGTGTGCATCGAGGCTCACCACGGCTGCGGCAGCTGCGATAACTGCCTGATCGGGAAGTACACCGCCTGCCTGAACTACGGCAACCGCAGGCTCGGCCACCGCGCCTCGGGCATGACCACGGACGGCGGGTTCGCCGAGTACGCGCTGCACAACTCGAGCTCCCTCTACAAGATGCCGGCCAGAGGTCACCTACGAGGACGCCGTCCTGATCACGACGGCCGGGACGGGGCTCTACGGCCTCGACGCGACAGGCGGTTTCATCGTCGGGCAGGACGTGGCCGTCTTCGGCCCCGGTCCGGTCGGGCTAACCACCGTGCAGACGTGCAGGCAGCTCGGGGCGAACAGCGTGATCCTGGTCGGCACCCGCGAGAGCCGCCTGGAGATGGGCCGCAAGCTCGGCGCGAACCACGTGATCAACGCGCGAGAGAGCGACCCCGTCGAGGCCATCATGCGGCTCACCGGCGGCGCCGGGGTCGACCTCGCTATCGAGTGTTCCGGCGCGACCGACACGCCCCAGCAGTGCGCGAGCGTAACCAAGCGGGGAGGCAAGATCCTCTTCGTCGCCTTCTACGGCGGGCCGGTGACCCTGGATCTCAGCTCCATCGTCAGGAGCGACATCACCATGTACACCACCCGCGGCGAGGGCGGCAACAACGTGAAGCGCGCCGTCTCGCTGGCCGCGCAGGGGAGGTTCCGCGGGGCCGAGATGGTCACCCACCGGTTCCCGCTGGAGGACATCGCCGAGGCGTTCCGCGTCATGAGGGAGAGGATCGACGACCCGCTCAAGATAGTCGTCGTTCCATAGGGGAACGCAGGGGAAGAGAGATGATGAACGCAGGAGAACCCAAGATTTGCCTCGAGGACGTGTCGATGGCATTTGGGGACAACGTGGTAGTGGACGGAGTCTCCCTGGAAGTCAGGGAGCACGAGGTGCTCTGCATAGTTGGCACCTCGGGCGGCGGGAAGACCACCCTGCTGCGGGCCATGGCCGGGCTCATCCCGCCTTACCGGGGCCGGATCCTTCTCGAGAACGAGGAGATCACCGAGCCCAGCCCGTCCGTGGCCATGATCTTCCAGTCCTTCGGGCTATTTCCGTGGAAGACGGTGCGGGCCAACGTCGAGTACGGGCTCTCGGTGCAGGGCCGGCGCGATGAAAGCGGCGTCGTGGACAGGCTGCTCGGGGTGATGCACCTCTCCGAGAACGCCGGGCACTACCCATACCAGCTCTCGGGCGGGATGCAGCAGCGCGTCGGGATAGCCCGCGCGCTCGCAATCGAGCCGAAGGTGCTGCTGATGGATGAGCCGTTCAGCGCGGTCGACGCGCTCACGCGCGAGGAGCTGCAGTCCGAGCTGCTGAGCCTCTGGGAAGGTCAGATGGAGACGACGGCGATCCTCGTCACCCACGACATAGACGAGGCGATCCTTCTCGGCGACAGGATCGCGGTCCTCAGGGGGAGGCCGGGACGCCTGGAGCTCGAGCTCGAGGTCCCGATCGACCGGCCGAGAAACCCGCAAGGCATAAGGTCCCATCCCGAACACACTCGCCTGAGGAACAAGATCTGGAGCGCCTTGCAAGGCGAGGAGGAGAAGACGGATACCTATGAGCACTCAAGCAGCTAGCACCCCCGGCGCGTCCGGCGGTGCCCGGGCGTCGAAGAGGAAGCGACAGAAGGGCGAGTTGAGCCGCAGGGAGGTCTGGCTACTGCGTTGCCTCGCCGTGGTCGTGATCCTCGTGGCCTGGGAGATCTACGGCCGCAACACCAACCCGATCCTCTTTACCTACCCGACCGCCGTGGCGCAATCCGCTTACGACATGCTCCTGGACGGCACCCTCCTCAAGGCGCTCGGGCAGAGCATGATCGTGCTCGCCGCCGGCCTGGTGCTCGGGACCATCCTGGGCGTGGCGCTCGGGCTGCTGACCGGCAGGAGCGCCGTCGCGGCCGCGCTGCTCGACCTTCCGGTGAACGCGCTCTACGCGACGCCCATGGTCGCCCTGATACCCGTGTTCGTGTTGTGGTTCGGGTTCGGAGTAACGTCACGGATCGTGATAGTGACCCTGTTCGTCATCTTCCCCGTGCTCATAAACACCACGCGCGGGGTGCGCGAGGTGGACGCAAGGCTAGTGGAGGTGGCCCGTACGTTCCGTTCGAGCGAGCGCCGGCTCTGGCTAGACCTCGTGTTGCCCTCGGCGCTGCCCTATATCGTGACGGGCATCAGGCTCGGGATAGGGAGGGGCCTGATCGGGGTGATCGTGGCCGAGTTCTACACGGCGCTCGCAGGGCTCGGGTTCCTGGTGGTCTCCAACGCGAACTCGTTCCAGACCTCGAGGACGTTCGTGCCGATCGTCGTGCTGATGATCCTCGGGGTCACGCTGACGGCCGTGCTCGAGTGGGTTGAGGGACGCATGGCTCCATGGCGTTCGGCGTCCAGATAGGACATAGGAGGCGCATAGTGCCAGCAACGCGCGTGATAACCGTAATCTTGTTGATCGCCGCCTGCCTCGTCGTCGCGGCGTGCGGTGGCTCTGGAGGCGGAGGCTCCGCGGGCGGTGGCTCGGGCGACACCATAATCGTGGGTCTGCCCACGGCCCAGACCAGCTTCGCAAACTCGGACGTCGCCGTGGCCGAGGCCCAGGGGTTCTTCGAGGAGCAGGGCCTCCAGGTAGAGACGCGCAACTTCGGGTCCGGCGTCGACGTCTCCCAGGCCGTCGTCTCCGGCGACCTGCAGATCGGGGCCTCGAGCATCGAGCCCGTCGTCCAGGCCGCGTCCGAGGGCGCGAACTTCGCCATCATCGGCGGCTACGCCGACCGTCTGACGGTCTCCATGGTGACGCCCGATTCGATCGGGACCGTCGCGGACCTGGAGGGCGAGAGCCTCGGCATCCAGGACGTCGGCGCCTTCCGCGAGGTGATGACCCGCATGGTGCTGCAGACCGAAGGTCTGACCCCCGACGACGTGACCTACCGGCCCGTGGAGTCCAACGCGTACATCGGGGCCCTCCTCTCGGGCCAGATCTCCTCGGCCATCCTGCAGTCCGAGCAGACCGTCGAGGTGATGAACCAGGACGAGGGCTTCTCCGAGCTCGTGGACCTCTACGACCTGGAGCCAGACTATTACTACGGGACCTACTTCGTGGACAAAGGCTGGCTCGCGGAGAACGAGGACACCGCCGTTCGGTTCCTTACCGCGATAATCGAGGCGCACAGGTTCATGTACGAGAACCGCGAGGAGACGGTACAGATCGTGGCCGAGACGACGGGCTTCGACCCCGAGGTCATAGACAGCGCCTACGAGACGCTGCTCGTCGAGCACAATGCCTTCCCCGTCGACGAGGGCCTGGAGGAGGACCGCCTCGAGTACACGCTGGGCCGCATGGAGGAGCTCGACCTGCTCGGCGCAGGCGCACCGAGCCTCTCGGAGGTGGTGGACCGCGGGCCGATCACCCAGGCCGTCGAGGAGCTCGGTCCCGCAGAACAGAACTGATATTCAGGGTGGGGCGCGTTGCGGGGGTATTGATCCCCGCAATGCATGGTTCCATGTGCGTATTGGGGCGGTTCGCGCGATAGGGGCGGTTCGCGAATCGCCCCTACGTGGGATTATCGATACCTGACCCGAAACCTGTTGTGTGGGGCGCGTGGGCGGTGGGCTGCGTAACATGCCTTCCACTAGGCGAGTCCACGGGAGGGTAGCTTGAGCGACGCGTTGATATTGCTGCACACGGCCATCGCGATCGTCCTGATAGTCCTGATCATCCTCGTGTTGCGCATCGGGCCGGTGATCGCGCTCGTCCTGGGCTCGATCTATCTCGGACTCGCGGCCGAGAAGGAGTTCGGGCGTGCTTAAGGAGCTGATGCTGCCGAGGACGGGCGGGGGCCTCTCGCCTTACGCACCCTCGGGTGAATCCGTGCCGGTAACCCCCGCGGACCCGTCGAAGAGCCGGGTCGCCTATGCCGCGGCCCACGTCGTGGCGGACCCGCTGGCGGATGTGAACCCGACCCTGGAGGTCGCGGCAGACTGGGAGGCGACGCTGGCCTACCGGCGTCACCTGTGGTCGCTGGGACTCTCCGTCGCCGAGGCCATGGACACCGCCCAGAGGGGGATGGGCCTGGACTGGGAGGCGAGCCAGGAGCTCATCCGCCGCACGCTCGCCGAGGCGCGCGCCGAGGGAGCCGAGGACCGCGCCGCCTGCGGTGCGGGGACCGACCACCTTCCTCCCTCCCCCGACGCCGCGCTCGACGACGTGGTGCGGGCCTACGAGGAGCAGGTCGGCTTCGTCGAGGGCGAAGGGGGCCGCGTCATCCTGATGGCAAGCCGTGCCCTTGCCTCCTGCGCAAAGGACCCCGACGACTACGCCGATGTCTACGGCGCGATACTCTCCCAGGTCTCCTCCCCCGTCATCATCCACTGGCTCGGGGAGATGTTCGACCCTGCCTTGGGCGGCTACTGGGGCCACCAGGACCTCGACGAGGCGACCGACGTGTGTCTCTCGATCATGGAGGATCACGCCGACAAGGTCGACGGCATAAAGGTCTCCCTGCTCGACGCGGGGCGCGAGATCGAGATGCGCCGTCGCCTGCCCGAGAACGTCAAGATGTACAGCGGCGACGACTTCAACTACCCGGATCTCATCCTCGGCGACGAGGAAGGATACTCGGACGCCCTCCTTGGCATCTTCGACGCCATCGCCCCCTCGGCCTCGGCCGCCCTGCGGGCGCTCGATGCCGGGGAGACGGAGCGCTACAAGGAGATCCTGGACCCCACCGTGGCGCTCAGCCGGCACATCTTCAAGGAGCCCACCCGCTACTACAAGACTGGGGTCGTCTTTCTGGCGTACCTCAACGGGCACCAGGATCACTTCAGGATGGTGGGGGGACAGGAGGGAGCCCGCTCGGTGGTCCACCTCGCTGAGCTCTTCGTGCTCGCCGACCAGGCTGGGCTGCTCTCCGACCCGGATCTCGCCTCCGAACGGATGCGCCGCGTGCTCGCGGTGGCGGGGGTAGCCTAGGTGCAAGATCTCGCGCGGTTGAGCCTCAACACGATGACCGTGAAGAACTGGTCCCTGCGCGAGGCGGTCGAGGGTTGCGTGAACGCGGGGATACCCTGGATCGCTCCGTGGCGCGACAAGGTGGCGGAAACCGGCCTGGACAACAGCGCGAAGATCGTGCGCGAGAGCGGCCTGGGGGTCTCGAGCCTCTGCCGCGGCGGAATGTTCCCCGCCGCGACCGCCGCAGAGCGCCGGGACCGCCTCGAAGACAACCGCCGGGCCATAGAGGAGGCGGCCACCCTCGGCACCGACGTCCTCGTCCTCGTCTGCGGGGGCGTGCCGGATCGGGACATCGATGGGGCCAGGAGGACAGTCGAGGAGGGGATCGAGTGGCTCGTGCCCCACGCCGAAGACGCGGGGGTGAGGCTCGGCATAGAGCCGCTTCACCCGGCCTTCGCGGCGGATCGCTCCGTGGTGGTGACGCTAGGCCAGGCCAACGACATCGTCGAGCGGCTGAACACGTCGCAGGTCGGGGTGGTCATAGACGTCTACCACGTGTGGTGGGATCCAGAGCTATACCCCGAGATAGAGCGGGCCGCCGGCTACACCCTCGGGTTCCACGTAAACGACTGGCTGCGGAACGCCGGGGATCCACTCGTGTCGCGCGGCATGATGGGCGACGGTGTTATCGAGCTGCGCAGGATGCGCGAGGCTGTGGACGGCCTCGGGTACGGCGGACCGATAGAGGTCGAGATCTTCAACAACGCCCTCTGGGAGATGCCAGGAGAAAGGGTACTTGGGTTGACGAAAGGGCGGTACCTCGAACACGTCTAGTCGTCGCGGCTCTCGCGCCACCGGGCGTACTCGGCCAGGGTCCTCTCGTCCGGCGGGTAGTCGCCCTTGATGCTGGACCCGGCCGCCACGCGATCGGCAGGAGCTGGTACGCATCATGCAGGCGTGGGGCAGGCACTGAGATGATCACTTTGCAAGAGCCGTTCCGTGTGCAAACATGGAGGGTGGGGACTAGTTGGGTGAGCGGGAGGAGGCTCGACAACCGATGGCTGACGAAGTAACGAACGGGGCCGAACGCACGCCAGGGGCCAGGGTACCGACCACGTTCAGGGAGTACGTGCGGGCTCTGGGCCCCGGTGTTCTCGTGGCCATGGCCTGGCTAAGTGCTGGTGACCTGGTGTCCGCGTCGGTCTCGGGTTCGACCTACGGGTACGCGTTGATGTGGGCGCTCGTCATCTCGCTGTTCGCGCGCTATTTCTTTGTATCCGCGATAGGGAAGTACGTGTTGTGCAACAGTCAGGGCGATAACTCGATACTCGCCGGGTTCGGGCGCCTGTGGCGAGGACTGCCGCTGGTGGTGGGAGTTATCGCCTTCATCCTGGGCTTCACCTACCAGACCTACGCAATAAAGGGCGCCGCGACGGCGATCTACAACCTGTTGGGCAGGGTGGGTAACGAAGGTTGGGCTACCTTCGTTATCGCAGTGCTCCTCGTGGGTCTGACCACGATCATGCTCTTGAGAGGTCATCAGTACAGGACGTTAGAGAGGCTGGGACAGGTCTCTGTTGCGATCCTCATGCTGACGTTCCTGATAGCCGTCGCGCTCCACGGGGTAGACTTTCTAGCGCTCGTTAGCGGCCTCGTCTTTAGGGTGCCAGCTGATACGGGCGGGTTCGGCGCGATATTGATCGTGGCCGCCATCATAGGGGCTGTCGGTGGCTCCGCCGCCAACCTCCTTTACCCTTACCTGATGCAAGACAAGGGTTGGTACGGACCCGCATATCGCAAGCTCCAGATCATCGATCTCCTGACCGGCATATTCGCGATGGTCATTATCAACCTGGCGATCTGGATAGTCGCGGCCGAGACCCTGGCCGGTAGCGGCGGTATTGCCATAGAAGGGCCGGAGGATCTGGCCGCCATGATGGGCAGGGGCGTTGGCGCGATAGGTCCGGTCCTTCTGTGGGTCGGTCTGTTCTTCATTACCTTCGATACCTTCCCGGTCTTCGCCTTCGGGTTCACCAAGATTCTCCTGGATGGGGTGCAGCGCACATTCTCGAGGCAGATCGAGACGTACGAGAACCCCGAGGAACATCCGGCGTTCAACTGGCTCCAGATCGTAGTCCTCCTCTTTCTGCCGCTCCTCTTCTCCCTGCCCATGGCCCCGAGCTTCATAGCACTGACGCTCGCGGGTAACGCGCTGGGAGCCATCACCGGCCCCATCATTATCGTGGGCGTGATCATCCTCACGACCCGCAAGAAGTACATGCTGCCCGAGTACGTCAACAAATGGTGGGAAACCGTTGCCCTTCTCATCATCGGTGGTATAGGCCTCTGGGCGACCTACGGGGTTGTCGCGGGGCTGTTGTAATCGGACCTGGGCAAACTGGGTATATATGACTTGCAGGCTGGATAGCCCTACGGGTGATAGCGATGGTTGAAGAATCAGCCGCTGGCACGGTTCAAAGACACGCGGGCAGCGGCCTCATCGACTGCGACGTGCACAACAACGTACCCTCGATCGAGGCCCTCTACCCTTACCTCACGGACCACTGGCGCGACTACATAGTCGAGCGCGGCGTGGGGAGCCTCGAGCCGAACTACTATCCGGCCGGGGCGCCCCTTTCGGCCAGGCCAGGCTCCGTCCCTCCCTCGGGCGGTCCGGCCGGGTCGGACCTGGATCTGCTGCGCGGCCAGCTCCTGGATCCCTGGGGGGTGGAGTGCGCCATCCTCAACTGCCTCTACGGTGTTCAGCTCGTCAACAATGAGGACTGGGCCTCAGCCATGGCCCGCGCGCTCAACGACTGGCAGGCCGCGGAATGGCTTGAGAAGGAGCCCAGGTTGCGGGCCTCCATCGTCGTGCCGACCCAGAATCCCGAGATGGCGGCCGAGGAGATCGAACGCCTCGGGGACCTTCCTGGCTTCGTTCAGGTCCTGCTGCTGGTGCGTACCCAGATGCCCCTGGGCAAGCGGCACTACTGGCCGATCTACGAGGCGGCCGAGCGCCACGGGCTTGTGGTCGGGATCCACGCCGGTGGCTCGCCAGGCAACCCCATAACCCCCGTAGGCTGGCCCTCCTATTACCTCGAGGACTACGTAAGCCTGGCCCAGGCTTTTCAGTCGCAGCTGATCAGCCTGGTGAGCGAGGGCGTGTTTGCCCGGTTCCCGGGCCTCAGGGTAGCCCTCATCGAGGGCGGCTTCACCTGGATGCCTTCGCTTATGTGGAGGTTCGACAAGAACTGGAAGGGCCTCAGGGGCGAGGTGCCCTGGGTGGACAGGCCGCCATCGGAGATAATCCGCGAGCACGTACGTCTGACGGTCCAACCGCTGGACGAGCCGCTGGAGGGGGAGTACCTGCTACAGACGGTCGAGCAGCTCGGCTCGGAGGAGATGCTGCTGTTCTCGACGGACTACCCGCACTGGCACTTCGACGGGCGCGATGAGGCCCTGCCGGTCGGGTTGTCGCCCGAGCTGGAGGAGAAGGTGCTCGGGGAGAACGCCCGCGCGCTCTACGGGCTCTGACCCCGTTTCGGGTATAACACCTCTAACGAGGAGGACACGGGATGGTTAGAACGGCGACACAGAAACCGCACCTGAAGCGGACCAGGGCCGGCTTCATAGACTGCGACATCCACAACACCGTGCCTTCGATGGACGCGCTCGAGCCTTACCTATCCGAGCGCTGGCGCAAGCACGTGAAGGCGTTCGGGATGCGCCAGCACCACGGCTTCGCCGCCGGCATCCCCTACCCCAAGGTCAGCCCCGGCGGCGGCGCGCGGGTAGACTCGTGGCCGCCCTCAGGGTTACCGCCTGGCGCTGATCTGGACTTCATGCGGGAGCAGCACCTCGACGTGCTCGACCTGGAGGTCGGCATCCTCAACTGCCTTTACCCCAAGGTAGGCGAGCAGCTCGACGAGGAGCTCGGCGCCGCGCTCGCCAGGGCGACGAACGACTGGCAGATCGCCGAATGGCTTGAGAAAGAGCCCAGGTTGCGGGCGTCCATCGTCGTGCCGTACGAGAACGCGGAGCTCTCCGCGGCGGAGATAGACCGCGTCGCCGGCCACCCTGGCTTCGTGCAGGTGGTGTTGCTGCCCCGCACCAGCGAGCCGCTCGGCAAGCGGAGGTACTGGCCGATCTACGAGGCGGCCGAGCGCCACGGGCTCCCGATCGGGATCCACTTCGCGGGGTTGGGGGGGAACCCGATCACATCTTCAGGCTGGCCCTCCTACTACATCGAGGACCACACCGTCATGTCCATGGCGTTCCAGTCGCAGGTGATCAGCCTGGTTTGCGAGGGGGTCTTCGAGCGGTTCCCTGGCCTGCGCGTCGTGCTCATGGAGGGTGGTTTCGCCTGGATCCCCTCGCTCATGTGGCGCCTGGACAAGCACTGGAGGCGCCTGCGCCAGGAGGTGCCACACCTCGAGCGGCCGCCCTCGGAGTACATCAGGGAGCACATGAAGGCGACGACCCAGCCCATGGAGGAGCCGCCCGACCCAGCGCACCTGCTGCAGGTGATGGAACACCTCGGCTCGGACGAGATGCTGATGTTCGCCACGGACTACCCCCACTGGGACTACGACGCCCCCGACCGGGCGTTCCCCGTCAGGCTGCCCGACGACGCGAAGCGCAAGATCTTCTCCGAGAACGCCCGGGCGCTCTACGCGCTCTAGCGCCTTGGCCATTCACAGGGTGGCGAAGGTGGGGGAGATCCCACCCGGCGGCCGCAAGATAGTCGAGGTGGCCGGGCGCTCTATAGGCGTCTTCAACATAGAAGGTGAGTTCTTCGCGCTCCGCAACCAGTGTCCCCACGCCGGCGGGCCTTTATGCCAGGGCGTGTTGTCCGGGTTCGTGCGGGCTGAGGTGCCCGGGGAGTACGACTACGTGCGGAGGGGTGAGATCCTGCGCTGCCCGTGGCACCAGTGGGAGTTCGACGTGAGGACTGGACAGTCGTGGTTCGACCCGGCCAGGACGCGCGTCAGGCGCTACGAGACGAGCATCGAGCCGGGACCTTCTAGGGAGGGCGAAGAAGAGTTGGCCGCCGCGGGGCTCGAGCCCGGCCCGTACACGGCAGAGACCTACGACGTCTCTCTCGAGGAGCAGTTCGTAGTGCTCGAGATTTGATGGAGGTGATCCAGTTGCCCGACCTGGACTACGACGTACTCGTAATAGGAGGGGGTGTCACCGGGGTGGCGGCCGCGACCGCCGCCGCCCGTACCGGGGCGAAGGCCGCGCTGATTGAGATCCGGCCGTTCGTCGGTGGCAACGCCACGACGGGCCTGTGCCTGCACAACTACATCACGAAGAACGGCCGCCAGGTCGTCTTCGGGCTCGCCCAGGAGATCGTCGACCGCCTCATGGAGCTCGGGGGCGCCGTCGGTCACGTCCCGTTCCACGGCTTCGTCCACTCGGTCACCCCCGTGGACGGCGAGCTCTTCAGGAGGGTCGCCACCGAAATCCTCGACGAGGCCGGCGTGACGGTGCTCTACGGCGCGAACGTCGTTGGCGTGGAGGCCGAAGAGGGGCACGTGAACGGGGTGCGGTGCGCGGTGAAAGGGGGGCTGCGGACCATCCGTGCCAGTACTTACGTCGATTCGAGCGGTGACGCGGACGTCGCGGTCTTCGCCGGGGCAAACTCCTGGAAGGGGGACAGGAAGACAGGCAAGATGCAACCTATCTCGATGCTGCTGCGATGCTACGGTACGGACAACCGGCGCATCGCCGAGGAGATGGCGGTGAGCGAACCGGCCATGGCGACCCGCCCCGACCATCCCGAGCCCTTCCCAGCCTACTTCAACGGCTCCTTTAGCAAGTGGAATGATGTGATCAGGGAGCGGGGGATCTTTCCGAACGAGGACCACAAGGTGTTCTTCAATACCGTCTGGCCCAACCACATCAACGTCAACACCTCGGCTGTGTTCGGCCTCGACGGGACGGACCCGCTCTCCCTCTCCCACGCCACGGTCGAGCTGACGCGGCAGGTGGCCAGGACCGGCCAGTTCCTGAAGGAGTACGTCCCCGGGTTCCGTGACGCCTACTTCGTACCCGCGATCTTCCCTGGCGTGAGGGAGACCCGTCACATAGAGGGGCTGTACGAGATCTCCGACGATGACGTGAACAGCGGCAGAAAGTTCGAGGACACGATCGGACAGGTCTGCTTCCCCGTAGATATACACGATCCGGACACCGGACAGGCTACCTTCTACCAGATAGGTGACGACGGGGCCTTCGATATCCCGTACCGCTCGCTCGTGCCAGAGGGGCTCGAGAACGTGCTCGTGGCCGGCCGCTGCATCTCGGTCACCTCCTACGCCCACGGAGCCACGAGGAACCAGGCGCCGTGCCTGGTCATGGGTGAGGCCTCAGGGGTGGCAACGGCCCTGGCAGCACAACGGGGTGTCGGCATGCCGGAGCTGGATGTAGACCTCCTGCAGGACACCCTGGAGGAACGCGGGGTGTTCCTGGGCGACAGGGTGAAGCCCCGCTCTTCTTGAAACAGGCTTCAGGCAACAGGTTGCAGGCCTCAGGATTGTGAGGCGGGTTCCCCTTCGGCCCCAGGCAGAACCTGAAGCCCCTGTCAGTCCCCGCCGGACTGCAGGGATGCGACGATTTGGGCTGCCCCTGCGCTCTCCGGGAGATCCTCCGCCGCGCGCATGCGGGAGTAGATCTCGGCCGCCGCCGCGTGGAAGCCTCCCGGGAGCCCAGTCGCCTCGAAGGTATGCTCTATCTCTTTCATCTCCGCGACCCACCGCCACGCCTTGCTCCTCGCCTCGCGCGCCGTACCCTCGGCCCTGTCCCTGAGCCCCGGCTGGCTGGCGTCCCACTCTTCGAGCAGCTCGTCTGTGAGCCCGTAGGCCTCGGCGGCTGCCTGGACGGCGAGCAGTAGCGCCGTGGAGCCCTTGGTCCAGGCGGCGTAGCACATCTTGAGCGCCGAGGCCGTGTCGCTACCTGACCCCAACAACCGGGGTTCCACCACGGAGCTCTCGAAGAGCGGGACGATCCGCTCCGCCTCCTCCCCCGAGAGACACAGGGTGGTCGTGCCAGGCTCCCTTGGCGGAGGACCGATGATCCCACCGTCCACGTAGCCAGCGCCGCCGTTGCTCACCACGCTGCCGACGGCGCTGGCGGTCTCGGGAGAGACCGCGTTGGCATCCACATAGATGCCGCGGAAGCCGTGCGAGGCGACCTCTTCCGCGACCGAGAGCGCCGCGTGTGGCGGGCACACCGAGAGCACCACCTCGCAGCGTTCGAGCAGCTCGGGCAGGGATACCGCCTCTAGCCCGGCCCCCTCGGCCCTCCTCGTAGTAGCGGGACTCCTGCCCTCTGGCACCCACAGGACATCCGCTCCAGAGCTCCTAGCCGCGGCCCCGATCGCCGCGCCCATCTCGCCTGGATGAAGCACCCCAATCGCACCCACAGTCAGCCACCGCCTTCGAGTAGGCCTTCGGATTCTCAGGTTATCAGGTTCTCGGGTTTCTGGGTTCCTGGGGTATCGGGCTTCTGTGGAGGGCTGCAACCCGGCACCTCAATACCTCATTGGGTGCAATCCGCCAACCATCCGCAATCGCTCAATTCGGAGCGTTCCGACCTTCTTGCACGGCATGAGGCGTACGCGTAACCTTCCGCAATCCGCCATTCCACTTTCTCAATACACTGGCCGCTCGGTCTCTCCAGCAAGTGCCGCCTGCCACGGCGCCACAGGCGGGACCAGGGATATCTGATCCGGCACCGGAACGTCGATGAACCAGGGCTCGCGCGAGGCCAGGGCACCGTGCAAGACCTCGGAGAACTCCTCCTTCGTGGTGACCCGCGCGGCCGACAACCCCATCCCTCTGGCGACAGCGACGGCGTCTATAGTTCCCGCCTCGACGCCGAAGTATCGCCCGCCCATGTAGAGGTGCTGGAGCATCTTGATCCAACCCATCGACCCGTTGGTGAACTGCACGTAGACGATGGGTAGCCGCAGGCGGACCGCCGTTTCGAGCTCCCCGCACGACATCGCAAAGCTGCCGTCGGCGGTGAGCCCCACGACCTGACGTTCGGGCAGGGCCATGGCCGCCCCGATTGCCGCTGGAATGGCGTAGCCCATCGGCCCGTGGCCCCTCGGGATGACGACGCTGCGGGAGGCCCTGTCTGTCTCCCAGTACGCCGCGGCGTTCGGCGTGGGCGTGCCCGGGTCGCCCGTCAGGACGACGTCTTCCCCCGCCACCTCGAGCAGGATGCGCAGGACCTCGCGCGGCGTGATAGTAGCCCTGACGACGTCAGGCACCTCCGACTCGAGCGCCTCGTACCAGTCGCGGCGTCGGCCTTCGATCCAGGCGAGCAGGCTCCCCCGGCGCTCCTCCGACCCTCCGCTGGAGAGGGCCTCATCGAGCCGGACCAGCGCGCTCTGCGCGTCGCCGACGAGCGGGATGCTGCCTGGGAAGTTGCGGCCAACCCTCGCGGCCTCGATGTCGTTGTGGATAACAACGGTCCCTTCCCGTGTGGGGCTCGCGTAGGAGTTGGTATCGGTCGCGTTCGCCCTGGTACCGACGAAGAGCACGGCGTCGGCGCCGGCGAGGTACTCGTTGGCGTAGTCCCTGGCGCCGTTGGCCCCGGCCACGCCGAGGCTCCAGCAGCTTGTCTCGGCGATGGAGCCCTTACCGTGTATTGTGGTGGCCACAGGCAGGCCGGCGGTCTCCGCGAGCCGTGCCAACTCGTCCCACGCCCCCGAGATGTGTACCCCCGACCCCGCGACGATGGCAGGCCTCTCTGCCTGCCGCAGTGCCTCGGCTGCCAGCCGGACGGAGTCTTCGTCCGGGGCCGGTCTCGTCCTCGGGACCTCGATGCCGAAGGCACCGGCCGGCGCGCGGCCTGGCTCGTCCAGAACATCCTCTGGCACTATGAGGCATGCTGGACCGGGGCGGCCGCTCGTGGCGGCCTCGAGCGCCTCGACGACGAGGCGGGGTAAGTCGGACGCGCTTGGCACGGTCGCCCGCCACTTGGTCACCGCCGAGAAGAGCAGTTCCTGGTCTATCTCCGTCAGCGCCCCGGTGCCGCGGCTGTTGCTGTGGATGTCCGAGGTTATGACGAGTATTGGCACCGATGACGCATATGCCTCCCCAAGGCCTCCGACGGCGTAGGTCACGCCGCCACCGCTGGATACCTCCATGGCCCCAACCCTGTTGGTGCAGCGGGCGTACGCGTCGGCCATGTACGCCGCGTGCCGCTCATCGTGGGCCATCACGTGGCGGATCCTGTCCCGCCGGTGGTAGAGCGCATCGTAGAAGATCACACCCGTGTCCCCCGAGAGACCGAAAATGATATCTATCCCGGCCAGGCAAAGGCACTCCGCCAGCATCTCCGCTCCGGTCCCTTCGACTACCCTGTCAGGCCTTTCCTGCTCCATCATCCCTCTCCTCCCGATGGTCTCTGTGGCTGCTCGACGAGCAGGAGCCGCGCGCCGAGCGCCCGGCTGCTGGGGATGCGGAGCCCCTCCGCGGCCTCTGCCTCCTCGACGCCCGCATCAGCGAGTACCTCTCTAGCTGTCCCAAGATCGGCGACCCGAACCCTCACCTCGAACGGTCCCTCGCCCTGGCGTGAGATCTCACGCTCGACGGGGCCTTCTCCCGCGGGCGAAAGGAGGTCCACGGTGAAGCCGTGTACGACGAAACGCGCGCGGGACGCGCATAGCCCTCGCACCTCGCCGGTCTCCTCAGGGCGCGTGTCGAACAGGCTCGAGTAGAGGCGTACCGCCCGGTCCAGATCGCTGACCGCGACCGCCACGCCCCCGACCGAGCCGGCGCCGTTGTGGTGCTTGCCTGGTCTTTCGATGGCCAGGCGCTCGTCGTCAGGCTGGTCCCACTGTATAAAGAAAGGCCACGGGCGCCGCCAGGGGATGTCGACAGGGACGAGCAGCCGCCAGGTGAGCTTCTGGCCGTCGGGCAGCTCCCGCCTCATCGCAAACGGGCCAACCAGTTCGAGCCCTGCCTCCCGCAGGCGTGCTACCTCGCCGTCGATGTCGTCGGTCGCGAACGCGCATCCCACGAGCCCGCCTTCGCGCTCGCGCACGAACTCCGCGAGCGCCCTGCCGTTGTGCCCGCTGGCCACGGCCTTCTCCGGATCGTAGACCCCGAGGAGCTCGAGGTAGTCGGTGCCGAAGCGGACGATAGCGTTGTGGGTGCCGCGGCGGTCGTGGCGCCCGCCGGGAGCGACGCCGAAGCCGAGCGAGCCGTAGATCTCGACGGCCCGTTTCAGGTCGCCGACGGCGATCACCGCGTGATCGAATCGCGTTATCAGCGGCGCCAGCCTCCTCCGAGACGACCTTAATAGTCACCGGATTATAGCGACCCTGCCTCCGCAGGACCTCGCGTCAAGAAGACCTGAGCAGGCGCCCGAGGTTCTGCCGCATCAGCTGACGCGGCGGAAGGACTCGCGCACGTCGCCCACGAGGAGGTCAGGAACCTCCATGGCGGGGAAGTGGCCGCCGCTGTCCAGCTCCGACCAGTGCACAACGTTGTTGGTCTACTCCACGAGGCGCCGGATCGGCACGGAGATGTTCCCGGGCAACACCGCCACGCCGGTTGGGACTACGGACTGCTGTTCGTCTTGGCCGAAGGATTCCGCCCCTTCGCGGTAGATCCGGGCCGAGGAGTTGGCAGTGCCGGTCAGCCAGTAGAGCGTCACGTTGGTGAGCATCTGATCCCGGTCGACGGCATCCTCGGGCGACTCAGCCGAGTCGGTCCAGTCCTTGAACTTCTCGACGATCCAGGCCAGCTGCCCGACCGGCGAGTCCGTGAGCCCGTAGGCGAGCGTCTGCGGGCGCTGCGGCTGCGCCCACATGTAGCCCGAGAGCTCGTACTCGTAGCGGTAGCCGGCCTCGACGCTCTTTCCCTCCCGCCCGTCCGAGAAATATCGGCCTCCTCGGCTGACGGGCTTGCGGAGAGGATCTCGGTAAGGTGCACCCCGGCGACGCGACCCGAGTCGATGACTCCTAGCTCGCGCGAGATCTGGGCTCCGAAGTCGCCGCCGTGAGCCCCGGGTATGACCCTCTCGTTCGGTCTGGCCGAAGAGAACATCCGAGGACGTCTGGTCGCAAAGACCCCCTCGAGATTGGCGGGACACTGAGTTCTGGATCTCCTTAGATAGCGTAAACTGGGTCGACAAGGTCACCAGGCTTGACCCCGTACGTGAAGTGGGGGACTACTTCGTCAGGGCATCCCACTACTGAGGATGGCTCGGACTCGGTGGAGAGGTGAGGGGGAGAACGCAACATTCGCGCTGACCGCACATCTGGTACTCAAGGAGTAGATGGCTACTAGCTGGTCCGGCCGGCCGGGTGACGGTCGGGAGCAGCGCGCCGAGGAGCCGCTGGGTGGTTGAGACGGGGGGCGTCTCCGAGCCGGGATCCCGGGGCGGCCTGCGGCTCCTGCAGTTCGCCGCGTTCCTCAGCAGCTTCGACCGTTTCGTGGTCGCCCCGATGCTCGTCACCATCGCGGCGGCCCTCGGGGCCTCGCTGGCCGAGACCACGGCGACGGCCAGCCTCTACTTTCTGCTTTACGGGCTCATGCAGCCCGTGTGGGGGATGCTCTCGGACCGGCTGGGGAGGGTGCGCGTGATCCGCCTGACGCTCATCGGGGCCGCGGTAGCCGGGATCCTCTCGGCCGTCGCGCCAGACCTGATCTTCCTGGTCGCGGCGCGGGCGATCGCCGGGGGGCTCTTCGCCGCGATCATACCGACCTCCCTCGTCTACGTCGGCGACACGGTCGGGATGGAGTCAAGGCAGGAGGCCCTCGCCGACCTGATGGCCGCCTCTGCCGTGGGCACGGCCTTGGCGACCGTGTTCGGGGGCGTCGCCGCCTACCTTGACGCCTGGCGACTGGCCTTCGCGGTCCCCGCCCTGGCCGGCGTCGCGCTCGCCTTCATGCTTACCAGGGTGCCCGAGCCGCGGGACTTCGCCCTCGAGGAGAAAGAGGGACCGCTACTCCAACTCAGGCGGGTTATCGGCCGGCCCTGGGCCATCGCGGTGATCGGGATCGCGCTCGTGGAGGGCGCGACCATCCTCGGGTTCCTTACCTTCCTCGCCCCCGCGCTCGAGAGCATCGGCTACAGCCCCGCCGTAGCGGGCCTCTCCGTCGGTCTCTACGGGCTGGCGGTGCTCGTCTGGACCCGCGCCGTCAAGCTCCTGGCCCACCGCCTCGGGGCGAGCGTGCTCATCCTGATCGGGGCGGGGATGCTCGCGCTTGGCTACGCCCTTGGCGCCGTGGGACACTCGCTCGCGGGCGTGAGCGCCGCGGCGATACTCGTCGGCGGGGGATTCGCCTTTATGCACTCGACGCTCCAGACCTGGGCCACGGAGGTAGTACCGGAGTCTCGCGCCACCGTTGTCTCGCTCTTCGCCGCGGCCGTCTTCATCGGGAGCGGGGTGGCCGCCTCGGCCGCAGCCCCGCTCGCGCAAGAAGGTCGCTTCGAGCTGCTCTTCGCCCTGGCCGCCCTCGTCTCGGTCCCGCTCGGCCTCTTCGGCGCACTGGCCAGAAGTCGCTACGCTCGAATTGGGAATGAGGAACGATGAATTGTGAATTGGTGTTGGAGGGACTGGCGCGAGAGCAGCCACTGGAACCTCAATTCCTCATTCCAAACTCCTAATTCCTAATTCTGATGCCGGTTTCTTTCGGCGGCGTAGACGGCCAGCTGGGTTCGGTCCCTGAGCCCCAATTTCCTCAGGATCTTGGAGACCTGGTTTCTGGCGGTGCCCTCGCTTATGTAGAGGGCGCCGGCTATCTCCGCGTTGTTGGCACCCTTGCCAACGAGGGCTACCACCTCGATCTCCCTTTCGGAGAGCACGCCTTCGGGGTCGTGGCGCCGGCCCGGGGCGTCTCCAAGGCGCTTGAGCTCCGAGATCACGCGCGAGGCGGCCGGTCCGCCGAGGACGGGCTCGCCCCGGTCCACCTTCTCTATGGTCTGGACCAGCTCCTCGGGGGAGACGTTTTTGAGGAGGTAGCCTTTCGCGCCTGCCCTCAGGCCGCCGAGGACGTACTCGTCGTCGTCGAAGGTGGTCAGGATGATGACGGCGACCTCGGGGTGGTCGGTCGCCGCCCTCCGGGTAAGCTCCACGCCGTCCATCCTCGGCATGCGCACGTCCACCAGCGCGACGTCGGGCCTCAGGCGCGTCATCTCACGCAGGGCCTCGACGCCATCGGCGGCTTCGCCAACGACCTCCACCCGCTCGTCCAGCTCCAGGAGCGTCGCGAGCCCTCGGCGCACGATGTCCTGATCCTCGACGATCAAGACCCGGACCGGCCTCCGCCCGGAACCCTCGCTCACGGCGTCGCCTCTGGGCTTGTTCCGGAGGGCAGCCCTATCTCGAGGACGAACCCTCCCCCCGGCGCGTCTCCGGCGGAGAGCGCGCCGCCCATCTCGCCGACCCTCTCCCCCAGCGAGATCAGGCCGAACCCGCCGGTCCTCGGTTCCTCGGGCGTCCCCCGACCGTCGTCCGAGACCGCCAGCCTCACCCACGCATCTTCGTAGGAGAGCAGGGCCTCGACCCTGCGGGCGCGGGAATGCCTGGCGGCGTTGGTCAGGCCCTCCTGCAGGGCGCGGTAGAGCACCAGCTCCGTCTCTTCGGGCAGCTCGCGCTCCTCGCCCTCGATCCGGAGGTGGACCTCGAAACCGGTGCCGTCGAAGCTCCGGACCAGGGCCCGCAGCGCGCCGGCGCCGGACCCCTCGCCCAGGGACGGGGGACCGAGCGCCCTCACCGAGCGGCGCACCTCTTCGTAGGCTTCTGCGGCCAGGTCCCTCGCGCGCTCCATCTGCTCGCGCGCCTTCTCCGGTCTCTTTTCCGCCGTCTTCAAGGCCGCCTCGGCCTGCAGCTTGACGGCCGTGAGGTGGTGGCCCACGGAGTCGTGGATCTCGCGCGCCATCCTGGCGCGCTCCGCGGAGAGGGTAAGCTCCCGCACCCGTGCGGCGTAGCGTCCGAGCTCGGCGTGGGCGGACTCCAGGTCCTCCAGCAGGTCTTGCGTCCGTTCCCGGCCGCGTCTCGCCTCCATCACCGCGGAGCTCAGGCCCACGCAGACCACGGTGAGGAGCGAGATCAGGGCCCACCTCTGGACGACGATCTCCGGCGATGTGCCACCCGGGGTCGAGGCAGAACGGAAGAGGGCGATGACGAAAAGGACGAGCAAGGTCGCGGCCGAGTAGACGGCGCCGCGCCGCAACCCGAACAGGAAGACCGCGTTGGCGAAAGCTATCGGGTAGAACCCGAGGGCCCAGATCAAGTCCGACGCCAGGAGCATCGCGGTCGCGGCCACCACGAAGGCCGGGGAGAGGAGCTTCCTCAGTCGGGTCGCTGAGTGGTTCCAGGGTAGCGCCAGCCACACCGCGACCAGAACGGCACAGACCAACGTCATCGGGGCCAGCCCGAACTCCCTGAGCGGGATCTCGGGCGCGAAGATGTGGAAAGCGTAGGTCAGGGCCAGGATGGACCAGAAGAGGAAGTCGAAGCTAGCCGGCCGTTCCGGATTCCTCAGTAACCCGACGGCCGAGCCGGCGGCGGCCCTGAAGGACCCGAAGGTCGTTCTCTTCTTCCGAGACGACGCTCCCGAGATGGGGTCTTTCTCGCCCACGCACCAACTCTACCGCCTCCCGCGCCACCGGTCATCAGCCCGGCGTCACTTCGTCGGATGACGGATGTAACGCCGCGGCGTGATGCCCGGACGTCATTTCGTTACCGAAGCGGTGATCCGTGGCAGATTACGGCGGAAGGGTCCCTTGCTAGATTCGGGTTCAGTGATTCTCGGCGAGCGAAAGGGAAGTCCGGATGGAGCCCAACACGGGATTCGAGGTCGCCGTGGAGATCGGCGACAGGAGGGGGTTGCGCAACGCAGGTGCCGCGGGGCGAGGAACCGTGCTGCGGCGTGTCGCGCCCGCGGCCGGGTTGTTCTTCCTCGCGCCGCTCGTCGGAGAGTACCTGCTCGGCAACGTTCCCATGAGCATGATCGCGGGTGTGTTCATCCTCGCGCCGATGTACGGTGGCGGAGCCCTACTCATCCGTGAGGTCGCGCGCAGAGGCGGGCGCGGCTGGCCCACCATCCTCGTGCTCGCCCTCGCCTACGGCGTGCTCCAGCCGGCTCTTATCGACCACACGATGTTCAGCCCTCCGTCCCTTGAGGGCCTGGACTTCGGGGAGGCCGCGCAGGTTCCCGTGCTTGGCATCAGCGCCGCCGGCTTGGTCGCCTTCCCCCTCGGACACGCGATCTGGAGTATCGGCGTGCCGATCGCTATCGTGGAGACCCTGGTCCCCGAGCGGAGGACGACGCCGTGGTTGGGCAACTTCGGCCTGACGGTCACCGGCATCCTCTTTTTCCTGGGTTCCGCTCTCATCTTCCAGGATTCCCTGCAGACGCTCCCCTCCGTGACGCAGTCGGTCGCCGCGGCTGCCGCAGTCGTGGCCCTGATCGTCGCCGCGTTCCTGGTCGGAAGTAGGCCTCGCCGGAAGATCGACCGTCCGGCTCCCAAGCCGTGGCTGGTCGGCGTGGTGGCGTTCGTTTCGTCGAGCGCTTTCTTCGCCAAGAGCGAGACCTGGGGGGCCGTGGCCTTCGGGATCGTGCTCATCGCCGCGATGGTCGCCCTGGTCGACCGCTGGTCTCGGCTCGAGGGGTGGGGCGCCGCCCATCGGCTCGCCCTGGCCGGCGGCGCGTTGCTGACCTACGCCTGGGGCGGGTTCGTCCTGTCCGGGCTGTTCTACGGGCGCACGGGCGCAGTCGACCTGATCGGCAACGCGGTCTTCGCGCTCGGCGCTGTTGCGTTGCTTGCTGCGGCAACCCGCACCGTGCGCAGGGAAGGGGAACCGGCATGATGGGAGGAGAGGCGATGCAACCGTCGCATCGGAGCACCGGCACGACCGTATCCGAACCCTCGTGGGTGCGCCTTCTGGTGTGGGTGTCGTTTCCGCTGCTCGGCGGTGGGGCCGCGTGGCTGCTCAAGGCCATAACGGGCTGGGTGGTTGCCCTGCCGTGGGCGCCGCTGCAGGGGCCGTTCATGCTCCTCGACCAGCTGGTCGCGTACGTCGGCGAGCCGCGGGCCACGATCGGGGCGGTCGCCGTCGGAGCGGCTGCGGGGCTTCTGCTCGCCCTAATGGCGGACGCGGAGAGGCTTGTGGTGACCGTCTCCAGCGAGCAGGTCCGCCTGGCGCGCGGCGAGAACTCGCGGGAGATCTCCCGCTCCTCGGTCGGGGCCGTCTTTCCAGACGGCGAGCACCTCGTCCTGCTCGGCCGGGCGGGGGAAGAGCTGGTGAGGGAGGCCCACGATCTTGGCGAGTACCGGCTGCAGAGGGCTTTCGTAACCCACGGGTATACCTGGCTGGCGGGGGATCCACACGCGGACGAGTACCGGCTCTGGGTCGAGGGCACGCCGGATCTTCCACCCGGCGCCGACGCGTTGCTCGGGGCGCGGGCGCGGGCGCTTGGCAAGGGTGGGGAAGGCAAGGACGACGCGGCCGAGCTGCGCGCGGAGCTCGCCAAAATCGGCGTCGTAGTCCGCGAAGATAAGAAACGCCAGTACTGGCGCCGCGCCGCCGGGAGCGCGTCCGGTTGAGGATCGAACCTTGCTATGGGTTCCGGCTCAGCGGACTACCTTGAAGTTGAAGATGGGCTGCTGGATCGCGCCCACAAGCCGCAGCCAGACCGGGAGCATCATCTCGGTGCCTCTGGCGGCGGTGATGTCTCCCAGGTCCATGATGTCTGTCCAGCCGAAGCTCCGCAGGATCTCGGCTACGGTGGCCTTGGCCTCGGCATCATCACCGGCCACGAACACGGTGTGATCTGCCCCCGCGAGCTGCCCGGGATCCACCATCACGCTAGCGTTCATGGTGTGGAGGGTCTTGACCACCCTGGCCCCGGGGAAACCACGCTGGATCTGCTCGCCCATCGAGTCGCGGTTCACTACCGAGAGCGTGGGGGGGAAGCCTTCCGAGAAGTCCAGGGGGTTGCAGATGTCCATAAGGACCTTGCCGTTCAGGTTCTCCTCGCCGGCCGCTTCGAGCGCCTCGAGCGAGACGGTCCCGGCGGTGGCGTTGACCACGATCTCGCCGTGCGCTGCGGCCTCGGCGAACGTGCCGAGCCTCACCCCGGGGTGCGCGTCCTGCCAATCGCCGTACGGCATGTTGCCGTAGGCGTCCGCCTCCGTGCGGGACAGCGTCGCCTGCGGGTCGCGCGTCCCCACAATCACCTCGTGTCCCAGGCCGTCGAGTCGGGCGGCTATGTGCCTGCCCACCGCCCCTGTGCCGAGTATCCCGAATCTCATCCAGATCCCCTTCCCGTTGGTGTTCTTCTACTCGATGAAGCCCTTCTCCTGCAGGTACTCGGTAGCGACCTCCTCGGGGTCTGCCTTGTCTACCTCGACCATCTTGTTGAGCCGCTTGAGGTCGTCCGTCGTCAGGGTCGCTGAGAGCTCGTTCAGCGCGTCCTCTATCTTCGGCGTCGTGTTCTGCTCGCGGATTATCGGGATGATGTTCTGAGCCGGGCTCAGCTCCTTGTCGTCTTCGAGCACGACCCAGCCCCGCTCGTCATTACGCCCTGGCTGCGGAAGACCCTTCCGACGTCGATGTCCCCGTTGGCCAGCGCTTCTACCGTGAGGGGTCCGCCCGCGTCCAGCGGCTTGAACTCG
This sequence comes from uncultured Rubrobacteraceae bacterium, assembly GCA_963800975.1. Lineage (GTDB taxonomy): Bacteria > Actinomycetota > Rubrobacteria > Rubrobacterales > Rubrobacteraceae > JALYGY01. The sequence goes on along the minus strand of CAWDDB010000020.1, from coordinate 116,751 downwards.
GCGAACTCGAGCCTCACCCGCTTGCCCTGCCCGTCGGCGCTCGGACATCTCCGGCGGGCCGCCGATGATGAGCTCGTCAGCGACCCCGGCGAGATCCGAGGTCGTTCTTCAGGTCGTACTCCTCGGCAGTCTCGGGTGTGACCGCGAGGCGTCCTTGTCCTGCGCGTCGGAGGCCTCGAGCGCGACCAGGCCCTCGGGGAGCTCTTGCTCGAGTTGTTCCGTGGTCTCCTCCGGGCTCGTGACCTCCGAGCCGCCCTTCGTCAGGTAGCTGAGCAGCGCGCCGTTGTACTCGGGCACCAGCGTGATCTCGCCGCTCTCCAGCGAGGGGAAGAGGACGTCGCGCGTGCCGAGGTTCAGCCGCCTCTCGACCTCGAGGCCCTGGGCCTCGACCACGTCTGCGTACATGTTGCCCAGGATCAACTGCTCGGGAAAGTTGGCCGACCCTACGACGATGGCGTCGCCGCCGCCGCCACCGCCCTCCTGCAACGCGTCCTGACCGCCGCAGCCGACCGCGAGCAGCGAGACTCACCAACGCCGCCAGCACCACGATCTTCGTCCTCGAACCCATCTTCAGCTCCTTCCGAGAATTCACCCTTGAGAACCTTCCAACTTCGCCTCCATGGACGCCTCTTCGCTCTCGTGCTGCAGGCCGTCCGAGACCACGGCCGTCTGAGGCGGGAGAGGCCCAGCTCCGTCAGCAGCGAGAGGCCAGCGACCAGGATGGCGCCGGCCAGCACCTGCGTGAGGTCTTGCTGGGCGAGCCCGTCGATGATGTAGCGACCGAGGCCGCCGAGGCTGACGACCGCGGCGAAGGTCGCTGTCGCCACGATCTGAACGGCCGATATCCTTACGCCGGCCATGATCAGGGCATGGCGACCGGTATCTCGACGCGCCTTACGACCTGCCAGCTCGTCATGCCCATGCCCTCGGCCGACTCCCGCACGTCGCGGTCCACGGCGCGGAACCCGGCGTAGGTGTTCGTGATCATCGAGGGGACCGCGAGCACCACGAGGGCCACGAGGACGGGCACGAGCCCTATCCCGGCACCAGGAAGGTCAGCAGTATCACCCCGAAGTCGGGACGGCCCTGGCGGCGTTGACAGATTTATCGCGAGCGCGCCCTCCGCGTCCCGTGTGCCCGATAAACATCCCGACCGGCTGCGCGATCGCCACCGCGATCGCGATAGCGAGCACCGAGTACCAGAGTGCTCCACGACCCGCGTCGGGACGCCGCCGGTTCCCTGCCAGTTGACGGGGTCCGCGAACCACGAGACCAGGTTGTTTACGACCTCCCCCACGCTAGCCCGGATCCCTCTGCCAGGGGGTCAGGACGCGCTGCACGCCGAGCAGCCCCAGGTCGGCGGCCACAGCCAGGAGCACCGAGAGGACGAGGCCCACGATCAGGGGCGTCGGGTACTGGCGCAGGAAACCGTCCATGAACAGGTTGCCGAGCCCTCCCTGCCCGATGAGGGCGGTGATCGCCACGTACGCTATGGTGTTGACCGTGGCTATGCGTAGCCCGGCCACTATAACGGGCACGGCCAGGGGCAGCTCGATGCGGAAGAGCTGGCGGGTGCGCGTGTAGCCCATAGCCTCCGCGGCCTCCTTGACGTGCGCCGGCACGCCGTTCAGGCCCTCCACCGTGTTGCGCAACAGTATAAGCAGCGTGTACAGCGTCAAGGGGATGATGGCCGTGGCCATGGAGAGGCCGGTGAACGGGATCATGATCACGAACAGCGCTATGGTCGGGATCGAGAACAGGATCCCCGCCATACCCAGCAGCGGCGAGTAGAGGTGGGGCCAGCGGATGGACGCCAGCGCCATCGGGAAGGCTATGAGGAAGCCGAGGCTTACAGGGATGGCCGTCAGGATCACGTGCTCCGAGAGCTGCGCCCAGATGTCGTCCAGGTTGTCCGTGACCCACGACCAGTCGAAGATGCTCTGGGCCATCCCCTACTTGAGCTCCCCGGTGAGCGTGTTGTGCTTCACGACTCCCTCGTATCGCCCATCGCCGTCCACCTTCACGGCTACGCCAAGGGGTGACTCGACCATGGCGTCCAGCGCAGCCCGCAGCGATATCCTCGGCCGTCACGTAGGATCCCACCGGTTGCACCCGCGCCTCGCCTACCTTCTGCTGGCCGTCGAGGTCGCCTGCCGAGACCCAGCCCTCCACCCGCCTCTCCCCGTCCGAGACGAGGACCCAGCTCGTGCCCGACCTCCGCGCCGCCTCCAGCGCGCGTTCGGCCGAATCCTCCGACGACACGAGCGGCCCGTCCTCGGGCTCAACCGCGGAGACGGGGATCAGGGCTAGCCGCTTGAGGTTACGCTCGGCGCCGAGGAAGTCGACCACGAAGTCGTTGGCCGGCGCGGCGAGGAGGTCCGTCGGGGAGTCGTACTGCTCCAGTATGCCCCCGACGTTGAAGATGGCGATGCGGTCGCCCATCTTCATGGCCTCGTCTATGTCGTGGGTGACGAAGAGGATGGTCTTCTTGAGCTCCCGTTGCAGGCGCAGGAACTCGTCCTGCAAGAGCGACCTGACTATGGGTCGACGGCCCCGAAGGGCTCGTCCATGAGCATTATGGGCGGGTCCGCCGCGAGCGCCCTGGCTACGCCAACGCGCTGCTGCTGGCCGCCCGAGAGCTGGCGCGGGTAACGGTTCGGCGACCTCCTGCGAGAGCCCCACCGTGTTGATAAGCTCCTCGACCCTCTTGCGCGTGCGTTCTTTGTCCCAGCCGATCAGGCTCGGAACCGTGGCGATATTGTCGGCGACGGTGAGTGCGGGAAGAGGCCGACTTGCTGGATGACGTAGCCTATGTCTCGCCGCAGCTTCGGGCCGGAACGCTCGCCGCGTCCTGCCCGTTCACGCTTATGCGCCCCTCGGTCGGCTCGATCATGCGGTTGACCATGCGCAGCGCCGTGGTCTTGCCGCAGCCCGAGGGCCGACCAGGACCACGAGCTCGCCCTCTGGGACCTCGAAGCGTGAGGTCGTCGGCGGCCACGGTCCCGTCCGCGTAGCGCTTGGTGACGGACTCGAAGCTGATCACGACTCTCCCCCAATTCTACCGGCTTGCCTCTCAAACTTCGGCGCCAACCGCCCGCGCTCCAGTAATGCCACGAGCCGCGTCAGGTCCGGGCCGAGCGGCCTGTCTTCCTCTACGGGTTCGACGGCGTCGGCGAGCTGTTCGGCTACGCCCATGCAGGCCGGCCGGTATCCGCGCGCCGCGCAGCGCCCAGGCTTGCCGCGCGACCAGGAGCTCGCAGGAGATCACATCCCGCACGAGCGTCCTCGACCCTACGCAGCTTCTCCGCCGCCTCGAAACCGAAGGTCATGGCGTCCTCCTGCCCGAGCGAGGTGTCCACCAGCCCCACGGAGGCCGGAGCGACGAGCCGCCGCAGCTCGTTCAGATCCCTGCGGCGCGTTTCTGGACCAGGATCAGGCCGCACGAAAACCTGGGTTGGGCGTGAGCTGGTCCGGGAGCCCGCTGAAGCGCCCGTCGAGCAGACGATGAATCCTCTGCCCGGAGAGCTCGGCGGCCCGGACAGGCGGCCGAGAGCGAGTCGAACCCGGACGCCAGGTCCACCTCGTGGAAAGCACCCGTTGCGACGAAGCTGCCGTCCACAAACACCGGCGAGTCGCTGACAGACGCGGTCGCCCGCTCGGCATCCTCGGCGAAGCGGGCCACTGTCCGTTCGACGTGCGCGAGCACCTGGGGCGCGACCCGGAACGAGACGGGCGCCTGTCTGCCCGATCGCTCCTCCTCCGAGCCCCTCAAAGCGGCCCGCAGCCGGCGCAGCACGTCCACGAGGACGCGGTCGCCGGTCAGCCCGTCTACGTGCTCGCCGTACACCTCGAGCGGGGCGCGCAGCGCGTCTATCGAGCAGCCGCGCTCGCCAGCAACTGGCGCACAGGATCCTGGCCGAGCGCAGCCTCGAGACGGCCAGCGCGATCGTCCCGGGGGAGCCCGCGAGGAGCGAGATCCCCTCCTTCGGCGCCGGCTCGTAGGCGCGACCCCGCGCTCGGCCAGCGCCACCGCCGCGTCGCGCGCCATCCCGTCTGGCCCGAGGACCTGACCAACCCCGATAAAGGTCTGGAAGGCGTGCGAGAGGGTATCACTTCCCCGGCGCAGCCGACGCCGCCGCGGGGCACCGCGGGGACGAAACCGTCGTTCAGCCGGTCTACCACGAAGCCACAGAGCTCGGGCGTGGCCCCGGTGTGCGGGCTGGTCAGGTTGATCAGGCGCGCCGCGAGCAACGCACGTACCTCTTGCGCTGGCAGGAACGGCGGCGACCCGACAGCGCGCCCGACGAGCAGGTTCCGCTGGTGCTTCTCCCGCTCCAGCCCCCGCAGTCCCTTGCCCGCCAGGTAGCCCATCCCGGTGTTCACCCCGTAGACGCGCCTGCCATCCGCGAGCGCGCCCTCCATCTCGGCGTGGGATCTCCGCAACTCTTCGAGCAGCTCGGGATGCAGCCTCAGGGGCTGGCCCCCGAAGGCGACGCTCTCTATCGTCTCAGGGTCCAGATCCGCGCTGTGCCGTACCGTGATCACGCGTCCCCGTACCCAGTCGGGATCAAGGTCCCGAGCCCGGCCTCTTCGGCCCGGCGCAGGATCAGGTACGCAAGCGCCACGTCCGTCGTCGCCAGCCCCCTGTGCCAGAAGAGGATCTTCTCCTCAGACCCCTCGCGCCCCGCGGCGTGCCCGCCCACGATCTCGCCCATCTCGGCGTGCAGGCTCTCCCGCGTCAGGAGGCCTTCGTCCACGTGCCGCCTTAGCGCCCCGAAGCGCCCGGCGCCGGCCTGTCCCCAGTCGTCCACCACTACCTTGTCCATCGCGTCCGTGAGCGAGAGCTCGACGGCGCTCACCGTGCCGTACGGGACCACGAAGGCGCCCCGTACGACCCACTCCGTCTTCAGCAACACCTCGGGCTCTTCGAGTCGCGAGGCCTCGACCATGATATCCGCCCCGACGAGGGCCTCCTCCGAGGTCGCGACCGCCCTCACGGGTTTTCCGAGGTGCTTCGTCAAACGCTGGGCGAACTCGTCCCTGGATTCCGGCCGCTTGCTGGTCACCCGGATCTCCTCGAAGTCGAACAGGTCGTCTAGCATCGTCACGTTCCACCACGCCGTCCCACGCGCGCCACGTGGCCGAGGACCCTGCTGTCCGGGCGGCCAGGTGCTTGGCGCCGAGCGCCGTGAGCGCGCCGGTGCGGGCGCTCGTGATCATGGTCCCGTCCACGATCCCGACCGGGACGCCGGTCTCGGGATCGAAGAGGTTCACGAGCTCGACCTCGCTCGGCAGGCATAACCTGTAGTTCTCGACGAAGTCCCCAACGATCTTCACGCCGCAGATGTTGCCCGGGCCGACGTAACCGCGCAGCACGTTGAAGTGACCTCTGCCCCCGTTGGGCGGCGTCAGGTGCGCCCGCGGCTCAAGCACAACGTCTCCCTGACCCTGCGCCCTTACCGCCGCCTCGACGGAAGCGAGGATCTCGGCCGGCGTGAGCCGCAGCGCCGCGACGTCGAGATCCGAGACGAACCGTATCCGAACGGCGCTCAAGCCCCCTCGCCACCACCGCGCGGCGTGACGGAACGGCCGAACAACAGGCCCGCGGCGCCTCCAGCCCCGTTCACGATAACCACGCTCGCGTCCTCCTTCGCGTTCCCGCCACGGCCCACTATTCTACGCACCGCCCGGGCCGACTTCTGTAGCGGCCACAAAGCCATCGGCATTACCACAATATTGTTCATTCAAGTAGTGAAGAAAAGAAAAGTCAAGGAGGCTATCGTGGGCCGGAGCCCGGGTGCGGGCATTGTCTTGCCGAAGGTTTGCCGCTGGCGGCGTCGGGAACGAACGTAGACGCGACGTTGGCGTGGCGGGAGGTATGAGGTGAGGATCAGGAACCGGGGGTTGGATCCGGAGGTCGACCCGTCCGCGTACGTGGCTCCTACGGCAGTCCTGGTAGGCCGGGTCTCCGTCGGTCCTCGGGCCCGGATCATGTACGGTGCCGTCCTGGACTCGGAGGCTTCGAGGGTGGAGGTCGGGAACACGGCCATAGTGTGCGAGAACGCCGTCTTGCGGGCGACCGCGGTGGGCGAGCCAGACCGACCAGTGCTGGTGGAGGATCACGCGTTCGTAGGACCGCACGCCACGCTGCTGGGATGCGAGGTGGGGGAGGCCTGCTACGTGGCGACCGGGGCTACCGTGCTGCAAGGAGCGCGGCTCGGGGCGGGCGTGGTGGTCGCGGTTGGCGCGCTGGTGCACGCCAACGCCGAGGTGCCAGGCGGGTTCTTCGTGCCGCCCAACACCGTGGCCCTCGGCGATCCGCTGGAGGTCCTCGCGCCGGGCGATGAGCGGCTGCCCGAGGCGATAAGGTCCGTGGGGTTCGCCGGCGCCGCCTTCGGCGTACAGACGGCGTGGGAGGACCGCGTCTCGAGGTACAGGGAGATCGCGGAGGTCAGGGCCGAGGAGTTCGGTAGCCACTCGGACGACGTGATCCTCGACCCCGAGCGCTGAACCGGACGACCCCGGCCCGCTCGTGTAGCCGCGCGGAGAAAATCGTTCACCCGTAGCCGATGCGTAACGCTGCTACAAACTGCGAGCCATTTCGAGGCTTATGGCAGCCCAGAGTGTTTGCGCGCACCGCCCGCGAAGCCGACCGCCAGGCCCTTAATTGCGGCTTCGCTTCTCGTAACACGATGCTAACCGTCGTTTAACTCGCGGGCCCCGTGAGGAGCGTAGGATAGGGGGCGTTTTCACGACCGGGGGTAATGAGACATGGCGACGAAGTTGGTGCCCAGGGCGACCGAGCTGCGCGGCGACGAGGAGGCGTTCCTCTGGGCGACGGCCTCGCTCGAGGAGGCGCGCCGGGATGGGAAGCGAAGATCGGCGGCGCTCCTGGAAGCCGTCCTGGAGGAACTGGCATTCGGCCTGGGCGCCGCGGGTTTCCCGCCCCCGGGCGCCAGAACTACGCGCGTCCTCGCCGGGCAGGACGCCCGAGCGCAACGCCCCTGAAGCGCCCGTCGTCCTCGACGTAAATCGACCGCTTTCAACTCGGGAAGCAGCGGAGCCCAGGAAGAGCAACACGACTTACAGGTCCCGAACACACAGTACCCTTCGACCCGGGTTTCGCGCGACGCCCCGGCCGCCGGTCCGTCGGTGCCGGCGTCTCAGTCAGAGCGCGGTGGTTTGTGTCCCAGAAAGATCTCGCCGCGCTCGCCGCCGGTCGAGGGGTCTTCGACGACCCTCGCCTCGAAGCCGACGTCTTCCAGCAGCCCCAACCAGGTCGCACGCGGGAAGACGCCAACGACCTGGCGGTCCACCACGGCCCGCAGATCGTCGTTCTCTCTCAGGGCTAGGACGAACTCGTAGTTGACCTTCGTGTCTTCCGGGTCGGCGTCCCAGACCCACTCCAGGTACCTGATGCCGCGCTCGCCGTCGTCCGCTCCCTCGTGCGCGGTGTAGGGTTGGAACGTCTCGGCCACCCAGTCGGGTACGATCACCACGACTGCGCCAGGCTTGCAGTGCGCGTGGGCAGTGACGAAGGCCGCGCGCAGGTCCTCCTCGCTCGTCATGTACATGATGGCGTCGTGGATCAAGACGCCGTCGAACGTCCTGCCGAGGCGTAACGTGCGCATGTCGCCCCGCACGTGCCCGATCTCCGGGTTCTGCTTCTTGCTCTCCCGTAGCATCTCGCCCGAGATGTCCGTCAGCGTGAGCGCGAACTCCCGCTTGAGGAACCAGGCGACGTTGCCGCCGCCGCTGCCAAGCTCGAGCACGCTACCGGCACCCTCGGCCCGAAACAGCTGCGCGAAGAAGGCTGCTTCATCCGCGTAATCCTCCGTCGGCGAGACCAGCTGCCACCACCTGGCCAGCTCGCCGTACAGCTTTGGTTTTTCGGCACCCACGCCCACATCTTATGCCGCCCGTCCCGTATCGGCCACGCGCGAAGCCGCAATGCCGACGTGAGCCCCAGGACGGAGCAACGTAACGAACAGGTGGGGCATCCTGTACTCTGGCCACGAGGAGTTTGTTATTTGCATTTAATGGTTGGATTTTAGGACCATCGATGTATTCTCCGACCAGGGTTGAAGAACCGGTGACGGCGGGGAGAGACTGGTGAGCCTGTAGACGGGGACGATTCGAAAGGGTGATGTGTAATGGGCTGGAAGCTGGAGGTAGTTCCTGTTCCCGTCTCGGACGTGGAACGCGCGAAGCATTTCTATAGCGAGCAGGTCGGCTTCGTCGTCGACCTCGACACGCAGCTCGGCGACGGGGTAAGGCTCGTTCAGCTCACCCCGCCCGGGTCGGCGTGCTCCATCCACCTGAGCAGCGGGATGCTCGACGTGCCGCCGGGGATACTGGAGGGGTTGCAGATCATGGTCCCTGACATCGAGGCCGCGAGGGCAGAGCTGGTAGACCGCGGCGTCGAGGCCGGTCCGGTCCAGCACTTCGAAGACGGCGGGTGGGTCGAGGGGCGAGGCGGCGAGTGGAACTCCTTCGTCTTCTTCAGCGACCCGGACGGCAACGGCTGGGTCCTGCAGGAGAGCCTCGCCCGCGACTAGGCCAACGAAAGGAGAGAGAGCATGGGAAAGGTTTCGGTAGGACTCTCGATGTCGCTGGACGGCTTTATCGCCGGAACCAACGACGGCCCAGGGTCGCCCCTGGGCGAAGGCGGCGAGGCGCTCTTCGCGTGGTTCTCGGCCGGCGACACCGAGTATCCGCTGCCGGGTACAGAGATGGTGTTCGAGATTTCGCGGCAGAGCGCGGATCTGCTGCGGGAGGCGCACGGCAGCATGGGGGCGTTCGTGACGGGGCGCAGGACCTTCGACATCACCAACGGGTGGGGCGGCAGGCCGCCGCTGGGCGTACCGACGTTCGTCGTCACGCACGAGGTCCCGCAGGACTGGGTGTACGAAGAATCCCCCTACACCTTCGTCACGGACGGCGTCGAGAGCGCCGTGCAGCAGGCGAAGGCGGTCGCGGGCGACAAGACCGTTGCCGTGGGCGCCGCGAGCATCGCTCAGCAGTGCCTCAGGGCGGGGCTGCTCGACGAGATACACGTCGACCTGGCGCCCGTACTTCTCGGAGGGGGCGTCAGGTTGTTCGAGCATCTGGGCGAGGCCCCGATCGGGCTGGAGCGCACGCGGGTGGTCGAGGGCGTCGGGGTCACGCACCTCACGTTCCGCGTCGTGAAGTAGGGCCGGCCATGACCGGCGCCCGGTGGGTAAGGAGGCCGACTTGAGAAAAATCGTCGCGACGGAGATGGTGTCCGTGGACGGCGTCATGCAGTCGCCGGAGAACTGGGCGTTCCAGTTCCACGACGAAGAGATGGCGGAGGCGCAGGGAGGAGGGATGTCCGGGGCGGACGCCATGCTGATGGGGCGGGTGACCTACCAGGAGTTCGCCTCTTACTGGCCCTTTCAGGACAGCGCCGAGCAGCCGTACACGGACTACCTGAACAACACCCCCAAATACGTCGTTTCGACGACGTTGCGGGAGCCCCTCGAGTGGCAGAACTCGATCCTGGTCCGGGGCAACGTCGCGCAGGAGGTCGCGGAGCTCAAGCGGCGGCCGGGCAAGGACATCGGCATCGTGGGCGCCGGCACCCTCGTCCGTTCGCTGCTCGGGGAGGGCCTGATCGACGAGCTGCACCTCATGGTCCACCCGATAGTCCTGGGAGGCGGGAAGCGTCTCTTCGAGGAAGCGGGAGACCGGATGGACCTCGAGCTCGTGCGGTCGAGGGCCTTCGCCACGGGCGTCGTGCACCTGATCTACGCGCCGGCGGGTGGTTGAGGTGCAGCTCGAGGTCTCGCAGCTACCCGTTCGCAACACGCCTCGGGTTCCGTAAAGCAAAGGAGGATCGACATGAGGAAGATCATCGCGGCCGAGTTCGTGTCCCTGGACGGCGTCATGGAGTCGCCCGACAAGTGGCACTTCCCGTACTTCGACGACGAGATGGGGGAGACGGTCGGGGCGGCGATGGCCGCCGCGGACGCCATGCTCATGGGCCGCGTCACCTACGAAGAGTGGGCCGCGTACTGGCCCTCACAGAACCCGGAGGAAAACGAGGGCGCCGGCTTCATGAACGGCGTTCGCAAGCACGTCGTCTCCACCACCCTGCAGGAACCGCTGGAGTGGAACAACTCGACCCTTGTAGGGGAGAACCTGGCGGAGGGAATATCCGGGCTCAAGCAGCAGGAGGGGAAGAACATCGCGATCTCCGGCAGCGGCGGCCTCGTCCGGTCGCTGCTGCGCGAAGGTCTCCTGGACGAGCTACAGCTCATGATCCACCCGATAGTCGTGGGCAGCGGGAAGCGCCTCTTCGGTGAAGAAAGGGAACCGAAGGCGCTGGAGCTAGTCGACTCCAGGACCTTCGGCACCGGCGTCGTCTACCTCACCTACCGGCCGGCGGGTGGCTGAGGTGCCGCCCGAGGCGATCGAGGTCTCCGGGCTCCCCGGCGGCGAGAACTCCTCCAGGTTCGACGGCCACGAGCACGGCGCGAGCGTGTCTTTCTTCCTCAGCCGCAACGTGCCAGGCAGCGGGCCGGAGCTGCACACGCACCCGTACGAGGAGACGTTCATCGTGCAGGACGGCAACGTGCTCTTCACCGTCGGCGAGGAGACGGTGGAGGCGACGGGGGGCCAGATCGTCGTCGTCCCCGCGGGCACGCCGCACAAGTTCGTCAACGTCGGGCAGACGCGGCTGCGCCAGATCAGCATCCACCCCGTGCCCCGGATGGAGACGGAGTGGCTGGAGTGACGGGCGCCGTACGACGACACGACGCAACCAGGAAGGCGCGCAGCGTGGGAGGGAGGGCATGAACGACCTTCAGCGGCAGGTCCAGCAAGCCATCGACGGGCTCGTGGAGTCGGGCGCCGAGAGGGGACTGCAGGTCGCCGTCTACAGGGATGGCGAGCAGGTAGTCGATGCCGTCGCGGGCGTCGCCGACCCGGCAACCGGGCGGCCTGTCGCCTCGGACACCCCGTTCTACGCCTACTCGGTCGGCAAGGGCGCGACCGCCACGGTGGCGCACGTGCTCGTCGAGCGCGGCCTCTTCGGCTACGACACGAAGATCGCGGAGCTGTGGCCTGAGTTCGGCGCCCACGGCAAAGAGGGAGCGACCGTGCGGCACGCCCTGACGCACACGGTAGGCGTGCCGGGCATACCGGCCGATACGACGCCCGAGGACCTATGCGACTGGGACGGGATGTGTGCCGCGATCGCGGACTCGGAGCCCTGGTGGGAACCCGGCACCCAGACCGCCTACCACGCCTACCCGTTCGGCTACATCGTCGGCGAGATCGTACGCCGGGCCACCGGCAAACCCATCTCGCAGGTTCTGCTGGAAGAGTTGGCAGAGCCGCTCGGCGTGGCGGACGCGCTCTACTTCGGCATGCCCGAGCCCGAGCTGGGCAGGCTGGCCAGGCTCGAGGACCAGGAGGGCAGCGCCGAGTTCCTGGCCGCGATGCCAGACGATTCGCCGTTCTTCCAGCTGGGACCGCGGGCCGTGACACCGACAGCCGAGTTCGGCAACCGCAAAGACATCCTCATGGCAGACATCCCCGCAGGTGGCAAGATGTCCGCCCGCGCTATCGCGCGCATGTACGCCGCGATGATGGGCGAGGTGGACGGGGTAAGGCTCGTCTCGCCGGAGCGGCTGCGCGAGGTGACCGCCCCGGCCTTCAGCGGGGAAGACCGGATCATGGGCAACCCGGTCACGTGGGCGCTGGGCTACGCCATCGGTGGTATTCGCGGCCCCGCCGAGGAGAATTCGAGCGTCGTTGGGATGGGCGGGGTTGGCGGAAGCTTCGCGTGCGCCGACACCGAAACCGGAACCGCGTTCGCGTTGACCAAGAACCTGCTCGCCGCCGACTTCGGCGCGGCCCAACAAGTCTCGGGGATCGTCACGAGCGCGGTCGCCGAAAGCTGAAAAAGGAGGAGACCGAGATGCTGCTCGAAAACAAGAACGCCGTGATCTATGGCGCGGGGGGCGGTATCGGGGGCGGGGTCGCCCGAGCCTTCGCCCGAGAAGGAGCGAGGGTCTTTCTCGCCGGGCGCACCGCGGAGTCGCTCGACGAGGTGGCCGAGCAGATCCGCGCCGCCGGTGGAGTGGCCGAGACGAACGAGGTGGATGCGCTCGATGAGAAGGCGGTCGACGAACATGCCGATGCGGTGGTGTCGGAGGGCGGGAGCATAGACGTCTCGTTCAATCTCATCTCGGTCGGGGACGTGCAGGGGACGCCGCTCGCCGAGATGCCGCTCGAAGACTTCGAGAGGCCGATCATGACCGCCATGAGGACGCAGTTTCTTACGGCGAAGGCGGCGGCGCGGCACATGATCGGGCGCGGGTCGGGTGTGATCCTCTTTTTCGGCGGTGACGGGGATCCGATGCGGAACTATTACATCGGGGGGTTCCAGATCGCGCTGGCGGCGGTCGAGTCCCTTCGGCGCCAGTTGGCGGCCGAACTCGGACCGCACGGCATCCGCACCGTCTCCCTGCGCACCGGCGGCGTGCCCGAGACGATCCCCGAAGACCTTGCCGGGCGCGAAGCCATCACCGAATCGCTCGTCGAGCCGACGATGCTCGGGCGTACAGCGACGCTCGATGACGTGGGCAACGTCGCGGCCTTCGTCGCCTCGGAAAGGGCCCGCTCCATGACCGCCGCGACCGTCAACATAAGCTGCGGCGCGCTCGTGGATTAGATCCGATGAGCTTCGGTGCCCGAAACCCGAACCTTGATGACGAAACTCTTGGTCGGCGAGTCGCCGCGCTGGCACGGGGGCGGCTCCGTCTTTGAGGAACGCGGCCTCGATCCGAGTTGGTGGTGCACTTTCGAACACTCGTTCAAGGAAAGGAGATGGCATTTGCGCAGGGTCATCGTCCAGGAATTAATGACCGTCGACGGCTTCGTCGCGGACTCATCGGGCGGGTTGGAATTCTTCGATGTGGTGTCGGACTATAGCGAGAGTGACCGGGACAACCTCTCGATGCTCGGCGAGGTCGATACCGTCTTGCTGGGTAGCGAAACGTACCGCCTGTTCGTCGAGTACTGGCCCACTGACGCCGCCGAGGGTGAGCTGGTGGCCGAGGTGGTCAACTCGACCCCAAAGATCGTGTTCTCGTCTACGCTGGACGGCGCGCCGTGGGGCCGCTGGCAGCCGGCGCGGGTGCTCGAAGGTAGCGCCGCCAACCACGTTAATCGGCTCCGCCGTGAGCCTGGCAAGGACCTCCTCGTGTGGGGCAGTATCTCCCTGGCCCAATCGTTGATCGCGGCCGGCCTGGTAGACGAGCTACAGTTAGTCGTGGTCCCAACCGTCATCGGCTACGGTCGGAGCTTATTCGAGGAGGAATCCAGCGGGCACGTCCTCACCTTGTTGGAGGCGAAGCCGTATGCGTCCGGCATCTTGTTGCTGCGTTACGCGCTCGCTCGGAGCTGATGCACCGAGTACCGGCCAGGCACAGGAAATCCCGAACAACGTTCGTGAGGTGAAGCGATGGACTTGAAGAACGTCACCGTGGCCTTGCCGACAGAGGATCTCAGGCAGGCGTTCCTGTTCTACCGGGATGGCATCGGGCTCGACCTCGCCGCTCCTCCCGAGAAAGGCTCGGACATGCCCGAGCCCGTCACGTTCGTCCTGCACGGCCGAGCGACCCTTATGTTGATCCCAACGGGTGGGTTCTCGTGGGTGTCGCAGGGCAACGCCGTCGCCGAGAGGGGAGTCTCCGAGTGCATCGTCAACGTCGGCGTGAGGAGCCGGGAAGAGGTTGACGAGCTGGTAAGGAAGGCCGAGGGCGCCGGAGGAGAGGTGTCCGGCCCCCCGAAAGAAGAGGTCTGGGGCTATTCCGGCGCCTTCAAGGACCTCGACGGTCACGTGTGGATGGTGGGGGTGGCCGGCTAGCCGGACTTCGCGGGAGACCGGGGAAAGGAGTTTCGTGGATACAGTGACGTCGAGCGACGAAGATCGCGTTCGAATGGCACCACGTCCGTCCGGCAGGGCCCCGAGTAGGGCACGGAGCACCGGCACAGGACGGCGGTCGCTTGCGGTTCTGGGATCGAACACAAAGGGAGCGTAACGAATGGCGACACCCACGGCACAGCGGTTTGTCGAGGAGCTAGAGACGCACCGTTCGCCGGAACAACGCGATCAGTACCGGAGATACTTCAAGCTCGGCGAAGGCGAGTACGGCGAAGGCGACGAGTTCATCGGCGTGCGTATGGGGCAGGTCTTCGAGCTCGCCAAAGAGTTCATCGAGATGGAGCCCGGCGAGATAGAGAAGCTGCTCGTAAGCGAGGTCCACGAGGTACGGGCCGGCGGCCTCAGCATCATGGACAAGCAGGCCCGCAGGAAGAAGACGCCCGAGAGCCGGAGGAAGGAGCTCTTCGACCTGTACATGCGCCGCACGGACAGGATCAACAACTGGGACCTCGTGGACGTGAGCTGTCCGTTCGTCGTCGGCGGCTACCTCTTCGACAAGCCGCGAGACGTTTTGTACGAACTCGCTCGCTCCGACAACTTGTGGGAGCGTCGCACGGCCATCGTGAGCACGTACTATTTCATCAGGCAAGGGGATCTCGACGACACCTTCAAAATCGCCGAAATGTTGCTCGACGATGATGAAGACCTGATCCACAAAGCTACCGGAGGATGGCTGCGCGCCGCCGGAAAGAAAGACCGCGATAGATTGAGGACGTTTCTCGACGAGCACGCCGCGACGATGCCGCGCACGATGTTGCGCTACGCCATCGAACACCTCGACAAAGAGGAGCGGAGGCAATACATGGACATGAAAAAAGCAGCTGGTCGCGAATGAAAGGTGAGCGCGTCATGGATTGGAAGATAGAGGTGGTCACTGTGCCGGTCTCGGACGTGAACCGCGCCCGAGACTTCTACGCGGAGAAGCTCGGCTTCGACGTGGACATAGATCACGTAGTCAGCGAGGACGTGCGTCTCGTTCAGCTCACCCCGCCGGGCTCTGGATGCTCGATACACCTGGGACAGGGCACGGTGGACATGAAGCCTGGCGAACTCGATGGGACGTTCCTGGTCGTAACCGACGTTCGGAAAGCTCGTGCCGGTCTCGTCGAAAGAGGCGTGGATGTTGGCGACTTTCTCGTCTTCAACGAGGGAGAATACCGGCCAGCCCGCGAGGACGAGAACCTCGACTACGTAGGGTGCGTCTACTTCAGCGACCCGGACGGCAACCGCTGGTGCGTGCAGCAGATACCCGCCCGACCCGACGCGGCTATCGGCGGAGAGGGCGCGTAGTGCGCAAACTCGTCGTCTGCAATGCCATGTCGCTGGACGGCTACTACGAAGGACCGGACAAGAACGTCATGGCCCTGTTCGACTACCGGTGGGAGGCCTATCCAACGGACGAGAGCTTCGATGCCTACAACGCCGAGCGTCTGCGCGCGTCCGATACGCTGCTGTTGGGACGCGCGTCGTACGATGGGTTCAGGGGTTTCTGGCCGCCCGTGGCCGATGACGAGAACGCCACGCACCTCCAACGGGAGATATCCCGGCTAAACAACGCCATAGACAAGGTTGTCGTATCGGACAGCCTGACCCCCGAGGAGACCGACCCATGGCGCAACACCCGCATCATCGGTCGCGCAGATGCGCACGATCGGATCGCCGACCTCAAACACCAGGAAGGCCGGGACATACTGGTTTTCGGCAGCCGAACGCTCTGGAACGATCTTCTGGCTCAGAATCTGGTCGACGAACTTCACCTGCTGGTCTGCCCGGTCGTAGTGGGCGCCGGTTCGCCGATGTTCGGCGGCCAACCGCCTGCACCGCTCCGGCTTATCGAGACCCGTACGTGGGAGGATTCGGGGAACGTACTCGTACGGTACGGAGTTCGCCAGGAGTAAACCTGCTGGCATGAAAACGGCAACAGCTCGCGAATAGGGATCAACCGACCGAAGCAGGAGAACGAACGTGGGCAAGGTAACAATGGGGCTGACGATATTGCTCGACGGGTTCATCGCCGGTCCGAACGATGGGCGGGCGCGCGGCAAAACGGCCTCGGTGTACTTCGGCCAGCCGATGGACGTGAGGAAAGGGAGCACATGAAAAGGCAGGTCTTGTTTATCCACGGTGGCGGAGAGGGAGCACACGAGGAAGACAAGAAGATGGCCGCGAGCCTGCAAGATGCGCTGGGAGCCGCTTACGACGTGCGGGCTCCGAAGATGCCGGACGAAGACAGCCCCGAATACGAGGCCTGGAAAGCCCGGATCTCGGAGGAGGTCGCCGAGCTGGACGGCGAGGCGATCCTCGTCGGGCACTCCCTGGGTGCTTCGATCCTGCTGAAGTACCTCTCCGAGGAGGAACCGAAGGGACCCGTAGCCGGGCTCTTCCTCCTGGCGCCGCCCTACTGGGACGCCGAGGACTGGGAGGTCGCCGAGTACGCGCTGGGAGAAGGCTTCGCGTCCAGGCTCCCGAAGCAGCTGCCGATGTTCTTCTACCACAGCCGCGACGACGAGTGGGTGCCGTTCGCGCACCTCGCCATGTACGGGGAAAGGCTTCCGCAGGCGACGATACACGAGTTCGACGACCGCGGACACCAGTTCAACGAAGACCTGTCCGAGGTCGCTAGAGACATCAGAGGGTTGTAGAGGAGGGCACCGTGACAGAGGATAGGGGCAATTACGCCGACGTGGACGGCCTGAACCTGTACTACAAGATGCACGGAGAAGGTTATCCGCTCGTGCTGCTGCACGGCGCCGCCGGCGCGGTCGAGATGTTGCCGCTGCTCGCCGAGGGCCGGCGGGTCATCGCGGTCGAACTGCAGGCGCACGGGCGCACTACGGATATCGACCGTCCACTGAGCTTCGAGTCGATGCCCGCCTCCCGGCTCGCGGTGCTGCCGGCCACGACGCACTACGACATCTTCTCCTCCCCCGTGCTCGCGTCAGCCGTGTCGCCGTTCCTCGACACGCCAATGCCGGAGGACGGTCAAGCGGCGGAGGGCAGCGAATGACGCGCGTCCTAGATCTGGCCGACCTGGGGGCGGGCGAGAGCGACGACGAGTTCCAGGGATACCTCCACGGCGCCGGCGTCTCGTTCATCTTGGTCGACGCGCCGCCGGGAGGCGGCCCGAGGCTGCACAAGCACCCCTACGAGGAGGTGTTCGTCGTGCAGGAAGGCACCGCGACCTTCACGGCCGGGGGCGAAGAGATCGAGGTGAGGGGCGGACAGGTCGTGGTGGTGCCGGCGGGAATTGCGCACAAGTTCGTGAACTCCGGGACGGGACGGCTGCGTCAGGTGGACATACACGCCAGCGAACGCTTCGTGACCGAATGGCTAGAAGAGTGAACCCGGCGCGCGATCGGGGGGACGCGCGCTTCGGACCGCGCGCCGGAGATCACGAGCTATCTGTGATGGAGGAATTCACGGCCTCGGAGATCGAAACGGACGAAACCAGCATTTTCGTGCGCTCATCCGGGACGGGGCCGCCGGTTCTTCTGTTGCACGGTTTTCCCCAGACGCACTTGATGTGGCGCGGCGTCGCTCCCTTGCTCGCCCGCGATTTTACGGTGGTCTGTGCCGATCTTCGCGGCTGCGGGC
Organism: uncultured Rubrobacteraceae bacterium; assembly: GCA_963800975.1. Classification (GTDB taxonomy): domain Bacteria; phylum Actinomycetota; class Rubrobacteria; order Rubrobacterales; family Rubrobacteraceae; genus JALYGY01. The sequence continues at coordinate 99,182 of CAWDDB010000020.1, read as the reverse complement.
GCAGCGGTTGCCTGCAGTCTGATCGGGATCACAACCCGTACTCAAAGCGAGTCATGGCCGAAGACATGGTCCAGGTCATGGAACAGCTCGGGTTCCCGAGCTTCTCGGTGGCGGGGCATGATCGCGGCGGCCGCGTTGCCTATCGCATGGCCCTCGACCATCCGGACCGCGTCGAGCGCCTCGCCGTTCTCGACATTGTGCCGACAGAGACCGCGTGGGAACGGGCCGACGCGAGGTTTGCGCTGGCATACTGGCCGTGGACCCTGCTCGCCCAATCCGAGCCCCTCCCCGAGAACGTGCTCACGTCCTCCCCCGAAGCCGTCGTTGACGATGCCCTTGGAGGATGGGGTTCTCCAACCTCCGCGTTCCCCCCGGAGATCCGCACCGCCTACGTGCAGGCTATCAGGGAGCCCGCTCACGCCCACGCCATCTGCGAGGAATACCGGGCCGCCGCCACCATAGATCGTGAGCACGACAGAGAGGATCTCGCAAACGGCCGCCGGATAGCGTGTCCCATTCTGGCGCTGTGGGGCGCCGGAGGGCCGCTCGATACCTGGTACGCCAAGGAGGGCGGGGCGCTCGCGCTTTGGCGATATTGGGGCGACGATGTCCAGGGATATGCGCTTGACGCCGGACACTTTTTCCCGGAGGAAGCTCCCGAAAATACTGCCGAAGCCCTGAACCGTTTCTTCGGCGTCACGGAAGGGATGCAACAATGAAGAATAACTCAGGACTCTCCAGAGCCCGGCTCGGGCGGATGCACGATAGATGATTGAGTCGCTACGCTTCCGAGGAGCGATAAGGTTTGCTAAAGGAGCCGGAAGGACAGCGTGACGACGTCTGAAGGCAACGAGCGAAGGCGCCGCCGCGAGGAGCGTTCGCGGCGGGCGGTGGGCGCGGTGGTGGGCCTGGCCCGCGAGCTCGGGCTCCGGGTCGAGGAACCGGTCGTGCTGAACGATCTGTTCTCGCTGATGGTGTACCTGAAACCGGCGCCGGTAGTCGCGCGGGTGGTGACCTGTATGCAGGAGTTGAGAGAACCCATCGAGCCGTGGTTGGAACGTGAGATCTCGGTGACGAGCTTCCTGGCGGAGGGGGGCGCGCCCGTCGTCGCGCCGAGTAGGGAATTGCCGCGCGGCCCGCACGAGCGCGACGGGTTCCCCATCAGCTTCTGGACGTTTGTCGAGCCCGACCCGGACCGGACCCCGACCGCCGCCGACTGCTCGGCGATGCTCCCGGACCTTCACGCCGCCTTGCAAGCATACCCCGGCGAGCTGCCGATGCTTTGTGCCCAGGACGTACCTCGTGGGCTGGAGTTGCTCGACGGGACAGGCGACGGCGTGCTTGGCAAGGCGGACGCAGAGCTGCTGCGCGCGGCGGCAGAGCGGCTGCGGCCGATGTGGGAAGAGCCGGGCGACGACCCGCAGGCGCTGCACGGCGACGCGCACCCGGGGAACCTCATCGCCACGCGAGAAGGAGAGCTCGTGTGGATCGACTTCGAAGACGTCTGCCTGGGACCGGCCGAATGGGACCTCGCGACGATGATGGACCCCGAGGCCGTGGCGGCCCACCATCAGCCCGACCCCGAGGTGATGGCGCGCTGCACCGAGCTGCGCGCATTGCAGGTGGCGCTGGCCCTGATCGTGTTCCACGACGACTTCGGCGACGTCGAGGGCTGGGACGCGGGCCTCCGGAGCATGATCGGGATGCTCCCCTCCGGGCCCTGACGTGCCGCTTGCCGGCCATACAACACGACGATCCGTAAAGGAGGAGCAAACATGCCGGGACCGATGACCGAGAACGAACAGCAGGAGTTCCTCGCCGGGCGGCACGTGGGGGTAATCAGCGTAGCCAGCGAAGGCGACAGGCCACCCCACTCGACCCCGGTATGGTACGCCTACGAGCCGGGCGGCGACATCACCTTCTTCACCGGCACCCAGGGCCGCAGGTCGCGCAAGGCGCGCCTGATCCGGGCCGCCGGCGCGCTGAGCCTGGTGGTCCAGAAGGAGGAGTTCCCGTACAGGTACGTCACGGTCGAGGGCACGGTCGTCGGCGAAGAAAGGCCGCCTTCTGAGGAGCAGGTGCTCGCCGTGGTCGGCCGCTACCTGCCCGAGGAGCAGGCGCGGTGGTTCGCCCGGTCGGAGCTGGATCACCCCACGCAGGAGTTCGTCCTCTTCAAGATCCGGCCCGTCCGCTGGCTGAGCTTCGACTTCTCGGAGTAAGAGGACGAAGGGCAGACAGGCCGGGTCCTCGCAACCACAGGAAAGGAGACACCATGAACCACCCACAAGTCGTGTCGACGGAGGAGTGGCGGGCCGCCCGCGAGGCGCTGCTCGCGAAGGAGAAGGAGGCCACCCGCGCGGGTGACGCCCTGGCCGCCGAGCGGCGCAGGCTGCCGATGGTGCGCGTCGATAAGGACTACGTCTTCGAGGGGCCGGAAGGCGAAGCGAGCCTGGTCGACCTCTTCGACGGCCGCCGGCAGCTCATTGTCTACCGCTTCTTCTTCGAGCCGGGGGTCGCGCGCTGGCCCGAGTCCGGCTGCGGGGGCTGCTCCATGTTCGTGGACAACATCGGCCACTTCACCCTCCCCCACCTGCACGCCCGCGACACCTCCCTCGTGCTGGTGTCCCCCGCGCCGCAGGAGGACATAAGGCGGCTCGAGCAGCGCATGCAGTGGACCATCCCCTGGTACACCACGACCGACGACTTCTCCGAAGACTTCGACGTCCCCGAGTACTTCGGCCTCAACGTCTTCCTGCGCGATGGGGACGAGGTCTACCGCACCTACTACACGACCGGCCGCGCGGCCGAGGCGATCGGGGGCGTCTGGAGCTTCCTCGACCTGACCCCGCTAGGGCGCCAGGAGAAGTGGGAGGATTCACCAGAGGGCTACCCGCAGGACCCGCCGTACTCCTGGTGGCGCCTGCACGACGAGTACGACGCCTAGGGCGGTCTGCCGAGAGGCTCTCCCTCTCCACAAGAGAATGGTCAGCTTCCTGTTCCGGCTGACCGCCGAGAGAGCGCCAAGGCGTTCGTGGGCGCGGGGATTAGCCGGCTGATGCTGGGGCAGGCTGACCCAAGGTGCCGGAGGCCGCATGAAGCGTTCTCAGATACGCTCCGAAAGCTGATAGCGCTTGGCGACGCATTTCGGGTTCCCCGCGTGTTTATGGTGAGGCCCCAACCTTTGGAGTCGGTCGCTCCGAAATCGAACCTGTGAATTCTCTTACGTGTGGTACGGCAACGTACTAGACTGTTCCTATGTCTTGGTCCGGCATAGTTCTGGCTCCACTAACTTTTCTGGCTCGGCCTCTCTGGGGAGCGACGGTCGCCACGCTGTGGACCTTCATACTTATGCGTTATGTCGTTTTCGAGTTTGTCTTCTCCTACGGCGTGTTTTTTGGAAGCGATCCTGGGTCAGACCAGGTGGAAGCGTTGGCCGACCTGGCAGGTGGCTTCGGCGCGTCTTTACTCCTGGCCCTCTTCGTCGCACGCGCCTCCGCACGTATCGCTAGCGAAGATCCGCGACGCGCACTGCAACGGGGCGCGCTCACCGGAGTTATCAGCGTTGCGCTGCTCAACGGTGCGGTGGCACTCTGGTTCCCTCCGGTAGATCCCGCTGAGATCGCGCTACATTTGCCAGCCGCGCTCTGTGGTGGCCTTGTCGGAGGTGCGTACGGCCGTCGCAGGTATGCTGCAGCAATTGCTGCTCATCGGGCGAGGCTGGCTATCGCTCGAGCACGGCGTCCCGAGGAGGTCGCGGCTGCGATCGGGGAGAATCTTACTGGGGGGATGGAGAAGGCCGGGACCGTTCTGCTCTGGCGCGTGCCGCCCGGATGGACACCCGACCGTACCCGGGACGAGGAACAATCCGCAAACTTGTACGAGCTGCTTGCGGTGTGGCCTGCGCGCAAGGCTTCCTCGTGGCCGCTCGGGCTGCGCCTTGCGCAAGAGACAGCGCGCGGCCTGGCTTTGGTTCCCGAAGGTGCGGTTCGCACGGAATCGGTAACGGGGCTACCCCGAGACTTGCGACTGCTGCTTCCCCACGGAAGGGTTTCGGTAGTGACCCTGTCCACCGGCGGCGCCCCGGTAGGTCTTCTCATGATCGGCGCAAAGCGGTGGGCCTGGTCGTCGAAGCGTGCTTGCCTGGAGGCCGCGCCTCTTGCAGCACAGCAGCTCACCATCTTCCGCCAGGAGATACTCGCCGAGAGATCCGGGGCTCGCGTGGAGCGAGAGAGACTGGCCGACGAGATCCACGACACGGTGATCCAGGGCTGCATAGCCATAGGCAACCGTATCGAGGATGTTGGCGGGATCGAGCGCCTGGACGCGGATGACCGCAAGGAGTTGGGACTTGCCCTGAAAATCTCTCGCGATACCGTCGAGGAAGCTCGTCTTTTCGTAAGGGCTCTGAACACTGACGACTTTTCTGAAGAATTACCGCGGTTGCTCGCTGCGGAGGCGGAGGCATTTGCGGATGAGGCTGATGTCCGGGTTCGGGCGACCACTGAGGGCACCCCTTACCCTCTGCCACCGGACGTCGGCATGGTTCTGTTCAAAGCCACGAGAGAAGGACTTGCGAACGTTCGTAGGCACGCCAGCGCTTCGACCGTCGACGTCGTCCTTGCCTATGGTTCGGGCAGAGTCTCCCTCGAGATCCACGACGATGGAGTCGGTCTGGGAGGCGCTGCCCAGGGCGGGATGACATCTGCGACCACGAACTCGAAGCCCCATCTCGCGGTGGGGGGTCACGGCCTCAAAGCCATGCGCCGACTCGCGCGTAACGCGGGTGGCTCTCTGAGCCTCGAGGTCTCCCCGAGCGGCGGGACTTCGCTATCGGTGCGATTCGAGGTCGAGCCTGCCAACACGACGACCCCGACATCGTCTGCAGCGGACTGCCTGTGATGAGGGCGCGGGGGCAAAGCATCGAAAGCACCATCCGCGTGCTCATCTGCGACGATCACTTCGTAGTCCGCGATGGCTTGCGCTCTAGGCTCGAGCGGCAGAGCGGCTTCGAAGTCGTCGGCGAGGCGGAGGACGGCGCAGAAGCGGTTGAGCTCGCTCGTCGCCTCGAGCCCGACGTTGTTCTCATGGACTTGAGCATGCCGGAGATGGACGGCGTAGAGGCGACGGGCCGTATAAAGGCCAGGCTCCCAAACGCTAAGGTCCTTGTCCTAACCACCTATGACGACGACAAGAGAATTCTCGCGGCTTTCGCTAAGGGCGCAGCAGGCTATCTGCTCAAGGACCGGTCCCAGGAAGAGCTGCACGGCGCCGTACGCGAGGTCCTAGAAGGCGGGGTGCCCGTGGACCCAAGGGTCAGCGCGCGTCTGATCCGCTACCTCGGCAACCGCGAGAACGATGAGGCAACCTCGCAGCCGCCGGTGTGCCCGCTTACCCGCCGTGAGCTCGAGATGCTGGAATTGGCGGCGCAGGGCCTCGAGAACAAGGAGATCGCCGAACGCCTGCACGTTACGCGCTCCAACGTGAAGTGGCACTTCAATAACGTCTACAAGAAGCTTGGGGTGCACCATCGTACGGCAGCAGTGCTGGCTGCCATCGACAGCGGAATCTTGAACCGGGAAAACTAGTAGTCTGCCGCGACGCGGACCACGCTCGCCCCCGAGCCGAGCATCAAGAGCGAGAATACGCTCCAGAATAATCCCGTAGCGTCCGGCCCACCAGTATCCGGCAGCCGTTCAAGCGTACTGGACGGACCGTACTTAGAGGTCCCCGCAGAGGACTCCACACTACCGCCTTCGTCCTCCGAAGTCCCTTCAACGGAGATCTCCGCAACAGTACCTTCACCCTCCGAAGCTTCTTCAATGTTCCGCTCCGTGGCGCTTCCTGATCCCCCGGAATCCGAGTCAGCACTCTGCGAGTCTCCAGCTATGCTACTACCCCGGTCGTTTGCGGCGTCGCTATCGGAGTCTCCGCCCGAGGCGCCTGATTGTCCCGACCCTTCGGCGACTGCACCAGTGTCGCCGTTGCGGCTGCTCTCGAAACCCCTCTTGGCCGTGCCAGCGTACTGACCTGCGGAGCTGACGTATTGGTCCACGGATCTGGTGCCCACTTGTGCCCCCGAAGGGTGCACCAAGACGATCAGGAAGATGGTAGCCACTATGATCGTCATCGCGAACCCTAGCGACGTCTTGCTCAAGCGTCAACTCCCTTAGCGGTGACCCTTCGGTGGTTAATGCCTCACCATGAGAGCCAAGCCACATATTCCAGGTTCAAATGTAGACCTCTCGCGTTTGCTTGTCGACCCAAGCAGAGGCTAAGATGCCGCAAACATGTCAAAAACCATACCCTGGTATAGGGGATTACCGTACCCTGGGTAGGCGATCTTCATCTGGTCCTGCGCCAGACTACTACGAGTGCATCACTATCTAGCCAACAGTCAGAAGATGCTCCGTCGAGTGCGCACGCCAATGGGATCTCGGCTAAGGCGGGCGTTGCGCCTGGTCGGGATCTTTCGTCGGGACGATCTCTCGAGCTTTGAGCTGACGCTTGGCCCTGCGCGGGATGACACAAGACGGCACGCTATCGAGTCGGCCAAGCCCATTGACCGGCATACGATTCTCGAAACGTTAGGAACTTCCGGTCTGGCCGCCAGCTTGTTGCCAGTGCCGCTCGGAAACGTTCTGTCCGGAGTAGGGCGAGACGAGAAAAACCCGGAGGACAAGGTTGGGGAGACCAGGGTCAGGTTCGTGAGGCTCACCTCTGGACAGGCCCTGAGCATGTTCGAGGTGATCCTTAGGGACTACCCCGGAGTGCGCAAGCTGTACGCGAGTCTCGAGAAGAAAGGCTTCGAGCTGGTCGAGAGGGAGGTGAGGGGCGCGGTAGTACGCGCCTACTCGGCGGACGGAGTCGCTCGGAGGGAGGGGATCGTTATCGAGCTCTCGCACGAGAGCGCGGATGGCACGGAGGCATCGTTCAACGTTTCTATAAAGGATGGAGTGGCTGGCGAGGCAGACGGGTCAGGTGGGGTGAAGGCGGACTATGGGATCAGGCGCGGTGGGCAGCTCGACATCTACGAGATCGAAGACGGCCGTTCGCTGCTCACGAGGGCGGCCGGCACTCCGGGACGAGCGAGCGCTGAGCGGGCAGAATAGACGGGCCTGCACCCGGGGCGTTCGGCCCCGAAAATGCCCCGCGACGGGCACATACTTTGATGTGGTCCCGATCGGTTAGGGCCGGGGCTATGCGGCATCCCTAGCCTCGCCCGGGGATCTGGCAAGGATGCGCAGGAGCACGGATGCACCCTTTTACCCCCGTACCTACGGCTGCATCTCGTCAGGTGGGCCACATAGGGAGAGGCGAAGTGGATGACGAGAGGCGTACCAAGAAGGATGCTGTGGGTGGCGAAGGGGGTCGCGCTGTTCTGAGGCGGGGTGTTCACGCTGGCGTTGGTGCTGGGGGCGGCCACCTTTGCCCTGGCGGGGAGCGGCGAAGGACCGACCGGGTATCGTGGGACACGAGGGCCCGGTGGTACCGCGTGCTAAGGTTCGCTGCATGGCGAGCTATTTCCTGGGGTTCCTGGGCGTCTCCCTCCTGGTGATCGTCACGCCTGGGCCGGACACGGCGCTGGTGATACGCAACACGCTGGCCGGCGGGCGGAGGGGCGGCGTGTGCACCGCCCTGGGGGTCGCCGTGGGGCAGGGCGTCTGGGCGCTCGCGGCGAGCGCGGGCCTCGCGGCCCTGATAGTGGCGTCCGAACCGGCCTTCGTCGCCGTCAAGCTCGCGGGCGCCGCGTACCTCGTGTTCCTTGGCGCGCAGGCCCTGCGGGACGCGCTGCGCCCGGGCGGGCCAGGAGGAGGGACGGCCACCCGCGACGGCCCCGCGCGGTCCGTCGCGGCGGCGGTCGTCCTCAGGCAGGGCGTGGTCAGCAACCTGGGAAATCCCAAGATGGCCGTGTTCTTCACCAGCCTGCTGCCCCAGTTCGCCCCCGGCGGCGGGGCCCCTTTCTCCGCCCTGCTCCTGCTCGGCGTCGTCTTCTGCTCGCTGACGCTGGCCTGGCTCACGGGCTACGCCGTCGCCGTCGCGAAGGCGGGCGACTTCCTGCGCCGGCCCAGGGTCCGCCGCGCCGTAGAGGGCGTGATGGGCGCCGCGCTGGTGGCGCTCGGCCTGCGACTGGCAACCGAGCACCGCTAGGACGACCCGACCCGAGAACGGGCCTGCGCGGCCACGCTATGTCCCGCTTCCCGAAGTGGACCGAAAGGACCGAAGAGCACCCAATTCTTGGTACGGATGTCGCCCCCCAGACAAGAGCCGGCTAAGAGACGACCGCTAGGCTTGGTAGCCGACGGCACGCAACGGACCGACCCGAAAGGAGAGGCGAAGATGCTAGGGAAGGCGGCTACCAAGGCGATGGGCAAGGCGATGAGTGTGGGAAGGTTCGCTTCGGCGGTGTTCGGGCTGGCGTAGGTGGTACTGGCCCTAGTAGGCTCTTTCGTGACCGGAACGCGCCACATAACCTAGGCCAACGTGCGACAGGGATGACGTCGATGCCCTGCGACCGCAGAACGTTCGCTCATCCTAGACCCTGTGCGTGTCCGCCAGTCTAGGGTCTTGCTTCCGTATCCGTCGGCGGCCTCACGCAGGAGCCCGCAACCTGTGTTCTTCCCGCCCTCGCGGGTAAGCCCCGAAGAAAGGGGTCCGTCCCCAAGATAGCGTCCCCGGATCCCCCGTGGGTCCCGACCGCGGAGAGGGCTTCCCGCCCGTCCGGCGCCGTACGATCCGCCCGTGGGGGGCAGGCCTCTGCGGTGTTGCCCCAAAGTACAGTGCGCCGGTCCGGCCGGGCTGGTATGCTGCCGGTGTTACTTTCGAGCAGAGGGGCACCACAAGCGCGATCCCCACCAACCGCGCCCGAGCCCTGCGCGTGGGATGAAAGGCGGGTCCGGTTATGGCGAGGAACAGCTTCTTTGGCACGGCGTTTTCGAAGGCAAGACCGGGGGTCGGCGTGACCGGCGGGGCGCGGATCCCTCCGCGGTTGTGGCACGTCTTCGCGCTGGCGGGCGCGATTCTGGCCCTGTTTATAGTCAGTCAGTCCTTTGCCAGGGACGCGCAAGCCCAGAGTTCTGTGTCCGCCATCCGCTGCACCTTCGACGTCGCCACCAGCAGCGCCGCCTGCGACACGAGCAGCAGTCCTTTCGGCAGCATCGAAGGCAGTTCGCCCAGCGTCATTGGCGGGCAAAACGCTTACTTGAAGGTCGCGCCTTCTAACGCAAGCGCCGCGAACGGGACCTTCCAGTTCGACGCCACCGTGCAGAACCTGCTCGCCAACGCGCTGGGCACGGGCAACGGCACGGACGCGGACGCCGCTGGCGTCCGCCTGTTCGTCGACGGCATAAGCGTCACGGGGGACAGCGGCGATGTCAGCGTTGCCAATGCCGACGGCAGCGGGGATTTCACGGGTTCGGACCAACCGTATTTCCAGTACGACGAGATCCTCCAGCCTGATCAGGTCTCGGCCGCTAAGTCCCTGCAGTTCGCTTACGACCCCGGGGTCACCTCGTTCACCGTGGACTTCCTGGTCTCGACCAGGGCCGAGGCGAAACTCGTGATCAACGAGGTCATGGTGAACCCGAGCGGTACCACGTTCGATAGCGATGGCGAGTGGTTCGAGGTATACAACGCCGGTACGCTCCCGATCCAGGTGCAGGGTTTCAAGATCAGCGATTCCGCTGCTTCCGTCGAGCAGCCCGCGCATACGATCGCGTCTTCCTTACGGGTCGATCGCGGTGACTACGTGGTGTTCGGGCAGAATACCGACTTCATTGCCAACGGCGGCGTCCCGGTCGATTATTCTTACGGCTCGTCGCTGACACTGGCGACCATCGGCGATGCCATACGCCTCCGGGCCCCGGACGACCTGCTGCTCGACTTCGTGCAGTACGCGAGCGCGGCGAGCTCGGCCCAGGACGGGGTAGCACGGGAGCTGAAGAGCCCCCCCGCACTGGAGGACAACCGACTCATCGACGGTTCGAACTGGGCGAACGCGCCCGTCACCAGCGTCTACGGTCCGGGCGGCAGGGGGACGCCTGGCTTCACGAACGACAACGCCACGCCACCACCGGCCTCGCTACCTGCCCCCGACCTGCAAACCGCCAGCGACACGGGCGCGAGCAACACAGACAACGTAACGAACGACGACACCCCGACCTTCGGCATCGCAGGCGTCGAAACGGGCTCGGAGGTCGAGCTCCTTCGCGACGGCACTGTCGTCGCCATCGGCACGGCTGCGGGCACGACCATCTCTTTGACCGACCTGTCCGCGCCCGACGGCACACACACCTACACGGCGCGCCAGTCAACGGCGAACGGTACAAGCGCCCAGTCTTCCGGGCTCTCGGTCACTATCGACACCACAGTGCCGGGCGTGACGATAGATCAAGCCTCCTCGCAAGACGATCCGGCGACGGCGCTACCGATCCGCTTCACGGTCGAGTTCGACGAGGAAGTGACGGGCTTCGGGCCCGAAGACGTCCAGTTATCCGGCACGGCCGGCCTCGCCAGCGCGCAGGTCGCGGTTTCGGGTGACGGCCCGACGTACACCGTCGAAGTCAGCAACATCACGTCGAGCGGAACGGTGACGGCGACCGTCGGCGCCGGCGCGGCGACCGACGCGTCGGGCAACGGCAGCACCGCCTCGACTTCGACGGACAACCAAGTAACCTACGACAGACCCGTCGCCTTCACGGTGGACAGGAGCGACGATCCCGACCTCACCACGAACCCGACGGCGGGCGACTGCACCGAAGCGACGGCCGACGACTGCTCGCTGCGGGGGGCGATCACGGCGGCCAACGCCACCCCCGGGGCGGACGCCATAAACTTCGCCATCCCGGGGGCGGGGGTGCGCACCATCTCCCCGGGCTCGCCCCTGCCGTTCATAACCGAGGCGGTGGCCATAGACGGCTACACCCAGCCCGGCTCTAGCCCCAACACCCTGGCCGATGGCAACGACGCGGTGCTCAACATCGAGCTGGACGGGACCGACGCGGGGGACGCGGACGGGTTGCACCTGACGGCGGATGGCTCGAACAGCGTGGTGCGAGGGCTGGTAATCAACGACTTCGACCCCGGCGGCATGTTCGTAGGGGGCAACAACATCAAGATCGAGGGCAACTTCGTAGGCACGGACCCTTCGGGCACCCAAGCGGAGGACAACGAGGACGACGGAGTTATCATCGGCGGGACCGGCAACACCGTAGGCGGCGCCACGCCCGGGGCGCGCAACCTCGTCTCCGGCAACGACGACGACGGCATTTTCCTCGAGCCCGGGTCCTCGGACACCGAGGTGTTGGGCAACTACGTGGGCACCAAGAGGGACGGGAGGACGCGCCTGGCCAACGACGGAGAAGGCGTGAATATCGTTGGCTCGAACGACAACCGCATCGGGGGGACAACACCCGCGGAAGCCAACAGGATCGCCTTCAATTCCAGCGATGGGGTACAGGTCGAAGAATTCGACCCCGATGATGCCAACGGCAACCGCATCCTGAACAACGCCATCTTCTCCAACAAGGACTGGGGAATAGACCTGCTAGGGGCAAACGGGCCCAATCCCATCGACACGAGAGACCTTGACGATGGGCCGAACACGCTGCAGAACAGGCCGTTCCTTGCCTCGGCCACCACCAGCGGCTCGCGGATAACCATACAGGGCCGCCTCAAGAGCGCGCCCGACTCGAGCTTCACCGTCCGCTTTTTTGCCAACCGTGGGTTCGAGCAATTCGGCTACGAGGGCAGGACGTTCCTGGGCCAGAAGAGCGTAACCACGGACGCAAGCGGTGAGGTCACCTTCACCCGCGTCCTGGCAGAAGAGGTACAGGCGGGCCAGGGGATAACGGCCACGGCCACGGGACCCGGGGGCAACACCTCCGAGTTCTCCGGACCGCGGCAGGTGGTCCAGCAGTAGCAGCAGGCGAGAGCTTGGCACGATCCGCGCCGGGGTCCTACGGGGCCCCGGCCCTTCTTTCTGTCCTGGTTCACCCGAGCGCCTGGAAGACGGGTTCTCGGAAGCCCGCGCCGGATGGTCGCGAGATTGAGTAACCCGAATGCGTAACCTTGCCGATGAGCCCACCCTCCCTCGCGCTCTACTCTGCCCTCCAGTCGTGCGAAACCGAAGAGAAGGAGGCAGAAGGGATCATGCTAAGGAGCGCGGCAAGCAAGGCGATGTGGTTGGCCAAGGGGGCGGCCCTGTTCTGAGGCGCGGCGTTGGCGCTGGTGTTCGGGGCGGGGTCGGTGGCGCTTGGTGCCAACGGCGGGAACTTCATCCTGGGCCAGAACAACGTGGCGAGCGCCCTCACCAAGCTCACGGGCAACGTCGACGGGGCTGCCATGCAGGTGCAGAGCAACAACCTCGGCGCCGACGACACGGCGCTCTCGCTGGCCGTCCAGCCAGGCGAGGCACCCTTGAGGGTCGACTCGGATGCCAGGGTGGCCAACCTCAACGCCGACAAGATAGACGGCAAGGACTCCACCCAATTCTTGCCTACCCGGACCTACGGTAAGCAAGGCACACGCTTCACATCGCAGGTTGGCGGTGGCACTATTGCGACCTGCGACCAAGGGGATGTGTTGCTCACCTACGGCTACGTATTCTCCTCGGGCTTCGATAGCAGAAACCTATTCAGTGCGGAGACCTCCAGTTTCGGAGTCACTTTGACTTTCAGGGGTCCGACTGACGTGACACCGTTGTTGACTTGCCTCGACCGTCCGCCGCTGAGGTAGTAGCAAGGTAGTCCATAACATGGGGGCCGGGGCACGACGCTCCGGCCCCTAGCCGTCTCCCCTCGGCTACCTCGCGGTGGTGGGCTTCGGCCCCCAACTGGGGGCATACTCTCGGCGCTCCGGGCTGGAGGCGTCGGTCACTGGGGTCGGGGGGCCCGTGCCGTCGGCGTCGATCGTCCAGAAGACGTGGGGGGATCCAGCAATGCCGAACGCCACCTTGGTGCCGTCGGGGGAGAAGACGGGCGAGCCCGGGAAGACGCCGTCGGGCGCGAAGAGGGTCCGCCGCCGCGTGCCGTCCGCCCTGACGGTCTCGAGCCGTTGTCGCTCCGGGACTATTTGGTAGGAGCCGAACACCAGCGTGCGCCCGTCCGGGGACCAGTCCGGGTCCGTCGCCCCCGCACGTTCGCCGTTGACGTCGGGGGTGTCGGTTATCACCTCGAGGCCCGTGCCGTCTGTGCGCACGGTGGCTATCTCGCTGGGGTATACGCAGCCGCCGCAACCGGGGACCGCCTCGCTGCGCTCGAAGGCGATCATGCCCCCGCCGGGCCTGAATCGGAGCCCCCCTTCGTAGTCCTTGTCGTCGGTGATCCGCCGGAGGTCGCCGCCCCGGAGCTCTTTGGTGTATATGTCCCGCTGGCCTTCCTCGGGGTCGTACCGCACGAAGGCGACCCTGCGGCCGCCGGGCGCGAAGGCGGGATTGGAGTCCCGCGCCCCCTCGGTGGGGAACGTGACCCTCCGCTTGTGGGTGCCGTCGGCGTCCATCACCCAGATGTCGCCGCTCCGTTCCCAGGTTATCTTCCGCCCGTCCGCCGAGAAGGAGGGCGTGTTGTTGTAGGCGCGCGCGGTGTTGGTCAGCTGCTTCTCGTCGGTGCCGTCGGCGTCGATGGTGAAGATCTGTTCCTGAGTCGGCTCCTCCAGATGCCCCTTGGCGGAGAAGGCCACCCTGCCGTTCTTGCCGGGGAAGGTCGCCTCCGCTTCCTCGGGCGCCGCTAACAACGCAGCCGCGCAGGCCAAGCATGCCGCCGCTGCGAACAGCGCCGCGGGCACAAGGACCGTCCTCCGTGCCACGCTTCTTTCCTCCCTCTTCGCGGGGCGGGTAAGGGCAGCAGCCCCGCTCTCTCGCGTTACGTAACGCCCGAAGCGTAGCCGTTCGGAGGCGCACGGCGCATGGGTAATGTGGCACATCTTGCAGGCCCGGCATACTTCCGAGAACCCAATTTAGGCGAACTTCGCGTGTGTCCTGTTCTCGGAAGTTCGTGTACCTAGCCCACCGCCGCTGAGGGCGAAGGCGAGTGCGCTTCAGGCCGGTAGGTCGTTGGACTGGCGTGGGCCGTGTTGGTCCATCAGTTCCTTGAAGGCCTCGGCGTCGTTGAGGCGGGGAAACGGTTCGTCGGGTACCTGGACGTCGAGGAAGTCGCACAGCGGCCGCCAGCCTTGCTTCACCTCGTAGACCAGCAGCCTGTCCTCGGGCACGTAGCTTCGGACTTCCTCGATGTGCCGCTCGAAGCCGGCGATGGCGGTCGGCTCGTCCCGAAGATCGGCCATCATCTGAGACCAGTCCATCCCTTCCCCGAAGGACCCCTCACCGACCCCCGGTATCGGCGGTCGGCCGTCGGGACCCGCGGCCGCGAGGAACGTGTCGCGCATGCTGGCGTACCACTCCCGCGGGTCGCGGACGGTAAGGATCACCTTGGCCTCCGGGTAGGCGTCGACGAGTTCTCGCCAGAAGGACACGCCGGGGAAGTCCACGGTGGAGCGGTACCCGGCGAACACCTCCTCCCACCGCGGGTTGCCTCGGAAAGCCGCCTCCCATCGCGCCTGGTGATCGGGGTGGCGCATGAACTCGACGGCGTGGTAGCAGGGGCCGAAGCCGAGCCGCTCCAGCGCTGCCTTTAACGACAGCGTGCCCGTGCGCCCGTATCCGGCGCCGATGACCTCTAGCATGGCTGCCTCCGTTCGGCCGGTGATGTTCCGCAGACCAAGGTTTTCGACTGGACACGGCAGGATAGCAAAAGGTTCGAGGAGCACACGACGCAAGACCCTATGCACCCACCTTCCGGTAAGAGGGGTTCTCGGAAGTCCGCGCAGCCCCGGTCCAGCGGCTAAGGGCTGCGCGCCTCCGAGACCGGTTCGTTGCCCGAGCGGCCGACCCTCTCTACCAAGGCGCGGTAGTCTTCCTGGGCGGCCTCTATTATCCCCTCCCTTGTCACCCCCCTCGCGCTGAAGGCCGCGACGAACGCGCCGTCCTGACGCGTGAGCACGACCACGTCGGGGTCGCTCTCGTCTACGTGGTAGTCGAACTTGGGTAACAACCTCTGCTCCTCTGCCAATGTATCCTCGCACTTCCGGCGCGTAGCCGGCGGTTCGGTCCGCATGCGCCTGGCACGTATTTCCCTTTCGCGGGTGCCCCTACACGCGAGCGGCGGCGGGACGGTGTCGTGGGGCACCAACCAGAACCTCGAGTACCCCTTCCGTGAAACGATGGTACGCGCGGCGCTGCTGAGCGGGGGCGTCGGCGCCGACTTCTTCTCGGGCGGGCCGGGCACGGACACGGCCACCGATTTCGAGGCGGGCCAGGGAGATAGGATGACCGGCATCCCCTAAAAGGCGGGGCGCGGGGTCGGGCGTGACGGAGGTGGGGCAGGGAGGAGGCGTTATGACCTCGTCCCCGCTTCTTTTGCCCTTATCCACCGGAGTGCGTGGAAGTGTAGTGTTCTCGGAAGTTCGCCCTTCGCGTAAGAGTCGAAGCGGCTCCCTTACGATTAACGAGATTAGCCGCCGGGTAAAGTGCGTCTAACAAATTCACGAGGAGGTAGACCACATGAACGGTGGCAAGGGAATCTACATCGGAGGGACCCTCATCTCTATCCTGATCTCTCTAGCGCTGTACGCCACGGGCAGGCGCGAGGCGGCGATCTTCGTAGGGCTGTGGGCCCCGACCATCCTCAACTTGGGCCAGAGCCTCCTAGAGGAAGAGTAGAGCCGCCACGCTCTGCGCGGGGCTTCTTGGCCCGCCCAGAGACCGGAGCTCAGAGCCTTATGCACCGAAGCTCGTAGTAGGGGGGTTCTCGGAAGTCCGATCGTTGCGCCTCACCGAAAAGCAGGCTGCCGTGGGCTCGAGGAGCGAACGGCGACGTCAGGAGGACCCATGACCGCCGACGGCAAGCCGGAGTCTACCGCCCCCGACGCGATCGTGCCGGTCCACGGCCTCAGCCTTCCCTCTGGAAGAAGCGGCGCTCCACGAAAGCGTCGATGCGGCGCCTCAGGGGCTCGAAGAGGGCCGCCATGACCAGCGCGGTGGCGAAGTAGGCCAACTGGGAGTCTTCCACGTGGGTCAGGACGAGCAGAGCGTGCTGGAACGCCACGACGTTCACCTCGAAGAAGCCGGCCAGCACCGCCGTGAGGATGCCGTAGACCAGCGTCAGGTTGAGGACCAGGTTCACGTCGTGGAGGCGGTAGCGCAGGACGGCTATGCCCAGGGCGACCGGCAGGCCCACGAGGCCGACCATGGTCGCCACGAAGCCCACCTCCCAGTGCAGCCACCACGAGCCCAGCGCCTCGGAGACCACGTGCAGCACGGTGGACCCGCCCGCCAGCACGGCGGTCGCGTAGGCGAACCACTTGATCTGCTGGCGCTCGACGCCCCTGGCCCGGCGCAGCCGCACGAACAGCGAGGCCGCGGCCGCCAACACGAGGGCGAACACCAGCGCCTCGACCGAACCGGAGAGCCTCGGCAAGGCCTCGATGCCCCCGGGGTTGCTCAGGTCCTCGAGCCCCCCGACCGGTCCGGGCGAGTAGGCAGCCGCAAGCGTCCCCGCGACGACCGCCGCGAAGACGAGCCACGCGAAGGGCCGCCAGCGGGGCGTGGGCGGAAGCCCGTCGGGGAACAGCAGCCCCAGGAACGCGAACAGGCCGACGTGCGCGACCCACAGCCAGGAGGCGATCCACGCGAACAGCTCGCCCGCCGGCAGCGACCCGGGGCGCGCGAGCAGCGAGTAGGCGGCGTACTCGCCGCTGAACAGCAGCGCCGCCCCCACGAGGCCTATGGCGCAGAAGAGCCAGCCGATGGGGTTGCTGGCGGGGAAGCGGGGGGCGACCAGGGCGCCGACCGTCGAGAAGCCGATCGCCACCACGGCGTACTCGGCCCACCGCTCGAAGACCGGGGCGCCGTGGTGCCCCCGGCTCAGGACCAGCAGGAGGAGCCCGAGCGCCGAGAGACCTAGGGAGAGGAAGCACATGTACCAGGCGAGCCAGGCGGCGTCTCTCGGGCTCATCAGGGCCGACCCCTGCTGGTCCGGCCGCCGCTCGGTCTTCGGTAGGACGATGCCCCTCATGGCTTGTGCTCCTTCGCGCTCTCTGGGCCCGATGTACGTCCTCAGTAAAGCGGCGGGCGAGAACCGGCGCATCGGGCGGAGGACCGGTTTTGGTGTGGGACTTTAGTCCGAGGGCCGGATCACGCGTTTCGCGCGCCCTCCCTCGCGAGCCCTCCACACCCTATTCACCCAACGTCCTAGAAGGTAGGCGTTCTCGGAAGTCCGCATAGCCCCGGTCCGGGGTGCAACCGTCCCGGCCCTTCTCGGGTCCAACGGTAGTGATAGGCAACGGAAAGGAGCGGCGATGGAGGACAAGGTCAAGGGCAGGATGAAGGAGGCCGCGGGCGCCATCGCGGGCGACGAAGACCTCAAGGCCGAGGGCCGGGCGCTGCAGAGGAAGGCGGCCGCCGAGCGAGAGGCCGCCCAGAGGGAGCGGACCCGGCGGGCCGAGGCCGAGGCCAAGGAGGCCGAGCGCGAACGGCACGAGCAGGAGCTCAAGGGCAAGGGCTTGCTGGGCAACGCGGGCGACACCCTGCCGAAGCTCTAGCGTAGCGGCCGCTACTACGAGTCGGCGAGGAAGACCGCCTAACACGAGAGTAGCGGTTCTATTCGCCCAACCACCTAGAAGGTAGGTGTTCTCCGAAGTTGGCGCGAGTGCGAGGCGTTCGGCGGGGCGTTACTGGCCGAGGCCACGAAGCTCGCCGCGCCGGGAGACCCATGGAGAGCAAGGAGGCACGCATCGTGGCCGAGGACCCGCCAACCAACAACGGCGTTCCAGAAGAGGCGCCCGCCCGCCAGGACGTGGACGTGCTGCTGGACGTCTCGGAACTCGAGGTCGACAGGATCAAGCTGACGGTCAGGGACCTAAGGGCCCACGTCTCCGTGCTCGCGGAGCTGGCGAGCCTGGTGAGCCTGCAGATCGGCGTGGACGCCAGGCTCGGCGAGGTCGACCTCGAGATAGAGGGGGTCAGGGCCAAGGTCCTCCTGAAGGTGCGCCTGGACAACGTTCGGGCCATCCTGGTCCACGCCCTGGACACCGTCGCCGAGCACCCCGAGATCCTGGAAAGCCTCACCCGGGCGCTGGACGAGGTGCTGACGGGAACGCTGGGCAACGCCCTGGGCGCGCTGGAGAATGTTCTCGGGGACCTGGAGGTGGGCGGCGCGGTCGACGAGGCGCTCAAGGGCAGGCTGGAGGAAGTCCGGGACACCCTCCAAGAGGTCTTGAGCCAGGCCGGGGGCCTATCCGGAGGAGGGGGTTCTGGCACGGCCTTGCCCGGGGGGCCATCTTCCTCCCCAAGCGGGCCGTCATCGGAAGCCCCACCGGAGGAAGACTAAGCAAGGGACCATCGTGGTTGGGCCGGCGGTCCTTCGGGGCCCCAGCCCCTCACCATGCCCTTATTCACCCAACGACGTGGAAGATGGGTTCTCGGAAGTTAGCGACACTTGGCTACCCATCGGTAACCGCAAGGACGACCCGGATCTGGCCCGCTTGGGGTATGTACCGGGCGTGTCGAGGGTGCTACGCTGCCCTGCGTGACGTTACCGGGGCGAGAGAGAAGCACACTTTCCCTCTCGCCCCCACAAGGGAGGAGCGCAACAGAGCGATGATCGGGCGCGGCTATCCACCGACGAGGATGAAGACTAGGTTGTTGTTGGCGACGGCGCTCGCGCTCGTGGCGGTGGTGGTGGGATTGGTGTGGGCCAGCAGCCCGGCCTGGGCCGCCACCATAACCGTCGACAGCCTCGCCGACGATGCCGACGGGACAGACGGGGAGTGCACGCTCAGGGAGGCGATCACCGCCGCCAACACCGACGCGGCTTCGGGGACGGCTCCCGGGGAGTGCGCGGCGGGCTCCGGGGAGGACGGCATAGACATCGGGCTCACGGGGACGGTGGACCTCGCGGGGGCGTTGCCAGCCCTTTCGAGCGACATGGCCATAGCGGGACCGGGGGCCGACGAGTTCACGGTGCGGCGCAACACGGGGGGCGACTACGGCATCTTCACCGTTGCAAGCGGCAGCGTGGTCTCCATCTCGGGGATCACCGTCTCCAACGGGAATGCCAACAACGGTGGCGGCATCTCGAACAACGAGGGTGGCACCCTGACGGTCGCCGGCTCCACCATAAGCGACAACGCGGCCCAGACCGGCGGCGGCATCAACAACAGGGGCATCCTAACGGTAACCGGCTCCACCATAAGCGACAACTCGTCCAGCTCCACCGGCATCGGCGGCGGCGGCGTCTATACCGACACCCTCGCCATCACAGGGGCTGGAACGACCACCATCACCAACTCCACCATAAGCGGCAACACCACCGAGGGCTTCGGCGGCGGCGTCTACAACGAAGACGGCCGCACCGTCATAGAGCACTCCACCATAACCGGCAACACCGCCCCCAGCGGCCAAGGGAGCGGCGTGGCTAGCTACGGGGACCCCTTCACCCCCACCGAGGTGCTCTCGAGCATCGTCTCCGCCAACACCAACACAGACGTGGACTTCGTCAACGGCGCCACCAACTCCTTCGTCTCGGAAGGCTACAACCTCATCGGCGACGGCAACGCAACCGGGGACTTCGACCAGCCGGGGGATGACGCCGACGTTGGCGACCCCGGGCTCGACCCCTTGGGCTCCTACGGAGGTCCCACTCCCACCCACCGCCTCCAACCCGACAGCCCGGCCGTGGACGCCGGTCCTCCCGCCGACGGCGACCCCACGGCCTGCCCTCCCCCCGAAACCGACCAGCGCGGCGTACAGAGGCCCCAGGACGGCGACGGCGACGGGACGGCCAGGTGCGACGTAGGCGCCTTCGAGTTGCAGCCCAACCGGGCGCCAAGCTTGGCGGTGGCCAGGGGCGGGGACTGCAAGCCCACAGAAGGCGGCGCCCCCGCGGGGACCATAAACCTCGTCGTCGCGGACGCCGAGAGCGACCCGGCGGACCTCATCCTCTCGGCCGCCTCCTCCGATCAGGCCGTCGTGCCCGAGGGGGGGATCTCCTTCGGCGGCACCGGCGCCGACCGTACCCTCACCGTCAGCCCGAACTTCTCGGACGCGGTGGGCGCCGCGATGCTCGCCGTCGAGGTTAGCGACGGGGAGGACACCGCCTCCGTCCCGACCGGGGTCACGGTCGGCACCCTCGCCCGAGACGCCCTCGTCGGCACCGCTAACCCCGACATGATCTTCGCCAGGAACGGCGCCGACTCGGTCTCGGGGCGCGCCGCCAACGACTTGATCTGCGGCGCACCCGGCGACGACGTGGTGCGCGGGCAGTCGGGGAACGACACCCTACGCGCCGACGGCGGCGAGGACACGCTGAGCGGCGGCGTCGGCGCCGACTTCTTCGGTGGGGGACCTGGCACGGACACGGCCACCGATTTCGACGCGGGCCAGGGAGACAAGCAGACCGGCATCCCCTAAAAGGCGGGGTGCGGTGCCGGGCGTAACGAAGGTGGGGCAGGGACGGGGCGTTATGACCTCGTCCCTGCTTCTCTTGCCCTTATTCACCGGAGTGCGTGGAAGTGGTATTCTCGGAAGCCCGCGTAGCCCCGGTCCGATGGGCCACGCGTCCCCCGGTCAGGGTGGGGCGTGCCTTTATCGCTGGGTCCTGTCTCTTCTCTACTTACGCCAGCTCTTCATCACGTTTCGAAGAAACTCGTCCGCCGCACCATCCACCCGAGGGGGTCCCTGCGTATGAGGATTTACATGTCCGGTTAGGGTGGGGTGATTTCCCACCGGGGAGGAGAAAGATGCGACGAGCAGTCTTGCTACTGGCGGCCGTAGGTGCGGCCATGCTTCTGGCGAGTGGGTTGGCACTGGCCGCGACGTTCGACGGTACCCCAGGGCCCGACACCTTCGTCGGCACCAACGGCCCCGACGACATACGGGGTCGCGGAGGAGACGACAACCTCTCTGGCGCGGGGGGCATAGACCGCGTCCGCGGGGATGGGGGAAACGACACGTTGTCCGGAGGGCCCGGCGGGACCCCCGATCGCCGCGAGAGGGTGGAAGGCGACGGCGGTAACGATTCGGTCTCCGGCGACGCGGGCGCCGACGAGCTCAGGGGCGGCCTCGGCGACGACAGCATGCTCGGCGGGAACGGCGCAGACTTCATACGCGCCGATGACGCTGGCACGGACACGGTGAACGCCGACCCCGGCAACGACGTGATCGAGGCTCACGACGACGCGGGCACAGACACCATCGACTGCGGCGACGGCTTCGATACGGTGGACTTCGATGCAGGAGTCGACGTGGTGGCAGCCAACTGCGAGAACACGGACCCGCACTAGAAAAGCATAGCTTACCGGCGCGGTAAACCCGCGATTATCGGCCGGGGTCCTACGGGCTCCGGCCTTCTATTCACCCGACTGCCTAGAGTACGGGTTCTCGGAAGTAGTTCGCTCTCCCAGAGGAAGGTCAGACGTGGGCGCCGCCGCCGGCGCTGCGGATCAGGTCCGCGACCGCTGCCGGTTGCGACACGTAGATCGAGTAGCTCCCCGTTGCCTCGACAACGGTCGAACCAGCCCGCTCGGACATCGCACGTTGGGCCGTCCGTACCAGGTCACCTGGGGCAAGGCGGGGCATTTGCGGCAGCCCTCTCGCGACAACGCGTCCTCGGATCGAGACATCGATGTGCACCCGACTGTCTAGTAGAGGCTTTCTCCGAAGTCCGACTTGGTGTCGTTGCAGTGGTGTCGATCCTCCTGGCTTCCGCAGAATCCGTTGCTCCTACGCCCTCGAGGATGTATCTTGGGGGCCGTCTGCGATCGAGGGGATGGTTATCTGGCGATGAGCGTGGTTTATGGCGTTCTGATAGTTTTCGGGGCTTGCCTCGCCGCGGTCGGTGGGCTGCTGTTGGTGCAGCGCCTGGTGCCCGCGACGGTCCGCATGGAGCAAAACGACGTGGCCGGCTTCATCTACGCCGTCCTGGGCGTCATCTACGCCGTCTTGCTGGCCCTCGTGGTCATCGCCACGTGGGAAGAATTCGGGCGTGCCCGCATTACGGTGGAGACCGAGGCCAACGCGCTGGCCGAGATCTTCTGGCTCGCCCACGAGCTCCCCGAGCCCGAAAAGAGAGAGCTCCAGGAGCTCTGCCGATCATACGCAGAAGAGGTGGTCGACGTGGGGTGGCCCCTGATGGAGCAGGGACAAACGCCTAGCCTGGAGAGCTCTGACGAGACCTCGCGCGCGTGGGTCCTTATCGACGACATCCGGGCGACCATTCAGGGGTACGAGCCGCGCACGGCGGCCGGGGAGCAACTCTACGCGGCAGGGCTGGAGCAGGTCCAGAGGCTGGCGGACGCCAGGAGGACGCGCCTGGTCGTGGCCCAGGAGGGCATACCCACCGTCCTGTGGGTCGTCCTGATCGTCGGGGGGATCGTGGTGGTGTCCTTCGCTTACCTCTTCGGCATGCAGAACACGGTGGCGCACGCGCTGATGGTGGTGGCGCTGGCGGGGGTGATCGCGCTGGTGCTGTACACCATCGCCGCCATGGACTTTCCCTTCTCCGGGGGTGCCAGGGTCGGCCCCGAGGCCTTCGAGCTTGTGCTGGAGAGGTTCGAGACGAGCAAGCTCAGCGACCTCTAGAGTGCCACGAGGACCGGTGCTGTGTTGCCCCGGTTCCTTCGTCTTGCGCTTATTCACCCGAGTGCGTAGAAGGCGCGTTCTCGGAAGCCCGCGCGGTCACGGTCGTAACGACGCAGCCACAGGCCGTGTGCACTCTCATGGCGCCACTCTACCCGCCTGAACCTTACGGGCGGGTAAGGACCTCCAGGTTGTGGCCCGCCGGATCGTTGAAGTACACCCCGCGGCCTCCGTTGTTCGTGTTGAAGGTGCCGGAGGTGGACTTCTGGGGGTCGGGCCAGTGCTCCAGCCCGGCCTCGACGATGCGGCCGTAGATCTCGTCGAAGTCGTCCTCCGAGACGAGGAAGGCGTAGTGCTGCGGCTGGATCTCGATGCCCGGCTCGGCGAACAGGACGCTACCTTCGTTGTCGAGCTGCACGATGCGGAACGGTCCCCAAGACCCGGCCTCGGGAAGGGCGAACAGCCGGGTGAAGAACGACGCCGATTCGTGCTTGTCTTCGGCGAAGACGATGGCGTGGTTCAGGGAAACGGGCACCGATGCTCCTTTCGGCAAGACGCCTCCACGCCCGATGCTGACCGCCACCGGCGTGCGACGCCGCGGCAAGCCTAGCACCTCGGCAGATGGGATAGCAACCTTGTGCGAGCTACCTATCCTCTCGCCCTATTCACCGACTGCGTAGTAGTTGGGTTCTCAGAACATCGGCCTTCTGGAATGCCGAAGAAGGACGCGTGGCCTACGGCGCTAAGATGTGCGTTGGGAGAATCGTTAGAGAAGGAGAAGACCCCTGGAGACGTTTCGCCTTATCGAACTCATCGAAGCTCAGACGGTGCGGTTGTCGCCTGAGGCAAAAGAGCTGTGGGAGCAACTGGAGTTACTCAGGGAGTCCATCCCCGACCCGGCAGATCAAAGCAGGATGGCTGGTGAGTACGAGATCGTGGAGCGTATCTTCGAGCTGCCCACGGCGGAACAGTTCGCCACCAGCCGGCTCGCGGAGCTCGTGGGCGGCCTACGCGCGGCCGAGGAGGCGCAGCGCCGAGGAGAATCGGGGCACGAGCATCTGGTCAGGGGCGTGATCAACGCCGCCATGCTCAAGGACAGGCAGGAGGGGCGCCCGATAGACTCGCACATATCACTGGAACACGCGATCGCCCGGTTGCAGGAGTAAGAGCAGAACCCCTGTTCACCCAAGTGCTCGGTTGGAAGGTTCTCGGTAGTACGTACCCACGACCCTGCATAGCCCCTGTCTGATAGGCTCGGGATCGCTCCCGACGGCCACGACTTGGTCGGCCGGGGGTCCGTAGCACCTTGCTGCTCGCGTGAGTGGCCATGCACCCTTGTGGATGGAGAAGATTGGGGCGGTGCGGGTTTTCCGTACGAATGGACCACAGTTCCTCGGCCAACCACCTCCGGGTGAGACGCGTTTTCGGAAGTTGGCGACCCGTAGTAACCGCATCGGGCGGGTCCCGCTCTACCGAACGCGCGGCCCTGGTCACGCGGCCCGGAAACTGGTACACAGTGGGCATGAGCGACTACACCTACCCTCACACGATCGAGAACGGTGCCGGGGAGCGGCTCACCTTCGTCCGGCGGGTCGAGGACCCGGCGGGCGACCGCCTCGAGGTCGAGAACCTCGTCAAGCCAGGCAGCGGACCCCCGATGCACGTCCACGTCTACCAGGAGGAGGCCCTCACGGTGCAGCGGGGCCGTATCGGCTACCAGCGGCTCGGGGAGGAGCCGCGGTTCGCCGGGCCTGGCGAGACGGTCGTGTTCGAGGCGGGGGAGGCGCACAAGTTCTGGAACGCCGGGGAGGAGGATCTCCTGGGCGCGGGCTACGTCCAGCCCGCGGACAACCTGGAGTACTTCCTCGGGGCGATCTACGAGTCGCAGCGGGAGAGCGGGGGTAGCCGTCCCGACCCGTTCGAGGTGGCGTTCTTGATCAGGCGCTACCGCAGCGAGTTCCGCATGGCGGAGATCCCGGCCGCGGTGCAGCGTTTCGTCTTCCCGGTGGTGGTCGCCGTGGGACGGCTGCTCGGCAAGTACAAAAAGTACGCCGACGCGCCAGAGCCGATCAGGCGCTGAGCTGACACCGGAGGACGCTCCGACCGTGGATTTGAACTAGCGCGGATCTCGAGCCCCGACGTCCGTGCCCGGCGGTAGGCACTGCTCCCGCGGCGGCCCTGGCCTGGTGGATCGCGGCCGAGCGTTGCCCCAAGCCTCATTCAGATAGGCGCGAGATTAGGTAACCCGAATCCGTAACCTTACGCATGCGCCCCTCGTTCTCCGCGGCCTACGATGCCTTCGTTACTAGAGGCGAGAGTGGAAGGTGGAGGGATCATGATCAGGAGCGTGGCGGCCAGGGCGATGTCGGTCGGGAGGTTCGCCTCTGCGGTGTTCGGGTTGGCGCTGGTGATTGGGCTGGTGGTCGGGGTGGGAAGTATGGCCCTCGCCGCGGTGCCGGGCGACCCCTTCGGGCTGGGAGAGACCAACTCCATCGACAACGCCCTCACCAAGCTCGTTGGCTCCAACGCGGGTGGACCGATGCTGGTAGTGGACAACGACTCCTCGGCGGCGGGGTCCAGGGCGTTGGACGTGAGGGTGGAGCCGGGCAAGGCGCCGATAAACGTCAACGCGGATGCTGGCAGGGCGGCCAACCTCAACGCAGACAAGGTGGACGGCAAGGGCGCGGACGACTTCGTCTCGGAGGACAACACGTACACGGAGACCGAAGTGGAGCTCGGACCCATCGGAGGAGGCACGGAGGTATTGTTGTTCGCGAACTGCGATGAAGGAGACAGGATACTGGGCGGCGGCGGTGCCGCGACCTTCGGCTCTGACCTCCTGCGGGTGAGCGAGCCGACCGTCGACGGTTGGAAGGTGGAGGCGCAGGACAACGGGGATCCTAGCACCTTCACGGCGAAAGCCATCTGCGCCGACTTCCCGCCGCTGAGGTAGTAGAAGTATAGGTTGCCACACGGGGCCGGGGCACTACGCTTCGGCCCCCTTCTCTCGCGCCTATTCACCCAACTTCCGGTAGAGACTGTCCGATAATTCTAGAAAAGCTCCGCTGTGGACTCTCAAGAGAGGTCGGAACGGAGCCAGGAGCACCATTTCGTCGCACGTCGTGCCACCAACACAAGCGCTCATGGGTGCTCTAGCGATTTATCAGACAGTCTCGTGAAACTGTCTGATAAGGGGTCCCGAAGCAGTGGCGCGGTAGGATGCCTGGCATGATGGGAAGCGCATACCAAACCGACCTCCCCAACGCCGCGTGGGCCAGCGTTTGGCTGGCTCGTGAGGCTATTCTGACGGTTTCGAGTCGGTTCCCGGAAGGTCTTCGCCTTCCGGTAGTGCCGCGGCCATCTGTCCGCTATCCTGGAGCGACTGGCCAGGTCTGGAGATGGCAACGAAGGATCTGAAACCTTACATTTTCGACGACGCTTCGACGTCGGAGTACCAACGGCTCGACCTGATGTCCAAGATCCTCGACCCTTGGACTCGGGGGTACCTCGCCGCGCTTGGGGTCGGCGAGGGCTGGCGGTGCCTGGAGCTGGGGGGAGGCAACGGCAGCATCGCGGAGTGGCTCTCTGCCACGGTCGGTTCCTCGGGGAGTGTGACGGCGATCGACATCAACCCGGTGCTCCTCGAGTTGATCCCCGCGCAAAACCTCACCGTTCAGCAGATGGACGTGCGCACGGGCGAATTGCAAGCGAACGCCTACGATCTGGTAAGCTGCCGCGCCTTGCTGCACCAGATCTCCGAGTACGCCCCGGCGGTGCTAGCGCGGATGGCCGCCGCCCTCAAGCCTGGCGGGTGGCTGTTGATCCAGGAGCCGGACTTCCACCTCGCGCCGACCATGGAGCCGGAGGTGTGGGCAAAGACCTGGAAGGCCCTGATCGAGTGGGGACACAACAACGGGATCGACTGGCTCATCGGCCGCGGGCTGCCCGGCATGGTCGGCAAGCTGGGTCTCGGGCAACCGCAGGCCAAGACCGACGTGCAGAACATCCGCGGCCGGGATCGCGGGGCGCTGTACTTCCAGATGTTTTTCGCTAACGTGCACGATCGGGTGGTAGGCAGCGGGCAACTCGATGCGGCGACGCTGGAGGCTGCTTCGGCGTTGCTGAACGACCCGGACTACTGGACACAGTGCTGGATGATGACGGCGGTGTGGGTGCGCAAGCCGCTGGCGTGAGCGCCCGTGACTCGGACCCCATCCACCGGAGTGCCTGGAACGTTCGTCTAGAGAGTCCCGGGAACGCCCGTGGTTCTCGGAAGTCCGCGTAGCCCCGGTCCGAAAACCCCGCCGTTTCCCGAAGGGGACCGAAAATACCTAATTCTGGGTACGGATCCATTCCCCCAGATAAGAGCCGGCTAAGGGGAGACCGCTATCGTGGGTGGTAGGCGACGTGGTGTCCCGGGGGAACCACCGAAGATCCGCGGAAGATCCCCGGGGCCGAGACCGGAGCGGAAGGAGAGACGCGATGCTGAGGAAAGCGGCCGCCAGGGCGCTGTGGGTGACCAAGGGGGCTGCCCTGTTCGGGGGCGCGG
The DNA here is from genome assembly GCA_963800975.1 of uncultured Rubrobacteraceae bacterium. Taxonomy (GTDB): domain Bacteria; phylum Actinomycetota; class Rubrobacteria; order Rubrobacterales; family Rubrobacteraceae; genus JALYGY01. The sequence continues at coordinate 72,006 of CAWDDB010000020.1, read as the reverse complement.
TGGTGACGCTGGCGCTGGTGTTGGGTGCGGCGTCGGTGGCCTTGGGGGCCAACGGGGGCAACCTCCTCCTCGGGCAGACCAACGTGGCGAGCGCCCTCACGAGGCTCACGGGGAGCGTTCCGGGGGCGCAGATGGAGGTGCAGAACAACGACCCCGGCGCCAACGACACGGCGCTATCTCTGAAGGTGCAGCCGGGGGAGCCGCCGATGAAGGTCCTCTCGGGCGCCAAGGTGGAGAACCTGAATGCAGACGAGCTCGACGGCCTCGATCCTTCCCAGATAAAGGGCGCCAGGGCCCACGCGATCGTAACCCCGTTTGGACAGCCTTTTCCCACCGCCGAGTTCTTACCCGCCTACACCTCGGGATTCACGTCCGTGAAGCTCGTCGCCCAGGGCAGGTACTGCCTGACGGCTCCCGGATTGAGTTCCGAAAACCACATCGCCGTGGTAGGGGTCCAGAAACTAAACGGCATTGCCGCGGATGCCTTGGTGTTGGCTGATCCCCTCACCGAAGCTCCGGACTGTCCCGCTGGCCAGTTCGAGGTCCGCACCGGGGTACTCCAATCCAACGGGTTCGTCCCCTCCTTACTGCCTTTCCACATTGTGGTGCTATAGAGACCTCCTAAGGCCTACGCTCGGGCCTGTCCGGGTCCGACCCCTGTTCACCGGAGTGAGTGGAAGTCCAGAGTTCTCTGAGGTCCGGACACGAAAACCTCGGGGAGCTTACGCGGCCGCCGTCCAACAGGCTGCACAAACTCTCCGGGGATCGTGAAGGCCAGTGGTCCATCAGCATCAACTCGCGGTGGCGCATCTGCTTCGAGTTCGACGAGGAGGCGGGAGATGCCCACGCGGTAGAGGTAAGCAAGCACTACGAGCGAGGTTAGGAGGCAAGACGTGATAGACAGGGACAGGATGACGGAAGAGATACTGGCCGAGGAACGCGTTCGGCCGCCCGTACACCCGGGACGCGTGCTGGAGCTGGAGTGGCTCGAACCCCTGGGCCTGAGCGTGAACCCGCTGGCCGGCGCTATAGGTGTGCCCCGTCAGAGGCTGAACGACGTGGTGCGCGGCAAGCGCGCCATCAGCGCTGACACGGCCCTGAGGCTGGCTCGCTGGTCGGGCATGCGGGCGAGCTTCTGGCTCGGCTTGCAGGCCCGCCACGATCTCGAGATGGCCGAATGGAAAGAAGGCGAGCGCATAGAGCGAGAGGTAAGGCCGCTCGCGATGGAGATCAGGCCGTCATCGCCATGATCACGAAGATCATGATCATCGCGGCGGCTTGTGTCGGTGGTTCGAAGGGGAGTCACAGAGAGGTACAAAGAGTCTTCTGATGAGAGGGTTACGGACGCTACCCTGCCCTCCTGCCTCGCCTCCCGGCCCGCAGGAAGGCGCCGGGGGAGGGGGCCATCCTCGGCGTCGGGACCGCAGCTGCCTTCGAGAGGACGTCGCGCAGGCTCGCGACGCGGCTGACCAGGAAGGAGAAGCCCCGGCTCTCCGTCTGCTCGGCCGTACCTTCCAGGAGGAAGGCGCCCTCGTGGTGGACGAGGCTACCGTACCTCCTGTAGACGGAGCGGAACATCGTGGCCTGCAGGAGGCCACTCTCGTCCTCTATGAGGAGGAAGTAGACGGGGTGGCCGCTCTTCGTCGGCGGGCGCTGGAGGCATTCGATCAGGCCCGCGGCCCGCGCCTTCGTCCCGTGCGGCAACGCCCTGATCTCCTCGCTCGGCACGACCCCCAGATCCTCGAGCGCGGCGCGGTAGGGCGAGAGAGGGTGGCGCGGGACGTTGAGGGAGAGCGCGTCCCACTGCATCCGCTCCCTCGGGGTGTCGGCCAGCGGCAGGTACTCCAGCGCCCCCTCTTCCCTCGCCTCCCACCAGCTCGCCGGGTGGGGGAGGGGTATCTCGGGCTGCCGCTCGTCCCTGCGCTTCTTGGGCAGCCTCCCGGCCTCGTCCAGCAGCCGCGAGCGGTCGGCCCCCGACAGCGGGTCGAGGTAGCCGCCCCGGACCAGCATCGCTAGAGAGTCCTTCTCGACGCGCGTCCTGCGGTAGAGGTCGGACACGGAGGCGAAGGGCTTCTCCTCTCTGGCCGAGGTTATGGAGGAGATCTCGCGCTCCGACAGGCCCTTACAGTACCTGAGGCCGATCCGCAGCGCCGTCCCGTTCTCCTCGACCGTGAAGTCCTCGCCCGAGAGGTGGACGTCCGGCGGGAGTACTTCGAGCCCGATCCTGCGCGCCTCGTTCAGGAGCACCCGCGGGCTGTAGAAGCCCATGGGCTGCGCGTTGAGGAGGGAGCAGAAGAACTCGGCCGGGTAGTGGACCCGCATGTAGGCCGATGCGTAGGCGAGCTCGGCGAACGCGGCCCCGTGCGCCGCCGAGAACCCGTAGACGCTGAAGCCCTCCATCCAGGAGAAGACCTCCCGCGCCTTCTCGATCGGGACGCCTCGCTCCACGGCTCTGCCGACGAACTTCCTCTCCAGCGCCTTCATCGCCCCTTCTCCCCTCTCGGAGGTCATGGCGCGCCGGATCCGGTCCCCCTCGGCCAGGGTGAAGCCCGCGACCTTGTGGCAGACTTCGAGCACCTGCTCCTGGAAGACCATGACCCCGCGGGTTCGCCCAAGGACCTCCTCAAGCTCGGGTACGGGTAGCGAGTAGCTCTCGCGCCCGTTGGCGCGCCTCACGTAGGGTGTCACCAGATCTCCCCTCACCGGCCCTGGCCTGAAGAGCGAGATCTGGGCCACCAGGTCGGACAACTTACGGGGCCCGAGGCGCGTGGAGAGGTTCATCTGCCCGGGGCTCTCGAGCTGGAACATCCCGACGTTCCTGCCGGTGCCTATGAGCCGGTAGGTCTCCCGGTCGCCAGGCGGGGGAGCGTAGGGGTCGACCTTCCTGCCGAGCCTCCCTGAGGCCAGCTCCCCGGCCTCGTGCAGCGCGGTGTGCATCCGCAACCCCAGCAGGTCCAGCTTGGGGAGCCCCGCGTACTCCAGGTCATCCTTGTCGTACTGCGTCCGCAGGAGACCATCCTTGCCCGAGGGCTCGAGCGGCACCAGCTCGGAGAGGTGGTTCTTCTCGTTGCCGAAGACGAGGCCGCCGAGGTGGGTGCCTGGCTGCCAGACCTTCCCCCTGAGCCTGCCGGACAGCTCCAGGAGCAGGCGGTGCTTCTCCGTGTCCTGCAGTGGGTGGCCCCGCATCGCCGGCTCCCCGAGCGCCTCCTCCCAGCCAGAGAGGGGGTTGTACGCGAGGCCGCGGTCGGTGAAGCGGGTGGGGACGTGGCGCGAGAGCTCGTTTATCTCCCGCGGGGGGTGCCCGAGGGCCCGCGCCGCCACCCTCACGGCGCCCCGCAGCGAGAGGGTGGCGGCCGTCGCCGCGACGGCCGCACCGGACGGGCTGTGGCGCCGGATCACCTCGTCCCTCACCTCGTCCCTCCGCTTGGAACACAGGTCGAGGTCTATGTCCGGCGGGTCGGCGCGCCCCTCGTGCATGAATCGCTCGAAGAGCAGCCTGTTCCGGAAGGGCTCGGGGCTGGTGAGCCCCAGGCAGTAGGCCACGAGCGAGTTGGCCGCGCTCCCCCTCCCCGTGACGGGCACGCCCCTCGAGCGCGCGATCCCCGCCGCCTCGTGCGCGAGCAGGAAGTAAGGCGCGAAGCCGAGCTTCCTTATGCACCGCAGCTCCCGCCCGAGCCTCGTCCACACCTCCCTCCCCGGCGCGCCGTACCTCTTCTTCGCCCCCCGCCTGGCCAGCCGGTCCAGCCTCCGCTCCGCCGTCTCCCCGCCAGGCAGCCTGATGCCCGGCATGTGGACGACCCCCCCGAGCCTGACCGCCCCGGCGCACCTCTCGGCCACGCCCGCGGCGTTCCTCAGGGCCTCGGGCCTGTCCCCGAAAAGCCTCTCCATCTTCTGCGGCGGCTTGAGGTAGAGCTGGTCCGTGGGCCTGTAGCCAGGACCCGGCAACCTCGAGAGGTTCGACGCCGCCACCAGCACCTCGTGCAGGCGGTGGTCCCGCGCCCCAAGGTAGGCCACCTCGTTCGTGGCCAGGACAGGGACCCCCCGCTCCGCTGCGAACGCCTCGACCCGCGCCAGCCTCCTCCGGCTCCCCGCCGTCCGGTCGTCCGTGAGCTCGACAAAGACGTTCCCCTCCCCGAAAGCCTCCCGCGCGCCACGCAGAAACCCCTCCGCCGCCCCCAGCCTCCCCCCCAGCACCATCCTGGGCAAGAGCCCGAAAGGCACGGCCCCCGTCAGGCACACGAGCCCCGCGGCGTGCTCGAACAACGTGTCCGGGGGACAGACGGGACGGCGCCTGTCCTCGGACGAGCACCGGTAAGCCGTGAGCAGCCGGCACAGGTTCCTGTACCCTGCCATGCCCTCCGCCAGCACCACCACGTGCCCTTCAGGCTCCGCCCCAGCGCCAACGCTGATCTCGGCGCCCACGATCGGAACGACACCGGCCACGCTGGCCGCCCTGAGAAAACGCGGTATCCCCTGCAGCCCATCCCGATCCGTCAGCGCCAGCGTACCCACACCCATCCCCGCCGCGGCCTCGACCAGCTCCCCCGGAGTCGCCACCCCGAAGCCGAACGAGAAACCGCTGCGCACATGCAAATGCACGGAGTAGAATTTGGAATTGGGAATTCCGAATTCTGAATTCCAAACTCTCAATCTGTTACTCCGGCCAGGACCCAGCCGGATCTCTCGCGCGCGAGATCCAGGACCGCCCCCTCGGAGAGCGACACCCTGTAGACCAGCCTGTCCACGCCGCCCTCGTCCCACCACCCCCCGACCTCCCGCCAGCTGTCCAGGACCTCGACCACCCGCTCCCTGCGAGCCCGTCTCCCGCAAGCGGCCCTGCGGACGTACGCGCCCCCTTCAGAAGCCTCGACCCTGACGGGCTCCCCCGGAACGTGCGCCGTCTCGCCGCCGCGCCCCTCGACCTCGGAGGCCCGCGCGAGCCACGGCGCCCGGAGCAAATGCTCCGCGACAACACGCTTCGAGGCAGCCGTCGGGAAAAGGGGCTCCTCGAACCCCTCAGGCCGCAGCGGGTAGGCGTGTACCTCAGAGACACCAACAGCAGAATCAGGAATCGAGAATTCCGAATTCCGAATTCCAAATTCCAAATTCCCAATCCTCTCCTCGTCGCGAGGAGCCTTTGCCACACACGGGAGAGAACACGCGGGGGTGGGGAAGCCCGCCTCCAGCGGATATAATCCGGGCAGAGCGGGCGTCCCCTCGACCCCGCGAGGCACCTCGCGTGACCGCTTCTGGTCGCTAGCCGTCGGTCCGCGAGGCCCGGGGTGGGGGCGCTCCTCTATTTTGTCCTCCTTCACGCTACCACAAACAGATGTTTGCAGTCCAGAGGTTTTTCGGGTAGGGTGTGTCTGGCGGCGTCTTGCTCCGGGGGTATTGGCCGTGCGAGAGGACTGGCAGAAGAGGTTCGAGGTGCTCCGCTACCTGGCCAGGAGGGCGGCCGGGGGTGGGGGCTCGCCGAGTGTGCGGGAGGTTGGGGAGGCCGTGGGCTTGAGGAGCTCCCAGACCGCGTACAAGCACCTGAGGAAGCTTGAGGAGGCGGGGTACGTCGGGCGCGAGGGCGCGGCGGGGCAGGCGCGAGGGGTCAGGCTCACGGCCAGGGGTTGGGAGGCGGTGGGCGAGGCCCCGATGCTAGGCAGGATCGCCGCGGGCCGTGGACTCGAGGCGGTCGCTGTGGACGACGAGGCCTACTCGCTCGCGGCCGAGCTCCTTGCCTCCAGGAGTGGTAGGCGGCGCTACGTGCTCAGGGTGGTCGGGCAGTCCATGATCGGGGCGCACATAGCAGACGGCGACCTACTTGTGGTCGAAGAGGACGAGGCCCCGCCCGACGGCGAGGTGGTAGTCGCCCTCCTCGGTGGGGGGGAAGAGGTGACGGTCAAGAGGCTCTACCGGGACGGGGCGAACGTCAGGCTAAGGCCCGAGAACGGCGACCACGAAGACCTGATCCTGCCCTCCGAGGACGTCACGCTGCAGGGCCGCGTCGTCTACGTCGTGCACCCGCCAAGAAGACGATCGTAGGCGCGCAGGGCCAGCATCGTTTTCAGCATTCCGCCCCCCGTAGAGACGCCCCGACGGGGCGTCTCCTCCATATTGTCACAAGAATAGTTGCCCACCCGCCGCCGGGCAAGCAGCCGACTGCTGAAAGCTGGCGAAGCCAGCGTACCGAACGCTTCGCAACGTTTGGGAGACGGTGCTGTTGTAGCGTAGTGACGTTGTGACGGTAGCGGCGAGTGCGCAGGATCGGGGCGTCGGCGGTATAAGCCGCCGCGCCGCTGCTCGGCTCGGAGGTTCGCGTGGCCCCGGTCCGATAACCCCGCCGTTTCCCGAATAGGACCGAAAAGTACTTAATTCTAGGTACGGATAGGCCCCCCCAGGTAAGAGCCGGCTAAGAGGTGCCAGCTATGCTTGGTGGCCGACACGATGGTTCGGAGCGATCCGAAAGGAGATGGCGACGATGCTGAGGAGCGTGGCGAGCAAGGCTATGGCGTTGGGGAGGTTCGCCTCCGCGGTGTTCGGGCTCGCGCTCGTGCTGGGGCTGGTGTTCGGGGCGGCGTCTGCGGCTTTGGGTGCGAACGGGGACAACTTCGTCCTGGGGCAGCAGAACGTCGCTACGGCGCTCACCCGCCTGACGGGCAGCGTGCAGGGGGCACAGATGGAGGTGCAGAACAACAACCCCGACCAAGACGACACCGCCCTATCTCTGAAGGTGCAGCCGGGGGAGGCGCCGATGAAGGTGCTCTCCGGAGCCAGGGTGGACAACCTGAATGCCGACAAGGTGGACGCGAGGAGCTTCGAGTGCCCAGCCGGTACGCTCTTCCACGAGGGGGTCTGCATCGAGACCACGAAGCGCGAGCAAACTGACTACACTGCTGCCGAGGCAATCTGCCTCAGCGAAGGCAGGAGGCTCCCCTCCGTGGCCGAACTGCAGACGTTCCGCAGCCGTCCGGGAACCGACTTCACCGTAGCCGAGATAAGTAATGACCTGAGCCCCGGGCAGGGTGGCACACAGATGACTGTCGTTTCGGGTACCTTTGGCAGCGCGGGTTTCACCTCTTTCACCTCCGATTTCGCTTACCGTTGTGTGGTTCCTGCGAGTTGAGAGGCGCATTCTGAGCGGAAGCTTGCTCTGGGGTTAGCAACACCTGGCAACCCACAAGCAACGGCAAATATAGCTCAAATTGGGGATGCGCCCAAAATGGAGCGGGTGCTACGCTCCCCTCGTTGAGAACCCGCTACCCGCGTAGGTGGAGGCAAGGAGCTTCGTCCCGGGCGCATGGGGCGGAGGCTTCCAAGGGAGGATGAATAAGTGAAGGCAAGACGGTTGGCACGTCGCTCGACGCTGGTCTTCCTGGCTGCCGCGTGGGCCCTCTCGCTATGCGCAGCCGCTTGCGGCGGTGGTAGTGGCGAGGGGATGGACGCTGACGGTGGTGCGCCCGACACGACCGCCGTGGCCCAGGGTTCGGGTGGCGAGGTGCCGGCTGCGCCTCCGATCGAGTGCGCGCTGTTCCCCGAAGACAGCTACTGGCACGCCGATGTATCGCGGCTCCCGGTCCACCGGGAATCGGACAAGTACATCGACACGATCGGCAAAGGCACCACCCTCCATGCCGACTTCGGTGCCGGCCAGTACGAAGGCTCCTGGAGCGGCATCCCGTACGCGGTCGTCGATGGCGACCAGCCCGGCGTGGACGTGTCGTTCCAAATCGACGAGGAGAGCGATCCCGGGCCCTACCCGATCCCGGCGGATGCCCCCGTCGAAGGTGGTCCCGGGTTCGTCCAAGACGGGGACCGCCACGTCCTGGTGGTCGAGCGGGACTCTTGCACCCTGTACGAGCTCTGGAAAGCCCAAAGGCTGGACGATGGCACCTGGAAGGCGGGCTCCGGGGCCGTCTTCGACCTCGAATCGAACGACCTGCGGCCCGACACGTTCACCTCGGCCGACGCGGCAGGGCTTCCGATCCTCCCCGGCCTGGTGCGCTACGACGAGGTGGCCTCCGGCGAGATCGACCACCCCATCCGCTTCACGGTCGAGCGGACCCAAGACGAGTACCTCTGGCCAGCCCGGCATCAGGCCGGCGAGCCCGGCGACGACCTGCCACCTATGGGCCTGTGGTTGCGCCTCAAGGCCGACTTCGACATCTCCGGTTATCCCGAGGAGGTGCAGGTGATCCTGCGGGCCATGAAAAAGCACGGCCTGATCCTGGCCGACAACGGCTCCTCGATGTTCATCACAGGCGTGCCCGACGACCGCTGGAACAATGACGAGCTCGCCCTCATGGGCGAGCTCGTCGCCGGCGACTTCGAGGCGGTCGATGTCTCCTCCCTCATGGTCGACCCCGACTCCGGGCAGGTCAGCCAGTGAGACGCGTGCTCGGTTCGAACGCGCCCGCACCGTGATCTGGGCGGCAGTCGGTCTCAAGAATTGCAAGGCCTTCAGGGACGCTCACCCATCTTCACGGGAGGACGTTATCGGTGGTTCGGATGCAGGATATTGCGCCCATCGACCCTCGGTTGGACCGTGGCCGAAACATATTTCTGAGTCCCAAGAATAGGTAACCTTACGCATGCGCTCCTCGTCCTCCGCGGTCTATGCTGCCTTCGTTGCCAGAAACAGGAGAGGAAGCAGGGACCATGTTGAGGAGCGCGCTGAGCAAATTGCTGTGGGTCGGGTGGATCGCCTCCGCCGTGTTCGGGTTGGCGCTGGTCGTGGCGCTCGTGCTTGGGGCGGGGAGCGCGGCCCTCGCCGCCGTGCCGGGCGACCCGTTCTTGCTCGGCAGGCTCAACGCCATAGACTCGCGCACCACGCTGGCGGGGGAGAAGCCGGCCTCGCCGCTGCTTAGGGTGGACAACGGCTCAGGCGCCGAGGGTTCCAGCGCGCTGGACCTGAGGGTGGAGCTCGGCAGGGCGCCGATGACGGTGAACTCCCCAACCCGGGTCGAGAACCTGAACGCCGACCTGCTCGACGGACAGAGCGCGGAGCAGATGGGGGTCAACGGCCTGTCCCAGGAAAACGAGAACAGCCCGTTCGACTCCGATTCCCCCAAGAGCGCGACCGCCGAGTGCCCCGGATCGAAGGACGTGGTCGGTACCGGCTACGAACTCCTCGGCGCCACGAGCGGCACCTCACCCAACCAGCAGACCGACGTCGTGGTCAACGCCGTGATCCCGCTGGAGGACTCCGACTCCGTGTTCGTGTCGGCCGTGGAGGAGGTGCCGACCTCCAGGGAATGGTTGATCAGGGCCACCGCGATCTGCGCGACGGCTCCGTAGCGCGTACGCGCGTACCCACGATGGGGTAGTGGGAGCGGATCGGTTCGGCGAGGGGCGCCTATACAAGCCCGCCTGGCAGAGGTGCCGTGCGGTGCGCACCTCTCGCTCCCCGTGCCTCAGGCAACCGCAAGCCAGGACCGATGCGCAGAACATCTGCGGCCGAGTTCGCGGGGCGCTGTACCTCCGGTTGTTCTTCGCAGAGCCTCGCCTACCCCGGGATCCGCCGGAAGCCGCGCACGTAGTCCACGACGAACTCCTTGGGGTACGGACCCCCGCGGGTCCCGTCCTCGTCGGGGAACTCGTAGAGGCCGAGCATCAGCTGCATCGGGTAGGACGGCGACTGCCCGACCGTCTTGACAAGCTCGCCGTCCACGTAGAATGCCACGACCTCGGGCGTCCACTCGACGGCGTAGACGTGGAACTCGCGCGCGTCGATCGGCAAGGTCTCGGCCGCCCAATCGTCCACGATCCGTGGGTCGCCGAAGGAGTGCACGCCCATGCCAACCTTGGCACTCTCGGCCGCCACGTCGCGCCCAAAGATCTCGCAGATGCAGATCTCCGCGGAGCGGTCGGGTTCGTCCTCGTAGCCGATCATCCACAGGCACGCCATGCTGCGCGGGCCGTCGGTGGCCTTGGCGCGCAGCTCGATCCGACCGTAGCGCGGGGTGTAGAGGCGCACGTTCTCCTGGGCCTCGCGCACCACGGCGTTGGGGTTGAACCGGTGCTGCCCAACCGAGGTGCCGACGGGTCCCGCGAAGACGCCTGTCTGCAGCGACGGGACGCGGACCCCCGCCGTCGAACTCCGGGCACCAGGGTTGCTGATCGGCCTCGATCAGCAGGCGCAGGCGGCCCGCGCCCACCTCGTAGCGCGCAGCCGAACGATCGCGGCTGCTCCACTGCGGCAGGTGGTGCGGCACCCACCTACGCCCGTCCAGCGTGTCGGCGGCGAAGGTGTCGTCGAACTCGAGCTCGTACCGCCCCTCGCTCACCGGTGCCACCCCATGCCCTTCACGATATGTCGGCCCCACCGGCGCTGCAAGCGAACCGTGGCGGCCCTGGCTCCGGTTGGGCCGCTGACCAGCGTCCTCCAGGTCTATTCCGGAGAGCACCGATAATTGGCAGATTTCTACCATTCCCCCTGCGTTATCCGTGGCCTAGGCTACCTCCGTCGTGAACGATCGAAAGGAGCCAGAGATGGTCGGGAGTACAGCAAAGAACTCGGGCGTGAAGACGACGGCGCTCTTCGCCTACGCGGCGGGGGTCACCGGCATCCTCGCCAACCTCCTACTTATCGCCTTTTTTGCTTTGCAGGCAGGCAACCCGGAGGGTGGGACCTTCCTCGGCTCGGCCAACGATCTGGTCGGGTCGCTCGGTACCGCGCTCATGATGCCCGTCGCCCTCGCGCTGGGCGCGTCTCTGCCCGACCGGCGCCTCGGCCGGATCAGCCGGATCGTGGGCCTCTCGGCGATGGCCGTCCTCACGGTGGGCGGTCCGCTTCTGGTGCTCGGGGTGCTCTCGTTCGAGGCCCAGGCACCGGTCGCGCTGGGAGCCTGGGCGGTCCTCAGCCTCTGGATGTTCCTCACCAGCCGGTGGTTGCGCCTGTCGGGCACGCTGCCGTCCCGGGTGGCGCGCTTAGGGGAGATCCTGGGTTCGCTCGTGCTCGCCGCCGGCGCGGTCGCGGGGCTCGCGTTGTTGCTGCCGTGGATGTCGGGGCCGCAGATGGTCCTGTTCGGCGCCGCGGGATCACTCGCGGCGATAGGCATGCTCGGCATGCCGTTCTGGTTCCTGCTCCTTGGCCGCCACCTCGGGTAAGCGTGCGCGGCTCCCCGTGCCCCGAGACCGCGCGATGCGGAGGTATTGACCTCCGCATCGCGCTTTACGGGTAGATCTTCTTCCCCTCGCTCAGCATCGTCACGTACTTCTCGATACGTCGCGCCCGCGTCTCGGGCTTCTTGGCGTCCTGGATCCGGTACAGGATCGCGTACCTGTTCCTGCTGTCGAGGACCTCGAAGAACCTCCCGCGCTGACTCGTTCTTGTCCAGCTCCCGCCTCAGGTCCTCCGGCACCGTCGCCTTGCTCTGCGCCTCGTAAGCCGCGTCCCACCGGCCGTCCGCCCTGGCCCGCTCCACCTCCCGCAGGCCGGCCGGCCTCATCTCGCCCCTCTCGATGAGCGACTCGGCCTTTTCGCGGTTGACCCGCGACCACTTGCTCCTTGGCCTGCGCGGCGTGAACCGCAGCAGCCAGTAGTCGTCGTCGAAGCTGTCCGCCTGGCTGTCGATCCAGCCGAAGCAGAGGGCGACCTCGACCGCCTCCCGCTGGGAGACGCTCTCGATGCCCGAGGCTTTCCTGGCGAACTTGAGCCGCAGCCCTTCCGAGGTCGCGTGGTGTTCTTCGAGCCAGGCCTCCCACCCGCCGCGGGACGCGAACGGGACGATCGGCAACTCCGGCCTGTCGGCCATGGGTCCTCCTTTCAGCAGCCGGCGGCGCGGGTCAAGTCTCCCTGGTCGAGCCCAGAACCTCGAGGTAGTGCTGGTTGTACATGATGCCGAGGATGTTCCCGAACGGGTCGACCACCGAGGCCGTGACGAACCCCTCGCCCTGGACCGTTGGCGCCATGTGCTCCTTTGCCCCCATCGCCAGCAGCCTCTCGAAGGTCGCCTCCAGGTCGTCGACGTGCCAGTACACGACGGCGCCGGCCGGACCGGCCTCCGAGGCTTCGCCCCCGGGCGCGTAGCTGCTGTCGATGATGCCCAGCTCGTGCTGGTAGTCGCCGAGACGGAACTCTATGTACGCCGGCCGCCCCTCCACCGGGCGCACGAAGTACGGCTCGACGCCCAGCACATCCGTGTACCATTCCTGCGCCGATTCCAGATCATCCGCCCAGAAGCTCACGGTCGTGAGTCCCCGCAACATCCGCACACTCCCTTCGTCTCCGTCCTCGCGTCCACTTGAGGATACCGGAACAAGCGGGCATACTCGGTCCTAATTAGCGAGACACTCCTGGAAGATTTCCGAGTAGTCTGGAGGAGGCCTTATGCATCGTCCGACGGCAAGGGTCTTGACGGTCCTGGAGCTGTTGCAGGCGCGCAGGATGACGGGCGCGGAGCTCGCCCGGAGGCTCGAGGTGGACGGGCGCACGGTGCGCCGCTACGTCGCGACGTTGCAGGACATGGGGATACCGGTGGAGGGGGAGCGGGGCAGATACGGCGCCTACAGGCTGCGTCCCGGCTACAAGATGCCGCCCCTGATGTTTACGGACGAGGAGGCGCTGGGGCTGTCGCTCGGGCTCCTGGCGGCGCGCCAGCTCGGGCTCTCTGGCGTGGCCCCGGCCGTCGAAGGCGCCCTGGCCAAGGTCGAGCGGGTGTTGCCCGAGGCGTTGCGGGGGCGGCTGCGGGTGCTGGAGCAGACCGTCACCCTGTCTGTGGTCCCTCCCGCGACCTTGCCTGACGGCGAGCTGGTCTCGGACCTGGCCGGGGCGGTGGGCGAGGGGATGAGGGTCAGGCTGCGCTACCGGTCCGGGCGCGGCCAGGAAACCCGGCGGGTGGTGGACCCTTACGCCGTGCTGCAGAGGGAGGGCAGGTGGCACCTCTTCGGCCACTGCCACCTGAGAAAGGACACGCGCCTGTTCAGGGTCGACCGGGTGCTAGAGGCTGAGGTAACGCAAGAAGTCTTCGAGCCCCCCGCCGAGCTGGGAGCCCCAGATGGGGTGCTGCGGGCCGTGGCCAACGCGCACGGGCCGTGGCAGGTAGAGGTCCTGCTAGATGCGAGCCTGGAGGACGCCAGGGAGCAGGTACCACCGATGCTGGCCTCCCTCGAAGAGACAGAAGACGGCGTGCTGATGCGCTGCGCCGCAGACGACCTGGACGGCATGGCGCGCTTCCTGGCAGGCCTATTCTGCCCCTTCGCCATAAACAGCCCGCCCGAGCTGGCGAAGTCCTTGCAACTGCACGCCGCCGAGCTGGCACGAAGGGCATCGGGAGTCGCCGCCGCGAGCCCTCCTTCTCCCTAGAAAGCCCCTCCGTCCAAGCGACGGCCCCTGCTCGAACCCCAAAATTCCAAACTCCGAGTTCTGACGATTCATCGTCATTTCATCGCCGGGACGCTTACATTCGCGGGAGGCGAGAGCGCGGGAGGATCATGCACACCAGGGAGCTGTACGAAGATGACGGCGGGGCGGCCACCAGGGCGCCCCGCGACCCGAATTTTCCCCTGGCCTTCACCCGCCAGGGGCCTACGGAGCGGCTCCGCAGGACGGAGCCGATGGAGAGGACAACCTCGGACGGGGAGAGCGTGACGACCCACTGGCGGTACGGCTGGTACGTACCCGACGAGCAGCCGGAGCGGGATCTCGTGCGGCGTTGGGTCGCGTGGGTGCTGCAGCATTCCCAGGGTTGGGCGAGGGCCGGCGTCTGGATGTTCGAGACCAGGAAGCGCCAGAACGCGCGGTGCGTGATCCGGTACATCCCGGACGTGCAGTGCGCCGGCGTCGCCGGCGCGGTTGGCTGCGCCCAGCACGGCGAGGGACCAGACGGCCAGGCCCTGGTCTCCCTGGAGATAGGCCTCGTGGCCTCGCCCACGGATCCGCGGGGCCGCTGGAAAGGATTGCTACACGAGCTGGCACACGACGCCTTCTGGGCTACCCACGGCCCACCCGGCACCCCCTACTCTGGCGTCATGGGCAACTCGGACGCCGGCATCTGGCCAACCGAATCCGACATCGACTCCGTCCAGAACTGGCTCTCCGGAAGGGGCAAGATCAAGCAGTAGGGCCGTCCCAGGACGCGCCCTACGCCATCGGCAGGCTTCGCCGGCCTCGCTTTCAGCAATGGGCTTCTCCTGGCTCAGAGCCGACAAGCTGACAAGCCTACGCAGCAGGCGTGCCGCTGAGAAGTCGGCTCTGCCGACTTCTCAGCGTCTATACGGATCGTGGTTGGCGTATTCGGCCAGGGTGTCGGCCAGGAGCTCGCGCTCCTCGGCTATGAAGCGTTCTATGGCGCGTTTGAAGGCGGGGTGCCGGATCTCGTGCGCGCTGTAGGTCAGGGTCGGGAGGAAGCCGCGCGCCAGCTTGTGCTCGCCCTGGGCGCCGGCCTCGAAGAGGGAGAGGCCGCGCTCTATGGCGAACTCTATGCCCTGGTAGTAGCAGAGCTCGAAGTGGAGGTTTCGCCGCTGCTCGGAGGCGCCCCAGTAGCGCCCGTACAGGGAGCCGCCCTTGTAGAAGAAGAGCGAGCCCGCGACGGGGCGCCGCGTGAGCCCGTCGCGCGCTAGGGCGAGCAGGACGCGGTCCCTCATCGTCTCGAAGACCTCGGAGAAAAAGGCGTCGGTCAGGTAGGGGAAGCCCCACTTCCGGTCGTAGGTGCCAAGGTAGAACCGGTACATGATCTCGGCGTGCTCGGCGCCCAGGTCTTCGCCCGTGATGCGTTCGATCTCCAGCCCCTCCTGCGCCAGCTGGCGGCGCTCGCGCGCTACCTGGCGGCGTTTCTTGCCTTCGAGGGTCTCGAGGTAGTCCGAGAACGCGCCGTAGCCGCGGTTGCGCCAGTGGAACTGCAAGGAGTGCCTGACCGCGAACCCCTGGGCCGTGAAGTCCGCGAGCTCCCGTTCGGGGAGGAAGAGCGCGTGCGACGAGCTCACGCCGTACTCGTCGCCCAGCTCCCTCGCCTCGTCCAGCAGCGCGCGGACCACGGGCGCGCGATCCGTGCCGTTCGCGACGTCCGGTCGCAACAGGAGCTTGGGTCCCGTGGCCGGGGTGAACGGCACAGCGGCGACGAGCTTGGGGTAGTAGGGGAGCCCGTGTTGCCTGTAGGCGTGCGCCCACTCCCAGTCGAAGACGTACTCGCCGTAGCTGTCCGTCTTCAGGTACAGGGGCATCGCGCCGAGGACGCTACCCCCTTCCTCGCACACCAGGTATACCGGCGTCCACCCGTTCGCGCCGCCGACGCTGCCGGAGCGCTCCAGCGCCCCCAGGAACTCGTGGTCGAAGAAAGGGAAGTCGGGCGGCTCGAGCGCGCGCCAGTCTCCCGCGCCCGCCCGCTCGATGCCGAGGAGACGCCGGACGAGCACCATCCTAGCCCCTTCCTCGCTTCGACGACGGGCCGCGCGTCGTGGCAAGCATGGGGATCCCGAACCGACCTCCCGCGCAAGGCGTAAGCGTCCCTCGTGTGGTCTCGGCAACGATGGAGGATATTCTACTCGCTCGGCGGCGGGGGTAACGGCGGCTCGCTCGCCTCGGGGCTAACCTTCTTCCTGGTACGCGTCCTTTCTGCCCCACGCGTGGCGCCGCCCGCATTCCGGGCAGTTGCGGAGGATGTTGCCGGACATCGGGAGCGCCTCCATCGCCTTGTTGGAGAGGCTCATGCCCGTGGGGACCGGGTTGCCGGTTGTGGGACAATCGATCATCACCCGAGACATGCCTGAAATCCTTTCGTCGCGACGAGCCTGGTGACCATCCTACGAAGCAAGGGGGGAGCCGCGCATCCCCCAAATGGGCTAGATCTCAAGATTTTTTGCAAGATTTCCAGGAGGAACCGCGTCCCCAGGGCTCGACCTCACGGCTCCCCGGTTGGTAATACAGGGTCCCGGGCGTGGATGCGGACCCATCCGGAACGAGTCCCGTCGTTCCGCAAGTCGCGGGTTGATCTGCAAACAGGCTGGGGAACTATACCCGGCCCTTTCTCTTGCCCGGCGGGCAACGGGTTTGCGCCCGCGGCGTGTGAGGTCTTTGGTGTCCGGGAAGGGTAGTTTTGCACGGGTGGATCTAACCCATCCGGGGGATGCGCACGTCCCTACCGCCGGTTCTCCGAAGTTCGCCCGAGCCTTTGCTGTACGAGCGCCGCCCTCCGGTTGTTACCGGATTGTTAGGTTCGTGTTACCGGGGCTTTACTCGCGGTGGGTAGGTCTGATCCCACAGGCAAGCGAGGGAAGCGGTGGATCTCTTGGGGACCAGGCCGACGGGACGCCTGGTATGGATGTTGCTCCTGGCGGGCCTCCTCTGCGTGGTCGCCTGGACGATCACCGCCGACGTCTGGTGGTCTCTGGGGGCGCTCCTCATCGGGGCGGGGCTGGTCGCCGCGGCGGTGTGGTCGGGGCGCTAGCAGGGGGATCCTGCGGGATCCGAGTCCTCCCGCATCGGCGACGTTTCGGGGGTTCCCGGTCCGGCGTCAGAGCTGGCCAAGAGCCCGGCGGTCGTGGACGAGGATCTCCCAGGAACGTGAAGCTGTACCGGATCCAAAGGTGACCGCCGAGTTAGCCCGACGACAACCGAAGCTACCTGCCCGACGGCCCGCCTGTGACGTCTCTCCGGGAGAGGCGACTCTTATTACAGGGGTATATGATACGGGTGCTGTTTGGGTGATAGAGGGAACCGTTCTTCTCGAGTACGATGGGGTAGCGCGATGAACAGGACGCTCTTGTTAATGGTTTATGTGATCGTGGGCGTGCTGCTTACCTGCGGGGTTGCCCTTGCGGCCACCATAAATTGCCCCAACGCAAGCAACGGCAAGTGCGCCGGCACGCGCGGGGACGACAGGCTCCTCGGCACCGCAAACGTGGACCGGATATCCGCCGGGCAGGGCGACGATACAGCCTTCGGCGGGCAGGCCGATGATTCACTGAATGGTCAGCAGGACGACGACAAGCTGTACGGCGAAGAGGGCGACGACTTCATACGCGGCGACTTCACGTTCGGGCCCGGCCTCGACCTGCTCGTCGGGGGAGAAGGAAACGACGATCTCGCGGGCGGGCAGAGCGCGGACAGGCTCAGAGGCGGACCCGGGAGGGACGTCATCTTCGGCTTCTACGGCACCTGCGACGAAGAGCCGTGCCCCGATGACGACGCGGACACGCTCTGGGGCGGCGACGCCAGGGACACCCTGCAGGGCGACAACGCGAACGACACTCTCTACGGCGAGGAGGGCGACGACCGCATGTTCGGGGGCTTCGGGGACGACCTCCTGCGCGGCGGTCCCGGCGCCGACGTGCTCGTCCCCGAGCCGGCCGGGAGCCAGCAGACCAGCGTGGACGAGCTCAACGGCGGTACCGGGGAGGACACTTTCTACTCGCCCCAGAACGCGAGCGATCTGAGCATCGTCGTGCAGGCGGTCGACGGGGAACCCGACGTCATCTACTGCAACGCGGAGAACGGCGAGACCGTCCGGGCCGACGCCGTGGACATGTTCCCAGCGCCCAGAGAGGGAGTGGGGATCCAGAACTGCGACGACCTGACCGTCGTTCCCTAGGCTCTCTCGCCTGGAGCGGATCTCGAAAGCGCCATGTGACGGGCCAGGTATCGGTCACGTCGACGGTAGACTCCTCGAGGGTGTCTACGCCCGTCCGAGGCGCATGTAGAGCGGGAAGTGCAGGTCTCGTTTCTGGTCGGGGTCGCCCCACTCCCGCCTCAGGTCGGCCTCGATCAGCGCGGTGGGGGAGGAGCCGTTGGCCGCGCGGTACTTGACCGAGGACGACCACGTCTCGAAGTAGCCGAGCAGGTCCCGCATGTTCCAGAGCATGTCCGTGCGGAAGGCGGGGGCTTCGATGGCCTCGAACGGAAAGGGCAGGTCGTGGAACTCGTCCACCACGTAGTGCAGCCGTTCGTCCCAGTAGGGACCCAGGACGTCGTGCACCAGGCGCCCGATGATGTCGTCGATCGCGTTCCCGAACACCGGGGTGTAGTACGTCCAGGCCGCGAGTACCCCGTCTAGCCTGGCGACCCGGCGGACCTCGGCGTAGAACCGGTCCAGGTCGAACCAGTGGATCGCGGATGCCACCGTGACCAGATCGACGGAGCCGCCCTCGATGCCAGAACCCTCGGCCTCGGCCACCCCGTAGGAGATCCTGGGGTCGGGCGCGGCCTGGGCGATCATCTCCGCGCTCTCGTCCGTGGCCACGACCCGTTCGAAGTGGCGCGCCAGGTGCGTCGCCGCCTGACCGTTACCGGTCGCGCAGTCCCAGGCGACCTCGCGCGAAGGCGCGACCGTCGACAGGAAGTCGAACAGGTCGTCCGGATAGGTGGGACGCAGGTGAGCGTACTCGGCAGCCTCGGCGGCGAAGGGGTTGGTCTGCACGCGGATCTTCCTCCTCCAAATCCTCTCTCGGAGGGGCCAATATAGCAGAACGGTTCTGCGGTCCTGGGGTGGGCCCCCGCGGCGTTGCGTAGCCAGCGCCGGTGTTATGGTTAGGCCGTGCGGACGATGGAGTAATGACGGAACGGCACACACGGAGGCCAGGAAGGGGCTCGGCATGGGGCGCAGTACCGACGAGGAGCGCGACAGGGAGCATAGTCGCCAGCTGGAGCGCGATACGGATAGGAAACATGACCGCGTCCAGGACCACGACGCCTGGGAGGCCGAGAAACGCGCCCGCGACCGCGCCAAAGACAACAACTACGGTCGCGAATGGCCCGACGAGCGGGACCACGTGCTGGAGCGCGACCGGGACGATAAGCGCGAGCGCGAGAGGGAACGCGCGTTCGACCGCGAAGCGCGGGAGGAGACTGAGGAAGACCCCGTCGACGACCTGAGGTAACCGCGGAGCGGGCGTCTTGGGTTGTCCTGTTGCTGACGGGCGGGACAAGACGCGGACCTCGCCCTCTACGGATCGCCTAACCGGGCGGCCATTCCCATGGTCGTCGAGGCGACCCGCGAGTACCAAAAGCCCTTCACCGAGGTAAGGAGCTCTTGAGCGCGAGGATCGCGTGTCCTAGGGGAGGCCCACCGTGGCACGCACGCCGCTAGTCCGGGCGCTGAGGGCCACGCTCGCCCGGGCGGGAGACGCCCGGACCTCCCGCGCTCGAGCATCGGCGCTGGCAGGCGAGGGACGGGGGCCTGGCGGCTCGCTGGCGATCTCGCGCCGAGAGTTCCTCCGAGGCGTCGGCGTCCTGGGGGCCGGGCTGGCGCTTATGGGCGGACCGGTCCGCTGCTCGAGGCCGCCGGAGGAGAGGACCACGGAGCGGGTCGTGATCGTTGGTGCCGGCCTCGCGGGCCTCGCCTGCGCGCGCCGCCTGGCTCAAGCCGGCGTGCGCTCCGAGATCCACGAGGCGTCCGACCGGGCCGGAGGGCGGTGCCTGACGCTGCGCGGCTTCTTCGGCGGGGGCCAGTACGCCGAGCTCGGGGGTGAGTTCATCGACTCGAACCACGCGGCGATCCGGCGCCTTGCCGGGGAGCTCGGTCTGGGCCTCACGGACCTCCGGCGGGCCGAGGCGGGGGGCCTCGAGGCCCTGTACCACTTCGACGGGGGGACCTACGGCCAGGAGGAGGCCCTAGAAGACCTGCGGGACGTGCTGCCCGCCGCGAGGGCCGACGCCAGGGTAGCCGGCTACCCCACAAGGCAAGACAAACATACTGAGAGGGGCTACGAGCTTGACCACACCTCCGTGGCCGAGTGGATCGAGGAGAACGTCCCGGGGGGAGCGAGCTCGAAGCTCGGCGGGCTGCTGTCCGTGGCCTATACCACCGAGTACGGCATTCCGGTCGCCGAGCAGAGCGCCCTGAATCTGGTCTACTTCCTCGGCTACTCGCCGCCCAACGCGCCCCGGCTGTACGGCTCCTCGGACGAGCGCTACACGATAACGGGCGGCAACGGCCTGCTGGTCGACGCCCTGACAGAAGGGCTCGGAGACGCCGTGAGGTTCGGCTCCGAGCTCGTCTCCTTAAGGAGGAGGGCGGACGGCTCTTACGAGTTGACGTTTCAGGAGGACTCGGGCGCGAAGGAATTGGGAGCGCGGCGGGTAGTCCTGGCGCTGCCGTTCAGCGTGATGCGCACGTCTGTGGATTACTCGCGGGCCGGCTTCGGCCCTCTCAAGGAGAGGGCCATAGGGGAGCTAGGGATGGGAACCAACTCCAAGCTCTTGGCACAGTTCGGCGGACGCACGTGGCGTGAGCGAGGCCTGAGCGGCGAGACATACTCGGACACCGGCTACCAGCTCACCTGGGAGGCCAGCGCGGGCCAGCCGGGGGCGGAGGGCATACTCGTTGACTACACGGGCGGCGGCTACGGCGAGAGCTTCGGGTCCGGCACGGCCGGGAGCCTGGCGCGCCGCTTCCTCTCGCAGATCGAACCCGTGATGCCGGGCCTCGCCGAGGACTTTGGCGGCAAGGCGAGGGTGGCGTTCTGGCCCGGCAACCCCTGGAGCAGGGGCTCCTACTCCGGCTACGAGGTGGGTCAGTACACGGGCTTCTCGGGCGTCGAGGGAGAGAGGGAGGGGAACTGCCACTTCGCCGGCGAGCACACTAGCCCAGAGTCCCAGGGCTACCTCAACGGCGCGGTGGAGAGCGGCGAGCGAGCGGCGATGGAGATCCTACGGGACCTCCGGTAGAGAGCCCCGCCTTCTGTTCCGGGACGCGTGGCGAGACCGTAGATGACCGAAAGGACCCGTCCGGAACCGAGGGTTCGCGAGGCGCAACGGGGCTTGCGTCGATCCTCGCGAACCTCGCAATAGTAGCGCTGCGCACCTTGGTACTCCTTACGGAGAGATTTGCCCGGTTGCAGTGAGCCAAAGAGCCCTGAGTGTAGCGTCACTAGCCCTGGACGGGGTGCACCCACGGCGCTCGACACAACTTTATGTGCCACATCATAGTTGCGACATGGACCTCGAAGCGGATACTGCCAAACTGCTTTGCCTGGCCGGCGCGCTGGATGACGCTGTGGGGTTGTTCGGGTTGGAAAGGTGGGCACCATGATCGGCGTGCTGGGCATCGACAACGTCTTGTTCGCCGTCGGCGATCTCGGGGAGGCGGAGCGCTTCTACGGCGGGTTGCTGGGGCTGCCCACGGCGTTCGCCTTCCGCGAGCCGCACAAGGTGTGCGAGGAGAACGGGAACTACGCGACGGAGAGCCTGCTCGAGGACCTCATCGACGAAAACCGAGCGGCGGACGTGGTTCCTGTTCGAGTAACTCCAGGACACCGACCGCTTCGACTAGACGTGGGCCGCGCGGTAGCAAGGCGAAGGTGCGCGGGGACTCGCAAAGCGGCGGACAGCCGACGTCCACCCCAAAGAAGGTAGGTTCACACCTCCTGGGGAACGCCCAGCTCTTCCAACCACTTCTGGAAGGCGACCAGGGGCAGGTCCGCGGGCCTGACGTAGAGCATCATGCGCGAGCTGAGGGGCGGTAGCAGCCAGGGACGCTGGCTCTCCACTATGGGCTTGTCCTGGGAGAGTATCTTGTCCTGCAGTTCCTCGTAGTCCGGGTCACGCGCGGGATCGGTGTCGAAATCGCGGAGCTGGCGGGAGAAGATCACGGACCTGTCGGGGCCGACCGGGCAAGCCACCTGCCAGACGACGTAGGTCCCCGCCGAGCTCTCCTTGACCAGCCGGATGCCTGTCGGCGTCACGTAGTTCGTGTACGTCACCTTCTCGAGGGCGTCGCCACCGGCGCTGCTCACCGTGTCGTTGGCCGGCTGCATCATGTCGTAGGTGGAGACCAGGTAGTTGCCCTCGCGGTAAGCCTCGTGATCCGGCGGTTCTGGGTGTTCTGGATCGCCGAGGATGCCGGGATGTACCCAGGGGAAATGCGTGTCGTCCAGCGCCGCCATCACGATCCTGGGCGCCGAGGCCCGCCACGGCCCGTACGTGCGCAGGGGACCCTTGTGGAAGGTCCCATCCTCGAACTCGGGCAAGGCGTGAGGCTCGTGGCGTGGCTCTGAGTCGAGGCACACCCAGACCAGGCCGTAGGCCTCGCGCGTCGGATAGGAGCGGACCCTGGCCTCCTGCGGGATCGCCGTGCCCCGGCGCGACGGGATGTCGACGCAGCGGCCGGTCTTGTCGTAGGACCAGCCGTGGTAGCGGCAGCGCAGGAAGCAACCGTCCCCGACCACCCCCCCGATGGAGAGCGCGGCCCCGAGGTGGCGGCAGACGTCGTCGAAGGCCACGGCCTCGCCGTCCAGGCGCGCCAGCGCGAGCCCGCGACCCAGGAGCGTTACGGCGACGGGACCACCGACGAGGGAATCGGCCGGCGCTACCGGATGCCAGAACGGTTCGAGCGCGGCGTGGTAGGCACGCACGACCCCGTCGGCTTTGTTCAGCCCTTCCACACCCACACCTCCCGCTCTCTCGCATCCCGCGCAGCGAACCCCGGACGGAGTACTCGGCCGCCCGTTTCGTTCGTCCATCTAAGCGTACATGAGCCCGAACGTCCAACCCTGTCGCGAGAGGAGCGGCGGCATTACGTCTCCGTCAGTCCGCGTGGCGGCGTTCGCGTACACCGGCCGGCCGCTACGCCAGCGCCCGGTCGGCAGGGACAGAGTTCACGGGGTCGTCTCGCGCTCGATGCGCTCTACCTCCTCGCGAGGGATGTGGACCGCGCCGGCGAACCTGTCGGCCTTGAGCTGCCCGCGTTCGACCATATCCTGGACCGTCGTACGACTGAGGCCGAGATACTCCGCCGCCTCAGCCACGGTGACGTTCTTGCGATGCTCGTCGTCCATCAGCTTCGCTACCTCCTCGCCTGGCAAGGACTGGGCCAGATACCCCGAAGGATACCCAAGATAACGAGCCCAGGAGAAAGGCGGCTGGTCTGGCCGCACCCTTGCGTTGCGCGGTCCCCGGCGGGGTCCCGCGTTCTGCAGCCAAAACGTAGTACCGTGGGGCGCGCTCGGCAGGACTCGAACCCGCGACCTTCTATACGTCAGGACCAGCAAGAAGGACCAGACCCCGAGCTCCAGCGCAGGGACCTCCCGGCCGCCGGCTGCGAAAAGCTGTTCGAGGGCACGCAGGATTTAGGTGACACGGCGAGCGGTCAAAGGCGGGAACTCGGGTGTTTGCTTCTGCGCGAAGGCGGCGAGGCCGACCTCGTAGTCCGTGGAGGCCAGGGTCGCGCGGATGGCCGCCGTCTCGTAGCGCAGTCCTTGCTCGATCGTCGTCTCCAAAGCCAGGTCCACCGCCGCCTTCGCGTGGGCGAGCGCGAAGGGGCTGTTGGCGGAGATTTCCTCCCCAAGCGCCCTGGCCTCCTGCATGAGTTCGATCGGCGGCACCACCTTGCTCACGAGGCCCATCTTCAGCGCGGTGGCTGCGTCGACCCTTCTGCCCGTGAGGATCATCTCCTTGGCCCTTGTCGGACCGACCAGGCGCGGTAGTCGTTGCGTGCCGCCCGCGCCCGGCACTATCCCGATGCCGACTTCGGGCAGCGAGAACGTGGCCCCCTCCGCGGCGATCCGGAAGTCGCAGGCGAGCGTGATCTCGAGCCCCCCGCCGAACGCGAGGCCGTTCAGGGCGGCTACCGTGGGCACCTGGAGCCTGGCGAGCTGTTCGGCGAAGGCGTTTAGCGCCCGGTTGTGCGCCCACCTCTCGTCCGCGTCCATCGCGGCGCGCTCTTTAAGGTCAACCCCCGAACAGAAGGCCTTGTCCCCTGCCCCCGTCAGGATCATTACCCTCGCGTCCTCGTCCCCCTCGACCACGTCGAGCGCCTCGCCGAGCTCCTCGACGAGGCGGGCTCCCAGGGCGTTGTAGCGATCCGGGCGGTTCAGCCTCACCGTCGCCACGCCGCCTTCCGTGTCCAACTCGACCTGCTCGAAGCCTCTCCCGTCCACGCCGCACGCTCCCGTCAGAGTCCCGTGTTCCCTTGGCCGCCGTCATTATCTATACTTTTGACCGTCCGTACAATCAAACGCGCGGTTGGGGACACGGGAGTGGCCGCTGGGAGGACAACATGGTAGACATCGCTGTTGTGGGAGCCGGCACGATGGGGGCCGGCATCGCGGAGAGCGCGGCGCTCGCTGGGATGCCGGTCGCCATGCTGGATGTCGAGGAGGGGGCGCTGCAGCGCGGCAGGCAAACCATCGAGCGGGACCTGGAGCGCCGCGTGAAGAAGGGGCGCCTCTCGGAGGACGAGGGCAGGGACGTGCTCGGCCGCGTCTCGACGACCACCTCCGTCGGGGATCTCGCCGGGGCCTCGCTGGTCGTGGAGGCCGTGGTCGAGGACATGGGCGTGAAAAGGAAGGTCTTCGGGGACCTCGAGGGCGTGGTCGGGGACGGGACGGTGCTCGCCACCAACACTTCCTCGCTCTCGGTGGCCGGCATAGCGGCGGCGACCGAGAGCCCCGGGCGCGTGGTGG
Source organism: uncultured Rubrobacteraceae bacterium (assembly GCA_963800975.1). Classification (GTDB taxonomy): domain Bacteria; phylum Actinomycetota; class Rubrobacteria; order Rubrobacterales; family Rubrobacteraceae; genus JALYGY01. The sequence goes on along the minus strand of CAWDDB010000020.1, from coordinate 47,682 downwards.
GAATGCACTTCTTCAATCCGGTGCCGGCCATGCGCCTGGTCGAGGTCGTCGCCGGGACATCCACGGAACCTTCCGCCCTGAGCCGGGCGGAAGAGGTCTCCGAGCGGTTGGGCAAGACGCCGGTCAGGGTCTCCGATACGCCAGGGTTTATCGTGAACCGCGTGGCCCGGCCGTTCTACCTCGAGGCCCTGCGAGTCGTGGAGTCCGGAGGAGATCCAGGGCAGGTGGACGCGGCGATCCGGGAGGCGGGGTTCAGGATGGGGCCGCTCGAGCTTGCCGACCTCATAGGCCACGACATCAACCTGTCGGTCTCCGAGTCGCTCTTCGAGCGGTACTACTACCAGCCGCGCTTCCGCCCCTCATACCTGCAACGGGCGATGGTCGACGCCGGAACTTTGGGCAGGAAGAGCGGCCGGGGGTTCTACGACTACGATGGGGAGCAGGGCGCGGAGGACAGTGGTCAGGCGGAACCATCGGAGGGCGTGGCGCTGCGCGTGATCTCCTGCATCGTAAACGAGGCGTTCCTGACCCTCTCGGAGGGCGTGGCGACCGCCGAGGACATAGACCGGGCCATGAAGCTGGGGGCCAACTACCCGAAGGGCCCGTTCGAGTGGGCGGACGAGATAGGGACGGATCGTATCCTCAATACGCTCGACTCCTTGAGGAAGAACCACGGCGACGCGTACCTCGCCGCGCCCCTCCTGAGAAGACGGGCGACGGAACGGTCGGCCGCGAACTAGCGCAAAGCCTTCCCAGACGGGCGAGGCGGAAAGGCGTCGGCATGGCGGAGAGGGAACGGGAAGTCACGATGCGGTTCCTGGCGGAGCCGACCGACATCAACTTCGGCGGCAAGGTGCACGGCGGGGCCGTGATGAAGTGGATCGACCAGGCCGGTTACGCCTGCGCCGTCGGGTGGAGCGGCCAGTATTGCGTCACCGTGTACGTGGGCGGCATCCGCTTCTACAAGCCGGTGCTCATCGGCTACATCGTGGAGGCGCACGCCAAGCTCGTCTACACCGGGCGCACGAGCATGCACGTGGTCGTCGACGTGGGCGCGAGCGATCCGAAGGACCGGCTCCGCACCACTACGACGCACTGCGTGATGGTCTTCGTCGCGGTGAACGAGCAGGGGAACCCGGTCGAGGTCGCGAAGTGGCGGCCCGAGACCGACGAGGACGTGGCCCTCGAACGGTACGCTGTGAAGCTCATGCAGCTGCGCAAGGGCATGGAGGAGTCGGTGGCGAACCTCCGCGGCGGTGCGCCCTTCTAGCCCACGCCCGTACCGACGTCGGAGGACCTCAGGAAGGCAGCGGTACGTTCTGCAGTCGCACCTGACCGCGGGCGACGGGCTTGCCGTCTTCGGCGCGCGTGATGATCACCTGCCAGAGCTGCTGGCCTTTGCCCTGCATGATCGGCTCGGCGGCGACCTCGACGCGCCCCTCGCTCATCGGCCGCAGAAAATCGGTGTTGTTGTTGACCCCTACGGCGAACTGCCCCCGCTCTTCAACCGCCGCCGAAGCCCCGAGGCTCGCCGCGCTCTCGACGGCCGTGGTATACACGCCCCCGTGCACCACCCCCCACGGCGTATGGTGTTGCTCGCCGAGATCCATGGACCCTCGCACCTTCTCGCCCCCGACCTCCTCCACCCGCAAGCTAGCGACCCGCAGAAACTCGCTCCCCTCCGGTGTAAGCCCGGCCCCACTGTTCTCGTCCGTCACGAACTCCTCCTTCAGATGATGGTCCCAGAGCTTACCGGATCGAATCTCGCCTGGGAAGAACCCGCCGGCTGCTTGAGGTCGTCCGAGCCCTCGCCCCAGGTGACCACAAACCTCGACCCCACGTTGCCGGTAGGTGATACGGAGCGGCGCGTCCTTCGGCGCCGAAGAGGCGCTCCACGTTCTCTTCCTTAGTGCGGCTAATCTACTGTTGGAGGGACGTTCGCCGGTGCCGATCTCGCCCTCCGAGGCCCACGGGCTGGGCATCCTCGACCGGCTGTTCCCGGCGGACGACCTGGAAGCGGAGACCCGCAACTACGCCGAGAAGCTTGCGGGTGGCGCGGGCGAGGCCGTCGGCTCTATAAAGCTTGCGGTGTACGGCGGGATCGAGAGGCCCCTGGACGAAGGCCTGGAGGCCGAGCGCACGCTCGTGGAGCCGCTGTTCGAGAGCGAGGACGCCAAGGAGGGCCTCGCCGCGTTCATGGAGAAGCGCAAGCCGGAGTTTAGTAGGTAAGCTGTAACAGTTTGTGCTTCTCGTGTAAAATGAGCGGGTTAGTTCTTTGTTACGCGCGAGGGGGAGCATCGTTCTCCCCTCTCGAACGGGGCGACCAGTGAGAGGTGTAGGAGCGTGACGCAATCTGACAGCTTGATCCAAGCCTCCGACCGCGACGGCGAGGCCCTGGCGCCGAAGCAGGCGCACCTGATCCGGAGCGCCTACAAGGTGATGGGCGAGAAAGGGCTGAACGGCCTCTCCCTGCAGGACGTGGCGGACGAGGCCGGGGTGAGCAAGGCCATACTGCCCTACTACTTCGACTCGAAAGAGAACCTGATCCTATTGACGATGCGCTGGGTGCTGGCCCGCGTCGCCCAGCGCATCCGCGAGGCGATAGCGGAGGCGGACAGCGCCGAAACCAAGGCGTCGGCCATGATCGACGCGATCTTTGTTGGCCCGGAGTCGAACCGCAGGTTCTACCTGGTCTTCTTCGACTTTCTGGGTTACGCGGCCCGGAGCGACCGGTTCGCCGACGTGGCGACAACCTTCCACGAGATCTGCAACAGCCTCTACGCCGAGGTCGTTCGGCTGGGGCAGGACGAGGGGGTCTTCAGCGAAGGGGACGCCTGGGAGGCCGCGACCGTCGTTCGCGCGCTCGTGGATGGGCTCTTCACCCAGTGGGTGCAGGACAGGGACTGGGAGACCTCCCATTCGGAGTACCGCGAGATCTGCAAACGCTCCGTGCTTACCTACCTGACCGCCGGCGCGTAGCGCCCGTGGGCGGCTTCGCCCATCTCGACGCCCGGGGCCGGGTTCGCCAGCATCGATTCTGAGAGCGAGCTATGCCCGGGAGACCGGTAAATCGATGAGATCCGAAAGGAAACGTGTGACTCCTCCCCGCAGCTACGAAGGCGAAGGCCCGGTCGGACCGCTTTTCCGGGTCGCCCCATGAAGGAGGTCGTGAGCCCCGCGGACCTGGCTACGCAGCCCATAGGGGAGGCCTCGCCCGTCCTGGACGGCGTCCACCAGCTCAAGCTTCCGGTGCCTTTCCCGCTCAAGTTCATAGCCTCGTACCTGATCGAGGGCGAGGGCGGCTGGACGGTAATCGATCCGGGCTTCGACTACCCGCCGGCCCGCGAGGTGTGGGAATCGGAGCAGGCGAGGATGGGCCTGGACCTGGAGCGTGACGTGGCCCGGATCATAGTTACGCACCTCCATCCGGACCACATTGGGCTCGCGCGCTGGCTGGAAGGGCTGAGCGGGGCGCCGGTGTTTATGCTGGAGGACGAGATCTCGAACGCCCGGCACGTCTGGGATCCCGCCAGGGGCAGCGAGGAATTCGTCCGCTACATGATGAGTCACGGCATGGACCCCGAGACGGCCGGCGCGACCGCGGAAACCACGAGGCTCGGCATACGCCTGCCGGAGCGCCTGGTGCCCCTCCGCCCGGATGACCGGATAGAGCTCGGGGGGAGCGAGGCGCGGGTGATCCACACTCCCGGCCATTCGGACTTCCACTTCGTACTGCACGACGAGCGGCGTCGGCTCCTCTTCGCAGGTGACCACCTCCTGCTCAATATCACGCCGAACATCGGCATTTGGACCTACACGGCCCCGCGGCCCCTGGAACGCTACCTCGGCTCCATCAAGGGCCTGCGCGGCCTCGACGCCGACCTCGTCTTCCCGGGCCACGGCCCGCTCTTCCACGACCTCGACGGGCGCATAGGCGAGCTCGTACTCCACCACGAGGAGCGCCTCTCGGTCATGCACGGGACCCTCGCTGGCGGGCCCGCGACCGCGTTCGAGGTCGCCCGCCAGGTCTTCCCGGACGAGCTGAGCGACCACCAGCTCCGCTTCGCCCTGGCCGAGACGGTCGCCCATCTCGAGTACCTCGTGGGCGACGGCCGCGCCGATCGCCTCGACGGAGACGTGGTTCGTTACCAGGGCGCGTAGGTCTCGTGCTCCCGGACTACGAGGAACACCAGGGGCTCATCGAGACGGCGCGCGGCGACCGGGCGGCCGACCTCTTCGTGCGCGGGGGTACCATAGCCAACGTCTACTCCGGCGAGTTGCACGACGGCAACGTCGCCGTCTCGGGTGGGCGCATAGCCTACGTCGGCGGGGACGAGCGTGCCCTAGGCCCGGAGACGGAGGTGATAGACGCGTCGGACAAGATCGTGGCCCCCGGGTACGTGGAGGCCCACTTCCACCCGTGGGTCCTCTACAACCCGGTGAGCCTCGTCGAAGGGATCCTGCCGCTCGGTACGACGACGGTGGTCGCCGACAACCTCTTCTTCTTTATGCAGATGGGCCCGGAAGGGTTCGCGCGGATGGCCGACGACCTACGGGACCTCCCGCTCCTCTACCTTTGGATGGCGCGCCTGACCTCCCAGTCCAAGGGGCCGGGCGAAGAGGAGATGTTCGCGCCCGAGAGGGTGGAGCCGCTACTCGGGCGGGACGACGTGATCGGGACCGCGGAGGTCACGCGCTGGCCCGCGCTCTCGGCCGGCGACCCGACCCTAATAGCGGGCATCCGGGCGGCGAAGGCCCTCGGCAAGATTGTGGACGGTCACACCGGCGGCGCCTCGGAGTCGCGCCTGCAGCCCGTCGCGGCCGCCGGCATAGACGCCGACCACGAGGCGATAACGAAGCAGGAGGTCGTGAACCGTCTGCGGCTCGGCGTCTGGACGATGCTCCGCAACAGCTCCCTGCGTCCCGACCTGCCCGAGCTCCTGCGCGCGGTCACCGAAGACGGCGTGAGCACGCAGCGCCTAATCATGACGACCGACGGCCCGGCCCCCGAGTTCATCGCGGACAACGGCCTCGTGGACGGCATGCTCCGCCTCGCCGTCGAGAACGGCGTGCCGCCTTTGCAGGCGCTCCAGATGGTCACCATAAACCCGGCGACCCTGTTCAGGATCGATGGGCAGGTCGGCGGCATCGGCATCGGACGCCGCGCCGACCTGCTGCTCCTCCCCGACCTCTCCTCCTTCTGTCCCGAGACCGTGATCACGGAAGGCCGCGTGGTGGCTAAAGACGGAAGGCTCCGCGTGCCGTTGCCGGACGTGGAATGGGGCTCCTACGCAAGCCGGCCGGGCTTCGCCGCCGACCTCGACTTGGCCGATCCCGCGCTCTACGCATCTAGAATCGCCGGAGACGGACGCGAGGTGCCGACGGTGCACCTCCGGTCCGCCGTTATCACCGAGCGCAGGGACAGGAAGATTGCAGCGCAGAACGGCTTCGCCGCAACCGAAGGTCAGGAGGATCTGCTGCACGCCGCGCTCATTGATCGGGGCGGCGGTTGGGTTTCTCGCGCGCTCGTCTCCGGGTTCGCGGCGAACCTCGACGGGCTAGCCAGTACCTACAACACCACGACGCAGCTGCTGGCGCTCGGTCGCAGCCCGCGGTCCATGGCCCTCGCGGCCCGCCGCGTCGAGGAGTTGGGCGGTGGCATCGTCGTCACGCTCGGAGATACTGTCGTCTTCGAGCTCGACCTGCCCATCACCGGCATGATGGCCGACCTGCCGTTCTCGGAGGTCACTCGTCGGAACCGCGAGTTGTCCCGTGTGATGGCCAGGGCTGGGTACGGGCACCACGACATCCTCTACACCCTCCTCTTCTTGACCTGCGACTTCCTGCCCTCTTTACGCCTGACGCCCCTGGGCTTGCTGGATGCGAAGTCGGCGGAGGCCCTCGCGCCGGCAGAGCGCCGGACGGTAAGGAAGGCGCCCTAGGGAAGCCGGTCGGCCGTCAACACGCGGCTCGCCCAGATGGGAGGACGTTGGAAGGTGGCCCGCGGATCGTCGACACAAGTAATCCATCAGAGCAGGGACGTCTCAGAGCGTTTGCTGCGCGGCCTCGGACTCCTTGAGGACGCGGAAGAAGGCGCGTACGTCATCCGCAATAAGCGACGGCTCTTCCCACTCGGCGAAGTGTCCTCCCCGCGGTAGTTTGGTGAAGCTTCTGAGGTCGGCGTACTCGCGCTCCTGCCACTCGCGAGGCCCGTGCACGATGTCCGCGGGCAGCATCGCCATGCCGGTCGGCACCTCGACAAGCTTGCCGGCGTTAGGCGAATACACGTGCGCGCTCTCGTAGTAGAAGCGCATCGAGGAGTTGATCGTCTGGGTTGTCCAGTAGACCATAAGGTTCGCGAGCAACTCGTCCTTGGAGAAGCGCCTCTCCACGTCGCTGTCGCAGTCGCCCCACGCCCGGAACTTCTCGACTATCCAGGAGGCCAGGCCCGCCGGGGAGTCGTTGAGGCCGACGGCGACCGTCTCGGGCTTGGTCGATTGCAGCGCCGCGTAGGCGCCCTCTGCCATCTGGAAGCCCTGAGCCTCCGCGACGAACGCCTGCTCGGCCTCCGTCATGTCCGGCGGCGCCTCGTACACGAAGAAGCTCGTGCCCGAGTGGTGGAGCCCGATCACCCGCTCCGGGTGGGCGAGCGCGATCTCTTTGGTCACGCCCGCCCCGAGATCGCTCGCCCTCGCGGCGAAGCGGTCGTACCCGAGCTCCTCGGTCATCAGCTTGACGAAGAGTTCGGCGATGCGGTAGGCGCCCCAGCCGGGCTCGCTGGGACGGTCGGAGAACCCGAAGCCCGGCAGCGACGCCGCGACCACGTCGAACGAGTCCGCCGAGTCACCACCGTGGGCCGCCGGGTCGGTAAGCATCGGGATAATTTCGAGCATTTGCAGGAACGAGCTCGGCCAGCCGTGCAAGAGCAAGAGCGGCGTGGGGTCCTCCCCCTTGCCGCGCTCGTGGACGAAGTGGATTCCGAACCCGTCAACCTCGGCGCGGTAGTTGGCGAAGGAGTTGATCCGCTCCTCCTGCGCCCGCCAGTCGAAGCCATCCTGCCAGTACCCGCACAGTTCTTTCGTATAACCCAGGTTCGTACCGTAGTCCCAGCCCGCGCCTTCGACCTCGTCGGTCCAGCGCGTAGCCGCCAGGCGCTCCCGCAGGTCGTCCAGCGTAGCCTGTGGGATCTTTACCTCGAAGTGCTCAACGCTCATCTCGCGATCCGCCTCCTCCGCCCTTGTGCGCGCTATGGGTTACGCTGCGGCAGAGTATGCGGCAAGGGCGCGGCGGCCACTTCCACGTTCAGGCCAACTTTGCGCACGTTCTTGTCAAGTTTTCCGGGTCCGCCCAGGGCGGCGATCCTGGCGGGGTCGACGGAGGCTAGCGGCGCGACTCTCCACGGAAGCGGGAAGGGGTGGTGCCCGTCAGCCGGACGAAGTGGCGGGCGAGATGCCCGGAGTGGGCGAAGCCGACCGCCACGGCTACCTCCCCGATGGAGAGCTCGGTGTTCGCGAGCAGCCCCCTGGCCCTCCCGACGCGCTCGCGGATCACGTACTGGTACGGGCTGAGGCCCGTGGCCCCCTTGAACAGCCTGGAGAAGTGGCGGGGAGAGGTTGACCTCGCTGGCTATCTCTTCTAGCGACAGGTCAGCGGAGAGGTTGTCTCCCACAAAATCGGTGGCCTTCGCGAGCGCGGCCCTGGAGAGCCTGCCGGTGGGCTCACGTGCGACCTCTCGCTTGCCCTTCTCACCGAGCGAGGAGTGCTCGCGCAGGAGGTGGACGGCCAGGGCTTGCGTCAGCGCCTGGGCGTAAAGTTCCCCGCCCAGGCTACCGGTCTCGATCTCGGGCAGAAACGAGAGCATCAGGCGCTGCAGTCGCGAGTCGCGCGCGCACAAGGTTTCGAGGACCTCGAAGCGGGCGGGGTCCGCCCCGGCCTCTTCGGCAACCCGGCACACGAACCTGCCTTCAAGCAGCACGCTGAGGGCCTCGGAGGTCTCCCTGACGGCGAACATAAAAGCCCTGCCCGCCGGGACCACCCCGACGTCGCCGGTCCAGGCGGTGCCGTCAAGCACCCGCCCGCCCACACTCCACGTCCGGCGGCGCGGGGCGCTCCGGTGTAGACAGAGTTTGTGACCCCTGCGGGACGGTGGCTCGTACTCGCCGGGCGGAAATCGCGTGCCCACGACCTCGGCCACACCCCCGACGATCAGGGCCGCGCCGAGAGCGAAGGGCGAGCGGGACAGGGTACCGAGCGTACTCGCTGCCGTTTGGTTCGCGCCGCCTGCCGTCGAACGGCCCCCCTCGGACACGTTCTTTCCTCCTGTCCCTACGATACGGTCAACCTCGGGGTCGCCCGATCGCGCCATCCGGTCAAAAATCGTATCCTACCGCGCTCACGAAGTGAAACAGCGATCGTAGTGGTAGAGAAGTGGTGAACGTCAGACGGTCGGTCCATCGGGGCCGACCGTGGACTTGAGCTAGCGCAGGCCTCGAGCCCCGTTGTCCGTGCTCGGCGGAGCGTGTCTTCTCCGCTGCGGGCCACTGCTGGAGAGGCTTCGAGAAATGGCTGATTTCTACCATTCATCCTTCACGTCTCGTGGGCTACCCTGGCTCCGTCGTGCGAAGACGAAGAGTAGAGGAGGCACAGAGATCATGCTGAGAAGCGCGGCAAGCAAGACGTTGTGGTTGGCCAAGGGGATGGCTATCTTCTGGGGGACCGTGATGACGCTCGCGCTGATGCTGGGGGTCGGGGCCGCGGCGCTGGCGGCCGTGCCGGGCGACCCCTTGAGGGTGGGGCAGGCAAACGCCATCAACGCCCTCACTCGGCTGGTAGGGTCCACCAACCAGGAGCTGCTCAGGATAGACAACAACTCGGCCGGCCCCAACGCCACCGCCCTCGACCTGCGGGTGGAGCCGGGCAAGCCCCCGATGCGGGTCAACTCCACGGTCGAGGTGGAGGGCCTAAACGTCGACTCGCTCGACGGCAAGGACTCCACCGCCTTCGTCTCCGGCAAGATCTACACGGTAAGGAATGTCAAGGCAGGGCTTGGAGGAGGCCAACTGACGGCTGTTGGCGCGAACTGCGACGCTGGGGACGTGGTGTTGGGCGGGGGAGGTGGCGCGAGCGGCGACTCCGATGCGATCAGGGAGGACACCGTGAACTTCAGCCATCCCGTTAGCGACGGCATATGGAACGTGCTCGTTCGAGACAACGACCCTGCCACCGTCGCCTTCGCGGAAGCTCGCTGCGCGGACTTCCCGCCGCTGAGGTAGTAACTAGGCAGGTGGCCACGTGGGGGCCGGGTCGCGACGCTCCGCCCCCCTGGCCCCTATCCACGTTGCGTCATCTCCAGCTCGCTCGCCCGGCGGCCCCTATTCTTCGGTGTCCTGTCCCCCTGCGTCCTCGTTGCACTCGATCTGGGGCGGCTCCTCGCCGGGGAAGGCCATCAGGTCGTACTGCGGCGGGTCGAAGCCGCGCACGTCCATCGCGAGCGCCTGCCGTCTCTCCCTACCGTTCGCGCCGTAGGCGTACCCCGAGGAGCCGTCGGGCGAGCCGTACTGGGTGACGCCTATGGTGAACATGCACTGGTCGAAGAGGTCGAACTCCTCCACGGGCTCGTGGAGGTCCTCGACGTCCTCGCGCATCGAGGCAACCTCCTGCCTGAGGTCCTCCAACCTGTCCTGGGCGGAGGGCCTGGCCTCCGCGGCCCCCGCCTCGAAGCCAAACGCGCCCAGCGCCACGATCAGCGCGATGGTGCCGGCTAAGACGAGAACGGAAAGTTGGCGCATGATCGGTCCTTTCTCTCGGCGAGGCCGCCGGCCTGCGGCTCCGCGCCCGGCTCAGTCGACGCCTTCCCCGGGTTCGCCCTCGCACTCGCGGTCCGTGAACGGGCGGTCGCGCCCCACGAAGGCGAGGAACTCGTAGTCGGGGTCGTCCCACTCGGTGCCGTCCACCGCGATGGCGGGCCTGTAGCCGGGCTCTTGCGCCCCAGGCCCCGTCCCCTTCTCGCCGAAGAGGTAGCCGAAGCGGTTGTCGGCGTCGCCGAACTCGGTGACGGGCACCCACGAGAGGCACGACTCCCACTCGTCGAAGCGCTCGGACATCCTCTCCAGGGCCTCCTCCCTCTCCTCGAGGAGCCTGAACCTACGCTCGAGCGCGCGTATCCTGTCCGCCTGCGCCGCCTGCGCGGGCGAAGCGCGCTTCTCGGACGAGGAGGCAAGCACCGTTTCGATGGTGTCGAAGGTGTCGAGCGAGGCGTCCTCGCCCGTGCCCCCGGGCTGGGTCGGCTGGCTGTGGCAGCCGTCTCGGCGGGCGAACCTGAGGAAGGCGTACTCAGGCGTCTCGTCCTCGGCGTCCACGACGAGGGCTGGCATGAAGGTCTTCCCCGTCCCGTCCCGCTCGTCGTAGTTGTAGCCGAAGCGGTTGTCGGGGTCGCCTGCCTCGTTTACGGGCACGAGCGAGACGCACGTCCTCCACTTGGCGTAGCGATCGGCCGTCTGCTCCATGACCGCGACCTGCCTCTCGAGGCCGGCTATGCTCCTCTCGACGCTGGCCACCGTGGGCGCGGGGCGCGGCTCGCGCGCGGCTCCCTGCAGCGCGTCGGGGGCGTATCTCACCGCCGCGACGGCGGCGGCACAGAGCAGAGCGAGGATCAGCAGGTGTCGCACGCGGTTCTCCTCTCCGTCGCTGGAGGTCCTGACGCCTGTGCCCCGGTGCTCATGGCCCGAGCTCCGCGGCGCCTATGTCGCAAGCCGATCCCTGGGGCCGCTCCACCCCGCGCTGGTCCTCGGCGAGCAGGGCGACGCGGTCGTCCACGAAGCCTTCGAGATGCTGGTCGCTCGCGTCGAAGATACCGTCGAAGGGCGAGGATAGGCAGGCCTCGGGGGGTATCTTGTCGAGGACGGAGCTGCCCGCCTCCGGGAGATTGGTCTCGCCGGGCCCGCCGTTCTCCCCCAGGGGTTCCAGTCCCGGATCGTCCTGATCCACGACGTCGTTGGGGCCTTCGAGGCCGCAGAGCGGGTGGGTGGCCAGGTTGTAGCCGAACGAGACAGTCTCGGTGGCACGGCAGGCGGACCTCGGCGGCGGCTCGTCGTCGCCGAGGTAGGCATTCGTGGGTCCCAGGATCGAGGCGAAGGCCTCCAGCCGCTCCCCCGCGCCGACGTTCGAGGCGACAGCGGCGAAGTTGTCGGTTATCGTGGCGTGCTCCAGGCGGACGATACCGCCCCCGCCGACACCGCCGGCCTTGCCCTCGGCGTAGTTGTTGGATACGGTGGAGTTGCCCACGTAGAGGTTGCCGCGGGACCAGATCCCCCCGCCCACGTGGGCGCTGGCGAGGTTGCGGGAGACGGTCGAGTTGAGGACGACCACGTCAGCCTCGCCCCCGATCGCCCCGCCCCTGTCGTCGGCCCGGTTGCCGTTGAGGGTCGAGTTCACGACCGTGACGTCGCCGTCCAGCGTCCAGATGCCTCCCCCGGGCCCGTCGGCGTCGTTGCCGTCCACGGTAGAGTCGACCACGGTGACGTCGCCGTCCTCGTCGGCGTAGAGGGCGCCCCCGTCGCCGTCGGTGGTGTTGCCGTCGGCGTTGGAGCGCACCAGCAAGATGTCCCCGGTGGAGCCTATGGCGCCGCCCGAACCGTCCACGACGTTGTCGCTAACGACCGAGTCGTAGACCTGCACCCCCCCGCGCCTGGCGTAGACGCCCCCGCCGTCGTCGTTGGCGAGGTTGCCGGTGATGAGGGAGTCCCTGATGGTCGCCCGGCGCATCGAGAAGATCCCGCCTCCCGGCTCCTCGGCCAGGTTCTGCTGGACCTTGGAGCCCACCACCTCGATCTCGCCTCTGGTCGTCACCGCGGCGCCGGGGCCGTCGGAGCCCCCGCGCGTGAGTGTGGCGTCCTTGATCAGGAGGTAGCCGGTGCCGTCCTGCCTGAGGACGCGCTTCTCGAAGCAGGTCTGCCTTATGGCGTACCCGCCGCCGTCGAGTAGCATGGGGCGCGCCGACTCGCGGATGGGATCTCCCGTCTTGCATTGCCTTAGGAAGACGTCGTCGGTGAGCTTGATGGAGGTCTCGAGCGGGTCGGCCCAGGCAGTCCTGAGCTCGGCCTCCGTGTCCACCTCGGTGGCCGGGCCGGGCGGTGGCTGGCCTTCCTGGGCGTAGGCAGTGCCAGCGGACACCAGGAGGAGGCCGAGCGCGACCAGCGCGAGGAGCGCGATACGCGCGCCCAGTCCCCGCGCCACCCCGGTCGACTCTTCAGCCAGGTTTTCGACGAAGTCCTCCCGATTCATGCTGGTGAACGGTAGCAGATCGTCCGCGTCGCCCCCGGCCCCGCAAGAGAGACCGCGGCGGAAATGGCCCCGGCAAGATCGAGATGACGTCGAGTGTGTTGCATATCGCTTCTCACCACCTCCGAAACAAGGGGAAGAGGCCATTGTACGACATGCCACCAAGATTACGAAGGGAGCGTGGCTATCGGCCGGGGACTCGTGCTCACGGCTCGACTATCGGGAACCAGAACTCGAACGTATCGAACAGCGAAACGAGTTGCTCGAGCAGCGCCGTATCTGGCTCGACCGTGATCTCTCCCGAGCCAACCTCATCCGCGAGCGTCTTTTCGCCCAGGATCACCCGGTCGAGCGCGGTGCGCGTGAGCGTGACGGTCGCGTCCACGCCCTCCGCGGAGTGCCCCAGCAGGTGATTGAGCGCCCCGTTGGCGAGTTCCAGAATCGCCCGCTCCCCCGTGTCGGTAAACTCGAGGTTGAGAGTAAGCCGTGTCCCGCTCGCCCGCGGCCCGTTGAGCCGAACCCCGAGATAGTTGAAGAACAGGTCGAGGCTCATGGCCCTGACGCTATCCGGGCTCGCCGCGTTCGGCGCCGGGAGCTCGACGACCCCGTCGCGCAGCTCTTTCGCTCCCGTGAGATAGAAGTTGCGCCAGGGACCCGACTCCGACTGGTAGCCCATCTGCTCGAGGGTGTCCGCCTGCAGGGCGCGGGCCTCCGCGTTGCCAGGGTCGGCGAACACGACGTGATTGACGACCTCGGCGACCCAGCGGTAGTCGCCGCGTTCGTACGCGGAGCGCGCCTTCTCGAGCGTCGCTTCGGCGCCGCCCATGAACTCCACGTAGCGCTTCGCCACCTCCTCGGGCGGCAGCGTGTGGAGGTTCGCCGGGTTGCCATCGAACCAGCCCAGGTACTTGACGTAGGTCGCTCTGACGTTGTGGTTGACCGTTCCGTAGTAGCCGCGCAGCGCCCAGTGGTGGGCGAGTTCATCGGGCAGCTCGACCATCTCGGCGATCTCGACCGGCGTGTGGCCTTGGTTGGCCAACCGGAGGGTCTGGTCGTTGATGTAGCGGTAAGCGTCCCGGCCTTTTCTCAGCAGTTCGAGGACGCGGTCGGTGCCCCACACGGGCCAGTGGTGCATGCCGTACATCACCTCGGTCTTGTGCCCCCACCGGTCGATGGTCTCGTTCAGGTAACGAGACCACGCCTGCGGATCCCGGATAGCCGCGCCGCGCAGGGTGTAGGTGTTGTGCAGCGTGTGGCAGCAGTTCTCGGCCGCGGTTAGCGCGCCAAGCTCCTCGATGAACCAGTGCATCTCGGCTGGCGCCTCGGTATCGGGCGCTAGCAGGAACTCGAAGGTCAGCCCGTCGATGGTCATCCGCTGACCGGTCTCGGTGATCTCGTCGGTAGGCGGGATCAGGGTGATCGTCCCGACCGACGTCGTCATGCCCAACCCGGCGCCGACCTGTCCTTTGGGATCGGGCGGAAGCAGGTTCCCGTACATGTAGGTGGCACGCCGGCTCATCGCGTTGCCGGCCAGCACGTTCTCCGCGACGGCCGCCTCCAGGAACCCGGCAGGCGCGACGATCTTTACCTTCCCGGCGGCGACGTCATCCTCGGAGACGACCCCCTTCACGCCGCCGAAGTGGTCGACGTGGCTGTGCGAATGGACGACGGCCACCACAGGCTTGCGAGGACGGTGGGCGAAGTACAGTTCGAGGGCCCAGCGTGCTGCCTCGGTCGTGATGAGCGGGTCGAAGACGATCAGCCCGGTGTCGCCCTCGACGATCGTGAGGTTGGAGAGGTCGGCGTTGCGAACCTGGTAGAGCCGGTCGGCGACCTTGAAGAGCCCTCCCTTGAGCACGAGCTGCGACTGCCGCCACAGGCTCGGGTTCACGGTGCCTGGCGCAGGGGAGCCCTCTTCGATGAACGAGAACCTCGACGTGTCCCAGACGTCGTTGCCGTCCTCGCCTCTGAGGACACCGCCATCCGGGAGGGGCGCGATGAATCCGCGCTCGGCATCCTCGAAGTCCCGACGATCCTCGAAGGGAAGCTCCTGGAGCAGCTTGTCGTTCATCGCCTTCGTAGTCGCGGTGGCGTCCTTGCGTTCCGTCAATTTGCGTCTCCTTCCGTTCTCCACTCTGCGACCGTGGCGAGCAAAATCACATCATCTAGCGATCCGAAGGGATGACGTTCATCCAGTGCCAGCTTCGTCTCTGCTAGCTGGCGAAGACCTCGCGCAGCTGCTGTAGTTGCTCCCCGGGCAAGTTGGTCCAGATGATCTCGAAGTCGTACTGCTTTATTTCGGCGGCGACCTTCTCACGGTCCGGCGCTCCGCTGGTCAGCATGAACAGCGCCGAGGTTCCCTCGGTCACATTCTCGCCCACCTTCCTGATGAAGTCGTCGTCGATGCCGCGGTCTTCCAGGGAATCCCCTAGCATCGCACCGATACCCGCGCCTGCCGCCGTGCCGAGGAACGGCACGAAGAAGATCAGCCCGAACAAGAAGCCCCAGAACGCGCCACCGAGCGCACTATACCCGGCCAATTGGTGACTTTGAGGGAGTAGGGGGTTCTTCCTGCCTGGGGCCAGCTGACCACCGCGGCGTCTTCCAGCGTGATCATCTGCCGATCCTGCAGTTCCTGCAGCACGCCGAGCACCTGGGCCGCTCCGTCGGGGTCGTTGAACTTTAGTACCGATAGCGAAGCCATCACATCACTCCTCGCTGTGGTCGTCACCGCCGCTCTGCAATGGTCGCCTAGCTTATAGCAGAGCAGGGTGCCATTCATCACCCACCGCCGCGTTCCCCTAGGGGAATTTTATGCGTCTACTTCCAGATAGGGAAGGCCATTGAGAGACACCCGGTTGCGATCAGATTGCGGTCAAAACGTGAGAACTGAAACCGCGTGGAAGAGTTAGATGGAGATGGGAACGAAGAAGGAGCGACAGGATATTCTGGTATGTGCCTAGGGAAACTGTCTGAAAAGGGGTTCGGGTAGGGCTCCGAGCGTGGATTGGGCCGGTGTTCGGGAGCGAAAACAGGCGAACGGGGGCCCTCCGGGGCCTAGCGAGGCCACGTTTCGGCAATCTCCGGCACTCTTCAGACAGTTTCGAGGGCTTGTTCTCCGAAGTTCATTTCTAGCATCCTGCACAACCCCTCTCCAAAGAGGCTAGGCGGAATTGCCGGACGCTAGTTGTCCGGTGAAGCGCGGCGGGAGTCCGCACGAAACCTACAGGCGTGTACGTGTCACCTGTCGGCAGCGCTCAGATGAACCGGCCGTCGTGAACCGCATCCGCGATACGCTCACACTCTCTTGACCGGTATTCTGGGCATGAAGCGCGACTTCGGTCCCCGAGCGCTACCTGGCCTCGTACACGACGACTTCCCCTTCGGCGAACTCCGGGGATGGCAGGAGCTCGCTCAGGTTCTGGCTCACCCACTCCTCGGCCTTCTCGTTGCTCTCTTCCGCGCCCCGCCGCTCCTCAAAGACGCTAACCGAAACCATCTCGCCCGGCCGGGGATGCATGACGAAGTACGCCACGAATCCCGGTGTCTCTCTGACGAGGGGCACAAATCCTTCCCTGACCCGTCGGAACACCGATTCGAGAGAATCGGGGTCCGCGCGGTAGTACCGTATCGCCGCAAACATCTGGCCTTCCTTTCTCCTGTTCCCCAGCCGATCAGTGTGCCTAGCCATAAGCTTACCCAGTAACGGCGAAGAGCAACGCCGGTCAGGTCCGACCTCGACTCTGGATCGCCATGTCTTCGCCGACCGGCGTGGACTTTCGCGGCAACGTCATCCGAACGGAGCACCCATCCTCCATCGCACAAGACCTTCCGCGCGAGGCCCCGAGGCAGACGACGTGTAGACCCGGACCCCGAGCCCGCTACGCCTATCGCCACGCCGATGTGTGCCAGACGTCTCCATTGCCAAGCCGACACTTACCAATCGGCTAGTCCCTTTCCGGATCCCCTCTCCGGTGAAGCTCGCTAGCCCTTGAGCGGGTACCGAGCGCGACTCTCAAGGCCGTCTGCCGGCACGGGGTGTCCGCTCTTTGCTTGCCGCCTACTGCGCCAACCTCTGCTTTTCCTACTCCACCCCCACGCGCGGACAGATCAGAACCGCTCCTAACCCCGCCCTGATCACCTTGGTGGAGACGCTCCCCAGCCTCGGACGTTCCGCCGGCCCCTGACCGTGGCTCCCGACCGCCACGAGGGTTGGTCCCTCACCTTCATGCGCCGCCTCTATGAGAACCTCTGCAGGGTCGCCTGCAACCGTCCTGGTTTGTGGTCGCTGTTGCAGGATGTCTTCCAGCTCACCCGCCCGGTCTTCCAGCTTCGCTTCGACCGCCTCACCGGATGCTTGCGGTAGTTGCGGGTCGGCATGCAGCAGCAGCATTCGGGCACCGAAGAGCTTCCCCAGGTTCGCGGCAAGCTCCGCCGCTGTCCTCGCGTCTTCCGAGAAGTCATCGCCGACGACTATCTGGGCGGGCGGCCAGTCGTTCTCCCCGCCCCGCACTACCAGGACCGAGCGGTGCGCGTGGTTGGCGATGTCCTCGGAGTGGCTGCCCAACAGAATGCGTCTCATGCCTCGGAGCCCACGGCTCCCCACCGCCAGCAGGCCGGCTTCGAGCTCATCCCCCAGTTTGACGACCTCCTCGGTGGTGCGTCCTCCCCTCAGGTAGGCCTTCGTGACGGTCGCCCCGGCGTTCTCTAGCTCGCGTACCTGCTCGTCGAGAATCTCCTGCCCCTGGAGCTTGAGCTCCCTCTTCACGAAACCGCGGCGGTAGGGACCCGGCACGTCGTGCCAGACATGGACGAGGTGCAGCTCCGAGCCGCTCTTGGTCGAGAGATCCGCCGCCGCCTCCGTAGCCCGCTCCGTAGCCTCGGAACCATCGGTGGCCAGAAGGATTTTCGTCGGGAAGCCGTTCATCTTTACCTCCTTTCCGCTTCTCCCATCAGACCTTTATTGTCTCACCAGGGGCGTGTGCTCCGCAGGTGGCGTGTGCCGGTACGGTTTTTTCTGGCTTTGTGGGCGCACTTTTCCAGTTTCAGCGCCTGCTGGCGCACCTCCGCAAGGGCCTTTGGGCCAAGGGGCCGAACCATTTCTAGTTCACCGAACTGAGTAAAAAGACGCGTTCTCGGAAGCCCGCCGCGTCACACAGACGTGGTCAACCCGCCGTCCACGCGCAGGTTTTGTCCCGTGATGCAGGAGGCATCGGGGGACACGAGGAACGCCACGGTCTTCGCTATCTTCCACTATGCCCGCGCTCGGTTGAGGGTCTCTCTTGAGGCGTAACCTCGCAAACGATGGCGCAGAGAGCGGTGTGTAGCCTCTCCCAGGTGCCGTCGATGCGCCAAGGTCTGAAGTAGTGTGATGGATGGTCCTCCAAGGTGGAAACTCATGGGGCGGCAAGCGCCAGGCACAACCACTACGCACGATGTAGAAGATGGCGTTAAGGATCTCGCGCAAGGAGTGTTTTGTGGGCCTCCCGGCGGCTCTTGGAGTAGGCACGTGAGGCTCTATGACTGCTGCCCTACTGCTGCCATCTTACGGACAACCAATTGCGCGGTCGAGTGGAATGCGCAACCAGGGAAGCATACACATGCTCAAAGATCACGAACCGTTTAGCATTATCCCAGTGCAGCAAGCCCACAAGCACACGGTGCCTCTTGCCTGCGAACGATGGGGTTGTTGAGGTGGGCTAGACTTGAACCAGGGGCCTCCTCCTCATCGGAGAAGTAAGGGCTCCTCTGGTGAGTTCTGCTGGGAGTGTCGAGTTGCGCGTACTCCCCATACGCGGTTGCGTGGGAATCTGATGATCCGCTTAGTGTCCGCTGTGGCGTCGGAGCCTCTCGGAGCCCGTGATGAACGTCCTAGCGTCCACACGCTGACTTCCCGGAGCTACCACATCGTTCTGAAATAGTGGACACCCAAGTAGAGCCGGCAGAAGCCTATTTACTCCTGTGGGCGGTCGCCCAGCGGTACGCCAAGTAGGAGCCCAGCGCCACCCCGAGAAGGAGAACTAGCAGGAGGGGAACGCGTGCGGACCAATGCTGCGCTGAGGTCCAACTTTGACCGAAGAAATACCCTACCAGGACAACCGCCGTAGCCCACACCGTTCCGCCGAGCACACTGTAGATGAAGAACGTGCTCCACTGCATGCGGCTGATGCCTGCTACCAGCGCTTCTAGCACGCGGGAGACCGAGAAGAAACGGGCCGCGAAGACGGCCTTGCCGCCGTGGCGGCCGAAGAGTCGTTCGATTCGCTCCAAGCGCGCCGGGGTAATTCTTAAACGTCGCCCCCACTTCAAGACGAACGGCCGTCCCCCCTTTTGGCCCACCCAGTAACCGATCTGGTTGCCGATGATGGCCCCAAGGATGCCAAATACTATGGCGTCCCTGAGTTCGAGGTGGCCCTGCTGAACCAGTACGCCGGCGGCCAGGAGGATGGCCGCACTCGGGAAGGGGATGCCCGCGGTCCCGAACGTCACGCCAATGAAGATGATCAGATACCCGTGTTGCTCGATCAGAGGGTAGACTTTCTCCATCACAGCCGAAGTATAGGGCTGATAGCCGATTCCGAGTAGCACCCCGAAACGTGGTGCATGGGCAGAGCGCAAGTGAGGTCATGAGGCTACGAGCATTTCGTACGACCCGGTTATCCAACGGTTGTCGGACGTTGAGGATATCCCCTAGGGGATACATTTGGGTGGGTGATGAAAGCGTCACCGCGACGGAAGTACAGTGCCATGCACATGAGAAACGTATGGTGCCGGAAGGTAAGAGAGGCTTTGCGAGACGGGCAGAAGTCAGTAGCCGAGGATGAAGTCCCTACGGAAGGCCTGAGAACACGCGCTGCTGTCGCCGAGTACGTCCAAGTGCAGGAGGGCAGGGTCCGGTGAAAACTCACGATCTGCAGAGAGCGGAACCGACCCGTTCGCGAGAACCTAGACGGTCAGATCGTCCTGGCCGGGCGCCGCACAAGAACATGGCCTGGGTGCCCGGCGGTACCTTCCTTATGGGCTCCAACGACTTCTACCCTGAGGAGCGCCCCGTTCACCGCGTCGCCGTAGACGGCTTCTGGATGGACGAGCACGCCGTCACCAACGCCGAGTTCAGGCGCTTCGTGAAGACGACTGGACACGTCACTGTGGCCGAGCGTCCGCCCGATCCCGCCGACTACCCGGGGGCGCGGCCGGAAATGCTCGTGCCCAGCTCCGTGGTGTTCCGACAACCTCCCCAGCGCGTCGACCTGCGAAACCACTACAACTGGTGGGCCTACGTGCCGGGAGCGAACTGGCGCCACCCTGAGGGCCCCGGCAGCACCCTCCATGGCCGGGAGCGACATCCGGTGGTGCACGTCGCCTACGAAGACGTTGCGGCCTACGCGTGCTGGATGGGGAAAGAGCTTCCCACCGAGGCCGAGTGGGAGTTCGCCGCCCGCGGGGGGCTGGAGGGAGCGACCTACGCCTGGGGGAACGAGTTCTCGCCGAAAGGCAAGGCGATGGCGAACACCTGGCAGGGCGACTTCCCTATCGAGAACCTGCGGACCGACAGGTTCGAGCGAACAGCGCCCGTCGGGTCGTTCCCACCGAACGGCTACGGGATGCGCGACGTGACGGGGAACGTCTGGGAATGGACCACGGATTGGTACCGGGATCGTCACCAGCCCGAAAGCGCTTGCTGCGGCAGCGTCAACCCTACCGTCGGCGACCGGGAGCAGAGCTACGACCCGCGGATGCCCGACGTCCCCATCCCGCGCAAGGTGATCAAGGGCGGTTCGTTCCTGTGCGCGCCCAACTACTGCAGGCGCTACCGACCGGCGGCGCGGATGCCCCACCCGGTCGATACGGCTACGTGCCACATCGGGTTCCGCTGCATCGTCCGTGCCGGCACCCCCGAGCCAGTAGCGGCGCGGGCATCGCGAGAAGACATCGACGAGAAGGGAGAGTAACGTGGCTGACGGGCAGCAGGACCGGCCGAACATCCTCGTCATCTGGGGCGACGACATCGGCATCACGAACCTCAGCGCTTACTCCGACGGCCTGATGGGCTACAAGACGCCCAACATCGACCGGATCGGCGAGGAGGGTATGCGCTTCACGGACTGCTACGGCGAGCAGAGTTGCACGGCCGGTCGCGCCGCCTTCATCACAGGGCAGTCCGTCTTCCGCACCGGCCTGAGCAAGGTGGGCCTGCCGGGGGCCGACCTTGGGTTGCGCGACGAGGATCCGACGATCGCCGAGCTACTGAAGCCGCTCGGCTACGCCACCGGCCAGTTCGGCAAGAACCACCTCGGCGACAAGGACGAGTTCCTTCCGACCAACCACGGGTTCGACGAGTTCTTCGGCAACCTCTACCACCTGAACGCCGAAGAGGAGCCGGAGCTACCAGACTACCCGCCGGCCGAAGACTTCCCCGACTTCAGGGAGCGATTCGGTCCGCGGGGGGTCATCCACAGCTGGGCCGACGGTCGCATCGAGGACACCGGGCCGCTCACCAAGAAGCGCATGGAGACCGTCGACGACGAGTTCCTCGAAGCGGCGCTCGGCTTCATCGATCGCCAGCACGAGGCCGATACACCTTTTTTCGTGTGGTTCAACACCACCCACATGCACTTCCGCACGCACCCCAAGCCCGAGAGCCGGGGCCAAGCCGGGCGCTGGCAGTCGGAGTACCACGACACGATGATCGACCACGACAAGGTGGTAGGGATCCTGCTCGATAAGCTCGACGAGCTTGGCATCGCCGAGAACACGATCGTCCTCTACAGCACCGACAACGGGCCGCACATGAACTCGTGGCCCGACGGCGCCATGACCCCATTCCGCAACGAGAAGAACTCGAATTGGGAGGGCGCCTTCCGCGTGCCGGCTATGGTTCGGTGGCCCGGCAGGATCCCCTCTGGCGTCGTCTCCAACGAGATCGTGAGCCACCTGGACTGGCTGCCCACCTTCCTGGCCGCCGCCGGGGATCCCGACATCAAGGGCGAGCTCCTCGAGGGCCACCGGGCGGGCGACAAGACGTTCCGGGTGCACCTCGACGGCTACAACCTCCTGCCCTACCTCACCGGCGAGGAGAGCAAGAGCCCGCGCGTCGAGTTCTTCTACTTCTCCGACGACGGTGACCTGCTCGCCTTGCGGTACGACAACTGGAAGCTGGTCTTCATGGAGCAACGCCAGACCGGCACGCTACAGATCTGGTTCGAACCCTTCACCGCCCTGCGCGCACCGAAGCTCTTCAACCTGCGCACGGACCCCTTCGAGCGGGCCGACGTGACCTCGAACACGTACTGGGACTGGTTTATGGACCACATCTTCCTGCTAGTGCCCGCGCAGGGCATCGTCGGCGACTTCCTGGGTACATTCCAGGAGTTCCCGCCTCGCCAGAAGGCTGCCAGCTTCACCGTTGATCAGGCGATGGAGAAGCTACAAGAGGGCCTTACGAGCAAGGCCTGACGGTGCCGAACACGAACGACCCCCTTCCATCGTGGCGCGAGGGGCCGTCTCGCCGGGCGATCGTGAGGTTCGTCGAGACGGTCACCAGCCGGGATGATCCGGACTACGTGCCCCCGCAGGAGCGCGTCGCTGTCTTCGACAACGACGGCACGCTCTGGTGCGAGAAGCCGATGTACATCCAGCTCGACTTCGCCCTGCGGCGCCTGCAGCGAGCCGCCGCAGGCGACGCCTCGCTCCGAGAGCGTCAGCCGTGGAAGGCCGCGTATGAGGAGGACTACGAATGGCTAGGAGGGGCTGTAACCCACTACTACCGCGGCGATGATGCTCGGATTAGACAACTGCTCGGGGGAATCATGAAGGCGTTCGAGGGGATGACGGTCGAAGAGTTCGACACCGCGTCGGACGAGTTCCTGCGATCGGCCACGCACCCGACACTCGACCGACCGTACCTCGAGTGCGTGTACCAGCCGATGGTCGAGCTCGTCCGCTACCTCGGAGCCAACGGGTTTGCCATCTATATCGCCTCGGGCGGTGGGCGAGACTTCATGCGCCCGGTAACGCAGGAGATCTACGGGGTCCCGAGAGAGCGCGTTATCGGGAGCGGCGTGGCGCTGCGCTACGTGGCCGACGAGCACGGCGGGACGGTGATCCGCACGGCGGAGCTCGAGGTGCTAGACGACGGCCCGGAGAAACCGACGCGCATCTGGAGCCGGGTCGGACGTCGCCCGATCTTGGCCGCGGGCAACTCCAACGGCGACATCGAGATGCTGCGGTTCGCCGAGCATCCCCAGCGGCCGTCGCTGAGTCTGCTTGTCTACCACGACGACGCCGAGCGAGAGTTCGCCTACGACGCGGGCGCAGAGAGGTCAATCAAGATCGCCCGCGAGCGCCGCTGGACGATCGTGAGCATGCGGGATGATTGGAAGTTGAGAAGGTCCTCGAGGACGGCGCTTATGACGCCAAGCTGGTAAACGTCGAGCAGAAAGAGACCAAGTTCGGCGACCGACTCATGTGGACCTTCGAGGTCGATGGAGAGAATACCGAGGTAGTCGGCTTCACCAGCATGAGCCCCTCTACCAAGGCCAAGGCCTACCAGTGGGCATCAGCATAGCTGGAGAGATAGACCCCAAGCTCGGGTGGGGCCCAGAGGACCTCATCGGAGGAGAGTGTGTCGTGGTGCTCGAGGCGGCCGAGGACGCCCAGGGCACCGAGAAGAACAAGGTCGTCAAGGTCAAGCCTCAAAGGAAGGGCAAGTCTGCGGCCACCGACCTTGAGAAGGACTCCCAGGGGCCAGAGGGAGACCTGGTTCAGATTCCGCTTTAACGATAGACCCATTGCTATGGGGCGCCCGGTCTGGGGTGCCCCACCCCTTCGAAGGAGACATTCTCATGTTAGCAGACTTCGAGCACGTGCTGGACAGGTTGGATGTAGCCAGCCGCAATGGCGAGAAGGCGACGTGCTTCTGCCCCGCCCACGACGACCGCGACAACCCCAGCCTCAGTCTCAAAGCAGAGAACGGCAGGCTGCTCTTGCACTGTTTCGCTGGATGCCAGCCTGAGGTGATCATCTCCGAGATTGGACTTGAGATGAAGGACCTCTTCGTTGGAGGGGGAGGGGGCTCTTCTATCCCCTCCAGCACGCCTGCACGCTTGCACGCCCAGGGCCGAAATGCGCATACCAATAGGCAGAACGGGCGTGCATCACCGCTTTGCACGCCCTGAACACGGTTGCACGCTCGAAGAGTATTCCAGCGAGAAGGCGCTGCCGGAGGACTTCTTGCGGGGATTGGGCTTGAGGGACATGACCTACTTGGACAAGCTTGCCGTACGTATCCCCTATCCAGATGAGGAAGGCGAGGAGGAGGCAGTCCGCTTTCGCGTCTCCCTTGACGGTGCCGAGAAGTTCAGGTGGCGGAGCGGCGACAAGCCCCTCCCGTACGGACTGAGGCTCCTAGAGGAAGCGCGTAAGGCCGGCTTTGTGGTCTTCGTAGAGGGAGAGAGCGACTGCCACACGCTCTGGTACCACGAGATACCGGCCCTTGGCATCCCCGGTGCGAGCAACTGGTGAGATGGGTGGGCTTCCCACTTGGACCGCATAGAGAAGATCTACGCCATCATCGAGCCTGACCAAGGCGGGGATACCCTTCGGGAGAAGCTGACTGCTTGCCAGGCCATCCGGGACCGGCTGCACTTGGTGCAGTTAGGGGAGTACAAGGACCCCAGCGCTCTGCACCTCGCCGACCCGGACGGATTCAAGGAACGGTTCGAGTTTGCCCTGGAGGATACCAAGCCCTGGATCGAGCTGGAGAAGGCGGAGGCGAAAGCGGCGTCCCACGAGGCGTGGGAGCGGTGTCGGGAGCTGGCACAAGAGCCGGACATCTTAGGGCGCTTCGCTGAAGTCCTTGCGCGCTCGGGCGTAGCCGGAGAAGAAAGGATAGCCAAACTGCTGTACCTCGCCGTGATGTCGCGTCTGCTGAGATGCCGGTCAGCGTCGCCCTGAAAGGTCCCTCGAGTGGCGGCAAGAGTTACCTGGTGGAGCGGGTGCTCTCCTTCTTCCCGAAGAGCGCCTACTACGCCCTCACGGCCATGAGCGACCGCACCCTCGCCTACTCCGAGGAACCCATAAGGCACCGCTTCTTGGTCATCTACGAGGCCGCCGGCATGAGGGGCGAGTTCGCCACCTACCTCATGCGTTCGTTGCTCTCGGAAGGATGCGTGCGCTACGAGACCGTGGAGAAGACCTCGGAGGGCATGAAGCCTCGCCTGATCGAGCGAGAAGGCCCGACTGGCCTCATTGTGACCACGACCGCCGTAAAGCTCCACCCAGAGAACGAGACGCGGCTCCTGTCTCTTACCGTCACCGACACCCAGGAGCAGACCCGGGCGGTCATGGCGGCGTTGGCGGAGGAAGCGGGCGAAGCCGCTCCTGACCTCGCGACCTGGCACGCCCTCCAGGTTTGGCTGGAGAGCGCCGAGCATCGCGTCTCGATACCCTACGCCAAGACGCTGGCCGCAGCTCATACCGCCTGTAGCGGTTAGGCTCAGGCGCGACTTCGGGGCTGCTGCTGAACCTCATCCGGGCCCACGCCCTTCTGCACCAGGCCAGCCGCGATAGGGACGCCGAGGGGCGCATCGTCGCCACCATCGAGAGACTACGCAGCCGTCCGGGAGCTGGTAGCAGACCTCGTCTCCGAGGGCATAGAGGCCACCGTGCCCAAGACTGTCCGAGAGACCGTCGAGGCCGTAAAGAGGTTGCGAGAAGACTCGAACGGCGAGCCTGTCACCGTGGCCGAACTCGCCCGAGAGTTGAAGCTGGACCGCTCGGCCGTCTCCCGGAGGGTGAGGAACGCCAAGGACCGCGGCTATCTGAGGGACCTCGAAGAGAATAGGCGCAAGCCCTCCCGCCTGGTTCTCGGCGACGATCTGCCAGAGGACCTGCAGATACTCCCCAAACCGGAAGAGGTGCGTGCGGGCATGCAGGAGCGTGCAACGGACAGTGCACGCCCTGAGGGAGCGCAGGAGACCGCATAGTAATGCGGAAAACTTAGACAATGCATACAAAGCGTGCAACCGTGCGCGTGTGCAGGAAGGGATAAAGGACCCCCCTCCCCCCTCAGACAAGGAGCTAGAGGATGCCGACAACCCTCAAGACGACACCCTCGAAGACGTGCGCGATCTGTTCGCCAGCGACGCTCTGGAGGGGGTATGAAGGCTCGTACCGCTCTCCTCGAGCTGTTCAAGGAGTCGAGCGAGTGGCGCGCCTTCTTCCGCTCGTGCTGCGAGATTAGTGCCTCGAGGTTGCGCTCACAGGGCTGGCAGTTCCGCGACGAGCTCAAAGACCGAGGCAAGCAATTCCAGGCCGAAGGGTAGAGGACGCTTTGCTCGGATTGGCGCGTGACCTACTGCCGGATACCTCAGCTGCAAAGTGGGACGCTGAGTGGGCGCACGAGTTGTGCAAGGATGCCCTCGCGCGCTTGGCCAAAGCTTATGCGGGGCTATCCGTCGAAGAGAGGGACGCTTTGAATCTCTCCTCCCAAGAGGTATGGGATGAACGGATGTACGACGTAGGTAGGGATAACGACCCGGCTGCCTTCCGGGAAGCGCTACGGTGCTGGGAGCGAGCGGGGCTGGGTGCTATGCAGAGGGTGCAGGTTAGAGGAGGGGCAGCGTGAGTTCTTCGAGTGGTAGGGGCAGTTCGGACTTGGCCAAAGGGGGACCAGCGACGCAGGAAGGCAAGGAGGTGGTGAGATGGAACGCCACCCGCCACGGCATCCGCTCCCCCGCCCCAGTGGTTCCCGGGGTGGAGGTAGAGGAAGACTGGGAGGAGCACCGTGACGGTATCTTAGAAAGCCTACAGTCGGAGGGGCATCTGGAGTTGGTGTTGGCTGAAAGGGTGGCGCTGCTCTCCTGGAGACTCAACCGCGTCACCCGCTTCGAAACAGTGATCATCGCTCTCTCGCAGGAGAAGATGGAAGACGACCTGGCCGATAAGCGACGTTTTGGCAGCTACCTGCTCGGGCCTTCGCACCCAGAGGACGTGAGAGGGGCGCTCCAAGACGCCCTAAGAGCCCAGCGTCTGATCAAGCGGTTCCCCAAGCTGCCAGACGACAAGGGCCTTTCCGGTCCCGACGCAGCCAGCATCCTCGACCTTGTTTGGGGGCAGGTGGATGAAGAGGTAGAAGCAGAAGAGGTGCACCTGCCCGAAGCAATCCCTGAGTGGGCCAGCCTGGACGAGTACATGGCCGAATGGGACGGCTGGACCGTGTCCCTAGTGCGTGAGTGCATCTCAGCCATAGCGTCGGCGGCTAAGGAAGATGAGGAAGAGTTGGTCGAGGCTGCCACCGAGAGGGCTCGGCTAGACATCATCAGCACCAAGTCGGCCGCCGAGCGGGTAGAGCAAGACCTGGCGAGGATGAGCCGCGAGCGTCTGTTGCCGGACGGGAAGACCCTTGAGAAGGTAGCCAGATACGAGGCCCACCTCTCGCGACTGTTTCACAAGGCTCTGCACGAGCTGGAGGTGTTGCAAGTGAGGCGAGCCGGTGGTGACACTCCTCTAGCCCGCCTAGACGTGGACGGATTGGTGGGGAGCTAAGGGTAGGGCCTTCATCCACTTATGTGGAATAGGGTTCTCCGAAATTCGCCTGTTAGGCGTTCTCGGAAGTTGGCATCAGGCTAGCTCCGGTCCTCCTATGCCCTGGGCCCCTCCGACCAAGGTAAACCTGCTAGTCGAAACTTGGGCCAGATGGCCCATATATGTGTCCCCGCCACGAGCGTATGGTGGGTTTGTTACAAGACGGAGCGGCCCTTACGCGAGGCGTAGGCCGAGACAGGTAGAGGCTTAGAACTCCGTCCCCAGAAGAAGAAGTGGGCACTAAAGGGGCGGACGGAGCCAGTGGTGCAACCGGCTACCGGGGTATCGGTGGTCGGTTTCTTCGTTGCTGGCTAAGGCAGGAGGCCAAGAGGATGATGACGAGGAGCGGTTCCCACGACAAGGTGAGGTTGGTGGCGATCGTAGGGGCGCTGGCGCTGGCGGCCTGCGTGCTGGGGCTGATGGCGGCGCACGAGCCAGCAGAGGCGGCCTTCCCCGGGGGCAACGGCAAGATAGCCTTCGATAGGACCCAACTGACGGCGTCCGATAACGACAGCGAACTCTACACCATCTCCTCCGACGGCAAGACCGTAAAGAGGCTCACCAACAACTCCTACGAAGACGCGACCCCCGCCTACTCGCCCGACGGCAAGCGGATAGCTTTCACCAGCAACAGGTATGGTGGCAGTGGAGACTACGACATCTTTATCATGAACCCGGGCGTTGGGGTCAAGAACCTGACGAACACTCGGGAGCCCTGGGAAGCGTCCGCCGCCTGGTCGCCCGATGGCTCGAAGATCGCCTTCGCGAGAGGGGGCGACATCTTCGTCAGGAATGTGGACGGCACCAACGAGAGACTGCTCACGGGCGTCTCGTTCAACGGCTCCCCCTCCTGGTCTCCGGACGGCTCGAGGATAGTGTTCGACAGTCTCCGTGAGGGTTTCGATACCACTGACCTATGGGTAATGAACCCCGACGGCACCGACCCAAGAAGACTCACCGATCCGCCCCCCGCAGGTTGCCACAGGGAATTCCCGGACTGGTCGCCAGATGGCACCAAGGTGGTCTTCACGTACCGTTGTGGTTCCGATGAGGATGATGGCATCTACGTGGTCAACGCCGATGGGAGTGGCCAGAAGAGGCTGCTCGCCCCCGGGATCAACGACTTCGACGAAATGATAATGCCTGCTTGGTCCCCCAACGGGCGCAAGATAGCCTTCGTTTGCCTCGCCTCGGGTCGTCTCAACGATCTCTTCGTGATGAGAGCCGACGGTACCAACAGCTCCAACTACACGAACACCCCGGAGGCGGCGGAATTCTCTCCCAGCTGGCAGCCCGTCATAGCACCATCGGGGTGAGCGGCGCTCTTCCGACCAGCGAAGGGCCGGAAAATGGAGCTCCGGCCCTTCTCTTCTTGCCTTATTCACCCGAGTGCGTGGAAGTGGGGTTCTACGAACTTCGCGCGTAAGGGGTTCTCGGAAGTCTGCGAGGGGGAAAGTCGCGAGACTGCGTAACCTGAATGGGTAACCTTGCCGATGAGCCCGGCCCCTCCTTCCCTTACCCTGCCCCCAGTCATGCAAGAACGGAAGACGGAGGAGGCGCGGAGATCATGCTGAAGAGCGCGGCGAGGAAGGCGTTGTGGGTGACCAAGGGGATGGCCCTCTTCGGGGGTGCGGTGGTGACGCTGGCGCTGGTGTTGGGTGTCGGGAGCGTCGCCCTGGCCGCGGCGCCCGGGGACCCCTTCAGGCTGGGGCAGGTCAACGCCGTGAACGCCATGACCCGCCTGGCCGGCTCCACCAACAACGCCATGCTCAGGCTCACCAACACCTCCGCCGGCCCGTCCGCCACCGCCCTCGACCTGCAGGTGGCCCCCGGCAAGCCGCCCATGAGGGTCAACTCCGACGGCAGGGTGGTCAACCTCAACACCGACCGCCTGGACGGCAAGGACTCCACCGCCTTCCTCTCCGGCAAGATCTACCAGAAAACGGACCAGGTATCCGGAAATGGCCAGGGCGGCATCAGGCAAGCATTCGTGGAGTGTGATCCGGGGGACGTGCTGCTTGGCGGCGGCGGTTCGGGAGGCACGGAAGACGACCTATTTCAGAGCGAACCTAGAATCGATGCCACGTCGTGGGAGGTGGTGATACAGGACAACGGCGTAGCCAGTCCGATCACGGCCACGGCGATCTGCGCGGACTTCCCGCCGCTGAGGTAGCA
Source organism: uncultured Rubrobacteraceae bacterium (assembly GCA_963800975.1). Classification (GTDB taxonomy): domain Bacteria; phylum Actinomycetota; class Rubrobacteria; order Rubrobacterales; family Rubrobacteraceae; genus JALYGY01. Next base: position 18,642 of record CAWDDB010000020.1, on the reverse strand, counting down.
GCAGCTCGGGTGGCCATAACGGGGGCCAGGGCGTCGTGCCCCGGCCCCTCTTCACCGCTATTCACCCGACTGCGGATAAATCCGATTCTCGGAAGTTCGCCTTGAGGGGGTTCTCGGATGGTGTGCGTCTACGCCCAGCACCTTACCCCGACCTTGCTCGCGGTCGAGGTGCTCCGTTCCGAAGGCGCGCTCCGGGTAACGCTCCTCGCGCCCGATCCGGCCGCGCTGTACCGCGACCGGCACCAACGGCGGGGGGAGGTCGGCCGGAGCGGCGCTGCCGCGGCGGCCGCGGCGGCGGGGCGGCGGAGCCTGAGCGCGACCGCCAGCGTGATGGTGCCGCTCACCAGGCCCACCGCGTGGACCACGATGACCGGGAAGTCGCCGATGCCGAGGCCGTAGAGCAGCCAGACCGCGAAGCCCCCGACGTACACGCCGAAGAAGCGGACCGAGACGTCGCCGGAGGTGCCGCGGACGCGCATCCGGTGCGCCTGGAGGAGCACGGAGAGGGCGCCGCCCAGCCCGTACAGCGTCGCGGCCGCGCCCAGCACTTGGGTGATCTCCGGGGTCATCGTGTCGCCTCCGTGATCTCGGTACCGTGGACCGCGAGCGGCGTCGATCCTTCTTCCAAGCCGCCTCGACCTCGTCTCGGGTCGTCTGGGGTAGCATGGCCGCCGGGGCGAGGAAGGGCATCGGGCGAAGGACCGCTCTTGTTCTAGGACTTACGCTCTAAGGCCGGCTCACCCGTTCGGCGTATCCGGGTGCAATTCACCCACCTTCCGGTAATACAGGTTCTCGGAAGTAACAGCATCCTCGCAACCTTCGCTACAATAAGCGCAGCCGCTCTGGTGGGGAGCGTAAGGAAAGGAGCTAACATGTACGTCCTGCAGATCGAACACCCGATCCGCGACTTCGACACCTGGAAGGTAGCTTTCGACCGTGTAGACGGACGGAGGCAGCAGTCGGGTGTGCGCCGCCATCGAGTCCTCCAACCCACCGACGATCCGAATTACGTCATGATTGACCTCGAGTTCGATAGCGCAAGCGAGGCGAAGGCTTTTCTCGCCTTTCTACAGCGCAATGTGTGGTCATCGCAGGAAGCAGCGCCAGCACTGATGGGCGATCCTCAGACGCGAATCATCGAGGTGGTGGAGAGCAAGGACTATTAACACCTGACGCCCTATTCACCCACCTTCGGGGAAGTGAGATTCTCGGAAGTCTAAAGCTCACCCATTTGAGGGATGTGACCTGTGCCATTGCTTGCTAGGGTGACTTGGAAAGGAGGTGAGGTCGTGAGGAGATGTAGAGAATGCCCAGTCCAGCGGCGCTGCCTGCGGCGCTGCCGCCGCAGGCACGAGGGCGGGCGCAGGAGGCGCTGCATCCGGCGCTGTAGGCATCTTCGCTAGTATTCACCCAACATCGTGGAAGATGAGTTCTCCGAACTTCGCCTGTACGGGGTTCTCCGAAGTTCGGTAGGAATGTGCCTGAAATCACTCATTTGGGGGATGCGCTGACGCCTTTCTGCCTTTGATACTTGAGGAGCTATTACAAGCAAGGGATTGGAGTAGCGGGTCATGAGTGAGCGAACGAATGCGGATGTAGTGCAGCATGGGTATGAGGCATTCGGCCGCGGGGATATCCCCACACTCCTAAACCTCCTGACCGACGACGTGGAATGGATCTTGCAGGGCCCCTCAGTGATACCTTTTGCCGGCACTCGCCACGGACACGAGGGAGTCGCGGAGTTCTTCTCCTTGCTCGGGGAAACCCTCGAATTTGAGCAGTTCGAGCCTCGCGAGTTCGTCGCCCAAGGCGACACCGTCGTCGTCGTGGGTTTTGAGCGTAGTCTCAGCAAGGCGACGGGCCACACGATCGAGCAAGAGTGGGCACACGTCTACACGCTCAGGGACGGCAAGATCGCCAAGTTCCGCGCCTTTGAAGACACAGGGGCTTACGTTGAGGCGTTTCATCGTCGTGGGGTTTGAGGGTAGTGTGAGTGTTAGGAGGGCCGGGGCATATAATGTCTCGGTCCTTCCTTTTTTTCCTTATTCACCCAACTGCTCAGAGTGAAGATTCTCGGAAGGTCGGCTGTATTCGATGCGCGGAGAGCTGTCCGCTGGCATCATCTCCTCGTAGGTGAAGAGTAGAAGCGAGGAGGCGCGCGGATGAGCATGTTCCCGACCAAGATCCTCCTGGCTACTGACGGTTCAGAGGACGCGGAGCTAGCCGCCACCACTACCGTTGGACTAGCCAGGAGTACCTCTTCCGAGCTGCATGTCGTGCACACGTGGCGGCCAGTGCCATCTGTGCACTTTGATGCCTTGATAAGGCGGGAGATGGAGCGGGACGCCCAAGGGATTCTCGACGAGCAGGTAAGGCAGATTGAGGGCTTGGGCGGCACCGTGGCGCAGGCTCGGCTCAGCGAGGGAGGTGCGGCCGAGGAGATCGCCGCCTTGGCCGAGGAGATAGGGGCCGGACTGCTAGCGGTAGGGAGCCGGGGCCAGGGGAGGATAAGGAGGGCCTTAATAGGCAGTGTCTCCGATGCCGTTGCGCGGCAGTCTCACCGCCCAGTGATGGTGGTGCGCTGGAAGCCGGTCGTCTTCCCCGCCAAGATCCTCTTGGCTACCGACGGTTCAGAGGAGGCCACGGTTGCGGCCCAGATCGTCACGGAATTGGGCGAGAGGACCGGCTCGGAGATGCACGTTGTGCACGTCGGGGAGATACCGTCCACCCACTATCCCGACAGATACGGATACCGCGCCCTGTACGAAGAGCATGAGAGTGAGGCTCGACAACTACTAGAGGCGCAGGTAAAGAAGATTGAGGGCTCGGACGGTACCGTAGCCCAGGCGCACCTGAGGTTAGGTAGAGCCGACGAGGAGGTAGTCGTCTTGGCCGAGGAGCTGGGCGTCGACCTGATAGCGATGGGCGGCAGAGGGCTCGGCAGGGTAAGCAGGGCCTTGATGGGCAGTGTCTCCGATTCGCTGGTAAGAAACGCGCACTGTCCCGTCTTGGTAGTCCGCAAGTAAGGCAAGGGCACAGCCGAGCGCCATATTCACCGAAGTGCCTAGAAGAAGGGTTCTGCGAACTTCGCCTGTACGGAGTTCTACGAAGTTGGCCCTATTGCTAGGTCTACTCCTGTACCATCTCGATCGCTAGCAAATCCTTCTACGCGGCGTTACGCGACCTCGACCAGCAGGGCACTCAGCTCTCGAGGCATCGTGACCATCGGGACGTGCCCTGTGGGCAGCTCCTGGTAGCCCCAGCCTTCCTCCGTCCGTGCTCGCTCTGCGAACTGACGGAATACCGGTGCCAGCACCGGGTTAACCGTACAGGCGATGTAGGTGCGTGGCAAACGCCCAGCGGCCTCGCTCGAAAGCCTGACGGGACCCTCGAAAGTCTTAAGCGGTTGAAGAACGAGCTTGGAGGCAAACCAGCGGGCATCCTCTTCGTCGGCGATGGCGAATGCTTCGATGGGTTGTGGTGGTATGCCTATTCCTTCACCAGAAACCCTGGCCGCTTCTCGGTAGCCCTCGGCTCTCTCCGGCGGCATGAGGTCGAACATACGCTGGCCGTCTTTCGGTACCCAAGCATCCAAATACACCAGGTGGGAGACCTTCTCCGCCACAACCTCAGCGACCGCCGTTGTTACTACCCCGCCATAGCTGTGGCCGACGAGCACCACGTCTTCGATCTCCTCGTACTCGATCACCCCGAGGACATCGTCTACGTGCGTGTCCAACCCGTCCACGCAGTCCAGCTGGTGCGCCCGCTCCCCGAGGCCGGTGAGAGTCGGTGTGTACACCTCATGGCCACCAGCCCTCAGATGAGGGACCACCCGCCGCCAACTCCATCCTCCCTGCCAGCCGCCGTGCACAAGCACGAACGTCGCCATGTGAACCTCCTCTTCGCAAGGGTCGGTAGCCTAGCGTTCAATCCGCTCGAACCATTGCGCCCGCGACTCCGACGCCTCGAAAGGATCGGCGTAGTAGCGGGTCTCTCTGAAGACCTTCCCGGCACGCAGTTCGAGGATGAGCACGAAGTCGACTTCCCGCCCACCGCCATAGTCGACGATTCCCTCGACCACCCAAAGCCCCTCCCTCACCAGCACGCGGCGCAGCCGCCTAGGAGGTCGCGATCCCGCGTTGGCCTCTTGGAACTCCTTCATCTTCTGGCGGCCCCGCAGACGCTCGCCCGACTGGGGCCACTCCATCGTGTAGTCCTCGTGGCGTATCCGGTCCTCCGCTTGGGCACTGAGACCCGAAAACAGATCGGCGAGCAAGTGGTGGGCCTGTTGCTCGTCCATCTCCTCGAGGTCGGTCACCCGCTGCTCGGCCATCTCCGCTTCCCCTTTCGTAGTCGCGAGGGCGTGGCCTACCAACCTCCATGTTGCCATCAAGCGAAGCCCTGCACATCTGCCGGAGGCCTATTCACCGGAGTGCGTGGAAGGTGAGTTCTGCGCACTTCGTGAATAAGGGTTGAGCTATCGCTGTATCAGCGACTCCGCCGGTCGAGGGGTGGTTATGGGATCCGCGTGCCGATGCACTACCTTCCACTCGCCGTCTTCGGGTCTAAAGATCATCGTAACCCGCAGAGCGGTTGGGGCGACATCCTCACTTCCGCCGACCTTGGCCCGTTGACGCTCTATCCGCACGACGTAGGCGAACTCGGAGCTCGCGTGTTTCTCGACGGTCTCGATGCCCGTGGTGTGGCCCTCTCTGAGGGTCGACGCGGCAGCCTCCAACCTATCGGTGACCTCCTCCCACCCGTGCCCGACAGGAAAGAGGGGGTTGGCGAGAGTCACGTCGTCTCGATGGGAGAACAGCTCTTTCACGGGCTCGGGATTCCCTTTCACGAACTCGCCCAGCGCCAGGTCGTATTGCTCGATCAGTCGGTCTACATCATCTACCGCGGCCACTTAGACACCACCTCCACCGCTGACACGTCCTGCCTTCCGTCGATGACCTGCGACCATCCTACGCTATTCACCGGAGTGCGTGGAAGATGGGTTCTCGGAAGTTTAGCGGCTCGCGGCCGAACGCCGTAGCGTTACTAAAGTGATGTCGTCCTCCTGCTCCCACCCATCCCCGCCGGTGAAGGAGCGAAGCTCATCCATCAGGAAGTCCACCAGCGATCCTTCTTCAGCGTCGTGCTCCGCGACCAGCCTCCTAAGCCGCGGGAAGCCGAACATCTCGCCTTTAGGGTCGTGGGCCTCGACCAGGCCGTCGCTGTAGAAGAGGGCGCTATCGCCGGCCTCCAGCACTGCCTCCTTCTCCTCGTAGGCCATCCCCCGCATCAGCCCCAGCGGCATACCCCTCGCCCTAAGCTCCTCGGCCTGGCCATTACGTCGCCTGCACGGGAGGTTGTGTCCGGCGTTGGCGTACCTAAGGCCTCCGCTTTCTGGGTCGAGGATGCCATAGAAGCAGGTGACGAACGTGCTCGGGGGTATGTCAGCTACCAACGCCTCGTTGACCCGAGCCAAAACCTCCCCCGGGGACTCCGAAGACTGAACGACGGCCCGCAGCATGCCGCGGGTCGTTGACATCACCAGGGCCGCGGGCATGCCGTGACCGGTAGCGTCCCCCACGACCAGCCCCAGGCGACCGCCCTCCAGTTCCAGGAAGTCGTAGAAGTCTCCTCCCACCTCCCTAGCCGGTCCGTAGTAGGTCGCTATGCGCCAGTCCTCTAGCGTGGGCATCGTCTCGGGCAGGAGCTCTTGTTGGATCTGGCGGGCGACTCGCAGCTCCTGCTCGATGCGCTCTCGCTCTCGGGCCTCCGCTGCCCGTATGCGCCAGGTCAGGCCGCGGGCGAAGGCCTCGGTGACCGAGGAGTGATGCGGAACGATGCCGGCCGAAGGCTGGTTGGCCACTCTCTCCAGGAACGCTTCGTCGGTTTTACCGCCTTCTGAGAGCCACCGCCGTTCTTCCTCCGAGCGGCCGATGTCTAGGCTGGCCCAGCCCTCCACGAACCTGCCCTCGGCGATGCGGAGGATGGTGATGCCCCCGGACGTCATGTGGAGACCGGTGGGAGGGATGCCCGCCCAGTCGCCCAGATGCGTGCCGCTCGCGCTCCAACGGTAGGCCACCCTGTCCCCTCGGCCGAAGATGTCGTGCAGGGTGACCTTCCAGTCGGGGAAGGCCTCATAGTACAAGGCGACGCGCTGCTTGACGCTGTCGCGCCCGGGCCGCGAGCCTGGAGGGACGGCGTGCTCGGTGTGCTCCACGTAGTCGGCGGCCATGAACTCGTCCACTGCCGCTACGTTGCCCTTGGCCCACACCTCCTCGAATAAGCGGCGGACGAGAGCCTCGTTTTCTTGGGCTGTCACAGGAGCTTCCTCCTCCCACTTGCCAACGCGCTCTTCTCTAGCCGGGGCTATGCACCCGATGCACATGATGCCACTAGGAGGGTTGAGCTACATCGGCTCGAGGCTTATTCACCGACTTGCCTGGAAGAGGGGTTCTACGAACTTCGCGCTGAGGGGGTTCTGAGAAGTTCGGCTTCAGGGGTTTAAGGTTGGCCCATCCACACGAGGCTCTCGGTGCGTATACATCACCACGCGGGTGCTGACTTACTACATGAGGAGAGGTGGGTGGCTTATCGACACGAACTGACCTAACCCTACTAGCCCAAGCGGGCTAGAGAAAAATCCCCAAAAATTCAGATGTAACCGCCGCTACTTTACTCCACCATCAGGGGCGAACGAAGACGTAGGCCGCCACTTCGGAGAAGAAACCGCAACGTGTAGAGCCTCCAGTACACGAAGGACATAACGAAGGGCAAAGCGAAGGAGACACGTGACAGGACGGGAACACATCAACGAGGCTACAGCAGTAGCAGGGGTGCTGAGGCGCGAGGGCTCGCGGGCTTTGCACCGGTTCGCGACGGTATTCGCGTTGGTGGCCGCGCTCGCCATAGTGCTCGGCGCGGTGCTCTCCGCCGCCCATGCCGCGGGGCTCTTCAAGGTCACCCAGTACAAGGTTCCCACGGCGAACAGCGAACCGAGGTACATCGCCCCGGGCTCCGACGGTAACCTCTGGTTCACCGAGGGCGCCGAGTTCTTTACGCCCGACCCCGACCCCGAGATGGGGGGGACCTTCCACACCCAGATCGGGAGGATCACGCCCGCGGGCCGGATCACGGAGTTCCGCGTGGACGGCTGCCAGTGCTTCCTCAACGACATCGTGCAAGGGCCCGGCGGCGTCCTCTACGTCACCACCAACAGCAATACCCTGGTGCGCATAACGACGGCGGGAGATGTCCTGCCGTTCGTCGAGACGCCGTTCTCCGTGGGCGACTCGCTGGCCAGGCGCGGCGACGACCTGTGGATCAACGACTTCAACACCGGCAGCATCTGGCGCTACAACGTCCCCACCGGGAACTTCACCGAGTTCCCCACCGGCTCGACGCCCAGCGGCGTCGCCGTCGACGCCCAGGGGATCGTGTGGTTCTCCGGGACCGATGCCGACGGCGCCGGCCAGATCGGCAGGCTCGACCCGGCCACCGGGGCCGTCAACGCGACGCCCGTCGCTGGCAGCCGTCCTGGCCACATCGCCGTAGCCTCGGACGGGAAGGTGTGGTTCACCGACCGCTTCAGCCACATCGTCGGGCACCTCGACCCGTCCAACAACAACCGGGTGACGCAGTTCGCCACGCTCACCCCCGACGCCGGGCCCCAGGACATCGCTGCGGCGAACGACGGGAGCATGTGGTTCACGCAGGCCACGGTGGGCAACGTCGCCCGGATCACCCCGGATGGGACGATCACGGAGGCGGGCAAAGCGGTGAAGGACGACCCCAGAAGCGGGCTGGAGAGCGCCTTCGGGATCGCCGTCTTCCCCGATGATCAGTCGGTGTGGTTCACGAAGCCGGCGGACAACATGGTCGCCGCGCTAAGGCCGAGGTAAGTAGGTAGATGGAGACAACAAGGGGCCGGGGATTATGCCCCGGCCCGTCCTCTTGCGCTTATTCAACCAACCGCGTGGAAGGTGGATTCTCCAAAGTTCGGCTTGAGGGGTTCTTACACATCACCACCCTCATAAGAGGAGGAAGCATGCTCACGTACAGGCGATCGACTGCCGCGCCCATATTCGCGCTGCTATTCGCGCTGGTAGCCGGGTTTGCCCTTGCAGTCGGCACGATGCTCTCGGACGCTCAGGCGCAAACCGCTCCGCAATACACCTTCACCAAGGTGGCCGACAGCGCCGAGGACGGCTTCGATCCCTTTAGCTTCGGATGCGCCGCCATCAACACTTCAGGGGATATCGCGTTCAGGGCGGGACGTTTGGCCCCCGACGGATTCAACACGATCCCGGGCATCTACCGTGCCAACGCTGAAGGAACCCTGACGACCATCGCCGAAGATCAGAAACGGTTCGTTTTCATCGGTTCCAACCCCTCGATAAACGACTCTGGCCAGGTCTCGTTCGCGGCGAGGCTGGACGGCGGCAAGAAGGATGACACCGAGGCCATCTTGCGGGGCGCCGGCGGGAAGCTGACCACCATCGCTACGACGGCAGACCAGTTCAACTTCTTCGGCTTCGATACCTCAATCAACAACAGCGGCGAGGTCGCCTTCACGGCAGAGCTCGACGAGGAGTTCGGCTTCGATGAGGGTCTCTTCTCCGGCAGCGGCGGCAAGAAGAGCGGTGTGACAACCCACTATCTCACGTCGACCAGCCAGTTCGACGGCAGCGATGCAAGGCCCTCTATAAACAACCTAGGCGACATAGCCTTTAGGGAGTCGATCAACCTCGACTCGGGCATCTTCGTGGGCCAGGAAGGAGACTTTACTGAGATCGTAGCGCCAGACCCCTCCGACCCCTCCGTCGGATATGGAACACCTATGCTAAACGACGCCGGAACCGCAGCCTTCCAGAGGTCCTTCACCGACGAGGCAACTCAGGAGTTCGTCGAGCAGATCGTAACGGGCAACGGCGGCCCCCTCACGGTGGTGGCCGACACGAGAGACGAGTTCGCCTTCTTCGGCTTCAGGCCCCCGTCGATCAACAACGACGGCGACGTGGCCTTCCATGCCACCCTCGACGACGGAACAACCGGCATCTTCGTCGGGTCGGACCCCATCGCCGATCGGGTGATCGCCACGGGAGACACGCTGGACGGCTCGGTAGTTCAGAACCTCGTCTTCTGCGAGGAGGGCCTAAGCGACTCCGACGAGCTGGCGTTTGTGGCGCAGTTGGAGGACCCTAACTCACCTGAGGGTTTTCGCACGGCGGTATTTCGCGCCATCCCGGGCCCGTAGCGAAGGAGCACTGAGGTAGGGATAAGGAGTGCCGGGGTTCGAAACTGAACTTCGGCACTCCCGCTTGCGCTCTATTCACCGGAGTGCGTGGAAGAAGGGTTCTCCGAAGTTCGCTAGGCAGGCTGCGGTAGATCGACTCCCTGGGGGATGCAGCCCTACGCCATCAAGGAGTAACCTGCACCTCATCAACCGCTCCCTAAAACTCGCCCTCGACGTCCTGCTAGGCGCCGTCGCCCCGATCCTGGTCCTCTCCTACCTCTCGGAGCCGTGGGGCCCCGTGCCCGCCTACTTGGTTTCCGCCCTCATCCCAGTGGGCTGGGTGCTAGCCGACCTGACCTTGGTAAGCAGGCGCTTCAACTTCATCACCGCCTTCCTGGGCCTCAACGCCATCGCTCGCGGACTCTTGGCCTTCTGGTTCGTGGACGGGGCGCTCTACGCCCTCAAGGATACCGTAGGCGGCATCCTGGCCGCCCTGGTCTTCGGCGGCTCGTTACTCCTGGGCCGCCCCCTGCTGGGAGCCTTCGTAGCCCAGGCCCTCGATCCCCGCACCCCCGAGCAGGAAGCTTCGCTGGAGCGCCTCTTCGCCGAACGCCCGGTGGCCCGTACCCTACTCGTCAGCACCGCGGGGCTCACGTTGTTGAACGCCGCCACCGCCGCGATCAATTTCGTGCTTAACCTCTGGATAGTAACCGCCCCCTTCGGCACGGGGGAGTTCAACTCCCAGGTGGCGCGGGTGAACGCCCTAACGCGGCTAACGCTGGGCGTACCGGAGTTCCTGGTAACGGGCCTGGCGATCTGGTGGGTTATCTACTCCCTGTACTCCCGGCTCTACTCCCGGCTGACGAACGTCGGCGGGCGGAGGGATTTCTGGGAGCTCGTCGAAGCGCAGGGGAAGGGAGAACCGGCGCGAGCTTCGGAAGATCACCTATAGCGCCTGTTCACCGAAGTGCCTAGTAGGCGGGTTCTCGGAAGTTCTTCTGGGTGGCCTCATCTGCTCTGCGCCAGCAACATCGCGGCGGCGGCGACGAGTTCGCCGTTGCCCGAGGCCACGCAACCGTCGGGCAGGACTGTCGTGTCCTCCAGACCGGTGCGGATGCCGTGGCCGCGCGCCACAGCGCGGCGATTGACCGCCCAGGAGGCGATGCCATAGCCGTGGTGGACCTGCTCGAGTCGGACTCCGCCTTCGGCCAGCGCCCTCTCGATGGCCTCGGCGTGGGCGACCGCATCGTAAGGGTCGGGGTCCAGCGGCTCGACCATCGCCCGTACGCAGCCAGGCGCGATGCCCGACACGACGAAGGCTCGCGCGTCGTCGAGCGACAGCAGGCCGGCCTCGATCCCTATGCCTCGTGTAATGAGCAGCTCGCAGAGCTCGAGGATCCCTTCCTCGCCCTGGTTGGCCGTCACGAGGTCCGGAAGCTCCGTCCAGGCGGCGATGAGCGCGATTCGCCGCTCGGGATGGGGCTCGATGGCCGCCGAGGTGCTGAGCGAGATCGCAATCCCGGGGCACGCGGCGCGGACGGCGCGCAGCGCCGCGGCGCACGGCTCCGCTGCGAGCGTTTGGTGGCCGTGGTCGTCGTAAGGGTGCAAGTGCAAGGATCCGGCGCCAGCCTCTACCGCCTCGCGCGCCTCGGCGGCGAGTTCTTCGGGCGTACGGGGTACCGCGGGATGCTCGCGATCGCCGTTGAGCGCTGCCTGCAGCAAGCCGTTATCCTCCGTCAAGGCGGGTTGCTCCTCCGTCGGCGGTTACATGCCGATGGATCTGCCGGAATCTTACCCAACGAGGACGTATTCACCCAAGTGCGTGGAAGTACGATTCTCGGAAGTTCGCCTTGAGGGGGTTCTCGGATGGTGTGCGTCTACGCCCAGCACCTTACCCCGACCTTGCTCGCGGTCGAGGTGCTCCGTTCCGAAGGCGCGCTCCGGGTAACGCTCCTCGCGCCCGATCCGGCCGCGCTGTACCGCGACCGGCACCAACGGCGGGGGGAGGTCGGCCGGAGCGGCGCTGCCGCGGCGGCCGCGGCGGCGGGGCGGCGGAGCCTGAGCGCGACCGCCAGCGTGATGGTGCCGCTCACCAGGCCCACCGCGTGGACCACGATGACCGGGAAGTCGCCGATGCCGAGGCCGTAGAGCAGCCAGACCGCGAAGCCCCCGACGTACACGCCGAAGAAGCGGACCGAGACGTCGCCGGAGGTGCCGCGGACGCGCATCCGGTGCGCCTGGAGGAGCACGGAGAGGGCGCCGCCCAGCCCGTACAGCGTCGCGGCCGCGCCCAGCACTTGGGTGATCTCCGGGGTCATCGTGTCGCCTCCGTGATCTCGGTACCGTGGACCGCGAGCGGCGTCGATCCTTCTTCCAAGCCGCCTCGACCTCGTCTCGGGTCGTCTGGGGTAGCATGGCCGCCGGGGCGAAGAAGGGCATCGGGCGAAGGACCGCTCTTGTTCTAGGACTTACGCTCTAAGGCCGGCTCACCCGTTCGGCGTATCCGGGTGCAATTCACCCACCTTCCGGTAAAACGGGTTCTCGGAAGCTCGGAAGGAGGGAAAGGTCGGGACCCGAGAGCCCCGACCTTTCCTCGAACGTCCTGGCCGACCGTCGCTAGCGGTGGTCGGGGTGCTCGTGGCCCCCGTCGTGCCCGCCGTGGTACTGGTGGACGACGGCGTGCCCCCTGCCGCGCGCGATGAGCCAGCGGTTGACCGGGAAGGCCGCCACGAACGCCACCGCCAGGGCGAACGCGAGGGAGCCCCAGAACAGCGGGCTCGTCAGACCCGCCTCCATCGCGCCGGGGACGACGAGCATGACCGCGTTGTCCACGATCTCCATGATGGTGATCGAGAGCGTGTCCGAGGCGAACGCCAGCGGCAGCACCGTGGCGAGCGCCAGGCCCGAGCGCAGCAGCGGCACCATCGTCAGCGAGTAGCCGAAGAAGAACGCCAAGACCACCGCAAGGGCTATCGTTGCGACGTTGCCCCACCCGAGGGCCGTGCCGATCACCATGCCCAACACCTCGCCGATGGCGCAACCCGTGAGGCAGTGCGCCGTAGCGCTGAACGCCACCCTGTTGAGCGACGCGTCCTTTCCGTGCATCATCTATCTGCTCCTTTCTACTTGAGGGCCGTCAGCCCTCCGGGTACCAGTCCTCTCGCCACTTCTCGCATCTGCGCGATCTCCTTCTCCTGGGCCTCCACGATGCCCTCCGCGATCTCCCGTATGCGTGGGTTCTCGCTGCTCTCGACGGCGACGCCGGCCATCTCTATCGCGGACTCGTGGTGGGGGATCATGGCGTCTATGAACGCCTTATCGAAGGGCCGCTTATCGGCGAGCGCCTGGGGATCGGTCATGCCCATCGCCTCCATCTGCGAGGCGTCCATCCCCCGCGCGACCTTCGGGGTGCCGTACTCCTCCTCCTTGATGGCCCGAAGCTCTTGTATCTCGGCTTCTTGGGCGGAGACGATCTCCTCGGCAAGGGTCCGGATCTCCGGGTGCTCGGCGTTCACCATCGCGACCTCGGCCATCCCCACGGCGCCCCGGTGGTGGGGGACCATCGAGTCTATGAAGGCCTCGTCGGAGTACTCGCCGTCGACCATGACCATCTCTTGGGCGGCCATCGGGCCGCTGTCCATGGCGCCCATGGAACCATCGGAGCCGTGATCCATCCCGGCCATGCCACCGCCGCCTTGCTTGTTCGCGTCTCCTTGGCCGCCGCCGGAGCCCCCGCAAGAGGCCAGCGCCAACGCGCCCGCCAAGAGCAGCACGTGCAGCACTAAACCTAAGTACCTGCGCAACTTGATTCCTTTCCTAGAGTGTCGCTTGCTAGCGCTTCCCTAGGAAGGGATCAGAGGCGGAATACCTGCGAGACGGACGGGGGCGACCCCCTCGGCAATGCGGGCACGGATAACGAGGGACGCGCCACGGCGACCGGGTTCTCCTGAGCCCTCGCCCAGGTCCTGAGGCCGCGCAAGTGCGCGACGACGACCGCCCCCAGGAGGACCGCCGCCAGCGCGGCGGCGTACGCCGAAGTGTCCGGGTGTCCCCCACCGCCCCCGTCCGGGTGCGATCCCCCGGGCGAGCGCCCCCCGCCGTGCGAGTCATGGGAGGGGTGCGCGGCCGCATGGAGGGAGGCCGGGCCCGGAGTCTGGTGCAGCTGGTGGGAGGCACCGTAGACCCCGTGGCATAGGAGCAGCGCCCCCGCGAGCAGGAGAGCCAAGAGCCCCTGCCTGGTTCGCCCACCCCGGACCGATTCGATCATCCCGGCCCACCTCACGCCCCGCGGTCGCCGCCTTTCCGTCGCCATATTTGATACCCCCAGGGGGTATCGATATCGTCACCTACTCTACCGAACTTGTCAAGGGGTACCCATCCCTCGGACGCATTTCATCCGACTTCCGAGAGTAAAGATTCTCGGAAGTCGGTCACCGGCCCGACCCCCGGTTCCGCTCCCGGAAGAAGCGGCCCTCCACCAAGGCGTCGATGCGGCGCTTGAGGGGCTCGAAGAGGGCCGCCATCACCATCGCGGTGCCGAAGTAGGCCAGCTGGGAGTCCTCCACGTGAGTGAGGACGAGCAGCGCGTGTTGGAGCGTCACGGCGGACACCTCGAAGACCCCGGCCAGTACCGCCGTGAGGATGCCGTAGACGAGGGTGCGATTGATGATGATGTCGATGCCGTGGAGGCGGTACCTCAAGACGGCGATGCCCAGGGCAACCGGCAGGCCCGCCAGGCCGACCATGGTCGCCGCGAAGCCGACTTCCCAGCGCAGCCACCAAACGCCGACCGCGTCGGAGACCACCCACGAGACGATGGCGCCGAGGGCCAGCACGGCGGCGGCGTAGGCGAACCACTTGATCTGCTGGCGCTCCACGCCGCCGGCCCGGCGCAGCCGCACAAGCAAGGAGAGCGCCGCTCCGAGGGCGAGCGCGAAGACGACGGCCTCGAACGGGGCGGAGAGGTTCGGGGCGCCCTCGATGCCCAAGGGGTTGCGTATGGGGGCCAACGAGTCGATCGGCCCGGGCGAGAAGGCCGTGGCGACGCTACCCCCGACGACCACCGCCACGACGAGCCAGGCGAAGGGGCGCCAGCGGGGCGTCGGCAGCCGGCCGTCGGGGAACAGCAGCCCCAGGAACGCGAAAAGGCCCGAATGCACCACCCACAGCCACGAGACCACCCAGGCCGCCGCCTCGCCGCCCGGCAGCTGCCCGGGGCGCGCCATAAGGGAGTAGTAGGCGTACTCGCCCCCGAACAGGAGCACTGCCGCGACGAGGCCCAGGGCGCAGAACAGCCAGCCGATGGGGTTCCGGGGGGGAAGCGGGGCGCGACGAGCGCGCCGAGGGTGGAGAAGCCCACGGCCACCACGGCATCCTCGGCCCACTCCTCGAAGACGGGCACGCCGGGGAGCGCTTCGCGGCTCAGGACCAGCAGGAGGAGCCCGAGCGCCGCGAGCCCCAGGGAAAGCGCGCACAGGCACCAGGCGAGCCAGGCGGCGCCCCGCGGGCCCATCCGGGCGGCCGCGCGATCCGGGCCGGGGTCCCGCACGCTCTTGTGAGAAACCCTTCCCATCGCCTGCCTCGCTTGCCCGTTCGTCACGTCGCGGGGCAGTATAGCCTCACACCGTCGTGGGTCCATCGGACGAAGGGAGGTTCGCGCCTTAGGACTTAGGCCCTATTCACCCAACTGCGGGTAAGAACGATTCTCGGAAGTCCGCGTAGCCCCGGTCCACCATCTATAAGCGGCGTACCGGAGTCAGAGCGGCTTCCGTCGGGTACTATCGAGACTTCCTCTACTTCATCATCTCACTCGGCTCTCGCCCTCATACGCCGGCTGCAGCACCGTCGTCGCCTGCGCCTGCGCCGGCCCGCGCCAGGACTTCCGGTCGAAGACGATCAACCCGATCGCCACCGCGCACCACAGGCACATGTAGATCCAGCCGAACTCGTACTGGATGCTTCCTTCGAGGTTGTGCGCCACGATGACCAGGAGCACGCTGCCACCAGTGCGGTTGAAGAGCCAGTTGTACCAGATCGTAACCGCCATCGTCGTCACGAAGCCGCCCACGACGACAAACGGCTGCCAGCCGCCCTCTTCCAGGAAGAAGGTGGGCAGGTGCCAGCCCGCCACGAGCGGCGCCACGATCATGGTGGCCAGAAGCGGCGAGTAGCCGAATCCCTGCAGCCCTGGCAGGGCGAAGCCTTGCCAGCCCGGATTCTCGCCCACAGGCCCGTCGGCGGGGTTGACCATGCGTATCGCGAACACCATGAGGAAGGTGGTCAAGGAGCTGAAGGTCAGCGACGGGATGCCTGCACCGGTCGCGACGTTGAGCCCCACACTGAACAGGTGAACCGCAAGCGGCAAGCCCAAGGCCAGCGCGTACCAGTACCACCTCACGCGCCAGCGGATCATCCGCAAGCCGAGCTCCTTGAGCCCCGAGAGGCCCTGGGTGAGGGGGATCACGATGAGGGCGGCGATGAGCGGACCGGACGGCAAGAACCTAACGCTCTCGATCGGCAAGAACCCCCAAGAGATCGCGTAGGCCAGGACGAAGAACGCGATGATCGGGTGTCGTCTGACCGCAGACACAGAGTCTCCCCTCTCTTTCATTGCAACTTGATGAAAGGCTATGGCGCCGAGGGCGACAGCACACCAGTAGACCTACCTGTTTAGGGTACCGGGTTCTCCAACGACGCGCAGTAGCGGCCCCCGGTGCAGCTGCCGAAGGCTTATTCACCCAAGTGCGTAGAAGAAGCCTTCTGCGACGTTCGCCTGTGGGGTATTCTCCGAAGTTCACCAGGAGAGTTTCAAAGACCGCCCATGTGGGGATGCATCGCTCCTCGCAGTGTTGGGTCACATTGGGTGCAACTACTCTGGGGGGAGCGTGTAAAAAGGAGGAGAACTCAGTGTGAAAGCAATAGTCCGAGACAACTACGGCCCACCCGATGTCCTAGAACTCAGGGACATCGACAAGCCCGAGCCCGGAGACGCCGGGGTGCTTCTGCGCGTTCATGCGACCTCCGTCAACCCCGCCGACTGGCACATCCTGCGGGGCGACCCGTACATCGCCCGCCTGCAACTCGGGCTACGCAACCCGAAGGACAGGGTTCTTGGTTGCGATGTGGCAGGGCAAGTCGAAGGGGTCGGCAAGAACGTCACGATGCTCCAGCCTGGCGATGAGGTGTTCGGGAGCCCGTTCATGCACGGATTTGGCGCGTTCGCCGAGCATCTACGTATCTCGGAAGACCTCCTGGCACCGAAACCGACCACCCTCTCGTTCGAGCAGGCGGCGACCGTACCCCTGGCCGCGTCGACGGCCCTGCAGGGCCTGCGCGATCACGGACGGATCGAGCCAGGGCAGAGGGTCCTGATCATCGGGGCGTCGGGAGGCGTGGGGACCTTCGCCGTGCAAATCGCCAAGTCCTTCGACGCCGAGGTGACCGGCGTGTGTAGCACGAGGAACGTGGACATAGCCCGATCGCTCGGCGCAGACCACGTCATCGACTACACCGAAGAGGACTTCACCAGAAGTGGGCAGCAGTACGATCTCATCTTCCAGTTGGCGGGGACCCGTTCGCCGTCAGAGTGCAGGAGCGCGCTCACCTCTAATGGGACCCTCGTGATAAGCAGCGGAGAGTCGGAAGGTCGTTGGATCGGACCCGTAGACCGCGTCATCAAGGCGCTCGTGTTGTCAGCATTGGTGAGCCAGAAGATGGTTAGCTTCACGGTGAAACCGAACAAGGAGGACCTGCAGTTCCTGAGGCAGCTCATCGAAACCGGCAAGCTTGCGCCGGTCATCGACAGGACGTACCCGCTCGCCGAGGTGCCCGAGGCCATCCGGTATCTGGAAGAAGGACGCGCCCGAGGAAAAGTCGTCATCACCGTGTGAGGCGCGACATCTCTTGGGGCGAGCCGCACACGGTGCCGAAGATCATTCACTAGCCGAGCCGATCACGCTACCATGGAGCAAGTGCCGGAGAACTCGGAAGCCGATCTATGTCTACGCCAATCCTAACTACCAAACTCTATGTCCCCCCACCTCGGCCCCATGCCGTCCTCCGTCCCCGCCTGACCGGGCGTCTCAACGAGGGTCTGCCCCGCAAACTGACCCTCATCTCCGCCCCCGCCGGCTTTGGCAAAACCACGCTGCTTGGCGAATGGGTCGCCGGTTGCGAAAGGCCAGCCGCTTGGCTGTCGCTGGACGAAGCGGATAGCGACCCCACGCGCTTTCTGGCTTACCTCGTCGCCGCTTTGCAGACCATTGCTCCGAACATCGCAGAAGGGGTGTTGGGTGCGCTCCAGTCACCCCAGCCACCGCCGACCGAGTCGATCCTGACGGTGCTGCTCAACGAGGTCACCACCGTCGAGGACGAAATCGTCCTGGTCCTCGATGACTACCACCTCATCGATGCCAGAGCGGTCGACGACGCCCTCGCCTTCGTGCTCGAGCACCTGCCGCCACGGATGCACCTGGTCATCGCCACCCGCGAGGACCCAAATCTACCCCTGGCCCGGTTACGCGCCCGGGGCCAGTTGGGCGAACTGCGTGCGGCGGACCTGCGTTTCACCCCCTCCGAGGCCGCCGAGTTTCTCGAAGGGGTGATGGGCCTGGGCCTCTCGGCGGAAGACATCGCTGCACTGGAAGACCGCACTGAGGGCTGGATCGCGGGGCTCCAGCTTGCGGCACTCTCGATGCGGGGGCGAGAGGACGTTGCTGGGTTCATCAGGGCTTTCGCTGGAGACAACCGGTACGTCGTGGACTATCTGGTCGAAGAGGTCCTGCAACGTCAGCCCGAACGTGTCCGGAGCTTCTTGCTCCAAACCTCCATTCTCGAGAGGTTGAGTGGTCCGCTGTGCGATGCCGTCACCGGCCAAGAGAGAAGCAACGCGCTGTTGGAGGCTCTGGAGCGAGGAAACCTGTTCGTCGTTCCGCTCGACGATAGACGCCACTGGTTTCGCTACCATCACCTCTTTGCGGACGTTCTCCGCGCGCGCTTGATGGAGGAGCAGCCCGATAGGGCACCTACCCTGCACCGGCGGGCGAGCGAGTGGTACGAGCGGAATGGTTCGCCAACCGATGCTATCCGCCACGCGCTGGCCGCCGAGGATTTCGAGCGAGCAGCGAGCCTGGTCGAGTTGGCGGCGCTTGAAATGCTCGGTAGTGGTCCGGAGGACACGCTTTTTGGCTGGTTAGAGGCGCTGCCGGACGAGCTAGTCGGCTCCAGGCCCGTGCTCAGCGTCTACTACGCATTTGCGTCATTGGGTCACATCGGGCTGGAGGCGGCCGAGGCTCGCCTCCAGGACGCCGAACGGTGGCTGGACACGACGGCAGACACGAGTGAGCAACCGGCCTCATCGGGCGAGACGGTCGTCGTGGACGAAGACGGGTATCGGTCTCTGCCGGGAA
>CAWDDB010000019.1:0-225679 GCA_963800975.1 uncultured Rubrobacteraceae bacterium | reverse complement strand
GGTGGCGCGATACTGTACGGCCTCGCCTGGTTAGGGTTGGGCTACGCGCTCTGGTTGGAAAGGGGCATGTCTGGCGAACAGTCCTCGCGTGTGACCTGGACTTCGAGAAGCCCTCTTCCCCGACGTTGGGTGAATAAGGGCAAGAAGAAGGGCCGGGACTCTAGCACCCGGCCCTTCGACCTCTTTCTAGGTTTTGCTTTCTATGAGAGAGTGCCCTCTAGCTACTACGAACCGTGAAGAACCACACCTTCCGCTGGAGGCCGTTCGAAGGGTTCAGGTCCTGGTCTAGGCGGTTGCGTGGCAGATCCCTTGTTCCCTTGGTGACCACGCCCTGTACCTGGTTCCAAGCTCCAGGTTGGCGTTGGGGTTGAGGATCGCCTGCTTGGCTACAGCGTCGTAGCTCACCTGCGCCCCTATGGGGTGGTCGTGCCCACCTTGAAGAGCTTGACGGTGTTTGCGTTTATTGTGTTTGCCCTCATGGCCTCCGAGAAGAAGGCGTTGACGTTCGTTGCCGGGTTCGCGCCTCTGGCGTCCTCTTTGGGCACCACCCTTGTTACTCTGGGGCTCCTGTCCTCGAAGGAACCTATCTCGCACTTGCCTCCCTGGGGCCTGTTGAAGAGGCCCCGCTGGTCGGTGGTGACGTCTGTGCCGCAGCCGTTGGTGGCGCTGGGGATGGCGTTGATGGCGGGGCTAGCTGGCTTTAGGGCATGCGTTTGTGTGGGACCGCCGTTGTCCGCCAGGGCGTCGAGCTTGGGGTCGGTTGAGGGTTGGGAGTTGTTGGAAGCACTAAAGCCGCATGTGTCGGCGTCATCTATGTTGTAGCCTCCGTCGGCTATCGTCCCTTCGAACCCTTCGGCGCAGTTACCGCCCTGGGGGGAGTTGGCCACAATCGTGTTCTTGAGCGTGGCCGTGAAAAGCTCGACGTATATGCCGCCTCCGGCGAACCCTGCGCTGTTGCCGGAGAAGGTGGAGTTGGTCACCGTGAGCGTGCCACTGTTGGCGTATATGCCTCCGCCGAACTCTGCGCTGTTGCCGGAGAAGGTGGAGTTGGTCACCGTGAGCGTAGCGCCGCCAAAATTGCCTATGCCGCCGCCATTATCGGTGGCACTATTGCCGGAGAAGGTGGAGTTTCTCACCTCCACCTCACCCCCGCTGTTCACGAGGCCGGCGCCAGATAGGTCGTGTTCCCATCGGCCACGGTGAGGTTACGCAGATTGAACACCGCACCAGGTTCCACCCAAAACACCTGGGAAGCATCGTTGCCGCTGATGGTGATCTTGTTCTTCTGGCCGTTTATGGTAAGCCCAGCATCGTCCGTGATAAGCAGCACGTCCAGCTCAGAGTCCAGGGTTATGGTCGCCTCCAGGCCCACGGCGAACACGATAGCGTCCGGCACCGTGTCGCTGCCGGCAGCGCAGCCGTCTACCGCGGCGGCGTTGGTGTTGGCCGCCTCTATTGCCTCCCTCAGGGAGCAGTCCCCGTCGTCGTTCAGCTCGTCGACGGGGGTGGTCACGGTCAAGGAGGCGGCCTGAGCAGGGCGCGCAAGCACCACCGCCGTCATTAGGCTCGCAGTCAGGGCCACCAGCACAAGCAACACTAGCGGCGGCAGCCCGAAGAAGTTCGTCGATTTCGTCGTTGTGGGCATGTGTCCTCTCACCATCTCCAGAAGGGCGGGGTGATCGGCCCCGCCCGTTAGCTAACGCAACCACCGTAGCAAGCCGTGGCTTCGGGCGCATCGCCCAAATGGGCTAGATAGCAACTTTTTTAGCGAACTTCGGAGTACGCTTCTTCCACGCACTCGGGTGAATAAGGCTTCGGTAGGTGCGCTGGAGTTCCGAAGGTGGCACCATGACAGCCGGAGCTATCCTGCCGTTCTAGGCCGGGAGAGAGGAGAGAGCCCGTTGTCCGCCATCAGACGACACCCGCTTATAACGTTCTTCGTCTTGTCCTACGCCATCGGGTGGGGGTTAATACCCTTCTGGACCTTCGCGGCGTTTTCGCCGCTCGTCGCCGCCCTCATCGTCATCCCCCTCACTCAGGGCCTCTCGGGGCTCAAGGAGCTCGGCTTGCGGATGATCCGCTGGCGCGTGAGGTGGTACTGGTACGTGGTGGCCATAGCACTCCCACTTGCCGCCGTCATGCTCACCGCGGGGCTCAACGTCGCCCTCGGAGCTAGCGCTCCCTCTCTTGCCTCCTACGGCTCCGTGTCCTCCGTCCTCCTGTTTTTCGTTGTTCGCCTGGTCAACCCCGGGGATGGGGCGCTGGGTGAGGAGCCGGGCTGGCGAGGGTTCGCCCTCCCTGGGCTGCAGAGCACCCTCTCGCCGCTTGTCTCCACCGTGATCTTGGCGGTGCTCGTGACCGGCTGGCATGTGCCCATCCTGTTCCTGGAAGAGGGCGGCTTGCAGCCGTCCTTCTTTGTGGGCTACCTCCTTGGGTCGGTGGGGGTGACGTTCTGGTACACGTGGATGTTCAACCACACCGGTGGCAGCGTGCTCATAACGCTCATCTCTCATGCCGCCCAGGGGACCATCACGATAAGCGGGTTCTGGGCGGCCGGTGCTGACTTGGCGCAGGCCAACTTGCTCTTCGGCGTGGTGGCCAGCGCGTTTGCGATCGGGTTGGTCGTTTTCGACCGGAAGGCCTGGCGCGGACCCGCGCCTGCGCCCGCGACGACGCAACTGGCGTATGAGGGCGAGAGCCGAGTGCGATGAGATAAGCGCGAGTCCCCTTACGAACTTCCGAGAACGCCGCCAGGGCGAAGTTCGCAGAACACCACTTCTGGGCACTTGGGTGAATAAGGGTGAGGGCCGGGGCATGTGCGTAGCCCGGCTCTTCGCCGTCTACCTTAACTGCAAGGTGCCGATCTTGTTGGCGCTCATCATCGTGTACCAGGGATTGCCGTTGGATGCGACCGTGATGCCGAACGGCTCGCTGTTCTTGACGACCTTGCCCTCGGTGATGACGCCAGAGTCCGTGATCCGGGCGATGTTGCCCTTGGTGGTCTGGGTGAACCAGACCGAGCCGTCGGGCGACGCCGCGATGCCCTCCGGGCCGACATTGGTCAGCGGGAACTCGGTCACCGCCCCGGTCGCCGGGACCAGTCGCCCGACCCCCTGCGGCGTGAAGCGCGCGGTGAACCAGATATCCCCGTCGGCGGCGATGGTGAGCTGCCGTGGGATGAGAGTGTCGGTGCGCGTGAGCGTCACCGCGCCGGTCGCCGGATCGAGCCTGCCGATCGCCTGCTCCAGGGGCGCGGTGAACCAGACGAACCCGTCCGCGTCGACGACCGCGTCGCTCGGCTCGGGGACGTTGAACTGGGTAAACTGCCCCGAGACTACGTTGTAGCGCCAGAGGCTGTCGTTGTTGAAGTCGGTGAACCAGATGTCGTTGCCGTCCACCGCCAGGTCGCCGGCGACCGCGTTGGAGTTCGGGATTTCGATGGGATCCAGGATCTCGCCGGACGTCGTGATGCGCCCGAGGATGGGGTCGTTCGACGTGTAGTACAGGACGTTGTTCGGCCCCTGGATGATGTCGGTCACGATGCAGGTCGCGCACGCCGGGCCGAACTCGGTGATGTCGCCGCCGGGCGTGATGCGCCCGATCTCCGAGGGCACGTTCTCCGTGCCCAGGGTGAACCAGAGGTTGCCGTCAGAGCCGTTGGTGATGCTCCTCGGCTGGCTGTTTGCCGTCGGAACTTTGTGCTGTTTGAGCATCCCTACCGGCGCGGCCTGGGCCGCCGAGAGCATCGCGCCGAGCGCTATGGCCAGCGCGGCCACTATCGCAAAACTCAGCACAAACAGGCGCAAAACCTGGGAGCGTTCGCGTCTCAACGCCTCTCCTTCTCGTGCAACCGCGTGAATGCGTTCTCTTCCTGTCACGAAGCTTCCTCCCCTTTACGGTGGCCGGTGGTAGGTGGCGTCAACGTGGGTATATACGCAGGGGTAGCGTCCCACCGATGAGCTAGTTCTTCAGATATTTGGCTGGGAAGTTTCCCACAGGGCGCTGTATCCGAACTTCCGAGAAACCTCCTTCCACGCACTCCGGTGGATAAGGGCAAGAGGAAGGGCCGGAGCCCCGTAGGTCCCCGGCCAATGATCGCAGGTTTGCCGCGCTGGTAGGACGCGCTCTGCTAGTGCGGGTCTATGTTCTCGCAGTCTGCTGCCACCACGTCGACTCCCCCGTCGAAGTCCACCGTATCGGTGCCGTCACCGCAGTTGATGGTGTCTATGCCCGGATCGTCGTGAGCCTCGATTACGTCATCTCCGGAACCGGCGCTCACCCGGTCGATGCCACCGTCGTCGGCGCGTATGAAGTCCGCTCCGCCCCCGCCGAGCATACGGTCGTCGCCGAGGTCGCCCCTAACCTCGTCGGCGCCACCATCGCCAGAGACCTCGTCGTTTCCAGCATCGCCCCTGACTTCCTCGCGACGATCGAGCGTTCCGCCGGGGCCACCGGAGACCGAGTCGTTACCTGCGTCCCCGCGGACGCGGTCTATGCCGCCTGCGCCGGAGAGGTTGTCGTTGCCGCCGCGACCGCGTATGTCGTCGGGGCCGTTGGTGCCGACGAAGGTGTCGGGCCCTGGGGTACCGTCGAACGTCGCGGCCAAAGCCAACCCGCTCGCCAGAAGCATGGCTGCGCCTAGTGCCGCCACCAACAGAACTATTCGTCTCATCTTCCTCCCTTTCTGGTGAGGAACTCCCCACCCTTACTTGACATGTGAATGTTCTTACGCAGCGTAGAGCCTGATCGGATGAATTGCGGACTCAAGAGTTCTGAAGGCCTCCTTCTAAAATCTCCGCACCGCTGGAGCCGGGGTCTCTGCGCGTTGTCTCAAGGTTCGCCCTTCGAAGCGGGCGGGGCTAGAGAGAAAAGCTCGAGGACCCCGCCCGTTCGCATTCGGCACCCAAGCCTAAGCGTGATGAGATACTAGCCGCATCGTCCGAAGGGGTTGCTAACGGCTACAACTTCCGAGAATGTGACTTCTACGCACTCGGGTGAATAGGCTGCTCTCGAAGGGTCAGCGCACGCGCGGAGCCGTCGGCGTTAACGGAGCCGTACCTCCGTACAGGCCAAGATCACGACCTCCGGACGATGCGCGGTGGTTTCCGGCCTTCTATCCTACGAGGTGCAAACGGGCGCTCAGGAAAGAATTAGGATGGACGTAAACTTGTTGCAAGGAATACCAGCGCGGAAATCCAAGGAGGACTAACGATGGCCACGGTCAGCGTGCGTTACATAGTCGACGACGTCGAAGCAGCGATCGCGTTCTACACTGGGCGGCTCGGCTTCGGTGTCGAGTTCAACCCCCCCGGTTTCGCGGTCCTCTCGCGAGACGACCTGCGCCTCCTGCTGAACGAGCCCGGCGCGGGCGGAGCAGGCCAACCCATGCCCGACGGGCGCAAGCCCGAGCCGGGCGGCTGGAACCGCATCCAGCTCGAGGTAGATGATCTCACCAGCGAGGTCGAGGCGTTGCGCGAGACGAAGGCGCACTTCCGCAACGAGATCGTCGGCGGCAGAGGCGGCAAGCAGATCCTCCTAGAGGACCCCTCCGGCAACCCCATCGAACTCTTCGAACCCCCACGGAACTGACGCCGCCCCTCACAGGTGCTGGACCGGGGCTGCTAGGACCTCCGAGAACGCTCCTTCTAGGACGTTGCGTGAATTAGGCTACAACCCGCCCCAGTACACCATCAGCCAGAAGAACGCCACGCCCGCCGCGAGCCCTACCCACCACCCGAAGCCGTGGCTCGGTCTGTATGGCCTCACTCCCCCTCCTCTCGGGCCTCCCCGAGCGTCTCCCACCCCTGCCAGAGGATCACGGGAAGCATCGCCAGCGCCCCCGCCGGGTCGGCCCACCACCACCCGAAGGCCGCGTTGAGGCCCACGGCGGCCAGCAGCGCGACCGAGAGGTAGGCGCACACCCACGTCTCCACCGAGTCGGCCACCAGCGCCCTGCTGCCCATCTCGCGCCCGGTGCGGCCCTTGAGGTAGGCGAGGGTCGGCATGACGACGATGGAGACGACGGATAGCACCAGGGCCACAGCCGAAACCTCCGGCCCCTCGCCCGAGAGGAGCGCGCCGATGGCCTCGTAGAGGATGTAGGCCGCCAGCAGGAAGAAGGTCGCTGCCACGAGGTAGAGCGCCTTGCGCTCGGCGTGCCCGTGCTCCTCCGCGCTCGCGTTCGGCCCCGCCCGGTAGAGGCGCCATAGCAGCGCGACCGCCGAGATCACCTCGATGCCCGAGTCCACGCCGAAGCCGACCAGGGCGACGCTGCCCACGACGAGGCCCACCCCCACCGCGACCACCGCCTCCACGACGTTCCAGGCGACGGTGAACCACTCCAGGAGCAAGCCCCTGCGGTGCAGCTTTACCTTGTGCGCGGGGGTGCCGACCGCCATGTTGGCTCCTTCTGGGTTCCACCTCGCCCGCGCTCATTCTAACGCTCGTTGATATGTCGTGGCGAGCGTAGTATCCCGCTCCTCCGAGTACACGTCTACTACGACGTTGGGTGAATAGATAGCCTGAATAGATAGCCTTGACATCGCGTGTAACCGTGGTTACTCTACGTCGGGCTGTGTTGTTCATCAGAATAGTGGAGATAGCATGACTAAAAAGACCGCTGTCGGTGAAGACCGTTTCGAGCAGACGAAGCCTGTTGGGTTCTGGGAGGCCTTCTGGTTCTGGGTGAAGCTGGGGTTCATAAACTTCGGGGGGCCTGCCGGCCAGATCGCGATCATGCACCGGGAGCTGGTCGAGAAGAAGCGCTGGGTCTCTGAGGGGCAGTACCTGAGGACGCTCAACTTCTGCATGCTGTTGCCGGGGCCCGAGGCCCAGCAGGTCGCCACCTACATAGGCTGGAGGCTGCACGGGACGTTGGGTGGGATCGTGGCCGGCGCCTTCTTCGTCGTCCCGTCGATCTTCGTACTGCTCCTGCTCTCCTACCTCGCGGTCGCCCACTCAGACGTGCCGGCGATCAACGGGCTTCTCTACGGAATACAGCCCGTCGTGATAGCCATAGTGGTGGAGGCGGTCATGAGGATCGGCAAGCGCACCCTCAACCACCGGGTGCTGATCGGCTTCGCCGTCTTGGCTTTCGTCGCCCTGTACTTCTTCTCCGTCCCCTTCCCGCTGGTCGTCCTGGCCGCCGCCGTGGCCGGGCTGCTCCTGAGCCGCGCGAGCTTCGCCGCCGACGCCTTCCGGGGCGTCGGGCACGGCTCCTCCGAGGAGGAGTCCGCCATAGACCGGGCCGCCTCGGGCGGGCGGCCTTCCGTGCTGCGCAACCTGCGGCTCCTCGCGATCTTCGCCGTCCTCTGGGTCGTCCCGGTAGGGGCGCTCTACCTGTGGCGGGGCGGGGAGGACGTGCTGGTAAAGGAGGCGCTGTTCTTCACGGGAGCCGCGTTCCTGACCTTCGGCGGGGCCTACTCGGTGCTCAGCTACGTGGCCGACGTGGCGGTCAACCAGTACGGGTGGCTCACCGCGGACCAGATGGTGCAGGGGCTCGGGCTCGCGGAGTCCACGCCAGGGCCGCTCATCATGGTGACGCAGTACGTCGGGTTCATCGGCGCCTGGAACGACCCCGGTCCCTTCTCTCCCCTTCTCTACGGGACGCTGGGGGCCCTGATCACGACCTACGCCACGTTCCTGCCCTGCTTCCTGTTCATCTTCTTGCTCGCGCCCTACATCGAGCTCCTGGCCAACGACCGTCGCCTCAGGGCCATCCTCATCGGGGTGACGGCCGCGGTGGTGGGGGTCGTGGCGAACCTCGCGGTCTACTTCGCCACGCAGGTGCTTTTCCCCGACGGCGTGAGGCTCGCCGGGTTGGACCTCTTCGCGCTGGTCGTCGCGGTCGCGTCGTTCGTGGTGCTGCAGCGGTACAAGGCACCGATCTACCTGATGGTGCCGGTGGGGGCGCTGCTCGGGATGGCGTGGACCCTGCTGTGAGGGCAGCCTGAGCCCGTGGAGAGGTCGCGCTGGGTGCTGCTCGTCTACCGGCTCCCCAGGGAGCCCTCGCGCCACCGCGTGGCGGTGTGGCGCAAGCTGAAGGACCTCGGAGCCCTCTACCTACAGGACGGGGTCGCGGCGCTGCCCGAAGACGCCGTCACGCGCGAGCAGCTCGAGTGGCTCCAGCTCCGCGTCAGGGAGGCCGGGGGGGAGGCGACGTTGTGGGAGGGCCGGCCGGGGACGGTGGCGGAGGAGGGCGCGCTGGTGGAGACCTTCCGCGCCTCGCGGGAGGAAGCCTACCGGGCCATCGTCGCCGAGGCCGAGCGCATCCGCCGCAAGGCGGAGATGGGTGGTTCTGGGGCGCTGCTGGAGCAGCTCGGCCAGCTGGAACGGGAGTTCAGGGCAGAGCGCCGCCGCGACTACTTCCGGTCCCCGGTGAGGGCGGAGGCAGCGTCGGCCCTCAGGGCCGCGCGTCGGGCGGCGAGGGGCGAAGGCGAGGCGCCGCGGAGCGCGGAGGGTCGACCGTAGTGCTCTGGGCGACGCGCCGAGGCTGCCACGTGGACCGCACCGCCTGCGTCTGGCTGATCCGCAACTTCGTGGACCCGGAAGCCACCTTCGCCTACTTCGGCGACCCGTCGGAGGCCCCAGAGGGGGCGGAGCTCTTCGACGTGGTGGGGGCCCGTCTCTCTCACCGCGGCGAGGACTGCTCCTTCGAGACGTTCCTCGCGGAGTACGACCTCGACGACCCGGTGCTCCGGGAGATAGCCGAGATCGTCCACGACGCCGACCTCATGGACGAGAAGTACGGCCGCCCCGAGTCGGAGGGGCTCGACGCCATAGTGCGCGGGATGCAGCTCGCGCTCCCCGACGACCGGACGCTCACCGGCCACACCGACCAACTCTACGATGGCCTCTACGCCTACCTCAGCCGGGAAGTGCTCTAGGCACCAGCCTCGGGAAACTTCCCTATCCGGAGGGCTCCGCTCGGCCCCGGCCCGAACGGCCCAAGCCATACCCCGGTGTGGGCCTACCACGGGGTATTATCGGGACTCGTGCCCCAGAGGGCCTAGTATGCGTGGCCCACCGGGACGGGGTTATGCAGGACATGAGCTTCCGAGAACGCGCCTTCCCCGAAGGTGGGTGGATAGGGGCGGGTGGGGCCGGAGCGTGGTGCCCAGCCCCGAAGATCCGGACCGCCCCGTTACGGCCTCAGCGGCGGGAAGTCCGCGCAGCGAGCTTCCGCGAAGGCGACGGTGGCAGGGTCGTTGTCTCGAACGAGCACGTTCCATATGTCGTCGCTAACGGGATGGCTGAAGTTCACGGTGTCCTCCCTGATCGCATCGGAGTCGCTCGCGCCACCTCCCCCGCCCAACACCACGTCCCCAGCGTCGCAGGCCGCGCCAACAGCCGTCAGTTGGCCCCCTCCAAGCCCTGCTTTGCTATCCCTTACCGCATAGATCTTGCCGGAGAAGAAGGCGGCGGAGTCCTTGCCGTCTATCTTATCTGAGTTGAGCTTGGCCACCCTGGCGTCGGAGTTGACTCTCATGGGCGTCTCCCCGGGCTGGACGGTGAGCGAGAGCGCCGTGTCGTCCGATCCGGCGTTAGTGTTCTGCACCTGCATGGCGCTTCCGTTCACGTTGGCGGTGAGCTTGGTTAGGGCGGTGGCCGCGTTGGTCGCCCGCCCCAGCAGGAACGGTTGGCCGTTGGCCGCCAGAGCCACCGACGCCGCCCCGAACACCAGGGCGAGCACCAACGCCAGCCCGAACACCGCCGAGGCGAACCTCCCTACCGACATCGCCTTGCTTGCCGCGCTTCTTAACATGGTCTCTCCTCTGCTACGCTTCATTTGACGGTTGGCAGCGTAGCTGGCCAGCTATCCCGGGAGCCAGAGGCCCGACCCCCGACTTGGCAGGGCAATTCTTCCCGGGGACCACGTGAAGCGGGCTATCCCTAGCGCGCGGTCCGCTCGCCCCCGGTCCGGACGGCCCGAAGCCATACCAGGGTATGGGACCGGGGGCTGCGCGTACGTCCGAGAATACTCTCAGCGCGAAGTTCGCGGAACGCGGCTTCCACGACGTTGGGTGCATAGCGTGGCTTCACCCCCGAGGCGGGGCGACCATCACCACCACGCCAGCCACGCAGATCGCCGCTCCGAGCAGGTCCCACCTGTCCGGCCTGAACCCGTCCACCGCGACGCCCCACAGCAGCGCGAGCGCGATGAACACGCCGCCGTAGGCCGCGTAGACCCTCCCGAACTCGGGGATCGGCTGCAGGGCGGCCACCACCCCGTAGGCCGCGAGGATCAGCGCCCCGAGTAGCGCCCAGGCAAGAGGCTTGTGGTCGCGCATCCACCCCCACACGAGGTACCCGCCCCCGATCTCGCACAAGCCCGCAAGCACGAACAACGCGCCGATGACGAGAAGCCGCCCCATCCGGTACCTCCCGTTAGACTCCTTAACGCCGAAGCTGAGTGTAGCCACTACAGGTCGGGAGGAGACGGATGGGCGCGGCGGTGGAGAACAAGGCGATGGTGCGGCGCATGGTGGAGGGCATCAACGCGGGAGAGGAGGAAGCGGTCGTGGAGGCGCTGTTCGCCCCGAGAGCGGCGCGGCGGGTCAAGCGGCTGTTCGCCGAGTTCCGCGCCGCCTTCCCCGACTGGCGCGAGGAGGTCTTGCAGTTGGTTGCAGAGGGGGACACGGTTGCCGGGCGCTTCCGCTGCTCGGGGACGCACCTGGGCGAGTTCCTGGGCGAGGCCCCAACGGGCAAGCGCATGGAGGTGGAGGAGGTCTTCTTCCTGCGGGCGGAGGACGGGAAGTTCGTGGACTTCTGGGCTCTGGAGGACAGCTTGGGCAGGATGCGGCAGCTGGGCCTGTTGCCCTCGAGCCCTTGAACTTCGGAGAACCCCTCTTCTAGGAGGTTGGGTGAATGAGGCGTCCGAGCGCCGGCTTGTGATGCATGGCACAATACCCCGACGACGTCAACAAGGCTGTTCTTGCTAGGTATGGCGGCAGAAAGGAGGCGTGAGATCGTGGCTCGTATCCTTACCGTAGACCCTGAGCAAGCCCGAGGGGTGCGCAAAGTGTTGGTCTGGATGACCAAACGTGATTATGGGGGAACGGTCCCCGGCCTCTTCAATATAGTGGCGCAGGATCTCAATATCGCCATCCCAGTTACCTGGATCTATAACCACCTACACATGCGCAAGGGCTCGCCCTTGAGCCGCCTGCAACGCGAGATGCTTGCCAC
The DNA here is from genome assembly GCA_963800975.1 of uncultured Rubrobacteraceae bacterium. Classification (GTDB taxonomy): domain Bacteria; phylum Actinomycetota; class Rubrobacteria; order Rubrobacterales; family Rubrobacteraceae; genus JALYGY01. Next base: position 214,492 of record CAWDDB010000019.1, on the reverse strand, counting down.
GGTGGTAAACGGCCTGATAGGCGGCGCCCCCTGACTGGGCCTTCACACGGCGGCCGTGCGTCGCCTGACCAAAGACGAGCACCTGAGCACAGAGTTCGCGACCACCTGGCCGCAGTACGACCTGGACGCTGAGACCCATGCCTTGTTGGCCTACGCCAAGAAGCTGACCCAGGAGCCTAGCATGGTGGAGGACTCGGACATCGAGGAGATGCGATCGGCCGGCTGGGATGAGCAAGGCATCTACGAAGCCACGGCCCTCATCTCGTTGTTCAACTTCACCGGTAGGATGGAAGCCGCATCGGGACTGCCGATGGATCGGATACCACAAGGAGCGAAGTTTCCCGAAGCGACCCCGGGTAAGCCGACGGTGTCGGCCCGTGCCTGAGAGGTTTCGAGGGGGCTAGAGCACTCACAAGTGAACCAGGGTGCGGGAGCGTCGGCTCGGATTTCCTAGAATGCCGTCATCCGAACTTCCGAGAATCGAACTTCTAGGCACTTCGGTGAATAAGGGTAAGAAGAAGGATCGGGCTGCCGGCCAGACTGAGTTTCTCGGGCCTCCGCCCGTTTCTAGGCTTGTGTTCCGCCGGCTATCCACCGGACGATCGCCGAAGCCATGACCACCGCAAGAACCGATGCCACCGCATGAGATACCGCTTCCTTGGTATCGTCGGCAAGGGTCCTGTGTTCTGGTGGCGGTACCTCTTTGGTGAACGTGCTAGCGAAGAGGCGTCCTAGGGCGCTGGTTATCACCGCTGTCAGGCCGGTAACCAGTATTTTCTGGGTCCTGTATTTCACGCTTCTTCCTTCCGACGGGGCGCTCGCTCAATGGTGCTTTCATCCCCGAGCCAGGGAGCGGCAAACTCGCACGCTCTCTGTGAATTTCCGAGAATGCCAACCTTCCCCGAAGGTGGGTGCATAGCCCGCCCCGCGGCTACGCGGCGCCCCTCCTGGAGCTGGCGTCGAGGACCCCCGCTCCCGGGTGGTCGGCCATGGCCGAGCGCACCTCGGCCTCGCAGGCGCCCTTCTCCCGGTGCCCATTAGCGGAGGCCGCGAGCGTCTCTCCCGTGGGGGAGCGCAGCCTCCACCTGTAGCCGCCCTCCGCGTCCCTGTAGAGGACGAACTTCTCGCCCTTCGTCTTCTCGGCCACGCCCCCACCTTCCGTCTTCGCCCTCGACGCGTGCATCATAGGGCATTATGGCGAGCAGGGTAGATAGGCGCGGGAGGTCCCGGTCCGGGGAACCTTAAGCATGCCTCGCTCAGCGATCGTGTCCATCCCGAGATCGCTTGCGTTAGTCGCCGGAGCGTTCACCCGACCGCCCGACGGCCGTGCCCACGGCGCCGATCGTGAAAGCGGCCGCCAACCCGCAGATCACTCCTATCGAGACGCCTCGGGCCACGTCTCCGGTCCACCACCACAGTCCTAGACTCACAAGCAACGACGCCACGAAAAAAACCACCGTGGACAACATCACCATGGCCGCGATCCTTGCGCGCATACTTCACCCTATCGTCTGCGTACGCCTCCGTGATACGCCCAACCCTCTTCGCCGCGGAGCGGTTATCTGAGCGACCGCTCCGCGGCGATGTCGCTCGTCTACTGCTCTTGGGCGAAGGCCTCGCGCAGCTTGTCCTCCTGCTCCTGGGGCAGGTTGGTCGAGATGATCTCGAAGTCGTACTGCCTCAGCTCGTCGATCACCCTGTCCGGCGCGGTCGCCCCGGTGGTGAGCGCGAACAGAGCGGAGGTGCCTGGCGTCACCTTCTCTCGCACCTGCTTAATGAAGTCGTCGTCGATCCCGACGTCGGCCATCGAGGCCGATAGCGCCCCCATCCCCGCGCCCACGGCCGCGCCTAGGAAGGGCACGAAGAAGATCAGCCCGAACAGGAAACCCCAGAAGGCACCCCAGCTAGCGCCCGCCCCCGAGGTGCTGTGCAGCTGGCGGGTGGAGGGCTTCTTGTTGCCTTGGGGCCAGCTGACCACGGCGGCGTCCTCCAGGGTGATCATCTCCCGCTCCTGCAGGCCCTGCAGGGCGACGAGCACCCTGTCTGCCCCGTCGAGGTCGTCGAACTTCAGCACCGATAGCGTCGCCATTGGCTACTCTCTCCTTTGCGTTGGACCGCACGACTCCCCTCAGCATAGCCCTAGCTCCCGATCAAGCTAGTAGCCGCCGCTGCTGCTGTGAGGGTTTCACCCAGCCTACTACACATTAGGGCATCGATTTTGGCCTAGCGGCAGTGTTCCCCTGGGACCTTCATTCCCGAACTTCCGAGAACATCCTCAGCGCGAAGTTCGTAGAACGCCTACCTTCTAGGACGTTGGGTGAATAGGGCGCGGAGGAGGACCCGCGAGGGAGGGCGCGCGAAACGCGTGATCCGGCCCTCGGACTAAAGTCCCACACCAAAACCGGTCCTCCGCCCGATGCGCCGGTTCTCGCCCGCCGCTTTACTGAGGACGTACATCGGGCCCAGAGAGCGCGAAGGAGCACAAGCCATGAGGGGCATCGTCCTACCGAAGACCGAGCGGCGGCCGGACCAGCAGGGGTCGGCCCTGATGAGCCCGAGAGACGCCGCCTGGCTCGCCTGGTACATGTGCTTCCTCTCCCTAGGTTTGTCGGCGCTCGGGCTCCTCCTGCTGGTCCTGAGCCGGGGGCACCACGGCGCCCCGGTCTTCGAGCGGTGGGCCGAGTACGCCGTGGTGGCGATCGGCTTCTCGACGGTCGGCGCCGTGGTGGCCCCCCGCTTCCCCGCCAGCAACCCCATCGGCTGGCTCTTCTGCGCCATAGGCCTCGTGGGGGCGGCGCTGCTGTTCAGCGGCGAGTACGCCGCCTACTCGCTGCTCGCGCGCCCGGGGTCGCTGCCGGCGGGCGAGCTGTTCGCGTGGATCGCCTCCTGGCTGTGGGTCGCGCACGTCGGCCTGTTCGCGTTCCTGGGGCTGCTGTTCCCCGACGGGCTTCCGCCCACGCCCCGCTGGCGGCCCTTCGCGTGGCTCGTCTTCGCGGCGGTCGTCGCGGGGACGCTTGCGGCTGCCTACTCGCCCGGACCGGTCGGGGGGCTCGAGGACCTGAGCAACCCCGGGGGCATCGAGGCCTTGCCGAGGCTCTCCGGTTCGGTCGAGGCGCTGGTGTTCGCCCTCGTGGTGGCGGCCGCGGCCTCGCTGTTCGTGCGGCTGCGCCGGGCGAGGGGCGTCGAGCGCCAGCAGATCAAGTGGTTCGCCTACGCGACCGCCGTGCTGGCAGGCGGGTCCACCGTGCTGCACGTGGTCTCCGAGGCGCTGGGCTCGTGGTGGCTGCACTGGGAGGTGGGCTTCGTGGCGACCATGGTGGGCCTCGTGGGCCTGCCGGTCGCCCTGGGCATAGCCGTCCTGCGCTACCGCCTCCACGACGTGAACCTGGTCCTCAACCTGACGCTGGTCTACGGCATCCTCACGGCGGTGCTGGCCGGCTTCTTCGAGGTGAACGTCGTGGCGTTCCAGCACGCTCTGCTCGTCCTGACCCACGTGGAAGACTCCCAGTTGGCGTACTTCGCCACCGCGCTGGTCATGGCGGCCCTCTTCGAGCCCCTGAGGCGCCGCATCGACGCTTTCGTGGAGCGCCGCTTCTTCCAGAGGGAAGGCTGAGGCCGTGGACCGGCACGATCGCGTCGGGGGCGGCAGACTCCGGCTAGCCGTCGGCGGTCATGGGTCCTCCTGACGTCGCCGTTCGCTCCTCGAGCCCACGGCAGCCTGCTTTTCGGTGAGGCGCAACGATCGGACTTCCGAGAACCCGCATTACCGGAGGGTGGGTGAATAGGCCCATCGAGAACCGTTGAGGCGGGTACCACCCCGGTCGCGCTACTTCGCCGCGTACACCACGACTTCCCCGGCGGCTGAAGGTACGCTACGAGCGACGCGACGACATCCATCGGGCGTTCCTCAGTCTCGGATGTGCTCTCATCTGCTGGCGCTATGTTCAGCGGTTATGATAAGCGTACTAAGCGGGCTCGGTCCTTCTAATCCTCTCGTCGATGATCTTCACCGCCTGCGCTACTCCTCGCTCGGCCCGGATCATCTCCCCCAGCTCCTCAGCGCGCCGGCGTACCCCGCCGTCAGTAACAGCCCTGTGGATCGCGCGTCCCAGCATTTCAGCCGTAAGCTTGCTCTGAGGGATGGGTTTCGGTCCGACGCCCAGCTCGAAGACCCTTCTTCCCCAGAATGCCTGGTCGTTCATAGAAGTCGGGCAGATGAGCGTCGGCTTGCCGGCGCGCAAGCCCTCTGCGGTAGTTCCTGCTCCGCCGTGGTGGACCACTGCCGCCATCCAGGGAAAGAGCCAGTCGTGGGGTGCAGAGTCGATCACACACACGTCGTCAGGCACGTTCGAGGGGACCCGACCTCCGCCCGTGGTGAACACGCCGCGTTGCCCGCTCCGCTTAAAGGCGCCGAGCGCTGCGCTGATGACCTTATCCGAGGTCCACGCCCCCAGGCTACCGAAACCGATGTACACTGGTGCTGGTCCCTTCTCGAGGAACTCGGCCACGTGAGCAGGCGGCTGCCACTCTGGCGAGTTATCCAAGAACCAGTATCCCGTTACGGAAGTCGAGTCGTCCCAGTCTGAGGGGAGCGGAACCACGTGGGGACTGCAGCAGACGAGTCTCTGGATTGGCCGGCCGCGAACGTCAAGTTCGCTCGTTAGCAAGGAGTGCGGCGGCAGCTTCAAGGTCTCCTTGCGCCAGCGGTTTATCGTGCGGTGGTACGGTGCAGTTAGCAAGCCCAAGAACGCCCCGTAGCTCATCCTGTTGAGCAACCCACCCAGGTTAGCGACCGGCAGGACGGGGTTGGGGAAGTCGCGGGTAGGCGAGAACATCGGGACCGGGTGGGCGAGGAAGCCTGGGATGCCCAAAGCCTCAGCTATGTGGTAACCGCCCAATGCTTTCGGATGGTAGACGAGGGCGTCAGCCCCTTGAGATGCAGCCCACTCCTGATCGAGGACCTTCCTGTACATGGAGGCGGCCTCCTTCATAGCGGCGAGGAGGTTCTTACCGGATACGGCAGCTTTGCCCTCGGATGACTGCAGGCGTTCCAGCAAGTCTACCTCCAAGGCGGCATGAGGCAAACCATGGTCGGTGACGAACGCCTCGAAGCCCTTGCCGGTAGCGAGAGTCACTTCGTGGCCAGCTTCCTTGAGTCCCACACCAAGGGCGACGAACGGCTGGACGTCGCCGCGGCTACCGATGGCAAGGATCGTGATGTTCATGGATGACTCCTCACTCTTGTTGACGGGAGGCTACTCAAGTTGAACGAAATCAGGTAGTGGGTTCTCTCGTTCCGAAGCCTCATCGGGGCGGGATTCTGCATATGGACTTCCGAGAACCTTCCTTCCGCGAAGGTGGGTGAATACGGGGAAGAAGCAGGACCAGAGCTACTACGCCCCGGCCCTGCCTCATGCTTCCTCGTCCCCTTCTCCAACTAGCGCAGTGATCTGAACGCCGCGCGGATCTCCTCGCTGAAGAGTCCCGGTTGCTCCCATGCGGCGAAGTGCCCGCCCCTGTCGACCTCGTTGAAATAGATGAGGTTGGGGTAGGCCTCCTCGGTCCAGCTGCGCGGGGCCTGGTATTGCTCGCCGGGAAAGACGCTCACGGCCACCGGGATGGTGACGCCCTTGGCGTTGAAGAAGCCACCCCTATACTCCCAATAGAGACGAGACGCAGAGACCCCCGTGTTCGTCAGCCAATACAGCGTGATGTTGTCGAGGATCTCGTCACGCGTCAGTTCGCCCGTGGCGCTCGCGGTCCGGTTCAGGGCAGAGGCGACCGCCGCGGCCGGCTGGCCGTCAGCGTCGTTGTGGTCGAGAAGCCAGGCGGCCAGGCCGACGGGCGAGTCCGCGATGCCGTACAAGGTCTGCGGGCGCGCCGCCATGTACCCGGCGTACTCGACTTGCCCGTACGTCCTGATCAGCTGGTCGTAGGCTCGTCGTTCCTCGGCCGAGAGACCGGACGGCGGCGGGTCGCCGGCCAGGGAAGCCTTGTCGACGTCAGCCGGAACGATGCCAGGCATGTTGGTGTGGATGGCGAGCAATCCCGCGGGTGCCTGCAAGCCCATCTGGTCGACGACAAACGCGCCCCAGTCGCCGCCCTGGGCGACGTAGCGGGAGTAGCCGAGGCGCTCCATCAGTTCCGCCCAGGCACGTGCCATGCGCTCGGGGCCCCAGCCGGTGCTCGTCGGCTTGCCGGAGAAACCGTAGCCCGGCATCGACGGGATGACCACATGGAAAGCGTCCTCAGCGCTCCCGCCGTGTGCGGTTGGATCGGTGAGCGGACCGATGATCTTCAGCTGCTCGACGACCGAGCCAGGCCAGCCGTGGTTGACGATCAGCGGCAACGCGTTTTCGTGTTCCGAACGAACGTGGATGAAATGGATGTCGAGCCCATCGATCTCGGTCATGAACTGCGGCAGGGCGTTCAGCCTCGCCTCGCACTTGCGCCAATCGTGATCCGTCGCCCAATAGCGCGCGAGTTCCTGAATCGTCGCGAGCCGCACGCCCTGGGAATCATCCGCGACGGTCTCTTTCTCGGGCCACTTCGTGGCCGCGATGCGTCGACGGAGGTCGACGAGTTCCTCTTCGGGAACGTCGATGCTGAAGGGGCGGATTGCCGGATGGGGCTCCATAGGCTGTACTCCTCCCCCTCCTCCTGTATAGAACGACTGGCGGCGATAAGCCCCGCCGTGTTGCACAACGAAGTCAAGTGTGATGGGTTAGAAGTGCTGACGCAACTTCCGAGAACCTTTCTTCTAGAGCACTCGGGTGAATAAGGGCAAGTAGAGGAAGGAGGGCCAGAGCAACTGCGAGCGTAGGACCCCCGGAGAGCGCGGCGCGGTGCCCGGCGCCTCCTCGCCATCGGGCTTCCGTGTGGCATCAGGCGGCCCGTACAGACGCAGGGCCACTCGCTCTGTGCCGCCGAGCGTCTGCGCCGCCGAGAGCACGCGGAAGACCTGCACGAAGTCGTGGCGAAGTAGCTCGACTTCGGCGCCGCCCATACCGTAGAGCTCGAGGGCGGAGCTAGCGAGCCTCCGCGCGCCGCTGCCGTTCCGGTTCAGTCGTCATCGCTGTCGTCATCCCCGCCTGCGTCGTCGAGGTCGTTATCGTCGAGGTCGTCCTGGTCGTCCCCGCCGCCAGCTCGTCGCCACCGTCATCATCGCCACCGTCATCGTCGCCACCGTCATCGTCGCCCTGGTCGTCTTGACCGTCGTCATCTCCGGCATCGTCGTCGCGGCCATCGTCCTGATCGTCGCCGCCCTGGTCGTCGCCGCCCTGGTCGTCGCCGCCCTGGTCGTCTTCTTGGCCATCATCGTCGTCGGAGGGGGCCTCTTGATCGTCGTCGCGCTCATCCCCTTGCGCGTCGTCTTCCGCTTGCTGGGCGTCTTGAGCATCGCCGTCCGGCCCCCCGTTACCACCCGAAGCCCCGCTGCCACACGCCGCCGCACCAAGCAGCAGCGCCAGCACCGCTATGCCCGTGGCGATCAGCTTGAGGGAATGAGAGTGTCCCAGAACCGTGCCACCAGCGGCACCAGGGGTCTGGGCATCACGGGCTTCTAGCGTGTCCTCCGAAACGGGCGGGCGCACGTTTTCCTCCCTTCCGAGCATGAACGAGGAACAGCATACCCCAAGAGCGTCGATCGAGTTCATATGAGGAGTAGGGTATGGTCTCACGCGAACTTCGGAGAAGGCCTCCGTCTAGAGGGTTGGTGAACAAGGGCAAGAAGAAGGGCCGGAGTCCCAACGCCTTGGATCCCAGCCCTAGTACCGCACAATGGATGTTAAGCGGGCTCACGCACCATCCTACGCCCCCGGAGGAGACCGACCCCAAGGACCAAAAGCCCCACCGCCAGCAAAAGCCCGGCAACGTAGGCGAGGTAGATCATGGCGTTGGGTTCTGTGGCCTCGGGGGAGAGTACCGAGAGGAAGAAGGCTAACGCCATCAGGACCGCGGCGACCGGGAATGCGAGGCGCACTACCCACCTCATCCCCTCAGAGAGTGTTGCCTCGTCCACGTAGCGCAGGGCCACCAAAGAGAGCACCAGCCACACGCCCGCGTGGGCGTGCCCCGCTCGCCAGAGATCTTGCCTGAGCTCGTTCTGGGTGTAGGCCGGATCGGCGATAAGCAGCGAGAGGATGCTCGTCCCGCCGATCTCGACCGTGGGGACGATGATCAGGACGATGCCTGCCACCAACCGCGACTGCGGGCTCATCTCTCTCCTTCTGTTTGTTCTGTTTGCTTACGCTCGGCGATCCAAGTAAGCACGCTACTCACGAGGCCGGTACCGAGGCGCCTTGCCGTGGGGTTTGCTCCTGCTCCACGACCAGCTCCCTCACGCGTAGCCGTCCGACCTCCAGCTCCTCGATGTTGAGCCGCTCGATCCTGCCGCGCTTCACCGCCAGAGCCCGGATCGCAAGGGCACCGATCGCTAAAGCCCCGATCGCCCCCGCTCCTACCGCCAGAGCCCCGAACGCCGCGGCCCCGGTCGCCGCCCGTCCGATCGCCACCCGCCCGATCGCCTCTTGCCTCTCTGAGGCAGAATGCTTCTTGCGCATCGCAATCCTCCTTCTCATGATCCCCGCTCCTCGTCCATCATCTCTCTGGTCTTTCGTTCCTCCCAATCCCGGCCCAAGGTCCGCCGCCACCGTGCCCTCGACTTTACCCGTAGTGGGGTACCTCGGGCAACTCACGGCGGCCGGGTATGCATGCAGCATAGGACAGGGTCTATGCGGACTTCCGAGAACCGGTCTTCTAGGCACTTGGGTGAATAGCGTAGGATGGTCGCAGGCCATCGACGGAAGGCAGGACGTGTCAGCGGTGGAGGTGGTGTCTAAGTGGCCGCGCTAGATGATGTAGACCGACTGATCGAGCAATACGACCTGGCGCTGGGCGAGTTCGTGAAAGGGAATCCCGAGCCCGTGAAAGAGCTGTTCTCCCATCGAGACGACGTGACTCTCGCCAACCCCCTCTTTCCTGTCGGGCACGGGTGGGAGGAAGTCACCGATAGGTTGGAGGCTGCCGCGTCGACCCTCAGAGAGGGCCAGACCACGGGCATCGAGACCGTCGAGAAACACGCGAGCTCCGAGTTCGCCTACGTCGTGCGGATAGAGCGTCAACGGGCCAAGGTCGGCGGAAGTGAGGATGTCGCCCCAACCGCTCTGCGGGTTACGATGATCTTTAGACCCGAAGACGGCGAGTGGAAGGTGGTGCATCGGCACGCGGATCCCATAACCACCCCTCGACCGGCGGAGTCGCTGATACAGCGATAGCTCAACCCTTAGCGAAGTTCGCAGAACTCACCTTCCGCACACTTGGGTGAATAGCGTACGATGCCCTAGAGATGAAGGACCTCCTGAGCATCCTGAGCATAGCCGTGACAGCATTCGTGATGATGGTCGTGGTCGGCTGCGCTCAGGGCGCGGGCAACACCCCCTCCCGCTCGACGGGGCCGACTACTTCACCCGAAACGTCGCGTGAGCAGCCGACGACTGCCGAGCGGACCTCCGCCGCCTCCTCCTTCGTCCGCGTGCCCGTCTATGCCTACGGGAACACGGACGTGTTGGAGTGTCTCCGGGGTGCCACGGAAGGAGGCGGTGACTTGCACATGGAAAAAGTCAGAAGCGAGGCGGACCTGGTCGAGCACGCCCGGCGGAGCTTCTCGAAGCGCATCGAGGAGGGCGACGCGGTGGAGCTGGTGGGCTCAACGGAGGGCACCGAAAGGGGAGAACCGAGGAAGGTGCGCGTGGTCCGAGGGGGGCGGGTGGTGGCCCTTTTCTACTACCCGGAGGCCTACAAGGGCGAGGGTTGGGCTCTGGAGTACTACGAGTGGTGCTCCGAGTTTTAGGCGAACTTCCGAAAACGTTCAACAGGGGAAGTTCCGAGAACCCACCTTCCGCGCGCTCGGGTGAATAGCGACTAGGCCCAGGCCCGCGCACACGAGTAACACTCCGGCTGCGAGCAGGGCTGAAGAGCCTCCGCCAGTCCGCGGCAGCGGCACATGTCCGGCTTGCTCGCATTGCTCCAACGCCCGCTCGGCCTGCGCCTCGCCTCTGGCGGCCTCGGGGTAGAAGTCCCGCTTTTCCTCGGTGTCGAACCAACGACAGGGGACGCTGACGTCTCCGCCGATGATGACCTTCCCGTTGCGGTAGGCGTAGTCCTTCGGCGGGGGCTTCGACGCGTGGGCAGGCCGAGCGCACCTGCCCCTCCCGCTAGGAGGAAGGCCCCCATAGCTAGCATCATCAGCACCCACGCCCTCTTTCGCACGTTCTCCTCTCCCGCCGGGCGGCCCGTGTAACAACGACATCATGCACCGTGGCGACAGCCGGCGCACCTCCGACTAAAAAGGATGGGCGAACTTCGGAGAACTTCCGAGAACACTAGGCTTCTAGGCACTTCGGTGAATAAGGAAAAAAAGGAAGGACCGAGACGTTATATGCCCCGGCCCTCCCAACACTCACACTACCCTCAAACCCCACGACGATGAAACGCCTCAACGTATGCCCCTGTGTCTTCAAAGGCGCGGAACTTGGCGATCTTGCCGTCCCTGAGCGTGAAGACGTGTGCCCACTCTTGCTCGATCGTGTGGCCCGTCGCCTTGCTGAGACTACGCTCAAAACCCAAGACGACGACGGTGTCGCCTTGGGCGACGAACTCGCGAGGCTCGAACTGCTCAAATTCGAGGGTTTCCCCGAGCAAGGAGAAGAACTCCGCGACTCCCTCGTGTCCGTGGCGAGTTCCGGCAAAAGGTATCACTGAGTGGCCCTGAAAGATCCATTCCACGTCGTCGGTCAGGAGGTCTAGGAGTGTGGGGATATCCCCGCGGCCGAATGCCTCATACCCATGCTGCACTACATCCGCATTCGTTCGCTCACTCATGACCCGCTACTCCTTTCCCTTGCTTGCAATAGCTCCTCAAGTATCAAAGGCAGAAAGGTGTCAGCGCATCCCCCAAATGAGTGATTTTAGGCACATTCCTACCGAACTTCGGAGAACCCCATGCACGCGAAGGTCGGAGAACGCCCACTCTAGACAATAGAGTGAATGAAGACAACCTGCTCCCTGGCGGACATCGTAATCGTTTACTATTTTCGTATTGTTTAGGGCTGCCTTACCTCGCAAGCCTTGTCCTGCCCCCTTTTTGTGGCAATACTTTCATTAGAGAAGCAACCTGGTGGGGTTGTGTAGATGAAAGGAGGACACCTATGGTCGACGTAAAGCCGGACGTCTCGGTTCGCCCATTGAGAGAGGGCGACCTCTCAGAGGCCGATCACATCATCCGCCTCGCTTTCGGCACCTTCCTCGGGCTCCCTGACCCGATGACGTTCATGGGCGATGCTGGTCACGTGCGGACACGCTGGTTAGCCGCGCCGGACGCGGCTTTCGCGGCGGAAGTAGACGGTAGACTCGTCGGTTCCAACTTCGCGACCAACTGGGGCAGCGTGGGTTTCTTCGGGCCATTGACAGTAGAGCCTGCCCTTTGGAATAAGGGCATTGGGTCACGCTTAATGGAGCCAATAGAGGAGTGTTTTGCCAATTGGGGACCTAGGCACGTAGGACTATTCACCTGGTCCCACAGCCCGAGACACATCCACCTGTACGAGAAGTTCGGTTTCTGGGCGCGCTTTCTCACCGCGATCATGTCCAAGTCGATCGTGGAGAGGCTTATGGTAGGGGAAGATGAGCCCGAGTCACAGTGGTCGAGATTCTCCGGGCTCCCAGAGGGCGACCGAGAGGAGACTCTGAAGGCTTGCGGCGAAGTGACCGGTGCCATCTACGATGGCCTCGACGTGTCGGGCGAGATCCGCGCGGTAGTCAATCAAGGTCTTGGCGACACCGTGCTGCTTTGGGACAACTCTGGGCTCGCCGGGTTAGCAGTGTGCCACTGCGGGGCGGGAACCGAGGCCGGAAGCGGCGCGTGCTTCGTCAAGTTCGGGGCGATCCGGCCGGGGCCGGACGCGGGGCGTAACTTCGAGCGGCTGCTGGACGCCTGCGAAGCTCTGGCTGCGGCAGAAGGTATGCAGGTCTTAATCGCCGGGGCGAACATGGGCCGCCACGAAGCCTACCGTGCCCTGCTCGCACGCGGCTTCCGCACCGATATCCAGGGCGTCACGATGCATCGCTCAAACGACCCGGGCTACAGCCAGCCCGGGGTCTACGTCATCGACGACTGGCGCTAACCGTACGCCCCTGAGTTTCCGAGAACGCCCATTCTGGGCACTTCGTGAATAAGGGCAAAGGGAAGCGACCAAGGTTCAGCTATCCCCGCCCCTGTGAGGCAACGTGAGATCGACTTTGTTTGAGGACCGTTCGATCCGATACTCGTCCTTACGTTGGGGCCGCAGCCGGATCGGGTTCTTCGACTTCTTGCTGGTAGTGTTGGTAGCCCAGCCGCCCTCGTGTCAAGGCGACCAGCACAACCGCGAACGCACCAAAGCCGCCCAGGAGAGTCAAGAGGCCGTAGTCCTCGAAGATGGGAGCCGGAAAGAGCTGACCCACCGGAATAGTAGCCCAATTAAAGGTCGCGTGAATCAAAATGGCGATGAGCACGCTGCCTTTGGTGTTGTTGAACACCCACGTGTACATGATCGCCAAGCAGATGGTCGTGAGGTCATACCCCACGACGTTGAGTACGGTGAGTTCATTCCAAGGCGTGAAGAACAGCGGCAGGTGCCACCCGCCCCAAAGGGCACCGAGGATCACGCTCCCCAGAAGAGGTCCGTGCATAGACTGCAGCCGGGGCAGCGCAAACCCGCGCCAGCCTGGCTCTTCGCCCAGCGCTCCTCCTGGGAAGGTTGCGTAAAGAAAGATACCGAGCAAGTACAACGGGGCCAGAGCACCAAGCCCTTGAAACGATCCCAGGGCACCCGGCATGGACGATCACGCTGAGCACCATGATCGCGGGGATGCCGACGAAGATAAACAGGTACCACCTGAAGCCCACCCGCCACAGCACGAACCGACGCAGAAAGCGGCCTACTCCCTCCCTGCCTTCGGTTACGCCCGTCATGACGAACGCCGCCAAGAACGGACCCATGAAGATAGTAACGGGTGTAGTCCATTGCAGCACGGGCTCCTGATTGGCAGGACCCCTGCACCATATTCGGAGAGCACATAGGGTAGCTCGAAGAGCCATGTACCGGCGTAGGCGAGAACGAAGAAGGAAACCAGAGGGTGGCGGGCAAGCAGAGCCTTGATGCCCCTGCGGGGAGCAGCAGGCTGTACGGGAGCGGCGGTGGCTATGGCGAGAGTCCCTCTCTGTAGGGCGAGGCTCCTCAGCCCAGCCGTGTCGATCAACTAGGGCAGCATACTCCTGTGTGTGCAGGATGTATGTACGCTAAGGTACTAAGTGCGTCAGCGTACCAAGTAGTTAGTTGATGTACTTCCAAGAACGCCGTGCCCGCGAACTTCTTAGAACTCCGTAAAGCGGAAGTCCAACTTCGGAGAACACCCCTTCCACGCACTCGGGTGAACAACGACGGTTCTCGTGTCAGGCCCTGTTTGCGAGGGCCTTGTAGGTCTGGTGGAGGTGGTCCGAGAGGGCCACGACGGCGAAAATGCTGGCGATGAGTCGGGTGACGCGCGGGGCGAGTACGAGCCCATAGGTGAAGAAGGAAGCCGTCCACATGCCCAGGCAGAACTTGCACGTAAGAAGCTCGCCCACGGACCTCCGTAGGCCGCTACCTCGGGGCTGCTCGTCGACCATCTTGGGGCCCTGTTTCTCCTGAAGCTCGGTAAACGGGGCGCGCAGGGGCATCGCGACCGCGTCGTTCGCGAGCGAGTCGCTGAGCTTGTGTGTCGCCACCCCTAGCAGCGCCATGTCCGTCAGCTCCACGCGCTCCGGCAGGTCGTAGCCCACGCGCTTGGCGAAGAAGAGGAATACGGCCAGGATCAGGTTGAACAGCCCGATCAGGGCGGCGTACGAGGAGAGCGATAGAGTATCTTCACCGTGCCCTTCGAAGACCCCCTCGGCCCCCTCGGCGGGCTTCTGTGGGTGCTCGACGGACCTCTCTTCGCTTTCCGCCGGCATCCCTTCGTTGTCTCCGGCCCGCTCGGCGCCTGGGGCTTCTTCGGCTACTTCGGCCCCTTCCGCAGGGTCCTGGGGGTGTCGCGGCCGCTCTTCGCTCATAGTGCCTCCTCCTTCTTCCTGCTTGGGATTAGCAGGCCACCGTTTTTGTCGTAATCATGATGCAACCTTCGTGAGTCCCCCGCAGGCGAACTTCCAAGAAACCCTTCAGGGCGAAGTTCGCAGAATCGCTCTTCTAGGCACTCGGGGGAATAGGGCGTGGAGGAGGACTCGCGAGGGAGACGCGACACCCCGCGTTCACCCCGCCTTGGTCGCTGTTGCCTCCTCGAAGGCCAGCTTCGCTTCCTCGACGCCCGCGCGCTCCGGTCCGCTCAGGCCGCACGCCAAGTACCGGGCCACGTGGGCCTCCTCCCCAACTAGGTCGACTAGGAGGGGGCCGTGCGGGGGGCACCCGCTCCGACCGCCTCTTGCGCGCAAGTCCCACTCGTGCGGCTCCATGTAAACGCGATCTCCTCGGGCTCGTGGTGCGGTGAACGGCCAAGGTGTAGCCCCGCGGGGGCGTCGGCACAATAGCCCGAAAGATGCATTCTCGGCGCAGGTCGTCGAGTGGGTGTCCGAGGACACCTCACGGGCGGACTTCCCAGAACCTAACCTCCACGCACTCGGGTGAATAAGCGCAAGACGAATGAACCGGGGCAACACAGCACCGGTCCTCATGGTGCTCTAGAGTTCGCTGAGCTTGCTCGTCTTGAACCTCTCCAGCACGAGCTCCAAGGCCTCGGGGCCGACCCTGGCGCCCCCGGAGAAGGGAAAGTCCATGGCGGCGATGGTGTACAGCACCAGCGCGATCACCCCCGCCAGCGCCGCCACCATCAGCGCGTGCGCCCCCGTGCTCTGCATGCCGAAGAGGTAGGTGAAGGACACCACCACGACCCCCCCGACGATCAGGACGACCCACAGGACGGCGGGTATGCCCTCCTCGGCCACCACCAGGCGCGTCCTCCTGGCGTCCGCCAGCCTCTGGACCTGCTCCAGCCCTGCCGCGTAGAGTTGCTCCCCGGCCGCCGAACGCGGCTCTACCTCCTGGATGGTCGCCCGTATGTCGTCGATGAGGACCCACGCGCCCGAAGTCTTTTCGGAGCTCTCCAGGCTAGGCGTTTGTCCCTGCTCCATCAGGGGCCACCCCACGTCGACCACCTCTTCGGCGTAGGATCGGCAGAGCTCCTGGAGCTCCCGCCCTTCGGGCTCGGGGAGCTCGTGGGCGAGCCAGAAGATCTCGGCCAGCGCGTTGGCCTCGGTCTCCGCAGTGACGCGGGCGCGCCCGAACTCTTCCCACGTGGCGATGACCACGAGGGCCAGCAGGACGGCGTAGATGACGCCCAGGACGGCGTAGATGAAGCCGGCCACGTCGTTTTGCTCCATGCGGACCGTCGCGGGCACCAGGCGCTGCACCAACACCAGCCCACCGACCGCGGCGAGGCAAGCCCCGAAAACTACCAGTCCGCCATAAACCACGCCCATCACGTCGGGGTAACGTCGTCCTTTCGGGTACGAGGTATCGCTGGAGGAGCCCAAGATACATCCGGCAGGGTGGACGAGCAAGTCTCCGAGCTTCCGCGCAAGCGCAGGATCGTCGAAAGGTCGGACTTCCGAGAACCCTTCAAGGCGGAAGTTCTGCGAACTTCCCTTCCATTTCGTTGGGTGATCAGAGCGAAAGTGTCCAAGTGGAACATGCCTCGGGTTGTCATTCACGCACGGCCCGAGCGTTTCGGTGCTCAAGAGAGAGGAGCACTTCGCGGGCGGCGCGCTCGCCGGAGCGTACCGCTCCGTCCATGTAGCCATCCCAGACCTCCGCGGTCTCCGTGCCCGCCCAGTGGATACGGCCCACGGGCTCTCGAAGCGCTTCGCCGTAGCCAGACCACACCCAGGTACATCGGTCAAACGGTCCATGCCAGAGGATCCGCCTACGCAAGCTGCTATGCCCTGCAACCATTTGCAGCACACCGATGCAAGGGACGAGGAGGTTTCGGGATAGTCTACTGCTGACGTACTGCTGACGAAGCCCCCGACACGAACATCGGGAGCTTTTACTTTTTACGGGTTCTGCAGGCAAAAAAGAGAGCCGACGAGCGGACCCGAACCGCTGACCTGCTCATTACTAGTGTGCGGTCAGTGGTTGCTGAGGGTTGCAGGGGCTTGCAAATCCCGCATAGGTAAGGAGATTACCGTTCTCTCGATTGCCCACTATTGCAGGGTATTGCGTGCGGGTTAGGGTCAAACTAGGGTCAAGTCTATTACTTACCAAACAGGCTTTTAGGTAGGTTTCCTACTCCGCCAAACCTTAAGAAGTAGTCTGAAACTGGCAACGAAGGCAATAAGGAAGATGATCGCGGGCAAGGCAAAGAAAATGATGGCGTCCCAGTATGTGTTCACAGTCAAGTGGATGTACCAGCCAGATCCCTTGAACGCTATACTCTTCTCCTCAATAGAAACAGCCAGAGCAGTAAGGAGAGACATCAACCCCAGCAAGACAATGAGGAGGAGCAGTACCAGAAGTACATAGACTCGATAGAGCAGGTCGAATGGCGTTTCCTGTGGACGTCGCAGACCAACCTCATTAAAAACCTGATCTTCGATTGCGTAGATGCCTTTGACGCTTAAGGCTTGCTCTCTAGCTGCGGTGTAACTAAGGCGTTCCTGAGCCTCTGGGTATAGGTTGAAAAGCATGCGTTTCAGCACAAACGGGGAGGTTAGAAAGAACCCTAAGATGGAGGCTGTCAATAGGAGGACGAGCATAGCCCGAACGGTCTCCCCAAACTTATTGACTGTAAATGCTTCAGCCACTCCACCTATATCGACTCTCATGATTGACCCAACGAGGTCAAGCACGAGAGCCACATCGCCCACGCCTCGTAGTGGGAGCGCCACCAGTAATGCCGCAAAGAATAGTGCGAATGCCAAGCGCTTATACGGTGGGGTCGGTAGCCCTTGTAGATAGAGTCCAACGGCTTCGCTATCCCACTTGTTGACGTCGTGGTCGTTGTTCATCGCGGAGATAATATGGAACCGTCGATTGAGGATGGTTACGTTTCTATAGATGTGGAGGAGGACGAAATACCGAATAAACCATCGCAGATAGGGAATCTTCACGTAGCGCCTGAGACCCTTCCCACGCCACCGTACCCACACAACTGCTGGAAGGTCTTCAACTACCTCGAATGTTTGTTGGTAGGCTGCAAGCAGAGGTTTCGTGCGCTGCTCCTCAGAGCCGCCTTGCGGCCCCGACTCCGGTGTCGGGAATGGAGGCGAGGTGTTGTGGTCTTGGTGGATCACCGAGAGATCATCCGGAGGCTCTCCTGTTGGGTACGGTGGCGTGGCGTGCTCAGGCTCGGGCATACTACTCCGCTGATCGTTGGGCTCTTCGTGCTTCATGAGAAGCTCGTCTTTCTGTTGCTCATTGCAATGATGACTGCAAACAACGCAGATGGCAATAGCCACTAGCAGAATCTAGGTGAGGAGCTTTCGCCGATCAACAGGTGTTGCCGTTGCCCTATTCACCCTGAAGATACGGCCGCTAAGGGGCTTCTCGGAACCTCATCTTCACCTTCACGTTGGGGCTGTAGCCGAATCGGGTTCTTCGACTTCTTGGTTGTAGTGTTGGTAGCCCAGCCGCCCTCGTGTCAAGGCGACCAGCACAACTGCCAACGCTCCAAAGCCGCCCACGATAGGCAAGAGGCCGTAATCGCTCAGGATGGGAGAGGGAAAGAGCGGAGCCAAGATCCCAGTAACAGACCCATTAAAGCTCGCGTGAACCAAGATGGCCATGAGCACGCTGCCTTTGGTGTTGTTGAACACCCACGTGTACATGATGGCCAAGCAGGTGGTCGAAAGGACAAACACCACGACGTTGAATACAGTGAGTTCATTCCATGGCGTCAAGAACAGTGGCAGGTGCCACAAGGCCCAAAGGGGACCGAGGATCAAGCTCCCTACTAGAGGACCGTGCATAGACTGCAGCCGGGGCAGTGCAAACCCGCGCCACCCAGGCTCTTCACCAAGCGCTCCTCCAAGGAACAGTACGTAAACATAGATACCGAGCACGGACAACGGGGCCAGGGCACCAAGCCCTTCAAACGATCCCACGACACCCGGTATAACGACCACGCTTAGCACCGCAATCACGGGGATGCCAACGAAGACGAACAGGTACCACCTCAAGCCCACCCGCCACAGCACGAACCGACGCAGGAAGCGACCTACGCCCTCCCTCCCTTCGGTCACTGCCGTCATGACGAACGCCGATAAGAACGGACCCATGAAGATAGTAACGGGTGTGGTCCATAGCAGCACAGGGCTCTTGGTTGGCAGGATCCCGGCACCATATTCGGAGAGCACATAGGGTAGCTCGAAGAGCCATGTACCGGCGTAGGCGAGAACGAAGAAGGAAACCAGAGGGTGGCGGGCAAGCAGAGCCTTGATGCCCCTGTGGGGAGCAGCAGGCTGAACGGGAGCGGCGGTGGCCATAGCGCGAGGCCCCTCTCATGTAGGGCGAAGCTCGTCAGCCCCGCCGTGTTATATAACGCCACCACCGTAGCAAACATCGGCTACCAGGCGCATCACGCAAATGAGTGATCTTTGGGCTTTGCCCCCGGTCCTAACATGCCAGGACCGCCGCAGAGCTAGTACCTATCGCGGGGTATTATGGGCTGCTTGTGCCTGCACAATAGAGGATGTGCTTGGGGATGCATGGGGCATAGGACCGGGGCTGTGCCTACTTCCGAGAATTCGCTTTCTCAGTACTCGGATGAAGCTTCTTCGACCGTGGCAGACCCGCCGAAACTTGGGCACCTCGGTCAAACGGTTAATGCCAGAGAATTCGCCTACGCCACCTGCTGTGCCCTGCAACCACTCGTAGCACACCCATGCAAGGGACGAGGTGTTGGGCTAGTCTCTACTGCTGACGTACTGCTGACAAAGCGCCTGACACGTAGATTAGGTGCGTTTCGTTTTTACGGGTTTTGCAGGCAAAAAAGAGAGCCAACGAGCGGACTCGAACCGCTGACCTGCTCATTACGAGTGAGCGGGTCAGCAAATGTATGCTACCGAAGTTCTTACTAGCCGACCTGCGACCTTATCCCCGCCAACGCAAGAACGGAAGCCACGCTTAATGGACTGTTCTATGTCGATCCTACTCTTCCGTGTAGGATCGACATGCAGCGCATTTCTTAGGCACGCACCAGTTCCAGTTGCCGAGCCCCATCCTGAGTCAGTAGGGCGCGGAACGTGATCTCACGTATTTTTGCAGTTTCGGATGGATGCCAGCTCGTCAACCGTGCGGAACGAGCCGTTCGTCCGCCTGTGCTCGACGATCGTCTCCGCGGTAGCCGGCCCAACCTCTGGCAGGTCCTGGAGCTCCTCGGCGTCCGCGGTGTTGATGTTGACCTTCAGCGGGTCCTGGGCCTGCTCCTCCACATCCTCGAGCGCGAAGCTGTAGACAACCTGTGGGGCACGCTCGGAGACGCGCGAGGCGTAGAAGGCTCCTCCCACGAGCACGATCAGGACTAGAACCGAGACGATAACCTGCGGCGCGTAACGCGCAAGTGCGCTGGTGGTGGACGCTTGCGGAGCGCCCTCCCGGCGCGTCGCCGTCTCGAACGCCTCCCAACCCATCGGGAGGGTTATCGGCGAGGGGAGAGACGACCTTTAGCCGGCGAAACAGGGCAAGACGCCCTGGGCTGATGTGTGCCGATATGGGGTGCGGTCGCTCGGAGTGGAGCCGACGGGGATCGAACCCGTGACCTCCGCGCTGCCAGCGCGGCGCTCTCCCGGCTGAGCTACGGCCCCGAAAAAGACGGACAGAGTATAAGTACCCCGCCCTAAAGTGTCAACGCGGTTCCCTCCGAACTACTCCCACGGATTTTGACCCCAACTCGACACCCTTCGGAACACATGAAGGAATTACATGGGTAAGCGCGCTCCACATTGCCAAACCAGTCAACCATAAGAGCGGCCACCTCGTGACCTTGCAAGGAGATCGCTCCCGCGTCCGTGGACAATTCAGTGACCGAACGTCACTCGCAGGACAGACCCGTGTCGCGCAACCCCCCAACGAAACCACGCCGACAGGCTGAAGTAAACGTCAGTCGATACAAGTCTCCGTGCACGAGATACCTCACCTGCTACTTACACCCTTCGCGGTTAACTAGCCCAGAGCATGATATGGTGGTAGCGAACAGGGTAACTGTTCACCTTACTGGGGCCGATGCCGCACCAACAAAGTAGGCGCTTCTCCCCTCGACTCGGGCCTTCGCTTAGGTTCGTTCCGTTAACCGGCGAGGTACACGCCAACCGGAACGTGGAAGGAGTGCGCCCCCGTGGCTATGGAAGACACCGACGATCAGCGTTCCTACTGCGAGTACGGTAAGACCCTCTTCGGAGACGGAGAATGCACCAGGCTGGGCGAGGTCCAGTCCGACGGTAGCCTGCTCTGCACAAACCACGCCAAGCTGCTCAGGTTGGAGACGCGGGAGCACACCCTGCTCGGAACGGTGTTCGAGATGGACAAGTGGCTGGACACCCCCGACAATCGAACGGACCAGATCCGCTGGCGGCGGTTGCTGCGCGAACGAGACGAAGCCGTGGAGCAGCTACGGTTCAACCGCACTCTCATCGAAGCTCACAAGGAGCGTAACCGATAACGGCAGCGTCGCACGCCACGCAGGGCGGGATGGACGGTGACCCGCGAGGACGGCGACCCGTACTTCAGCGAATGGCTTGGAGCCTATCGCGAGTCTACTTTCTCAAGCTGATGGAACCACGAGAGAAAGGACTTGACCCCAGCTGACCCCATCGCAGGCATAGGAACGTACGAAACTGGTAATTTGTGTTGAGTATGGGCATAGGAAGCCCCGTACTTGAGGGCTTCACAAGGGTCAAGATACTCGCACCTCCGCGCTGCCAGCGCGGCGCTCTCCCGGCTGAGCTACGGCCCCGAAAAAGACGGACAGAGTATCGCGCCGCTAAGGGTCAACGCTGCGTCTAGCGGTCCTGGCGGCGCCTATCCATCCCATTGCTCCTGAGGAGCGCTACGCCAGAACGACTCCAGGCGGTAGTAGTCGCGAGCCTCGTCGGTAAGGATATGAACCACGACGTCCAGGAAGTCCAGGCTGATCCAGGCCGTGCCACCCTCCACGCGCTTGGAGCGCGGGCGGTAACCGGCCTCTATCATCCGCTCAATGACCTCCTGAGCTATGCGACGGGTCTGCCGTTCTGTCTCTGCGCTGGCCACGACGAAGTAGTCCGTGTACGACACGAGGTCCCGAAGGTCCACGATCGTGACGTCCCTGGCGAACATCTCGCTCGCCGCCCTGGCCGCCGTGGCGGCCATCTCGTAGGTCAGGGCTTCGCCCTCGGTCTCGACGCCACCCCGCCGGATGGCGGACTCGTCGCGGTTCACCGCGCCTCCTCCTTCAAATGCCCTCCCAGTTCGCTGCGCCTAACATCTGCTTTGTACAACCTCCTGTCGCCAATTATGCGGTGTACGCCCTCCGGGACCAGGTACCGCACACTCTTGCCCTGCAAGATACGGCGCCTGATTCCCGTTGCGGAGATATCCACCCTGGTGCACTCCACTGGGAAGATGCGGTCGAAGTTCCGCAACCCAGCTTCGAGGTGATCCAACCTCGAAAGGTCGTAGCCCGGCCGCGTCGCTGCGACCATGACCACCTCTTCCAGGAGCCGGTCGGGATCCTTCCACGCGAGCAGGTTCGAGACCTCGTCAGCCCCGCTGACGAAGAACCACTCGTTTTGCGGGCCGCGCTCCTTGAGGATGCCGACCGTTTCGACGCTGTGCATCGGCCTTCCCGCGTCTACCTCGATCCTGTCCACGGAGAATCGCTCGTTGCCCTCCACGGCTGCCGCCACCATGTCGAAGCGGTCTTCCGCGCTCGCGCGCAGGCTGGAGGCTTCCTTGTGGGGCGGGATGCCTCCGGGAACAAAGACGACGTGGGACAGGTCCAGCTCGCCCATAACCTGCTCTGCGATGACCATGTGCCCCTGGTGAACAGGGTCGAATGTCCCCCCGAAGATGCCCACCTTCATGGCCGACCACTCACCGGAAATCGAACACCGTCTCGCCGATCCTGACCTCGTCGCCTGGTAGCGCGCCAGCCCGTCGCAGCGCGCCTACTGCCCCGCTTCTCTCCAGCTCCCTCTGGAAACGATCTACGCCCTCGGGGTTCTCCCAGTCCGTCTTGAGCGCGAGCCGCTCGACATCCTCGCCGGCTACCACGTAGCCGCCGTTTTTCTTCTCCACCCGGACGCCCCGCAAGGCTGGACGGAAGACCCGGTGCGGCCGCTGCGCCTCTGGTCCATCGGCCTGGTTCGCCTTGCGCAGCCGCTCCTCGAAGATGTCGCGCAGCTCCTCGACCCCCTCGCCGGTCCGCGCCGATACCTGCGACGCCTCTGGGAAGGCCTCGCGCAGGTACCCCCGCAGCTCCTCGTCCAGGAGGTCCACCTTGTTCAGCACCGTCAACGTCGGCTTCGCCGATAGCCTGGCCGCGTGAAGCTCGGCGCGCAAGGCTCCGTCTGCCCCCTCGGGGTCCTCGCTTGCGTCCAGGACCAGCGCCAGCACCCTGGCGCGCGCGACGTGGCGCAGGAAGCGGTTACCGAGCCCCCGACCCGCGCTGGCACCGGAGATCAAGCCTGGAATGTCCGCGACCACGAAGGGCTCGCGGTAGCGCCTGTCGTCCACCACCCCGAGCTGAGGAGAGAGCGTGGTGAACGGGTAGTCCCCGACGCGCGGGCGGGCGGCGCTTAGCGCCCTGAGCAGCGAGGACTTGCCGGCGTTCGGCAAGCCGACGAGACCAACGTCGGAGAGGACCTTGAGCTCGAGACGCACCTCGCGCTCCTCCCCGGGGAGGCCCCTCTCGCGGAACGCGGGTGCCTGGCGCGTGGAGGTCGCGAAGGACCCGTTTCCCCTGCCGCCCTCGCCGCCCCTGGCCGCGACGAACGTCGCTCCGGGCTCAGAGAGGTCAGCGAGCAGATCTTCCCCCGCGTAGACCTGGGTGCCGACGGGAACCTCGAAGACGGCGTCCGATCCGCGCTCACCGGCCCGGTTGTTGCCCGAACCGTGCCCCCCGCGTTGCGCCTTCGCGACGCGCCGGTGAGCGTATTGTTCGAGGGTAGAGAGGTCCTCCGTAGCGCGCAGGATCACGGAACCGCCGTCGCCGCCGCGGCCGCCGTCGGGGCCGCCACGCGGCTTGTACTTCTCGCGGTTGAACGAGACGCTGCCATCGCCGCCGCGACCCGCGCGAACGACGAACCGGGCTTCATCAACGAACTGCAACGGGGCTAGAGACCCCCGGTAAGCCTAAACCTCAGGAGGCCCCGGCCTCCTGGAGCACGCTCACCACGCTCTTGCCGCGCGAGCGGGCGAAGCTCACCTTGCCGCCGACCTTGGCGAAAAGGGTGTCGTCGGATCCCTTCCCCACGTTCGAGCCGGGGTGGACCTTCGTGCCGCGCTGGCGCACGATGATGCTGCCCGCGGTGACCGTCTGTCCACCGTAGGTCTTCACGCCGAGCCGCCTGCCCGCGGAGTCGCGCCCGTTGCGCGACGAGCCGCCGCCCTTTTTATGAGCCATCCGAAACCTCCAGTACCCTGATGCGGGTCAACTCCTGCCTGTGCCCGGTCTTCTTCCTGTAATCCTTCTTCGCCTTGTACTTGTAGACGTGGATCTTGTCGCCCCGCAGGTGCTCGAGGATCTCCGCCTTCGCCGTCCTCTCGCCGAGGTCGACGCTCTCCTCGTCCGCGACGAAGCCGACCGGGAGCTCCACCGAGTCGCCGACCCCGCCGTCCAGGCGGTCGACGACGAGCTCCTGGCCCTGCGTCACCCTGTACTGCTTTCCTCCGCTTCGGATCACCGCAAACACGATTATAAAGCTCCTAAGGTTTCCAAGACGCCGGTAGGCGTACGAATCTTCGTGCCGTTCGGAGCGATAGTATACCCGCGATGCGCCGCATCGACCAGTCGGAGGCTACACCTTCGGATGCTTCGAGACCTCGGCCTTGGAGTGGATGGCGACGCTCTGCAGCAGCCCGAGCGAGAGGACGCTGACGACCAGGTTGCTCCGCCCGTAGCTGATAAACGGCAGCGGGATGCCGGTGACGGGCATGATGCCCATGGTCATCCCGACGTTGACGAAGACGTGAAAGAGGAACACGGTGGCAACCCCGACGGCGAGCAGCACCCCGAACCGGTCGCGCGAGATCGTCGCTATGTGCAAGATCCGCCACACCAGAAGGAAGAAGAGCAAGATGAGGACGATGCTGCCAACGAAGCCGACCCTCTCGGCCAGGTTGGAGAAGATGAAGTCCGTGTGGTCCTCGGGCAGGAAGCCGAGGTTGGCGAGCGTCTGGGCGTCGAGCCCCTTCCCCGTAAGCCCGCCAGAGCCTATTGCCATCTTGGACTGCGCCACCTGGTAGCCGACGTCGGTGGACCCGTCCGGGTATATGAAGGCGGTGAGGCGCGCGACCTGGTACTCCTCCAGCACGCCAAGCCTCACGGAGAGGACCGCCGCGGCGACGACCGCCACCGCCAGGCCGGCCAGCTGCAAGATCTTCGCCCCGGCTATGTAGGACACGGCGGCGAAAACAGCCCCGAAGACCAGCGCCGTACCCAGGTCCGGTTGCATGAAAACGAGCAATGCCGGTATCGCCAGGACGCCAAGCGCCTTGAGGAATACCAGATGCTCCCCGACAGCCCGTTCGGCGAAGTACCCGGCGAGGACGATCACCATTCCGAGCTTGGCAAACTCGGAAGGCTGCACCTGCACGGGCCCGATGTCCACCCAGCGCTGGGCGCCGCCGGCCGCGGCTCCCATCAGGAGCACGACCAGCAGCATCAAGATCACCGCGGCGTAGATCGGCCTCAGGTAGCGTTGCCAAGTTCGATAGTCTATGAGCGCGAGCGGTATCGCCCCAGCAATCCCGAGCCCGAAGCCAAGGGCCTGGTTCATCGCGTAGGCTTGCTGGGCCTCGGTTCCGGCAACGTATACGGCGAGGATGCCGAAGGCGGAGAGCGTCAGGGAGACGAGAAGCAGCACGGGATCCAGGGACCGCCACTTCGGGAGGGCGGGAACCTTGGCCGGCTTGGCTTCCTTGCGGGTAAGGGTCATCTATCCTCCCACGCTTCAGCAGGATCTCGTCCGAGTTGAAGCATCCACCCGCCCAGGAAGAAGGCGAGCAAGGCGTTCAACAGGACGTCGGGGATTATACCCGCAACGAGGTAGTCGCCCAGCGCGGGGCCGGGGAGACCGGAGAGGTTCAGGGCGGTCAGGTAGGTCAGATCGTAGGCCACAACGGAGATCGCGACGACCTGGGTCAGAAGCAAACGCTCGGCCCCCTTCGGCCTGACATCCCCGGCGCGCGCGGAGAGGATCCCCGCGAGCAGCCCGCTCAGGGCGCCGACGCCGAAGATACCGCCTCCCAAAGCGTCAAAGAGTACGCCCCCGAAGAAGCCGAGCAGAACGGCCTGCAGGTCCCGCAGCTGGGCAACCGCGAAGACGATCCCGAGCACCATCAGTTTGGGCGAGACCCACCCGAAGGTCAGGTAAGGACCAAGCACGGCCTGCAACAGCGCCGCGAAGGCGACGACGAGCGCGGCGCGGATGACGGGTGCCTGTTCCATCCTAGTTCGGGACCCCGGAGCCAGGCCCCCACTCCGTGATCACGCGCACCTCTTCGAGGTCGTCGGCGTCCATGGCGGGCTCGACGACTAT
The DNA here is from genome assembly GCA_963800975.1 of uncultured Rubrobacteraceae bacterium. GTDB lineage: Bacteria > Actinomycetota > Rubrobacteria > Rubrobacterales > Rubrobacteraceae > JALYGY01. The sequence goes on along the minus strand of CAWDDB010000019.1, from coordinate 188,685 downwards.
CTTCTTGTACTGGTCAATGTCCTGGGAGCTAACCGACTGTATCGTCCCAACGTAAAGCCCGGGCGGGAACAGGAGCTCCATGTCGCCGGCGCGCCCGCTGGTGACGACGAAGTCTCCCTTCTCGGCCCGCGAGCTGAGATCAACGTACTCGACCCCGAAGTACCCCTCGAGGTTGGTCCTGAGCAGGCCCTCGCCGTACGAGACGCTCGGGTCGGTCACGGCCGGGCTGAGCCGCCCCGAAGCCGGGTCGAACTTGGCCGGCGGCAGGATCCTCACCCCCGCGGCGAACTCCCTGTCGGTGACGAGCATCACCTGGGCGGTGTTGCGGCTGATGTCCTCGGTCGTACGCCCGACGAGCGTGTTCTCGCCGACGACGACGGGCATCTGAGGCTTTATGCCGTCCACGGAGCCGGCGTCGATCTGCATCCTGTGGGTAAACTGGTCGCTGACCGGCGCCACCACCCTTGCCAGCGGGCCATACTCGTAGGACGCACGCTGGCCCTTCAGGAGCTCTCGCAGCCGGGCGTTCTCCCTCTCCAGGCGCGACGCCTGCGCGGCGAGCCCCTGGGCCTGCCGGAACCGCTCCTGCATCGCCTCCTCGTCGCTGTTGTCGAAGGCGCCTGATACCCTCTCCCCCGCCTCCCGCACCGGCGCGATCACCGTCGCGATCAAGCCGCGCACCGGCTTCAGGACCTCGGCGGCCCCAAGCTGCACCGTGTGCAGCGGTCCGCCGCTGCCTTCCTTCACGTAGACGGTAAAGAGGGCGAGGCTAACCAGGCAGAGCACAAGCAGGGCCGCTACGCCGCCAGCCGCGCTGGATTTCCTCCGCCCCACCAGCGCCTAGGCGGAGGAGAGCGCGCCGCGGTAGGAGTCGATCTCCTCGAGGGATCGGCCGCTGCCGATGGCGACGCACATCAACGGATCGTCGGCGACGTGCACCGGGATGCCGGTCTCCCGCCTCAGTCGTTCGTCCAGGTGCCTCAGCAGCGCCCCGCCGCCGACGAGGACCATGCCCCGGTCCATGATATCCGAGGCAAGCTCGGGCGGGGTGCGGTCGAGCGTGTCCCGCACGGCCGCGATGATAGCCTCGACGGGCACGCTAATCGCCTCGCGCACCTCCTCGCTGGTTATCACGATGGTCTTGGGTAGGCCCGTAACGAGGTCTCGGCCCCGGATCTCAGCCGACTCCTCCTCCTCGAGCCTGAAGGCGCTGCCGAGCTCGATCTTGAGTTGCTCGGCGGTCTGGGTGCCGACCGCAAGCTTGTATTCTTTCTGGATGTAGGTGGCTATGGCGTCGTCTATGTCATCGCCAGCTATCCGGATCGAAGACTTGGTCACGATGCCACCGAGGGAGATGACGGCGACCTCGCTGGTGCCGCCACCGATGTCTATGATCATGGACCCCTGGGCCTCGTTTACCGGCAAGCCAGCGCCTATCGCCGCCGCGAGCGGCTCCTCTATCGTGTAAGCCTGGCGCGCGCCCGCCGACTCGGTAGCCTCCTTGACCGCCCTCAGCTCGACGCCCGTGACGCCGGAGGGCACGCAGACCACGACGCGCGGGCCGATAAGTGATCGGAAGAGCCGGCGCTGCGGCTGGACCTTGCGGATAAAGTAGGAGAGCATCTTCTCCGTGACCTCAAAGTCGGCGATCACGCCGTCCTTGAGAGGTCGCATGGCCACGATGGAGCCGGGGGTACGGCCGAGCATCCTCTTGGCAGCCGAACCTACCGCCACGACCTTCTCCGTCTTCTGGTCTATCGCGACGACCGAGGGCTCGGAGAGCACGATGCCATTCCCCTTGACGAAGACCAGCGTGTTCGCCGTCCCCAGATCTATCGCAACATCCCGCCCGAATAATCCTCCAAACATACCGCCCCATCCTGCTCTTTTGTTCTCGGCCCGTACCGCGTGCGCGCGGTCAGAGCAACCCGTGCTCCTTCATACTAAAGTACCCGTCGCCCAGGATCACGTGGTCGAGCACCTCGATCCCGATTATCTCGCCGGCACCCGTCAACCTCTCGGTCACCTCGCGGTCTTCGCGACTCGGCTCGACCCTCCCGCTCGGGTGGTTGTGGGCGAGCACCACGCTCGCGGCGCTGGCCCGGATGGCCGGCTTGAAGACCTCCCTGGGGTGGACGAGCGAGGCCGAGAGCGTGCCGATCGAGATCGTTGGGAACCCTATTACTTCGTTTTTCGTGTTCATAAGCACGACGACGAAGTTCTCCCGATCAAGATTGGCGATCCGCCCCCTCAAGAGCCCATCCACGTCCGCCGGGGATGATATCACGGGGCGACCGGGGTTGCGAACACGCCCGAGCCGCTTTCCGAACTCGACCGCCGCGAGGATTACGCAGGCCTTCGCCTCGCCCACGCCGTGCGTCTGGGTGAGGTCGTGCACGCCCGCGTTGTGGAGCCCGAAGAGGTCCCCGTTCTCGGAGATCACCTCGCTGGCGAGCTCCACCGCGGTCTTCTCCCGGCTCCCGATGCCGAACAAAATGCCGAGGAGCTCCGCGCTGCTCAGCGCCTCCGGGCCCTCCGCGAGCAACCGCTCGCGCGGCCTGAGCTCGGGCGGCATCTGCTTGATGGTGTACCGGCGTCGCATGGGACGATCGTTATTATCGGAGCGGGCTAGTACGGTTTTACCCCGGCCCCGATAGTCGCCGTTTTTCCTCTCTGGGACCGTAAATCAGCGACCTCATCCCAGAAGTCGCCTTGTCTCGTGAACAAGCTCGCTACACAGTCGCGCCTGATCCTTTGTAGGCGAGCGAATGCCCTTGAGTCAAGTAACTTCGGTTAATGGGCCTTTGGTAAACTCTTCAAGTGGTGTGGCGCAGGCTCTCGACTCTGGCCTCTTGCCAATTCTAACCGCTCGGCGCCGCCCCGGGTCTGCAAGACGCGGAAGTACATCACCGGTTGTGTTAGTGAAACGGGCCCTGCGTCCCATCGTTGCACGTTCCGAATCCATCACGCCGCATTATCTATGCCGGCGCATATTCTAGCCCAAAGCGGAAAGCTGGACGGGAAGAATACACTCGTGCGTGCTACAGTACCGGACCGCTTCGCGAGAGGAGCGAAGGTTCTGTCGGACATTGCAGTAGACGAGGCGGCGCGGGCAAGCACCGTACGACGAGGAGCTACGTGGCGCCATTGACGAAGTGAAAGACAGAGGATTCTAGAGTGCGTGTCGCGGTCCTAGGGGCCGGTCTTCAAGGTGCTTGCGTCGCAATGGAACTCGCATCCGCCGGTATCACAGTCGATCTCTATGACAAGAACCACCGTTGCGTGGCGCAAGCCTCCGCACAGAACGAAGGCAAAATTCACCTGGGGTACGTGTACGCCAACGACCGCACGCTCAGCACGGCGCGCACCATGGTCAAGGGCACGATCGCGTTCTCATCCCTGCTGCGGCGGTGGATCGGTAGCGATGTCGATTCCATCCCCAAATCGCCGCCCTTCAATTACGTCGTTCACACCGAAGGTCTCCTTAGCGTTGCCGAGGTCGAGAGACACCTCCGGGCTTCGCATGCGATTGCCCTCGAGGAGAGCCGAGGCGTTCAGCTCGATTACTTTGGTAGTGACTATCGGGCGCCGCCCATCCGAATGTCCGAGGCTGAGTGCGCATCTCTATTCGACCGGCGATTGGTCTCGGCAGCTTTCAAGACGCCGGAGATCAGCATCGATCCCGAGGCTCTGGCCGCGCTGGTCCGCGCGCGACTTTCGGCGGACCCCAGGATCCGGCGTCATTTGCGAACGCACGTGCACGGGGTGGAACAAAACGCTAAGGGCGTGACCGTCGACTTCGAGGTCTCCGGGAGCCGGACGCGCGAGCGATACGATCACGTTGTGAATGCTCTCTGGGATGGTCGCCTTGCTGTTGATAAGACGGCTGGGCTAGAACCTGAGCGCCCGTGGCTCTACCGGGTTAAGCACTACCTGCGGCTGCGCGCTCCCGGTATCACCTCGACCATCCCGCCTACTACTATCGTTCTCGGTCCTTTCGGTGACATCGCACCGTATGGCAGCGGCGAACTTTACCTTTCCTGGTATCCCGCGGGCATGAGGGACGCCTCGTCTGAATTGAGCCCGCCGCCGTGGCCGCTGGTGCTCGACGAGCCCGCCTCGATGGCGATGCGCCAGGCGATCCTCGATGGTCTCGTCCAAATCGTTCCGGCGGTCGCCGACTTGACCCCAGACGCCGTTGAATATTGCCGGGTCAAAGGAGGCATTATCTTCGCTTGGGGTGAGACGGATATACATGACCCCAGGAGCGGCCTCCACGAGAGATATGCGATTGGTCCCCGGTCACGGGGCCGCTACCATACGATTGATACCGGTAAACTGAACATGGCGCCTTTGTTCGGTAAGGTGGTTGCCGATCGCATCCGGCAGATGGGTTGAGAGCGATGTCCGGAGCAGAGACCGTCACTGTTGGCGTTCCGGTTTACCGAGGCGAACTCTTCGTCGAAGAGACGCTCTGTTCGATACAGGCGCAAACCCACCAGGAAATCGAGGTCATCATCTCCTTGGACGGTCCGGATCCAGCCTCAGAAGGGTTGTGCAGGCCGTTCCTGAGAGATCCCCGCTTCCGGCTAACCATACAGCCGGAAAGACTCGGGTGGGTCGGCAACATAAATTGGTTGATGTCGCAGGTCGAAACGCCCTATTGGTGTTACATGCAGCAGGACGACCTGATCGACCCGCGATATCTCGAAGTTCTTATCGACTACGCCCGACAAACGCCCGAGGCCGCCGTCGTATATTGCGACATCGTAACCTTTGGACAACTCCAAGACCGGAGAATTGTTCAGCCGTCCGTTACCGGCAGCCGATCCGCACGCCAGCTCGCGCTCCTTTACGGGCATCATTCCGCAGTCGCGTTTCGCGGTCTGACGCGCGTCGAAGCGTTACTTCACTCGGGCGGCCTCCGTCCCAGCGAGATCGAGAATTTCTCGGCCGAGGCCACCTGGATGGCAGCAGTCGCACGCTGGGGCGAGCTACGGCGCGTGCCTGGCGAGCTGTACCGCAAGCGGTACCACGCCGATAACGTACACGTGAAGTGGTCAACCTGGCCCGCCGAGAAGCGCGCAAGAGCTTGGGTGGTTCATTGCACCGATATGCTCGAACAGGCAATGCTCGTGGAGGCGAGTGCGCAAGAGCGTCGACTGCTATGGCTGGCGGCGGTCGGACGGCTGGTCTCGCCGCAAACGGCATCCGGCTACGTTCCCGTCGCCGACCTGACGACGGTTGAGCGTGTGGCGCTTCTCGATGCGTTCTTCGAACGCGTACAGGCAAGGACCGTAGACATTCCCGGATTGCTCGAAGCCAACTGGAAGGACATCCAGCTTTGGACCAGAGGGTTCTACTGGCTGCCATCCGAAGGCGGTGGAGAACCCTCGGGGTGGCGCCGGTGGCTCGGGCTGGCAGGTATCTCCGGTGGGCGGAGCCCGTAGGAGAGGCGGGGGCCGAGATCTCAGGGTCCAAAGCCATGATGGTCGACGATTTGGAGTACCGGGACATGGACGACCTGGCGGCCTTGAAGGGCGTGATCCAGCACCCTTCGAGTATGAAGTGCGCGAATCTAGCCTGGACCGCTCTCCAGAACGGCCTCGACCTCGCCGAGATGTTGCCGGACGCTTCCCATGCCAGTGAGTCACACGTGGGATCAGAACCTCCTAGCCCTTGACGACCCACTGGTTAGGGGAGTTTCGTGCCGTCAGTAACAATCTCCAATTGCTTTTCGGCCGAGTCGCTTACCATACGGGCTGCCCCAACCCTAGAAGGTTGCCCTCGCTGTCACGAAACCAAATCCCGCGTTCTCCCACACCTTTGCTCGGATAGTTATCCTCGACTCTCACTATCCCGTTCTCGTCGACTTCAACGCCAGGAATTTCGAACTCCTCAAAAACGACCCCGCGGCTTCGTAGATCCGCGATCGCAGCCCCTATGTCCTCGACCTCAAATCCCAGCTGAGTGAACGTACCGGAAGCCGCCCCCGTTGAGAGGAACAGATGGAACTCCCCGGAGGAGCAGAGGTAGCGTAGCCCGCCCTCCCGCTCCTCTACCGGTGTGAGCCCGAGCTTATATTGGTAGAAAGCCCTTGCGCGATCTAGGTCCTGAACCGGCACCTTCGTTATCGCCCGCCCGCCAGCTAGCGGACCCGATTCTGAGATTTTGTCGTCCGCCAGATTGTCCTGATTCTCACGCACACCAACTCCTTCCATAGCACCTTTGCGCTTTACTCCAATTGACGCATACTGGGGCCCAATCCTGACTCCCTCCGTCCTTCTCGGCTTTCCAGACTACATCACCATCACCTTAAATTGGACACCACATCGAGCGGAAGCTCGCCAGCCGAAACCCGATTCCCGAGCTTCCGGGAACATCTACCTTCCCCGAAGGTGGGTGAATTCCACTCGGGGCTCACCCCCTTAGGCGTGCTCGCGGAGCCAACCCATGGCCGCCGCCGCGCCCGAGTTGAGTACCGAGATGTGCCCGTCGTCCGGGCGCAGCCACAGTTCGGCCGAGGGGCAACGGCGCGCGAGCCACTCGCCGTGCGAGCTGGGCACGACCCGATCCCGGCCGCCGTGCAGGAAAAGGGCCGGGACGAAGACGTCGGCTGGGTCGAACCCCCACGCGCTGACGCCGGCGAGATCGTCATCGATGAACGCCCCCATTCCGCCGGCGAGGGCGGGACGGACTACGTCGATGAACCACGACCACTCGCCGGCAAGGGCGGCTTCGTCTTCGGGGGTGAACCCCGGCTCGTCGTCTGACTCTGCCAGGTGCTTCTCCAGCGCGGCGCGCCCGGCCGCCGCCGCGCGCAGCTGGGCCGCGCCGCCTGGGCCGAATCCCTCGAACCAGTCGAGCCCGTCGGCGCCATAAGGGGCCATCCCGGCCACGACGACCACGCCCAAAACGCGTTCCGGCAGCAGCGCGGCGCACGCCAGGGCGTGCGAACCGCCGCTTGAATGCCCCATGACCGCGAACCGGTCGATGCCCAAAGCGTCGGCGACAGCGGAGACGTCGCCGGCCGCCGACGCCACGTCCCGGTCCGGGCGGGGGGTCGACCCGCCGTAGCCGGGCCGGTCGTACCCCACCCAGCGGATGCCGAACTCTTCCGCGGCCGGGAAAAGGGGCTCTGGGGGAGCCCCGATGTTCGGCGAGCCGTGGTGCCAGAAGACGGCGAGGCGGCCGTCCGCCCCGTCCGCGCCCGTGTCGTACGCGTGCAGCGTCCGGCCGTCGCCCAGCTTCAGATCGGTCTCCGTAACCACACGCCTAGTCTAATTGCCGTGCCCCTCCTTTTCGCCCCTGAACCTCCGAGAATCCGGCTTCCAGGTCGTTGGGTGAATAACGGCCTACTTCACAATATCTCCGCGCGGTCGATGTCGCCGCCGACCGCGAAAAAGCTCATGGCCAACTCGGCCTCCTCCTCCCGCGCCCGTTCGCCGAGAGCCGGGTCTAGTAGGACGCTCTTCCCGATCTCGCCGAGGTCCTCCACGACGCGCTCGTACCGGTAGTAGACCAGGGCGATCGGGTCGACCTCGGACGGCCCGTAGCCCTCGAAGAAGAGGGCCTCTTCCCTCGGCTCCACTGGCCTCGCGATCCTCGAGCCGACCACGAAGAGCAGGTCGCGCTCCCTGGGAGCGACTAGCGGGCCGTCCCAGTCGACCAGCCAGATGCGACCCTCTTCGCCGACGAGGATGTTGGCGGCGTGGATGTCCGCGTGGCAGAGGACGAGCTCGAAGGGCCTGGATCGCAGCGCCCTTCCCAGCTCCTCCGCCCGGACGAGCATCCGGCGGATCCGCCCGGCGTTCTCCCGCCAGAACGCCGCGAATCGCGCGGCGGCCGACCCTTCGAACCCCGAGTCGCCTACCAGCGTCAGTAGCCGCCGCACAAGAGCGGCCGACGGGAGCGAGAAGGTCTCGACTGGTAGTCGTCCGCGTAGGCGTTCCGCAAGCCCGCTGTCGTGCACGACCCGCAACGTGGAGCCGAACTCCCGCCACTGCTCGTCGGACATCCCGGCGACCATCGCGCTCTCGCCGCGGACGAAGGGATAGAGGACGATGCCGTAGCCGGGGTAGCCACCCAACGGGCACCAAAGGTCCGAGGATCGCGTTGGCAAAGGGGCAAGCACGTTCCTAACCCCGAGGTCGATCAGCGTTCGCGACACCAGCAGGCCGGGCTCGTGGATCGGGCCGAAGCAGATCTTGAGGAAGTAGCAGCCGCCGTCGCCTGAGACAACCTCGTAGACGGCGGCGTCGAGGTCGTAGCCGATGGGGAGGAACGCGACGGAGGCGACGCTCAGGTCATAGTGCGCTTCAAGGCTAGCGAAGATCCTCTCGGTATCCAATCCGGGATCTTCGCGCATCCCGTCCGACCTCCTACTGATCTCCTATGGCGTCCCAAGGGGAGATTTACATTACCCGATCCCACCGAAGCGCGCACGCATCCCACCTACGCACGGGCAAGGACGAACGAACAAATACCGGGGCCGACCACTCATAAAGTGATGATATCTGACGCCCCCTGGCCCGGAAACGGGAACGCGGACCGTCATCGCATTACCCGGCGAACCGCCAACCGCCGTCCTCATCGTGCCGCGGCGACAGACAGCATACCTCTTCTTCCCTCGGCTCTGGCGAGCGACACTTTTCTCAGGTCCGCGTCGCGCGTTATCTCTCTAAGCTCTCGCCAACTCTAACCGCTCGGCGCCACCCTCGGTCAGCACGGTGCGGAACCCCACCTCGACCCGTTTAGTGTTCCGAGAGTCGCCATCGCTGAACCGCCCATACCCACCATGCCACATTATCCATGCTGCCACATATCCATCCACCCGCGTAGCAAGGTGCACGGTCATGATGACCAGGCGTAGGCTCTATGCAGGCGATTCTGGACCGTCTGGGCCAGATCTATACAAGATCCTGCATCCGGCCTTCCGAGAACATATCTTCCACGCACTCGGGTGAATAAAGTCACGAAGACCCGATAGCGTCCCACCCACCGGTCAACCGTTGGCACCGCAGATGCGTATGGACCTCTCGGGGTGCGCACGAGCACACCCCAGAGAAAGTCGGGCGGAGGGAGGTGAGTAGGTTGGCCGTAGGCGTCACCCGAAGAGGAAGAGACGATCGTTGCGAGAGACGCTGTCGAGGTATAGCAACCGGCGTAGAAGGGGGCGTTGCATTCGGCGTTGTGACGACTAACACCAAAGCCGAGTGAGTGCTTAGACGACTGATGTGCAATGAGCTAGATCAGTAGGTCCGCCAGGTGGCGCGGCGGCCGGCCCAGGGAACCGTTGATCCGTTGGCCGCAGGTGTAGGCCGCGACCTCGCCTCTGGCAGCCTGCTTCCAAAAACCCTAAGGAGAAGGAGGACCAGCCATGGCCCGAAGGTCCCGTTTCGTATTCATTCTTGCGCTGCTCGCCGTGTTTGCGGTATTAACGCCCACTTCGGCGTCGGCCAAGCCCAAGACTGGCTTCACAGAGCAGGTTGCCTCCGCCCGCTGGTCGACCCCATTCCAGTGCCCCGATGGCACCACGGCGACCGACGGCCGCCTGATCGTGGAGACCGACAACTTCATCCCGGCGGGGACGACGCCTGATCCCAATCCGGACCTCAGGGTCGGGTTCGTGGGCCAGTGTCCGGACGGAACATTCAGTTGGGGCTTCGTTCAGCCGGCGCCGACCCAGTTCAACGCTAATAACCTAAAGAACGTGAGTGTCAGCGGCACGTTCGCCAACGTGCGGGACAACCGTGGCGGGTTGCACACGGTTTCGGTCGACGCCAGCTGGACTGGGACCGGACCCGTTATGACGACGGTCAACGGCCCCGGCTCGAAAAGGAAGCAGCGCTCGGCGACCGCGGCCGCGACGATCGTCTTCGACAACACGACACTCGTCAACGGGGACGCGAACTTCCCCTTCCCTGCGCCGTTCATCCGCGTCGACACCGAGAGGTAGCGCCCGCTCCGCCTCCAAGACCGGGAACACACAGCGCCGGAACGCCTGCCACCGCTCCGGGGAACCGAAGTGTAGCCCGATGAACCCGGCGGGGGCCGTCGTGATGGAAGCCGCGATGTTGCCCTCGTCGTCCACCAAGACGAACTCTTTGGCAACCAACTGGTCGTGCACCTCCAACGCGCTCTCCTCCATAGGTCGATCACGACTCATCGTCATCCCCCGAACACGCGACGCCACCAAGGGCGCCGCGACGTTGCCGTCTGCGCCTCTGCAGGTGCCGTACTCCCATCGGACCGGGGCTATGCGGACTTCCGAGAACCCATCTTCCCCGACGTTGGGTGAATAAGGGCAAGAGCGAGGGCCGGGGCTGCTACACCCCGACCCCTTCGCCTAGGACCTTTCCTTACTCGATGCTCGCCTGAAGGCACGCTCCGAAGCTCGGGTACTGCTCGACCAGTTGCTGCTGCAGCGGCGTGAGCTCTTCTCCACGATAGAGCGCGGCCAAGGTGTCGCGGCAGTCGTACGGCGTGATCGCGAGGGCGGGCATGGCCGTAGCCACCATCATCGCCGCCGTGACCAACGCCACCGTGACCAACATCATGATGCGTTTCTTCATCCCATCACCTCCTCCCTTCGCTTACTACCTAACGGCGCGGGGCTCTATCCGTACTTCTGGGCCGCTCGCTCGATCGCCGGGGTCGCCTTGCCCAGGTCCTCCGGGGTCATCACGGGATGGACCTGAACGGTGGCATCCAGCCCGAGAAACAAGGGTTCCGCGATAGCGGGGATCTGAGAGGCGTCGTCCATTTCGACGACGATGTATGCGCCTCTTGCGCCCTCTACGTCGCAGAAGTACGCCGCCTCGGGCTCGAGTTCCTCCATTATGGACTGGATGGTCGAACCGAGGCTGCCGTCCCTGGCCAACGCGTTGCCTTTCTCCGTCGGCATGTGCATCGTGATCATGAAGCGCAAGACCTTCTCCTTTCCGACTAGCTTACCTTCGGCGAGCCCACCGCATACGAGGACCACCTTAGCAGGCTAGCAACGGACGGCACATCTCCCATATGGGCTAGATATCTGTGGTCGGGAATGCAAGCCGCATAGGACCGGGGCTGTGCGGACTTCCGAGAACCCGACTTCCGCGAAGCTGGGTGAATAAGCACGAGCGGAAGGGTTGGGATTGCGTCAAGAACCCCGGCCCTTCCTGGTGATAGTGTCATTCTCCCGTGGCGTACTCTTCGGCAGTCGCCCTGGACATGTCCACCATCACCACGGTCTCGTCGCCCACCACCCAACCGTCGTGGCCCGGTGGGATAACGTAGGCGTCTCCGGGACCGAACTCTTCCTCCGTGCCGTCGTCCAACCTGATGGCCATCCTTCCCGAAATCTGGTAGCCGGTGTGCAAGACTTGGCAGGAGTCGGTGCCCGCTATGGGCTTGACGTTCTCCGACCACCTCCAGCCGGGCTCGAACACGAGCCGAGAAGCGCTGAAGTCGCCGAGGGTGACGACCTCGGCCTTGCCGTTCTCGAAGGTCCTGGTCTCGTCCGGTTGGTCTAGGCTCTTGCGCCGAAAACTCTCTGGGGCCAACTGGCCTCACCTGCTTTCTTCCGCTGTCCTCGCGGCTAGCCTACTCGTCCCACGCCTGCACGCTCACCTGGCGCACGATCTTGCCGTCGCGCAACTCGACCGTCTCGGCGGCGAGGACCTTGGTGCCGTCCGGGTATTCGCACGCCCAGTTGAACGACGCCCGCTCCTCTCCGACGACCTCGTTCTCGATACGGTGGGTCATCTCCCTGCCGAAGACGTCCCTAAGGTACTCCGAGATCTCCTCCTTGCCGCGCAGCGTCATCGGGGAGCTGGGGGTGCTGTTGCGATCAACCCGGACGTACTCGGCGTCGTCGGCGTAGAGGCCGAGCATCGAGTCGGCGTCCTTCCCTTCGGCGGCTCGCCTCAAGGCCTCAAGGTCCATGCCACCGGTAGCAGCTCGTTCGGCCATCGTCTCCTCCTTCCCTAGTCATCCCTAGCGCTAGTTTAGTAGTGAACATCGCAAGGGTTCTATGGGAGATTAGCCCCAACTTCCGAGAACACCAACCTTACTAGGACGTTGGGTGAATAGGGGCAAAGCTGCCTCCTGACCTTGGCCTTGATGGTCACGCTCCTGCCTCCCGCGATGCTTCCCCCGAAACCTCCCGTGTCGTCGTAGACGAAGAGTTTCCGGGTGCCGTTGGCGTCGACAACGTCGAAGACCCCGAGCGTGCTGTCGTAAGGGGGGAGGCGGGCAGGCCCCGGGCAACTTCGAGCGCGGCAACGAGCGGCCCGGGCGCTGAGCGGTGAACCCGCTCCCGGAAAGGTCAAATGACTCATTCCTCCGGGGCGTGGCCCGGGCGTATCGTATGGGTCGAGAAGCCCCGCCGGGGCGGCGAACCGGAAGGAGGAGGCGGGTGTCGACCGAGGAGAACAAGGCTATCTTCAGGCGCTACGTCGAGGAGGTTGGCAACGAGGGGCGCCTCGAGCTGGCGGATGAGATCTTCGACCGCTACCTCGCCCACCAGCCCGACGGCTCCGCATTAGAGCGTGGGCCCGAGGACGTCAAACGCTTTATGGGCGAGTTCCGCGAAGGCTTCCCCGACCTCCGTTCCGACATAGAGGACCAGATCGCCGAGGACGACAAGGTGGTTACCCGCTGGAGGATGCGCGGAACCCACCGCGGCGAGTTCCGCGGCATCGCGCCCACCGGCAAAGAGCTCGACATAACCGGGATGGGCATCTTCCGCTTCTCCGGGGGCAAGGTCGTGGAGAGCTGGGACAACTTCGACCAGCACGGCATGATGCAACAGCTCGGCGTCATCCCAGCGCGCGAGTAAGGGGTCTCATGCCAGGTTTCGGGCATCAGGCAGGGGGCATCAGGGGTTCCTTTAGGACGTTGGATGAATCGGGGCATGAATAAGGGGCGGGGCCTCTCTAAGCGACCCCGTCCCGATGACGCTCTCCCCGCAGCTAGCCTACTCGTCCCACGCCTGCACGCTCACCTGGCGCACCTTGGCCCCTTCGAGGTGGGTTGGTGCGCCCTCAGGCGGCCGTCGTGGTGACCCTCCTCCAGGTGGCCGGGTTGCCTCCCCTGGTGCACACGAACAGCGACCCCGCCGAGTCCATGCAGATCTCGCCCTTCACGTGGGTGCCTCTTGGCTTGCCGGCCGTCCCCTTGGGCACCAGCAGCAGCTGCGCCCGGCTGCCGTCGAACTTCCCGCCGTATCTGCCCTCTCCCCACACGCCACTGCCGCTGCTGTTGCGACCCAGCACGCCCGCTCCGGGGCCGGTCCCGTCCCCGACGACCCCGTAGCCCACCGCGCCCTCATGCAGGCCGTAGACGCCCGAGAAGTCGTTCCTCTCCGAGCGGCCGTCCACGCCGGTGTCGCCCCTGTCCTCCACCCCGGAGCCGTCGGCGTTTATTGCGGTGCCCAGCACGCCGTTGTGGCCTCCCTCGCCTTCTACTCCCGGTCCGGCGCCGTCGTTTTCGCCAAACACGGCCGGTCCGTTCGCGTTACGATTACCGATGACTCCCGCTGAACCAAGAACGACGGTGTCCGCACTTACGAACGAGTTCGACTCAACGGAGGCAAAGGTCTCGGCCCTGGCTTCGCGCGGGTTGAGCAGCGTCCCCGCTGCCGTGGCCGCAACGGCGGCAGCAGCCGCCTTCCCGAGCAGCGCCCTCCTGCTCACCCGCCCTTCGACGCCCGGCGCCGCCTCCACCACGGCGGCGGCCCCGTTGTTGGCCGTGCCCGTAAGCGCGGCCACCTCTTCTCCCAGCCGTGCGTTCTCGCGCTCCAGCGCCTCGAGCCTCTCGGCCAGCCCCTCCAGGGTCGGCCCGTTGTCTCCTGCACCCATTCCGCTCACTCCTCCTGCTCTCGCCCTTCGATGGTTGGGCGCGGAGCGAACGCTCCCCGCACCCGCATCACGTCACGGGGGTAGCTTAGTACCGCCTCGGGAGAGGGCGCATCCCCCAAAATGGGCTAGAAAAGGCCGCAAATCGCGGTAGTTGGCGTATCCCCGCCCCAAAGGCCTATGGGCGGGCGTGTTGGGTCCGGCATCGGCACGTGCGTAGATGTGTGTTGCACAGAAGACAATGCAAGCGAGAAAGGCGCCCGGTTTTTGTCGCCTGGCGGCCTATGGTGCGCGGGCGGGGCTAGCCGGACTGTACTGGGTGGACGGAGGTCTCCTTACCTCTCGAGCCAGTGGACGCCAGGGTCGAAAAACTCCAGGCGATCTACGCCCACGCCAGCCCCGTCAGGGCCAGCGCCGACATCAACGCCACTATCCCCGCCGCCGCCCACAACGCCGTCGCTCTCCTGCTCAAGGCTCCGTCCCTTCTCATTTTGGTGGGGCGGAGGCATAGGGAGGGGTCCGCCCCAAACGCATGCGAGGGACATCGTAGCGCCCAAGCCACGTTCGGCACATCCCCCATATGGCCTATCTTTTTCTAGCCCATCTGCGGTAGCTTGCGACGGACCTCCGAGAACCCGAACCCTAGGAAGGTGGGTGAATAGGGTGAGCAGTGGGGACACGCCCAGGGAGTTGTGCGATAATGCACAAGGAGGAGGCCCCGGAACCAACGGGGCCTCCCCAGAACCTAATGCCGCTTGACGGTGGTTAGTTGCGGCGGTTGCGGCGGCGCTTACGCCGGCGGCAACGCCTGCGCTTCTGGACCGTGTTCCTGCGGCTGCAGCGTCTCCTTCTCAACCTGTCGGTTCCCATCTCTTCACCCCCTTTCGGCGTAACGCTTTCGACGCAACGGCTCGTCCCTCCCATCGGAAAGCGAAAGCGGTAGCAGGCGCGATAGCAGCACGTTCACCGTGCGGCCCTACTATGGCCTGCCCAGCGCCTAGCAACGCTCGACCCTAGTTCCTGTTCCTGCAGCGTCGGCGCGCGCGCCTCTTGCAACGCCTGCGATCCCGGCGGTCGTTCCTGCGCCGACAACGCCTCCTTCGTCTGCGACAATTGCGATCCTCGGTTTCCATCTTTTCACCCCCTTTCCGATCCACCCCCCTTTCCACGCGGGCCTGCATGGACCCGCCCGTGGGCGCAAAGGTGGCACCTCCCCTGTTAGCTCCTCACATTCCCATGTAACTACTCGCACTTCCCATGTTAACGTCTCGCATCATCCGGATCAACCTACTACGGTTGCATAAGGGCTACCAGGAGTCGCCAATACAACGCCGCTAGCCTAGGCTCCGTCCCACCCCAAACCACCCGCCTTTGTACGCTCGTCCGCGACTCGCTCGGCCCCTTGCCCACTCGCAGTGCAACTTTGGCGCGTCATCACACAGGATGGCGTGGAATGCGAGCTCAGGCGGTCTTGTGTGTCGGGAGTCGTACGCCCGCGTTGTGGAGCCCGAAGAGGTCCCCGTTCTCGGAGATCACCTCGCTGGCGAGCTCCACCGCGGTCTTCTCCCGGCTCCCGATGCCGAACAAAATGCCGAGGAGCTCCGCGCTGCTCAGCGCCTCCGGGCCCTCCGCGAGCAACCGCTCGCGCGGCCTGAGCTCGGGCGGCATCTGCTTGATGGTGTACCGGCGTCGCATGGGACGATCGTTATTATCGGAGCGGGCTAGTACGGTTTTACCCCGGCCCCTTCGAGCATCCTCACCGTGAGCGCGAGGGGCAGGCCCACCACGTTGGTGTAGTCGCCCCCGATCCACTCCACGAACGCCGCGGCGCCGCCCTGGATGGCGTAGCCCCCAGCCTTGCCGACGCCCTCCCCCGTCCGCACGTAGGCCTCCAGCTCCTCCGCACGGAACGCCCGCACCCGCACCGCGGTCACGGCGTGCCGCACCTCCGGCTCGTCGGAGCCAGCGACGGCGACCCCAGAGTGGACCTCGTGCGGCCTGCCGCGCAGCATGCGAAGCATCCGGCGTACGTCATCGGCGTCCCCGGCCTGTCCGAGGATGGCCTTCTCGCCTGGTACGTAGACGATGGTGTCCGCGGCCAGGACGACGTCGCCTGGATTCCTGCGCACGGCGAGCGCCTTGCCGCGTGCGTTGGCAAGGACAGTCTCCCTCGGATGCTCCAGGGTGACCTCCGGGAAGCCGCTCTTTGTGGTCTCGAAGTCGAAGCCGGCGGCGCCGAGCAGGTGCACCCGCCTGGCGGACTCGGAGGCGAGGACGAGGCCCACGCCCCCCCTAGGAGCCGAAAAAGAGCCCGAGCTCGCGGGCGGCGCTCTCGGGGGAGTCGGACCCGTGCACGAGGTTATCCGGCATGCTCAGGGCAAGGTCTCCCCGGATGGTGCCGGGCGCGGCGTCCGCGGGGTTCGTGGCGCCCATGAGGTTGCGTACCGTACCGATCGCGCCCTCGCCCCGGACGCGCATCGCGACCACGGGTGTCGAGGTGATGAACTCGACCAGCTCCTCGAAAAACGGCTTCTCGGTGTGCTCGGCGTAGTGCTCCTCGGCCAGCTCGCGGCTCACGTCCATAAGCTGGAGGGCTCCGATCTCGAGCCCCTTGTTCTCCAGACGGCCGATAATCTCGCCGATCAGCTTGCGGCGCACGCCGTCACCCTTGACCAACACCAGGGTCTCTTCCAAAACGGTCTCCTTTACCAGCCGATCCGCTTGCCGCTGCGCTGATTGGTGCCGCAGTACGGGCACGTATCCCACTCCATGTTGATCGGCCGCTCGCAGTTCACGCACGGTTTCTTCAGCTCCCAGTTGCACACCGGGCAGATCAGGTAGTCCCTCTCGACGAGGTTCCTGCAGTTGGGGCAAAGCAGTATGTTGTTCCTGAGCTCCCGCTCCAGAACTGCCACCTCGAGCTCGCGCTCGCGCGACTCCTCGAGGTACTCGGGCGGGCGGACGATGAGGTAGAGGAACGTGCCCAGGTACGGCAGCACGACAGCGACGATGCCCCAGAGCACGCTCGACGTTCCGCGCCGCCCCGCGTCCGCGTAGGTCCAGTACACGAGCGCGATCCAGATGACGACGAACAGGAGCAGGACCACCTGAAACGAGACGCGCAGGAACGGGCTCTGCAAGAAGTCCGTTATGATCTGGAACGGATCCGTGTCTTGCTGCGCGAACATTAACGTGGCGATCACAGGATAAACCTCATCATCATAAAGTAGCCCAGGGCGAAGAACGCCGCGGCGACGATCAGGAGCAGCCCGGCTAACTTCCAGGCGCCGCTACCCCTCACGAAGCCACCTCAGGACGGGGGCGCCGGTGTACAGGGAGCCCGTAACCAACACCACGCCGCCATCCTCTTTGATCTCCTCGGCCGCCACCCTGACGGCTTCCACGGCGTCGGCCTCCACCCTGGCCAGCCTCCCTTCGTTGTCGCGTGGACCATGCTTGCGCACGAGGTGCGCTGGATCCGCGGCCCTTTCGCCCTCGGGGCGCGTCAGCACGAGGACCCTGGCCTCATTCCGCAACCCGGTTAGCATACTTGCGACGTCTTTGTCTCGCAAGGCCCCGAAGACAACCCCGAGCGGCCTCCCACCATACGCCGCGCCAACCGCCTCGACGGCCGCCTCGACCCCAGAGGCGTTGTGCCCGCCATCGACGATGACCGGCACCCCGCTCACATCGTGAACCTCGAATCGTCCGGGCAAGGCCCCTGTGAGACGCGCGGCCACGCGCTTCTCCAGCGCGCCAGGAAAGTCGCGGTCGAGCAGGACCTCGGCCGCCCGTACCCCCAGACGCGCGTCGTGGGCCGCGTAGGGCGCGAGCCCGGCGAAAGACGAATCGGTGGCGGAGGCCGGGACCAGCCTGGCCCCAACGGCCTCGCACCTCTCGCTAGCGATCCCGCGGACTCGCGGGTCGTCTGAGCCGAGGATCAGGACTGTCCCCTCCGAAACGCTCGCCAGCTTCTCGCGCGAGATCTCCTCCACCGTCTCGCCCAGGTACTGCGTGTGATCCAGGGCGACGTTCGTAAGCACGACCGCTTGCGGTGCGGCCGCCGACGTCGCGTCGTGCCTGGCCCCCAACCCGGCCTCGAGCACAGCCCACTCGAGTCCCTCTTCGGCGAAGAGCTTCAGCGCCCCCGCGGTGAGCAGCTCGAATTGCGAGGCGTCCACACCGTTCTGGTCGGCGGCGTTGATGGCCTCGCCCATCGCGCGCGCGAACCGCTCCTCCGTTACGTACTCACCGCGCAGCATCACCCTCTCCGTGTACGAGAGCACGTGCGGCGAGAGATACGCGCCCGTCGAGGCGCCCATCGCCTCGAGAGCCGCGGCCAGGGCTACGGTGGTCGTGCCTTTGCCGTTCGTGCCGACCACCTGCACAACCCGCAGAGATCCCTGCGGGTCGCCAAGTACCGCCAGAAGGCGCTCGATCCGCTGCAGGCCAAGGGTTATGTGGCGGCGCCGGTCCAACTCGTCGCGGATGCCGGCGAACGATCGCTCGGTCGCGGAAGGGCGTTGCCTACCGATACTCTTCGAGCCGCCGGTTGAGTGTTTCGAGCATGCGGCTGTTCGCGGCGAGCTTCTCTCGCTCCGCCGAGACCACCTCCTTGGGGGCCCTCTCGACGAACTTCTCGTTCGAGAGCTTGCCCTGGGCACGTTCGAGCTCGCCCTCGACGCGCGAGATCTCCTTCCCGAGGCGTTCGATCTCCCCGCGCCGCAGCTCCTCCGATAGCGCTATCTCCACCACCGCGTCCCCGGCCAGGAGGGTGGCCTTCGCCGACCCGTCGAGCGTGCCGGCCGGCTCCACCCCGGCCAGCGCGGAGAAGACCTCGAGGTCGACCTCGCCCGAAACGCGTCCCGAGAGCACGCCTTCGACCCTGGATTCGGCCCGGAAGGACCTCACGGCGGAGACCGCGCGCTTGGTCCGGTCGAGCAGCTGGTCTGCCTCACCGTCCTCGAGTGATGCGTCGGGTTGCGGGAA
This sequence comes from uncultured Rubrobacteraceae bacterium, assembly GCA_963800975.1. GTDB lineage: Bacteria > Actinomycetota > Rubrobacteria > Rubrobacterales > Rubrobacteraceae > JALYGY01. Next base: position 169,855 of record CAWDDB010000019.1, on the reverse strand, counting down.
GGAACGGCGCACGAGCAACTCCTCCTCCCCGAGGACGCCGGCCATCTCTTCCGTCGCGAACGGCATGACCGGGTGCAGCAGCCTCAAGACGGCGGAGAAGACCTCCCGCAGCACGTGCGGCGTCGCGGGCGAGGGTGCAGCTTTGGCTATCTCGATGTACCAGTCCGCGAACTGGTTCCAGGCGAAGCCGTAGATCACGCGCATCGCCTCCGAGAACTCGCACTCCTCCAGCAGGCGGTCGTACTCGCTGACCGTCCGGTTGAGCTCCGAGAGGATCCAGCGGTCCGAAGGGGAGGCCTCGCGCGTCTCTTCCACGCGGGTGTACCCGAGGACGAAGCGCGTCGCGTTCCAAAGCTTGGTGACGAAGGCCCGGCCCATCTCGGCGCGCTCTCGCGAGTAGGGAAAGTCCTGAGTAGAGGACTGGTAGAGGAGGCCGAAGCGCACCGCGTCCGCGCCGTATTCGTCCAGCAGCTCCAGGGGGTCTATCGTGTTGCCCTTCGAGCGGCTCATCTTGGTGCCGTCTTCGGCAAGCACGATGGAGTGGACGTTTACCTTCTTGAAGGGGATCTCGCCCTCGAAACGCAGCCCCATCATGATCATGCGCGCCACCCAGAGGTACATGATCTCGCGCGCGGTCGAGAGGAGGCTCGTCGGGTAGAAGTACCGGAGGTCCTCCGCGCCCTCGTCGGGCCAGCCGAGGGTCGCTATGGGCCACAGCCCGCTCGAGAACCAGGTGTCGAACACGTCCGGGTCCTGCTCGAAATCCTCGCCCGGCGACTCCTTGGAGGCAACCACCTCGCCATCAGGTCCATACCAAACAGGGATGCGCTGCCCCCACCAGAGCTGCCTGGAGACGTTCCAGTCGCGGATGTTCTCGAGCCACCTGATGGTCTCCCGGCGCCAGGAATCGGGGTAGACAATGATCTCGCGCTTCCGCAGCGCCTCGATGGCCGGCGCGGCGAGCGATCTCATCGACAACCACCACTGCTCGGAGAGCCACGGCTCGATGACCGCGCCGCACCTGTCGCACGTCCCGATCCTGAACCTGTAGTCGCGCACCTCGCCCAGGAGGCCACGCTCGTCCAGCCCTTCGACGACGGCCATGCGCGCGTCCTCGCGGCCCAACCCGGCGAAGGGGCCGCCGTTCTCGTTTATGGTCGCGTCGGCGTTCATGACGTTGACGGGGTCGATGCCGAGCCGGCCCGCGATCTCGAAGTCGTTCGGGTCGTGGGCCGGCGTGACCTTCAGGATACCGGTGCCGAAGGCGGGATCCACGTACTCGTCGGCGAATATCTCGATATCCCGCCCCACGAACGGCACCTCGACGCGCCGGCCGACGAGTCCCTGGTGTCGACCGTCGTCCGGGTTGACGACCAGCGCGACGTCGCCGAGCATGGTCTCCGGGCGGGTCGAGAATACCTGGACGAAGCCCGCGCCATCCGGGCCCGGACCCTCGCCGTCGACGAACGGGTAGCGCAGACCGTAGAGCTTGCCGTCCACCTCCTCGTAGTTGACCTCGAGGTCGGAGATGGCGGAGCGGTCGTGCGGGCACCAGTTGGTGATGCGGTTTCCGCGGTAGATCAGGCCCTCGTTATGTAGCTCGATAAACGCCGTCAGTACTGCGTCGACATAATCGTCGTCCATCGTGTAGCTCAGACGGCGCCAATCGACGGAGGCGCCGAGCCGCTTGTACTGGCCGAGGATCTGCTCCCTCGTCTGCAAGGCGAACTCCCTGCAGCGCTCGACGAAAGCCTCGCGTCCCAGGTCCCACCTGGATTTGCCCTCTTCGCGCAGGATCTTGCGCTCGACAACATTCTGGACGGCTATGGAGGCGTGGTCGACCCCCGGTAACCACAACGCCTCGTAGCCCTTCATACGGGCCCGCCTGATCAGGGAGTCCTGGATCGCGCCGTTCAGCGCGTGGCCCATGTGCAGCGCCCCGGTTACGTTCGAAGGCGGTATGACGATGCAGTAAGGGTCCTTGTCGTGGCTTGGGTCGGCCTCGAACGCGCCGCGACGCTCCCACTCGCCATACCACCGCTCTTCGACGGCGCGGTGATCGTAGATTTTCGGTATCTCGGCCTGGCTCAAGAGGGAACGTTACTTTCTGTTCGCTAGCCTTTTGTCAGCCACGCTCGCGAGCCGTGAGGTCGGGGGTAGGGAATCGCAATGCTTTCCCTACCCCCTATTCCCGAAGCGATCGCGGCGAGCGCCTCCCGACTCCCCGGAGCGAAGCGACCTAAGCGGTCTCTTCTTCGTCGTAGGAGTACTTGGAGGAGCCGGTCACGAGGGAGGGTTGTACCCCTTCCCTTACCGTGTCCGCGTCGACGACGCAGCCCTTGACGTCCGAGCGACTCGGCAGGTCGTACATCGTGGGCAGGAGCGCCGTCTCGAGGATGCTCCTGAGGCCCCTCGCGCCCGTGCCAAGCTCGAGCGCCAGCTCAGCGATCGCGCCCAGGGCCTCGTCGGTAAACGACAGGTCCACCTTGTCGTAGCGGAAGAACTGCCGGTACTGGCGCACCAGGGCGTTCTTCGGCTCCGTGAGGATCCGGATCAGGTCCTCCTGCTCGAGGCTGCGCAGGGTCGAGATCACGGGCAGGCGGCCGACGAACTCGGGGATGAGCCCGTACTTCAGGAGATCCTCCGGCTGGACGTGCTGCAGAATCACCTCGGCCTCCTGCTTGAGGCGCGAGTCGAGGTCGCTGCCGAACCCGATGCTCTTCTTCCCGATGCGCTGGCGGATGTTCTCGTCCAGTCCCCCGAAGGCGCCGCCGCAGACAAACAGGATGTTCTTGGTGTCTATCTGGAGGAAGTCCTGGTGCGGGTGCTTGCGTCCGCCCTGCGGGGGGACCGAGGCCACCGTCCCCTCGAGGATCTTCAGCAGCGCCTGCTGAACCCCCTCGCCCGAGACGTCGCGCGTGATCGAGGGGTTGTCGCTCTTGCGAGCGATCTTGTCGATCTCGTCTATGTAGATGATCCCGGTCTCGGCCTTCTTAACGTCGAAGTCGGCGGCCTGGATCAGCTTTAGCAGTATGTTCTCGACGTCCTCGCCCACGTAGCCGGCCTCGGTCAGGGCCGTGGCGTCGGCGATGGCGAACGGGACGTTAAGGATCTTGGCAAGCGTCTGGGCCAGGAGCGTCTTGCCCGAGCCCGTCGGCCCGATCAGGAGTATGTTGGACTTCTGCAGCTCGGTGCCGTCCGTGGCCTCGGCGCCCATGGAGATGCGCTTGTAGTGGTTGTAGACGGCGACGGCGAGTATCCTCTTCGCCTCGTCCTGGCCGATGACGTACTCGTTGAGGATGCGGTTGATCTCGCGGGGCTTGGGGAGGTCGTCGTCCTTGAGAAGCTCGGGGCCCGAGAACTCTTCGTCTATGATCTCGTTGCAGAGCTCGATGCACTCGTCGCAGATATAGACGCCAGGGCCCGCTATGAGCTTCCTGACCTGGCGCTGGCTCTTCCCGCAGAAAGAGCACTGCAGCTGATCGGACGGATCCCTCATGCGACTACTCCCCGTACCATCGCCCCTCTACCCCCCTCTTAGTGGTTAGTGATGATAGTGTCGATGACGCCGTACTCGATGGCCTCATCCGGACCCATTATGTAGTCCCTGTCGGTGTCGCGCTCGATCCGCTCGTACGGCTGCCCCGTGTTTTCCGACAGGATCTCGTTGAGGCGCCTCTTGGTCAGGATCAGCTCCTTGGCGTGGATCTCCACGTCCGAGGCCTGCCCCGCGAGGCCGCCCACGCTCGGCTGGTGCAGCAGTATGCGCGTGTTGGGCAGCGCGTTCCTCTTGCCCTTGGCGCCGGCCGCGAGCAGGAACGCCCCCATCGACGCGGCCATCCCCAGGGCCGTCGTGACGATGTCGGGCTTCACGAACTGCATGGTGTCGTAGATCGCGAGCCCGGCGGTCACGCTGCCCCCAGGCGAGTTTATGTACAGGTTGATGTCCTGCTCGGGGTCCTCGCTCTCGAGGTGCAAGAGCTGGGCCATAATGGCGTTGGCCACCTGATCGTCGACTGGCGTCCCTAGGAAGATGATCCTGTCCTTCAGGAGCCGGGAGTAGATGTCCATCGCCCGCTCGCCGCGCGGGCTCTGCTCTATTACGTACGGAATTACACCTTGCGGTTGGTAATCCATTACCCTTCCTCTCGTTCGTCGTTCTCACCCTGCGTGGCGCCGGCCTCGACAGTGGCCTCGACCGACGCCTCGCCGGCCTCGGGCTCTTCCTCGCCGGCACCAGGCTGCTCTTCTTCGTCCTCTGGCATCGGGACCGCGACGGCGTTCTCGACCAGGAAGTCGAGCGCCCGCGAGCGAGCCAGCTCCTCCTGCAGTAGAGCGTAGGTTCCGTTCTCCCGCATGGTCTCGGCTATCTCCTCCGGGTCCCTCTCCGAGCCCTCCGCCAGGTGCTCGATCTGGTGCATGATCTCGTCTTCGTCGGCCTCTATCCCCTCGGCGGCCACGACGGCGTCGAGGGCAAGTTCCTTCCTGACTGTGTCCTCGGCGTCCGGCCGCACCCGCTCCTTGACCTCATCGGCCGACGTGCCGGCCAGCTGGTAGTACTGCTCGGCCTGCATGCCCTGGGCCTGCAGGCTCCGCTCGAAGCTCCCGAGCATCTCGTCGACCTTCTCCTCGACCATGGCCTCGGGCACCTCGACCCGCGTCCTCTCGGCCACCGCGTCGAGCACGCGTGTGCGGAATTCGCCGTCGGCGCTCTGCTCGGCTGCCTGCTCGAGCTGCTCGCGCACCGCGGCGCGCAGCTCGTCCAGCGTCTCGAACTCGCTCGCCTCCTTGGCGAACTCGTCGTCCAGCGGCGGCAGGTCCCTGGTCTTGATCTCCTTGACGTGCACGTGGAACAGAACCGCCTGCCCGCGCAGCGGCTCCTCGGCGTAGTCCAGCGGGAAGGTAACCCCGAACTGCTTGCGCTCGCCGGCCGCCATCCCGACCAGGTTCTCCTCGAAGTCGGGCAGCAGCTCGCCGCGTCCGACCTCGAGCATGTAGTCCTCGGCCTCCCCGCCCTCGAGCGGCTCGCCGGTCGTCATCCTCTCGCCGCGGAAGTCCAGGATCACGAAGTCGCCCTCGCCGACGGGCTTGCCTTCGACCGCGGCGAGCGTCGCGAACTGGCCGCGCATCTGCTCTAGCTGTTCGTCAACCTGCTCCTCGGCCACCTCGGCCTCGGCCCTCGCCGCCTCGACCCCCTTGTAGTCGGCCACGGACGCCTCCGGCCTGACCTCGACCGTGGCGGAGAACTTGAAGCCCTCCTCCTCGTCCAGCGGATCGTCGAAATGGATCTCCGGGCTATCTATGGGCCTGAGATCGGTCTCGACCACCGCCTCCGAGTACCAGGTCGGCAGCCTTTCCTGCAGCGCCTCGTAGTAGATGTAGTCGCGCCCCAGGTGGTTCTCGATCACGCGCCGCGGCGCCTTGCCTGGCCTGAAGCCCGGAACCCTGACCTGCCGTCCGAGCTCGCGCACCTTGGCGTCCACCCCGGCGCGCACGGCCTCCGGGGCCACCTCCACGTCAAGGCGAACCTTGTTGTCTTCTAGCTTAGTTACGTTGGCCGTCATAGACTCCTGTTTCTGTTCCACCCGTACCTCGTGGACCGGCGATGCGAGGTGCGAGAGGCGGGACTTGAACCCGCACGCCCGAAGGCACTAGATCCTAAATCTAGCGTGTCTACCATTCCACCACTCTCGCTCTCGCTGCAAATCTTTCGCGATTATAACAGCAGCGATCATCGCCCCCGGCCACCCAATACCCCATTACGCTACGGGCGCAAGCTTTGTCGGCAAGCTGCCCACGGGGCAGCTTGCCAGCACGCTTAGGGCCTGCTACGCAGACCCTCGCTTCTCAGCACGCGTCGGCCAGCTAGGCTGGCCTCGCTTGTCAGCAAAGGGCTCCTGCCTGAGCCAAGAAAGCTGACAAGCCGTCCCCGAGGCGGAGCCGAGGGGCGGCGTGCTGCGAAGCAAGCCCTTGCAAAGGGCGATGCGTGCTGACAAGCGGAGGCGACAGACGGAGCGTGCTGAGAAGCCGCCGACCGCAGGGAGGCGGCGTGCTAGCGACGGCGATAGCCGGAGCGTCTAGTACCGGAACTCGGCGAAGATAGCCTCGTTTGCTTCCTGGTTCGGGACGAGGACCTGGTTGCCGTTCGGAAGCGTCTTGGGCGTGCCCTTGAGCTGCGCCGAGGTCATCTGGGCGTTTCGCCCGCGGTTTATGAGGAGCCTGCCAAAGGACCTGGCCTCCGTGAAGCCGAGGTTGGACTCGACGTTTCTGTTCATGACACGCGAGATCTCGGGCAGCATGGTGACCGTGTCCCATCCGAGCGCCTTGCTCCGAAGCGCGGCGATAAGGCGTTGCTGGCGGGCGATGCGGTCGAGGTCCCCCCCGTCCGTCTTCCTGTAGCGGGCGTAGAATAGCGCCTGGGCGCCGTTGAGGTTCTGCAAGCCGTCCTGGATGCCGTATTTGGGCGGGATCTCATCCTCGACGTCGATCTCTACCCCGCCCATGGCGTTGATGACGTCCCTGAACCCCTCGAAGTCCACGACAGCGTAGTGCTCGATGGGGACCCTGCCGTAGCTCTGCAAAGCGGCCATGGTCTGCTCGATCCCGCCGTAGGAGTAGGCGGCGTTCATCCTGTCCTCCACCCCCGGCTCGATCTCCACAAGCAGGTCGCGCGGCACCGAGAGCAGCTTGAGATCGCCCGTCTCCGGCTCCACCTGGACGAGCATTATGGTGTCAGTGCGCCCACCGTCTGCTGCTCCCTCGGGCTGCTCGTCCACGCCGAGAACCAGAATGTTAAGCGGGCCGGCCGTGGGCTCCAGGGGAGCCCCGAGGAGACCCCGCAGCCACCCCTCCCCACCGTCCTGACCCTGCGCCTTCGGGTCCTTCGCGGCATCGTAGCCCAGCGTCTCGATCGGGGTCGGGACGGCGCCGGCTCGCATCCCGATACCGACGACCAGTACCGCCGCCAGCAGACCGGCTGTGAGCGACCAGACTAGCCGCCGCCCGCGCTCAGCGGGAGAGGCCTTCGTGTAGTCTTGGAACTCCCGCATCTCCAGGCAAAGTCTAATGTGCGCGACCCAGGGAAGCAAACATGCTTCGCGTGGCCCCAACGCGACACTTCTCGGGCGGCCCGCAACCGGCCCTCAGATCGAGAACGGCCTTTGCGCCTCGAATTCCTCGTTTGTCCTACCCGCCCTGAAGTAGTGGGGCGTCTGCTCGGGAGGCATGCGCCGCACGATGCGCCTGTGGAACCTTCGGTAGCTCCCCTTGAAGGCACCCTCGCGCCACACGCTCAGCATCTGCGCTGTAAACAGGCCGTTGAAGTCCCCGTCGGAGGAGAGCTGGTTGTCCTGGCACCCCGATATCAGGAGCACCGACGCATTGATCTGATCCGCGCGCCCCTCGGAGCCGAGGCCCTCGATTGTCTCGTCGTAGAATGCCTTGTTGGTGCGGTAGGTCCTGAGAACCATCTCGGAGGGCATGTTACGGAACCTGCCCTCCTGGGCGCTGGCGACGATAGACCGTCCCCTGACCGTTCCCTGCAAAAAGGCCGCCTTGACCACGGAGCCGCTGTGGCAGCTGTCGGAGAAGACCAGGATTCGTACGCCCTCCGCAAACCGTTCGTACAATTCGGAGAGCTCGTCGTCTACCAGCTGCGCGTCGTACAGGCACCACGTCTCGTCCTGCGAGTCGTCCTCTTCGTCACCGCTACGGTCCGGAAGCTGGCCGCCATGCCCGGAGTAGCTCGGCATGAAGATGTCTCCCGCCTCCAGGTCTGCCGCGGCCTCGGAGATCTCACGCTTCACCCGCTCGCGCGTGGCGTCCTTCGTCATGATGGTAGTCACGTCGAAGCCCTGCGAGTCGGCGATTGCGGCCATGTCCTCGGGGTCCGCTTCGCAGGCGTTGAGTTTTCCATCCCACCCGCCGTGGTGAGCAGGATCAACGAGGTTCAACCCGATAGTGAGAGCGCGTCCTCGAGGCACGGTCCACACTCCTAGATCCAGCGGCCCCACCAGCTGCGGGCCGCACTCGCAAGTACGGGCCTAATACATCAGCGATCGATGTATTCGGAATGAATTCCCGCCCGAGGGGTCATGCCGTACGAAGTACGAACGGCAGGCGCACGGTTCAAGGTAGCCATCAGCATTGGCTCATATAATTGGAACGGAACTCACCCGCGACAAGGGAAGGGACGGCGCTTGAAGTCCGTCTTGTTCGTGTGCACCGCCAACATCTGCCGCAGCCCCATGGCCGCGGCGATCTTCGACACCGTAGCCGCAAGCAACGGCCTATCTTTTCGGGCGCAGAGCGCGGGGGTCGCCGCTCTCGAGGGCGAACCCATGACTCCCAACGCGGCAACGGTGCTGGAGGAGATCGGGATCCACCCGCCCGAGCATCGCGCCAGGCAAGTGAGCGCGTCGGCGCTCGAAGACGCGGACCTGGTGCTAACCATGAGCCCGCAACAGCTCTCGGCTATCAAGCGCCAATACGGCGACAAGTCAGGCGCGAAACTCCACACCCTGCCCGATTTCGCTACCGGCGTGCCCAGCACGGAGGGCATCCCCGACCCCTACGGGCACACCATAACTGCCTACCGGGCCTCGATGCGCCAGATCCTCGAATACGTTAAACGTGTCGCGCAACGCCTGGAAACGCATTAGCTGACCCAGTCCATCAAGTCCCCCAGAGAACCTATCAAGGGAGGGCGACCGACGGGGCTCTAACCCGCGACCTTCGATCAGGGCGCAGAACGGCGGCGCGGGCTTCTCGGCCAGGGCTTTGAGTCCTCGTCTCAGCTAATGGGCAGTGCATCAGGGCCCCGTTACGGCGCGCGAGGAGAACAATGCGCTTGGTACGAGCGCGACCGCGAGGCGGGGAAGCTGCGCAGAACCAACTCACAGGGCATGTGCGAGAGATGTATCGGAGAGGGACACATAGTAGAGGATGTGACCAGCGTCTCCGAGTCGGTCTCCGCTGCAGGGAAGCGCTACGCGCAAGTGGTGCCAAGAGATTGTAGCCTTTTCTAGCCCAGATTGGGTTGTGCCGTTCGCGCCGGGCAATGCCGGGATAGTCTTCTACTTGGACTTCGCGGTCCCGCTCATCGGGTTCGTGCTCTTGTGGCTCCAGCACAGGCTCGGGCGCGAGGCTTCCTCACAGGAGAGCGCGCCGCGAGAATGCGTCGGGACACGCTAGCACTCGAGGGCTAACCGCCTTGCTCCAGGTTCGCTATGGCAAGCCCCTGGTCCAGCCTCTCCTACCTCTACCTGACCGGGACTCCCGGCTCGGTTATCCTGGCAGCTTGGGCTCGAACGACGGGGCAGATAGGGTGGAAGGTCGGTAGACTGTGACGGAGCGCGGGGAGGGGAAGGTAAGGAGCCTGGCCGAGTCCGTGCTCTTCTACGTGGGCATCCCGGCCGCCACGCTGTACCCATTGGGCTTCCTGGGCGTGGGCATCCAGATGTGGCGGGACCCCCTGTTCCCCTACGAGCGCCTGGACTCCGTGTGGGTCGCCGCGTCGCTGGTGCCAGAAATGACGGTGATAGAGACGGGCATCAGGCTGCTGTTTCTCGCCCTCGTATCTACGGCCTTTGGGGTCGGGGTGTCCGTGCTGTTGGTGAGGGGCCTCTTGCACCTGGGCAGGGAACCCGGGGAGGCCTCCGAGTTGCGGCGGGGCGCGAGGGGTTGGATGCTATACCTGGTCCTGCTCATTCCGATCGCCGTCGTGGTGCTGTGGAACAGCGTCCGCATAAACAGCTGGATCGACCTCTCGCTGTTCGTCGCTTTCTTCGCCTTCTCCGGCGGTGGCGGCCTTGTCCTGGGCTACGTGAGATGGAGGAGCAACCAAGAGGACTTCCTTGCCGCCGCGGCGGCCACCTACGCGGCCGCCGTCGTCGCGGCCCTGTGCCTGGCCACCTCGCAGACGCCCCAGCTCCCGATCGTGGAGATAGAGGCGGAAAGGATAGAGTCGCGAGCGTGCCCCGAGGTGCCGGCCGAGGACATATACGTGATGCTGGACAGGGCAGACGAGTTCCTGTACGTCTACAACAGAGAGGGGCTGCTCAGCCTTCCGGACAGCGAGGCGGAGACGTTGCGTTTCCGGGAGTGCCAGGAGTACCTGGACCGAGACTAACAGCTGCCCGATGTCCTGCATCGCGGAGTTGTCGACAACTCCGCGATGCGTTCTAAGATTCGGCTTACCATTCCTCTTTGTTCATTCTCAGCAAGCGCGTGAGGCTTGCCAACGCACGCCTGATCTCGCTCGCTTCCCTCAACGTGCAGGGCAGGGTAGCCTCCCAGCTCCTTGCCCTCGCGCGTGAGTACGGGCAGGAGACGCCAGAAGGTACACGCATACCGATGCGCTTCACCCAAACCGACCTTGCCCTGGTTGGAGCATCGCGGGTGAGCGTCAACCAGGCCCTCGGCCAATTCCGAAAGCGCGGCGCTATCTCCGTGGGCACGGACGGCCGCTTGAGCGTGCACGACGCAGAAGCCCTGATTCGCAGGACGTGCTAGCCTGAATCGAATACCCGGTTCGCGGAGCGTTGGGACCTACAGGTTTGTGGCGTCAAGCACGTGATTTCGGTGTCTAGCTCCGTCGCTACCTTGCTGATTTCGTTTTCCAGGAGGTGTTCGGAGCCGACGCCCATCCGGAGACGGAGGCGCCCCGAATCGTAGGGCACGGCGATGTTATGTACGACCCGCTCAACGTCAACGCCGATCTCCGATACGACCTTTCGATCCAACCGGCTGCCGGTTCGCCCGGTGAAGCTCGCCCCGGCTGCCGCCGAATCTGAGCGGCACCGAGCCCCGCCGCCGCTAACCGTCGAACAGCCTCCACTCGCCCTCGGAGACGACCTCCAACTCCCCATCCACGACCTTGATCGCAGTCTCGTCGTCTATCGCGTACATTGGGTGATCGAGCTTGGCCGCCGCTCGCTCCATCATCGCCATGTCCATAGCCATCGGGAAGTAGTCCGCGCCCAGGTGGGGGCGAATGGAGAAATTCACCAATCCCATCCCCCAGGCGCTGCCCGCGTCCTTGGGCGCGGACTCCTCGAACTCGTCATCGTAGAAGACGCCCTCGCTTTCCAGGCGCTCCGGATCGTAGTTTTGGCCAGGGGTGAGCATAGTGCTGCCGGCGCTGATCCCGAAGTAGACCCTGTCCTGCAGCAACCCGGGCAGCCTTTCGGCGAACCCCGACTCCTGGAACCAGTAGCTCAGGTACCCCGTGTTGCCGCCGCTCACCAGGATGGCGTCCGAGGACTCCACGAACGACAGCCAGTGCTCCTCCTCGATGGTTGGCAAAGCGGTGAGTTCCAGGGTGCCGAGCTCCTCCCAGCCCATCTCGCCGTAGTATCTCGCCATCTCGTAGGCGTCCTGAGGGCCGCTCGGCGCGGCGTAGAGCGCGGTCGAGATCTGGACCGCCCGGGACTCCTCGATGGGCTTGCCGAGTAGCTCAACCAGCGCGCTACGGATGCTTCCGTTGGATGCTCCAACGGACGTGAGAAGCAGCTTCATGTTGCCCTCCTTTAGCGTCTATGGGGCCCTTCCTATCAAGCGATAAGTGAGGCCGACCGCGCGTCTTCACGCCGTCGACAGGTATTCGGCGAGGCTATCCAAGCCCCCGACCCCCAGCCATGGCGCTAATACTCGCATCCATTATCGTGCATAGCCCAGTCCGAGCGGGCCCGACCGTACTCTTCGGTGCCGCCCGGCTCTGCCGAAGCAACCTCACGCGCGCCGACGTCAGCAGGCTACACGCCGAGAAGGCGAGAACTTTCTCCTCCCAGTCCGCAGACTACATCAATGTCGCCCTGCAGAAGGCGTACTCTGAGGCCACTCGTGCAGGCGGTGCCCGCCTTCGCCGAGCCCTTGCCCGGTCCCTCATTGAGCCCGGCGACGAATCCGTCGAGGGAGGTGGAAATGTAGAGAACGGTTGCGGACCCGGCGTCTCCCCTCTTGGTCTGTGGTCTAGCTTGGATCTCCCTGCCTCAACGTGATGACTCATTCCTCGGTGGTACCACGCTAGCCGTCGCCCCCGGAAGCTCGCCGGTAGGTGAACGCGAGGTCGTCACGGTATCCCTGGTCGTCCTCGTTCAGTTGCCAGACGCCAGCGAGAGTCGAGCCGTCGTCGCTTAGCTTTGCGCTGACGCGCTGGGCGAACCCCGGGGCGTCGCGTCCCAGTGTCAGCTCTCTGCCGTCGAACCCGATCGCGTAGACCCGATGGACGCCGCGCGAGTCAAAGTACTGCATCGAGAGGTTGTTCTCGCTCTCCATCACGCCGATCACGCAGAGCGAGTCGGGAAAGTCGGGGTGCTCGTTGACCGCACGCTGGATCAGGAACCGGCCACCTTCGAGCCACTCGTAGGTGGCCCGTCCGCGAACCACCGTGTCTTCGACCATCGGGTGGGTCATCTCGATCGTCCACTCGCCGATCAAGGCCTGGAACGGCTCCAGCTTCGCCCTGGGGTTGGCCTCGTCCATATCACTCCTTCGTTCGCGCTTTTGAGGGATATTGCCCTGTCGCTACTTGCGATCGGGGGCCCGCTCGTAGATCAGCACGAGCACGCCGTCGCCGACGACCTTCGACTCCTTCAGCCTCAGGTTGCGTCGCTCGGGCTTCTCCTCGAATGCCCTCTTGCCCGTCCCGAGGATCACCGGGAAGACCATCAGGTTGATCTGGTCGACGAGGTCGCTCTCGATCAGCTCCTGCACCAGCAGGTGACTCCCCGGCACTTGCAGCTCGCCGTCGAACTCCTCCTTCAGCTTGCGCACCTGGGCCGTCGCGTCTCCGCTGTCGAGGACCGTCGTGTTGTTCCACTCCGGGTCCTTGAGCGTCGTCGAGACGACATACTTCGGCATCGCGTTGAACTTGTCGGCGAACTCGCCCTTGCGCTTCGGCCAGGCGCCGGCGAAGCTCTCATATGTTCGCAGCCCTATCAGAAGGCCGTCGGCCTGCTGCGTCTCGTCCAGCTTGAACTGATTCCCGTCGTCTCCGCGGTCGAACTCGAAGGTCCAACCCGGGTACTTGAACTCCGGCTCGCCCCCCGGCGCCTCCATTACGCCGTCGAGCGATACGAACTCCGTCACCACGATCCGTGCTGCCATCAGTCGATCTCCCTTACCGCAACTCTTCGCTTACAGACTCCTTCTGACTCCCGAGCATCTATATTCACAAACTCATGCTGCCCGGGACCGATCGAACGCATGTTCTCATGCCGAGTGGTGGCGGACCGCCCGGCATGCTCGGCCGCCGAACCACGCGATACGCGAGATGCGTCTCGCCGTCGGTCTCGGTTAACCCGGTCTGCTCCAGAGCCGCATCCCGTCCTCGCCTAGCCCCTGCTCGGGGTCGTTGTTGGGCGCCACGATGTAGCCGTCCAGCGACATGCTCATGTCGACGACCACGTTGCCCATCTCCGTCGTCTCCTTCCTGAACTGTGGTCTAGCTCGGACCTCCCTGCCTCAACCGGAGTCTCATTCCTCGGTCGCCTGCTCAAGGCGCGCGAATGCGTTCGGCAAGCCGGCCCGATGCTCGTCGCGAAGATCGGCGCTCGGGAATCCTCCCTGGACAATTGTCATGAGGGTCTCGCCGTCAGTAGCGCGAGCTCTGGCAGCAGCCCGGCGAGGTAGCTCTCGATGGCGCCGAACGCGTCATGGAGCACCTCGTGCGGATAGCCGTCCCCATGGCCCTCGTAGTACATCCTCAGGCCGTTGACCTCCGCGTAGCCGTTTGTAGCGTCGTTGCTCATCCCGTCTAGCTCGTTTTGTCCTCGTTGCGGAAGTACCGAAGGGGATGATCTTCTTCGGGTGTACCACCTCCACAATGCGACCTATGATGAAGTATGGTTGCAGTGAATTCGCCCAGCCGGTGTCGGCGCCCACCAGGAGCGGCAGGTTTGACCAGCGCACGGGTGAGATCCACGACGGTTCTATTGGCGCGTGGGCCCGTGCCGTTCACCGAACTACCTACCACGCCAGACCGGCCGGCGCTTCTCTACAAAGGCTGAGACGCCCACATGAAAGTCCTCGCTGCCGTAGGTTTCCCGAACCAGGTCCTCGGCATCAGGGAGCTCGGCGAACTGCAGGCGCCGAACAGCCTCCTTTGTGATGCGCATGGTGATGGGTGCATGGGACTCCAGGCTCGCGCACAGCTCGTCCACTCTCTCGTCGAGCTCAGTAGCCGGGACTATCTTCGTCGCCAGTCCGGCGGCCAGGGCCTCTTCGGCAGAGAACGTTCTGGCGGTGAGAATCAGCTCTTTGGTGCGGGCGGGCCCGATCAGAGCTATAACACGCGCGTAGTTCTCAATCGAGAGGCAGTTTCCTAGAGTGCGTGCTATGGGTATCCCAAACTTCGCGTCCGGCGTACACAGTCGCAGGTCGCAGACAGCCGCGATGCTCAGGCCACCCCCGATCGCGTACCCGTCTACTACTGCGACGGTGGGCTTGCGCACCCTCTCCAAGCGGCCTATGACGCGCTCCATCCTCTCCTCGTAGGAGATGCCATCCTCCCCCGACTTGAACTCCAGGAACTGCTCGATATCGGTGCCGGCCACGAAGGCCTTCTCGCCCGCACCGCGCAGCACAACGACCCGCACGCTCTCGTCCGCGTCGGCCTCCTCGCAGCACGCAAAAAGCGCGTCGTACATCTCCCAGGTCATCGCGTTGCGCGCCCCGGGCCGGTTGAAGGTGACATGGGCCGTCGCCCCCCGGCGTTCATACAGCAGCTGGTCGGTCTCGATCATATGATTCTCCTCTCCCGGAGGTTCGCTATCTCTTTTTTAGAGTACCCGAGACCCATCAAGGTCTCCTCGGTGTGCTCTCCGAGCAGCGGGGCGGGGCGCCGGATCCCGCCCGGCGTCTCGCTAAGCTTGACGGGTATGCCTAGCCCCTTCACCGTACCCTCCACCGGATGCTCTATCTCGACCATCATCTCGCGAGCTAACGTGTGGGGGTCCTCGAAGACCTCCTTGTAGTTGTAGAGGGGACCCGCCGGGAAGCCAGCTTCGAGCAGGATCTCCATCCACTCGTCCGTGGTCTTCTCGACCAGGGTCATCTCCAATCCCTCGGCCAAATCCGCACGGTTTTTCATACGGTCGTCGTTGGTGGCGAAGCGCTCATCCTCGATCAGCTCCTCGCGCCCGATGGCGCTACACAGCCGCTCCCACAGCCGCTGGTTGTTCGCGCCCACGTTGATGTAGCCGTCGCGGGTCTTTAGCGCCTGGTAGGGGGCGGTCAGACGGTGGGCGGAGCCGAAGGGCTTCGGGATGCGGCCCGTTGCCCACAGCTCGGCCGTCTCCCAAATGGAGAACGCCAGAGCCCCCTCGAAGAGCGAGGTGTCTATGTACTGCCCACGCCCCGTCTCCTCGCGGGCGATGTAGGCGGTAAGGATGCCGAAGGCGCAGAACAGCCCCGCCGAGAGGTCACCGATGGGTATGCCGCACTTGGCGGGAGGTCCGTCCGGCTCGCCGGTGACGCTCATCACCCCGGACATTCCCTGCGCGATCAGGTCGTAGCCGGCCCGCATGGCGTAAGGACCGGTCTGCCCGAAGCCGGAGACGCTGGCGTAGATGATGCGCGGGTTGACTTCCCTAAGTGTTTCGTAGTCCACGCCAAGCTTCTTGGTAACCTCGGGACGATAGTTCTCGACGACCACGTCCGCCTCGCCCGCGAGGCGGTAGAAGATCTCACGCGCCTCGCTCTCCTTGAGGTTGAGCGTCATGCTCTTCTTGTTGCGGTTTATGGCGATGAAGGCGGCGGTGTCCTCACCCTTCTTCATCCTGAAGCCCATGGACCTCCGGCTCTGCTCCCCGGTCTCCGGGGGCTCGATCTTGGTGACGACTGCTCCCATGTCCCCGAGAACCTGGCAGCAGAACGGACCGGCCATCACCTGCGTGAGATCCAGAACCTTTAGCTTCTCAAGTGGCAACATCGAGACTCGAACCCTCCATCTAGCGGTGGCTTACGCGTTCGACCGCGGATCTCTACTGCTCCCTCGAGGGTAACCTTCTCCGGCTCAAGGCGCGTACGCCTCTTACCAGGTTATTGCTAAGGGGCATAGAGGTAGAACCCCCTTCCCAACATCGCCGGCTCGAGCAGCACTCGTAGTTCATCGGCAGGGGTATGTCGGAGAACGCCCGTCCACCAGCACCCCAGCCTGAGAGACTGCTGATAAGCGTGCCTGCACGTTTCCACTGCTCCAATTCGGATGGATCGTTACGGTTCGAAGACACGCACTATGCCGGCATCTTCGTCTCCACCGTACCCGAGCAAGGATGCTTTCTGATATAGCTGATTAGCCGACGAAGCTAGAGGCGCATAGAAGCCCTGCGCTTCTGCGGCTTTAAGGGCAAGATCCACATCCTTTATGAGAATGCTCAGCGCACTCTCGGTGAGGGTGAACTCACCGCTCAACATACGCTCCCCGCGGTTTTCCAGCATGAAGGAGTTTGCGGCACCCTTCTGGACCGTCTCGAACACAAAACGGGGATCCAGACCGAGCGCGGCGGCATACGACAGCGCCTCACCGGCTACGGCAAGGTGCACTCCGACCAGAAGCTGGTTCACCATTTTCACGGCCTGCCCATCGCCCACCGATTCTCCGCAATGCACAACGCTGGACCCCATAGCTCCCAGAACCGGTCGGAGTTCTTCGAATAGATCTCGCCGCCCTCCGGCCATAATGAGTAGGTTGCCCTGCTCCGCACGAGCAACCCCTCCGCTGACGGGAGCATCCAGAACTCGCAACTCCTGGGCGGTCAGCCGCTCGGCAAGTTCCCGGACCGCATCGGGGCCGATAGTGCTCATAACAACTACGACGGCTCTCGGGGCCAAAGCCTCGGCCACGCCGTTATCTCCAAAGAGCACATCCTCTACCTGGCTTGCGGTCATGACCATAATTATGAGCGCTTCGGCATCCTGGCATGCATCCCAGGGTGAGTCGGCACCTCGAGCCCCGAATTCGACTAGGGAATGGGTGCGCTCTGCTAGATGGTCAAAAACTTCGAGCTGGAAACCGGAGTCCACAAGTCTACGGACCATAGGAGCTCCCATTGCTCCCAATCCTATGAATCCTATGCGTTTCACCATACCTCCTTGTTCCTCGAGTCGAGGGCAGAGAGCTTGACTGCACCAGCAGTGCTGCAGCACCGATCGACAATTTCAGCGTGAATAGCTGCCACCATCACGTTTCTAGGCGACAGGTGCGAGCGGAGAGGAGCGTAACGCCGTCGTGCAGTGTGGGCTGATTTCGGCTCAATCAAGGTTGTGTTCCCGTCGTTGCCCTCTCATCGAGCGTAGACATCTGATCCAGGATGAGATCAAGGCGTTGTCCATCCTTCATAACAAGATGGACGTTTTCGAGAACCGACACGTCTTTCAGCGGGTTGCCGACGACCGAAATGACGTCCGCCCGTTTACCTCTCTCGAGGGAGCCAGCTTCATCGTCGATGCCCAGCAGACGCGCGCCCTGCAGTGTCGCCACCCTGATGGCCTCAAGGCTTGTCATACCGGCCGCTGCCAGAAAGCTGATCTCGTCGGCTATTTTCCCGACCAGCCCGTCCGTGCCAACGGCGACCTTGAGGTCCGCGTTAATAGCCTTGGTTAGAGTTTCCCGAACGATAGGCTGCTGCTCCCGAAGAGCTTCCCGCAACTCCCTGCTATGCAGGTTGTCGATGGCTTCATCGTCAAAAAAGATGCCGGAAGTGATAACCAGCCAGCAACCGGCACCCTTCATTTTCGCGATCGCCTCGTCGTCAACGAAGTAGCCATGCTCTATGCAGTCAACGCCGGCGCTGAGGCAATCGTGAAGTCCCTGGCCGCCAACCGCATGGACAGCCACCTCTTTTCCGAGATCGTGAGCGGCATCTACCGCCGCCTGGATCTCGTGTTGCGTCATGAAGCTAGGCATATTTCTGTCTACCAAGACCGTGCCGGTAACAAAAAACTTGAGAAAATCCGCGCCAGCATTGACGTTCTCAGCGAAACCACGCCGCAATTCCTCGACGCTTTGCACAGGCGTGCCCAAGAATCCATGTCCCCGCTCGAATCGAAACCCCCTCGTGCACGTCTTGATTCGGGGGCCGATGACGAGACCCTGCTCGACGGCCCGGCGGTAGAGGAGATCGACGAATCCTTTCTCAGCCAGACAGCGAATGCTGGTAACACCTGAGCGCAGGTTGATATGAAAGTTTCTAATGGCCCTGAGAAATAGATGTTCATGGGGGTCGTTCGCCAGGGTGAGAAAGTCCTTCAAATACCAGCAGAGCGATGGGTGATTGTGACCGTCGACAAAGCCGGGTAACAGCGTTTCGTTGTCGGGGAGTGCGATGATCTCGGTTCCCTCCGGGATTCGAACCGATTCCTCCGTTCCGACATCCATGATGACGTTGCCATCGATTAACAAGACAGCATTCTCTAAGGGTACTGCGCCCGTTCCGTCCACGATACGCTTTGCTTTGATGGCGGTATGCATCGCTAGGTCAAGTAGACAGCTGCGTCAAATAGCGGCTTTAGGAGATCCCACCGGGATGATTTCTTCAGTGCGCCACGACTACCGTCGCCGAAACCGCGAGCATCACGAAAATGCATGGCTACCATTCTGCGTATACGCTTACCTGGCAGGTCATCGTATCAAGCGACATTGCTGGTTGCGCACGATCCCGACGTACGGGCAAACCGCGTTCCTCCTCGCCCCGTGCTGCGAATGGTACTCCATCTCGCGACGGGGCTGATAAGGATCTTGGTCCTCATGTAGCTGAGCCCATCCTCTCCGGTTTCACCCATCAGGAGCCTCCCAGTATGTAGTCGAGTGTCGCCATCTTACTATTGCAAACGCTATCCGCAACGCGCCACCGATCGCAGCCAGAGGCACCGAGCCGACCAAGAAAGGCCAGAGGACCGGCCAGCAAAGGCGCCCCTCTCGATGGACCCGCACCGTGCCGATAGCCGACACGAGGACGCTCAGGCTAAGAGCTGTCAGCCTAATTACGGCCGAGGAGACGTCAACCAACACCATAGCCGCAGGGTATCCTGATGTTCCTCCATGCCCAACCGACGAGTAAAGTGTCGCAACTACAAGGATGAGCCCGGCTAGGATAAGAACCGTTTCGTCTTGCGGGCGAACTAGAAGAACCGAAGCTAAGGCAAACAGCGTCACGTGACCGGCTTGCCTACCTCGCGC
This sequence comes from uncultured Rubrobacteraceae bacterium, assembly GCA_963800975.1. Classification (GTDB taxonomy): domain Bacteria; phylum Actinomycetota; class Rubrobacteria; order Rubrobacterales; family Rubrobacteraceae; genus JALYGY01. The sequence continues at coordinate 150,675 of CAWDDB010000019.1, read as the reverse complement.
GAGATCGCCGTGCCTCCGTTGGTTCGTCCTTGAATCGGTCGGCCAATCGTCCTTACCGCTTCAAGTCCGCGGGAGCGCAGCCGTTCGGCCACCTCGAGCGTGTCGCGCTCGTCCATGGCGCGGAGGCACTTGAGGAGGTCGCGCCGGATCTCCCCGCGTGAGCATTGGCCTGAGCCAGCGGCTACGGGGCGATCACAATATCTAGTGGCGGTGCATGGAGATTCATTGACCTGAATGCACCACTCACAAGGCAGGAGGGTGACCGACGGGGCTCGAACCCGCGACCTTCGGAGCCACAATCCGATGCGACCCATTACAATCTGTCCTAGTGCGTCCGGTTATTCATCTTATTTATGAGGTTTTCGACGATAATGAAAACTTCCTTCGTCCGCTACGTACTGGCCTGTACTAGTCCGGTTGCAGTACCGTGAGAGGCCCGCGAAAAGCGAGCGGTGGGACAGTAGGTAATCTCCGTCATGGCCTTCTGGTCTTCGAAGAAGACCACAAGTACAGTGATGACAACTTGAGAAGCACCTTACTTCGAAGTATCCACGCTGAAGGAACTTCGGTGAATAAGGGCTAGAGGAAGGGCCCGAAGATGAGCTAGTGGCACCGGTCGCTACCCGAGTCGGTGAAGCTCTTACCTGCTATTGAGACAAACTTCCAGCTGTATGAGCCCGCAGCGAGATTAAGCTTGAGAACACCGGGCGTGCCGAGCTTCTTGCGTTGCATGTTGGGATCATCTGGACCGGTCTGGCCCTCGCCCGGCGCGCCCCCGGTCCCCACGATGAACTGACGGATGCCGTTCTGCAGATCTGGCTCGCCGCCGGGGGTTATCGGGCGGAAGCGCTCGTAGCGGTGAGCGTGCCCTGAGAGTATTACGTCAGCATCGTGGCCGTAGAGGATCTGCCAGAGGGGCTTCACCTTGGGTGTGTCCGTGCCAGTGCCGGAGGCATAGAGCGGGTGGTGGAAGTAGGCCAGGGTACATCTCGACGGGTGGTTGGCGAGGTCCCTCCTCAGCCAGCGCCCCTGGGCAGAACGTCTACCGCAACCTCCGATCTTCTCGCAGTTGCTGTTGAGGGCCACTATGTGCCAGCTTCCGCGACGGTAGCTGTAGTACCCTCGGGCCGATCTCCCTGCCCGATCTCCGAAGTAGTCGAAGTAGCCCGAAGCGCTTGCTGTGTTGTAGTCATGATTGCCCGGGGTGGGCTTCGTGCGCTTTTTGTGTTTGCCCCAGGTGGGTCTGTAGCACTCTCGAAATTGGGCGGCACTGCCGTTGGGGTAGACATTGTCCCCGAGGGTGTAGACGGTCCCCTGTATTCTGCCCAGCAGCCTCGCCGTGGCACTGTCCGCGGTGTAGGTGCAGCTGGCGATGTCCCCCGCACCAACCAGCGTGACAGACGCCGTCTGCCCTAAGACAGGCACGGCCGCCAGCACGGTGGCCACGTAGACTAGCACCACCGCTAAGGCCATCGAAGCCAGCATGCACACCGTCTGCCTGAACGCTCTCTCCTTTCCTCCTCAAGCATGATGCCATCTTCCAGAGCTTGACGCGAACTTCGGAGAACACCTCTCCCCTACTCTTCTCAGCGTTGCCAGGGATGAGTGACGTTGCTGCCACGGCACTTGAAGAAGCGTTGGGCTAAACTACTGCTTCTCTGCTCTCGGAACTTCGCTTGTCTTGAGATTACCGGGACGTCGTGGTTTGGGCCAATCTTCCTTCTTTAGCCCTCGCTAAAAGGTTTCAATGATTGTAATGTGTGCTGCAAGATTCATCGCGGCTTCATCGGGCCTTCGTAACATTGCGGCTTACAGTACTTAGCGTGGTTGGCTTAGGGTGAAGAGGTATTCCTATCTCAGCCCGCGCCAAGAAAAGGAGGCAGGTTGTGGGAACACTAAGCAAGGTACTAGTGTTCGCGGTGGTGTTGGTAGTCACCGCTGCGGGTGTTGCGGTGGCGGCCAACAGGATTGGCGATAACAACGCCAATACTCTCAATGGCACCACTGGCGCCGACGTCGTATACGGGCTGGGCGGAAACGATACTCTGAATGGCGGTGCTGGCAACGACGAGGTCTCCGGCAACGCCAGGGCGGATCAGATGAACGGCGGTGCCAACGACGACATCATGATCGGTGGGACCGGAGTAGACAACATCAAGACTGGTCCGAGCACAGACTCCACCGGCGGCGGGTTCGACTTTACCCACGCGTCGGATGGAAATGCAGAGACTGTGTGCGTCGGCACTGGTGATTGGGTTGTCTTGCATGACGAGACTGACACGATCCTAGGCCCCCCGAATTGCTCGACGCAGATTCACCCGCCCCCGAGCTCCGCCACAGCCGCCGCAACCGAGGCCGGAAACGGTGGTCCGTTGACGACGACTAACGCAGAGGCCAGGAAAAATGGTCCGGTGACGACGAGTAGCGTAGACCGCTAGCCTAGCTCGATACTTAGAGAGCTATAGCAAGCAGGGGCGGAGGCCTGACACCGTTCTTCCTCCGCCCCACTCATCAGTAAAAGGTGGGTGAATTCTTCGTTTCATCCGGGAGGATACAGGTCGAGGTTAATCCAGAAGCTGTTCAGCAGCGCGGGCAACGCGGGCACCGCGACCCCTCCAGTCACACCACGCCAATCGAGCACTCGGAACACGAGATTGTAAGGAGAGTCGCCCACAGATATGGCCGTAGCCCAATGTGCGACTGCTCAGGAGCCGTTGAGCGCTTCCTCAGCAAGCCGGGTGCCTTCGACCATGTTCTTTAGTTTCCCCAGCGAGACTTCCCAGGTGCGGGTACGGAGGCCGCAGTCGGTGTTAACCTCGATGCGCTCCGGGCCGAGCACGCGCGCGGCGTAGAGTATGCGGTCGCGCACGAGCTCGGGTGGCTCGATGAAGTTCGTGTGGATGTCTATGACGCCGAGCCCGATCTTGCCGTCCCACGGGCTACCGGCGAATCTCTCGAGCACATCGTAGCCGGGACGGTCCTCGGCCTTCGTGCCAAGCTCTCTGAAGTCACGGTTGGAGAACTCAAGCTGAAGCTCGTAGCAATCGTCCAATTCCTCGATGTGGGGGAAGAGGCTGTTGTAGTCGGAGAAGCAGATGTGCATGCTGGCTCTAGCACCTACGCCCTCGCGCGTTGCGTTGAAGGTCTCGACGACGAGCGGCACTTCCTCCGGGCGGGTCGTTGCGGCGGGTTCGTCGATCTGGACCCACTCCGCGCCCGCCTCGACGAGCCCTGCGACGTTCGGACGCACCACGTCACGCGCCACATCCACCCCAAACCGCCGCCGAGCTTCGGCCCGTTGCGCGGCGGCACCGAGCATGGTGTCTTTGGCGTAGTGCTCGTCGTAGGACCAGTCCATGATGGTGTAGGCGCCAGTGAACGGGGTCTTGACGGCGCGATCCGTGTGCGATCGGACGAACTCGAACTCTTCGAGATCGTAGGTTCTCTCCACGAGAGGCTTCTCGACGACGGCAGCCTTGGTGTAGTACTTGTTGTCGAAGGAGCGGACGGTGCCGCGGGTCTCGAAGCCCTTCGTGTGCCTGACCGCGTGATCGTACATCTCGCTGCGGCGCTGCTCGCCGTCGTAGACTACGTCCAGACCCGCGTGTTCCAGGATCCGGATGCCATAGAGGGCCGCGAAGTCCTGTATCTTCACCTTCTCCTCGTTAGTGAAACCCTCGCCTTTGCGCAGGATCTCGGCGAGCTCCCCGGAGTCTATCCCGAGGCGCCGACCCCACTCTCGCGCCTCTTCCACGTCTTTTTCCTCGACGGGACGGCCGGCTATTGCCTTCACGCGCCAGCCGGGCTTGGCAAGGCTCCCTATCTCGCGGGTCACGAAACGGATTTCGGTCATCTATCGTTCCTCTTTCAGGATTCTTGTCGCCTCGCCGAGGCGCAGGACTTTCTGCCTAGCTATCTTCTCCGGCACAAACTGCAGATCCCCGTTGGGCACGAAGTGCAGTTCTCCCTCCAGCTCTTCCAGTAGCTGGCGGCCGAACTCCGCCAAATTCCCCGGCTCCTCAACCAGCGAGTTCCTCGCGTCCACGACACCTGCCAAGAGCGTCTTCGGGAACGGGCGCGGCAGCGCTTCGAGGTCCGTCGCGTATAAGTCTACCCCGATGGCCTCCACGTCGAGCTCCACGAGCTCGCCCAAGACGTCGCCCGAGTCCCCGAACGGAAGCTGCAACGCGATAGGCAGCGGGCTTTGCAGGGCGTCGAGAGCGTCGCTCAAGGAATAGACGTCGATCCCGCCATCGAAGAGCGCCGTCTCCTGCAGCACGACTATCGCGCAGCCGTTTCCCGCGAGCCACCTGATCTGAGGCCCCAGCACGCCCTCGGCGACCGCACGCGGCTCGAGTTCTCCGGCAGCAAACTCGGCGAGCGCGTGCGGCGAGGGGAGCGTCGCCACCCACCTATTTCTCGGGAGGTCCCCTATGCGGAAGTATGGCTCCCCGAGCGGCTCGACCAGCCTTGGGGCCTCCTCGGTAACGGCTGGAGCCCGGTAGAAGGTGTTGGTGTTCAGGAAGCGCATGAGCGGCCCAGGTTCCAAGCCTCGGGCGGCCTCGTCGAACGGCCGGAAGATATCCTGCCAGTTCAACAGGCCGTCCGAGAGGTAGTCGAGTCCGGCCTCCCGCTGGGCGTCGAGGAAGGAGCGCAGGTCCGCTTCTCGCTGATGGTGGACCGCCGCTTCGGTGGTGCGAGCCCGGTCCAGGTCGCGGGTCGCCTGCACAAGCGCCTCCGAGCGGGCGTAGATGCCAGGCGCGTAGGATTTGATCTCGGGCAAATCGAGTCTCCTTTTAATAGCTCTGTGTTTTCGGACCAACACCGTATCGTTAGCAATACAAGCTCACTCGTGCCGAAGCCGCGCGTATGAGTCCTTTCCCTACGTCGACCTTATTGCGTCCCGAGTGATTCACAATACATCACCGAGTCGCGCTGTTCATCTCGTCCTCTCCAACGGGTAAGCGCAGGACTAGGCTTTAGAAACGTACGCACGGCCAGCTTCTTACTGTGAGTTGCCAGTACTTACTCGGACGCTTAAACGAGCCATTCGACAGATCGCTCGATGGCAAATTATGAGGAGACAAAGGTTGATATTAGGTCTTCCACCGATCCGAGCGGCATGGCCTCGCAAATGCCCCCTAGAATCGGATGTCGTCAGACTGTCGCCAACAGTACTAGATAACTTACCTAGTCCTCTCCCCTATTGCCACGTTTATGCTGCGAAATGCAGTTTTCTAGGAGGGTGACCGACGGGGCTCGAACCCGCGACCTTCGGAGCCACAATCCGATGCTCTACCTACTGAGCTACGGCCACCAGGTGCGCACGGGATTCTACCAGGAAAAGGCGCAGGGCGGGGCCTAATCCCCCCAGCCCAAGAACGCGGTCTTCTTGTCGTCCTTCTTGCCCTCGTCCACGAGCTTGAAGACCCTGGAAGGCGCCGGGTTTTCTATCATCGCCATGTTGCCGTTCGAGTCGTAGACCTGGATGGCGACGCAGAGGTAGTCCCCGGGCTCGTGCTCGTCTGCGACCTTGAGCGTGGTCTCGACCGTGGCGTGGTTCTGGTTCTGCCCGTTGCCCCTGAGCTCGAGGGTGTGGTCCGGGTCTAGGCCCCTTGGGCCAAGCTCGCCGGCGTAGCGCAGGCGGCGGAAGATGGCCCTGACGTGGGCAACCCCGTCGTCGTCCTTGAGCTCTATTGGCACCCGGATCGTGTCGTCTATCGTGTACGTCTCTGGCTCGGTCTTCTCTGCGACCATTTTCTCTCCTCTCGGTAGTACTCCAGGCCATTTTATTCCCCAAACCGGCCACCGAAAAATCCCCTTTCGGAGCCTGGGTCTCAGACCCGCTTTGATCCGGCATCCTGGTGAGAACTTCGTGGAAAGCGTGTAGGTCTGAGTCCTTGTCCCGGCTGGCCGTCGCGGGGCGGTGATCGGCTGCCTCAGGTGTTCGCCGATCAGGGAGGGTTGTTCAACCGTGCTGCACCGAGACTACGTAGGGATGGCGAGACGACGACCGGTGCTATACGCGCGCTCGGTCACTACCGAGCATCGCCCGCGAATAGCAGTCGATCGCTCGCTTCGAGAGAGCCTTCGGTGAAATAGGGCTCGGTCCACGAGTCGTCCTCCTTGAGCGTGGCCGTTCCCTGCCGGACGCCCTGCTTCAGGTACCAGCGGAAGCGATAATGGTCGTAGAGGCGCATCAGCTCGCAGCCGTAGCAGTCGGCCACGTCCGTGTCGCCGCGCATGATCAGGAAGTTCTCGTCGTTGCCCTCGGAGGCGGATTTGGAGAGGTTGTGCGAGCCGCTGATGATCGTCGGGGTATCGGAGGTGAAGTCTACGATCACGAGTTTGGTGTGGATCAGTATGTTGCCGCGTTGTCCCGCCGTGGTCTCTTCCAGGTAACCTTCCAGGCCTTTGGGGATCATCGCCGTGGCCACGAAGTCGGCGGTGCGATCGCGATGGTAGCCGGTTATCTGGCTGCGGCTGTTCTGCAGCCCCAGGCGCAAGATAGGGTCGTGGGGTTCCCCCAGGAGGGCTCCCTCTATGCCGTCGTCGAGATCGAAGGCCGTGCAGAAGAGGACGTCGCGCGTCGCGGCCCCGATACGCTCGGTGAAGGCCGCGAGGTCGGCGCCGCCCGAGCGCGGCGAGAACCCTACGAAGAGAGGCCTCTGTACGTCGACGGGGTTGTTCGCGGTCACGTAGCTGCGCGTCGCGCCAACGTCGGCGCCCTCGAACAGGACCTCGAAGAGGTCGAGGTACTGCTGGGCGACGTCCTCGCGCCTGATCACGTGCACCACGTTGGCCTGGCGGTAAACGCCGTTGTGGGTAAAGTTCGTCGAGCCGCACAGCACGGCCTGCGGCCTCCTGATCCCTCCTGTGAGCCTGCTCAGCACCATAAACTTGTGGTGGCAGATCCTGCTCGTCGCCCGCGCCCGCTTCGCCTCGAATGGCAAAGCCGCCAGGTTGTGCTCGTTTTCGCCGGTCTGGTCGTCGCCTTCCCTGGCGTGGTAAACGACTCGTACCTCTGCCCCCCGGGCGTGCGCCGCGTCGATGGCCGCGACGATCTCGGGTAGTTCGTACTCGTAGATCGCAACGTCCAGCGTCCACGTCGGGTCGATAGCCCTTTCGGCGAAGCGGACGACCTGCTCGAGGACACCGCGGCTCAACCACCTGAGCGCCTCATCGGGCAGAGGTGGAGGGTCCCGATCCTCGCTCCTGGCGGCGTCCAGCTCCTCCTCGACCTGCGGGAACCTCCTCGAAAATGCCTGGCTCGCCGCGGCAGCGCGGTTGAACAATATCCCGTGCTCGGCCAGTGGATTCGCGGTCCTTACGGCCACCGTGGGGCCCGCCTCGACCTCCGGCTCGGCCGGTGTGCCGTAGACGGGGTGCACCGTGTACGTGTACTCGGTGTCGGGGTAGACGCGGTAGTCCGACCAGCGGAACCTCTGCAACGGAGCGCCGTTGGTAGGAAACAGCTCCTCGTCCGCGGCCGCCGTTGCCGGGAACGACATGTACCCTTCCAACCACGCCTTCTCGCCCGTGCTGCCGTCGAGACGCTCCAGCGCGAACCCGAGCAGCCCCTCCCGCTTGCCCGGCTCGACGTTCATCCCGAGCAGAACCCCGGTGGTCCCGGCGTAAGCCTTGACCGAAACCCCGTTCTCGCTGACCTTGCTACGCGCCGCGCCTCCGTCCCGCCGATCGCAGATCGACTCGAATCCCAACGTCTCGACCCGTTCACGTAAGCAGACGCCGATGAATCCGCGATGAAAGCAAGTTGACCTCAGTCGCCCGCGTTTCCTCGTCGATAAACTGTACGCCCTGAGGCCCTCAAGTCAACGGCCAGTAAACAGGTGCTCTCTGAGCAATTCCTACATACATTTGCGTTACGCAATCTTACTCAACCTCGGCGACTCCTCCAGGTTAGGCAATCCTCGCGATGTGAAGGGCCCGTTGCTGGCCCATGCTGCCATAAGACGCAAAAGACGGCCCACTGACCGAAGGGAGAGAGAGCATGCACACCGACTACGACCGCAAGCGCCTGATCGACCACCTTCGACGTCATGAAGACACCCGACCGCTCAAGCGACCTCGATCGGCTGGAGCGAGACAAAGTATAAACGAGGCGATCTGTTCGGATGAATCTTTGGACAGCACTCACAAGGAAGGCCTGAGATGTTCTACCTGATGCTGGCGGTACTCGCGGAGGTAACAGGCACCACCTGCGTGAAGCTCTCGGACGGCTTTACCCGGTTGCTGCCGTCGGTACTAATCTTCATCTTCTACGGGCTAAGCCTCGGATTTCTGGGACTCGCCCTCAAGAAGGTGGATCTGAGCCTCGCCTACGCTGTGTGGTCTGGCCTCGGAATAGCCTTCATAGCGTCGGTGGGCATCCTGTACTTCAGGGAGCCGGTAAGCGCCATAAAGATGATCTCGTTGGGGCTAATCATGGTGGGGGTGGTCGGGTTGAATCTAGTCGGTGAATCACAATGAGAGTGGTAGACCGACCGAACGTGGTGGTGATCGTGGCGGACACGTTCCGCGCGGACCACCTCGGCGCCTACGGCAACCCGACGATCCGCACCCCCCACCTCGACGAGCTGGCCCGCTCTTCGACGGTCTTCGACAGGCACGTGGTCTCCTCCTTCCCGACCATGCCCGCCCGCGCCGACATCCTCACCGGCACCTTCTCCTACGCCCACATGGGCTGGGAGCCGCTCCCCAGGCACCTGATGACCCTGCCCGAGGTGCTCTCCGGCGCCGGCTACCTGACGATGGGCGTAGTGGACACCCCCTTCTTCGTCCGAAACGGCTTCGGCTACGACCGGGGCTTCGACGACTTCGCGTGGGTCAGGGGCCAGGGCGACGACACCAGGCCCCACGAGCGGGCCGACGCGCGCGCCATGTGGCGCTCGGAGGAGGACCGGATGGTGGCGCGCACGATGACCGAGGCCGAGCGCTGGCTCGAGCGCCACCACGACGAGCGGTTCTTCCTCTACGTGGACACCTGGGACCCGCACGAGCCCTGGGACGCCCCGGATTACTACACCAAGAGGTACATGGAGGGCTACGACGGGGAGCAGCTCTACCCGAGCTACGGCAAGTACGAGGACGCCGGCCTCACCTCGGAAGACGTGGAGCTCGCCCACGCCACCTACTGCGGCGAGGTCACCATGGTGGACTTCTGGGTCGGGCGCCTCCTCGCCAAGCTCGACGCGCTGGGCCTCGAGGAGGACACGCTCGTTTTCTTCACCTCCGACCACGGGTTCTACTTCGGCGAGCACGGGTACTTCGGCAAGGCCGAGTGGACCCACGAGCCGGGGGCCTCGGTCTCTGACGGCTCGTCTTTGCCCGGGTGGCTGGCCGACTCGTGGCTGCTCACGGTGGAGCGCTCCCCGCTCTACGGGGAGCTCACCAACGTGCCGCTGATGGTGCGCGGCCCCGGGATCGAGCCCGGCAGGCGCTCCCCGGCGATGACGACCGCCCCCGACCTGGCGCCCACCATACTGGAGCTGGCCGGCCTGGGCGGGATACCGACCACGATGACGGGCGGCTCGTTTGGCGGGGTGCTGGCGGGGAGCCGAGAGGAGCACCGCCCCCTCGTGGTGAGCTCCTGGCCGCTGTACCTGGCGGAGGGCGAGATCGTCACGGCCGTGGACTCCAAGGCGCGCAGGATCGCCAACTACATGCCGATCACGGTCACCACGCCCGAGCGCTCGCTGATCCTGGGCGGCCCGAACGACGAGCCGGAGCTCTACGACCTGGCGCGCGACCCGCGCGAGGGGGAGAACGCGTGGAGGAGCCTGGAGGGGGAGGGGGAGGCGTTGTGCGAGGAGGCGCTCTCGTTCCTGGAGGGCGTGGGCACGCCGGAGGAGCACCTGGCCCCGCGGCGCGAGGCGCTGGAGAGGTGGCGGCGAAGAAGGGTGGTCCGGAGCTGAAGAACCCCGCCCCCCCACCGCCGCCAACGGCATCTGGCTGACCGACCACGTGCCGCCCGGCTACCTGTCGGGCTGCGCCCGGCTAGGGCAAGATCTCGACGTACCCGTCCGTTCCATGCACGCGGATCCGCTGCCCATCCCGGATCAGCCGGGTGGCATTCTCCACCCCCACGACGGCCGGCAAGCCGTACTCCCGGGCGATCACCGCGCCATGGGTCATCAGGCCCCCCACCTCCGTCACCAGGCCCTCGATCGCGACGAACAGAGGCGTCCAGCTGGGGTCCGTGTAGGCGGTAACCAGGATGTCGCCCGCTTCGAGATTTGCATCCGCCATGTCCAGGATGACGCGGGCCCGCCCCTCGATGGTCCCGGCGGAAACCGGTAAGCCGACCAGCGCGCCGGCCGGCAAATCGTCGCGTCGGTACGCCCCGGCGATGACCTCGCCATCCGACGTGAGCACCCGGGGCGGCGTGAGCGCTTGATACGACCTGAACGCGTCCTTGCGCTGGCGGATGAGCTGGTCATCCACCTGGTTCGTGCGCACGACGTCTTGGAGCTCCTGGAACGTGAGGTAGAAGATGTCTTCCTTCTCACAAAGCACGTGGGCCCGCACGAGGCGCCCGGCTTCTTCCAACAAGGCCTGCTTGTAAACGAAGTAGCGGCTGACCATGCCGTACTTCGGATACTCCCGGTACCCGATGAAGGTCCGGACCCGGTCGATCTTCCGCTTGGCCTCTTCGGCCTTCCGCTCCCCGTCCGGCAAGGCCCGCAAGCGCTCCAGCAGCTCCTGTTCCTTCTTCCAGGCCTCCTGCCGCCCCTGCTCGAAGCGCCGCTGGCCGGCGCCCGGCTCGAAGTTCTTGATGTTGCCGAGGATCAGGGGCACGAGCGTGGTGGGGCGTTCGCTCCAACGCGGCCTCGTGATGTCGATCTCGCCGACGCAGCGCATGCCGTACTTGTCGAGCCAGGCCCGGATGGCGTCTCGCGCTTCCCGCCCGCCCTCGAGCTCGGGCAGCTCGTCCAGGAAGCCCTCGTCCTCGACGTGCTGCAGAAAAGCCACCACGTCCAGATGCGGGCGGATCACGTCAGCGACCTCCAGGAGCGCCAGCCCCATCTCCGACGTGACGTTGTGGGGGACGGACTGCGTGAGCGTGTCGGCCGCATTCTTCTCGCCCAGCCACGCCTGCAGCTGCTCGTTGAGCCACCAGGTGGCCTCCATCGCCGACATGAACACCTGATGGCTCTGCGGATCGAACAAGATCCGCTTCAGTTCCTGGATGTCGGTGAGGATGAAGTCGGGCAGCGCCGATCCGGACTTCGTCCGAATGTCCCGCTTCAAGGCGGCGATGGAGGCCTCGTTGCGCTCGATCAGCTCGGCGACGATGGCCGGATCGGTCTCGATCGGGGGTGGCGGCGCGCCAACCGGCGCCGCGCCGGGACCCTCGTCCGGGAGCGTCGGGACGAAGTCACCACGGTCGAGGAGGGTCTGCAGCGCGTCCCCGATCAGCGGATCGGATTTCCCGAGGACGTCCAGAAGGACTGCGCGGCTCGCGGGCGAGGCGAGGCCCTGGGTGACGTCGACGAACAGACGCCCGCCGGCCTCGGCCATCGGCCGAGGGGTCGTCAGCTGCCAGAAGGAGAGGCCCAGGGGCTTCATCGGGTCGGTCATCATCTGCTGATGACCAACGGAGACGTAGACGTGGTTCTCCCGGTCGCCGGCCGTGGGGATGGGGAACAGCGTGGTGATCGGCCGGCTCTGGACGATCTGGAAGTCGTCGTCGACCAGGCACCATTCGATATCCTGGGGGCGGCCGAAGTGGGCTTCGATCCGCCGGGCCAGCTGCTCGAGCCGCACGACCTGCGCATCCGTAAGCGCGGGCTCGTCTTGCCGCCCCGGCTCGATCGCCTGTTCCTGCGTGCCGCCTGCCGGCGTGGCGTAGATGGCGAGCCGCTTGTTGGCGACCGCCTTAGCGACGACCTCGCCATCCCGCACCTTGTAGACGTCCGCGTTCACCACGCCGGAGACCAGGGCCTCGCCGAGGCCGAAGCAGGCCTCCATGGAGGCGACCTTCCGGTTGGACGTGACGGGGTCGGCCGTGAACAGGATGCCGGACGCCTGCGGGAAGACCAACTGCTGCACGACCACGGCCATGAGGACCTTCCGGTGGTCGAAACCGTTCCGCAGGCGGTAGGTCACGGCCCGCTCGGTAAAGAGCGAGGCCCAGCACCGGCTGACGTGCTGGAGGATCGCCGCCGGCCCCACGACGTTCAGGTACGTGTCCTGCTGGCCCGCGAATGAGGCCGTCGGCAAGTCCTCCGCCGTCGCGCTGGATCGGACGGCGTAGGCGGCTTGCTCGCCGAGCCGGGCAAGCGGGCGGGTGATCGCCGCCGCCAGATCGTCGGGGATGGCGATCCCTTCGAGGGTCCGGCGGATCTCCGCGCTGAGCGCGCGGATCGCCTCCCGGTCGCCCGGCTTCAGGCGCGACAGCCGATCGAGCCGATCGTCGATCGACGGCGCTTCCGCCGTGATCCGCTGGAAGGCCTCCGTCGTCACGCAAAAGCCAGCCGGCACGCGGATGCCTTCGATCCGCGAAAGCTCCCCCAGGTGCGCGCCCTTGCCGCCAACGACCGCGGCCTGCGTCTGGTCGATCTCCTGGAAACCCAACACGTAGCAACCCATCTGCTCACCTCCCTCTCGCGAAAGGGCACTCCTGTACTCCTGACTGCGGAAGAAGTGCACCGACTCTTGCGTAGTACGTACGCTGCATGCTCAGCCTCGTGGAAAAGCGTGACCACGCGCTGCTTGAGGGGAACTCCACCGGGCTCGATGATCCTGGGCAGCGAGATCCGTGAGGAACGTCGCCGCCACGCGCCGGCGGCGCGCACACCCGCACCTCCGCACCGAGTGCTCGCAACCCCACCGCGAGTCCCACCATCGGTGCGCCGTCCCCGCGCGAACAATACGTCGACAACTACACACGCATTTCGCTACTCCCAATTCCGTAGGTTCTGGCTTCGGCCGGCATTATGCGGCACGACCCGGGGCTTGATGCAAGCCCCCCGGTGCGCTATATAATGGAAGTAGGAAGGAGAGTACCCACTCCTTTCTACTTATTGTCCGCTGTGGACGGACAACCTCTTCGCGAAGCGCCGGCGTACGGCGGTACCGTCGGCCCAGGAGGACCTCCTATGGGCCTACGAATGCAGCGGCGGAGCGAGAAGTTCTTCACCCCCATCAGCAAGGCCGGCCCGAACGTGGTCGAGAGCGCCGCCATTCTCACGGAGTTCGTCGCCGCGCCGCACGACCGCTGGGCGGAGCGGGTAGTCAGCATGTATGGTCTCGTGACGGTGTTCAACTTCTGCGGTCTGACTTTGTCCGCTGCGTTCGACGCACCGAAGATCTTGCGCCGTGATCTCGTGCCAGACGAACTCTTCATAGTGTTCGACTTCTGAGGGCTAAGGGGCGACACCCGAACCCGCCCTCTTGAGACGGGATTGGCCCTACCTGTATTCGCGCGACGGTTAGACCAGTCGGCCAGCCCGCTCAGGAGAGCTACGCTACCCCAAGCTCGCGCTTGACGCGGTCATACCAGCCCCCGGGTGCGGAATACGCACGACCTCGCCGGAATCGCCGGCCATGAGCCCCTGCTTCTACATCTTCGACCAGCGATCCCAGTTCGAGCGGATCACGTAGATCGCGTTACCGACCTTCGGGCACTCAAGGAGGACGGATCTTGCTGCGCTCCGCCAGGTGGGCGTTGGCACCTACGGGGATTCGTGTTCCGCGTGATACTCGGGGACCACCACAGCGTCATCTGGGTCGAAACCGACGGTGAGGCTCATGCCTGGCTCCAGAGCCTGCGCCTCTGAGGCGCCGACACGGGCCGTAAGACTCTGAACGTCGTCGTTGTGCATTGTGATGCGAACGGTCTCTCCCAAGTAGAGCATGTCCACGACCCGAACCGGGATCTCGATGTGTTCTGGCTGTGGTTTCAGCCGGACGCGGCCCGGTCTCAGTACCAGGAGCGGTCGGCGTCCGCTGAGCGGCGCGCCAACCTCGATCCAATCCTCCCGACCCATGACCTCGATCCTGGCCTTCCCTTCCTGCTCTTCGAGCACTCTTACGGGCAACAACGCGCAATCTCCAAAGAACGACGCTACGAAACTGTCGATGGGTTTAGCGTAAAGGTCTCGGGGGGTGCCGAACTGAAGGACGCTTCCGTTGCGCATCACGCCGATACGGTCTGACATAGCCAGCGCTTCCTCCTGGTCATGAGTAACGAAGATGATGGTCGTCCCGGACTCACGGTGTATCCTGCGAAGTTCTTCTTGCATCTCGATCCGCAGCGCCTGATCCAGTGCCCCGAGAGGCTCATCCATCAGCAGCAAGGCAGGATGGAAAGCGAGACAACGCGCCAGCGCCACGCGCTGCTGCTGGCCCCCGGAGAGCTGCCGCGGATATCGGCCAGCGTAATCCGGCAACCGTACCAGCTCCAGTACTTCGTCCAGGCGCTCTCGCATCCTGCTGCGAGACCAGCGCCGCATCTTGAGCGGGTAGCAAACGTTCTGAGCCACCGTCATGTGTGGAAACAGCGCGTAGTTCTGGAACACCACCCCGATCCCCCGCTCCGACGGAGATAGCGCGGAGATGTCGCGACCATCCAGCAATACGCGTCCTTCTGTAGGAGCCTCGAACCCAGCGATAACCCGCAGTATGGTGGTCTTACCCGAACCGCTCGGTCCGAGTAGGGTCAGGAATTCCCCCTGGCGTACCGACAGTTCCACGCGGGAAACCGCTTCCAGGGCACCGAACCTCTTGGTCACTGAATCCAGCTGGAGGGCCACGGAATCGTCCACGCTAGGCGCCATCCCTTGATTGCCGGTCGTCTGTCTGTCTTCCGGTGAGTCGGCGGTCCTCATTCAGCCCCCCTTCTGAGTAGCGCGTACGCCACCAGCAAAGCCCCTGTTCCCGCGGTCAGTAAGCTCGAGATAGCGGTTATGACCGGGTCAACGCCGAAGCGGATGCTGTTGAAGATTGCTACCGGGAGCGTCTCGTACCCCGCGCCTACCAGGAAGCTAGACAGCACAGCCTCATCGAACGAGGTTATGAAAGCAAAGATCAGGGATGCGATCGTTGCCGGTAGCAAGAATCGAAAGGTAATGTCCCGCCAGGCCTGGAACCTGCTCGCCCCCAGGCTCATCGCTGCCAGTTCCATCTCCGGGGGGACCCTCGAGATCGCCGCCCCCATGATCAGGAGGACGAAAGGCAGCGCCAGTGTTGTGTGGGCCAGGATCAGGGCCTGAGTCGTTCCCAACATGCCCAATGAAGAGAACAGGGAGTACAACGCTATCGCGTACGCGACTCCGGGGACGAGCAGGGGCCCTACACCCAGGAACTGAATCAGATTCTTACCGCGAATCGCCGTCCGGTAGAGCGCGAGCACGGCGGCTGATCCAATCACGACCGCAAGCAACGCTGATGCGCAGGCGATGAGGAGGGACCTCACAAAAGGCGCCAACCACGTATCCTCTCCGAATAGCGCACCGTACTGCCGAAAACCCCATTCGCCGGGTGGGAAGGCGATAAAGGAATCGTTTGAGAATGACAGCGCAATGACCACGACGCTAGGCAGTATCATGTAGAGGACTACCGCTCCAAGGAACAGGGTGTGTGTTGCCTTGAGCACCAGGCGCGCCGCACGCCCCGGGCTCATCACTGGACCGCTTTCTTGAGTCTCTCCATCCCTACCGCTCGCCACGCGAGGCCCACCGCAGCGAAAGCCAGCACGAAGAGTAGCGTTCCCGCCGCAGCCGCCCCAGGCAGGTCGAAGAGACGGTAAATCTTCTGATCGATAAGGGTGGCGAGAAACGGAGCTTCCGGTCCACCGAGCACGATAGGCGTGATGTAGAAGCCCAGAGAGACTACGAAGACAATAGTGCCGGCCGCCAGCACACTCGGTAGCGCCAGCGGCAGGACTACGGAGAACACCGCGCGGGTACGAGATGCGCCGAGACTCTCCGCAGCCCGAACCAGGTCGAGGTCGATGTTGACCAGGGCGGCGAAGATCGGCATGATCGCGAACGGAAGCATCGTGTATACCATGCCGGTGATGACAGCGACGTCCGTGTACAGAATGCCAAGCGGTCTTTCTATGAGGCCAAGGCGCATCAGACTCCCATTCAGAACGCCTTCCCGTTGCAAGAGGATAGTAAATGCGTAGTTGCGCACAACTATGCTGGTACTCAAGGGGAATAACACGACGGACCAGAGAACTATGCGCTTGAGCAAAGACTGGCTGGCGCGCAACTCCCACGCTACCGTCCAACCTATCGCTATCGTCACCACGGTGACCATCGCGCTCATCCTGAAGGTGGTCAGCAGGGCCCGCACCGCAGCCTCGCTTTCGAAGAAGCGTTGGAATTGGGTCAGACCCAGGGTGGGTTGCGATATTGCTTGCCACGCCAACATGAGAATCGGATAGACGAACACGAGCCCCAGGATCAGGAGCGCGGGAGCAGCGAGGGCAAACCCAACCAGGCGAGGCGCACCCGCCCGCCAATGTTTTCCGGGTGCCACACCGCCGTTCACGCGCTCTCCTCCTCTCCCGCCCTCTGCGGTCTGGCCGACACTACAACCACAATTGCTTCTCGCACAGATCTCCCTGGCCTACTCCGAGAGCCAATCATTCCAGCGCGCCGTCAGCTCCTCACGGTGCGACACCGCCCACTCCACGTCCATGGGAACGACCTGCGACATGTTCTTTGGATTCGTTACGAGCAGCTCGGCGACGTCGTTCGGCACGTATTTCATGGCCTTCGGGTTGGCGACACCGTACCCCATCCGCTCCATCCAGGCGGCCCCCTCTTTGGGGGAATTGGCGTACCACCGCAAGAACTCGAAAGCCGCTTCGGGGTTCGGAGCGTCGGTGGGCACGACCAGGAGATCTCGGCTGAGGACGGTACCCTCGTAGGATGATGATACCTCCACACCCTGCTTCCCTAGTTGAGACGCCCGTCCGTCCCACATGATTCCAATATTCACTTCCTCGTCCCGGAATATCTGCTGTGACTGGTCTCCGGTGCTCCACCAGACATCCACGTGCGGTTTGATCTCGTCGAGTTTGGCGAAGGCTCGATCGAGATCAGGCGGGAAGAGCTCGTTCTCTGGTACCCCGTCCGCTTCGAGGGCGTAAATCACGTTCTGTAGCGGATCGTCCGCGTACATCGTCCGCCGCCCCTGGTACTCTTGCACGTCCCAGAACTGTTCTGCGTCCTCGGGGCACGTCGTTACGGTCTCGGTGTTACACACGAACACGTCCGCGTATGAGGCGAAGGAGATGCCATAATCCGTGACGTTCTCTTTGCCGACGGCGGCGATGAGATCCGCCTTTACGTCGTCAGGAAGTTTCCTCACCAGGCCCATCTTGCCGAGAGCCAGGGCATCTTCTTGCCCAAGATCTACGATGTCCCACGTTACCGTCTTCGCTTTGGCCATAGCTTGTAGCTTCGCCAATTGTTGCCCCGGAGCATCGTCGGTCGTGGCGGTGATGCCGGTTTCTTCCGAGAAGGGCTCAAACAGCTCCTGTTCCACCGCCTCCGAGTACTCTCCACCCCAGGATGCCATCACGAGAGGACCACCTCCCTGGCCCCCACCCGAGCCGCAAGCGACAGCCACCGGCATTAGCGCCATCAGGCACATGAGACCGGTCAGCCAGTTGCACTTCGGTGCCGCCCCTGGTTCGTCGCGTTTCCCCATGCCGTCCCCAATCTCCTCGATGTCCCTGATCCGGTCGTGCGAGTAGCCTGCACCATGGCCCAATGGACCTCTTCATCCACCTCCGAGAAGGCGGTCGGAGTTGGGGTTTCCCTTCGCCCCAAATGACGCAAGTCTTCGAACGCTGGAAGACGTCCTCCTCCGAACCGCCCACCTGAGCCCCAATCTCAGGCCTCCACCCAATGAGCATAATGCATTCAATCTCACGGTGCTCGGAGAGCCATCGGACGATGACCCACGGCGCTATGCTCAACGACCGCCGCCACTGCATCGAAATCGAGGTAAGCCAGGTGGGCGTACGACGGAGGCAGGTTATTCGTGCCACCTAGATGGTCGTATCGTCACGTCCGGGAGGCCGGCGTAGAGCGGTTCCCGTCCCGTATCGCCCAGGATCTGCGGGAACACGACGAGCCGCAGCCGGTCCGGTCGGCGGTCGTCCGGCCTCCTCGATGGGGTGTCTATGTCGCGTGCGTCATGTCGGGCGTGGCCTACCCGTACAGCGGGCGCCCGGCCGTACGGTAGACCTGGAGCGTCACCCCGCTGGCGGTGGCGCGCGACTCGACCAGCTCGAGCGCCGTGTCCTGGCCGGAGTCGGGGAACAGCCGCGTGCCCTGGCCTACGACCACGGGGTAGGTGAGCAGGGTCAGCTCGTCGACGAGGTCGTTGTCGAGCAGCAGCCGGACCAGGCTGAGGCTACCGACCACCTGCAGCTCGCCCCCCGGCTTGGCTTTCAGCTCGCCGACGGCGGCCGCGACGTCTCCGGAGAGGACGGTCGTCTCCGCCCATTGCGGGTCGGTGAGCGTGGTCGAGGCGACGTACTTGGGCCGGGTGTTCAACGCCACGGCGATGGGGTCCTCGGAATCCGCCATCGCGCCCCAGGAGCCGGCGAAGACCTCGTATGTCCACCGGCCGAACAGGAACGCGTCGGCGCGCTGGTAGACCTGGCCTGTCAAGGCCGCGGTCTCGGAATCGAAGAGCGGCATGGCCCATCCGCCGCGCTCGAAGCCCCCGCTGCGGTCCTCCTCCGGCCCGCCGAGCCCCTGCATCACGCCGTCGACGGAGACGTTCGTGTTGGTCGTCAGTTTCATGGTCGCGGTTCCTTCTCGTTGGTTGATTTCGTCGGTCATGGCACGGTCGGTGCCGCAAATCGCAGCGCGTGCCGGTTTGGGGCCCCCTATCGAGTTAGGAAGCCGTCAGCGCGGCCGACCTGCCACATGTGGCCGTCGGGGTCGGCGAAGGCGCCAGCGTATCCCCAATTCTGGTTTCCAGCTTCGATGACGATCTCGGCGCCGGCGTCCTGCGCGCGACGCATCAGCTCGTCGACTGCGGCATCGGTGGCCAGCCCGATCACGACCAGACACTCATGCGCATCCCGCGGCGATCGTTTGCGATCACCGATCACCCACCCGAAGCCGCGCGACGGAATCAGCATCACACGCAATCCGGCGCTGATCTCGAACTGCAGGGGCTCGGGTAGCCCATCGTCCCCCAACTCGCCCACTGCCGCGAACCCGAGGGCGGTGTAGAAAGCGTGCGATACCAGGCGATCCTTGATGGGTAGGCACACCGTTGCTCGGTCAAGCTTCACGATTCCTCCTCCGGACAGAGGTTCGCGCTGAACGACGACCTCGGTTCAGGTCAGTGCGATGCTGCACGTCGGCGATGTCGTACTCCTCTACGGACACCGAGAGCATGGCCTCGACGAATTGCTCGTTGCTCGGGCTGTTGCTGCGGGCGGTTTCGAGGGCCTCTTGCGACTCCCAGCGCTCGAAGATGTTGACGCGGCTGGGGTCGATCAGGTCGCCGGTGATGGCGCAGTCGAGGCAGCCGGCCACCTTGCGTGCCTGTTCGACGATGATCACGCAGTCCGCGAGGTAGGACTCGCGCTGCTGGGGCTCGACGGCGATGTGTCCTGCAACGATGACCATTGGCGCGCTCCTGTTCTGCCGCCTTCGAGTGGGACTGGCTGATTCTGGGTGTTCAGGCTCGCGGGATGTCCTTGCCACTCGGACGGTACTCGAGCACGACGATGCGGCCGTCGAGGACGCCGGTTTCGACTAGCTCCAGGCCGATGTCGGGGTAGCCGGCGAAGAGCGGCTCCCGTCCCGTTTCGCCGAGGATCTGCGGGAACACGACGAGCCGCAGCCGGTCCACCAGGCCCGCCCCCATTAGGGCCTTGACCACCGAGATGCTGCCCATGGTGCGCAGCGGCTCGCCGCCCTCGGCCTTCAGCGAGCGGACCTCCTCGACGAGGTCCCCTCCGACCAATCGGCTGTTGTTCCACTCGAGCGGTTCCCGAAGCGTCCCTGAGAACACCACCTTGGGCAGCTCGTTCATCCGGTCGCCGCCCTCGACAGGCTGGTCGCGCACGATCCCCAACATCATCTCGTAGGTTTTGCGGCCCATCAGCAGTACCTGGGGCTCGGCCACGTCGTCGTCTATCAAGCGCCCGAGGTCGGGGCCGAGGTAGCCGAAGTAGGCGGGCGCGCCCTCGCCGAAGGCGTAGCCGTCGAGCGTGATGTACATGTCCGCGATGAGTTCCCTCATGCCGATCCTTTCTCGTTCCAGCCTCACTTCGCGACGAGCGCCCTGACCCGCTCGTCGCGCAGGAAGAGGCCACCCCAAACCAGCACCCCGAAGAAGGCGGGGAACAAAAACCACGGGTCCTCCACGCGCACCTGGGTCGCCACGGCCCCGCCGAGGTAGCCTGTCAGCAAGATCGCCCCGAGGAACGCCGTGCGCGGGATGGCGTAGAGGAGCGTGCTGACGAGCAGGGCCAGGCCGATCCCGAAGACGGTGCCCTCGGGGTAGCCGAGTTGGGCCGACCCCTCGACGGCGGGCTCCAACATCATCGCCTTGATGCCGCCGTCGAAGAGCAGGAACGCGACCACGAGCGCGCTGATGATGCGGCCCACCCACCGAGCGGACCTTGCGGCGAGCCCGCGGGTAGCGCCCCTACCTTCTACCGCTGCCTGTCCGTACATCCTCGTCCTCCTGTGCACTCTCCGTCATCGACTGGGGGCAGTATACAGGCCGTAGTTGTTTTTTGCAAGTATTATGTTTTTATTTTATTCTATACAGTTGTTGTTACGCACGGCACGTGGTAGACTGCCGTGCATGGCTACCGCGAAGGTGAAGGACAGAACGGACGAGCCGGGCTGGCGCAGGTACCACGACGCGTGCGGCACGGCGCAGGGGCTGGACATCGTGGGGGAGCGCTGGACGCTGCTCGTCGTGCGCGAGCTCTTGCTGGGCCCGAAGCGGTTCACGGACCTGCGAGCGGGCCTGCCCGGCATCAGCACGAACATCCTCACCGACCGCCTCGAGACGCTCGAGACGGCGGGGGTGGTGCGCCGGCGCACGCTCCCCGCGCCCGCGGCGTCGAAGGTCTACGAGCTCACGGACTGGGGGGAGGAACTCGGGCCGGTGGTCGAAGCCATCGGCCGCTGGGGCGTCCGCTCCCCATGGAGGAGCGAAGGTGACGAGATCGGCGTGGACGGGCTCATGGTGTCGTTCCGGACGATGTTCGATCGCGAGGCCGCCGGCGACTTAGAGGCCAGCTACGAGCTGGTGCTCGACGGTCAGCCCTTCGGGCTCGAGGTGGAGGACGGGAGCATCCGGGTGTACCACGGCGCGCCGGGAGACCCGGTCGCGAGGATCCAGACGGACGTAGACACGCTCGGCGCGCTCGTCTACGAGGGGGGCGACCTCGACGTAGCCCTCCGGTCCGGGGGCGTCGAGATCGAAGGCGACCGGTCGGCCGTGGAACGCTTGCCGGGCCTTTTCCCGCTGCCGGAGCCCGCCCCCAAACCGGCAGGCCCCTGGAAAGGGTAACCCGAAGACCGTCTCCGGGCAGCGAAACCCGTGGAACATCGAGCGCCTCTGAAGCTCCGGCCACTTCAGGTCGGATCGTCGCGGGGTCGGGATGCAGGTGTTGTGCCTCTTGCGGCCCCAGTCGGCGTCGTGGGTGTAGGTGCCGGGAGCGGAGGGAGGGATGACCTCGTACTCGAGGCCCATCGAATCCGGGAACTCTCCCCAGTCCGGGTCGAAGAGTACCTCGAGGTGCGCAAGCGTGAAGACCCGGCGCTGGGGGTTGGGCTCCTGGAGCTCTACCTCGACGCGCCAGGTCTCCGGGGTCATCGTCGCCTTCTTGAGCGCGATCATCTCGTCGGTGAGCCAGCCGCCGTTGGAGACGTGGTTACAGCGGTGGCACACCTCGTGCACCGGCCAGCCCTTCGCCTCGGCCATCTCCAGGGTGTCGGTCATCGTGCCGGCGTCGTGCTGGTGGGTTGAGCCGAGCAGAGCCCCCGCCTCCACGCCCTGGGGCTGGCCCAGGATAGCCTCGAGTATGTCAAACGGCATCTCGTCGATCTCGTCGCCTATGACGAGGTTGGGGTGCCCGCCCCTCGCGTGCGTCTGAGAGGCGTTGAGCGCCCTGGCGACGCCGCCACCGTGGAAGCGGGCCTCGGTCGCGGTGGTCCCCGATATCAGGTGCCTGGGAGCGCGAGCATGGTCCCACATCAGGCCGCCCATCTTGGGGTGCGCCCCGGTCAAATACTTCTGGACGTTCTTGGACTGCTCGCCCGATCCGCCGAAGATGTTCACCTCGTGGTGCTTGAGCGCCGCCCTGAGCGATCCGGCGACGCCGAACAGGAGCGACTTGCCGGCGAGGCCCCTCGAGCCCTTCACCACGGTCACGGGGTGCCTGGCGAAGAAGGCGTCGGCGAGGATCTTGAAAGTCGCGGTGTGCTCCTGGCAGCACGCCCTGGTGGGGAACGTGAGGCCGTAGAACTGCCTCAGCCACCAGTAGAGCCACGTATCGTCCTCAGGTGGGGTCTGGCTCAGGGTCCTCAGGCGCTTCGTCCGCTGCGCGGCGGGCAGCTTCGTCAAATAGCTGTCGTGCTGCCTCGGAGTCCACTTCCTCCAGTAGTCCAGCCACAGCCGTCTCGTCATCCTCGGTCCACCTCCCCTCCTCCTGCGCTTTCGTCGTCCTCTCGAGATCCATGAGCATCTTCTGGATCTCGAGCAAGAACTTGGCCATCTGCACGCCGTGGGCCATCGAGTAGTTGTCCTTGGAGAGCTCCTTGGAGAAGATCTACTCGGCCTTGGCGTACATCTGCTCCCCCATCTTCAGCAGGCGGGTGTGGTTCTTCTCTTTCTCGCGAGCGATCTCGGCCCAGTGCAAGCGGATGCCCGTCAGCTCCCCCTCCACGCGCGCCTCGGCCTTGGCGTCCCTGGCGCCTATCCCAGGGGTCCTTGGGCCCAGATGCACCGTTCTCGGTCATACTCCCATCGTAGCTAGCGGATAAGAAAACATCTACGGTCGTTTTCTGGGATTCTGGCGACCACAACGAGGGGACCCCACGGCCACAACGCAGCCACGGACTTGATCACCCCGATTGGCAAATTGTTTGCGATCTGGAGCGAGGGATACCGGCGTATTTTGCGGGGGCTGATGCACCATCGAGAGGACTCCGAATCCTCGCCTTGCCCCACTCCCCCTCCGTATCGGACCGAAGCGACGATATTCACCCACTTTCGGTGAAGACGGGTTCTCGGAAGCTCAGGAAGCAGTTAGAGCACGGCGCGATGCCGGAAGTACAACTAGCACGATGGTGATGGCCGAGACCACCACCCCTGCCAAGGCGAAGGCCTTCCCACCGCCTCCCGGCGCGAAGGCCACCCCCGGCGCCGCCGACAAGAGGTTCAGCGCGGAGACGACGACGGCGAGCCAAAGGCCCCACCTCTTGAGCGTCCACAACCCCACGACGGCCACGAGGCCAGCAACGCCCAACACGATGCCCCCGTAAAGGACCACCGCCGGCACCGCCTCGGACCCGGGCAACAGCGGGCCGGGGAGGCCCGCGAGGCTACTCAGCGCGAGAAGGATGGCGGCGGTAACGGGCGCGGGTCGTGTTCCCATGTCGGTCCTCCTTTGTGTGAACGTCACATCGACGAACACTCCTACCATTACCATGCGAACTTCTGAGCGGAAAGATACGTCCCCTTGTTCGCAGGACCTCCTTATTCGCCCGAGTGCGTCGTGAGACTGTCTGAAAAATAGGTGAACGGGTCTCGATTGGCTGCGTTTAGTGGGTCAAGAGGGCGAGTTAGGATATCTTCAGCCTGACTTGACCTCTCGCTACGTCCCTAGATCGAAGCCCATTCGGAGTTTCCAGACAGTCTCGTAGCAGGGTTCTCCGAAGTCGGTGTTCTTAGCCCACCGCCGCTGAGGGCGAAGGCGAGTGCGCTTCAGGCCGGTAGGTCGTTGGACTGGCGTGGGCCGTGTTGGTCCATCAGTTCCTTGAAGGCCTCGGCGTCGTTGAGGCGGGGAAACGGTTCGTCGGGTACCTGGACGTCGAGGAAGTCGCACAGCGGCCGCCAGCTTTCCTTCACCTCGTAGACCAGCAGCCTGTCCTCGGGCACGTAGCTTCGGACGTCCTCGATGTGCCGCTCGAAGCCGGCGATGGCGGTCGGCTCGTCCCGAAGATCGGCCATCATCTGAGACCAGTCCATCCCTTCCCCGAAGGACCCCTCACCGACCCCCGGTATCGGCGGTCGGCCGTCGGGACCCGCGGCCGCGAGGAACGTGTCGCGCATGCTGGCGTACCACTCCCGCGGGTCGCGGACGGTAAGGATCACCTTGGCCTCCGGGTAGGCGTCGACGAGTTCTCGCCAGAAGGACACGCCGGGGAAGTCCACGGTGGAGCGGCACCCGGCGAACACCTCCTCCCACCGCGGGTTGCCTCGGAAAGCCGCCTCCCATCGCGCCTGGTGATCGGGGTGGCGCATGAACTCGACGGCGTGGTAGCAGGGGCCGAAGCCGAGCCGCTCCAGCGCTGCCTTTAACGACAGCGTGCCCGTGCGCCCGTATCCGGCGCCGATGACCTCTAGCATGGCTGCCTCCGTTCGGCCGGTGATGTTCCGCAGACCAAGGTTTTCGACTGGACACGGCAGGATAGCAAAAGGTTCGAGGAGCACACGACGCAAGACCCTATGCACCAACGTCGTAGTAGGTGCGTTCTCGGAAGCCCGCGTAGCCCTGCCCCGATGGGCCACGCATACTAGGCCCGCCTGGGTTACGAGTCCCGATAATAACCATCGGTAGGAAACCTCGCCGTAATGTCCGGGACCCATAGCGGGACATGGCCTGGCCGAAAACCCCGAACCGTGTCCGAGCAACGAAGCCACCGTTCGCGAAGGACGCTTCGGCTACGCTGCGACAAGAGGCGAGAGTTTCCGTGGGCCCCGTCGCCGTTTCGGGAACGCGCTGCGCCGTACACGGTTCCTCCAACCGCGCCGACCAAACCCCCGTTGTGAAAGCCACACGCGAGCCGTACCCTTGCCTGGTGGTTGTGAGCACCGTACACAAACTCCGCGGTGGCGCGGAGAGGGTGGACGCGGGGAAAGGCTCGGCATGAGGAAACTGACCACCGATGACCGAGGAGGACGCGATGCCACGCACCACATGTCACATGTCTATCTCGCTGGACGGCTTCGTCGCCGGACCCGACCAGAGCCGGGAGAATCCGCTAGGGAAACGCGGCAGGGAGCTCCATAGCTGGCACCTTGGCGACGAGGGCGCGAACGACGCCGACGCGACGGCAGAGGGCTGGCTCATGCGACCGCGCGGGGCCTACGTCATGGGCCGCAACATGTTCGGGCCGATCCGCGGCGAGTGGGATGAGGACTGGGATGGATGGTGGGGCTCCGAGCCGCCCTACCACGCGCCGGTCTTCGTGCTCACCCACCACGCCCGCGAGCCGATCGAGATGGAGGGCGGCACGAGCTTCCACTTCGTCACCCAAGGCTTCGAGGCCGCATACGCGCAGGCGCGTGAGACGGCCGGCGAGGATGACATCGACATCGCGGGCGGGGCCTCGACCGTCCGTCAGGCGCTCGCCGCCGGAGTGATCGACGAACTCACGCTCGACGTGGCCCCCGTCCTGCTCGGGTCAGGCGAGCGGCTGTTCGACGGAGTCGAGTCCCTCGGGTTCGAGCCGGTCGAGGTGCTCCACTCTCCGCTCGCCACGCACATCCGCTACCGCGTGGGACGCTGAGCGACGGCGCCGCGGAGATCCTGGACCTCATCCTGCACGACAAGAACGGACCGACGAAACGCGCGAAGTGGTGCTCTACGGCCAGCAGCCCTGACCGTTTGCCGGGCCCGCACCCCTTCGGGGATCTCGGGCCAGTCGAGCCGGAGCCCCGCCGCGTCCGGTGGTCCCGGCCTTTCCACGCGCCCAGTCTACCCTCCGAGCGGCGGACGGGCCGGCTGCCGTCCCTTGAACTTCGCGGCCAGCCTGAGTCCCGCTATGCGTCCCACACATTACGGCGAGGTTTCAACCCCTTACCTCTTGCGACCGGCACAGCACCGCAACGCCGTGGAGGCGCCCATTCGCGAGCATCGCTCGATCTGGGGCGCAGAGCGTCCGCGTTTTTTGAGCCGCCCCGTAGGAGGGCGAAACGCGACCTATCCCTCGTCGCGCCCCTCCCCCCAATGCGGGGACCGGTGGAGACCAGCGAGGCTCGCTCAGGGATTGACCTGGAACACGAGCGGTTCGGGTTGGTCGGCCATGAAACCGCCGCGCTCCCAGGCGAACGATACCTGTAGCGGCTGCGCCGGGTCGGTCTTCCCGAAGATCGCCGCGCCCTCCGTCTCCTCGCCCGGTTGCAGGCCGCCCTTGGGCTTGGGGAGGTTGTATTCGAAGGGGTCGGTCTGTCCTGCCCGGTCCGAACCTTGGGTTATCTTCGAGCGGTAGAGGTGTCGGTGACTGGCGGAAGCTCATGCCGCCGAAGGGGTTCGTCGTCCTGCCGCGGCGCTGGGTAGTAGAGCGGACGTTCTCGTGGATCGACCAGAACAGGAGGATGAGCAAAGATTACGAGAGGCTGACCGCCACGAGCGAAGCGTTCATCTACGTGGCCATGACCCGCCTGATGGTGAGACGGTTAGCCCGTGCTCAGTAGTTTTTGGACAGTTTCTCTGGGATCTTCGGTGAGCAGTGGTTAGCAGAAGGACCGAAGCTCAACGCCTCGGCTCTACCCACCTGCTAGTCCTTGCCCTCTTGGCTAGCGCAGCGCCACGAAGGCGTCCACGTCCACCTGCTTGCCGGTGGAGGCGGCGTTCTTGGTACCCAGGACCCTCACCTCCAGGATGTGCGCCGCGAAAGGATCGAGGGAGGTGGCGTTGTAGATCACCCTGCGCGCCTGCGCGGAGGAGACGTAGAGGTCAACCGTCTGCACCTTGGTGCCGTCCAGCCACACCTCCGCCTTGCCCCGATCCGGACCCCTCTGCGCTACCCACGAGACTTCTGTGCCCTCGAAGGTGAAGGTGGCCTTCGCTCCGGCCTCGGAAGAGCGCATCGTGGTGCCTCCGAACGCCGTCGCCAGCGACTGCTCGGCCCAGTTGCCCGAGTAGGCGAGGACGCCCGCGCTCTGATCTTGTTGGGCGTCTACGGCAAGAGGAGGGCCTTCGGCCCATGCGCTGGTGTTGCCGGTATCGTCCGTGGCCCTCACCCTGAAGCGGTGGCCGCCGCCCGGGGCGAGGGAGAGGGTCTTGGTGGTCGACGTGGGCGTGCTTAGTCCGACGTTTTTGTAGGTGACCCCGCCGTCACTGCTCTGTTGGAGTTCGTAGCGGACGACGCTGCCACGATCATCCGTGGCCGACCAGCCGACTCTGACAGGAACGGTGGAGGCGTTGACGGTCGAGCCGGCGGCGATGAGGGCGTGGGTTGGGGCTTGCACCACCGGTGCGTTAACGTCCGCGAACCCCGGCTCGGAAAGCCTGGCATAGAAAGTCTGCTTGGCGCCGTCGACCTTGGTGAACTCCCCGCCGAAGTGGAGCCTATCGGGGGCTAGATCGTCGGGGTGGAGCGCCCACGCCAGGTTGTACTTGCCGGAGACCACAGGGTTCCAGCCCACCTCCGGCTTGTCTCCCCAAATGCGCTCCGCTGGCGGGGGGACGAAGTCCAGCTCGCCACCGAACGAGTAGAGGGCGAGCCCGTCCCTCCTGCGGCACTCCTTGAAGGGATCGAGCTCGTGGGGATCCGAGGTGCGGGCCCCACAGCGGTCGCTAGGATTGTCCGCGACCTCCACGAAGTGCCCGCCCACAACCAGGCCCCCGCCCATCACCTCGACCGCCTGGACCGAGCCCGAGGTGTCGCGGAACCACTCGCGCCTGCCGTCGGCCTCGGAGTAACGGGCCAAAAAGTCGTTGCCCCCCGCACCCAGGTAGAGGGCGCCGCTGTGGTTCGCGGCCGAGATCCCGAAGCCCTGCACCCCAGCGTCGACTCGCCAGGTATGATCGTAAGCCCCCTCGGTGTTCAACCTGGCGAGGGCCTTCGCGGGTTGGCCGTCTATGGCGTCGCAGGCGCACGCCGCCCAGATGGTCTGGCCGTCACCGCCGAACTCCAGGTCACGGTAACCCGCCGCTATGGGGTGCGCCGGGCGCAGGGAGGCATCGACGGCAGTCTTGGCGCGGGTCCAGAGGGGCTTGACGCCGCCGTACTCGAAGGCCGAGAGGCTCACGCCCCCGCCGTAGATCCTGCCCAAGCTCGGAGTGGCCAAAACCGACTGCAAGGTCGGGGCGTTGTACCACCTCACCACCTCGCCCGTAGCCCCGTCAACGACCACCAGGTTCTTCTGGGTAGAGCTCGGGCCTGCGAAGTTGCCGGCTATTGCGATGTAGGTACCGTAGTAAACGTCGATGTCGCGGACGTTGCCGCTCAAGACGGGCGCGATGTCCCTGTATTGGCCCGTTGCCGAGTCGAAGACCGCCAAGCCCCCCACGCCGTCCAAAACGCTGCCGTTTCTCTGCTGGACTTGGGAGAAGTTGCCGCCCACCCAGACGGTGTTGCCGACCTGCTCGATGGCACGCACGGGGCCGTTGACCATCGGGGTGTTGTCGGGGGTCTCGGCGGGCAGAGCCAGGGCAACCCCACTGACCAGAACCAACGCTGCTGCAGCCGAAGCGAGTACTAGGAGAATTCTGTTTATCCCCGCCACCCTTCTTAAAGCGGGGCGGAGGAAGAAAGGTAAGTGACCTCCGCCCCTACGTGCTAGCTTCTCAAGTATTGAGGCGATTCGTCAAAGGCGCCTCCCCCACATGACGCATATTTGAGGCGGCAAGGAGTTGCTAAATGTGGCGAACCTTCGAGAACGCCTACCTTCCCCGAAGTCGGGTGAATACGCGGCGTACGGGCGACGAACGGTGTGGGCCGATTGGCCCCTTCGGCGAAAACGCAACGCCCAGGTGATCACCAAGGACCCCCCTTGGCGGCTCGCGCCGGCTCGGGCGTCGCGGCCACTAGCGCGGGCACGATCGCCGCGACGATGGCGACCCCCACCGCCAACCAGGCGTGTGGCCTGGCGTTCCTTACCGTTCCGTACACGTTTTCCTCCTCGTGGCTTGCTCCCGTCCGAGTAGGTACGCACCGGGTAGCTACATCGGATCGAGGGGTTCTCGCCAGTTCGGGCGACAGGTCCTCGGCCCAGCCCCCCGGCGTGGCCTTCCTGCGGAACTTCCCCGCCCCCTTCTCCCTCTCGGGCACGATCTCCCAGGCGTGCTTGCCGACCACCCAGGCCAGCTCGCCCTCGTCGACCGCAATCCCGAGCCCCGAGCAGACGCGCCGCATCCCCCCGAGGGTGTTGGCCACGAGGTCCTCGTAACGGACCATCGCCTTCGGCCCGTCGTGGGCCTCGTACGCCCCCTCCACGTGCCCTCGACACCATCTATGGGGACGAGGGTGCCGACGACATCATGGCGGTCAACGCCCCGCTCGCCAGGATGACATCGACTGTGGCTCCGGCACCGATACGGTAGAGGCCGACCGGCTGGACGTCATCGCGAGCAACTGCGAGAACGCCTCGATCATCGATCCTGACCTCAACCCGGAAGCGGTCGATGCCGAACCGGGGGAGCTGGCGGAGGCTGAGGTGGAAGCCGTGTCCGAAGACGAGGCCAACGCGGAGTGGGAGGCCGCGCTCCGGGAGGCCAACAGCGAAGAGCCCGAGGTCGAGGCCCAACTCAACCCCCGTCCTAGTGCAACCTACGAGGTGCTCAAAATCCGCAAGAACGACAGAAAGGTGCGGTGGGGGGATTCCAACTGGGGCTACAGGCACATCGAATGGAAGCCAGGGCGCACCTACAGATCGGGCCGCCTGATCAGAACCATCAACTGGTCGCACCGGTACCAAAGGCAGGGGACGACGGACGTCTTCCACAGGCGGGTCGGGAGAAGTCTCAACTGGATCTTTTGGCACAGGGTCGTCTACCAGACCAGGAACGCAGACGACGGGCGCGACAGGGGCGTCATAACGGCGTACTATAGTCGTGAGCCCAGAGCGTGCCTGTGTTGAGGTGACCACGACGTCCGGTTCAACGTGGTTTGTCGTCGGGAGAGGGATCGTTTTGGACGAGCGCGAGGACATGTTTCGGCGCTACGGAACAGACGTCGTCGACCTGTTGCGCCGGTGGCTGGTCGAAGAAGGACTCGAAAAGCCCCTCGGCGATTCGGGGTACAGGATCCGTACCGAGGATGTGGCCCTCGAGCGGCGCGGCGACGAGTGGACCGCCGTCATCCGCTTCCGGATCGCCGGTGACGACCGCCGTCACGGGTTCTTGACCAGCGTGGCCGAGGCGTCCGATCCCCAAAAACCCTGGCGTGAACCGCCGGATGCGACCGCGGAAATCATCCTGATCATCCTGGACGAGGCGATACTGACGAGCAAGCGCCGGAAGCCCGACGACGAACGCATCGTGTGGTTGCGGTGATCGGGAGCATTCCTTCCGCCGGCGCGGTGCCAGCCTTCTCGGAGAACTCTCCCGTCGGGCAGCGCATGAGCGTCGTGGCGAGGGTCGGGAGCAAGTTGATGGTAGGCGGGGGTAAGACCGCCAAAGACGGCAGCGGTAGAGGAAACAAGGAGTCGCGGCGCAAGCTGGGCGTTAGCCTTGGCCCTGGTCCTACGGGCCACGCGGGCCGCAACCGAACGGGGTTGATCAGCGCTCGCTAGCGTGGCGGCGCCGGCTGGTTTAAGGTGGGGCTGACGAGCCCCCTCTACAGAAGGAGGCACCGGTGAGACGGCCACTGATCCTGCTGATGGCGGTGATGGCAGCGACGGTCCTGCTGGCGAGCGGGGTCGCCTACGCGCTTACCGCGCAGTGCGACGGCGCGGGCGACCAAGACCCCGACCCCGGCCAGTGCCGGGGCACCCCGCAAGACGACGACATCACCGGCACCGAACAGGGAGACGTTATCTCCGCCCTCAACGGCTTCGACTTCGTGGAAGCCGGGGCCGGCGAGGACGAGCTAGACGGCGCTGGTGGCGCCGACTTCTTGTTGGGCGATGAGGATGGCGACGCTTACTCCGGCGGCCCGGGTGCCGACTTCCTCTCGGACTTCGGCTTCGGCGACTTCGACGACGCCGATTCGGGCGACGACGTGATGGACGGCGGCGATGGCCCCGACTTCATGGAAGGCAACGGGGGCAACGACACCCTCGAGGGCGGTCCCGGCAACGAGGGTTCTGCCAGGCCCGGCGTCACCCAGTCCGTTCAGATGTTCGGTGACCTTGGCAACGACGAGCTCTTCGGCGGGCCTGGCAGCGATGGCCTGGAAGGCGAAGAGGGTAGGGACGAGCTCTACGGCGGCGCGAACGGCGACTTCCTCGACGCGGCCGACGACGAGACGGTGCGTACCCCGGACCGCGTCGACGGCGGCGATGGCGTCGACACCTGCAAAGTGAACGAAAACGACACCGTCCGGAACTGCGAGAGGACCTATACCTTCCCCAACCCCACCGCGGCGACCGCGGCGAGGGCCGGGGGGGATTCGACGGGCAACAGGTAGCCCTGTTTGGAAGGGCCGAGGCTGCCTGCGGAGCCCCGGCCCTCCTACTTGCCCTTATTCACTCATCTTCCTAGAAGAGACTGTCTGAAAATTGTCATGCACGATCATAATCGTCTTCCTCGACAAGACTCCCCGTTACATGCCGCTCGACGACTCGGAGAGCGCCGGCGTGATGCCTCAGACGGTGCGGGGTCGCCATGGCTCGTGCTCGTGCGCGAGCCAGACCAGCTCGGGGTCGAGCGCACGCACCCGCAGCCGGCCTTCGGTGGGCGGCTCGTCGAACTCGCCGTGCCACACCGCCACGTCGCCGCCGACCACGACCGGACGCCCGCCGGTCTCGACGACGACCACTTGCATGCCGCGCGTGTGGCCCGGCGCCGGGACGAGTCGAAGCCCGGGGAGCAGCTCGAGCTCGCCGTCGACCGGCACGTACCGCACGCCGGGCGCCTCGACCCACTCGCGGATGGTGTAGCCGTCCTCGCTGAGCGCGTCGACGAGCTCCCGGCGCTGGACGTAGATCGGCCTGCCGGCGAAGAGGTGGTTGCCGCCGCAGTGGTCGGCGTGCAGGTGCGTGTTGACGACGATGTCGATGCCGGCGAGATCGAAGTCCTGCTCGCTCAGCGGCCGGAGGCGGGGATCGAGGGGGGCCGCAAACGGGTGCAGCTCCGTCATGCCGGTGTCGACCAGCACGCGCGCGTCGGGGTGGTCGACGACGTGCACGTAGAGCGGCATCGGCTCGCCCTCGGCGAGCAGGTCGGCGACGAGGACCGGCGTGATGGAGATCGAGGCGGGGGCGTTCATCGTGTACCGACCGCCGCGGTGGTGGTTGATGTGTGCGTCATGATGACCTCCTCTACCGGTTTCCGGCTGACGCGCGGCCGGCCGCACTGCCTCGCCGTCGGCAATACGTCTCCTTGGCGCGGAAAGGATACGGTTTGTGTACGGCGTTCACAACGGGGACTTGGGTCTGTGTTCCGGTTGTGGCTCGGCCTTTCCCCGCCGGCCCGATGGCGGAGCCGTGTGTCTTTACGGAACACCCGCATTCCGCCTGCCCCTCGGTGGAGCCGCTAGGGCCTGGCGGCCCGTGCGCCCCCGCCGTTACGGTGATGTTTCGCGCGGGCAAGCCTCCTCGCCATCAGGCGCGCCATGGCCAAGTGGATGAAGGCCTCGCCCGTCGAGCACAGACGCTCGTGGTCCTTAGCCATGCGCCGGTTGTGGGAGATCCAGGCGAAGGTGCGCTCAGCTACCCAGCGGCGCGGCAGGTTCTCGAAGGCCGGACGCTCGGGCAGCTTCTTGAGGTCTACCTTCTTGCCCTCCTTGAACCACTCCCTGGCCCAGATCCTCAAGACCTTCTCCGGCGGCGGCTTGGGGGAGCGGTTCACGATCTCGACCTCCACGCTCAAAGCCTCTTCCGCCCACTCCTTGCCACGGCCCCGGTATCCGGCGTCCGCCCACAGGTACGAGAGGCGGGGTAAGCGATCTCGGGCGGGATCGAGCAGGCGCCTTATGCCGTCCTGGTCGGGGACCCTGGCGCTGTGCACCGTGGCCTCGACCACCAAGCCTTCGGTGTCCACCAGGACATGGCGCTTGCGGCCCCTCACCTTCTTGCCGCCGTCGAAGCCCCTCTGCTCGCCGCCCACCCCGGTCGTCTTCACGGGCTGCGCGTCCACGATCCCGGCGCTCGGCTCGGGTTGCCGACCGAGCTTCTCTCTCAACCGCCGCCGCAGCGCCCGGTTCATCCGCACCCAAATCCCGTCGAGCTTCCACCTCCTGAAGTAGTGGAAGACCGTCTTCCAAGGCGGGAAGCCCCTCGGCAGCATCCGCCACTGGCAGCCGCTCTTGAGGACGTAGAAGACGGCGTTGCAGACCTCGCGCGGGCTGTGGAGTCTCGGGCGGCCTCGCCGTTTGGGTGCCGGGAGGTGGGGCCTCAGCAGCCTCCATTCTTCGTCGGAGAGGTCGGTGGGGTATCTTCTGCTGTCCATGCTGCCGAGCGTAGCCGGCAGCCCACGCCTCTTTCAGACGGTCTCAAGGTTGGTGTTCTCGGAAGTTTGGGGAATGAGGGCTTTCTAACCCGCCCCTAACGACCCTCCAACGAACGCCTCCCACAATAGGAAGCGTAGGAAGCAGCGTGGCTAGGAAACAGCGTAGGAGGTGAAGCACAGATGGCGAAGTTCACCGAGATGGCCCCGGCCAAGTCTTCCGTGAGGGCCGACTCTAGGAGCGGGCGCGGGCGCAGGCGGCGGCGCAGGAGGCGGCGGCGTCGTGGGTCCCGCACCTAACGCGACGGCGACCCTTACCTACGAATAAGGGCCGGAGCCTCGACGGGGCTCCGGCCCCTTTTGCTTGCTCCGTTGACCCCCTACCGGGCGCGGGCTTCTCGCCATAGACCGGTACCCACCCCACCGAAGGGAGACGGGAATGAGGACACAACTTGCCTTCGCCGCCCTCCTCATCGGGGCCGCCTTGCTCATCGTCTTCGTCGCCGGCTACTCCCTCGGCTCGAGCCGGGTAGAGCAGCCCGGACCAGCAGCCCTATCTACCGTTCGTCACGAGCCGGCGTTGATGGTCGTGCCTGGCGGAGACCCTGACGGCGGCCTCGGTCGCATTGCTCATGTCGAAGGCCGCGACCAACGAGCCATCCGTCTCGCGACGCAGCAGCCAGATATCCGGCTCTAGCGTTTCCACCACGCAGCCGCGGGGCGGGCTATTCACCCCGTCTTCACGCAGGGAGTCGAGAATCGTGGGCGAGTGCGTAGTGATTATGAACTGGGCCTCTTCCCTATCGGCCATTTCGCGCAGGTACTCGACGAGCGATACCTGCAGTGTCGGGTGAAGATGAAGGTCTGGTTCATCAATTAAAGCTGTAGCAAGGGACGATTCAGGGTTTTCTTCATCACTCGACAGCAACACATCAATCTGGGACTCTATGAAGGGTAAGAACAAAGACACGACAGCCTTCTCACCCGAGCTCAGGTCGTCGATTTCGACTAAGTCACGCTCATCCCCATCGACACGACGAAACAAGACTTTGAGGTCCTGATCGTTCTCCAGATCTATTTCTTCAAACCGGAGGTGCGGCAGCAGGTAACGGGTAAGTTGCCGAAAAGGTTCGTATATCTCAGGAACGGTATTGAGTGGGATCATCCCTCCATGCTCATCAAACGTCCGGGTTACGAGAGTCTGGCGCCGATTACCCATCTTCGCCATGGCATACTTGACGAAGCCGAAGGATTCGTCGGTTGTGTCCGGTACACGCGGTTGCCCGGACATAAACTGCAAGTATTGGAGACCCGGCGGATACATTTGCTGGAAGCCAGGAATAGTATCCATCTCCGAAAGCTGTCTATAGGAATACGGCAGCCCGAACATAGCCGCGCCGCTTAGTGTCGTCTTTCTCCAAGGGCGATGAGGTCCTACGTAGATTACGCGCGTGCCCGGCTCTGCCTGAGTGGCTCTATTGACTTGGAGCTGATGAAGTAGCGTAGACTTACCGGCGCCGTTAGGGCCGGCGATCACAACGAAGTTGGGAAGTCCATCGCATCTAGCTAGTCTTAAGCCCTTGGCTGGTCCTACGTTGAAACTCCGAAAAGCCATACTCCTCTAATCCCCAATTCGCCTTATTGCCTTGCTACATGCGTTAGTGTCAAACTAGTGTCACGAACTTCTGAGCCATGACAGCGCTGCCTAGCATCATACCGCTTTTACCTGCAAATACGCTAGTAATAACAGCGCGCCCGGCAGGATTCGAACCTGCGACCGGCGGATTAGAAGTCCGCTGCTCTGTCCCCTGAGCTACGGGCGCATCTCCTTCGGAGCGGGATCCTTGCCTCCGGGTTCGAATGCGACCCGGGATGGCCGGCTACGCTGCAGCGCTGTGCTTCGGTAGAAACCTTGCGCCCTTGCGACTCTCGCTCGTTACGGGGCGTATTGTAGCGCAGGTGTGGCACGGGTCATGTGGCCTGCCGAAGGGCACTATCGACCTGTCAGATGTCGGCTCGAAGTGTCCGCCGAGGAGGCCGATGGTGACCACGGTGGTCTGGACGAGACTGCTCCAGGTCAGCCAGCCTGGCGCGCCATGCTTCGAGTTGGTTCCCGCGACAACCACGCCAACCTTCACGGCTAACTTCGCGTCGCCTTCTGGAAGAGCGATGCTGTGAAATAATCAGAGGCCACAAGTTAGAGGAGGAGCAACGACATGGCGCCGATCAGTATGACCCCGGGGTTCTCTCGGGAGGAGGTAGGGCTCGCCCTCCGCAACCCAGGCATGCAACTCGAAGGGTTGCGATACCCTATTACGCCAGTAGGCATGCACTATCTCCTGATCCACTTCGACATCCCGCTCGTGGACCCCGCCACCTACGAGCTTGCGGTGGCGGGGCAGGTACGCAACCCGCTCAAGCTGACCCTCGAAGACCTAAGAGCGCGCCCGAAGGTCACCTTGCCGGTGATGATGGAGTGCGGCGGCAACGGGCGAGCGCACCTCACCCCGCGCCCCGTCTCCGCCCCGTGGTACCACGAGGCGGTCGGGTGCGCCGAGTGGACGGGAACCTCCTTACGCCCGATCCTCGAGGAAGCCGGCCTGATGAACGATGCCGTCGAAATACTCTTCTCTGGCTACGACCGGGGTCTGGATCAGAGCGTCGAGCACGCCTACGAGCGCAGCCTGACGGTAGAGGATGCCCTGCGCGAGGAGGTTTTCCTCGCCTACGAGATGAACAGGATGCCGCTCTCTCCGCAGCACGGCTCTCCCCTCCGGCTCGTCGTGCCGGACTGGTACGGTATGGCGTCGGTCAAGTGGCTCAAGGAGATCAAAGCCATAAGAGAACCTTTCGAGGGCGTCCAGCAAGTGGTCGCGTACAACTACCGGCAGACCGAGGATGACCCCGGCACGCCAGTAACCCGGAAACTGCCGCGCGCCCTCATGGTCCCACCCGGCATCCCGGACTTCCTCTCCCGCACGCGGCACGTGAACGCCGGAAGGACAACCATAGAGGGCCGCGCCTGGTCCGGCTACGGCCGCGTCGAGCGGGTCGAGTTCAGCGCGGATGGTGGCGGGAGCTGGCGCGACGCGGATCTGGGAGGCACGGTCGGACCCTACGGCTGGACGTCATGGAGCAGCGCGTGGGACGCGCGCCCCGGCGAACACGAGTTGCGTGCCAGGGCGACGGACGCGTCCGGCAGGACACAGCCGGCTGACGCTGATGAGGTCTGGAACTATGGCGGATACGGGATCAACGTCGTCCAGCGGGTGCCCGTACAAGTCGGCTAGAGCAGATCCAAATGGCGGCCGCCCAGTAACTATGGGAGAAGTTCGCTCAGGGCCGAGCACGGCGGTAATCGACGGGAAGCTGACCTCTGTCACCCACCGGTGATCGACGGCCGTCGCCAAATGCGGGCCTCGTGCCTCAGCGGTTGCTGGTGTACCAGACGCCTCCCGGGCCTGTGTAGCTGGGGCCCTCTCCCCAGGCCGCGTGGGTGCGGCCTCGTCCGTCGACTGCCAGCTGACCGTAGTCGCCGTATGGGAAGTCGAAGCCGCGCGGGGACTTGTAAGGTGCACCGCCCGGACGCTTCGAGAGGCGCTGGGCCCTGGACCAGGTAAGGCCGCCGTTCCTCGAGTAGCGGTACCACGTGTTCCACTCCCCGGTCCGGTTGTCCATCCACGCGATGCGAACGTCGCCGGCGCCCGCAGCGACGATCATCGGGAACTCGCTGTCGACCCGGGCTTGCTTCGCGGTCGAGACCTTGCGGGCCGGCGACCACGTCTCGCCCTCGTCGTCGCTCCATCGCAGGTACACCTGAGCCGGCCCCCCGGCCCGCTCGTTCTGGTTCCAGAGCACGTACGCGCGCCCGCCCTCGTCCGAGGCGGTGGCCATCTGGGCTCCGAAGAACCCGAGCCCACAGCCAGCCCCCTGCGGGCACCGCCGTCCCTGCCTGGATTCGCCGATGCGGACCTGCTCCCACGATTGCCCGCCGTCCTCCGAGCGCAGCACGGAGAGCAGCGTCCTGCCCCTGTAATCCTGTTCGTAGGCGTCCTGCGAGCTGATCGCGGTCCCCTCAGGCGTTACGGTCATCCCCCCCGCGAACCAGTACAGCCCGAACGTCTTTATCCCGCTTATTGGCCGGGACCACGTCTTGCCGGCGTCGTGCGAATAGACGGTGTAAGGAGTCCCCTCGCTCGGACCAGGCCCGTTGAAGGTGATGTAGACGTCTTTGCCGCCGTCGGAGGTCGCGATCCAGGGCTTGTCCGAGTAAGAGAGGCGCCCGTCGACCGACTCGCGCAGCTTCCACGTGCGCCCGAAGTCATCGGAGCGGGCGAACTGCACGGAGAAGTTGTTCATCCACGTGGCGAAGACGCGCCCGTTGTCGTCCGTGACGAGCACGGGATCCGCCTGTCCCTCGACGCCAGGGCACGGGCAAAGGTAGCCTGGTTTGCTCCAGGTACGCCCGCCGTCGTTGGAGCGCTCGAGGATTATGGCGGCGTCCGGGCAGTCGTAGCAGGCGTTTGGCCCGTTAAAGCGCGTCGTGGCGATGTAGACGTGGCCCGAGTCGTCGGCCGCCACGGAGGGCTCCCAGTCGTCCTGGCGCGGTCCAGGCGCGGAGAAGAGCCTCTCCGGTGCAAAACGAAGGCTGGACTTGGCCTGCGGCTCGAGGTCTTCTGCGCCGTCCTGACCGAAGCTCGCCGCAGGCATCAACCCGAGCGCGAGCGCGCAGATCAGCACCACGAACAGGCCACGTACGCGCCCTTCTCCCATCTTTCCCTCCGGTTCTTTAGTCCGCGTATCCCTAGCTCGCGGATTACCCCACCACTGGTGCAGCTCCTACAGGAGGCAAGCACCGACCGGTTCGGGATTATATCCGAGTCGTTACAGTGCTTCAGTCCCTGGCAGGATGACGCGGTGCCCGCAGGTCCGGGGTCGTGGTGAGCGGGTGAGGGGAATCGAACCCCCATCGCCAGCTTGGAAGGCTGGAGCTCTACCGTTGAGCTACACCCGCGCGGGGATGGCTCTCGAAGTCGGGGCGAGAGGATTTGAACCTCCGACCCCCTGCTCCCAAAGCAGGTGCGCTACCAGGCTGCGCCACGCCCCGCCGAGGCCGCAGGTGAGTATAACAAAGGGGTAGGTTGCTTTAAATGACCGCCGCGGGCGCGACCGCCTCGATCTCCTCGCCGAGGAAGCGTCCTCCCAGGGCCGCGAACTCCGCTGGATCCGCGCTGCACACGTAGGTGGAGGCCCCGAGGTCGTCGGCGTCGCGCGGGCGGCGGAGGTAACCGCGGCGGGAGAGGATGCGGCCTACCTCCAGGGCGGTCTGGCCGGCCGAAGAGATCAGGCGCACCTCTGGCCCGAGGATGCGGTTGATGGCGGCCGAGATGAGCGGGTAGTGGGTGCACCCGAGGATCACCGCGTCTACCCGACGCCGCATGAGCGGTTCGAGGTATTCCCTCGCGACGTCCTCCAGCTCCGGCCCGTCCACGACGCCCCTCTCGATAAGGGGCACGAACTCGGGGCATGCCTGCTCGTACACCTCTATCCCGGCGTCGAGGTTGCGCACGGCGCGGCCGTACGCCCCGCTCTCGACGGTAACGCGGGTCGCCAGAACGCCGACTCGACGGTTGATGGTGTCCACGGCCGCGGCCCTCGCCCCCGGCTCTATCACGCCGACTATCGGGGCCTCGAACTCCGCCTGGGCCGCCTCTAGCGCGACCGCAGACGCGGAGTTGCAGGCTATCACGACGAGCTTCACGTCCAGATCGGTCAGGTAACGCAGGATCTCGAACGCGAACTCCCTTACCTCTGAAGGGTCTCGTACCCCGTAGGGAACCCGAGCAGTATCCCCGAAATAGACCAGGTGCTCGTAGGGCAAGCGGTCCCGGATCTCCGCGAGTACCGTCAGCCCGCCGACCCCCGAGTCGAATACCCCTATTGGCCGCGGATCACTCACGGGGCCCCATTATACCCCCAGCTTCGGGCTTTACATCTCACAACAGCCGGCCGAAGGCGCGGCCACGGGCCAACGCATGCCAGAAAAGTGCGGGGCCGGGAAGAAAATACTTCCTGGCCCCGCTGCAGTGGAGGCGGCGGGATTCGAACCCGCGTCCGCGAGCGCGCCGTCCGCAAGATTCTACGAGCGTAGCTCCCGGTTTAGCTTCGCCTCTCCCGACGGACCGGGGCACCGCCGGGTGGCTAGCCCGTTAAGTGTCCCCCCCGTACCCCGGGACCAGGGCCCGGAGGGTAAGCCCACTAGCTGACACCGGGAACCGGGCCGTGGGCCGCCCGGACCGATGGGCCACTACCGTTTAAGCAGCGGCCAACTCCATATCACGTTCGCCGTGTATGTTTGGGTGCCGGCGTTTTACGAGTCTCCAGCAAACTCGGCTCGTCTCGCAGGACGCAGTCCGCTCACGTCGAAACCGATCGCCCCCTTAACACCACAAATTTTACCACTTTTGCGGTTCTGGCAACCCCAAAGCTTCCAGAACCGCGCATTCCAGCACGCTGGCCGCGCCAAGCGGCTCGTCAGCGTGTCGGAGCGGGAAGAGAAGCTCGATTGATGAATGCGAGGGCTGACGAGGCAGTCCAGAAGCGTGCTGACTACCGTCTGAGGCGCTCCTTGACGGCCCGTTCCATCTCGCGCTCTGCGGTCTTGCGGGCTATCTCGCGTCGCTTGTCGTACTGGCGCTTGCGGCTTGCGACGGCTAGCTGCAGCTTTACGTTGCCGTTCCTGGCGTAGAGCCTGAGGGGCACCAGGGTCTTGCCGTCCTGCTGGCTCAGGCCCGCAAGGCGGGCGATCTCGCTCGCGTGCAGGAGCAGCTTGCGTTCGCGCGTCGGGAGCTGGGGGATGTTCGTCGCGTTCTCGTACGGGGAGATGTGGGCGCCCAGGAGGAAGACCTCGCCATCCCGCACCCGGGCGTAGCTCTCCTTCAGGTTCGCCCGTCCGGCCCGCACGGACTTGACCTCGGGGCCGGTCAGCTGGATGCCCGCCTCGTAGGTCTCCTCGATCTCGAAGTCGTGAAATGCCTTCCTGTTGCGCGCGAAATCCGTCAAAGCCGCTTCACCACCCTTAGCTCGGCCCGCTGCATCAGCGGGAGTACGTCGAGCAGCTCCACCAGGACCCTGTCCCCCACGCTGTAGGATGAGCCGATGGCGTCGTTGGAGAGGACCACGCCGTTCGGCTCGAGCTCCCACCAGCCCGGGAGCTTGCTCACGTGGACCAGCCCCGTCGCCCCGGTCTCCAGCTCGACAAAGAGGCCGAACGCCGCCGTGCTGACGACCGTTCCCTCCAGGACGTCGCCGACGCGATCCCGCATCAGCCACATCAGGGTGTACTCGTCTGCGGTCCGCTCACAGATCACGGACCTGTACTCTCGCTCGGAGACGCGCGTCGCCACCTCGCCGAGATCCTTGGGCAGCTCGTCCCCGAGCAGGGCCCTGTGTACGAGGACGTCCGAGTAGCGCCGGATCGGGGAGGAGAAGTGCGTGTAATCGTCGAGGGCGAGCCCGTAGTGGCCACCCGGATCTGGCGAATACAAGGCGCGAGGGATGGAGCGCAATATCAGGTAGTTGACCGCGTCCGACTTGGACGTCTGGGCTATGGTGCCGAGGTTCTCGGGCGTCGGGTCGGCCTGCACCCCGATAGCGGCGAGACGCTCGGCGAGCGTCTCGAGCGACTCGGCGTCGGGCCTATCGTGTGCCCGGAAGACGCCCGTGCGCCCGCGGCGCAGCATCTTCGCCACGGACTCGTTGGCGAGCACCATGAGCTCCTCGATCAGCTCCCTGGCAGGCGTGGACCTGCGCGCCCTGGCCGAGACCGGCACCCCGTCCGCGTCTATCTCGTACTCCGGCTCGCGCCCGCCAAGCTCCAGCTTGCCGCGCCGCGCGGCGCGCGTCTTGAGCCGGCGCGAGAGCTCGTAGGCCGCAAGGACCAGCTCAGGCAACTCCACGTCGCCTCTCTCGCGCAAGAATGCATCCACGCCCTCGTAGGTAAGGCGCGCGTCGCTTACTATCAGGCTCCTGAAGACCCTCGCGCCTCTCGCCCCTCCGTCCGAGGTGACCTCGATCTCGACCGTCACGGCTGCCCGCTCGACGTGCGGCTTCAGCGAGCAGACGTCGTTGGAGAGCCGCTCGGGAAGCATCGGCGCGACCGTTCCCGGGAGGTAGACGGAGTTGCCCCGGTACGCGGCCTGGGAGTCCAGGGCGCCACCAGGGTCGACGTAGTGTGTCACGTCGGCGATGTGCACCCAGAGCCTGTAGCCTTCCTCCTGGCGCTCCACCGAGATGGCGTCGTCGAAGTCCTTGGCATCCGCGCCGTCGATTGTGACGGTCGGCAGGTGGCGGAGATCCGTACGCCCGCCGGGCTCCCTGCCAGCAACCGACTCGGCCTCCTCCTCAACCTTGCGCGGGAAAGTCCTGGAGGTCCCGACGGAGGCGAAGAGCGCCTCGTAGACGTTGCGCGGATCGTTCGACGGCCCGATCACGCGCGTCACCTCGCCGCGCAACGAGCGGTTCTTCTCCCTGGCATTGACCAGAACGATGTCCCCGGCCTCCGCCCCGCGCCTCAGCTTGCGCGCGACCAGCACGGGCCGCCGCTCCTCGACGAAGAGAGGATCGGCAACAGAGTACTTTCCCCGGCGAACCAGCACGGCTGGAAGGATCAAAACGGTACTCCTGTGACGCGGAGGGACACGCCCAGAGTCTACCACGCGGAGGGATGAATCCCTCCGCGTGGTAGCACGCTCCAGCTAGCTGCGCCAGCTTCCGCTTGTCAGCACGCTTCGTCCAGTGAAGCTGGCCTCGCTTTCAGCGAAGGGCTGCTACCTGAGCCAAAAAAGCTGAGGAGCCGCCCCTCGAGGCGGAGCCGAGGGGGCGGCGTGCTGACAAGCGGCTGAGGCGAGCGAGCCGGAGCGTGCTGAGAAGCCGCCGACCGCAGGGAGGCGGCGTGCGGAAGATCTAGCGCGTTCCGCGCTAGATCTTCCTGAGAAACCTTGTTACCGAGAGGAAACTGCCAACCACGCCGATAACCACGCCGACGATCACGAGAACCAGCAGGAGCAGGATCGTGTTCACGGCGTCCCCGGAGATGGGGACGAAGGGCAGCGCCTCGCGCGACCAGTCGATAAACAGGAAGTTCAGCCAGATCACGCCGAGCGCTGCCAGGGCGGCCCCGATCAGACCCTGCACCAGGCCCTCGAATACGAAGGGGGTACGGACGAAGCTGTCCGACGCCCCGACCAGCTTCATGACCTCGATCTCCTTCCGCCTCGCGAAGATCGAGAGCCGGATGGCGTTGGAGATGAGGAGGACGCTGGAGATCAGGAACAGTACGGTTGCCCCGTAGAGGCCCCAGATCATGTACGAGGTGACGGAGTTGAGGC
Organism: uncultured Rubrobacteraceae bacterium; assembly: GCA_963800975.1. Classification (GTDB taxonomy): domain Bacteria; phylum Actinomycetota; class Rubrobacteria; order Rubrobacterales; family Rubrobacteraceae; genus JALYGY01. Next base: position 107,754 of record CAWDDB010000019.1, on the reverse strand, counting down.
GCTCTATGGTCTGCTGCGGGTAGCTCAGGTTCTGGTCGGCGAAGCCCTGCTCCTGCGCGAGCCGCTGCGCGACAACCTCGGCCTCCCTCGGGTCTTCTAGCTGGATCTGGAGCGAGGCGGGGAGCACGCCTGGGTCGAGGTTCTCGTAGATCTCTGGCCTGTCGGCGAAGGTTTCCTTGAAGGTCGCGAGCGCCTCCTCCTCGGAGACGAAGTTCACGCCCGAGACCTCGGGCCAGCTTTCGACCCTCGAGATGGTCTCGTCCATCTCGTCCTGCGAGGCGTCGGGCGGGAAGTACGCTTCGACGCTCACGTCCTCGCGCACCGACCCGATAACCCCCTCGATGTGGGAGCTCGCCAGCAAACCGACGCCGAGGACCAGGATGCACACGAACGTCGTCGTTATCGCGGTCACGCTCATCAGGAGGTTGAGGCGGATGTTCTTGAAGGCCTCGCGCATGAAGAAACCGAAGTTAAACCTCATCGGCGTATGCCCCCTTCACCTTGTCCCGGACCACGCGCCCCTCTTCAAGCGCGACCACCCTCTTGCGCATCACGTCGACCATTTCTTTGTCGTGCGTGGCGACGAGCACGGTGGTGCCGATCCGGTTGATCCGGTGCAGCAGCTGCATGATCCCCACGCTGGTGTTGGGGTCCAGGTTACCCGTCGGCTCGTCGGCCACGAGTATCGAGGGCTGGGAGACGAAGGCCCGCGCGATCGAGACCCGCTGCTGCTCGCCGCCGGAGAGCATGTCCGGGAACTTGCTCATCTTGCCCGAGAGCCCGACCAGGTCGAGTATCTGGGGGACTTTCGTGCGGATCGCGCGCCGCCGCTGACCCGTGACCTCCATGGCGTAGGCGACGTTCTCGGCCGCGGTCTTGTTCGGCAGAAGCTTGAAGTCCTGGAACACCGTCCCGATGTTGCGCCGGTGGCGCGGTATCTTGCGCCTGGGGACGGACGAGAGCCTGGTCCCCCTGACGTAGACGGCCCCAGTGGACGGCTCGATCTCCTTCAGGATAAGCTTCACCATCGTGGACTTGCCCGAGCCGCTTGCCCCAACCAGGAAGACGAACTCGCCAGGTTCTATCTCAAGATTCACCCGCTCGAGCGCGACGGTGTCCTTGCCGTACAGTTTCGTAACGTTATCGAATCGGATCATTGCCTCTCCAGAGATGGCTCGTCCGGTAACTGCGCCGCAACGGCGGACTTAACTTCAAGGCCCCCCTCCAGGGACTCAATCAGCCACGCAGGACCATAACAGCAACGGCGGGCGTAATCAACTCCGCCTACCCGAGCGGGATTCGTCTCATCTCGGCCGTGACGACGAGACGTCCGTCGCCGACCTCGAGGCCGGTGACGTCCGCGCCGGCGGGCAACCCTTCCATCGGGTACGAGAGGTCCGTTCCCGAGAGCGCGCCCTCGGCCAGCTCCGGCGGCAACTCGGACCCGAGGGCGGTGACCCGCCGCGGCTCGAATACCAGGTCCTCTCCCCGCAATACAAGCTCCCCCCGCAGAGAGACGGGCACCGTCAGCCCGAACACGGTCGTCTCCGAGTCCACGACAACGCCATCGCTCGCCAACCCTAGGTCCAATACCGGCACCTCGGCGCCCGCGCGCACGACGCGCAGGATCTCCTCTTCGGAGATCGTTGCCCTGAGCGTGCCGGACACTGGATTCTGACTCTCGATCCGGCCTGCGACAATGCTTCCGAGGAGATCCAGATCCACCGCCGCCAGATCCACGACGACCTCCTCTGCTAGTATCCCGTCGAGCTCGACGTTGCTCATCTCGACCCGCCCGCCGGAGAACCTTCCGGTCCGCACTTCGGCCGCAGATCCGCGCTCCAGCGCTACCCTGGGCGTGCTCTCGAGCGCGAACTCCTCTTGCAGGCTCGAGGCCACGTTCCTCTCCAGGTACGAAGGCAAGAACAGGTACGGGCCGTACAGGAGAGCCGCGGCTGCGACGAGAACGAGGATCCCACAAGCCCCCAGCGCGAGACCGGCGCCCCTGGACACGAGATCAGGCTACGAGGAGCCAGCTGTTCGGGCACCGCAGAGAATCGAGGCCCGTCAACCGACCGGCGCGCCCATTGGGGTCTGGCCCGTGAGGATCGCGAGTATCTGGTCCTGCGAGAGCTCGACGGTCTGCGGGGGCCCCGCCAGCCCGGCCTGCGAGAGCCGCAGGCTGGTCTGCTTGGGGAGCTTTATGTGTAGCCTTCCGGAGAGAGGCTCGGCCGTGCTCACGCTGCGGGTCGACGCGCTCTCGAGTATGTTCAGGTTGAAAGGATCCAGCTCCAGGGCTACCGATTCGGTGGGTATGCCACCGAGGTCGAACCCTTTGACGGTGATGCGGGCCTCCGAGAAGCTCCCCGCGTACATCATGAGCGGGGGGCTGCTGCCCAGCTCGACCTCGGGCGCGCTCTCCAGCCCGGCCCGGTCCTGAAGGGTGCCCGCGATCCACCCTTCGAGTATCCCTGGGAGGAAGGTGTAAGGGGCGAGCGCCACGAAGACGACCACCAGGAGAACGACGAGGGTCTTGCCCGACACGGCGCTAGGCCACGGCCCGGTTCTTGAGGTAGGCGTAGACGAAGGCGTCGAGATCGCCGTCCAGGACGCGGTCGACGTTGGCCGTCTCCACGCCGGTGCGGTGGTCCTTCACGAGCTTGTAAGGGTGGAGGACGTAGGATCGGATCTGCGACCCCCACTCGATATCCGCCTTCTCCCCGCTCTGGGCCGCGATCTCCTTTTCGCGCCGCTCCCGCTCTAGCTCGAAGAGGCGCGCCCTGAGGACGCGCATGGCGACCTCGCGGTTCTGATGCTGGCTGCGCTCGTTCTGGCACTGAACCACGATGCCCGTGGGCAGGTGCGTGATCCTGACCGCGGAGTCGGTTTTGTTGACGTGCTGACCGCCCGCCCCGGAGGCCCGGTAGGTGTCGATCTTGAGGTCCTTCTCGTCTACCTCCACGTCGACCCTGTCGTCGATGATCGGGGCAACCGCAGCGGAGGCGAAGCTCGTGTGCCTGCGCGAGGAGGCGTCGAACGGGCTTATCCGCACCAGACGGTGCACGCCGCGCTCCGCGGACAGGAGCCCGAAGGCGTGCTCCCCCGAAACCGTGAAGGTGGCGCTCTTGATGCCGGCCTCCTCGCCCTCCGTGTACTCGATGACCTCCAGGCCGAAGCCCCGACGCTCGGCCCAGCGTCGGTACATGCGGGCGAGCATCTCGGCCCAGTCCTGCGAGTCCACCCCGCCAGCGCCCGGGTTGATGGTGAGGATCGCCGGTCCCTCGTCGTAGTCCCCGGTAAAGAGGCGCGCCACCTCCTGCTCCTCGAGCACGCGCTCCACGCGCCTCAGCTCCTCCCCCACCTCGGAGATAAGCTCGTTGTCCCCGTCGGCCAGCTCGAGCAGCTCCTCCGAGTCGGTGAGCGTCCCGCGCAGGCCCTCGAGCAGGGCGATCCTGTCCTGAACCCGCGAGAAGCGGGCCGAGGTCTCCCTGGCACTCTCCTGGTCGTTCCAGAAACCGGGATGGCTCATCTGTTCGCCCAGGTCCTCGGCCTCCTCGCGCAGTCCCTCGACGCCGAAGAACGCCTCCAGCTCCGCGAGACGATCCTCCAGCCGAGAGGACTTGTCGCTCAGCTCGGACACTAGGCCGCCGAGCCTCCCTGCGCCATAAAGCGCTGGTGCTCTTGCGTGTTCAGCAGCCCGCACTTCTTGTACTTCTTGCCCGACCCGCACGGGCACGGGTCGTTGCGCCCGACCTTCCCTTCGGCCTTCCTGGGGCCCTTGGATCGATCGTCCTGCTCTTCGCCGCCACCGCTGTAGGAGAGCTGCTGCATCTCGGCCTCGCGCAGCACGACGTTCTCTATGCGGTAGATGTAGGTGACGTAGTCTTCCTTGAGGCCCCGCTCCATCTCCTGGAAGATGTCGAAGCCCTCCCGCTTGTACTCCACGAGCGGGTCACGCTGCGAGAGCCCGCGCCAGCCGATGCCCTCGCGCAGGTAGTCCATCTCGTACAGGTGCTCGCGCCAGCGGGAGTCCACGACAGAGAGGAGCGTCCCGCGCTCGGCCTCCTCGAAGGACGCGGCGCCGTCCGTGCGCGCGAGGCCGCGCTTCTCGAGCTCCGCGGTCCTCTCCTCCCACTCGACCTTTCGATCCTCGAGGCGCTCCCTGGCATCGTCCAGCACCATCTCGAGGATTTCCTCGCTCGTCAGGCTCTCGAGGTCCAGCGACTCGAAGTCTATGGTGGTCGGGTAGAAGCGGTTGACCTCGGCCGCTAGCGTGGTCATGTCCCACTCCTCGGGGTAGACCTCGTCCGAGACGTACTGCAGGACGATGTCGGTCAGGACGTCCTCCACGTAGGAGAACGTGTCAACGTCCTCGCCCATCAGGATGTCGCGCCTGATCGCGTAGATAACCTCGCGCTGCTTGTTCAGCACGTCGTCGTACTCCAGGATCCGCTTTCGGATCTGAAAGTTGCGGCTCTCGACCTGCTCCTGCGCGCGCCGTACAGAGTTGGAGATCATTCCTGCCTCGATCGGCACGTCCTCCTCGAGCCCGATCCGGTTTATGACGCCCTGCATCCTGTCGCCCCCGAAGAGCCTGAGCAGGTCGTCCTCGAAGGAGAGGTAAAACCGCGACTCGCCGGGATCGCCCTGGCGCCCCGAGCGGCCGCGCAGCTGGTTGTCTATGCGCCTCGACTCGTGGCGCTCCGTGCCGAGAACGTAGAGCCCGCCGACCTCGGCTATCCCCTCGCCGAGCTTGATGTCCGTCCCGCGGCCTGCCATGTTGGTCGCTATGGTGACGGCGCCCCTCTCGCCGGCCTCGGCGATGACGTCGGCCTCCCTCTCGTGCTGCTTGGCGTTCAGGACGTTGTGGGCTATCCCGCGCCGCTTCAGCAACGTCGAGAGGTGCTCGGAGACCTCGACGGAGACCGTGCCGACGAGGATGGGCTGGCCCACGCCGTTGCGCTCGACTATGTCGTCCACGACCGCCGCGTGCTTGGCCTTCTTCGTCTTGTAGACCAGGTCGTCCCTGTCGTCCCGGATCATCTCCTTGTGCGTCGGGATGGAGACGACCTCCATCTTGTAGATGTGCATGAACTCGTCGGCCTCGGTGGCCGCGGTTCCCGTCATCCCCGAGAGCTTCCCGTACTGCCTGAAGAAGTTCTGTATCGTGATGGTGGCGACCGTCTGGTTCTCCTCCCGGATCGCCACGCCTTCCTTGGCCTCTATCGCCTGGTGCAGGCCCTCGGAGTACCTTCTTCCTTCGAGCACACGCCCCGTGAACTCGTCCACGATAAAGACCTGGTCGTCGCGCACGATGTACTCGCGGTCCTTGTGGAAGAGCGCGTGCGCCCTGAGGGCCTGGTTGAGGTGGTTGACGAGGTTGGTGTTGACGTCGTCATAGAGGTTCTCGACGCCGAGCGCCTTCTCCACCTTCTCGACGCCGCTCTCGGTCGGGGCGATCTGACGCTTCTTCTCGTCCACCTCGAAGTCCTCGCCCTCCCTGAGGCGCGGGACTATGGCAGCGAAGCGGTAGTAGACGTCCGCGGCGCTCTCGGGCATCCCCGAGATGATGAGCGGGGTACGCGCCTCGTCTATGAGGATCGAGTCCACCTCGTCGACGATCGCGAAGTTGAGCTCTCGCTGCACCAGCTGGTCCGTCGAGGTCGCGATGTTGTCCCTCAGGTAGTCGAAGCCGAACTGGGCGTTGGTGCCGTAGGTGAGGTCGGAGTCGTAGGCGACCTTACGCTCGTCGAAGCCCATAGCGTCCTGGATCAGGCCGACCTTCAACCCGAGGAACTCGTAGATCTCGCCCATCCAGCCCGCGTCGCGCCTGGCGAGGTAGTCGTTGACCGTGACGACGTGCACGCCCTTGCCGGAGAGAGCGTTGAGGTAGACCGGCATCGTTGCCGCTAGCGTCTTGCCCTCGCCCGTCTTCATCTCGGCGATCTTGCCCTCGTGCAGAACGATACCGCCCATCACCTGCACGTCGAACGGTCGCATCCCGAGCGTTCGTTTGGAGGCCTCCCGCACTACGGCGAAGGCCTCGGGCAGGATTTCCTCGAGCGTCTCGTCGGCCGCGATCCGGTCGCGGAACTCGTCCGTCTTGGCCCGCAGCTCGGCGTCCGAGAGTCCCTCCATCTCGGGCTCCAGGGCCGTGACGGCCTGGACACGCTGCTGCAGGACCTTGACCTTCCGGCCCTCGCCCATCCTGAGTATCTTCGTAAGCAGATTTGCCACTGATCAACACCAACCTCGGTCTAGCACACCTCGCGGCGGCCGCCCGGGCGCGGTCCGCCATCCCCTTAGTTTAAGATATCGGCGGCTATCTTGCGGGCTCGATCAGGCCGTAGTCGCCGTCCCTTCGCTTGTACACCACGTTTATGTCTCCGGTGTCGGCGCTGGTGAAGACGAAGAAGTCGTGGTCCAGGAGCTCCAGCTGCAGGACGGCCTCCTCCGCGCCCATTGGCTTCATCTGGAACTGCTTGGTGCGCACGATGCGGGCCTCGATCTCCTCTTCTTCCTCGACCACGAACGGCTCGGGCTCGATGGGAGGGTCGGCGCGCGAACCGTGGCCGTGCCAGCGGTCGATCTGCCGCCCTCTGTAGCGCCTGACCTGGCGCTCGAGCTTGTCCGACATGCGATCTATGGAGGCGTACATGTCTCCGGAAGCCTCTCGCGCCTTCAGGACCGTGCCGTTGATAAACAGCGTCGTCTCGGCGACCTCGGGCTCGGAGATCGAGGGGTTTCGCTCGTGGATCAACTCCACCTCGGCCCTCGAGTCGCTCCGCTGCTCGTCAAAGAACTTGCCGACCCGCTCCACCTTCTCCGAAGCGTAGCGTTCCAGCGCCTCCGTGACCGCCATGTTGCGTCCCTTGACGACTATCTCCATTCGCGCCTCCCTTCGGTCGTCGCACAGCACGCTGGCTTCGCCAGCTTGTCAGCACGCTCCAGCCTCCGGCTTCCGCTTGTCAGCACGGCGCTAACGCGCCTTGTCAGCACGCTTCGGCAGGCTTCGCCCGCCTCGCTTTCAGCAACAGGCTTTGGCCTGGCCCATGAAGCTGACAAGCGAGCCCTTGTAAAGGGCGACGCGTGCTGACAAGCGACAGCGCTAGCCGGAGCGTGCTGACGAGCGCCCGGAGGGCGCGTGCTGCTGAGGGGCGTCCCGCCCCTCAGCATGTCCTGCACAGGCTCAGGGCGTGAACCTCCTCGGCCCCGCCCTGCAGGAGAGTCTCGGCGCAAGAGCTCATCGTCGCCCCCGTCGTGAACACGTCGTCCACCAGAAGGATCCTCCCGCGCGCCCGCGCGCGCTGCGCGAAGGCTCCGGCTACGTTGGCTCTCCGCTCTGCCGCCGAGAGCTCGACCTGATCCCTGGTCCTGCGCACGACCCTTAGTGTATCCGAGACCGGAGCCCGGAGCCCTCCGGCGACGCCACGAGCCAGCAACGCGGCCTGGTTGAAGCCCCGCCGCCTCAGGCGCGAGCGGTGCAGCGGCACCGGCACGACGCTATCGAAGCGCTCGCCGCGCTCGAGAACCCCGAGCATAAGCGGCACCGCGAGCCCGGCGACGACCCTCGTGTAGCCGCGGTACTTGAGCGCGTGCACGATCGCCTCCCCGACGCCCTCGTAGCGCAACGGTGCCCTGGCACCGACGAATCCGAATTCCACCCCTTTGCAACCCTCGCACACGAACGTCTCGAACGCCGTCGGCGCGCCGCAACGGGCGCACACGGGACGTCCAACCCGAGGCAAAGCTTCGAAACAAGCCCGGCACAGGAGATCGCTCGCCCTCCCTCCGCAGCCGACGCAGTACTGCGGGAAGAACAGATCCGCGAGCGCCGAGAAGTAGGTCTTCGAGGTTTCAGACATCAGGGGCGGCCGACGAGCCAGGACCCGTCTTCTCCTTCTGGCGCAAGGTATCGGTTACGACAGAGGAAAACTGAAGCCTGACACCTGTAGCCCGCCTAGAAGCGCAGGCTCCTGGGCGGCAGGATAACCCCGGGGTTTACCCGGATACCCTGATCCAGAACGTTCCCCTCGCCCACGACGCATCCGGCGCCCAGGACGGCTAGTCCGCGGACGATCGCGCCGTCGCCGACCCTCGCCCCCTTGCCGATTATGGAGCCACGAATCACGGCGCCGGCCTCGATCTCGGCGCCCTCGAGCACGATGCTGCCCTCGACCACGGCCCCCTCGCCCACGCGGCAGCCGCGACCCAGAGAAGACCGCCCGCCGATGGTCGCTCCGTGCTCGATCACGCACCCGGCGGCTACCGAGACCGGCGGCAAGAGCTTGACGTTCTTTCCCTTGCGGGCGGAGTTAGCCACCTCGCAGTACTCGAAGCCATCGCGCGGCGATCCCACGGCTCCGGAGAGGACATCGTGGGAGGCGGCCAGGTAGCTGCGCGGCGTCCCGATGTCACGCCAGTACGAGCTGGACACGTGCGCCCGGAGCCGTCCTATCGCCTGGAGCTCGGGGAAAATCTCGCGCTCGATCGAGACCTCTTGGTCTGGCGGTATCATGTCGAGAACCTCGGGCTCGAGCACGTAGATGCCGGCGTTTACCAGGTTGGTGGTCACCTCGTCAGCCGCCGGCTTCTCGATGAAGCGGTGTACCACCATGTCGTGGTCGACCTCGACGAGGCCGTATGCGGTCGGGTCCTCGACGCTCGTGAGCGTGATCGTCGCAAGGGCCCCGGTCTCCCGGTGCCTCTGGATCAAGTCCCTCAGGTCGGTTCCAGAGAGGACGTCGCCGTTGACCGCGACCACGGGGCCATTTCCACGCAAATAGCGCGCGGCGTTCTTGATCCCGCCAGCCGTTCCGAGTGTGCGGTCCTCCACCGCGTAATCGACCGAGAAGCCGTCCAGGTCGAACCCCGAGAGGAACTCCTGGATGGGGGTCGGAAGGTAGCCCAGGGAGAGCACCGCCCCGTCCAGCCCACCGCCCCTCAGGAAGTCCAGCATGTAACCCATGAAAGGCCTGTTGCGCAACGGAACCAGCGCCTTCGGGACGTCGTACGTTATCGGCCGTAGCCGCGTGCCGAGCCCGCCTACAAGAATTACCGCTTGCATAGGAGCCGTAGGTTACAACACACCCTCGGCTCCTGCCAAGACAAAGCCTCAACCTCTAGAACAGAGGCAAGGGCGCCCAGTGGCGGGGTGCCGAGAACGCCCTTCCGGGCGCCTTCGGGGCTACAGAAGCCCGGAGCCGCGAACCAGCGCGGAGAGCGGGATGATCAGCAGACCGAACAGCGTGGTGGCGATCGCCAGGACGTAGACCGAGAACCTCACGGCGCCCGTGCCGCGGGTATCGGGAGGCGGGCCCGCGGGTTCCTCGAAGAGCATGTTCCGGACGATGCCGAAGTAGTAAGGGACGGAGAGGACGCTGTTCACGACCAGCGCGCCGACCACCACGTAGACGGCAATCGACCCGGACTGGGCGCCAGCGATGATGATCCAGAGCTTCCCGAAGAAACCGGCGAGCGGCGGAATGCCGACGAGCGAGGCCATAAAGACCAGCATGCTAAGAGCGACCCCAGGGTTCGTCTTGATCAGGCCGTTAAAGCTCTTGGTCTCCTCGCCCACCAGGTCTATGACCAGGAACGCGCCGAGGTTCATAACCGCGTAGGCGGCGGAGTAGATCAGGACGGCCTCGACCGCCGTGGCTACCGCCGGCCCTTGCAGGGCCGCGAAGGCGGCCAGGATGTACCCCGAGTGGGCGACCGAGCTGTAGGCGAGCATGCGGCGCACGTTGCGCTGCCTGAGCGCGAAGAGGTTCCCGACGAACATCGTCAGGATCGACAGGAACGCCATGACCGCGGTCCACGTCGGCGCGGCCTCCGGCATCCCTTCGAGCAGGATACGGAGGAGGATCGCAAAGAACGCGGCCTTCGGGGCCACGGAGAGGAACGCCGCGGCGCTGGTCGGGGCGCCCTGGTAGGCGTCGGGGGTCCAGAAATGGAACGGCGCGGCGGATACCTTGAACGCGAAGCCGGACAGCAGTAGGACGAGGCCCACGATGGCAACGGGAGAGAGATCCGCAGAGAAAGCGTCGGCGACGTCCGAGAGCGCCGCTGAGCCAGAGACGCCGTAGATAAGGACGATCCCGTATAGCAACACGGAGGACGCTATGACGCCGGTGATCAGGTACTTCATCCCGCCCTCGGCGCTCTCGCGCTTGCTGCGGTCGAAGGCGACCATCGCGTAGGATGGGATCGTGGCGAGCTCGATGGCAAGGAATATGCCGAACAGGTCTCGCATGGAGACGAGCAGCATCGACCCGAGCACGACCGCGAGTATCAGGGTCAGGTACTCTCCGGCGTCGCCGGTGTACCCAGACCAGCGCGCCGCGGCGAGGACCGCAAAGAACGCCGAGCCTGCAACGATGAGTTTGAAGTAGAGCGAAAAGCCGTCCACGACGAAGCCGCCGCCGAAGAAGGTGCCCGAGAAACCCGTGATCAGGAGCACCACCGCGCTGCCGAACACGGCGAGGGAGCCGACGGCTGCAAGCCCCGCCACCAGCGCCACGTTGCGTTCGGCGAAGACGCCGACCATGAGGACGAGGAGGATGAACCCGGTCGCGACCAGCTCGGGAAGCAGCGCGAGGAAAGTCTGCCCGGTTACCGTCACTAGCTACCCCCGATCGCGCTGAGCACGGCATCCACCGCCGGCCGCTGGACGCTTATGAGCAACGCCGGAAAGACGCCGAGCACCACCAGCAGCACGGCCAGCGGGACGACCGCCGCCATCTCTACCGGCCTGGCGTCCGAGATCCCCTCGTAGGCCGGCTTCTCGATGGGACCGAAGATTACGCGCGCCAGCATGTAGAGCAGGTACATCGCAGAGAAAATTATGCCGAGGGCGGCAAGGGTCCCCTGAACCGGGAACGCCTCGTACCCGCCCATGATGCTCATAAACTCCGAGACGAAGACCGCGAGGCCGGGCAGGCCCATCGCGGCGAGGGCCCCGAGTGCCAGCAGACCACCTGCCCAGGGCATCCGGGCCGCCAGCCCTCCGAGCTCGGATATGCGCCGCGTCCCGGTTCGGGACGCGATAACGCCGACCAGGATAAACAGCAGCGCCGAGTAGAGCCCGTGCGAGACCTGCTGGAAGACCGCGCCGTTCAACCCGACCGCGTTGCCCGAGGCCGTCCCGAGCAGGATAAACCCGAGGGTTCCGATCGAGGAGTAGGCCACGAGCGCCTTGAGATCGGGCTGCATGAAGGCCACGAACGCACCGTACAGTATGTTCACCACCCCCAGGATCGCCAGGTAGGGAAGGAACGGTTCAACGCCCTCCGGAAGCAGGGGGATCGCGATCCGGATCAGGCCGTACGTGCCAAGCTTCGGCAGGATGCCGGAGAGGACCACGTTGGTCGAGGTCGGGCTCGAGACGTAGACGTCGAGCAGCCAGCCGTGCAGGGGCACGGCCGGAACCTTGACCAGCAACCCGAAGAGTATCGGGGCGGCGACGGCGATCTGGGCGGTGCGCGACAGGCCGCCACCGGCGCTCAGGGCTTCCATCGAGTAGCTTCCCGCCAGGATCCCGAAGGCGAGAAAGCCTGCGAGCATCACGGTGGAGCCGAAGAACGTGAAGATAAAGAACCTGATGGCGGCTTGACGCCTGTTCTCGTCGCCCCAGATACCGACCAGCAGGTACATCGGGATCAGCGTGATCTCGAAGAAGACGTAGAAGAGGATCAGATCCTGCGCGGCGAAGACCCCGAGCATCCCGAGCTCCGCGATGAACAGGACGGCGAAGTACTGCTTCAGGTTGTCTTGCACGTCCCAGGACGCTACGACGGCTATGAGCGTCAGGAACGTCGTGAGGAAGAACATCCCGAACCCGAGCCCGTCTAGCCCGACCCGGTAGCCGATGTTGAGGGACTCGATCCACGTCACGTCCTGGGTGAGCGCGGCGGAGCCAAGGTCTCCCCCGAAGGCGAAATAAACGTAGGTCGCGAGCGCGAGCGGGACGGCCGCCACCCCGAGCGCCGCGTAGCGCACCATCTGGTCCTCGACCGGGAGGAGCAGCATGAGTATGGCACCGAGCAGCGGGATGACGATTATGACGGTGGTGATCACAGTCGCGACCCCACGGCGAACGCGGCCACGGTGGCCACGACGATCAAGGCAAACACCAGGAACGCGTACTGGGCGCCGACGATCACCCCGATGATCAGGACGCTGAGCAGGATAAAGAGCGCGTAGGTCTGCACCCCACCGCCCTGGAGCCTGCGCAGCGATTCGCCAATCCCCGAGACCACGCGTCCGACCCCGCCGGTCAGGCCGCCGACCAGCACCGCCCGATCGAACCTTCGCAGGGCGCTACCGACGTAGCCTGGCTGCCCGCACGAACGTCGCGCCGTAGAGCGCGTCGAAGTACCAGCCCTTGTCCAGGAACACGTAGAGCCCGGAGAACCGGCGCTGCAGCGCGCCCGCCTGCTCCGGGCTCCTGACGTAGAGAACGTAGGCCAGCCCGATGCCGATCAGGGCGGTCACCACCGAGACCGCAGCCAGGAGGAAGCTGAACGGGTGCGGCTCCAGCCCGAGCGTCTGCGTGGCGAACTCGCTCGGCGCCACTAACTCGGCGAAGTAGTCCGGGATCGGTATACCGAAGCCAGCTGGTATGCCGACCCAGCCGCTCGTGATTGAGAGAAACGCCAGGATCAGCATCGGTCCGACCATGATCCCAGGCGACTCCGTCGCCGCCCGCGCCCCGTCGGTTCGCGGTTCGCCGGTGAAGGCGAGGAAGATAGCCCGGAAGATGTAGAAGGCGGTGAGCAGCACCGTGAGAAGGGCCATCCCGAACAGAACGTAGTAGTGCTCATCGTAGGTGGAGGCGACGATCGCGTCCTTCGACCAGAAACCGCTCAGGGGGAAGATCCCGGCTAGCGAGAGGCCGGCGATCACCATGGTCCAGAAAGTCAGGGGCATCCGGCTTCTCAGGCCGCCCATGTCGAAGAGGTTGTAGGAGTCCATGGCGTGGATGATGCTGCCGGCGCAGAGGAAGAGGAGGGCCTTGAAGAAGGCGTGGTTGTACAGGTGGAACATGCCCGCCGTGTAGGAGCCGACCCCGAGGGCCAGCATCATGTACCCGAGCTGCGAGACCGTCGAGTAGGCCACGATCCGCTTGATGTCCTTTTTCACGAGCGCCATCGTCGCGGCCATCAGCGCCGTAAACCCGCCGATGTAGGCAACGACCAGCATCGCCTGCTCGCTCTGGACGAAGATGTCGTAGGTACGGGCGACCAGGTAGACTCCCGCCGCGACCATCGTCGCCGCGTGGATCAGGGCCGACACCGGGGTCGGGCCCTCCATGGCGTCTGGCAACCACACGTGCAGCGGGAACTGCGCGCTCTTGCCGATCGCGCCTACGAACACGAGCACCACGGCCGCGGTGAACAACGAGCCGCCGATAAACCCGGCCTGGGCCGCCTCCGAGATGCCCTCGAACGACGTCGTGCCCGTCTGACGCCAGAAGATGATGATCGCAACGAACAGGGCCGCGTCGCCGATCCTCGTCACGATAAACGCCTTCTGGGCAGCGTCGCGGGCCGAGGGCTTGTGGAACCAGTGGCCGATCAGGAGGTACGAGCACAGGCCGACGAGCTCCCAAAACACGTAGAGCTCGATGAAGTTGGGAGCGAGGACGAGGCCGAGCATAGAGGCGGTGAAGAGGTTCAGCACGGCGTAGTACCACGCGAAGCGGCTGTCGCCCTCCATAAAGGCCCCGGAGTAGAGCTGGATCATGAGGCTCACGAAGCAAACGACCACGAGCATAACCGCCGCCAGGCCGTCAACGTAGACGCCCATCGGGAACGACCCGCCCTCCCCGAGGTCTATCCAGTTGACCGAGAACTCGATGGGTGCACCGCCACCGGAGATTATGCCGGCGACGTACAGGAGGGCGAAGACGGAGAACACGAGCGAGACGGTAACCCCGAGGATGGCCACGTACTGGGCGTTCTCGCCCAGGAGACGCCCGGCGAAGACCAGCACGAGGAAGACCAGGACCGGGAGAATAGGGATGGCCGCGATTATCAGCTGTTGGCCGACGGTCTGCATCTAACCCCTTCTAGCCCCTCATCGAGGTGACTTCGTCGACGTTCACGGTGCGGCGCGTCCTGAACACCGCGAGCACTATAGCAAGGCCGACCGCGATTTCCGCGGCGGCGATGGCTATGACAAGCACAGCGTAGCTGACACCGAGCCCGCCGGCGTTCGGCAGGTGGTCGGCGAAGGCGACGAGGGTGAGGTTTACGCCGTTGACCATGAGCTCGACGCACATGAACACGACCACCGCGTTGCGCCTGATCAGGGCGCCCCACGCCCCGATCGCGAACAGGATCGCCCCCACCACGAGGTAGCCCCCGAGCGGCGGCGCGGCGACGAGCGCGTCCAGAACCTGCTGCACCTGCGGCGGGATCTGCGGCACTACTCGGCCGTCCCCCGACCGGCGTCCTGGCCGGTCTTGCGGCGGCTGACCACTATCGCCGCGACGATGGCGACGAGCAACAGCACCGAGGCCACCTCGAAGAGCAGCACGAAGATCTCGGACCCGGCGCTGACCCCTAGCAGATCCCGCCCGAAGTTTGCGACGTCGCGCGGGCCGTTACCGGCCGACGTGGATCCCCAGTCCTCGGATGCGAGGACGTAGGAGAGGAAGGCGCCGACCCCGGCCGCGACGAAGAACCCCAGCCAGGCCTGGCGGTTGATGATCGTGCGGTAGCGCCTCACCTGGGGCCGCTGGGTGAACATGATGCCGAACAGGATCACCACCGTTACCGCACCAACGTAGATGAGGACCTGGAACGCGGCGAGCGCAGGAGCGTTGAGCATCACGAAGAAGCCCGCAACCGCGAGGAAGGAACCGGACATGAAGAGCGCCGAGTGCACGACGTTGCGGCTGAGCACCACCCCGACCGCCGCGACGAGCGTCATCCCGGCCAGGAACGCGAACGCGACGGTCAACTCGCCTCTTCCTCCCCCGTCCTGGGACGCTGCGCGGTGTTGGGGGCCTTCTTGCCGGTCGGCTTCTTCTTCTTTTTCACGGTCGGCTTCGGATCGATGGTCGGGTCCACGGGCCGCTCGCCGAACTGGCGCGCGAGCTCGAGCCGGTTGTAGGCCTGCACCTCGAACTCCTCGGTGTGGTAGATGCAGTTGACCGGGCAGACCTCTACGCAGAGCGAACAGTACATGCAGCGCGAGTCGTCGATGACGAAGCCGACGGGGTAGGGCTTGGCCTTGCCGGAGCCATCCGCGTCGCGCTTCTCCTGCTCGATAGAGATGCAGTGGTCGGGGCAGATCCTCATGCACTGCAGGCAGGCAATGCACCGGTCCATGTCCACGGTGAGCATCCCTCGGCTGCGCTCCGGCAGCTGGCGCTTGTACTCGGGATACTGGCGCGTGACCTTCTTCTCGAAGAGGTGCTTGAGGGTTATCCCCATCCCCTTCAGTATTCCCTGACCTACCTGCGGCATAAGAACCCTCTCTCTTACAGAATTAGCATCGCGCGCGGCCGTAACGAGCAGCCAAACGAGCGTTATCGGGACGAGGACCTTCCAGCCGAAGTCCATGAGCTGGTCCATTCGCAAGCGGGGAACGGACCACCGGATCCACTGGAACGTGAAGATGACCAGCGCCGTCTTGAGCCCGAACCAGAACCAGTTAAATGAGCCGAGATCCAGGAACTCGAGCGGCGGCTGCCAGCCGCCGAGGAAGAGCGTCACGGTGATAGCGGAGATCAGGCCCATCGAGGCGAACTCGGCGGCCTGGATGAGGGCCCACGTCATCCCCGAGTACTCGACCATGAAGCCCCCGACGATCTCGCTCTCGCCCTCGGGGAGATCGAACGGCACCCGCTTCACCTCGGCGATCCCGGCTATGTAGAAGATGATGAACATCGGCAGCTGCGGCCAGACGTACCAGTTCCAGAACCCGCCCGCCTGGGCGTTCACGACGTCCACGAGCGAGAGGCTCCCCGTCAGCATGACTACCCCGAGCAGGCTCAGGATCAGGGGCACCTCGTAGGAGATCATCTGCGCCGCGCCCCTCAGGGCCCCGAGCAGCGAGAAGTTGGACCTGCTCCCGTAGCCGGCCATCACCACGCCCAGGGCGCCGATGGAGGTCACGGCAACGAAGAACAAGATGGCGACGTTGATGTTGGCGATAACGGCGTCCGGGGCGAAAGGCACGACCAGCCACACCAGCGCCGCCGGCAAGAACATCGCTATCGGCGCGCCGAGGAAGATCCAGAGGTCCGCCCGCCCCGGCGAGACGTTCTCCTTGGTAAAGAGCTTGAAGACGTCCGCAGCCGGCTGCAACAGACCGCGCGGCCCGACCCGGTTCGGCCCGTAGCGCAGGTGGATGTAGGCCGACACCTTGCGTTCTGCCATGGTCAGGATCGCCGCCAGGTTCAACACCAGGAAGATCACGACCCCGAACGAGAGGAGGAACCTGATCGGCTCCTGGTTGAGGATATCCAGACTCAACGCCTCTCCCCTACTTGTCCCAGGCCCCGGAGACCGGATCCACCAGCCCCATGATCGGCATGATGTCGGGCAGGTAGTGGCCAGGCACGATCTCTTGCAGGAGCTGCATGTTAGTCGTGCACGGCGTCCTGTAGTGAACCCTGTAGGGCGTGTCCGAGCCATCGGAGACGACGTGGACCGCGTACTCGCCTCGCGCCGACTCGACGCGGCCGAACCCCTCGCCCTCGGGCGGGCGTATGCGCCGCCCCGTGTCCCCGAGGACCTCTCCCTCGGGCAGATCCTCGAGGATCTGCTTTATGATGCCGATGCTCTGCCGTATCTCGCCTACGCGCACCCTGTACGCGGCCTCGACGTCGCCCCCCTCGTCGGTGACTACGTCGAACTTCACGTTCGGGTACCAGCCGTAGGGGTAGTCCATCCTCACATCGAAGCTGACGCCCGTGCACCTGAGGGGAGGCCCCGTGAGGCCCATCTCGAGCGCCTTCTCCTGCGTGAGCTGCCCTATACCGCGGGTGCGGGAGATGAAGATCTCGTTCCCCTCGATGAGGTCGATGAAGTCAGACTGCATCCGCTGCTCCAGCCCCTCGACGAACTCCCAGAGCTTCTCCGGGATGTCCTCAGGAAGGTCGGCCTTTACGCCCCCTATGCGCTGGTAGTGGTACATCATCCTCGCGCCCGTGACGGCCTCGAGGATGTTCTGCGCCCTCTCGCGCTCCCTGAAGGCGTAGAGGATCGGGGTGAAAGCCCCGAGCTCCAGCAGCAGGAAGCCTATGGAGGGGACGTGGCTGGCGATGCGGCTAAGCTCGTCCATGAGGACCCGCAGCGCCTGCGCCCGGGGCGGGATCTCGACGCCTAGCAGGTCCTCGACCGCCAGGCAGTACCCGTGCTCCATGGCCATGTTGTTGAAGTAGTCCAGCCTATCGGTAAGCGGTATGACCGCCGGGTACATCCGGTTCTCGGCGATCTTCTCCTGGCAGCGGTGCAGGTAGCCCATAACAGGATCGCACCGCACGACGGTCTCGCCGTCCAGCTCCAGGATGAGCCTCAATAGCCCGTGCATCGCCGGGTGCTGGGGCCCCATGTTCATGTCGATCGTCTCGAGCCCGAACTCGTCCCGGATGTCCGGGGAGGCCAGCCGCCCGCTGGCCCGGCCGCTTAGCGTGATGCTCTCGGTGTGGCGCTCTTCGCTTAGCATCTCACCTCAATCCCTCGAAGGTGCGCTTGGTACTTATCTCGAAGCTCTTGAGGAGCGGATGGTGGTCGAAGTGATCCTGCCACATGTACAGCCTGCGCAGATCCGGGTGCCCGCTGAAGGCCACCCCGAACATGTCGTAGGCCTCCCGCTCGTGCCAGTTGGCCGTCGGGTACACGTGGGTGACCGTTGGCACCACGGGCTCCTCGCCCTCCGCCACGGTCTTGACCCTGACGCGTCCCCCGCGCAGATCGAGCAGCTCGTAGGTTAGCTCGAAAGATCCCTGACGGTCCACGACCGTGATGAACGAGAGGTGCACGATCCCGAGCGACTCGCGCGCCGTCGCCAGAACCGCGGGAACCGATTCGGGCCCCACGAGTACCCTCACCGTGTTGCCCTCCACCTCGGATTCCTCGAGCCCGTGCCTGTTCCGCAACCCCTCCAGGTAACCTTCGAGGCGATCCTCGAGGTTTCCCTCAGGCAACGTCGCAGCCAACCTAGCTCGTCTCCTTGGCGTCGGCGGACTCCCCGGAGGAGCCGTTTTTCTGTGGCGCCTTGGTCTCTTCGCCAGCGCCGTTCTCCTTCGCCGCCTTCTCGGCCTTCGCCTGCTCCTTGAGCTTCTTCTTGACCTCGGGCGGGATCCAACCGACGTCGGTCTGGGAGGCTGGCGGCATGCCCTTGCGCTCGAAGACGTAGGTGCGCTTGAGGGGCCTTATGTTCTCGAAGCGCGGGGCCTTACCCTCGCTGATGTCCGTGTACTCCCGCTCGGGGAGGTACTCCAGGATGGTCCCGTCTTCCTGGACCAGCGCCCCGCGAGGCTTCTCGTAGCCCACCTGCATGTCGCGCTCGATCTTCTTCTGCAGCGTCATGATGCCGAAGATGAGCGCCTCGGGTCTCGGCGGACAACCCGGCACGTAGACGTCAACCGGTATCACCCGATCCGCCCCCATCAACACCGAATAGCCGTCGAGAAAGGGGCCCCCGCTGATGGCGCAGGCGCCCATCGCGATGACCCACTTGGGCTCGGGCATCTGCTCGTACAGGCGCGACATGCGCTCGGCCATCTTGGTCGAGACGGTGCCGGAGACGATCATGACGTCTGCCTGACGCGGCGAGGCCGAGAAAAAGCCGGCGCCGAAGCGGTCTAGGTCGTTGTGCGCCATCCCCGTAGACATCATCTCGATCGCGCAGCACGCCAGCCCGAACTGCAAGGGCCAGAGCGAGTTCTTGCGCGCCCAGTTGAACAGCTTGTCCGAGCTCGTCGTGATGATGTTCGGCTCGTTGAACTGCTGCATCACACCCACTTGAGGGCCCCCTTCTTCCACGCGTAGGCCAGCCCGACGCCCAGGATAACTACGAAGATCACCATCTCCACGAAACCGTAGACGCCGAGATCCCGGTAGATGACCGCCCAGGGAAATAGGAAGGCGGCCTCGACGTCGAAAATGAGGAAGAGCAAAGCGAACACGTAGTAGCGAACCGGGAAAGGCCTCCACGGGTCCGTCACGGTCGCCTCGCCCGTCTCGTAGTTCTGGGCCTTCGTCACCGAACGCCGGCTTGGCGAGATCAGGCGCGCCACGACGAGAACACTCGCCACGAAACCCGTGATCAGCAGCATGGAGATCCCGACATACAGGTACGCAGCCCCGTAGAGAACCTCTTGCTGCAATAGACCTAGAGTCAAACCAACCTTTCTTTCCGGTCGCTGTCCGCAATATAACCCCGTTTACAACGACTTTCAAGAAGCTACTAAGAGTAGCAAAGAGGGGTCTAGCCGCTCCGCAGCTGTCCACTCAGGCGGCGTTGGTCGATCTCTCCCGTAGCCGAGGGCCGCCTCGTGTTGTCGACGACGTTTTGCTAGACTGAGCCCCGCTCGGAACCGCATAGAAACGCGCGTCACCATGCCGGTTGTAGCGCCGGCGGAACTGGGGGCGATGGAGAGGAGAGACGGTATTGGCTTACGTGATAACCGAGGCGTGCATCGGCACAAAGAACACAGCCTGCATTACCGCGTGCCCGGTTGACTGCATCTACGACGCGGGAGAACACTACCTGATCAACCCGGAAGAGTGCATCGACTGCTCGATGTGCATGCCCGAATGCCCGGTCGAGGCCATCTACCCCGGCGACGAGGTTCCCGAAGACCTGCAGCAATACGTAACCAAGGCCGCCGAGTTCGACTACACCACGGTCGCGCCTGGCGTCGAGCTCAACTAGTCAGACGACTCTCACGGGGGACAGCGCATTATGGCCGAGATGAAGCAACGCAGCCTCGAAGAGGTAAAGGCATTGAGCCTCGAAGAGGCCGTCGAGATCATGCGCCAGGCCGGCATCGTGGGGGCTGGGGGTGGCGGCTTCCCGACGTACTTCAAGTACGCGAAGCCGCAGCCGCACCTGATCGTCAACGCCACCGAGAGCGAACCCGGCTACTGGGGGGACAAGCTGGTGCACAAGGTGTACCTCGAGCAGTTCCTGCAGCTCCTGGAGGGCATGAAGGCCATCTTCGAGTTCGAGCAGATCTCCCTGGGCGTCCACGAGAAGGACAGGGAATGGTTCGCCGACTACGCCGAACACGCCGACGACGGCATCTACGACATTCGCTACGTGCCGAACACCTACGCCCTTGGCGAGGAGAAGACCCTCATCAAGCACGCCACCGAGAGCAGGGTGCCAAGGTTCGTGGACAATCCGGACGGCACCAGGCGCCCCGGGATGCCGCCCGACGTCGGCAAGGTCGTCAACAACACCGAGACCTTGCTCAACGTCTACAACGCGCTCTTTCTGGGCAAGCCCCTGACCACGAAGTTCTTCACCGTGTACGGCGAGGACGTGGAGATCAAAGTCTACGAGGCCCCCATCGGCGCCTCGGTGAGCGAGATACTGGGGATCGCCGGGCTGGACGTCGAGAACTCCGGTCACCTCTCGGTCACCGACGGCGGGCCGTACCTGCACGATATGGCTATCGAGGAGCTCGGTTCGGGCGACGCCTACGTGCGCCGGATGACGAACTCCCTCTTCCTGCTCCCCCAGGGTAGGCAGGGCAAGGAGTACGCCGACATAAAGACGGATCCTCCCGAAGAGGGTATCGTCTCCCTCGTCGGGAAGATCTCCGGCGTGAACCTGCCTCTCGGCGGTGGTCTTCTGAAACCCGCCACAGCGCTAGTCGCGCCGGGCGATCAGGTAGAGTACGCCCAGAAGCTCGGGGAACCGGTGGACGACGGATTCTCGGTCGGCGTCTGGTCCACCATGCAAGGGGAGATATCTTCTCTAGAGAACGGCATTGTCGCCATCTCGGGTGGGGCGATTCCCCAGGAGGATGCAGAAGCCGAGGCCCACCCGACAGTGGCCGGTGGCGAGCCGCCCAGGGGCGAGGCCGAGCCATTTCAGGAAGCCGAATCTAGTAGATAGCACGCTGGCTGCGCCAGCTTGTCAGCACGGCGCTTCGCGCCTCCTCAGCACGCAGCGCCCCTAAAGGGGCTCGCTTGTCAGCCCGCCGCCCCTCGGCTTCGCCTCCGGGGCGGCTCGTCAGCTTTCTTGGCTCAGGCAGGAGCCCTTTGCTGACAAGCGAGGCCAGCCGAAGCTGGACGAAGCGTGCTGAGAAGCGAGGGTCTGCGAAGCAGGCCCTATACGTGCTGACAAGCGTAGCCCGAAGGGCGGAGCGTGCTGACAAGGCGCGGTGCCGCGCGGAGTCCGGCGATCAGCCGGGGCGTAGCGTGCTATTACCTTCCGACGATCTGGGCGAACTGCACGAGCATCTGCCTGTAGGTCTCGAGGGATGAGGCGACGACGTACTCGTTGGGACCGTGGTGGCCGCCGCCGACGGGGCCGAACTCGACCCCCGGTATACCGACGCGTTGGAAGTAGACGATATCGCTCGCTCCGTGTCGCCCAACGCCGAGCGGGTTCCCGCGGATGTGGCGCGCTGCCACCTCGCGCAGCGTCTTGACGAACGGGTTAGAGCGGGAGACGTAGGTGGGCTCGCGGTAGAAGAGGACCTCGACGTCTGCGGGCAGGTCGACCGACCGAACCTGGCGCACGATCGCGTCCGGATCCTGGTTTGGCAGGTACCGGATGTCCAGGTCGTAGGTGCAGCGGTCGGGGACCCGGTTCAGGACGTCGCCGCCGATAATGCGCGCGAGGTTCAGGCTCGGGTAAGGAAAAAGCGCGTTCCGCGCAGAGACGAACGGGAGATCGGTGACGCGCCGGAAGTGCTCGTGCGCCAGGATCACCGCGTTCTTGCCGAGCCACGGCGTGGACCCGTGGGCGCTCTTGCCGTTCAGGGTGATGCGCAGATCCAGGACGCCTTTGGACTGGGTGCCGACGTGGAAATCGGTGGGCTCGCCGGTGATCATGAAGTCCCCAACGTGGCCGTGGTCGACGAGCACCTCGGCGCCGGTCCGGGCGCCGTGCTCTTGCTCCTCGTCGGCGACCACCAGCAGCTCGACGGTCGCGTCGCAGCCCAGCGTGCGCAGGTCCTCGACGGCGTACATCATCGCGGCGAGCGCGCCCTTCATGTCGTAGACGCCGCGGCCGTAAAGCTCGCCGCTCTCTTCGTAAGGGTCGAACTGCCGCTCCTCGCCCGGCACGACGTCGACGTGGCCGTGCAAGATCAGCCGCGGCTCCCCCGAACCGACCCGCACGACCAGGGAGGTGAGGTCTCCTTGCGGTCCCGCGCCTCCGTACCGCAGCGCCTGCATGCCCCGCGCTTCGAACCAGCCGTGGATAAAGTCGATCGTGGACCGCGCCACCCCAGGGGTGTATGACCGGAAACGTACCAGCCTCCGCGTCAAAGAGAGTACCTCGGTGCTGTTTGCAATTACCGCCAGTTGAACGCCGTTCTAGCCGAAAAGGCGTCGGATGACCCGCCTATCCTACCAATCGGGCGACCGAATGGTCTACCGACACGCTCGCAAGCACCGGGTGTTGGGTAGAGGCGGCCCTACGAGGCGACCGGGCTGCCGGCCTCGAACGCGACGGTCGCCCCGAGGCCGCACAGCTTCTCCTCCAGGTCTTCGTAGCCGCGCAGCACGTGACGCGCGCCATCCACTATCGTCGTGCCCTCGGCTACCAGTCCCGCCAGCACCAGCGCCGCCCCACCCCGCAGGTCGGGTGCTTGCACTATGGTCCCAGAGAGGCTCCTTGGGCCTTTGACGAGTGCGCGGTGCCCGCCGAAGAGATCGATGCCGGCGTTCATGCGGTTGAGCTCCTCGGCAACCTGCAACCGGTTCTCGTATACGTTTTCCGTGATGATGCCGGCGCCTGAGGCCTGCGTCAGGACCACCATCATCTGCGCCTGCAGATCGGTGGCGAAGCCTGGGAAAGGGAGCGTGGATACGTCGACGCTCGTAAGGTCGGAGGGGTCCTCGACCCGCACCCGCAGGCCGCCGAGCGGGTCGTGAAGGTCGGTGATCTCCACGCCCATCTCGCGCAGCTTCTCCAGCTCCATCTTCAGGTGCTCGGGCCGGGCCTTCCTGATCTCCACCTCGCCCCCGGTGGCGGCCGTGGCCATGATCAGGGTCCCGGCCTCGACCCGGTCCGGCATAACCGACCACTCGACCGGCTCCAGCTCGTCCACGCCCTCGATCACGATGCGACCGGTGCCGGCCCCGTGCACGCTCGCCCCCATCGCGTTGAGGAACTGCGCGAGATCCACGACCTCGGGCTCGCGCGCCCCGTTCTCGATTATCGTGATGCCGTCAGCCAGCGCGGCGGCCATCATCACGTTCTCCGTGGCCGTGACGCTCGGGTACTCGAAGTTGATCTCGGCGCCCCTGAGCCCTCCAGGGGCGGTCGTCTTGATAAAGCCGTGATCCAACTCCACGTGCGCCCCGAGGGTGCGCAACCCGTCGAGGTGGAAGTTGAACTTCCTGAGGCCAAGGTTGCAACCGCCCGGCGCTGAGACCTCGGCCTCGCCGAAGCGGGCGGCGAGCGGTCCGAGGACCACGATGGAAGCCCGCATCTGCCGGACCAGCTCGTAGGGGGCGCAGTAGGAGTCTATCTGCGAAGCGTCAATCTCGAGGGTGTGCCCGGAGAACGTGGTCTCGGCCCCTAGACCGTCGAGGACGGCGAGCATGGTGTCCACGTCCTTGATGCGCGGCACGTCGTGCAGGATCGTCTTGCCCGGCGCGAGCAGGGAGGCCGCGATAAGCTTTAGGGCCGCGTTCTTGGCCCCGGAAATCTCAACCAAGCCGCGGAGCCGGGCTCCGCCTTCGACGAGAAATCGCTCCACTTCCGCCCCTCCCCCATGCAGCTCTCTGTCTACCGTCTGCCTTCTCTGGTGCGTCTAGGGGTACTATGCCCGATGCAGGTTACGTAACGGCTACAGTCGTATGACGATCCCGTTACGATGACCCATCTCGGCTAGCCCTCGCCTCCATAGCGGCGCGCCACGCGCACCAGGTTCTCCGCCACGCGCTGGCGGCGCAGGACCTCTTCGCGCTCGTCGTCCGAGGCATCGGCGAGTTCCTTTTCGGCACTGTCGACGCGGTCGTCGGCCTCACTGGCGTCGATCTCCTCCGCCGGCACGGCCTCCTCGACCAGGATCTGCACGAGGTTGTCCAGAACCTTGAAGAAGCCGTCTGAGGTCGCGAAGACGCTCCACTCCTCGCCCTGCCGGATCCGCACGTTGCCGATCTCGACCGTCGAGACCGTCGGCGCGTGGTCGACCAGGACGCCGAGATCCCCGTCCGCGATCCGCGCTATGACGAGGTCTGCCTCGTCGTCGAAGACGGGACGCTCGGGCGTGATGATCCGGCAGAATAGCTGCCGGCCCTCGCGCCGCCCTTCAGGCGCCTCGCTCACTGCCGCTGGTCACCTTCATCGGACTTGTCGCCCTCAGACTCGTCGCCCTCAGACTCGTCGTCTTCCTCGGGCTCTCCTTCCTCAGCCTCGTCCTCGGAGATCTCTTCCTCCTCCTCAGACTCCTGCTCGGATGCCTCGTCCTGGCTCCCTTCGTCCTGCTCTTCCTCTTCCTCCCCGGACTCTTCCTCGCCGCTCATGCCGCGGGCCTTCTCGACGGCCTCGTCGATGTTGCCAACGAGGTAGAAGGCCTGCTCCGGGAGTTCGTCGTGGCGGCCTTCCACGACCTCCTTGAAGGAACGGATCGTCTCCTCGAGGTCCACGAATTTGCCCTCGAGACCCGTGAACTGGGAGGCGACAAAGAACGGCTGGCTGAGGAATCGCTGAAGGCGGCGGGCCCGGCCCACGATCACCTTGTCCTCCTCGGAAAGCTCGTCGATGCCGAGGATGGCGATGATGTCCTGCAGCTCCTTGTAACGCTGCAGGATGTTCTTGACTTGCTGGGCGACCTCGTAGTGCTCGTCGCCGACGACCGAAGGGTCGAGCATGGTGGACGAGGAGGTCAGGGGATCCACCGCCGGATAGATGCCCTGCTCGGCGAGCCCGCGCGAGAGCTCGACCGTCGAGTCCAGGTGAGCGAACACGGTGAACGGCGCCGGGTCGGTAAAGTCGTCCGCGGGGACGTAGACGGCCTGGAAGGAGGTGATAGATCCGTTCTTGGTGGATGTGATCCTCTCCTGCAGCGCGCCCATCTCGGTACCGAGGGTGGGCTGGTAGCCGACCTCGGAGGGCATCCGGCCCATGAGGGCGGAGACCTCGTTCCCGGCCTGCACGAAGCGGAACACGTTGTCCATAAAGAACAGGACGTCCTGGCCCTTCTCGTCGCGGAAGTACTCCGAGACCGTTACCCCGGTCAGGCCGACGCGGAAGCGGGCTCCCGGCGGCTCGTTCATCTGGCCGAAGACCAGAGCGACGTTCCCGAGGATGCCCGCCTCCTCGAACTCGCCGTAGAGGTCGTTGCCTTCGCGCGTGCGCTCGCCGACGCCGGCGAAGACGCTAGTGCCCTCGTACTGCAGGGCGATGTTGTTGATGAGCTCCTGAATGACGACGGTCTTGCCGACACCGGCGCCCCCGAAGAGGCCGACCTTGCCGCCTCGCCTGACAGGGCACAGTAGGTCCATGACCTTGATGCCGGTGATGAACTGCTCGGCCTGCGTCGAGAGGTCCTCGAAACGGGGGGACGGACGGTGGATCGACCAGTGGTCCTCCGGGTCATCGATGGGGCCAGCCTCGTCCACCGGGTTGCCGAGGACGTCTAGCACGCGACCGAGGACCTGCTCGCCAACCGGGACGGCTATAGGTCGTCCAGTATCCTGCACGTCGACGCCGCGCTGCAAACCATCCGTCGATGCCATGGCCACCGTCCGGACCACGTCGTCGCCGAGGAGCTGCTGCACCTCGAGGACGAGCTCGGTGGAGTCGTCCTCCTCATCGTCGCTCATCTGGAGCCCGACGGTCAGGGCGTTGTAGATCTCGGGGATCTCCTCAGGCGGGAAGCGAACGTCCACGACCGGGCCCTTGACCTCGACGACGGTGCCGACGCCTGAGCCGCCGATCCTCCTGCCCGTCCGGCTGGCCCTCGGGCTGCGTCCCTGCCTGGCCGTTACCGACCTCTCCTTGCTGCCCACCGAAGGTCGTGCGGTTGAAAGCCTGGCCGCCTTCGCTCTCGGTCATAAAGACTCCTCCTCTAGCCGGCGGACAGGGCTTCGGCGCCCGCCGCGATCTCGCTTATCTCCCGGGTTATCTGCGCCTGGCGCGCCTTGTTCATCGCGAGCGTCAGGTCCTTGGCCAGGTCGTTGGCGTTGTCCGTGGCGTTCTTCATAGCCGTCATCCGCGCCCCGTGCTCGCCGGCGGCGCTCTCCAGGAGGGCCTGCCAGACCATGGTCTCGACGTAGCGAGGAACTAGCTTGCGCAGGATCACGTCGGCGTCGGGCACGTACTCCATGTAGGCGGCGGCGTCGCTCTCGTTCTCTTCTTCGCCTTCTTCGTCCTCACGGGCCACGGGTAGGAGGCGGGTAACGACCGGTTTCTGGGAGAGCGCGCTCTCGAAGCGGTTGTAGACGAGGTAGACCTCGTCGGCGTCGCCCTCCTCAAAGAGTCTGGTCAGGGCGTGCCCGATCTCTCGCGCCCTCTCGTAGGTAGGGCTGTCCGAGAAGCCAATGTAGACCTCGCGCAGCTCCACGCGCCTAAAGCGGAAGTAGGCGACCGCCTTGCGGCCGCTCGCCACCTGCAACGAATCGTCGCCCTTCTCGCGCCTGAGCTGCGTCGTGGTCCTCAGTACCTGGGCGTTGAAGCCGCCGGCGAGCCCCCTGTCGGCGGTGATCGAGGCTACCGCCACCTTGTTCCCCTCGCGGCCAGTGAGAAGCGGGGAGTCGCCCGCGCTGCGGGCGACGTCGCGCATCATCTGCTCGACGTTCTCGGCGTAGGGCCGGGCCCGCTTGACCCTTGCCTCGGCCTTGCGGAACTTCACCGCGGAGACGGTCTGCAGCGCCTCCGTGACCTTGGCGATGTTCTTGACCGAGCCTATCTGCCGCTTGAGATCCCTGAGGGTCGCCAAACCCTAGCTCCTCTCCTCCGCGTCCTGTCCCTCCTGCGCCTCCTCCTCAGGGGGACTATCCTCGGGCGGGTTCTCCGCCGAGCCGTTCTCCGAGGAGCCGTTGTTGTCGTCCTCGTCATCGTCTTCGCCAACGGAAACGTTCACCAGGCTCTCGGTCTCTGGCTCGTAACCCTCGTTGAAGTGCTCGATTGCTTCCCGCAGGTTCTCCTGCGTCTCGTCCGAGATCTCCCCCTCGTCGCGGATGGACTGCAGGACCTCGTCGTGGCTGTCGCGCATGTAGTCCCTGAACTGGCTCTCCCAGTCCATCACGTCGTCCGGCTCGACGTCGTCGAGGTAGCCGTTCGACGCCGCGAAGATCACCACGACCTGCTCCTCGACGGGCATCGGGTCGCGCTCGCCCTGCCTAAGGATCGCCGTCAGGCGCTCGCCGCGCGCGAGCGTCTGCTGCGTCGCCCGGTCAAGGTCGCTCCCGAACTGGGCGAAGCTCTGCAGCTCGCGGTACTGGTTCAGGTCCAGGCGCAGCGTCCCCGCCACCTTCCTCATGGCCTTGATCTGGGCCGCGCCGCCAACGCGGCTCACCGAGTTGCCCGTGTCTATCGCGGGCCGCTGGCCCGAGTTGAAGAGGTCTGCGTCGAGGTAGATCTGGCCGTCCGTGATCGAGATGACGTTCGTTGGGATGTAGGCCGAGATGTCCCCCTCCTTGGTCTCGACGATGGGGAGCGCCGTTAACGAGCCGCCGCCGGCATCCTCGGAGAGCTTGGCCGCCCTCTCCAGCAGCCTGCGAGTGGAGGTAGAAGACGTCGCCAGGGTATGCCTCGCGACCAGGCGGGCGCCTGAGCAAGAGCATCATCTGCCGGTAAGCGACGGCGTGCTTGGAGAGATCGTCGTAGATGAGGAGCGCGTCCTCGCCCCGGTTCATGAAGAACTCGCCGATGGCGCAGCCGGCGTACGGAGCCAGGTACTGCAGCGTCGCCGACTGGGAGGCCGAGGCGTTGATGATCGTCGTGTAGTCGAGCGCGCCCGCGTCTTCGAGGTCGGCCATCACGCCGGCCACCGTCGAGTCCTTCTGGCCGATCGCGACGTAGATGCACTTCACGCCCTGGTCGGCCTGGTTGATGATCGTATCTATAGCTATGGCCGACTTGCCCGTCTTGCGGTCGCCGATGATCAGCTCTCGTTGCCCGCGCCCGATCGGGATCATGGCGTCGATCGCCTTGATCCCCGTCTGGAGTGGCTGCTTGACCGGCTGGCGCTTGATGATGCCGGGCGCCACGATCTCCACCGGCAGGGTCTCCTCAGACTCGATCTCGCCCTTGCCGTCCATCGGAAAGCCGAGAGAGTCGATGACGCGGCCGAGGACGGCCTCGCCGACCGGCACGCTCGCGAGGCGCTCGGTGCGGCGGACGATGTTGCCTTCCTGGATGTGGGTGTCGTCGCCGGCGACGATGACCCCGACGTTGTCTTCCTCCAGGTTCAGGGCCAGGCCGATCACCTTCTCGCCCTGCGCGTCCTCGAACTCGAGCATCTCCTGATACATGGCGTTCTGCAGGCCGTGGACACGGGCGATGCCGTCCCCGACCTCGAGCACCTGCCCGACCTCCTCCGTCCGGACCCGGTTCTCATAATCCGTGATGGCGCCCTTGAGAATGGAGGAGATCTCCTCCGGCCTCAACCTACCCACTAGACAACACTCCTCTCGAGCATCTCGTCCCGGAGGCTTGCGAGCCGCCCCCTCACACTGCTATCCACCATGCGCCCCCCGAACCGGAAGACCGCGCCGCCCAGGATGTTGGGGTCGACGCTCGTCTGCAAAACCACCTCTCGTCCTTCGAGCGAACTGCCGAGCCGCTCCTCGATGCGCTCCACCTCGTCCTCCGTCAGCTCTACCGCGGTCGTGACCTGGACCTCGATCTTGCCAAGGTGCTCCTTCACCAGCTCTTCGTAGCGCAGGATCACCTCCTCAAAGATCTCCTCCCGCCCGTTGTCCAGGAGTACCTTGAGGAAGTTCCTGGTCGAGTGCGACATCCCCTCGGTGAGCGCATCTATCGCCCGGCGCTTCTCGCGCTCGGGGACCTGCCCCCCGTAGAAAAAAAGCCGCAGCTCCTCGCTCTCCCGCAGGGCATCGCCGAATTCCCCGAGCTCTTCGAGCACACCTTCGAGCTCGTCGCGCTCTTCGGCGGCCCCGAACAGGGCTTCTGCGTACGTCGAGACGGCGCTCAAATGCCCCTACCTCGCCTCTCCGGCGACCTCGGCCTCGAGGCTGTCGAGCGCCTCGGAGATCAGTCGCTCGTGCCCGTCGCGGTCCAGCTCGCTCCCGATGACGCGCTCCGAGGTCTGGATAACCATGTCCGCCACCTCGCGGCGCACGTCGCGCAGGGCGGCGTCGCGCTCGCGCTCGATCTCCTCGCGGGCGCGCTGGATGATGCGGTCGCCCTCCTCGCGCGCCTCGCGCTTGGTCCGCTCGCGCTGGGCCTCGCCCTGCTTGCGCGCCTCGTCGAGGATCTGGCGCGCCTCGCCGCGGGCCTCGTCGATCTGGCGCCGGTACTCCGCGAGCAGCTCGCGCGCCTCGCTGCGCGTCTTCTGCGCCTCGTCTATAGCCCCCTCGATCTCGGACTGGCGGCGAAGGATCTGGTCCCTGATCGGCGGATAAACGTAACGGTAGAGCAAGAACAGGAGGATCGCGAAGGTGATGATCTCCCAGAAGATCAGGCTCGTGTTCGGGATGTCGAAGATGCCGGTATCGTCCATGCGTCCCCCTGGGTCGCCCTAAGGGCCCTTGTTCAGAAGATTTGTAGGCCTATGAGCAGCGCGAAGGCGAGGCCGAAGAGGGCCTGCGCCTCGACCAGACCGATACCGACGAAGAGCCACGTCCTGGAAAGCTCGAACGCCTCGGGCTGCCGGTGGATTGAGGCGATCGTCTGCCCGAACAGGTAGCCCATGCCGATACCGGATCCGATGACAGCCGTGCCGGCCGCGAACCCGAACCCAACGAGGTAGGTGTCGCTGCTCCCCTGAAGCAGGGCCAGCATGGGCTGAAGTAGTGTCAACATCTCCATTCGTAATGCTCCTCTCTTGGTTCTTGTTTCCCGATGCTCCGCTGGATTCTAGTGTTCCCGCCGATACAGCGCTATCTCGATGTAAACCTGCGTAAGGATAGCGAATATGTACGCCTGCAACACGGCGACGAAGACCTCGAAAGCGTACAGCACGATGGCCAGCGGCACCGAGAGCACGGCCATGTAGGTGCCGAAGAACAGGATGAAGCTCAGGAATATGAAGATCAGAAGGTGCCCCGCCAGGATGTTGGCGTAGAGCCGCATGGCGAGCGTCAGCGGCTTCGAGAGCTCGGACACCCACTCGATAAAGAACATGAAGGGCACCATTATCGGCTTGGCCGGCATGCCGGGCGGTACGAAGGCCCCGACGTACCCCACGAACCCGTTCCTCCTTATCCCCACGACCTGCGTGATCACGAACGTCAGGAGCGCCAGCACCAGCGTGAACGAGATGCTGCTCGTCACGGGGAAGCTGTTGGGGACGAGCCCCACCAGGTTGAGGATGAGCAAGAAGATGAAGAGGCTGAGCGTGTACGGGAACCACTTCCTACCTTCCTCGCCCATCTGCCCCCCGAGGCTGTTGCGTCCGAAGCCGTAGAGCTCTTCGACGATCACCTGGTAAGCGCCCGGCCTGTCCTTGAGCATCCGTGCGCCAACGAACATGATCAGGAACGTCAGCGCCGCACCTATGAACAGGAAAAGAACGGATTTCGTGATCGAGATGTCCAGCCCGAACAGCGATAGCTCGACGAAGACGTGCTGGCCCGACTCCCACGTGTGCAGGATCTCCTTCCTCAGCTCTTCCGGACTCAATTGCGCTAGAGCGAGCGTAGCCAATCCCCTACCCTCCGTTCCGTTCTTCGACCCCGGACGCGGCCCGGCCCAGCGCGCCGCGGGCCCTTGCCGCCCCGAGCAACAGCAAAACGTTCTCGATCACGTAAACCCCGGCAAACCCGCAGATCATCGGCAAGGCGGGCCATGAACCCAGGTACAGGGGCACCCCTACCGCGACGACCGCGAAGAGGAGACGCCCGACATAGACGGCCATCCCGAGCAAGACTTTTCCCCCAGTGAGCTTCCCGCTCAGAAGGGTGGCCGTGACGGCTATGGTCGTGAAGCTCGCGACGCCCACGCCCGCCCCGTAGAGGAACGCCCCAGCGTTCGCCCAGCCAGCATACATCCCGACTATCAGGGTCACGACGAGCGAGATGGAAGCCGCGAGAGCCGCCCCCCCGGCAGCTAGACGCCAGTGCGTGCTCACCGGTCGCCAACCCTGCTCAGGGTGCGAAACAGGTAGTACAACGCCCCAGCGAAGCCAACCAACAGGCCGAACAGCAACGCTAGAGGCAACGTGCCCAGTAGCCGATCCAGTAGATATCCCGCAAACGTGAAGAACGCGATGATGAATACAAAAGTAAATCCAAGACCGACGAAGCGGGCGTAGTCGGGGCGCGCGTTGTTCTGCGGTTCGGTGCTTGGCATCGCCCCAACTATACCCCAATGCCCAAAGTGTTGCAAAAAGTTTCAAGCTCTCGTTTCCCTCGCACCAGGGGTTATTTCCTCGGCCCGCGCTCCTCGCGTTCCTCCCGTACCGCGGCCCTCGACGAGTGGCGGTCTCACGCGGCACCGGCGCGTGCCGCAAGATAGCCGTTCATTAGCTCTACCAGCCGCTCGGGTCGATCCTCCGGCACGAACGCGCGTGAACCTCCCAAGCGCTCCAGCCGAGCGTCGGGAAAGGCGTCCCGGAGCCGCTCCGCGTAACGCGTCGGGAAGAAAATATCGTCCTCTCCCCAGACCAGAAGCACCGGCCAGTGGAAGGCCGGGAAAGCGCGCGCGGCCTCGATCGTGTACCGGTTCGAGACGCCGAGCAGTACCTTGCGCAGGTCCCGCCTCACCCCAGGGTCCCGAGCTATCGGCGCGAGGCATGAGTGAACAACCTCGGGTTCCGGCATCCGGTGCGCCACCGTGGCGAGGAGCGCTCGCCGCCCCGGCCCGGTCTGCAGCAACTTCGCAAGCAACGCCATGAACCCCGGCACGCGCGCCCCATACTGCAGCGGGCGCAGCACGGGCGGAAGGAAGTTCTCTAACGCGTCGCAGTTGGTCAACACCAACCCGGAGATCCGCTCGGGATGACCCGCGACCACAAGCTGGCAAATCGCACCTCCCGAGTCGTTGCCCACCAGAACGACGTCGCGCAGGTCAAGCGCCTCGAGGAGCCCGGCGACGAGCCGGGCCAGACCAGGCGGGCTGAGGTCCGCGTCCGCACGCATCGGAACCTCGTGGGACCCGAGCGGCAGGTCCGGCACCACGCACCGGACGCGCCCCGCAAGGGCCGGCGCGACGTTGCGCCAGAGATCCCCATTCACCAACGCCCCGTGCACGAAAACCACCGGGGCGCCGCTACCCGCCTCGCGGTACCGGATCACCCCCTGCTCGACCCGAACCTCTCTCAGCTCACCTAACGCGCGAGACCTGGCCATCCCGTCTCCTCTGTCGAGGTCTTTGTAACCTACATATTACTATCTATTGACGTTGTGTCAATAGACATCGTGTCAATAAGCTAGTAGATTGTTCGCATGAAAACGGGTTCGAGATGACCGCGGGGCGTCCTGCGCGTCGCAGGAGGCGTCCCGAGGAGGCCGAGCGGGCGATACTCGCTGCCGCGAGATCTTTCCTCGAGAAGCATCCCTTCAGGGAGATGACGGTGGAGAAGGTCATGGCGCGCACGGGGTTGTCGCGGCCGGCCTTCTACGCGTACTTCCGGGACAGCCACGACGTGATAACCCGTTTGCTCGAGGGGATCGGGGGCCTGCTATTCGCGGTGGACCGGCGCTGGCTCACCGGCACGGAGGAGGATCGGGAGCAAGCGCGCGCGGTGCTTGCGGAAGCGTTACGCGAGGGCTCCCGGGCCTTCGTGCTGTACGGTCCGGTACTGCGAGCGATCTCGGACGCCGCGACCCAGGACTCGAGGGTCGAGGAGGTATACAGGTTCGGCCTTATCGAACGCCTCACCGCCTCGGTCGCCGGCCGCGTCGAGCGCGACGTCCGGGCCGGGCTTACTCCGGGAGACCTGGATCCGGAGGAGACGGCGCGTGCGCTGGTGCTCATGACCGAGCGGTACCTGCTCGACGCCTTCGGGCGTCCGGACGATCGGCCTACTCCGGAGAAGATCTCGACCGTCGTTGCCACGCTGCAAGCGGTGTGGGCTGCGACGCTCTACGGCCCGGAGTACTAGGGTCTCTAGTCCTCCAGGGTAAATCGGATCACCCGAAGCCCGCCCTCGGTGGCCAGCTCCATGGCGAGGGGATCCGGGTAGCCGCCGGCGTAACGGACCTCCTCGATGCCGGAGTTCATGATCATTTTCACGCACAGGAGGCAAGGTTGGTGGGTGCAGTAGACGGAGGCTCCCGTAACCGAGACCCCGTGGTAGGCGGCCTGGATGATTGCGTTCTGCTCGGCGTGCAACGTGCGCTGGCAGCTCTCGCGGCCGTCCACGATCCTGATCAGGCACCCCACGTCGTCGCAGTGCGGCATTCCGGAGGGGCTTCCGTTGTAGCCGGTCGTGAGGATACGCTTGTCTCGAACTACCACGGCGCCAACGGCAAGCCTCGGGCACGTCGACCGGGTGGCCACCTCGTGCGCAATGCGCATGAAGTACTCGTCCCAGGAAGGGCGCGCGCGTTTCAGCGCCGCGTGCTCCTGGGAGGTATCCGAGTCGGTCCTCTCAAAGGGTTCCATACAACCTGTCCCCCGCGTCGCCGAGGCCCGGCACGATAAACGCCGCGTCGTTCAGCTCGGGGTCGACGGCGGCCGCGTAGAAGTTCACGTCGGGGTGCTCGCGCGTAAGCCGCTCGACGCCCGGAACGGCGGCGACCGCGTGCAGGCAAGAGATCCAGGCGGCGCCTTCGTCTTTCAGTTTGGTCAGGGTGGCAGAGAGGCTCCCGCCCGTCGCGAGCATCGGGTCGAGGACGAGCACCAGGTAGTCCTCGAGGTTTCTGGGCAGGTTCACGTAGTACTCGATCGGCTCGGCGGTCTCCTCGTCCCTGAAGAGCCCCATAAAGCCAACCGTCGCTTTAGGCAGCAACGCCAGGGCGCCGTCGAGCATACCGAGGCCCGCGCGCAGGACGGGCACCAGGCAGACCGGGCCGGAGATCTCCTCCACCTCCGTCTCCGTCAGGGGGGTTTTGATCTTTACCGGGCGCGTCGGCATTGCTCGGGCCGCTTCGGCGACCATGATCAGGGCAAGCTCCTTCATGGCCTGCCTGAACTCCGGGGTGGGTGTGCGCTCGTCGCGCAGCACGGCAAGCTTGTGCCGGCTGAGCGGGCCGTCGACCACGTGGAGGTTTCTGGCCCCCGGGTTCACCTCATTCATACAGCGGGAAGGCCGAGGTCAGGGCGGTGACGCGGTCGCGCAGGCCCCCGAGCTCGCCGCGGGCGGCCGTGGTGATGATATCGGCGATCTCGCGCATCTCGTCCGGGCCCATACCGCGGGTCGTCATGGCGGCGGTGCCGAGCCGGACGCCGCTGGTGACGGTGGGCTTCTCGGGGTCGTTTGGCACCATATTCTTGTTGCAGGTGACGCCGACTGATTCCAGCGTATCCTCCAGCTCGGAGCCGGTGGTATCCGCCTCGATCAGGTCGACCAGGACCAGATGGTTGTCCGTGCCGCCCGAGACCAGGTCGAGGCCGCCCTCGAGCAGGCCATCGGCCAGTGTCCTGCAGTTCTCGACGATCTGACGCGCGTAGTCTCCGAAGTCCGGTTGGAGCGCCTCGCCGAAGGCTACCGCCTTGCCCGCGATCGCGTGCATCAGGGGACCACCCTGCATGCCCGGGAAGACGCGGCTGTTGACCTTCTTGGCGAACTCTTCGCGGCACAGGATCATGCCCCCGCGGGCCCCGCGCAGCGTCTTGTGGGTGGTGGTCGTGACGATCTCGCTGAAGGGGACCGGGGACGGATGCGCCTCCGCGGCCACCAGCCCGGCGATGTGGGCCATGTCTGTGAGCAGGAATGCTTCGACCTCGTCCGCGATCTCGCGGAACGTGTCGAACTCCAGGATGCGCGGGTAGGCGCTCGCCCCGGCAAGGATCATCCGCGGCCTTTCGCGGCGCGCGATCTCCCGCAGC
The DNA here is from genome assembly GCA_963800975.1 of uncultured Rubrobacteraceae bacterium. Lineage (GTDB taxonomy): Bacteria > Actinomycetota > Rubrobacteria > Rubrobacterales > Rubrobacteraceae > JALYGY01. Next base: position 72,480 of record CAWDDB010000019.1, on the reverse strand, counting down.
TGGTCGTAGTCGATGAAGCCGTCGTCTCCGACGCCGTAGTGAACTATCTCGTACGTTCGGCCCGAGAAATTGAGCCTCATGCCGTGTGTCAGATGTCCCCCGTGGGCCAGATCCATCGAGAGAATCTTCTCGCCCGGCTCCAGTAGCGCGGCGTATGCCGCTTCGTTGGCCTGGCTCCCCGAGTGGGGCTGCACGTTGGCGTGCTCGGCGCCGAAGATCTCCTTCGCGCGGTCGATAGCGAGCTGCTCGACGACGTCGACGTACTCGCATCCGCCGTAGTAACGCTTGCCTGGGTAACCCTCGGCGTACTTGTTGGTCAAGACCGAGCCTTGAGCCGCGAGGACCGCGGGCGAGGCGAAGTTCTCGCTGGCTATCAGCTCGATCGTCGTCCTCTGGCGCTCGAGCTCCCTATCGAGCGCCACCTGGACCGCGGAATCGATTACCTCGGTGTAAGGACCCAACATCTATCTACCTCCGCTCTTCGGGTCGGGCGGCGCTCTAGCGCGTCAGTCGCATGAAGCCCGGCATCGCTGCCCTACCTCCGGTGCTCTCCCCGTCCTTTTCGCCAGACGCGCGGCTCGTTTGAGTATATAGGGTGGCCGCACCGCCCTCAAACAGACCCGACGGGAGGTTCGGAGGGAGCGAAGGTGCCCCCGCATTTCCCGATCTTTGAAGCGCTCCACCACGGCGTAATCGTAAGGCTCCCAGACTTCCTCAATCAGCCGCTCGGGAATTCCCTGGTATGCTGGCTGTTCACGAGGCTACGCCTCCCGGAACGTCCGCTACTCGGTTGTGACGACGCCCAGCTGCTGCATCATGCCCATCATGTCCCAGTTCGCCCAGCTCTCCACGATCTTGCCGTCCGAGATGCGGTCGATGGTTATCCCGGTCCAGGTGAGCTTCTTGCCCGTGGGTTCGACGCCCATAAACGCGCCCCTGTGCGTACCCGTGGACGTGAAGCGGGTGGCGACCGTGTTGCCTTCGGCGACCTGGATGTCGACGGAGTTGCGAAAGTCCGGGAACCCCTGGCGGAACTCGGCCACGAAACCTTTGATGGCCTCGGTACCGTGGAGATCCCTGGGGTCGTCCGGGTCGTGATGCTGGTGGTTCACGTAGTCTAGAGCGTAAACCTCATCCACCGCGTCGAGGTCGCCCGAAGTCCAGATACCGATGGCTTTGCGCGCCAGAGCCTTGTTCTGTTCTGCCGACATGTAGACGCCGACTCCTTACGTTGGACGCTACGCCAGGCAACACAACTCTAGATAGCCGCTGGCCCAGCCGCAACCTCGGCCTGGGGGAGTCAGGCGATCCCTAAACAAGCGTCCGCAGGGCGGGCAGCACCTCTTTGGCGACCAGGTGGTCGGAGCGCTCCCGCACGGTGGCGTCGATGTCGCGCGACCCACCGACGATGACCAGGTGCGACAGGCCAAGGTCGACCAGCCCGCGGAGACGTTCGACGCACTGGTCCGGGGATCCGATGACGCAGAACCGCCGCAGAAAGTCGTCGGGGAGGTCCTCGGACTGGGGGGCGTGCTCGAGCCCGTGGTGGTAGTAGTCGTAGTGAGCCGTCACCTCCTCGACCACGGCGGCATCGGGCTTCGGGAGCGACGACGTTACTCCGCGCTGGAAGTGGGCCGAGATGCTCGCGTTGGCCCTGACGAGCTCGTCGAGCGACTCCCGGTCGGTGCCGACGCCGACTACCACGAAAGCGCCCACATCGAAGGCCGCGGGGTCGAGACCGGCGGCCTCACGCGATTGGCGCGCGGTTCTGACAGCCCACGCCGACCCGTTCGGGCTCGGCGCCCACCGCAACGGTGAGCCTGTCCCCGACCCGCGAGCCAACGCCCAGTACGCGCGGCCCGGAGCCGAACACGTCGATGGGCACCTTCGACTCTCCTTCGAGCGGCAGCCAGGAGATACGGCTCGTCGTGCCACCCCCGATGTCCACCGGATCGCCGCGCAGGTAGCCCTGGAGGTACTCGAGACGGTGCTCGAAATCGGCCGCGGACGGTGGCGTGATTCCGATCAGCTCGAGGGCGCTGTCTCCCCTACCAACGCCGAGGTGGGCTCGCCCCCCGGAGACGTGGTGGAGCGTGGCGAAGGTCGATGCCACGACCGCCGGGTGGCGGGTTACCAGGTTGGTTACAGCGGTGCCGAGCTTGAGCCGAGAGGTGGCCGACGCCGCAAGGTACAGGGACCCAATAACGTCCATGGCCTGGTTCTGGATGTCGGTGAAGAGGATCCCATCCCAGCCGTCCTCCTCCGCCGCGGCCGCGTGGGCCTGCAAACCATCGGGGATGGGATACGAGCGCAAATAGAGCTCGGTCAGGGCCACGACGATTCCTTTCGTGAGTTCGAAGTTGAGCAGGACGTGTGTGGTGCCACCTTCGCGGCCACGCCGCCGTGGCGAGCACCGCGATTCACCCCGACTGCCAGCCGCCATCCGAAGAAACCCGGGCCAGCCTCTCCTCGGACATATCTCTTGTAGCGCGCAGTAGTCGCACCCCACCGCCGGACAGGTCCACGACGGCCGAGGCTTCACCGCTACCCGGTTCGCCCTCGACAACCAGATCCGCCGCCTCCAACACCCCGGGGTCTACCTCATCTAGTCCCCTGGGTGCGAGCTCACCGGCGGGGTTGGCGCTGGTCGCGTAGAGCGGTTCGCGGCAAGCGGCAAGCAAGGCTCGCACCGCCTTGCCCCTCGGCACCCTCAGCCCCACGGTCCCTCCGCCGATGCCGTCCAGGACCACCGTTAGAGGACCAGGCCAATAACGCGAGGCCAGCTCCAGCGCCACCGGAGGAACGTTCGCGGCGAGCGCGAAGGCCTCCTCGGCCGAGGAGCACAGCAACGCGATCGGTTTGTCCGCGTCGCGGCCCTTGATCTGGCGTATTCGGTCGAGACCTCCCGTCGCCGCGACGAGGCCAACGACGGTCTCGGTTGGGACTAGCACCACCTTGCCACTCCGCACAGCCGTGGCAGCCTCCTCAGGGGATGCCTTCCTGGTCATCTTTTCCAGCCCAGGAGCACTGCCCGGGGCGAGCCGGCCAAGTCAGGTCTGGTCTCGATCGGTACGAAACCGGCGCGCTCTCCTAGATCCATGACCGCTTCGGCCTGTCCGTCGCCAATCTCGAGCACTACGTCGGCATCGTACTGCAAGAGCTCCGGCGCGCCCACAAAGATGCGCCGGAAAAAATCGTACTCGTCGGCGCCGCTGAAGAGCGCGGCCGGCGGGTCCCACTCGCGCACCTCCGGAGCGAGGCGACGCTCGGCGGATGCCTCGTCCACGTAAGGCGGGTTGCAGACAAGGAGATCGACGGCTCCGCGTAAGGAGCCCAGCCCCGCGGTCACGTCGGCCGTGTGGAAGCGCACCGTAGTTCCGTTTGTTTCGGCGTTCTCCCTGGCGATCGCGAGCGCGTTCTCCGAGACGTCGGTGGCATGAACCTCGCAAGCCGGGCGTTCCTGGGCGATGGAGATCGCGATGGCGCCGGAGCCCGTCCCGATGTCGAGCACCCTGCAGGAGCCCCCGCGCAGATCCACCCGCTCCAGCGCCAGCTCCACCACGCTCTCGGTGTCTGGCCTTGGGATAAGGGTGTCCGCGTTCAGGTGCAACCGCAAGTTCCTGAAGTACGCGTACCCGAGGATACGCTGCACGGGTTCGCGCGCGAGGCGGCGGGAGATCCAGGCTTCGTAAACTCCGGCCTGATCCGCGGTCAACTGCTCGTCGTAAAGCGCTATCTCGCCGCGCCCGATGCCAAGCAACTCCGAGAGGAGAACCTCGGCCGAGGCTTCGGGTTCCGGTACGCCGGCCTGCCGCAACCTCGCGGCGGCGTCCCGCGCCGCATGCCCCGCGGACTCTCGAGCCCCGGACCTCACCTCGATGCGCCGCTTTGCGTCGGGAGGAGAGGGATCAATCCCGAGGCCCGATGTCCGATAGCGTGGATCTCGGAAGGAACTTCCAAGAACCGCTCTAGCCCGGAGTTCCGGCGGCCTCTGCAGCGAGCTTGTCCGCGCGCTCCTTGGCCGCGAGGGCCTGGGTGAACTCGCCAAGGTCGCCGCCAAGCGTGGCCTCCAGGTTGTGCGAGGTGAGGCCGACGCGGTGGTCGGTAATGCGGCCCTGGGGGAAGTTGTAGGTGCGCACCTTGGCCGAGCGGTCGCCGGTGCCGACCTGCGCGAGCCGCATGGCGCCCTCCTGCTCCCTGCGCTCGCGCATCTCACGCTCGAGCAGCCGCGACCGAAGAATGCGCAGGGCCTGCTCCTTGTTCTGGAGCTGACTCTTCTCGTTCTGACAGGTCACGACGAGGCCGGTCGGCTTGTGCGTGATCCTCACGGCGGAGTCCGTGGTGTTCACGCTCTGCCCGCCCGGACCGCTGGAGCGGTAGACGTCTATCTCCAGGTCGCCAGGGCTGATCTCGATCTCCACGCCCTCGGCCTCAGGCAACACGGCCACCGTCGCCGTCGAGGTGTGGATGCGGCCCTGGCTCTCCGTCTTCGGCACCCGCTGCACCCTGTGCGTTCCGCCCTCGTGCTTGAAGACCGAGTAGGCGCGGTCGCCCTCGATCTCGACCGAGACCTCCCTGTAGCCCCCCACCTCCGCGGGGCTCGAGGCGAGGGTGCGGTGTTTGAAGCCCAGACGATCCGCGTAACGGGCGTACATGTCGTGCAGCTCCCCGGCGAAGAGGGCGGCCTCGTCGCCGCCTGCCCCGGCCCGGATCTCGATGATGACGTCCTTGTCGTCGTTCGGGTCGCGGTCGATAAGCTCCGCCCTTATCTGCTCTGCCAGCTCTTCCGCCCGCTCCTCGGCGTCCCGGGCCTCGTCCGCGAAGAACTCCCGCTCTTCGTTCGTCTCGGCCGTAGGAACCAGCTCCCTGGCCTCGCGCATCTCGGTCACCGAGTCGAGTAAGGCCTGGCACATCTCGGCCCCGCGCCTGAGGCGCGCGTGCTCCTTTGCGACCTCGCGGTAGCGCCGCTGATCCGAGAAGATGCCAGGGTCCGACAGCTCCTCGGTGAGCGCGTTGTAACGGCCGAGCGTCTCCTCGGCCAGCTTGATTATCTGGTCGTTCACGGCTTCTAGATCACCAGCTTGCTCGTAGCCTCGTTCGGCTCGATCTCTGCTTCTTTCTCCATCGACAGCACCTTCTTCAGCGAGGCCATGGCGACCTCGACCATGTCGTCTGTCGGCTCGCGCGTGGTGAGCTTCTGCATCTGCAACCCGGGCCAGATCAGCACCTTCACGACCGAGTTCTCCTGGTGCCTCGCGCTCCACATGATGAACTCGAAGGCAATGCCCGCCACCAGTGGGATGACTATGAGGCGGCTCAGGACCATGAACAGCCAGCCCTCAACGCCGAGCAGCGAGAAGACCAGGATGCTCAGGACCAGGACGTAGAGCACGAAGCTGGTCCCGCAGCGGACGTGGCTCGTGTCCAGCTTGCGTGCGTTCTCGGGTACGAGCTCCTCGCCCCGCTCGTAGACCTTGATGGCCTTGTGCTCCGCCCCGTGGTACGCGAAAAAGCGCTTCACGTCTTTGCTGATCAGGGTGATCCCGATAAGGTACGCGACGAAGATCGCTATCCGGATCGCGCCCTCCACCAGGTTGAAGAGGACCGGGTTCTCGATGCTCTCGCCGAGCAGCGACCCTATCCCCTTGGTGCCGAGCACCGGCGCCACGAGGAATAGCCCGACGCCCAGCACCGCGGCGAACCCGAGCGTGAGGGCGATCTCCTTTTTCGAGAGATCCTCTTCCTCGCCAAGGGCTATGTTGGTGCTGAGGGTCAGTGCCTTCATGCCGAGCCACAACGTCTCGCCGAGCGAGAGGGCTCCCCGGATGATGGGAAGCCTGAAGAGCTTGCTGCGGCGCGTGATCGAGCGGAATCGCTCGGCCCGCAGGTCGAGCTCCCCCGTCGGCGTGCGGACGGCCATTCCCCAAAAGTTGGGGGAGCGCATCAGCACGCCCTCCATGATGGCCTGCCCACCGACCCTCAAGGGCGGCACCGCTACTGCCGGTTCTTGCGGGCCTGGCGCCTGTTCTCGAACCGCTGCACCCTGCCGCCGGTATCGACGATGCGCTGCCTGCCGGTGTAGAACGGATGGCTCGCGCTCGAGATGTCCAGGTCAACCAGCGGGTAGGTGTTGCCGTCCTCCCACTCCACCGTTCTCTCGGTCTCGATCGTCGAGCGGCTCAGGATAGCGAAGTCCGCGCTCCTGTCCCTGAAGACCACCGGCCTGTACTCTGGGTGTATATCCTTCTTCATCCGCACCTCCGTCTCGGATCCGACGCCGCCGTAAAGTCTATTACGCGCGCAAAGGTGGCGGGGCGGCGACGCCGCCCCGCCGGGGAAATCCTGCTAGCCGCGCACGCGCTGCAGCTCGCGCAGGAACTCGGCGTTGGTCCTGGTCTCCTTGAGCTTGGCGATCAGTAGCTCCAGCTTCGCCGCCGGCTCGAGGGTGTTCAGGATGGTCCGCACCTGCCAGACCCTCTGGGCCTCGCCCGACTCCATCAGGAGCTCTTCCTTGCGCGTCGAGGAGTCCTCGATGTTTATGGCCGGGTAGAGCCTGCGGTTCGCCAGCTTCCGGTCGAGCCTGAGCTCCATGTTGCCCGTGCCCTTGAACTCCTCGAAGATGACCTCGTCCATCCGGCTACCGGTCTCGACCAGCGCCGTGGCGAGGATCGTCAGGGACCCGCCGTTCTCGATGTTGCGGGCGGCGCCGAAGAACTTCTTGGGCGGGTAGAGGGCCGCGGAGTCCACGCCGCCAGAGAGAATGCGCCCGCTGGCAGGGGCTGCCAGGTTGTACGCCCTGGAGAGGCGGGTGATCCCGTCGAGCAGCACGACGACGTCCTCGCCCTCCTCGACCATACGCTTGACCCGCTCCAGCACCAGCTCGGCCACGGCTATGTGGTTGTCGGCCGGCTGGTCGAAGGTCGAGGCCACGACCTCGGCCTGCTCCACGCTGCGCTGCCAGTCCGTGACCTCCTCGGGCCGCTCGTCGGCGAGCAGCACCATGAGCTTCACCTCGGGGTAGTTGGCGACGATGGACTGCGCGATCTGCTTGAGGATCGTCGTCTTTCCGGCCTTGGGCGGGGAGACGACCATCCCGCGCTGGCCCTTGCCGATGGGGGCCACGAGGTCGATCACGCGAGGGGCGATATCGTTTGGCTTCCACTCGAGGCGGAGACGCTCCTCGGGGTACAGGGGCGTCAGGTCGTCGAAGTTCTGGCGCCAGCGGCCCTTCTGCGGCTCCTTGCCGTTGATGGTCTCGATGCGGACCATCGCCGGGTACTTCTCGCCGTCGCGGGCCGGCCGGATCTGGCCGACGATGTAGTCCCCGCGACGCAGGTTGAAGCGCTTGATCTGGCTCGTGGAGACGTAGACGTCGCCCTTGCTCTGGCTGTACCCGCTGGTCCGGACGAAGCCGAACCCGTCGGGTAGCACATCGAGGATGCCCGTCTGGATAAGCTCCTCGCCGCGATCCTGCCGCTGGCGAGGCTCCTGACGCGGCTCTTGGCGGCGTTGCTGCTGGGGGGCCTGCTTGGTTGCGACGGGGCTTTCCGGTGCCCCGTCTTCGGCGGCCGGCTCCGGGATCGTCGCGGTCGCGCTCTCTCCGTTGGCGGCGGGGGGCTCGGTCGCGACAGCCACGGCGCCGTCAGGCCTCTCGGCCGCCTGCTCGGCCGCCTGCTCGGTGGCCACCTTGTAGATCATCTGCGCGAGCTCGGGCTTGCGGTACTTGCGGTACTGCTCTATGCCCAGTTGCGAAGCGATCTGGTGCAGATCGCTCAGCCGCTTGCGCTCGAGGGTGCTCAACTCGGTCACTCTAATTCTCCTCCCGGTTTACGAATGCGGCTATGCCGCGGTCTTGCTCTGGTTGCGTTCGTCAAATCTGGAAACCCCGCAGCCCTGCCTCGGACTTGGGGGTGTGGGTGGTGTCCACAAATCTTACCACACACGGCGCCACATACGTCACCAACAGGTGCGTCGAGGCCCCACCCATGAGATACGCGACGCGCTGGCTCGTGGCCGCGTACTGGATGGCTTCAGGCGATGCGGATGTGCGTGATTCGGACACGCTGACGAACCTTCGAACCTCCCGTGCCCGACACGACGCGAACGTCTCTCGGGCGAGGTCATCTTCGAGATGGTGCGGAGCGGCGCTGCGGATCGTACTGGCGGGCCGCTTTATCGACCACACATATTATACACCGGCCTGACCAGGTCAACCAGCGCTTCCACCCGCGGCCGTGGCCTCTCGCGCGATCCGGAGAAGCTCGCCGTCGAGTCCTTCGCCCACCGGGTCGTTGTCGCAGTAGACGACTGGCTTCCCCTCCTCCGCCCCCTGGCGTGTAACCACATCCACCGCGGCCGCCTTTATCTCGGTCAGGTACGCTTCAGCCTCCCCCATCGCCGCGAGGTCATCGCGCAGACGTCCCCTGTCAGAGAGGTTGCCCGACGTGGCGACTACCTCGCACCCGTAGCGCTCCTGCAGGTACTCGGCAAGCTTTTCCAGCACCGCCCCCGGCGCGGTCGAGACGTAGGCCACGCGCAGGCCCGCGATCTCCGCCACCGGACGGGGGCGGAAGACCACGGGGATCACGGCCAGGTCCGGGTTCACCTCCCGCGCCCCGTCCAAGATCTCCCGCACCTTCTGCTCCGTGGCCATCGGCTCCTCGCTCATAGTGAGGAGGAGCAGGTCCGAGATCAGGAGCCTGTACGCGCCGAGAAAGCCGACCACGTATTCGGGGTCCTGATGCGCGCCCGCTACCAGCACCCGCCGATCGACCTCGACCGGGGGTATCGCCGCCCCCGAGCCGTCGAAAACCGTCACGCCGGTCTGGAGCGTGTTCGCTATCTCGGCCCCCTCGAGCACGTTCGAGACGAACGGCTCGCCGGCCAACCCGCCGCCGCAGCGCCTGCAACCGACCGTCGTCACCCTGCTCAGGGCCGCCGTCTCGTAGTAGTCGCTCGCCGCGTGCGACCCCCGCTCGAGCGCCTCTAGCAGGTACTCGCTCCCAAGCTCCAGCTTGTGGCCTTCGATCACCTCGGGGTGCGGCGGTCCCCCACGCCCCATCGAGACCACGCCGGGGTCGAACCCCTCCCGCGACAGCAGCCGCGCCAGATACCCCGAGATCGCCGTCTTGCCGACCCGCTTGCCGGTCCCCACCACGGCGAGAGCGGGCTTGGTCGACACCTTGCTTAGCTGCGGCGGCCTTAGCTCGAAATCGCTTCCAAGGTAGCGCGCGCCGGCAGCGAGCGCGAGCGAGGCTATCCGCATCCGCTCGCGGTAACCGACCACCGGCTCGTCGGAGAGGTCCACGACCACGTCAACCTCGTATCCGGAAAGGGCCTCGCCCACCGCCGACACCGGATCCACGCCCTTAACCAGCGGCAACCCGTAGTCGGTGCCCTCCTTGAGTTTCTCTGTGCCGCCGAGGAACGCCGCCGCGACACCTTCGGCGCCGAGGGTCTCCTTCACGGTGTCCATCGCGTCGATAACGACGGGCGGGTAGTGCTCGCCGTCTATCAGGAAGAGAGCCCGCAGGACTTACTCTCCGCGCAATGGGACCTCGGAGTCCAGACCTACCTCCGCGTCGATCCTGTCCTCGAAGCGCGAGTACTCACGGGTCTCCGAGTCGAAGTCTATGGTGAGCTCCCGCTGCTTGAAGGGGTACTTGCGGAACACCCTGACGTGCCCGTCCTCTATCTCGATTATGTTGTAGCAGGGACGCGTGTTGCCGCGCAGGCGCGTCGTGGAGGCCGTGCCCGCGTTCACGATGAACATGTTCTCGAGCTTCCAGGAGTAAGGCACGTGCTTGTGCCCCGAGAGGACGAGGTCGGCCCCGACCTCGTCCAAGAGCTCCAGCACGTCGCCGGCGTCGAATATGATGTTGCGCTCGCGGCCGGTGCCTGGGATCGGGATCAGGTGGTGGTGAATGACGAAGATCTTGAGCCTGTCCTCTGCCCCCGAGAACGACTCCCGGATAAACTCGTAGTGCTCGCGACCCACCCGCCCGTCGTTCAGATCGGGCTCAGAGGAATCCACCCCGACCATGACGGCGTCCGCGAAGTCTATGCACGAGTAGCGCTCCCCGAACAGCCGCTCGAAGTGGACGTAGCCGACGTTGCGCGAGTCGTGGTTGCCTGGGATGACCATGACGTTCTCGCAGTCGAAACGCCGCACGTACTCGGCCGAGGTCTCGAACTCCTGGCGGTACCCCGCGTTGGTCAGGTCACCCGAGACCACGACGGCCGCGGGATCCAGGTCGTTTATCTCGAGGATGGAACGCTCCAGAAGATCGGGGATAAAGTAAGGACTTCCGCAGTGGATGTCCGAGATCTGGCAGATCGTCAACCGGTCGCGCGCGCTCATGTCCTCCCCGGTGCTTTCGATAAGAACCAGCCGCGATCAGTATAGCAGAGGGCTTTTCGCCCCCGGCATCCCGGCCGACCTGAGGGCAGGGCGGCGTCGCGGGGCAGGGTGCTTCGCTGTACCCTACTCACGAACGGAGGAGTTTGCGCGAGTTACCGGTGCGCGAGATGCGGCGAAAGGGGTGACGCTGTGTGTACGTCGTTTTCGTTGGAGGCAAAGGACGGAACCGTGGTGGTGGGCCGCACGATGGAGTTCGCCCTGGACCTGAAGTCCGACGTCATCGTCGTCCCGCGCGCGAGGGACAACGTCGGAACTGGTCCGGGTGGCCGACCGGGTCTTCGCTGGCGTTCGAGGTACGGCTTCGTCGGCATGAACGCCTTCGGCGGCGAGCTGGTCGCAGACGGGCTGAACGAGGCGGGGCTGGCGATGTCCGAGCTCTGGCTTCCCGGGCATACCTCCTACCCGGACGTGGACGAAGCAGAAGCGGAGAAGGCACTCGCGCCGACTGAATTCGCCAACTGGTCGCTAGGCAACTTCGCGACCGTCGCGGAGCTCGAGGCCGCGCTGCCGGGGGTCAACGTTTGGGGAGCAGGTACCCCGGAGCTTGGCAACGTCCTCGCCCCGGTACACTTCGCCTTCCATGATCCGGGCGGCCGTTGCCTGGTCGTGGAGTTCGTCGCGGGAAGGGTAGAGGTCCACGACAACCCGCTAGGTGTTCTGACGAACGCCCCGCCTTTCGATTGGCACATCAACAACCTGCGCAACTTCGTCAACCTCTCGGTGCTGAACGTGCCGAAGGTGGATCTCTCGGGCATCGAGGTCGCCGGCACCGGCCAGGGAACGGGACTTCTCGGGCTGCCGGGCGATTACACCCCGCCTTCGCGCTTCGTCAGGGCCGTCGCCTTTTCGCAGGCCGCCGAGCAACCGTCCGATGCCCCGGCCGCGGTAAATACGGCCTGGCACATCGTGAACACCTTCGACATCTTCCGCGGGGTCGTCGCGGAGAGAGGAGGCACGACCTACGAATCAACCCAGTGGGCGACCGTGCGCGACCTGACCAACCGCAAGATGTACTTCCGCACCTACGAGAACCTGCGCGTGCGACAGGTGGATCTAACGCGGCTGGACTTCGGCGGAGGCAAGACCGAGAAGATCGCGGTGGACCAACCGGAGACATTTGAAAGCGTGCCAGAAACTATCGCGTAGCCAGTCACATCGTGCCCGCGCCTCGACCCTGATGGGGTCCAGGGCGAGAGCACCCGGCGCGTAGCGCAGCAGGGCCTCGGGAGCACACCTACAACGCTGATGTTGTAGCCGCGCGGCTGTCTCCGGAGACCCCCAGCGCCGACAGGTATGGGCGTCGAACAGCGGCCCCTCTACCAGACAACACCCGAGGCAGGCTTCGACCTCAAGGGCGCACGAGCCAGGCTGAGCCGGTAGGGAGGTCGGTCCGGGAGTACCCGCCGCACACGAGCACCGTGCCGCCGGCAAGACGGGCAGCGGCGGCGAACAGCGGCGCCCTGCCGTAGTCCCCGGTCAGCCCGGAGAAGCGGCCGGTCGCCGGCTCGAACACCTCGGGCGAGGACGCACCCCCCGCCACGACGACCCTCCCGTCTTCGAGGAGTACCGAGGTTCCGCGAAACTTGTACCTGGCAAGGCCCATCTCGTCCGTGCCACGGAAGCTGGCACGCGTGGGGTCGTAGATCTCGGCGTCAGCGAACGGCGTGGGATCTTCCTCCGCGTCCGCTCCGCCCATTACCAGCACCCGCCCGTCGGCCAGCCTTACAGCGTCGTGCTTGTGGCGTCGCATGGTCATGCCGGCCGTCGGGACGAAGCGACCGAGTCCTGGCTCGTAGAGCTCCGCCGATGCGTACAGCTCGAGATCCTCACCGGCACCCGCGTGCCCGCCCGTCACCAGCAACCGTCCATCGTCGAGCAGCGTGACGGTGTGGGATTCGCGGACCATTGACATAGAACCCGTGGACGAGAACCGCCCGGCCGCGGGATCGTAGAGCTCGGCGGTCGCGAGGAACTCGAAACCCGGACCAACGCCGCCAACGATCAGCACCCGGCCGTCGCGCAGCGCCACGGCCTCGTGTCCGGCCCGAGGCGAGCCCATGTTGCCGGTCGCTACCAACCTCTTGCTCGAAGGGTCGTACACCTCAGCTGAGCGGAGCACGCCGTCTGCGCCGTACCCGCCGGCAATCAGCACCCGACCGTCGGTGAGAGGTGCGGCGGCGTGGCTCTGACGTGGGGTTGTCATGTCTCCTGCGCGGACGAAGCCGCCCGCTCCGCTGTCATAGAGCTCGGTGCCGCGCAACGGGATCTCCTCTCCTGCCGCAAACCCGCCAGCCACGAGCACCCCTCCGTCGGAGAGCGCCGTCGCCGTGTGCGCGGCCCGCGAATCCCGCATGACCTCGGTTTGGGAGACAGATCCCTCTGCTGCCTCGGACGCGGAGGCATCCTCTCGCCGCGGCCTGGAGTCGTCCCCGCTACAGGCTGCCGTCGGGAGACCGAGAGCGCACAGCCCGAGCGAAACTCGACGTACGAGCTCGCGCCGCGTCAGCGTTCGGTCGCCCATGGCTCTCCGTCCCTTGGCCCACCCTACGACGCGCGGAGGCGCCCACCGGTTGGTCCGCGCCCGGCATGCCGGGCGCCAGTCCTCACATACTCTCAGGTGCGCTCACGCCCAGGAGCCCCAGCCCCGTGGCGAGCACCCTCTTGGTCGCGCCGCACAATGCGAGCCGCCTGGCTCGCACCTCATCGTCGTCGACGAGCACGCGGTGCACGGTGTAGAACTGGTGGAAGCGCGTCGCGAGCGTCTCGAGGTAGGTCGGAAGCAGGTGCACCTCGCGCCTGTCCGCGGCGTTGCGCACCACGCGCGGGAAGTCGGAGAGCTCCAGGGCGAGCAAGCGCTCCTCCGGGGCCACGTCGCCGACCGGGATCTCCCAGGCTACGTCGTCGCTCGTCCCGGCCCGCTCGAAGATACTGGCGATACGGGCGTGGGCGTACTGCACGTAGAAGACGGGGTTCTCGTCCGACTGGCGGATCGCGAGGTCCAGGTCGAAGTTCATCTCCGTCTTGTGCGAGGAGCGCACGTAGAAGTAGCGCGCCACGTCGACGCCGACCTCGTCCAAAAGCTCGTCGAAGGCCACGAAGGTCCCGGCCCGCTTGCTGACCTTGACCTGCTCCCCGGCCCGGATCAGCTTCACGAGCCGGATCAACTCCACCTCGAGGAACTCCCTCGGCAGGCCAAGCGCCACGAGCCCGGCCCGGATGCGCGGCGGGTATCCGGCATGGTCCGCGCCGAGCACGTCGACGGCGGTCCTGAAGCCGCGCTCCCACTTGCCGCGGTGGTAGGCGAGGTCCGGGGCCATGTAGGTGTAGGTCCCGTCCCCCTTGACGAGCACCCGGTCCTTGTCATCCCCGAACTTCGACGACGCGAGCCAGACGGCGCCTTCGCTCTCGTAGATCTGACCCCGCTCCCTCAGGTCCTCCAGCACCTCCTCGACGGCGCCGGAGTCGTAGAGGCTCTTCTCGTTGTAGTAGCGATCGAACTCGACCCGCGCGCGTTCGAGCGTGCGCTTGATGTCCGCCATGCACCAGGCGGTCGCGAAGGCGTCGATCTCCGGCAGCGCCTTGTCCGGGGTCATGTCCAGGTAGCGCCCGCCGTAACCCTCCGCTAGGTCGCGCGCGATCTCATGGACGTACTCGCCACGGTACAGCGCCTCGGGGTCGGAGACGGGCCACTCCCTGTCGTGGATCTCTGCGTAACGCGCGGCGACCGACTCGCCGAGGAGCCGGATCTGGTTCCCCCCGTCGTTGAAGTAGTACTCGCGCGATACGACTCTTCCGGCGGCCCGCAGGAGCCTTGCCAGCGAGTCCCCGTAGGCCGCGTGGCGACCGTGCGCTACCGTCATCGGTCCGGTGGGGTTGGCGCTGACGAACTCCAGCTGTATCGGCTCGCCTGAGGGCTCCACCCGACCGTACCCCTCGCCCTCTCGAAGCACTTCCCCGACCGCTCCCCAGATGGCCTCGGACGTAAGCCTGAAGTTCACGAATCCGGGCCCCGCGACGTCCGCCTCGCGCACGAACGGCACGTCCAGCGCCGACACGAGCGTCTGTGCGACATCCCTGGGGTTCCGCTTGAAGACGCGGGCGTTGGCGAGGGCGACGTTGGTCGCGAAGTCGCCGTGGGTCGGGTCGTTTGGCCGCTCGACGTGCACGGCGTCGAGCTCGACGCCGTAGGTATCGCGCACCGTCTCGAGTACGGACCCAGCCAGGCGCTCCTCGAAGCTCACCTGCCCACCCCGAATCTGTCTATCTGCATTCGCATATATGTGAATGGTAGCACGCTGCCTTCGGCAGCTTGTCAGCACGCTGCAGCGTGCTGGCGCCCGCTTCCGCTTGTCAGCACGCATCGCGCCCGCTTTAGGCTTCGCCAGCCTCGCTTTCAGTAAAGGGCTTCTGCCTGAACCAAGGCGAAAGCTGACAAGCGAAGCCCGGCGCAGCCGGGCGCAGCGTGCCACATCACCAGTGATATTTCTCGCCGCGTTCAATCTTGACCGCCCGGTAGAGTTGCTCCAGAAGGACGATCCGCGCGAGCGCGTGCGGGAGGGTAACGTTCCCGAGGGAGATGCGCTCGTCGGCATCATCCAGCACCTCCCGGGAGAGTCCGAGAGGTCCACCGAGCACGAAAGCAACGTGGCTGCGGCCGGAGACGCCGAGGGAGTTCAGCCTTCGCGCGAGCTCGACCGAGGAGACCTGCTTGCCAGACTCGCGGTCCAGGGCCACAACGTAAGCGTTCGCGGGGATGCGCTTGAGCAGCCGCTCGCCCTCGCGCGTTAGGACCTCCGCCTGAGGGCTGCGGTTCATGTCCTCCTCGGGAACTTCCGCGACGTCTAGAGAGAAGTAGCGCCGGAGGCGGCGGATGTAGTCGTCGCAGCCGTCCGCGGCCCAGCCCTTCAGCCTCCCTACAGCTACTACCGTGGTGCGCCGGATCACTCGATCTCGAACAGCTGGCGGGACTCGCCCTCGCCCGAGTAACGGTAAAGATTCTCGGTGCTCACGAGCGGCGTCCCAGCCTCGACCCACGGGGTCGGGTGGCCCGCGAGGGCTGCCCTGACTCGTACGCTGCCGTGTCCGGCCTCCCTGAGCGACTTGTGGACGGTTCCGCAGGCTCTCGCGGGTGAATTGTTGGTCTCGGAGAGGTGGGCGAGGATGAGATCCCCGAGCCCGTGCGGCGCGAGCGCGAGCGCAGCCTCTGCCGCCTGACGGTTCGAGAGGTGGCCATTCGTAGAGCCGATCCTGCGCTTTAGCCTGGCCGAGTATGGTCCGCGTCTCAGCCATTCGGGGTCGTGGTTCGCCTCGAGCACCACCGCCTGAGCACCGCGCATGTGTTCGAGGACATCCGGTCCCGCTTCGCCCAGGTCGGTGGCGATCGCGACCGCGTGCTCTCCATCCGAGAGCCGCAGGCCGTAGGTCGCGGAGTCGTGGGGAACCTCGAAAAAGGTCGCGGCGAGGCCGCCGACCTCGAACGTTTCTCCCGCGCCGACGACGATCGCGCCCACGCGCTCCCCGGCGCCCGGAGCGGCGAATACCTCCGCGCCGCATTCACGCGCGATGGAGCGCACGCCGGACGTGTGGTCGGCGTGTCCGTGGGTCACGAGCACGGCGCGCACGTCTTCCAGGCTTCGGCCGATGCGGGCGAGAAGGAGACCGATCCGCCGGCAAGTGAGGCCAGCGTCGACGAGCAGACCTCCCGCCTCCGACTCTATGTACGTAGCGTTGCCCGAGCTACCGCTCGCGAGGACACTCAGCCGCAAAACTCTTCCTCTGTCCGGTCGGGTGGAGCCGGCACGCTATTCTTGTCCGGCCGCGCAGATCTTAGCACGACCGCGGCCGGCTCAGCTTCGCTTCTCGACCAACTCTCCCTGGACGATAAGCCGCTCGTCGTAGTCTGGCAAGGTGCAGGTCTGGAGCGTTATGAGGGACTTGCCCTCGACGGCGTTCATCACCTCGACGTTTTTCGGCCCGACGACCTTCCGTTTCGTCACGCGGTAACGGTACTCTGTGCCGGTCGCGTCCTCCAGGAGGATCTCGTCCCCCTTCCCCAACCAGTCCAGGTGGAAGAAGACATATGCGGATTCCGTGCCTTCGTAGCCGACGCGGTGTCCGGCGATGTACACGTTGGCGCCCTTCTGCCACGGGTAGCCCGTGGCGGGGATGTGAACCGTCCCGTCCCTCAGCTTGCCTTCCGAGAGGGTGTCAAACACGGGCACATCATCGAGGTCGAGTTCGGGGATGGTCAGAGCTAGTTTCCTGTCTTCGGGACCGCGAGGATCTCGGCCGAAGTTGAAGGGCCTTACCACCGGGATCGCGCCGGAGGACGAATCGGAGGAGACCAGAGCGGCCGGCGTCTGCGGGTTCCCCTCCGAGAAGAAGTCCCTGTACCCCGGGGCCTCGCCGGTATCTACATCGACCACGCCGTCGCTCGCGGTCGGCGCGGCTTCGGACACGGTCACGTTGAAGGCCGCAGCTCGCGGCATGGCGGACCCATCTTCGTTGAAGACCTCCCACCTGCCACGGTCGGGGTAGTAGCGGACGCCAACCGGGTGGTTGTTGTAGGTGCCGGTGCCCCCGCCGGGGTTCCAGTTCTGGGTGACGGAGACCCTCGCCTCCGGCTTGCCGTTGACGAGAGGATGGTCGAGGAAGGCGCCCTCATCTTTGGTGTTTCCCTTCGACGAGTGGTGGACAAACCTCTCTTTCTTGGGCGGCACCACCACCTCGAAAGCGGAGCCCGCGGGCACAGCGGCCAGATCCTGGTTGAAGATCGCCCACTTCTGGGCTCGGGGCTCGTACCAGACGCCGATGTTGTGCTCGTAGTCGCTGCCCGCGTCGGCGACCGGCTCGGCGAAAACGGCGGCGTTGGGGTTGCCGTCGATGCTCTGGGCGCTTAGGTAGGTGTAGTCGCCGCGGCTATTCTTATCGGTCGACCGGTGCACAAAGGTCGCTTCGGCCACCTTCTTCGCCGCCTCCTGCGGGGCGAGATCTGCTCGATCTGGTTGCGTGGCGGCTTCGTCCCCGCCACCGGCGGCGCGGTTGATCTCCGAGTCGCTGGCCGCGCGGGGCGCAGGTGTCGTCTCTTCGACCTTGCTGGCGGTCGAGGCTTCGTCGCAGGCCAGAGCCATGAGGGCCAAGCAGAGAAGCAGGGCGGCGAGCGCCCTGCTCCGGTTGAGTAGGCAGGAGATCACGCAGTTTCGTCCAGGCGCGGCGCTTCTAGACCCGCCCGAAGCTCGTCCTGTCGCGGTACTCCGGGCCACCCGTCGGCATCATCCCGCCCACGATAAAGGGGGCGACCGCGGCCTCGACCTCTGCCGTGGTCAGGGCAGCGGGGAAGGCCTCCACGGCCGCGGGTAGGCCACTGATCAGGTTAGTCACGGCCACGACGTGTTCACCTTCGACGCCCGCGATGCTGCCGGCCGCGGCCAGAAGTTCCCCTTCCTGGATCATCGGGGCCGCGCCCAGGTATGCGCCCACGCCTACCGGCTCGAGCGTGGCGGCTGTCTCCAGAATGGCGGCCCGGCTAGCGAGAGCCTCGGGCGGAAAGACGAACTCGGGCTTCGCAACGGGGGTGGCTCCTCGGTCCTCCAACGCCGCGATTATCGCGTCGACGTGCTGCGATTCGTGATCGTACAGTGCTTCGACGACGGCCAGCGCGTCACCGGTGAGGACACCGGCATCCAACGCGAGCCCGTAATACTCCTGTTCGAGGTACTCAAGGGTCAGGGCGAAGTTGAAGATGTCCACGTCGCCGGCGCTGCTGCCACCGCCATAGTTCTGGGCGGACGCTTTGCGCGACAGGAGCAGCGACCCACCAGCCGCACCCGCACCGGCCGCGGCCAGGGTCTTGAAGAAGTCCCTCCGGCTCTTTGGCCGTACCGCGAACTCCTCCGCGCCCGGCACGTCTACGGTTTGCTTTTGCATGTTAGGCATTCCTCCCTTAGATCCCGAAGGGCGCCACGGCGTCCTGTACCTGCTGTAGGGTCAGGGCTTCCTCAAAGGCGACGTCGTTCGGAGGCACGAACAGGTTCATCACGCTGATCGCGCAGCGGTGCTGGCACTCGGCGTTGTGGATGGAGATCGCAGCCGCCAGGATGTCCTTGCTCTCGAGCGCCACGGCCGCCGACTGGTAGGCCCCGATCCCGACCGGCTCGAACGTCGCCGCGTATCCCAGGAACGTGGCCGGATCGGCGGTCGCGTCGTCGGGGAAGGTGAACTCGGGCTCCGCCGGAACCTCGGCCCCAAGGTCTCCCAGCGTCGCCGCTATCGCTTCCGCGTGGGCGAACTCGTGGTCCCTGATGACCGCGATCTGGTCGAGGAAGGTGTCCACGAAGAGGCCCGAGTCGGCGCCTATCGCGTAGAAGTTGCCCTCCAGGAGCTCCAACTGGTACGCGAACTGGAGGATCCCCGCGTCGCCCAGCGGCACAAAGCCCTCGTGCGTGGCGTGCGCCTCGCGCACGGCGACGCCGAAGCCACCGATTCCCGCCGCCGACAGCGCGGCACCAGCCCACGCCGCGGTCTTCAGGAAGTTCCGCCGCGAATGCTCCCGATCTAGACCGATCGCGACGCGGCTTTCCATTCCGTTCATCGACAAATCCTCCTTGTTTGGGCCTCCCAGCCCGTTCAGCTTTCTTGGCACTTGACTGGTTTACGAGGCCGTCGCGGACGCAGATCACCCGAGTTCAACGGCGGTTTGTTGGAGATGCCTGCGAATGCACAGAACTATGCAGGCGTGCTACACACGTTTCTGCAATTTGTTGCCGCGTATGGTGATCGGACGCAGCGTCAGCATCGTAGAAGCCATAGAATGTTTGGTGTGGCAACAAAACTAGGACGGCGATACGTGCTCCTGGCGGACGAGGACCTGATCTCCCTCTCCGGGATGGGCGACGCGCAGGCGTTTGGTACGCTTTACGATCGGCACGGCAAGGCCGCCTTCTCGCTGGCCTACCGAATGATGGGCGAGCGGCAGGCGGCGGAGGACCTGGTGCAGGACGCCTTCCTCAAGGTGTGGCGCTCCACGGGGAGCTACCGAGCGGAGCGTGGCAGCGTGCGGACCTGGATCCTCTCGATAGTCCACAACCGGGGGATTGACCAGCTGCGATCTCTCGCGAGTCGTCGCAGGACGCAAGCCAAGGTCGAGGCCTCGGCGCCGAGATCCCAGCCTAGCGAGGCCTTCGCAGAGACGTTGCGCAACTCGCAGCGCGAGCAGGTGCGCGAGGCTTTGCGAACCCTGCCTTCCGAGCAATTGAAGATCCTGGAGCTCGCCTACTTCTCCGGATACACTCACGTGGAGATCGCCGGGCTACTGGACCTACCGTTGGGAACGGTGAAGGGTCGGATGCGGCTCGGGCTCAAGAAGATCAAGGACTACTTCGACTCGCGCGACGTGGCGGTGCCGATGTGAACGGGATGGACAGACAGCGTTTCGAGGAATTGAGGGACTCCTACGCGCTCGGCGCCTTGCCTCCCGAGGAGCGGCGCGAGTTCGAGGAGTAC
The DNA here is from genome assembly GCA_963800975.1 of uncultured Rubrobacteraceae bacterium. Lineage (GTDB taxonomy): Bacteria > Actinomycetota > Rubrobacteria > Rubrobacterales > Rubrobacteraceae > JALYGY01. The sequence goes on along the minus strand of CAWDDB010000019.1, from coordinate 52,559 downwards.
CTCGCGTCAAACCCCGAGCGGCAGGCCGAGGTCGACGAGCTTGGCGCGGTGGCCGGCTTGCTGGCGCTCTACCCCGAGGAGCAGGATCCCCCTCCAGAGCTGCGCCAGAACATCATGAGCATCGTGGAGGCCGAGGCGCGGGATCCCGAGCCCGAGTCGCGCTCCTGGCTGGCCGGCTTGCGGGAGATGCTCGACTTAAGAAATGTGGCGCTCGGCGCGGCGACCCTGCTCGTGGTAGGCCTGTTCTCCTGGAATTTGCTGCTGCAGGACGAGGTCTCGAACCTGCAGGGCGAGGTCGCTAACCTGGAGGAGGCGTCTCGGGAGAACCAGACTGTCGCGCTCGAGGGGACGGGGGCCGCGCAACAGGCGGAGGTCGAGCTGGTCTTTCTCGAGGACTCCCGGGCGGTGCTGGTCGGCGAGGACGTGCCCGAGGTGCCGGAGGGCAGTACCTACCAGATCTGGGTAATCGAAGGCGACGTGCCGCAGCCCAGCGGTCTCTTCCAGCCGGGGGGTGAAGCGGTCGCCGCCGTGGTCGAGAACCCGCCGAGGGAGGGCGAGGTCATCGCGGTTTCCGTCGAGCCCGAAGGCGGATCGCCGCAGCCAACCACGGACCCCATCCTGACCGGCAAGCTCTAGAGAGCGCAACGTCCCGAATTCCGGCCGCACTCGCGCGATCGCTTGCGCGTTTAGCTTCGACGCCGCCGGGTACACATTTCTCTCGGGACAGGAGGCACAAACTAGGGCTAAGGAGGCTCCGATGACTGTTGCTCGAGTTACCGAGATCAGCGCTACCAACCCGAACAGCTTCGAGGATGCGATCAACGAGGGCGTGGGCCGCGCGACGTCGACGCTGCGAAACGTCGAGGGGGCGTGGGTCAAGGACATGAAGGTCATTGTCGATAGCGGCAACATCGTTGGCTACCAGGTGAACCTCGCGGTCACCTTCGTCCTCGAAGACGCGGGAGACATAAGCTAGAACGCTCTTCGTTCGGATCTTTTGGCCCCGGCACGGCCGGGGCTTTTCCTTTGCTGGTATCCACGCCGGAGCCTAGGACGCGCCGTCGCGCGCGAGCCAGTCCAGAACCACGGCCGCCGTCCAGGACTGGTTGTCGGAGCCGAGGGGCTCGCCGGTAAAGGGCTCGAAGTACTCGGCGAACCCGCCGAGCGAGAGCTCTTGTAGCGCAGCCTGGCACAGATCCTCCGCGCGTCCGTTCTCACCCGCGTCCGCGAGCGAACGCCAGAGCAGCCAGGTGATGACGGGCCAGACGGGGCCTCGCCAGTAGCTGCGGGGGTGGAAGGCGGGCTCCTCAGGGCTCGTCGACGGCGGCAACGGTCGCCTCAGCTCCGGATCGCGCAGGAAGAACGGAGAGTACAGCGTTCGGAGAAGAGCCTGCAGCCGCTTATCGTCCACGTCGCCAGCCACGAGGGGAGCGAAGCCCGCTATGGTCCTCACCCCCAGCGATGAGCCCGTGAGCACGTCCCGGTCCAGGCTCAAGCCCAGCCCCTCGTCCCACTGCCCCTCCAGCCCACCTCGCCCACGCTCGATCCACCCCTCCACCAAGGCCACGTCCTCCTCCGGCGCCCCCACCACCCGCGCTATCTCCGCCAGGGCCTCGTTGGCCGCAACCAGGATCGCCGAGAACAAGACGTCCTTCACCAGGAACGGGTGCGACTCGTAGATCTCCGCCTCGTCGCACCTGGCGACCTTGATGAGCTCGACCAGCCACAGGTAGCGGGCGTACTCCGCGTCGGTTGGCCTCTCGGCCGGGTGGTCCACGTGCTGGAGGTCGTAGCGGGTGTAGGGGGGCAGGTCCCCGACCTGGACGGCCTCCAGGGGGGAGTCCCACCTCGGGGAGTTGTCGGTGCCGGACTCCCAGGGGTGGTAGATGGTGACGAGCCCGGACCCTTCCGGGTCCCTGGCCGTCGCCAGGTAGCGGTGCCAGGCGAGCAGCTTGGGGTACATCTCACGCAGAAACCGTCGCGCTACCTCTCTATCCGTCCCCGCGGCCAGCTCCCAGACCCTGAGCGCCCCGAGCGCGTGCGTCGGCGGCTGGCACAGGGCGCTGGTGTACGGAGGCGCAGGAGGGGCGTCGGGGAAAACTCCGGCGCTCGCCCAGTGCTCGGCGCCAGGGAAGTAGCTCGTTGGCGGTGCCTCCGGGTTGAAGACTATGTGGGGCACCTTGCCATTTTTCCACTGGTGGGCGAACAGGGTGGTCAACTCCCTGGCCGCGCGGCCCGTATCGAGGTGCGCCAGCCCCATGGCAATAAAGCCGGAATCCCAGCTCCACTGGTGCGGGTAGAGGTTGGGCGCGGCCCTGGTCCAGTCCCCCATGTCGTTGTGGCGCAGCACGGCTTCGGCCCGCAGACCAAGATCCGGCGGTATTTTGGCCTGCGCCTCTCGCATACGGCGCCCATGCTACCAGAGAGACCTCTCGTCACGGGTGGTAGGCAACACAAGTCGGTCGCAAGGCCGCAGGTATAAAGGGCCCATGATCCGGCTCGGGTACGCGACCCAGAACCTCACCTTGCCGGCGACCACGAACCGCACCCTGCGGCTCGCGGGCCTCGGCGACGCGGAAAAGGTTCGCGCCCTGGTGTGGGAGAACCTGCTCGGGCTGGAGACGATCTTGCGGTGGAACGCGGAGCACGGCGTCCCCCTGTTCAGGATCGGCCAGGGCCTGGTGCCTTTTGCCTCGCATCCATCCTTTCCTTACGACTGGGAGGCCGAGCACGGGGACGACCTGCGGTGGATCGGCGCCCTCGCCGGCTCCCTCGGTATCCGACTCAGCATGCATCCAGGCCAGTTCATCCAGCCCGGCAGCCTCAAGGACGCGGTCGTCGAGCGAAGCCTCGACGAGCTGCGCTACGCCGCGCGCGTGTTCGACCTGATCGGCAGCCCGGCTTCGGTAATCGTGCTGCACATGGGCGGGGCGTACGAGGACAGGCCTGCGACGGCAGCCCGCTTCGTCGAGCGGCTGCGCCCGGAGACCGCCGTGCTGCGCTACCTCGCCCTGGAGAACGACGAGCGAATCTGGGCCGTGCCCGAGATCGTGCAGACGGCCTACACCCTTGGCGTTCCGGCGATCACGGACGCCTTTCACCACGGCCTGAACCCGGGCGGCATGACGCTGGAGGAGGCACTAGACGTCTCGCTGCCCACGTGGGAGCGGCGGGGCGTACGCCCCAAGCTCCACCTGTCGAGCCAGGATCCTGCCAAGCAGCCTGGCGCCCACGCCTACCTCGTCGACGTTGGGAACTGGCTCACCCTACTGGGCGCAATCGACGGCCGCGAGGCCGACGTGATGATCGAGGCAAAGGGGAAGGAACGCGCGCTCGCGCCGTTGGGGATCGGAATCGGGTAACATCTGCTCGAGGGATTGCCAAGCGGGAGGGGCGATGCACGAGAATCCGGGCGCCGCGGAGATCGGGGATCTGCTCTCGGCCTCCCGCAATATCGCGGTGGTGGGGCTCTCGGATAGACCGTACCGGACGAGCCACTCCATAGCGCGGGCGCTGCAAGACTTCGGGTTCAGGATCTTCCCCGTCAACCCCAACCTGCACGAACCGGTCCTCGGCGAGGAACCCTATGCCTCGCTCCAGGAGGTTCCCGAGCAGGTCGACATCGTGGACGTTTTCAGGAGGAGCGAGAAGGTCATGCCGGTCGCGAGGGACGCCGTGGCGTCCGGCGCGAAGGTCCTCTGGATGCAGTCTGGCGTCATAAACGAGGAGGCCGCGGCATATTCGGCTCGGCACGGCATGACCGTCGTCATGGACCGCTGCATAATGGTGGATTACTCATCCCTGGTTGGACGGTAGAGAGGAATAGAGCATGGCAAGGGTCTGCGTCTTCGACGTCAACGAAACGCTGCTGGACCTCGGCGCCCTGGACCCGCACTTCGAGCGGGCTTTCGGCGACGAGAACGCGCGACGACGCTGGTTCGCGCAGCTCTTGCAGTCGGCGCTCGTCGCCACGGTGACCGGAGCCTACTCGGATTTCGGCAGCGTGGGCGCCGCCGCGCTCGAGATGGTCGCCGAGCGCGAGGGTGCGAGCCTCTCGGACGAGGACAGGCAGAGGATCCTGGGCGGCATGCGGGAGCTGCCGCCGCACCCCGAGGTTGCGGAGAGCCTGGATCGCCTGCGCGACGCGGGGCTACGCCTGGCCACGCTGACGAACTCGACGCGGGAGGTAGCCGAGGCGCAGATGGAGAACTCCGGGCTGCGCGGCTACTTCGAGCAGGTCCTCTCCGCCGACACCGTCGGCCGCCTCAAGCCGGCGCCGGAGCCCTACCAGATGGCCGCCAAGAGCCTGGAGGTCGAGGTCGGAGAGGTACGCCTGATCGCCGCCCACTCCTGGGACGTGGCGGGCGCCCTGCGCGCCGGCTGCGCGGCCGCGTTCGTGGCGCGCCCCGGCATGGTCCTCGACCCCCTCGTGCAGCGCCCCGACGTGGTGGGCGCCGACTTGCGCGCGGTGACCGATCACATCCTCGAGGCCGAGTCGAGCTAGATCGGAAGGCCTCGGCAAGGTGGCGAAACCACTTCTCCTCATGTTCTTCTACGGCACGCTGATGCAGGGCCAGAGCAACAACGAGCGCTTCTGCCGGACGGCCTTACGGGTCGAGCCCGCGTCGACCATTGGCCACCTCTACCGAGCTGCCCTTCGGGTTCCCGGGACTGCGCGTCCACCGGCAGGACGTCCGGGCCGTCGGCACCACCGACTACCTGGCCGATGCCAGCAAGCACGAAGTGGCGCCGCCCGTACCGCCCGTGAGGGATCAGGTCCACGGCGAGCTCTTTACGTTCGAAGATCCGGAACGGCGGCTTATAGCCTTCGACGCGCTCGAAGGCTATATCCCGGGCGAGAACGGCCTCTACCGCCGGGTGCTAGTCCCGACCCAGACCCGCGCGAGGACCGTCTTCGCGTGGACCTACGAGATCAGCAGGCCAACCGGCACCCAACTGACGGAAGGACGGTGGCTGGGGCCATAGCCTGGCGAGTATACGTCGACCATTGAAGCGCGCCGCAACGCTCAAGCAGACGAATCGGACGAATCTGCGTCGTCCTCGATGATCTCCTCCCGAACGATGCGCCGGCGCACCCTCGTGCGACCGCCCTCCTCGTAGGTCTCCGTCTCTTCGGTCTGGCGGGTCGTTGGCGCCCCGCTCATCTCACCGGATGTGCTGTCGGCGGACGACTCGGCGCTCCCTTCGGGCTGGCCTTCGCTGGTAGTCTCTGAATCGTGGTCTGTGGACCCTCCACGCTCGAACCTGCTAGCGGCACCCGTCGGCGCAGGTCTATCCGCGTGCCCGGGTTCATCCGAACCGGTGGCGGATGGGGCCTGTCGCTCGTCGCGCCCTTCGGGCTCCTCGTGCTCCTGGGGCTCGTCGTGGCTGGCGGTTTCGTCGTGGCGGTCATGGCTGGCGGTTTCTTCCTGCGCGGCTGGCCCGCCAGCCGGCTCACCGGTCGGGTCGTCGTGGGCATCCGATCGACCCGCGTGCCGCTCGTCGACTCCCTGCTCTGTCTCGGTCGCCTCGGCGGAACCGGCGTACGAACCACGAGAGGTCGATGCATCCTTGCTCTGCAGCCCGAAGTGGTCGCGGATGCGTCTCTCGTACTCGGCGGTGATGTCCTCGTCGTCGTCGAAGCTCGGGGCACCCTTGACGTGGCTCTTGGTTTCGGAGACCTCGATGGTCCTGTTCTCCTGATTCACCCTGACGAGGTCCATGGGGATAAGCGTGGACTTGCGTCCCAGGAAGCCCATCTTTACCCCGATGTACTCCTCGCGATCCGCCTCGTCAATGAATAGGTCGTCGACCTTCCCGATCTTGTCCCCGCGGTTGTCGTAGACCGTGTAGTTTTCGTACCTGTCCTCGAGTTCGCGCAGCCGCTCCTCGCTAGTCAAGATCCTCCTCCTCGTAACGTCCACACCGGCTGCGACTTGCGTACCCTCGCTCCTATCCCGACTAAACATACGCCTCGCCCGAGGCCAGGCGGGGCCCGCCGGCTTGCTAAACTGGGTCTCGAGAGGCACGAACCGGGGGTGATGTCGTGAGCGCTGGGACTGCAGGAGTCGCGAGTATCCTGTCCATCGATCTGGGGTCTTCTTCGGTGCGAGCCGAGCTGTACGACGGGACGGGCACCCAGCTGGAGGGAACGGAGGCGAGGCGAGGCTACGAGTTGACGTACACCCCGGATGGTGGCGTCGCCGTCGACGCCGAGGAGCTGCTTGACCTGGTCGTCCAAGCCGTGGACGGCGTCCTGCAGCAGAACCGGGACGCCCACATCTCCGCGGTCGCCGCGAGCACCTTCTGGCACTCTGTCGTGGGCCTGGCTGGCGCCGGCCGCCCGACCACGCCCGGTTCTCTACTGGGCCGACCGGCGCGCCGCGTCCGCGGCGCGCGATCTACGCGAACGGCTCGACGAAGCGGCGATCCACCGCCGCACGGGGTGCGTGCTCCACTCGAGCTACTGGCCCGCAAAGCTGCTGTGGCTGAGCCGTGAGCGGACCCGGGATCTTCGAGGCGAGCCGAGCGTTGGGTCTCCCCCGCCGACTACTTCTACGAGCGATTCTTCGGCGAGACCGCGTGTGGGCACCTCGATGGCCTCGGCGACCGGGCTCTTCGACCAGAATCAGCGCCGTTGGGATTCGGAGATCCTGGAGGCTCTGCCCATCGAGCACTCGCAGCTCTCCGCGATCTCTGACGAGCCGCTCTCGGGCCTGCGGGATGAGTGGGCCAGGCGGTGGCCCGCCTTGCGCGAGGTTCCCTGGTTCCCGGCCGTCGGCGACGGGGCCTGCTCCAACGTCGGATGCGGGTGCACGCAGAACAATCGTCTGGCGCTCATGGTGGGCACGAGCGGCGCGATGCGGGTGCTCTGGAAGGCAGACCCCGTGGAGATACCCGACGGGCCGTGGTGCTACCGGGCGGACTCGGAGAGGTTCGTCATGGGCGGCGCGCTCTCCGACGGCGGGAACCTCGTGGCCTGGCTGCGGGAGACGCTGCGGCTCCCAGATCAGGAAGAGACGGAGCGGCTTGCTCTCAGAGATGCAACCGGACTCCCACGGGCTTACCTTTCTTCCCCTGCTTGCAGGAGAGCGCGGGCCGGGATGGGCCGACGAGGCCAACGGGACCATCGCCGGCCTCTCGATGAGCAACACCCCAGTGCAGATACTGCGCGCCGCGATGGAAGCCGTTGCGCTTCGCTTCGCGCTTATCGCGGAGATCATCGAGCAAGCCTCGCCCGGTGAGAAAGAGGTGATCGCGACCGGCGGCGGCCTGCTCGGCTCGCCGACGTGGACCGGGATCATGGCCGACGCCCTCGGCAAACCGGTAACGACCTCGGCCGTCAGGGAGGCCTCAAGCCGCGGGGCCGCACTGCTGGCCCTCGAGAGTATCGGGGGACCCGAGATCGAGGATGCAGAGGCGCCCCTCGGGGAGACGTTTCGACCCGGACCCCGCGCGTCACGAGACCTACCGGGAGATGCTCGCCCGCCAGCGGCGCCTCTACGAAGCGGTGCTGGAGCGCAACGTAGAGTAGAGACGCCCCGGCGACAGTAGAGACGCCCCGCCGGGGCGTCTCTACAGCCTGGGCGATCCTACCGCTTGGACATCGGCACGTAGTCGACGTCGCGGGGGCCGGTGTAGATCTGGCGCGGGCGCGCGATCCTGAGCTCCGGGTCGTGCAGCATCTCGACCCACTGCGCAACCCAGCCGGAGGTGCGCGGTATGGCGAACATCACGGTGAAGGCTTCGGTGGGTATGTTGAGGGCCTCGTAGATGAGGCCCGAGTAGAAGTCCACGTTCGGGTAGAGTTTGCGGCTCGTGAAGTAGTCGTCGTCCAGCGCCCGCTTCTCGAGCTCGATTGCTATGTCCAGGAGCGGGCTCTCCTTGTTGGTCGCCTCGAGCACCTCGTCGACGTGGCCCCGGATGATCCGGGCGCGCGGGTCGTAGTTCTTGTAGACCCGGTGCCCGAAGCCCATGAGCCGCTCGTCGCCCTCCTTGACGCCCTCGAGGAAGTCCAAGATGTTGTCGGTCGAGCCTATGCGCTGCAGCATCCTGAGGACCGCCACGTTCGCCCCGCCGTGCAGCGGCCCGTACAGACCGGCCACCCCCGCGGCTATGGCCGAGAAGGGGTCGACCCTCGAGGATCCGACGACCCTCACCGCGGCCGCCGAGCAGTTCTGCTCGTGGTCGGCGTGCAGGATGAAGAGGATGTCGAGCGCCCGCTCCAGGCGAGGGTCAGGCTCGTACCTCGGCTCGGCCATCTTGAAGAGCATCGAGAGGAAGTTGCCCGTGTAGGAGAGGTCGTTGTCGGGGTAGACGTACGGCAGCCCGAGGCTGTGGCGGTAGGAGAAAGCCGCCAGGGTAGGCATCTTGGCGATCAGTCGCACCGCCGAGACGTGCCTCTGGTACTCGTCGTCTATGTTCGCAGCCTCCGGGTAGAAGGTCGAGAGCGCGCCGACCGAGGCTAGCAACATGCCCATCGGGTTCGCGTCGTGGCGAAAGCCGTCCATGAAGTTCTTCACGTTCTCGTGCACGTAGGTGTGGTGCGTGATCTCGTAGACCCACTTGTTGTACTCGTCCTCCGTCGGCAGGTGACCGTAGATCAGGAGGTAGGCCACCTCGAGGTAGGTGGAGTGCTCGCACAACTGCTCGATCGGGATGCCCCGGTGCTGCAGGATGCCGTTCTCACCGTCGATGTAGGTGACGGCGCTCCTGCAACTCGCCGTGTTGGAGTAACCGGGGTCGTAGGTCATCAGGCCAAAGTCGTCCTCGTCGACCTTGACCTCCCTCAGGTCCATCGCCCGAACCGTCCCGTCGTTTACCTCGAAGTCGTAGGCCTCGTCCGTGCGATTGTCCTTGACCGAAAGGCTTTCGGTCTCCGTGGCGGTGGTGCCGCTGCCGTCCTCCATGCCTCGAGACTCTTCGGTCAACCTGTGCCCCTTTCTCTAATACAGGTATCCGTATGAACGTATTATATATGTTCTCTGCACATATATTCTTTGGAATCGCGCGTGGCCCGAGTCTCCATCATTATCCCCCACCGGCAGGCAAAGAAAAACCGAACGAGTCTGGGGCAGCGATGAAACCTTCCCCGGCAGGCTTCGTATTCTCATGTAGGCGGCGGAAGGAGGCGTGAGCGTGGACAGAGAGCCGACGAACTACGGGGTGCAGCGGGGTCACGATCCGTGGTCCCTACCGTACGGGCCGGTTGGCGGGACGATGAGCACGAGGGAAGAGCGCACGTGGTCTGCTCTAGCCCACCTGAGCACCTTCGTCAACGCCTTCACGGGCTTTCTCGGTCCGGTCGTCGCCCTCGTCATCTGGTTCGTGCACCGGGACAAGAGCCCGACGGTGGCCCACCACGCGCTCAAGTCGGTGCTCTACCAGACGGCGTGGCTCGTCGCGATCGCGGTCGGGTGGACGATCACCGGGTTGCTCATGGCGGTCGTGGTCGGGTTCCTGCTCGTTCCGGTCATGATCGCGGTGACGCTCGCGCCTTTCGTCCAGGCCTCCTACGAGGCGTACAGGGCGTACCTCGGCGCGGGCCGGCGCTACTTCTAGGACGAAGCGCCGTACGTGCCTACGCGATAGGCCACTTCGGAGATCAGGCCCTCAAGGGCAACGAACCCTGGCGCCCATAGCCCAAGAATTCGCCTTGCGGGGTCCTAAACCCGCAAGGCGCACTAATGGGGCCCGGCTATCGCGTACTCGTGCTCTCCGAGGACGAGGTCTCCCTCTTCGAAGCGTGTCAGGCGATAGTCCCACATGGCGGACCTGCCGGGTTCGCCGTCCGAGATCCAGCGCGCCACCTCGGCCCCCACGGCTGGTGCCTTCTTGAAGCCGGTCCCGCTCCAGCCGGTTGCGAGGAACAGGCCTTCCTGCCCGGCTGGTCCGAGCAGCGGACGCCCGTCCGGGGTCATGTCCAGGATCCCCGAGCGTCCCGAGATGTACGGGGCGTCTTGCAACGCGGGCAGGCGCAGCGCGAGCCTTCGGGACGCGTCAGCGACGAAATCTCCTCCGGGCTCGGGGGTTGGCGCGTCCGGGTCGTCTACCCACTCCAGGCTATCGCGGCTGCCGACCAGGGTGGCCCGCTCGGCTGCGGGTCTCGCGTAGAAGCCCTCGGTCGTGTCGATCACGGTGAGGTGGGTAGGCAACGAGTAGGGCCGCTCGAACAACGCGACCCTGACCCTGGCCGGATGGATCGGCAGGTCCAGGCCAATGCTCCCGGCTAGCTGCACGGACCACGCCCCCGCCGCGAGCACCACGACGTCGGCCTCGAGCGGGCCCTCGTCGGTCAGGACGCCCCGGATCCTATCCCCGCCGTCGAGTAGCTCCGTCGCGCGCCGACGCTCGAATCGGGCGCCAAGCGCCTGGGCGGCGCGCAGAAATCCGACGGCCGTCGCCGTCGGGTCGGCGTACCCGCCGCGCGGCTCGAAGGCGGCGAGGGCGACTCCTTCGGTGCGCAGGGCGGGTTCGAGTTCCCGCAATTCCTCCGGATCGAGGAGCTCAGTCTCTACGCCGACGCTCCGCTGCAGGTCGGCGTTGAATCGCAGGGCCTCTACGTTCTCCTCGGCCACCAGGTACGCGAAGCCGGTGCGCGTGAAGCCGCAGCCGCCTCCTACCCGGTCGCCCCAGGGCTCGAAGTAGTTCGCGATGCTCTCCCAGGCCAGGTCGGCCTCCAGGGCCGTCGGGTAGTGCGCGCGGACCAGGGCGCCGGAGCGTGCCGTCGAGCCGGCGGCTGGTCCCTCCCGGTCGAGCACCAGGGTCTCCAGCCCTCGCTCGGCCAGGTGGAAAGCCGCGCTTGCGCCGACGACGCCGGCCCCTACGACTATGACGTCGGGCCGACTCATCCGTTATCGGAAGAAGTCGGCTTGGTCTGGCCGTAGTCGTGGATCTTGGACGCGACCTCGGCGATCTGGTCCGGGGTCAGGATGACGGGGTCCCCGGCGGTGCGAGAGCGGTAGTAGAGCTCGGCCATCTGCTCGAGGAGCTCTGTCCGCGAGAGGGCTTCGCTGGGGGACTCGCCAACGGCGATCGTGCCGTGGTTGCTCAGCAAGCAGGCCCGGTGGTCCTCGCCGAGGGCCTCGGCTGCGTTCGCGGCCAGCTCCTCGGTCCCGTAGGTGGCGTAAGGCGCGAGGGGAACGCGGGCCTCGTCCGAGAGGTTGGCGAGCATGTAGTGGACCGGCGGTATCTCCCAATTCAGGCACGCGAGGGTCGTCGAGAAGCGGGCGTGGGTGTGCACCACGCCGCCCGTCTTCGGCCTCGCGTGGTAGATACCCAGGTGCATCGGCCATTCGACCGATGGTTCGAAGGCTCCTTCGAGCACCGTGCCTTCGAGGTCGAGGAGCACGACGTCTTCTGGCTCCATCGCGGAGTAGTCGAGCCCGCTCGGCGTCACGAGTAGGTTGCCGTCGGGGGTCCGAACGCTGACATTACCCTCAGTCCCGGCCACGAGGGCAGAGTCTCTCATGCGGCGGCACGTAAGCACCACTTCTTCCCGCAGGTCCTTGTGATCCAAGAGCAGCTCCTTTCGAGTCTACGTCTAACGAGGGTACGCGTCCTTGACGCCGCCGTCCACGTTGAGGACGTTGCCCGTGCTCCTGGAGGATCTGTCGTCGCTGGCGAAGTGGAGCACGGCCTCGGCGATGTGGCCAGGCAGGACGTTCACCTTGAGCACGTTGCGCTGCCGGTAATGCTCTTCCAGCTCCTCCGGCCTTATGCCGTAGGCTCGCGCGCGCTCCTCGCGCCAGCCCGAGTCCCAGATCCTCGACCCGCTTAGCACGGCGTCGGGGTTAACCGTGTTGACCCGTATGGAGTGGGATCCTCCCTCCTCGGCCAGGCACCGCGCCAGGTGCAGCTCGGCCGCCTTTGCCGAAGAGTAGGCGCCCGCGTTCTTGCCCGCGGCCATGGCGTTCTTCGAGGCCACGAAGATCAGGCCCCCGCCGATCCCCTGCTGCTTGAAGACGCGGAAGGCCTCTCGCGCGACCAGGAAATAGCCCCTGGCCAGCACCGCGTGGTTCTTGTCCCACATCTGAACGGTGGTCTCTTCGATGGGCGCACTTGAGGCGAGGCCGGCGTTCGAGACCACGACGTCCACCCCGCCGTACTCCAGAACTGCGGCGCGGTAGGCCCCCGCCACCTCCTCCTCATCCGTCACGTCCGCGCGCGCGGCGATGGCGGGCTGCGGCAGGTCCTCGGCGACCTTGCGCGCCCCCTCTTCGTCGAGGTCGCAGGCCACCACGCACGCCCCTTCGCCGGCCAGGGACCTGGCGACGGCGCTCCCGATGCCGCCGGCGCCTCCCGTGACAAAGGCGACCTTGCCAGCGAGCTCCTTTGGCGGGGGCGCGAGCGAGAGCTTGTAGAGCTCTAGCGGCCAGTACTCTATCGCGTAGGACTCCTCCTCGGTTAGCGAGACGAAGCCTCCAACGGCGTGGGCGCCGCGCATCACGGCGATGGCCCTGTAGGCGAAGTCCCTGGAGAGGTCCGCCTCCTTGGCGTTCTGCGCGGCGGCCACGAGGCCCACTCCCTGGATCAAGACGATCCTCGGGTTGGGGTCGAACATCTTCTCGTCGGCCTCCTCGTGGCGCCCGAAGTAGGCTTCGTACTCCCGGCGGTACCGCTCGACGCCTTCGGTGAGCCTCGTCCCGAGCTCCTCCGCGCCCTCGCTCTCGGGGTCGAAGTCGACCCAGAGGGGCTTCACCTTCGTCCGCACCAGGTGATCCGGACACGCCGCTCCCACCTGCGAGAGTTGCTTCGAATCGCGACCGCAGACGAACCCGAGGACGGCCTCTGTGGTGTGATCCGTGCGAAGGATCTTGTGCGACGTTTCGCCGGGTCCGGAGGAGAGTGCGCCGCGCAGCGTCGGCAATACGTCGGCGAGCAGGGCTTCCCTGCGCTCGGGCGGGAGCGGCTCGAGTGCGCGCCCGCCGAAGGCGTCCCCGGCCATGCTCGCGACGAACTCCGCCGACCGGTTTATCGCCTCGATGGTTCTTCCGTAGCTCTGCTCGTGCGTCTCTCCCCAGGTGACGAGCCCGTGCTTGGCGAGCAGGATGAATCGGGCGTCCGGGTTGTCTCGCACGGCCTCCCCTACCTGCCTCGAGAGGGTAAAGCCGGGCCTGATGTAGGGGACCCAGACCGCCTCGTCGCCGAAGCACTCCCGCGCCAGCTCCTCGCCGCCTTCCGAGCAGCAGATCATGTTGATCGCGTCGGGGTGGGTGTGGTCCACGTGCGGGTAAGGCACGAATGCGTGCAGCAGCGTCTCTATGGAGCCCCTCGGCATGTCGGGCCTCAGCTGGCAGGCGGCGAGGTAGGCAACCATGTCCTCGTCGCTCATCGAGTCCCTGTCCATCAGGGGCAGGACTTCGCCGAGCTTGAGGCCGGTGAACTGCCCGGCCTCTATGGTCGCCAGGTCGCTCCCCGAACCCTTGACCCAGAGGACATCAACCTCGCGGCCGGCGTGGTCCCGCTCGCGCGCCTTGGTCGAGGTATTACCCCCGCCGTAGTTGGCCACCGCGCGGTCGCTGCCGAGCAAATTGGAGCGGTAGGCCAGGGTCTCTAGCTCGGAGAGGCCCTCCGTCCTGCCCCCGTCCCACAGGTTATCGGTCGCCCCCGGTGTTCTCGTCTCCATCTGCTCCGATTCCTCTCTGGTCGCCCTCTCGCTTGCGGTGGAGCACGCTATCCTTGCCCGGCTAGCCCCACCCGGCCCCTACCCCTTCTCCCCGCTCCCGAACCACGCGATCGAGGTAGCCGCTCCCCCGGAACGCCGCGATCGGATCCGGCGACGCGCCCAGCTCCTCTCGAACCCTTGCGCACAGGGGACGCACGTCCGTCGCGTAGGCATCCAGGAGGAGCCGGTGGCCGGCCAGCACGTCGCCCGCGCCGCGCGCTTCTCGCAGTGCCTCGCGGTCCACGAGGAGGGCCCTGGCGTAGGCCTCCTGCAGGTTCGTGACGGAGAGGATCATGGCCTCTATCTTCGGCTCTATGTTGTGGGCCTGGTCGATCATGTAGTCGATGCGGGTGTTCTCCTCGGCCTCGACGAGCTCGACGTAGATCAGGAAAAGCTCGAACGGGTTGACGGAGCCGACGATCAGGTCGTCGTCGGCGTACTTGCGGTTGTTGAAGTGGAACCCCCCGAGCCTCCCCTCGTCGAGCAGCAACGCCACGATGTGCTCGATGTTCGTGCCCTGCAGGTGGTGACCGAGGTCAACCAGCACCTCTGCCCTGTCGCCGAGCCTCCGGCACATCGTGAGGGCCGCGCCCCAGTCCGAGAGGTCCGTGTGGTAGAAGGCCGGCTCGAAGGGCTTGTACTCCAGGAGCATGCGCATGCCCTCTGGCATCGCTTCGTAGGCCTCGGAGAGGCACTCCTGCATACGGTGTCGGCGCTCGATAAAGGAGTCCTGGCCGGCGTAGTTTGTGCCGTCCGCGAACCACAGGGAGAGGACCTCGGATCCAAGCTCCCGACCGATCTCTACGCAATCGATCAGGTGCTCGGTCGCCTTGCGCCGAACGCCCTCGTCTGGGTTACACACGCTCCCGAGCGAGTACTCCTCCTCCTGAAAGAGGTTGGGGTTGACGGCTCCTATCCGCAGCCCGAGCGATCCGGCGTGATCTTTCAGCTCCCCGTAGTCGTCGACCCTGTCCCAGGGGATATGTATCGCCACGGACGGACAAACCCCCGTGTGCCTTTGTACCTCCGCGGCGTCCGCGAGCTTCTCGAACGGGTCACGCGGGACGCCAGCCTGCGGAAATACCTTGAAGCGGGTGCCCGAGTTTCCGTAGCCCCACGACGGCGTCTCGACCCGCTGGGCGCGTAGCCGCTCCTCTACGTTCTCCACTTCTACCCCATCGTCGGCCAGGGCCTCAGCCAGTGCTTCGTAGGACCTTTCGTTCGTGCCCTTCAAATTCTCAACCTCCTTCGAAAACCCTACAGCGGGCGGGCTTGACGTAGCCCATCATTGCCGGGGCGCCTCGCCGACGAACTCGTACCTCCCGGACCCGAGGGAGAGAACGACCTCCCCCCCATCCTCGCGCAGCAGCTCGACGCCTTCGGCTTCCCGCAGAGGCTCGCCTCCCTCGGAGACCGTGGCCGGGTCGCCCGTCGGGACGTGGACCGTGGCGGTCGTGTTGGGGGGAATGGTTACGCTAAGCCGCACCTGTGAGCCCGAGATCTCCCATCCGCTCTCGATCCTGCCGCGCACCGAGTCGTACTCGGCTCGCGCGTGGGTGAGGCCGCCCCCGAGGCGAGGCCGGATCAGGATGCGCCCGAAGCCCGGCGACGCGGCGTCTATCCCCGCCACGTGGCGGTAGAGCCACTCGCCTATGGAGCCGAGGGAGTAGTGGTTGAAGGAGTTCATGTTGGGCGACTGGAAGCCGTTTTCCTCGGTCCAGCCGTCCCAGCGCTCCCAGATCGTGGTCGCACCGTTCTTTATCGTGTAACCCCACGAAGGATAGGTCTCGTTGTTGAGCAGGCGGTAGGCAACGTCCGCGTACCCGGCGTCCGTCAGGACCGGGCACAGGTAGCCTACCCCCACGAAGCCGGTGGTGAGGTGCCAGTCACTCTCTTCGATAGCTTTCACGAGGAGTTCGGCCGCGGGCGCGCGCAGTTCGGGGGGCAGCAGGTCCATGTGCAAGGCCACCAGGTAGCCGGTCTGCGTGTCGCCCTGTACGCGGCCGTCGGGGCTCACGTAGGCGTCGACGAAGGCGGCCCTGATGCCTTCCAAGAGGTCGCGGTACCCACTCGCGTCTTCGCCCCTGCCGGTGGCTTCGGCCATCTCGGCCATCAGGCGTGCGTCGTAGGCCCAGTAGGCCGTCGCGAGCAAGTCCTTCGGGGTGCTATCCCCATGCGGGGAGAGCCAGTCTCCGTAGTTGTTGCCTAGCTTGTTCCTGCGCAGCAGATCTGGGTTGGCCTCGCGCAGGTAATCCATCCACCGGCTCATGGCCGCGTAGTGCCGGTCGACGATGCGCGTGTCCTCGTAGACCTTGTGGATGGTCCACGGCACTATCACGCCGGCGTCGCCCCAGGCCGGGGCGCCCCTGCTCAGGTCCATGAGACCGGAGCTCGCGAGCAGCGGCGCCACGTCAGGGAATGCGCCTGCGGGAGATTGGGCATCCTCCGCGTCGACCATCCACTTCTCGAAAAAGGCGGCGACGTCCATGTTGCAGGAGGCGGTGCGGACGAACACCTGCGCGTCGCCGGTCCATCCCAGACGCTCGTCGCGCTGCGGGCAGTCGGTCGGGATGCTGAGGAAGTTGCCGCGCTGGCCCCACACGATGTTGCTCTGGAGCTTGTTGACAAGCGGGCTCGAACACTCGA
This sequence comes from uncultured Rubrobacteraceae bacterium, assembly GCA_963800975.1. Lineage (GTDB taxonomy): Bacteria > Actinomycetota > Rubrobacteria > Rubrobacterales > Rubrobacteraceae > JALYGY01. The sequence goes on along the minus strand of CAWDDB010000019.1, from coordinate 36,247 downwards.
AAGTCCCGCTGGGAGGCGTGGCCGAGTGGACCACCCGCCCGGTGATCGTCTCGAGCGGAGGCTCGCCCGGGTAGCCGCTTACCTCGACGTAGTGGAAACCGTGGAAAGTGAAGCGCGGCTCGTAGACCTCTTCCCCCCCGCCCTTGAGCACGTAGGTGTCGGCCTGGCGCGCCGCCCTCAGGTTCTCCGTGTAGATGGTGCCGTCGGGGTTCAGCGCCTCGGCGTAACGCAGGGTCACGGCGGTCCCCGCCTCACCCCTCACCCTCAGACGCGCCCACCCGACCATGTTCTGTCCCAGGTCGAAGACGTAGGCGCCGCCCTTCGGCTGGGTGACCGCCCTGGCCTCGACTTCCTCGGTCACCCTGACGCCCTCGTCGGGCTGGGCAACGAGGCGCGTATCGCCGATCTCCTCGACGTCCACCCCGTACCAACCCGAGTCGTCGAAGCCGGCTTCGGCCCAGCCGGGCATCTCCTTGCGCGCGTCGTAGGACTCGCCCATCAGAAGGTCGGAGAAGCGAATTGGCCCGGTGGTCGCCCTCCACGAGCCATCGGTTGCGACGCTTTGCTTCGAGCCGTCCACGTACTCGACGTCGAGCTGTAACAGCAGCTGGGGACGGGCCCCGTAGAGGGCGCCCCTCCGCTTGGGGTCGAACCCGAAAAATCCAGCGTACCAGCCGTCGCCCAGGGTGGCGCCAAGCGCGTTCTCGCCCCGCTGGAGCAAGCCCGCGACGTCGTAGGTCTGGTACTGGACGCGCTTGCGGTAGTCGGTCCAGCCGGGGGCGAGCACCTCCTCCCCGACCCTGGCGCCGTTCAAGGTAAGCTCGTACACGCCGCGGGCCGTCGCGTACAACCTGGCCCTGCGGACCGCGCCTCCTAGCTCGAATCCCTTTCGCAGGTACGGGCTCGGGGCGAGGCCGTGGCCAATCTCGTCGAACTCGTCGCCCGTCGGGGGCTCCATGTCCCCCTTGGGCCCCTCGCCGGCGGAGATCCAGGTCCCCTCCCAGTCCGATCTCTCGAGCAGACCCATCTCGTAGGAGGCGGGCCCGCCGTAGGGCGACGGGGCGCCATCCCCGTCCCACGCGCGAACCCTCCAAACGCACCGCGTGCCCGACCGCAGCGCCTCGCCCCCGTACTCGACGCCGACGGAGCTACTGGAACTCACCTTTCCGCTGTCCCAGAACAGGTTCTGCTCGGCCTCGAGATCTTCCTCGTTGCCGGCGACCTGAACGCGGTAGGCCGACTGCGTCCGGGAACGCCCGTTCGCCTCCAGTGCCCAGCTCAGCCGCGGCACCGTCTCGCCGATACCCAGCGGGTTCGTACGATACTCGCACCTCAGGTAGACGGGTCGAATCGTTGCGGTCGCGATGCTACTCCCTTCGGTCATCCCGGCGAACCTGCGACGCTGGCAGCGGCCGCGTCTGGTTCCGCCGACCGTTCTAGTCCAGATGCCATTGCAGGGGAAGCAGGTAAGGGAACTGGGTGCTTGGATCCGCCTCCACCTTCATCACCGGCGCCATCCATTCTCCCCAGCGCCGGTTTACCTCGCTGTCCCGCAGGAAACCGAGGGTATGGTCCAGATCGTCCGTCTCGAGGTAGCCGAACAGCGTGAGGCCGTGGCGAAAAATCGAGTAGTTGCGGATACCAGCCCTCCCTAACTCCTGCACCATCTCCGGCCAGATCTCGTCGTGCCTTCGCTTGTACTCCTCTTCGTACCCGGGCCTGACCTCCGCGACCCACGCGTACCGAGCCATGGCTACCTGCCTCGTGGTTGCTTGCACGGCGAGACGCCCGCGCGACGAGCGTCCGGTTGTTACCCGGCCGGGAACCCGGAGCTCCTCTCACCGGCCTACCTCCAGGATTCTTACGGGGCCCATCAGACCGGAGACCCGCTGGCCGTCGAACACGGAACGAGTGGGGCTGACGGCGTCCACGTACGGCCCGAGCGTGTTGAAGACCAGGACCTCCAGCTCGTTCTCCCCTTCGGAGAGGTGATCCGTCAGGTCGAAGGCGTAGGGGGACCAGATCCTTACCCCCGCCGATTCGCCGTTGACGAAGACCTCCGCCGTCCCGCGCACGCGCCCCAGGTCGAGCAGGAATCGGGCCCCGTCGCCGTCGTTTCCCGCCCACTCGACCATCCTGCCGTAACGCACGCCTCCGCTGTATCCCGTCAGACCAAGGTTCTCCCAGTCTCCGAGCCTCATGCAACCCGCGCCCGTCTCGAACCGGATGGGACCGTCGAGGATCGCCCCGGCCTCGTGGCCAGGCTCTGCGTCAACGCGCAGGGCGCACAGCCGCTCCGGCTCCGCCGTTCCGGGGAGCTCGACCTCCAGCCCGGCCGCGGCTTCCGCGCTGGCCGCGCGCTCTAGCTCCTTCCCGTCAAGGTAGACGGTGGTGGACCCGTGAACCGCCAGGCGCATGCGCGACGCACCCGGAGGCACCAGGAAGCGTAGCCACTCGACCCTTCGCCGGCCAGCGCCCACATCGGGCGTCACGTCGACCACGACGTCCCCGGCGACGCCGGCGTCCTCGAGCCAGCCCGAACCGGGAAGCAGCGGGTGTGGGCGACGCCACAGGTGGGGCAGCGCCGGATCCCCCCACGGGTAGATGGCCCCGAACGGGTGGCGCCGAAGCGCAAGCGGGACCGGCCGGCCGTCCCTGGTTACCTCCCAGGTCTCGTCGGAGACGACCGAGACGCGTTCCCCGCCTCTCTCGAAAAGCCCGTCCACCGATACCGCGTGCGGCAAGCCCGGATCCGAGACCTCGACCTCCAGCTCGTTATCTCCCTCGCACGCCGCGTCAGCCACGTCGTATGGCTGAATCCTGGCCTGGTGCATCTCGAAGTACGGGTCGAAACCGCCCTGCCGTCCCACCCAAAACCCGTTCACGCGGACGCGGCACGGCGCGTCGGAGCCCACCTGCACGACCGCCTTCTCCGGACTAAACGGGACGGAGAACCTCTTCCGGTAGGAGACCACAGAATCTTTCCTCACGCCGTCGCCGGGCCGGATCAACTCAGGGCGGATGTATTCGTCAGGGTTCCGGACAAACGCGAAGCTCGCGCGCAGTTCGACCTCTTGCTCGGCTTCGAGCCGAAACTCGACCAGGTTCGAGCCCGCGTCGAGCGTGACGGGAACCATGACGAGGTAGCCGTCGTCCTGGCTCGCGATCTCCGAGCCGTTGATCCAGGCCCGCTTGCGAGCAGGTGCCCCGAGCGCGAAGGTCACGCGCACGGGCGCGGGCACGGAGATCGTGGTTCGAAACTGCACGGCCTCGCCGCCGTCGACGCGGCCGAAATCCAGGAACTCCTCCGGAACGTGGCCCTTGGGACCGAAGGTTCCCCCGTGCAGCCTGTCTTTGTGGATCCCGCGTGAGAGCGAGTAAGTCGACGGACGCCACTCGGCAGGAGGCCCGCCGTCGCGTTCTTCGAGTGCCACCCTCAACTCTTCCGCGTTGAGGGCCGGAGACGGTAGCGCGTCGGGCGCCGCGGGTCCCGTCTGCTGACCGTGCGGACCGAAAGTCGCGCGCACGGTACGCCATCCCGAAACGTCGAAGTCCGGCAGCGACCAACCCGAGGCCTCTCCGTCTTCGCCCGGTCCCTCCGACTGGTGCCGGAACTCCCAGCGCTCGACAGGCAGCGAAGCACCTTCGATCGGACGGGCAAAATCTCCCCACCGGTTGTCGAGGGTGGCTTGCAACTCGACCGTCCAGGCGCCGTCGAGTGCCGTCTCCGAACGGACGACCGCGGGCACGGCCGTGTCTTCGTTATCCTGGGCGGCCAGGGCCGGAACGTGTTCGCCCTCGGTCGCGGCGAGCGTCCCGCCCCACACGACAAGCACGCCCGGCCCGTCTTCGAAGGGTACCCTTACCCGCATGCCAGACTCGCCGGGGAAGAACCGCAACGGTCGCTTGCGGCCGCTGTACGGCTCCCACAAAAACGGTGCGCCCCGCACGCCCGCAACCTCGATGTCCATGTGCTCGTTGTACGTCGCGGGATCGAAGTCGTATTCGATGTCGAGCCACCCGAGCGCTGTGCCTCGTTCGCCGTGCATCCTGAGATCCGTGGCGCGCGGAAACGCGGCTGGCAGGAACAGGACCGTGGCCTCGCCTACCCGCCTCATCAGCGTGGGCACGGGGGCCTCGACGTGACCCGGGACGCCGGCCAGGAAGCCAATGAGATCCTCGGCTGCGCCGAGGTGATGGGCGCGCTTGCCGTCGAAGAGCGAGGCCAACTCGTCGGCGGCTTGCTGCGACCCGTTCGACCCGACGACGCTCCGAGGCACATCGCCGACGGCGACGAGCAGGCCGCCCTGTTCTACGAAGTCGACAAGCTTCGCCGCGGTGTCGTGCTCCAGCATCGTGCAAGCCGGCAGCACGACGGTCCTGTAGCGCTCCTCGTCTATGCGCAGCAGCCCATCATCCGCGCTCGAACGCTGGACGGATGCGTCGTCCAGCACGTCGAAATCCCTGCTGGCGCGGTCGAGGACACCCGGCTCGACCTCGTACCAGGGCATCGTGCCTGCCAACTTGAGGTACGTCTCGTGAGCGACCTCCGCGAAGCGTTCGGTGCCGTCCAGGCGCAAACCTGCCTGCACGGTGGTGGTGGGGAAAAGCACCCCGACATCGCAGACATGGTGGCCCATAGTCAGGACGGAGCACAGGCGCCCAACGGTTCGCGCGAAGCATTCGTAGTGCTCCCAGTAAGGCTGGCGCCAGTCGGTGGATGGAGGGGCCCACTCCCACCAACCACCGCGCGTGCTGTAGTAGACCGCATGCGGGTCGTAGAGGTTCGCGCCAGCCCGCAGCCACGGCAGGAGCCAGTCGAAGGTCTCTTCCAGCGTGCCTCCCCAACCGGAGCTGTGGAACGCTTCGATCCAGGTGCGGGGGCGGTCGTACAGGTGGGCGAGCGACGAGTGTATCTTCGCGTCGCCGTGGTGGTCGCTGCCAGGGGCCCCGAACCAACGGTGCGTCCGCTGGTAGTCGGCGTACGTTTCGACGCTCTCGATCGGGTACCCGGCTCGCACGGGGTCCTGCTGGTCGAAACCGCAGATCAGACCCCGCTCCTCGTGCCAGTCGAACAGCGGCTTGAAGAAGGTCTCCTCGCTGATGGCGGCCCGCGTGGCGTGGAAGTCGCGCCGCACCCGCCTGGCTTCGTCGCCGTAATCGTCCCAGAGGGCGGCGAGGCGTGATCCCAGGTCGTAGCCGTTGCGCCTCTCGAAGTGCTCCTCGAAGTCCCGTGACCACGTCGGAATGGAAGGAAGCTCGTCCTGAAAAGAGCCCGCCACGATCGTGCCGAACAGGTCCCCGACGTGGGCCTCGTAGCCGCCGTGAACCAGGTCGATCAAGGTACGGCAAGCGGCAGGGCTCAGGTAGTCGAAACCGCGCTCCACGGAGTAGAAGAGCATCACGCGGTGTCTGCCGGCCCCGTCCCACTCGGCCTTCCCGTCTCGCACCGGCAGCGGGACGGGCGCCCCCACGGGAGCGCCGCCTTCGTGCACGGGGATCGCCGCGGCGGCGATCGCCTCGCCGCCGGCCGGGCACGCGAGGGTTCCCGGCTCGGACATCTCCTCTGTGGCCCGCTGCAACCACCGTCCCGCGAACTCGGGGCGCTCCTTTACAATCTCCGCCTGCAGGTTCGCGCCCGAGAAGCCGATCTGGTCGTAGAACCAGATAGAGACGCCGAGCCGTCCGGCATCCTCGCAGACCCCACGAAAGATTCTCCACCACCTAGGCGAGAAGAAAGGCGGGTCGTCGGGATCTGAGCCGTACATCGGCCCGGTCGGGGCCAGGTTCATCACGACCAGGTTGTAGATCCCGCCTCGCGCGAACCTCTCCAGCTGCCAGCGCAGCCTCTCCGGGTCCAGGCGATCGCCGCTCCACCACCAGATCGGCACCGGAGAGAAGCGGCGGGGCGGGTCGTCGAATCTCTTCTCGAGTTCGGTCGGCATAGCGCAGTTCCCTCTCTAGGCGACGCCGCCGACTAACGACGGGTCGACGGCCTTGCCCACCTCGACGTACTCGAGGTCCAGGAGGCGGCAGACCTTCCTGAGTATGCCGGCCCTATGCCCAACGCCGAGGGCGCAGTGGTGGGTTGGTCCCTGCTCGCACCACGCGTTCATGAACGGGGCCGGCGGGAGCGAGAACCTGAGGCGGCTGTTGGTGTTCCCGATCTTCAAGGTAGGGCCGGGGACGCACTCCCCCTCGGCCGCGAGCATCTTCAGGCGCCCGTCGCGGGTCTGCGTGACGGCGAAGATGGTGATCGGGCCCTTCCTGACGCCGAACTCGACCGAGACCCCGCTCCCCGCCTTCCCGTGGTAGAGACCAAGGCCTCGCAGGATCGGCTTGCGGTCGCTGATGGCGACGTGTCCGGGCCCGTCGTGGCCCATCAGGATGAAGCCTTCGTCGAAGTCCATGGCGTAGAACTCCGTGAACGAACCGCCTGCCCCCAGGGAGTCCAGGACCTTCATGGCGACCGCGTTTTTTAGGTCGCCTTCGCCCGAGGCTGGTATACCCCGCGCGGTCAGGAGCGAGTTGCCGAGTATGAGGCCAGCGCCGAGCCGCTCGTAGGCGCTGTCGTTGGTCCCGCGGTAGTAGTAGGCCAGCGCATCGAGGTCGAAGTCCTCGGCTAGGCCGTCGAGCCCGACGGCCACCCGGGCAGCCCAGTCGAGCTCGTCCCCGCTCACGCTCTCGTCCACCTCGAAGGTGGCTCTGGTCTCCTCGAGCTTCCGGGTGACTGCCTCGTCGGCGGCCGCGTCGACCCGGTCCTTCAGGTCGTCCAGCTCCAGGACCTCCACGTGCAGCCCGAGTTGGGCGTGGTGCATGGTGAAATCCGAGTACATGTCGAGCATCCCCGGGTAGGTCTGTCCCAGGAACCCGAAACGGCTCCCGCGCAGCGTCCTGACGGCGTCGGCCGCCCTGCACCACTCCTCGATCTGGCCCCAGGCCGTCTCGTCGTCGAAGAGCACGCCTGAGACCACGTTGAACTGTACCGCGGAGCGCTCGAAGGCGTTGGAGATCTCTGGGACGCAGCACGCCGAGCAGTTCGCGAGCCACTCTCCGGTGTCCGTGTTCTCGTAGTCCAGGGCGGCTACCGGTTGCAGGTTGAGCACGACGACCGGCACGTTCGCCTCCAGAACGGCCGGCAGCACCTGCGAGCTCGTGGCATATGTGCCCACGTAGCAGAGGATCAGGTCCACCCGCTCTTCCGCGAAGCGCGTGCCAGCAGCCTGAGCCTTCGGCGCGGTGTCCACGAGCCCCGCGGAGATAACCGTGGCCCACCTTCCGACCTGCTCCTCCACGTGTCCCTGGTAGCCTTCAAGCCGCTCCTCGAGACCGGCAAACTGGGCCCAGTAGGCCTCCAGCCCTACGCCGAACACGCCCACCTTCGCGGCAGGCTGGTCTGTCGAGTTCACCGCCAACCTCGCTTCCTGTTCTTGTCGAGAATCATGCCGCGGGGCCACCATCCTCCCCGGTCTTCGTTCGCTGGCGTCTGCGCGGCAAAATCGTCGCTAGGTTGCCGCGGCCCTGGCGTCGTCCCGGTCGAGAACGCCGCGTTCGGCCTCGATCTGCTCGAGCGACTTGCCGGCGGTGTTGGGCATGAACACGAAGCCGACCGTCCCGCTGATGGCGAGAAAGATCGCCAGCATCAGGGCCACCGGCCTGATGTCCACCCCGGCCAGCACGGGCACGAAGAAGCTCCAGATGCCGAGCACCAGCCTTGCAGTGCCGAAGGTGATCCCCTGCGCCGTGCCCCTGAGCAGCGTCGGGAAGAGCTCCTGGCTCCACGTCTTGTAGAAGGGCTCACCCGCGAGTGCGCCACCAAGACCGAACAGGGATATGTTCAGGATCGCCACGGGCACGGTAAACGGGAACACGAGTAAGATCGCGAACGCGGATACTTGCATGACGGCCCCGACGCCCCACAGCAGGCGCCGCATCGCGTGGCTGCGGTCGCTGAGCGGCATGAAGACAAAAAGAACGGCCGCGGCCGTCAGGACGAAGCCGAGGCACGACATGGCGACGCTAGCCGCCTGGCTCTGCGCCCCGAGCGTTCTGAGGATAAAAGGCAGGAAAATGCCGTAGGTTCCGGCCGCCAGTCCCCAGAAGATGTAGATAGTCGCGGTCCACACGAGGGCGGCGAGGTTGGGACCGCTGAACAGGCTGCGCACGCGGCTCCTGGAGAGCGGATCTCCCGGTACGGGTGCCTCGTCGGGTTGCGCGTCCGGGTCGGACGAGCGCTCCACGTCTTGCTCGCCCGAGGCCGCGGCCCATCGGGCCGACTCCACCATGCCCCGCCTGAGGGCCCAGGTGACGATCGCGACCACGAAAAGGTGGCCGACGACGATGCGTATCCCGAGCAGCCCCAGCGGCGCGAGCGCGAACGCCAGCACGAACACGACGATCGGGCCGAGGCTCCAGGCGATCTGGGTGAGCCCCAGCAGCTTGCCCCTGGCCCTGTCGGGAGAGAACTCGCCGACGAGCGCGAGCGAGGTCGGCACGTCGGCCCCCACGGCGATCCCCACGATGACGGTGCCGAGCAACAGCATCGGGGTGTTGACCGAGAAGGCGATCAGGAGCGTGCCCAAGGCGTACACCAGCAGGTCGTACTGGTAGATGCGTTTTCTCCCGAGAAGGTCGCCTAGCCGCCCCCCGATAAACGCGCCCACCGCCGCCCCGATCGCGTTCGGACCGATGGCCGTGAGCGTCCCAACGAGGGTGTCGCTCAGACCGAGATACTCCTGCCAGAACGCGAGCCCGACCCCTATCGCCACGATGGATCCCGCGTCGATATAGGAGGCCATGCCCGCAAGGACGGTCCACCTCCACTGCTGGGCGGTTACCGCGCCTCCCCCTCCGTCTAACCGGTTTTCGCCTGTCTCAGTCATGTCCTGGAAGTGCCCTCCCCCCGAGCGTGAACCCGGCGCCTAATCCCCACCGCCCGACCAGCGAATCGTGGGGTCGCAAGGCGCCTATTCCGGCGCCGACGCCCCTGCACAGGGCGCCGGCGCCAGGTTGAGCCGACACCTAGATGCCGATGACAGAAGACTTTCTAGAAGTCATACTCGTCTATGTTCTCCTTCGAGAACACGATCGGCGGGCCGAGCAGGACCTCGTCTTCGGCGATGAGCTCGACCTTGCCGAGCCGACCGGCCTCGAAGGTGCCCGAGGTAGGCAGCTCGTCGTCCACCTGGGCGTTGGCCACGTAGACCGCGAGGTATCCCAGGTCAACGGGGTTCCACAGGACGAACTCCTTGACGGCGCCGGACTCCAGGTAGGGCTTCATCTCGTTCGGTGTCGAGAGGCCCGTCACGGGGACCTCTCCAGCGCGGCCGATCTGCTGGACGGCCTCGGCCGCGCCAGGTAGGGCCACGGAGGTTATACCGAAGACGCCGGCCGTGTCGGGGTTGGCGCGCAGGTAGTTCTTGGTTATGTCGATGCCGAGCTGCAGGTCCTCCTCGCCCGGCTCGACCGAGGCGATGGACATCTCGGGGTACTTCTCCTTCATGCGCTCGCGCATCGCCTTGAGCCAGGCGACCTGGTTGGGCGCCGTGAGCGAGCCGGTGACGACGAGGAACTCGCCCTTGCCGTCGGTCTCCTTGGCCATCACGTCGACGAGCTCGTAGCCTATGGCCTCGAACGTGGCCTGGTTGACGAAGACGTCGCGCGCGTCGGGGGCGACGTCGGCGTCCCAGGCTCCCGTGGCGATTCCGGCCTCCCCGGCCTTCTGCATCGCGGGTGCGAGGGCGTTGGGATCGTTGGCGGCCACCGTGACGGCGTCGCACTGCTGCTGGATGAACTGCTCGATCATCTGCGACTGCAGCGCCGCCTTGGCCTCGGTCGGCCCATCGTAGACCAGCTCGATGCCTAGCTCCTCGGCCGCCTCTTCGGCCCCCTGCTCGGAGGCGTTGAAGTAAGGGATGCCGACAAGCTTGGGCATCATGCAGATCTTGTTCGGCCCCCCTCCGCCGCCAGCCTCTTCCTGGGACGGGCCCTGCTGGCCCACCCCGCAAGCGGCGACCGCGAAGACCATCGCGGCGAGCATGACCACCCGCGCAAAACGCAACACTAGCTCTCTCCTTTCTCTGGTTTCCCCACCTCGTTGCCCGGCCCACCGACCGGCATGCCCTACTCCTCCCCCTTTCTGAAGAACTCGTTCAGGAAGACGGCCGCGAGGAGCAAGACGCCGAGCACGAAAAGCTGCCAGGTGCTCGGGACGCCGGCCAGGATCAGGCCGTTGCGCAACACGGCGATGATCAGGACCCCGAGCACGGTGCCGAGTATCGTCCCCGATCCCCCGTAGATGCTCGCCCCTCCTAGCACGACCGCCGAGATGACGTCGAGCTCCAGGCCAACCCCGGAGTCTCCTCTCGCCGTGTAGACCCTCGACGTGTAGATGACGGCGGCCATCCCCACCAGCAACCCGATGCCAGAGTACAGCGCCAGCTTGACCCTGCGGATGGGCACGCCCGAGAAGCGGGCCGCCTCCTCGTTGTTGCCGATGGCGTAGACGTAGCGGCCGAACCGGGTGCGGGCCAGGATCACCCACACCACCGCTACCGCGATGACGAAGACGAAGAGCTGGCCCGGCACGGGTCCTACGTAGGCCTGGCCGAAGTACTCGAACCAGCCGGGAAAGTCCGAGACCGCCTCCGCATTCGAGATGCCGTAAGCGAGTCCCTGGAACAGGGCCAGCGTTCCGAGCGTCACGACCAGCGGGTGCAGGTCCAGCAGGGTGATGAACAGGCCGTTGAACAGGCCGGCGGCCACCCCAACCACGAGCCCGAACACGATGGCGAGCGGAAGCGGCAACCCGGCGGCGAAGGTCAACCCTATGGCCACCGAGACCAGGGCGAGGTTGGAGCCGACCGAGAGGTCGATGCCGCCGGTGATAATGATCAGGGTCATCCCGAGCGCCATCAGCCCCACCTCGACGAAGAAGCGCGAGGTGTTGAGCATGGTTGTCAGGGACAGGAACAGCGGGTCGAGCAGCGACATCACGACCACAAGGGCTATCAGGACGCCGAGCAGGACGATCTCCCGCGAGAACCCGAGCCGCCGCACCGTCGCCGTCAGGACGCTCACGCCTTGTCTCCGACCAGCCTGCGTCGCAGCACGTCGGTGGCGACGGCGAGCAGGATCAGGCCGCCGAGCACGGCGTCCTGCCAGATGCCTGGCACGCCGAGCAGGATCAGGCCGTTCAGTATGACGCCGATGAGTACCGCCCCGGTGAGCGCTGCCAGGGCCGAACCCCGCCCGCCCGCGATGCTGGTCCCGCCTATGACCACCGCGGCGACGGCCTGCAGCTCGAGCCCGACCCCGGCGTTGGTCTGGACGGACCCGGCCCTCCCGATGTAGACGAGAGACGCTATCCCGACGAACACGCCGACGAGCACGAAGGCGAGAAAGCGCGTGCGGTCTGTGGGCAGCCCCGCGAAGCGGGCTGCCCGCCTGTTGCCGCCGACGGCGAGGATGTTGCGCCCCCACGTCGAGTGGCGATTGACGACTTCCATGACGAGGAACAGGGCGAATAGAACTATCACGGGCACGCTGAGGCCCAGCACCGTGCCCGTGCCGAGAAAGCGAGTACTCTCCGGCACACCGGTGATCCAGGTCCCGCCCGTAACGAGCAGGATTACGCCGCGCAGCGCGTAGAGCATCCCGAGCGTAACGATGATCGAGGGTATGCGCCCGAGGGTGACAAGCGCGCCGTTGAGGGTGCCGGCCAGGGCGCCCACGCCGATCCCCGCGAGCAGAGGCAGAACCAGCCCCCCGGTCGACAGAGCGACCGCCCCGGCGGCCACCGCGCAGAGGCCCAGCATCGAGCCGGTAGAGATGTCTATCTCGCCACTCAGCACCACCTGGTTTACGGCCAGCGCCACGATCCCGAGCACGGCCACCGAGTCCACTATGGACTCCAGATTCGAGGCCGTGAGGAACCTGTCGTTCGCGAGAGTGAAGGCCACCCCCAGGACGACCAGGAACGCCAGGGCCGGCGCTTCGGGGCGAACCAGGAACCTCCGCAGCGTCTGGCCCCCGCCCCGGCCGCCCTCGGTGGGCGCCCGCGCCTCACTCATCGCGGCCCTCCTCTCCCTCTCCGCCGTCCTGCTCGCCACCGCCGGTTGCCGCGGTCATGACGTTCTCCTGGGTAGCTTGCGCCCGCCCGAACTCGCCCGACACGCGGCCCTCCCGCATCACCAGGATCCTGTCTGACATCGAGAGGACCTCCTCCAGCTCGGAGGAGATGAGCAGGATCGCCATTCCCTCCCGCGCCAGGCCGTCGATGAGGCGGTAGATCTCGGACTTCGCGCCGACGTCGACCCCGCGGGTCGGCTCGTCGAGCAACAGTACGGACGGCTCGCGCGCGAGCGACTTGGCCACCACGACCTTCTGCTGGTTGCCCCCGGAGAGCCGGGCGACCGGATCGGAGAGCTCGGCCCCGCGGATGGATAGCTCTCCCATAAACCTCTCCGCGGTACGCCTCTCCGAGCGCGGCACGAAACCGAAGCGCGAGATGCGGTCCAGGATGCTCAGGGTGATGTTGTTCTTGATGGAGAAGGGCAAGATCAGGCCCTGCGACCGTCTCTCCTCCGGCACGTAGAACACGCCGTTATTCATCGCCGCCTGCGGCGAGCGTATCCTGACCTCCTTCCCGTCGATATGTATCTCGCCGCTCTCGGGCGGGTTTATGCCGAAGATCGCCTGCGCCAGCTCGGTGCGGCCCGCCCCGACGAGCCCCGCGAGGCCGAGGATCTCGCCGCGCCGCAGGCTGAGGTCGACGCCCTCGAACTCGCCGGAGCGTCCCAGGCCCCGCACCTCGAGCGCCACGTCGCCGGGGTCGTGGGAGTGGCGGGTGAAGAGCTCGTTGAGCGGCCGGCCGACCATGAGCCGCACGAGCTCCTCGGCGTCGAGCTCCGAGGCCGGCGCGGTGGCGATGTGGCGTCCGTCGCGCAGCACGGTGGTGCGATCCGCGATCTCGAAGATCTCCTCGAGGCGGTGCGAGATGTAGACGACGCCAACCCCTTCCGAGGTGAGGTCTTCTATGATGCCGAACAGCTGGCGGGCCTCCCTCTCCGTGAGCGCGGAGGTCGGCTCGTCCATCACCACGGCCCTGGCGTCGCCCACCAGCGCGCGGGCGATAGCCACGATCTGGCCGTTGGCCGCCGAGAGACCCTTGACGGGGGTCGTGACGTCGAGCGCGACGTCGAGTGTGTCGAGCCTTCTCCTCGCCTCCTCCTGCATGGCGCCCCAGTCGAGGCCGCCCCAGCCCGTGCGTGGCCTCTTGCGCCCAACGAAGAGGTTCTCCGCGATCGAGAGCTCCGGAAATAGGTCGAGCTCCTGCGGGATCATGGCGATACCCGCGGCCTCGGCGTCGCGCGGCGAAGAGAAGGAGGCGGTCTCTCCGTTCACCTCGAGAACACCCTCGTCGGGCTCGTAGAGCCCGTCCACGATCTTCATCAGCGTGCTCTTGCCAGCCCCGTTCTCCCCCACGAGGGCGTGCACCTCGCCAGGGAAAAGCTCGAAGTCCACGTCCTGCACCGCGACCACGCCTCCGAACCGCTTGGTGACGCCCGAGAGCCGAAAGATGGGCGCCGCCCCCTTGCCCTCGTCGGTCCCTCGCCCCACGCCTGAAGGCTGCTCCATACCGCGACCGGTCTCCTCTCCGCCCCCGCTCATTCGCTCACCGCATCCTCGAGCCGAGTGTCCACCAACCCGGAGAACCTCTCGTAGGCCTCCTCCCACTCACCCGCGTCGTCCTCGGGTACGTGCGTCCTGACCTCGACGGAGGACCGGATCACGGCCCGTATATCCTGCAACGAACCGACGTACCCGCGTCCGTAGGCCTGGACCATGACGTTCCCAAGCGCCGTTGCCTCGACGGGGCCGGCCAACACTGGCCTGCGGGTCGCCTCGGCGGTGAGCTGGCACAGTAACGCGTTTCGCGCCCCGCCGCCCACCACGTGCACCTTCTCGGCGCGCTGCCCGCTCACCTCCTCGACCTTCTCCAGCACCCACCGATACTTGAGCGCCAGGCTCTCGAAGACGCAGCGCGCCACGGCCCCCGGCTCCTCCGAAAGGTCCTGCCCCGTTTGCGCGCAGAATCGTCGCAGGCGCGAAGGCATGTCTCCCGGCGCCAGAAAGCCGACGTGGTCGGGATCCACCAGCGCCCCAAACGGCGCCTGAGCCTCGGCCAAACGGACCAGCTCATCGTAGGAGAGATCCTTGCCTCCCCGCGCCCACGTCCTCTTGCATTCCTGCAACAGCCATAGCCCCATAACGTTCCTGAGCAAGCGGATCCTGCCGCCGAACCCGCCTTCGTTGGTAAAGTTGTGGCGCAGCGCCGCCTGCGTGGTGACCGGCTCCTCGGCCTCGACGCCGACCAGGGACCACGTCCCGCTCGAGATGTACGCGAACGGCCCATCGGCCGGCACGGCCACGACGGCTGAGGCCGTGTCGTGCGTCGCCACCGCAGTTACCGGCACCTCCCCGAGGCCCGTCTCTTCGCGCACCTCCGGCAGCAAAGACCCGAGGCGGACGCCGGGAGCCACGATCTCCGGGAAGAGCCGCTCGGGGATACCGAGGTCCCCCATCAGGTCGCTCGCCCAGCCAGCGGTCCCGAGGTCGTAAAGCTGGGTGGTGGTCGCGTTGGTGTACTCGCAGGCCCTCCCGCCCGTCAGCCAGTAAGCGATCAGGTCGGGAATCAAGAGGAGCGTATCCGCGGCCCCCAGCAGCGGCGAGCCCTCCATCGCCAGCAGCTGATACAGCGTGTTTATTTGCATGAACTGGATGCCGGTGACGCGGTAGATCTCGCTTTCGGAGACGCGCCCCGCCGCCACCTCGACCAGCCCCTCGGTCCGCGAATCCCTGTAGTGGTGGGGGTTCGAGACGAGCGCTCCGTCCCGGTCCAGGAGGGCGAAGTCCACGCCCCACGAGTCCACCCCGATGCTCGCCGGCCTCCCGCCCTCTTCGACGGCCGCAGCCAGCCCGTCCTTTACCTCCTGCATGATGCGCAGCACGTCCCAGTGCAGGCTGCCTCCGATCCGCACGGGCAGGTTAGGGAAGCGCCGGACCTCCTCGAGGCCGACGCGATCACCGTCGAAGCTCCCGAGAAAGGTGCGGCCGCTCTCGGCCCCGAGATCTACCGCGATGAGATCCGCCGTCTCGCTCACCGCACCACCGGGTGCGCCATGGCGCTCATGAGGGATAGCGCGGGCTGCGTCGTGTCCATCCTGGAGCACTGGACCACGACGGGCACGCTCGACTCGACCCTGACCGAGTACGGCACGCCGCGCGGGACGTCGGCACCTTCTAGCCGGTCTGTCCTCAGGTGCCTGGTGCGCTCGGGGGGCACTATCACTTCTATTTCCATGATGGGCTCACGCTCTTCGAAGTAGAAGGAGATGGTAAGCCTGGCCTCCTCGTCCGAGGTGTTTAGCACGCAGATGGCCTCGTGGCTCTCCTGGGAACCGGAGCTTGCCTCGGGGATAAACCCGTCGGGGATGAGCCAGATCCTCGCGCCCTCCCTGGACGGAGCGCTAGACACGGGTGACCTCCACCCCGGCCCGGACGAGCGAAGCCAGCCGCTCCTCGGAGGCGTCGGCCACCATGGCGCGTCCCAGCTCGGAGGCGTGCGCGATCACGCTCAGGCCTCGCCGCTCGAACTTGCTGCCGTCGACCAGCAGGACCGGCTCCTCGGAGTGGCGGATCATGGCCCGCTTTACCTCCGCCTCCAGCGTGTCCGGGTCCGTGAGGTAGCCGTCTCGGCTTATCCCCTTGACGCTGATAAAAGCCCGGTCCGTGGAGTGGGCCGAGATGGTGCCAACGGCGTGCGGACCCACGAACGACAGGGTGAGCTTCCTCATGAGCCCGCCCATGCCGATGATGTCCGTCTTGGGCGCGCCGTGTTTCATGAACAGCTCGAAAATCGGCACGGAGTTGGTCAGCAACGTGACCCGAGGCCCGTCACCCAGGATTCTGCGCGCCAGGTAGTACGTCGTGGTCGAACAGTCGACGAACACGGAATCCCCCGGCTCCAGAAGGCGGACCGCCGCCTCCGCAAGCCGCTCCTTGGCCGCCACCTCCTTCTCCAGGCGAAACCAGAACGAGTCCTCGTGCCCCGCGAACTCCGGGAGAACCGCCCCGCCGTGGATCCGTCGCACCCTTCCCTCGTCTTCCAGGGCCACGAGATCGCGCCTCGCCGTCATGGCCGAGACCCCGAACTCCGACTCCAGGAACGATACCGTGACGCTCCCGGACTCCCGCACGAGCCGCGCTATGCGCCGACGCCGCTCCTCAGGCATCAGCACTTGCTTGCCTGATTGTTCTTGGTTGTTTTCTTCTATTTTTCTACCCAATCACCCAATTTCCGCCATTAGTAGCAGAGGCCGCATTCTCGCGCAAGTGGGCCGGATGGATCCTTTTTCGCGCCGGCGCGCCGGCGATTCGTGGGTCGGGCACGATGGGCCGCATCCAGCGATGTGACCGGTTGTCTCAGGACCCCCGTTTGCCTCACTTTGCCGATATTCGACAACCGCGGGCGCCCCTCGATCACCTCGCCGAAAATACAATCGCGCCCCTGCTTGCTGCCCGTGACAAAGTACCCGCCACGCTTCGCGTAATCCCACCCCTTCAGACGGGTGGATTCGACCCGGCACCTGTCTCCGTACAGAGCCATCCTCGTGCTGCTCGCCCGACGTTGTTCTCGTCACACCGCACCATGACTCTAGGATAATTTGCCCGGACGAATCAGCGGGCGCGCTCGGCGCGGACCTCTTCGAGATACTCCAGCACTTCCTGCGTGGGCACGACGTCGCCGTACTTGGCGTCTATGTCGTAGAGGTTGGCGTCGTGCGCGTCCGGGTTACGGTCTCCGACCGCCTCGCGGGGCACTATCGGCCTGTAGCCGTACTGCAGGGCGTCCACGGCCGTCGCCCTGACGCAACCCGAGGTCGAGGCCCCGGTGACGATCAGGGTGTCTATACCCGCGGCGGCGAGCAGGCTTGGCAAGCCGGTCCCGTAGAACGCCGAGGCGAAGAGCTTGTTGAGGACGGGCTCCGCCTCGCGCGGTGAGATCCTTGGGTCGATCTCGCCCCACCTGCTTCCGGCCTCGAGCGCCAGCAGCGCTGGAACCTTGTCTATAAACGCGGCGGCCGTGAGCTTGTCGCTCTCGCGGTAAGCGATGGTGGTGAAGGCGACCGGAATACCCGCGTCCCTGGCAGCCCCGAGGAGACTGCCAATATTCGCGACGGGCCCCTCCAGATCGCAGGCCAGGGGCGATTCCGGGTCCGTGAAGCCGAGGGTCATATCGACCACGATGAGGGCGGGGCGGAGACCGTAGCCCCCGCGTCCGCCGAAGCCCTCAAGGTGCACGCGGTTATCCCCTGTTCCCATTGCCGAGCTCGGTCGAGAGCCACTCGTTGAACTTGCGCCTCGTCTCGGCTATGGCGCGCCGCTGCTCTTCGAGCGGGGGCAGGTCGCCGTGGTCGAAGCCGGGTGGCTCCGGGCGGGTGGACCTTATCTCCTCCCGCTTTGTCTGGGTCGCGGCTTCGTCAACCGAGCCCTCGTCGCCGATCACGACGCCGTACTCGCTCGCGGCGGCCTCGGGGCTGATGAGGTTCCAGCGCACGTCCTTGACGACGGCTTGCGGGTCGCGCTCGAGCGGGTCGCCCACGCCGCCGGCGCCCGCGGTCTCGAAGACGAGCCGGTCGCCCTCGAACACCGGCACGTCGCTGACCTTGGAGGGAAGATCCACCGTCTCGCCGTCCTTGCGGATCAGGGTCTTCTTCGAGGGGTGCCCGGGCTTGCCTGAGTCCACGCCGTAGGGGTAGGTGTGGTGGCGGTCGTCCTGGTAGGTGATGGTGCCGTCGGCGAGAAAGCGGTAGACCTTCTTTATGCCGCAGCCGCCGCGGAAAAGACCGGCGCCGCAGGAGTCCCGCCGCGCCGAGTACTCCTCCACGATCATGGGGTAGTACTTTTCCATGTACTCGGCGGGCACCGCGAGGAACTCGGGCCACCAGGAGTGTCCGTCGAGGCCGTCCTTGCCTGCTATGGCGGGGATGCCGCCGTACAGGATCTCCATGGTCTGGAACGACTCGCCGTCGCCTTTGGTGCCCGAGTACACGAAGTTCGGGCTCGTGCCGTAGGAGCCGGAGACGTTGAAGCCGATTGCCTTCGCGTACACGGCGCCGAGCACGTCGAAGAGCCGCGCCATGACCACGAGGCGGTTGCTGAGGGGCGCGGGGGCCTTCGGGCGCAGCACGCTGCCGTCCGGGATGTTCACCTTGATAACGTCGGCGTAGCCGTCATTGAACAGGATCGTGGGGTCCACGGCGGAGATAAGGAACACCCCGGCGAACATCTGGAACATCTCCTTGTTCAGGAGGAAGTTCACGGGGCCTGGGACCTGCTTGTCGGTGCCGGCCCAGTCGAGGTGCAGGGTATCTCCCTCGCGCCACATCGTGAGCTTCAGCTTGATCGGGCCGTTGCCGAGCCCGTCGTCGTCGGTGTAGTCCTCGAACTCGAAGGTCTGGCCCTCGGGGATCAGCTGCCGGATCAGGCCGATGATGCTGTTGCGGGTCCGGTCCAGGAGCGCGTCGCACGCCTCCAGGTAGGTGTCCTTGCCGAAACGTTCGCAGATGTCTCTGACCCGCTGCGCACCCGCGGCCGTCCCCGCGGCTATCGCCATGATGTCCGCACGGGTCTCGCGCGGGGTGCGCGAATTGTGGCAGAAAAAGCGCAGGACCTCTTCGTTCAGCTTGCCGCCATCGTAGAGCTTCACGGGGGGCATGCGGATGCCCTCCTCATGGATCGAGCGCGCGTCTATCGGGATGGAGCCGGCGGTCTTTCCGCCGACGTCCATCAGGTTGCCCCACTGCAGGGCGTAGCCTACGTGCTCGTCAGCGTGGAAGATGGGACGGACGATCAGGATGTCCGGCAGGTGCGAGGTGCTCCCCTCCATCATGTACGGGTCGTTGAGGGCGATGACGTCGCCATCCTTCAGATCCTCGACCTTGTAGGGTGAGTTCTCGAGGACGGTGTCGACGGGGCTTCCGAACTGACCCACGATCATGCGCCCCTTGCGGTCGGCTATCAGCGGGAACTCGTCGGCCTGCTCGCGGATGATCGGGCTGACAGCCGTGGTGACGAGCACGCGGTCCATCTCGTAGCGGATGTTCTTGAGCGCGTTCTCGATGATGTCGAGGGTGACGTGGTCTATGTCGTGCTCGCGAACGAAGTCCGGGGTTGTACCTTCGTGCAAAACCATCTCGCTAGGCCTCCTCGATCCTGATGTTCCCGAAGCTGTCTACCGCCCCCACGAAGCCCGGCTCGATGACGGTCGTCGTGTCGTCCTGCGCGACGATGGCCGGGCCCTCGACCGCGTTGCCCGGCCTCAGCCTGGCGCGGTCGTAGATCGGGGTCTCGACCCACCCGCCGCCGAAGTAGACTTTCTCCTTGCGCGAGACGGCGGCTGAGGCATCCGCGCGGTCCTCGTCCTCGTCTTCCAGCAGGCTCACGCCCCTTATGGTGCCGCGCCCGACGACGCGGACGGTGGCGATCTCGAGCGGCGAGTCGGGCAGCTCGAAGTTGTAGCGTTGGCTGTGGGCCTCCTCGAAGCGCTCGCGTAAGAAGGTGCTGTCCTCCCCCGCTAGCTCGTCCAGCTCGAAGCGGCAGGGGATCTGGATATTCTGCAGGTAGTAGCGGCAGTCCGCGTACAGGTCGAAGCGCTTCCTGTCCTCCTCGACCCCCTCGCCGTCCAGCCACTCGTCCGCCTGCTGGATGAGGCCCTCGATCGTCTCCCTTAGCTCGGAGGCCTGGGTCTCCTCTGCGATCCGCAGGTACGTCTCCGGGAACTCGTTCTGGATGTCGGACGAGAGGAAGCCAAGCGCGCTCATCACGCCAGGCGTCGGCGGAACTATCACGGAGCGGGACCGGATCAGGCGCCCGAGCGCGTTCGCGTGCATCGGCCCCGCTCCACCGAACGCCACGAGCGCGAACTCCCTCGGGTCGTGGCCGCGCTCGACGCTGACGACGCGCAACGCGGCGTGCATGTTCTCGTTGACGATCTCGAGGATGGCCTCGGCCGCCTCCTCCACGCCCATCTCGAGCTGGCCGGCCAACGTCTCGACCACCTTGCGGGCAGCGTCCTCGTCCAGCTCGAGCGTGCCGCCGAGGGCGACGCCCGGCGGGATGCGGTGCAGCACCACGTTCGCGTCCGTCACGGTCGGGGCCTCACCCCCGCGGCCGTAGGCAGCCGGTCCGGGGTCAGCCCCTGCGCTCGCCGGACCGACCTGCAGGGCCCCGCTCGCGGAGACGAAGGCGACGGAGCCGCCGCCTGCGCCCACGCTGTGCACGTCCACCGCCGGGGACTTGAACTGGAAGTAGCCGAGCTGGATGTCGCGGCGCACCGGCGTCTCCCCGTCCAGGCACAGCGAGACGTCAGTGGAGGTGCCGCCCATGTCGAAGGTCAGGATGTCCCTGACCCCGATCTCGCGCGCCAGGTAAGCCGAACCCGTGACGCCGCCCGATGGACCCGACAGGGCTATCTGGATCGGTCGTTCCGCGACCGCCTCCGTGCTCATCGCTCCGCCGTCGGAGCGTACGATGGATAGGGCGCCCCCGAAGCGCTTCTCCCCGATCGAGGACTCAAAATTCCTCATGTAGAGGACCGTGCGCGGCTGCACCGCGGTGTTGACGACGGTGGTTAGCGTCCGCTCGTACTCGCCGTACTCCTGCCCGATGTCCGACGATATGGAGACCGAAAGGTCGGGGTAAGCCTCCCGCACGATGTCGCGGGCCAGCCGCTCGTGCTCGGGGTTGGCGTAGGAGTTCAGGAATCCGATGGCGATCGACTCGACCCCCCGATCCACGAGCCTCCGCACCCCCTCGCGCACCTCGTCCTCGTCCAGTTCGGTCAAGACGGCTCCGTCCGGGCCGATCCGGCCCGAGATGCCGACGGTGTCCGTGGGGTCGGCGGGCGGGTCGGGCTTCTGGAGGGCCATCCAGCCGTAGAGTGGGCCCGGGGTCCAGGCGCGGGCCAGGAGCAGTACCTGCTCGTGGCCCTTTGTCGTGAACAGGCCTACCCGGGATCCGGTGTTGGTGAGGATCATGTTCGTCACCACGGTTGTGCCGTGGAAGAGCAGGTGCAGGTCGGTGAAGGAGATCCCAACCTTCTCGCACACTGCCTCTATCCCCTCGACCACGCCCCTGGACGGGTCCTCCGGCGTGGTCAGGACCTTCCCTTCAGTTAGCTCGCCAGACTCCTCGTCGAAGACGAGCACGTCCGTGAAGGTACCACCCACGTCAACAGCCACGTTGTGTGCCATCTTGCTCCCTTCGGTCGCTCGGCCGTCAGCCGATCGTTGACCGCTCACGCGAAATTTCCCGCCCTGTACACCTGTCCGGGCAGCTGCTTGCCAAGTTGCTCTTCCATCCACCCCGCGACCTCGATGAGCGCATCGAGGTCTATGCCGGTCTCGTATCCCATCCCGTGCAGCAGGTACACGAGGTCCTCGGTCGCTATGTTGCCGGTCGCGCGCGGGGCGAAGGGGCAGCCGCCCGTCCCGGCGACCGACGCGTCGAGCACGGTGGCGCCGGACTCGACGGCCGCCACGGCGTTGGCGATGCCCGTGTTGCGGGTGTCGTGGAAGTGGCACCCGACGGTGGTCCCGAAGGCGAGCACCTCGGTGACGAGCTCGCGCGCCTGGCCGGGGACACCGACGCCGATGGTGTCGGCCAGCACGATCTCGTCCGGGTTCGCCCGCGCGACCTTCCCCGCGATGCCAAGCACGTGCCCCGCCTCTACCTTTCCTTCGAAGGGATCCCCGAAAGCCGCGCTGAGCGTTATGGAGATCCTCACCCCGTCGAGGCGAGCCCGCTCTACCAGCCTCTCCGCGAGCTCGGTCGCGGCGACGACCGTGGTGTTCTGGTTGCGCCCCGCGAAGGTGTCGGTCACCGGGAAGGCATAGCGCACCTCGTCCACCCCGGCCTCCACCGCCCGCTCGTAGCCCTTTTCGTTGAGGACTAACCCGGCGTAGGTGGTCCCTGGCCTACGCTCTATGGCGGCCATTACCTCCTCGGCGCCGGCCATCTGGGGCACCCGCTTCGGGTTGACGAAGCTCGCGGCCTCGACACGAGGGACGCCAGCGGCCGCCAGCTTGTCGCAGAGCTCGGCGCGGACCTCAGGGGCGAGTATCTCGTCCTCGTTCTGGAGCCCGTCGCGCGGACCGACGTCCACCACCTCCACGCGCGTCACACGATGCCCCGTTCGCGCAGCCCTTCGATCTCGTCCGCGCCCAGACCCAGCACGGTGCCCCACACCTCGTCGTTGTGCTGCCCCAGCTTCGGGCCGGTCCAGCGCACGCTACCGGGGGTCTCGGAGAGCCGAGGCACCACGTTCTGCATCGGGAAAGGCCCTATCTCCGGGTCCTCGACCTCGACCACGTTGCCGCGCGCCGCGTAGTGCTCGTCCGAGAGCATGTCCTCCGCGGTGAACAGCTTCCCGGCAGGAACGCTGGCCTCCCTCATGGCTTCGAGCACTTCGTCGGCGGTCCGTGCCCTGGTCCATTCGGAGATCTCGTCGTCCAGCTCCTCCTGGTTCTCGCCGCGCGCGTGGTGGGTGGCGTACCGCTCGCTCTCGGCCCACTCCGGATGGCCGAGCGCCTTCGCGAGCCGGCCGAAGACGCCGTCCGCGTTGGCCCCGATCACGATGTAGTCGCCGTCCCCCGTGGGGTAGGTGTTGGACGGCGCCACGAAGGGCAGTATGGCCCCCGTGCGGCCCCTGACGTGGCCGGTGAGCGCGTACTCGGGGATCGTGCTCTCCATGAGCGCGAGGACCGCCTCGTAGATCCCCACGTCCACGACCTGACCACCGCCGCCGTGCCGCTCGCGGTTGAAGAGGGCCGTCATCGCGCCCAGGGCCCCGAACGTCGCAGCGAGGGAGTCGCCGAGGCTGATCCCGACGCGCGGCGGCGGACGGTCGGGGTAGCCCGTCACGTGCCGGATCCCGCCCATCGCTTCGCCGATCGACCCGAACCCCGCCTGGTCCCTGTACGGCCCCGTCTGCCCGTATCCCGAGACGCGCACCATGACGAGCCCGGGGTTGATCCCGCTCAAGGCGTCGTAGCCAAGCCCCCAGCGTTCCATGGTTCCGGGACGGAAGTTCTCGACGAGCACGTCGGACTCCGCGGCGAGCCTGCGGGCAAGCTCCTGGCCCTCCTCCTCGCGCAGGTTCAGGGTGACGGACTTCTTGTTTCGGGCGATGATCGGCCACCAGAGGGTGCGTCCTTCCTTGCGGTGGCGCCCCCACTCGCGCATGGGATCCCCCTTCCCGGGCGGCTCCACCTTGATAACCTCAGCCCCGAAGTCCGCGAGGAGCTGGCCGCAGAATGGGCCAGCAAGCAGGCTCCCCATCTCCACAACCCGGACCCCACGCAGAGGCAGCGGAGCCCCGTTCCCCATCTCGCTCAAGTCAACTCCTCCTTCAGGGCCTTTATCACGAAGTCGCGGCCCTCGTAGACGTGCTCGCGCATGATGATCTCCGCCCGCTCGCCGTCGCCGGATTCGAGCGCTCCGAGGATCTGGCGGTGGTAGTGGTTGGAGATCGCACGCTCCCCCGGTCCGTACCAGAAGAACGCCTTGAAGACGAGCGGCACCTCGACGGTTCGCTTGACGAGGCGCCTCAGCCGGCCGTTGCGGCTAGCCTCGATGATCGCCCCGTGGAACTCGTTGTTGAGCGCGACGAGTAGCCTGACCTCCTCTTCGCGATCCGCGAACCTCCGGCCAGTCAGCCCCTCCATCTCCTCGACCAGCTCACGCAGCCGCGAGAGCTTGACACCCTCTATCCGCCCGGCCGCGCGCCTTGCAGCGTGGCCCTCGAGCACCGCCCGCAGGTCGTAGATGTCCCACACATCCTCGATCGAGAACGAACACACCACCGCGCCTTTGTTCGGCGCGATCTCCACCAACCCCTCCGACTCGAGCATCGTTAGAGCCTGCCGGATCGGCGTCCGGCTCACCCCGATCCGCTCGGCCAGCTGTCCCTCCACCAAACGCTCCTCGGGACCATACTCGCCCTCGATGATCGAACGCCGCAGACGCTCGTAAACGCCTTGCGGACCGTCCCGCCTCTCCCCACGTGGTAACCCCGCAGCCTTCTCCTCTCCCTGACCCCATCAGCCTCACACGACCGATTGTATACAATCTTACAGCGACGTCGGATGCGTCGCAAACGCCGACCAGGAGATCACGGACGCGGGTTCACGGCTCCTCGATCTCGGCGAGCACGGCACCACCGGGGACTAGCTCACCTTCGCCGAATGGGATCGAGGCGACCCTGCCGGCGTGGGGCGCGGCTACCGTCTGCTCCATCTTCATCGCCTCGAGGACCAGCAGCGGCTGCCCCTCGTCGACCTCGTCGCCCTCACCGACTAGGACCTTCACGACGGTGCCTGGCATCGGAGCCGTCAGGCTGGCGCCTGGTGAGCCGGCTTCCGGACCCACCTCGTCGACGTCGGGTGGTGACGGCACGGCGAGCCTGTAGCTTTCGCCGTCCATCGTGACCAGCACGTCAGGCCCTTCGAAAGCCGAGACCGGCCATCATCGCGCTACCGTCAACGACCGCTTGCAGACGCCCATCCTGTTCGGAGAGAACCTCTACCTTGGCGGTCCTGCCGTCCAGCCTCAGCTCGAGCTTCCTCTCGTCCACGCGACCTGCCTCGACCACGTACTCCCTCTCCCCTGCCGTGTAGCGAAGCCGAGAAGCCCCGAGGGTGCGCCAGGGCCCGGCTGCGAAAGGGTCGCCCGGCGTCAGGCGCGAGAGCTCTCCCGCCGCAGCGAGTAACACGGCGTTGCGGGGGACCTCGGGGTCCGGCGCGGTCCTGGTGAGGCCGTGTGACTCGAGAAAGCGCACGGTGGTCTCACCGGCGGAGAAGGCCGCGTGGCCGGCGATGCGGCGCAGCAACGGAAGGTTGGTCGGGACGCCGAGGACAGAGTAGTCCCGCAGCGCGCGGCGCAGCCTCCGCACCGCGGCGCTCCTGCTCGCGGCCGAGACTATGAGCTTCGCGATCATGGGGTCGTAGTAGAGCGAGATCTCGTCCCCGGCCTCGACCCCGGTGTCGTTTCGGATGCCGGGGCCCTCCGCCGGGTCGAAGGCGAGCAGCCGCCCGCCCGCCGGCATGCCGTCCTCCTCGGCGTAGATCCGGACTTCTATGGCGCTTCCGCGTAGCGTGACGTCCTCCTGGGAGATAGGCAGGGGCTCGCCCGCGGCGACGGCCAGCTGGAGATGGACGAGATCCAGGCCCGTCACCAGCTCCGTGACCGGATGCTCGACCTGCAGTCGGGCGTTCATCTCCAGAAAGTAGAAGTCGTCGCCGTCGAGCAGGAACTCGACCGTTCCGGCGTTGCGGTAGCCGGCCTGCCTGGCCAGGCTGACGGCCGAGGCGCATATCTTCTCGCGCAGGTCGGGGTCGAGGGCGGGCGAGGGTGCCTCCTCGACGACCTTCTGGTGGCGGCGCTGGATCGAGCACTCCCGCTCGTACAGGTGGAGGACGTTGCCCTCCGCGTCCCCGATCACCTGCACCTCGACGTGCCTGGGGTCCTCGATGAGCTTCTCGAGGAACACCGACCCGTCGCCGAAAGCGGCCTCCGCCTCGCGCCTCGCGCCCCTCACGGCCTCGGCGAAGTCCTGCGGTCTCTGGACGGCGCGCATCCCGCGTCCGCCGCCGCCTGCGCTCGCCTTTACCAGGACCGGATAGCCGATCCGCTCCGCCTCCTCGGCTAGCCTCTCCTCGGTCCCGTCCTGCCCGTCGTAGCCTGGGACGGTGGGCACGCCAGCCTGCTGCGCCAGTTGCTTCGCCCTGACCTTGAAGCCCATCGCTTCCATGGCCTCGGGCGACGGTCCGACCCAGACAGCCCCGGCCGCCTCGACGGCGCGGGCGAAGGGGGCGCTCTCGGAGAGGAACCCGTACCCAGGGTGGACCGCCTCCGCTCCCGACGCCTCGACCGCCTCCAGTATCCTCTCGCTGTTCAAGTAGCTTTCGGGAGCCGGGGCGGGGCCGATGGGGTAAGCCTCGTCGGCCAGGCGGCGGTGCAGCGCGTTCTCGTCCGCCTCGGAGTAGACGGCGACCGAGGCTGATGCCCAGCTCGCGGCAGGCCAGTATCACGCGCACCGCTATCTCCCCACGGTTCGCGATCAGGAGCTTGCCGAAGGTCACGAAGATCTCCAGCGGGGCTCGCGCTTCTCGAGGAAAGCGCCGAGCCCCTCCTGTCCCTCCTCCCCCGTCCTCAGGTCAGCGATAAGGCCTGTCATCAGCCCGAGCGCCTCCATCGGCTCTGTGGCCTCAACCTGGCGCAGGAGGCCCTTGATCGCCGCCTGGGCGTCGGGCCCCCCCTGCAACAACCCCGAGACCACGTCCTGCGTCCCCTGGGCCAGGTCACCTTCCGGCGCGACCTCGTGTACCAGCCCGATCTCCCGCGCCTCACTAGCCTCGAATCTCTCGCCTGACAGGAAGAGCGCCCGCGCTCTCGACAGGCCGATCTTGCGCACCACGAACGGCGCGATGGTCGCCGGCGCTATCCCCAGACGCACCTCGGAGAACGCGAAGCGCGTGCCCTCGGCGACCACGGCCACGTCAGCCGCCGCCACGAGCCCTGCCCCGCCGCCGATCGCCGCGCCCCGCACCTTCGCCACCACCGGCTTCGGGAGCTCGTCGATTGACCGGAACATCGTCGCGAGCCGCCTGGCATCCTCCAGGTTCTCCTCGTACGAGTAGCCTGCGGTCTCGCGCATGTACCCGATGTCCGCCCCGGCACAGAAAACAGGGCCCTCTCCGCCCAGCACGACAACCCGCACGCCGTCGTCCTCCGCCAGCTCCTCGAAGCAGCGCGTCAGCTCCTCGATGAGCGCCGCGTTCATGGCGTTGCGCGCGTCGGGCCGCGCGAGGGAGACGGTCGCGACGGGCCCCTCGTCGGTCCGAACCAGAAGGCTATAGTCTTCAGGCATCAGGAATCATCCTTTGGGTTGAGGGATCCTGGATCAAGGGGACTTCCATGCCCTGCCGCTGCAACGGGTGACGCCTGCCATGCAGATTCTCGCCCTCCTTCGCTGAAAGCTGACAGCTGACTGCCGTTCACATCCTGAATATCCCATAGCGCGTCTCTTCGAGGGGAGCGTTCGCGGCCGCCGAGAGCCCGAGGGCCAGGACCATTCTCGTGTCCACCGGGTCTATGACGCCATCGTCCCACAACCGGGCCGTCGAGTGGTACGGGTTGCCTTCCTCCTCGTACTTGTCGAGGATCGGGCGCCGGAACTCGTCGCGCTCCTCCTCGCTCATCTCTTTCCCTTCGCGTTCGAGGTTGTCCTCCTGCACGGTAAGGAGCACGTTTGCGGCCTGCTGGCCACCCATGACGCTGATTCGGGCGTTCGGCCACGTGAACAGTAGCCGAGGAGAGTAGGCGCGGCCGCACATGCCGTAGTTGCCGGCCCCGAAGGATCCGCCCAGGATCACGGTGAACTTTGGAACGTTTGCATTGGCGACCGCCATGACCATCTTCGCGCCGTCCTTGGCGATGCCGCCCGCCTCGTACTCCTTGCCGACCATGAAGCCGGTTATGTTCTGCAAGAAGACCAGGGGGATTCCGCGAGAGCAGCACAGCTCGATAAAATGCGTGCCCTTGAGCGCGCTCTCGGAGAACAGGATGCCGTTGTTGGCGAGGATGCCGACGGGCATGCCCATGATCCGGGCGAACCCGCACACCAGGGTCTCGCCGTACAGCGGCTTGAACTCATGCAGACGGCTCCCATCCACGACACGGGCGATGACCTCCCGCACGTCGTAGCCCTGGCGGTAGTCCGGCGGCACGATGCCGTAGAGCTCGCTCGCGTCGTAGAGCGGCTCCTCCGGTTCCTCGACGGTCCAGGGCGGCGTCTTTTGCGTGTTCAGGTTCTCCAGGATCGAGCGCACGACAGCCAGGGCGTGCTCGTCGTTCTCGGCGAAGTGGTCGGCTACGCCGGAGAGGCGCGTGTGGACGTCGGCGCCGCCGAGCTCGTCCGCGGTCACCTCCTCCCCCGTCGCGGCCTTTACCAGTGGGGGACCGCCGAGGAAGATGGTACCCGTGCCCTTCACGATCACGACCTCGTCGCTCATGGCTGGCACGTAGGCGCCGCCCGCGGTGCAGCTGCCCATCACGGCGGCGATCTGGGGTATCCCCTTCGCGCTCATCCTCGCCTGGTTGTAGAAGATGCGCCCGAAGTGTTCTCGGTCCGGGAAGACCTCGTCCTGCAGGGGCAGGAAAGCTCCACCCGAGTCGACGAGGTAGACGCACGGCAGGTGGTTCTGCTCGGCGACCTCCTGTGCTCTCAGGTGCTTCTTGACGGTGATTGGGTAATAGGTGCCGCCCTTGACGGTCGCATCGTTGGCGACGATGACGACCTCGCGCCCCGAGACGCGTCCGATGCCGGTGACGATCCCGGCCGCCGGTACCCGCCCGTCGTACATCCCGAAGGCCGCCAATGGCGAGAGTTCGAGAAAAGCGGTGCCGGGATCGAGCAAGAGACCTATCCGATCACGAACCGGCAGCTTGCCGCGCTCCTTGTGGCGCCGCTGCGCCTTCTCGCCGCCTCCCCGCCTGGCCTCGGCGGAGCGCTCGCGCAGCTCCCTGAGAAGCTCCTCGTAGGCTTCTGCGTTACCCTTGAACGAATCGCTCTTCGGGTCGACAAGGGTTCTCAGCTTGCTCATCTTCTCCCAACCACCCGCTCACTCTCCTGCAGAGGATGTTATCCGGCAGCGCTCGTGGGCGCTACTCGTTGGCAGGCTCGCGTCCGGGGTTCGTTATCCCCTCTCCACCCAGGGAGCTCGCCACTCGGGTGGGTCGTAGGGATCGGGCCAGTACTCGGTCTGGCGCGTGATCCTACCGTCACGCACTTCGGAGAAGGTGACGGCGCGGTCGGTGCGCGACCCGTCCGTGACGGTCACCTCGGTCGCCACTGTGGCCGCGTCAGCGACCAGCCTGTGCAAGGTGAAGCTCCACCGGCCCGCCGCCGGGAAGTACTCGTTGATCGCGACGAAGTTCTCTCGTCCGCGGATAATCTCACCGGTCTGAGGCCACTCCAGAACGTATTCGTCATGCAGTAATGCGCCAACCGCCCGAAAATCGTTGGTCTGCATGGTCTCCCAAAATCGCTCGACGGCGCGCCGGTTCTCTTCCGCATCCATGTTCTCGTCCTTACCCACCGCAAGCGGCGACCCCAACAGGATCACCGTCCACCTCGATTTTCACCCGACCTGAAAGATAACCGGGACAGCGCGAGACCTTACGACCAGGAGGGCCGCGAAAGACAGCGTCGCGGCCCTGGCATAGCTCACCGCCGAGCTTGGGTACCCAAGCTCGGTGGACTAGATGGACCGACGTTTCGAGTCTCGATTGCGAAAAGATCCCCAACCGGACGGCTCAACCGGAGAACAGCGGACGCAGGTCGTCCAGGCTCTCGTATGACCACCACAGGTAGTTGCGCGTACCGCCCTCCCGCAGCGGGTGCAGGTCTGCAAGCTCTGGGTCTGCCAGGAAGGCGTCGAACGCCTCCCTGGAGGGCCACTCCACCAGGATCATGACGCTGCGAGGCTCGGCGTCACCCGCCATCGCTTCGTCCAGCCTTCCGAGCGCGACGACGCGCCCGCCGTGCTTGGCCACCGCCTCGGGCGAGCGACGCGAGTACTGCCGGTACAGGTCGTTCTCGGCCAGGTCGAAGAGGTTGAGGGCGTAGTAGGTCATAGGAGCCTACTGCGCCACCAGATTCGCCTTCGCCTCTTCGGCGCTCTCGGCGAGGAGGGAGCGGCCGATGATCTGGCGGTTGATCTCGCTCGTGCCCTCGCCGATCTCGTTGATCTTGACCTGCCGCCAGTAGCGCGCCACCGCGCTTCCCTCCATGAACCCCTCGCCGCCGTGGATCTGGGCCGCCTGGTCCGCCGCACGCTTGGCCGTCTCTGACGCGAAGACCTTGGCCATGCTCGCCTCGCGCGAGAAGGGCCGGTCCTGGTCCTTGAGCCAGGCAGCCTTCAGCACCAGGTTGCGGGCGAGCTCTATCTCCATGGCCATGTCGGCTAGCTTGAACTGGATGGCCTGGAACTCTCCGATCGCGCGCCCGAACTGCCTCCGCTCCTTCGCTCGCGAGAGCGCCTCGTCGAAGCACGCCTGCGCGAGGCCGACCGAGAGCGCCGCGACCGCGACCCGCCCGCCGTCGAGCGTGCTCAGGAACTGCCTGAACCCGGCCCCCCGCTCACCGAGCAGGTTGGCCTCGGGCACACGGCAATCTTCGAAGTAGAGCGGGTGCTGGTCGGATGCACGCCAGCCGAGCTTCTCGTAAGCGGGCCCGCGGGTGAAGCCCGCGGTTTCCTGCGGCACGATCAGAGCGGTCAGCTCCGGCTTGCCGCCCTCCCTGGTGCCGGTGCGCGCGATCACGGTCACCCCAGCGGTTACGTCGGTGCCAGAGTTGGTGATCCACTTCTTCGACCCGTTGATGACCCACGCCCCGTCCTCGAGCTCGGCGGTCGTCCGCGTCCCGCCGGCGTCGGTTCCGGCCTCCTCCTCCGTAAGCCCGAAGGCCCACAACCGTTCCCCGGCGGCGCACGGCGCGAGGAACCTCCCCTTCTGTTCGGCGGTGCCGTAGGCGGCGAGGGGGACGCAGCCGAGGGAGACGTGTGCCTCCATCGTGATACCGACCGAGGTGTCGGCGCGGCTGATCTCCTCGAGCGCCAGGTTGTAGGCGACGAAGTCGCCGCCTGACCCGCCGTACTCCTCCGGCAACGTAAGCCCCATCAACCCTAGGCCGGCCATCTGGGCGACTATGTCGTACGGAAACCTCTGCTCGCGGTCGAGCTGCTCGGCCCGAGGCCGGATGACGCCCTGCGCGAACTCGCGCGCCAGGTCGCGCCAGCGCCGCTGCTCGGCGGTCGGATCGAAGTTCATCGCCTCCACCTTCCCTTGCTCGAGTAACGCCATGATAGCAACCAGCCGTACGGTACCGGCGCTTCGCGCGTAACGGGAGCACGCGATGGCGCTATCCTATGCAAGGGAATCGGGAGATCTTAGAAGGGGGCTGGTGCGACTTGGCTACGGTACGAGAGGCGACGCTGGAGGTTCTCCGCTCCTGCGGGATGACGACGATCTTCGGCAACCCCGGCTCCACCGAGCTGCCGTTCCTGGAAGACTTTCCGGAGGACTTCACCTACGTCCTAGGCCTGCAAGAGAGCACCGTCCTCGCGATGGCCGACGGATACGCCCAGGCCAGAAGGCACGCGGCCTTCGTCAACCTGCACACGGCCCCCGGGCTCGGCAACGCCATGGGCGCCATGGTCAACGCCTACCACGGTCGCACACCGCTCGTCATCACGGCCGGCCAGCAGGATCGGCGCCACCTCGCGATGGAACCGCTGCTGCACGGGCGGCTCGTCGAGCTCGCGAAGCCCTACGTAAAGTGGAGCCACGAGCCCGCCCGCGCAGAAGACGTGCCCGCGGCCATCGCCCGCGCCTACCACACCGCCATGCAGGAGCCGCGGGGGCCCGTCTTCGTCTCGATACCGATGGACGACTGGGAGGTCGAAGCCCCGCCACTCGAGGTTCGTCAGGTGTCCCCCAGGACCGCGCCCGACCCCGAGGCTCTACGGCAAATAGCGAACGAGGTGCGGGCGGCGGAGCGTCTGGCGATCGTGGCCGGCGACGGCGCGGCCCGCAACGGCGCCTGGCACGAGCTCGTAGAGCTCGCGGAGAAGCTCTCGGCTCCGGTCTGGAACGAGCCGCTCACCGCGCATGCACCGTTCCCGCAGGACCACTCCCTCTACCAGGGAAACCTGGCTCCGTCGCGGGATGCCCTCTACCAGCAGCTCGCCGGATTCGACACCGTGCTCGTGCTCGGCGCGGCGGTCTTCAAGTACTACCCATACGCAGAGGGACCGGTCGTTGAGGCGGGTACCCGCGTGCTGCAGGTAACGGACGACCCGACCGAGGCGGCTCGCGCGGCGACGGGCGACAGCGTGGCCGGGGACGTCGCCCTGGCCGCCGGGATGCTGGTGGAGATGTTGCCCACAGCGGACCGCCAGCCGCCGCCCGCGCCGTCGAGGCCCGAAACGCCGGAGGCAAAATCTCCAATCCCGGTCGCGTACCTCATGTACGTGCTCGGGAGCGTGCTGCCGGAGGACGCGGTGATAGTCAACGAATCGATCTCCTCCGAGGTGGAGCTCCACAGGTACGTTCGCGTCGGGCGTCCCGACTCGCACTATGGCGCCGCAAGCTCGGGTGGCGGGCTTGGGTTCGGGATGCCGGGTGCAGTTGGAGTTCAGCTCGCGTTTCCGGATCGGCCGGTGGTCAGCGTCGTCGGTGACGGGTCCGTCATGTACACCGTCCAGGCGCTCTGGACCGCGGCGCGTAACCGGGTGCCTGTCACGTACGTCGTTGTCAACAACTCCCAGTACGCCATCCTCAAGGCCTTCGCGGCCACGACGGGGATAACGAGCGAGATCCCCGGCCTGGAGCTGCCGCAGCTGGACATCACGCGCGTCGCCGAGGGCTTCGGCTGCGAGGCCGAGACGGTGAGCGATTCCGAGTTGCTCGAGGAGACGCTACGGCGCGGGCTGGCGCACGAAGGGCCCTACCTCATCAACGTGATCGTGGACCGCGCCGTGCCTGGTCTGCTCAGCTAACCCCGCCGCGAGCCTGCTCAAGGGGCGAGCTGCGTTCTGCGGCTCGGATCGGGCAGCTCTGCTTGATCTGCGTGTCCGGGTCTTCAGCGTAATATGGTGATGGTCTTGTTCTTGGAGAATTCGGAGGTGTC
This sequence comes from uncultured Rubrobacteraceae bacterium, assembly GCA_963800975.1. Lineage (GTDB taxonomy): Bacteria > Actinomycetota > Rubrobacteria > Rubrobacterales > Rubrobacteraceae > JALYGY01. Next base: position 3,432 of record CAWDDB010000019.1, on the reverse strand, counting down.
ACCATTCGAGTCCAAGAGGTTCGTCGCGGTCGCGCTCACCGTTTGCCTGCGTACCTGCCCTGGAAGCGATTGCTTGCCAACGCAGGAGAAGCTTCCGGTCCCGTTGGCGTCGGTATTGACGATATCCGTGGCCAGAAGGGTCGAACCCTCACCGTGACTAGTAGCAGGCGCTCCGTCCGTCAAGAAGCACTGGACCTCGAAGAGCTGGGAGGGATTGCTGTCGAGGCTGCCCGAAACGATCGTGCGGCCGGTCCTGGTGCTCGTTGTGGCCGTCCTTATTACGGGGAAGTTCTGGAGATTGTTAGGGCCGGTGTCGAGGTCGTCGGCGTCGTTGGAGGTGACGCCGTTCGCGTCCTGGGTGCCGGCCGCGAGGTCTATGCCAAGACCGCCGTTGGAGTAGATGGAGTTGGAGAGGATAAAGTTGCCTGTGGTGTCTGAGCCTGAGACGGAAACCCCGTCCTCGCCGTTGTGGGCGATGCGGTTGGCTGCCCCGCTCGTCGCCCCCCCGACCAGGGTTAGGTCCGCGCTCGATATCTTGACGCCGTTTACTGCGTTGCCCAGATCGCCCCTCCCGTCCGCAGAAGTGCCGATGTAGTTGCCCTGTACACTGTTCTCCGTGGAATCTGGGCCAGTGATAAAGACGCCGTTGGCGTTTCCGGAGATGACGTTGCGCGCGCCTACGGTCGTCCCACCGACCATGTTGGAATCGCCAGCGATGGCCACGCCGTCGACGCCGCTCCGGAGGACTTCGTCCCCATCGGCAGTCGTGCCTACGTAGTTGCCCTCGACCCTGTTATCAGACGCGTCGGAGATACTTACGCCCACTCCACGGTTGCCGGAGATGACGTTGCGCGATGCCGGATCGGTGCCACCGATCGTGTTGGAATCGGACTCCGCCAAAACCCCGAAGTTTCCATTACCTCGGTCCGCAATCCCGTCGCGGTTTATCCCTAGGAAGTTGCCCTCGATCCTGTTGCCTGCCGCATCGGAGTCGACGATGCGGATGCCGGCGAGGGCGAAGCGCTTGATCACCAACCCCTTGATCGTGCAGTCGGGGGCCTCAATCCGTAGCCCGGATGCCCCCGACCCCGAGTTGAGGCCGTCGAGCTGGACGTTGAGCAGCGCGTCGTTGCCGGTGGCTAGCGTGTTGGGGGTCGATCCGGGCTGGGTATAGCCGTCTATCGTGACGGCGTCCGTGATCGCGGGCAGCTCGGAGGTCGGGGAGATGGTCCGCGCCAAGTTGGTGCCGCCGATGTCGAAGGCGATAGCGTCCGCCCCCGAGGTGTCGTTTGCCTCCTCTATGGCCGCTCTCAGCGTGCACTGCTCGCCGCTGGCAGCAGACGTGTCGCAGCTGCTGTCGGTGACATCCACGTCGGCGGCGTCGGCGGCGTCGTTGACGGTGAAGGTGGTCGCCGCCACAGCGGGCCCGGAGGGGAGCGCGAGGAGAGCGACGACCCACCCGAGCGCGAGGAGCAGCGCGAGCGGCGCCTTTTTTGCCGGATTGTTTCTCCTGATGGCCGATAGCCCGATCATTTCTCCGATCACCGCAACTCCTCTCTCGTTGCTCCCGCCGCCGATGTAACGCGACTCTTTTCTCATTTTTGGCGGCGCGCGAGCGGAAGCGCATCCGTAGAACTGCTTATTTTCCTCCTTCCCGGATGAGGCAGGAGGGAAAGATAGATCGTTCACGCAACCGAGTGATCTTCTAAAGTGAATCGCGGAGGTGTCGACCTCTGCGAGGCGGTCTAGGCGGTCTCGATCTCCGTTGCTTCATGCAACCCGTGCCGCTCTACGGCGGTCTCGCGCAGCTTGTACTTCTGGATCTTGCCGCTCGCCGTCATCGGGTACTCCTCGACGAAGTCCACGTACTGCGGAACCTTGAACCTGGCTATGTTCTCCCGGCAGTACTCCCGCACGTCCTCTTCGGTGAGGTCGGAATCCGGTCTTCTTCTGTACGGCCGCAGCGATCTGCTCGCCGTACTTCTCGTCCGGGACGCCGTAGACCTGAACGTCGGAGACGTCGGGGTGGGTGTAGAGGAACTCTTCGATCTCGCGCGGGTACACGTTCTCGCCGCCGCGGATGATCATGTCCTTCGCCCGCCCGGTTATCTTGACGTACCCATCCTCGTCCATTACGGCCAGGTCCCCGGTGTGCAACCACCCGTCTTCGTCAACGACCTCGGCCGTCTTGTCCTCCATCTTGTAGTAGCCCCGCATGACGAGGTACCCACGGGTCCACAACTCGCCCCCCTCGCCCGGTCCGCAGTCCTCGCCCGTGTCGACGTCGACGATCCGCACCTCTGTCTCGGGCAGCGCCCGGCCCACGGTCGAGACCCTGAGCTCCAGCGGATCGTTCGTCCGGGTCTGCGTTATGACGGGGCTCGACTCGGTCTGGCCGTAGGCTATCGTGATCTCCGACGCCCCCATGACGTCGACGACCTTCTTCATGACCTCCATCGGGCAAGGCGACCCGGCCATGATCCCGGTTCGCAACGAAGAGGTGTCGTACCGATCGAAGTCGGGGTGCTCAGCTCGGCTATGAACATGGTCGGGACCCCGAGCAACGCCGTGCACCGCTCCTCGTGCACGGCACGCAAGACCGTCTCGGGGTCGAAGCGCTCGACCGGGACCATGGTCCCCTCGTGGGAGACGGTGTTGAGCGTCCCGAGTACGCAGCCGAAGCAGTGGAAGAAGGGCACGGGTATGCATACCCTGTCTTCCGGTCCGAGCTCCATGCACTCCCCGATAAAGAACGCGTTCTTGACGATGTTCGCGTGGGTCAGCTGCACGCCTTTCGGGAACCCTGTCGTCCCCGAGGTGTACTGCATGTTGATGACCTCGTCCGCGCCGAGCGAGACCTGCCGTCTCACGCAGGTCCTCGGGCGAGATCTCCTCGCCGCTTCGCATCAGCTCGTCGAAACCCGTTATCGGGGATCCTTCCGGCCGCTCGTCGCCCATGAGCACGACGCTCTTCAGGTGCGGAAGGTCTTCTGAGGAGATCTCACGCCCCGTGTTCCCGGATAGCTCGGGGACTGCTTGCTCCAGTGTGCCGACGAAATCCGCTTCCCCCACGCCCCTGGTGAGGAAGAGCGCCGCGGCGTCCGACTGCTCGAGCACGTACTTCAGCTCGTGCGCCTTGTAGGCCGGGTTCACCGTGACGAGTACCGCCCCCATCTTCCCCGTGGCGAACTGCAGGGTGACCCACTCTGGCACGTTCTGGCCCCAGACGGCGACGTGGTCACCCTTCCGGAGTCCGAGCGCCATGAGCCCCCTGGCGCACCTCTCCACAACCTCCTTGAACTCGCCGTAGGTATGGCGAAGATCCCGGTCCGGGTAGACGAGGGCATCGTCCTCGGGGCGGCGCTCGACCACCAGGTCCAGCAGCCCGCCGACGGTCAGGCCCTCAACGTCCTCCGCGCGCATGATCTCCTC
>CAWDDB010000018.1:0-13857 GCA_963800975.1 uncultured Rubrobacteraceae bacterium | reverse complement strand
ACTGCCCCTTCAACTGGGACGGCCAGAAGACGCTCGGCAAGGACGACTTCTCCAAGATCCCCAACGGCGGGCCAGGCATCGAGAACCGCCTGCACATGCTCCACCACTTCGGGGTGCGCGAGGACCGCATCTCGATGCGGAGGTTCGTCGAGCTCGTCTCGACCAACCCGGCGCGGTTCTTCGGGCTGTACCCGAGGAAGGGGACCATCGCCGTCGGGAGCGACGCAGACATCGTAGTCTTCGACCCCGAGAAGCGGCACACGATCTCCGTCGAGAGGCACCACTCGAACATCGACTACAACCTCTACGAGGGGACAGAGGTCGTCGGCGCCCCCGAGGTGGTGCTCGTGCGCGGGCAGGTGGTCGTCGAGAACGACGAGCTCGTCGGCGAGCCCGGCACCGGCCAGTTCGTGAAGCGGGCCCGCTTCGGGCAGAACCTCCGATGAGCGACGACACGGGCCGGATCTACGAGCGCGCCCGACTCGGGCAGAGCATAACGCCCGGCTGGCGCCCTGCCGTGCTAGTCGTGGACTTCAGCCGCGGCTTCACCGACCCCGAGTGCACGATGGGCTCGGACCTCACCAGCGAGGTCGAGGCGACGACCCGCCTCCTCGCCGCCGCGCGCGAAAAGGGCCTGCCCGTCATTTTCACCACCATCGGCTTCGAGCCGAATCTGAAGGACGGCTCCCTCTGGCTCCAGAAGGCGCCCGGCCTCGCCGATCTCCAGGTCGGCGGCAAGTGGGTCGATATAGACCCGCGCCTCGAGCGCGCGGAAGACGAAGTCGTGATCCTGAAGAAGGGGGCCTCGGCCTTCTTCGGCACGAACCTGCCTTCGGTCCTCGTCTCCCAGGACGTAGACACCATAGTCCTGTGCGGCGCGACGACGAGCGGCTGCATCCGGGCAACGGCCGTCGACCTTTTGCAGTACGGTTACCCCACGCTCGTCCCGCGCGAGTGCGTCGGCGACCGGGCGCAAGGCCCACACGAGGCGAACCTCATCGACATACAGGCCAAGTACGCCGACGTCGTCCCCGTAGAGGACGCCCTCTCCTACCTGGAGGGCGTCGGAGACAGGGTCGGGGCAGCGGAGTAACAGAGACACCGAACGGAGAGAGATGGAGAGCTGGAAAAACCGCAAGACCCTGATCCTGAGCCGAGCCGACATGATGGGCCTCCTGGAGCCCAAGGAGTACAACGACCGCGTCGAGCACGCGTACAGGATGCACGGCGAGGGCCGCTACTACATGGAGCCCAAGGGCCACATCGTCCTGGACAAGTACCCGGGTGAGTGGGAGGTGATGCCCTCCTACATCGAGGAGCCCGAGGCCGCCGCCTGCAAGTGGGTCTCCATCCGCGAGGAGAACCGCGCGAAGTTCGACCTGCCCACGGTGTTCTCTATCCTGATCTACACCCACCCCGAGACCGGCTTCCCCCTCGCCATCTGCGACGGGAGCTACCACACCGTCATGCGCACCGGCTCCGCGGCCGCCGTCTCGGCGAAGCATCTCGCCCGTCCCGGCAGCACGTCGCTCGCCATCGTCGGGGCCGGGAATATGGCCGAGGGCGTCCTCGCGACCTGCAACGAGGTCTTCGCCTGGGAAGACGTCCGCGTCTGGAGCCGCTCGCAACAGACCCTCGACGACTTCGTGCGGGAGCAGCAGCCCAGGTACGAGCGCTTCGCGATCCGGGCCTCCACCAACCTCGAAGAGGTGGTGCGCGGCGCCGAGGTCCTCGTCACCGTCACGCCCGCACGCGGCCCGATAGTCGAGAGCGCCTGGATCTCCGAGGGCACCCACATCGCGGCCTTAGGTGCCGATAAGGAGGGCGACCAGGAGCTCGACCCCCAAATTCTCACGCGGGCCCGCACCTTCGTCGACGACATCCGCCAGTGTCGGACGGACGGCGAGATCAACGTCCCCTTGAGTGAGAACATCATCTCGGAGAACGACGTCGCCGGCGAGATCGGCCAGGTCGTCGCCGGCAAGCTCGAAGGCCGCACCTCCGAGGGTGACATCACGGTCTTCGACTCGACCGGCTTCGCCCTCCAGGACTCGGCGACCGTCCCGCTCGAATACGAGCGCGCGCTCGCCGCCGGCGTCGGCATCGAGAAGAAGATGATCTCGACCTGAGGGGGAGGCTTCGGACTTCGGGTTTCGGGCCTCAGCCGGACGACGCTACCCACCTACGTCCCCGCCTGGCTTCGTGAACCCCCCCTCCTCCCCTCCTCCCCGCCCTCCCCTCCCTGGGGAGCGCGCGTCGCCGGGATAGACCCGAACCCGGAGGCACTGGAAACCGCCCGCGAGGCGGTCCCGGAGGGAACCTTCCAGGCGGCCCGCGCGGAGGCGTTGCCTTTCGCCGACGCCTCTTTCGACGGCGCCATCTTCTTCAACTCCCTCCACCACGTCCCGCAGCCCGTGATGCACCGGGCCTGCGGGAGGCGGCCCGCGTCGTCGGGCCGGCGGAGCCCATCGTAGTCGTCGAGCCCCTCGCCGAGGGCTCTTTGTTCCTCGCGCTGCGTCCCGTGGAGGACGAGACGGAGGTACGCAACGCCGCGCAGGAGGTCATCCGCCAGGCCCTCGAAGATGAAAAGTTCGAGCAGCTGAAGCGCGCCGACTACCTCAGGCGCGAGCGCTTTGAAGGCATCGAGGAGTGTCTCGCGCACGTCGTCGCCGTGGACCCGGCCCGGGCGACGACGGTAGAGGAGCGCCGCGCCGAGGTCCAGGCCGCCTTCGGGTGCCACGCGCGGGTCGATAAGGACGGAGGCATGACCCTAGAGCAACCCATGCGCGCCCTCGTCCTCAGGACCAAACCTAGGACCTGAAGCCCAGAACCTGAAGCCTCCCTAGTACCGGCCGACGAGCAGGCCGCCGTCGACGACGAGGACCTGTCCTGTGAGGTAGCGAGCGGCGTCCGAGGCGAGGAAGAGTATCACGTCGGCGATGTCCTCGGACTCGCCGACCCTGCCCATCGGTATGAACTCGGCGGCCTTCTCCAGCCCTTCCGGGCCTAGGGAGTGCTTCTCCGAGAGCGCCTGGGCGGTCCGGATGTAGCCGGGGGCTATGCCGTTGACCTTTATACCGTCGCGGGCGAGCTCCACGGCGAGGCCGCGCACGAGGCCGACCACGCCGGCCTTGGCGGCCGAGTACTGGACGTGCTCGTCCCACCCGTATGCTACGCCCATGATGGAGGAGACGGCGACCATGCTCCCCCTCCCCCGCCCCCTCATCGCCGGAGCCGCGGCTCGGCAGACGCGCATTACGCCCTTGAGGTCGATCTCGTGGGTGTGGTCCCACCTTTTGTCCGTAAGCTCCGGGAGGGGCACCCTGTGGGCGATGCCGGCGTTCGCAACCACGCATCCGAGCGGCCCGTAACGCTCCTCGGCATCCGCGACCACGCGGTCTACCTCCTCGGTGCTCGTGACGTCGAGGTGGCGGTACTCGGCCTCGCCGCCGTTCTCCGTGATCTGCGAGGCGACCGTCTGTCCTTCGTCATCGAGCACGTCGGTCACGATGACCCGGTAGCCCGCTTCCCCGAAGGCGCGGGCCGTGGCCGCCCCGATGCCGATGCCGGCTCCGGTGATAAGGACCGTCTCCCTCTCCGAGTTCTGCATGCGCACCTCGCTCCTCTAGACGGGTTTCCTCTGGCCCTTACAGCATCACGTCCCCGGAGTTGGGTCCGAGCGTCTGCCCCACGTAGAGTGCGGCCCCCTCGGAGGCGAGGAAGGCGACCGTCTCGGCCACCTCCCAGGGCTCGCCGAAGCGCCCGAGGGGAAGCTCCGCCGCCTTGTTGCGGCGCCACTCCTCGGAGAGGCTGAGGACGAGCTCGGTGTTTATCGGGCCCGGCGCCACCGCGTTGACCCGCACCCCCTGGGCCGAGACCTCGCGGGCGAGCGACTTCGTCAGGCCTATGATGCCGGCCTTCGCGGCGCTGTAGTGGGAGAGCTCGACGCCCCCGATCTGGCCGAGCTGCGAGGCGACGTTGACGATCACACCCCGGCCCGCGGCGAGCATCCCCGGCAGCACGGCGCTCGTGCACAGGAACGTCCCCCTGAGGTGGACCTCGATCATGCGGTCGAAGTCCTCCACGGTGAGCTCCACGAAGGGCTTCTGCTGGCCGTGGCCGGCGTTGTTGACGAGGACCTCGATAGGCCCGAACGCCTCCCGCGCCCTCTCGACCATCCTGCGCACATCCTCAGGGTCGGACACGTCGCCGGGGGCGCTCGTGGCCTCCCCCCCCGACTCCTCTATCCCGGCCACGACCTCCTCGGCACTCGTCTCCTCGAGGTCGTTGACGACGACGCGTTCCCCTTCTCGGGCGAGCTTCTCTGCGATGGCGCGGCCTATGCCGCTGCCGGCGCCCGTGACGAGTGAGACCCGGGAACCTTCGGCCATGTCGAAGCCTCCTTTGCGCCTAGACGAAAAACGGGGGCGGGCCGAGGAGGCCCCGTCCCCTAGGATCCCGGATGCTAGGCGACCCCGGCCACCGTGGAATCCGAATCCGTCACCTCGGCCTGCCGCGGGTCCTTCACGTCGCGGGTGCCAAGCATGAGGAGGGCCGACAAGAGCGTCGCGATAGAGCCGGCAAGAAAGGCGGTGAGCACCACGCTCAGGCCTATACCGGTGAACAGGCTGAACAGGCCCGACCCGGCGATCGCGCCCGCGGGACCCATGGCGTTGACGAACGAGGAGCCCGTGCCGCGCACCCTGGTCGGGAAAGACTCGCCCATGAAGAACAAGAGCGCCGCGTAGGGGCCGATTATGAAGAAGAGACCGGCTGTGTACATCGTGAGCACGAAGGCGGTCGAATCGGGACCGAACAGCATCAAGGTGTAGGCAATGGAAGAGATCAGCCACCCGCCGGCGATGGTCAGGCGACGGCCGACGCGGTCGCCCACGAACCCGTGGCAGAGGTAGCCTATGTAAGCCGCCGCGTTGGAGATGACGAGTATGATCAGCGAGCTCGAGAACTCCACGCCCTTGCCCTCCGTGAGCACGGTGGTGCCGAGGACGGCGAAGACCTGGATGCCGATCCAGTTGCACAGCATCGCGAGGCTGATGAAGATTGTGTGCTTCCTGAGGTCAGGCTCGAAGAGCTGCTTGAAGGTGGACTCCTCGGAGTGGTGGACGTCGATGTCGAAGTCCCGCCCGAATTCGACGGCCTCCTGGTGGCGACCGCTTTTCTCCAGCTTCTTGACGTACTTCATGGCTTGGAACTTCGGGGATTCCCGGAGCTTGAGGGCGAGGATGGCGATCACGACGGCCGGGAAGGTGGCGACGAGGAAGGTGTTGCGCCACCCGATGGCGGGCAACAACACTGCGGACAAGGCAGCCCCCAACAATACCCCGATCGGCCAGCCGCCCTGCACCAGGCTGTAGATGAACCCGCGCCGCGGGTGGTTGCCGTACATCTCGTTGAGGTAGGTGGCGTTTACCGCCTGCTCGGAGTAGCCGAGGCCGGAGAAGGTCCGCACCACCACCATGTAGGCCCCGGCGAGGCTCGCCGGGGCCAGGCCCGTCAGGCCAGAGCTTAGGGCAGCGCCGACTGTGGAGATCACCAGGGAGGGTTTGCGACCCAAGTAGTCAAGCATCGGACCCACCATTAGGGCCACGATGATGGTCCCGACCGAGACGAGCGTCAGGATAAAGGTGCCGAACGAGGTCGACCACCCGAACTCGTCGGAGATTACCGGCAACAACGCCCCGAAGAGCGTGTAGTCGTACACGGAGAAGACCCAGGCCAGGAAACACACGATCGAAGAGTAGACCAGCGTCTTGTTTGTTATGTTGCGATTGATCGTCGGGGCATCGGCGAGCCCGCTACTGGAGCCCCCGGCAGATCCCTCGCCACCCCGTCCCTGTCGGTCAACCATCGCCGCAACCCTCCTTGACTAGTCCCTTACCGTTCCAACCCGATGCTCCGCGACCCCCACGCACACCACGCCGGACACCCAAAGGGCAAGATAGCCAAAGCACGAATATTTGTCAAACAAATGTCTTGGTCACGGTGGCTCGGGGGTCCGGAGATAGCGCGCGGGCACGGGTTGGGGTGCTCGTCTTGGCGCGCCGCGGGCGTTTTTTGGCCCGCAGAATCGGCTGTTCATCGAGGAGTCATCGCCGTCTGGTATGGTGCTGGTATGGTGCGATCCCTCGCGCGGGGAGGGAGGAAGTTACGCGGGCGGCCAAACAGGGATTTCGACAAAGAACGGACAATGGCCTTAGAATTTTTGCACAAGGGCTATCTCGAAGGAGCAGCGACATGGGCACGACACTATCTCGAAGGAGCGGCGACATGGGCACGGCGGCCGATTCGGAGGGGACGCGCAAAGGTCACAAGACGTACCAGCAGATCATCATGCACATCCGGGGCGCCATCTCGTCCGGCGAGCTGCGTCCCGGGGACAGGCTGCCCCCGGAGACAGAGCTGGCCCGGAGCCTCGGGGTCAGCCGGCCGACGGTCAGGGAGGCCCTCAAGGTGCTCGAGGCGTTCAACCTGCTCGAGAGCTCGACGGGCCCGACGGGCGGCACGTTCATCAGGACGCTAAGCGGGGCGGGGGTGGCGGACAGCTTCAAGGACTCCATAACGCTGCTGCTGGATGTAGACGAGTTGACCCTCGAAGAGCTGTGGGCGGCGCGGGAGGCTATAGAGACGCGGGCTGTCGGCATAGCAGCCGCCCGGCGCACGGAGCAGGATCTCGCGACGATGTGGAGGACCATCGAGAGCGATGAGTACAGGGAGTTCGACGATTATTTCCCCGACATAACGTTCCACAGGGCCATAGCGGACGCCTCCGGGAACAGGCTGCTCAGCCTGTTCATGCTCTCCATTCACCTGACGCTCAGGACGCTCGCCGAACGCTACGTCTTGCCATCGAAGTCGATGCAGGTATCTCAGGATCAGCACCGTCTGGTCTACGAGGCCATACTCGACCGCGACGAGAAGCTGGCGAGGGCCCGGATGGAGGAGCACCTGCGGATGGCGTACGGGGTCTACCGGCAGGCGGTGCCCATGAGCGCGGAAGGCCCTCCAGCCGAGAGATCCGAAACCTCTCCACAGACGACCCTGTAAACGTCTCCCGGCACAAGGCATCCTGAAAGGGTCCGGAACTCCTAGATCGGCACCGCCGAGGAAGTAGGTTAGGATAGGCACCCTGGTGACTTCGGTTCTGCAGTACGCTCTGTGGCCATCGCTGGCCTTCGCGATATTAGCCCTGTGGACCCTCGGGATAATGGACATCGACCGCCACAGGCGCAGGGGGACGTCCACGAACGCGGGGTTGCTGTGCATGGCCGGCTGCGTCTCGCTCGTTGCTATCTTCGCTATTGCCGCCACCGGCGCGGTCTTCGCCGACCCTTGGGCCGAAGCCGTCGCGACGGCCGGTCCCGACGGACGGGAGGCCGGCGAGCTCCGGACCCCGGCCCGCACCCCCATCTTCAGTTTCGGTCTGGAGAACGCATCCTACGCACCGGCCGGTACTACTGGCGAGGATGACAGGCCAAGCGTGACCCCCGATTAGGTGTGATGCCCCAGAGAAACCTGGCCCTCGATCCGGGATCAAGTCCGATACGTTCGGAGGCTCTACAGGCTAACGACGCCCGTAAGCATCAAGACCAGGACGACTAACAGCGAGATCAAGGTCAGGATTCCCCAAATGAGCGTAACCTTATTGCTGCGCACGGCCGTCTCCTCGCTTCTAGAACGTCTAGTCACAAGACTTGCTGCCCCTATACTACCGAAACAGACAAGGCCGGAGCCCCAAATCTCCCGCGACATGGCGTGCATCGCGGTCGTCGACCTTCGTGCGTGCCCGTACCATTTGTAGGGAAGCGTGCGCGGGGAGTCACAGAGGGTAACGTGCCGGTGTTGGGCGTCCCACAGCGCGTCACAGGCGCGGAGGGACTTTTGCGGGCGCGAAGCTGTTGGGCACGGCCACCGCTATCTCCGTAGTAGCGGTCATCGCCCTCGCCGGTGTCGGCGTGACCCTCGGCGGCGGGTGGGCCAAAGCCGTGTCGCCACCCCCGACGAGGTCCGGGCTCCGACGACGCGACCTTCTAGAGCGATCGTTCTCTGTTCTCTCCGAAGTCCGGGGGAGCGCCTCTTGTCGCGAGGCAGAGCCAGTACGCCTCGAATCGATCCCAGAGCTTCTCCTCGGGGCGGTCGGTGTGGCTTACGGGCAGCCGCACGACCTCGCGCGGTCCGGACAGGTGGTTGGCTATAGCGTACACGGTGGGGGCCGGGACCACATCATCTTTCAGGCCCAGGCCGACCAGGGTAGGACAGCGTATATCTACGGCGAAATTCATCGGGTCGAAGTAGGAGAGGACAACCATCAGGTCCTCTTCACGTTCGGGGTGCACCTCTAGGTAGCGGTTGATCTCCTGCCCCGAGCCCTCCTCCACGAGAAACCGCCTGCCCTCGGCCCACCCGAAACTCGGCACCGCCACGACGAGCAGGTCCGCTACCTGCATGACGCCCTGGGCCATCACGGCCAGCCCCCCGGCGAAGCTCGTGCCGTTCAGGACCGTACGAGAGGCTAGTGGACCCAGGATCTCCCTCCCGGCCTCGACCGCGCGCATATAGTCGCACACAGCCCCTCGCAGGACGTACCCCTCGGGGGATTCCATCCCGGTCATGACGTACCCCCACCGCGATGGAGATGGGAGTGCGTACCTGGAACGCCCGTACCCTCGAGCTTCCACGCCGACCACGTTGACGCCCGCCTCCGCCCAGCGCCACATGGGATCGAGCCCGCCGCCGTACCCGTGGCCGTGCACGACTAGCGGCCGTGGAACTTCGTCTCGCCACCGGATCACGTAACCCGAGATCCGCCCCCCTCCCAAGGAGTCGAACGTCAGCCGCTCGAATCCGAGGGCGGGATCCTCCGAATAGAGCGGCTCGCGAGAGATGGCGGGTGGGATCCGTCCAAGCTCCGTACTGGTCCTGCTCCAGAACGCTTCGAAGTCCGGAGGACGCGTCAGCGGGGGCCGCGGGCATTCACCGCGGCCCCCGCCCCGGCCCGCGGCGTACCGATCCGGAAATCTCGTCACCGTGACGCTCGGAAGCCGCTCGTCCCCTCGGCCGGTCTGGCCGCCAGCTGCACAGCTTCGCGGACGTAGCCATGGAAACGTTCGTTGACATGGTCGTCGACAAACGCGCGCATCGCCTCCCTACCGGGGTTCGCGCCCAGGTGTTCGGAGAGGCGGAACGGCTCGTGCACCACCGCCACCGTCCGGGTACGCGTGAGCTTCTTGTCGAAATTCGCCACGGCTATCGGGACTATGAGGGGCTCGGGCCTGACGCTGGCCGCCAAATGGAAGGCGCCGGTCTTGAACGGCAGGGGCGAATTCTCCGTCTCGGTGCTGGTGCCCTCGGGGCAGATGACGATGTTGCGGCCGTTCCTCAGGTTCTCCTCGGCGGTGTCCAGGAACAGCCGGCGGCGCTCTTCGGGGGAGACGCGCGGGTCGTCCGTGGGGTCCACGTAACCGGAGTAGACGTAGATGTAGCCGAGCCGGTCGTAGAACTTCTGGTGGCCGTACTCGCCCGGGTCGGACTTGCGGACGACGCGCACCGGCGCCTCGCCGTACTTCTTGAGCAGGATCATGGACGAGACGAAGTGCGTGTCGAGCGTTAGGATGAATGCGTTTGGCAGCAGGTTGTCCAGATGGTTCGAGAGGTGGTTCATGACAAATATTTGCCCCGGCTCGTTCGGGAGGTTCTCCTCGCCACAGACGACGTAAGCGGTGTCCTCGAAGAGCTCGGCAAACTTCTCGCAGCTTTTGCGCCGGAGCTCCTCCGGGCTCATCGCGGGCGGCGCGCCGGCCACCAGGTCGTAGATCTCCTGCAGCTGGCGGAAGATCCGGACCTCCCGCCAGACCTCGTCCAAGAGGTCGGATATCTGGGCGGCCAGCTCGCGCTCGACCTCGTCGCCGCCCCCCTTGAGCACCTCGAGGGTGCGGTGCGCGTCGTCCAAGGTGAGGCGGTGCTCCAGGTAGTGGGGGATCTTGTGCAGCGCTGAGGCGACACTCAAGGTGGCGGCGTTCTGGTCGAGGAGGGCGCGGACCGTCTGCGGCACGTTCCCGTAGCGGGCGGCCACGAGGCGCGTCCGCGTCATGCGCAGGTGGTTGCCGATAAGCCACAGCACGCGCCGCATAAAGGCCAGGCCGAAGTCCGGCCGTTCCTCCGCGTACGCCTCGAAGAGGTCCCTCGCCAGCACCAGCATCTCGGTGTGCTCGCGCGCGACGGCGGTAGCCCGGTAGCGGTGTGGCTCCACGAGGGAGGCCCAGCCGACGGGGTAGCCTCGGTGGCCGACGAGGTGGGGCAGGGTATGGCCTTCCGTCTCGGGGCCCGCCTCCTCGGCCGGGGCCCCGAGCTCGGCGCCGACCTTCGCGAAGGACAGCTCGATCTTGCCGCTGTCGAGCACGTAGAACGCCGTTGCGGGATCCCCCTGCTTTATCACGGCCTCTCCCGGCTCGAACGTCTCTCTCCAGGCGTGGGCCGCGAAGTGCTCGAGGTGCTCGCGTTCCACCCCCTCGAAAAACGGGGACTCGCGCAGGAGCTCCAGGGTGTTCATGCCCCGTCCGGGATGGTCGGGGTCTCCGAGAGAAAGGTGACGGCCTCTTCGAGCCGGTGGTCCACCGCGGCGGCGACCTTCTTCAGGATGCGGTAGCCCAGGTACGGGTCCTCGCCGAGGATTTCCTCGAAGGCGTCGCGGGGGAGCCGGACCATCTCGCTGACCTCCTCGCACCTCGTCGAAGAGGTGTATCGGTAAGGGGGCTTGAAAGCCGACCACCCGGCGACGAGGCTCCCTGGGTCCCGCTGCACGCCCATCAAGAGGTCGCCCACCCCCTCGAAGTAGACCAGGTCCTGCGCCGCCCCGGAGTGGAGGAAGTACACCCCACGCGCCTCGTCGTTCTGCCGCACGACTATCGCCCCTTGCTCGAACCTCCTCTTCGTCGCCGACGCCGCCAGCCGCTCGCACGCCCAACCTGGCAGGTCCTCGAAGAAGCGGAGTTCGGCCAAATCCTCGGCCGTTACCTCTGTTGACAGCCGCGCGGTCGCGCGCGGGTGTGCCTCCTGGTTTTTGTCCACTTTGGTGTCCTCTCCCCAACCCCCGCCGCACAAACGGACGCTAGAAAACCTTAGCAGGAATCTTATACGAGACCGCATCAGGGGACCAATCTTCGGCGCGGGTTCCCGACGACGAGCCGGCGTGCCGCTTGGTGGTTACAAGGCGATCACGGCGCATCCATGACTTCGAGGGTTCCCTCCTCGCGATGGATTGTTAAGACCGTACCAAGAAAACAAGGCTTGTCCTTGCTTATAGCCTTAGCGAAGTCTTCCCGGCGGGCAGGGAGCAGGGGGCGACGCTCCTCGCTACGGCGCTCGTGGATCAGATGTTCGGGGCGCTCATGGCCAAGGGGAGGGGCGGCTGGAACCACTCGGCTCTCTTCACCCTGATCGGGGAATGGTCGGAGCTCGGCTCGCCCTGACGGACAGCTCGGGACCGCACCTGTCTTGGCCTCCACTTTCTTGCGGAAGCGAGATGTACGGCTCCGGCACGCGGGACCGCACTACAGATAGTCCCGACGTCATTTCTCGAACGGGGCGCCGCAGCCGTCGCAGAGCCCAACCTGGCGCTTCGCCTGTAACGAGACAGGCGAACTGTAAGTACAGGGCGGTGCGAACGTCGGGGCACCGGACCCCGAGCTCACCAGGCAACGAGAAGGTGGGCCTGACCTCTGCAATGTGGTGTCAAACGGCCCAAACACAACCCTCACGTCGTGTTCTCAATTACGCGCATACGGCTTACCTGTGCGGGATTCACAGGATGACCGACCGGGCTCGAACCCGCGCCCTCCGGAGCCACAATCCGACGACATCGGTTTCCAGGGGTTGCCCCTTGTTGCAGAATTGGCTTATCTAAGCAGGCTTTCTTTGCTGACGGTTGCCAGCCGTTTCTGCGTGTAGCGCCCTGAGTGGTGTCAGAAGTGGTGTCAATCAGGTTAGGTATTGGGAGTGAGAGCGTCCACTGCGCAATGCACTTTCAAGAGGGGCAACTAAAGCGGCAAGAGGGGAACCCAAGGACAAGCAACGTACGCCTGGAACCTCAAAGCCCTCCTTCCTCCCCGAAGAGCCCCGGCTGCCGCTCCCGTTCTGGGCCTGGCGGCCCGGTGGTCGCCTCCCCCGCCTCGTCCTGCTCCTCGAGCCAGCGGTGGACGAGGGCCCGTACCAGGGCACTGGTAGGTACACCGCTTCGGAGGCTTTGGCGGCGTAGGCGCGCGTGGACCCCTTCTTCGAGGCGCACCGAGATCGACTTTCGCAAGGGTCCCATCTGCGCCCGCAACCCTACACGAGCCGACCTCCATCTGCCACCGACCGCTCGAGCCCGAGGCGGTAGGACTACGACGCTCATGAACGCCTCGTCTCGGTGGCGGTTGCTGCGGAACCGGACGAAGCTTAGAATCTAGCGCAAATACGAAGCGGGCGTTCGTCGACTGATGAACTTGAGGCGCATCCAGGGTGGGGACTTCGTTGGAAAGGGGGCAGGATTTAAGTGAGGATGAAGATCGCTGCCGGGTTTAGGCATTGGACATTGCAGCATATACCCAGTGCGGGTGCGCTATGCTGCATGTGGCGGCGTGTTCACAAGTTAAGCCAACCCGCTGCGGCTGGTCCTCCTGCCACTTTCTCCCTCACCGCAGAGGCGATACATCATGCCCGTACCTGATGACACGCTCCAGGTTGCTCGCGCCCTTCGGGCTCAGGTGGACGATTCCGGGAGCGCGTCCAAGAAGCTCAGAATTCGTACCCTCCTCAAGAAGTTCGGCTACAAGAAGCGCTCGGATTCCAACACTGCCAAGATCAGCGCTGCATTAGACGGGGTTGGCCTCTCAATCTCCCCACCGATTATGCGCTTCGGCGATGAGTGGGGCTTGAGCACCGAAGATTGGGTGTACCTTTCTTCTCCCAAAGTGCCGGACAAAGTGGATAAACAGGTTGACTCGATGAACATGCCCTCTACGCAAGCATGGAACGCTGACGGGTGGTTCGACCGGATCGTGCTCAGCGCTCTGCGCACCGAGAAGGAAGTCGAGATCAAGTTCATCGTCCCGCTACTTTCGAAACTCGGCTACTCGGACGATGATCGTTACGACGGGATGCCGATCCGCGCCGCGTACGGCTCCAGGGCAACTACACTGGTTATCGACTTTGCCCTGTTTAACGCCGAACTTGAGTCACTGCGGAACCAGCCACTCCTGACCGTGGAAGCCAAGCACGAACACCGGCTCGTCAAGACAAAGGAAGTTACAGCTGCGCACAACCAAGCAAAGAGCTACAGCCTGTGGACCCAATGCGACTTCTTCATTGTCACCGACAGCCGACTTCTGCAAGTGTTCGAACTGACGCGCCGAGGTTTGCAGGGGCCTGAGCCTGAGGTGCCGAGCTTCTCGTGCGAGCGCGTAGAGCTGAAGGAGCAATTCCCGAAGCTGTACAGCTTGGTCTCGAAGGAGGTACTCACGCAACACTATCTGGCGCGGCTCGCCACTACCGAAGAGGTCCGGTAAGCACTGGGAAGGCAGCAAGGCTGCTTGAGATTGTTTAGAGCCGAACGAGCGGGCAGACCGGGGAAGTTGCTGCAAGTGTCAACATGGTGTCAATTAGCCTCTAGCCCCGCCATACGGCATACCCCGATTCCGCCAATCTCGCTTACCTATACGAAATACTGGGGTGACCGACAGGGCTCGAACCCGCGGCGTTCGGAGCCACGATCCGCCGACACCCGTTTCTAGGAGTTGCTGCAGGTTGCAGAATCAGCTTATCTAAGCTTATTTCTTTGCTCACGGTTGCACACCGTTTCAG
>CAWDDB010000017.1:0-19230 GCA_963800975.1 uncultured Rubrobacteraceae bacterium | reverse complement strand
TGAGCCAGACCGAAGAGGTTGAGGGTCATCTCCTCGAAGCTTGCGCCGGGTCGGATCTCGACCGCCACGTGCGCCTCATCCTGCCAGGCGTTCCACCGGTAGTGTGCCGTGCCGGGCGGCACGTGAGCCCGCTCTCCCTGACGAGGGAGACGCCGCGCTCCAGCAAGACGTCGGCCGCCGCCTCCGGGCTCTCGACGCCGAGAACCGGGGAGAGTTCGTCGTCGCTGAGCTTGGCGATTGTCGCGAGGTCCAGGATCGGCGAGATCTGCTCGCGGGCGGAATCCAGGCTCTCCCACAGGTTTGCGCGGAGGTTGACGTCGAAGGCGACGGGTATCCCCATCTCGCCAGCGACCTCCGCGAGCCCCGGGGGCTTGGTCAGGTGGCCGCCGTTTTTTCCTTGCCCCTGTGCCTGATGGGGACCCCGCCGGGGTGGAAGGTGCCCTCGGCCAGCGAGGCCTCGATGTCCTCCAGGCTGCGCCCCGCGACCTCCGGGAAGTACCGCCACACGAAGATGAACGCCAGGACGTTGAACGGCGTACATCCACATGGTGGGCCCGACCCCGATCAGCTCTATCGTCGGGAGCAGGGTGAGGGTGATGACCACGTTGGAGCCCCACAGCGTCGCCGACTGCGCGCTGGTCCCGCCCCCCGCACGCCCAGCGGGTAGATTTCGGAGCCGGTCAGCCAGCCCATCACCTGCAGCCCGCCCGCGGTGAAGAGCATGAACGCGATCAGGCAGGCTATGATGAACGGGGCCGAGCCGGCGCTGACCTCCCCGGTCAGGAACACCACCCCGAGCACCGCCAGCGCCAGCGCGGCTCCCGGGGTCATTATCAGGGAGAGCCTGCGGCGGCCGACGCGGTCCACGATCGCCAGCCCGACGCAGTTCATGATCACGTACGTCACCGCGAGCGCGACGCTGACGTAGAGCGCGCCGGCCTCCTCGAACCCCACGCCGGTCAGGATCGTCGGCGAGTAGTAGACGATCATCTCGATGCCGCTTAGCTGGGTGAAGAGCGCCATCCCGCAGCCCATGATGATGGCGGGGCGCACCCACGGCTGCGCGAGCCCCTTCCAGCCGCGCGCCGAGGCCTGGCGCCTCTCCTCCTCCACCTCCTCGATGCTCGTCCAGCTCGTCCTCGACGTCGTCCCGCCCCGCACCCGCCGCAGGTTGCTCCTGGCCTCTCGTCCCGGTCGACCTTGACCAGCCAGCGCGGGCTCTCGGGCGCCGGCAGCATCAGCACCAGCAGAGCGCCGCCGGCGCCGCCGCCAGGCCGATCATCCGCCGCCAATCAAGAGCTGGCTGGCCCCGCGATCGTCGCGGTCAGGATCCCGACCCCGATCGCCACCTGGAAGGCCAGCACGAGCCGCCCGCGGATCTGTGGCGGGGAGAGCTCCGCGACGAACATGGGTATCGTCTGCGTCGCCCCCCGACCGCCATGCCGAGCAGCACCCGCGCGAGCGCGAGCGTGAGCGGCGTCGGCGCGAGGCTGGCGGCCAGGGTCCCGATCACGAACACCGCCGAGATGATCAGGATGGTGCGCTTGCGGCCGAACCACTCGGAGAGGCGCGCGCCCACGAGCGCCCCGATGACGGCGCCGACGAGTATCCCCGTCGCGATGACCGATTGCCAGCCGCTGCCGATACCGAACTCGTCCGTGATCTGCAGCAGCGCCCCTGAGATGATGCCGGTGTCGTAGCCGTAGAGAAACCCGCTATCGCCGACACCAGCGCCGTCGCCACCAGGATCCCAGTTACCCGCGGGGCACCCGCCGCCTCTCGCACGTTCTCGGCCACCTCGTACTCCTCTCCTCCAGTTGGTGGCCTGCGTTTCCGTCCGCTTCGGCCAAGATCGTCTTCTCAGGCGTTCATCTGCATTCCGGAAAGTTGTCCGAGGTGATGCCGGGTTGGCCGTAGTTCGTTCCCAGGTTCACGTAGGACTCGATGGCGTCCTTGACCTCGGGCGTCGTGAGCTGCGGCTCCCGTTCTCCTTGTACCACCGGGCGCCGTAGGTGTTCATGAATGTCATGAACGGGCCCATGTTGGCGCCCCAACCGGGCAACCCGCGCAGGGCTATGCCAGCCACCCCGTCTTCGATGCCGTTCAACTCCTTTGCGAACCCGGTGACCTGCTCCCAGGTCGGGCGCTCGGGCATCTCGATGCCGGCCTTCTCGAAGAGGTCTTTGCGGTAGAAGAGCGAGGAGCTCTCGCCGTAGAAGGGTATGGCGTAAGTTCCGAGATCCTGCCGTAAGAGAGGGCGGTGCGCCACGTCCCCGAGGTCGTAGCTATCTTGCTGCTTCTTGCTCAACTCGTCGAAGTAGAAGTATAAAGCAGCTCCAGCCACTGGCTCTGGGCCCAGATCGGGGTCTCATAAGCCCCGACCATCACGATGTCGAAGTTGCCGGCCTTGAGCGAGACGTCCTGGGTTACCTTCTGGCGCAGGTCGTTCTCGGGCAGGAACTGGAACTTGGCCGTGATGCCGGTCTGCTTCTTGAAGTCCTTGAGCAGGCCCTCCATGTCTTCCATCTGAGGGTTGTTGACCGCCGCGATGGTGATCTCACTCCCCGACAGATCCCCGCCCCGCACCCCGCGAGCCAGGGAGCGGCCACCGTGCCAGCCGCGGCCATGCCTCCAAGCTTGAGGAAGTCACGCCTTCCGATCGTGCGCAACCCGGTTCTCGCGTCCTCCATCTTGCCCCTTTCCCTAAGCAGCTTTGGCGATCTCTAGACAGGCTTTCGCCGTCTCCTCGTCGGTTACGAGGGCGTTGATCAGGCATGCGTGGGCGGCCCCCACTATCCCGGCAATTTTCTCGGGTCCGCCAGCCACCCCGATACTGAGCGGCACCCGTTCGAACTGTTCCCTGCTGGCGGCCACGAGCCTGGCGTCGTGCTCCTCCCCGAGCGCCTCGCCATCGGCGGCGAAGTAGTGGGAACACACGTCGCTCACGGACCGGCGCAGCAGTACCTCGTGTTGCAGGGGCTCCTCCTGCAGGTACTCGGCCAGGTAGGTCGGGTCTAACTTCCTCCCGATCCCCACGATCGCCACGTCCAGTTTCTGCCAGGCCTCGGCGACCGGCCTTACGGACGCTTCCGCGAACAAAGCCTCACGCAGCCGCCCGTTGTTCACGAGCGCCGGGGCTGGCAACAGGCGCGCGGAGGCCCCGAGGGCGCCCGCGGCGCGGCGCGCCATCTCGTTGATCTGGAAGATGTCCTGCGACTGCCCCGAACCACCGATCAGAGGCACCACCTCGGCCGCGTTGCCAAGGTACAAATCGGCCCGCTCCAGCCCCTCGACGAACGCGAGCACCGCCCTGCCCCACCCCAGGCCTACGTACCCCACCTCGGACAGGGTAGGCAGGTGTTCCTCGAGCAACTCCAGTGTCCCTCGCGCCAGAAGGACCTCTCCGGCGGAAGCGCTCTTCGACGCCCTCGGAACGACCACAGCCGCTCGCAAACCCAAGGCGCCGGCAAGGGAGGCTTCCAGTTCCACGTCCCTCTGCCCGGGCCTGCGTACGCTTATGCGTACTATCCTCTCAGAGAGCGCCACGCCGAGCAACTTGGAGACCGTGGGACGCGACACCTCCATCCGGCGCGCGACCTCCTCCTGGTTTAGCTCCCTCTCGTAGTAGAGGTGCGCCGCCGCGTAAGCATCCGCCAGTAGGTTGGTCCTTCCCACGTCCAGCACTTTACAATTGTGCAAAACAATTGTCAAACCTACGCAGACAGGTTTCTCAAAGCTGCAGAGCTCGTCGTAGGCTCTCGCATACGATGCTTTTATGCCTCTGATCTGGCCATGAAATTCTCCCGGGATAGTGGGAATAAAACTCTCTGTTATCCCCGGGTGACACAGAACACTTTACTGGCATGAGCAACCGTCGTAGAGTAGGCGCACCTGGCGAGTGGGATCGCTCGGGATGACGGAGGTGGAAAGGGAAATTGGCGGCTTGATGTTGCTGGGCGTAGATATTGGGACGACATGCACGAAGGCGTGCATGTACGATGAGGCAGGTCGCCTCCTCGGTAGCTTCCAACGTCCGACTCCTACTCGCCAACTCCCGAACGGCGGCGCCGAGTACGAGGCGTCGGCCATCGAACACGTGGCCTTCGAGGCGATGAGGCAGGTATCGGAGCGGTTCGGCCCTCCGCAGGCCATAGGCATCTCGGGAATAGCCGAGTCGGGGTTCCTGGTCGACCGCGCTGGCGGGCCGCTCATCCCGGCCATCGCATGGTTCGACGGACGAACCGTCCCCCAGGCGGCCAGGTGGGGAGATCGGATGGATCCTTTTGAGCTGTTCTGCCGAACTGGGCTCCACTTCGGGCCCATCCACACGGCTTGCAAGCTGGAGTGGCACAGGAGAATTCGCCCGAAGCCTGGAAGGAGGCCACGGGCTGGCTCGGCGTGGCAGAGTACCTGGCGTTCCGCATGACCGGGCAGCGGGGCACGGATCCCTCGCTCGCGAGCCGCACGCTGCTCTTCCGGATCGACCGTGGCGAGTGGGACGAAGAGCTGTGCGAACTCGCCGCGGTGCCACCCGAATTGCTCCCGCCGGTACGGGAGGCCGGGACCGGGGTGGGTGGGCTCCTGGCTTCCGTCGGGCGGAATATCTCCGCCCCTGAGGGCATCCCTGTCGCGGTGTGCGGCCACGATCACGTGTGCGGCGTCTTCGGCGCTGGGGCCATGCGGCCCGGCGAGGTCGTGGACTCCATGGGCACGGCAGAAGCGTGCCTGCTCACCCTGCACAGCCCCCCCTTGAACAACGCCGTCTACGACTTGGATCTCCTGGTGGGCCAGCACGTTGTGCCTGGGGGCTTCTATGTTGCCGCCTCGCTTCCCGAGTCGGGGGGTGCCGTGGAGTGGATGCTGCGCCTGCTCCAGGGAGACGAAGAAGACCTTCCGCGCTGGACCGAATGGGCCGAAACGCTATCTCCCGGCGAAGGCGGCGTGGTGCTGCCGCGCCTGCACGGCGAGGATTACGGGATGGCATTTTGCGCCCTCAGCAAAGAAGGAGATCCCGCACACGTTCTGAGGGCACTGCTCGAGGGACTGACGCTGGAGATCGACGCTACATTGAAGCAAGCCGCGCGGGCTACCGGAACCGGGCTCGAAAACCTCACCGTAATAGGAGGCGGGGCGAGGAACGCCCTGTGGCGTCAACTGAAGGCGGACGCGTCGGGTTTGCCCGTGCGCGTCGTCTCCGATCCCCAGTGCGTCGCCCGCGGCGCGGCCATGCTGGCCGGGGTCGGGTCCGGCATCTTCAAAAACCATGACTCGGTCCCTGCCCCCGGCTACGAGCCACACGTCCACAGTCCATCCGGAGAACGGCCCGTATACGAACGCTTGCACTCCGAGGTCTACGAGCCGCTTCGCAGACAGCTCGGGGCCACGCATTACGCCTGGCAGAAAGCAAGGCGAACACGTTAGTGGTGCGATGCGCGAGTGCGAAAGGACAGGGGATATAGAGCCATGACCGTACAAGACCGCCCGCGCTTCGAGTCGGGACCGCGCGGGTTCCGGCTCCTGCCAGGTTACACCACGCGTCCTCACGGGCGATCGGCGAGGCACAAATCGCGAGGCCGCGGAGCATCTCGGGCTACCGACCGGAACGCCCGTGGCCGCCGGGGCGGGTGACACAGCGGCGGCGATGCTGGGCAGCGGGCTAAGACCGGGCTCAGTCCAGTTGACGGTGGGCACCGGGGGACAGATCGTGGCGCTCCGGGACGGACCAGTCTGGGACCCCGAGGGGTCCGTCAACCTGTACCGGGCCACGGCCGATCACGCCTGGTACTCCATGGCCGCGATCCAGAACGTCGGGTTGGCGCTCGAGTGGGTGCGCCGCCTGATGGGGTTCTCCTGGCCCGAGGTCTACAACGAGGCGTTCTCGGTGCTGCCCGGGGCCGAAGGGGTGACCTTCTTGCCTTACCTCGTCGGGGAGCGCACGCCGCACTTCGATCCCGACGCCCGTGGGGTTTGGTCGGGCATGGGCCTCAACCACGGACGGCCTCACCTCATGCGGGCCGCGCTCGAAGGGGTAGCGTTCGCCCTGCGACAGGGTCTAGACGCTCTGGAGAAAACGGGCGTTCTGGCACCCGAGTTGTTGCTTGGGGGAGGAGGAACCTCAAACCCCCTCTGGAGACAGCTGCTCGCCGACGTTCTGGAGCGTCCGTTGCGCGTGCTGCCGGACGCGAACGTGTCCGCCATCGGAGCGGCGCTGCTGGGCGAATTGGCCGTAGGAGCGCACTCGGACCGCGATGTCGAGACGCTCGGCGTGGCGACGGACCACATGGAGGAGATCAAACCCGAGGCGGAGGGGGAAGCGTACTCCGAAGCGTACGGTCAGTACGCGGAGTTGTACGCTCGTCGCTCGGGATAGAGCGCAAAACATCGCCACGCGCCGAGGCGCGGACCGCAAACCAAGTGTGCAACGGATCCGTCGCCGGAAGACGGCCCGCGCCGACGGGTGAGGGACGCACCCGTCGACGCGTTCAGGCCAGGCGCGACCGTCGACTCCATTCAGCGATGTGCCTCGCGAGGACACCTCGTGACCGTCCGCGGTTCGGCCGCCACCTTGCCCCCGGGACCACCTACGCAAGCACTTGGCCTAAACGTGGCCAAGTGGGCTTGAAACGTGCAGAATGGGGCCCGAGAACTCGTAACGGAAATCGCCGCAGAGCCGAAACTCGTCGGTGAAACGCTTCCTTCCCTTGCGATCTTCCGACCACTCGATGGGCCGCCTCTTCGTCCTCGTGGCTGATCGAGTCGAACGAACCGTAACCGCCTAGCAGGTCTCAGGAGGGACTATGTCACAGGTCAACAGCACAATTCTCGTCATCGGGGCCTCGGGCTTCCTTGGCAGGCACGTCGCACGGGCACTGCTCGCAGACGGGCGCACGGTTCGCTGCATGGCTCGTGACGCGACCCGCGTTCGAAACCTGGCCGACGCCGGGTGTGAGGTCGTCCAAGGCGACATTCTGGATGCCGCGTCGGTGGAGCACGCGCTGGAATCCGTCCGAGCAGCTTATATCTGCATCCACACCCTGTCGCCCCAAGGAGCGAACTCATCGGGCCAGGACTTCATGGATGTGGAGAAGACCGGCTTGCAGAACATCGTGAGGGCATGCGAGACGCACGACGTGCGTCGCCTGATCTACGTCACGTCCATCGGCATCGCGCCCGACGCGCCGAGCGCGTGGTTACGTGGGCGCTGGCAGACGGAGCAGTTCCTGTTGGGCAGCGGTCTGGATGTGACCGTCATACGACCCGGTATGATCGTCGGGCGGGGTGGAACCGGCTTCGATGCAATCGTCAGCGGGGCCAAGAGGCCCGTCGCGATCGGACTGGGCAACGGCAAGCAGAGGATGCGTACGGTCGCCGTGGACGACCTGGCCTACTACCTGGTCGGCGTGCTTGACGACCCGCGGTCCTTCGGCCACCACTACGAAGTGGGCTCCGATGACGTCCTGACGACCGACCAGATGACCGACATTGCCGCGGAATACCTCGGCCGGCGCCATCCGGTCAAGATCCATGTCCCGCGTACGTTGCTCGGTCTGTTCGCGCCGCTGATCGAACGGGTGAGCAGAATGCCTCGCGGTTCCTTCAAGGGCTTGGCGGACAGCCTGCCGGTCGACATGAGCGGCGATCCGACGCCCATCCGGACGATCCTCGGTCGTTCGCCTCAGTCCTACCGCCAGGCGGTGGAGCACGCACTGGATTGATCGGCAGCCGCGTTCGGATTTCCTCCACGGGTCGCGGCGTTCGTCATGGGGTCTTTCGGCACCCCATGTCAGCCCATACGTCCGAGACTAAGCCAACCATAGCGCAACGCATAGCTGCTGCGGTCCGGCGTGGCAGAAACGGCGAAAGGCCTCGGGCTCCCCCGGGAGACCTGCTCGCAAACCGTGCGAAGCTGGCTGTCGCCACGCTGAGAAGGATCTCCCCGGCGTTTACCAACGTACACGCCCTCTCACTCCCGCTCGGATCCTTCGGTCGAAGCCCATCTGTACGAGCGCGGCGTGGACCCGGAAGGCGCCGAGGTTGGGGTTGCGCTGCAGTCTCCTCACGGCCTCGATGGCCTTCAGGTCCACCTTGCGGACGCCGCTCGCTACGCCACGCCGCGGCGACCCCTGGTAAGGCCGGCGCCGCGGGAGGGGAAATGACAATTAATTTGCGCAAATTAATTGTCTATGGTAGGGTGGTGACATGGAGACTTTAGGCACGGCGGGCGAGAGGCCCGCAGGGGATCGGGTGGGGCGCGTGCTCTCGGGGCTTGGGGCCAAGATACGTCGGGCGCGCAGGGACAGGGACATGACGCTCGAGGTCCTGGCCGAGGCGTCGGGCACGTCGGTGGCGCACTTGTCGCGGCTGGAGTCCGGGGAGAGGCAGCCGTCTTTAGACGGGCTGTTGAGGTTGGCGTTTGGCCTGGGCGTCCCCGTCAACGAGCTTTTCGAGGAGCCCGAGCAGCCGGGGCCGGGCACGGTGGTGAGGGGGGCTGAGGCCCCGTTCCACGAAACCTGGTCGCTGCGCTTTCAGCCGCTGATGCCCGAGGCCGGGCCGGAGGGGCTTACGGCTGTGAAGGTCGTCTTCCCGGCCGACCGGGTGGACACCGAGCACCACGACCACGAGCACGGCGGCCAGGAATGGCTGTACATGCTCAAGGGGAAACTCAGGCTCACTTTGGGCAATGAAAGGACGGTCCTCGAACCTGGAGACGCGGCCTTTTTCGATGCCAGATTGCGGCATCGCTTCGACGTTTTCTCCGAGGAGGACGCGGAGGTCCTGATGGTCTCGTGCGTGCCGTGTACCCACAGAGGGGGGTCCCCCGGGCGTCCCCACCCGTTCAGGGAAGACCATCGCGGGTTGCACGAAGTGGACGCGGGCGGGGGCAGGTAACAGAAGCGCGTCGGGTAGCAATCACGGAAGCGAAACGTAAGAAAGAAGGGAACAAGATGCCGGTGACGGAAGGGCAAGATCACACCACGTACGATGTTGTGGTGGTCGGTGGCGGGGCAGCGGGTCTGGGCGGCGCGCTGATGCTTGGTAGATCCCGGCGCTCGGTACTCGTCGTCGACGCCGGTGAGCCGCGCAACGCGCCCGCCTCCGCGGTCCACGGGTTCCTCACCCGGGACGGCACGGACCCGGCCGCGCTGCTGGAGGCTGGCCGGACCGAGGTCCGCGGCTACGGCGCGCGGGTGCTCGACGGACGCGTCGCCTCGGCTGAGGTTGTCGACGGTGGCTTCGCCGTTACGCTGGAGGACGGCCGCCGGGTCGGCGCGAGGCGGCTGCTCATCACCACGGGGCTGGTAGACGAGCTGCCGGACGTTCCGGGGGTCAGGGAGCGATGGGGGCGCGACGTGCTGCATTGTCCGTACTGTCACGGGTGGGAGGTCAGGGATCAGGCGGTCGGCGTCCTGGCATCGGGCCTCATGGCCGTGCATCAGGCGCTGTTGTTCCGGCAGTTGACGGCCGACCTGACGCTTTTCGTGCACACAGCGCCCGAGCTCACCGACGAAGAGGCCGAGCAGCTCGCGGCGCGCGGCATCACGGTCGTGGAAGGTGAGGTCGCTTCGCTCGAAGTCCACGAAGACCGGCTCACGGGTGTCTGGCTGCGAAGCGGCGAGGTCGTCCCGCGCAGCGCCGTGGTGGTTGGGCCGCGCTTCGCCGCCCGTGCCGGAATGCTCGCCGGCCTCGGGCTGGAGACGACCGCCCATCCCTCCGGCATGGGCGAGCACGTCGAGTCCGACCCCACGGGCCTAACCGCCGTGCCCGGGGTTTGGGCGGCTGGGAACGTGGCCGACCCCATCGCACAGGTCATGGGTTCCGCTAGCGCCGGCGCGATGGCCGGGGCGGCCATCAACGCCGATCTGATGGCCGAGGACACGCGGGAGGCCGTCGCCGCCCACCGGGACCGTCTGTCGTCCACCACGGGGACGGAAAGATCTTGACGGGGCCGATGATCGGTGAGGTTCACGGCGAAGGCGGCGGCAGCCTGTCCGAGCGGTTCTGGGAGCAGCACTATCGGGCCTCCATACGACAATCGAGCGGAAGACCGAGCGGTGCCCTCGTCAGGTTCGCCGGGCCGCTCCCCGAAGGCACCGCGCTCGATCTGGGCTGTTCCCAGGGAGACGACGCCGTCTGGCTGGCCCGGCGCGGCTGGCGGGTGGTCGCCGTCGACGTGTCCGGCACGGTCCTCGCCCGTGCGGCGAAGAATGCGCAAACCGCAGGGGTGTCGGATCTCATCGCGTTCGAGCGGCACGATCTGACGCACACCTTTCCCGAAGGCCGGTTCGATCTGGTCACTGCCCTGTTCCTGCACTCTCCGGTCGAGTTCCCGCGCACGCGCGTTCTGCAGGCCGCGGCGCGGGCTGTAGCCCCAGAAGGTCTACTTCTGATCGTCGAGCATGCCTCGGTCGCGCCGTGGTCGTGGGCCGACTCGGACACCGCCTTCCCGACCCCGGAGGAATCATTGGAGACGCTCGACCTGGACCCCTGTCGGTGGCACCGGGACTTCGTTGGCGCCTCGGAACGGGACGCCACCGGCCCGAACGGGCAGTCCGCTACCGTCACCGACAATGTCATCGCGCTCAGACGCCTCGCGCGATGACTACCCGTCTGTTCGCCTGAAGCCTTTGCAACTTCAACGGGGAGGGTTCGTGTAATGAGTTCTGATGTAAGCGCTTCGTGCCATTGCGGGTCGGTCCGCCTGGAGGTCGACGCACCGCCGCCGGAGGTCACGGAGTGCAACTGCTCGCTGTGCCGCCGCTACGGCGTCTTGTGGTCCTACTACCCGCCGGATCGAGTGCTCATGGTGCCGCCCGACCCGCCCACCGACGTCTACATGTGGGGTAGCAGGTCCATCGAGTTCCACCGCTGCCGGAACTGCGGCTGCGTCTCGCACTGGGCCGCCGCAAACCGCAACAAGAACCGGATGGGGGTCAACGCGCGCCTCATGGACCCGGAGGTCCTCGCCGGCGCCCGCCTACGCCACCGCGACGGCGCCGACACCAACCGGTACACCGACTGACCATCAGTGGTCTGTGAGAGAGGAAAACCGAGGATGAACTGCGGGCTTCGCGGCGTGCGTGGCAACCTTTCTGCTCGTCCGCGACCGACCTCTCGGCGCGGCGCTGGCGCCGCCCCTGGGAACCGCCTCTGTCGTGCTCATGCGCGGACACGGCATGACTGCCGTCGGCGGTAGCGTGCCCGAGGCCATCTTCGCCGCCGTGTATGCCGACGACAACGCGCGCCTCCAATCCGAGGCGATCAAACTCGGCCCCGTCACGTACCTGACTGCGGGAGAGATCAGAGCCTCGGCCGCCGCAAACCGGGGACAGGTCGGTCGAACCTGGGAGTTGTGGCGAGGGCAGACGGGATGCTAAAGCGCCAGCCAGGCCGATCGATCCCAAACGCCCTGGCCCGCGGTGCTGCCCCACACCATCAACCAGGCGCCCGACCTTCTCCCCCGACCGCTTCGACTCGCGGACACGCGCCCCCTGCTACAGACTAGGACATAAACCCTGTCACACGGGGGTGCCGCGAGGTTGGCAGAGGACGAAGAAGTATGTAACCTTCTCGTCGGGAAGCGAATATGCGGGAGGTTCGGCCTGTTTCACGAGTGGACGCGGGGGAGTACGCCGTAACAACGGACCCGTCGAGGCTCGGCCTCGGGGTTGTCCACGGCTTCCTAAAAGAGTCTTATTGGGCGCGGGGAGGCAGACCTCGCGAAAAAATGCAACGCCCGCGCGGAGCCAGGAACGGTAGAACGCCCTTCCGCGGTGAAAAGACGCAAACTGAAGAACTGGCCGCAAACCGCGGGTCGTGGCATCCTTACCGTCCCGTGCGGCGCCCTTCGAAGGAGGAAGACTTTGGCACGGAGCATACGGCCGGCCGGGCCCGAGGACGCTGCGGCGATCGGCGACCTGGTGCGGGCGTCCTACGCCAAGTACGTCGAGCGCATAGGCAAAGAGCCCGCGCCGATGCTCGAAGACTACGCCGCCCTCATCGGCGCCGGAGAGGTGTGGGCGTCGGTCGAGGGGGAAGAGGTGCTCGGGGTGCTGGTGATGAGGCCGGCCGAGGACCACCTGTTCGTGGGCAACGTGGCCGTCGCGCCGGACCATCAGGGGAAAGGCCTCGGGCGCGAGCTGATGGCCTTCGCGGAAGCAGGGGCCAGAAAGGACGGGTTGCCGGAGATCCGACTCTATACCAACGAGAAGATGCGCGAGAACGTCGCCATCTACGCGAAGCTGGGCTTCGAGGAGACGGAGCGCAAGCTCGACGAGGGCTACCGGCGAGTCTTCATGCGCAAGCAGCTCGTCTAGTGGGAGTTGGCGACCGGACGAACGGGGTCCGAGTGGTGCTTCACAGCCGCATCCCACGGCGCCACTCGGCTGCCGTCGACGACGACGGTTCCTGCCAACTCTCGCTCCGCCCGGGCATTGCGGGGTTGTTGGCGAGGTCTCCGGGGCAAACCTAGCCACAGCCGACGCTACACATGTCCGTTTTGAGAGTGGCAGAATCCGGGCGGATAACGATCAACCTCGCCGTTATGTCCGGTATCCGAGGGCCGACCCGGGAACGGCGGGTGCGTGCTCTTGGCGTCCTTAACGTAGCGGCACCCGCGCGGGAGTTCGCTGGGTGTCAGATTTAGACGAGAGGGGAAGCATGAGCCGCTCCTACGTGGTGACGGGAGGGGGCCGCAGCCTAGGCCGCGCGATCGTCGAGCGGCTCCTCGATGATGCGGGCGAGAAGAGCGTCTCGCCCCCGCCGAGTTCCCCGGCGGGGGCCTCGGGGTCGAAGCACCTCTTGTAGACCTCGTGGCGCGAGCCGTCCGAGAGGCCGCCGGAGGGTCCTCCGGGGTGCCTAACCCGGTCGGTCGTACTCGACGGGCGTGGCGAAGCGGGGGTCCTCGTGCGCCTCCCAGTATGCCTCGCGCAGCCGCAGGGTCGTGGGCCCGGGACTTCCGTCGGCCACGGCCTCGCCATCGATGGCGGTGATCGGCATGACCCCGCCCGCCGTGCTGGTGACGAACACCTCGTCTGCGCTCCTAAGCTCCTCGGCCGGGACCGCCCGCTCTTCGACGGGTAAGCCGAGCCCGTTCGCCAACTCTATTATCGTCTTGCGCGTGACGCCCTCCAGCACGCCGACCTCGGGCGTGCGGATGCCCCCGTCCGCGACGGCGAAGAGGTTGAACCCCGGCCCCTCCACGGCGTTGCCCGCCGCGTCCACCAGGATCACAGTCTCCCCGCCGCGGTCGTAGGCCTCGAAGAGTCCGGCCGTCAGGTCGAGCCAGTGGTAGTTCTTCACGGTCGGGTCGACCGACTCCGGCCGGATGCGCTCGACGCGGCTGACGGTGGCTTGCAGGCCCGCCTCTTGCTTTTCGGGGTCGGCGATCCAGACGAAGGGCACGACGAAGGCGTAGAAGCGGTTCTCGCACTCGCGCGGGTCTCTAGAGCCGGGCTTGGGCACGCCGCGGGTGCAGACGACCTCCGCGTAGGCGTCGCGCAGGCCGCTCAGGCGCGCGCACTCCACGAGTATCTCCCGCATCTCGTCGCGCCCGTACGGCTGGCGCATGCGCAGCTTCGCCATCCCCCGCTCGAAGCGGCTCAAGTGGTCCTCCAGGCGGAAAAAGGAGCCGCGCCAGACGTGGGCGACATCGTAGGTGGCGTCCGAGCTCAAGAAGCCCCAGTCCAGAATCGGAATCCGCGCCTCGCCCACCGGCACGAACCGTCCGTCCACGAAGGCGGCCCCGGCCCCGTAAGCCTTGTAGATGGTCCGTTCCTTCGCCCGCTCTCGCGCCGATCCTTCGCGGTCACTCACAACAACGCTTCCTTTCTGCAGGCGACCGGGTTCGCGTTCCGGCCGCCTCGCGCGGCGCCGTCCGCTCTTGCGGCAGGGATTCCCCGGGCCCCCCGGGTCCGTCCTCAGGACGCTTTCGCGAAGTGGAAGTTGTAGATCGCCATCCCCTCCCGGAAGTAGAAGCGGTGCGCCCGCGCGCGCTGCACCCGGAGTCGAGGTGCAGCCCGGTGCAGCCCGCGCGCCTCGCCTCCCTTTCGAGCAAACCGAGCAGCGCCTTCCCGACGCCGCCCGAGCGGGCGTCCCGGCGGTCACCATGCCGTCGACGTACAGGATCTTGCCGTACGCCAGCATCTCGTAGACGCGGAAGCCCGCCGCCCCAACCGGCTCGTCTCCCCCGTCGTCGTGGGCGGCGAGAGCCGGTACCCCTCCTCCAGGCGCATCCTCCCCACGGCGGAGACCAGCTCCTCCTCGCTAAGGTGCGTCCTGAGTCGGAGCACAACGGGGAGACGGCGCGAACCTCTTCTTCGTGGAGACCTCCTTAACCTCCAATGTCCCCCCGATCCTGTGGTGACGCCCGGCGACCGACGCTCCGGTGCGCATGCGGGTCTCCTGCCTTTGGCCTGTGCTATCCGGCGTATGATAGCGGAAGGGATGGTCCCGGCGTGGGGGGGGGGGCGAAGGTTGGTTGCGGCGGCGGGGATCAGGGTCGATTGAGGTCCGGGGAGGGAGAAGGAGGGGGGGAGGGTGGGGGAGGGGGGAGGGGGCGGCGAGGGTCGGCGAGGGCGCGGGCGCTGAGCGCGCCGAACCCGCTGCCGGCCCCGCTGATGACGATGACCTTGCTCATGATCCAGTCCTCCGCTTCCTTCGTCCGTCCAATTTATGGGTTGGTGCCGGCAAGCGCCCTAGATGGCGCCACCGTTGGCGTAGATGGTCTGGCCGTTGACCCAGCGACCCGGCCCCGCCAGGAACGCCACTGTTTTGGCGATGTCCTCCGGCTCGCCCAGCCGTTCCATGGGGTTCATGCCCGCTATCCGGTCGACGGTCTCCTGGTCTTTGTCGTCCAAGAACAGCGGGGTCGCGGTTGGACCGGGGCTACTGCGTTGACCGTCACGTCGCGGCCCCGGAGTTCGCGGGCCAGGATCAAGCCTATCGCCTCCACCGCGCCCTTGGTGGCCGCGTAGGGAGCGTAGGTCGGCTGTGCCAGCTTCACCACCGAGGAGGAGAAATTGACGATCGCGCCGCCCTCACGAACCCGCCTCGCGGCGAGCTGGTTGACCACGAAGGTGCCGCGTAGGTTGGTGCGGACCATGCTGTCCAGCTCGTCGAGGTCGAAATCGGCTAGGGGGCCGAGGATGATCCGCCCGGCGGTGTGCACGACGACGTCGATCCCGCCGAGACCTTCTGCTCGACGGCATCGAAGGCTTCGATCATGGCCTGCTCGTCCGCGACGTTGCCACCGACGGCCACTGCCTGTCCACCGGAGGAGGCGATTGCCTCGACGACCCCGTTGGCCCTGGCCTTGTTACCGGCGTAGTGCACCGCGACGGCGATGCTGTCCCGGGCCAGACGTTCCGAGGTGACGCGGCCGATGCCGCCGGATCCGCCGGTCATGCAGCGGCGTGATGCGGGTGGGTGTGGTGTCCATGGTGTTTCCTTCCTTTGCGTTTCGAGATCAAATTACCTGATAGAAATATCCCATCTTGCAAAAGGACGTAGGGGCGCTCAAGAATTTGCCGTCTTTGAGGAAAGATCTTGCTCTTTGGAACGGTCCAAGATCTTCAGGGCGATGAAACTTCTCGGTTAGTGCGCCTACCGGCGAAGCGTGGAAGGAGGGACGCCGAAGAGGCGCCTGGTATGGTAGGCGAGGTGGCTGAAATGAAGAAAGCCGACCGCGCTAGCGACGTTGCCCACGGAGAGGTCGGTGCCCAGAGCAGCTCCCGGCCGCTTTACCCCTGCGCTGGATCACATACTGGTGCGGCGAGAGGCCGGTCTAGTGTTCTCGAACTGCCTGGAGAAGTGGTACCGGCTCAGGTTCGGGTACCTGCGCGATCCCGGAGAGCCCAGGGTCCAAAGAGAGGTTGTCGTTTACGAAGTCGGTCACGCGCCCGAGCGCGCTTCTGTGCAGGCCGCCCTCGCGGTTGGCCACGGACTGCACGGAGGCGCCGTGGTTGCGCAAAAGGTGCGTGGCGAGCGCGGTGGCGAGGGCCTCGCCGTAGACCCTGCCGCCCGTCCCTCCGGACTCCATCTCGGCGAGCATCGCGAGGCCAATGTGCCGCACCGCGTCGTCGCGCCGATCCACGCTGGTGCGAAGCTCCACCGCGTCGGGGTTGAGGTCGTTCTCCTCGGCCACGCGGTGGAGGAACTCCGGCGCGAAGCGCATCACCAGCAGGTCCACGTCGTCGTCGAAGTGCCAGCCCACCGGCTGCCCGGCGGCCTTCACCGTCACGTCGCCCTCCGAGGTGGGCCCCTCGTGGACTACGTCGCCGGACCACCTTACCGAACGCACAGGCTGACCCAGATACAGTGAGACTGTGTTCTCAGGGAGGGGAGGAAACCGGTGCTCGGCCGGCGCGTGGCGGAAGCGCTCCGCGATCAGGCCGTTCCAACCGAGCGACCCGCTCGAAAGGATCGGGGAGTCCGGGTTGCCTTCCATCCGCGCCCGCACCTGGATGACGCCATCTGTGTCTGGTCGTGTCGTCTCTATCATGCGGCGTCTTTCGGATCGGAGATTTCAGACCCGGATTCTACCCCGCGACGCGTTCCTGGCGAACGGGCAGCCGTGCCGAACGGTTCCTGGAAGGGTACTAGCCCGGATTATTCATGAACGCCTTCGAAGGCTCTCGAAAGAGCGTGCCACAAACTTTGCCCCGGATGCCCCGATGCCAGATGCAGCCTTACCTTCGCGAGGAGTTCCCTGACCCTGCCTCCGATCTTGATGAGACCGAGCCTCAGGGTGTCCAGTTGCATCCGCCGCGCTCCCCTTGCCACAAGCTTCCTCCTCAAAGCGTCCAGAAGCCAGTAGGCCGCCGCGTGCAAAGTCTGATTTCCTGACATAGATGCGCAATCGCGAACCCTAATATAGCTTCACGTTCAGCGTCATGCCGAGCGAGGGTGGCGTGAGGCTCTTCGAATTGATGAAGGTGTAGCGCAAGTCCCAGGTTCGCCTTTACGTAGTTCTCAGAAGTTCAAGAAGTTCTGGTGTGATTTCTTGAGGGGGAATCTGCTGTGGGCGAGATGGAATACCCTACCGTGCCTTAGGCTAGGTGAACACCGCAAAACACCGGCAACGGGAGGAGAGCGAGATGGGCGAGGGCTACGGGACACTCAGGCCATGGTCGACGGTGCTGATGTTCGTCGGGATCTTGGGTGTTATTTTCGTCGTGATCGGGACGATCTTCGCCGTCTTCGCAGCGCCGACCTTCTGGGAGGGCGTGGGTTTCCTCTTTATCGGTGGGCCTCTGGCTGTCCTGTTCGCCAGCTGGCCGATCGCGCTCGGGCAAGGTTTGCGGGCACTCGCCGACGTGGCCGAGTACGTCCAGCGCCAGCAGAGCGGACTCAGATGAGCCCAGTAAGCTCTAATGTCAACATCGGAGGGAGGTCCCCTCCGTCGCGAATCGGCCCCGAGGCGACGTATCGCATTCTAATAGAGGCGACCAGATAAGGAGCGGCGCGAGTGGCGACGCTATCGGTACTGAAGTTCGACGATCCGAACGGGGCGGACAGGGTACTCATGGCCCTGCAGGGCCTGCAGGAGTGGGAGATGATCACCCTGGAGGACGCGGCGGTGGTGAGCTGGCCCCTGGGCAACAAGAAGCCAAAATCCCGCCAGCTTCACGCACCGCAGGCGCAGGCGCCACCTGGGGCGCTTTCTGGGTTTCCTGTTTGGGCTGATCTTCTTCTGCCCTTCCTGGGTGCCGCCATAGGCGCCGGGACGGGCACGATAAACGCTGTTGGCCGACGTTGGGATAGACGGCGATTTCAGAAAGCAGGGGCGCGATAAGGTGAGCGCCAGGCGCCTGGGCGCTGTGTGCACGCACCAGCGGGGCGACGGCTGTAGACAGGTTGTGGACGAGCCGAAGGCCAACGACTTCAAAATCATCTCCACCAACCTGCCGGAGGAGCAGGAGCAGAAATTGCGCGAGGCCTTGCGGACGAAGAGTAGTGGGACGAGATCGCCAGAGAGCGGTTGTCTGAGTGATTGCTTTGTAGCGATGAAGGTTGGGCGCAACACAGAGACGGTTACGCAGCCAATGGGGTGAAGTATGCGCACCAAGGCTGGCAGGCACTGTGATGTTGTGCACGGCAGTATTTTTGCGAGTGTCGTTGCTCGTGAGTGTGGGGGTGTGCTGTGGTGGAGCGGTGATGTAGCCCGAGGCATTCTACATAGGAGCGTCGTGGGTCGGCTGTGGCTTTTAATGTTGTGCTGTTGTCAAAAGGCCATGGGGCGATCGGACGAACGCTCCAGCAACGAACACAAGCCAACTTCGCTCTGGACATGATCGCTGAGCAGGATTCGAGTGAGGTTTCTGTAGTCACGACTCCTCCGGTCACCGCGTTCTCCTCAGATGCTTCGAAAAACCCGGCGTCGTACAAGACCTTTAGTTGATGCACTGCTAAAGGATGCGATTGGGGAAGCCGGGCAACGACCGGCCAGAACCCCGGGAACCGCTGCGCTTGTTCGAAGAGCTCCCTGACGTCCACTTCTTTGTAGATGTATTGCCGGGTAGTGAGCAGACCAATCCCTCTTTGCCCGCGGCGGCGCCAGGTATGCGCCAAGTCGGCTGCAGCAGACTCCCTGGCTTGTGAGAGTAATTTTTGAGCAGCAAAAAGGACTTACGTAGGGGCTGAAAGCTATAGGACAGCCTGCACGCCGAGCCGCAGGTGCCCCCGCTCGTGACCGAGGAGTCAACGCGAGCGCCTCCCGCTCCCCCGGGGTGTCTCCTGAACAGCTTGCTGTGATGACCACGAAGCCGTACCGAAGCTGGAGGTGGCGAAGTGTCGCAGCTTGCCGTCGCTGGAGATCAGGTATTTCGGGGCCCCTTGGAGGTTGAGCCCGCGCGCGAAGTGATCTTTCACGGAGTAGATGTTGGTTATTGCCGGGGCGAGACCCTCACCGCCGATCCTCGTGTGCGAGTGCGGGTGAGTCGCCGATACAGGACCAGGCCAGGCACGAGGAGCAACAGCGCAACGAAGGTGACTCGGATCGCATCAACCGCGGGGCCAGATAGAGGCTCTCCCGCCAGGGCGTTGAGGTATCCGAGTAGCAATGCCCCCACCAGGATGAGGGCGATGATAATCAGGTTGACCAGCACGCTGAAGACATAAAGGGCTATCTCGTAGGACTTGAAGCTTTGCGCTGTTTTTGGTGATCTCCTTCTCTTCTTCAAGACGATTCATGTCCCGGACGCCTTCCCCAACTGGGGATCCACGACGCCACCC
>CAWDDB010000016.1:0-21538 GCA_963800975.1 uncultured Rubrobacteraceae bacterium | reverse complement strand
ATCAACTTCCATACTACGAAGGGTATTGGTATACCCCGATCTCCACGCCGCCAAACGATCGCGCGCCTTCCAGGACAGCTCTCCGATTCACCGAATCGAACACGCTTGTGGGGGAGTTTCGGGACTCGGACTACAATACGGTAGCTGCACCACGCTTTCACCCACGAAGGGAGGCCACATGGCCCTCGGGCTCTCTGTCCTGGACGTCTCGCCGGTGAGCGCGGGCTCGAGCAGTTCCAGGGCGCTGCGCAACACGTTGGATCTGGCGCGGCTGGTCGACGAGCTCGGCTACAGACGCTACTGGCTGGCGGAACATCACAACCTGGGCATGATCGCCAGCTCTGCTCCAGAGGTCATGATAGGGCACGTCGCGAGCGCCACGGAGCGCATGAGGGTCGGGGCAGGTGGGATCATGCTCCCCAACCACGCCCCGCTCAGGGTCGTCGAGACCTTCAGGGTCCTGGAGGCCCTCCACCCCGGCCGCGTCGACCTCGGCATCGGGCGCGCTCCGGGCACCGACCCCGTTACCGCCTCGGCCCTTCGCCGTTCTCAGTCCGCGGTTGGAGGAGACGACTTCCCGCAGCAGTTCGCCGAGCTCCTGGCCTACGCGGGAGACAGGTTCCCCGAGGGACACCCGTTCGAGTCCATCGTGGCGATGCCGGACGACGTGGAGCTGCCCCCGATCTGGCTCCTCGGCTCCAGCGGCTACTCCGCCAGAGCGGCCGGGGAGATGGGCCTCGGTTACGCGTTCGCCGCGCATTTCAGCCCAACGGACCCCGCCCCGGCCATGCGCGCATACAACGAGTACTTCGAGCCGTCCCTCACCTTCGAGCGCCCCTCGGCAATCCTCGCCGTAGCGGTCGTCTGCGCCGAAACAGACGAGAAAGCGCGGGAACTCGCCTCGTCCATGCAGCTAGCCTGGGTCCGGATGCGCAGCGGGAACCCGGGGCCGCTCCCGAGCCCGGAAGAGGCCGCGAGCTATCCCTACACCCCGGCGGAGCGCCAGCTAGCCGAAGCCCACGGCACGATGCAGGTGGTGGGTGATCCTCTTTCGGTCAGGAAGCAGATCGAAGAACTCGCCGAGCGAACGGGGGCGGATGAGATCATGGTCACAACCAACGTCTTCGACCACGCGGATCGCCTTCGCTCCTACGAGCTTCTCGCCGAAGCCTTCGAGATCTCGGCCGCGGGCGCATCTTCGGTGCGCAAGGAAAGCTAGCCCGGTTACAACCCTGTCAGGAGCGGCAGGACCCTCTACAATGCCGGGCATGAACGAAGATAAGGGAGCCGAGCCCACAATCGGCCTGGACCATGTAGCCCTCGGCGTCCCCGACGTCGAGCTGTTCATAGGGCGCCTCACCGGGACCTTCGGGATGGAGGTCGTGCGCCGCGGCGAGCACCACGAGACCGGGCGGCCAATAGCCTTCGTCAAGGACGCGAAGGGGAGCAAGCTGGAGCTGATCGAAGCCGACGTCGAGGCCCCGACGTTCTTGCACGCCGCCTTCGCCGTCCCCGATGCCGAAGCAGCCCACGAAAGCTTGCTTTCGTCAGGCTTCTCCTCCTCCGGCGACCTCGTGCGCCTGGAGGCCGCGAAGGCGAACACCGCGTTCGAGAAGAGTCCCGAGGGACTGGAAGTGCAGGTCGTCGCCTTCGACGAACAGGCCTAGCTCAGGGCACCAACTCGAAGCCGACCGTATCCGCGGTGCCATGAGCACCGGGTCAGTCCGCGTCGCGCGGTTTGCCAACGCAAGTACATTAGCGCCCGTCCATGCGGGCCGTATCCCTACCCCATCACCTCTGCTGGATGTTTCGGTGCCCAAAATGGCGGCGTACCTCCCCCGATCGCGCGCTGGACCCACCCGGGTCACAGTTTCCTGATCCTGCCCCTGAACCTGGCGATAAACCGCTCGTTTGCCTCGTCCCCTCCGGGAGCATTCCCGCTGGTCCATATCTGCGGCTCGACACCCTGCTCGACAAGCAGCTTCACGGTTTCGACTACAATCGAGTTGAGCAAGAACGCGTTGGCGAAGGTAGACATTGCCCCGACACGTTGGTCCAGACCCTCGATCTCTCCGACGGCGTCGCCCACCTCCACCTTTGAATCGAGCACCACATCTACCAGGTCATGGAGGTTCTGCCTGGAGGGGTGACGGGCGACGTGGTCGTCCGGCGTCTCGGAAGCGTGCCTCACCGATGTCACCCCTATGGTTTTCACCCCGCGGGTTCTCGCTTCTAGCGCGGCGTCGATGGTCGCGGCGTTGATACCGTAGGCGTTGATGATTATGAGGAGATCACCCTCCCTCAGACCGTAATCCTCGATGACGATGCGTCCGTAGCCCGGCGTCCGCTCGATGGCCATCGAGCGGAGTGCTCCGTTGCTGAGCAGGGTGCCTTCGTCGAGAATGGCGCTGATGTTCATGAGACCGCCGGCCCGGAAGAAGATCTCTTGCGTCGCGAGGTTAGAGTGCCCGCCGGGTCCGAAGGCGTACACGATCCCATCTTTCGTCACGTGTCCCGCGACCATCCGAGCCGCCTCGCCTATCGCGTCTCGCTCGTCGTCGTGCAGCCGCTGCAGGTGATCCAAGATCTTCTGCAGGTACTGCGTGCTTGCCGAAACGCTCTCCACCTTTCCTCCCATGCTAGACGCCATCTTCGTCGTGCACCAGGCATCCGTGTTTGTAGGTTTGCAATACCCTGACTTCGTCACCCACCCGCGAGAACATGACAATGTCGGCTGGCGCGTCGCCTGACATCCCACGCGCCTGCGGCAGGTTCATGAACGAAGCCGGACGAACCGAGGCCATCTCCCATGCATCTGGCAAGCTGCTCAGGCGGCTATGCGCGAGGTACTCGACACCCTGCCTGAGCACCTTGACCGATCCGGCCAGCAGGCCAGGATTCCCAGCCATGTGCAGCCTTCCCTGGGGGGTGAGCACCACCCTTCCACCCACGTGGGTATCGTACTCGCCGGGTTCCATGCCGCCGAGCGAGACCGCGTCGCTCACCAGCAACGTCCGGCTTCCTTTGGTCCTGAGCACCACCTTGATCACTGACTCGGGGAGGTGGAACCCGTCCGCGATTATGGTCGCCCAGAGGTCGTCCTGCGCCAGCTGCTCCCAGATGTAGTTCGGATGTCGGGCGAGCACGGAGTGAGCCCCGTTGCCGAGGTGCGTAGAGAGCCTAGCACCGGCGGCCACCGCCTCCCCGATCTGCTCGGGTGCTGCCGCCGTGTGGCCAATGGACACCGCCACCCCCTCCTCGACGCACTTCGCAATAAAGTCGGTGGATCCTGGCCATTCCGGCGATAGCGTGATCAGCTTGATGTTCCCCTCCGCCGCTTCTTGCCACCTCTCGAACATCCTCCAGTCCGGAGGCCTGACGTACGCTGCGTCGTGGGCTCCACGCGGGCCGTCTTCGAGTGAGATGAACGGTCCTTCGAGGTGAATGCCTGCGACGGAGGCACCTGCCAATCCGCCCCGCGAGCGGACCCTTGCGATGGTTCGTACCGCTCCCTCGATGGCCTCGTCGCTGTCGGTAATGATCGTCGGATAGTAGCTCGTCACCCCCTCCCGCCATAACGCCCGGGTCGCCCGCCGCACGATCTCCTCGTCCAGGGGTGCCGCGTTGAAGTCCATGCCCCTGTACCCGTTGACCTGAAGGTCGACGAGGCCAGGGGCGATCCGCGGCTGTCCGTCCTCAACGGGAGCTCGGGGCCTCGACATTACCTTACCCACACATCCGTCTTGGAGCTCGAGCACCGTTCGCGCCCCGGTCCGAAAGTGAACGCCTTCTAGAGAGCTCTGGGTATCGGTCGTTTCGCGCGTCATGCCGTGTCTGCGTTGTCGTAAGCTTCCGCGTCCACGTAGAAGACGCAGTCGGGATGTCGCCTCAGCACAGACGCGGGACACTGGGTGCTGATCGGACCTCGCAAAGCGCACCCAACCGCGCGCCGCTTGCTCGGTCCCGGCACCGCGCAGAAGAGGTGCGCCCCGGACATCAAGGTGGGAACGGTCATGGTCAGCGCGTGGGTAGGCACCTCATCTATGGTCGGGAAAAGACCGTCGTTCACCTGCTGCCGGCGGCTGGCTTCGTCGAGCTGTACGGGCTTGATCATTCTGACATCTGCGAAGTCCGCGACCGGAGGATCGTTGAACGCGATGTGTCCGTTCTCCCCCACGCCAAGGCACACCATGTCGATGGGAGCTGCGCGGATCAGCGCCGCGTAGCGCCCGCACTCATCCGCGGGACGCGCGGTGCCGTCGATGAAATGCACCTCGCCAGGCTCGACGGCGTCGAAGAGCGCGTCGCTCAGGAACCTGCCGAAGCTTTGCGGGTCCTCCCTCGAGAGGCCGACGTACTCGTCCATGTGGAAGGCAACGACGCGTGACCAGTCTATGCCCGGCTTGCCAGCCAGCGTTCGCAAGGTCTCGCGTTGGGAGGGCGCGGCCGCGAAGACAACCCTGACGCGCTCCTTTTCGGACAGGAGCTCTCTCATCTTCTGCGCTACGTCCGACCCCGCCGCGTTTCCCATGTCCGCGCGGTCTCCGTACACGCGCACCTTCAACCTGTCTACCACCTCCGTCTTGAGTGGCTTCGGTTCGATACTCAAGCCTTCCTCCTCTAAGAGCTGGATCAAGCCGTCGCAGGCAATGCGCTCTGCGGTAGGAGCAAAGGGGGCGGGTAGGCCGAAGTAGAAGATCGACCCCCACGCCTCGTAGCCTCCTTCCCACACCTGCCGAGCAGTGGGAAGGTAGCCCAGCATCCCGTTGCTGTACGGGAGCGGGATAACGGTCCCGGCGAAACGCCGCTTGATGAACAGCCCGTAATCCACGACGGCCTCGCCGTTAATTGCCAGTAAGGACAGGCAATCGGCCAGACCCAGCAACGTGACCTCCAGAGGCACCCAAGGTCTGAGGCGGCCAGGGAAGCGATGCAGCAACCTGCTCCACTCCTCTATCACTCCAGGCCCGATGAGACCGCTGGCCCGCAGTTCGGCGTCGTCCGGAACGCTCTGGAGGGGCAAAGGTATGGTGATGCGATTCCCGAGGAGGGAAGGCGTCAACCCGCGCATCGGGCGCGCGACGATGGAGAGCGCCTCCTGGCCGAGCCTCTCCCCCAGCTCGCGTACCTCGGCGTCGTGCCCCCTGTAGAACCGACCCTCTCGCACCAGGGCCGGACGCACGTCGCCACAGCAGCCCTGCAGGTACGCCGCGACAGCGCCACCGCCCACCTCATCTTCCACCAGCTCCATGGCCACTCCCGGGAATTCGGAAGAGATCAGCTCGTCGCCCGTGGTCGTCGGGTGACAGGCGTAGTGCACCAGGATCGCCTTGGTCTCCCCCGAAGGAGACCTGAACCTGGCTACCGTCACCCCTGGGTCCGTGGGTCCTGCCCAGTTGGGGGCCATCTCGATCTTCCCGGCCACGCGGCTGCGGCGGTTGATGCCTATCCGACACTCACCGTGACCCCGCTCGATCGTCACGGCCTCCAAAGAACTGGCGGCCTCCTCGACGGCGGCCAGCACCCGAGACTCGAGAATCCGCAGGTAAGCCGGATCCATCCTTCCGAGCAGGCACGAGACCCGCCCGCTTG
Organism: uncultured Rubrobacteraceae bacterium; assembly: GCA_963800975.1. GTDB lineage: Bacteria > Actinomycetota > Rubrobacteria > Rubrobacterales > Rubrobacteraceae > JALYGY01. Next base: position 15,946 of record CAWDDB010000016.1, on the reverse strand, counting down.
TCTGAGGACCCGAGTGGTTGTGGGTGGCGTGAAGTATCACGAATCCCGGCGCAATGCCCCAGCGCTTGTTGAGAGCGTGCCTCAGGTTCTGCACCTGATCCTCACCCCACCAGATAAGGTCGGCAGAGACCAATAGTGCACGCCTCAGAACGCTCCCCTCGCCGTCTTCGAAAAGCAACACGCGGGCGTACAGCGGGCGTGTCACGCCCTCGGACACGCTCCGGCGGTGCTCGTAGCCCGCCAGAGGCACGGGCGCCGGCGGGGTGATGTCCATCCTCGCGACCCCGAGCCTCAAGACCGGCGACCTCGCTCTGGCCCGACGCAATCAATCTCGGGGATTAGCAAAGTTTCGAGAAAAGGGCGCGGGGTCGCGAGCTGGTGTAGATCACGAGTCCCTTTCCGGGCCGGTTACCGTGCCCACGGTGCTCGGTTGTGGCCCCGGTTCATCAGATTCGATCGCGGTCAGCAGCTCTTCGACCTCCGGGGCGACGGCCTCGCGCCGGTTTAGCAAACCGAGCCCGACGAAGATAACCCCCGAGACCAAGACGGGCAGCCCCGTGGTCGCCGCGAAAGAACCCTGGAAGACGAAGTTCGCCACGGCGAACGTCGCCACGCCGGCGAGCGTCGACACTATGGCGGCGAAAGCTCCGCTATGCCGGAAGGCCGGGAGCAGACCCAGGATCATTGGTATCGCGGTCGGGCCGAGCAATCCCGCGAACCACACCACCACCAGGCCGATGATACCGCCGAAAGTTTCCGCGTTTATCGCCACCACCAGGGTGAGCGCGGTGAACGCTAGAGTGGTGATGCGTCCGAGCAGCAGGGCACGATCTCGAGAAAGGTTCCTGAGCCTCCCGAAGAGCACCGGCAGTATGTCTCGCGACACCACCGCGGAGACCGCGTTGGAGTCCGAAGCGGTCATGGACATCGTGGCGGCGAACATGCCGGCGAGCACTAGCCCCACCATCCCCGGAGGCAAGAACCGCTGCGCCATGATCGCATACACCTCCTCCGGATTGGCGATGTCCGGGAAGAAGATGGGGGCGGCCCACATCGGGAAGAACATGGCCAGAGGAAGGGTGAGGTAGAGCGCCGCGGACAAAAAGGCGGCCTTGCGTGCATCCGAACCCATAGGGGTGGCGATAAAGCGCTGCGCAAGGTTCCAGGTGCCGCCGCTGTAACTAAGGAAGGTTATGAGAAGAAAGGCGAGGACGAAGATCGGCGTGTACTCTCCGGCGAATAGCGAGGTGTGACCTTCGGGGAGACGCTCCCACATGCCGAATATGGCGCCCGCCCCTCCAAGCTGACCCAATACGACGACGAAGAGGATGGTCGTCGCAAGAAGCTGAATCACGAACTGGGCAAAGTCGTTCCATGCGTCGGCCCAGAGACCTCCAATGGTGACGTAGATAAGGGAAACCACGCCCGCGAGGATCACGCCTACGGATAGCGGGACGCCGGCCAGTACATCGAGGAAGATGGCGATCGATGCGTACTTGGCACCCACATCGAAAACCTTCAGGAAACTCCCGCTCCAGGCGAGTAGCTGCTGAGTCGGAAGGTTGTAGCGGGTCTTTAGGTACTCGAGCGGAGACTCGATGTCGTAGCTCCTGCGGAGGCGTGCCCACCGCGGAGCGATAAGGATCGCGCCGAAGAACAGGGCGATGGCCACCGTAACGGCCCACCAAACGTACAGCGTGAACCCTTCCGTGTAGGCCACCGCCGCGTACCCCGTGAACGCCACCGCGCTGTAGCCCGATACGTGATGCGAGATTCCGGACAGCCACCAGGGCATCCTGCCACCGGCGGCGAAGAAGTCACTCGAGTCGTTGACCTGCTTGTACGACCAAGTTCCGATACCTAACATCATCAGAAAGTACAAGGCGACGACGATCCAATCTATCGTCTGCACAGTGCCCCGCTCCTTTCCTGGTCCCTATCCCCCCAGCCCACTTGAGGCCAGCGGAGCACGGGCGGTTCACCTACCCCGGCGATCCTCCTGCCGACGTACGAGCCAAGGCGGTAGTTCACGTCCAATCGACCCGGACAGATGCTCATGCCTGATCCGCCAGCTCCCGTCCCTCGGCAGCAAGGCTACTCTCCTCGACCTCGTCGCCAGGGAAGTCCGAGGCTAGATAGACGCACACTACCGTGAGGCCGCATAGCGCGGCCATGTACAGCGCTATGAGCTCCGGCCCGCCGATCGACGCATAGAGCAAGACCGCGATGAACGGCGCCAGGGCGCCACCCAGTATCCCGGCGAGCTGATAACTCAAAGAGATCCCGCTGTAGCGAACGCGTGCTCCGAAGAGCCTTGCCATGAAGCTCGCCATCGGGCCGTAAGCCGCGGCGTGTCCGACGCTGAGGCCAAGCACAAGGGCGAGCCAGATCAGGACGCTTGTCTGTGTGTTGAGCAACCAGAAGAAAGGGAGGGCGAAGAGGGCCAGGAACACCGCGCCCCCGATAAAGACTTGCCGCTGGCCGACCCGATCGGAAAGAGAGCCAAACAACGGTATGGTGAAGATCTCGATGACGCCGGCGATCAGGAGCCCCGTCAAGACGGTACTGCTTGGCAGACCGAGTTGCTCGGTAACGTAGGTGAGCGAGTAGACCGCGAAGATATAGAAGGCGACGTCGATGCTAATACGCGCACCCGTACCCAGGGCGACGTTCTTCGGGTAGGTGCGCACGACGTCGACAATAGGGGCGCGCGCCTCGGTATTCGTCTCCCTGACTTGCGAGAAGATGGGAGACTCGGTGATCCTGAGTCGGATGTACAAACCGACTGCTATGAGAAGAAGACTCAGCAGAAACGGGACCCGCCAGCCCCACGAAAGAAACTGCTCCTCCGGCAAAGCCGCGAACGGGGTGAACGCGGCCGTCGAAAGCACGAGCCCCGCCGGGGCGCCCATCTGTGGCCAACTCCCGAAGAACCCTCGCGTCTCTGAGGGGGAGTGCTCCACCGCCATGAGTACCGCGCCCCCCCACTCTCCCCCTACAGCGAAGCCCTGCAAGAGCCGCAACACTACTAGAGCCACCGGGGCCAGTACCCCCATCGCTTCGTACGACGGCAGGACACCGATAAAGAACGTGGCAACCCCCATGATAAGCAGCGTGGTGACAAGCACCGCCTTGCGGCCTATCCTGTCCCCGAAGTGGCCGAAGAACACCGCTCCTACCGGGCGAGCGAAGAACCCGACCCCGAACGTAGCGAAGGACGCAAGGGTTCCGGCCAACGGCGAGAACCCTGGGAAAAACAGCGCCGGAAACACGAGCGCCGCCGCCGTACCGTAGATGAAATAATCGTACCATTCGAGGGCAGTGCCCACGAAACTAGCCACCGCCACCTGTCGAATCGACGACTGCGGCCTAATGTCCTCCCCGCCGACCTGTTCCATAACCTTTGCTCCTCCCGATTCTTGTGGTTCCGTACGGTTTCCTCAGACGATGACCCTTACAACCTCCACATTCGTTGCAGCGGGGTTGCGTCCCGCTTCGGGGCACTTCATTCCCTAATCACCCCCGTACAGCTCGGCCGCCTCGGCTTCGGTACTGTAACCGTCTTCGATGTCCCGGCGCACCAGCCGGGGGTCGCGTTCTGGGGGAGGGCCGTATCCCCCTCCTCCAGGCGTGCGCAGGCACACGACGTCCCCTGGACGCAAGGGTATGTTCTCGCCCTTGGACACCATGGGCAGGACGGTGTGCTCCCCATCTAGTACGAAATATGGGCTGGCCGGCGCCCCGTTGCAGCCGCCCTCGCCGCCCCGAGGCGGACTCTTCGCCTGGTCTCCCAGGAGCGACGCCCTGCCGCTGCGGCCGGTGAACCGGAACTCGAACTCGACGCCGAAGCCGCCCCGGTGACGGCCGGCCCCCGCGGACCCCTCCCGAATAGAGTAGCGAACGAAGCGGAGGGGATAGCGTTGTTCGAGAACCTCTAACGACTGCGTCCGGGCGACGCTCATGAGGGAACACCCGTTGGTGAGGCCGTCACCCGACGGGTGGCCACCGTAACCACCCCCCAAAAAGACGTACATCACGAAGTTGTCTCCAACGGCGTCGACGCCGCCCATGGACAGGTTGTTGATCGTCGCGCAAGACCCCGCCGGCACTCGATCCGGAACGGCCTGCGCGAGACAGCCCATTACCGCCGTGATGATGCGCTGCGAGGTCTCGGCGGCGCAGCCGGCAACAGGCTGGGGAACCGCGGCGTCGAGAAAGGTGGTACGGGGGACCACGAACTCCAGTGGCTTGAACATGCCCGAGTTGAGCGTCACGTCGGGCCAGATGTGCTTGAGCGCCACGGCGCAGGCGGACACGGTCGCGGCGTAGACGCTGTTCATCGGGCCCGTACACGGCTCGGAGCTGCCCGTAAAGTCTACCGTCAGCTGCTGACCGCGGACCGTCAACGCGACCTCGATGCGCAGGGGCACGTCGTCGATGCCGTCGTTGTCCATCTCCTCGGTAAAGCGGTAGGTGCCATCCGGCACCTCGTCGAGGTGGGAGCGCATCTGCTGCTCGGCCCTTACCTCTAGCTCTTCGATGCACGCCAGCACGGTCCCACTTCCGTACTCGTCGAGCAGCTCGCGGAGCCGCTCCTCGCCTACCCGCAGGGCGGACGCCTGCGCGTGGACGTCGCCCTCTATGTCTTCCGGGACGCGGCTGTTCGCTTGAAGGATGGCCAGTATGTCGCCGTTGAGTTGATCATCGGAGTACAGGCGCACGGGCGGAACGCGCAACCCCTCCTGGTACACCTCGGTCGCGGCAGACGAGAACCCGCCGGGGACGCGGCCCCCGATGTCCGTCCAGTGGCCCGTGTTCGCGAGGTAGCACAGCAGCTCACCCTCGTAGAAGAACGGGCGAACCATCTTCACGTCCATGACGTGCGTGCCGCCCAGGTACGGGTCGTTGATGATGAAGACGTCGCCGGATCGCGGCTCCTCCACGTTTTCGATCACCGCCCGGGTCGCGTACTGCATGGTGCCGACAAAGATCGGGAGTCCCCTCTCGCCCTGTACGATCATGCTGCCGCTGTCGGTACGGTAGATCCCATTCGCGCGATCCCAGGCATCGGAGATCACTGGCGAGAACGCCGTGCGCTCGAAGACCGTATCCATCTCGTCCGTGATCTGCTCTAGCCTGCCCCGGACAACTGCGAGCGTGGTAGGGTCAACGCCCTTCACGCCCGGACCTCAACGATGAGGGAACCGGTGGAGTGCACCTCGACGGCCGCCGTGGGCGGGACGACGGTGGTGGTATCCTGCTGCTCCACGATCACGGGCCCGTCCCACCGCTGACCCGGCCGCAGCGCCGCCCGCGACACCACCGGTGTGTCGAATACGCCTTCCACGAACGTCACCGGCCGGTGCCCGGGCTCATGATGGTCGACGGATCGCCCGCTGGTGAAACGCACGGTCTCCCGCTCGCCGACCATCACGGTCCTGAGGTTGACGAGCTTCGCGTTGCTCCTGCGCAGAAGTCCGCCGTAGGTCTCCCTGTAGCGCTCCAGAAAAGCCTCCCTGAGGCGATCACCGTTCCACCGTTCCACCGCATCCGGCAGCGGCACCAGGAGGTTGTGCAACTGCCTGGCGTAGGCCATCTCGGCGTAATGGTGCGCCTTGATCCGGTCGTCCGGAAAATCGTCCTGGCGAAGTGCCCGTACGCCTTGGTCCCGGTGGGCCGCGAGAACCCTACGGACCTGCTCGGCCTTTACCGTGCCCACGTCGGCATTGACGGCATCCATGAAGTCGTGGCGGACGTCGGCCAGCAAGCAACCGAGGGCCGAGGTAATGCCCGGCTGAGGAGGAATCAACACGCGCTCGGATCCGATCTCCGCGGCCAACTCGACGACGTGGGCTGGACCAGCACCGCCGAACCCGACGAGCGCGAACTTTCGCGGGTCGTGGCCCCGGTCGACAGAGACCCGCCGGATAGCGCCCGCCATCTTGACGTTGGCGACTCGGATGATGCCAAGCGCCGCGTCGGAAACGCTCAGCCCGAGCGGCACGGAGATCCGCTCCTTTATCGCTCTCTCGGCGGCCGCGACGTCAATGAGAAACCCCTCTTCGGTGCCGAGCTGCGCTCGCGGGTCTAGCCGGCCGAGAACTACGTTGGCGTCGGTGACGGTGGGCAGGTCCCCGCCCCTGCCGTAGGCCGCCGGACCCGGCTCGGCGCCCGCCGACTCGGGACCGACCTGCAACACGCCACCCCGGTCCACCCGGGCGATGCTTCCGCCCCCGGCCCCGATAGTGTGAACGTCCACCATCGGAAGCTGTACCGGTATACCGTAGGCTATCTGACGTCCCGTTGTCTGGGCCGGGGCACCTTCGGGGATCAGCGCTACGTCGAAGCTCGTGCCGCCCATGTCGCAGGAGATCACGTCCTTTACCCCGGCCAGAGCCGCGAGCTGTGCGGCGCCCACGGTACCGGCAGCCGGACCAGAGAGGACCGTGCGCACAGGCTGCTCCGCCGCGCGGTCGATCTGCATCAGCCCTCCGCTCGACTGCATGACCCAAACGTCTCGGGTAAAGCCTTCCCCAGACAATCGCCGGCGTACCTCGCGCAGGTACCCGGCCATGCGCGGTTGCACGAACGCGTTGACCGCCGTCGTAGATGCGCGCTCGAACTCTCCGACCTCGGCGGCTAACGAGCTGGAGACGCTCAGTTGGACGCCTGGCAAAGCGTCGCGTAGTCCCTCCGCGAGCAGGTTCTCGTGCGCGGGATCCGCGTAGCTATGGAGCAGGCACACGCCAACCGCCTCGACTTCGAGCTCCTCGAGCCGACCCACGACGCGCCGCACGCTATCAGGGGTGGGCTCCGTTACGACCTCGCCGTCCGCCGCGAGCCGCTCATCCAGCTCGACGCAGCGACTTCGAGGGATCAACGGTCTGTATCCCCCGGTAAGCCCGTAGGTGTCCGGCCGGTCACGCCTCCGAAGCTCCAGCACATCTCGAAACCCGGCCGTGGTGACGAGCGCCGCTTTCGCCCCCTTGCGCTCCAGGATGGAGTTGGTCGCCACCGTCGTGCCGTGCACCACGGCCGCTAACCGTCCCACCTGCTCCACCGCCTGGTGGAGCCCTCGCAGAAGACCGTCGGACTGCTCGCGGGTAGAGAACACCTTCGCCGTCCGCGTCGAACCGGTCTCGGTGTCGTACACGACGACGTCGGTGAAGGTTCCTCCGACGTCGATGCCAGCGATCAGGCTCAAGTGGACCGCTGCACTACGAGAACACCAGAGGGTAAGGCCACCCAGGCGATAGTAGCTGAGGAACTGTCTCCTCAGACCCCGGCGCCACCCCCGCGGCAACGTGGCCCACGGCAGCACTGTTCGCTGCGGGGCGCAAGAAGGGCCACAATGGCCTGGCTGTTCTTCGCGACACAGGCGCCGTGATCTCCCCACCCCCAAACCGCGCCGGCGGCCAGACGCCTCGGGTTGAACCTCCGAAGGAGGAGTGTTGCTCCCTGCCCATCCTGGTCCAACGTAGCGCCTTCCGACCACCGAGTAGCCTATCATGCTCGGCTTCGCGATTCATTTGGCTCTCCAGGTAGGCACCGTCGTTACATTCCCGCCACAGAGCACCCGCTGTTGGCACTGCTTACTGACAACATGCGGTCGTGCTACGTGTATGGAATTCGACGACCCGGCCCTCGGATCTGTCATACAGCTGAACGATCACACCACGACACAGGTCCCATACGCGCTGATCTGCGCCGTCGCATCCCTGGTCGGTTTCGTCGTCCTGGGGTTCACCAAGAGCACGATGGTCGGCCTGCTCACCGCACTAGCAGCCCTGGCCCTCGCCAACTTTCTGCTGAGAATCCGGTTCGCCGGCGAGACCCCGCGTGAGCCTGAAGCCGGTAGGATCGCGGGTAGTGCTGCCCATCCCCTGGCGCTCGCCTTCGCCAAGGCGGCGAAGAGGTCGTGATTCTCGGATTCGTGCGGTACATTGGGGGGCAGGCAGCGTACAGTTCGGAGGGACCTCGTGCGAGTGAGTTTCTTGTATTACGAAGAGTGCCCGTCTCACGACCTCGCGCTAGAGCGCCTGCGCGAGGTTATGGCCGAAGAAGGTGTTCCCGACAACGTGGAGATTTTCAAGGTCGAGTCCGAAGATCATGCGCAGCAGTTGCGCTTCGTCGGGTCCCCGACCATTCGCGTCGATGGACAAGACATAGACTCACCGGGCGGCCCTCAGTACGCCCTGACTTGCCGCGCCTACCACCTCGAAGACGGCCGTATCTCTCCGTTGCCTTCGAAGGAGATGATCCGGCACGCTCTAGGCTCAACGGCGAAGATCTGACCCGGTGCATCTCCGACAGCAACGGGCGGTGGTAGAACATGTCCGGAGATCTTCGAGCGTCTGGCGAGATCATCGCGAGAAAGGAGCTGTGGCGTGACCAATCTGAACCTCGGTGATAGGGCGGTTTCATTCGAGCTGCAGGGAGTCGATGGTGGGCTTCACGCGCTCGAGGACCACGCGGACAAAGAAGCGGTTGCGGTCGTATTCACCTGCAACCATTGTCCCTACGCCCAGGCCTGGGAGGGACGCCTGATCCGCATACAGTCCGACTACAAACCCCGCGGGGTGCAACTCGTTGCCATCAACGCCAACGACGCAGACAGGTATCCCGACGACAGCTTCCCCAGGATGAAGGAGCACGCCGAGGAGAGGGGCTTCAACTTCCCCTACCTGCACGACGAATCCCAGGAGGTAGCCCGAGCCTACGGCGCGGAGCGCACCCCCGAGGTCTTCCTCTTCGACAAAAGCGGCGCACTACGCTACCACGGCACGGTGGACGACAACTACGACGATCCGTCGGCCGTGATGAGCCACTACCTCATTGACGCCATCGAGGCGGTTCTCGAGGATCGAGAGCCGGCAACAACAGAGACCGCCCCGGTAGGTTGCACCATAAAATGGAGGTGACCCCCGACAAGGGCGGCCGCTCCTGATGTTCCACTCACGGCAGCCCGCTGCGAGGGCGAAGGTGAGGAGGCACCTCCTCTGGCGCTAGCCCGTGGTCTGGCGCAGGCAGGCCGGGGTAGGATAATCCTACTCGAGCGCACTCTTCCGGGTATTGCGAGCAGTGCGGCTCGTCCCCGGGAAGCCTCCGACGGTTCGCCGCGATCCAGTCGTAGGCGCGATCCTGTGCGCGCTTGATCCCTGGCAAGCCGTAAATTTCTATGGGGAGTCTCGTACCTAGGGCCGCCGCCAGGACGAGGTTGACGGCCCCGGCCCCCGCGTAGCGTCGGCCCTCCGGCGTCACCGCCCAGGCGGCCCTCCTGCACGCTTCCACGGTCAGACCGGCGGAGGCCGGCACCCCGGGCATCTGGTATGGCACCGCGGTTACGCGGCACTTCCTGTCTAGTTTCTTGATCGCACGCACGGACCTCGTGCAGACACCGCAGTCACCGTCGAAAACCAGCGTGACTTGCTCGGGTACGTTTGTCATAGTCTTAGCCATCTGGGATTCTAGATCCCCCGCACGCCGGCCAGCTTCTCGGGGTTTGCCACCAAACGGATGGTCTGCACCAGGCCGTCGGACACGTCCAGGACGAGCGCCGAGATCGGCTGATCCCCGGCCGTGATCACGACCCCCGTCTCGCCGTTGACCTGCGCCAGGTGCACGCGCGTCCCGCCCGACGGCTCAGATCCGATCGACCGCAGGAACCGGGCCGTTTGCTCCTCGTCAACTATGGCGACGAGGAAGCGGGCCACCTTCTCCGCGCCCAGGAGGGGGCGCCGGGGCGCCAGGGCCTTTCCGCCGCCGTCGGCCACGAGCGTCACGCCGGGCGAGAGGACCTGCATTAGCCCTTCGAGATCACCGTTCGAGGCCGCTTCGAGGAAACGCTCGGTCGCCCGGCGTTGCTCGGTCCGGTCGGCGTCGAAGCGGGTCCGGCGCTCGCGCACGTGCTCGCGGGCGCGCTTCGCGAGTTGCCTAACCGCCTCCTCCTTGCGCCCGAGGACGTCCGCGATCTCGGCGTGGGGCATCCCGAACGCCTCCCTGAGCACGAACACTGCCCGCTCCAGCGGCGAGAGCGTCTCCAGCACCACCAGCATTGCCATGGAGACGGATTCGGCCATCGCCGCGTCCTCGGCGGGGTCTTGCCTGGTGAGAACGGGCTCGGGCAACCATGGGCCCACGTAGGACTCGCGGCGGGCCTTCGCCCGGCGCAGTCGGTCTATGGCCAGTCGCGTTGTGACCCGCACCAGGAAGGCGCGCGGGTCGGCCACCTCCGAGTGCTCCACGTTCGACCAGCGCAGCCACGCTTCCTGCACGACGTCCTCGGCGTCTGTGATGCTGCCCAGGATGCGGTAGGCGACCGCGACCAACAGGCCCCTGTGCTCGTCGAAGTCGCGGACCGCTTCCGACCAGCCCGCGTCCTGCGTACGATCGGTCACCCTGCCTCCTCTCGATTCGGCACCACCGCCAACCCGCGGCCGCACCCCTTTCTCGCTCCGACTACTACCTCAAAGACGCGCCATCCACCGCATCCGTGACATCGCCAGCCGCGAGCGAACGCTTCCCAAACTCACCCTTTCCCTCAAGAACCGCAACTAACCGGACCGGAATGGCTGCTCCAGACGAAGCCTGAGGCCGTTGTCGGTGTCAACGGAACTCGGAGCCCCAAGGCCAACCCGTACGCCAGCGTAACGTTACCCGACGACACGGCGCGTTCCACCGACCTGCGCGGCGGTTCGGGAAGGCCCCTGCCTCGCCACCACGATCATTAGCACCGCCTGCGGCAAGATCACCCAGAACCCGGAGACCGGCATCAGGACGACTCCGAACACCCCGAGCGCCAGAAGCGCCCACCCGAGGAACGCTGGCAGCGTCCCCATCCGGTTTTGCGACCAGTAGATCAGGGCGCCCAGGATCACGGCCGTCAGCCCGAACGTCAGGTGCCAGAAGGCGGTCTCCCGATCGAAGGTCGCGTACGCAACGCTCGGGTCGACCGCGTTGAAGAAGCCGTCTTGCGCGATGGCTGCGAGCTGCTTCGAGTGGAACACGAAGACGTAGAGCACGTCCAGCGCCCCCGTCGCCACCAACAGCGGACCACACAGCCTGCCCATCACGCCTCCCGGATGTCGCTACCATACAGTACTGTATGGTAGCGACGCGCAGCTGTCGCGTCAATACACATCTGTATGGTAAAAACCGATCCATGAAGCAAGCGGGATCGGCGGGGAGGTCTGGAAGGCTGACGGCGGGTGACTGGGTCGACGCCGCGTATTCGGCGATGGCCGAGGATGGCGTCGGTTCGGTCGCCGTCGAGCCGCTGGCCCGACGGCTTGGCGTGACCAGGGGTAGTTTCTACTGGCACTTCAAGGACCGCAGGGCGCTCCTCGAGGCGGCTTTGGGGCGTTGGGAGAGGGAGTCCACGGAGGCGGTGATCTCGGCCACGCGTTCGATCTCCGACCCTCTGGAGAGGTTCGTGCGGCTGGCCGAGGAGGCCTTCGGCGAGGTCCCCCGGGACAACGCGTCGGGAGGCGAAGTCTTCCGCGTACGCGCCTTCGAGCTCGCGGTCTCCGACGCCGCGGACGATCCCGTCGTCCGCCCTTTCCTACGGCGGGTCACCGAGCGCCGGATCGGGTACATAGAAGAGTGCTACGGCGCCATGGGTTTGCCTGCGGAGGAGGCGGGCCACAAGGCGCTTATGGCCTACGCGGCCTACGCGGGCACCGTGCGGCTCTTTAGGGACCTCCCGGATCGGGTGCCGCGCGGGGAGGATTACCTGGACTACCGGCGACGCTTTATCGATGCGCTCGTGCCGGGTGCCGATACGGGCGGCAATGTGGCGCGGTGAGCTATCGTCGGCGGCCGCGACCCCAAGGTGACTTCTCGGTCCGGGCCGGAAATCCGGGGGAGCGGTTCAGTTCTCACGCACAACCCTCGACAACCACCGGGCCATGACTGGCGGAACGACCAACTCGATCGCCAACAGCACCAAGATCAGGGGAGGTGGGACCCCGTAGATCGCGACGGACACCAGGCGCGCAACCCCAGCGGCAAAGAAAACCCACAATAGGCACCGCAGGACGGTCGCGTATTTTCGGAGGTCGGAAGCGCAGAGAAGCAGCAAGACGCCATTTAGGGTGAAAGCCACGCCATAAAAACGGCTCTGGCTGTCCAGGGCCGGGTCTGCGATTGCCTCAGCAGGAAGGTCGGCGCCCAACATGACGTCAGCTCTCACGCCAAGCGCCAAATGGAACGCTCCGACGAGGAAAATGACGATCGCCAAGAGCCTCAGGACAAGCGCCAGAGATTGCATGTTCCCCCAATTGTTCAAACCGGTAGTTGCACTTCATGGATTGACCTTACCCATGGCTCCCGTTTCCCGTGCGGTTGGTCGATAGGGTAGTCGCGGCGGTGCACCGCGGGCCCCGAAGATTTCGCAGCTTCTTGACCTCCTTCCCTGTTCCGTGTCAAACGTCCAGTACGGATGAGACGAACCGGCCGACCTTCCCGTGACAGGGCGCCGTGGCAGGGCTCAGTCGTCTGCTGCGAGATTACCTGGCGACGAGAATTAGCACGAACAGACGCTCTTCGCTTTGACCAACCAACAAATGAAGGTTTGCTCGTTTCCCGGATCCTATCGCCTTTCAGATGGCCGGGCCTTGATACTTGAATCCCCCGCCGTCAGATTCCTGGTGTCCGTGTGCCGGTAGAGCAGCTGTAAGTTCGGCTAGACTCTTCTCGCACCCAGAATCGGGGCACTCGTCTAGCAGAGGGGCTGGGCCACCAACGCGCAAGATGAATGCTGAGGCTACAGGGCCGCGTAACACACCCTGCGGTCGAGGCGCTGACCGTCAGTCGTCGAGGATCGCCAGGTCGAGCTGGCGGAGTCGCGCGGGGTCGGCGAGGACGTCGATCTCGACGATCATTCCCTGCCTGACCGTGAAGCCCATGATCGCAAACAATTGTCCGCGCGGAGTCACGATGACTCCCGCGGCTCCGTTCACGAGCGCCGGTCGTACGAACGGGGAGAGCCGGGAGAAGGTGCGCGTCTGCTCGATCACCGCCCCTGCGCCGCGGACCTCCCTCGATAAGCCCGCACGCAAGGCACCGCCATCAATTCGTAGCACGACGTCCGGGTCGAGCACCGCTAGCAGCGCCTCGAAGTCACCCTCGCGCGAGGCAGCTAGGAATGCATCGACGGCCTCCCGCTGGCAGGCGAGACCGGCGTCGGCAGAAGTGGCCGCTCCCCGCGCCCGATGGCGCGCGCGGCTGGCGAGCTTCCTTGCCGCCGTCGGGGTGCGCCCCACGATGGGGGCGATCTCCTGGAAGGGCACGGCGAACATGTCGTGCAGCACGAACGCGAGCCGCTCGGCTGGAGAAAGCGTCTCGAGCACCACGAGCAACGCGAGACCAACCGAGTCGGCCAGCAGCGCTTCGTGCTCGGGGTCGATCCTATCCCCGCGGCTCACGATCGGGTCGGGCACGCGAACGCCCACCTGGGGCTCGCCCAGGGGCACCTCGCGCCTTGATCGACGTGAGCGCAGCATGTTCAGGCACACTCGGGCGACGACCGTCGTCAGCCATCCGCCCGGGTTCTCGACGCCACTTGTGTCGGAGCGGCTTAGGCGCAGCCAGGCTTCCTGGACGGCGTCGTCGGCCTCGCTGATCGAGCCGAGCATCCGGTAGGCCACCGCCCTCAGGTGGGTCCGGTTCTCCTCGAAGCGCTGTGCCAGCCGGTCGTGTCCGTCCATCGGTCACATTCCCTCGTCGCGTCGTGTCACTGGAGTAATGACGACGCACCAAACCCGGCCGATGTGACATGGAGGTGACGAGGAGACCGTCTTCGCGTGGAACGCAAGTAGTCAGACAGTACCTGAACGAAGGTTCATCAAGAAACGATCGGAGTTCGCCATGTTTACCGCCTACGCCGTTGTCACCGTGGTGGCCATCGCCGCTAGCACATTCGTGGCCGTGGCCAACTTCATGCGCCTCAAATTCGTTCTCATCACCGCGGCCAAGGTGGGCGTGCCGGAATCGTGGATGACAATGCTGGGCACCCTCAACGCAGCCGCCGCCCTTGGTCTGCTGCTCGGCCTCATCGGCGCACCGCTGATCGGGACGGCCGCCGCTAGCGGCCTTGTTTTTTACTTCGTCGGCGCCATCATCACCCACCTGCGCGCACGCGACTACTCGATCGGCCCGGCGGCCGCGTTTCTCCTGCTGGCCGTGTCCGCGCTAGTGTTGGGACTGGTCTCGTGAACCGTCCCGGGATTGATTGCGGCTCCAGTCTTTGAGGAGGGTGGAGTCATGGGCAGAACATCCCGGCATCCGGCCAAGGCGCGGCAGCACGGTGCGCCTGGTCGAATCGTGCAGGCCTGCACACGCCGCCCACCAAAACGACGCAAAGAGGGTCCATCCATGAACTGGTGGGCGTAGCCAGGCCGTCGGGGCATCCGACGAGGTCTTGGGCTGCCTCTACGTACCGCCCATCCCGGACGCGCCGCGCCGGGGTCCTCCTCAAAGAGCGTCGCAGAGCGGGCTAAAGGTGTCGAAGACCCGATGGCCCGGCGCAACTTGCCTAGCACGATCCGAGTGGGTCACATCGACTCCGGCCTGAAGCCGCTAGCGGATGGAACCGGCGGCCACCTCCCTCCGCGCCGACGGATCGTCTTCCAGCACCAACCGAGCGGCGCTCCGGGCGCTGGCCGCGCTGGCGTCCACCAGGAAGCCCTCCGGTCCGACCCAGTCCCCCGCGAGAAAGAGGTTCTCCAGGCCCTGCACCCGGGGACCGGGACGGCCCGCGAAGCCGCCCCCAGCGGCGGTCGGCAGCGCGCCCACGGCTTCGATGCGCGGCAGGTACTGTCGATCGACCAGGACGTCGCGCCAGCCCGGCTGGGTCGCGTCGAGCAGGCCCTCGAGGTCGCGCTCGTCCGCGCGCTGGTCCCCGGAGTTTCGCGGATCGAGCTGCTTGAAAGTGTAGACGAGGGCGGCTCCTTCGGGGGCGACGCGCGAGTAGAGAGACTGGGCGGTCATGAAACGCGGGCCGTCCAGATCCTGGACTACGGGAATGTCCGGCGAGGGCAGGCGACCGAGAGCGACATCCAGGCAAGCCACCCTACCAGGAACCAGCACGTCTACGGCCCGCCGCAAGGACGGATGCTCTCCGCCGGCCACCAGCTTCGAGGCGTCGCGGGGACCCGTCGCGAGGACGACGGCGGAGGCCCGCACCACGCTCCCGTCACGCAGGCGCACCCCCCGCGCCCGACCGTTGCCGACCTCGACGGCCTCCACGCGGGCGTCGCCGACGACGCGCGCCCCGGCACGTACGGCGACATCCCGCAGTCCATGAATGAGGGTCTGCCAGCCGCCGTCGATGTAGTGGACGGGGTGCTTGAGCGCGCGCTGGAACTTGTCCACAAAGACCTCCGCGCTTACCAGGTCGAGCGCGGAGGTGTAGACAAGGGGGTATGCGATGGAGTCCATCAGCCGGCGCAGACGCGGACGCCGGATCTTCCCGTCCAGCCAATCGCGCAGGCTTGTCCCGGACAGCTCGCGCGGGCTGGTCCTCCCAAGCGCGGCGAAAAACCGAACGAGCGCGAGCTTGTCCCCCGCTCCGAGCAGGTCGGTGCTCAAGAACCGGGAGGGGCTGCTCGGGAAGGGACGCACTCCCCCCCGTCCAACACGAATACGTCGTTCGGTGTGCCGTGACCGTAACGGACGCCCAGCTCCTCGAAGATCCGAGAGGCCGCTCCGCCAGTGTAGAGGGCGTGTATCCCGCGGTTGAACAGGAAGCCTCCGGATTCCCTGGTGACCGCGCGACCGCCGAGGGCCGGCGCCTTCTCGAAGAGGGTGACCTCCGCGCCTGCTCGGGCGAGGAAGCAGGCGGCGGTGAGGCCCGCCATCCCGCCCCCCACCACCGCCACATCCGTCTGCGCGAGTTTCGGATCCATCCCTGCGCGCTCCTTTCGCTCCATTGATGGAGCCTCAGGTA
>CAWDDB010000015.1:0-24216 GCA_963800975.1 uncultured Rubrobacteraceae bacterium | reverse complement strand
GGGTCGGCCCGTCACACTCGTTATCGGGGACCTCGCGATGCTGCACGACCTCAACTCGCTCGCCATTTTGCGCGGCCTACCCGTGGTCGTCGTCGTCCTCAACAACGACGGCGGCGCGATCTTCTCTTTCCTCCCCGTCGCCCGTCAGAAGGAGTACTTCGAGCCGTACTTCGGCACGCCGCAGGGGCTAGATTTCGAGAACGCCGCCAGGATGTTCGGCCTCCGCTACGCGCATCCCGAAACGGTCCCATCCTTCGCCGAGGCGTACGGCGAGGCTTGCGATCTTGACGAGCCGACCCTGATCGAGGTTCGTACCGACCGCGAGGAGAACGTGGTGCTGCACCGGGACTTGCTTGGAGATATCCCGACTTAGAGCACACCTGGCGAGGGCCTTGGAAAGGCGACTTCCCTATAATGCTGGGACGGCCCCATGCACGGCCGTAGTTGAGAGGAGCGCCATCAGTGGCAACGCACCATTTCGAGCCTGTTCACCATCACAACACTCTTGGCTCGCACAACCCGGTGCTGCGAGTTGCTCCTGGTGACACGGTCATTACTACCACGGCCGACGCGTTGGGCAAGGACGCGCGAGAAGAGAAGGTCGCTGCCGAGCCAAACCCGCAAACAGGACCGTTCTACGTCGAGGGAGCAGTTCCGGGCGATACGTTGGTTCTGCACCTGGACCGGCTGGCTCCCAATCGGGCCACGGGAGAGTCGGATGTGATGCCGGCTCCAAACGTGGTCGACCCTGAGGCGATCCCCTCAATGCCGCAGGTATCGTCCCACGATGGCCGAAAGGATGTTCGCTGGCGTATAGATCAGGAGGCTGGCACGGCGACCCTGATCGAACCGGAGGGCGCGCTGGGTCACCTTTCGCTCCCGCTGGCGCCCATGCTCGGCTGCTTCGGGGTCGCGCCTCCGGGTGGCCAGGCGATCTCCACCATGACCTCGGGCCAGCACGGCGGAAACATGGACTACCGCGGATTCGTGAGCGGGGTTACCGTCTACTTTCCGGTCTTCGTGCCCGGTGCACTAGTGTTTGTCGGTGACGGGCATGCGCTGCAAGGAGACGGGGAGATCTCGGGTACGGGAATAGAGATCTCCTTCGAGGTGCGTTTCGCGGTGGACGTGATCAAGGGTCAAGAGATCTACTGGCCTCGGGGTGAGAACGAAGCGTATATCTTCACCGTGGGCAATGCGCGCCCCCTCGACCAGGCCGTGCAGCACGCGACGACGGAGATGCTACGCTGGTTGCAGGAAGACTACGGACTAACCGTGCGTGAGGCGAGCTTGCTGCTCAGCTATTGCGTCGAGTATGACCTTGGCAACATGTTCGATCCGGCCTACACCATGGTCTGCAAGATGCCCAAGCAGTTCTTGCCAGGAAAACCGTAGGCGGCAGTTGCACCGGAGCGCATGGCGGAGTGTGCCCTTCGAACGCGGTAGGATACCGAGGTGTTGATCGTCTACCGACTCTAGAGGGAGCAGATGAGCGAGAAGCAAGACAGGGACGTCGAGAAGGTCTACTCAACGGAAGAGTTCGTGGCCAAGTTGCGCAGGCTGGCCGACGCGCTCGAGACCGGCGAGAGGTTCGAGATCCGGGTGGCCGGAGAAAGGATCTACGTGCCCGTTCGCGCCGAGTTCAACGTGGAGCACGAGCGCGAGGGAGACGAGGAGGAGCTCGAGTTCCAGCTCAAGTGGACCAACAAGTGAACCCACCTGTTCAGGCCCGTTAGCCGCGAACCCATCGTGTGACCGGCCTGGGTTACGCGGCCTCCGGGGATCCGGCGCACCCGCCGGTCCTGTTCTTGCACGGCTTCATGGGCTCGTTGGCCGACTGGCGAGGGGTCACGGATACCCTCCAGTCGCGGCACCGGTGCGTCGCCGTGGATCTGCCGGGGCACGGCTCCTCGCTGGGCCTTTCACCGGATGACTACGCCTTCGAAGGCGCGGCGCGGGCAGTCCTGGACCTGCTCGACGAGCTAGGCGTGGCGCGCGCGGCGCTCGCCGGCTACTCGATGGGCGGGAGGCTCGCCCTCTACCTCGCGCTCCGCAACCGGGAGCGGTTCTCCGGTCTCTTCCTGGAATCCGCTTCGCCCGGCCTCGAGGGCGCGGCGGAACGCCGGGCGAGACGCCAGGCAGACGACGAGAGAGCGAGACAACTCGAGTCGGGCGGCCTCAAAGAGTTCCTCGCGCGCTGGTACGGGCAGCCGCTCTTCGCGTCGCTGGCGCGCAACGAGCGGCTGCTGGGCGAGACGATCGAGGCGCGGCTGGGCAACGATCCGGGCGAGCTGGCGCGCTCGCTGCGCGGGATGGGAACCGGGAACCAGCCCTCGCTGTGGGGCGAGCTCGCCGCCCTGACGCCCCCGACCCTCGCGGTCGCGGGCGGGCTCGACCAGAAGTACGTCGGAGTCTCAAACCGCATGGCCTCGCGGGGCCCCCACATCACAAGCGCCGTCGTCCCGTGGGCGGGACACAACGTCCGCCTCGAGAAGCCGGAAGAGTACCTCGGCTTGCTGGAGCGGTTCCTGTCCCGAAGCCCGCTGCCTGAAACCTAGCTATTGCGTTGCGTTAGGCTGAACCAGTTGCCCGAGTTGTCCTTGACGACGGCTTCGGTTCCGTAGAACTTCTCCTCCGGAGGCATAACGAACTCCACCCCCTGCTTGCTGAGGCGCTCGTAGTCGCCGTGCACGTCGTCGGTCTCGAACACGCCGATGCCGAGGGCCCCTCCCCGCACCAGCGCCTTCATCTGCTCGGTAGCCTCGGCGTCGAAAGAGGAACTAGCGGTTATCGGCATGAGGATGACCTCGAGGTCGGGCTGCCCTTTCGGGCTCAGCGTCACCCAGCGAGGCCCGCTCTCTTCGCCCATGGGCATGTCCATCCTCACCTCGAAGCCCAGCTTGTCGCGGTAGAACTGCAGGGACTCGTCCTGGTCGATCACGTACACGGTCGAGTGGCTCTGGCGTTGGATCACGGTCCACCTCCGGTCGTCGTCGCTGCGCCGCAAAGATAGCACCGGGGCCCACACCCGGCTTCTCGAAAGTTGCGGCTATCCGGCTCTAGGAAGATCGTAGAACACCGCGGCGAAACAATCCGGAACGAAAAGAGGACGGAGCGTGCGCGGGATCGCGACCACCGACCTGACGTGGCGACGGTACTCAGAGGGCGTCAGGCCGACCCTGTGGGAGAACAGAGTGCTGAAACTGCCCACGCTGGAGAAACCGACCTCGAAGCACGCCTCGCTCACGTTGTGGCTACCGCGCGCCAGCAAGGTCTTCGCCCGCTCGATGCGCACACGCGTCAGGAACTCGTGCGGGGTCTCACCGTAGGCCAGCTTGTGGACGCGCAGGAAGTGGTACGGGGAGAGGTTGGCCCGTGCCGAGATGTCAGGGAGGGTGATGGGCCTTCCGTAGGCGTCCCGCATAAACTCCCTGGCGCTGGCGAGGCTCCTGTACGTCTGCGGGTGCATCTCTGGAGAAGGTTACACGAGTTCTCCCGCGAGCCAAAGGTGACGATCTGGAACCTCAGCCCGGCAGCGGCGCCGCAAATGCGCCGGTCGCACTCCCGAACCGGCGGCCCCGCTCTCTCGTAGCCTCCTGGCAAGCTCGTCCTCGGCCACCCCCGTGCCCTCGCAAGAGGTTGTCGAGGTCTTAGACCTATCGCAGCGCGAAATCAGCGGGAGGCGCGGGATGCCGGCCGTCGTGGTGGCGTTTGCCACGGTCCAACTCGAGGATCACCAACTCACCACCTAGCGCCTAGCTGGTGCGTAGCACGAACAGCCTTGCCTTTCCCGGCTCGATCGAGATCCGCAACTCTCTGGCGCTCCGCAGGTCGACCGGCACGCGCCTTCCGCTCGTCCCGTGTATCGCGTTGACCTCTCTGACGGCGGCAGAGAACGTTAGCCGACTGGTAGCCTTGGTGCCCGACGAGTGGTTGACGACGAACACGTGCCGCTCGGTTGCGATGGCGGGGTCCCGAAACCTGCTCAGGATGAGAGGGCTACCGGCGACCGACCTGACGTAGTTGTCCGGCCTGAAGGCCCGCGCCCCGCGCGGCAATCGTCTCGTCCTCGCGTGGACCACCGACTCGGACGTCGAGCGGCAGGAGGGCCTTGCCGAACACCCTAAGCTGGGCGTTGACGTTCCTGGCGTATTGGTAAAGCGGGGTGAGCTGGCCCTCTCGGGTGACCATGGCGCTCCCGAACTTTGTTTTCGGGTTGTCCTCGGGGGTCCAGTAAGTGAAGTACTGTACCCCCTTGGCGCCGTACGCGAGGCCGACGTTCGTCTGCCAGAAGAGCTCCGCCTGGGTCGGCGGGCGGCGCTTGGGGAGACCGCCCCTGCCCTCCGTGAAGCCCACGCTCTGGAGGAGGACCCAGGAAGGAACGCCGAACCTCAGCGCGAGGCTCCTTATCTGCGCCCAGTTCGAGAAGTAGTCGGGGGTGATCCCGCTTTCGAGGAGCGGGTAGTGGTCGAACGACACCATCGGCGGGCCCACCTTGCGAAAGTAGCGGTCGAGGTAGCCCTCGTAGGTCCGTGATCCCAGCGAGCTCTGCCCCGTGTAGGAAGGGACGATGTTGATGTAGGGTAGTTCCTGAGGGGCCAGCCGCCGTAGCTCCCTCGTCGCGTAGGCCAAGATGCCGAACACCCTGGTGCTCGGTTCCTCGAACAGGTTCACCCCAGCGAGCGCGGGATGCGCGCCATGATCCTCGATGAGGCGCTCGAGCCTCTGGGTTACGGCTTCCTGGAGGTCGGGGGAGACCTCGCCGCGTAAGGCGTTGTGGAGGATGTTGTCCGTGATCAGGTACCGGAGCCCGTTCGCCGCGGCGGTGTCCAAAGCCCGCTGGTGCAGGTCCGTGGTGTTCACGCCGTTGCCGCCTATCACGAAGTTGAAGCCGGCTCCGGCTATCTCCGCGTAGCGCGCCGCCGTGGTTTGCCCAGGTGGCGGGGGCCACCAGACCCCTATCGGGTACTCTCCTTCCGGGGAGAGTATCTCGGGCCCCACGCTCTGGGCGACGCTCGGTCGCGCCGCCAGGGACGAGACGGAAAGGGGGACGAGCGACAGCGCGGCCCCCGCCCCTACCAAGCGCAAGAAACCCTCCCGGCTTAGCCCGCGCTGCGGCAATGGTCCGTCAAGGGCTCGAGAAACCGCTCGTCT
This sequence comes from uncultured Rubrobacteraceae bacterium, assembly GCA_963800975.1. Taxonomy (GTDB): domain Bacteria; phylum Actinomycetota; class Rubrobacteria; order Rubrobacterales; family Rubrobacteraceae; genus JALYGY01. The sequence goes on along the minus strand of CAWDDB010000015.1, from coordinate 19,062 downwards.
CACCTTGTCCTCTTCCTAGAACTCGCGTCGTTTTCCGGAGGGAGGAGAGGATGTGTGGCCTTCCGCTCCCCGTACCAAACAGTTACCAGGAGCGTGGTGCGGTGTCAACGGCGAGTACGCCAGGAACACCCATCCGCGTCTGATCCCCTCACCTCTGAGCCCGCCTCAGTCCGGTTGTCCTTATCCGGCCCCTGGACGCATGAGTGCGCGTGGAACGACCGAGGGGCTTCTCCGTCGTAGGGGTTGGGGATCATGTGCACGCGAATGGCTACGGGCGGCGCTTGCCCGCCGGGGGCGCTTCTGGCCGGAGGGTCCTGACTGTAGAGTATCGAAGGCGCGCGCCCCGATCACGGGGCCTCGTCCAGGCCATATAATCTTCTTCTATGACTGATATCGCGTGGGAAACAGCCGGAGAGTTCGAAGACATCATGTACCACAAGGCGGAGGGGATCGCGAAGATCACCATAAACCGCCCCGAGGTCAGGAACGCCTTCAGGCCGCTGACGGTCGTCGAGATGCAGCGGGCGCTCGAGGACGCCAGGGAGGACAGCGAGGTTGGCGTCATCATCCTCACCGGGGAGGGCACGGAGGCGTTCTCCTCCGGCGGGGACCAGAAGGTGCGCGGGGACGCCGGGTACCTCGAAGCGCCGGACGATCCGCAACGCACCCCGGGCGGCGCCTCGGTCGGGCGCTTCCACGTCACGGATTTGCACGTCCAGATCCGGCGCTGCCCCAAGCCCGTCGTGGCGATGGTCGCCGGGTATGCCGTCGGCGGGGGCCACGTGCTGCACGTGATCTGCGACCTCACAATCGCCGCCGACAACGCCAGGTTCGGGCAGGTCGGTCCGAGGGTCGGCAGCTTCGACGGCGGCTTCGGCGCCTCCGTCCTGGCCCAGCTCGTCGGGCCGAAGAAGGCGAAGGAGATGTGGTTCCTGTGCCGGCTGTATTCGGCCGAGGAGGCCCTGGAGATGGGGCTGGTCAACACCGTCGTTCCGCTCGCCGAGCTGGAACCGGAGACGGTACGCTGGTGCCGGGAGATGCTGGAGCGCTCGCCGTTCGCGCTGCGGCTGCTGAAGGCGAGCTTCCACGCGCACGAGGACGGGTACGCCGGCATTCAGCAGCTCGCCCACGACGCGAACCTCCTCTACTACGGGAGCGAGGAGGCCAGGGAGGGGCGCGACGCCTACAAGGAGAAGCGCAAGCCGGACTTCTCGCAGTTCCCCCGCCGCCCGTAGGGGCAACGTGAAGCTCGCCGGGCTCCGACTCTTCCGCTACCGCGTGCCGCTGCGCGAGCCTCTTCTGCTAAAGGGCACGCAGCTGTACCAGCGGGAGGGGATACTCGTGCGCCTCACCGCCGAAGCGGACGCGACGGGCTGGGGAGAGGCGGCGCCGCTCCCCGGCTTCAGCAAAGAAAGCCTGGAGGAGGCGGCGGATCAGCTCCTCGACCTCTCGGATACCCTGGTGGGCCGCGATGTGACCCGGGACGCGCTCGACCCCGATGGATCCCTTGCCCACAAGCTCGACGCCATGGGCCTCGCCCCGTCAGCCCGCTTCGGGTTCGAGCTGGCCCTCTGGGACCTCTACGCCGCGACGTCCGGCAAGCCTCTGCCCGAGCTGGTTAGCGCCGACCCTAGGCCGACGGTCGCGCTGAGCGCCCTGATCTCCTCCTCCGACCGTGCCCCCGAAGAGGCGCGCCGGGCGCAAAGTGCGGGCTACGAGGCGGTGAAGCTCAAGGTCGGCGCGCGGGACGTCGACGAGGATGTCGAGCTCGTCCGGGCGGTGCACGAGGCGCTCGGCGAGGCTGCCGCGCTGAGGCTGGATGCGAACCGGGCGTGGGGCATCGATGAGGCCGAGAGTTTCGCCCGCGGCGTCGACGGGCTGGCCATCGACTATGTCGAAGAGCCGCTCGCGGACCCGGAGCTGTTGCCGGTCTTCGCTGCGGATCACGACCTGCCGCTCGCGCTGGACGAATCGCTCGTTGGTATGCGGGCGGAGACGCTGCGGGGGCACGAGTACGCGAGCGCCGTCGTGCTCAAGCCGACGCTGATCGGTGGCATCTCGCGCACGCTTCGCTTCGCGCTGGCCGCCTCACGAATCGGGGCGCGGCCGGTGCTCAGCTCCGCCTACGAGACAGGCGTCGGGACGACGGCCCTCGTGGCGCTCGCCGCGGGGGTGGGGGAGGAAGGGACGCCGGCCGGGTGGGACACGTACCGACGGCTGGCGCGGGACGTTCTCCTGCCGCCTCCCGAGCTGACGGCGCCGCGGGTAGACGTTCCGGCGCTGTTCGAGGGAAGGCGAGAGATCGATCGCGGCCTGCTCGTCCCGGTCGGCTAACATGGGGCGATGGACCAAGGCGTGAGACGCGTGGAGTGTCCCCTGCGGACGGCGGCGAGGCGCTCGCCCGAGACGCCGGCCATCGTCGGCCCGGGCGGGTCTCTCACGTTCAGGGAACTCGACCGGCGGGTCTCGGCTTCGGAGAGGAGGGTCCAGGATCTCGGCCTCGGAGACGGAGACCGGGTCGCCCTGTACCTGCCGAAGGACGATGGGCACCTCGTGTTGCTGCAGGCCCTGATCCGGGTCGGGTGCGTCGCCTGCACCCTCAGCACGCGCCTGCCGCCACCAGCCGTCGCGCCGCTCCTCGAGAAAGCGGCTTGCCGCGCCCTGATCTCGAACCACGATAATCTCCCCGAGGTCTCCGGAACGGGGAGGTTGCTTCGCGAGGCGTTGCTGGACGAGGAGGCGGGCGGCGATGCTCGGTGGAACGACACCGGGCCTCGGATGGTGGCGCTGGATCTGCCCGCGACCGTCGTCTTCACCTCTGGGAGCACGGGGGAGCCGAAGGCGGCGCTCCATACCTTCGGCAACCATTACTTCAGCGCCGCGGGTTCCAACGCGAACATCCGGCTCCGGCCTGGCGATCGCTGGCTCCACTCGTTGCCCCTCTACCACGTTGGTGGTCTCTCCATCCTGTTCCGGAGCTTGCTCGCCGGGGCAACCGTCGTGCTGCCAGATCCCGACGTACCGCTCGGCGAGACGATCTCGCGCAGCGAGGCCACCCACGTCTCCCTGGTCTCGACCCAGCTCTTGCGCCTGCTGCGGGGCGACGCGAAGTTTGGATCGCTGAAAGCCGTGTTGCTGGGGGGAGGCCCGCTGCAGGCATCTCTCCTGGACGAGGCCACGGGGCGCGGGCTCCCGGTCCACACCAGCTACGGCCTCACCGAGATGGCCTCGCAGGTCACCACCACGCCCCCGGGCGCTTCGCGCGCGGAGCTTCGCACCGCCGGTCTCCCGTTGCAACACCGGGAGGTGCGTATCTCGGACGAAGGGGAGATACTGGTGAGGGGGGAGACGCTTTTCGCCGGCTACGTCGAGGGCGACGAGCTGGAGCGTCCGCTGGACCAGGGGGGCTGGTTCCACACCGGGGATCTTGGGGAGCTGGACGGCGGTTACCTGCGCGTTCTTGGTCGCATGGACAACCTATTCGTCTCCGGTGGAGAGAACGTCAGGCCCGAGGAGATCGAAGACGCCCTATCCAGGATCCGGGGCGTCGAAGAAGCAGTAGTGGTCCCCGTCCCCGACGTCGAGTTTGGTGCCCGGCCAGTCGCGTTCGTGAGGTCGGGGAAGGGCGGCACCCCACCGCGGGACCTCGCCAGCGCGCTAGAGCCGGTCCTCCCGAGGTTCAAGATCCCCATCGCATTCCACGGGTGGCCCGAAGGTAGAGCGCCGGCGGGGATGAAGGTGGACCGGGCTTTCTTCCGCGAGCGGGCGCGTCGGCTGGCTGGACCCAACGCATAGGAGACCTCGTGGATCCCGCCTCAGTAACCCAGGTCGCGAACGGGAACCGTAGCTTCGACGATGCCATGCCATCCCCCAACCGCCTCCCTGGGGGCTACTCTCGAGGTCTCACGCCGCTGATGGCCCGGGGCCTCGAACGCGGCGTCATTGCACGAAACAGGCATCGGAGACGGTTTGGCACGAGACCCTACGTACTCGAGCATCATTTTGACATCGGTGTAGCAAGAGATAATAGAATACCGGTGGATCTCGACAACCGGCAGGAAGGGCGCAGGGCTTCTTGGCGATGATACGGGCGGCAGAGAGGTTGCTCCTTTGAGTGTGCAGGCGGTTGCCGCTGCGCTGCCGTCTGACGTCAGCAGCTTCGTGGGGCGGGCGCAGGAGCTCGAGGAGGTAAAGGAACTCCTTTCCCGGTCACGGCTCCTGACCCTGACGGGGCCGGGAGGCTGCGGCAAGACGCGCCTGGCGCTGTCGGTGGCGAGGGAGCTGGCGGGCGACTTCCACGACGACGTGTACTGGGTCGAGCTCGCGCAGCTCTCCGCGCCGGACCTCGTGCCGCGGGCGGTGCTCGGGGCGTTGGGCGACCGCGAGGCGCCCGGGATCTCTCCAACGCAGGCCATCGTCGAGCATATCGGGGATACGCCGCTGCTCCTGGTTCTGGACAATTGCGAGCACCTCATCGAGGCCTGCGCGGGCCTCTCCCACTCTCTTATGGTCGGCTGTCCCAACCTGAAGATACTGGCTACCAGCCGCGAAGCGATTAACGTCGCCGGCGAGGTGGCCTGGCTCGTCCCCTCGCTGTCGGTGCCCAATATTGGCTACCAGATCGAAGAGCTAGAGCGATACGAGTCCGTTCGGCTCTTTGTCGAGCGCGCCCGGGCCGCGTCACCGCGCTTCGAGCTCGACGTCGAAAACGCGCCGGCCGTGATCCGGATCTGCCAGCGGCTGGATGGCATACCTCTCGCCATAGAGCTCGCCGCGGCCCGGACGAAGGTGCTCGCCGCCTCCGACATTGCGGAGAGGCTCGACGACTGTTTCCGGCTCTTGACGGGGGGAAGCAGGGTGGCGCTGCCCCGCCAGAGGACCCTGGGCGGGACGATGGACTGGGGCCACGATCTGCTCTCGGCGGACGAGAAGGACCTGTTCAGGCGCCTCGCCGTGTTCGCCGGTGGTTTCACGCTGGAGGCGGCGGAGGAGGTCTGCTCCGGCGAGGGCATCGCGGGCGGCGAGGTGCTGGATCTGCTGTCCAGCCTGGTAAAGAAATCCCTGGTCCGGATGGCCGTACAGGGAGAACAGGCGCGCTACCGCATGCTGCAGACCGTTCTGCAGTACGCGGCGGAGAGGCTCGCCGAATCCGGGGACGAGGACGCCGTCAGGCTGCGCCACGCCGAATATTACCTGCGGCTGGCGGAGCACGCGGAGACCGAGCTCTCCGGTGACGCCCAGACGGAGTGGATGGACACCCTGGATACCGAGATGGGCAACCTGCGGACCGCCATGGCGCGGCTCCTCCAGGCCAGTACACCGGAGCCGAGCTTGCGGCTAGCGAGCGCGTTGTGGAATTTCTGCCACGCGCGCGGTCACTACGCGGAAGGACGAGCGTGGCTGGAAGCGGCCGTCGCGAAGAGCGGCGGTCCACCTTCCCTGCGCGCCAGGGCGCTCACCGGGGCGGGCGTCCTGGCGTTCTTGCAGTGCGAGTACGGCCAGTCCAGGGAGCACCTGGAAGGAGCCCTTTCGCTCTACAGGGATCTCGAAGAACGGAGGGGCATCGCGGAGGTAACCGAGGTACTGGGCGGCGTGGCGCGCGAGGAGGGGGACTACGAGCGTGCCGAGGCCCTGCACGAGGAGGGTCTCGCCCTGTGGCGCGATCTGGGGGACGAGAAAGGCATCGCAGGGGCCCTGGATTATCTCGGCTTCGTCGCGTGGCTCAAGGGGGACTACGGGCGGGCGACCGAGCTGTGCGCGAAGGCCCTGAGCATGAACCGCTACGCGGGAGACAAGAGGGGGGTGCTCTCGGCCCTGATCAACCTGGGCTCGGCCGCGCTCTACTCGGGGGACCTTGACCGGGCGGAATCTATGCTGAAGGAAAGCCTCGTCCTCTCGAAGGAGGGCGGATACAGGGAGATCATAGGCTGGGCGTTGAACCAGCTGGGCCTGCTGGCGCACCGCCAGGGAGACCACGCGCGGGCGGACTCCCTGCTGCGCGAGAGCCTGGACGTGCAAAGGGACCTCGGGGACCTGTGGCGCGTGGCCAGCGTGCTCGAGGCCCTGGCGGAGACGGCCGCGGTGGGAGGCAGGTTCGAGCGCGCGGCGCGGCTCTTCGGCGGCGCGGAGGCCCTGCGCGAGGATACCGGAACCCCGTTGCCACCCTGCGAGCGCCCGGACCACGACAATGGCGTCGCCGCCGCGCGCACCGGGATGGGAAGCGAAGCCTTCGCCGTCGAGCACGCCAGGGGGAGAGCGGCGACGCTGGACGCCACCCTCGCCCGTGCGGTGGAGCCGGAGGAGCTGGCGGCGCCCGCCGCAACTCACGCCGGCGGCCTCTCCGAACGCGAGGTCGAGGTGCTCGGGCTGGTCGCCCAGGGCCTCACCGACGCCGAGGTCGCCGACAAGCTCTACCTGAGCCCGCGTACCGTCAATTCGCACCTGCGCGCGGTGTACAGGAAGCTGGAGGTGCCCTCCAGGGCGGCGGCCGTTAAGGCAGCAATCGAGCGACGCCTGATCTAAGGGTGAAAGGGCGAGGGGGGAAGAGGGGGGAGAGAGGGGGGGGGAGGTTAGGTTTGAGGGGGGGGGGCTCCGAGGGGTCTCGCGACCGCGCACCCCGAGCATATAAGAAGCCCGGAAGGGGCGACCTGAACCCCGACCTTGAGCTTCCGGTCGATCCGCAAACCGCTCTAAGACCCCAGCGTGGGTAGGTAGTCTTACCTACCCCGGTTTCTCGCGCCCGCGAAAACTTTGAGTAATCCTCCTGATGTACGCCGTCGCGGCTAGATCTAGGGTGCATGCAGACACGAAAAAGCGAGCCCCAAGGAGGCGAGCGACGATGTTGGAAGCGTGTTTCTGCGGCAGGACGGGCGAGATCGAGGACCGCGAGCCGGTCGTCACCTACGACGGCATCCAGGCCCTTAAGTGCCCCGAGTGCGGGCAGCTGGATCCCCTGGATTGGCTCTCGGATGAGGCCCGTCGGGACGTTATCGAGGAGGCCGAGAGGCGGGCATCGGCCATGCAGCCGCTGACCGCGTGAGGCGATCGCAAACGGAGGACCCATGCAGAGCTACGTGAACTTCTGGCGTTGGATCGGCCACAAGCGGTGGTTCGCGGTTGCCATGAGATACTTTCTCTCCGATGTAGACCGCGAGATCTACCGTCTCAGCGGCGGCCGCCTCGCGCTGACCGGGCCGCCCGTCCTACCGGTTCTCTTGCTTACCACGACGGGCAGGAAGACCGGGCGGGAGCGTACCGTCCCGATCACTTACCTGCGCGACGCGGAGAAGCTGATCCTGACTAGCGAGAACTTCGGCCTCGAGCGCAAGGCCGGCTGGCCGAAGAACCTGCTCGCAAACCCCGAGGCTACCGTCCAGATCGGCAGGCGGACCAGCCGTTATCGCTCCCGTCCGGCCAGCGAAGAAGAGGTCGAGCGCTACTGGCCCCGGTTTCTGAAGGTGTGGCCGGCGCTGCAAACCTACCTCGACCGCAGCGGAGAGCGTTTCGTTTGCGTACTCGAACCCGCCGCTCGACGCGAGGGACCCGCGGCAAGCTACGAAATTTCAGAGAAGGAGGGTGCACGCACATGATGCCTACAGAGACTAGCCTTCCGTCCGGTGGGACTGGCCCGAGCCACGCCGTCGTGGTTGGGGGCAGCATGGCCGGGCTACTTGCCGCCCGCGTCCTCTCGGACCGTTTCGAGCGGGTGACGATCGTCGAGCGAGACCGCTTCCCCGAGGGCTTCGAAAACCGCAAGGGTGTTCCGCAGGCAAGCCACGCGCACGCCCTTCTGCCACGGGGGTTCATGATCATGGCGAGGCAGTTCCCCGGCCTTGCCGAGGAACTGGTCTCGGACGGCGCCATCGCCTCCGATATCCCCGCGGAGAGCCGGCGGTACCAGCGTGGTGGCTACCGGGTGCGCTTCGCTATCGGCAGGAAGAGCCTGCTGATGAGCCGGCCTTTCCTCGAAGGACACATTCGCCGAAGGGTACGCGAGCTCCCCAACGTCACCGTGCTGGAGGAACACGCCGTTACCGGCCTCCTCTCCCGCGAAGCCGAAGGGCGGGTTTGCGGCGTCGCCGTGAAGCAGCGGGGCGGGGGCGTATCCGAGCAGAGGCTCGACGCCGATCTGGTGGTGGACGCGAGCGGGCGGGGATCTCGCGCCGCGGCCTGGCTGGAGGAGATGGGCTACGAGCGGCCTCCGGAGGAGCGGATCGAGATCGGGGTCGGCTACACCACGCGCGTCTACCGCAGCCGTCCGGACGACCTGTCCGGTGTGAAGCTGGTGATCATAGAGCCCACCCCCGGCCGCGAGCGGTGCATCGGCGCCATGTTCCGCATGGAGGACGACCGGTGGATAGTCACGCTCGGCGGCTGGCTAGGGGAACGTGCCCCGGCGGACGAGGCGGGCTTTGTCGAGTTCGCCCGAAACCTCCCCGCCCCCGACATCTACGAAGTCATCAAGGACGCGGAGCCGCTCGGTGAGGCGGTGAAGTACAACTTCCCGGCGAACCTGCGGCGGCGCTACGAGCGCCTCCCCAGATTACCCGAGGGCTACCTCGTCACCGGCGACGCGCTGTGCAGCTTCAACCCGATCTATGGCCAGGGCATGTCGGTCGCAGCGCTAGAGGCCGAGACCCTCGAGGGATGTTTGTCTGACGGCCTCGAAAACCTACCACGCCGCTTTTACCGGCGCGTCTCGAAGGTGGTGGACGCGCCCTGGAGGCTCGCCGCTGGCGCGGACTTTGCTCATCCGGGTGTCACCGGAAACAGGGCTTTGGGCACCAGCATCATCAACTGGTACTTCGGCCACGTGCAAAAGGCGGCCACGCGCGACGAAGAGGTGTGTCGTGCCTTCATTCTCGTGACGGCACTGCTCGCGCCGCCGTCCGCGCTCTTCCATCCGAAGATCGCGCTCCGTACGTTCCGCCAGTTGCTGGTCCGTCGCAGGGACCCCATCGCTATCCCGACGCCCGAAGTCCGGGCGCCAGAGGCGGCGTGAGCGATGGTGGTCCTCGAGAAATTCTCGAAAGGGGGAGGCGAGGCATATGTGGGGGAAACACCTGATCCTGGATTGTTCGGCGTGCGAGAGGGAGGCGGTGAGGGACGCGGACGCCATCAGGGCGTTCTGCGAGGATCTCGTCGGGTCCATCGGCATGGTGGCCTACGGGGAGCCGCTGATCGAGCACTTCGCGACGCACGTGCCCGAAGCCGCGGGCTATTCGCTGGTGCAACTGATCGAGACCTCCGCCGTGACAGGCCACTTCTGCGACGCCAGCGGGGACGCCTACCTCGACGTCTTCTCGTGCAAGGACTTCGACCCGGAGGTCGCCACCGAGGTGGTCGAGCGGTACTTCAGTCCGAGATCCATCCTGGGGACGCAGTTAATTCGGGACGCTTCACCTGGCGTGGAGCGGGCTAACGAGGAGGTGAGCCATGTGGTGGTCGATTAGCCTGATGATTGTCTTCACTCTGCTCTCCGGCGTCGGAGACGCGCTGGGCTTCATTCACGCCGGCAGGGTCTGGAAGGGCGACCAATTCTTATGGAGCGAAGCCCTCAAGTCCTTTCTGGGCTTTTCGGCCGGCGGGTTCATGTACTGGATGGCGCTTCGTTATCTGACGGGATTCGGCATCGCTTCGGCCGAGATCCAGACCCTTTTCTGGTTCGGGGTCACCCTGGTCGGCATAGCGCTTCTGAGCGGCCAATTCGTTCGCTGGCATTCGGTAGACCAGGTGATCGCGGTCGCCGTCCTGGCAGGCATCGGCTGGCTGTTGATCCGTGCAGGCGGTTAAAGGAGCGGCTCATGACGATCGGCGTCAACGAAGTCGACTACGAAAGCCTGTTCAGGCAACTCGACTTCGACATGAGGTGGGCAACCATCCAGGTCGAGAACGTGCCGGAGCATAACACCATCGGCTACGGAAGCATCGTGTTGGCCTCTGGCTTCACTTCGAACGGGCGATCGTAGCCGCGATGGAGAAAGGGGTGCCGCCACGAAGGTGGATGAGCAGGGAGCCGATACCAGGCCGAAGCGGACGACGTCCAAGACGAACCGAAAGGAACGAGGGCAGATGATGAAGACGACGAAGAAAATCCTATCCAGGATCTGGTGGCTGGGCAGGGGAACGGCCACGATGTTAGGCGTAGCCGTGATGCTCGCCGTAGTGCTTGGTGCCGGGACAACGGCCCTCGCTGCGGTGCCCGGAGACCCCTTCAAGCTGGGCAAGATCAACCGCATAGACGGGCTGAGCACGTTGGTGGGCAGCGCGGATGGCGCCCTGCTCAGGATCAACAACGAGGGGAGCGGCCCCGCCATCGATCTGCGGGTAGAGCCGGGAGAAGACCCCATGAACGTCAACTCCACCTCCCGGGTCAAAGACCTGAACGCCGATCAGTTGGACGGCCAGAGCGCGAACGATTTCATCTCGGAGGACAATACCTACAGCTTTACCGAAACAGAACCCGGACCCGGAGGAGGCGCGGACGTAGAGGTGCGCGCGACTTGCGATTCTGGAGACATGATCCTAGTTGGTGGAGGCGGCAGTCCCTTCCCCTCCGACCTCCTGCGGGTGAGCGAACCCTCAGGAGGCAACAGTTGGAGGGTAATCGCGCAGGACAACGGTAATGGCAACTCTGTCTTGGTGCAAGCCACCTGCGCCGACTTTCCGCCGTTGAGGTAGCGGTCCAAGGTGACGTTTCGTGACGACCAATGGGGCGGGGCGCATTGTGTCCCGCTCCCCGAACAGGAAGGAACAGGACAAACCATGACGACGATGGCCAGGAAAGTGATGTGGATAGGTAGGGCAACGGTGTTCACCGTGGGCCTCATCGTGGTGCTCGCCCTGATACTCGGGGTCGCGACCACCGCCCTGGCCGCGGTGCCCGGCTCCCCCTTCAAGCTGGGCAGGATCAACACCATAGACCAGATGAGCACGTTGGCCGGCAATGCCTCGGGCGCCCTGCTCAGGATCAACAACGTCGGGTCCGCCCCAGCCCTCGACCTGCGGGTCGAGGAGGGTGAGGCGCCCATGAACGTCAACTCCGCCACCCTCGTCAACGACTTGAACGCTGACCAGGTAGACGGCCGGAGCGCGGACGATTTCATCTCGGAGGACAAGATCTACACGGAGACCGAGAGCGTAACCGCACCCGGAAGCGGATTCCTCGAAATAGTGATCGCGCACTGTGATTCTGGAGACAAGCTCCTGGGTGGTGGCGGCGGCAGCCCGGACGGTTTCCTTCATGACATCATGAGGCTCAGCGAGCCGCGAGGTCAGGGTTGGAGGGTGGTCGTGCTGGACGACGCCATTAGCAGCCCTATCGAGGCGAAAGCCATCTGCGCAGACTTCCCGCCGTTGAGGCCTTAGTGAACAGCACTCGGCTTCGTGGAGCTTACTCGGGGTGGCGCTCGGACTTGCTCATGGGGACGTCTGAGGGAACCAGCCCACGCGCGAAGCGTCGCATTGAAAACGGAGGTGCAAGATGGAACAGCAGATCCAGCAGGCGATAGTTCACGACGTACCCGGCCGGTTCGCCCGGCGGGATCGAGGCCGGACCGGGTTGCGGATCCTGTTCCTGACGAGCGCGCACAACAGCATGAGCCAGCGCGCCTACGTCGAGTTGACCCGTCTGGGGCATGAGGTAGCGGTCGGGCTGGCGACTAGCGAGGGGGCGATGTTCGAGGCGGTCGAGCGGCATTCGCCCGAGCTAATCCTGGCGCCGATGCTCAAGCGGGCGATTCCGGAGGAGATCTGGCGCGAGCACGTATGCATCATCGTGCATCCGGGTCCCAAGGGTGACCGCGGCCCTTCCTCCCTCGACTGGGCGATCCTCGAGGGCCACGGGAGCTGGGGCGTGACCTTACTCCAGGCGAACGCCGAGATGGACGCCGGGGATATCTGGGCCTCCCACACGTTCCCGATGCGGCCTGGCGCCTCCAAGAGCAGCCTATACAAGGAAGAGGTCATAGAGGCCGCGATGCGTGGTCTGCTCGAGGTCGTCGAGCGGTTCGAGAGCGGGGACTTCATCCCCGAGCCGCTGGACTACGGCCGCCCCGACGTTGTCGGACGCTTGCGGCCCCCGATGAAGCAAGAAGACCGCGAGATCGACTGGTCCGGGCCAACCGAAGGTGTGCTCCGCAGGCTGCTTTCCGCCGACGGGAACCCGGGCGTGCTCGACTCGATCGGTGGCCTCGGCGTCTTCCTGTACGGCGGATACGAAGAAGAGCGCTTGCGTGGTACCCCAGGCACCCTGATCGCCACGCGCGACGGCGCCATCTGCCGGGCGACCGGAGACGGGGCGGTCTGGATCCCGAGCCTCAAGCGCGCCAGCGAAGGTAACTTCAAGCTCCCGGCGACGATGGTCCTCGGGCCGGAGCTGCTGGCCGGCGTGCCCGACCTGCCGCTCGCGCCCCAGGCCCCTTACCCGGGGCGGACATACCGCCAGATCCGGTACGAAGAGCGCGGGGATGTCGGCTACCTCCACTTCGAGTTCCCGGGCGGCGCGATGAGCACAGGCCAGTGCCGCAGGCTGCACGACGCGGTGCTGCATGCCCGTTCCCGGCCCACCAGGGTTCTGGTGTTCATGGGCGGACCGGTTTACTTCTCCAACGGCATCCACCTCAACGTCATAGAAGCCGCCCAGAGTCCCGCGGACGAGTCCTGGCGCAACATCAACGCCATAGACGATCTCGTCCACGACATCGTCACGATGGAAGACAAGGTGACCGTCTCGGCGCTGGGGGCTAACGCCGGGGCTGGTGGCGTCGCCCTCGCGGCCGCCGCCGACCGCGTCTGGGCCCGTCCGAACGTCGTGCTCAACCCCCACTACAAGGGCATGGGCGGCCTCTACGGCTCCGAGTACTGGACCTACCTCTTGCCCCGCCGCGTCGGAGAGCGCAAAGCCCTGGAGCTCACCCAAGACACGCTCCCGCTAGGCGCGACTGCCGCCAGCGAGATGGGGTTGGTCGACGAGATCTTCGAGGGCACACCCGCCGGCTTCCACGAGAGGGTCGCGGCGCGGGCCGAAGCCCTCGCGCAGGATCGGAAATACTGGATGATGCTGGCGATGAAAGAGGCGCTGCGGCGGCACGACGAGCGGCGCAAGCCGCTGGCGCGATACCGCGAAGAAGAACTCGTCCGGATGCGCGAGAACTTCTACGGTCCGGACCCTTCCTACCACGAGGCGCGCCGACGTTTCGTCCACAAGATTGCGCCCAATAGCAAAGAACAAAGTGAGGAAGGGCGGAAGATGTGGGGAAGGCCCCTGATCCAGGACGCCCCATCTGGCACCCCACGTAGTAGCGCCTCGCCCAAGGTAGAGGGAGCGGTGGCTTGAGCGCCTACGTATTCGGCTTGTTGTTTGGGCTGGCCACCACGTTGTCGATGGGTGTGCTGAGCTTGGTGGTGATGAACCAGGGGCTGGTGGCTGGATACCCTCGCGTCTTATTCGGCATAGTAACGGCGAGCAGCTGCGACACCCTGCTCATCATGCTCGGCGCGGCCGGTGCCTCTGTGGCGCTCACCGCACCGGGCAGCCGTGAGATCCTGATCTGTGTGGGAGCCGCGTTCCTGCTCGACATGGGCGTGCGGACCCTCCGCTCATCGCCCGAAGACGTAGAGGTAAGGGGTCTCGTGCGCCCCATGGCGATGGTTGCTCAGGCGGCGAGTGCCTCCGTGCTCAACCCGCATGCCATCCTCGAGACCGTCGGCATCCTCGGCGCTGCGATCGCCGCCCAGGACGCCGGAAGCCGGACCGGATTCGCCGCCGGCGTAATAAGCGCGTCGTGGGTGTGGTTCCTCGTCGTGGGGTTGGGGGCCGCGGTTCTCCAGAGACGGCTGACAGGAACGGTGAGACTCTGGATACAGCGTATCTCGGGCGTAACGATGCTCGCCCTGGTCGTCTTTCTGGTCCTCGGGTTGGCATGATATTCCAGGCAGACCTCGAATGGGCTCCTACAACTCGGAGGAGTCGGCTTCGAACAACTGGGTGGGATAGCGGCCTGAAGCTGGTAGGGGCAACTCGTGGGCGGAGAGGAGGTGAGACCGATGTAGCACCGAGGCGTGGGCAGCGTCGCAGGAAGAGACCCGAAGAACTTAGGTAGTAAGGAGGCAGGACCGATGCAAGCAATCATTGAGCGCAAGATCGTAACGGCGCTGGTCGCGGTGGTGGGGAGCGTGCTGATGGTGACGCTGGGCGCCGGGGTGGCCTGGGCGCTTAACGTGGACTGCACCACCGACCCCGCGGCCCTCTGCGAAGGTTCGATCTTCCGTGACGAGTTCGAGGGCGAGGATGTGGACGACGGCGTCGCCGGCGCCAGGGACATCATCAAGGGCAAGAGAAGCAGCGACCGTGCCGACGGGAACGGCGGCAACGACAGAATCCTGGGTGGCAAAGGCGCGGATGGCGACTTGACGGGTGGCGGCCGGTTGTCGGGTGGCGCCGGCGACGACTACGTGGACGGCGGGCCTGGCGACGACGATACCGTGAAAGGCGGCAGCGGCGACGACAAAGTCAACGGCGGGCCGGGCAGCGACGGCAACGGATCGACCGCCGACGGCGATCTCGAAGGCGGCGCTGGCAACAACACCGTGAACGGCGGCCCTGGCGATGACCTGATAGACGCCAACGACAGCCTTTTAGGACAGGTTGAAGGGATCTCCGGCGGCCCTGGCAACGACACGATCCGCGCGGAGGACGGGGAGGTGGACAACATAGACTGTGGCACCGGTAACGACACGGTCGCTTTCGACACGGGCATAGACAATCTCACCAACTGCTAGCTCGGATCCCCGGTGTAGGCGGGAGCCGGGTGAGATCCGCGACTGCCCATCCCGGGTTCCCAGGCGGCTGGAGCCGTCGCGTCCCGGTCCTTCGGGGAGGGGGTCTCTTCTAGTTGAGGCCGCCGTCCTTTGCGAGAAGACAAAACCGGGAACCGGCCAAACGAGGAAGAAGCAGACGATGGCTACGGGAAGGAAAAACAGATGGTGAAGTCGACGAAGAAAGTCCTCTCCGGGATGCTGTGGATGGCGAGGGGGACGGCCACGATGCTGGGCTTCGCTGTGATGCTCGCCATCGTGCTCGGCGTCGGGACCACTGCGCTGGCGGCGGTGCCGGGCGACCCGTTCGAGCTGGGAGAGACCAACACCATAAACAACGCCCTCACCAGGCTAGCGGGATCCAACGCGGGCGGCCCATTGCTGGTAGTGGACAACGATTCTACGGCGGCGGGGTCTAGAGCGTTGGACCTGAGGGTGGAGGCGGGGAGGGCGCCCATAAACGTCAACGCGGACGCTGGCAGGGCCGCCAACCTCAACGCCGACAAGGTGGACGGCAAGGGTGCGGACCAGATCGGGATCAACGGCCTGGAGGTGGTCGAGGAACGAAGCCAATCCAACTCGGACTCCCAAAAAACCGAGATTGCGGAGTGCCCGGATGGGAAAGTGGTAGTGGGTAGCGGCTACGAAATCTCTAACGGCTTCACCGGCAATTTCCCCAACATCCTGACTGACGTGGTACCCACCATCGTGGGCGTTGGGGATACAGTCGTCACCGTCCAGGCGATGGAGGAACAGCCGACCAACGCTAACTGGCAGGTGGAGGCCAGGGCGATCTGCGCCACCGCGCCATAGCACAGCGGCCACGCGCGAGAGGAACGGCTCAACGGACCCGGATTGCCGCCAATGCACCGAACCCGAGCCGCACCATCTACCGCCATCGCGGGAACGGGCGATCGAGACAGGAGATCATCATGCAGGCGAGAACAAACCTGAGGGAAGGCAGGATCACCTTAGCGGAGGTGATCTCACCCCTGATCGAAGCCGGCCCACAAGACGACGAAGAAGCCGTCGTATTCGTGCACGGCGACCACGGCTCCTCGCGTGAATGGGAGGATCTGCTCTCGCGGATCGGCCAGTTCGGACGGGCCGTGGCGCCGGATCTGCCGGGTTTCGAAGACGCGGACAAGTCCGAAGCTTATGAGAACACCGTCGAGGGATACGCCAGACGCCTGAATGAGGTGCTTGCGGAGTTGGGAATCCGCCGGGCGCACCTGGTGCTGCACGACTCCGGCGGACCGTGGGGCCTCCAGTGGGCGTGCGAGCATCCCGAGGCTCTTGCTAGCGCGACGCTAGTAAACATCAGCGCAATCTCCGGCCACCTGTGGCATCATGCAGTAAGGACCTTGCGCCCGCTGAGGAGACCGGCGCTGGTCTTGTGGGGTGCACGCGACCCTTACCTGCCAGTTAGCTACGCAGAGAGGCAGGGAGAATTGTTCCGCGACGCGCGGATCGTCGTGTTCGATGAAGGCGGGCACTGCCCGTTTGTCAACGATCCCGAGGCCGTTGCCGACGAGGTGGTGCTGTTCCTGAGACGCAGCCTCGTCGCACGGCGGCAACCGGGGTAGGAAAGGAGGGCAACCTGGACGGACCGACGAACGAAGAAGCCGGACACAAGATCAAGGAGACCAGATGAACTCGATAACCAGGCGCGTACTGCTCATCCTGGGGGCCGCCCTCATCCTGGGCGTCGTCATCGCGGGAACAGCAGCGGCCCAGTCAGGTGGTAGATCGTTCAGGATGTTACGTCCTGAGGATGCCCCGCAAGATTGCCTCGAGGATGCAATCGGCGACGTTGCCATCCGCTCCTTCGGCCCGGTGGAGATAATGACGGTGGGCATACAAGGAATGCCCCCGAACAAGACCTTCAACCTGTTCGTGACTCAGCTGCCCAGAGAACCTTACGGGATCGCATGGTACCAGGGAGATATCAGGACGAACGAGGACGGAAACGGCGTAGGGTACTTTGTCGGACGCTTTAACGCGGAGACCTTCGCGGTCGCCCCGGACCCTGGTGGTTCGGCGCCGGAAATTCACAAAGAAGGTCCCTTCCCGGATGCCTCAGAGAACCCGCAGTTCGACCCGATACACACCTTCCACCTGACGTTGTGGTTCGACTCGCCCAGGGCGGCCATTCAATCAGGGTGCCCCGGCGATGTGACTCAGTTCAACGGGAAACACCGGGCGGGGATCAAAGCGCTCTCTACGTTTAACTTCCCCAACGATAGTGGTCCCCTGCGGAGCATCGAACCGTAAATTCCGTGGCCGCCTCCGGGGAAGTGGGGGAGGCGGTCGGGCTTCGTTTAGGCGCCCCATAGGACGATACAGAGAGTCCTCTCGATCCGGGAGATATCGTTTCGAGATGGGCGAGTTCCGGCTTTTCTCTCGTGCTGAGTCCCTTGGACGGGTCCCGCATGATGCTGGCCAACAGTAGATCCGCATCTAGGATGTAGGGACAGGTACAGATAATCGATGGCCGGCTCGCAACCCCGTTGCCATGAATCGGGACGCGAACCATCGGAGGTCTGCGCCTGTACGGGATCGGTGGGATCATTCGGGTTGTTTAGTCTGCGAGGAAGCGCGAAACGGAAAGGAGCTACCGGTATGCCCTACCTTCTCGAGCGGCACACGGTCCGAGACTACGACCAGTGGAAGGCCGTCTTCGACGAGGACGCCGACAATCGTGCGGCTGCCGGATGTCGTGGCGCAAGGATCTTCCGCAACGCCGACGACCCCGCGGAGCTGGTGGTGCTCTTCGAGTGGGAGAGCATCGAGCTGGCTCGCGAGCGGATCGGTTCTGAGGCCCTGAGCCGGAAGTTCGAGGAGGCAGGGGTTACAGAAGGCGTGCAACAGACCGAGTTTACGTTCCTGGACGAGGTTGGGAGCGTGGGGGCCTGAGTTCGCCCCGAACATACGCGGTACAGCATCAAGGAAGGGAATAGACCGTGTCCGTACAGCAGAACAAGGTCGTGGTCAGGAGGTTCATCGAGGAAGTCTTCAACGTCGGGAAGGTCGAGCTCGTCGACGAGCTCGTGGCCGACGACGTCGTGGACCACGGCAAGATCATCTTCGCCCAGCCCGAAGGGCCCGGGGGTATGACCGAGGGCATCCGCATGCTGCTCGGAGCCTTCCCCGACCTGTCCGCCTACGTCAAGCAGCTGGTGGCGGAGGAAGACATTGTGGTCGCGTACGTCGCGATGGCCGGTACCAATACCGGACCTTACTCGAGGGTCGACGAGCCGACGGAGCGGTACACTGAGTGGGACTCTATGTTGCTGTTCCGGATAGAGGACGGCAAGATAGCCGAGCTGTGGGGCACCTCCGACAGGATGGGCATGCTCACGCAGCTGGGCATCCTCCCTGACATAGGCTAGTCGCCGTACCTTAACCTCGAAGCCCGTTGAATCAGGCGGTGGTTACACGCAACCGCCCGGGGCATGCAATACGGGCGGTCGTGAGACGCGTCCTTCGCCGGGGCACAGCCTTGGACCGGAGACCGTACAATCTGTCAGACCGGCGCACTGGGCCTGGTTCAGCAGCCAGTGAGAAACACCATATTGTTCCTAGCTCTGGATCTAGGTTTTTTGCGGATGCGGAGGGGCTGGACGCGTGGATAATCGGTTCTGGTGGACCCGGTAGGGGTGATCCTGGACGCGAGATCGGGGGTAGAGAATGCTGATGTCTGAACCGTCGAAAACCCTCGCGACGGCTCGGTGCGCCTGCGGAAGTGTTGAACTCCAGGCGATCGGCGCTCCAATTACGTGCGTTGTTTGCTACTGCGACGATTGTCAGGAAGGCTCCTGTCGGATCGAAGCGCTCCCGAATGCGCTTCCCGTTCGGGATCCCGACGGGGGGACCGCGTACGTACTGTACCGGGAGGATCGCGTCGAATGCTCGAAGGGTACCCAGTTTTTGCAGCGTCACAAGCTCGGGGAGAAGTCGGCCACGAACCGGGCCGTCGCTACCTGCTGCAATTCGGCCATGTTCATGGACTTCGATGATAGCAAGCATTGGGTTCCGGTGTACAGAGCGCGGTTTGGGGGAGATGGCCCACCCGTGGAGATGCGTGTTCAGACAAAGTTCAAGCCCGAAAACGACGAAGTTACGGACGACGTGCCCAGCTACTCGACCTGGCCCTTGACGTTTATGGCGAAGCTCGTTGGCGCCAGGATCGCGATGCTGCTCGGTCGATGACCTGCGGCCTGCGGCAATAGCTCGCCTGCTCCT
>CAWDDB010000014.1:0-761896 GCA_963800975.1 uncultured Rubrobacteraceae bacterium | reverse complement strand
TCGCCACGTCGAAGCCCCGCCCGTCGTCCTCCACGCAGGCGACCACTTTCTGCGGGGTGATGCTCAAGTCCACCACGATCTCCCCGCAGCCCGAGTGCGCCACCGCGTTACGGACGGCCTCGCGCAGGATCACGAACAGCTGGTTGCGGAGCTCGAACGGCATGGTCTCCTCGTCGCCCCTGACGATGAGCTTGGAGGACATGGTGGGGGGGACGATGTCCCGCAATAGGTTTGAGAGGGCCGCCTCCAGGCCCTGCCTGACCTCTGGCTGGCGCAGCTCCATCGAGAGGTTCCTGGTCGAGTGCAGGGCCGCCTTGACCCTCTCCCTGGCGAGCTCCATCTTGACCCGCGCCTTTGCGGGTTCGTCCGTCTTGAGGGTCTCGTGAAGCTCCAGGCTCTGGTGCACGAGGGCTATGTCGTGAGCAACGCGATCGTGCAGCTCGCGCGAGAGGCGTGTCGCTCCTCCGCCTGGGCGCGGGCCACCCACTCCCTGGCGAGGAGTCGGTCGCGCTCCTCTTCGGCTTTCCTGCGCTCGGTTGTGCCCAAGATGGCGCCGCCTAGCCGATCAGTCCCCCGCCCCGGTGAATCCAGCGGTGTCTCGCTCCTCCCCCGGCCGTTCCTGGGCGAGATCCGGTACTCCAGTACGTCGGGTTCGCCTTGCTCCAGCGCAGCGACACGCTCGCCTCGTTTGGGCAGGTCGTCGGGGTGGACGATGGCCCACCAGCGGACGCGGTTCCTCGGCGAAGCCGAAGAGCTCGCCGTGTCTCGGTGGACCAGCGGATCTCGCCGCCCCGAAGGTCCCTCCTTCATGACCCCGCGGGACGCCCGCTGGGTGAGACCAGGTCCCGAACCATTGCTCGCTCTCGCGCAACGACTCTTCCGACCCCCTGCGCTCGGTGATGTCGTTGAACAGAATGCCGACGCGCCGCAGCTGCGGGTCTTCGACGCGGAATGCGTAAACGTCATACCAGCGTCCGAGTTGTTCGGCGCGATTTTGAAAGCGCAACGATTCGCCCGTCACGGCGATCTTGCCGTAAGTCTCAAACCAGTATTCTTCGTGCTGCGGCGCGATTTCGCGCATCCGTCTGCCCGCCGCTTCTCGATTCCCGTCTGCCACTCGAAGGACGGGCTGACTTGCAGAAAACGGTAATCGACAGGTTTGTCGTCTTTATCAAACAGGACTTCGATCGTGCAAAAGCCTTCGTCGATCGAACCGAATAGCGCGCGGTACTTCGCTTCCGACTCGCGCAATGCTTCTTCGGCGCGGGCACGCTCGACCGCTGCCCACGTCCGCTCGGCCGTCTCCTCGATCAGCGTTACCTCACCGGCGGTCCACGCGCGCGCCTCGGCCTGGTGTACGGCCAGGATGGCCGCGAGACGACCCTCCTTGAGGAGGGGGACGCAGACCTGGGCCCCGACCGCGACGTCGGCGTACGCCGCGCGCTCTGATGCCGACAGGTCCTGGCTTCCGGCTATGTCCGGCACGACGAGCGTGTGGCCGTCGCGAAGCGCACCGATCAGCGCCCGGCCGAATCGCCCATCCGGAACCGGCCGGTGAGGTGGGGTACCCCGTCGATGTGGTCTTGGTCGACCGCGACGTGCGCACCGTCGTCGGTGATCTCCGCGCAATGGACCCGGCTAGCGCCGAGGTTCTCTCCGAGTACGCGGGCGGCCCTGGCCTGGATCACCAGCGGATCCGTGAGCGAGCGCAGCGCGTCAGAGAGCTTGATACGGAACCGGTCCCGCTCCGCTGCCATATGGGCGACCTCCTCGGCCCTCCGGCGCTCGACGAACTGGCTTATCTGTTGCCCCAGGAGTGCGATCGTCTGGAGCAGGTCCTCATCGAAGTCAGCTCCTCGGCGCGCAGGAATTCGAAGACGCCCGCGAGGCTGCCGTCCCGCACCGGGAAGGCGATTGTCCCCCGCAAACCCGCCTCTGCGGCGGCCTCGCTCAGGGGGTCGTCCTCTTCCGGTAACTCCTCTGCGTAGACGGGCTCGCCCACAGACCAGGCGCGACCCGGCAGCCCCACCCCACGTGGGAAGCCCGTCTGTCGGCAAGCCTCCTCGAAGGACCGCGGTGGGGATTCTCGGCACACCAGAAGTTCTCGCAGCGCAGCTCGTTGCCGTTCATCGTCCAGAGGACGCCCGTATCCCATCCGAGCCGGTCTCCTAAAATACGCATGATCTCCGGCGCGGCCTCCTCCAGGTTGTGGGCCTGGGCCAGTATCCCGCTCATGGCGTACTGGGCGGAGATGCGGCGCCGGTAACGCTGGCGTTCGGCCGTCCCGCTGCGCATGGAGGCGGCGAACCTCTTGCTAGCCCGCGCGAGAAGCGTGAGGCGATTGTGCGTCTCCTCCGCCTCGGCCCGCGACACGCGCTCGCGGGCGCGGGACCCGTCACGCTCTTTCCTGAGGCGCGCGATCTCGACGTCGCGGGAATCGGCGAACCCTGCATGAGTACCGGCCCGTCCGACTCCGTTCCCCCGCGTCGAGCCGGCGTCACGGGTCTGCTTCGATTCCGCCACCTAGGCTCCCTCGATCTCGCGGACGACTATTACGCCGCCCCTGCCGTTGCCGGAGTCGATGGGCCTGGCGTCCGCCGTGAAGCGTCGGCGGGCGCCATCCTGGGTGTCGGCGGTGAACGCCAGGTTGAATGACTCACCTGAGGCGACGCGCGCCTGCGGCGAGTCCTTCGGGCCGAGGAGAGATCCCAATTCGTCAAGAGCCTCGAAGCTTCTCTCGCCGAAGAATCGCCCGTAGGCCGCGTTGGTGAGGGCGGTCAGTCCGGTTGCATCCACGACGAGAACCGCTTCCGAGATGCTCTCGAGGATCGCCCGCAGCCGGCCCCGCTCCTCGTTGCTGGTCCGCGCAAGCTCCTGCAGCTCCGCGCTCCGGGCCTGCAGGTCGTCGTTGGTGGTGTTGAGCTCCTCTATGGTGGCCTGCAGCTCCTCGTTGAGGGTCTCCAGCTCCTCGTTGGTTGCCTGAAGCTCCTCGTTGAGGGTCTCGACCTCCTCGGCCGCGGCCTGGGCCTCCTCGGCACCGAGCATGGCCTCCTCGTAGGCGGTCTGCAGCTCCTCGTTGAGGTCGGCCAGCTCCTGGTTGGCCTCCTCGAGCCTCTGGTTGGCCTCGATCAGGCGCTCGTTCTGGGCGTCCGGCGCGCCGTCTCTTGCCTCCGTCTCGCGCTCGAAACGCTCCATCTCGGCCCTCATCCCTTGCAGGCTCTCCTCCAGCTCCCGCCGCGTCCCGCCGATCGCGGTGACGTCGTTCACCACGATCGTCACGGTCCGCCAGCCCCCGCCCTCTCCCGCTGGGGGTTGCAGACCAGCTGGAGGTAGCGCCTTTCGCCGGTGGCCGCCTCCTCGACGGAGAACTCGCCGGTCGTCGCGATACCGTCCCTGAAGGCGACATCTATGGCGTTCGCGTATCTCCGTGTAGGGCGCGTCTCCTGGAGGGCGTGCAAGAGGTCCTCGCCGACGGCCGCGCCGCGGATGGAGAGGAGGCGCCGGGCAGCGGCGTTGATGGTCTGGATGTCGTAGCGCCGGTCGACCACGACCACGCCTACCGGCAGACGGTTTAGCAGGTCCTCCTCACCGGCCGCGACCCTCTGCGGCCGGAGGCTCGCAGGCGGCCCGACGCGCTGACGGTCGCCGCCGCTATGGCTCCGGCCTCGGTCTCGACGGCGGCGTGGGGCTCGCAGAGTACGGCGGCGGCATTCAGGAAACGCTCGCCCTCGCGGCGATAGATCTTGTACTGGCGGTGCTCTGGGACGAAGAACTCGCTCAGGGGAGAGGTGGTCTCCGCCTTACCCAGGACCAGGTAGCCGCCGTTCCGCAAAGAGTAGGCGAAGAGCTGGAGCGCCCGCCGCTGCAGCTCGCGCGGTGAAGTAGATCAGGACGTTCCGGCTCAGGACCAGGTCCACGCGGGGGAAAGGCGACCGCTGGGCCAGGTCGTGCTCCCCGAAGACGACCATGCTCCGCACCTGCTTCTTGATCTGGTACTGGCCGTCCTCCTCGGTAAAGTAGCGCTGTATCTGCTCCTCGGAGAGCCCCGAGAGCGCGGAGGCCGGGTAGATGCCCTGCCGGGCGAAGTTTACGGCGTCCTCGTCCACGTCGGTGGCGAAGACGCGCACGTTGAAGAGCTCGGCGTCGTCGGCGAGCACCTCGGAGATCAGGATCGCGAGCGAGTAGGCTTCCTCGCCCGGTGGCGCAGCCGGCGGACCAGATCCTGAGCTGTCGGTCCTCTCTTCGGCCTCCCTCACGAGGCGCGGCATGATCTCCTCCCTGAGATGGTCGAACAGCTCGGGATCGCGGAAGAACTCGGTCACCTTGATGAGGAACGTGCTGACGAGGTTCCTGTACTCTTCGGGATGGTCCTCGAGGTAGGCGACGTACTCCTCTATGCTCTCGGCATCCGTGGCGACCATCCGCCGCCTGAGGCGCCGCAGGATCGTCGGCGTCTTGTAGCTCTTGAAGTCTATGCCGCGGCGCTCGCGCAGCTCCTCCAGGAAGCCCTCCAGGGCGAGCTTCTCGTCCTCTCGCGGCTCCGTCGCGGCGCCGCGATCCTTCGAGACCAGCTCGCCCAGTATGGGGCCGATCCGCCGCAGCTCGGCGACGATATCCACCGTGTTCGGGGCGAGCGCGCCGGGCATATCGCCGAACTCGGCGGTCGCCGGGTCCTGGATATGACCGTGCCGCCCGCCATGCTGACTGTCCTGGCGCCCTCCGCGCCGTCCGTCCCGGTGCCGGTGAGGATGACGCCGATGAGATGCTCCCCGAAGGAGCTCGAGGCGCTTGTGAACAGCAGGTCCACCGAGGGCATCGGCCGCCCGTGCGAGTCCTCTTCAAGGCTATCTCGTGGTCGGTGATGCTCACGTGGCGGCTGGCGGGCACCACGAAGACCACGCCCGCCTCCAGCGGCGCGCGGTCGGTGATGGTGCGGACCGGGAGCGTGCTCCTGCGCGAGAGGATCTGCTCCAGGTGGCTGGCCCGCTCGGGGTCGAGGTGCTGGGCGATGACGATCGGAGCGGGGAAGTCCGCCGGCAGCGCGGAGACCAGCTCAGAGAGCGCCTCGATGCCGCCGGCGGAGGCCCCGACCACCACGAGGTGAGAAAATCCTCTGTCCTCCGCCATACCCGACATCCTTTCCGACATTCGCCGGGGTCCGGCCGCGAGAAAAATAACCGAGGACCCAGCCCCAGGTGCACCCGGCAAGCGCTGCACATTCTGGTGCAATTATAGCTAACTTCTGAGCGCGGGCCTACATCGAGCCCTCCGGGTATACCTGTGACGTTGTAGCGTGAAGGCTTTCGGATCGCGCTGGGTAGTCTCGAGGAACACGAAAGGGGAACGTTGGCAGGGCACGACATCGTGGTCATGGGGGCCTCCTCGGGCGGCGTCGAGGCGCTCACGCGGGTGGTCAGAGATCTGCCACCCAACCTTCGCGCGTCGGTGTTCGTCGTCGTACATTTTCCGCAGGGGGCCCCGAGCGTGCTGCCGCGCATCCTGAGCCGCGTCGGGCCCCTCGGTGCCGCGCACCCCGGGGACGGCGATCCGATCGAGCCCAGCCGCATCTACGTCGCGCCGCCCGACTTCCATCTCCTGCTGGAGAGGGGCCGGATCCGCGCTCACCCGCGGGCCGACGGAGAACCGCCACCGGCCGGCGGTGGACCCGCTGTTTCGCAGCGCGGCCGTCGCCTACGGCCCGCGGGTCGTGGGCGTGGTCCTGACAGGAGCCCGCAACGACGGTACCGCTGGCTTGCAGGCCATCAAGCAGCGCGGTGGCGTCGCGGTCGTCCAGGACCCCGAAGAAGCGCTCTTCCCCTGGATGCCGGAGAGCGCCCTCGAGTACGTGAGCGTGGATCACTGTTTGCCGCTGGGGGAGATCCCACCGCTGCTGACCCGCCTCTCCCGCGAGCCCGCCGAGGAGGAAGGAGCTTTCCCCGTGCCCGGACGACATGGAGCTCGAATCGAAGATAGCCGGGCTCGACCCGGCGACCCTGGACAGCGACCAGCGGCTCAGGGAAGATCTCCCACTTCACCTGTCCGGACTGCGCGGGGCCCCTCTACGAGATCCAGCAGGACGACCTGGTGCGCTTCCGCTGCCGGGTGGGCCACGCTTACACCGCCGAGAGCGCGCTGGACGGGAAGGCCGAGGCGCTGGAGCAGGCGCTCTACATGGCGCTCAATTCCCTGGAGGAGAACGCGCTGATGGCCGACAGTCTCGCCGCCAGATCGCGCGGTCAAGGGCACCCCCACGCGGCGACGCGCTTCGAGAAGCGGGCGAAGGAGGCGAGGCAACAGGCGAAGACCATCAGGCGGGTGATCACGGACGACCCGTCCGAGGCCGTCTGAGCCGCGCCTCCCGCGGGCCGGGCACGGGGTCGGGCGTGCTCTCCCCGCCTTGCGGATCATCGCGTGAGAGCTTCGAAGATGCAGACCGGCTGCACAATTCGAGCCATTTTCGGCGCCCTACGCGCAGATAGCCTTTCTGGAAGGGAGCGGAGCGATTATAAGGGTGTTGGTGGCTGTCGTTGGCGGGGCTCCGAACGACACCTTGAGGCGCGAGTGGGTAAGAGTGTCGAGATGTGATCCACGGGGCTTGGGTTGCTCCCGTCGTGGTGACGGCCACGCTGGCAACTGGTTGCAAGGAGGTAAGAGCGTGATGGAAGGGGCTTCGGATTCCTGGTCTCAAGATTGGCTCGTTCCCTTCCTGTTGCTCTGCATGCGAGACCGCGACCTCTACGGTCACGAGCTGCTCGAGAAGCTGGCCGGGTTCGGGTTCGGCGCCACGCGCCCGGGGGAGGTCTACAGGGTGTCGAGGTCGCTCGAGGGGGAGGGCCTTATCTTCTCGGAGAGGGGAAACATGGAGTACCTGATCTCGCACAGGCGCTACGGGATTACCGAGGCTGGCAAGGCTTACCTCGAGCTTCTCGCGCACTCCTTCGAGGAGTACCGCAGGGAGGTGGATCTCTTTTTCCTGGCCTACGGAGAACGGGTGGCGCACGGGGCGAGCGGATGAGCGGCGAGCGCCTGACAGATCAGCTGCGGGGCCCGCTCGACGCCTCCGGGGAGAGCGCCTCGCACCCCGGCGTCACGCCGGGCGTCGTTTTCGTCCTGGCGGCCGACGGGGTGCGCCATCTGAATCGCTTCGGCGACGGCTTCCTCGGGCACCCCCCGAGCGAGGTCTTCTGGAGCGACGCCCTGAGCCTGGTTCACGAGGACGACCTGCCCGTGGCCGAGGCGATGATCTCCGAGGTTGTACTTAGCCCAGGTATATCCCTGAGCGCCGAGCTGCGCTTCCGGGATGTCTCGGGCTCCTGGCGGCTTATGGACACCTGCGTGCAGAACGTGCTCGAAGCCCCTGGTGACGTTGGCCTCGTCGTGGTGAACGTGCGCGCGGCGGTGCCACGCGACGACCGGAACTCGCTCTCGTAGAAGCCCCGGCGGGGCGACACGCTGTTCCCGTGGCGAATGGACGCGTGGGGTGCCCGTCCGCCCTTCTCAGTCGTCCGCAGAACCCCGATTCCCGGTGCCCTCCGATCCCGAGGGCGTGCGCTGCCGCAGGTCGCGCCAGACGCTCATGCCGACCCTGGCGAAGAGGTAGACGGCGGCAAGCGCCGCCAGCAGGGTAAGGACGACCTCCACCCTCGCCGGCGACTCGAAAGAGAGGGCGGCGAACGAGAACAGAAGAAACAGCCCCACGACGACGAGCGTGGTCGCCAGCAACGCCGTGAGCAGCACGCCAAGGAGGCTGAGGCACCCCGACCTCAACGCCCCATTCTCGCTTCTACCTCTGCCACGACTCCGCACATCCGCGTAACTATACCCCGAGACGGTCGAGCCTTGGCGCGGCGTATCCTGGGACAAAAAGCCTAGAGCACCCCCGCTCCGCCGCTGGTAACATGCGCAACGCGACGCCGCATTGGGGATGGGAGGATGCGGCGTCAGAAGCAACAGCCGGCGCGGCGTGGGGAACGTCGCCCGTTGATCGGCGCCCACCGCAGGGTATTCCTGGGAAAGGAGCGGTCGGGCGCCGTCTTTGTAGGCCCCCCAATGCACTTGACAAACGCCGCCAAACGTGTAAAATATACGCTTGTAAGGATACTACAAACGGCGGGCTTCTCCGCTCGTTTCCTATCCAGCGGTGACAATCCGGGTCGTACCCTCGTGAGCCAGCAGCGGTCTCTGTGGGACGGTTATCCTCTGGGGGTCGGCGTTGGCTTGGGGATCGCAAGCGGGGAGCGGTTGATCTCACAGATGGAGGAGAGGCTTTTATGGACGTTATGGATACCACTATCAGTCGCCGGCAGGAGCGGGGATCCGAGACCCCCGATCTTATCCCCGGCTACTTCGCGCGGATAGACAAGGGCTCGCTGCTAACGCACGCCGAGGAGATAGAGCTCTCCGAGCGCGCCAAGGCCGGGGACAAGAGGGCCCGCCAGCGCCTCATCGAGAAGAACCTCCGTCTCGTGGTCAGCGTGGCCAAGAAGTACAGGGGCTACGGGCTCCCCTTCGAGGACCTCATCCAGGAGGGCAACATAGGCCTCATGAAGGCCGTGGAGAAGTTCGACCCCGAGCGGGGCTTTAGGTTCTCCACCTACGCGACGTGGTGGATCCGTCAGGCGGTGCAGCGGGCTGTCGCGGACAAGGGACGCACCATCCGCGTCCCCGTCCACATGGGCGACAAGATGCGCAAGATGGCCCGCGCCTACAACGAGCTCTCGGTCGGGTTCGGGCGCGACGCGACCGACGAAGAGGTCGCGGAGGAGCTCGAGTGGACGGTCGAGCAGGTGCGCGACGTAAAGAGCGCCATGCCCGACGCTGGCAGTTTGCACCAGCCCCTGAGCTCGGACGAGGGCTCTTCGGAGCTGGGCGACCTGATCGAGGACGAGCGTGCCTCGGACACGCCGGGCGAGGTGATGCGCGAGATGGAGACCGCCGGGCTCGGGCAGGCCATCGAGCGGTTGCCGGAGCGCCACCAGTACGTACTGGTGCGCCGCTACGGCCTCGGCGACCGCGACGTCGCGACGCTCGCGCAGCTGAGCGAAGAGCTGGACATCTCGCGCGAGCGGGTGAGGCAGCTGCAGCGCGAGGCCGAGCGCATGCTGGCCAGGGGTGAGTTCGGGGCCGCCTTCAGCGACGCCGCCTGAGCCACTCGGATCCTTTGTAAATAGAGGGGAGTCCCATTGCGGGGCTCCCCTTTTTTCGTGCGCAGAGGTACGCGAGGTAAGGTCTTCTCAGTAACCGGGCGCGAGGTCGGTGAGCACGGGGTAGTGGTCGCTCGGGTAGGTTTCCCCGGCGTGATCCCGCACGATCCGGTGTCCCTCCGGGCGGAGGCGTCCGCGGGGGTCCCTCAGCAGGATCCAGTCTATCCGTCGAGGCCCGAGGCGCGGGCGCGCGTCCCGGTAGCCAGCCCCCTCGAAGCGGTGGAAGGTATGGGCACCTTCGCGCTCCTGCGCGGCGAGGTAGGTGTCTTCGAAGCCGGCATCCAGGAAAGCAAGGTACGTGGGGCTTCCCGGTCGGCAGTTGAAGTCTCCGGTGAGGATCACGGGTATCTGGACCACGTGACGCGCCAGCAGGTTCGCGACCCTGCGCAGGATCAGGCGCCCGCCCTCGACGCGGGCGCTGTTGCTCACGTGGTCGAGGTGCGTGTTCAGGAGCAGGAAGGTCAGGTCGCCGAGCTCGAGTAACGCCCAGGTGGCCGAGCGTACTACCCTGGAGTCCCAGCTCGAGGAGCGCCGGTGCGGCGTCTCGCTCAGCCAGAAGCCGCCCGAGTCGATCGGGCGGAGGCGTTCCGGGTCGAAGAAGATGGCGTTCCAGCTGGGACGCGACGCGTTCCCGTATTCCGGTCCAAGGACGTGGGAGTAGCCGGGAAGCGTCTCCGCGTACGTCGCGAGGTTGCCGCTCTGCAGCTCCTGGAAGCCGATCACGTCGGGGGCGAAGCGCCGGATGGTCTCGACGTTCAGGGCGGCCCGCTCGGGCCAGGCGTTGGGCGTGCCGGAGTCGCGGTAGGAGCCCCGCACGTTGAAGCTCATGACCCTGACCCCGTTGCCTCCCAGGCGCAGACTCCTTCTCGGTCGTCCCCGGGATTGTACCCCTGGCTGGGCGCAAGACTGGGGACTATACTTCGCGCATGGCGGGGAGGAGCTCGGACGCACTCGAAAAAGGGCTGCACGATGCCCTGGACGGGCATCTGGAAGGCTACCTGCGCACCGACGAGGCCTCCCGATCCCTGTGGTCGACCGACGCCTCGATCTACCTTCGCAGGCCCGTCGGCGTCGTCGTCGCCCGCTCCGAGGAGGACGTGAAGCTGGCCCTCGCCGCCGCGCGCGAGCTGGGGCTGCCCGTCACGCCGCGCGGCACCGGCACCTCGCTTGCCGGACAGGCGACCGCCCCCGGCCTCGCCCTCGACCTCTCCGGGATGCAGCGCGTGATCGAGGTGGACCCGGAGAACAGGCGCTGC
The DNA here is from genome assembly GCA_963800975.1 of uncultured Rubrobacteraceae bacterium. GTDB lineage: Bacteria > Actinomycetota > Rubrobacteria > Rubrobacterales > Rubrobacteraceae > JALYGY01. The sequence continues at coordinate 751,437 of CAWDDB010000014.1, read as the reverse complement.
ACGGTCGAGCCTGGGGCGATACAGGGCGAGCTCAACGCGCTCGTCGAGCCGCACGGCCTCGTTTTCGGGGCGGACACGTCTACCTCGGACGTCGCCACCCTGGGGGGCATGGTCGGCAACAACTCCGCCGGGATGCGCTCGCTCGTCTACGGGACGACGGCGGACCAGATCCTCTCCCTCCGCTGCGTGCTTTCGGACGGCGAGGTCGTAGAGCTTAGGTCCCTTGGCCGGGACGAGGCCTGCGGCAGGGCTGACGACGCCGACGCCGAGGCCCGGCTCCTGCGTGGGGCGCTCGAGATCGGGGAGCGCCACGCGGCCGAGATAAAGCGCCGCTACCCGAGGCTCGTCCGCCGGGTCTCCGGCTACGGCCTGGACGCCCTGATCGACCCCGACGAGCTGGATCTCACGCGGCTGGTGTGCGGCTCGGAGGGTACGCTGGCCGTCGTTACGAGGGCCGAGTTTCGCCTGAGGGAGCTTCCCCCGTCGCGCGCGCTGGCGTCCTTCGAGTTCGCCTCCCTTTCTGCCGCGGCGCGGGCCACGGTCAGGTTCCTTCAGATGGACCCCTCGGCCGTCGAGTTGCTCGACGACGTGGCCATAGGCCGGGCGAGGGCCTCCGCGGCGTACGCCGGCTCCACCCGCTTCGTGCGCGGCGAGCCGAAGGCCGTGCTGCTGGTCGAGTGGAGCGGAACCAAAGCTGAACTGGACGAGAGGTTCGCGGGCCTGGAGGACCTGAGGCGTGAGGTCGAAGCCCTGGCCGCCGTCCCGCTTCGCACCGCGGAGGAGATGGCCCAGACGGTGGCGCTCCGCAAGTCCATCCTGCCGCTGCTGCTCGGGACCACGGAGAAGGAGAAGCCGGTCGCCTTCGTGGAGGACGCCGCCGTGCCGCCGGAGCGACTCGAGGGGTTCGTGGAACGCTTCGAGGAGATCGTGGAAGAGCACGGCACCTGGGCCTGCTTCTACGGCCACGCGAGCGTCGGAACCCTCCACGTCCGTCCCGCCCTCGACACCTCCGACCCCAAGGGCGTCGAGCGGATGAGAGGAATCGCCGAGGAGGTAGCGGACCTGGTAGCCCAGTACGGCGGCTCTATCTCCGGCGAGCACGGCGACGGGCTCTCTCGCACCGAGTTCCTCGACCGCATGTACGGACCGCGGCTGATAGAGGCCTTCCGCGAGGTGAAGGACCTCTTCGACCCGCTTGGCCTGTTGAACCCGGACGTGATCGTGGGCTCCAAACCCATGGACCACCAGCTGCGCATCGGCCCCGGCCACCGGCGGCTCCCGGTACAGACCAGCCTCGACTTCTCGGGGCAGGGAGACTTCGCCCGGGCCGTCGAGCTGTGCAACGGCTCGGGTATCTGCCGCAAGAAGACCGGCGGCACGATGTGCCCATCGTACATGGTGACCCTGGACGAGCAGGACACGACGCGCGCCCGCGCCAACATGCTCCGCTCCGTGCTGGACGGCACCCTGCCGCCCGAGGAGCTGACGGGCGAGCGCATGAGGGAGGTCATGGACCTCTGCGTCGGGTGCAAGGCCTGCAAGACCGAGTGCCCCTCCCAGGTCGACGTGGCGAGCATGAAGACCGAGGTCCTCTCCCAGATGGGCAAGGCCAACGGATTCGGCTTTCGCCAGAAGGCCGCCGGACGCGTCCGCCGCCAGCTCGCCCTCGCCTCGCGGTTCCCCGCGCTCTACAACGCCGTCGCGGGCACCGGCCTGGCTCGCAGGGTGGCGGCCCTGGGCGGGATAGACCGGCGCCGCTCCCTGCCAAGGGTTTCCAGGGAGACCTTCTCCAGTCGCTTCCCCTCGCTGCCACAGGGCGGAGGGCCGGCCGAGGTCGCGCTCTTCAACGACACCTGGAACGAGTACCAGCGCCCGGAGATAGGCGAAGGGGCCGTACGCCTGTTCGCGGCCGCCGGGGCCAGGGTGCTCCTACCCGAGGTCGTCTGTTGCGGCAGGCCGATGCTCTCGGAGGGCCTGGTGGACGAGGCTCGCGAGAACGCGCAGCGCAACGTGGACCTACTCTACCCCCTCGTCCAGCGCGGCCTCCCTGTTGTGGGGCTTGAGCCGAGCTGCATCCTGACCATCCGGGACGACTACAAGAAGCTGCTTCCGGACGACGAGCGCGTGGACGAGATCGTCGGGGCGGCCCGCCTGTTCGAGGAGGCCCTCCTGGAGATCGCCGCGGACCTTCCCATGCGCGAGGGGTCACCGGTGCTCCTGCACGGGCACTGCCACCAGAAGGCGCTCGTCGGAATCGGTCCGACGGAGAATGCCCTCGCGCTGGCCTCCGGCCCCGACGTCGAGGTCGTCGATTCCGGCTGCTGCGGGATGGCCGGGCTCTTCGGGTACGAGAAAAAGCACTACGACGTCTCCATGAAGATGGGAGAGAGGCGGCTTTTTCCGGCGGTGCGTGGGGCGGAGGAGCGTGTCGTCGTGGCGCCCGGTACGTCCTGCCGGGAGCAGATCCTGGACGGCACAGGCCGCCGCGCCCTCCACCCGGCCGAGTACCTGGCGGCGCTGCTCGCCGACCCGGCCTGAAGGCCGTTGGCGCTCGCGCCGCAGGAGGCCTCATGGTTCGTCTTTCGGGGTGAGTCGCTGCTCGTCCGTGCCGATGGAGACCCCGCCGCGCCGATCGCGGATCTCCCGTACGCGGACGGCATCCTGTTCAGGCGCAGGATCGGGGTACTCGGCAAGAGCGTATGCTGGGCGGTGGAGGTAGAGGAAGAGGTCGAGCCGCCGGAGGGGATGGAGTTCCGCGACCTGAGGAGCCTGTTCTCGGGAACGAGCGAGGAGTTCTTCAGGATGGCGGGCCGGGCGAAGCAGATCGTCGGGTGGAACGCGACGCACCGGTTCTGCGGGCGCTGCGGCGGCAAGACCGAGCCCGTATCGGGAGAGCTGGCCAAGAGGTGCACTCGGTGCGGCATGCTCCACTACCCCCGCCTGAGCCCTGCGATCATCGTCCTCGTGCGCGATGGGCCCAGGGTCCTGCTCGCCCGCTCGCCCGGGTTCCCGCGGGGTATGTACAGCGTGCTCGCCGGCTTCGTCGAGGCGGGCGAGTCCATCGAGGAAGCCATAACGCGGGAGGTAAGGGAGGAGGTCGGGTTCGAGGTGACCAACTTGAGGTACTTCGGGAGCCAGCCCTGGCCCTTCCCGAACTCGCTGATGATCGGCTTCATTACCGAGTACGCGGGAGGGGAGCTCAGGATCGACCCGACCGAGATCGAGGACGCCGGCTGGTACGAGGCCGACGACTTTCCGCCTATCCCGCCGCGGGTCAGCATCGCGCGCGCCATGATCGACGCCTTTGCGCGAGATTCGTAGGGAAACACCGAAGGTCCCACCAGAGATGTCCACAAACCTGAGCCGGCGGAGGTTCCTGAGGGTCGCCGGGGTCGGCGCGGTGGGGGCGGTTCTCCTGGGTGGCGCGTACGTGGTCCTGCGCGACCCTGGCGCCGTCTCAGGGTCCCTCACGGACGTGGCAGAGGATGCGTCTTTGGGGCCCTACGCGTTGGGCGAGTTCGTGGTCTCGCTGCGGGTGGGAGGCCGCGGTGCTTCGGACGCCGTCTTGAGGGTTGCGCACGGCTCGCGGCCCGACCGCATCCTGTGGAGCAGCCTCCCCGGAGAGAGCTTCGTGGCCGCCGCCAGGGGAGACGAGACCATAAGTCAGTCGAGCGGTCATTTCTTCGTCGAGGACAGGATAAGCGCGCTGCGCCCGGATCAGACGATAGACGGCGTCGAGGAGCGGGAGGGGTCGCTCGTGGTCGCGGGGCGCCTCCTGGGCGAAGGCGAGGTCGCGGATTACACGCTAGCCTTCTCGCCTGCTGGTGAGGGTCGCCTGCGGTTCGAGGTCATGGTCGGGGAGCCCTACGACAGGGTCTACCTGACCTACGCCTCCACGCCAGAGGAGCGCTTTTTTGGCTTCGGGGTGCAGTACACGTACTTCGACCTCAAGGGGCACGAGGTGCCCATCTTTATCCAGGAGGGGGGGATAGGAAGGGGGGAGCAGCCCATCACGCTTGCGGCGAACTTGCGGGCCGAGGCGGGCGGCGATCCTTACACCAGCTACGCCAGCGTGCCCCATTACCTCACCAGCGAGATGCGCTCGCTGTTTCTGGAGAACTACGAGTACTCGTCCTTCGACCTGCGCGAGGGGGACAGGGTGCGGGTGGAGGTCTTCTCCTCGCGCGTGGGGGGCCAGATCCTCTCCGGCGAGACCCCGGCCGAGCTCGTACAGCGATACACCGAGTACTGCGGCAGGATGCGCCCGTTGCCGGGTTGGGCCCTGGGCGGCGCGATCGTCGGCGTGCAGGGCGGCACGCAGAAGGTGCGCGGGGTATTCGAGAGGCTGGAGGCCCTCGGGACGCCCGTCGCCGCTCTCTGGCTGCAGGACTGGGTGGGGCAGAGGGAGACCAGCTTCGGCACGCAGCTGTGGTGGAACTGGGAGCTGGACAGGGACCACTACCCCGGGTGGGACGGGTTGAGGCAGGATCTGGAACGGAAGGGCGTACGGCTCCTGACCTACGTTAGCCCGTTCCTCGCGGACGACGTGGCAGACAAGGAGAACCACCGCCGCGACCTCTTCGCCGAAGCGGCGCAGAGGGGCTACCTGGTCGAGAGGAGGGGTGGGGAGCCGTACAGGATCCGCTCCACCGACTTCTCCGCGGGCCTCGTGGACCTCAGCAACCCTGAGGCCCGGGAGTGGATGAAGGACGTGATCAAAGACCACCTCCTCGGCAGCGGCGCGTCGGGCTGGATGGCGGACTTCGGCGAGGGCCTCCCCTACGACGCCAGGCTCTCGTCCGGCGAGGACCCGAGCACCTTCCACAACCGCTACGCCGAGGAGTGGGCCGCGGTGAACCGCGAGGCCATTCGCGAGGCGGGCCGCGAGGGAGACGTCGTCTTCTTCAACCGTTCCGGGTTCGCGAGGAGCCCCGGACAGGGCTCGCTGTTCTGGTTGGGGGACCAGCTGGTGAGCTGGGACGAGCACGACGGCATAAAAAGCGCCGTTACGGGTTTGCTCTCGAGCGGCCTCTCCGGTTACGCCTTCGAGCACGCCGACATCGGCGGCTACACCGCCATAGACAACCCGATCCTCAAGTATCACCGGTCCAAGGAGCTTCTAATGCGCTGGACCGAGCTCGCCGCCTTCACCGTCGTCTTCCGCACGCACGAGGGCAACCGTCCGGGGGTGAACCACCAGATCTACTCGGACGAGGAGACGCTCCGGCATTTCTCCCGCCTCGCCAAAGTCTACGCTGCCTGGGGTTCTTACAGGACGGAGCTGGTGCGCGAAGCCGCCGAGACCGGGTTGCCCGTGGTCAGGCACCCCTTTCTCCACTACCCGCGTGACCCGGAGGTGTACGGCTTGGGCTACCAGTTCATGGTTGGATCCGAGCTCATGGTGGCGCCCGTTCTGGACCCGGGCGAAGACACCGTGCGGATCTACCTGCCGGCGGGACGCTGGGTGCACGTCTGGTCCGGCAGGCTTTACGGCTCCGTTGGGGAAGGCGTCTACGAGACGGTTCCGGCCCCGATCGGAGAGCCTGCCGCCTTCTACAGGAAAGGCTCGGAGGTAGGAAGGCACTTCGAAGGGGAGCTCGAGAGACTGGGCCTGCTGTGACGCAGCCCGAAACCCGACCTTGAAGCACATCATGACGCTCTTGCCCTTCGGAAGAGAGCGCCACACCTCCGTCCGAACGAGGGTCGGCACAGCGCGGGCCATGATCGATGCTCTCTCGTCGAAGACGGAGGAGACGCTGCTGGAGGGTCTCGGCGAGGGGACCCTCGATCGGATGAACGGCGACCTGCGCGAGCTACTGCTGATGCTCTAAGGCCCTGCTCCGCCAACACCCTAACTTCGTGCCGGGTTGGTGGCAAGCGGATAGACGAACACACGCGGCGTCAAAGGGAAAGAACGTGCCCGCGCTAACGGCGGTGGGGAAGGCAAGGTAAAGCGTGAGCCGTGCCCCTAACCGGCTCCTATGCGCGCGTCTATCCCCCCGGGGGAGCTCGACCTCTTTGCGCAGAGGGGACTACTCTGCGAAGCCTTCGCTAGGTCGATTGACCCACGGCGGGCGGGTCAAAAGGGCCGCAGACGCGGTGATGCGTCTGGACCATCATTAGGGGGTGTTTCGGGCTGGCGCTGCGTTTGTCCCCCCTCCCGCGGCGTCGGCCCTCTGGTGCGTGGCCGGAGCGTGAGGTTAAATGTACTCGGTGTATAAGGTGGGCGTAGAAGAGACCATCCGGGTGGCCATCGCCGACGACCAGCGGCTTTTCGCCGACGGGCTCGCCAGGATTATCGGCGCGCAGCCCGACATGGACGTCGTAGGGGGGGCGCATACGGGCGAAGAGGCCGTCTCGCTTTGCCTGGAGGTCGAGCCGGACGTGGTCCTGATGGACCTTTCCATGCCGGTGATGGACGGGGTTAGCGCGACGCGCAAGATCCTCGGCTCCCTGCCGAGGACGCGGGTCCTGATCCTCACGGTCCACACCGACGACGCCCACGTCTTCCAGGGCATAAGGGCCGGCGCCCAGGGCTACATCCTCAAGGACTGCACCCCCGAGGACCTCACGCGCGCCATCAGGACCGTGCAGGCCGGGGACACCATCATGGCCCAGGACATCGCGCAGAAGATGCTTACCACCTTCGAGGGAATCCGCTCCGACGCGAAGCTCGCCCCGCGCCTGACCGAGCGCGAGCTCGAGGTGGTCAGGGCCCTCGCCCACGGTCAGAGCAACAAGGAGATCGCCCGGTCTCTAGGCATCTCGGAGAAGACGGTAAGAAACCACACCTCCAACATCTACAAGAAGCTGCACATCTTCGATCGTACGCAGGCCGTAATCTACGCGATCCGGCGCGGGCTCGTAGACATCGAAGAGCTGGAACCCCGCTGAGACGCTTCGTCGACGCAACCGATCCCCTCCGCAAGTCGTTCTAGGACGGATCGGGTACGGGCACCTCCACGCTTACGGCGGTCCCCTGACCGGGAGTGCTCTGCACCCGTAGCGTCCCCCCGAGCGCGGAGGCCCGCTCGCGCATACCCGAGAGCCCCACGCCGACCGGGACAAGCGCGGTATCGAAGCCCACCCCGTCGTCGGCGACCTCCACGCGAACGCCGCGACAGGTTCCCGAAAGGACCACCTCGACGCGACGCGCGTCGGAGTGGCGCCGGGCGTTGACGAGGGCCTCCTGCAGCACGCGCAGCAGCTCCGCTTCTGCGAGATCCGGCAGCTGCGGCGGGAAGCCTTCGCGCACGACGAGCGAGATCTCGCGCTCCGACGTCAGCTGCCGGTTGAGCTCCGCCAGGGACTCGACGGCCCTCACGAACGGCCGGTCCTTCTCCGCGCGCAGGTCGTAGATGGCGTCGCGCAGGCTTCCGACCGCCCTGCGGAGGGCTGCTATCTCCGGTTCCAGCCCGGAACCAAGCCTCGGCGACTCCACGCGGGTGGCCTGCATACCCTGCAGCGCGCCGGCGAGGTCCTGCAGAACGGCGTCGTGCAGGTCGCGGGCTATGCGGCGGCGCTCGGCCTCCCGGATCTCGCGCAGGCTCTCCTCGAGGCGCTTGCGCTCGGTTATGTCCTGGGTGATGGCGACGGTGTACAGCGGTGCCCCGGTCGCGTCGCGCACCAGGGAGACCGCGACCTGCCCCCACACCGTCCGGCCGTCTTCCCTTATGTACCTCTTCTCGGCGGTGTAGTCGCGGACCTCGCCGCGCAGCAGCTTCGAGACTCCCTCCACGCTGCGCGGCCGGTCGTCCGGGTGCGTGATATCCGAGAACGTCTTACAGAGGAGCTCTTCCATCTCGTAACCGAGAAACCTGCAGAGCCTCTCGTTGACCTGCAAAAAGCGCCCGGTGGCGGGGTCGGCTTGCGCTGCCCCAACCGCCGCCGTCTCGAAGAAAGCCCTGAAGCGCACTTCGCTCTTCCTGAGTTCCTCCTCGGTCCGCTTGCGCCCGGTTATATCCTCGTGCGCGACCACAACCCTCGGAGGCTCGGTGTCGGGGAAGCGCGTCACCCTACCGACGAACCAGCGTTGCTGTTCGAAGGAGTGGCACGGGTACTCCAACTCGAACATTCGTCGCTTCCCGGACAGCACGGCTCGGATCCCCTCCGCGAAGGTGATGCTTTCCTCGGAGTACGGGCCGGTGGCCGAGTCGCACACCCGCAAGTAGTTGACGCCCTCCAAGAAAGGCGAGATGTCACCGGAGGAGTTCTCCTTGGCGAACCTTCGCCACGCCCTGTTCGTAGCGACGATGGTGCCGGATTCGTCCAAGATGGCTACGTGCGCGGAGAGGCTGTCGATGGTCGAGTGCGCCTGCTGGTGGAGCCCGGCGTTCTCCAGCGCGGTCGACGCCATATGGGTGAACTGCGCCAGGATAGCCTCGTCGGTTTCGTCGAACTCGCCCTCCAGCTTGTCCGAGAGCTGTATCATGCCGATGTTCCCGCCGTCGCGCCCGATGAGTGGGGCGGCGAGCGACCAGCCCGGTGGGGATTGCTCGTCCGCCGGCTCGCCCTGTCGTCCGACCGCGGGCTTTGTCTCGAGCTCGGCCTGAGTAAGGTGCCCTGGGAGGCGCGTGCGGGCCTGCCGCTCGGTGTATTCGTCAGAGTGCGAGACGGCTTTGATCGAGCGGGCGCTGTTATCGTGGATGGTGAGGCTCGCAACGCACAGGTGCGCCCCGATCACCTCCCTCGCTTGTTCGGTGATTGTTTGCAGCATCCGGTCCACGGAGCGCGCGGCGTTCACGACCAGCGCGGCGTCGGTCAAGCCGCGCAGTTGGGACGCGTACCTTTTCGCGTCACCCAGCGCCTCTTTCAACGCCTCCTCGGTCCTCTTGCGTCCGGTGATGTCGCGCGAGACGGCGATTATCTCGAGTACCTCGTCCGTTGCCGGATCGCGAACCGTGCGGCTGGTGGTCTCGAACCAGGTGTAGGAGCCGTCCTTGCGCCGGATGCGGTATGCAACCGTGTAGGTGTCGGGCCGCTCGAGTATGGCCGAGTGGGACCGCCCGATCTCCTCCAGGTCGTCGGGGTGGAAGAACTCGTAGGCGTCGCGCCCGACGAGATCCTCGGGGTCGTAGCCGAGCAGGGACCGGCACGCGGGAGAGGCGTAGGTGTATACCCCCGCAGGGGTGTGCTTCGAGATCATGTCGGTCGAGTGCTCTGCCAGGAGCCGGTAGAGCTCGTCGCTCTCGCGCAGACCGCCCGCCATACGCCGAGCTCTCGACGTCCCCGGCCTTTCGGTCAGGCTCACGTTCTTGCCCTCCGAGTTACTTTCAGCCGCACTATACTAGCGCATCCATCGTCTGAGCACCCGCGACTGCCTTCCGCGACTGTCTTCCGCGAGGCCATCGCGGGTGTTTGGGTAATTTGACCCAGAGACACGCACAACATGTTACGGTTGGCCGGCATCGAGGATACGATGTGTTGTGGATCCGGTCACGAAACGCGTCCGATGACCTGGAGCGGCTGGCCGGCGGGAGGAGGTATCGAGGTGTGGATTAACGAGCGGTTCGTCGTCGAGGGCGGCGATGTTTGGCATGCATGAAGGGAACGTATACGGGAGCGCCACGCTCTTGCGCTACCTGATCGCCCGACACGAGGGCACCAGGCTCGAGGTGTTGACCCTGGGCGCGCGTCCCGGTAGCGAGACGCTGCCCGTGTTCACGGGTGATCGGGAGGCGCGAGAATTTCTACGGCTTGGCGGGGTTGGCGGGGACTGGCACGTCAGGGAGTCGACCACCGGCGAGCTGGTCTCGATCCTGATGGGCGATCTCCGGCACGTGGACCTTGTCGTCCTCGACCCTGCCTTCGGGGTCTCCGCCAACGATGCGGAGCCGCTCAGCACGAGCAGGAACGAGTTCGTGGCTGTCCTCATGGGCGAGCGGCCCGTGGCCCACTAGCACCGCTGGACGCCCCGATCCGGTGCCCAGGCGCGTCCGCGTGGGCGTCTAGCGCTATCGCGCTAGAATGTGGCGCAGCGTTTCCCTCTCTTTCGGGGGCTAGTGTGAGGCGTGAGAACGTGACCAGCGGCACGGTGTGGGAGCGGGAGGTGGGGTACTCGCGGGCGGTTCGACGCGGGCCGTTCGTGTACGTCTCGGGCACCACGGCGACAGATGGGAGCGGCGGCTACGTGGGCGTTGGGGACGCCTACGCGCAGGCGATCCAGGCGCTCAGCAACATAAAGGTCGCGCTGCAGGCGGCCGGGGCCGGGCTCTCCGACGTCGTGCGGACCAGGATCTATGTTGTCAACATAGACGACTGGGAGGAGATCGGGCGCGCCCACGGGGAGTTTTTCGGGCAGATAAGACCGGCCACGAGCATGGTCGAGGTCAGGCGCCTTATCGCCGCGGAGATGCTCGTCGAGATCGAGGCCGACGCCTATGTGGGGAGGGATCCGGCGACTTGAACGCCACGATCCTCGCACGACCTCGGAGCCTGTTCGCCTTTGACCCACCGTGAAGGCGGCGCGACCCGGTGCGGCACGCAGAAGATGGAACCGAGCGGGGCGACGAGGGGTTTGGCATCCGAGTCGGGATCGGCCCAGCATTGCTGATCAAGGCGTGTCTGAACGGCAGCCGCAAACCCTGGGAGACGTGGCGAATCTGCTCGATGACTTCGACACCTTTCGTGTTCGGGAGTCGGGAAAAGGTCAAACCTACTCCTAACACGTATCAGCCGATCTCGGAGGCGCGCCCCGCCGTCTCCTCCAGCGCGGCCAGGGCCGAGGCCTGATCCATGCCGGTGCTCCTCAGCAGGTCCACGGCCGCGGCCCGTACCTGGCCCACCAGAACGCTCGCCGCCAGGTCGTGCCGCTCCTTGAGCACCTCGGTGGCTTTGCGGGCGGCCTCGAGCGCGAACCTCCTCGCCTCCTCCGGTCCCCCCGGCTCCTCCAGGTAAGTGGCCAGGGCCCTCACCGCTCGCGCCAGGTCGACCACCGCCTCGGGCAAGGGCGGTGGGATGGGGTCCCCGCGCCTGAGCGAGTTGGCCGCGCCGCGCGCCAGCACGCGCGTGTTGATGACGGCCAGGTCTATCCTGGTGCCGGCGTTGGCGTAGAGCTCGAGGTGCTCGAGTGCCCTGCGGCGGGTGGGAGAGATCCTGGCGGTCTCGTGGCCTGTGGCCAGCGCCTCGTAGAAGTCCGTCACCCGATCGTCGTCGATCGTCCTGGCGCGCGTGAGCGCCTGCTCAGCACCTTCGCGGTCCCCGTTCCGCAGCGCGGCGGCTATGTCCTCAAGGACCGCCGCGAGCTCGTCGAAGACGGGCCGCGCCGCCCGCTCCACCAGCCGCTCGGGGTTTATGGGGAAGAGGTAGGCTATCGTCAGGGCGACCGCGCCGCCCGCGATCGCGTCGAGGAAACGCGCCGGGTCGAAGACGGCGTCGGGCGGCTGGAGCACCACCACGAGGATGGCCGAGACCGCCGCCTGGTTGACCAGCAACGGCCTCGCGCCGAGGAAGACCGCCGCAGCCATCGCGAAGAGCACCACGGCCCCGATCCGGGCCGGTCCCGTCCCGATGAGGAGGACCAGGAGGTCCGCCACCGCCAGCCCCACCGCAACCCCGAAGACCAGCTCGACCGCCCGCCTCCACGGCTGCCCGAGGGCCACCCCGAGGCAGATGACCGCGGAGATGGGGGCGAAAAAGGGTTGCTCGTGACCGAAGAGGACGGCAGCCACGAAGTACGCGAGGCTGGCCGCAACGGCGGTCTGGACCACGGACCAGCCGTTGACTCGCAGCCGCCCGATGCCAGCCAGAAAAGCGCGCCGAAGCCTGAAGAACAACCGCCCTTGCCTCAAGGAGCCAACTCCCGCCAGATCAGCCCGTGCACTATACACCCTCTCATCCGGGACGCGGCAAACGCCGCGGAGCCGACGACACATTTCGCCGGACGTTCGTATACTGGGTGTGGGATCTCGTCTTGGAGGTGATTGGATGGCCAGGCGACGTATCGAGCCAGGTGTCGGCCAGGAGTCCGTGTGGGACTACCCGCGACCGCCCAGGCTGGAAGACGTGAACAGGCGCGTCAAGGTCGTGTTCGGCGGGGTCACGATCGCCTACACGACGCGCGCCAAGCGGGTGCTAGAGACGAGCCACCCGCCCGCCTACTACGTTCCGCCGGGGGACGCGAGGATGGAGCACCTGCGGCCCTCAGACGGGGCCTCGTTCTGCGAATGGAAGGGCAGGGCGCTCTACTACGACGTCGTCACCGACGAGAGGGAGGAGGCGCGGGCTGCGTGGTACTACCCAGACCCCGTGCCGGCTTACATGGACCTCAGGGAGCACCTTGCGTTCTATCCGTCCAGGATGGACGCCTGCTGGTTGGACGGGGAGAAGGTCGCGGCGCAGGAAGGCGACTTCTACGGGGGTTGGGTCACATCCGACATAGTCGGCCCTTTCAAGGGCGGACCAAGCACCTGGGGCTGGTAGGGGACGACCCTTGGATCGAGTTGCCCGTCTCAGGGAGGAGTACAGGGGCGCCGGGCTGACCGAGGCCGCCGCCGACCCAGACCCCATCGCGCAGTTCGGGCGCTGGTTCGACGATGCGCTCGACGCTGGCATGCACGAACCCAACGCCATGACCCTCGCGACGTCTACCCCGGACGGGCGTCCCTCGGCCCGCGTGGTTCTTCTCAAGGGCTTCGACGAGCGGGGATTCGTCTTCTACACCAACTACGAGGGCCGCAAGGGAGGCGAGCTCGCGGAGAACCCTCGCGCCGCGCTGGTCTTCTACTGGGGTGAGCTGGAGCGGCAGGTGAGGGTTGAGGGTCGGGTGAGGCGGGTCCCGGGAACAGAGTCCGACCAGTACTTCGGGAGCCGCCCACGCGGGAGCCAACTCGGGGCGTGGGCCTCCGAGCAGAGCCGGCCCATCGACGGCAGGGAGGCGCTCGAGCAAAGGCTGGGCGGTCTCGAGGAGGAGTACCAGGGGCGCGGTATCTCGCGCCCTCCGTTCTGGGGCGGCTACCGGGTCGAGCCGGAATCTATCGAGTTCTGGCAGGGGCGCCAGAACCGTCTGCACGACAGGCTGGCCTACCGCCGATCGGGTGACGGGTGGAGGCGAGAGCGCCTACAGCCGTGAGGCTCACCGGTTGGAGCGTGGGCGGCGCCGTTGCTAAGATGCGTCCCCGCGGGCCTGTTGTTCTGGGAGAGGAGACGTATTGAAACTCGTAACGTACTCGACGGACGGCGGGGCGTCCGGGGTTGGCCAGGTCGAGGACGGCCGGATACGGTCCCTCGGCGGCGGGGGCATGCTGGAGTACATAACTCGCGGCCGCGGCCCGGACAGGCAGCCCGGGGGAGAAGAGGTTTCGCTCGAGGAAGCGACCATCCACCCGCCGCTGGCGCTGCCAGGCAAGATCATCGCGATAGGGCTCAACTACGAGGACCACGCGGCCGAGACGGGCGCGGACATCCCGGAGAAACCCATAGTCTTCGCCAAGTACCCGAACACCATCATCGGGCCTGGAGCCCCGATCCGGATACCCCCCATAACCGAGCAGGTGGACTACGAGGCCGAGCTCGGGGTCGTCATCGGCGCGCGGGCGAGAGACGTCTCCGAGGCGGAGGCCCTGGATCACGTCTTCGGCTACACGAACGCCAACGACGTCTCCAGCCGCGACCTGCAGTTCTCCGAGGGCGGTCAGTGGACGCGGAGCAAGTCCCTGGACACCTACTGTCCCATCGGGCCGTACATCGCGACCCGCGACGAGATCCCCGACCCGCAGAGCCTCTTTATCCGGGCCATACTCAACGGCGAGACCGTGCAGGACGGGACGACCTCGAAGATGATCTTCTCTGTCGCCGAGATCGTCTCGTTCCTCAGCCACGGCATAACGCTGGAGCCGGGTGACCTCATCATCACCGGGACGCCGCCGGGCGTCGGGATGGCCCGCGACCCCCAGCTCTGGCTCAAGCCAGGGGACGAGATAACCATCGAGATCGAAGGCCTGAGTGCCCTGACCAACCCCGTCGAGGCCGAGTAAGAGGGGTCTCGTGGAAACCGCCGCTTAACTCGTGGCCGCGACCGGGGACGTATCGTACCGACCCGTCAGGGCGATCGGGCTCCTGCTCGCGTTCCAGGTGCTCTGCCTTGTGGCCCTCGGCGTCCACGAGTTCTTGCAGGTCGACTGGAGGCAGACCGGCGTCCAGACGCCGACACGGCCGGCGCTAGAGGCGATCACGCTCGCCCTCTTTATCCCGCCGGCGGTGATGACGCTGATGTCGTCCCTGAGCTTCCTGCTGCTGCAACGCAGGGGGTGGCTCCTGGCCGCGATCTCCCAGGGCCTCAGCCTTGGCCTCTGTCTCTGGCTCTACTCCCAGTCCCAGCCCTGGTACGTCTACCCGATCATGGCCTACTGCATCCTCATGATCCTCTACCTCAACTCTCAGGACGTACGCGTCGTGTTCCACCCGCGCCGCGGCGGGTCCGGGCGAGGATTGGAAGACTCAACGTGAACGGGGAGAATCCCGAGGCGCTGCTCAGGCGCTTCGAGCCCGTCGTCCGCTCGACCAAGGGGGACAAGTTCTTCCCGATGGATTGTGAGCCCTACGTGCGAGCTTGCAGCCTGTGGGTCCAGCGGCCAGGCGAGGAGGCCGTCTGCGTCGCGCCGAGGGGCGAGCTCGACCTGGACCGGCTGCCGCAGCAGCCCCTGGACGAGGCCGGGGCCGTCCACTTCCTGAGGTTCACCGATCCCCGCGACCTCAAGAGGCCGGATTCCGCCGGTGGCCGCGTCGGTGTCTTCGGCAGGCGCGCCGCCAGGGGGCTCAAGGAGACGAAGGAGGCGTTCCGCGCCGGGCGGGGTCGTCTGGCGCGGGTCGGGTACTTCTCCCGCTTCGTGGACGCCCTCTACTCGATCACGCTCCTGGCCAGGGGAAGGGTGCCGGGGGAGTCGGCGGCCGCGGCGGCGCTTTCATACGAGCAGATCATGGCCGAGGACGAGCGCTACCGCTATCACGGCAGGGTGCTCCGCCAGGACGGCTGGGTCATCTTGCAGTACTGGCTCTTCTACCCGTTCAACGACTGGAGGAGCGGCTTCTTCGGCGCCAACGATCACGAGGCGGACTGGGAGAAGATCTTCGTCTACCTCTCCGAGTCCGAGGCGACGGGCGAGGTCGTCCCCGAGTGGGTTGCCTACGCCGCCCACAACTACACGGGGGACAACCTCAGGCGGCGCTGGGACGACCCAGAGGTCGAGAAGGTGGGCGAGCATCCCGTGATCTACGTCGGCGCGGGCTCCCACGCCAGCTACTTCGCCCCTGGCGAGTATCTGACCGAGCTCGACTTGCCGCTTCCCCCCTTTCTCGCCCGAGGCTTATCCGCGGTCAGGGGTTTCTGGGAGGAGAAGCTGGGCCAGTACACCGGCGCGCGGGAGGGCGGAGGGTACCTCCACATACCCTTCGTCGACTACGCGCGCGGGGACGGGCTCTCGGTCGGGGCGGGCGGGGACCGGGAGTGGGAACCCCCGCGCCTCATGCGCGAGCCGCAACCGAAGTGGGTCTCCGGCTACAGGGGCCTCTGGGGTCTGTACGCCCGGGATCCGTTCGAGGGCGAGGACGCGCCGGCCGGCCCCATGTTCAACCGCGACAAGAGCGTCGCCCGCGCCTGGTACGACCCCTTGGGGTGGGCTGGACTGGACAAGGTGCCTCCCCCGGACGAGGCGCTCGCAGCGACCGCCGAGCGCCGGGCTGACCTGGAGGCGCGCTGCGCAGCGATGCGGGACGAGATCGACAACAAGAGCCGGCGACTCAAGGAGCTGGGCGTGGAGGTCGAGGCGATGCGCGGCAGGTCCCACCTGGACGTGCCCTACGCCGACGCAACAAACCGCCTGGCAGAGCTCTCGGGGGAGGTGGACCACCTGAGGGCGAAGCTCGCGACCGATGAGGCCGTCTCGAGCTCACTGAGGGAGTACGCGGAGCGCCTGCTGGCGGGGGAGCGTGACCCCGTGAGATCTCACATCACCCGCGCCCACTTGCCGGCGTCCGAGAACGAGTTGAGGGTGAGCCGCGTGGCCGAGGCCTGGGCCGCCGCGAGCGTGAGCCTGATGCTAATCAGCTTCGTCGCCATAGCCCTCATCGAGCGAGAGCACCTCATCTCCATGCTCGTCTTCAGCATCGCCCTTTTCGCGTTCGTCGAGGCTGGCTTCAGGGGCCGGCTCGTCAACCTGGTCAGCAGCGCCAACATAGGGCTGGCGGTGGTCGCCGCCCTGATCCTCGTCTACGAGTTCTTCTGGCCGCTCGTCGTCGCGGCCGTCCTCTGTATCGGCATCTACGTCCTGTGGGACAACCTGCGCGAGTTGGGGCGGTAGGGAAAGGGAGGCTCCGTGGACCTGATATCCGAGCTTGGGAACGTACTGCCCGAAGGGGATCGCGTTCGCTCCTACGAAGACGAGCTCGAGCGCCACGGGAGCAGCGTCTTCACCTACCACGATTCCCACCCGCCCGACGCCGTCGTTTACCCGAAAGACAGGGACGAGGTGGCGGAGGTAATGAGGTTCTGCGACGAGCGCGGCGTCGCCATCGTCCCGTTCGGGCAGGGGAGTAGCCTGGAGGGGCAGACCATCCCGGTCCGGGGCGGCGTCACCCTGGACTTCGCCCTGATGGATCGGATCCTGGAGGTACGTCCCGACGATTTCCTGGCCAGGGTCCAGCCCGGCGTGACGCACGGGGAGCTCAACGGGCGCCTGCGCGAGCACGGGCTCCTCTTCCCGGTCGACCCCGGCTGGGACGCCTCCCTGGGAGGGATGGCAGCCACGAACGCGAGCGGGACGAACGCCGTGCGCTACGGAGCGATGCGGGACCAGGTCCTCGGCCTCGAGGTGGTGCTCGCGGGCGGGACCTGCATGCGCACCGGCTCGATGGCGATGAAGTCCTCCGCCGGCTACAACCTGACGGCGCTCTTCGTCGGGTCCGAAGGCACCCTCGGCGTGTTTACGGAGCTGACGCTGCGGCTCTACCCGATCCCGGAGCACGTCCTCGCGGCGCGCGTGGTCTTTCCCGACATCGAGCGGGCGGGGACGGCCGCGGTGGCCCTGATCCGGTCCGGCACGCAGGTAGGACGCTGCGAGCTGGTCGACGCCCGCACCATAGAGGCCGTGAACGCCTACAAGGGCACCTCGTACGCCACTTCCCCGACGCTGTTCCTGGAGTTCTCCGGCTCGGAGGCCGCCGTCGGTCACGACGTGGCTTCGGCCCGGACGCTGTGCGAGGCCGAAGGTAGCGGGGCGTTCGAGTTCGAGGAGGACGAGGCCGGCAGGGAGCGCCTGTGGGAGGCGCGTCACGAGGCGGCCCTCGCGATAAAGGAGCTCTACCAAGACAGGCGGCCGATGACCACAGACGTGTGCGTCCGGATCTCCGATCTCCCGGCCGCCCTGCGCCACGCCCGCGACGCCATCGCCTCGCGCGGGCTGGACGGGGCCATCCTCGGCCACGTCGGGGACGGCAACTACCACGCCGTCTTTCCGGTGGACCCGTCCGACCCGGAGGACATCGCGAAGGCCGAGGAGGTCAGCGCCGAGATCGTCGCCTACGCCCTCGCGCGCGGCGGCACCTGCACGGGCGAGCACGGCATCGGCTTCGGAAAGATCGAACACCTGCGCGAGGAGCACGGCGACTCCCTCCCGTTCATGCGCGCCATAAAGAGGCTCGCGGACCCGAACGGCGTGCTCAACCCCGGCAAGATCTTCGGGTAGGGATATAGTTTGCTGGTTGGACGGCAGCGACCGGTGAGGCGCGAGGCGCTCCCAAGGACGAGAGCAAGATGGCGCAAACGGCGATCTTCGGTCCCTTCTTCGCGACTGTATTCCTGACCCTCTTTGTCTGGGCGTACATGTACGTCCGGCGCATCGCGTTTATCCGCGGCAACAACATCAGCCCGAAGGATCTCGCCGTCCCCGGCGAGCTCGCCCGGCTCTCGCCTCCTGAGGTCTCCAACCCCTCGGACAACCTGAAGAACCTCTTCGAGTTTCCGGTGCTCTTCTACGCGCTCGCGCTTTACCTCTACGTCACGAACCAGGTCGACGCCGCGTACGTGGCGGCCGCCTGGGTCTTCGTCGCGTTCCGCGTGCTGCACAGCGTGGTCCACTGCACGATCAACCTGGTAATGCTTCGCTTCTACCTCCACCTGTTCTCCGCCCTCGCGGTGTGGTTCATCGCGGTTCGGGCGGTTCTCGCCTACCTGGGTTAGTCGCGCGGGGTTGGGAGGCGGTTAGAATGGGATCATGGCGCGCACGGTAAGGGTTGTGGTGGCCAAGGTCGGGCTCGACGGGCACGACCGCGGCGCCAAGATTATCGCCCGGGCTCTCAGGGATGCCGGGATGGAGGTAATCTACACGGGGTTGCACCAGACCCCAGAGCAGGTCGTAGAGACTGCCATCCAGGAGGACGCCGACGCAATCGGCATCTCCATCCTCTCTGGCGCCCACATGACCCTGATACCGAAGATACTCGAGCTCCTGAAGGAGAACGAGGCAGACGACATCCTGGTCTTCTGCGGCGGAACCATCCCCAGGGAGGACATCGTCAGGCTCAAGGAGATGGGCGTCGGCGAGATCTTCACCCCCGGTACCCCGACGAAGCAAGCCGTGGACTACGTGCGGCAGGCGGTGCCCACCGAGGGATAGCGAATCCAATCGATGACCTCGCTGCCCGTCGCGTTCGGGAGTCGGGTTTGCCTTTTCCCGACCGCCTACTCCCGAATCACAAAAGCCGCGAAGTCTTCATCCGAGTTCCGTATCTTCGCCTGTGGGGTACTTTGCGACGAGCCTATTGATGGTGTTGGCGTTTCGCATGGTGGCTGGCATTCCGAGCGTCTTTTCGAGGAGCGCGCCCGAGAAGGCGGATTCGCTCGACCTCCCTCGGCACAGCCAGTAGGCTTCGCGGCCCCTGACCCGAAAATCGTCGATCTCGCTGCGGCGCGCCAGCAATCGCTCTCGCGCCTCGTCACCTGGTGAGGCTGGCAGGAAAGCGATGTAGAGCGAGTTGCTTTCGCTGTCGAGATCGGGGGCCGAGAAAGGTCTGAAGCTTACGATATTCGCCAGCTCGGTGGTGGATCTTATGAACGTCGCCACCTCGTAGCCGAGCGACGCCCCGAGATGGCTTTCGATCTCTTTTTCGATGGTCGGCGGGTCCTCGGCCGGCGGGTCGAATATGACGTTGCCGCTCGCGATGAACGTCTCGACGTTCGAGAGCCCGAGCGACTCGAACAGGCCGCGCAGGTGATCCATCTTCACGTTGTGGCCGCCTACGTTGATGGCGCGCAGGAAGGCTATCAGGCGTAGGGTTCGGGCCGCTGGTTTTCCCATGTTGAGCCTCCCGGCTAGGTCGGCGCGGTGCGCGATTCGGCGAACGTTCCAACCATACGGGCCACGTCGGCGGGGCGCAACGTCCACCTTTGTCTTTAGTAAGCTTGTCGGCAAAGTGCGACAAGACGTCGACCAGTCAGCGTGTCGACCGACCGAATGGCTGCTGACAAAGGGGGCATGCTTTGGATTACGTAAGAGTCGAGCGCAGGGACGGCGTCTACGTCCTGACCATCGACCGCCAGGAGAAACTGAACGCCCTGGACCAGCAGGTGGTAGAGGAGATAGGTCAGGCGTTGCTGGAGCTGGAAGCCGAGGGACCTCTGGCCATAATCGTGACAGGGGCGGGCGACCGAGCCTTCGTCGCGGGGGCTGACATCTCGGCCATGAACGAGATGGACCCCCTGGAGGCGAAGCGTTTCTCGGAGATCGGGCACGCCGCGATGGCCCTGCTCGACAGGAGCCCCGTCCCTACCATAGCCGCGGTGAACGGCTACGCCCTCGGCGGGGGCTGCGAGGTGGCCATCGCCTGCGACATCCGCGTCGCTTCCGCCAACGCGACCTTCGGCTTCCCCGAGGTCGGCCTCGGCATCCTCCCTGGCATGGGCGGCACCCAGCGCCTGCCGCGCCTCATAGGGCCTGCGCTCGCCAAGGAGTTGATCTTCACCGGCCGCCGCATCGGCGCCGAGGAGGCGCGGGAGATCGGGCTGGTCAACCGCGTCGTGCCCGAGGGCGAGGCCCTGAACGTCGCGCGCGAGGTTGCCGCCGAGATAGCGCGCAACGGGCCGCTCGCCGTCCGCCACGCCAAGGCCGCGGCGAACCGCTCCGCGGACGTGGACCTCGTGAGCGGCCTGGAGTACGAGGCAGACCAGTTCGCCCTACTCTTCGCCACGCAGGACGCCCGCGAGGGCATGGGCGCCTTCGTCGAGAAGCGCAAGCCGGACTTCGGGGGCAGGTGATCCACGAGACCAAGTTGCGCGTCCGCTACTCGGAGATCGACGCGCAGGGGCACGTCAACAACGCGGTCTACCTCTCGTACTTCGAGGTCGGCCGCGTCGAGTGGCTGCGCGCCGCCGGCCTCTCGTACAAGGAGCTGGAGGAGCGAGGCTACGGCATCGTCGTCGTTGAGGTCCAGGCCAGCTACCGCAGGGCAGCCTATTTCGACGACGAACTGACCCTGCGTACCGAGCTTGCGGGCCTGAGCCGGGCCTCCCTGCGCTTCGAGTACACGGTCTCGCGCGTCGAGGAGGTGCTCGTCACGGGCCACACCCGCCACGCCTGCGTGCGGCTCGCCACGGGAAAACCGGTCAGGGTGCCTGGGGACCTTCTCGTCGCCGCCGGCAAGACGTCTTGAGCCTGAGACGTCTTCCGAGAGAGGGATCGCCTCTCGCGCAGAGGTAGACCCGAGAACTTTTTTACGCCAGACGGTCTCTCAGAGCGGGGCGACGTAGATGGCGCACGGGTTGCCGGGCGGCCAGGCTGGGTACGGATCAACCGTCTCGACCCAGAGGAAGCCCTGCTTCTCGTAGAAGCGCCGGGTGCCTTCGTACGGGGCATACTCCGCCTCGGCGGCGAGCGTCTTGATCTCCAGAAGCTCGAACCCCTCGGCGCGCAGGTCGTCTTCGAGCGCCGACAGCAACCGCGCGCCGATCCCCATCCTTCGCCGTTCGGGGCAGACGCCCATCCACAGGACCTCCGCGACCCTGTTCCCTTTGCGCTCCACGACGGCGAAGCCACGAAGGTGGTCCGCCCGGTCCCCTTCTATCGCGATGTAGGTGGCGTGCTCCTGCGCATCGACCGGCATCCGGGCCATCGCCGCCTCGTCAAAGTACTCCGGCAGCGCCCCCGCCACGGCGAGCAAGGCGTCAATCTCCGCGGCAGCCGATTCCTCCAGTAGTCGGATGCGTACCATCGCTGGCACAGTATACCGTCGTCCCGGTATCTCGCCTCTCGTGGCCCGGCAGGTTGCCGCCCGAGCGCTTCGCCAGGATGCCCTGCTCGAAAGCCCGACCGGGAGGAAACCCGGGCCGGCCTCCGGGGAGCTGTGGGGCGGCGCGTCGCGTCTCGGGAAGCGACGGCCTTCGCGCAAAGCTAGGGTCCAAGAGGGGCGGAGGAGGCCCA
This sequence comes from uncultured Rubrobacteraceae bacterium, assembly GCA_963800975.1. GTDB lineage: Bacteria > Actinomycetota > Rubrobacteria > Rubrobacterales > Rubrobacteraceae > JALYGY01. The sequence goes on along the minus strand of CAWDDB010000014.1, from coordinate 730,030 downwards.
CGGTGCGGCGCAAAAACGGGGCTGGAACGCCCTGATTCCAGCCCCGTGACGCTACTGCTGTCTCACGACTCGCCCAAGGCGAGCGCCACTCCTTACTGCTGACCGATAGGGATGGCGATGCCCTCGACGTTCCTGGCGCCGAACGTGCCGATCTTGGTCGCCCTACCCGTGTTCAGGTTGACCTTGTAGAAGCTCGGCACGCTGTCGCTGAGAGGCTGCATGGACGCGTAGCCCCTGTCGCCCGCGGAGGAATCGCCGCGGGTAACGATGTCGAAGCCGACGCGGCCGCTCGTGTCGATGCTAACCGGCCCCTCTGTGTTCAACGTCCCGTCGTTGGGCGGATCCTGCTCTGACATATCGTCCGTTTGCGCGTCTATGTCGTAGAGCTCGGTGCTGGTAGTGCCGAAGGCAGCCGGCCTGGCGTTCCTGTAGGCGACGCCGGTGACCTTGGGTTCCTGGCCGACGTTCGGGTTGCCCACGGCGTACTGGACGTCCTGGTCTGGCTGGGTGCCGGGGATCGTGGCGTTGAAGTCCGAGAGCTCGCCGGTGTCGACGTTGACCCGCAGGTTCTGGTTCGCGTCGCTCACGATCCTGAGGCGGTCCACGGTCGGGTTGAAGTCTATGCCGAACCTGGTGCCCCTGAGCGCCACCGGCGCGCCGTCGGCCGTGATCTGGGGTCCACGCGAGGCGACGGCCGTGGCCTGGTTGATCCTGTAGATGTAGCCCTGATCGCCGAGACCGTAGAGCTTGCCCTGGGTCGCGTCGGGGCCGCTCGGGCGGAAGTCTATGCCGACAAGGCTCTCGCCGTTGCTCAGGCCGGTGATCTCCTTTTTTGCGACTTGACCAGGGTTATCCCCGTCGAAGCGCAGCAGGTGGTCCTCGGCGGAGAGAGCGAAGACCCTCTCCGGCCCGTCCGGTCCGGCGCTCTGCGCCGATGCGCCCGGCGCTGCCCACAGAACGAGCAGCAGGCCGAGGAGCAAGCCAGACGCGACAAGCGCGCCTTCCAGCCCCGGTCGGCCGCGGGCGACCAAACGATCCACAGCTTGGTGATCCACTACATTAACCCCTTTCCGTGTCCGGTTCGGAGACGCACCGCGTCCCCACGCTTTGCAAGATGCTTGCTTGCTCCCGATCCCCTCTGACCCACCCCCCTTGTCCTGGCGATGCTTGTCGACGCGCAATGGGTATACGGATGCCGGGGCAATGCCGTTCACTCGATGGTTGCTCCGCGCCCGAAATCCTGGTCTACGGTGAAGGACGGTCTCCCCGGTTTCGTAGACCGGGGCGTGCGATACGGGCGACCTTGCGGGCGGCCACACCGCGGATCCTGCCCAACGGCTTCGCGTAGCCTACCCCCGGACGCCACAACCGCCGCCGCCCGGATGAGAGGAGATCGCTCCGTGACGAGGGGCGTGGATGCCGGGCAGGTTCTCTCGAGACGTCCCCCCGCGGTTAGGATAACCTCTGCGGGTTATGCAGAGCGAGGAAAGGAGCTGGAATTGCTCGACACCACCACAGATGCCGGGAGCCGTGCAGAGAAGCGGCTGCGGGATGAGGAGGTCGCCTGGCTCACGACGGTTCGCTCCGACGGCCAGCCGCAATCGGTGCCGGTCTGGTTTCTGTGGGACGGGGAGAGCTTTCTGATCTACTCCCAGCCCGACCGCCAGAAGCTGAGGAACATCGGACACAACCCCAGGGTCGGTCTGAACCTCAACTCCAGCGACACCGGCGGCGACGTGGCACGCGTCGAAGGGGACGCCGAGATCCTGGACGGCTTCCCGCCGGTTACCGAGGTCGAGGATTACCTGGAGAAGCACCGGGGGCCGATCTCGCGCATCGGCTACGAACCGGACTGCTTCGCGAAGGCCTACTCGGTGGCGCTGCGGGTGACGCCAGGGCGGTGGCAGGTCTGGTAGCGGACCGGGAATCTTGGTGTTCTTGCTCCGCTCATGAAGGCGCTGCCCGGCGACGTGATGCTCGGGCGTGGGGCGAACGAGACTGTAGTCCGACGCCCGATGGGTCCTGATCCCGGGCTTCTGCTAAACTCGCCAGCGTGAATTACTCTTCGAGCCAGTACGCGGACGTTCTCCTGAGGGCAGGCGTCGCCGGGACCAACACCTCCCACGGCGCCGAGAACAACCTCTACAAGATAGACCTCCTGCTCGAGGGAGATCCCACCCAGACCTTCGGCATGGAAGAACTCCTCGAAGGAGTAAGCTTCGAGGAGGCCTACGGCGCCGTGACCCGCCAGACGGGGTACCCGCCGGACGCAGAAGAGACCGAAGGCAGCGGGTGCATAGACCCCGCGCGCACCGCAGCCGGGCTCGTGGAGGCCGGGGAGCGTATCCGAGCGGTCGCCGAAGGCGGCGGCAGCTTCGTCTTCGCGACGGGACACCCAGGGGCTTTGCTTTCGTACTACCTTGACCTCGCGGCCTGGGTGCGGGACCTCGGTGGCAAGGCGCTCATCGCGTGGACTGACGGACGCTACGAACGAAACACCATGCTCGACTGGGTCGGCGCCGTGGGCGTTCTTGGGGACGGGGCGAGCCTGCGACACACCCACGACGCCGGCCCCATGCTCGACCTGCTGCGCGAGCTCGACGGGATCGACCTGGTCGTGGCGGACCACGGGTTCGCCGGGGCGGCCGTCGCGGCCGGCATCCCGGTGGTCTCGATCATGGACACCAACGATCCCGGCCTCGCGGTGGTGGCCGACCGCGGCGCCGACCTCACGGTCGTGCCTATGGACGACAACCGCCCGCAGCGCTCTTACGCGTCCGCGCTCGAGGTGCTCGCGGGAAAGGCGTAGTGCGCGAGCGGTCTCCCACACGGGACGGCGAGGCCGCGCCGGGCACCGACGACCCGCCGGAGACCCTGGGGTGGAGAACATGACGGAGGGAGGGGGAACCTCCCCGGGCCGCGCGTGGGTGGATGGGCTGGAAGTCGGGCCGCTCGGTCCGGGCGCCGCCGAGACGGCCCTGGACGTGCTCTCGCGTGGCATGCGCGACAATCCGGTTCACCTCGCCGCGTTCGGGCAGGATCCGGACCTCCGCCGGAAGAGGCTTCGGCGGGTGTTCGAGGGAGCCTTCGAGGCTATGGACTGGGGAACGAACATGCTCGCCGCGCGAGGCTCGGACGGTACGATCGTGGGGGTGTGCGGGACGCTGCCGCCGGGCGCCTGCCGTCTGGGGGTCCGACAGCAGCTTCGCGTCCTGCCCGGCGTGCTCTCTACGGGACCCCGCGTGACCGTGCGGGTCATGCGCTGGCAGGGGGTCTGGGCAAAGATGGACCCCGAGGGGCCGCACTGGCACCTCGGTCCCGTGGCGGTGGACGCCCCATTGCAGGGTATGGGTGTCGGATCCAGGCTAATGCAGGCCTTCTGCGCCCGGGTGGACGCGGTCGGGGAAGCGGCCTATCTCGAGACCGACAAGGGGATCAACGTCCATTTCTATGAACGGTTCGGCTTCGAAGTTGTCGGCGAAGTGGAAGTTCTGGGCGTCCCAAACTGGTTTATGAGCCGTTCGCTAAGGAACAGGGTCCGGTAAGGGCTCGGGAGGCGTGGCCGGCGCAGCGCCTTCTACCCGGCGGCCCGGTTCAGCTCTTTGCGGTGGACGGCGTAGTGGCGCACGAAGCGCATTCCGGCCCGTTCGTAGAGCCTGCCGGCGCCGGTAGGGCTCTCAGAATCGACTGTGAGGCGAGCCACGCGACCGCCCCTTGCCCTGATCTCCGAGAACGCCGCGCACAGGAGGACCAGGCCTACCCCCCGTCGGCGCCACGGCCGCCTGACGGCGAGCCACTCGACCTCGCCATGGTCTTCCTCCCCAAGATCGCAGAACACTGCGCCTGCCACCTCGTCTCCCGCCTTCGCCGTGAGCCAGAGCCCCGGACCCGCTCCCCCGAGACACCTGCGCCGGCTCCAGCCCGCGAGCGTCCCGCCGGCCCGGTACCCCCAGTGGTCCCGGAACGCGTCCTCAACGGCCTCGAGGGCGGCGCGCTCCTCGCCCTCGGAGACGCACGGGTAGACCGTGACCCCGGATGGCGGTTCGGGCGCCGGTGGTGTCACCAGCAGGTCGATCTCCGCGAGCAGGAATTGGCGGACGGGCGCATAGCCTTCTTCCTCTAGAAGCCGCCGGGCCGCGGCGTTCGCTCCGTTCACGGTATTGGTCAGGAAGGCGCCGGCCTGCCCCGGCTCGGCGGCGAGCCACTCGAGCGCCCCCGCCTCGGCTAGGCGCAACAGGTACCTCCCTACGCTCTTTCCAGAGTGATCTGGTCCGACATAGCACTCGACGTCGAGGCGCGCGGGGAGCCCCTCGGGGTCACGCCGGGCCGGGCGCGAGAGGCTCCCGTAGCCCGCCATCTCGCCCCGGGGCGCGACGACCACCCACCGGTCGGTGTCCGGATCCTCCCAATCCGCGCGCAGCTCCTCTTCCACGATGTCGGCCGCGCCGTACTCGGCCAGGTCGCACGCCAGGATCAGTTCGTAGACGGCCCGCAGCTCGTCCGCCTCGGCCGCACGCCCCGAATATCCTTCGGGAAGCCCGGGATGCTGGCTCTCGTGTTTCGGGTGCACGGTGGCCCGAGAAGCGCTCTAGCGGGGTGCCATGCGGATCGCGCCGTCCAGCCGGATGACCTCGCCGTTGAGCATCCCGTTCTCGATTATGTGTCGCACGAGCGCGGCGTACTCCTCCGGGCGTCCCAGGCGAGGCGGGAAAGGAACCTGCTTGCCAAGGGACTCGCGGGCGGCCTCGGGCAGCCCGGCCATCATAGGCGTGTCGAAGATGCCGGGCGCGATGGCCACTACCCTGATTCCGAGCGAGGCGAGCTCCCGGGCTACCGGGAGCGTCAGCGCCACGACGCCGCCCTTGGAGGCGGCGTAGGCGACCTGCCCTACCTGGCCGTCGAAGGCCGCTACCGAGGCGGTGTTGACGATGACGCCGCGCTCCCCGCTTTCGGGCGGCTCGTTGCGGGCAATGATCTCGGCGGCGAGCCGTACCACGTTGAAGGTGCCCACCAGGTTGACCCGGACGACCTTCTCGAAGGAATCGAGGGAGTGTGGGCCCTCCCTGCCCAGGACCTTCTCTGCCGAAGCGACGCCGGCGCAGTTGATCGCCCCGTCCAGCCCGCCGTAGGCGTCTAGGGCTTCTGTCAGGGCTTCCCTCACGCTCGCCTCATCGGTGACGTCCGTCTCGACGAAGCGGACGTTCTCACCGGCTGTCTCGCCCCTCAGGTCTGCCACGACTACGTTCGCGCCCTCTGCCGCGAGCATCGCGGTGGTCGCCGCGCCGAGCCCCGACCCGCCGCCGGCCACGAGGAACGTGTGCCCTCCTATCTCCATCCGGCATACTCCCTGACGCGCCAGTTCATGGGTCCTCCTCTATCTGTCGACGATGGTCAGGGTGACGTGGCTCGGGCGCTCCGGGTCGTGGAAGATCCTCTGCCGCGCGACCTCGGCGCGAGCCGATTCGGGACCCTCGCCGGTGTTGAGGTTGCGATCCCAGCGGGGGAAGCAGCTGGAGGTAACGTGCACCCTGATGCGGTGCCCGGCCTGGAACGTGACCCCGGTCGCCCACAGGTCCACGCTGTACTCGTACACGCGACCCGGCTCGACGGGCTCAGGCTTTACGGGCCTGATGACGCCCGGGGCCGGGAAAGCCTCGCGCGCGCTCGCCCGGATCACGCCGTCCGCGACCCCTATGGCCGTTCCGTCGGGGTGGACGTCCACGAGCCTGACGACGAAGTCCGTGTCCGGCGCGGAGGTCGCGGCGAAGAGCGCGGCGTGGACGGGACCGAGGACCGTGACGTTCTCCCGCAGAACCTCGCTGGTGTAGAGGAGGACGTCGGGGCGGCCCTCGATCTCGCGCTGGTCGCGGGCGCCGGGGCGGTGGATGGGTGCCAGGAGGGTAGCCCCGCCCACGGTCGGGACGGGGTCCCTCGGGTCATAGTCGTACTCGTCGGGCCCGCCTCGCTCCGGCGCCCCTCGTGCCAGGCGCCCGCTGCCGTGCAGGTGCCACCTTTCCTCGCGCGCGCCGGGGACGGGCCAATCCTCGTAACCGCGCCAGCGCCTTTCGCCCATGACGAAGACCTCGACCGGCGGTCTCTCGTCAAGGGGACCGTCCTCGCCCTTCAGCGTCGCGTCGAACCAGCGCAGGTGGGCCTCGGTTAGGTCGCCGCGGTAGTTCAGGAAAGCCCCCGAGCTGCCGATGCCGTGATCCAGGTCCCCGATCGTGCTCCCGAAGTCCGCGTGCGTCCAGTGGCCCACGAGCAGGCGCGGCCTGCGCGTCCCTTTCGCGTCGGCAACCTCCCTCATCGCCTCGTACTGCCTCAGGGTCTCCCCGATAAAGCAGTCGTACCAGCCTCCGACGTGGAAGGTCGGGACCTCCACGCGGTCGTACTTGCCGTCGATGTTGACGTAGCCCCAGGCCTCGTCATCCGGGCCGCGCTCGAAGCCGCCGCGCACGAAAGGCGTGAGGTCGTCGGGGTCGGGTAGCCGGGTCAGCGGCAACGCCTCGTAACCGCCGCCGGCGAGGAGCAGGTCTATGGAGCCGACCAGCTCGGGCAGCTTCGCCTCTATCTGCCGCGGCGAGCCGCGGTGTTTGCGGAAGAGGATCTCGAGCGCGAGGGCGCCCTGCGCCCAGTACTGCATGAGGCCGAGCTCCTGCGCACCGCCGCGCATCTGGACGCCGTTCAGGTGGTTGCCCCAGGTCTGGCCGGGGGCGATGGCTCCCAGGGACGGTGGCTGCATTACGGCGGCGTGCCACTGGACCTTGCCCAGGTAGGAGAGCCCGACCATGCCCACCCTACCGGAGGAGCCGGGAAGCTTCGCCGCCCACTCCACGGCGTCGTAGCCGTCCTCGTACTCGCGCATAAACGGGGTGAACTTGCCCTCCGAGGCGTAGCGGCCCCTGACATCCTGGATCGCGACGATGTAGCCGCTCCTGGCGGCCCGCACGGGGTCGAGGTAGGTCGCGTTGAAGGGAAGGTCCTTGCCGTAGGGCATGCGCGTCAGGAGGACCGGGAAGGGACCACCGTCCGCCGGGCGGTAGACGTTGGACATCAGGGTGGTGCCGTCGCGCATCTTCGCGGGCACGTCCTTCTGGACCATCACGTTCGCTACCGGATCCATTCGCCCCCCGTAATTACCCGGATCAAGCCCTGGTCAGCCTTCTGAGGAGCGCGAGGCCCATCGTGGCCAGGAGCACGAGGACCGCGGGTACGGCTAGGGATAGCGCCTTCGCGAACCGTAACCTGCGCTGCATCTCGGCCGCGTCGTTGACGTGCGGGAACGGATGGTCTGGCTCCTCCACGCCGAGAAAATCGCACAGGGGACCCCAGCCGTGCTTCACGTCGTACTCGAGCAACCTGTCCCTGGGTACGCGTCGCCTTACCTCCTCCGTGTGCCGCTCGAAGACGTGCGTGGCGTAGCGCCTGTCCTCGAACCTTCCGTGGAACGTGCCTTCCCAGATGATCTCGTCCGCCAGGTCGGCTCTCCTTCTTGGGCCGAAGTACAGGAAGCTCGCGATCGCGAACCCGAACCCGTACAGGGGGGAGCGGGGCATGCCGACGCTAAGCTCGTAGATGGTGCCGCGCACGCTGTCGTACCACCGCTCTGGGTCGCGCACGCTGAGCAGCACCTTGGCGTCCGGGTTCCTCCGAAGCAGCTCCTCGTAGAAGGTGCAGGCCGGCCAGTCGACGGCCGACTCGTAGCCCCCGAGTACCCCGTCCCAGTCCACCGGCTCGCCGCGCCACGCGGCCAGCCAGAAGTCCGCGTGCTCGGGGTGCTCGAACACCTGGGTCATGTGGTAGCACGGCCCGAAGCCGAGCTCCTCGAGCGCGATCTTGAGCGAAGCCGTTCCCGTTCTTCCGAAGCCCGCCCCGACGACCTTCACTTGGCCGGCGTGTAGTCCTTGTAATGTTCGCGCAGCGCCATCTTCAACGCCTTGCCGGTGGCCGTGTGCGGTATCTCGTCCACGAACTCGATCGCGTCCGGCATGGACCACTTCGGGAGTTTGGCCGCGAGGTGGTCCATGAGCTCCTCCTCCGTCGCCTCCTCGCCTTCCTTGAGGACGACAATCCCGAGGGGCCGCTCGCCCCACCGCTCGCTCGCGACGGCAATGACGGCGGCCTCGGCGACGGCATCGTGCGCCATCAGGGCGTTCTCGAGGGCGACCGAGGATATCCATTCGCCACCGCTCTTGATGAGGTCTTTGGTCCGATCCTTTATCTCGACGTAGCCGCTCGGCTCGATCGTGACGATGTCTCCCGTCTTGAACCAGCCGTCTTCGGTGAACTTGTCTGCCCCCTCGTCGGTGTTGAAGTACGCCCCGGAGACCCACGGCCCGCGGACCTCGAGCTCGCCCATAGACTCCCCGTCCCACGCGGCGAACCCCTCGTCGCCGCGCGCCCTGACCTCGACAAACGCCCCCGGCGTGCCCTGGGTCGCCCTGATCCTGTACCGCTCGTCCTCTGGCTCCCCGTCCAGGAGGCTGCTCAGGTTGCAGACGGTCCCGAGCGGGGTCGTCTCCGTCATGCCCCAGGCGTGCAGCACGTGGAGGTTGTGGCGGTCGTCGAAGGCCCGGATCATGCCCTCGGGCGCCGCCGACCCGCCGATGATCATGGCCCGCACGCTGGAGAGGTCGTAGGCCCCCGGGTTCTCGTCCAGGGTACGCAGCACGCCGAAGAAGATGGTCGGCACACCGGCGGTTACGGTGACCTTCTCCTCCGCCATGTCCTCGAGCAGGCTCTCGGGGTCGAGGTGTGGCCCGGGCAGCACCTGCTTGGCCCCGACGAGCGTCGAGGTGAATGGCAACCCCCAGGCGTTGACGTGGAACATCGGCACGACGGGCATCACGACGTCGCGCTCCGAGATCCCGAGCATGTCCGTCATCGCCGAGGCCATCGAGTGCAAACAGATGGCCCGGTGCGAGTAGAGTGCCCCCTTGGGGCGCCCGGTCGTGCCAGAGGTGTAGCACATCGCCGCCGCGTCGTTCTCGTCGAAGTCGGGGTACTCGAACCGCTCCTCGTCCGCGCCCGAAAGCAGCTCCTCGTAGCTCTCCAGCCCCTCGGGCGTCGAGCCGTCGGTCGACATAACGAAGACGCGGTCCAGGTCCACCCGATCCCGAAACCCGTCGAGTAGCTTCACCATGGTCTCGTCTATGAGGAGCACCCGATCGCCGGCGTGGTCGATGATGTAGGCGAGGTCGTCCGCGCTCAGGCGAGGGTTGATCGTGTGCAGGACCATGCCCGAGCTCGGCACGCCGAAGTACGCTTCGAGGTGCTGGTGGCTGTTCCAGGCGAGGGTCCCCACCCGGTCGCCCTTCTCGAGCCCGAGCGCCCCGAGCGCGACGGCGAGCCTCTTCGCGCGCCCGACGAAGTCCGCGTAGGTGTAGCGGTGGAAGCTCTTGTCCGGCCTGCGGGTGACGATCTCCTTCGGCCCGTAGAGCGCCTCTGCCCTGCGGAGTATGGCGGGCAGGGTTAGCTGATAGTCTGAGGTGAGGCCTTTCAACGCGTCCTCCTAATCTTTCCCCTGGGTCAGGCGATGTTAGCATTCGTGGTAGATCCGGGGCAAGGTAGGGTGATGGCGGAGAGGGGCTCTTTCGGCGTGGTCGCCGTGACGTTCTTCGGGAAGAAGGAGGTCGCGCGTTATCCAACCCGCGAGCAGGCAGAGTGGAAGGCCAGCGAGCTGAACGAGTGGGCCGAGCGCAACCCCAGGGGCTACGTCCAGTACGTCGTCAGGCCCGCCAGCGAACCGAGGCCACGGCCCTGACGCCCGAGTCAGGAGCTCGTAGCCGCCGCTACCCTACCTACCGTGCCTAGGAGGAACTGATCTCGACCGTTGGCGGCCAGCAGCGACAATCCGGCCGGTACGCCGCGAGTTTCCGCCAGGGGTAGCGATGCCTGCGGCAGCCCCCCGATGCCCGCCAGGCATGTCAGGGAGAGCGCCCGCGGATAGTAATTGCCCGCGGTGTCGCTCCCGCGCGGCCCGATAGTGTTCTTGAGCGGCGCAGGGGCCGGCGTGGTCGGGATGCAAAGCAGATCCCTCGGCCCCAGAAACGCCTCCAGCCTTCGGTAGTAGCCCTCGCGACGCCGCACGGCGGGTCCGATCCGCCTGCGGTCCAGGTTCTTTACCAACGCGAAGTTCGCCGCGGCCTCCGGGCCGAACGCCGGTCTCGCCTCCTCGACCCAGGCGTCGAGGCAGCTCCCGATCTCGGCCCACTGCAGCAAGCTAAAGGTCTCGGACCACCCCTGGAGGCTCGATTTCTCGGACACCGCCGGCTCGCCGTCGATCTCGCGCAGTGAGGTGTCGCGTAGCCGTTTCCCGAAAAGTTCCCTCAGGCACCGCACCGGTTCCTCGAGGACTCGCCTTACGTTGGGATCTACGATGGAGAACGCCTCTTCGAGGAGGTGGACCGTGGCGGGTTCTTCGCCCGGAGCGTCCTCGCGAGCCAGGAGCGTGGAGGCGACGCGGACCAGCATCTCGGCGCTGCCGGCTAGGACGCCCACGGTGTCGAAGGATGGCGCGAAGGGGTCCACGCCGGCAACCGAGATAGACCCGTGGGACGGTCGCAGGCCCCAGACACCGCAGTTGCTCGCCGGAACGCGCACCGAACCGCCGGTGTCGGTGCCGAGCGCAAAGTCGACAAGCCCCTGGGCCACCGCGGACGCCGAGCCGCTGGAGGACCCCCCCGGGACACGGTCTGGCGCTCGTGGGTTGAGCGGCGTCCCGTAAAAGGGGTTCTCGCCGAGCAAGCTGAAGGCGAGCTCGTCGGTCACCGTCTTGCCCACGCACCGGGCTCCGGCGTTCAGAAGCTGCTCGACGCACACCGCGTTCATGGTGGCCGGCGGATGCGTGTCTAGCCAGGTCGGATTGCCGCGACCCGTCTTGTGGCCGCCGATATCGATGAGGTCCTTGACGGCGAAACTCAACCCGTCCAGCGGTCCGGTGCCGGTCCGGCTGACCTCGAAGCGTTCGACGAAGGCACCGCCGTGGACACCTGGGTGACCGCCGGGTTCTTGCCGCTCTCGGCCCATCGCGCCTCCCCACTTGTTCCTGGCCTGGCAAAACGAACGATCGAGTTCGGAACTCACTATAGCCCTGGGGTAAGAGGGTTTCTAGCGGCGCTGAGACGCGACGCGGCCCCTCCCAGAAGGACCGCCTGAGCCGACTATCATACGTCGGCTCTGCCAGGGAAGCTGGAGGCGGCCGTTGTCGACGATGCACGTTATCGCGCCCTTTGCCCGAGAAGCGGGTAAGATAAGCCCATGGACCGGGACACGTACCGCAGATGAACATACGTCAAGCAAACGGGTTGGGCAGGGTCCACGTCGCCAAGCCCGGGATGAGGGAGACGTACTGCGGCAGACCCATAGACGAGGAAGCCTGGGTTACCACCTCGAAAGATGCCAACTGCACCGGGTGCGCCCGCTCGGGCGCGCCGATGCCGGAGGGAGCGCAAGGCTCGAGGCGCTGAGCGGCGCCAACCAGACCCGGTATCTTCCTGCCCCCGCCCGGCATCTGGCTCATCGGGCATGAACCTCTTCAGACGCTACAGGTCTCGCGGGACGCCACCAGATCTCTACCCGGGATAGACCCCTGGACTCTTGTGACCGATAGGAAAGCCGATACGACGCGCCGCGAGCCCGCTACACCTTTCGGTCGAGGTGTAGCTGTACGCTAGCTTCCGCTCTACGCGTAGTTCGAGCTGACGTTTAGGTTGAAGTCGATTGATCTTGCCTGGGTGCACGCCACGTGGGTACTCTCAGGGCATGTCGCGCTATGACTGCGGATGTAGGCCATGCTCGATCCGGAGGTCTGGAATGAGGCAGGAGGGGACACCTGTGTTGCCCGAATTTGGATGTATGTTTGGCTTGCGACGCAGCGGGGCACGAGGAGCGGCGCATTGAAGGAGTCTAGATGAGCCGCTTGAGGGCCCGGATCGAGGCGCTGGACCAGCGCCGCAGGCGGCAGCAGGAGTCGTACGCCCCGCTAAAGTTGCTGACGACTGGCGACCTGGCTCTGGCGCTGATGCTTGTCGAGCGGGGTGGGGTGCTCCCGAGCGGTGAGGTGAGGGATCCGGAGGTTTACCGGTGGGCCTCGCAAGAGGAGCTCGAGGCCCTGGAGCGCTGGACGCGGCTGTGCGGCGAGCCGCTCGACCACCTGGATGCGGCCGAGGAGCTGCTGGACAGGATGGGGGACGCCTGCGGCTGGTGCTCCCGGGAGGCGCTGGATGCTGCGCGGTTGCGCCAGCGGCTGGAGCAGCCCCAGGCTAGTCCCTGGTTTGTCGAGAAGTCGGCCGTGGCCGTGGTGGCGTTCTACGCGGAGCTGGAGGAGCACGGCGGCCGGTCGCGCCACCCGGCCATACGGGGCGCCGTGCGACGGCTCGAGCGCCTGCAGGAGATGGAGTACGTCCGACCCGCCCACGACGTGGCGTCGCCGGAATCGACCTGGTCCTATCCTGGGCAACCGGGGGGCGAACCGAGCCGCCCGGCCGGCGGAGGCGCTCCAGAAGTCGAGGGTGGGCCGGTGGATACCGCGCGTTTTATGGAGGAGGTGGCCGGTGAGCGGGCTTTCTAGGGCGGGCGTCTTGATGTGCGAAGAGTGCGGGGACAAGACGATCCTGGACGGACCGCTCTCCTCGTGGCGCCTGAATGGTGAAAACTCGGGGTGCGGGTGTGGCGAGCGTGTCGCGGCCGCCGTACGTTCGAGGCACGATCCTACAGTAAGCCCAACTGGGCTCGAGCCGCCGATCGGGGGAGACCCGCGCTAGCCGGTCACCGCCGGGGCATCCGCGGCACGCGAAGGCTCGGGCGCCACGGAGAAAACCTTTGCAAGATCCTTCTGGCCGACGCCCGGTCGTGCGAGGCCGGTCGCGTTTGCCGTACGGGTCCGTGATCCGGCTCCCGGCGAGATCGCCTCGACTATCGTAGAATTGGCCCCGTCGGCTGGACTAAGGAGGTCGGGTGTCGACTGAGTACCTGCAATTCGCCGGAGCGATGGTGCTGATGGTGGGCATACTGATCGGGTCGTACTGGTTCGTGTACGTGCCGAACCGCGGTGACTCGAACGGTAACGACGACCAGGAGAGGACGTAGCCGTAGGAAATCCAGAGTTCGCGGGGGGGTGAGGACGCTTGCAGGTTTCGGCCAAGACCGACTACGCACTGCGGGCCGCCGCGGAGCTGGCGCTGGCGGCGACAGAAGGGGCTGGTCCCGTAAAGGGGGAGTGGATCTCTGAGGCGCAGCGTATACCGAAGAAGTTTATGGAGAACATCCTCCACGATCTCAAGCGCGCGGGGATCGTACGCACCCGCCGCGGAGCCTCAGGCGGCTACTGGCTCGCCCGTCCCTCCGAGGAGATCACGCTCGCCGAGGTGATCCGGGCCGTCGAAGGGCCGCTCGCGAACGTCCGCGGCGAGTGGCCGGAAGCCGTCGAGTACCCCGGCGCCGCCGAGTCCTTGCAGGAGGTCTGGATCGCCGTCCGCGCCAACCTGCGCGCCGTCCTCGAATCCGTTACCCTCGCCGACCTGGCAGACGGTACCCTTCCGAAGCCCGTGACCGTGCTTACCAAAGACCCCGAGGCCTGGGTCCACCACTAGGGCGCTCCGGCTTCGCCGTCGCTAGCACGTCGCCCTGCGGGCGACTTGTCAGCACGCTGCGCCCGACTTCGTCGGGCTTCGCTTGTCAGCACGCATAGGCCAGCTTCGGCTGGCCTCGCTTTCAGTGGGCTCGGGTCGGTGGTGGCGGGTTGACTTTGGGTGTAACCGTGGTTACTCTGCATGGGCTTTACTAATTTAGGCTACTCGGTAGGTGAAGATGGCGGGTGAGGGCGTTCGGGTTGAGGGGGAGGCCAAGCCGGTTGGCTTCTGGGAGGCATTCTGGTTCTGGGTAAAGCTGGGGTTTATCAACTTCGGTGGGCCGGCGGGTCAGATCGCGATCATGCACCGGGAGCTGGTCGATAACAAGCGGTGGGTCTCGGAGCAACAGTATCTCAGAACGCTCAACTTCTGCATGCTCTTGCCGGGGCCTGAGGCCCAGCAGGTCGCCACCTACATAGGGTGGAGGCTGCACGGCACGTTGGGTGGGATCGTGGCCGGCGCCTTCTTCGTAATACCGTCCATCTTCGTGTTGTTGGTGCTCAGTTACCTGGCGGTGGCCTATTCCGACGTGCCCGCGATAACGGGTTTGCTGTACGGGGTACAGCCGGTCGTGATCGCCATCGTGGTGGAGGCAGTCATCAGAATAGGCAAACGGGCTCTCAACCACCCCGTGCTCGTCGCGTTCTCCATCGCCTCGTTCGTCGCCATCTACTTCCTCTCGCTTCCCTTCCCGGCCGTCGTGGGCGCCGCCGCCGTCTCTGGCGTGCTGCTGCAACGCGTCGTGCCGGACGCGTTCAGTCCTCGCGGGCATGGATCGGACTCGGAGGAGGCGGCCGCCATCGACGGGTTGCCCTCGGGCGGGCGGCCCTCCGTGCTGCGTAATCTACGGCTTCTGGGGACGTTCGCCTTGCTGTGGGTCGTGCCGGTCGGGGCGCTCTGGATCTGGCGCGGCGGCGAGGACGTGCTGGTAAAGGAAGCGTTGTTCTTTACGGGCGCGGCCTTCGTCACGTTCGGAGGAGCTTACGCGGTCTTGAGCTACATCTCGGATGTGGCGGTCAACCAGTACGGGTGGCTAACGGCGGACCAGATGGTGCAGGGGCTCGCGTTGGCCGAGTCCACGCCGGGGCCCTTGATCATGGTCACCCAGTACGTCGGCTTTATCGGGGCGTGGAACGACCCCGGTCCATTCGCGCCGCTGCTCTACGGCACGCTTGGCGCCCTGATCACGACGTATTCGACCTTCCTGCCTTGCTTCCTGTTCATCTTCTTGCTAGCCCCCTACATCGAGCGTCTTGCGAATGCCCGGCGCCTGCAGGCGGCCCTCGTAGGGGTCACGGCTGCGGTCGTCGGAGTTATCGCCAACCTTGCCGTGTTCTTCGCCACCCAGGTCCTGTTTCCGGAAGACGTCTCCCTGGCGGGGCTGGACGTCTTCGCCCTGGTCGTCGCGGTCGCTTCGTTCGTGGTGCTGCAGAGGTTTAAGGTGCCGATATACGTGATGGTGCCCGTGGGCGCCGTGGTGGGGATGGCGTGGACGCTTCTGGTCTAGGCGGGGGCTCTATGCGCGCAGAGAAGACGCGGTGGGTGATCCTGATCTACCACCTCCCGAGGGAGCCTTCGCGCCACCGGGTCGCCGTGTGGCGCAGGCTCAAGGCACTTGGCGCGCTCTACCTGCAAGACGGGGTCGCCGCGCTTCCCGAGGACGCCGTAACGCGCGAACAGCTAGAGTGGCTACAACTGAGGGTGAAGGAAGGTGGGGGGGAGGCCACGCTCTGGGAGGCCGTGCCGAACACCATTGCCGAGAACAGGGCCCTCGTCGAGGCTTTTCGCGGCGCCCGCGAGGAGGCATACGGGAAGATGATCGAGGCCGCCCACCGTGTGCGGCGAAAGGCCGAGCTGGGCGGCGACAGCACGCGCCTGTTCGAAGAGCTCGCCAGGGTCGAGCGCGAGTTTCGCGGCGAACGCCGCCGGGATTACTTTCGCTCCTCCCTGCGGACCGAGGCAGACACGGCCATCCGCGCGGCGCGCCGAACGCTCAGGAGGGAAGCTGGCTCCCCCCACCACGAGGCAACCGGGGGGGGCGGCTGATGCTCTGGGCCACCCGTCGCGGGTGCCACGTCGACCGCACGGCGTGCGTGTGGCTGATCCGGCGTTTCGTGGACGGCGAGGCCACGTTCTCATTTTTCGAGGATCCGGCCGAGGCTCTGAAGGGGGCCGAGCTCTTCGACGTCGCCGGAGCCAGGTTCTCGCATCGCGGGGACGATTGCTCCTTCGAGACCTTCCTCAAGGAGTTTTCGCTCGGGGATCCCGTGCTGGCCGAGATCTCCGAGATAGTACACGACGCCGACCTCATGGACGAGAAATACGGCCGCCTCGAGTCAGACGGGCTCGACGCGATCGTCCGCGGCATGCAACTCGTCCTCCCGGACGACGAGACGTTGACCGGCTACACGGACGCCATCTTCGACGGGCTCTACGCCTACCTGAGCCGCGAGGTACTCTAGCATCGGGCCGCCCGAGATAAAGATCTCGGGCTGCGGTACGCTGCCGGCGGGGCGGAGATCTTGAGGGGCGGGCGAAGCCGGAGCGAGCTAGAAAGGCTTGCTCTGGCCTTCGGTGGGTCGCACGACCATTACGGGGCAGTGGGCGTGACGCACGACGGAGTCGGCCACGTTGCCGAGCACGGCCCGCTTGAGGCCGCCGAACCCGCGGCTGCCCATCACTATCAGGCCGGCCCCTATGTCCTCGGCCAGGTGGACGATGGCCTCGTCCCGCTCTTCGTCCATCTTGAGGTGGGAGACCGCGACGGTGCCGCCGGCCTCTTCGATCTCCCTTACCTGATCGTCCAGGACCTGCTGAGCTTCGCGCCTGAGCGCTTCTTGCTCCGAGTCGGCGTAGGCCTCGTAGACGGCGGCCGGAAACGTGCGCCCGACCGCGACGACGTGCAGCCGGGAGTCGGTGCTCTGCGCGAGGTCCACCGCCGTCGTCGCCGCCAGCTTCGCGTGCGGAGAGCCGTCGGTGGCCAGCAAGATGTGCGTCGGAAATATACTCAAGTTGTTGTCCAATCTTCTAGCGATTGCTCCAGTTGTACTCGGTCTCCGCGGTGGGAGACCAGAGGTAGCCGAAGAACTCCAGCTTCTCTATGACCCTCTTCGCGCTCTCCTCCGGCGTCTCCTCGTCGGTTTTTAGGACGAGGTCAGGGGCGACGGGGGGCTCGTAGGGGTCGGAGACGCCCGTGAACTGGTCGATCTCGCCCGCAAACGCCTTCTTGTACAGGCCCTTCACGTCGCGCTCGGCCGCGACCTCCAGCGGGACGTCCACGAAGACCTCCACGAAATCGATGATCCGGCGCCGCACCTGGTCGCGGGCCTCCTTGTAGGGCGAAATGGCCGAGACGATAACGCCGACACCGTTGCGGGTGAGCAGGTTCGCCACGAAGCCGATCCTGAGCACGTTTATGTTGCGGTCGTCCCTGGAGAAGCTGAGGCCCTTGGAGAGGTTGGTGCGCACGATGTCGCCGTCTAGGACCTCTACCCTGAGGCTTCGCTCCTTGAGCTCCCTCTCGACGAGCTCGCTTATCGTGGTCTTGCCCGCTCCGGATAGGCCCGTGAACCACAGGGTGAAACCGCGCTGGTTCTCCGCTCCGTTTTCCAATTTAGGGCTCCTTTCTGTTTTGTACCTGTTGCGTCGTGCCGGCCCGTAGTCTACAACCGCGGGCGCACCATTTCAGACCGGGGCCGCTAACCCCGCGAGCGCTTTACGCAAAGAATCCGGCCGGGACGTGGCCCCGGCCGGAAGCGGTTCTGCGGTAACCCGCAGCTTGTCTAGGTAGAGGTAGGCTCGGTCTCGAGCACCGGCTTGCGCTCGCGGCGCACGGCGGTGATGGCGAAGAAGAGGGCCGTGCCCCAGACCACCAGGATGGCCGCGTAGACGATCAGGTTCAGGCTCGGGTCCACGCCGACGGCCGACAGGAACGTACGGGCGTTGACCAGCAGGATAAAGCCGCCGACCGTTGTCCCGAGTATGCGGGCGTTGAGATGCCGCACGACCCACGCGGCTATCGGGGCTGCTACCAGGCCGCCGGCGAGCAGCGCGCCGACAACGCCCCAGGGCACCCCAGAGAAACTCAGCGAGATCAGGAACCCGATGCTGGCGGCGAGAGCGACGAGGAACTCGCTGGTGTCGACCGTGCCTACGACCTTGCGCGGCTCCATGCGGCCCGAAGAGAGCAGGGTGGGCGTGGAGATCGGACCCCAACCCCCGCCTCCGACCGCGTCGAGGAAGCCCGCGATCAGGCCGAGCGGGGAGAGGAAGGCGCGCGGGATCGGCAGGTTCTGCACGACCTCGCTGGTCCGGTTGAAGGCGAAACGGACCAGGACGTAGGCACCCAGCAGGAACAGGAAGATGGCCACGAAGGGCTCTGCTACAGCGGCGTCTATGACGCTGACGAGGACATAGGCCCCGACAAACGCGCCGATCGCGCCCGGAATGGCGAGCCAGACGATCTTGGACCAGTCCACGTTGCCGAAGCGCCAGTGCGAGACCCCCGACATGGCGCAGGTGCCTACCTCGGAGATGTGCACGACCGTCGACGCCAGCGCCGGCGTCAGGCCCGCTATGGCCAGCAACAGCGTCGTGGACGTCACGCCGTAGGCCATGCCCATCGACCCGTCCACCAGCTGTGCCACAAAGCCTAGTATCGCCAGAACTACCAGATTACGCACCCGCTACCTCCAATTGACGCCTTTGCCTACCGTTTTCGTACACAAAAAGAAGTACGGCGGGACTTTACACAGCCGGTGGGGGGGTGTCAAGGGTTACGGGCCGGGATCTCCGAAAATTGTGCCAGGTGGCCTATATGACTCTACACAGTAGTCGTGGGATCCGCCGGGGAGAGCTGATCCCGGCCGTTGACCTCCGCGCCTTGCGGGGCCGGGACGGGGCCTTCGAGGAGCGGGTCTTCCGTCTCGCGCATCCACGCATCCAGGCGCGCGCGCATATCTTCGAGAACGCCGCCGAAGACGGGGTCTGAGGCCAGGTTGTTCGCCTCGTTCGGGTCGTGGAGGAGGTCGTAGAGTTGTTCGGCGGGGACGGGCCGCTCGGCCCACCCGTTGGAGAGGATGACGTCCTTGGAGGGCCCGTCGTCTATGTTCGCCAGCACGGGGGTAGGGTGCTCGTCGTCGAAGCGGCGGATGTACTTCCAGCGGTGGGTGCGGGCGCAGCGCTCCGGCTCGTAGGCGACGTGGTAGGTCTTCTCGGCGAATAGGGTCTCGCGGACCTCGCTCGCCTCGCCGTTTACCAGGGGCAGGAGGGACTCGCCCTGCAACCAGCCGGGGCGTTCTGCCCCCGCGAGCTCGCAGACGGTCGGGAAGAGGTCGATGTGCGAGACGAGCGCGTCGACGGCCTTGCCGCCGGAAAACCCGCCTGGGCCGCGCAGGATCAGCATGACGCCCAGGCCGCGGTCGTACAGGGTGGCCTTGGCGCCAGGGAAGGCGAGGCCGTGGTCCGTGGTGCAGATCACGAGCGTGTTCTCCGTGAGCCCCTCGGCGTCGACGGCGTCGAGGACGGCGCCCACGCCGCGGTCGAGTGAGCGGGCGCTCTCCTGGAAAGCAGCCATGTCCAGGCGAGTCTCGGGGGTGTCCGGCAAGTTGGGGGGAGGCATGACGTAGTTGGCCTTCTTCGGGGAGGAGGGCCGGAACCACTCGCGGTGCGTCTCGAAGAAGCCGACGGAGAGGAAAAAGGGCCTGTCGCTCGCGCGCTCCAGGAGATCCAGGGTCACCGGCACGACGTCGTCGGTGTGGTTGGTCGGGATCTTGTAGACCTCGTCGTAGCCGATAACGTCGGGCTTCTTGGAGATGTGTTGCTCGCCGATCAACGCCGACCAGTAGCCGAGCTCGTGCAGGGTGTGGACGATGTGGTGGCGGTAATCCTTCAGCTCGAAGCCGCGGTGGGCGAGACCCACCATCCCGTTCGAGTGGGCGTACTGGCCCGTCAGCAGGCACGCTCGGCTGCCCGAGCAGGTCGGGGCGGCACAGAAGGCCTTGCGGAAGATCACACCCTCCTCTGCGAGGCGCTGGATGTTGGGCGTCCTCACGGCGTGGCCGTAGGGCCTTACCCACCTGCCCGTATCATGGGAGTGGACGTAGAGGATGTTGGGACGATCCGGCAAGACCTTTTACCCCTTTCCGGCCGCCAGCGTCGCGGCCCGCTCGTCGTAGAGACGAACCCACTCTTCCGAGAGCTCGTCCGCCTGCCGCTTCATTTTAGGCTTCTCGACGGAAAAGTTCTGGGGTATCGGGATCCCGATGCCGTCGAGTAGCCGCATCACGGTCGCCTCGTAATCCTCGGCCAGCTCCTCGTATACCACCTTGAGCGGTTCCACCCCGCAGCCGTCGAAGAAGCCCTGCCAGGCGTCGTTGTGCTCGTCGATGCGTAGCTTGAGGTGCCTCACGGCGGGGAAGCTGAACCGCAGCCCCTGCCCGCCGACGTCCTCGTCGGAGTCCTGACGCCACTGCTGGGTCTGGAGCGCCTTCCACAACGAGACCGCCTGGCGCGTGGTGTCCGCGCGCCGGATCCAGACGAGGCGCCTGAGGTTCGGCAGGACGGACCAGGGGACTTCGCACGGACGCATCTCGTCGAGCCCCCGAGCTCGGCGCGCCAGGCGCACGAAGTCTCGGAAGTAGGCCCACATGATCTTGGTCCCCAGCACGCCGTTCTCGGTCGTCCCGTCCCGCAAGGCCCCCTCGACCAGCGCCTCGAAGTCCGGCGGACGCCACGAAGGGTCGCGCCGCGCCGGATGCTCGGCGTACCGCCCCCCGTACTCGCCGAGTATCTCCCTGAACTCGCGGTCGTCCAGCAGTGCCCATACCTCGGGGTCGTTGGAGCGCTGGAAGTAGTCGCGCGGCTGCCTCGGCTGCCCCGTCTCCAGCAACACCTCGAAGTGCTCCGCCGGCCGACCCGCTATACCCGTGCTCTCCAGCGCGGCGCACAGAAGCGTGCTACCGCTGCGCGGCGTCGCACAGATCAAATACGAAGCCCCCGGGATCTTTTCTCCCACGCCTCGTCTCCTTTCGTTTGACAGACTCCAGGACAATCCAACACAGACAAGATCAGCTAGTCTACAAAATTAATGAATATATGTCTGACGCCCACCATCCGCGCACGTGTGCTTACCCTCGCCCATCTCCGAATAACGCCCGAGAAACGCGCCCGTACCCTTGACTGGATCAGTAGCGGCGAGATAGCATGTATTTGTCCACTAAAACAATAAACAATACCGTCAAACGGTCTTGAGGAGGTTGGGGGAATGAAGTGGGACTTGGATCTCTGGTACGAGATGTGGGACAGGGCGGGTAGTCAGGGTCTGGATATCTGGTATCCGGTTCAGGGCGGACCGGAGGCGGAAGGCGAACTGGGTTCCGTGCCAGACGCGGGCGTTGTGGATCCCAGCGTGCCGCCTGTCGATGCCGGCGGCCGTCCCGAGTGAGGATCGGGAAAACGGCTGGTCGCGTGGTGGGGCTCCCCGCCGTTCTAGACGGCCTTCAACCGTCGCACCGATCTCTGTTGTAGCTGGCTAACGCCTTGCCTGGAGATGCCAAGCTCGGCGGCGAGCTCTGCGAGACCGGCGGCTCGCGCCCGTCGAGCCCGTAGCGACGCACCACCACGTGGCGGGCGCGGTCTGGGAGTAGCTCGAGGGCCCGGCGTATCCTGTCCAGTTCCACCCGGCGCACGGCCGTCTCCGTCACCTCTGGGCTGATCTCGTCGGCCACGAACTCGGCGAAAGCGGGGGCGTCCTCCGCGGGGCCGTGCGGTTGATCCAGGCTCGTGGCGTCAAGGACGGTCCGGGAGGTGGCACGGACCTCGGCGACCTCCCAACCCAGCCTGTCCGCCGCTTCCGTCTCGCCGGGCTCCCGTCCGAGCTCCGCGCGCAGCTCTCCGCGGGCGTGGTTCAAGGCGCCCAGTCTATCCCTGGCGTTGCGCGGCACCCTGATGGCGGGCGACTGACCGGCGGCCCTCTGGACGGCCTTGCGGATGCGCCATACGGCGTAGGTCGAGAACCTGTTGCCCATCTCGGGGTCGAATCTCTCGACGGCCTCGATCAGGCCTACGTTGCCCTCCTGGAT
Organism: uncultured Rubrobacteraceae bacterium; assembly: GCA_963800975.1. GTDB lineage: Bacteria > Actinomycetota > Rubrobacteria > Rubrobacterales > Rubrobacteraceae > JALYGY01. Next base: position 708,318 of record CAWDDB010000014.1, on the reverse strand, counting down.
GAGGTCCTCGAGCGGCACCCCGCGGCCGCGGTACCCCACGGCCACTGAGACGACGAGCCGCAGGTTCTTCTCGGTCAGCGTCCGGCGGGCGAGCCGGTCGCCGGCACGAACCCTCCTCCCGAGCTCGATCTCCTCCAGGTGCGTCAGGAGGTTGCCGCGGGAGATGCGGCTCAAATAGGCCCACAACGCGTCCGGCGCTTCACGCCTCCGTGGCCCGGGCTTCCGCGTCTCGGAATCAGGCGGAGAAGTGGGAGCAAGCGTCACGTCTGTCTCCGGCAACCGTGCGACCCCGCGGTCTTTTTAGCACCGGGCCCGCGCGACCCCTGCGGGGTCGTCCAGGATCAGGCGTCCCTCCTCATGCCGTCGATGAGGACCTTCACGACCTCAGGCCTGGAGAACTCGGGCGGCGGGTACTCTCCCCTCCCTAGCATCTCCCTCACCTTCGTCCCTGAGAAAAAGACGTGGGACTCGGCCTCGTGAGGGCACGTCTTGCCCGAGGCCATCCCCTGACACTCCTTGCAGAAGAAGGCGTGCTCGAAGAAGAGGGGGGTGATCCCGAGCTCCTCCTCCGAGAACTCCTCGAAGATGTGCTGGGCGTCGTAGGTGCCGTAGTAGCTGCCCACCCCCGCGTGGTCGCGGCCCACGATGAAGTGCGTGCAGCCGTAGTTCTTGCGCGCGATCGCGTGGAAGACGGCCTCCCTCGGCCCCGCGTACCTCATCGCCGCCGGGAATACCGCGAGCACGGTGCGCTCCGCCGGATAGTACCGATCCAGGATAACCTCGTAAGAGCGCATCCGGACGTCTGCCGGTATGTCGTCCGACTTGGTCTCTCCGACGAGGGGGTTCAGGAGCAGCCCGTCGACGGTCTCGAGCGCGCTCTTCTGGATGTACTCGTGGGCGCGGTGGACGGGGTTGCGGGTCTGGAAGCCGACCACCTTCCTCCAGCCCTTCTCGGCGAAGGTCTTCCTGAGCTCCCTCGGCTCGTAGTAGTAGCCGGGGAAGGGACCGCGGTCGGCGCGTCGCAGAAGTTCGATCTCCCCGCCGAGCAGGACGTCGCCCTGGCGGTAGAGGTAGTCCACCCCCGGGTGCTCGCGGTCGGTGGTGCGGTAGACCTCGAGCGCCTCGCGCTCCTTGTCGTAGGGGTAGCGAGCCCTCAGGTACATGGTTGCGACGGGCCTACCCGTACCGTCCACCAGCGCAACGTGCGTGCCTTCCCTGAGGGAGCGGGCGATCTCCTCCTCGGCGGCAAGGGTGACGGGCATGCTCCAGGCCAGGCCGTTGGCAAGGCGCATGTCCTCGACGACCGATTCGTAGTCGTCCTGCAGCATAAAGCCCTCGAGGGGACTGAAGACGCCGCTGGCGATCATCTGCAGATCCGAGAGTGACCTGGCATCGAGGGGCACCCTGGGTAGCCCGAGGGCCTCCCTCACGAGGTCACCCCGGTCTTCCTCCGGCGCGCTGCGATCTACCAGGTATCCGCCGTGCGGCGCGATGGTCGTGCTCTCCGCAAGCATCTTTCTCCTCTCTTGGGGGCTATCGTTCCACGCCCCGCCGCACCGCGGGCTTCGCGGTGCCGGGGATGGCGTGGGCCGCCAGCTTGTAGTAGTAGGGCAGGCAGTGCTCGTAGACCTCCTGCGCCTCGGCAGGGAGGACGGGGTCCTTGCGCTCGGCGCGCTTGATGCCGGTGCTCTGCTGCGCCGCCTCGTGCCACCCGTCCCAGTTGTCCCACCTCCGCATCTCCCTCGACTCCCACGAGAGCGAGCCCGCGTCGAATGGGACGCCGAGGTGCTCGCAGTAGGCTGAGAGGACCCCTGTGGGGTTCTCGGAGAAGGTCATCGCGTCGACGACCACCACGTCCTCCTCGTTCACCTCCGTCGCGTACCGGAAGAGTTCGTAGATCTGCTCGAAGCCTGTCTCCTCCGGCGTGAAGTCCGGCCACATCTTGTGGAGCGAGGCGATTACGTACTTCGGGTCCCTGATGATGAAGGTGTTGGCGAAGTTGGCCGCGAACCGGGGGCCGAGCAAGCCCTTGGCGTGGTAGGCCATGTCCTTGACGAACACGCGCCTCTCTCGCGGCTCGAGGACGCGCGCCAGCACGTTCTCGTAGTCGTTTTTTGCCTCGGGCTCCTCGTCGGCGTAGCGGTCGCTGAGCCTGTCGCGGCCGTGGTAGTAGGAGTCGGAGAACGGCTCGTGCAGGACTTCGAAGTCGTCCCGCTCGACGAAGACCCTCTCGAACGCCGTGGATATCGACCTCGGTACCGACCACAGCGCGACCGGCTTGCCTGTTGCCGCGCTCAACCCGACCCCGGGGGTGCGCCAGGAGGCCCGCCCACGCCGGGCGGGCCTCCTGGCGGCGGTGGGGGGGCGGGGTTCTTCAGCTCCGGACCACCCTTCTTCGCCGCCACCTCTCCAGCGCCTCGCGCCGCGGGGCCAGGTGCTCCTCCGGCGTGCCCACGCCCTCCAGGAACGAGAGCGCCTCCTCGCACAACGCCTCCCCCTCCCCCTCCAGGCTCCTCCACGCGTTCTCCCCCTCGCGCGGGTCGCGCGCCAGGTCGTAGAGCTCCGGCTCGTCGTTCGGGCCGCCCAGGATCAGCGAGCGCTCGGGCGTGGTGACCGTGATCGGCATGTAGTTGGCGATCCTGCGCGCCTTGGAGTCCACGGCCGTGACGATCTCGCCCTCCGCCAGGTACAGCGGCCAGGAGCTCACCACGAGGGGGCGGTGCTCCTCTCGGCTCCCCGCCAGCACCCCGCCAAACGAGCCGCCCGTCATCGTGGTCGGTATCCCGCCCAGGCCGGCCAGCTCCAGTATGGTGGGCGCCAGGTCGGGGGCGGTCGTCATCGCCGGGGAGCGCCTGCCGGGCTCGATCCCGGGGCCGCGCACCATCAGCGGCACGTTGGTGAGCTCCCCGTAGAGCGGGGAGCGCTCCACCGTGAGCAGCCACGAGTCGGCCAGCCACCCGGGCAAAGACGAGCCGTCAGAGACCGAGGCCCCCGGCTCGTGGGTCCACTCGGCCTTGCCGAAGTACCCGTGCTCGCCGAAGTAGAACCCGTGGTCGGAGGTGAAGAAAACGAGCGTGTCCTCCTCGAGGCCCAGCGCGGCGAGCTTGGCGAGGAGGCGCCCGACCCAGAAGTCCACCATGGTGACCTCGCCGCAGTAGGTGGCGTGGGCGAGCTCCACGTCTTCCGAGGTGAGGCCGGCGTCCTCGTACTTGCCGTAGCTCGGGTAGAGCTGCTCCCCGTCGTAGCCCTCCATGTACCTCTTGGTGTAGTAATCCGGGGCGTCCCAGGGCTCGTGCGGGTCCCAGGTGTCCACGTAGAGGAAGAACCGCTCGTCGTGGTGGCGCTCGAGCCAGCGCTCGGCCTCGGTCATCGTGCGCGCCACCATCCGGTCCTCCTCCGAGCGCCACATGGCGCGCGCGTCGGCCCGCTCGTGGGGCCTGGTGTCGTCGCCCTGGCCCCTGACCCACGCGAAGTCGTCGAAGCCCCGGTCGTAGCCGAAGCCGTTTCGGACGAAGAAGGGGGTGTCCACTACGCCCATCGTCAGGTAGCCGGCGCCGGAGAGCACCTCGGGCAGGGTCATCAGGTGCCTGGGGAGCGGCTCCCAGCCCATGTGGGCGTAGGAGAAGGTGCCGGTGAGGATGTCGGCGCGGGCGGGCATGGTCGGGAAGGAGGAGACCACGTGCCTGTCGAAGACCGTCGAAGAGCGGGCCAGCTCGTCGAGGTGGGGGGTGCGGATCGTCGGGTTGCCGTAGGCGCCGAGGTGGTCCGCGCGGAACGTGTCCGCCACGATCACCACCACGTTCGGTCTGTCCATCATCTCTTTCTCTCCCTGTGTTCTCGCCTTGTACCTATATTGCTAAATTTGTCTACCAAGTTTGTAGACATTAGCGGACTGGGACTTTAAAGCAGGGCGCGTTCTTCGTCAAGAGAGTCGGGGAGAAATTTTGACGTTCAACTAGATATTGTGATGCCAGCCTCGCGCGCGCGCATCTATATTGACAACCCGCGGGACTTTCTATAAGGTGCCGCAATGTTCATAAACAGAATGAAAAACGTAGAAAACGTGGAGAAAGGAAGGTTCTAGGGGTGCGAAACTTTATACTGCTGGCGATAGTGGGGCTGGCCGCTCAGCTGGTGGACGGGTCGCTTGGGATGGCCTACGGGGTGACCTCGACGACGCTGTTGCTGGCGGTAGGCATCTCGCCGGCGCTGGCGTCGGCGGCCGTACACATCGCCGAGGTAGGCACCTGCGCCGTGTCTGGCGTCTCGCACTGGCGCTTCGGCAACGTGGACTGGTCCAAGATCGCGTGGATGGCGGTGCCCGGTGCGATCGGGGCGTTCTTCGGGGCGATTGCGGTGACGTGGGTCGTGACCGTGGCCGAGGAGTTGGTGGCGCCGGTGATCGCCATCTTCCTGTTCGCGCTCGGCGCTTACGTGTTGGCCCGATTCTCGTTCAGGCGCACAGAGAGGCCCGTGCAGGAGAGGCCGATCGCGCGGGGTTTCCTGGCTCCTCTGGGCCTGGTGGCCGGCTTCCTCGACGCGGCCGGCGGCGGGGGGTGGGGTCCGATCTCCACGCCCACCCTGCTCTCTTCGGGCCGTATGCAGCCGCGCAAGGTCGTCGGCACGGTCGACTCCAGCGAGTTCCTCGTCGCCCTCGCCGCCAGCATCGGGTTCTTGATCGCCCTCAGCTTCGCCGAGATACCGTGGCAGATAGTCGGGGCGCTGCTGCTCGGCGGCGTCATCGCCGCCCCGATAGCGGCCTACATCGTCCGCATACTCCCGGCCCGCATACTCGGGACGGCGGTCGGCGGGATCATCCTGATCACCAACATGCGGACCTTCATGGGGGCCGTGGGGATAGAGGGCGTGCTCGCGTGGCTCCTCTACGCCGTCATCGTGGTGGTCTGGGTCGCCGCGCTCGCCCACTCCATAGTGGTGAACCGGCGCGAGAAGCGCAAAGGCTCGTTGAGCGGGGGACACCCCGCCTAGGGGCGCGACGACGCGCACGATCCGCGCGGCGGGGACCGATCGGCCCCCGCCGCGCCTCTCTGTGTCCGGCGCTGGGCTGTTGGTTGGTGTACCTTGGGTTGCGGCGTCGGAGAGAGGGGGCCCGGGGTGAGTCGGGTGGAGTTCTTCTACGATCTCGTAAGCCCCTACTCGTACCTGGCGCACGCGCGACTGCGGCGCATCTGTGATGAGCGGGGGGCCGAGCTCGTGCTACGCCCGATGCTGCTCGGGGCGGTTCACAAGGCGGTCGGACTGCAGGCGCCGATAGAGGTCGAGCCTAAGGCCCGCCATCAGCGCCGGGACGTGGAGCGCTGGGCGAACTACTACGGGCTGACGCTCCGTTTCCCAAACCCCTTCCCGTTCCGCACGCTAAAGACGATGCGCGCGGCGGTATTTCTCGGGGAGAGGGATGAGCTGGACGCCTATACTCGCGAGGCGTTCGTACTTTACTGGGAGGAGGGCGCCGCGCCGCGGGGGACCTCAGAGGAGGACGAGAACGGACCGATCTCCGAGGTGGCGGAGCGCGTCGGCGCGGATCCCGAGGAGGTCCTCGAAGGCGCGTCGGCCGCGGAGACCAAGCGGGCCCTCAGGGACGCGACCGAGGAGGCAATCGGGCGGGGCGTGTTCGGGGCGCCGGCCTTCTTCGTCGGCGAGGAGATGTTCTGGGGCAACGACCGGCTGCACTTCGTCGAGGCCGCGCTGGTGCGTGTCTGAGGGAGCACGTCGGCGGACGTTCGCTTCCACGCACCGCCGCTAGCCGCGCGGCTTGCGGGGAAGCGCCGGGCGGGGGATCATAGGCCACAAGGGGAACGGGAGGGGACCGGCTCCCTACCAGGTTAGCGGCCGACGTGGGAGGAGAACGTGGATAGGATAGGCGGGGAACAAGAGGGGCAGACCGGTTCGATCCGGCAGGTGGCGCTAGCAAGCTTCATCGGTACGGCGATCGAGTGGTACGACTTCTTCCTCTACGGCACGGCCGCCGCGCTCGTGTTCGGGGGACTGTTCTTCCCGGAAGCCACCCCGTTGCAGGGAACGTTCCTGGCCTTCGCGACGTACGGCGTCGGATTCTTCGCCAGGCCCGTTGGCGGCATAATCTTCGGCCACTACGGTGACAGGATCGGCCGCAAGTCGATGCTCGTGCTCTCGCTGCTCATCATGGGCATCGCGACGTTCCTGATTGGGCTCCTCCCCACATTCGAGCAGGTGGGCGTCCTGGCTCCGCTACTGCTCGTCGTCCTGAGGCTCCTGCAGGGCGTCGGCGTGGGCGGGGAGTGGGGCGGGGCGGTGCTCATGGCCGTCGAACACGCGCCGCCCGGCAGGCGGGGTTTCTTTGGCAGCTGGCCACAGATGGGGGTGCCCGCGGGTCTCCTGCTCGCCAACGTGGTCTTCGCGATCACCTCCGCCACCCTGCCCGAGGCGTGGGGCTGGCGTGTTCCTTTCCTCTTCAGCATCGTGCTGGTTGGTGTGGGGCTCTTTATCCGGCTCAGGATCATGGAGACCCCGGCCTTTGAGCAGGTCAGGGAGAGCGGAACCGAGGCCCAGATGCCTATTCTCGACGTGCTCCGCACCTACCCCAAGAACGTCCTGCTGGCGATGGGGATGCGCATAGCCGAGAACGGCACCTTCTACATCCTGACCGCCTTCGTGCTCACCTACGTCGTGGAAGAGATCGGGCTGGAGCAGTCCACGGGCCTTACCGGGGTCATCATTGCCGCAGCGATCGGTCTGTTCACGATACCCCTATTCGGGGCGCTCTCGGACCGGGTCGGGCGGCGCCCGGTGTACCTGTTCGGGGCCGTCTTCTCGTTGCTGTTCGCCTTCCCGTTCTTCTGGCTCTTGAACACGGAGGTGGCGCCCCTGATCTGGCTCGCCGTCGTCCTCGGCGTGAACCTCGGGCACGACTCCATGTACGGTCCGCAGGCGGCGTACTTCTCGGAGCTCTTCGGGACCCGCGTGCGCTACAGCGGCGCCTCGCTTGGTTACCAGCTCGCCTCGGTGCTCGCCGGCGGCCTCTCGCCGCTCATCGCCGTCGCCCTGCTCGCGTCCTACGGGTACACGGCCGTCGCCATTTACATGGCGTTCATGGCGCTCATAACGGTGGTCTCGGTCCTCCTGGCCTCCGAGACGTTCCAGGAAGACATCGAGGAGACCCAGTCGGCCGAGCGCCAGCTAATCGCGGACGGCCCGGAACCGGGGGCGCAGTAACGGGGCAGGACCCCGCCTCTGGTAGGGGAGCCTCCGGGCCGGGTAGACTCAGGTCGTGCGTCGTTTCGAGCGGGTGACCGCGTAGAAGGGAAGAGGATCGTCAGGAAGAGTTCCACCGTGATACGCCACGGGTGGACGGACCGCTAGAGGGAGTAAGGCATGACCGACACGCCCGAAGGGGCCCTGCTCTGGGAGCCATCCGCCGACACGAGGGAGAACGCGCTCATAACCCGCTACATGCGGTGGCTCGATGAGACGAAGAACCTCACGTTCGAGGAGTACGACGGCCTGTGGGAATGGTCCGTGAACGACGTCGAGGGCTTCTGGTCCTCGCTGTGGGAGTTCCTCGACGTCAGGGCGTCGGAGCCCTACGAAACTGCGCTCGCGAGGCGCGAGATGCCCGGCGCCGAGTGGTTCCCCGGGTCTAGGCTCAACTACGCCGAGCACGTCCTCCGCAACGCCGAAGAGCGCCCGGACGCGCCCGCGCTGGTGCACGGGTCCGAGATCCGTCCGCTTGCCGAGACCAGCTGGTCGCAACTGCGAGAGAAGACGGCGGCGATCGCGGCCGCCCTGAAGGAGATGGGGGTGCGGCGCGGCGACAGGGTCGTGGCCTACCTGCCCAACGTGCCCGAGGCCGTCGTCGCTTTTCTCGCTTGCGCTTCGATAGGCGCGGTCTGGTCAAGCGGCTCCCCGGACTTCGGCGCGGGGAGCATCGTCGACCGGTTCGAGCAGATAGAGCCGAAGGTGCTCTTCGCCGTGGACGGCTACCGCTACGGCGGCAAGGACTACGACCGGACCGAGGTTGTGGCGAAGCTGCAGGCCGAGATCCCGAGCCTGCAGAACACCATCGTGCTCCCTTACCTGAACGAGGATCCCGACCTCGGCTCCCTCGAGAACGCCGTGCTGTGGGACGAGGTGCTCGGGGGGCACGAAGGCGCAGAGCTCCATTTCGAGCAGGTTCCCTTCGACCACCCCCTGTGGGTACTCTACTCCTCGGGGACCACGGGCCTGCCCAAGGCCATCGTGCAGAGCCAGGGCGGCATCTTGCTTGAGCACCTCAAGGTGGCGTACCTGCACATAGACCTCAGCCCCGACGACCGCTTCTTCTGGTTCACGACCACGGGCTGGATGATGTGGAACCTGCTCGTGAGCGGGCTGCTCTCGGGGGCGACCGCCGTGCTCTACGACGGCAACCCCGGCTACCCGGACATGAACGTGCTCTGGGAGCTGGCCGAGAAGACCGGCATGACCCACTTCGGGACCAGCGCCAGCTACCTGACCTCTTGCATGAACGCCGGCGTGGAGCCGGGCCGGGACTTCGACCTCTCCGCCCTCAAGGGTATAGGCTCGACGGGGTCGCCGCTGCCGCCCCAGGGCTTCGGGTGGGTCTACGAGCACGTCAAGCAGGACGTGTGGCTCTACTCGACCAGCGGGGGCACCGACCTGTGCACGGCGTTCGTGGGCGGGGTGCCGCTCCTGCCGGTCCGCGCCGGCGAGCTGCAGGCCCGCTCGCTCGGCATGAAGGTAGAAGCCTTCGACGAAGAGGGAAACCCTGTCCTGGACGAGGTTGGGGAGCTGGTCATCACGGAGCCCGCGCCTTCCATGCCGATATACCTGTGGAACGACCCCGAGGACGAGCGTTACAGGGAGAGCTACTTCGACGTCTACCCCGGCGTGTGGCGGCACGGGGATTGGATCAAGGTCAACAGCAGCGGCTCGTGCGTAATCTACGGGAGGTCCGACTCGACCATAAACCGCGGCGGGGTCAGGATGGGGACGAGCGAGATCTACTCCGCCGTCGAGGGCGTCGAGGAGGTCAGGGACAGCCTCGTCGTCGACCTTCCGCGCCCGAGCGGGAACTCGTTCATGCCCCTCTTCGTGGTCCTGGACGATGGCGCCGACCTGGACGACGGGCTGAAAAAGCGGATCAAAGACTCCATCCGCGAGCGGACCTCACCGCGCCACGTGCCGAACGAGATCCTGGCCGTCCCGGATATCCCGAGGACCCTGAACGGCAAGAAGCTCGAGGTGCCGGTCAAGAAGATCCTCTCGGGGACCCCGCCAGAGGAGGCGGCCAGCCGCGACTCCTTGAGCAACCCCGAATCGCTCGACCGCTTCGCCGAGCTCGCGGAGGAGATCTGAGGCCAGATAGCCCGGTGCGATGCCTCGCGTCGATTGACTCCGACCGCCGGCCGCTTTAGGCTTTCCCTTTCGGGGAGATGGGGAAGGGGGACCGCATAGCTCGGCTCCAGGGGTGACGATTCGCGCCGCGGGCACTCGTCCGCGAATTCGGTGTAGAGCGATGGGGTAGGGTGATATTTATGAGCAGCGCGAGTACGCAGGAGGCCCCAGAGAGGGCCATTACCAAGGTGGCCCTCGCGGCATGCGCGGGATCGAGCATCGAGTGGTACGACTTCTTTATCTACGGCACGGCGGCCGCGCTGGTCTTCCCGGCCCTCTTCTTCCCGGAATCGAGCGAGCTCGCCGGGACGCTGGCTTCGTTCGCGACGTTCTCGGTAGGTTTCTTCGCCCGGCCCGTGGGCGGGGCTCTGTTTGGGCATTTCGGGGATAAGTTCGGGCGAAAAAGGGCGCTGGTCACGGCGTTACTCATGATGGGGGCTGCGACGACGCTCATCGGCCTCATGCCGACCTTCGCCACCATAGGCGTGTTCGCCCCGATACTCCTCGTCGCGCTCCGCTTCGTGCAGGGGCTGGCCGTCGGCGGACAGTGGGGCGGGGCCGTGTTGCTGGCAACCGAGAGCGCCCCGAGCCACAGGCGCGGCTTCTACGGCAGCTTCGCCCAGATAGGCGTTCCCGTCGGGGTCATCCTCGCCAACCTGCTGTTCCTGCTGGTGAACGCCCTCGTCGCCCCGGAAGCGTTCGAAGCCTGGGGCTGGCGGGTGCCGTTCCTCATGAGCATCGTGCTCATCGGGCTGGGGCTCTACATTCAGCTCAGGCTCGAGGACACGCCGGCTTTCAGGCATCTGGAGGAGTATCGCGAATCGCACCGGACCGATGAAGACGAGGCAGAGGCGCGGGTCGCCACCGAGGCCCGAAATTCCCCGATCATCGACGCCTTTCGGGAGTATCCAAAGGAGATCGCGCTTGCCGCGGGCGCTTTCGTCGCGATCAACGCCAACTTCTACATTTTCATCACCTTCATAATCGCGTACGGCACCAACCCCGACATCCTGGGCCTGCCGCAGGGGACGATGCTCGCCGCGGTCCTGATCGCCTCCGTCTTCCAGATACCGGCGCTGCTTTTCTTCGCCGGCCTCTCGGATAGATTGGGGCGGCGCGGCATTTACATCCTCGGCGCGATCCTGCTCGGGATCTGGTCCTTCGCCTTCTGGCCGCTCGTCAACACGGAGGCGTTTGTCCTGATAGCGCTCGCCCTCGTCATTGGGCAGGCGTTTCTGAGCATGATGTACGGCCCGCAGGCGGCCTTCTACGCGGAGATCTTCACGACGAGGGTGCGCTACTCGGGCGCCTCCCTCGGCTACCAGATAGGCTCCATCTTCGGAGGAGCCCTGGCGCCGCTGATAGCGACCTACCTGCTCTCGGCGACCGGCTCGTGGGTCGCGATAGCCGTCTACATGGCCGCGATGTGCGCCGTATCCTGTGTCTCGGTCATCCTGCTCACGGAGACCTACCAGAACGAGATGGACGACGTCGGGAGCACCGAACGTGAGGGCTCGGGGGTAGAAGACCCGACCCCAGGCTAGACCGGGCCAACACGCAAAACGCGACGATGTCTCTCATGCCACGAAGGCGGGATCCATCGGCTCGCTCCTGGAAGGAGCCATGACGTGTACGAGACCATCCTCTTCGAGGAGAAAGACGGTGTGGCGACGATCTCGCTGAACCGCCCCGACAAGCTCAACGCCTTCAACGGAGAGATGCACGAGGAGCTGCACGCGGCGCTCGACGTCGCCGCACTGGAGGACGAGGTCCGCTGCGTCGTGCTGCGCGGCGAGGGACGCGGGTTCTCTGCGGGGGCAGACCTGAGGAGCGAGGACCTGAGCCGCGAGAACGGTGGGGCGCCAGATCTCGGCGAGTACCTCAGGAGAACGTTCAGCCCGACGGTGCAGAAGATCTCGGGCATGCACAAACCGGTCCTGGCCTCGTTGCACGGCCCCGTGTATGGGGCAGGGGTGGGTCTCGCCCTCGCGTGCGACCTGAGGCTCGCGGCCCAGAGCGCGAGCTTCTCCGTGGCTTTCATCAAGATCGGGCTGATGCCCGACGCCGGCGTCTCCTACTTCCTGCCGCGCGTCGTCGGCCTCGGGCGCGCGATGGAGATGAGCATGCTCGGGGACGCGGTGGACGCGGACGAGGCGCAGCGGATCGGGCTCGTAAACAAGGTAGTCCCCGAGGACGAGCTGGAAAAAGAGACCGCGGCGCTCGCCGGTCGCCTGGCCGCGATGCCGACCGTGGCCCTCGCGAGGATCAAACACTCCCTCTACGCCAGCTTCGAAGCCGACCTCGTCACGGTCCTCGAGGCCGAGGCCGAAGGGCAGTCGGAGTGCGGTTACACCTCGGACCACGCCGAAGGCCTCGCCGCCTTCTTCGACAAGCGGGCGCCGGATTTCACGGGGAGCTAGGCCTGCTTCATTCTCCGATCTCGCGTCCCCGACGGCCCGGAAGCGAATAGTAGAGCGTTCCGCCGTCGCTCTCTACCGCGAGGTGTCCCCCGCTCGCGAGCTCCGAGAGCATCGTGTCGGCCTCCCGCACGGTGAGCGAGGTCTCCATCGCCGCCGCTGCTGGCGTAATGCTGCCGCCGTTGTCGCGGATCGCCGAGAGTAGCTCTCGCTCCCCGGTCGCCGGTTGTACCCGGCGCTGCTGCGCGAACTGGGATATCCCCCAACCCAGGCAAGCCGCGGCTCCGATCACGAACGGGAAACCGGCCGCGAGCACCCCCGCGGTCGAGATGATGAATACCGTCGCCACGAGCAGGCCGATCCCGAGCGCCGTAACGACGTACGCGCCGGTTCCCGGCCCGTCTGCCTCTTGGTGTCTGCGCCGATCGATCTGGCTCAACCGCTTCCCCACATCGTCAGGAACAGATGCCCTGGCCGAAAAACAAGACGTCCCGGGCTATTCTAGACTTCGTCGCCCACCGCGCAAGCCGGATCCGCGCCAGGCCCTGCTTCGAATGACGGTTCCGGGAAGCCGCCCGCCCCTACCTTATGTAAGATAGAGCCGTTTTGCAGCGAACGTCCTCGTGCCCACAGACGGTTCCGCGATGAAGCGCCTCCGCGTGCTGATGACGCGCGAAGAGATCGTGCCGGAGCGCCTCGCGGACGCGACCGCCGTGGTCTTCGACGTGTTCCTGGCGACCACGACCCTGCTGACGATAGCTGAGAACGGCGCCAGCCGCGTCTTCCCCGTCGCGAGCCTGGAGGAGGCGGAAGAGGTCAGGGCGCGCCTTGGGACGCCGAGCGTCGTGCGCGGGGGCGAGCAGGACGCCGCGAGGATCGACGGCTACGACCACGGCCCGTTCCCCGAGGAGTACGGGCCGGAATCGGTCGCTGGCAGGGACGTCGTCTTCCTGACGACCAACGGCACCCGCGCGATCTCCGACGCCGCTCCAGCCGAAAAGGTTCTCCTCGGTTGCCTGCGCAACGCCCCCGCGGTAGCCGACCACCTCGAAGCCTCAGGGACGAATTCGATCTACCTTATCTGCGCCGGATCGGCCGGACGGTTTACGGTCGAGGACTTCCTCGGCGCCGCGTGCGTGCTCTCGCACCTGGATGCGGAGGGCTGGCGCCTGAACGACGGCGCGTGGCTGGCTCTTGATTTCATGAGAAGCTACCTGGGTAGGGAGTCCGAGGTGCTGAGGCAGAGCCGCGCCGGTCGCTGGTTCTTCGAGCACGATCGCGCCGACGCCCTAGACTTCGTGGCCGACGTCGGCGCGAGCATGCTGGTGCCCGAGATCAGAGACGGTCAGCTCATCGAGGCATCGGGCGACGACCTTCGGGCATCGGCGGGCAACCCGATACCTGAGACCTGATACCCGCCAAAGCGAGGGAGGCACTTTCTTGGAGACAATTCGCGTGCGCGAGGGAGAGGATTTCGATCTCGGGGCAGTAGAGCGGCTTCTCCGAGAACGTGTCGAGGACCTGCCAGAGGGCAACCTGGAGGTCCGCCAGTTTCCCTCGGGCGCTTCGAACCTTACCTACCTCCTGAGGGTAGGGGACTGGGAGGGCGTTCTCAGACGACCTCCCCTCGGCCCGGTACCGCCCAAAGCCCACGACATGGGCCGCGAATCCGGCGTGCTCGGCAAGCTGCACGAAGCGTATCCTCTTGCCCCAAGGCCCTACTTCTTCTGCGACGACGAGTCGGTGATCGGGGCTCCCTTCTACGTGATGGAACGCCGCGATGGCGTGGTCGTGGACGACCGCTTCCCTGAAGGCATCGAGCCGACCGAGGACCTTTGCCGCGACATCTCCCGCACCGCGGTCGACACCCTCGTCGAGCTGCACGCGGTGGACCTCGCGGCGTCGGGCCTCGGGGACCTGGGCCGTCCCGAAGGCTTCCTGGAGCGGCAGGTGAGCGGTTGGATCGGGCGCTACGAAAAGGCGCAGACCGACGAAGTGGAGGAGCTGGAATCCCTCATCGAATGGCTCGAAGGCGACGTCCCGGAGAGCCCCGAACCGACGATCATCCACAACGACTACAAGCTGAACAACCTGGTGCTGAACCCGGAGGACCTCACGCAGGTCCGCGCGGTCCTGGATTGGGAGATGGCTACGGTGGGCGACCCGCTGTTCGACCTGGCCGTCTCCCTGTCCTACTGGACGGAGCCAGACGATTCACGCGCACTACGGCGGGTCATGCCGACGGTAACCTCGACCCCCGGTTTTATGTCCCGCGAGGAGATGGTGGAGCGCTACGCCGAGAAGAGCGGGCGGGACCTCTCGCGCATGCACTGGTACGCGGTCTTCGGTTACTTCAAGCTGGCCGCGATCCTGCAGCAGATCTACGCCCGCTGGAAGAAGGGCCAGACCAGGGACGAGCGCTTCGCCGACTTCGACGAGCGGGTGCGGACCCTGATCGTTTATGCTAACGATCTCGCCAGAGAGCGAGATCGTTAGCAGCACGCCTCCTTCGGAGGCTCGTCACCTTGCGCTTGGAGCGAGGAGAAGACTATATTGCTGAAAGCGAGGCCAGCTTAGCTGGCCTAAGCGTGCTGACAAGCGGAGCCGGGCGAAGCCTGGCGTAGCGTGCTGACAAGCTGGCGAAGCCAGCGTGCTGCCGACTGGAAGGAGGCAATTTGGGACGACTCGAGGGTAGGGTGGCGCTGGTGACGGGGGCGGGGCGTGGAATCGGGCGTGCTACGGCGACGCGCTTCGCCAGGGAGGGCGCCCGCGTTTGCCTCACCGACGTGGAGCCGGACGGCCCGGCCGAGGCCGCCGGCGTTCTCGTGGACGGCGGCATGGACGCCTTCGCGTCCCGCATGGACGTGACCAGCCGCACCCAGGTCGAGGACGTAATACGGAGGACGGTCCAGCGTTACGGGCGGCTCGACATACTCGTCAACAACGCCGGGGTGACCAGGGACAACCTGTCCCACAAGATGACCGACGAGGACTGGCGGACCGTCCTCAACGTTCACCTCACGGGCGCCTTTTTCTGCAGCCGGGCCGCGCAGAGGCACATGGTCGAGCACGGGTACGGCAGGATCGTCAACGTCTCCTCCACGAGCGCGCTGGGCAACCGTGGTCAGGCCAACTACTCCACGGCGAAGGCTGGCGTCGTGGGCTTCACAAAGACGCTCGCGATCGAGCTCGGTCCCTACGGCATCACGGCGAACGCCGTGGCCCCGGGGTTTATCGAGACGGAGATGACCCGCGAGGCCGCCGCGCGCCTCGGCGTGGACTTCGAGGAGTTCGTTGAGGAGATGGTCAAGGAGATCCCCGCCGGCCGCGGCGGCTGGCCCGAGGACGTTGCGGCCGCGATCCTGTACTTCGCCTCGGAGGAGGCCTCGTTCGTGAGCGGACAGGTCCTCTACGTCGCGGGCGGCCCACGAGACTGAAGGGGAGGGGCAGATGGCCGAGGGTGGGGCGCTGAACGAGGAGCAGCTGGACCGACTCGCGCGGTACTTCGACGAGGAGGTGACCTTCTCGAGGCACATAGGCGCCAGGGTAGAGAGGGTCGAGCCTGGACGCGCGCTCGTGTACATCGACGTCGAGGATTACCACCTCAACGGGGTAGGCACGCTGCACGGCGGCGTCTACGCTTCGCTCATAGACAACGCCATGGGCCTCTCGGTGCTCGCGCTGGTTGGCGTCAGGACGGCGACGATACAGATGGACGTCCACTTTCTGGGGGCGGTCCAGGCGGGGCGCATCACGTGCGAGAGCGAGGTCGTCCACCGCACGCGCCGGACGGCCACCGCGGAGGCGAAGGTCTACGACGAAGAGGGCGGGCTCGTGGCGCTCGGCACGGGCACGTTCCGGGTCTTCGAGAGCAAGGGCAACGCCATCGTCTAGCGGAGGGAGCCCGCATGAACACCCTTGACCTCTTTCGTCTCGACGGCAGGACGGCCATCGTTACCGGCGGGGGCCGCGGTCTCGGCCGCTACATCGCGGAGGCCCTCGCAGACGCCGGCGCCAACGTGGTCCTGTGCTCGCGCAAGACGGCGCAGCTCGAGGAGGTAAGGGTCGAGATCGAGGCCCGGGGCCAAAGCGCCCTCGCCTTGCCTTGCGACGTGACCAGGCAGGAGGACGTGACCAGGGTCGTCGAGACGGCGGTCGAGTCCTTCGGCGGCGTTGACGTGCTGGTCAACAACTCAGGGGCGACGTGGGGGGCACCGCCAGAGGAGATGCCGCCAGAGAGGTTCGACCAGGTCATCGCGGTCAACGTTCGGGGGACCTTTCTGATGAGCCAGGCCGTGGGCCGGCGCATGATCGAGGCCGCGAGCGGCGGCACCATCGTCAACGTCGCCTCGGTCGCCGCGCTCGTCGGCGGTAAGCCCGACTACATGCAGACGGTCGGCTACAACTCCTCCAAGGGCGCCGTCGTCTCCATGACCCGAGACCTCGCGACGAGCTGGGCCTCTCACGGCATAACCGTCAACGCGGTTGCCCCAGGCTGGTTTCCGACGCGCATGAGCGGTGGCTTGATCGAAAGCCACGGCGAGAGGATGCTCGCGGACATCCCACTCGGCCGCTTCGGCGGCCCAGAGGATCTCAAGGGCGTGATCGTCTTTCTCGCCTCGCCAGCCGCCGCCTACGTCACGGGCCAGACGATAGTCGTGGACGGCGGCGCCACGGCGTGGTAGCGCTCTTACTCCGCCTCTTCACCGGATGGACCGGGTGTCTTCAAGACCAGGACGGCGGCCTCGGTACGGCTTCCGACCCCGAGCTTCTTGTAGACGTGCTCGAGGTGCTTTCTCACCGTGAGGGGGCTGATGTGGAGGTCCGCGGCTACCTCCTTGTTGGTCTTGCCCCGCGCCACCAGGCTTAGGATCTCGGCCTCCCGGCGGGTGAGCCCGCGGCGTTCGAGGCCTTCCCGGGGCAGAACAGATACTTGGCCCTCCGCGCCCCGGTTACTACCATCAAGCAGGGTCGAGAGCAGCCGGGTCTTGAGGCCTTTGACGTCGCAGTAGGTGTAGATCGTCTCGCGCAAGCGAGAGACGAGGGAATCGAGACCGCGACCCGAGTACGGTTCCACGTCTTTACCTCCGGATACACCAGTGTCTCGTAACAATATTAACAAAAATATGACCGATGTCGTATTGTGGCTGGCCGATGCCGAACCTAACCTGGTATGGCAACGAACGCGGAGACGCGCAAGCACGAGCAGATGCCAATCCAGGCTCCAGCGACGGAAGGGTTTGAAACCGTGCAGGCTCGAAAGTTGGGTAAGGGAACGGCCCAGGACCCAGCGCGTGGCCCGGTGCTCGCCGCGCTCGCCGCCGCGGGAATCATCGGTCCCATCCTGTTCACGGTGGCCTTCGTCGTGCAGGGTCTCTTCCGCCTCCACGAGTACAGCCCCGTGGCGGAGCCGGTCAGTGCGCTAGAGGCCGGGCCGGCAGGATGGGTGCAGCAGGTGAACTTCGTCGTCTTCGGGGTGCTCACGATCGCCTTCGCGGTCGGGCTGCACCTGGGGGTGAGTCCGGCACGGGCCGGGTGGGTCGGCCCCGCGATCCTGGTCCTGTGCGGGGTGGCGCTCTTGTGGGCGGCGGTATTTCCGCTCCGGGAGAACGCGGCCGGCGTCACCCTTCCGCCGGGACCGCACCTCGTGGGCGGTCTCACGTACTTCCTGGGCAACGCGGTCTGGCCCGTAGTGCTCTCACGTCGGCTTGCGGGCGACCCGAGATGGCGCGGGCTCGCCACCTACTCACTCGCCTCCGGCATCACGATCTTCCTCTTGTTCGTGGCGAACGGCGTTCTGGTGATACCCGACGACGCGCCACTGCATCCTTATGCCGGCCTGGCGCAGCGGGCGGTGCTCGCGGTCTTGTTCCCGTGCATGATCGTCCTCGCGCTCAGGTTACTCCGTGTCGCAAGGGTGCGGAGGAGGCAGCGATAAGCAATGACCACAGCGAAGGAGAAAGCCATGAACACCCGGGAAATGGAGCAGACGCGGGCCGCCTGGGACGGCATCGCGCCAGGCTACGACGCGTTCGTCACCCCCTCGCACATGGAACTGGGAGAGGACGCGCTGCGCCGCGCCGGCCTCCGTCCGGGCATGCGGTTCCTGGACGTGGCGGCAGGCAGCGGCGCGCTCGGCATCCCCGCCGCGCGCCTCGGCGCGAAGGTGCTCTCGGTCGACATCTCTCCCGTCATGGTCGAGCGGCTCCAGGCGCGCGCGCGTCGAGAGGGGCTCGATCTGGTCGCTCGCGTGATGGACGGCCACGCCCTGGAGCTCGAGGACGGCGCCTTCGACGTCTCCGGCTCGCAGTTCGGCGTGATGCTCTTCCCGGACCTGCCGCGCGGGCTGAGCGAGATGGCGCGCGTCACCAGGGCGGGCGGCAAGGTGGTCGTCCTCACCTTCGGGAACCCGACGCAGATCGAGTTCTTCGGCTTCTTCGTCGGGGCCATAAGGGCCGCGGTCCCCGGCTTCGCCGGCCCCCCGATGGACCCGCCCCCGGTCGCCTTCCAGATCGTGGACCCCGAGGTGTTTCGTGGCCGGATGGTCGGAGCCGGGCTGCGGGACGTTATGATCGACACGATCACCGAGAGGCTTGAGTTCACCTCCGGAGAGCACCTCTGGGGCTGGCTGCTGGGAAGCAATCCGCTGGCGACGATGATGACCTCGGATCTCTCGAAGGAGCAGCTTGGCGTGGTCCGGGACGCGATGGAACGGATGATCCGCGAGCGCGCGGGGGGCAGCGGAACCGCCGTCCTGACCAACCCGGTCCACATCGGAATCGGGACGAAGTGAAGTTGCTGTCCCGAGATCTGGTGAAGGGTGACATCCTCATGGCTCGGGCGCTGGCCTTATTCACGAGGCGCAAAGATAAGTAACCGGATTGCGTAACCTTACTCATGCGACCACCGCCCTCCGTCCCCTACCCTGCCTCTGTTATGTGGAATCGAAGATGAGGGGGCTGAGATGAGCATTCGACACGACGAACGTGCGGTCGCCGGCGTTCGCGAGGGGGCGGTTGCCCGCGCGGAGGTCGACTGCGCCATCGTCGGCGCCGGTCCGGCAGGTCTTGCCGCGAGCGCCGCGCTTGCCGACCGGGGCGTCGCCCACACCGTCCTCGAACGCGGCCGGGTGGGCGAGAGCTGGCGCACCCAGCGCTGGGACTCCTTCCGCCTTAACACGCCGGGATGGATGAACGAGATGCTCGGAGAGCAGGCTCGGGACCATTTCGCGACGCGCGCTGAGGTCGTCGAGCGGCTCGAGGCGCTAGCCGCCACGTGCCCTGTTCGGGAGGGCGTGCGGGTGTCACGGTTGGCACCGGACGATGAAGGCTTCGAGTTGCGGACCACGGATGGCGAGGTGAGGGTCCGCACCGTCGTCGTGGCCACGGGAGACCAGAACGAGCCGCTGGTGCCGGCCCTGGCCGGGAGGATTCCCGAGAGGATCGCGCAGTACAACTTCGGGAGCTACCGAAACCCTTCGCAGCTGCCGGAGGGAGCCGTGCTGGTTGTAGGCAGCGCTCAATCCGGGTGTCAGATCGCGGAGGACCTCCTGGCGGCTGGCCGGCGCGTCTTCCTGGCGACGAGTCCAGTCGGCCGGTTCCCGTGGCGCCACAGGGGTCGAGACACCGTAGAGTGGTTGACCGATGTCGGCTTCTTCCACCAGCGGCCGCAGGATCTGCCGGACCCGTCGATGATGCGCGCCGCGCAGCCTATCGTCGCCTCGGGCGGCCGCAGCCTCAGCTTGCAGTCGCTTGCGCGCAGCGGAGCCACCCTGGTGGGGCGCCCGTTCGCGGTCGACGGGGAGCGTATCCGCTTCGACGAAAGCGCACCGGCCAACGTCGCGGCCGGCGACGCCTTCGCGCAGCGGGTCGCGACCCTCCTCGACGAGGTGATCCGCCGTTCCGGCAGCGACGCACCGCCGGCGGAGCCAGAAGACACCGATGCGCCAGCGCACCTGGATCCGCCCACTACGCTGGACCTGCGCGTCCACGACGTGAACAGCGTCGTCTGGTGTACCGGCGTAACCGGCGACTTCTCCTGGCTCCCGGCCGATCTGCTCGACGAGGAGGGCGCTCCCCACCACGATGGGGTCTCCGCACCGATTCCGGGACTTTGGTACGTCGGATTGCGCTGGCTGGTCCGTCGGAACTCTGCCGTGCTCTTTGGCTTCCCGGAGGACGCCGCGCTGGTTGCGGATGCCGTCTCGTCGCGGCTCCACGGAGGCGGGCGGCAGAGCGAAGACCAACGTTGAAAGCGGACGTATTCGTGGCCACGATGGGAGATGGGCTGTCGAGTGCTTCTCGGCGTGCAAGACTTAGGAGCCAAGTCTGGCACCTAAGGTGGACCAGCGACGCGGCAGGGTAGCCGGATTGAGGAGTAAACCGATGCACCAGACAAACGACCTGGAGTTCGCAACGACCCGCCTCTCGACCGGTCCGCGGCTGCACTATGCCGAGAAGGGCGATCGAGAAGGCGAAACCATCATCTTCCTCCACGCCTACGCCGACTCGTGGTACTCCTATAGCAGGGTGCTCCCCTTGCTCTCGCCGTCCCACCACGCCTTCGCGCCCGACCAGCGCGGACACGGGGACTCGGAAAAGCCCGAATGCTGCTACACGGCGGACGACTACGCCGCCGACGTGGACGCCTTCATGGAGGCAGTTGGGATCGAGGAGGCCACCCTCGTCGGTGACTCGGCAGGGGGCATGATCGCGCAGCGGGTGGCGCTCGAGTACCCTCATCGCGTAAGCCACCTCGTCCTGATCGGCACACCGATCACGTTGCTGGAGAACGACGCCGTCCTGGAATTCCTGGAGTCCGTGCGTGCGCTCGAAGATCCCGTCCCGACCGAGTTCATCGTGGAGCTCGTGGAGCGCATTGTCTACGAACCGGTGCCTGATGAGTTCCTCTCGACGATGATCTCCGAGAGTCGGAAGGTCCCGGCCCGCGTCTGGCGCGACTACTGGGAGGGGGTGGCGCTCACGGTAGATCATCGGGCGCGTCTCGAAGAGATCGGGGCACCGACTCTGATCCTTTGGGGCGAGCGGGATCCGCTCTTGCCGCGCGAAGAACAGGAACTGATGGCCGCCGCGATACGTGATGCTACCTTGAGGGTGTACCCGGAGACCGGCCACCTGGTGCACTGGGAGCGCCCAGAGCAGGTCGCCCGGGATCTGGAGGCATTCGTAGTGGGTCCTCGTAACCCCTAGCCAATCTATGCAGAGGTATCGAGTATGAATCTATGCGGGCGTCTGCTGGGCAAGATTGTCAAGAAAGAGGCGCTTGAGTAGCTCGCGCCGGCTCTTGACCCCGACCTTCTCGAATACGTGCGAGAGGTGCCCCTGAACCGTGGACTCCGAAATAAAGAGGGTGCGCGAGATCTGGCGGGTCGAAAAGCCGCGCACGATGAGGTCGACGACTTCTTTCTCGCGCGCGCTCAGACCGTAGGCGGTGGTGTTGAGCTGCACCATCTCGGCTGGCCCAGCCGGAGCGATGACGACGACCGTCTCGACCGAACCGTCGTCCGCCGGTTCGGTCAGGGACGCCTGCAGCGTCAGCCATCCGCCCGAACGCGCCGGGACGCGCAGGCAAGGGATATCCGAGGGCTCGTTACTCCGTTTCGACCGCAGCGCGCCGGCCACGGCCCAGACCGCCATCGGGAGCCGTTGTTCGTCCCCGCGTCCGGTCTCGGGGGCGCCGAGCTCTCGCAGCAGGTGCTCGGCCGACGCGGTGCGGCGCGTCACCCGTCCCGCGTCGTCGAGGTTGAGGACCCCCACCGCTTGCGAGGCTGGGGAGTCGAACGCGAACCCCGCGTCGCCGTTTGCACCGTCGCGACGGGCTTCGAAGCGAAGCGTTCCGGCGCGCAGGCCAGCACCCAGGTGGGGCGAGATCCTTCGCAGAAACTCGACCTCGCGCTCGCTGAAGTCCTCGACGTCCTTCCCCCGGACGAGGCACAGCCCGCCCCAGGGCCTGCCGTGCGCGCTCAGTACGGCGCGTACCCCAGGGCCGAAGCCCTTCGGGGCGTTGTATTCGCGGTAACGTAGGGCGCGCTCGAGCTTTCCGCCCGTGGCCTCAGAGAGCGTCATCGCCGCAATGCGGTTGCGCGCCATCCAACCGTAGTCGAGAACATCGTCCTCAAAGTAGATGTGCTCCAGAAAGAACCTGGCGTCGTCCTCGGAGCCCATCTCGTCGCTGAAGTGGAAATCCGTCGCCAGACCGCTCAAGGGGTCGAGCGTGACCACGGCGTACCCGTCGAAGGGCACCGCCCTCCTCAGCCTCTCCGCCACCCGCGGTGCGAACAGCTCGGGGCCCGACTCCGTTCGGCAAAGGCGTTCGATCTCCGAAAAGGTCCGGGTGTCTGGTGTGCTGGCAAGGGTCATGACCGTCCCTCCTAACCGCGGTGGCCCGCAATTATGCGCCGATTCTCCCGCGCTCGCCACTTATGCTACGGGCATGATAGTCGGGTGCGAGGCCAACCGAATCACCCAAATGGGTGATTTTCGGGTCCTGCAGAGGGCGGAGGGCAACGAAAACAGTAGGTTCCTACTATATTCGACGGCCCCTCCCGACGGTAGATTTGGTTCCGTTGCGAGAAGACTGCTCAAGGAGGTGACACCCACACAGGGGTTCCGAACGGCGAGATCCAAAACCGCACGAAAGAAGGGAGCACCGCAGTGACCGAACAGAAGACCGGCTTCGACTTCGAGGCCATGCGCCGCGCAATCGAGGGGCTCGACGCCGACGCGCTCAGCGCCCTCTACGCCGACGACGCCGAGTTGCGCATAGTCAACAAAAGCTCCACCCCCTCCTCGCCCAGGGTGCTTTCCGGCAAGGACGAGATCACCGACCTCCTGCGCGACGTGTGCGGCAGGGCGATGACCCACCGCATCGAGAACGAGGTCATCGGGGGCGAGCGCGTGGCGTTCAACGAGGCCTGCGAGTACGAGGACGGCACCAGGGTGCTCGCCGCGACGACCATGGACGTGCGCGACGGCAAGGTCGTCAGGCAGGTCAACGTCGAGGCCTGGGACGAGTAAGGGGCAAGAAGCGTGGAGAGACCCTAGAGATCTGGCGCGGGGCGGGGAGTAGGGGAGAAGTTCGGCGATGAAGCGAGGCGACCCTCATCCACATTGTGGCGGCGCTGGCCATGGCCTGTGGGACGGCGCTGGCGGTTACCAGGCAGTGCCCGTCGGGCACCACGCAGGCCAATCGAGAACGCGGTCTGCTTGTAGCTTTCGGCTCGGTGGACGCGACGTGTGTATCATGCTGGGGGACCGGCCTGCGGAGCCGCGGGTGGTGGCAAGGGAAGGGAGAACACAGCATGAGCATGCCCGACCAACAGGCCAAGGAGGAGGCGCGGCGGAGGCTCACTCAACCGGAGGACGACCACGAGCTTCATGCGGCCCTCGACGAGATGAGGGTAAAGCACCCGCACCTGCATGATGTGCTTCACAGGCTGCACCTCTCCCACGACGCCGACCCCTCGAAGCTAGAGGAGTGGCGGAAGGCGCCGGAGGGTAGCCAGGAGGACATCTGGGCCGACCACTACGACAGGGCGATGGGCGTCCTGGCCGTGGCGCTCCAGTAGATCCGAACGTGTCGCGCGGGTGAGGATCGAATGAAGGGGACGACATCGGATCCCGGCCATAGTGGGGAGGGCAAGCGCGCCAAGCCCCATGAGCTGACG
Source organism: uncultured Rubrobacteraceae bacterium (assembly GCA_963800975.1). Taxonomy (GTDB): domain Bacteria; phylum Actinomycetota; class Rubrobacteria; order Rubrobacterales; family Rubrobacteraceae; genus JALYGY01. The sequence goes on along the minus strand of CAWDDB010000014.1, from coordinate 684,822 downwards.
CGCCGCGGTTTCTTGCTGGCCGGGGCCGGGCTCTTCGCCGCCGGGTTTGGCGGCAGGCCCCAGGTCGCCCGCGCCCAGCCCTCCCTCGGCAGCCTCGACGTCTTCTCCAGGGGCTACCCCCACGCCCTCTACGGCCGTTCCGTCGAGGACACGGCTCGTTCCGGCGAGCTCACCTACGACGAGTTCGAGAAGAAGTACATGCCGCTCGACGGCATCGTGGGCAAGGTCCTCAACGAGGCGCACTATTACACCGGCAAGAACAACCTGCGCTGGTTCACGGATTTCAAGGCGGATCACCCCTCGAAGATGGTCCTGCTCCACTACAACGGCACGGGCCGTCGGGTCACGGACGAGGCGTTGAGCAGGTTCTTTCCGGGCCACTTCCTCTACTACAGGGGAACGAATCTGAGCGGACCGGTAACCACCAGGACCCAGACCGTGCTGCCCGTGGTCGACACCTCCGTCTTTGCGATGAAGAGGCACAGCACGAGCGTCGCCGACGACATCGCGGTGGCGCCGGTCGGCGCCGGCGGGGTGCCGGATTGGGAGAGGGCCGAGCACGTGAGGCTTGTGAGGATCAACAGGCGCGACAGCACTATAACTGTCAGGCGAGGCCTTTACGGCTCGCGTCAGAGGACCTTCGCCCGCGGTTCCTACCTCGCCGCCCACGTGACCACCGGACCGTACGCCTACGAAGACACGCCCGAGAACAACGTACCCCTCTGGAGCTACAACTTCTCCTCCGAGTGCCCGAGGGACATCCGGGGGCGCAACTGCGGCGACATGCTCGCGGCCTACCTTGGCGGGAAGCTGGGACCCGGTGGGGAGCTCGAGACCTTCGACGGCATAGTTTTCGACGTCTTCAGCTGGGTTATCAGGTTCGGCAACCCGATAGCCCAAATCGACACGAACACGGACGGCAGGGCGGACGCTGGCGTGATCGGCGGTGTGAACACCGTAAGCCTTGGCGTCCTCTCCTTTTTCGAGCAGCTGCGCCTCCGGCTGCCGGACAAGGTGCTGGTGGCCGACGGGCACGTCCCCGCGGAATCGCAGCGGGCCTTCGGGCTCCTGAACGGCATGGAGAGCGAGGGCTACCCGGACAAGTACGATTTCATCCTGGACCATCTCTCCAAAGGCGAGAACATGTTCGGCTACTGGAAGGCGAACAGCGCCTCACCCTCGCTCAACTTCGTGAACTTCAGGTACAAGCAGAAGAATCCTGCGATCGCCAGGAACACGTTCGTGGAGCCGAACCTGACCGAGGACAGGAGCTACGAGAAGATGCGCCTCGCCCTCGCCTCGTCCCTGTTTACCGACACCGCCACGACCTTCGTGATGCTGTGGCTGCCGCCCGACGTGACCTGGACGGAGACCGGTACGAACGTCCGGATCTGCGACGAGCTGTGCAAGGGCACGGAACAGGAGCGGCACTGGCTCGGCCAGCCCCTCAGGCCGGCCGTCCATCTGGCCGCCGCTGCCCCCGATCTCTTCGGGGGGGAAGGGCAGAGCTGGTCCGGTGCCTTCGTCGGGCGCTTCGAGGGCGATGGGATCGCCTTCTCCAGGCAGGCCGCCGGGCCCACGATGGCGGTCGCGCTTACCGGCTCCGGCGCGGGGATGTCGTTCGCGTTGCCCGGCGTGGAGGTGCCGGGCGCGGACCTCTTCGTCTCCTTGCGCCTCAGGGCAGAGCCACTCGGGAGCTTTCCCGCCTCCGTCCCGCGCCGCGTGGACCTGGGCGCCGCGACCCCAGGAGCGGCCGTGGCACCTCAGAACTGGGAGTTTACGTGGGCCGGGACAGACCCCTTCGAGGCCTCGTTCTACTTCCAGAACGTCGGACCGGGGACGGTCGACCTATCCTTCGAGGTTGAGGGCGCAAGGCCCGTGTATCTAGAGAGGATGACGGCCCACTCGGCTACCGACGGGCGCTACAGGGAGTACGAGGGCGGCATCGTCTTCGCCAACCCCTCAACGCGCTCCTGCACCTTCGGGTTGAATGCACTGTTCCCGGGTGCGTCGTTGCGGCGCATCCGGGGCTCCGCCACCCAGGATCCCGCGACCAACAACGGCAGCCTGCTCGGGGGGCAGTTGGTCCTCCCGCCGAAGGATGGCCTGTTCGTGACCAGGAGCGTGACGTAAGCGGATCCAACCGCGCAGTCCGACGCCGGGCCCGCGACGAACCGTCTGGCGATCATGACGTAGAATAGCTGCTCTTCGCAACACCAGCGTATCTTCACGAGGAGATCCCATGCCGGACGTAACCATCATAGGCGGCGGGCTAGCCGGTAGCGAGGCCGCCTGGCAGGCCGCGGAGGCGGGCCGCTCGGTCGAGCTCTGGGAGATGCGCCCCGCGAGGCGTACTCCGGCCCACCACACGGAAGACTTCGCGGAGCTCGTTTGCTCGAACTCGCTCGGCAACCTTGCCCTGGAGACCGCCTCGGGGCTGCTGAAAGAGGAGCTCAGGCGGCTCGGGTCCGTGATCCTGCGCTGCGCCGACGCGAACTCCGTGCCGGCCGGCGGCGCACTCGGGGTCGCCCGCGAGGACTTCGCGCGCGCCGTGACCGAGGTGGTGCACGCGCACCCGAACATAGAGGTCGTTCGTAGGGAGGCAACCGGGCTCCCCGAGGGCCCGACCGTCGTCGCGACGGGCCCGCTCACCTCGGACGCGCTGGCCGAGAAGGTCGAGGCCCTCTCGGGCGAGACGCTCTACTTCTACGACGCGGCTTCCCCCATCATCCACCGCGAGTCGCTGGAGGAGAGCATCGTCTACCTCGCCTCCCGCTACGGCAAGGGGGAGGCCGCTTACCTGAATTGCCCGATGACCGAGGAGCAGTACTACCGCTTCGTCCGGGAGTTGGCCGCCGCCGAGCTCAGCCCCATAAAGAACTTCGAGGAGGACATGTACTTCGAGGGCTGCCTCCCCGTAGAGACCATAGCCCGCCGTGGCCCCGAGACCCTGCGCTTCGGCCCCATGAAACCGGTCGGTCTCCCTGACCCTCGCACCGGTGAGGAACCCTTCGCCGTCGTGCAACTGAGGCAGGACGATGCCGAGGGCCGGCTCTTCAACATCGTCGGCTTCCAGACCCGCCTGAAGTGGGGGGAGCAGAGGCGCGTCTTCCGCACCATCCCCGGCCTGGAGAACGCCGATTTCGCCCGCATGGGCGTCATGCACCGCAACACCTACCTGCCCTCCAACCGGATGCTCGAGGCGACGATGCGTATCAGGGGCGAGCTCAGCGAAGCCCCCCTGTTCTTCGCCGGACAGCTTACCGGCGTCGAGGGCTACGTCGAGAGCGCCGCGATGGGCCACATAGCCGGCGCCAACGCCGCCAGGCTCGCCACCGGCGAAGACCCCATAACCATGCCGCGTGGCACCATGATCGGGGCCCTCGCCCACTACATCACCACCAAAGGGGGCACCCTGCAGCCCATAAACTCCAACTGGGGGCTCGTCCCCGCCGCCCCCAAGCGGGAGAACGGACGCCGCCTCTCCAAACCGGAGCGGAGGCGGCGTCAGGCGGAGATGGCGCTCGCCGTCCTGGACGAGTTCGCGGAGAAGGCTTCGGGCTTCGGGCTGGAGGCATCATCGAGGACCTGAGGCCCGGGCCCTCCGAGCTGGTGACTCTGGCGGGAAGCTATCCCAACGCCCGCCGTAGGGAAATACGCTCCCGAAGGTAACCCTCGGGGACGTCCCTTTCTTGCCTGTTCTGCGCGGAGAGAACCGTCGTGTGGCGGACAGGAGATTCGAGAAAGGGGCGACGAGAGGCATATAATGCCGGTGCCACGAAGTCCGGCTGGCACGCGATGACGGGACGCACGGACACGACCAGGGACGCTTCGCCGCCCGGAGCTCCGGGCGGCGGGCGGCTGCCTTCCGGGATCCCGGGTAACTTGCCGGGCGAGCTCAGTAGCTTCGTGGGCCGCGGGCGGGAGCTATCCGAAGTCGGGCGGTTGCTCGGGGAGGCTCGCCTCCTGACCCTCACGGGGACCGGTGGTTCGGGGAAGACCCGGCTTGCGCTGCGAACGGCGTCCGCGGCGGTGGGGTACGAAGACGGCGCGTTCTGGGTCGAGTTGGCGTCGCTTTCGGACGAGACGCTAGTCCCTCGGAAGGCGGCCCGAATCCTCGGCGTGCGCGAGGCGTCGGGGCGATCGCCTGTCGAGACTCTCGCCGAGCACATCGGGGACGGGAAGGTCCTGCTCGTGCTGGACAACTGCGAGCACCTCCTCGGCGCCTGCGCGCGCCTCGCCTACACGCTGCTCCGCGCCTGCCCCGGGTTGAAGATCCTGGCCACGAGCCGGGAGTCCCTGGGCGTGGGGGGAGAGGTGGTGTGGCAGGTACCCTCGCTCTCGCTGCCCGACGACAAGGCGAGGCCGTCTCGCGGGGATCTCCTCCGGCACGACGCCGCGAGGCTCTTTGTCGAGCGGGCGGGTTCGGTGGCTCCCGGGTTCGCGCTCTCCGACCAGAACGTCGGCGACGTCTCGAAGCTCTGCCAGAGGCTGGACGGCATGCCCCTGGCGCTCGAGCTCGCGGCGGCGAGGGTGAAGGTGTTGTCGGTGCGCCAGATCCTGGAGAGGCTCGACGATCGGTTCGGGCTGCTCACGTCGTCCGGCCGGATGGTGGAGCCCAGGCAGAGGACCCTGAGGGCGACCATCGACTGGAGCCACGATCTACTCTCGCGCGGGGAGAAGGTACTGTTTCGGAGGCTCTCGGTCTTCTCGGGTGGCTTCACCCTGGAGGCCACCGAACGGATCTGCGCGGGAGAGGGTATCGAACCCGACGCTGTACTCGAACTTCTCTCGCGCCTGGTGGACAAGTCGCTGGTTGTGTCGGGGGCAGTAGGAAAGGCGCAAGCGACGTCCCTACGCTACCGGCTCCTTGAGACCGTCCGGAGGTACGGGTGGGAGATGCTAGGGGAGGCTGGCGAGGAGGCCGTAGTTCGTGGGCGCCACGCTAGCTTCTACCTGTTCCTGGCCGAGACCGCGGAGCCCGAGCTTCGCGGCGAGGAGCAGCTCGCGTGGCTGGAGCGGCTGGAGGACGAGCACGACAACCTGAGGTCTGCGTTGGCCTGGTGCGAGATCGCGCCGGACAACGCCGAGATGATGCTGCGTCTTGCGGGGGCGTTGTGGTGGTTCTGGTGGTTGCACGGCTACTTCGGGGAGGGTCGAATCTGGCTAGAGCGGGCTCTGGCGACAACAGACGGGGGCTCGACCCTCGGGCGGGCGAAGGCGCTGCACGGGGCGGGTTGGCTAGACCGCCACCAGGGCGAGTACGGCCGGGCGGAACGCCTGCTCGAAGAGAGCCTGGGGCTTTACCGGGCGTTGGGAGAAGAGTGGGGAGAGTCGGTGGTGCTCCATCGCCTGGGCGCGGTGGCCCGAGATCGTGGCGACATGCCGCGGGCGACCGTTCTGCTCGAGCAGAGCCTCTCCGTAGCCCGGCGGACGGGGGACGGGTGGGCCACCGGCGCCGCCCTGTACTGGATGGGGCTCGTGGCCCAGTACCGGGGCGAGAACGACCGGGCGGCGGCCCTGCTCGAAGAGGTTCTCATCAAGTTCCGCGAACACGGCGACCGTTGGGCGAAGGGCAGGGCCCTCGGTTTCCTCGGCGGCGTGGCGCGCGACCAGGGTCACCTCGAAAGGTCAGAGGCGTTGCTCCAGGAGGCCCTCGCGACGGGCCGCGAGGTGGGGGACAGGTGGGGCGTCGCGAGCTGGCTCTACCAGCTCGCCAGGCTTCGGATGCGCCAGGAGAACGAAGCCGACGCGACCGCCCTCTTCTCGGATAGCCTACTCTTGTTCCGTGAATTGGGGGACGACCACCGCGCCGCCGAATGCCTGGAGAGGCTGGCGATCGTCGCGCGGGCGCGCGACCACTACGCCACCGCCGCGCGCCTGTTCGGGGCCGCGGAAGCGACACGCGACGACCTGGGCGCCACGTTGTCGCTGGCCGACCATGACGAGCACGAGCAGGGCGTCGCCGCCGCCCGCGCGGCGCTTGGCGCCACCGGGTTCGGGGAAGCCTGGGAGGAAGGGCGAGCCCTGACGCTCGAAGGGGCACTCGAGGATGCGCGGCAGACGTATACCGAACCGCCTGACCAGACATCGGAAGAGCGGAGCATCCTCAGCGCCCGCGAGCTGGAGGTCCTGAGGCTCGTGGCCGAAGGACTAACCGATTCCCGGATAGCCGAGCGGCTTCGCGTCAGTCCCCGCACGGTCAATGCGCACCTCAGGACCATCTACAGGAAGCTCCGGGTCGGTTCCCGGGCGGCCGCCGTCAAGCGGGCCTTCGAGCGAGGCCTGATCTAACCTCCCAGGTCCACCCGCTTTCTTCCTCCAGGCCTGCGGGCGGGTTATGGTGTGCCTGCCCCGTCACGCTCGCCGGATCTCCACGGTCGCAGGCGGGGCCACCACGCCGGCACGGCGCGCCTGTACTCTTCGTACTGCGCTCCGAAACGGTGGCTCAGCGTCGGTTCCTCGTAGAAGCGGACGAACGAGGCGACGGCGACCCAGACGATCGCGGCGTACGCCAGCAATATCGGCCGGCCGAGGGCCAGGGACTGGCCGACGATGATCGCGAGCACAGCCACGTACATCGGGTTACGGACGTGGCGGTAGAGGCCGCCGACGACCAGACGCTCCGTGGGCGCGACGGGCGCGGGGGTTCCGAGCCCCTCCACGACGAACCGCGCGAAAGCGTGGACCAGGAAGACCACGCCCGCGAGAATCAGGGCGAAGCCCACGACCCGCACGAGCCCCCAGTACGGCAGGGGTTCGCGCACCTCCCAACGCGTTATCCACCAGGGAACGAGGCCGGCGACGGTGCCTGGCGCGAGCACGAAGAACGCGGCACTGCCCGCGGCGGCCAGCGGTTTACGCATGTCCTCTCCTATCTTGCCAAGATTCTACCCGGTCGCCTTGCGGGGCCACTCGGATGGTGCCGGATAAGTTAAGCGGTTTGCCGATGCGGGGGGAGTCGACCAGGTGGCGGTGATGGGCTCAGCAAACGGTTCTCGCCTGAGCCAAGAGAATCCGGATCGCAGAAAACCTAGCAGAGGGCTCCCGACGTGGACGCCGGATCTACAACTTGGAGGTGGCCTCCGTGCGTAGCGCCGCCTCCAGAATGGTTTCGACCACCGTCTCGAAAGAGATGCCTGCGGACTCGGCCGCGAGCGGGAAGGTCGAGGTTTCGGTAAAGCCGGGGATGGTCTTCACGTCTATGACCCAGGGGGTGTCATCGGCGAAGATCGTGTCCACCCTCGCGTAGCCGGAGCAGCCGAGGGCGCGGTAGGCCGCGAGGGCCGTCTCCTCCAGGTTAGCCGCCGATTCTGGTGGGATCTCGGCCGGGATGGCGAAGTCGGTCGCGCCCGGGGTGTACTTGGCCTCGAAGTTGTAGTCGCCCTCGCGCGGCCTGATCTCGACCAGCCCGAGGGCCCTAGGCTCCTCGCCGGCTGGCTCCAGGACGGGGACGGAGACCTCGGCCCCTTCCACCCACCGCTCGAGCAGGATCTTGGCGTCGTAGCCGAAGGCCTCGTAGACGGCGTCCAGCAGCCCCTCCGGTTCCTCGACCCGCGAGAGCCCGAAGCTCGACCCCTCCCGCGCGGGCTTGACGGCAAGCGGGTAGCCTAGGGTGTCTCCGGCGGTTTCCAGGGCGGCGGCGGCGCCCATCTCGTTCATCGCCCGCCGGAAAAAGGTCCTGAACGGCGGGGTCGGTACGCCGGCGGCGCGCGCGGCGCGCTTGGCGTAGTCCTTGTCCATGCAACGGATGCTCGAGAGCGGCCCGCTGCCCGTGTACGGTATGCCGAGCGTCTCCAGGAGCGCCTGAACGGTGCCGTCCTCGCCGCCGGGGCCGTGCAAGCAGACGAAGGCCGCCTCAGGCGCGATCTCCATCAGGGCCCCCGTCGTCGCGTCCTCGATGTCCAGCGGGTGAACCTCGTGGCCGAGGCGCTCCAGGGCGTGCTGGACCCTGTTGCCCGTCACGAAGGAGATGTCCCGCTCCATCGAGGTCCCGCCGCGCAGGACGACCAGGCGCGTCACGCCGGACTCATCCGTCCGAGCCGGCGGCGAAGCTCGTCGGGCGGGAGCCCTGTCGCGTGCCTTGACGTGCGCCGCGCTGGGAGCCGCGCTCCAGGTCAGATCGGAGCTCCATGCGCTCGCGCACGACTTCCGAGAGCAGCTCGATGCCGCGGCGGATCCGCTCCGGCTCCACGAAGGAGAAGTTGAGCCGCATGTGGTTCTTTCCCGCCCCACCGGCGTAGAAGCCTTCGCCAGGCACGTAGGCGACGTTGCGCGCTATGGCCCTCGGCAGCATCGCGGTTGCGTCGAGGTAGGAGGGCAGGGTGGCCCACACGAAGAGGCCCCCCTCGGGGTGGGTCCAGTGGACCTCCTTGGGCATGAACTCGGCGAGGGCGTCTAGCATCGCGTCCCGGCGCTCCTTGTACATCCCGCTCAGGCGCCGCACGTAGGCGCGCCAGTCTGCGTTCTGGAAGTAGGAGTAGATCATCATCTGAGTGAGGTTGGAGGAGCAGAGGTCGGCCCCCTGCTTGCCGATGTTGATCTTGTGCAGTATCCCCGGCTGGGCGTGGACCCACCCGAGCCTGACGCCCGGGGCGAATATCTTGGAGAACGTCCCGAGGTATACCACCCGGTCCACGACCCCCTCTTGTTCTTGCTCCAGCGCCGCCAGCGTCGGGAGCGGCTCGCCCTCGAAGCGCAGCATCCCGTAGGGGTTGTCCTCGACGACGACGAGATCGAACTCGCGCGCGATCTCAAGAAGCTCCTGCCTGCGCTCTGTCACAAGGGTGACCCCGGCTGGGTTCTGGAAGTTCGGGACGGTGTAGATGAACTTGACGTGCAGACCCTGCTTGCGGGCCTTGTGCAGCGTCTCGCGGGCCGCCACCGGGATCATGCCGGCCCGGTCCATCGGGACGTGGGCTATGCGCGGCCTGTAGGCCGCGAAGGCGTTCAGGGCCCCGGCGTAGGTCGGGCCCTCGCAAAGTATCGCGTCACCGTCGTCCAGGAAGACCTTGGCGATGAGGTCGAGGCCCTGCTGGGCGCCGGTGGTTACGAAGACGTCCTCCTGCCTGGCCCTCGTGCCCTCCGCGGCCATCACCTCGACTATGACGTCCTTTACGGGTTCGAGGCCCGAGGTCGGCCCGTACTGCAGGGCCTGGGCGGTCTCGCCCGCGATGCTCTCGGCGATCTCGCGGAAGGCCTCCTCCCCGAAGGCCCGCGTGTCCGGGAAGCCGCCGGCGAGCGAGATGATGCCTGGCCGCGAGAGGGTGGCCATGAGGTCGCGGGTGACGGCCGTCTTCATGCCCTTGACCCGCTCGGAGTACAGGAAATCGAACCGGTCGAGGTCTACGAGCGGCAACTACACACCCCCATCGTTCACGAAGGTCTCGACGTTCTCCCAGCCAAGGTCCTCCGAGAGGACCTGCCAGAGCTCCGGCGCCATCTCGAAGCGGCTGGTGCTGCAGCGGCGCCCGCGCACGCGGAGGGCCTTGAGGTTCTCGTCCCCGGCGGCCAGGGCCTCCTCGCTCGCCACGGCCCCGATCACGTACGCCTGCTCCACTATCGTGTCCGCGACGAGTACCGCCCCGACCCGTTCCATCAGGCCGACCCCGACCACGGGCGCGAAGAGGTAGCCGGTGGTCACGGCGAGTAGCCCCGCGGGCCTCAGCACGAGGCCGTAGTCGAGGCCAGGCTCGCCCGTGCCGATCCCCGTCAGGACGGCCTCGAAGTCGTGCCTTCTGGCGTGGGATTCGAGACCGCGTTCTATGGCGCGCAGCTCCTCGAGCTCGTCGGCGTTGGGCTCTTCCACGTCGGGGGCGCTGGAGCGGAGGTGTTCCCAGATCTCCCTCGGGAACACGATGCGCAGCCGACCAGCGTTGGCCGAGAGCCTGAGCTCTCTCCCCCGCATCTCCAGCCCGTCGAGGCTCTCCACCCGGACCTCTTGCATGGCGGCGACTGTATCATAAAGAACACAAGGGTTGTAGACTTGCGCGCCATGAGGGCCGTCTTCGTTACCACCAACGAGAACAAGCGCCGCGAGGCCCAGCGCGTTCTCGGGGTGGAGCTCGAGATGGCCGATCTGGGAGACGACGAGGTACCCGAGGTCCAGTCCCTGCAGTTCGCCGAGGTCGCCAGGCGCAAGGCCAGCGCCGCCAGGAAGGCGCTCGGGTCGCCGCCTTGCCTCGTCATCGTCGAGGACTCCGGGCTAGTGGTCGAGGCCTGGAACGGGCTGCCGGGGGCGCTCACCAAGTGGTTCCTGGCGAGCGTCGGCAACGAGGGCATCCTCCGCATGCTCGCAGACACGCGACGGGGTGCCAGGGCCGTCTGCGTAGTGGCGGTCGCCGGGGCGGACGGGAGCGTGCGGGTGTTCGACGGCGTGGTGGGGGGCGAGATCTCGCTGGAGCCGAGGGGGGAAGCGGGTTTCGGGTGGGACCCGATCTTCGTGCCGCGGGGGAGCGATCTCACCTACGCGGAGATGGGCGAAGACAAGCACAGGGACTCCCACAGGACGAGGGCCTTCCGGCGGCTGCGCGGGTGGCTGGAGGAGCAAGTTGGACACAGGGTCTGAGAACCGTGCATACATCTGGGCCAAAGCGGCAATAAAATATGCGTACGAGGCGGCGAGGAGTGCTATTCTGTTCGTCGTTCGCAGGGTTGTACCGCGAGGTGGGAAGGGGCCGTCTATGTCGGCAGAAAACGGGCACCCGGAAAACGGGGAGACGCAGGCCCGTAACGAGGGCGCGGTAGCCACGGGCACGGATCGTCTCGTGGACCTCTACCGCGAGATGGTGCTGATCCGGGCGTTCGAGGAGGCGACGCAGAGGGGCTTCAGGCAAGGCAAGATCGGGGGCTACCTCCACGTCTACATCGGGCAGGAGGCGGTGGCCACCGGCTTCCTGGAGGCCTTCAAAGAGGGCGACAAGGTCATCACCGCTTACAGGGACCACGCCCACGCGCTCCTTTTGGGCTCGGATCCCAAGAACGTGATGGCCGAGCTCTACGGCAAGGGCACGGGCATCGTCAAGGGCAAGGGTGGCTCCATGCACCTCTTCGACGTCGAGCGCGGGCTCATGGGCGGCTACGGGATCGTCGGCGGCCACATCCCCATCGGCGTCGGCCTCGCCTACGCTCAGAGGTACGCGGAGACGGACAACGTCACCCAGCTCTACCTGGGAGACGGCGCCATGTCCACCGGCGCGTTCCACGAGGCGACCAACCTGGCCGGTCTGTGGGGCAAGGACGGGATGTGCCCCTGCCTGTTTATCGTGGAGAACAACCAGTACGGGATGGGCACGAGCGTCGAGCGCACCACGGCGATGACGAACCTGGACGCCAAGTTCGACGCCTACGGCATAGAGCACGAAGAGGTGGACGGGATGGACCTCGAGGCCGTCATCGAGGTCGCAGAGAGGACGGTCGAGCAGATAAGGGAGACCGGCAAACCCTACGCCGTCGAGGCAATGACCTACAGGACGGCCCCGCACGGCGCCGCCGACTTCTTCGAGAAGTACCGCACCAAGGAAGAGGTGCAGGAGTGGCGCCAGCGCGACCCCATCGGGCTTCTAGAGAAGAAGCTCCTCGACGACGACGCCGTGGACGAGGACAAGCTCGAAGAGATAAAGGGCGAGGCCAAAGAGACGATAAGCGAGGCCGTCAAGTTCGCCGACGAGAGCGAAGAACCCCCCATCGAGGAGCTCTACACCGACGTCTACGCCGGCGAAGACGAGTACCTGGGGGAGAAGTAATGGCCGAGACGAAGACCTACCGCGAGGCGCTGCGCGAGGGCATGGTCCACGAGCTCGACCGCGACGAGAACGTCGTCCTCATGGGTGAGGACATCGGAGTGTACGGCGGCACCCACCTGATCACGGACGGGCTAATCGACGAGTACGGCCCAAGGCGGATCATCGACACCCCCATCTCCGAGCTCGGGTTCACCGGGGCGGCCGTCGGGATGGCTATGCAGGGCATGCGGCCCGTCGTCGAGATGATGACCTGGAACTTCTCGTTCCTGGCTACGGACCAGATCATCCAGAGCGCCGCCAAGGTGCGCTATTTCTCCGGCGGGCAGGTAAAGGTGCCGATGGTCATAAGAGGACCGAACGGCGGCGGTGTCCAGCTCAGCGCCCAGCACACCCACAGCCTCGAGAACCTCTACGGTCACTTCCCGGGGCTCAAGGTGGTCTCTCCCGTCACCCCAAACGACGTCAAGGGTCTAATGCTGACCGCAATCCGCGACGACAACTGCGTGATCTTCCTGGAGGCCGGGGCGCTATACGGTACCAAGGGCGAGGTGGAAGACGGCGACAACGCCATCCCCTTCGGCAAGGCAAGGATAGCCCGCGAGGGCTCGGACGTAACCCTCGTCGCCTACGGGCGTCAGGTGAACCTGTGCCTGCGGGTCGCGGACACGCTAGAAGAGGAAGACGGGGTCAGCGCCGAGGTCATAGACCTCAGGTCGATCAGGCCCTTCGACGAGGACGCCATCGTCGAGTCCGTGGAGAAGACGCATCGGGCTGTGGCGGTGCAGGAACAGTGGCGGTGGTTCGGGGTCGCGAGCGAGGTCGCGGCGATCATCCAGGATCGGGCCTTCGATTATTTGGACGCTCCGGTGGAGCGGGTGAGCGGGGCCGAGGTCCCGGCTCCCTACGCGAGGAACCTGGAGCTGGCGGCATTCCCGAGCGACAAGCAGGTGGCGAACGCGGCACGCAGGGTGCTCTACATAGAGGAGAAGTAAGTTGCCTGATGTGATCATGCCCAAGATGGGCGACGCGATGGAGGAGGGCACCCTCGTCAAATGGCTCAAGAGCGAGGGTGACGACGTTTCCGAGGGCGACGCGATAGCCGAGATCGAGACGGACAAGGTCACGCTCGAGCTGGAAGCCGAGGACGCCGGCACGCTCGCCCAGCTTATTGCCGACGAGGGCCAGGACATCCCGGTCGGAGAGGCTATCGCCTTTATAGCCGGCGAGGGCGAGGAGGTGCCCGAGCGATCCGGCGGCGGGGCCGAGGAGGAAGCCGAGGAAGGCGGCGACGGCGAGGCGCAGGCGCAGACGGCGACCGAGACCGAGGAAGAGGCCCCCGAGGAGGAAGAGGAAGCGCCCGACGAGCAAGCCCAGGCGGACGGCCACTTCCGCGCCTCACCGATAGTGAGGCGTCTGGCGGACGAGAACGACCTCGACCTGGCCAAGATCGAAGGCTCCGGACCGGCGGGCCGCATCGTCGAGCGCGACGTGAGGGCTGCGATGGAGAGCGGCGACGCCCAGAAGACGGACGGTCAGGCCGACGTCGAGGCGGCGGAGGAGCCGCAGCCCCAGCAGGCAGAGATGCAGGGCTTCCAGCCCGCGCGTCTACCCGAGCCGACCGAGGAGCCCGGCACCCAGCTCGTCGAGCCCACGCGCATGATGCAGGTCATCGGCGAGCGGATGACCGAGTCCAAGCAGCACGTCCCACACTTCTACGCGACCGTCGAGGTGAAGATGGACGCCGCGATGGGGCTCAGGAAGCAGCTGAACGCCCAGCTCGAGGATGAGGGTCTCAAGCTCTCCGTGAACGACTTCGTGATGAAGGCGTGCGCCGTGGCCCTGAGGAACAACCCGAACCTCAACGCCCTCTACACCACGAAGGGCGTCGAGTTGCACGAGAAGGTGGACATGGCGATGGCCGTGGCCCTCGACCAGGGCCTCATCACCCCCGTCATAAGGGACATAGCCAGCAAGGGGCTCGCCCAGATCTCGCGCGAGTCCAAGGACCTGGCGACCAGGGCGCGCGAGGGCGGCCTCAAGCCCGAGGAGTACCAGGGCGGGACCATCACCGTATCCAACATGGGCATGTTCGGCATCGAGAGCTTCACCGCCATCATCAACCCACCCCAGGCGGCTATAGTCGCGGTTAGCTCGATCGACAGGCGCCCGAGCTACGACGAGGACGGCGAGATCGTCCCAGGCTCTTTCATGAAGCTGACCCTCTCGGCCGACCACCGCATCGCCAACGGCCGCGACGGGGCCGTGTACATGGCGGAGGTCAAGAAGACCCTCGAGAACCCCGTGCTGTTGATGGTGTAAGGCCGACCTGTCGGTACCGTAGGGGCGATTCGCGAAGCGCCCCTACTACGTCGGGTTTCAGGTATCACGAAAGCCCACGGCGCGCGCCGTGGGCTTTCGTGTGCCTTTGGCGAAGCGCCTGCCTACCCGACCGGCTCGACGGCGCGGCTCGCGGGGCGCGAGACCCCGCCTTCGAGATAGCCCTTCGCGACCATGGTGATGAGCTGGTAGACGGCGTCCTCGCGCGGGGAGAGGGGACCCCGCCTGTAGCCGCGCGAGGCGACGCCCCGCTGGACGGACTCGCAGGCGTGCCAGTCCTGGCGGTTGGTGATGTCCCAGAACTCCGTGGCGTAGGAGGGGTCGAAGCCTTCGGTCTCTACGGCCTCGCGGCTGAAGAGCCACTCGCACTCGACGTGCGTGAGGTTAGGAGCGACGGGCACGAGGCGGTGGGTCAGCACGTAGTCGGGGTGGGGGCTTATGAGGAGGTTCGGGAAGAGCTGGAAGTAGTGGACCGTTCGGTCCTCCCCCTCTGCCAAGTTCGGCAGATTGGGGGCGTGGCTCCTGCCGTCTAGCGACATCGTCTCGACGCCTTCGTAGAGGGTCATGGGGCCCCCGATCCAGGCTCCCTCGGGCTCCAGGTTGTCGCCGCCGCTGGTCGGCGGGCTGACCTGGCAGAGCTCGGGGTGGATGGAGGAGCAGTGGTAGCACTCGTGGTAGTTCTCGGCCAGGATCTTCCAGTTGGCCGCTATCTCGTAGTCGTGGCGGGCCGCGACGACGAGATCCTCGCAGCCGTAGTTCCGGATCAACTGGTCCAGGTTGCCCACGTGTTCCTCGAACGCGGGCGCGCCGCCGCCGACGTTGACGAACGCCCAGCCGTGCCACCCCACGACGCGCCGGTCGCCGGCATCGCCCAGATCTTCTGAGCGGCCCGCGCAGACCCAGCCGTCGTCGAAGAAGTGCTCCAGCTCCCACCCGAGAACGGCCTCGCCTGTGTACGCCTCGGCGGGGAGCGTGCTGCTGCGGCCGAAGGGGGCGATAGAGGACGCGAGGGTCGCGCGGTCTATGGGTGTCATCTGAAGATCCTCCTCCCTCCGGGCGGACTGTCTTTGCTGCTAGAATGCCGCAATTGTACAGGAAGCAGAATCGGGGTGGAACGATGTCTGACGGCTTGCGGTACGACGCCGTGGTGGTCGGCGGTGGTCACAACGGGCTGGTGTGCGCGGCGTACCTGGCGAAGGCCGGGTTGAAGACGGTAGTGCTCGAGCGGCGCCACCTGGTCGGCGGGGCGGCGGTGACGGAAGAGGTGTGGCCCGGCTTCAAGGTCTCGACGGCCTCCTACGTGGTGAGCCTGTTCTCGCCCAAGGTCGTGCGGGACCTGGATCTGCCGAGGTTCGGCTACCACGTCTACCCGCTGGACCCGGCCTACTTCGCGCCTTTCCCGGACGGATCCGGCTTCCTGCTCTGGGACGATCCGGCGCGGGCCGCGGAGGAGATCGGGCGCCTCAACCCCGCGGACGGCAAGGCGTACCTGGATTACAATCGCCACCTCGGCGAGCTGGCCGACCTGGTGCGGCCGCTCCTGTACCGCAAGCCACCCGACCCCGGCATCCGGTCGCTCGGCGACGTGGTCGAGACGCTCTCCCTCGGGCGCTACGCGTTCGGGAGCAGGCGGAGCATCTCGCGGCTTGTTGACCTGATGACCATGAGCTGCGCGGACTTCCTGGACCGGTTCTTCGTGGACGAGCGGGTAAAAGGGGCGCTCGCGCCAGGCGGGGTTATCGGGATGTGGGGGGGGCCGATGAGCCCGGGCTCCGCCTACGTGCTCTTGCACCACAGGATGGGCGAGACCGACGGCGTGACCGGCGGCTGGGGCTTCGTTCGAGGCGGGATGGGCGGCATCTCCGAGGCCATCGCCGCCTCGGCGCGCGCCGCGGGGGCCGAGATCCGCACGGACTCGGAGGTGGCCGCGATAGACATCAGGGAAGGCAGGGCAACGGGCGTCACCCTGGCCGACGGCACCACCTTCGAGGCCGGCGTCGTCGTCTCGGGTGCTCATCCCGAGACGACGTTGCTCTCGCTCGTCGGTGGGGAGCACCTGTCCGGGGAGATAGTGGAGGAGCTCGAGGGCTTCAGGAACCGGAGCCCTTCGGCCAAGGTCAACTTCGCGCTCTCGGAGCTGCCGGATCTCACGGCCATGCCAGGCAAGGAGCTGGGACCGCAGCACCCGGAGATCATGATCAGCCCCACCCTCGAGTACCTCGAGAAGGCCTGGGACGACGCCAAGTACGGGCGCTTCTCGCAGGGCCCGATGATAGACGCGGTGATCCCGACGACCAAGGACCCGACCATCGCGCCCGAGGGCAAGCACATAATGACCTGCTTCGTGCAGTACGCGCCTTACGAGCCGAGGGAAGGAAGCTGGGACGACGGCGCGCGCGAGGCGCTCGGGGACCGGGTCGCCGACACCCTCAACGAGTACGCCCCGAACTTCAAGGACTCGGTGATCGAACGCCAGGTCCTCACGCCTTACGACCTCGAGCAGCGCTTCGGGCTCATCGGGGGGAACATCTTCCAGGGCGAGATGTCGCTGGACCAGCTGTTCTCGTTCAGGCCTACGCCAGAGCTCGCCGGCTACAAGACGCCCGTCGCGGGCCTCTACCTCTGCGGCTCCGGCACCCACCCGGGCGGCGGCGTCATGGGCATACCGGGTCTAAACGCTTCGAAGGTCGTAGTCTCGGATCACAAGAACGCCGAGCGAAAGAAACGGCTGCGGGAGAGGATCAATTCGTACTCGCGCCGCTAAAGCGCTATAGTGCTCGTCGTGAGAGTAGGTTTCGGCCGAAGCGCCGAGATGACAGGAAAGGGATGCATGGAACGCAAGAGAAACGCAAGGAGTCTGGCGTCGCTGATCCTCTTCGCTGGCGTACTCTCGCTGGCGCTATTCGGTTGCGGGGGTGGCTCCGCTGGCGGCGGCTCGGGCGAGGGCTCCGAAGGCGGAAACCTGCTGCAGGAGATCGAGGACCGGGGCACGATCAGGGCCTCGACGGATCCGGCCTACCCGCCGCAGTCCTTCCTGAACGACCAGGGCGAGTACGAGGGCTTCGACATCGACGTGACCGAGGAGATCGCGAAGCGGATGGGCGTCGAGGTGCAGTGGATGACCCCCTCCTGGGACGTTCTCACCGCGGGTAGCTGGACCGGGCGTTGGGACATCAGCGTTGGCTCGATGACCATCACCCCTGAGCGGTCCGACGTGCTCTACTTCTCGCCGCCCTACTACTACACGCCGGCCGCCGTGGCGGTGCACGAGAGCAACACCGACATCACCAACCTCGAGACCGACCTCGACGGCAAGAGGATCGGGGTGTGCAGCCGCGTGCACCTACGAGTACTACCTCGACGGCACGCTCAACATCCCCGGGGACTACGAGTTCGTCGTGGACGACCCGCAGATACAGACCTACGACACCGACTCTTCGGCCATCCAGGACCTGGCGCATCGGTGACGGCGTCAGGCTGGACGCGGCGATGTTCCTCGCTTGACCACCCTCCAGGAGGCGGTCAAGACTCCGGCACCCCGATAAAGATCGTCGGCGACCCGCTCTACTACGAGCCGCTCGCCGTCGCTTTCGACAAGGAGGCCCCCGCCGACCCGCAGCCGCTGGTCGACGAGGTGAGCAGGATCGTGGAGGAGATGCACGAGGACGGGACGCTCACCGAGCTCTCGAAGAAGTGGTACGACGGCACGGATCTGACGGTGAAGCAGGGCGGCTGATCTCCTGAGGCGACCATCTCTACGCTGAACAACATAAGGGACGCGCTGGAGGCGCGGTCCGCCCGCGTCTCCTTCCGCGCCAAGCTGGCCCTGGTCTGGGCGCTCATCTTCGTCGTGCTCGCCGTGCTCTTCGCGGCGTTCCAGTTCAACACGGCGTTCATGATCCAGTGGCTGCCCTTCCTCCTCGCCGGCGTGCCGCTGACCATCCTGATCTGCGTCCTCGGCATAGCGCTGGCCGTCCCGCTCGCGCTGCTCGGGGCGCTGGGGCGGCTCTCGGGGAACCCGGTGTTCAACGGCGCTGAGCGGCTTCTACGTCTCCTTTATCCGCGGCACGCCGCTTATCGTCCAGATCTTCTTTATCTACCTTGGCCTCCCGCAGCTCGCCCAGTACGCGCCGGGCCCGCTGCAGAACGTCTTTATCCTGGGAATAGTCACGTCGGGGGTCCTGGCGCTGGGGATCAACTACGGGGCGTACATGGCGGAGATCTTCCGCGCCGGCATCCAGTCCGTCGGGCACGGGCAGGTCGAGGCGGCGCAGGCGCTCGGCATGACGCGGACGCAGACGATGCGCCGCGTAGTGCTCCCGCAGGCCGTGAGGGTGATCATCCCGCCGACCGGCAACGATTTCATCGCCATGATCAAAGACTCCGCGCTGGTCGGCATCGTGGGCACCCAGGAGCTGTTCTTCAGGGCCTCGAAGATCGGGCGTCAATACTTCCAGAACCTGGAGATGCTGGTGGTGGCGGCAATCATCTACTGGATCCTCACGAGCATCTTCTCCTACTTCCAGGCACGCCTCGAGAAGAGGCTCGAGAGGGGCTACGTGAGGGACGGTGGACCGCATGGACACTAGCTCGGACAGCACCCAGGTCGTCAAGCTGCGCGAGGTTTGCAAGTCGTTCGGGGACCACGAGGTCCTGAAGGGCGTGGATCTCGACGTCGCGCCGGGGGAGTGCGTGGTGATCTTCGGCCGCTCGGGCTCGGGCAAGAGCACCCTGCTGCGGTGCATCAACATCCTGGAGCAGCCGACGGGCGGTATCGTGGAGGTCGCCGGCCTCGTCTACGAGGCAGGGCCGACGAACCGCGCGAGGCGCAAGACGATGCGTGAGATCCGCGCCTGCACCGGCATGGTGTTCCAGGAGTTCAACCTCTTCCCGCACCTGAGCGTGATCGAGAACGTCATCGAGGCGCCGGTCACCGTCAAGAAGATGCCACGCCGGGAGGCCGAGGAACTCGGGATGAGCTTTCTGGAGAAGGTCGGCGTCGCCGAAAAGCGGGATCAGCACCCGATACAGCTCTCCGGCGGCCAGAAACAGAGGGTCGCCATCGCCCGCGCCCTGACGATGCAGCCGGAGGTCATGCTCTTCGACGAGCCGACCTCGGCGCTCGACCCCGAGCTGATCGGGGAGGTGCTCGCCGTGATGAAGGCACTGGCGCTCGAGATGGGCACGACGATGGTCGTCGTGACGCACGAGATGGGGTTCGCCCGCGAGGTCGCCAACCGCATGGCCTTTATGCACGAGGGAGACCTGATCGAGGAGGGCCCCCCTTCCGAGATGGTCGGCGGCGCCAAAGACCCCCGCACCCGCCGCTTCCTGGAGGCCGTGCTTTAGAGTTCATGAGGTAGGGTGCTCCGCGGAGCGCCCTACCTACACGCGCGGTTTCAAGCCTAAGGTCTCGGGTCAAGACGCCGGGTGCCGCGGGCGACACCTTCCGGGATAAAGACATGTCGCGTCCGGAGCGCTTGCAAGGCGACCGGGGACCGTCGAATAGGGCTTGAAACCTAGTGCCGGACTATCGCTATTTGTTCATGCGTTTCTTTCGCCTTTTTCGCTTTTCGCGGTTCGGGTTGTTGGAGGGTGGGGCGGTGGTTTCGGTAGGTTCCGGAGGTTCGGATTTCTCGGCGGGCTCCTGTCTGGCCGGGAAGACGTAGTAGACGGCATAGTTCTGGGCGAAGGTGATCAGGTTGGAAGAGATCCAGTAGACGAACAGCGCCGCCGGGAAGCGCATCAGGAAGAAGCCGAAGGCGATGGGCAAGACGCGCATGAGCTGTTTCTGCTGCGGGGCGGTTCGCCTGATGGTGAGCTCCTGAGAGGCCATCATGGTGAGCACGTAGGCGACGGGGAGAATGAAGTAGGGGTCCGCGACGGTCAGGTCTTTGAACCAATACAATCCGCCGTTCACGAAGCTCTCCAGCGTGTCGAACTGCCGGATCGTGTAGTAGAGCACCAGGAAGATCGGGACCTGCACCGCGATCGGCAGGCATCCCCCGAGGGGGTTGACCTTTCGCTCCTGGTAGAGCTTCATCATCTCTGCCTGTTGCTTGCGGCTGTCGTCTTTGTACCTGGTCCGGATCGCGTCCAAGTCCGGCTTGAGCTCCTGCATCGCGCGCATGCTCTTGACCTGCCTGAAGGTCAACGGGAAGAGGAGGGCGCGCACCACGACCGTGAGCATGATTATGCAAAGCCACCAGGGTATGCCCCAGCCGTGGAAGGTCGAAAGCGTGCCCCCCATGACGTCGAAGAGTGGGTCGAGCAGGTTCCTCAGGGTATCGATCATGCGTGGTTATCCTTCGTGCCTCGGAACGGGTATCGGGGACGCTCTTGCGCGGAGCGTCGCGCCCCGTCGACGGCGCTAGGCCGGGAGGATCGACGGTGCCGGACCTACCGCGCGCGGGCGCGGTTCGACCCAGCCACCGAGGCCGGAGAAGAGGTTAAGGATGGAACCGAACAGGAGCGCGACAAGCAGGGGCCAATCTCCGCTCCTCGCCCGAGTGCTCACGGAGGACATGACCGTCAACGAGGAGATCTCGAAGAGCGATGCCTGGGGACCGAGCGGGGGTTGGTCGAGGCGGAAGATGATAGCCAGGAGGTAGCCGATGCACCCCACGGTGCCCGTCGCCGCCAGCAGCGAGAAGCCGTACTCGAAGTTGGCGTACAGCTCCTGTTGCGGCAGGATCAGATCGGCCAGCAGCAAGCATACCAGCGTGAGCGGCGTCCTCCATGCGCGCGTCGAAGGGTCCCGGGGCTTATCACCCAAACTGCCCCCGACCAGCGGCTGGTATGGACGAGATGCGGATCGCGCGATCACGCCAAGATGTTAACACCTGAGGGGCGTCGAGCACGGACAGCTTTGTGCTTCTCCGTCCCTGCGTCTGCTGCCAACCTGCGTTAAGCTAAACGCCCCGCCAGGGGGCGGGGGACAGGTCTAGGGAAGGAGGAACTCGTGGCTGTTGAACCGGCGGTGATCCGGAACGTATGCTTGATAGGCCACAGGGGCAGCGGAAAGACCGCGATCGCGGAGACGATGGTTGGGTTGGCTTCGGGGAGGAGCGGCCCGGCTGGGCATCAGGTGTTCGACTACACCGACGAGGAAACCGAGCGCGGCATGACGCTCGGGATGAGCGTCGCCACCCTCGAGTGGAAGGGGCGCCAGGTCAATGTCCTCGACACCCCCGGGGACGGGGGATTCGTCGCCGACGCGTTCGTCGCCCAGAGGGTGGCCGACTGCGCCATCCTCGTGGTGCACGCGCAGGACCCGATCCAGGTCGTCACGGAGCGCGTGTGGCGCCGGGGCGAGAAGGAGGACATCCCGCACGTCGTCGTCGTCAACCACCTGGACCGGGAGCGCACGGACTTCGGCGTGGTGCTCGAGCAGTTGCGTTCCAGGTTCGGGCAGGCCGTGGTGCCCCTGAACCTGCCTATCGGGCGCGAGAACGAGCTGCGGGGCGTATACGGGCTGCTGAGCGGCACCGCCTTCGTCGACGGCGAGCAGAAGGCGGAGATCCCCGCGGGCATGGAGGACCAGGTAGACGAGGCCAAGATACAGCTCTTCGAGGCCATCGCCGAGAGCGACGATACGTTGCTGGAGAAGTACCTCGAGGGCGAGGAGCTGTCGACCGAGGAGGCGTTCGAGGGGATTAGGAAGGGGATCGCCGACGGCGTCATTATCCCCGTGCTCGCGGCGAGCGCGGAGCGCAACGTCGGGGTGGACAGGCTCCTCGACGTGATCGCCGGCAGCGCCCCGAGCCCCGTGGACCGTCAGCGCTGGATGGACGTGGAGGGTAACGAGGTACCCTGCGACCCGGACGGGCCATTCGCCGCCTACGTGTTCAAGACCTACCAGGACCCTTACGCGGGACGACTGAGCGTGCTGCGGGTCGTGAGCGGCAGGTGCCGCTCGGACGAGGCCCTCACCAACCCCCGCACTGACTCCTCCGAGAGGCTCGGGGGCATCGCCCACCTCGTCGGCAAAGAACGGGTCCCGGTCGACGAGGCGGTCGCCGGCGACGTCATCGCCGTCGCCAAGCTCAAAGACACCAACACCTTCGACACCCTGTGCAAGCCAGAGAGGCCGATGGTATTCGAGCCGGTGGAGCTGCCAGAGCCGACCTCGGCGTTCGCCATCGGGGCCAAGGCGCGCGGCGAGGAGGAGAAGGTCTTCGACGCGATAAAGCGCATCGTCGACGAGGACCCCTCGCTCAAGCTGGAGCGCTCCGAGGCGACCGGGGAGGATATCCTGGCCGGGCTGGCCCAGATGCACGTCGAGCTCGCGCTCGAGCGCATAAACAAGCGCTACGGCGTCGAGGTCGAGGCGAGGGCTCCCAAGGTGCCTTTTATGGAGACGATCATGAGCAGCGCGCAGGCCCAGGGCCGCTACAAGAAGCAGACAGGCGGGCGCGGGCAGTTCGGCGACGCCCGGATCGAGGTCTCCCCGCTCCCGCGCGGCGAGGGCTTCGAGTTCGACAACGCCATAGTCGGGGGTGCGATCCCCAGGCAGTTCATACCGGCCGTCGAGAAGGGCATCGTCGAGGCGATGCGCCAGGGCACTATCTCCGGCTACCCCGTGGTCGACGTGAAGGTGAGGCTCTACGACGGCGCCTTCCACTCGGTCGACTCCTCGGAGATGGCGTTCAAGGTCGCCGGGTCTATGGCGTTCAAGAGCGCCGTGGAGCAGGCCCGCCCCGTTCTACTGGAGCCGTACGTGAAGGTCGAGGTGCTCGCGCCGACGGAGATGGTCGGCGACATCATGGGCGACCTCTCCGGCCGACGCGGACGCCCGATGGGCATAGAGCAACGAGGCGAGCGCCAGGTCGTCCAGGCCGAGGTGCCCCAGATCGAGATGCTCACCTACGCCCGCGACCTGCGCTCGATCACGGGCGGACGCGCCAACTTCCACGTCGAGCCGGGACACTACGAGGAGGTCCCGCCGAACCTGGTCGAGAGGGTCCTCGCCGTCAACGAACGCGAGGAAGAGAAAGCCGTCAGCTAGGCATCGGGCTTCGGGAGCAATCCGGTGGCGAGCAGGAGCTGATCCGGCTCGAGCACGACTGGATGGAGGCGGTCCGCTCGCGCGACGTGGCCTTCCTCGAGGGTCTGCTCGCGCAGGAGTTCACGCTCACCACCGGCCGCCCCGGCAGCGAGGTGCGCGGCCGCGCCGAGTACCTGGACATCACGCGCGAGCGCTACGCCGTGCGGGACTTTCGGTTCGAGGACTTCGACGTTTACGTGTACGGGGAGACGGCGATGGTTCGCTCGCGCTACTCGCAGCGCGGCAGCATGGACGGCGAGAGCCGCGACCAGACGTTCCTGATGACCGACGTGTTCGTCCGGCGCGACGGACGCTGGCGGGCCGCCACCCGGCACGTCAGCCCGCTCGAAGTCGGGCCGGGCTAGGCCGGCTCTCGCGCGACCGAGACCCCGACCAGGGAATCTCGCGTGACCAGCCGCGCGAGATTCCCTTCGTCCAGGTTCTCGGTGCCGGCTGGGCGCATAGGCAGCACCATGTAGCGCACGTCCGCCGTGCTGTCGTGGACGGCGACCTCGACGCCTTCCGGGGGCTCGAAGCCGAACTCGCGCATCACGGCGCGCGGTTCTTTCACGGCCCGGGAGCGGTACTCGAAGCTCTTGTACCAGTCGGGCGGGCGCCCCAGGATGGCCCGCGGGTAGCACGAGCACAGGGTGCAGACGATCAGGTTGTGCACCCCCGGCGTGTTCTCGACCACGACGAACTCGACCGGGCCAGAGGCGTCGATACCAAGCTCGAGCGCGGCCGCCTTCGTGTCGGAGAGAAGCCGCTCCTTGAAGGCCGGGTCCGTCCAGGCGCGGGCGACGAGCCTCGCGCCGTTCTCCGGCGAGCGCGACTCCATGTAGGAGATGTTGTCCTGGATCTCCGGCTCCGTGAGGACGCCCTTCTCGACCAGCAGCGCCTCTATTGCCCGGATGCGGTGGGCGTAAGGGCTCAAGGCCTGGTCCGTCCCGTCGTGCGCGTGGTGTGCACCGCTCATAAGGTCTCCCCATCGGCTCTCTCCAGCCAGTGCTCGTAGACGTCGGCGTAGAGGCGGTCGGAGGCGGGCCCTCCGTAGCTTTCCCAGAGGTCCGCTTGCAGGAAGCCGACCTTGTAGAGGGGTCTTTCGGGGCGACCCGAGAGGCCGTAGGCCAGGTCCTCCGGGTTACGGAACGACCCGAGCGCGCCTTCGACCCGGCCCGTCTTGCCCTTGAGGTATCCGGGGGTGCGCACGTGGCCTGGCTTGCCGGCGGGCCGGACCCTGACCAGGTCGCCTGGCTCGAACGCCATCACGCGCCACCCCAGCGGCGTGAGATCTCGGCCGACCTCTCGTCTATCTCCTCGCGGGTCAGGATGTCCTTCTCGACGAGCAGCGCCTCCGTTGCCGCGGCCCACCGCTCGTAGTAGCCGAGCTCCCGGTAGCTATCCAGACCCTCGATGGCACGGCGGTGCTGGTCGGTTGTCGTGATGCCCCTCGCGCTGAGGGCGATGGCAACGGCGTCGGCGAGACGTTCCCAGTCCTCGACCTGGTGTCCCCCCTTGTCCACGGGACCGCCGGGCTCTCCCCCGAGGTCGTGGACGCCCGCCACGCGTCCTACCCTACCCTCAGGGCCTCGTTGATCGGGGGACGCTCGACGAGCTCCTCGACGTACTCCTGCAGCTTCAGGCCGTCGGGGGTCGCCACGGCGTGCAGGAAGTCGGAGAACTGGAAGAGCTGCTCGGGCAAGAGCGGGTCCCTCGCCTGATCCAGGCGGCCGTCCTCCCTCAGGCGCCGCGCGACCGCGCGCAGCACCGCGTAGGACATGCGCGAGAGGTCCCTCAAGGGCTGGTGCCTGTTCTGACGGGTGCCGAGGTCGACCTGCGCCATCGCGCCCAGCCCCACGCGCTTGAGGACGTCGATCATGATGCCAGTCTCGACCGCGTAGCCGGTAAAGAAGGGGATTGAGGCGAACAGCTCCCTGTCCGCGACGAACTCGCCCGCAAGCGGCTGCACGAAGCCCGTCAGCTCGGGGTAGAACAGGTTGAAGAGCGGCTTGGCTGAGAGCTCGGTGACCCTGCCCCCGCCGTCCTGCTCCACGGTCTCGTAGCTCTTGAACGGCCTGCGGTAGGCGGCCTTGACGTAGCGTATCCCCGGCACCTGCAGGATCGGCCCGAGTATGCCGTAGACGAGCTGGGGTCTGAAATCCTTGGTGTCCGCGTCCACGTACATGACCAGGTCGCCGTGGGTAACCGTGAGGGCGCGCCACATGGCGTCGCCTTTGCCGTGCGCCCCGCCGTAGTGGGAGAGCAGCTCGTTCTCCGAGTAGACCTCGGCGCCCCTGGAGGCGGCCACCTCCGCGGTACCGTCCCGGGAGTCCGCGTCGACGGCCACGATCTGGTCGACCAGAGGCTCGCCCCCGGCGCGCTCGTTTACGGCCTGGATCTCGTCGACTATCTGGCCTACCGTGTCGGCCACGTTGCGGCATGGCAAGACGGCGCTAACAGATAGCCCTAACTCATGCTTGCGACGGGCCAGATCCTCTAGATCCGAAAACTGCCTGTAGTCGTACGAGCGATGCCTGAACCATTCTGCCGCGTCCACGAACATAAGAACCTCACACGAACTCGAGGGGCACAGCTGCGGTAATCTAACGCACCGGCCAACCTTTGTCTACTGGTTTCGCCACCTATTTTCTCGACCGCGTCGAGAGGCCGGAGATCGGTGGCGGGGTGATAGAATCAGGGCCCTTTGCATAGAGTGAGCTAGCGGCCATGCGGCCGGGACGAGAAGATTGATGCGGATAGTATTGACGAACGACGACGGTATCGACGCGCCGGGGTTGCTCGCGGCCAGGCAGGCGCTGGAGGAGATCGGGGACGTCATCACGGTGGCCCCCGACCGCAACAGGAGCGGGGTGGGGCGGAGCATAAGCTTCGACTCGACGCTGCGCGTCGAGGAACGCGAGATGGCGGACGGCGCCATCGGCTACGCCTGCACGGGCACCCCCGTGGACTGCGTGCGCCTCGTCGCCCTGGGGCTGATGGACTTCGAGCCGGACATCGTGGTCTCGGGGATCAACCACGGCGAGAACCTGGGCGACGACATCACGTACTCTGGCACGGTGGCGGGGGCCATGGAGGGCATAGTGATAGGCGTCCCCGGAATCGCGGTCTCCCTGAGCATAGGGCGCCCCTGGCACGAGACGGTTGAGGAGGACATCCCGCTCGAGGAAGGCCTGCATTTCGGTCCGGCGGCCGAGTTCGCCGCCCGCCTCGCCAAGTTGGCCCACAAGGGCCTGCCGCCGGGGCGCATCCTCAACGTCAACGCGCCAAACGTGCCGAGGGAGAGGCTCAGGGGCGCCCGGATCACGCGCCTCGGTCGCCGGTTCTACAAGGACGAGCTTATCGAGGTGAGGGACGCGGAGGGAAGGGTCGGCTACGACATCTACAACAACCCGCCGGGCCACCACGACGAGGACGGAACGGACTTCGCCGCGATTGGCGACCGCGAGATCAGCGTCACCCCCGTCCACCTCGAGCTGACCGACTCGGCGGCCATCGAGGAGCTCGGCTCCTGGAACGTCGAGGGTCTGCTCGAGAACGGCCGCAAATAGGCGGTGATCGGGGCGGCCCTCTTCGACTTCGACGGCACGCTCGTCGACACCACGAACCTGATCTACCAGTCCATGCGCCACGCCGCGGGCGACATCCTGGGGCGCGAGGTCTCGCGCGACGTCCTTATGGCCAACGTCGGCCAACCCCTGCCGCGCCAGATGGAGCTCCTGAACGCCGAGCACGCCGCCGCGCTCCTGGAGTCCTACCGCGTCTACCAGGAAGAGAACCACGACGCCCTCATCAAGGAGTTCCCCGGCGTCGAGGACGCCCTGGGCCGTCTGAGGTCCGCCGGCGTGCGCGTGGCCGTCGTTACCTCGAAACGCCGCGCTTCCGTGGAGCAGGCCCTGCAGAACTACCCCGGCCTCGGGGAGGTGGTGGACCGGTGGGTCACGCTCGAGGACACGACCGAACACAAGCCCCGTCCCGAACCGCTCCTCAAGGGACTGGAGCTACTCGGCGGCGTTCCTACGGATCAGGCCGCCTACGTGGGCGATTCGCCATTCGACGTCGCAGCCGCGAAGGCCGCCGACGTAATGAGCGTCGCCGTGAGCTGGGGCGCTTTCTCAGAAGAGGCCCTGCGCAGCGCCGAGCCCGACCACCTCGTCCCGGACATAGACTCGGCCGTGGACTTTCTTCGGGAGGTTCGATAGGCGCCGGGGTGGCTAGGCGCGCGCGGGCCGCCTCTTGACCTTCGTCAAGGGACTCAGCCTCAGCCAGCCGGGGAACGCGCGCCTGATCTCGCTTCGTCCCTCCAACTCGATGCGCCGGGATCTTCGCCGGCCAGGTCGAGGTCTCCCACCCATACCTCGGCCATGGTCTACAGGGCGTCCACGGCCCTCGCAAGGCTCTCGAGCTCCTCCTCCGAGTTAAAGAGGTGCGTGCTCGTCCGGACGTACGGCCTGGCGCCGGGGATGTTGCGTAGCACGAACCGCCTCTCGAGCAAGCGCTCCGCGACCTCTCTTGCTGCGAGCCCTTCGACCTCGAAGCTGACGAGGCCCGAGGCCGCGGGCCTGGGCGAGCGGAGCGTGACGCGCGGTATCCCGGAGAGCAGGTTCAAGAGCAGTTCGGCGCGGCGTCGGATGCCTTCGAAGCCGGCTTCGCCTCGTTCTTGGGCGGCATCCGCCGCCGCGGCAAATCCGGCGCAGAGGGCCGGGCTCCCGGTCGAGGCCTCGAAGCGTCGCGCGTCCGCCCGCATCTCGTAGTCGCCGTCGGGGCCGAAGGCAAGCGGATCGGCGAGGGAGAGGTAGCCGACGCTGGTGCTGCTCACGTCCAGGCCGGGCCTGACGTAGAAAGCACCCAATCCCTCGGGCCCGAGGACCCACTTGTGGCCCGTGAAGGCGTACATATCTGCGCCCGAGGCTCCCACGTCCACTGGGACGTTGCCGATCGACTGGGCGCCGTCCACGAGGGTCAGAGCGCCCCGTTCCCGGGCAAGCGCGCAGATCTCTCGCAGGGGCAACACTTCCCCGCTCGTCCAGTCCACGTGCGAGAGGGCGACGAGGCGTGTCCTCGGGGTCATGGCGGCCTCCACGCTCTCGGCGGTCACGGGCGGCGCTACCGTCTTCACCTCCACGCCGGAGCGCCTCGCCAGGTTGTGGAGGGGGACGAGGCATCCGGGGTGTTCGGTGGTGGTCGAGATCGCCTCGTCGCCCTCTCTCCAGTCGATGGAGGCGACGCCGAGGTTCATGCCGTGGGTGGTGTTCTGCGTGAGGGCTACGTTTCGGGCCGCCGCCCCGATGAGGCGGGCTGCGGCCTCGCGGGCGCGTTCCCTCAGCTTCGCCCTGGCGCGCGAAGAAGCCGGCGCCTTCGAGGTAGGCCGGGCCCGAGCACAGGTCGTCTGCCGCGCGCATCGCCTCGATCGTCGCGTACGACGGCGGCCCGCTGGCGCCGGAGTTCAGGTAGACGTAGTCGTTGTCGGCGAGGGCCGGGAACATCTCGCGAGAGAGGTCGGTTTGCGTGGCGATGCCAGCCTCCTTCCGGGAGATCGGGAACCGTTCTGTATAATATCCGCTTCATGCAGAACGGTAACCTGCGCAGGTTGAACCGCCGGCGTCGCCGGTCGCGCAATAAGAACAACTGGTTGGGCTGGGTTCGCAACGCCTTCCTGGTGCTCTTCGCGGCGGCGATCCTCGGGGTGGTCGCGCTCTTCGCCAGCTTCGGCCAGACCTACACGGCTCTGGCCGAAGGCATGCCCCAGCTCGACGACTATTCCTCCACCGAGCTGGCCCAGACCTCCGTGGTCTACGACGCCAACGGCAACGTCGTCGACGAGCTCTACGGCGTCCAGAACCGCTACGTCGTCACCCTGGACGACATAGACCCGACGCTGCAGGAGGCGGTCATCTCTATCGAGGATCACCGTTTCTACCGACACCGCGGCCTCGACTTCGAGGCCATAGGCCGCGCCGCGGTGGAGAACGTCCAGAGCCT
Organism: uncultured Rubrobacteraceae bacterium; assembly: GCA_963800975.1. GTDB lineage: Bacteria > Actinomycetota > Rubrobacteria > Rubrobacterales > Rubrobacteraceae > JALYGY01. The sequence continues at coordinate 655,695 of CAWDDB010000014.1, read as the reverse complement.
CTCCATCCAGGAGGGCGGCTCCACCATAACCCAGCAGCTCATAAAGAACACCTACATAGCTCAGGAGCAGCGAATGATCCCGAGCTTCGAGCGCAAGTTCGCCGAGGCCTCGCTCGCCTGGCAGTACGAGGAGGAGAACTCCAAGAGCGAGATCCTCGAGCAGTACCTGAACACGGTGTACTTCGGCGCGAACGCCTACGGCGCGGAGGCCGCCGCCAGGACCTACTTCAACAAGAAAGCGGAGGACCTCACGCTCCCCGAGTCGGCGTTGCTTGCCGGGGTGATCCAGCTCCCCGGGGTCTACGACCCGTTCCTCGACCCGAAGACGGCCAAAGAGCGCCGCGACGTGGTGCTCGACCGCATGCTCGAGTACGGCTACATAACCAGGAAGGAACACGACGAGGCCGTCAAAGCCGACATCGTGTTGAGCCGGGGCCGGGTCGAGCACCAGAACGACAACGAGTACTTCCTCAACGCGGTCCGCAGGGAGCTGGCGGAGGAGTACGGCGACGACACGGTCTACGAGGGGGGGCTCGAGATCCACACCACCCTCGACCCTGACCTGCAGGAGATGGCCAACACCGCCGTCGACACCATAGTGAGCCCCGAGGCGGGCGACCCATCGGCCGCGCTCGTCTCCGTCGACCCCGCGACCGGGGCCGTCAGGGCCATGGTCGGCGGGTCGGACTTCGACCAGGTCAAGTTCAACCTCGCCACCCAGGCCCACCGGCAGGCCGGCAGCTCCTTCAAGCCCTTCGTCTACGCCGAGGCCATAGAGCAGGGGATCTCGCCCGAGAGCATGTACGTCTCGGAGCACCTCGAGGTGCCGATGGGCCTCTACGAGAGGCCATACGTGGTGGACAACTACGACTTTATCGAGCGGGGCCCCATAACCCTCGAGAGGGCGATGGCCGACTCGGACAACACCGTCTTCGTCCAGCTCGCCCTCGACCTCGGCCTCGAGAACGTGGTCGAGAAGGCCGAGCAGATGGGGATAACGAGCGAGGTCGAGGCCTACCCGTCGACCGCGATCGGGGGACTCGGGGAGGGAGTGACGCCGTTCGAGATGGCCTCCGCTTACTCGACGCTGCCCAACCAGGGCGTCCACATGAAGCCCTTCCTGGTCCAGCAGGTCACCAAGGAGGAGAACGGCGAAGAGGTGGTGGTCGAGGAGCACCGCCTGAGGGAGGAGCAGGCCCTAACCCGCGACGAGGCGGCCGTCGTCACGCAGGCGTTGCGGCGCGTGATCACGGACGGCACCGCCAGCTACTACCACGACCTGGACGCCGAGATAGGCCGCCCGGCGGCGGGCAAGACGGGCACGACGAACAACTTCGTGGACGCCTGGTTCGTCGGCTTTATACCGCAGCTGTCGACGAGCGTCTGGGTAGGCTACCCGAACGAACGGACGTCGATGGTGAACATCAACGGGCTGCCCGAGATCAACGGCGAGAACTACCCGCTGGATATCTGGTCCCTCTACATGCAGAGCGCCGTCGGCATGTTCCCCGAACAGGAGTTCGACGTCCCAAGCCCCTACATGGACCTCGCGATAAAGACGGACGGCCGGGCCGTTGCGCCTCCGCCGGAGACGACCGAGGAGACCGACGAGGCAGACGAGAGTACCACAGCCCTCGACGACGAAGTCGAGGATCAGTCTCGGGACGAACCCAGCGGGTCGGAGGACCGTTCTTTCGAAGACCGCGCGGGGTCGGAACCCGAGAGGCGTCCAGGGTTAGACTCCTCCGCGCCGCCGGCTTCGGCCGAGCCCCGTTTCGCCTCGCCCGCGCCCGGCTCCGCGCCGCCAAACGCCCGCCAGCCGGCCCCGAGCAGCGCCGAGCCTCGCCGCGGCGCCCCCGCGCGCAACGGCCCTCCACCCCAACGGGGCGCGTTCTAGGAGGCTTTGCATTCGGGACTTTGGGTCCCTGGGGTGCATGGAGTAGGTCGAGGGCCGGCCTTCGGCGGCGTTCCGAAGCCCGAACCTTCAGCTCCCGTCCGTGTTCTTCAGGTTGTCGTAGACGAGGTCCTGCCAGGAACCTGGGACCTCGTTTATAAGTCCGGCGCTCTGCATGAACTCGCCGAAGGAGGTAAAACCGTGAGGGGCCGTGTTGTAGTAGACGTTCTCCTCCGTCAGGAACCGCTCCTCGTTGGCCGGGTCGATCTGGGAGACCCTGGCGAGGATCTCGGCCACCCCCGCGGGGTCGTCCTGGATCAGCTTCGTGGCGCGCTGGATGTTGGAGTACAGAGCTTCCATGACCTGCGGGTTCTCGTCGTGGAAGGGTTGGAGCACCCAGATGCTTATGAGGTTGTGCCGGCCGAAGAGGTCGAAGCTCCTCACGATGGGACGCGCGCCCTTGTCCTGTTCCTGGAACTGGTAGGGCGGGGACGTGAAGTGGCCGGCGATCTGGTTGTTCAGGAGCGCCTGCAAGGAGTCGGGGCTGGGCAACGAGACGAGGTTGTTGTCGAGCGCCCTGGGATCGCCGAGCTCCTCCTCGGCCGCTTTGCGGAGGATCACGGCCTGGATGGAGTCGGGGGCGACGACCGCGATCTTGTCCTCCGGCCCGAAGTCCTTGAGGCTCTGGAAGCGGTCCTCGTTCACCATCAGCCACATCTCGATGTCGTTGAGGGCGCTCAGAATGCGCCACTCTATCCCCGAGTCGTAGCCGACCAGGAAGGGCCCTATGCCCCCCGCGCCAACGTCGGCTTCGCCGTTGACCATGGCGTCCCGCACCGCCGCCCCGGCGTCTACCTGGGTCCAGGACACGTCGTAGTCCGGCAGGTCTTCCGCCAGCCACTTCTCCTGCTCCATGATGACGAGCTGGGCGTAGGTGGTGGTTCCCGGCTGGTAGACGATCCTCAACTCGCCGCCCCCACCCGTCGCGCCGCTGCTTGAGCACCCGGCCAGAGCCAGCCCGGCCGCCGCCCCGGCGCCGAGGCCGAGGAACTCCCGCCGGCTGAGTCGCCTCGCGAAGCTCGCGGGGAGCAATGGCGTTCTGTGGTCGTTCATCCGCTTCTCCTTTCGAGGGTTCGAGCCCGGTCTCAGCTGGCCGACTTCATGCCCCAGCGGACTATGGTGCGGCGCTCGGCGTAGTTGAAGAGCGCCTCGACGAGGATCCCGATCAGGGCTATTGTCACTATGCCGGCGAAGACCTCGGGTATGCGCAGGAAGTACCTGGCGTCGTTTATGTAGAAGCCGAGGCCCCCGCCCTTGCCGGCCACGCCGAAGACGAGCTCGGCGGCGACTATGGTGCGCCAGCCGAAGGCCCACCCCGTCCTGAGGCCAGAGATGGTGTGCGGAAGCGCGGCCGGCATCAGCACGTCGCGCACCATCCGCCAGCCGCGGAGGCCCAGGTTGCGTCCGACCATCATGATGGTCGGGTTTACGGTCTTGAAGCCGGTGCTGACGTTTATGGCGATCGGCCAGGTTATGGAGTAGACGATGACGAAGACGAGCGCCCTCGGGTTGAGGCCGAACCAGAGTATCGCTAGCGGCAGGATGGCGACCGCGGGCACCGGGTTGAGCATGGACGTGAGGAGCGAGAGCAGGTCCTCGCCGACCTGGGTCCACGCCGCAAACACCGTGAGCACGAGCGCCACCCCGGTCCCGACGACCATGCCGAGGCACAGCGTCTGCAGAGTCACCAGCGTGGCCGCGGCCAGCCGTCCGCCGACCCAGCCCTCCCACAGTGCAGCCGCAACGTCCACGGGCCCCGGTAACACCAGCGGCTGGACGCCCGAGAGGTCCACGTACAGCTGCCAGGCGGCCAGCATCGCGGCGAGCAGGATCCCTCGCCTCAGCGCCGTCGGCAGCCGCGACCAGTAACCCCGGTGGGACTTCTCCAGCCACGCCCCCGTGCCCGCCTCGGAGGCCTTGCGGCCGTTCTGGCTGGAGTCGGCCGCGTTCGCCTCACTCAATGGCTGCATCCGCCACCTCCTCTCTTCCATCGGACAGCAGCCCGCGCAGCTGGCGCTGGGACCACAGGAACGTCTCGGAGTCGGGGTCCTTCGCGCCGGAGACGTCCAGCACTTCCCTGACCTCGGAGGGCGCGTGGGCGAGCACGACTACGCGGTCGCCGAGGTAAAGCGCCTCCTGGATGCTGTGGGTGACGAAAAGGACCGTAACGCGGGTCCGGATCGCTATCTCGTTGAGCTCCCGCTGCAGCCTGTGGCGCGTCTGAGCGTCGAGGCTGCCGAAGGGCTCATCCATAAGAAGCATCAGCGGTTCGAGGGCCAGCGCCCGCGCGATGGCGACGCGCTGCTTCATGCCGCCCGAGAGCTGGTGCGGAAAGCGGTCGCCCGCGTGCGAGAGGCCCATCATCTCCACGTAGCGGCGGGCCGCCTTGTCGGCCTCGCTCCGCGTCCAGCCCGTCACCCGCAGGGGGTAGGCGACGTTGTCGACCACCGTGCGCCAGGGAAAGAGCTGGTCGAACTCCTGGAAGACGACCGCCCTGTCCGGTCCCGGAGCCAGGTCCCTCTTGCCCGCCAGGGAGATGCTCCCGGCTTCGGGCTCGATAAAACCGGCCACGGCTTTCAGTAGCGTGGACTTGCCGCAACCGCTCGGGCCAAGAAGCATCACCTTCTCGCCAGGCCATACCTCGAAGGTCGCGTCTCCCACCGCCACGTTGGTCTTGCCGTCCACGCGGTAGCCGAGCCGCACCCCCTCAACCGACAGGAGCGGGTACCCGGAGCGTACCTCTTGCCTGTCCTCTGCATCGAGCACGTTGACCTCCTCGCTGGTGCCTTCGTTTAGGGAAAGGAGCCCGCGGCGGGGTGACCCGCGGGCTCCCTGGGGGGACAGCTACAGGTAGGCGACGACGTTGTCGCCTTCGACCTCCACCCGGTACGTCTTGAGCCTGAGGTCGGGGCGCCCCGGCACGCACGGGTCCCCGCCCGTCTCCAGGTCGAACTCGAAGCCGTGCCAGGGACACAGCAGCACGTTGCGGTTCCCCGACCGGCGGTGCGTGCCGGGCGTGTCCGAGATCCACATCCTCTCGATGCTGCCTAGGGAGAGCTGCGCCGCCTGGTGCGGGCAGGTGTCGGCCACGACGCGGAAGGATCCGTCGTCCAGGCGGGCGAGCGCGATCCTGCGCCCGCCCGCCCGGAAGCCCCGGACCTCTCCAGGGGGCAGCTCGTCCAGCCCGCACAGGACGTGCCGTCGACCTTCGGAAACCGCCGTCTCCCGGACGGTCGCCTCAGAAGCCATAGAACTCCCTGGCGTTGGTGGAGAGGATCTTGCGCCGCAGGTCCTTCGGGAAGCTGTGCGGCAGCGCCTGCTCCGGGGAGTCGAAGTCCCAGTGCGGGTAATCCGTTGCGAACATCAGGAAGTCGTCGGAGCCGATCATCTCGAACATCCGGTACAGGTCGTCCGGGTTTTCGGGGTACTCCATCGGCTGCGTCGAGAACCTGACGCGCTCCCTTATGTACTCGCTCGGTAGCCGCTTGACCCACGGAACCTCTCTTCTCAGGCTCCTGTAGTTGTAGTCGAAGCGCCACATCAGGTGCGGTACCCAGGTCCAGCTCGACTCGACCATCGCCACCTTTAGCTCCTCGAACTTGTCGAAGACGCCGTTGGCCACGAGGCTTATGAGCTGGCTCTGCCAGTTCTGGCTGATCGCCGTGTGCCACTCGATGTAGTACGGCGGGAGACCCACGGCCGTCCTGGTCCCGCCACTCTGGTGGAAGGCGACGACGAGGTCGTTGCGCTCCGCGGCCTCGAAGATCGGCCAATAGTAGGGCCTGCCGAACACGTGGTGCGCGACGGCCGGCAGTATCACCTGCACGAAACGCGGGTCCGAGCCCACGCGGTCTATCTCGCGCGCGGCGTCGTGGGGCTCCTGGGCCGCTATCGTAATGGAGCTGCGCAGCCGATCGTCCCTGTCGAGCCAGTTCTCCGCCACCCAATCGTTGTAGGCGGCGGCCAGCGCCGTCGCGAACTCAGGCTGTATCTGGTGGTCGGTGGGGTGGAACAGGCTGATCAGGACCGCCGGGTCGATGCCGTAGCGGTCCAGCACCTGCTCCTGCACCATCTCCAGCTTCGAGCCAGCCGGGCTCCCGTCGTCCGTAACCGCATCCTGTATGGCCACGCCCGTCGGCTGTGGGAAAGCGTAAGGGTTACCCGGAGGACCCTTGTACCCGTCGTTGACCTCGATGCGGCTTCGCCACGGCTCGTCGAGGTAGGGGATGAGATCCCTGATCGAGGTCAGCATCTCGTGCACGTCCACGTCGACGACCGGTGTGCTACTCTCGACGTCGCGGCGCCCTCCCAGGCGTCCCTCGCTCGCTACGTCCGTCATCCGCTTGATCCTCCTGTAACTACAGTTTGTACGTCAACTTACTGAACAATATGGGAGGCTACCCCCGGGAGGTCGAGTAGTCAACACGTTGGAAGGGGCAAGGGGGGACGCTGGATCACGCCTCGGGGTGTGGGATCCCCATTCCTGAGCCAGTCTTACCTCGACACATTTTTCTTCGATAACCTTCGAAAAATCTCTCGAGCGGGTCCTGGAAGGGCCGCAGTAGCTCCCACACCCTACGAAACCCATGCCTTCGACAACGCCCTCACGGTAGGCTCAGCGTCCCAGAATTCACGCAGATTTTACGGTCCCAGCCTTGACGCCCGAATGCTTCCGGTATATGTTCTCCGCTTTATGAACTAAAACAATAGATAAACTTTACAAATCCGAATCGTCTGGAGGACACGGCGAGAATGAGCGTGGTGGAGAAGATCGGCGGGGAAGAGTCAGGGGAGCGGGCGTCCGTAAGGAAAGTCGCGCTGGCCAGCTCGATAGGGGCGACGATCGAGTGGTACGACTTCTTCCTGTACGGGACGGCCGCGGGGCTGGTCTTCAACCAGTTGTTTTTCCCTCCTGGCAACCCGACCGCGGGGACGCTGGCGGCGTACGCCACGTTCGCGGCCGGGTTCGTGGCGCGCCCCGTAGGGGGGCTCATCTTCGGGCACTTCGGGGACAGGATCGGGCGCAAGACCATGCTCGTCATCACGCTACTGTTGATGGGCGTGGCCACGTTCGCCATCGGTCTGTTGCCCACCTACCAGCAGGTAGGAATGTGGGCGCCGGCGCTGCTGCTGGCGCTGCGCATCTTGCAGGGCATAGGGCTCGGCGGGGAGTGGGGCGGGGCGGTTCTCATGGCCGTCGAGCACGCGCCGCCCGGCAGGCGGGGATTCTTCGGGAGCTGGCCGCAAGTAGGGGTGCCGGCGGGGCTCCTGCTTGGCACGGTTGCGTTCAGCATCCTCTCCATAGCGTTGCCCGAGGAGGCGTTCCTGACCTGGGGCTGGAGGGCGGCCTTCCTGTCGAGCGCCGTTCTGGTAGCGGTCGGCATGTACATCCGGCTCCAGATACTCGAGAGCCCTGCGTTCGCCGAGGTCAGGGAGTCTCAGGACGAGGCGGCCGTTCCCTTCGTGGAGCTCATGCGCACCCAGCCAAGGGAGGCGATCTTCAGCGTGGGATCCCGCTTCGCCGAGGGCGTCTCGTTCAACGTGTTCGGGGTGTTCGTCATCTCCTACATCACCAGCCAGCTCGGGCTTCCCATAACCACGGCCTTGCTCGGGGTCAGCGTGGCCGCCGCGATCGCGTGCGTGCTCACCCCGCTCTACGGCGCGCTCTCCGACAGGGTTGGCCGCAGGCCGGTTTTCGCGACCGGCGCCGTCGCATTCGGGCTGTTCGCGTTGCCATCGTTCTTGCTGTTCAACACGGAGCAGACGGTCTGGATCGTGGTCTCGCTCGTGGTGGCCTTCGGTCTGATCCACCCCGCGATGGAGGGCATCCTCTCGTCGTTCTGGGCCGAGCAGTTCGACACGAGGGTGCGCTATAGTGGGGTTTCGTTCGCGTACCAGTTCTCGGGCATCTTCGCGAGCGGGCTCACCCCGCTCGTCGCCACCGCCTTGCTCGCGGCTGGGGGCGGTCGGCCGTGGTTCCTCGGGGCTTACATGATGGGGGCGGCGCTGATAACCGTCATCTCGATCTTCGCCCTCAGCGAGACGTTCAAGAAGGACATCTTCCCCTCGCGGCCGACGGCCCCCAGCCCGGAGCCCGAGCCCGTGGCGGAGCGAGGCTAGGATGTCCGGGCTCGTCGAAGCCAGGGGTGGTCGCCGGGGCACCCAGGCGTGTCGCGATTCCCTGCGCCGGGGCGCTGGTCGGGCTAATCTGGGCGCTGACGGAACAGGTGAGCAGAGATGAGGCAGACCTCCAGCATGCCGGCGCGAGAGACGGATCGTTCGATCTTCAAGCCTTTGCCCCCGGGTCAGTTCGTTGACTATCGGGACGGCTCGGACGAGCCAACGGGCGCTACGGGCGACCAGGCGCTCAACGCGGAGACCCGCTGGGAGGCCATGGCGGGCGAGGAGTACGTGACGCCGAACGGCCTGTTCTTCGTCCGTAGCCACGCCCCGACCCCCCTGGTGGACGCCGCGACGTGGCGCTTGAGGGTGCACGGGCCGGGCCTCCGTCGCTCGCTGACCCTGGGGTACGAGGATCTCCTGGGGATGGCCGACGTGACCTCGGTAAGGGCGCTGGAGTGCGCTGGCAACGGACGTCGCTTCTTCGAGGAGACGGCAGGCAGGGCCGCCCCTGGAACCCCGTGGACGCTCGGGGCGATCGGGGTGGCCAGGTGGACCGGGGTGCCGCTGCGAGACGTCCTCGAGCGGGCCGGACTAGAGAGCGATGCCGGCGAGGTCATGCTCGCTAGCCTCGACGCCGTAAACATGCGCAGGCCCATCCCACTCGCCACGGCGCTTGAGGATGATGTCCTGCTCGCCTACGGCATGAACGGCGAGGAGCTGCCCGCGGATCACGGGTTCCCGGTGAGGGCCATCGTGCCCCGGTGGGCCGCCGTGGCGAGCGTGAAGTGGCTGGGCGAGGTCTTCGTCTCCGACGGGTCCTCCGGGCCGCTCTACTCGCCCTGGAACACCGAGCAGTACGTGTTGACCGGTGGTGCGTACGGGACCGCGAGGGAGCCCGTGACGACCCAGGTCCCCAAGAGCGCCATCGAGCTGCCGTGGCCTGCCACGCTGCGACGCGGCCGTCACGTGATTACCGGGCGCTCCTGGTCTATCGGTACCGCCATAGCGAGGGTCGAGTACGCGGTGGACGGCGACACGCAGTGGCGCGAGGCCGAGCTCTTCGGACCGAACCTGCCGGGGGCCTGGACGCGGTGGCGCTTCGTCTGGGACGCGGTGCCCGGCGAACACGAGCTGCGCGTTCGGGCCACGGACCGTGCTGGCAACGTCCAGCCGGAGGGCGTGCCCTGGAACGACCTCGGTTACCTCTACGGCGGGATAGTTGGCCATCCCGTGACGGTGGGCCAGGGATGAAGCCCTTGTGCCTAGCCTGTCGCGGTTGACCCTACGGAGGCTTTAGCTTGCACGCGATCAGGGTGCTGAGAGAGGACCACGCGAGGATCGAGGAGTTGCTCGAGGAACTGGGTGCCGGGGCATCGGGGCCGAGAACGTTCGAGAAGCTGGAGCGCGAGCTGGTGCTACACACCGTCGCCGAAGACAACGTGTTCTTGCCCCAGGTCGAGGAGGCCATCGAGGACAGCAAGCGCACGACCGCCGCCTTCTTCGAGGCCGACGCCGAGGAGCTCGGAGAAGCGGAGGCGTTGGTAGCGGCATCCTACCAGGCCCATCTGGAGCTATCGGGGCTGCTGGAGCGCGCGAAGGATCTCGAACAGGGGGCGTGGGGGGCTTTCGTCGACGAGCTCCGGGAGGCGGTCGAGGCCCAGTTCGAACGCGAAGGAGCCCTCTTTATCGAGGCGGAGAAGATCCTCGAGGCCGAGGACTTCGAGCGCATCGGGGACCTCATAGAGCACTGCAAGGGGCAGGTGAGGGGCCTCGCCCAGGCGAGGCTGGCCTCGTCTTCCAGCTTCGAGCCCGCAGGCGGGGCACGGGCGGCCCTGCTTCGGGAGGAGATCCGGAGCGGCTAGGACGATAGGTGAAGGGCGTGCTGGCGCGCAGCCAGACGCGAATCTCGGACCAGGAGGTACGAACATGGGACGCACGGCGAGCGAGTGGGCGAACAAGCCGCCTCTTCCGGAGACGCACTACGTAGACACCCTGGTCTACACGAGCGAGGAGATCTTCGAGGAGGAGAAGGAGAAGATATTCGCCCGCACCTGGATGCTGGCGTGCCACGAGAGCGAGGTGCCTGAGGCCAACGATTACCGCACCTACCACCATCCGGCTGGGGTCAACCTGATCGTGGTGCGCGGCGAGGACGGCGAGGTGCGCACCTTCTACAACGTTTGCCCCCACCGGGGCAACACAATACTGTACGACCCGTCGGGCAACGCCAAGCGCATGACCTGCATCTTCCACGCGTGGTCCTTCGACTACAGGGGAGAGTGCGTCGGCCTGCCGCGCGAGAAGGCGGGGTACTGCTCCGAGGACGGCTGCTCCGTTACCAGGGGCGAGCTGGGGCTGCGCGAGGTCAGGACGCAGGTAGGCTACGGCGGCTTCGTCTACGTCAACCTCGACGACGATTGCGGTCCCCTGGAGGACCACATCGGGCCGGCCCTCGACACCATCATCGAGCAGATAGACACCGAGCCTCTCGAGGTGTTCTCGTACCACAGGGCGGTGGTGGACACCAACTACAAGCTGTGGCACGACACCAACAGCGAGTTCTACCACGACTACCTGCACGTCCATAACCGGCTTACCAGCATGAAGCAGGAGGGGTACTTCGACCGCAAGATGATCCCTTACCCCAATGGCCACGCAGAGGTCGGCTCCCAGGAGGTCCACTACGAGGCCTACTCGGGCGGCAAGAGCCGCGCGGACGCAGGCTTCCCGGGCGTGGAAGGGAACCCCTGGTCCCTGATCGACCTCTTCCCAGGCTACTCCTACAACCTCAGGGCCTCGGTGCTGCGCGTGGACTCCCAGATACCGCTCGGCCCCAACAGGACCGTGATCGAGTACCGCTCCCTCGGCCTCAAGAGCGACACCGACGAGCAGCGCCGCCAGCGCGTCGCCGACAACCAGACCATCTGGGGTCCCTTCGGACGCAACCTGCACGAGGACCTTCTGGCCGTGGACGGCCAGGGGCGCGCGATCCCGAACGGCTCGCGCTACGTCCTGCACGGGCGCGAGGAGGACAGCACGATCCACGACGAGGTCGGCATGAGGCACTTCTACGCAGAGTGGGGCCGTCGCATGGGCCGGTCCGCGAGCGACCCCCGCAAAGAGATCCCCGCCGGCTCGCCGGCGCGGGCCTGAACAACGGAGGCTGACACAGAGATGACGACGACCGAGATCAGAGTCGGCAGAGACCTCGACGGGGAGGTGCGAGAGCTGATCTACCGCTCCTGTCTCTACCTCGACAGGGGGGATTTCGCGCGCTGGCTCGACCTGTGCGCGCCCGAGTTCGAATACACCATCACGGCCTACAGCCCCGAGATCCGCAAGGAGATGGTCTGGCTCGAGCAAGACCGAGAGGGCATGGCCGGCCTCTTCGAGATGCTCCCCAAGCACAACTCCGACCACTCGCCCCTCACGCGCCACGCCAGCATCTACGTTGTGGAGCTGAACGAAGAGGAGGACGAGGCGACCGCCATCACCTCGGTGGTGATCTACAGGACCGCCCTGGACGGCGGCTCAACGGAGCTCTTCGCCGTCGGCAAGTACTTCGACACCGTGAGTCTCGCGGGCGACGGGCCGCTGCTGAAGAGCCGCAACGTCCGGCTGGACACCAGGGAGCTCGGGATCGGCTCCCACATGCCGCCCTAGGAACCGGGGACTACCACGAGGCACGGCTCTTCGCCCGCGAGGGATGCGGGTACGCGATGAGGGAGGTTCGGTTTGTCCGGTAAGCCCAACGTGGTCTTCTTCCACGTGGACAACCTCGGCATGGGAGAGCTGGGCTGCTACGGCGGTGGCATCCTGCGCGGGGCCGAGACGGAGCGAATGGACCGCTTCGCCGCCGAGGGGCTGCGGCTGTCGCACTACGTCGTCGAGCCCCAGTGCACGCCCACCCGCTCGGCCCTCATGACCGGGCGTTACCCCGTACGCTCGGGCAACCACACGATCGCCCTTGGCGGCAACGAGGGCGGACTGGTTGCGTGGGAGCGGACGGTTGGAGACGTCCTCTCGGAGGCGGACTACGCCACGGCGTGCTACGGCAAGTGGCACATCGGGGCGGAGGACGGACGTTGGCCGACCGACCACGGTTTCGACGAGTGGTACGGTCCGGCCCGCACCTACGACGAGTGTCTGTGGCCCGAGGATCCCCACTACGAACCGGAGCGCGACGGGTACTCCTGCATGTACGAGGGCCACAAGGACGAGGGCGTGCGGGCGCTTACCGACCAGCAGCTCACCCTGGACCTGAAAAAGAACGTGGACCTCGAGTACCAGAGGCGCGCGCTCGACTTCATCGGGCGCAGTGCCGCCGCGGACGTGCCGTTCTACCTCTACTTCAACCACTCGCTTATGCACTTCCCGATGATCCCGCGCGACGAGTTTGCGGGCAAGAGCGCCAACGGCGAGTGGGGCGACTGCCTCCTTATGTTGGACCACGACTTCGGCGTGTTGCTCGACCGGCTGGACGAGCTCGGTATCGCGGACGACACCGTCGTCGTACTCGCGGGAGACAACGGGGCAGAGGACCACCTGATCGGGCGCGGCACCGGCGGCTTTTTCGACGGCTCCTACTTCAGCTCGGCCGAGGGTGGTATCCGGACGCCGTGCATGGTCCGTTGGCCTGGGCGCATAGAGCCAGGGCGAGAGAGCAACGAGATGGTTCACGTCACCGACATGTTCACCACGTTGCTGAGGTGGGTCGGGTGCGAGATCCCCCAGGACCGCGTCATCGACGGCGTGGACCAGAGCCCTTTTTTCCTGGGCGAGCAGGAGGATTCCAACCGCGAGGGCTGCATGGTCTGGCTCGACGAGGAGCTGCACGCCGTCAAGTGGCGCGACTTCAAGATCAACTTCAAGCGCCAGCAGCACTTCCACGACCCCGAGCTGCCCCTCGGCTTCGCCCGCATCACGCATCTTATGGAGGATCCGAAGGAGCGGGAGCCTGTCAACCAGCGGTACGTGCGCTGGTGGGTGATGCAGCACGCGCGCCGCATCGTCCGCGAGTTCGAGGAGAGCGCCGGCAGGGAACAGCTGATCCCTGCCGGCTCCCCGATCGACTTCGTTCCGAAAACCGGAGCGCCGCCGTAGCCCGATGTCCTCGAAAACCGTGAAGGGCCAAGGAAGCGCTGCGGGCCATGAAGGCATGGTCCGCATACCCGGCGGTACCTTCTCGATGGGCTCGAACGGTTTCTACCCCGAGGAGCGCCCCGTCCGCCGGCAGACCGTGGAGGATTTCTGGATAGACCGGCACCCGGTGACCAACGCCGAGTTCGGGCGTTTCGTGGATAGCACCGGCTACGTCACCGTCGCAGAGCGACCACCGGACCCGATCGTCTACCCCGATGCGGACCCCTCTCTTGTGGCGCCCGGTTCGGCGGTGTTCAGGAGGACGCGCGGCCCCGTAAGCCTGCACGACCAACTCGCCTGGTGGGCCTACGTGCCCGGCGCTAACTGGCGCCATCCCGAGGGTCCGGGCAGCAACCTGGGTGAGAGAGAACAGCACCCGGTGGTGCACGTCGTCTTCGAGGACGCCCTGGCCTACGCCGCCTGGTCCGGCAAGGAATTGCCAACGGAGGCCGAATGGGAGTTCGCAGCGCGTGGCGGGCTCGAGGGCGCCACCTACGCCTGGGGGGACGAGTTCGCCCCAGACGGTGAGCTGATGGCGAACACCTGGCAAGGTTGCTTCCCCTGGCAAGACCTCGAGTTCGACGGGTACGGAGGTACCTCACCCGTCGGTGCTTTTCCTCCGAACGGCTACGGGCTACACGACGTGGCTGGCAACGTGTGGGAATGGACCGCGGATCCCCCCTGCGCGCCTCGCTACCTCGAAGACAACAGGAAGCCTTGCTGCCTCCCGGACCAACCGGACGAGCGCGCGGCGCGAAGGGTGGTGAAGGGCGGCTCTCACCTGTGTGGGCCGAACTACTGCTTGCGATACCGGCCGGCGGCGCGCCAGGGCCAGTCCGTGGACACCTCCACCTCTCACGTTGGTTTTCGCTGCGCCGTGCGACCGAGCTGAGGTACCGAGGGCCGGCGGCCCGGGCACGCTAACGGTTCAGCACCTCCAGGATCTCCGGGTGCAGGCGGCCGTTGGTTGCTACAAGCCCTTCGGAGGCGAGAGTCCAGGCGCTGCCGTCCAGGTCCGTGGCCCTGCCTCCGGCTTCCGAGACGAGGAGAACCGTCGGGGCGTAGTCCCAGGCCGTGTTGCGGGTGCCCAGGGAGACGTCGAGGTAGCCGGAGGCGAGCCAGGCCCCCCTGATGCCCGCGCTGCCGAGGGCGCGCAGCTGCCAGGAGTCGAACAGGATCTGCTGCACGCCCGGATCCTGCGGCTTCCCGCCGTGTATCGAGAGATCCGCGCCGACCACGGCGTATTCCAGTGACGCGGCGTCGCTGACGTGCAGCGGGTAATTGCGACCGTCGGTCTCGCGGAAAGCGCCGCCGCCCCTGCGGGCGTGGTACAGGTCCCCGAGGCGGGGCGCCGCGACCGCGGCGTGGGTCACGACGCCCGCCTCTATGACCGTGACGCACGCGCAGAACATGGGGTTGGCCTTCATGAAGTTGGCCGTGCCGTCCACCGGGTCGAGCAACCAGGTGCGGCCGGCCTCGGAGACCTCGCCGCCGCGTTCCTCGGAGAGGATCGCGTCCTCCGGGTAGCGGCCGGAGATGGCGTCCACCATCAGATCCTCGCACAGGAGGTCGACCTCGGTGACCATGTCCTTCGGGGCTTTCTCGCGGATCTCGCCCGGGCGCTCGTAGCGCGACATCTGCAGCTCGCCGGCCCGGCGGGCGACGTCGCAGGCGAACTCGTGAACCTCCTTGGAAGCGCTCATGACGGTTAGTCTACCCGGCTTTACGCGTCGATTCCCGGAACGGGAGCGTGCCCGAGAAGGGTCTATAAAGCAAAGCCGGATACGGCGGTTCGCATCGCGAGAAGCTCAGCGCAGGTACTCGCGCAGGTTCTGGGTGCGGCGCTGCTCCCGCAGCAGGTTCAGGGTCTTCATCTGGATCTGGCGCACCCTCTCGCGCGTGATGTCGAACTCGCGCCCGACCTCCTCGAGGGTGCGGGGCCTGTCGTCCTTCATCCCGAACCGCAGCTCGATGATCTGGCGCTCCCGCTCCGGCAGCTCGTCCAGCGCCTCCCGCAGGTGCAGCTTGAGCAAAGACTCGGAGACGGCGTCCGTCGGCGTTACCGAGGCGGCGTCTTCGAGGAAGTCCCCCAGCTCGGAAGAGTCGTCGTCGCCGACCGGCGTCTCGAGGCTGATCGACCGCTGGCTGATCTCCTGCAGCCTCAGGATCTCCTCCACCGTCACCCTCAGCTCGCGCGCGATCTCCTCGTCGGAGGGCTCGCGTCCGAGGAACTGCACCATGCGGCGGTGCGTGCGGTGGAATTTGTTGACCTTCTCGACCATGTGGACCGGGATGCGGATGGTGCGCCCCTTGTCCGCTATGGCCCGCGTTATGGCCTGGCGGATCCACCAGGTGGCGTAGGTCGAGAACTTGAAGCCCTTGTTGTAGTCGAACTTCTCCGCGGCCCGGATCAGGCCGAGGTTGCCCTCCTGGATCAGGTCTAGAAACGACACCCCGCGGTTGCGGTACTTCTTGGCTATGGAGACGACGAGCCTCAGGTTCGCCTCGACGAGCTTGTCCTTGCAGCCCTTGTCGCCGCGGGCGATGCCTTTGGCCAGCCTGATCTCGTCCGCGTGGGTGAGAAGCCGTACCCGGCCTATCTCCGCCAGGTACATCCTGATGGAGTCGCCCGTCGCGACGGCGTGGGCGATCTGGATCGCCGGCGCCTCGTGCACCCTGACGGCCGGGGCCGCCTCCTTCGGGGCCTCCTGGGTCTCGCCCTCGACGAGCGAGATCTCTTCTTCTTCCAGAGTGGCGTAGAACTCCTCGATCTCGGCCGCCGAGAGATCCCCCTCCTGTACGAGGTCGGCGACCTCCTCCGTACTGATAAAGCCCTGACTTCGTCCCCGGGTAAGAAGTTCGTCAGTGCGCTCCGTCAGCAACATGGAGTTTTCGGCCGCCATTGATCTCCTCTCGTGACCGTGGCTCTTCGCCGCCGTTTGTTGATACCGCGATCGGCCCGCGTTTGTGAAATTGTCGTGAAATTGACGGGCGTAGACTAGCACACCACATATGTGTAGTCATGGTTATTTTCGCCTATTTTGTGTATTTTCTTTTACCCGATCCTCCATCTAGTAATCGGGAGCGGGTGTTTCGGGACCGTTTCACAGGCCTTGCGGAGGCCTTGCTAAACTACGGGCCGTGATCCTTGACCGGGCAGAGCTTGCGCGGGTTCTCGGCACGCAGATCCCGCCCGGCGTGCAAGGGGCGAGGGGCGTCGCATACGACTCGCGTCGCGTGGGGCCCGGTTTCGCGTTCGTCGCGGTCCCAGGCTTCAAGCGCGATGGGGCCGAGTTCGCGCCCGACGCTCTGAGCCGCGGCGCCTCGCTCGTCGTCGCCGAGCGCGAGGTGGCCGGGGCGCCGACCGCCGTCGTACCGGACGCGCGGGTCGCCCTCGCGGCCCTCTCCTGCGCCGTCTTCGGCCACCCTTCGCGGGACATGCAGGTCTACGGGATCACAGGAACCAACGGCAAGACGACCACGGCCTACGCGCTCCACTCTATCCTCGCGGGCGCTTACGGCGAGGGGACGTGCGGGCTCATGACGACCGTGGAGACGGTCTCGGGCGGGGAGCACGAGCTGGCCGTTCGCACCACGCCCGAGGCCGTCGAGGTGCAGGAGACCCTGGCCGCGATGCTCGAGGCCGGCGTCCGCCGGGTCGCCATGGAGGTCTCCTCGCACGGGATAGAGCTGCGACGGGTACAGGGGACGCGGTTCGAGGGCGCGCTTTTCACCAACCTCACCCGCGACCACCTCGACCTGCACGGGTCCATGCAGGCGTACTACGAGGCCAAACGCGAGCTGTTTCTGTGGGCCGAGGGGGCAAAGCTTGCCAACTCGGATGATACGTGGGGGCGCCGTCTGATCGCGGAGGTCGCTGGCGTCAAGTCTTTTGGGGTCGCCGGCGACGCCGACTACCGCGTCGGCAGGGTCGAGGGGACCCGCGACTGGACGTCCTTCGTGCTGCACGGCCCGAACGGCGACCTGGCGCTCGAGACCCCGCTGCTCGGACCATACAACGTGCTCAACGTCGCCGGTGCCGTCTCGCTCGCGCTGGAGGCGGGGGTCGAAAGGGAGGACGTGGTAGGTGCCGTCCGGGAGATGGGCCAGGTGCCAGGCCGCTTCGAGGTCGTGGCCGGAGGGGAAGGGTTCGAGGTCATAGTTGACTACGCCCACACGGACGTTGGCCTCGAGGCGGTTCTCGCTGTGGCGCGTGGGCTGGTCGAGAACGGCAGCCGGAAGGGGGGGCGCGTGATCTGCGTCTTCGGCGCGGCGGGGGAGAGGGACGGGGACAAGCGTCCCAAGATGGGCCGCGTGGCCGCCAGGCTCGCGGACCTCAGCATCGTAACCACCGACGACGCCTACGCGGAGGACCCTGCCGTTATTGCCGGGGAGATAGCCGCGGGGTCCGACCCCACGCGGACAGAGGTCCTGCTCGACAGGAGGGAGGCGATCCAGCGCGCCCTCCTGGCGGCGCGCGAGGGGGACATCGTGGTCGTGGCGGGCAAGGGGCACGAGAGGGTTCAGCACCTGCCGTGGGGGGATCTGCCCTTCCACGACGCCACGGTGGTCGGGGAGCTGTTGGAGGAACTGGATCGGGGGGAGGGTTAGAGGCGGTTGCAGCGGGAGAACAAGAACGAGGTAATCCGGCGACTCAAGAGCGTGGAGGGGCACGTGCGCGGGGTCTCCAAGATGGTCGAGGGCGGGGACGTCACCTACGCCGAGCTCGTCCAGCAGACCAACGCGATATTCTCGGCCATCAAGCGGATAAACAACGTGCTCCTCAAGGATTTCGTCGAGGAGCGTGCCGATCGGGACGGGGCTTCGGAGGAGATGGTCAAGGATCTGATGAAGGCCATTGAGCGGGTGACCAGGTAATGCCCGGCTCGCTTCCTTCGCCCGAACCGCGATGGGCTTGGCGGTTTCGTGTATAGTCCGGAACCGATGGAGGATCGTGGGGCGACGCCGGACCTCGAGCGTCTCGAGGCGAAGGTCGGGGAGCTGGAGAGGCTCGCCGACACCCTGGACGACGTTCCCGACGAGGCGCTGGTCGCCGAGCTCGACAAGGCCGTAGAGCTCCTGAAGGAGATCAACTCGGGCATCGAGGCCGAGCTCGGCGCCGCCGACACGGAGTCCAGGGAGATAGGCGAGATCGTCGAGGGACTCGAGCTCGGGCCTTTCGACGAAGCGCTCGAGGATATGGAGCGCCGGGAGCGCGAGTCCGGTGCTCGGTGACCTGGCCCCGCGCGTGCGCGAGGCGGCGCTGCTCGAGGGCGATTTCGTGCTCTCCAGCGGGAAACGCAGCAGCTTCTACGTGGACAAATACCTCTTCTCCACCGACCCCGCGCTGCTGCGAGATCTGGCATCGGCCCTCTCCGAGAGGGTGCCGGGCGGCGTAGCGCGCCTGGCCGGCGTCGAGCTCGGGGCCGTTCCGCTGGTTGTGGCGACGGCCCTCGTCACCGGGATCCCCTACGTTATCGTGCGAAAGACCGCAAAGGACCACGGCAGCTCCGCCGGGCGGGACGTGGAGGGAGCCCTGCGGCGCGGCGAGCGGGTCGCCCTTATCGAGGACGTTGTAACAACGGGCACACAAGCCCTGCGCGCCGCCGAGGGCCTCGAGAGGGCCGGGGCCGAGGTCGCCACGATCCTCGCGGTGCTCGACCGGCGGGAGGATTCGGCAACAACATTGGGCAGATTCCCCTTCCAGGCTCTGCTTAGCATAGAGGAAATACGGGTAGGAAAAAAGGATTGAGGCGTCAGCACGTCTCTGGTATATTCCCTCGGATCATGGGGGGAGAGGAGTGCAAGCGGTAAAGGGAGGTTAAGTAGACGATGAACAAAACGGAGCTGATCGAGAAGATCGCCGACGAGGCAAACGGCTCGAAGGGCGAGGCCCAGAAGTACTTCGACGCCTTCACCAACGTGGTGGAGTCGGAGCTCAAGAAGGGCAACCAGGTCCAGATCACCGGCTTCGGCAAGTTCTACGTCCAGAAGCGCGATGCCAGGCAGGGTATAAACCCGCAGACCAAGCAGAGGATCAACATCCCCGCGTCCAAGGTGCCCAAGTTCACCGCCGGGAACGCGCTCAAAGGTTCGATAAAGTAACACCGGGAGGGTGCAACTCGTGCCGCGGGGTTCGTCCCGCGGCACTTCTCATTCCTAGACCGGTCGCGCGATGCAGGCTCTAGCAGACGCGGCCCTGCGCAAGAACAGCGTGCTGGTGGTCGGGTTGGATCCCGACCCCGCGAGGCTCCCCGGTGTGCTGGAGCATCTGCCGGAGGTGCCAGCGGTCGTCGAGTTCTGCCGCGGGATACTCGAGGCCGTCGAGCCTTTCGCCGCCGCCGTCAAGATACAGGCGGCGTACTTCGAGCGCCTCGGGCCGCTTGGCATGGAGGCCTACGGTACCCTGATCTCCGACGCCGCGGCACGCGGGATGCCGGTCATAGCCGACGTCAAGCGGGGCGACATAGGGCCGGTAGCGGGCGCCTACGCTGAGGCCCATCTCTCCGTCTACGGCGCCACCTGTGTGACCGTCAACCCCTACATGGGGGCAGACGCGGTTGTCCCGTTCCTCGAAGAGGTGCGGCGCCTGGATCGCGGCGGTGGCGTCTTCGTCCTAGTGGCGACCTCCAACTCCTCGGCCAATTCTTTCCAGGGCGCCACACAACCGCCGCTGCACGAGGTCTCCGCCAGGCTAGTTTCCGAGCTGGGCGCGACCGCAGGCGACCACCCCGACGCGGGTGCCGTCGTGGGGGCTACCCGACCCGAGATCGGCGGGAGGGTGCGCGAGCTGTTGCCCGACGCCCTGTTCCTCGTCCCCGGCTACGGAGCCCAGGGGGGCGAGGCAAAGGACCTGCGCCCACTACTCGACGGCGCCGGCGGCGGCGTACTGGTAAACAGCAGCCGCGCCGTGATCTACGCCCACGAGGGCTCACAGAAGGACTACCGGGAGGCCGCAAGCGAGGCCGCGAGAAAGTCGCGCGACGAGCTGCGCTCGTTATGAGAGCACGCTGCGGCAGGCTTCGCCTGCTTTCGCTTGTCAGCACGCGTAGGGCCTGCTCCGCAGCCCCTCGCTCTCAGCACGCATCGGCCAGCGAAGCTGGCCTCGCTTTCAGCAAGATGGCTTCCGCCTCAGCCAAAAAGGTGGCCTACCGCGAGGATAGTAACTAGCACGGTTGCCGCGAAGACGACCACGCCGAATACTCGCACCAGTGACTCCCTGGTCATATCGTTTCTCCAAGCTCGTTCGGATTTCCCCGCGTGTCCCTGGACGCCTCCGGTGCCGGAATCATCGGGACTTGCTCTCCAGGGCGTCCTGCAGGACCTCTTCCAGGTCCTGCGTGCTTCCCTCGTAGTATCCGTTCCACACCATCTGCACCTTTCCGTTCTTGATCAGGAACAGCCGCGGCACGCGTTTGACGTTGTAGCGGGAGGTGAGCTTGCCGTTGCCGTCCCGCAGCATCGCGTAGGGGGCACCTCCTTCCGCCGGGACGCCGTTCACGTAGACGGCGGCGAAAGACGCTTCTTCGTTCTGGTACTCCTCTGCCAGCTCCTCGAAGCCGGGCTCGGCCTTGTTGGAGCTCTCGTTCAGGGTGCTCCAGAACGTGAGCACGTAGATGCCCTTGTCAGTGAGCATGAACGGCTCGCCTTCGGCGGTTCTCGTGGTGAACTCCGGGGCGCGCGCTCCGGGGGCTGGGGCCGGTTGGGTCAGGGTCAGGGTGCCCGTGGCCGTCTCCGCGCTGCCGAAGGATCGGTAGGCCATCGCCGCGACCAGCACCAGAACGCAGACGACGATCAGGCGTCTCAAGGTTGCTGCCTGCGGGAACTGGGGGAGCGAGTCACCACGCACCGATTATATCGGCCGCCAAACCCCTTGTCGCGCGCCCCGAACTTGCGTAGCCTCTACGGATCCGTGCTCGCATCGCCGAAAAACCTCGCCATGGCCTGCGTCGCGCTCGCCCTTATCCTCGGGTGCGTGGCCTGCCCCTCGGTGGCCTGGGCCCGCGAGCCTGGGGTGGACGCGCGGGCGTGGGCGCTTGCGGATCTGAAGAGCGGCGAGGTGCTCGCCGGGGAGGAAACCTCGACCAGGCTACCGATGGGCTCGACGGACAAGATCATGGTCGCGCTCGTGACCCTGAGGCTGGTGGGGTCGGGGGAGGCGAGCCTGGACGAGGAGGTCACGGTCTCGGAGGACGCAGCCTCCTTCGCGATCCCGCTCTACAGCAATGTTGGTCTCTTCGCGGGCGACTCGTTGAGCCTGCGAGAGCTGCTCGCGGCTACCCTCATCTCCTCCGGCAACGACGCCGCCTATGCTCTGGCCGAGCACCTCGGCGGCGAGGCCGGCGTGGATGGCTTTGTCGAGATGATGAACGAGGAGGCCGAGCGCCTCGGACTCGAAGACTCCCGCTTCCAGAACCCGACGGGTCTAGACGCCAGGAACCAGTACTCGAGCGCCCGCGACCTGGCGGCGATGGCGCGTGCGGCCTACTCGTATCCCGTGTTCCGCGAGCTGGTTGCCACGGCTTACACGACCATCACCACGTTGGACCGGGAGATAGAGCTCCTGAGCACCAACGAGCTGCTCTCCACCTATCCGCGCGCCACGGGTGTCAAGACGGGAACGACGCCGCGTGCAGGCGAGAGCCTCGTCGCCTCGGCGGTCTCGCGGGACGAGGCCTACGTCTCCGTCGTCCTCGACGCGGGCGAAGACCGCTTCGCGGCCTCGATCCGCGCCCTCGAGCATGGCTTCTCCGCCTACGACCGCACGACCCTCGTCGAGGGGGACGAAGAATACGCCAGGGCCGACGTGCCTTACCGCCGGGGTGAGTCGATAGGGCTCGTGGCGAAGGAGAGCGTGGAGGGTCTTGTTGGCGCGGACCCCGAGGTCGAGCGCGTGACCCGGGTCTTCGATAACCAGCCAGCCTCGGCAAAAAAGGGAACGATGCTCGGTGAGATCGTGGTGCTGGTCGACGGTGAGCGCGTCGGGGAGACGGCGCTCGTGGCCGACAGGGGCTACGACAAGGCTTCGTTGTGGGAGCGGGTTTGGTACGCGACGTCGAGCCGCTTGAGCTGAGCGAGGTCGCTTTCAGGCGCCGCGTTCGTTCCCCGCGGCCGTGTCGGGCCGTAGCCACACCGAGACGTGCGAGGGCTGCATTGCCTCCCCGACTGCCCCGACCAGGTGTTCGCCCAGTCTCTCCAGGTCGGTCTCGTCGCGCAGCGTGGCCGAGAAGGCCTCGAGCGTCTTCGCCGCGTCGTACTTGCTGCGGTAGAAACGACGGTCTATTAACGATTGGATGCGCCGTCTCAGAGGATTGAACATCGCGGCTATCGCGAGGGTCGAGGCTACCACCGCGAGCGTGGACTGCTCGCCGGTGAGAAAGACGAAGATCCGCTGCAGCAAGACTATGCCGCCGAGGTAGACCGCGACAAGCGAGACGGTCAGCGACCCGTAGACGAGGGCGCGGTTTATGAGGACGTCTACGTCGTAGAGGCGGTACTTGAGGACGGCAAAGCCCACCGCCACGGGAACACTTCCGAAGCTCAGCAGCGCCAAAGAGAACAGGAGATCGAACCACGGCGGCAGGGGACCTGCGCTGGGTCCCGGTTGCAAGGCGGTGGCGATGATACCGAAGACCATGGCGGACACGTAAAGCAGGCCTACCAACGAGCCGGCGAGGGCTATCCACTTGATCTGCTCGCGCTCCTCGCCCCTCGAACGCCGGTAACGTATCACCAGGCTCGAGGCCGAGGCCAGGATGCATAGGAGTAAAAGCATCAGCACGGCGTTCGAAGCGGTCTCCACCCAGGGTGCCCTCTCCAGGCCGAACGGATTGCGTACGCCTCCGAGGTCAGGGATTGGGCCTGGCTTGAGACCTTCGGCGGGGACCAGCACCAGGATCGCCGCTCCAGAGACCCAGGCCAGGAGACGCCATCGCTTCGAAGGAAGCCTTCCGTTCGGGAACAGCAAGGGCAGATAGACGGCGAGCAACCCCACGGCCGGCACCCAAAGCCACTGGCCAAGCGCGGCGACCGCCGCAGGGAACGGTAGCGAGCCGGGTTTGTCGAGGCCGTACACGCTGTAGACGTCGAAGAGGATGAGGAGGTTCCACAAGAAGCCTTCCGCGAGGCAGATCCATCCGATCATGTTGCGCGGGCGAGCCGCGACGATCAGGGCTCCGACCAGAGGGAAGGCGATATAGGGCACGGCGACCAAGAATTCGACGACGGCGCGGACGCGGGCCAGGCCGCCCGGCGATTGCGGGGACCGGGCGAGAAGATCGAGCGGGACGCTCACGGCGAATAAAGCCACGCAGAGACCGGCCAGCGACCACGCGAGCCACCAGGAAGCGGGCCGGGTGCTTGCCCTGCCGATCCTCCGATTGCGCTCGCTTGATTGTTCCGTCACGACACCACCTTACAGCACCATCGTCTCCCAATCGTTACGGAAGCCGTTACGAGGCCGAGCAGCGCGACGGTTTCCCGTAACGTCTACCCTCAAGAGGCCACGTTCCGGCGCCCTATCCCGGTCGATTTCGTCTCCACCTTCCATCGAGATGTCTAGACCTTCGAACGGTCCCCCATGGGACACAACACCGCTGCCTTCTCGTCGGAGACTAGGATAATTGCCCCAAAACCGAGAAAATCTTGTGTCTTCTCGGGGGCACGGGCCGCTCCGGGTGTAGAATCCCGGGGTGGGGAGTTGCGCTTAGAAGAATAGGGTAGAGGAGGTACGGAGCGGATGATCCTGACCGTCACCCTGAACGCTGCCGTGGCACGCACGCTGGTCGTCCCGAGCCTGACGCTCGGGCATCGCCACCGCGCACCAGAGAGCGTCACGCTCGCGGGCGGCAAGGGCATAAACGTCGCCCGCAGCCTGCGCACCCTGGGCGTCCCGGTCCTCGCCACGGGCTTCGCCGGGGGGCGCAACGGCGACGCCATCCGCGACGGGCTCTCCGCGGCGGCGATACCCTTCGACCTGGTCGAGATAGAGGGGTACTCGCGGACCTCGACGGCCATCATCGACCCGATGGCGGGGACCCAGACGGAGATCAACGAGTACGGTCCCGAGGTCAGCCCATCCGAGGTCAGGGAGTTCACGCGGCGCCTGGAGCACCTGATGGAGTACGCGACCGCGGTCGTCTTCGCTGGCAGCCTGCCGCCGAACCTGGACGAGAGCTTCTTCGTCGGGCTCGTGCGGCGCGCCCGCGAGCGCGGCCTCTACACGGTCGTCGACTCGACGCCCCCCGTGCTGCGGGCCGTGCTCAAGGCTAACCCCTCGCTCGTGAGTCCGAACCAGCACGAGGCCGAGAGCGTTGTTGGCTTCGACTTTATCGAGGAGGGGGACTTCGTCCGAAGCCTCACCCGCCTCGAGGAGCTTGGCGCCTCGGACGCGTGCGTAACGTCCGGCGAGGGACACTCGTACCTGAGCACGGACGCCGGCATCGTCTCCGGCCTGGCGCCGAACGTCGAGGCCGTCTCCCCGATCGGGAGCGGCGACGCCTATCTCGCCGGTCTCCTGGCCGGCATTTTGCACCGCGGACTCACGCCGGTCGACGCCGTGCGCCTCGCGGCCGGGTGCGCCGCCGCGAACGCCGAAACCCTTGGCGCCGGGCTGTTCGACGCGCGCCGCGCCGAGGAGCTCGCCGAGTCCGTCCAGATAGAGCACCTCTCGCGCAGCCTCGAGCAGAGCCGGGCGTAGAAGGGACGGCCCGGAGGGGCCGTCTCCGGCCGGCCGGAACTCGGGTTGGGGCGTGCTAGAATAGCCGGGTCTGTGGCCAGGTGATCTAGGGACGGAGGTGCGATCATGGCGGTTGCCGAGGTAACCGACACGACGTTCGAGAGCGACGTTCTCAAGGCGGAGAAGCCGGTGATAGTGGATTTCTGGGCGCCCTGGTGCGTCCCGTGCCGGCGCGTATCCCCCATACTCGAAGAGTGGTCCGAGGAGCGCGACGACGTGAGCTTCTACAAGCTCAACGTCGACGACAACCCCTCCACCGCGATGAACTACAGCATATCGAGCATCCCGACCATCGCCCGCTTCGAGGGCGGCCAGGTCACCCAGCAGGCCGTCGGAGCCCTGCCCAAAGGCCAGCTCTCGGCCCAGCTTGGTCTGTAATTGCATCAAGTAACGCCCACAGTTACAATCTCTGACGGCTGATCCCGGGAGGCTAGGTCGGGTCTCCCCGGGTCACGCCACGAGTCGTTCGTAGGTCCGAAGAATAAGGAGGTACTCGGAGTGAAGTTCAAGCCGCTAGGAGACAGGGCGCTGGTCCAGCTCGTCGAGCGTGAAGAGACCACGCCCTCGGGCATAGTCCTGCCCGACACCGCCAAGGAGAAGCCGCAGACCGCATCGGTCGTGGCCGTCGGCGACGGCGAGGAGGTCAAGGTTAGCGAGGGCGACGTCATAGTCTTCGCCAAGTACTCGGGAACCGAGATCAGCCTCGACGGCGAGGACTACATGATCCTCGACGCCGACGACATCCTGGGGGTCGTAGAGGACTAGGGACCGCAACCGGAACATGCGAAGCGCCGGGCCTCGCGCAGAGGCACCCGGCGCTTCGCCTTAGGTGGAGGCACCCAGGAGAGGCCGGTCTGATAGCGTGCGCACGCTGCGAAGGGGAGACAGGGGGCGGGAGGTCGTGGACCTCCAGACCCGCCTGCAGGCCCTTGGCCTCGACCTCGGCGAACGCGGGATAGACGGCGTCTTCAGGGGAGGCACCGAGCTCGCCGTCAAAACCTTGCAGCAGTCGCTGGGGCTCTTCGCGGACGGGCTGGTGGGTCCGATCACCTGGCGCGAGATCGTCGAGGCGGGGTACCTGCCGGGCGGGCGGCTGCTCTACCTGCGCCAGCCCCCGTACAGGGGAGCGGACGTGGTAGAGCTGCAGAGGATGCTCAACGACCTTGGCTTCGACCCCGGCGCCGTGAATGGCCTCTTCGACACCCGTACGGCCAGAGCGGTAAGGGATTTCCAGAAGAACGCCGGCCTGCAAGACGACGGCGTCGTGGACACCAGCCTGTTCAAGGTGCTCGACACTTACGCCGCCCAGTCGCTCGGGACCCACCAGTTCCCGGACAAGAGCGGGGGTTACTTCCCCGGGGACCTCTTCTCCGGGGCCATCGTGGTCGACGCCGCTCACGGCGGCCGAGATGCGGGCTTCGTCACCCCAAAGGGCCTTACCGAGGCCGATCTCAACCTCTCCGTGGCGCAGGAGCTGGCCCAGATCCTGCCAGCCCGCGAGGTCCTCCTGACGCGCAGCGACGACGAGGAGGTCTCGGCGGCCGACAGGGCCTTCTTGGCGAACTCTTCGGGCGCGAAGATGGTCGTCTCGGTGCACCACGCGGCCCACCGATCGCCCGCCGCGTGCGGCAGCGCCTCCTTCTATTTCGAGAGGCTCGGCTACCGCTCGCATCGGGGCCGGATGGCGGCGATCTACCTGCAGCGCGGCGTTAGCCAGACCCTCGGCACCTGCGATATCGGGGAGTTCGGTCGCTCCTTCGAGCTGCTGCGGGAGACGAACATCCCCGCGGTCGTGGTCGAGCCCCTGCACCTCACCAACCCGGGGGACCTCGAGCTCGCCACCGATCCCTACTACCCGGTTACCGTCGCGGAAGCCATAGCGGGCGCCCTCGAGCTTTACGCTGGCCGCGACACGGCGTTTATTGCTGTCTAGCCGAACCTGGTCGGTAACTGCCCGGCGTCTGACACAAGCCGGACGGGAAGACACTTTCCTGTTTTCGCTAGCCCGCGTCGTACCTGGGGGGTTCGTAAGTCGTTTTGCGCCACTCCCGCCCGATCTCTCGCATCAACGGTGGGTAGACGATCAGGTGCCGGAACGGCATGATCGCGGCCATGTAGGCGGCCCCGAACGGACCGTTCGGCTTTACCATCACTGCCATCTGGCCGCGATATCCGCCGGTCCCGTCCGGTACCCAGCCGATGTGCATGACCCCGTGCACGGTCCGGTTGGCGATCTCCGCCGCCCACTCATCGTCGAGCAGGTAGAGCGAGTTGAAGTGGGGAAAGTCCGGGCCGGACGGGGCCTCGCGCAGATCGGCCGGCAGCCGGTCGCGCAGCGTCGGCACCCTGGAGCCGAGGCCGGCGTCCGGGCCGTCCCAACCGAACAGCTCCCCGACCTTCCACCGGATCGCCCAGAGCGCTCGGCCGGCGCGGGAGGAGCCATCGGAGGGGTCGCCCGAGGCGATCTGGCGCACCAGCCGGGGGAAGTCGTTTGGGCCGCCCGGCGTCGGCAGCTCCCACACGTCCTCGAGTTCGAAGTCGGGGGCGATCTCGTGGATGCGCCAGCGCCGGGAGGTGTGCGCGGTGTTCGGGAGCCTCATTCTTGGGCCTCCATCCAAACGTGTTGCGTTCTATATCTCCTGACATAAGACGGACGAGCGCGCCTGCACGTGACACAAGGAATCCCCGCGCCGCTACGCTTAGGTCGTCGTGGGCGTACCTTCGCGTCTCACAGCGCCGATCAGGGCATGCACGACCTGATCCGTGTCGACGATCACGCGGCCGAAGGCGCTCATGCTTCCGGCAAGGACGGACAGAGAAGGTACAAGGTCCGGCGTTGCCCGGTGCGCGAGGCACGAGATCTTGACGGCTGACAGCAGTTGGCTGACTGCTATAATCAGCGAGGCAGTCGGGACGTAGCGCAGCCTGGTAGCGCGCCTCGTTCGGGACGAGGAGGTCGGAGGTTCAAATCCTCTCGTCCCGACTTCTTGCGGGTCTCTGGTTCTCGGTTTCGAGCCTCGGGATGCCCGGGACCCCACCTCCTGGCCCCGTCTGCGTAACTACCACTGGCGAGCCGTTCTCTCGGTCATTCTTGCCGCATGGGTTCGGCTGTCGGGCTTCTGATGGCCTGAACCCGATGCCTGGAGCGACTAGAGGCCTGCTTCGTCTGCTTCGTGCAATAGCTCGCCCCAGTCCGAATAGAGCCCTTCCAGCGTGCCCTTGAGCTGTCGGTGCTCCAGCACGACCTCGCGGGAGCGTTTGCCGTCGGCGTAGAGCGAGGAGCTGGCTAGCTCCTTCTCCAGGCGGCTCAGGCGGCGCTCGGTGGCGTCGATCTCGCCTTCCACGGCGACCAGGCGGGCGGCGAGCACGTTCTCCGTCTTGCCCTGACCCGGGCGCAGCCGCCTGCGCGGCCGGCCCTTGCCGTTGCCAGCGTCCAGGCGCCTGTGCGAGCGATAGTAGTCGTAGCCCCCGAGATAGTTGGCGAGCTTCCTGTTCTCGAGGTCGACGACCCGGGTGGCCAGCTTGCGCAGAAAATACCGGTCGTGGGAGATAAAGAACATGGTGCCGCGGTAGCCAAGCAGCGCCTCTTCCAGGGCCTCGCGGGCGGGTATATCCAGGTTGTTGGTCGGCTCGTCGAGCAGCAGGAGGTTGGCCCCGCTGACCACTATCTCGGCGAGGCTGAGCCGGTTCCGCTCGCCGCCGGAGAGGGCCGAGACCTTCTTGAAGACGTCTTCCCCCGAGAACAGGAAGGCGCCGAGCAGTTCCCTGGCCTCCGGGGCCTTGAAACCGGTGGCGTCCATGACCTCCTGCAGCACGGTCTTTGCATCATCGAGCCGGGCGAGTTGCTGGTCCTGGTAGGCTGGGGCGACGTTGTGCCCGAGCCTGACGGTGCCGAGCTGCGGGAAGAGCTCTCCTGTTGCCAGGCGCATGATCGTGCTCTTTCCCGTGCCGTTGGGTCCGAGAAGCGCGACGCGCTCGCCGCGCTCGAGGACGAGGTCGAGGTCCTCCAGGAGCGGCTCGTCCGAGTCTTCGTGGGCGTAGCGCACGTTCTCCATCTCGAGGACGACGCGCCCGGCGCGCGAGGTGTCTCCGAGGTCGAGCTTCATGTTCTTGCCGGCGGCGCCTGGGCCTTCTATCTTCTCCATCCGGTCCAGGAGCTTCTGCTTGCTCTTGGCCTGGGTGGCCTTACTGGCCTTGGCCCGGTTCTTCTCGATAAAGCGCTCCAGCTGCGCCCTGCGCTCGGCGTTGGCCTTCGCCTTGCGGGCGAGCCGCTCCTCGGCGGCCTTCTTCTGCGTCACGTAGGCGCTGTAGTTGCCGGGGTAGCGGGTGAGCCTGCCGTCCTCGAGCTCCAGGATCGAGCCGGCCGTGGCGTCCAGGAAGTAGCGGTCGTGGGAGACGACCAGAACCGCGGACTTCGCGCCCTTGACGAAGTTTTCGAGCCACTCGATGGCCGCCAGGTCCAGGTGGTTGGTCGGCTCGTCGAGCAGCACCAGGTCGGGCTCCTCGAGCAGTAGCCTGGCGAGGGCTATGCGGCTCTGTTCCCCGCCCGAGAAAGTCCCAACGGGCCTTCTCCAGTCCTCGGGGGCGAAGCCGAGCCCGGAGAGGGCGGAGGCCGCGCGGGCCCTGTAGTCGTAGCCCCCGTCCCGCTCGAACTCGCCCTGCAGCCTGCCGTAGCGCTCCAGGAGCCTCTGGGAAGCGTCTTCGGCGAGCCTGGCTTCCAGCTCCTCGAGCTCCCTCTCCCGGCGCATGAGGGGCTCGAAGGCGGAGAGTATCTCCTCCCGAACCGGGACCCTGCCACGGGCTCCGGCGTAGAGGCTCTGGGAGGTCACGCCCACCCGCGCGCCTCCGACCCGCTCCACCGAACCCGAGTCGGCCTCGGTGCGGCCGGCCAGGATCTCCAGAAGGGTCGTCTTGCCCGCCCCGTTGCGTCCCACAAGCCCGACCTTCTCGCCCGCTTCGATCGAGAGCGAGGCACCGGAGAGGACCTTGAGGTCTCCACCGTGGTATTTGACGATCTCTGTTGCGACGATAACTTTCATGTACCCGAGACTTTCACTCCGAAGAGACTTGCCACGCCTTCGCCGAACATTCTATACGCTGGGCGGCCGTCTTCCGATGCCGCAGGGCCGGTTGCCGCGGATGCCAGGGTGAGCGGCCACGCGCGGCGCAGAAATGGGTAGTTCAGTAGATGCGTAGGCGCTTTTCCGGAGCTAATCTGACTTTCCGGGCGCGAACGCGACGCGATCCGGCGCGGAAGGACTCGTCTTGGCCTTACAAGGACAGATACGCTGGTACGACCCGAAGGTGGGGCGATTCGAGTGGAGGCAAGTACCGGAGAGCGACGACGAAGCTCTCTCGGCACTCGAAGGCTCCCCTCACGCCCCGCTTTGCGCCGACACCTACCGCGAGTGGCGCGAGCTCGGGGCGACCATCGCGGCGTCGCTCATTCGCGCGGGCGAGTCGGCGCGGGAGCTGGACCGGGGATAAGTCCCGCGAAGGGCCTCCGAGAAGAGACGCCAGTGGCCTCGGACGAACCAGGCTGCGCCGCCACGAGTGGCGGGGTACGCTACGGCCCATGTCGGACGAGCAAGCCCAATGACCGAGAGATCGCACCGGGCCGATCCCCTCACGCCCCCCGAACGCGAGGAGCTCGAGGGGGATCTGATCTCCTTCTCGGACCGCGAGCTCGACCGTCTGGGCGACGTTCGCGGCCTCGACGTTCTCTACGCCGGGGGAGCATCGCCGCTCTGGCTCGAGGGTCTGAGCCAGCGCACCGGCGTGGAGGGCACCGTCACCGCCATCGACCTGGACGCGGAGCGCATCGGAGAAGCGAGGGTGATGCTGGAGGACGCAGCGCTCGCCGCCCCCGTCCGCCTTGTGGTAGGGAGTGTCTACGAGCCGTCTTTCGGGCCAGGAACCTTCGATCTCGCCTACTCGGCCGGTCTGCTGCACGAGCTGGATGTGAGCGTCGGGACGGCGGGAGATGCCCTGAGAGCGATCGCTTCCGTGGTCAGGAACGGGGGACGGATGGCCACCAGCGACTTCGTGGACTCCGTCCCTGCCCTGCAGCTCGAGGACGAGCGGATCCAGGGCGAGCTGGCGCGCGAGGCCTCCGGATCCGAGTACTTCGGCATCGGCCCGCCCGAACGGCTGGTCTCGTTGCACGAGTCGCTGCTGGACGACGTGCGGTGGTCCGTCTCGGCGCCCCACGAAGTCCGTCATCTGGGCAAGCTCGTTCTGGCGGAGGGAGCTTCTTCGGAGACGCGGGCCGGCCTCGGCCAGCGTCGCGAGGTCTTTCTGGAGCGGGTTCGGCGCGAGGGTTACTCGCGTCCGGCCACCCTTTACGTCGAAGGGGTCGTCGCGGGCTCTCGGCCGGCGGGTTCGTGAGCCGGGGCAGGGATCACCCAATCGGGTGATGCGCCCGAAGTACGGAGGTATCATCCGTTCCGTGGATGAGTCGGCGACATCGACTGGTCGCGCGTGACCCTGGCCCAACTCACGGCCGTGGACAAGTTCTACGGGGGACGGGCGGTGCTGCGGGGCCTTGCCATGAGGGTGGGTCCGGGGGCGAGGATCGGACTCGTGGGCGGAAACGGCGCCGGAAAGTCGACGGTGCTGCGCATAGTGGCTGGCGCGGAGGAGGTGGACGGCGGGGAGGTCACCCGGAGCCGCAACCTCGGCGTCGCCTACCTGCCCCAGCACGTCGAGGGCGACGCGCGCACGCCGCTCGAGGTGGTCCTCGCAGCGCGCCCGGAGCTGGCCGAGGTGAGGGCGGAGATCGAGGACTGCGAGAGACGGCTGGGGATGCCCGAGACGGCGAAGGACCTGCGCCGGATGCAGCGCCAGCTCGAGCGCCACGGGCGGCTATTGCAGCGTTTCACGGAGCTGGGCGGGCAGGGCTTCGAGGGCGAGGCCCGCGGCTACCTCCGGTCGCTCGGCCTGGACGGGAGCGACGCCGACCGGCCGACCTTCGAGCTCAGCGGCGGGCAGCGCAAGCTAGCGGCGCTCGCGTCTTGCCTCGTGGGACGCCCGGACGTGCTGCTGCTCGATGAGCCCGAGTCCCACCTCGACACCGGGCGCAGGGAGCTGCTTGAGGCCCTGATCCAGGACTTCGACGGGGCCGTTGTGGTCGTCTCCCACGACCGCTACCTGCTGGACGAGACGGTCACGCAGATCGCCGAGCTCGAAGACGGGCAGATAAAGATGTGGCCTGGCAACTACTCCGCTTACGCGCTGGGGCGCGAGCTCGCGCTAGAGCGCCAGAAACAACTCTACGTCGCGCAGCAGAAAGAGGTGGCGCGCCTGGAGGAGGCGATAGCGCGCTTCAAGCTGTGGGCGCACAACACCGAGAACCAGAGACACGCCCGCCAGGCCAGGGTGAAGCAGCGGCAGATCGACCGCATGGAGAAGGTCGACCGTCCCGTGCTGGAGCGGCGCAAGATAGGGCTCGGGTTCCGCGAGAACGTCAGGGGCGGCAAGAAAGTCCTCGAACTGCGCGGCGCTAGCGTCGCCTTCGGCGACGAGCCCGTTCTCCTCGACGTGGACCTCACGGTCGCGCGCGGCGAGCGCGTGGGCGTGATCGGGGCGAATGGGGCGGGCAAGAGCGTGCTGGCGAAGCTGCTGGCCGGACTGATCCGGCCGACCGAGGGCGAGCGGTGGGCAGGACCCTCCATCAAGGTGGGGTACCTGGCCCAGGACCCCGTCCCGCCGCGCGACGCGACGCCTCTCGGGCTGGTGCGTGATGCGAAGCCGCTGTACGAGGGCGAGGCCGTGAACCTGCTTGGCCGCTTCCTCTTCCGTTACGAGCAGGTGCGGGACCCGGTGCGGAACCTGAGCGGCGGGGAGAGAACGCGCCTGAACCTCCTTCTGCTGATGCTGGCCGAGCCCAACTGCCTCGTCCTCGACGAGCCGACCAACCACCTGGACATAGACTCGCTCGAGGTCCTCGAGGGTGAGCTGGAGCGGTTCCCCGGAACCGTAGTCTTCGTCTCCCACGACCGCTACTTCCTGGACCGGATCTCCGACAAAACGGTCGAGGTGCGCGACGGGGAGCTGCTGCGCTACGAGGGAGGCTACAGCGCCTGGAGGGAGTTCGCGAAGACCAGAAGGCGTCTCTGATACCCTCTGGACTCGCGCGGTGGCGGCGAGCGCCACCCGAGAGACAGGAAGGAATCCCACGTGCGTCCGATCGACCTCTACTACTGGCCGACGCCGAACGGCAAGAAGGTAGCTATCTTCCTCGAAGAGGCCGGCCTCGACTACGAGCTGCTGCCCGTGGACATAACGGCCGGCGACCAGTTCGACGAGGAGTTCCTCCAGATCAGCCCGAACAACAAGATGCCAGTCATCGTGGACCCGGAGGGCCCCGACGGCGAGCCGATCTCGGTCTTCGAGTCGGCGGCTATCCTTATCTACCTCTCCGAGAAAACCGGGATGTACTTGCCGACTTCGCCCCGCGACAGGTACGAGACGCTGCAGTGGCTGATGTTCCAGGTCGGCTCGGTCGGGGCGATGCTCGGGCAGGCCCACCATTTCCGGGGATACGCGCCGGAGAAGATCCCCTACGCCGTCGATCGCTACACCAACGAGGCCGCCCGCCTCTACGGGGTCATGGACCGGCGCCTCTCGGAGGTCGAGTACTTCGTCTCCGAAGGGTACTCCGTCGTCGACATGGCGGTGTACCCCTGGGTCGCCTCGCACGAGAAGCAGGGCCAGGACCTCGACGACTTCCCGGATCTCGCGCGCTGGTACGGGAGCGTGGGCGCGCGCCCCGCGGTACGGCGAGCCATAGAAGTCGGAGAGGAGCTGCGCCGCCCGATAGAAGACCTCGACGAGGAGTCCCGGGATGTGCTGTTCGGGAACAAACGGCGCGGGTAGCGAGCCGGTCGCAGGCCAGTGTTGCGGGATGTGGTTCGCAGGCCGATGGGGCCGATGCCCAGGCTGCCGAACCCGTTTATCTCTCCAGGACTATCGTGACGGGGCCGTCGTTGACGAGCGCCACGCTCATCATCGCTCCGAAGGATCCCTTCTGCACCGAGCCGACGCCAGCAGCGCGCAGCCGCTCGCAGAAGTAGTCGAAGAGCGGTTCTGCTTCCTGCGGCGGTGCGGCGTGCACGAAGCTCGGGCGCTTGCCTTTCCTCGTGTCGGCCAGCAGGGTGAACTGCGAGACGGCGAGTACCTCGCCCCCGACGTCGCGCACGCTCAGGTTCATCTTGCCGCCCTCGTCGCCCATGATCCTGAGCCCCGATATCTTCTGCGCGAGCCAGTCCGCCTCGGCCTCTCCGTCGCCGGCCGCGACGCCGACGAGGAGCAGGAGGCCCGGGCCTATCTGGGAGACCGTCTCGTCCCCGACGCTCACCGAGGCGTTCTGTACGCGCTGCAGGACTACCCGCACGACGACTACAGCGGTTGGCGGCCCGCGTAGCCCGCCTCTATCTCGTGCCAGAAGTCGACGCGTTCCTCGGGCGGGTGCCAGCACAGGAATACGACGCGCCCCTCGCGCTCGTGCGGGAAGTCCAGGAGGCCCATATCCAGGTCCTTGAGGATCACGCCGTGTTCCCTGATGCGCTCTATCGCCGTGTAGAGCCTGTAGGCCTCTACGCCGTACTCGGATCCGACCCTGCCGCCGCCGTTCTCGGTGGTGGAGCGCAGGATCGGCTCCATGTGGGGCGCCTTCTCGCGCAGGGCGTCGCGGTGGCGCGCGACGTCTTCGAGCAGCTCCGTCAGGACGGGCAAGAGAGCGTTCGCTTCCTCGACGCCAAAGAGCCTGGGGAAAGGATGGTCCACGCGGGGGGTTCTTCTGGGCTAGCGGCCGACGGCCAGGCGGTCGGCCAGCATGCCGGGGAGGCCGGCGGACCGGATCTTGGCCTGCGCCTTGCCGATGTCGTACTCGACGAAGCGGTACGTGACCCGCTCGCCCTCGACGAGAACGTAGGAGGCAAAGGTGTCCCCGTCGCGCGGCTGGCCGACCGAGCCGGGGTTCACCAGGTACGGACCGTCCGAGCTCAGGTCCAGGGTGTGGGCCTCGATCACGGGCCCGTTCGGCGAGGGGGCCACGGTCTTGACGTGGGTGTGGCCGAAAAAGCAGATCGGTACGCCCGGGTACCTGCTCCTGAGTATCTCCAGGTTTTCCTGCGCCGATGCCGAGTTGATTATGTACTCGTCCGGGTCGCGCACGGAGCCGTGCACGAAGAGGGCGTCGCGCGTCTCGATCATGCGCGGCCTGGTCCTCAGGAAGTCGGCGTTCTCCCGGCTCAGGTGCTCGCGCGTCCACACGACGGCGGCGGCCGCGACCGGGTTGAACCAGTCCAGGTCCGTCTCCAGGTCGGTGACGGCCAGGTCGTGGTTGCCGGAGATCACCGGCATCCCCAGCTCGCGCACGATGTCGCAGCACTCGTCGGGGTTGGCGCCGTAGCCGATCACGTCTCCCAGGCAGTAGACGATGGCGACCTCTTCTGGCACGTCCCGCAGGACGGCCTCGAGAGCCTCTAGGTTGCCGTGGATGTCGGAGATGACCGCGTACATTTTCGGGTGCGGCGTAGTTTATACGGTGGACTATTGATTGCAAAGCCCCGACGCCTTCACACCACCGCGTCGAAGCGCGTCATACAATCGTCCCCGATATGCTGGCGCGGTCTCAAACGGGAGATGGTCCATGGGCATTCGGCGGAAGCGCAGGACAGAGGTAGGCTCCGTGGCTCCGGGCTTCGAGCTGCCCTCCCAGTCGGGGGCGCTGGTTAGCCTGGAGGAATCTCTGGGGAAGCGGCCGGTTGTCCTGTTCTTCTACCCGAAAGACGACACGCCGGGTTGCACCAAGCAGGTGTGCGCTTTCAGGGACGATCACGAGGAGTTCGCGAGGCTCGACGCCGAGGTGATCGGGATCAGCTCCGACCCCGTGGGCTCGCACGAGCGCTTCGCGCGCAGGCACGATCTTCCCTTTACCCTGCTGAGCGACGAGGGCGGCCGGGTGCGGGAGCTCTACGGGGTGCCAACCACCCTCGGGCTGTTCCCGGGCAGGGTGACCTACGTGATAGACAGGGAGGGCGTCGTAAGGCACGTCTTCTCTTCCCAACTCGGGGTCACCAGGCACGTCGAGGAAGCGCTTGACGCCCTCAGGAAGATCGGGGAGTAGCTAGTCAGCGCGGGATCTGCCACCCGAACGAGCTACTCGTTGAGGCTTCCCTCCCTCTCGGAGCGAAGCCGGGGGTCCGTGCCAGGGACCAGCTGCCGGATCAGGCGCTCCGTCCGCTCGAAGAACCGGGTCCTGTCGAGGAGCGGGTTCCAGACGCCCACCGTGATGCAGTAGTAGGTGTCGTAGGGGCTCTCGTGGTGAACGTCGTGGTGCTCTTTGGAGAGGACCAGGCCCCATCTTTGCAGCCGGGCCACCCAACGCGGCGGGGCGTCCATGTGCGCCCACTTGTGGAACTGGTTGGTTAGCAGAGCCGCGAGGCACAGCAGCAAGAAGCAGGTCCCGAAGAAGTAGCCGACCAGCGTCGTTCCGATAGGAACGGCCAGCCAGACGAGCAGCATGAAGGGTACGCTTACCAGGCTGTTGTTGCCGTTGGTGTCGACGAAGCCGTTGTGGACTATCCCTACCGGATCCGTGTGGTGCTCGCGGAACGGGCCGATAAAGTTCGGCCCGATGATCGGGGTCTCCTCTGACCCGAGATTGTCCGCCAGGAAGTGCACGAACCCGGACAGCAGATCCGCCGCCAGATAAGCCAGAACCGCGAGGATCGGCACTAGCCAGACGTAGCCGAACTCCTCCATCCCGCGGACCACGTCGGCCCCGATCAGGAACGCCAGCACGGCGAACGTCGCGATCCCGAGCAGCTCCAGGAGCCAGTGCCCCCAGCTCGTGACGGGGCGACGGTCCTCATCCAGTTTCTCGGGTTGCTGCACCACGAACTCCCTCCGACTCTTAGAAGCTTTCTCACACGAGATACTGATCGGGGGCCGTTTTGGATCAACGCCCGCCAGATGCGCGCCGCGTCACCGAAGCTCCCTCTGTCACCGCGAATCGCGTGCAAGCTGGAAGAAGCGGTGGCCAGCTAATAGAATAGGCAGCCCGGACAGTGGGCCTGTAGCTCAGGGGATAGAGCAACGGTTTCCGGGGCCGTGTGTCGCAGGTTCGAATCCTGCCAGGCCCGCTACGATCACCTTCGTTCTCGCTTTGCGACCCACGCTCCACAGTGCTGGGGGCGGTGCTCGGCGTACGCTCCGGGCGTCGGCGAGGAGTTGCGCGACCGGAAGCCCGGAGGAGGCCACGGCGCGTGGGTTGGCACGTGCTCGGGGTGCGTGGAGTAGGCTGCGCTACCGTGGGGAGGAGAAGGAAACTCTACGACAAGATCGTCTCTGGTCGGTCAGACGCGAACATCCCGTTCGAGCAGACCGCGAACATGCTCAAGCACCTGGGCTTCGAGGAGCGTATTAACGGAGATCACCACGTCTTCACGAAGGGGGGCGTCAACGCGCTGGTAAATCTCCAGAATGTCGGTAGCGAGTGCAAGCCCTACCAGGTGAAGCAGGTGCGTACCGTGCTGACGAAGTACAATCTGCGCGAGGAGCTCTCATGGATCAGCCGAAGTACCGCATCACATCTTCTGGTCCGACGATGACGGCGGTTACATGCCAACGTCCCCGAGCTGACCTATTGCTCCGCGTTCGGCGAGAGCTACGAGGAGGCCCGAGCGAGGTGCTGGTCGCCATGGAGCTGCACCTGGACGCGCTGCGGGAGCTGGGCCGCCCGATACCCGAGCCGCGTCTCGGCGACGACCCCGACGTTCTCGACGCCGCCTCTTTCTTGGATTCCCGCGGGCTTTCCCAATCCGAGGGCGGGGGTGTCAGCATCTCCTACAACGCCACCGTGTCGCGTGGCGGGACCGCCATGGGATCGGAGCCGCTCACGCCGCGACAGCTCCAGGTGCTACGGCTGGTCGCCCAGGGCAAGACCAGCCGCGAGATCGCTCGGGAGATGGGCATCTCCGTGGGCACCGTGCGCAGGCACCTCCAGGAGCGGCCAAGTCCCTCGGCGCGAGGAACGCGGCAGAGGCCAGGGCGCTCTTCTCGACCCGCTAGGTTCTATTCACCCAACTGCGCAGAGTATGAGTTCTCGCAAGTTTGCATCCTAGCTACCTCTTCCTAAAAGAGCCTAGCAACCACTAAACTCCCCACCCGTTGGAGAGATTCATCGGGACTTCATCGCAACAGGCTAAGATTGTACCAACTGTAGCGATCACATCGCCTACTCGCGGTCGCGATATGCGATAAGGAAAGGGCAGTAATGATGAGGAAGGGCATTCTACTGTTGTCGTCAATGGCCTTTGCTGTGCTCATAGTTAGCGGGGTGGCGCTCGCCATCGTCAAGACGTGCGATCCAGGCACCACAAGTACCGAGCCCTGCCAGGGCACAAACTTCGGCGATAGCCTGACCGGCACTGAGGGAGCCGACCACATAGAAGGGCTACCGAACAGTGGCGAGTTCGACGAGATCGACGGACTCGGGGGGAGCAACTTTCTGTATGGCGAAGAATTACATCCTCCGATACCTAACCAGGCCCCCGGGGGGGATCGATGTCCTCGATGGCGGAGCCGACGGCGACCGGCTCAGAGGCGGGGCGAGGCGAGATCTCCTCTATGGTCGAAGAGGCTCCGACATCCTACAAGGTGACTATCAGGAGCCATCATCCCATTGGAAGGCCCCGACCTGTTGGCTGGCGGCCGCGGCCACGACGACCTTACAGGCCATGGGAAAAGAGACAAGTATCTCGGCGGCCCCGGCAACGACCAGATAAATGCTGTAGACCACGACGGGCGCTTTGGACCGGACACCCTCATTGACTGCGGCACAGGGACAGACACGATCAGCATCGACCCCGTCGATTCTGCTGGGCGCCAATCGTTAATTGCGAGAGCGTAACCGTGCGCCAACCGTAGCAAGCGAAACAACGAGACATGGGCGGGGCACCGTTGCTGCCTCTGCCCCTCATCCGTCTATTCACCCAACTGCCTAGAGTGTAAGTTCTCGGAAGTCATCGCCGGTGTAGCTCCTCGGCGGGTTCTCGTGAGATCCTGTCGCTCGTGGAGCCGCAGCGCACGCCGTCGTCCGCCTCGGTCTGAAAGAGAACTGGCGTCAGTTCTCCTTGCTGGTCCTGGTCAACGCCTTCGTAGGCGGGATGGTCGGTCTTGAGCGCACCGTTGTCCCCCTCATCGGCTCCGCAGCAGTTCGGGCTCGTCCTCAACACGGCCATCTTCTCGTTCATCGTCTCCTTCGGCTTGGTCAAGGCCTGCTCTAACCTGGTCTCGGGCGCCCTGGCCGATCTCCTTCAGCAGGAAGAAAGTGCTCGTCGCCGGGTTGGCTCATCGGTCGTACCCGTGCCGTTCATGATCATGCTCGCCCCATCGTGGGGTTGGATCGTGGCCGCCAACGTCGCTCCTCGGGGTCAACCAGGGTCTCGCATGGTCCATGACCGTCCGTCATGAAGATCGACCTCGTTGGACCGCGCGGGACGGGGCCTCGCTGTCGGCCTCAACGAGTTCGCCGGCTATCTAGCGGTAGGGCTCACTGCGCTCGCCACAGGGCTACCTCGCCTCGGTCTACGGCTTAAGGCCAGAGCCCTTCTACCTCGGGGTCGGCTTACGACGTCCCTTGGGCTCCTGGTCAGCGCCTTCCTCGTGCGCGACACCGGAGAGCACGTCCGGCTGGAGATGGAGCAGCACCCTCCCGAGCCGAGCCCACTGAGCTTCCGCGAGGTCTTCTCCATGACCTCCTTCAAGGACCGCAACCTCTTCGCCTGCTCGCAAGCCGGGCTCGTCAACAACCTCAACGACGGCATGAGCTGGTGCTTCTTCCCCCTGTTCTTCTCGGCCTTCGGGCTCGGCGTGGAGCGCATCGGGATCCTCAAGGCCGTCTACCCGGCGGTCTGGGGCATGCTGCAGGTCGTCACCGGCCCCCTGAGCCACCGCTGGGGGCGCAAGGGCCTGATCGTCTCCGGGCATGTGGGTGCAGGCTGGCGGGATCTTCGTCACCGTGGCGGGCAGGGGCTTCGGGTGGTGGATGGGCGGGAGCGTGCTCCTTCGCCTCGGAACGGCGATGGTCTACCCGTCCCTGATCGCAGCCGTCTCCGACAACTCGCACCCCTCCTGGCGCGCCCGCTCGTTGAGCGTCTACCGCTTCTGGCGGGACCTCGGCTACGCCGTCGGGCGCGCTCTCCGCGGGGATCATCGCCGACACGTTCGGGCTATCGTGGGCGATAGGCTCCGTGGGGCTGCTAACCTTCCTCTCGGGGGCAGTGGTAGCGTGTTCCTGAACGAGACGGAGCGGTGGTGAACCTGGTGGGTGAGCCCTCCGGCGGCCCTATCCACCCACCTTCGAGTATTACGATTCTCGAAAGTTCACAGTAGCAAACGGCTCGTCTGCGCATCGCCAAGCTCTTGACAACAGGCCGCGCTGCACCCCTTTGGGGTCAAAACGCCCCTACTGGTAGCAGTAGTTCACCGCTATGTATCAAGCGGTTGCTATC
Organism: uncultured Rubrobacteraceae bacterium; assembly: GCA_963800975.1. GTDB lineage: Bacteria > Actinomycetota > Rubrobacteria > Rubrobacterales > Rubrobacteraceae > JALYGY01. The sequence continues at coordinate 615,218 of CAWDDB010000014.1, read as the reverse complement.
GAACAGTGCAACTGCCCGAGAATCCTAGCCGATCGGTACCGGCGCAAAGGAGCGTGTACGATGTGCGCCAGATAGCTACTCGCAGGGGGGATCAAGAAGATGTACATATTGCGCATCGAACACCCGGTACCCGACTACGACGCCTGGAAAGCAGCCTTCTACTACGATCCGATCGGCAGGGAGCGCTCGGGCGTCAGACGCTACCGTATCATGCGCACGACGGACGATCCGAGCCACGTCATGATCGACCTTGAGTTCGACAGCTTGGGCGAGGCGGAAGCCGTCAAAGCGGCACTGGGCGAAGTCGAGTTCGACAGCCCGGGCGAAGCCGAGGCCGTTAGAGCAGCACTGGAGGACCCCACAAGGCCACTGGAGGTAACGCACGGTCTACGGGTGCGGATCACCAGGTGGTGGAGACCAAGGAGTACTAATACCATCTTCGGAAGCTGGCTTATTCACCCGAGTGCGTGAAGAAGCATTCCGTAGAAGAAGCGTGCTCTAAAATCCGCAGCCTGATAGGCTGCCCTCGGCGTCGTGACCACATAGAGGAGGTTAACTTGAACATCGCCGCCCTCTTGTTGCCGACGGTGGCGGGTGCGGCCATCGCCTTGCAGACCGTCCTCAATTCGCTCGGGATGAGATCCCTCGGCCTCGGGGGCCTCATCGGCTTCTCGGGGTTGGTGACCAGCCCGCTGGGCTTCGCAGCCGCGGCCGTCCTCTTGTCGAGGCCGGAGGTGACCGGGAGGGCGATCGTCTACGCCGTGGGATCGGGGCTTATCGGGGCCTTCGTGCTGGCGGCCATAGTGCTCTCGGCTCGGATGGAGGGGCTCGGGCAGACGCTCTCGCTCTCGATCGCTTCCCAACTGTTGGTCGGCCTCTTGGTGGACCGAGCGGGCTCTTCGGTCCCGCCGTCCAGGACATCGGGGTGCTGAAGGTTGTGGGCGTGGTTCTCGTCTTGATCGGTGGCGTCCTGGTGGTGCGCTTCTAGGTTCGTCCACCGAAGAATCGGCCCTATGCACCAACCGCGTAGAAGAGGGGTTCTCGGAACTTCGGCCTTGCGGGGTTCTGAGAAGTTCGCACGCGACGTTCGCTTGAGTGCTTCTTCACTGCTTCGCTCGGCGTAGCGGGCAGCCACGCTCTCACTACGCTACCCTGGTAGGCTCAGGTTATGCCGGAGTGGTACGGTCCGGGAAAGGGATCCACATGACCACCGAGAACAACACCCCGATCCGAGTGCTCCAGACACCATCGTCCTGATCCACGGCCTCTGGGTAACCCCCCGCAGCTGGGAGAAGTGGGTCGAGCGCTACGAGAGCAAGCGGCTACCGCGTGCTACCCCCGCCTACCCAGGCTTTGAGGTCGAGGTGGAGGCGCTCAACGAGGATCCCTCCCCGATCGAGGCTTTGACCATCCCCGCGGTCGTCGAGCACCTCGAGAACATCGTAGGCGAGCTAGATAGAGCCGCCCGATCATCATGGGCCACTCGGCGGGAGGCCTGTTCACCCAGATCCTGCTCGACCACGGCTACGGCGCGGCTGGGGTGGCCATAGACTCCGCGCCGGCAGAGGGCGTCCTTGTAACCCCGGTCTCGCAGATCAGGTCGCTCTTCCCGATCCTCAAGAACCCCGCCAACCGCCACAAGGCCGTGGGTTCACCAAAGAGCAGTTCCACTACGCCTTCGCCAACACCCTCAGCCGCGAGGAGTCGGACGAGGTCTACGAGCGCTACCACATCCCCGCGCCGGGCGGCTTCGTGTGGGCCGGGCCCCTCGCCAACTTCACGCCCGGCCACCAGGACACCTACGTCGACTTCAGGAACGAAGACCGCGCGCCCTTGCTGTTCATAGCGGGTGGGGAGGACAACCTCATGCCGCCCGCTGTCAACCAGTCGAACGTCAAGCACTACCGCCACACCAACACCGTTACGGACTACAAGGAGTTCCCTGGACGCTCGCACTACACGGTAGGGCAGGACGGATGGGAGGAGGTCGCTGACTACGCCCTTGAGTGGGCCGAGGAGAAAGCGAACCATCCAGCGGCTTGAGCGTAGCCCCAGGTCTATTCACCGAAGTCCCTAGAAGATGAGTTCTCGGAAGTCCGCGTTCCAGGACCATCGCTCGGACGCGTCCGGTTGTGACGACGTGCACAATGCCTCGGTCACGCAACCAGGGTGAGGATCTCGCTCGATCGTCCCTGCCCCTACGCACGAGGAGGATGGGGATGAAGAGAGTAACGATGCTGTTCGCGGCGATGCAATCGTCGGTGGCGGTGGTCGGCGGGGTGGCGCTGGCGGCCAACTCGATACCCCAACCGCCCCGACAACGGCTGCGTCGGCACTCCCAACGACGACCGCATCACCGGCACCCCGGCACCCCGACTTCATACGCGCCCGCGGCGGCGACGACTCGGTGAACGCCAGGGGCGGCGAGGACGGCGCTTTCGGGGCGACTTCTCCATAGGCGGGGCCGGCGAGGACGGGTGCGCGGAGACGGCGGCGCACCAGGTCGTAGGCGGCAGCATCTCCGGCGACTTCGAGACCGGCGAACCTCAAGTTCGCGACGACCAAGACGACGTCGTCAAGGGCGGAGCCGGCGACGACCCCACCGTAGCCGGGGGCTTCGGCAAGGGGGAGCACGACAGCTCTACGGCGGGGAGGGCAACGACACGATGTACGCCTCCCAGAGGCGCTTCCCGTTCCGCGGCGACGTGCGGATCAACAGCGAGCTGGTCAACTGCGGTCCAGGCGTTGACGTGGCCTGCTCGACCGGGGCGTGGACAGGGTGCTTGCCAACCGCGAGAGGAAGATCAACGGCTTCCCCGACATGGACATGCAGGACAGCTCCTCCAGAGAAGGCTCGGAAGCGGGGCTGTTCGGCGCCTCCGAGTAGCGAGGACCGCCGAGGAGACCGGATGGATCGGAGGGCCGAGGTGTGCTTCGGCCTTCCGCTGCCATTATTCACTCACTTTCGTAGATTGATGATTCTCGGAAGGTCGGCTGTATTCGATGCGCGGAGAGCTGTCCGCTGGCATCATCTCCTCGTAAGCAAAGCGTAGAAGCGAGGAGGCGAGCGGATGACATGTCGACCAAGTACATCCTTACTCGAAGACCAGGAAGGACGCGGGTACCGCCAACACTGCCTTTTCCCTAGCAGTTGTCCCTCCTCCGAGCTCCATGTCGTGCACACGTGGCGGCCGGTGCCTCTGGTACAGTGATGCCTTACAAGGCGTAGTTGGAAGAGGTAGGCTCAGGGGTTCTCGACGAGCAGGTTAAGAAGATTGAGGGCTTGGGCGGTACCGTGGCGCAGGCTCGGCTCAGCGTTGAGGTGCGGCCGAGGAGATCGCCGCCTTGGCCGAGGAGATGGGGCCGGGGGGGGCCAAGACCAAGTACATCTACTCGAAGACCAGAGAAGAACACCGGCCGCCAAACTTGGCAAAAAAAAAAAAAAAAAAAAAAAAAAAGCTTGTAGGCCACAATAGGTAATTCTCGGAAACTCAGGCGTACGGTTAGCGCCAGTCGTCGATGACGTAGACTCCAGCTGGCTGTAGCCCGGTCGTTTGAGCGGTGCATCGTGACGCCCTGGATATCGGTGCGGAAGCCGCGTGCGAGCAGAGCACAGTACACTTCGTGCGGCCCATATTCGTCCCAGCGATAAAGACCTGCATACCTTCCGCGGCAGCCCAAGCTTCGCAGGCGTCAAACAGGCGCTCGAAGTTACGCCCCGCGTCCGGCCCCGGCCGGATCGCCCCGAACTCGACGTAGCCTGCGCCGCTTCCGGCCTCGTTCCCGCCCCGCAGTGGCACACTGCTAACCCGGCGAGCCCAGAGTTGTCCCAAAGCAGCACGTGTCGCCAAGACCTTGATTGGCTACCGCGCGGATCTCGCCCGACACGTCGAGCCGTCGTAGACAGCACCGTCACTTCGCCGCAACCCTTCAGAATCTCCTCTCGTCACCCTCTGGAGCCCGGAGAATCTGGACCACTGTCCCTGGCTCATCTTTCCCTACCATAAGCCTTCCACAATCGACTTGGACATGATCGCGGTGAGTAAGCGAGCCCAGAAACCGAACTTCTCGTACAGGTGGATGTGTCCCGGCTGTGGACCAGAATAGTCCTTCGTGCCTAGGACCCCAATTGGCAAAACACTCCTCTATTAGCTCCATTAAGCGTGACCCAATGCCCTTATTCCAAAGGTCAGGCTCCACTGTCAATGGCCCGAAGAAACCCACGCTGCCCCAGTTGTCGCGAAGTTGGAACCGACGAGTCTACCGTCTACTTCCGCCGCGAAAGCCGCATCCGGCGCAGCTAACCAGCGTGTCCGCACGTAACTAGCATCGCCCAGAACGTCATCGTCAGGGAGCCCAAGGAAGGTACCGAAAGCGCGGCGCATGATGCGATCGGCCTCTGAGAGGTCACCCTCTCTCAATGGCGATCGAGACTTCCAGCTTAACTTCGACCATCGGTGTCCTCCTTTCATCCACTCAACCCCACCCAAGTTGCTTCTCTAATGTAATATTGACTCAAAAGAGTGTCAGAACAAGCCTTTCAGGTAAGGCTTTTCTAAACAATTCGAAAATAATAAACGAGCACGATGTCCGCCAGGGAGCAGCTGTCTCTGGTCTCTATTGCCTAGAGTTACGGATGTATTAGACAGGTGAGTTCAGTTCGGGGATAGACTCGATTTTTTTTTTTTAAAAAAAAAAAAAAAAAAAAAAAAAAAAAAAAAAAAAAAAAAAAAAAAAAAAAAAAAAAAAAAAAAAAAAAAAAAAAAAAAAAAAAAAAAAAAAAAAAAAAAAAAAAAAAAAAAAAAAAAAAAAAAAAAAAAAAAAAAAAAAAAAAAAAAAAAAAAAAAAAAAAAAAAAAAAAAAAAAAAAAAAAAAAAAAAAAAAAAAAAAAAAAAAAAAAAAAAAAAAAAAAAAAAAAAAAAAAAAAAAAAAAAAAAAAAAAAAAAAAAAAAAAAAAAAAAAAAAAAAAAAAAAAAAAAAAAAAAAAAAAAAAAAAAAAAAAAAAAAAAAAAAAAAAAAAAAAAAAAAAAAAAAAAAAAAAAAAAAAAAAAAAAAAAAAAAAAAAAAAAAAAAAAAAAAAAAAAAAAAAAAAAAAAAAAAAAAAAAAAAAAAAAAAAACTTAGAATCCCCACCACCGGGCCGGGCGCGGCCCCCGCAGCGTCCTGAGCGGCTCTTGACGGTGCTTGGCAGGGTCCCACGGTGACCGGTGCGATCTCCTGCACGTACACACTCACTTCGCCTCACCGAACACCCTCCACGCCCGACAGTCTATCTGACAGACTATCGCTGTAGTATCGTTCAGACAAGATGAGCGAAAAGCCTCTAGGTATCGGCTTCTCGGAGCTCAGAAACCCCCTGCAAAGGTTTCCGGGGCCGTGTTTCGTCTTCGCAGAGCAGGGCGGCTCCTAGGCCACAGATTGCTACTCTTCCTTTCTGCTCTCTAACTCGTTAGCCGCTTCGCTTATAATCCTGATAAGTTCCTCGTCGCTCATCTCAGAGACATCGCCCGGGGCTTCTTTGGAACCGGCACGGTCTCCCGGTTGTGCTGGTTGCACTTCCGGTATCTCGGTTCCTGGAGGTGCAGACGGATCCTCGGACGCCCCCAAGCTGTCACCCCCTTCGACGTTTACCGTCTCACCGGCATCCTCACCCTCAACGAAGGACACCACATCCTCGTAGGTCTCCAGAACCGTTACCTCCCCCTGCTCAGAAGCGTTAACCATGACGGTCTGGTTGACCCCCGCTTTATCGGCGTTGGTGATGGTGGCCATCCAGTAGAGGGTCTCGTCTTTTACTACCGGCCTTGGTTCGAGTATGACCGCGTTTAGACCCCATTGGTAGTTGGGGAAGGTAGCCTTAGCATAATCCAAGGCCTTGTTAACCCCGATCAAGGCGCTGCCCGAGTCGGGTTTGAAGTATTTGACCTCGCCGCTATGGCCATCGACGTAGATCCCCTGGTACATCGAGAAACTCCGGCCGTAGGGCTCGGCAGCCAAGAACCACTGGGGTCCCTCTTCTGTTGGGATGAGGAAGGGCATCTGGTTGGTCGAGGTTCCCTCAAGGGAAGCAGCGTTTTGGTCCTCGGGTGTATTTATCTGAGGGATTTGGGCCTCGTCCTCGTGGGCAAACCAGGTATTCCAGTAGCCGTTGCGGTACTTCCAGACGTCGCCCACTTTCCTCGCCAACTGCTCGGGATAGAGCCGTTCTCCTTCGAAGCGCCCATCCTGTATGGCTTCCTGGGGAGAGAGGTTCTCTATTTCTCCATCGGGATGAACGACCAAAACTCCACCCCACTTAGGGACCATCACCGGGAAAGAGAACCTGTAGCTTATATACGGGACTATCCCAAGTAGCTCTTCTCCGTCGAGAACGTAATACTGGTTCGTATGGTGCGCGAAGAACTTATCTCTCTTGAGCTGCCAGCCGACGTTCCTGTAAAAGGCCATGCCCTCGCCCCGCTTGAATTCCTGCCTTGTGATCTCGGCCGACCCATCGGGCTGGATGACCATGACCCCGTTCTGGTTGTTGACTAGGGAGTTGTAGAGGCCATTGGGTTCTCTTGGGGCCACCCAATCTATCCCACCCTCGCCGTTACTTAAGGGTTCGAAACCCCCAAGCATCAGGGTAGGTTCGTCCTGGGTATTCAGCCCGAAACGCGCAGCCACATCGTAGGGTAGAAACCTTAGCCCCGTTGTGTCGTGCATCTCCTTGATCTCTTCAGCTCCTATGGAGTCTAGGTACCGTAGATCCCGTAGAGGCGCGGACGCGAACAGGTAGGCCAAGGCCGCAATGGCAGCAACTACTGCCACTATCTTGGCTGGGTCCTTATCCCCTATGTTCCATAGGTAAGCACCGAGAACCGCACCGCCCGCAACCATAAGGAAGAAAGGCCAGTTTACATACAATGCCATTACCAGGCCGTGAAAGACCGGAGACACCAGCCACGCGAAGAACAGGATTACGACGAGGCTTACCAACAACCGTACTCGGCCAACCGAAGCTAAACGAGATAACAAATCGCTTAGGCGTTTCCTGATCTGATCCACCCACATGTCCTTCCTAGACCTTCTTATCCTTAGTCTATACTCTCGCTCAATGAACCACGAGCTTGGTTTGCAACGCCCTTGAGAAGCTCTCTAACAGCCTTCGTCTTCTTTCAAAGGTCTATTCTTAGAAGCCGAAATTGAGGCTTGTTCGTCGATGGTGCAGATCGATAATAAGTTAGCCGCTTCGACCACGCTAGGGGTTACGAGTTGACAGCTTATCTGACAGTGACAGTCTATCGTCATGTCATGGTACGGTGGTGAGGGGCAATAACTGCATACAAATAAGGATTGTGTGGGGTTAGGGATGAGTGTAGACGGTTTCCGGGGCCGTGTGTCGCAGGTTCGAATCCTGCCAGGCCCGCTCCGCTAGACTCGCGCTGCTTGTCACCGCTCCCTCATTGCGACATCACAGAACGAAAGTTTCCAGAGCTCGCCATCACTAAGGACGGCTCGCGCACTGGATATTCATCACCGTGGCTTGCCCGAGAGTTCGGCGACGGGCTCTCGGCAACGAGCGAGAGGTGCAATTCGGGTCACTATAGAGGCGGGGCATCCAGGCCCAGGGTTCCTTCTCAAAATATCTGTTCACCGAGACGCCCGGTAGGTTCGGTCGATGAAGTCAGGTGGGTCGCGGTTCCACGCGTGTCCACGCGCGCTCGTCCAGGAGCGGCGCGACCTGCTGCTCGATGATGTCCTCGAAGTGCGGCGTCCGTCGGTGGGCCTGGAAGGCTTCCTCGCTCGTGTACCGTTCGTAGAGCAGGAACGCCCGAGGATCGTCGATCTCCTGGTAGACCGAGAACTCGAGGCATCCCGGCTCGGCACGGCTGGCCTCCGCGTTCTTCCGCAGCAGTCGTGCTACCGTCGATTCGTGCCCCTCGGTCACCACATACCGTGCGATGACGATCAACATGATCCCCTCCGAGCTTCGCGTTGTCGCGAGTGGTGCAGAGGTTTGGCGGCGAGGCCCCTTCTACGAGTCGTCTCGCGTACCGCCGTTATGATGACATCGGATCAGGCCTGGTGCCGACGAGGCAGGTCGTTGCCCCAATTGCTAGTGGTTTCGTTCCTTCCCCTTTACCAAAAACGTGCCCGCGCCACGATGCCGTCGGAGAATCGTCGGAGGAAGGGAGCTTCCTACGGCGCGGCCGAGGGGGCGCGGCGCCGAGGAGAACCGGGGCTTTACCCAACGCCCAAGAAGGTAAGAGTACTCCGAAGCCCGACTTGTACGATCCCAAGCCCCTATTCTTCGTGCTTTGTGCTGCCTTCGCTGGTAGCCTACCAGCGTATTTGCCGTCACTGTTGCCCGTTGGGTCAATAGGCTCGCGCTTCGCGGAAGCACGAAAGGGGGAGAACTAGAGGATGAGTGCCGACCACCCGCTCACCGAAGACGAGGTGAAGCAGCTGATCCTGACCTTCTGGAAGCTGGACGAGGATAAAGCGCACCTGGTTGACCTGATGAAGGTGACGGCCCCGACCTGGAGATCAGCAAGGGCAAATTCGCCTGGCACGGCTACAGGGGCCTGGAGGACCACTTCGCGGGCAGCAAGGCCCTGTACTTCGACGAGCACTTCGAGCCGAAGAGCATCTCGGTCGAGATCTCGGGCACGGAGGCGACCGTCGAGTCGGAGGTGCAGTGGAACGCGCGCCACCTGCCGCCCGGTGCCGCCAGGAGCGAGGAGATCAGGGCGATCTACTCGTACACGTGGAAGGTCAGGCGCTCGCCCGAGACGGGCAAGCCGGTGGTGGTGCTCAACCACGTCGACCACATGAGGTACGTCGAGGGCTACGCGCCCTCCGAGTCGAATGAGAGAACCGACCCCCATGTAGGGCGCGAGATGTGAGGGCGAGAGGGACATTCTCTCGAAGTTTCGCGCCAGACCTCAGCGCATGGCATCATGCTCTGTTGGTGGCCACCCGTGTCCGAGCCAGCGAGGAGAACTAGAGCCCGCGTCCGACGCAGCGAGAGAAGGCGGGGATCGTTGCGACCTCCTTTGCCGTAAGGAGGTTGTGTTCGTGAGAGGTGGTCCATCGGCGCTATCGTCCACCAGGAGGAGCGTCGTGCTGCGCTGCTGTTGGGGGCGATGCTCCTGGCCCTGGCGGTGGTGGCGCTGGCCGGCGTGGCGGCGCCCAGGAAGGCGGACGCCGCCCCCTCGGTTCGTCACCAGGACCTTCGACAAGACAGAACAGACCTCATCCCCGCCGGCGCAAACGTGGCGGACTGTGGGAGCGGCCCCGAGGAGGGCGTTGCGGCACCCTACCCCTCGCAGCGTCGCATCGCCGCCTTCACCAGGCGCAGCACCATCGTCGACGTGGACCTGGTACTAAGAGGCTTCACCCACAGCTTCCCCGACGACGTGCAGGTGTTGCTCTCTAAGGGAGGGCTAGACCAGCTGGTGATGGCCGACGTGGGTGGCGACGAAGATGTCGACGGAATCACCCTGATTCTCAACGACGAGGCCGCCACCGAATTGCCAAACGGCGATCAGCTCGTCGGTGGCAGCTTCAAGCCGACCAACCCGTTCGGGGAGAACGTCTCGCTCTCGGCCTTCGACGGCTTGAGCCCGGACGGCACGTGGAACCTGCGCGTCGTCGACGCGGAGGACGGGGACTGCGGAGAGCTCGGGGGCGGATGGGGACTCAGGATCAAGGCGAGGATCCCCTAGGCTAGCCCAAGAGGAGGAGGAACGCACCTCTTGGCGTGGGACCGGGGCCTCGACTCCCCGCCCCCCCTCTTCTCAGGCCTTATCCACCAACTTCTCCAGGATTTGTTCTCGGAAACTCGCGGTGGTAGAGGACTCGACTTCCGGTAAGATCGCCTTGTCATCCGAATGAGGGGAGCCTTTCTTGATTATCGTTGCCGGACACCTCGTCGTCGCACCCGAGGAGCGCGATCCGTACGTCGCGGGCTGCGTGAGCGTCGTGGAGCAGGCTCGGGATGCCCCCGGCTGCCTCGACTTCGCGATCTCCGCCGACCTGCTCGACCCTGGCCGCGTAAGCGTCTACGAGCGCTGGGAATCGCGGGAGGCCGTGGAAGCGTTCCGAGGTAGTGGGCCGAGCGACGAGCAGAGTGCCAGCATACTCGCCGCAGAGGTAGCAGAGTACGAGGTCGCGAACGAGCGCACTTTGTCCTGATACTGTGGCCTCCAGGGTCCTTGACGAAGGCTTGTAGCTAGCACCGGCAACGGCGTAAAGCAGGCGTCCGAGAACGCGCGCCGACATCAGCTAGTCGAAGCCGGGAAATTCAGACGGCGTCTCTCCATCGTGGATGCCAAGAAGGGGAACACGACGCACATCGATCTCACCCCGGCAGCAGGTCTACCGGACTGAGGATTGATATACCTAGCACTGCTATGTATAATGCTGCTATGTACACTGGAGTTAGAGTTCGTTAGCGCCGCGCGACGCGTGAAATCATGGAGATCAACAAGGACCTGATAGCCGCTTCCTCGACCCCGATCGTCCTGGCGATCCTGGCCGAAGAGGACAGCTACGGCTACGCCATCCTCAAGCGAGTTCGGGAGTTGTCCGGAGGGCGCATGGAGTGGACGGACGGGATGCTCTACCCTGTTCTGCATCGGCTCGAGCGGCTCGGCCACGTCGAGGCGCGGTGGGAAGTTGCGGAGAGCGGCCGTCGTCGCAAGTACTACCGGATCACGTCCCGGGGGCCGGGCTCAGCTCGCCGAGGAACGCAGGCAGTGGCAAGCGGTGGACGCTACGCTACGGGGCATCTGGCAGGCGCTCTCCCTTCCCGTCCCGGCCAGCCACCCGGCGTCAGCCGCGCCACTGCCACAGGGAGCCTGAGCGATGCCGGCTCCAGGTCACGCGGTATCGCTCGAGGAGCAGATCGACCAATGGCGGAGCTACCTCCGCCGCCGGCAGGCGATCCACTCCGTCGATGTAGCGGAGCTGGAAGACCATCTGCGCGAGCAGGTAGCGGTCCTGGTCGACGCGGGGCTCGCCACCGATGAAGCGTTCCTGGTGGCGGTGAAGCGCATGGGCAACCTCGACGCCCTCTCACGGGAGTTCGCGCGCGAGCACTCGGACCGCCTCTGGAAGCAGCTCGTCGTTGTCCCCTCCGATTCCGGGGAGCCACGAGCGCGGGCCCGAACGGATGCCATCGTCGCCTTCTGTCTTGCGGTGGCGGCGGCCGTGGTCATCAAGGTGCCGGCGCTCTTCGGGATCCAATTGGACCAGGACGCCGGCTTCTACGCCCGCAATCTGAGTCTCTTCGTGCTGCCCCTCCTGACCGGCTATTTCGTCTGGAAGCGGCGGCTCGACACCAGCACTCTCCGCTGGCTGGCCGTGGCGTTCGTCGCGGCGGGTGTATTCGCCAACGTCTATCCCTTCGCCCCGGGCGGCTACACCGAGGCGCTTACGGCGCTGCACCTGCCGATCGCGCTCTGGCTGGTAGTGGGCATCGCGTACGCGGGCGGCCGGTGGGGCCAGGTCGGCGGGCCGCATGGACTTCATTCGATTCTCGGGCGAGCTGTTCATCTACTACGTGCTGATCGCCCTCGGCGGCGGCGTCCTCACGGCGTTCATGGCGATGATCTTCCAGGCCATCGGGATCGACGTCGAGCCCTTCTTCGAGTCGTGGCTGCTGCCGTGCGGAGCGGTCGGGGCCGTCGTGGTCGCCTCCTGGCTGGTGGAGGCCAAGCAAAGCGTGATCGAGAACATGGCGCCCGTGTTGACGCGCCTCTTCACACCCCTTTTCGCCGCCGTGCTGGTCACGTTTCTGGGGACCCTGCTGTGGACCGGACGCGGAGTCGACATCGAGCGGAACGTGCTCATCGCCTTCGACCTGCTCCTGGTGGTGGTCCTTGGCCTTCTGCTCTATTCCGTCTCCGCCCGCGACCCCCGGTCGCCCCCCGGCGCCTTCGATGTGGTGCAGGTCGTGCTGGTGGTCAGTGCGCTATTGGCCGACGCGGTAGCGCTGTGGGCCATCGCCGCGCGCATCACCGAGTTCGGCTTCACCCCGAACCGCGTGGCCGCCCTGGGCGAGAACGTGATTCTCCTGGTCAATCTGGCGTGGTCCGCCGTGCTCTACATCCGCTTTCTGAGAGGGCGCGGATCGTTCGCGGGCCTCGAACGGTGGCAGACGAATTACCTGCCCGTCTATGCCGTGTGGGCGGCGATCGTCGTGATCGTCTTTCCGCCGGTGTTCGGATACATCTGACAGGGTGCCGACATACCCGTTCTCCGCACCGGCCTTCGCGGCTGTGGCGCTCGCCGCGACGCAAATTACAGAACGCACCACGAAGACACCGATTCAGTAAGATAGAGAAGCTCAGGATGAGTTCTTGAGCCACCCGGACGTCTCCACTTCCCGCACCGCGCCCTTATACAGCCCACTTCTTCGGAGGTCTTCCGGAAGGTGTGCGAGCAGATACTCGAGCATGGATTCGGCCGATTCCGAGGCCAACGACCGAGCGCCCATTCGGGCTACGGTCTACTCGATCCTGTTACGAGCATCCCCGGGACTTTTCGGGCAGTCTCGTATTGGGTGTTCTCGGAAGTCGGCCCCGGATGGTCGCGAGATTGCGTAACCCGAATACGTAACCTTACTCATGCGCCCGCCCTCCTCCGTGCCCTAAGGTGCCTCTTGTCGGACAGGCGACCACGGAAGGAGGCGAGGAGAACATGCTGAGGAGACGGCAAGGATGCTGGCGCGGGCGGCGAAGGGCGTGGCCCTGCTGGGAGGATTCGCGGTGGGACTCGCACTCGTTGTGGGGGCGGGGACCACAGCGCTTGCGGCGGTGCCGGGGGACCCGTTCGGGCTGGGAGAGACCAACACCATCGACAACGCCCTCACCAAGCTCGCGGGCTCCAACGCGGGCACCATGCTCGTGGTGGACAACAACTCGAGCGCGTCCGGGGCGCGGGCTCTGGACCTGAGGGTGGAGGCGGGCAAGCAGCCCCTGAACGTCAACGCGGAGGCTGGCAAGGCGGCAACCTAAACGCCGACGAGGTGGACGGCCTGGGCGCCGAGCCGATAGGCGTCAACGGCCTGGAGATGGTCCGCGGGGACAGAGTGCCATCGACTTCTTCTTCCCCCAAGACCGTGCGAGAGCGACGTGCCCGGATGGGAAAGTGGTGATCGGGGACCAGCTACGAAATCCTCGTCGCCCACGGACGGCGGTTCCCCCAACCTACTGTGCCACGTTGGGCTCCTACGTCCAGCCCGCGGGGCGTGTCCCACGCCTTCTACCAACGCGGGCTCGGAAAGCCGCGCGGGTACTGGGGATCGTCTCGCCCGGGCGGGCTCGAGGGCTACTTCGACGACGTATGGAGCGGATCGTTCGGCAACCGCTCCTTATCACGTCGGGAGTAGATTCGACGAACTTCGGCTGAGGATCGGAGTCTGCACAGAAACGCGAGGGCCGACTCGGTGCGCGTTACGGTATCGTCTGGCAGGGGTTCGGTGATGAATGCCACCACACCGGATGCCAGGTCCCCGAGTCCCACCCAGACCTGGATAGCCGCTAGCAACGAGCGCATCGCCGAGGCTAAGGCTCGCTTCGGCATAGGAGCTTAGAACCCACCGTGGCGTCGAGCCCGCTACATTTCACGACCTTATGCACCCAGCGTCGCAGCGAATACTGTCCGAAAAGGTGCCAGAGCAGGGCTTGCGCAGCGCTCTCGCCCGCGCAGGACAGCGAAAACAGGGCCTATCCGCTCGTTTGCCCGCTCCTTACCGCCCGCTCCTAAGGTCTAGCCCCCACGGGCGCGGACTTTTCGGACGGTTTCTAGGGGCTTCTCGGAAGATCGGATACAGCATCTTGGATACGGGAGCCACCGAGAGACCGTCTGAAGTCTTCGGTGCCCCTGCCGAGGGGTACCGGACCACGCCCCTTGCTACGCGATCAGATAGAATTGCGGATTATTGGATTTCAGAGACAGATTAGGTCAGTAATGGCGCAACACGTGGCTGCAGTTGGGTCTCGCGGAGACACCGCGAGATCTGCGGACTCCCTGGCTGACCGGGAGGCCGCGAGCTTGGCATGTACTCTGTCCGATACGCCTGTCGCTGTTTCCTCAGATCCTGGTGCGGTAGCGGAGGTAGATCATGCCGTTGCCGAAACTGCGTTCGTCCAGCAGTTCGAGCTCCACGCGGACTTCGTCGGGCAGGGCCCGTTTGCCGCCTCCCACCACGATGGGCGCGACGAACAGGTGCCACTCGTCGACCAGCCCGGCCCTGATCGCCTGGGCGGCGAGGTCGGGACCGCCCACGATGAGGTCACGCCCCGCCGCCGCTTTCATCCGGCGGACCGCTTCGGGGTCGAAGTCCCGCTCGATCCGCGTCCTGGCGGTGGAGACGGCCTCCAGCGTCTTGGAGTACACGACCTTGTCGGCGGCCTGCCAGATCTCCGCGAAGTCGCGCATGATGGGCGACTGGTCGGCGAGAGAGGGGTCGGTCTCCCAGCCGACCATCGTCTCGTACATCCGGCGTCCGTAGAGGTAGGTGCCGAACGGCCGGGCGAGGTCGTTGATGAAGGCGTGCACCTCCTCGTCGGGCACGGCCCAGTCGAAGTTGCCGTCCTCGTCCGCTACGTAGCCGTCGAGCGACGCGATCGACGAGTAGATCAGCTTGGCCATGGTGGACCTCCCTCTGCGCGTATTTCCTGGTATCTCTCACCTGGCCCAAAAAGCATAGCGGGGTGCCCACGCAATCCAACCGTCTTTCCAGGGTTTGCTGCGATCAGCGCGCCCCACGTCCGGTCCCTTCCGCTGGCCGTTGCGGGACCAGGAGGGCATTTAACGGAGCGTGCGTTATCTGGGCGAGGGGTCGAGAGGGAAGAGGGAGGTCGCGGGGGGGAGGGCGGGGGGGAGGGGGGGGGGGGAGGGTTGCCGCTGTAAGGGGGGGGGGGGAAGGAGAGGGGCGGGGGGCGGAGGGGAGAGGGGGAGGGGGGGGGGGGGGAGAGATAGGCGCTGCGAGAGGAGGGTTTTTGGCGTCAGCAGAGACACACGGGTGGGGACATTTGTTTGTTTTCTTGGCCGCGTGACAGCGACAGAGGCGTTTTCGGGAGAGGCGTAAGGGGGGCCGCTACGGGCAGAGGGGGCCGGTGCCTGGCTTCTTTAATAAAGGAAGAGGATTTTTTTCCTTTCTTCCCGGAGTAGGGACTAATGGCAGTTTTTTAGTTAACGCAGGGTTACAGACCGGCAAGGGTGAGCTCCCGATTCATTGCCGATTCATCGTCGGATGGTTGAGTAGCCGGCGGTGGAGGCACCGGACAGGAACAGGGTAGGGGATCGGTCGGTGCGGCCCGTGACGAACAAAGTGTTGTTTGGGGAGCTGGAGTCGAAAACGGCAAAGGAGGAATCCGATGTCTGACGGGTATCCGGACGTGGGGATCTGGCAGTCCAGGCACAGCCTCAAGGTTCTCGACGTGTACGAGTGGTCGACCGAGAACGGAGCGTCGATCGTGCAGTGGGACCTGCACAGCGGCAACAACCAGCGCTGGCAGATAGTGATGCCCCCCGCCGCCCGCCCCCAGACCCCCCAGCAGCGTCCTGTTCGACGAATAGCTTCGAGCGGTCGCGCGAGCCCGGGTACCCACGAGGGGTGGGGGAGAGAAGGGCACGGGCACTCAACCCTTCGTGGTCCGATGAAAAATCGGGGCGAGGAGGTTTATCCACGACCGCATGGCGGTATAGCTAAGACTAATAGCATCCTGGGGCCGGGCGCGGAACCCCCCTCCAAGATCGCCGCGTTCGGCTCTCTTCTCTCGAAGGTACGACAGTACGACGGATCGCGCCGGCTGCTACCGCATCCTTGCCTCTCTGGGGTATCCGGGTGTGCTTGGGAGGCTTGACGATGATGCATAATTGCTGGTGGCTCTTCGGCATCGGGGTGCCGGAGAGTAGGGTGCTGGAACGAAAGGATAGGATGACGGACCGACGGCTGCGTATCTACTCCCTGTTATCCAGGGTAGGGTTCGCAGATAGCTACAGGGGAAAGATCATGCTCGTCGTCTTCCTGGGCATCCACTTACCCCTTATCGCCGTGGTGCTCTACCTCCTTGCCACCTCGCCCGGCGGCCTGTTGGCGCACGTTGGCATCCTGGGCGCCCTGCTTGCGGCGACCGTCCTGGGGCTCGTCGTTACCCTCTGGGCGCTGCGCGGCCTGCTTGCTCCGATCGGCCTCACCTCCGGCGCCCTCAGGGGTTACCTGGACGACGGGAAGAAGCCGGATCTGCCCATCGGCTACGGAGACGAGGTAGGCAGGCTCATGGCCGACGTGCGCTACGCCGTGGAGAACCTGGACTCCACAGTTCGTCTGATGGAGGGTCTCTCGGGCACGGATCATCTAACCGGCCTCCTCAACCGCCGCGCGGGTGAGAAACGCCTGCTCGAGGAGGCGGCCAGGGCTGACCGGGGTGAGGGCGTCATAACGCTCGGCATAGTGGACGTGAACCAGTTCAAGGCTGTCAACGACAGCTACGGCCATCAGGCCGGGGACGCCTGCATCAGGCACGTCGCGAGCGTCATCGCGGAGAACGTGCGCGAGGGCGACTGGCTCGCGCGCTGGGGCGGGGACGAGTTCCTGATCATGCTGCACGACGTCTCCGCGTTCGCCCCGACGGAAGAGATCTTGCGCCGCATCGTAGTAGATCTGAAGTCCAGACCCGTGGAGCTGCCAAGCGGCGAGGAGCTGGTGCTGACCGTGAGCGTCGGGGCGACCCGGTGCTCGGGTAAGGCGGACCTTCGGCGGGCACTGGCTCGGGCTGACGAGGCGATGTACGAGGCCAAGCGCGAGGGAAGGCCCTGGGTACTGGCGGTCTAGAGAACGGTTCGCGGAGAGGATGAGCTTCTCGAGATGACTCTGAGGCTCCCGTGACTTCGGGTATCGGTCGTGGGCCGCAAACCGCAACCTCAAGACCCTAGAGCCTCAGAGCCCCGCTTCGCTGAAGGCGTGAGCGCTTCACAATAACCCTGGCCGTACTTTCTCAGCCAATCGGACTGCCAGCTAGATCCAACGGCGCACTCGTGACTTGTAATTGACGTACTCCTCGCCGAAGGTATGTTCCAGGTAACGCTCCTCGCGTTCGATTACCCTGCGCTGGATCACGTACTCGTGAACGGACCACTGCCCGTAAGCCGAGAATAGGTTACCCAGGGGCCTCAAAGCGGGGAATCGGGGGCGGGCAACCTGCAGATCCGCACGTCACAGGTTGGAATCATCGCAGGCCAGTACCCCGGTTGTTGCTCTGCATCGTCGGCCGAGGACCCGTTGCCCGAACCCGGACATGTATCATGTCCGGTGGAGAACCGGCCGGTCTGGAAGGGAGTCGCCGTGGAAGAGCGCTACTGCAGCTACTGCGGGAATAGGCTGGCGCCGGACGCCAGGTTCTGTTCGAGCTGCGGAAGGCAGGTCCACAGGGAGGCTCGAATGCCCGAGCCGGACCAACCGACCTCTCAACTACCGACGTCGCAACCGCCACCTTCGCAACCGCCACCTTTGCCCCGCTGGGCTGAGGCGCGGGATCAGACCGTGTGGCAGCGTGGTGCGGAGCTACGCGCGAGCGTAACGGGGCCGATGCTGGCGCTCGCCGCGGTGTTTCTTGCCCTTTTCGTCGTGGAGATAGCGCGCGGCGACCTGCCCGGGGCTATTCGGGCCCTGCCCATAGTCGCGGTGGTGGCGCTTGTCGGGAGCGCGGTCTCCTACTTTGCGCTCGCCCGCCGCGGCGAGGCGTCGCTCATGGGGGCCGTCTTCAACTGGTCGGTGGTGGTGCTGGCGGCGTTCGCGACGCTCATGTTCCTCGTCTCGTAGGGCCCGTCTCGGAGAGTCTTTGTGAGACGGGCGCGTTCGGCTGCCGGTGGTCGAAATCGGTGATGCCTACAGGCCAGCCGGACGCTTTCGCAGGAGGTCTGCGACCGAGCCGAACTCCTCTATCTTGAGCAGCGGGGCCGCCCCGACGTAGGCCGCGAGCGAGGCGCCCCCGACGAGGGCCAGGATGAGGACCTGACCGGCGGTGGTTGTTCCTGTCCCGAACAGCGAGACGCCTGCGCGGGCGACGACATACATGATGGCACCGGCCACTAGGATCCTGGCCAGCGAGCGCAGCAGGCGACGCCCGTCCAGCCGCCGCAGCTCGCCCCTCATGGCCACCAGGAGGCAGAGGGCCAGCAGCGTGTAGGCCCCGGAGAACGCGTACGCGACGCCTGCCAGGCCCATCGTTCGCGACAGCGCGTACGCGAGCACGACGTAGAGCGCGAGGAGCCCGAGGTTCAGGATCGCGGGCGTCGTCGCGTTCTGCCTCGAGTAGAAGGAACGGGCGAGCACGAAGGAGAAGGCGTACCCGAGCAGCCCGAGCCCGAAGGCTACCAGAAGCGCCGCGACCTCGGCGGTGTCCCGAGCGCCGAATGCGCCGCGCTGGTAGAGCACGGCGACCGTGGGCTCGGCGAGGCCAACGAAGAAGACGGAGGCCGGCACCGCGACGAAGGCCGTGGTGCGAAGCCCGAAGGAGAGGTCTTCGCGGAAGCCGTCGGGGTCGCCGCGGGCGAAGCTCTCGGAGAGCTCCGGGACCAGGGCCGTGGCGATCGCGACGACGAAGACGCCGTACGGGAGCTGGAAGACGACGAAGGCGTAGTACAGCTGCGCGACGCCGCCGAAACTCGAGCCGAACAGGTTGACGGCGACCTGCACGCCGACCGTGGCCGCCGTGAAGACGAGCACGGGGGCCGCCAGCCTGAGCGCGGCGAAAAGCGCCGGGTGGCCGAGGATTGCCTGTGGTCTGTAGCCGAGCCGCCACGCGGACGGAACGAGCATCAGCGACATCACCGCGACCCCGAGTGTGGTACCGCAGGCGAGAACGTAGATGGCCGTTACGGGTCTGCCACCGACGAGCGCCGCGTACAGGGCGAACGAGGCGATCACGAATAGGTTGTTGAAGACCGGCGCCAGGGTCGGGATAAAGAAACGACGGTGCGAGTTGAGTACGCCGGTGGCGACGGCGCCGACGCCGTAGAACAAGATCTGCAAAGCGAACACCCGCAAGAGGAGCACGGCCAGGGAGGTTGCCTCGCGTGCCTCCGCCTGGGTGAAGTCCCCGGCCGGGCCCCAGGCGGTCACCACGTTTATGAGTGGTCCGGCAAAAACGAAGACCAACAGGGTCACCACGGCGAGAAGTGGCAGGATGGCGGTAAGGAGCGCGTTGGTGAGCCTCCGGGCGTCGGCTTCGCCGTGGTGGGCGAGTCGTTGCACGAGGATCGGGACGAGGACGGACGAGAGTAGTCCTCCCACAAAAAGCTCGTATAGTTGGGTCGGGAGGGCGTTCGACAAAGCGTAGGCATTCGCCAGAGCCCCGGTGCCGAGCACGGCGGCCTGGGTCATCGTGCGGGCGTAGCCGGTGACGCGCGAGAGCGTGGTCGCCGCCGACATGGTGAGCGCGGATCTCAGGATCGCGGTCATGAATCGGATGTTACCTCCCGGTCTCCGGGCCTGCCGAACGCGGACCTGCGCTGTTGTGTGCCCTCGCCTTTAACGGGGTAGAAAACGGTTGTTACACTGATCTCATAGACACTTGACCGGTCGGTCCGGAGAGGGGAAGGTGGACGCATGTCAGCAGGCAATACCGATGCCGCGGGTGGCGGCAGGAATCGGTTCGTATACATCGTGGCGGGGGTTGCGGCGCTGGGCGGCCTGCTCTTCGGCTACGACACGGGCATCATCTCGGGCGCGTTGCTCTTTATCGAGGACGATTTTCGACTCTCGGACACCGGTCAGCAGATCGTGGTCGCCTCGCTGCTGCTCGGCGCCGTCTTCGGCGCCCTCGGGGGCGGGCCGCTCTCCGACCGCATCGGGCGGCGCAAGGCCATCATGGCGGCGGCGGTGATCTTCATCGTCGGGTCGCTCGCCTCGGCGTTCGCGACCGGCACAGCCTTCCTCGCGGGTGCCCGCTTCGTGCTGGGTCTCGCCGTGGGGGGCGCCGGTATGGTCGTGCCCGTCTACATCGCCGAGTCCTCCCCGAGCGACGTGCGCGGGTCGCTCGTCTCGCTGCAGCAGTTCCTGATCACGGTCGGCATCCTCCTCTCTTACGGCATCAACTACGCCCTCGCCGGGGCCGAGGCCTGGCGCTTGATGCTCGGCCTCGGCGTGGTCCCGGCCGCGGTGCTCTTCGTAGGGATGTTCTTCCTGCCCGAGAGCCCGCGTTGGCTGGTCGGCATGGGCCGCCGCGACGAGGCCCGCGAGGTGCTCAGGCGCGCCCGTAACTCGGACGCCGAGGTGGACGAGGAGCTACAGGCCATCGTTGGCCAGGAGACGGCGGAGGAACGGACGACGTACCGGGATCTCCTGCGTCCCCGCTACAGGCCGGCCGTCACGGTCGGGGTCGGCGTGGCCTTTATCAACCAGATGGTCGGCGTGAACGCGGTGATCTACTACGCCCCAACGATCCTCGAGGACGCCGGGTTCGGAAGCTCGGGGGCAATCCTGGCGACGACGGGCATCGGGCTGGTCAACTGCCTGGTTACCGGCGCCGCCCTGCTCTCGATCGACCGCCTCGGGCGCAGGCCCCTGCTTCTGGGAGGCACCATCGGCGTTACCCTGAGCCTGCTGGTGCTCGGCGCGGCCTACCTCCTGCCCGGCGAATCGTCGGCGACGAACATCATCCTGGTTGTCGGCCTCATGGTCTACATCGCGTCCTTCGCCGCCTCCCTCGGTATCTGCATCTGGCTGCTCAACTCCGAGGTGTACCCGCTCGAGGTCAGGGGCAAGGGGTCTGCCGCCGGCAGCATCACCCACTGGACGCTGGACCTGATCATAGCCTCGACGGTGCTCACCCTGATCAACACCATCACCGAGACCGGCACGTTCTGGCTCTACGCCGCCTTCGGCATCATCGGCATCCTGTTCTTCTACCGCGTGGTGCCCGAGACCAAGGGCCGCAGCCTCGAAGAGATAGAGGCAGACATGAAGGCCCGGAGCCCCGAGGACGGCTCGGAGGCCGCGGCCCAGAGGTAGGAGCATGGACGAGGCCAACTCGACCCACGACGCCGCCCGCGGGCCCGCCCGCGGGCGCATGAGCCGGAAGAGGTTTCTCGGCCTGGGGGCCGCGGGGGCTGCTGGACTCGTCGTTGGCTGCGGCTCCAGGGAGCAGGAGGGCCAGGCCTCGGGTACCTACGACGAGCGGTTCCGCCCGCAGTACCACTTCTCCCCCCGCGAGAACTGGATGAACGACCCCAACGGGCTCGTCTATTACGAGGGCGAGTACCACCTTTTCTTCCAGCACAACCCCTCGGGCAACACCTGGGACAACATAAGCTGGGGCCACGCGGTGAGCGAGGACCTGGCGCGCTGGGAGCAGCTGCCGGTGGCGCTGGAGCCGGACGATCTGGGTCTGATCTTCTCCGGAAGCGCGGTCGTGGACGAGAGGAACACAAGCGGCTTCTTCGACGGCGGCCCCGGCCTGGTCGCCATCTACACGAACGCCGGTGGCAAAGACTACGAGGAGCAGGTCCAGAGCGTCGCCTACAGCTGGACAGGGGCAGGACCTGGACCAAGTACGAGGGCAACCCCGTGATCCCCAACCCTGGGGCGGAGGACCCGAAGGACTTTCGTGACCCGAAGGTGTTCTGGCACGAGGGGACGCGGAGGTGGGTCCTCTTGCTCGCCGCTGGGGACAGGGTCGTGTTCTACGCCTCGGACGACCTGAAGGATTGGAGCAAGCTCAGCGAGTTCGGCGCCGAGGCGGGCGCCCACGGCGGGGTCTGGGAGTGCCCGGAGCTCTTCGAGCTGCCCGTCGACGGCGACCCGATCGGAAGGCGCTGGATCTTGCAGGTCGACGTCAACCCGGGCGCCAACGAGGGAGGGTCCGGGGGCCAGTACTTCGTCGGGCACTTCGACGGCAGCGCCTTCACGAACGAGAACCCACCCGACACGATCCTGTGGACGGACCACGGCAAAGACTTCTACGCCACGCAGGACTGGTCCGACGTACCCGAGAACGACGGCCGCCGGCTGTGGGTAGGTTGGATAAACAACTGGCAGTACGCCGAGGAGGTGCCCACCCATCCCTGGAGGAGCGCGATGTCCGTGCCGCGCGAGGTGAGGCTGACGAACGTACCCGGCGAGGGCGTCAGGCTCGTGCAAACGCCGGTGGCGGAGCTGCAGAGCCTCAGGACGCCCGTGCTCGAGAAGCGCGACCTGACCGTCGCGCCGGGCGCGAACCCTCTGGGAAGGCTTTCGGGGCAGACGTTGGAGCTCGTGGCGGAGTTCGACGGGGGAACGGCTGAGGAGTTCGGGTTCAAGGTGCGCAAGGGCCCCGGGCAGGAGACCGTCGTGGGCTACGACGCACAGAAAGAGGTTCTGCTCGTCGACCGTAGCCGGTCCGGGCTCGCGGGTTTCAGCGACAAGTTCGCCGGCAGGCACGAGACCACGCTTCCACTGTCGGGCGGGCTACTCGGGATGCATGTTTTCGTCGACCGCTCGTCGGTGGAGTTGTTCGGCAACGGCGGCCTCGTCACGATCACGGACCAGATCTTCCCTGACCCCGAGAGCGACGCCGTCGAGGTCTACGCCCGCGGCGGCAACGCCACGCTCACGTCGCTGCAGGCCTTCGATCTGCGCTCGACCTGGGGCTAGCGCACCAGAGGTCCGTCTTGACTCTGTTATTGCTTACTCCTATCCTGCGAACGGGCAGGCGGAGCAACCAGACAAAAGAGAAGGGGAGGGGATGCCATTGACCGCGCCTTCCACACGTATCGACGGCAAGGTGGCCGTGGTGACGGGGGCGGGACGTGGCATCGGCCGCGGGTGCGCCATCGCCTTGGCCGACGCCGGTGCAGAGGTGGTCCTGATCGGCCGTACCGCGGACGCCCTCGGAGAGGTGGCCGCGGAGATCGAGGACCTCGGCCGGCGGGCCAGGCCCGCGACCTGCGACGTCACGGATGCGGACCAGGTGTCCAGGGTGATAGGGAACCTGGACCGGGTGGACATCCTCGTGAACAACGCGGGCACGAACGTCCCGGAACCGTTCGTCGAGGTCTCCGAGGAGCACCTCGACCTCATGCTCGCGCTCAACATCAAGGGGGCGTTCCTCGTAGCCCAGGCCGCCGCCAGGAAGATGTCCGGGGGCGACGGCGGCGGGTCCATAGTCAACATGTCGTCCCAGATGGGCCGCGTCGGGGCGCCTGGCCGCACCGTCTACTGCGCGACCAAGCACGCGATCGAGGGGCTCACCAAGGCGATGGCCGTGGAGCTTGCGCCGCAGGGCATCAGGGTAAACGCGGTGGCACCGACCTTCGTGGTGACGCCCATGACGCGTCCCTGGCTGGAAGACGAAGAGACCAAGACGAGCCTGCTCTCGCGCATCCCGCTCGGGCGGTTCGGGCAGGTCGAGGACGTGGTAGGGGCGGTGGTCTACCTGGCTTCGCCGGCGTCGGCCATGGTTACGGGGGCCAGCCTTCTGGTGGACGGCGGCTGGACGGCGCAATAGATCTCGGGCATCAGGAATCCGTAGCCCGAAGCCCGGATCCGCGCAGGCGCGCCGCGCGGCCCAGAAAGTCCCGCAGCGGTTCGTAGACGTCCGCGTATAGGCGCTCATACTCGGCGTGATCCCCGGACGGCGCGAGGTCCGCCTCGTAATCCGGGGCTGGGATGGACCGCGCATCATCGAAGACGCCGGCCCCGACGCCGGCCAGCATCGCCGCCCCTCGCGCGACGCACTCGGGGTCAGAGACGACCCGCACCGGCAGGTTGGCCGCGTCCGCCTTGAGCCGGGCCCACAGCTCGCTCTGCGCCCCGCCTCCTACCAGCGTGATCCCCGAAGGCTCGACCTCAGACGCTCCCACCGCGCGCTTGAAGGCGGAGTTCATCTGCAGGGTAAGGCCCTCGAGCACCGCCCGCAGGAGGTGTCCGGGGCTGCTCTCGTGCCCGAGCGCCGCGAGCAACTGACCCTCCGCGCTCGGCCCCTCGTCCGTCGGGGGCAGGCACACGCCGCCCTCCCCGGGCGCCAGCGCCGCGGCCTGCTCGGTCCAGCGCGCGAGATCCTCCGTATCCCCGCCCAGGAGGCCAACGAGCCTCTCGACGAGCCCTCCGGAGGCCGGCAGTGTCGCGGCCAGGTAGTAGCTTTCCGGCAGCACGTGGCAGCCGGCGGGCAGGCCGAGCTCGAAGCCGGCCTCGTCCACGGGAGGCCGCAACAGGGTCAGGAGGGAGGCCTCCGCGGTCCCCATCGAGTCCACGATCTCGCCCGGGGCCGTCGCCCCTGCGCCAAGGGCCCCGCAGATGTGGTCGTGACCTCCCACAACCACGGGCACGCCTGCGGTGGCGGAGACCTCCGCGGCGGCCCCCGCCGTGAGCTCCCCCAGCTCCGTCCCGGAAGGGTAGATCGGCGGGAGAAACCCCTCCGGGACGCCGGCGAGCCGGCACAGCTCCTCGTCCCACTCCCGGTCCTCGATCCGGCAGAGCATCGTGCGGCTCGCGAGCGACGGGTCGGTGCCACGGTGCCCGGTCATGCGGTAGACCAGGTACTCGGACATCCCCAGCCAGCCCGTCGCCCGCGCGAAGATATCCGGCTCGTTCTCCTTGAGCCACTCCAGCTTGCACGCGGAGAAGAGCGGCGTCACGTGCAGGCCCGTTCGGGCGTACAGCTCCTGCGGCGCCATCCGTTCTCTCCAGCGGGAGGCCTGCGGGGCCGTGCGCCCGTCGAACCAGGCGATCGCCGGTCCCAGGGGCTGCCCCCGGTCCCCGATCAGGAACCCAGACTCGGCCATGCTCGTCACCCCGATGGCCCGCGGCGGCCCGACCTGCTCGACCACCTCGCGTACGGCCCCGAAGGCGGCCTCCTCCATAGGAACCGCGCCGTACTGCGCGCCGCCCCCGGGTAGCCTCTCGGTCGGCGTCGGGCGTCGGGCGTCGCCGAGGAGCCGTCCTTCCTCGTCGTAGGCGCACGCCTTCACGTGCGTCGTGCCGATGTCTATGCCCAGCAGGATCAAAACTCGCGGCCCCCCGCCTGTCCCCGTAGACGGGCACTTTACACGGGTGCCCCGCGCCCGTAAAGTGCTCCTGCGGCGGGCCCCGCGGCCCCTGCCGCGCCTTTGCCAGACCGGATCAGCTACCCCCTGGGAGGAACCTCCATGCCCCTCTGCGCAGACGCCCGAGACCTGTACGCCAGAGCCCACAGGGAGGGCTTCGCCATGCCCGCCTTCAACGTCTGCAACCTGGAGATGGCGCAGGGAGCCCTCGCGGCGGCCGAGGCGGAGCGTGCGCCCGTCATCCTCCAGACCTACCCGGGAGACCTCGCCCATGGGGGCGAGGCGCTGGTGGCGCTGCTGCGCTCGGCGATCGCCGAGGCGAGCGTGCAGGTCATCCTGCACCTGGACCACGGCCAGGGCCTCGAGATGGCCGCCGGGTGCCTGGCCTGGGGGTACTCGTCCGTGATGTTCGACGGCGCGGATCTGGACCTCGAGGCGAACGTCGCCGAGACCAGGCGCGTGGCGGACATGGCCCACGCCTTCTCCGCCGCCACGGAGGGCGAGCTCGGCCTCTTCGGCGGAGACCACGGGTCGGTGCGGTACACGGACCCAGACGAGGCCCAGCGCTACGTCGCCGAGTCGGGGGCGGACACCCTGGCCGTCTCGGTTGGCTCCGAGCACCACCAGCAGAGCCGCCTCGACCTGGCGCGCCTCGAGGACATAGCAGGGCGCACCGATCACCCGCTCGTGCTACACGGCGGGTCCGGCATCCACGCCGACGACGTGCGCGAAGCCGTCGCGATGGGGGTGGTCAAGATCAACATCGGCCACGCCATCTCGCTCGCGATGATCGAAGGAGCCCGCGAGGCGCTGGCGCGGGACCTCGACCACTACGAGATGCTCAAGATCATGCGCGAGAACGTCCGCGAGCGCGCCGCCGAGAAGGTCCGGCTGATGGGCGCCGCAGGACACGCGGGGTAGCACGCCGCCTCCCTGCGGCCGGCTGCGCCGGCCTCGTCCTCCCTCCGGGCTGGCGCCCGGGGCCGCCGTCGAGGTTAGAATACCCTTGTCGGGAGAAGAGGGGTTGAGGGGAGAGGTATGGATGCCTACCCGATCAAGCTGAGTTACCACGTGCGCGACTACTACTTCGGGGAGCGCCTGATCCCCGAGCTGCTCGGCAAGAGCGACGCGCCCGAGGGCGTCGTGTCCGAGACGTGGGAGATCAGCGACTACAGGGATACCACGGGCACGGTCGAGAACGGGCCCTACGCCGGCCGCACGCTGCACGACCTCACCGAGGAGTTCCCGGACGCGCTGGTCGGACGGGGCTGGCGCGGACCGCATTTCCCTATCCTGCTCAAGTTCCTCGACGCCTCGCACCTCTTGCCAGTTCACCTCCACCCCGACGACGAGACCGCCAGGGAAAAGCACGGCGAGCCGCACGGCAAGAGCGAGGCGTGGCACATCCTGTGGGCCGCGCCGGGGGCGACGATACTGGCCGGCATCAAGGACGGCCGGACGCACGAAGAGCTGTTCGAGGCGTTCAAGGCGCAGGACTACGACTCGGTGATGCCGCGGCTCGAGATCCGGGCCGGCGACACCGTCTACGTGCCTGGCGGGATCCTGCACACGTTCGGCCCCGACACCCTGATAATCGAGGTGCAGCAGACCTCGGACCTCGGCCAGTTCGTGATGCCGACCGACCTGTACGGCAACCGCCTGAGCGAGGAGGAGTGGGACGCGAACATCAGGGCCACCCTGGACGAGCTTAAGACGGATTTCTTGCCCCGCCCCAACCCCGGCCTCGTGGTCGAGGACGGACCCAACCGCCGCGTACTGTGCTGCGCCGGCCCGCACTTCGCCCTGGAGCGCTGGACGCTCTCGGAGCCGCACGTTGAGCCCGCACATCCCGAGCGCTTCCTCACCATCTCGAACGTTGGGGACGCGGCCGTGGAACTCGAGTACGGGGGCGGCACTGAAACACTGGGCCGCGCCGAGAGCTGCATCCTGCCCGCCGCCATCGGCGAGGTGCGGGTGGTGCCAGGCGGCGCGGGGGAGACCAGCCTGGTGGCCTGTTACGTGCCCGACCTAGAACACGACGTGGTCGGCCCGCTCAGGGAGGCCGGCTACTCGGACGAGGAGATCCGGAGTCTCGGCGAGGTCGAAGCGTAGCCGCCACGAATACGATCGGGAGGAAGCTTTGGGGAAGATAGTCGCGCTGGGCGAGGTAGTCTCGGACATCTACCGGGGAGAAGAGCTCTCGGACGTCGAGCTCGGTTTCGTCGCGCGGCCCGGCGGGGCGCCGGCGAACGTGGCCGTGGCCGCCTCCAGGCTAGGGTCCGAGGCCGCGTTCGTGGGCAGCGTGGGGGAGGACCTGTTCGGAGACTTCATCCTGCGGGCGCTCGATTCCGAGGGCGTGGAGACGGGCGGCGTGAGCCGTCAGAGCGCCCCCACCCGCACCTCGCTCGCCTTCGTTGAGATCGGCAGCGACGGGGACCGGGAGTTCACCTTCTACCGCTCCAGCCCAGCGGCCGACGAGCTGCTCTCCCCCGAAGATGTCACTCGGGATCTGGTCACCGGCGCCTCCTTCGTGAACTTCGGCAGCATACCCCTGATCCGGGAGCCCGTACGCTCGGCGACTCACAGGATCGCGGACCTCGCCAGAGAGCTCGACGTCCCCGTCGCCTTCGACGTGAACTTCCGCGAGCACCTGTGGGAGAGCCGGGACGCCGCGCGCGAGGCCGTGGACCCGCTGCTCGACCTCGCCACCATCGTCAAGATGGGGGACGACGAGCTCTCGCCGCTGCTCGGCGTGGACGACGCGGAGGAGGCGGCGGCGAAGCTGCTCGACCGCGGCGTCCCCCTCGTCCTCATAAGCAAGGGTCCGGATGGCGCGTTCTACGCAACCAGGGAGTTCAGCGGTGAGGTGCCGAGCTTCGACATAGACGAGGTCGTTGACGCCACCGGCGCGGGGGATGCTTTCCTCGCCGCCACCCTGGTGCATCTCTCAGGCGGGTCCTTCGAGGAGGATCTGGTGCGCGAGGCCGCCCTCAGGGGCTGCGCCGCGGGCGCGATCGCCTGCACCGACTTTGGCGCCATGCGGGCGCTCCCGACGAGGGAAGAACTGGAGCGCTTCATGGCCGGCTAGGCGGTGGCCCGCGAGTGAGGGCGGAAGCCGTCCTCAACGCTTTACGCGGCTGACGCTCACTGGAACGTCGATTATCTCGGCGAGCCGCCTGGCGAGCGGCTGCAGCGAAGGAAGCTCCGTCGCGGCGTGACCGGCGTCTATCGCCACGAGACCGAGGGACTCCGCGAGTAGCGCGTCGTGGTAGTCGAGGTCCCCCGTGACGTAGGCCTGAGCGCCCGAGGCCGCGGCCTCGGCGACGAACGAGCCCCCCGAGCCCCCGAGGACGGCGACCCGCTCGACGTGCCTGCCGGGCTCGGGATCCGAGACGAGGCGCGCCGGGAAGCCGAGGCGGACCGTTACGTGTTCGCGTAGATTGTCCGGGGTCATCGGGTCCGGCAGGGCACCAACCCTGCCGTAACCGCAGCCTTCCGGGTGTCCTTCCAGGGGGTAGAGGTCTATGGCGGTCTCTTCGTAGGGATGGGCTGCCACGGCCGCCGCGGCGGCGCGAGGGGCGGCGTGGGCCGGGACGACGGTTTCGAGCCGTATCTCCTCGACCTTCTCCAGCTGGCCCTTCTCGCCCAGGTACGGGTCCGTGGCCTCGCCCCCGAGAAAGGTGCCCGTGCCCGGGGTTCGGAAGGCGCACCTCTCGTACTCGCCGATGACGCCGGCTCCTTCGCCGGCAAGGGCTTCGGCCACGGCATCCACGTCGCCTTCGGGGACGAAGATCACCAGCTTCCGCAGCGAGCCTCTGGGGGATACAACCCTCAGGGGGCCGCGCAGCCCGAGCGCCCGCGCCAGGGCGACGGACACGCCGCCCGGGGCCGCGTCGTAGCTCGTGTGGGCGGCGAACACGGTGAGACCCCGCCCGATCGCTCGCGCCAGGAGGTTCCCCGGGTATGAGCCCGTCTCGAGGCTCGTCAGCGCGCCGAAGATCAGGGGGTGGTGGAAGAGCAGGAAGTCCGCCCCCACCTCCTCGGCCTCCTCGAAGACCTCCTCCAGGGGTGTCAGGGCCGCGAGCACCCCGCTTGCCTGCGCCGCCAGGTCCCCAACCTGCAGCCCGCAGTTGTCCCAGCCCTCGGAGAGGGGGGTTGGGGCTATGCGCTCTATCGCCTCCGTTATGTCCCGCACGCGCGCCACGGCTGGGTGGCATTGTACAATCCGCGGGGCAGTGAGCCTCTCCCGCAAGCCAGCGCAGCTGATCTCCGCCGCCACGCGCCTCCCGCTCCTCGCCGTGCCGCTGTTTCTCGCCGTCGGGGCGCAAGCCGCAGGCACGCGCGGCCTCCTCTGGGGGCTCCTTTGCGTGTTCCTGACGAGCGGGCTCTCGCTCATCTACCTCGCCTACCTGGCGCGCTCCGGCAAGGTCAGCGACCCGCGCTCCATAACTCGATCCGAGCGGGTGCGTCCCCTGAGGGTCGTCGCGGCCTTGCACGCGGGAGCCTTCGTAACCGTCACCTTGCTCGGCGCCCCAGCGCCCCTGCGGGCTGCCCTGCTCTCGTACGCGCTCGCCACCCTGCTCTTCGCCCTGCTCACGCCCCACATCAATCTCTCGCTGCACGCGGCCGGAGTCACCGGCGCGGCCGTGTGCCTCGTCTACGTCTTCGGCGCCTGGGCGCTGCCAGCCGTCCTCCTCGTACCGCTCGTGTGGTGGGCTAGATCGGTCCTGGGACGCCACACCCCGGCCGAGCTGGCGCTAGGCGTCCTTGTTGGGGGAGGGGCGACGCTGGTGGCGTTTCAGCTTGTCGGCTAGGTAGCATGAAGAGCCGACGCCCCGATAGCCTGGTCGGCTGCCTGGAGCAAGTCTCCGGTCTTTGGTATGGTAAGTACAAGCGAAGTCGCAGGAACAGGCGACGAAGGGGGGATCATGTTGGGACGACGCATGGCGATCTTGCTATCCGTGGTTGGCTTCATGCTGCTGGTTGTGGGCGGCGTGGCGCTTGCCAAGAACTTCAAGGGCACGGACAAGCCGGACACCTTCGCGGGCACCAACAACCCGGACAAAGCCTTTGGGAGGGGCGGCAACGACCGGCTCTCGGGCAAGGGCGCCGGCGACGACCTCTACGGCGGCGACAACCGCGACAGGCTCAACGGCGGCGACGGGCCAGACGACCTATTCTCGGGCGGAGACTCAGACCCGATCCTGGCCGGCGGTGAGGGCAACGACTACGGAATCGGGGGCCTCGGGAACGACGACCTTACCGGGGGGCCTGGCGACGACGAGCTGTACGGGGAGAGCGGCAACGATCGTGTGGACGGCCAGGCGGGTAACGACGACGTCTACGGCGGCAGGAACAACGACAGGGTCGTCGGTGGGGAAGGACAGGACGAGATCTTTGCCGCGGCAGACAACGATACCGTCCTGGCGCGCGACGGCGCGAGGGACGTCGTCGAGTGCGGCAGGGGAGAGGACGTGGCCTTCGTCGACGCCCAGGACGACGTGAGTCGCGACTGCGAGCGCCTCAACCCCTAGACGGCTTCTCGCAAGGTCCCGTGCCGATATAACCTCACCCCGGAATCCGGACCTGGGCCACGCAGCAACCTGGGACGGTCGGCCGAGGGGCTCAGGGAATCTCGACGGTGGTCCACTCGGCGAGCCTCAGCCCGGCCTCGACGGGGACGCCCGGCTTCTTCCAAACCACCTCGTGGCGACCCTCGTCCGGGTCGAGGAAACTGAAGAGCAGCATCGAGCCCATGTCGGTTACCACGCTGTCGGACGCGCCCTCGGCGACTATGCGTCGGCGCAACTCCCGGAACGCCTCCTCGCTCGCCGCGTTCAGCGCGAAGTGGTCCAGGCGGCCGCGCTCGAACATTGGCTGGGCCCCCGGCGGCTCGACGCCGGGAACCTGAAAGGGATGCAACACCGTGTGCGGGCCCAACTCGATAAAGGCATGCCGGAGGCCTTCTTCTTCCAGGTCGACCGCCACCCTTGCTTCGAAGACGCGCTCGTAGAAGGAGATCAGGCGGTCCATGTCGGCGGTGATGAACGTCAGATGATGGATGTCGTTGAGCAGCGGCAACTTCGACTCCTCTCGCATGGTCCCGAACAGCATAATCGTCGGGGCGGATAAACGCATCGGACGAACGATCACTCTTGGCCTAGGACTTTGGTCTGGGGTCGTCATGCGTTCTGCTCGCTTGGGTGCGGTTCGAAGGTAGGCGAGCAGGCCTCGGCCAGGGCGCGTTAGACGCTGCATACTGGACACAGTGTCTGGCCGACGGGCGAGGCTTGAGATACGGCCAAACCGACCTTAGACGTTCCCCGGTCTGCGGGCCGTGAGCAGCAGGTGCGGGCTCAACCCGAGTAGCTCGGGCACGCCCTCGATCCTGCGCGCGCCTTCGAGCAACGCCGCCCGCTTGCGAGGGTCTGCCCACCGCTCGGCGAAATCCGAGAGGGCGAACCCGACCCCCTCCACGCCGACCAGGTCGAGCATCTCGAAACCCGCCGAGGCTACCTCCTCGCGCAGCTCCTCGGGGCGGTGCAGGTACGCCTTGGTGAAGCCGCTCTGGGGCGGGGGGTCGAAACGGCCTGTCTCTTGCGCCTCGTCGAGGACGCGCAGGTGCCCTTCGTCCTCCAGCAGGCCGAGCTTGAGACCATCCAGGATGGGGGCCCACCGTGAGATCGCTGCGACCGCCAGCAAGCCGCCCCCGCGCAGGATCCGGCGCGCCTCCTCGATGGCCTTACAACGATCCGAAGCCTCCTGCAGGTGATAGAGGGGCCCTAGCAGCAGGGCAACGCCGACCGACCCGTCCTCCAGGTCCAGCGTGCGGGCGTCGCCTATCCCGACGGAAGCAAGATCAAACCCCGCCTCCTGTGCAGCGATCCTGGCCTGCTCGACGTGAAGCGGCACCGGGTCTCGCAGGTGCACCGAGTAGCCCAAAGACGCCAACCACAGCGCGTGCACCCCGGCCCCGCCGCCGACATCCGCGACGTCGGCCGGCGGTGGGGGTAGATCCCGTGAGAGCACCTCGCGGGTGCGTTCGCGTTCCAGCGGTCCGTAGCCAGCGTCCAGGCGGCCGCGCTCTTTTCCCAACCCGTAGTACTCGAGTATGTCGCCGTCCAGGCGCCGCATCCCGCCGATCATACCTCGACTATTGCCACGATGGGGCACCTCCCGCCGCCGGCAGGGGGTGCCTGGTCGCCGTCTGCAAAACAGAACTCCCGAAGGTAGGTGAGCAGGGAATCTCATGCTCAAGACGGCAAGCCATGCACAGGACTTTGTGTGAGAAAGGAGTGGACCCGAGGGGACTTGAACCCCTGGCCTCCGCCATGCGAGGGCGGCGCTCTCCCAACTGAGCTACGGGCCCGAGAGACATCGGAAATCCTAGCAGTTGATGCCAGGATTGCAAGGCGAAAACGCAGGATGCCGCGTGCGTGGCTGAGGCCCCTCCGAAACCTCTACATCCCCAGCAGATCCACGGGCAGCTCGTTGCCGCTCTCGACGGGGCCCGGCGTCGTGAGGCGTGCCAGCACGGCCTCGTGCGCGGTGTACGGGTCCGTGCCGTTCGTGGGAACGGGCGAGCCCGAGACGGTGTACCACTCCTCGGCTTCTGCGTAGCGGACCAGTACGTCCGTGGTGCCGTCCTCCGCCGGGCGGGTGAGGAGCTCCAGGTCGCCGGTTACCGCGCCCGCCTCCTCGGTCATAACTCCCCCCGTCGTCGAGGCGAACGTGGAGCGAAGCTCTTCGCCCACGCTACCGTCCGCACCGGCCCAGCATATCTTGCAGGGCAATCTTCTCGGCGCTCGTGATCGAGAGGTCCCATAAGTGTTTTATGTCGATCCACTCTTTTGCGTAGGTGCACCAGTACGCTTGTTGGGGCGGCTTCCAGGCCTCTGGACCCTTATCTCCCTTGGACTGGTTGAGGCCGTCGTCCACCGCGAGCAGGTCGCGCGGGACGTTGGCGAACTCCTCGCGGTCCGCGGTGTTCCACTCCGAGGCGCCGCTCCTCCAGGCGTTGGCCAGCGGGACCATGTGATCCACGTCTATGTCCGCCGGGTCGGTGTAGGTCTGTCCGCCGTACGGGTCGTACCAGTTGCCGCTCTCGACGTAGCAGGAGGACTCGACGCGCTCGCCGTCGCCGTCCCGGATCAGGGCCGCATCCCGGGCGTCGCAGCTCTCTGGGTCTGGCGTATCGCCCGGGAGCCTCCAGCCGTACTCCTGCGCGTCCGACCAGTGCGGGAACTCCTCGCGGCTGTACCCCGCCATCGAGCCCGCGGGCCTCACCCTGAGCTCGGAGAGCTGGCGCCCGGCCGTCTCCGCCGAGGGCGTGGGCTGCGACGGCGCTGGCTGCGAGCTGGTGGGTGCTCCGTCGTCCTCGAGCAGCGTCCCGATTAGCTCTTCGAGCGAGAGCTGGCCGGAGAACAGGGCGTAGCCCAGCACCGCGACCACGACGACGACACCGAGCGCGCCGCCTGCACCCTTCAAGCCTCCACCTCCCGTTCTCTCGCCTTCAGCGGCAGTATACGCGGCGTGCTAGCGGTTGACGCGGGCGCGGATCCAGATCCCTATCCTGGCGACGGCCGCATCGGCTTCTGGTATTGCACCGCAGTAGATCGAGAAGATGTGCTGCATGCCGGCCCCTATGTAGAGCGTGGCGTCCACGCCCGCGAGGCCTGCGGCGCGAGCAAGCCGAAACGAGTCGTCGAGCAGGGCCTCGTCGCCCCCAACGGTCACCATCAGGGGTGGCAAGCCGGAGAGGTCGGCATACGGCGGGGAGGCGCGCGGGTCGGTGCCGTGGAGGTACTCGTCTGCCATGCGCAGCAGTCTATCCCTGGTCACCGTGAGGTCCATGCTGACGTTCCTCTCCAGCGTCTCTCCGGTGCAGGCGAGGTCCATGTCTACGGCCTTTGGGGCGTTGCGCAGGATCTCGTTGAGCTTCAGCGCCTCTCGGCTGACCACGCTAGGAACCTCTCCTCTAGGTAGCGGCGTGCTCCCTACGAATGCTAACCCTCTGTCTGGAGGCGAACCCGGAGGAAGTCGTAGATCACCTTCAGCGCCGCGAGCGCGGGCACGGCGAAGATTATCCCGAGGAGCCCAGCTATCTCGCCGCCCGCGATCACGGCCAGGAAGATCAGGATCGAGGGCACGTTGAGGGCAGTCCCCTGTATTCTGGGCTGCAACACGTTACCTTCGAGCTGCTGAACGATCAAGAAGAACACGGCGACCAGGACGGCCTTCACGGGGGAGATGGTGAACGCCACGATCACCGCGGGCACGGCCCCGAGCCACGCCCCAAGGTAGGGGATGATCGCCGATACAGCGACCCAGGTTCCGAGTAGCAGGGCGTACGGTATGCCGAGCAAGAACAGGCCGGCCGCGGAGATCGCGCCCTGGATGAACATGTCCAGGCCGAGACCGCTCAGGTACCTCGAGAAGGAGAAGGCGAAGGCGTCCCAGAGTTGCTTGGCGTCGCGCCTGTAGCCTCGTGGGGCTACCACGAGGAACGTCGCCTTGAGCTTGCGCACGTTGGCGAGCAGGTAGACGGAGACGAAGAGCACGCCGAAGAGGATGAGCGCAACGCCTACGGCACCTGAGATGAACCCCACGAGGCTACCGAGCACCTGCTCGGCGACGTCCTGGGCGAGCTTCACCAGATCCTGGCCCAACGTCGCCATAAACTGGTCTGGGGTGCCTGGCAAGATCCCGAGATCCGACAGTGGCTGGAGCAACGAGCGCGCGGTCCCCTGCGCCTCCCGCGCGATTCTCGGGACCGCCTCTACCAGGGAAGCGAGCTGGATTATGAGGAGCGGGATCAGGACGAGCAAGGCAACGGTACCGACCCCGATAAGAACCAGGAAGGTCGTGAGGATAGCCAGGCTTCGCCGCATCACGTGAGATAGCCACCGCACCGGGAAGGAGAGGGCCATCGCCACCGCGAAGCCGCCGAGGAGTATGATCGGGACCGAGCGCGAGAACCACATGAGCAGGATCAGGGCGACGACGACGAGCAGCACCAGCACCATGCGGGTTCGCTTGGATATCCGGATGGGGGTTGGGCGCGGCTGTACCTGCCGCGAAGCCGACTGTCCCTGGGGTACGCTGCTCGCCTTCATAAGCCATCTCCCGTTGCGGTCTGCTCCCATTATGCCCTGAACGAGGCGCACTTCGCACGCGCTACGCGGGTCTAATCTTGTTCGGGGTGTGATTTTCGCGTGGGTCGAGTCGGGCAGAGGTAGGTCGGGTCCAGTTACAATTCTCGTGGTGAGTGAAGCGCAGGGTCAGGGGGGTGAGCGCGAGCGGACCAGGATCGGGGACCGCTTCGGCGTCGTCTTGCTCTTGCTACTGGCAACCATGTTCTTCTCGATCGTGGCGCCTAACGACCCCTTGGCCTGGCTGGTTACCACCCTGATCCTGTCCCTAAACCTCATGGTCGCCATGCTCGCGTCTGGCGCGAGCATGCGGGTCGTGCGCGGAGGGCTGGCGCTCGCCGGGATCGGCATCGCGACGAGCACGGTTGTCGCCATCACGCGGGCGGGGGACGCCAGGGTTTACCTCTCGGTCACGTGCGTGCTCCTGACGTTGCTTACGATGGCCGCGGTCTTCCGCAGGATGCGTCTGCACGCCGAGATCAGCTTCCTTACGGTGCTCGGGGCGATATGCTTCTACGTTCTCCTGGGGCTGTGCTTCGCCTTCGTGTTCGAGTGCGTGGGGGAGCTCGGGTCCCAGCCCTTTTTCGCGCAGAGGGTCGGGACCCGCAGCGACTACGTGTACTTCAGCTTCGTCACGATGGCAACGGTGGGATACGGCGACCTCACGGCCCAGGGGGGGCTGGGCCGCGCCCTGGCCGCGACGGAGGGGATCCTGGGCCAGATCTACCTGGTCACCACGGTCGCCGCCCTCGTGAGCAATATGGGCCGCGTGCGCACGCCGCGCATCCAGAGAGGCAACGGCGAAGCGTCCTCGGACCAGGACGAAGGTCCTCAGAGTTGAGCCTCCCGACCTCCTCTTGCCCGGGTAAGAGATGACGGATCCTTGAGCTCTGAGCGGGCCGTATCCGCGCACGGGGTCGTGCCGACCCGGCACGGCGGGGGATCGGATAGCGCAGGCGCCCGCAAAGGGTGGGTGCTCTTGGCCATGTCCCTCGGCTTCACCATGACGATGATCGACGCGACGATCGTGACCGTCGCCCTGCCGACCATACAGCGCGATCTTGGGCTCTCGAACACGGACCGCGTCTGGGTCGTCAACGCCTACCTGCTCATCCTCGCCGTCTCGATCGCCGCGGCCGGGAGGTTCAGCGATGCGCTCGGGAGCCGCAAGATCTTTCTTGCCGGTCTCGGAATCTTCACGGCGATGTCCGCCACCTGCGGCCTGGCGGGCGGGGCGGCGATGCTTCTGGCGTCGCGGGCCGCGCAGGGCCTCGGCAGCGCGTTGATGACGCCGACCTCTCAGGCCATCGTGACCAACACTTTTGCGCAGGAGGAGAGGGGCAGGGCCCTCGGCATCTACGCGGGCGTCTCGGCCGTCGGCGTAGCGCTTGGTCCGGTGATCGGCGGGGCGCTCGCCGAGTTCGTGAGCTGGCGCGCGATCTTCTTCGTTAACGTGCCGATCGGGATCGCCACCTTGCTTCTGACGCGCTACGCCCGCCCGGCCGAGACCGAGGCGCGACGCGAGCCGATCGACTGGCCTGGTCTCGTGCTGCTCGTCGCGGGCCTTGGAGGCGTGATCATCGCGCTCATGCAGTCGCAGACCTGGGGCGGCCCCGGCTCGGTCGCGTTTCTCGCCGTCTTTGGGGGCGGCCTGGCGCTCCTTGCCTGTTTTGTGCTCGTCGAACTCCGTAGCCGGCGGCCTTTGCTGCAGCTCCGGATCTTCGAGAACCGCAACTTCCTCGGGGACAACCTGGTCATGTTCGCCATGCGCTTCGGTCTCCTCGGCATGTCCGTGTATGCTCCGATCTTCACGCAGGACGTTCTCGGGTTCTCGAGCTTCGAGGCCGGGCTCGCGAGCATACCGTCGACCATCGTGCTCTTTATCACGTCGCCCGTGGCGGGGAGGCTCTACGACAGGCTCGGCGCCAGAACGCTACTCGCGATCGGGACGCCCTGCGCGGCCCTGGCCTTCGCCTGGTTCGCGGCGTTCGCTTTCCCGAAGCAATCTTACGCGTGGATGCTGCCTGCCCTCCTGCTAGCCGGGCTGGGCATGGGTCTGATCCAGAGCCCCGCGCTAACCGACGCGATGAACGCCGCGCCCGAGCGCATGCGCGGCCAGGCGGCTGGCATAGTGGGCACGACGCAGCAGGTCGGGGGCACCTTCGGGGTGGGCATCCTGACGGCTATCCTGACCCCGATCTTTCTCGCGGACCTGGTGTCCAGGCTCGACGCGGTCGGCGTTCGTGTCACCGAACAGCAGGTGAACGCCAGGATCCTCGCCGGCGCTGGCGGCGCCCCTTTCACCACCCAGGAGATCGAAGCGGCCAAAGCCGCCTTCTCCTCGGCGCTCGCCACCTCCTACTGGGCCATCGTAGCCCTCCTCCTCGCCGCGTGGCTCGCAACCCTGCTCCTCATACGTAGACGCTAGACCGCGCCGGAGACGATTCGAAGGCTTTGCCGCGGCGGGTGCTGGTCTCGCGTTCCTGCGATACTGGGCCAGGGGGCGAGCCGAGTGCGGAAAGGACAACGATGCCCAGCAGGATCGAGGACTACGCTATCTTGGGAAACCTGCAGACCGCGGCCATCGTCGGCGCCGACGGCTCCGTGGACTGGATGTGCTTCCCCCGCTTCGACTCGCCGGCCGCCTTCGCCGCGTTGCTCGGCGACGACACTCACGGACGCTGGCGGATCGCTCCCTCCTCGGGCGGGAGCTGCGAGGAGCGCAGGTACCGCGGGGATACCCTGGTCCTCGAGACCGATTGGGAGACCCCGGAGGGGGCGGTGCGGGTTATCGACTGCATGCCGCTGCGCGGCGCATCGCCCGCGCTGGTCCGGGTGATCGAGGGCGTGAGGGGCCAGGTTGCGATCAAGAGCGAGCTGCGGCCCCGCTTCGACTACGGTCGGATCGTCCCCTGGGTCACCATCGATGGGCGAGAGGCGCGCGCCGTGGCGGGGCCCGATTCGCTCTGGCTACGCGCCTCCGCCTCCCACGAGGCGCGTGACGGAGAGATCCTCTCTGAGGTCACGGTCTCGGAAGGGGAGAGCTTCCCGTTCGTGCTCACCTGGGCGCCTTCCTACGCCGAACGGCCGCTAGCTATCGACGGGCTGCAGGCGGTCGACGACGCGGAGCGCTTCTGGGCAGACTGGGCCGGCGGCATCGCCTACGAAGGCCGCTGGCGGGACGCCGTTCGCCGTTCCCTCGCGACCCTCAAGGCGCTGACCTACGAGCCGAGCGGCGGGATCGTCGCGGCCGCCACGACGTCGTTGCCAGAGTCGCTCGGCGGCTCCAGGAACTGGGACTACCGATACTGCTGGCTGCGCGACAGCGCCTTTACCCTGAGCGCGCTTCTGGGAACAGGATTGCTCGACGAGGCCCGCGCGTGGCAGCGGTGGATCCTTCGTGCCGTCGCCGGCGACACTTCCGACGCGCAGATCATGTACGCCATCGACGGAACCCGTCGCCTCCCGGAGTACGAGCTGCCCTGGCTCCCCGGCTACGAGGGCGCCTCGCCCGTGCGCGTCGGTAACGACGCCGCGGGGCAGGTCCAGCGCGACGTCCCCGGGGAAGTGCTGGCGGCCGCGCACGTGGGGCGCGTGGCCGGCCTCCCCTCGGCGGGGAGGGGCTGGGAGTTGCAAAGGTGGCTAGCGGATCGTCTGGAAGAGGGCTGGAAGCAGCCGGACAACGGGGTCTGGGAGTCGCGCGGTCCGAAGCAGCACTTTGTTTACTCCAAGGTGATGTGCTGGCTTGCTTTCGACGTGTTGATCAAGGGCGTGGAGCGCTTCGGTCTGGAAGGCCCCGCGGATCGCTGGCGGGTCGTGCGCGACGAGATCCACGAAGACGTCCTGCAGAACGGCTACGATGCCGAACGGGGCGCCTTCACCCAGGCCTACGGGTCCACGGCCCTCGACGCGTGCGCGTTGCTCATCCCGCGCGTCGGGTTCCTGCCATACGAGGACGAGCGGGTGGTGAGCACGGTAGAGAAAATCCGGGACGAGCTGACCGAGGACGGCCTCGTTCTGCGCTACCGCACCGACGAGTCGGACGACGGACTCTCCGGCCACGAGGGCTCGTTCCTGATCTGCAGCTTCTGGATGGTCAACGCCCTGTGGGGCATAGGCCAACGGCGCGAAGCCGAGGAGCTGTTCGAGCGTCTGATCGGGCTGCGCAACGACGTGGGGTTGCTAAGCGAGGAGTACGACACCCGGGCCGGGCGCCTGGTGGGAAACTTTCCCCAGGCCTTTACCCACCTGGCCATGGTGAACGCGGCCCTCACGCTCTCCAACGCCGACCGGGTCTCTGGCGCCAGGCAGTAGGCGTCGGGGACGTTGGGGCTTGTCTTCCCTCGAGCAAGCTAGCCGCGGGACGCCGCGATTCGCTCCTGATCTTGCCGTCTAGCGGAGTATCCTGTCGTCTGACAATCTCGTACAATTCGGGTCCAGGGAAAGGGCAATCAGGCGTGGCCACACAAGCGGATCGAGGAGTCACCTCCCGGAAGGGCAAGACGTCCGGAGGGCGGGAGCTGCCACGTGGACCGCGAGGAGCGCAAGGAGAACGAGATGAGTCCCGAGACGACCTACGAGCCGATCCCGCAACCGCCGGGGTACCCGGTGCTCGGCAACCTCTTCGACATGCGTGGGGCCGAGACACCCATTCAGGCCCTCATGAAGCTGGCGCGACAGTACGGCCCGATCTTCCAGCTCCGCGTGGGACAGAACCAGATGATCGTGGTCTCCGGCTTCGATCTGGTTGACGAGCTGTGCGACGACGAGAATTACGACAAGATGCTAGGGGCCGGTCTGGTCAGGGCTCGCGCCGTCGCCGGCGACGGGCTTTTCACGTCCTGGACCCAGGAACCCAACTGGAAAAAGGCCCACGACATCCTCCTGCCCAACTTCGGCATGCGGGCCATCAGGAATTACTTCCCGATGATGGCGGACATCGGCATGCAGCTCGTGGAGAAATGGGAGAGGTTGAACCCCGAAGAAGAGATCGACGTTCCGGCGGACATGACCCGTCTTACGCTCGACACCATAGGGTTGTGCGGATTCGGCTACCGGTTCAACTCGTTCTACAGCGAGGAGCCACACCCGTTCGTCGCCGCCATGGTTCGCTGTCTCGACAGCGCCATGCAGGCGCAGACTCGGCTCCCGATCGGCAACAGGCTAAGGGTGCGCGAGCACCGGCAGTACCAGGAAGACACCACATACATGAACTCGCTCGTCGACAAGATCATCGCGGAACGTAGGGCTGGCGGCGACCAACCCGAGACGAACGATCTCTTGAACTCCATGCTCACCGGGGTGGATAAAGAGACCGGCGAGAAGCTCGACGACGTCAACATCCGCTACCAGATCATCACGTTCCTCATAGCCGGCCATGAGACCACGAGCGGTCTGCTTTCCTTCGCGTTGTACTTCCTGCTCAACAATCCGGAGGTGCTGGCCAAGGCGTACGAGGAGGTCGATCGGGTACTCGGCGACGACCTATCGAGCCCGCCGACCAACGCCCAGGTGAACCACCTGAGGTACGTCACCCAGATACTCAAGGAGACGCTGCGCCTCTGGCCGACCGCGCCAGCCTTCACCCGGCACCCCTACGAGGCAAGGGCTCTCGGCGGAAAGTACCAGGTCGACAAGCAAAATCGGCTGATGGTTCTCACGCCGATGCTGCACCGCGACCCCAGTATCTGGGGCGACGACGTCGAGGCGTTCGACCCGGATAGGTTCGCCCAGGAAGCCGAACTTAACAGGCCCGCCAACGCCTACAAACCCTTCGGCACGGGCCAGCGCGCCTGCATCGGGCGGCAGTTCGCCATGCTGGAGGCCACGCTGGTGCTCGGGATGATCCTGCAACGCTTCGAGCTCGTGGACCACACCAACTACGAACTGAAGATCAAGCAAACCCTCACCATCAAGCCGGCCGACTTCCGCATCAAGGTTCGCCCGCGCACGACGCGGTCGACGCCGTCCAAGCCGCCCGAGGCGCCGGCCGTCGTCCAGCAGGAAGAACCCGAGCCCGCCGTGGTGGTGAAGGGCAGGACCCCGCTCCTGGTTCTGTTCGGCTCCAATCTGGGTACGGCCGAAGAGTTGGCGCACCAGATCGCCGACGACGGCACGACGCACGGCTTCACGACCACCGTCGCCTCCCTCGACGACTACACGGACAAGCTGCCGAAGGAAGGAGGGGTGGTGATCACGTCCTCCTCCTACAACGGCACGCCCCCAGACAACGCGGCCGAATTCTTCGACTGGCTGTGCAACGACTCCCTCGGCCCCGACTCGCTGGAGGGGGTCAAGTACACCGTGTTCGGGTGCGGGGATCGCGACTGGGCCGCGACCTACCAGCGGGTACCGAAGATGATCGACGCCGCGCTGGAGGAGCACGGCGCGCGGCGGGTCTATCAGCGCGGCGAGGGCGACGCTAGCGACGACTTCGACGGCCAGTTTCGCGGCTGGTACGATCACCTGTGGCAGCCGATCGCGGAGGCCCTTGGCGCCTCCATCGAGGAGCCCGACACCGTCGTAAAGGCGCACCGCTACGAGGTGGAGCATGTCTCGGAGGAGACCGAGATCAGCCCGCTGGTCGCGGAGTACGACGCGAGACCGATGGAGATCGTGGCCAACCTCGAGTTGCAGCGCAGGGACGGCCCGAACCCCTCGGAGCGTTCGACGCGGCACATAGAGGTCGCGATACCCGAGGGCGTGACCTTCCGGACGGGCG
The DNA here is from genome assembly GCA_963800975.1 of uncultured Rubrobacteraceae bacterium. Lineage (GTDB taxonomy): Bacteria > Actinomycetota > Rubrobacteria > Rubrobacterales > Rubrobacteraceae > JALYGY01. The sequence goes on along the minus strand of CAWDDB010000014.1, from coordinate 573,327 downwards.
ACCACCTCGGTGTGGTGCCCCGAAACAGCGACGAGCTGGTGCGGCGCGTCATGGCTCGCTTCGGTTTCTCCGATGATGCCCGCATACGCATCCGCAATAATGGGACGGGCAAGGTCTTCCTGCCGATCGACCAGGCCGTGAAGGTCTCGGATGTGCTTTCGAGCTGCCTGGCCCTGCAGGACGTCGCCAGGCGTTCGCAGATAGCGGTGCTGGCCGATTACACCGAATGCCCGCCGGAGAAGGAGAAGCTCGCCGCACTCGGTGGCGACGACCCGGACAGCGTGGAACGCTACAGGGCCGAGATCCTGGAGAAGAACGTCTCCCTCATAGACCTCCTGGAAGAGTTCCGGGCGTGCGAGCTACCCTTCAACATCTACCTCGAGCTCCTGCCGCAGCTCAAGCCGCGCTACTACTCGATCTCTTCCTCGCCGCTGGTCGATCCCGAGAGGTGCAGCATCACCGTCGGGGTGGTCGAAGGACCGGCGCGCTCGGGCCGCGGCCAGTACCAGGGGGTCTGCTCGTCGTACCTGGCCGAGCTGCCCGTGGGCAGCGTGATCGAGGGTTTCGTGCGGCCTCCCAGCACGCCGTTCACGCCGCCGGAGGACACGACGACGCCCATGATCATGGTCGCAGCAGGTACGGGCCTCGCACCCTTCCGCGGTTTCTTGCAGGAGCGCGCGGCGGAGAAGAGCGAGGGCAAACAAGTCGGTCCTTCCTCGCTGTTCTTCGGTTGCCGCAACCCTGAGCAGGACTACATCTACCAGGACGAGCTGGAGGGGTTCGCTAGCCAGGGCCTCACCGACCTGACGTGCGCTTTCTCGCGGATGGAGGGTCAGCCGAAGACCTACGTACAGAACCAGATAGCCGCCGACCAGGAAGACGTGTGGGCCAGGATCCGGGACGGCGCCATCGTCTACCTGTGCGGCGACGCCGGAAGGATGGCGCCGGACGTCGAGAAGGCGTTCGTGGAGCTGTACAGGGAAGAGACGGGGGCAGGCGAGAAGGAAGCGGAGAGGTGGATGGCCGACCTCAAGGCTTCGCAGCGCTACCGAGTCGACGTCTGGCCGCGCAGCTGAAGCTCGCCGCGTCGAAGGGAGACCCGGGACCATCGCGCAGGTGAGAGCGAACGTTCTGATTCGTCTCGGCGTACTGGCCCTGCCCGTCTCCGGGGTGCTCGGGCTGGTGGCCCTGATCAGCAGGTACGGCACGCCCAGCGCCAGAGTCGATCCGGAGGCCGCCGCAAGGGCCGCCGCCTCTCCTGGCTTCTTCGTGGCGCAGTTCGTGGGAAACGTGCTTGGCCTGACCCTACTGATCTTCGGCATCCTCGCCCTCACGGCTTACCTCGCGAACACCCGCGGGAGGAGGCTCGCCGTGGCCGCGATGATCTCGAGCATCCTCGCCATAGCGCCTGTCCTGTCGGCGCTCGGCATCACGACGTATGCGCTCCCCGCGCTCGGCAACGCCTACCTGAACGGCCAGCAGGATGTCCTGCCGATAATCGACGCCATCTTCAACAACCCGCGCAGGATCATCTTCGTCTGCGTGTTCGTGCTCTACGCGCTGGGCTTTATCCTCTTCGGGGTCGCCATCTGGATCTCTGGCGTCATACGCAAGGGAGCGGCCCTCTCTCTTGGCCTGCATGCCCCGCTCGTCTCCAGCTTTATCCGACCGCAACCCACCCTGACCGTGATCCTGGGCTCACTGCTGTTCATCCTGGGAGGGGTCCTGATAGTCCGCGACGTGTTTCGGGGACCCTCCGGCAGGAGATCCGGAACAAGCCGGCAGCAGAACGCGTAGGGAAGCCGTGGACGGAGTCGATCGTCCGCCGCGCCGGATCTCCCGCGCATGTAGACTTGCTCGGCAGACGCAGGAAATCACGCGAGGCGGGTCCTGAGGGTCGGAGTGCCGGGTACAAGTCGGCCGCACGGGATGACCGTTTCGCGGCGCTAGGGGGAAAGGGTGAAGATACGAGAGGTTCGGGCCACGGGCCTGCGCGGCGCGACCCCAGAAGGGGGGTGGAGCAACGAGCTCGAGCCCGACGACGTCGTGCACACCCTGATCGAGGTCCACACCGACGAGGGACTTACCGGTCTCGGCAGCGTCTTCACGAGCGAGGAGCTCGTGCGCGGCGCTTTGTCCGTGCTAGAGCCGCTCTTCGCCGGAGAGAACGCGCTCGAGCCGGAGCGGGTCGGCGAGAAGTTGCACCAGAACACGTTCTGGCTCGGCCGGGGCGGCTCCGTCACCCACGCGATCAGCGGCATCGACATCGCGCTCTGGGATCTCCTGGGCAAGGCGACGAGTCAGCCCGTCGGGCGTCTGCTGGGCGGGAGGTACAGGGAACGGGTGCGGCCCTACGCTTCCGTCCTGATGCAGGATCCCGCGCCGCTCTCCGAGAACCTAGGCGGGCTCAGGGAAGCGGGCTTCAGGGCGTTCAAGATCGGGTGGGGTCCCTTCGGGCGCCGCAGCGACTCTCTCGATGAAGCCATGGTAAGGGCGGCCAGGGAGGCCGTCGGCTCGGACTGCACGCTCATGGTCGACGCTGGCGGCAGCGACGCCTTCTGGCGGGGCGGCTACAAGCGGGCCCTGCGGGCGGCAGAGATGCTGGCCGAGTACGGTGTGGCCTGGTTCGAGGAGCCCCTGGTTCCGGACGCCCTCGAGGACTACGTCGCCCTGCGCAACGCGTCCCCGGTGCCGATCGCCGGCGGCGAGGTGCTGACCCGCCGCCAGTCCTTCCGACCGTGGCTACAGGCCAGGGCGTTCGACGTCGTGCAGCCGGACGTGACCAAGGTGGGCGGCATAAGCGAGGAGCGCCGCATCGGGTGGATGGCCGAAGAGAACGGCGTCCGCTTTATTCCCCATGGGTGGAACACGGCCGTCGGCCTGGCCGCCGACCTGCAGCTGGCCTCCGCCTTCCCCGCAACGGACCTGGTCGAGTACAAGACCGGCTCTCCGTACATAGACGAGATCTCCGCCGAACCCTGGGTGTTGGACGTGGACGGGATGCTGCCGATACCGGACGCGCCTGGCCTGGGGGTGCGGCTGGACCCGGACGCCGTGGCAAAGTACTCCAGCAGTTCGCCTTGATCCGGAGCACGAGGAGGCACCCGAATTTTGCTGGTGTCAGGCCCGAGTGGACAAGGAACCCTGGTCCCATGCTCGCGCGACTTCCGAGGAGTAGTTGGCGTACCCGGAAGTCGTCGAGTCTCGCTCGTCCTTCTGGGGAGAAGGCCTTAAGCCACCGGTCCCGCACTCCGCGGTACCTGCCGCCACGACTCCTCGGGGCGCACCAAGACCGCCACCGCTCCCGGGTAGCGCCCGCGCATCCTCCGTTCGACCTCCTCCTCCGACGCTGCTCGGAGATGGTGGTGTAGGTTCGTCAGGTCCGCCATCAGCGCATCTGCTGTGTACCAACGTCTGCCGTTCATGGTTTGCGTCCTTCCTCTGCTCCTCGCCTCAAGTAAAGCAGCAGAGTCGGGCGCGAACATCGTGCGATAGACCACCTTTCCTCTAAGCCCTTAGTCGTATTCACCCAGCCTCCCAGGACGAGTTCTCGAAAGCCCGATCGTGCGTTGTTTTAGACTGTGGACGGTGAAACGCGGAAGAGGGGAGTAGGTCTTGTCCGCAACTACCCGGGGCACGCTGGCGTGCGTGGCGGTGCTGGTCCTCTCGCTTCCGCTGTTCTCGTGTTCCGAGCCGGACGAGGGCCCGGGCGAATCTGGCACCACATCCGAGTCGAGCGACGTGGCGAGCATCCAGATACTCGGCGTCAACGACTTCGAGGGCAGGCTCGAACCCACGGTCGAAGACGGTCGAAAGGTGGGAGGCGCCGCCTACCTGGCTGCGTACCTCGACGAGTACGCGAAAGAAGATCCGGAAGGCACCATCAGGGTGCACGTGGGGGATCTGGTCGGGGCGAGCCCGCTCATCTCCAGCTACTTCCACGACGAGCCAACGATAGAGGCGACGAACCTCATGGGGATAGACGTCGCCACCGTGGGCAACCACGAGTTCGACGAAGGCGGGGACGAGATGCTCCGGCTCATCAGGGGAGGCCAACGCGACGACGGGAAGGAGATAAAGAACGGGACGAACACCTCCGACCCAGGGTTCGAGGGGGCGCAGTACCCTTACGTGTCCGCCAACATCGTCTACGACTCCGGCGAGAACGTTTTCCCGCCCTACAAGGTTCTGGAGCGCGAGGGCGTGAAGGTGGGTTTCATTGGCGTGACGACCACGTCGGCGCCACAGGTTGTGGTGCCCGACGCCATCGAGCCGTTCAGGTTCCTGGACATCTCCGACTCGGTCAACCGTTACGCCGAGGAGCTGCGGGCAAACGGCGTCGAGACCATAGTCGTGCTCTCGCACGCCGGCAACGAGAACGAGGAGATAGACCCGCCCCAGGGCGAGATCGTCCGGGAGGCGGACCAGATGAGCGACGCGGTGGACGCGATCGTCGCCGCGAACACCGAGTTTGAGATAGACGAGGACATAGCGGGCAAGCTCGTCGTGCAAGGATCCGGTAAAGGCCTCGACTTCACCGTGGTGGACTTAAAAGTCGATCGGCGGGACGACAGCGTCGTCCACTCGGGCGGCGAGATCGTGGGCGTCTACGACGACGAAGTAGAGCCCGACCCGGAGGTCCAGGCCCTCGTCGACGAGAGCCGCAGGCAGATAGCCCCGGTCGCCAACCGCGAGGTAGGCGAGGCCGTGGAGGACATCACGGCCGACGCCAACGAAGCTGGAGAGAGCGCCCTGGGGGACCTGATCTCGGACTCCCAGCGCGAGTTCGCCGACGCCGACTTCGCCTTTATGAACCCAGGCGGCATCCGGACCGACATCGCGGCCGGCCCCGTCACCTACGAGGACCTCTTCGCCACCCAGCCCTTCGACAACGCCCTGACGAGGGTAGAGATGACCGGGGCCCAGATAAAGGACCTGCTAGAGCAACAGTTCGAGCTGGAGTCCACCACCATCCTCCAGATCAGCGGCCTCAAGTACTCCTACGACGAGTCCCGGCCCGAAGGCGAACGCGTCACGCAGACGACGCTTCCGGACGGACAGCCGCTCGACCCCTCGGCCATCTACACCGTGGCCGCCAACGGCTTCTTGCTGACCGGTGGCGACGGGTTCACGGTCTTCAAAGGTGCCACGAACGCCGAGACCCTGGGCGGAGACCTCGAAGCCATGGTGCAGTACGTGGGAGATCTACCGCAACCGTTTACCGCCCCCGACCCAGAAGAAGAACGCCGTATAACATCCGAGGGTTGAGGGCTCCAACGAACGCGGGACCATACAAACAGTACCCATCGTTTCCAAGCGGCCATGTTCGCCCTGCAAGCGCGGCATCCATGCGGCCTTTTAGTCGTAGCCAGGTAGCGGGTATAAGGTGACCGTTACCGACAGGAAGGACGAAGATGCCTCAGGACCAGCACGCGCAGCAGGATCCGACGCTCAAGTATCCGCAACCGGAGTTCCCGGAACAGGACCAGCGGGATCAGCATCCCGGACTCGAGGCACAGATGGACCCCAGACCCGACTACGGCGAAGAAACGTACCGGGGCTGCAACAAGCTGGAGGGCAAGGCCGCGGTCATAACGGGCGGCGACTCCGGCATCGGGCGGGCCGTGGCGCTCGCCTTCGCCCGCGAGGGGGCAGACGTTCTGATCTCCTACCTCGAAGCCGAGGAGTCCGACGCCGAGGAGACCGCGCGGGTTGTCGAGGGGTCGGGCAAGAGGTGCGTGCGGGTGCCGGGGGATATCAGCGAAGAGGCGCAGTGCGACAGGGTAATCGAGAGGGCCGTGGAAGAGTTCGGCCGGGTGGACGTGCTGGTAAACAATGCCGCCCACCAGCGGACGGTCTCGGGGGTGGCCGACGTCTCCACGGAGCTGCTCGACAAGACCTTCAAGACCAACATCTACGCCATGTTCTGGCTCGTCAAGGCCGCCATCCCGCACATGCCGCGGGGAGGCGTGATCATCAACGTGGGCTCCGCGCAGGCGTTCAAACCGTCTCCGACCCTCCTCCCTTACTCCGCGACCAAGGGATCCATCGTCACCTTCACCGAGGGCCTGGCCCAGGACGTCGTGCAGTACGGGCTGCGAGCCAACTGCGTCGCGCCTGGTCCTGTGTGGACCCCGATCATTCCCGCCTCGATGGAGGGCGAGACGGTCTCCCGGTTCGGCGGCCAATCCCCGATGGGGCGTCCCGGTCAGCCGGTCGAACTGGCCCCGGCTTTCGTGTTCCTGGCCTCCGACGAGGCGAGCTACGTCAACGGTTCGGTCATCGATATTACCGGTGGTCAACCGGTAGCTTGAGGAGTCGATTGCCGGCCTGGCATCGGGTTCCGCACCGGCCGTCTCGCAGGCACGTAGGGCCGAGAACTTGCTCGGCCCTCGTCTTGCCGCTCGCCCTATTCGTGGCCGCAACGATCGAGACCTTCCCGGAGACGAGGTGGCTGGCCGACCTGATCTGGTTGCCCGACACGACGGCGGAGGCTCAGACCTGTGAGGAGTGGGCGTCGCGCCTCGGGGTCAGACAGCTGCCGAACCTCCGGAATCCGCCACGGGGCGGCGCCCGAGCTCCTCGCGGACGGTAGGAGCGACCTCTGTGCCGAACAGCTCGATGGCGCGCATCACCCTGGCGTGGTCCATCGCGCCGACGCTGATCTGCGCCATAAAGCGATCGTGGCCGAATAGTTCGTGCTCGAAGAGGATTTTCTGCGCGACCTCCTCGGGGCCACCGACCAGTAGGGCACCGCGTGGCGAGCGCCCCATCTCGAACTGCTCGCGCGTCAAGGGCGACCAGCCTCGCTCGCGGCCGATCCGGTTCATCATCGCGGCGTAGGTGGGGAAGTACTCGTCGCTCGCCTGCCGGGAGTGCTCGGCCACGTAGGTATGCGAGTTGATACTGATCGGCAGCCGCTCCGGGTTGTGACCGGCCTGGCTCGCAGCCTCCCTGTACAGCCGGGCGAGCGGCGCGAAGCGCTCGGGCTGACCGCCGATTATCGCGATCGCCAGCGGCAGGCCGAGCAGCGCGGCGCGCACGACCGACTGCGGCGTCCCACCGACGGCGATCCACACCGGCAGCGGCTCCTGGACCGGGCGCGGGTAGACGCGGGCATCCTCGAGCGGCGCGCGATGCTTGCCTGACCACGTGACGTTCTCGGACTCGCGCAGCTTCAGAAGCAGGTCCAGCTTCTCGACGAACAGATCGTCGTAGTCGCCCAGGTCGTAGCCGAACAGCGGGAACGACTCGATAAACGAGCCGCGGCCTGCCATGATCTCGGCGCGCCCGCCCGAGATCAGGTCTAGCGTGGCGAACTCCTGAAAAACGCGAACCGGGTCATCCGAGCTCAGCACCGTGACCGCGCTTGTCAGGCGAATGCGTTTCGTGCGCTCCGCCGCCGCGGCCAGCACGACGGCGGGCGCCGAGACGGCGAAGTCGGGGCGGTGGTGCTCGCCCACGCCGAAGACGTCCAGGCCGACCTGGTCGGCCAGCTCGATCTCCTCGATTAGGTTGCGCAGCCGCCGTTCCGGCCCGATCTCGGGTCCGACATCGGCGAAGGTGTATAGGCCAAGTTCCACTGTTGGGTCCTTTCGGGACTGGTCCGTCCGCTCGCAGACAGGCGGGTTCGGTTCGAGTTGCCCGGGCGAGCGATCCTCTCGGACGCAATCGCTAGGTGCCAGGGCGTCCCCTACTATATCTCCGGTTGTGGCGATGGGTGGGCTGTGAGGTGTAGAGCGCTACGCGGCAAGGAAGCCAGCGACGAGGCCACGCTCTAGTACCACGCTTGCTGGGCTTCGAAGCTTCTGCGCGGTCGGCCGAAGGTATAGTGGACAGATGGAGCACAGAGCAACCCTGGCCGAGACTGTCGGAACGTCGATGGAGCGCCACCGCGTACCCGGAGTGGCCGTAGGATTTTATGACGGAGAGGAAGAGCACGTCGCGGGTTTTGGCGTGACGAGCGTGGAAAATCCCCTGGAGGTGACGCCGGAAACCCTCTTCCAGATCGGCTCCATGACCAAGACCTTTACCGGAACGGCGATCCTGGCCCTGGTGGAGCGAGGGATGCTGGATCTCGACGAGCCGGTGAGGACCTACCTGCCGGACTTGCGGCTCTCCGACGAGGAGGTGGCGAGAAGGGTCACCGCCAGGCACCTGCTCACGCACGTCGGTGGCTGGGTGGGAGACGTTTTCGAGGACACGGGAGACGGCGACGACGCCCTGGAGAAGATCGTCGAGAGGCTCGCGGACACCCCGCAGATAACTCCACTTGGGGAGGTCTTTTCCTACAACAACTCGGCCTTCTACCTCGCGGGCAGGTTGGTAGAGGTGTCGAGCGGGAGAACCTTCGAGGCGACCGTCCGTGAGCTGGTGCTCGCCCCATTAGGGATGGAGGAGTCGTTCTTCTTCCCCGCCGAGGTTATGACGCGCCGGTTCGCGGTGGGGCACCTCGTCAAGCAAGGAGAGCCCACCGTCAGCCGGCCGTGGGCCCTGCCGCGGAACTTTGCCCCGGCCGGGAGCCTCGCCTCCAGCGCGAGAGACCAGCTCCGCTACGCCCGTTTCCACCTCGGCGACGGCACCGCCCAGGACGGAACGAGGGTCCTCGGCGAGGACTCGCTGCGCGAGATGAGAAGAACGCAGGTTTCGAGAGAGGAGGGTAACGGACAGGGGCTGCCGTGGGTCCTATACGACGTGGGAGGCATGAGATTTGTCGGCCACGACGGGGACACCATCGGACAGAACTCGGCTTTCTGGATGGTGCCCGAGAGAAACGTCGCCTTCACCCTCCTCACCAACGCGGACCGCGGCCGTTTGGTGTGCAGGGAGGTCTCGGAGTGGGTCAGGCGCGAGTTCCTGGGCGTCGTGCAGGAGGAGCCCGAGCCGATGGAGATGCCGAATGCCGAACTCGAAGAGTACTCCGGCCGCTACGTGTTGGGCGGCGTGGGAGACACCGTCGAGCTACGGATCGAGGGTTCGGCTTTGCGCCTCGAGGAGGCCTACGGCGACCGTTCGGCAATCTCCGAGGAGAACCCCGAGCCGCCGCCCCCGGCCCGGGTCGGGTTCTACGCCCGAGATCGGATGATCCTGGTCGACGGTCCATACAAGGGCGCGAAGGCCGAGTTCTTGCGCGGTCCGGAAGGCGGCATACGCTGGCTCAGGATGGGAAGGGTCTACGCCCGTCAGGACGACCGACGCAGCGTAACGAACTCCAAGTAGCCTACCCGGAGCCGCCGCTCACGCCGCGCCCGCAGCCTGATGAGCTGTGAGAGCAAAAGAGAAACGCAAGGACGCCGTAGAGCCCATGCCGGAGGTAATGCGGGAAGAAGCTACGCGTAGTCTCGGAATTTAGCAAGTCTTAGCAACTCTCTTGCAACCGCTAACATAGCTCATTTGGGGGATGCGTCCTTTCACGTCGGTGCGCTAACCTTCTCTCGTGATGATACGGGGGCGGAGCGGTTGCCGCGTGCGTCGCCCCGCCGTGGCAGGCAAACACGGAAGGGTGAGAAGCATGAACGGGCACGGCCCTCTGATCTGGTTAACCATCGCCCTCGTGGCGCTCACCATGCCGGCGTGTAGTTTCAGCGCCAGCACGGCCAACATCAGCGACGCAAAGATGGCACGCGACCCGGAGGGAAACAGCCCCACCAAAGTGTTCTCCCCCGACGAGACTTTCTACTGTGTCGCGGAACTCTCCAACGCCCCTGACGATACGAAGGTGAGGGTGCTTTGGACCGCGGCGAACGTCGAGGGCACGGATCCCGACACGAAGATCGACGAGGTCAGCACCACCTCCGGGGACGGTCAGCTCCAGTTCGATCTAGCCAACGACGGTCCTTGGCCGGTCGGTGAGTACAAGGTGGACCTCTTCCTGAACGACGGAGAGGAGCCTGTTCGGACGCTCGAGTTCGAGGTCCGATAGCTTCTGCTCTTGAGTGCTGTCCTCCAACGCTCGCACCTCAGACGCCAGCACCTGACACCGTTACTACCCGCCGTTCGGCAGAGAGGGAGAGTGGCCTCTGCGGTGATCGACGCGCTGCAGATGTAGGACGCTAACAGCCGAGGTGCGAGAGAGAAGTGGGTTCCGGGCTCCGTTGTCGCCGTGGCGGATCGATTCGGCGCGGATGCGGTGCTCTCCGCGTCCGATTCATCCACGAGCGGTTGACACGCCTGCCCGCGAATGGATAGCCCCGGCGCCTATACTTCGGAGTATGCTCGCAGTGCTCGCGCTGGTATTACCACTCGGGCTCGGCGGAGCGGTCAGCCCGGTCATGTTGACGGAGCAGGCCGTTCTCCTCGCCGGCCCTGGAGGAGTCCGTACGGGTACGCGGTTCGCCCTCGGCGCGATCATCACCCTGACGTTGATCGTCATCGCCATCGTGCTCTTCGGCCGCGCGATCTCACTTTCGACCGAACCGCAGCTCGACGCGACGCTCGATCTCGTCCTGGGCACCATCCTGCTCGTGGCCGCGTTAGTCCTCTTCGCGCTCGGACGACGGCGGCGCGGCTTTGGGACGCGCATCGACGAGGACGGTCGCCGAGCAGGCGTTTCGCGTCAATCTCGGGCGGCGCTTCCGTTCGGCGCCTTCTCCATGGCGACAAACTTCACGACCCTTGCGCTGATCGTCCCGGCCGCCATGGAAGTCTCCAACGCAGGCGTCGGCGTCGCGGGGCGGATGGTGCTCGTCATATTGCTGGTCGGCCTGGCGACGACGACTGCTTGGGTGCCGGTCGTCCTGACGCTCGTTGCGCCCGGTGTCAGTCAGCGAGCGCTCACTGCCCTCGGCGACCAGATCACTCGTCATGGCCGCACAGCCTCTGTCCTGCTGCTTGGCGCCGGTGGGCTCTTCTTCGCTGGACGCGGGATCATACGGCTACTCGGTTGAGCTCGCGTCAGGGCTCACGACCGCCATCCACTCTAGACGCCGATTCTTCCGAATTTCGTCTCTTATCCAGGTCTCGAAGTGTGTAACCGGATCCCGTATAAGCCGGCCGATAGCGTCGCAACAAGAACTCGTGAAGGTAGGAAAGTACCTATTCTATAGCTGCAACCGCGCCTGGCCCTAGAGATCAGGCAGTACGCGGGAGAAGGTGTTCACCGTCAGTGATAGTGGAGCGCCCTAACATCTCTTGCCCGACTGTCGGCGTAAGTTCCTGTACAGAATAAGCCTGAGAACCGGTGCCGGGGCCGTGAACTCCTCAGGAGTCGGGTGGGCAGCCAGGAGAGCAGCCCGTCCGCGTTGCTGCAAGGTTGCTGCTCGTGTCCGGAGGTCGTTACTGGTGAGCAGTGATCTTGGAGATCAGCGCAACGTCGAGCTGTCCAGGTAGCCGAGGGAGGTTTGCGATGGGAAAGGAACGTCTTGACGGCGCCCGCGTACGGCGTCCAGGTGGCGGCCGAAGTCGGTGCTGCTCATGAGCGCGTTGCAGCGCGCATGCCTTCCCAACGCGTAGGTCAGGAAGTCGTCCCTCGGATTATCGTTTGCGTGCTGTATGAGACCCCAGAGGGTCCAGAGTAGGTCGCTCATGACCTTGTAGAGCGCCAGACGCGAATAGAGCGCCGGAGGCGCGGCCGCGCCGTAGTAAGCCTCCATCATCGCCCGATCTTTCTCGGGTCCGAACCCGGCCTCGACCGAGAGGTCGCCGAGATCCCACATCGGATCGTTCATGCCGGAAAACTCCCAGTCGATGAGGTAGAGGCGTCCGCCTGCGTCCACAAAGTTCGCCGGCCACGGGTCGTTGTGGCAGGGCGAAAGTGGGATGGGAGACGCCTCCAGGGCCCGACGCACCGCCCTTGCTCCCTGCTCGACCTCGTGGTAATCCTCCGGCAATGGCGCTTGCAGATTGCGCAGGATGCCGCGGTAGAGGTCGATCATAGCGAACACGTCGAAGCGGGACTTGAAGACCGGCCCCAGGTAATGGACCCGCTTCAGCGCCAGGGCGACGCGAGCTGGTGCCTCGGGATCTTCCCTGAAACTCTTCTTGTTCAAGCTGACCCCATCGACGAACTCGGAGAGCATCGTGCCGTCTGTCGCGTCGAAGTAGAGTACCTTGGCGTTGACCCCCGCGGCGGACATGATCCGCGCGTTGTGCTCCTCGGCTACGCGGTCCACGTACTCGCAGGTGTCCCTTCCGGGGAGCCGCAGCGTGTAAGCCAGACCGTTCGTGGTTACTTTATAAGTGGCGTTGGTGAGAGACCCTGAGAGGCTCGAGCCAGACGGATTCAGGCCGCACGTCCCTGAACATCGGTATACGAGCGAGGGCGGAGTATACCCTGTCCAACCTCGCTCCTCTCCGTATAAACCTGGATCGCCCTACCCCGCGGTCTGCGCAGCAAGCCGAGCGTCCATTGTAAACTCTATGTAAACTCTGTGTGAAATCCTCGTGCAACTCTTATTCCCGCGAGGCGAAGACGATGGTCGCCTGGCCGATATGAGGGCGCCAGGCATCGTTGCGTGCCACGTAGGCCTCCAGCTCGCCTCTCTCGTCAAGTTTCTGGATCAAGGAGAGGGCCCGATCGAGACGATCTTCGGTGACCAGAGACCAGACCGAGTCGCCATCCCGCCACTCCTTATCCAGTAGGCAGCGCGGGTCGAAGTAAGACTCGCCCTGGACGGTGGCGTCGATCGGCACGAACCTTCCTCGCCGCGAGAAGCCGTAATCGTCGAGGATCTCGCTCAGCTCGTCGAGGGGAGCGTAGCGGTTGCGGAGGGCATCGGCGGCCTCCGGGATCAGACCGTAGTGCCAGTAGCCGTGGCGTAGTTGTTCTTGCGAGCAGGTGTTGACGGTGAGGACTCCGCCGGGTTTCAGGACCCGGGCGAACTCGCGGAAGACCCGACGGTGGGCGGGGAATCCTTGTGAGGCCTCATCCGGCAGGTGGTGCAGTACCTGGTTGATCATGATTCCGTCGAATGCGGCGTCTTCGAAGGGCAGCTCGTCGATCCGCGCGGGGTGGAAAGAGATCCGGCCTTCGGCCCGGGGGCCCCCTAGCTTCTGAGCGGCGACCTCGAGCATACCGGGGTTCAGGTCCACCGCCTCGATCCGACCGACGTAAGCCAGCAGCGCCTGGGAGTAGCTGCCGGTGCCGCTCCCGGCGTCCAGCACCCTCATCTGGTCCAACGGCACCGGCGCGTGGGCGAAGCATCCGACGATGATCTCGGTCCCCACGGGCTCCCGCGTCTTGTCGTAGTTCCCAGACTTCTGCGTGTAGTTCTCGTAACTGCTCATCCCGAGCCTCTCCTCCTGCCATCTTTTCTCGAGAAGACGAGAGCCCATTCTACAGAGTCGAGTAAACCCAAGTTTTACCCGTTGTTAACGCTCGCTTTACTCAAGGGGCGATCCCCGACCGTATACTTCGCTGCGATTTGCGTGCGGTCTCTAAGGGAGGAAAGAACCGTATGGCTTTTCGGAGCGTGGGCATCAACCTGCCGCGTCTGTATCTGGAGGACGTCTCCGATCTCGCCGATGCTCTCGAAGCCTTGAAGATCGCCGGACCGGATTTCGTAGAGGTCTGGCCGCACCATCTGGGGGTGATCCTCGGTGGAAGCCTCGACGCGGAGCGGTTGCGACCCATCCGCGAGCTGCTTCTGAAGTCGGACCTGGCCTACACCGTCCACGCCCCGCTCGAGGTGAACCTCATGGACCTGACCACCCTCGACGTCCAGCGCGACGTCCTGAAGGCCAGCCTCTGGTTCGCGAACAGCATCGGCGCGGACGTGGTGGTCTGCCACGCCGGCCAACGCGTAGGGGCGCGTGACGCCCGGTACAGTTTGCGAGAGCAGCTCGCCGCCGAGCGGGTCGCACTGCGGGAGGCGGGAGACCTGGCCGGGGAGCTCGACATGACCATCGCAGTCGAAAACTACTACCCCGAACTGCCCATCGTTCGCGGCGTGGTCTACGACTACTCCGTCTGGCCTTCCGAACTGGCCGAGCAGATCTCCGCCGTCGACCATCCTGCGGTCGGCCTCTGCCTGGACGTGGGACACGCGGCCCTCGCTGCCGGCGTCTTTGGATTCGACTATTTCGAGGAGTGCGCCGCCGTAGCGCCCCTCGTTCGCCACATACACCTCCACGACAACCTAATGAGAACCAACGTTACGGGCGAGCCGCCGGTCTCCGAGCACCCCATCTATGGGCTGGGAGACTTACACTTGCCGCCGGGAAGAGGGACCATCCCACTCAATGAAATGTTCCGGCGGGTGGAGTTCCCCGAAAACCCAGCGTACTGCGTGGAACTCTCCCCTGATCTCTACTTCCTCGCCCCAGTGGCCCTTCGGGCCGCCCGCGAGCTCACAGAACCGGTGGTCGTGGCTCGGTAGAGTGGGCGATGCTGGGTTCGAACCAGCGACCTCTGCCGTATGAAAGAGCAAGATAGTTTGCTGGAGGTTTCTGGAGCTTGCAAAATTGCTGCAAACTTCAGCAATTGGTCCATGACGCTTTTCTCAGGTTTTCAGGAGATTCACTCGGGTTGCTGCACGTCTTGGCAGCGCCAGAAGACCAGCGCACGAATCAAAGAGTGTGAAGTCTGCTCGTTCGACATCCTCGCCGGTATGAAGCGTCGTTAAGGCTCGCAGCGCTTGCTTAAATGAGGGCTGCACGAGGCACTCACGCTGGTACGCCTCGGTGTACGAAATCCGGTGCCCGTATCGGGGTGAATGGGGAAAGGGAAAGGAGGATATGGGCACCGGTTGCTTGCGTTCATTCCGCACGTAACCGTGCTCGCAACCCCTTTTCGCCGTGGGTCAGCCCAAAATGTGTCAAAGGATGTAGCTCAAGCGCACAAGAGCTCGTTGGCCCTTCGCAATCCTTCGGACGTTGCTGTGCTATCAGGGGTGCGCTCTGATAGGTGCTTCGGAAGGGAAGGGATGCACCAGATGTTGACCCCGGACGACGAGAACGCGACTCTGGCGTGGTTGGAAGATGCGTTAGGACAGGCTTACGCGCATGGCCACATGACAACTGTGGCCTACTTGGAAGCGGTCATGGAAGACGCGGTGTTTGTGATGGAGATGACCGCTACGAGGAAGCCGTTCACCGTTGGGTAGAGGGTGCCTGTTCTGAATAGTGTTCAGCATCGTGCCATTGGGCCTACGCGCCCCAGACCCCATACGATGGCGGCCAAAAGAAACGTAGCGAACAAAACCTGGTAAGGTTGGTGTTCGGGTACGCCACAGGCGCGTGCCGGTGGGCAAACCCACGACGCCTTGCGTAAACAGGCCGCCTTCGCTTCTCGGCAACGGAGATATGATCCGGTGTGCTTCCGCAAAGAGAGCGAGAGCACCATGCCAAACGAGAAGCCGAAGCGCGAGAACGTCGCGCTTGCGGGCAACACTCCGGGCAACACCTTGGGGATCGGGCACCGACCCAAGAACTGGTTGGTGCCGGTCATTCTGCTTTCACTTAGGGAGTGGAACTCTTACGGCTACGAGCTGATGGAGCGGGCTTCGGCCTTCGGCTTCGAGGCCATGAACCCCGGGACTTTGTACCGGACGCTCAGGCAGATGGAGAAGGACGGTGTCGTCGAGTCAAGCTGGGAGACCGCCAGGGGCGGGCCGGCGCGCCGGATGTACGCCATCACCGGCGCCGGCGAGGCCCATTTGGACTTCTGGGTCAAATCGCTGAAGCAGTACCAGAGGACCATGGACGACTTCTTCAGGCTCTATACGGGCAAGCCGCGGCATAAGGACGTGAACGAAGTAGACTAGCCGGGGACCCCACTTTGGCTGCACCCCCGTGCACGGGGGGTGCCCGATGGTATGTAGCCTGCCCTCCGGGGTGGGCCGTGAGCATAACTACGTCGACCCCCTCGAGATGAAGAAGTTGACCGAGAGACCTCCGGAAACCGCCGCGAAATTCGTCGATAACTTTGGAGAGTCGATGAAGGGTCGTAAGGACGTCTCCGAAGATCTCGAAGCAGCGCTCGAAGTCGAGTACCGGAACATACTGCGGGGAACGCGATAGGAGTTGGCGTGGGGTGGTGCTGTTCACCAACGGCAGCCTCGCCCTCAGGAGCCCCCGGGCTGTTCGTGCTGACGGGGTAGAACACCAAAGGGACAATACGCTCCTCCGTGACGCTCCTGGACAGTTCCCGTCCCGTATGTGCCATATGCCCGCTAGGGCGTCAGGGTAACTACGAACCGAGAAGTGTACACTTCCTACATGAAGGCGTTGCGCCCGCACGAAGCCGAGAGGGCGGAACGCGGACGTACCTGATGAATGATTTCCGATCGTACCCGAACGTGGTCCCGCGGTACCACTTTCCGAGGTACGTCTGGCGGCCTCCTTGTCGAGCGATCACAGCGACCGGCTAGAACCGGAGATGAAGTCGTACGAGGGTTCGTCTTGGAAAGGGAAGGTGGGCCTCTCCGTCAGAGCAATTCGCCGCCGCCTGCGCTCGGGCGCCTTCCGCCTTAGAAGCGGGTGGTTTCAGATCCTTCAGACGGCGCTGGCCGCCTGCGTGGCGTGGTTACTGGCCGTCCTGCTCCTCGGGATAGAGCGCCCCACGTTCGCGCCGATAGCGGCGGTGATCGTGCTGGGACTCGCGGTGGGCGAGCGAGGCCGGCGTGCGGTCGAGATGATGCTCGGGGTGGCCTTCGGGGTGGCCATCGCCGACATCCTCGTGTCCGTCGTCGGGGTCGGGGCGGTGCAGGCGGGGATCTTCGTGGTGCTGGCGATGGGGCTGGCCGTGATCTTAGGGGGGAGAGATCTCGGCGTGAAGGAGACCGCCATCTCGGCGATGATCATCATGATCACCTTCCGGTCCTCGGATGCCGGCTTCCCGATCGATCGGTTCTTGGAGGCGATGATCGGCGGCGGCACCGCCTTGCTAGTCAACGCGCTGCTCCCGGTCAACCCCGAGCGCATGGTCGAAGAGGCCGCCTACCCGCTCTTCGAGGAGTCGGCTGCCGTGCTCGAAGAGGTGGCTTCAGCTCTCGAGGACGGAGATGCCGGGCGGGCTCAGAGGGCGTACGTGAAGGCCAGGGAGATCGACGCAAGGGTGGTCGGGCTGAAGGAGGCCATCGCGGCCGGACACGAGACCGCGCGGCTCGCGCCGCCTCGGCGTAAGAGCCTCGGGCACCTAGAACTTTACGCCGCCGCTGCCGACCAGATAGACCTGACCGTGCGCGACGTTAGGGCGCTGGCCCGCGCCGCGCTCTCCGTGGTCCAACCCGAAGATCCTGCCCCCGACCCCCTCATGACCGCGGCGATCCGTGGCCTGGCCCGGGCGACGGAGGCCCTGGCCGGCTACCTCGAGGCGTCCGGAGATCCCGACGAGACGCGCCGGTTGGCCCTGGAGGCCGCGAGGAAGGCCAGCACACTGCTCGAGGAACATGAGGACCTGGCGAGGAACCTGGGCGTCAACGCGGTAGTCGATCAGATCCACTCCTCGGCGGTCGATCTAATAGGGGGCACCGGTATGGATCGTACGGCGGCCCTGCGGACCCTACAGGAGGCCACCGGACGCGCCTCGTGGTAACGAGCTCTATGGAGTGAGCTTGCCACTGGGAACGCATTTCCGAGGTCGGGCCTGCCCAGTTCATCTGGTCTTAGCTCTTATTCACCGGATCGCCTAGACAGGGCGTTCGCGGAACTTCGCTAGGACGGGGAACGAGGCAGCATATCGGACAAGAAAAGGGCCGGGGCATAGTAGTCCCGGCCCTCGGTGTTGCCCTCGAAAAGGCTCGCGTTACGAGTTGGCCCTTATCCTGCGGTCGATCTGCTCGATGAGGGTCTCACGATTCTTGTTGCGCTTCTCGTACTCGCGGACCTTCTTGAGCTCCTCGGCGGAGAGGCCGTCGAGCCTCTTGGAAATCTCATCGACGGTCAACGCGTCGTAGTCGGCGGTCTTCAGGGCGCCGAAGACGGCGGTCCGCAGCTCCGCCTCGCGGGCGACCTTCTCGGTCTTGCGGAGGACCTTATCGGTCTGCTCGGTGGCCTCCTCGGCCACCCTAAGCCCCTGCTGGGCTACGTGCTGGGTGGCCTCTAGCCCCCGCTCTGTGGCCCGCTGGGAGGTCCTCAGGGCCTGCTGGGCGTAGGAGAAGGGGGAGAAGAAGTCTCTGTAGGTCCCCACCCACTGCTGGGTGAGCGTCCTAAAGCCCTCTTGCTGCTTGCGAGCGCCCCGCGCGAAGGCCTCCACGGTGCGGACGTTGTGCTCGGTCTGCTCGCGCAGGGCCTCAACGGCCTCGCTCGTCCAGTCCTGGACGAACTCGGCGTTGCGCTGCTGGAGCTGGAGGAGCCTCACACCTCTGGCAAACCACTCCTGCGCTGCCCGGGCGTTGTCTTCCTGAAGCTTCATGAACTCGAGTCCATCATGGGCAAGTCCGATGGTTCGCCGCTGGGAAGCAGCGAGGTTCTCGGCGAGAGCCTCGTAGGAGTCGCGCTGAGCCTCGGTCACCTCTCGGGCGCTGCGCGCCACTCTTTCGGTGTTCGTGGTGCTTATCACTTGCGTACCTCCAAAAGGTAGGATTTCGTTGCCACTATATTCTTATCACATATATACCCGTACTGCATATGCCAAAACGTCGGACAAGGCGCCCAGGCGAAACGTCCCGCCGAGAGTAGTCGCCCATTCGCCGAACGGCGTAGAAGGTGTGCTTTCTCCGAAGTTCGCGAAGATGGTCTCGGTACTTTAGCCTCTCTAGGGTGCGCCGCTCGAGCCTAGGTCGCATGCACCTTTCGATACATTTCTTCGCGGAGCCCTTGTGGGCTGATCCTTGTGGCCCGATGTTCGAGATAGCGGGGAGGCAGGCGGCCCTTAGTCACATACGGAACGGCTCCTGCACGTGACCCGCTAGTCGCTGACCGCTCCCGGCCGGATGAGGCGACTTGAGGTAGGGCGTGGGGGCAGGGGAGGAGGATGACCTACGTGGAGTCGGTACCCTACCTGTTGGAGAAGGCGGGTGCCGACGAGGCGGCCAGCACAACCTCCGAGAATGTTTCTACAAAGCAGTTGAGTTGAAAGGCACCATTTCGAGAGTTCGCTGCTCAGAGAAGAGTCCGAATTAACTCAAGCCTCGGTCCAGTTAGAAACCGGACGGTCGGAGCAGCGTTGCTGCACCTCGGTTCCAGAGTATATCTGTGGTCTTCATTCACCCTTCATGTTTTACCTGCAAACGAGTACTTTCCTGAGTGGGCGATGCTGGGTTCGAACCAGCGGCCTCTGCCGTGCGAAGGTGAGGCGCCATGCCCGCACATGTTCGTCCGTTGTTCAGAAGTACCTGCAAACTGGCAAGTTTTCTCGGAGTGCGTGACGTGCTCGTTCGCTGCTGTTCGCGTGGGTTGGTGTACTACTGGCGTAATGCTCAGGCTGGGTCACTAAAGGGCAAAGGCTGACCGGAGCACTACGCTTGAGTCTCCCGCACGGGCGGATAGAAGTCGAGAATGTTTTACACTGGGGCGAGCGTGGGTAACATTGGCGAGCATCCTCACGAAACTCACCATCACCACATCCCTCATGCCCGACACGAGGACCCGGACGCCGTGGTCGCGGAACATTGGATCCTCGCCGCGACCATCCTCGGTTCCAGCATGGCTTTTATCGACGGAACCGTGGCCAACGTGGCGTTGCCCGCGATCCAGGGCGATCTCGGAGCTACCCGTGCGGAAGCCCTGTGGGTAGTCCAGGTCTACGCGCTGCTGTTGGCGGCCTTGGTCTTGGTAGGCGGCTCCTTGGGCGACCACTTTGGCCACCGGCGCGTCTTCGTCCTGGGTATCTCGATCTTCACGTTGGGCAGCGTGGGGTGCGCGGTCGCGGCCTCCCCCGGCGAACTCATCGCTGCGCGGGCGGTTCAGGCCATTGGTGCGGCGGGCCTGATACCTGGATCGTTGGCTGTCCTTGGTGCGGCCTTCCAGGGTGAGAGGCGCGGCGCGGCGATCGGTACTTGGGCGGCATTCGCCGGCATATCTGCGGTGCTGGGGCAGGTTCTGGGCGGCTACCTGGTCGACACCGTTTCGTGGCGGGCTGCCTTTCTCGTCAACGTGCCACTGGCACTGGTTGTGCTTCTCCTAGTGTTTCGCTATGTCCCCGAGAGCCGTGCCGAACAAGCGCGCGCCCTGGACCTCCCGGGAGCGTTACTGGTTACCGTGGGCCTCGGGGGTGTCGTCTACGGCTTGATCGGGGCCTCCGATCAGAGCTTCGTTCCGTTGGAAGTGGTTGCTACGGTTGTCGGGGCGATGGCGCTGGTCGGGTTCGTGGTCGTCGAGCGCCGCTCGCCCGAGCCGTTGATCCCTCTCCACCTTTTCGGCTCGCGCAACTTTAGCGGGGCCAACCTGATGACGTTGCTGCTGTACGCCGGGTTCGGGGGAGCGCTGTTCTTGCTGCCTATCGTCCTGATCCAGGTCCACGACTACTCTGCTACCGCCGCGACGAGCGCGCTCGTGCCGTTTGCCGTGATCACCTTCGTCGCGGGACGCTGGGCCGGCGGCATGGTGACCCGCTACGGCGAGAAGCTGCCGCTGATGGTCGGTCCCGCCTTAGCCGCTGCGGCGTTCATCCTCTTTGCCTTGCCGGGAGTCGGAGGATCCTACTGGACGACCTACTTTCCCGCCGTGGTGGTGCTGGGCTTCGGCATGAGCCTGGTGTTTGGGCCGCTGTCGATCGCGATCCTGAACGCGGTCGATGAAGAGCACTCCGGGCTTGGCTCCGGCGTTAACAGAGCGGTCCAACGAGCGGCGAAAGTGCTCGGGCTGGCAGTGCTCGCATTCCTCGTGCTAGCAGCGTTTGACAATAGCCTCGACTCCACGGTGAACGACCTCGATCTTACGCCCGGCCAGGAAGCGGCTTTGCTGGCGGAGGAGGCCGACCTTGGCGGGGCCCAGATCCTGGGAGAGGGTACGAGCGGTGGGGATAAAGTCGCGATAGACCGGGCTGTGGACCATGCCTTCCTTGGTGCTTTCCGTTTCGCGATGTACGTCTCAGCGGGGATGGCGATCGCGAGTGCGATCGCGGCGGCGCTCTTGATTCAAGGGAAAGGCAACAGCGAACCCGGCAGTTAGTCATCTGCCGCTACCGGCAGTACGAGGCCGCAAACATTATCGTCCGCTGCGAGTTGAGCGGCTACCCCAAGAAGGGCCTCATCTAACGCATCCAGGGATCGGGCAGGCCTTCTTGAGGGTTTTCGCGTCGCAGAAGCTGCGCATGCGCCCCAAGCTTGAGAACCCGACGGCTACGATCGTGGTTGACCGCATCGACCGTACCTCAGGGGGACAGATCGTAGCTAGCACTTTCCTGCGACTTGACGTTCTACCTGCAAGACTCAGCTTCTCTACTGTGGGCGATGCTGGGTTCGAACCAGCGACCTCTGCCGTGTGAAGGCAGCGCGTTGGTTTGCTAGACGTTTCTGGAGCTTGCAAAATTGCTGCAAACATAGGCAATTGGTCCATGACGCTTTTCTCAGGTTTTCAGGAGATTCACTCGGGTTGCTGCACGGTTGCTGCACGTCTTGGCAGCGCCAGAAGATCAGTGCTCGAATCAAAGAGTGTGAAGTCTGCTCGTTCGAGATCCTCGCCTGTATGAAGCGTCGTTAAGGCTTGCAGAGCTTGCTTAAATGAGAGCTGCACGAGGCACCTTCTGGTGGAACCGAGGGTTTGGTCCTCAACCAGGGTATACAGCGCCAAGGTGCCCGACCAGGACGGACTGAGACTCTTACTTGAGTCTGCACGAACCGGCTCTTGCGCACTTCTCACCCGTGGCTCGACGCGGGATACGAGGACAGAAGCAAGCGATGGGCCGAGGAGGTGGTGGGCTTGAGTGTCGAGGTCGTACGCAAGCCACAGCAGCCCATACCCGAGAAGGTGGCGGAGGAGTGGGGCCAGGTGCTCCCTCCATGCCGCCGCAGGACTCCGGCCGCCGGCTAGCAGCGGCGCAGCAGCAGGGGGGCAATGGGGCTCTAAGTAGTGGGCGAGGATAGCCGGGCGTAGAAGGTCTGCGTTGTCCCGTCGACCTTGGTGAACTCCCCACCGAAATACAGCCTCCCGGCGTCGAGCTTGTCCGGCTGCAACGCCCACACCAGGTTGTACTTGCCCGAGACCTCCGGTGCCCACTCGGGGTCCAACACCCCACCGAAGGAGTAGGCAGCCAGCCCATGCCTCGTCTTGCACAGGTCGTTGGGGTCGAGCGTGAGGGCGTTGTCATCGGAGCGGTGCCCACAAGCGTTGTAGCCATCCTCCGGCTCGTCGGCGACCTCCCAGAAGTGGCCGCCCACCACCAGCCCTCCGCCCATGGCCTCCACCGCTTGAACCGACCCCGAGGTGTCGCGCATCCAGTTGCGGTCACCATCAGCCTTGGAGTACTCGCCCAGGAAATCGCTGCCTCCCGCACCGAGGTAGAGCGACCCATCATGGTCGACCAGCGAAAGGCCGAACGCTCGGGCCCCCGCTTCGGCGACCCATGAGCGATCATGGTTGCCCTCCGTGTCCAGCTTGACGAGCGCCTTTGCGGGCTTGCCGTCCACGCGGTCGCAGATGCACGCCGCCCAGATCGTCTGGCCGTTGCCGTCGAGTTCCAGGTCTCTGTAGCCCGGCGCCACTACGTTCGCACGCAGATCCTCTTCTACGGCGGTCGTAGATCGCGTCCACAGCTTCTGCCCGTCGAACGCGAAGGCGGAGAGGCCGACCCCCCCACCGTAGATACTCCCTAGCTGCGGCGCCGCCAGCACCGACTTGAGTTCCGGCGAATCGTACCAACGCAGCATCTCTCCCGTGGCGCCATCTACCACCACCAGGTTGCTGTGGGTGGAACTCGGTCCTTCGAAATTGCCGGCGATCACGACGTCGTGATCGCCGTAGATCTCCATGTCCCAGACCTCGGAGTCCTCTCCGCCCAGCATCGGGGCTATGTCCTTGTACTGGCCCGTCGTCGCGTCGAAGACCGCTACGTTGGCGACGTCGTCGTCCACCGCCGATCCGTCGCGCAGCTTCACCTCGGAGAAGTCGCCGCCCACCCAGACGTTATCGCCTGTCTGGGCCATAGTGCGCACGCGCCCGTCGACCATCGGCACCTCGTCTGGCTTCTCCGATGGTAACGCCAGAACGCTGTTGTCTGCTTGGGTGCTATTTCGCACCGTGCTGTCGCCCATGGGGGTGTTTTCAGTGGTCTCCGAGGGCAACGCCAGGACACACCCAGGTTGGATGATCAAGACCGAAATCGCCATGGTAGCGATGAGTGCTCTCTTTACCAAAAGGACCATCACCTTCATCTATACTTTCCTCCGTCGAGCAAGCTCAGGCGGGATGTGGATACTCGCCTGACTTAGCCTGAATTTTAGTCGTGGGAGCCCCGCGTAGAATATGCTGTTCGGCATATGTGTCGCGGGATAGTTCTCAACTATCCTTTGGTTATCGTCCAATCAGCCCGAAAACGGGTTTAACGGTGGGGCTTGTCCTGAGATCCGCGCTGGAAGAGCACAACCAGGGGCAAAAGATCATCGTGACACCCGATCGACGGTCCTGTGCGGGTTATCGGGAGCGAGGAGTGCGGAGGAGTCACATAGGATGAGACGGTTCATGTTGATGTTTTCTATGCTGGTCGCTGCGGCGGCGTCGACGGTCGTCGTGGCCCTGCCAGCCCATGCCGCTCTAGGGCTGCGCGACACCGCGGATCCCGAGCCATGGATGGCCAACAACAAGGTCTACGCCTCAGCACTCTCCGAGGACGGCAATACCCTCTACATAGGCGGCGCGTTCAACTCCGTGCGCGAGAAGCCACCCGGCACTACCGGCCAGACCTTCGCCGTTAACAAGGTAGCGGCCATAGACGTGGCCACAGGCGCCCCCATAAGGACATGGAAGCCCGCCGTCACGAGCAACGACGGCCAAGCTCCCGTGGTGCGCGCACTGGCCGTAAAGGACGGCAAGGTCTACATAGGCGGCAAGTTCACGACCGTGGACGGCCAGCCAAGGCGCAACCTCGCAGCCGTGGACGCCTCCACTGGCGCTGTCGACCCCTCCTTCGCCCCTTCCGTCGGGGATAGCACCTCCACCGTGTTCGCCCTGCTGCCCGACACGTCTAAGATCTACATCGGCGGCCAGTTCGCTAACGTCAACGGCACAAGCCGCGGCAACCTGGCCGCGGTGGACGCTTCCACGGGGGCGCTTGACGCCGCCTGGAGGGCGCGGGCCAACAACCTCGTGCGAGACCTGAAGTTCGGCCCCAACAACGACGGCACCATCTTCGCCATAGGCGGCTTCAACTCCGTAAGCTCGGGCAACTCCGGCAACATCGCTCGCCAGAGCGTGGCGCGCTTCGACGTTGCCACCAGCGCCGTGCACTCCTGGTCGGTTCCCCCTGGCCAGATCCAGACCGACTCCGGCCGCAACAACAACATGACCTGCTGGGACGCCACCCTTACGCCAACGCGCCTGTTCCTGGGCTGTGGGCTGGGGCCGAACTACGTCGCTGCCTTCCGCCTCGACAACGGCAACTCAGGCGACAGGGTGTGGCAGTGGGGGATTGGCGGCAACCCTCAGGCGCTGGCCTCCTCCCCGGACAAGTCGCGCCTGATCGTGGGCGGGCACTTCGGCATCAACCCAATAAAGCAGCAGGTGTGCGGCAAGCCGCTGGGCGGCCTCATAGCCTTGGACCCCGCAAACGGCCAGGTTGACTGCTCCTCCAACTGGGTTCCGCACCTCGACCAGGACCATGACCCCTCATACGAAGGGGCATGGACCATACTGTCCACCGACAACTACGTGTGGGTTGGAGGAGGGTTTGTTGGGGTCTCCGGTCAGCCGCGCACCAACCTCGCCCGCTTCACCTTTGACCCTAACCTCAAGACGGTAAACGCGGCGCCCAGGGTCGACCTCGACGGCCTCCAGCGCGGCGGGCTGGATGCCACCTACTTCGACAACGTGGGCTTCACGGGCTCCAAGCTCACGCGCACAGACCCCACAGTGGACTTCAACTGGGGCAACGGCTCGCCTGCTCCTTCCATAGGCTCTGACACCTTCAGCGCGCGGTGGACGGGTCAGGTCGAGGCGCCCGTCAGCGGCCAGTACACGTTCATCACGAACAGCGACGACGGGGTACGTCTGTTCGTCGATAGGAGTCTGATCATCGACAACTGGACCGACCACGGACCCACCGACAACTCGGGCACCGCAACGCTCGAGGCTGGCAAGCGCTACGACATCCAACTCGACTACTACGAGAACGGGGGCGGGGCCGTGGCCAGGCTGCACTGGAGCTACCCCCTCCAGCTTCGTCAGGCCATCCCTGACAGCAGGCTCTTTTTCTCCGGAAACCTCAACCACTCGGCCACCTTCGCGGCCGGCGGGGGTCCCACGTCCATAGTCGATGCGAACAACCTCACCGTAAGCGACGCAGACGACGCCAACATTAGGTCTGCAAAGGTGACGCTCAGCGGTAACCAGGACGCCACTTCTGAGAGGCTCTTGGCCGACACCACAGGCACCCCCATCGCCGCCGACTACGACGCGCAGAGCGGGGTGTTGAGCCTAGAGGGTTCGGCCCCCAAGGCCGACTACCAGCAGGTCTTGAGGACGGTCAGCTACAACAACAGCTGCGTCAACCCCACGAGCGGCGACCGGCAGGCCAGCGTCGTGGTCAACGACGGCTCGGTGGCCTCAGAGGTGGCCACCTCCACCATCAACGTGCAGGGCGACCCTTCGGGTGGGGACTGCTCCGGGCTGAGCGTGCAGGCGCCCACCTATCGCCTCCCTGCCGCGAACTCGACCGTAAACGCCTCCACTGTGCCGGTTAACGTCAGCTGGTCGGCTGGCGGAGGGACGAGCGTTGTTTCCTCTTACGAGCTCCAACGTAGCACCAACGGCGGCACCTACCAGGACGTGTCCCTCGGCTCGGACACCACGAGGACTAACCTTAACGTCTCTCTGGCACCGGGCAGCGAGTACCGCTTCAGGGTGAGGGCCATCGACGAGGACGGCAACACTAGCGCATGGGCGGGAGGTAATCCTTTCGCCCTGGACGCCCACGAGAATGAGAGCGCGGGTGTCCTCTCCTACTCTGGGACCTGGGACGAGCAGTCGCTGGCAACGGCATTCGGGGGCACCACGATGCACACCTCGGAGGCTGGGGCGAAGGCCACCTTTACCTTCTCGGGTAGTGATGTCTCGTGGGTAGCCCAGAAGGGCCCGGACAGGGGCAAGGCCGAGGTGTGGCTAGACGGGGCGCCGGTTGCGACCATAGACCTCTACGCTGCCTCGGCGCAGCCGCGCAGGGTGATCTACAACGCTACCTCCCTCGATCCCTCTGTGGAGCACACCCTTGAGGTGAGGGTCTTGGGTACCAAGAGGGCTGCTTCTACCGGAACGCGGGTCGACGTCGACGCATTAGTCGCCCTGCGCCAGCTTCAATAGCTGGTGATGGCTCTACGATAACCGCGTCCCAAGGGTTCGCTAGCAATGAAGGAGGGTCGGGCTCCTGATACCCCGGCCCTCCTTTCCCAACCACTCGAGCCCGTAGAGAGGATCTTTGGTAGTGGGCGATGCTGGGTTCGAACCAGCGACCTCTGCCGTGTGAAGGCGAGTCCGCCTGTTCACCGGCGTCCATATCAGTCCGCGGAGCCCCGCGAACACGGCCTTTCCGAGCTACGCGTACCTAGGCGAACACCACCGTATCCGCTTGCACTGTACTGGTGTACTGGGCTCTGCCTCAGGGAGGCCTATACAAGTAGTGTTCTCGGAAGTTCATCTTGTACGGGTTGTCGGGCAGGCAGCCCTCTCAACGATCCGACCCGGTGACGGGCTAAACTGACGTGCCGGGACGAGACGAAGGGATGGGCGTGGGCGAGTACGTGAACGCGGGCGGCGTGCGCACCTACTTCGAGGTCTACGGCGGGGGCGCGCCGCTCGCCCTGCTGCACGGCGGTTTGGCCAGCGCCGAGTCCTGGGCCATACAGGTCCCGGCGCTGGCCGAGCGCTACCTTGTCTACGTGCCAGAACGCCGCGGCCACGGGCGCACCCCCGACGTTGCCGGACCGATTACCTACGAGGCGATGGCCGCCGACACCGGGGCATTCCTCGATGCCGCGGGCACCGGGGCCGCGCACCTGATCGGGTGGAGCGACGGAGCCGTGGTGGGCATGCTCGTCGCCCTGCGTCGCCCCGAGCTGGTGCGCAAGCTAATTGTGATCGGCCAGTACTTCAACGCCGACGGCGAGCTCCCGGAGTTCCGGGCGTTGCTGGACTCCTGGGGCTCCGATCCGCCCGAATGGTTGCACGCGGGCTACGATCGGCTCTCCCCGGACGGCCCCGAGCACTTCCCCGTGGTGCTGGAGAAGATCATGAGGATGTGGCGCGAGGAGCCCGACATCGCCCTCCCCGAACTCGCGAGGATCCGCGCGCCCACCCTGGTCATGCAAGGCGACGATGACATCGTGGAGATCGAGCACAGCGCCGCCATCGCGGCCACGCTGCCCGACGCGCAGCTCGCCGTCGTACCCGGTACGTCGCACATGGCGCCGGTGGAGAAACCAGACCTGGTCAACCGGATCATCTTGGACTTCCTGAGCGACCATCAGCCGGAGAAGATGATGTCGCTGCGCGGCTAGAACTCGCGATGCGTCTATACACCGAAGCTCGTAGAAGTGGTGTCCTCCGAAGTACTGTCGGCTTGTGGCCTCTCCCGGGTTGACAGGCCAAATGCTGCTTCCCAATGCCGGATGGTGTTAGCCCGGCGGAGCCTTCTCCACGCCGTTGTCGCCGTGCCTGTGGACGGCCTTCCATGCGCCGTCCTCCCGCCGGAAGATCAGGGTGGCCCGGATCATCAGCTCGGTCGGCTCCGACCGGCCCGCGAACCGCCCCCGCCAGCGCTCTATGAAGACCCCATAGGCCATCTCGCCGCTCGCCGTCAGGAACGCGGTGTCGCTGGCAACCTCGCCCGCGCCGGGCTCGAACTGCGCGGCCACCCAGTCCCAGCGTTCGCCGACCTCCGCCCAGCCGCTCTCGACGCCGCCCCAGAACCCGCACTGGCTCACGGCATCGGTATGGGAGCACAGCGCCTTCACGGGTTCGGGATCGCCGTTGGCGACCGCGGTGAGCGCCTCGCGGAGCTGCTGCAAGAACGGCTGCAGGGTATCGGCAGCGTGCTGCTCCACCATAGTCCTCCTCTCTTCACAAGGGACACCTCGCGATCATCCTACGCTATTCACCGACCTACCTAGAAGAGGTATTCTTCGAAGTGCGCTGCCCTGAGGTGCTCGCCGAAGGGGTTGGCTTGCACTGTAGTAGCCTCCCACCTGTTGGGCTAGCTATAAAGGAGCGTGCCGTGTACCACGATGCCCTGTTCGACCGTTTCGCCAAGTTGACTTCGCGGACCGCTGGACATCCAACCACCTTCGCGGCCGCCGTGCTTGTCATCTTGGTGTGGGCTGTCCCTGGCCCGATCTTCGGGTTCAGCGTTACTTGGCAGTTGGCCATAAACACTGGCACTACCATCGTTAAGTTCCTTATGGTATTCCTGATCCAGAACACTCAGAATAGGGACGGTACTGCCTTGCAGCTGAAGCTCGACGAGCTGATTCGAGCAATGGACGGAGCGCATAACAGTCTCCTGGATCTCGAGGAAATTTCGGATGCGAACCTGGCTAGGATCAGGGAGGGTTTTGAGGCGTTGGCTCGCGAGGCAAGGGAGGATCTGGAACGAGGTCTTGGGGACACCGTGACCACCGAGGAGAGGACCGATTGACTCGTCTCCCAGCTAGGTGCTGGTAAGAAGGCGGGGACTCGCCAAAGTGGGCTTGCTAAAACGCCGGTGGCTCCGGATGTTGCTGAGTGGTCTCGTGCTCCTCTTCCTAGTCGAGAAGACGCTAATAGCTACCTCCAGCCCGAACTACATCCCCAGCGTCATCCTGCTAGGGGCGTTCTTGGTGCCCGTATCCTTCGTCACCTACCTCTACGAGCGGCTGCCGGTTTGGGAGGTGCCCCTGCCCACCTTGGCGATTTGCTTCCTGTGGGGCGGGGTCCTTGGGACGGTGGTCGCCGGTACGTTGGAGTACGACGTGGCGAGAGCCCTCGGCTTCCTCCCGAAGCTGGCCATCGGCCTGATAGAGGAGTCGGCCAAGCTGATCGTGCCCCTCATCTTTTTCTTCTTGGGCCGCTACCGCTCTGAGGCAGCAGGCATAGTCCTGGGGGTCTTCCACAGCGGCGGGTTTCGCGGCCCTGGAGACGATGGGCTACGGGTTCGTAACACTGCTGGCCTCGCGCGGCAACCTAGGGGTCCTGGACGAGGTGCTCTTGGTGCGCGGCCTAAGCTCGCCCGCCGGACACATGTCGTGGACCGGCTTGGTGTGCGCAGTCCTCTGGAGGGAAAGGCTCAGGGCGGGCCACGCCGCGTTGAACTGGCAGGTTCTCGGCGCCTTCCTGACGGCGGTGGTCTTGCACGCTCTGTGGGACACCTTCGCGGGCGTCAGGAGCACCACCTCCATCGAGTTCTTGGGTGCTGTGTTCCTGAGCCTGGTTGTGGCGCTGGTCAGCCTGGTGCTCCTGATCCGACGAGTGCGCGAGGCCCGCCAAGCCAGCGCATTACGATGAGTCTATTCACCCCACGTCCTAGAGTATCTTGCAACGCAGTTGGGCTATCCGGCATCATGAGAAGCACTCGAGCCGAAAGGCCGATGCTTTGGCGCGGGTCGGTTGGAATGTTGGCGGTAGCCCGATCCGCCCCAGAGGAGGTGAGGCAAGCTGAAAGGACGTTGATCTGAGTGATCCTGGGTCAAGAGCTCTGTACATCCCGCTTGAGGAGGAGGGCGTTAGGGATCAGATCGGGCCAAATATGGGTCCACTATCAAGCCACCCACGGAGAGATCCTTGGGAAGAAAAACTCGTGGTGGACCCTCCTCGTGTGACTAATCCAGGAAGAGCGGCCCAAGCCTCGCCTGACGTGGCGGGCAACAAGGCGTAACCAACAAAGGAGGCAAGGTTGGCACGAGAACGCGAACCAACGGTGCTCGGCCCCGGACCTACGCGGGTGTCACTTCGGCTCAACGGGGTGGAGCGCGGGCTGTACATCGAGCCGCGGGTGAGCCTACTCGACGCTCTGCGCGAACACCTCGATCTCACGGGCACCAAGAAGGGCTGCGACCAGGGTACTTGCGGCGCGTGCACGGTATGGGCCGACGGGCGGCGCGTCCTGGCGTGCCTGACGCTCGCGATCATCTGCGAAGGCCAAGACGTGACGACCATCGAGGGCCTAACCGAAGGCGAAGAGTTGCATCCCATGCAGCGCGCGTTCATCTCCCACGACGCGTTCCAGTGCGGGTACTGCACATCAGGCCAGATCATGTCCGCGGTAGCGCTGCTCGAAGAAGGGCACGCATCGAACGACGCGGAGATCCGCGAGTGGATGAGCGGCAACATTTGCCGCTGCGCCGCCTATCCCAACATCCGCGCTGCCATCCGCGAGGTCCGCGACGCGGCTGGAGGGAACCGCCGTGCGGCCGGTTAGCTACTTACGCGCGACAGACGTGGCCGACGCAATCGCCACCGTCAGCGCCGACCCAGACAGCGCGTTCCTCGCTGGCGGCACGACCGAGGTCGACGTGTTGCGCCTGAACGTCGTGCGGCCAAGCCTGCTCGTCGACATCAACCCTTTGCCGCTCGACCAGATCGAGGACCTTCCGGACGGTGGCCTGCGCATAGGAGCCTTGGCGCGGATGAGCGATGTCGCCGAAGCGCCCGGTGTGGTGGAGCGGTTCCCGGTGATCGCCCAGGCGCTTGTGCTCGGCGCCTCGCCGCAGCTGCGCGGCATGGCCTCCATGGGAGGAAACTTGCTGCAACGGGTCCGCTGCAGCTACTTTCGCGACACACGCTCAGCCTGCAACAAGCGCGAACCGGGGAGCGGCTGCGCCGCGCTGGAGGGTGTCAACCGGGGCCACGCGATCCTGGGCACCAGCGAGCATTGCATCGCCACACACCCGTCGGACGTCGCGGTCGCCCTGCTCGCCCTCGACGCCGTCGTGCATTTTCAGGGCCCGCATGGCGAACGGGCGATCCCGATCGACGAATTCTTCCTTCTCCCCGGAGACACCCCGCACATCGAACATCCGCTCGAACACGGCGAGCTGATCGTGGCTATCGAGGTACCGGCAGCGCCTGTGGCGCGCGGGTCTCTGTACCTCAAGGTCCGCGACCGCGAGTCGTATGAGTTTGCCTTGGTCTCGGTGGCGGTGGCACTACGCGTCGACGACGGCGTGATACGCGAGCTGCGCCTGGCGCTCGGGGGCGTCGGAACCAAGCCCTGGCGGGCACGCCGGGCCGAGGAGCTATTGGTCGGTGAGCCCGCGGAGCAGGCGAGCTTCGCCCGGGCAGCACACGAGGAGCTTGCACCGGCGGTGCCGCGCGCGATGAACGAGTTTAAGGTCGAGCTCGCACAGCGGGCGATCGTCCGTGCGCTCGAGACTGCCACGACGACAGGAGGCGCAGCATGAGCGTGGTGTCCGAGCAGCGCGTGGCGATTGGGCAACCCGTCGACCGCG
The DNA here is from genome assembly GCA_963800975.1 of uncultured Rubrobacteraceae bacterium. Taxonomy (GTDB): domain Bacteria; phylum Actinomycetota; class Rubrobacteria; order Rubrobacterales; family Rubrobacteraceae; genus JALYGY01. Next base: position 541,879 of record CAWDDB010000014.1, on the reverse strand, counting down.
TCGATGGCCATGCCAAGGTCACTGGCGCCGCCCGCTACAGCGCCGAGATCGCCCTACCGAACATGGCACACGCGGTCCTGATTGGCGCAGATGTGGCAAGAGGCCGGATCGGTGCCATTCGCACAAGCGAAGCCGAGCGGACCGAGGGCGTGATCGCCGTTCTTACCCACCGCACCCTGCCCAAGGTCGCGGCGCAACCGCCACTGTTCCCCTCGCTGTTCGGTCATGCCGCCCCCGGGGAGACCTTCTTCCCTATGCAGGACGAGGTCGTACACTACGCCGGCCAACCTGTCGCCATTGTGGTTGCCGACACCCTCGAACGCGCCCAGCACGCGGCGACGCTGGTGCACATCACCTATGAGGAGACGCCGTCGACGACGACCCTGGACCAGGGGCGCGACCAGGCCTACGAGCCGGAGCGGATCTTCGGAGGCTTGGTGCCAGGACGCATGGAGCGCGGCGACGTCGACGCTGGCCTCGCGGAGGCGGCCGTGCGCGTCGAGCAGACCTACCGCTTTGCCGCCAACCACCACAACCCGATCGAGCCCTCGGCCACCACCGCGGTCTGGGACGCTGACCGGCTGACGCTCTACGACTCAACCCAGGGCATCACGGCCACGCGCCTGACGGTCGCTGCGCTGCTGGGCCTGTCGCCAACGAAGGTGCGCGTCATCACGCACTTCGTCGGAGGTGCTTTCGGCAGCAAGGCGATGATCTGGCCGCATGTGACGCTCGCCGCGCTCGCCGCCCGTCAGGTCAGACGCCCTGTCAAGCTCGTCCTGACCCGCGAGCAGATGTTCACCTCCTGCGGGCACCGCGAAGAGCAGGAACACTACGTCGCGCTCGGCGCGACCAGGGAGGGTCACCTCACCGCACTTCGTCACCTCAAGCTCTCACCCACGTCGCCCTTCGACGACTGGGCCGAGCCGTCACTCGGCACCGACGCGCAAGCGTACGCTTGCCCGAACTACGAGGGCGTCTACCGGCTCATCCGCGCCAACACCATGACGCCGACGTTCACGCGCGCCCCGGGCGAGGCATCCGGAATGTTCGCGCTGGAATGCGCGATGGACGAGCTCGCCTACGAGCTTGGGCTCGACCCGCTCGAGTTGCGGTTGCGCAACCACGCTGACGTCGACCCTGTGAGCGGCAACCCTTGGTCGAGCAAGGGACTGAAGGAGTGCTACCAGCGCGGCGCCGAGCGCGTCGGCTGGCAGGGGCGGGACCCGGCGCCCGCTCACAGCGCGACGGGCACTGGTTGATCGGCTTGGGGATGGCGACGGCCGCCTACCCTGTCCCGGCTTTCCCAGGATTGCAGCCCCAGCGGGCGCTGGCACGCTTGTATGCCGACGGTAGCGTCCTGGTGCAGTGCGGCACACAGGAATTCGGCACGGGGGTGGCGACCGCGATGTCCCAGGTCGCCGCCGACGGGCTCGGCATCCCACTCGACCACGTCCGCTTCGAGCTTGGCGACACGCACCTGCCGAACGCTTCCTCCGCGGTTGGCTCGGCTGGAGCAGGCATGCTCAGCGGCGCGGTCCACACCGCCGTCACCTCCCTGCGCGACCAGCTGGTCGCCCGGGCCATCGCCGACGACGAGTCGCCGCTGCACGGTGCCGACCCAGACGCGGTCGTCGTTCGCGACGGCCGGATGGTGCTGCGCGGGCAGCCCGAGACCGGCGAGAGCTATGGCGAGCTGCTCAAGCGCAACTCCCTGGAAGAGCTCGACGCGCTGGAAGCTGGAACCCCACCGGCGCGGACACCGGTTACGCGCAGACGACGTTCGGCGCCCAGTTTGCGGAGGTCGCCGTCGACGCCGACCTGGGACTCGTCCGTGTCCGGCGGATGGTCGGCGCCTTCGCCCCGGGTCGCGTCCTGAATTCCAAGACCGCACGCAGCCAACTCATGGGCGGGATGCTCTGGGGCCTAGGGCAGGCCCTGCTCGAGGGCACTATTATGGACAGCAGGGCGGGCCGCTGGGCTAACGCGAGCCTGGGCGATTACCTCGTACCGGTCAACGCCGACGCGCCCGAGGTCGAGGTGGAGCTCGTCGAGGTCCGCGACGACGTCGTCAACCCGCTCGGCGTCAAGGGCGTCGGTGAGATCGGCCAGGTCGGCGCCGCTGCGGCCATTGCAAACGCCGTGTTCCACGCCACGGGCCGGCGAGTCTGCGAGTTGCCGATCAGAATAGGGCATCTGTTATGAGCTTGCGCGGCGACCGCCCATAGACGTACCCAAGGGAAGAGGCTATGACGACAACGAGAGCCTGTGCCTCTCCTTGAAAGAAGAAAACTCGAACCTGGACACGATAGCCACTACCGTTAGTGGGTTCTCTGCACCATCCCCGCAAATGGGCGCTTTCCCGGCAACCAAGGAATCACAATTCTTGCGCCCGGAGCGAGCCATCCAGGGGACGCTATCTGGTACTGAGCTTTGTCAACGAGGCGGCGAAGCACTTTACTAAGACAAGCGCATGACCTACTACGCTCAAGAGGCGTACGACATACTAGATGACGCCCTTGAGAAGATGGTAGGGAAAATGATCTCCACTGATCCGGACTGCAGAACCATTGACCAGCTAATTGAGAAGCATGGTACCCAGTCATGGAGGCAAGCTTGACCGAAATGTGCCGGCCACCATAGCGTTGCTGCACGAAGTCCTCGGTCTCGAAGATCGAGAGCTTCTCTTTTCCGCCATTTGCAGGAATTTATTGAGTGGGCGATGCTGGGTTCGAACCAGCGACCTCTGCCGTGTGAAGGCAGCGCTCTCCCGCTGAGCTAATCGCCCGTAGGGTGGAGAATATAACATTCGTGGGGTCCGGTGTTAAGCTGCTTCGGGGTCCCCAGGGGCCTCCTTTGGATATAATGCCGCTCCGGCGGTTTGACGGGGATGGGAGGGATGTGTATGGCTGAACCAGACGGTTCGACGGCGGGCCTGGATCGTGTGCTCGCGGACCTGCGGGCGCTCTCCGCGGACATCGAGTCTTGCGGCGTGCTTTCGAAGGACGGGGATCTCCTGGCCTCCTCGCACGGCGAGGGCGTGGACCGCGAGCGGGCGGCGGCGATGGTGGCCGCGCTCGCCAACCTGGGCGAGAGGGTGGCCAGGGAGAATGGCAAGGGCCACGTCTCGCAGCTCAGGGTGAAGGCCGAGGGCGGGTACGTGCTCCTGATCCGGCTGCAGCCAGGCGGCGCCCTGGTTGCCACCACGGGGCCCGATGCGAGGGTCGGTCTTGCGCTGTACGACATGCGCAACGCCAGCGGCGAAGTCGAGGCTGGGTTGGAAGGGGGAGATCCGGCATGAGGAAGCTGCTCAAGGGGGTGCTCCTGATCGGGGCCGTGGCCGGGGGCATCGCGGCGGTGCGCAGCTACCTGAAGCGGGAGCCGCAGGGCGAAGAGGTCGTCCAGCTCGTCTTCGACGACGGCGCGACGATCACGCTCCCTTCGAACACCGCGCAGGGGATGGAATTTACCGACATCGCGCGCAAGGTGGTCGAGTTGGGCGTCTGACCCCGGGGCCGTCTTGACACAAATTATCGCGGCGACTTACACTCCGATGGTGGGCGGCTCTGGCGTCGCGCCGGTCGCCAGGATGCCTTGTTTCGCAGGCTCCCGCTGGCCCGGATAGGGAGCCGTGCGAGAAGGGAGCAGGATGTCGGACTTCGAGAGGTCGCCTCTGCACGAGATGACCCGGGAGCTGGCTGCCACCGCCAGGGGTGACCTCCCCGCCACGCTGGTGGTGCGCGGCGGGACCCTCGTTAGCGTCCCGACGGGCGAGATCGTCCCGAACATCAGCGTCGCCGTGCGGGGTTCGCGCATAGCCTACGTGGGCCACGACGCAGGGCACACGATCGGGGAGGAGACCCGGGTCGTCGAGGCCGAGGGCCGCTACATCGCGCCGGGCTTCCTGGACGGGCACTGCCACATCGAGAGTTGCCTGCTCACCGTTACCCAGTTCGCGAGGGCCGTGCTGCCCCTCGGGACCACGGGTGGTTTCTTCGACGCCCACGAGATCACCAACGTGCTCGGCCTGCGGGGCCTCAGGCTGATGGTGGAGGAGGCGCGCACCACGCCGCTCGCCGCCTACATGCAGGTCGCATCCTGCGTACCATCGACCTCGACGGAGCTCGAGACGCCGGGGGCGGTCATCGGTCCCGATGAGGTCGCCGAGGCCCTCTCGTGGGGGGAGGACGTAATCTCGCTCGGTGAGGTGATGAACTTCCCCGGGGTGGTCTTCGGGGACGAGAAGATGCACGGCGAGATCTCCGCCGCCCTGCGCGCCGGCAAGGTCGCCGATGGGCACTTCGCCTGGCCGCCGGACGACTGGCGCCTGGCCGCCTACGCCGCGAGCGGCATCACCGGCTGCCACGAGGGCACGACCCCTCAGGATACGGTGTGGCGCCTCAGGCACGGCATGTACGCCAAGCTGCGGCGCGGCTCCGCCTTCCACGACGTGGAGGCGACCATAAAAGCCCACACGGAGATGGGCCTCGACCCCAGGCACATCGTGCTCGTCACGGACGACCGGAGCCCGGAGTCCCTGGTCGACGAGGGACACATAAACTTCGTCGTGCGCCACGCCATCCGTCTGGGCGTCAGGCCCGTTACCGCCTTCCAGATGGCCACCCTCAACCCGGCCGAGAGGTTCGGCGTCTGGCGCGACGTCGGCAGCGTTACCCCAGGGCGCTGGGCCGATATCATTCTTCTCGACGGCAACCTGGCGGACGTCGACGTCTCGCTCACCATCGCGGCCGGCCAGGTCGTCGCGCAGGACGGTCGCATGACGGTCGATCTTCCCGCCTTCGATTACCCGGACTATGCCCTGAACACCGTGAAGCTGGAACATGCCATCTCCGAGCAAACCTTCGACGTACGTGCCCCGTCCGAGAACGGCACCGTGAGGGCAAGTACCATCCGGGTTGTGGAGAACGAAATAGAGACCAGGGAGGAGTGGGCTGAGCTCCCGGTCCAGGACGGCCTGGTTCGCCTCGACCCGGACCTGGACGTGGCCAGGATCTGTGTCCTCGAGCGACACGGCAAGACGGGGGAGAAGCGAACGGGCTTCGTAGCCGGCCTCGGCTTCGAGCGGCCCGCGGCCCTGGCTACCACCGTGGCGCACGACTGCCACAACCTGGTGGTAGTGGGCAACTCGGAGGAGATGATGGCGCGGGCCGCGCGGGCCGTCGCCGACGAGGGGGGCGGCGTCTCGGTGGCCACCGAAGGGGAACTCGCGCTGCTCCCCCTGCCCATCGCCGGGCTGATGGCCGCCGACCCTTTCGAAGAGGTGGCGGAGGGCTCCGAGATGATCGGCGCAGCACTCGTAAAGGCAGGCTGCCGCCTCGACAACGCGTTTACGACTCTTTCATTTCTAGCCCTCATCGTGTTGCCGCAGCTGCACATCTCGGACAAGGGGCTCGTCGGGGTGGGCGACAAAGGCTTCGAGTTCGTCGATCTCTTCGAGCAACCGGACCGGGGTAGCTGACCGGTGGAGTTCTTTGGACCTGACGACTTGCGCGAAGCGTTGGAGGTGAAGGCGGCGCATCCCGATGCCAGGCCCATCTTCGGCGGCACCGACGTCATGGTCGACCTGAACTTCGACCGGGAGCGGCCCGGCGCGGTTGTGGACCTAACGCGCGTGCCCGAGTTGCGCGAGTGGACGGAGGAAGACGGGCGCCTGCGCGTCGGCGCCGGTGTCACCTACTCCAGGGTGATCTCCGAGCTCGCGGACGAGTTACCTGGGCTCGCGATGGCCTCGCGAACGGTGGGATCACCCCAGATCCGGAACCGTGGCACGGTCGGAGGCAACCTCGGCACCGCCTCGCCGGCAGGCGACGCCCTTCCCCCGCTGTACGTCTCGGACGCCGAGGTCGAGGTCGCCTCCGTAGGTGGGACACGTACCCTGCCGGTCGCCGAGTTCGTAACGGGCCCCAAGAAGAACGCGTTGCGCCCGGACGAGCTGATCGCGGCCTTCACCATCCCGAAGGCCGAAGGTCCCCAGCAGTACTCCAAGATCGGGACCCGCAACGCGATGGTGATCGCCGTGTGCGCCTTCGGCCTGGCCCTTCACCCGGAACGGGGGAAGGTCGGGGCCTGCCTGGGCTCGGCGGCCCCGACGCCGGTGCGAGCCCACGAGGCCGAGGAGTTTATCGAGGGGGTGCTCGAGTGGGAGACCGGGGATGATATCCCCGAATCCGCGCTCGCGCGCTTCGGCGAGCTGGTCGCGGAGGCCGCCCGTCCTATCAGCGACGTCCGCGCGACCGCCGGCTACAGGACCCACGCGGTGGGCGTGCTCGCGCGCCGCACGCTCGGGTGGGCCTGGGACGAGTTCAGGGGGCGTGGGTAGTGCGGCTCCAGCTATCCGTCAACGGCGAGGCGAGGGAGGCGGACGGCGTCTGGGAGGGCGAGAGCCTGCTCTACGTGCTGCGCGAGCGGCTCGGGTACCCCGGCTCCAAGAACGCCTGCGAGCAGGGAGAGTGCGGGTCGTGCTCCGTGTACCTGGACGGCGTGCTCGTCTGCTCCTGCCTGGTCCTCGCCGGGCAGGCCGCGCACCGCGAGGTCGTGACGGTCGAGGGGATAGCGGAAGGCGAGGAATTGCATCCCGTGCAGGCGGCCTTCGTCGAGGCGGGGGGCGTGCAGTGCGGCTTCTGCACGCCGGGTCTGATCGTCGCGACCCACGATCTGCTGCACAGGAACCCGAGCCCGGCCGACGCCGAGATCCGGGAAGCCCTGGCAGGCAACCTCTGCCGCTGCACCGGCTACGAGAAGATCCTGGACGCCGTGCGCCTGGCCGCAGAGAGGATGAGCCGGACCTGATGCGCGAATCCCGACGCCCCGATCCCCAGAAGGTCCACCCATGACCGTCCGGCAGACGATGCCGGCTGCTCCGGCGACGCCGACGCGCGAGCGCCCGCCGGTTACGAAGCCAGGCAGGGTGGGCGAGCACACGGAGCGGGCCGACGGCGTTCCCAAGGTCAAGGGCGAGTTCGAGTACTCGTCCGATCTCTGGATGGACGGCATGTTGTGGGGGTCGACGCTCAGGAGCCCGCACCCGCACGCGAACATTCGGTCTGTGGATACGTCGGAGGCCGAGGAGATGCCTGGCGTACGCGCCGTCCTGACGCACGAGGACGTCCCCGGCCGCAAGGTGTACGGGATGGAGGTCCCCGACCAGCCAGTGCTGGCGTGGGAGAAGATCCGCTACGAAGGCGAGCCCGTGGCGGTGGTCGCCGCCGACCATCCCGAGACGGCGAGACGGGCGCTCGAGAAGATCTCGGTCGAGTACGAGGTGCTGGATCCGCTGGTCGATCCCGAGGAGGCGATGAAGGATGATGCCCCGCAACTCCACCTCTCGGGGAACGTCCTCAAGCGTATAGACATCCACCACGGCGACGTCGCGGGGGCCGAGGCTTCGGCCGACGTCGTCGTGAGCGGGGAGTACGAGGTCGGGATGCAGGACCAGGCGTTCCTCGGTCCCGAGTCGGGCCTCGCCGTGCCGGACGGGTTGGGCGGCGTGGACCTCTACATCTCGACCCAGTGGCTGCACATAGACCAGGGCCAGGTGGCCGAAAGCCTGGACCTGGATGCGGAGCAGGTGCGGCTCACGCTCTCGGGGGTGGGCGGCGCCTTCGGCGGGCGGGAGGACCTCTCGATGCAGATCCACGCCTGTATGCTGGCCCTCGAGACCGAACGCCCCGTCAAGATGGTCTACAACCGCGAGGAGTCGTTCTACGGGCACGTCCACAGGCACCCCTGCAGGTTGCGCTACGAGCACGGCGCCACCCGAGACGGGAAGCTCCTCTACGTCAGGGCCCGGATCGTCTTCGACGGCGGCGCCTACGCCTCGAGCTCCAACGCCGTCTGCACCAACGCCGCGACCTTCGCCTGCGGGCCCTACGACGTCCCCAACGCGGAGATCGAGAGCCACATGCTCTACACCAACAACCCGCCGTGCGGCGCGATGCGCGGCTTCGGCGCGGTCCAGATCTGCTTCGCCCACGAGGCCCAGATGGACAGGCTGGCCGCGCAGCTCGGGATGGACCCCCTGGAGCTGCGCGTGAAAAACGCCATGCGGCCGGGGATAAGGTTCCCGTTCGGACAGGAAGTGCCGCCCCCCGCCCCGGTCCGCGAGATCCTGGAGCGCGTCGGGGACATGCCCATGCCCGAGGAGGAAGAGGTTGAGGGCCGTGACCTGCGGCGTCTGCCCGGCGGCGTCTCCAACGTCACGCACGGCGAGGGCATCAGGCGCGGCGTCGGCTACGCGGTCGGCTACAAGAACATCGGCTTCTCGGCCGGGTTCGACGACTACTCGACGGCCCGCGTCACCCTCTCCGTCGAGGGCGGCGAGCCGCTGGCGACGGTCCACACGGCGGCTGCCGAGGTCGGCCAGGGTCTCATCACGGTAGAGGCCCAGATCGCGCGCACCGAGCTCGGGGTAGAGAGGGTCTCGGTTCTGCAGGCGGATACGCGGGTGGGCTCGGCCGGTTCGACCTCCGCCTCGCGCCAGACTTACGTTACCGGCGCGGCCGTCAAGCAGGCCTGCGAGCGCGTGCGCGAGCGCGTCTTCGAGCGGGCGCGCGAGGAGCTGGGGGAGGGGGGAGACCTCGCCCTCGAGGACAACGGGATAGTCTCGGGGGGCGAGGTTGTGCTCTCCCTCGCGGAGTTGCTGGAGGGGGAGGAGATCGAGGAGACGGTAGAGTTTCACCACAAAGCGACCGAGCCGCTGGACGAGAGGGGCCAGGGCAACGTCCACCTGCAGTTCGCGTTCGCAGCGCACAGGGCTGTGGTCGAAGTCGATACCGAGCTCGGCCTGGTCCGGGTCGTGGAGGTTGCGACGGCGCAGGACGTGGGTAAGGCCATGAACCCCCAGGCGCTGGAGGGCCAGATCGAGGGCGGCATCGCGCAGGGTCTCGGCCTCGCCCTACTCGAGGAGATCCAGATAGAGGAGGGCAAGATCCAGAACGCCTCCTTCACCGACTACCTGATACCGACCATCCTAGATATGCCGCCCGTAAGGGTAGAGATCCTCGAGCTGGCCGACCCCGAGGCCCCGTACGGCCTGAAGGGCGTGGGCGAACCCCCGACGATAGCCTCCACCCCCGCGATCGTGGCGGCCCTGCGTGACGCCACGGGCAGGGAGCTCCCGCGCGTGCCCGTGAAACCCGAGCATATCGTGGGGCTTGCGGGGAAGGGAGACCACTGATGCCGGGCTACGAGAGGTCGGAGCTCACCGCCGAGGTTACCGTGGTTACCTCCCAGGAGGCCGAGAGTCCGCCGCGGGCGCAGGTCGAGGCAGCGACAAAGGCCGCCAGCGACTCCGGTCTGGGGCGCGAGGCCGGGCCCGAGGTCACGGCCCTCACCGGCGGACGTGACGAAGTGCTGGAGGCGACCATGAAGGTCGTGCAGGCGGCGCTCGACGCCGGAGCCCAAGCCGTCGAGGTTCGGGTGGAGGCGGAGGGGGAAGCCGGGCGGTTCGGGGGAGGCTAGGGTTCGGAGGGGGTCGGGGTATGTCCGAGACCACAGCAGGGGATCAGGGCCGCGTCCACCCGGTCGACGAGGTGTTGCCCGCGGGGAGGCTGGCGGTTTTCGGCTTCCAGCACGTGCTCGCGATGTACGCGGGGGCAGTCGCGGTGCCGCTCATCCTCGCGAACGCCATCGGGCTCCCCGAGGAGGATCTCGTCTACCTCATAAACGCCGACCTGTTCACCTGCGGGGTGGCGACGCTCGTCCAGACGGTGGGATTCTGGAAGGTCGGGTTCAGGCTCCCAATCATCCAGGGTGTCACCTTCGCGGCGGTCACGCCGATGGTCCTTATAGGGCAGTCCGGCGGGCTCACAGCGATCTACGGTTCCGTGATCGTGGCCGGGCTGGTCACGTTCTTGCTGAGCCCGTACTTCTCGCGCCTCCTGCGCTTCTTTCCGCCGGTGGTTACCGGATCCATCATCACCGTCATCGGGGTCTCCCTGCTGCCCGTGGCGGTCGACTGGGCGAGCGGCGGCGACCCGAGCGCCGAGGGCTTCGGCAGCCCGGCCAACATCGCGCTAGCCTTTGCGGTGCTGCTCATCATCCTGGCCATCTACCGCTTTGCTCGCGGGTTCATGAGCAGGATCGCGATCCTGCTCGGCCTGATCCTCGGCACCATCGTCGCGACGTCGGTCGGGGTTACGGACTTCGGCGGGGTCGGCGAGGCGGCCGCCTTCGGCATCACCACGCCGTTCTTTTTCGGGGCGCCTACCTTCGAGCTCGCGGCGATCGTGTCCATGATCCTGGTCATGCTGGTGACCATGGTGGAGACGACGGGGAACGCGGTCGCGGTCGGCGAGATCGTGGACAGGCCGGTCCGCGAGGGCACGCTGGCAGCGGGGCTGCGGGCGGACGGTCTCTCCACGGCGCTCGGCGGGATGCTGAACGCTTTTCCCTACACCGCCTACGCCCAGAACGTCGGGCTCGTGCGCCTCACCGGCGTCAAGAGCCGCTGGGTTGTCGCCGCGGCGGGAGGGTTTCTGATCCTGCTCGGTCTCTTCCCCAAGCTGGCCGCGGTGGTGGCCGCGATACCTCTCCCCGTGCTAGGCGGGGCGGGTTTCGCGCTCTTCGGCACGGTGGCAGCGACCGGGATCCGGACCCTCTCGACCGTGGACTTCGAGCGGAACGCGAACGTTATCATTGTGGCCGTCAGCCTCGCGCTGGGCCTGATCCCGGTGGCCTCGCCAGATTTCTACGCCGCCTTCCCGCCCGGGGTCCAGACCGTGTTGAACAGCGGCATCACAGCTGGCAGCATAGCCGCGGTTGCCCTGAACGTCGTCTTCAATGTCCTGGGGAACTCGGCCCCGGCCGGGGCTTCCCGCGAGGGCCGCGAGACGAGGGACGTGGTCTGACGCGATGCCGGACCCGGAGGTGAACGTGCCCCGCAAGATCACGATAAGCGAGGTGAATGGGCTCGAGCAAGACGAGTTCGTCTCCAGGTTCGGCCCCCTCTACGAGCGCTCACCCTGGGTCGCGCAGGCGGCCTGGCACGAACGCCCCTTCGCCGACCTGGCGGGGCTGCAATCGGCGTTCGAGAAGGCGATGCACGAGGCGCCTCGAAAACGGCAGCTCGAGCTGATTCGGGCTCACCCTGACCTGGCCGGCAAGGCCGCGGTGGCGGACGAGCTCACTGCGGAGTCGAAGGGGGAGCAGGCCTCCGCCGGCCTGGACCGGCTTTCGCCCGGGGAACACGAACGCTTCGGTCGGCTGAACTCGGCCTACCGCGAGAAGTTCGGCTTCCCGATGATCTTCGCCGTCAGGGAGCACACAAAGGAGACGATCCTCTCGGGAGCCGAGGCCCGGCTCCGGCGATCGCCTGCCGAAGAGGTGGAGGCGGCGCTGGGCGAGATCTCAAAGATCGCCTACCTGAGGCTGCTGGACCTCGTCGAACCGGGGGACTTTGACGAAGCGGAGGTTACGAGGACGGAGCGGTAGGCGCTGGCCTGCACGGAAGCGGGAGGGGATGTCGACCATCAGCTGGTGCCCGAGGGATGTTGGACGTGAGGTAGCCCGAGAACACCGGCTCCGCGGAGGATGTGCCTGGGTTTGGGGGAGGTTAGACTGCACCCATGAGCACCATGCGGCGTAGGAGCGTCGACGGGGAGGGACAGAGGGCGACCACCCTCGAGCTCTTCTACGACCTGGTGTTCGTCTTCGCTATCACCCAGGTCTCGCACCTGCTCCTCGAGCACCTGACGTGGGTCGGCGCCGGGCAATCTCTCCTGGTTCTGCTCGTGGTGTGGTGGTCCTGGAACTACACCACCTGGGTCACGAACGAGCTCGACACCGAGGCCATCGCCGTGAGGCTGCTCCTGATCTCGCTCATGCTCGCGAGCTTGCTCATGGCCGTCGCCATACCCCAGGCGTTCGGAGACAGGGCTTTGCTGTTCGCGGGCGCCTACGTCGCGATCCAGGTAGGCCGCAGCGCCTTCCTCGCCTACGGCGCGGCGGACCGCGGAACCATCGAACGGGACCGGGCCGAGCGCATACTGTTCTGGTTCGTGGCCTCGGGCGTCCTGTGGATCGCCGGAGCCCTGGTCGATGGCCCGGCGCGTGTGGCGATCTGGCTCGTAGCCCTCGCGGTCGACTACGTCGCGCCGCTCGTGACGTACTGGATCCCCGGAAAGCCGCGTATGCCGCCCACCGCCTGGGAGGTAGGGACGGAGCACTTCGCGGAGCGATTCCAGCTCTTTATTATCATCGCGCTCGGCGAGACCATCGTCATCACGGGGGCGACGACCTCCGACCTCGAGCTGGACGCGGCCAGGATCATCGCCTTCTGCGCGGCGTTCCTCACTACCGCGGCCATGTGGTGGCTGTACTTCAACTACGTGGCCAGGATCGGCCAGCGCCGCCTCGAGTACTCCGAGAACCGCACGGAGCTTGCCAGGGACGGCTACACCTACCTGCACGTGCTGATGGTCGCCGGGGTGATCGTCTCCGCGGTCGGGGACGAGCTCGTGATCGCCCACCCGACGGAGGTGCTCCCGGCGTACGAGGTCGTGGCGGTGGCGGCCGGACCGGCGATCTACCTGCTGGCGCACGCCCTCTTCCGCCTCAGGATGACGGGATCCATCAGCACGAAACGCCTCGCCGGAGCGATCGGATGCGTCGCCGTGGGCTTCGTCGGCGTCTTCGTGCCGGCGCTCTTGCTCTCCGGGCTCATTTTCGTGGTGCTGGCGGCGGTGATCTTCTCCGAGCACGTGGCGGCCGCTCGCCGCACGGCACGCGGCGAACCAACCCCGCTGGAGCGTCTCGAGGCGTCGGCGACGGGCCAGGAGCGCGAATCGTGATCGGGGGCCCTTGCTCCCGTCGGGAGACCGACGGCAACCCGACAAGGAGGTGGTCGCCAAGATGATGGCCGGGACGGGGCAGGTGCTCGTGCGCTCGGACGAGATCCAGAACAAGGTGCGCGAGCTGGGGAAGCGTATCAGCGAGGACTACGGAACCGAGAGGTTGCTGCTCGTCGGCATCCTGCGCGGCGCGGTCGTATTCCTGAGCGACCTGATGCGGCACCTGGAGCTGCCGTGCGAGATCGACTTCATGGACATAAGCTCCTACGGCACAGGCACCCAGAGCAGCGGGGTGGTTCGCATCCTGAAGGACCTAGAAGAGGACATCACCGGCAGGCACGTCCTGATCGTCGAGGACATCATAGACACGGGCCTCACGTTGTCCTACCTGAGACGAACTCTCCTGCAGCGCAGGCCAGCCTCGCTAGAGATCTGCGCGCTCCTTAGCAAGCCCTCGCGGCGTCGGGTCGAGCTCGACGTCAGGTACCTGGGCTTCGAGGTGCCCGACGAGTTCGTGATTGGCTACGGCATAGACTACGCCGGCGCTTATCGCAACCTCCCCGACATCCACGCGCTGGGGTCGGAAGCCGCCAACACTTGACGACCCCCGAAGGGTCGGAAGTCGGGAAATAGGGAGTAGGGAGTCGGGTTTACTTTTCCCCCTACTCCCTGAGAGCTTCGAAGCTCTCTAGAAGCGGCGACGTACCACGGCGAAGGCCGCGAGCCCCGAGGCCGTCAGCAAGAGCGCTGCTGGCAGAGCCAGCCCGGTACCGCCGGTGCTCGGGAGGTGGTCCGCCGAAGCGCTGGCCGAGGCGCTGGCGCTAGCCGAAGCGCTCGCTACCGCGCCCGCGTTGTCCTGCGTGAGGAGCACCTGCAGGCTGTCGGCGTAGACCGTGCCGACGGCGAACGCGCTGTAAACCCCGCCCGAGGCCAGCGCGACGTCTGGGACGGTCAGTACGGTGTCGGTGGTGCCTGCCGGGATTACGTCGAGGGTATAGGTTCCTTCGGGAACCTCCGCGTAGGGGGTGGCGTCCGGGAACGTGAGCCCCTCCACAAGCGGGGCGCCGCCCCTTGGGACGATGTCAACGGGGCCGGCATCCGGCGAGGCGTGGACCACGCGCACCTTCGCGGTACCTGCGGAAGGCGCCCTCAGGTCGTCCTCGTACACCTGCGCCGTGATCGAACCGTCCGCCACGAGGCCCACCGCAGCTATGGTGTAGGCGCCACCCGCGGCGATCTCGACCGGCGCGTCGATAACCGGGGTCGAGGTATCCCCCGTGGCGTAGACGGTGACCTGCTGGGTCCCCGCTGGGAGCGTCAGGTAGGGCGAGATGGTCGTGTAAGGCACGTTCAGTAGTTCGGGAACGGGCTCCCCGTTCACGTAGACGTCCACGTTCGGCGCGTCTGGCGCGAGGTGGGCCACCCGCACCTGCGCCTCCCCGCTCTGCGCGAAAGCCGGCGCCGCCGCCACGAGGGCGAGGAGCAAGGCCGCGAAGATGGTCGTCGTCCTGGACATCCTGCTCAAACCAACCTCCTGTGTTCGGGTTGCTCGACTACAACGACTACGGGACCCCGGCGCTGGTCGGATTCATCCGGGTCGCGCGCTTCGGGGTGCACCCCGGCCCGAAGCCGGTAGAATTGGTCGTGCCGTCTAGCCTGGGAGTTTCGGTGGACTACGCCCGACTGGGCGACGAAGAGCTGATGACGATGATCGCGGAGGGCAGGGCCGGGGCGCTGGAGGCGCTATACGACCGCTACGCCGGGCTGGCCTACGGGCTCTCGCTGCGCATCCTGCGCGATCGGGAGTCAGCCGAGGAGGTCGTGCAGGACACGTTCGTGGCAGTCTGGCGCAGGGCGTACACCTACGACCCGGAGCACGGCCGGCTGTACTCCTGGCTCTTCAAGATAGCGCGCAACCGGGCCATAGACGAGCTGAGGCGTCGTAGCTCGCCGAGGCGGGGCGGCGCCGCGCAGCGGCAGGATCTCGAAGAGGCCGCGTACCCGGCCCAGGATCCCGAGGCGCTCGAGGCGGTGAGGGCGGCCGAGCTGCGGACCGTGGTCGGCGGGGCTCTCGAGGCCCTGCCGGGGGACCAGCGCGAGGTGCTCGAGATGGCCTACCTTGGTGGGCTCTCCCAGCGCGAGATAGCCGACAAGACGGGCATACCGCTCGGGACGGTAAAGACGCGGACACGTCTGGCTTTGAAGAAGCTACGTAAAGTACTCGAACCCGTCATGAGGGAATCCGTGGATCTCGATGGAGTGTGACGAGCGCATAAAGGACATGCTGCCGGACTACCACCTCGGCCACCTCTCGCCCGAGGAGGCCGAGGACGTGCGCCGGCACCTGGCCGAGCACGCCGAGTGCCGGGAGGAGCTGGAGGAGATCTCCAGGGTGCTCGACCTCGTGCCCTTCTCCGTTCGACCCGCCGCTCCGCCGCCCGCGCTCAAGAACCGCACCCTCTCTCGCGCGCTGGCGCAAGAAGCGCCCGTGCGCGTCGAGCCCGAGCCTCGGGATGAGCGCAGGCGCGGACTGGACCTGGTGCTGCTTGGCGTTGCCGCGGTCGTACTGGTCGCGCTCGTGGGACTCGGTTGGGCCTACCTCGGGTTGCAACGCGAGAACCAGCAGCTGCAGGCCGAGGTAAGCCAGTTAAGCGAAGAGGTCAGGGGGCAGAACGATCTCCTCGTGGTCGCCGTCGGCGGCACCGGGCGGGCGCCGGAGGCCCGAGGCACCGCCGTGGTTGACCCCGCGGACGGCGCCCTCGCGCTCGACGTGTACAACCTGCCGGCGCCGCCCGAGGGGCATTCTTACCAGGCGTGGCTGGTCGAGGCGGAGGGCGGAGACGTCATCGCCCTGGGGCCGATGGAGACGGACGAGGCTGGCGACGGGCGCATGACGGGGAGCGTAAGCGAGCCGGTGAGCAGCTTCGAGCGCGTCCAGATCACCACCGAGCCCGTCGGGGCGGAGGGCCGCTCCGGTCCGGTCTACATGGAGGCCAGGCTCTAGGGCTACAGGAGGGCTGTCTCGGGCGGGAGCCCGCGCGCCTCGAGGATGTGCCCGATGGAGAGCCCGATCTGGGAGTTCGGGGTCGAAGCCCCGGCTGTCAGGCCGACGCGTACGGGTCCTTTGGGGAGCCAGTCGCGCTCTTCGACCTCCTCGCGCGCGTCGAGCGGGGTGCCGGCCGGCTTGTGCCGGATGCTCTCCCCGCCGATGCAGTCGCCGCTCGCGATGTGGTAGCTCCTCGGGATCCGCTCCGCCGCGATGATGGCCAGGTTGTTGGTGTTCGAGGAGTTGTAGCCGCCCACGATCACCACGACGTCCAGCGGGTACTCGAGGAGGTCGAAGAGCGCGTCCTGCCTATCCTGCGTCGCGGAGCAGATGGTGTCGAAGAGCTCGAAATGGTCCTCGAGGGTCTCTGCCCCGTAGCGCTCGACCATCGCCTTCCTTAGCTCCTCGCCGACGGCCATCGTCTCGCTCATGAGCATCGTGGTCTGGTTGGCCACGCCGACCCGCACGAGGTCCGTCTCCGGATCGAAGCCAGGGCACATGCCGTGGCCTAGCCTGTCCCGGAGCTCGTCGGCGCCGATCCTGCCCAGGATGAAATCCACGACGTGGCCGGTCTCCGTGAGGTTGCGCACGATCAGGAACTTCCTGTTGCCGCCCTCCATGGTCGTCTGCGAGGCGGTGGCCTTGGTCTCCTCGTGGTAGTACTTGCCGTGGATGATGCTAGTGAAATCCCTCTGAGCGTAGCGCTTGACGCGCTTCCACACCGAGAGGACCGACCCGCAGGTCGTGTCCACCACGATGCAGTCCTTCTCCCTGAGCGTGCGCACCCAGTCCACGGGGGCGCCGAACGCGGGCAGGATGACCACGTCTTCGGGGCCGAGCGACTCGAACTTCTCGTCGGGGCGGCCGTCGAAGCCCTGGGAGAGGAACTCTATCCCCATCTCGCGCAGGCGATCGTTCATAGAGACGTTGTGGATCATGTCCCCCGTTATGTGGATGCGCCTGTCGGGGAACCTCTCTCTGGTCTGGAAGGCGTAGTCCACGGCCCGGTCCACCCCGTAGCAGAACCCGAACTCGTCGGCTAGCCTGAGCGTGAGACCGTCGGCTTCGAGCACGTTGCCGTTCTCCCTGACCCTGTCGACCACCTCCGAGCGGTAGTCCCGATCCAGGAGGTGCTGCACGTTGTCCCGCATCTTGAAGCCTTTGCGGAAGTATTTCTGGTCCGTCACTTTCACCTCTTCGTAGCTGTCGGCGGTCGGCTCTCAGCTATCAGCTATTTGCTCGAGTGTCCGTACCATATTCTAACAGGCGGTGTCTGGCGCTCCGTTGATCGGCTCACGTATCGCCCGGAAACTCGCGCGCCGAACCGCCCGGCCGCCCGAACGAGCCGACCGAAACCCGGGCGCTTTCGAATACGCCGCGGGGGATCGTTTGGGTGTAGAATATGTCGCCGTGGAACGAGGAAGACACACCATCATGCTCGCCGACGACGACCCCGTCGCGCTGGACACCGCAACCGCGGCGCTCACAGGAGCGGGGTTCAAGGTCGTGCAGGCGACGGACGGGCAGCGGGCGATCCAGGAGGCCCTCGGGCGCAGGGTGGACCTGATCATCATGGACGTCTCGATGCCCCAGGTTGGGGGCGTGGAGGCGTGCCACTGCCTGAAGGCGATGCCGAAGACCTCGAAGATCCCGGTCGTGCTCACCGCCGCGAAGAAGGACCCCGCCTCGCGGCTGCTCGCCGAGCGCACGCACGGCTCGGTTCGTGTCCTGCGAAAGCCCTTCGCCCCGGAGGAGCTGGTCTCCCTGGCGAAGCAGCTCGTGAGGCCCAAGTCGCTCCTCTAATCCTGCGGCTTTCTCTCCTTAGCTTCCCGCAAACAACCCACGCAACTTCGAAGGGCCGCGTCCGCGGGGCTGAAGGGCCATGACGACCAGGGCCATCGTGATCGGCGGTGGGATCGGGGGTCTCACGACGGCGCTCGCGCTGGGACGCGGCGGTCTCGAGGTCGCCGTGTTCGAGCGGGCGCCGGAGCTGGCTGAGGTCGGGGCAGGTATCGCATTGTGGGCGAACGCGACGCGCGTCCTGGAGAAGCTCGGGGTCTACGAGGACCTCCGGGCTGCGGGCGCGGCAGAGATTGGCGGCGAGCTCCGGACCTGGCGTGGGGACCGCCTCTTCGAGTTCCCCGCGGAAGAGTTGAGGGACTGGTTTGGCAAGGCGAACCTCGCCGTCCACAGGACCGACCTGCAGGGCGCACTCCACTCGGCCCTTCCGACCGGCACGGTGCGGCTGGGTGAGGAGTTTGCCGGATTTACCCAGAATGGCGACGAGGTGATCGCGCGCTTCGCCGGTGGACGGGAGGAACGGGGCGACCTCCTGGTGGGCGCGGACGGGCTCCACTCCAGGGTCAGGGCGCAGCTCTTCGGACAGCACGCCCCCCGCTACGCCGGATTCACGGCCTGGCGGGGGATCGCCGAGGCGGCAAGCGGGCGCCTCCCCGTGGGGATCGGGCTCAACCTGTGGGGCAGGGGCTCCGAGTTCGGCCTCGTGGGTATCGGCCGGGGCCGCTTCTACTGGTTCGCGACGAAGAACGCGCCCGAGGGCGAAGCGGAGGGCGCGACGGGACGCAAGCGGGAGGTGCTCGAGCTGCTCGCCGGCTCCTACGAGCCGGCGCGGGCGGCTGTCGAGGCGACCGAAGAGCCGAAGATACTGCGTAACGACATCTACGACCGCGATCCGCTGGAGCGGTGGGGCGCGGGCCGGGTGACGCTCCTGGGCGACGCGGCGCACCCGATGACGCCGAACCTTGGGCAGGGTGCGTGCCAGGCCATAGAGGACGCGGCTGTGCTGGCGCGCCACCTCGGCGGCGAGGCCAAGATACCGGACGCCCTGCGCTTCTACGAAGGGGAACGCAAGGGCCGGACCACCGAGGCAGTGAAGAGGTCCAGGCTCGCAGGCAGGATCTCTCAGCTGGAGAACCCGCTGCTGTGTCGGCTGCGCGACGCGGCCGCGAGGAGGACCCCGGCCCGAGTCCAGCTCCGGCTGTACGAGCGGTTCGCGGGGTACCGCCCGTGAGCTACGGCGAGCGTGAGCTGAGCCTGGACGAGCTGCCCGGCCCGCCGCTCTTCAAGCTGGCAGGAGGCGAGGGCGAAGACGCCTTCGCCGAGACGGTCGTCGGCGACGAGCCGTCGAAGGTCGGGGTGCTGTTCTCCAGCCGTCGGCTGGCCGAGGAGTTCTCCGAGGACGCCGCGGAGTTCGGACTGGCGGAGCTCTCCGGGCTCGTGCCCAGGGAGCTCGCGGACTGGGGGGCGGTCGAGGCTTACGCCGCCTCGGGCCAGGATCACGTGCTCGTGGTCTCCGAGGGGGGAACCGGCCTGTTCCATGCCGAGGACGTGGCTCGGCGGGCGGCCGAAGCGGCGGGGGAGATGCCCTTCCCCCTGTACGTGATCAGCGACGAGAGGGGAGAGGCGCCCCTGATATCTGTCGGGTCCGGGGGCGAGGAGATCCTGGTCGCGGCGCTGTTCAGCTCGCCGCAGAAGGCCCGCGCATTTCGCGAAAAGGCCGCACACCTGGATCTCCCGGATCGGCTCGGGAACATCGAAGACCAGGACGGCCTGAGGCGCCACGCCCTCGTCGCCAGGCAGGCCGGCGCGGGGTACGCCGTGGTTGACCCCGAGTCGGGGCTTTCGGAGGCGATCCCTGTGGAGGAGCTGATCCGCTGATCACGAAACGTCTAGCCGGTTTGCGTGAGGCTGTGCTCGAGACGGCGCGGGAGTCCGCGTTCCCTTGCGGTGCTGTACCCTGTTGTACGGACGGCGAAGTTGGGAGGAGGCGCGGTGGGCCGAGAAGAGCGCGTGAAGCAACCGGGGTTACGGGAGGGGGCGCCGGAGATATCGGGGTTCCTGGGACGGGGTAGCTTCGTCTCGATCTCGGCGCGGGTCGGCAACGACCTGACCGGCTACGTTTGCGACAGCGACGGGAGCGGCCTGCTCCTCGACGTGCGCGACCCGAGCGGGGATGCCGGCGGCTACGAGTTCCTGCCGTGGTCCAGCATCGAACGGGTGACCGTCGAGGATTGAGCCGGTGGCGGGAGGTGGCGAACGCGCCCTCGCTGAGCTCCCGGAGCTCGAGACCGGGCGCCTGCTCCTGCGCAGGATGCGCCTCGAGGACGCGGAGGCCATGTTCGCCTACGCCTCGGATCCCGAGGTTACGCGCTACGTCCTTTTCGATACGCACCGCTCGATCCGGGACTCCGAGGCGTTCCTGCGCTTCGCCGTGGAGGGTTACGATAGGGGAGACTTCGGTGGCTGGGGCGTGGTCCTGAAGGACAGCGGCGCGTTCGTCGGCACCTGCGGCCTGGACGTGGGCTACGCCCCCGAGCACGCCCGCGCCGAGCTGGGCTACGTCCTGTCGCGCGAGCACTGGGGGAAAGGGCTCATGCCAGAGGCCGTGCGGGCGATCATCCGTTTCGGATTCCGGCGCATGGACCTCAACCGCATCCAGGCCCGCTGCATGGCCGAGAACACGGCCTCTGCGCGGGTCATGCAGAAAGCGGGCATGACCTACGAGGGCACCCTGAGGGAATCCGAGTTTATCAAGGGCGCCTACAGGGACATGGAGGTCTACGCGATCCTGCGCCGCGAGTTTCGGGGGCTATAGCTGCGAGACGGCCGGGATGATCCTCTCCCCGAAAGCCTCCAGCGGCGTTACTTCGTGGACGTTGGGCATGTTGAAGATCAGGTGCTGTATGCCGGCCTCGCTCATCTCGCGGCAGAAGCCGATCACCTCGTCCTCCGACATCCCGTCCGGGGCCAGGTTCACGGTGCCGAGCGCTGTGCGCTCGATCTCCTCGTAATCGCGTTCGACGTCCTCGCAATGCCCGCGCAAGACGTCGAGCTTGTGCCTGATCAGATCCCCACCACCGTAGGCGAAGAGGTTGCACGCGTCGGCGTACCGGGCGACCAGCCGCAGCGTCTTCTTCTCGCCCATGCCCCCGATCATGATGGGCGGGTGCGGGCTGCTTAGGGCCTGCGGGCTGTTGAGCGTCTCTTCCAGGTGGTAGTGGGTGCCCTGGTACGGGGCGACCTTGCCCGACCACATCTGGTCCGCGATCTGGAGCGCCTCCTCGAGCCTTTCGAAGCGCTCCCGTGTGGAGGGGAACGGGACGCCGAGACCCAGGGCCTCGCGCTCGTTCCAGCCCGCGCCGATGCCTAGGTACGCCCGCCCGCCCGAGAGCACGTCCAGGGTGGTGGCGGTCTTGACCAGAAGACCCGGGTATCGGTAGATTACGCCGGTAACCAGCGTCCCGAGCTGGGCCCGCCGGGTCACCGCTGACAGGTAGCTGAGCGCGCTATAACCCTCGAGCATAGGCTCGTCGACTTCGCCGACGGGGCCGATCTGGAAGAAGTGGTCCATGACCCAGAGGCTCGCGAAACCCGCCTGATCCGCCGTCCTGCCGATCTCGGCCAACCCGGGACCAATCTCCCCGCCCGGCCAGGTGAAGCTCGGAATCTGTAGCCCGATGCGCACGCTCGTCCCTCCTTTTGTGCGTGGTATGCCCCGCGATCAGATTCTATCCCTCACCCCAAACCGGGCACTGTGAAAGCGTCAGGATCGCTCGCGCTCGAGAACCTCGAACAGGCGTTCCACGTCCCTCTCGGTGTTGTAGAGGTGAGGCGAGACGCGCACGCTCCCGCCGCGCACGCTGACGAAGACGTTCTCGGCGGCGAGCCTGGCGGCCAGGTCTTCTGGGGCGGAGGAACCGAGCTTCAGCCCGATCATGTGCCGCGCCCGCCTCTGCGCCGGGATGGCCGCGAAGCCGTGCCCCAACGCCTCGGCCTCGATCCGGTCCGTCAATCCTCCGATGGTTTCGGAGACGTTCTCGACGCCCCACTCGAGGATCTGGCGCAGCGCCTCGTTGGCCATCGGGAGCAGGGCGAAGTTGCTTCGCTCTCCCACGTCGTAGCGCCTGGCGCCTGGTTGGAAAGCGTCCTCGTAGCTGACGAGCCCCGAGAAGTTCTCGCTGCCGCGGCGGTTGATCCAGTTGTGCTCTATGGGCTCTCCCTCGCGCCACCCCTCGCCGGCGTACAGGAAACCGAACCCATAGGGCCCGAGCAGCCACTTGTACGCCGAGGCGACCAGGAAGTCTGGCCGCACCGCCTTCACGTCGAACGGGTGCGCGCCGAGGGACTGGATGGCGTCGACCACGAGCGCCGCTCCGACGCCCCTGGCTCGCTCGCCGATGGCGACCAGGTCGAGCAGGGAGCCGTCGGTCCAGTGGCAATTCGGCAAGGCTATGACGGCGGTGTTCTCGTCCAGGACCTCGAGCGCCGCCGAGGTCCAGTCGTGGTCGGAAGGGCGCGGGACGGTGGCCACCTCCGCGCCGCTTCGCTTTGCCAGCTCGCGCCACGCGTAGACGTTCGAGGGAAACTGGTCGTCGAGGATCAGTATCTTCTGGCCTTCCCTTACGCGGACGTTTGCCGCGGCTACGGCGACGCCGTAGCTGACCGAGGGGACGAGGGCTACGCCGTCGGGGTCCCCGCCGACGAGCCGCGCGAAGAGTTCGCGCGATCTCTCCGAACCCTCGAAAAAGTCTGGGGGCGCTATCTCCCACGGCCGCGACTTGCGCGCCACGGCCCTCTCTCCGGCCTCCCGCACCGAGCGCGGCAGCGGCGACATGTAGGCGCAGTTGAGGTAGGAGACTCTCCTGGGGTATCTCGAAATGCTCGCTCTGGTCCCCGAGGTTCATGGCAGCGTTCGTCCCTCTCCCTGGTCGCCAGCCACGCTATTTACTCAGAAACCGGAGCAGCCTGCTCGTGCAGATCATGGCGCCGCCCAGCACCGCCGGTATGCCCCCACCCGGGTGCACCGAGGCCCCGACCCGCCACAGCCAGGGCCGCCTCCGATCCGAGTACCTCGGCCGGTGCAGCGGTCCGCTCATCCAGAACGGCCTGACCGCCCCGTAGAGCGACCCGCCCGCGCTACCCCAGGCCCCGAAGTACCGGGGATGCAGCACCTCGTGCTCGCCGAAGTACGCCGTGATCGGGCCTGGTAGCCCGATCACGCGCGACACCCGTTCGACCTCCCGGGCGACGAAGGCGTCCTCCAGCCCGTACTCGCGCCCGTTGGGCGGCGCGGTAAGGCCCAGCGCCAGCACGCTCTTGCCGTTGGGGTACGGCTCGCCCGGCGGGTAGTAGTCCACGAAGGCCATCGCCTCCCGCGGCTCCTCGGCTGCCTCCAGGCTCGCGTACAGCCTGGCCGGATCCGACGGCAGGACGACGCCGTGGGTCGCGGGGCGCACGGGCAGCTCCTCGTCGAGCGCCGCGTAGATCGCCACCCCGGAGCAGGAGAGCCGCCCCCGCGTTTTCCTTTCGATTCCGAGAAGCTGCTCCAGCCTCCTCGCGTCGAGCCCGCTGACGACCGCGTCTGCCGCGTAGCGGCCCTCCGCGGTGCGTACCGTGCCGGCTTCGATCTCGCGTACGGGCTCTCCCGTCCTGATGTCCACGCCGCTGCCGCGGGCCAGCCTCGCCAGCGCCAGCACGATCTCGTAGACCCCGCCCTCCGGGACCCACACCCCCTCCACCGCCATGATCGCGGGCATGCTCGCGTAGAGCGCGGGTGTCCGGGCCGGTCCGACGCCCGCGTTGAGGGTGTGGATGGCGATGATTTCGCGCAACCCGTCTGGCATCCACCCGAGCCCGTCCAGGTAGCTCCTGGTGGTCGGCGTGGCTCCGTAGATGCGCAGAAGCCGCCCCAGGGCCGCGCGAACCTCGGGCTCGTACCAGTCGGCGGTCAGGAGGCTCGTGACATCGGCGCCGAGCCCCCCGTGCAGCGCGACGAACCGATCCCACGCGCTCCGCCAGGGATGTCCCTCGGGCACGGGGAGCGAGCAGACCACCTCCCCGTGGTAGTAGGTGCCCACCTCGGGCAACCGCTTCAGCTCGAGCCCGGCCACGCCCGAGGCTTCGCCGTCCCCGCCGCCGAGCCCGTCCCAGCGCCTGAGGTACTCGTCCCAGACCGCGGGGAACGTGACGATGGCGGGGCCGGTATCCACGCGCTGACCGTCGAGCTCGATGCGTCGGCTCTTGCCACCGAGCCTTGGGTTGGCCTCGAGCAGCGTCACCCGGTGTCCGGCGCGCCCGAGCAGGGCGGCGGCGGCGAGCCCGCCAAGACCACCCCCGACAACAACGACCCGACTCAGGGGTACATCCCGAGCGAGAGCGCGGCGACGAGCTGTACGCCGGCCACCGTACCGGCCACGTAGGGGAAGGCGATGGAGAATTTGTAGAGTCGATGACCCGTCGCGGGCGTCGGATCCCTCCACAGCGCGTAGAGCAGGTACCCGGCGATCGCGGCGTTGACGAGCGCGACGGGGACGTTGACCAGCGCGAAGCACGCGGTCGCGAGCGCCCACAGTGTTCCGCTCCAGAGAACCACGCCCCCGGGCCCGAGGCGAACCGCCGTGGTCATGATGCCGACCCTCCTGTCTTCGTCCACGTCCTGGACGGCGTCGAAGGTGTGCTTGGCCGCGCTCCAGGACATCAGGCCCAGGGCGGCCGGCCACACGACGGGCGCGGAGAGCGCGAGCGGCGTGAAGACCAGCGGGAAGGCGTAGGCCGCGTTGCTGAGGGAGTCCAGGTAGGGGCTGGCCTTGAAGCGCGCGGGCGGGACCGAGTAGCCCAGGAAGAGCAGCGCGTACAGCCCCATCCACAGGAGCGCGCCCGCCGGCAGCGCGAGCGCGAAGTAGGCCAGGAAAGGAAGGTTCGTGAACAGGACGCCGAGCCAGATCGGACGCACCTCTTCCGGGGCTATACGGGCGCCCTCGAGCGTCCCCTTCCTGGGGTTCTTCGCGTCGGTCTCCTGGTCGAAGATGTCGTTCACGCCGTAGATCAGGAGGTTGAAAGGCAGGGTGAGCCAGAGGAGTATGGGCAGCGCCCCCCAGCTCCACAAGGACCCCGAGAGCCACATGCCGACAACGACGGGGCCGACCGTGTTGATCCAGAGCACGGGCCGCGCGATGTGGAACAGGCGTGAGATCACGACCCCAATATACCAGCGGCCCGCCAGCGGGCTGCGGTACCATACGCTGGTGTTTACGCAGGTCCTGCGCGCCACGCCCCGGCCCCTGATCGTCGCCTCCGCCCTGTTCTTTGCGGCCGCTTTGTTCGCGGCTCGCTTCCCGGACGTGCCGGGCGCCAGCGTGGGATCCTACGCCTCCACCTTAGTTATCGCCGTGCCCTCCTTCCTCGCCCTCTTCCGGTATCTCGGGGCACGCCGCGCCGCCCTCTCGCTGCTCGTCCTCGCGGCCTTCGCCTACGCGGTGGAGACGACCGGGGTCGTCACCGGCCTGCCCTACGGCACCTTCTACTACGGCGACGCCCTGGGGGGAAAGCTCTTCGGGCTTGTTCCCTACCTCCTGCCCGTCTCGTACGCGC
This sequence comes from uncultured Rubrobacteraceae bacterium, assembly GCA_963800975.1. Classification (GTDB taxonomy): domain Bacteria; phylum Actinomycetota; class Rubrobacteria; order Rubrobacterales; family Rubrobacteraceae; genus JALYGY01. Next base: position 516,634 of record CAWDDB010000014.1, on the reverse strand, counting down.
CGCTCGTGATCGGGGCCGTCGCCGCCTCTTGGAGCGCGGGATCCGGGCGCCGCGTGACCTGGGTACTCGGCTCCGCCCTGCTTCTCACCCTGATGGATGGCGTCCTCGACCCCGGCGCCGCGGACCTCGGTTTCTGGGTGTGGCCCGAGGGCGGCGTCTACTACGGCGTGCCTCTCACCAACTACGCTGGCTGGCTTCTCTCGGGGTCGCTCGCGGCGGTCCTGCTCCTTGCGGTTGGACGATGGCGCGGTGCGCCGCCGCCCGGCCTGCTCGACAGCGCGATCGTCGCCCTCGCCTTCTGGACCGGCGTCGCCGTCTTCTCCGTTCTGACGTTGCCCGCCCTCCTGGGAGGGACTCTTCTGGTGTTCCTGCTGATGCGTCGCTCTCGGCTCGCAGCCAGCCAGAAGGCCGGAACGGGTATAAACTAGGGCCGCCATGGATTTCGGGCCCGGTGCCAGGAGAGGCGCGGTCAGGAGAGCGGAGGAAACCCTCGGTGTCTCGCTACCCGAAGAGTACGTCGCGTTTATGGCGGAGTCCAACGGCGGAGAGATCGAGGTCGCCGGGAACCGGCTTCGGCTCTGGCCTATCGAAGATCTCGTCTACATGAACGAGGGATACGAGGTGGATCGGTACGTCCCCGGTCTCGTACTGTTCGGGACGGATGGCGGCATGGAGGCCTACGGCTTCGAGAATCGGGGGTGGGTTAGGTTGTGAAGTGGGCTGCGACCGTATCGCGCAAGGCCTCGTTCGAGGACGCGGTCCTCGAGTGCGCCGAAGGCGTCGCCGCACGCCTCGGGCCAGGACCGGTTTCCCTGGCGCTCGCGTTCGTCACCCCTCACTTCGCCCAGTTCCACCCACGGCTCCACGATCTGTTGAGCCGCAACCTGGAAGCGGAGGCCTTCCTCGGTTGTTCGGGAGGCGGCGTAATCGGGGGTAGGGAGGAGGTCGAGCGAGCGCCGGCCGTAGCCCTCGTGGCCGCGCGCCTCCCCGACGTGCGCCTCACGCCGTTCCACGTGGGCGGCGCCCTGCCAGACCTCGACGGCCCGCCCGACGCCTGGGAGCGTCTGGCCGGCGTCCGAGCGGACGACGAGCCCCGGTTTGTGCTGCTCGCCGATCCGTTCTCGGTTCGCGCCGAGGCCCTGCTCGCCGGGCTCGACTACGCCTTCCCTGGCTCGCCCAAGATCGGGGGCCTCGCGAGCGGGGGAACCTCCCGCGGGCTGAACGCACTTTTCATGGACGGGGAGGTCCTCACCGAGGGCGCGGTCGGCGTCGCCCTGAGCGGCAACGTCGCCCTGGACACCGTCGTCGCCCAGGGCTGCCGTCCCATAGGGGAACTGATGCTCGTCACCAGCTGCGACGGAAACTTCCTCCACGAGCTCGACGACAGACCGTCCATGGAGGTCCTGCAAGGGCTCTTCGCGACCCTCGACGCCAAGGACCGGGCCCTCGCTAGCACGGCGCTTTTTGTCGGGGTCTCGACGGACGAGTTCAGCGCGGAGCCGGGGGCTGGGGACTTCCTGATCCGGAACCTCATCGGCGTCGACCCGCACCGAGGCGCCGTCGCCGTCGGGGAGCACCTGCAAGTGGGTATGCGAGTCCGGTTCCACCTGCGCGACGCGGAGTCCTCCGCCCTGGAACTCCACGCCTTGCTGGATAGGTTCGAGAAGACCTCATCCAGCGCCCGAGACCCCTCCGGAGCCCTCCTCTTCTCCTGCCTCGGTCGCGGAGAGGGCCTCTACGGCCGCCCCAACGTCGATACCGGCATCTTCCGGGAACACCTCGGCGAGGTGCCGGTGGGCGGGTTCTTCTGCAACGGCGAGTTCGGACCCGTCGGCGATAGCACCTTCCTGCACGGCTATACGTCCTCCTTCGGGATGTTCCGGCCCCAAGACCGCGCGTAGTAGAGATCCGACCCCTCCGCAACGCGCTCTAGAACCTCAGGAAAACACAACGTATCAGGTGTAACATTTCCGGCGGCCCAATATATGGCGGTCTTGTAACTTTTGTTGGATTTCGTTAAGAAAAGTCTTCCATTCACGAAACCGTTGTGCTTATATACGGGTAAGCGTAAGAAGCATCCGGGAGGGGCAACGATGATCCGGGAGAGATCCGCCGAACCAGCGGAGATTCGTCGAGGAGATCCGGCCTACCGGAGTGGCTGGGAGGACGGCCGTTTCGGACCGCCGGAGACCTTCGTGGCCAACGCCAACCTGGCCGCCTGGACCGAGTATCTCGATCGGCTCGCTTACTATCGCGGGCACCGCGATGGGCGCCGCGTCCGCGAGGTACTTGGGGTCGCCAAGAAGGCCGGCTGAGCGGACCCCGCCACCCCGTCCGAGAAGGCCCTCTGAGGTAGTCACCGCGCCTTCCTTCCTGGCGTCCTGCGTGCTCTTTGAGCGCGCTTGAAACCTCGCGCGTAACGATTAGGGTATCCCCCGAGCAGAACCGACCGGACCGGGCTGGGCATCGACACCCGGTATCTGTCCGAAAGGGAGGAGCCTGAGTTCTGGATCCGCGCCGGTAGGGTGATCCACGTTCGAATCGAGCCGGGTCGACGCGGCTTTCCCACCACCACCTGGTCGGTCCGGCTTTTTGCGTGCCCGCAACTTTGAGGGGTTCGGTGCGTAATCGAAGGGGAGCGGGCCGGTGGTTATCCCCCCTCCGTACCAACCACCGGTCCGCTTCTTGTTGCCTGGGCTCAGAACCTCGCCGCTAGCGGCGTCACCCTCCCGTCGTCCGAGTCGAAGGTGAAAGCGCGTCCCCCCTGGCTGTGTTGCGACCTGGCGACCCATCGTGCCGCGGCGTTGGTGACGACCTCTGAGTCCACCCCGACCGTCTGATTCCACCCGAAGGTTCCCGTGAGCGCGGCCTCATCACAGGAGGCGTACGAGCCGTTGTTGGCCGAGGCACAAGCCGTGGCCGCCGCCGCGCCGTTTCGCAGGTCGCTCTCGGCGGCTGCCTCCCTGGCGCCGTCGCGCTGGGCTAGGAAGACCGGGACCGCGATGGCCGCGAGGATTCCTACTATGATCACGACCACGAGCAGCTCGATCAACGTGAACCCTCGCTCGCCTCTTCGCGTTGGTTGCGCCTCTTCCGGGTGGTACGCGATGCGGTGAAGCATCCCCTCGTCTCTCGCGTGGTTTGATCTTCGCTAGAGACCTTTTCGGCTGTTCGGCGAGAACCTTTAGTCGAGGGTAACGCTCAGCCTCCGTACTCCATGGGGGTGTCCAGGTCGGTGAGGATGTCGGCGGGCCGTTTGAGGTTTACGGCTACGACGTCGCCGAGGTAGACGGTGTGGTCTCCGGCCTCCAGCTTGCCAACGACCTTGCACTCCAGGTGGGCGAAAGCCTCCTCGAAAAGAGGAGCGCCGGTCTCCCCGGTGGCGTAAGCCGAGCCGCCAACCAGACCGTCCTCGTGCCGCAGCGGCTCGGTAAACCTGCGGGCGAGGTCCTCCTGCTCGGTGTCGAGGAAGTTCAGCGAAAACACGCCGGAGGCCTCGATCAGTTCGTGCGTGTGCTGGTCTTTGCGCACGGCGAGGACGATCTGTTGTGGGTCGAAGGAGACCTGAGAGACCCAGCACGTGGTGAAGCCGTTCATCTCGCCATCGGAGCCAACGACGCCGGTGATGTAAAAGCCGTAAGGGATCGTCTTGAGGATCTCGGACCTTATCTGCTCTTCCACGCTTCGCTCCTTCGTCGCGTTCTAGCACGCCGGCTACGCCGGCTTGTCAGCATTTCAACTTAACTTGCCTGGCAGAGACCTTACCTCGTAAGCCGGTACGCTGGCCTCGGGCATTCTCTCAGAGGCGCGAATCTCACACCATACACGGGCAAGCTGATGACTGTCGGACCGCCCGGCGAAGCCGGGGCGTCTAGATCCGCCCCGAGCGGATGATCCCGATCAGCAGCATCAGACCGAGTATAGCCGCGAAGACGAACCCCACCAGGCCGACGACGCTCAGGCCCACGAGCTGGGGTCCACTTTCAACGAAGATGCCCAGCATCGAGGAGCCGAGGATGAGGGCCGCGATCAGTACGCCGAAGACGAGGCGGTTGGCGAGAATGTCTACCTTGGAGATCAGGTCGTCGAGGCCGGCGTGCCTGAACCCGACCTCTATCTCGCCGTCCTTGATCTCGTCGAGGAGGGCGTGGATCTGGCGCGGATAGTCGGCGAAGGTGTCGGGTTGCGCGAGCTGGCGAGCCACGCGGGCCGCGACGTAGGCTGGGTCTCTGTGGTGTGAGATCGCCTCACCGGCCGCTTCGGCCGCCGCGGTTATCTGCGTGTGTCCTGAGAGATCCTCGGCCTCGACCAGGGAGTGAGCCAGCTGCGCAACCTCGACGTGCAGGCGGGCGCCGCCCCTGCGGGCTGCCTCGAACCCGCTGTCGCGAACCTCTCGCAGCGAGTGCTCGGGCCAGAGCGGGCCGCCGAGCGACCCCATCGTCTCGCGCAGCTCGCGCCGGAGCGCAGAGTCGTCGCGCGGGACGAAGCTGCCTGAGAGTGGCAGGACGCGCGTTACCCCGTCCACGTCGTCGCGCCGCACTGCTGCCAGAACCTCGGCCATGCCCCGCAGCCGCTCGGGGTCCATGACGAACCCCTCGGTCGGGTCTGTCAGCCATACCTCGCCGAGCGGGCCTTCCACGCCGAAGCGCTCCGGCGCGAGATCGGCGAGAAAGATGCCCTCGGTTAGAGCCAGCCGCACCAGCGCCTCGCAGACACCCGGGTACTGCCCTGCGTCGAGGGGCTCAGCGGCGGCCGGCGCTTCGAAGGTGACGCACCGGCCCGTGGAGTAGCCCCGGTACGCCTCGGGAACCCGCAACGGAAAGCCCTCCATCTCTCTCATGCGGCGGGCAAGCTGGGCGGCGTAGAACATGTCCCTCCGCTGAGCCGCGTGCGACGCGAACTCCCCTACCGTGACCGTCGGGTCGAGCGGCAGCCGCTCGCCGAGCCTGCGCCGCGTGAGATCCGCCACCGGACGCATCGCCAGCAGGTCCCGGCGCACCCCGGTACGCGTCACGACCACCAGCGCGGGACGCTCCCCCGGCAGAATTCCCCGGTGCGACTGGGTAAAGGGCCCAACGCGTGCGGGCGCCTCTTCGAAACTCAGGAACAGGCGTTCGAGCGTGTTGCCCAATTCCCGCTCGACGAGCGCCCTCGTCTCCACGAAGGGCAGCGGCTTCACGAGAACCCGCGTCCTTTCCAGCTCGACCGCCACGTCCGGGGGCAGAAGGTCGCGCCGCGCCGCGAGAAAGCGCGCGAGCTCGGCGAAGGTCGGCCCTAGTTCCTCGAAAGAAAGGCGGAGCCTGGTGCCCACCTGGGTGGGGTCTGCCCTGCGGCGCCTGGGAACGAACCGGTTGCCGAACGCGAAGCCGAAACCGTAGCGCGCCCCGACGCGCGCTATCGTCGCCGCTCTCCTGGCCGGGCTTTCCGGCAGCCCCCGCGTGGCCCTCTCCATAAAGGAAGCTTATCAGCACGCTCCGGCCTGCGGCCCCCGCTTGTCAGCACGCCGCCCCTTTGGCTTCGCCTCGGGCGGCTTGTCAGCTTCTCGGTTAGGCCTCGGAAGGTGTGAGGATCGCAACCTCGGGGGAATAATCCTTGAAAGGCATCTCGGCTTACGAGGCAGAGTCTTTGCCAAGACCTACAAGCTGAAATGCTGACAAGCTCCCGAAGGGAGCGTGCTGAGAAGTCGCCCAAGGCGACATGCTGACAAGCCGGCGTAGCCGGCGTGCAATCGAGCGACGAAGGAGCGAGTAATGCAATACGTCCACACGTGCTACCGGGTACTCGACCTCGACCGGAGCATCGACTTCTACACCAACAAACTCGGCCTCGAACTCGCCCGCAAGTCGCCCGTCGGCGACGACGCGACCAACGCGTTCCTGGCCGTTCCCGGAGACCCCGAGCCTCGCATCGAGCTCACCCTCAACCACGACCGCGAGGAGTCTTACCATTTGGGTGAGGGTTATAGTCACGTCGCCTTCGCCGTCGAGGACCTCGACGAGCTTGCCAATAGGCTGGAAGATGCTGGCGGCGTGGACTTCGAGAGCAAGCCCCACGCCATGGGCAGTGGGACCAGGATCTTCTTCGTCCGAGACCCGGACGGGTATCGCATAGAGTTTATCGAGCGCGGGTAACCCCTCTCAGGGCGTTTCCCGCTAAAGCGCAGGTGCGCTCCGTGCCGATACGGAGGTCGTGCACTCCTTTTGGAAGGGACTCGTTCGCGGCGACCAGCGGGGCTTCACCCTGCAGGAGTTGCTCACGGTCATCGCGATCCTCTCGATCCTCGTCGCGATCGCCCTCGTCGTCTTCCTGGCTCTGCTGGAGCGCTGGAGGGTCGACGCGGCGACGCGACAACTCGTGGGGGATCTCAGGCTTGCGCATGGCAGCGCAACGAACGAGCTCACGGACTGGCGGGTGGTGCTCGCCCTCGACAGGGCGGAAGAGGAGGAGGGGCCGGACTATTACCTGGTAAGGCTGGCCGAGCCGTACGGGCCGGGCGATCCGCGGCCGTCGGCCGACCGCCGCGTCACGCGCACCTTCCCCGGCGATGTCAGGACCACGAACGTCGTGACGCCCTCTGGCTCCCTCGTCGACGACCCCGACGCGGGTTACTGGGTTCCGCCGTGGGAGTCGTCCCCGTCTCCGGTTCCCGCGACGCGCACGCTCGAGTTCAACACCGACGGGACGATGACCTTCTTCAGGAGCCCGAGCGGCTCGGCCTGCGTCACCACTGACGGTTCCCCCAAGAACCGCGTGATCTCCCTTTCGGCGACCTCGCGCGTCAGCGTGGAGTTCGATACGTGTTCCTCAGGATAGATGGGATCTCGCTGCCGCACTTCAGATCTGCGCGCTTCTTCCCGATAACCGGGGTGTGGGAGACGCATCGACCTCTGGTGGAGATCCCGGATCACGCATGGGCGAGGCGGGCTACTCGCTGGTCGAGGTGCTGGCGGCGATAGTGGTGCTCACCGTCGCCATAATCCCCATGGTCGGGATGTTCGACGCGGCGCTGCGCGCGGTGCAGACCAGCGGCGACTACGACACCGCGCGGGCGTGCGCCAGCCAGCAGCTGGAAAGGGCCAGGAGCCTCCCTTACGAGACCGTAAGCGCCGGGCTGCCAGATGGCGTCTGCGAACCCGCTGGGTTTGCGTACGAGATCCGCGAGGAGTTCGTGGACCCCGGGCTGAGAACCACCGGGTCGGACGAGGGCCTGACGCGGGTGACGGTGAGGGTGAGCTGGGGCGACGGCAACGTCTACGAAGCCGCGGGGATCTTCTCCAGGTGGTGAGGCGGCGCCTCGTGGCGGACGAGGACGGGTTCACCCTGGCTGAGACCCTCGTCGCCGCGGCCATGATGGTTACCGTACTCTTCGCGGCGTACGCGATCTTCGACATGACGGTGCGGGTCCTGGATCTTGGTGGTGAAAGGCTGGAGGCCTCGGCGAACGCGCGGCTGGGACTCGAGAGGATGGCGCGCGAGATCCGGGCGGCCTACCCCAACGGTGACGGCGGCCTCGCAATCGCGGGTGACGAGGACAGCATCACCTTCGCGAACAGGCCAGGGAGCGGACCGGCGGAGGAGATTACGTACGATCTCAGCGGTGGTTCCCGCAGCTATCTGCGAAGGGACGGCCAGCGAGTCGCGGGGCCGCTGTCCGGGCCCGAGGGCCTCCGGTTCGCGTACTGCGAGAGCGAGTCGGTCTGCTCCTCAGCGCCCGATGCTGGGAGCCGGATCTCGCTCGTGCGCGTGACGATCGAGGCGAGGGTGCCGGGATCCTCGGACGCGACGCGGTCGCTAACGACGGAAGTGTTCCTCAGGAACAGCGAAGCCTCACCGTGATCGGCCGCCTCGCGCGGGATGAGTCTGGCGTGGCGCTTGGCGTGGCCGTAATCCTGGTCGCGCTCATCGGCGTGATGGGGGCGGGCTTGCTAGCCGCGGTCTCCTCCGACCTCGAGGCCGCCGTGAAAGCAAACCAGGGGCAGCGGGCCTTCGAGATGGCCGAGGCCGGAATCGAGGTTGCCAAGGCGCGGCTGGCCGGGGATCCCACGCTTTCGAGCTGGTCTTCCGGGGAGCTGAGCCTGGAGGGAGGATCGGTCGTGGTGGTCGTCGAGCGGCAGGACGCCGGGGAGCAACGCTACGTCGCGGTCTCGACCGGCAGCTACGGCGACGGGAGGCGCGAGATCGAAGCATGGTTCTCTACCTCCGACGGCGAGCCCGCTCTGATCAGCTGGCGCGAGCTGCGCGAGTAGTGGTCTAGAGGCTCTCGCGCCCTGCTCGATAGGCGCGCAGCCGGTATCGGGGCGGCCCTGCCGGAAGCCGCGACGGCACGAGACCGGCGCATGTGCGAAGTCTGCGCGGCCTCGGGCAGCAGGTGTCGGTCGTGGATCGCATACGAGTCGAGATTAGAACCCGTCACGGTATCATCCGCGTGCCGAGCATTATCCTCTAGGACCGTTAGAATGCGGTTGTGCAGGAGAGAGAAGAGCGTGGCGCCGCCAGGATCGGCATGGTCTGGGGCGGCATAGGGGGCGTGATCGGCTTCCTCACGTCCTTGTTGGGATCCCTCGTGGGCATCGTGGTCGCCGTCTTGATCGGCATCTCGTGCGGGAGGCGGGCCGCCGAGGCCGATTCTGGCTCGAGGCCCGGCGCTCTATCTGGACTGGTGGGCGGGACCGTTGCCGCGCCGGCGTTCGTCATCGGCGCCTCCGCCGGCGCGCTGGTGGCGGCGCGGACGATAGGGTCGTCGCGCATCGCCGAGACCCTCTCGGACGTGCTCGGCACCCAGGTGTCCTCCAACGAGGCCTGGCAAATATTCCTCCTCAGCATCGCCGTTGCCGCGGTGCTGCAAGCGATAGTACTGATCGCCGCCGCAACCGCCGCTGGGGCCTGGGCCACGAGGAAATGAGAGGGGCTTCGGGTCTCAGGAATCAGAAGTTGACTGAGTTCCTACTCTTTCTTCGCCGCCTCGGCGGCGCCTTCGCCGAAGACGAACTCCCCGTCGTCCTCGCGAACCACGCCGGCCTCCGCGAGGCGTCTGTCCTTCTGGTACTTCCTGATGGCGGCCTTCAAGGTGCCCAGGCCTAGCGTGGCGCACTTGGGGCGGGAGGCCACGATCTGGCGTCCCAGCTGCTCGATCATCTCGTTGTAGTCCATCTCGAGGACCTGTTCCATGGTGAGGTTGCCCTTGTGGACGTCCTCGAGCAGCATGCTGGAGGCGGCCATGCTGATGGTGCAACCCTCTCCCTCGTAGGTGACGTCCCCGATGTGCTCGTGGTCGTCGGCTCCCTTGAGGTACACCGTCACCACGTCGCCGCAGCCGGGGTTGCCGCCCGGCATCGCCACGTCCGGGTTCTCCAGGACGCCGCGGTGCCTCGGCCGCTGGTAGTGATCCAGCAGTATCTGTATCTGCATCTGACGGTCCAAGGATCGCCTCTCCGTCATCCGAAATCTCCGACTGTCCAGCCGATTCTATCGTACGCTCGCAACCTGGCACAGAGGGTCTCCCAATGATTGCTACCGATTGATACAATACGGTTATGAAGGTCGGGATTGTCGGGCTGCCGAACGTCGGCAAGTCCACGGTATTCAACAGCTTGACGCGGGCCGGGGCCGAGGCCATGAACTACCCGTTCACGACGATAGACCCGAATCTGGGCGTGGCCGTCGTGCCGGATGGGCGGCTGGAGGCGTTGGCGGGGGCGATGGGCAGCGGCAAGGTCGTGGCCGCGACGGTCGACTTCGTGGACATCGCCGGGCTGGTACGGGGGGCGAGCCACGGGGAGGGTCTGGGCAACCAGTTCCTCGGGCAGATCAGGGAGTGCGACGCGGTGGCGCACGTGGTGCGGTGCTTCGAGGACGAGAACGTCGTCCACGTGCACGGAGGCGTGGACCCCGTGGGTGACGTGGAGGCCGTAAACACGGAGCTGCTCCTCGCGGATCTCGCGACCGTCGAGAGGCGCCTGGAGCGGACCGAGAAGGCGGCCAAGAGCGGCGACCCCGGTCTCAAGGCCGAGGTCGTGGGGCTGCGGGAGCTGCGGGAGCACCTCTCCAAAGGAGACCCGGCCCGCACCTTCGCGGCCGCCGAGCCCCTCGAGGAGATCAAGGGCACCCTGATCACGGCCAAGCCCACCCTGTACGTCGCCAACGTGGACGAGGAGTCCGCCTCGGCGGGTAATGCCCACAGCGCGGAGGTCGAGAACCTGGCCGCGCGCGAAGGAGCCGAGTCCGTGCTGCTCTCGGCAAGGCTGGAGGCCGAGGTCGCCGAGCTGTCAGACGAGGAGGCGAGCGAGTACCTGGAGATGCTCGGGGTGCAGAGCACCGGTTTCGACCGGTTCGTCCGCGCGGCGTACCGGTTGCTCGGCCTGATCACGTTCTTCACCTTCAACGAGAAAGAGGCGCGGGCCTGGACGGTTCGGGAGGGCTCGACGGCGCGCCGGGCTGCGGGCAGGATCCACACCGACATGGAACGCGGCTTTATAGCGGCGGAGGTCGGTGACTGGGAAGGCGTGGTCGACGCCGGCTCCTGGTCCAGGGCGCGCGAGGAGGCCAAGGTGCGGCTCGAGGGACGCGACTACGTGGTGCGTGACGGAGACGTCGTGCTCGTGCGCTTTAACGTCTGAGCCGTGACGCCCTTTGTCATGCCATGGAGGCCGCTCGAGGAGTGCCGGGTCGCGCTGGTCACAACGGGCGGGGTCCACCTGCCCGACCAGCCCCGGTTCGACATAGACGACCCCTTGGGCGACTGCTCCTACCGCGAGATACCCGCAGGCGCCACCGACCTCACCTGGACCCACGCCTACCACAGGCCCGGGGAGGCCACCGACCTCGACGCCGTCTTCCCACTCTGGACGTTGCGCAGGCTGCGGGACGAGGGCGTCGTCGGGGACCTGAACCGGCGGCACTTCAGCTTTATGGGGGCGATCCGGGACCCCGGGCCGCTCGTCGAGGATACCGCCCCCGAGGTCGCCCGGAGGCTCGCCGACGACGGCGTGGACGTGGCGCTCCTGACCCCATCCTGACCGCTTTGCCACCGGTCCGTCGGGCTGGTAGGGAACGAGATAGAGAGGCAGGGCATCGCCACCGTGACTTTGTCCATGCAGAGCGGGGTGGAGGCACCGCGGGTCGCACGCGTTCCCTTCCCGTACAATTACCCGATGGGTCAGCCAGGCGACATGGATCTGCACCGCGAGGTCGCGCTGGCCGCGCTCTCGTTGCTGTACGAGCTCGAAGAGCCGGCTGAGGTTGCTATCTGATCGGCGCGCTGCTCCGCAGCGTGCTCACAAGCCGCCTGCAAGGCAGCTCGCTGATATATACTCTGCGTGCTTATAAACCTACGGCGAAGGTGAGAACGTGGCGCTGGTGTTCGTCTTGTTGGTGGCGTTGTTCGTGGTCGTGTTTCTGTTCGTGCTGCCGATCCTCTTCTCGTTGCAGGCGGTCGGGAGCCTCTTCGTCTACCCGCGGCAACTCAAAGCGATAATCGGGAACAAGATCCTGCGCCGCAACCACGCCCTCGAGCACGCGACCATCGTCGTGATGATGGAGCGCGAGCCCGGCCGTAAGCTGAACGGTTTCTCGACGGACGATGGCTTTTTCGTGCAGGGCGTCCGGTCCTTCGAAGAGGTCGACAGCGCCGCCAGGGAAGCCCTGCGCAGGCTGAGGGGTGGAGAGAAGGGGCTCGCCGTGCACCGCAACTGCGGGACGACCATCGTGGCGGCTAACCTGCTCGCCGCGGCCTTCTTCCTGGCAGCCCTTGGTCTAGGGCTTTACCTCGGCTGGCCGCTGTACCTGATGATCGTCGGCTCGGTCGTCCTGGCTCTCGTGCTGCGCGTCCCGCTCAGCCTGGTCCTCCAGCGCTTCGTGACCACCGACTCCGACCTCACGAACGCTGAGGTCGGCTGGGTCGAACGCGCCAACCCCGCGGACCTCAAGGGCGGCATCGTCGGTTTCCTGCTCGCATCGTCTACGGTCAGGGTGCGCGTCTTCCACACCGACCCAGAGGCCGTCGAGATTATCCGAGACGACGGCGCGGTGGTCAGGTAGAGGGGATCCTCAGGCTACCGTGCGTCTCACAACCGCAGAACCACGTGTGATGGCAGTCAACCTCGCGGAGGCCGCCTCACCTGGCCGAAGCGACGTACCGCGGGCAACGGTGAACGGTCCGGACTACGGGTAGCAGGCCCCGCCCTTCTTCGTGGGGAACTCGGCCGGACAGGCGCCACCTGGCATCAGCGGCACGGGACCCGCGAGGGGACCTCCCGCGTTGAGCAGGGCGTCATCGCCGCCCCGCGCCCGCCGCTGCTTTCCCGGCTGCTGGACGGTACCCGGTGTCTGGATGGTGCCAGGGGTTTGGATCGTACCCGGTTGCTGAATACTGACCTGGGCCTTGACGCCGGGCGGCTCTCCCCACGTGGCGATCCCGATCCCGAATCCGACGATCGCTGTGAAGATGAGTGCGGCGATCCTGAGAACCCATTGTCGGCTTGACAAGGCCCCTTTTCCTCCCTCGGGACACTACCCTTCGTCACATATTACACGTTGGGCGAGATCAAGAGGATGCGCTCACCAAGGCGGCCCTCACGACCAGGCGCATCTCGAAGGTCGGGATGGGAGTGCAGGATTGCAGAGAGATCACCGTCATACCGTCCACGGGGTAGGTCACCCAGTAATCTACGGGACGCACGGTCAATTGATCGTAGACTTCGTAGACGTACTTTCTGCCGGTGGAATCCCTGACGGACACTTCGTCTCCCGGCTTCATCTCGTCAAGCTCGTAGAATACGTAGGGCCTCTTGGTGCGAAGGAGGCCCAGACGGTGGCCCGCGATGAAGGTGTTAGATCCCTCGTACCAGGGAACGCCGGAAGAGGCCAGGCGGATGATCCCCTCCCTGTCCAATTCTCCCTGGGTGGAACCGGTGGGGACCCTGACGTCCTTGATGCCCAGCCGCGGTACGCTGAGCGCCAGCTCTCCTCTCCGAAGCGTTGCGGGCTCCTCTGCGACAGCGGTGCGCGGCCGCCCTGCAAGCTTCCGGCCTCCGGAGAGGTTCTCGCCAAGCAGGGAGGGATGGTTTTCCCGCTCGTCGGCGCAGGCCACTGGCAGCCTTCCATCCGGGCGATGGAAAGGCCTCGACACGGTGAGGTGAACCCACTTGCTCCCCGAGACTTCCGCCCCAGGCTCCGGCTTCTGCGCGACGACGAGGTGAGACCGCGTCCCTTCGTTGCGAAGCTCGGCAGAGACAACGCACCCGTAATCATCGCCGTGGAGCGTCCGCACGGCCGCCTGCACCGTCATACCGACGACGTCGGGCACCGGATCGTCAACCGGGCATCCGATCCCCGGTCCGCAGTATTTTCGGGGTCCGCCTTCGACCGTTGCGTCGCCCGCGCCCGAAAGGTCCGTCACTTTTTTCGCCCGGGGAGACGCATCACACCCGCCAAGGCTTGCACCCACCAGAAGGGCCGCCGTGGCGAGGATCCGTGCCAGTCGCCGCGCCTTCGGGTTCATGCCTCTCTATTCTACGCCACCGGCAGAACGAGGTCTCTGTTGCTGTGTTACCCCGCGAACGTGGCAACCCGCAGGCCAGCGGTGTTCACACTTCCCTGGGCGCGCTCCCAGCTCGGACGGAGCCAATCAGGGCGTCGATAGCGCGGGAGTTGCCCAGAATCTCCGAGGGACCGACGGTCGGCTCTCGGCCCTCCCGGACCGCCCCGGCGAAATCTTCTAGCTCCGCGCGGTAGGGGTCGGCGGCCTCGAAGGTCTCCCGTGAGCTCTCGCCGCCGCGCGAGATCTCTATCCTTCCCCCCGACTTGTCCGCCCGGAAGGGCGCGTCGAGGGCTATGGTTCCTGCGGAACCCGCGATCTCCAGCCGCTCCCGCCGCGCCGAAGAGATGCTCGAGGAGACGATCCCGAAGCCCGCGTCGAACTCGAGCAAGCCCACCAGCTCCCTGTCGGCGCCCGTCTCGTCCAAGTGGGCAAAGGCGGAGGCCCGCTTCGGCTCGGCGCCGAAGACGAGCCTGAGCGCGCTCACGCAGTAGCAGCCCACGTCGCCCAAAGAACCGCCGCCTAGCGACCCGACGCCCCTCACGTCCGCCGGGTCGTCAAGGCGATGCCCGAACTGCGCCACCGCCTGCCTCACCTCGCCTACCGCGTCCTCGGAAAGGAGCTCTCGCAGACGCAGCGCCTGAGGGTGGAGGCGGAACATGAAGCCCTCCGCGAGAGTGAGCCCAGCCCCGCGCGCCGCCTCGACCGCGCGCTCAGCGCCGCCCGCGTCGAGCGCGAAAGGCTTCTCGCAAAGGACATGCTTGCCAGCCGCGAGCGCCCGCAGCGTCCATTCCACGTGCAGCGAGTTGGGGAGCGGTACGTAGACGGCCTCGACTTCCGGGCTTTCGAGCAGCGCGTCGTAGTCGTCGAAGTGGCGTGCCTCCGGGGCAGCCTCGCCGACCGCCCGCGACTTCTCGCCGCCCCTGGTGGCGATGGCGACGACCTCCACGCCGTCTGTCCTGGCCGCGGCGGGGATGATGCCGCCGAGGGCTATCCTGGCCGCCCCTAGGATGCCGAGGCGCACTGGTTCATTCCGCAACTTGGTCCTCCTTGAGTGTCTGATGGGCGAGGCGCTCCATCTGCGTGACCACCCGATCCAGCTCCTCGACCACGGGGTTCGAGCCGGCGGCCCCGAAAGCCTCCACCAGGGCCCTGTGGTACCAGAGCGTACCCTCCTTCCCGCCGTTGAACCGCTCCCACAGATCGTCGCCCAGGATACGCAGGTCGGAGACGATGGATCTGGCGTTGTGCAGCTTGTCCGCCGCAGAGACGAGCCGCGCGGGCTCCGGCTCGCGCGGGAGGCGGGCTAGGTAAGCCTCCTTGCGCTGGCGCCAGGGCGGTTTCGGGTGCTCGTATGTGTCGGTGTTGGCGGCCACGATCTCGGCCACCGCGTCCCCGAACTGCTCGCGGATGTCTTCAAGCCGTGCCTCCCCGCCCTGGTCTTCCGGCGCGTCGTGCAGCAACGCGGCGACGACCTGGTCCTCCGTCCCGCCGTTCTCGCCCACGATGGCCGCCACGGCGAGCAGGTGCGTGACGTAGGGTACCTGCGTTCCCTTCCGCATCTGGTGCCTGTGAACCCGCGCCGCGTAGAGCAGGGCCTCCTCGAATCGCCCGCCGTAAGGCACGCCCCTCAGGCCTTCCCGTTTGCTAGCAAGGCGGGGTCGAGGATCCAACCCTCGTTCGGGTCGCACTCCGGCGGGACTCCATAGTCTTCGTCTCTCTTGGTGTGCGCCCACGCCGCCTGCACGGCGCACAGGAGCGAGTCGAGCGTGTCGGCCGACGGATCCCCCACGAGGTCCCTGTCCCACAAGCGATCCATCACGACGACGAACCCGTAAGCCTCCTTCAACGCCCCGGACCGCAGCCCGGCGACCAGCGCCTCCCTCGCGGCCAGCCGGTCCGCGGTCTGCTTCCTTGGCTCGTCGTTCTTGTAGCTGGCGCGGGCGAGGAAGCGGCGGGCCACGAGGGCAGGGTAGGCCTCGACCGCAACGCGGGCGTCCTCCGTTCTGCGGCAGGGCTCGACGCTCGCTCCGGACGCGAGCAGGCGCGGCGCGCCCCTGTAGAACATCTTGCCCACAGGCACCCGGAATAGCATCATCGCGCTGCTGGAACCGCTCCTGCGGTCAGCCAGGCGGTAGCGGTGCTTGCTCCCTGCCGGCCTGAGGGCCATGTCCGACCGGATGGCGGCTTCGAACCCTTCCTTGGGGAGCCGGGAGACCTCACGCACATAGTCCTCCCAGGCTTCGGGCCATCCGAGGGCGCCCACCAGCGAGCGCGGCTGACCGAACGGGAAGTCCATCCCGCACACCCACGGGCCGGGCCGCGCCAGAAACCGCTCGAGGCCCTCGAAGTCCATCATCTCCTCGGCCCCTATGACGCGCAGGACGGTACCCTCCAGGGAACACTCGAGGGCTATGAGGGGTTTTCTGCGGCTCGGGGCGCTCGTGAAGTCGAGGCCGTAGACCCTCATCGGGTTCGCGCGTACGGTGGGTACCGGATGTCAGCGGCTCTCTTGCTGCTCGTCGTCCCTGGCGAGCCGGTGGACGTCGGGTTTCCTGTCGTCCTCGGGAAGCTTGTCGCCCTCGTCCTTCCCGCCAGGGATGTGCCACTCGATCACCTGGTTCATCTCGGCGCCGACCAGCATGATGAATGCCGAGTAGTAGATGTAGAGCATCAGGAGGATCACGCCGGCCAGCGACCCGTACGTCGCGCCGTAAGAACCGAAGTTGCTCGCGTAGAACGAGAACGCGAGCGAGAACAGCAGCCAGAAGACGAAGGCAAGGACCGCGCCTGGGCTGATCCAGCGGAACCTCTGCCTGGCGGCCGGGGCGAAGTAGTAGATGATGGAGAAGGTGAACAGCACGACGCAGGCCACGATCGGCCACTGCACGATGGCCCACACCGTCTGAAATATGTCCCCGAGACCGATGGCCCGGGCCAGGCCACCGCCCGTCGAGCCGCCAAAGATGACCAGACCGAAGGCTACCAGCATCAGGGCGATGACCGCGAGCGAGATAAAGACGGAGATGCCGTACTGCTTCCAGGCCGGCCGATCGTCCTCGACCGCGTACATGACGTTCATCGCCTCCATCACCGAGCGGAACGCCCCCGAGATGCCCCAGAGGGCCAGCAGGATAGAGACGATAGCCCCGACGGTAAAGGCGCTCTCGGCCTGGCTCTGGGCGATGCTTTGCAGCTGTCCCCCGATAAAGTCGGCTGCCGAAGCGGGGAGCGTGCGGGAGAGGTAATCGATCATGGTGTTCACCAGATCCTTGGCCCCGAACAGACCCAGCAGCGAGAGCAGGAAGGTGAAAAACGGAAAGATGGCGAAGAGCGCCTTGTAGGTCAGGTTGCCGGCGAAGGCCCCGACGTGGTCCTCGCCCACTTCCTTGAAGGTGAGCTTGAAGAAGTCCACGAGCCCGAGGTTCTCTGCGACCGGCACCTCGGCCTGATTGCCTCTCTTCTCGGCCTTTTCCAGTAGCCTCTTGCCAGGTATTTTCACCATGGTATCTCCCAGGGACGCGCGCCTTCTCGCCTGGTAGTAAGTCTACCCACCCGCGGTGGTCGTTCTAACCTCCCGCATGCCTGCGGCTGCGCTGTCTCGTCGTTTTTTGGGATGGGCACCTCGCTCCTGTTCGGCAGGTCCGTGACCCTGAACCAGGTACGCTCGTCGCCGAGTACTCAAACGGTTGGGACGGTGTGGCAAGGTGTAAGGAGGCCTTGCTTTCGGGAACCAATGTGTTTCGTCGGGCCGGCGATGATCCTGGGAGAGAACATGAGCGAGGGTAGCGGCGTCGCGCGGACGCGCGAGGAGGCCAGGCAGGGTATCTTTGACAGGTTCGCGGGCCGGAGTGCGGATTGGGTAAGCAGGGCGCCGTTTTTCACGTTCTGCGTGCTGCTCGTGGTGATCTGGGCGCCGAACTACTTCCTCGTCGGCAACTTCGACACCTACCAGCTGATCATCAACACGCCCACCACGATAATAACCTTCCTCCTGGTCGCGCTGCTGCAGAACACCCAGCGTCGCGGCGAACAGGCCGTCCAGCACAAGCTCGACGCGATAGCGGATGGTCTCTCCGACCTCATGGACCACTTCTCCAGCGAAGAAGGCGAGCAGGCCGCCAAGGAGGACCTGACCAGGGATGTCGAGGACCTCAGAGCCGCGGTCGGGCTGGAGAAGGAATTGTAGCTAGGCCCGGCGGCTCGCGAGCCCGCCGCTCTCCCCGACCACAGCGTAGAGCGGGTCGGTGAACAGGCGGCGAGGGCTTCGGTCGAGACCGCGGACGTTCTCCCAGTTCCCCGCCTCTCTCAGGTAGCGTTCGACGAGGAGCACGTGACCGCTGTCGTCGAGCTGGTGCCAGACGGTGACGGCTTTGGTGGGGAAGCAGCGGTTGGAGAACGTGATCACGACCGGGGCACCGACCTTCAACACGCGCCCGACCTCGCGCAATACCTGCACGGGCCGGGTCAGGTAGTCTATCGAGACGCAGATGCCGCACCCGTCGAACTCCCCGTCACCGAAAGGCAGGCGGGGATCGGTGTTCAGGTTCTGGATGACGTACGAGTCGAGCCTCTCGTTGCGGCGTAGCTCGGCCTCGTTCATCCCGAGGCCAACGACGCGCCGGTACCCGGTCTCCCGTGGCAGGTGGGAGATCCAGCTGCTCATCAGGTCCAGGATCTCGCCGCCTGGTGGGAAGAACTCCCTGTAAAGCTGAGTGACCGCCGCGATGGCTCGATCGTCTATGTGGGTGACGAAGCGCGGCAGCCTGTAGAACTCCTCGTCCGGCGTCTCGTCGTAGCGCCCGAAGGACTCGTCCGGGAGCGGATAGGGATTCTGATCGTTCGGGGTCACGAGGCTGAGGTTAACCCACGCGGCAGGTTCGGTTCGTGATCCTCGCCACGCCAACCGCTGGTATAACCTTCTGCTCTGTGGAGGGGATACAGTCAGGCAGGCATTTTACGGTCGCGGTCTTCGTGGTGTGGGGAGGGAAGGTGCTGCTGCACCGGCACCGCAAGCTCGGGATGTGGCTGCCCCCTGGCGGCCACATAGAGCGGGACGAGCTACCGGATGAGGCCGCGGCGCGCGAGGTCCTGGAGGAGACGGGGTTGCGGGTCGGGCTCGTGGGGGAGAGGCGCGAGGACGTCGAAGACCCCGTGCAGCTACACCGGCCCGCCGGGGTGCAGCTCGAGAACATCGGGCCGAATCACCAGCACATAGACCTGATCTACTTCGCGAGGCCCTCGGGCTCCACAGAGGTCCGACCTGACTTCGCGCAGGACAAGGTCGGCTGGTACGGTCCCGACGACTGGGACGCCATGGGTGTGAACGCCGAGGTCAGGGGCTGGTGCGAGCGGGCGCTCGACGCGCTCGGCGACGCGTAGGGGTCGTTTGTAAACGACCCCTACACACGAACGACCCCTACGTTGCCAGGCGACGTTCGAGGTTCTCCTTCACCGCGGGCCATTCGTCGTCCACGATGCTGAAGTAGGCGGAATCGCGGTAGGTGCCGTCGGGTAGGATCATGTGCTTGCGGAAGACGCCCTCGAAGCGCGCCGGGAGCGCCGCCAGGGCGCCGCGGGACCGCTCGTTGCGGGCGTCGGTCTTGAACTCGACGCGTATGCAGCCTAAAGCGTCGAAGGCGTGCTCCAGCATCAGCTGCTTGGCCTCGACGTTGGCCCCGGTTCCCCAGTGGGAGGTAGCGAGCCAGGTCCAACCGATCTCCAGCCCGCGGTGCTCGGGCCTGAGCGAGAGGTAGCGGGTGCTGCCGATCGGCTCGCCGCTCGCGGCGTCGAGGGTGGCGAACGCGACCTCGCCTCCCGCTTCTGACGCCGCGAGCGCGGCCTCGAGCCACGCGCCGAATTCGGCGCGGGCACCACCCGCCTTGATCGGCAGGTATCTCCAGATCTCGGGGTCCCCGGCCGCCTCGAACAGGGCTTCCTCGTGGCTCGGCGCCAGTGGCTCGAGCACCACCACCGAACCCTCGAGCCGGCGCGCGATGTTCTCCCACACCGCGGCGGCCTAGGGGTCTGAGCAGTCGCGGCGGTAGCCGCAGTTGGGACAAACGAGCTTGCAGCGCAACCCGTACATCTCGGAGCCGCAGATCTCGCACTCTTCGCCCGAAGGCTCGAGCGCCTCGGTGGTTTCGTGCTGCCGCGTCCGTTCTTCGCCCATCCGTTCGAGTATACGGGCGCGTGGAGTGCTCCGCATCCCCGGGCTCATCCCGAGCTCGGGTCGTTCTCGGGGGCGGGACGGACACGCAGCAGGTCGGAGATTCGGCCGGCGCTCAGGGTCTTGACGGCCCGGAAGGTGAGAACCTTCTGGACCTGGAGTAGCGTGGCCGCGAGGGCCTCGGTGAGGATCCGCAGGGTCGAGAGGCTCTGCTGGAGCTCGGCGATCCTGATCGGTAGTTCCTGCGCCCTGGCGTCGAGGTTGGCGAGGCCCCTCTCAAGCTCGCCGGTACGCTGGGCCAGGTCGGCGACGTCCTCGGTCAGGCGCTTGCTCAGCGCGACCCGGGCGCGACGCAGCCGCAGGTAGGCCCGCAGGGCGACCACCGCGGTCACGAGGGACAGTACCGCGCCGACCGTGATCAGGACGATGAAAACGATGCCCATCTTGGGGCAAAGGTAGCACGGCTCCGGGGCCCTTTACAAACCTTTGACCGATGGTAAACTCGAATTTACAGCGACGCGGGGTGGAGCAGTCTGGTAGCTCGTCGGGCTCATAACCCGAAGGTCGCAGGTTCAAATCCTGCCCCCGCTACTAACAGGGGCCCCGCCACGGCGGGGCTTTCTTGTGCCCTGGAACCGAGAACCCCAACAACCTACGCACCACCCTTGGCCAAGCTTCGCGCGTGCCGATAGCTGAGCCTCGCGTAGCCCTTGAGTCCTAGCGACGCCAGTACTCTGGTGTCAGGAGCACCAGGACCGTGAAAAGCTCGAGGCGTCCGAGGAGCATGTAGAGGGTCAGGATCAGCTTGGCCGAGGTCGGGAGGCCGGTGAAGAACGCCGCGTCCCCGACGGGGCCGAGGGCGGTGCCAGAGATGCTGAGGCAGGAGAAGACGGACCCGAAGGCCGTCCCGAGCGGCAGCCCGTGCAGGGTCATGAGCAGGGTCCCGACGAGGAGCGCCGCCACGTAGAGGAAGAAAAAGCCGAGGAAGGCGAGGCGCAGTCGCTCCGGGATCACGCGGTGCCCGAACTTGAGGAGCGTGACGGCCTGCGGGTGGAGCATCCTGAACACCTCCTGCCGGGCGTGGCGGGCGAGCAGCACGAACCTAACGACCTTTATGCCCCCGCCCGTCGAGCCCGCGCAGGCGCCGATGCCCATGAGGATCAGCAGCACGCCTTCCGAGAGGGATCCCCAGGTCTTCCAGTCCGCCGTGACGAAGCCGGTCCCGGTGGAGAGGCTCACGGTCTGGAACAACCCGTTGCGAAGCGCCGGGGCGGCCCCGCTTCCCCCGAGGTAGAGGACGGCCGAGGTGACGAGGGTGCCGAAGAGGATCAGGGCCAGGTACGCGATGAGCTCGACGTTGCCGATTGCGCGTCCCAGCCTGCCCCGCGCCGCCTGGAAGTACAGGGCGAAGTTGGCCCCCGAGAGGAGCATCCCCACCGCCACGAACATGTCGATGGCCGTCGAGTCGAAGGCCCCGATGGATTCCGCGCGGGTCGAGAACCCACCGGTGGAGACGGTGGTCATGGCGTGGTTGACCGCGTCGAAAGGTCCCATCCCCGCCACGGAGAGCGAGAGCACGCCCCCGAGGGTGAGGGCGCTGTAGACGCCCGCCAGTATCTTGGCCGTGTCCCTGATGCGGGCCGTCAGCCTCTCCGGGACGGGGTCGGCGGCCTCGGCCGAGTAGAGTTGGGTAGCCCCGAAGCCGACGAGCGGCGCGACGGCGACGAAGAGGAGCACGATGCCTATGCCGCCGGCCCACTGGGACATGCTGCGCCAGAGCAATATCGAGGGCGCGACGTCCTCGGGCGTCGCGATAACCGAGGCCCCCGTCGTCGTGAAACCGGCCATCGACTCGAAGAACGCGTCGGCCGGTTGAAGGATCCCCGAGAGGACGAACGGTACGCTCCCGACCAGCCCGACCCCAACCCAGCCCAGCACAACTATCAGGTAGACGTCTCGGCCCGAGACGTAGGGCCCTCGCAACCTGGTGAGGAAGAACACCGCGGCCCCGAACCCCAGGGCGCCCGAGGCCGGTATGGCGAAGGCCAGGACGTAGCCGTCGCCTGCCAGGAGCGAGTAGAGCAGGGGGACCAGCATCACGGCCCCGCCGGCGCCGATGACGACGCCGACGGCGTTCGCCACCACCCTAGGACGCAAAGAGCCGCTCCACCTCGTCCACGGCGGACTCGATCGTGAAAACCACGACCTCGTCCCCTGCCTTCAGCTCATCCTCGCCGCCCGGGATCACGAACTCGCCGCCCCTCAGGACGGCGCCCACGATCGCCCCCTCGGGGAAATCTACCGCGGCCAGCGGCCGGCCCGCGACCTGGCACTTCTCGGGGACGTAGAGGTCGATCATCTGGGCCCCGCTCTCGAGCAGGGTGACGGCCGCGATCTCTCCCCGCCGCACGAACCGCAGCACCGCGCCGGCCGCGAGCAGTCTGGGCGAGATCGTGATGTCCACCCCGAGGGCCTCGGAGAGCGGCGCGAACTCGGCCCTGCTGATGCCCGCGACGGTCAGGCTGGCCCCGAGGTGTCGGGCGTTCATGGCGGCCAGTAGGTTCGTCCGGTCGTCCGCGGTGACCGCTATAAAGGCGTCCATCCGGTCGACCCCCTCCTGCAGGAGGAACTCCCTGGAGACGCCCTCGTCGTTGAGCACCAGCCCCTTCCTGAGCTGCGCCGCGGCCTGCCGGGCCCGGCCGGGGTCGCGCTCGATCACCTTTACCGCGATCCCCATGTCCTCGAGCGAGAGCGCGAGTAGCAGCCCGATACGGCCGCCGCCCAGGATCATCACGTCCCTGACCGGCGAGGTGCCCGTGACGACGGCCGCGACCGCCTCCCTGACGCGGCGGCGCTCGCAGATGACGAAGATGTGATCCCGCGCCTCCAGAACCGTATCCCCGCGCGGCACGAGCGCCTCGCCGCCCCTCACCACCCCAACGATGAGGCTTCGCCCGGGCAGCTCTACGTCGCGCACAGCCCGGTTGACGGCCGGCGAGTCCTCCTTGAGAACGACCTCGACCACCTCTATCGTCCCGCCCGCGAACGTCTCCACGTTCACCGCACCTGGCACCAGCAGCACCTCGGAGATCTCCTTCGCCGCCATCTGCTCGGTGCGCAGCACAAAGTCCATGCCGAGGAGGTTCTTGGAGAACGGCTCCCCGTCGTCGTAGTCTGGGTTGTGGATGCGGGCCACGGTGCGCGGCACGCCCTGCGCCTTGGCCGCCAGGGATGCCACGATGTTTACCTCGTCCGTGCTCGTCACGGCAACGAGGAGGTCGGACTTCTCGACGCCAGCCTCTCGCAGCACCTTCGGGCTCGCGCCGTTTCCCTGTATCACCAGGGCGTCGAGACGCTGGCTGGTATGCTCGACCACGGCCTCGTCTTGCTCCACGATGACCACCCGATGTCCCTCACCCGAGAGCATCCTGGCGGTGTGGAACCCCACCTCGCCCGCTCCTATGATCACAACCCGCACCGCTGCACGTCTCCTGTCTCTGGCCCAGGGGTAGTTTAGCGGAGGCTAGGGCCTGGACGAAGCCCGTGGCTGCTGGTCGGCTAGCAGCGCGCTCGCGGCGGTGCTCAGTTCGATCATCGAGCGCAGGTACGCGATGTTGAGCTTGTCGACCGTGTCGCATGGCTCGTGGTAGCAGGGGTAGCCGTCGTAGACTGCCCCGTCGGTCAGCACGGCAGCCGGAAGGCCAGCGTCCCAGAAGGGCTCGTGATCCGAGCGACCAAGGCACACCTCGTCGACCTCGATCGGCGAGCCGATCTCCCGCGCCGCCCGCGAGAGGGTGTCGTCTACCGGGCCTGCCCTTCCGCAGGTCCCGAGCGCGGCGTCGAAGCCATCCTCCTCGTAGGCGATCATGTCGAGCTGCAGGTTCCCGATGATGGCTTCCTCGCCTTCCCTTTCCCGTAGTTCGTTCACGGTGCTCTCGACGTAGTGCGAGCTTCCGAGGAGGCCGACCTCCTCGAGGTCGTAGGCTACGAAGTGAACCGTGTGTTCGAGGCCCATCCTCTTCAGCGCCTCGGCGATGAGTAGCAGGGCGGTCAGGCCGCTGGCGTCGTCGTTCGCCCCCGGGTTGCGCACGGAGTCCAGGTGCGCCGTAACCCAAAGGTGTCTGTCTCCCTCGGTTCCCCGCAAGGTCGCCTCGACGTTGAACCCCCGCAGGCCGTCCGATTCGAATGGCAGGGTGCGCGCGGGTATGCCCATCTCCTCGAAGGAAGCCTCCATGTAGCCGGCCGCAGCCCCCCTGCCGTTCTCGCTCCCGCGCTCCGAGATCGTGACCTCCCGGCCCCGCACCGAGACCGGCGTGACGCCAGTCAGACGGTCCAGGTGCTCGCGAATGGAGCCTTCGTCTATCGCGACGGCCCGCACCGGTCCCTGCGAGCTCGACTCACTTTGAGGGGTTCGCCCAGGCGAGCGTGTCTCGCCTCCTGCGGTCTCTCGTGTGGCACCGCATCCGAGCAACGCCACGAGAGCGAGCACGCACGCCAGAAGTAGGCTGGGCCAGCTCTTCCTCCCTGGCCTCATGCCCAACCTGTCATTCTTGCTCCCGCGCTGGTGGTCCGACGTGATCTCCGCGCCAGGATCATAACCGAACGCCGCGCCGAAGCAGGCCCAAGAGGCGGCACCTTGGTGGGGCACCGGGATCTCTGCGGCGCCGTTACGAGATGGGCGGCGGAGTACCCAGACCCGGGCCACGCGAGGCCAGCATCCGGCGATCGCGGAGGCGCGGTGAGCCTTCTTCTCGTCACCGTTCGCGAACGATTTTTTTCACGAGTTCCGCTGCCCCAGCGGAGACCCGGACGGAGGGCGTGAGACACCCATTGCTCCCGGTCCGGACATCCGCTATAAAGGTCACCTAGACCGGATCTTCGGGCGGGCCGGGGAGGCGCCGCGGAGGGGGCCGGTCGGCGATATCGGCGCTTAGGGGAGGAACCGATGCACGGAGTCCAGGACCCGCAGAATCCGGTGGGGGAGTGACGCCCAGGAGTACCGGACCACGCTCGACCGGGCGTGGCGTGTACGCAAGACGCAGGATGATCGCCGTCGTTGCCGTCCTTCTCGTCCTTCTGGCCGTTCTGGCCCCGAGAGCCTGCCAGGCCCTGATGGGATCCAACGACCCCGCAACGCAGAACAACCAGCAAGCCGCCGCGGGGGCCGACAACGACGCAGATAACGGCGCCGCTAGCCCGAATGAAACCGAAGCGGACCCAGCCGAAGAGGACGCAGCCGAAGCCGGCACGACCGAAACCGGCACAGGCGGCGTGGGAGAACAGGAAACAGAGGAAGAATCCTCGCAAAGCGACACGCCTTTCGTGCAGGACGGGCAGGATGGGGGCGGCTCCGGAAACGAAGATGCCGACCCCGACCTCGCCGCTCTGGTGAACGAGCTGGCGGCGGTCGAAGAAGGCGAAGACGAAGCGGACGACGGTGGAGGCGGCGCTGGTGACGCCGCCAGCTTCTCCGGGTCCGCCGCCGAACCGCCGCCAGACCCGCGGCCCATGAGCGAGGTCCAGTTTGCCCTGGCCGCTGCGCCCCAGGAGCCCGCGCCTCCGCCGGCCGCGCGTCGCGCGTCGCCGCAACGGTCCCAACCGGCCGCATCATCCGAAGAAGCGACCGGACCAGGCACGACGCCGCGTGCCGGGGACAGCCAGGCGCGCGGCCCGACCCTGCCCGCTGAAGTTCCGGCCAGGTCGGCCGGTAGAGGCGCCCTGCGGACCGCGGCGGACCTGGCATCTGTCGAACCCGTCGCCCTCGAGCCAGCCGCGCCCCAACCCGTCGTCCCCGTGGCGGCGACGGTCCCGGCCCCGCCGCCCCCCGCAGCAGCGGCCGCGCCGGTTCCGCACGGCCCGCGGTTCCTCGCAGGTCCGGCACGCGTTGGCCCCGCCTACAACCGACCAGCAGCCCTGAGACAGACGCCGGGAGCCCTCGCGTCGGGACCGCGCCTCGCCGCGCGGGTGCCGGCAGCACCAGCGGCAGCCACCGCCTTCTGACGTAACTACCCGATCCATCGCCGCCACGAGCAAACCGTCGCAGATTTGACAACAGTTGTTAGTGACTATATACTAACAAACATGAGCAGTGAGACACGAGCGAAGAAGGTTGGCGTACGCAAGACGGCGGAGGAGCGTCGGGAGGAGATCCTGGAGGCGGCGATCTCGGAGTTCGCCGCGAGGGGGTTGCGCGGCGGCTCGGCAGAGGAGTTGGCAGAGAAAGCCGGGGTCTCGCAGCCCTATGTATACAGGCTCTTCGGGACAAAGAAGGACCTATTTCTTGCGGCGTTGCGGCGGGTGTGCGACCGCGTGCAGGAGGCGTTTCGCCAGGCGGCCGATGAGAACCCCGGGGAGGTCCTCGAGGCCATGGGCCGCTCTTACAACCTCTCGCAGATCAAGCGCGAGGACATGATGCTGCTTCTGCAAGGCTTCGCCGCCTCCGACGATGCCGAGATCCGCGAGGCGGTCGGCGAGCGCTACGCAGGCCTCTGGCGGTTCGTGGAAGGCGCGAGCGGGGCGAGCGAGCAAGAGGTCTGGAACTTCTTCGCCTCCGGGATGCTCCTGACGGTGGACGGGGCGATCGACCTGATGCCCAGGCTGGGAAAGCAGGACTGGCTGCGACGGTTTATGGGTGGGGAGGCTTGAGCGACAGAGATTTTTCCCTGTTAATTTAGTAACCGATCAGTAACAAAAGGAGCTATTGTGGGTCACGGAGTGGGGTCTCGTTGGGGAGGGGTGCGGCACGCGCACGGCCTCGACCGGGTGACGGGGGGCCGCTTTGCTGAGGTGCGACCGGTGGCCGGTGACGGCGGAAAGGAGAGCATGATGTGTGGCGGATCGATGACCAGGTGCAAGTCGGGGTTCGGGCATCGGGAGATTCGGAGGGTGGATCGCGGTCCCTTCGGGCTGGACGCGGAAGAGATGAGCGCGAGGGCCAGGGTAGTGACGGGGATCGCCGTGCTCGTGCCGGTGATGCTCTCGGGATTGTTGGTTGTCGCGATCGTTCCCGAACTCTGGTGGGTGTTCACGACCTACGGTTGGGTCGCGTTCCCGGCCTTCGGCCTCCTGTTGAAGGGCCTGGCTGGCGCGTCGTCTGCCGTCTCGGATAGCCAGACGTTGGGGGCTTCGGACGACGGGGAGCGCCAGCTCCTGGAGGCGTTACGGGAGCGGGGTGAGATCACCTCGACGCGGGCGGCGATGGAGACCTCGCTTTCGGTGGCCGAGGCCGATGCGACGTTGCGGGAGCTCGCCGATGGGGGCCACCTGGAGGTACGCGTCCGCGGTGGGACGCTTGTCTACGCGCTCTGGGGACGACCGGTAGCGTTGGAAGGTGAGGAAGGGGGAACTTGAGCCCGCAGTCCCGGCTGGTAGCTGGAGTGTTGCTCATCCTGATGCCCGCGGTGGCCTACGGGGGCACCAGCATCCTCTCGCTGCTCGTTGGCGATCCTGCGTACGCCGAGAACGAGTACAGGCAGGATCTCTGGCGTGCCGGTCACGCCCACGCTGGCGTCTTACTCGTCCTGTCCCTGGTGACGCTGCGTTACGTGGATGAGGCTGCGCTCCCTGATGGCCTCAAGACGCTGGTGCGGCACTCCATCCCCGCGGCTGCGATCCTCTTGCCCGCGGCCTTCTTCCTCTCGGTACTCTCGCCCCAGGCGACCGAGCCAAACGCCGCGATCTACCTCGCTTACGTGGGCGCCGTCTCGCTTGCGGCGGGGGTCCTGGTCCTCGGGGTAGGGCTGGTCCGGCGCAGAAGGGAGTAGATCGCAGCACCCGGAGATCCCCAACGGCAATACCTCGGCTTACCGGGTTCGATACAGTCCCGCATTGAGGCGAAAGGGATTGTCTGGAGACCTACGTCCTGTTTTGTGGCGGGGGTTTGTTGACGTTCCCGCTGCTAACGCTGGTCATGGGTCCGGTCGCCGCCGACGCCACCAGCGCGTACGCCATCCTCTCTGCCTACCATACGGCCGTTTGGCGTACCAGGAGTAGTTGACCGAAGTACCTCGCCCGCAGTTGTGGCTGCTCCTGGTTCCCAGCGTGCTCGGGGCATGCTCTCCGGCAGGACGGACCGCCGCATCCTGCGCGGGATCGTCCTCGTGATCGGGTTCGCCGTTGCGGCGTACTACTTCTGGACGTTGTTCGGCGCACCCGAGTTCCACGTTGGCGGCGAATAGCAGGGAGTCGGGTTTACCTCTTACGTACTCCCCACCTCCCGACTCCCGAGCGAGAAAACCCTGCGAATCACTCAGCAGGATCCTCCGTCGGCCGGAAGGCACTTTAAACTGTTCTCATGAGATCGGGAGGATTTGTTGGAGCCGTGCGGGCGACGGCCGAGCGGTACGGGATGGATCTCGACCGTCCGCTGGCGATGGTGTCGGGTGGTCCCGACTCCGTGGCGCTCCTACGCGCGATCCTCGAGCTGGGTGGTGAGCCCGCCGTGCTGCACGTCGACCATGGCTTGCGCGGGGAGGAGTCCGAGGAGGATGCCGGCTTCGTCGCGCGACTTTGCGAAGACCTGGGTGTCCGGTGCGAGGTGCGCCGGCTCTCGCTCGGGGAGGGGTCCAGCATGCAAGATCGCGCGCGCGACAAGAGATACCGGCTCGCTGACGAAGTTTGCGGCGAGCTCGGGTTGCGGACCGTCGCCACCGGGCACACGGCCGACGACGTGGCCGAGACCGTCATCATGAACCTCTCGCGAGGCGCGGGGCTGCGGGGGTTATCGGGCATCCCTCCCGTGCGAGAGCGTGTGATAAGGCCGCTAATCGAGCGGAGCCGGGAAGAGGTTCTGGGCTACCTGGAGCACCTGGGCCAGCCGTACCGCACGGATCCCACGAACCTGACCGGAAAGTACGCCCGCAACCGGGTTCGGCTCGAGGTCATGCCGGTGCTAGAAGAGCTCCACCCTGGCGCCGCCCGTAACCTCGCCCGCGCGGCCGCCCTCGCCCGCGAGGACCTGGGGACGCTTGAGGCGCTTGCGGCTGGCGTCGTCCGGCAGGAGGGCGGAGAGGTGGTGCTGGACTCGCGGAAGCTCTCGGGGCTGCCGCCGGCCCTGCGGCGTTACGCGCTACGAGGCGCCTATTCCGCGGTACTCCCCGACGCGCCCCCGCTAAGCTCGACCCTTGTGGAGAAGGTCCTGCAGCTGGCCGCGCAGGCGGAGGGGACCCGGATGCTGGACCTGCCGGGCGGCGTGATAGCCTCCGCGCGCGGAGGGGTCGGCATCTCGCTCTATCCCGCTCAGGAGCCGACCACGGCAGAGGTGGGGCTCGGGGCCGGCGAGACGGACTTCGCGGGGTGGAGGATCGCGGCCCGGGAGCTTACCCGCTTCGACGCGCGGGAGGCGGCGCGGCCCGAGGTAGCGTACCTGGACCTCTCGAGGGGCCCCTACCGGGTGCGGCTGGCGCGGGAGGGGGATATCATCCGGCCGTTGGGTCTCGGGGGGGCCAAGAAGGTTTTGAGGGCCATGATGGACAGGAAGGTGCCCAGAGATACGCGGCGCCGGACGCCCGTGGTGGTCGGGCCGGAGGGGGAGGTCGCCTGGGTCTTCCTGGGCGAGCTGGGCGAGAGGTTCGGGGTGGGAGAAGCGACGGAGAGAGTGCTCAGGGTGGAGGTGGCCAGGAACCCGTGAAGATGACCAGTCTGATGCCGGACGTCAAAGACGTGCTCATACCCTCCTCCGAGATACAGGAGAAGCTGCAGGAGCTCGGGGAGATAATCACGCGGGATTATGAGGGCGAGAGGCTGCTGCTCGTAGGCGTCCTGCGCGGCGCCGTCATCGTTCTCGGCGACCTGATGCGCTACATAGACCTGCCGTGCGAGATCGACTTCATGGACATAAGCTCCTACGGCACGGGCACCTCTAGCAGCGGGGTGGTCCGCATCCTGAAGGACCTAGAAGAGGACATCACCGGCAGGCACGTCCTGATCGTCGAGGACATCATAGACACGGGCCTCACGTTGTCCTACCTGCTGCGCTCCCTGCAGGCGCGCAAGCCCGCCTCGCTAGAGATCTGCGCGCTCCTTAGCAAGCCCTCGCGGCGTCGGGTCGAGCTCGACGTCAGGTACCTGGGCTTCGAGGTGCCCGACGAGTTCGTGGTCGGGTACGGTCTCGACTTCGCGGGCGCCTACCGCAACCTCCCCGACATCTGCATCCTCAAGCCCGAGGTCTTCGCCAAAGCTTGATGGCGAGGCCCGTCGATGACTTCGATGCCCGGCGCGTTCAGGAGTATGGAGACGCTCGCTCCGTTCGCTTCGGGAGTCGTGTTGTTCTTCCCAGCTCCTCAGTGCCTAACTCTCCGCCCGGTCCTGCCTCGACCGGTTTTGCTCGAGGAGTGAGGGAGAGGGATCGCGGGCGTTCCATGATCCGGCGCCCATTAGTTCGGCGTACAGGTAGTATAATCGTCGTGTCCTAGAGTCATTTTACGGAAGGCAAAGGCAGCTTTGGGCAGAATCTTGAGAAGCGGCGGGTTGCTTTACTTCATCATCCTGATGGTGTTCGCGGTGATCCTGGTCCGCGTGCTCTCGGCAGGCAACCCCGACGTCGAGGAGTTCAACAACCTGGAGTTCAGGCAGGCCGTGGAGGACAAGACCTTCGTGACCGGCCTCCCCGTAGACGACCCGAACAGGCTCACGGTCAAGGACGAAGACCAGACCGTGACGGGCCTCTACAGGCCCGAGGGCGGCGGCGAGCCCAAGGAGTTCGAGTACCCGTTCACGAGCCTCACGGACGTGGCCGCGCAACTCAACGACGCGAACATCCCCTTCGAGGTCGACCCGCCGAACAACGGCTTCTGGTTCACCCTGATTGGGACGCTCGCCCCCATCCTGCTCATCGTCCTGTTCTTTATCCTGTTCATGAGCTCGATGCAGGGCGGCGGCAACAGGGTAATGAGCTTCGGCAAGAGCAGGGCGAGAAGGATGACCAAGGATCAGCCCAAGGTCACTTTCTCGGACGTCGCAGGCGCCGAGGAGGCCGTGCAGGAGCTTACGGAGATCAAGGAGTTCCTCGAGGCCCCGCAGAAGTTCCAGAAGCTCGGCGCGCGCATCCCCAAGGGCGCCCTCCTGGTAGGTCCTCCTGGCACGGGCAAGACGCTGCTGGCGCGGGCGGTCGCGGGAGAGGCCGGGGTGCCGTTCTTCTCGATCTCAGGCTCCGACTTCGTCGAGATGTTCGTCGGCGTAGGCGCTAGCCGTGTGCGCGACCTCTTCGAGCAGGCCAAGCAGAACAGTCCCTGCATAATCTTCATGGACGAGATCGACGCGGTCGGTAGGCAGCGCGGCGCCGGCCTCGGAGGCGGCCACGACGAGCGGGAGCAGACTCTCAACCAGCTCCTGGTCGAGATGGACGGTTTCGACTCGAAGAGCGGGATCATCATGCTGGCCGCGACGAACCGCCCCGACATCCTCGACCCGGCGTTGCTTCGTCCCGGGCGTTTCGACAGGCAGATAGTGGTGGACAGGCCCGACCTGCCGGGACGCGAGAAGATCCTCAAGGTCCACACGCGCGGCAAGCCGTTGGGTCCGGACGTCGACGTCGGCACGCTCGCGCGCGGCACCCCCGGCTTCACCGGCGCCGACCTGGCCAACCTGGTCAACGAGGCCGCTTTGCTTGCGGCGCGCCACGATAAGGACCAGATCGAGATGATCGAATTGGAGGAGGCCGTCGACCGGGTTATTGCCGGTCCCGAGAGGAAGACCCGCCTCATCTCGGAGAAGGAGAAGGAGATCACCGCCTTCCACGAGGCCGGGCACGCCATCGTCGGCGCGCTGCAGGCCGAGGCGGACCCGGTGCACAAGATCTCGATCATCCCGCGCGGCCAGGCGCTCGGCGTCACGATGAGCTTGCCGACCGAGGACCGCTTCATGATGAGCCGCGGCCAGCTCATGGCCCAGCTCGCGATGATGCTCGGCGGGCGGGCTGCCGAGAGGGTCGTCTTCGACGAGATCACCACAGGCGCCTCAAACGACCTGGAGCGCGTCACCCAGACCGCGCGCCAGATGGTCACTCGCTTCGGCATGAGCGAGAAACTCGGTCCGATGGCGCTCGGGCACCAGCAGGGCCAGGTCTTCATGGGCCGCGACTTCAACAACCAGCCCGACTACTCCGACGAGATCGCCTTCCAGATAGACAAGGAGATCCGGCGCATCGTGGACGAGTCCTACGATAACGCCGAGGACCTGCTCGTCCGCAACCGGGTCCTGCTCGACAAGCTCTCCAAGGAGCTTATAGAGGTCGAGACCGTGGACGCGAAGCACCTGCTGCGCCTGATCGAGGAGTACGCCGTTGACGAGATCCACGCCAGCGGCCCATCCCGCAACGGCCACGGGGACAGCGTGGAACGGGACGGCAGCCGGGAGTAGGTGCGCGGCAAAGCAGAACCCCGCAACACGATCGGGGTCGGGGACCGTACTCTCGGCCCCGACCCCGTTATCGTTGGTATCTTGAACGTCACCCCCGACTCTTTCTCGGACGGCGGCGACTTCTTCGACCCGGCGAGTGCCGCCGCCCATGCCGCGGCGATGCTCGAGGAGGGGGCGCAGGCGATCGACGTCGGCGGCGAGTCCACCCGCCCCGGCTCGAACCCCGTCACGCAAGAGGCAGAGGAGCGCAGGGTCGTCCCCGTGATACGGAGGATCCTGGCCGAGCGTCCCGACACCGTCGTCTCGATAGACACCTACCGCGCCGCGACCGCCGGGGCCGCCCTCGAGGCCGGGGCCCGCATAGTCAACGACGTCACCGCGCTGCGCGGGGACCCCCGCATGACGGAGGTCGTCGCCGACGCGCGTTGCCCCGTGATCCTGATGCACATGCTGGGCGAGCCGAAGACAATGCAACGGGACCCCCACTACGCGGACGTGGTGCGCGAAGTGCTCGAGTTCCTCGCCGCGCGGGCCGAGCACGCCGTCGCGGCCGGGGTAGAGGAGGAGAACATCATCCTGGACCCCGGCATCGGGTTCGGCAAGACTTCGGAGCACAACCTGAGGCTCCTGGATAACCTCGACGAGATAGTCGAGCTCGGATTCCCGGTGCTCGTCGGCCTGTCGCGCAAGCGCTTTCTCGGCGGGATCACCGGCGTCGAGGAGGCCAGGGAACGCGTCTCCGGTAGCGTGGCGGCGAACGTGATCGCCCTCGAACGCGGGGCGACCTTTTTCAGGGTGCATGACGTGCTGGCAAATCGGGAGGCGCTTGCCGTCGCGCGGGCCGTCCTCCGTTCTGCGGCTCGTTAGGAGCCCGAGGAGACGCTAAACTGCGCCTGGCGGCTTGCTACAGGAGGCTCCTTCGAATGTTCGAGAGGTTTACCGGCCGGGCCCGAGGAGCCGTGGTCCACGCCCAGGAAGAGGCCGCGAGCCTCGGCCACGCCTACATCGGTACCGAGCACCTCCTCATTGGCCTCCTGCGCGAGGAGGACGGGATCGCGGCCCACGCGCTCGCGTCGCTCGACGTTACCCCCAGCCGGGCGCGCGAGCAGGTGGTGTCGATCGTGGGTCGAGGCGAGGATTACGGCGTCGACGAGGCGCCGTTCACGCCACGCTCCAAGAAGGCCCTGGAACTCGGGCTCCGCGAGTCGTTGCGGCTTGGTCACGACCACATCGGCACCGAGCACATCCTGCTCGGGGTCGTCGAGGAGGGGGAGGGCGGGGCCAGCCAGGTTCTCTCGAACCTCGGCGTCCGGGCGGAGGAGGTGCGGGAGCAGGTGATCTTCTTGCTCGCCAGCGAGGCTTCCCGCGGCGCGAGCCTGACCGGCACGGGTCGGGACGGCGGTCCAGCAATTTCCGCGGAGCGCAGGGTCCTTTTCCAAGGCGAGGTGCAGGCGTTCGATGTGGAGGTGCGCTACGGGGCGCTCGGAGAGACGGTCGTGCCTCAGATACCGCATACCGTAACCGTAGAGTTGAACTACACCTACACGGTGCAGATAGACGCGGACGTGCTGCTCGGCACCATGGACCCCGGCGACGTGCGCGAGCGCGTCGCCGGGGCCTTGCAGGGAGAGGAATTCGTGGTCCTGGAAGCCGGGCTCGTTCGGGCAGGGGATTCCGTCCTGGAGGAGTTCCCGCAGGTTGAGGAGATCTCGATCGCCGTCACCGTGCCCCGGTCTCCCGACCCGGGCCGCTCGTCGGGGATGCGGATCACCGGGACCGCCAGACGGTGACCAGGGTCTACCTCAGCCTCGGGAGTAATCTCGGGGACAGGCTCGCGTACCTGCAATCGGCCCTCGAGGCCCTGGGGAGGGGTCCGTCGATATCCCTGATCGGGACCTCCAGGGTCTACGAGACGGAGCCGGTCGAGGTGCGTGAGAGCCAGCCCGACTACCTGAACTGCGTCGCGGAGCTCCGGTGCGGCCTGCCCTCGATCGAGCTCCTCCGCTACTGCCAGGGCGTGGAGAGCGCCCTGGGGCGCGAGCGCGACCCAGCCGGCGAGAAGGCGCCGCGGACGCTTGACATAGACGTGCTCCTCTTCGGCGAGGAGGTCATAGACGAGCCAGCGATCGAGGTCCCGCACCGTGGGATCATGCGGGCATTCAACCTGCTGGGTCTCGCCGACATCGACCGGAACCTACGGATACCCATGCGCGGTCGGGTCGAGGACCTGCTGGCTGGGTCGGATCTTGGCGGGGTCAGACATTTCGGGGAGGTAGGGACGCTTTGTTGATGGCGGTTGACGTCGGGAACACGCAGACGGTCCTCGGTCTCTTCGAGGGCGACGAGGCGCGTGGTCGGTGGCGCGTGGCCACTGAGGCACAGCGCACCTCGGACGAGCTCGCGGTCGTGTGCGCCGGGCTCCTGGACCTGAGAGGCTTGCGGCTGCAGGGGGTGAGCGCGATGATCGTCTCCAGCGTCGTCCCCGGGCTGACCCGCTCGTACCGCAACCTCGCTCGGGATGTGCTCGAGGTTCCGTTCTACGTGGTAGACGCGTCGATGCAGACCGGGCTCAAGAACCGTTACGACGACCCCAAAGCGGTCGGGGCGGACAGGATCGTCAACTCCGTGGCCGCGGGCCACTACTACGGGTTCCCGGCGATCATCGTGGACATCGGGACCGCGACGACGGTCGAGGCCGTCGACGGCGAGGCAAACTACCTGGGAGGCGCGATCATGACCGGCCTCTACGTTGCCCTTGACGCCCTGGTCGCCCGCACGGCCAAGCTCCCGAGCGTCGACCTCGAAGAGAAAGCCCCAAACGCCATAGGAACCAATACCCCCGACTCGATCCGCGCCGGGTTCCTCTACGGGTACGCCGGCGCCGTGGACGCGCTTGTGCGGCGCTCGCGCGAAGAGCTCGGCGAGCCAGGCGTTCACGTCATCGCCACCGGCGGCCCCGCGGACGTCATAGTGCGCCACTGCAGCGAGATAGAGACCTTCGACCCTGACCTCACCCTGAAAGGCTTGCGCATCCTCTACTTCATGAACGCTGACTAGCGCCAGCGCGCACGCCGTCCCCTCGGCTTCGCCTCCAGGGGGCGGCTCGTCAGCTTTTTGGCTCAGACCGAAGCCCTTTACTGACAAGCGAGGCCAGCCGAAGCTGGACGAAGCGTTCTGAGAGCGACGGTCTGCGAAGCAGGCCCTAAGCGTGCTGACAAGCTTAGCCCGAAGGGCGGAGCGTGCCGTAGGCTGTCAACGGCTGCGCGCAACCGTTGACAGCCTACGCACTCGCCCGTATAATCTCGCCGCTTATGACCGACAGAAACCAGGAACTCGTTACGCCCCAAGGCCTCGAGAAGCTCCAGCAAGAGCTCTCATACCTGACTGAGGTGCGTCGCAAGGAGATCGCGGACCGCATCCGTCAGGCCAGGGAGTTCGGGGACATCTCCGAGAACTCCGAGTACGACGATGCCAAGACCGAGCAAGGCCTCCTGGAGCGCAGGATCGGCGAGATACAACGCCGCATCCGCAACGCCAAGGTGGTCGATCCCTCGAACGCCGACGCCGACGCCGTCGACCTCGGCACCAGCGTGACCCTCAGGGTGGTTGGCGGCAAGAAGGGCAACGACCGGACCTTCCAGATCGTGGGCGCCAACGAGTCCGATCCGACCAACGGCAAGCTTTCGCATGCCTCGCCCGTTGGCCGCGCCGTCCTCAAGCGCAAGGTGGGGGAGAAGGTGACCGTCTCGACGCCCCGCGGCGCGACGGAGTACGAGATCGTCAACGTCGAGGTCGCGAGCTAACGGTTACTGACGGCTCGTCTCTCCCTGAACTTCATGGCTAGCCCTATAACCAGGTGGAGCAAAGGTTGAGCCGACTTCCCGTACCCGGCTGGGCCGACAAGTTCGCAGAAGGTCTGGGCCCCGGACCGCACGTGGTGATCACCGGCATCAGCCCCTCCGGTCCCATCCACAACTTGCGCGAGGTGCTCGTGGGCGAGGCGGTGGCGACCGCGCTTCGGGCGCGAGGAGAAGAGGCGCGCTTCGTCTTCCACGCGGACACCATCGACCCCTTGCGAAAGATAGCGCCGGGTGTCCCCGAGAGCTTTGAGGAGTACATGGGGCACAGCCTCTCGCGGGTGCCCGATCCGGAGGGCTGCCACGTCTCCTACGCCGAGCACTTTCTCGCGCCCTTCGAGGAGGCGTTGCGCGGGATGGAGATGGACGTCGAGGTCTTGCGCTCGCACGAGCTCTACGAGGGGGGCGTCTACGCGGACGTCACGAGCGAGGCGCTCGAAAGCACCGAAGAGCTGCGCGGGATCCTGGGCGAGGTCAGCGGGCGCGAGATGCCCGAGCACTGGTCGCCGTATCTGCCACGAGACGCATCGGGGAGGCTGGTCGGGCACAGGATCCTGGAGCACGTGCCGGCGGAGCGCAAGGTCGTCTTCGAGGACGATGACGGTTTCGAGCAGGCCGCGGATTACTCGAACGGCGAGGGCAAGCTCGGCTGGAGGGTGGAGCTCGCCGCCCGGTGGAAGGCGCTGGGCGTCACCTTCGAGCCGTTCGGCAAGGATCACACGAGCCGCGGCAGCTCGACCGATACCGCAGACCGCATGGTCCGCGAGGTCTTCAACTATCGCGTGCCGGGCCGCTACGAGTACGAGTGGATCTCCGTAAAGGGCAAGGGCCCCATGAGCTCCTCGAAAGGGATAGTTCTGCTCCCGAAGGACCTGCTGAGGATCATGCCGCCAGACGCCCTGAGGCAGATGATGCTCGGCCGCGACCCTTCCCGCGCCCTGGAGATCGACCTGGAGGATGGCTTCCCCCGCTTCATGGACGAGTACAGGGCCAGTACCGGGGAGCCTTTCGTTCCCTTCACCCACCTCGTCACCGTCGCCCAGACCGTGGGAGGGAACGTTGACGCCGCCGCCGGGATGCTCCGCCGCGGTGGGTATCAGGAGGCCGCGCGGGACAGGGAAGGGCTGTCCCGCGACCTCGCCTACGCCCGCACCTGGGCGGAGGAGTGGGCGCCGGAGTCCATGCGCCTGCGCCTGCTCTCCGACGCCGAAGCGGCGGAAGCGGCTAGAGGTCTGGACGACGAGCAGCGCCGGTATCTGGCCGCGGTCGCGCAGAAGCTGGGTCCTGAGATGGAAGGCGAAGAGGTGCAGGATCTCCTGTACTCCACGGCCGTCGATCTGGGGCCGAAACCCAAGAGGGCCTTCGCCGCCATCTACACGGTCTTGCTAGGCAGAGAGAGCGGACCCAAGGCCGGTCCGTTCATCGCCGGGTTACCCCCCGAGATCGTGCGCGAGAGGCTGCTCGTGTGATGCGTGACACCAACGTTGCGTGGCGGGAGCGGTAAGCTCCACCAAAAGCGCTACGGGGGGTGGTCGGACCCGTGGTCACACAACGGATAGCGCTCACAGCGTAAAGCGTCGAAAGATCCGTAAATGCGGTTGAAAGCCCTGTATACTTTAGGTCAGGCGGCGCGGCACGAGAGGCACGAGAGGCACATTATTTCGAAAGGCAGATTTTCGGCAGATGTATCAGATCAATAATCCGCCAGTATTTGAGAGTCGTATACACCCCCAGATGGACACTGCACCCGAAGCCGTTAAGGACCCTCGATTTGGAGGAGGATCCCGCTAATGTTCGAACGGTTCACGGAACGGGCCCGAAAGGTCGTGGTCCTGGCCCAAGAAGAGGCCAGGCACTTCAACCACAACTACATCGGCACCGAGCACCTCCTCCTAGGCCTCCTGCGCGAGGACGAAGGGGTCGCCGCCCGCGCGCTCGCGTCGCTCAACGTCACCCTGGACGAGGTGCGTGAGCAGGTCGAGTCGATCGTGGGCTACGGCGAAGAGGGCACCGGAGCCCAGGCGCCTTTCACCCCGCGCTCCAAAAAGGTCCTCGAGCTCGCGCTGCGCGAAGCCCTGCAGCTCGGCCACAACTACATCGGCACCGAGCACATCCTGCTCGGGCTCGTCAGGGAGAGCGAAGGCGTCGCGGCCCGGGTCTTGAGCAACCTGGACGTCGACCCGGACAAGGTCCGCCGCGAGGTCGTGCGGATGCTCGGCGGCGGGCGGAGCAGGAGCCGGGGCGGCGGTGGCGAGGCAGGCGGGCGCGGCGTCGAGGCGAAGCGGCCGAAGACCAGGCAGCTCGACCAGTACGGGCGCAACCTCACGGCCTACGCCGAGGAGGACAAGCTCGACCCGGTAATCGGGAGGAGCCAGGAGATAGCCAGGATCATGCAGATCCTGGTCCGGCGCACCAAGAACAACCCCGTTATCATCGGCGAGCCGGGCGTCGGCAAGACCGCCATCGTCGAGGGGCTGGCCGAAGAGATCGCCGACGGCCGCGTGCCGGAGATCCTCGGAGACAAAGAGGTCTACACGCTCGACCTCGGGGCGCTGGTCGCTGGCTCCAAGTACCGCGGCGAGTTCGAGGAGCGCCTCAAGAAGATCATGAAAGAGATCACCGACCACGGCGACATCATCCTGTTCATAGACGAGATCCACAACCTCGTCGGGGCGGGCGCCGCCGAGGGCGCCATCGACGCGGCCTCCATCCTGAAGCCGGCGCTGGCGCGCGGTGAGATCCAGGTCATCGGCGCGACCACCATCGACGAATACCGCAAGTACGTCGAGAAGGACAAGGCCCTGGAGCGCCGCTTCCAGACCATCCAGGTAGGCGAGCCCTCCGTCGAGGAGACCGAGCTCATACTCAAGGGGCTTCGGGAGAAGTACGAGGAGCACCACAAGATCGAGATAACCGACGAGGCGCTCAAGGCCGCCTCGCAGCTCGGCGACCGCTACATCGCGGACCGCTTCCTGCCTGACAAGGCCATAGACCTCGTCGACGAGGCCGCGTCCAAGATGCGGATCAAGACCATGTCCTCGCCGCCCTACTACAAGGAGCTGGACGAGGAGATCTCGCAGGTCAGGGCCGAGAAAGAGGCCGCCATCGACGGCCAGGAGTTCGAGCGTGCCGCGCGCCTGCGGGACAACGAGAAGAAGTTGACCGTGCAGCGCCGGGAGCTCGAGAAGTCCTGGCGCGAGGGCGACGAGGAGCACCGCGTCTCCATCGGCGAGAACGAGATAGCCGAGATCGTCTCGATGTGGACCGGCATCCCGGTCAAGAAGATGACCGAGGAGGAGTCCGCCAGGCTCCTGCAGATGGAGGACTCGCTGCACGGGCGCGTCGTCGGGCAGGAGGAGGCCATAAAGGCCGTCTCCCGCTCCATCAGGCGGACCTTCGCCGGCATCAAGGACCCGAACAGGCCTTCCGGGTCGTTCGTCTTCCTGGGGCCCACGGGCGTGGGCAAGACCGAGCTCGCCCGTACCCTCGCCGAGTACCTCTTCGGCAACCAGGACGCCATGATCCGGCTCGACATGTCCGAGTACATGGAGCGACACACCGTCTCGCGGCTGGTCGGTAGCCCGCCCGGCTACGTCGGCTACGACGAGGGCGGCCAGCTCACCGAGCAGGTCAGGCGCCGCCCGTACAGCGTGGTCCTCTTCGACGAGATCGAGAAGGCCCACCCGGACGTCTTCAACATACTGCTGCAGATCCTCGAGGATGGGCAGCTCACCGACGCGCAGGGTCGCACCGTGGATTTCAAGAACGTGGTGCTCATCATGACCTCCAACGTCGGGGCCCAGACCATCAACAAGACCAAGTCGCTCGGCTTCGGCGGGGGCGAGGAAGGTCTCTCCTACAAGGAGATGAAGGGCAGGGTCACGAGCGAGCTCAGGAAGATCTTCCGCCCCGAGCTGCTCAACAGGATCGACGAGATAATCGTCTTCCACAAGCTCGAGCGCGAGGACATGCGCGAGATCATCGAGATCCAGATCAAGCGCCTCAGGCAGCAGATGGCCGAGCGCGAGGTCAGCATG
Organism: uncultured Rubrobacteraceae bacterium; assembly: GCA_963800975.1. GTDB lineage: Bacteria > Actinomycetota > Rubrobacteria > Rubrobacterales > Rubrobacteraceae > JALYGY01. Next base: position 476,680 of record CAWDDB010000014.1, on the reverse strand, counting down.
GAGTTCACCAACGAGGCCCTCGACAAGCTCTCGGACGCGGGATACGACCCGGCGTTCGGCGCCAGGCCGCTCAAGCGCGTCTTGCAGCGTATGATCGAGGACCCGATGAGCGAGATGATCCTGAAGGGCGAGATCCCCAACGGCTCCAAGGTGATCATCGAGCCCAACGAGACCCCCTACGAGGAGATAGCCGAGGGCGAGACCATAGTCAACATCAAGGTCACCCAGCCCAAGGAAGTCGTCAAGGTCGAGTCCGAGTAAGGGAAAACGCAATAAACAACGCGAGGGCCGGGGCTTGTGCCCCGGCCTTTTGCTTGCCCCAACGCGGAATCACCGCCCGAAACGGTGTTCCCCGACCGGCTCCCAGGGACCTCCCAGGTATCTCCACAGCAGGAGACCTTCCGCCCCGACCTCGAAGGGCAAGAACGAAGCGCTCAATCGTTCGTAGAGGGCTCGCGCCTTCTCGGCCGGCACCTTGTTCTGGACCGTGACGTGCGGTTTGAAGCGCTGGCGGTCCTGCGCCCCGAGCCAGGGCTCCCAACGCTCTGCCAACCGCTCCCGTACCTCCTCCAGCTCGGGCGAGACGAGCTCGTAGGCCACGCCGCTTCCGAGAAAGCGGAGGCCCGTCGCCTTCAGCGAGATCGGAGGGTGCCGCCCGCAAACTTCACTGAGATCGGCGGAGATCTTCGCTTCTCGATCCCCGGGCAGCTTGTGGAAGAGCGTGAGGTGGGCGGGGATGACGTTGCGAGTCTTTGGGAAAAAGGACCGGCGCAGACGGTCGAACCTCGCCTGCGACTCCTCGTCCATCCAGAGCGTCAAAATGCGTGGTTCGATAGCCGAATCGTCGGACCCCAAGAAGTTACCATCCCAAGTGCCTGCTCAGGGAGCCATTGTCGTGTATGGAAGCATGCTGCGGCTGCGATAGCAGCTACATCACGACGTGTCCGACGCAGGAAGCCGTGGCCAGCAAGGCGTTCGTCGCCCGTGGTGGAGGTAAGCGAGGCTAACGGGACGTGAGACAATAGCCCGGATCAAAAAAGTAGCTCGACCTTGGGGGACAAAATGGACATCGGCATAGGCTCGCCGGCGACGATTCCCGGAGCGAGTGGCGAGCTGGTGATGGATTGGGCCAGGCAAGCGGACTCGGGCCCCTTCTCCAGCCTCGGCTTTCTCGACCGCCTGGTCTACACCAACCACGAGACCCTGATCTCGGTCGCCGCCTCGGCGGCGGTAACGCAGCGCGTTCGCCTGACGACGACTATCTTGATCGGGCCGACGCGCCAGGCCGGCGTGCTGGCGAAGCAGGCGGCCACGATAGACGCGCTTTCGGGAGGCCGCCTCAGCCTCGGGCTCGGCGTCGGGATCAGGGAAGACGATTTCCAGGCGGCCCCCGCCTCCTTCCGCGACAGGGCTCGCAACTTCGAGGAGCAGATCGAGCTCATGAAGCGTGTCTGGTCCGGCGAGCCGGTTGGCGACGGGGTCGGCCCGATGGGGCCGACCCCCGCGAGGCCTGGCGGACCGGAGATCCTGATCGGGGCCTACTCGCCCAAAGCGATGCAGAGGGTTGGCCGCTACGCGGACGGCTTCATCAGCGGGGGCGTGCCCGACCCGCAACAGGTGCGCCAGATGTACGACCTCGTTGAGGAGTCCTGGAGGGCCGAGGGACGTGAGGGCGAGCGGCGGCTCATCACGTGCTTCTACTACGCCCTCGGCCCGAACGCGGAGCGGGGCGGCGACTACCTGCGCGACTACTACAGCTCCTTCGGGCCGGCCGCCGACGACATGGCGCGTTCCATCCCATCGACCCCGGAGGCCGCGCGGGGCCTCATCCGGGGCCTGGAGGAGGTCGGCGCGGACGAGGTGATCTGCTGGCCCACGGTCCCCGAGCTGGACTAGGTGGACCGGCTCGCGGAGGTAGTTGGCTAGCCCCACATGCGTCGATTCCCCGGTCGCCACGTGTCAGGACCGGGGAATCGTCCTAACTTTCTTAGGAGGACCCATGCCGAACGTACGAGTCGCCACCTTCGACGGCCCCGGCGAGCCGCCCGTGATGCGCGAGGTTGCGAAGCCCGAGGTGCCGCCCAGGGCTGCGCTCATCCGAATAGCGGCCTGCGGGGTCTGCGGCACCGACCTCCACATCCTCAAGGGACACTGGCCCCGTCCGCTCCCCTGGCCGTTCACGCTCGGCCACGAGCTGGCCGGGGTCGTGGTGGAGATCGGGGAGGACCTTACCGAGGACTTCATGAGCCAGCCGCTCGAGGTGGGATCCAAGGTCATGCTGCCGCCGCTCATGCCGTGCGGGAGCTGCTACTACTGCGTGCATTACCCCGAGACGGCCAACAAGTGCCTGACCCCCGTGTACTACGGCCGGTACCTCGGCTTCGAGAAGCCGCCGCATCTCTGGGGCGGGTGGGCCGAAATGGTCTACGTCGACCTGGACGAGCTACCCGGGACGAAGATCTACAAGCTGCCGGACGACATGCCGCTCGCGCTCGCTTCGCTCTCCGAGCCGCTCACCTCCTGCGTACGCGCCTTCGGCCGCGCCCAGCGCGCCGGCGGCTTTCGCGCGGGCGACACCGTGGTAATCCAGGGCTCGGGGCCGATCGGCGTTCTGGCCGTTGCCGCCGCCCAGGAGATGGGGGCCGGGCGCGTCATCGTCGTGGGGGCCCCCGAGGAACCTCGCCTCGCGCTTTGCCGGCGCTTCGGCGCCGAGGCCACCGTCTCGCTCGAGGACCACGAGACGCCGGAGGCGCGGATCGAGGCCGTGCGCGGGTTGAGCGGGCGGTTCGGAGCCGACCTGGTTATGGACTGCTCCGGCCACCCGTCGGCCGGTCCCGAGGGGATCGAGATGCTGCGCGACGGAGGGACCTACGTCGAGATGGGCCAGTTCACGGACGCCGGCGCGATCGAGACGAACTGGCACAGGATCTGCACGAAGGACCTGAACGTGCTTGGGAGCTGGGGGTTCACCGCGAACGACATCCCCCTCGGGATAGCGATGCTCGACCGCGCGCGCGACCGCTACCCCTGGTCGGAGATGCAGACCCGATTCGCGTTCACCGAGGAGGGTATCGGCGAGGCGATCGAGAGCGCCCTCGAGATGCGCAGCGTCAAGGCAACCATAGTTCCCGCGCCTGACCTGATCGACGCCTGAGGGTGCCGTCCGCAGGGGCGGTTCGGCGGGGAGTCCGTGGGTTCGGCCGCCGGTTTATCCCGTACAATTGACCCATGGCTACCAAAACGCTTCACGTCTGCTCCAACTGCGGCCACGAGGAGCCGAAGTGGCTCGGGCGCTGCCCGGACTGCGGGGAGTGGAGCACATTCGTGGAGGAGGCTCGGGAGAGCAAGAAGGTCGTCGGGTTCGCGGAGCGGGCCACGCGGCAGAAGAAGGGCGTGGGCGGCAGGACGTTCTCGCTGCAGGAGGTAAGGGCGACCGAGGGCGGGAACCGGATGGACGCCGGCGTCGGGGAGCTGAACCGGGTGCTCGGGGGCGGGATCGTGCCTGGCTCGATGGTGCTCGTCGGCGGGGAGCCAGGGGTCGGCAAGAGCACGTTGCTCCTGCAGGTCATGGGTCACCTGGGCGAGGGCTGCCTCATGGTCTCCGGCGAGGAGTCGCCGCGTCAGGTGGCGCTCAACGCCAGGCGCCTCGGAATCGAGGGGGCCGGGTTCAGGGTGCTCTCGGAGACGGACGTGGACGTGATCGAGGCGACAATCCTTCAGGAGCGGCCGACGCTGGTGGTTGTGGACTCGATCCAAACGCTCTACTCGCCTGAGCTCTCGGGGGCCCCCGGCGGCGTCGGGCAGGTGCGCGAGTCGGCGGCGCGCCTGATGCGCCTGGCCAAGAGCGAGGGCATAGCCGTGATCCTCGTCGGACACGTCACCAAGGAGGGCTCCATCGCGGGGCCGCGCGTCCTGGAGCACATGGTCGACACCGTGCTGCAGTTCGAGGGCGACCGCTTCCAGAACTTCAGGATCCTGCGCGCGCTGAAGAATCGATTCGGATCGACCAACGAGGTCGGCGTCTTCGAGATGTCCGGCGCGGGAATGGTCGAGGTCGCGGATCCGTCCGCGTTCTTCCTCTCCAAGAGGGAAGAAGAGATACCGCCAGGCGTGGTCACGGTGTGCCTGCTCGAGGGGACGCGGCCCATGCTCGTCGAGATAGAGAGCCTCGTGGTTCCGAGCCCGCTCGCGGTCCCGCGGCGGGTCGCGAACGGGGTGGACGTCGGACGGGTGAACATGCTGTGCGCGGTGCTGAGCCGTCGGGCCGGGCTCTCTCTTGGAGACCACGACGTCTACGTCAACGTGACGGGCGGGGTACGGGTCGAGGAGCCGGCCGCGGACCTAGGGGTGGCGCTCGCGATCGCGTCCGCGTTGCGGGACAGGCCGGTCGGGAAGGGGACAGCCTGCTACGGCGAGGTCGGGCTCACCGGGGACGTGCGTTTCGTCTCGGGGGCGCCGAGGAGGAGCGCCGAACTGATCAAACTCGGCTTCGGGCGTATAATAAAGCCCGATGGTTCGCACGATTCATCCGCGAACGCACGAAAAGTCGGTTCGGCAAACGGAAGGGCAAGCGTGGTCGAGGTGAGGACGCTGGAAGAGGCTGTGGCGGTGGCGCTCCTGTGAGTCCCGGGCGGCGACACCTGCCCGAGCCGCTCGCCGACGCCCTGGCCGTCGTGGCCCCCGGGACGGAGTTGCGGGACGCCATCGAGAACGTCATGAGGGCCCACAACGGGGCGCTCATCGTGGTGTCCCTACCCGAGAAGCTCGAGCGGCTAGGCCTTATCTCGGGCGGGATGAAGGTGGAGTTGGAGTTCGCCCCGATGCGCCTGTATGAGCTGGCCAAGATGGACGGCGCGATCGTGGTCTCGCCCGACCTCCTGACCATCCACTACGCCAACGTGCAGCTCAACCCGGACCCGGCCCTGGATTCGGACGAGACCGGGATGCGGCACCTCGCCGCGCACCGGACCGCCCAGCAAACGGGGGACTTGGTCATCTCGGTCTCCGAGCGCCGGATGGTCGTTAGCCTGTACCGCGGTCCTTACGGCCCGCACGTCCTCGAGGAGATAGGGGTCGTCCTCTCCAAGGCCAACTCGGCTATCGCCACGCTGGAGAAGTTCACGCGGCGGCTGCGCGAGGAGGCGAGGGCTCTCACCCTGCACGAGTACGATGGGGCGGTCACGTTGCGCGAGGTGGTCAACGCCATAAGCACCTTCGAGTACTCGGTGAGGATCGCTGGGGAGATACAGGCCTACGTGAGGGAGCTTGGCAGCGAGGGCCGGCTGGTGGCGCTGCAGCTCGAGCAGGCTTTCCACGGCATCCCCGAGCAGTACGACGCCCTGCTCAGGGATTACGCAGAGGAAGACGTGGACTGCCGGCAGCTGAGAAAGCACCTCAAGGCGCTCTCATACGAGCAGCTCTACGACGCGGCCGAGATCACGGAGCTCCTGGGCTACGGCTCCGTGAGCCAGACGGAGGATTTCTTCCTCAAGCCGCGGGGCTACCGGCAGCTCGTGGGGGTGCCGCGGTTGCCGCGCAAGGTGGCCCAGAACCTGATCGACGAGTTCGGCTCGCTGGAGGGGCTACTCGACGCCTCCGAGCAGGAGCTGGACGAGGTGGAGGGGGTTGGTCAGGCCCGCGCCCGAGCCATCCAGCGCGTGCTGGAGCGCCAGCGGAAACTCGAGACCTCCGGCGGGGTGGTCTGAGATGGCCGACGGCAACGGCAGCGCGACGCCGGAGAATAAGATCCCGACCAAGACCTTCGCTGCGGGGGACCTCGTGGTCTATCCCAACCACGGCGCCGGGTACGTCTCTGGGATCGAGGAGAAAACGATCCTGGGCGAGGAGCGCCGCTACTACATCGTCTACGTCCCCGACGGGGGGCTGACGCTCAACATCCCGTCCGAGGGGGTATCCGGTCTCAGGTCTTGCGCCGGAGAGGAGGAGGTCGCCGGGGCGCTGGAGTTGCTCGGCGGCGGCCCCGAGGAGATGCCGGCCCACTGGAACCACCGCCTCAAGCACAACCAGGAGAAGATCCGGAACGGCGAGATCTCCAGCGTCGCCGAGGTGGTGCGCGACCTGAGCGCCTACGGCGGAGACCGCGGGCTCTCCACCGGCGAGCGCAACCTGCTCGCCAAGGCGCGGCGGATCCTGATCTCCGAGGTGGCGATGGGCCGGGGCCTCGAGGTCGTCGAAGCCGAGGAGCTCGTGAACGACGCCCTGCGCGGCGACGGAAAGGCCTAGCAATCTCGGCCCCCGCCTACGGCTCGGCCATCGCGCTCGTGCTCGCCGGCGGGACCGGCAGCAGGATGGGCCGGTCCAAGCAGTTCATAGACCTGCGCGGCAGGCCAGCCCTCTACTACACCCTCAAGGCGTTCGAGGACTGCCCGGCGGTCGGCAAGATCTACGTCGTCGGCGACCACGAACGCGTCAAGGATCTCGTGTACCGGGCTGGCATCGACAAGTTCGCCGGCTGCGCCGCGCCGGGGGAAGCCCGCTCACTCTCCACGCGCAGCGGCCTGCATCTGTGCGACGAAGACCCCCGAACGGTGGTCCTGATCCACGACGGATCCCGCTGCCTCGTCACGGCAGAGCTCGTTGGACGTATCGTCGCCGCGGCGAGCGGCGACGTGGACGGCGTGGTGCCCGCGGTCCCGGTCTCGGACACCATAAAGGTGGCGGAGAACGGTTCGGTCTCCGCGACGCTGGATCGCGCGAAGCTCCGGGCCGTGCAGACGCCGCAGGCCTTCAGGCTCGACGTGCTGCGCAGGGTTTACGCCGCACCCACCGAGCGCCTGCGCGCCGCCACAGACGACGCCTCCCTGGTCGAAGAAGACGGCGGACGTGTCGCCGTCGTGGCGGGGGAGAGGACGAACATCAAGCTGACCTCCCCGGACGATCTCGTCCTGGCCGAGGCCATCCTGGCCGCGCGAGGGATCGCCCACAACCACGAGCGTCGCGGGGTCCGCGGCTGAGCTACAGGGTCGGTCTAGGCGTAGACGCCCACGCCTTCGCCGGGCAGGACGAGGGCCGCAGGCTCGTCCTTGGTGGAGTCGAGATACCGTCCCCCAGCGGCCTGGTCGGCCACTCCGACGCCGACGTCCTGGCGCACGCCGTGACCGACGCCCTGCTCGGGGCGGCCGGGCTCGAGGATATCGGCCACTACTTCCCGGACTCGGACGAACGCTACAGGGACGCAGATTCCATCGAGCTTTTGCGCGAGGTCCGGGCGCTCGTCGGTGAGTCCTGGACCGTCGCCAACGTGGACGCGGTCGTGATCTGCGAGCGGCCCAAGATCCGGGACCACAGGGACGCTATGAGGGCGAACCTTGCCGCCGCCCTCGGCGTGGAACCCGCGCGGGTCGCCGTGCGCGGCACGACGACCGAGGGGCTCGGCTTCGCGGGCAGGGGTGAGGGGATCGCGGCCCAGGCCGTGTGCCTCCTGGAGGAAAGCTAGGCCGGTGAGCGGGGTCAGGACACGCTTTGCCCCGAGCCCGACCGGACGTCTCCACCTCGGCGGCGCCCGCACCGCGCTCTTCAACCTCCTCCTCGCTAGGTATTACGAAGGGGATCTCATCCTACGCGTCGAGGACACCGACAGGGCGCGCAGCAGACCGGAGTTCGAGCAGGATCTGCTGGACAACCTCGACTGGCTCGGCATCTCATTCGACGAGGGCCCTTACCACCAGAGCGAGCGAGGGGCGCTCTACGAGGCCGCTGCCGCGCGCCTCTCGGAAGAGGGCCTGACCTACGAGGACGAGGACGAGGAGGGTCGAAGGGCGCTCTACTTCAGCCCGCCGGAGAGGGACGGGAAGTTCAGAGACGACCTGCGGGGTAACGTCCCCTTCGGGGACGTCAAAGACTTCGTCCTCATCAAGTCAGACGGCACCCCTTCATTCAACTTCGCCGCCGTCGTTGACGACCACGAGATGGGTATCTCCCACGTCGTCCGGGGCGAGGAGCACCTCTCGAACACCGCCCGTCAGGCGCTCCTGTACCGGGCGCTCGGCTTCGCGGAGCCAGACTTCCTCCACCTCGGCCTGATCCTCGGCCCGGACGGCAAGAAGCTCTCCAAACGCCACGGCGACGCGAGCGTCGATGAGTACCGGAGAGATGGGTACCTGCCGGAAGCGCTCGTGAACTACCTGGCGCTCCTCGGCTGGACGCACCCCAAGGGCCGGGAGGAGTTCGCAGACCTCGGGGAGCTCACCGCGGGGTGGGACCCGTCCCGCCTCGGCGCGAGCCCGGCCGCCTTCGATGCCGAACGCCTCATCTCCCTCAACGCCCGACACGTCCGGCGCCTCACCGAAATCGAGCTGCGCCGGCGACTGGAGCCCTTCCTCGAAGAACCGCTGCCACAGGGCCGAGAGTTACAGGCGGTGGGGGCTATCCGCGAGGACATGCGGCTGCTCTCCGACGCGCCGCGCCTGCTGCGGGAGCTTCTGGAGCCGGTAGACGCGGAGTCGTTCGTCGGGGAGCTGCCGGAGTCGAGCGACGAGGTCTTCGACCACGCGGCCGAAGCTATCGAAGGTCGCCGACTGGATAGTCTGGAGGAGGCGCAGGATCTCGTAGGCGAGTTGCGGGCGTGGGCGAAGGAGCGTGGGATCAAGACGCGCGATCTGCTCCATCCCCTGCGGCTCGCGCTCACGGGCCGGAACAGGGGACCGGAGATGGCGCGGTTGTTCGTGGTCCTCGGGCCCGAGGAGGCGAGGGAGAGGATAGAGCGGGCGAGAGAGGCTAGACTGAGCACATGAGCATCAACGTGCGGGACACCCTGAGCGGCGAGCGGATCGAGGTCGGAGCCGAAGGCAAGATCGGTCTCTACGTCTGCGGGCCCACCGTCTACGACCACATCCACATCGGCAACGCGCGGGCGCCCCTGTTCTGGGACGTGGTGGTCCGATACTTGAAGAGCCGCGGTTACGAAGTGCGGTTTGTCCAGAACATCACGGATGTGGACGACAAGATCATCAATAAAGCCAACGAGGAAGACGTGTCCTGGCAGGAGGTCGTGGGCCGCTACACCGACTCCTTCCACGAGCGCTTGCAGATGCTGGATGTCGGCCTGCCCGACGTCGAGCCGCGCGCCACAGAGCACATCCCGGAGATGATCTCGCTCATAGAGGAGCTGATCGAGAAGGATCACGCCTACGCCCCGGGCAACGGCGACGTCTACTACTCTGTCGAGAGCTTTTCGGCCTACGGCGCCCTGAGCCACCAGCGCACAGAGGAGATGCGCGAGACGGAAAAGGGCCAGACGGTTGGTAAGAAGCGTCCCCTGGACTTTGCGCTCTGGAAGGCGTCGAAACCGGGTGAGCCCTCGTGGGACAGCCCGTGGGGACCGGGGCGTCCCGGCTGGCACATCGAGTGCTCCGCGATGGTCGAGAAGCACCTGCCTGGCGGAGCGGATATGCACGGCGGCGGTACGGACATACGCTTTCCTCACCACGAGAACGAGCTCGCCCAGAGCGCCGCAGCCCATCCTGACGAGACTTTTGTTCGCGCGTGGGCGCACCACGGGATGGTTACGCTCGGGGGAGCGGACAAGATGGCGAAGTCCATCGGCAACATCCTCGACGTCGAAGCGGCGGTGGAGCGCCACGGCCGGAACGCGGTCAGGATGTGGTTCCTGCAGAGCCACTACTCGCAGCCCATCGATTACTCCGAGGAGATACTGGACGAGAAACGCCGCTCCTACGAGCGCCTCATGCGCCTCTACCGCCAGCTCTCCGGCTCGCAGACTTCTTCGGGGATCTCCGACGAGCTCGCCTTCTGGCTGAGGGAGCGTTACGATGCCGCGATGCGGGACGACCTCAACACCCCCGAGGTTATCGCCGCGGTCTTCGAGGTCGCGGGGAGGGCGGGGCAGGAGATCTCCGTCCGCCCCGAAGCCGCCCGGGAGTTCGCCTCGCTGGCCGAGGCCGTGCGCGAGGTTCTGACCACGTTCGGTTTCGATCTCGCCGAAGAGCTCGTCGCCGAAGTTGACGGCGTGTCCGTCCGCTACGCTGGTGTGGAGCCGGGCGAGATCGTCCTGCGGCGGGTCGCCGAAAGGGAGCTGGCCCGGCGGGGGAAGGATTGGCATCTCGCCGACCGTTTGCGCGACGAGCTGGATGCGGAAGGCTGGGCGGTCGAGGATACCCCGGAAGGCCCGATCCTCGCCCGTCGCTAGCCCGTGCCGGAGACCATCTACGGCGTCCGGCCGGTGATCGAGGCGCTGCGCGGCGGGCGTCGCGAGGTCTACGAGGTCCTTGACGCTACGGGCCACCGCGACGTCGCCGGTGCGGCGCAAGCGGCCGGCGTTCCCGTGCGTAACGTCAACCAGCAACGGGTCGCCGAGCTAGCGCGCGGCGGCGTCCACCAGGGACTGGCGGCGCGGGTGGGCCCTTACCCGTACGTCGAGCTCGAAGACGTTCTGGAGGGCCCGGACCCGCTGGTGCTCGTCCTCGACGGCGTCACCGACCCGCAGAACCTTGGGGCGATCTTGCGGGTTGCGGACGGGGCCGGGGCGAGCGGCGTCGTTATCCCGAAGGACCGGGCGGCCGGCGTCACCGCCGCCGCCGTCAAGGCGAGCGCCGGCGCGAGCGAGCACGTGCCGGTGGCGAGGGTGACCAACCTGCGCCGGACGATCGACGCCATGAAGAAGGCGGGCCTCTGGGTCTACGCCGCCGAGGCAGGGGGGACGGCGTACACGGACATGTACCTCGCGGGTCCGGTCGGCCTGGTGCTCGGGAGCGAGGGCCGGGGCGTGCGCAGGCTCGTGCGCGAGGGCTGCGACGGGACGGTCTCCATCCCCACGCTAGGGGCGGTGGGGTCGCTCAACGTCTCGGTCGCGGCGGCGGTCCTGCTCTACGAGGCCAGACGGCAGCGGGGACGGTGAGTTGGCCTCTTACCTGATCCTCGACGGCTACAACCTGATCGGGGCCCTGCCGCGCTACGGGACCAGGATCACGGGCGGCCTGGACGCCTCGCGCGAGCTCCTCGTAAACGACACGCTCAAGGCGGCGGGCTGGACCGGGAGCCGGATAATCGTCGTCTTCGACGCCGCGGGCGGCCCTGAGCCCGAGAGGATCGAGCCGCGCGCCGGCGGCGTGGTGCGCGTGATCTACAGCGCCCCGGGCGAGTCGGCCGACGACGTGATAGAGCGCCTGCTCGGCAGCCTGGGAGCTTCCGCCACCGTCTACACGGGAGACTTTGCTCTGCAGCGGACCGCGCTCGCGCGTGGCGTCTCGCGGGCCACCCCGAGCGAGTTCGCCGCCCTGCTCGACGAGCTACCCGCCGTCACGCGCAGTCCCGAGGTACCTCGACGGTCTCGCCTCGCGGACAGGCTATCGCCGGAGACTCTACGGAGGCTAGAGGAGATCCGCCGTCGAGCCGAGGGCTGACGAGATCGCCGTCCCGACTCTTGCTATCACCGGCCCTGGTGGCGTCGGAAAGACGGCGGTGGCCTTCGAGATCTCCCACCAACTCGAAGCCGACGGCGTTGCCCACGCGCTCATAGACACGGACGAGTTGGACCGCATTCATCCATCCCCGCCGCGCGATCCGGACAGGAGGAATCTCACCTCCCGCAACCTGGCGGCGGTGTGGGCCAACCTGAGGGACGCAGGCGCACCCCGTCTCCTCCTCGTCGGTGTGATGGCCGACCTGGAGCACGAGCTCTCTTTCGTACGACACGCCGTTCCTGGCGTCGACCTCACGGTGGTCCGGCTTCTGGCTTCGCAAGAGGAACTCCTGGACAGGATACGGAGACGAGAGATCGGGTCGCGGGCGGCGGCGCAGGCCGGACGGTCCATGGAGCAGGCGCGCTCGATGGACCGGGGAGGGGATGGGGCGACTTTCGAGATAGACACCTCGGGAATGTCGGTGAAGGAGATCGCCACGCAGATACTCCGAGAGAGCAAATGGGCCGACTGAGCCCCATGCGGCGTCCCGACGCCGGGAGGTAGGAGATCGCGCCGTTACGGTTCCCGTGTCGGAGCGATAGCGCGGTACCAACGCCTGCTAGAATGAACGTGGGCGATCTCACGGTGGTCGCGAACGGCCAGCTCGGATGCCGACAGGGTGATAGCTGATGGCCGACCGCTAGAACGCCTGGGTAGCTCAGTGGTAGAGCAGCCGCCTTGTAAGCGGCAGGTCGGGGGTTCGAATCCCTTCCCAGGCTCTGCGCGGGCGTCCGTTGAAAACCTCGCGGCGTTTGCTACCATATCCGGGCGTTTCGGGGCGCGGGCCCCTAGGCGTGCTTGGGGGGTGTGCCCGAGCGGCCAAAGGGAGCAGACTGTAAATCTGCCGGCTTCGCCTACGGAGGTTCGAATCCTCCCGCCCCCATAAACAGAATATGCCCCTGTAGCTCAGCCGGTAGAGCACTTCCATGGTAAGGAAGGGGTCAGCGGTTCAAGTCCGCTCGGGGGCTCTGGGATCCGGGCTCAGGCCCCCGATCCTCCGGAGAGCGTGGCGGTGTAGCTCAGTTGGTTAGAGCAGCGGAATCATAATCCGCGTGTCGCAGGTTCGAGTCCTGCCACCGCTACTTCGGTCGCGCCAGGTAACAGAGAGAAAGGAAGCCCCGGAGTGTCCAGAGGAGTGTTCGAGAGGAACAAGCCGCACCTCAACGTCGGCACCATAGGCCACGTCGACCACGGCAAGACGACCCTCACGGCGGCCATCACCAAGGTCCTGGCCAAGCGGGTCCCCGACGACCCCGCCAACCGCGAGGTGGCCTTCGATCAGATAGACAACGCCCCCGAGGAGAAGCAGCGCGGGATCACGATCGCCACCTCCCACCAGGAGTACGCCACCGAGAACAGGCACTACGCCCACGTCGACTGCCCGGGCCACGCCGACTACGTCAAGAACATGATAACGGGGGCGGCCCAGATGGACGGGGCCATCCTGGTGGTCTCGGCCGCCGACGGCCCGATGCCCCAGACGCGCGAGCACATCCTCTTGGCGAGGCAGGTGGGGGTGCCCTACATAGTGGTCTACCTCAACAAGGCCGACATGGTCGACGACCCGGAGCTGCTTGAGCTGGTGGAGATGGAGGTGAGGGAGCTCCTTTCCGAGTACGACTTCCCCGGGGAGGAGGTCCCCGTGGTGGTCGGGAGCGCCTTGCGGGCGCTGGAGGGCGACGAGGGGGAGCTGGGTGAGGCCTCGGTGGTGGAGCTGATGGGGTCGGTGGACGAGTACGTCCCCGAGCCCGAGCGGGCCACGGAGAGGCCGTTCCTCTTGGCGGTGGAGGACGTCTTCACGATCCAGGGGCGGGGCACGGTGGCCACGGGCAGGGTGGAGACCGGCACGATATCCCTGAACACCGAGGTGGAGGTGGTGGGGATAAGGCCCACCCGCAAGACCGTGGTGACGGGCGTGGAGATGTTCAACAAGAGCATGCAGGAGGCCCAGGCCGGGGACAACATAGGGGCGCTCTTGAGGGGTGTCAGGCGCGACGACATAGAGCGGGGGCAGGTCTTGGCCGCCCCGGGCTCGATAACCCCGCACACGCGCTTCAAGGCGGAGGTCTACGTGCTGTCCAAGGAGGAGGGGGGCAGGCACACGCCGTTCTTCTCGCAGTACAGGCCGCAGTTCTACTTTAGGACGACGGACGTGACGGGGGAGATAGGCCTCGAGGAGGGGGTCGAGATGGTGATGCCCGGGGACAACACGGTGATGGAGGTGGAGCTCATCAGCCCGATAGCGATGGACGAGGGCCTGAACTTCGCCATCCGCGAGGGCGGGCGGACGGTGGGCGCCGGCGTCGTCACCCAGATAGTGGAGTAGCAAGATCAGCTAAAGGTACGGGGCGGGGAGAGACCCTGCTCCTGTGATTCGGAGGTAGATTGTGCGACAATTGGTAACGCTGGCTTGCGAGGAGTGCAAGCGCCGGAACTACCACACGCGCAAGAACCGGCGCAACACCCCGGACCGGATCCAGCTAAAGAAGTATTGCCCGTGGGATAGGAAGCACACGATCCACCGGGAGACCCGCTAGGGGTCTTGGGCGAAGGGCAGTAGCTCAGTTGGTAGAGCAGCGGTCTCCAAAACCGCAGGTCGGGGGTTCGAGTCCCTCCTGCCCTGCTATTGTCGTACGGAGTCAGGTGAGTAGATAGATGGGCAGCAAGCGTGGTTCGGCCGCCAAGGGCCAGACCAAAAAACAAAAACAACAGGGCAAGAAGCAGCAGCCGCGGCAGGGCTTCCTGTCCGGGCCGCGGCAGTTTGCCCGGGACGTGCAGGCCGAGCTCAGGCGGGTCACCTGGCCCGACCGGGACCAGCTCAGGCAGAGCACGGCGGTGGTCCTGATCATCGTCCTCACGCTCGCGGCCTACATCTACGTCTGGGACCTGGCGTTCCAGGCCTTGGCGCGCATAGTCTTTTCGTAGTGACCGGGAGCGTTTCGTTGTGAAGAAGTGGTACGTAGTCAACACATACTCGGGACACGAGAACAAGGTCCGCACCACCATGGAGCGTCGGATCGAGTCGCTCGGTCTGGGGCGGCACTTCGGGGAGATCAGCATCCCCACCGAGAGCGTCATCGAGATAAAGAACGGCAAGAAGGTGCCTACGGTCCAGCGCCAGTTCCCCGGGTACATCCTTATCAACATGGACATGAACGAGAACACCTGGCAGCTGGTCAGGCAGACGCCCGGCGTGACCCAGATCGTGGGCTCGGGGGATAAACCGACCCCCTTGAGCCGGGCCGAGGTAGAACGCCTCTTGCGCCCGGGCGAGGCCGCCGAGCAGCGCGAGAAGGTCAAGACCACGGTGGACTACCAGATAGGGGAGACCGTCAAGGTCATAGCCGGACCGCTTTCGGACTTCACGGGCTCCATCTCGGATATCAACGTGGACCAATCGAGGCTGAAGGTGCTGGTCTCCATCTTCGGGCGCGAGACGCCGGTGGAGCTCTCGTTCAACCAGGTAGCAAAGCTCTAAGGGAGAGGTTTTTATGGGTAGAGGGCGCGGACGGCGCGTTGCGCGCAAGCTGAAGTTGCAGATCACCGGCGGCCAGGCCAACCCGGCCCCGCCGGTCGGACCGGCCCTTGGCCAGGCGCAGGTGAACATCGGGGAGTTCGTGCGGCAGTTCAACGACGCCACGCGCGAGCAGATGGGCCAGGTGGTGCCTGTGGAGATAACGGTCTACGAGGACCGTTCCTTCACCTTTATCACCAAGACGTCCCCGGCAGCCTTCTTGCTGAAGCAGGCGGCGGCCGTGGACAAGGGCAGCGGCGAGCCGAACCGGGAGAAGGTCGGCACCGTTAGCAGGGCCCAGGTCGAGGAGATCGCGAGGACCAAGATGCCGGACCTGAACGCCGCCGACATAGATGGCGCGGCTAAGATCGTCGAGGGCACGGCCCGGAGCATGGGGATAACGGTCGATGGGTAGGAGGCTGCTAGAGCAAAAGACGAGGATAGACCCCGAGCGCCTATACGCGCCGCGCGAGGCGCTGGAGCTCCTGAAGGAGCTGGACGGCGCCAAGTTCGACGAGAGCGTCGAGGCGCACGTCCACCTGAACGTGGACCCCAGGCGCGCGGACCAGATGGTGCGCGGCACCCTGATGCTCCCCAACGGCACAGGCAAGACGCGCCGGGTGGCCGTATTCGCCGTCGGCGACAAGGCGCGTGAGGCCGAGGAGGCCGGCGCCGACGTCGTGGGCTCCGAGGATCTGGCAGCCCGCGTCAGGGACGAGGGCTTCCTGGAGTTCGACGTCGCGGTCGCCAGCCCGGACCAGATGCGGGTTGTGGGTCCGCTGGGCCAGACGCTCGGTCCGCGCGGGCTCATGCCCAACCCCAAGAGCGGCACGGTCACGCAGGACGTTGGTCGCGCGGTCGAGGACATAAAGCGCGGCAAGATAGAGTACCGCGTGGACCGCTACGGGATCATCCACGGCGTGATCGGCAAGAAGTCCTTCGACCTGGACAGCCTGGTCGAGAACTACTTTGCCCTGCGCGAGGAGCTGCAGAGGGCGCGACCCGCGCCCGTGAAGGGCCGGTACTTCAAGTCCGTCGCCCTGACCACGACGATGGGCCCATCGGTCAAGGTTGACCCCGCGGTGGAGAAGGATTAACATCACGCGCGGAATCTAGGACTTACAAGAGACTCGAGACCACAGACAGCCGGTGCCCCAGCGGGCTTAATGTTCCGGCCGAGGTCGCAAGGTAATACGGGACTTCTGGCCCCGGGCGCCTCTGCGGCCCCGGGGTTTTTAGCGTAGCGGAGGAGAACGAGTGAACCGGGAAGAGAAGGCGCAGGTAATAGAGGAGCTGGCCGAGAAACTGCGCGGCGGCACGGCGGTGCTCGTCGACTACCAGGGGATGGACGTGGCGCAGAGCACCCAGCTGCGCGCCCGCAGTCGCGAGGCCGGCGTCGATTTCGTCGTCGCGAAGAACACGCTTACCCGCCGCGCGGCCGACGAGGCCGGGGTGGAGGATCTCTCCGAGTTCCTGGTCGGGCCGACGGCCCTCGCCTTCTCCGAGGACCCGGTCGCCAGCGCCAAGCTCATGGCCGAGTTCGCCGACAGGGTCGAGTCCTTCGTCCTGAAGGGCGGCCTGCTAGAAGGCGGCAGGGTGCTCGACGAGGCCGGCGTCGTCGCCCTGAGCAAGCTTCCGGGCCGGGAGCAGCTGCTGGCCCAGATCGTCGGCGGCATCTCTTCGCCGCTCACGGGGCTGGTGAACGTGCTGAACAACACCGTCCAGGGTCTGGTCATCGCGCTGAACCAGATCTCCGAGCAGAAAAGCGCGCAGTCGTAGGTAACGCAAGGTTTAGGAGGAATCGAAGTGGCGGTTAATCAGGAAGAGTTGATGGAGACCATCGAGAACATGACGGTTCTCGAGCTCTCCGAGCTGGTGAAGGCGCTCGAGGATCGCTTCGGCGTCTCGGCGACCGCGGTGGCCGCGGCCCCGGCGGGCGCGGTGGCCGGCGACGGCGCGGGAGCCGAGGCCGAGGAGGAGCAGACCGAGTTCGACGTCGTGCTCCAGGCGGCCGGCGACAAGAAGATCCAGGTCATCAAGGTGGTGCGCGCCGCGACCGGCCTCGGCCTCAAGGAGGCCAAGGCGCTTGTCGACGAGGCGCCGAACCCGGTGCGCGAGGGCGTCAGCAAGGAGGACGCCGAGGCCCTGAAGACCCAGATCGAGGAAGCCGGCGGCGCCGTCGAGCTTAAGTAGAGACGACCCGGCGTAGAGACGGCCCCGGGCCGTCTCTACGCATCGGGCAGATCCGTTACGGCGGCGCTCCCTCAAAGGGACGCCGCTCCTCGTTGCGAAAGAGCCGATCGTGGCATGCCACCAACGGTTGTGCTACACTCCCGAGCGCCGGTAACGCAACGGCGACATAATTTTTCTGATATCTGCCTCGCGTGCCTTGACTAGTCCTTGCGCGAGAGGTAAGATACCTGTTTGCGTGTTCGGCCATTCTTCAACGATCCTTCTGGAGGAGAGCTAATTTGCTGACGCCTGTTGTGCGCCGGAAACGGCACCCTTACGCCCGTTTGCAGTTCACCGACATTCAGCTGCCGGATCTCGTCGAGATCCAGCGCAACTCGTTTAACAGGTTCAGGGACGAAGGTATAGACCGGACCTTCACGGAGATCTCCCCGATAGAGGATTACACCGGCTCTTACGCGGTGGAGTTTGGCGAGCACCGCTTCGAGGAGCCGCCGGTCTCCATGGAAGAGTGCATGTCCAAGGACAAGACCTTCGCGGCCCCGCTTTTTGTGAAGGTCCGCTTTATCGTCAAGGAGACGGGCGAGGTAAGGGAGCAGGACGTCTTCATGGGCGATTTTCCGCTCATGACAGAGTCTGGCACCTTCATCATCAACGGGACCGAGCGCGTCGTGGTCACGCAGCTCGTGCGCTCGCCCGGCGCCTACGTTATGGAGCCGAAGGACGCCACCAAGCAGGTCCTCACGGCCAGCCTGATGCCAAGCCGGGGCTCCTGGCTCGAGTTCGAGGTCGAGACCAAGGGCTACGTCTCGGTGCGCATCGACCGCAAGCGCAAGCTGCCCGTCACGGTGCTCTTGAAGGCCCTCGGGATGGGCGGACCGGAGGAGATCCTGGACCGCTTCGACGGCTCGTGGCTCGTGCGCAACACGCTGGAGCGGGACGACACGCCGTCGCGGGACGAGGCGCTGCTCGAGGTGTTCAGGCGCCAGCGTCCGGGCGAGCCGGTCAACATAGAGAACGCGCAGAACCTGGTCGACGGGCTCTTCTTCGACGCCAAGCGCTACGACCTCTCCGAGGTCGGCCGCTACAAGGTCAACAAGAAGCTCAAGCTGGACGTGCCGCTCGAGAACCACACGCTGACCATCGAGGACATCGAGGCCCTGCTCAAGCGTCTCATCGAGACCTCCGAGGAGGTCGCGGAGGAGGAGGAGTTCGGGCGGGTCAACTACGAGCGCATCCGGCACAAGCTCGACGAGTACGAGCACTTCGGCAACAGGCGACTGAGGACCGTTGGGGAGTTGGTGCAGGAAGCGTTCCGGATCGGGATGTACCGTATGGAGCGCGTGGTCAGGGAGAGGATGACGACGCAGGACGAGGAGTCCATAACGCCGCAAACCGTGGTGAACACCAAGCCGGTTGCGAGCGCGATAAAGGAGTTCTTCGGGTCCTCCCAGCTTTCCCAGTTCATGGACCAGACCAACACCTTGAGCGGGCTCTCGCACAGGCGCCGCCTGAGCGCCATGGGCGCCGGCGGCCTTAGCCGCGAGCGGGCCCCCATAGAGGTCAGGGACGTGCACCCGACGCACTACGGTCGGATGTGCCCGATCGAGACGCCCGAGGGGCCGAACATCGGGCTCATCGGGCAGCTCTCCACGTTCGCGACCGTCGACGACTACGGCTTCGTGCAGACGCCGTACCGCAAGATCGTGGACGGCCAGGTCACGGACGAGATCGAGTACCTCTCCGCCGACGAGGAGGAGGAGTTCACGATCGCCCAGGCCAACACGCCGGTCGACCTGCAGACCGGCCAGATCGTGGAGGACGGCCAGATCCTCGCCCGCAAGCGGGGCGGCGACGTCGCGACCGTCGCGCCGGACGAGGTGGACTACATGGACGTGGCCCCCTTGCAGACCGTCTCGGTGGCGACGGCGCTCATACCTTTCCTCGAGCACGACGACGCCAACAGGGCGCTGATGGGCGCGAACATGCAGCGGCAGGCGGTGCCGCTGCTCAGGAGCGAGGCCCCCTACGTGGGGACCGGGATGGAGTTCCGGGCCGCGACGGATACCGGCGACGTGCTCCTCGCGCGCAACGAGGGCACCGTCGAGCGGGTGATGGCCGACAGGATCACGGTCCGGCGCGCCGGCGGCGAGGTGGACGAGTACGTCCTCAGGAAGTTCGCCCGCTCCAACCAGGGCACCTGCGTCAACCAGCGGCCGCTCGTCACGGAGGGCGAGCAGGTCGAGGCGGGGACCGTCCTGGCCGATGGGTCGTCCACCGACGAGGGCGAGCTCGCCCTCGGCAAGAACCTGCTCGTGGCGTTCATGCCGTGGGAAGGGTACAACTTCGAGGACGCCATCATCATCTCCGAGCGCATCGTCAAGGACGACACCCTCTCTTCGATACACATCGAGGAGTACGAGGTTCAGGCTAGGGACACCAAGCTCGGTCCCGAGGAGATAACCAGGGACATCCCCAACGCCTCGGACGACGTGCTCATGAACCTCGACGCCGACGGGATCATCCGTATCGGGGCTGAGGTCGGCTCGGGAGACGTGCTGGTCGGCAAGGTCACGCCCAAGGGCGAGTCCGAGCCGACGCCGGAGGAGAAGTTGCTGCGCGCGATCTTCGGCGAGAAGGCGCGCGAGGTCAAGGACTCCTCCCTCAAGGTGCCGCACGGCGAGGGCGGCGTCGTCATAGACGTCAAGCGCTTCAGCCGGGACGACGGGGACGAGCTGCAGCCAGGCGTCAACGAGATGGTGCGCGTCTTCGTCGCCACCAAGCGCAAGATCGCCGAGGGCGACAAGCTCGCCGGCCGGCACGGCAACAAGGGCGTCATCTCCAAGATCGTGCCCGAGGAGGACATGCCGTTCATGGAGGACGGCACACCGGTGGACGTTATCCTCTCGCCGCTCGGCGTGCCGAGCCGCATGAACATAGGCCAGATCCTCGAGACCCACCTCGGGTGGGCCGCGAGCAAGGGCCTAGGAGAGAACGGGGGCGGTCCTACCTTCGTCTCGACGCCGGTCTTCTCCGGCGCCGAGGTCGCGGACGTGGACAAGGCCATCGAGCAGGTCCGTACCAACGGCTCGGCCGAGATCGGCATGGGCCGCGGCGGCAAGGTGACGCTGCACGACGGCAGGACCGGCGAGCCGTTCGACGGCAGGATCACGGTCGGCTACATGTACATACTCAAGCTGCTTCACCTGGTGGACGACAAGATCCACGCCCGCAGCACGGGACCGTACTCGCTGGTCACGCAGCAGCCGCTCGGCGGCAAGGCGCAGTTCGGCGGGCAGCGCTTCGGCGAGATGGAGGTGTGGGCGCTCGAGGCCTACGGCGCGGCGCACACCCTGCAGGAGCTGCTCACGATAAAGAGCGACGATCGGGTCGGGCGCGTGAAGAGCTACGAGTCCATCGTCAAGGGCGAGAACATACCGGAGCCGGGCGTTCCGGCCAGCTTCAAGGTCTTGCTCAAGGAGATGCAGTCCTTGGGGCTCTCGGTCAAGCCGGTCTACAACGCCGAGGCCGCCGCCGAGGATCAGGACCGCAGGGACTGGGACGAGGCCGCGAGGGCGCTGGGGATCAACCTCAGCAGGGACGAACCGACGGGCAGCCTGGACGATGCGCCAGACGCGTTCTCCGGCAGAGGAGGGGTGTAAGCGTTGCAGGGACTAGAGCGCGACATAGACATAAACAAGCTGGAGAAGATCTCCATCGGCCTCGCTTCGGCCGATGAGATCCGTGAGTGGTCCCGCGGCGAGGTAACCAAGCCCGAGACCATCAACTACCGCACCCTGCGTCCGGAGAAGGACGGGCTCTTTGACGAGCGCATCTTCGGCCCCTCCAAGGACTGGGAGTGCTACTGCGGCAAGTACAAGAGGATCCGCTTCAAGGGGATCATCTGCGAGCGTTGCGGGGTCGAGGTGACCCGCGCTCGCGTCAGGCGCGACAGGATGGGCCACATCGAGCTCGCCGCCCCCATAGCCCACGTGTGGTTCGTGAAGGGCGTGCCGAGCCGGATGGGCTACCTGCTCGACATCAGCCCCAAGGAGCTCGACAGGGTCCTCTACTTCGCCAGCTCCATAGTCACCTGGGTCGACCGCGAGGAGCGGGCGAACGACATAGATCTGCTCCGGGGCAAGGTCGAGGACGAGATCGGCCAGCTCGAGGAAGAGCGGGACGAGGAGATAGACCAGGCGCAGGCCATCAGGACCAAGCGCGAGAGCGTCATCAACGGCGACAGCTCCCCGGACGAGCTGACCGAGGAGTACGCCGACCTCCCCGACCAGGAGCGCGAGGCGGCCATCGCCCGCGTTCGCAAGGAAGAGAAGGAGGCCATCGACGACATCCGGCGCTCCGTGAGCGAGCAGGTAGAGCTCGTCAGGCGGGCGTGGGAGGAGTTCCAGACCCTCGAGCCGCGCCAGATCGTGGACGATGAGGAGCTCTTCCGCGAGATGAAGGACCGCTTCGGGGACGAGTGGGGCTACGGCGTGTACTTCCGGGGCGGCATGGGCGCCGAGGCCGTGAGGGACCTCATCGCGCAGGTGGACCTCGAGGAAGAGTCCCAGCACCTGCGCGACATAGTAAACGACTCTCGCGGCCAGAAGCGCCAGAAGGCCATTAAGCGCCTCAAGGTCGTCGACGCCTTCCGCACCAGCGGCAACAGGCCCGAGTGGATGATCATGGACGCCATCCCCGTCCTGCCGCCCGACCTCAGGCCGATGGTCCAGCTCGACGGCGGCCGCTTCGCCACCTCGGACCTAAACGACCTGTACAGGCGCGTAATAAACAGGAACAACAGGCTGCGGCGCCTGCTCGATCTGGGCGCCCCAGACGTGATCGTCAACAACGAGAAGCGGATGCTGCAGGAGGCCGTCGACGCCCTCTTCGACAACGGACGTCGCGGCCGGGCCGTCACGGGCGCCGGAAACCGCGCGCTCAAGTCGCTCTCCGACATGCTCAAGGGCAAGCAGGGCCGTTTCCGGCAGAACCTGCTAGGCAAGCGCGTGGACTACTCCGGGCGCTCCGTCATCGTCGTCGGTCCTGGGCTGAAGATGCACCAGTGCGGGCTGCCGCGCCTCATGGCGGTCGAGCTCTTCAAGCCGTTCGTCATGAAGGTGCTCGTCGACCGGGCGCTGGCGCCGAATATCCGGAGCGCCAAGCAGATGGTGGAGAGGATTCGCCCCGAGGTCTGGGACGTGCTGGAGGACGTCATCAAGGAGCACCCCGTGCTCCTGAACCGCGCCCCCACCTTGCACCGCCTCGGTATCCAGGCCTTCGAGCCGGTGCTGGTCGAGGGCAAGGCCATCCAGGTCCACCCGCTCGTGTGCGCCGCGTTCAACGCGGACTTCGACGGCGACCAGATGGCGGTGCACGTGCCGCTCAGCCCCGAGGCGCAGGCCGAGGCCCGCGTCCTGATGCTCTCGACGCAGAACATCCTGCTGCCGGCCAACGGGTTCCCCATCGCCGTGCCTTCGCAGGACATGGTCCTCGGTCTCTACTACATCACCTACGCCTTTGACGAGTTCGAGGAGGAAGACGTCAAGGCGTACATCTCCTCCTACGACGAGGCGGAGGCGGCCTACAAGGAGGGCTCGCTCAAGATCCACGACAAGGTCCTCTACCGGCGCGCCGGCGGGAGGGTGGAGACCACCCTCGGCCGCGTCCTGTTCAACGAGAACGTCGAGCAGACCCTGAGGGACTACCTGGGCGATTCCCACAGCTCGGAGGAATACGAGTTCGTCAACCTCGTGCTCAAGAAGGGCGAGATCAAGGACCTCGTCCAGGCCTACGTCGAGCGCTACCCGACCGAGCTCGTCAGCCGGCTGCTCGACACCCTCAAGCGGGTCGGCTTCCACACGGCGACGCGCGCCGGCATCTCCGTCGGCAAGAACGACATCGTCGTGCCCGAGCAGAAGGACGAGATCCTCGAGCGCTACGGCGCGATGGTCGAGGAGGTCGAGGAGCAGTGGGACAGCGGCTTTATCTCCGACGACGAGAGGCTGGAGCGCGTTATCACGCTCTGGACCGAGGCCAAGAACGAGGTCGAGGACGCCATGAAGGCGAACCTCTGGCGCCTCAACCCGATCTACATGATGGCCAACTCCGGCGCGCGGGGTAACTATTCCCAGATAACGCAGCTTGCCGGCATGCGCGGCCTCATGACGAACACGAAGGGCGAGATCATCGACGAGCCCGTGAAGTCCAACTTCATGGAGGGGCTCTCGGTCCTCGAGTACTTCACCTCGACGCACGGCGCCAGGAAGGGCCAGGCGGATACAGCCCTGCGCACCGCCGACTCTGGCTACCTCACGCGCCGCCTGGTGGACGTGTCCCAGGACGTCGTGATCAACGACGAGGACTGCGGCACCGAGGGCTACGTCGACCTGCCGCTCTTCCTCAACGACGGGCGCGGCGACCCGAACGACTCCGTCGCGGCCCGCTACCTGGCCCACGACCTCGTGAACCCGGAGACGGGGGAGGTCGTGGCTGACGCTGGCACGGACATAACGCTGCGCCTGCTCGCCTCCTGGCAGGAGGAGCTGCCGCGGGAGACCATCGTCCCCGTGCGCACGCCCTCCAAGTGTGAGAGCCCGCAGGGCGTCTGCCAGGCTTGCTACGGCAGGGCGCTCTCGACCTACAGGCCCGTGGACGTGGGCGAGGCCGTCGGCATCATCGCGGCCCAGTCCATCGGCGAGCCGGGCACGCAGCTCACGATGCGCACCTTCCACACCGGCGGTATCGCCGGCGAGGACATCACCGCCGGCCTGCCGAGGGTCGTCGAGCTCTTCGAGGCGCGGCACCCCAAGGCCGAGGCCGTGCTGGCCGACATAGACGGCACGGTCAGCCTGGAAGAGACCGACTCGGACAGGCTGATCAAGGTGGTCCTCACCTCGCCGGACGGCACCGAGGTCAAGGAGCACAAGGTCGAGCGCCAGCTCCTGCGGTCCGAGTTCGTAGAGGGGGCCGAGGTAACGGCCAACACCCCGGTCACGGACGGCGCCGTCTACCCGCACGAGATCCTGGAGAACGACCTGCGCTACGACCGCGGGACCACGACCACCGAGCGTTACCTGGTGGACGAGGTTCAGAAGGTCTACCGCGCGCAGGGCGTGGACATCCACGACAAGCACATCGAGGTGATCGTTCGCCAGATGCTTCGCAAGGTCGTCGTGGACGACCCCGGCGACACGCGCTTGCTCCCCGATCAGGTAGCCGACCGCTTCACGGTCCTCGCCGAGAACGAGCGCGTCGAGGAGGAAGAGGGCAAGCCCGCCACCTTCCACACGGTCCTTATGGGCATAACCAAGGCCTCGCTCGCCACCGACAGCTTCCTCTCGGCCGCCTCCTTCCAGGAGACCGCGCGCGTCCTTACCGACGCCGCCATCGAGGGCAAGGTGGACAACCTGGCAGGCCTGAAGGAGAACGTGATCATCGGCAAGCTGATCCCTGCGGCAACCGGATTGTCTCGCTACAGGCAGCTCACCGTGGCCGTCGAGGGTTACGTCGCGCGCGACGTGGACGAGCTGGATATGGCAGCTTCGTAGAGCCGACCGCTTTGAGCGGGGGTTGCGGCTTGTAGATGTAAACGACTGGGAGAGGTACAAAGGCCAAGCGACTAGACAGGAATCGGGGCCAAGAGTTGGAGGCTGATCGCTGATTTCCGACAGCCCTATCCACCTTGACATCGCCCGATCCCGAGCCTAAAATATAGCGTCGCGGTTACGAGGAGTTACTTCCGGGTAACAAGCTCGAAGTCGCGACGCTAAACTTTGTAGTAAGCCCCTCTTCCACAGAAACGAAAGGAAGGCGCGACGGTGCCCACGACGAACCAACTCGTGCGCAATGAGCGTAAGTTTAAGAAGGACAAGACGGCGACGCCTGCGCTGCAGGGATCTCCGCAGCGGCGCGGCGTGTGCACGCGCGTCTCGACAACCACGCCGAAGAAGCCGAACTCGGCGCTCAGGAAGATAGCGCGCGTGAGGCTGGTCAACGGGATGGAGGTCACGGCCTACGTTCCGGGCGAGGGGCACAACCTGCAGGAGCACTCCGTCGTGCTGGTGCGCGGCGGGCGCGTGAAGGACCTGCCTGGCGTCCGCTACAAGGTCGTTCGCGGGGCGCTCGACACCCTTGGCGTCAACGACCGCAAGCAGGGGCGTTCGAAGTACGGGACAAAGAAGCCGTAGGGAGGGAGAGAGCAGATGCCTAGGCGAGCAGCGCCGCCAAAGAGAAAGATATCCGCCGACCCCGTCTACGGGAGCGTGGTGGTCCAGCAGCTGATAAACAAGATCATGCTGGACGGCAAGAAGGGCACGTCCGAGAAGATAGTCTACGACGCCCTCTCCTTCGTGGAGGAGCGGACCGGCTCGAGCCCCGTGACCGTCCTGAACAACGCCCTCGACAACATCAGGCCGCGCATCGAGGTCAAGAGCCGCCGCGTCGGCGGCGCGACCTACCAGGTCCCCGTCGAGGTGATTCCGCGCCGGGCCAACACCCTCGCCCTGCGCTGGATGGTCGGCTACGCTCGCGCGCGGCGCGAGAAGACGATGGGCCGCCGCCTCGCTGGCGAGATACTCGATGCGAAGGACAACATCGGCTCCAGCGTCAAGCGCAAGGAAGACACCCACCGGATGGCCGAGGCCAACCGGGCGTTCGCACATTACAGGTGGTGACGAGGTACTTTTATGGCCGTACAGGTAGCTAAAAAGACCCCGCTGCGCCGCGTCCGGAATATCGGGATCATGGCGCACATCGACGCGGGGAAGACGACGACGACGGAACGCATCTTGCTCTACACGGGCCTGACCCACAGGCTGGGCGAGGTCCACGACGGCAACGCCGTTATGGACTGGATGTCCCAGGAGCGCGAGCGCGGCATTACCATCACCTCCGCCGCGACCACCGTGTTCTGGGGCGGCATCGAAGGCTCCGAGAGAAACGGCAAGGGCACAATGGAGGGCCTTCACAGCCGTATCCCCGAGCAACACCGCATCAATATTATAGACACGCCCGGGCACGTGGACTTCACGGTAGAGGTGGAGCGAAGCCTGCGCGTGCTAGACGGCGCGATCGCGCTGTTCGACTCGGTGGCGGGCGTGGAGCCGCAGAGCGAGACGGTCTGGCGCCAGGCGGACAAGTACGGGGTGCCGAGGGTAGCGTTCGTCAACAAGATGGACAGGATCGGCGCTGACTTCTACAGGGCCGTCGAGACGATGCACGACCGGCTCGGGGCGAACGCCGTGCCGGTGCAGCTCCCGATCGGGGCCGAGAGCGAGTTCCAGGGGATCGTCGACCTCGTCGAGATGAGGGCGATCATCTACAAGGACGACCTCGGCGCCGAGTGGGAGGAGGCCGAGATCCCGGCGGGGATGTTGGAACTGGCCGAGGAGTATCGGGAGAGGCTGCTCGAGGCCGTCGCGGACCAGGACGAGGAGCTCATGGTCATGTATCTGGAGGGAGAGGAGATCGAGCCCGAGCAGATACGCGAGGCGATCCGCCAGGCGACGCTGGAGATCCAGATGACCCCCGTTTTCTGCGGCTCGGCTTTCAAGAACAAGGGCGTGCAGCCGCTGCTTGACGGCGTCGTGGATTACCTGCCGAGCCCGCTGGACGTGCCCGCGATACGCGGCATCACGCCGGACGGCGAGGAGGTCACGCGCGAGGCCGACGAGAACGCGCCCCTATCCGCGCTCGCGTTCAAGGTCCAGTCCGACCCGCACGTCGGGCGGCTGACCTACATGCGGGTGTACTCGGGCACGCTCAAGGCCGGCTCTTACGTCATGAACACGACCAAGGACCGGCGCGAGCGCGTCGGCAGGCTGTTGCAGATGCACGCCAACTCGCGCGAGCAGCGCGACGAGGTGTACGCGGGTGAGCTTGTGGCGGCCATCGGGCTTTCCGGGACCGCGACGGGCGACACGCTAGTGGCGGCCGACGACGACGAGCGCATAGTTCTCGAGGAGATGATCTTCCCGGACCCGGTCATCCACCAGGCCATCGAGCCGAAGACCAAGGCCGACCAGGAGAAGCTGAGCGCCGCGTTGCAGCGGCTGGCCGAGGAGGACCCGACCTTCACGGTGCGGGGCGACGAGGAGACGGGGCAGACGATCATCGGCGGGATGGGCGAGCTGCACCTGGAGATCATCCTGGACCGGCTGCTCAGGGAGTTCAGGGTGGACGCGAACATCGGCAGGCCGCAGGTCGCCTACAGGGAGACCGTCAGGCGGCGCGCCGAGAAGGTCGAGGGACGCTTCGTCAGGCAGACCGGCGGTCGCGGCCAGTACGGCCACGCCGTGGTCAACATCGAGCACAACGACGAGGGCGGCTACGAGTTCGACAACAAGATCGTCGGGGGCGTCATCCCCAGGGAGTACATCCCGAGCGTCGACAAGGGCATCAGGGACGCCCTTGACTCCGGCGTTGTCGCCGGCTACCCGGTCGTCGACGTCAGGATGGAGCTGGTCGACGGCTCGTTCCACGAGGTCGACTCTTCGGAGATGGCCTTCCAGATAGCCGGGAGCATGGCGGCCAAGGAGGCACTCAAGCGTGCCAACCCGGTCCTGCTCGAGCCGATCATGGACGTCGAGGTCGTCGTCCCGGAGGAGTTCATGGGCGACGTCATGGGCGACCTGTCGGCGAGGCGGGGCCACATCCAGGGGATGGACTCGCGCGGAGGCGGACAGGTTATCCGCGCGATGGTGCCGCTCTCCGAGATGTTCGGCTACGCAACCACAGTGCGGTCCAAGACCCAGGGCCGCGCCACCTTCACGATGCAGTTCGATCATTACGCCGAGGTGCCCAAGAGCATCGCGGCCGAGATGTCCGAGGGATAGGAGACCTAATGTCCAGAGGAGTGTTCGAGAGGAACAAGCCGCACCTCAACGTCGGCACCATAGGCCACGTCGACCACGGCAAGACGACCCTCACGGCGGCCATCACCAAGGTCCTGGCCAAGCGGGTCCCCGACGACCCCGCCAACCGCGAGGTGGCCTTCGATCAGATAGACAACGCCCCCGAGGAGAAGCAGCGCGGGATCACGATCGCCACCTCCCACCAGGAGTACGCCACCGAGAACAGGCACTACGCCCACGTCGACTGCCCGGGCCACGCCGACTACGTCAAGAACATGATAACGGGGGCGGCCCAGATGGACGGGGCCATCCTGGTGGTCTCGGCCGCCGACGGCCCGATGCCCCAGACGCGCGAGCACATCCTCTTGGCGAGGCAGGTGGGGGTGCCCTACATAGTGGTCTACCTCAACAAGGCCGACATGGTCGACGACCCGGAGCTGCTTGAGCTGGTGGAGATGGAGGTGAGGGAGCTCCTTTCCGAGTACGACTTCCCCGGGGAGGAGGTCCCCGTGGTGGTCGGGAGCGCCTTGCGGGCGCTGGAGGGCGACGAGGGGGAGCTGGGTGAGGCCTCGGTGGTGGAGCTGATGGGGTCGGTGGACGAGTACGTCCCCGAGCCCGAGCGGGCCACGGAGAGGCCGTTCCTCTTGGCGGTGGAGGACGTCTTCACGATCCAGGGGCGGGGCACGGTGGCCACGGGCAGGGTGGAGACCGGCACGATATCCCTGAACACCGAGGTGGAGGTGGTGGGGATAAGGCCCACCCGCAAGACCGTGGTGACGGGCGTGGAGATGTTCAACAAGAGCATGCAGGAGGCCCAGGCCGGGGACAACATAGGGGCGCTCTTGAGGGGTGTCAGGCGCGACGACATAGAGCGGGGGCAGGTCTTGGCCGCCCCGGGCTCGATAACCCCGCACACGCGCTTCAAGGCGGAGGTCTACGTGCTGTCCAAGGAGGAGGGGGGCAGGCACACGCCGTTCTTCTCGCAGTACAGGCCGCAGTTCTACTTTAGGACGACGGACGTGACGGGGGAGATAGGCCTCGAGGAGGGGGTCGAGATGGTGATGCCCGGGGACAACACGGTGATGGAGGTGGAGCTCATCAGCCCGATAGCGATGGACGAGGGCCTGAACTTCGCCATCCGCGAGGGCGGGCGGACGGTGGGCGCCGGCGTCGTCACCCAGATAGTGGAGTAAGGCGGTCTAGTGGCTGTATCCAAGATAAGGATCAAACTAAAAGCCTATGACCACGAGGTCATAGACAAGACGGCGCGGTCGATAGTCGACACGGCGGAGCGGACCGGGGCCTTCGTATTCGGTCCCGTCCCGCTGCCGACCAAGCGCAGCAGGTACACGGTGATCCGGGGTCCCTTCAAGGACAAGGACTCGCGCGAGCACTTCCAGCTGCAGACGCACAAACGGCTCATAGACATCCAGCAGCCCACCCCGCGCACGGTGGACTCGCTGCAGCGGCTCGACCTGCCGGCCGGCGTCAATATCGAGATAAAGGCGACCTAGCGGCTATGGCAACGGCAGTTTACGGACGCAAGAAGCACATGACCCAGGCCTTCCAGGACGACGGCACGCTCGTCGGCGTTACCGTCATCGAGGTGGAGCCGAACCTGATCACGGCCTCCCGCACGACTGGCGAGGACGGCTACGACGCCGTACAGGTCGGCTTCGGGCGCGTGAAGTCAAACAGGGTGAAGGCGGCCCACGCAGGCGCTTTCGCCAAGGTCGACGCGCCGCCGCGACGGCACCTGAAGGAGCTGCGCGGCGTGACCGGGGAGGTCGGCGACGCCATAAGGGCCGACGTCTTCGAGGTCGGCGACAAGGTGCACGTCAGCGCCACCAGCAAGGGGCGCGGTTTCCAGGGCACCGTCAAGCGCCACGGCTTCAGTCGGGGGCCCGTCTCGCACGGGTCGCACAACGTCAGGAAGCCCGGCTCCATCGGTGCTTCGGCCGACCCGGCGCGCGTCTTCAAGGGACAGAAGATGCCGGGCCAGATGGGCAACGAGGCGGTCACGGTAAGGAACCTAGAGGTCGTCGCCGTGAACGCGGAGGACAACGAGCTCTGGGTCAGGGGCGGCGTCCCCGGCGGCAAGAACGCCGTCGTCAAGATCCGGAAGGCGGGTGAGTAAGGTGGCTGAGGCAAAGGCCACGGCGCAGGTTTTCGACGCCCGCAGCGGCAGCAAGTCCTCGCTGGACCTCTCGGGGCCGCGGTTCGAGACCGAGCCCAAGGAGCACGTCATACACCGGGCCGTCGTCGCCGAGCTAGACGCGCGGCGGCGCTACACGGCCTCGACCAAGGGTCGCAGCGAGATCCGGGGGTCCGGTGCCAAGCTGTACCGGCAGAAAGGCACGGGCCGCGCGCGGGCCGGAGACGTGAAGTCCCCGGTGCGCGTCGGCGGCGGCACCTGGGGCGGACCCAAGGCGAAGCCGGCCCGTTTCGGCAAGCGCATAAACCGCAAGGAGGCCCGAGCGGCGTTCTACGGCGCGCTCTCGGCGAAGGCCCAGGACGGCGAGCTCTACGTGCTCGATTCGCTCTCCTTCGAGGAGCCTTCCACCAAGGCTGCCAAAGAGATCCTCGGAAAGATGGAGGTCGAGGGACCTATACTGCTCGTCCTGACCGAGGACGACGCCAACGCGGCGCTCTCGTTCAGGAACCTGCCCGAGGTAACGGTGACTCGACCCTTCGGGTACGGCGTCTACGACCTCTTGAGGGCGCGCGAGGTCGTGTTCTCGCGGGCCGCGTACTCGAGGCTTGCCGGGGAAGGAGAGTAATGGACCCGCACCAGGTCATAATCCGTCCGGTCATCTCCGAGAAGAGCTACAACCTCATCGAGAGCGAGGGCCAGTACACCTTCCAGGTAGACCACCGGGCGAACAAAAACCAGATCAAACGCGCCGTCGAGGGCGCCTTCGACGTTAGCGTCGCGAAGGTGAACACGGCGAACGTCAAGAGCAAGCCCAAGCGCCAGGGCCTGACCAGCGGCCGGACCTCCACCTGGAAGAAAGCCGTCGTCAAGCTGGCCGAGGGCGAGCGTATAGATCTCTTCGAGGGAGCCTAGGATGCCCGCGATACGTTACAAGCCGACGAGCCCGGGTCGCAGGAACTCTTCTGTTCTCACGCGCGACTCGGTGACCCGCAACGAGCCAGAGAAGAAGCTACTCGCCAAGAAGCACAAGACCGGCGGGCGCAACAACAAGGGTCGCATAACGACCCGCCACATCGGCGGCGGTCACAAGCGGCGCTACCGCCTCGTAGACTTCAAGCGCAACAAGGACGGGGTTCCCGCCACGGTCGCCTCGATAGAGTACGACCCGAACCGTTCAGCGAACATAGCCCTGCTGCACTACCACGACGGCGAGAAGCGCTACATCCTCGCGCCGCGCAACCTGACGGTCGGATCGGTCGTCATGAGCGGGCCCGAGGCGGAGATAGAGGTCGGCAACACGCTGCCCCTCAACCGCATACCGGTTGGTACGGTCGTGCACGCCGTCGAGCTCGAGCCCGGGCGAGGGGCGCAGATGGCGCGCAGCGCCGGGACGAGCGCCCAGATCACGGCGCGCGAGGGGAACCTCGTGACGCTGCGGCTCCCGAGCGGCGAGCGCCGCAGGGTGCGCGCGGAGTGCCGGGCCACCGTGGGCGTGGTGGGCAACCAGTCGCACCAGAACGTCAGGTGGGGCAAGGCCGGCCGCAAGCGTCACCTCGGCATCAGGCCGACGGTGCGCGGTACCGTCATGAACCCGGTCGACCACCCGCACGGCGGCGGCGAGGGCAAGAGCACGCCGGGCCGGGCCCCGGTCACGCCGTGGGGCAAGCCTACCCTCGGCTCGCCGACCAGGAAAAAGCACAAGCGCTCGGACGCCATGATCGTCCGTCGCCGCAGAAAAGGAAGGAGGCGCTAGGGCATGACGCGATCCTCGAAAAAGGAGCCGTTCGTCGAGGAGCGTCTTATGGAGCGCATCCTCAGGATGAACGAGAACAACGAGAAGCGGATGCTCAAGACGTGGAGCCGGGCGAGCGTGATCTACCCCGAGTTCGTCGGCCACACCATCGCCGTGCACGACGGGCGCAAGCACGTGCCCGTGTACTGCACGGAGAGCATGGTCGGCCACAGGCTCGGGGAGTTCGCCCCGACTCGCACATTCCGCACCCACGTCAAGAGCGACCGCCTGGCGAGGCGCAGGTGAGGGCGGTAGCAAAGTACGCCCGCATCGCCCCTCGCAAGGCTCGCCTGGTGGCCGACGAGGTCAGGGGCAAGAGCTACCCTGAGGCCGCCGCGATCCTGCGCTTCACCAACAAGAAGGGCGCCAGGATCGTGGGGGACGTCGTCGAGAGCGCCGCGGCCAACGCGGAGCACAACGACGGCGCCGACCCCGAGGAGCTTTTCGTGCGCGAGATCCGGGTCGACGAGGGGCCGACGATAAAGCGCTACAGGGCGCGCGCCATGGGGCGGGCGACCATGATCCGCAAGCGCACCAGCCACATCAGCGTAGAGCTGGGCGCGCCCGTGGGCGTAACCGTAGGCACGCCCGGAGACGAGGAGGAATAGATGGGTCAGAAGATACACCCGGAAGGCTTCCGCCTCGGCGTCAAGCGCAAAGGCGAGAAGGTCGATTTCAAGAGCAGCTGGTACTCAGACCGGGACTTTGCCGAGCTGCTCGGCGAGGACCTCAAGATCCGGGACCACATAGAGAACAAGCTCAGCCGCGCCGGCATAGCGGACATCCAGATCCGCAAGGCCGCCGAGCAGGGCGAGATCGCGGTCGACATCCACACGGCGCGCCCCGGCATAGTGATTGGCAAGGGCGGCAGCGAGGTCGACGCCTTGAGGAACGACCTGGAGCGACTCACCGGCAAGAAGGTCCAGGTGAACGTGCGCGAGGTGTCGAGGCCCGAGCTCAACGCGACGCTCGTCGCCGAGTCGATAGCCGAGCAGCTCGAGGGCAGGGCCGCGTTCAGGCGGACGATGAAGCGGGCCCTCACCAGCGCCATGAGGAGCGGCGCCGAGGGCGCCAGGATCCGCTGCGGCGGGCGCCTCGGCGGCATCGAGATGAGCCGCGAGGAGACGATCTCCGAGGGGCGGGTGCCGCTGCACACGCTGGACGCGGACATAGATTACGGCTTCAAGGAGGCCAAGACCCAGATGGGCCAGATCGGGGTAAAGGTCTGGATCAACCATGGGGTGCACGAGGACGGTGAGGGCTGATGCTGGTACCCAAGAAGCTCAAGTACCGCAAGCCGCACCGGGGCCGCATGCGCGGCCAGGCAAAAGGCGGTACCGACGTGCAGTTCGGCGAGTACGGGCTGCAGGCCCTGGAGCCGGCCTGGATCACGAACCGGCAGATAGAGGCCGCCCGTATCGCGATGACGCGCAAGATCAAGCGCGGCGGGAAGGTCTGGATCAACATCTTCCCGCACAAACCGGTGACCAAGAAGCCGGCCGAGACTCGGATGGGCAGCGGCAAGGGTAACCCCGAGTCATACGTCGCCGTCGTCAAGCCCGGACGCGTGATGTTCGAGATGAGCGGGGTCGACGAGGGCCTGGCGCGCGAGGCCATGATGCTCGCGGCCCAGAAGCTCCCGATAAAGACGCGCTTCCTCTCCCGTGGGGGTGGTCAGTAGTGAAGGCTGCGGAGGCGCGCGAGCTGGACGTGGGCGAGCTGGAGCAGCGCCTGGCGGAGACGCGGCGCGAGCTCTTCAACCTGCGCTTCCAGCACGCGACGGGCCAACTGGAGAACACGGGACAGCTCAAGGAGGTCCGGAGGAACATTGCCCGGCTCCTGACCGTCCTGACACAGAAGAGGCAGGAGAACGGATAGTGGCACAGGAAGAGAGGAACGCGGAAAAGCAGGCTCCCGAAGAGAGTCCTGAGGAGGCCGTTGAGGCCCTGGTCGAGGGAGACGAGACGGTCGAGGCTGGCCTCGACCTGGGGTCCGCCAAGGGTCCAGCGCTCGACCAGGACGAGGGCAGGATCCAGAGCGACCCCGAGCGCGGCACCCGCAAGGAGCGGGTCGGGCTCGTCGTCTCGGATGCGCCCGAGAAGACCGTTACGGTCTCGGTGGAGACGCTGGTGCGACACCCGTTTTACAAGAAGCGCGTGCGGCGCTCCAAGCGCTTTATGGTGCACGACGAGGACAACGAGGCGCGCGTGGGGGACACGGTCAGGATCATCGAGACCCGTCCCATCTCGGCTCGCAAGCGCTGGCGGCTCGCGAACATAGTCTCGAGGGCCGAGTAGTGATCCAGCAGGAGTCCAGGATAAGGGTCGCGGACAACTCGGGGGCCCGCAGCCTCCTGTGCATCCGCGTGCTCGGCGGCAGCAAGCGCAGGAGCGCAGGCATCGGCGACGTGGTGGTTGCGTCGGTCAAGGAGGCAACCCCCGGCGGCGGCGTCAAGAAGGGCGACGTCGTGCGGGCCGTGGTGGTGCGGACCAAGAAGGAGACGCGCCGCGACGACGGATCCTACATACGCTTCGGCGAGAACGCCGGGGTCATCATCAACCCCGACGGGGCGCCGCGCGGCACGCGCATCTTCGGGCCCGTGGCGCGCGAGCTCAGGGAGAAGGGCTACACGAGGATCATCTCGCTGGCCCCGGAGGTGTTGTAAGTGGGTTTCAAGATCAAGCGCGGGGACACCGTGGTGGTGATCTCCGGCAAGGAGAAGGGCAAGCGTGGCGAGGTCGAGCGTGTCATCCCGAGGGAGAACCGCGTCGTCGTGAGCGGCGTCAACGTCCGCACGCGCCACGCCAGGCCGACGCAGAACAACCAGCAGGGTCTCTACCACTTCGAGGCCCCGATACACGCCTCGAACGTGACGGTGATCGACCCGAGCTCCGGCGAGCCGACCAAGGTCGGATACCGCTTCACGGATTCGGGGGAGAAGATCCGGGTCGCCAAGGGATCCGGGGAGGACATAGATGGCTAGGTTGAAGGACAGGTACGACGAGGAGATCTCCCCGTCCCTCAAGGAGAGGTTCGGGATCGAGAACCCCATGCGCATACCGCGCCTGGAGAAGATCGTGGTGAACATGGGCGTCGGCGAGGCCTCGCTGAACAGCCGGGCCCTCGACGGCGCGATGGAGGACCTGGCGAAGATCACGGGGCAGAAGGCCCAGATGAGGCGGGCCCGCAAGAGCATCGCCGGCTTCAAGATCCGGGAGGGGATGCCTGTCGGGGCCAGGGTCACGTTGCGCGGGGAGCGGATGTGGGAGTTCCTGGACCGCCTGGTCTCCGTGGCGCTCCCGCGCGTGAGGGACTTCAGGGGCATAAGCCCCAACTCCTTCGACGGGCACGGCAACTACGCGCTCGGCTTGCGCGAGCAGCTCATCTTCCCGGAGATCTCCTACGACGCCATAGACGCGACCCGCGGCCTAGACGTCGCGGTGGTGACGACGACCGAGAGCGACGAGGAGGCGCGCGAGCTGTTGCGCCTGCTCGGGATGCCGTTCAGGGATAGCTGAGAGGTAGGGTATGACGAGGAAGGCGTTGCTGGTAAAGCAGCAGAAAAAGCAGAAGTACGGTGTACGGGAGTACAACCGGTGCCAGCGGTGCGGCCGGGCGCACGGGTACTACCGGAAGTTCGGGCTGTGCAGGATCTGCCTCAGGGAGCTCGCCCACGAGGGCAAGATTCCCGGGGTGACGAAAGCGAGTTGGTAGAGAGCGATGGCAGTAACCGATCCGATAGCGGATTTCCTCACCAGGATCCGCAACGCGCAGATGGCGAAGCACGAGACGGCCGAGATCCCCCACTCCAGGATGAAGGCGGACATAGCCCGCATCTTGAAGGAGGAGGGCTACATAAGCGACTTCTCCGAGAAGGGCTCCGGCGCCGACCACGTGCTAGTGATCGAGCTCAAGTACGGCCCCGACGGGCAGCGCGCGATAGCGGGCCTGAGGCGGATGAGCCGTCCCGGGCGCCGCGTCTACCGCAAGCAGAAGGACATCCCGCGCGTCCTCGACGGGCTCGGGGTGGCCATACTCTCGACCTCGCGAGGAATCCTCACCGACCACGCGGCCAGGCGCCAGGGCATCGGTGGCGAGGTCCTGTGCTTCGTGTACTAGGGGGGAGAGCATGTCGAGGATAGGAAAAGAGCCGGTCGAGGTTCCCCAGGGGGTGAACGTCGAGATCTCCGGCCGCAGCGTGAAGGTTAGCGGCCCCAAGGGCGAGCTGAGCGTGCCCGTCGGGCGCGGCGTCGAGGCCAGTCAGGACGACGGGAGCATCGTGCTCACGCGGGCCTCGGACACGCCGGACGACAAGGCGATGCACGGGCTCACCCGTAGCCTGGTCCAGAACGCCGTAACCGGCGTGACGGAAGGCTTCTCGAAGACGCTGCAGATCGCGGGCGTCGGCTACCGGGCCGCGCTGCAGGGCCAGGACGTGAACCTGCAGGTCGGGTACTCGCACCCGGTCCTCGTGCGCCCGCGCGACGGCGTGCAGTTCGAGGTCCCGAACGCGACGACCATAGTAGTGCGCGGCATAGACAAGCAGCGGGTCGGCCAGATGGCGGCCGAGATCCGGAAGGTGAGGCCTCCCGAGCCGTACAAGGGCAAGGGCATCCGCTACAGCGACGAGCAGATCCGACGCAAGGTCGGCAAGGCCGGCTAGCGGAGCTAGGAGGTTCCAGGATGGCGGTGGTTGAAAAGAAGCGGCAGCACCGGGAGAAACGCCGCAAGCGCGTCAGGCGCAAGGTGGCCGGGACGGCGGAGCGCCCCCGGCTCTCGGTGTACAGGTCGAACGTGCACATCTACGCCCAGCTCGTGGACGACGACGCGAGCAACACCCTGGTGGCGGCCGACTCCCGCGAGGTGGGGGAGGCCGAGAACCGCAAGGAGGCCGCGCGCAAGGTCGGGGAGCTGATAGCGAGCCGGGCTCAGGAAGCCGGCATCGAGGCCGCGGTCTTCGACCGCGGCGGCAACAAATACCACGGCCGGATCGCGGCGCTCGCCGAGGGTGCCAGGGCCGGCGGACTGAAGGTTTAGGAGGAAGATTTTGGGACGACCGAGGACAGGTCAGGGCGGGAACCCCCGCGGCGGGAATCCTCGCGGCGGGAACCCTCGCGGCGGCGGAGGCGGTTCGCGCGATTCTCGCGGCCGGGGCCCTCGCGACCGCGGCAGGGGCGACGGCGAGTTCCAGGACAGGGTCGTCGAGATCCGCCGCGTCGCGAAGGTGGTGAAGGGTGGCCGGCGCTTCAACTTCAGCGCCCTCGTCGTCGTCGGCGACGGCAAGGGTCGCGTCGGCGTCGGTCTGGGTAAGGCCAACACCGTCCCCGCGGCCATAGGCAAGGGGCAGGACCGCGCCAAGGCGAACATGTTCCAGGTTCCGATGCGCAACACCACCATCCCGCACGAGGTGCTCGGCAAGTTCGAGAGCTCCACGGTCATGCTCAAGCCCGCTTCCGAGGGCACCGGCGTGATCGCGGGCGGTGGCGTGCGGGCGGTCATGGAGCTGGCCGGCATCAGGGACGTGCTCACGAAGGCCCTCGGCTCGACGACCGCCGTGAACCTGGTCCAGGCCACGGTAGACGGCCTCAAGCAACTCAGGTCCAAGGCGGATATCGAGCAGACGCGGGGGGTGAAGATCACGCTATGAGCTCCCTGAAGGTGACGCAGACGAAGAGCGTCATAGGCTCGAAGGGTGATCTCAAGCGCACGGTGCGCGCCCTTGGGCTCAAGCGGATCCGGGATTCCCGGGTGCACGACGACACGCCCCAGATCCGGGGCATGCTCCACAAGGTGCGCCACCTGGTGCACGTAGAGGAGGTCGGATGAGGCTGAACGAACTCTCGCCGCCCCCCGGTTCGAAGAAGGCGCGCAAGCGCGTCGGGCGCGGCACGGGAAGCGGGCACGGCAAGACGAGCGGCCGCGGTCACAAGGGCGCTGGCGCCCGCTCGGGCTCGACGGCGCACTCGACCTACGAGGGCGGACAGATGCCCCTGCAGCGCAGGCTGCCCCGCCTCAAGGGGGAGGCGCGCGGCAGGCACACGGTCGCGAGACCCGTGCTGTACGCGCCGGTCAACCTGGGCGAACTCGCCGAGCTCTCCGGTGATACGATTGGTCCCGAAGAGTTGCGGGCCGCCGGCCTCGTCAGAAAGAAGGCGGAGCTCGTCAAGATCCTCGGCGACGGGGACCTCGGGCGCGCCGTGACCGTCAAGGCGCACGCCTTCTCGGGTTCGGCGAGGCAGAAGATAGAAGCGGCCGGCGGCAGCGCCGAGGTACTGGAGAGATAGACGATGCTGGGATCCCTTGCGAACGCCTGGAAGGTTCCGGAGCTCAGGCAGAAGCTGCTGTTCACGGCGGCCCTTCTCGCCCTGTACCGGCTGGGGGCCTACATCCCCCTGCCGGGCATCAGCCGCGAGGCCCTGGCCACGGGCATACAGACGGGGCAGAACGCCATAACCGGCCTTTTCGGGGTCTTCACCGGCGGGGCCTTCAATAACCTCGCCGTGTTCTCGCTCGGGATCATGCCCTACATAACGGCGGCGATCGTGATGCAGCTGATGACCGTGGCCATACCGCGGCTGCAGGAGCTGGCCAGGGAGGGCGAGCAGGGCCAGGCCAAGATCACACAGTACACCCGCTACTTCACGCTGGTGCTCGCGTTCGTGCAGTCGATAGCTATGGTCCTGTTCTTCCGGTCGGCGCAGGGCGGCGCGGTGCTCGCGGGCGGGACCCCAATCGACATCTTCCTCGTCATCCTGACCCTGACCACAGGCGTCATGCTCACCATGTGGCTGGGCGAGCTGATCTCCCAGCACGGCCTCGGTAACGGCATCTCGCTTATCATCACGGCCTCCATCCTCTCGCAGGCGCCAAACGCCGTGCGCTTCTTGCTCGAGGACGGGAACGTGCTCAACATCGTTATCCTGGGGCTGCTGGCGATCGTGATCATCGCCGCGATAGTCTTCGTGAACGAGGGCCAGCGCCGCATCCCGATAACCTACGCCAAGCAGCAGGTCGGAAGAAGGATGAGCCGCGGCGGGACGACGTACCTGCCCCTGAAGGTGAACATGGCCGGGGTCATCCCGATCATCTTCGCCTCGTCGCTACTGATCTTCCCCGTCGTGCTGGGCCAGCTCTTCGCCGGGGGCGACCAGGACTCGATCCTCGGCAGGGTATCGGCGTTCTTCTCCCCTGGGAACGCGCCGTACCTGATCCTCTACGCCGTCCTGATCGTGATGTTCACTTACTTCTACACGGCGGTGCAGTTCAACCCCATCGAGCACGCGGATAACCTGAAGAAGTCGGGCGGCTACGTGCCGGGCTACCGTCCCGGCCAGCCGACGGCGCTCTACCTGAACCAGGTGCTCACCAGGATCACGCTCTTCGGCGCGATCTTCCTGGCCGTGATCGCGGTCTTCCCTTACCTTGTCGCCGACGCCATGAGCCTCGGCAACCAACTCTTCCTGGGCGGCACCTCGATGCTGATCGTGGTCGGCGTCTCGCTCGACACGGTGCGGCAGCTGGAGAGCCAGCTGATGATGCGCAACTACGAAGGGTTCCTGAAGAAGCGATGAGGATAGTACTCCTGGGCCCTCAGGGGGCCGGCAAGGGAACGCAGGCGCAGCGCATCTCGCGCGAGACGGGCGCGAAGCACATCTCCACGGGCGACCTCGTGCGCGCGGAGATCAAATCCGACTCCGAGCTGGGCCAGACCATCAAGGACTACAACGACCGCGGCGACCTGGTCCCGGACGAGATCATCGTCGAGATGATGCGGCCCTACCTGGACGAGGCCGACTCCTGGATCCTGGACGGCTTCCCGCGCAACGAGTCCCAGGCCCAGGCGCTCGACAAGATGCTCGGGGAGATCGACGCCGAGCTGGACGCCGCCGTCGCGCTCGAGGCCCCGGACGACCTGCTGGTCGAGCGACTCTCGGGCAGGCGCACGAGCGAGTCGACCGGCAACGTCTACCACGCCGAGTACGACCCGCCGCCGCAGGACTCCGACGAGGACCCCGGCCCGTTCGTGCAGCGCGAGGACGACAAGGAGGAGGCGATCCGGCACCGCCTGGACGTCTACCACGAGCACACGGAGCCCCTGAAGGATTACTACGCGGACAGGGGCATCCTCGAGCAGGTGGACGCCACGCGGGGCATCTCCGACGTGACCGAGTCCGTCCTCGAGGTCGTAGGCGAGGGTGGGAAGAAGCGTTGATCGTTCGCAAGAGCCAGACCGAGCTGGAGACCATGCGCGAGGGCGGACGCATCACCGCCGGCTGCCTGCGGATGCTCGCCGCGAGCGTGCGCCCCGGGGTAACCACCCGCGAGCTCGACTCCCTGGCCGAGGAGTTTATCCAGGACCACGGCGGCAGGCCCGAGTTCAAAGGCTACCAGGGCTTTCCGGCCTCGATCTGCGCCTCGCCGAACGCCATGATCGTGCACGGCATCCCCGGCCCTTACCGCCTGAAGGAGGGGGACGTTATCTCGCTCGACGTGGGCGTCCGCTACGAGGGCTTCGTGACCGATTCGGCCACGACGGTCCCGGTCGGCGACGTCCCCACTGAGACGACGAGGCTGCTTGAGACCACGAGGCGGTGCCTGGAGGCCGCGATCGAGCAGACGCGCCAGGGCAACCACCTCGGCGACATAGGGGCGGCCATTCAGTCGCTCGCCGAGTCCAGGGGTTACGGGGTCGTGAGGGACCTGGTCTCCCACGGTGTCGGCCGCAAGATGCACGAGGACCCCCAGATCCCGAACTACGGCCGTCCGGGCACGGGGCCGCGCCTCCTCCCCGGCATGACCTTCGCCATAGAACCCATGATCACGCTCGGCAGCTACGACATCCGCTTGAGCGAGCACGACGGGTGGTCGATCTACACCGCGGACGGCTCGCTGGCCGCCCACTTCGAGCACACGGTGGCCGTCTCCGAGGACGGTCCGCGGGTGCTGACCGAGCCGGGCGGCGAGGGAACCGTGTAGGGGTGTGAGGGCAGGCGCGGACGTGATAAGATGTTTGTTTGGCTTTAGCCACCGTTTCGGCCATCTTGTAACTTTTTGAGATAGGAGGTCCTTGGCCAAGGAAGACGTCATAGAGGTCGAAGGCACCGTCACCGAGGCGTTGCCCAACACGCAGTTTCGGGTCGAGCTCGAGAGCGGGCACAACGTGCTCGCGCACATCTCGGGCAAGATGCGGATGAACTACATCAGGATACTGCCGGGCGACCGGGTAAAGGTAGAGTTAAGCCCCTACGACTTGAGCCGAGGACGCATCACCTACAGGTTCAGGACCTAGAGACAAGACGAGGAGAGTTGTGAAGGTAAGAGCGAGCGTGAAGCCGATGTGCGAGCGTTGCAAAGTAATAAGGCGCCGCGGGGTGGTGCGGGTCATCTGCACCAACCCCCGCCACAAGCAGAGGCAGGGCTAGGTCATGGCGCGCATAGCGGGCGTAGACCTGCCGCGGGAGAAGAGGGTCGAGGTCGGGCTGACCTACGTGTACGGGATCGGGCGCTCCACGGCCAGGAGGATCCTGGCCGACACGGCCGTCGACCCGAACACCAAGGTCAGGGACCTGGCCGAGGGCGAGGTGGGCCAGATCCGGTCCTACGTCGACCAGAACGTGCAGGTCGAGGGAGACCTGAGGCGCGAGGAGAACCAGAACATCCGGCGGCTCATAGACATCGGGACCTACAGGGGCATCCGGCACCGCCGGGGCCTCCCGGTGCGCGGGCAGAGGACCAAGACCAACGCCCGCCAGCGCAAGGGACCGAAGCCGTCCATAGGCGGGAGGAAGAAGAGGTAGATGGGCAGGCAGCGTCAGCAGCGCAGGGGGGCCAGCCGCTCGCGCCGGCGGGTACGCAGGAACATACCGACCGGCGTGGTGCACATCAAGAGCTCCTTCAACAACACCATCATCTCGGTGACGGACACCGAGGGG
The DNA here is from genome assembly GCA_963800975.1 of uncultured Rubrobacteraceae bacterium. Lineage (GTDB taxonomy): Bacteria > Actinomycetota > Rubrobacteria > Rubrobacterales > Rubrobacteraceae > JALYGY01. The sequence continues at coordinate 434,803 of CAWDDB010000014.1, read as the reverse complement.
AACGTCATAGCCTGGGAGTCAGCTGGCTCCCTGGGCTTCAAGGGCAGCCGCAAGAGCACGCCTTACGCGGCCCAGATGACCGCCGAGAGCGTCGCCAACAAGGCGATGGATCAGGGCATGAGGCGCGTGGACATCGAGGTCAAGGGCCACGGCTCGGGCCGGGACATGGCCGCCAGGACCTTCCAGGCGGTGGGCATCGAGGTGCTCTCCATCAAGGACGTGACGGGCCAGCCGCACAACGGGTGCAGGCCCCCCAAGAGGAGGAGGGGCTAGTGGGGCGCTATACGGGACCGAGGGGCCGCCGGGACAGGAGGGCCGGGGTGATGCTCTCCTCGATGCGGAAGAACCCGCTCGAGAAGAAGCCCTACCCCCCCGGCGAGCACGGCCGCGGCCGGCAGCGGCAGACGGAGTACGGCATGCGGCTCCTCGAGAAGCAGAAGGCCCGCTGGTACTACGGGGTCTCCGAGAAGCAGTTCAGGCGGGCGTACGACAGGGCCACCCGCATGCAGGGCGTCAGCGGTGAGAACCTGCTCAGGCTCATGGAGCTCCGGATGGACAACGTCGTCTACCGGATGGGCTTCGCCTCGAGCCGGCCGCAGGCGCGCCAGCTCGTCTCACACGGGCACTTCCTCCTCAACGGGCGCAAGCACAACATCCCGTCCGCCATCCTCAGGCAGGGGGACGTCATCTCCGTGAAGGAGAAGAGCCGGGACCTCGAGCCAATCGTCGGCGCCGTGGAGAACGTGGTCTCCGTCCCGGCCTGGCTCGAGGCCGACCACGACAACTTCACGGGCAGGGTGCTTCACTCTCCCACGCGGGACGAGATAGACACGCCCGTCGAAGAGCAGCTCATCATCGAGTTCTACAGCCGTTAGAACCGGACCAATAGCAAAAGCGCAGGTGGTACTTTGACGATGTTGGATATAGCTCCGCCCCGATTCAGGGTGGAAGACGAAGACGAGCGACGCGGAACATTCGTCGCAGAGCCGCTGCCCCGGGGCCTGGGGCATACCCTTGGCAACTCCCTGAGGCGCGTGATGCTCTCGGGGCTGCAAGGCGCCGCGGTAACGAAGGTGCGCATAGAGGGCGTGAGCCACGAGTTCTCGACCATCGACGGGGTCAAAGAGGACGTGGTCGACATAATCCTCAACACCAAGGGCCTCAAGTTCAAGCTCGAGCGCGAGGAGCCGATAGAGCTCGAGATCACCAAGGATGGCCCAGGCGAGGTCACGGCCGCAGACATCGAGCTGAAGGCCGACGTCGAGGTCGTCGACCCCGGGACCTACATCGCCAGCGTCTCCGAGGGCGGGCACCTGGACATGCGCCTCACGGTCGAGCGAGGCCAGGGCTACGCGCGGGCCGAGCAGAACAAGAGCGACGCCGACCCCATCGGGGTCATCGCCATCGACTCGTTGTTCTCGCCGGTGCAGCGGGTGAACTACTCGGTCGCCGAGACGCGCGCCGGCGCGCGCGCCGACCTGGACGCCCTGACCATCGAGATCTTCACCGACGGGCGCATCGAGCCCCGGGAGGCCCTGCAGGACGCTTCGCGGCAGCTCATAGACATCCTCGGGCTCTTCACCGACGGCTACCAGGGCGCCGGTGCCGCCGACCCCCGGCAGCGCGGAGGACGCCCCGTCATCACCGACGAGCGCCCGGTCGAGGACCTGGAGCTCACGGTCCGCTCCTACAACTGCCTCAAGCGGGAGGGCATCGACACCATAGGCCAGCTCGCGACGATGAGCGAAGAGGAGCTCATGAACATCCGCAACCTCGGGATGAAGAGCGTGGACGAGATCCGCTCGAAGCTCCTGGAGTACGGCTACGACCTTGCGAGCGAGGGCAATGAGGCACGCTAAGAGGGGCCGCAAGCTGGGCCGCGAGGCGCAGCACCGCAAGGCGATGCTCGGCACGATGGCGGGGCAGCTGTTCGTGCACGGCCGCATAAAGACGACCGCGCCCAAGGCCAAGGAGCTGCGCGGCGTCGTGGACCGGTTGATCAACACGGCCAAGAAGGACGATCTCGCTGCCAGGCGGCAGGCGGTCAAGGTCCTCAAGGACAAGACCGTGGTCCGCCGACTCTTCGAGGATGTGGCCCCCGAGCTCGACGACCGCAATTCGGGGTACACCAGGATCCTTAAGCTCGGTCCTCGCCTCGGCGACGGCGCCGAGACGGTCTACCTGGAGCTGGTCAACCACAGCGTGGAGTAACCGGTAACGCCGGGAATGGAGAGCAAAGATCAGGAGGGGGCCCGCCACGGCGGGCCCCCCGTCGTCTCCTGCGATAACCTCGCCTTCGCGTATCCCGGCTCCGAGAGGTCGGCGCTCGACGGGCTGACCTTCGAGGTGCGCGCCGGGGAGCACGTCGGCGTGGTGGGGCCCAACGGGGGCGGCAAGTCCACGCTGCTCAGGCTCCTCAACGGCCTCATCAAGACCGAATCGGGCGAGCTGCGCGTGGTGGGGCTGGACCCGTCGAGCGAGCCCTTCGCGGTGCGCCGCAAGGTCGGGATGCTCTTCCAGAACCCGGAGAACGGGCTCGTCGCGCCGTTCGTCGAGGACGACGTGGCCTTCGGGCTCGAGAACCTCGGCGTCGAGCGGGAGGAGATGCGCCGGCGGGTACGGGACGCTATCCGGGTTGTCGGGCTCGAGGGCTACGAGCGGCGCGAGCCCCACACGCTCTCCGGCGGCGAGAAGCAGCGCGTCGCCCTGGCCGGGCTGCTCGCTCTCGACCCCGAGGTGCTGCTCCTGGACGAGCCCACCTCGATGCTCGACGCGCGGGGGCGTGGGGAGGTGCTGGAGCACCTCGACCGGCTGCGGGGCTCCAGGACGGTCTTGCACGTAACCCACCACCTCGACGAGCTGCACGCCGCGGACCGCGTGCTGGTGCTCAACGCCGGCAGGCTAGCGGCCGACGTGTCTCCTGGCCGCCTCCTGGCCGACGCGGACCTCCTCGCCGCGAACCGTCTCGTGCTCTCGACCGCGCCTCGGCTCGCGTTGAAGCTGGGGTTGGACCCGGCGGCCGCGCGGACGCCCGAGGGTCTCGCGTCGGCCATCTTGCGTCAGGCAAAGCCGGGGGTCGAAGCGAGGTGAGGATCGAGCTCGAGGACGTCCGCCACGTGTACGCCCGCGGGACCCCTTTCGAGGCGGAGGCCCTGAGGGGCGTCTCGCTCGCGGTCGAACCGGACGAGGTGCTCGGCATCGTGGGTGGGACGGGCTCGGGGAAGAGCACGCTCGCCCAGCACCTGAATTTGCTCCTCGTCCCCACGAGCGGGCGCGTGCTCGTTGATGGCGCGGACGCTCGGACCCTCAAGGTCGGCGAGCTGCGCAGGCGGGTGGGGCTCGTCTTCCAGTTCCCCGAGGCCGCGCTCTTCGCCCCTACCGTCGAGGAGGATGTGGCCTTCGCCCCGCGGCGGCTCGCGCTGGACGATGAGGAGGTCGGCGAGCGGGTAAGGGGCACGCTCGCGCTGCTCGGCGCCTCCGACCTCGCCGCGCGTTCGCCGCACGCGCTCTCCGGCGGCGAGAAGCGGCGGGTCGCGATAGCCGGGGTGCTGGCGATGGCGCCCGAGGTACTCGTGCTCGACGAGCCCACCGCCGGGCTGGATTCCGCCACGCGCGGGGATCTGCTCGACGTCGTGCGCGCCCTGCGGGACGGCGGCACGTCGGTGGTCCTGATCTCGCACGACCTCGACGAGGTGGCCGAGGTGGCGGACAGGGTGTGCCTCCTGGACGGCGGGGAGGTGCGGGCGTTGGGAGACCCCGAGGAGGTGTTCTACTCGCACCCTGAGATGGCGCCGACCACCGTGCGGGTGGCCTCGATACTGGGCGCGTCCCGCCCCGAGGTCGGGAGGCCGGTCCGATTCGGGGAGACGCTCGGAGCGCTCAGGGGTTTGCTGGATGGTGAAGAATGACGGCCGGGGGGAGTCTCGGCCAGTTCTACCCGATGGCCTCGCCGCTGCACGAGCTGGACCCGCGGGCCAAGATCCTGGGCACCGCGTTGCTCGCGGTGGGCCTGTTCGCCGTCGACTCCGTGGCGGGCTTTCTCGTGGTGGCGGCCGTTGTCGTGTTGCTCGTGGCCGCGAGCAGGGTCCCGCCGGGTTTGTTCCTGGGGTCCCTGCGTCCTGTCGCGTTCATCGTGGCGCTCACCGTGCTGTTCCAGGTCTTTTTCTCCAGGGAGGGGGCCACGCTCTTGCAATGGGGTCCCGTCGAGGTGCACGCCGGGGGGGTGTCGGCCGGCATCTTCCTCGCGCTGAGAATAGTGCTGCTCGTCTCGACGGCCGCCCTGCTCACGGCGACGACGGCGCCCGTGGCGCTCGCGGACGGCATCGAGGACCTACTCTCCCCGCTCAAGAGGCTCCGCTTCCCCGCGCACGAGCTCGCGATGATGACCACCATCGCGCTCCGCTTCATCCCCACGCTGCAGGAGGAGGCGCGGAAGATCACGCGCGCCCAGGCCGCGCGCGGCGCGGACTTCTCGGAGGGTGGTCTCGTTAGGCGCGCACGCGCGCTCGTTCCGATCCTGGTCCCGCTGACGGTGGGGGCCTTCCGCAGCGCCGACGAGCTCGCCGAGGCGATGGAGAGCCGGGGCTACAGCGGCGGCGAGGGCAGGACGCGCTACCGCGAGCTGCGCTTTCGCGCCCGCGACGCCCTCGCCCTCGTTGTCGCCGCGCTCGTGGTGGTCGGGGCTATGTTGGTATGAAGGCACCTTTGTGGGGGCAGCCACTTTGTGGCCCGGGAGTCGGGAGTAGGGAGTCGGGAGTCGTGTTGCATTTCCCTACCCCCGATGCGGCAGCGTTCTTCTTGCGGTACCCGGGTGGGTACCCATGAAGCTGGCCGGTCTGGTTGAGTACGACGGAACCGGGTTCGCCGGGTGGGCGGCCCAGCCTGGGGCACGCACCGTCGAGGACGAGCTGGCCGGGGCCCTGCAAACCGTGCTCCGTCACCCGGTCAGGCTCAGCGTCGCCGGTCGCACAGACGCCGGCGTTCACGCCAGCGGGCAGGTCGTCTCGTTCGAGACCGAGACGCCGATGGAGCCATCGGCGGTCGCCTACAGGGCCACGGCCGTGCTGCCGAAGGATCTCGCGCTCAGGCGCTGCGCCGAGGTGCGGGAGGGCTTCGACGCCCGCAGGGACGCGCGCAGCAGGAGCTACGAGTACAGGATCGTCAACGACCCCGTCCGCTCTCCGCTCAGGCACAGGCTCTCGACTTACGTGGCCAGGGAGCTCGACCTGGATCTGCTGCGGTGCGCGGCCGGGCAGGTCCGGGGTACACACGATTTCCGGGCGTTTACTCCTACCAAGACCTACCACGTCCGCTTCGAGAGGGTCGTGAGCGAGTCGGTCTGGGAGGCGAGCGGCGACCTGCTCCGCTACGCGGTGACGGCCGACTCGTTCCTCTACGGCATGGTCCGCACGCTCGTCGGTACGATGCTCGAGGTCGCGGACGGCACGCGCGAGATGGCGTCATTCGAGCGGCTGCTGTGCGGCGCGGAACGCACCGAGGCCGGCCAGGCGGCCCCGAGCAAGGGGCTCACGCTCGTTGGCGTGGGATACGAAAACCTGAACCTAGGAGGAGGCGAAGTTGGCTGAGAGCGAGAACCTTGGCGCGTTGCTCACCCGGATCGACCACTACATCCAGGAGGGTTTCGCCCCGCAGGACGAGGCGCTAGAGGCCGCCGTAAGGGAGTCGCGCCGGGCAGGTCTGCCCGAGATACAGGTATCCCCCAACCAAGCCAAGCTGCTGCAGCTTTTCGCCGAGATGGTGGGGGCGGAGCGCGTGCTAGAGATAGGAACGCTCGGCGGCTACAGCGCCATACACTTCGGGCGGGTGCTGCCCGAGGACGGGAGGCTCATCTCCCTCGAAATAGACGGGCACCACGCTGAGGTGGCGCGCGAGAACGTCGCGCGTGCCGGGCTCTCGGGAAAGGTCGAGGTTCGGGTCGGCGACGCCAGGGAGCAACTGGCGCGGATCTCGGAGAACGGCGAAGGACCCTTCGACCTGGTCTTTATAGACGCGGACAAGTCCGGATACCTGGAGTACCTGGACTGGGCCCTGAGGCTCACCCGGCCTGGCTCCGTCATCCTCGGGGACAACACCGTTAGGGGCGGGGGAGTCCTCGATCCGCCGGACGGCCCTTCGCGCGCCGTGCGCGAGTTCAACCAGAGAATCGCGGACGATCCGGGCCTCTCGGCGATAGTCTTGCCCATACTCCGAGAGAGGGTAGACGGGCTCACCATCGCCCTCGTGCGCGGCCGCTGAGAAGCTGTTACTTTCGGGGATGTATGCTACCATCTTACGGTTTGGTACTCGTTTGGTCCCTAGCAATCCCGGAGGATCGGTGAAGAGTTACATGGCGCGGCCCCTTGAGGTCGAACGGAGATGGTACGTCGTCGACGCCGAGGGCAAGACCCTCGGGCGGCTCGCGACGGAGATCGCGCGCGTCCTGCGCGGCAAGAACAAGCCGCAGTACACGCCGCACATCGACACGGGGGACTTCGTGGTCGTGGTTAACGCCGAAAAGGTGGTAGTCACGGGCAGAAAGGCCGAGCAGAAGGTCTACAGGCGTCACTCTGGCTACCCCGGCGGGCTCAAGGAGACGAGCTACGAGCGGATGATGGAGCGCCGGCCGACCGAGATCCTGCGCAGGGCCGTAAAGGGCATGATGCCGAAGAGCCGGCTCGCCCGCAAGCAGTTGAGGAAGTTGAAGATCTACGCGGGACCCGAGCATCCGCACGCCGCTCAGGGCCCGCAAGAGCTCGAGGTGAGGTGAGCATGGCGGAGGCCTTGTACAGGGGAACCGGACGGCGCAAGACGGCCCGCGCGCGCGTCAGGCTGCTCGCGGGGGACGGCAAGATCACGGTGAACGGCCGGGATCTGGACGAGTACTTTCCCCGTCAGGCGTACCAGACGGCCGTGCGCTCGCCGCTGGAGCTGCTCGGCCAGGCCGGCCGCTACGACGTGGTCGCCAAGATCGAGGGCGGCGGCCCGACGGGTCAGGCCGACGCCCTGCGCCACGGCATCGCGCGGGCGCTGGCCGAGGAATCGCAGGACGCCAGGAGCGAGCTGAAGTCCGCGGGGCTCCTGACCAGGGACTCGCGGGCCGTCGAGCGCAAGAAGTACGGCCTGAAGAAGGCCCGCAAGCGCCCGCAGTTCTCCAAGCGCTAGGGCGGCAGACGCTTTTACCGGAGACGGGCTCCTTTCGCCGCCCCCTCGGGCGGTCCGAGAGGGGCCCGTCCCGCGCGGAGGAGGTCCCTTTGCAAAGATCCATCGCCTTCGGCACCGACGGTGTGCGCGGGGTGGCGAACGAAGGACTGCTCCCTGAGGACGCCACGAGGCTTGGTCTCGCCGCGGCCGGATACTTCGGGGGTCCCATCCTGATCGGCCGCGACACCCGCCTCTCGGGGGAGATGCTCTCGGCAGCCCTCGCCGCCGGCTCGGCGAGCGGCGGGGCTTCGGTGATCGACGCCGGGGTGCTCCCGACCCCCGGTATCGCGGCCCTCGCGCCGCGCCTGGGCGCGGCCGTGGCCGGCGTGGTTAGCGCCTCGCACAACCCCTACCCGGACAACGGCATCAAGTTCTTCTCGGGCGAAGGCCGCAAGCTCGCGGCCGCGCGAGGAAAGCGAGATAGAGTCCCTCACCGCGCGCCCGGTCGCCGAGCGCCCCACCGGGGCCGGGGTCGGCGCCGTGCGGAAACTCGACGACGCCGCGAGGCTCTACGTCGAGGGCATCCTCGAGCGGCTGCGCCCGCGCGCGGGGGGTATGCGGGTACTCTTAGACTGCGCGAACGGGGCCGCCTACGAGGCCGCTCCGCTGGCCTTCTCGGAGCTTGGCGCCGACCTCACGGTCGTTGGGGACGAGCCGGACGGGGTGAACATAAACGAGGGCGTAGGCTCCACGCACGTCGAGGATCTCGACGCCTCGGGCTACGACGTCGCCTTCGCCTTCGATGGGGACGCGGACAGGGTGCTCGCCAAGGACGAGAAGGGCAACGTGGTAGACGGGGACAGGATAGTCGCCATCCTGGCGCGGGACCTCAGGGAGCGCGGGGCGCTCGCCGGCGGCGTGATAGTCACGCTAATGAGCAACCTCGGCTTCTTCAAGGCGATGGAGTCCCTCGGCATCCCTTACGACGTCACCCCCGTGGGCGACAGGCACGTGGCCGAGGCGATGCGCGAGCGTGGGGCTTCGCTCGGCGGGGAGCAGTCCGGGCACGTGATCCTCTCCGGAGCTCGTGACGACCGGCGACGGGATCGTCACCGCGCTCGCGCTGCTCGAGGTCATGCGACGGACCGGCGAGCCGCTCTCGGAGCTGGCGCGGGTCATGCAGGTGTATCCTCAGGAGCTGATCAACGTCACCGTCGCCGACGCGGCCTCCGCGAAGACGCTCGCCGCCTCCGACGAGGTCGAGCGCGCCGTATCGCGGGCGGAGGAGCGCCTGGGAGAGGAGGGGCGCGTCCTGCTCAGGCCGAGCGGAACGGAGCCGGTGGTAAGGGTGATGGTGGAGCACGCCGACGGGACGATCTGCAGGGAGGTCTGCGAGGAGGTGGCCGGGGTGGTTCGCGAGGCGGGGGTACGGGCGTGAGGTTCGTGGGTTGCGCGCTGGCGTGGCGGCCAGGCGAGGCGCGGGAGCGGGTCTCGTGCCTCGTCGTGGTCGACGAGCGGGGCAGCATAATCGCCAACTCCTTCGCGGCATCCGCGGGGGACATAGCGTCGGCGGTGGAGGAACTACGCGTCGGAGCGGCGGGGCGTGATCGTCGGGGTCGACGCGCCGCTCGCGGTCCCGAACGAGCGCGGGACGCGCAGGATCGAGCGCATCCTCTCCAAGGTTGCCCTCCCGGCGTACTCGGCGAGCCGCAAGATGTTCGGCGGCGAGCCCTACGCCGAGGAGCTGCTTGGGGCGCTCGAGAAGGTCGGGATCGAGTACACGGACTACCCGTTCCCCGGGGCGCGAGGCCAGCGGACGGTCACCGAGGTCGACTCGGCGGCTGCGCTCAAGATCCTGGCCGTCGAGCGGACCGCGAGGGACGGGGAGCCCTCCTGGAATCGGCCAGACGGCAGGGACCTCGCGCAGGTGCTGCGGGGCACCGACGAGCCGAAGCTCAGGAAGGGGAACAAGGAGGCGCGGGCCGCCGCCCTCAAGACGGCTGTGGACATCCTGTGGAACACGCCGGGTCTGCGGTTGAGGACGGGGAACCTCTCGGGTGAGGTAGACGCGCCGGGTAACGTCGACGTCTCCAGGGTCGACATAGACTCCGGGCTCTCGCACGCCGAGCTCGACCGGATCGCGAGCCTGGTCGAGGGAACGCTCGCGGCCTACACGGTGCACCGGCACTGGAGGGGCAGGGACGGCTCCATGGTCCTCGGGACCGGGGACGAGGGGTCCGTGCTGTTGCCGGCCGGAGAGGTGCTGCACGCCCGCGTGGCCGAGGAGTGCCGGTCGGCCAGCGTGCCCTACGTGTGACGATGGGCCTGAAGGTGCGCGTGATCCCCTGCCTCGACGTGGACGCCGGGCGCGTGGTGAAGGGGACGGAGTTCAAGAACCTCAGGGACGCCGGGGACCCGGTCGAGCTCGCGGCCCTCTACGACCGCGAGGGCGCCGACGAGATCGTCTTCTACGACATCACCGCCTCCCACGAAGGGCGCGACACGGCCACCGAGCTGGCCCGGCGGACCGCCGAGGAGGTCTTTATCCCATACACCATCGGCGGCGGGGTTAGGAGCGCGGACGACATGCGCGCCATGCTGCGCGCCGGCGCCGACAAGGTCTCCGTGAACTCCGCGGCCGTCCGCACCCCCGACCTCATCGACGAGGGCGCGGAGCGCTTCGGGAGCCAGTGCGTGGTCCTGAGCGTCGACGTGAAGCGCCGCGAGCCCGGCCCGGGCTGGGACGTGTACCTGAACGGGGGCCGCCTGAACACGGGGATGGACGCGCTGGCGTGGCTCGTGGAGGGGGAGAGGCGCGGGGCTGGCGAGTTCGTCCTGAACAGCATGGACGCCGACGGCACCGAGGGCGGCTACGACCTGGAGCTGATCTCCGCGGTGGCCGGGATGACGAGCGTCCCGATCGTGGCCTCCGGCGGGGCCGGCGGCCCGGAGCACATGGTCGCCGCCGTGAAGGCCGGGGCCGGGGCGGTCCTGGCCGCGAGCATCTTCCACTTCGGCGAGTGGAGCATCGCCGGGGTAAAGGGGGAGCTGAGCCGGGCGGGGTGCCGGTCCGATGAGCATGGCCGCAGAGATCCGCTACGACGCCAGGGGCCTCGTCCCCGTCGTGGCCCAGGACGCGACGACGGGCGCCGTGCTCACGCTCGCCTACGCGAACCGAGAGGCGGTGGAGAAGACGCTGGAGTCCGGGGAGGCCCACTACTACTCGCGTTCGAGGGACGAGCTCTGGCGCAAAGGGGCGACGAGCGGCAACACGCAGGGCGTCGTCGAGGTCCGCCTGGACTGCGACGGCGACGCCCTGCTGTACAGCGTAGAGCCGCGCGGCCCGGCCTGCCACACCGGCGAGGAGACCTGCTTCTTCACGGCCCTGCCCGGCAGCGGGCTGAGGGCCGACGCCCGCGGGGGCGACCTCGGGGCGATGGTGGACAGGCTGGCCGCGACCATCTCCTCGCGACACCACGATATGCCAGAGGGCTCTTACACGGCCAGGCTGCTCGGGGAGGGGACGGAGAAGGTCGCCCAGAAGGTGGGCGAGGAGGCGGTCGAGGTCGTCGTGGCGGCGCTCTCCGGGGAGCGGCTGGCGGAGGAGACGGCCGACCTCGTCTACCATCTGCTGGTCCTGCTGGAGGAGCGGGGCGTGGGCACGGACGAGGTCGCGGGGGTGCTGCGTGCCAGGCACGGGTAGGCTCAACCTGACGCCCTCGCTCGTGGAGGCCCGCGTCCTCGCCAGGGACTACGACGTGGTGCCGCTCTACGCCGAGTTTATCGGGGACCTCGAGACGCCCATCTCGGCGGTCCTCAAGTTCTCGGGCGAGCAGAACGTCTTCCTGCTCGAGAGCGCCGAGGCCGCCGAGAGGTTCGGCCGCTACTCCTTTCTCGGCTTCGACCCCAAGCGCACGCTCTCGTATCGCGACGGGACCTACACGGTCGTCGACGCCGACGGCGTGCGCGAGCTTCCCGCGCCGGACCCCTTCAGGGGGCTCGCGGAGATCATGGGCAAGAAGACGGTCGCCCCGTTGCCGCACCTGCCCTGCCTTCGTCGGTGGGGCGGTGGGCTACCTCTCCTACGACGCCGTTCGCTACCTGGAGCGGTTGCCGGGTGCCCCTCCCGACGACCTCGGCGTCCCAGAGGCCTACTTCGCCGTCACCGACTCGCTGGTCGTCTTCGACCACCTCAGGCACAAGGTGCTCGTGATCTCGCTCGTCGACGCCGCCCGGTTGCGCGACATCGAGGGAGAGGGGTTCGCCGCGGCCTACCGCAGGGCGGCCGACGATATCCGGCGGGTTGTGGAGCGGCTCTCGGCCCCGCTCGCGCGCCGGGCGCTTCCCACCGGCAGCGGGGACTTCGCGGTCTCCTCGAACGTCACCAGGGAGCGCTACGAGGAGATGGTCGAGCGGGCGAAGGAATACATCAGGGCCGGAGACGCGTTCCAGATCGTGCCATCCCAGAGGTTCTCGGCCGGGATAGGAGATCTCGACCCGTTGCTGCTTTACCGGGGCCTGCGAACCGTGAACCCATCGCCATACATGACGTACCTGAAGCTGGGAGATTTCTATCTCGTCGGGGCGTCGCCCGAGCCCCTGGTTCGCGCCGAGGGCCGCCGCGTGATGACCCGGCCCGTCGCCGGCACGCGGCCCCGCGGTGGTACGCCAGAGGAAGACGCCCTCCTGGCCGAGGAGCTGCTGGCCGACGAGAAGGAGCGCGCCGAGCACGTGATGCTCGTCGACCTCGGGCGAAACGACCTGGGTCGCGTCTGCGAGGTCGGCTCTGTCGAGCTGGCCACCTTTATGGAGGTGGAGCGCTACTCGCACGTGATGCACATCGTCTCGACGGTCGAGGGGAACCTGAGGCCTGGTCTCACGGCCCTCGACGCCCTCGCCGCCGCTTTCCCCGCGGGGACCGTCTCGGGCGCGCCCAAGGTTCGGGCCATGGAGATCATCGACGAGCTGGAGCCAGCCCGCCGCGGGCCCTACGCCGGCGCCACCGGCTACTACGGCGTGGACGGCCGCCTCGACACCTGCATAACGCTCCGCACCGCTATCCTCAAGGACGGCGTCGCCTACTTCCAGGCTGGCGGCGGGGTGGTGGCCGACTCGGTACCGGCCCTGGAGTACGAGGAGTCGCGCAACAAGGCCCGCGCGATGTCGCGGGCGCTGGAGGTCGCGAGCGCCCGCGAGCTCTGGCTGTAGCCGACACGGGACCATCCTTTTCGACCGGCCCTGCTACCTGGAGAGCCGCCGAGAGGCGCTCCGAGCCGGTCGCGGCGTTGCCCGGAGCATGGTACATCGTGGATGGTGGGGATTGCCGAATTGGGGCTGCGCTAAGCAAGCCTGGGTTCCGGCGTTGGGCTATACTTTCTCCGCCATGTTAGGGGTTCTCCTTATCCTGTGCGGGTACCTGCTTGGCTCTGTGCCCACCGGCCTGTTGGTGGGTAGGGCCTTCGGCGTGGACGTGCTCAAAGAAGGCAGCGGGAACATCGGGATGGCCAACGTGTTGCGGGCCGCCGGCAAGTGGCCCGCGGTCCTGACGATGCTCGGGGACATGCTCAAGGGGTTCGTACCCGTGGTGCTCGCGCGGGCGATCACCGACGATGGCTGGGTGGTGGCGGCGGTCGCCCTCGCCGCCGTCGTCGGCGCGTGCTGGTCGGTTTTCCTCGGGTTCAAGGGGGGCAAGGCGGTGGCGACGGGGGCCGGGACGACGATCGGGCTCGCGCTGCCCGTCGGGCTCGCGCTCTTCGTGTTGTGGTGGGCGGTTGCCCTCACCAGCCGCTACACCTCGCTTGCCGCGATCGTGCTGATGGTAGTGAGCCCGTTCGCGTTCTGGCTTACGGATCAGCCGCTGCCCTACGTGCTCTACACCATCGTTGGGGGAGCCGTGGTGCTCTGGCGGCACCGCGAGAACGCGAGGGCCCTGCTCGCCGGCCGCGAGCGGAAGTTTGGCGAGAAGGTAAAGAAGAAACGTGCTCGCTGAGGCCTACCGCGGGCGGTCGATCCTGCTCACCGGGGGGACCGGCTTTCTGGGAACGGCCCTCGTCGAAAAAATACTGCGCGGGCTCCCCGAGCTGGGGCGGCTCTACCTCCTGATCCGGGCCTCCCGCGACAGGAGCGCCTCTGCCCGGTTCGAGAGGGACGTGCTCGGCTCGGCCGCCCTGCGCAAACTGCGCGAGGAGTGGGGGGAGGACTTCGAGGAGCACGTCGCGCGCAAGGTGCGCGTGCTCGAGGGCGACGTCCAGGCCCCGTCGCTCGGTCTGGGGGAGGAGGACCTCGCCCAGCTAGCGCGCGAGGTGGACGTCGTGATCCACTCCGCCGCCTCGGTCGTCTTCGACGCGCCGCTGGACGCCGCCGTCGAGTCGAACGTCCGGGGGACCCTGGGCCTGCTGCGCCTGGCGCGCGGCTGGGGCAAAAAGCCGCTCTTCTTGCACGTCTCGACCGCCTACGTGGCCGGGATGCAGGAGGGTTTCGCGCCCGAGGAGCCGCCGGGAAACGCCTCGCCGAACGGGACGCCCCTCGACCCCTACGAAGAGGTGGCGAGCCTCGAGGGCGTGGTCGGCGAGGTAGAGGAAGCCTCGCGCGAGCGGGCCCTGATCCGGCGCTTCGAGACGGAGGCCAGGCGGGAGCTCGGGATGGTCGGCGAGGAGGAGGAGGTCGCCGAGAGGACGGACCAGCTCAGGCGGGCCTGGATGCGCGAGCGCCTCGTCGAGCGCGGCACGCGGCGCGCCCGCGCCCTGGGCTGGCACGACGTCTACACTTTCACAAAGTCCCTGGCCGAGCGGATGGCGGTGAGGGAGCGCGAAGACGTGCCGCTCGTGATCGTGAGGCCTGCGATCATCGAGAGTAGCCAGGAGGAGCCTTTCCCGGGCTGGATCCAGGGCTCCAGGATGGCCGACCCGATAATCATGGCGTTCGCCAAGGGAATCATCAGGGAGTTCCCAGGCGACCCCGAGAGCATCATAGACATCGTCCCCGTGGACCACGTCGTGAACGCCACCCTTGCGGCCGCCGCGCGCCGACCCGAGGACCCGGAGGTGTTCCAGGTGGCCTCGGGCGACCGAAACCCGTTGCGCTACCGCCAGCTCTACGAGCACGTCAGGGAGTACTTCCTCGAGAACCCGCTGCGCGACTCCGGCGGACGCCCGATTCAGCCCCCGGAGTGGAGCTTCCCCGGTCGCGGGGCGGTCGAGCGCCGGCTCAAGGCCGAGCTCGCGAGCCTCGAGGTCGCGGGCAAGGTGGTCTCGCGTCTGCCAGACGGGCACATCACAGCGGACGTGCGAGGCAGGATAGCGCGCGCCGACAAGCGGTCGCGCATGAGCCTTTACTACAGTCGCATCTACGGGCCGTACTCGTCGGATACGGCGACGTTCTCTACGCACCACACCGCCGCGCTCTTCGAGTCCCTGGACCCGCACGACCGCGACGCGTTCCCGTTCGACATCACCCGGCTGGACTGGAAGACCTGGTTGCAGGGGACGCACCTGCCGGCCCTTACGACCCGCCCGAGCCGCAGGAAGCGCAAGAAGGTCGTGGCGGAGGAGCCGGGTGTGGTGGCGGCGATCTTCGACGTCGACGGCACGCTCGTCGGCTCGAACGTGGTCTCGTACTACGCGTGGCTCAAGATGCGCGAGATGCCGGCGGCGGCGCGGCCGCTCTGGGCGGCGGCGTTCCTGGCCAAGATCCCCTTCTACTGGGCCCTGGACAAGGTCAGCCGGGCCCACTTCAACCGCGCATTCTACAAGAACTACGCCGGCTGGACGCCCTCGCGCGCCAGGCACCTCGGCCAGGAGAGCTTCCCCGGCTTTACCCTGAGCCGCATCTACCCCGACGCCCTTGAATGCCTGAGGGAGCACAAGCGGAAGGGACACCGCGTCGTTCTGCTCTCGGGAGCCCTGGATTTTCTGCTCGATCCGTTCAAGGACCTCGCCGACGACGTGCTCTCGGCCTCGCTGGCCGAGGAGGACGGCCTGTACACCGGCGAGCTCTCGGGCGCGCCCGTGGCGGGCGAGGCGCGCGCCCGGATGTTGGCCTCCTTCGCCCGCAAGCGTGGCGTCGACCTCGGCCGCTCCTACGCCTACGCCGACTCTATCTCGGATCTGCCGATGCTCGAGGCCGTGGGCAACCCGGTCGCCGTCAACCCGGACCGCAGGTTGGCCGCGGCGGCCAAAGAACGCGGCTGGCAGCTCCGCAGGTGGAGCAAGAACGGCTCGGCCCCAGACAAGGTTTAGGGTGCTCGCCCTCCAATACCGCAAGTCCGTGCCACGCTACCTGCTCATGCGGGCCGGCGCGAAGCGCGTTGGGGGCCTCGAGACGAGCCGGTTCTCGCCGCTCAAGCTCGAGGACATCCCGGAGCCGGTGCTGCCGACGCCGGACTGGGTACGCCTCAGGCCGCTCGTGTCGGGCATCTGCGGCTCCGACCTCGGGACGCTCTCATCCGAGAACTCGCCTTACTTCTCCCCGATCACCTCCCCACCCTTCGTCCTCGGTCACGAGGTAGTCGGCGTCGTGACCGAGGACAGGGGAGGGCTGCGCGCCGGGGAGCGGGTCGTGGTGGAGCCGGCGCTCGGCTGCGCGGTGCGCGGGATAGAGCCGCCGTGCCCCTACTGCTCCGACGGCCAGCAGGCCCTGTGCGTGAACGTGGCGAAGGGGCACATCTCGCCAGGCATCCAGACCGGCTTCTGCCGCGACACCGGCGGGGGCTGGTCCGAGGGAACGCTGGTCGCCCACCCATCCCAGCTCCACAAGGTTCCAGACAATGTCTCGGACGAGGCGGCCGCGGCCGTAGAGCCGCTCGCGTGCGCGGTCCACGCGGCGCTCGGGAACGAGCCGGGTCCGGGTGAGACGGCGCTGGTGATCGGCGCCGGCCCCATCGGCCTTTTCGTCGTCGCGGCGCTGAAGAAGCTGACGCGGGTGGGGCGTCTGATCTGCGTCGCCAAGCACGAGAGGCAGAGGGAGGAGGCGCTCCGCCTGGGCGCGGACGCGGTGGTGCACCCGAAGGAGACCTACGCGAAGCTTCCCCACATGCTCGGCACGGAGGCGTACAGGCCCGAGATCGGCAAGCCCGTCGTCATGGGCGGGGCGGACAGGACCTTCGAGTGCGTGGGCGCTCCTGGCACGATGGAGGACGCCCTGAGGCTCACGCGGCCGGGCGGCAGGGTATCCCTCGTCGGCATGCCGCCCGCGCGCGGTTGCCTCGACCTGACGGCGCTCTGGTACAAGGAGGTCGGCCTGACCGGCTCCTACGCCTACGGGCTCGAGAACCACGGGGGAGAGAGGATCAAGAGCTTCCAGCTCGCGCTCCGGCTCGCGCCGGAGATGGACCTCGCGTCCCTGGTCGGCCCCCGTTTCCGCCTCTCGCAATACCGGGAGGCCATAGCCGCGGCCCGCGCCGCCGGCAGGCAGGGTCACGTGAGGGTGGTCTTCGACCATAGAGCGGTCAGCCATCAGCACTCAGCTGTCAGCTAGAATTGATGCCAACGCGCCGCTGGTGCGGCCACGAGGCTGTCGCGCGCTTGCGAGTCGCGCGGAGGCGAAATTGGAGGCTTGAACGTTTCGGCAAGAGAGCTGATAGCTGCCGGCTGATAGCCGATAGCATTGCGACCGAAGGGAGCAACTATGAGCCGGCCTGGCTTCACGACCATCCTGGAGAAGAGCAGCCCCCCGATGATGTTCAACGCGGGGGACGGGTTCCACTACGAGAAGCTGCCCGAGGGCACGCGGGTGATATACCCGCCGGGGCCCCTGGAGCCGCTCGCGGATCCGGGGGTCGCCATCGAGCGCGCGTTGCTCGAGCCTTACGGGATGGAGCCGCTGCACGAGCTGCTGCGTCCCGGCATGAAGCTGACCATCGCTTTCGACGACCTCTCGCTCCCGCTTCCGCCCATGAGGGCTCCGGACAACCGCCAGCTCGTCATAGAGAAGGTGCTGGAGAAAGCGTACGCCAGGGGCGTCGAGGACATCCACCTCATCGCAGCCCTTGGCCTGCATCGGCGCATGACCAGGGCGGAGCTGCAGCACATACTCGGCAAGAGGGTCGTGGGGCGCTTCTACCCCGACAGGCTCTACAACTACGACGCCGAGGACGAGGAGAACCACACCACAATAGGGGAGACGGAGCGGGGCGAGGAGGTGCGGGTGAGCAGCCGCGTCGCCGAGAGCGACCTGCTCGTCTACGTCAACGTCAACTACATACCGATGGACGGCGGCCACAAGTCCGTCCACACCGGGCTCTCCCCCTACTCCTCGATCCGCCACCACCACAACCCCAAGACCCTCGAGCACACCCGCTCGCTTATGGACCCGCCTAACTCCGCGATGCATGGCTCCATAGATCGGATGGGCAAGATCTTCGACGAGAACGTCAAGGTCTTCCACATCGAGACGACCCTCAACAACGCCTCATACCCCGCGGTCTTCGACTTCATGGCGAAGCCGGAGCGGGACTGGAACCCCCTGACGCGGGCCAACTTCCTCGCGAACCACGCGGCGACGCGCTCGATGCCGGGCTCGGCCGCGCGCAGGGTTTTCCAGAGCATCAAGGCCCCGCACCGCATGACTAGCGTGCAGGCCGGCGCGACGGACCCGGTGCACGCCGAGACCCTGAAGCACACCTACCGCCAGCAGCTCGTGCCGGTCGACGGACAATCCGACGTGCTCCTGCTCGGCGTCCCCTACCTCGGACCGTACAACGTCAACTCCGTGATGAACCCGCTCCTGGTCATGAACATGCTGCTCGGCTACCTCTTCAACCTCTACAAGGGCAGGCCGCTCGTGCGCGAGGGGGGCGTGCTGATCGGCACCCACCCAATGCCTGAGGAGTTCGACGGGTTGCACCACCCTTCCTACATTGACCTCTGGAACGAGGTGTTGTCCGAGACGACGGATCTGCACGAGATCGCCGCCCGCTACGAGGAGCGGTACGCCTACGATCCCTGGTACCGCACGCTGTACCGCAACTCCTACGCCTACCACGGCGTTCACCCGTTCACGGTCCTGTACTGGGCCGCCCACGCCACGGAGCACCTGGGGGACGTGATCCTGGTCGGCGGCGATCCGATGACGACCGGGCGTCTCGGGTTCAAGAGGTCGGACTCCATAGCTGAGGCCCTCGAGATGGCCCAGGACACCGTCGGCCCGAGCCCGAGCACCACCTACATGCACATCCCGCCGCTGTTTATCTGCGAGGTGAGCTAGGGAGGCTCAGCGACCCCGAGGAGGCGGGAAGGCTTCTGCGAGAAGCAGGCTGGCCCGAGGACCGCGCGCTCAGGCTCGCGACGCACTCGGCATCGAGGTCGACCTGATCGAGATCCCCGACCGGGACCTGATCCCGGCCCAGAAGGCGCTGGTCGAGAAGAACATAGAGCTCCCCTTCGACGTGCTGGCGCACGCCTGGTTCGACCTGGCGGCGGGCTACCCGCCGGCGGTGATCCACCGCGAGTACTACCACTCGCTTGGCGCGTTCCGCGCCGGCCCGCCGATCGACGCGTTCGAGGACCTGTTCGAACGCTCCGTTTCGGAGACCGACGGCGAAAGGCTGACCGCGTTGGGCAAGCAGATCGACCAGCTGGTCTACGACGAGGCCCTGAGCGTCTTCCTCTGCTGCCCGATGGCGCTCGTGACGGTCAACAACCACGTCAAGTTCACCGGACACGCAGCCACCCTCGAGCTAGCCGAGACCGAGGTCGACGAGGAACACTGGTCCCGCAGGTAGACAGCCGCGGTTGACGATTCGGGCCGCGGAACGCCTCCCCGGCCCTCGCCGGCCAGCCGATGAACATAGCGGTGGCGGAGGTGGGCGGCAACCTGAAGGCCTTCGGCCGCATGGAGGAGGCCTGGCTCGCGAGCATAGAAGTCGCGATAGACAAGGCGTTCACTGCGGCTTCGCTGGGGATATCCACGGAGGAGTTGGGTGGCATGGCGCAGCCAGGGCAGCCGCTATTCGGCATCAACACCACCAACGGTGGCCGGATCGTGATCTTCGGCGGCAGCATCCCGCTCATGCGCGAGGGCGAGGTCGTCGGCTCCGTCGGCGTGAGCGGCGGAACGGTGGATCAGGACCAGGAGGTCGCCGAGGCGGGCGTGGGCGCCTTCGGCTAACCTTTGGCCTCTTCCCTTCGATAGCCGATAACCGATATCGTGATGACGCAGACGACCGCGAGTGACAGGTAGGCGAAGGCGTCGCCGCTCAGGTCGGCCAGGGCTCCGCCCAGGGGCGCGCCAACCGCGTAGCCCGAGGCCCAGGCGAAGTTGGTAACGGCGAAGGACGCGGCCTGATCCATGCCCGCCATCTCGGTGCCGCGGGAGAAGAGCGCGGTGCCGGGGGTCAGCGGCGAGTTGAAAGCGCCGATGGCCAGCACGACGAGCAACCCCAGAAGCCAGGGGTTCGACACCCACGGCAAGAGGAGCAGGATGCCGACCGAGGCGAGCAAGCCGACCAGGACGGGACCCCGGTAGCCGCTACGGTCGGTCCAGCGCCCGAGCAACGGGTGGACGCCGGCTTCGAAAACGGCGCCGACGAGGAACACAGCCCCCACAGCCACGGCGCCCCACCCCAGCACGTCCAACCTCAGGGGCACGAGCACGACCAGAACGCTGTCCAGCAGGGGCGGCAGAACGATGAACCAGAGGCCGACCAGAAGTGCGGGACGCGCCACGGTACGGAGAGCCCCGAAGAACGGCTGTTGGCCGGTTGGCGCGGGCGCTGGCTCCACGGCCGCCCAGGCCAGGATCAGGAACCCCCCGCCGGCGACCCCGGCGAAGGCCGGGAGGACGCCCACGACCGCCGCGGCGCTGCCGAGCACCGGCCCGAGCAGGGTGCCGACGACGGCGGCGCTCAGCATAAGGCCGATCATCTCTCCCCGCCGCTCTTCCGGCGCCCGCGCGACGAGCCAGGTGAACGCCGCGACCCACGACAGCGCGCTCCCGACGCCACCCGCGAACCGGGCAAGCACGAGAACCCATGCCTCGCCAGCGAAGCCGAACACCAGGCTGGTCAGGGCCATCGTGGCGAGTCCTATCACGGCCGTTGCCCTGACGCCGGCTCTCGACGCCAGGTAGCCGCCCGGCGCGGAGCCCACGAGCACGCCGGCCCCGAACGCCCCGGTGAGCAACCCGACCTGGCCCTTGGAGAGGCCGAACTCCTCGGAGAAGTACGGGAGGAGCGGGGTAGGGGCTGCGTAGAAGACGGTGTCCACCAGGACAATGGCGCAGGTGAGTGCCAGCAGACGGCGCATGACGATATTCTAACGCCGGGCCGGTACAATTCAGCGGGTGTTTGGCCGGAGAGACGAGGCAGAGCCCAGGGCGGGCTTTCGTGGGTTTGGGCCTATGGTCCCGGTTCTGCTCACCTCGTTTCTCACGATAGTCGGCCTCTACCTGCTCCTCTCGGTCGTGCCGCTCTACGCCGAGAGGGCGGGCGGCGGCAACGCGGGCGCGGGGGCCGCCACGGCGGCGCTGATGCTCTCGACCGCGCTCGCCCAGCTCGGGATGCCGCGCCTCCTGGCGCGTTTCGGCTACCGGACCATGCTCGTCGCGGGGCTCTTTCTGCTGGGCGCGCCGGCGTTTCTGTACGGGCTACTGGAGGCGCTGCCGGTCATCCTCGCCGTCACCTTCGTGCGTGGTCTCGGGTTCGGCGCTGCCATCGTGGTCCTCGTCGCCCTCGTCACGGAGCTCGCCCCGCCAGGACGAAGAGGGGAGGCGCTCGGGATCTTCGGCGTCGCAATCTCGCTGCCCACGATCTTCTGCGGGGCATTGAGCCTCTGGGTCGTGCAGCGCTACGGCTTCGCGCCGGCCTTCGTCCTGGGGGCCTCTGCGTCCCTCGTCGCGTCCCTCGTCGCTCTGGGAACATCCTTTCCGGCCCAACGCGAGGTGGGGGAGAGCGCGGGCCTGCGGATCGTGATCGAGCGTCCCGCGCTGCTGCGTATCTTCCTGCTCTTCTCCACGTGCACCGCGGCCTCCGGCGTGATCGTGACCTTCCTGCCCCTCTCCGCGCCCGAGACCGGCCTCTTCTCGGCCGCGACGGCCCTTCTCCTCCTTGGCCTCTCCTCCACGCTTTCCCGCTGGTGGGCCGGACGCGTCGGGGATCGCCGGAGCCCTGGCGTCCTGCTCGTTCCCGGGCTCCTTTGCGCCGCGCTCGGGTTGGCGGCCCTGTCCGCGCAAGGCTACGCCCTGCTCGGCGGCGCGCTGCTCTTCGGCGCCGGGTTCGGAGCGCTTCAGAACGCGACCCTGCTGCTCACGATGCAGCGCGTCCCCAAGGGAGAGTACGGGCTGGGGAGCACGTTGTGGAACTTCGCCTTCGACGCCGGCACCGGCACCGGCGCCCTGCTCTTCGGGTTTGTCGTCGGGCTCGCCGGTTTCGCCTGGACGTATCTCTTCTGCGCGGCGCTGCTCGTCGCGATGGTCGCCCTTATCCCCGGGATAAGGGCGGATGGGGCATCATGAGCCCCTTGGAAGCGGCGAGGTAGGAGGCGAGCGTGGGGCTGGAGGCGCATCCGGGTGTGAAGAGGGTGCGGGAGGCGCTTGAGGAGCGGGGCCTGGCTCCCCGCATCGTCGAGCCGGAAAGGACCGCAAGGAGCGCCGCGGAGGCGGCGGACGCGCTCGGCGTCAGGGTGGAGCAGATCGTCAAGTCTCTGGTGTTCAGGGGCGAGCGAACGGGGAGGCCCGTCCTCGTCCTCGCGGGCGGCGCAACCCGGGTTGACGAGGGGAAGATCTCGGACCTGGTGTCTGAGCCGGTTCGGATGGCCGACGCCGCCTACGTGCGCGAGAAGACGGGGTTCGCCATCGGCGGCGTGCCGCCCCTGGGCCACGCCGAGCAGCTCGTGACCTTCGTGGACGAAGACCTGCTGCTCGAGGGGGAAGTCTGGGCAGCGGCGGGACATACGCACGCGGTGTTCGGGCTGGAGCCAGGCCGACTGCCGGAGATCACCGGCGGGAGGGTGATCGCGGTGAGTTGAGGGTGCGAACCCGTTTACCGGCGATTAGCAGCCGGCTGCTAACATGGATACCATGAACACCGGTACGCGCAGCGGGGTAGGAATCCTTACCGGGTGGCTGGCCTGGGGGCGGCGCCGACGCTCCAACCGGGTGCTCTTCGTCGCGACGCTCTCCCTCGCGGCCTTCGTCTCGCTTGCGTTCCTCTGGGCGACCTTGCGGCCCTATCCCGGCGACTTCGCCCGCTACTTCGCCTACTACTGGGTGTGGGGCCTGTGCGCGCTGGCCCTCCTGCTCGGGATGGCCGAGTACAAGACGAGCCCCCTGCGCAAAGGGCGCGAGCGCGGGCACCTGTTCCTGCTGCTCTACGTCGGGGCGTTGCTCATCGTCACGCGCGCCCTCAACATGTTCCTCTACGGGGGCTAGGTACTCGTGTACCGGGCGCTCCTCTTCGACCTGGACGGCACCCTGGCCGAGACCGACTCGCTGCACCTGCCGACGTGGGTCGAGGTGCTGCGCCCGCACGGCGTCGAGGTAGACGAAGGGCTCTACAGAGCGAGGATCAGCGGCCGCAACAACCTCGAGGTCATCGAGGATCTCCTTCCTGCCCTCCCCGCCGAGGACCGGAGCGTCCTCGCAGACGCCAAGGAGGCCAGCTTCCGCGAGCGGACGCAAGATCTCGAGCCCCTGCCCGGGCTCCTCGCATTCATGCGGGAGGGTCGACGCCGGGGCCTTTTGCTTGCCCTCGTTACCAACGCCCCCGCCGAGAACACCCAGGCGGTCCTGCTTGTACTCGAGCTGCAGGAAGCCTTCGATCAGATAGTGCTCTCCGAAGATGTCGGGCGCGTGAAGCCGGACCCCGCCCCCTACGAGGCGGCGCTCGAGAGGCTCGAAGTCTTGCCTGAAGAGGCCCTGGCTTTCGAGGACTCGACGTCCGGCATAGCCTCGGCCGTGGGGGCCGGCATCGAGACCGTCGGCATCGCCTCCACCCAGAGCCCCGAGACGCTCCGCGAAGCCGGGGCCTTCGAGACGGCCGAAGATTTTACCCAGGCGTGGCTGTTGAAGCTGCTTGACGCACCCGATTAGCACGCGGCCCTCAGGCAGACGTCGCGATACGTCAGGTTGAGGGGAGATCGGATCCCGCCCGGGATGCGTGTGCCAACACTGCCGCTGGCTTCCGGCTAGACGATCCGTGCACGACCCCTGTATGTGCGGTACAAAGTGGTACACTGGCGCGCGTCGGTTGCAAGGGAGCGACGCGAACGGTGGCCGAGGTGGCCAAAAGCGGTGCCAGACCCATCGGCGGCCGGTCCGATCAAAGAGGTGAGATCTTGATCCAGCCCGTGCGTGGACCCGGGAAAAACCCGTAATCGCAGGCATGAAGGCGAAAGTACGCGAGATGGGAAGGGACGAGTCCGACGCCTTGGTCGCGGACTTGCGCATCGCCGCCTACCCTAACTTCCCGGAGGTCCGGAACAAGGAATTCTATGAGCACCTGTACCGCTGGCACCGGTCCCATCCTCTGGGCGACCAGGTGCGGCGGTGGGTTGCGGAGACGGAGGACGGCAAGGTGGTAGGCCATCTCAACGCCCTGCCCCAGCACTATCGGGTAGGTGGCCACAGGTTGGTCGCGCACACGCCGGGAGACTACATGGTCCTGCCCGGCTACGGCTTCCAAGCGCTGTCTTTGATGCGCCGATACTTTCGCGCTACGAAGAACTTCGTGGCGTGCGACATGGTGCCGGCCGTGATCACGGTCGAGACGCGCCTGGGCGCGGAGGTGGCTGGCGAGCTTAGTTACGCCGCGAAGCTACTGAACGTCTCCAGGCTGCCCGTGCCGCCTGTCCCTGGTCCGGTAAGGCGCGCCTTGAACCTGCCGTCCTACTACGCACCCGCCAGGGGCTACACTTCTCCCGACGGTGCCGGCACCTCGCCCCAGGTTGGGATGGACGAGCAATCGGAGATCTCGCCCCCGCGCCCTCGCGCGCCGATCCCCGGGCCGGTCAAGGTAGCGCTCAACCGTACCCTCGGTGCTCTGGACGAGACCCTGAGCAGGGGATACGGTGTGGACGGCAAAGGAAAACCTCTCGTAGTGGAAGAAGCCGACGGGTTCGACGCCGCTTTCGACGAGCTCTTCGAGAAGATCGCGTCGGTCGTCCCGTGTGTTCCCGAGAAGGACTCGGCTTTCTTGAGGTGGCGCTACGGACCGGGCTCCCCGCAGCATCCGGTCAAGGTACTTTTCGTCAGGGATGGTGGTAGCCTCATTGGCTACGTGGTCCTCAAGACCCTGTTCACGGGCGAGGACGGCTTCGTCCTGGACCTGACCACGCTGCCAGGGCGACGGGAGGTCGCCCGGGCCCTCCTGCGCGAGTCGGTGCGGTACTTCAGGGGCGAGGGCGCGCACATCATTCGTTACCGTTTCATGCCGTCTCCGACCACCCCGGGTTCGGAGGACCTGAGACGCCTGGGGTTCTTCCAACGCGAGGGTAGGGGCAACTGGCTGCTCGTAAGGTTCGAGGACGAGAACCTGCACGCGTTGGGCAGGGACCCGAGCAACTGGTCATACGCCGTGGGCGACGGCGAGGCGACCTTCTGGATACGATGAGGGCATACCGGTGTTGCGGGTCTCCCGAAACGCGTGGGACGTTGTCCCGGTCGTACCGGGAGAAGGGGACCTCGTGACCGTGCGGGCAGGTCAGCGCGTCGGTCCGTACTCGGTGAGGGAGGTAGGAAACGTCCCTCCCGCGACCTGGGACGAGTGGTTGGAGAAAGCCCCCGGAGGCGGGCACGTTCTGCAGAGCCACGCGTGGGGGGAGTTCAAGCGCGGCCTTGGCTGGAGACCCGTGCGCGTTGCGCTCGAGGACGGCGGGGTGATCGGTGCCGGGCAATTCTTGCTCTACGACACCACGCCCGTCCCGGGACGACTCATGTACTGCACCAAGGGGCCCTGGTTGCCCTGGGACGACGACCAGGCCGTAAGGGCCTTCTTCGACGGGGTGGTGGCCCTCGCCCGGCGCGAGCGCGTCCACACCCTCAAGATAGAGCCGGAGGTCCCGCGAAGCCGAACCGACGTCGAGCAGCAGCTGCAGGAACTCGGCTTCCGCGACGCCCGCTACGACCTTAACTTCGCCAACACCATCGTGACGGACCTCTCCGGGTCGGAGGAAGAGATCCTCGACACGATGAGCGCCAAGAGCAAGAAGGGCAAGACCACCCGCTACAACATCAACCTGGCGAACCGCAAGGGCGTGGAGGTCTCGGAGTGCGAGGACTTCTCGTGGGCCTTCGACACCCTCTTCGGCTGGATGGAGGACCTGGAGAGGGCCAAGGAGGGATTCACCAACAGGAGACCACAGGGGTACCTGCGCGAGATGATGCGGACCACGCACGACGCTGGCCGGGGCCACTTCTTCTTCGCGTACCACGAGGGCACACCTCTCTCCGGGGCCTTCGTTTTCACCTTCGGCGACAAGCTCTGGTTCATGCACGGCGCCTCCGGCAAGGAGAAAAGAAAGCTGCAGGGCAACTACCTCTTGCAGTGGGAGGTGATGCGCTGGGCCAAGCGGCGTGGGATAACCCAGTGCGATTTCGTGGGGGCACCGAAGCCAGAGGACCGCAGGGAGGACGATCCCTATTACGGCGTCTACAAGTTCAAGCTGGGGTTCGGCGGGGACGTCGTCGAGTTCCTTGGCTGCAAGGACCTGCCCGTGAGCCCACGGCTCGCCGCGGCCTGGTATCGCCTCGAACCTTACTACTACCGCGCCTACTACAAGCTCAAGAACAACGTCTTCTACTAGTTTCCCTGCGCAAGGAATGGCAGACTCGCGGTGCCCAAGTTTGAGGTGGGGCGTATGGAGCGGCGTTGATCCCGGCCGCCCCGACGTCCTTTCCGGAGCCTCATCGTCCTGACCCCATGGCGCCCGTCTTACCGGAGTAATCCCGTCCCTTCGCGGCGGCCTTCTGCTACACTCCTGAAGGTCGGCCGGTCTACCAGGGAGAAGAAAATGCGCCGAGCTTTCATGTCTATCCAGAGGGGAACTACCGCCTACTTGAAGGACATGAAGCTCCGTGCGAACTTTGAACCTTGGAATCCTGGCGCATGTAGACGCCGGTAAGACGACCCTCACCGAGCGGCTGCTCCACGCCGCCGGTGTCATCGACGAGATCGGCAGCGTCGATGACGGCAACACCCAGACCGACTCGTTAGCGCTCGAACAGCAGCGCGGCATCACGATCAAGTCCGCCGTCGTGTCGTTCGTTGTTGACGACGTGGCGGTCAACCTGATCGACACGCCCGGCCACCCGGATTTCATCGCCGAGGTGGAGCGGGTGCTTAGCGTGCTCGACGGCGCCGTGCTGGTGATCTCCGCCGTCGAGGGCGTGCAGCCGCAGACCCGCGTGTTGATGCGGACGCTGCAGCGGTTGCGTATCCCCACGCTCATCTTCGTGAACAAGATCGACCGCACCGGGGCGCAATACGGCCGGGTGCTGCGCAGCATCTGCGAGAAACTGACCCCTGCTATCGTTCCGATGGGCTCGGTGGAGGGGCTGGGAACCCGCGGTCCCGGTTTCACGCCGCACACCGCGGCCGACGAGGACTTTACCTCGGGGCTAGTCGAACGGCTCGCGGACCACGACGACGCGCTTCTCGCCACGTTCGTGGAGGACGAGGGAGCGGTCTCGTACGGTCGGCTGCGCCGCGAGCTTGCCGCGCAGACCGGGAAGGCGCTGGTTCACCCGGTGTACTTCGGCTCGGCGATCACGGGCGCCGGCGTGAACGAGCTGCTCTCTGGCATCGGGCGGTTGCTTCCCGCGGTCGAAGGCGACGTCGATGGCCCCGTCTCGGGCGTGGTCTTCAAGGTAGAACGCGGTCCCGCGGGGGAGAAGATCGCCTACGTTCGTATGTTCTCAGGGACCCTTGGGGTACGGGACCGGGTGCGGCTCGGCGAGGACGAGGAAAAGGTAACCGCGATCAGCGTCTTCGAGCGCGGCTCGTCCGACCGGCGCGAGTCGGTCGCCGCTGGCCAGATAGGTAAGCTCAAGGGCCTTGGCGACGTCCACATTGGCGACGCGATCGGCGAGCCGCGCTCGGACTCCGGACACAGCTACTTCGCACCGCCGACGCTGGAGACGGTCGTTGTTCCCCGCGACTCCAAAGACAAGGGCGCGCTGCACGTAGCGCTCGCCCAGCTCGCCGAGCAGGATCCGCTGATCAACGTGTGCCAGGACGACGTTCGCCAGGAGATATACGTCTCGCTCTACGGCGAGGTGCAGAAGGAGGTTATCGGGGCGACGCTGGCTGACGGCTACGGCCTGGACGTCGAGTTCCGGGAGACGACGACGATCTGCGTCGAGCGGCCTGTCGGCGCCGGTGTGGCCTCCGAGATCCTCCACGCGGAGTCCAACCCGTTCCTTGCGACCGTCGGGCTACGCGTCGAGCCGGCACCGGTCGACGCCGGAGTGCAGTTCCGGTTGGAGGTCGAGGTCGGGTCGATCCCGCTCTATGTCTACAAGGCGGTGGACGAATTCCAGAAAGCGATGGAGGACTACGTGCGGAGAACGCTAAATCAGGGTCTCTACGGATGGCGGGTTACCAACTGCACGGTCACCATGACGCAGTCCGGCTACACGTCGCCTGGAAGCGCCGCGAGGGACTTCCGGCTGCTGACGCCGCTGGTCTTGATGAGCGCGCTGAAGCAAGCCGGAACCGTGGTGTGCGAGCCGATAAACCGCTTCCGACTCGAGATCCCGACCGACACGTTCGGGGCGACGGCGTCCGCGCTTTCGCGGCTGCGCGCCGTTCCGCAGACGCAGGAGATGCGCGGCTCTTCGTACACGCTGCAGGGCGTCATCCCGGCTGCCCTGATACACGAGCTGCAGCAACATCTACCTGGGATGACCCGCGGCGAGGGCGTGCTGGAGTACGAGTTCGACTCCTACCGGCCGGTCCGCGGCAAGGTCCCGACTCGGCCGCGGACGGACAACAACCCGCTCAACCGCAAAGAGTACCTGCTGCACGTCTCGCGGCGGGTCAAGCACAATGGGAGGTCTACATGAAGGACTATGAGCCGGTCATGAGTTTTGGCGAGGATGTTGCCGAGGCGTACGACGACGCGCCGCGCGGAGACGAGGACGCGGCCGTCGCGTTTCTGGAGGGGATGGCGGAAGGTGGTCCGGCGCTGGAGCTAGCCATCGGCACCGGACGGATCGCGTTGCCGCTCGCCGCCAGGGGTGTCCGCGTCGACGGCGTCGATCTTTCGGCCGCCATGGTCGAACGGCTGCGCGCCAAGCCGGGCGGCGACCGCATAGAGGTGACGATCGGCGACTTCGCCGACGTGCCGGTGACGGGCAACTACCGCCTGATCTACGTCGTCTTCAACACGCTGTTCAACCTCCTGACGCAGGAAGACCAGGTACGCTGCTTCGAGAACGTCGCCGCCCACCTTGCCAGCGACGGCTCGTTCGTGATCGAGGCCGGCTCGCCCGCTGCCCACTACCGGTTACGCAACGACCAGTACGTCGACGCGGAGTCCATCGAGGTCGACGCGGTAAAGCTCGACCTGCTACGTCACGACCCGGCGAAGCAGACGACCTACGAGAGCCACGTGTCGATCTCCGGCGCGGGCGTGCGCCTGAACCCGATCGTCCAGCGCTACGCGTGGCCGGCCGAGCTCGACCTCATGGCCCGGATCGCCGGTCTGCGCCTCAAAGAGCGTTGGGACGGCTGGAACCGCGAACCGTTTACCAACAAGCACAACGTCGTCTCCGTCTACGGACGCTGAGCGATACGCGCGTATAAGACGCACGCCGACGAGGTGTCCACGCTAGCGCACGACCTCGACGGTTGTGGCGGCGTCCGTCTCGGTCAGCGGCACCAGCAGGATCCCACCCGATCTCGTCGTAGTCCGCCTCGATACCTCGCCGTCCAGCGTCACGGACCCCGGCGCCGAAGCGATGCCGCGCAGCTCCAGGCGCAGCTCCAGGCGCTGTGGGACGAAGGAGCCCTCGCGCTCGCCGATGTGGACCGTGATGCGTCCCGAGGATTCCTCGCAAGAGACAACGCGGCGGGCGTACTCGCCGCTCTCGTAGCCGAAGCCGTCGCCCGCGTCCTCGTAGGCGGCAGACTCGCCGGCGCCGTTCGTCGGGTAGAGGAGAAGGGTGAGGGGATCGGTGGGCCTCTCGCCCGTGTGGGCCATCTCCGGTCCCATCGGGACGGCGGTGTTGGATCTGACGTAGACGGGCGGTTGGCCCAGGGGCGCGTGCGCGAGTACGTGGGCGGGTCCGTCGAAGCGCTCGCCCGTCCAGAGGTGGAACCAGCAGCCGCTCGGGAGGTAGACGTAACGGTGCTCGATGCCGGGGCGTGTGATCGGGGCCACCAGCAAGGCCTGGCCGAAAAGGAACTCGTCGTCGGCGGCGTAGGTGGCCTCGTCCTCGGGGTACTCGAAGAGGAGGGGCCTGAGGATCGGGGCTCCGGTCCTGTGGCACTCCTCGAAGAGGGTGTAGAGGTAGGGGAGAAGGCGCTGACGCAGCTTGAGCATCTCGCGGCACGCCGACTCGTAGGGCTCCCCGAACGCCCACGGCTCCTGGCGGCGGGTCCCGAAGGTGGTGTGGTTGCGGCAGAACGGCTGGAAGGCCCCGAACTCCGTCCAGCGCGCCAGAAGCTCGCCGTTCGTGTCGCCCCCGAAGCCGCCCACGTCCACGCCGGTCCAGCCGACGCCCGAGAGCCCGAGGTTCTGCAGCTGCGGCATGCTCATCCAGAGGTGCTCCCACCACGAGGAGTTGTCCCCCGTCCAGTGCAGCGCGTGCCGCTGCAGCCCGGCGTAGCCCGCCCGCGTGATGACGAAGGGCCTCTCGTCGGGGCGGAGCCTGAGCAGGCCCTCGCGGGCGGCCCTGGCCATGAGCGAGCCGTAGGCGTTGTGGATCTGGGCGTGGAGCTTCGGGCCGTCCTCGCCCGCGTGGACCACGTCTCCCGGCATCGTAGAGACGTGCGGGATAAACAGCGCCGGCTCGTTCATGTCGCACCAGATCCCCGCTATACCCGCGTCGAGTAGCACCCGCTGGTTCTCGCCCCACCACTCGCGGGTCTCCGGGTTGGCGAAGTCCGGGAAGGCGCAGACCCCCGGCCAGACGGCGTTGTGGTACTCCGCGCCATCGTTCGTCTTGCAGAAAAGGTCCCTCTCGCGGCCTTCCGTGTAGACGGGGTAGTTCTCGTCCACCTTCACGCCGGGGTCCACGATGGTGACCAGGCGGAAGCCCTCCTCCCGCAGATCGGCGGCGAGCTTCTCGGGGTCGGGGAACCGATTCTCGTCGAAGGTGAAGACCCGGTAGCCGTCCATGTAGTGGATGTCGAGGTAGATCACGTCGCATGGGATGTTCCGCTCGCGGAAGCCGCGCGCGACCTCGCGCACCTCCCCTTCGTCCATGTAGCTGTAGCGGGACTGCTGATTCCCGAGGGACCACAGGGGTGGCATGGGGGTGCGGCCGGTGAGCTCGGTGTAGCGGTCGAGCACGTCGGCCGGGGTCGGGCCGCAGAAGACGTAGTAGACGAGGTTCCCGCCCTCGGCCCCGTAGAAAGCGCGGTCCTCGTCCTCGAGCGCCAGGTCGAACTCGACGCGGTGCGTGTTGTCGAAGAAGAGGCCGTGCGCCCTCCCGCCCGTTACCGAGAACGTGAAGGGGATCGAGGAGTACAGGTT
Organism: uncultured Rubrobacteraceae bacterium; assembly: GCA_963800975.1. Classification (GTDB taxonomy): domain Bacteria; phylum Actinomycetota; class Rubrobacteria; order Rubrobacterales; family Rubrobacteraceae; genus JALYGY01. Next base: position 404,033 of record CAWDDB010000014.1, on the reverse strand, counting down.
GTTGAAGGAGGCTGTGTGTCCGAGGGGAGGGTCCACGTTCCAGAACACCTGGTAAGAGCCGGTCTTCTCGAGACCGCTCGTCCGCTCCCCGCACCCGAAGTATCGCTCCCCCTTCTCCCGCCTCTTGTACAGCCGCGGCGGGGGGCCGAGTGGCTGCGAGAAGACGTCGGCGCCGGGCCGGCGGAAGAACCCCATCCCCAGCCCCGCGTCGTCGCTCGCGAAGACGCGGCCCGACGGGTCGCCGAACGAGATCCGCAAGGGGTCAAGGGAGACGTGGGCCGTGGCCGAGGGGGTCGAGAGCGTCAGGGTCCCGTCCGTCTGCTGCATCGAGACCTCGACCGGTCCCCAGTCCATCCTGGCGATCGCCTCGGAGCCGTACCTCGGCGTGCCCCCGTCCGCGAACGCCCCGACCCGGAAGAGATCCGGGGCCAGTGCCGAGACCTCCACGACCGTCGTGCCTGCCTTGAGGCGCAACGTGCGGCCGTCGTGGTCCACCAGCTCGGCCGCCCCGAGCGGCTCGTAGCTCCCCGCCGTCTCCGGCGGCTTCTCGAAGTTGTCGGACAAGGTCGCTCCCTTCGGTCGTCTAGCTCGCGGCCACGGGCCGACGGCTAGAAATCAACCTCTCGCCCCACGTCTTGCTCCCGCGCCCTGTCGTAGACGATGCGGGCCGCGGCCATGTCTTCGAGGGCGAGGCCCTGGCTGGCGAAGAGGGTTATGTCTTCCGGCCCCGTGCGGCCCCTGACGTGCCCGGCTATGACCTGGCCCAGCTCGTAGACGGCCTCGGGGAGTATGAGGCCGGTCTCGAGCGGTTTGAGGAGGTCACCGGCTTCCAGGCCGAGCTCCTCGCGCGAGTCGACGCAGACGAAGCTCGCGCGACGCACCACCTCGCGGTCGATCTCGCTCTTGAACAGGAAGTTGGAGCCGGCGGCGTTGACGTGCGCGCCCGGCGTGAGCCACTCGCCGAGGAGCACCGGTTCGCTCGAGGATGATACCGTGACCACGATGTCCTGGGCCGCGGGCTCCTCGGGGGCCTGGGTGGTCTCTATCTCCATGCCAAGCCGCTCGCTCATCTTCGCGGCGAACGCCTTGCGCTTTTCCTCGCTGCGGCTGTGGACTATTACGCGCTCGAGGTCCCTGACCGCGGCCACGGCCTCGAGCTGGCTCTCGGCCTGCCAGCCCGTCCCGTAGAGGCCTAGGGTACTCGCGTCCTCGCGCGCGAGGTGCTTCGTCGCGACGCCGCTAGCGGCCCCCGTGCGCAGCTGCCCGAGCTTGTCCGATCGGATGACGGAGAGCAGCTCTCCGCCTTCGGAGTCGAAGAGCATCGTATAGAAGCGGGCCCCGGAGCGCGCCACGGTGTAGATTTTGAGGCCGAGCGCCCCGAACGCTGGGGCGCCTGCGGCCATGTAGTTCAGGCCGCTCGTGGGGAGGGCCACGCGGCGGCGGGCGCGGTTGGTGGCCCTGCCCTCCGCCTGGTCGCGCAAGATCGCTTCGACGGCATCCAGCGTCGAAGGCATATCGAGGAGCTCCTCGACCTCTCTCTCGGTCAGGATCAGGGTCAAGGCGCCTCCTCGATGTTGGGGTGGGGCTTATCGGCTAAAATCCCGCGTACCATGCGGGTCCTGGTCATCGACAACTACGACTCCTTTACGTACAACCTGGTCCAGTACCTCGGGGAGCTGGGCGCTGAGGTCCTCGTTCGGCGCAACGACGAGGTGACGCCCGAGGAGGTCCTCGATCTCCACCCGGACAGGATAGTCGTCTCGCCCGGCCCATGCACGCCCAACGAGGCCGGCGTCTCGGTCGAGCTGATCGAGCGTACCGCCGGGAAGGTGCCCTTGCTCGGCGTCTGCCTCGGCCACCAGGCGATCGGTCAGGCCTTCGGGGCCGAGATAGTGCGCGGCGAGCCGGTCCACGGCAAGACGGCGAAGATCGTGCACGACGGAGAGGGCGTCTACAGGGGCCTCGAGCAGAGCTTCGAGGCAACCCGCTACCACTCGCTAGTCATCGAGCCGGGGTCGCTTCCCGAGACGCTCGTCGTGACCTCGCGCACGGAGGACGGCACGATCATGGGCGTCAGGCACCGCGAGCACCCGGTCGAAGGCGTCCAGTTCCACCCCGAGAGCGTCCTGACCCGCAGCGGGCACGACCTGTTGAAGAACTTCTTGGAGGCCTAGCGGTGCTGCGGGAGGTCCTGCGCAAAGCGGCGGCGGGCGAGCCCCTGAGCGAGGGCGAGGCCGAGCGCGCCCTCGAGACGATTATGGAGGGCACGGTGTCCCCGGCCGCCACCGCGGCGCTCCTCACCGCCCTGCGCGTGCGCGGCGAGTCGGTGCCCGAGATCGTCGGTTTCGCCCGGGCGATGCGCCGCTTCGCCGCGCGTGTCGAGGCGCCTGAGGGCGTCGTCGACACCTGCGGCACGGGTGGCGACGCCAAGGGCACCATAAACGTCTCCACGGCCGCCGCCTTCGTGGCGCGCGGCGCTGGCGTGACCATCGCCAAGCACGGCAACCGGGCCGCGACCAGCCAGGCCGGCAGCGCCGACGTCCTCGAGGCCCTCGGCGCGCAGATAGAGCTGGGACCCGAAGGGGTTGGCAGGTGCATCAGGGAGTCAGGCGTCGGTTTCATGTTCGCCCGCACGTACCACCCGGCGATGAGGTACGTCGCCCCGGTAAGGGCGGAGCTGCCTTTCCGCACGGTCTTCAATCTGCTGGGACCGCTTACCAACCCGGCCGGGGCAAGGCGCCAGGTGGTCGGCGTCTTCGGCGCGGAGTACGTGCGGCCGGTCGCCGAGGCGCTGCTCGGGCTAGGGGCCGAGAAGGCGCTGGTCGTGCACGGGACGGACGGGATGGACGAGGTCACGGTGACGGACAGGACGATCGTCGCCGAGGTGGGGAACGGGGAGATAGAGGAGTACGAGATCTCCCCCGAGGACTTCGGCCTCGCCCGCCACGCCCCTGACGGCCTCCTCGGCGGCGACGCCCACCTGAACGCCCGGATACTGCGCGACGTCCTGTCCGGCAGGGAGGGCGGGGCCGCGAGGGACGTGATCCTGCTGAACGCGGGTGCCGCCGTCTACGTCTCGGGCGAGGCGAAGAACCTGAACGACGGGGTCCGCATGGCCGAACTCGCCGTGAGCAGCGGGGCCGCGACGGAGGCGCTCGAGGACTTCGTGCGCACGACCCGCCGCGTCGGGGGCGTCGGGTGAGCCGCGCCACGGTGCTCGACGAGCTCGCCGCCGCGGCCCTCCGCCGCGCCGAAGGGCTCAAGGAGAACACGGACGTCGACGACCTTTACCAGCGAGCGCTCCTCTTCGAGAAGCGGGACTTCGCCGCCTCACTCTCGGCTCCCGGCCTCTCCGTCATCTCCGAGATCAAACGCGCCTCCCCGTCGGCCGGCTTTATCCGTGAGGTGGAACCGGCAGAGTGGGCCGCCCGCTACGAGAGCGAGGGGGCTGGCTGCCTCTCCGTGCTTACCGAGCCCGAGCGCTTCAAGGGCTCCCTCGAAGACCTGGATTCCGCGCGGGGGGCCACCATGCTCCCGGTTATACGCAAGGATTTCACGGTGGACGAGGTGCAGGTACTGGAGGCCGGAACCCGCGCCGACGCGGTCTTGCTCATAGCGGCGCTATTCGACGCCGCGTCGCTCGCCCGCTACGTCTCCCTGGCCGTCGAGGTAGGCCTGACCCCGCTCGTGGAGATCCACGACGAGGCGGAGGCGGACCTGGCGCTCGAGTCCGGTGCATCGGTCATCGGCGTCAACAACCGCGACCTCAGGGACTTCACCGTGGATCTCGGGACCTTCGAGCGCCTCGCTCCCCGTCTCGCCGGCGCCACCCTCGTCGCCGAGAGCGGTGTGAGATCCGTGGAGGATGGCCGACGTCTGCGCGACGCCGGGGCCGACGCCGTGCTCGTCGGGGAAGCGGCGATGCGGGATCCGTCCCTGGTCGCCAGGTTGGCGACGGTGCAGTAGGGGCGCTTCGCGGGTAGGGGCGCTTCGCGAAGCGCCCCTACGATCCGGTTCGCCTACGCGGCCCCCTATCGCATCCGACGGCGTGTGCCGATAGACGAATCACGATGGCTGATTCCGGACGATTTCATCGACGGTCGATCCGGTTGAAGGGCTACGACTACGCGAGTGACGGAATGTATTTCGTCACCATTTGTGTCCAGGGCAAGGTTTGCCTCTTCGGGACTGTGACGAACGGCGAGATACGGCTGAACGAGTACGGCCGGGAGGTCGCGACTTGTTACGAATCTATTGTTCGCGGTGGCCGGCGCTTGCGTCACGCTCGTCGTTACATCGCCGGCAATCCTTCGCGATGGGAGGCCGAACTCGATAACTGGGAACGAAGCCGCTGAGCCTCATCGGCCTCGAGGAGGCGTTCCTTACCTCGGTACCCGTAGAGGGAGTAGAATCTGCCCACTATGGTTTTTACCAAGGTCTGCGGCATAACCAACCCCGGCGACGCGCGCGAGGCGGCCAACGCCGGCGCCGACGCGATCGGCCTGATCTTCGCCGAAAGCCCGCGTAGGGTGGACGTCGAAGGGGCGCGCAGGGTCGCCGTCGCGCTGCCCGAGAACGTCCTGAAGGTCGGCGTGTTCGTGGACGCGGACGTGGATGAGGTGCTCGAGATCGCCCGCGAGGTGGGGCTCGACCTCGCGCAGCTGCACGGCGACGAGACGCCGGAGACGGTCGCGGCCATCCGCGGCGCCGGGTTGCCCGTGATGAAAGCTCTTCGGGTGCGTAACGCGGAGACGCTCGCGGGAATCCAAGGGTTCGAAGCCGACCTGATCATGCTGGACGCGTGGAGCGCGAAGGCACGCGGTGGTACGGGGGAGACCTTCGACTGGGGACTGGCGAAATCGGTGAAGGGGCGTGATAACATCGTCGTCTCCGGGGGGCTGGCGCCGGAGAACGTGCGGGAGGCCATCGAGTTCTTCGAGCCCTACGGCGTCGACGCTTCGAGTTCCCTGGAGGAGAGGCCTGGCAAGAAGAGCGGCGAGCGGGTTCGGAGGTTCGTGCGTGCGGCAAAAAGTTGAGAGCGACTACTTCGGTGCCTTTGGCGGGCGGTACGTCCCCGAGACCCTGATCCACGCCCTCGAAGAGCTCGAAGACGCCTACGAGCGTTACAGGGACGACCCGGAGTTCGTCGAGGAGCTGGATTCTCTCTCCAGGGACTTCGTCGGCCGCCCGACGCCGCTGATGTTCGCCGAGCGCTTGACGCGCAAGTGGGGCGGGGCGAAGGTGTGGTTCAAGAGGGAGGATCTTGCGCACACGGGGGCGCACAAGATCAACAACGCCCTCGGCCAGATCCTGCTGGCCGACCGCATGGGAAAGGGCCGCATCATCGCCGAGACCGGCGCGGGCCAGCACGGCGTCGCGACGGCCACCGTCGCGGCCCTGTACGGAAAAGAGTGCGTCGTTTACATGGGCGAGGAGGACACCCGCCGTCAGAGGCCGAACGTGGTGCGGATGAAGCTGCTCGGCACCGAGGTCGTGCCCGTGACTAGCGGCTCGCGGACGCTCAAGGCGGCTCTGAACGAGGCGATCCGGGACTGGGTCACCAACGTCGAGGATACCCACTACATTATCGGGACCGTGGCCGGACCCGCTCCCTACCCGCGCCTCGTGCGCGACCTCCAGACCATCATCGGCAGGGAGCTCGAGGCCCAATCGCGCGAGCGGTTCGGGGGGGACCCGGACGCCGTTGTCGCTTGCGTCGGCGGCGGCTCCAACGCCATCGGGGCCTTCTACCCGTTCGTCGGGCGCGAGAGCGTGAGGCTCGTCGGCGTCGAGGCAGCCGGAAGGGGCCTGGAGACGGGCGAGCACGGCGCCTCGCTTACCGGCGGCCGCCCCGGCATTTTGCACGGCAACCTGAGCTACGTGCTGCAGTCAGAGGACGGCCAGATCCGGGAGGCCCACTCCATCTCCGCCGGTCTGGATTACCCTTCTGTCGGACCAGAGCACGCCTACCTCAAGGACGAGGGTCTCGTCGAGTACGCGAGCGTCACGGACGAGGAGGCGCTCGAGGCTTTCGTTGGCTGCTCGCGTCTCGAGGGGATCATCCCTGCGCTCGAGACGGCGCACGCGATCTTCTACGCCGAGAGGGTCGCGAAGGAGCTCGGGCCTGACAAGAACCTCGTCATCAACCTCTCGGGCCGCGGCGACAAGGATGTCGAGGTCGTGGCCGAGGCCCTTGGCGTCACGGCGGAAGAAGTCCCCGGTGACGGGTAGGGAGACGCTGCGGGCGGCTTTCCGAGTCGACCGGGCCGCGCTAATACCCTACCTGACGGCCGGGTACCCTTCCCTCGAAGGAGCGGTAGAGGTCGGGGAGGCCTACGTCGACGCGGGGGCCGACGTGGTCGAGATCGGGGTTCCCTTCTCAGACCCCCTGGCGGACGGGCCCACCATCCAGGACACCGCGACCCGGGCGCTGGAGAACGGGGCCGACCTGGACTACTGCCTGGAGCTGGCCTCGCGGTTCTCGGGCCGCGTACCAGTAGTCTTTCTCCTCTACTACAACGTGATCTTCGCCCGCGGCGCAGAGAGCTTCCTGCGCGATGCTGCGGGGGCAGGGGTCTCGGGGCTCGTCATACCGGACCTCCCCGTGGACGAGGCGTCGGGTTTCGCCGAGAACGCCGCAGAGGCGGACGTGGCCTTCTGCCCGCTCGTGGCCCCGACCTCGACGGACGAGCGGCTGGCGCGGGTGGGGGAGCTGGCCACCGGGTTCGTCTACTGCGTCTCGGTCGCGGGGGTAACGGGGGTGCGGGATGCGCTCCCGCCAGGCGCCGTGGGGTTGATGCGCCGGGCACGCTCGAAGACCGAGGCGCCCATCGCGCTAGGGTTCGGCATCGGGTCGCCCGAGGCCGCGGCCCAGGCTGCGGAGGAGGCCGACGGCGTCATCATCGGGAGCAAGCTGATGCGGCTCGTGGGGGAGGGTGGCGCGGAGGAGGCGGGGTCGTGGCTGCGCGAGGTGCGCGAGGCGCTCTCCGGCGTCGCGAGGTCTGGGGGGCGCTATCAGGAACTGGCTTAGCAAGCGGCGCGAGTACGCGCGGACCGTTCCCGAGACCGAGAGCGGTATCGGCCCGATGGACGCCGGATTCACCAAGTGCGAGAGGTGCGGGCAGCCGATCTACGAGAAGGATCTCCTGGCCCGGTTCAACGTCTGCCCCCACTGCGAGTTCCACTACCCGCTGCCCGCGCCGGGGCGGATCCGGCTCCTCACCGACGCGGAGAGCTTCGAGGAGCAGGACCGGGGCATGGAGGCTGGGGACCCCCTCGGCTTCGAGGGGTACGAGGAGCGGCTCGCGCGGGCGCGCAAGAACACGGGCCTGGCCGACGCGGTCGTGAGCGGGGTCGGGAAGATCGGGGGACGCCCCGTGGCGCTCGCGGTCATGGATTTCCGGTTTATCGGGGGGTCGATGGGGAGCGTCGTCGGCGAGCGGGTGGCGAGGACCATAGAGCACGCCACCGCCGACGGGTTGCCGCTCGTGGTCGTTTCCGCGTCGGGTGGGGCCAGGATGTACGAGGGCATCTACTCCCTTATGCAGCTGGCCAAGACCAGCGTCGCGCTCTCCAGGTACATGGACGGCTCGTGGCCCTACGTCTCGGTGCTCACGGACCCCACCTTCGGCGGCGTGACCGCCTCCTTCGCGACGGCCGCGGACGTGATCGTCGCCGAGCCTGGCGCCAGGATCGGCTTCGCCGGCGCCAGGGTCATAGAGCAGACGACCCGCGAGAGGCTCCCCGAGGGCTTCCAGACCGCCGAGTTCCAGAGGGACCACGGGATGGTCGACAGGATCGTGCACCGCCTCGCGCTGAGGGGAGATATCGAGCGGCTGCTGGGGTTCGTCTCGTGATCCTCGAGTTCGAGCGCCCGATAAACGACCTTGAGGAGCGAATCGCCGAGCTGCACCGGCTCGCGGGCCCCAGCTCCGGGCTGCAGGAGGAGATCTCGCGCCTCGAGAGCGCCCTCGAGGCCGCCAAGCGGCGTATCTACTCGAACCTCTCGCCGTACCAGCGCGTGCAGGTGGCTCGCCACCCGGACCGCCCGAACTTCCGCGCCTACCGGGACGAGCTCTCCGACGATTTCTACGAGCTCTCCGGCGACCGCCTGTTCGGCGACGACCCGGCGGTTCGCGGGGGCTTCGCCAGGCTCACCCGAGGCGGCCACAACGTGATACTGGTCGGCCACGACAAGGGCGCCGACACCAAGAGCCGCGTGAAGGGCAACTTCGGCATGGCCCATCCCGAGGGCTACCGCAAGGTGGAGAGGCTCTACGCGCTGGCCGGGCGCTTCGGGCTCCCGATCGTGGTGCTCGTCGACACGCCGGGGGCCTACGCCGGACGCACGGGCGAGGAGCGGGGCCAGGCCTGGGCGATCTCGGCCGACCTCATGGCGCTGGCAAGGGCACCCGTCCCCGTCGTCTCCGTCATAATCGGCGAGGGCGGCTCCGGCGGCGCGCTGGCCATGTCCGTGGCCGACTACGTCGGCATGCTCGAGAATTCCTACCTCTCGGTCATAGCGCCGGAAGCGTGCGCCTCGATAATCTTCCGCGATGCGGGGCGGGCCGCCGAGGCGGCCGAGGCGCTCAAGCTGACGGCGAGGGATCTGAAACAGCGCGGCATCGTCGACGAGGTGCTCCCGGAACCGCTCGGAGGGGCCCACAAGGAGCCCAGGGCGGCCATCCGCGAGGTCGGCGACACTCTGGACCGTGTGATCTCCGGCCTCGCCGACGCGGATCCCGAGGCGCTCGTCGAGGCCCGCCACGAGCGTTACCGGCGTATCGGCACCCACGCGAACGGGACGGACGGCTGATACGATTTCCGGTCGACCGGTGCTCGATCCGGAGACGTTGGGTTCCCTGTAGGGACGCCCCGGCGGGGCGTCTCTACTTCGCCGGGGCGTCCCTACAACCGGGTTGGGGCTTGCGGTTTCCCGGAAGCGTTTACCCGGATTCTGCGTCACCTCCGGAACGTCAGGTACACGGCGACCAGCGCCGCCGCTAGCGCGGCCACCGTGATGTAGAGAGCCGCTCGGGGGCCGACGAACACCAACGTCGCGTAGGCCGCGCCCAGGAGGACCAGCATCACGGCGTAGGCGACCATCCACGCCGGGGATCGCACGTCGCTTTGCGGGTGCCAGACCCCGGGGTTAGCCGAAGAAGGTTTCGGCTGCCCTGTACAGGTCGTCGGGGACGGTCTTCGTCTCTGCGGTCGCCTCGTCGAGGGAGACGGTTACGATGTCGTTGCCCCTTAGCGCCACCATCTGGCCCCACTCGCCGTTCTTGACGGCCTCGGCTGCCCTGAGCCCGTAGCGGGTCGAGAGGATGCGGTCGAAGGCGGTCGGGGTGCCGCCGCGCTGCAGGTGCCCGAGCACGACGTGGCGGGTGTCTATGCCGGTGCGCTCCTTGAGTTCCCCGGCCAGGCCCTCACCGACGCCGCCGAGGCGGACGTGGCCGAACTCGTCCTTCTCGGCCGACTGGGTCATGAAGTCCTCGCTGAAGGTGACGCCCTCGCTAACGGCGACGAGGCCCCACTTCTCGCCCCGCTCGGCGCGCCTCTTGAAGAGGTCGGTGATCGCGTCGAGGTCGGGCTCCACCTCGGGTATCAGCGTGACGTTCGCGGCGGAGGCGACGCCCGCGCCCCAGGTGATCCAACCCGCGTGCCGCCCCATGACCTCGACCACGATGATCCTCTCGTGGCTCCTGGCCGTGGTCCTGAGCCTGTCTATGGCCTCGGTGGCGATCGAGACGGCCGTGTCGTAGCCGAAGGTCGTGTCGGTCGCCGAGAGGTCGTTGTCTATGGTCTTGGGGCACCCTATGACCTGCACCCCGAAGTCGTCGTGGAGCCTCTTGGCGACCCCTAGAGTGTCGTCGCCGCCGATGGCGACGAGGGCGTCGATGCCGAACTCTTCGAGGTTGTCCACGACCTTCTGGGCGTCGCCCTCGTTCTTGTACGGGTTGGTGCGGGAGGAGAGGAGCATCGTGCCGCCCTCCTGCAGGATGTAGCGGACGTCGTCCACGGAGAGGGGCTCCACGGAGTCTTCCTGAGGAGCGAGAAGGCCGGCCCAGCCGCGCTTTATGCCGGCGACCTCGTAGCCGTAGTCCTCGATGCAGCGCGTGGTGACGGCCCGGATCACACCGTTCAACCCAGGGGCGTCCCCGCCTCCCGTCAGCATTCCTACCCGGCGTACCTCGGCCATTTCGTCTCCTCTCCGCTGCTCCGAAGGGTCAAGTCTAGCAAACCGTCTTCACCGTTCTACCCGATACGGTCGCCTCTCAAGACCCGTTCCCGGCGCGGCCGGAAAGTATTTCCCGGTTGGCTCGGGAAACCGCCCGATGACTCGGGAGCACCTCCTCTCGTACCGTGTCGCCTAGCGAGGCGAACGGCGAACCGCTTCGCCGGACGGTATGAAATTCCCGGGAGATTCTGCCCGTCCACATCGGGAAGCTATCCTCTACCGCCCGGGAATGCACGCCCGGTACTTTGAGGATGCAAACCACGCTCCGAGGAGGTGATGAGGATGCGAGAGACCTGCTACTGCGGCAGATCAGGCGAGGTCCAGGAGAGGAAGCCCATCACGGACACCCACGGCATAGAGGCGCTCGAATGCCCGAAGTGCGGACACCTGGACTACCTCTCCTGGTTGCCCGAACACACCAGGGCGCACGTGATCGCGGATGCGAGACGTCGGGCGAGGGAGCGGAGGGCACCAGCCGCTTAGGCTGCCAAGCGCATAGGTATCGGGAGGCGCGACGGATCCGCCCTGGACGCAGAACTTTGGGGACGGGGTTCGCGAAACGCCCCACGAACCACCACCGAGGTCCGCAAGCCGAGACCCGACGCCTGAGGACTAGTTCATTTGCATTACGCAACCTTGCGCATTCTCGGCATCTCCCCCTGGTTGCGTAATCCTCGCGATGCCACGGGTAAGCCCGTGGCCCATGCTGCTGATTGACGTCGGGCGAGGGCTCCTCGAGAAAGGAGCCAAAGGAGGAGAAGCCATGAACAGCGAATCTGAGATTGCCGCCTACAGACTGGCGTTGGACGAGGTCGCGAGGTTCGGCAGGGTGCTCGGCGAGGGCGAGCGCGAGGAGATTGCGTACCTGGAAAAGTTGCTGCGCCTCGAATACCGGGGAGACGACCCGGCGCTCCACGCGTTGGGCGAGGAGGACTAGGCACAACCGGAGCACAACACAAAAAACACCAGACAAAGGAGCGAAAAAGGATGACGACGCAAACGAAGGTCGAGCGCAACGGTGACGCGATCTACGCGCTGGGACACTCGGAGGAAGAGCGCCGCCGTCTCACCGAACAGGACGTCTTTCTCGGTCACCTGACGCGGCGCCTGTTCCTCGAGGCAGGCATCGGCCCCGGCATGCGCGTGCTGGACGTCGGGTGCGGGGTGGGGGACGTCTCGCTCCTGACCGCCTCGCTCGTCGGCCCCGAGGGCGAGGTCGTCGGCGTCGACAGGGATTCCCTCGTCCTCCAGAACGCTACCGAACGGGTCCGCGCGCTGGGGCTCACGAACGTGGAGTTCGTCGAGGGGGACGTGAGGGACCTCGGCTTCGGGGAGCCCTTCGACGCCGCCGTGGGCCGCTTCGTCCTGATGTACGTGGCGGACCCGGTCGAGGTGCTGCGTCGCATCGCGGGCCAGGTGCGCCCCGGCGGGGTGGTTGCCTTCCAGGAGTACATCCTGGGAGACGGTGCCCCCTCCCACCCGCGCGCCGCGCTGTGGGAGCGCACCTACGATCTCATCCAGGGCACCCTCAGGCGCGCCGGCACGGAGATGGAGATGGGCCTCAAGATGTACCCCGACTTCGTCGAGGCCGGGCTGCCGGCCCCCACCACCTGGGCCGAGCGCATCGTCGGCGGCGGTCCCGAGTACGCCGGCTACGGCTACCTCGCCGCGGTTGTGAGGAGCCTGCTCCCCATGGCGGAGAAGCTCGGCGTGGCGGGCGCCGAGGAGGTCGGCATCGAGACGCTGCACGAGCGCATACGCGACGAGGTCGTAGCGCTCGGCGGCGTGGTCGCCCTCCCTAGCATAGCGGGCGCGTGGTCCAGGAAGACGACTTCCGAGGCCTGGTAAGGCCCGAAGACCGGATCCGCCCGGCACAGCGCAACCCCACGAACACCACCGGAGAGGAGGACGCCTTGTAGGAGAGCACGGCGCGGGTGGACGCGAAATGTATCCGCATGCAAAGCAGGAGCGATCATCGATCAACCAGGAAAGGAACGAGAAAAGATGCACACGGCAGTAAACAAAGCGATTCAGGTCGGCAGGGCAACCGCGGTCGCCATGGGCGTGGGGGTGATGCTCGCCCTCGTGCTCGGCCTCGCCACCGTGGCGCTCGCCGCCGTCCCCGGCGACCCCTTCAGGTTGGGGCAGGTCAACGCCGTGAACACCCTCACCCGCCTCACGGGCTCAACCAACAACGCCATGCTCAGGATCAACAACGGCTCAGCCGGCCCCAACGCCACGGCCCTAGACCTGCAGGTCGCCCCCGGCAAGCCACCGATGACGGTCAACTCCGCGGTCGAGGTGCAGGGCCTCAACGTCGACTCCCTCGACGGCAGGAACTCGAACGACTTCCTGGAGGAGGCAACCGACCGCGACGACTTCCTGCCCGACAACGCCTACACTGAGGTCCGGGAGATATTCGGACCTGGGTCCGGAAACGTCTTTTCCATCTCCGCCTTCTGCGACCCCGAGGACATCGCCCTGGGCGGCGGAGGCAGCGATCTCACGCCCGGTACCGGTAACGAGTTCGTGGCCACCAACCCGCATGAGTCGGATCCCAGGGGTTGGACCACGCGGTTTCTAGACCCTGGCAACGGCGGTAGGTTCGACGTGACGGTGCGCTGCGCGGACTTCCCGCCGCTGAGGTAGCGGCTCAACTCGAAGGTTCGTGGTGACAAAAGGGGCGGGGCGTTATGTCCCGCTCCTCGATCAGAAAGGAAACGGACGAGGATGACCAGGACAATCGCCACGAAGGTGATGTGGATAGGCAAGGCGACGGTGTTCACCATCGGTCTCGCAGTCACGCTGGCCCTGATGTTCGGGGTAGCAACCACGGCTTTGGCTGCGGTTCCAGGAAACCCCTTCAAGCTGGGCAAGGTGAACGCGGTGGACGCCGCGAGCACCCTGGTGGGGAGCGTCAACGGGGCGATGCTCGGCATCCAGAACCAGTCTCCGGGATCGAGGGGCGCATCGGCGCCGGCTCTCTCCTTGAAGGTGGCGCCGAACAACCCGCCGCTGACGGCCAACCCCGAGGCGGGGACGGCCACCGGTCTCAGCGCCGATGAGCTGGACGGCAAGGACTCCGCCGCGTTCCTGGGCGTCAACGCCAAGGCCAAGAATGCCGTCAACGCCGACTTCGCGACCTTCGCCGGAGACGCCCAGAACGCTCAGGTGGCCCAGAACGCGCAGTTTGCCGGCGACGCCAACAACCTCGACGGCAAAGACTCCGCGGCCTTCGCGCTCGGCACCAACGGCAAGGCCAAAGACGCTGACAAGCTCGACGGAAAGGACTCGACCTCGTTCGCCAGCGGGACCAACGGCGTGGCCAACAACGCCGACAAGCTCGACGGCAAGGACTCCACGGCCTTCATTCCCACCAAGATTTACGAGGTACAGGGTCGAGAGCCGGGCTCGGGAGGCAACTCCTTTGCACCCAGGTTTGCCACGTGCGACCCGGGAGACCTGGCACTGAGCGGAGGAGGCTTCAGCCTCGACACTAGCGGAGACACCCTCGTGAGTAGTTTCCAGAGCGATACCAACCAATGGCTAGCGATTTACCGGGACGGCGGTGCAAGTGGCGTCGACATCGGTGCGAAAGCCTACTGCGCGGACCTTCCCCCGCTGAGGTAGCAGGTCACAGCGAAGGTACGTGGCCGAGAAGGCGCCGGTATCGGGGCGAGAGGCTAGCGGGACGTCGGCGCGGCGGAGCCATCCGAGGTAGGCCGGCTGACACGACAAACGGCGAGAGAGCGAGGAGGTAAGGCAGTGGGCGTAACACGACGACAGAAGGAACTGGTGCAGGAGACCTGGGAGCAAGTGGTCCCGATCTCCGAACCCGCGGCCGGGTTGTTCTACGGCAGGCTCTTCGAGGTGGACCCGGATCTCGAGGCCCCCTTCCCGGCAGATGAGCGGGCCATGCGGGAGCAGGGGCGCAAGCTGATGCAGATGATCACGCTCGCCGTCAGCGGGCTCGACCGGCTCGACGAGCTCGTCCCCGCCGCAGAGGACCTGGGACGGAGGCACGTCTCCTACGGCGTGCGCGATGAGGATTACGAGACCGTCGGGGCGGCGCTGCTTTGGACGCTTGAGCAGGGTCTCGGGGAGTCCTTCACGCCGGAGGTCAGGGACGCCTGGGCGGCAACCTACGGGCTGCTGGCCGGCGCCATGCAAGACGGCGCGAAGCGGGAGGTTGGATCGATGAGCTAGAGACGAACAAGCACCAGTGGACGATCAACGGAACGGGCGTTCGAGATAGCGCCCCTTCAGAAAGGTGAGCAGGAGACATGACGAGAACGATGATCGGGAAGGTGATGTGGATAGGGAGGGCGACGGTGTTCACCATCGGTCTCGCCGTGACGCTGGCCCTGATGCTCGGGGTGGCGACCGCGGCACTGGCGGCGGTGCCGGGAGACCCCTTCAGGCTGGGGCAGCTCAACGCCGTGAACACCCTCACCCGCCTCGCGGGCTCAACCAACAACGCCATGCTCAGGATCAACAACGCCTCTGCCGGCCCGAACGCCACCGCCCTCGACCTGCAGGTCGCCCCCGGCAGGCCGCCCATGACGGTCAACTCCGCGATCGAGGTGCAGGGCCTCAACGTCGACTCCCTCGACGGCAAGAACTCGAACGACTTCCTGCAGGAATGCATACAGATCGGGATGACTTCCTGCCCGCGAGGTCTACGCCGAGGGCGGCTACGAATCGGACCTGTGCACGGCGAACTGCCTCGGCCGGGTATAGTCTCCTGCGACCCGGCGACCTCGCCCGATGGCGGAGGGGCGGATCTTCCCGACGAGGTAACCGGTCGTAGCTAGAGCCCGTCAGTCGGTTCCTTAGTCGCTGACTGTGGACGGCGTACCAGTTGGGTCGTGAGAGTCGAGAACGACGGCGCCACGGTTGAGTCTACGAGCGTATCGCTCCGCTGCGCGGACTCCCCGCCGTTGAGGTAGCGGGTCAGCTCGAAGGTTCGCAGTTTGATGACAAAGCGGACGGGGCGCATCGCCCCCGTCCCTCCAACGAACAGAAAGGAGGCTTACAGATGATAGCCACAGCGAAAAAGGCCGTATCGGGGACGCTCCGGATGGCGAGGTTCACCACTACCGTCGTGGGCCTGGCGATAATGCTGGCCCTCGTCGTGGGGGTGGCCTCCACGGCTCTGGGGGCAAACGGGGGCAACCTCATCCTGGGTCAGACCAACGTGGCGAGCGCCCTCACGCAGGCTCACCGGCAGCGTGCAGGGAGCACCGTGGAGGTGCAGAACAACGACCCCGGCACCGATGACACCGCCCTCTCCCTGAAGGTGCAGCCCGGTGAGGCGCCGATGAGGGTCGCTCTCCGGCGTCAGGGTGGACAACCTGAATGCCGACAAGCTCGACGGCAGGGACGCAGACCGGCCCATCCGCGTCGCCTACTTCAACGGTGTGAGCCCGCTGCCGCCCGGGACCGGCGGTACGGTGGCTCCATCGACGCAGATCACCGCCCCTGCCTCGGGACTTAAGCGTCCTCACGGCCGGCTCTGACCTCTTCAAAATGACCAGGCAGACGCCAATGTCAACTGCCGCCTCGAGGGCGACGGGGCCTTCACCCAGGGTTCGCAAAGGATCATGGACCTCGCCATTGCCACAAACGGGGACGAGGACTGCTCGACCAACGCTGTGGTCCCCGTCTCCGCCGGTCAGCACACGGTCGACCTCGAAGCGACCGGGGTCGACGAGCCCGGCACCGCTTCGGCGTCACTGCGCTGTCGGCGATCTACGTGCCTTTCGGGGCGACTGGCTCTCCGCCCTCACCGGGCGCCATCTCGGCCGCCCAGGAGGAGCAGGAGTCGCTGGCGCCGCGGGCCGCCCGGGAGGGGAACCGCTAACGGGGACTTAGTGAGGGGAGGCGATTCCCTGGGGGTCCGCGGCCCCTTCTCGCCGCTGTTCATGGGAATCGCGTTGGCGCAACGTAAGGGCGGTTCGAACCGCCCTTACGCCGTTGCCGCGGACGAAGCCTCCATGGCGCGCCTCTCGGCCGGGTCGGATTCGTCCCTTATGAAGGTAGAGAGGAAGGCGCAGACTACGTACAGGGCCGAGTACGTGATGACTACGCCCGCCGGCCCTACAAAGGGGTTGAGCAGGGTGACGAGGGCCGGGCCAACGAAGGCGGCTGCGCCCGCGCCGAAGTTCAGGACGGCCAGCGCCGAGCCCTTGTCGGCCGGGTTGACCATCGAAGGCATCAGGGCCGAGAGCGGGACGAAGCCCGCGAGCAGGACGCCGTAGATCATGCCGAGCACGATGGAGAGTACGAAGCTGCCTGAGGCCATGGACGCGAAGTACCAAAGCGGCACGGAGATGGCGCAGCCGACGCAGCCGAACCAGGTCACCGTGCGCCGCCAGCCGAAGCGGTCGCCGAAGACGCCGAAAAACAGGTTGGCCCCGATGTTGGCGGCGTAGACGAAGGTGGTTAGCGTCGCGATCTGGGCCGCGCTCAGGAAGCCGCCCTGGCTCGCCGCCGCCCCGAAGGTGAAGGGCAGCAGGGCGAAGAAGCCGTACTGCGGCGAGGTGTTCACGACGCTGACGATGCCGCCAAGTGCCGTCCTCGGGTCGCGCCACAGGATGTCCACGCCCTCGAAGAGGCGCCTGTAGCTTGTGGGATCCTCAACCGCGTCGGGATTATCCTCGTCCACTATCGGGCGCAGGCCGTGGGCCTCGCGCACCGCGAAGCAGCCGATCGCGCCGCCGATGATCACCACGACCAGAGAGAGCACGAGGGTATTGAAGTCACCGACGATCCCCAGGGAGACGGCGGCCACGGCGGAGCCGAGGGTGGGGAGCCCTCCGGTGAAGGCGAACCAGAACCACCCTGCGGCGGACCCGCGCATGTCCTCGCGCGTTGTGGTCTGGATCCAGACCAGGAACCCGAAGGCGAAGAGCGGGTAGGCGAAGCCCCTGAGGCCGTAGGTGCCGATGATGATCATCGCGTTCTGAGACGGGATGGCCACGAACAGGAACAGCAGCTCGAAGATTATCCACCACGCTGCACCGAGCCACATCACCCTGCGCGGACCCCAGATAGAGGACAACGTGCCGGAGAAGTAGGATGCGACCGCGACCGCCGCGCCGTAGACCGTCACAGTGGCGAACGAGGCCTGGGCCCCCGCCAGGTTGCCGCCCTCCGGGGAGGCGAGGTACTTGGAGACGAAGCTGATCTCGATGCCGTCCCCGATCATGAAGATCAGGACCCCGACGAACCCCCAGAACAGCGGCCTGGGGATGCCGATCCGCTCTATCCAGCCGCCCTCGTATCCCGACTGGGCCGCGGAATCGTCCCTGCTCTCGCTCATGCATGTCTCCTAGCCATCGTTTGCGCTACTGCTCATTACACTTGCATCGTTCTTCTCGGTCTTACCCGAACTCGGGGAAACGCTAGCGCGGCACCCCGACGCCGCTCACCCCGACGTGCCCCGGGACGCCGCGTCGCTGTCCCAGAAGCCGCCAGGGGCGAACAGCTCCTCGACCGCCTCGTCGAAGGTGCCGGTCTCCGCGGCCAGGTCGAGGACCGTGTACCTCGAGCGGATCGTGCGCGCCCTGAAATACGTCGCCCTGAAGTCCTCCCGGCTGAGCCCGATCTCCTGCGGGCTGGTGGGACACCCCGCCTCCCGCAGCATCTCCACCAGCCGTTGAGCCGGTATCAGCTGCTCTTCGATCTTCTCGCGCAGCTCGGGCCAGCGCTCGCGCAGCAACCCCAGACGGTCTCTGAGCTCTTCCGGATTGGGGTGCTTGGCGAGGCTCTGTTTCACGGATGCCTCCTCCAGCTCCGGCTTGGTGTGCGCGGCCCGCACCCTCTCTTCTACCTCTTGCTCCGTCGGCCACGAGGCGCAGATCGCCTCGATGTCCAGGTCGTCGAGATCGCGCTGCAGGATCTGCGCGTAAAGCGCGGCGATGGCAACCGAGCCAACGCCCACCTTGAACCCGTGCGAGAGCGGCGGTTCCTCGTCGCGGCCGAGCCCTTCGCCCTCCCACAGGTGGCTGAACTGGTGCTCGGCGCCCGAGGCCGTTCGGGAGGACTGGTAAGCCTGCATCGCCAGCCCGGACATGACCAGGCCCTCGATAAGACCATCCATAGCCTCCGCGTCCCCGGCGCGCAGCTCGGCCGGCCGGTCGATCCACCCGCGCAGGTGATCCTGCACCAGCGACCAGCCGGTGGGGTCGATCTCCTCTACCTCGAGGGCGTCGGCGACCAACCAGTCCGCCCCGGAGGTTACCTTGCCCAGGAGGTCCGCGTACCCCGAGGCCGTCATGGCGGCCGGCGCGTCTACCAGGATGTCCACGTCGAAGAGGACGGCCCTTGGCGCCGGGCAACTGAGCGTGTGTTTGTGGCCGTCCTTCTCGATGGAGGCGCCGAACGCGGTGTACCCGTCCATGGAGGCCGCCGTGCCGACGCACATGTAGGGCCGCTCGAGCTCGTGCGCCGCGCGCTTGACGATGTCGTTGAGGGTCCCCGAGCCGACGGCGACGGGGATGGCTTCGTGTTCGCGAAGCGAGGCCACGAGCTCCTCGATGTTCGAGTACTCGCCGTAGAGGGCTGGCTCTCCGGGGAACACGTAAGGCTCGACCTGCTCGATCCCCGCGTCCTCGAGGTGCCTTTGCACCTCCTTGCCCGCGATCTCGAAGGTGTTGTCGTCCGCGACCACCACCGCCCGAGCGTCGCCGAAGCCCTCGCCGAATACGTCGGCTACCGAGGACAGCCCCCCGCCCTGGATGCTGACGTTCCGGGTATCGGTCGCGTCTCGCAGCGCGGACTGGATCCGCTCGTCGTTCATGCGTCGCCCTCGCCTCTATCGGGTCTGCCGCTAGCCGCGACGTGCCGCTCGGTCTTGTGCATCAGCTCGCGCATCTGCGGGTAGGTCTCCATGTACCGGTCGACAAAGAACCGGTACTCCTCGTGTGCCTCAGGATCCGGCTCGATGGTGTCGGCGGTGTGCACCATGTTCTCGGCCGCGGTCTGGATGTCGGGGTAGATCTCGGCCCCGACGGCCGCCAGCATCGCCGAGCCTAGAACGGGACCCTCGCTCACCCGCGTGAAGGAGATCGGCACGTTGGAGACGTCGGCGTGCATCTGCATCCACAGGTCGCTCTTGGCTGGGCCGCCGGAGACGACGTTCAGCTTCGGCTCGAAGTCCTGCCCGCGCATCGTGCGCAGGATGTTCTCGGTGCCGTAGCAGATGCCCTCGACTATGCCCCTGAAGACGTGGCCGGGGCCGTGGCTCAACGAGAGGCCCCACATCATGCCGCGTGCCAGCGGGTCGGTGTGCGGCGACCTGTTCCCCTGGAAGTAGTCGAGCACGATGAGCCCTTCCGAGCCGATCGGGACCTTGCGCGCCATCTCGGTAAGTACGTCGTAGGGGTCGACGCCGCGCTCGCTGGCCTCGGCGACCGCGTCGCCGGCGAACTGGTTCTTGAACCAGGCGACGACCGAGCCCGTCGAGGCCTGGCCCGCCTCGACCGTGTATTGGCCCGGGATCATCGCGTCCGTGTAGGCGCCCCAGAAACCGGGATCGTGGATCGGCTCCGCAGTCTGCCCGATCATGACGTGCGAGGAGCCCGTGATGAGCGCGAGCTTTCCCGGCTCGACCACGCCGAGCCCGAGCGCCCCGACGTAAGCATCCACGCCGCCTACGGCAACGACCGTCCCTTCCTTCAGGCCGAGCTCCTCGGCCGCCTCCTTGCGCAAGCCCCCGACCGCCGTGCCCAGGTCGAGCACCTCTTGCGGGAACTTCTGCAGCAGATCACCCGCGTCGACCGCGTCGTAGAGGCTCTCGGGGAAGCCGCCCTCGTCGCGGTCGTAGTAGTACTTGGAGCTGGCGAAGTTGATGGAGGCCGCCCACTCGCCGGTCAGGCGGTTGACCAGCCAGTCTCCGCAGTCGCAGACGTGGCTGGCTTCGCCGTAGATCTCGGGCTCGTGCTCCTTGATCCAGAGCGCCTTCGGAAGTCCCCACTCGGCGGAGACCGGGCCGTAGCCGTTGTACTTGAGCGCGTTGTTGCCGGTCTCGGCGATCCGGTTGGCCTGCTCGGAGGCACGAACGTCCATCCACATTATCGCCGGTCGCAGGTGCCGCCCCCGATCGTCGACCGCGAGTACGGTGCTGCTCGTGGCGTCGACCGAGAGCCCCGAGATCTCCTGCGCCGAAACGCCGCTCTCGTCTACCGCGCTCTTCGCCGCGGCCACCAGGCAGTCCCACCACTCGTCCGGGTCCTGCTCGGCCCAGCCGGGCCGCGGGTGCCTGAGGCCGAACTCTCGACCCGTGATGACGAGCGGCGTACCTTCGGGGTCGAAGACGCCAACCCTCACTCCCCCCGTTCCGAAGTCTACGCCCAGGAGATATGGTCCCTCGGCCACTATCCCCCTCCTCTCCAGCTCGCGCCAGCGTGCAACGACGGCCTCAATCGTCTTCCCAGCCGAACTCCTCCCTCAGGTCGGGTGGGACGAGGTGATCTATTCTCTCTAGGACGTACTCCGGCAGGCTCTCTTCTGACTCCTCCTCCAGATCCTCGGCCTTTGTCTCGCCCGTCAGGACGACCGCGGAGGGCATCCCGGCGTCGAGGGCCATCTGGATCTCGGTGTAGAGCCGGTCGCCCGTCATGACGCACTCCTCGGCATCCAGGCCGACTATCTGCATGACAGAATGGAGCATTATCGGGTCTGGCTTGCCGACGTTGACCTCGCACTTCGCGCCGGTACAGCCTTCGATGGCCCCGACTATGGCAGCCGAGTCCGGCTCGCCCCTGCCTCCGGGGAACGGGCAATACCTGTCTGGGTTGGTGGTAACCAGGCGGGCCCGCCCATGGAACCAGATGGCGTCGAAGGCGATCTGGAGCTTGCGGTAGTCGAAGCCGCGGTCGTAGCTGGCTATGACGATGTCGATCTCCTCCGCCTCCTCGGAGATCTTTATGCCGGCCTCCCGCAGCGCGTCCTTGAGCGGGTCCTCCCCGATGGGGAAGACCACGGCGTCGGGGTGGTTCTGGAGGAGCCACTGCGTCATCGTGACGACGGTGTTGACGACCTCCGAAGCGTCCGTCTCGAGCCCCAGCTTCGTCAGCTTATCCGCGTACATCTCGGGATTCTTGGTGGGGTTGTTCGAGAGAAACACCACCCGTTTGTCGAGCTCGCGCAGCTTCGGGATCAGGCGCCCGGCGCCCGGCAGCAGCTCGTCGCCGAGGTAGATGGTCCCGTCAAGGTCGAAGACGTATCCTTCGTAGAGACGATCGGGAGTCCTCAAGCCTGTGTCGGACCCGCTGCCTTCGACCAACTCGTGCCCCTCCTACCAAAGCCGACGCATACAATGTGACGGGTGACGCGCCATTATGTCACAAAACATGGCCGCTGGAGCAAGGGCTGAGGAGGTTTTTCTACCGCGCGGGCGAAGCGCCCGTTGCCCTGGATCAGGCTTGTTGCTAGCATTCCGGATTCTTGGGTAAGTAGGTGAGTAAAGCGGCGGGGGGACAGGTACATGCATGCGGACGGGTTGACCCGAAGAGACTTCCTAAAGGCCGCGGGCCTCGCTGGGGCATCGCTGCTCGGGATCCCGGGGTGCGGACCTTCCGGAACGCCGACGGGTTCCGCGGGCGACGGGATGTGGAAGCAGTACTCGGGGATGACCCTCGCGTTCATCTCGGAGAACACCACCCCGACCTCGGCCATAGCGGCGAACCTGCAACCGTTCAAGGACCTGACGGGCATCGACGTGGTCATCTCGCAGCTGGAGTTGACGGCGGTGCAGCAGAAGGTCGCGCTGGACTTCGGTTCTCGCACCGGGCAGTACCCGATCGTCTACGCCGACCCCTACAACATCATGGCCCCGCTGAGCGACGGGCTCGTGGACCTGAGAACCTTTATAGATGACGACAACCTGCCGTCCGTGCCCAAAGGCGAAGAAGACTTTATCCCGACGCACCTGGACGCCGCCGGGCGCTTCGAAGAATCGTTTCTCGCCTTGCCCTTCGATTGCCCGACCTTGATCTGGTGTTACCGCAAGGACCTCTTCGAGAAGTACCAGGACAGGATGCAGGACGATCTCGGGTTCGACCCGACGCCCTCGTCCTCGGTGACCTGGGAGCAGTACTACCAGATCGCGGATTGGTTCAACGAAAAGGTGGACGACGTGCCTTACGGCACCGGTCACCAGGCCAAACAGTTTACGTCCCTGACCGACGACTTCGCGAACGTGCTGTGGGCCTACGGCGGGGACTTCTTCGAGAACGGAGACAAGGTAGGGCGGCTCGGGGCCACGGATCCCGGAGAGTGCACGCTCGACTCCCCCGAGGCCATCGAGGCGGCCGCCTTCTACCAGAAGCTAGTAGGGATCGCGCACCCCGGCAGCACCAGCTGGGACTGGAACGACCTGGGCGAGGCCTTCGGGGCCGGGCAGGTCGCGATGGCCTCCGAGTGGCACGAGTTCGCCGCTGCGTGGTGGGTACCGGGCGGCCTGATCGGCAAGGTCGGGTTCTCGACGCTTCCCACGGGACCGGCCAGGAGCGCCAACCACTACGGCGGGACGGGCATCGGGGTCAACAGGTACGCGACAGAGGACGAACAGAAGGCGGCCTGGCTGTTCGTGGCGTGGGCGACCTCCCCCGAGACCCAGTTGATGGGCCTCAAGAGCAGCGAGGGCGGCGGAACGCCGACCCGCAAGTCCGTCTACGAGATGCCTGAGGTCAGAAAGAACTTCACGCCCCCCACGGACATGCCCAATGCGCTCACGAGCCCCACGTCGCTCGAGGCGTGGGAGCCCCAGAACATCGGGCTCAGGCCCAAGACCCCGACCTGGAACCAGTGCGACGCCGTCATCTACACGGAGCTATCCAAGATGCTGGCCGGTGGCAAGGGCCCCGAAGAAGCGATGCGCGACGCCAAACTGGGCGTAGACCAGACGACGGAAGGAGAGGCGCGTGCAGTCTGAGCCCGCGGGCAAGGGAGGGCGACAACCGGACGGCGGGCGGCGGGCCGGCTCCTGGCTCCTGTCGTTCGAGGGCCGGATGATGCTCCCGGCGCTGGTGATCCTCGCCGCCATCTCCATTTTGCCCCTGATCTACATAATCTGGATGAGCCTGAACAACGTGACGCTCCTCGGCGGCAGCGGCGTCGGGTCCGAATGGGTGGGGCTCGAGAACTGGGGGGGCATGGCGACCGATCCCGGCGTATGGGCAGGGTGGGGAACCATGATCCTCTACTTCGTGGCCACCGTAGGGCTGGAGATAATCCTGGGCGTCGCGATAGCCCTGCTGGTGCACGAGGTGGTCTGGGGAAAGAACCTGGTTCTTTCCCTGATCCTGATCCCGATGTTCATAGCGCCGGTCATCGTCGGGCTGCTCGGGCGGTTCCTGGTCAACCCGACCTACGGCCTGTACTCCTGGATACTCGAGGAGAGCGGCATCTACTCGGGCAACATCCTCGGGCGAGACGTGTCGGCGTTCGTGGCGGTCGTGCTCATGGACGTGTGGCAGTGGACGCCCCTCATCGCCCTGATCGCGCTAGCCGGGCTCGTCTCCGTGCAGCCGCAGGTGCTCGAGGCGGCCAAGGTCGACGGGGCGGGGTACTGGACGAGGCTGTGGTACATCGTGTTGCCCTCCATCTCCGGCATAATCCTGGTGGCGCTCCTGATCCGCTCGATGGACGCGCTGCGCTACTTCGACATCATCTGGCAGGTTACCGGCGGCGGGCCCGCGAACGCCACCAAGATCATCCCCATGCGGCTCTACGAGGTGGCCTTCCGGTTCTTGCAGCTCGGGTACGCGGCGGCCATCGGCCTCGTCATGCTCGCCATCTCGATCTTGATCGCCAACTTGTTCACCGGGATCCTGAGGAGGAGGGGGCTGGCAGGATGAACGGATCCGCGCGCGCAATTGGAACACGGGCCTTTCTGTACGTGCTCCTTATAATCGTGCTGCTCTGGACGCTCGTGCCTGTGATCTGGATGTTGCTCTCCTCTTTCAAGTCGCTCCCCGACGTCCTCTCGACCACGCCCCTGATAGCGTTCCAGCCAACCCTCGAGAACTACATAAGCCTCGTCTCCGGGGGCAACAGCCTCACAACCTACTTCCGCAGCAGCGTCCTGGCGGCCGGCATCTCGACCATCATCGCGACGACGCTCGGGTGCTTCGCCGGCTACGGGCTCGCCCGCGTCAACATGCGCGGCAAGCACCACCTGGCGTTCTGGATCATCAGCACGCGCATGGCCCCGATAGCGGCCGTGATCCTGCCCCTTTACGTCGGGTTCACGTTCTTGCACCTGATCAACTCGATCTGGGGCCTGATCATCGCCTACCTGAGCTTCAACCTGCCGTTCGCGATCTGGATCATGAACGCCTTTTTCTCCGACCTGCCGAAGGGCATGGAGGAGGCGGCGATGGTCGACGGGGCCACGAGGTTCCAGACGTTCTGGCGCGTGGCGCTGCCGCTCACCGCCCCGGGGATCGTGACCACGGCGATCCTATGCCTGGTCTTCTCCTGGAACGACTACGCCTTCGCCGTCACGTTCACCGGGCCCGGAAGCCAGACGCTACCTGTGGCCGCCTCGCAGCTGATCACGCAGACCGGGGTGAACTGGGGGCAGCTCACGGCGATCGGGACCGTGGTGGCGCTGCCGATGGTCCTCGTGGGGCTGGCCGTGAGGCGCTACCTGGTCAAGGGCCTCACGCTCGGCGCCGTGACCGGAGAGTAGCGCCGCCCGAAGCACCCCGTCCAACGAACCGCGCTGGGAGGATAGAGAACATTGACGACCGTGAGCATCCTGGGGGCCGGCGTGATGGCTTCGGCGCTGACGATCCCCCTGTCGGAGAACGGGCACGAGGTAAGGCTGGTCGGCACCCACCTGGACCGGGAGATCATCGAAAGCATCCAGGCCACGCGGGTGCATCCCGGTCTGGACCGCGAGATCCCCGGGACGGTTAGCGCCTACCAGCTCGAGGAGGCCGAGGCCGCCTTCGAGGGGGCCGAGGTCGCCATGAGCGGCGTCAACTCCTTCGGAGTGCGCTGGGCCGGCGAGAAGCTGGCGGAACTTCTAGAGCCGGGCATGATGGTGATCTCCATAACCAAGGGGATGGAGGCGTCCGAGAGCGGCGACCTGCGCATCCTGCCCGACGTACTGGCCGAGCAGGCGTCGCCCGACCTGCGCGAGAGCGTCTCGTGGTCCGCCGTCGCCGGCCCCTCGATAGCCGGCGAGGTCGCGGCGCGTCGCGACACCTGCGTGGTCTTTACCGGGCGCGACGAGGACGCGCTGGAACGTCTCGCCGAGACCTTCCGCACCGACGACTACCACGTCTGGACGTCCTCGGATTTCGTCGGCGTCGAGGCGTGCGCCGCCTTGAAGAACTGCTACGCGCTCGGCGTAGGTTTCGCCGAGGGCGTCCTGGACGGCGCCGGCGAGGCCGATAGCCCCGACCGCAACCACGACTACGAGGCGGCTCTGTTCGGCCAGGCTGCCGTGGAGCTCGGAGAGATGGTCCGCCTGCTCGGCGGGCGTTCCGAGACAACCTACGGGCTGGCGGGCGTCGGCGATATGTACGTGACGAGCACGGGCGGGCGCAACGTGCGCGTCGGCCGGCTCGTCGGCAGTGGCCTGCGCTTCTCTGAGGCGAGAGAGAAGATGTCGGGGATCACGCTCGAAGGGGCGGCGGCCATCGAGGTCGTGGGCGGGGCAGTGGCCGAGCTCACCGAGCGCGGAACCATCGAGCCCACGGACTTCCCGTTGATGCGGCACCTGCACGAGGTCGTCGTGCAGGACCGGCCGCTGCAGATTCCGTGGGACGAGTTCTTCGGGGGCGAGTCGTAGGGGCGGTTCGCTCACGTAGGGGCGGTTCGCGAACCGCCCCTACGTCTACGCGCAAGGCGGCCCATGCCACCACCTGCACAGCCTGAGCCCGAAACCTACCTTTGTGCCTTCAACGCGTCGGAGAGCTTCGGGAAGAGCGGCCTCAGGGCCGGGTAGATCTCCCTGTACACGTCGTTGTAGAGCCGGTCGTAGGTCGCCGACCGCTCCTCGTCCGGCTCGAAGCGGGCGGACGTGCCGGACATCGCGTCGGCCGCCTCCCTGATGCCTTCGTGCACCCCGACCGCGGCCGCGGCGAGCATCCCCGCCCCCAGGCAGGTGCTCTCGGGCTCGCGCGTGACCGAGACCGGACGCCGCATAACGTCCGCGATGATCTGGCACCACAGCTGGCTGTTGGAGCCACCGCCCAGGGCCAGGACATGCTCGACGGGCTTCTCCAGCCCGCTCTCCGCCGCGTCCGTCATAAGCCGCTGCTCGAAAGCGATCCCCTCGAGGATGGCCCTGTAGGCGTGGGCCTTGCCGTGCGCGCCGGTCCAGCCGAGCATGATGCCGCGCGCCGCGAGGTCCCAGTACGGGGTCGAGGCGTTGTTCCAGTAGGGGACCGCGAGCAGGCCCCCGGAGCCGGGCCCGAGCTGGGCCGCGGCTGCCTCCAGGATCTGCTCGGTCGAGAGGTCGAGCCCGAGCTCCTTCGCGTTCACGCCAGCGAACTTCTCCACGAACCAGCTCACCGTGTGCGTGCCCGAGGCCAGCAGCGTCTCCAGGGTGTAGGTCCTCGGGATGGGGCCAGAGAGCACCCTGTACTCGTCCCCCCACGAGTAGCGCTCGCTGTACGTTCCCGATACCACGGCCGTGCCAAGATTGAGGTAGGCGCGGCCCGGCTCGGTGATGTTCGCGCCGAGGCCGGCGGCCTGCCCGTCGCCCACCCCGCTAACGATGGGCAGCCCCGCCGGGAGTCCGAACCTCACGGGCGATGCCCTCATCCAGCTCCCCGATCACGTCGCCCGGGGGGTAGAGGTCGCACATCTGCTCGCGGCCCAGGCCCACCATCCCCAGCAGCTCCTCCGACCACTCGAAGCTCTCCATGTCCACCAGCCCCAACGGGTCCGCCGTCGCCCACGAGGTGCGCCAGTGGCCCGTCATGCGGTGCACCAGGTACGCGTGCACGTCCACGACCTTCGCGGCCCGATCCAACGTCCCCGGTTCGTTCTCTTTGAGCCAGAGCATCTTGTAGAAGCCAACCGTCGGGTTTGGCGTCTTGCCCGTTATCCTGTGGATCTCTTCCGAGCCGTACCTCGCGACCTGCTCGCGCGGGCGCGAGTCGAGCCAGAGGATGGCCGGGCGTATCGGGTGGTCATCTTCGTTGAGGCAGACGAAGGTCTCGCGCTGGTGGGTGATGCCGATCGCCCCGATCCTGGAGGTGTCGACAACCTGCGCGGCGCGCCTGATGGCGGTCTTCGTCGACTCCCACCAGTCCTCGGCGTTCTGCTCGCCCCAGTCGGGCTGCGGGCTGGAGAGGTCGAAGGTCTCTCGCCCCTCGGCGACGGCGTTCCCCTCGCTGTCCCAAACCACGGCCTTCGTGGCGGTGGTCGAGCAGTCTATCCCGATGACGTAGTCTGCCGAAGCCACTTCAACAGAGCCCCGAAGCATCGGACGTCAATATCTCCGAGCATCCCGCGATAGCCTTGCGCGCGACCTTCATCTTGTTACCCCTCCCGTGTTTCCCGCCTCGGGCAACTATATCAGGCCGGATGACCGGCGCCAGTTCGGCAGTCGGGGTGGTTTGTTCTATGGTGCGCGGTGGAAAATAGCGATTCTGTACGCCAGTAGTTGGGGGGCAAGATTTATGAGAGCGGCGATGTTCTACGAGCCGGGCGACGTCAGGATGGAGGACGTCCCGGCGCCTGAGCCGGTGCCTGGTGAGGTGCTCGTCCACATAGGCGCGGCTTTGACCTGCGGCACCGACGTCAAGACCTACAGGCGGGGTCATCCGACCCTGATCAAGCAGACCCCATCGCCCTTCGGCCACGAGTTTGGCGGGACCGTCGAGGCGGTCGGGAGCGGGGTCGAGGGCTGGCCAACCGGCACGAGGGTCGTCGCGGCCAACTCCGCGCCGTGCAACCGCTGCTACTACTGCAAGGTCGGGGACCAGTCGATGTGCGAGAACCTGGAGTTCTTGAACGGGGCCTTCGCGGAGTACATAGTGGTGCCAGCCCGCATAGTGGAGCAGAACCTCTACGAGATTCCGGAAGGGGTGGAGTTCAGCCGCGCCGCGCTGCTCGAGCCGCTGGCCTGCGCCGTGCACGGGGTGGTGCGGACGCCCATCGCGACCGGGGACACCGTGGCGGTGATCGGGGCCGGCCAGATCGGCTTGATGTTCGTCCGCCTGGCCACCGAGCGCGGCGCCAGGGTCCTGTGCGCCGACATGAGCGAGGGCAGGCTCGAGGTCGCCCGTGAGCTGGGCGCCGAGGAGACCGTGCGGGTGGCCGAGGGAACTGACGCTATAGAGGCCGTCAGGGAGTGGACCCCCGAAGCGCGCGGGGCGGACGTGGTCGTCGAGGCCGTGGGGCTACCCGAGACGTGGGAGGAGGCCCTTCAGATGGCCCGCAAGGGCGGGGACGTCACCCTCTTTGGCGGGGCGCCGTCAGGGACCACGATGCAGGTGGACACGGTCCTCCTGCACTACTCGCAGCTCACGATCAGGGGCATCTTCCACCACACCCCCTACACCGTCCAGGTGGCCTTCGACCTGCTAAAGAGTGGGCGGGTCGACCCCGAGCCGTTTATCTCTGGGGTCAGGCCGCTCGAGGAGGTGGTGGAGGCGCTCGAGAGCCATGGTCGCCAGGAGGGCATCAAGTACGAGATACGGCCTCCGGAGGGGGCGTCGTCTTGAACAGCGAGGACTTGCGGGGACGGGTTGCCTGGGTAACCGGGAGCAGCAAGGGGATAGGCCGGGCGGTCAGCATCGGCCTCGCCGGACAGGGCTGCGACGTGGTCGTGCACTACAACAGCAGCGAGGACGATGCCAGGGAGGTGGCGGAGCAGGTAGAGGCGCAGGGCGGGGAAGCCTTCCTCCTGAAGGGGGACGTGACCGACTCCGAGGACGTCCGAAGGATGGCCGGTGAGGTCGAGGATCGGTACGGCCGCGTGGACATCCTGGTGAACAACGCCGGTTCGATGGTCGAGAGGATCACGCTGGCGGAGATGACCGAGGAAGCCTGGGATCGCATCATGGACGTGAACCTGAAGTCCGTGTTCCTGTGCTCCCAGGCCGTGTTGCCCATGATGAAGGGCCAGGGCGGCGGGCGGATCATAAACATGTCCTCCGTCTCGGCCAGGAACGGCGGCAGCCCCAGCTCCGTCGCCTACTCGACCGCCAAGGGCGGCGTCAGCACCCTGACCCGGGCCATGGCCAGGGAGCTGGTCTCCGACGGCATACTGGTCAACGCGGTCGCGCCGGGACGGATCGATACCCCGTTCCACGACGAGTTCACCACCGACGAAAAGCGGGAGGAAGCGGCGCAAGGCATCCCGCTGAAGCGCGAGGGGACGCCGGAAGAGGTGGTCGGGGCGGTCCTATTCCTGGCCTCCCGGCACGCAAGCTACGTCGTTGGCGAGGTGATCGAAGTCAACGGCGGGATGTTGATGGACTGACGCCCCTACCCCGAGACTGCCCGTCCTTCTTCAGGCTGCTGCCCTAGGCCTGATGCCTGTCCCCGGGGTCCTGGGTCTCTGGCTGCTCCTGCAGGCTGCCGCGCTCCTCGTACTCCGTTATGAGGCTCACCTTCTGGGCCGACGGTGACGAGGTGTCGAACTCGTAGCCCAGCCACTGGCTGACTATGCGGTCGGCCAGCTCGGGGGCTATGACGCGTTCTCCCAGGCACAGTACCTGGCAGTTGTTGGAGAGGATGGACCGCTCGATCGAGTAGGGGTCGTGGGCCACAGCGGCGCGCACCCCTTTCACCTTGTTGGCGGATATCGCCTCGCCCAGGCCCGTCCCGCCGAAGAGCACGGCCCTGTCGACCTCCCCGCGGGCGACGGCCTCCGCGGCCTGGATGCAGATGATCGGGTACTCCGTCTTGTCGCTCGCGTCGGCCACGCCGAAGTCGCGAACCTCCTCGACCCGCGGGTCCTCTTGCAGCCTGTCCCTGATGAAGTTCTTGAGGTTCACGCCCGCGTCGTCGGTTCCAACCGCCATCACGTACCCTCTGTCCATCTGTCCGTCCCTCCCTGGTGAGCCGGAAAGCCTGCCGGCCTGGCACTAGTTCCGCGTTACCGTTGGATCTCGGTCGACCCAGATCGCCGTTCGTCGCAGTAATACCCCGCTGGCGGGCGCGAAAAACACCGCCGCCGAGCTTTTCGGGATCCTGTCCCACGGTTCTGCATAAACGCGGCGCCTCGGCCTGGCGCAGCCTCTATGATGTGCGAGCGCGTTCGATTAAGGGAGGAGAAGGTGGAAGAAGGTCTGGAGCGGGCGGATGGGCCCAAGGACGCTAACGGGAAAGACAACCTGCCGTCCTTTAGCCTGGCCGGCAAGAAGGCGCTCGTCACGGGCGCCACGAAGGGTCTGGGACGGCACGCCGCGGTCGCGCTGGCGCACGCCGGGGCGGACGTGTTCCTCACGGGCCGCGACGAGGAAGAGCTGGCGGACTGCGCCGATGCGGTGCGCGCCCACGGCAGGCGCGCCGAGACCATGGCAGCCGACCTGGCCGAGGTGGCCGACGTCGTGCGGTTGGGCGAGGCCGCCGTCGAAGCAATGGGCGGCTTGGACGTGCTGCTAAACAACGCCGGCACGGTCGCGCTCGAGTCCGTCCTCGACGTGACCGAAGAGGAGTGGGACCTGCAGCTCGACGTCAACCTGAAGGCGCCCTTCTTTCTCGCCCAGACCGTCGCCAGGGCCATGGTCGCGGCGGGGAGGGGAGGCAAGATCGTCAACATCGCCTCCACGGCCGGCCTGATCGGGGTCCCAGAGCACGCCGCCTATTGCGCCTCCAAGGGTGGCCTCATCACGTTGACCAAGACGCTAGCGCTCGAGCTGGGGCCGCACAACATCCAGGTGAACGCGATCTGCCCCGCGATCGTGATGACGCCTATGGGCAGGCAGACGTGGGACCACCCCGGCGTGCGCGAGCGCGCGCTGGAGAAGATGCCGGTCGGCCGCTTCGGAGAAGAGGTGGACGTCTCCTCCGCGGTGGTATACCTCTCCTCCTCCGCGTCGGACTGGATGACCGGCTCGCAGCTGGTCGTGGACGGCGGCCTCACGGCCGTGCGCTAGCCGACGGTCGAATCCTGTTTCAGGAGGTCGCCCTGTTGTTGCACCTCGGCCAGCGTGTGGGCCATGGGCCTGGTGGCCGGGTAGAGATCCGTGTAGACGGCGTAGAGCTCGTCGTAGACCTCGCGGTTATCCGGGTCAGGCTCGACGGTCCTGGCGATGGAAGTCCAGTCGGTGTCGGGGCTCACAACTTCGGCGGCGATGCCGGCCATGAGCGCGTCCCCGTAGCAGGCCCCGATGGTCTGCTCTGGAAGCTCCTGGGGCTTGCCCACGACGTCCGAGACGATCTGGGTCCACAGCCCGCCCTTGGTCCCGCCGCCGACCGCGACCAGCCGCCTGGCCTTGCCGCCTGCGTCGCGTACCGCCTCCAGGAGGTGTCGTATCCCGAAGGCAGTCGCCTCGAGCATCGCCCGGTACAGGTGCCCGCGGGTGTGGCTCAAGGTGAGGCCGCAGATCACACCCCGCGCGTTAGGGTCGCTGATGGGGTTGCGCTCGCCCGAGAAGTAAGGCAGGACGACTAGCCCGTCCGAGCCGGCGGCGACCTCCGAAGCCTCCCTGGTCAGCTCCTCGAAGGAAAGGTCGCCGGAGATCTTCTTGACCCATTCCGTGAGCGCCCCCGAGGTGGACATGCCGCCGGCCAGGACGTTGGTATCGGTGAATGGCCCGGCGGTGCTCCAGAGGTTCATGGAAGGCAATGCCTCCTCCACGACCTCGAAGGTCAGGGCTGTCGTGCCGTACATGATCATCATGTCCCCCGGGTTGCGCACCCCGACGCTCGCCGCCTCAGACCAGGCGTCCACGGTCCCGGTCGCCACCGGGATGCCGGCGGGTAGCCCCGTGGCCTCGGCTGCCTCCTCCGTCACCACGCCCGCCACCTCTTCGGGCCAGCGGAGCGCCGGAAGCTCCAGGCCGGGGGCGACCTCGCCGGACCAGCCCTCGATCCACTCGTGCCGGTGCGGGTCGTACATAGGCTCGCACATGCTCGCCGCCGGGTGGTCGAGCACGTACTCGCCCGTGAGCCTGTACGCGACGAAGGTGTGGGACATAAAGAAGTACTCCGTCTCCTCCCAGACCTCGGGCTCGTTGTGCTGGAGCCAGAGGATCTTGGGCCCAACCGACTGCGACGTCAAAGGGTTGCCGCAGCGCTCCAGGATCCTGCCGCTCCCGTACTGCTCGGTGAGCTCCCGCACCTCCGCGGTCGCCCTCGTATCCACGCCGTATAGTATGGCCGGCCTGAGCGGGCGACCCCCCTCGCCGGCCGCGAGGAAGCAGGGGCCGATGCCGCTCGTGCACACGGCCCCAACGGGTTCGTCGGCCGACTCCAGGAGCTCGGAGCAGATCTCGGTGAAGTCCTTCCACCAGACCTCCTCGGCGTCGTGCTCTACCCACCCGGGGTGCGGCATGGACGTATCGTGCGACCTCGTGGTCTCCGCCACTATCTCGCCGCCGGGCCTGCACAGGACCCCCTTGGATCCCGACGTCCCCAGGTCGATCCCCAGCAAGAGCTGGCCGCCGCTTGCGCTTTCGCTCATACCACCACCCCAATCCCTCCGTGCCCGGCGCGAGACGCCTCCCTTGCAGCCATTCGACTCCTTCGACCCGCGAGAATGCTGCGGAGACACCGTTCCTGGTCGCGCTGATCCTTTCCCACCTCGGATGCCCCACGGTTGGGGCACCATCTGGCTCATTCTAGGTAGAAGCCTCTGGTAGCCGCAAGCGCCGCAACTGCTAGACTACGCGCCGATGGTTCGAGTCCTTTTCGTCTGCGCGGGTAATATCTGCCGTTCGCCGCTGGCCCAGGGCGTCTTCGAGAACGTCGCCGAGCGCGAGGGCCTCGGGGACGAGGTCTACGTCGACTCCGCCGGGACCGGCACCTGGCACGTCGGCGCGCCGCCCGACGAGCGAGCCCAGAGGAGCGCGGCCCTGCGCGGTCTCGACCTCGGCTCCCAGCGGGCGCGACGGGTTACCCCTGAAGACTGCTACGCCTTCGACTACGTCCTCACTATGGACGAGGACAACTACCGCGCCGTCGACGCCCTGTGCCGCGGCAGCGCCGTCGTCAGACCTTTCCTGGACTTCGCCCCCGATTCCCCGGTGCGGGAGGTTCCTGACCCTTACTACGGCGGTCCCAACGGCTTCGAGCGCGTACTGGACCTCGTTGAGGAGGCCTCAGAGGGTCTGCTGGAAGACATCCGAAAGCGCCACCTCTCTCGCCGGGCGTGAGCCGCACCAAGGACGGAAGGAAAGCACCGGGCGGGAGAGATGTCTCCTCTGCGCGGTCAGGATCTCAAGGTGTCGAGGTACACGGCCTCGGTTTGAGGCGAGGGTGGCACGCCGAGCTTCGCCGAGAGGAGGCTCCGGCAGCGTTCGTAGACGCGCAATGCTTCGGCCCGGTTGCCCACCGCGGCGTGGGCCCGCATGAGGAGCTGGTAGCTCGTCTCGCGGAAAGGTTCGAGGGCCACCGCTTCCTTGGCGTGTTTCACCGCGTATTCCGGCTCTGCGTGCCAGAGAGACGGCTCACTCAGGCATTCGTGTGACCGCACGAGCACCTCGCGCAACTCGGAGCGTTATCAAGGTCACCCACGGTCCCTCCTCACCCATCAAGAAAGATCTCTGGGCGATCTTGTAGGCCACCTGCGCCCCACCCCAAGCTTCTCGCGATTGGTGGTCCCATAGCGCACTTTCTGCGCGATCGATGGCCTCGCTCGCGGCTTGCACGTCGATCCAGACGTCGCCCGGCAGCAATAGTTGATAGCAGCCAAAGGAACCGGTAAGGACAACGTCGGGAATACCGGCGCTAGCGAGTAGCGCACGCAACTTGCTGATGAGAGCGCTGAGCGACCTTTCCCAGGAAGGTGGCACCGAATCGAGCCAGAGCTCCTCGGCCAACTCCTCTCACGAGACGGCCCTGAGGCGCTCACCGACGAGGTAGGCAAAGGCGAGGCGGCGCCCCACGATTGGCGCGGCTACGCTATCGACCGCCAGCGGACCTCCGCCTCGAAGGATACCCCTCGGGAGCCGACCCGCAGGCGGCCATCGGGCGCGGTTCGATTGGTACGCACGCTATAATCTACCTCGCGGGCAAGAGGTTCTGCGAAGGCGGCATGACAGAATTCCGCGGCGAAGAACGCCTGGAGGGTATCGCTCCCATCTCCGAACGGGACGTCTGGGTGGTGCGAACCAAGCTCCGACCCCCCGTTCTTCGGGACGACGTCATCGTCCGCCAGCGCCTGCTCGACAAGCTGCGTGAGGCGTTACTTTCGCACCAACTCACGCTGATCTCCGCCCCGGCCGGCTGCGGCAAGACGACCCTCATGGCGTCGCTGCCCCACGCCTACCCAGATCTGCCTCTGACCTGGATCTCGCTTGATGCGGACGACAACGATCCGGCCCCGTTCTTGCGTGTCCTGATCGCCGCGCTGCGGCGCCTGGACCCCGCCTGTGGCGAGGACGCCGAAACACTGTTGTCCAGGCTCGACCACACGCCCTTCGAGGCACGCCGCATCATCGGTGTCCTGATAAACGAGATCGTGGAGACCATCACCGAGCCTTTCGTGCTCGCGCTCGACGATCTGCACGTCATCACGGAGCCAGGGGTCCACGCCGCCCTTGGCTACCTGCTGGAACGCTTGCCGCCCCAGATGCACCTGGCGGTGGCCACGCGGCGCGACCCGCCGCTGGCGCTGGCCCGCCTGCGGGCACGCCGCCAGCTGGCCGAGCTGCGCCTGGCCGACCTGAGCTTTTCCCTCGAGGAGACGGATCGGCTCTTCAACGGCGCATTGA
Organism: uncultured Rubrobacteraceae bacterium; assembly: GCA_963800975.1. GTDB lineage: Bacteria > Actinomycetota > Rubrobacteria > Rubrobacterales > Rubrobacteraceae > JALYGY01. Next base: position 368,933 of record CAWDDB010000014.1, on the reverse strand, counting down.
ACCTGGACGTTTCGGCCGAACACCTCGCTCTCCTCCAGGACCATACGGAGGGTTGGGCGGCCGGAATCGGTTTGCTCGTCGGCTCGCTCGACGGCGGTCCCGATCCGGCCGGCAGGGATGCCCTGCTCTCCCGTCTCGGGCAAACCGACCGCCACGTCTTCGAGTTCCTGGCCGAGGAGGTGCTCGACCGTCAGGAGCCAGCCATACGAGATTTCCTGCTGAAGACTTCGGTCTTGACGGAGCTGACGCCCGAGCTCTGCACCGCGCTGACCGGCCGGGACGACGTCCCGGCCGTGCTGGAGGAGATGTACCGGCGCAACCTGTTCGTGGTAGCGGTAGACGGGTCAGGCGCGACGTTCCGCTACCACGACCTCTTCAAGGAGTTCCTATTTCAGAGGTTGGTACGCGAGATGCCCGAGACGGTGCGCGACCTGCACCGCCTGGCTGCCGAGGCAGAAACGGTGCCCTCGCGTGCCATCCGGCACTACCTCGCAGCGGAGATGTGGACCGAAGCCGCCGACGTGGCGGAACACGTTGGTGACCGGCTTCTGCGGCAGGGCTCCTTCGACACCGTGCAGGGTTGGATCCAGGCGCTGCCCGAAGAAGTCCGCGAGGCCCGTCCGGGCCTCGCGTGGCTCCTGGGCAAGAGCGCGTGGATGAAGGCGAACTCGGCCGACGCCCAGCGGTTTATGGAGATGGCCCTCAAGGGCTTCGAGGCGGCTAAGGACGAGGCGAGACGGGGAGAAGCATTGGTTTACCTGGCGACCTGCCTTGGCGCCCTGGCACGTTTCGAGGAGGCCGAGGAAGCCCTCCAGCGCGCGCTCGATCATCAGCTGGCACCGCATGATCGCGCACAGGCCCTGCTCGAGAATGCCTATCAAGAGCTCCGCAGAGGAAACTGGGTACAGGCCAACGCCGATATCGACGCCGCCTTCGCGCTAGCCGAAACGCCGCAAGACCTTCGCGTGCCGTACGCTTTCGTCGACAGCTGGACCTCAGCCTTTACGGTCTTGCCCGGAGGGGTGGAACGCACCGAACGTCTGTGCTCCCTGATCAGGGAGCGCCTCGGCGATGAGGTTGGCCCCGCGCAGGCACAACTCCAGCTTGGCATCGCCCTCGTAAACTTGTGGCGCGGACGCTGGGCGGAGGCGCAGGAGGGATGTGAGCGCGTGCTCGCGATCGGCGCGCGATTCGGCGGGCTGCCGTGGGAGGAGACCGATGCAGACGAGGTGCTGGCCGTCTGCTGCGCCATCCGGGGGGATCACGCAAGTTCCGATCGGCACTTCGACGCCCTCTTCCGGAAAACGGAAGAACCCTCTGTCGCGCCATTTTCCGAGCCATGGAAGTCAGTCTTCCTCTACGATCTGGGACGGGTGCGCTGGCTCCAGGGTCGCCTGGAGGAAGCCAGGGAGGTCTACGCGCGCATGCGGGCGGCGAATGGTGCTCGCGAGATGCCGATTTCCCCGGTTGTACGAGCGATGATGGAAGGCCTGCTCTCCCTGTCCGACCGTCGCTACGCCGACGCCGAAAGCTCACTTCGCCGGGCCGCCGAGTTGCAACACAAGATACGCTTCTCCGTCTCCAACGGTAACGCGGATCTGCTGCTGGCCCACCTGCACCGCCTGCAGGACCGGCCCGAAGCCGCCCTTGCGGCGCTGGAGCCGGTGCTCGCCGAGCACGAGCAGCAGGACACCCCCGGCTTCATCCTGTGGGAGGGTCCAATCATGTTGCCGCTCCTGCGTCTGGCGGTGGAACGGAGGGTACACGGCGGGTTCGCCTCGCGTATTCTCGACCTGTTCGACACGCAGCAGGTGGAGCGGCCCGCGCGTGTGCCGGAGACGGGTGAGTCCCTCACCCCCCGCGAGGTCGAGATCCTGGGCCTGATCTCCGCGGGGGCCACCAACCGACAGATAGCAGAACAACTGGTGGTGAGCATCCACACCGTGAAGATCCACGTCGCCCACATCCTCAGGAAGCTTGGCGTCTCCTCCCGCACCCACGCCGCGGCCAGAGCCCGCGAGCTGGGCGTTCTGTAGAACAGCGGCGCCGCTTCTTCGTGCGGCGCAATAGCTCTATGGCGGGAGCAAGATAGCTCTTTGGAGCGATGCGCTGTCGTGCGCCCTTCGGCAAGGTTCGTTCCAGGTACACAAGACCCCCGGAAAGGCGGACCTGCTGATGATAACGATCACGAAAGTAATGGGTCATCACGGTGCACGTAATGCAAGCCCGTGGGCCGACTTGACCGGGACTCGTAACAGAGAGATCATTCTCTCCGAGAGGAGACAGAACGGAGACGGCACGAGCGCCTGCCTCAACCAGAGGACGACGCCCGCCACCCCAAGATTGCGCAAGAGGCGTATGTTTTGGATACGTTTCCGAACGCCGACGGACAGGAGGACTGGCCAATGGTGACCTGGAGACCGGACCCCAGCTTCTACCCCTCACCGAAGATGGCGATGCAGGCGCCACCGGAGAAGCTCGCCTACGTTGCGGTTTTGAACCCGAGTGCCGCCTTGAACGTAAACGGCGACAGGCGCCCCGACGCGATCGCCGTCTTCGACGTGGATTCAGACTCCGAGACCTTTGGCGAGGTCGTAGGGCGCGTGGACCTGCCGAACACCGGTGACGAGCTGCACCACTTCGGCTGGAACGCCTGCAGTTCTGCGCTGTGCCCCTACGCGCCCCACCCCCACGTCGAGCGCCGGTACCTGGTCGTGCCTGGCATCCGCTCCTCGCGGATGCACATAATCGACACCAGGCCAGACCCGCGAGAGCCGCACATAGTCAAGACGATCGAGCCCGAAGAGCTGCACCGGCGCACGGGTTACAGCCGCCCGCACACCGTCCACTGCGGTCCGGATGGCCTCTACGTGAGCACGCTGGGAAACCCCGAAGGCGGAGGGCCGGGGGGCGTGTTCGTCATGGACCACGAGAGCTTCGATCCTCTTGGGCCCTGGGAGGTCGACAGGGGACCGCAGTACCTCGCCTACGACTTCTGGTGGCATCTCGGGTACGACACCATGATCACCAGCGAGTGGGGCACGCCGAGCATGATCGAAGGCGGCCTCAACCCCGAGAAACTCCTTGCAAGCGAGTACGGCCACCAGTTGCACCTGTGGGACCTGCGCGGGCGGAGCCACCTGCAGGCTCTCGACCTGGGAGAGGAGTACCAGATAGTGCTGGAACTCCGGCCCGCCCACAACCCGCGCAAGCCCTACGGCTTCGTCAACGCGGTGGTGAACCTCAAGGACCTCTCCTCGTCGATCTGGCTCTGGCACCGGGCAAACGGCCGGTGGGAGATCCAGAAGGTGATCGACATCCCGGCGGAGCCCGCCGACCCGGATCTGCTGCCGCCCGCGCTGAAGGACTTCGCCGCGGTACCGCCCCTGGTCAGCGACATCGTGCTGTCGCTCGACGACAGGTTCCTCTACGTCTCCTGCTGGGCTACGGGAGAGATGCGCCAGTACGACGTCTCCGACCCGTTCAACCCCAGGCACACGGGGTCAGTCCACCTCGGCGGGATCGTCCGCAAGACGGCGCACCCGAAGACCGGGCAACCCCTGAACGGAGGACCGCAGATGGTGGAGCTGAGCCGCGACGGGCGGCGGCTCTACTTCAGCAACTCGCTGTACGCCGCGTGGGACGAGCAATTCTACCCCGAAGGCATCAAGGGCTGGATCGCCAAGCTGGACGTCAACCCTGAGGGTGGCCTGACGGTTGACCCCGGCTTCTTTATCGAGTTCGACGAAGGCGAAAGGCCGCACCAGATAAGGCTCGAGGGCGGAGACTCGTCCTCGGACTCTTACTGCTACGCTTCGTGACCGAGAGCTGGCCCTGGCTTACGCTGGCGGCGTTGGGAGCCTACCACGGCCTCAACCCGGCGATGGGCTGGCTCTTCGCGGTGGCCCTTGGCCTGCAGGAGCAGCGGCGAGGCGCCGTCCTGCAGGCCCTTCCTCCGATCGCGCTTGGGCACGCCGCTGCCGTCTTGCTGGCGGTGCTTCTCGTCGGGGTGGCTCAGATCGTGGTCCCGCTCGACGTTCTGCGTTACGCGTGCGCCGGCCTGTTGATCGCCTTCGGCCTGTACAAGCTCATCAGGCGGCGACACCCGCGCTGGGTCGGGATGCGGGTCGGCTTCGCGGACCTGACGGCGTGGTCGTTCCTGATGGCCACGGCCCACGGCGCAGGCCTGATGCTGTTCCCGGTGCTGTTGGGATTGTCTGCCGCGGGCGCCGCCCACGGCGGGCACGCGGCCCACGCAGATCACGCCTCTATGACCGGCCCTGCCTCGATGCTCACGGACCTTGCGGTGGTCGGGGTTCATACCCTGGCGATGTTCGCGGTGATGGGCCTGGTAGCCATCGTGGTCTACGAGAAGCTCGGCGTGGCCATGCTCAAGCGCGCCTGGTTCAACCTCGACCTCCTGTGGGCCGGGACGCTGGTGGGGGCGGGCCTGATCACGCTGGTTTTATAGAGCGCTTCGGTCAGGTAAACCTTCTTTACGCAGCGCGCCCCGACTGAAGCTAGGATATACGCGTGTTACCGGGAACCGAAACCCACCGTTCCATCGTTCGTGTCTGAGAAGATACTGGCCGACGGAGTCGAGGCGCACCTGGGCGAGCGCCTCCGGAGCGCGCGACCTTTGGGCGGCGGGTGCATCGGCGAGGTCTACAGGGTCGAGCTTGCCGACGGCGCACCGCTGGTCGCAAAGGTCGACGGTGCGGGCGCGGCGCACCTCGAGCGCGAGGCGTACATGCTGCGCTACCTGCGAAGCAAGAGCGATCTTCCCGTCCCGGAGGTCTATCACGGGTCGGAGACGCTACTCCTGATGGAGTTCGTCGAAGGAAGCAGCCGCTTTGCGGAGGGCGCGGAGCGACACGCCGCCGAGCTGCTGGCGGCGCTGCACGGGATCACAGCCGAGAGCTACGGTCACGAGCGGGACACACTCATCGGGAGCCTGGATCAGCCAAACCCGTGGACGGGGAGCTGGATCGATTTCTTCCGCGACCAGCGGTTGTTGTACCCGGCGCGGGTGGCACACGAAGCCGGCAGGCTTCCGAAAGAGGATCTGGAAAAGGTAGAGAGGCTTGCTGAGCGGCTAGACGAGTACCTGGAGGAGCCCGAGCGGCCTTCACTCATACACGGCGACGTCTGGAGCGCCAACGTGCTGGCGAAGGGAGACAGGATTTCCGCCTTCCTCGACCCGGCCATCTACCACGCGGACCCCGAGATCGAGCTCGCGTTTATCAGCCTCTTTAACTCGTTCGACGGCCCCTTCTTCGAGCGCTACGCGGAGATCCGGGATATAAGGGACGGCTTTTTCGAGGAGCGCCGCGACCTTTACAGCCTGTATCCGCTGCTGGTGCACGTCTACTTTTTCGGCGGTGGCTACCTGGAGAGGGTGCGTAGCACCCTGCGCCACCAGGGGTTTTGAGGCTCGCCGCGCACCAGCCAGTCAGAGCCTAGCAGCGCGACGGCATCTTCGACCGAGGCGATGGCTGCGTCAGGCGCGCCCGTAAGCTGCCCGGCCTGCGCACGCAGGCGCTCCCCGGCGTAAGCGGCAGCAACCGCCGCTGCGGCGCCGAGAAGAGCTCCCGTAGCAGCCCTCCTACCCTCCGACACGAACAGCGCAGCGCCGACGACAGCCCCGCAGGCCGCGCGGCCGATGAGGGGCGGCGGTGAGGTGCGGCTGGGCGTCGTCGGGAGTTTGTCCCCGACAAGCTCTCCCACCTCGAACAGAGTAAGCAGGATCGCTACTGTTCGCGATCCGAGCAGCGCCAGGGACGTGTCTCGCAGCCCCTCCAGCTCGTCCCGGGCCGCAGCCCGGCTCAGGGTCGCGATGGCGGCCATCGAGCGGAGACCGGTGATGGCGCCTAGTCCGACGGCGCGTGCGGCGGTGTTACGCCAGAGCACTCCACACCTCCAGCTTGGTCCTGACGTGGCGGATGACCTCGTCGGTGAACTCGGTGGTTCCGGTGGCGCCGCCGAGGTCCGCCGTCCTGTTGCCGTCAAGCACGGACTCGAAGGTTGCCTCGTAGATGGCGCGCGAGACGCGGCTGGCGTCCTCGTCGTGGAAAAAGGTGAGGAGGGCCGCGCCGGCCAGGATCATCGAGATGGGGTTGGCGACGTTCTTGCCCTCGAGCGAAGGCGCCGTGCCGTGCGGGGCCTCGGCCATGACCGTCTGCGGGTTCTCGTCCTCGTCCAGCGCGATGAGTAGCGACTCTGCGCCGGCGATGGACCCGAACATCTGCAACACCATGTCCGAGAGGCAGTCGCCGTCCCTGTTGAGGGTGGGGATGACGAGCGGCTCGCCGTGCGTGGTCAGTAGCAGCGCGTAGGTCGCGTCTATTAGCTGCGGGTCGTAGCGGACGTCGCGGTTGTTCTCCGCGGCCCGATCCATCTCCTCCTTCAGCATGCCCTCGTAGACGGGGGAGACCGTCCACTTCGGGCCGCCGAAGACGGTGGCTCGCATCTTTCGCGCCTGGATAAAGGCGAACTCGGCGACGCCGCGGCAAACGCCGCGTGAGATCTTCTCGGTCCGATAAGCGACCTCGTCTACGCCGTCGCCCTCGCGCCACTCTTCGGCCCCGTACGCGTCGTCCACGGCCATCCTCACCACCGAGATGGGGGCGTGGATGCCGGGCAACGGGTTCACCCCGGGGATGCGCCGCCCCGTTCGCACGATGACGGTCCCCTCTATGCCTTTCCTGAGTATGGCGTTCGGCGAGCCCACGTCGTCCGAACCCTCCGGGGTGACGGTGGCCGCCTTGATCCCGAACCCAGAGTCCTTCATCGTCGCGGCCGCCTCGTGCACGACCCCGTTCTCGGTCGTCCGGCGGTTCTCCAGCGATAGATCGAAGCGGCTGAACTCGACGTCGAGGCCCGTTACGCCCGGATCCAACACCCTGAGCGCCTCGTCCAGCAGCTCCTGGCCGGTCTGGTCGCCCTCCATTACCACGATGGTCTTACGGTCCACTCTGGTCGCACCTCTCGGATGATGATCTCAACGGCCTTCCGGCCTAGTATACGACCCAGCGCTTCACCGACGCGGCGCAGCCCCTAGCCCCGCGCGTGGCGCCGAAAGATGCCCGTGACCGTCTCGAGGTACCTGCCAACCGTCTCCCGCTCCTCGTCGGTGAGCTCCCGCGTGGCCTCCAGCAGGTCGACGGCAGTCGGGAGCAAGTGTTGCGCCGCGTCCTCCAGGCCCTCCGGGAGGGGGAGTACGACAGAGCTTCGGCGGTCGGCGGGATTCGGGCGTCGCTCGACGCGGCCATCCCTCTCAAGCCGGTCAACGAGGGCCGTAATCGCCCCTGAACTCAAGCTCAGCCTCCGTCCCAACTCCGTGGGGGTGAGGCCCCCGTGCGAGTGCTGCAAGTGCTCGAGCGCCGCCATCTCCGAGAGGCCCAAGCCCGTGCGTCGCGCCATCGCAGCCGCGAACGCCAGCACCTCGCCGACCTCGACCCGCAGGAGATCTACCAGCTCTTCGCTCGAATACCTTGACGAACGTGTATCTTGAGTGTTAAGATTATCACCCATCAAGGCAGTCTAGCATGGATTCGTGCGGAAGGCGAGTGGAGGCGGAGGGTCGTGAGGAGCGTCGTGATCACGGGCAGCACGCGCGGCATCGGGTTCGGGATGGCGCGCGAGTTCTTGAGGCGTGGGCATCGGGTCGTCGTCTGTGGGCGCGGGAGCGAGGGTACCGAGGGAGCCGTCGAGGCGCTAGGGGGGGAGGCCGAACCCGGGCGTGTTGTAGGCTGGCCTTGCGACGTGAGGGATCGAGATCAAGTGCTGGCGTTGTGGGATGAGGCGGTTGGGTGCTTCGGTTCGGTGGACGTCTGGATCAACAACGCGGGCGTTCCCGATGCCGGGGGCGACTTTTGGGATCAGAGCGCGGGTGACGTCGAGGCTGTGGTCGGCACCAACCTGCTCGGCGTGATGCACGGATCGGCGGTTGCCATGCGGGGCATGCTGAGCCGGGGGCACGGGCACATCTACAACATGGAGGGTTTCGGAAGCGATGGCCGCCTGGTCCGGCCGGGCGTGATCGTCTACGGCGCGACGAAGTCCGCGGTCAGGTACTTCACCAAGGGGCTTGTGAAGGAAGCACAGAAGACGCCCGTGCGGGTGGGATTCCTTAGCCCCGGCATCGTGGTCACCGATCTCCTGACGGCGGACGACATCGAGGGCTCGCGGCGGTTCCTCAACGCGGTCGCCGACACGGTCGAGACCGTGGCGCCGTATCTGGTGCGCCGGATCCTGGACAACGACCGCCACGGAGCGCGTATCGACTGGCTCACCGGGCGCAAGCTCGCGTGGCGCCTGGCCAGGTCGCCCTTCGCCAGGCGAGATCCGTTCGCAAACGGTACTACGTAGATGGTACGAGGAGGTTGAACATGATCAGAGGTACCCGGACAGACGTAGCGCGGCAGGTCGCCAACGTGGTGGGGGCTGTCTTCCAGGTCGTGGCCCCGATCCTCTCGGGACCCGCCATAGGCCGGGTCTCGCAGCAGAACTCCACGCTCGTGGTCCCCGCCGACTACGCGTTCGTGATTTGGAGCCCGATCTTCCTGCTCGCCCTGATCTACGCCGTGTACCAGGCCCTCCCAATTAACCGGACGAACCCGCTTCTCAGAAGGATAGGCTGGTTCTCCGCCCTGCCGTACTTTCTCTGCGGGATCTGGGAGCTGGCGTTCCCGGCGCGAGCGTTCGTGCTCTCGCAGGTGGTCTTCGTCGGGATCCTGGCCTGTGCCATCGCCGCGTTCGTGCTTGTTCAGCGCGGCGCCGACCCGCGAAGGAGGGCCGACCGCTGGCTGCTCGCCCCGGCCTTCGGGTTGTTCGCCGGCTGGGTCACGGCAGCCTTCTTCGTCGGTTTCGCCACCGTGCTCGTGGCCACCGGGGTGCTGAGCGGCGGGTTCGGGGAGGCCATGCTCGGGGCGCTCTTGCTTATCGTCGGCGGAGCGGTCGCCTGCGGGGTGATAGTCGCCGGTAGGACCGGGCCGGTACAGGGCTACCTGGCTTACGGAGCGGCCGTCTTGTGGGCCCTGGCCGCGGTGTTCGCCAACCAGTTCAGGGAATCCCTGATCACGTCCTCTGTCTCCGTACTCTGCGCCCTGCTCGTCGCCGCGGTCCTCCTGTTCGCGCTGCGGCGGGCCGGGGACGCCAGGGGACCCGGACCGTCCGCCAGGCCCAGGGTGGTCTGAGAGGGGGGGCCGACGAGGGTCCTCGACGAGGAGCATAGCCCGCCTTGATCTGACCCAAGACATTCACCATCGCGACCGATTGAGCGGTGGGACGGCGGGGTGCGAGAAGTACAATTAACTGGTCATGATCGGTGGGTCGGTACCGGCGGAGGCACCCGGCTCGCGGCGGCAAAATCCCAGGCACGGAGGTGCACAGAGAGTTGATAGAGCTATGAGCGCGGAGCGGTTTTCGGCCGGTGGTCCGGCTATCCGCGTCGAGGGTCTCGTCCGCAGGTTCGGCGACACCGTCGCTGTGGACGGCGTGGACCTCGAGGTGGCGCCGGGCGAGATCTACGGTTTCCTGGGGCCCAACGGCGCGGGCAAGACGACGACCGTGCGGATGCTGGTAACGCTGCTGGCCCCGACCGCCGGACGCGCGTGGGTGGCCGGCCGAGACGTCATCTCGGACCCTGGCGGCGTGCGGCTGCGCATCGGGGTCGCCCTGCAGGAGGCCGCGCTCGACGGCATGCAGACCGGAGCGGAGATACTGCGCCTGCAGGGCCGCCTGTACGGGCTGCGCAGGGCGGAGATCGACCGCCGCCTTGCGGAACTGAGGGACCTGATCGACCTCGGCGACGCGCTCGACCGGCGCGTGGCAGGCTACTCCGGCGGCATGCGCCGCCGCCTGGACCTGGCCTCAGCGCTCGTGCACAACCCCAGGTGCTGTTCCTCGACGAGCCGACGACGGGTCTCGACCCGCTGAGCAGGGCCAAGGTGTGGGAGGAGGTGCGGCGGCTCAATTCCGAGCTCGGCGTTACCATCTTCCTCACCACCCAGTACCTCGAAGAGGCCGACCGCCTCGCCGACCGGGTCGGGATCATCGACCGCGGACGCATCGTCGCAGAAGGAACCCCGACGGAATTGAAGCGATCCGTCGGTCAGGACCTCGTGGTGATCAGCACCCGCGGCGAGCTCGACGGGGTCGTGGATCGGCTGCGCGCGCTCGAGGCGGTGGAGCGGGTGGACGCCCACGAAGGAGAGCTGACCGTCGCGACGCCTGACGGCTCGCGGGTGGTCGGCCGGGTAGCGGTAGCTCTCGAGGAGTCCGGCGTCGCCGTGGACAGGCTAACCCTCCGCACCCCGACCCTCGACGACGTGTTCCTCGAGGTCACCGGAAACCGGATGAGCGTCACCGAAGAAGAGGAGACCACGTGACCGAAGCCACTCTCTCTGCCGCCCGGATCCCTGACGACAGCCGGATCGAGGCGCGTCCCGCGGGCTTCTGGCGGGACTTGCTGAGCGTCGCGGGTCGGGCCGTGCGCGGAGTTCTGCGCGAGCCAGGGCAGCTGGCTATCGGCCTGATCGTGCCGCTCTTCTTCTTCGTCGTCAACGTCGGCGCCCTCTCGGACGTCTCGGCCTTCACCGGCGTCGACAACTACCTGGCTTTCCAGCTTCCCGTCGCGATCGTCTTCGCCGTCACGGGCATCTCGCGTGCTTCGGCGCTGGTTACGGACATCCAGTCCGGGTACTTCGACCGCCTGCTCGTCTCGCCGGTCAACCGCTACAGCTTGCTCCTCGGGCTGATGGTCGCCGACCTCGCGCTCGTGATCGCGCTCTGCGTGCCGGTGCTCACGCTCGGTTTTATCCTGGGCGTCGGCTTCGCGACGGGCCCCCTCGGCGTGCTCGCCTTCCTGGCGCTGAGCGGTTTCTGGGGGCTGGCCTTCACCGGATTCCCCTACGCGATCGCGCTCCGCACCGGCAACCCCGCCGCCGTGAACTCCTCTTTCGTCCTCTTCTTCCCGTTCGCGTTCCTGACCACGACGTTCCTGCCTCAAGACGCCCTCACGGGCTGGCTCGCCAACGTCGCCGATTACAACCCCGTCACCTACCTGCTCGCGGGCCTGCGGGCCCTGATCTCCGACGGCTGGATCGCCGCCGACCTGCTTCGGGCCGTCGGCGCCGTCGCCGCCGTGAGCGTCATTTCTTTCGGCCTGGCCTTCGCCGCCCTGCGCGCCCGGGTCCGCCGCGCCTGAATCGATCTTGTGACGAAACCCGAACCGTAGAGACGCCCCGGCGGGAAAAGACGCCCGGCCGGGGCGTCTCTACTACGTAAACAGGTCTATGAGCTGCAGGTTCTCGAACTCGGTGGCGAGGGTGGGGGAGAGCTGGGCCCGGTCCTGAGGCTCGCCCAGGGTGCCGGCGACCTCGAGGAACGCGGCGACGGGTCCGCTAGTCGGCACGTCCCTCCGTTTCAGGGCGACGATGGTTCGCATCATGCCGGGGTTCTCTCGGATCGTGATCAGTGCGAGGTTGCCGGCCGAGACGCTCCTTACTATGGCCGTCCGCGGCAGGAAAGCCACCCCCAGCCTGTGCTCGACCATCCTCTTGGCGGCCTCGATGTTGTCCACCTCCAGCGTCCTGAGCTCCCTGATCCCCGCGTTCCTGAACAGCGCCTGCGTCTGCTCATAGTAGCTCGAGCTGTTGTCGAAGAGGATGAGCTGCTCGCCCCCGATCTCCGCCAGGTCCGCAACCCCCTTCGCCGTGAACCGGTGGCTGGGATCCACGACCAGCACCATCTCGTCCTCGTACAGGCGCAGGCTCTCGACCTCGGGATGGCGCATCGAGCGCGTCAGCCCGAGCTGCACCTCCTCGCGCACAACCATCTCCAGGATGTCCTCCGAATGCCCGGTCCGGACCGAGACCGAGACCCGCGGGTGGGCGGCCGTAAACCTCTCGAGCAGACCCGGCAACGCGTAGGTTCCGACCCCCGGCGAAGCCCCGAGCACAAGCCTGCCCCCCGTTGCGCCCCGCAGCTCCTCCAGATGCCGCTTGCCTTCCTCGAAGCTCCCAAGGCACCGCTCCGCGTAGGGCAGGAACTCCTTCCCCGCCTCCGTTAGACGCATCCCCCGGCTGGTCCGCACGAAGAGCTGATCCCCAACCTCCTCCTCCAGCGCCTTGAGCCGGGCCGTGAGGGTCGGTTGGGTAAGGAACATCTCCTCCGCCGCCCGGCTCAGGTTCCCGAGCCGCGCCACCGCCAGAAAACACTCCATCTGTCGAAACAGCACGGTCGCTCCCTTCTGTCGCCAGCCCGCAGGCCCGGGTTTCGGAGGTTCACGCGAAGGCTCGACACCAACCCCGAGCCGCGCCGGACAACCCCACACCCCGATGCCCGAGACCCAAAGCTTCTAGATATAAGTAAAACCTATATCAGCGATACGTGCAAACAATTGGACTGATGACGGGTGCGTCTGTATCTTTGTGGCAGTTGGTTCGAGAGGAGGAAGATATGATTCCGGTACAGTACAGGGACCCCGAGACCGAGGAGATTCTGGAGCGGCGCCACGAGGATGGGCCGCCGTCCATCGGGACGCGGGTGAAGATCGGGTTCGAGGAATTCCAGGTTCTGTACAGGTGGCGGTGCGTCCCGACGTCTTGCATCGTCTACGTGCGGCGGACGCCGCGGGAGGTTCCTGCTGAGGCTGCCGCCGCCTAGGGGCGGCGCTCCCTCACCTCTCCGAGCGCGCGGCGCGGCGCCTTGCTAGAGTGCTTTGCTCTGGTCAAGTCGTCGCGCACAGCGGTAGAGAGGAGTCCGGTAAGGCATGGCTGAGACGCGCACCTTTGCGGATGGGGTCGAGGTAAGGGGTCCCATCCCGGAAGAGTTTGCAAGCATACTGACGCCCGAGGCTGTCGCCTTCGTGGCGAAATTGAGCCGGGAGCACGCGGGTAGGGTCGACGAGTTGCTGGCCAAGAGGGCCGAGCGGCAGGACCGGATCAACGCCGGCGAGATGCCCGATTTCCTCGAGGATACGCGCGAGATCCGGGAGGGGGAGTGGGAGGTCTCTCCCGTTCCTGAGGACCTGCAGGATCGCCGGGTGGAGCTAACGGGCCCGCCCGACCGCAAGATGACCATAAACGCGCTCAACTCGGGGGCTAGTTGCTGGATGGCGGACTTCGAGGACGCCAACTGCCCCACCTGGCATAACATGCTCGAGAGCCAGCTCAACATGAAGGAAGCCATCGAGCGCACCATCTCCTTCGACGACCCGAATAGCGGGAAGCACTACGAGCTGAACGACGAGGTGGCCGTGATCCTGGCCCGCCCGCGTGGTTGGCACCTCTTCGAGAAGCACATGCTGGTTGACGGCAAGCAGGTGCCGGGCGGCATCTTCGATTTCGGCCTGTACTTCTTCCATAACGCCCAGACGCTTCTGGACAGCGGTTCCGGGCCTTACTTCTACCTCCCGAAGCTGGAGAGCCACCTCGAGGCCAGGCTGTGGAACGACATCTTCATCTCGGCGCAGGACGAGCTCGGCATACCGCGCGGAACCATCAAGGCGACGGTCCTGATCGAGACGATCCTCGCGACCTTCGAGATGCACGAGATCCTGTACGAACTGCGCGAGCACTCGGCCGGCCTGAACTGCGGCCGCTGGGACTACATCTTCAGCTACATCAAGAAGTTCCGCGAGGAGGACATGCTCCTCCCGGACCGCAATTCGGTGACGATGACCGTGCCGTTCATGCGGGCCTACTCGCTGCTGACCATCAAGACGTGCCACGAGCGCGGCGCGCAAGCGATGGGGGGGATGGCGGCCCAGATCCCGCGCAGCGATGACCCGGAGTGGACGGAGTTCGCGAACAACAAGGTGCGCGAGGACAAGGAGCGGGAGGCCACAGACGGCCACGACGGGACCTGGGTAGCCCACCCTGGCATGGTCGGGCTTGCGAAGAAGGCCTTCGACGAGCACATGCCGCAGCCCAACCAGCTGGACAAGATCCCCGACGTGGACCCGTCCGCCTCCGAGCTCCTGGAGAAGCCCGAGGGCAACATAACCATGGACGGCTTCCGCAACAACGTCTCCGTGGGCGTGCAATACCTCGCCGCCTGGCTCGCCGGACGCGGCGCAGTCCCCGTCTTCAACCTCATGGAAGACGCGGCGACCGCGGAGATCAGCCGCGCCCAGGTCTGGCAGTGGATCCACCACCCCCAGGGTATCCTGGCCGACGGCACCGAGGTGGACGAGGAGCTCTTCCGGCGCGTCCTGGATGAGGAGCTAGAGAAGATCAAGACCGACATCGTCGGCCCCGAACGCTGGGAACAGGACGAGTTCGGCAACGCCGCAGAACTCTTCGCCCGGATCTCTACCGACGACGAGTTCGTCGAGTTCCTGACCCTCCCCGGATACGAGTACCTGGACTAGGAGAGAAGATAGCCGACCTCCACGACATCCAGACCGGCGGCGCCGCCCAAAGGTCGCCGGTCCTCTCCCTCTGCCAGACAGCCGACCCGCGCCCGCACCATTTGACGCGATCGGAGAAGGTGTACACAATGGTAGAATGCAAACCGCACGTATATTTGCTGAGCACTTAAGTGGCTGGCGAACTGCGGTAGGAGAGGAGAGTCGATGTTGAACAGGAACGGCGCCACTGCGGAGGAGATACGGCGGGGCTGGGAATCCGAGCGCTGGGCGGGGATCACGCGTCCTTACTCGGCGGACGACGTGGCGCGGCTGCGGGGTTCGGTCGCGATCGAGCACACGCTCGCGAGGATAGGCGCCGAGCGGCTGTGGGAGCTGATGCGCACGCGCGAATACGTGCAGACGTTAGGGGCGTTGACCGGCAACCAGGCCGTGCAGCAGGTCAAGGCTGGGCTCGAGGCGATCTACCTCTCCGGCTGGCAGGTGGCGGCCGACGCCAACGTGGCGGGGCAGATGTACCCGGACCAGAGCCTCTACCCGGTCAACAGCGTGCCGCACGTCGTCAAGCGGATCAACCAGGCGCTGCAGAGGGCCGACCAGATCCACCACGCCGAGGGAAGAAACGGCACCAACTGGTTCGCGCCCATAATGGCCGACGCCGAGGCCGGTTTCGGGGGCGCCCTCAACGTCTTCGAGCTGATGAAGTCCATGATCGAGGCCGGAGCGGCGGGCGTCCACTTCGAGGACCAGCTCTCCTCCGAGAAGAAGTGCGGGCACATGGGCGGCAAGGTCCTGCTGCCGACGGCGCACGGTATCCGGAATCTCATCTCCGCGCGGCTGGCGGCCGACGTGTGTGGCGTGCCGACCGTCCTGATGGCGAGGACGGACGCGGACTCGGCCAACCTCATCACCTCGGACGTCGACCCGGCGGACGCGCCTTTCCTCACGGGCGAGCGGACGCCGGAGGGCTTCTACGGGGCCAAGGCCGGCCTCGACTACGCGATAGCCCGCAGCCTCGCCTACGCGCCCTACGCCGACGTGGTGTGGTGCGAGACTTCGGAGCCGAACATCGAGGAGGCCAGGGAGTTCGCCGAGGCGATCCATGCCCAGTACCCTGGCAAGCTGCTCGGGTACAACTGCTCTCCCTCCTTCAACTGGAAGCTCAAGCTCTCCGACGAGGACATCGCCACCTTCCAGAAGCAGCTCGGCGCCATGGGCTACAAGTTCCAGTTCATCACCCTGGCGGGCTTCCACTCCCTCAACTACGGCATGTTCGAGCTGGCGCGCGACTACCGCGAGAGGGGCATGGCCGCCTACTCGGAGCTGCAGCAGGCCGAGTTCGACGCCGAGAAGTACGGCTACACCGCGACCAAGCACCAGCGCGAGGTCGGGGCCGGATACTTCGACGAGGTGGCCCAGGTCGTCGCCGGCGGCACCGCCTCGACCACAGCCCTCACGGGCTCGACCGAGGAGGAGCAGTTCGACGCGCCCGAGAGCCCGGTCACGGGACTGCCAGGCTCGACCGAGGACGAGCAGTTCGTCAGGTAGGTTTCAGGTACTAGGGGCTGGAGTCTCCAGCTCCCTTTTCTGTAAGCGGAGAAAGGGGTGGTGATTGACGGAGAGCGACGTAGGCAAGGCCGGAGAAGGGCAGGGGCGTCTGCTGCCTGAAACTTCAACGGCTCCGGGGCAGGTCGGTGCGGCAAGCGGTCCCGAAGTTGCGAAGCGCGAGGCAGAAGACGAGTGGCTGGCTTTCGCAGCCGAGGACCCGGCCTTCTTTATCAAGCCGTCCGACAACGCGTAAACTTCTTATAGGAAACAGGAAGGGGGACCGGTGATCCGATCCCCCTCTTGTTTTGCGGCGCTGTTTCCGGTTTCTGGTCGATCAGGGAGCGGTCTGGAACCGCAGGTAGCTCACGCCTCGCAGGTCGAGGAAGTAGCCGCGGGGGTTCTGGGCGACGCGGATGAGGGCGTTGTCGCAGCTTGCGCAGCGCACCACCGAGCCGATCTCGGTGACGTATGCCATCGCCTCGCCGACGTGAGCCACGGCGCCGCAATTGTCGCAGGCACCCTCCGCTGCGGTGACCTCGAGCGTGAAGACTTCTCCGAGGATTCCTGCGGCGACGTTCCCGTCCAGCCTGTGCTCGTCCATGGCTATCCTCCAGTCGGTCCGAAGCGTTCGGTCTTTATGGTGCCGGCGTCGTGCCCAAGGTCCACGAGCGCCGTGGCCGCGGATTCCACGAGCGGCGTCGGGCCACAGACGAAGGCGAGGGGTTTCGCCTCTGGCGATGGCGCGACCTCCCTCAGCATCTCACCGTCGATGCGCCGAGCGTAGCCCGTCCAGCCTGGGGGCTGGGATCGGGTGAAGGTGTAGACCACCTCGAGGGAGCCATCCGTCGCGGCGAGCTCGTCCAGTTCGTCGGCGTAGATAGCCTCCTCACGCGAGCGGGACGAGAACAGGAGGCGGCATGGGACGTCGCTTTCGGTGGCCGCGCGGTGCCGGATCATGGCCCCCAGAGGAGCGATGCCGGATCCCCCGGCCACGAGGAACAGCGGGCCGCCGTCGCTCTCCTCCCAGGTGAACCAGCCCCCGATCGGGCCGCGCAGCTCGAGCCTGTCGCCCGGCCTGAGCTCATCCGTCAGGTAAGGGGAGACCTCGCCGTCTTCGAGGCGCTCGACGGCCAGCTCTAGCCTTTCGTCCTCGGGTGCCGAGGCGATCGAGTAGCTGCGCTGGGCCTGGTACCCGTCTTCGGCGGTGAGCCTGAGGTCGACGTGCTGGCCCGCCTTGTGCCCTTCCCAGCCGGGAACCTCGAGGAAGAGACTCTTGGCGTGGGGCGTGGCCGCCCTGGACTCGACCACCTCGCCGATGCGCCACGTCAGCCTCGCCGGCTGTACGGGCGCCACGCTAGTCCCCCCAGTAGCGCTGCTCGCGCCACGGGTCGCCGTAGTCGTGGTAGCCGAGCGACTCCCAGAAGCCCGGTATGTCGTAGGCGGTGAGCTGCAGTCCCCGAACCCACTTGGCGCTCTTCCAGAAATAGAGGTGCGGCACGAGCAGGCGCGCAGGTCCTCCGTGCTCGGGTTCCAGCGGCTCGCCGTCGTAGGCGAAGGCGACCCAGGCCCTGCCGCCCGTCACGTCTTCCAGGGGCAGGTTCGTCGTGTAGCCCCCGTCGCAGAAAGCCGTGACGTACTCCGCCGCGGTCTCCACGCCTTCGAGCAGGGCGTCCACGCTGACCCCTTCCCACCTGGTGTCGAACTTGGACCACTTGGTGACGCAGTGGATGTCGCGCGTGATCTCCTCTGAGGGGAGAGCGCGGAACTCTTCCCAGCTCCACCTCTTGGGCTCGTCGATCTCCCCGACGACCGAGAAGTCCCACTCCTCGAGCGGGATGTGTGGTGTGGGACCCGCCGAGAGCACCGGGAAGCCGTCGACCAGGTACTGGCCCGGCGGCAGGCGATCGTCACTCTCCGTCCGCCTGCGGCGGCCCCGAAAACCGCGCGACACGAAACCTTCGCTCACGCTCACACCTCCCGGCTCGGCTCTGGTAATGTGATGAATTCTGCCCCCGGCCGCTCGCGCGGTCAAACATTCGGGGATAATCGTGGGGCTATGGGACTCGGTGACAGGAAAGTGCGCTTGCTGCCAGACCGGCGTGCCCCGCTACGTCTGATGCTACGACGCCGGCGGCGTGACCGCCGAACGCTACACCGCCGTCTTTACCGGCTTGCTTTCCCTCAAGAGACCGGGCGAGTATCCGTACTTGACCATGGGGGAGAACCCGCGCGGGATCGGAGACGGCAGCACGCTCCGTCGCGGACGACCGGCAGGCGAGCGGTTGAGGCTGGAGATCCCGTTCTCCGAACTCCCCGAGAACTGCAGGAAGGTCGTCCTCGAAGCCTATCGTGACCTCTGGGGGCTAGTAGCGTGCCCCGGAACACCCACAGCAGCTACGCCGTAACGTCCTCGTTACGATGATTTTCTCCGCATGGATCACCCGTTTGCAAGGTGCAAGGGCCCTGGCTGGCTGTTACGCTGGGCCACCAAACCGGTACGTGAACTTTATGACGAGCGCGGGGAAGCGAGGATGAGCAGGGGTAACGCCGAAGTCGGCGGGCCGCTTGGCGCGCCGCGTCACGAAGACCGTTCGGGGGGCCCACCCTCCAACCTACCGGCCCAACTCACGAGCCTCGTAGGTCGGGAGCAGGAGATCTCCGAGGTAGGACGGTTGCTAGCCGAGCACCGCCTTCTCACGCTCACCGGACCCGGTGGCTGCGGAAAGACGCGCCTCGCCCTGGCCGTCGGCGCCGGCATCGTGGGGGGATTCGAGGACGGCGTGTGGTTGGTGGAGCTGGCCTCGCTCTCTGACCCGGATCTCATAGCGCAGGAGGTCGCCTCTGTACTGGGCGTGCGCGAGCAGCATGATCTCTCTCTCGAGCAGGCGCTGGCCGAGCACCTTGGCGCCAGGAGGGTGCTCCTGATCCTGGACAACTGCGAGCATCTTATCGACGCCTGCGCCGAGCTCGCCGGCTTCCTGTTGCGGGCCTGCCCCGACCTGCGGATCCTGGCTACGAGCCGCGAGGCGCTCGGGATCACGGGCGAGGTGGCCTGGCCCGTACCCCCGCTCTCGTTCCCGGACCTTCGTCATCTGCCCGCGGCCGAAGGCCTCGAGCGCTACGAGGCGGCAAAGCTGTTCGCGGACCGTTCCGTGGCGGTCAAGCCCTCGTTCGCGATCACCGAGCGGAACGCAGCAGCCGTGGCGCAGGTGTTGTACCGGCTGGATGGGATACCGCTGGCCATAGAGCTCGCGGCCGCGAGGGTGAAGGCGTTGTCGGTGGAGCAGATCTCCTCCCGGCTCGACGACAGTTTTGGGTTGCTCGCCGCAGGCAGCAGGACGGCTCTTCCTCACCACCAGACGCTCAGAGCGACGATGGACTGGAGCCACGGACTTCTCTCGGGGGATGAGCAGGTTCTCTTCCGCAGGCTCTCGGTTTTCGCCGGGGGCTCCACGCTGGAGGCGGCTGAGGCGGTGTGCGGGGGCGACGGTCTCGAACGCGGCCGGGTGCTCGACCTTCTGGGAAGGCTTGTCGATAAGTCCCTGGTGGTGGCCGAGGTAGGGGACGAGAACGGGTTGCGCTACCGAATGCTTGAGCCCGTTCGCCAGTACGGGCTTGAGCGCCTGGAGGCCGCGACCGGCATGGATGACCAAATGGGGGAGGCGGAGGCCGTCCGACGCCGGCACGCCGCGTGGTTCCTGGGCCTGGCCGAGGAGGCCGAGCCGGGATTGAGCGGGGCTCAACAGGGGGCCTGGCTCGAGCGGTTGGAGTCCGACCACGGCAACCTCAGGGCGGCCCTGGGCTGGTCGCTAGAGGGCGGGGACGCCGGCCTGGGGTTGCGGATGGCCGGGGTGCTGGGAGGGTTCTGGTACAAGCGCGGATACCTGAGCGAGGGGCGGCGGTGGCTGGAGAGGGAGCTCGCCGGGAGCAGCGCTTCGCCCGTTTTCGAGCGGGCGAGGGCGCTCGACCAGGCCGGGTGGATGGCGCTCTACCAGGGGGACCTCGATTCGTCGATAGCGCTGCTCGAAGAGGGCCTTGGACTGTTTAAGGAACTTGGGGACGAATCGGGCGTCGCGGCCTCGCTTGCTAAGCTGGGACACGCCGTATTGCATCAGGACGACAGGGAGCACCTGGCGGCGCTTTGCGAAGAGGCCGAGGCGATGCGGCGATCTTTCGCGGACCGGCGGGCTATCGGCGAATTGCTCGTCTTCCTCGGGATGGTGGCGCTGTACGAGGAGGACCTGGATCGGGCGGCGACGCTGCTCGAGGAGAGCCTGGATCTTTTCGGGGAGATGATGGATGGGACGCGCGGTGTCTCAGATGCCGAGGAATTCTCCGAGCTCTCCACGGCCATAGAGCTGGTCGCGGGGCAGGCCCAGGAGTACCTGTGGCTGGCCGCTTTGGAAGGGGGAGATCACGATCGGGCGATCTCCCTGCTCGAGGAGGAACTCCGCGCGTTGCGGAAGCTGGGTAACAAGCCGAAGACCTCTTATTGCTTGCTGGGACTGGCGGCGGTCGCCGCTTTGCAGGGACGACCGGCCCGGGCGGTGCAACTGTGGGTGGCGGCGGAGACCCTGCGGGAAGAGATCGGTCTTGCCCTGGTACTCTGGGACCACACGCCCACCGATTACGGGGCCCTCCTGGCCGCCACCCATTCGCAGCTGGGCGAAACGGCGTGGGAAACGGCCAGGGCCGAGGGGCGGGCGATGACGCTCGAGCAGGCCGTCGCGCTGGCGCTGAACGAGCCAGAAACAACCCGCGAAGACGGCGGGCAGCCGACTCCGGGGGACACGGCGTCGGCGGAGCCGCCTGCGCCTCCCGAGCTCCGCATCTTCGCCCTCGGGCCCGCGCGGGTGGAGCGTGGCGAGCACACCATAGCCTCCTCCGAGTGGACCTACGCCAAACCCAGGGAGCTGCTCTACTACCTGCTGAGCCATTCCTCCCGAACCAAGGAGCAGATAGGGCTCGACCTCTGGCCCGAGGCCTCCCCCTCCCGTCTGCGCGGCAACTTCCACGAGGCCTTGCGCCGCCTGAGGAAGGCGCTAGGCGGCCCGGAGTGGGTCTCCTTCGAGGGTGGCCGGTACGCCTTCGACCGATCCCTGCCCTACTCCTTCGACGTCGAAGACTTCGAGTCGAAGCTCGAAGAGGCGAGAAGGCTCGGTGCCGAAGCGCCGGTCGTAGCCATCTCCGCTCTGGAGGAAGCCGTCGCGCTTTACGAAGGGGACTTCCTGGAATACTTCCTGGGGAGCGAGTGGGTTCTGGTTCGCCAGGAAGAGCTCAGGCGTGAGCACCTCGAAGCGCTGCTCACCCTTGGGGCGCTGCGCTTCGGTGAGGAACGCCACGCCGAGGCGGCCGAGGCGTACCGCAAGGTCGTGGCCCTGGACGGCTACTCCGAAGGCGCCCACAGGGAGTTGATGCGCAGCTACGCGGCCGCAGGCGAACGCGGGCAGGCCATCAGGCACTACCAGACCCTGGTCGAGAAGCTGCAAAACGATCTCGGCTCGCAACCGACGCCGGAGACGAGGGCGCTCTACGAAGCACTTCTCCGGGGCGAAGACACCTGAAGCGGCAGCGTCGGGCGAACCGCCTCGACGCGATCCGCGACATCGGGTCCCGGGCCGCGGGGTCGGATTCCTGATATATCTGCCACCGGTTCTCCGTAGGAAACGTATCTTGATCCCGCAGGCTCGATCGACGCCCCACCGGGCCGTCTTCGGACCACGATAACCCTCCCCGAGGCACAACTTTCTCGGGTTTTTTCGCATTCTTCCGTATTTTGGCGTTTCCTTGGGCGCTCCCTGAGGCGTCCCCTTGAGCGCCCGCTCCTAGAGTCCTCCTTGACGGGACCAGAGAGGTCCTCACGACAAAGGAGGTACTCGAGATGGCGGCCAGGACAAGTCATACGGTACGCGGGGCGGGGACATGGCTGTCGCCGCGCCCATCGGTCAACAGATTCGAGCTGACGAGGCGGTGGGTAGCGCTGGCCGCAACGGTCGTGGTCCTGGTGGGCTACGCACTCGCCTTCGGCGAGGCACCTACCCCATGCCGGGAGGCCTACCTGGAGGGTGGCTTCGGCGCACAGCAGATCAGCTTCGTCGAGTTCCGCGAGCTCTACGGCGACACCCTCTGCACGCCGGCAACGGGCAACGCGGCCTCGGGGCTGGCTGGTTCTTCCGGATCCATCTTCGAGCCTGGGATGTGAGGGCGATGAGCAGGCTGTTCGAGAGAGAGGAGAAACGTACCGTGACAAAAGGGGAGGCTGGCGCGAGGGGGTTGGACTTCGCAGCCTTGCGCCGCGCCATCGAGCGGCGTGAGCCCGACTTCATGATCGGGTTCTACGCCGACGAGGCCACGGTGCGCATCGTTAACAGCGATTTCCCGAGGAGCGCACCGCTCGAGCTGAGGGGCAAGGCGGAGATCTGCAAGTACCTGCGCGCGGTCTTCGGCCAGAAGACGATCCACCGCATCGAGCGGGAGATCGTGGAGGAGGATCGGGTGGTGCTCTGGGAGAGCTGCGAGTACCTGGACGGGAGCCTCGTGGTGGTCGAGACGACGCTAGAGGAACGGGACGGGAAGATCATCCACCAGATAGACGAAGTCATCCTGGACGGGCGGACCACTTGCGAAGGACGGGATGCAAACGAAGCAGGAGGAGGGTCGATGGACCAGGCGAACGCATAGACGGAGCCACTTTCCAGATAGCCAGAGATCGAAAACAGGAGCAGAGACACGATGACTAACCCACAAGCGGCTGCAACCAAGAGCATGTACTTCTACGGAACGTTGGTAGCGCTGGTGCTAGCGGCGAGCTTGTTGCTGATGGTAGCGGCACAGCCGGCGCAAGCCCTTACGACCTTCACCGTAACCACCATAGGAGACGAAGGCGACGGCAACCTCGGCAACGGTATCTGCGACGTCGAGCTCAAGGCCACCCAGTGCACCTTGAGGGCTGCCATTCAGGAGGCCAATTTCGAGCCAGGCGCGGACGTGATCGAGTTCAACATCGCCGGGAGCGGAGTGCATACTATTACCCCCGCATCGGACCTTCCTGTCATAACCGAGCAGGTAACCATAGACGGCTACAGCCAGCCTGGTGCCTCACCAAACACCCTGGCCGCTGGCGACGACGCGGCTATCAAGATCGAGCTGTCGGGGCGCGACGCGTCATCCGACGGGCTCGTGATCAAGGCATCGAACGTCGGCGTCAGTGGTCTGGCGATCAACCGATTCGCCGGTTCTGGAGTGTCCATCGAGGGCGGTCTTGGCGTCCAGATCGAGGGCAACTTTATCGGCACCGACCCCGCCGGTACGCAAGACCTTGGCAACAGCAGCGCCGGGGTTGACATCGACGGCTCATCTGGCAGCGGAGCGAACACCATCGGGGGTGGTGAGCCCGCCGAGCGCAACCTCATCTCTGGCAACGACTCGGAGGGCATCTTCATCTTCAACGGCTCGCTAGGGAACGCGGTGACCGGCAACCTCATAGGCACCAAGAGAGACGGCACGACGGCTCTGGGCAACAGCACCCACGGTGTGGACGTCTCCTCTGGAACAGCCAACACCGTCGGGGGCTCAACGGCCGCCTTCACCAACACCATAGCCTTCAACGGCGAGAATGGCGTACAGATCGGCTTCGGTGGTCGCAACGGAACCACCGGCAGTATCCTCCGCAACTCCATCTTCGCCAACGGCAGCCAGGGAATCGACCTGAACTCCGACGGCCCTACCTCCAACGACCTCGGCGATCCCGACGCTGGCCCCAACAACCTGCAGAACAGGCCGTCCCTGGCCTCCGCCAGGAACGCCTCTGGCAAGACGACGGTGAAGGGCAGCCTCAACAGCACCCGCAACCAGGACTATACGGTCCGGTTCTTCTCTAATCCCACAGGCAATGAAGGCAAGAGGTTCATTGGCCAGAAGATCGTCACCACCGACGGTTCAGGCAACGTCCCCTTCGGCTTTGTGCCGAATAAGGCGGTGGCGGTTGGGCAGACCGTTACGGCGACGGCCACGAAGAATTCGACCGGCGACACCTCCGAGTTCTCGGGCGGGCGCAGGGTGGTGAAGGCCTCCTAGGAACGATCCGTGAGGGCAACGAGAGATGGGGCGGGGCACGGGCCCCGCCCCGCGTGAGAGGAGTACGAGATGAGTACAGGAGCGAGGGAGATCATGGATAGGACAAGCAAACTACCGGCACCGGAAGCGACAGGAACGAGGACCAGGCTGGCTCCATCGAGGGTACTGTTGGCCGTTGGGGCAGCCGGACCGATCTTCTTTCTCGCGGTGGCGACGCTGGCCGGGCTTCTCGACCCTGCCTACGACGCTATAAGCCAGCCGGTGAGCGCCCTTGCGTGGGGACCGAACGGTTGGATCCAGACCGCCAACTTCTACGCCTTCGGGCTCTCGGTGATCGCTTTTGCCCTTTACACGAGCCTTGCCGGACGCGGACGCCTGGCCGCCGCGATCCTATTGGCCACGAGCGGTATCGCGCTCATCGCAGCGGGGACCTTCCCCGGTACCCCGCCCGGATCTGATCCGACCGTCAGCGGACTACTCCACGGCCTGGCGTTCTTCTGCACCTTCGTCCCGCTGCCCAGTGCCTACGCCCTGGTCGCGCTGCGCCTTCAGGAGGAACTGGGTTGGCGCACTCACGCGCTGTACTCGGCGGCGATGCCCTCCGTCGTCTTCGGATTGGTTGTTGTGTACGGGGTGCTAGGCACCAACCCCGGCGACCCCTTTTTCGCGGTGGGCGGGCTTATCCAGCGGGCGCTGCTCGTGGCGGCCTTCGGCTGGATCACGATCACGGCCAGTCGGATTCTCCTGGCCGGCAGGGAGCGATAGGAACGCGAAGGAGACGAGGCTCGAGCGAACGAGGAAGGGAACACTAGCTCGGACACCTCAGAGTTCTCTGCGGCCCGAAAGGTGGTGAAGGCTTCCTAGGAACGATCTGTCAGCAGAGCGACGGGGTGGGCGCGGCCGCATCCCTCGGGCCAAAGTGACGGTACGGTGTCCGGACAGAACTCAAGAGAAAGGAGCACCACGATGAAGGACATAACCATGAAGGTGAGTAAGCCGGTAGCGACTGGTTGGGATATTGAGAATCTTGATTCCGCCCGGATCGGACGAGGCACATGGGCGATGTGGGTTCTGGCCTCCGCTGCGGGCCTGGCGGTTGGCGAGGCGGCCTTCGGCGTCTTTAGCGAGACCATGGGCCACGGCGGGTGGCTTGGCCCCGAGGGCGGATTCGGGGACATGGTGGCCCACACCCTGGGTCTCCTCATCAGCGGCGCACTGCTGGGCATCCTGCAGTGGCTCGTCCTCAGGCCTTACGCGGGCCGGGCCGGCTGGTTGGTGGTCGGTAACGGGGTGGGTCTCGCGGCGGGATTCCTGCTCGGGTGGGTGCTAGGCGGCTTCCCGTTCGACTTCCTCGTCGGGGCCCTCTTGCTCGGGCTCGGCGGTGGGATCGCCCAGTGGCTGGCGCTACGGCGCCACATCGGCGGGACGGCACGGGCTATACCCGCGAGTACCCTTGGCTTCGGTCTCGGGGGTGTGGCAGCGATACTCGTGATCCTGCCCCTCGGCGACGCCCTGAGCACGGCCCTCGGGGGAGGGGTTCTCTCCTTCGCCATGATCGTGGGGATCATCGGGGCCATAGCCGGTGCCGTTGGCGGCATCGTCACGGGAGGCGTCCTGGTCCGGCTCCTCAACCGTCCCTCGTGGCGGTAAAGTGGGACATTGGATGGCTCCTAGCCTCGAAGCGCCCCAAGCGGCGCAGAGCGGCACGAAACGATGATGAAGGGGGCGAGCGCGGACTCGTCCCCTAGGAGAAAGCCCAAGGAGAAAGCCATGAAACCATCGGCTAGCGACTATGTCACCCTGGTGGAGGTGCTCGAGCTGACCAGGCCCTTCGAGGAGTTCGCGGCCGCCATAGAGGCCGCCGCGAAAAGGCTGGAAGACGAAGGGGTCGAGGAGCTCGTGAGCCTGCAGTTCTACTACGATCCCCGCTCGACCGAGGCGGGGGCGATCCTGAGGTTCTCGGATCGGGAACGGATACTGGACCACATGGCCATGATCACGAGGTGGGAGGAGTTCGATAGGTTCCTCGCCACGGTGAGGCCCCTGGACGTGCGGGTGTACGGCACGCTCGGCGGGGAGGCGGAACGTTGGATCGAACAGTTCGGCGACATCGTGAGCAAGAAGTTCGAGGAACACGTTGCCGGCTTCGTGCGCTGATCGGCGGGAGCGGACGCGTTTTCTGCAGGGCGTGGCGTTCTAGAAGGGTGCCCATCCCGGCAAGGGACTTATCCGCCTCGTGGGCTGATCCTATCCGGGCACCGGGTGCCGCATCCAGACGTTTGGGTCCGCGTAGCGGCCTTCGTCCTGCCCGAGATCTATCCGCACGGGTTGTAGAGCGCCGGGAACCACGTACTCGCCGGTCTCTGGGAAGCTCATGCCGGTCCAGCTCTCCCAATCGGATACCTTGCCGGCAACGACGAGGGCCTCGGGCATGACCTCGAGGAACTCGGCGCCGAGCCTCTCGTGGACCCTGAGCCAGGGATCGAAGGGCGCGCCATCTTCGCGCCTCCACCCGATGTACCGTTCGAAAGGCGTGAGAGGGTAGGTGCTCTTCAGGGTAGGACGGACGGGCGCGACGAAGGCTCGCAAGCCGCGGCCTGTCGCCAGCGAGCGCATAGCGCGAAGTATCTCCGCGCTCAAGCCTCGCCTCCGGTGAGAGCTCGTTACGAGGGCGGCGAGCGCCGATAGCGCGTCCGGGGTCTTGCCTTCGAGCCGGGCGCGCACCGCGTCGTTCATGAGCCCGGCCAGCGTCGGTGGCAGGGCGTCCGGGTTCCCGTCCCAGACGAACGGGATGGTGTGACCGACCGCGACCAGGGTGTCCGCGGGCTCGCAGAACAGGATCTGGAGATCCGCGAAGTCGTCGAAGAGCGTGTCCCAGTGGGTAACGTCGGTGTGCAGCAGGAACGTGGGCCACCCTTCTTGCGAAAGGCGGCCGACCTGCTCCTCGAGCTCCGGCCTCTCTTCGAGGGTGAAGCTCTCCAACGCCATCCTAACCCGGCTCGGGTACTTCGAGGGTCTTCTTCATGAAGTAGTGGGAGTGCCCTGCGGGGTATTCCGGAAGCTCCCCGAAGACCTCGTACCCGTGCCGCTCGTAGAACGGGCGCGCCTGGAAGCTGAACGTGCTCAGGAAAACGCCAGCACAGCCCTGCGCCTTCGCCTCCTCTTCGGCGGCCCGCAGGAGCTTGTCTCCGTAGCCCTGGCCGCGTAGCGGCTCGGCTACCCAGAGTAGCGTGAGCTCGAGCCAGCCGCCCCAGATGTCTCCGAATGCTCCGCCCATGATCGCGTCGCGCCCGTCCCTGAGGAAGATTGCGAGCGGGCTGTAGAAGGTGTCGCGCGTGATCGCGACGTTGTGGCGGGCGATCGCCTCCCGGACGAAGGTGATCTCCTCCGGGTCCGCGTGCGGCTCGGACGAGATCCTCAAGCTCTGCATGGTTTCTCCAACCCGTTCGTGCTTGCCGCCCCACTCGTTCTCTAGCACGGCGTAGAGGCGCTCGCTCGACCACTTCCCCCCAGACCACACGTTCTGTTCGAAGGTGCCCTCGCGACGCATCCCCAGACGCTCGAGCAGCGCCACGGACGGTTTGTTCTCGACATCGGCGATCGCGACTACGCGGTGCATTCCCAGGTCGGAGAAGGCGTAATCGAGGAGGCGGGAGACGGCTTCCGTGGCGTAGCCGTTGCCCTGATTTTCGCGGGAGAGCGTAAAGCCGATCTCGGCCTGACGGCCATCCTCTTCGGTCTTCATGGCGCAGTCCCCGATCAGGCGCCCGGTCTCCTTCAGCTCGAGGGCGAACTGGAACCATTCGCCGGGCGTACCGGGCTCTGAGGAGCCCATCTCTTGGATAAAGGCATGCGCTTCGGCCTCGCCGTACGACTCCCAGCTCTGGTACCTTGCCACCTCCGGGTCGTTGCGGTACGCGACGAACGCTTCGAGATCCGAGTCCTCGAAGCGGCGTAGGATCAGACGCTCCGACTCGAGGCGGGTGAAGGGTGTACGGCTCATCGGCGTTGGCTAGTCTAACCGAGGCCGGCCTCACGGGCATGGAATATGGCTTCAGTCCTGTCCGCGACGTGCAGCTTGATCAGGATGTTCGAGACGTGATTGCGCACCGTCTTCGGGCTGAGAAAGAGGTGTGAGGCGATCTCTAGCCGGTAGCCATCGTTACCACCGTAGCCAGGATCGAGGTGTTGTAGAAGAACGAGAGAATCTGATGTCCAAGGACCGCCTGGCGCATCGCATCGTCGGTTACGTCGACGTCGGAGACGGCGAAGCTCGTGCCGACCGTAAAGGCGAAATAGGCGAAGTCGCGCTGCTTCGGGCACTGCTCGCCGGGAAAGTCGAGCCCTCCAGGCGATTCCTCGGATCGATAGTACAGGTAGGCGTAGTGGAGCGTGTAGGAGGAGTGAAGCACTCCCCACGCCGAGATCACCCCTAACGCGGCCATGAAAGCCAGAGATATGCCTCGCGTGGTTTCCAGGTCACGTACTTCGGGCGCCAGGCTGATCGCCAGCACCAGACTTACCAAGCTCACGAAGACGATGAAAAACAAAGAGCTCGTTCGACTTACCAGGAACAGTGCCCGCAAGATGCGCAGAATCACCGACCGCAGTATGGAAATGTGCGGGCGAGGTGGCCTTCCCTGGTCCAACGCCCATCGACGGGTTTGCTGGGCGGACGATCGGTATATCAGGAACCAGGTAAGTCCCAGGTAAGTAACTGCCCAGACGACCCAGAAGGTTAGCAACCTGAGGGCCCAGCGGTCCCAGGAGGTTTCCAACCCAAGCCCGAAGCCTATCGCCCAGAGCCGCAGCGCAAAGACGACGATAAGGCCAGTGAGAGTCGCCGTCAGTACCCGCCCAAAATCTGTCAGAAAGCGTTACCTCCACGTAGCAGACTTCGGCAGATCATGGGGCGTAGCTTACATCATCCTTTATAGCGGTTGGCTTGCCGTCCGGTAGCTGCGGTGCTCGAAGAATCCCAGGGCGCTCCGGGGCGTCACCGCGTAGATTGCCCGTCCCATACCCGTCTAGCAGGCGGGCAGCTTGGGCTCTAGACATACCGCGATCGGCGGCTCTAACCACCATCTGGCGCGGTTCTTCGGAGTAAGATCTCGCCTTGCCCTCAGCGCACCCTGGACCAGGTTTATGGCTCGTACCCTACGGGCTTATTCGGGAACTTCTAGAACGATCTTGCCTATACCCTCGCCTTCTTCCATGTGCTCGAGCGCAGACGGGGCGTCCTCGAGCGAGAAGGTCTTGTTGATGACCGGCCGCAGGCCGTGCTCTGCGTAGAGGTCGAGCATTGCACCGAACTCCTCGTCCGTGCCCATCGCGGTGCCGAGGACTGTGAGGTGCTTGAGGAGATCCTGGGCATAACCAGCGTGACCTTCGGTCCCGCCGTCGCCCCGAAGTGACGATGCGGCTGCCGGGCTTGGCGAGCGAGAGCAGGGCGTCGAAGCCTCGCCGCCGACGTGATCCACCGAGAGATCCACGCCCCCGGTCATGCTCCTCAGCTCCCTGCGACCAGTCCTCGGAGTTGTAGTTGACGCCGCCCTCGGCGCCGAGCTCCCTCGCCTTCTCGATCTTCTCGTCGCTCCCCGAGGTGACGAAGACCCGCGCCCCCAGGGCCGCGGCCATCTGCACTACGAACGTCGCCACACCGCTCCCGATGCCAGGTACGACGACGGTCTCGCCCTCCTTCACGCCTCCGCGGGTGACGAGGGCCCGGTACGCGGTCAGGGCGGCGAGCGGGACCGCGGCGGCCTCCTCGTGCGAGAGGTGCGACGGCTTCGGAAAGACGTTCTCGGCCGGAACCTTCACGAGCTGGGCGAAGGTGCCGTCGTCCGGGAGGCCGAGGATTCGATAGTCCTTGCCCGGCTTCTTGGGATCGTCGCCCCAGTACAGCGCGGGGTTGATGACCACTTCGGTCCCCTCGTCGGGACCACCGGCGCCTTCTCCTCTGGCGACGACCTCGCCCGAGCCGTCGGAGCCGAGGATGGCGGGCAGCGCATCGGGCTTCGCGCCAGGGTACTGGCCCCTGGTCACGAATACGTCGCGGCGGTTGAGCGCCGCGGCGCTCAACTTGACAAGCGTCTCTCCGGAACCCGGTTCGGGATCAGGGGCGTCCTCGTAGCTGAGGCTCTCTGGCCCCTCGATCTCGCGCAGTACCATGGCTTTCATAGTCGCTCCTTTCGCCAGAAGATTTTGAGGTTTTGGCGTCTCTTGGATTCTAGGCTGTGGCTGGGTATGGATACCCACTACGCGCTCTCGTGCAAACGGAAGCGACCTGCCGCGCCGGTAGAGTTCCGGATACGGCGGGTTGCTCCCGAGTGCCCTTACCTCAAAACCTAGAACCTAAGCGAAAGCGTTCAAGCCCGTGATCTCGCGCCCCACTATGAGCGCCTGCACGGTATCGGTGCCCTCGTAGGTGTAGACGGCCTCTATGTCGGCGGTGTGCCGGGCGACGTGGTACTCGAGGAGAATCCCGTTCCCGCCGAGGATGTCGCGCGCGTCGGAGCAGACCTGACGCGCTTTTTTCGCGTTGTTCATCTTGGCCAGGGAGGCCATGCCGCCGGTCATCTTGCCTTCCTGCAGGAGCTGGCTGAGGCGGAGGCACATGAGCTGCATGTTGGTGATCTCGGCCAGCATGTCCGGCGAGCTTGCTCTGGATGAGCTGGAAGTTGGCTATGGGCTTGCCGAACTGGACGCGCTCCTTGGCGTAGGTCAGGGCCGCCTCGTATGAGGCAACGGCGTGGCCTATGGCCTCCCACGCGACGCCGTAGCGGGTGGCGGTGAGCACCTTGGCCGTGTCCTTGAAGGTGCGGGCGTCCCCGAGGCGGTTCGCGGCCGGAATCCTCACGCCCTCGAGCTTCACGTCGGCCTGCCAGACGCAGCGCTTGGAGGTCTTTCCCTTGATGACCTCGGCCGAGTAGCCTGGCGTGCCCTTCTCGACGAGGAAGCCGCCGACGTCGCCGTCGTCGTCGCGGGCCCAGATGATGATGACGTCGGCGAAGGACGCGTTGCCGATCCAGCGCTTCTCACCGTCGATGACGTACTCGTCGCCCTCGCGCCTCGCCGTGGTCTCGAGCATCACCGCGTCCGAGCCGTGGTTCGGCTCGGTGAGCCCGAAGGCGCCAAGCTTCTCCATGCGGGCCATCGGCGGGAGCCACCGCTCCTTCTGTTCCTCGCTCCCTAGCATCGCGATGGTGCCCATGGCGAGGCCCGAGTGGACCCCGTAGAAGGTGTTTATGCTGCCGTCACCGCGCGCCAGCTCGACCGCCACGAGGCCAGAGGCTACCTCGCTCATGCCGGGGCATTCGTAGCCCTCTATGGTGCCGCCCGCGATGTTGAGGTCGGCGATCTTGGGCACCAGCTCGAAGGGGAACTCGGCCCTCTCCCAGTAGTCGTTTATGATCGGGATCACCTCGCGGTCGGCGAAGGCGCGGACCCTGTCCCGGATCTCCCTCTCTTCTTCGGTCAACAACTCGTCGATCAGGTAGTAGTCGGTGCCAAGGGATCTGGCGACGTCCGCGAGCAACTGATCTCCTCCTTCTCTTGAGGCCCGCGCAAACTCTAGCACCTCTCTACGCCGCTCGTGCCGGGGTGCTATCTTGGGTAAGAAGACCTGTTGGAGATTCCGCGAGACGGGGAGAGATACGATGACGCACCGGATACGCCGGGTGGCGGTGCTGGGCGCCGGAACGATGGGCGCGGCGATCGCAGCCCACTGCGCGAACGCCGGCCTCGAGGTAGACCTGCTGGACATCGCCTCAGAGGACGGGGACAAGGACGCGGTCGTGAAGGCCGGGTTCGACAGGATGAAGAACGCCAGGCCGGCCGCGCTCATGGGCGATCGGGTGGCCGAGCGCATCTCCATCGGAAACTTCGACGACGACTTCGACCGGGTTGCCGAGGCCGACTGGGTCCTCGAGGCGATCGTGGAGAAGCTCGAGCCCAAGCGCGAGCTCATGCGGCGTGTGGAGGATGTTGCCGCGCCGGACGCCATAATCTCCTCCAACACCTCGGGCATCCCGCTGCACGAGATCGCCGAGGGCCGTTCCGAGGGCTTCAGGCGCCGCTTCCTCGGGACGCACTTCTTCAACCCGCCGCGCTACCTGAAGATGCTCGAGATCATCCCGACCGAAGACACCGACCCGGAGATCGTCGAGTTCGTGCGGAGCTTCGGGGAGCGCGTCCTCGGCAAGGGCGGCGTCATCGCCAAGGACACGCCGAACTTTATCGGGAACAGGCTCGGCTCCTTCACCGGGATGCAGTCCGCGACTTACGCCTTCGAGAACGGCTACGGCATAGAGGAGGTCGACGCCGTAACAGGGCCCCTGATCGGGCACCCGAAGACGGCGACCTTTCGGCTGAACGACCAGATCGGCCTGGACATCGCTGTCGACGTCGCGGAGAACCTCTACGAGGCCGTTCCGGAGGACGAATCGCGGGAGGACCTGAAGCCCCACCCCATACTGAAGGAGATGATCGAGCGGGACCTGCTCGGCAACAAGAGCGGCGCCGGCTTCTACAAGCGCGACAGGCGGGACGGCAAGACGGTCTTCGACGTGCTGAACCTGGAGACCTTCGAGCACGAGCCTGCGCAGAACCCCGAGATCCCGCTGGCCCAGGAGGCCGGCAAGCGGGGGGACCTCGCCGCGAGGCTCGCCGCCGTGCGCGACGCCCCGGCAGAGGAGGACCGCCACGCCCGCTTTCTGCGGGACACGCTCCTGCCCTACCTGGCCTACGCTTCTCGAAGGGTGCCGGAGATCTCGGACACACTGGAGGACGTGGACCACGCGATGGAGTGGGGCTTCGCCCACCAGGCCGGCCCGTTCCGTACCTGGGACCTTCTCGGCGTGCGAGGGACCGCGGACCACATGGGCTCGCTCGGCATCGAGGTCGCCCCCTGGGTGCGCGAGATGCTCGACGGCGGCAACGAGACCTTCTACAAGACCGAGGGCGGACGAGAGCTCCAGTTCGACCCCGTCTCGAAGCAGTACGAGCCGGTGCGCGAGGACCCAATGGTCGTCTCGCTGGACGAGCTGCGCGACGAGGGCAAGGAGATATCTCGAAACGACTCGGCGAGCCTGCTGGATCTGGGCGATGGCGTCCTCTGCCTCGAGTTCCATTCCAAGGGCAACACCGTAAACGGCGAGGCCGTAGAGATGGGCTACGAGGCGCTGCGGAGGCTAGAAGAGGAGGACTGGGTCGGGCTCGTCGTCGGAAACGAGGGGCGCAACTTCTGCGTCGGGGCGAACCTGGCCGACATCGCCTACGCCGCCCAGAACGGAAGGCTCGACGAGATCGGCGAGAGCGTCGACGCGCTGCAAGGATTGCTCATGGGGTTCCGCTTCGCCCCCAAGCCGGTCGTCGCGGCGCCGCGCGGTCAGACGCTCGGCGGCGGGCTAGAGATCTGCCTGCACGCCGACCGCGTGGTGGCGGCGGGGGAGACCTACATGGGCCTCGTCGAGGCCGGGGTGGGCCTGGTCCCGGCCGGAGGCGGCACGAAAGAGCTCGCCCGCAGGATCGTCTCCCGCGCCCTGCGCGCCGCGGGGGACACCCCGCCGCTCCCGTCACTACAAAAAGCCTTCGAGACCATAGCGATGGCCAAAGTCTCGGGCAGCGCCCTCGAAGCGCAGGACCTCGGCTTCCTGGACGAGGACGACCGCGTAGTAATGAACGCCGACCATCTCCTCTCCGCGGCCAAGCGCGAGACC
Organism: uncultured Rubrobacteraceae bacterium; assembly: GCA_963800975.1. GTDB lineage: Bacteria > Actinomycetota > Rubrobacteria > Rubrobacterales > Rubrobacteraceae > JALYGY01. Next base: position 335,216 of record CAWDDB010000014.1, on the reverse strand, counting down.
CTAGACCTCGCCGACGGCTACGCCCCTCCCGATAGAGATCAGAACGTCTACGCCTCCGGCAAGAACTCCCGCGCAGCGCTTGAGATCGGCGTCAAGACCCTGCAGTGGGGCCATTACGCCTCCGAGTACGACGGCGTCGTGGCCGGCCACGCCGCCCGCATCCTGACCGGCGGCGACCTCTCGCTCCCCCAGTGGGTAACGGAGGAATACGTGCTGTCCCTCGAAAAAGAAGCGTTCCTGGATCTCCTGAAGAACGAAAAGACCCAGGAGCGCATAGGCCACATGCTTGAGACCGGAAAACCGCTCAGGAACTAGGGAGCGTAGCGACAGAAGGGAGAACACAAATGAACGAAGCCGTCATAGTCTCGGGAACCCGGACTGCTGTAGGACGAGCTCCGCGGGGAACGCTGCGCGGGGTGCATCCCGTGGACCTTGGCGCCTCCGCCATAAGGGAGGCTGTCGGGCGTGTCGAGGGGTTGGACCCGGCGGAGGTCGAGGACGTCATAGTCGGGTGCGCGATGCCGGAGGGGACGCAGGGGTACAACATGGCCCGTCTCAGTTCGGTGCGGGCCGGGATGCCCGACACGGTTCCGGCTCAGACCGTGAACCGTTTCTGCTCCTCGGGCCTGCAGACCATCGCGATGGCGGCCGAGAGGATCATGGTCGGCCACGCCACCACCGTCGTCGCGGGGGGCACGGAGCACATGTCCTCGACGCTGGATATGCCGAGCTTCGCCCCTGACCCGGAGCTGGTCGAGACCAACCCGGCCGTCTACATGGGCATGGGCCTCACCGCCGAGCAGGTCGCCAGGGAGTTCGAGGTTTCGCGCGAGGACCAGGACGACTTCGCCCTGCGCAGCCACACGCTGGCGAAAGAGGCGGTCGAAGGCGGGAGGTTCGACGAGGAGATAGTGCCCCTCGACGTGGAATACAACTTCGTGGACGAGGGCGGCGAGCCTCGACGCTTCGAGACCACCTTCGAGCGCGACGAGGGGCCGCGCGACACCTCGAAAGAGGCGCTCGCCAACCTCAAGCCCGCCTTCCAGCGGGACGGCACCGTTACGGCCGGCAACTCCTCGCAGCGCAGCGACGGCGCGGCGGCCGTGGTGGTCATGCAGCGCGAGGAGGCCGAGAGGCGGGGTCTAAGGCCGCTCGCACGCTTCGTCGGGTTCGCGGTTGGGGGCGTCAGACCGGAGGTCATGGGGATCGGGCCTACGGTGGCGATCCCGAAGGTGCTCGACATGACCGGCCTCTCGCTCGAAGACATAGACCTCGTCGAGTTCAACGAGGCATTCGCGGCGCAGGCGCTGGCCGTGATCCGTGAGGTTGGCCTTGACGTGGAGAAGACCAACGTGAACGGCGGCGCCATAGCGCTTGGCCACCCTTTGGGGGCGACCGGCGCCAAGCTCACCGTCCAGCTGCTGCACGAGATGCAGCGCCGCGGGTCCCGCTACGGCATGGTCACGATGTGCATCGGCGGCGGCATGGGGGCCGCGGGCATCTTCGAGAACCTGCGGAACTGAGCCGGTCGGCTTGCCAGCAATTCGGCCCGTCGGCAATAGGGAGGCTCGGTGAACGGACCCGCGTGGAACCACCGGCATCTCGACGCGAACGGCATCCGCGTCCACTACGTCCGCCACGGCGAAGGCCATCCCCTGGTTCTGCTGCACGGGTGGCCCGAGTTCTGGTTAGTGTGGCGGAAAAACATCCCGGCCCTCGCAGAGGAGTTCGACGTGATCGTGCCCGACCTCCGGGGCTTCGGCGACACGGAGAAGCCGGGTACGCCAGATCCGCCGAACGAGCTGCTGGCCACCCTCGTGGAGGACCTGCGCGCCCTCGCGGACTCCCTGGGTCTCGAGCGATTCGGGATCGTGAGCCACGACGTGGGCGCTTACGTGGCGCAAGGGTTCGCCAGGGAGCACCCTGGGCGTCTGAGCGGGCTGTTCTTCTTCGATTGTCCGTACCCGGGGATCGGGAGGCGCTGGGTGGACCCGGGTAGCGTGAACGAGATCTGGTACCAGACCTTCAACCAGCAGCCCTGGGCCGCCGCCCTGGTAGGCCATAGCCGGAAGACCTGCGAGACCTACATCCGCCACTTCCTGGACCACTGGGCGCGCGAGCCCGGCCTCTTCGACGAGGACCTGGAGGCGTGGGTCGAGAACTTCATGAAGCCCGGCAACCTCCAGGGCGGGTTCGACTGGTACGTGGCCACCAACGAGTCCAGGCTGGACCTTATTCGCAACGGCCCCCCCGAGCTGCCGAAGATACAGACACCCACGCGCGTCCGGTGGGGCGAGAGCGACAGCATACTCAAGGTGGGGTGGGCCGACCTGCTCGGGGACTACTTTGCGGACCTGGACTTCGCCCCGGCGCCGGGCGCCGGGCACTTCGCCCACTACGAGCGGCCGGATCTTGCCAACCGTGAGATCTCCAGCTTCTTCGCGGCGCTGGCGTGACGGACGCCCCCGATCTCGCCACGTACCCATCGGGGACGCCAGCCCGGTGACGGAGGACGTCCGGTAACCCCGACCCGCCGGTCCCACTGCGCGCCTTCTCCGCGACGACGCAGGCGCCAACGCACCCTCGTAGAGACGCCCCACCGGGGCGTCTCTACGAGGGTGCGTGCCTGTACGCCGCGTGCAATCAACCGACGAGCACGAAGATCCCGACGGCGAGCAGGACGATGCCCACGACGATCGAGGCGGCGCCCCCGACGCCGAGCCACAGGACGGTCTTGCCGAGGCTCTGTCCCAGCGCCTCCTCGGAGCGGTGACTGACCACGAAACGATGCTCTTCGTTGCCCGGCTGAGAGGCGCCGATCCCGCCGTCTTCCTGCACCGTGCCGAGGACGTAGACCGCGGCATCAACGGGCATGATGCTCTCGGAGTAGCGGTAGCCTAGGGTGCGCTCGCCGCCGCCCAGGCTTAGGGTCGAGCCTCCGAAAGAGATGGAAGGCCCGTTCCCGCCCGTGTGGCGCTCGAAGCGGTCCACCACCTGTTTCGCGTCCATCTCGCCACCTTCGGCGTTCACCGCCACGCTCCCGGACTCGTCCTCGACGGTGAAGGGGGCGAACTGCTCGTTGTGGGCAACTACCTCTGAGCGGCGGTCCGAGCCGATGTCGTCGTCATCGTCGTGGTCATGCTCCTGGTACTCGCGCGTTACCTGCGACGAGTAGAAGGCGCAGGTCTCGCCGGCCATCTCGCTGGTGAGCGGGTCTTCGCATCGCAGGGTGCCTTTTACCTCGACGAGCGTGCCGGGCGCGAGCCCCGAGACGTCCCTCGCCTCCGAGGTCTCGGTCTGGCCCATCAGGGCCGCTTTGTGCTTGTTCTTGTTGCGGAAGTAAAGCAGCACGACGCCGGCGGCGATGAAGATCACGGCGAACAGCAGCAGGATCAAGAAAACGATCAAGTCTGGCCTCCTTTAGGCTACGCGCAAGGTCCACGTTCCAACTGTAGCGCCGGTTCTGCACGTCGGGCATCCCCAATTTGCGTGATTTTTCTAGATCCCTACAAGAGGAGCGCGGTCAGCAGACCCAGGTACATGAGGCCGGCGAGCGTCACGGCGAGGCCGAAGCCCCAGTTCCTCCGGGGCCCGATCTCCAGCGGGTGCAGCCCCGAGAGGCGCGCGAGCATCGTCACCACGTTCGAGAACGGCGTAAGCAGTACGGTGGCCTGGGCGCCCATCAGAAGCGCGACGGCCCACAGCGCGGGCGCGGGCCCGCCGTCGAGGGGAAACGCGGTGTTTATGAGCAGCAGCATCGGGATGACGTGTATGCCTACGATAAAGCCGACCCCGATCATGAGCATGAGCGCCGGCGCGACGAGGAGCGGGGGTAGCGCCGATAGAAGATCTCCCACGGGCGCGAGCGCCCCTAGCTGCCCGAGCGAGATCACGAGGATGCCCGAGGACCCGAAGAGCGAGAACTCGGCGTGCGAGGCGGCGAGCGAGCCGCGCGTCTCCGCTTGCAGGCGCCGCAGGGGGGAGACACGCCGAGACGCCAACGCCGCGAGGACCGAGGTCAGTGTCACCACCGCGGCGACGGTGGCGGCGATGATCACGGTGAGCGGGAGGGCGGGGAAGAGGAGGTTGGCAACGGCGACCGCAGCTACGAGCAGTACCGGGTAGAGGATAACCGCGGCAGCGCCGCGATCCAGGGGCACGTCCGGGTCTGCCACGTCCTCCGAATCCCGCTCGTCGCGCTGGGCGAAGAGGGTTGTCGCTGCCAGGCCGAGCAGCGCGAACGGGAGGGCCACCGTGAGAAGGGTCGGGTAGGAGACGCCGGTAAGCACGATCGTGGTTGCGGTGAACACGTTCAGGTTGGCCCAGAGCGGGGCGAAGGTAAACCCCCGGGCGGCCCAGGCTAGCGCGTCGACGCGCTCGCGCGGCGCCGCTCGGCCCACGATCACGTCTATCAGGACGAACGCGCCAACGTCGAGCACAGCCCCGAGCACGTGGCCCATGATCGCCGATGCTGTCCCTACACTTGCGCCGCGCCGTCTCAGGGCCGCCACGAGGCCCCGGATCTGGGCCTCGTAGCGCGCGGCCCGGATGGGGTAGCCGGCGATGCTGAGCACCAGCAGCACCGCAACCACCCCGAGGTAATCCGGCAGGCCCTCGACGAACCCGCCGGCGTCGAACCGCCCCGTAACGAGAACCAGCCCGAGCGCGGCGAACGAGACCACGGCGAGCCCCTTGTGGAAGCCGCTGGACCATGGCACGGAGATAACGTAGAGGATTGCCCCAAGGACCAGGAAGGCGGCCGTGGCCGCGCTCGAGGACACGAGGCTCGACCACGCGTAGGCCGCGAGAAACGCCGCGCCGAGCCCCGGGCGCAACCGGTCCAGCCGCGCCCGCGCGCTCTCCTGAAGATCAGGTCTTTCGCCGCCCTCTCTCACCGCCCAATTCTGGCAAAAAAGTAGCCCTCTGACCAACGCTTCGCGGGCCATTGCTACTTGGGATAAAGGAGCGTCATCGTAGACTTACGGGGCGGTCTCCAACCGGTCGGAAACCGACAAGAAGGAGGAGCGGATGGGGAAGAGAGAACGCCACGAACCGGGAACGTTCAGCTGGATGGACCTGTCGACGAGCGACGCTGACGGGGCCAAGGCCTTCTACGGAGGACTGTTCGGATGGGACTTCGAGGACAGCGAGATCCCGGGCGGTGGCGTATACACGATGTGCAGTGTTCAGGGCGACGAGGTGGCGGCGATCGTCCAGCAAGATGAACGGCCCGGGCACTGGAACAATTACGTCACCGTTGCGAGCGCCGACGAGACCACCGCGAAGGCGAGGCAGCTGGGTGCCACCGTGTTCGAGGAACCATTCGATGTGATGGAATCCGGTCGCATGGCGGTGTTCGCCGACCCGAGCGGGGCCGTGCTCTGCGTCTGGCAGCCGCGGGCGCACATCGGCGCGGGCAGGGTCAACGACCCTGGCTGCATGACCTGGAACGAGCTCAATACCCGCGAGCCAGAAAAGATGGCGGCCTTCTATGCCGAGCTATTCGGATGGGAGATGGACGGCCAGATGGACGACGAGAGGCTGGCCTATGTCGTTATCAACAACGCCGGCAGATCCAACGGTGGCATCATGCCGATGACGGAGCAGCAAGGCGACGCGCCCTCGTTCTGGCTGCCATACTTCACCGTCTCCTCGTGCGATGATGCGGCTGCGAAGGCGCGGGAGCTTGGCGGCGAAGTCATGGCGGGGCCGATGGAGCCTGGAGCGGGCCGTATCGCGATCCTGACGGACCCCCAGGGTGCGGCGTTCGCGGTCTTCGAGGGCGAGACGGACGACTGATACCGTCGGTGCGGGGTGATGACCGTGTAGGGGCGCCTCGCGAAGCGCCCCTACGAATCGTTGGGCCAAAATCGAGAACGCCGTCATATAATCGGCGGGTTGTCGACCTGGTCTCTCGAAGAAGGGTTACGCCTTGCCGAACCGCATCGCGCGAGCGCACCCTGCGGCGCTCGCCCTGATCCTCGTCCTGTGCTGCGTCGCGTGCGGCGCGAACGCGGGATCGTCCTCGGAATCCTCGTCTCAGGGGGACGAGCCGCGCCAGACCGAGCGGACGCAGGACGAGACAAGCGTCGCGCAGGCGACGACGGAGGAGAGGACAGCCGAGAGGTCGGGCTCCAAAGAACCCGAGCCGAAGGATGCGAACCTGCGAACGCGGGAAGCCACCGGTCCGGTCGAGGTGGAGCGAACCGTCATCGCCACGAACCTCGCGGTACCGTGGGGGTTCGCGTTCCTACCGAACGGCGACGCCCTGTTCACCGAGCGCGACTCGGGGCGTCTGCTAAGGATGGACGCTTCGGGGAACGTCCGAGAGGTGCAGACCCTGCCTACGTCTGGGTACGGCGAGGGCGGGAGCCTGGGGCTTGCCGTCTCTCCCGACTACGAGCGCGATGGCTACGTCTACGCGTACTACACCACGGGTGAGGACAACCGGGTCGTGCGGTTCAGGCTCGGCGAGGAGCCGCAGCCGATCCTGACCGGCATACCGTTCAACACCTACCACGACGGCGGCCGCATCGCATTTGGTCCCGACGGGAAGCTCTACGTCGCGACGGGCGACGCGGGCGACCCGTCGAACTCCCAGGACCGCGCGTCCCTGGGTGGCAAGATCCTTCGCCTGGAGCCGGATGGGAGCGTACCAGATGACAACCCCTTCCCGAACAGCCCCGTCTATTCCTACGGACACCGCAACGTCGAGGGGCTCGCCTGGGACAGGAAGGGCCGTCTCTACGCCTCGGAGTTCGGGCAGGACGCGTTCGACGAGGTCAACCTCGTAAGGCCGGGCGAGAACTACGGATGGCCCGAGTTCGAAGGCGCGGGCGGCGAGGAAGCGGAGGCGGCTGGCTACGTGAACCCAGTAACGACGTGGCCGACCAGCGAGGCGTCCCCGAGCGGGGCGGAGATACTGAAGGACGGCAAGATCCCGCAGTGGGAGGATGACCTCTTCGTCGCCGCTCTCAGGGGGCAGCGGTTGTGGAGGCTCGAGCTCGGACCCGACGGAAGGGTGATAGGCAGGGACGAGCTGCTAAGGGACGATCTCGGGAGGATCAGGAACGTTGTGCAGGCCCCCGATGGCTCCCTGTGGGTCACGACGAGCAACCTCGACGGCTACGGCAGCCCGGTGAGCGACGCAGACGACCGTATCATCAGGCTCGCGCCGGAAGGTTCGTAGGTGGCGGCGCCCGAGTGGTGGAGGACCGCCGTGATCTACCAGGTCTACCCGCGCTCTTTCATGGACTCGGGCGGCGACGGGACCGGCGACCTCGAGGGCATAACGGGGAGGCTCGGCTACCTGGGGTGGCTCGGGGTGGACGCGGTCTGGATCTCCCCGATCTACCCCTCCCCGATGGCCGACTTCGGCTACGACATCTCCGACCACACCGATGTGGAGCCCCTCTTCGGAAGCCTCGAGGATTTCGACGGCCTCGTGGAGGAGGCGCGCGGGCTCGGGATCAAGGTGATCCTCGACTACGTCCCGAACCACACCTCGGACGAGCACCCCTGGTTCGTGGAGTCGCGCTCCTCTCGGGAGAACCCCAAGCGCGACTGGTACGTCTGGCGCGACCCCGCCCCCGACGGCGGGCCGCCCAACAACTGGCAAAGCTTCTTTGGCGGCGGCAGCGCCTGGAAGCTGGACGAGGTTACGGGCCAGTACTACCTGCACATGTTCGACGAGAAACAGGCAGACCTGAACTGGCGCAACCCCGAGGTCAGGGCGACGATGTACGATGTCCTGCGCTTCTGGCTGGACCGCGGGGTAGACGGTTTCAGGATCGATGTCCTCTGGCTCCTCATCAAGGACGAGCTCTTCCGCGACAACCCGCCCAACCCGGAGTGGCGCGAAGGCGACCCGCCGTTCCGCCGCCAGAGCGGGATCTATTCCGGGGACCGGCCCGAGATGGTGGAGATTCTGCGCGAGCTTCGCGCCGTGACTGAGTCCTACGAAGGCGACCGGGTGCTCATAGGAGAGCTGTACCTGCCGCTGCAGCGCATGATCTCCTACTACGGATCCGAACTGGATGGGATCCACCTTCCCTTCAACTTCGGGCTGACGGTGCTACCCGAGTGGGAACCGCGGGCGGTGCAACGCCTCGTCTCGGATTACGAGGCCGCCCTGCCCAATGGGGCCTGGCCCAACTGGGTGCTCGGCAACCACGACCAGAGGCGCATCGTCGGCCGCGTCGGGGCAGAACGGGCACGCCTCGCGCAGATGCTCCTGCTCACCCTGCGCGGAACCCCGACCTGCTACTACGGGGACGAGATCGGGATGCACGACGTCGAGATACCGCCCGAGCTGGTCGTCGACCCGCAGGGCCTGCGCAGCCCCGGCTACGGCCGCGATCCGGCGCGCACCCCGATGCAGTGGGACGGAGGCCCTAACGCCGGGTTTACCTCGGGCACGCCCTGGCTCCCCGTCGCCGACGACTCCACGCGGGTCAACGTCGAGGCCCAGCGAGACGACAGCCACTCCATGCTCTCGCTGTTCAGGCGCCTCATCCGGCTGCGGCGTGAGCACCCCGCCCTGACCGTAGGTTCCTATCGGCCGGTCGAGACGGGCGACTCGCAGATGGTTGCTTACCTGCGCGAACACGAGGACGGACGCGTACTCGTCGCGCTCAACTTCGGTGGGGAAGACCAGCGGCTCGGGGTACCCGAGGGGACCGCAGGCGCGAAGCTACTCTGCTCGACCGACCCCGAGCGTCACGCGTTTGACGAGTCGAGGGTCTTGAAACTCGGACCCTACGAGGGTGTGGTGCTGGCGCTGTAGGTCAGGAGTCCGCCGGTTCCACGGTCGCGGACATGGAGCCCTTGCAGCGCGGGATAAGGGGGTCTGGGCCGAAGGCCAGGATCTGGTCCCGCTTCAGCTCCGCCTCCTCCAGGTGTGTGGTCGCGACCACGACCCGGCCGTTGGTGTCCACCTCAACCGCCAGCTTGTATGCCTTCTTGACGGGATGCCCGAAAATCTTCTTGAGCATGAAGATCACGTACTCGTAGCTGTGGTCGTTGTCGTCGAGCAGGACGACGTTGTAGGGCGGCAGGCCTTCCGTCAGCCGCCTCGTCTCCTCCCGGGGCTGCGCGATGGTGCTCGTGGGCTACCTGCCCTTCCACTCCGGCTTGCGCTTCTCCAGAAAGGCGCCCATCCCCTCCTGAGCGTCGGCGAAGGAGGCGTTGAAGGACATGATCTCCTTCGTGTACGCGTACGCTTGCTCGACCGGCATCTCGACCTGGCGGTAGAAGGCCTGCTTGCCAACGCCCACGACGAGCGGGCTCGACTCGCAGATCTTCTCCGCCAGACGCCGCGTCTCCGCGTCCACCTCCGCCGCCGGGACGACCTTGTTGACAAGCCCCTCGGCCAGAGCCTCATCGGCCGAGATGAAGGCGCCCGTAAGCAGCATCTCCATCGCCTTCTTCTGCCCGATCGCGCGCGAGAGGGCGACCATCGGGGTGGAGCAGAACAGCCCGATCTTGACCCCTGGCGTGGCGAAGCGCGCCTCCTCCGCGGCGACGACGAGATCGCAGGTGGCGGCGAGCTGGCAGCCGGCGGCCGTGGCGATGCCGTGGACCATCGCGATCACCGGCTGGGGGATGGCCTGTATCTTCTCCATCAGCTCACAGCAGACGTCGAAGATGAGCCTGTAGGTCGCGGGGTCGCGCCCGATCATCTCGGATAGGTCGTGGCCTGCGCTGAACGCCGGCCCGTTCCCGGCCAGGATCACGACTTGCGCTTCCCTTGCCTCGCCTATGGCTTCCAGACAGTCATTGAGCTCCCGCATGTGATCCAACGAAAGCGCGTTTCGCTTTTTGGGACGGTTCATCGTGATGCGGGCTATCGGTCCGTCCGCCTCGAATAGTATGTGCTCGTAGGTTCTCTGTTCTGCATCGATCATGGGATCGTCCTCCTCAGTACTCGCGCACCTCGACTAGCTCTGTGCGGCCGCCGATCTCGACCGTTCCGTCGTCTCTTGGCTCTGCCAGGATCAGGGAGCCTTCGCCCTGTCGGATCGTGATGGGGCGCCCCAGCGTCGCTGCCAGACGCACGGCGTGCGCTCCCGTGGCCTCGTCCTCATCCACGCCAACCCGCGGCGCGAACACCCGCACGCGCACGCGGCCGGCCTCTTCGTCCTCCCAGGCCCACACCCCGACGAGGTCGTAGCCCTGGGGTGGGCCCGAGAGCGCCTCCACACCTTGGGGAGAACCGAGCTCGATCTCCTCGAACTCCGGCGCCCACTCCGGACGTCCCGTGATGAACGTCATCCCGTCCCCGAGCCTGACCGTCACCTCGCCTGCCGGCGGACGCAACGTCGCGACCTCGAATCCCTCCCGCGCGAGGAGCCAGCCGGTGCCGACCAGCGGATGCCCGGCGAACGGAAGCTCCGTACCCGGCGTAAAGATGCGCAGGCGCCCCTCGCTTGCATCATCGACGAAGACCGTCTCGGAGAAACCGAGGTCGGCCGCGACCGCCTGGCGATCGCGCTCCGGCACCTCGCCGCCTTCGAGGAACACGCCGAGCGGATTCCCCCCGGCGCCCCCTTCGCCGACAAAGACCTTCAACACATGAAGCCGAGCCAAACCGACCCTTTCACGAGCGAACCCGTCGCAGCCACTGACCCGAAACCCGAGGCCAGGGACCTTTAATTTACCTGCTTCTCCTGACCGGCCCACTCCTTGTCTCGCAAGACGAACTTCTGGACCTTGCCTGTCGAGGTCTTGGGAAGCTCGCCGAACTCGACGGCGGCCGGTGCCTTGAAGCGGGCTATGCTCTCCTTGCAGAAGTCTATTATCTCCTGCTCCGTCGCGTCCTTTCCTCTTTTGAGCACGACAAAGGCCTTGGGCCGTTCGCCCCACTTCTCGTCGGGAATGGCAACGACGGCGGCCTCCATAACCGCGGGGTGCCTCTGCACGGCCTGCTCCACCTCGATAGTGGAGATGTTCTCGCCGCCCGAGACGATAATGTCCTTGCTGCGGTCCCGGATCTCGATGTACCCGTCGGGGTGCCACACAGCCACGTCGCCGGAGTGGTACCAGCCGCCCTCGAACGACTCCTTTGTGGCTTCTTCGTTCTCGAAGTAACCCTTGGCGACCATGTTGCCGTGCATCACGATCTCGCCGAGCGTCTCGCCGTCGCGCTCGACGTCGTTCATGTTCTCGTCCACCACCCGCACCAGGTCGGAGGTGGAGTAGCCCTGTCCCTGGCGCGCCATCAGCCGGGCCCGCTCCTCGATCTCCAGGTCCTCCCACTCAGGGTGGATGCCGCTGGTGGTTATGGGTCCGTATGTCTCCGTGAGCCCGTAGATGTGCAGGGGTCGTATGTTGAGCCCGAGCAAGCCCTCGAGCAGGGTGGGGGAGGGCGGTGCCCCGGCGATGGCGGCAGTGACCTCGCGGTCCAGCTCGTGGGCGTTGTCGTCGTTGACGATCCCGATCTGGACAGTCGGGGCGGCGCAGTAGTGCGTGATCTCCTCGTCCTCGAAGAGCTCCCAGATCCTGGCCGGCTCGACCTTTCTCAGGCACACGTGCGTCGCGGCCACGGACGTGACGGCCCAGGGATAGGTCCACCCGTTGCAGTGGAACATCGGGAGCGTCCACAGGTACCTGGTCTGGTAGCCCATGCCGATCTCGACGACGTTCCCGAGCGCGCTGAGGTACGCCCCGCGGTGCGTGTACATGACGCCCTTCGGACGCCCCGTCGTCCCCGACGTGTAGTTTATGGAGATGGTCTCTTCCTCGTCCTCGAGGACGCTGGGCACTTCTTCTGGCGAGCCTTCGGCGAGGTACTCTTCGTAGGGGTCGCCTTCCTCGCCGGTGTCTTCGATGCGCACGATCTCGACGTCCCCGACGTCCTCAAGCAGGTGCTCGAGCTCGGCGTCGACGAAGACCATCTTCGCCCCGGAGTGCTCGACGATGTACGAGACCTCGTCCTTGCCGAGGCGCGTATTTATGGCGACGAGCACCTGCCCGGCCGCCGGCACCCCGAAGTGGCCCTCCAGCATGGGCGGGGTGTTGGGGCAAAGGAAGGCGACCCGGTCTCCCTTCTGGAGGCCGGACTCGCGCAGGCGCGAGGCGAGGCGGTTCACCCTCTCCTGCAGCTCCGCGTAGGTGTAGCGCCTGTCCCCGTACACCACGGCGGTCTTGTCGGGGAACATGTAAGCGCTCCGCCTCAAAAAATCGACCGGCGTAAGCTCGCTGCGGTAGACCTTCTCACTCACCAGAATGCTCCTTCCATCGATCCTATCGCGCACCCGAATTACAGCACAGTTCTTCTATTGTTGTTCCCGATTCTTTCGAACTCTAGACTCCCTGGGCGGGGGCAGAGACCGACGATCTGCGCCGGAAACACCTGGTACGTGTTGATGCGCACGGACCGCTACGCTAGTGTTAAGCGAACAGCGGTGGTGACGCTGGAAGGGGAAGGGGTGTCGATGAAGGTCGGCGTGGGTTACGAGCGCGGCCACGTTCGTCGTGAGGAGGAGTCCGGATGAAGCCTGGGGTCTTGCGGTCCGTCGGTGTAGTTCTCGTCGTGGTCGGGGTTCTGGCCGGCTGCGGAGGCGGTAGCAGCGTCCTGACGCTAGATCGCATAGGGCAAGAGGACGCCCCGAACACGATGACGGTGCAGCTCAACAACAGCTACACCCACCAGGCGGCCACGCCGAGCTGGGCAGACGGGTTCGAGAAGTCCTTCACCAAATTCGCCGAGGACCACCCGGACTGGAAGCTCGAGCTGAAGATCATCCCGGACGACGCGACAACCCAGGAGCAGGCGCGCCTGCTCGAGGCGGCGCGCGTCGGTCGGGCGCCGGACTGCGCCAACGTCGACTCCTTCGTCGTCCCGCAGTTCATAGACCAGGGCGCACTGAAGCCGATAGACGAGTACTTCACGGAACAGGAGAGGGCCGACCTGTTCCCCTTCGTGCGCGACGTCGTCACCGGTGACGACGGGAAGATGTACGCTGCCTGGTTTGCTACGGACCTGCGGCTGCTCTACCGCAGGACCGACCTGGTCCCCGAGGCCCCGCGGACGTGGGACGAGCTGCAGCAGGCCGCCAAGGAAGCCCAGCAGAAGAACCCGGACGTGGACGGCTATCTGTTCAATGGCGGGCGCTGGGAGGGCACGACATTCGACAACCTGGCCCACTTCTGGAGCCAGGGCGGCGAGCTGGTGGACGAAGAAGGCAAGCCGATCTTCGGCGAGGATCCCAACCGCGAGTACATGCTCAACGTTTTCGAGTTCCTCAAGGAGAACGTGGACGGCGGCGCCTCGCCGCAGCGGGTGGCCACGATACAGAACTACGACGAGTTCGAGGCCGCGGCGCAGGCCGGCACGGTCGCGATGTTCCAGGGCGGAGACTTCCAGTACCCGCCGCTCGAGGAGAGCCTGCCGCCCGAGGAGTTCAAGAAGTGGGAGGTCTCCTTCATCCCGACCATGAACCCGGACGATCCCCAGCGGACGGGCACCGGCGGGTGGACCCTAGGCGCATTCTCCGACGATCCCGAGAAGGTCGAGATGTGCATGGAGTTCACGAAGGAAGTCTTTATAGGCGAGGGTAACCAGGTCACGGGCCAGCTCCCGACCTCGGAGAGCCTGTTCAACGAGCTGCCCAAGTTCGAAGATCCCATCTACGAAACTTTCAGCAAGGGTCTGGAGGAGGGGGAGGCGAGGCCGGGCGTGCCGGTCTACCCGGAGATCTCGAACCAGCTCCAGATCGCCATCGGCACCGTCCTCACGGGTGAGGCGACGCCGGAGGAAGCCCTCGACGAGGCGTACCAGAACTCGCTCTCGGCCTACGAGGAACAGCAGAGGTAATGCAGGAGACGACAACGGCCCCCAAACGGGGCTTCTCGCCCCGGCGTCTGCTCGGCGAGAATCGGCCCACGCTGTGGATGGCGCCGCTTCTGGCCATCGTAACGCTGTTCTACCTCTACCCGGCCTTCGAGGTCCTGCGCTTCAGCGTCACCAACGCCAGCCTGTTGCAGGCGGACTACGAGTACACCCTGAGGACCTACGTTCAGGTTCTCAGGGAGCCGGTGCTGTACAAGGTGATAAGGACCACCGCGATCTTCGTGCTCGCGAGCGTCGTGCTGCAGCTGGCGCTCGGGCTCGTGATCGCGGTCGCGGCCAACAGGGCCCGCAGGCGGCGGCTGCCCGGCATGGTCTTTATGCGCTCGATCATCCTCTCGGCCTGGGTCATGCCAGGCGTCGTGATCGGGATAGTGTGGGCCATAGTGTTGAACGAGGCCAGCTACGGCCTGGCCAACCTCCTGCTCGCGACGGTCGGGATCGGCACCGTCGCCTGGCTCTCGAACCCAAGCCTGGCCCTCATGTCGATAGTCATCGCCAACGTGTGGCGGGGGACGGCCTTCAGCATGATCCTGCAGTACGCGGGCCTGCAGTCCATCCCGGACGAGCTCTACGAGGCGGCCGAGGTGGACGGCGCGAACGTCCTGCAGTCCTTCTGGTACATCACGATCCCGCAGCTCAGGCCGATACTCATGATCAACGTCATCCTGATCACGATCTCGACCCTCAACACCTTCGACATGATACTGCCGCTTACGGGAGGTGGGCCGGGCCAGGCCACGGAGGTGCTCGCGCTGCGCACCTACAACGTCATCTTCGGCCAGTTCAGCCTGGCGGGCGGGGCAGTACTCGCCGTGATCATGCTCGCCATAAGCCTGCTCCTGACGGTGGGCTACAGGCGGCTGCTGCGCTCGGAGGGGACGGTATGACGACCCGCAGAAGCCAGCACCTGTTCGGGGACTTTCTGACCTACCTCGTCTTCGCCTTCGTGCTGATCTTCTTCGGCGGGCCGCTGCTCTGGGTGCTCTCACTCTCGATCAGGACCCAGCCCGAGGTGTTCATAACCTCCCTGCGCCTGATCCCGGAGACCCCCACGCTCGAGAACTACGTCGAGGTCCTCTACTCCGCGCAGTTCTCGGTGTTCCTGATCAACTCGCTCAAGCTGGCCGTGGCGGGGAGCGTGGGCGCCGTGCTGGTCGCCGCCCCGGCGGCCTACGCCTTCTCCCGGCTCGACTTCCGGGGCAGCGGCGCGCTCCTGATCGGCGTGCTCGCCCTGCAGATGATCTCGCCGCTCGTGATCGCCATCCCGCTCTACAGGTACTTCGCCCGCCTGAACGTGCTCGACTCCCACTTCAGCACGGCGATGGTCTACATCGCCATCCTGGTCCCGCTTGCCACCTGGATGCTCAAGGGCTTCTTCGACGGCATTCCTCCGGCCCTCGACGACGCGGCGATGGTGGACGGGTGCACCAGGTTCGGGGCCTTCAGGAGGGTAACCTTGCCCCTCATCCTCCCCGGCCTGACCTCGGTCTTCGTGCTCACGGCGATCCTGGCCTGGGGCGAGTTCATCATACCGTACATCCTGCTCAGCCAGCCGACGCTGCTCCCGATCTCGGTCGGCATCCTAAACTTCCAGGGCAACTACGCCTCGACCTCGCCCAACGTGCTAGCTGCGGGCGGGGTGCTGGCCATGCTCCCTGCGATCGCGACCTTCGTCATCCTGCAGCGGTTTATCGTCAGGGCGCTTACGTCCGGCGCGATCAAGGGCTGAGCGTGACCGCAGAGGCGCGCCTCCTTGCGTGGGAAGACTGCCTGAACGCCAGGGACCTGGGCGGATACCGGACCGCCGACGGGCGGGAGACCCGCTGGGGTGCCATCGTGCGCTCGGACGACCTGTCGGCCCTCACGCCCACCGGGCGCGACGCCCTCGTCGAGCACGGCATCCGGTCCATCTTGGACCTGCGGACGCCGGCCGAGTTGGGCCAGTCTCCGAACCCCTTCGCGCGTCCGGGCGACCACGACGTCGAGTACATAAACCTGTCTTTCGAGGACCCGGCGGCCCATCCATCGTGGCCGGACTTCGCCGAGCTGGCCGACGAATACGAGTGGATGCTCCACCGGTTCGAGCCCAGGGTGGCGGGGATCATGGCCGCGATAGCGCGGGCGCCCGAGGGCGGGGTGCTAGTGCATTGCGTGTACGGGCAGGATCGCACGGGGCTCGTCTGCGCCATGATGCTGGATCTGGCCGGTGTGGACCGCGAGACGATCGGTGAGGACTACGTCCTTAGCGGGCAGTACCTGCGCCCGCGCAACGAGGAGTGGCTGCAGATCGGGACGCCGGACGAGCGTGCCTGGAGGGAGGGAGTGATGAAGAAGTACACCCCTCGGGCTGAGGTCATGGTGCGGGTGCTCGGAGGCCTGCATGAGCGGCACGGCGGGACGCAGGCGTATCTGCTTCAGGCCGGCGTCGCGCCGGAGGATATCGCACGCCTGCGCGAGAGACTGGTGGGAAGCTCGGAAGGGCCAGCGCTCCCGTGATAGTCCACATGATCGGGAACGCGCACATCGATCCCGTGTGGCTTTGGCCGTGGCAGGCTGGCGTGGACGAGTCCCTGGCGACCTTCCGCTCCGCGGCGGATCGCTGCGACGAGTACCCCGAGTTCGTATTCACCCGCGGCGAGTCCTGGCTCTTCGAGCAGGTGGAGAGGATTGATCCGGAGCTCTTCGAACGCGCGCGGCGTCTGGTCGAGGATGGGCGATGGCACATCACCGGTGGCCAATACATCCAGCCAGACGTCAACCTCTCGACGGTCATGGGATTGCACCGTCAGATCCTGCACGGCCAGCGCTACTTCAGGGACCGGTTCGGGGTGAGCCCGAGGGTCGGCTACAACGTCGACTCCTTCGGCCACCCAGCGACCATGCCCGACGTGCTGGCGAGCCACGGCTACGTCGGGTACGTCTTCCACCGTCCCGGCGCGCACCAGGTGGAGCTGCCGGGCCAAGCCTTCCGCTGGCGCGGCGCCGGCGGGGGAGAGGTGATCGGGTTCCGCATCTCGCCGGCCTACGTCACCTTCTCGGACGACCTTTACGGCCAGATCATGCTGTCCATCGAGGCCGCGAACCCCAACCTCGGACATACGATGTGCTTCTACGGCGTGGGTAACCACGGCGGCGGTCCCACGAAAGCAAACATCGAGTACATCCTCGAGAACGCGCGCGCTTTCCCCGACGCGGAACTGCGGTTCAGCACGCCCCAGGCCTTCTTCGACGCCATCGAAGGCAGCAGGGACCGGCTCCCTCTAGTAACGGAGGAGCTTCAGCACACCTTTCCGGGCTGCTACAGCGTGATGCACGATATCAAGCAACAGCAGCAGCGCGGCGAGCACCTGCTCGACCAGTGCGAACGCATTCTCGAGGGCTTCGTCGATGACGAGGAGGAGAAGCGGGTACTCGGCGAGCGGATCGACCGCGCGTGGGACGACCTGTTGTTCACGGCTTTCCACGACATCCTCGCCGGCACCTCTATCCCGGCGGCCTGGCCTTCGGTGAGGGCCATGCAGGGCAGGGCCAGGATCACGGGCGAGGAGGTCGCCGTCGAGGCCACCCGGCGTTGGGCGCGCCGCGCGCTGCCGCCGGTGGACGAGCAGCAGATCGTGGTCCTCAACCCCGACGAGGCACCCTGGGAAGGGCTCGTCGAGGCGGAGCCGTTCCTGGCCTTCGACGCCTGGCGCGACCGTTGGTTGAGCGACCTCGAAGGGCGTCCCATTGAGTTTCAGGCGGTCCAGCCCGACGCGGCAGCCCTAATCGAGCGGGTGGTCTTCCCGCTCCGCGTCGAGGCGCGGCAGGCAGCCCAGGTGCTTGTCAGGACAGACGAGCGCCCTCCCGCCAGGTTCCCGGACACTGACCTGAAGGTCTCCCCCCAACACATCGCGAACGACCACGTGCGGGTGGAGCTTGGAGGCTCCGGGATACGCCGCCTGATCGTCGGGGGACGCGACCTGCTGGGCGAGGACGGCATCGGCCTGCACCTGCGCCGGGACGGCACCGACACCTGGACCTTCCATACGGATCGTTTCGACGAGCCTGTGGAGACGGTTCTGCAGACCGAAGGGTGGGTCGTGGAGGAGAGCGGGCCCCTGAGGGCTCGGGTGCGTTCGGAGGGGTGGCTGGGCCGTTCCAGCGTGCGATGGACGCTCACTCTGCATCGCGGACGAGCCCCGGATCCACCTCCGCCTGGAAACTAACTTCGTCGAGCGCTTCAAGCTCCTGCAGATGCCCGTCCACCTGGCGGCCCAACCCGCCCCCCGCACCGACGGGTTGCCTGGCGGGCAGGTCGAGCGGGTCGCCGGCCCGGCGGAGTGGCCGGTGCAGGGCTGGTCGCGGGTGGAGATGGCGGGGCTGCAACTGGCCCTCGTGACCGGCGACGCCTACAGCCTGAGCCTGCAGGGAGATCGCTGGCAGTGGACGCTGCTCAGGAGCCCGAAGATGGCCTGGGGAGGCGGCGAACCGGCCGTTTACGCCGGACGCGACGTGCACACGGATCAGGGTCCCCACGCCTTCGACTTCGTGCTCCTCGTCGGGGACGACCTGCCGGACCGGACGCTGACTACCGCGACGCGGCAGCAGATGCAGCCCCCGGTCGTCTTCGACCGCTACGACGGCATGGACCGCCCGCCCTGGGGCGACAGCCCCCCGCGCTTCCTCTGGCTCGGCGCCGTGGAGCGTGCCCTAGCCGACGGCAGGATGAGCCACCTCGCCGATGTCGAAGCGGACGATGCAGTGCGCCCGCTTTTCGACGAGCCCGAGTAAGCGACGAGTACTGGGCCCACCCTGAGATGAGGCCCTTGCTCGGGTAAACCCGGTTACGTACTCTCCCGTCGATTCATCGCCAATTCATCGCATCTGGTTAGTTTTCGGTCAAACGGGTTCTGCCATCGAAGGGTAAGGGGCGTTGGCGTGGCGACGAGCCAGGTTCTTCTGGTACGGCCGATAAATCGCTCACCTGAGCGATACGTCCGGCTCTACCCTGGGGAGCTACCCCTGATGCTGGAGAAGGGTGGGATCCGGAGGAAAGCCCGGGAAAAGAAGGTCGAGCATCAGTGATCGGCAACGATAGGCCAGACTCCAAAACGGGAGGTCCTTCTGCAGAGGCGGGTGGTTCACAGAGCTCGGTAGGAGATGGTGCCAGCGGGGGCGCGGCCGGGACGTCACAGTCTCCACCCGCAATATCGCTGCCCAAAGGTGGGGGCGCCATCCGGGGGATGGGTGAGAAGTTCGCGGCCAACCCCGTTACCGGCACCGGATCGCTGAGCGTTCCGATCTACACCAGCCCGGGACGCTCCGGGTTCGGGCCGCAGCTATCTCTATCCTACGATTCCGGAGCTGGCAACGGGGTATTTGGCTTTGGCTGGAGCCTCTCGCTTCCGTCCATCACCCGCAAGACAGACAAGGGGTTGCCCAGGTACCAGGACGCCGACGAGTCGGACGTCTTCATCCTGTCCGGCGCCGAGGATCTGGTGCCGGTGCTGGATGGTGAGAACGGCTGGACGCGACTGACGTTCGATGGCCCGCCTCACGCCCCTGGCTACCGGATCGATCGCTACCGTCCCCGCATCGAGGGCCTGTTCGCCCGCATAGAGCGCTGGACGCGCAAGAGCGACGGCGACGTTCACTGGCGTTCGATCTCCAGGGACAACACCACAACACTTTACGGCAAGACCAACGAAAACCGGGTCGCCGATCCCGCAGACCCCAGGCTTGTCTTCAGCTGGCTGATCTGCGAGAGCTACGACGACAAGGGCAACGCAATCGTCTACGAGTACCAGGGGGAGAACTCGGATGGCGTTGACCTCTCACAGGTGCACGAGAAGAATCGCAGCCGCACGGCCAACCGCTACTTGAAGCGGATCAAGTACGGCAACCGAGTCTCGCGCCTGATCCAACCCGACCTGACCCAGGCGGAGTGGATGTTCGAAGCTGTCCTCGACTACGACGAGGGCCACTACGAGGACCTCGACCTGGACCCGACAATACCCGAAGCGGAGCAGCATCGCTATGTCCGCGCCTCGGCATCGTCGGGCGAACCCTGGTCGGTTCGCCCCGACCCGTTCTCATCCCACCGCGCCGGGTTCGAGATGCGAGCGTATCGTCGTTGCCGCCGCGTCCTGATGTTCCACCGCTTCGAGGAGCTTGGCGAAGAACCCTATCTGGTGCGGTCCACCGAGCTCGACTACGAAGACCTGGACTACTCCCAACCCACCACGATCGCGGGCGAGCTCGCGCACGCGGGCAGCACCCGCTTCGCCTCGTTCGTTCGTAGCGTAACCCAGTCGGGGTTCGTCCGTGACGACACCCAGGCGGTTGTAGAGGAAGACGGGGTCAGGTACGTCACGTATCTGAAGAAGTCCTTACCGCCTCTCGAGTTCGGGTACAGCAAGGCAACCATACAGGACGACATTCGTGACCTGGATCCCGAGAGCCTGGAGAACCTGCCCGTCGGACTCGACGGCGCAATGTACCAGTGGATCGACCTGGATGGGGAAGGGCTCTCGGGGATCCTGACGGAGCAGGCCGAAGGCTGGTTCTACAAGCGGAACCTGAGCCCGGTAAACCTGGTTCGGGGGGACGGCAACGAACACGCCGAAGCTCGTTTCGGCCCGGCCGAGCTCGTCGCCGAAAATCCTTCGCTCGCGGCGGTCTCCGATGGGGGTCAGCAGTTCCTGGATCTCGCCGGCGACGGACGGCTAGACCTGGTCGCGCTCGACGGCCCCACGCCCGGTTTCTACGAGCGGTCCGACGCCGAAAGCTGGAGCCCACACCTCCCGTTCGATTCGATGCCGGATCTCGACTGGAGCAACCCTAACCTCAAGTTCGTCGATCTCACAGGCGACGGCCATGCCGATGTCCTGATCACCGAAGAGGATGTCATTACCTGGTATCCCTCCCTTGCGGAGGACGGGTTCGCCCCTGCCGAACGGGTGCATGGCGTGTCGGACGAAGAAAAAGGACCGCGCCTGGTCTTCGCGGATGGCACCCAGTCTATCTACCTCGCCGACATGTGCGGCGACGGCCTCACCGACATAGTGCGCATACGCAACGGAGAGGTTTGCTACTGGCCTAGTCTCGGCTACGGCCGCTTCGGGGCGAAGGTCGCCATGGACGATGCTCCCTGGTTCGATAATCCCGACCGGTTCGACCACAGGCGCATCCGCCTGGCAGATATCGACGGCTCCGGCACCAACGACATCGTCTACCTGGGACGCGACGGCGCGCGCCTCTACTTCAACCAGGCGGGCAACCGCTGGAGCGAGGGGCGTCGCCTGAGCCAGTTTCCGCCGGTAGACAACCTTTCCTCGATGATGACGGTCGATCTGCTTGGCAACGGCACCGCCTGCCTCGTCTGGTCATCGCCCTCGCCTCGGGACTCCCGACGCCAGATGCGCTACATCGACCTCATGGGCGGCCAGAAGCCCCACCTGCTGATCAGGTCGGTGAACAACCTGGGCGCCGAGACCCACGTCCAGTACGCGCCCTCCACCAAGTTCTACCTTGCCGACAAGCTCGCGGGGAAGCCCTGGATCACGCGTCTCCCCTTCCCGGTCCACGTTGTCGAGCGCGTCGAGACCCACGACCGCATAAGCGGCAACCGCTTTGTTGCTCGCTACGCCTACCACCACGGCTACTTCGATGGTGTGGAACGCGAGTTCCGGGGTTTCGGGCTGGTCGAGCAGTTCGACACGGAGATGTTCTCGGCGCTCGGCTCGGGCGGCGAGTTCACGGACGCGACCAACGTCGAGGAATCCTCCCACGTTCCACCGGTGCACACCAAGACCTGGTTCCACACCGGCGTGCATCTCGGACGGGATCACGTCTCCAACTTCTTCGCCGGGTTGCTGGACGAAAGAGATGTTGGAGAGTACTACCGCGAGCCGAGCCTGAGTGATGAGCGGGCAAGGGAGCTCCTCCTCGAAGATACGGTGCTCCCGGAAGGGTTGAGCGTGGAGGAGGAGGGCGAGGCGTGCCGCGCGCTCAAGGGCTCGATGATTCGCCAGGAGATTTATGCCCGTGATGGCACAGACATGCAAATCCATCCTTACACCGTCGCGGAGCAAAACTTTGCCATGCGGCTCGTGCAACCGCGGGCCGGGAACCGCCACGCTGTGTTCTTTACCCACCCGCACGAAGCGATCGAGCGCCACTACGAGCGCGACCCGGACGATCCTCGCACCAGCCACGCGCTGACGCTGGAGACGGACGCGTTTGGGAACGTCCTGAAAGAGGCTTTCGTCCGCTACGGACGTCGTCTGCCGGACATGAGCTTGTCAGCCGCGGACCGGGCGGAGCAAGCCCGGACGCACATAACCTACACCGAAAACCGCGTTACCAACGCCATCGACGATCTCGACGATTACCGCCCTCCGCTGCCCTGCGAAACCCGCGCCTATGAGCTGACTGGCCTGGTCCTGCCGGCAGGACGCAACCGATTTACCCTGTCGGAGGTACTTGGTGCCGGAGCGGGTGCGGTCTCCATCCCCTACGAACAGAGTCCGACGCCAGGCGTGTTGCAGAAACGGTTGATCGAGCAAGCGCGCACGCTCTACCGCCGCAATGACCTGACGGGTGCGTTGCCCCTCGGTGAGTTGCAATCGCTGGCGCTGCCGTTCGAGAGCTACAGGCTGGCGTTCACGCCGGGGCTGTCGACCGGGGTCTATGGCGGGCGGGTAACCGATGGCATGCTGGAGACGGAGGGCGGTTACGTCCACGGCGAAGGTGACGCCAACTGGTGGATGCCCTCGGGGCGGGTATTCTATTCTGCTGTCCTGGCCGACACGCCGCCGCAAGAACTGGCCTATGCTCGCCAGCATTTCTTCCAGCCGCGCCGCTATCGCGACCCGTTCCACACCGATCCGGTCAACACGGAGACCTCCGTCACCTATGATGCCTACGACCTGCTGTTGGTGGAGACCCGAGATGCGCTCGGTAATCGCTTGACGGTGGGCGCACGAACGCCTTCCGGCGACATCGATCCGAACCAGCCCGGAAACGATTACCGTGTGATCCAGCCCAGGCACTTGATGGATCCCAACCGCAACCGGTCGGCCGCCGCATTCGACGCGCTCGGCATGGTCGCGGGCACGGCGGTGATGGGGAAGCCGGAAGACAACCCGGTTCCCGGCGACAGTCTGGCGTCAACTTTCCGCACCGACCTGACCCGGGCGGAGATCGACCAGTTCTTCGCCGACCCGAAAGGGCCGGTGGCAGCTAGCCTGCTGGACAGCGCTACGACCCGCATCGTCTACGATCCGACGAGGTATTGGCGCCGGCCCGACCCAACGCAGAAACCACCGGCCTTCGCCGCCACGCTCGCCCGTGAAACCCACGCGAGCGATCCGGTCCCAACCGGTGGGTTGAAGATTCAAGTCGGCTTCTCCTACTCCGACGGCTTCGCTCGCGAGATCCAGAAGAAGCTCCAGGCGGAGCCCGGACCGGGGCTGAGGCGCGATACAAACGGGAACATCATCCTGGGCGCGGATGGTCGGCCGGAGATGACTCCGAACGATGTCAGCCCGCGCTGGATGGGCAACGGCTGGACGGTGTTCAACAACAAGGGCAAGCCGGCTCGCCAGTACGAGCCGTTTTTCACCGACACGCACGATTTCGAGTTCGACATCCGCGTCGGCGTCAGCCCTGTGCTCTTCTACGATCCGGTCGAGCGAGTGGTGGCCACCGTGCACCCGAATCACACCTGGGAGAAGGTGGTGTTCGGTCCGTGGCGGCAGGAGACCTGGGATGTAAATGACACCGTGCTGGTGACCGATCCGAAGACCGATCCCGAGGTGGGCGATCTCTTCCGCCGCCTGCCGGATGCGGACTACCTGCCCACCTGGCATGCAAGACGCCGGTCCGGAGCGCTCGGACCAGAAGAACTGGAGGCTGCCCGCAAAACCGAGTTCCACGCGGATACTCCGACGGTTGATCACTTCGACTCGCTCGGCCGCGCCTTTCTGATCGTCGCCCACAACAGGCTCAAGTACAGCAACACGCCTCCAGCCAACCCACCTATCGAGGAGTTCCGCCGCCGGCGGGTTGTCTTCGACATCGAAGGCAACCAGCGCGAGCTGACGGATGAGAGAGTAGACGATCAGGGCGCGTCCGAGGAGCGCATTGTGATGCGCTACGAATACGATATTTGCGGCAACCGCATCCGCACGTCCAGCATGGAGGCGGGCGAGCGATGGATGTTGAACGACGTCGTTGGCAACCCCCTTTATGCCTGGGACAGCCGCGACCACCGGGTCCGCACCGCCTACGACCAGCTGCGGCGGCCCACCGAATCCTTCTTGCGGGAAGGCACGGGTGCTGAGCTGGTAGAGGGACGCGCCATCTATGGCGAATCACGGCCGGATCCAGAGGCCAACAACCTGCGCGGGCGGACTGTTCAGCTCTTCGATCATGCTGGCGTAATCACCAGCGACGACTACGATTTCAGGGGCAACCCGTTGCGCGTCAAACGCCGGCTTGCCCAGGAGTACAAGACTATCCCGAACTGGGCCTCCGTCGTGCCGCTGGAAGCCCAGACTTACGTCAGCCTCACCAGGTACGACGCGCTCGATCGCCCGATTGAACTGACCACGCCGGACGACAGCGTTATACGTCCCGCCTACAATGAAGCCAACCTGCTTGAGCGGGTCGAGGCCAACCTGCGTGGTTCGGCAGTCGTTACCCCCTTTGTCACCAACATCGATTACGATGCCAGGGGCCAACGCACGTCTGTTGGCTACGGCAACGACGTCAGGACCACCTACACCTACGATCCGCTGACCTTCCGGCTGGTTCGCCTTCTCACGAGGCGCGACGCCACTACCTTCCCTGACGACTGCCCGCACCCGCAGCCGGTCAACTGGCCTGGCTGCCAGGTGCAGAATCTTCGCTACACCTACGACCCGGTGGGCAACATCACCCACATCCGCGATGATGCCCAGCAGACCGTCTACTTCCGCAACAAGCGCGTCGAGCCGAGCGCCGATTACACCTACGACGCGATCTACCAGCTGATCGAAGCGGCGGGGCGCGAGCACCTGGGGCAGGTCGGCGGCCAGCCCAGACCTCCCACAATCCCTGATGCCTCGAATGCTTTCCACACTCGACTCGATCATCCGGGCGACGGCATCGCGATGGGAACGTACATCGAGCGCTACGTGCACGACACCGCGGGCAACATACTCTCAATGCAACATCGCGGCGGTGACCCGACACACCCAGGTTGGGTGCGCGATTACTTCTACAACGAGCCGAGCCTCCTCGAACCATCCAGGACCAGTAACCGCCTGAGCAATACGACCGTCGGGTCACAAGGTGGTCAGCCCGTCACCGAACCCTGCACCTACGACGGCCACGGCAACATAACGAAGGTGTCGCACCTGTCTCTCATGCGATGGAACGCGAATGATCGTCTACAGGCGACGTCCAGGCAGGTTCTCGATAACGGTGGTACCCCGGAGACGACCTGGTACGTCTACGACTCCGGCGGACAGCGCGTGCGCAAAGTGACCGAGCGCCAGTCTGCTGCTGGTCAAGCTCCCAGGCGCAGAAAGGAACGCATTTACCTCGGCGGCTTCGAGATCTACCGCGAGTACGGGAGCAACGGTCACACAGTGCAATTGGAGCGCGAAACGCTGCATGTGATGGATGATGGTCAGCGTCTCGCGTTGGTGGAAACCAGGACCAAGGGCACTGACCCTGCCCCGGAGCGACTCATCCGCTATCAGCACGGCAACCATCTCGGCTCGGTCACCCTTGAGCTGGACGACCTCGCGCGAATCATCTCGTACGAGGAGTACTACCCTTACGGAAGCACTTCATTCCAGGCGGTGCGCAGCCAGATCGAAGCTCCGAAACGTTACCGCTACACGGGTAACGAGCGGGATGAGGAGACCGGGTTTGGCTATCACGGAGCGCGGTATTGCGCGCCATGGTTGGGAAGGTGGGTTAGCTGCGACCCGATCGGAACAGCCGGAGGGCTGAACCTTTACGCATACGCGTTGAATAACCCATTGCGCTTGCTCGATCCCCACGGGACGCAGCCCGAACCTGCCAACTATCTTACGCAGGACGACAAGGGCAACTATATTGTGCCCGGCGAAACAATCGAGGTTACCGGTAAAGCGCCCGAGCCCGACCTCCTCGAAGTGGGAGTACGAGGTAAGTTTGTACACCTCCTCACGCAGGGTGAGTTCGAGAGGCAACAAAGATTCGCCCTCGAACACGGAACAAGCGACTACTCGTGGACGTGGGAGGAGCACCAACAGTACGCGGAACTCACGAGCGCAGAGCAGGCGGGGATGGCCCAGGATAAGTGGTGGGAACATGTGAACAAGAAATACGACGCATACAGGTCGGGAAAGTATGCTGAGTGGGACAAGTCGACCCGACTCATGTATGGCTACGGCAAGATCGGCAAAGGAATAGGGTGGGTCACCGTGGCGGCGGTGGCGGCTTTTGCTGGAGGCGCGGGCTATGTTGCGGCCGAGAGTAGCCCGTTCGTGTTTTCTACGGCCACCTCGATGATGAATTCGGGTCCGTTGGTCCTATTGGGGTCAATCTTGTATGGCACGTGCACTCCTCCCGGAGCGCCCGACCTGCCAGGCCCGGGAGACGAAGTGGGCAAGATTCTTCAGAAACTCGGAGCTTCCGCAGACGACATAGCTTCGTTCGCCAGGGGAGAGAAGGTGTGGATCTGGAAGACGCAAGGCGAAGTCAAGACCACATCCTACTTCCAGTATGCAGGAGGCAAGCTTGTCGCGGGCGTGCTTGAACTCAAGAACCTGAGTCCGGGAGAGAAACCCAGCATGGACACGGTCCGAGCGATCAAGTCCTTCATGGACCAGTCCACGGAACTGGCGCAGACGTTGAGCGCAAACACCTTACGGCTCGAAGGGAACGCGGTTACAAACCTCGGGGAAAAGGGTGTCGAGGGACTCCTCGGCCGGCTGGGCTTCAAACTGGACCCGGAGGATCCCGGAAAGCTCATCCGAGAAACCGTGGTGACTTCAAAATGAGGTACGTCGCTTTGCGTGGTGTTCGAGGCTCAACCCGGTCG
Organism: uncultured Rubrobacteraceae bacterium; assembly: GCA_963800975.1. Classification (GTDB taxonomy): domain Bacteria; phylum Actinomycetota; class Rubrobacteria; order Rubrobacterales; family Rubrobacteraceae; genus JALYGY01. The sequence goes on along the minus strand of CAWDDB010000014.1, from coordinate 308,304 downwards.
CGGAAGCCCGACCAGGGTTACCACGGGCTTAGGGCACGTCGCGCCCGTACGTTGAAGGGAGACCGACATGACTACCCAACCAAACCCTGACTACAACCTTGCAGGCCAAATAACCGACCAGCGAGGCACGCCACTGGAGGGTTTGATCGTCCGCGCCTACGACCAGGATCCCCTGACGCCGGCCGATCCCCTGCGTGACGAAGCCCTGACCGATGCAGAGGGACGCTACGAGATCGGCATCATGGAGGGTGACTTCAGGGTCGGCGGCCTGGAGACAGGCGGTCCGGATGTGTTCATCAGGGCATACGACGACGACGAACTGCTGGGGGAGAGCCCGGTCAAGCACAACGCCGGGAGACGGATCACCATCGATCTACAGGTGGACTACATCAAGGTGGATCCGACCGACCCCACGCGACGGGTCTACGGCGTGGTCCGAGACGCGCGAGGTGACCCTTTAACGGGGGTAACCGTTGAGGCCTTCGACCGGGATCTGCGCAGCGAGCAATCGCTGGGAAAAAGCCAGACCAACAGGCGGGGTCACTATGAGATCCAGTACCACGTGCGGCAAAGTAGCGAGCGCGAGAGAGGCAACGACGATCTCGTCGTAAAGGCATTCGCCGAGGAAGGCTCGCTGCTGGCCACTTCGTCCGTGCTGTACAATGCCCCGCCCGACGCGCAGTTGGACCTCTCCGTTCCCGCCGAAGTACTACAGCCACCGACGCTGTTCGAACGGATAGATCGGGCACTGCCACCTCTGCTGCCTGTAGGCTTGAAGGTCGAAGAGCTGGAAGAAGACCAGCGGCATCAGGACCTGAGCTTTCTCTCCGGCGAGACGGGCTTCGAGAAAGAAACCCTAGCCCGCTTCGTCATTGCCCACAAGCTGGCCGAGCAGGCGATAAGGGCCGAGTTCTGGTTTGCCTTGCTGGGTGGTTCGTTCTGCGAGTACACAGAAGAGCAAAGCCTCACAGAGCAGTTAGAGGCGGTTCTTGATGCCCTGCCTTCGCTCGATGCCGCTGCCGCGTACAAGTCGCTCGTTCGCGCGTTTAACGAGAGGGAGATCCCCGGTGCCTTCCAGGAGAACGTTTCCGAGTGGGTCGAGGCGTTTCTGGAGTTCGCCGCGGCCCAGACGGTGCGTGGGTCGTCTGGACCCACGTTCGTCGGGCTGGCGCTGGAGGATGCCGGGATCAGTGATGCCGAGAAGCAAGAAACCTTCGCTCGCCTGTTCAACGAGCACAAGGCGCTGACGCCTGACCTGATCGAGACCCTGGAGGAGGATCCGTCCTTCGAAGAACCGGAGATCGCGGACCTGCGCACGTCCTTCGAGCTTGCCGACCTGACCAGGGGCGATTTCTCGGTAGTCAGGATGGTCAAGGAGGAGTTCGGCGTTCGCCAGCCGGAACAGATCCGCCCGCTCGCGAAGAGGAGCGAGGACGAATGGGTGGATCTGGTCGTGGCCAGGCACGCCGCGGGTGACATAGATCTGCCCATCGGCGTAGGCGAAGTGACCGATCAGGTAAAGCTGCCGGACGCTGAAGTGTACGGAAGGATGCTCGAGCGCCAGTTCCGGGAAGCCTTCCCGACGACCGCCTTCGCCGGCGCTCTGGACCGGGCCTTGCACAACGGCGGCACGCACGGTCTCCGTAAGGCAGAGGAGTTGGCAACGTTCCTCGATCGCCACGAGGACTTCGAGCTGCTGACCACGCGGGTAGATGGATACATCGAAGATCACCTCAACCCGGACTCGGGAGCACTGGAGGAGGATGAGGACTTCCGGCTCGAGGTCAAGGCGATCCAGCGGGTGTTCAAGCTCACGCCGACCTTCGAGGCGACGGACGCCCTGCTGGCAGATGATCTCCACTCCGCCCAGAAGGTCTATCGCCTGGGCGAGAGCGAGTTCGTGCGGCGCTACGCCGACCGTCCCGGCTTCACCACCGAAACCGCACGCCTCGCCTGGAACCGCGCCGCCGACACCCATGCAGCGGTGCTGACCATCGTCGCCGACCTCAAGGCGCTGGACGCCGAAGCCCTGCCCCAGGTGCTGCAGAACGACAGCGAGGCTCTCGCGACGTTCCCCAACTGGAACAACCTCTTCGCAACCGGCGACCTCTGCGAATGCGAGCACTGCCGGTCGGTGCTTGGCCCCGCCGCGTACTTCGCCGACCTGCTGATGTTCCTCAAAGACCGCGAGGCGGCAGATCCCACGCAATCGGTCAAGGACATGCTCTTCCGCCGCCGCCCCGACCTGGGCTTCCTGGAGCTTAACTGCGACAACGCCCTGACGACTTTGCCCTACATCGACGTGGTGTGCGAGGTGCTGGAGGACGTGGTTGCCGCCGGCGAGAACGACCTGGAGTTGCCTGGCTTCACGACCATGCCAGCCGACCCTGACGATGCCAAAGACGCCGTCGCCGCCGCGTTCGACGCTCAGAGCATCAGCCTCGGTGCCGACTTTTCGCTCTCCCAGGTCGACCCCTCGATCCCGACCGCTGGGTTGCGCACGGCGACGACGTGACCTACCTGTCAAGAAACGTCCACCGTCGGCCAACTTCTTCGCCGAGATTCTGCGCAACACCAAGACCGAGCGCCGCCGAGTTGCGGGCGTATCCGCAGTACGTCGATCCGAAGGCCTACGAGAAACTGCGGGAGGCGAAGTACCCGCTCGACCTGCCGTTCGACCTTTTCGCCGAGGAGGTCAGAGCGGCGTTCCGGAAGTCCAACCTCCAGCGCTGGGATCTCATGCGCACGTTCCGCGGCGCGGCGGCGCCCAACAACCCGACCGACGGCGAGATCTGCCGCCGAGTACTTCGGCATCAGCGCCGATCCATCCGCCCCCTTCGACGAGAAACGCCTCATCCTGGTGGCCGACGCCACGGACGCCGGTCAGCAGGCACTGTGGGGCGAGACGGGCGCCGACTGGCTGGATGCGGTGGGAAACGTCGAGAACTTCCTCCACAAGACCGGCCTGGAGTACAACGAGCTGCTCGCCTTGCTCGACCTGAAGTTCATCAACCCGGCGGGCGACATCGACGTTCGGCACCTCGACCCCTCCTGCGACACCGACAAGAAGGTTGTCCAGACGCTGGACGCCACGAAGCTCGACCGCATCCACCGATTCCTCCGCCTGTGGCGAAAGCTCGGCGGCTGGAAGCTGTGGGAGCTCGACCTGGTCGTCCGCCATCCTCGCATCGGCAACGGGGCACTGGACGAGGCGTTTTTGATCCAGCTGTTCTACCTCGACCGGTTGCGGTCCAGGCTTGGAAAATCGACGACCGTCGAACAAGCGTGTGCCCTGCTCGGCGACCTGAACACGGAGACCCGTTTCACCAGACCGCACGAGAAGAGGCAGGATGCCCTCTACCAGAACCTGTTCCTGAACAGGCGGCTCATCCAGCCACTCGACCCGGCGTTCCAGCTCGACCCCGCGACGGGCGACCTGCCGCCCGGCGCAACAGTTTCCGCCCACCACCCGGCCATCCTTGCCGCGCTGGGACTGCAGGAAACCGATCTCGTCGTTTTCGAGCAACTGACCAGGGCCTCGGATGGCACGCCGTACATCACCGACGACCTCACGCTGGCCAACCTTTCTTTCCTGTGGCGGCATGCCTGGCTCTCCAGGCTCCTGAAGTACAAGGCCCACGACTGGAAGACCCTGCTGAAGATCTTCAATCAGGACATCCTCCACTTCGACGACCCGAAGGCGGCCCTGGAGTTCATGGAAGAGGTCGACCACCTCAAGGCTGCCGGGTTTGCTCCGGACGAGCTGAACTGGCTGCTCGCCGCCGACCGCACGGCGAAGTCCGCCGCGAAGGAGACCGACGCCGCGCGTTTCCTCATAGGACTACGCAATGAGCTGCAGGAGATCCAGGGCGAGTTCGACCCCGCACAGTACGACTTCCTGACTGCCAGCACGCCTACCGACTCAGTCAGCCTCACCGAGTTGCTGACCTCGCTGTTGCAGCAACTGAACCGGGACGAGGCGGCTTCGCAGTTCGTGATCGCAGTGCTGCGGGACGAGGTGAGCCTGAATACGACGGTGGCGGGCCTGCCTCAGGGCTTCGACTTCCCGCCGCCCATCAAGAATGCCATCCGCGTCCGCTACGACGAGCCGGCGGAGACCTTGCGCTTCACCGGGCTGATGACCACCGCCGAGCGTACGACGCTACTGACCGACCCCTCGCTGGCGGCCGTGACCGGCATCGCCGCGTACCAGGAGGCGATCGGGGAGCTGTTCGACGTGCCTCGCCTCGCCCTGAAGTTCTACGATCCGGTCTTCACCGCCCCGCTAGCCGCTCTGCCTGAAGACGTAGATTTCGGGCTCCTCTCCGACGGCGCCCTCGCCCAGAAGATCTCTTACGACGCCGAGCAGCGACTGCTGCGATTCGTTGGCATCATGACGAAAGACGAAGAAGCGGCGCTTGGCGCCTTGTCCGCCGATGTCGACTACCGCAATGCCGTCAACAGCCTCGCCACCCAACCGGCCCTGATCTCCCCGCCCGACGAGCGCATCTGGCTGCTTGACGCCGACCTGCAGTTTCCACTGCGGGATCTCGACGTACCCGCAAACGACAACCTGGCGGTAAACCTAGCCACGGCGGCGACGAAGGCGCTGGCTTACCTGTCGCAGACCCTGTCGGAAAACGCGGTCGTTCGGCAGAGCAGCGCCGAGTTGGGGCTGACCGAGGCGCTGACCCGGCGCCTGCTGTCTAGCTACGCCTTGCTACCCGATACCTTGATGGCCCATCTGACGGGCGCTTTCGCCGCCTCGACGGGCGTGGTGGATTACGCCACGTTGAAGACCACGTTCGACGGCTGGTTCTGGCTGGACCGGGTCGCAACGATCCTGAAAACGTGGAAGCTCACGCTGGCGGAGCTGAGGACGATCGATCCCCTGACCGCCGGGGCTCAACTGCTCGACCTCCTCACGCTGCCCCTGGATAGCACCGGGAACATCGCCTCCGTAGACCGCTTTTCGAGGACAAGCCGCCTGCTGCGCGTGCGGGACAGCCTCCCGGAGACCGAAATCGACGTTGCTCGAGGTTCTGGAGAAATTGGACGCGGGGGCTTACGCCGCCGCGGATTTCGCCGCCGATGTTCAGCGCGTGAACGAGGACTGGATTGCGGCAGACGTGGAGGAATTGACCGCCTCGCTCGATCTCGCCTATCCCGCAGACTACCTGCTGGCGGAGTCCTGGGAGCGGCTACGCCGCGCGTTCTACTTCATCGACAGCCTCGGCTCCGGCGCCAGCACAACTAAGATCTTCGCCACTGGCACCATGGGCGACGCGCACGCCAGGACGCTCAAAGACCTGCTGCGTTCCAAGTTCGGCGCAGAGACCTGGCTCGCGTTGAGCACCGAGATCCAGGACGTCTTGCGGGAACGCAAGCGGGACGCCCTCGCCGCTTACCTGCTCACCCAACCGATACCGGCCGACGCGCCCAGCGGCAAGTGGGAGAACACTAACGACCTGTACGCCTACTACCTGCTCGACGTCGAGATGTCTTCCTGCCAGCTGACCAGCCGCCTGGTGCAGGGGTCGGGGTCGGTGCAGCTCTTCGTGCAGCGGTGCTTTATGGGTCTGGAGCCGGACGTCGTGGTCGAAGCCGACGGTGACGACGGGGACAGCGCCTGGCGCTGGTGGAAGTGGATGCGCAAGTACCGCGTTTGGGAAGCGAACCGCAAGGTCTTCCTCTGGCCGGAGAACTGGATCGAGCCCGAGTTGAAGAATGACCGCTCGCAGTTCTTCAAGGACCTGGAGAACGATCTGCTCCAGAACGAAGTCAACCAGTACACCGTCGAGGCCGCATTCACGAACTACCTTGAGAAACTGGACGGCGTGGCGCAGCTCGAGATCGCCGGGTTCTACCAGGAGGACGACGGCGACAACACCATCATTCACGTCTTCGGACGCACGCCCGGGGCGGAGCCGCACCTCTACTACTACCGTCGCTACGACTACCGCCAGTGGACGCCGTGGGAGAAGGTGGACCTGGACATTCAGGGCGACTACCTCATACCAGCGGTCTTGAACAAACGGTTGTTCCTGTTCTGGCCGGTGTTCTCCGAAGTCCCCGATGAGGAGGAGAACAGCAAGGTCTCCACGCCGCAGGCCAACCAGAACAACATTCCCCTGCAGAAGACGAAGAAGAAGCTCAGGTTGAACATGGCGGTGAGCGATTACCGTCAGGGCAAGTGGACGCCCAAGCGGGTGTCAAAGGACTTCGACGAAAGCGAGCTCCCCTACAATGCCTCCGACGTCGTCAACAAGCACTACCTGTTCTTCCTGATCGACCGCGCGGACTTCGGCGGCCGGCCGGACGTGTCGTACTATGGTTTCAGTGCCCCGAGTAGCTCGCCGCCTCCCCTTACCTCCACCTATCCTTACATGTCCGGTGCCTTCGATATCGCGGGCTGCAAGGGCGTCCCCGAGCTCGCTGGCCTTCGGAGTTTCTTTGCGCACGCCATTCGGCCAGAATTTGCCTCGACGGGCCCGTTCACGGAGTTTCTGCGTTGGGCGGAACTCGGAAGGATCAACAGGTTCGGATCGTCCACACCTCGCCAGGATTACCCTGAGAACGACTTTACCCTCGAGAACGTCTATTCGACGCTACCCGACCAGTTCCGCTTCACGCCTGTGTTGATGTACACGCCGGGGTTCTTCGAGATGACCCCACCCTGGCACCTCTCGTACCTGGACAGGTTGCTGCTCGACGGGCAATCGGCGCCCGGCGTTCGGCCGGAGTTCTCGCGGGGCAGCAGCACTTCGAACCCGCTAGGAACGTGGCTTCCGTTCTTCTACAACGACCAGAAGCGGACCTTCTTTGTCTTGCCCTCGCTCTGGACCGGCGGGGCAGACAGGCTGGCCAAGGTCGATGGGAGCGGCCGATACTACTACCCGGAGATCAAGAGGATCTTCAGCCAGTGGGCGGACTACTTCGAGGCTCAAGTACAGGCCATGGTGGATAATTTCGACCTTTCAAGCCTTACACCTGACCAGCGGCAACAGTTGGAAGACGCGCTCTGGCAATCGTTCCCCGAAGAACCGCCGCCACCTTACAGCGACGAGCAGGTCAGAGCGTTGATGAAGCGGGCGTTCATGCGCTTTGTCCACCGCTACCTGGGCGTGGTAGCGCTCTACCTGTTCCAGTCCCGCCAGTTCCACTTCAAGAACCACTACCACCCGTTCGTCTGCGACTTCGCCAGGCTGGTCTACAACCCGCTCGAAGGCATCCCGGCCCTCATGAGCCGGGAGACTCAGTTGAAGGACTCGGGGTTCAGCTTTCGCCAGAACTACCAGCCGACCCCCTGGGTGGTCGATCCAGCCACGGAAGACTACTACCCGAAGGAAGTAGTCGACTTCACGCCGGACGGAGCCTATTCGCCCTACAACTGGGAGCTGTTCTTCCACGCGCCATTGCTGATCGCCAACTCGTTGAGCAAGAACCAGCGCTTCGAGGAGGCCCGCGAGTGGTACCACTTCATGTTCAACCCGCTCGGCGTGGAAAGCGTTACCCCGGGCGGCTCGTCCATGAGCAAATTCTGGATCACCAAGCCGTTCTTCGAGACCACAGATCCGGAGTACGTCCAGCAGCGCATTGACAACATCCTTCGCATGCTGGCCGGCGACACTAGCGTGCCGGGCTACTCGCCGCAGGCAAAGAAAGACCTTGAAGATCAGGTGCTCGACTGGCGCACCAACCCCTTCGAGCCGCACCGCATCGCAAACTACCGGACGGTCGCCTACCAGAAAACGGTCGTGATGAAGTACCTGGATAACCTGATCTCCTGGGGCGACTACCTGTTCCGCCAGGACAGCATGGAGAGCATCAACGAGGCGACGCAACTCTACATCCTCGCGGCGGAGATACTCGGTCCCCGCCCGAAGAAGGTCCCGCCCCAGGCCAGGCCGCCGGTCGAGAGCTTCAACGAGCTGGAGACCGAGCTCGACAAGTTCTCCAACGCGCTCGTTGAGGTGGAGAACCTGATCCCACCTCTCTCCGGCAACGGGCAGGGCGGCTCGGACCCGGCGCCGCTCCCGACGCTCTACTTCTGCATACCCCAGAACGACAAGATGCTTGGTTATTGGGACACCATCGCCGACCGGCTCTTCAAGATCCGGCACTGCATGAACATCGAGGGCGTGGTGCGCCAGCTGGCGCTGTTCGAGCCGCCGATAGACCCAGGCGCCCTGGTCAAGGCCGTTGCCGGCGGCGTGGATATCAGCAGCGCCGTCGCCGACCTGAACGCCCCGCTGCCGCCCTACCGATTCTCCGTCTTGCTGCAAAAGGCCAACGAGGTGTGCAACGACATGAAGATCCTGGGCGGGGCATTGCTCTCTGCCCTGGAGAAAAAGGACGCCGAAGCATTGAGCCTGCTGCGGCAAGGACAGGAGATCAGGCTCCTGGAAGCGATGAAAGCCGTTCGAGAAGACACAGATCGACGAGGCAAAGGAGAGTCGCGGAAGGACTCCGCCGCTCAAGGCTGACGGTCGAGGAGCGGAGGAACTATCTACAGGGACATAGAGAAGGTCAGCGGCGGGGAGACGGCATCCATGGCCATGCATCTCCTCGGCATCGCATCCGAAACTAGCGCGACCATTATGAACGCCACAGCCGGGGTTGCCGCTGCTTACCCAAGTTACACCTTCGGTGGCGCCGGTTTCGGAGGATCTCCCGTCGCGACGACTACGTTCGGGGGAGAGAACGTGGCCGGGTCCGCCATTAACTGGGCGGCATTTCTTAACGGTCTGGGGGAGATCTCGCATTCGGGAGCCAACCTCACCGCCACCCAGGCGAGCTACGAGCGGCGCTTCGAGGACTGGAAGCTGCAGGAGCGTCTAGCCGACAAAGAACTCGCCCAACTCGACCGGCAGATCGCCGCCGCCGATTTGCGGGTCGCCATCGCCGAGAAAGAACTCGAAAACCAGATCGACCAGACCGACGACGCCAAGGCGACCGATGAGTTCATGCGCTCGAAGTACACCAACGAGGAGCTGTACCAGTGGCAGGTAGGCCAGATCTCGGGCGTGTATTTCCAGAGCTACAAGCTGGCGTATGACCTGGCGAAACGCGCGGAGCGATGCTTCCGCTTCGAGCTGGGGTTGCAGGAAAGCAGCTACGTTAGCTTCGGCTACTGGGACAGCTTGAAGAAGGGTCTGATGTCGGGCGAAAAGCTACAGTATGACCTTCGCCGGCTCGAGACCGCTTACCTGGATCAGAACCGCCGGGAGTTCGAGCTGACCAAGCACGTCTCGCTTGCGTTGCTCGACCCGCTCGCGTTCGTGAAGTTGCGAGAGACCGGCCGGTGCTTCTTCCGCCTGCCGGAGGAGATCTTCGACCTCGACTACCCCGGCCACTACTTCCGCCGCGTCAAGTCGGTTAGCCTGACGTTACCTTGCGTGGTGGGGCCCTACACCACGATTTCCTGCACCCTGCGACTGCTCAAGAACAGCATCCGGATCAACACCACCGAAGGCGAGGACGGCTACCCCCGCAACACCGACGAAGAGGGCTTGCCCGCCGATGACGATCGCTTTGTCGAGAACAACGTTCCCGTCAGGGTGATCGCCGCCAGCGGTGCCCAGAACGACAGCGGCGTGTTCGAGCTGAGCTTCAGGGACGAGCGCTACCTTCCCTTCGAGGGAGCTGGCGCCGTCAGCGAGTGGTCCCTGGAACTGTTCGACGACGCGGAGAACCCCGACTTCGGCAAGCCCCTGCGCCAGTTCGACTACGACTCCATCTCCGACGCCGTGCTGCACGTGAAGTACACGGCGAGGGAGGACGCCGGCGCGTTCAAGAACGGCGCCGTCGCGCATCTGCGGGATTACTTCAGCCAGGACGAGGAGTCGAATTCCCTGCGCATGCTAGACCTGCGGCGGGAGTTTCCGACCCGGTGGCACCGCTTCCTGCATCCAATCGACCCGGCCGACGGCAACATCTTCGAGCTGGAGATGTCGCCAGATCTCTTCCCGGTGCGCGATCTCGCAAAGACCTTGAAGATCAACGCGATCTGGCTTCTGGCGCGCTGCTCGGATTCAGGAAGCTACAGGGTCGCCATGACGCCTCCACTGCCCGCACCGCCACCGGCCGGATCCAACACCGTGTCGCTTGCCCGCACCACAGGTGGCGATTTTGGCGATCTGCACTCCGGCCAAAGGAACGTCTCCGCGTCAGACGTCGAGGTAGAGCCATCAGACCCACCGGTGAACTGGAAGTTACGAATGACCCGACCGGGCGGTGGAAACTTGCAAGAGACGGAGGTCGAGGATCTCCTCCTGGTACTGGGATACGAGTGGGAATAGTCGCTGGGTCCGAACTCAACGCCCGGTAGGGAATCCGGGCGTGGGGTAATCGCTTCGTTTGTGCGTTCGGGAGTATGGAGTCGAGAATACGCTCTTGCGACTCCCTTCTCCCTTTCTGCCGAGCAGATGCAACCGCCGGTCGTCCTCGACCGCTACGAGGGTTTGGGCCGCCGGCCATGGGGTAACCCGGATAGGGAAGGATAGCGAAAACCACCGGCGTCGCGGCCGACGCGGCCGAACGCATTTTCGTGATCACCGGGTTCCCTGTCGGCGGATTATCCCCCGTAGAGACGCCCCACCGGGGCGTCTCCGCATCGCGGGCACGCCTTGTGCCCGTGCGGCAAGCGTCGCAGAGCGGTTAGTATCCCGGGGATGTCGTTGCTGTCGAGACAGAGGGGTGCGATGCAGATAAACGACCGTCACCGCCTGGAGCGCCACACCCGCCGCATCGAGGAGTTGAGGCTGTGGCGCAACGCCTACGAGAGCCGGATCGGGGGTTGGAGCTTCGTCGCCGGGGATGGGAAAGGGCACGACGTCGAGCCCGGCGACCTTGGCCCGAGATCGGCATCCCGAGTTCGGCTCTCGGCGCTGGCGACCGTCCCCGAGGAGTGGGCCGGTCTCCCCGTAGAGCTTGAGCTCTGGCTCGGGGGCGAGGGGTTCGTGGAGATCTCGGTCGGCGAGGAGCGGTCGGCGGGCGGTATCAACCCGTTCCACCGCAGCTTCCCCGTGCTCGAGAAGTCGCGGGGTGGGGAGGAGGTCGGGATCGAGGCCGAGGTCGTCTCGAAGGGCATGTTCGGCTCGAACGTCGCCGAGCCGCGCCTGGAGCGCGCGTGCCTGGCGGTGCCGGAGACGGAGGTGCGGGCGCTGGAGCGGGACCTGACGGCAGTCTTCGAGACGTGCGCGGCTCTCGACGACCACGAGGTCGTGCCTCGGTTGCTCGACGTGCTCGACGCCGCTACCGCCGTTCTCTCCACCGCCTGGCCGACGGCGACCGACGTCACCCTCACCCGCTACCTCGAGGGCTTCGCGAACCCGGTCGGGGACGTGGCGCGGAGCCTCCCGCCCAACTATGCCGAGAAGACGATCGAGTTCAACCGGCACCTCGGCGAACCCTGGAGCCTGCCGCGAGCGCCGCTTTCGCTTGGCCCGCTTCCCGAAGACGCGCGTGAGGCCGTTCGCGAGGCGCGAAAGATCGTGGCGGGCCTTCTCGAGGAGATAAAGGAGGACTATCCTCCGGTCGGGCACCTTGCGCTCACCGGGCACGCGCACCTGGATCTCGCGTGGCTGTGGCCGGTCGCGGAGACGCGGCGCAAGGCGCGGCGCACGTTCGCGAGCGTGCTCGGCCTGATGGACCGGTACGAGGACTTCGTCTTCAACCAGTCTTCGGCCCAGGTCTACCAGTGGATCGAGGACGAGCACCCGACTCTGTTCGAGCGCGTCAGGGAGCGCGTCGCCGATGGCAGGTGGGACCCCGTGGGCGGCGCGTGGGTCGAGCCCGACTGCCAGATCCCCTCGGGCGAGTCCTTCGCGCGGCAGCTCTTCTACGGCCAGCGCTACTTCAGGGAGAGGTTCGGCCGCCTCTGCGCCGTGGCCTGGTTTCCGGATACCTTCGGTTACTCGCCCGGTATCCCCCAGCTCCTGCAGGGAGCCGGGATCTCCGGCTTCTTCACGTACAAGCTCAACTGGAACGAGACGAACGATTTCCCGCACGACCTCTTTTTCTGGGAGGGCATAGACGGCAGCCGCGTCCTGGCCCACACCTTCGAGAACCCGGGGACCGACTACAACGGCGACGTAGTCCCCCTCGACCTGCACGGAACCTGGAGCAACTTCGGAGGCAAGCGGCTCCACCAGGAGAGCCTGTTCGCCTTCGGGTGGGGCGACGGTGGGGGTGGGCCGAGCGAGAGGATGCTCGAGAACTACGCCCGCCTCAAAGCGTTCCCGGCGATGCCCGGCTTGAGGATGTCCCGCGTGGACGACTTCTTCGAAGCGCTCCCCAGGGACGGGCTCCCGAGGTGGGTCGGCGAGCTATACCTGGAGCTGCACCGAGGCACCCTCACCACCCAGGCCAGGGTCAAGGCGCTAAACCGCCAGGCCGAGCACCGCCTGCTCGAGGCCGAGGCCTTCGCGACGATGGCCGCCGCCCGCGGCGCGAGATACCAATCCGAAGAGCTGGAGCGCGGCTGGAAGGTGGTGCTGCTAAACCAGTTCCACGACATCCTTCCTGGCAGCTCGATCTCTGAGGTCTACGAAGATACCCACCGCGACCTCGAGGACGCGGTCGCCACCGCCGAGACCCTGCGCGACCGCGCCCTGCAAGAGCTGGCCGGCGGACCCACGAACGCCTCGGTCGTGGCCAACGCCGCCCTGCATCCCAGGCCGCTTACCGCCATCCTGCCGGATGCCGGGGACGGGCCGGTAGTCTCCGCCGGCGGCGAACCGCTTCCCACCCAGAGCACCCCTGACGGGCTCCTGGTCCACGACCCGGACCGCACGGTGCCTGGGCTGGGATGGACGTCGCTCGAGGTGGCCGAGAGCACCCCGGACGACCCCACTAGCCCGGTGACGTCCGCGCTCACGGTGCAGGAATTGGGCGGGAGCACGATCATCGAGAACGAGCTTCTGCGCGTCGAGGTTGGCACCGACGGCACCCTGCACGGCGTCTACGACAAGGAGGCCGGGCGCGAGGTCCTGGACGGGAGGGGCAACCTGCTGTTTGCCTACGCGGACAAGCCCCCGAACTGGGACGCCTGGGACGTCGACAAGGGATACGAGGCCGAGGGGGAGGAGGTCTCCGGCGCCGAGAGCGTGGAGGTGGTGGAAGGCGGCCCCCTGCGGGCGGCGGTGCGCGTCCAGAGGCGTTTTCGCGGGTCCCGGATCTCGCAGACCTACAAGCTGCTCTCCGGCTCGCGGCGCCTTGACATCGAGACCCGCGTGGAGTGGCACGAGCGTCAGGTGCTCTTGAGGGCGCTCTTCCCCTTGCGGGTTCGTTCGCACGAGGCCACCTTCGAGACGATGTACGGCGTCGTGAAGCGCCCGACCCACCGCAACACCTCGTGGGACGAGGTGCGCTACGAGGTCTGCGCCCACCGCTTCGCCGATCTCTCCGAGCCGGGCTACGGGGTCTCCCTGCTCAACGACGGCAAGTACGGGCACAGCTCGGGTGACAACGTCCTGGGGATCAGCCTGCTGCGCGGCCCGCTCTATCCCGACCCGCTGGCCGATGAGGGCGAGCACCGCTTCACCTACAGCCTCTTCCCACACCAGGGGGACTGGACTGGCGCCGGGGTCACGCGGGAAGCGTTTGCGCTCAACAGCCCGCTCATCGTCGCCGCAGGCGGGGCGGAGCCGGCCGAGTACGGGCTCGTCGCCGCGTCCGGCGTGGAACTTGCGCTTGGGGCTCTCAAGCCGGCCGAAGGCGGCGGAGGCGTGATCCTCCGCCTGTACGAGCCGCACGGAAAGCGCGGTTCCGCGGCCTTGCGCTTCGCGTTCGATGTCGGCAGCGCCGAGAGGGTCAACCTGCTCGAAGAGCCGGAAATAGAGGTCGGGATCGAGGGCGGTGAGGTTCACCTGGATGTGCGGCCCTTCGAGGTGCTCACGTTACGGGTGGAGCCTGCTGGGTAGAATTACTCTGCATCCCGAAGACAAAGGAGCGTCATGGAGCACAGGCGGTTGGGCAGGCTCGGACGGGAGAACTCGGTCCTCATCTTCGGTGGGGCATCGCTCTCGGAGGTGAGCGAGGAGGAGGCAGATCGCGCGATGTCGCTCGCGCTCGAGGCCGGGGTCGACCACTTCGACACGGCGGCCGACTACGGCGACTCGGAGCTGCAATACGGGCGCTGGATGCCGGAGATCCGGGACCGGATCTTCCTCTCCACCAAGACCGGCGACCGCGAGAAGGACGCGGCGCGGCGGTCCATAGAGCGCTCGCTCGAGCGGCTGCGGGTGGACAACGTGGACCTGATCCAGCTTCACGCCGTCGGCGACCTCGAGGACCTTGACCGCGCCACGGGGAGCGGCGGTGCCCTCGAAGCCGCGATCGAGGCGAGGGACGAAGGCCTGGTTGGGGCCATCGGCATCACCGGCCACGGTCACGGAGCGCCGGCCACCCACCTCGAAGCCCTGCACCGCTACTCGTTCGACACCGTGCTCACGCCCTGGAACCACGTCCTCTCGACCGACGAAGACTACAGCCGGGACTTCGAGGCCCTCGTCGAGGAGATCGGACGCCAGGACGCGGGGCTCATGATCATCAAGACCATCTCGCGCCGCAACTGGCCCGAGGGCGACCCCACGGGGGACCAGCGCTACGCGACGTGGTACGAGCCCTTCGACGAGCAGCATTTCGTGGACGCGGCGGTCTCCTTCGTGCTCGCGCGCGGGGAGGTTACGGGCCTCGCGATGGCCGGCGATGTGGGCCTGATACCGCTCATGATCGAGGCCGAAGAGAACCGGATGCCCCTCGAAGAGGCCAGAGAATTGCTCTCGCAGGCTCCGGAGTACTCCTCGCCGTTTATCTCTATGCCGTTCTGATCCCGTCGCGCGGGGGCAGGGAATCGGGAAGACCACTAGCGGTTTCCCGCTTCCGAATCGAACCCCTCCGCGCTCCGCATTCTCCTTGACAAGCGCCCGATGTACCGCTAATTTATACGTATCGGTGATTCGTATAAATCAAGACCGTGGGGTGGTCTGGTTGGTGGCGGGGAGGTTCGCGCGGGGCGTTGAGTAGGAGAACCTCCAGAACGGGGAGGCCCACGCAAGCCGATGTTGCCACGCGGGCTGGCGTCTCGCAGGCGCTGGTCTCTTACGTATTGAACGACAACCCGGTTGTGTCGATCTCCGAGGATACCAGGCAGCGGATCCTCGACGCGATAGACGAGCTGGGATACGTGCCCGACGGGGCCGCGCGCAGCCTGCGCACGCGCAAGACCTACACGATCGCGGGTATCATCCCCGACATCACCAACCCCTTCTATCCCGCTTTCGAGCGGGGCATCCAGGAATCGGCCGAAGCCCATGGCTACGATCTGATCGTGTACAACACGGGCGGGATCGCCGAGAAAGAGCGGCGATGCCTGCGCTCGGTGCAGCAGGGTCGGGTCGACGGTGTGATCGCGGTGCTCTTCCATCTGACGGCCAGGGATCTTGTCGCGCTACTGGACCGGGACATCGCGGTGGTGAGGCTGGAGGCGAGAAAAAAGGAGGCGAACCAGTACGAGTTGCCCCTGGACAACCTGTACGTGGACAACGTGGCGGCTGCGCGGGCGGCCGTTGGCTACCTGATCGGACGCGGTCACACCAGGATCGGGGTGCTCGACGGGCTGCACGGTCCCGGAGGGGTGCGCGTCAGGGGGTACCATCAGGCGCTCGCCGAGCATCGCATCCCCGCCGATGAGAGCCTGATCCGGGAAGGTGACTTCAAGGAGGATGGTGGTTATCGGGCCATGCGGGAGTTGCTCGAGCTGTCGCCTCGTCCCACGGCGGTCTTCGCCGCCAACGACATGATGGCTATGGGCGCTTTGATGGCCATCAGAGAAGCGGGTCTGGAGATTCCCGGGGACGTGGCCCTCATGGGATTCGACGACACTCCCACCACCAGGCTGGTAACCCCTCCTCTCACGACGGTAACGCAGTTCCAGGAGAAGCTGGGACGTCGCGCCGCCGAGATGCTCTTCGAGCGCCTCGACGGAACCGCGCCGGAGCACGGGCGCTACGAAGAGATGCCGTACGAGTTGATCGTGCGCGAGTCGGTATGAGGTTGACCGGAATGGTGCCACGTCGAAGCCGCGACCCGAAGACGAAAGGATGTTCGAATGCCGGTCCCGGATGACTACCCCGAGCGTGTCTACGCCGGCGTACTGGGCAAGATCATCGGCGTGTATCTGGGCAGACCGTTCGAGGGATGGCCGTACGAGCGCATCGTCTCCGAACTGGGCGAGATCCATTACTACGTCAACGAAAGGCGAGATCTGCCGCTGAAGAACAACACGCTCGTGGTCACCGACGACGACATCTCGGGCACCTTCACCTTCTTGCGCGCCCTGCCAGATTACGGCAACGATCCGGGCCTTACGCCGGCCCAGATCGGTCAGACGTGGCTCAACTACATTATCGAGCGGCGGACGATCCTGTGGTGGGGAGGGCTCGGTAACTCGACCGAGCACACGGCGTTCCTGCGTCTCAAGGATGGGATCCAGGCCCCCATGAGCGGGTCCATCGCCATGAACGGCCAGGTCGTGGCGGAGCAGATCGGGTCCCAGATCTTTATCGATGGGTGGGCAATGGTGGCTCCGGGGGATCCCGAGCTGGCCGCCGACCTGGCCCGTCGCGCTGGTAGCGTCAGCCACGACGGGGAAGCCATCTATGGGGCCCAGGTCGTGGCAGCCATGGAGGCCCAGGCTTTCGTCGAGTCAGACATAGACAGGCTGATAGATACGGCCGTCTCGCTCATCCCGAAGGATTCCGTCATCTACGGCCTGATCGACGACATCCGAGGGTGGCACGCGGAGGGGAAGGACTGGCGCGAGGCGCGCGAGCTGATCGCGCAAGACTACGGTTACCAGAAGTACGGCGGTAACTGCCACATGGTGCCCAACCACGCCCTCATAATTCACGCCCTGCTGTACGGCGAGGACGACTTCCAGAGGTCGCTCATGATCGTCAACACCTGTGGGTGGGACACGGACTGCAACTCGGGCAACGTGGGGTGCCTGCTTGGCATAAAGAATGGCCTCGACGCCATCGACATTGGACCGGACTGGCGGGGACCCGTCGCCGACCGCATGTATCTCCCCACCGCGGACGGCGGCAGGGCCATCACCGATGCCGTGACCGAGACCTACAACGTGGTGAACATCGGCAGGGCACTCGCCGGAGAGGAACCCGTGACTCCCAAGAGCGGGGCCAGGTTTCATTTCGAGCTACCGGGCTCATTGCAGGGTTTCCAAAGTGACGAGAGCATAGACTCCAGCGGCACGGCGAGGCTCGAGAACGTGGAGGGACACAGCGAGAGGGGCCGGCGCAGTCTAGCCATACACTACGGACACCTCGCGCCGGGGAGGGTGGCTCGCGTGAGCACGCCTACCTTCGTTCCGCCCGAAGCCATCGACATGGCCGACTACGCCTTGCTGGCCTCACCCACCATATATCCGGGACAGGAGGTACGGGCCAGGCTCGTCGCCGACGGTGACAACGCCGGATCGGTGGCCTGTCGGCTCTTTGTTCGCACGTACAACTCAAGCGACGCTCTCGAGGCTATCACCGGGCCCGAAGCCGATCTCGGCCCCGGATCTGAGCACGAGTTCGGGTGGCGCGTCGGGGATACGGGAGGGCAGCCCATGGCGCAGATCGGGGTGGAGATAGCGTCGGACGCGGCGGCCAGCGGCACCGTGTACCTCGACTACCTGACCTGGGACGGTACGCCGGAGGTGGCGCTCACCCGACCGGCGGGGGGCGGCACCATGTGGCGGCGGGCCTGGGTGAGCGGGGTGGACAGGTACGATTCCCGTTGGCCCGAACCGTACCGTCTGATCCAGAACCAGGGGACCGGACTTCTCATCCAGGGCACGCGGGACTGGACCGACTACAGGGTCAGCTCCCCGATCACGCCGCACATGGTCTCGTCGGCGGGTATCGGCGCCAGGGTACAGGGCATGCGCCGCTACTACGCGTTGCTTCTGGCCGAAGGCGGCAAGGTGCGGCTCGTAAAGGTGCTCGACGGAGAAACGGTGCTGGCCGAGGCGGACTTCTCGTGGCAGTTCGACGTCACCTACGAGCTCGAGCTGGAGGTCAGTGGTAACCGATTGAGCGCTAGCATCGACGGTGAGCGGCTCTTCGGGATCGAAGACGATGACCAGACTCTGACGAGTGGAGCCGTAGCCTTTGTCTGCCAGGAAGGACGGATGGAGAGCGATGTCCTCAGGGTGCGGCCCGTCGACCATATAGAGAGCGACCCTAACGGGATGGTCCGGGGAAGGGAGTGAGCGGCATGTACAGACCGATGACGCGGCGAAGGTTCCTGGCCGGCGGAGGAAAGGCCCTTCTGGGCGCCGGACTCGCCGGTAGCCTGCTCGCGAGCTGTGGAGATCAGTCGTCAGGCTCAGGCGAGCTCACTTTCTGGAGCGGGATAGAGGGCGCGGGGCCGCGCGCGTACTACGAGCGAAACATCGAGAAGCCGTTCGAGAAGGCCAACCCCGGAATCGACCTGAAGGTTCAGTTCCAGAGTCCGGAGGACCTGGACCGGCTCGTCCGCACGGCCTTGCAGGGAGGCGAAGGGCCCGACCTGGTACCGACGCCTGGCCCGTCTTTCGCGCTGGAATACATAGACGCCAACCTGTTCGTTGAGCTCGACGAGTACGCGGAGCAGTACGGCTGGCAGGAGAAAATACTCCCCTGGGCCCTCGACTCGGGCCGCTTCGAGGGAAAGCTCTACTCGGTCCCGACCGAGTTCGAGACGATGCTGCTCTACTACAACAAGACCCTATTTGAAGAAAAGGGTTGGGAGCCACCCGCCGACCGCGAGGAGCTAGAGGCCCTTGCCGAGGAGATCAACGGTCAGGGGATCATCCCGTTCTCCGCGGGCAGCGCCGATTGGCGACCCACGCCGGAGTGGTTCATGACGATCTTCTGGAACCACTATTCCGGCCCTGACGCCCTTTACCAGGCGCTGACCGGTGAGATCCCGTGGACCGACCCCGTGTTTGTCGAGGCCGTGGATCTGCACAATCGGTACTTCCAGAACGGCTGGTACGGTGGTGGCGTCGAGAACTTCTTCTCTACAGACAGCGACGCCTTTCACACGCAGCTCGGGGACGGCGAGGCGGCCATGAATATGGAAGGCTCCTGGTTCCTGTTCGAGGTCGACAACTTCTTCGGCGAGAAGGCGGGCAACGAAAACGAGTGGGACTGGGCGCCTCTCCCGTCTCTGGGTAGCGGGGTTCCATCGGAGGTGTTCGAGCTCGGCATCGGGTCCACGCTGTCGATAAACGCTCGAAGCCAGGTCCCGGACGAAGCGGCCGAGTACATCAACTGGCTCTTCTCCGATCCCGAACG
Source organism: uncultured Rubrobacteraceae bacterium (assembly GCA_963800975.1). Classification (GTDB taxonomy): domain Bacteria; phylum Actinomycetota; class Rubrobacteria; order Rubrobacterales; family Rubrobacteraceae; genus JALYGY01. Next base: position 288,952 of record CAWDDB010000014.1, on the reverse strand, counting down.
GGCGGCCCAGCGGATGGCCGACATACCTGGCGTCTTCAACATACCCATACCCCTTGAGAGTGAAGACTTCCCGTCCAACATGGACCCGCGGGTCGGCGACGTTCTGGCGACGCTGAGCGCCGCAACCTCGGAGGGCAACTACGGGTACACGACCTGGACGTTCTGGCCGCCCAAGTCCGACGTTTTCGTCTACGAGGGTATGGAGAAGGTACTGATAGGCGAGATGAAACCGGCCGAGTACTGCGCCGAGCTCAACACGATCTTCCAGCAAGAGCTCGAGGAGGGCGAAGCGCCACCGATCATCGATCGAGAGGCTAGCTGATGGATGCCGCTGATTCCGCCAGGGGTCGTGGGGTTCTCGGACGCAGGCGCGCTGTCGAGCGGATGGGGCGCTTGCACGCACCATTCACGCGCCGGCGCTTCCTGGTCCAGGGCGGCAAGGCCGTGCTCGGTACAAGCCTCGCCGGCGCGTTCCTCGCGAGCTGTGGGGGCGGGGACAGCGGGAGATCCGAGCTCTCCTACTGGAGCGAGCTGGAAGGCGCCGAGGTGCAGAGTTACTACCGCGAGAACGTGGAGAAACCCTTCGACCAGGCGAACCCCGACATAGACTTCCAGGTCAGGTTCGTGATCGACACGGACCGCGTGGTGCGAACCGCCCTGCAGAGCGGGGAGGGGCCCGATCTCGTCCCGACGCTCGGTCCCTCCTTCGCGCTCGAGTACGCGCAGGCGAACCTCTTCCTCGAGCTCGACGAGTACGCGGAGCAGTACGGTTGGCAGGAGAAAATACTCCCGTGGGCGCTAGATCTGGGACGTTCGGACGGCAAGCTCTACTCGGTCCCGACCAGGTTCGAGACGATGTTGCTCTACTACAACAAGACCCTCCTGGAGGAGAAAGGCTGGACCGTACCAACCAACCGCGACGAGGTCGAGGCGCTGGCCGAGGAGGCCAAAGGCCAGGGGATTATTCCGTTCGCCGCGGGCAACGCCGAATACCGGACATCCACGGAATGGTTCGTCACCATGTTCTGGAATCACTTCTCGGGTCCCGAGGCGCTCTACCAGGGTCTCACGGGTGAGATTCCCTGGACGGATCCCGTCTTTGTCGACGCCATTGAGTTGCTCAACCAGTACTTCCAGAATGGTTGGTTCGGTGGCAGCGTGGAGCGATTCTTCTCCACGGCGCCCGCCGAGTGGTACTCGCAGCTCGGGGATGGCAGGGCGGCCATGGACATGGACGGGTTCTGGGTTACCTCCGAGCTGCCCAACTACTTCGGCGAGAAGGCAGGCAACGAAAACGAGTGGGACTGGAGCCCGCTGCCCTCGCTTAGCAGTGAGGTGCCCACGCCGATCTTCGAACTTGCCATCGGTGCCACGCTGTCGATCAGCCGCTCCAGCGAGTACCCGGACGCGGCCTCCAAGTACATCGACTGGTACTTCTCCGATACGGATCGCGTGGTCAAACGCATGGCCGACGTGCCGGCGTGGTTCAACCTGGCGGTCCCCATCAAGGCGAGCGACTTTCCGTCCGGCATCGACGAGCGGATCAAACGGATCATGCTGTCGCTCAACGAGGCGACCGGAAGGGGCAACTTCGGCTACGCCACGTGGACCTTCTGGCCGCCGGAATCGGACGTCTTTATTATCGAAGAGCTTGGCAGCGTCCTAATCGGCAAGATGACGCCGGCCGAGTACTGCGCCGAGCTGGACCGGATCTTCCGGCAGGAACTCGAGGAGGGCGAGGTGCCGCCGGTCATCCGTCCGGGGACGGGCTGATGGCCGCGGAGCAGGCCGCGCCGGAGGTCTCCGTGACGCGCTCCAAGCGCAAGAGGCCTGGTCGCACACCGCAACAGAGAAAGCGGATGCTGGTGGCCTGGGCGTTCATGCTCCCGCTGGTGCTCGTCAACGTGCTGGTGATAGTGGGACCCGCGATAGCCACCATCTACTACTCCTTTACAGAATGGTCGGGGATCGGTCCCGCGGAGTTCGTTGGCCTGCAGAACTACCGCGAGATGCTGACCAGCGGCGAGTTCTACGGGGCCCTCCTGCACAACATTATCTGGACCGGGATCTTCCTCACCGTGCCGATATCCATGGGCCTCCTGGGAGCATTCTTGCTCTCCCAGATAACCCGCTTCCAGATGCTCTTCCGGGTCGTGTTCTTTATCCCTTACGTCATCGCCAGCGTCGTGAACTCCTCGATCTGGGAGAACATCCTCGACCCGGATCGAGGCATCGGGCCGGCGCTGGCCCAGGTAGGCATACCGTTTCTTGACGGCGTGGCGTTTTTCGGTGACCCGCAGCTGGCTCTGCCTTCGGTCGCGTTCGTGGACAATTGGCATTGGTGGGGCTTCGTCCTGGTGCTGTTTCTGACGGCGATGCAGTCAGTAGATCGCGAGCTGTACGACGCCGCGAAGGTGGACGGAGCGAGTCGCTGGAACCAGTTCAGGCACGTCACGATACCGGGCATCCGGCCGACCCTGGTCTTCGTGATCCTGATGACCATCATCTGGTCGCTCCTGGTCTTCGACTACATCTACATCATCACCCAGGGCGGGCCGGCAGGCGCGACGGAGGTCGTATCTACCTTGATGTACAAGGAGGCCTTCGCCCGTTTCGAGGCGGGCTACGCGGCTGCCCTGGGTCTCGGTATGAGCTTCGTAAGCGGCCTGATCGTGCTGATCTTCGTGTACCTTCGCCGGAGGGGGTGGGAGATTTGAGTTCCGTATCCACGGGCAGACTGTCAAGAAAGAGGGAGCCGTCTCACGTTCCCTACTACGTTATCCTGATCGCCCTGGCGTTTTTCGCCCTGGCGCCGCTTGCGGTGTTGCTGTTCAACGCGTTGAAGTCGAGCGCCGAGTTGGGCAGGAACCCCCTGGGGCCGCCGCTGGCGCCCGTCTTCGCCAACTTCCCCCAGGCCTGGGAACTCGGCAACTTCGCCGTAACCATGCGAAACAGCACCATTATCACCCTCGGCACGGTGGTAGGGGTTTGCGTCATCGCCGGAATGGCCGCCTACGCCCTGAGCCGCCTTGACCTGCCAGGCGCAGACGGGGTGTTGCTCTACCTGTTCGTTGGGAGCGCGATCCCGGTCCAGCTTTTCCTGGTCCCGCTCTTTTTCCTGTGGAGCAACCTTGGCCTGACCAACACCCTGATCGGGGTCATCATCATCTACTGGGCTATCTATTCCCCGTTCGCGACGCTGCTGCTGCGCTCCTACCTCGTCGCCCTGCCCCGGGAGTTCGAGGATGCCGCCAGGATCGACGGGGCGAACGAGCTGCAGGTGCTAACCCGGGTCGTCCTCCCACTCTCCTGGCCTGGCTTCCTTACCGTCGGCCTCGTGGCCGGCCTCGCGGCCTGGAACGAGTTCTTCTTCGCCATCACCTTTATCCAGGACGACGCTCTCAAGCCCATAGCGACCAGCTTCCTGGCATTCCAGAACCAGTTCAGTCGGGATTGGGGCCTTACCAGCGCCGCTGGCATCTTTATGATCCTGCCCGTGATCTTGCTCTTCCTGTTTCTTCAGCGCCGCTTTATCTCGGGTCTTGCCTCGGGAGGTCTCAAGGGATAGATCCGGCGCGCACGACAACACCTGAGGTGTGGGCTCGTGGCGCCAGCGGGCTTGTTGACGCGAAAACAGGGCGCGAGTAACCTTCCATCGTAGGGGAACGGGGGAGGGAGAACGCCATGCTCGGTCTGGCTCTAATGCAGTCGAAGGTCCCAGTCAACGACACGTGGCTAGACTACTTCATCATCGCGGTGTACTTCGTATTCGTGCTCGGCATCGGCGCCGTGCTCAGGACGAAGATGCAGACTTCTGAGGACTACTTCCTCTCTGGGAGGTCTCTGCCGAGCTGGGTCACGGGTCTCGCCTTCCTGGGGGCGAACCTGGGGGCCCTGGAAATCATGGGGATGGGCGCCGGGGCTGCGCAGTACGGGATCATGCAGGCCCACTACTACTGGATCGGCGCGATCCCGGCGATGGTTTTCGTGGCCCTGTTCATGATCCCCTTCTACTACGCCAGTCGTGTCCACTCCGTCCCTGGTTTCCTGAAACTCCGCTACAACGAGGCGACGCGCGGGTTCAACGCCATCCTGTTCGCCGTCTTCATGATCCTGCTCTCAGGCATAAACATGTACGCGATGGCGATCGTCTTCCAGCTCCTTCTCGGCTGGTCGCTCACGGCGAGCATCTTCCTCTCGGCTGGGATAGTGCTCGCGTACGTGGTCTTGGGCGGCCTCTCTTCTTCTATCTACAACGAGGTCTTGCAGTTCTTCCTGATCACGTTAGGTTTGTTACCGCTCGTGATCTTCGGCCTTGTGGACGTGGGCGGCCTCTCCGGTTTGCAGGAGTCCATAGGCAAGGCGGAGTTCTTCCACGTCTGGGCCAATACGGGCTCGACGGACAACCCGATGGCCGTGCAGTGGTTCTACATCGTGCTCGGGCTCGGTCTGGTGCAGAGCTTCGGCTACTGGTGCACGGATTTCCTCGTGGTGCAGAGGGCTCTGGCGGCCGAGGATCTAGCGGCATCCCAGAGGACCCCTCTCATCGCGGCGTTCCCAAAGCTCATGTACGGGGTGCTCGCGATCTTCCCCGGGCTCATCATTTTGTCCATCCTACCGAATCTGGGCGAGGAGAACTACAACATGGCCGTCCCCTACGCAATGGCCTACTACTTCCCCAGTGGGATGCTCGGGGTCGGCCTGACGGCGCTGCTGGCGGCGTTCATGAGCGGGATGGCGGGCAACGTGACGGCCTTCAACACTGTCTGGACCTACGACATCTACAAAGCGTACATCAACCGAGACGCCTCCGACCGCCACTACCTCAACGTGGGCCGCATGGCCACCGTTGCTGGGGTTCTCCTGAGCATCGCGACGGCCTATCTGTCTCTCGGCTTCGCTAGCATCATAGACTACGTCCAGGTGCTGCATGGCTTGTTCCTGGCCCCATTGTTCGGGACGTTCCTCCTGGGCATGTTCTGGCGGCGTGCGACGGGCTGGGGTGGGTTTGCCGGACTCGTTGCTGGAACGGCCACCGGCCTCATCATGTACCTCCTGTCGCTGGACAGCTCCGTAGGGGCATCCATGGCGCGAGCATTTTGGGCCTGGATCGTGTGCCTCGTCGTAACGATCGGGGTCTCTCTGATCACCCAACCCAAGCCGGACTCCGAGCTGCGCGGCATCGTGTGGGGCCTGACCGAGCAGAAGGAGGGCGTGGAAGTGGCCTGGTACAAGAAACCGTGGGTCCTCGCGGTCACCGTGCTCACCATTACCGTGGCCCTTAACATCTACTTTTGGTAGGAGGAGACCATGACGGAACACCGTGAGTCAGAACACCATGATTACTTGGAAGAGGAGAGGGTGCCGGAGCACTCCGGCACGAACCACTCCATGGCGATAGGCTTCTACATAGCAGCCATCGTCCTAATCTTCGGCGTCACGCTTGTCCTGGTAGGAATAATCGCTCCAGGGCAGCAGACCGAGGGCGACCTCGGCTTCAACGTGAACCTGTGGTGGGGCTTGGTAATGATCGTCTCAGGATGCGTCATCCTGGGTCTAACCCTCGCCTCGCCGCGCCGCCGCGCCGCCAGGCAGGCCAGGAATGGGGCGTAGGGGCGGTCTACGACCCGGACGCCGACGGGCTCGAACCCCACGTTTGCCGCGGTTGTCTCGAGTTCGTGGCCTTGATAGTGTTACCTATCACCGGTGAGTTTTCCTGGTCTGGGGTGATGGGGGGAAGAAGGATGCGGATGGCAGGAGCGTTTAGGGACGGAATCACGCGTCGCCGGTTTCTAAGGCTTGGCAGTGGCGCGCTGGCTGGCGCCTACGCCTTGGGGACTGCCGGTTGCGGCGGGGGCGGTGGGTCCGGAGAACTGACCTTCCTGACCTGGGGAAGCACGAGCGGGGAAGAGAAAGGCTTTCGCGGGGTCGCCGAGCGTTACAACAAGCAAAACTCCGAGGCGCCCGTGAAGCTGGAGTTCGTGCCTCCGGATCAGGTCTACGAGCAACTCGATACCCGTCTGGCCGCCGGAGAAGCCCCCGATATAGCCCGCGTTCAGTATCAGCAGATGGGACGTTACAGCTCCGAGGGAGCCTTCGTGGATCTCTCGGAGTACCTAGAGGAAGGTTACGGGGACGCGTTCACGCCGGCCCTCTGGCAGGCGGTCAACTACGAAGACGCGCCGTACGGCTTGCCCCACCACACCGATACCTTCGCGGTCTTCTACAACACCGACATCTTCGGCGACCTCGGCATAGACGTGCCTCAGAGCATTCAAGAAAGCTGGACCTGGAACGAGTTCATGCAGGTGGCAACCAGGCTCAAAGACGAGGGTCCCGCCGAGTACGCCTTCGCCTACAACTGGCAGGGAGACGCGGCATCCTACCGCTGGATGCCGCTCCTGTTCCAGCACGGCGGCCAGCTCCTCGACTCCGATCTCGGCGCGCCGGACATAGACAACCCGATCGGCGTCGAGACCGTGGCTTTCACGAAGAGCTGGTTCGACGAGCAGCTGGTCCCGCCCAGCACCTCCATAAAGAGCGGCGAGCAGATAGAGACCCTGTTCTCCAACGGCACGACGGCCATGATGATCAGCGGCGACTGGTTGATTCCGTTCGTCGTGGACAACATGGACGCCGGCTGGGACGTGACGTACATGATCCGGGACGAGGCGATGGCCTCAGACATGGGCGGCAACGCGGTGGGCGTTACCAGGGACAGCCAGAACCCGGAGGCGGCGGCGGACTTCCTCAAGTTCATGGTCGACGAACAGAACATGAAACGGTTCTGCATCGACGGGGGCTTTATCCCCGTCCGAACCGCCCTGGTCGAGCAGGGGCTCGACTACAAGCAAAGCCCCGAGCAGATGAACCGTTTCGTGCAGCAGGCCAGGACCGTGCCGGAGAAGATGGCCAGCGAGCAGACCATACCGAGCTTCGGGAGCGTCGTCGAGGTCCTGACCGATCAGCTCGAGGCGGCCTTTAGGTCGGGGCAGTCGCCGGAGCAAACTGTGCGGAACATATCCAGCGGCGTAGAGGAGGCCCTGGCCCAGTAAGCGGGGCGCCGCGTCAAAGGAGGACTTGCGCGTGTCGGTGCGACAGCCCGCAGACCCATCGCTGGAAGGTAGAAGGCCTGGTGGCCGCGCCGGCTGGTGGAGCCGCAACCAGAAACGTCTGGTCCCCTACTTGTTTATCGCGCCGAACATGGTCGTCTTCACCGTGTTCATATTCGTCCCGATCCTGTTCGCATTCTACATCAGCCTGACCGAGTGGTCGTTGATAGGGACCCCGGAATTTATCGGCCTCGGGAACTACCTGGCCATGGTCCAGGACGGCGAGTTCTGGCGGTCCCTGTTCAACACCTTCGTCTACACCGTCGGCACGGTTCCCACCAGCATAGCGTTGGGGCTCCTGGTGGCGCTCGGCCTGAACCGCAGGCTGCCGGCGCGCGCGCTGCTCAGGAGCCTATTCTTCGTGCCGGTGATCATCTCGCTCGTCGCCGTGGCCCTGATCGCCTCCTGGATGTTCAACGACAACTACGGCGTGATCAACGCCGCGCTCGGCGCCGCTGGTCTTGAAGGCGTGCCGTGGTTGTCCTCCGCAACTTGGGCTATGCCCTCGCTGGTCATCACGACGCTCTGGATCAGGACGGGGTTCTGCATGGTCATCTACCTCGCGGCCCTCCAGTCGATACCAATCGAGCTGTACCAGGCCGCCCAGGTGGACGGGGCCAACGGCCGGAAGCAGTTCAGGCACATAACCTGGCCGCTTCTGGGACCGACGACCTTCTTGTTGCTCATTCTCAACGTCATCTACTCGCTGCACGTGTTCGACCTGATCTACGTGATGACCGGCGGGGGACCCGGGTCTTCGACGACCGTGCTCGTGCAGTACATCTACCAGGTAGCTTTCCAGGAGAGCCAGATGGGCTACGCGAGCGCGGTGGGCGTGGGGCTCTACTTCCTGTTGCTGGTCTTCACGGTGTTCCAGTGGCGGGTAACGAGGCAGGGTCAGGATGTCTGAGGGACGGGTGCCCGTGACTGGCTCGACACGCGCGCTGGACAAGACGAAAGCGCCCGGATACGGGCTGAAGGGCAAGAACGCCGTGATTTGGGTACTCCTCGTGGTGGGCGCCGGCGTCATGTTCTTCCCGCTCTACTGGATGTTCGCGACCGCTGTCCGCCCGAGGACCGAGCTTTTTAGCGGTGAGTTCAACCTGCTACCATCCGAGCTTGTCTGGAGCAACTTCTCCGAGGCTTGGGGCAAGCTCCCGTTCACACAGTTCTACGTAAATTCCATCGTGATAGCGGTCATCGCGGTCGCCATCACGGTGTTCATCAACCTCCTTGCCGGTTACACGTTCGCCAAGTACCAGTTCCCCGGGCGCGACGTGCTGTTCTTGCTATTGATCAGCACCCTAATGATCCCCATCCAGGTCATCATGGTCCCCGAGTTCCTGATCGTCTCGCAACTCGGCTGGGTCAACACCTACGCGGGCGTGATCGCCCCGCGGGCGGCGGAGGCGTTCGGGATCTTCATGGTCAGGCAGTTCATGGTCAGCATACCCGACGAGCTTCTGGAGGCGGCCAGGCTGGACGGGGCGAGCGAGTTCAAGATCTTCCTGAGGGTTGTCCTGCCGCTCTCGTGGCCGGTGATAGCGGTCCTGACCATCTTCACCTTCATGTGGCGCTGGAACGACTTCGCCTGGCCGCTAGTGGTCCTGCAGGAACGCTCGACTTACACGGTTCCGCTTGGGCTCAACCTGATGAAGGGGCAATTCTTTACGGATTGGACGGGAATCATGAGCATGTCGTTGGTCTCGATCCTTCCCATGCTCGTGGTCTTCGTCTTCTTCCAGCGCTATTTTATCCAGGGCATCGCCAGCACGGGCATAAAGTAGCACGCAACAGAATCGGCTCGGTTTTGAGGAGCCGCGGTTCAAGGAGGCCCATGACCACGATAGCGTTCATCGGCGCCGGCAGCGTCGAGTTCACCAAGAACCTGCTGACCGACATCTTCGACTTCCCGGAGCTGCGCGGGGCCACGATCTCGTTGCACGACATAGACCCCGAGCGGCTTGACACCGCGGGCATGATGGCCCGCTGGACCTCGGATAGGCTCGACGCCGGAGCCCGGGTAAAGGAGCACGCGGAGCTACGGTCCGCCCTCGATGGCGCAGATTTCGTCATCAACATGGTCCAGATAGGGATGCACGAGGCAACCCTCTCGGATTTCGAGGTTCCGAAGAGATACGGCTTGAGGCAGACCATAGCGGATTCGATGGGGATCGGCGGCATCTTCCGGGGCCTGCGCACCATACCCTTCGTGCTGGATCTTGCCCGGGAGATGGGCGAGCTGTGTCCGCGCGCCCTGCTGCTGAACTACACGAACCCCATGGGCATCTTGATGGAGGCACTGTACACGGCCCACCCCGAGATCCAGAGCGTGGGGCTGTGTCACAGCGTGCCGTACACCGCCAGGGATATCGCCTCCTACATCGGGGTGCCGCACGAGGGGCTCCTCTACGAGTGCGCCGGGATCAACCACATCGCGTGGATGACCCGCCTCGAGGTGGACGGCGAGGACGCCTACCCTCGCCTGTTCGAGGCGATGCACGACCCCGAGGTATACGCCAGGGACAAGGTGCGCTTCGAGCTGATGCGGCGCTTCGGCTACTTCGTCACGGAGTCGAGCGAGCACAACGCCGAGTACACCCCGTACTTTCTCAGGGACCGCGACCTGGTGGAACGGTTCGACGTGCCGGTCGACGAGTACGTTCGCCGCAGCGAACGCAACCTCCTGAGGTACGCCGAGGTCCGGCGCAAGCTGCTGGCCGGTGACCCCTTCCCGCTAGAGCGCAGCGTCGAGTACGGCTCGCTCATCATCCACTCCTCGGAGACGGGAGAGGCGCGGACGATCTACGGCAACGTCGAGAATACAGCCCTGATCGGCAACCTCCCCAACGGGTGTTGCGTGGAGGTGCCGGTTCTGGCAGACGAAACCGGCCTGCGTCCCTGCCACGTCGGGGATTTGCCGCCGCAGCTGGCCGCTACCTGCGCGCCGCACGCGGCGGTACAGAACCTCACCGTTCGCGCAGCCCTCGAAGGCAAGCGGGAGCACGTCTACCACGCGGCGATGCTCGACCGGCACGCTCCGAGCGTCCTCTCGCTGGACGAGATAGCGGCGCTGGTAGACGAACTCCTGGAGGCCCACGGCGACAGCCTTGCGGAAGGCGTTCGGGTTCCCGAGAACCCGAACGCCTTCCGCAAGGGCAGCGCCGCGCCCTCGGGACCATACACTGCTTCCGCGTTGCGGATTCCGCCCTCGAGTAGCAGACGGAAGGGGTGAGCTCTAACTCGATGCGAGACGTGCTACCGCTCGACCAGAACTGGCTGTACGGGGGAGAAGCGGTCCCCGGGTGCCTGGACGCGAAGTTCGACGATTCGGACTTCGAGGGCGTCACCATACCGCACGCCAACCGCACGTTGCCGTGGCACGGATTCGACGACAAGGACTACCAGTTCGTCTCTATCTATCGCCGACACTTCTCGGCACCGGAGGACCCGGAAGGTCGGCGCGTTTTCGCCGATTTCGCGGGCGTCATGACGACCGCGACCGTGGCGCTCAACGGCCACGTGTTGGGCGAACACCGCGGCGGCTACACGCCGTTCTCGTTCGAGATCACCGACCATGTGAGGTGGGGCGAGGACAACGTGCTCGCGGTCGAGGTCGACTCGACCGAGCGAGAAGACTTCCCGCCGTTCGGGGACAACCTCGATTACCTGACCTTCGGTGGGCTCTACCGTGAGGTCGCGCTGCGGCTGGTGCCCGATACCTTTATAGAGAACGTCTTCGCCAAGCCGGTTAACGTGCTGAGGGAGGATCGTCGCGTAGACGTGCGCTGCTTCTTCGACAGCCGGACGCAACCGAGCGCGCCGCTGACGTTGACAGCTGAGCTGCGCGACGGAGACCGGGTCCTGGCTTCGGAGAACCGCGAAGTGTCGCTGACGGAAGCCGACCCCTTCGCGGACCTGGTCCTCGGCGACACGGGGGCGATCGAGTTGTGGGACGCGGAGCGGCCGAAGCTGTACGATGTGCTCGTCCGGCTCCACGAGGACGGCAGGTGCGTAGATGAGTACGCAACGCGCGTTGGCTTCAGGGAGGCGCGGTTCACCCCGGACGGCTTCTACCTCAACGGCGACCGCCTCAAGCTGCGCGGCCTCAATCGACACCAGACCTACCCCTACGTGGGAGGGGCGATGCCGGCCCGGGTGCAGCGGCGGGACGCCCTGATACTCAAGAACGAGCTCAAGTGCAACGTCGTCCGCACCTCCCATTACCCCCAGTCGGCACACTTCCTGGATTGCTGCGACGAGATGGGGCTCCTGGTCTTCGAGGAGATCCCCGGCTGGCAGCACATCGGCGACGAGGGCTGGAAGGAGCTCGCCTGCCGGGACGTGGAGGCGATGATCCGGAGGGACTGGAACCGTCCCTCGATCATCCTCTGGGGGGTGCGGATCAACGAGTCGCAGGACGACCACGAATTCTACGCGCGGACCAACCGGATCGCCCGGGCGCTCGACGATTCTCGCCAGACCAGCGGGGTCCGCTACTTCTTCGAGTCGGAGCTGCTCGAAGATGTCTTCGGCATGAACGATTTCGACCCCGACTTCATCACGCCGCCGCGACATCCGCTCTACCTGAACACGGAGTTCGGCGGGCACACGTTCCCGACCAAGCGCACCGACAACGCGGAGCGTACCCAGGAGCACGCGCTGCGCCACGCCCGCGTGCACGACATGCTCGGGGCAGACGATCAGTTTGCGGGTGGCATCGGTTGGTGCGCCTTCGACTACAACACGCACGCCAACTTCGGCTCGGGCGACCGGGTCTGCTACCATGGCGTGTCGGATATCTTCCGCATCCCTAAGCTGGCAGCCGGCTTCTACAAGTCGCAGTGCGACCCGGAGGAGGAGGTTGTGCTGGAGCCGGGATTTCACTGGTCGATCGGCGACGGGTCCGACTACGGGGGTCACGGTCAGGGCGCCATCTTCTCGAACTGCGAGCGGCTCCGGGTCTATATAGGCCACCGTTTGCAGGCGGAGCTCGAACCAGACCGCGAACGTTTCGGCAACCTGCCGCACCCGCCCTTCTTTTTCTCGGACCTGAGCGGCGCCGCCCCGTGGCGGCGGATCTGGGGAGACCTCCGGATCGACGGCTTCCTCGGCGATCGGAAGGTCGTCTCGCGCACGCTCTCGTCGAAGGGCGTGGATCAGCAGTTTCGCGTCGAGCCCGACGACGCAGAGCTAATCGGCGATGGTGTCGACGCCACGCGAGTGGTGTTGCGCGTAACGGACGAGTTTGGCGCCCCTCGCCCCTTTGCGACCGGGGCCATTGTGCTGACGCTGGAGGGGCCCGGAGAGATAGTGGGCGAGAACCCGTTCGCCCTCGTCGGCGGGGTCGGCGCGGTCTGGGTAAAGTCCAGAGAGACGGAGGGTTCTATCGTCCTTCAGGCGAAACATCCTGTTCTCGGTACCGAGACGGTTCGCATAGAGGTGAGGCCACGAAGGCGCCTCCCGGAGCGACACGGGACCTACTGACCAACCACGAGCACGTCGGAGAGTTGCCCCTCGAACCTCCGGGCGTCGCGGTCCTGAAAGAGCGCCATTAGACTGGATTCCGGGTTCTGGCGAAGGCAAGAAGGGGTGAGCGACCGTGGCGGTTTCTGTGGTAGAAGCCGCCATCGACGTACCGCCGGAGTACGGCGAGGTGCCGATCGCGTTCCTGGTTCGGTCCCAGCTGCGCGTCGAGCGGAGCCCGGGTGGCCTGGAGGGCATCTGGCTGGTCGAAGAGTGGGTCGAACCATACCTGAAGGTTTACGACGCCTATCGAGGCGAGGGGCCGGTGCGCTGGTCGGAGAGATTCGACGTATTACGTTGGGGCGTGCCGTCCGCCTTCGATGGGCCGCGACGCATCGGTGGGGCAGTACTGGCGTGGGATACGCCCGGTGTGAACATGCTGGAGGATCGCCATGACCTGGTCGTGTTCTGGGACCTGCAGGTACATCCCGACCATCGGGGACGTGGGGCTGGCCGCAGGCTGTTCGATCGCGTCGTCGTCTGAGCGCGCGAGCGAAGGTGTCGCCGGTTCAATGTGGAGACGCAGAACGTCATCGTACCGGCGTGCCCATTCCTTGCCGCGCCGCAAGGAGGCGAGCTGGGAGGCATCCACCTTCACGCGTACGCCGACATGCCCGACGAGGTCCAACCGCTCTGGTACATGAACCTGAGATACCGGGCAAGTCGGCTCAACGGTAGACATTCGTGCCCCGTCCGACGTGGGAGTCGTGAGTAGACCCTTACTCGCGATCCCCCGACTCTCGCTCTAGCCCCCGAACGCGTTCGCTGGCTTCCCGGTGACGCCGGGCCGGCACCGGAAGAGCGCCCCGGCGTGGAGCTGCTCCTGCAGCTCTTGCTCCGAGAGCTCCTCTGTTGCGGAGGTTATGTAAAGCTCCGAGAGGTCCTCGCCGCCGAACGTCGGGCAGGTGATCTTGCTCGCGGGCAGCTCGACCATGATGTCGGGGGTGCCGTCTGGGGCATAGCGGCGAACGGACCATCCGCCAAAGAGTGCGACCCAGAGGAACCCTTCTGAGTCCACGGTCAAGCCATCGGGCATGCCCTGCTCCCGGGGCACCTCGATCAGCGGCCGGCGGTTGCGGATCTCGCCCGATCCGGGGTCGTAGTCGAAGGCGTCGACGACGTTCGTGGGGCTGTCGACGTAGTACAACGTGGCGTCGTCCGGGCTCCAATCCAGGCCGTTGGAGATGGTCACGTTATCCAGGACCTCCGTGACGCGGCGTTCGGCGTCGAGCCGGTACAGCGCCCCCGCACCGGTTACGGACTCGAACGCCATCGTGCCTGCCCAGAACCGACCGGCGCGGTCGCACTTGCCGTCGTTCATGCGGTTTTCCGGGTTGTCCGCCTCGACTTCGGCGATCATCTCCAGCCGCCCGGCGACCGCATCGACCAGCCCGAACCCGTCCCTGACGGCGGCGATGAGACCCCCCGAGGCCCGGGGCGCCACCGCCCCCACTGGCTGGCCGACGTCCACGGTCTCTACGCTGCCGGTCGCCGGGTCGAGGCGGTGGATCAGGTGCCCCATGATGTCCACCCACACGAGCCGCCGCTCCTCGGCAAGCCAGACCGGTCCCTCGCCGACCGTGTCGTGTCCGTCGACCACTATCTCGACCTCGAACGGCGCCTTGCGCGTTTCCGTCACCTCTGCTCCCAACCCCGCTTACACCCTCCCGGGTCTTCGTCGGCGGTATTCTCGAGGGACGCTGCAATGCGTCGCCTCGCGTCGACAACGACCACACGAACCCAAGTGATCCCCCCCGGTTGCGTGCCGCTCGCACGTCTTGCCCGGCGTTCCTGAGTACGATATCTTGCCACTCGGGTAACGACAAGTGCACGGAACGGCGTGGTTCCATGCGAGGGGATGGGGACGCACCAAAGGTGCCTCGGGAGGCGCGGCAGCTGGGACCACGCATCGAAGGTCATGGGTGTAGCTGCAGCCGGACTCGCGCTTGGGGGTGCAGGACGGGAGCCGGCTCGGCAGCGATGAGGCCTGGCCGTGATCACCTTCCAGCGCTATGTTATCCAGAGCATCATCGCGGGGCTGTCAAGGGGTTGCGAACGACGCCGACGACGGGAAGCTCCCGTGGCAGGCGCGACAGCGGGCTGGGAGGTGGAGGGTGAGCGATCTCCTCGATCTGGGCGGAAAAAAGATCCTGATAACCGGGGGTTGTGGCGCGATAGGGCAGGTCATCGCGCGAACCCTGGCCCAGCACGGTGCCTCGGTGGCGATCAACGACGTCTTGCCCGAAGAAGAGGCGGCACGGTCACTCGATAAGGCCGGAAAACTCGACGTCGACTATTTCGGGGCTGACGCCACACAGCCGGAGGTGGTGGAGGACCTGTTCGAAAGGGTGGTGCGGGACGTTGGTCTCCCCGACGTGGTCTGCTGCCACGCCGGCATGATGGAATCTCATCCCGTAGACCGGTACCCGGTAGAGGGATTCGACTCGCTGATCGACCTGAACCTGCGTTCCGCCTTCGTCGTGGCCCAAGCCGCCGCCCAACGCTGACAGAACGGGGCGTGTCAGGGCACCTCATCTTCACCACCTCCTGGGTACAGGATGTACCCTGGCCTGGGATCACCCCCTACACTATCAGCAAGGCCGGTCTGAAGGCCATGATGCGCGGGTTCGCGCGGGAGCTGGCGCCGCGCGGGATCAGGGCGAATGCGGTTGCCCCAGGGATCGTCGCCGTTGGCATGGCAAAGCGCCAGTGGGATACCGAGCCCGACTACCGCGCCAGGGCCGAGAAGGCCATACCGCTGGGCTACATGCAGCCCCCCGAGACGGTTGCCCACGCCTTCCTCTACCTGTGCTCCGAAATGGCCGGCTACATGACCGGATCCGTGCTTCTCGTCGACGGCGGCTGCAGCCTCTATCCCATGGATTAGGGTTGGACCCACGGTGCTCCGCCACCGCTGACGGGCCGGGCGAGGAGGAGCACGCGAAGAACTATCCCGACATGTACGGGCGGCGGTGGGACGGGAGCCTCTCCGACGATCCGGTGGAGCTGCGCGAACGGTTGGGGGGCCGCTGGCTAACTACCGAGTTCCAGGCTGGCGATCTGTTGACGTTCAGCACCTACACCATCCACGCGAGCCTGGACAATCGCTCGAACCGCATCCGGCTTTCTTCAGACTTGCGCTACCAGCGCGCATCCGACCCTGTGGACAAACGCTGGATCGGGGATTCCCCGATCGGCCACGGTTCGGCCGCGCTTGCCGGCCGAACCTGCTAGCCGGGAGCCGCCGTATGGCGCGTCCTGGGAGCGTTTGCCACCGTGGCCCTTAGAGTAGCTCGGCGACCGAGCAGGGTCGTCGGGTGTTATGGTTCCAGGAGTAACCCAGGGAGGTGTGAGATCAAGGTAGCGTTCGTGGGCGCCGGCAGCGTCGTCTTTACCAAGAACCTGCTCACCGACACCCTCACGTTTCCCGAGTTGCGCGGGCTAACGATCTCGCTCCACGATATAGACGCCGAGCGCCTCGAGACCGCGGGCATGATGGCCCGCTGGACCTCGGATCAGCTCGAGGCCGGGGTCAGGGTCGAAGAGCACCTCGACCGGAGGGCCGCGCTCGAAGGGGCGGACTTCGTCATCAACATGGTCCAGATCGGGATGCACGAGGCAACGCTCCTGGACTTCGACATACCGCGCAAGCACGGCCTGAAGCAGACCATAGCGGATTCGATGGGGATCGGCGGCATCTTTCGGGGCCTCAGAACCATCCCCTTCGTCCTCGACCTCGCCACCGAAATGCGGGAGCTTTGTCCGCACGCCACGTTGCTCAACTACACCAACCCCATGGGCATCTTGATGGAGGCACTGTACACGGCCCACCCCGAGGTGGCAGAGCGTGGGGCTGTGTCACAGCGTGCCGTACACGGCGCACGAGATCTCCTCGTACATCGGGGTGCCGCACGAGGGGCTCCTCTACGAGTGCGCCGGGATCAACCACGTGGCCTGGATGACCCGCCTCGAGGTGGACGGCGCGGACGCCTACCCTCGCCTGTTCGAGGCGATGCACGACCCCGAGGTATACGCCAGGGACAAGGTGCGCTTCGAGCTGATGCGGCGCTTCGGCTACTTCGTCACCGAGTCGAGCGAGCACAACGCCGAGTACACCCCCTACTTCATGCGAGACGACGACCTGATCGCCCGCTTCGACGTGCCTGTCGACGAGTACGTTCGCCGCAGCGCGTCGAACCTCGAGGCGTACGCCGAGACCCGCCGCAAGCTGCTGGCGGGCGAGGATTTCCCGCTGCAGCGCAGCGTCGAGTACGGGTCCCTGATCATCCACTCCCGCGCCACCGGAGAGGCGCGGGCGATCTACGGGAACGTGAGGAACACCGGCCTTATCACAAACCTGAGCGAGGGATGCTGCGTGGAAGTCCCGGTGCTGGCTGACGACACGGGCCTGCGTCCCTGCC
The DNA here is from genome assembly GCA_963800975.1 of uncultured Rubrobacteraceae bacterium. Taxonomy (GTDB): domain Bacteria; phylum Actinomycetota; class Rubrobacteria; order Rubrobacterales; family Rubrobacteraceae; genus JALYGY01. The sequence goes on along the minus strand of CAWDDB010000014.1, from coordinate 271,893 downwards.
ACGTCGGAGATCTTCCGCCGCAGCTGGCCGCGACGTGCGCCCCGCACGTGGCGGTACAGAACCTCACGGTCCGCGCGGCCCTCGAAGGCAAGCGGGAGCACGTCTACCACGCGGCGATGCTCGACCGGCACGCCTCGAGCGTCCTCTCCCTGGACGAGATCTCGGCGGTTGTGGATGAGCTTATCGAGGCGCACGGCGATGCCCTGCCAGAGGGGGTGCGCCGAGCATAGCCCGCTGGCTCCCTCGCTTCGCCGCGCTTGACAATTGACCGGCATGCGGGCTCTTGTTAGGCTCGGGACCGGAAAGGAAAACTTGGAAGGCTGGTTGTCGGCGGGGGGCAATCTGATACGCGAGGCCGGCGTGGGACCGCTGCTCCAGGTCTCGCTTGGCGTCGAGGTCGTGCGCCGCCGACTCTGCCAGGGACGTACTCGCGAACGAGGGTCGCGTCGAGAAGCGTGCCCTGGACGCCAGGAGCGTGGTGGTTCTGGAAGAAGCGTGAGGACAATGACGACATGCGGCTGATCCAGGTCGGTCTCGGCACCTGGGGCCGGAGTTGGGTCGGCGTGGCGCGGGAAACCGAGGGTATCGAGCTGGCTGCCGTCGTGGATCCATCCGCCGAAGCCCTCCGCTTCTTCGAGGGGGAAGTGGGGTTGAGCCGTCTACGGCACGCTTGATGAGGCGCTGGACCGGACCAGGTGCGAGGGGGTGCTCGTCGTCACGCCACCGGGGACGCACCACGGGGTGGCCGAGCAGGCGCTCGAGGCCGGCAAGCACGTGCTGGTCGAGAAGCCACTTGATACCACCCTCTCGGGCGCGTCGCTCGCTGCTGGAGTCCGCGAGGCGGGCCGGGCGTATTCTGATGGTCAGCCAGAACTACCGCTTCAACGCGCCGTTCCGGGCGGCGCAGCGGCTTGTGGCCGAGGGCGAGCTTGGCGCGCTGGTCGGCGTCAGGATAAGCTGCCGCCGCGACACGCGAGGCCTCTTCCCGCCGGAGGACTTCCGTTACGCCATGCGTCACCCCTACGCGCTGGACATGGCCGTTCACCACCTCGACCTCCTGCGGGCGTTGACCGGACTCGACGTCGGCCGGGTCTACGCCCGCTCCTGGCCCGCGCCCGACAGCCCCTTCGCGCACGATCCCACGGTCACGGCCCTGATGGACCTCACGGACGGTACGCCCGTGCTCTACGACGGCGACTGGGTGCACCGCGACCAGCAGGAGACCTCCTGGAACGGCGAGTGGGAGATCGTGGGCGAAGCCGGGCGCCTGACCTGGGCCGGACCGAAGGAAGATAGGAACGCCGGTGAGATCCTTTTCGAGTCGTGGGGAGAGACGCCGCGACGTGTCGAGCAGCCTCGGCTCCCTTACCTGGAACGGGCCGCCGTCTTGCAGGCCATGCGCGACGCCGTGAACAGCGGCAAAGAGCCCGAGACCTCCGCAGCCGACAATATCCACACCCTGGCGGCGGTGCTCGGCCTCGTCGCGTCCATCGAGGGTGGCGAGGTGGTTGACGTCGCCGAGCTGTTGGATGCGGACGGGGGAGCCGGAAGATAGGAGGGGCGGCTAGTTGGACGCTTTGCGCGTTATGGTCTGCTACGAGACAGAAGACGAGGACGCGGCGTGAAGTCGGCGCTGTTCGTCTGCGGCGGGTGGGAGAGGCACGAGCCAGAGCAGAGCGCGGCCATATTCGCGGATTTCTTGCTTGCGCAAGGTTACGAGGTCGAGATCTCCGACAACCTCGACTCCTACCTGGACGAGGAGAAGATGCGGTCGCTCGACCTGGTCGTGCCTACCTGGACGATGGGGGAGATCTCGGACGAGCAGGAGGCTGGCCTTCTGAACGCGGTCAGGAGTGGTGTTGGAGCGGCTGGCTGGCACGGCACCATGGCCGACTCGTTCCGCGACAACGTCGAGTACCAGTTCATGGTCGGCGGCCAGTGGGTGGCCCACCCAGGAGGGATCATCGACTACGAGGTCAACGTAGTGGATCATGAGGACCCGATCACGGCCGGCATCGACGACTTCTGGATGCGTTCGGAGCAGTACTACATGCACGTGGATCCCATCAACCAGGTGCTCGCCACCACGACGTTCTCGGGCGAGCACGCGCCCTGGATAGCCGGCGCAATTGTGCCTGTGGTGTGGAAGAAGCGGTGGGGTGAGGGCAGGGTGTTCTACTCCTCGCTCGGCCATGTCGCCGCCGACTTCGACGTGCCCGAGGCCAGGGAGATCTTGCAGCGCGGCATGCTGTGGGCGAGCCGCTAGAAGGAGATTCTATGGACGACACCGCGGTCAGGATCGGCGTGATCGGTTGCGGCAAGATCAGCGACGTCTACCTGCAAAACTGCGGCGCCTCTGACGACGTTGTGGTCGTCGCCTGCGCCGACCTGGACGAGAACCGGGCGCGGGAGAAGGCGGCACGCCACGGCGTTCCGCGGGCCGGGAGCGTCGCCGACCTGCTCGATGACGAGGACGTCGAGGTCGTGCTGAACCTGACTGTTCCGCAGGCGCACGCGACGGTATCCCTGGCGGCCCTCAGGGAGGGCAAGAACGTCCACACGGAGAAGCCGCTCGCGATCGAGCTAGATGACGCCAGCCGGATGCTCGGTGAGGCCGGAGGGCGCGGCCTCAGGATCGGCTGCGCCCCCGACACCTTCCTCGGGGGTGGTCTGCAGACCTGCCGAAGGCTCATCGACGAGGGCGCCATCGGCGAGCCGGTCGCCGCCACGGCCACGCTGCTCAACCACGGCCCCGAGGACTGGCACCCGGACCCGGATTTCTTCTACCAGCACGGCGCCGGACCGATGTTCGACATGGGACCCTACTACCTCACCGCGCTGGCGACGCTCGTGGGACCCGTGCGGCGCGTCGCCGGAACCGCCAGGGTGACGTTCCCGGAGAGGACGATCTACAGCGAGCCGAAGCGGGGTCAGAAGATCGAGGTCAACACCCCGACCCACGTCGCAGGGGTGATGGACTTCGAGAACGGCTGCGTGGGCACCATCGTCACGAGCTTCGACGTGTGGACGGACAGGGTGCCAGGCATCGAGATCTATGGCAGCGAGGGCTCGCTGCGGCTGCCGGACCCGAACACGTTCGGCGGACCGGCGCTCCTGTTGCGCGCCGGCCGGGAGGGATGGAACGATGTGACCCTGACCCACAACCACACCCAAAACAGCCGCGGCATCGGCCTCGTGGATCTGGCCCGCGCCTTGCGCTCGGGCGAGCCGCACCGGGCGAGCGGCGAGCTCGGCTACCACGTGCTCGAGGTCATGCACGCTTTCCTGGACTCCTCGAAGGAGGGTAGCTATGTCGAGGTGGGCAGTTCCTTCGAACGGCCCGCCGTGCTGCCTGTCGATAACCGATTCTGGGAGGAGGTCGCGTGAAGCGGGAGCAGATCGCGCTCCAGCTCTACACCGTGCGGGAGCACACGGCCCGAGACATGCCTGGCACCCTGCGCCGGCTGGCCGAGATGGGCTACGGGGCCGTCGAGTTCGCCGGCTACGGCGGCATGCCGGTGGAGGAGCTCCGCGCTGTCCTCGACGGGCTCGGAATGCGGGCTGCCGGCGCCCACGTGCCTTTCGACGCCTGGACGTCGGACGAGGAGAAGGTTCTCGCCGACCTGCGCACCCTCGGCTGTTCGCACGCCGTCGTTCCGATAATGGCGCCGGAGCATCGCGCGGACCGGGGATCGGTCGAGCGCTTCGCGGGCGAGTTGAACAGGCTGGGCGAGGCGTGCGAGCGAGAGGGGATCCGGTTCTCCTACCACAACCACGACTTCGAGTTCGCCCCGGTGGGTGACGTCACGGTGTGGGAGGTGCTCACGCGGGAGACCGACCCGAGGCTCGTTGGCCTGGAGCTCGACCTCTACTGGGTGCGCTTCGCGGGCGAAGACCCGGAGCACCTGCTACGCAGCTTCGCCGAACGCGTCCACCTCGTCCACCTCAAGGACATGGCCCGCGACGCCGAAAGATCCGACGCCCCGGTCGGCGCGGGGACGATGCCGTGGGATCTCCTGCTCGAGGCCGCCGACGCCGCGGGCACGCGGTGGTACATCGTCGAGCAGGACCACCCGCGCGACGCCCTGCAAGACGTCAGGCAGAGCCTCGAGAACCTGGAACGCATGGCCACCGATTGAAGAGCCGGTCGCAAAGGAGCAGACATGGTGCGATTCCCCGAAGGATTCTTGTGGGGCGCGGCGACGGCCTCTTACCAGATCGAGGGCGCCGTCGACGAGGATGGCAGGGGGACCTCGATCTGGGACACCTTCTCCCACACGCCCGGCCAGGTCTACCGCGGCGACACCGGAGATGTGGCCTGCGACCACTACCACCGCCTCGAGGAAGACCTCGACCTCATGGCCGACCTCGGTATGCGGGCCTACCGCTTCTCTGTCGCCTGGCCTCGGATACAGCCTGACGGCAGCGGCGCCGCCAACCAGAAGGGCCTGGACTTCTACCGGCGGCTCGTGGACGGGCTCAGGCGGCGCTCGATCGAGCCGATGCTCACTCTCTACCACTGGGATCTGCCGCAGGCCCTGGAGGATAAGGGCGGGTGGACGAGCCGTGAGACGAGCGAGCGGTTCGCCGAGTACGCCGGGATCTTGTACCAGGAGTTCTCGGACACGGTGGGGCTCTGGATCACGCTGAACGAGCCCTGGGTCTCGTCCTGGCTGGGATACGGCTACGGGCTCCACGCCCCCGGACACGACGACCCGGCGAAGGCGCTCTCGGCGGCGCACCACCTCCTGCTCGGCCACGGCCTGGCCCTGGGCGCGATGCGCTCCGCGGGCCCCGCGGAGAACCGGCTGGGGATCACGCTCAACCTGCACCCCGCGCGCCCGGCGCGCGACCGCGAGGCCGACGCCGAGGCGGCCCGCCGCGTCGACGGGCAGGCCAACAGGCTCTACCTTGACCCCGTCTTCCGCGGCGCGTACCCGGAGGACCTGTTTTCGTACTACCGCGAGCGGGGGGTAGACCTTCCTCCCGTTCGCGACGGCGACCTGGAGACCATCTCCGGCTCGGTGGACTTCCTCGGCATCAACTACTACTTCCGCCACCACGTCCGCGACGCGCCGGACGAGACCCATTCGCGCATGCCCTTCTCAGACCTCGCGGCCAGGACCGTCATCCCCCACGCGGCGGAGAAGACCGCGATGGGCTGGCCCGTCGAGCCCGACGGCCTGACGGAGATGCTTGTGCGCGTAAAGGAAGAATACGCGGACGTCCCGATCTACGTCACCGAGAACGGACGCGCCGTCTACGACTACGTGGACCCCGGGGGCGAGATAAACGACGTCGAGCGCATCTCCTACCTCGAATCTCACTTCCGCGCCGCCCACGAGGCCACGCGGCGCGGCGTGGACCTCCGCGGCTACATGGTGTGGTCGCTGCTGGACAACTTCGAGTGGGCGGAAGGTTACTCCAAGCGTTTCGGCCTGATCTTCGTGGACTACGCCACCGGGCAACGCATCCCGAAGGCGAGCGCCCGCTGGTACGCAGGCGTGATCCGGGACAACGGGCCGCAGGCCTGACGCCCAGCTACCGCGGGACTCCGATTAGGCCTCTGCTACGATATACGGGTTCAAGTTCGGAGAGGCGCTACCCGCGCCGCGTTTCGGGAGACGTGCGTGTTGAGACGGGTGAAAAAAACTCCGCGCGATGGGCTCCTTCCCTCGCGTATTCAGGGGGTCGCAAGCGGGGCCGTCACATCCGCCCTTCCCGGCTCCCTATTACTGGTGGTTGCGGCTGTGTCTTTGGCTTCAAACGCAACCACCAATAAACTCCCGAAGCGGAGCGAAGCGGCACGCCTCCCAACTCCCGACCGCTCTCGGCTTCGAAATCACCACCCGGGTCCCCCATGAGGCTACTGCTGGTACGCCACGGCGAGACCGAGGGCAACGTGCAACGCAGGCTGCAGGGCGCGGAAGATCCCCTGACGGAGCGTGGCAGGCGCCAGGCGCGGGAGGTAGCCACCCACCTCTCCGGCAGGGTCGACGTCGTGGCCCTTTACGCTAGCCCTTACCCGCGCGCGCTCGACACGGCGAGCGCCATCGGCGCGGAGCTCGGCCTCGACCCGGTGCCGCGAGCGGGGCTCGCGGAGATGGACGTCGGCCGGGCCGCGGGGTACCGCTTCGAGGATTGGGTCGAAACGTTCCCGGAGGAAGCGGCTAGCTTCAGGCAAGAAGGAGTGGGATACGCGTGGCCTGGCGGCGAGAGCGGCCTGCAATTGGCGGAGCGTACCGCGGGCGAGCTGGACCGCATCCTGCAGGACCACCGTCGGGACGATGGCGCGGTTGTCGTCGTCTCCCACGGCGGGGCGTTGGCCTGGATCATCGCCCGCCTGCTCGGCAGGCCGGCGGACGAGTGGCCTGAGGAACACTTTCGCCTGGAGAACTGCTCCGTGACCGAGGTGGAGATCCAGGCCGACGCAACGGTCCCGGCGGAAATCCTGTACAAGAACGAGATCGGCCACCTCTCGCCCGACCCGGACGCCGAAGCCGCGACGGGCGACGCACGGCCCGGTCGAGACTAAACGTAAACAAGCGAATACTCGAGGAGAAGAAATTGGACTACCGGAGACTGGGCGAGACGGGGATACGGGTCTCGGAGATTAGCCTCGGGACCTGGGCCTTCGGCGAAGGTTGGGGGACGGTGAGCGACGAGGACTCCTACGCGGCGCTCGACAGGGCCGTGGACCTCGGCGTCAACCTGCTCGATACCGCCGACGTCTACGGCGACGGCCGCAGCGAGAAGCTCATCGGCAGGCTCCTCGCAGACCGGCCGAACGACGAGATCTTCGTCGCGTACCAAGGTCCGGGCGCCGCCTGGACCTCGGTCACGCGCCGAAGGGTACGACCACGAAAACCTCTCGCGCTTCGTGGAACGGAGCCTCGAGAACCTGCGCGTCGAAGCCCTCGACCTCCTCCAGCTGCACTACCCGCCCACGGAGGTGTACAGCCGGGACGAGACCTTCGAAGCCCTGGACCGGCTGCAGGAGGCGGGAAAGATAAAGAACTACGGGGTAAGCGTCGAGAGGGTCGAGGAGGCCAGGATGTCGCTGGAGTACCCGGGCGTGAAGACCGTCCAGATCATCTTCAACATCCTCCGCCAGAAGCCTGCCGAGGGGTTCTTCCCGCTGGCCGAAGAGTGTGGCGTCGGCGTGCTGGCTCGCGTCCCGCTGGCCAGCGGGCTCCTCTCTGGCAAGATGACCGCCGATCGGGAGTTCTCCTCCAGCGACCACCGCAACTTCAACCGCGACGGGCAGGCCTTCGACCAGGGCGAAACCTTCTCGGGCGTCGATTTCGAGACGGGCCTCGGGGCCGCGGAGGATCTCAAAGAGCTGGTGCCGGAGGGTTACACCCTGGCCCAACTCGCCTTGCGTTGGATCCTGATGCACCCGGCGGTAACCTGCGCCATCCCCGGCGCGAAACGCCCGGATCAGGTCGAGGACAACCTGGCCGCGGCCGGGATGCCTCCTCTCTCCGAGGAGACCATGCGGCGCATCCGCGAGATCTACGACGGCAGCGTCCGCTCCGAGGTCCACCACCGTTGGTAGGTGCCGCCGCGCGACTCGCGGCACTCGGTGTGGCCCTGGGCGTTGTCCTGGCCTGCGCGGTGCTCCTCGCGCCGCCTCCCGCAGCACCCCTGGAGATCTCGAGAGGCTACGATTATTACGCGGTGGGCGACCGCGGCGACGCCCCCTCGGCGGCGACGGGCGGGTTGGTGCTGATGGGCGGCGGGACGGACGTGGACGCGGCGTTCCGGTGGATGATCGGCCGGTCGGGTGGGGGAGACTTCGTGGTCCTTCGCGCCTTGGGCGAGGACGGATACAACCCTTACGTTCGCCGGCTCGGCCAGGTCGATTCCGTCGAGACCCTTGTCGTGAGGAGTCGTGGGGCCGCGATGGACCCGTTCGTACTGAGCAGGATCCGGAACGCCGAGGCGGTGTTTATCGCCGGGGGCGACCAGTGGGACTACGTCAGGTTCTGGAAGGACACCCCGGTCGAACAGGCGATAAACCACGCGGCGGCGCGAGGAGCGCCCGTCGGCGGCACCAGCGCGGGCCTTGCGATCCTCGGCGGTGTGGTCTTCTCGGCCGAGAACGGCACGGTCTACTCGAACGAGGCGCTGCGGAACCCCTACAATCAGTACATGACATTCGAGCGCGAATTCCTCGACCTGCCGAACCTGGACGCGACCATCACCGACAGCCACTTCGCCGAGCGCGACCGGATGGGCCGGCTGGTCGCGTTCGTGGCGCGTTCCTCGAAGGACCACCCGGCCTCGGCGGCAAGAGGCATCGGGGTAGACGAGGACACCGCTGTGCTCGTGCGGCCGGACGGACACGCATCGGTACGGGGCGGCGGCGCAGCCTACTTCCTGCGCGCTTCGGGACCGCCGGAGTCGTGCAGTGAAGGCGTCCCCCTGGAGTTCCGAAACGTGCCGGTGTACCGTGCCACCGCCTCCTCTGCCTTCGACCTGGTTACCTGGCGTGGTAGAGGCGGAACCGCCTACACCGTTACCGTCAGGGACGGCAAGCTACAAAGGTCGGTGCCATCTTGACGCCAGAACACCCATCCACAGCCCGGACACCAGACGGGGCGCCGCGATCGGAGACGGGTCGTCCGCGCGTCCTCCTCACGGGCGCCACGGGGTACATCGCCGCCCAGCTCCTGCCGGCCTTTCGCGAGCGTTACGAGCTGCGGCTGATCGACGTCCGCGAGGAGGATGCCTCCGGCGGTCGCGTCGAAGGCGTCGAGATCGCGGACCTGCGATCGGACGATGACGCGGTGTTGCGGCCGCTCTTCGAGTGGGCCGAGGTCGTGGTTCACTGCGGCCACCTCAAGCCCGAGGGCGAGGACCTGGCGTCCCTCTACGAGGGCGAGCGGCGCAACCTGGACATGATGCAGCGGGTGTACCGGCTCGCGATGGAGAACGGGGTGCGTCGGGTGGTGGCGGCTAGCACCAACCAGGCAGCCAAGTGGTACGAGCGGCCGTACTACGCGGGCCTCAAGGATCGTGTCGATCCGGAGGACTATCCCCGCCCGGACTCGTTCTACGGCTGGGCCAAGGCCGCCTGGGAACCGCTCGGGTTCCTCTACGCCTGCGGGTCGTTGGGCCGCAAGCTCGAGGTCGTCCAGATCCGGGTAGTCGTCCCCCGCTCCATAGACGCAGAGGACTTCGTCGAGGAGCCACCCGAGCGCTACGTGCGCGAGCTCGCGGGTTACATCAGCGAGCGTGACATGCGGCAACTATTTTGCCTTTCCGTGGAAGCTCCGGAGCTCGAAGACGATTTCGGGGTTCCGTTCCACATCTTCTACGGCGTCTCGGACAACGCCCGCAAGTTCTGGAGCATCACCAACGCGCGGCGCGTGATCGGCTACGAACCTCAGGACGACTCCGAGATCGTCTTCGCCGACGATATCGCCAGGTTGTTGGGACCCTGAGGGGTTCGAGTGGCGGCCGAGACGATCCCCGACATCATGACGGTCCCGAGGTTCCTGGGGGCCGGGAAGATCGACTTCGTTGAGAAACCGACCCCGCAGCCACGACACGGTCAGCTGCTGGTTCGGGTGGCGGCCAACGCGTTGTGCGGGTCGGAGAGGCACCTGTTCTTCGACGGCTCGGAGGTCACGCCGGGTCACGAGGTGGCCGTAGTTGTCGTAGGCACCGGACCCGGGACGAGCATCGAAAACGGGACTCACGGGGTTCTATACCTCATGGACTATTGCGGTGAGTGTCGCAACTGCCGGCCGGGCATCACGAACCAGTGTCTGAACAAACGAGGCGACATCGGGTTCAACAGGGACGGCGGTTACGGCGAGTACATCGCGGTCAACGAGAACGTTTTCTTCCCGATCGAGGAGGACATCCCGCTGACCGAGGCTACCATGCTGCTGGACGTGATGGGGACCGCGAGGCACGCGATCGAGCGTGGGCAGCAGCTGCACTCTGACATCAGATCCGTGGGCATCGCGGGGGCCGGTCCGGTGGGACTCGGGGTGCTCGCCATGGCAAAGATACTGCTCGGTCCGGAGATGCCCGTGGTGATCTCGGACCTCGTGCCCTACCGGCTCGCCCTCGCGCGAAGCCTCGGAGGGCTGGTCGTGGATCTGGGTGAAAAGACTGTGGCCGAGGGTGTTGGGAGCCACGGTCTCGAAGCCCTTGACCTGGCGATAGACACGAGCGGGAAGGGCGTGGCCAGGAAGGCGTACCTGGATGTTCTGGACAAGCGCGGCGTGCTCGTGTGCGCGGGGCACGGGGAGGGCCTCGAGCTAGATGTTAGTGGGGATCTGATAATGCCTGAGCGCGCGGTGCTCGGCAGCGAGTACTTCCGCTACGGCGAGCTCGCCTCGAACCTGGGGTTGCTGCGCGAACATCGCCAGTACCTGCGCCAGATCATCACCCACACGTACCCGGTGCAGGATATCCAGCGGGCGTTCGAGGCCTTCTTCGGCGGGGAGACGGGCAAGGTCGTGATCGAGCGATGAGCCGGGAGGACCGCGTCAGGGTAGCCCTGGTCGGGGCCGGAGGCTGGGGAACTCAGCACGCCCGAATCTTCGCCGAACGTCCGGATGTGGACCTCTGCGCCGTTGTGGGGCGGACCCTCGAGAAGACGAGGGCGAGGGCCGAGTCGTTCGGGACGGACTACTACCTCGACATCGGAGAGATGCTGGACAGGGAACGCCCCGACCTCGTCAGCCTCTGCCTGCCGAACCTGGATCACTTCGAGTCGACCCTCCAGGTCATACGGGCCGGTTTCCCACTGCTCGTGGAGAAACCACTCGTCTTCGACCTGAGCGAAGCGCGACTGCTGCTCGAGGAGGCGGCCGGCCGCGACCTCTTCTTCGCCATCAACTTCAACCACAGGTACGCGCGCCCGGTGCGGATGGCTCGGGAGACCATCCAGGCCGGGGAACTCGGTGAGGTGGTCTTCGCAACCTGGCGTTTCGGCGGAGAAGGTTCCTCCGAACATCACCCTTACGCCAACCTCATAGAGACCCAGTGTCACGGGCTGGACATGCTGGAGCACCTTTGCGGGCCGATAGACTCCATCATGGCCGAGATGACGGACATGACGGGCAACGGATACGGTACCCTGGTCCTCGCGTTGCGCTTCGCCGGCGGCGCGGTCGGCAGCCTGACCGGAACCTACGACTCCTCTTACGCCTACAGGGGTACGCACACGCTGGAGATAAACGGCACAGGAGGACGCGTACAGGTCGAAGACACCGTCGGGCGGTTTGCCTTTCAAGCCGTCGGTGACGAGACGGCCCGGGTCTGGCAGGCCGGGTACTTCAACGACTTCGACCGGGAGTTTCACCGCACCTTTGATCTCCACGTGGACGAACTACTGAGCGCCTTCAAACAGGGAGAACAACCCCCGGTCCACGCGCGGGCCGGGTACCGCGCGCTAGAGCTCGCCTGGGCAGCCATCGAATCGTTCGAGACCGGCAAACGCGTAACGGTCGCATAGGGAGCAAACCTCGCCGCCAAATTCCTGGATGCAGGTTTGGTCAGGCGACACGCCTAGCCGATCATACGGTTCCCGGTCAATCGATGCCCGGTCCGTATCCGTGCATGCCTGGTAGAGACGCCCCGGTGGGCGTCTTCACCCGGTGGGGCGTCTACGCCGGGGTAGAACGCACGGCACCGGACCCCGTTCGCCCGGATGCGCCATCAGAAATCGACGAAGCGGTCGAAGGGCCTTGCATCCGGAGCCCCGGAAAGGCTTCTAGCGGACGAGAGGTCCCTGCCGCTCGGACGCGGAAGGAGAAGTACCTTCGATCTGCGGCCAGCTGTCGCGGTAGACGATCGGGTCAATGAGCATCGGACGTCTGGGTGACTCCGTGCCCGGGTTGTATGGGGCGTCAGGGTCGATCGCGTGGTAGAGGATCCAGTCCTGCCCCGCTTCGTCTCTCACGACGGCGTTGTGGCCCGGTCCCTTCCAGCGGTCGTTCAGCTGCAGGATGACGCTGCCGCCGAACTCGCCCGTCGCGTCGGCGCGCTTTTCGAACGGGCCGGTTGCGCTGCGGGAGCGGGCGACCATCACCGCGTAGTTCGCTGGCAGGGCGCAGCAGTTGTCCCCCGAATAGAAGAGGTAGTAATACGGGTCGCGGTAGACGACGAAGGCGCCCTCGATCAGGCGCTCGTACTGCTGCAAGCCGCTCGGGTAGATCAGCTCCTTCGGCCTCGACCCGGGCGCGAAGCTCGTCCTAGCCGGCGCAAGCTCCTGAACCATGATCGGCGAGCTGTCCGAGCCCCAGTAAAGCAGGTGCTTGCCCGTCTTCGGGTCGTCGAACGGCATGGGGTCTATGTTCGTGAAATCGTCCCCACACCTGAGGGGCTCCACTTCGGGAGCAAACGGGCCCGCCGGGGTGTCCGACGTGGCGACCCCGAGGCACATGCCACCGCCCCCGTCGGGGATGCCGGAGAAGTACATGTAGTAGTTGCCGTTGGCCTCGATCACGCCGGGCGCCCAGAAGTCTCGTGTGGTGCGGGCCCACTCCGGCTTCTCCGGCATGGCGTCCGGCAACAGCTCCCAGCTCACCAGATCCCGCGACCGCGCCACCTGTATGTATGCCAGGCGCTCGTAGGTCAGGTTCTCGGTCGAGTAGGCGTAGTAGAAGCCGTCGCTGGCCTTGATGACGTGGGGGTCCGCGAAATCCCAGCGCAATACCGGGTTCGTGTACGTCGCCCGGTGCGTAGCCCCAGGCAGCTTCGAGCGGGCCGGCGTAAAGAAGAGCAGGCCGGCCGCGATCAGGAGCGCGACCGCTACGATCGGTCCGACGATGCGCCAGCTACCCATCGCCGACCTCTACGGCTTCGAGAGAGCTTGCCGTCTGGATCAACTCCTCCTCGGACGCTCCAGAGAGGATCACCAGGGTCTCGCCCTTGCGGACGTAGAGGTACGTGTTCTCCTGCACGGTGCCCCACCAGGCGTCGTCGGATCCCTCCACCTCGGCCGCCTCGTCCTCCAGCTGGGGGTCGACGTCAACGTGCGCCTGCCGGATAACCAGGCCGCCTCCGTATTCGGCTGTGACCGGCCGCGAGCTGTCTCCCGGGATACCGCGCACCGTTAGCTCAGGCGCGCCCGCGCCCTCGGGAAGGATTGCCGGCTCGAAGGTGTTAGTCCCGGCGAGATCGGCCGCACCGGACCACCCGTCCACGCTCTGTTCCCGCGGCAGATCCGAGTCGGCCGGGAGCTCGCCTTCCGGTGGCGTGAGTGCCAGGAACGCGACCACGCACAACACGGCCGCCGCGGCTACCAGCAAAGCTATACGCAGCGCTCCCATCACTCCCCCCGGGGTGGCGGTTCTATCCCTTGAGGCCCACGTTCGCGATGCCGCCGATCAGCTTGTCCTGGGCGAAGAAGTAGACGACCAGGACGGGGATCATGACAATGAGGTTTGCGGCCATCACTTCGTTCCACTCCGTGCCGACGCGCTGCACCAGCCGCGCGAGGGCCAGCGCGACGGTGAACTTCTCCGGATCGTCGAGGTAGATCAGGGGCCCGAAAAAGTCGTTCCACGTCCCTATGAATTGGAACACGGCGGCCACCGTCAGCACGGGGACGCACAGGGGCATGACTATCCGCCAGTAGATCGTCCAGTAGCCGGCCCCGTCGACCCGCGCGGCCTCATCCAGCTCGATTGGGATCGAGCGCATGTACTGCCGCATCAGGAAGATAAAGAACGCATTGCCAGCCCACGCCGGCACCCACAGAGGGTAGTAGGTGCCGTACCAGCCGATCTGGTAGAAGAGCAAGAACTGCGGTATGAGCAGCACGGGTGCTGGTAACAGCATCGTCGCTATCAGGAAAGTGAAGAGGAAATTCTTGCCTCGGAACCGCAGCCGCGCGAAGGGGAACGCTATCAGCGAGGAGGATAACACCGCCCCGGTCACGGTCATGACCACCAGGAAGAGGCTGTTGGCCGCGTACCGGATGAACTCCTCCTTGAAGAGGGCATCCCGGAACGTCTGCCAGTGCCAGTACTCCGTCGGGAACCACTCCGGCGGGAAAGTGAAGACCGGCGCCGTGTCCGGCTTGAGCGCGGCGGTCAGCATCCAGCCCACAGGCAGCAGGATGAACAGGCTTGCCAGGATGAGCACGGCGTACACGAAAACCGCGTGCAGCAACCGCGGTAGACGCGGGAAGCGCGGGAAGCGTGGGGAACGTGTTCGGGCGACCGGCCCATCTGCGGCGCGCTGGGCCATCGTCTAATCCTCCGACTCGTAGAAGACGAAACGGCGCTCCAGCTTCATCATCACGACGACCATGAGCACGCCGATGATCGTTAGGATCCAGGCGAGCGCGGTCCCGTATCCCATGAACCCCTGGACGAACGCTATCCGGTACAGGTAGAGCATGTAGAACAGCAGCGAGTTTTCGGGGCCGCCTCCGCCCGTGCCGCCGGTGAGCACGAACAGCGGGCCGAAGAACAGCAGCGAGTCGATTATCGCGTTCAGGACCAGGAAGAATATCGTCGGGGAGAGCATCGGCAGCGTCACGTGCCGGAACTTCGCCCAGGCCCCGGCGCCGTCTATGGTGGCCGCCTCATACAGGTGCGGCGGTATGTTCTGCAACCCCGCGAGGTAGATGATAGCCATCCCGCCAACCCCCCACAGCCCCATCAGCATGACCGCGGGCATGGCCCACTCGGGATCCTCCAGCCAGTAAGGCGGGTTGTCCACGCCGAGCTGAATCAGCACGTAGTTCACGACGCCAAGCTCGGGGTTCAGGAGCTGCAGCCAGAGGACCGACACGGCCACCCCGGAGACTACCGCCGGGATGTACAGGATCGTCCGGAATACGTTCATCCCGAAGTACCTCTGGTTGAGGAAGAGCGAGATCACAAGCCCAGCGACCAGGAAGAGCGGCGTGCTAAGCACGATCCACTTCATCGTTATGTAGAGAGTTTGGTAGAAAAAGCCGTCCTGCGTGAACATGTAGGCGTAGTTCTGGAGGCCGACGAATTGCGCCTCGCCGGCGCTGATGAGCCGCCTGTCGGTCATGCTTATGTACAGCGAGTACCCTAGGGGGATCGCGAGGAAAAAGACCAACCCAGCGAACCAGGGCGCCAGGAACAGAAAAGCGACCCGTTCTTCCTTGACAGCTGCTCTGCTCCTGCGCGGGTGGGCTTGGGCCATCTCCGCTTTGCCCAACTGCTGCGAAGGCATGCTCATCTCGGCACCTCCAGCCTGTTCGTTAGGTGGGCGTCCACCGGGCGATCGGGGCGGATCCGATCGTCCTCGCTAGCCCCTCCCGAGCGCGTCCCAGTCCTTCCAGGCCTGGTCCAGAATCGGCTGCGTCTCTTTCGCCTCGGCGTCGAGGATCGGTTTGGCGTCCGTCTCGCCCTGGACGGTCATCTCGTTGTAGAGATTGGCGGGTTCCCATGCGCCCTCTGGCAGCGGAGGGACGAACACCTGCGGCTTCGCCCCCGCCTCGAGCACCGTCAGGTACTCCTCCTTGATCGGATCTCCCGCGCCCCAGTTGATCTCGTCGGCGACCTTCAGCGAGAGCGGCGGGTCCACCGAAACCTCCGCCCGAATCCGCTGCGCCTCGGTCCCCATAAACTCCAGGAACGTCAGCGCCGCGTGGTGGTGATCCGACTCGATGAACGTGCCCCACGCCGTGGTCCAGGTGTCCACGAACGTCTCGGAGCCCGTCTGCACGGGTGACGGTATGATGCCGAAGTCGATGCCCGCCGCCTCGAAGTCCCGGATGAAAGTGAAGTCCGTCCATACCATCGCACTTCCCTTTTGGGTGAATAGGTCCGGCTCGCTTACCGTGTTGAGGATCTGGCCCGGCGCTACCTTGTCGCGCACGAGCGCGGTGCCGACGTCCCACGACTCGATGTGCCCCGGGGAGTTGAGGTTGCCGGTCGCCCGCCTGCCGTCGGGGCCGAAAGTCCATTTCCCGTAGATGCCGAAGCCCCAATCGGGCACCGAACCGCCATAGACCGCCTTGGTCGGGTCCGGGTTGGGACGCGCCACCTGGCGGCAAAGCTCGGCGTACGCGGGCCACTCCAGCGCCCTGTCCACGGGCGGATACTCGGCGCTCGCCTCGTCGAAGAGGCCCTTGTTGAACATCATGACGTTGCCGGCGAGGAAGTCGCCAACGCCGAATATGCCCTGCTTCGGCCCGTCCTCGAGCGTGAAGCGCCCCACACCACCGGGGGCGAAGTCCCCAACGCGGATACCCCAGGCGTCGTAGAATGGGGTGAGGTCGGCGACCAAACCCGCCTTCATCCACGCCTTCTCCTCTACTATCGCCACGTCCGGCGGGTTGTGCGCCTGCAGCGCGACGTTGATCTTGGTTACGTAGCTTTCTTCGGGGTAGATGACGTACTTGAGCTTGATGTTTGAATACTTCTTCTCGAACGCCTTCTTGTATGCGTTCAAGGACGCCTCGTCGGGGGTGTACATCCAGACCGAGATCTCCACAGGCTCGCCGTCGTAGGGCTTCCAGTCCTCCGCCAGCTTCTCCAGTTCCTGGATCTGTCCCGACGCCTGGATCTCACCGAGGTCAACGTCCTCGCCTCCGCTACCCTGCCCCGAGCCGGGTGGCCCGCCACCCTCTTCGAGGTTGCACCCCGCCAGCACCGCGCCGCCGACTGACATGGCGGAGAGGCGCAGAAAATGCCCCCGACTGAACCCGAGTCGTCTACTCATCGCTATCTCCTATTGAGCGCCGAGGTCCCTCCGCGAAGGTGCGTTCGGGTCGATGGCTGCATCCGCCAACCCCACTTATGCCATTCACAACCCCACTTACACCACCTATAATCACACTTATGACAAACTATAGCGTATCTCTTTGTCGTGGATCAAGAAACAAACTGGACGCTGGCGGCGGGCTGCAGTGGGTCGACCGCCGAGGGTGGAGGCGGGGAGGTGCATGGTCGTGCCGCGTGAGCTGGTAGCCCTGGAACCACGGAAGCCGGTGCTGCGGGAGTACGAGGAGCCGGAGCTGGGCTTGAGGCAGATCCGCATCCGCACGGAGTTCGCCTCGCCGAAGCACGGGACGGAGATGGTCGGCTACCGCAACGAGCCTTCGGCGAGCCGCCCGTACGACCCCGAGTGGGGGGCCGTGATCCCGCGTCCGGGCTTCGAGGGGCCTCGCAACTTTCCCCTCGGCAACATGGCCGTCGGCGTGGTCTCGGAGGCTGGTCCCGAGGCGACGCGCTTCCGGGTTGGAGATCGTGTGTTCGGGCACCTTCCGGTTCGGGAGACGCACACCGTGGACGAGATGGCGGTGGATCCCCTGCCCGAGGGCATGAGCCCCGAGACGGCGGTGTGTCTGGACCCGGCGGTAATGGCGCTGGCGATACGCGACGCGGAGATCCGGCTCGGCGACCAGGTGGCGGTCTTTGGCCTCGGCGCGATCGGGCTGATGGCCGTGCAGCTGGCCCGGCTCGCCGGGGCGGACATGGTCATCGCTCTTGACCCCATTGAGGCAAGGCGCGAGGTCGCCACGGCCCTAGGCGCGGACGTGGCCCTGGATCCGCTGGCCGACGACGGCGATGCCGGGATGGCTATCCGGCGCATCGCGGGCTCCGCCAAACCAGACGTCGAGCCTCCGGCCGGCGAGCGCGTGCTCGGCGGGTACCGCGAGGTGCCGACCCAGTACGGCCAGCGGGGGGTCGACGTGGCGATCGAGGTGTCAGGGAACACGAGGGCCCTGCACCAGGCGATCCGTGCCACGCGCTTCGGTGGGACTATCTGCATGATCTCGTTCTACGGCGGGGAGGCTTCTGGCCTGATGCTGGGCGACGAGTTCCACGTCAACCGCCAGAAGCTCGTCTCCGCGAGGGTCGAGAGCCTGCCCCTGCGTGACGCACCGCACTGGACGCTGGAGCGGCTGGTCGAGGTGGCGCTGGGCTGGCTCGAATCCGGTCGCCTCGGAACTGATGGCATCGTAACCCCCGTGGTCTCCTTCGACGAAAGCGTCGAGGCGTACCGCGAGATAGACGAGCACCCGGAGCGCTCGATCAAGCTCGGCGTCCGCTTCTCGTAGGGTACCGTAGGCGCTCGGGCGCGGGTTGGGCGGCCGAAGGTGTAGCCCCGGGTACAATAGGGCCGAGCACAGGCTTCGGCAGCACTCCCCTGATGCCGCTGGTGTGCCGAGAGGGAGCTAGCTTTGCAAAGGGCAAGTCTTGACGGGGCGGAGCTGGAGTACGAGGTCTCTGGGACAGGCGAGCCCGTAGTATTCATCCACGGGGCGTTCATCGCGGACACGTTTCGGCCGCTCCTGGCCGAGCCCAGCGTGGCGGGCCGGTACCAACTCATCCTCTACCACCGCCGCGGCTATGTGGGCAGCAGCCACCCCTCCGAGCCGGTCAGTGTCGCCCGGCAGGCCGCAGACTGCCGGGCTTTGCTGCACCACTTGGGCGTGGAACGGGCGCACGTCGTGGGGCACTCATACGGCGGCGACGTCGCCCTCCAGCTGGCGCTAGATACCCCAGACGTGGTCCACTCGCTTGCCCTGCTGGAGCCGGGGCTGATGGTTGGGGCGAGTGCTCAGGGTTATCGGGAGTCCCTGGCGCGGGGCGTAGAGAGCTACAGGGAAGCGGGCGCGGCGGTCGTCGTGGATGAGTTTATGCGGGCACGGTGGCAAGGGTACCGCGCCACGCTCGACCGTGTGCTGCCGGGGGCCTTCGCCCAGGCGGTGGCCGACGCGGGGACCTGGTTCGAGCGCGAGGTGTCCGGGCAACTGGGCTGGCGCTTCGGCGAGGCGGAAGCGCGGCGCATCAGCCAGCCGACCCTGTCCGTGCTCGGCGGCGAGAGCGACGCCCTCTGGTCGCGCTTCGGCGAGACGCACCGGCTGCTGCTGGCGTGGCTGCCGCACGCCGAGGGGTGCGTCCTGCCCGGCACGACGCACCTCATGCAACTCCAGGACACGCGAGGCACAGCCGATGCGCTTGCGGCCTTCTGGGCACGTCACCGGCTCCCGGCTGGCATTGCCTAGTCGCCCCACCTCCTTCCGGGACCTCACCTCTCTGTGCAGCGCTCGGTACGTTCTTCTGGGCGCGGGTGGGCCAACCTGCCTGCAATAGGCCCGGAACACGCCGCGTGAACCGGTAAGCCCCACCTAGCGGAACAACGGTATGGCGTCGCTGGCGAAGCGGCGTACCGGTTACGAGACGTTGGCCGCGCTGGACCGTGACCCTCCTTACGCGGCGTCCCACAACTCCCGCAACAGCGCCGCGGCCTCGGTCAGCGACTCTTCGTGGGGACCTTCGACCCGGCACTCGATGCCGAGGTAGCCGTCGTAGCCGGCCTCTTTTAGCGCGGCGAAGCCGGGGCGGAAATCCAGGTGGCCTCGCCCGGGCTGCAGGCGGTTGCTGTCGGCGACGTGCACGTAGACGATGTGCGGAGCCGCCGCGCGGATACTAGCGGCGATGCTGGCCTCTTCGATGCTCATGTGGAAGAAGTCGGCCATGATCTTGATCCCCTGCCCGACCTGCTCGGCGAACGCCACCCCCTGCTCCAGGCGGTTCACGAGGTGCTGCTCGTAGCGGTTGAGCGGCTCGAGAAAGATCGGCACGCCCGCGTCGGCGGCGGCTGGCGCGAGTTCCTGGAGCTGCAGTACGAACAGTTCCCGCTCCAACTCGACGGCTGTCTTGTAAGGGGATAGATCCGGCAGCCTTGGATCCCGGCCAAACTGCGGGACGACGAGGACGCCAACCGCGCCAAGCTCACGCGGCCAAGCTCCAGGCGCCGGCGCGTCAGATCCTTGGCCGCGGCGCGTTCCCGGGGATCGGGGTCGAGCAGCGCCCCGCTGCCGGGCACGTTCGCCGCGGCGACCGGCGAGGCGTCGAAGATCTCACGCAGTTCGTCGGGCCGCAGGTCAAGGGACCTGTCCTCCAGCTCGATGCCGTCGAACCCGGCGCGCTCCAGCCACGCCAGCCGATCCGCCAGCGTCTCACCCGGGGTCATCAGATCTCGCAGTGCCAGCTTCACGTAACTTCCCCCTCATCCTCGGTAACGCCGGTTAATTGTACGAAGACGCCCCGAGCAGTCGCAACTCGTGCGGCCTCAAGGCATTGTGAGGCCAGTCTTCCTGTGTACAAAGACGCCTGCCAGGCAAGACGACAAGCTCTCAAACCCAATTCATAATTCCACATTCCAAACTCCCTCTAGTCTCTGTTCGAGATCGACTGCGCCCTCCGGAAGGCCCGGTCGCAGAGCCAGTAGACGATGTACGCGGTCAGGCTTCCGGCTATGAGCAGGGTCAGCGGTACGATGAAGAGGATGGTGGCCATCAGCGCGACGACCAGCAGGCACAGTAGCGTCGTCGACAGTTGCCCGATCGAGAGCAACAGGGAGTTCTTCAGGACCACCTTCCAGGTTGCGTCGTAGTGGACCATCACCGGGAACAGGTAGACAGAGGTGAAGACGTAAAGCAGGCCGAGCAGAGAGAGCAGGGAGCCGAGGACGATCTTCGGCACGGGGGGAACCTGCGTGACCAGGTACAGGTCCACGAGCAACACGACGCCGAGAAAGGTCCACACGACGCCTATCCCGAGGCTCTGCTTGAAGTTCTCCTTGAACCGGGCCGCAAACGTCGGCCAGATTCTCCCTTCCTTTCCCCTCACCCGGTCCCTGATCACGCCGAACATGGCGGCCGTAGAGGGGTAGATGGTGACGATGGGTAGGCAGGCCAGCAGCCACAGCAGGTTCAGAAAGAGCAGGTTGCTGAAGGTCTCCAGCCACCGGTAGAACCTGCTGTCGAGAATGCCCATCGCGTGCCCCGTATCCGGACCCCTGCTACGATTGCAGGATAGCAAAATGTGTGGCGCGAACGGCCGTCGTGCCGGCGCACGGGAGGAGCGAGATGAACGGTCCGCGCGTTACGGTCTGGAACGAGTACCGGCACGAAAGGAGCGACGAGGAGGTCGCCCGGATCTACCCCGGCGGCATCCACGGCGCGATCTCGGAAGCCCTGCGGAGCGCCGGGCTCGAGGTCCGCTGCGCCACGCTGGACGAGCCGGATCACGGGCTTACCGAAGAGGTACTGGCCGAGACGGACGTGCTCCTGTGGTGGGGACATCAGGCGCACGGCGAGGTCTTGGACGAGGTGGTAGGTAGGGCTCACCGGCGGGTCCTCGAGGGCATGGGGCTCGTCGCCCTGCATTCGGCGCACTACTCGAAGCTCTTCAAGGGACTCATGGGCACGAGCGGTGATCTCAAGTGGCGCCACGACGACCGCGAGCGGCTGTGGGTGGTCGCGCCCGGTCATCCCATAGCCGAAGGGCTGGGCGAGTACATCGAGCTCGAGGAGGAGATGTACGGGGAACCCTTCGACGTTCCGCCCCCGGAGGAGCTGGTCTTCGTCAGCTGGTTCGGTGGGGGAGAGGTCTTCCGCAGCGGCCTGTGCTACAGGCGGGGACGGGGCAGGATCTTCTACTTCAGGCCAGGCCACGAGTCACTGCCGACCTACCACAACCCGGAGGTGCAAAGGGTCATCGTCAACGCCACGCGCTGGGCCGCGCCCACTCAGTCCTCCGCTCCCGTCCACGGCAACACGGCCCCGCTCGAGAGCGGCTCGACCCTCGTCCGCGCGCCAAAACGGTGAGGGTGTAGCCCTCGTGAGCGCCGCGCCGCGTCCGGAGTACCCGCGACCCCAGTTCCGGCGTCCGGACTGGACGAACCTGAACGGGGAGTGGGCCTTCGCCTTCGACGACGAGGACGCAGGCCTCGTGCAGGGCTGGCAACTCGTCTCGCCGCAGGACCTGCGCTCTGAGAGCTCGCCTTTCGACCGGACCATCACCGTTCCTTTCTGCTACCAGTCCGAGCTCTCCGGCATCGGGGACACCTCGTTCCACGACGTGGTCTGGTACGCCCGCACGTTCGACGCCCCGCCGGACGAGGGCGAGGAACGGCTCCTGCTGCACTTCGGGGCGGTGGATTACCGCGCCGTGGTCTGGGTCAACGGCACACAGGTGGCCTCGCACGAGGGTGGCCACACGCCGTTCTCGGCCGACGTGACGTCGGCGGTGGTGCGGAGCGACAACGTGCTCGTCGTGCGGGCCGAAGATCCTTCGCGGGACACGACCATCCCGAGGGGCAAGCAGTACTGGAAGGAGAGGTCCGAGGGGATCTTCTACACCAGGACCACCGGGATCTGGCAGACCGTGTGGCTCGAGACCTTGGGCGCCACGCGCGTTGGCTCCCTGCGCATGACGCCCGACGTGGACGAGGGGCGGGTGGACGTTGAGGTTGCGATCGAAGGGTACGAGCCCGGGCTCTCGCTGCGTTTCACGGTCTCGTTCGATGGGACGCCGGTGCTCGACGATCACGCAAGGTTGCGGGCCCCGATCGTCGAGAGGAGCCTGCCGCTCCTGGCTCGTGGGCTAGCACCCGAGACGCAGCACGTGGGCGAGTGGCCGAGGGCGGCCCTGTGGTCGCCCGAGCACCCTGACCTCTACGAGCTGCGCCTCGAGCTGCTCGGCCCCGACGGCGGCGTGCTCGACGCGGTGGATTCCTACTTCGGGATGCGCAAGATCGAAGCCAGGGACGGCCGCGTCTTTCTGAACAACCGTCCCTACTACCAGCGGCTCGTCCTGGACCAGGGCTACTTCCCCGGGGGGCTCCTGACGGCTCCCACGGACGAGGATCTCAAGCGGGATATACAGCTGGCCAAAGACCTTGGCTTTAACGGGGCGCGCAAGCACCAGAAGGTGGAGGACCCCCGTTGGCTCTACTGGGCCGACACCCTGGGGTTCCTGGTCTGGGGCGAGATGGCGAACGCCTACTCCTACTCGCCCGACTACGTCAGGCGAATAACGGGCGAGTGGCAGGAGGCCGTGCGGCGCGACCACAACCACCCGTGCATCGTTGCCTGGGTACCGATGAACGAGAGCTGGGGCGTCTCGGAGCTCGCCGCCGACCCTGCTCAGGTCGAACACCTGCTGGCCCTCTACCACCTCACGAAGTCCCTGGACCGCTCGCGGCTCGTCGTCTCCAACGACGGCTGGGAGCACGCCACGACGGACCTGTGCACCATCCACGATTACGGCGACCCGGACGGACTCGCGCGTCGCTACGCCACCCGCGAGTCCAGCGTCTCGGCCCAACCGTCGAACAAGCCGATCTACGCCCCGGGCCACGCCCACGGCGGCGAGCCGATCCTGGTCTCCGAGTTCGGCGGCATCGCCTTCTCCGGCGAAGGAGGAGGGTGGGGCTACAGCACCGTCGCCGACGCGGAAGAGTTCCTCACGCGCTACGGGGCCACGATCACGGCCCTGCTGCAGAGCGAGCCGGTGCAGGGCTTCTGCTACACGCAGCTCACCGACGTCGAGCAGGAGGTCAACGGCCTCCTTACCTTCGACCGCAAGCCAAAAGCCGATATCGAACGCCTGCGCGAGATCACGTCGAGCGAGAAGCCAATAGCTTGAAGCCGTGGCGGCTGGCGCCGGACGGTAGCGCCTCGGCGTTGCGCGTTCGCGGTGGCGGGTGGTACCATGCCCCCCAGGGTAGGCGAACGTTCGCCAGAAAGGGGTAAGGGGCATGTCCCAGGGGTTCGGGGGCGTCGGACGTCGGGGTGCCCGGCGCATCAGCCGGCGGCATTTCCTGTACGGGGCCGCGGCTGCCGTCGGTGGACTATCGCTAGCGGGTTGCTCCGGAGGCGCGCCGCTGGGTGGGTCGAACCGGGTGATCCACTTCTGGAACCTGTTCGGTGGTGGCGACGGGGCGCGGCTTGCGGACATGATGAGCAACTTCGTGGACAGCAACCCCGATGTGGATCTCGAGGCCACCACGCTCTCCTGGGGCCCGCCTTACTACACGAAGCTATCGATGTCCGCCGTCGGTGGGCGGCCGCCTGAGGTCGCCATCATGCACCAGACTAGGCTCGGGGCGTACGCGCCGGCGGGTTTGCTGGAGCCGTTGGATCCCGGGATGCTCATCGAATACGGCATCGGCCCAGACAAATTCCTTCCCGAGGTATTCGACAGCGCTAAGTTCGGTGGCGAGATCTATGCGATCCCGATAGACACCCACCCCCAGGTGATGTTCTACAACACGGAGATCGCAAAAGAGGCCGGTCTGCTCGACGCGAGCGGCGAGCTCGTGACGCTCGAAGGCCCCGATGCGGTCATCGACGCCTTCAAGAAGGCCAAGGAGGTTACCGGGGAGCAGGGCGTCTCCTTCGCGCCGGCGGATGGGGCTGTTCCGTGGCGGCTGTTCTACACGCTGTACGGTCAGCAGGGTGGCGAGGTACTATCGCCCGACGGCCGCGAGGTGGTGCTGGATCAGGAGAAGGCGGAGAGGGCCGTGGAGTACCTGGTGGAGATCACGCTGGGTGAGGAGCTCACCTCGGCCATCCAGGACTACCCGGCCGCGGTGGCCCAATTCCAGAGCGGCAACGCCGGGTTCCACTGGAACGGCGAGTGGGAGGTAACCACCTTCGTGGACGCGGGGATGCCCTTCAGCATGGTCCCGTTCCCCAACATCTTCGGCAACAAAGTCCAGGCCGACCGGCACACGTTCGTCATCCCTAAAGGGGTGTCGGACGACCCGCAGGCCATGGACGGGGCCCTCACCTTCATCAGCTCCATGATGAAGAACAGCTTGATCTGGGCCGAGGGCGGGCACATCCCGGCGTACCTTCCGGTCGCCGAGAGCCAGGAGTACAGAGATCTCCAGCCCCAGTCCAACTACGCCGGGGTCGCCGACGACGTTGTGCTCGACCCCGACGCGTGGTTCAGCGGCTCCGGGTCCACGTTGGAGACGGAGGCAGCCATTCCGCTGCAGCAGGCGATGGCCGGGGGACTGAAACCGAAGGAGGCGGTGGACAACATACGGGCCTCGATGCAGGGTCTGGTGGACACGCCTGAGCCTTTCTAGGGACGACAGGGAAGCGGAGCTAGCGGGGAGGTACGGGATGGCGGCGGGAGCGCAGGCCTCGCAGGCAAGAGGCAAGAAGACTTCGCGTGGAAGAACGGATCTCGCTGGCTACCTGTTCGTTCTCCCGTTTCTCGTGGTATACGTACTCTTCCTCATCTTTCCGGTCCTTTTGGGGCTAAGGATGAGCTTCTTCAACTGGAGCCTGGTGAGGACCGGGGCTGCGGAGTTTCTGGGGCTCTCCAACTACCGGGAGCTCTTCAGCGACCCGAATTTCTGGTCTTCGCTCTGGCACACGTTTCTGTTCACGTTGCTGAGCGTGCCACCGCTGGTCGTGCTCGCGCTGGTCCTGGCGTTGCTCGCCAACAGGGCCATCCCGGCGCGGTGGTTCTTCAGGCTGGCGTTCTTCGCGCCCTACGTGTTGCCCGTCTCCGTGGTGGCCCTGATCTGGATCTGGCTCTACCAGCCCGGTTTCGGTCTCATCAACGGTTATCTGACGGCGCTCGGGCTGCCCGAGGTGGCGTGGCTCCCCGACGAGAGCGTCGCCATGCTCTCGGTCGTCATCGCCACCGTGTGGTGGACCATCGGGTTTAATTTCGTGCTCTACCTCGCGGGGCTGCAGGAGATACCGCTGGAGCTCTACGAGGCGGCGGCGCTCGACGGGGCCGGCTCCTGGGCGCAGACGCGCTTCATAACCATCCCGCTCCTGGCGCGCACGACGTTCCTGGTCGTCGTGTTGCAGGTACTCAACTCGCTCAACGTCTTCGACCAGATCTACATTATGTACACCCAGGGAGGCCTGAACTACGACGCGACCCGGTCCGTCATCATGTACATCTACGAGACTGGCTTCACCACTTATCGCGTCGGGTTCGCCGCAGCCATCTCCTACGTGTTCTTCGTGATCGTGCTGGTGGTCAGCGTCACGCAGTTCGTGATAGTCAACCGCCGAAGGAGGGAGGCCTGATGGCCGTCACGACCGCCAGGACGCCAGGTGAGATCCAGGAGACCACCGCCGGCGGCAAGGGCCAAACCCGCCGCAAGGCTACGAACTGGCTGGCATTCGGGGTCCTGGCCGTTGCGGCGATCATCTGGCTCATCCCTCTGGCGTGGGCGCTGGACACGGCGCTGAAGACCGAGGCCGACACCACCACCGTCCCGGTCACCTGGATACCTCCGAGCGGGTTCACCGCGGAGTCGTTCGGGGAGGTGCTGGCGGCCGGGAACCTCCTGCGCTGGTACTTCAACAGCTTCCTCACGTCCTCGATAATCACGGTGGCGGTCGTGCTGCTGGCGAGCCTGGCCGCCTTCGGTCTCTCGCGGGTACCGTTCCGGGGCCGGACGGCGGTCTTCATCATTATCCTCGCTGGCCTAATGGTGCCGTTCCAGATCCTGATCGTGCCGCTCTTCACGGAGATGGACGCTCTCGGGTTCGTAGACACCTATCAGGGCATAATCCTGCCCCAGCTCGCCTCGCCGCTGGCCGTGTTTATCTTCAAGCAGTTCTTCGACGGCATCCCGCACGAGCTCGAGGACGCCGCTCGCGTGGACGGAGCCAGCCGCTTCAGGGTCTACTGGCAGGTCTGGATGCCGCTGTCGCGGCCTGCCATAGCGGCGGTCGCGATCTTCACGTTCGTGCTCTCGTGGAACAACTTCCTCTGGCCCTTCATCATCATCACCAACACCGACATGATGACGATCCCCGTTGGCCTGGCCACGGTGCAGAGCTCCTACGGCGTACGCTACGCGGACATCATGGCCTCGGCCGTGCTTGGCGGCCTGCCGCTGCTGATCGTGTTCCTGATGTTCCAGCGCCAGATCGTGCAGGGCATCGCGAACACTGGCCTGAAGGGGTAGCCGCCCCTGACGCGCGCATCGCTGCGAGACGTGGCATCCGAGGCGGGGGTTAGCTTCCAGACCGCAGGCAAGGTCCTGAACGGACGCGGCACGGTCTCAGCGGAGACCAGGGAGCGTATCCTCGAGGCCGCCCGTGCCCTCGACTACGTGCCCAACACGCTGGCCCGCAGCCTGGTCACCCGGACCACCTGTACGATCGGGGTCATCGCCAGCGATCTGAGCGACGGGGAGCTGGCCCGCTTCGTGGTCGGGGCCGAGCGCGAGGCGCGCAGCAGGGGCCACGGCGTCCTGATCGGGACCGTGGACGGCGAGGGCTCGGACGCCCGCCGCTACCTCAGGATGTTGCTCGAACGCCGGGTTGACGGGATCCTGACCGCAGCCCCCCCGTTGGAACACGACGCGAAGGTCGGAGAGATGCTGCGTGGCCCTACGCCCGCCGTCAGCATCCACCGCGTTCCTGGCGGCGGCATCCCGCTGGTGGGCTCGGACCATACCAGGACCGGCCTGCTCGCAACGCGACACCTGATCTCGCTCGGCCACCACCGCGTCGCCACCATCGTCGGGACCGAGCGCCGGCAGGTAACGGGGCTGCGGCTCGAAGGCTACCGCCAGGCTCTCGCAGAGGCTGGCCAGCCATTCGACCCGGCGCTCGTGGAGAGCGGGGCCTGGACGGCGGACGGGGCCTACGAGGGCACGCTCCGGTTGCTCGACCGAGCACCGGACGTGACGGCCATTTTTGCCCAGACCGACGTGATGGCGCTCGGCGTCCTTAGCGCGCTCGGCGATCGCGGGCTCGGCGTGCCGCAGGATTGCGCCGTGGTCGGCTGCGACGACATACCGATGGCGGCGCACACCATCCCGCCATTGACGACGGTCCACGTGCCGTTCTACGAGACGGGGGAGACCGCCGTGCGCCTACTGCTCGACGTGATCGCGGGCCGAGCCGAGGGCAAGAAGCCCGTGCTCTTGCCCGTGCGCCTGGTGCGCCGGCGTTCCTGCGGGTGGTCGGGCGCGAACGAGACTTCTAACGAATAAGGGGGCAGGGTTGGCGAAGATCAAGGTGGACCCCGATCGCACCGTCGGCGAGCTGGACCGTCGCGTCTTTGGCGGCTTTATCGAGCACCTGGGCCGCTGCATTTACGGTGGCATCTTCGACGAGGGATCCCCCCTGAGCGACGAGCGGGGCTTCCGCCGCGACGTCCTGGAGGCGCTCGAGAACCTGCGGATGCCGATCCTGCGCTGGCCCGGCGGCAACTTCGTGAGCGGTTACCACTGGACGGACGGCGTCGGGCCGCGCGAGGAGCGCCCGCGCAAAACGGAGCTCGCCTGGTTCAGCGAGGAGTCCAACCGCTTCGGCACGCACGAGTTCATCGATTACTGCCGCGCACTGGACGTCGAGCCTTACATCTGCGTGAACATGGGCACGGGCACGATGGACGAGGCGCAGGCCTGGGTCGAGTACTGCAACGGCACGGGGGACACGTACTGGGCCAACCTCAGGCGCCAGAACGGGCACGAGGAGCCTTTCCGGGTCAGGTACTGGGGCCTCGGCAACGAGATGTACGGGGAGTGGCAGATCGGGGCCCTCTCGGCCGAGGAGTACGTCAAGAAGGCCCGCGAGTTTGCCAAGGTGATGCGCTGGACCGACCCGTCGATAGAGCTCGTGGGCTGCGGCCTGAGCGGCGTGACGGATTGGGACCGCGTCGTTGTCGAGGGCCTCGCGCCCTTCGTGGACTACCACAGCGTCCACATCTACACCGGCAGCGACGATTACTGGTCCAATGTGCTCGCCCCGCACGCCGCCGACCGGGCGCTTCGCACCGTGCGGGCCACGATCGAGCGCGCCCGCTACGAGCAGCGCATCGAGCACCCCATCCACGTAGCCTACGACGAGTGGAACGTGTGGTTTCGGGCGCGCGCCGCGCAGACTAATCTCGAAGAGCGCTACACCCTCTCCGATGCTCTCGCCGTCGCCACCTACCTCAACGTGTTCGCGCGCAACTGCGAGACCGTAAAGATCGCCAACCTGGCCCAGATGGTGAACGTCATCGCCCCAGTATTCACGAGCGAAGACGGCCTGTTCCTGCAGACCATCTACCACCCTTTGAGGCTCTGCGCAGAGCACATGCGGGAGGTGGTCCTGGATGCCCACGTCGAGT
Source organism: uncultured Rubrobacteraceae bacterium (assembly GCA_963800975.1). Lineage (GTDB taxonomy): Bacteria > Actinomycetota > Rubrobacteria > Rubrobacterales > Rubrobacteraceae > JALYGY01. The sequence goes on along the minus strand of CAWDDB010000014.1, from coordinate 243,028 downwards.
GCGACACGCACGCCCTCGAAGGCGAGGTTTCCTCCTGGCCGCACCGCGTCGCGGACCTGGGGCCCTTCGACGTGCTGGACGTCTCGGCCACCCGGGACGTCTCTGGACGCGGCCTGACCCTCGTCGTGGTCAACAGGGACCCCGAATACGCGGTGCGAACCACCATCCAACTAACCGACGCGGTGTTCGAAGGCAGCGCCGCCGTGTACGAGGTGACAGGAGAAGATCTCGCCTCCACCAACGACTTCGGAGAGGAACGGGTCGGCGTTACCCAGAGATCCATCGACGTCGAAGGTTCGGTTCTCGAGCATGCCTTCCCCGCCTGCTCGGTCACCGTCCTCAACTTGGATCTCACCGCCTGACGCGGTACCGGGCGCTTGTACGAACTTTCACTGCCGCGGGACGACGCTGCTTCGCCCCGCCTGGTCGATGCCTGCCTACGTGGCCCTGCGACGCTACTATATCGCCGGAATGGTGAGCGGCGCCGTCGAGGCGTGACGGCGCGACACCGTCGAGACAAGGAGAGAGATGCTCGATTCGACGCAACGTCCGCCCGTGGTCGTGGACACCTCTCGGAGCCCGCACGCCCGGCTTGGACCCCTGCCGCTGACCGACGTCCGTCTCTCGGATGAGCTGTGGGAGCCGCGGCGGCGCGTGAACCGCGACGAGACCCTGCCCTCCCAGTACCGGCACCTCGAAGAGACCGGCCGCCTGGACAACTTCCGCAAGGCGTCCGGCAAGATGGAGGGACGCTTCGAGGGCATCTATTTCAACGACTCGGACGTGTACAAGTGGCTCGAGGCCGCGGCCTGGTCGCTCGCCACCGATCCGGACGAGGAGCTCGCGCGGATGGCGGACGCGGCCATAACCGAGATCGAGGACGCCCAGGAACCCGACGGCTACCTGAACACGTACTTCACCTTCGAGCGCGCAGGCGAACGCTGGACAAACTTCGACCTGCACGAGATGTACTGTGCCGGGCACCTTTTTCAGGCGGCCGTGGCCCACTTCCACGCCACCGGCTCGGAGCGACTCCTCGACGTTGCCGTGCGCTTCGCCGACCACATCTGTGACACCTTCGGTCCCGAGAGCGAGGGCAAGCGCGAGGCGGTCTGCGGGCACGAGGAGATCGAGATGGCCCTCGTCGAGCTCTCCCGGGTCACGGGGAACCGCCGCTACCTGCGGCAGGCACGATTCTTCGTCGATGCTCGCGGGCACGGGCTCCTCGGCAGGCCATACGGAGAGCACGACCCGTCGTACAGCCAGGACCACAGGCCCCTGCGCGAGCAGGATGAGGTCGTGGGACACGCCGTGAGGGCGCTTTACCTCTACTCCGGGGCGACCGACGTTTACGCGGAGACGGGGGAGAAGGCGCTGCTCGATGCGCTGGGCCGCCTGTGGACCAACATGACTACCCGGCGGATGTACGTTAGCGGCGGCCTGGGGTCGCGTTACGAGGGAGAGGCCTTCGGCGAAGACTTCGAGCTGCCCAACTCGCGCGCCTACACGGAGACTTGCGCCGCCATAGGCAGCGTCATGTGGAACTGGCGCATGCTGATGCTGGAGGGCGAGGCCCGATACGCGGACCTGATCGAGACCACCCTGTACAATGCCGTCCTCCCGGGTATCTCGCGCGATGGGCAGAGCTACTTCTATCAGAACCCTCTAGCCGACGACGGGCAACATCGGCGCCAGCCCTGGTTCGGCTGCGCCTGTTGCCCGCCCAACGTCGCCAGGCTCCTGGCCTCGCTGCCTGGCTACCTCTACGGCGTCTCCGACGGACGTATCTGGGTGCACCTGTACGCGGAAGGGGAGGCCGATATCGGTCTCGGAGAGACCGGTGTGGTGCGAGTCGAGCAGCGCACCCGCTACCCGTGGGACGGAGACGTCGAGATCCGGGTCAAGGGCGAGGGCGATTTTGGCCTGATGCTGCGGGTCCCGGGCTGGTGCGCGGAGGAACCGGAGATCGAGGTCAACGGGGAGCGCATCGACACCCCCGCTTCCCCCGGCTCCTACGTCGAGATCCACCGCGAGTGGCGAGCGGGCGACGTCGTGCGCTTGAGCCTGCCTATGCCCGTCTACCTCGTCGAGAGCCACCCCTACGTGGCGGAGAACGCGGGCCGGGTTGCCATCATGCGCGGGCCACTCCTCTACTGCGTCGAGCAGGTAGATAACCGTGGGGTCGAGCTGCGCGATCTCGTTCTGCCAGCCGACGCCGCGTTCTCCAGCAGTTTCCGCCGGGACCTGCTAGGCGGGGCGGTGGTCTTGAGCGCCCGTGCCGAGGTGGCCGCGCCGGACGGATCCTGGAAGGGTCGCCTCTACCGCGCAGAGGCGAGACCCCGAAGACCGTCGCGCCAGCGACGCGACCCTGACGGCCCTGCCTTACTGCCTGTGGGCCAACCGCGAACCCGGGGCGATGCAGGTCTGGCTGCGTTCCCGGTGAGCTAGCCGCAGGCCGCACCTGGGAATCCCGCAAGAACCAGCACGAATCCTGAGATAATGGCCCCAGTGGGGGCAGCCGAGAGCTCGCGGCGGTGACGGAGGTGCTCGTTGAAGAAAGAGCGGGAGACCAAAGAAGACGGCAGGTACATAATCTTCTACGACTTCGAGGAAGAGGGCGAAGCGGAAGACGAGGATTGAACGAGCTGCGTTGGGACCCGACGCTCGGGGAGTGGGTGGCCTACGCCTCCCACCGCCAGGACCGCACGTTCTTGCCGCCGGCAGAGTACTGTCCGCTGGACCCCACGCAGCCAGGCGGCATCCCGACCGAGGTGCCCCGCGAGTCCTACGATATCGTGGTGTTCGAGAACAGGTTCCCGTCCTTCGCGCCCGATGCCCCAGAGCTGGAGGAGAGGGGAACCCCGCTCACGCCCACGGCCCCGGGGCGCGGCATCTGCGAGGTGGTCCTCTACTCCGACGACCACGACGCCACGCTGGCGGGGATGAGCACCAGGCGGATCCGGAACCTCATCGAGGTGTGGGCCGACCGCTACACGGAGCTCGGCTCGCTTGACTTCGTCAGGTACGTCTTTATCTTCGAGAACAAGGGCGAGGCCATCGGGGTCACGTTGCACCACCCGCACGGCCAGATCTACGGCTATCCCTTTGTCCCGCCCCGCCCGAAGAAGGAGCTCGAGTCGGCCGCGCGGTATCGCTCGCAGACCGAGGGCCGCTGCCTGCACTGCGACCTGCTCTCGGAGGAGCTGGACGACGGGAGGCGCGTCGTCGCGGCGGGAGACCAGTTCGCCGCCTTCGTTCCTTTCTACGCCCGCTTCCCCTACGAAGCCCACGTGTACGCGAACCGGTGCTCCCCTTCCATAGACGACCTCAGCGGTGACGAGAGGCTCGACCTCGCGGGCGTGCTCAAGCGGCTGCTGGTCGGCTACGACCGGCTCTTTGGCTTCTCGCTGCCCTACATGATGGTCATGCACCAGGCTCCGACGGACGACGGAGATTACGGGGGCGTGGCGCACTTCCACATCGAGTTCTACCCGCCCAACCGCACCGCGGACAAGCTCAAGTACCTGGCCGGCAGCGAGACGGGCGCGGGGGCCTACGTGATGGACGCCCTGCCCGAGCAGACCGCCGGGAAGCTCAGGGAGGCCGTGGAAGGCGCCGGCTCTTGAAGCTCCTCGTGACCGGCGGGGCAGGGTACGTCGGGAGCGTGGTGGCCAGTCAGCTCCTCGAGGCGGGCCACGAGACGGTGGTGCTGGACAACCTCTCTACCGGGCACGAGATGGCCGTTCCGCAGGGGTGCGGGTTCGTGCGGGGAGACCTCCTCGAAGGGGCTGCGCGGGAAGTACTCTCCGAGGGCTTCGACGGGGTGCTCCACTTCGCGGCGCTCTCGCTCGTCGGAGAGTCCGTCGAGCAGCCGGAACGCTACTTCCGCAACAACGTTTGCGGCACCCTCAACCTCCTCGAGGCGATGCGCGACGCGGGCGTGCCGCGCCTGGTCTTCTCCTCGACCGCGGCCGTCTACGGCCAGCCCGAGGAGGTGCCCATACCCGAGGCCTCGCCCGAGTTCCCGACCAACCCCTACGGCGCCTCTAAGCTCGCGGTGGACCGCGTTATCGGGGCCGTCGCCGCGGCCCGCGGCCTTATGGCCACGAGCCTCCGCTACTTCAACGTCGCCGGAGCGAGCGGCCGCTTCGGTGAGGATCACCACCCCGAGACGCACCTAATACCGCTGGTTCTCGGGGCGGCGTTATCGGAGGACGAACCGGTCAAGGTGTTCGGCACGGACTACACCACGCGCGACGGGACGGCCGTGCGCGACTACGTCCACGTCGAGGATCTCGGCCGCGCTCACCTGCTGGCTCTCGAGGGCGCCAGACCGGGTGAGCACCGCGTCTACAACCTGGGCAACGGCGCGGGTTTCTCCGTGCGCGAAGTCGTGGAAGCCGCCCGAGAGGTAACCGAGCGGCCGATCGAAGCCGTCGATGCGCCGAGGCGCGCCGGCGACCCGGCTGTGCTCGTCGCCTCGAGCGACGGGATCCGGGCCGAGCTCGGCTGGGAGCCTGAGAAGCCAGAGCTCGAGGCCATGATCTCCGACGCCTGGGAGTGGATGCAGGCACACCCCGACGGGTACGGCTGAGGAGCGCGGATTGCGCGAGATAGAAAAGAGGGCCGCGAGGGCCTACGCGGAGCGCTTCGGGGGAGATCCCGAGCTCGTGGGGAGCGCCCCCGGGCGCGTCAACATCATCGGCGAGCACACGGACTACAACGGCGGCTTCGTCCTGCCCTGCGCCGTCGGCCGCAGGGTGGCGGTCGCGGTAGGCCGTGGCGGCGGCGGTCTCTTCTCGACGAACTTCGACGAGGTGCGCCCGCTGGGCTCCGGCAAAGACTCTTCCTGGGCCGACTACCCGCGCGGGGTGGCGTGGGCCCTAGAGGAGGCTGGGCGTGAGGTGGGAACCTTCCAGGCAGCCTTCTCCGGTGACGTCCCCCTGGCGTCGGGGCTCTCATCCTCGGCCGCCATAGAGTCGGCGACCGCCCTCGCCCTCGACGTCCTCTTCGGGTACGGGATGGAGAGGAAAGACCTGGCGCTGCTCTGCCAGAGGGCCGAGAACGAGTTTGTCGGGGTTCAGAGCGGCATCATGGACCAGTACGCCTCGCTTCTGTGCGAGGAAGGTTCGGCCCTGCTCGTGGACTGCCGATCCCTCGAGGCGGAGAGCGTGCCATTGGATCTCGAACCGACCGGCCTGACGCTGCTTGTCTGCGACACCAGGGTCGAGAGGGGTCTCGCCGACACCGGGTACAACGACAGGCGAGCCGCGTGCGAGAGGGCCGCCGAGGCCCTCGGCGTGGAGCAACTGCGGGACGCGGTCGAGGCGGACCTCGGCCGCCTCTCTGGCGAGGAGCTCAGACGAGCAAGGCACATCGTGACGGAGAACGCGCGGGTGCTAGAGGCCGCGCGAGCTCTGAGGGCGGGGAACTACGACGAGCTGGGGCGCTTGATGTATGCCTCCCACGCCTCGATGCGCGACGACTTCGAGATCTCCACGCGCGAGCTCGACGCCTTCGTCGAGCTGGCCCTGGAGTCAGGCGCGCCCGGCGCCAGGCTGACCGGCGCTGGCTTCGGCGGCAGCGCCATAGCCCTCGTGAAGACCCCGGATTCCCGCGGCCTCGAGCGCGAGGTCGCGGCGGCGTTCTCCGAGCAGGGCTTCGAGGAACCCGTGTTCTACGAGTTCGTTCCAGCGCCCGGCGCGGAGGTTGCGGATCTCAGTGGCGGTTTCGGACCTCCTACGCGTTCGGGAGACGGATGATAGGGAGTTTATTGGTGGTTGCAACTGTGTCTTGAGCTTCAAACGAAACCACCGATATATGGGGAGTCGGGGAAAAGCAATACCCGACTCCCTACACCCGAAGCGAGCCTTTCGGCGAGCGCCTCCCTACTCCCGAACCCGACGGGCTTCGAAGTCATCGTATGGGCTCCGCCGCGCCCGCGAGGGCCTGTTTCGGCTTACTGTGGGCGGGGTAAGAAGGCCGGCCATACGGAGCGATACGGAGGTACGGATGCCGCAGCGGGTCGAAGGAAGCATAGAGGTCGAGGCGCCGGTCCAGGAAGCCTACGGATACTGGCAGACCCTCGAAAACCTGCCCCGGTTCATGGCAAACGTCGAGGAGGTACGCGCGACGGGTCCGGACACGACGCGCTGGAGGGTCAAGGGACCGCTTGGCACCAGCCTGGAGTTCGACGCCAAGACCACGCAGGACGAAAAGGACGAGGCCATCGGTTGGAACACCGAGAACGGCGAGGTCCAGACCTCGGGTCAGGTAAGGTTCAGGGAGGTTACCCCCAACCGCACCCGCATCGAGGTCCAGATGAACTACTGGGACGCGCCCGGCGGACGGGCTGGCGACGTCGCCTCGAGGCTCGTCGCGAACCCCCAGATCATGCTCGAGCAGGACCTGCGGAACTTCAAGGAGATCATCGAGGGCACGGCGACTCCGGAGGAGATCCAGCAGCGTCCGGCGGCGGCCACCACCCAGAGCAGCCTGGTCGCGTTCCTGACCTCCGGCACTGGGCTCGTGGTCGTGGGAACCGTGCTCCTTCTGTGGCTGCTGCTGCGTCGCCGGCGACGCAACAAGAAAGCCCGCATCATCTTCGAGTTCTAGGGTCCTAACCGGAAAAGGCGGACCTTTACGAGAGAGGGGCCATCAGGCCTTCGGGGCTAGGCGTAGAGACGGTTTACCTTCGCCGCGAGGATGAAGTCGCTCTGCGTGAGGCCGTCTATCTTGTGGGTGAAGATGGTGAGAGCGGCGCGTCCCCAGCCGAGCTCGATATCGGGGTGGTGGCCCTGCTCCTCCGCGAGCTCACCGACCAGGTTCACGAAGTCCAGGGCCTCCCGGAAGTTCCCGAAGCCGAACTCCCTCGCGAGGTGATGGCCCTCGACAACCTCCCACTCGGGCACCTGGCGAGAGAGCCCAGTTAGTTCCTCTCCTGCGAGCGCGGGTACGTTGCCCCTGCACGGCACGCAGTGCTTGCTCGCGAGGTCTGACATCCCGTCACTCCTTCCCCGTCGCCTCGAAATGCTTTGCGTAGAGGTCCATCGCGTCCCTGACGGTGTCCCTGGCCTCCTCCGGGCCTTCGAAGTCTCCCACGTCGACCTCCTTGCCCTCGAGCACCTTGTAGTCGAGGAAAAAGCGCTGCAGTTCCTCGATCCGGTGCGGGGGGAGCTCGTCGTAGTGCTCGAAGTCCCTGTACTCGGGGTCGTCGAGGTGGACGCAGATGATCTTCTCGTCGTCCTGTCCCTCGTCCACCATGTGCATCATCCCGATCGGGCGCACCCGCATGATGGCCAGGGGCTCGACGACCTCCTGCATCACGACCAGCAGGTCGAGCGGGTCGTCGTCGTCGCCGAGGGTGCGCGGGATAAAGCCGTAGTTTGCGGGGTAGATCACGGACGAGTAGAGGATGCGGTCCACCATCAGAAGACCGGTGTCCTTGTCCAGCTCGTACTTGACCTTCGAACCCTTGGGGATCTCGATCAGGGCGTTGAACTCCTCGGGGGCCTTTTCTCCCGTCGGGATGTCGTGCCAGGGATGGGCCACGCCAGCTCCTCTCGTTCAGACGCCTACGAGGACAGCCATTCTATACGAGCGCGTCTCGCGCCTCCTCCTTGCCCTAAGGGCGCCTGGCGAGGTACACGCCGAGGAGGATCACGGCCCCGCCGAGGATCTTGTCTACCCCGAGCCTCTCCCCGAAGAATATGATGCCCGAGGCCACGCCCGTGAGGGTTATGAGGTACTGGTAGACGAGCACCCTGTTGGCGCCGATGTATCTGATACCCCTCTGCCAGGCGGCGAACGCGTAGGCGGTTGCGAAGACGGCCGAGAACCCGACGGCGGCCCACGCCCCACTGTCCACCGCCCGCCAGTCGAGGCCGGCGAAGTCGGGGGTGGCGAGGACGAGGACCAGGGGGGCCGCGAAGAGCGTCGGGTAGGTCGCGACCGCGAGGGGAGAGTGATGCTCCAGAACGCGCATGGAGAACACGGTGTAGGCGCCGACGGCGACGGCAGCGACCAGGATAAAGCAGTCCCCGAGGAGGCTGGCGCCCTCTGCTCCCACCAGCCCCTCCCTGAAGACGGCCGCGACGCCGACCACGGAGAGCGCCACGCCGAGAACGCCCCAGCGTGTCGGCCGCTCCAGCCCGAGCACCGAACCCAGCAGCAGGCCCCAGATCGGGGCCGTCGCGAACACGAGGCCGGTGTTGGAGGTGCTCGTCATGCTCACCCCGTAGGTGAACGCGGTCTGCGCCACCCCGACGCCCAGGCAGCCAAGCCCCGCCATCGGCAGAAGGTCGCCCTTCTTCAGCCTGCTCTCGGGCTCGAGCAGCCGCAGCACGAGCAGGAGCAGCAGCCCCCCGACTACGAACCGGAAGGTTACGATGGGTAGCTGTGGCAGGTGACCGGAGGCGTACTTCGTCGCCGCGTAGTTGCTGCCCCAGAAGACGGCCGCCGCCACAAGCGACAGCTCCGTCAGCACCACCCCTCTGCCTTTCTCGCTCGTCACGAGGAGTGATTCTAAGCCCGAGACGGCGCGAGCGCATCGAAGGGGTTCACGCGGGTAGTGGAGCTGCTTGGGTCCTGGTCCTATCCGCCTACGCGACCGTCCCGCGGTCGCGTAGGCGCTGGTTTCCCTGGAGATACGGGCTTGCCTGCTACGGTCAACATCCCTGACGGATAGCCGGGAACAGGCTACGCGGCGGGTGACTCCCGCGCAGGTTGTTGCTATGGTTAGCGTCAAGCATGCAGGCTTCGCGCGGCGAAAGAACGATGGCGGATAGACTCTTTGGTAACCGCAGAAACGACCTGAGACCCGGAGACAGGCTATGCCCCGATCCGGGCAGGCCGGTATACGAACTCGCCCAGATGGGCGCTCGGGCCGACGCCGGCTTTGAGGGGGCGCTTCTTGCCTAAGCCGGTCGGAAAGTCCCAACGCTACATGCCCGGGCTGGATGGGCTGCGGGCCATCGCGGTGCTCGCCGTCATCGCCTACCACCTGCAGCTAGGCTGGGCGCAGGGAGGGCTGCTCGGCGTGGGTGTGTTCTTCACGCTGAGCGGTTACCTGATAACCGACCTGCTCCTCGGGCAGCGCGAAGCCGTGGGGCACCTTCGACTCGGCGACTTCTGGCTCCGAAGGGCTAGGCGGCTACTGCCAGCCCTCTTCCTGATGCTCGCGGTGGTGGTGGCCTGGGTCACCCTGGTCGACCCCTCCCAGCTGCCAAGCCTCAGGGGATACGTGGCCGCCGCCGCCGTCTACATGAGCAACTGGTGGAACATCATTAGTGAGGCCTCCTACTTCGCTCGCTTCGGGCCACCCCCGCCGCTCGACCACCTCTGGTCCCTGGCTGTGGAGGAACAGTTTTACCTGATCTGGCCTTTCCTGCTCTGGATCGGCCTGCGTTACACCCGCGGGCGTTACCAGCTTGTGGGCCTGACCCTGGCGGCCGCGGCGGTATCGGCCATCGCCATGGCGGTGCTCTACCAGCCTGGGGTAGACCCCACGAGGGTCTACGAAGGTACCGACACCCGTGCCTTCGGTCTTCTCCTCGGCGCAGCCCTGGCAATGGTGTGGCCGAGCCGCCACCTTCACACCGACCTCCCACGTCGGCGCCGGTTTCTCCTGGACGGTGTTGGGGTTGTCGGGTTGGCAACTATAGCCCTCCTGGTCTGGCAGACCGACACGTACTCCGCATCGATCTACCGCGGCGGGATCGTGCTGCTCTCGGTGGCGACGGTGATGGTCGTGGCCGCCGTGGCCCACCCCTCCAGCTGGCTGGGCCCGGCACTCGGATGGACACTGCTGCGCTGGATCGGGGTGCGCTCCTACGGCATCTACTTGTGGCACTACCCGATCATCGCGCTCACGACCCCGAGCCTGCAGCGAGGCCCGGACCCTACCCTGCAGGTCCTCCAGGTGGCGGCGACCATCGTCGTGGCAGCCCTGTCCTGGCGTTTCGTGGAGGAGCCGATCCGGCGCGGCGCGCTCGGGCGCCTCTGGGAGCAGGCCAGATCTGGCGCCTGGCGCCGGAGGGGGCCGCGACAGGCCGTCCCGCGATGGATCCACCGCCGCTGCCAGCGGCGCCGGTATGCCGCAGGGCTGGTCTCGGTCGCGGCGATTGGCGTCCTGGCGCTGGACGGCGCCAGCCTGGCCGGGGTCGTTGGAACCGGCGCCGACGGCCGAGGTGGTATGCCGCCTATAGGAAGCGCCCCCGCTGAGATCAAGATCTCAGCAAACCGTGCGCCCGCTGCTACGCCCACCGACACCCCTGCGGCGGCAACCGAACTTACGCAGAAAGCCGAGTCCCAGGAGCCTGACTCACGGAAAGCCGTGCCGAAGGCCGAGGCAAAGAAGTCCGAGACGAAGGAGACCGAGACGCGGAGGGAGGCATTGGCCACGCGCACCTCCTGTCGCGCCGTCGCGTACATCGGCGACTCCACCTCGGAGGGCATGATCATGCCCAGCTACCTGCCCGACCCCGATCAACGCCTGGACGCGCGGTTCGCGCAGGTCGGCGCGACCTCCCAGTGGATCCAGATCTCGGGCGCGAGGTCGATAGTCGAGACGCTCTCCGAGCAGACCAACGGCTACGACGTGGCCCGACAGATGGTGTCGGAGGGCTTCCGGGGGTGCTGGGTGATCGCGCTCGGCACCAACGACACCGCCAACATCTACGCCGGCTCCACTTTCGGTCGGATGGCCCGGATCGAACGCATGATGTCGGTGGTCGGCGAAAGGCCAGTCCTTTGGGTCAACCCGAAGTCTCTGCTCGAGAGCGGGCCCTACGCGGAGGCCAACATGCAGCTCTGGGACCGCACCCTGGTCGATGCCTGCTCCAGATACCCGAACATGCGGGTGTTCGACTGGGCATCGGCGGCCGAGTACGGGTGGTTTATCGAGGACGGTACCCACTACACCTCGGAGGGCTACGCCCAGCGCGCCCGTCTGACCGCCACGTCGCTGGCCCACGCGTTTCCCGACTCTGGCGAAACCAAAGGCACGAGCTGCGTCGTCCAGTGACGCAGATCATAGGCGTAGTTTTTCTCCTGCTTCACATCTTCGCCGGTCGGCCGCCGCGCCCGCACCAGGCCCGCTTTCTCTACCTCTGGATCGTGAAGGACCATGTCTCGCAGGATGTTTGGCTTCTCGGGCGTTTCCTGGGCCGCGCTCGCTGCCGGCAATATCACAACCCCAAGCATGATCGCGAACGTCGCCCATCTCGCTGACATCTTGAACACGCAGGAGACAATAGAAGAAGGCAAAAGCATAGCTTGCTTAAACACCGAGTCTCCCTTCGCCAGTAACAGATACACATGAAAATCAGCTACGCGATCTCACGGTGGCAACAACGGTATCCACATCTCTGACGATCGGCACGTCTCCCGAGATCGCTGCTCAGGAAGTTGCGAGGAAACCGGGAGGCTTCGCGGCCTTCGAGGAACCCGCTCAGGCGGTGGGATCTCCAGCATTTATTCCGAACCTCGCTATACTTTTCTACTGCAAATTAGCCCAATTGGGGGATGCGCAACCTTGCTCGCATGCTGTAAGCTGGTGCGCGATACGTAACGGGACGAGGGGATCTTTCGCGTCCTCTCAGGGCAAGAAGGAGGAAGATGGCGACGAAGACGGTGGGACGATGGCTCCCGGTATGGGCCGTGGCGCTGCTGGTTGGTGCGCTTGTGGCGCTCGTGGCTGCTGCGGCGGTCAACTTCGCCGGCACCGCGCAGGCCCAGGTCGGAACCCTGGCCGAGGACGCGGACCTGAAGGTCACCAAGACCGTCAAGCCCAAGTTCGTCAAGGTCGGGGAGCAGCAGACCTTCAAGATGGTGGTAACCAACGAGCGCGGAGCCACCGCGAGGGGCGTGGTCCTGACGGATCCGCTTCCCAAGCAGGTGAACTTCGTCAGGGCGCAAACCAGCCGCCGGGTTCCTGGTAGCTGCGGCAAGAACGGCCGGGTCGTGACGTGCGATCTGGGCGACCTGAGGCGCGGCAATTCGATCACCGTCAAGATATTCGTGAAGCCCGTCGATCCGGGCAGCTACACGAACAGGGCCTTCGTCGAGCACAGGACCGCCGAGCTCCAGTCCGCCGACAACTTCGACAGGGCCCAGGCTCGCGCCAAGCGGCGCTAGGCAGGCAGCTCTTATCTAGCGGGCTGGGGACTCCTCAGTTAGCCTCGCCGAAAGGTACGGAGTGGCAGGGCCGGGTCCCGCGGGACCCAGGCCCTCCAGTTTTGCTCCGACGTTATTGCGGGGCGCTCGCGACCGACGCCGCCCACCGCGCGCGTGAATCCAGCAGATCGAGCCTGTTCGAGTACGAAAGGCGCCTGAACGTCTAGAAGTCCTCCAACGCCGCGTCTTGGGGTGCCGCGTACGCCGTGGATGGATCCGCGAGGCTCGGGTCCGCCAGCGCCGGATCGGGAGCGGCGGCCGGCTGCGCGTAGGCCGGATCCAGCGTCGCCGGATCGACGGTTGGCCCCGGGGCTGCCGGGTCGAGCAGTGCCGGATCAATGGTCGGCCCCGGAGCGTTCGGATCGACATGATTTGGGTCGATCGTCGCGCCCGGCGCGCTCGGGTCGAACAGGTTCGGGTCGAGTGTTGCTCCTGGCGCGTCCGGATCCAGCAGTGCCGGGTCTATGGCCTGCACGGGCCCGGGATCCGGTGTGGGAGGCGCCGGCGCGGACTCTTCGTACAGGTCCGGGGGATGTTGTTCCAGTCCGGGAGCTCGCGGACCTGTCCGTGCGGAAAAGGCGACTCCTCCGGCGGTTGGCGGTCGACGTTGGGATCGGCCGGAGGCGTCTCCGGCGGGGGAGGCGTAGGCTCTTCCGGCGGGGCCTTTTCTTCGGAGCGTTCGAGCTCCTCCGCCCGCTGCTTTTCCAGCTCGGCGTCTACGGCCATGTACTCACCAGCGTTCTCTAGGGTCTCTGGTGTCACATACTGATCTGCTGCGGCGGCGCTGTTCGTGACGGAGGACGAGGGCATTCCCCTGATGTCGTCCGAGACGGGCGCTTCGAACTGGTCATACCGTTCGTCCGGCGGAAGCTCCTGCGCATCGACGAGTGGGGGAGCCTCGAATTGATCGTACCTGTCGTCCGGCGGAAGCCCCTGAACGTTACCGAGCACCGGCGCTTCGAAGTCGTCGTACCGGTCTTCCGGAGGTAGGTCCTGGGCATCGATGGGAGGTGGGGCAGACTGGCCCTGCGTGATGGCGCCCATCGGCTCTTTGTCCGGGTAGTCGGTACCGGGACCAACCTCCTCCCACTCTACCCAGCTTGTAGTAGGGGAGTTGTTGAAGAAGCGGTGGAAGCTGCCGTCTTCCTCCTGATAATCCATCCACTCGGTGCCCCGATCGTCGGTGTAATACACTTGGTTGTAGCGGCCCATTGACGGGTGGTCCTCTGGACCCTTGGTTATCTTCATCGTCTCCTTTTCCCCGTCTTCGATGGCTCGATTCCTAGATCTTCGGCGGCATCGTTGTTGCTAGGTTCGCACCCCTTCAGACGACAGCGGCTCGTAGGCGAACACCATGGTGACCGGCACCGGGTGTTCCTCCGTCCCCCTTTGGGCGTAGCGCCGGTTCGGCTCGTAGTCGGTGACCTCGAAGGGGGCCTCGAACCTGCGGCCCAAGGCCTTCTGCGTGGCCGTGAACCTCTCGCCCTACCTAAGCGGTCCCCGTCCTGGCGCGTCTCGGCGTACCGCTCTCACGGTCGCCGCCCACTCCGGGAGGTTCTCCGGGTTGGAGGTGTAGGAGAAGACCTCCTCGACGGGCCTACCGATCACGACGCTCTCTTCGACGCGTATCAAGGTGGTTCTCCTCGTAGCCCCTCCGGCCCGAGTGGGAGGCATCTTCCTCGATGGTACCCATCGCGGTGGGTAGAGGTACCTCGGCAGTCCTGGGCCGTTAGGATCGGGGCCGAGCTGGGAAGCCGTTTAGGAGCCTTGCCCCTCGCGTTTAGCGTCCACTTCGTCCGGACATAAAGGGAGAGACGAGATAAGCACCAGGGAGGGAGTCACGCATGAGCGTTGCCAGGGTCACCGAGCTGAGCGCCACGTCCCAGACGAGCTTCGAGGACGCCATAAACGAGGCCGTCGCCCGCGCCACCAAGACGCTGAGGAACGTCGAGGGGGCGTGGGTGAAGGACATGAACGTCCTGATCGAGAACGGCAGCATCACGGGCTACAAGGTCAACCTGGCCGTCACCTTCGAGCTGGAGTAAGTCCTAGGGTAGCCGACCCGTTACAAGCGCCGCCCTGAGATCCTGCCGTACTTCACATACGGTAGGAGTTCTCCGAAGTTCACACCGGGCTTGGGTAGGTGGCATCATGCTCGCCCGCTCGCCTTCGCCGGCGGCGCGGTCCTGGCCTCGCTTGCCGACACGCTGATGCCCGAGGCCTTCGAGCACGGGCGTCCGCTGAACTCGATGGCGACGGCGGCGGGGTTCTTGGTGTCGTTCGTCCTGAGCGGTTGAGCGCTTCCTCTACTTCATCATCTCACTCGGCTCTCGCCCCCATACGCCGGCTGCAACACCGTCGTCGCCTGCGCCTGGGCCGGCCCGCGCCAGGACTTCCAGTCGAAGACGACCAACCCGATCGCCACCGCGCACCACAGGCACATGTAGATCCAGCCGAACTCGTACTGGATACTTCCTTCGAGGTTGTGCGCCACGATGACCAGGAGCACGCTGCCACCAGTGCGGTTGAAGAGCCAGTTGTACCAGATCGTCACCGCCATCGTCGTCACGAAGCCGCCCACGACGACGAACGGCTGCCAGCCGCCCTCTTCCAGGAAGAAGGTGGGCAGATGCCAGCCGGCTACGAGCGGCGCCACGATCATGGTGGCCAGAAGCGGCGAGTAGCCGAAGCCCTGCAGCCCTGGCAGGGCGAAGCCTTGCCAGCCCGGATTCTCGCCCACAGGCCCGTCGGCGGGGTTGACCATGCGTATCGCGAACACCATGAGGAAGGTGGTCAAGGAGCTGAAGGTCAGCGACGGGACGCCTGCCCCGGTCGCGACGTTGAGCCCCACACTGAGCAGGTGAACCGCAAGCGGCAAGCCCAAGGCCAGCGCGTACCAGTACCACCTCACGCGCCAGCGGATCATCCGCAAGCCGAGCTCCTTGAGCCCCGAGAGGCCCTGGGTTAGGGAGATCACGATGAGGGCTGCGAAGAGTGGCCCGGTTGGCAAGAACCTCACGGCCTCGATCGGCAAGAACCCCCACGAGATCGCGTAGGCCAGGACGAAGAACGCGATGATCGGGTGTCGTCTGACCGCAGACATAGAGTCTCCCCTCTCTTTCTTTGCAACTTGATGAAAGGCTATGGCGCCGAGGGCGCAAGCACACCAGTGAATCTACCTGTTTAGGGTACCGGGTTCTCCAACGACGCGCAGTAGCGGCCCCCGGTGTAGTTGCCCAAGGCTTATTCACCCGAGTGCGCTAGAAGGTAGGCGTTCTCGGAAGTCCGCATACAGCATCGTGCATAGATCACCCTTTCACGGCGGCGCGCAGGCCGTGTGAGAACATCTGGGTCGGGATTGCGCGGACTACGAGTTGTGGTGCTGGATAAAGATGCAGCACTATGCACGCTGGCTTGCCTCTTGCGCGTGATGCGGACAACGACGTGGCGACTCCGCAGACCTCGTGGGCCATTTGCGCGAGATGAGTATCTCGCCGGCTTGGGCGTGGACCCGCGGCCGTGGGGCTGGTAGCGGCACAAATTCTAGGGCGGCGTTCGTGGGCGGGCTTCGGCGGCGCCCCTCGACGCGGCTCGTGACGAATACCCCGGGTAGCGCAGGAAGGGTTTCGCGTCCGCGGAGGGCAAGACTTTCCCGGCAACGGGAGCCACTCGAGCCCGGTCCAGGCCGGACGCGACCGGGCCGGGGTTTTCTGTGGGTTCGGCCCCTCGTATCATCGATTCGCCACCACAGTGAAGAGGGGCGGGGCGCCGGGAGGCGCCCCGTTTTCGCGCCCCGCCCCGGTCCGGTACGGGGGCGCCTTGGGAGGAGGGCCGAAGGGGCGACCCCCATGGGGTGTGGCGCCCCAACGACCGGGGTAGAAACCCCTAAACGTAGGCCATCGAGGAAGGAGTCGAGAGCATGGTGGATCGAGGTAGGGCACGAGACGTCAACGAGGCGGCCTCCCGCTTCGCCGAGACCCTCGCCGACTCCTACAGGCTCGTCCACGGGCAGGCCGCCGAGTCGGCGGGGCGCCAGCAACGCGGCGCCCAGGAGTTCTCCGAGCTCGTGGTCAAGAACCTCAGGGAGCAGGCCGAGGCCGGGCGCTCCGACGCCCAAGAGCTCTCCGAGCAGGCCGGCAGGCAGCGGGAGGCCGGGCGGGCGTTGGCGCGGGAGTCGGCCGAGGCCTACGCGGAGTTCTTGGACGACGTCTTCTCCCGTTACCGCTCGGGCGCGGAGCGGGCCGCCGGAAGCCTGTCCGAGACGACCGCGGGCTTGGTGGGGACCGCGACCGGGGCGGTCGGCGCCACGGCGGGGGCCACGGTCGAGGGCGCCGAGCGGGCGGCGGAGGCGGCCGCCTTCCCGATCGCGGGCTACGACGAGATGAACGTGGAGCAGGTCTCAGAACGCCTCGACGACCTCTCCGTGGAGGAGCTCCAGTTGATCCGGGACTACGAGGAGCGCAACAAGAGGCGCGAGACGCTCCTCGAGCGGATGGACCGTAAGATCAGGGCCGCCTAAGAACAAGCCGGACGATCATCGGCGAGGGGGCCGGGGCGATTGTCCCGGCCCCCTCACCCGATTTACTCTCTGGAAGGACGGAGGCTAGGGTGGCCGAGCCGAAAAGGGAAGCCAAACGGACCGCGGGGAAGGTTCAGAGCGGGAAGGCGTCCGGCGGCAAGACTATCGGGAGGTCCGTGGGCTCGGGAGGGGGCGCCGCCGTCGAGGGCGGCAAACCGGCCAAGGGCCCAGAGCGCGACCGCGGAGCCCCCGCAGCAGGCGCCCTATCCCCGGTAGGAAAACTTCCCGCCTCCGTGGTCTCCGAGTTGTCCAAGATCGGGTTGTCCGATGGCGAGATAACGCAGGAGCAATTGAGTTTCCCGGTGTACGGCAATTACTGTGGGTTCGGCCACGGCGATCCGACCGGTGATACCCCTCCCGTAGACGCGGTCGATGCCGTCTGTCGGGAGCACGACAGGTGCTACGCCCTCTATGGCCTCTTCGATCGGCGCTGCGACCGTAGCCTGACCGAAAATATGCCAGGCGCCATAGCGAGCACCCCGTCTCCGCAAGGCAAGAGCGCTGGGCTCCTCGCGCTGCTCTACTTCTCGTTGGTCGAACGGAACCTCGCGCTGGGCGAAACCCTCTCCAAGTGAACCTAACACCGACCGCCTAGAAGGCCGATCCACTCGGAAACCGTGGGTGGGCTGACTCTATGCACTCTAATTCGTGGGCGGATCAGGTCGTGGCCACTGCTATGGGAATCGCCAGGCGCAACTCATTCAAGAGGATCCACAAGTGGATGAGTATAGTAACCACGATCGTGGGGGTCATGACTTTGATGCTGTGGACCCTATTGTTCTTCGGATTCCTTTCTGAACGGCTAGAAGGAAAGATCATCTTGGTCATCATGCTCACTCTTGCTGCACTGTTCGCCACATTACTGCGAAACGCCCTTCGGGCTTTAGGAATCAAGAGCAGTGGTAGACCCGTAAGCTACTTGCTAGAAGGGTTCGTTGGACTAGGGTTAGCTTTCGTTGTCTTACTTCTCTCTGAAGCTGCGAGTTTCTCCCTAAGTGGTGAGACCATCCGAGTTGAGAGCTTGGGCGATGTGCAGAGGCTTGGGTTGGTTCTCTCGCTGTTTACTCTCTTGGCCATCCTGTTCGTTGAAGGATCTTGGCGCCGCGTTCTGGACGCAGGCGCCCTGTTGCGTCCCTGACTTTTCCGGGCCCGCCGCACTCCTGAAGTGAGCATTTTGGGTCGCGCCAAGGCTATTGCTGCCCTATTGCTGCCACGGTCCCGAAGCTGACGGCAGGGGCTTCCCTTAGATCGCCAAGACTAGGCGCTCTTTTGCAGGAAATCCGGAAGTACCGGAGGTCGGGCTCGAACCGACACTCCCCTTTCGGGGAACCGGATTTTGAGTCCGGCGCGTCTACCAATTCCGCCACTCCGGCGCGCTTCGAGGCGGCGCGATTATAGCATGGGGCGTCCGCGTGCCCGGAGCATCCACCTTGCTTGACAACGGGTGAGGGTCTAACCATAATCCGCGACAGTAAAGCGTTCGTGGACTGGGTTTTGGGGTGATCCTTCGACGGTCTCGAGACCGCACCGTATTTGCGCGGGGTGGATCGCCTGCCGGATCGAGACAAGGAGGCGGAGTGAACAGAGCGCGTCGGAGTGGAATTCTAGCGGTGCTTGGCGTTGCCGCCGCGATGCTCGTCATCGTCGGTTGCGGCGGGGGAGCCGGCGGCGGTGGCGAGGGTGGCGGGGACGCGCCCACGGCCAAGATAGTGAGCGACCTGCCGTTGCAGGGGGCCAACAGGGCCCAGACCACGACCATGAACAACGCCATCGAGCTGGCGCTCGAGGAACGCAACAACAAAGCCGGCGACATCAACATCGAGTTCGAGGCGCTGGACGACGCGACGGCGCAGGCCGGGCAGTGGGACGCCGCCAAGTGCGCCGAGAACGCCCAGGGGGCGGCCCAGGACGAAGAGGTCATCGGTTGGATCGGGCCGTTCAACTCCGGTTGCGCTGCGGTGGAAATCCCGATCCTCAACGAGGCTGGGCTCGCCATGATCAGCCCGGCCAACACCTACATCGGCCTGACGAAGCCGGGCGGTGAGTCCGACGAGCCGGACAAGTACTACCCGACGGGCGAGCGCAACTACGCGCGCGTCATCGTGGCCGACGACAAGCAGGGCGCCGCTGGCACTGCCCTGATGCAGGAAGAGGGCCTCGAGTCGGTTTACGTCCTCGACGACAAGGAGACCTACGGCAAGGGCCTCGCAGACCAGTTCCAGCAGACGGCGGAGGACGCAGGCATCGAGGTTCTGGGACGCGAGGGCATCGACGGCTCCGCGCCCAACTACCGTTCGCTGATGAACAAGATCGCCGCGGCCCAGCCCGACGCTATCTACTTCGGCGGAATCATCGAGAACAACGCGGCCCAGCTCATCAAGGACAAGGTCGGCGCCGGCATGAGCAACGAAGAGGTCGCCTTTATCGGGCCCGACGGCATCTTCGTGGACGAGCTGCTCACTCAGGCGGGCGACTCGGCTGAGGGCGTCTGGATCACCTTCGGCGGGCTGCCCGAGAGCGAGCTCTCTGACGCAGGCCAGGAGTTCGTCGATAACTACGAGAGCACGTATGATGACGCGATTCAACCGTACACCGTCTACGCATACGAGGCGGCCAACGTGATGCTCGACGCCATCGAGCAGGCCTCCGAAGATGCGGGCGGCGAGGTGCCGGACCGGCAGGCGGTGGTGGAGCAGGTCTTCGCTACCGAGGACTACGATGGCACCCTCGGAACCTGGAGCTTCGACGAGGACGGCGACACGACGCTTACGGAGCTTTCCATACAGCGGGTAGAGAACGGCGAGTTCGAGTACCAGCAGACCGTCGACGTCGAGGAACTCGTCCAGTAGGCTGACGCACACGGAGCAAGGGGAGACCGGCCATGATCTCGGCCGGTCTCCCCTTCTGAAAGAGGGTGTGGAATGACCACCACTGAGGCTACAAAGTCTCGCTCCGAGGACCTGCTACAGAGCATCAGGGCCTCGAGCTGGGGGTCGCGAATCGCTGTGGTTCTCGTCGTCGCGCTCGTGGTGGTACTCGCCGTGCAGGCGGTCAGGGAGCCGGCGCAGTTCGCCTCACAGCTCGTTATCGGCATAACCAACGGGGCCATCATCGCGCTCGTCGCCCTCGGTTACACGCTGGTCTACGGGATCATCGAGCTCATCAACTTCGCCCACGGCGACAACTTCATGATCGGCTCCTTTGTGGGCCTGACCGTCCTTAGCGGGACGATCCTGGGTATTGGATTATTCGTCCCTATTACGGACGACTCGGGGACCCTGCTCAAGCTGGCCGGGGTCCTCATAGCGATGGCGGTCGCGATGATCGCCTGCGGGCTGCTCGGGGTTGGGATCGAGCGGGTTGCGTACAAGCCCTTGAGGAACTCGCCGCGTCTGGCTGTACTCATAACGGCCATCGGCATGTCGTTTATCCTCCAGAATGTTGGGCTAATCTGGAAGGGCCCGGCCCAGGTCCCATTCCCCGAGCTCATCTCCAACGCCAATATCCTGCCGACGGACGCAATCATCTTCCGCTGGAAGGACCTCTTCGTCATCGCGGTGACGATACCGCTACTGCTCGCCCTCTCCTACTTCATAAGCAGTACCAAACAGGGGAAGGCGATGAGGGCCGTCGCGCAGGACAAGGAGGCGGCGGCGATGGTCGGTATCAACGTGAACCGCACGATCTCCGTCTGTTTCCTCCTCGGCGGCATCCTCGCCGGGGCCTCCGGCGTGATGTATGGGCTTTTCAACGGCATCACGGTCTTCAACGTCGGTTTCACGCAGGGGCTCTACGCCTTCACGGCGGCGGTTCTCGGCGGAATCGGCAACCTTACGGGGGCGGTGGTGGGTGGGTTCCTGATCGGGATTATCGGTTCCATGGCCGACCAGTACATAGGCGTCAGGTGGACGGCGATCGTGATCTTCGCCGTGCTCATCGCGGTCCTGGTATTCCGGCCGACAGGTCTCCTCGGGGACCGCTCGGCGGTGCAGGGAGGCGGTCAGTAGCGCCGTGGCCCTGCTGAGGAAGTACTGGCTCCCGGCGTTACTCATCGTGGGGGCGTTCGTGTTCCCCGTGGTGGACAGCACGCTCGACCTGGAGCTGATCTTTCCCGTCATCATCATCGCCATCTACATCCTGCTGGCGCTGGGCCTGAACATCGTCGTCGGGTTCGCAGGCTTGCTCGACCTCGGCTTCGTCGCGTTCTACGCTCTCGGGGCTTACGCCGTCGGCTGGCTTGCCTCCAGCCACTTCAAACAGGTGAGCTTCGCGTTCGGCTCCACCGCGACGAGCCTCACCGGTGGGGAGCTACCGGGGATACACCTCTCGTTCTGGATCCTCCTCTTCGTCGCCGCGGCCTTCTCCGGCCTTTGCGGCGTGATCATCGGCGCCCCGACCCTGAGGCTGCGTGGTGATTATCTAGCGATCGTCACGCTTGGGTTCGGGGAGATCATCCCGCGCTTTTTCCAGAACGCGGACAACCTCGGTGGCTTCAACCTGACCAACGGCACCATAGGTATCAAGGCCATCGACTCGCCTGGCCTGCAGTTCCTGCCGGACTCTCTGGATGCGTGGCAGCGCTTCGGGTCGCTCTACCTGCATCCGTGGTACTACACCATCCTGGTCCTGGTCCTCGTCACGGTCTACGTCAACGTACGCCTCAGGGACTCGAGGCTTGGGCGGGCCTGGATCTCGGTTCGTGAGGACGAGACGGCCGCCGCGGCCATGGGCATCAACCCGGTGACGACGAAGCTCTGGGCCTACGCACTTGGCGCCGTCTTCGGGGGCATCGCCGGCGCGTTCTACGGCGCGTTCATAAAGAACATCTTCCCCGACGCGTTCTCCTTCAACATCTCGATAATCGTGCTGTGCATGGTCATCCTCGGGGGTATGGGAAACATCTACGGGGTGATCCTCGGGGCCGTCATCCTGCAGGGCCTGAACTTCTACCTCCTGCCCCAGATTAATGAGTGGGTGCACGCGATCGGCAACTCGATCGGAAGCCCGCTCCTGAGCCAGGCGGACATCCCGAAGTACAACTTCTTCCTGTTCGGCATCATCCTGGTTCTCATGATGCTCCTGCGGCCCGAGGGCATAATCCCCAACCGCCAGCGCGCCGAGGAGCTGCACAGCGGCGAGGGCGGCGACGTCGGCGACGCGCTAGGGGGAAACATAAATGAGTGAGGAGAATGGCGCGGCCGCGAACATCATGGAGGCGCGGGGGATCACCAAGATCTTCGGCGGCCTGGTTGCGGTGAACGCCGTCGACTTCGCAATTCCCGAACACGCCATCGTCAGCCTGATCGGACCCAACGGCGCAGGCAAGACGACGTTCTTCAACATGGTGAGCGGGCTCTTCGAGCCCACCGCCGGGAGCTTCGTCTTCGGGGGCAGGGACATAACGAAGTTCAAGGCGCACCGGCGGGCCCAGATGGGCATCGGGCGCACCTTCCAGAACATCAGGCTCTTCGACACCATGAGCGCAGGGGAGAACGTGCTGGCAGGGATGCACACGCGCCTCAAGGGCAACATCCTTGGTTCGATCTTCAGCACGCCGGCGTCTCGTCGCGAGGAGCGGGAGGGCCGCGATAAGGCCGCAGAGCTGCTGGACTACGTCGGCATCAGCGAACGCGAGACTTTCGCCAAGAACCTCTCCTACGGCGACCAGCGGCGCCTCGAGATAGCGCGCGCCCTGGCCTCGGATCCGACGCTGCTGCTCCTCGACGAGCCGACGGCCGGGATGAACCCGCAGGAGACCGCGCGCCTGACCGACCTCATCGGGCGTCTCAGGGAGGAGCGGGGGATCTCGATCCTCCTTATCGAGCACGAGATGCGCGTCGTGATGAGCATCTCCGACCGGGTCACCGTGCTCGACCACGGCGAGAAGATCTCCGAAGGGTTGCCGCGCGAGGTGCGCGAGGACCCGCGCGTGATCGAAGCCTACCTCGGCACGGCGAAGACGGGCTAGAGAACATGCCGCTGCTCGAGATAGAGAACATGCACAGCTACTACGGGCACATCCAGGCCCTGCGCGGGATCTCCCTGAACGTCGAGGAGGGCGAGGTCGTCACCCTGATCGGCTCCAACGGCGCGGGCAAGACCACGACGCTCCGCTCCATCCACGGCCTCCTGCCGCCGAGGGAGGGCAAGATCATCTTCGCGGGCGAGGAGATACAGGGCGTTGCGGCGCACCAGCTGATAGGTAAGGGCATCTCTCAGAGTCCCGAAGGGTCGCAAGATCTTCTTCCGCATGACCGTCCTGGAGAACCTCGAGATGGGCGCCTACCACAGGTCCGATGGCACGGAGATCGGGCAGGACATGGACCGCGTCTTCGACCTCTTCCCGCGCCTGAAGGAGCGCACGAAGCAGGAAGCCGGCACCATGAGCGGCGGTGAGCAGCAGATGCTGGCCATCGGCCGCGCCCTCATGAGCCGCCCGAGGCTCCTTCTGCTGGATGAGCCATCGATGGGCCTCGCGCCTGTGCTCGTCGAGCGCATCTTCGAGATCATCCGCGAGATCAACAAGCAGGGCATCACCATCCTGCTCGTCGAGCAGAACGCCAACGTCGCACTCGAGATCGCCTCCCGCGGCTACGTCCTGGAGTCCGGCTCTATAGTGAACTCCGCCTCGGCCGCCGCGCTGCGCGAGGACCCATCGGTGCGCGAAGCCTACCTGGGCGAGATCTGATTATTCTCTACTAGTCCTGTGTACTTTCACCCTCTGAGGGGGTAGAGTACGCGCATGCCACGTGCCGGAGCCCGCAACACGCTCGCACCGTCGCTCTTCGCGCCGTCTTTCGCGTTGAGCCGCTACGCGTGCGGCTGGTACGGGATCGGGCACACGGCCTGGCGGCACCCCGGCGACATGCGGGGCACCGTGGTAGGGAAGAAGGGTCGCTTCAAGTTCTCTGCGCGCACACTGGGGGTGGTGTTCACGGCGTAGAGAAGGGTGCGGTGATCCTATGTTCCTCGACCAACGCGCGGGCCTCCACGAGGCCTGCCGACAGATCTCTCCTATCAATCCCGATTACGTAACTCTCCCGATAGAGGAAGGCTTCGACTGGTCCTGCCGCCTCGGCGGGGCCCGTTTCGAACGGCTTTACCTGGTGGTGTTCCGCTCCGTGCGTCGAGCGTCAGCCGACCTGCAGCTCCTGAAGGAGCACGACGACAGGGCCTACGAGACGGCGTTGCGGGCGGGCGGCCTGCTGCGGTACTTCAAAGGCGAGGCTGACGAGCGCCGCGAGTGCCTCTCGTTCTGCCTGTGGGAGAGCAGCGAGCAGGCGGTGGCCGCGTCCGGAGGCGCCTCGCACAGGGCGGCCGCCCGGCTGACGGGCGAGATGTACGAGTCCTACGACCTCGAACGTTACGTCTTGACCCAGATGCACTCGGCAAAGGGCACCCGGATCCGCTTCGAGCCCGTAGACCCGCTATCGTCCGTTCGCTTCCTCGTGCCCGGGCTCCCGGCTCGGGAGAGTGGTCCCCACCTACAATAGGGGCATCTCTGGAAGGTTGGCCCGCCGGACGGATCGTCGGATGGAGGGATGTTGACAAACGTTGGCGTACTGCATCCGGGCGAGATGGGCGCCGCTTCGTATGTGGACGGCGGGATCATCGGCCCGCCGCCGCGGAGGCCTACGGGCTCTCGGCCGAGCTTCGGGAGCAGTGGGAGGCCCACGCTCCTGGCCTGCAGGTCCAGGCGTCCGACGCGGCTCGCGGGTCGGCGCGGAAAGCCTGGCGGTGGGTGTCAGAGATGAAGGAGATAGAGGTGACCTTCGAGGCCGGGGGGTTGCCCGGCGGCTTTCATGCCGCCTCGGCCGAGGTATATCAGCGGGTTGAGCGCCCTCAATGGCGTTCGAGATCCTTCGGTGGATCTCGTCCTGAATTTGTTGCGTCCAGACAGGACCGAGGACTCCAGATCCAGGTCGAGGGCTGGCATCGGGCCCGTTTGATGTGCGGGCTCTCCGGTATAATCAGCCCATATGCGTGTTCACCTGATCGACGGCTATTCGTTGCTCTACAGGGCGTTTTACGCCCTGCCGCAGAGCATAGCAACCAGCAGCGGGCTCCCGACCAACGCGCTCTACGGTTTCACGAGCATGATCCTCAAGCTGCTCGACACGGAGGAGGAGGTCGGGCTCGGGGTGGTATGGGACGGCGGGATGCCGGCGTTCCGGCTCGAGATCTTCCCCGAGTACAAGGCCCACAGGTCGGCCATGCCCGAGGAGCTCAGGGTCCAGCTCGACCACCTCGACGAGATCCTGGACGCCATGAACATTCCGGCCATCAGGGCCGAGGGGTTCGAGGCCGACGACGCCCTGGCGACCATGAGCAAGCAGGTCCCCGAGGACGTGGAGCTGTTCATCGTCACGGGAGACCAGGACGCGATGCAGCTCGTTGACGGTAACGTCAAGGTGCTGCGGACCACGCGCGGCGTCTCGGAGACGAAGGAGTACGGGCGCCAGGAGGTCATCGACGAGTACGGGGTGACGCCGGTGCAGATCCCCGACTACAAGGCCCTGGTCGGCGACCCGTCAGACAACATCCCGGGCGTCAGGGGGATCGGCCCCAAGGGCGCCGCGAGCCTGCTGCAGCGCTTCGACTCGGTGCAGGGGATCTACGACAACCTGGACGAGGTAACCGCCAAGGGCACGCGCAACAAGCTCGAAGAGGGGCGCGAGAGCGCCTTCGTCTCGCTGGAGCTCGCCCGCATGCGCTACGACGTACCCGTCAAGTTCGACGAGGACGAGCTGAAGTTCGAGGGGGTCTCGCCCGAGATCCTCGACGTCCTCCTCAGGCGCTACGAGTTCAGAACCCTAGAGCCCCGTCTGGCCGAGTTGCCCGTCGCGGGGGGAGAAGAGCTGGCGCCACTCGACCGGTTGACGGTGCGCCTGTCCGAGGAGCCCATAGAGCCGAGCTTCGAGCCTGTCGGCGTCTCGGCGATCGGAGACGGTCGCTGGTGCGCGGCGGTCGCTGAGGACGAGGTCAGGATCTCCGACGGCCTGCCGGACCGGCCCCTGCGGGTGCACGACGCCAAAAAGGCTGGCGTTCGGGGCGCCAACTTCGACACGTTCCTGGCGGCGTACCTGATCAAACCCGGACTCGGGAGCTACGAGCTCGACGCCCTCGCCTCCGAGCGCGGCCTTGCCGACGTCGAGGTGAACCACGACGATCCCGGCGGTCGCGGGAGCGGCCCGCCGCGCGGCGGTGGTGCAGGCCCTCGGCCCGCGGCTGAACGAGGAGCTGGAGGGGATGTCTCTCGCGCGGCTCTTCTACGACGTCGAGCTCCCGCTCGCCGACGTGCTCGGCGACATGGAGCGGATCGGGATGCCCGCAGACGCGAGCACCCTCGAGGCCATCGGCGAGGAGATACAGGAACGCGTCGAGGAACTGGAGCAGCGGATCTACGAGGACGTCGGCCACCCCTTCAACATCGGGTCGCCCAAGCAGCTCGGCGAGGTGCTCTTCGAGGAGCTCGGCCTCCCGCCACTCAGGAAGACCAAGACCGGCTACTCGACCGACGCCAAGGTGCTGCAGCACCTCGCCATCGAGAACCCGATAGCCGAGCGCATCATCGAGTACCGCGAGTTGACCAAGCTGCGTGGGACCTACATAGAGGGGCTCGTCAAGCTGATCGGGGAGGACGGCCGGATCCACACCACCCTGAACCAGACCAGGGCGGCGACCGGCCGCATCTCGAGCGAGGCCCCCAACCTGCAGAACATTCCCATCCGCACCGAGCTGGGGGCCCGCATCCGGGACGCGTTCACGGCCTCGCCCGGTCGCAGGCTCGTGGTCGCGGACTACTCGCAGATCGAGCTCAGGATCCTGGCGCACATGACGCAGGAGCCCGCGCTGGTCCAGTCTTTCCTCTCGGGCGAGGACATCCACACCCGCACCGCGGCCGAGGTCTTCGACACGCGGCTGGAGAGCGTCACGCCGGAGCTCAGGCGAAGGGCCAAGATGGTCAACTTCGGCATCCTCTACGGCATCTCGGGCTTCGGTCTCGCGACCCGGCTAGGCAACGTGCATCCGGCGGAGGCCGAGCGCTACATCAAGCGCTACTTCGAGCGCTACCCGAAGGTCACCGCGTTCATGCAGGAGACGCTCGAAGAGGCCGAGGAGCTGGGCTACGCGACCACGCTCTTCGGGCGGCGGCGATACGTGCCGGAGCTCAGAAACTCCAACAGGAACATAAGGAAGCTGGGGGAGAGGATCGCGTTCAACGCCAGGGTCCAGGGGACGGCCGCCGACATCATCAAGGTGGCGATGGTAGACCTGCAACCGCGGCTGCGCTCCCTTGGGGCCGACATGATCATGCAGGTGCACGACGAGCTGGTCTTCGACGTGGACGAGGACAGGGTGGACGTGGTCGGCGCCCTGGCGGCCGACAGGATGGTTGCCGCCTACGACCTGGAGCCGCCGCTCGAGGTCGAGGTAAAGGCCGGGGAACGCTGGGGTCGGGTCGAGACCCGGTGACGCCCGCGGGGAGGGGTTCGGAGGGGGGGTTTCGGACGCCGCCACCATAAGACTGTATAATCTGCTGCGGCAATCGAAGGAAGAAGGAAAGCACCCACTAAATGACTGACACCCAGAACGTATCCCGGGAACTGACCATGAAGGACTTCTTCCGGGAAGAGAACGGTGAGATAGTCCCCGTAGACGAGAGCGTCCTCATCGACTTCAAGGACGGGGACATAGTCGAGGGCGAGGTCGTCCGCATAGACAAGGACGAGGTCCTCGTCGACATCGGCTACAAGTCCGAGGGCCTCGTCCCCTCGAACGAGCTCACGATCCGCAAGGGCGCCGACCCGCACCAGGTCGTGGAGCTCGGGCAGCGCATCGAGGCGCTCGTGTTGCAGAAGGAGGACGCCGACGGTCGTCTCATCCTCTCCGCCAAGCGGGCCGCCTTCGAGCGGGCCTGGAACCGCATCGAGGAGGCCTACAACGAGCAGCGCACCGTAGAGGGCCCCGTTATCGAGGTCGTCAAGGGCGGCCTGATACTGGACATCGGCCTGCGCGGCTTCCTGCCAGCGAGCCTGGTCGACATCAGGCGCGTCAGGAACCTCGAGGCGTTCCTCGGCCAGAAGCTCGAGTGCAAGGTCATCGAGCTCAACCGCAGCCGCAACAACGTGGTTCTCTCCAGGCGCGCCGTCCTCGAGGAGGAGCGCAAGGAGGAGCGCGAGCGCATCCTCACCTCCCTTGAGGAGGGCATGATCGTCAAGGGAACCGTCTCGAACCTCGTCGACTTCGGGGCCTTCGTCGACCTGGACGGGATAGACGGCCTGATCCACATCTCCGAGCTGTCCTGGAACCACGTCGATCACCCGAGCGAGGTCGTGCAGGTAGGCGAAGAGGTCGAGGTCAAGGTACTCGAGGTCGACCGCGAGCGCGAGCGCATCTCGCTCGGCCTCAAGCAGACCCGCAAGGACCCCTGGACGGAAATAGTCGAGCGCGTCAACGTCGGCGAGCAGATCCAGGGCAGGGTTACCAAGCTTGTCTCCTTCGGGGCCTTTGTCGAGGTCGCCGAGGGGGTGGAGGGCCTGATCCACATCTCCGAGCTAGCCGACCATCACGTGGAGACGCCGGACGAGATCGTTCGCTCCGGCGACGAGGTGGACGCCCGCATCATCGACGTGGACGCCCGCCGCCGCCGGCTCTCGCTCTCCCTGCGCCCGAAGCGCGAGGATCGCGACGACCGGCCCCGCCGCGACCGGGACGACAGGCCTCGGCGCGACCGGGACGACCGTTCCCGCGGCGACAGGGTATCCGAGAGCAGCGGCGGCCTGCGCACGGGCGCCTTCGACGCCCTCGCTGACTTGGACCTCGAGGAGAAATAGCAGAGCACTCGGCACAACCGCGCGACAACATAAGGGGGCCGGTGACCGTGGCGGTCACCGGCCCTTTCGCGTCCGGCAAGAGCACCTTCGTCCGCCTCCTCGGCGAACTGGGCGCCGAGACCGTGTCGGCCGACGAGGTCGTTCACGACCTCCTGGCCAGCGACAAAGGGACGATCGCGCGCGTCGTCGAGCGCTTCGGGGATGACGTCCTGGGCGAAGGTGGCGTAGACCGCAAGGCGCTCGGCCGCAGGGTGTTCGGCGACCCCGAGGCGTTGCGGGACCTGGAGGGGATCCTGCACCCCCAGGTGCGGCGCGAGACGGCCCGGCGCGTCGCGGCGTCCGGGGCCGACCTCTTCGTGGCCGAAGTTCCGCTCCTGTTCGAGGGCGGCACGGGCGGCGATTACGACCTCACGGTCGCCGTCGTGGTTCCGGAGGAGCGGCGGCTGGCGTGGGCGGCGGAGAGGGGCGTGGGCGAGGAGACGGTGCGCGGGATCGAGGCGCGCCAGTTTTCTCAAGAGGATAAGGCCTCGCGGGCCGACGTGGTGGTACAAAACGACGGAGACGTGGATAAACTAAGGAGGCAGGCCGAGGAGCTCAGGGAGAGGAGTCTGGGCCGTAGGGCTTTCGAGCAAGAAGAGTAGGTACGGCAGGGCGCGGGCGCGGCGCAGGCGTCTCGTCCTGGTCCTGCTGGTGCTTGCTGCCGCCTGCGCGGCGGTTCTCGCGGTGCTGTTCCTCTTCAGGGCGGCCTCCGACACCGTCTGGCGAACCGCCTACCCGCTCGGTTACGAGGAGACCATCCGGGAGGTGAGCGCCGAGCACGGTCTCGAGCCGACCTTCGTCGCCGCCGTGGTCTACACCGAGAGCCGCTTCAGGCCGAACGCGAGATCTCCCCAGAAGGCCTACGGCCTCATGCAGCTTTTGCCGCAGACGGCGAGGTTCATCCAGAGGAAGAGCGGTATAGAGGGCGATTTCCGGGATCCCGAAGTGAACCTGAGGATAGGGACGTGGTACCTGAATTACCTCGGAGACCGGTACAACGGCGATGAGAGATTGGTTCTCGCGGCGTATAATTCGGGGGAGGGCAGCGTGGAAGGCTGGATCGCGGATCCGGAGTTCGACGTGGCCGAGGACATCCCCTTCAATGAGACCCGCGACTACGTCGAGAACGTGCTCGCGGCCCAGAAAACCTACGAAGACCTGTACGGGAGGAACCTGTATCGAAACCCGGAGTAACAACTTCCAGATAAACAGCGACTACGTGCCGACCGGCGACCAGCCGCAGGCCATAGAGAAACTCGCCTCGGGTCTCGACGCCGGGATGCGCGCCCAGACCCTGCTAGGCGTCACCGGGTCGGGCAAGACACACACGATGGCGCGCGTGATCGAGCAGGCGGGCTGTCCCGCGCTCGTCATCGCGCACAACAAGACGCTCGCCGCGCAGCTCGCGAGCGAGTTCTCCGACTTCTTCCCGAACAACGCCGTCGAGTATTTCGTCTCCTACTACGACTACTACCAGCCCGAGGCCTACGTCCCGCGGACCGACACCTTTATCGAGAAGGACGCCCAGATAAACGAGGACATAGATCGCCTCAGGCACTCCACGACGAGCAGCCTCTTCACGCGGCGCGACGTCATCGTCGTCGCGAGCGTCTCGGCGATCTACGGCCTCGGGAGCCCCGAGGAGTACCGCAAGCGCATGGTCCTGCTCGAGAAGGGCGGCTTCTACGACCTGGACGACGTGCTGAGGGATCTGGTGCATATCCAGTACACCAGGAACGACTTCCAGCTGGCCCGCGGCACCTTCAGGGTCAGGGGCGACGTTCTCGAGGTCCACCCGGCCTACCAGGACTCGATCTACCGGGTCTCGCTCTTCGGGGACGAGGTCGAGAACATGACCGAGGTCGACCCGCTTACGGGCGAGATCCTGCGCGAGCTCGACACCCTTACGGTCTACCCCGCGACCCACTTCGTGACCGACGAGGACCGCCTCTCCGTGGCCATAAAGAACATCGAGGCGGAGCTGGAGGAGAGATCCGCCGAGCTGGATGGGGAGGGCAAGGTCCTCGAGGCATACCGGCTCAGGCAGCGCACGCGCTACGACCTGGAGATGCTGCGAGAGGTGGGCTACACCTCTGGAGTCGAGAACTACTCGCGGCACCTCGACGGGCGCCCGGCCGGGTCCACGCCCTACACGCTGCTCGACTACTTCCCCGACGATTACCTCACCTTCGTCGACGAGTCGCACATCACGCTCCCGCAGGTGCGGGGCATGTACAAAGGCGACCGCTCCCGCAAGACCACCCTGGTCGAGTTCGGCTTCAGGCTGCCCAGCGCGCTGGACAACAGGCCGCTTATGTGGGAGGAGTTCCTGCTGAAGACGAACCGGCTGGTCTTCGTCTCGGCGACCCCTGGCCCCTACGAGCTGGAGAACTCCGAGCAGATAGTGGAGCAGATCATCCGCCCAACCGGCCTGGTCGACCCCGAGGTCGAGGTCCGCCCAACCCAGAACCAGATCGACGACCTCCTCAACGAGGTCGCCGTGCGCGTCGAGCACGGCGAGCGCGTCCTCATAACAACGCTCACCATAAAGATGGCCGAGGACCTCACGGACTACCTCCTGGAGCACGGCGTCAAGGCGCGCTACATGCACGCGAACATCGAGACGCTCGACCGGATCCAGATCATCCGCGGCCTGCGCACCGGCGAGTTCGACGTACTGGTCGGCATTAACCTCTTGCGCGAGGGCCTCGACCTCCCCGAGGTCACCCTCGTCGCGATCCTGGACGCGGACAAGGAGGGGTTCCTGCGCGGGGAGCGTGCCCTCATACAGACCATCGGGCGCGCGGCGAGGAACGTCAAAGGACGGGTCATCATGTACGCCGACAAGGAGACCGAGGCGATGCGGATCGCCATCGGAGAGACGAACCGCAGGCGCGAGATCCAGGTCTCCTACAACGAGCGCAACGGCATAGAGCCGCGCACGATAGTGAAGGGCGTCTCCGACATCTTGATCGCCGCGGAGGCCAAGGGCCTCTACAGGGCCGGCAAGAAGGGCCCCCGCGAGACGCCCCGCGACCCCGCCGAGCTGCAGAACCTCATCGCCGACCTGCAGGCAGAGATGCTGGAGGCCGCGGAGGAGCTGAAGTTCGAGTACGCCGCCAGGCTGAGGGATGAGATCAAGGACCTCGAGCGCCAGCTGCAGGAATTGGCTTCGTAGGGTCGGCCCGGCCGCATTCACTTGACTGTGTCTTTGCGGCGCTGGTCTCGGTGTGCGTCTCGCATTTCGCAGCCAGGACGTGTACCTGAGCCCGTATCCCTTACCTTGTGCGTGGACATCTGCCAACTTATGACAGGGATTAATAGAAGTCGTTGACGTCGCGGAGGAAGTTTGGCTAGAATGGATGCGTGAGGGAAGAGGACGGGGTATCTGAGGCTGGTCGCGGGTATCCGCTCATCGAGGGTCGTGTGCAGGCCGAGGTCATGCGCCACGTGCGGGCGGCGGGGCGGTCAGTATCGCGCTCGGAGTTGACAGACGCGCTCAGGGTCAGCCGGAGCAAGACCTCGCTCGAGGTCGGGCGTCTGCTGGAGGCTGGGTTGCTCGCGGAGGATGGCCTTGCGGAGTCGGAGGGCGGTCGCCGCTCCTCGCTGCTCTGCATACCGAGATCCGCGGGCCTCATAGCGGCCGCGGATCTCGGGGCGACCTCTATCGACGTGGCGCTGTCCACGCTTGGCGGCGAGCTGGTGTCGCACCTTGGCGAACCCGCCGACGTCAAGGAGGGCCCAAAAGCGGTGCTCAGGAGGGTCATGCAGGTCCTGGCCGGGTTGCTAGAGGAGCACGGGGCTGACAGGGGCGACGTACGGGCGATCGGGGTAGGGGTGCCCGGCCCGGTTGAGCAGGCTTCCGGGCTCTTGAGGAGCCCGCCGATCATGCCCGGATGGGACGGGTTCCCCATCCGGGACGCGTTCGCGGGAGGGTACGCCGCCCCCGTCTTCGTGGACAACGACGTCAAC
Source organism: uncultured Rubrobacteraceae bacterium (assembly GCA_963800975.1). Taxonomy (GTDB): domain Bacteria; phylum Actinomycetota; class Rubrobacteria; order Rubrobacterales; family Rubrobacteraceae; genus JALYGY01. The sequence continues at coordinate 210,427 of CAWDDB010000014.1, read as the reverse complement.
GTCATGGCCCTCGGCGAGCACTGGGGCGGGGTCGGGCGCGGCGTGGACAACCTGCTCTTCGTCAAGATCGGGACCGGGATAGGAGGCGGGATCATCGCCGACGGCCGCCCGTACCGGGGGACCCAGGGGTGCGCGGGGGACATAGGCCACATCTGCGCCGACCCCGAGGGGCCGGTGTGCACCTGCGGCAACAGGGGCTGCCTCGAGGCCATGGCTGCCGCCCCGGCCATCGCGCGCAAAGCCGAGCGGTGCGCGAGGGACGGGATGTCTCCGATCCTCGCGGCGGTGTTGGACCAGAAAGGGGAGCTCAGCGCGAGAGACGTTGGGGAGGCCGCGGGCCTAGGGGACCACACGGCGCTTGGGATCATCCGGGAGTCAGGACGGCTCGTCGGGGGGGTGCTCGCGACGCTCGTCAGCACGCTCAACCCCTCCCTGATCGTCATCGGTGGCGGCGTTGCCAGCATAGGCCACTCGCTGCTGGCCGAGATCCGGAGCACCGTCTACGGACGCTCGCTGCCGCTCGCTACGCGCAACCTGCCGATCGCGTTGAGCGAGCTCGAAGAGATAGGGGGCGTGACCGGGGCAAGCGTGCTGGCGGCCGAGGGGGTTTTGCGCACGACGCGCGTCGGCTAGTGGGAACGTATCGTAGGGGCGAAGAGCGACGGGGAAAGGAAGGCAGATGGTGAGGAGGACCACGAGGGGTTTCAGCCGCAGGGAGTTCCTGAGGCTTGGCGGCGCCGGGCTCGCGGGCGCGACGCTTCTTGGCGTCGCCGGATGCGGCAGCAGCCAGCAGGGTGGGGGAGACGTCGTCAAGTTCTTTACGGGGACCGCTGAGACGACGGCCCAGGAGAAGGCTCTTATAGAGCTGCAGGTCAACAGGTTCCAGGAGCAGTACCCGAAGTACACCCTGGAACGCGAGGCGGTACCGACCGAGGACCAGCGGTCGGTCATCCAGACCAGGCTACAGTCCGACGATCCACCCGATGTCTTCACGTACGATACGGGTCCCGGTTTCGGCGGCGTTCTGGCCGACGCCGGTCTCCTGCGCACTCTCGAAGACGCCTACAAGCAGAACGGTTGGGATATCTACGACTGGGCAAAGCAGCGGGCTACGTACAACAACAAGGTCTACGGGGTTCCGGTCCAGGTCGAGGAGATCGTCGTCTACTACAACAAGGACCTCGTACCCGAGCCGCCGCAGACCGTGGACGAGCTACGCCAGATCGCCGACGAGCTCAAGGGGCAGGACGTCATCCCGTTCTCGTTCGGCGACCAGGAGCAGTGGCCCGCCGGCCACATGTTCAGCATCGGGGCCAGTAACGTTTTGGGCAGGGAAGGGTTGGACGACATCTTCTACGGTGACGGCCGGTGGGATTCCCCCGAGGTGGTCGCGGCGATCGAGCTCATATTCAGGGACTTCGTGGACAACGGCTACTACCCCGACGGCGTGAACGCCATCACCTACGACGACGCCAACTCCCTGTTCTATTCTGGTCAGGCCGCGATGAACCCGACCGGCACGTGGCTCGTGTCGACGATAGTCGAGTCGGTGCAGGACTTCGAGGTCGGTTTCTTCCCATTCCCTTCCATAGACGGTTCCAGTATCTCGCCGCCTGCCGGGGTGGGAGCGGGCTACTTCGTGCCCGAGAACGCGAAGAACGCGGACGGGGGGATCAAGTTCATAGATTACATGTTGCAGGACGATACCGAGCGCCAGGCGATGGAGAAGTTCAACACCATCCCAGCTCATCCGGTCAACACCGAGGGCCTCGACGTGCCCGAGCTGTTCAAGCAGGTGCTGGCGGACCTCTCCGACGAGGGGCAGACAGAGTCCTTCGGTTACAACATCGACGTCCTTGCCCCGCAGAACTTCAACGACGTGATGTTCACCGGTTTCCAGGAAGTTCTCGGTGGCTCGAGGTCAGCCGACGCGCAAGCCACGGCCTTGCAGGAGGCCTGGGAGAAGGCCAAACAGCAAGGAAACATACCGACGCAGGAGTAGGCGGAGAATGGACGCATCAGGGACGAAAGGCGACGCCGCGCCCAAGCGCCGGCGAAGGGGGGATCCCGCCGGAGGGTCCGCTGGCGTGCCCGCGGTCCGCCGCCAGCAGGCGCGATACGCCGTCCTGTTCGTGGCTCCGGGGATGCTGATCTACCTCGTCTTCATGATCTACCCGTTCCTCAACACGGTCTACCTGAGCTTCACCAACTGGGACGGCATCACGCCCGACAAGGACTGGGTGGGGCTGTCGAACTACGTGAGGGTGTTCGGGGAGGGGGCCGCCCTGAGGGCGTTCCTAAACAACATTATCTGGGTGATCATCGGGACGATCGCGCCTGTCGTGCTGGGTCTGTTCCAGGCGCTCCTCGTGTGGAGCGGTGTTCGCGGCTCCCTCCTGTTCAGGACCCTTTTCTTCCTGCCGTTCGTTCTCCCGCTCGTCGTCGTTGGCATCGTGTGGCAGTGGATCTACCATCCGCTGTTCGGGGTCGTGAACAGGGTGCTCGACGGCGTCGGCCTCGAGGGGCTCAGTCGCGGCTGGCTCGCCGACCCCCATACCGCGCTCTACGCGGTGCTGATCGCGGCCATCTGGGGAGCGACAGGGTTTTGCTTCCTGATCCTCCACGCTTCCTTGCAGAACGTCGACGTGAGCACGGTGGAGGCGGCGATGATCGACGGGGCGAACTGGTTCCAGCGGGCGAGGAGCATCATCATCCCTCAGATAGGCCCGCAGATCACGATGGTCACGGCCGTCACGCTCATAGGCGGCTTCGCGGTCTTCGACATCATCTACGTGATGACCGGCGGAGGACCGGGGAACGCGAGCCAGGTTCTCGCGACGTACACGATCAAGGCGGCCTTCCAGCAGAACGAGGCCGGGTACGGCTCCGCGCTGGCGATGCTGATCACGGTGTTGTCCCTGATCTCGGCCGTCGCCTTTGTTCGCCTGAGGGAGCGCCAGAGATGATGTACCGTGCGGTTTCTGCCCTGCCCAAGTATCTGGCGCTCGGCTTCTTTACGGCCCTCGTCCTCTACCCACTGCTACTGATCGTCTCCACCGCGGTGAAGGATCCGCTCGACGTGACCGCGGATCCGTTCGCGCTGTTCAGCTCGGTGAACCTGGTGAACTTCGTCGACGCGTGGACGCTCGGAGGCTTCGGCGGGTATTTCTGGAACACAGCCCTGATCACGACGCTTACCCTGCTCGGCACGGTGGTTTTGTCGGTGCTGGCTGGCTACGCCCTGGCCCGGTTGTACTTCCCGGGGCGAAACCTCGTGTTCGTCGTCTTCATAACCGGGCTGATGTTCCCGTTCTTCTCGGTCGCGATACCTCTCTTCTACGAGCTGAGGGATATGGGCATCCTGGGCACGAAGGCCGGGGTCATCCTCGTCTTGATAGCCGGCGCGGGTGGGTTCGGCGTGCCGATCGGCGTGTTCCTTATGCGGTCGTTCTACATGGACCTGCCCGAGGAGCTCGCGGATGCCGCCAGGGTCGAAGGTTGCACCGAGTGGCAGGTGTTCAGGTACGTGATGCTCCCTCTGTCTGGGCCCGGCGTGGCGGTGCTGGCGGTGCTTGTTTTCTTCCAGACCTGGAACGTCTTCGTCGTGCCTTTGCTCTACCTACCGGGGTCCGAGAACCAGGTGCTGGCCACGGGCCTCTACCTGTTCGCGAGCGGCCGGACTCAGGAGTACGAGTACATCGCGGCTGGGAGCCTGATCATGGTCGTCCCCGTCGTGATCTTCTTCCTGATCTTCCAGAGGCTGTTTGTCAGGGGCCTGACAGCCGGCGCCTTGAAGTGAGCGGAGTGCAGGAAGTGCTTCTCCTGCAGTGCGGGACGGGAGCGTCGAGTACCGAGGAGGTAACGTGAAGCTTTCGTGCCAGGAGAACCTCCTCCCCGGCGGCAGCATCTCGGAGAAGTGGGAGTTTGCGGCCTCCGCGGGCTTCGACGGTATCGAGCTGCACGGCACGCGCGACTGGCGCGGGCGGCTCGACGAACTCGGCCGCGCGCGCGACCGGGGCGCAGTGTTCTCGAGCGTCTGCCTCATCGACGACCGGTTTATCGGGGACTTGGATCCCGAGCGCCGCCGCGAGGCCGTCGAGCACATGAAGCACCTGCTGAGCGGGATCGCCGAGCTGGGCGGGGTCGGCGCGATCACGCCCGCCGCCTTCGGTATTTCCTCGAACGCCCTGCCCCCATTCGGGGCGCCCCGCACGCCGGAAGAGGACCGGCGCGTGCTGCTCGAGGGACTGGAGGAGCTAGGCGAGCACGCCGAAAGCGAGGGGACGCTGGTGCTGCTCGAGCCCCTCAACCGGTACGAGGACCACATGCTGAACCGCGTGGAAGAGGGAGTCGACCTGTCGAGAGCCGTTGGCCGGGACTCCGTCAGGGTCATGGGCGACCTTTTCCACATGAACATAGAGGAGGATGACCTGGGAGAGGCGATCCGTCGCGCGGACGGCTACGTGGCCCACGTTCACCTGGCCGACAGCAACCGCGCCCACCCCGGCGCTGGGCATACCGACTTCGCTGCGGTGTTCGGGGCGCTGCGCGAGATCGGCTTCGACGGTTACCTTGCCATGGAGTGCGGCGTCAGGGGCGCCCCAGAGACAATACTTCCGCAGGTCACGCGCCACCTGCGTTCAATGTTGGGGTAAGGGAACGGATAGGCAGCCGGCGCTCGGCGCGTTCGGTACGATGCGGAGCGAGACGAGGGAGGGATCAGGGCGATGAAGGTTGGGGTTTTCACGGTGCTACTGGCGGATCGACCGCTCGAGGAGGCGCTCGACTACGTCAAGGAGGTCGGCTGCGAGGCCGTCGAGATCGGGACCGGGGGATATCCCGGGGACGCCCACCTCAAGCCGGGGGAGCTGCTGGCAGATTCCGGAGCGCTGGGCGAGTTTCGGCGGGCGGTCGAGTCGAGGGATCTGGAGATCAGCGCCCTCTCGTGCCACGGCAACCCTCTCCACCCGAACCGGGAGCAAGCCGAGCGGGACGACCAGCAATTCCGGGACACGGTCAGGCTGGCATCCGAGCTGGGGGTCGAGCAGGTCGTTACCTTCTCAGGCTGCCCCGGCGATTCCGAGGGCTCGCAGCGACCCAACTGGGTCACCTGTCCCTGGCCGCCGGACTTCCTCGAGGTTCTCGCGTGGCAGTGGAACGAGAGGGTCGCGCCTTACTGGCGGGAAGCGGCCACCTTCGCCCGCGAGCACGGCGTCAGGGTCGCCATCGAGCTGCACCCCGGCTTCGTCGCCTACAACACGGACTCGTTCTGGAAACTCAGGGAGATAGGCGGCGAGACGATAGGGGTGAACTTCGATCCCTCGCACCTCTTCTGGCAGCAGATGGACCCGCTCGTGTGCGTCAGGGAGCTGGGGGACGCTATCTTCCACGTCCACGCCAAGGACACCTGGGTAGACATGCAGAACGTGCGCAGGAACGGGGTCCTGGACACCACGGAGTACACGGACGAGGTCAAGCGGTCCTGGATCTTCCGCACCGTGGGCTACGGGCACGGCCCGGTGTTCTGGCGATCCCTGGTGAGCGAGCTCAGGCTCGCCGGGTACGACGGGGTCATCTCCATCGAGCACGAGGACTCCCTGATGAGCGTGGACGAAGGGTTCACCAAGGCCGTGAGCTTCCTCAAAGACACCGTCATAAGCGAGCAGCCGGGGGCGGCATGGTGGGCGTAGACGGCGGAGAGATCGGGGTCGGCCTAGTCGGCTACAAGTTCATGGGCCAGGCCCACTCGAACGCCTACCGCCAGGTCGGCCATTTCTTCGACCTCGAGCTACCGCCAAGGATGCGGGCGATCTGCGGGCGCGACGAAGCAGCGGTAAGCGAGGCCGCCGCGTCCCTGGGCTGGGAGGGATACGAGACCGACTACCACGCGCTTCTGCAACGCGACGACATAGACCTGGTGGACGTTTCCACCCCGGGCAACACGCACCGCGAGATAGCGATAGCGGCGCTCGAGGCCGGCAAGCACGTCCTGTGCGAGAAACCGCTGGCCAACAGCCTCGAGGAAGCGCGCGAGATGCTGGAGGCGGCCCGCAACGCCGGCACGACGAACATGGTCTGTTTCAACTACCGGCGGGCGCCCGCCGTCCAGCTCGCGAAGAAGCTTATCGAGGACGGGCGCCTGGGCGAGATAAGGCACTGGCGGGCGATCTACCTGCAGGACTTCATCCTCGACCCCTCGTTCCCCCTGATCTGGCGGCTGGACAGGGAGGTCGCGGGCTCCGGAGCCCTCGGGGACATCGGCGCCCACATAATCGATCTGGCGCACTTCCTGATCGGACCCGTCACGGAGGTCGTCGGGAACGCGCAGACCTTTATCAAGGAACGGCCCCTGGAGGAGGCGAGCTCGGGCGGGCTCTCCGCCACCGGCGGAGCCGAGACGGGGGAGGTGACGGTCGACGACGCGGTTGCGTTCCTGGCCCGATTCGAGAACGGGACGATGGGGACCTTCGAAGCCACGCGCCTCGCGCCCGGGCGCAGGAACCGCAACTCCTTCGAGATCAACGGCTCAGAGGGCAGCGTCTTTTTCGACCTCGAGCGCATGAACGAGCTCCAGGTGTACTTCACAGGCGATCCCGCCGACGTGCAGGGCTTCCGCACGGTATCGGTAACCGAGCCGGTTCACCCGTACACGGAGGCGTGGTGGCCGCCGGGTCACATCATCGGATACGAGCACACCTTCGTGCACACGATGAAGGACCTGCTCGACGGGATAGCGGCTGGCAAGAGCCCCTCGCCGACCTTCGAGGACGGCTACAGATGCCAGGCCGTGCTGGACGCCGTAGAGCGAAGCGTCGAAAGCCGTTCCTGGACGACGCCGGAAAGCTAGGCATCGGGCTGCGGGCCTACTCGTATAGGCCAGCCTTCTGCTTCTGGCCCTCTATGGCGGACTTCACGCGTCGGGCGTCGGGGAGGGCCATGCTCTGCAGCTCGTAGACACGCCCGGCGTTGTTCTCGATAAAGAGGGTGCAGTTGACCACGCCGCGTATCCTGACCGCCGAGACGTCCCTGATGCTCAGTGACTCGACGTTCTGTCCCTGCCATCCGCTGCGCAGCTCCACCCTGTCGGCGTGGACGACGACGACGTTGTTGCCTCGCGCCGTCGCCTGGATCATCGGTGGTTCCAAGCTTTCTCCGTCCGATCGTTCGCTACAACGGTACAACCATGACGCGAAAGAACCCCGAAAACAACCTCCTCGGGGCCTTCCGCCATGTGCTCCGGCCGGGGCCTTGAGACCCCGGCCGGTTAGATTGTAGCTTTTTCTAGGCCGTTCCTTCTGCCGTCCTGTCCATCTGCTGCTCGGGCATCCTGGAGCCGTTGCCACCGTTCTGGTAGTCGGTAGCGACGAGGTCAGGGTATCCGTAGACCCCGTGCTCGTGGATATCGAGGCCGTCGAGCTCCTGGTCGGGCTTGACCCTGATCCCGATGGTGGCCTTGAGCGAGGCGAAGACCGCCAGGGAGGCGAGGAAGACGAAGCCGCCGCAGGCGACGATGCCGAGCGCCTGGATGCCGAGCTGGTAGAGACCGCCGCCGTAGAGGAGGCCGGGCTGACCGACGGCCGCAAGCGCTGGCGTCGTGAAGATGCCGCACGAGAGCGTGCCCCAGATGCCGCCCATGCCGTGGGCAGCGATCGCCCCCAGCGGGTCGTCCACGCCGATGCGGTCGACGTAGACCAGGGTCGCGTACATCACGATGCCCGCGATAAAGCCGATCACGATGGAGGCCCACGGCGCCACGAAGGCGCAGGGGGCGGTGATGGCGACGAGCGCCGCGATGGCGCCGTTGCCGCCCATGCCGACGTCGACGTTGCGCCGGTAGACGTAGCTCATGATCATCGCGCCGAGAACGCCGGCGGCGGCCGCCAGCGTGGTGGTGAGGGCTATGTCGGCGACCTGGGTGCTCGCGGCCATCGTCGAGCCCGGGTTGAAGCCGTACCAGCCGATCCACAGGATCAGGACGCCGAGCACGGCGAGCGGCATGTTGTGGCCGGGGATGGTGACCGGGCGTCCCTCGTCGTCGTACTTGCCGAGACGGGGGCCGAGTAGCAGGGTCCCTGCCAGGGCCGCCATCGCGCCGGAGAGGTGGACGACGGTCGACCCCGCGAAGTCCTGCATCCCGAGCTCCGTCAGCCAGCCGCCGCCCCAGATCCAGTGTCCCACCAGCGGGTACAGGAGGCCGGCGAAGACCACCGCGAAGACGACGTAGACGGCGAACTTGGTGCGCTCTAGCATCGTGCCCCAGACGATGGCCAGGGAGACCGCGCAGAACGCCACCTGGAAGATGAACTTGGCCGAGAGAGGGACCTGCGTCCACGAGAGCCCGGCGTAGACGTCGTTGACCGCGTTTGCTGGCACGGCCAGGAACCAGCCCTGCGTACCCAGGATCGCGTTGCCGGTGCCGAAGGCGATGGCGAAGCCCACGGCCCAGAACAACAGCGCCGCGATCGCGAGGTTCACCAGTATCTTGGCGACCACGCTCCCGACGTTCTTCATCCGGGAAAACCCGACTTCGAGCATCGCGAACCCGGCCTGCATGAACAACACCAGAACGGCCGCGACGATCACCCAGATGGTGTCCATCGCGAGCGAGAGATCCGCGACAGTCGGCCCATCCTGGGCGAACACGACGCCAGGCAACGCGAGCACCAGCACCAGTACGATCGTCGTCAATAACGCAAGCCTTCGCAAAAGCGCCCTCCTATCGAGCTCGGGATATATACGCTTGGAACATAGTCTAGGCACCACCCATCAGGGGGTCTTTAGCCGAGTGTACAAAGATAGGTTCCCGGCCAGGCACGGCCGTTGTAGCGGATGTATAGAGCGCTCAGGCCTGCGGCCTTCGCGCGCACGCTGCCTTCGGCAGCTTGTCAGCACGCTCCGGCTAACGCCTCCGCTTGTCAGCACGGCGCTATCGCGCCTTGTCAGCAAGCCGCCCCTCGGCTTCGCCTCGAGGGGCGGCTTGTCAGCTTTCTTGGCTCAGTTCTTGGCTCAGGCAGGAGCCCTTTGCTGAAAGCGAGGCCAGCTAAGCTGGCCGAAGCGTGCTGAGAAGCGAGGGTCTGCGGAGCAGGCCCTATGCGTGCTGACAAGCGGAAGCAGACGAAGTCTGCTGCAGCGTGCTGACAAGGCGCCTGCCAAGGCGCCGTGCTGCGCGAGGAGCCCTTGAGGGCTCCTCGCGCTACCTGTCCGAGAAGCTGGAGGGTTGTTCTGGTACGCGGCCGAGCAGTTGCATGGCCTTTATGCCGAGGGTGAGTTGCTCGCGGTCCTCGCTCTTGTCCACGTCGAGGCCCGTCAGCTCTCCGACGCGGTCGAGGCGGTAGCGGATGGTGTGGCGGTGGGCGAAGAGGCCCGTGGCGGTCTTGACGGTCGAGGCGTCGTTGTCCAGGTAGGTGGTGAGGGTATGGACGAGCTCCGTACCGTAGCGCGAGTCGTAGCGGACGACCGGCTCGAGCGTCTCGCCGTAGAAGGTCTCGAGCTCCTCCGGGTTCTCCTGCAGGACCCGGAACAGGAGCTTGTAGGTGCCGGTGCCCTCGAAGCTCGAGACCGAGGAGGGGCCGTGGATGCGGTGCCCGATCTCCAGAGCAACTTCGGCCTCGTGATAGGCGTCGGGAAGAAGCGCGGGGTCTTTCTTGTAGCGCCCGATCCCGACCGAGACCGTAAGGTCTGGCAGCAGGCCCTTCGCGTAGCGTTGGACCTCCCGCGCCAGCCGCTGGGCCAGCTCGGGTAGTCCCTCCGGCGTCTCGGTCTCGGACGGCCCCAGGAACAGGATAACGTTGTCCGAGCGCGGACCGAGCAGGAAGTTGGAGAAGTGCTGGCGGGCCTGCAGGCGAACGGCGTCGGCGAGGCGTCGCTTCAGCTCCTGGATGGCCGGCTCCTTCGGCTTGCGGCGCTCCAGGTAGCGGGCGAAGTCGTCGATGTCGACGACGACGACGAGGGCGCCCTCGGAGAGGTCCGCGTCGAGGTATCCGGCGCGTTGCAGGAGTAGCTCAACGGAGCCGAAATGGCCGGTGATCAGTCCGTCGACGAAGTCGCCCCGCACGCCGAGCTCGGTTTCGAGGCGGATGCGTTCTTTGCCGAGCTCGGTCTCGAGCACCCGCCGCGCCCAGTAAAGGTGGACGACATCCTCGGGCCCCAGAGGCTTCGCGGTCAGGTCCATCCACAGGTAGCCCGCCGGCACGCCTGTCCCGACCGGGGTCCAGTGCAGCTCCTCGTCGTCCACGCGCCAGCGCTCGACGGGAACGGAAAGGTATCCGTCCGGGAGGCGGGCGTAACGGTCCCTGCGCTCGCGGCGCGTCTCCTCGACCCCCGTTCCCTTCGAAGCCCGCATGTTGTGCAGTTCCAGTAACTCGCGCAGGGCATTGGAGTCGTTCTCCCCGTCGGGGTGGCTCGAGATCAGGCGTCCCACCGGGTCCTCGACGACGACGGGTCGGCCGAGCAGCTCGGAGATCTTGGCGGTGAGGTCCTCGAGCGAGGCCTCCGCGCCAACGCGCTCGAGCAGTGTCCGGCCCGCACCGTGGGAGAGCAGCAGTAGCCCGTCTCCGCCCGTGAATGCCGAGTACAGTCGTCGCAAGGGCACCTCGGATGGGACAACGAAGAGACCCAGACCCAGGTCCGCGGCCCGCGCCACGGTCTCCTGAGGCGGCTCGTCGTTGCTGCGCCACAAGATGGCCGGGGAACCGCTCTCCTTGACCGATCTAAGAAACCCCTCGTCCAGAGCCCCGCGGGCGGTAACGGCAACCTCGCCCGAAGAGATCCAGCCGTGCAGTGGCTCCTCTACGGCCAGGCCGCGGGTTGGTCTGGAAGGGTCGCCGGGCGCCAGGGAACGCGCGCCGGTCTCGTCCACGATTATTCTGGCGAACTCCCTTAGGATCATGTCCTTTTCTCTCGCGCCGCGGCGCCGTCTGCTTTCGGTTGCGCCCTAGAATATATACGAGGGTACCACCAGAACAAAAGGAAACGGCTTCCTTCGAATGGTAAAATTACTCAACGCCCGATTAGACCGTTTGGCCCTCTCACCGGGGGCCGTATACTTGCCCAGACGCGAGCGCGAAGGGGAGATCGAAGATAGCCGAGAGCAAGATAGTCGTCCGCGGGGCCCGCGAACACAACTTGAAGAACGTAACCGTCTCGTTGCCGCGCGACGTCATGGTCGTCGTGACCGGCCTCTCCGGTAGCGGCAAGTCCTCGCTCGCCTTCGACACGATCTACGCCGAGGGCCAGAGGCGTTACGTGGAGAGCCTCTCTGCCTACGCCAGGCAGTTCCTCGGGCAGATGGACAAGCCCGACGTCGATCACATAGACGGCCTCTCGCCCGCGGTTTCTATAGACCAGAAGACGACCTCCAACAACCCGCGTTCGACGGTCGCGACGGTCACCGAGATCTACGACTACCTCAGGCTGCTCTACGCCCGCGCCGGGCGGCCGCACTGCCACGTTTGCGGGTTCCTGGTGTCGTCCTCGACGCCGCAGCAGATGGTCGAGAAGGTGCTGGAGCTGCCGGAGAGGACGCGCTTCATGGTGCTCGCGCCTGTGGTTCGAGGGAGGAAGGGCGAGTACGGGAGGCTCTTTCAGGAGCTCGCCGAGGATGGCTACGCGCGCGTGCGCGTGGACGGGGAGCTGCACGAGTTGCCCGTCGACCTTGGCCTGGACAAGAACTACAAGCACGACATCGAGGTGGTTGTCGACCGGCTCGTCATCCGGGATGGCATAGAGCGCCGGCTCACCGACTCGGTCGAGACGGCGCTCCGGTTGTCCGAAGGGCTGGTCCTGGTGGAGACGGTCGAGGGGGACGGCGTCGGCGAGTCCATGCTCTTCTCTGAGACCTTTACCTGTACCAACTGCGGGGCGTCGATAGCGGAGATACAGCCGCGCACGTTCTCCTTCAACAGCCCGCACGGGGCGTGCGACCGCTGCGACGGGCTGGGCAGCCGGCTCGAGATAGACCCCGAGCTGGTCGTGCCCAACGGGGACCTGAGCGTCAACGACGGGGCCGTCGTGCCCTGGGCCAACTCGCAGACCGAGTACCACAGGAGCGTCTTGCAGGCGCTCTCCGAGAAGTACGGTATAGACCTGGACGCGGCGTGGCGGGACCTGCCCGAGGAACATAGGCGTCTGATCCTCTTCGGGACGAACGGGGACAGGATCTACGTCTCTTACCGCAACCGCTACGGTCGCAGGCGCCAGTACATGACCCGGTTCGACGGGGTCGTCTCCAACCTCGGGCGCCGCTACTTGGAGACGGACTCGGAGTACAGGCGGGAGAAGATCGAGGAGTTCATGAGCCACGTTCCCTGCCCCAAGTGCAAGGGCGCGAGGCTCAGGCCCGAGGCGCTCGCGGTCACGGTGGGGGAGAAGAACGTCTACGAGTTCACCGAGCTGTCGGTGAACACAGCGCTGGACTTTTTCGGGACTGTCGAGTTCAGCGCGCGCGAGTGGATCATCGCCGAGCGCGTCGTAAAGGAGATCCGGGAGAGACTTGGCTTCCTGGTTGACGTCGGTCTCGGGTACCTCACCCTCAGCCGTTCGGCCGGTACGCTGTCCGGGGGGGAGGCCCAGCGTATCCGGCTCGCCTCTCAGGTCGGGAGCGGTTTGGTCGGGGTCCTCTACGTCCTGGACGAGCCTTCCATCGGGCTGCACCAGCGAGACAACAGGCGGCTTCTCAACACGCTGACGCGGTTGCGGGATCTCGGGAACACGCTCGTCGTCGTCGAGCACGACGAGGAGACGATCCGGACCGCGGACTACCTGGTGGACGTGGGACCCGGGGCAGGGGTGCACGGCGGCGAGATCGTCGCGACGGGTAGCGTGGATGACCTGGAGTCAGAGGCTCGCTCCGTAACCGGCCAGTTTCTCGCCGGACTGCGGAGGATAGAGCCGCCCGGCGAGCGGCGTGAGCCCACGGGCGCGGTCGAGCTGCTGGGCGCGAGAGAGCACAACCTCAAGGACGTCGACGTGGAGTTCCCGCTCGGGGTGTTCACGTGCGTCACGGGGGTCTCGGGCTCGGGCAAGAGCACGCTGGTCAACGAGATCCTCTACAAGGCGCTGGCCAACGCCGTAAGCCGCGGCAAGCACCGCCCCGGCAGGCACGCCGGCATCAGGGGCGTCGAAGAGGTGGACAAGGTCATCGATATCGACCAGAGCCCGATCGGCAGGACGCCGAGATCCAACCCCGCGACCTACACCAAGGTCTTCGACCACATCAGGCAGCTCTTCGCTTCGACGCCGGAGGCCAAGATCCGGGGCTACAAGCCGGGCCGCTTCTCGTTCAACGTCAAGGGCGGGCGCTGCGAGGCGTGCAGGGGGGACGGCCAGATCCGGATCGAGATGCATTTCCTCCCCGACGTGTATGTGCCGTGCGAGGTCTGCAAGGGCCGCCGGTACAACAACGAGACCCTGCGGGTGACCTACAAGGGGAAGTCCATCTCCGACGTGCTCGACATGACGGTCGACGAGGCGTGCGAGTACTTCGCTCCGATCCCGGCGATCTCGCGCCGAATGGAAACCCTGCGGGATGTGGGGCTCGGCTACATCAGGCTTGGCCAGCCCGCCACTACCCTCTCGGGCGGCGAGGCGCAGAGGGTCAAGCTGGCAAGCGAGCTGGGTAAGAGGGCGACCGGCAAGACCGTCTACATCCTGGACGAGCCGACAACCGGGCTCCACTTCGCCGACGTGGAGAGGCTGCTGGAGATCCTGCACCGCCTGGTTGATGCGGGCAACACGGTCATAATCATCGAGCACAACCTCGACGTGATCCGATCCGCCGACTACGTGGTCGACCTCGGTCCGGAGGGCGGCGACGCGGGTGGTGAGGTGGTGGCAACGGGGACCCCCGAGGAGGTCGCCCTGGTCGAGGCTTCGCACACGGGCCGTTTCTTGCGCGATCTTCTGCCGGAGGCTGTGGCCGCGGGCTAGCCGCCGCCCTCCACGAACTCCTCCAGGACAGAACCGGCCACGATCCTCTCCAGGCCGCGGATGACGACGTTTGCGTCCGTGACGTAGTCCGCGTAGGTCTCGTCCGTGCGCGAGCGGCGGTACAGGCCCTCGAGGATCCTCGCCAGTCGGTTAAGGCCCCACTCCATGTACTCTTCCTTGTACAGGGAGACCTTGACGACCGCGTCCACGCTCAAGGGGTCCAGGTTTCCGCGCTCCAGGGTTGTGAAGACGTAATCGTACTGACTCAGGATGTCGTCAATGACGCCCCGCGCGTCCGGCATGTCCTCGCTCTCGAACATGAACGTGTAAGAACCGGCGAGCACCTGCAGGGCCTTGTCCTGGTAGTCGTACTCCCGCCTCGCGTAATCTCGGATAACCTCGAACAGCTCCGAGAACTTGCCCTCTCTCGCTTCCGCCATCCCCCGCCCTTCTGTCGCTGTCCGAAGAATTCTAACGGCGTGGCTCCACTAGCCGCCACAATACGGGCCGGTGTGAAAGCGGCCACAAGCGGGTAACTCTCTCAGGTCGGATCCCCTTTAAAGCCGATGGTTGGATTGGTAGGGTAGAGGTCGTGAGCGAAGCAGCTAACAAGGCGCCCGCGGTCAACGGGAACCAGGTGGTCGCGGCCGGGTTCGCCGCGGCGACCGCCGCGTTCGTCACGTCCCGTTTCGGGGTGGCTGGGACGTTGCTCGGGGCCGCCGTCACGGCCATGATCATCACCGGCGGCTCGGCGATCCTCAAGTCGTACTTCGAGAGCGTCTCCGGGCACGTGCGCAAGGTGCCGAGCAAGATCCGGTCGCGCAGGGAGCACCGCAAAGCGGACCGCTACGCAGAGCCGGAGACCTTGCCGGATCGTCCAGATCTGCGCGACAACTTCGCGGGGCGCCTGCGGGCGGCGCTTGACTGGTTCTCGACCCTGCCGCCGCTCTCGCGACGGTCGATACTGGTCAAAGGTCTCCTGGCGGCCGCGGTCGCCTTCGTGATAAGCATGGCGGCCGTGTGGGGCGTCGAGAGGGTTATCAACAACAGCCTCTCGTGCGGTTTCTGGGGGAACTGCCCGCAGGGCGCGACGCCGGGCGTACACCTCGTCGATAGAGGGGCTTCTGGCGCCGGATCCAGCATCACGTTCGGACGGTCCAGGCCCGATGCCGGACCGGGGTCGCAAGTTCCCCTTTCGCGCCGGGACGGCGTGGTGCAGGACGGTTCTGGCGTGTTGCGGAACGGTTCCGACCAGCAGAACGGTTCAGACCAGAACGGGATCTTCCAGCAGGGCGATCCGGGTTCCAGGCAGCCCGCCCAGGGCGGCTCCGGAACCCAGCAGCGCGGAGGCCTTGTGGAGCCAGCCCGTCCCGCCGAACCCGAGCCCGCAACGCCGGCGCAGCCAGAGACGCCAAGCTCGGCTTCCCCTGCTCCCGAGCAGCCGGTGCCGGGCGAGGAACCCGCGCAGGAACCCCAGGACGCCTCGCCAGCTCCCGCCGAGTAACGGCTGCACCTCACTTCCTTGCCACCAACAGCGCGTGGACGCGCGACCCATTACAATGCGCTCGTGTTTCGGGCAGGGGTGAGGCCCTGGGAGGGAGTATCTTATGGGGGTAATGCGGACCAAGTCGGTCGAGCAATCCATAAAGGACACGGAAGAGCCGGAATTCCAGCTACGCAAGGCGCTCGGTCCCCTGGATCTGACCGTGTTCGGCATCGGCGTGATCATAGGCACGGGCCTGTTCGTCTTGACGGGGGAAGCGGCCGCCGGCTACGCCGGGCCCGCGGTAGCCCTCTCGTTTGTGGTCGGCGGCGTGGCCTGCGCGCTGGCTGCCCTCTGCTACGCGGAGTTCGCCTCCTCGGTCCCGGTGGCCGGCAGCGCCTACACTTTCTCTTACGCCTCGATGGGTGAGATCGTAGCCTGGTTGATCGGGTGGGACCTCATCCTGGAGTTCACGCTCGGTGCAGCCACGGTCGCCAAGGGCTGGTCGGGATACTTCGTCAGCGTCTTCGACATTATCGGGATCCAGCTGCCGCCGGCGATCTATGCCGCGGAGGGGACCGGATTCTCCCACGATTGGCTGTCGCTCGTCGTGGTAGCCCTCGTAACGGTCATTCTGGTCGTGGGAATAAGGTTGAGCTCGCTGTTCAACCAGGTTATTACTGCGATCAAGATCCTCGTTACCCTGTTCATCATCGGGTATGGGATCTTCTTTATCCAGGCATCTAACCTCACTCCGTTTATCCCGCCGCCCGAGCCGGCATCGGGAGGGTACGGCGAGGGGTTGCAGGGCTACCTCATTCCGACCCTGCTTGGGATCGACACCATCTACGGAGTAACCGGCATCTTTACCGGGGCGGCGCTCGTCTTCTTCGCTTTCATCGGCTTCGACATCGTGGCGACCATGTCCGAGGAGACCCGCAACCCCCAGCGAGATCTGCCCATCGGGATCCTGGCTTCCCTGGTAATCTGTACGGTCCTCTACATTCTGGCGTCGATCGTCTTTACCGGTCTCGTGCCCTACAAAGATCTGGCCACGCCGGCGCCTGCGGCCACGGCCCTGGAACAGACGCCGTTCCCGGCTGCCCAGCTGATCGTCTCTGGGGCGATCCTCATCGGGCTTACGGTCGTGGTAATGATCCTGATACTCGGCCAGAGTCGGGTAGCCTTCGCCATGAGCCGGGACAACCTGCTGCCGCAGTGGTTCTCGCGGGTCCACTCCACCTTTCGCACGCCCTACAGGATCACCATCATCACCGGCATCGTCTCGGCTATCCTCGCGTTCTGGCTTCCGCTGGTGACGCTCGGTGAGCTGGTGAACATCGGAACGCTTGCCGCCTTCGTGTTGGTCTCTGTGGGGGTAATCATCCTTCGGCGGACGCGACCCGACCTTCCGCGGGCATTCAGGGTACCTCTCTACCCCGTGGTACCGATCCTCGCCGCGCTGTCCTGCCTCTTTGTCATGGGCTTCCTGACCATCGGCACCTGGCTCAGGTTCTTCGTCTGGATGGCGATAGGGCTCATCTGGTACTTCGCCTACAGCCGCACCCACAGCCGCGAGGCCCGAAGGGACTCGGAAGGAGAGGGCGCGCGGACGGGCTGACCCTGGTTGACCGGGGTACGCCCTCCTGCCGGCCGGGCTGGGGGACCCGTCGCGGCCTGTTCTCGACCTGGTCGGCCTGGCGGTCTCACGGGTCCCTCCCTGGCGGGGCAGCGACGAAGGCGCCCCCTACCGGGTAGAATTACTCGGTCTTGACGAGCCCGACCCCAGACATCGCCGGCCCGAAACCCGTCCTGCTACTGGTCCTCGACGGTATCCGACCGGACGTTCTGCGCGCCGCGATCCGTGGCGGAGGGGCCCCCACCCTGGGCGCGCTCGCGGGGAGGGGCGAAGGCGTTCACGATGCGGTCTCCGTCTTCCCGAGCATCACGCCGGCCGCGACGGCGGCCCTCGTCACGGGCGAGCCCCCGGGCGGGAGCGGCATTTACGGCCACGCCTGGTACAACGAGGCCGAGGGCAGGATGGTCATCTACGGGGCCATGACGGAGACCGTGATCACGACGGGCCCCTTGCAGGTTCTCCACAACAACGTCTGGCGGATGAACCGCGACGATCTGTATGCGGACACCCTTTTCGAGAAGCTGCACGAGATCGGCATCGACGGAGCCTGCGTGAACTTCCCGATCCGGCGCGGCCCCTACCGCCATCGCGTCCGCCTGAAGACCCTGGAGGGCGTCGCCAACGTCGGGGAGTTGCTCGACACCACGGTGGCCGGCCCCAAGGAATACTACATGGGGGATCTCTTCTACAGCCGCGACCTCGGCCTGCACGGCAGGAAGGGCAGCGGCGGGCTCAGGCGCCAGGCCGGGATCAACGACCGCTACGCGGCGAAGGTCGGCGCCGCGCTCGTGCGGGAGAAGGCCGAGCCGTTCACCCTGGTCTACTTTTTCGAAGGGGATTCTCTCGCCCACCACGAAGGGCTCGCGGCGCAGCGGAGGTACCTCCGCACGCTGGACGGCTACGTCGCGAGCATGTTCGAGGCGGGCGGCGGCCTGGAGCTGGTGCTCGAGGATTACGCGGTCATGGTGATCTCGGACCACGGTCATGCGCCGCTGCTGCCCGGCAGACGCCACGTGCGGCTCGACAGCATCGCCGGCGGGCGAACGGCCATCGGGGCGAGGGCGCGCCTGAGGCGGAACATCCGCGCGCTCGCCGTGCCGAACGGGCGGGCGGCCCTGATCTACCTGAACGGCGGGACGCAGCGCGAGCCGGCGATGGACGACCTCCTCGGCCGCCGCGGGGTGGACCTGGCGGCCTACGAAGACGCCGGCTGGGTCGCGGCAAGAAAGCCGGGGCGCGAGCTGAGGTTCCGGCCGGGTTCGGGGCCGAAGGATCCCGCGGGGCGCTCCTGGGAGCTGGAGGGCGAAGCCGACGCGCTCGACCTCGAGGTCTCCGGTGACTCGATTGCCTACGGGGACTACCCGGACGCGCTGGAGAGGTTGTGGGGCAGCGTCCGGTCGCCCCGCGCCGGTGACTTCGTGCTTTCGGCCGCGCCGGGCTATACGTTCGGCGAGGTAAACGGAAACTTCCACAAGCAGAGCGACCACGGCGCGCTCTACGCGGACGACTCCAGGGTCTTCTCCATGGGCGTCGGCATCCCGGCTCCGCGCCGCATCACCGAGGTGGTCCCGACCGTGATGGCACACTTCGCCGCGGGCACCGTAGGCGACGCCGAGGTCGCCAAGGATCTTGTCCGCTAGGCGCGACGGGGCTCCTTCCGGCGCGGAGGAGGGGCGCGGCCTCCAACCGCGCTACCGGCGGGCTTTCGGGTGCGTCACCTGGGTATACATGGCGACGCTCGCCTTTCTGGCGGTCGCCTCCTTCGGTCTCATGCCCATCTGGTTCGTCTTCGGCTGGAACGTGTTCAGCGTCCTCGAGGGGATCGCCTTCTTCGCCACGCTCCTGATCCTGCCCGCGATGGTCTTCGGGGCCGCCCTCGGCCTGCGTACCTACCGCTCCCAACGCCGCGAGGCGGCCCGCAACGGCACCGCCGTGGGCGCGATCGTCGGAGGGACCGGCTTCGCCTTTCTCCTCTGGTTCGAGAACGTCGCCTCGGGAGAGGCGCCGCCACTGTACTGGCTGGCCGTGCCCCTGGTTCTCGCCGCCGCGGCGCTGGTGCTCTACGCCCTCTTCGCCGGAGGGGCGGAGATGCGCCTGCGGCGGCGGCTTGTCCTCGTGGCGGCCCTGATCGTCGGCGTCGTTGGCCTGGTGCTGCTGGCCGCGAACTTCGACCCCCTCATGGTGGTCGTCGGCATCGTCTCGGTCCTGGCCGGGGCCGCGGCCGGGTGGACCGCCGGCGTCGGCCACGCCAGGGCCGGCGGTGACGAGATGACCCCACCCGGGGCCACGATCCGTCGCGCGCCGCGCTAGTCCGGATCGCGCCAGCGTAGCGCGTCTTTCGAGCGGCGCGTGGCGGCCCGCCGGGCAGGCTGGATCGGACCCCGGCGCGATATAATCTGCGGGATGTCAGAGAACGGTTACCCCGATCGCTCGCACCTTCCGACCTCGCCAGGCGTCTACCTATTCAAGGACGCCGAAGGAACGGTGCTTTACGTCGGAAAGGCGAAGAACATAAGGAGCCGGGTGGCGAGTTACTTCACCCGCTCGGGCGACGGACGCCCGAAGGTCGGGGAGCTCAGAAGCCGCGCGCGGCAGATAGATTTCATCGCGACGGGGTCGGAGACCGAGGCGCTCGTTCTGGAGGCGAACCTCATAAAGCGCAACAGGCCGCGCTTCAACGCGTCGCTGCGCGACGACAAGAGCTACCCCTACATCGTCGTCACGCTGGGCGACGAGTACCCGCGCGTCTTCGCTACTCGCGGTGCCCACGACCCGCGGCACCGCTACTTCGGACCGTTCCCGAGCGCCGGCAGCGTCCACGCGACGCTCGACGTGCTGAACAAGACCTTCCCGTTCCGCAAGTGCCGGGGACCCGAGCCCGGCCGCCGCAGCGGGGTACCCTGCCTGAACTACCACATCGGCCGCTCGGCGGCGCCGTGCATCGGGGCGGTCACGAAGGAGGAGTACGACGGGATCATCGCCGACGTCGTAGCCTTTCTCGAGGGGAGGGTGGACGGCTTGATCCGCGTGCGCGAGGTCGCGATGCGCGAGGCCGCCGGGGTGATGGACTTCGAGCGGGCTGCGAAGCTGCGCGACGAGCTCGCGGCCCTCTCCCACGTTAGGGACCGCCAGCAGGCGACCATAGCCTCCGAGGACTCCTTCGACGCGGTGGGAGCCTACTCCGAGGGAGAGTCGGCGTGCGTCCAGGTCTTCGCCGTTCGCGAGGGGCAGATCGTGAACCGCGACTCTTTCCTGCTGGACAACTACGGCGAGACCCCGGCCGACGTGGTGGCGCGCACTTTCGTTCCGCAGTACTACGACACCGCCGCCGTCCCGCGCGAGGTGCTGGTTCAGGCCGAGGAGCCCGAAGAAGAGCTCAGCACGCTCGCGCGGCACCTGTCCGGGCTGCGGGGGACGCGCGTGGAGGTTAGACGCCCGGCGCGGGGAGACAAGCGGCGCATCCTGGAGATGGCCGTCCGCAACGCGGCGCTCGGACTCGAGCACGAGCGGGTGCTTGAGGAGGCGCGGCGCAACAGGGTGGCATCGACCCTCGACGGGCTGCGGGAGGACCTCGCGCTTCCCAAGCTCCCGGTGCGCATAGAATGCTACGACATCTCCAACACCATGGGCACGAACTCCGTCGCATCGATGGTCGTCTTCCAGGGTGGCCGTCCGGCAAAGGAGGAGTACCGGAGGTTCAAGATCCGGACCGTCGAGGGCTCCGACGACCCCGCGAGCATGGCCGAGGTTATCCGGCGCCGGCTGGAGCGGCTCAGGCAGGGAGACGAGAAGTTCATGCCAGCCCCCGACCTGATCCTGCTGGACGGCGGCAAGGGCCAGCTTTCGGCCGTCGCCCCCGTTTTGGGGGAGTTCGGGGTCGGCGAGGATCTCCCGGAGATCCCGCTTCGCTCGCTCGCCAAGCGCGACGAGGAGATCTACGAGCCCGGCCGACCAGAGCCGGTTAGCCTCGAACGCAACTCTCCGGAGCTGCACCTGCTGCAGCGCGTCCGCGACGAGGCCCACCGCTTCGCCAACTCCTACCACCGCAGCGTGCGCACGAAGGCCATGACCGCCTCCGTGCTGGACGAGCTGCCCGGCGTCGGTCCCACGCGCAAGAAGAGGATCCTGGACCACTTTGGCACCCCAGACGCCTTCCTGAACGCCTCCCTCGAAGAGATCGAGGCCGTGCCGGGCCTCCCCGGCAGGGTCGCGCGCGAAGTCTACGGCCGGCTGCACAGGTAGGTCGCGGGCACAGTTCCGCCGGGTGGTGGGCTTTGAGGTTGATCCTCGGTCCGTTCTCGTTGCCTCCGCGTTAAATATACGGATTGCCCGTTGCAAGCGGATAAACGGGGTGCTAGGCTGGGCTTTCGAGATGATTTGTATGCCGCAGGAGCTACAGGAAGAGGCGGCTTGAGCGATAGTGCGCCGCGGGTCTTCGACCCTCCCGGCTCCGACACTCGGCGCATCGTCATCATCACCGGTCTCTCGGGCGCGGGCAAATCCAACGCCCTCCAGGCGTTCGAGGACGCGGGTTATTTCTGCATAGACAACCTGCCGCCGCGCATGATCCCGGCCGTCATGGAGACGGCGGCGCAGGGCAACGGCGGGCCCGATGGGGTGGTCGTCGTGATGGACATAAGGGGCCGGCGCTACTTCGGCGAAGAGCTCGAGAGGAGCCTCGAAGCCGCGGTGGGGGAGAGCGGCTGGGATCGCCGCATCCTCTTCGTGGAATCGGACGACAGGACCCTGGTCAGACGCTACAAGGAGAGCCGCAGGCCGCACCCGGCCGCCCAGTACGGCGACGTGCTCGAGGCCATCCGCGCGGAGCGCAGGGACCTCGCCAGCTTGCGCCAGGAGGCCGACCTGGTCGTCGACACCTCTGGCTACTCCGCGCTCGACGCCAGGCTGAGGTTCAAAAGGCTGGCGGAGTCCTTCTCGAGCCGGCTAACGGTCAGCCTGATCTCCTTCGGCTTCAAGCACGGCACCCCCCTCGACGTCGACACTATCTTCGACGTCCGCTTTATGCCCAACCCCCATTACGATCCTGAGCTGCGGCCGCTGTCGGGCCACGACGCGCCGGTGCGCGAGGTCGTCCTTGGTCAGGACGACGCCCGCGTGTTCCTGGGCAAAACGAGCGGATTGCTCTCATTCCTGATACCGCGCTACGCCGCCGAAGGCAAGACGTATTTCACCGTCGGCGTCGGCTGCACGGGCGGCCGCCACCGCTCCGTGGTTATCGTCGAGGAGCTGGCCAAACGCCTTCGAGAGAGTGAAGGCGACGTGGACCTGTTCGTGCGGCACCGGGACCTGGAAGACAAGCCCTAGGCTTCGGGTCTGGGACCTCCGGGTCGCGACGCGCCACCTCACCTCGCCCGCCCGTCGGTTTTCCCTGGCTCGAAAGACGTTGGGTGCGGGCGTGGTCACGACCCGCCTCCGCGCGGCGCTAAACCCTTACACCTGCAGCCTGATACCCGGAACCTACTCATCAAGGGGGCACAGTGGGCATGCTCGTCGAGGGCGAGTGGCAGACAAGCAAGATTCCGCTGGATCGCGACGGCCGCTTCGTGCGTTCCACCACGACCAAAAGGGACGGAATCACCGCGGACGGGTCGAGCGGTTTCCCAGCCGAGGCGGGCCGCTACCACCTATACGTCTCATTAGCGTGCCCCTGGGCACACCGTACGGCGATCCTGCGCAGGCTCAAGGGCCTGGAGGACGTTATCTCGCTATCCAGCGTGGAGCCTTTCATGGGGGAAGCCGGCTGGATGTTCTCGGACGGAGACGGCCCGTTCCCGGATCCCCTGCACGGCGCGGTATACCTCCGCGACGTCTATACCATGGCCGACCCCGGATACACGGGGAGGGTGACCACCCCGGTTCTCTGGGACAAGGAAGAGCAGACGATCGTCAACAACGAGTCGCGCGAGATCATGAAGATGCTCGACGCCGAATTCGAGGACCTCGCCACCACGGACAGAGACTTCTACCCGGGGGACCTGCGCGACGAGATCGAGGACGCGCTCGACGCGCTCTACGAGCCCGTGAACAACGGCGTCTACCGTACGGGGTTCGCCCGCAGACAGCCCGCATACGAAGAGGCCGTCACCGAACTGTTCCACGCGCTTGACCGCTTCGAAGGTGTGCTCTCAGAGCGACGCTACCTGTGTGGGGACCGCGTCACCGAGGCCGACTGGGCTTTCTTCACGACGCTGGTCCGTTTCGACCCCGTCTACCACTACCACTTCAAGTGCAACCTCAGGCGCATCGTGGACTACCCGAACCTCTGGGGATACGTGAGGGACCTATACCAGTACCCTGGCGTCGCCGAGACCGTGGACCTGGACCACATAAAAGAGCACTACTACCGCAGCCACGAGAGCATCAACCCGACCCGCATCGTGCCCAGGGGTCCTGTTATCGACTTTTCCACGTCACACGACCGCGACCGGCTCTCTGGCTAATCACAGCCCACGGGCCAGCGGCTAGCCTGGACTCCCGAATCCGCGCCGATCCCAGGAAAAGCCGGTCAGGAACGCGGGGCTTCGCGAAGCGACTCGATGGCTTCGGACGAGTCCACGCCGGTGGCCTGCAGAAGGTCGATTGCCGTCGACCGGATCTGCGCCACGAGCGCGCTGGTCTCCAGATCGTGGTTTTCTTCGAGCACCGACGTCGCTTCCCTCGCCGCCTCGAGCGCGAAGCGCCTGGCATCGTCGAAGGCGTGATCTGGGCTCTCCAGATTGGTGGCCAGTGCCTCTACCGCGAGGGCGAGCCCCAGAATAGCCTCCGAGAGAGACCCGGGGGCGGCGCCCCTCTCCCGGATCAGCGTCACGGCGGCCCGGGCCAGCACGCGTGTGTCGCGCGTGGCGAGGTCGAGCTGGTCCACCGCGACCGCGTAGTAGCCGAGGTTGCCCAGGTGCCGCCTGCGCGGCGGGGCGAAGCGCGCGATCTGGTACCCGCCGTCGAGCTCCTCGCGTAACCGGGCCACGCCACCGTCTATTCGGCGTGCCTCGGACAGGGCCTGCTGCGCCAGGTCCAGGTCCCCGCCTATCAGGGCCGCCGCCGAGTCCCGCAGGGCGGTAGCCAGGTCCTCGAGGGCTGGACGCGCCGCCTGCCTGGCGCGCAGGCTGGGATTGCTTGGCAAAGCCGCGCTTACCGCCAGGGCGGCGGCCCCACCCACGAGCGCCTCCAGGAGCCTGTCCGGCGAGATCCCGTAAGTCGTCGGGTCGAGGCCCGACACGAGCAAGGCCGATACGCCAGCTTCGGTCACGAACATGATTCCGCTCCGGATCAGGAGCGCCGCCAGCATCGCCAGCCCCACAATTAGGCCGGTCTGAACCGGCCCCGTTCCTATCGCGAACATGATGAGGTCGGCGACCGCCAGGCCGACGGCGACCCCGAGGATCCACTCCCCGGCTCGCCTCAGCGTCTGCCCGGCAACCGCACCGACCGAGATGATGGCCGCGATGGCCGCCACGAAAGGACGCTCGTGTCCGAGCACCAGCGTGGCCGCGGACCAGGCCAGGGCTGCCGCGATGGCGGTCTGGACTATGGGCCACAGGCCGACACGCAGCCGACCCAGCGACCGCTCCGTGTTGGCCCGGATCAGGGCCAAGCCTCTCTGCCTCGCAACGGCCAGCGTGTCCGAAACTGCCATCACACCTCCCTTCGAATCCTGATAATTGTTTCTATGTGCTTTAAGCACCTACATCATCCAATCTAACACCTCTTTCTTGGCATGCAAGGGGTTGGGATCCGCTTTTGGGACGTGTTACCAAACTGTTGCGAGACGGCCCCGATTTGGTGCCGACCAGGGCGGGATTCGGGCGCCCGAACCGCCTACCTTCTGCCCTTCGCGCGGGGTGTTGTCTGGCTCAGGAACTCGGGTGACCGTTGGAGTCGAGCGTCGCGCTCACCTCGGCGCAGGTGCTGAGCAGCATCTCGGAGAGGCGATCTTCCTGTCCGGCGAACCGCGCGAGCTCTGGCCCCGGTCTGTATCCATCACCAGGTGAGGCAGGCGCTACCAGAGACTCTGCCTGCAGGGCGGTGATGATGCGGTGGTCGGTAGAGCGCGGCAGCCCGACGTGGCAGGCGATCTTCGCGAGGCTAAAGTCCCCCGGCGCGGCTTCGAGCGCATGAGCAAACGCGTCCCGACAGTTGCAACCGACTTGCGATATTTGCTGCAAAACCTTCCAGTAGGGATAAGCCGCCACGAATACGGGTAGAATGGTCGAGCGGTAGCCCAGGACGTGTGGGCACCGCGGGTGGGGTGTGGCGTCTCCCGGGCGCCGAAGAACAGGAAGGAGAGCGCATGTCTGTGGGGAGTGCTGATGCGGGAGGCGCTGAACGAAGAAGGTTCGTGAACCTCGCGGCCGCGATCACGGCCACGGGGGGATTGCTCTTCGGCTACGACACGGGAGTGATATCCGGCGCGCTCCTGTTTATCAGGCAGGACTTCGAGCTCACGCCCTTCCTCGAGGGCATAATCGTCAGCACCTTGCTGATTGGCGCGGTGATCGGGGCGCTCTCGGGCGGGCCGCTCTCCGACCGCGTCGGCCGCAGGCCCACGGTGCTCCTCGCCGCCATCATCTTCGGAATAGGGGCGCTGGCGGTGGCGTTCGCACCGTCAGTGGCGTTCATAGTCCTTGGCCGGCTCCTACTGGGGTTGGGGGTCGGCCTCGCATCCATGATCGTGCCTCTGTACATAGCCGAGATAGCCCCGGCGGACAGGCGGGGGGCGCTCGTCTCGCTCAACCAGCTCATGATCACGATCGGCATCCTGCTCTCTTACATTGTGGGCGTCATCTTTACTCCCATCGAGGGCTGGCGCTACATGTTCGGCGTCGCGCTGGTACCGGCCCTCATCCTCGGCATCGGCATGTTCACGTTGCCCGAGAGCCCGCGCTGGCTCTTCGAGCACGGTC
This sequence comes from uncultured Rubrobacteraceae bacterium, assembly GCA_963800975.1. Lineage (GTDB taxonomy): Bacteria > Actinomycetota > Rubrobacteria > Rubrobacterales > Rubrobacteraceae > JALYGY01. The sequence goes on along the minus strand of CAWDDB010000014.1, from coordinate 184,458 downwards.
GTTTAGACAAGGCGCGCTCCGTGCTGGGCCGCTCCCGCAGCCCAGAGGAGGTAGATCAGGAACTCCAGGAGATGCAGGAAATAAAAAGCCAGGGAAGCCAGGAGGAGCGGGTCTCTTACTCGGAGCTTCTGGAGCCCTTCGTCCGGCCCGCCCTGATAATAGGTATCGGGCTGGCGATCTTTCAGCAGGTAACCGGCATCAACACGGTGATCTACTACGCGCCCACGATCCTCCAGGGCGTCGGCTTCTCCGAAGGAGGCGCCATCGCGGCCACCGCCCTCGGCGTTGGCGTGGTGAACGTCGGGTTCACGATCCTCGCCGTCCGCATCATCGACCGGGCTGGTCGCAGGCCGCTGCTTATCATCGGGCTCATCGGTATGATCATAAGCCTAGCCCTCCTTGGCCTGGTCTTCGCGACCGGGGGATCCGGGGGCGCGGCAGGGCTCCTGGCCACCGTGTGTCTGGCGCTTTACATAGCCTCGTTCGCGATAAGCCTCGGGCCGGTCTTCTGGCTGATGATCTCGGAGATCTACCCCCTGAGGATCCGGGGTACCGCTATGAGCGTTGCCTCTATCGCCAACTGGGGCTCGAACTGGCTCGTCGCCCTGACCTTCCCCGTCTTGCTCGCGACGCTCGGGGGGGCAGGCTCGTTCTGGTTGTTCGCGGCGCTCGGCATCGTGGCGTGGTTCTTCGTCTACTTCCGTGTACCCGAGACCAAGGGCCGTTCCCTGGAGGAGATAGAGGCCAGCTTCCGGGGCACGACGGTTGGAACCAGCCGTGTGCGCTAAGTAGAAAGGAGAGCCTATGGGTTTTCGTGGCGCAATCTTCGACGTCGACGGCGTGCTTGTGGACTCGCCGCACGAGCAGGCCTGGCGAGACGGTCTTCAACAGTTGATGGAGGGCGAGTGGAGCGACGTCCAGCCACAGACGTCGTATTCCCCCGATAAGTTCACGCCCGAGGTCTATCAGAGGATCATGTCGGGCAAGCCACGTTACTCTGGCGCGCAGGCCGCGCTCGAGCACTTCGGGGTGCCTGACGCCGAGAGGCGCGCCCAGGAGTACGGCGACCGCAAGCAAGTGATGATTGAGGAGCTGATCGAAGATAGCCAGTTCCACGCCTACCCCGACGCTTTGCGCTTCGTGCTTGCGGTAAAGGAAGCGGGGCTAACCATTGCGGCGGCCTCCTCATCCAGGAACGCCAACGCGTTCCTGGAGAGGATCAGGCTGGACGAGTTCGCCGAGGAAGAGGGCCTGGAATACGACTTCTTGGAGCCAGGCTACTCGCTGCTCGACATCCTCGACGCCAACGTCAGCGGGCGCGAGTTCGAGCAGGGCAAGCCTCACCCCGAGATCTTTTTGACCGCGGCCGAGGAGGCAGGCGTGCCACCTGAGGAGTGCTTCGTGGTCGAGGACGCCGTTAACGGAGTTCAGGCGGCGAAGGCCGGGGATATGGTGGCTCTCGGCCTCGCGCGGGCCGACGACGAGGAGATGCTAGCCGACGCGGACGCGGATCTCGTCGTCACGAGCCTGGACGACGTCTCCCTCGAGGCGCTCGCTGATGGCCGCCTCGAGAAGGAGAGCGGGCGGTAGTGGGGCGGCGGCCGTGGCGTGAAGTACCCGTCTGGGGTTAATCTTGGGACCTGCGGTCCGGGCCGGAGCGCCGAAGGGGCAAGGAGGTAAGGGATGAACGCCATAGGGGTGGACGTGGGCGGCACCAAGATCGCCGCCGCTGTAGTTTCCCCGCAGGGCAACATCCTGAACCAGGTGAGGTACCCGACCCAGGCCGTCCCGCCCAACCGGTTAATAGAGACCATCGCCAGGTCCATCACGGAGGTGAAGGATGGCTTCGAGGTGGGCGGGGTGTGCGTGGCAGTTCCCGGTCTCATCCTGGCCGCCGAGAACATGGTCGTCTTCGCGCCCAACCTGCGCGAGATCGAGAACATCCGCCTGGACGAGGAGATTGGCGGCAGGACGGGACTCAGGGTCACGGTGGAGAACGACGCCAACGCCGCCGCCTGGGGCGAGTTCCGGTACGGGGTTGGCAAGGACGTGGACCATCAGGTCTTCATAACCCTGGGGACAGGAATCGGCGGCGGGGTGATCACGCACGGGGTGCTCTTGCGCGGTGCCCAGGGAGCTGGCGGCGAGCTCGGTCACGTGACCCTCGACCCGACGGGGCCGCGCTGCGGTTGCGGCAACCACGGCTGCCTCGAGGCGCTCGCCTCCGGCACCGCCATACGTCGCCGGGCGCGGGAGGTCGCCAACGAACGTCCGGATTCGGCGCTGGGCCAGCTCGCCGTAGAGAGGGAGGTGCTCGGCGAGGACGTTACCAGGCTTGCCCAGGAAGGCGACGAGGCGTCCCTCTCGGTGCTCGAAGAGACCGGGAGGTGGCTCGGGATCGGCCTGGCCGGGTTCGTCAACATCTTCAATCCGGAGGTGATCCCCATCGGTGGCGGCGCCTCCCGGGCAGGAGAGTTCCTCCTGAAACCGGCGCGCGAAGAGGTGCACCTCAGGGCCCGCTCACCCTCGCGCGACCTGGTCGAGATAAAACTGGCCACGCTCGGCCCGGAATCCGGCGTGCTCGGCGCTGCGGCGCTAGCGCGCGGCGAAGACGGGGAGTACGTGCTCGGTCCCTCCAAGCGCGTGGCGTAAGGGGGCGAGGCGTGGCGAGGCACATCGGCGATCTGCCGCACGCGCTAGACGACGGCGACGACCTGGCCCGGCGTCTCGCAGGGACGCGGCCCGCCGTCTTCCTCGACTACGACGGCACGCTCACCCCGATCGTAGACAGGCCGGAGGACGCGATCATCTCGGAGAGCATGCGGGAGGCCGTTCGGGATCTGGCGCGCCGTTGCCCGGTTTGCGTCGTCAGCGGCCGCGACAGGCGGGTGGTCCAGGACCTCATGGGGGTAGACGATCTGATCGTCGCCGGAAGCCACGGCTTCGATATCTGGAGCCCCGCGGGCGGCGAGATTCAGCGCGAAGAAGGCGAGGAATTCGCGGACCTGCTCCACGACGTCGAGATGCGCCTGCGTGAGGACCTCGGGGGGATCGATGGCGCGCTCGTCGAGCCGAAGAAGTCTTCCGTCGCCGCCCACTACCGGCTCGTTCTGGAAGAGCAACGCCCTGAGGTGGGACGGGTGGTCGAGGAGGTACTCGCTGAGTACCCCGGCGAGCTGAAGGTGACGCCGGGCAAGATGGTCTACGAGGTCCAGCCGAACGTCGACTGGGACAAGGGCAAGGCCGTCCTGTACCTGCTCGAGGCGCTCGACCTCGACCGGGACGACGTAGTGCCGTTGTACCTGGGCGATGACGTAACCGACGAGCACGCGTTCGAAGCGCTGGAGACGAGGGGGGTCGGTGTCTTTGTGGGAAGTGCGGACGACCCCGAGGTCGGCGGGCGGACCACCGCCGCCGACTACGTGCTCCGCACGGTCGAGGAGGTGGAGGAGTTCTTGCGTGCGCTGGCACGCTGAAACCGCCGCATGGCGCCCGAGAAGGAGATAGCATGCAGACCATCGGGAGCACTTCCGAAAGGGCACCTTGGGTTGCGGGGAGCTCGGAAAGACGGGCTCGGGAACACCTCGGGGGGCTGCGAGCGATGCCACCACGTCGAGGGGCGCGTGTTCGGGCTCATGGACGGGTCCTGCCTCGTCGCGCTACCCGACGGCAGGGACGCCTCGGTCTGATGCGCGAGCAAGTAGCGTCTGTTCGGGAGGAGCGCATGATCCGTGGCGTCGGTACGATGCCGAGGGCTTCCGAGCACAGGGCAGGCACGACTGCAGGGGAGGATTTGCATGAGCAACTGGACGCTTGAGTACGACAGCTTCGAGCCCGACGAGGAGGGCCTGCGCGAGGCGCTAACCTCAACCGGCAACGGCTACTTCTGCACGCGCGGCGCCCTGGCGTGGGCCGAGGCAGACGGGGTGAGCTACCCCGGCACCTACACCCACGGTGGCTACAACCGGGAGACCACCATCATGGCCGGGGTGCCGGTTCTCAACGAAGATCTCGTCAACCTCCCCAACTGGCTCCTTCTGGAGCTACGCATAGAGGGCGAGGAGGCCGTCGGGATGGACAACGTCGAGCTCCTCTCCTACAAGCACGAATACGACATCCGCAACGCGACCATCGTGCGCGCCGTCCGCTTCCGGGACCGGGCCGACCGCGAGACCACCCTCGAGAGCCGCCGCTTCGTGAGCATGGCGGACATGCACCAGGCCGCGATACGGCTGACCATCACGCCGGAGAACTGGTCGGGCAAGGTCGAGGTGATCTCAACACTCGACGGCCGAGTCACGAACAGGGGCGTTGCCCGTTACAGACAACTGGAAGGGCGACACCTCGACCCGGTGTCCCCGAGGACGTTCGGCCCCGAGGTTATCGCCCTGGAGGTGCGAACGCGACAGTCGCACCTCTACGTCGCAGAGGCGGCCCGCACCCGCATCTACGGCGACGGGGCACGGCTCTACGCGGATCGCGGCCTCTACCAGATGCAGGACTACATCCACCAGGTGCTCTCCTTCGAGGTCAGGGAGAAAGAGCCGGTGCACGTGGAGAAGATGGTCGCGTTCTACACCTCGCGCGACGCCGCCATAAACGAGCCGCTGGTCAACGCCGGGAAGGCCGTTGGCCGGTACGGGACGTTCGAGGAAGCCTTCGAGCGCCACGCGCGGGCGTGGGACGAGCTCTGGGAGCGCTGCGACGTGCGGGTCCCAAAAGACGATCGGGTCCAGCTCCTGCTCAGGTTGCACATCTCGCACATCCTCCAGGTCTGCTCGCCGCACACCGCCGACCTCGACGCCGGCGTCCCGGCCAGGGGCTTGAACGGCGAGGCCTATCGGGGACACATCTTCTGGGACGAGCTCTATATCTATCCGTTCCTCAACTTCCGCTTGCCCGAGATAACGCGCGAGCTCTTGATGTACCGCTACCGGCGCATGGACGAGGCCCGCGCGGCGGCCAGAGAGGCAGGCTACGAGGGGGCGATGTTCCCCTGGCAGAGCGGCTCGGACGGCCAGGAAGAGACCCAGAAGGTGCACATCAACCCCAAGTCGGGTAAGTGGGAGCCGGACCTGAGCCACAACCAGCGCCACGTCAGCGCGGATATCTTCTACAACATCTGGCGCTATTACGAGGCAACCGATGACCTGGAGTTCTTGCTCGACCACGGCGCCGAGATGATGCTCGACATCGCCCGCTTCTGGGCCTCCATCGCCCACTTCAATCCGGAGCGTGACCGGTACGAGATCCACGGCGTCATGGGTCCAGACGAGTTCCACGAGAAATACCACGACTCGGACGAAGAGGGACTGAGGAACAACGCATACACCAACGTACTGGTCGCGTGGCTGTCCGTGGTCTCCCTCGAGGTTCTCGAGCTGCTCCCGCGGCACCGCAGGGAGGCGCTGCGGGCCAGGATCGGGCTCACCGACGAGGAGATCGAGAAGTGGGACGAGATGAGCCGCAAGATGTTCGTCCCGTTCCACGGCGACGGGCTCATCAGCCAGTTCGAGGGCTACGAGGACCTCGAGGAGCTTGACTGGGACCACTACCGCGAAGAGTACGGCAACATCCAGCGTCTCGACCGCATCCTGCGCGCCGAGGACGACGACCCGGACAAGTACAAGCTGACCAAGCAGGCTGACGCGGTGCTGCTCTTCTTCCTGTTCCCCGAGGACGAGCTGAGGGGGCTCTTCGGGCGACTCGGCTACGAATACAGCCCCGAGATGGTCGAAAAGAACGTCGAGTACTACGATCACCGGACCTCCCACGGCTCGACTTTGAGCTTTATCGCCCACGCCGGCATCCTGGCCGAGCTCGACCCCGACAGCTCGTGGGAGCGATACATGGTGGCGCTCGAGAGCGACGTCGGCGACGTGCAGGGCGGCACGACCCAGGAAGGCATCCACATGGGCGTCATGGCCGGCACGCTCGACCTCATTCAGCGCGGGTACCTTGGGACCGACATCAGGGAAGGGGTTCTCCACTTCGACCCCAAGCCGGTTGGGAACCTGGACGGGCTCTCCCTCCCCATGCAGTTCCGCGGGACGCCGCTCGAGGTCGCACTGCAGGACGGCAGGCTCACGGTCACCTCCCAGAGCGACGACTTCGGCCGACCCACCAGGGTGCGAGTCGGCGACGAGGAAAAGGAGATCGGACCAGGAGAGAGCCACACCTTCGGCGCATGAGTCCCGCGCGGTCTCGGGCGGCAGTGCTAACGATCAGGCGATGGAGGTAGATTCGTGGTAGAGCGCATAGTGATCTTCGGGGCCACGGGGGACCTGACGGGGCGGTACCTGATCCCCGCGCTGGCCAAGCTCTACGAGGCGGGCAAGCTCCCGAGCGGCATCAAGATCACCGGCGTGGACCGTCGGGAGTGGCAGGACAACAAACACGGCTTCAGGCGCCTCGCGCTCGACAACCTGGAGCGCCACGCGGGCGGCGTCTCGGCGAACGCCCGCGCGAGGATGGCCGTCGAGGCCCTGGAGTACCGTCAGGCAGACGTCACGGACGCGGACAGCGTGATCTCCGCCCTCGGTCCCATGGAGGGTCCGATCCTCGCCTACCTGGCCCTGCCGCCGACCGTCTTCGCCCCGACGCTCGAGGCCCTGAAGAAGGCGAACCTTCCGGAGGGGAGCCGGGTCGCCATCGAGAAGCCCTTCGGGGTAAATCTCGAGTCGGCCCAGCAGCTCAACGCTCTGCTGCACAGCTTCCTTCCCGAGCAGGACATCTTCCGCATCGACCACTTCCTCGCCTGGCAGCCGTTCCCAACCATCATGGGTCTGCGGTTCGCCAACGGCATCCTCGAGCCGCTCTGGGACCGCAACTACATAGACCGCGTCGAGATCGTCTGGGAGGAGACCCTCGCTCTCGAGGGCAGGGCCGGCTACTTCGACCAGGCCGGGGCTTTCAAGGATCTGATCCAGAACCACCTCATCCAGCTATTGTGCCTCACCGCGATGGAGGCGCCGACCGCTCTGCACCGGCGCAACCTGCGCGACCGCAAGGTGGACGTGCTGCGGGCCATCAGGCGCCTCTCCCCAGAGGAGGCGCGCCAGCACACCGTGCGCGCCCGCTACGGCCCTGGCAGGATCGGGGACAGGGACATCCCGGCTTACGCCGAGGAAGAGGGGGTGGACCCGGCCAGGGGAACCGAGACCTACGCCGAGGTGTCCTTCACCATCGACAACCTGCGCTGGGCGGGGGTGCCGTTCGTCCTGCGCGGGGGCAAGGCCCTGAGCCGTTTCAGGGGCGAGATCGCGGTTTTCTTCAAGCCCGTCCCGCATCTCGCGTTCCAGCGCGCGGACGAGCCGAGGCCCAACGTGCTCCGCCTCAGGCTCAACCCGGATCAGGTGGCCCTGACCCTGAACGTGAACGGACCTTACGACCCGTTCGACCTGGAGCAGATAGAGCTGAGCGCGGACTTCGCCCCCCAGGAGTTCTTCGCCGCTTACGAGCGGCTTTTCCTCGACCTGATGGAAGGCAACACGACCCTGTTTATCAGGGCCGACGAGGCCGAGGAGGCGTGGAGGGTCGCCGACCCGATACTCGACGCCTGGGCGAAGGGTCTGGTGCCGCTGCAAGAGTACCCGGCCGGCTCGGAGGGCCCGGCCGAGATTGACCCGGAGACCCGCTGATGCGGCTCCGACGTATGGAAGTATCTTGAACGTCTTCGGCCCTGATACCGGCGGCTTCGAAATCAAAGAGTTGATCGGCTTCGAACTGAAGGGACGATTGCCGCAGGAGGTCGGCCAGCCGATGAGCGTCACCAACGACGCCGGCGTTGCGAGGCTGGCTGCGCTGGCGTCCGGTGCCGTTCCGAAGCGCGACTGGCGGGTGGCGACGGCAAGATAACGCGGGATTTCCGTACCGGAGTTGGCGGAACGAAAGGGGGAGGTCAAGGTGTCGAGCGCACAAGGATGGGTCGATATCTCCGTGCCGCTGCGCAGCGGGATGGTCCACTGGCCGGACAATCCTCCGGTCAAGATCGAACGGATGCTCGATATCGACCGCGGCGACGTTGCCAACGTCTCGACCATCTCGCTCGGGTCGCACACCGGAACCCACATGGACGCTCCCATCCACTTCGTGCGCGACGGAGAGGGCATGGACAAGATGCCTCTCGAAGCCACGATCGGGCCGGCGCGGGTGATCGAGGTGCAGGACCCAGAATCCGTCAAGCCCGAAGATCTGGTCGAGCACGAGTTGGGCCGAGGCGAGCGGGTCCTCTTGAAGACGCGGAACTCGTCCTCGAGCTGGTGGACGAGGGATTTTATCGAGGACTTCGTGTACGTGTCGCGCGAGTCGGCTAGCTACCTCGCCGAGCGTGGCGTCAGGACCGTAGGCGTCGACTACCTCTCGGTCGGCGGGTACTTCCGGGACGGCGCTGAGACGCATCAGGCGCTGCTCGGGGCGGGGATCTGGGTGATCGAGGGCCTGAACCTCTCGCAGGTAGACCCGGGCGAGTACGATCTGCTCTGCTTGCCGCTGAAGATAGAGGGAGGCGACGGCGCTCCTGCTCGGGCGCTACTCCGCGCGTAGGTGTTACCGGCGACCGGCGGTAGGACGGAAGATTAGATGGGAGGCCATGGAACCCGCTACGAGTTTGCAGAAAGTCGAAGATCTGGGCCTGATCGCGGTTGTGCGCGGGGAATCGCCAGAAGCCGCTTTGGAGGTGGTCGCAGCCCTGATAGAGGGCGGCGTGCTGGGAATCGAGATCACCTTCACCACCCCCGAGGCTCCGGGGGTCATAACGGAACTCGACACGGAGTACGGCGACGACATCCTGCTAGGCGCCGGCACCGTGACCACGCGAGAGCAGGCGGAGCAAGCCGCCGAGGCCGGATCCACCTACCTCGTTAGCCCCGGCACTGATCCCGAGTTGCTGCCGACCATGCTCGAGACCGGCCTCCTGGTGCTGCCCGGGGTCCTGACCCCCTCGGAGGTGATGCTCGCGCGACGGCTCGGGGCGCCGGCCGTGAAGCTGTTCCCTGGCTCGTCTGGCGGTCCATCGTACTTGAAGGCCCTGCGCGGTCCTTTCCCGGACGTACCCTTCGTGCCCACCGGCGGCGTCTCGCTGGATAACATCTCTGACTGGTTCGCGGCCGGCGCGCTCGCGGTTGGTGCCGGGGGCGCCCTCGCGCCACCCGCGGTAAAGGATCGCGGCGCGGTTGTCGAGAACGCGAGGCGCTTTGCTAAGGCCGTGCGTGTGGCTCGTCGGGGTTGAGGACCTGGGCCTATTGGTTAGTGTCGGTCGGAGTCGGCGGTATACTGGGTTGCCATGATTAGGTACGAAGACCTGAAGGTCGTGGCCTTCGGTGGCGGGACGGGATTGCCCGTATTGCTCCGGGGCCTGAGGGACATGGTAGACGACCTCACCGCGGTCGTCACCGTGGCCGACGATGGGGGCTCCAGTGGACGCCTCAGGCAAGAGCTGGGGGTGGCTCCTCCGGGAGATGTGCGCAACTGCCTGGTCGCGCTCGCCGGCCGCAAGCGGCTGGCCGAGGTCTTCGACTACCGCTTCGTGGGGGGTGGCGACCTCTCCGACCACAGCGTCGGAAACATCATAATCGCGGCGCTGGCGGACATGGCAGGGGGCTTCTGCGAAGGCGTGGAGCAGGCTTCCCACTTCCTGAGGATAAAGGGCCAGGTCTTTCCCGCCGCGGCGGAGAGCTTGACGCTGGTGGTGAGGCACGCGGACGGGACGGTCACCCGCGGCGAGTCGGTCGTGCGCCGGGTCGGCAAGGCGGTCGCGAGGGTGGAGGTCGAGCCGTCGGGGGCGGTCGCGCCGCCCGGCGTGATCTCCGCGATAGAGCGGGCGGACGTCGTGGTGCTGAGCCCCGGCAGCCTCTTCACCAGCACCATCCCCGCCCTCCTCGGCGCCGGCACGCGGGAGGCGCTCTCGGCTTTCTCCGGGCCCGTGGTCTACGCGGCCAACGCCATGACCCAGCCGGGGGAGACGGTGGGATTCTCGCTCTCGGACCACCTCAAGGCGCTCGCCGACCATGTGGGCCCGGTCGTGTCGGACGTCCTGGTCAATTCGAGCGAGCTGCCGGAGAACCTGGTCGCCCGCTACGAGGTCGAGGGCGCCGCTCCGGTTGCGTTCGACCGCGACGAGGTCGAGAGGCTCGGGGTACGGCTGCGCGAGGCACCGCTCCTTGCGAAAGACTCCGGTGGTGGCGCGCGCCACGATCCCAGGCGGCTTGCCCAGGAGGTGTGCGAGGCTGCCCTCGTTCGCCTCTGAGGTACGACGCGAGCTCGCGTCGGGTACGGCGGCTGGTCCCCGTCCCAACGACCGCGCCGAGCTGGCCGGCCTTCTCGACGCGGGTGGACTCTGGGACGCAGACGGCGTCACCTTCAGTACCCAGAACGCGGCCGTGGCACGTTCGGTGGTGCGCTTGTGGCGCTCGGAGTTCGCCCTGGAGTCCCGGCTATCTCCCTCCGACACGGATCGTTTCGGCAGGGCTCGCTACGCGGTCCGGACTCAAGGCAACCGCGCGATCCAGGCCGCGGTGGAGCTTGCTTTCGCCCGCGCTTCCCGCTCCGCCGATGACCGGACGGCCTACCTGAGGGGCGCCTTTCAGGCAGCGGGCTCGGTGACGAGGCCGGGCGGCCGGGGCGGGTACCACCTCGAGTTCGTGCACCGCGATGAGTCGTTCGTCAGGCGCGTGGCCGAGTTCTCCCGCACTCCGATGCGCCTCGTTCGGCGGCGTGGGACCTGGGTCGCGTACACCAAGAGCGCCGATGGGGTGACGACCCTGCTCTCCCAGATGGGCCTGCACGACGCCGTGCTCGAGTACGAGGCCCGCGCCGTCCTCGGTGAGGCAAAAGCCAACGCCAACCGCGTCACCAACTTCGACGCGGCCAACGCGGGCCGCACCGCGACCGCCGCCGCCCGCCAGCAGCGCGCCCTCGAAGCGCTGGACCCGGGTAGTTTGCCCCCGGCGCTGAAGGAGATGCTCCAGCTTCGCCTCGACAACCCCGACGCCTCCCTGGCCGAACTAGCTCGCCTGGGGAACCTCTCGAAGAGCGCGGCGAACCACCGCCTGAGAAGGCTCGTCGGCCTGGCGACAGACGAGCGGCAGCAGGCTTCGAGTTTCGGGTATCGGCGTTAACGCTGATCCCGGAGGCATGGGACCCAGAACCTTGTTTATTATTCGGCTTTTGGGTACAAACTGAGACTACGCTGGAAACCAAGAGACAGGAGAACGCAGTGGCCGTAAAAGTGGGAATCAACGGTTTCGGCCGGATAGGCATGCTCACCGCCAAGGCGGCGATAGAGCGCAGCGATGACGAAATTCAGATCGTTGCCATAAACGATCTGATGCCGATGGATAGCCTCGCGCTACTGTTCAAGCGCGACTCGACGCACGGCATCTGGGCCGAGGACGTAGAGCTCGACGGCAACATCCTTCGCGTCGGCGACCGCGAGATCAAAACCTTCGCCGAGCGAGACCCCGCCCAGATCCCCTGGGGCGACGTTGGCGCCGACATAGTCGTCGAGTCGACCGGCGTCTTCACCGACGGCGAGAAGGCCGCGGCCCACATCGAAGGCGGCGCGAAAAAGGTCGTGATCTCGGCCCCAGCCAAGAACGTGGACGCCACCTTCGTGTTCAAGGTCAACCACGAGGATTACGATCCCGAGGACCAGAACGTCGTCTCCAATGCGAGCTGCACGACCAACTGCATCATCCCCATGGTCAAGGTGTTGCAGGAGAACTTCGGCATCGAGTCCGGCTACATGACGACCGTTCACGCCTACACCAACGACCAGAGCCTGCTCGACGCGGCGCACAAGGACCCGAGGAGGGCGAGAAGCGCCCCGAACAACATCGTCCCGACCTCGACCGGCGCGGCGCGGACGGCAGGCGTGATCTACCCCGAGCTCGAGGGCAAGGTCGACGGCATGTCGATGCGGGTCCCCGTCCCCGACGGCTCCATTACGGACTTCGTCGCCCAGACCTCCGAGGAGGCCTCCGTGGACGAGATAAACGACGCCTTCAGGCAGGCAGCGGACGGCGACCTCTCTGGTGTCCTGGAGTACTCCGACGCCCCCATCGTCTCGAGCGACATCGTAGGCAACCCGGCGAGCTGCGTCTTCGACTCCGCGCTAACCATGTCCAACGGCGCCACCGTCAAGGTGCTCGGCTGGTACGACAACGAGTGGGGCTACTCCAACCGTACCGTCGATCTGGTCCAGTACATGGGCGAGAGGCTTTAAGGGCTAGTCAGCTCCCACGTTCGGGTCCCGGGCTTCGGGGAAACTAAACCCGAAGCCCGGGACCCGCAGCTTGGCGGCGACCGAAGGGAGTAGCCATCAACAGACGTAGCGTCAGGGATCTCGACGTGCGCGACAAGCGGGTACTCGTGCGCGTGGACTTCAACGTGCCCATAAAGGACGGGCGGGTAACAGACGACACGCGCATCCGGCGTGCGCTGCCGACGATCCGGTATTTGCTCGAGAACGGGGGACGTCCGATTCTGATCTCCCACCTCGGCCGTCCCAAGGGCGAGCCGGACCCGCAGTACGCTATGGACCCGGTGGCCGGCAGGCTGCAGGAGCTCCTGGGCGAGGCTGTACTCAAGCTGGACGAAGCCGTGGGTTCGGGCGTCGAGAAGGAGCTGGACGAGTGGGACGGCGAGGGCGTGGTGTTGCTCGAGAACTCGCGCTTCTACCCTGGCGAGACTGAGAACGACGCTGGGTTCTCGGAGCAGCTCGCCGCCCTTGCCGACCTGTACGTGGACGACGCGTTCGGGGCCGCGCACCGGGCGCACGCCACCACCGTCGGCGTCGCACAGAGGCTGCCGGCCGCGGCAGGGCTCTTGCTGGAGGAGGAGGTCGACTACCTGGACGGGGTGCTCGAGGATCCCCAGAGGCCGTTCGTCGCCATCCTCGGCGGGGCCAAGGTCTCCGACAAGCTCGGGGTCATACGGAGCCTGCTCGGGGTGTCGGACACCCTGCTGATAGGCGGCGCGATGTGCTTCACGTTCGTGAAGGCGCAGGGGCACGAGATCGGAGGGTCCCTGGTGGAGGAGGACTACCTCGAAGAAGCCGGGCGCCTCATGGACGAGGCCGGCGAGAAGCTCGTGTTGCCGGTGGACGTCGTGGTCGCCGACGAGATGGAGGAGGGGGCCGAGGCAGAGACGGTCGGGATCGAGGAGATCCCGCGGGACAAGATGGGACTCGACATCGGGCCCGAGAGCGTGGAGCTCTTCGAGGGCCACGTCTCGGGCGCGAAGACGATCTTCTGGAACGGGCCCATGGGCGTCTTCGAGATCGACGCCTTCGCGAAGGGTACCGAGGGCGTGGCGAGGGCCGTTGCGAAGGCGAGCGCTTCCGGCGCGACGAGCGTCATCGGGGGCGGCGACTCGGTCGCGGCCGTAGGAAAGCTCGGGCTTGACGACGAGATGAGCCACATCTCGACGGGCGGCGGGGCCAGCCTCGAGTACGTCGAGGGCAAGGAGCTGCCCGGCGTTGCGGCCCTGCCGCAGAAAGGAGACTGAGCATGGCTCGGCGACCGATGATGGCGGCGAACTGGAAGATGAACAAGACGATCCACGAGGCGGAGCAGTACACGGCCGCGCTCCTGCCCAGGGCCGCTGACGCCGAAGCGGTGGACGTGGCCGTCTTCGTCCCGTTCACCTGCCTGTACCAGGTCGGTCAGATGGCCGAGGATACGCGCGTCGTCGCGGGGGCGCAGAACTTCTACCACGAGGACTCGGGCGCGTTCACCGGGGAGGTCTCGGTGCCGATGCTGCAGGACGCCATGGCCGAGGCCGGCCTCGTCGGCCACTCCGAGCGGCGCGAGGTCTTCGGCGAAGACGACGACCTGGTCGCCCGCAAGGCGGCCCGCGCCCTGGAGGCCGGGCTCATCGCCGTGGTATGCGTCGGCGAGACCAAGGAGGAACGCGACGCCGGGGAGATGTGGGAGAAGGTCTCCGGGCAGGTGCGGCGCGTGATGGACGAGCTAGACGACCCCGACGGCGACCTGCTCGTCTTCGCCTACGAACCCATCTGGGCCATCGGAACGGGCGATACGGCGACGCCGGAGGACGCGCAGGAGGCGATCGGCCAGATACGGGGGCTGCTCGAGGAGATCGCGGGCGAGGACCTGGCCGGGCGCGTTCGCGTACTCTACGGCGGGTCCGTAAAGCCGGACAACGTCGCGGAGATCATGGCCCAGGAAGACGTGGACGGCGCCCTGGTCGGCGGGGCGAGCCTCGAGGTCGAGAGCTTCATGCAGCTCGTCGAAGCCGCCCAGGAGACCGCGTCGGAGGAGTGATGGACCGCCTGTGATAAAGTAAGCGCATGGTATACGTACTGGCTTTTTTCCACGCGATCTTCTGCCTCTCCCTTATAGGTCTGATCCTCCTGCACTCCGGGAAGGGAGGCGGGCTCTCGTCCTCGCTCGGCGGAGGGGTCGGCGGGACGATGCCGGGGACCACCATTATGGAGAAGAATCTCACGCGCCTTACGATCATTGTCGTGGGGCTCTTCGCCCTCACGAACGTAGCCCTGGTCTTTCTGGGCTTAAGCGTCGGGCTTTTAGACGTCGGCCGTTGACGCGAGAGATGCAGCACGCCGGCAACGGCTTGCCTCGCGGCGCCTGTGCCGTTGTGTGGCGGCAAGCCGACGCCTCAACGCGCAAAGAAAGGACTCGCCCGGGGAGGATGGGGAGAACAGGCGAGTCCAGACCTAATTATACACCCCGATCTGAAAATCGGCGTGAGGTAGTTCTCTGCCGGGGCTTGCCTTGGGTGGTGTCGGAGGGGGGACTCGAACCCCCACCCCCTTATCGGGGACTAGGCCCTCAACCTAGCGCGTCTACCAATTCCGCCACTCCGACGAAGTAGCCGACAGAGTATACGAGACGGCGCAAAAGGGGTCAACGAGGCGGGCGGTGTGTTAAGTTGCGCGGGTGAAGCGGCGTTGGATCTCGTTCTCGGCGCTCGTCGGTCTCGCCGGCGTTCTGGCCGTCTTGCTACGAGCGGTCAGGTCGCCGGACGGGAGCCGCCGCGAGTCTGGCGGGTGGCCGGTAAACCTCGCCCACCGCGGCGACTCGGCGCGGGCACCGGAGAACACGCTCGAAGCTTTTCGTCTCGGCGGTCGAGGTGGGGGCGGGTGGGTTGGAACTCGACCTCTGGTTGACCAGCGACGGCGAGGTGGTTGTCATGCACGACGCGGTCGTGGACCGCACCACGGATGGCACGGGCCCCGTCGTTGGGATGACGCTAGAGGAGATCCAACGCCTCGACGCCGGCTACCGCTTCAGCCCCGACGGCGGGCTGACCTTCCCTTACCGTGGCCTGGGGGCAACCGTACCCACGCTGGCCCGGGTCTACGAGGAGTTCCCCGACTCGCACGTGAACGCCGATATCAAGGACGCCAGGCCCGAGGCCGGGGAGGCGGTGTGGGAGATAATCAGGGACGCCGGGGCAGAGGACCGAACCCTCATCGCCTCGACCGACTACCGGGTGATCAGTCATTTTCGCCGCGCGTGCGGGGGCAGGGTACGGACGGCAGCTTCGCGGCCCGAGATCGCCGCGTTCTACGCGTGGAGCATGACGCGCCTGGAGGCGCTGTCGAGCCCGGCCTTCTACGCGCTGCAGGTGCCGGTCGAGCACAGGGGCATAAAGCTCGTCACGCCCCGCTTTATCAGGGCCGCGCACGCCAGGGGGGTACGGGTCGACGTGTGGACGATAAACGATGCCGACGAGATGGTCCGGCTACTGGACCTGGACGTGGACGCCGTGATGACCGACCGCCCGGGGGTACTCGCCGGCCTCCTCGAACGGCGTCGGAAGGTGCGCTGAGAGGGCGGCATCTTGCGTACGTGGCCTGTAGACTTGTGGTCTGACGGCCGCGACTCGCAAGACGAAGCAGGAGGACCATGACACAGCAATCCATCGTCAAAGACCGGAGCCTGGCCCCCGAGGGGCAGCGCAAGATAGACTGGGTCGCCCAGCACGCCCCGGTCCTGAACGCCATCTTCAGGGAGAGGCTCTCGGACGGCTCGCTCGACGGCAAGCGGGTGGCCATGACCATCCACCTCGAAGCCAAGACTGCTTACCTTGCGATACTCCTCTCGGAGGCCGGGGCCGATGTCACCGTCTCGGGGAGCAACCCGCTCTCGACCCAGGACGACGTCTGCGCGGCGCTAGCCGAGCGGGGCGTCAGGGTGTACGCCACGCACGACCCGAGCGAGGAGGAGTTCGAGGGCTACCTGTTGCGCACGATCGAGACCGGGCCAGACCTTGTGGTGGACGACGGCGCCGAGCTCGTAGGACGCATGATCCTGCAACGTCCCGACCTGCTCGAGGGCGTCACCGGCGCCTCGGAGGAGACGACGACCGGCATCCACAAGCTAAAGGCCATGGACGCTGAGAGGGCCCTCGCTTTCCCCGTGCTCGCCGCCAACGACGCCCGCATGAAGCACCTCTTCGACAACCGCTACGGCACGGGTCACTCCTCGATCGTCAGCGTGCTTTCCAACACCAACCTCTTCCTCTCCGGCAAGACGGTCGTGGTGATGGGCTTCGGCTGGGTGGGGCGGGGGCTCGCCAAGTACGCCAAGGGGATGGGCGCCCGCGTTGTAGTGTGCGAGCCGGATCCGGTGAAACTGCTCGAGGCCTACGCCGAGGGCTACGAGGCGATGAACTCGCGACGCGCCGCCGAGATCGGGGACGTATTCCTCACCGGTACCGGTAACCTGAAGGTCCTTCGGAGCGAGCACTTCGCCCGGATGAAGGACGGCGTCATCCTGGCGAACGCCGGGCACTACGATCACGAGTTCGACCTGGCCGCGCTCGCCGAAGAGGCGGTTGCGGTGCGCGAAGCAAGACGCAACGTCACCGAGTACGAGATGGAGGACGGGCGGCGCTTCCACGTGCTCGCAAGGGGCAGGCTCGTCAACATCGCCGCGGCGGACGGGCATCCGGTCGAGATCATGGACCTGACCTTCGCGGTCCAGGCCCTAGCCGCCCACCACCTCGCGAACCACGCCTCCGAGATGACGCCGGGCCTTCATACCATCCCGGAGGAGATAGACGAGTACGTGGCACGCACCAAACTCGCCACCCTGGGCGTCGAGCCGGACGAGTTCACGGAGGAGCAGCTCGTCTACCTGAGCAGCTGGCGCTAAAGGGGCTCAGGGCCGCGGGCAGTTTGCGCCGAAGGTCGCCGCTCCGCACGCAAGCTTAAGCGCGAACCAGCAGGATCCCGCCGACCAGGATCAGGGCTATGCCAAGGGCCTTGAGCACCCCGAACTGTTGGGCGGCCGGCCCGAAGATGCCGAGGCGGTCGATCGCGAGCCCGAATACCAGCTGGGAGCCGATGACGAGGGAGAGGGTCTGGGCCAGGCCTGCCCTGTTGGCGGCCAGCAAGACGCTCGAGACGATGAAGGCGCCGAGCAGCCCCGACGCCAGGCCGCAGGCCAGGGCACGCCCGGTAGCCTCCGGTCTCGCCGCGAAGAGCGCGACCGCGAGCCCGGCTAGGGCAGTCGTCGCCCCCGAGATACACACGAGGGCGCCGAGGCCGAGGTCCCGCAGGCCAACCGAGTTGACGACCACCTGGATCGCTATTGCCACCCCTGCCGCCACGGCCAGAAGCACCGCCGGGTTCATACGACCACCCCTCTCCGCGTCGTCGGCCAGCGGGGTAATATACCATCGCTTGTCGGCGGGCCGGAAACGGAGCGCGTTTGAGGACCATAAGCATCCGCTACACGGGATTTCGCGAGTGTCCCAACTGCGAGGGCCGGGGGGACGACGGTTCGGCCTGGCGTCCGCTTTCTTGTCGCAGGTGCAAGGGTCGGGGCAGGCTAGTCACCGGCGTCGAGGTCGAAGACTCGGCGGAGGGGGTGCTGCCGCCGTCCCGCTACGACTTCAACGCCCTGGGCGAGGTCTACCTGCTCGACTTCGACGAGGCCCAGGAGATCGAGGTCATCCGCCCGTCGGAGCCCTGGGGTTAGCGCGCAAAACCACGCGCAGGCCCTGCACGAAGGCGGCGGAGATGCCGACCCCCAGGACGTCGTAGGTGGCCCACTGCAGGTAGGTGGGCCTGCTGGCCCCCTCGCCGAACTCTCGCTCGTAGCCGGCGGGATCGCTCACGGCGGCCCACTCGAAGGCCAGCGGGAAGAGGGCCCACTCCAGGACGGTGGCCCCGACGACCATCGCGAGCGCCGCCAGAACCCCACGCCAGCCGCCCTGCAAGACGAGGAGGACGGCGAGAACCAGCAGGACGATGAGCCTGGTCAGCAGTACCAGCTGCTGGCGTCCGATGTCCCCCGCGTAGGCGCTCTTCCACGCGTAGACCTGGGCCCCGAACCCGAACACGGCCGCGGCGAAGGCGTAGGCCACGGCGAGCGCGATGAGGTATCCGAGGCTCCGCTGCATCGCCCGATTATATTGCGCGTTGCGTCTCGAGCGCCGCGAGCACGGCCTTCGGCGCCAGGCGTTCTTTGAAGGGGACGACGCCACCCATTACGGCCTCGGAGAGCACCTCGGGAGAGACCCCCAGCCTCTCGGAAGCGGCGACCAGCACGCGGTGACCTTGCTCGCGAGCTTCCCGCAGCAGGGCGGCGCGCTCCACCAGGTTCCGCTCCGACCAGAAGCCGAGAACCTCCAGGTGCGCGGTCTCGCCGCTCTCGGTGTGTTTCAGGGTGAAGTCCGGCACGAGCGCCGCCTTCATCTCCGGGAAGGAGAGCACCCCGGCCCCCGCCTCCAGCTCCCAGCCGCCGGTGTCTTTGGCGCGCTCCCAGGCGCGGACGAACGCCTCACGCACGGGGTCGGCGTGTTGCTCGCCGCGCGGTCCGAGGTAGTGGCTCTGTAGGCCGCTCGTCTCCGAGTCGAGCTCCAGGTACGCTTCGCGATCCCTCCACTCGACGTTGGCCGAGAGGCTCCACGGTGAGGTGAGCAGGAGGCCGGGCAAGAACTTGGCCAGCCGTAGCCCGTACTTGCGGGTGGCGCCGAAGATGGAGAGCGGGCCGTCGAGGCGGATACGGTAGCCTCTGGGGGCCGGTTCGAGGGCGTAGATCAGTCCCTGCGCCTTGACGTAGTGGAAGACGAGCCTGGCGTCGGCCTCCTCCCCGAGGTCGACGATCAGGTCGCGGGCGGCGTAGAGTACGCCTTGGACCTGGGCCACGTTGTAGCGGGCCACGAGGACCTCGGGTGATGGCTCCTCGAACGCATGCAGGATCTGTGCCCCCTGCCTGTCTGAGTACATGATCGAGGCTGGATCCTCTATCCCGGTCTCCGCGGAGACCCGGGACAACACGTCCTGGCGCGTCGGGGCCTCAAGCAGACCGGCCTCCTCGGCCGGCGGCTCTGGCAAGGCGGCGGCGAGCTCGAAGACGCGGGTGCGGATGGTGTAAGGGTCCGCCGCGGTAGGGGAGCCCCACTCGACCCGCTCCTCGAGGAGCTTGGAGAGGCCGCGCACCACCCGGAAGCCGCGCCGCGCGTCGAGCCGCGGCCCAAGCTCCTCCTCGCGGGCCGCGAGCTTCTCCTCGAGGCTGGCCCTCGGGAATCCGACGCCTTCGGAGTACAGGTTGCAGAGCTCCGCCGCGACCTCAAGCACGCGCGCATCCTCCGCGGACAGCCTGAAAGGAACGAGCCTGCCACGGGTGAGGCGCGCGATCACGTGCTCGCTTCTGAGCACTAGAGCAGGGCCTCCCTGCGGCGCCTCGCGGCGTGCACCTCGCCCGTCTCCGCCGTGACCAGCTCGTAGAGCGTGGCCCGCTTGCCATCTTTCGGGCGCAGGATACGACCGAGCCTCTGGACGTACTCGCGCCTGGAGGCGCTGCCCGCCAGGATGATCGCGACCCCCGCGTCCGGGACGTCGACCCCTTCGTTCAGGACGTCGGAGGCGACGATGGCACGGTAGCGGCCCTCGCGGAAGCGGTCCAGGACCTCCTTTCGCTCCTTCGCCGGTGTCTCGTAGGTTACGCCGGGGATGAGGAACCTCCTCGAGAGCGAGTAGACTTCCTCGACGCTTTTGGCGAAGACCAGGACTCGGTCGTCCCAGTGGCGCCTGAGCAGCGTCTCGAGCGTGACCACCTTCCTCATGGCGCCGCCCTGGATCTCGCGGCGCCGACGCGCCGCCAGGAGCGCCTCCCGGCCGCCCGAGTGGCTGGTGGCCGCGACGAGGATGAACCTCTGCCAGTCCTCCGGCGAGCGCATGGGCAGGCGGTGTTTGGCGAGGAAGTCCCGGTACACCGCGTCGGCCTGGGCGTACTCGAAGCGCTCGTGGGCGGTGAGCTCGACGGGGATGCGTACCAGCTCGAAGGGGGCCAGGTACGTCCCCGCCAGATCCTCCGGCGAGCGTCGGTAGACGATCGGGCCCACGAGCTCGGGCAACGACTCGTGGCCGCCGTCCGGGCGCTCCGGGGTGGCCGTCAGCCCCAGGGAGTAGGGCGCGAGCAGCATCTTGGAGATCACGGCGTTCTTTGGCGCGGGGAGGTGGTGGACCTCGTCGTAGACCACGAGCGCGAAGCGGTCCCCGTAGCGCTCGGCGTGGATGTACGCGGAGTCGTAGGTGGTGACCGTCAGCGGCGTCACCTCGTGGTAGCCGCCGCCGAGGAGCCCAACCGTGACGGAGTCCCCGAACGCGTCGGAGAGCACGGAGTACCACTGCTTTAGCAGGGTGAGCGTCGGGACCACGACGAGCGTGCTACGCCCAACCCGCTCCATCGCCCTGAGCGCGACCGCCGTCTTGCCAGCCCCCGTGGGCAGGACAACGACGCCGCGCAGGTCCCCCAGGCGCCAGGCGCCGAGCGCCTCCTTCTGGTACGGACGCGGCTCAAGCGCGACCCTCGACTCCAGTTCGAGCCTCTCGAACCGCGCGGCCAGGTCCTCGTGCGGCGTGCCCGACTCGCGCAGGAGCAGGACGGCCTCGCGGTAGGCGCTCGCGGGCGCGCGCCACTGCCTGGTCCGACCGTCCCAGACAAAGGAGCCCTGCAGGTCGGCGGCCGAGGCTCCGACCGCGACGAGGGTGCCGGACTCGTAGGAAAGCCTGATCACGCAGCAAGGATACCCGAGACCGACGCCTACCTCAGCGATAAACTGGTCACGGCGGCTCGGGAGGAGGGATCCAATGCGGCGAAGGGAGGACAGGAGGTTAGGGACGCGTGGCCTCCTCGTGCTCTGCCTCGGGCTGGTCGTCCTCGCCAGGTGCTCGGTGGCGAGCGAGGACGCCGCGCCTCGCCAGGAGGCTCCCCCCGAGCGGCGAGCATCGGAGAAACCGACGGAGGTCGAGCGGATGGGAGTCCGGGATCTGGTGGGGCAGATGTTCGTCGTGGGCCTTGGCGGAACCCAGCCCGACTACTACATCGAGAAGATGATCCGGGAGCGGAACATCGGCGGCGTGCTGCTCTTCGACTACAACATGCAAAGCGAGGCGCAGACGCGGGTGCTAACCGGGAAACTCCAGGAGCTCTCCACGACGACGGATCCCCCCGTGCCTCTCTTCGTCGCCGTGGACCACGAAGGGGGCGTGGTCTCGAGGGCGCCGTGGGTCTCCCCCCAGCCGCCGGCGTCTCGCGTGGGGGCGCGCGGGGACCCCGCCAGGGCGCGCGTGATCGCCGAGCAGATCGGCCTCGAGCTCCGCCGAGCCGGCGTCAACACGAACCTGGCCCCCGTGGTGGACACGGGCTTCGGGGCCGCGATCGGGAACCGCGCGTACGGCGACGACCCGCGACTTGTGTCGGAGATGGGCGCGGCGGCCGTCGAGGGCTTCGAGGCGGCGGGTGTGGTCTCGGCGGCCAAGCACTTCCCGAATCACGGCCCTGCGACCGCCGACTCCCACTCGGCCCTGCCCGTGGTAGAGCACGACAGCGAGACGTTGCGTTCCTACGACCTGCCGCCGTTCCGGGCCGCGGTCGACGCCGGGGTGCCGATGGTCATGGTCGGTCACCTCATCTACCCGGCCATCGACGGTGATAACCCGGCGAGCCTCTCTCCCAAGGCGATAGATACGCTGCGCGCTGAGCTCGGTTTCGACGGCGTCGTCGTAACGGACGACCTGGCGATGGCCGGGGCGGCCGGGGACGGACCGCCGTCGAGGGCGGCGGTCCGCGCGGCAAAAGCCGGCGCGGACCTCCTGCTCATCTCCAGCCCGCCCCAGGACCAGGCCGACGCCTACGACGCCGTCGTTGGGGCCGTTGAGTCAGGGGAGATACCGAGGGAGAGGGTGGAGGAGGCCGTCCGGCGCGTGATGCGGGTCAAAGAAGCATACCCGCTGCAGGAGCAGAGCGCGCCTTAGCGTACGAACTCTAAGGTTGGGGTAGAATGTTCCGTACCACGGGGGTGGACAGACCCAAGAATCAGGGCAAGAGGGATACCGGTCGATGCCGGACGAGCAGAAGGAGGCGCTGATGGCCGAAGTTACGATGGAGAACGTGACCAAGATCTTCGGTGAGGATGTTGTCGCCGTAAACGACATGAATCTTGACATCCCGGATGGGGAGTTTGTAGTCTTCGTCGGTCCCAGCGGGTGCGGCAAGTCCACCGCCCTTCGCATGATCGCCGGGCTCGAGGATATCTCTCGCGGCAAGGTCTTTATCGGGGATGAGGTCGTCAACGATCTGCCGCCGCGCCAGCGCGACATCGCCATGGTCTTCCAGAACTACGCCCTGTACCCGCATATGAACGTGCGGGAGAACATGGGTTTCGCCCTGAAGCTCAGGAAGATGGACAAGGGCGACATCGACCGCCGCGTCGAAGAGGCGGCCCGGATACTCTCGATCGAGCGATTCTTGGACCGCAAGCCCAAGGCGCTCTCGGGCGGCCAGAGGCAGCGGGTGGCCCTGGGCAGGGCTATCGTGCGGGAGCCCAAGGCGTTCCTCATGGACGAGCCTCTGTCTAACCTGGACGCCAAACTCAGGGTACAGATGCGCACGGAGATCGCCAAGCTGCACAACCGCATCGGCACGACCACCATCTACGTCACCCACGACCAGACCGAAGCCATGACGATGGCTGACAGGATCGTGGTGCTCAAGGACGGGGTGGTCCAGCAGATAGATCCGCCGCAGAACATGTACGACAACCCGCACAACGTCTTCGTCGCCGGCTTTATCGGCTCGCCGGCCATGAACTTTATCCGGGCCAGGCTCGAGAAGGAGAACGGCGGTCTGGCGGCCGTCTTCGGTCAGACGCGCATACCCCTTTCCCGGGAGGCGGTCGGCGAGGCTAAAGAACGTGGGAGCGACCCCGAGAGCTACGAGGGTAAAGACCTGATCCTGGGTATCCGGCCCGAGCACATGGAGGACGCCGGGACCGAGGAGGCGGCCGCCATGAGTAGCGAAGAGAGCTCGAGCGCGATGGAAATCGAGGCGCAAGTAATAGAGAGCATGGGATCCGAGAAGTACGTCTACTTCGAGCCGCCCGAGGAGCAGGCCGTACACCCGGATAGCGTCGCCGAGATGTCCGACGACGCCGATGACGTACCAGGGGGCAACCTGATGGTGGCGCGGGTATCGGCCGAGAGCACGGCGCGGGAGGGCCAGAACATGAAGCTGGTTATCGACGCGAGCAATATCCGCCTCTTCGACCCGGAGAGCGAGCAGGCGATCCTGTAAGGAGATCTACCCGACGACGCGTCCTCGGGTGTGTCGAGTACGGAGGTAGCAGGGTTCCCGACCTAGAAGGGAAGCGCGCGTGACCGAGAGAGAAGAAGGAGAGCCAAGGGTGCCAGGCGGGCGAAGGTTCAGCCGCGGGTCCTTCCTGAAGATGGGCGGCGCCGGTCTCGCGGGCGCTGCGTTGCTCGGGGCCGCGGGCTGCGGCGGCGGGGGTGGTAGCTTCACCGGTGAGGTCGTTGTCGGCTTCGGGCGCGAGGCGTCCGGGGCCCTGCAGGAGTTGATCGACAAATTCAACAACCAGAACAAGGGCGACGTGCAGGTTCGCTGGCGCAGGATGCCCTCCGACACCGGCGCGTACTTCGACCAGCTCAGGACCGAGTTCCAGGCGCAGAGCGGCGACCTCACCCTGATCGGGGGCGACGTGATCTGGCCGGCGCAGTTCGCCGCCAACGGCTACATCATCGACCTCTCTGACCGCTTTTCCCAGAGCAAGCGGGATCAGTTCCTCCCCGGCCCGATAGAGTCCAACACCTACGAGGGTGCCGTCTACGGCGTCCCGTGGTTTACCGACGCGGGGCTCCTGTACTACCGCAAAGACCTGTTGGAGCAGGCGGGCTTCTCGGGGCCACCGGCCACCTGGGAGGAGCTCAAGGAGCAGGCGCAGAAGATTATGCAGGACCAGAACGTCAAGTACGGCTTCGTGTTCCAGGGCGCCGAGTACGAAGGCGGGGTCGTAAACGGCCTGGAGTATGTCTACAGCCACGGCGGGCAGGTGCTCGACCCGAACGACGCGAGCAAGATCGTCATCGACAGCCCCGAGTCGGTCGCCGGGCTCGAGACGGAGCGGAGCATGATCGCCGACGGCGTCGCCCCGCAGGCCGTGAGCACCTACGCCGAACCGGAGTGCGAGGCGCCGTTCCTTGGGGGAGACGCCGTGTTCTGCCGCAACTGGCCGTACATGTACGCGCTGGCTGGCACGGGCGACTACGACATAATCGACAAGATCGACATCGCGCCGTTGCCGGCCGGCACCGACGGCCAGAGCGTTAGCGGCCTCGGCGGGTGGAACTTCTACATAAACGCCTTCGCCGAGCAGGAGGCGCAGGACGCGGCCTGGCAGTTCGTGGAGTTCATGACCGCGGAGGCCCAGCAGAAGTTCTACGCGCTGGAGGGCTCGTACCTGCCGACCCTCGAGGCTCTCTACAACGACCCCGAGGTCAAGGAGAACGTGCCGACGGTCAGGCTAGCCCCGCAGGCGCTGGCGCGTACGGAGCCGCGGCCTGTCTCGCCGGTCTACTCGGACATGTCGCTCGAGATGGCCGAGGTGTTCAACTCGTCCCTGAAGGGTGACGTGCCGCCACAAGAGGCCGTGGGGACGCTGCAGCAGCAGCTGCAGGACATAGCAGACCAGGCGCCGAGCTAGACGCAGAAAGGGGGTGAGCGTGACGACCGCAAGCACAGAGAAGAAGCGCCGGGGCGGCCTGCTCAAGCAGGAGTTCGGCAATCCCGAGAGGCGCACGGCCTACTACATGGTCCTGCCGGCGCTCGTGATCATCCTCGTCGTGGCCATCTTCCCGATACTGCAGGCCATAAACCTGAGCCTGCGCCAGTCGACGGTCGCGGTAACGGGCCCCTTCGTCGGGCTCGAGAACTACGTCGAGATGTTCCAGAACCCCGACTTCCTGGAGGGGCTCACGAACACCCTGATCTTCACCGTGATCAGCGTGTTCTTCGAGTTCGTGATCGGGCTCGCCATAGCGCTCGCGATAAACCGGGCTTTCACGGGCCGCGGACTCGTCAGGGCGGCGGTGCTGGTGCCGTGGGCTTTCCCGACCGTCATCTCCGCGATCATGTGGCGGCTGATGTTCCAGGACCAGGTCGGGATCATCAACTACGTGGCCAACGCGATAGGCTTGATCAGCCAGCCGATACTCTCGGACAGGACGCTGTTACTCTTCGGGTGTATCTTGGTGGACGTGTGGAAGACGACGCCGTTTATGGCGCTCTTGCTGCTCGCCGGGCTCCAGACCATCCCCGGAGAGGTCTACGAGGCGGCGAGGGTGGACGGGGCTAACGTCTGGCAGCGCTTCTTCCGCATCACGATGCCGCTCCTAAAGCCGACGATACTGGTCGCACTCCTGTTCCGGACCCTAGATTCCTACCGGGTCTTCGACCTTTTCTGGGGGCTGAGCAATCGCGAGCTCGAGTCGCTGAGCACCTTCGTCTACGAGGGGGTAAGGATCAGCCAGCTGCAGTTCGCGCAGGGCAACGCGGCGGCGGTGTTCATCTTCATAACCGCGTTCTTGCTCGCGCTGTTCTTTATCAAGGTTCTCGGCATGCAGACTTCCACGGAGGAGTAGAGATGGCCAGCGCAACAGCGACTGGAGGGGGAAGGGGCGCCATCGGCTCTGCTCTCTTCTACGTGTTCCTGCTCCTCTTCGTCCTCGTCAGCATGTTCCCGCTGATCTGGATCTTCAAGATGAGCATCATCAACAGGGCCGAGCTTTTCCAGGCTCCGCCCACGATCCTGCCCGCGAACCCGACCGGCGCGGAATACGCCCAGATCTTAAGCGACCCCAGCTTCCAGCAGGCGCTCCTGAACAGCGCCATCATCTCGGGGATAACCACGGTGGTGTGCCTGTTCTTCGGCTCCATCGCGGCCTACGCGATCGCGCGCCTCAGGTTCCGGTTCAAGAGCTCGGTCATGACCCTGATCCTGGCGATCAGCTTCTTCCCCGGGGTGGCGATCATAGGCCCGTTGTTCATCCAGTACAGCGCCGTGGGCCTGATAGATACCTACTGGGCCGCCATCATCACCGACACCGTCTTCGCCCTGCCGCTCACGGTGTGGCTCCTCGTGGCGTTCTTCAAGGAGCTGCCAAAGGACCTGGAGGAGGCGGCCAGGGTGGACGGGGCGACCACGATCCAGGCTTTTAGGAAGGTTATAGTGCCCCTGGCCGCGCCTGGGGTCTTCACGACGGCGATCCTCACCTTCATCTTCGCCTGGAACGAGTTCCTGTTCGCGACCACGTTCCTTTTTACCCCCGAGACCCAGCCGGTTACGGTCGTGATCCCGAACTTCGCGAGCCAGTACACGGTGGACTACGGGGCGCAGGCCGCCGCCGCCGTCGTGGTGACGGTCCCGCTGGTGATACTGGTCCTGATCTTCCAGCGCCGCATTGTCTCGGGCCTGACCGCCGGAGCCGTCAAGGGTTAATTACTCGTCTCGGCGAGGCACACCTGGGGGATCCAGGAACACGGTCCTGGATCCCCCAGATCTTTGCCGTTTGCTGAAGCTACGTGTGGTCCCGGATGTGCCCGTTTTGCGGGATAATCGTTTGTTTCGAGGTGCGCCGCGAGTTCCTTTCCGTGTATATTGTGCTCACCGAGTTGGCAGGTGGTGCGACCTTTCGCGCACAGGGAGGGCGGGCGATTTATGAGGCGTAGGGGCTCCGATGCACATCCGAGCGGGGTACGCGGCCATGCTAGGGCGGGCACGCTCACGCGGCGCGACTTCCTGCTCGCGAGCGCGGGCGCCGGCGCAGGCCTCGCCCTCCTCGGTTCCGGGGGGAGACCCACCCCGGCCCACGCCCAGGCCTCCCTCGGCGGGCTAGATGTCTTCGCCGAGAGCCACCCCCACGCCTTCTACAGCCGCCACGTCGAGGGGGCGGTGCGGTCAGGGGATCTCACCTACGAGGAGTTCAAGAACAAGTACCAGCCGCTCGACGGCGTCCTGGGCAAGGTCCTCAACGAGGCCCACTACTACGCCAACAGGCCGAACCTCGAGTTTTTCAGGCGCTTCAAGGAGGATTTCCCCGAGAAGATGGTGCTGCTGCACTACAACGGGACGGGACGCCGGGCTACCGACGAGGCCGCCAAGTTCTTCCCAGGCCATTTCCTCTACTACAGGGGCACGAAGCTGAGCAAGCCGCTGGGGAGCCGGACCCAGAAGGTTTTGAACGTAAGGGACACAGGGGTTTTCAGCACGAAAAGGCGCCAGTCAGACGGGAGAGACGACATATCGATCGCGCGTCTTGGCCGTGGCGGGCTCCCGGACTGGGGCACGGCCGAGCACGTCAAGCTGGAGAGGATCGACAGGCGCGGCAAGACCATAACCGTCAGGCGCGGCATGTACCGGTCCCGGTCCGACACCTTCCCCACGGGGGCGTACCTCGCCGCGCACGTCACGACCGGGCCGTACCGCTACAACAGCGCCCCCGAGAACGCCATACCCCTCTGGAGTTACAACTTCTCCACGCAGGGCCCGAGGGATGCGCAGGGCCGCAACGGCGGGGATGCCCTGGCCGCCTACCTCGGGGAGAAATTCGGCGCGGGGGGCGACCTCGAGACCTTCGACGGCATAGTCTTCGACGTCTTCAGCTGGGTCATCAGGTTCGGTAGCCCGATCTCCCAGATCGACGTGAACACCAACGCCAGGGCGGACGCTGGCGTGATCGGCGGCGTGAACACCGTAAGCCTTGGCGTCCTCTCCTTCTTCGAGCGGCTGCGCGAGGAGCTCGGTCCGAACAAGCTCATCATCTCCGACGGCCACATACCGAGCAAGTCGCAGCGGGCCTTCGAGTTCCTGAACGGCATGGAGAGCGAGGGCTACCCGGACAAGTACGACCCCGCGTTGGATCACGTCTCCAGGGGCGAGAACATCTTCGGCTACTGGAGGGACAACGGCTGGACCACCCCGTTCTACTACGCAAACTTCAGGTACAAGGAGGACAAGCCCAAGAGGCTGAGGAACACGTTCAAGGATCCGATCCTGAGCCGGGACAAGAGCTACCGCAAGCTGCGCCTCGCCCTCGCCTCCACCCACTTCACCGACGCGGCCTTCACCGCTTCGGGCGGGGAACTGGAGGGGGGCCGAGGCGGAGACGGCTGGCTGCCGCCCGAGGTGACCTGGAGGACAACGGGCGCGAGGGTGCGGGTATTCGACGAGCTGTGCAAAGGCACTGCGCAGGAGACCCACTGGCTCGGCCAACCCCTGGGTGGGGTGGTTCACATGGCCGAGAGGACCCCGGATCTCTTCGCGAGAGGCGGGGAGACGTGGCCTGATGCCTTCGTCCAGCGCTTCGGGGGCCAGGGCGTCGGGTTCTCCAGAGGGGGAACGCCTGCGCACCTGGAGGTAAGGGCCGCTGGCTCCGGCCGCGGGCTCGTTTTCGCGCTCCCCGGCGTGGACGTGAGAGGTAGGGATCTCTTCGTCACCTTGCGCCTCAGGGCCGAGCCCCTCGAGGACTTCCCCGCCTCCGTTCCCAGGCGCGTCGACGTCTACGCCGTGCCACCGGGGGGAGGACTGAATCCGGCAAACAGGGAGTTCACCTGGGCAGGACCGGAGCCGTTCGAGGCCTCGCTCTACTTCCAGGACGTTGGACCCGGCAGGACGAGCATCCGCTTCGAGGTCGAGGGGCGCCAGCGCGTGTACTTCGAGAGGATGACGGCGCATTCTGCCGCGGACGGGCGCTACAGGGAGTACGAGCGAGGCATCGTCTTCGCGAACCCCTCTACGGGCTCCTACACCTTCGACGTGGCGGCTCTGTTCCCGGGCGTGACGTTGCAGCGAATCCAGGGTTCGGCGAACCAGGACCCGGACGACCGGGTCAACGACGGCAAGCCAGTAGGGGATGAGCTGACCATACCTGCCAAGGACGGCTTGTTCGTGGTGAGGGGCTAGAAGCAGCACCGCCGGGCGATGCCCGGGATCTTCAACAGTGTTACCATCCTGGCCCACCATCACGTGCTGGTTAGGAGGGTTTTCCCTGAAAAAGGAGAGATTCTGGGTTCGGGACCTCGAGCCCGGCACGAAACTGCGCTCTAGCTTCCTGGCCACCGACGCGGTGGTTCGCAAAGACAGCCGCGGCGTGCCGTTCCTGAGCATGAAGCTCGTGGATCGTACCGGCTCCGTTGACGCGCTGATGTGGCGGCTGAGCGAAGAACTGCACAAGGGGCTCTCCTCCCCCGTATACGTCGGCGTCGAGGGACAGGCCCACGAGTACCGGGGGACGCTGCAGGTCAAGGTGGAGCAGCTCAGTGTGCTCGGGCGGGAGGAGGTCGCCGAGGAGGACTACCTCCCGACGACCGAGAAGGACCGCAGGGCCCTGGCCGAGGAGATCCTGCGCGCCGGACGGTCTTTCGACAACGAGCATCTGCGCGAGCTCTTCGAGTCCCTTGTCTCCGACGAGGAGTTCTGGACGGCCTTCTGCGAGGCCCCGGCAGCCAAGGGGATGCACCACGCCCGAATCGGCGGGCTGCTAGAGCACTCCGCCAGCTGCCTGAAGATCGCCGGCTCGCTCGCTGAGATCTACCCCGTCGACAGGGACCTGCTGCTCTTCGGGGCCATCTTCCATGACATGGGCAAGGTACGCGAGCTCTCCTGGGGCGCGGGCAGCTTCGCCTACACCACGGAGGGGCGCCTGCTCGGCCACGTGGTCCTCGGAGAGCAGATCGTCGCCTCGCACATCGCCGCCCTACCCGACTTCCCCGAGGACCTCGCGCTCAGGATCTCCCACCTCTTGCTCTCGCACCAGGGGGAGACCGAGTACGGCTCGCCCGAGCGACCAAAAACGCTCGAAGCGCTGCTAGTCCACCTCGTCGACAACCTCGACGCGCGGACGGCCATGTACCTCGAGTCCACGGCGAACGTCAGCCCGGGCGGCTGGAGCCACCACCAGAACCCCCTCGGCCGCGCCCTGTACGTGCCCGAAGAGAGCTAGTCGGCACGACGCGGCATGCGGAACAGGCTTGCGAGAGCTACCGCTTTTTGCGGCTGTCTTCCTCCTCTTCGGAGGCAGTAAGCTCGTCCTTGAACTCGTCGATAGATTTGCGGGCCTCGCCGACGAATCGGCCCAGATCGCGTGCCATCTGCGGCAGCTTGCTGGGGCCGAAGATCACCAGGAAGAGGAGCCCGATGATGACTATCTCCTGGCCGCCGATGCCGAACATGGGACAAATATAACCCGCGGGCGTCCGCCTTACAACGAGCCGGGCGTCGCGGAGCAACTAGCGTATATACTCATGAGCGTGAGCACCACAAGGCCCACTACATGATCTCCTGGGGCGCGGTACGGACCATAGCCGTGGCGCTAGCCTCGCGCACGGAGCGGGCGTCTAGCGGCGACTTCGACTACGCGCGGGCGGTCGAGCGCTCGCTCGATCCCCTCAGCCGTTTCACGGGCATCGAGCTGCCGCAAGGCCCGCCCTCGGGACGGCAGCTCCGGGTCGCGAACCGCGCCGAGTGGATAGATTTCAACATCGAGGGCTTTGGGGCGCTCATGGAACCCGTCCTGAAGCGCGCCTCCGCTGGCGCCGACAACCTTACCTGGGCCGTCGGGGGCGCGACGCTCACGGCCCAGGTCGGGCTCTTGCTTGGCTTCCTGTCTGCGCGGGTGCTCGGTCAGTACGACACGGGGCCGCTGCTCACACGCGAGAGGGCAGGCGAACCAGGCAAGGTCTTCTTTCTAGACGGCAACATAGTGGCCGCTGCCTCCAGGCTCGCTGTCCCGGTGGACGGCCTGCGCCTCTGGATCGTGCTGCACGAGATGACCCACGCGCTGCAGTTCGAGGGCTTCCCCTGGCTGCGGGCCTACCTCGGGGAGCTCCTTGAGGGTCTTGTCGCGCCCTTGGCGGACCGCCTCGGCGTCCGCGAGACCGTGCGCCGGCTTGCCGAGAACGCAAGAACCGGCGGCCGCTCGGTCGAGCTAATGATGAACGGGCCCCAGAGGGAAGCCTTCGACCAGATGCAGGCGACGATGTCAGTTATCGAGGGCTACTCGGACTACGTGATGCACCACGTCGGGCGAGCCCTGGTTCCGCAGTACGAGAACATCAAGGCCCGCATGGCGAGGAGCCGGGCACACCGCCCGCCCCTGGAGACGGCGATCTTTCGCATTACCGGCCTCGACGTCAAGATAGAGCAGTACAGGCTCGGCGAGCGGTTCGCCGACGCCGTCGCGCAGAGGCAAGGTATGGGGGGCCTGAACCGCGTCTGGGAGCGTGCCGAGAACCTGCCCACCTTGGCCGAGGTGAGGGACCCCGGGATCTGGCTGTCGAGGATGGAGGTTTCCTGAGTTGGAGCACCCCTCCCTGGGCTACGAGTTCGCCAGGGAAGCGGAGGCACGCTCCGCCGCCGCGGAGCTCGAGCGTCGCTTCACCGAGCAGGAGCTCACGGGACTGCGCATCTACCGGGTACGCTGGAACGGTAACTACCTGGTCGAGGCGGTTTTCTCGCAGGCCCTCCCCGACCCACGACTCGCGGACGCCCGGGCCTTGCTCGGCGAGTCGGGTACATCGGTCCACCCAGATGATCTGAAGGACTACAAGAAGGCCACCGAAGGCAGGGGCGAGGGTATGCCAGCCTGGATCCGCCGCCTCTTCGGCAGTTAGTGGCACGCCTCCTCCCTGCGAAGCAGGCGTGCCTAGCGTCGCCGGAGGCGGCGCTAGTCCATCCGTTGCTCGAGGCGCGTGATCTGGTCCCTTAGCTCTTCGATCTCGTGCTCGAGGTATTTCTCACGGCCTCGCACTCGGGTGTAGCCGCTCTCTAGGATGGAGCCGAGACCGTCTACTGCCTGGGCCACGGTGCTTCCGAGAAAGCGGATCGAACCCTCCAGGCCCCCCAGGGCGTGCTGCCCTGCCGAGCGGGCTGTTGGGGTGGCGGCGAAGGTTCCCACGGCGAAGCCGCCTACCGCGCCGACGGCGGCCCCGATAAAGAAATTGGTCCTGCCTGCGCCCAACCGAAAACTCCCTCCGGCACAACCGAGCTTCGACGTGGAAAGTTTAGCACAGAGCCCTTCTCTGAAACCCGGATCGGGCGACCTGGCGGCGCCCTCCGCCTGCCTTGCTTACGACCGCGCGGGGTATACTGAGGCCTCGCATGTTGGAGACCGGAAAGAGGGAACGGCTCAGGGCGCTGCCTGGCGTTGACGCGGTGCTGCGCGGCCCCGATGGCGCGGCGCTCGCCGGGCGCCACGGGCGCGCCGCGGCCGCGGCAGCCATCAGGGAGGCACTCGACCGCCTGCGGCGGGAGATCTGGTCCGGCGGGGAGCCGGAGAGCTCCGAGCGGACCGTCGTGGCCTCGGCTACCCGGATACTCTCCGAGAGGGGCATCCGTCGCGTGGTCAACGCAACCGGGGTGATCCTGCACACCAACCTGGGCCGCTCCGTTCTCTCTGAGGGGGCGATCGGGGCTGTCGTCGAGGCCGCGCGGGGGTTCTCCAACCTGGAGTACGACCTCGCATCCGGTGGTCGGGGCTCCCGCTACGATCACGCCGTGCCGCTGCTCAAGGAGCTGACCGGTGCCGAAGACGCCCTGGTCGTCAATAACTGCGCCGGGGCGACCCTGCTCGCGCTTTCGGCGCTGGTGGCCGACGTGCCCGAAGCCGCCGAGGTCCTGGTCTCGCGCGGCCAGCTCATCGAGATCGGGGGCGGCTTCCGCATCCCCGACGTGCTCGCGCTCTCGGGCGCCAGGCTGCGCGAGGTGGGCACAACGAACCGAACCCGCCTGTCGGACTACGCCGCGGCCGTGGACGGTCGCACGCTCGCGATCCTCTGGGTACACCCCAGCAACTTCGAGATGCGCGGTTTCACCGAGTCGGTCGGCGTCTCCGATCTCGCCTCCCTCGGGCCGCCGGTGGTCGCCGACGTCGGAAGTGGGGCGCTCGCTGCCCTCGACGATGAGCCGACGCCTCAGGGCGCGCTTCGGGACGGCGCGGACCTCGCGGTCTTTTCCGGTGACAAGCTGCTCGGCGGCCCGCAGGCCGGCATCGCCGTAGGATCCGCGCACGTCGTCGCGGCGATGCGCCGGCACCCGCTAGCCCGAGCGCTGCGCGCGGACAAGCTTTGCCTGGCCGCGCTCGAGGCGACGCTCGCCGCCTACCTGGAGGGCACCGCATCCGCTGAGGTGCCGACGCTCCGGATGCTCCGCCTCCCGGTCTCCGAGGTCGAGGAGCGGGCCCGAAAGCTGGCGAGGGAGCTGGAGGCCGCGGCCCCGCACCTCGAGGTGGACGCCTCGCCGTCCACCGCCCGCAGCGGCGGCGGGACGCTGCCGGCGCGCGAGGTGCCGTCCTTCGCCGTGCGGATCTCGGAGGTGGGCACGGACGTCGAGTCCCTCGCCGAGCTCCTGAGACGGGCGGACCCGCCCGTAGTGGGGCGCGTGCGCGAAGGAAGGTTGTGGCTCGACGCCAGGACGCTGC
The DNA here is from genome assembly GCA_963800975.1 of uncultured Rubrobacteraceae bacterium. Lineage (GTDB taxonomy): Bacteria > Actinomycetota > Rubrobacteria > Rubrobacterales > Rubrobacteraceae > JALYGY01. The sequence goes on along the minus strand of CAWDDB010000014.1, from coordinate 150,689 downwards.
TCCCGGGGGACGAGGAGGCGGTGATCCTGGCGGTAAAGGACGCGCGTGGGTGAGACGCGGGACCGTCCGATCTCGCTGACCATCGGAACGGCCGGGCACGTGGATCACGGCAAGACCACCCTGGTGCGCTACATGACCGGTACGGACACCGACCGCCTGGAGGAAGAGCACCGGCGGGGCATCTCCATCGTGCCGGGTTACGCCGAGCTCGAGCTGCCGAGCGGGCGCAGGGCCAGCCTGGTGGACGTGCCTGGCCACGAGCGCTTCGTAAAGAATATGGTCTCGGGAGCCACCGGGGTGGACGCTTTCTTGCTCGTGGTCGCGGCGGACGACGGGGTGATGCCTCAGACGAGGGAGCACCTTGACGTCCTGCGGGTGCTCGGCGTAGATAAAGGGGTGGTCGCCCTGGCGAAGATCGACGCCGTGGACGAAGAGACGGCCGAGCTGGCCGCCATCGACGTGGAGGAAGTCCTGGAAGAAGTGGGCATCGCGGCCCCGGTGTTCCCCGTTAGCGGCGTCACGGGCGAGGGCGTGCCGGAGCTCCTCGAGGCGCTCGACGCGCTGTCCTCCGAACCCAGAGGCGACGGCCCCGGTGAGCTCGCGCGCCTTCCCGTGGACCGCGCCTTCGTCCTGAAGGGGATAGGGGTCGTCGTGACCGGCACCCTGTGGAGCGGGGAGATTCGGCCCGGCGACGTCCTGCACGTCGCCTCGGGGCACCGTCCCCGGGTGCGCGCTATCCAGAACCACGGACGTCAGGCTGAGGTCGCCTACCCGGGCGCGCGCACGGCGCTCGACCTCTCGGGTGTCGACGTCTCTCAGGTGGAGGCAGGCGACGTCTTGCTCTCGCGTCCGGTTCCGCCTGCGGGCGACTTCGACGCCAGGCTACGCGTCCTCGAGGGGGCGAAGCCGATGGCCCACGGCGCGCTGGTGCGGGTTCACCACGGCACCCGATCCACCAACGCCCGCGTGCGGATATTCGGACAGGAGACGCTGGATCCCGGTCGGAGTGCCTTCGCTCGCCTCAGGCTAGAGGAGCCGCTGGTCGTCCTTCCCGGGGACAGGTTCGTGGTGCGCTCGCCCGGCCCTCAGGTTACGGTGGGCGGCGGCAAGGTGCTCGACGCGGCCCCCCGCGGACGCAGGCCCGAGCCGGGCTGGCTCGAGGCTCTGGAGAACGGCGACGCCGCGGCGACGATCCCCCTCCTGCTCGGGCGCAGCCGCAACGAGGGCAGAACCGCCGCGGATCTCTCGCTCGCCGTCTCCGTCTCGCCAGAGGAGATCCCCGCGGTCGTCGATGGCGTCCAGGAAGTGACGGAGGTGGGCGGCCTATACGCCCTTACGACCGAGGTGGAGGCGGCCAAGGCGAGGTTGCTCGAGGCGTTGAGGCGGCGGGCGGGCGAGCGTCCGGAGGAACCCACGCTCAGCGTGGCGGAGGCCAGGGTAGCGACGGGACTAGCTGCGAGCCTCGCCGATGCGGTGCTCGGCTCGATGACCGAAGGAGGGGAGGTCCAGGCCTCCGAATCGAGGCTCGGGTTGCCGGACGCGGAAGGAGTCCCTCCGGACCTCGAGGCGGAGGCGGAGGAGCTACTCGGCGAGCTGCGCCGGGCCGGGACAGAGCCTCCCGCCATGGAGCAAACTCCCGCCTTGCGGCTGCTGCTTAAGCGCGAACGGGCCGTCGGGCTCGGCGCAAAGCTATTCGCCGCCAGGGAGGCGGCCGAGATGGTGCTCGGGGAGATAAAGGCCGCGTGCCAGGAGAGCGGGGAGATCTCGCTCGCCGGGTTGCGCGACCGGCTGGGGACCAGCCGCAGGTACGCCCAGGCCTGGCTCGAGTACTCTGACGAGCAGGGTGTGACCAGCCGCACGCAGGACGTTCGGGTCCTGACCCGCCGACACCGCTAGGTAGGTGCTCGGGAAATTCGTGGTCGCCCGGTGGTTTTGCTTCTGGTCGCCCCGAGGGTTAGTGTTTAGCCTCGGTTCGCTCGAAGGGAGGGGAGCTGCGATGCGCCAGGGTCTCGCCGCGGCGGTGATCATCACCCTAAGTGTTCTCTTTGTCGGGGAAGGTTCGGCAGCGCAGGCCGGGACGGAAGGCTCCCTTTTTCGGGAGTCGGCGAGCAGCGGCGAGGGGGTCGTCGCCACGGAATCGCCCGAGGCCTCGCAGGCGGGGCTCGAGGTCCTCGACGGCGGGGGCAACGCCGTGGACGCCGCCGCTGCGGCGGTCTTTGCGCTCAACGTCGCCAGGCCCCAGTCTTGCGGCATCGGCGGTGGCGGCTTTATGGTGTATCGCGGCGCGGACGGTGAGACGGCGGCGCTCGACTTTCGCGAGACGGCCCCGGCCGCCATCGAGCCAGACTCGTTCGGGGGGAACGGGATCTACAACGCCTACAGCGGACACAAGACGGTCGGCGTTCCGGGAACGGTCGCGGGGATCGAGAAGGCGCTGGACCGCTACGGCTCCATCACGCTTGCGGAGGCTACGGTGCCCGCGGAGAGGCTTGCGCGCGAGGGCGTCGAGGTCTCGGAGACGACCTCGGAGGAGATGGGAAACAACCTCGGCCGCCTCAAGCTCTTCCCCGGCAGCCGCGAGCAGTATCTGGTCGACGGGAAGAGACCCTACGAGCCGGGCTCGACCCTCGTCCAGCCGGACCTCGCCGACACCCTGGCGCTGATAGGGGAGGAGGGTGCGGGGGCCTTCTACGAGGGCGAGATCGCGGACAAGATCGTCGCCGACATGCAAGGGGCCGGGGATTACCCGGGGGACGAGGGCCTGATCACGCGCGAGGATCTGGCCGGCTACGAGGCGAAGTGGCGCGAACCGCTCGAGGGAGAATACCGGGGGCGCGAGGTCATAGCGATGCCCCCGCCCACCTCCGGCGGCATCGCCGTGCTCGAGATGCTCAACATCCTCGAGGGCTACGACCTCGCGAGAATGGACCAGGCCTCGGCCGACTCGCTGCACCTGCTGGCCGAGGCGCAGAAGATAGCCTTCGCCGACAGGGCCGAGTACGTCGCGGACACGGATTTCGTGGAGGTTCCGGTCGACGAGCTGACGGGCCAGGAGTACGCCGACCGTCGACGCGAAGACATCAGCAAGCAAGAGGCAAACCCCGCCTTCGAGCCGGGAGACCTGGGAGAGGCGGGAAGGCCGGCGGGCTCGGACGACAGCTCGAGATCCAGCACCACGCACCTCTCGGTCCTGGACGCTGAGGGCAACGCGGTCGCGCTCACCTGCACCATCGAGCAGAGCTTCGGGAGCGCCGTGACCGTTCCGGGGGCAGGCTTTCTGCTCAACAACGAGCTGACGGACTTCGACGATCCCGGCATGGCCAACGAACCCGAGGCCGGCAAGCGTCCTCGCTCGTCGATGAGCCCGACCATCGTGGTGGAGAGGGGTAAGCCTGCGCTCGTTGTTGGCGGCGCCGGTGGCTCCCTGATTGTCATGGGCGTGCTTCACGCCATCGTAAACACCGTGGATTACGGGATGGACCCGGCCCATGCCGTGGACGCTCCGCGGCTGGACGCCCAGGAACCTCCGGCCCTCATCCTCGAGGACGGGCGTGTCTCTGCCGTCGCGGAGGCCGAACTCGTCGCCCGCGGCCACGAGGTCGAACCCGAGGGCGAGTACGCCGATCTCCCGCGGGTCCAGGCCGTTGGGATAGACCCTGATACGGGCGAGCGCCTCGCCACCACCGATCCCCGTAGCGGCGAGCAGGCTGCGTTCGGACAGGATGACGCGCGTGCCCAGAGCGCGCTCCTGCCGGACACCGGCGGTCCACTACCGCGCGAGTTGTGCCATGTTGCCTCCGGCGAGCTGGACCCATGCTAGGTGATCCGACTGGGTATCGGAACGTGCCAGGAGTGCCCGCATCAGACCCGGTCGGGATCATCCCCGGTTAGCTCAACGACTCCGACTAGCGTGTACTAGAATGGACGCCGGTGGACGGCAGACGGAATGCGTGGGCCTGGTGGCCCGGCCGGTCTTCAAAACCGGTTTGCGGCCTCCGAGGAGGCCGTGGCGGTTCGATTCCCCCGCATTCCGCGGATCAGAGCCGAGGAGAATATGGCCGCCACAGTGAGAGAGTTCTACGACGGCCTCTCCGGGCGCTACCATCTCATCTTTAGCGATTGGGACCGGGCGGTTCGCTGGCAGGGAGAGGCGTTGGACCACGTAATACTGGCACAGATGGGCGCCGGACACCGCTCGATCCTTGACTGCTCGGCCGGGATCGGGACGCAGGCAATAGGCCTCGCCCTAAAGGGCCATGAGGTCCATGCTACCGACCTTAGTCCCGAGGCCATAGGGCGAGCGCGGGCGGAGGCCAGGAGGTTCGGTGTCCCGATGACTTTCGGGGTGGCGGACTTCCGCTCTCTCGGCGACCAGGTGGAGGGGACGTTCGACGTGGTGATCTCCTGTGACAACTCGCTGCCGCACCTGCTAGAGGAGGAGGATCTCCGACTTTCTGCGAGGAACATCAGGGCCAAATTGAGCCCCCACGGCCTGTTCCTTGGCAGCATAAGGGACTACGATCGGGTGTTGCGCGAACGGCCGAGCGCCACGATGCCGAGCGTCATCGACACGGCGGAGGGACGCCGGATTTACTTCCAGGCGTGGGACTGGGCTGACGATGGGCGCACCTACACCGTGCACCTGTTCCTGGTCGGCGAGTCGGGTGATGGCTGGGATACCCAACACCACGAGACGCGTTACAGGGCCGTTCTGCGCGAGGAGCTCACCGAGATCTTGCACGAAGCAGGTTTCCAGAAGGTCGCCTGGCACTCCCCCGAAGAGAGCGGCTACTACCAACCTGTTGTTACTGCTCGCAGGGGTTAGGGTGGGTCTCTACCGATGCCGCGGTTGACCGTCGTCACGTACAACACGTTTCAGGAGCGGAAGGGTCGAGATCCTGCGCTCGACGCTATCCTCCGCGAAGAGGAGACGCTGGTCTGTCTTCAGGAGGTAAATCCCGTGCGAGCTTCGAGGATCAAGTGGGCGCTCGGTTCCCGGGCCTTTGTCTCGCCCGCCAAGTACGGCCTGCTGTACCTGGTGATCGTGCTCCCGGATGGAGCGCGTTTCCTCGAGCGCCGTACGGCGTCGCTGAACGGTTACCGCGGCGCTCTTCCCAACCGCTGGTCGCTGCGCCGCAGCAACGCCCTGCGCAGGGCCGGGCGTCCCACCTGGACGGACGGCCTGGAGCCACGGGTGGCGCAGACGGCTCGCATGCTGTGGGCCGGAAGGGAGTACCGGGTGGTCAATACGCACCTGCCCTACGAACACGGCCTGAGGAACGGGTGTCTGGATCTGCTAACGCGATTGCTCGACGCGGATGAGACCGTCGTGACCGGAGACTTCAACACAACGACAGAGAACCTCTTCCTCAAGGATTTCCTGCTGGCGACGGGCCTGCGCCCGTTCGGAACCGGGGAGCCAACGCACGAGACCGAGCGCAGGATAGACTTCGTGCTCTACCGGGGAGGCTTCCGGGAGATGGGCTACGAGGTGACGAGGAGCTTGAGCGACCACCGGATCGTCAGGACAGAGCTGGAGGTGTGAGGCGTGGCCGAGTTTTCCCACCTGGATCGCGAGGGCGCGGCCCGGATGGTCGACGTGGGGGAGAAGGCTGTGGTCCGGCGCACGGCCACGGCGAGCGGACGGGTCAGGATGTCCGCGCAGACCGTGGAGCTCCTGAAGGAGCGGGCGTTGCCCAAGGGAGACGCGCTCAACACCGCGAGGATCGCGGGCGTCATGGCGGCCAAGCGAACCCCCGATCTTATCCCCCTTTGCCACGGCATAGACCTGACGTCCGTTGACGTCGAGTTCGAGGTAGAGCGGGAGGGCATAGTCGTAGTAGCGACCGCCAGTGCGAGCGACCGGACGGGCGTCGAGATGGAGGCGCTGACGGCGGTAGGCGTGGCCGCGCTCACGATCTACGACATGTGCAAGGCCGTCGACAAGGGCATGGAGATCGGGGAGATCAAGCTGCTCCGAAAGACCAAGGAGCCTGCCGGCGCGTGAACCCTTACACGGCGGCCAAGGATTGCCTATGCAACACTTTGTGCTCGATGATAACGGGTAGTCTCTTATGCTAGACTTTTCGGCTACCCAGGGGGCTTTCCCCGCGGACCGGGAGGGCGTGATAGAAGACAGGAACGCCGTTCTTTACCCCATATTCCTCGACCTCTCCGGTCGGCGGTGCGTGGTCGTCGGGGGCGGCGGGGTCGCCGGCAGGAAGGCGCGCAAGCTGCTGCAGGCGCGGGCAGAGGTCGTGGTGGTCTCGCCCGAGGTAGGCCCCGAGCTCGAGAGCGTGGCCGTCGAGGTCCACCGCCGCCCGTACAGGAGCGGGGATCTCGAGGGCGCGTTCCTGGCGTTCGCTGCCACAGACGCGCGCGAGGTGAACGCGGCCGTAGCCGAGGAGGCGGCCGAGCGCGGCATCCCGGTCAACGTGGCGGACAGGCCGGCTGAGGGAGACTTCGCGCTCCCTTCGACGTTGCGGCGCGGCAGGCTGCAGGTAGCCGTCTCGACCGGGGGGGCGTCGCCCACGCTGGCGCGCGGGATCAGGGACCAGCTGGAAGCGTTGTTCGGGCCCGAGTGGTCGGGGCTCGTGGAGAGGCTGCACTCGGATCGGCTGGAGGGCGTGGCGCCGAGCGAGCAGCTCGAGAGGGAGGTGAGCGGGTGCTTGTCGCGGTTGCGGGGATGAGCCACCGGTCCGCGCCGGTGGAGGTTCGCGAGCGGATCGCGTTCCCCACGTGCGCCGGCCGGCGCTTCCTGCAGCGGCTAGGTGAGGAGGGCGTGGCCGAGGAGGCCGTCTTGCTCTCGACCTGCAACCGGACCGAGATCTACGCCGTAGTCGAGGACGCCGGCGCCCGCTCGCGGATCCTCGACCTCCTGGCCGAAGACCGCGGGGTGGAGCGGTCCTCGCTCGACGCGGACACCTACTGGCTCACGGACTCCGAGGCCGTCAGGCACCTCTACCGGGTGGCGAGCTCGCTCGACTCGATGGTCGTCGGGGAGGGCCAGATCCTGGGCCAGGTTCGCGAGGCTTACAGGATGGCCACGGAGGAACAGCGCACCGGAGTGGTGCTGAACCGCCTGTTCCACACCTCGCTCAGGGTTGGCAAGCAGGTGCGCTCGGAGACCGGGATCGGGGACAGCTCGCTCTCCGTGCCGCACGTCGCCGCGAAGCTCGCGGAGGGCGTCTTCGGGTCGCTCGAGGGGCGGAAGGCGCTGGTGCTCGGCGCCGGCGACATGAGCGAGTTGCTGATCAAACACCTCAAGGCGAGGAACGTGCGGGAGATCCGGATCGCGAACCGCACCCCCGAGCGCGCGGCCAGGCTCGCCGAGAGGATCGGCGGTCGGGCGGTCTCCTTCGACAACCTCTCCGACGAGCTGGTCGAGGTGGACGTCGTCGTAAGCTCGACCGGCTCGGGGGAGTGGGTGGTAAGCAGCGAGCCGGTCGAGGCCGCGCTCGCCAGGCGCGAGGAGCCCCTGTTCTTCATAGATATCGCGGTTCCGCGCGACGTCGACCCCGTCGTGCAGACCCTGGAACGGGCCTTCTTGTACGACATGGACGACCTGCAGGCCGTGGTCGAGCGCAACGCCGACGACCGGGGTGAGGCGGCGGAGAAAGGGGAGGCCATGATCTCCCCCGCGGTCCTCGAGTTCATGGGCTGGCTCAGCTCCCTGCACGCCGTCCCGCTCATCAAGGAGTTGAGGGACGGGGCGGAGCGGATCCGGCGCCACGAGCTCTCGCGGGCCCTGAAGAGGATGGACCTCTCTCCCGAGGAGGAGGCCGCCGTCGAGCGGATGAGCCACTCGCTGATGAACAAGCTCTTGCACGGCCCCATCTCCGAGCTGAAGGCGCTGGCCGAGGCCGGACACCCCCTGGAGAGCGTCGAGGTCCGTCGCCGCCTCCTCGCCCTGGAAGGCCTCGGGGTAGAGCTGCACCGCTCCAGACCTTCATGATCCAAACCGAAACCGTCGTCCTCGGAACGCGGGGCTCCAGGCTTGCCCTGGTGCAGGCCGAAGCGTGCGCCGGGAGGCTGCGCGATGCGGGTCTGGAGGTCGAGGTGCGCGTCATCAGGACCACGAGCGACCACCACCCAGACACCCCGCTCTCTGTTATCGACAGGCGCGACGTCTTCACCCGCCAGCTCGACGAGGCGCTCCTCGGGGGCGAGATAGACCTCGCCGTCCACTCGCTCAAGGACGTCCCCACCGAACTACCCGAAGGGATAACGCTCGCTGCGATCACCGAGCGGCGCGACCCCTCCGACGCCCTCGTTTCCGAAGGACGCCACGACGTGGACCGGTTGCCGGAGCGCGCGGTGGTGGCGACCTCGAGCGTCAGGCGTCGAGCCCAGCTCCTGCACCGGAGGCCGGACCTGCAGATAGTCGATATCCGGGGCAACGTGGACACGAGGGTCCGGAAGATGCGGGAGGGAGAGGCCGACGCCGTCGTCCTGGCCAGGGCCGGGCTCGAGAGGCTGGGTCTCGACGCGCCGTACGTGACCATCCCGCCCGACGTCATGCTACCGGCGGTAGGGCAAGGGGCGTTGGCGGTCGCCACGCTTGAGGGCCGAGGTTTGCGGGACCGCATCAGGGAGGCCATGAACCACGAGGAGAGCGAGCAAGCGCTACTGGCGGAGCGGGCGATGCTGCGCGCGCTCGAAGGGGGTTGCCGGGTTCCGGTTGGGGCGCTCGGCGTCGCGCGAGGCGGCGTGGTGCGGCTTCGCGGCGTCGTGGTCTCCCCCGACGGCGCGCTTGTGTACCGCGGCGGGGCCGAGGGCGACGACCCCGAGGAGGTAGGGTCCAGGCTGGCGGGGGATCTGCTGGCGCAGGGCGCCTCCGTCGTGCTGGGGGAGATCCGGGAGGTCAGGAGCCCGTGACGCAGCCGATCTTCGTCGGGGCCATAGCCAGGGCCGTTCCCGAGAACCTGGAGGCCGGAATCACCTCCGCGAGTCTCGGTAGGCCGGATTACGAGCGGGCCCGTGAGCAACACGGCGGCTACGTGAGCGCCCTCCAAAGGTGCGGCCTCGAAGTTGCCGTGCTCGACGCCGACGCGGCGTACCCGGACTCGGTCTTCGTCGAGGACACCGCCGTCGTGACCGACCGCTGCGCGATCGTCGCGAACCCCGGGGCTCCAGACAGGCGTGGTGAGGTCGGGGACGTAGAGCAGGCGCTGTCGGAGACCTACGGGCTCGTCGAGCGCGTCGTCGACCCCGGGACGCTGGACGGCGGAGACGTACTGCAGGTGGGAGATCGCTTCTACATCGGGCTGACGCGGAGGACGAACAGGGAGGGCGCCGAACAGCTGGCAGAAATACTGCGGGACCACGGCTTCGGCGTCTCCTTCGTGGGGTTGCAGAAGTACCTGCACCTCAAGACAGGGGTTGCCTACCTCGGGGGCGACGACCTGGTCGTGGCCGGAGAGCTCGTGGATGAGGGCGAGTTCGGCTCCTTCGACAGGATCGTCGTGCCGCCGGAGGAAGAGTACGCGGCCAACTGCGTCCGGGTCAACGACCGCGTCCTGGTGCCGGCGGGATACCAGAGAACGAGCGAGCAGATCGCCGGCAGGGGTTACGACGTCATCGAGGTCGACACGAGCGAGTTCCGGAAGGTGGACGGCGGGCTGAGCTGTCTCTCGCTGCGCATGCCCGAAAGATCTCTGGAGGCAGCGGCGAGGGAAGAGCCGTGATCTTCCTTGTCGGCAGCGGACCGGGCGATCCCGGCCTGTTTACCCTGAAGGGCCTGCGGTGCCTCGGCGAGGCCGACGCCGTCGTCTACGATCGGCTGGCGCCGGCGAGCTTGCTGCGGCAAGCGAGGCCGGACGCGGAGCTCTTCTACGTCGGGAAGAAACCCGGGGACGACCAGGCCATGAAGCAGGAGGAGATCAACGCGCTCCTCGTCGAACTCGGGCTCGCGGGCAAGACCGTCGTTCGCCTGAAGGGCGGCGACCCTTACGTCTTCGGGCGTGGCGGGGAGGAGGCCATTGCCCTCGTCCAGGCCGGCATTCCTTTCGAGGTCGTCCCCGGCGTGACGAGCGGGATTGCGGCACCCGCGTACGCCGGTATCCCGGTTACGCACCGGGGCGTCTCGACGAGCGTCGCCTTCGTGACCGGGCACGAGGACCCGACCAAGGGCCGCTCCGACGTGGACTGGCGCCGCATCGCCGACGCCGCCGACACGCTTGTCCTGTACATGGGGGTGGGGCGGCTGCGCGAGATATCCGACGGCCTTGTCGAGGCGGGCAGGAGCGCGGATACCCCAGCTGCGGTCGTAAGGTGGGGCACCGTTCCGGTGCAACGCACCGTCGCCGGCACGCTCGAGGACATCGCCGACAGGGTGGCCGAGGCGAACCTCAGACCGCCCGCCATTATCGTGATTGGGGACGTGGTTGCCTTGCGCGAGGGGGGCCTCGACTGGTACGAACGCCGCCCACTCTTTGGCCGGCGGGTCGTCGTTACCCGGGCGCGGGCGCAGGCCGGGGAGCTCTCCGGGGCGCTCGAGCGGCTCGGGGCCGAGGTGCTCGAGTTCCCGACCATCGAGGTCCGTCCTCCCGACGATTTTGGGCCGCTCGACGCCGCCATCCGAGAGCTCGACACCCTGGACTGGCTCATCTTCACGAGCGTCAACGGCGTCGACGCGTTCGTGAGACGCCTCGACCACCATGGGCTGGACCTGCGGGCCGTGCCGAGGGACGCCAGGGTCGCGGCCATCGGTCCGGCCACGGCCGAGAGGGTCGAGGGGGCCGGCCTGCGGGTCGACGTGGTCCCGCGCGAGTTCAGGGCCGAGGCCCTGGTCGAGGATCTGACGGCGGGCGAGCTCGCTGGGAAGCGGGTCCTTATCCCGAGGGCCCGCGTGGCGCGCGAGGTACTGCCCGAGAGGCTGCGCGAGGCCGGCGCCGAGGTCGTGGTCCCGCCGGCCTACGAGTCCGTCCCGTCCGAAGCGGGGAAACAGGATCTCGCCCGGCGGCTCGAGGACGGCGGGTTGGACTGCGTCACCTTCACCGCCAGCTCGACGGTCGAGAACTTCGTCGGGGCGTTCGGCGAGGAGGAGGCGCGGCGACTTCTCGCGGGAACGCGGGTCGCCTGCATAGGCCCCATCACAGCCGACACGGCGCGTGGGCACGGCATTCGGGTCGACGCGGAGGCGAGGGAGTACACTATACCCGGGTTGGTCGAGGCGGTGGCCGACCTCTTCGTGGCAGACCCGGCACAGAGGGGTGAGTAGAGATTCCTTTTCCCACACAGAGGCTCAGGAGAACCCGCCACACGGCCGCTTTGCGCGGGCTTGTCCGTGAGACCAGGCTCTCGCCGAGCGACTTCGTCTACCCGATCTTCGTGACCGTAGGGGAGGACGCCAGGAACCCGGTCTCCTCCATGCCCGGCGTTTTCCAGCTCTCCATAAACCACGCCGTCGAAGAGGCGAAGAGGGTGCACGGCCTGGGCATCCCCGCTGTGCTGCTCTTCGGCGTGCCGGACCAGAAGGACGAGGCGGCGAGCGGGGCCTACGACCCCGAGGGCATAGTCCAGCTCGCCACCCGGGCGATAAAGGACGCTGTGCCCGAGATCGTCGTGATAACGGACGTTTGCCTGTGCGAGTACACGAGCCACGGGCACTGCGGGATAGTCGAGCGGGAGACCGGCGAGATCCTGAACGACGTCAGCCTCGAGCTCCTGGCCCGCGCGGCCGCCTCCCACGCCGAGGCGGGCGCCGACGTGGTAGCCCCGTCGGACATGATGGACGGGCGGGTCGCCGCCATCAGGAGCGAGCTGGACAACGAGGGGTACGAGAACACCCCGATAATGGCGTACGCTGCCAAGTACGCCTCGGCGTTCTACGGGCCGTTTCGCGAGGCGGCCGAGAGCACCCCCGCCTTCGGCGACAGGCGCGGCTACCAGATGGATCCGGCAAACGCGCGCGAGGCGCTTCTCGAGGTCGAGCTCGACGTTGAGGAGGGGGCCGACATGGTGATGGTCAAGCCGGCGCTCCCTTACCTCGACGTCGTGCGCAGGGTCAAGGAGACAACGAACCTGCCCGTGGCGGCATACAGCGTGAGCGGCGAGTACGCCATGATCAAAGCCGCGGCGGCGAACGGCTGGCTGGACGAAAGGGCCGTGGTTCTCGAGGCGCTCACCGGCGTAAAGCGTGCCGGCGCGGACATAATCGTCACCTACCACGCGCCCGACGTCGCGCGCTGGGTCTCGGGGTAACCTCTCTCACCACCCGGCCCGGCCCGAGGATATAAACTTCCCCAAGGCGCTTCAGAAAGGGGGTCAAGCGCGCTTGCAAAGCGGTGGCAGCAACCTGGACGCGAAAACGATCCTCGCGATGGACCGGTCGGCCCGGCTCATGGAGCGGGCCTCGACCAAGATGCCCGGCGGGGTCAATAGCCCCGTGCGAGCGTTTCGATCCGTGGGCGGGGATCCCCTCTTCATGCGGCGAGGCGAGGGGTCGCGCATCCAAGACGTCGACGGCAACTCCTACATCGACTACGTCATGAGCTACGGGCCGCTCGTGCTAGGGCACGCGTACCCCGAGGTGGTGGAGGCAATCGTGCGCGCCGCCCGCGAGGGTACGACCTTCGGGGCGCCGACAGAGCTCGAGGTCGAGCTCGCCGAGCTCGTATGCGAGGCCGTCCCCTCGATAGACGTCGTGCGCATGACCAGCTCAGGCACGGAGGCCACGATGAGCGCCGTGCGCCTCGCGCGCGGCTTTACGGGACGCGACAGGATACTCAAGTTCGACGGGAACTACCATGGCCATGGCGACGCCCTGCTCGTGTCGGCCGGCTCCGGGGTGGCTACGCTGGGCCTGCCGGATAGCCCCGGCGTTACCAGGGGCGCGGCCCAGGACACCGCCGTCCTGCCCTACAACGACCTCGAGGCAGTGCGGGACCTCTTCGAAAGGGAGGGCGAGTCGTTCGCCGCGGTGATCCTCGAGCCGGTCGCCGGCAACATGGGCTGTGTCCCGCCGGCTGAGGGGTACCTTCAGGGGCTGCGAGACATCACCGCCGAGTTCGGCGCGTTGCTCGTCTTCGACGAGGTCATGACGGGGTTCAGGCTGGCCCGCGGCGGGGCGCAGGAGCGATACGGCGTGACGCCCGACCTTACGTGCCTCGGCAAGATAATCGGCGGCGGTTTGCCGGTAGGGGCCTACGGCGGGCGGCGCGAGATCATGGACCTGGTAGCGCCGAGCGGGCCGGTCTACCAGGCCGGCACGCTATCCGGCAACCCCCTGGCGATGGTCGCGGGCCTCGCCACTCTTCGCCGCAGCGGCGAGGCCGGCTTCTACGAGCGCCTGGAGGACCTGGGCGAGCGCTGGCGTCGGGGCATGGAGGAGGCCGCTTCGGGGGGAACCACCCCCTTCACGATAAACGTGGTGGGTACCATGGTGAGCATCTTCTTCGCCGATGGGCCTGTTACCGACTTTGCATCGGCGGCGACCTCGGACACGGAGGCGTTCAAGGATTTCTTCTGGCACATGATCTCCGGCGGCGTCTACCTCGCGCCGAGCCAGTACGAGGCCGGTTTTGTCTCGGCCGCGCACTCGGAGGAGGACCTCGCCAGGACGTTCGAGGTGGCCGGCGAGTGGTTTGCGGGGGTAGGCTGAGGTGGAGGAGACGGTGAGCCGGACGCCAAGCGCGTCGCTCAGGGATGTCTTCCGCGAGGCCGCGGCCGGCCTTCCGGAAGAAGACGCCCGGGCCGAGGTCGTGGCCGGCGCGCTGGACCACCTGCAGCGGGGTTTCGAGAACCACTACGCCGCGAGGGGCGGGGCGACGGACGAGGAGATCCTGGTCGGGGACAACGACTACGCGTGGGCGGTCGAAGCCATAGCCTGCCTGGACGAACCCCGGTTCGTGGAGGTGGCGAGCCGCATGATCCGGGACGGGGCGGGAGGGATCGCCGCGGGAGGAACGGTGACGCTAGAGCTGTGGGTGCCGCACCTCGCGGGGCTCCTCGACGTTATCTCGGGCGAGGGTCAGCAAGCGTCGGAGCACCGAGTCCGCGACGTGGCCGGCGGGGTCGTCGGTGGGTGACGCGGAGAACGCCGCGGAGAACGCCGGCGTAAAGCAGGCGCCAGGGAGCCGACTGCCCGCTGGCACCGAGCGGGCGCGCCTCGTGCGGGAGATGTTCGACCGGATCGCCGGCCGCTACGAGTTGCTGAACGTCGTGATGACCGCGGGGTTGAACCGCCTCTGGAACAGGCAGGTGGTGCTTGCCGCTGGGCTCCGGCCTGGCGGCAGTGCCCTGGATCTCGCCTGCGGCACCGGAAGCCTCACCCGGGACCTGGCGAAGAAGGTCGGGCCCGCGGGGCACGTGCTGGGGGTCGACTTCTCCGAAGAGATGCTGCGCGTAGCCGCGGCCCGTCCGCTGCCAAACGTGGATTACCGGCTCGGGGACGCGACCGACCTCGAAGGCGTAGAGACCTCGGCCTTCGACGCCGCCACGATCGCCTACGGCGCGAGGAACATACCTGACCTCGACGCGCTGTTCGCGGAGATGGCCAGAACGCTGGTGCCCGGCGGCGTTGCGGTGTGCCTGGAGATAGCGCGGCCAGCCGGCAGGATCTCTGGCGCGTTCTACGGAATGTGGTTTGATAAGATCGTGCCGCGGCTGGGAGCCGCGATCTCCGGCGATGCCTGGGCTTACTCTTACCTACCCGAATCGGTGAAAGAGTTCGTGGCGCCTGACGAGTTGTCTGACATAATGGAGCGGAATGGACTACAAGATGTTACATGGCAGCGGCTCGCGGGTGGCATCATCACCCTCCACCGCGGGAGAAGGGGACTCGCGGGGCATCCGTAGCCTCACCTCCTCGGTGCCTGAGGGCGTCTTCGAACTCGTCGAGGAAGTAGAGGGTTTACTCGCCGATGCGGCAGAACGGGCGCCCGAGGCGCTCATCGAGCCAGCGCTCGAGGCGCTCACTTCGGGGGGCAAGCGCTTGAGGCCGCTGCTTCTCACGTTGTGCGCGCGCATGGGCGACCCCGACCCGGAGGATCTCCTGCGCGCGGCGATGGCCATCGAGGTGCTGCACACGGCGACCCTGATCCACGACGACATCGTGGACAAGGCGGAGAGCAGGCGCGGGTCGCCGACGACCGTGGCCCGGTACGGCAGGGAGGTCGCGATCGCCACGGGCGACTACCTCTTCGCCGAGGCATTCTCCGAGCTTGCGCAGGTGGGCGATCCCCGCCTCGTGCGGGCCTTCTCCGAGGCCTCGGAGGGGCTCGCCGCGGGCGAGCTGGAGCAGTACCGGGCGAACGGGGCGACCGTTGACGTCGAGGCGTACCTCGAGCACGTGCGCAAGAAGACGGCAGGCCTGTTCAAGGCTGCCTGCGTGGCCGGCGGAACCCTGGGCGGGCTGTCGCTCAGGCAGATAGACTCGCTCGCGACCTACGGCCAGGCGCTCGGCATAGCCTTCCAGATGTCCGACGACATCATGGACCTCGTCGGCAAGCCTGGGCTGATGGGGAAGGGTATCGGGACGGATCTCGCCGAGGGCACGGTGACGCTGCCGGTGATCTTCGCCCTCAGGGTCGGCGACGCGGCTACCATCCGGAGGGTGCTCGCGCAACCGGACCCCTCCCCCGAGCTGCTAGAAGCCGGGATAGAGGCGGTGCTCGCCACCGACGCCGTCGCCAGGACCGAGGCGTGGGCCAGGGGCGAGATCGAAGCCGCCTTCGAGGGGCTCGGGCTGCTGCCGGATTGCCCAGAACGCGAGTTCCTGGAGATCATAGCCTCCGAAGTGGTCGGAAGGGATGCCTGAGCGCGGGACGACCATCTTCGCGGCCGGGCTCGTGCTGCCCGTCTCGGCCCCGGGCATCCGCGATGGCGCGATCCTCGTCAAGGACGGTCGCATCGCTGCCGTTGGGACGTTAGCCGAGCTGGGTCGAAGCGACCCTGACGCCGAACTTCGCTACTTCCCTCATTACACCATCGTTCCGGGCGCGGTAAACGCCCACGCGCACCTCGGCTTCCGCCGGGAGGGCGCGCCGGAAGGCGGAACGTTCTCGGGCTGGCTCGCTGGCCTGATCGAACGACTTCCGGAGAAAGAGTCCTGGACGGCGGAGGCGGCGCGGGCCTCGGCCAGAGAGGCGATCGAGGCCGGAACGACGTTCATGGCGGAATCCTCTCCTTACGGCGAGTGCCTGCCGCAACTCGCCGCGTCCGGCATGGCCGGCACCGTCTACGCCGAGTTCTTCCCGCACGAGATCGGCACGCCCGAGGAGGCGGTCGAGTCGATTATCGAGAAGGTAGGGGGGCTGAGAGAAGGGCTGCCCGCGAGGGTGGACGCCCAGGTCAGCGTCCATTCCCCCTACACGGTCGACCCGGAATCCTCGCGGCTCGCGGCGCGGCGGACGCGGGAGCTCGGCTGGCGGCTCGCGATCCACCTCTCCGAGAGCCCCGAGGAGGTCGAGTTCGTCGAGAGGGGGACCGGCGGCCTCGCCGACATCTTCGGCCGCAACGAGTGGGGCGGGAGGGGGATCTCGCCCGTGAGGTACGCCGAGCAGCTCGAGCTGCTCGCGCCGCCCACGATCGCGGCGCACCTGGCGACCGGCGTCTCGGACGAGGAGGTCGGCATCCTCGAGCGCTCGGGCGTGGCGGCGGCCCACTGTCCCCGGTCCAACGAGTTCCTGGGCTGCGGGGTTTCTCCCGTTCCCCTGATGCTGGAGCGCGGGGTGCGGGTCGGCATGGGTACCGATGGCCTGTGGAGCAGCCCGAGCATGAACCTTTTCGAGGAGACGCTCTTCGCGCTCCAGCTGCACGGGTTCGACGGAGCCAGGGGCCTCGAGCTTGCCACGCTGGGCGGAGCGCGGGCTCTCGGCATCGAGGCGGAGACGGGGAGCCTGGAAGCCGGGAAGTGGGCCGACCTCGCCGTTGTCGCGGTAGACCCAGGCGAGGTGGACGCCGAGCGCGAGGTCGTGGAGGCGGCCGCGGAAGGGGCCGTGACGTCTACGGTCGTTGGCGGGGACGTCGTCTACGCCTCGGTTACGCAGGGGACCGGCTAACGGACGCTTGCGGAGCCCCGCAAGTCCGTGCTGGCACGACTGAACGGCGCGTTGGTCTCGTCCTGGTGTTATACAATCGGGCCGACGTTGCGAGCGTGGAGGACTGACGTACCATGATGATGAACCGGGACAGGCTCGGCTTCTGGGTCAGGCTGGTGTCGATCCTGCTCGCCTTTTTCTTCGTCGCCTCCTTTATCTTGGTGGGCCTTGGAACCAACGTCAGCTACAACCTGTTCGACCTGATCGGGGGTCAGGACCAGCAACCCGGCGGGCAGACCATCGACTCCCAGGATCAGATCGCCGAGGCTGAGCAGCAGTTGCAGGAGAATCCCCAGGACGAGGACGCCATCAAGGAGCTGGCCGCCCTCTATTACCAGAGCGGCCGATACGACGACGCGGCCCGCGTGCTGCAAGACGGGCGCGAGGTCGCCCCGAACGACGGGGAGATCGCGTTCACGCTCGGACAGGTCTACCTGCAGGAGGCTCAGGCGACGCCAGGCGAGGAGCAGGAGAAGCTCTACGGGCAGGCCGGCGACGCGTTCGCCGCCGCGGCGGAGATCGACCCCCAGGACGAGGACGCTTTCCTTTTTGCGGGAGAGTCCTACGACCGCGCGGGAGATCCTGCCGAGGCGATCAAGTACTACAACGGCTACCTCGATCTCGAGCCCGAGGGCGAGCAGGCGCAGGCCGTCGAACAACGCATCTCCGCCCTTCTCGAAGGCGGCGAGCAAACGACCGGCGGCGGGTGAGGTTGCGGCGTCCTGATCCACGCGCGGAACGCAGGTCGTATAATGTGGCGTGAAGGTTTGCAGAACGCATACTAGGAGGAACTATGGGATTTGGCTCGTTCGGGGGAACGGAGCTCATCATCGCGCTGGTCATCATCCTGCTGCTCTTCGGGGCGAAGCGCATACCTGAGCTGGCCAAGGGCCTCGGCAGCGGCGTGCGGGAGTTCAGGAGGGGCACCCGCGGCGAGGGCGAGGTCGAGGAAGACAAGAAGGATGCCAAGGACGAAGAGCTAACCTCGGGCGAGGCCAAGACCGAGGCCAAGGCCGAGGCAAAGGCCGAGCCGGCCGGTACGGAGGAAGCCCCGATCGAGGCGGACAAGGCCGAGCAGAAGCGCGCCTAGGGCCGCCTCCGAAATCCTGACCTAGATGGCAAGCCGCCTCCGCCTACCCTCGCGCCCGCGCGGTCCGCGCGACGAGGCGCGCATGACCCTGATCGAACACCTGGGCGAGCTCAGGTCCAGGATCATCAAGGTGGGGATCGCGTTCCTGGTCGCATCCGTGGTCGCGTGGTTTTTCAGGGTGCGAATCTTCGAGTGGCTCCTGGCTCCCGCCGGCAATTCCTTGAGCGGCAAGCTCAACGTGACGAGCGTCACGGAGCAGCTGTTCACCGACATGAAGCTCGCGCTCTACGTCGGGTTCCTGGTAACCATTCCCGTTCTGCTCTACCAGTTGTGGGCCTTCGTGGCGCCGGCGGTGGGGGACCTCGGGCGCGCCTTCACCTACACCATCATCACGCTGGCGTCGGCGCTGTTCCTTGCCGGCGTGGCGTTCGGCTACTTCGTGGTCTTGCCGATAGGCACCCAGTTCCTGCTCAACTGGGCTCCTGGGCGTTACGTAACCATCATCACCTCCCAATCTTACCTGCAGTTCACGACGCGGTTCCTCCTTGCGTTCGGCATCGTTTTCGAGTTGCCGGCCGCGACTTACGTAGCCGCGAAGCTGGAGCTCGTGGACGCGCCGTTCATGAGGCGCTACCGCAGGCACGCGATCGTGCTCAACTTCATCCTCGCCGCTGCCCTGACGCCCGGGCAGGATCCGTACAGCATGCTCCTCATGGCCGCGCCCATGGTCATCATGTACGAGGTCTCCATCTTGATAGCCCGTTACGTGAACCCGGTCTCCGAGGTGGCCGTGCATCGCCTAGGATCCGAGGAGGAGGAAGAAAGCGGCTACGTCCACTTCGACGACGACGATGACGAAGAAGACGACTACGATGATGATGACTACGACGACGATGACGATCTCGAGGAAGACGTAGGCCCGGTCTACGAAGGCGTCGAGCGGAGCGACGAAGACGAAGACGCGCACGAGGAAGACGAAGACCGGGAGCGGGATCTCTAGAGCCAAGGGTCGTTGGCGGTCCGCGGCCTATCCTTACTTGAAATTGGAATCTGAGATCCGATCTTCCTGCTTCAGGTACCGTTCGAAGCGGCGCACGGACCGGCCGAGCAGCTCCTCGGTAAGGGCCTGAAAGATTGGTCTGTGGGCGAGCTTGTCGAGCCATCGGGGCTTGACCTCGTAGTCGGTGGAGAGCGTCAGGCGAACCGCGTGGGGCGCTCCCGCTTCGAGCAGCCAGCCGCCGTATCCCCTGGCGCCCTCCGTGTAGCGCCACTCCAGGCGCTTCGGGCTCTCGACAACGGTGATCAGGCCGACCACCCGGTGCGTCAGGCCGGCGGCGCTCAGGGTGAACTCTATGTTCGCCCCGGCGCGAAGCTCGATCTCCCTGCCGGCGTCATCCAATGCCCGGGCGCGGCGCAGGCCAACGGCCCACTCGGAGAAGCTACGCACGTCGAGCAGGGCCGCGAAGATCTTCTCCGGTGGCGAGCCCTCAACCACGTAGCTCGCGCGGAAAGGGCGCCCTAGATCAGCCACCCCAGCAGCACCCCTGCCGTGTAGAGCAGGCCGAAGACCAGGTGAAGTCCTGCGGTGCGCTTGACCACCGGGTCGAGCCGTTCCGGCGTGGTCGAGAGCGCGATGTCGCGCCAGAGCCGGATGGCCGGCGTGGCGCTGAGGAAGACGACGGCGCACTCCACCGGAACGACGTCGAAGGCCATCAGCGCCGCCACGGCCACGTAGGCCTCCAGGAGCAGGGCGCGGTAGATCAGGATCGCGACCTCTCGGCCCAGGACTATGGGCAGCGTCCGCCGCCCGCCCCTCCTGTCAGACCTCGTGTCCCTGATGTTGTTGGCGAGCAGGATTGCGGCGACCGGGCCGCCGATGGGTAGCGCCGCGAGCGGCACGTAGGCCGGGAAGCTCCCGGGATCCTGCACGGCGTAGGCGATAACGACGATGAGGACGCCCATAAAGAGAAAAACCGCGGCCTCGCTGAAAGGCGTGTACGCGATAGGCCGCGGACCCGCGGAATAGAGATAGCCGCCGAGTGCCGAGAGGCATCCGAGAAGCAGTATCTGCCAACCGCCCACGACGACGAGGTAGATCCCGAGGAAGAGCGCGACGACGTAGCAAAAAAGCGCCCCGAGCAGAACAGCCCTGGCCCGCACGCGTCCGCTGACGATGGATCCGGCGATCCCGACGGCGGTCACCGTGTCGAGCCCCCGCCGCTCGTCGTAGTACTCGTTGAACATATTGGTCGCGGCCTGGATGAGGAGGCTGCCGAGCAGCATCGCGAGAAAAGGGCCCCATGAGAACGCGCCGTCGGTTAGCGCAAGCGTCGTCCCGAAGAGCACGGGCACGGCCGCAGCCGTGAGTGAGAAAGGCCTCGCCAGCCTGAACCACTCGCCGAGCACGGCCCGCCGTTGGTCAGCGGCGTCCATCGGCACCGCGACGACGCAAGTTTGTGTGCTTGGCTCTGGGCATGGCACCTTTCTATCCGCAAGACTCGGGTTATTCTGTAAGCGCTCGCGGACGATTTCAACATGGGCCGGGGGCACCGCGCCGGCGAACCGCCGACTAGCTCTGACGCGGACAACCTGATATAACCGGACCTCGTGGAGGCTAGCGGCAGCATGGGAATCGCGGGTTCTTACCTCAGGCTTGTCCGGCCCAAGCAGTGGACCAAGAACGGGTTCGTGCTGGCCGGGGTGGTCTTTGCGCACCAGGCGCTGGTCTTATCGGCCGTGGCGAACGCGCTGCTCGCCTTCGTCGCCTTCTGCGCGCTCTCGGGCGCGGTCTACGCCGCGAACGACGTTCTCGACGTCGAGGAGGACCGCAAGCACCCCCGAAAGCGGAGCAGGCCGGTGGCCAGCGGGCAGATCTCGCCGACCTCGGCCCTGGTGTTCGCCGCCTTGCTCGGCGCGGCGGGCCTCGCGCTGGCGTTCTGGGTAGGGTTCGGAGTCGGGCTGGCCGGGCTCTCCTACCTCGCCCTGCAGGCCGTCTACACCACGACGCTCAAGCACGTCGCGATCCTCGACGTCATGAGCATCTCCGCGGGCTTCGTGATCCGCGCCTTCGCTGGCGTGGCCGCCGTGGCCAGCCCCATCTCCCCCTGGCTCATCGTCTGCACGGCCCTCCTCACGCTCTTCCTCGGCTTCTCCAAGCGCCGCCACGAGCTGGCCTCCCTGGGCGAGGGGGCGAGCGTCCACCGCAGGAACCTGGCGGAGTACTCCGTCCCGTTGCTCGACGAGATGATGAACATCATGATGTCGGCCACGCTAATCGCATACGTCCTCTACACCTTTTCCGAGTACGACAACTACTACATGATGGCGAGCATCCCGTTCGTGGTGTACGGGGTGTTCCGGTACATGCTGCTCGTGCACCGCGCCGGAGGGGGCAACCCCGA
The DNA here is from genome assembly GCA_963800975.1 of uncultured Rubrobacteraceae bacterium. Taxonomy (GTDB): domain Bacteria; phylum Actinomycetota; class Rubrobacteria; order Rubrobacterales; family Rubrobacteraceae; genus JALYGY01. The sequence goes on along the minus strand of CAWDDB010000014.1, from coordinate 129,156 downwards.
CACCCTCCTGCTGGCGGACCGCCCGCTGCAGATCGCGCTCGTCCTCTGGCTCGCCGTGGTCGGAGTGGTGATCTACGCTATCCCCTTGTGGAACGGCTGAGCCGCAACCTCATACTGGCCGTCGCCCTTGGCGTCGCGGTATACCTGGTCCTCGCGCTCCTCGGGGGCTTCGGGAGCCTCACCGCGGCCCTCGACGAATTCAACCTCGCGCTGGTGCCGGCGATCCTTGGTCTGGTGCTCCTTTCGTACGTCGGGCGATTCTTTCGCTGGCTGTACTATCTCAGGATCCTGAAGGTCTCCGTCCCCCTTCCCACCAACGCGGCGATCTTCGCCTCTGGGCTCTCCATGACGATCTCGCCCGGCAAGCTTGGCGAGGTGCTGAAGTGCGTGTTTGTCCGCCAGGCGACGGGAGCTCCGGTCGCCCGCACCGCCCCGGCGGTCATCGCCGAGCGGGCCACCGATGGCACGGGCATGGTCGCCTGGGGGTTCCTGGGCGCTTTCTCCCTCGGCCTCCCACCGACCACGATGGTGGCTTTCCTCGTCTTGGCGGCCATCGGTATCGCCGTTCTGCGCTCCAAGCGCCTCTCGCTACTGGCCGAGCGCGGACTCTCGAAGGTGCCCCTGCTCAACCGGGTGACCCCGTATCTGGGGGACTTCCAGGCTTCTTCGAACGATCTTCTCGCGGCGCGTCCCCTCGCCGTGGGCACCCTGATCTCGTTCCTGAGCTGGGGACTTGAGTGCCTGGGCGTGTACCTCTGCGCGGTGGGGCTCGGAACCGACCTGCCCTTTCTCCTCGTGGTCTTCGTGTTCGCGGTCAGCTCGCTGCTCGGGGTCCTGAGCATGCTCCCGGGCGGGATCGGGGCGGTCGAGGCGGGGCTGGCGGGCCAGTTCGTGGCGATCGCCGGGCTCTCCGCCGGGGTGGCCGTCGCGCTGACCCTGATCATCCGGCTCGCGACCCTGTGGTTCGCCACCCTCATCGGCATCGTCGGGCTCCTCGCCGTTCGCATCCTCCTTGGCAACGCCACGACCCCCACGGAGCCGTGACCTGGCCACGCGTCTCAAGGCCTGACATACAACCTTGCTCTTGAGAAGAACGGCCCGGCGCTGCTAGACTCCTGCCTCGTGGTGGGACTGCGGAGGCGCCCGAGTGCCCGGCTTCGGTGGCGAAATCAACCAAGGAAAGGTCGTCGCATTGTGTTATAAACAGGATCAATATGCGATTAATAATATCTGAGAAGGCGAACGCGGCCAAGAAGATCGCACAGTTCCTGGCCGAAGGACCGGTAAAGGACGGCAAGCACCGCTCCGTCCCGCACCACACCTTCACGTGGAAGGGCGAGGAGTGCGTCTCTGTCGGGCTCAAGGGGCACGTGCTGAACCCCGAGTACCCCGAGCAGTACTCCAACTGGCAGAAGGTCGAGCCCTCCGAGCTCATCGACGCCGAGATCCTCAAGGCTGTTTCCGAAAAGGGTGTGGCCAACGCCATCACGTCCCTGGCAAAAAAGGCCGATCGGGTCGTCATCGCTACGGACTTCGACCGGGAGGGCGAGCTGATCGGGGTGGAGGCCCTCAGCCTGGTCTTCGAGACCAACCCGAAGCTCGTGGATCACGTCGAGCGGTCGCGCTTCTCCGCCCTGACCAAGGGCGAGGTAACCCGCGCCTTCGACGAGCTCGTCGAGGTCTCTCGGGAGCTCGCCGACGCCGGCGAGGCGCGCCAGGACATAGACCTGATCTGGGGCGCGACCCTGACGCGGTGGGTCTCTCGGGCCACCAAGCGCTACGGGAGCGCGTTTCTCTCGGTCGGGCGCGTGCAGTCCCCGACGCTCGCGCTCATAGCCGAGCGGGAGCGCGAACGGCGAGCCTTTATCTCCGAGCCGTACTGGGAGCTCGGCGCGACCCTGAAGAACGGCGGGGGCCCCTTCGCAGTCCGGCACACGCGCGGCCGCTTCAAGGAAGAGGCCGCGGCCCGCGCCGCGTTCGAGAGCCTCACGGACAGCGCCACGGTGACGGAGGTCAAGCAGAAGTCGGCCACCAGGCCGCCCCCGACCCCGTTCAACACGACCGGGTTCCTCACTGCGGCGGCCTCCCTCGGCATAAGCCCCTCGAGGGCTTCCCGCATCGCCGAGGACCTGTACACCGACGGCTACATCTCCTACCCCCGCACGGACAACACCGTCTACCCGCGCTCGCTCGACCTCAGGGAGGTACTCGGTACCCTCGAGCGGGTCGAGGGAGTGGGACCGCACGTCGAGAAGTTGCTCGCCTCCGAGAAGCTCTCGCCCACCCGCGGGAAGAAGGAGACCACGGACCACCCCCCGATCTACCCGACCGGGTACGTTGCGAAGGAGTCCCTGCGCGAGGACCGCTGGAAGATCTACCAGCTCGTCGTCAGGCGCTTCCTGGCAACCCTCTCGGGGCCAGCGAGGACGCTGCGCACGACGCTGCTCTTCGACTCGGGCGGCGAGCCGCTGACGACCAGCGGGACGGTCGTTACGGAGGAGGGCTGGCTCGGGGTCTACCACTACAGCCGCCGCGCCGACGAGGAGCTACCCCGGCTCGAGGAGGGCGACGAGGTCGAGGTGGTCGAGGCCGAGGTGGTCGGCAAGGAGACGCAGCCGCCCGGCAGGTACGGCCAGGGGCGCCTGATCACGGTGATGGAGGACCTGGGCCTCGGTACCAAGGCGACCCGCCCGAACATCATCCAGAACCTCTACGACCGCGGCTACGTGCACGACGATCCCGTTATCCCGACCGAGAAGGGGATCGCGGTCGCCCAGGCCCTTACCGACTTCGCCTCCGAGATAGCCTCGCATGAGATGACCGCGGAGCTCGAGAAGAGCATGGACGCGATCTCCGAAGGCAAGATCTCCAAGGAGAACGTCGTCGACGAATCGCGCGACGTCCTGCGCCGAGTCTACGAGAACCTGACCGAGTCGGAGCGGGAGTTCGCGGACATCGTCTGGAACGGCATCCGCGGCGACGAGACGCTTGGCAAGTGCCCCGAGAGCGGGCACAACCTCATAGTCCGGCGCAACCGCAAGAGCGGCAAGCGCTTCGTCGGCTGCGAGGGCTACCCGGAGTGCCGCGTCACCTACCCGCTTCCTCAGAGGGGGACCATAATCCCTACCGGCACCCAGTGCGACGCTTGCGGCTCGCCCGAGATCAAGGTGCTTGGCGGCAAACGGCCCTGGATCACCTGCATCAACATGGACTGCCCGAAGAAGCAGGAGCAGCGCGAAGCCAAGGAGGGGGGTGAGCGTCCATCGCGAGAGGACGCGCAGGAACCGGTGAAGTCCACCACATAGAGGCCAGAATTGCCCTCGAAGAGGAGCAGCAAAGGTCCGTTCCCTCACCCCTCGTCAGGGCCGGCGGGTATCTTTTGCTGGTCCTGATCGCATTACTTGCTTGCTATTCGGCCACGTTATAGTTAAGATAGATGAAGAAAGCGTTAAAGGGTGAGTAGAATTTGACCCCGGTTATCGGCGTAACGGCAACGTTGAGGAAAGACGCGGACGAGGTCGCGCAGCGGCCGCTGGGGCGGTACGTGCGGGCGGACTTCGACTACGTCGAGGGGGTAGCAGTGGCGGGCGGGATGCCCGTCGTGTTGCCGCCGCTCGGGGAGTTCCGGGCTGTACAGTCGCTGCTCGACGGACTCGACGGGTTATTGCTCAGCGGTGGGAGCGACCTGGATCCCGGCTACTACGGGGAGGAGGCCGTCCCCGAGCTCGGTCCCACGGTGCCGGAGCGAGACGCGTTCGAGATGGCCGTGATGGAGCAGGCGTTGCGGCGTCAGATCCCGATTCTTGGCATCTGCAGGGGGATGCAGGTCCTGAACGTTGCGTTGGGCGGGACTCTGTTCCAGGATCTTCCGACGCAGATGGACCATCTGGTCCTGCTTGGGCACCGTCAGGAGACGCCCAAGTGGGAGCCGACGCACGAGGTCGCGGTGGACGGCGGGTCGCAAGTCGCCGGGATCATGGACTCGGACGAGTTGAAGGTCAACTCGTACCATCACCAGGCGATCAAGGACCTGGCGTCCGGCCTGATCGCGGTCGCTCACGCGCCCGACGGGGTGGTCGAGGCGGTCGAGTGGGGCGATCTGTCGCAGCGGTGGCTGGTCGGGGTACAGTGGCACGCCGAAGCCATGCGCGAAGCGGGTCACGAGCACCGAAACCTCTTCGAGGCCCTCGTCTCGGCTGCGAGGCATCACGCCGTGCGCCGGGCCGCGGCCTGAGGGCGGGTCGGCGGCGCAAGCCTCGCGGGGCATCTTCGTAACCATCGAGGGCCCGGATTTCTCCGGCAAGTCGACCCTCGTGCGCGGCATGAAACCCTTGCTCGCCGAAGCGGGCAGCCAGACGTACTTCACGCGGGAGCCGGGCGGAACCCCGGCCGCGGAGCGAATCCGGGACGTCGTGCTCGACCCCGAGGTCGAGATGGACGACTGGACCGAGGCCTACCTGTACGCCGCCGCCCGCGCCGACCACGCGCGGCGGGCGCTGCTGCCACGTCTGTTGCGCGGGGAGGACGTCGTGTGTGAGCGCTACCTGGACTCCAGCCTTGCCTACCAGGGATACGGCCGGGGTCTCGGGCTGGAGGCGGTCCGTGATCTCAACGCCTGGGCGGTGGCGAACGTCGTCCCGGACAGGACCTTCTACCTGCGGATCGGTGAGGAGGAGAGGGCCAGGCGCGCCAGGAAGATCGGGGCGTCGCTCGACAGGATCGAGAAGGTCGGAGACGAGTTCTGGCGGCGTGTCGAGAGGGGGTTCGAGGAGTTGATCCGGCGCGACCCAGACCGCATCCGGGTTCTCGACGGGGCACGCCCTCCCGAGGAGCTGGCGGAACTGGTGGTGGGGGAGATCCAGAGCCTCCGGTACACTGGGGAAGGATGATACTCGGTGGCGTGGCTGAGACGGATTGTGTTCGCCGGCGTAATCGGTAACGAGACGTCTCTGCGGCTGCTCGAGCTGGCCCTGGGCGGCGGCCTCTCCCACGCCTACCTGTTCCACGGCCCGGCCGGGGTCGGCAAGCGGACCGTGGCGCGCAGGTTCGGGGCAGCCCTGGTGGCAGGCGGGGATGGGGGCGCCGAGGATCGCGCGCGGCGCGGGCTTCACCCCGACCTCTCGGAGATCGAGCCCGAAGGCGCCTTCACGACGATCGGACAGGTTCGCGAGGTGGTGCGCCTCGCGGCGAGCAGGCCCTTCGAAGGCGTCCGGAGGGCCTTCGTTCTGCGGGCCGACACGCTAAACGTGCAGGCGGCCAACGCGCTGCTGAAGACGCTCGAGGAGCCGGAAGGTGAGGCGGTCTTCTTGCTGGTCGCGGCCTCTCGCGAGGGCGTCTTGCCCACCATCCGCTCGCGCGCCCAGGCGGTTCGTTTCAACCCCGTGTCCGCGTCGTACGGTTGCCAGGTTCCTGGCCGAGCGCGGTATCGCGGAGCCGGAGCTCGCCGCGGCGCTCGGGCGGGGCAGCGTGGGGCTGTCGCTGCGCTACGCGGAGGAACCGGAGCTCATGGGGCTGCGCGACGCCGTCTTCGAGGCCGGGTTCTCGCTGTTGGGGGACTTCGACGAGCGGGCGGGTCTGGCGGGCGAGGTCACGGCGAGAGCCGAAGCGGTGGGGTCCGCGAGGGAGGCGGCTTACCTCGAAGGGATAGAAGATCCCGACCGGAGGGCCAAGGAAGGGGCCAAGCGCGCCGGACGGGCTGCGCGGGACGCCGCGGTGCGGGAGGCGCTCGAGCTGCTCGCGCTGGCCTACAGGGACGCGGCGGCGGTCGAGACTGGGGCGCCGGAGCTCGTCGCCAACGTGGACAGGGTAGAGGAGATCCGTGCCCGGGTAGATGAACATCCCGGTGCGGACTGGGCCGGGGCCGCGCTGGAGCTGGGGGAAGCGCGCGCCGCGCTTGCGTATAATGTCTCCCCTGAGGCGACCTTGGAGGTGGCGTTATCGCGGACACGGCGGAGAATACTCGCACCTTCCCCAGGCTCGTCGACGTCCGCATCCCGGGCTGGAGCACGCCCAGGCTCTGCTACGCGAGGGACCTAGACCTCAGGGTCGGCTACCAGGTGGTCGTCGCCACCGAGGTGGGGGAGTACGTCGGTCGCGTGGCCCTCACGCCGAGGCGCCGCGAGCCCTACGCGGAGCCCTACGACATACTCCGAATCCTCACGGAGGACGACGAGCGGGAAGAAGGCGCCAACAGGGAGCTGGGGCGCGAGATCCGCAACGAGGCCCAGAAGATTGCCAGGGACCACGGTATACAGAAGGTCCAGTTCATAGGTTGCGACGTCTCGCTCGACGGGTACTACGTCGAGGTCAAGTACCAGACGGAGGAGCAGAACCCCAACCTCGACCCGGTCAAGGAGGGTCTGGAGCACCGCTACGACGTCCGGATCTCGCTGCGCCGCTTCCGGTTTATCGAGCGCTCGGGCGACGCGAGCGGGTGCGACACCTGCGGCTTGCCGCTGTGCTGCGCCACGTGGAGCGGGGCGCGCACCATGGGACCGGTGAACGTGCGCCTGGCCAAGCAGCAGGGCGTGACGCCGAACGAGAAGATCATGGGCTGCTGCGGCGAGGTGAAGTGCTGCGTGCGCTACGAGCACGACGTCTACAAGGAGTTCAAGGAGCGGGCCCCGTTCAAGAACTCGACAGTCACCCTCGGCGATAGGGAGGGCAAGGTCGTTGACTACTCGATGACCAAGGACTCCGTCTTCGTCCGCTTCGGTCCTTCGCGGGCCGACCAGGAGCTGGTTCCGCTCGGCCGCCTCGCCAAGTACAACCCCGACGTGGTACCCGCGGACCCGGAGGAGTGGCAAGAGGCCTCGCAGACCCAGGACTCCTGAACCCGCTTGTTCGGTAACCTCTGCGACGTGCCCGGCGTGCTCGTCGGGCACGCCACCCATACCGAGGGCCTGACCGGATGCACGGCGATCATCTTCGGCGAGCCGGCCGTCGTCGGCGTCGACGTGCGCGGCTCCTCGCCTGGTACCAGGGAGACGGACCGCCTGGGTCCCCACGGCACCGTGAGAAAGACGCACGCCATCCTCCTGACCGGGGGAAGCGCCTTCGGCCTCGCGGCCGCCGAGGGCGTCGTGCGCTTCCTCGAGGAGAGCGGCGTCGGACTCGACATCGGGGTGGCGCGCATCCCGCTCGTCTCGGCCGCCGTGCTCTTCGACCTCGTGATCGGGGACCCCGCCATCCGGCCAGGCCCCGAGATGGGCTACGAAGCAGCCGCGGCCGCGCAAAGCTGGGACTTCGCGCAGGGCAGCGTCGGGGCTGGCACGGGCGCGACGATCGGCAAGGTGCTGGGTCTGGACAGGGCGATGAAGGGCGGTGTAGGGAGCGCTTCGGTAGAGTTGCAAGGGGGACTGGTCGTCGCGGCGCTGGCAGCCGTGAACGCCTTCGGGGACATCAGGGACCCGCAGACGGGGCGCGTGCTAGCCGGCCCGAGGCAAGACGACGGCAGCCTCGGCGATACGGTAGAGCTCCTGCCCGAGGCGATCTCCCGCATGGGGTGGGGGGAGGAGTACACTACGCTGGGCCTGGTCGCGACGAACGCCCGCCTCACAAAGAACGGGGCCACCAAGGTGGCCCAGATGGCCCACGACGGCTTCGCTCGCGCCATACAGCCGGTGCACACGACCGTTGATGGTGACGTCGCCTTCGCGGCGTCCGTGGGCGAGGTTCAGGCCGCCACCGACGTTGTCGGGGCGTGGGGGGCAAGGGTCATGCAGGACGCCATCCTGCAGGGCGTCAGGTCAGCCACAGGGCTCCCCGGCATACCCTCACTATCTGAGTTATGAACTGCGAGTTTGGAATGAGGAATTGGTAGCTACACCCGAACCCTCAATTCCTCATTCTCAATTCCTAATTCTTCATTCTGGAACGAGGATGCCGCGTCCACGGAGTTCTCCGTTGTTGAGGTCCTGGATCGCGTCGTTCACGGCGTCTAGCGGGTACGTCGAGGTGTGGAGCGTGACTAGACCGCGCGCCGTCAGGTTCATCAGCTCTGCCAGGTCGTTGTACGTGCCCACCAGGTTGCCGGTTACGCTGCGCTCGGTCGAGATGATGTCTATGGTCGGGACCTCGACGGTTCCGCCGTAGCCGATCACGTAATGGTAGCCGCCGGGGCGGGTCATATTCCAGGCGTCGTTCTCTGCGCCCCGCTCGCCGACGTAGTCGAAGACGACCTCCGCGCCTTCGCCGTCGGTCATCTCCAGCACCGTGTCGACGTAGCCGTCCTCTACCTTCACGGTCTGGTCTGCTCCCCACTCCCTGGCTAGCTGCAGCGCCTCCTCGTTCGGGTCGGTGACGATGATCTCGGTCGGCGTCAGCGCCCTGAGGCACTGGATCCCGATGTGCCCGAGCCCCCCCGCGCCCATGATGACGGCCCTCGTGCCGGGGTATAGATGGGGGACGCTCTTTCTGACGGCGTGGTAGGCGGTGAGGCCGGCGTCGGCCAGGGCCGCGATGTCCTTGGGCTCGAGCACGGGGTCCAGCTTCACGACAGCGCGGGCGTTGGTCTTGAGCAGGTCGGCGAAGCCGCCGTCGCGTGAGATGCCGGGGAACTCGCCGCTCACGCAGTGCATGTCGTCGCCGGCGCGGCACGCGCGGCACAGGCCGCATGTCATGAGGGGGTGGCAGATCACGGTGTCCCCGACCTCGACGTTGGTGACGGCGGATCCCACCTCCTCGACCCAGCCCGAGTTCTCGTGGCCGAGGACGTAGGGCAGCAGCGAGCCGTCCGCGTCCTGGATAGGCTGCCACTGGCCTTCGATGACGTGGATGTCGGTGCGGCAAAGCCCCGCGGCGCCTACGCGCACGATCACGTCGAGCGGGCTTTCGATCTTCGGATCGTCGATCTCCTCGACGTCGAGGCTGTTGGTCGGGATGCTGTCGTCGTACCTGTGCAGCCGCGCGGCCTTCATGCGGTGGCTTCCTCCCTTTCCGTTCTCTCTCCCAGCCCGCGCTTCCCGCCGTAGCGGGTCTCGAGCAGGCCCCTGCACAGCCCCGCGTTGCCTTCTATGCTCACCCTTACCGTCCTCGCGAAGCGCAGGTGCTGGATCACCGCCTCTTCGGGCACCCGCCTGCCGTCCGGGTCGACGACCAGCGGGGCGTCTCGCGAGACATCGAGGCCAAGCTCGGCCCTGCGGTCCAGGTAGGTCTCGAACTCCCCGGATGGCGGGACGTCGCCGAGCCGCATCTGGGCCAGCTCTCGCGCCGAGCGTCCGTCGCCGATGAGTGCCCGGCAAAGCTGCTCTTGCCGCGAGACGAAGGACTTGCGGCGGAAGGTCGTGCGCAGCTCGTCCAGGTTCGGGCCCACGGTCTCGCCGGGGAAGGCGTCGTCGAAGGCGGCGTTGTTGTTCAGCTCGTCCGAGGCGTAGTGGTCCTCGAGGACCACGCTCGCCCTGCGCACGCCCGGCACCGCGAGCACCGCATCCCGGGCGTCTGCGACCATGAGGTAGGCGAAGTTGGGGGCGCAGAAGTAGGTCGGGAGCCTCAGCCGGACGCTCACGGCCGCGTCCGAGATCCTCAGGTCCGAGACGAAGCCCAGGTCCGTGACCGGCTCGTCGAGCTCGGGGTCCCGGACGCCCGAGAGGGCGCCCAGGACCGCTTCGCGGGTAGGCATCAGGCGGGGGACTCGGGCTCGGCGGCGATGGGGCCGGTGCCGTGGTCGGCCGTCACGGGCCGCAGCTCATCGGGGACCTCAATGTCGTAGAGGTTCGCCGCGTTCAGGCCGAGGACCTTGCGCTTGATGTCGGGCGTGATCTCCGCGTAGTCGTCGAACTCCGGGTCGCCCGGGTAGTCGAAGTCCACGAACATCTCCACGAGCCACTTGGGCTGCCAGAGCGCGTAGTCGCTGGCGAAAAGGATCCTGTCCTCGCCGAGCCAGTACAGGAGCTCGCCCATGATCTGGGCGAAGTACCGCGGCTTGGCGTTGATAAACGGCATCGCCACCGCGAGCCCGCCGTAGACGTTCGGCTCCTGCGTGCCGATCCAGCAGAAGTCCTCGAGCCTCGGCAACCCCACGTGCTCCACGACGAAGTTGAGGTCGGGGTACATCGTGGCGACGCGGTCGACGTCGGCCACGTCGAAGGCGTCTCGGTTGAGCGGCCAGATCGTCGGCCCTTTGTGCACGTGCACGTTCTTGACGCCGAGCTCCATGCACTTGTCCAGGTACTTCTGCGACCACTCGTCGTCGAGATGCCAGCCCCTGGAGTCGCCGCGCCACTCCGCGGTGTATAGCTTGACGCCCTTGAAGCCGTATTTCTCGTGCTTGCGCTCGAACTCCTCGAGACCCTTCTGCTCGTAGCGGGGATCGAACGAGCTGTTCAGGATGAACTTGTCCGGGTACTTGTCCTTCAGCACCGCGTCCTGCTCGGTGGTGTTGAAGCCGTTGACGTAGAAGTCCGTCAGGTACGTCGGCTGGAAGATCGCGATGTCCACGTACCCGACCTCGAAGAGGTCGTGCATGAGGTCCTCTTCTGAGTACTTCTGGTACTTCGCCTTGTCCCAGACGTACTCCTCGGGGCTGAGGTTCTTGTGGTAGTCGTAGAAGCAGTCGATAAACCCCTGGCCGTACTTGTTCGCTATGTTCTCCGGGCTCGCGTCCCAAAGGTGGACGTGTTCGTCTACTACGAAATACTTCTCGCCGTCTTTCTCGTACAAGAGGTCTCCTCTCCCGAAATCGTCACAACGTCGATCCGGTTCCTACCGTGACAGCACCCCTTTCAATGCACTTGCCCCCTGAACGCCCAATATATACGTGCGAGCGTGTCAATCAATGCACAAGGACGTGGCAAGCCCGTAGCTTGTCCGGCGAAAAGGAATCCGCGGTTATCTTCGGCGAGGTGCTAGGCCGCGCCGTTTAGCCGGGTGCGCGTCTCTTCGATATCCATCCCAGAGAGCCTGAGCAGGTTCTCGCCCAGGATCTTGCGCTTAGCCCTTTCGGTGAGCTGCGGGTAGCCGTAGCCTTCGACCAGGTCTTGCGGGATCTCGAAGTCCCAGAAAGCGTCGAGCGCCCACTTCGGGTGCCAGATCGGGGTTTCTGAGCCGTAGATGATCTTGTCCTCCCCGCACCAGAACATGAGCTTGCCGATCCACTCCGCGAACTGCCTGGGCGAGCGCACCACGAAGTTGATGGTCGCCGCGATCGACGCGTACAGGTTCGGATACCGAACCAGTTGCCAGCACGTCTCGTCTATAAACGGCAGCCCGACGTGGAAGATGACGAAGTTTATGTCGGGGAAGTTGGCCGCCGCGCCGTCCATGTCCCACGTCTGAGTCGCTTCGATAGGCTGAGGGCCGAGCGGCACGCCCTTGTGCACCCCGATCAGGTCTATCCCGAGCTCCTGCGCCTTCTCGTAGATCGGGAACGCTACCTTCGGATCGTCCATACGCCACGGAAAGGGCTCGCCGTAGTCGTATCTGACGTTGTAGAACTTGAAGGCCTGTGCCCCGTACTCGTTGACCTGGATCTCCATCTGCTCCAGCGCCTTGCGGCCCTCGAGCGGGTTGACCGTCCCCCAGAAGACCGTCCTGTCCGGATTCTCGTCCCGCAGCTCGACGCAGCGTTCCCAGGGCGAGAGGCCGTCGTTGAACAGGTCGGTGAGGGGGAGGGGCATCGCGACCAGCATGTCCGTGTCCGACTCGTCGAAGACCATGCGGCTGATCTCTTGCGTGCTCCACTGCTTGAGGAACTCGTCGGGCGCAAGCTTGGGCTCGCTCTCCGGGGTGAGGACGTTGTGGAAGGCGAACAGGTGCTGACGGAACAGCTCGCCCGGGTTGCCGATCACGTTCGACTCGTCAAAGTTGAACGGGTGGGCCACGCAGTCGAAGACCAGAACGTCGTCCTTGATCATGCGCTCTCTCCTCTCATCCGCGCCTGGCGCAACGGCTCCAACCTCTCCAACGGAAGCCTCAGCTTCTCGCGCGCCCCCTCGCTCATCCGCTCCGGCGTCCAGGTCGGGTCCCACACGACCTCGACGTCTACGTCGCTAACGCCGGGCAAGGCGCTCACCTCTTCCTCCACCATCTCGAGCAGACGCGAGGCGAACGGACACCAGCCGGTGGTAAGGACCATCTCGATCCTGACCCTCCTGCCCAGCATCTCGATCGACTCGATAAGCCCCATGTCCACGACGCTGATCCTGCGTTCCTGGCAGCACGGGTCAAAGCAGTTGTCCAGAGCCGCAATGACCGCATCTCGGGCCACAGGGATCCCCGCGGCCTCCACCGCAACCTCGTCCACGCGCTCCTCCTCTCGGGCACCCCAGACCCTTCAAAGAACAGAGGTAACATGCTACGCCCGGCCGAACTTTGCGTCAATCCGGAACGGGTGAAAGCCGTATGGCCCTGCGATATACTCTGCGCCCGAAGCAGGCCGACGTAGCTCAGCAGGTAGAGCAGCTCACTCGTAATGAGCAGGTCAGCGGTTCGAGTCCGCTCGTCGGCTCTGCGCAATTGGCTTACTTAGCCAAATACGCCAAACGAACCAAAGCCTCGGCATTGCGTCGAGGCTCTTGCGGGTGTTGCGAAACCTCAGGGAGCGACTAAGGTCCAGCGCGTGAAGGTGGCGCGGTCATGATAGCTCCTTACCATTTTATGTAGCGCGTTCCCACTAAGCTGCTTGAGGCCGCGAGCTCCGCGAAGCTTCGCGGCTGGTAGCATGCGAGATACCTACTGTGCTCTGAAGAAGGAGGAGAGCATGACAGCGTACTTGCCGGAGGTCTACCAGCAGTTCGAGCGTCGCTACCCGGCGGTTAAGGAAGCCTTCGACGCCTTAGGTGCTGCCGAGCACGACGCCGGACCTTTGGGTGAGAGGGAACGCCGCCTGATCAAGCTCGGTATAGCGGTGGGCGCAGAGTCGGAGGGCGGCGTGCGTTCGCATGTGCGCAAGTTGCTTAGTATCGGTGTTTCTGAGGCGGAGATCCTGCATGCCATTGTCCTCGCCATCACAACCATCGGTTTTCCTGCTACCAACGCGGCTCTGGGCTGGGCCGAAGAAGTCTTGTCCGAAGAAATTTGACGAGAGTCTTACAGTGATACTGCAATGGAGCCCAACCACCGACGTAAATAGAAGCGGGCGCGAGGAGCTTAGGTAAGCAGATTCCTAACTTAAGTCAACGCCGGGAAGATGTCGCTACTTATTCGTAATGAGGTTAGGTCAGCGGTTCGAGTCCGCTCGTCGGCTCTCTAATCGGCTTAGATAAGCCAAATACTCAGAATAGGGGCATCGCTTGGCGGCAGAGGAGTGCCTCTTTACATCACCCGTACATCACCGAGGACACCGCCGCGGCCTACGCCGGGATCTGCCCGGCTGCGGTCTACACCTAGACCGCTCGCGGCGAGAAGAAGCTCGGGCGGCTGAGCAGACGCCCTAGCCGAGGCGACCAGGCTCGCCAAGTAGCGACGAAGAAGATCGCCGCCGCGCGCTCGAAGATTTGGAGTGAAGAGCCGGAACTGCGCGACCGGTACCGGCGGTCGGTGCATAGTTACCTTTGCGCTTTCGGTGGTTTCGCGTGTCCTGCGGTAGGCGTGCGTGTAATGGAGAAGCGGCACTCGCCCACCTACCTTTTTTGGCGGATCGGGTTGCGGCTTTGGCCCCTTCGCGCCACTTTCTAAGACGCCTCTGCCAACACGTCCAGGTTCTTTTCTAAGGCGACTTTTCGCGGGTCGCTGCGAGAGAGTGACACGGCGAAAGTCCCAAGGACCTTCGAAGAAGGCCTAACCGATGCGGTGTGTAACACAGCCAAATGGCTAAAGTCGAGCTTAGAAGGTCCACGTTGCTGCACAAAGGCTCCAGATCATGCCGGAGCCTTTTCTTGTGTGCTACATCCTACCTGCGCCGCCGAACTGGCGAGGCCATGGCGCGGCGTCTCCTGCCAAACGGGCAGCAACTTACGCACGGAGCTGAGATCCTCCTGCAGCGCGAGCGTGCTCTCGGTGATTCGCCTGCGCATCGTCCGCTCCTCGAACTCGGCTCGCCGGGTCATCTGGTAGGGGCGTGTTTGATCGGACATATCTGTCCCGTGAACACATTGACGCGCGCGGCGGCCGCCGCTACGATTTCGGGCGACACTACTATCCGACGGAAGAGAGCAGGAATGGAAGCGGCAGCCGGGGGTGTGAAGGTCGTCGGTCCCAAGGACGGGCAGGATGGTTTCCTTGGGACCATCGGCGTGCGCTTCATGATAGACGGGTCTGAAGCAGGCGAGCGCTTCTCGCTCGTCGAGCATCCGATGTCGCCGCGCGCCATCGCCGCGCCGCTGCATCTGCACACGCGCGAGGATGAGTACAGCTTCGTTCTCGAGGGGCGCATGGGCGCGCTGCTGGGCGACGACGTCGTCGAGGCCGGGCCGGGTGACCTGGTCTTCAAGCCGCGCAACCAGTGGCACACGTTCTGGAACGCGGGCGACGAGCCCTGCCGGATCCTCGAGATTATCTCCCCGGCCGGTTTCGAGCGCTTCTTCCGAGAGCTCGTCGACATGGGCGGTGTGGCCCAGGCGGATGAGGAGGCGTTCGCACAGCTCAGGGAGCGCTATGGCCTTGAGATGCGGCCAGAGACGGTTCCCGAGCTGCTTGAGCGCTTCGGGCTGCGGATGGGCGAGCCGCTCTCCGGTGGCTGGACGCCCCCGGCGCTCTAGAAGACCGCCGGGGCCAAGCGCCTCTCGGGCAGGAAGCGTCACCTGCTCGTGGACACCGGTGGGCTTGTGCTGGGCGCCCGCGTCCAACCCGCGAGCCTGCACGACCGCGCGACGGCGCCCAAAGGCTCCTGACCCAAGAGTTGCAGGGGGAGCTGCCGCGGTTAGAGCTGCTCTGGGCCGACGGGGCCTACACGAAGGGTTTCCGCGGGTGGGCCGAGGAAGAGCGGGGATGGCGGGTGGAGGTGCCCGACCACCCGGACCGCCAGCTGTGGCGCTATGGGCTGGAGGAGAGGCCTCGCGGATTCCTGGTGCTGCCGAGGAGGTGGGTGGTGGAGAGGACGTTCGCTTGGCTGGGTCAGGCGCGGAGGCTGGCGAAGGACTACGAGAGACTGCCGGAGACCGCGGTCGCGATGATCCGCTGGGCCATGAGTCGCGTCATGCTGCGTAGGCTGGCCGTCGCGGTCCACCGAAATGCCTCATAAGGGCCCAGGAAAAGCGGTTCCGAGACCTATTGCAAAACAGTTTCTAGATCGTCGGCGTTCGACCGCCCGGTCAACATGAGCGTGGCCAAGGCCAAGTAGCGATCACGAGGGTAGAGGTACCTGTCTACATCTCCGGTCAATATCGCCTTCATTCCGCGGTCGGAACGATCTAACAACGATGCATCGGGGTCTTCAGACTTTGTAGACACCCCCTGTACCTTATAGGCGCTTAAATACTTGAAGGTCATTGTCGAAGTCATAGTTCTTCCGATTCTGGACCATTGGGCTGCACCAGATTACGCTCGTAGTATTCGTAGTAAGCCGTAAGGCTTTCAAAGCACTTCTTGCTGAGTGTCCGCACGTTGGGGTCTCCGATCTTGTTGAGGAGAGCTTTGGCCTTATCCGAAGAAGGGGCTAGATGGAACTCGTACTCTATCCGCGTCGGCGCTACGAACTTTCCAGATGATCGACCCGTTTTGGGATCAATTAGTCCTAGCCGTAAGTCGTTGCGAGACATTTCGGCGAGTTGGTCTTCGAGCGAGAAGGACCAAGTTCCCGACACCGCGACTTCAGTAGCATTCCCTGCAGAAACCCGGAAGAATCCTGTGGCTGGACGCCGGATACACCGGCCAAGACAAGGGCGCGGTCTGGGTGCAAAGCGTACTGGGATGGACGGCCGAGATCGTGCGCCACCCGCCCAAGCCGGCTCCGGAGGAGGTGATGATGAGGTGGGCCAGGGAGTGGGCCAAGGAAGGGACGGAGCTGGACCCGAGGAAGCTCTTACCTCCGGTAGGCCCAAGGCCATTCTTGCCGCGGCGCTGGGTTGTGGAGCGGACCTTTTGTTGGCTGGGACAGAACCGAAGGATGAGCAAGGACTACGAGCGTCTGCCGGAGACCGGAGAAGCCTTCGTCTACGCGGCGATGGGCCGCCTCATGGTAAGGCGTTTGGTCCGCAGATGAGACTTTTCGGACGGTTTCAGGGCGAAGTCGCAGAACAACCCTTCCACGCTTTTGGTTGAATAAACTCCTGAAGTGTCGGCGCGCCGGTTATAGAGGAGGTATCTTGGGCCGAGATAGTGAACCAATATGTAGTGAGAGTGAGGCTGGTCCACCTTAGCAACCGCACTCTACCTCATCCCGACGGTCTTCGTGCCCGTGCTCGTGGCGGTCGCGGGGCTGGTACTGGTGCAGCGCCTGGTGCCACCGGAACGCCGAGAGGGGCAAAACAACGTCGCCGGCTTCATCTTCGCGGTCTTGGGCGTCGCCTACGCCGTGCTGCTCGCGTTCGTGGTCATCGCCGTGTGGCAGGACTACGAGACGGCCCAGACCAACGTGGAGAGTGAGGCGCACGAGCTGGCCGGAATTTATGTCCTCGCCACCCAATTGCCCGAGCCCGAGCGCACCAACGTCCAGGAACTCGCCCGGACGTACGCCAGGGTCGTGGTGGAGGAGGAGTGGCCGATGATGGAGCGGGGACAGACGAGCGAGCGGGCGGACTCCCTCCTTCGCCAGCTCACCTTGAAGCTCCTGGAATTCGATCCCCGCACCGAAGGCGGGCAGGTGCTCTACGAAAGTGGGCTGAGGCAGCTCCACGATGCGGCCGACGCCAGGAGGTCACGACTGCTAGAGGTCAGGGAGGGCATACCCGATCTGCTGTGGGTGGTCCTCGTGGTCGGCGGGGTGATCACGGTGTCCTTCACCTACCTATTCGGGCTCAAAAGCAACCTGGCGCACGCGCTAATGGTGGCGGCCCTGACGCTGGTCATCTGCGGCATACTCTTCACCATCGGCGAGTTCGACTACCCGTTCTCCGGGGTCGCCGAGATCCGGCCTGAGGCCTTCAAAGAGGTGCTGGACAGTTTCGGAGGGACCTAAATAAAGACCTGCTCCTATGCACGACCGTGGATACGAACTTCTTAGAGAACTCCGTATAGACCCTGAGAGCAAAGGGGTTCGAGAACGCTCTAACGTGGATTTGGCCGCTGTTCAAGAGCGGACATGGGCCGAAATGTGCCCCTTCGGTGCCTTCTGAGGCCACGTTTCGCACATATTCGCGACTTTTTCAGACAGTTTCGTAGAGGGGTTCTCGGAAGTTCGGCCCCTTCTTAGGCCACGCGAGGAGTCGGCGGCGTTGCGATCTCGTACTGCGTGGGCTCCTGCTTGTTATTCTTGCGAGATAGGTGCTCCGGCCCGGTCGCAACGACCACAACGATCGCCACTGCAACCCACAGCGCGGCCAGCAGCCACGACTCCCTCACCGAGTCGGCTCCCGAGAACATCGGGCCGAAGAAACCGCCCGAGATGGTGTTGTTCATAGCATGCATGACCATGACGATCAACACGCTTCCGCTGGCGCTGTTGAACACCCAGGCGAACACGACCGACACCGCGATAACCAGCACTAGATCAGACCAGTTGACCTCCCCGACCATCATCAGCGGCAAGTGCCAGAAGGCCCAGAGTACCCCCAGGATCAGGCTGGCCAACAGCGCCGATCGGCCCACTTGCAGCCGCGGCAAGGCGTAACCTCTCCAGCCCGGCTCCTCCCAGGCGCCGCCGAACCCAGGAACGAGCAGCAACAGGATGAACCCCGGAACGAGCCCGGTCCAGCCGCCTAGCTCGGCTGAGGAGGGACCTTGAGCGCCGAGCAGGACGTTGAGCACCGTCGCGGCAACAGTGATCGCTACGGGTAGCAAGAGCGCTACCGCGTACCACACCGGCGCCACGCGCCACCGCACCATCCGACGTAGCAGCGCCACCACGCCAGCCATGCCGCGGGTAACCGCCAGCACGACTATCGCCGCGAGGAAGGGGCCGAAGCCCACGATGGGCAGGGGGGAGAGGTCGAAAGCGTACAGGATCCAGGGCCACCACGAAAGCGCGTAGGCTAATACGAAGAAGACAACGAGTGGGTGGCGTCTCACGGCAGACATACGGGTTCTCCTATCTCTCGAGAACGGCGGGATGTTTCCCGTTGCCATAATGCCACCTTAAGACCCCCTGGGCATCTCTGCCCAGGGCTTATTCATCCAAGTGCCTAGAATAGGTATTCTCGGAAGTTTGCACGGCCCCGGTCCAACGTCGGTGCGTCCCTGGGCGATAGGACAGGGGCGAAGCACGATTCTCTCAAGATCGCAGCACGTAGGAAAGGCCGGAGCGTAGCGTTACGCTCCGGCCCGCTTTGCCTTACGAAGGCCTATATCCGCTTACCGCGAGCCTACCGTACGAGGCCCCGAGAACTCGGAGGTGTTACCTCCGACGACGTCGAGGGCCGTGGCGGTCACCTTCTGCCCTGCCGGCACCGCCTGGGAGGGGATGAAGGTGAAGGTGACGTTGCCACTCGAGTCGGTGCTCACGCTCTTGCCGCCGATAAACGTCTGGCCTTCGTTGCCCGAAGGGTTGGAGAAGAACTGCACGAAGAACGGATCGCTGGGGGTGCTGTTGAGCTTGGCCTGGATGGTGGTCGTGCCGCCCACGGTCTTGGCCGAGGTTATGACCGGCTTGTTCTGCAGGTCGTTGGGGCCGGAGTCCCTGTCGCCGGAGTCATTGGCGGTGGCGCCCGCCGCGTTCTCGGTGCCGCCCACGAGGTCTATCCCGAGGCGCCCGTTGGAGAAGATCGAGTTACGGAGGATGCGGTTGCCCGCGGTCTCCTCGCCGACGACGTTCACGCCGTCTCCGCCGTTGAAGGCTATGGTGTTGGCTGCGGAGTCGGGGGAGAAGCCCCCGACGAAGTTGTCGAACGCCGAAGACAGGTCCACGCCGCTGTTGCCGTTGCCCAAAGCGGAGGTAGCGTCCTTCTTGGTGCCGATGAGGTTGCCCTCGATGGCGTAGCCGTCGTTGCCGGTGCCGATGCCGATGCCGTTGGCGCCGTTGCCGGAGATGAGGTTGCGCTGAGAGAAGGAGGCGCCCCCTACGGTGTTGTTTCCTCCGCTCTCGCGCAAGTTGAGGCCGTTGAAACGGTTGGGCCGGGCCACGGTGCCCGAGGCGTCGGTGCCGATGAAGTTGCCCTGGATCCTGACACCGGAGGGTATGCCCAGGCCCTCGACGTTATCCACCTCGATGCCGTTGAAGAAGAAGCGCCCGATCGCGAGCCCGCGCACCGCGACGTCGTCGGCCACTATCTCGAGCCCGTTCCCCGCGGTGTTGTTTCCGTCGAGCTGTATCTTGATGTCCGCGTTGGTGCCCTTGGCCAAGGTGTTAGGGGAAGCGCCGGGCTGGGAGTAGCCGTCTATGGTCAGCGCGTCGGCGATGTCTGGTAGATCGCTGGCCGGGGAGATGGTCATGACCCCGATGCTCTGTATGTTGAAGTTTATGGTGTCGGCGCCCGGCGTGGCGTTGGCCTGCTGGATGGCCGCCCTCAAGGTGCACTGCACACCGTTGAAGGGGGTTGAGTCGGTGTCGCATCTGCCGTCGGAGACGGAGAAATCGGGGTTGTTACGCAACCGGGCAGTTGCATAATATGGAGGTACATGGCAGCCACCGACGGCAGGAACCTCGATGCGATGTTTCACGCTTTGGCTGATTCGACCACCTCCGACCACGTTCGGCGAAGTCACGATGGCGGTGTTCGACGACACGTGCGGAAACCTCATTCAGATCACCCAGACGTAGCGGGGCCGGGCGCCTCGGACGTACATCCTCCGGGGCGGAAGCCCGGGGAGGGGCACCAACAGGTAAAGATAACTACTCGCAGGAGGGTTCAAGAAGATGTACATCTTGCGCATCGAACACCCGGTACCCGACTACGACGCCTGGAAGGCAGCCTTCGACGACGATCCAATCGGCAGGGAGCGCTCGGGCGTCAAACGCTACCGTATCATGCGCACGACAGACGATCCGAGCCACGTCATGATCGACCTTGAGTTCGACAGCTTGGGCGAGGCTGAGGTCGTCAAAGCGGCACTGGGCGAAGTCGAGTTCGACAACCCGAGCGAAGCCGAGGCCGTTAGAGCAGCACTGGAGGACCCCACAATTCCTCTGGAGGTAACGCACGGCCTACGGGTGCGGATCACTGAGGTGGTGGAGACCAAGGAGTACTAATACCAGTCTTCGGAGGCTGACTTATTCACCCGAGTGCGTGGAAGTCAGATTCTCGGAAGCCCGCATAGCCCCGGTCCGATGGGCCATACATCCTGCACCCTAACAGGCAACGCATCTTCCTCATAATACCCCGCAATAGACCCGTACCCTGGTATGGCCTGGCCTGTTTGGACCGGGGCCGAGCCACATTACGGCCATTTCCGGCTCTTTCTGGCCCATTCGGGGGATGCGCCACGTCCCCACGCTTGTTATTGTTGCATCTGTAACATAGCCGAACGCGCGTATTTCCTACCACCGCTGTGAGAGAGCTGCGCCGTTAGGTAGTAAGCGAAGGGAGGAGGTGATGGGATGAAGAAACGCATCATGATGTTGGTCACGGTGGCGTTGGTCACGGCGGCGATGATGGTGGCTACGGCCATGCCCGCCCTCGCGATCACGCCGTACGACTGCCGCGACACCTTGGCCGCGCTCTATCGTGGAGAAGAGCTCACGCCGCTGCAGCAGCAACTGGTCGAGCAGTACCCGAGCTTCGGAGCGTGCCTTCAGGCGAGCATCGAGTAAGGAAAGGTCCTAGGCGAAGGGGTCGGGGTGTAGCAGCCCCGGCCCTCGCTCTTGCCCTTATTCACCCGACTTCCTAGAAGGCGAATTCTGAGAAGTCTGCATACAGCGTCCTGAATAGAACGCTGTCTCAAAGTCACAAGGCTCGATCCTTAACTCATTCACACTCGGTGACCGACTCCTACATGTTGTGGTGTTGGATCGATACACGGGATCGTGAATGCTCAACTGCCACGGTAGACAGGGAGCGGACCACGCACGTTTTCTGCGTAACTCCTTCGCTCACCGGTAAGCGCTGTCGCTAGCCCAACGCGTCGTTCATGCTGTCGGCGGTGGCAGGGCCCACTGAAGGCGTCCAGCGAGAGTAGCGGTCGAGGTTAGGCAGGATTCCAGCTTATCTCGCGGGGTGCTGGACGTCCTTCAGGTGGATGCCACAACCGAGCACGAAAGTGAGGCACCGCTATGCCTCGATTGATACCACTCTGATACCACCGCGAACGCAATACGGTGCAACACTCAGCAAGGCAGGGAAAGGAAACCCTTCCAAATATGCGGCATCTGCAACCCCCTGCATACTCCCGCAACGCCTGACGGATCACTCGTAATGAGCAGGTCAGCGGTTCGAGTCCGCTCGTCGGCTCCTTGTTTTTCTTTAGATTTGCAGGTGAAACGTAGAGAGACAGAGGGTCCCGTCAACGATACCGGAGCCCTCTGACAGGTGCGTTGGCAGTTACTGGCCGAAGAGCAGACCGTCCATCGCCGAAGCGGCCTGCTGCATGTCCGGGAGCACGCGGGAGTACACGTCCATGGGATGGGAGAACGACCTCTCTCCGGGGCTGTCCAAGCTTGGAAGCTCGTAGCTGGTATGGGTTCTGGGAACTCTGACGCGGATTTCTCTGCCTTTCCTCGCGATCAACCCCTCACGAGGGTTGCCTCAACTTGTAGGGGACGATCATCGTATAGAGTATGGGAGTATGGCAAGGCGCGTGCAACAGAGATTTGGGCCTCACGCTTGAAGCCGGCCGAAATGAGACCGCGGACCTCTGCACGGTTGGCGTGGTCGGCGTGGGCCCTCTCCGCGGCGTTCGCGCTTCTGTCCGTGCCGCTGTACTGGTCTACCTCCCCGTCGGCCGTGCTCCTGGGCGTCCCCCAGATCGTCGCCGTCGTGGCCCTGGCGGCGTTGGTGATGGCGTTCTCCACGGTCGGCGCCCTCATCGTGGCACGCCGCCCCGCCAACGGCGTCGGCTGGATCTTGTGCGCGGCGGGGCTGAGCATCGGGTTTACCACGCTCGCTAGCGGTTACGCCGTGCTCTCGCTCGCCGCGTCCAGCGGGTTGCCGGCGATGGAGTGGGCCGCCTGGTTCGCCTACTGGATCTGGATACCGGGGGTGGGTCCCGCGATGACGTTCGGGCTCCTGCTGTTCCCCGACGGGCGGCTTCCCTCCCGACGCTGGAGGGTCGTGGGGTTGCTCGCCGTGATCGCATTGGCAACGCTCGCCTTCGGATCGGCATTCACGCCGGGGCCTTTGAGCGACTATCCGGAGGTCAACAACCCCCTGGGGCTCGCCCCGCTCGAAGGCAGCGTCCTGGAAGACGGGGGCGTGGGGTGGGTCCTGCTCTCGGCGAGCGTGGTGATCTCTGCGGTCTCCTTGGTTGTGCGCTATCGTGGGGCGACGGGAGAGGAACGGCAGCAGATCAAGTGGTTGGTTTTCGCCGGCGCACTCGTAGCGGTCGGTTGGGCTGCCAGTGGGGTGGCTCAGGACGCCGCCTCCGGTAGCGGGGCGCTGGGGGCGCTTTCCTTACTGCTTGGGATCACCTCCCTCCTGAGCATACCCGCCGCCGTGGGTATAGCGATCCTCAGGCACAGCCTCTACGACATAGACCTCGTTATAAACCGCGCCCTCGTCTACGGCGCCCTCACGGCCTCGCTCGCGTTGTTGTACTTCGGGGGCGTGACGGCTACCCAGGCCGTGGTCCGAACGCTCACCGACCAAGAGCAGCAACCGCAGCTCGCCATCGTGGCATCCACCCTCGTGATAGCCGCCCTGTTCAACCCCCTGCGTCGGCGTATCCAAACGTACATAGATCGCCGCTTCTACCGCCGGAAGTACGACGCGAGGAAGACCCTCGAAGCCTTCTCGTCCAAGCTGCGGGAGGAGACGAACCTGAACGCCCTGAGCGCCGACTTGGTTGGTGCGGTAAGGGAGACTATGCAACCGGCGCACGTCTCGCTGTGGTTGCGACCCGACCCAGCTCCGAAGGGCGAGCAGCAACCCTAGCAGGCACTCTGTGGCCCTGGTGTGGCTCGCCCACATCGGCCTGGACCGAGCTGTCGGCCACGGGCTCAAGTACCCGACCGCCTTCGGGGACACGCACCTGGGGCGGGCGTGAGAGCCACCACGGGGATCTTCTGCGCCCCCTCCGGCCATGCCTGGGGCCGTGCCTAAGGTGGGGTTGAGCAGGGACGCGGTTGTGGAGGCCTCGGCCGCCCTCGCCACGAGGGGGGCTTGGTGACCTCTCCCTCACCGACCTGGCAGAACGCCTTGGCGTGCGCGAGTCCTCGCTCTAAAACCCTTCGATTGCTAGGAAGAGGTGGTCGATCCTCATCTGGATCCCTAAGCGCGCCCCCGAAGTGTTGTTCTTGGCGGCCGATTTGACGGTGTCGGCTACGCTGGCATCGGTTCACAAACGCAAAAACCACGGAACATCGCTTCCGTGCCCTTGTCCAGCGGCCCGTGGTGGCCGGACCGGTCGAGGCTACGGCGCTGGGTAACATACTGGTCCAGGCGATCGCCGGCGGCTGTCTGCCCGATATCGCTACCGGTCGTCGGTCGGTTGCGGCATCCGAGGAGTAGGAGACTTTTGAGCCGCGCGACTCAGGTGATTGGGACGCGGCTTTCGCGAGTTTCGATGAGCTGGTGCAGGCGGCAGGGAAGCTGTAGGGAGCGCGTCGCAAACACCCCGTAGGTGGCGAGCGCCAGCGCCAAGCCCAAAGCGCATCCTTGGCATGGCTCTCGAGTATTTCGCGACGTCAACACCTGTATGGGGAAGTTGTCGGGGAAGTCTCACCGATAGGGGCTCTATTGACACCACCTTGACACCACCGCGAGCGCAAAATTCTTCCCGCAACGCAAGGCTTCGGTCCTGTGTCGGGGGCCTTTTGACCCTAGTTTGACCCTAACGCGGGAACCCATAGTAGCGTACGTAGGGATCTGCCTTACTCGTGCGCTTTGCTGTCCAGCCTAGCCCAAAGCAAACTAACTCGTGCCTAAGGCAGGGGTGAAGACTAGGAGGGGATCACGTCCCCTCGGAGAAGATCTCGCCCATCGCATCGGCGGTGCGCTTGGCCGATGCGTCGTAGTGATGTGTGTATCTCTGGAGGGTGAATGCGGCGGTGGCGTGCCCGGCTAGGGCCTGGAGGTCCCGTATGGGCTCGCCACGCTGAGCGAGGAGCGATAGGCAGTTATGCCTGAGGTCGTGGAAGCGGATGGGGGGGAGGCCCGCCTGCTCGAGCAGCGGTTTGTAGTAGCGGTTCACGACGTTCTGGGTGTCTAGCGGCGTACCCTTCCTGGACGCGAAGACGAGCCCCTGGTCGTGGTAGGAGGTGGCTACTAGCTTTTTTCTCTAGTTGGCGCTTGCGGTGGCTCTTGAGGGCGCTCACGGCCCTCTGGGGGAGTCCCACGGTGCGGCGACTAGCGTTCTTAGGTGCGGAGAATCGGAGGCCCCCCCCTTTCCTGACACGCTGTAGCTGGCGGCTCACTCGAAGCGTAGCACCGTCGAGATCCATATCCTGCCAGCGGAGCGCGAGCGCTTCGCCCTGCCGGAGGCCACACATTAGGCACAGGACGTAGAGGGCCTCGAAACGATCGCCCTTTGCAGCTTTCAGGAACGCGGCAGCCTGCTTGGCGTCGAGGGGCTCTATCTCTGCTTGCTTGACCTTGGGCTTGTTCGCGCGGGCGGCAGGGTTGCGAGGGATCAGGTCGCCCTTAACGGCCTCCTCCAACGCCTAGTGGAGCACAGCGTGGAGCCGGAGCACCGTCGAGGGGGAGAGACTACAGTCAAGCTTCTCGCGGTAGAGTCGATCTATCTGAGCTTTGCGTAAACCCTTGAGCTTGATCCGGCCCAGAGTAGGGACGATGTGAGTACGGACCTGCTGGGCGTTCGTCGAGTAGGTGCGGTGCGAGGCGGACGGCTTCACCACGTCGTCTAGCCACCGCTCCAGGTGGTCCCCAACAGTGAGCTTGCCCGCATCGAAGACGAGGCCATTCTCCCGGCCAGCCATCGCCTCCGTGAGCTTCGCGGCGGCCTCTTTACGGGTCTTCCCGTAGACTGTTTTCTGTTGCCGCCCTTCGGCGGTGTGGACCGTATAGCGTCCCTCCCAGCGCCCGTCCGTGCGGCGGCGTATCGACCCCTCGCCGTTGCCTCGCCTACCCATTATCGTTTCCCTTCATCAACTCGTGGGGCTCAACACACAACGCTTCGGCCAATCGGCGTACCGTGCGTGGCTGTGCTCCGGTTCGCCCGACCTCTATGCGCCAGATGGCGTTGTAGTTCACCCCCGAAAGGTTGGAAAGCTCCCTGAGGGATAGGGACCGACGCTCCCTCAGGTGCCGCAGCTTCATTCCGTCCACCTCCATAATTGAATCATTCCCATTATTTGTTGATATTATACCATGATCGTCACACATTAATCACATATTAATCACACGACCATGCTATGGTTGTGGCCTCGAACATCGGAAGACCCGCTAGAATAGACGCTCGTCTAAACGCGTTTGGGATCGGAGTAGTCAAGGGCGCCCTTGGCCCCAGAAAGGGTGAGCGCGCTCGATGACTTCCTCAAGGAGATCCAAGGCGACGGCAAGTTCGGAGTCGTCCGCTGACACAATCACCGCGTCGGCGTCTTCGGCTACTGGACGCCTGGCCGCTCGTCTACAGTTTCCGTACCC
This sequence comes from uncultured Rubrobacteraceae bacterium, assembly GCA_963800975.1. Classification (GTDB taxonomy): domain Bacteria; phylum Actinomycetota; class Rubrobacteria; order Rubrobacterales; family Rubrobacteraceae; genus JALYGY01. Next base: position 103,492 of record CAWDDB010000014.1, on the reverse strand, counting down.
TTGCTAATTCCTCAATCGAGGAGAGGTACCGACGGTGAACGATTTCCTGCACCTTCACCGACTCTAAGAGATAGAGGAGCGGTGCGCGACCGGGTGTCGAGCCCCTACGCGCCGATATTTGGTCGCTTATGTCGCTTATGTCGCGGCGTCCCTGTCGTCTGCGTCGAGGATACTGGCGCATCCTGCGTGCGTTCATTGTCAAGAGATTTCGGCAGGGTTGGTACCAAGGTGCTTTATTAGGATGTGGCCCTCGGGTTCAACGATGATGGCGCCCGCGGAGCCGCCGGGTTTGGGGCATCCCAAGGTCAATCCAAACCTTGACATATCGTAACATCACGCTACAATATAAATACCGGGTTAGATGGCACGTTAGGGGTTTGTGCCCCTCATAATCAACTTGGTGTAACTCCTTGGTGCCTTAGAAGACTTGCGAGTCTTGGGGCGCCGCCCGAGTGAATTGGCAGGCCTACGGGTAGCGCAACTGATGGAGAACACGACCGCCACGAGGGGCAAAACCCTAGGCGGGTAGTGAAGACGCGGCTGAAGAGTATCTAGGAGTGTCGAGGAGGAGTCGTATGAAAACCATGGAGCCTATCAAGGCGCGACGTCCTGAGCGAGGACCAAAGGCGCCGGATCTGATCCCCGGCTACTTCGCTAAGATCGACACGGGGCGGCTGCTCTCGCACCGGGAGGAGAAAGACCTCTCCAAGAGGGCGAAGGCAGGCGACAAGAAGGCTCGCCAGCGCCTCATCGAGAAGAACCTCAGGCTGGTGGTCAGCGTGGCCAAGAAGTATAGGGGCTACGGGCTGCCCTTCGAGGACCTCATCCAGGAGGGCAACATAGGCCTCATGCGAGCAGCGGACAAATTCGACCCCGATAAGGGCTTCCGTTTCTCCACGTACGCCACCTGGTGGATCAGGCAGGCCGTGCAGAGGGCCGTGGCCGACAAGGGCCGCACCATCCGGGTGCCGGTGCACATGACGGAGAAGATGCGCAAGATGGCACACGCCTACAACGAGGTCTCTGCCAAGTTCGAGCGGGGGCCTACCGAGGAGGAGGTCGCCAAGGGCATCGGGTGGACCGTCGAGCAGGTACGCGACGTCAAAGGCGCGATGCCTGATGCGACGAGTCTGCACCAGCCTTTGAGCTCGGACGAGGGCTCTTCGGAGGTGGGAGACTTGATCGAGGACGATAGCGTCTCCGACACGCCGGACACGGTGATGCGCGAGATGGAGACGGACCAGCTCAAGGAAGCCATCGAGCGGCTGCCCGTACGCCATCGGCACGTCCTGGTCAGGCGCTACGGCCTCGACGATAGCGAGCCCGCCACCCTCGCCGAGCTGGGCGGCGAGCTGGACATCTCGCGCGAGCGGGTCAGGCAGATGCAGCTGCAGGCCGAGCGCATGCTTGCCCGCAGTGAGTTCGGCCAAGCCCTCCGCGGCGCCGCGGCTTAAGGTCGGTCAGCGACATCACGTGCATAGAGCCGCCCTTCTATGGGGCGGCTTTCAGCGCGAGCGGGGTCACCAAGGAGAGCATAGTGGAGGCGGCCAAGGAGGACTACCGGAGGGTTCTGGCCCAGGGGTGTGCGCCGTTGAAAACCGCCTGATAGGATGCGGGATGCGTTACAAGGCGCGGCGGGACACGGAGCGTCCGAGCAGTAGCCCCGCGCCAAGCAGCGCGACCCCGGCGAGGGAGACAAAGGGAGGACCGCCGGTATCGGCGAGCTTCTAGTCGGGGATGGTGTCGACTATGACCTCGTCCTCGCGGTACTGGTTGTCGGCGGCTCCTCGAGCCACGGTCCTGCCGTCCCTCTACTGGTCGTCCGCCGCCGCGCTCCCCGCTCCGCTACCGCCGTAGTCGAAGCCCTTACAAGCCCGTCCGTCGTCGTCGACGTCCAGATTGTTGGGGTCGTTCTGCGGGTCTTTCTCGTACTCACTCTGGGCTTCCGCTTGCGAACGGAAGTCGTCACCGTCGAGATCTCGGGCCTGCGCCCACACGGAGCGTTCGGAGACGAGCAGCATGGGCAGCACGAGCAGCATCACGAAGGGCAAGGCCACCAACAATCCGGATCGGGGCCGGCCGACGCGTCGCATCCTCTACTCTTCCACCAGAGCTGCGCTACCCGATGCGGGTATCTTAGACTCTTCTTACCAACGGTGCTAGGACACAACCTGAGCGCCAGAAGATACCGGGGGCCAGGCTGAAAGCTTATGCGGGTCGATGGTGGGTAAAATGGTGTCACGGACTGTAGAGTAGAAGAGGAGGTAGGGGATGGGCGAGCGAGGCACGACCATGATCGAGAGGATGGTGCACCGGGTCGAGGAGCACATCGAGGGGTGGCGCAAGCGGGACGTCGCTCGCCATGCTGAGGCCGAGGCCAACAGGGACCAGCTTTGGGCCGCCGCGGCGGAGAGGGAGAGGATGCTGGCCGAGATCATAGGGAAAGAGGAGACCCGCCGAGCCTCCGCGGAAGAGATCATGAAGGAGCACCGGGTGGCCTTCGTGGTGCACTCCGAGGACGTCGCCCAGACGCTCGAGGCCTTCGCCATGGAGGGAGATCGCCTGGTCAAGGTGATTCCGAGCACGAGGGGAACCTACGCCAAGGAGATGAGCATCAAGGGATCGTGGCTCGTCTTCGAAAAGTCAGAGTAGAGAGTAGATGTGTGTCTGTCCAGGCTCGGCTTGGGCGGAGGCTCCAGTCAGAAGAACCCTATTGAAATCTGGGGAGCCGAAGCCTCAGGATCGACCGTGACCGTTGCAGTTTAAGGGCCGAAGGAGCCCCGTAGGTATCACCATCCCAATCAAGATACTATTGGCCACCGACGGCTCACAGGACGCCGAGCTCGCCGCCACACCGCCATCGACCTAGCAAAGAGCGCGAATTCCGAGCTACACGTCGAGTACGTCGAACCGGCACTACCCATGTCGATCAGTTCGCGGAGCCGAGCACGGAGCGAATTACCGGGAGAACCGGCGGCTCGACCAACAAGTAGACGGGTCGAAGACCATGGGGACACCGTCGCCGAAGCGAAGAAGGAGCTTGACGAAGCGCCTACCGGATGAGGACTTGGAAGGTCACCATGGCGACGACGGAGAGCGTTACCACCACGGCCACGAGGTTGCTCGAGGCCTCCTCGAGGGCGTCGGGCACGAGCTCGGAGAAGACCATCCAGATCATGGCTCCCGCTGCGAAGCCCAGCCCGTAAGGCAGAAGCGCCCGAAACACCTCGACGAAGAGGAAGGCCGGTAGGGCCATCAAGGGCTGGGGCAGACTGGAGAAGACGCTCCACAGGGCTGCCCGGATCCACCCGACCCCACGCGGTACGAGGACCAGGCTGATGGCGAGTCCCTCGGGTACGTTGTGGACGGCAAGGGCCAAGCTTATGAACAGGCCGAGGTCCTGGCCCCCGCCGAACGATACACCTATACCCACTCCCTCGGTGAACGAGTGCACCGTCATGACCCCGACTATCAAGAGCGCCTTGCGGGCGTCGAGGCCGCTCATGCTCGCGAAGACCGCCGGGTGCTCTTCCTGCCTGAGGAACCGTCGCGCGAGCACGATGAACCCGAGCCCGATCAGGGCACCCGCCGACGTGCGAGCAAGGCCATAGTTGACGCCCTCGTAGATCAGGCCGAAGCTCGCCGCGAGCATGAGCCCGGCCGCGATCGCGTTGGAGGCCCCGAGCCACCGTCGTGTAGGGTGCTTCGCGAAAGCGAACGGCACGGCGCCGAGCCCGGTGGCCACCGCCGTGAGCAGCGCGAAGAGAAACACTGAAGCTGCGCCCGCTAGTTCCACGCTTTCTACTCGACGTGCGGATAGATCAGCACCGGGCTCTCGGCGGCCCTCAAGACCTTGGTCGAGACGCTGCCCAGTCTCAGGCGCCTCGCCAGCCCCAGGCCCCTGCTCCCCACGGCAATGAGGGTCGCAGCGTTGTCGCCTTCCCGGGCTTCCTCGAGGATCGCCACGGCCGCGTCGCCCGCGGCCATCCCTATCCTGGGACGCCTCCCCGCCAGGCTACCCAACTCCTCGGCGCGCTCGTGGAGCTCTCGCTCGGCATGTCGCAGGGCGTCGTCTACCGCGCGGGGGTCGAGCGCCCGGCCAACCCGGTCTGCCTCAGGGAACTCCGGGTACGCCCGCACGAGGGCGCAGCGCGCCCCGAAGAGCTCTCCGATGCTCGATGCCAGCTCCCCAGCCTTCTTCGCCGCCTCCGAGCCGTCGTCCCCAATCACGACCCGCCCCGGCGGCCAGGCGCCCTCCCCGCCCCTCATTACCAGTACCGGGCGGGTGGCGTAGTGTACTACCCCTTCCGAGACGCTGCCCAGGATGAGGCGTCCGAGCGTCCCGTGCCCTCGGCTGCCCACCACCAGGAGGTCGGTCCCTATCTCTTCGCCGAGGTCGAGGATCGCGTCCACCGCAGGACCCATCACGATGTGGGCCTCTTTTACCGCAGCCCCGAAGCCGAAGACAAACTCGATTTCTTCTTCCAGGAGCCTCCTAGCCCCTTCCTCGTAATAGTCGGCGCCGACGACGGGATGGGGCACGCTCTGCCAGGCGTGCACTACGTGTAGCTCCGCCCCGCCATTGTCGGCGAGGCTCGCCGCGGCCTGCCCTGCCAGCCTCGCGTCCTCGGAGCCGTCAGTGGCCAGCAGGATCTTCTTCGGCAGTTGGCTCATCTTCTCACCCTCCTCTCGAACCCATCATAGTGCACAAAGGTCTCCCCCGTACCCGATTGGGGAGCAGTGTACGCGGATCTAGGGATCACCGTCCCCGGAGGGGGTGGAGCCCCGAACCTCATCACCCAGACGGGCTCGCGGAGAGCACGTACCACCGGCCATCCTCCAGGCCCCTGCCCGACGTACTGAGAGCGTTAGGAGGGAATCCCATGGACTCTAACGCGGCGCTTATCCAACTACGACGTTCAAGAGAGACTGTCTGAAAATTCCTGGAGATGCCCGGAAGATGGCCCGACGAGGCACCGAAGGGGCGCCGTTCGGTCCGTTTGGCCTCAGAATATCGGCCGAATCCATGCTCGGAATATTGCTCGAACACCTTTTCAGACAGTTTCGTAGGAGTGTTCTGCGAAGTTCGAACAGAGTCCTGGTGGTAGAGTAGTATGTGTTTTATTAGGGGAAGCGAGAGAACGAGGCAACGCCATGCAAGCGTTGATTTACCACGGCCCAGGAGCCAAACAATGGGAGTCGAAGTCGGATCCCGGGATCGAAGATCCGACGGATGCGATAGTCAAGATCGACACCACGACCATCTGCGGCACGGATCTGCACATCCTCAAAGGTGACGTTCCCACTGTGGATGAGGGGCGCGCTTTGGGCCATGAAGCCGTCGGGACGGTCGTTGAGACCGGGTCGGCCGTCATGAACGTACGGGTGGGGGATAAGGTCCTGCTCTCTTGCATCTCGGCTTGTGGACGCTGCATGTACTGCAAGCGGGGGATGTACAGCCAGTGCCTCAACGGGGGTGGTTGGATCTTGGGCCATCTGGTAGACGGGGTGCAGGCCGAGTACGCACGGGCGCCATTCGCCGACAACAGCCTTTACAAGGTCCCGGAGGGGCTCTCCGACGAGCAGGTGCTGTTCCTCGCCGACATCCTGCCGACGGGTTTTGAGGTCGGGGTGTTGAACGGTAGCGTCAAGCCGGGTGATGCCGTCGCCGTGGTCGGTGCCGGACCCGTGGGACTCGCGGCCATGATGACCGCTCAGCTCTACGGACCGGGTAGGATCGTCGCGATAGACATGGCCGGCTCGCGGCTGGAGCGCGCCCGAGGCTTCGGCGCCGACGAAACCATCAACAATTCCTCCGAGAATGCGGTGGAGAGGGTGATGGAGATGACCGACGGGCTCGGGGCCGACGTGGTGATGGAGGCGGTCGGTGTGCCGGCCACCTTCGAACTGTGCACCGAGCTCGTGCGTCCCGGCGGGCGGGTCGCGAACATCGGGGTCCATGGTAAACCCGCGACGCTTCACCTGGAGACGCTCTGGATCAAGAACATCACCATCACCACCGGATTGGTTGACACGTCCTCCACGCCGACCCTTCTCAAGCTAGTCTCCGAGGGACGCCTGGATCCGACGGGCTTTGCCACTCACCGCTTCAAGCTCAACGAGATCATGGACGCCTACGACGTGTTCGCCGACGCTGCACACACAAACGCGATGAAGGTCGTCCTCTCAGCAGACTAAATACGAGAGAAGAGGAGGGGAGGAAGCTCTCCTCTTCTCGCCATGAGCAGGTATTCTTCTTCTCGGAAGTTCGAGTGGGAGGTGCTACCTCGAGGACCTGCCGAAACTGGGCCTCGAGGTGTCCCAGAAGAGAATGGCGCCGCGCTCGGGCAGCACGTCAGAGACCCCCACCAAGTGCCACTCCTTGCTCTCGCCAGCGTCCGAAGCATCCTGAATCTGCTCCCTGACGTTGGCGTCTTGGTCTAACCTGAGTTCCTGGGCGAAGAATCATCCATGGCGTTCTCCGAGCGCCTGCCCCAGCCCGAACCTTTCCAAGAGCACATCTGTGGTGTCGGAGAGACGAACACCCGCCGCCCAGACCGCGCCTGCCACGGTTGCGAGGACGAAGGCCAGCGCCGACAAGGGGAAGGAGCCGAACACGCTAAGCACCGAGCCCCCTCACCCGTCGCAACTAACACAACATACCCGTAGGAGGCTCCGCCCCCGCAACGCTACCCTGCGATGGTGAGCAGGCACACCGCGTCGCTCAAGGCTTCCACCGTGTGCCGTACCCCGGCGTCGCAGGTGAGCAGAGTATCGGATCCCGCCTCGGCAACCTCCTCCGCCGCAATGAGGCGGATGCGCCCCTCCCGGACGCTCAGGCTGAAGGGGCTCGGCACGGCGTGCTCCTCGAGCCTATCGCCGGCCTTCATGACTAGGAGCACCACGTTCATGCCCTCGCCCTTACGCAGTGTGATGGAGTTGCGCTGCCCTCGTTGCCAGGCGCCCTCCTCTATCAGACGTCTTACCTCGGCCCCCAGATCGAACCTCTGCAGCGGGCCGTGTAAAGAGCGCTCCGACCCGGGGTGCGGTCTGCTCGACATGCCCTTGCCTCCTTTTAGTGGCTCCCCACCCGCTTGCACTGGCCATGCTATCAGGAACCGCACAAGAGCACTCTATTCACCCACGCTCGTGGAAGATGAATTCGTCGGAAAGTACCCATTTGCATTCTGATCTCCTGGGTGCATATTTATGAGTTTGTGATATAATATACAAAGTATTAGAGGAGGTGCTGGCCTCACGCCTGAGACATTGTGATTGAGACAGCCACATCGAAGGAAAGGAGTAAAGGTGCAAATCACCAAGACCTACACCACCGAGACGGGAGCGAAGAAGGCGGCAGCGAGGACCTACAGACCTGCCATTCTACGGCTGGCCAACGGTCGCTATGCCTGTTTCCATGCTGGAGATGCCCTTCCGCAGGGTGCGCGCGCGGTTAGTCGCTGGGGGACCAACCGTTGGCGGGCCTACGAGTAGCAGGAGACACGGGATGCATAGCACGGTCGAAGACGGGCGGGCGCTGCTCCGGGCCGCCCAAGATATACACGCCGAACGCCACGGGGCGCAGACGTTCACGCCAGGAACGCACCTACCCTTGGAAGCGGCGGGAGAGCGCATCGGCCTCAGTCCGAGTCGTCTAAGGTACTACGACGCCGTTCGGGATCTGGAGTACGAGGGCGCCATCGAGTGGGACGAGAGGGCGCGATACGCCAGGGGGGACTGGCACCACGTCATCACCCGGCGCGGCCTGGATTGGGCCCGGGAGGTCCAGGAATTAACGGTCCAAGGGGTTCCCACGACTGCAACCCAAAGTAGATAGCGAGCAGGAGGCCGCGTGTCGATACGAGATAGTGGTAGGGGGGCAAAGCTGCGCGCAGAACGGGTCCGGTGGAGGGGGCGCTCGCAGCGGATGAGCCAGGCCTCGCGGACCATGGACGAACGACTGCGGCAGATGAACGAACAGGCGAGCCTGCTGGACAAGCATCTACGTCGTCACGAAGAGGAGAGCGTGAGCTGGCATAGGAAGTGGGATGACCCACCGGCGTTTAGCTAGCACCGACCTAGCTGTACTGATCGGGGACATTGGTCAATCGCATGAAGGGCGGCTGGTTGGCGCAGGCGGTGTGGGGTCGGTGGTGGTTGTAGTGGTGCAGCCAGCCTTCGAGTGCGCCACGGCGCTGGGTCTCTGAGGTGTAGCAGCGGGCGTAGGCCCAGCCGTCGGCCATCGTGCGGTGGAAGCGCTCCACCTTCCCATTCGTCTGCGGACGATAGGGCCGAGTCTACTTCGGCCGGATGCCGAGGGTTTCGCAGGTGTCGCGCCACAAGTAGGACCGGTAGGCGCCGCCATTGTCGGACAGCACGCGCTCGACAGTCACGCCGCGTTCGGCGAACCAGGCGACGGCATGGACGAGGCCCTGAGTTAATTTTTTGCTGCTGACGTACTGCTGACAAAACCCCCTACACCTACATTGGGGGCCTTTGTTTTTGTGGGTTCTGCAGGAAAAACGCTAACAGGGTAAGAGTCTCGGCTAATAAGCCGGGGCTCCTTTGACACCACTCTGATGAGACCATGGGATCTGAGGTGCCCGGTACCTACCTCCATTCGGGCGAGGAGCTGTTGGCGGTGTTCTCGTTCGGGAGGCTGCTAGAAGGTTCCTCGTCCACTATGACCTGAGGGACGGCTGGTACTTCAGGGTATTCTCCTCCGGTGAACTCACCCACCTTTCGCTGCTCTATCAGTCCCAGCCACCACCCTCGCTGTCGCCTGGACCCGGCCAAGACTCGTAAGAGAGACCTTCGGTCGGAACCCACGGCTCAGCGCGCGGACCGGCTACTCTTACCTCGAGCCGCGCGGCAAGCTCCTTGAGCCCTTCTTGGGGCAAGACATCTTCTACCAGGGGGAACACCTCGCGTTCCTCGAGGCGGATGTGCTCCTCCAATGCTTCTCCGATACTCTGAAGTGTCTCCGGACGAACGCCCTTGCCTGTCATCTCATCGCTGAGGCCCATGATGAGACCCCGGATGCGGGCATGCTGGGCGAGCATCAATACCACCGACTCCTGATCTGGCTCACCACCGTAGCGCGCCAGCACCGGTAGAAGCACCTCTTCCTCCTGGCGGAAGTGGATGCTCGTGTCCTTCTGCCAGAACTCGAGAAAGGCCCTGGCGGCTTCCTCCGGGGAACCCTTCTTTTCGGAGGCCATCTGCCTGAGCCGCCTTGCAATTATCAGACCGTGGTGATGATCCTCCGATAGGCTTCTTAGCTCCGCCGCGCGTTTCACGTGCCTTCCTCCTTCCCTTACGAGGGTCGTCCTCACATCTAGGATGATACAAGCTTAAAGACGAGTCCTAGACGCCGCTCCGGACCCCGGTCCCCCCGCTTGTGGACAGCGAGATTCAAACCACACCTGACAACCCCGACGAAAATCGCGTCTCAACTCGTGGTTGGCATGACCCCGACCTCTCCTCTGGCGCCGAAGTGAGCTCGGTTAACCTTGAGGTCATGGCTACCGTCGAGAGTCCAGATCACCCCACCCGGCCGCTACGAGCGACCGTCCCAAAAACCAGGGCGCGTTGGGTCTACGCTACTCGACACTTAGTAAAATTGAAGGAGCCTGCTTCTCGGGAGAGGATCGAATCACCACGCCCGGTGGCGATGGTCACCACGCAGGTTGCGTCGCGGAGGGCCTCCACCGCGTGGCGCATCCACGCGTCGCAGGCCAGCAGCGCCTCCTCGCCGGCTTCGACGCTGCCCTCCGCCGCGACCTTTTCGCTCTCCACCAGTCCCGAGCGGGAGAGCTTGGCCAGGATACGCGCCAGCAAGCGGCGCGGGACGCGGGCATCTGACGAGGTCCTCGCTGCCGTCATCTGCTCCCCGGATCGTCTTATTGCCCGAAAATACAACAAATCCCGTACGGATCGGCTACAGGAAGAGCAAAGGGGTGCGGCGTTGAGCGCGGTCGTCCCCTGCAACTCTCGATTATCACTCGTAATAGGCAGGTCAGCGGATCAAACCCGCTCGTCGGCTCTCTTTTTTGCTCTTATCTAAGCCGAATACGCCTCAAAAGAGAAGCTCTCACAGTCCACCATTGGGGACTATCTACATTACCCGCACATCACCAAGGCGGGGCCGTCAACGTGGCATGCCATGAGTGGTCGCAGAGCAGAGCAGGTGGCGTAGGCGAATCCTCTGGCATTAACCGTCTGATCAATGTGCCCGAGTTTCGGCGGGTGCGCCACCGTCGAAGAAGCTTCACCCGAGTGCCGAGAAGCGAGATTCGCGGACGTTGCGCCAGCCCATGTAACGGCGGTATCATGGTTGTGGTGGAAATGGATGACTCGCAGGGGAAGCGGGTCGGGAAGGAGGTAGGAAAGATGAGCTTGAGCCAGTTCAGGCGTCGCGGCGGATTCTACGATGCGCACAGCGAGGTCAACCGCCTGCTCGACGAGACGTTCGGTGGTCTTGGCCGTCGACCGGCCGGCCGGATGGCGCAGGCCACGGCCGAGTGGGCCCCCACGGTGGACGTGCTTCCGAAGGACGGGGACCTGGTGGTCAGGGCCGAGATGCCCGGCGTGAAGCCCGAGGACGTAGAGGTCGCGGTCCACAATGGGGTGCTGACCATCTCCGGCGAGCGCAAGGTCGACGAAGAGGAGGAACGCGCCGGCTACTACGTAAGGGAGCTGCGCCACGGCTCGTTCCAGCGGAGCATGATCTTGCCCGAAGGAGTAGACGAGGAGAAGATCCACGCCCGCTACCAGGACGGCATCTTGGAGGTGACCCTCGAGGGTGCCACGGCGGCTAGGGAACCCAGGCGCGTCCAGGTGGAGGTCTCCGGTGGCCAGCAGGGCGCGACCGACGTGGAGGTCAGCGAGGGCACGCAAGGCGCGGCGCCGGAGGGAGACATTCCACCAGAAACCCCGTCGGAGGCTCCACCGCGGTAGCTTTCACGCCTGCTCTGAGCCCACACCTCACCATGTGGCGTAGGGGCTGTCAGACAAGGCAAAAAGTGCCAGTTGCTCAAGGACCGGAGGGCTGAGATGCTTGGCGCGCCCCAGCCCTCTTCTGCTATACGCTGCTGAAGCCACCCTCATTCACCCAACGTCGCGGAAGGCCACTTCCTGCATAGCCTCGGTCCAGCCCCTAAGCCCTGCCCACTCACAATATATGATATACTTGTTACATAACGGGGTAGGAACTTCGTACCTCCCTTCCTCGGTCCACTCCTCGTGTTGTGGTGCCGGATAGATACTTGGGGCAGGAGGCCGCATGCCGATCTACGAGTACGAGTGCGAGAACGTGCACGTCTTCGACGTGACGCAGAAGTTCTTTGACGCCCCCCTGGCCTCGTGCGTCGAGTGCGGCGCTCCGGTCCGGAAGGTTATGCAACCGGTGAACATCTCGTTTAAGGGGTCGGGATTCTACTCGACGGACTACAGGGGCGCTACGAAAGCCGAAACCGCCACCAAGAACGGCGAGTCCGGCGACAAGGGCGCCGAGAAGAAGGGTGCTTCTTCCGAGAAGGTTAGCGGCAACGTGTAGTGGCCCAGGCTAACCTTGTAAAGACCGAGCAATGAGGGCCGGGGTTCCTGCGCTCCGGCCTTTCTCTTAACCCTATTCGCCGAAGTGCCTAGAGAAAGTGTCCGAAAAGTACTTCGAGTAGCGCTTCAAGCATGGATCTGGCCGGTTAAGAATCGGAGGAGAAACTATGGGCCCTCACACCACGAATCGCGGGTTGAGAACCGACCTTAGCGTCTAGACTGATGAGGACGAAGCAGCAGATAAATAGGTAAGAGGGATACCAGGGAAGCTCAGCGATAAAAGGAAAACGCCAGGGGATGTGCCCTCCTACTAACTTTGAAGGCGCAGCACGATTCGGGACGCTGACGGGTGAGAGGCCCGAGGCGGTACGCATCTGGCCGCGACGTGATGGCCGGTCATGTCGAGCGCGGCGGCATGTCCGGCATAGGCATGCTGGTTAGCCGACGGCGCGAGGTGCCCCGCGAAACCAGTTGCGCGCATATCCAGCCAGGACAAGAATCGCCCGCGGAAGGAGTAGCCAATGGAGATTGAAGGCAAGGTGGCAGTCGTCAGCGGCGGCGCTTCGGGGATCGGGCGAGCTGCGGTCCTCGCCCTGGCCGAACGTGGGGCGAAGGTCGTCGTCGCCGATGTCGATGAGGACGGCGGACGGCAGACGGTCGAGATGGCCGGCGCGAAGGGTAGCAGCGCCGCGTTCCGTCGCTGTGATGCCACGAAAACCGAGGACCTCGGCTCCGCCCTCGACTGGGCGATCGAGCACTTCGGACAGTTTCATATCGCGTTCAATAACGCCGGCATCAGCGGCGAGGATCTTTTCGCCGAAGAGCCTGGCCATTGGGCCCGCATCATCGATATTGACCTCACTGCGGTCATCGATGCGACTCGACTCGCTGTCCGTAAGATGAGGCTGGCAGGCAACGCCGGCGTGATCATCAATACCGCGTCGCTCATCGGTCTGTGGCCAATGGCAAGCGCCCCCGTCTACGCTGCCGCCAAGGCAGGCGTGGTCAACTTTTCGCGGTCGCTCGCGTACCTGGCAGAGGAGTCCAACATTCGCGTGAACGCGATCTGCCCTGAGATCGTCGACACTCCGATGGCACTCGGCCTCGGCGAGGAGAACCTGGAGGAGCTGCGCACGGCGGGCGGGATCCTCAGGCCCGAGGACATCGCGGCTGGCGTGGTGGAGCTCATCGAGGATGACTCGCGCTTCGGCGCGGTTATGAAAGTCACGATTCTCGGTGGCCGGGAATACGCGACGATGTAAGGCCGTATGAGGAAGCGAAGGCCGTAGCGAGGCGGCGGAAGACGCCACGGCGAACGTCAAGGCTGGATGAGAAAGGAGGACTCAGGTCCGGGCTGCGAAGGTCCCGGCGACGCGTAATCCACGGTTTCCTGACACCACTCTGACACCACCGCGAACGCCATACGGTGCAACGCCGCGCAAGCCAGGGCAAAGAAATCCCTTTGAACATGCGGGGTTTGCAACACTCTGCAAACCCCTGCAACGCCTGATGGATCACTCGTAATGAGCAGGTCAGCGGTTCGAGTCCGCTCGTCGGCTCTCTTTCTTATCTGCAAATACCGTAGAAACCGAGGCGTGCCCGAGTATCTCCGAGACCACCTTTGGGTGAGGAAAGGTCAAACGATAGGCCGTTTGACCCATAGAACTACGGTAAGCGTGGTGTTGTTGACGATGAAGGCCGGTGACAAGCTAGAGGAGCACGCAGCACCGGGGCCGATCGCCTTGATAGTCCGTGAGGGCCGCATCCGCTTCGTGGCGGAGGGAGAGACCGTCGAGGCCGGACCGGAGAGGGTGCTCACGTGCGACGCCGGGGCACACCATAGCATGGAGGCCCTTAGCGACGCCGTCTGCCTCCTGACCGTGGCGGGCGGCAAGTAGGTCTGAAGGAGCACGACCCCGTGACGACCGCGCTAGGCAAAGACCTCAAGGTGGTAGCCGCTTCCGCAGCAGGGCGGCAGGGGATGGCCTCTGTCGAGGCGAGCGTTTCCCCACAAGGGGAGATCTGGATGTCATCTCGCAGCGGCGACTATTCAGCTCTGAGAGATCTCTTGCAGTGATTAGAACTCCCAGTTGAGGAAGTTGATGGCGACCTTGCCCATCGCAGGAGGTCGCGGACGCTATTGTTGCGCCGCACAGTCTCCGCCGTGAGGTTATGGAACAGGACGGGTGGACCTTCCGAGAGCTTTACCGGACCCTGCAGTTGCCAGGAGCGAACGCGTTGAAGTATCCTCACCACGAACTCGATTCAGCGGTGCGTGACGCTTACTCTCGGACTCCCGACCATCGTCGAAGGGCCTGAGCGCTTTGGCATGGTCGACTGCGTGAAAGCATATTGGGTTAGCTCGACCGGAGACGCCAAACTCAAGACAACGCCGTCTCCAAAGCAGTGGCAGCCCGATCCTGCATATCGGGTAGGACGTGGCTGTAGGTGTCCATCGTTTGCGCAATGGTCGAGTGCCGGCCGCCGGCTCTGTCTCGCGGCGCAGGGTCACCTCTTCTACAAGCTCGGCCGCAGGATGCTGTCAACCTAATGCAGCGAGCGATACCCTTGCAAGCTGCCGGCTTGGTGGTGTGCGGTACAATCATTCTGGACCTGCGATGCTGCCGTTACTGATATACCTACCGGCCGGACGGACGACCCTTTGCCTATGACGGCGATACCGCCGGCGATCGGGGTGGTTCTGGTGCTCGTCGGACTCGCGCTATTCCTCGTGGACCTGAGCGTGACCAACCACGGCCTGCCCACGGCGGGCGCCATCCTGGCGCTCCTCGCCGGGGGCTTGGCGCTCATGGTGGCAGGCGTTCCCTACTCGGGGGTGCTGCTCGGCGCCATCGCGGTCGTCGCTGTGCTCATGGGCGGCGTGCTCTTTGGGGTTCTGCGCTCTTCGCGTGCCCTCAGAGGGAGGCCGGCCATGACCGGCAAAGAGGGGATGTTCGGCGAGGTTGGCACCGTGAAAAGTCCCGTCGGGACGCACTCCGAGGGGTGGGTTTTCGTGCACGGCGAACGGTGGCGGGCAGTGCTGGCCTTCGCCCCCGAGGAAACCGATCCGCGAGAGCGTGACGCGGTCGTGGAGGTGGGGCGCAAGGTAGCAGTGGTAGGTTTCGGCGACGGAGGCGTGGTTGAGGTGGTGCCCGTCGAATGGTCTCCTCCCCGCCGGGCCCTCGACCCGATAGACGAGAACTAGAGGAGGATCTTCGATGCACGCAGAGTTGGGTTTGTTGCAGGCGGCCGCTTTGGGTTTCTCGGCCATCGTTGTGGTGATAGTCATCATCTTCGTCGCCGGGCTCCTGATCAGCGCCATCAAGGTCGTCAAGGAGTACGAGCGGGGCGTGATCTTCCGCCTCGGGCGCGTGCAGGGAGGAGCCAAGGGTCCAGGACTCTTTATCCTGCTGCCTTTCGTGGATAAGATGGTCAAGATAGACCTGAGGACCGTCACCATGGAAGTGCCGCCTCAGGAGATCATTACCCGTGATAACGTCCCGGCCAGGGTGACCGCCGTCATCTACTTCAGGGTGATCGATCCCAACAAGAGCGTCATCGAGGTCGAGAACCACATCCTGGCTACCAGCCAGATCTCCCAGACCACGTTGAGGAGCGTCCTGGGCCAGAGGGACCTCGACGACCTCCTCACAAACCGCGAGACCATAAACGAGGAGCTCCAGAAGATAATAGACGAGCAGACCGAGCCATGGGGCATCAAGGTTAGCGTCGTGGAGGTCAAGGACGTCGAGATCCCGCAGAACATGCAGCGGGCGATGGCCCGCCAGGCCGAGAGCGAGCGCGAGAGGCGCGCCAAGATCATCGCGGCCGAGGGCGAGTACCAGGCCTCCCAGCGTCTGAGGCAGGCGGCGGACAGGCTGGAGAGCCCGCAGGCGCTGCAGCTCAGGCTCTTCCAGACCATGGGCGAGATCGCCGTCAACCAGAACTCGACCATCATCCTTCCCGTTCCCATAGACCTCCTGCGCCCCTACCTGAGCGGGCCGGACGGCTTCCGCGGCGACTACGAGGCGAGGGCACAGCGGGAGCGGCTGGAGGAAGAGGAGGAGGCCAAGCGCCTGTACGAGGAGACCGTGGGAGACGTCTCGCGCGAGGTGTCGAGCGAGGAGGTTCCTACCGAGATGCCGGACGGGGAAGCTAACCGTTAGGCCCCGCGGGGTGGGGAGACCGCGACGCCTTAGCTGGACACCCGGTGTCCTGGCCGGAGGCGCTCAGAGCGGTAAAGGGATGGCTGGAGCCTCATAAAACGCTATGGCGCTACTGGAGGGCGTTCTCCGGAATGCCCCCGCCATTGGAGCTAACAGCGCTGCTTGGTCGGGTGTTCTCGGGAAGGGTATTCTACCTCTATGTCCGTTAACAACGAACCACCGCTAGGAAGGGCAAAGAGCGCGGTGGGCTGAGGTTACCGGTCAATGGCATTGGGAAAAGCTTGCCCAGTTTGGCATGAACAGAGCTAGACGTGAACAACTGTGCTACGCGGATACTAGGGTGATGTTGACACCACTCTGACACCGCCGCGAGCGCAATACGGTGCAGCACGGGGCAAGGCAGAGAAAGAAAATCGGCTTAGATATGCGGGATTCGCAACCCAGTGCACTCCCCTGCACCGCTTGACCGATCACTCGTAATGAGCAGGTCAGCGGTTCGAGTCCGCTCATCGGCTCTCCTTTTTCATCGATTTTGCAGGATAAACGTTACGTAAGTATGGGCGCTCGATGCCCGCGGAAGCCCCTGTTGATGCCAACCGGAGTCGGGCCCCGGGCGGGATCGGAACCTTGTCTCGGGGGAGGCCTTGACGGGCCCCGACGGTAGGGAGGCGCTGGACTACGACGGCGAGGTCTTCTACCTCAGCCTGACCCCCGACCCCGCCCACGTCGAGGGGATCGTGGAGGGCTGCCTTGAGAGGACTGGCGAGGACGACCCCGAGGGCGTGGACCTCCTGCGCAGCGAAGGGGAGGAGGGGGATAAGGAGATGGCGCTCGAGATCCTCAAGGCCGAGTGCGAGGTCCGCACGGACAGGCCGAAGCGGCTCGGTTAGCTGACACCGACCTACTTAGTCGTGCCTGTGCTTATGGGAGGCCTCAAGTCGGTGAGGAACCACGTCTCCAACATCCTCTCAAAGTTGCAGGTGAGGGACAGGGCGCAAGCGGTCCTACGCGCCGCGGAATCCGGTCTGGGAGACGACAGGGCGTAGCCGGTACTCGTCCAGAACCCCATCCACCGGTCCCGGTCTCCGTACGCCGTACGTGGGATGCCGGTCCCCCAAATCGATACTATCCCAGCGCTAGCCCACTGCGGGCGCTAGGGGTCAGGTCTGGTCCCTTCGCAGGTCTTCTAGCTGACGATCCACCTCGTCCAGCGCATGACCGATCACGGCTTCCAACCTCGCTCGGCGATGGTACGGGAGGTCTCGCGCGAGAACGCGCGACTCTTCCAAGAGCACCCGCATGTTGCGTAGCTTCTCGAGGTAGACTTCGATCGTCCGCTCGGCTTCCCTCATGCTCGCTCACCCCTTACGCGAAGCCGCGTTAGGCCCAACCTGGCACACCGGCTTCATTCTTAACCACCTATTTGACTCTCGGTCGCCGAGTAACGTTTCACAGGTTGGGGGTTGCTAGTGGTGGCGACCAGTTGCGCTTGAGCCCGCTGGCAATGGTCCGTCGAGAGGGTTGGACGATGGTTACGAAGCCCCGAGGACCTGCTTCGGAGCGAGTGAGAGGAGTGGACAACGAGTTGGCGCTGGGGGTGCTCCGGGTCGAGTACGGTGACGGAATGGGGCTGTTCAGATGCCCCTGATCACGCCCGAGAAGAATGTCCTTGGCGTAACCGAGCGGCTATCATACCGGTCTAAGGTACCATCGACCTTTGGCATCATGAGAGTAGGGCACCGGAATATGGAAGGCTCGGCATCTAGGAGAGATGGGGTTCCGAACGTCGGCGCCATGAGGGCCGACGATAGCGCACATGCAACTAGTCCTCCAGAAGGTGACCGGTGGCTGCGCTCGGTCATAGAGAACTCTTCGGAGATCGTAATCATAGTCGACCCCTACGGTACCCTGACGTACGCGAGCCCCGCCTTCGAGCGGATGCTCGGCTACGATCCTGACGAGGCGGTCGGAACGATGAACGTGCACGATTACGTCCACCCGGACGATCTGCCCCTCGTCTTGGAGGAGGTCGAGAGGGCCTTCTCTGCCAGGGGTGTCGCCACGAACAAGGGCGAGCACCGCTTTCGCCACAGGGACGGCTCGTGGCGCTGGGTGGAGAGCACGGGCGCCTACCTGCTCGACGACCCGGTGGTGAGAGGCGTCGTGGTCCATACTCGGGATGTCACCGAGCGCAAGGAGGCTGCGGTGCGCCTCGCCGAGAGCGAGCGGCGCTTCTCCAGTGTGGTCTCCAACGCACACGCCTTCGTTTACCGACGCTCGAATGAGCCCGGCTACCCCCACGACTACGCAAGCGACCTCGCCCTGGAGCTGACCGGCTACCCACCAGAGAGGCTCCTCGCCGGAGGCGGGATCAGGTACCAGGACATTATCGTCGAGGAAGACAAGGGTAGGGTTCGAGAGGAGACCCAGGAGGCACTGGTCGAGCGCAACAGCTTCGAGCTGAGGTACGCCATCCGTCGCAGGGACGGCAGGATAAGCTACGTACGTGACAGTGGCCAGGGCGTCTACGACGAGGATGGAGAAGTAATCGCCCTGGAAGGCGTGATCTACGACGTCACGAAACTGGTCGAGATCGAGGAGGCGCTGAAGGAGAGCGAGGAACGGTACCGCGCCCTCGTGGAGCGGGTGCCGGCGGTCATCTACATCCAGAGGCCGAGGGAGGGAGAATCCGCCGCGTACGACACGACCTACATGAGCCCGCAGGTGGAGAACCTCCTAGGCTACCCGGCGGACAGCTTCGTGGAGGCCCCAGGATTCTGGGACAGTTTGATCCACCCGGAGGACCTTGAAGGGGTGCTGGCCGAAGACGACCGCACCGACAGGACGGGCGAGCCCTTCGCAATGGAGTACCGGATGGTTACCACGGACGGGCGGCTGGTATGGGTGCGGGACGAAGCGACCCTTGTGCGGGACGATGCCGGAGAGCCCCTGTACTGGCTCGGAGTACAGATGGACATAACGGATCGGAAGAACTCGGAGGACGCGCTCAGAGACGCTGAGGAAAGGTTCCGCACGCTGGTGGAGCAGATCCCGGCGGTCACCTACATAGACAGGGCCGACGGCTCCGACGTGTCCCTATACACCAGCCCGCAGATAGAAGAGATGCTCGGCTACACCTCCGAGGAGTGGGTGGGAAGGCGCCTGTGGCCAGAGCGCCTCCACCCGGACGACAAGGAGAGGGTCTTGGCAGCCGACGAGCGCTTTGAGGCGGGTGCCGAGGAGCGCTTCTCGGAGGAATACCGGCTCCTCGCCAAAGACGGCTCCGTGGTCTGGGTGCGCGAGGAGGCGGTGGTGCTGGAGGACGAAGCCGGCAACCCCAAGTTCTGGCAAGGCGTCATCCTCGACGTCACCGAGCGCAAAGAGGCGGAGGAGAGGCTCGCTGAGAGCGAGCAGCGGTTCAGGAGTGCCTTCGAGGACGCGGGGATCGGGATGGCTCTTTCGAGCCCTGACGGGCGCTACCTGCGGGTGAACCGGGCCTTTTGCGGGATGGTGGGCTACGCCGAGGGCGAACTTCTCGGCATGACCTTCCGGGACATCACGCACCCCGACGACCTTAGGGAGGTCCTCGGGTTGGGACGGGGGGTATTGGCTGGGGAGGACCGCAGCTTCTCGATGGAGAAGCGCTACGTGAGGAAGGACGGCTCGGAGATTTGGGTGCATCTGACGGTGTCGATGTTGCGGGGGCCCTCCGGCGAGCCGCTTTACTCCATAGCCCAGGCGCAGGACATAACGGGGCGCAAGCGCACGGAGAAGCGATTAGAACGCCACGCCCTGCACGACGCGCTAACCGGGCTGCCCAACCGCAAGCGCCTCCTCGACCGCCTCCGTCACGCCCTCGAGCGCACCAGGCGCAGGGAGGGCCGGAAGGTTGCGGTCCTCTTTATGGACCTCGACGGCTTCAAGGTCATCAACGACTCCCTCGGTCACGAAGCGGGGGACCTGCTACTCACGGTCGTCGGCCAACGCCTCAGGCGCTCCTTACGTCCGGAAGACGCCCTGGCCCGCTTCGGCGGCGATGAGTTCGTCGTGCTGATCGAGGACGTCGACGCTCCCGAGGACGCCGTGCGGGTGGCCGAGAGGATCACCGAAGAACTCGGTAGACCATTCGCGCTGGAGGGAAGGAGCCTGTTCGCCTCGGCCAGCATTGGCATCGGCATAGGCAACGCCCGGACCAAGAGCCCGGAGGATCTACTTAGGGACGCAGACACTGCGATGTACCGGGCCAAGGAGGACAACGCCCCTTATATGGTGTTCGACCCCGCGATGCACAAGCGGGTCAAGAACCGCCTGGATATCGAGAACGATCTGAGGCGGGCCGTAGGCGCCAAGGAGTTCGTGCTCTACTACCAGCCCATGGTGGACCTGCGGACGGACGAGGTATGGGGGGTGGAGGCGCTGGTAAGGTGGGAGCACCCCGAGCGCGGCCTGCTCGTCCCTTCGGAGTTCGTGCCGGTGGCCGAGGAGAGCGGTCTCGTGATCGCCTTAGGCGATCACGTTCTCGTAGAGGCCTGCCGCCAGGCAATGGGGTGGCAAGATGACCCCCGGATCCCTCCATTGGTGGTCTCTGTGAACCTCTCTGCCCTGCAGGTCAGTCGCCCGGACTTGGCTGTGACCGTCGAGAATGCGCTGCGCGAGACGGGTTTCGATGCCCGTCGCCTAAGCCTCGATGTCACCGAGACCGCCTACATTCAGGCTCTGGATGCCGAGTCCGCCGTTCTCGACCGCCTGAAGGCTTTGGGCGTAGGGCTCTCCATCGACGACTTCGGGACTGGCTACTCCTCGCTCT
Source organism: uncultured Rubrobacteraceae bacterium (assembly GCA_963800975.1). Classification (GTDB taxonomy): domain Bacteria; phylum Actinomycetota; class Rubrobacteria; order Rubrobacterales; family Rubrobacteraceae; genus JALYGY01. The sequence continues at coordinate 82,963 of CAWDDB010000014.1, read as the reverse complement.
CGTACCTCAAGCGCTTGCCCGCCAGCGTCCTCAAGATAGACAGGACGTTCCTCGCGGGCCTCGGGGAAGAAGCGGAGGACACGGCGATCGTGCGCATGGTGATAGACCTCGCACACACCTTGGGGATGAAGGTGATCGCTGAGGGGGTGGAGGGGTGGGGGCAGGCGGCATTGCTCAGGGAAATGGGCTGCGACCTGGCCCAGGGCTTCTACTTCTCCGAACCCCTGCCCCCGGACGTCGTAACGAGGTGGCTGGTAGGTTAGCGCCCTTAGGTCACCAACAGCCGACTGTAGACATCCGGATGGGGAGATTCGACCTAGGAGCTGAACAAGGCTTCGAGAAATACGCGAGGTTCGGCCGCCGCGTCCGGGGCCCTTCGATCGCGAACTCGAGCTTGCGGACATGGACGCGATGTCCGTCGTTGACCGGGACGAGAATGGCCACAACGGCCCGCACCCGTGATGAGGGCGGCCCTGCCATCCAAGTGTCCCACAACAACCTCTCCTTCCGGCTTTCCTTCGTACCGGGCAACACGCCGTCGTGCTTTCACGGTACCGTTACGGACTTCCAACGTCTGACGTTTCCTATTCGTCATGGCGCAACCCCTTTCGTCTGTGCTCTCTGAGCGAGGGCTTCGTTCCCAGGTGTTTGGACGTCGCGGATCTCAACCCGACAACTTGCAGTGGTCAAGAACCCCAGCGGGGTGGCGCTGTTCATCGGCCGCCGTGATCGGGAGCGGGTGCGGCGGCTGCTACTTGCTGGTCCGTCGGTTGCGGAAACCCGCCGCTGGCGGCCCCGAAGAACCGGTCCGCCTCGTGCGGTCTAGCGCCCCCACCAGCGCCTCCGGACGGAGCCACCCTCGACCTCCAAGACCTCCACCGACTGATGATCGCCGGCCAGCAGTCCGCTCTTGGTAAGCTCGTGGGTCGTTTTCCGGTACGATGGCGAGCTCTCCAGCGCCTCCACCGTTCCCCAGTCTTCCCAGATGGTGATCGAGACCGCTCGGTTCTCCGCGTCCCGCAAGAACAGCACCCCGAGAAGCCCGGGTTGTTTCCGGAGCATGGGCAGGCACCACTCTCGCTCGAATCGTCGGTACGCTTCGAGGCGCGCCGGGACGATCTTCGCGCGCCGGACACGCAAGATCTCCGTCCCTCCTCCGTCCCGCCGAAAGGGAAGAACCGTCTCGGGGTTCGCGGGCCCTCGTTCACGCCTTCTGGAGAACGCGAGCGAGGATCACTGCGAAACGCAAAATCTTCCGGCCCGTCCTGTCCTCGTGGTCCGCTTTCCGGCTTTCACGCAGGGCACGGACGAGACGCCGGTTCTCCGCTTCCCGCAGCAGCTCCTGTTGGCGCCGCCGCAACACCGTGTGATCTACGTTCCAGCTTTCCATCCTGTAGCCTCCCTGGCAAGCGGGTTTCAGCTCCTTGGCGTGTCATATTCCACAGAGCGGTCGTTGTGACCCTCTAGGGGTTCTCACAAATCACTGTCGTTGTATCGGGAAGCCGGGCGGAGTGGCGTCGGCCGAAAGATGGAATGGTGGGTGGAGATCTATCGCCCGGACGGTCTAGAGCGTTCGAGCCTACGTGGCCAGGCTAGAGGAGGTTTATCTCTCTGGCGCGGGCCACCGCCTGGGTGCGGCTGCGCGCCCCCAGCTTGCGGTAGAGGCGGTTGATGTGGGTCTTGACGGTGCTCGTCGAGACGAAGAGCTTGCCGGCGATCTCCTGATTGGACTCGCCGGAGGCGATGAGCGCGAGCACCTCCAGCTCCCGCTCGCTCAATGGATCGGGAAGTCCTTCCTCCCCTCCTGGCGCCGCGGCGTCTTGCGCGGCGGCCGCCAGGAGCTTCGCGAGGTAGCGCGCCGGGACGCGACTAGCGGCGTCGAGGCGACCCCTCTGGCGGGCCTCGAGCGTCGCCGACAGGAGGTTACCCATCGCAGCTCCCTCGTCCACGAAGGTGCGGACATAGTCCTCTGGTTCTGCCAGAGTAAGTGCTCGCGTCAGGGTGCTCACGGCCCGCTCCTTCTTGTTGCCGGCCCACAGCGCCAAAGCCTGCAACGCCACGACCTTTATGAGGTCGCCGGTTCGCCCCGCCGCATCCGCGGTCTCTTCCAGTTCCTCCAGCAGTCGCAGCGCCTCGTCGTGGTGGCCCTGCGCATGGAGCACCCTCGCCGAGGTTGTCCAGTCTAACGTCCGCACGGCGCTCGTGACACCTTCCTCGGCATGGTTCGCGATCTTGGCGCGCTCCCGCTCGAAGTTGGCCGCCTCAGGCAGTTCCCCGCGCGCCAGGCTCAGCCGCGCCATCTGGGCCGACGCAACGGCGATCTCCAAGTCCGCGCCGGAGGCGCACGCGACCCGCTCCGCTTCGCGGGCTATCTCGAGGGCCCCCTCCTCGTCCCCCCGCGCCCGTTTCGCCTTCGAGAGCGTGTTGTACCCCCACACCAGGTTGCTGGTCTCCCGTGCCTGTTCTGCTAGTTCCATGCCACTCTGCAGCTCACGGTCCGCCCCGTCGAGGTCGTTCCGTTCGTAGAGGAGGGCGCCCATGCCTATGCGGGCGAGGCCTGCTGCGGGCAGCAGTTCGGCCCCTTCCTCCGCCACGAACCGCGCCGCCCGACGGAGGCCATCATCAGCTGCGCGCAAGCGTCCTCGCTCCGCTTGCACCCGCGCCTGCCAAACCATCGCCGTAAGCGTTCCGTAGACGTGGCCCGCGGCTCGCCCGATTTCGGCGGCCTCCGCGAATGCCTCGCTCGCCGCAGCCAGGTCCCCCGTGGTCCTGAGCGCGTCGCCCAGGCAGACGGCGGCGAGGTTGCGCTGGGGTAAATCTTCGTCGGGCAGGAGCGAGAGGGCCCGCCGGGCGAGTTCGACGGCCTCGCGCGCGTCTCCGTGGAGTCGGGCCCGCCAGGACCGGACAGCCGAGGCGAACCCCAGCAGGAACCGGCGGTCCTCCCCGGTACTCTCTGCCGCCTGCTCGGCTTCCTCCAAGAGGGGTTCGACGTCGTCTGGTCGGCCGGTGATCGTGAGGGCCAGCGCGTGCGCGGGGAACAGCCGAGGCCGGCGGCGCTTCGCTCCGGTCGGCAAAGACTCTAACCAACGGAGCACGGTAGGAAACTCGCCACGCTTCCAGGTATCCTTGATCCCCAACTCCACCAGCCGCGCCGCGCGCTCGTGGTCCGGGGCAGAGAACGCGTGACTTATCGCCTCGGCGACTAACCCGTTGTCTTCGTGCCAATCACAGGCGCGGAGGTGCAGCTCGCCCACGAGCCCGGGATTTTCCCGCCCGAGGCGGCTTCGCAGGAACTCGGCGAAGAGGTGGTGGTAACGGTACCAGCGCCGCTCGTCGTCCAACGGGATGACGAAGAGGTTCTCCCTGTCCAGCCTTTCCAACATCGCTTGCCCGTCCGCGCGGCTCGTGACGGCATCGCACAGCGGACCGTTCATGCGATCCAGCACGGAGGTCTGGAGCAGGAACCCCCTCACGAGTTCGGGCTGGCGTCCGAGTACCTCCTCGGCCAGGAAGTCCAGCACGTGGCGGTTGCTCCCGGAGAAGGTCTCGACGAAGCCGGAGGCGTCCCCGTGGTCGCGCATCGAGAGCGCGGCGAGCTGGAGGGCCGCGACCCATCCCTCCGTGATCCCTTCTAGCGCGGTGAGTTCCTCTGCCGATAAGGTCAATCCCATCACGTTGCGCAGGAAGGAGCTCGCCTCCTCGGGGGTGAAGCGCAGGTCGGCAGCCCTGATCTCGGTCATCTGGTTCCTCACGCGCAGCTTCGGCAGAGGCAGGGGAGGGTCCGTGCGGCCGGAGATGATGAGATGTACGTTCTTCGGCAGGTGCTCGATCAGGAAGGAGACGGCCTCGTGGACGGTCTCCGAGTCGATCAGGTGGTAATCGTCTAGGACTATGGAAATCGTGCGCTCGACACGGGCCAGCTCGTTGACCAGGGCGCCCACCACCGCCTCGACCGGCGGGAGCTGCGGCGAGCGCAGCGAGGTCAGGACCCCCTCGCCGATCCCTTCCTCAACAGTCTGTAGCGCGCTCATCAGGTAGGTCAAGAAACGCGCCGGGTCGTTGTCCGTCTCGTCCAGGGAGAGCCAGGCAACGGGCCCCCCGTTACCCGAACGGTCATCCAACCATGCGGCCAGCAATGTGGACTTGCCGAAGCCCGCCGGGGCGGAGACGAGCGTCAGGGCGCGTTCCTCACCCGCGGATAAGGCATCGCGCAGGCGCGAGCGCTCCACTAGGTTCGGGCGCTTCCGCGGCACGCGCAGCTTGGTCGTTATGAGCGCTTGGGGCACGGCGACGGCTCCGGCTCGAGTCTCCCTGAACACTAGCTTACTACGGAGGGGGATCGGGGCCAAGCGACGTTTCCTCGTGGCGGCGTCCCAGTGCGGGAACGAATTTCCACCCTCCGTTCCACCTTTCGACCGACACCTCTCCGTCCAACCGAACTATATGTTCATCACCAACAACCAGCGAAGAGTTGGAGCAAAGATCGTGACCTACAAGAAGGGCTTCGCGGATCGGACGTGCTACTCCGCCACCGTCGACGACTCGCCACACGCTCACAAGGCGCCGGGACGCGGTAGCTGGGCTGCGGCGATCAAGCACCGTTGGCCCACGTGGCTCGCTCTCGCACTCGCTGCCCTGACCGTGGGCGGTAGTACCGTGGAGAGCCTCGCTGACGTCCTTCCCATGCTGGCGCTCGCCTATCTGGCCGCTGCCGTACTACAACGCCGCCAGACCACATGGCTCTTGGCGGTCGGCATCGTCGCGGCGTTCGCCGCCCTGAGGTTGCAGGACTGGGTCCACCCGACAGTGGTGCTGGTCGCCGCGGCTCTCGTGCTCGTGCTTTGGGGCGCCATTCGTGGGCAGCTGCGGCGAGGGGCGCTCGTGGTCGAGGCGGCTGGAATGGTCGGCTTCACCGCGATCGCGCTGGCGGCGGTGTCGGTGGACCCGGACCTCGGCCGCTACATCGTGGCGGCCGGCTGGTTCGGCCACGGCGCCTGGGACTTCGCACACTTCCGGGCCGACAAGGTCGTGTCGCGGTCGTTCGCGGAGTGGTGCGCCGTCTTCGACGTCCTTCGTGCTGTCGGCATCCTCGTCCTGCCCATGGGATAGTCGAGTACCGCGGCTACAGGGAGAAGATTTGCAGTTGTAGATACCCGTAATAACTAAACGGAGGTGATCAGACATGCAAATGCCAAAACGCGCCCTGCTTTACGGGATAGCGATCTGGTTCGTGTGGGTCAGCCTGACCGTGGCTTCGGCGCAACTGTTGCCGGCCAGGATCGTCGGTTCGGCCCTGTTCGTGTCTATGCAGATGATCGCCTTGGCCATGCTCGTCCTCGGTTTCACCGTCCTCTACCTGCGCAAAGTGGGGAAGGGTTCGTTCGGAGAAGGGCTTTTGGTAGGGCTGAGCTGGGTGGTCATCATGGTCGCCCTCGACCTCGCGCACTCCCTCGTGATGCCGGAGATGGTCCCCGACATCGGCGCTCACTTAGCAACCGTCGTCCCGTCGTACGTCGTAATGCCGATCATCACGACGCTGACAATAGGCTACCTCGACCTCAGGCATCGGTCGAGCGCCCCGCCCGAGAGGACGTAACGCCGTGCCGAAGGCAAGTGCCGAGGCTCTGCAAGTTTCGCATGAGAGAAAGGCGAGGCCGACGAAGTTGGCCTGGTTGTTCTTGCTTGCCGCGGGATTGGTGGAGGTGGCCTTCGACTTGAGCATCGAGCCCACAGAGGGTTTCACGAGGCCCTTGCAGACCGCGCTATGCTTCGTGTTGGACGCCGGCTCGATATATCTTCTGACGCACGCCTTGACGACCTTGCCCGTAGACACCGCCTACGCCGTCTTCACGGACATAGGTGGGATCATCCTAGCGGGGGACTCGGCAAGCCCGGGCAGGCTCGTCCCTATCGCGCTAATCGTGGCCGGGATCGTCGCCGTGAGGTTGTTCTCGGCGGCATGAGACCGCCAGCTAGAGATAGAGTTGTGGAGCAAAGATACCGAAGGCCGCGGAAAACGGTAAGGCGGAGGTTTTAAGGATGGAGATGACGCAGACGACCTACTCGACGGTTGACCCGAGGAACCTCGAGAACTTCACAAACCGCTTGAGGTTGCCCGGCGAGGACGGGATCATGGGGATTCTGGATGCCTCGGACGTGCCCGTGAGGATCGCGGCCCGCAAGGGGAGCGTCGAGATCCTGTCGGGAAAGAGGAGCGAGATCTCGGCTTACCGCGTCGAGCGGGACGGGAAGATCTACGTGAACCCGACCATCAGGGTGCGGTCCGGGGCACGTTTCTCCGCCGAACTCGCCAACGAACTTGACGAGGAGACCACGGTCCATTGGCACGGGCTCCACGTCGAGTGGCGGATGGACGGCCATCCCCTGCTGCCGGTGGGCTCCAGCGCCAACTACCGCTACTCCTACGCGGTCGAGAACCGGGGCGGGACCTACTGGTACCACCCGCACGCCCACGGTACCAGCGCTCGCCAGACCTACTCGGGGCTCGCCGGCTTCTTCATCGTCGAGGACGAGGACGAACGCAGGCTCTCCGAGGCGCTGGACCTCGAGTTGGGCCAGACGGACGTACCGCTGCTGATCCAGGACAAGATGCTCAACGAGAGCGGGAACTTCGTCTACGCGCCGGAGCCGATGGACGAAGAGATGGGCTACGAGGGGGACGTCGTCCTGGCGAACCTGACGCCAAACCCCTACCTGAAGGTTCGACCCAGGATCTACCGCCTCAGGATCCTCAACGGATCCAACGCCCGCAACCTGCGGTTGGCCTTCTCGAAGGTCGGCGAAGACGAGCTCCTGCCCTACCACGTTATTGCCACGGACGGCAACCTCCTCGAGAAGCCACGCCAGGCGAGGGAAGTCTTCCTCTCGCCTGCCGAGCGGATGGACGTGCTCGTGGACCTGACGAGTCTCGAGGTGGGGGAGGAGGTCGTTCTGAGGAGCCTACCCTTCGACCCCATGCATAACGAGCACGACATGGAGATGGCCGGTCACATGGGCCATGGGGACATGGGCCACCATATGGACCATCATATGGGCCCAGCTCGGCTCCCCGATGGGCAAGGATTTTACGTGCTGAGGCTCGTGGTGGACGAACGCACGGACTACGCTGGGCGCGTACCCGAAACCCTCTCCGAGTATCCGCAGCCAGACTTTACCGGGGCATCCACTCGGCACGTAACGCTCTCCTTGGCGCCCGAAGGAGGAGCGAACGGGTGGCTCATCAACGGCATGAGCCACGAAATGGACGAGTACCCCATCGTGGCGCGAAGGGACGCGAAGGAGATCTGGAACATCCGCAACGACGAGCGCAGCATGCCCCACCCCATGCACCTGCACGGTTTCCGGTTCCTCGTGCTTGGGAGGGAGGGCAGCCCGAGGCAGGTGTCGCGCCTCGCGGTGGACGACTACGGTAGAACGGTGACGGATTTAGGCTACAAGGATACCGTACTCGTCTGGCCGGGGGAGACCGTGAGGTGGGCCATAGACTTCTCCCACGTCTTCGACGGCGATCAGCTCTACATGTTCCACTGCCACATACTCGAGCACGAGAACGCAGGGATGATGCTCAACGTCAAGGTGCTCTCCGGGGAGGCATGAACGTCACGACGAGGTTCGCCGGAGGGAGGAAAGATGCGAAGCACCGAAGAGTCAGACGGAGCGGCCGGTCGCGCCCTCCCGGCGCGAAGGTTGTCTCGGTTTGCGCGCCGGATGAGCCCGCTGAGCGAGGTCGGGCGTACTTTGACAGCGGTCCTGACGGCCTCGGCCAGCATGTTCGCGTTGCCGGCGGGGACCGGCGTTGAAGTCTACGTGTCGGTGTACTGGGACGTCTGGGCCCTCACCTATCTTACGCTGACCTGGTTTCTGATCCTCCGTTCCTCGCCCAGGCAGACCCGGCGATGGGCGCGCGTCCAACGCAAGGCGAAGGGGGGATGGCTCCCGAGCATGGCGATGGCGCTTTTCCAGGTCGGGCGCACGGGCGGCCTGCACTTCATCGTCATCGTGAGCCAGGTGGGCCTCGGGGCTGCGGTCGTTCTTCTGCTGCCTCAGGTACGCGACGGTGGCTTGGCGAGCGCGTCGCTGATCGCCTTGAACGCCCTGGGCGTGGTCGCAGCCTGGGCGGTGCTGAACACCGCCTACACGCTCTACTACGCCTACGTGTACTACTGGGACGAGGAGCACCCCGGCGGCCTTGGGTTTCCCGGCGGCAAGGAACCGGGGATGCTCGACTTCGCCTACTTCTCCTTCACCGTCGGCACGAGCTTCGCCGCCTCCGACGTGAAGGTGATCGGCAGAGCCGGCCGCGGGGTGGTCCTCGGGCACTCCATCCTCTCGTTCGCCTACAGTACCGTCCTGGTCGCCGTTGTGATCAACGTAATTACCGATCTGTAGCCCGCCCAGGATGTCGAGAAGAGGAGGAACCGGCCGAAAGCCCCCTCTCGCCATTGGCGCCTCAGGACGAGGGCGCGCCTGTCGAAGTCGCGGAAGTGCTGGGCGAAGTCGGCGTGGGGAGGAACGGATGGTCCTGAGAAAATCGTACGGTAAGGACAGGCTTAGCCAGCAATGGCGCGACGCGGGGCCGCTAGGGCCCTAACCTCGCAAGCTCCGAGGATGCCTACCCCGAAGCGGGGGGCGGGGGAACGTGGCCTCTCCCGCCTCTCCGCATCGCGGGGCCTAACCACGCGCCGCTGTGAGACGCTAGCGTAAGGTTCTCCTTTGAATTCGTGGTTTCTGGGAGCAGCAATAGCCTTGGTAGTCGGGGCTCCGAAGACACACGGGCTTGGTTTATTACCCGCTAGCCGGGGCTCAATATGAGCTTGCCGTTACCGAGCCAATCGAGGTTAGGCCAAGTTCTGAGGGGTTGCTGATTGCCCTGTCCCATGCCACCCGAGGGATCATCACGATAGGAGGGTTGTGGTCCGCCGCGGACCTCGCGCAGGCCAACCTGGTCTATGGCTATGAGCCGCCAGATGGTAAGGAGATTGGCTCGCCCATGAGACTTCTCGGACAGTCTCGAAAGACGCGTTCTCGGAAGTTCAACGTTTCGATGGCAACACGCCCAGCTGCCGCATCCTGCCCATGCTGTCCTCCAGGCCCCAGAAATCCACGAACTTCCCGTCCTCCGACCGCACGAAGAAGACCTCCTCCACCTCCATGCGCTTACCCGTTGGGGCCTCGCCCAGGAACTCGCCCAGGTGGGTGCCCGAGCAGCGGAAGCGCCCGGCAACCGTGTCTCTCTCCGCCACCAGCTCCACTACCTCCTCGCGCCAGTCGGGGAAGGCGGCGCGGAACTCGCCGAACAGCCGCCTGACCCGCCGCGCTGCTGGCGAAACCGGGGCGAACAGCGCCTCCACCGCCGCTTCCTCGTCGCCCGCGTTGATGCCCTCGACTATGCGGCGCACCATCCCCTTGTTCTCCTCCGACACGCTCCTCGACCTCCTCTCGACGGGGATGGCTACACTACTAGCCTCGATGCTACGCAGTCTAACGGGAGGTGCCGGATGGGTCGGCTGCTCGTCATCGGCGCGTTGTTCGTGCTTGCGGGCTTGTGCGAGATAGGAGGCGGCTACCTGGTGTGGGGCTGGATGCGCGACCACAAGCCATTGGCGTGGGCGCTGGTACTCGCCGGCTACGGGGTGGTGGCCGCCCTGCAGCCTATCCCCGAGTTCGGGCGGGTCTACGCCGCGTACGGTGGAGTCTTTATCGCCCTGGCGCTGTTGTGGGGCGTCGTGGTGGACGGGTTCAGGCCGGACCGGTGGGACCTGCTCGGAGCGGCGATCTGCTTGGCGGGCGTGCTGGTGATGGTCGCACCGCCCAGGGGCTAACCATCGCGCTATTCACCCAACGTCCTAGAAGTCTAGGGTTCTCGGAAGTCCACGAACACCCCTGCACGCGGAAGTACCTCGTTGGGTCGTCTGCGCCGCCCGCTATCATGAGACACCCGTTGCCGCGACTACACGCACGAGAGGAGGAGCCATGAGCACACCCGAGGACAACCTCAAGGTCATCCTCGCCGACTGGCTTGACGCCCTGCGCCGCGACGATCTCGACGCCATGGAGCGCCGGATGGCGCCGGAGGTCTTCTGGCAGGGGATCCGTGAGGACTTCGTCTGCGTAGACCGCGACGAGGCGATGAAGCTGCTACGCGAGCAGCAAAGGGAAGAGTACGGTGTCGAGGCGCTGGAGCTGGTGGCCGCCGAGGAGAAGGTGGTACTAGGGGTACGCAGCACCCAGCTCCAGGAAGTAGGGGGAGTCCCACTCGGAGGCCAGATCTTCCAGGTCTTCACTCTGCACAACGGCGTCATCTTCCGGATCGACGAGTACGAGAGACGCGGCGAGGCGCTGGTGGCCGCCGGAGCCGAAGGCTAGGGAGACTGGCGCTAGGGGCCGAGGGCCGGGGGGCGTTTCCGCCCTCTATTCACCCACCTTCGGGGAATGTGGGTTCTCGGAAGTCCGTATACCGCCGGGGGCTTCCGAGAACCGTCCTCTCGGCGACGGAGGCTACTCTGTGGCGGAAGCCCCGACAGATGCCAGATTACCAAGGAGCGGGCATTAACCTAGAGGTGATAGGAGCGAGCTTCGGGCGGACCGGGACGATGTCCATGAAGGCCGCCCTCGAGGAGCTGGGCTTCGGGCCCTGCTACCACACGAAGGAGCTGTTCAGGAACCCCGAGCACATGGGGCAATGGCGGGCCGCCATGCGGGGGGATCCGGTCGACTGGGAGCGGGTGCTCGGCGACTACCGGGCCACCGTGGACTGGCCGGGGTGCACGTTCTACGGCGAGCTGCTGGAGAGGAACCCCGACGCGAAGGTCATCCTCACGGTCCGCGACCCCCAGAGGTGGTACGAGAGCGCCCGCGACACGATCTACAGGACCTCGGGGGCTTACCACTCGGTGGCCTTCCGCCTGGCCGGCCTGGTCACGCCCAGGGCCAGGCGGCTCATCCGCGCCAGCCGGTTCGTCTCCGAGCTGGTGTGGGAGGGGGACTTCGACGGGAGGTTCGGGGACCGGGGGCACGCCATCGGGGCCTTCGAGCGGCACAACGAAGAGGTCAAGCGGCGCGTCCCGCCGGGGAGGCTCCTGGTCTACGAGGTCAAGCAAGGGTGGGGCCCTTTGTGCGACTTCCTCGGCGTCGAGGTTCCGGACAAGCCGTTCCCGCACCTCAACGACGGCGAAGCCTACCGGGGATGGGTCAGGAGCGTACGCCTCTTCACCGCCGCCGCGCTCGCCGTCGGCGTCTCCCTGGCGGGGCTCGCCGTGCTGCGCCTCGGCCGGCGCCTACGGCGCTAACCCGTCAGGAGCAACGGGAGCATCACCGGGCCCAGCGATGCTCCCTATCCCCTTCGAAGGCGCCCCAAACGTCCCCGAAGCCGACGCGCCGTCCCTAATTCACCGTACGTCCTAGAAGGGGTGTTCTCAAAAATCTCCATATAGCATCGTGAATAGAATGCTGCCTCAAAGCCGCAAGGGTCGATCCTTCACGTATTCACTCACGGTGACCGACTCCTACATGTTGTGGTGTTGAGTCGATATGCGGGAGCGTGAATGCTTCACTGCCACGGTAGACCAGGATCGGACTACGCACGTTTCCTGCAAGGCTTTGTACTCGCCGGTAAGCGGCATCGCTAGCCCAACGCCTCGTCAATCCCGTTAGCGACCTGGCGCCTATCGAGGTGTGCGGTACGAGTATACGTCGAGGATGCTTGACCCTAGTTTGACCCTAACCCGGACGCAATACCCTGCAATAGTGGGCAACGGGGAGAACACAGAGCCCTTTACCTATGCGGGATTTGCAAACCTCTCCAACCCTCAGCAAGCATTGACCGATCACTCGCAATGAGCAGGTCAGCGGTTCGAGTCCGCTCGTCGGCTCTCTCCAATCGGCGTATGTAAGCCGAAAGTGCGTGAAGCGTGGGGCCTGTAGACCACTGCCGACAGCCACTTCACATCACTCCTACATCACCGAGGCGTCGCTGCTTACCCCCGACGGATCGACGTGTTCCTAATAGCAGCCCTCCAAGGGCCGTATCTCGACGCTTCGCTTGGAGTCGTTAGGTAATGCATAATTCCGGCCGTAGGGAAGGGGAGCGACGTATTAAGGCAGAGACATCCGAACCCGAGAAACCGCATAAAGGCACACAAGGACGTGTGGCGACGGACCACCGTGGCGGAGCGGGCGCACGTGCTTCGCAGTATCGCCGAGCTCCTGCACCGGGATCGCCACCAGATCGCGCAGCTCGAGGACAGGCGCACGGGCAGGCACTTCTGCCGGACACGCCTCGACGTAACGGTGGCCACGCGCTACTTCGAGTCCTACGTGAACACAATAGGGTCGTTCCACGGGGACACCATCCCGGCCTTTGAAGGCAAATCTGGCTCGTGGCGCCAATCCGGGACCTGGAATTGGAAAGGAGAGCGGTATGAGTGACACCTTAATCGTGCTACACACGGCGATCGCCATACTCGCAATTGTGTTGCTTATCGTGGTAGCCAAGGTCGACCCGGTGATCTCCCTGGTGATAGGCACGCTCTATCTAGGCGTTGCAGCGGGGCTGGGTTTTGCGGACACGATAGGAACCTTGGTACAGGGCTTCGGCGACATAATGGCCGAAGTAGGGTTACTCATCGGCTTCGGGGTGCTCATGGGCACGCTGCTTACCGCCATGGGGGCTCTCCAGAAACTAGTCGAGCTGCTGCTGAGGATTCTCGGCCCCCGAAGACTGCCCTACGCGTTCAGCGCCGCCCTGAGCAGCATCTTCCCGGCCATCTACGTGGACGTACAACTCGTGCTCGCCTCTCCTCTGGCTCGATCTGCTGCTCCCCGGATGGGTCGCAACGGGCTCGCGATGATGGGCGGGACGCTGACCGCCGGCATACTGGTCGGATACGTGTTCGTCGTCCCCGGTTTGGGAACCGTGGCGATAGCGGGGTTGCTGGACGTGCCGCTGGGCACGATGTTGATTTACGGAACCTTGATAGGACCTCCTACCGCCGTACTTACCACGTTCATCTACAGCCGGGTTCTGAAATACGGGCTATGGAACGAAGCCAAGGATGAAGCGCACTACGAGGACATGGCGCTAGGAAGCCCCGATGCCGTAGCTGAGGAGGCGAGCGAAGAAGGTCCTGGCATTTCGACACCGGAAGGACGACAGACAGCGCACCATTCTCCTCCACTTTACGTCTCGCTGTTGCCCATCCTGGTTGCGCTGTTGCTCATAGCCTTGGGGGCGATCGCCGAGGCAGCCGGTCTAGAACCCCCTGTGATAGCGTTTCTCGGGGATCCCGTCTTTGCCCTCTTTTTGGGCTTACTCGGCGCCTACCTGCTGGCGTGGCGTACGCTGTCCAACGAGCACGTCGAAGACGCGATGCACAAGGGTTTTAACGCAACCGGCCAGATCCTGCTGATCACGGGCATCGGCGGCTCTTTGGGGGCGGTGATCGGCGAGACCGGGCTTGACAAAATCCTTGGGGGCTTCTTCTCGGCAGAGGCTGGCACGCCGGAGCTGGTAACGATTCTACTAGCCTGGTTGATCGCGGCCATCTTGCACCTTGCCATAGGTTCGATCTCGGTCGCCGCCATCACCGCAGCGGGCATACTGGCCCCGATATTGGGTAGCATCGAAGTCCCCACGGTGGTGATCGGCCTGGCCATCGGCTCTGGGGCGCTGTTCGCGTTACAAGTGAACAGCAACTTTTTCTGGATGTTCGAGACGCTGCTGGGGCTCACTACCCGGGGAACACTCAAGGCGCTTACCCTCGTAACCGCGATGGCGTCGGTAGTCTCCTTGCTCTTGATCTTGGCGCTCAGCCTTTTGGTGTAACCGCCGAACTACTTCGTGCTCTGAAGGGCCAGCGCGAGTGACCGAAAATCGGCGCCACCTGACACCAAGGAGACCCGTCACGTTGATAATCTTGATCGAGCCGCGCCTTGCAGACACTAGCCCCCGCCGGCTGCCGGCGAAGCAGACGAGGAACTTCCACCGGCTGCCGGTGAAGCGGACGACGAAGCGCTGCTCGGAGCGTAAAGGTTCGGAGTATCAGGGTTTGGAACGTTCTGGTTCGGGTTGGGCGAGGGGCTAGGCGAGGCGCTCGCACTCGCGCTAGAACTGCCGGCGAATCGCGGTATTCGCGACTCGGGGGGGCATGCACCGTCGCCATTTCCTATGCCGTTACCGCGGTCGGCCAATTGGGCGGCCTCGGTCGGGGGCAGGCTCCAGATATCCGTGCCGAAGCCAGTGGAGGCCGACTTCGCTCGGTCTTGGGCCTTGCGCATTTCGTCGTCGTGCTTGGTGGGGGGCGCAACTGCGTAGACCTGGGCGTAGCCGCTCTGCACCATATCCGCGTTCATCATTTCGGCGGTCTTCGGGTCGCGTACGTAAGCCAGGAGCCGTCCGTCCTCGTCGGCGCGCTCCTGGTCGAACTCTAACCACACCTTCCGGCCTTCCCATAGCGAGGCGTGGTTCGTAGCCTCTTGGGAGAGCGGTTGCGGTCCGCAGCCCGGCTTTCTAACCTCCGGAGCGTCTATGCCGACGAGCGTCACGGTGTTCTTGCGGTCCACGGACGGCGATATTTCGATGGTGTCACCATCCACCACCCTCTTCACCATGACAGAGGGTTGAGACTCTTCTGCGTCATCGCTTCCAGCTCCGCTTGGCCCTCTCTTTGCCTTGGTTTCCGCCTGATCAGCAACCTTTTGGTTCGGCTGTTCGGCGTCCTCGTCCCTCTTGGCCGGCTCAGACGATCCTGGGGTGACACTGGTTCTTGCACTCCATTTATCTGGTTCCGGCGAGTTGGCTTGGTCGGGTTGCGCGCTGAAGTAGAGGGCGTTGGAGATGCCCATGAATACCAACAATAGCACGAGCGAAGTCAGGGCGACGAGGCCCCATCTCCTCAGCGGCCTACGCCTCAAGAAACGGACGGCGAGGGCGAAAATGCCGGCCATCAGCACGAGGCCCGCAAAGATCATCACGAACGGGCTAAACAAGACCAACAGGCCGAGCACGATGAGCGCGGCCAGATAGAGCGCCAGATAGAGCAGCGTTTGCTGCCACAGGGGATACGCAGCGATGCGGTCAAAACGGTTGCGAAGCACCTACGGGCCTCCTCCCACTTAAGATGCTACAGATCGTAGAAGAAGGGCGCAAGCTGGTGGCTACCACTCGTTCGCGGGAGACTTCGAGATCTACGCGATGGATGCCGAACGAAACCTTCGACGCTTATTCATGATGAGAGCCCACCGGCTACGGCGAGAGATGGAAGTTCGGATAATATCTTCGCGGGTGCCCCCGAAGAGTTTTCGCGAGTGAGGGAAAGGCGGGTTCTTAAGCACCCGGCCGTGGACAATGGCGATCGGCATTCCATGATCATTTTGAACCATGAACGTTGGATGGCAGAGTTACGCGAATGCGAACGTGATATTGACGCCACTCTGACACCACCGGGAACGCAATACGGTGCAACGCCGCGCAAGCCAGGGCAAAGAATTCCCTTTAAACATGCGGGGTTTGCAGGGAGCTGCAAACCCCTGCAACGCCTGATGGATCACTCGTAACTGAGCAGGTCAGCGGTTCGAGTCCGCTCGTCGGCTCTTTGTTCTCATCATAGATAAGCCGGATACTCGGAAGTTGCGAGCCCCAGCCTATCCGCCCGGGGCTCGCCTGCATCACCTACTCATGTTGGCGAAGACCTAGGCACTGTGGTTGAGCGGCGCTATCCGGTGGACCTCTCAACTTCGGGCTCACGCGCGGTCTCACCAGCGGCCATGGTCCTGAGCACGAAGACGGCGACGGCGAGGACCGCGAGGGTAGTGAGCAAGCCAACCATGATGTTCCTGGTGAACCCGAGGACGATGAAACCGGCCAGCGATACGACAGCACAGACGAGCGCGTATGGGATCTGTGTCGTTGTGTGATCGATGAGATGTATGCCCGACCCGATGGAGGACAGGATCGTGGTGTCGGACAAAGGGGATGTGTGGTCCCCGAAGATGGCCCCCGCGAGTACGGCGCCGAAGGCGGGAATCAACAGCGAGAGGTCGATCGAGACCACGATCTCGGCCGCTATAGGCAGGATCAGACCGAAGGTGCCGAAGGTGCTCCCCATCGAGAAGGAGATGAAGCACGCCAGGATGAACAGGAGGGCCGGCAGCAGAGAGAATGCCAGTTCCGTGTTGATAAGCCCGGCCACGTACTCGCCGATCCCGAGCAACGCGATGATCTCGGCCGTGATCCACGCTAGGTACAACACCGCGGCAGCCGTCAGCATCGACTTGATGCCCGCTAGGCCAGCCGTTGCAACCCGGTTGGCAGGGGTCCTCCTCAACAGCAGCATCGCCCCCGAGAGCACACATGAGATCAAGCCGCCATAAAAGAGGGCTTTGATGACGTCGGTGTTCGCCAGGATCTGCATCGGCGTGATCGCCCCCTGGGTGTTGGAGATCCCGATCCAGAGCGCCCCGATCACGGTGACCCCGATGAGCGTCGCCACCGGCAGAACCAGGTCGATAACCCTGCCATCTTCTCGCATCGGCAAGTCCCGATCTGCCTCGCCCGGGACAGGACCGTGGGAGGTGTCGACCAGGACCCCCTCCTCGATCGCTCGCCTCTCGTGCTTGCGCATCGGACCGAAGTTGAGCCCGAAGTACGCGACGGCAAATACGAACAGGATCGCGGTGATCGCGTAGTAGTTCGTCGGGATCGACGACAGGAACGCTTCGTAACCGGTAAATTCGGTAACGTCGTTTGTGTTCAGGATCCCCGTCATGGTGGCCGCGATGAAGGCGGCCCAGCCGGAGATCGGCATCAGGATGATGATGGGCGCGGCCGTCGAGTCCACTATGTAAGAGAGCTTGGCCCGTGAAACACGATACTTGTCGGTGATCGACCTGCTGACGTTTCCGCCCACCAAACAGCTGAAAGCGTCATCGAAGAAGATGACGATTCCCAGGACGTAAGGGACCAGCTGGGCCTGGAAACGCGTCCTGACCTTCGTGATGGCCCATTCGGAGAAGGCCTGAAGCCCGCCCGAGATGTAAATAAAGGACGTCAGAACTCCCAACATGACGACGAAAGCGAGGATGTACATTTCCTCAGCCACGGCGCCTTCGTCGATGATCAGGCTTCCCGCCACCTCGGCGACGAGCGAGATGCTGGCGAGGACATTCCATCCGCTGTACAGCAGCGCACCGAGGACGATCCCTATACCCAGTGAGACCAGGATCCTCCTGGTTGCGATAGCCAGGCCGATAGCAACGACCGGCGGAAGAAGTGACAGTATAGACGGTTCCATTGGCAGGACCTCCTGAGGGTGCGAAGGGTTACTCCGCCGTCCTCTGAGCTTCTCCGTTCTGTGCCACAACGTTTCGTCGTGGACTTGAACTAGCAGAGTGCTCTATCTCAGGTCGCCCTGTTCATCGGTTCCCACCTCCTCGAAGGTGCTTGCCGATGGTGGCGATTGTACCCGATGGTGCATCGTCCAAACTCCCTCAGTTCGCCTCCGCAATACATGGCTCCTGGCTCGGGCTCCCGAGGACAGCCCGGTTGCGATATTGCTGTGAGAGTCCCACGGCTTGCCCCTGGTGGTGGCCGACTCGGGCCGGGTGCTCTGCCATTCTGAGTTGGCCCTTAGCCTTGCTACGCCTTCCAAGATCGCTGGGTGCGTTACGCCTGGTATTCGACCTCCAGGTCGCCGACTCCGTCGATGTGTCCCACCAACCGGTCGCCTCCCCTCACCTGTCCGACGCCCTTAGGTGTTCCGGTCATGATCAGGTCACCGGGTCGCAATTCCACCAGGGTGCTCAGATACGCGATAGTCTCGGGAACTTTCCAGATCTGCTGGCCGAGGTCCCCCTCCTGCCGGACTTCATCGTTGACGCGCAACCAGATCGGGCCCCGCTCCGGGTGGCCGATCGCCGATACCGGACGGATCGAGCTGATCGGGGCGGATTGGTCGAAGCCCTTGGCCATGTCCCAGGGCCGTCCGGCTCTCTTCGCCTCGGCCTGCAGGTCTCGGCGGGTCATGTCGAGTCCCACGGCGTATCCGAACACGTAGGACAGGGCGTCTGAGGCGGGGAGGTCCGCACCGCCCTCACCCAGCGCTACCACGAGCTCGATCTCGTGGTGCAGGTCCTCCGTTGCCGACGGGAACGGCAGGATTCCGCCGTTCGGTACCACGGCCGCGGCCGGCTTCGCGAAGAAGAACGGTGGTTCCCGGTCCGGGTCGTGGCCCATCTCCACGGCGTGCTCGGCGTAGTTGCGCCCCACGCAGTACACCCGGGAGACCGGGAAGCCCTCCTGTGTCCCGTCCACGGCCAGGGTGGTGAGGGGCGGCGGCTGTATGGCGAAGGTCATAGGATGCACGTCCTCTCAACGAGCGGTTGCATAGAAAGACACCTTGCGTTCGAAGTATGCGACCGCCTCCGAGGCGAGGAAGGCGGACGCGAACAACAAGATCAGCAGCGCCCAGAACTCGGGCATCAGGAAGCTTCGAGAGTAGAGTTCGAAGAGGTACCCCATCCCCACCACCGCGATCAGCAGCTGGCCGATGATCACGCCCTTCAGGCCGCGGATCAGGCCGAGGCGGATCCCCGCCAGCAACTCGGGTAGCGCGGCGAAGAACAGGATCTTTAGATAGAGGTCGCGCTTCGAGGCCCCGAACGACTCGCCCATCTCCACCAGGGAGGGGCTCACCCGTTCGACGCCCACCTGCGTGTCCAGAGCGATCACCCACACCGAGAAAACGAACACGGTAACGATCATCGTGGAGAGGCCGAAACCGAGCAACGCGATGAGCGCGGGCACCACGGCCGTCAGCGGAGAGCTCTCGAAAATGTTCACCCACATGCCCATCAGCTCTCCGATCGCGCGTACCCGGCCCATCAGGATGCCCATGCCGATGCCTATCGTCAGGGACAGCGCCATTCCGATGCCGTAGGCCTGGAACGTGATCACGGCGGCCTCGGCGAAACTCGGCGATCTCATCACCTCGGGCATCGCGGCGAGGACCTCGGTGAAGGGCGGGATCAGGGAGACCAGGCCGAGCCGGCCCACAACCTCCCAGATGAGGCACCAGACCAGCAGGGAGAGGGCTATCGGGACCTTGTGCCCGCGGAATGTCACCTTGCATACCTCACTGCTCGAGGTAGTCTCGTAGCTCTACCCAGATCCGCTCGACCCAGTCGAGGTATTCGGGGCTGCGTCGGATCCGGTCGGACCCGCCTTCCCGGTTGATGCCCGGGCGCACCAGTTTGGAGACTCTTCCGGGGCCACGTGACATGATCACCACCTGGTCCGAGACGTAGACCGCTTCCTCAATCGAGTGGGTCACGAAGACGACGGTCTTGTGTTCGTCGCTCAGGAGTTCGAGGAGATCCTCCTGGAACTTGCGACGGATCTGCTCGTCCACCGACGCGAACGGTTCGTCCATCAGCAAGATGTCGGCGTCGACCGCCAGGGCTCGGGCCAGACCCACCCGCTGCCGCATTCCGCCGGAGAGCTGGTGTGGGTAGTGGTCCTCGAAACCGGTGAGGTTCATCTTGCCGATGTACTCACGCGCTGTCGCATCGCGTTCCTTGCGGGGCACTCCTCGAAGTTCGAGTCCGAACGCCGCGTTGCGCAGAACGGTGGCCCACGGCATCAGCGCGAAGTCCTGGAACACCAGTGCCCGGTCCGGTCCGGGACCCCTCACAGGCCTACCGTTCACGAGCACCTCTCCTGACGTAGGTTGGATCAGGCCCGCTATGATCTTGAGGGTAGTGGTCTTACCGCAGCCGCTGGGACCGATGATGCTGCTCAGCTCGCCCTTCGGGAGCGCAAAGCTGACGTTCTCGAGCGCCCGCACCCCGCCTGCGAAGTCCATCGTGACGTCGACGACGCGCACCGCGGGCTCCTCTCGGCCCGTTGCCAGCGCCTCCTCCCGGTGACGGTCTCGTGGGGTGTCGGTCATGAGGGCCTCATTTCAGGTCGGAAGAGGCGCAGCTCCAAGCGCTGGAGCAGGGTAACGCTGATGCTGGCGAACAGGATGATAGAGAGGATCGCAGCGAACATGTACGGGTATGCGGCCTGGGCCCGGTAGAAGGTTATGAGGTCGCCGACGCCCGTGGGGGTGATAATCAGCTCGGCGAGCACGGCGCCGGTGAAGCCCTGCGCGAGCCCGAGCCGGAGTCCGGCGAAGATCAGGCCGCTCCCGGCCGGCAGCACGATCTTCCAGATCCGCTGCCACCGGTTGGCGAGGAAGGCGTCGCTCATCTCGAGCAGCGATCGTGGCGTGTTGTTGATTCCCCGGTAGGAGTTGAGGACGATGACCGGCGCGCTGAGCAGGACGACGGCGAACACCTTGGCCGCGAAACCGATGCCGTAGACGAACGTGATCAGCGGCACGATGGCGGCCGATGGTGAGGCCTGCAAAACGATAAACACGGGTAGTCCGAACCACTCCGCCCTGGGGGAGAGGCCCATGGCGATGCCGGCCAGCACTCCCCCCAAGCCGGTGAGCAGCACGCCCACGGCAAGCGCGGGGATCGTCTCGCTGTACGCGATCAGGAACGTCCCGTCGGCGAGCATCTCAACGAAAGCCGCGATCGTCTGGCCGAAGCTGGGGAACGCGGGGCTGACCGGCACCCGGCCAGCCCACTCCCAGAGCACCAGGACCAGCACCACCGAGAGGACGCGGAGGGCCCGGGCGCCAGTGACCGCTCTCACGACGCGGGCAGGTACGAAGGAGGGCACCGCGTCAGCCGCCTGACCCCTCGTCCACGTTCTGTAGCGCGGTCTGGAGCGGGTCGAGGTACCAGAAGTCCTCGACTTTCAACGTTTCAGGGTCGCCCTGGATCTGGCCGGCGGTCTTGTAAAACTCCAGGTCCTCCTCGGCCGCCTCACGGCCCCCGCAGTCCTGCGTGAACAGGCCCTCCTCGGCGGCTTGCTCGTAGTAGGGCAGTATCTCCTCTACCTGCTCGGGAGGGAGGTCGGGGAGAAGCCCGAGCCGCTCGCGCTCCCCCATCACGTATGAGGGGTCCTCCTCGATCCTACGCCACACGGTAAGGACCTCCTCGAGCAGGATCTGCACCGTCTCCTCGTTTTGCTGAAGCCACTCTGTGTTGCCGAAGAGCACCTCGTCGCTCGCTCCGGTCTCCGGCAGGGGCAGCATGTGGAACTGTCCTGGTTCCTCGCTCATCACGTAATTCTTGTTCGGGATGTCGAGCATGGTGGCCTTGACGTTCCCGCGCAGCAGCGCCGTCGCGCGTACCTCCGACCCTGGCACGTAGCTGATCTCGCCGAACTCGATGCCCTCGACCTGCTCGACGAGCCGGGCTTGCGCTTCGGTGCTCGAGCCGCGCGAATGCACAGTGAACGTCTCGCCGTCCAGAGCCTGCCAGTCGGGGTACGCGGCCTTGTCGACCACGGCGAAGTTCCGCAGGGTCTGTAGCTGGCAGAAGATCCTGAGGGGAGCCGAGGAGCCTTCGATAAGGCCGTACGGCGCACCGAGCCCCACGTCAGACTGACCGCCGACGACCGCCTGGTTCGCGAGGTCCTCATCGGCCAGCTCGTTGACCTCGACCTCCACGCCGCGCTCGCGCACGTGCTCAAGGGCGATGAACAGGGCGAGGGTCTCGACCGACTCGATGTCGCCCAGCGCGACCCGGATGGCGCGCTGGCCTGCCTGGCCCTGCTCCGTCCCTTGACCACACGCCCCGAGCAACAGCGCGCAGATCATCAGTAGCGGAACCAGAGACTTCTTCATTGCATGCTCCTATCGGATAAGGGTCGACGCCCCACGTGTTCCACGGAGAATCCGCTGCCCTGGGAAACGCCTCCAGAGCGTCCACCAGCACCGCGCGTCACCGACAGTTGTTCTCCGAATGTGCCCCCCGCGACCTCGAACGCGTACGAGGGCCCCTCCTCAACCACCGAACCGTCCCCACCGTCGCTGGTCAGGCCAATTACACGTACGCAATGTATCCAATTGCGGATCGCGGATCAAGTATTCGAGGACATGGTGGTAAGGTCGAGCAAACCGATCGCGGTTCCCGGAATATACTTGCGCTATCAAGTAAATCTAGGGGCGAGTATGCGATGCTAGAAAAGCGGCATTCCGAGAAGAAGGGTGAGGTGCTAACGGGAGATGCGGTGATCGACGGCTCGTTGATGCCCCTCCTGGGTCTTGCCTTTTGGAGCATGAAGCACGCCTTTGAGCGTGAGGTAGGTCTCAGCGCGGCGACGTGGTTTCTTCTGACCATGCTCATCAACGAGGACGGCGTAAGGCAGGGGGAGGTTGGTCGCAGGTTCGAGGTAGACCCCTCACGCATCACGCGTTTAGCCCAGAGGCTGGAACAGGAGGGCCTGCTCCGCAGGGAACGGGACCTGGAGGACAACCGGGTGGTGAGGCTTCACGCCACCGCGGAGGGACGGCACCTGATCGAGGGCCGTCGGGAGCGTCGCAAAGCCTTCGAAGACCGCGCCCTAGAGGAGTTAAGTCCAGAAGAGCTGGCGGAATTCCGCCGGGCGCTCAAAGTCGTCGCCCGGCTTATGAAGGGCTGACGGGAGTATGGGAACCAACGTCCCTCGCGGTAACATCATCTTCGTCGGGCTGATGCTTGGATCCATCCTGGCGGGCCGAGGTCAAGGGTGGTGAGGCGCGTCGGCGTCCGACAGTGACCGGCAAACGATCAGGCGAAGCAAACCAGGCGACATAAAGGAGAGTGCCATGACCGAGCGACCCCACGTCGACTCCTTCGATCCCGAAGTTCCTGGCGGGGTTGCCTCCCAGCCGAGCAGCGATGCCGAAGGGAAGGATACCCGGCAGACAGAACGGGTGGAGTTGGACCTGAGCGATCCGCAGTTCATGGCCGACGCCTACGACACGTATGCCGATCTGCGGGCGAAGGGCCCCGTATCCCGCGTCCGCTTCGCGGGCGGCGAGGAAGACTCTGACGATAACGGGGAGGAGCAGCGGGACGGCTTCTTCGCGCGCGAGACATTCTTCGTTACCCATTACGACGAGGTAGTCGCTACTCTGCTCGACCGCCGCTTCGCGGTAGATCCCCGCTCGACCACACCTCCAGAGCAGTTAGAGCAGCAGGAGGCGCAGACGCCGGAGGAGTTTCGTCTGTTCTCCCGGAGCATCATCTCGCTCGACCCGCCCGACCACACCAGGTTGCGAAAGCTTGTCCAGCCGAGCTTCACGGGACGGGGCATGGAAGCATTGCGAGGAAGCATCCAGCAGATCGCTGACGATCTCTTGGACCAGGCCGAGCGCGACTCAGCGCGGCGTGGCGAGGCGTCGCCCGACCGGCGGATGGACCTGATCGAGGCGTTCGCCTACCCGTTCCCAGTGACGGTCATCAGCGACATGCTCGGCATCCCGCGGGAGGATCGCGAAACGATCCGGGGGTGGACCGAGAACCTCCTCCGTGTCGACCGCCTCCGGGGCCAGGAAGTGGACGAGGATATCCGGGCGGGGCTTCGTGAGTTCATCGACTACCTCAAGGACCTGTTCGAGCGCAAGCGCCGGACTCCCACGGACGACATGATCAGCCGCCTCGTCCATGTCGAGGAGGACGGCGACATCCTCGATGAGGAGGAGATACTTGCGACGGTCTTCCTTATGTTCCTCGCCGGGCACGTGACTACGGTGAACCTGATCGGCAACGGCGTCGTCGCCCTGCTGACCCACCCGGACGAGCTTGCGAAGCTCAAGGCGAACCCCGAGCTGGCCAGGGGCGTGGTCGAGGAGACGCTGCGTTACTGGGGACCCGTTGACTTCATCGGCAGGCGCATCGCCAGGGAGGACGTCGAGGTTGGCGGGACGGTGATCCCGACGGGCGAGCAGGCGACGGTAAGCCTCGCCTCGGCCAACCGGGATCCCGACCGATTCCCGAACCCGGACGCTTTCGATATCACGCGGGCCGATGCCAACCGGCACGTCGCCTTCGGCAAGGGCATCCACGTCTGCCTCGGCGCGCCGCTGGCGCGCGTCGAAGGGCAGGTCGCCTTCGACACGCTATTCCGACGGTACCCGGAGCTGCGGCTAGCGATCCCGGTCGAGGAGGTGCGGTGGGGCCGAAGCTTCCTACGTGGGTTCGAGCGCCTGCCGGTCCTGTTCTAGCCGCTGGAAGTCGTAAAGCGTAACTACGAGAGGAGACCGTCGTGAGCGAAACGTCCAGAGACGCGGCCGTCGGACGGACGCCGCAGCCGATCCGTGGCAACGCCGGCGGGACCGATCCCGGGCCCCGCAACGTGGAGCGCGACCGCCAGAACCCCAACGTGCTGGCTCCTCCCGCGACCGACTCGGGCACCATACCGAACCTCAGGTTCTCCTTCGCCGACGCGCACAACCGGCTCGAGGAGGGCGGCTGGGCGCGGCAGGTGACGAGTAGGGAGCTGCCGATCGCAGCGGCGCTCGCCGGGGTCAACATGAGGCTCCACCCGGGCGGGATGCGCGAGCTGCACTGGCACCCCAACACCGACGAATGGCAGTATTTTATCGAGGGCGAGGGAAGGATGACGGTCTTTGCCTCCGGCGCCACGGCGCGCACCTTCGACTACCGGGCTGGCGACGTCGGCTACGTGCCCTTCGCGATGGGCCACTACCTGGAGAACACCGGGGACACCACGCTGCGCTTCCTGGAGTTGTTCCGCAGCGACCATTACGCAGACGTGTCGCTGAACCAGTGGATGGCCCTCACCCCGCCGGAGCTGGTGAAGGCCCATCTGAACCTGAACGACAAAGTGATGGATTCCCTGCGCAAGGACAAACGACCCGTCGTCGGTTGAGCGGTGGCGTCTGGCGTGGGGACCTTCGCCGAGGCCCTCGGCTTCGTCGCTGCGGGGAGGTGAAGACGATGGTCGAGGTCTTCTCCAAGGAGCACATCGCAGAGGCCTACGATAGCGTTGTCTCCGGCGACGTGCGCTTCAATGTGGTGGTGACTTACTAGACGAAGTCCGAAGCACCGAGGACGATGAGTGCGGCACGATGCCGGAAGAACCATCAGGAAACAAGAGGGATAGAACCTTTCCCGCGTCGAGGGGGTGTTTGCGCATCGGCTACGGGACTTCGAGGCGGGGGATGGGCGATCGCGAACGCTCAACCGCTGATGGAGAACGTTGTCTCCTGCGATCGGGTTAGGCATGTGTGCCACGGCAGGCGAGTTACCGCGTTCGGGTTAGTGGTCTGCTAGACTTCGATTCCAGGCGGGTAGCTTCCGGGGGCAGTCTAGTGGCGGGAAACGACGTTCTGATTATCGGCGCCGGCCCCTCCGGAATGTTCGCCGCCGCCGAGCTTGCGCGCCACGGCGTGTACGCGCGGCTCGTCGAGCAGGAGATACGGCCGCACCACGAGGCGCGCGCCACGGCGATCCAACCGGGCACCCTCGAGATCCTGGAGTCCGTCGGCCTGCTGTCGCCGTTCCTCGAGGCCTCCGAGCACCTTCACCGCGCCCGCATGTACGGGCCGGATATGTCCGAGCTTGCCGTCATGGCCTTTGAGGGCATCGACTGCCGCTGTGAGTTCCAGTGCAGCCTCCCGCAGTACGTGACCCAGCGGATCCTGGAGAGCCATCTCGTATCGCTCGGCGGCGTGGTCGAGCGAGGGGTGACGGCGACGAAAGTGGAGCCAGATGCGGACGACGGCGTCCTCGTCGAGCTCGTGCACGCGGACGGGAGCGTCGAGACGGTCCACCCCGAATTCGTCATCGGCGCGGGAGGAGCGCACAGCATCACGCGCCATTCGATGAGTGGGACGCTCGAGGGCACCACCTACCGGGGTCACTTCCTGGTCGCCGACATCGCGATGCGGGCGCCGTTCCCGCGCGACCAGGGCAGCCTCGTCTGCGGCCCGGATGGGTTGTTGTTGCTGGCGCCGCTCCCGGGCGGGCGCTGGCTCAGTTTCCAGGACCTGGAAGAGTCGGCGCAGACGGTATCCGCCGAAGACGTCGTTGCCCGCGTCGAGGCAAGGCTCGGTGGGAGGTGTGCACCGACCGATGTCGCCTGGTTCGCGCCGTTTCGGATGCACCGCCGCATCGTCTCGCGCCTGTCGGACGGCCGGCGGTTCCTGATCGGCGACGCTGCCCACCTCTCGAGCCCGTTCGGCGGGGAGGGGCTCAACTCGGGGCTGCATGACGGTCACGACCTCGCCTGGAAGATGGCGCTCGTCTTGAACGGCAATGCGCCTCGGTCTTTGCTCGACGACTACGAGGTGGAGCGCAAGATCGCAGACCGGCACGTCCTCGAGGTCTCGGACCGAATACACCTCGGGATCACGGGAATCGCCGACGCCGTTCGGGAAGGCCGCCAGCCGCCAGCCGCGGCGGCGGACCCCGTGGCGACCGCGCTGCTGCGCAACGCGCGCGTCATGATCGACATCGACTACGTTGGGAGCCCGCTCGTCGCCGACTACGGGGGAAGCGGGGCCGACGCCGCGGAGCCGCATCCTGGCCAGCGCTACCCTGACTGGACGCGGCTCGGCGGGATGTCACACCACTTGCTTGTTTTTGGACCCGTTGCGGACGCCGCGTCGCTCGCCCGGCTGGGCCAACGCTGGTCCGGCCTCATGCAAATTTCTCACGATTCGGACCTGGATCCGGTGCGGGCCGGCGTACCGGCTGGCGGCGTGGTCCTGATCCGACCCGACGGCCACATCGGCTTCCGGTCCCCCTCCGCCGACTCCGGAGCGCTCGCGGCGCTCGACCAGCACCTCTCCTCGTATCTGGTTCCGGAACCGAACGTCGATCCCCTCGAGGAGTCGAATGTGGCGTCGTAGATGCTTGATTGTGCCCTCGTACGCGATGCGTTCATTGAGTGAACCGGGCCCAGTGCTATTCGGGTCAGGGCTTTTCTCGGGGTCACGGGGCGAAAGGCAAAGGTCGCGTTGGAAAGAAGCAACAAGGGACCGACCAGAGACGATCCGGTGTCGGTGACCGGCGGAGAGAAGAGGCATCGGGAGCCTGCGGCCAACAGCCCCAGAAGCTCACCGAACCAGGATCCGACGTCGGAGCGTTCCAGCCCGGAGCACTCTGAGGACCACGCGCCCCTGGAAGTTGCGACACCCGAGCAGGAGGAGAGACGGGGATACGAGGGGCGCGTAAGGGGACTCTTGGAAGCGTACCAGGTGACGCTTGACAGGGTTGAGGATCTACCCGCGGTGGTCTGGGTGCCGTGGGATCGCAAGGGTTCGGGTCGTTACTTCAAGGTCCCGTATCTGCGATTTTTTCTCAAGTACTTCGTCGAGTACCACATCACCAGGAGCCTGGATGCCCTCAGTCGCCGGTTCCACGCGACCGCCGCTATCTCCAGCGACCCTGACGCCAACAGGGCGAACCGCGAGGCCGTGACACTCTACCTCCAGTCGCTGCCCTCGCCGCCTTATCGGGTCCTGATCTTCGCGGTGTTGCTAACGGCGTTGGCGATAGCGGTCCCTCTACGGGGCTTCGGAAACGTATTCTACGTGCTCGACCTGGTCGGGGCGATGTTGAGGTCCGACGTGACCTACGTGAGCAGAGCATTCGAAGGGAAAGAGATCGGCCCCACGGTGCGGTCCTTTATCGTTCTTTTTATCGGGCTGATCGGGGTGGGCACCCTGCTGACCTCCCCGTTTGGCTTGAAGCGCATTCTTTTCAACCTGTATCCGTGGACCAAAGAGCGCCTCGACTCGACCGCGGCCAGGAGCCACGGTTACAGAGTCGAAGGACTATACGCCTTGGAAGGCAGTGTTCTCGAAGAGGCTGGCATCCGGCGCCCCGACGAGGGCCGGTGGGACCTCGTGTTCCAGGCCTTCTTGCTCTCGCTCTTGTTGTTTTTCGGGCTCTGTATGGCGGGCCTGGCCACCGTAATTTTCCTGGCGTTGGACATCAATCTCAACCTGGAGACCGGAGCGCCCGCCGACATGAACTTTATCTTGCCGAGAGTGCCCGGGATCTACTTGGCTCTGATCTCAGGGCTTGTGTTCGCCGCGTGCGTCGTTCTCCTCAGACGAGTCGTCACGGCCTGGAGGAAGCGAGGCCGGAACGCGACCGGTTGACGCCGCCGACCGCATCCATGTAGTGGCTCCCCTGTGCCGTGGATCGCTTCTGGGAAGCGGTGTCGTTCGCGGAGGATGGTGCGACGCAAGGGAAGCGTGCGCAGGGGAAAGGCGAGTAATTCCGGTTCGGTTAACGTGGCAGGATCAGGGAAAGAGAGAGATGAAGAAGACCTTATCCAGGGTATCGTTGCTGGTCGCCTTCGTAGCGCTCTTGGTGGCGGTGGGCTCGCCATCCTTCGCCAGGAAGGGCGAATTGGCCTTCAAGCCTCAGCCAACCGGGAACATATACAGGGCGGGTGGCGACCCCGTAGACGTCGTCAACGCCGACTTCAACAACGACGGTTTCCTCGATCTTGCGAACGCGAACGCGGCAGGCACGCGGGGCGTCGCCGTCCGCCTGGGAAGCGGCCAGGCCACCTTCGATCAGGACCCCCGGATCTTAGACGCGGGGAGCTCGACCGGCGGGGGACCCCGATCCCTGGCCACCCGTGACCTGAACGACGATACCTTCCTCGACCTGGTGGTCACGTTCGGCTCGGGCACTTTCTCGGTCCTGCTGGGCGACGGCACCGGCAACTTCGCTCTTTCCACCACAAACCAGCCGACGAATAACACGGGCGATACCCTTGCCCGCGACGTCGCCATCGGCGACTTCGACCTCGACAACGACCCGGATCTGGCGTTCGTGAACACCCTCGATTCGGCCTCAACGGGGCCAGGAGGCGTAACCATCTTGGTCAACGATGGTGATGGCAACTTCACGGAGGAACAAGACATCCCCTTCGGCGACCTCCCGCTGGGCATTGCCAGGTCCGACTTCAATGGCGACGGCGACCTGGACCTGGCGGTGACGGCCGTCGGGACG
Source organism: uncultured Rubrobacteraceae bacterium (assembly GCA_963800975.1). Lineage (GTDB taxonomy): Bacteria > Actinomycetota > Rubrobacteria > Rubrobacterales > Rubrobacteraceae > JALYGY01. Next base: position 54,067 of record CAWDDB010000014.1, on the reverse strand, counting down.
ACCGGTGAAGGCACCGTGGAGGTGTTCTTCGGCGACGACCCCGGCGCCACCTTCACGGCGGGCCCGGTCGTGCCGGTGGGGAGCAACCCCTCCGACGTGGTGGCCGACGACTTCAACAACAACGGCGCCCGGGATATCGTGACCACGAACAACGTTTCCAATAGCGTCTCGATCTCCTTCGGCAGCGGCACAGGCGCCTTCTCGGCCTCCAGGACCTTCAAGGTCGGCGGCAAGGGACCCATCACGCTAGCCTCCGGCGACTATAATCAGGATGGCAAGCTCGACGTGGCGGTCGCCAACTCGTTTGTGAGCATCAGCGGCGAAAGCACGAACCAGGGCAACGTCGCCATCCTGAAGGGCAACGCCAAGGGCTCCTTCGCGAGGCCGGGCAGGTTCGTCTTCTCCAGGCCGGTAAAGTTCGACGTAGGTGACGGCCCCGTGGCTGTGGTCAGGGGCGACTACAACGGGGACAGCAAGCCTGATCTGACGGTGGCGAACTTCGGCAACAAGGACCCACGTACCCTGGATACCCTCTCCGTCCTGATCAACGCCACGCAGAAACCGGCCATCGGGGTGGGCGGCTCAGACAGCGAGAACGGCCTCCTGCGTTCCATCGAGGACAGAAGCGACGGCGGACAAGACTAGAGTAAACTCTCCTCCCGGCGGGGTCGCCTCGCTACTACCGCGGCGGGTTTCGAAGGGGCCGGGACGCAGAAGTCCCGGCCCGTTTCTAGTGGTGTCGTATGATCGGAGTGCGACCGCACGCGCACCAGTGTCCATGCAGGATCCATACGGTGTCTCACCGATCCGTCAGCTCCTGGATCTGACCGTTACGGAAGGCGTCCACGAACAGCTGGTGGTCGTCGCGGGCGATCTCGGCGTAGCCCATGCCGAAGGCCACCATCTCCTCGACGAACTTCTCCTCGTTGCCGCTGACCGCCTCGACGATTTCGTCTTCGGTCTGGAATCCGACGATAGTCGGGTCGGAGTCTTTGTCCGCCACGCAGTGCACCTTGGCCGTCGCCCGACCAAGGTAGTCCAGCACCGGTGCCATCTGCTCGGGCTCTGTGAGATCCGACCAGTCGAAGTCCTCGACGTAGGGCGAGAGCTCGGAGACGACGAAGCCGACCCCGTCCATCTCGGTGTAGCCGAGCCATGGGTCGGCGTGGGCCTGCAGTGCCCGCTGCGAGACAGCCGTGCGGTGCCCGTGGTGCTTGAAGTAACGCCCGATGCGCTCATCGCGCACGATCCGGCTCGGGGCCGCGACGTTGCCCTGTTTCATCGAGAGCACCACGTCGTTCTCCAGCGCCTGGGTCGGGCCTTCCACCAATATGTTGTAGGCGGGAAGCCCGGCCGAGCCGATGCCGAAGCCCTTGCGGCCGACGATGTCCTTTACCTCGTAGGTCAGGCTCCGGAAGCGCTTCGCCTCAGGGATAGTCTCCAGGTAAGCCTCGTATGCGGCCTGCACCTCGGCCCGTTCGGCGTCGTCGAGATCGCGGATGCCGGCGCCGCGCCGGAACCTCCGCTCGAACCTCTCGTCGACCAGGGTCATCTTGTCGAGCAGGTTGATCCTGGTGTTCAGCCGGGTCTCCAGCAGCACCTCCCGGATCTCGCCGTCTGTGGTCTCCAGCCGCAGCGAGTACTCGTGGTCGCGGTCGCTGTCGACGAAGTAGCGCACCTGCTGCACGTAGGCTCGGACGAACGTCTCGATCAGCGACGCGATGTCGGCGTCCGAGATGGCCTTCATCCACGCGAGCAGGGCCACGCTCGCCGCCATCCGCTTGATGTCCCAGGTGAAGTGGCCGATGTAGGCCTCGTCGAAGTCGTTGACGTCGAAGACGAACACCCCGTCGCCGTCCATGTAGGTGCCGAAGTTCTCCGCGTGCAGGTCGCCCTGGATCCAGACGCGGCTGGTGCGCTCGTCCGCCCAACGGTCTTCCTCCTGCTCCATGTCCGCGTAGAACAGGCAAGCGCTGCCGCGATAGAAGGCGAACGGATCGGCGGCCATCTTCCGGAACTTCTGGCGGAACGCATCGGGGTCCGCCACCATGAGCTCCGAGAAGGCGTCCAACAGCACGTCGACGATCTTTGTCTGACGCTCGTCGGAGGACTCGTGCTGCCGACCCAGGTCAACAGTTCCGGCCATGGGGCTCCTTCCGCCGTCGGTCGCGACCGGTTCGTGACTATGCGACCGGTAAACAGTAGCACGACGTCGATCGGCTCGTGCCGAGAACCAACTCGGATGGCGTTCGCTGGACCGTCTGATGCACCACCGAGCGCGAACGTTGTTCGATCCCACCCGACGTCGGAATGGCAGGAGACCTCGGGAGTCTGCAGGGCAATGCTATCGCGACGCCGTGCACGAACGTTGACCTACCATGCCAGGAGGGTCGTTGTCGGCGAACGGAACCTTTCCCGCAATGACCTGAATCCCGAGGCCAAGCTTTGCACAAGGATCGCCGACTGTAGACATGGTAGGTCCTCCACCCCTAGAATGTTGTGGTGGAGCAACTGCCACGAGGGTTACTTTTTTATCTTGTTTGTACTACCCGTTGGGTATGCTTCCGCCGCGGTGTACATATCTTGGTGAAAGTGACCCCGCAGAGGCGTTCCAGAGGGGCGCCCAAGGCTTCTTGAGGATGAAACAGGGCGTAACATTCCCTTTGAGTCCTGGTTCTCGAACACCGTGGGCTCATGCGCTGGGTCTGCTGGGGGTCCGGCGGTAGACGGTCAGGTGGATTGCGAGAGCAATCCAAAAGGTAATGGGGCACCGTGGCCTTGAAGAGACGGTCGGGGCGATCACCTGATACTCTGCGTCCGCTGTTATCGGAGACGAGTGTGCGCGTCGCCTCCTTCGACCTGGTACGGCTAGGTGCTCATGGTGCCTTGATTGCCGGCGCCGGGTGGATATGTTCTAGCATCCTGGTCGCAACGGTACCGAATGGGCCGAGCCCGGAACTCCGCGGTTTCGTCACCCTGAACGAGGCGTTATTCCTCCTCGCCCTGGCGGGCACGGTAGCAGGGGTCGTGGGTTTGCATGCGCGGCAAAGCCCCGGTTACGGGCGCCTCGGAACGGCCGGCTTCTTGGGGGCCTTCACTGGTACCTCGCTATTGTTGGCGGGACTCACATTTTCGTTCGTGTCGGGTAGCCCTTCCGGACTCAAGCCCCTCGACCCGATGTTGGCGGTGGGCCTGTGGGCTTCGCTCCTGGGCTTCTTGTTGATGGGGATCGCGACCTTGAGGCTGCGGGTATTGCCCCAGTGGTGCGGCACGTTTCTTATTGTGTCGCTTCCCATCGCGATCGCTTCTGGCGACGTTGGAGGCGGAGCGGTGTTCGGTCTGCTTTGGCTGGCGGTTGGCTACGCGCTCTTGTCGCAGCACGACGTTTCGGCACTACTACGTACAGGCAGGAAATGAGGGCCGGGACTTATGCTGGGTCTGCGCCGCCAAGGTAACCGGGGCACTCGACGATCGGCGAAGAAGTGGCCGGACAGCGCGTCGCCCTCGGGTGCGATGACCCTTGGGTTGGCTTCGAGGTCGGATCGTGAGAACGGCTCGCGTGTGCCGCTGGTAGCGCGGTCCGCAGGGAAGGAAAAGCGTCCCAGAACGCGAGGAACGCCGAACCTCGCAAGTGTAGCCGTTACGCTGACCGCGTTTGCGCTCGTGTTTATCGCTGTCCCGGGCTCTTCCGAGCAGGGCAGGGCCGGAGCCCAGGAGGTTCAGGAAACGGCGGCGCCATCGGCGCCTGAGCCTCTCCATGTCGATGCAAGGGCTTGGGCACTCGTCGAAGCCGACACGGGGATCTACCTGGCCGGCAAGAACGCCGACGAGCGGCTGCCGATAGCCTCCACGACAAACGTGATGACGGCCCTCGTGGCGCTGGAGGAGGGGGTGAACCTGGACGAGGAGGTCACCATCTCCGACCAGGCCGAGCGCTTCGTGGGCTTCACCTACAGCAACGTGGGTCTTATCAAGGGCGAGCGCCTGAGCGTGAGGGAGTTACTCGTCGCCTCGCTCGTCCCCTCGGGCACCGAGGCGGTCTACGCCCTGGCCGAGCACGTGGGCGGCGGGGGGGGCAGGGCCGGGGTGGAGAGATTCGTGGCGAAGATGAACCTCAAGGCTGAGGAGATGGGCCTCGAGAACACCCACTTCGAGGACCCGGCCGGCCTCGACGACCGCGAGCACTACTCCAGCGCCCGCGACCTCGCGGCGATAACCCGAAAGGCGATGCATTACCGCGCGTTCGCCGACATAGTCGAAACCAAGCAAACCACGATCAGCACCCAGGCCAGGACGATAGCCGTCTTCAACACAAGCGACCTCCTGTACGAATACGGGAAGGCGAACGGGGTAAAGACGGGCACCTCTACCGAGGGTGGCTTCTCGCTCGTCGCCTCGGCCCAAAGCGACGACGAATCGTACGTGGCTGTCGTGCTCGCAGCCGGCAGCGAGAGGTCCCGCTCTGAGGCCGCCAGTAAGGCACTCGATTATGGCTTCGACGGCTACGAGCGTCGCCCGCTCGTCCAGGAAGGGCGGGTTTATAAGGAGGCCCGTTTGCCATACCGGCACGGAGAAACCACGAGCCTCGTTGCCACCGCTGACGTTATGGGACCCGCAGGTCCCGGTCTAGAGGTCGAGCGGCGGGTAACCGTTGGAAAGCCTCCCGTCTCGGCGAAGGCCAACCAGGAACTCGGAGTTGTCGAAGTCTTCGTGAACGGTCGGAGTGTCGGGAGCAGCCCCCTGGTCACCCAGAGTGGTTACGATGAGGCCTCGTTGTGGGCCAAGGCGCGCCACGCCGTGTTGTGGCCCGTAGGTTGGGCGCTGTCCACCCTCTCCCACTAGCATCCGACACAGGCTTCTATTCTCGACATTACGGTTGTCGGCAGGATAGATAGAAGGCAGGCGTTTACGCGCCCGGATCCAGAGCCGGGCTAGCAAGCAGGTCGCGGGATCAGGATGTCTCGGCCTTGCGCCGGCGGTAGGCGCGGGTCTTCGTCCTGTTGCCGCACACATCCATGGAGCACCACCGGCCCGAACGGTTCCTGGAGCGGTCGTAGAAAGCCCAGGCACAGCCCCCGTTGGCGCAGACCTTCAGCCGCCTCCAGGTGCCGTCTTCCATCCCGGCGTGCGCGGCGGCCAGCACCCGGCCGATGGCCCCGTCTACCCCGCCGGCAATAGGCTCGAGCGCCGCATGCCCGTCCGCGCCGAACCGCACGGTGAGCCCAGCCTTCTCCGAAGCCTGATTCAGCGCCAAGACGGCCTCGGGATCGACGTCGTACCCGTTGTTGGCGGCGAGCAGCGTCCGCAGGGCCTCCCTTACCTCCACGACCCGGAAGACGCCGGCGTCTCCGACCGGCTCCCCGCGCCCCAGCAGCTCCCTTTGCGTCAACCACGAGCGCAAAGCGTCCGGGTCTGCGAACGCCTCCCAGTGGAGTTCCCCCTCCGTCGCCACCGTGTTCACGAAGGCCTGCACCAACGCCAGCTCACCCGGCGCCGACTCCCGACCGCCCGGCTCGGACGCGAAGAACGTGTTGTTCGGCTCGCCTTTCACCCCGCCAGTCTACACCTCGCCCAACCGCTTTTCACACCTTCCAAAACACTTGACCGGTGTTCTAACACCGCTGTAAAGTAAACGATAGTGTTGAGATGAGCCCGAGCGTGGTGACGGTCTTGGGCGTGGCGGAGGGGCCTGGCTCGGGCGGAAGGTGGGTGACGGATGCGCGGAGGGTTGCGAATTCTGATGCTGGTTCTGGTGCTTGGCGTGGCGGGGTCAGCGTGTTCCGGCGAGGGGGGAGGTGTGGCGGATCCGGACTCGGGCGGCGAGGACGGCGGTGGCAGGGCAGCCGGGGCGCAGGGACAACCCGTCGAGGACGAACTCGGGCACCAGGCATTCCAACCGTCCACCCGCCTCGTGGTGCCGTCCGAGCCGGGCATGCCCCTCGACCGGGCTGCCCGCGTCCTCGCGGGCCTCTCCGAAGGACCGTTAGGTACCCGCCTTTTCGTGTACCAGCTGCCAGGTGAGGGCGGACAAAGCGCCTGGCGCGACGTCGCCGACGAGGAGCCGGACGGCCACCAGCTCGCCTACGTCACGGAGGAACTCCTGGTTTCGGGACGAACGGGGCCGGGCGGGGTCGGGCCCGGGGACTTCGAGATGGCGGCGCAGACCGACGTGGGGTTCGCGGTGCTCGTGGCGAAGGGCGACCCTGAGGTCGAGACCCTGCAGTGGGAGGATTTCGAGGAGTTCGGGGACTTCGTGAGGGCCGCGAAGGAGGATCCGGGGTTCGTGGAGGTGGCCGACCCGGGGGCGGGGACCGTCTACCGCGCGGGGACGCTGGCCCTGGAGAAGGAGATCGGGGCCGATCTCTCGCCCAAGTCGCCCGCGAACAAGTCGCCGACGCAGGCGATCTACGACGCCGAGGTGGAGACCGCGCTCGTCCCGCTGGACGCGGTGGTGCTCTCGGATATCCTGGCCGGGGAGCTGCGGGCGCTCGCCATGCTCTCCGATGGGCGATGCCCGGACCTCCCCGGCGTTCCCACCGCAAGAGAGCTCGGGGCCGGCGTCACGGTGCCGGTCTTCGGGGGGATCGCGGCGCCAGACGGAACGCCGCGAGGGGTGGTCGATGAGATCGGGCGTGCTTTCGTCGCTTCCGCGGCCTCACGAACCTTCGAGAGGGCGCTCGTCGGTTCGGCGAGGGAGCCGAGGCCGCGAGGTACGGGGGAGTTCGCCCGCTACGTCGAGGAGGAAGAACGTCGGTTGTCTGAGGCCGGATCCGATGCCGAAAAAGACGACGCGCGCTGAGGACGGGCATCCCGGGGCCTTGCGCCTTCGTTCGGCGAGGTGGTCGACGGAGGGGCTCGAACGGGTCCGAGTCGAGAACGGATGCTCGGAGTTTCGTCTTGTCACGGAATCGTGCGCTGACGCGTCTCGTGGGTAAGAGCGAACCCGCAAAACCAGGCGGGCTTGGAGGTCCAGACGGTGCGCAGGAGCGAAGCGTTTCTTGGCACGGCGGTGGTTGCCGTCTCCGCGGTGGTCAACGCCGCGCACACGGCCTCCCACGCGGGGCAGCATGTTATGTCCTTGCCCGCGTGGCAGCTGGCGTACGTGGCGGTGGTCATCTACGCCGCGCCGGTCGTCGCCGCGGTCCTCCTCTGGACCCGGTTCTCGCTGTCGGGGGCGTGGCTGCTGGGCGTATCTATGGCGGCATCCCTAGCCTTCGGTCTCCTCTACCACTACCTCATCCCCGGACCGGACAACGTCTTTACGCAACCGCCAGGAGCCTGGGGGACCGCCTTCGGGGTTACCGCGCTGCTGCTTGCCTTGCTGCAGGCGTTCGGGGCCGTGTTCGGGCTCTGGGTGGCGCTGCGGGTAACGCGCTCGCGGGTCGGTCGAGCCGGGAGGAAAACTTGCGGCGGGATCACTCGCCCGCAACGGCGCCCCGGGTCGGACCCGCGATGATGGAGGCGGCGGAATATCACCCCGAGGAGCTTGGCCACGTGCCGTACCTGGACTCGTCTGAGCGGAAGGAGGATATTCAGTGAACGGGGCGGAGACACTTGTCACCGGCGGGACCGGGGTACTCGGCAACAAGTTGGTGCAACGGCTCCGCTCCGAAGGGATACACCCCCGTGTCCTCAGCCGCAGCAACCGTCCCGGCACCATCCAGGGAGACCTGACGACCGGGGAAGGTCTGGAGGCGGCCGTGGACGGCGTCGACACGATAGTCCATTGCGCGACCAGCCCCATCCGCAAGGCCCGCCAGACGGACGTCGAAGGGACGAAGCGCCTGCTCCAAGCGGCCTCCAGGGCAGGCGTCTCGCACGTCGTGTACGTTTCTATCGTCGGCATAGACCGCGCGCAATCCTACCCCTACTACCGCGTGAAACTGGATGCCGAGCGGGTCGTGCAGGGATCGCCTGTTCCGCACACCATCCTGCGGGCCACCCAGTTCTACGAGCTGGTCCTCATGGCGGCCCGTGCCCTGGCCCGGTTGCCCGTGGTGCCGGTGCCGAAGGGCCTGATCGGGCAGCCCATAGACTCCTGGGAGGTCGCCGACAGGATGGTAGATCTGATCCTCTCGGAGCCTGCCGGCCGTGTCCCGGACGTCGGCGGGCCCGAGATGAGGACCGTGGAAGACGTGATGAGTGCCTACCTCGAGTCCGTCGGTAGCAAGAAGAGACTGCTGACGTTCCCGCTGCCAGGCAAGACGGCCCGCGCTTTCCGCGGCGGCGCGCTGACGTGCCCGAACCGCAGGTACGGCAAGGTCCGATGGGAAGAGTTCCTGCGCGAAGAGACGCACACCAGCCCACCGTACCGCCGTTGATCGGTGCGGGTTACCCGTACGGAGACGAGAGGGAGGCTGAAGATGAACGGAAGTTGGCACTACGTTATGGAGGACCGGAGCCTGCGCGGGCAGGACCTCGCCAGGCGGATCTCCGAGCGCGAGGGGACCGTCCTCCCGCCCAGACGCAGGTCCTCGCTGCGCGCCCGCATGGCGCGCGGGCTCTTCGAGCTGGCGGTGGCCGCCGAGCGGGAGGAGACCTGGCGGGTCGTCTGGGAGAGGCTGGAAGCGAGGGGCCGGTTGTAAGGCACGTCGGCGAAGCGTAGACACGGATGGAGGAGCCGGAAGAGCGGGTCTGCGTGGGCGCCGTGCTGGTCCGTGCCCAGAACCGCGGGCGCGAGGGCCCGCCTCTCGTATTGCTAGGTAAGAGGGAGACAAGCCGCGCGTTCTACCCAGGGGCCTGGGACGTGCTCGGGGGACATCTCGAGCCGGGAGAGACCACGGAGCAAGCCCTGATCCGTGAGCTCCAGGAGGAGGCGGGCGTGACCCCGACGAAGTGGCGTTTGCTCGGTGACTTCCGGGAACTCGTTGCCGGTGGGCTCGGGTCCGTTGTTCTGCGTCTCTTTGTCGTTACCGCCTGGACCGGCGTGCCGGGCAACCGCTCGCCCGAAGAGCACTCTGAGGTCTTGTGGTTCCGCGTCGAGGACGCCTGCCGTCTCACGCTGGCCCACCCGGCCTATCCCGAGATCTTGCGCGGGGCGGTCTCCTGTTGCGTCAGACGCCGAGTGTGCGGGCCGTGCGTAATCTCGTCGCCCGGAGGATGCACCTGCTCGTGGCCTCGATGACTAGGCACGCCGATGCCGCTTACCCGAACCCTTGCGCCTCGTCCGGGTGTCACGCTCCGGTACGTGCGGAGCGTCTTGCGGGCAGGCGTAATGGTGCAACGTGGCTGAAGCTCCATCCATGGAGCGAAAGGAGCGCGCAGGGATGGATCCGAAACTCGCGCAGACGGATGTGGCGGTGGTGGGGGGCGGGATGGCGGGCCTCACCGCCGCCTGCTTCCTCGCCCGAGCAGGCGCGGAGGTTACCCTCTTCGAGAAGGCGCCGGCCCTCGGCGGTCGCGCGGTCACCAGGGAGTCCGGAGGCTTCCTGTTCAACCGCGGGATACACGCCCTCTACACTGGCGGAGCGGCCTCTCGGATCTTCGAGGAGCTGGGCGTCCGTTACGGTCACGGCACACCGAACGACGTATTCGTGTTGGACGGGGGCGAGTTGCGTCCCTTCCCGAGCAGCCCCTCCCGGTTCTTGAGCACCGACCTGCTCGGAGCGGGGGACAAGCTCGCGCTCGTTCGGTTTTTCGCCGCGCTTGGGAGGACCAGCCCGCGCGAGCTGTCCGGGACAAGCCTGCGCGATTGGCTGGATGGGAAGATCCGGCGTCCGCGTCTGCGCCGGCTGATGGACTCCATCGCATACCCCCTTGTCTACACCTCCGCGCTCGACCTGGTAAGCGCGGAGGTCTTTGTGGACAAGTTCCAGCGCGCGCTCAAGCACCCCGTCCACTACATCGACGGCGGCTGGCAGACCCTCATTCATGGACTGCGGGATGTCGCCGTACGTGCCGGGGCGCGCGTCGTCGGCGACGCCCGCGTGGAGGCCGTCGAGGTCGGCAACGGTCGGGCGCGGGGGGTGCGCCTGCGTGACGGGAGCGTGGTGCGGGCGTCCGCCGTCGTCCTCGCGACGGGTCCCCGCGACGCCTCGAAGCTGGTGGCCGGCGGAGAGCATCCGTCCTTGCGGCGGGCCGTAGACGGGCTGGTTCCTGGTAGGGTGGCTTGCCTGGATGTCGCTCTCGGTCGCCTGCCCTCGCCGGACATTCCCGTAGTCCAGGATCTGGACGGCCCGCGTTTCATGACCGCCCAGTCTCGTCTACTCGCGCGTCGCCCCCGAAGGAGCCGCCCTCGTCTACACTTTCAAGCAGCTCGATCCGCGAAACTCCGGGGACCAGCGCGCGGACGAGCGCGACCTCGAGGGCCTGCTCGACGCGGCCCAGCCGGGCTGGCGCGACGTCCTGGTCGATCGCCAGTACCTGGCGCGCATCGAAGCCGTGGGCGCGCTGCCGACCGCCGCTGGGGGCGGCTTCGCGGGCCGTCCCGGTCCCCGGGTGCCGGGCCTGGAGAACCTCTATCTCGCGGGGGACTGGGTCGGACCGGAGGGCTTCCTGGTGGACGCCAGCGCGGCCAGCGCCCGGAGCGCCGCTCGGTTGGTGCTGGAAGACGATCCGTCGGCGCGGAGGGAGGTGGCCGCCGGTTCCGTCCGCTAGCGGCCCCAGGCCGAAGGCCTCGTCGTATGGGCAAGACCAGTCCATGAAGTGCAACTACCGGTTTGCTCAATAGGAGGAACATGCAATCTCTGGCGCTTGTCCTGTGGCTCCTTGCGATCGTCGTTTTCCTCGTCGGCGCGTTCCATTTGGCGCTCGGCGTGAGAGCCGACGTCATGTTGGGCGCCGCCCTTCCTGCTGAGGCAATCGCAGACCCGGCCCTGGACAGTCAGAGCCGTTTTTATGGCGTGGCTTTCACCCTAAATGGCGTCTTGCTGCTTCTCTGCGCTTCCGACCTCCGAAAACACGCGACCGTCCTGCGGTGCCTGTTGTGGGTTTTCTTTGCCGCCGGGGTTGCGCGCCTCGTGTCCGTCGCGATCTACGGGGTCCCACCTCCCCCGATCTTGGTGCTGTTAGCGATCGAGTTGGTCGTTCCGCCAGTCATAGCCTGGTGGTTGTCGAGGGTCGTGCGTGAGAACTGAACCGCTCCCCCGGATTCCCTGCCCGGACCGAGAGGTCACCCTAGGGTCGCGGCCGCCGACGATAGCTCACCGCGCTACATTGCCGCCCGTATCGGCACCTGGCACGAGCGCATCGATAAAGTGTCGCCGGTAAGCCAGGTAATCTTCCCCGCGCGGCACCCGATCCGGGAGGTCCCTAAAGAGCCGCACGGTACCCGCGTAGGCCGCGTAGGCCATAAGCGCCCTGTGGCCCGCCTCCTCCGCCGGCAAACCCATGGCGCCGTAGCATTCTTCTATGTACCCGATCCGGCGCTCGGTCACCCGCCGCAGGAAAGGGCGCACGACGGGATCGTCCGCGGCGTCGGAGACCGCGAGCTCGAAGGCGCGTACGCGGAAGACTTCGCCTCCCGACGCGTTGTCCCGGGGGACCTCGCCGAAGGCCTCCTCGGCCAGCCGCACGAACCTCTCCAGAGGGTCGGAGATCGAACGCGTGGCCGAGATCACCGCCTCAGTGGACTCTCTCTCCCAACGCCCCAGAGCCGCCTCGAGGAGCGCCCTTCGATCCTTGAAGTGCCAGTAGAAACTACCCCTGGTCACGCCAAGCCGTCGGGCCAGCGGCTCGACGGCGACCGAACCGACGCCATCCTCGGCCATAGCCGAATACGCAGCGTCGACCCAGTCACCCGCCGTCAGCCTTCCAGACCTCCGTGCCGATCCCGCTTGCCTCATGGGTCGGTTTTTACCATACAGACGTGTATTGACGCGACAGCTGCGGATTGCTACCATACACTAGTGTATGGTAGCGGCATCCGGGAGGCGCGATGCGTAGGCTGTGTGGTCCGCTGTTGGTGGCGACGGGGGCGCTGGACGTGCTGTACGTCTTCGTAGTCCATTCGAGACAGCTAGCCGCCATCGCGCGGGACGGTTTCTTCAACGCGGTCGACCCGAGCGTTGCGTACGCGACCTTCGATCGGGAGACCGCCTTCTGGCACCTGGCGTTCGGGCTGATGGCCGTAATCCTGGGCGTCCTGATCCACTAGACGCAAAACCGGACGGGGACGCTACCAGCGTTCCTCGGGTGGGCGCTGCTGATGCTCAGCGTGTGCACTATCGTCCTGATGCCGGTCTCCGGCTTCTGGATAGTCTTGCCCCAGGCCGTGATGATGATCCTGGTCGCGCGACGCGAACGTTCTGGAACCGCCGCGCAGGTCGGTGGGCCTCGCCGTGTCGTCGGGTAATGTTACGCAGGCGTACGGGCACGCCGTGGGGCTCCGAGTTCCGTTGACACCGACAACGACCTCAGGTTCGTTTGCGAACGGCCGCTGCGGTCCAGATAGTTGCGGTATTCGAGGGAAGGCGCGAGTTTGGGAGAAAGATACGTGACTCATTCGATCCCCGATTGGGACGCCCTGCGAAGTGAAACCTCGGGCGACATCATCGTTTTCGGATCGCCCGAATACGAGGAGGTACGCAAGCCGGCCATCGCCCGCTTTAACGATGTACACCCGCAGGCCGTCGTGATGTGCGGTACCCCCGAGGACATCTCCGAGACGATACTTTTCGCGAGGCGGTACGGATGGCGCACATCGCCCCGGAGCGGGGGACACTGCTTCGCCGGACGCTCCTCGACCGGTGAGATCGTCTTGGAGGTCTCCCCGATGCGCTCGGTGTCTGTCTCGGGCGGCGTCGCGACGGTCGGCGCCGGAGCGCCCCTCGGTGGGTTGTACGACGCACTGGACGGGCACGGCCTCACCATCCCGGCCGGTTGCGGTCCCTCGGTCGGGATCTCTGGCCTGACGCTTGGCGGCGGTCTAGGAATCCTGGGCCGCAAGCACGGGCTGACTTCGGATCACCTCCTCGGGGCGCAGGTGGTCCTCGCGGACGGTCGCATCGCCGGGTGCGGCGAGAACCACCACGGTGACCTGTTCTGGGCACTTCGCGGCGCCGGCGGCGGCAACTTCGGCGTGGTCACGTCCCTCGTGTTCAAGACCGTCCCCGCACCGACCGCGACGGTCTTCCACCTCCCCTGGCCACACGCCCGCGCGGCGGCGGTTGTCGAAGCCTGGCAGAGTTGGGCGCCGGCCGCACCAGAAGAGCTGGCCGCCAGTTTGCTCATGACCGCCTCGGTGGACGCCGAGAGACCACCCGTGGCCAACATCCTTGGCGCCATGCTTGGCACCGAGTCAGACGCCGCGGAGCAGCTAGACGAGCTGGTCGCCCGGGTCGGCGCGGACCCGGCGTCGGAGTTCCGCAGGCGCATGTCCTACCGGGGGACGAAGCGTTACCTGGCAGAGCTCGGCGACGCGATGGCGGGAGAGGGCGATAGTCTCGGGGAGACCTCGGAAGACGAGCCGCGAGGACACTCCTACAGCAAGTCGGAGTTCTTCCGTCGGACGCTGCCCAGGGAATCCGTCGAGGCGCTGGTGGAGCACTTCGTCAAGGGACGGGTTGCCGGCCAGTCGCGCGAGCTAGACTTCACACCGTGGGGCGGGGCTTACAACCGTGTGCGCCCGGATGCCACAGCCTTCGTGCATCGGAACGAGCTCGTCCTGCTCCAACAAGCGGTCGAGATAGATCCTGAGGCGCCCAGCGCGGAAAGGCAGGCCGCGCGGCGCTGGCTGGAGCGGTCCTGGGGTCTGGTGCGCCGGTGGGGCGCGGGGAGCGTCTACCAGACCTTCCCCGACCCCGATCTGGCTGACTGGGCACGCGCCTACTACGGGAGCAACCTGGATCGCCTGGTAGGCGTCAACAGAAAGTACGATCCCGAAAAAGTCCTCCGCTTCCACCAGTCGATCCCAGGTCGCGTGCCGGGAGGCCGCGCACAGGCGTGAGCACCGGCGCTCCAGAACGCGCCACGCCGCATGGCCGGCATCGTGGGCGCTCGAGCGCACCGGCTGGGGGGCAGCGAGCACGACCGATAACCTGGAGGATGGACGAGGCAGATACAAGACGATACCGGGTTGGCGGGAAGGGTTGGCTCGCGGCGGGCGATGTCACGGATGCGGTGGATGGCGCGTCTTTAAGGTAGCAATCGGAGCGAGATGGTGCGGCCGCGGGTTGGCGGTCGTTCCGCATCGAGAGGAGGCAGGGTGACCGATCGTACGCAGGACGCGGGCTGGTCGGAAGCGGTCCGCGACTTCGACGAGCACAGGGGCCTGTTGGTCGCGGTCGCTTACCGCATCCTGGGCAGCGTCACAGACGCCGAGGACGTGGTGCAGGAAGCGTGGCTGCGCTGGTCGAACGTGGAGTACTCGGAGGTGGCCGACCCGCGCGCCTTCCTGGTGCGGGTCACGACGCGACTGGCGATAGACCGACTGCGCCGGGCGAAGGCCCGCCGCGAGTCCTACGTGGGCCCCTGGTTGCCCGAGCCCGTCCTCACCAGGCAAGACCCCGCCGAGGACGCGGCGATGGCCGAATCTGTCTCCATGGCGATGCTGGTGGTGCTGGAGACGCTCTCGCCGTTGGAGCGGGCGGTGTTCGTGCTCAGCGAGGTGTTTGGGATGCCCCACGCCGAGATCGCGGACGGCTCGGGCGCAAGGAGGCGGCGGTCAGCCAGCTCCCCACGCGCGCCCGCGAGCACGTCGCGAGCGCCGGACCCGATTCGAGGCCGACCGGTCCGAGCAACGCCGGGCGACAGAGCGTTTCCTCGAAGCGGCCTCGAACGGGGATCTCCAAGCGCTAATGAAGGTCCTCTCACCCGGCGTGACGCTCGTGGCCGACGGCGGCGGAAAGGCTCTGGCGCCCCGGCGCCCCGTCCTGGGTGCGGAGAAGGTGGCCCGTTTCCTCGTCGCTATAGTTGGCGAGGAGCAGACGGCCCGGTTCTTGCGGTCGGTCGGATCTTAGCCATCGGGCGGGATGAGTGTGCGCCTGGCGCAGGTCAACGGCGAGACGGGGGTCGTGATCACCGCCGGAGATCAGCCGATCTCGGCGCTCGTCCTGGACGTGTCAGACGGCCTGGTGCAGACCATCCGCCTGGTGGCAAACCCCAAGAAGCTGGCCGGAGTGCGTGGGATCTAGAATCCCGGATGATGGACAAGTTGAGGAACGAGCTGCGCGCCAACTTATCCAGGCTCCGGCTTCGGGCGAGCACGAGACGATGCCGGTCTTCGGCGCGAGTCGGGAAAGTCGAGAGATCCATCTCGTTAGCCGACCGCAGGCGGATAGGCTCGGGTATGGCAACCGGGCGGCTTGGGGGCTAAGACCATGACAAACGTACCCGAGCAAGTCACGCTGGTTTTCGACGGTGACTGCGGCGTCTGCACGTGGTCCGTGCGCGCGATCAAGAAACTAGACAGGAAGCGCCGCGTAACCGCGGTGCCTTACCAGATGCCCGGGGTGCCAGCCTCTGCCGGCCTGACCGTAGAAGCGTGCAGGAGGGTCGCCTGGGCGGTGACGCCGGAGGGCCGACGCTACGCGGGCGCCGGGGCCGTCAACCTCGTCCTGGCAGCGGCCCTAGGTACGAGACTCCCCATTGAAATTTACGGCTTGCCAGGAATGAGTCACGCACAGGACCTCGCCTACGACTGGATCGCCGCGAACCGTCAGCGGCTTCCCGGGGACGAGCCACACTGCTCGCAATACCCGGAAGAGTGCGCTCAAGTAGGATTATCCTACCCCGGTCTGCCTGCGCCAGACCACGGACTAGCACCAGAGGAGGTGCCTCCTCGCCTTCGCCGCCGCGGCGGGCTGCCGTGAGTAGAACACGAGGAGCGGCCGCCCTTGTCGGGGGTCACCTCCACTTTATGGTGCAACCTACCGGGGCGGTCTCCGTGGTTGCCGGCTCTTGGTCCTCGAGAACCGCCTCGATGGCGTCGATGAGGTAGTGGCTTCCTCACGGCCGACGGATCGTCGTAATTGTCGTCCACCGTGCCGTGGTAGCGTAGGGCGCCGCCCTTGTCGAAGAGGAAGACCTCGGGGGTGCGCTCTGCGCCGTAGGCTCGGGCTACCTCCTGGGATTCGTCGTGCAGGTAGGGGAAGTTGAACCCCCTCTCCTCGGCGTGCTCCTTCATCCTGGGGAAGCTGTCGTCGGGGTACCTGTTGGCGTCGTTAGCGTTGATGGCAACGAGTTGCACTCCGCGGGCTTCGGTGGGTCGGGACTGAATACGGATCAGGCGTCCCTCCCAGGCCTGGGCGTAGGGACGATGGTTGCAGGTGAATACGACCGCAACCGCCTCCTTGTCCGCGTGGTCCTCGAGGGCGTGAAGCCCGCCATCGACTCCCTGCAGCTCGAAGGAAACCGCCTTTTCACCAAGGTTCAGATTGGTCATGCCGCAGCTCCTTTTCTCGCGATGATCTCGCCAGACGCTCGAAGATCTCCGGACATGTTCTACCATCGCCCGTTGCTGTCAGAGATGCACCGGGTCAGATCTTCGCCGGTGAACCTAGAGCGCGCCGGATCATCTCCTTCGAAGGCAGCGGAGAGATACGATCGTCTTCGAGGCGGTAGGCGCGGCAGGCAAGGGCGTATCGAGAGCCACTCGGCGGGTCTATGTCTTGCCCATCGACCCGAATTGTCGGAGAACCCACGAAGCGCAAACGGCGCGCCTGCTCTTCGTTCTCGACTTTGAGAACCTCGACCTCTCCTTGTAGACCTTCCTCGGCCATGACCTCGCGCAGGCGTTCGAGCGCGAGGTCGTGAGACGGACACTCATCGTAGAAGAGGAAACTGACACGCACGACGTACCTCCGAACCGTTCGTTGTGTGTCCCACCAGGTGCGGCACGATACCGAGATCCATGCTTTTTCGCCGCCCTAGCGTAGACGAGCGAGTTGGTGCTCTGAGCTAGGCCTCTTCGTCGAACGCGACGACCTGCACTTCCAGTCCTTCGGGGCTCTTCTCGAACGCGGTATTCGCCTTCGCGGCCTCCAGGCGCACGAGGTCGCCGGAGGAGGAGAAGCCTGACGAAAGCAGGCTTTCGTGGGCTGCTTCGGCATCGGGAACGGCGAAGGCGGCGTGCAAGAACGTCGGGGCCTCGACGTCCGCTTCGATCAGCTCCAGCTTGCTCCCCTTCGCGTCCTTGACGAAGGCTATGGGCCGCCCGGTCTCGTGGTGCTCGCCGCGGCGCACGACTTCCATCCCGAAGGTTCCGGTGAGGTGTCCGATGAACAGCTCGACGTCGGGGACGCCGAGGGCTACATGGTCAAGGCCGATTATGGGCTCGGCTCCCTTATCTTCGTTCATGCCCGGCATTGTAGAGGGTCTTGCCGCTCCTGGCAGGTCTCGGAAGGTCGTGTGGTTGGTCTGTCGTTTCAGAGAGAAGCTTTCCCGGCGTCCCGCACGGAATTCGGCAACGTGCCGCTTCGTGAGCCACCCCAGCGAAGGCCCACCATGATCCGCGGCCCCTTCCGGTGGCCGAGGGGACGTCCGGGTCCTGTTACCGCGCTAGCTTTCCTTCCGGACCGACGATGCGCCCGCGGCCGAGATCTCGAAGGCTTCGGCGAGAAGCTCGTAGGAGCGAAGGCGAGCCGCGTGGTCGAAGACGTTGGTGGTGACCATGATCTCGTCTGCCCCCGTTCGCTCGGCGAGTTCTTCGATCCGCCTCCTGACCAACAGAGGATCGCCCACCACCTGCATCGTGCCGTAGGCTTCGGCGAGCTGGCGCTCCGACGGGGTGTAGGGATAGCTCGCGGCCTCTTCCGGGCTCGGGAGCGGCCCCGGGTTCCCGCTGCGCATCCGCACCCAGGCGAGTTGCATGGACGAGGCGAGTTCCCGCGCTTTCCCGTCGGTCTCGGCGCAGACGATCGCCACGGCGAGGATGGCCGAGGGGCGATCGAAGGTGGGGGAGGGCTCGAAGTACTCGTTGTAGGCGCGCATGGCCGGGGCTGGGTCCGTTGGGCTGAAATGCGCCGCGAAGGCGTAACCGAGGCCCATCTCCCCGGCCGCTCTGGCGGAGTAGCCGCTGGAGCCGAGGAGCCAGATCGGGGGGAGCTCCACGTCGTCCGGCATCGCCACGATAGTCTCGAACGGGTGTCCCTCGGGGAACCTGTCTCCCGCGTAGGCCAGGAGCTCGGCGAACTGCTGCGGGAAGTCGTCTCCTCCAACCGCGGATTGCGAACGGCGAAGGGCCGAGGCGGTAACGGGGTCGGTGCCCGGAGCGCGCCCGATGCCGAGGTCGATACGGCCGGGATGGAGGGCCTCCAAGACCCTGAAGGTCTCGACGACCCTTAGCGGGGCGTGGTTGGGGAGCATGATCCCACCGGCCCCGACCCTCATACGCTCCGTGGCACTCGCGACGTGCCCTATCATGACCTCGGGCGCAGAGCTGGCGATCATGCCCAGGTTGTGATGCTCCGCCAGCCAGTATCGTCCGTAGCCGAGCCTGTCGACCAGCCGCGCCAGGTCCAGCGTGTTGCGCAGCGCCCTGGAACTGTTCGAGCCGG
The DNA here is from genome assembly GCA_963800975.1 of uncultured Rubrobacteraceae bacterium. Lineage (GTDB taxonomy): Bacteria > Actinomycetota > Rubrobacteria > Rubrobacterales > Rubrobacteraceae > JALYGY01. Next base: position 35,633 of record CAWDDB010000014.1, on the reverse strand, counting down.
CGCTCACCGGCGAGACGTCCAGGACGGAGAGCCCGAGGGCCATGTGGCCTCCCTTCTCGTGCAGCAGAGTGTGGTGCAGCCACGATATTGTAGTCCGAGTCCCGAGACTCTCCCACAAGCGTGTCCGACGAGCAGGGCGAGGGCATCCGTGGTCGGGCACCTCGCCTTCCGCGTGGACGAAATAGCGGCGGTGCGAGGGCGCCTGGATGTCGAAGGCGTTCCCTATACAGCGACAAGGGGAGTGGGCGATCGGGGGCCGGTGCTGGATGACGCCACCTAGACGAGCAGGACACCTCCCTCGTAATCTCCCGACCGTTACGAGAACGGCGTGCGGTACAACGCTGCCTTTCAGGCGGACGCGATTCAGACCTCGATTGCGACCAGGTCGCCCAGGTGCTGGTCGATCTGCGGCATGTACGTGGGCGCGACGCCGAACAAACCGAGCTGCCCGTCAGCTGGGAAGGCTACGTGAATCGCAAAGCCGAGCATGATAGGCTACCCGATGCTCGGTGGTCGGAAGGCGCCTTGGACCAAGGCGAGCAGGGAGCAGCGCTCCTCCTTCGGAGGTTAATCCCGTTGTGTCTGGCCGCCGCGCAGTTGGGGGGGAGATCGCGGCGCCTGTGTCACGGAGAACTGCCAGGCCATTCTGGCCCTTTTCGAGCCCTGCAGTGAACAGTGCTGCCGCTGGTCGCGTCGTTGCGGGGGTGTCACCAGGGTTTGCGGAGACGGTTCTTCGGCCGCTATCGTCCGGGTGGCGCGACCGCCTAGTGCTGACTGTAGTGCGGCGGACCGCTTGAGCTTGATCGCCGGCATCGACGTCGGAGGCACCTTCACCGACGTCGTCGTGTACGAAACCGAGACCGGTTCGACCCGTACGGCCAAGGTGTTCTCCACCCGCGAGCAGGCCGACGGCCTCCTGCGGGGTCTCCGCCAGGCGGTGGAGCAAGTTGGGCAGCTAGCGGCCGTGGTGCACGGCACGACGGTGGCGACGAACTCCATCCTGGAGCGCAAGGGCGCGAAGGCGGCGCTCGTCACCACGGCCGGGTTTCGAGATGTGCTGGAGCTTCGGAGGCGTGACCGGCCCGATACCTACGGGCTTACGGGTGGGTACAGACCCTTGATCCCCCGAAGTCGCTGCGTCGAGCTGGATGAGCGGCTCGCGGCGGACGGCGACGTCGTAACGGAGGTCACCTCGGATAGCGTGCGGCGCGTCGTGGGTCGGCTCGAGGAGCTTCAAGTCGAGGCGGTGGGCATTTGCCTGCTCCACAGCTACGCGGATCCCGCGCACGAGAACCTGCTTGCCGAGGCCCTGTTCGACGCCTTGCCCGGCATCCACCTCAGCGTTTCCAGCGCGTTAGCCGCCGAGGTGGGAGAGTTCGAGCGCGCGTCCACGACGGCGGTAAACGCGTTCGTGCAACCGCGCATGGCTGGGTACCTGCGCGAAGTACGTCGGCGATTGTCTGGGGAAGGATCCTCACCCGAGACGTGTGGGTCATGCAGTCGAGCGGAGGGCTGATGCGGATCGAACGCGCGGCGGAGCAGCCCGTGCGCACGGTTCTCTCTGGTCCAGCGGCCGGAACCGTGGGCGCCGCGGAGCTCGCGGCGCTGGCCGGGGTCGAGGACGTGATCTCCTGCGACATGGGCGGCACGAGCTTCGACGTTGCCCTGATCCCCGGCGGCACGCCGGCCCAGACGACGGGACGTCAGACATCGCCTACGGCGTCCCGGTGCAGCTTCCGATGGTCGACGTCCACACCATCGGAGCTGGGGGTGGCAGCATCGCCTGGGTGGACCGAGGCGGCGTCCTGCAGGTCGGTCCCGAGTCGGCGGGCGCCGAGCCGGGTCCGGCGGCTTACGGGAAAGGCGGGGATCAGCCGACCGTCACCGACGCAAACGTCGTGCTCGGACGGCTCGGCACCCGCAAGCGCGGCTCGGCACCGAAGAGGGGTTCAAGATCGACGTCGCGGCCGCCGAGGGCGCCATTCGAGAGAGCGGATCTCCGAGCCGCTCGGGCTGACCGTGATCGAAGCGGCGCTGCGGCATGATCCGGGTCGCCAACGTGAAGATGGCCGGCGCGATCCGCCGGGTCTCCGTCGATCGGGGCCACGACCCGAGAAGGTTCGCGCTCGTCGGGTTCGGCGGCGCGGGCCCGGCTCACATCGTCGAGTTGGCCGCGGAGATTGGCTCCAAGCGGGTGCTGATCCCTCCGCAGCCCGGTATAACATCGGCCCTCGGTTGCCTGCTCTCCGACGTCCGCCACGACTTCGTGAACGCCGTCAATGCCGACGTGGAGGCGGTAGAGGGCCGAGCACGGTCGGTAGGTCCTCGCCGCCCACCGGCGAACGCGGGACGAGGCTGATGCTGCCAGGACGCGCTTCTCCGGACGACCTGATCGAGGCGCATCACTACGCCGAGATGGCCTACTCGCAGGCAGACTGCACAACCGTCCTGCGTTCCGCTCGCCAGACGAGGTCGAGCGGCTGGACCGGCCACCGCCTCAGCGAGGCGCTTTCTGAACACGCTACGGGGCGATCTATGGGGGGCTCTTGCGCCGCAGCAACGTGAGGCTGGTCAACCTCAGGACCGTAGTTATCGGCGAGCGGGAGACAGCGCGTTTCACGAGCGAACGGTCCCTCGAACGCCACGAGCGCTCGGCAGCGACGCGTGACGTTCGTGGAAGGCGCGTGTCGAGACGCCGGTGGTGCCGCGGGAGGCCCTGCAGCCGGGCCAACGCTGGGAGGGGCCGGTGATCGTGGAGCAGCCGAGATACCACCACGGTCGTCCCGGCCGCTCGGCGGTCGTCGAGGTACAGCCGAGCGGTTCGCTTCTCGTGGAGGTCCGGGCGTGAGCGGGATCGACCCGACCACGCTCGCCGTCGTCCGCGGCCGGCTCGAGCAGACTACCGACGAGATGGACACCGTCTTCGAGCGCATGGCGTTCTCGCCGGTGATATCGGACGCCTGGGATCGCGCGACCGGACTCGATCGTCCCGATGAAGGCAGCATGATCGTGCAGGGCGAGAGAGGGCTCCCGATCTTTGTCGGCACCATGCAATTCGCGACGCGGGCGGTCATCGATAGCGTAGAGGCGCCGAGGTCCGGCGACGTCTTTATCATCAACGACCCGTACCTGGGCGGCACGCACGTCATGGACGTGAAGATGGTTCGCCCGTTCTTCTACGGCGGTGAGTTGCTGTGCTACCTCGCGAACACGGGTCACTGGACGGACGTCGGGGGCCGCGTGCCCGGCGGATTCTCCTCCGCCGCCACCGAAGTGTACCAGGAAGGTTTGCGCTTCCCGCCCGTTCGCTTGTTCTCCGATGATCTAGCTCAACGGCGACATACTGGCCATCCTGCAGGCCAACAGCCGCATACCGGAAGACATCGAAGGCGACGCCCACGCCCAGGCGGCCGCCCTGCGGGTCGGCGAGGAGCGGCTCCCGCGAGCTGCTCGACGAGTACGGAAGGGAGACCGTGCTGGAGTGCGTCGACGAGCTCGAGGTCAGGGCCGAGCAGCAGATGAGATCACCACCTCGACGAGGTGCCGGACGGCACCTACCGCTTTGTGGAGGAGATGGACAACGACGGCATCGACGACGTGTCGCTGCGCATCGAGGTCGCCGTGTCCGTCCGCGGGCAGCAGCTGACGGTGGATTTTACTGGCAGCTCCGAGCCGTGTGCGGGCCCGATGAACAGCGTGTACGCCGCGACCGTGTCAGCGTGCGCCGTTGCTCTGAAGCACATCTGGCCGGATGTGGCACTCAATTCGGGTATGTCCGCGCCTCTGGACTTCGTGATCCCCGACGCCACGTTCCTCAACGCAGCCGTTCCCCAGCCCGTCGCCGGCTGCGCCGCGGAGACCTCGCAGCGCATCATCACGGCGGTCATGGGCTGTCTTGCGCGGGCGGTCCCGGATCGCGTGCCGCGGGATCGTGCGCGACGATCAACAACCTGTCCATGGGCGGCGTCGACGCCGATGGGGACCCCTACGTGATGTACGTCTTCCTCGGGGGTGGATACGGGGGTCATGCGTCTGGCGACGGCCTGACCAACGGGTGCTCGCTCATGAGCGTTGCCCGGACGCAGTCGTTGGAGGTCCTCGGAGCAGCGTTACCCCATCCGCTTCAACCGCTACGCGATGCGGGAGGGCTCCGCAGGAGCCGGACGACACCGGGGCGGCTTCGGGGTCGAGTTCGAGTTCGTGTTCACGGGCCGCAGCGGCAGGGCGTCGCTGCTGGGCGATCAGGCGAAGAGCCCGCCCGGGGCGTGGGGGGCGGTCGCAACGGCGCGCCGGCCAGCCCTTTTTTCGTGCTCGAGGGGAAGCACACCGTCTTGCCCATGGTCTCCAAGGGCGAGAACATACCCTTGCGGCCCGGAGACGCGGTTTGCCTGCGTACGGCCGGGGGAGGTGGGTACGGACCCCCCTCGGAACGCGACCCCCGTCTGGTGCGCCGGGACGTCGACGACGGGTACATCGACGAGGCTCAGGCGTCCGGGCTGTACGGATGGGACTAGGGTGATGGTGTGGCTCGAAGCGGGACGTAATCCCCGCAGATAGAACCCGGAAGCAAGCAGTGTCATCGTCTGAGGTGCCAGTGCATAACGGCAAGGATCGGGAGGAGTAAAGGTTATGGAACAGGTTGGCGGGGAAATTATCGGGACGCAGTCGTCGGTACGGCAGGTGGCTGTCGCTAGCTTCGTGGGCACGGCGCTGGAGTGGTACGACTACTTCATCTACGGTACGGCGGCGGCGCTTGTGTTTCCGGCGCTGTTCTTTCCAGGATTCTCGTCTTTGGCCGGGACGCTGGCGTCCTTCGCTACTTTCGGGGTCGGCTTCTTCGCTCCGACCGGTAGGTGCGGTGTTCTTCGGCCACTTCGGGGACAAAGTGGGTCGCAAGGCGGTGCTGGTCACCACGCTCGTCATCATGGGCGTTGCCACTTTCCTTATCGGTCTCCTCCCGCCGTACGAAGCGATCGGGGTGCTGGCACCGGTGGCTCTCGTCGTGCTGCGGCTCTTGCAGGGCTTCGCCGTGGGGGGAGAGTGGGGAGGCGCGGTTTTGATGGCGGTGGAGCACTCCCCCCAGAGACCAGGGGTTCTTCGGGAGCTGGCCGCAGATGGGCGCCCCGGCGGGGCTCGTGCTTTCGACGGCCGCGTTCACCCCGTTCGCGGCTCTGCCGGAAGAGCAATTCCTTGCGTGGGGCTGGCGGGTCCCGTTCCTCCTGAGCCTCTTGCTCATAGCTGTCGGGCTGTACATCCGACTCAGGATCACCGAGTCTCCCATCTTCTCGCAGGTCAGGGAGACGAGCACCGAGGCCCGTGCGCCGATCGTCGATGTTGTGCGCACCTACCCGAAGAACGTCGCCCTGGGCACGGGGGCCCGGATAAGCATCGACGTCGCCTTCTACATCTTCGCGGTCTACTCGCTCTCCTACGTCACCGAGCAGCCCGGCCTGCCCAGCAGTACGGTCCTGACCGGGCTCCTGATCGCGGGCGTCATCGAGATCTTCACCATACCGATGTTCGGCTCGCTCTCCGATCGGGTCGGCCAGCGGCAGGTCTTTATCGGGGGCGCGGTGTTCTTGGCCTTCTTCGCCCTGCCTTTCTTCTGGATGCTCAACACGGAGGCAAGCGTCCTGATCTGGCTCGCCCTGGTAGGTGGCCTCAGCGTCGGCCACGCCGCGGCTTACGGCCCGATGGCGAGCTTCATGGCCAGGCTCTTCGGGGCACGCGTGCGCTACAGCGGGATCTCCCTGAGCTACCAGCTAGCCGGGATCCTGGGAGGGGCCCTGGCGCCGTTCATCGCGGTCTTGCTGTACGCTTCGATCGACGGACCGGAGCTCATAGCGCTGTACATGGCCGCGCTGTGCGGCCTCACCGTGGTGTGCGTCTACCTGGCCTCGGACTTCCCCGGCGACGAGGCCGAGGAGAGGCACCTCGCCGCAGAAGGACAGGAGCTGGCGGATCAACCGTGAGCGTCGGTCCGACGCTCACGCCTTGGCGTAGGCGATCGGCGCGACGTAGAAGGAAACGGTGCTTATGCGACCGCAGCTTCCCCTGCGCGGTCGGGCATGGGGAATAACGCGAGGAAGCACTCCACAACCTCCCTGCTGCCCTCGATCCTTGCATCTCCCGACGCCAACGCGTCGTCGAGCCCCAGGTCTGCGTAGACCAGGGCGGCCAGCGTGTCCGGGTTCGTCCAAATGGTTGCGTCCGGTCGGTTCGCTTCCCCGCGCGAAGCTACGAATCGTCCGGCGGCCACCTCCGCGCAGAAGACGTCCTCGGCCAGCCTCAACGTACTCGTAGGTAGCCCCGAGATCGCCGGCGGCACGGCCATCGAACATAGTCTTGAGAGATAGGATCATAGGTCCGCGCTCATCCCGCCGTCAAGGGGCCTGGATGGAGACCGGGCGCCCCAGCGTCCGAGCGCGATGACCACCGGCTCTAACTCCCGGCCCCACCCCGTAAGCTCGTAGACCTCGGAGGCGGCAGGTGGAGGGAGCCTGCGCCGCCTCAGCACCCCAACTCTTCCTAGCCCCCTCAGGCGCTCCGCCAGCACGTTGGGGCTGGCGCCCGTAAGGCCGTCCCGCAGGTCCGTGAAGCGCTTGGGCCCGAGAAGCAGCTCGCGTACCACCAGAAGCGCCCACCTCTCGCCGATAAGGTCGAGCGCGTGCGCCGTGGCGCATCCCTCGTCGTAGGTGCGCTTCCTCGGAGCCTGCGTGGTCGCCATGTCGCCGATCCTTTCGCCGAGTATCCGCAGTATATCCTTGTTTAGTTAGAATTTACAAGTTAATGGTTTTAATTTCGTACTAAACGGGTATGTTTAGAAGCAGAGGTTGTTGCAGCCGCAGAGATGGAGGACGCGAGGCGATGACGGCAGGCAAAGTAGTAACCCACGAGGGGTGGGCATCCGAACCGGCGACCCAAAAGGGAACCGCTGGATCGCCCTCTACGTGCTCTGCGTGGGGATGCTCATGATCGTGCTCGACGTCACGGTGGTGAACGTGGCGTTGCCGTCGATACAGGACGACCTCGGTTTCACGCAGTCGAGCCTTGCCTGGGTCGTCAACGCCTACATGATCGCCTTCGGCGGTCTGCTCTTGCTCGCGGGGCGCTTCGGCGACATCCTCGGGCGCAAGAACGTCTTCATGGTGGGCCTCGGCGTCTTCACCGTGGCCTCTCTCCTTTGCGGTGTGGCGCCGAGCCAGGAGGTGCTTGTCGGGGCGCGCTTCGTGCAGGGCGTGGGAGGCGCGATGACCTCCGCGGTCATCCTCGGCATGATCGTCACCATGTTCCCCGAACCGCGCGAGCAGGCGAAGGCTATCGGCGTCTTCGCTTTTGTCGCCTCCGCGGGTGGCTCGGTCGGGCTGCTGGCTGGAGGGGTGCTCACCCAGTCGATCAACTGGCACTGGATCTTCTTCGTTAACATCCCGATAGGTATCGCGACGGCCGTCCTTGCGTGGCGGCTGCTCGATCGTGAGGAGGGAATCGGCTTCGGCGAGGGAGCCGACATACCGGGCGCGGTCCTGATCACGAGCTCCCTGCTGCTCGGCGTCTACACGATCGTCAAGCCCGCGGCCGAGCTCGGCTGGGGCTCGGTCCAGACGCTCGGGCTCGGGGCCGTCTCGCTCGTTCTACTCGTCGCCTTCGTCGTGCGCGAGGCGCGGGCCAGCAATCCGCTCGTACCGCTCCGGATCTTCCGCTCGCGCAACGTCTCGGGGGCCAACATGATCCAGGTGCTCTCGGTCGCCGGGATGTTCGGGATGTTCTTCCTGGGAGCCCTGTATCTGGAGCGTGTGCTCGGCTATGGACCCTTGCAGATCGGCCTCGCGTTCCTGCCCGTGACGATCGTGATGGGGACGCTATCCGTGCGCTACACCGACCGGCTGGTCATGAACTTCGGCGCCAGGACGACGCTGGTCCCCGGTCTGGTGCTCATAGGCGCCGCCCTCGCCCTTTTCGCTCAGGCGCCGGCGGACGGCAGCTACGTCCGTCACGTCCTGCCGGTGATGATCCTGCTCGGTTTCGGCGGCGGCGCCGCCTTCCCCGCGCTGATGACGCTGGCGATGTCGGGCGCCACGCAGAGTGACGCGGGCCTGGCCTCCGGTCTCGTCAACACCACCGCGCAGGTGGGCGGCGCTTTGGGCCTGGCTGTCCTGGCGACCCTTTCGACCACGCGCAGCGAGAGCCTGATCGGCGGCGGGGAGGCCACAGCCGCCGCGTTGACAAGCGGGTACCACCTGGCGTTCCTCATCGGGGCCGGGCTCATCGCCGTCGCCGTCGCGGTTGCCGTGACAGTGCTAGAGCCCGAGCGCTGGGCAGAAGAAGGGAGCCAGGCCGAGGCGGAGCACGCGTACTCGGAGGCGGCCTAGTACACGCGACATTCGCGCCCCGGCCGCGACGCCAAACTTCGCGTCGCGGCCGGGGCGTTAGTGCGTGCACGACGGTTTGGCGGCGTGGAGATCGGGGTATACCAATACCCTTCGGTATGGAAGTTGATCGCGATCACGTAAGGAGCAAGAGAGCCTTGAGCATGGTTCCAGGCATAACCCTAAACGACGGAAACGAGATCCCGCAGCTCGGTTTCGGGGTCTTCCAGATCGACCCGAATGAAACGGCAGAAGCGGTGGGCGAGGCGCTGCAGGTCGGCTACCGGCACATCGACACCGCGGAGATGTACCGCAACGAGAAGGGGGTCGGCGAAGGCATCCGCGCGTCGGGTCTCGACCGCGGCGAGGTCTTCGTCACCAGCAAGCTCCACAACGGTTACCACGATCCCGCCGAGGCACGGGAGGCGTTCGATGCCACGCTGTCCGCGCTTGGCTTCGACCACGTGGACCTGTTCCTGATCCACTGGCCGCTGCCCACGCTGTACGACGGCGACTACGTCTCCACCTGGCAGACGCTCGAGGAATTCCAGGGCGATGGCCGGGCGCGCTCGATCGGCGTCTCGAACTTTACGATAGAGCACCTCGAGCGGCTCGCCGCCGAGACCGACACGGTGCCCGCGGTGAACCAGATCGAGGTGCACCCCTACTTCGCCAACAACGAGGTTCGCGCGTACGGTCAGGAGCACCGAATCGCCACGGAGGCGTGGTCGCCGATCGCGCAGGGCGAGGTTCTCGATGACGCCACGATCGCGCGTATCGCGGACAAGGTCGGCAGGTCGACGGCGCAGGTCGTCTTGCGGTGGCACGTGCAGCGCGGCGACATCGTGTTCCCGAAGTCGGTGACGCCCTCGCGTATGCGGGAGAACTTCGAGGTGTTCGACTTCGAGCTCGATAACGACGACATGGAGGAGATCGACTCGCTCGACCAGGGCGAGAGCGGCCGCATGGGCCCGAACCCGGACACGATGGCCAACATCCCTAGCTGACGCAGCCTCACCACTAGTGTGCGAGCGAGGGGCGCAGGAACACCTGCGCCCCTCGCCGCTCCTCTCGAAGGACCTATCTATCGCGCGCATGGCCGTCCTCTGGCCCCGCGGCAATGGGCGCCAACGCTTCAAAATGGTTCGTGCTTACCCTATCCTTGTGTCGGTTTGAGTGTAGCGTCGGAAATATCGAGACAGGGAGCCAGCGGGGAACAATTCGGAGATGGGGATCGAGATCAAAGCCGCGCGTGGACCGTTTGGAGAGGCGACCGCTCGCGTCCATAGGGAGGAGCCCGGCAAGGTCTCGGTCACCATTACCCTCGACGGCCAGGACCACGACGTCTGGTTCGCTGTGTCCGGCGCGGAGCCTGGCGAAGAGACCGATTTTCTGCTGCCGCTCACGCTGTTCCTCGCGATGGCCAGGGGTGCCCGACTGCGGTTGCCGGATCCGGTGTCGCCCCGCCTCCTGTCTGTCGTACCGAAGATCCAGGACATCTTCGGTCTCTGGTGCACGGAGTACTGGGGTGGAGCACTGGAGAACACGCGCCACGTGCCCGTGGATGCCAGGGCGCGTGAGGGGCTGGCCGAGGGCGGCTCGGGAGTCGGCTGTTTCTTCAGCGGCGGGGTTGACTCGTTCTACACGCTCCTCAAGCACCGCGACGAGATCACGCACATCATTTTCGTGCACGGTTTCGACATCTCCCTCGAAGACCAGGAGTTGAGAGAGCAGGCCTCCCGCATGGCGCGCGAGGTAGCCAATGGGTTGGGGAAGACCCTGATCGAGGTCCAGACCAACGTGCGGGTGATCACGCGTCCTGAGGTTGGCTGGAGACAGTACCATGGCGCCGCGCTCGCGAGCGTCGCGCTGCTCTTTCAGAACATGTTCCGCAAGGTGCTGGTCGCAGCGACTTACAGCTACGCGGATCCCTACCCGTTAGGCTCTCATCCATTGCTCGACCAGCTGTGGAGCACGGAGCTGACCGAGATCGAGCACGACGGGGCCGAGGGAACGCGCCTGGACAAGGCGGCTTACATCACGCATAACGAGCTGGCAATGCGGTGGTTGCGCGTCTGCCTCGTGAACCCGAACAGCGCGTATAACTGTGGGGCCTGCCAGAAGTGCTTGCGCACCATGGTCGTCCTGCGGGCCGTCGGTGCACTGGAGCGGTGCGAGACCCTTCCGAGTGAGCTGGATCTCGACAAGGTCGCGAGCACCTACGTTCCCGACGGCCAGGTGGGCGCCAGGGCAATACTGAGGATCCTGGAGCGCCTCGGTAACGAGCCAGAGTTGGCTCGGGCCCTCGCCGCGGGCATAGCGACGAGCGAGGCGATGGAACTGGAGAACGAGGCTCAGCTCAGGCAGAGACTCTCCGTGCAGCGCAGAACGCTCGACGACACCCGCGCCAGGCTGGGAGCGTCCAGGAAGAGCACGCAGAGGCTTAAGGATCGGGCCAGAAAGCTGGAGGCCAGGGCCGAGAGGCTCGCAGAGCAGAACCGCCGGTTGGCCGCTGAAGGTTCCCGGCTACGCTACAAGGTCGCTGACGCGTTCGCGGAAGCTACCCTCAAGGTGCCTGGAATAAGGAATCTGGCAGAACGAAGAAGATCCGACGGCGACGGGTAGATCCCGGGGCCTCTTGCAGGATCTTGGCCCGGTGTCCACCTGATCGCTAGCCGAACAACCTCTGCGCGAGGGCAAGAGGCGATTCATCCGGGATTCATCGCCTCTTGCTCTCATGCGGCGGGCTCTGCAATCGGACGGAGTGGATCGATGAGGCTGATAAGTTACCTGAGGGTGGCCGTGCTCACCACCCTGAACATCGTCCTGAACGCGGTGACGTTGGGGCGCTACGTCCTGCTCGAGGGAAGGGTCAAGGACGGGGTCTATTCGAACTGGGCCAGACGCTTCCGGTACAGGCCGGAGGAGTATCTCCTGCCCGCCACCGAGGAGGAGATCGTCGACCTCGTCGCGCGTGCGAGTAGCGTGCGGGTCTTCGGGTCCGGGCACTCCTTCAACGCGGGGGTCGTGTCGGGCGACGCGCTGGTATCGCTCGACGACTACAGCGGTCTCGTCTGGGTGGACCGGGAGAAGCGCCAGCTGGCCGTGAAGGGCGGAACCCGCGTGCGGAAGGTGGTAGACCTGCTCGCGGCCGAGGGCCTCGCGTTCGCCGCCCTGCCATCCCACGATGCCCAGAGCATAGCCGGCATCCTCTCCACCGACGTGCACGGCACGGGCGTGGACTGGGGTTTCGTGAGCCAGGCTGTCGTGCGCCTGAAGCTCGTGGACGGAAGAGGGCAGGTGCACGAATGTGGGCCCGAAGACGACCTCTTCAGGGCCGCGATAGGCGGGATCGGGGCCGTGGGGATAATCTCTGAGGTGGTCGTACAGGGCGTCGAGAAGTTCAACGTCGAGCAGAAGGTTGAGACGGCGGACGTGTCCTACGTCCAGAAGAACCTCGAGAGCCTCTTGCGGGAGCATGACCACCTCAGCTTCTACCTCTTCCCCTTCTCCGACGTGTGCCAGATCAACACCTGGAACCGCACGAACAAGCGGCTGTCTTTTCTCGCCGACTTGCGGGAGTTCGTCAACATCTCGATCGACGCCTTCATGGCGGCGTGGGTCGGGAACCTGGCGGCGTACGCGGGATGGCTGCGCGCCTTCTCGTCCCTGGCTTACGGCGCGAGGTTCGGTTCCCACCTGGTGCTGGACAGCCACCGGGCCTTCAACCGCACGATCTACCACCTGCACCAGGAACTCGAGTTCACTGTCCCCTTCGAGGACACGTTCGAGGCGTGCGGACGCTTTATCCGGCTGTACGAGGAGATGTATCGCTCCGGCAAGCTGCCCTACGCGCTCTTCGAGGTGCGGTTCACGCCGGAGGGGCACGACAGAACCCTGATCGGGGCCGGCCGCGACCGCCGTTCGACCTGGATAGACCTGGTGCTCAACGACGCCCGCGGCTTCGAGCGCTATTACGCGGCCGCCGAGAAAGTAGTGGGGGAGATCGGGGCCCGCCCGCACCTCGGGAAGTTCTGCGAGAGGCTGGACAGGAAGGATCTGGCGCGCCTGCACGGGGACGCCTTCGCCAGGTTCATCGAGCTCGTCAGGGAGCACGACCCCGACGGCAAGTTCGCCAACCCTTTTACGCGACGGCTTTTCGGTTAGGAGGCGCAGGATGGCAACCGGAGGGAGCAAGACCGATCGGGAGCCGATCGGTTCGCGGGTCGCGTCTTCCCGCGACTCGCTGGCCGGGGCCGGGTGGCTCTGCAAGCAGGCCAGCGTGGCGCCGACGGGTGGCCCGCCGTTCTCGTGGATTAACCCCTTACCCGTGTGGCAATCTCGCAACCAGATCCTGGCCCGAATCTTCCGAGACCCGACCAACGCCGAACGGCACAACTGGTTGAAGCTGCAGCGAGAAGCGGGGAAGCTGCCAGAAAACCTGATCCTCGACCGCCACGCCGGCCGCGAAGAGATCTCGTTCGTCCTGGTCGGTGATTCGGGCGAAGGTGACGCCTCCCAGCACGCGGTGGTCGGGCCGTTGCTGGCGCGCGGGCGTGACGCCGACTTCATGGTCGTGTGCAGCGACGTCATTTACCCCGCGGGAGACGCGGAAGACTACGACGCCAAGTTCTACGAACCCTACGAACGGTACCTACATCCGATCTACGCCCTGCCAGGCAACCACGACTGGGACGACGGTCTGGTCGGCTTCATGCACCACCTGTGTGGCGCCGAGGTGTCCCTGCTACCAACGGTCGAGCAGGGTTCTGCGTCTCTGGGAGAGCGCTTGCGCCGGTTGCTGTGGCGGAGGCCGTCGAGCAGGAGCCAACACGACATGCCACTGCGCCGGCGCCTGGAGGGTGACAGGAGGTCGGACCAGCGCTCGCCCTACTTCGCGATCGAGGTCGGCCCGCTGCTGATCGTGGGCATCGACACGGGGTTGGGCGGGGCGCTAGACCGCGACCAGGGGGAATGGCTCCGCAGTATCTCGCGCGATCGGGAAGGGCCCAAGGTGCTGCTAACGGGGAAGCCGCTCTACGTCGACGGCGAGCACCACCCCCAACCCATAGAGGGCGGCGGCACCGTCGACGAGATCGTGCGCGCCCCGGAGCACAACTACGTTGTGGCCATAGGGGGCGACATCCACAACTACCAGCGTTACCCGGTAGAGGTGGAGGGCCGCGAAGAACCCCTCCAGTACGTCGTAAGCGGGGGCGGAGGCGCGTACATGAGCGCGACGCACCGGATACCGCTCGTCGACCTCGACGGCGTTGGCGAGGACGACTTCGTCTGTTACCCGAGGCGGGGCGACTCCCTCTCGTTCTACAGCAAGCTCTACGACAAGAGGCTCTGCTTCGGCAAGGGTTGGCTCGAGATCGACCCGGACCAGGCGGCGGCGTACATGGCGGAACGCCTCGGCCTGGAGGCGACGCGTCCGGGAGACCGGCAGGTCGTGGTCAGCGACCGCACGCGCCGAGCGGCGGCAAGGATCTTCCCGCTGCCTGGCAGCGGGCGCGGACCGCTGCACCACTTCTTCTCGGAGTTCTTCGACTGGAACGAGCCGCCAATGTTCAAGAACTTCCTGCGAATCGACGCCTCGGATTCGGAGCTGCGCATCCGCTGCTTCGCGGCGACGGGCTGCGCGGAACACGAGCAGGATCCCCCGCTCGAAGACGAGGTCAGTATACCGTTGCGGTAACGGTACTTGCGTGGGCGCGGGAAGCCAGGCGGTCTCGATCTCGGTCTCGAAGGCGACGATCCGGGGCTGCGGATCGGGCTTGAGGACCTCGTCCAGGTCGCTCTACTCGGTGACCCCGGGATCACCGGCGCCACGCTGACCGTTATCTCGCCGCCAACCGGGGCCGCGCGCCGCAACGCTTCGGTGGCCCCGACCGACACCTTCCGGCAGCAAGGGGAGGGGTCTTCGTGCGTCGTACGGGTCATACGGCCACGATTCGACGCCCAAATCGTGGTGCCCTTCGTCACCGAACCACCCGTCTTGGCCGAAGATGAAGAGAGAGCCGACGTAGCCGTTGCTCGGGCCGGGCTCGTAATCCTCGTCGGCCCCGGGATTGTTCAGGAAGACCCGTCACTCAAACGACGCACCGGAGTGACCCACCTTCTCCAACTTTAGGTCCAGCCTGAAGACGTAGTTCCGACGCAAGTCCTGTCGTCGAAGCGGGAACCGTGGCCCGATGTTAATGCATCTGTAATCGGGCTGTAACAAAGATTGTCTAAATTGGCGATCTGTGGATGCCAGCGCAACGTACACCTAGTACGAATTGCGATCTTCGAGAGAAGGCAGGTAGGGAGATGGTTAGGTTATCGGTCCGGGTGAGCAGCGGCGCCGCGCGTTTCAGCGTGATGGTGCAGGCGGACACCATCGAGCGCGCGCTGGAGATCGCGCGCCGGCACAGCCCGGCAGGGCGGTGCGAGGTAATATTCCCCATCGACCCCGAAATCTTCTTTGCTCGGGACTCCGATCCTGGGATCAGGGCGGTGGAAGAGGCGGCCTAGGCCGACACACGCCCCTACCGTCCGGGGCGAACGGCGCGGGCGCCCTGCTAGACTGAGACCCTGGTGTTCTGGGTGCGCGGTATATTGCTTCGCGAGAGGAGCGTTTCGTGGCGGAGAAGCAGACGACGGTAGGCCCGCAGGAGGGATTGCACGCTCGTCCGGCGGCGCAGTTCGTAAAGGCGGCGAAGCAGTACTCCTCGGATATCGTGGTGATCAAAGGCGACCGGGAGGCCAACGCGAAGAGCTCGCTCAAGATCATGACGCTCGGCGCCAGGAAGGGCGACGCGATCACCATCCGGGCCGAAGGAGAAGACGCAGACGAGGCAGTCGAAGCCCTCGCCGACTTGATCTCCGCCGAAGAGGACTGAGCAAACTACGCCCGGCTTTCGCTGGCCTCACTTTCAGCAAAGGGCTCCTACCTTAGCCAAAAGGCTGACAAGCCGCCCCCTCGAGGCGAAGCCGAGGGGGGCGGCGTGCTGAAAAGCGAGGGTCTGCGAAGCAGGCTTGCTATCGAATAAGCCGTCCGGGCGTTGGGGCCTTGTTGCGGCTCTGCTCGAAGGCCGTTACCTGGTTGACCTCCTTCAGGAGGCCGAATGGCTTTCGGAGGACTTTGAAAGGCCATGTAACTATCCTCAGGGGGTGCCGCAGCATATCTCCGGCCACCCTGAGTGGCAGGTGCGACGTTCGCTCGGCGAGGTCCCTGGCGTACTCGGAGTAGATGTGATGCGAGTAAACCCTGGTGGCGCCGCAATTGACGCATCTGCTAGCGCACAGGTGCTCGGAAAGGTAGAGGAGCTCATGAGGACCCTCGACCCCGCAGACGGAGCACGTTAGTATGGCGTCTCTCTCGACCTTCAACGCGCCCCCTTCGCAAAAGCAGCTGCCGATCCGGAGGCACGGCCGACCAGCGACCGCGTCCCGGCGGATTACGATGGTTCCCCCGTATTCTACCCGAGATGGCGGCTTTGGAAGGGGTGGATCTCCGCTTCGGGCCGCTTTGTGCTTACTGGATTGCCCCTTGTTCGATGGCGGCCTGCGCGGCGGCGAGGCGCGCGCCGGGCACCCTGAAGGGCGAGCAGGAGACGTAGTCGAGGCCAACCTCGTGGAAGAAGGAGACGCTTGGAGGGTCGCCGCCGTGCTCGCCGCAGACGCCGAGTTTGAGGTCGGGGTTGGCCTGACGGCCCTGCTCTATGGCTATCCTCACGAACCTTCCGACGCCGTCGACGTCGATGGTCTGGAAGGGGTTGAAGCTCAGGAGGTCGCCGCTCAGGTAGTCGGCCAGGAACTTCTCCTCGGCGTCGTCGCGGCTGATACCGCAGACCATCTGGGTGAGGTCGTTGGTGCCGAAGGAGAAGAAGTCAGCCGCGGCCGCTATCTTGTCCGCGACTGAGCAGGCCCTCGGCAGCTCGATCATGGTCCCTATTGGAATGGGGACCTCCTCGTCCTCCAGCTCGGCCTCGATCATGGCGCGCATCTGCCGCAACTCGGTGGCAAACGCGACGAGCGGGATCATGATCTCGACCTGCGGGTTCCCGCCGTCCTCTTTTACTATCCTCGCCGCGCTGGCTATGGCCCGGGCTTGCATGAGATAGATCTCGGGGCGCAAGAGCCCGAGCCTGCAGCCCCTCAAGCCAAGCATCGGGTTCCGCTCCTCCAGGCTCTCGGCCACCCTGAGCTGCCGCCTTTGCTCGTCTGCATTCTCGCCGCGCCCTTCGAGGTCGGCTATCTCCTTGGCCAGGTCTTTCGCATCCGGCAGAAACTCGTGCAGCGGCGGGTCGAGGAGTCGAACGGTGACGGGCAGCCCGTCCATGGCCCGGAAGATCCCCTCGAAGTCCTCGCACTGCATGGGCTCGAGCTTCTTCAGTGCCGCGGTAAGGGCATCGTCGTCCTCGGAGAGGATCATCTCGCGCATGATCCTGAGCCGCTCGCCTTCCATGAACATGTGCTCGGTTCTGCACAGCCCGACGCCCTCGGCCCCAAGCTCCCGCGCCCGCGTCGAGTCTTCTGGCGTATCCGCGTTTGCCCGCACGCCGAGGGAACGTGCCTCGTCGGCCCAGCCGAGCACCGTCTCGAAGTCGTCGCTCGGATCGGGCGCCACGAGCGGCACCTCGCCCGCGATGACGCGCCCGTCGCCCCCGTCTATCGTAAGGACGTCTCCTGGCTCGAAGGTCTCGCTGCCTATGGTTACGGTACCCCGCGTCGGGTCCACCTTGACGGCCTTGCAGCCTGTGACGGCTGGCTTGCCCATGCCGCGCGCTACGACCGCCGCGTGGCTCGTCATACCGCCGAGAGCGGTCAGCACCCCTCTGGCCGAGATCATGCCTTCCACGTCATCCGGGTTGGTCTCGCGACGCAACAGCACGACGTCCTCCCCGTTCGCGGACCGCTCCCTGGCCTCCTGTGAGGTCAAGACTATCTTGCCGGTTGCGGCACCGGGAGAGGCCGGGAGCCCGCGCGCGAGGACCCGCACGTCGGCTTCGGGGTCGACGCGAGGGTGGAGTAGCTGGTCGAGGGAGCCCGGCTCGACGCGACGCAGGGCTTCTTCGCGGGAGATCAAACCCTCCTCGGCCATGTCGCGCGCTATCTTGAGCGCCGCGGCTCCCGTGCGCTTGCCGCTTCTGGTCTGGAGCATGTAGAGCCTGTCGCGCTCGACCGTGAACTCGACGTCCTGCATGTCCCGGTTCTCGTGCTCCAGCTGCTCGACCGTCTCGAGGAACTGCCTGTAGGCTTTGGGCAGCACACCTTCCATCTCCCTGAGCGGCCTAGGCGTACGGATGCCGGCGACGACGTCCTCGCCCTGGGCGTTCAGGAGGAATTCGCCGAAGATGCCCTGCTCGCCCGTGGAAGGGTTGCGGGTGAAGGCGACCCCGGTGGCGGAGGTCTCGCCCATGTTGCCGAAGACCATCCGCTGCACGGTGACGGCTGTTCCGAGAGACTCGGGGATGGCGTACTCCCTGCGGTAGGCCGCGGCGCGCTCCCCCAGCCACGAGTCGAAGACCGCCGCTATCGCCAGCTCCAGCTGTTCGGCCGGGTCTTCCGGGAAATCTGCCTGCGCCTCCCGCGCGATGATGTCCTTGAATCGGCTCGCGAGGCCCTCGAGGTCTGCGGACGAGAGGTCCGTATCTGCCTCGACGCCCCGCGTCCTGTTTGAGGGCCTCGATCTCGTCCTCGAAGACGTGCCCGTCTACCTTGAGGACTATCTCCCCGAACGCCTGGATAAAGCGCCTGTGAGAATCGTGGGCGAAACGCTCGTCCCCCGTGGTTTCGGCCATGCCCCGCACGGTCGCGTCGTTGAGGCCGAGGTTCAAGACGGTGTCCATCATCCCCGGCATCGAGATCGGTGCCCCGCTCCGGACCGAGACCAGGAGCGGTCGCTCGGGGTCCCCGAATCCCCGGCCCGTTTCCTCTTCGAGGCGCGCCAGGTGTTCCATCACCTCGGCCATCAATCCCTCGGGGAGCTCACCGGACCCCATGTAGGAGACGCAGGCCTCCGTCGTGATGACGAAGCCTTCGGGCACGGGCAACCCGGAGCTGCGCATCCGCATCAGCCCGGCGCCCTTGCCCCCGCAGAGGGCTAGGACCTTCTCGGGTCCCGGGTCCTCCGAGAAACCGTACACGAACGCGTTTTGCGCGTCGGGGTCCGTACCGCCGGTCCGGCGGTCAGCCTCTGGCACCTTCATGCTCTCTCCTCCTACTGCTCGGAGACGATCCTCTTGGCCCGCGGGATGGACGGGGCGCTCATGCTCAGCTCCGTGACGCCGAGGTCCAGGAGCTTCGGGATCAAGTCGGGCTCGCCCGCCGCCTCCCCGCAGACGCCGACCCAGATCCCCGCCCCCCTGGCCGCCTCACACGTTGACCCGATGAGGTCGAGCACGGCGGGATGGTCTGCGCTCTGCAAGCGTGTCAGGCGCTCGTTGCCCCTGTCCGCGGCAAGGGTGTACTGGACCAGGTCGTTCGTGCCGATCGAGAAGAAGGCGACCTCGGGGGCGATGTCCGCGGCCCTGATGGCAGCCGCGGGGGTCTCGACCATGATCCCGACCTCCACGGATCCAACCTCCTGGCCTTCGTCCTCGAGCTCCCTGCGGCACTCCTCGATCATCTCCTTGGCCGCGCGCAGCTCGACGTTATCCACCACCATCGGAAACATGACCCTGAGGTTGCCGTGGGCAGCCGCGCGCAGGATCGCGCGCAGCTGCGGCTTGAAGAGCTCCGGCACGTCGAGGCACATCCTGATGCCGCGCCAGCCAAGGAACGGGTTCTCCTCCTCGGGCTGGTCCACGCCAGGCAGGTCCTTGTCGCCGCCGACGTCGAGCGTGCGGATTATTACCGGCTTCTCCCCGAACGCCTCGGCCACCTCGCGGTACGAATCGTACTGCTCGTCCTCCGTGGGCAGCTGCGACCTCTCCATGAACAGGAATTCCGTTCGGAAGAGACCGACCCCCTCGGCGCCCCACTCGAGGGCGCCGGCGGCATCCTTCGGCGACCCGATGTTCGCGGACACCTCTATGCGGCGTCCGTCACCGGTACGGGCCTCCACGTGCTTGTACTCTTCGAGCAGCTCGGCCTCCGCGGCCAGGCCCTTCTCCTTCTCTGCGAAGGAGGAGATGGTCGAAGAGTCCGGGTCGGTGATCACGTATCCCTCCGTGCCATCTAGCGCAACCACCTCGGCTCCGAGGGCGTCCTCCAGCGCCTGCCCGACCCCGACCACGGCCGGGATACCGAACGAGCGGGCCATGATCGAGACGTGCGACGTTCGCGATCCCTCGGAGACCACGAACCCGAGGGCCATGCCCTTTGGGATGCGGGCCGTGTCGGAAGGGGCCAGGTTGAGGGCGAGGATCACGGACGGCTCGTCCAGTGTCTCGAGGCCCGCCTTCCTGCCGCCCATCAGCTCGGCGGCGATCTGGGTCGCCACGTCGCGCACGTCGTCCGCCCTCGCGGCCAGGTACTCGTCCTCCATCTCGGCGAACATTCCCGCGTACTCTTCGCCTACCGCGAGCACCGCGGCCTCGGGGCTCTCCAGGCCCTTGACGCGCTCCTCTACCTCCGACTGGAACTCGGGGTCATCGGCCATCTCGGCGTGCGCGTCGAAGATACCGGCCTCTTTCTCGTTGCCGCCCTCCCTCAACCGCTCCGCTGTCTGCCCGAGATCCCGCACGACGGCCTCGGTCGCGCTCTTGAAGCGCCCGAGCTCGGTCTCGACCGCGTCTTCGGGGATCGTCTCGCGCTCGGGCTCCGGCTCGGCCGGGACGTGCACGAAGGCCGGTCCCACGGCGACCCCTTCGGAGGCGGCGACGCCTTCGAGCCTCTCCATCACCGCCACGGACCTACTCCTCCTCTTCCCGGGAGAGGATGGCGACGAGGGCGTCCACGGCAGCCTCTTCGTCCTCGCCCTCGGCCCGGATGACGACCTTGTCCCCGTGCTTGGCGCCGAGCGTCATGAGCTTAAGGGCGCTCTTGGCGTTGGCCTCCTTGCCGTCCTTGAGGATGACTATGTCGGAGCCGAAGCCCTTGGCCTCCTTGACGAACATCGCCGCCGGCCGCGCGTGCAGCCCCGCCTGCGGGACGATCACCGCCTCCTTTTCCACCATGCGCGTACTCCTTTCTCTGTTCGCTACCGCATCTGTCCAGTACGGCGTACACCTCTGATCCGCAGCGCACCGCGGCGCGCCCGTCTCAGGGGCTGCCGCCCCGCTCGCTCCTCTGCGGGGTCATCGACGCCCGTTGTTGGCCTTCTTCCCCAACCTCGACGACCAGGTCCACGAGCGGGTGGTCCTCCGCTATCCCGGCGTAGCGAGCCAGAGCCGAGCGCCTGCCTTCGGTTCGGATCGTCTCCTGCAACGCCAGCGCTTCCTCGTCCTTCTGGTTATCGTAGCCGAGCACCGCCCCGATGGCCGTCGCCAGGTGGCGCGGGGCGTGACCCATCTCGTGCAGCCGCAGGGCGGGCGAGACGAAGCGCTCGTTGCGGCCGAGCTTGCGGATGGGCGCCCGCGCCACCCTCGTGACGTCGTCCGAGATCCTGGGGTTGGAGAAGCGGGCAAGGACCTTCTCCCTGTACTGGCGGTGCTCCTCGGGATCGAACCCGTGCTCCCGGACGAGCAGGAGGCCGGTCTCTTCTAGCACCCTCGAGACCGCGTCGCGGACCATGGCGTCCTCTAGCGCGGCGTCGATGGTGTCGATGCCCTTCGCGTAGCCGAGGTAGGCGGCCGCGGCGTGGCCGGTGTTTACCGTCAGGAGCTTCCTCTCGATGTACGGTTGGAGGTCCTCGACGTAGGTGATGCCGGGCACGTCGGGGCGTTCCCCCTTTATCTGGGACGAGTCGACCATCCACTCGAAGAACGGCTCGACGAGGACGTCCACGCCCTCCTGAGCCTGCTCCGGCACGATCCTGTCCACCGCGGCGTTGGGGAAACCCGCGACCCGGTCGACCGGGTGCCCATCCGGTAGGTGCTCTAGAACATGTCCCTGTAGCGCCTGGCTGCCCCCGATCATGTTCTCGCAGGCGATCACGTTGACCGGAGGTCTCCCGTTACGGGAGCGCTCCGCCAGTCCCTTGGCGATCGCCGGTGCAAGGACGGGCAGGACCGAAGGGCCTACCGCCGTCGTGACGAGGTCCGCCTCGGCCAGACGCCGCGTGACCTCCTCCGCCTCGTCCACGGAGTGGAGCGCGGTTACCCCGTCGACGGGGATCCGCGTCTGCGTCTCGTCCGCCAGTATCACCTCGTAGGCTCCCCGCGCCTTCAGGGCGTCAACCAGGTCCGCCTGTATGTCCACGAACGTGATCTCGTAGCCGGCCTCGTGCAGCAGCTGGCCAATAAACCCGCGCCCGATGTTGCCTGCCCCGAAATGGACGCTTTGCACTCAGCTCACCTCGTCGAAGACGGCCATAAGCTCCTCTTTCGTCTCGGCGCCCACGATCCGCCCCACGTTCTCCTCCTCGGAGACGACCACCGCTATCTTCGAGAGGATGTCGAGGTGCTCGTCGCCCTTGCCGGCGATCCCGATGATGAGGTGCGCCACGTCGCCGTCGCCGTACTCCACGCCCTCGGGGACCGTGATGACCGAGAGGCCCGACCTGGTTATCCACTGCTTGGATTCGTTCGTGCCGTGGGGGATGGCCACGGCGTTGCCCATGAACGTGGAGACCGATTGCTCCCGCTCGAGCATCGAGTCTATGTAGCGGTCCTCCACGTTGCCGTTCGCCACGAGCAGGGCGCCCGCGCGCCTGATCGCTTCGTCCCTGGAGTCCAACTTGACCTTCAGCTCGATGGTGTCCGGCGTCAGGATCTCTGGCATGTTCTGGCTCCTTTCATGCGAGTATGTTTTGCAGGTACCGGGCAAAGATGCTGTTTAGGACCGCAACGACCCTGGCCTCCGAGCCGTCCTCGAAGACTTCGCGTTCGGCCGGCCGCTCGACCATCGCGACCGATATCTCGCTGATTGCCTCGAGGGCGATGGGGGAGAGCTCCACGGGCGCCACCATCAGGAGGCTCCGGCGAACCCGCATCGTCGTGCCGTCCATGCCCTCAAGCTCCAGCGGTTCATCGAAGTCGTGCACCGAGAAAGACGGCCTGACCACGGTGTCGCCGCGGGCGTGGAACAGCGCCAGCGTCGTCCCCGGTATCCCGATCCCGCCGCGCTCCATGCGCGAGAGCAGGCCAGCCTCCAGGCGCTCGGGCTCGCGCACCAGGCCGCGCGCGGCTAGCGAGTAGCACATCCGGCGCACCGCCTCGGGGACGGAACCGCGTGCCTCGTGGTACTCGACGTAGACGTCCTCGAGGAGCTCGGCGATCATCTGGGTCGCCTCTGCCATCTGGAAGAACTTCGTCTGCCCGCCGCCGAAGACCTCGAGGGACTCCGAGGCCGCGCTTGCCTCGCGCAGCGTACGGGTGCCCCTTCCCCTGAGGTGATCGTTTATCCGCTCCACGTCCTCTTCGGAGAGGAGCGGCTGGGCCAGCACGTAAGAGCCTTCCGGGAGCGGCAGCGTGACGGTGGAGACTACGAGGTCGAATTGCCCGGCCTCTATCCCGTCCAGCTCGAACAACGAGGTGTTGCGTATCTGACGGATCTGGGGGAAGGCCTGCTCCAGCCTGGACGCGAGCATCCTGGCCGAACCGATGCCGGCGGGGCAGATGACCAGTACGCTCTGCGGGAAGCGCCCCTGCCCGCGGTCTAGAGCCGCCCCGAGGTGCATTGCGACGAACCCGACCTCCTCTTCCGGGATATCCTCGTCTACGAAGACCTTCTTCATCCCCCGGTCCACCAGGTCGAAGAGCGCCGGGTAATCCTCCTTGATATCCGAGAGTAGCGGGTTGTAGATCCTCATGCCCTCCTGGATGCGATGGATGGACCTCTCTACGTGCGCGAGCAGGCCCGTGTAGAGGGATCTGTCGCCGGTGAGGGTCACGCCGGTCTGCTCCTCCACGAAGTGGATCAGGGCCTTTACCCGCGAGGCCAGCTCCAGGTCCGAGGTCTCGACGTAGCGTTCCAGGGTGTCGTCCTGGCTGAGCTTGGTTCCGCGCAGGTGCATGGTCACGTACGCGACCTCCTCTTCGGGCACGTCCACGCCAAAGGTCTCCTCGATGGCCACTGCCAGGCCGCTGGCATGCTCGTACTCGACCGTATCCCTGAGCCTCTGCAGGATCTCTTCGCTCATCTCGACCTTCTCGCCTTGCACGAGGCGCTCGACCATCAGCGTGACGTGGACGCTCAGGTTCACGAAGGCGCTGTCGGCGATCGCGTAAGGGAGACGCTCCACCGTCTCCCCGACCAGGGTTTCGACCATTCGCAGACGGTCCTCGTCTATCATTCCCATCAGCCGCTGCGACACGCGGTCCGTGGCCATGCCGGCGGCGAGTCCCTCCGGACCCGTTTGACGGGGCAGAAGCGCCGCGTCGTCCAGGTTCTCCAGGATCAAGCGTCCCATCGCCTGGCGCAGGTCGGCCTCGGAGCCGGTGACCTCGACCCCGTACCCGCGTTTGCGCAGAAGAACCAGTCCGAGGCCCTCCAGCCACTCCTCGACGCCGTCCAGGTCGCGGCTGACCGTCCCGACCGAGACCTTCACCCCGCTGGCGAGCGCCCTGAGCTTGACGGGCTCGTCCGAGAGGAGGAGCCTGCGGAGGAGGGAGACCTGCCTCTCCTGAGGCGTTGACGCCTCTGAGGCCGCGTCGCGCAGGTCGGCCAGGGCGCGCTCCCGAGCCCCGCTCGGTCCTTCGACCCTCAGGCCCCGCCCGGCCTGGCGCACGAGCGTCAGGCCGCGGGAGTCCAGGAAGTCGGAGGCGGATTGCAGGTTGCGGTGAACGGTCCTAGGGCTCACGCCGAGCCTCTCGCCGAGATCGGCGGCGGTGAGCCCATCGGGTTGACGCAACAGGGCTCCGATCACCTCTACCTCGTGGACCGAGAGCCCCATTGCGGCATGCCCGCCGAGACTACACTCGTGCCGCGGCTATCTCCTGGACGACCTCGTCGTACTTGGGACTGCCGAGGAAGTTGTCCACGGAGACGTGGTGGGCTCCCGGCACTTTCTGCTTCGCCCTGTCGGTCAGGGTGTTGTGCGTGATGACGACGTCGGCGTCGTCCGGGATCTGGTTTATGGCCTTGTTCTCGACCACGAGATCCGTCAGGCCGGCCTTTTTCGCCTTGTCCCTGAGCAGCGAGGCACCCATCGCGCTCGATCCCATCCCCGCGTCGCAGGCGAAGATGACCTTCTTGACCTGCGAGTAGTCGAAGCCCGACGCCTGCCCGTCCGGCGTTGCCTCATGCTCCTCGCCACCCTTGAGCTCTTCGACGAGCTGATCGTACTTCGGGCTGCCGAGGAAGTTTTCCACGGAGACGTGGATCGCCTCGGGCACCTTCGCCCTGGCTCTGTCGGTGAGGTCCTTGTGGGTGATGACGAGATCTACGTCGCTCGAGAGGTTGTCGATGGAGGAGTTGGTCACGGTGACGTCCTCAACCCCAGCTTTCTTGATCTTGTCCCTGAGCAGTGAGGCACCCATCGCGCTGGAGCCCATCCCCGCGTCGCAGGCGAAAACGATGGACCGCACGTCGGCGATCTCGGGAGCCTCGGTCTTCTGGGCACCGTTCGCCGTAAGCGTACCGGCCACGCTGCTCTTCTTGCCCTTCATGCTCTCCATCTGCTGGGTCGCCATGCTCAGGCTGTCCGCTTCGTCTTCCTCGTCCGCGCTGGAAGTAGCGCGGATTATCACGGAGGCCACGAGGAAGGATACGACGGTCGCGACGAACACCGCCGCGAGCACGCCGGCAAAGCCGCCGCGTGGCGTCATGGCTATGTAGGCGAAGATGCTACCCGGAGCAGGCGTCGAGACGAGCCCCGCGTTGAAGACGGTGGCCGTGAAGATGCCGCTCGCCCCGCCGGCGATGGCGGCGAGGATTAGGGCCGGCTTCATCAGGACGTAGGGGAAGTAGATCTCGTGTATGCCGCCGAAGAACTGGATGACCGCGGCTCCCGGCGCCGAGCTCTTGGCGAGGCCGCGTCCAAAAACGCTGTAGGCGAGCAGTACGCCCAGCCCTGGACCTGGGTTCGTCTCTACCATGAAGAGGATCGACTTGCCTGCCTCCCTGGCCTGCTCTATGGCGAGCGGCGCCAGGATGCCGTGGTTTATGGCGTTGTTCAGGAACAGCACCTTCGCCGGCTCGACGATGATGCTCACGAGCGGCAGGAGCCCGAGGAACACTATGAAGTCAACGGCCGCCCCGAGGGTGTCGCTTATGGAGGTTATGATGGGGCCGGCGGCGAGAACACCGATGATCGCGAGCGCGCCGCCCAGGATGCCGGCCGAGAAGGTGTTCACCAGCATCTCGAAGCCCTGGCGTACCCTGCCTTCGACAAGCCGGTCGAACTGCATGATGAGGTAGCCGCCTAGAGGACCCATGATGAGGGCGCCGAGGAACATCGGGATGTCGGACCCTACGATGACGCCAATGGTGGCTATCGCGCCGACCACGCCGCCTCGCACGTCGTAGACCATCCGGCCGCCGGTGTAGGCGATCAGGAGCGGCAGCAGGTAGAGGATCATGGGCTCCACGAGCTCCGCCAGCCGCTCGTTCGGGAGCCATCCGTCCGGTATGAAGAGGGCCGTGATCAAACCCCACGCGATGAAAGCGCCGATGTTTGGCATGACCATGCCGCTTAGGAAGCTTCCGAACTTCTGTACCCTGACCCTGAAGCTGGTGCCGCCCGTCCCTGCTTCGCCGCCCGTAGCAGTTGCCTGAGCCACTATTCTCCCTTTCTGTTCACCACGATTTAACCCACCTGCCATGTTTATCCTAGACTTCACTTTGCCTTTGTGCAATTAGTACTTAACATGGTTCCGGCGCGGTACTTGTTGACAACTTTGATATTGCGATCTCGACCCGATCGCCGCGCACGAGCGTAGAGATGCCTGGCTCAGGTTGGAACGACCCTGGATCACGGCTTTCACGACCACCTTCTAGATCGACGCTCGCTCCAGGGTAGCCCGTGCGCGACGGCCGTCTATCACAGCAAGAGTTCCCAGTCCTGAAGCGCCGCCTGAAGGTCCAGGAGGAATCTTGCGCCATCCGCGCCGTCTGCGACCCGGTGGTCCACCGACAGGGTGGTCGAGAAAACCCGGTGCGGGACCCAGGTTCCGTCTTTCCACTCGGGCACGGTCCGGATGCGTCCCACGGCCAGTATGGCCGCCTCGGGCGCGTTTATGATGGCGTCGAAGGAATCGATCCCCATCATCCCGAGGTTGGAGATGGTGAAGGTGCCGCCCGATAGCTCGGCGGGCGAGAGTTCGTGCCCCCGAGCCCGCCGCACCAGGTCCTTGGCCGCCGGCACGAGCTCGCGCAGCGGGAGGGTGTCCGCCTCGAAGATAACCGGGGCGACGAGCCCCTCGTCCGTCGCGACGGCTATCCTCACGTTGACGTCCTCGTGCACCTCGAGCTCTCCGTCCGCGTAGCGCCCGTTGAGGCGCGGGTGCGCCTTGAGCGTGCGAGAGACCGCTAGCACCAGCAGATCCGTCAGGGAAGGCGCTGGTTCCATCCTGCTCCGCAGCCGGTCGAGAACATCCTGGAGCCTGTCCGCCTCCATCTCCCTCGTCAGGTAGAAGTGCGGCACCTCCGAGAAGCTGCGGGCGGTGCGCTCGGCCCCGAGGCGTCTGATGCGCGAGAGCGGCTCGCGGCTGGCCGCGTCGATACGCACCGCCGGTTCGGCGGCGTCGTCAGTGGCTGCGGGACTCTCCGCCGTCTCCAGCTCGAGCACGTCTGAGAGGTAGACCCTGCCACCAGGCCCGGATCCCGCGATGCTCTCGATAGCGACGTCCCTCTCGGAGGCCGCGCGGCGAGCGGCGGGCGACGCCCTGACCGTGCGGCCGTTCTGGGAGCCCCTGCTGCCGGTAGTGGCCCGGCGCTCACCGTCGTCCCGTTGTCCCTTCGCGTCGTCGCTCGGTTGCGGTTCTGACCCTGGCGTCGAACCTGCGGCCTCGGGTTCGGGGAGCTCCTCGCCCGGAGCCGCGACGTAGGCGAGCGTTGCCCCGACTGGCAAGGTCTCGCCGACCTCTCCTCGCAGACCGCGCAGGGACCCGTCCGCGGGGGCCTCTATCTCGAACGAGGTCTTGTCCGTGTCTATCTCGAGGACGGGGTCGCCTTTGCGGACCTCTGTGCCCTCTTCGACCAACCAGCGAACTATGGTGGCCTCTTCCATGTCCATCCCGAGCGTCGGGACCTTCAACTCGGTCGCCATGTCAGCTGTACACCCCCACGCGCGAGTCGAGCAGCGACCGCACGGCATCGACCACCTTCTCCGGGCTCGGCCTGACGTAGGCCTCGAGGTTCTTGTTGTAGGGGATTGGGACGTCCGCGCCCGCGACCCTGGCGGGGGCCCTGTCGAGGGCGTAGAAGCTCTCGCCCTCGACGATCCGGGAGACAAGCTCGGCGCCCCAGCCCGCCGTCTTGACGTCCTCCTCGACCACGACGAGCCTCCCGGTCTTGTCGACCGAGCGCGCGACGGCCTCGTGGTCCATGGGGGAGAGGGACCGCAGGTCCACGACCTCGGCCTCGACGCCCTCGTCCGCCAGGGCATCGGCGGCCTCCAGCGCGAAGCGCTGCACGAGCCCAGCGGCGACCAGGGTGACGTCCTCGCCCTCCCTGCTAACCTCGGCCTCCCCGATTGGAACGCTGTAGGGCTCCTCGGGAACCTCGCCCTTCCGGTTGTACAGGAGCTTGTGCTCATAGAAGATCACAGGGTTGGGGTCCTCGAGGGCGGCGCGCAAGAGCCCCTTGGCGTCGCGCGGGGTGGAGGGCATGACGACCTTGAGGCCGGGCACGTGGATGAACCAGGCTTCGAGGCTCTGGGAGTGCTGCGCAGCGGCGCCTGTGCCGGCGCCGCCGGGGGTACGCACGACCATCGGTACTCGGCCTTCCCCGCCGAACATGTACCGTAGCTTGGCGGCCTGGTTCACCAGCTGGTCCATCGAGTGCGTGATGAAGTCCGAGAACTGGATCTCGGCGATCGGGCGCATCCCCATGAGGGCGGCCCCAACGCACAGGCCGACGAAGCCCGCTTCGGAGAGTGGCGTGTCGACCACCCTGTCCTCGCCGAACTCCTCGACCATCCCCCGGCTAACCCCGAAAGCCCCGCCGTAGACCCCGACGTCTTCGCCCATCAGGAAGACCGACTCGTCCTCGCGCATAGCCTCGACCATCGCCTCGCGGACGGCCTCGCGGTAGGTGATCTCCCTAGGCATACACGTCCTCCAGCGCCGACTCCGGCTCGGGCTCGGACTCCGCGGCCGCCTTTTCGAAGGCCGCCGCCACTCTGTCCGAGGCGCGCCTCTCCGCTTCTCTCCAGGCGTCCTTCTCTATGGCGCCCTCCTCTTCGAGCGCCGTCGCGAACCTTCCGATGGGATCCTTCTCGCGCCACTCGGAGATCTCGTCGCGCGTCCGGTAGAGGTTCGCGTCGCTCTTGGAGTGCCCGAGGTAACGGTAGGTGACCGCCTCGAGGAGGCTCGGGCCACCGCCGCTCCTGGCCCTGTCGACGGCCTCGGATGCGCCAGCGCGTACATCGTCCACTACCATGCCGTCCGCGGTGCTGCCCGGCATGCCGTAGCCGGCGGCGCGGTCGGAGATGCGCTCGAGTGGCGAAGCCGCGCTTGACGCTCAGGGACATCGCGTACTGGTTGTTCTCGCACACGAACAGGACAGGCAGCTTCCAGACGGCCGCCATGTTGAGCGCCTCGTTGAAGATGCCCTCCTGGACGGCCCCGTCCCCGAAGAAGCACACGGCCACCCTCTCTTCCTTGCGCTGCTTGAAGGCCCAGGCCGCCCCGCAGGCTATGCCCATGCTGCCGCCCACGATGCCGTTGGCGCCGAGCATCCCGGCTCCGACGTCGGCGATGTGCATGCTGCCGCCCTTGCCGTGGCAGTATCCGGACGCCTTGCCGAGCAGCTCGGCCGCCATCCGGTCGAGGTCAAGTCCGAAGGCGATGGCGTGGCCGTGGCCGCGGTGGGTGCCGGTTATCACGTCGCCCTCCCTGAGGGCTGAGATCACCCCCACGGCCACGGCTTCTTGCCCGACGTAGAAGTGGGCGGTGCCGTGCAGGGCGCCCTCGGCGTAAAGCTCGTCCACCTTCTCGTCGAAGGCCCGGATCTCGAGCATAGTCTCCAGGAGCTCTCGCCTGTCCTCGTAATCTCTCACTCGGCTCCTCTCTTTTCTGACGATTCGAGCATCGCGTTGGCCAGGTCCAGGTCGCACACGAGCGATCCCACGAAGCCCCCCTCTACTACGGCTGTGACCCCGGCGGCCTTCTCGGCGCCGGTCGCGATTCCGATGGCGTTGTCAATGGCCAGCAACTCGTCGGGCGTGAGGCCGACGATCCTCCCCGATAGCTCCGGGTAGCGGGCCCTGCCTTCGGCGTCCAGAAACTGGCAGGCTACGTCGCCCACTATGCCGCGCTCCCTGAGCCCCAGAAACTCATCGAGCGTGAAGTACCCGGCCTCGACTATTGTCGAGGAGGGGAGTATCCCCCCTATGCCGAAGACGGCGACGTCGCAGGCCGTGCCTTCCGCGAGCGTGTCCCGGATACCCGGCAACGCCGCGAGCTCGCTACGGCTGCGCGATGATCGGGCGATGGCGGGGGCCGCGAGGGACAGGTGCTCCGCGCCCAGTTTCTCTGCGAGGTCGGCGCACACCTCGTTGGAGTGCAGCCTGGTGTGGACCTGGCCCATGCCGCCGACGAGCGGGACGATCTTCTTGCAGCGGACCGACCTGCGCGGTGTGGCGTCGGCCAGGGCGCGCATCGAGACGCCCCAGGAGATGCCCAGGACGGTCTCCGGGCCGCAGACGCGGGCAAGCAGCGCCGCGCCGGAGCGCCCGGCCGAGAGCTCGGTCGCCACGCGGTCCTCGCTGGTTGCCACCACGATGGCCTCGCGCAAGCCGAAGCGGTTCTCGAGCGAGATCTCGAGCGGGACCAGGTCGTCTGCCGGCTCGGCGATCTCGATCTTTACCAGGCCACGCTCCTTGCCCTCGGTGACTAGCTTGGAGACCTTGGGCCTCGAGAAGCCCATGCGCTCCGCCACCTCGGCCTGGGTGAGGTCGTGCTCGTAGTAGAGCCTGAGGACCTTCAGGATGAGGTGATCCTCGTCCGAGAGGCTGCTGTTGTTCACCGGGTAGCGTCTAGCCATCGTCGCGGCGTCTCACCTTTCGAGAGCCACGTCCTGTAGCCGCCTCAGGTTGACCACGAACGAGCTATCCGCTAGCTCCACGCCCGTTCGAGGTACCACGTCGCCCCTCTGGACGGGCTGCGTGGTACGAGCCCCGGCTGCGAGGCCGAGCGGGAGCATCTCGGTGGCCTCGGAGTAGGAGTACAGGCCCCCGTAGTAATCCGCAGAGCCGATGCCGCCGAGCTTCTCTCCTGCCGCGATGTCGCGCTTCGCGACGGTCACGACCTCGGCCATTAGCCTCTCCTGGGAGATGATGGTTGGCTCCCCGTACATGGCGGCGCGGGCCACGGAGAGCGGGGTCTCCAGGCTCGTGAGATGGTAAGGCCGGAAGAACACATGGTTCGGTCCGGCTCCCATGCCGAGGTACTCCATGGTCTCGCGCACCGGCTCGGCCCCCGAGCGCACTATCACGAACACCCCGGGGGCCACGCCGCGCACGTAGTCAACGACGCCGTAGCGCGAGAGGATCCCGCCCTCGTCCCTGAGGCTGAAAAGCTCGCCCAGGCGGCTGGGAACCGTCTCCTCCGGCCCGTGCATGTTCGGGACGTCGGGGGAGAAGCCGACCGCGTTCGCCACCGCGGCCATCTCGACCATGGTCTTGGTGCCGTCAACGAAGGCGGCAAGCATCTTGGGGTTCATCCGCTTGCTCTCGGCTTCTTCGGCGACTGAGTCGGGGGTGGCGGTGGTGTCGAGGGGGTTGTTCTTGCCCTTTCCGGCGACGACGACCTCGAAGCCCAGAGACCTGGCGAAGTCGTAGAGATCCATGATCACGCCCGGCTCGTCCCCGGCCGAACCCGTGTAGATCACCCCCGCGCTACGGGCCATTCGCCCGAGCACGGCTCCGACCGTTACGTCGGTCTCGGCGTTTAGCATGACAACGTGCTTGCCCTCCTGGATGGCGTCGTAGGCCACCCTCGCGCCGATCTCGGTGACCCCGGTGGCCTCCACCACCACGTCGACGGTCTCGGAGCGAACTAGTTCCAGCCGAGTCCTCGGTCACGGCGGGGCGGCCCGGGTGGCCGTTGAAGCCCTCCACGGGGTCCTGCCCGGCTTCCCTGAAGGCCTCGATGGTGCGATCGACGAACAGGTCGGCGGCTGCCACCACCTCCATGCCCGGGATGCCGGCGACCTGCGCGATAAGGCCCCGGCCCATCTGGCCAACACCGACGAGCCCGATCCGGATCGGGTCGCCCTCCCGCTCCAGGGCCTCCAGCCTCTTTCTGATGCTCACGCTTACCGCCCTCCGGCCTTTATCTCGATCCGGGCGCCGGGAAGGACAACCTCGCCCAGATTCTCGGCCCCGCTGCCTTCCAGGTGGATCTGGCCCGGTAACTCGGGCTCGGGGGCGCCGTCGAACTTGAAGACGGCGTGCCCGAGATCCTGCACGTTCTGCCACGCCTTGTAGCCTACGGCGGTTACGCGGAACTCGTGTCCCTCGATGTCCAGGATGTCGCCGGGCTCGGGCGCCTCTTCGCGGCGCGTGGTGGGCTCGTGCAGTACGGCTATCTCCGCCAGCTCCGGCGGGGCTCCCGCCTGGAACAGGATCAGGAGCCCCGCTTCCAGAAACTCCGCGACCTCGGGTCCGATCTCGGTGACCTCTGTCAGGTAGATCTGCTCGTCCACAGCCATCCCTAAGAGTAGAGGCCGAAGGAGAACAGCCAGCCGATTATCACCGCTACGGGGCCCGTGATCTGGCGCGAGAACAGCACGGCCGGCACCCCGATCTCGATGGTCTTGGGCTTGGCCTCGCCGAGGGCCAGACCGACGGGCACGAAGTCGCAGCCGACCTGCACATTGTAGGCGAAGAGCGCCGGCAGCGCGTACTGCGGGTCTATGGCGCCGCGTCCGATCTGGTCGCCTATCAGGACGCCGATGACCTGCGCGATCACGGCCCCGGGGCCGAGCACCGGCGAGAGGAAGGGCAACCCGACGATGATCGAGAGGATCAGGAGCCCGATCAGGTTATCTCGCCAGGGGAGCGAGGAAGTTGGCGATCAGGTCCCCCAACCCCGTCGCGGTGATGATGCCTATGAGCATGGTAACGAACGCCATGAACGGCAGGACGTTCCGGATCACCTGGTCTATGGCCTGGCGGCCGCTCTGGAACAGGATCCCGACGACGCCGCCCATGCCACGCCCGAAGCGCGCGATAAAGCCGGTGAAACCGCCGCCCTCCCTCGGACTCCGTGGCCTCGGCCCTGTTCGACATCTCGAACGGGCTGGTAACGGTCGACCCTGCGTCGTCCTCGGTCTCCTGCGCGCTGGGCGCCTCCGACCCGTCGGCGGGACTGACGTTGTCCGGACGCACCCCGGAGACGTAGATATCCTCCGTGATGAACTGGGCGAGCGGTCCGGCCTGCCCCACGGGGGTAAGGTTGATGGTCGGGATCCGCTTGCGCGGGTACACGCCCGGCCCGAGCCGTGCCCCCGCAGTCCACGACCACGGCCGCCATCTCGCTCTCCGGCGGCGGCGCCCTGAACCCGTCCACGGCCTCTGCGCCGGTCAACTCGGCTATCTTCTTCGCCACCTCGGGGATGCCCCCGCCGGTGACCGCGACTATCTTGTCTTTCTCGGCCGTCGGCTGAACCACGAGCGGTCCGCCCCAACCCTGGGGCCCGCGCTCGATCCTTACGGCCCTGAATTCTCTCTGCTGCATCCCGGCCCCCCCTACAGCTCCACGCCCTGGCGCCGGGCCAGGAACAGGGTTATGTATTGCGTGACCACGCCGCGGATGAGGATTACCACCAGGCCCGCGAGGAAGTACCTCACGGCCAGCGGACCGAGCGGGAGATCGAGCTGCTGCAAGCCCCTTGCGACGCCGAGCCAGACGAAGAGCTCTGCCGGGTTGACGTGCGGGAAGAGCCCGAGCGGCGGGTGCACGAAGGAGACCGCAGAGTCGTAGAATGCCGGCTTGTACCGCTCGTCCAGGAACGTACCGAAGGTGTAGGCCATCGGGTTGGTTAGGAAGAACACGGCCAGAACCGGCAACACCGTGTACCGCGTGACGATGTTGCCCGCGGCGATGCGCGCCGCGTTGTGTATCCGCTGCTCACCGATAAGATTGGTTAGCGCGTAGAAGAAGGTTAGCAGAACGATCAAGGTCGGTATGATCCCCGTTACGAAACCAACGAACGTCTCGCCGCCCGCCTGGAACAACCCGATAAACCACTCGCCGGCGCTCTCTAACGCGCCGAGCACCCCTCCCGACTGCGCTGCGGTCTGCTCCTCCTGGAGCAGCGCGACGAACACCCAATTCATAGGCTCTCCTCCATCCCTATACCCCAACTACACATGCAAGCCCTCCCGGTTCCCACCCTACGCAGTCGCCCTCTCTTTCTCCTGCTTTATCCGGTCTATCTGCTCGGTGGCCCGCCTCGCGGCGAGCATGGTGCTCTTGTCGTATGGCTCGTCCTGGCCCTCGACTCGCAGATCGTCCAGACCCATGCCGACCAGGTCGGGAGCCTCCTGGAACCTCGCGAAGATGGTCATGCCCCGCATCCTCAACGCCCTCCTGACCACGCCGTCCTCGCCGACGACCAGGATCAGGATCACGCCCTTCCCGAACGTGGCCTTGGCGTTGCCCACCCCGACGTAGCCTTCGTTGTCTTCGCGCGTGATGCGCCCTAAGACCTCCCTGTAGTGGCGCATCTGGAAGTGGGTACCGACGATCTGTAAGGCCCACGCAATCGCCAGAATCAGTATCACGTACGCGATCCAACTCATAGTCTTCCCGTTCCCCGACTCGTTCCCCGATTGCCCTTCCTCGCAACACGATAAACGTAACTTATGTTCGAGTCAAGAACAAAAGTAAGAATCCACAGTATCGTGCCGTTCACGGGCCTTCTGGCGGCAGGAGCGTGGTCTGCTCTCGGGTTGTTGGTGAGGTGGGTGGATCCGGGGGCAAAACAGCGCGGTGGGCGAAACTTGCGGGCCGTTCTGGCGTATAAAGGTGGCGTGCAAAGTTTCGGAATTAGCGCAGGAGTTGGCTGGCGGCGTGGGAGAGTGGACCTTGGTGGCTGAGCGCGGCGCGGATTTGCGGCGGGCCGCCCTGATCGTCAACACCCGCTCGCGCACCGGGGAGCGGACGTTCTTTCAGGCGTTGGACCGGCTGCAGGACATGGGCGTGACGTTAGGCCCGACCTACGCGGTGCGTGACCCGGTACGGCTCCCGGAGACGGTGCGGGACGTCCTCGAGCACGGCTCCGGGTACGACCTGCTCATCCTCGGCGGCGGCGACGGGTCGGTGAGCTCGGTCGTGGACTTCCTGGCTCACCACGACGTGACGCTCGGGCTCTTGCCGCTTGGGACCGCGAACGACTTCGCGCGGACGCTAGGCATCCCCTCGGACATCGAGGGCGCGTGCCAGACCATAGCCGCGGGCAAGCTTGTTGATGTTGACCTTGGCCTGGTCGGCGACAACTACTACGTCAACGTCGCCTCGATCGGTCTCGGGGTAGAGGCGACGAGGGCGCTGTCGCCTTGGATGAAGAAGCGTGTGGGGGCGCTGGCGTATCCCGCCGCCGCTATCAAGGCGTTTCTCAACCACGAGCCCTTCTCGGCCAGGCTCGCGTTCCCCAACGGGGATCACGAGCCGGTCGAATACGAGCGGCTCCTGCAGGTGGCGGTCGGCAACGGCCGGTTCTACGGCGGGGGTATGATCGTCGCGCCGGGGTCAGGAATAGACGATAGCAGCCTCGACCTCTACGCGATCGAGCTCGGACGGCCCCGGAGCATGTTCGGGATAGCCCGGTACCTCAAGAGCGGGGACTTTATCCAGGAGGAGGGCGTGCACCACTACCGGACCGAACGGGTGCGGCTGGAGACCGACCCCGACCTCGCCGTGAACATAGACGGCGAGGTCGTCACGAGCACGCCGCAAGATTTCCGCGTCGATCACAACGCCCTAAAGGTTCTGGTCCCGCTCGAGTCCGACGCGGCTCGCATGGACAGTTCGGGCTAGGGCTGGCGTCCCGACCTCCCGGCGTTTCTTGCGCCCGTCGGCGCGACTGCTAGACTCAGGTCCGTGGTGGGGACCACGAATCCAG
>CAWDDB010000013.1:0-620648 GCA_963800975.1 uncultured Rubrobacteraceae bacterium | reverse complement strand
TGCTAACGGAAGCGGAGAAGGATTACCTGGTGCGAATGCAGCGGTTCTTGCGCGAGAGGTGGGAGGCCGCGGACCAGGGCAGCGCCGTCGTGCGCCGACACGAACTCGCGCCGCTGTCGGAGGAGGCCGGCCTCGAGGAGCCGGTGGGGTGGAACCTCTTCGCCCTTTCGGAGAGCTACGTGTGGCGAGGAAGCTACGTGCCCGAGAGCCGCTCGAAGGAGCACGGCTTCACGGCGGCGAAGCTCGAGTGGGTCGTAGCCGGGTAGGTCTTGGGGCCTGCCCAGGAAGCCTCCGGTGGCGCAGCGCCTCTCGGACAAGGAGTGGCGTCGTCGTTCGGCCGAGGCCATCTTCGAGGTGGAGCTCATGCTGCGCGAGGAGGGACCGGAGCAGCGGCATTCGTCTACGACGAGGTGCACGAACTCTTCAGGTTCCGGGACGGGAAGTTCGCCTTCTTCCGGGAGCGGGCGGACTGGCGGCTGCTTGCGGAGCGTGGGCGGATCGAGGAGGAGTTGTAGCCGACCCCAAAACGACCGCCGTCCGCGCTTGGACGATTCGGGGAGCACGAAAAAGGCCAGCGAAACCGATGGTTGGTGCGAAGCCTGGCTTCGCTGACCTCCGAGCCCGCTGGCCTGTGTCACGACGCTACGCCGTGGACCTCATCCAACAGAGTGCTCTCAGTCAAGCTATCCTGTCCATCGGTCCCTACCTCCTGCTCGAAGGCGCTTGCCGACAAGTTGTCGGTACCCGCTTCCACGGAAACGAAACGCGGGAGCTTCTGGTGAAGCAAGGTTAGCATCGGTTCTCGTCCCACGAGCCGGTCGGGCTCGTCCTCCCGTGCGACCCTCGACCACCTCCGAGGGGTCGGCACCCTGGCGCTGAAGGCCGCCGCCTGCGAGCCGTCGCCCCTGCGAAGGACAAGCACGTCGGGGTCGTACTCCAGTCGGTAGCCGGTCGGCAACGCCCCCGCGCTCCTCCGGAAGTCCGTCAACTCTACTCAACCTCCGTAATGCTTATGCCCATCTCGCATAGGTACCTCGTACGTGATGTGACCACCGTACCGACACCTGGGATACGCCACGTCTCGCGGCCGGTGCGCGACGACACACCGACTAAGCAACCAGATCAACAACCTCAGGGCCTCGCTGGATTAGTCAGATACCTGCATATCCATCCATCCGCGTAGCAAGGTGCATGCCCGGGGCGGGGCGAGGAGGCCCCCAGACGGGCTTACAGGGGTCTCTGGGGCCGGGGCTATGCAGGACCGGTATACGTACCTCCGAGAACCCGACTTCTAGGCACTAGGGTGAATGATGGCGGGGGAAGGCCGAAGCACACCTCCGGCCCTCCCATCCTCCGGTCTCCTCGTCGGTCCTCGCTACTCGGAGGCGCCGAACAGCCCCGCTGCCGAGCCTTCTCCGGAGGAGCCGTCCTGCATGTCCATGTCGGGGAGGCCGTTTATCTTCCTCTCGCAGTTGGCAAGCACCCTGTCCACGCCCGGTCGATGTAGGCCACGTCAACCCCTGGCCCGCAGTTGACCAGCTCCATGTTGACCCGCACGTCGCCGCGGAAGGGGAAGCGCCTCTGGGCCGCGTACATCGTGTCGTTACCCTCGCCGCCGTAGAGCCTGTCGTGCCCCCCCTTGCCGAAGCCCCCGGCCACGGTGGGGTCGTCCCCGGCCCCGCCCTTGACGACGTCGTCCCGGTCGTCTGCGAACTTGAGGTTCACCGGTCGAGAAGTCGCCGGAGATGCTGCCGCCTACCACCTGGTCGTCCCCGCCGTCTCCCCGCACCCTGTCCTCGCCGGCCCCGCCGAT
Organism: uncultured Rubrobacteraceae bacterium; assembly: GCA_963800975.1. Classification (GTDB taxonomy): domain Bacteria; phylum Actinomycetota; class Rubrobacteria; order Rubrobacterales; family Rubrobacteraceae; genus JALYGY01. The sequence continues at coordinate 618,835 of CAWDDB010000013.1, read as the reverse complement.
GGAGAAGTCGCCCTCGAAATCGCCGTCCTCGCCGCCCCTGGCGTTCACCGAGTCGTCGCCGCCGCGGGCGCGTATGAAGTCGGGGTCCGGGGTGCCCGTGATGCGGTCGTCGTTGGGGGTGCCGACGCAGCCGTTTTCGGGGCGGTTGGGGCAGCTTATGTTGGCCGCCAGCGCCACCCCGCCGACCACCGCCACCAGCACCCCCACCATCGCCGCGAACAGCATCGTTACTCACTTCATCCCCATCCTCCTCGTGCGTAGGGGCAGGGACGATCGAGCGAGATCCCCCACCCCGGTTGCGTGACCGAGGCATTGTACACGTCGGCACAACCGGACGCGTCCGAGCGATGGTCCTGGAACGCGAACTTCCGAGAACAGTTCTTCCACGCACTTCGATGAATGGTGGCAAGCGGGAGGCCGGGGGCCCCGTAGGGCCCCCGGCCTCTTTGTTGTGTGCCTACCTACCTCGGTGCTTACCTCGGCGTCAGACGGGCGACCTGGTTACCCGCTTGCTTGGTGTACCACACCGACTGATCCTCGGGGCGGACGGCGATCCCAAGCGCGCTCTCCAAGCCGCTTCTGGGGTCGTCCTTCACCGCTTTGCCCGCCTCCGTGATCGTCCCATCCGGGGTGATCCGGGCGACGTTGCCCACCCTGGCCTGCGCGAACCACATGCTCCCGCCGTTCGCCGCGGCGATGTCCTGGGGCCCGGCCTCGGGGGTGAGCGTGGCGAACTGCCTCACCCGGTTGTTGTCGGACGGGTCGAGGTACCCGACGATGTGGCTGAAGCGGTCGGTGAACCACACCTTCCCGTCCGAGGCTACGGCGATGTGGCCAGGACGGCTGCCCGCGACGGGCGTCGCGGTGACGGCCCCGGTGGCCGGGTCGAGCCTGCCGATCTGGCCGGCGCCGTTGGCATCGGTCCCGGAGAACCACACGATGCCCTGGGCGTCGACGGCGACGCCGCTGGGCGTCGAGCCGGTGGGGAACTCGGTGAAGTTGCCGGTGGGGACATCGTAGCGCCAGATGCTGCCGGTGTTGGAGTTCGCGTACCAGACGTCGTCGCCGTGGGCGGCGATGCCGTCGCCGTTGACGTTGGCCCCCGTGTCGTCCGGGACCACGAACGGCAGGACTTCTCCCGAGGTGGTTATGCGCCCCAGGCCGGCGTTGTTGGTGGTGAAGTACAGGACGCCGTTTGGGCCCTGCACGATGTCGTTGAGGAAGCACTGGCAGCCGTCCACGCGGAACTCCGTGATCCGGCCCGCGGGCGTTATCCTCCCGATCTGGGTGTGGAAGGTCCCCCCCGTGTCGGGGTCGGGGTTGGGGGTGAAGAAATCGTTGCCCTCGGTGAACCAGACGTTCCCGTCGGAGCCGGCGGCGATGTACCTCGGTTCGCTGTTGGCCGTGGGGACCTTGTACTGGGTGAACCTGAAGGGATCCGCGGCATGCGCGGCCGAGAGCGTCGCGCCGAGCACGACGGCCAGCGCGGCCGCCGCCGCGACCGCCAGCGCGATCAGGCGCAGGGCGGACGGTCGTGTGCGGGTCAGCATACATCCTCCTCTTTGGGGGCCGCCTTGGTGGCGCGGCCCCTTCTCGTTGGCGGGCCCCTCCCTCGTCTCTCCACGGGGAGGTGCCAACCACTTTGTACGCGCCGCGGGCGTCGCGCGGATGGGCCTGCCCGTAGGCCGGGTGGCACATCTTTGCCGTTGCTTGGGTGTTGCTAGTTGTTACAACGTGGCGCGCCTCCGAGAGCGCCGTACGGGGGAAGTTCCGAGAACTTCTACTTCTAGGCACTTCGGTGAATGGGCGGGCTGCCACGCTAAGGGGCCGGCTCCTCCTGGTGCCGTCTGAGCAGTCCCGTACGTTACGTTGCGGGCACCGCGGGCGGAGGCGAGTGCGCCCGCGAGAGTGGCACGCCTCGCCCTGGCAGGCTGCGGATGTATGTCCAGGAACCACGTGAGACGATCACGGCGACCACGACGATAGCTATGACGGTGAGGATGCCCGACTCGCCGGTCCACAGCGCCGCGTTGGCGCCCGTAGTGGACCCGTCGAATGGGCCCTGGATGATAGCGTTCCAGGCGCTGTGGGCGAATATCGCCGGCCAGATGCTGCCCGTCTCCAGACGCATGCGCGCGAAGACGAACGCGATCGACGTGACCGAGACGACGAATATGACGGCGGAGAACGCGGGAAATGGGCCGGCCGCATAGATGCCCGCGAATATCAGCGGGAGGTGCCACCCGGCCCAGATCAGGCCGCTCGCCAGCACGGGGCGCGGCACCCCGGCGTCGATGAGGCGCGTGAGCATGTATCCGCGCCACCCTATCTCCTCGCCCGCCGTGAAGATGAAGCCGTAGAGCGTGATCCAGGTGGCAGCGGATACCAATCCCACCAGGAAGGCGCCCGCGCCGCCCTGCAACCCGACCAGGCCCGTCAGCCAGGCGGCGCCGTAGGCGAGGATCCCGACGGCGAGGGGCAGGCCCAGGCCCAGCGCGTACCACGGCAGGGTGCGGAGCCCCCCGAACCGGAAGGAGACGTCGGAGAAGCCCTCCCTGAGCACGAGGCGCGCGATGACCGAGGCGAGCGCCGGGCTCCACATGAGCGCGAGGACCCAGAGGGTGCCGAAGAGCCCCGGGTTCATGATGATGTACGCCTCGATGGCGCCCGAGATCACCACGACGAGGGCGAAGTAGATGGCCAGCCCGCGGCGCGCGGCTCTCCGGAGGTCAGGGGGTGAGAGCGCTGCGGCTTCGGCCAAGTTCAACTCCTTGTTCGATGGGGCGGAGCCTCACTCCTGGGCCTCCGCCACGCCATGTTACCCGAGACAGCGTAGCACCCTCGCCACGTAGGGCACAACTTCAAATAGGCTGGATAGGAACCCTTCTCGGCTAACTTCCGAGAATCTCCCTTCTACGAGTGTGGGTGAATAAGGGCAAGAGACTAGACTATCCGAAGGTGGTATGGAAGCAGTAGAGTAGCAATAGACATTCTACTGGGGAAAACATCGGTCAACGTTGGCCAACGAAAGACTCCATAGGTAAGCCCATGTTCGACACTCGTGAACCTCCAACAACGTACCTCTGAAGACTACAAATCAAAAGGTCGCAGGTTAGAGTCTTGGCTGCATCCCCGACGGTAGTCTGGCATCTTGACCTCTCGGATAATCGTTGGCAGCTACTATCGACGCTAGACTCAGGGTATTCCGAAGTACACCAACTGGTACACCAACCCGCCACGAACTACAATGCACGACGAGTGACATGAATTCCGAGAACTAGGCTTAGGTAAAGGAAATATTGAACGACCGGAAACAGTGGTAATCGAGTCGTCCGTAATACCTCTTAACGGGGTATCGAGGGTTCGAATCCCTCCTCCTCCGCTCCAGAAAGTGTTCGCGTGGAGAGGTCGACGTCAGAGAGACCAGCGGTTGCGGGGTCAGCGGAGGCCGAGGAACAAGGCGACGCCGACGAACACGACGGTCGCCAGGCGGTTACGAGTTCCACCACTCGTCGAGCTCGTACTGGATGTGCTGGAAGACCTTGCCCTCGGCTATCTTCCCGTCGCGGAGCTGGAACATGAGCAAGGCGTCCCATTCGAGGCTCTTCCCCTTCATGGTGCCCCGCGGGAGCTCGTGCACGAGGGCCATGGTTTCATCAACCAGGATCCTCTCGGCCTCGGTGGAGAAGTCGTCCCCGGTGACCTCCCGCATACCCCGGAAAAAGCTCGCGACATCCTCCTTTCCTCGGTACTCCTTGGAGAGGACGTTGCGCCCCGGGTACCGCCAGACGACGTCGTCGGTCAGGCACTCCATGATTGCCTCGGAGTCCTTTATGGCCCTGGCCTCGTAGAACCTGCGCATCAGCGCCAGGTTCTGCTCGTGTACCGTATCCTGCTGCACTTTTGTCTCCTTTTATTCGGGACGATCCTCGAGGATCGTCGCTGCCTGTGCCGACGATTCGGGCGTTTCGGGCTTCGCCCACCCCGTCCCCTCATCTCCGCGCATCTAGCTCCATTTCTAGGCTTCCGTGGGACCCAGGATCCCTACACCAATTGCTACACCAACGCGGCAAAAACCTCCCGCGAGCGGCCGCACACATCCGCGAGGAAGTGATGAGCTATTTGGCTTACTTATGCAGCATTGTCCTTTCGACAACGTGCAACGGCAGGCGGGAGAAGGCAAGCGATTCGGTACACCTCTCGACGGGATATCGAGGGTTCGAATCCCTCCTCCTCCGATTTGGATACGACCCGTTCGGATACTATCGCAGGCTCAGGATCTTCAGGTGTCGAAGGCATCGTCGGCGCCGAGGAATTCCCATGCCGGGTAGCGCTCCGTAAGTACGGACCGTGCCGGCCCCCGGGCTTCGGTGTTGATCGGCTCCAACGGCAACAGCTCGGGTGGTTTGCGGGTCGTCGCGTACCCTCACCTGAAGCCGCGTACCGGCATTACCGTCTTGGTCATGAGCGCGTCTGGGCTCGTCACCAGGAAGCGTCCGCGACCCAACGGATACCTTCTTGAGGCGTGGAGGGTGCGTCGAAAAACTGGGGACAGAATCCCCAGAAAGCGTAGGGCGTATTGGACTCTGCATGCTGCGGGGTCAGGTCCACCACAACCTGCGGATTTTCCATCTCCTCGCCGTAATACACTAGCTGTATCCAACCCATAGTCGCGCGGTATCCTTCGGCTGGGTAGCTTACGGAGGCCCTAATCACCGGAAAGCCCTGGGGTTGCTCCATCGGGAACCTCCCGAGCACGTGTTAGCCCCAGCGCCGTGGGTCCTCGTTTGCGATGCGGTCCACGGTCACCAGACCGTCGAGGCCCCGCAACCTGAACGGAACTGCGATACTGGCGGCCGGCATAACCACCATTGTAACGTTCCCGATACCATCCATAATATCCACGTGGCGTCCCCCACCCCCTCAGTGCCTCAGAAGAGAAGGCTAGCGATCGGGCCGTGCACTTGCACAGGAATGAGCCTTCTTAAATAGCTTTCGTAAGCTCGATGCAATTGGTCCCGGGCCGCGAACACGTCACGGCACTCGACCCTTCAGCGCCACGTAATCGCTGGGACCAGGATCTTCGTCCACGCGCTCCTCGGTGATCAGCAGCGTGTGGCTGTTGCTGGCCTGCGACGCGACGTTCAGCCTCACCCTGACCTCGCCTTCGCCCGAGCTGGTGAAGGAGCCCGCGCTGATGTGCTCATCGCCCGCCACGAACCAGACCTCGTAGTAACTGTCCGGCTCGGACTCCCCGAAGTTGTTTAGCCTGAGCTCGACCTGACGGTTGCCCAGGGGCAGCGGATAGAGTGTAGCCACGCCCCAGTACCCTTCGAGCTCCGCGGCCTCCTCGGCCGTCGGCACCAGCCGTATGGTGGCAACGGGCGGTCCCCGCAGCAGGTCGGGCAAGATCCAGACGGCGACCATGACGGCGACGGCCGCCGCAACACCAGCGATAGCGACGCGCAGGGACCAGGAGCGGCGCTCTCCTGCGGGGGGGTCCGACTCGGATCCCTCCCGAGCGCGCATGCGAGAGAGGATCTCATCCTTGAGGTGGTCGGGCGGATCGACGGGCGGAGGCGCCGCCTGCAGGGCAGCGTGCACCCGCTCGAGCTCCTCGCGCTCCTCGCGGCAGGCGGAGCAGGCGGCCAGGTGGCGTTCCATCTCGGCAGCCTCCTCGGGCTCCATCCCGCCCGAGACAAAGGCCGCCAGGTTGGACGAAGCGTCCTCGCACCTCATCGCGGAATCTCCCCCGGAGCATCCCCCGCGCCAAGCTCCCGGCGCAACCTCTTGAAGGCGCTGGTCGTTCTCGACTTGACGGTGCCAAGCGGCACGCCGGTTCGCTCCGAGATCTCTCTTTGCGTTAGGCCCCCATGATAGGCCAGCTCTATGATCTCTCTCTGCGGCGCGTCGAGAACTTCCAGCGCCCTCGACACCCGCCAGGTCAACCACGAGTCGTCCACGACCTCCTGCGGGCCGGGGGAAGTGTCGCGCACGGACACGATGTGCAGGTCTCCGTCGGGAACGGGGCGGATCCTCTTTGCGCGCTTGCGGTACAGGTCCAGCGCGCAGCTTCGCGTCACCCGGTAGAGCCAGGTCGAGAAGCTGCCCCTGGAGGGATCGAAGGAGCGCGACGAACGCCACACCTTGAAGAACACCTCTTGGACCAGTTCCTCGGCCAGAGAGCGGTCGCCAAGAACCGTCAGCCCAACGCCGTAGACCGTGCGGCCGTACCGGTCGTAGAGCGTGGAGATGGTCGCCTCTACCTCTGGCCCATCGAGGTGGACCATGAGTTGCTCGTCGGATACTTCGTCCGCCCGCCGAGGCATCGCGTAGCGCGGACTCCTTACTCTCTGTTCGCCCTTAAGGGTACCATCCGCCGCAATGGCCATGGCGTCTCCGCAGCAGCTTGTGAGAACACGGGTGGTTATACGCGCGGACTCGACGTTCGGTTCTAGCCCCCGGATCAGGCACCCCGTAAACCTTGGTACGCGAACCCCGCGACTCGGCGCGTTCCCCCGGACCGGCCCCATCTCGGCGTGCCGAATCGCAGGACGAACCAAAAACCGAGAAACGAGATTGCTCGTATAACCCTACGTTCCGAGGAACGAGCCGATTCTGTAGGACCCAGAACCAAGGGGATGGTTGCGTTGAGGCCCAAGCAAGCGGTTGCCGGCTGTATTCTCTGTTCGCTCTGCGTGTGGCTGGCGATCGGCTGCGGGGCAGGTGGCGGCGGTAGCGCGTCGCCATCGGATGCCGCGAAAGACTCCGTCGTAAAGACGATCCAGGTAAAGGAAACGGAGTACAGGCTGGAGCCGGAAGAGGTCACGCTGGACAAGCCAGGCACCTACGTGTTCGTGGCCGTGAACCGCGGCGACACGGCCCACGCCCTCGAAGTCGAAGGACAGGGGATCGAGGAGGAGACCGAAGAGGTGGAGCCGGGCCAGAGGGCCGAGTTGAAGGTAAAGCTCGAGCCCGGCGCCTACGAGATCTACTGCCCCGTGGGCAACCACGCCGACGAGGGCATGGAGGGAGAGATGACGGTCAAGCACGGCTCGGGGAGCCACTGAACCTCTCGTGGGCGCCGACACCAAGTCTAACCGATCGTGGCGTCTGTCGCGTCGCGACTCTGCGTGCCACGTACCCCGCCCTCGACCCGGTAGAGGAACCCGTGGTCGGACGTCATGTCCTCCTCTTGCAGCAACTGCACGGTCTGGAAGACGAGTCGGGGCAGGGTCTCGGCCGAGAGGGCCAGAAGTCGGTTTAACTCCTCCTCAGATTCCGGTTCTGCGACCCCCGTCGCGTAGTTGACCGGGAATCCCGCGAGCACATACGGGAGCTCCAGTTCCCCTGCCAGCACGGTTTCGGGACCACAGGTCTGGCTAACCGCCGTGACCCCCACACTCTTCAGCCACCGTATCTCCGCTCTGGACTCGAAACGCGGGCCGCTCGTGTGGCCGTAGACGCCGCCGACGGTGGCCTCGAGGCCCAGGCGACGCGCCGCGAGCTCCATCCTTCTCAGCAGACGCGGGGCGAAGGGTTCGTCCCGGATGAGGTGTCCCCGGTCCGGGTCGCCTGGCTCGGTAAAGACGGTGCAGGCCGCACCGTTCGGAAGGGTGTTCTGGGGGAAGAACAGGTCGTCGAATAGGATGGGCACCCCGAGGGGTATGCCGGGGTCGACCGCTCCCACGGCGGTAGTCGCGAGAACAACCCTGGCCCCGAGTTTCTTGAGCGCCGTGAGGTTTGCCTGGTGAGGCACCGTGTGGGGCAGGTGGTGATGCTTCGGGCCGTGACGAGAGATCGCGCCGACGGTCCAGGACCCGACGCCCGTTACGGCCACCTCCGCCTCGCCGAAGCGGGTCTCGACCGGGCGCGGCTCGGCATCCCCGGCGAGCTGGTAGATCCCGGATCCGGTGATGATTCCCACGTCGATCATGTTGCCTCCCCGGTCGGTGATGGACTCTCTGGCCGGCTCATCCCGTGTCCTGCTCGCGAATAGTACGACGTCTCAGGTATACCGACAGAGAGAGGCTCCCGATGAGTAGGGCCGCGGACGCGACGAGCATCCACGGCTCCAGCCTCGGCACGCCCCCCGTGAGGTCCCGCTCGACGGATGCCCCGAGCAGCACCCAGGACAGGGTGGCGGGCATCAGGCCGAGCATAGTCGCCGTCACGAAAGATTTCCAATCGATGCGGAGAAATCCCGCAAACAAGCCTACGAGATCGAGGGGCGCGTAGACGAGGTACAAGAGCAGAACGGATTCGCGCTCCTTCGCGTGGTGTTCCGGTTCCCTACTGCATACCACCGGAGCAGCCGCCCCGGCGTGTCTCCTCACACGGTGCGGCGCGCGTCTCGCCGAAGCGTTCTCTCTGGAAATTTGCGCAAAGAAAGAGGGCCGGGGAAAACCCGGCCCTCACTTCAGGCCTATGCGAAGGGGGATGGACAGCCCGCTGGGTCTCCCGTGGAGATCCGGGACGCTTTCACTGTGCATCCCCCTTCGTAGGCCCTCGTACGCGCTCGGCTTCGCCTAGCATCGCCTCGCGCGACAAGTCCTGCCTAGGGGTTACATCATGCCGCGAAGCTCGGCGACCATATCGAGGCCCTGCTGCTTGCACAGGTCCTTCGGGCGCATGATCGCCTGCTCGTCCAGCAGGTTGCGGGTGCGGGCCTCCTTTTCGAGGTGACGCTCGATGACGTCAATGGCCCGGTCCACCTCCTCGCGGGTGACTTCGCGTGTCTTCTCGTGCGAGATGGTGAGAGTCACTTGTCGGATCACCTCCTTCCCGTGGTGGAGTCGAGCGGAGCTTCGTAACCCCTAACCTCCGCCCTGGCTGACCCCAGAGTAATGGGGGGCCAATCCCTTGTCAAGACGTATTTTCGTAACTCGCGTTGGCCCCAGGGCCGAAGATTTCGCGGGCCGCGGCATCCTCGGATCTCCACGCGCGAAAGGCGCCGCGCACGAGGCGCGGCACGACGGGCACGGTGTCCTCCTCCAGACAGAATCGCAGGTCCCTCTCGTACCCGAGCCGCACCAGTCTCCGACCCGCGCTGTTACGCCGCAGCCTATCGACCGGTCGCGAGAGGTACGCCTCGACCACGCGCCGCGCCCGCTCGTCCAGCTCGTACCCCCGCTCCCTCAGGCGACCCAGGATGGCGCCGGCGGCGGCCTCGTCCTCCGAGGCGCGCCGTCCCTCCCAGCCGCACCCGACCACCACCAGCGAGCGCTGGTCCGCACCTGCCAGCCCATCCGCCAGGGCGGAGGCGTTGACGAACGCGCCGGCGAAGACGGCGGTCGCGCCCAGGGCCGCTTCGACGACGCGGGTGCCGTTGGTCGTCGTGAGGACGGCGGTGCAGCCAGGCGGCACGTCGGCCTCCCGGATCTCCGTCGGCGAGTTCCCGAAGTCGAATCCGGCTACCCTGGCGCTCCCCCTCTCCCCCACGCGCAGGTCCGCCCCGGCGTAGGTCCTGGCCTCCTCGATGGTGGCGACCGGTACCACGCTGGCGCCTCCGGAGACGAGAACCGCGATCGTCGTGCTGGCCCTGAAGGCGTCCACGACGACCACGGCCGAACCGGCTCGCGCCGCGGCCCGAGCGCCGCGCTCGCCGCCGGAGTAACGCGCGATCCTGCCCTCACTCCGCGACATTCGGCGCATTATACGGACGACGAGCCTTCCCAGGCACCAGCCGCGCCGCAGCCAACGGCAGCAGAGGCATTCCCGTACCGAAGAGCGCGACTGAGAACATCTCAACAGCGGATGCCGCTAGAATGTAGTAAATCTCTATCGTGCGTTCGAGCTACCAGATAGAGGCGAAGGATCCAAGATGAGATACAGAAACCTTGCCGGCACGGACATCGCGGTCTCCGAGGTTGGCTTCGGCGTCTGGACGGTCTCCACCGGTTGGTGGGGAGAGGTTGACGACGAGCGGTCGGTGCGGCTGCTCAGGCGGGCCTTCGAGAAGGGCATCAACTACTTCGATACGGCCGACACCTACGGCTCGGGCAAAGGCGAGACGCTGCTCGCCGACGCCTTCGGCGGGATGCGCGACGAGGTGGTCATCTCCACCAAGATCGGCTACGACTTCTACAACCACACGCAGCGGCGCGGCCAGCAGGAGCGCCCGCAGGACTGGTCCGAAGACTTCATCAGGTTTGCGCTGGAGCAGAGCCTGGACCGGCTCGGAACCGACCACGTAGACTTCCTCCAGCTCCACAACACCAAGATGGACGCCATCGAGAACGACGCGCTGTTCGCGCTCCTGGACGAATTCGTGAGGGAGGGCAAGATTCGCTCTTACGGCATCGCCCTGGGGCCCAAGATCGGGTGGCTCGAGGAGGGCGTGAGGGCGATGCGGGAGCGCAGGCTCGCCGGCGTACAGATGATCTACAACCTCCTGGAGCAGGATCCCGGACGCGCCCTGATCGAGGGCGCGAGGGAGACGGACACGAGCCTGATAGTCCGCGTCCCCCACTCCTCTGGCATGCTCGAGGGCAAGTACACGGAGGAGACCACCTTCGCGAGCAACGACCACCGCCGCCACCGCCCCAGGCAGTGGCTGCTCGACGGCCTCAAGAAGGTCGAACAGCTCGGCTTCCTCACCGAGTCCGGGGACCGCACCCTCGGGCAGGCAGCACTCAAGTTCATCCTCGCCTCGCCCGAGGTCGTCTCTACCCTTCCCAACATCTACGACGACGAGCAGCTCGACGAGTTCGCCGCCGCTCCCGATACCCCCGATCTGACCGCAGACGAGCTCTCCCGAATCGCCGAACTCTACGAGAACAACTTCGGCCTCGCGGAGCCATCAGCCGTCAGCGGTCAGCAATAGAGCTGAAAGCGTCCGACCGAAGGGAGGACAGATGACCGACACCCAGACCCGCCAGCAGGCAACGCCCGAGGAGAGCCTCCCGGCGCAGTACGTCAACTACGTCTTCTTCAAGCTCGACCCGCTCTGGCGGCGCCTGCCCGACGAGGAGCGGGAGCTGGGCAAGAGGCAGTTCCTGGAGGCGGTCGAGGCGAACTCGGGCGAGATGCTCCTGCGCTCGTTCTCGCTCATGGGCCTGAGGAGCGACGCGGACTTCATGCTCTGGCGCATCGGCTACGACCTCGACGCGTTCGAGGCGATGACCGGCGCGATCATGCGTACGGGCCTCGGCAAGTACCTGACGGTCGCCTACTCTTACTTCGCCCTCGCGCGGCGCTCGATCTACGTCGGCGAGCACACGCCGGGCTTCCAGAGCAGGCGCTACATCGTCCCGGGGCAGGGGGACTACCTCTTCGTCTACCCGTTCATCAAGAGTCGCGCCTGGTACCAGCTCCCCCTCGACGAGCGCCAGCGCATGATGGACGAGCACATGCAGATAGGCCGCAAGCATTATCCCGTCAAGAACAACACCGCCTACTGCTTCGGGATAGACGATTACGAGTTCATACTTTCGTTCGAAGCCGAGTCGCCGGAGAAGTTCCAGAACCTGATGATGGAGCTTCGTGAGAGCGATGCCTCTTCCTACACCGAGCTCGATACCCCCATCTTCACCTGCCGCCGCAGAACCTTGCCAGGAATTCTCGAAACCTTAGGATAATTGGCCGTTTCGAAGTAGCGGCGGGGCGCGCGGCTCGGGTATAATCGTGCGCAACGCACCAACCATAGCCGGGAGGCCCGAAAGCTAGCCTTCCGGCTATCTCATTGAACAAGAATCCTGCCTGTCTCCCACCGTTTCCTGGACTCGAATAGCCGGCGCTGTATAATAATCCCGACATGATTACTAGGATTAACGAGCGGGTCGGGGAGAACGTAACGCGGCTGGTCGGGAACACGCCCCTGCTCGAGCTGCGGAGCGTCTCCGCCGAGGTACCGGGGGTCACGATCCTCGGCAAGGCCGAGTGGTTCAACCCGGGTGGTTCGGTAAAAGACCGGCCGGCGATGTGGATGGTCCGCGACGGGGAGAAGAGCGGTGCCCTGACGCCGAAAAAGACCATCCTCGACGCGACGAGCGGCAACACGGGCATCGCCTACGCCTGGATCGGGGCGGCGCTCGGCTACAAGGTAAAGCTGTGCATGCCCAAGAACGCGAGCGAGGAGCGCAAGAAGATCCTGCGCGCCTACGGCGTGGACTTCGTCTTGACGGATCCGGGCGAGGGCTCGGACGGCGCGATCAGGGAAGCGAGGCGCCTTTACGCCGAGGACCCGGAGCAATACTTCTACCCCGACCAGTATTCCAACCAGGCCAACCCGAGGGCGCACTACGAATCGACGGCGCCGGAGATCTGGGAGCAGACGAACGGCGAGATCACACATTTCGTCGCCGGTCTTGGCACCAGCGGCACCTTCGTCGGGACCTCACGACGCCTCAGGGAGTACAACCCCGAGATCAGGGTCATCTCCTTCGAGCCGGAGTCGCCTTTCCACGGGCTCGAGGGCATGAAGCACATGGAGAGCGCGATCGTGCCGAAGATCTACGACCCGACGGTCGCCGACGAGAACCGGCGGTGCTCGACGGAGGCTGCCTACGAGATGGTCAAGCGCGTGGCTCGCGAGGACGGGATCCTGATCGGCATCTCCGCAGGCGCCGCCGTCGCGACGGCCCTGGAGGTGGCGCGCGAGATCGAGTCTGGCGTCGTCGTCACCATCCTGTGCGACGGCGCGGACAAGTACCTCTCAGAGACGTTCTGGGAGGAGTAAGGCATTTGCCGCTAAAGATTGGCAAGGGGGACGTGGGCCACATCCACGAGCACGCCAGGGAGGCCTATCCCGAGGAGTGCGCGGGGGCGATGGTCGGCATGAACCTGGACGGCATGAAGGTCGTGGTAGACGTCTGGCGCGCCGAGAACACGCACGAGGAGGAGCGCGCCCGACGCTTCCTCATCGAGCCGCTCAAGATCAAGGAGTTCGAAGAGAGGGCCGAGGCGTTGGACATGGAGATGCTCGGCTTCTACCATTCGCACCCCGACCACCCGGCCAGACCGTCGGAGTACGACCGCGAGCACGCCTGGCCGGTCTACTCCTACGTCATCGCCTCGGTCGGCGACGACGAGGTCAAGGAGATGCGCTCGTGGGTACTACGAAACGACCGGTCCGGTTACGACGAAGAGCCGCTGGTAAATTAGTATCGGAGTGGAGGTAAGATGCCAAAGGTCAAGATCCCAACGCCGTTGAGGCAGTACACGGGCGGCAACCCCGAGGTCGAGGTTGGCGGCGACACCGCCGGCGAGACGCTCGGCAACCTGGCGTCCGAGTACCCCGACCTCAAGCAGCACCTCTACACCGGCGACGGCAAGCTCCGCTCGTTCGTCAACGTCTACAAGGGCGACGAGGACATCCGTTACCTCGACGGCGCCGACACCGAGGTCTCAGACGCGGACGAGCTCTCCATAATTCCATCCATCGCCGGAGGACGATGTCCGTAGAGACGTCCCGGCGGGACGTCTCTTCATGCGCCCCAGCATTTAGCGAAAGGTATTCACAGAACATGCAGACGCGGCAACCACTAGTACAGTCTCCCAACGGCGCGGTCGAGCTCAGCAACCAGGAGATCGCGCGTTACAGCAGGCACCTGATCATGCCCGAGGTGGCGCTCGGCGGGCAGAAGACGCTGAAGCAGGCGCGGGTCCTGACGGTCGGGGCGGGAGGGCTCGGGAGCCCGCTCGCCCTCTACCTCGCAGCGGCCGGGATCGGAACCATAGGCATCGTCGACTTCGACGTGGTGGACGAGTCGAACCTGCAGCGCCAGATCATCCACGGCACCTCCGACCTCGGGCGTCCCAAGCTGGAGAGCGCCCGCGACAGGATCGAGGACATAAACCCGAACGTAAAGGTCGAGACCTTCGGCGAGCCGCTTAGCAGCGAGAACGCGCTGGAGATCTTCGAGGACTTCGACGTCATCGTTGACGGCACGGACAACTTCCCGACCCGCTACCTGGTGAACGACGCCAGCGTACTGTCCGGCAAGCCGAACGTGTACGGCTCGATCTTCCGCTTCGAGGGCCAGGCGAGCGTGTTCTACGCCGAGGAAGGTCCCTGCTACCGCTGCCTCTACCCCGAGCCGCCGCCGCCCGGTCTCGTTCCGAGCTGCGCCGAAGGCGGGGTCCTGGGGATACTGCCAGGCGCGATAGGCACGATCCAGGCTACCGAGACCGTCAAGCTCATCCTCGGCATCGGGGAGCCCCTGATCGGACGCCTCCTGCTCTACGACGCGCTCGGGATGAGCTTCCGCGAGATGAAGCTGCGCAAGGACCCGAACTGCCCGGTCTGCGGCGAGAACCCGACGGTAACCGAGCTTATCGACTACCAGGAGTTCTGCGGCATCCCGCAGGCCGCCGCCCAGGCTCAGGCCGATGGGGTGCCCGAGATCACCGTTCAGGAACTGAAGGGCCGCATGGAGAACGGCAACAGGGTCTCCGTCCTCGACGTGCGCGAGCCGCACGAGTACGAGGTGGCCAACATCGGCGCGAGGCTGATCCCGCTGGCCGAGCTGCCCGAGCGTCTGGTCGAGTTGGACCAGGGCGAGACCTTCGCCATCCACTGCAAGTCCGGCGGCCGCAGCGCGCGGGCGGTGAAGCTTCTACAGAACGCCGGCTTCCAGAACGTCTACAACGTGAAGGGCGGCATCGACGCCTGGAGCGAGGAGATCGACCCAAGCGTCGCGAAGTATTGAGGTAAACTCCGGGTCCTTCCCGAGCATAGACCAAAAAGGGGCCGCGAACGCGGCCCCTTTTTGTTGCCCGTCTACGCTGTATCATCGGTCGGATGGATCGCCCACTCGTCTTCGACGGCCATAACGACACGTTGCTGAACCTGCACCTCCCCGACCGCGGCGAGGGCCGCTCGTTCTTCGAGCGCAGCGACCTCGGGCACATAGACCTGCCCCGGGCTCGGGCGGGCGGTTTCGGTGGAGGGTTCTTTGCCTGCTACACGCCGAACCCAAAGGACGAGTGGACCGAGGAGTCCGCGCTCAACCCGACCGCGGCCGGTTTCCGCGTTGGCGACGCGCCGCGGTTGAACCCCGCCTACGCCCGCGGCTTCGCCGACGAGCTTGTCGAGTCCCTGTTCCGGATAGAAGCCGAGTCCGGAGGTCAGGTGCGGGTGGTCCGGACGGCGGGCGAGATCGAGTCGTGCCTGAACCGCGGCACCGTGGCGGCGATCCTCCACTTCGAAGGAGCGGAGAACCTCGGCCCCGACCCGGCGGCCCTGCAGAACCTGCACGAGAAGGGTCTGCGTTCTCTTGGCCTGGTGTGGAGCCGGCCAAACTCCTACGCTCAGGGCGTCCCCTTCAGGTTCCCCTCCTCGCCAGACACGGGCCCAGGCCTGACGGAAGGGGGCCGAGAGCTGGTCCTGGAATGTAATCGGCTGAGAGTCCTGATCGACCTCTCCCACCTGAACGAGCGCGGATTCTGGGACGTGGCCAGGCTTACGGAGGCCCCGCTCGTCGCGACCCACTCCAACGCGCACGCGCTTTGTGCGTCCTCGCGCAACCTCACCGACGGGCAGCTTGACGCGATCCGGGACTCGGAAGGGATGGTGGGCGTGAACTTCGCGGTAGCTTTCTTGCGCGAGAACGGGGCCGAAGAGGCAGACACGCCCATCGAGGACGTCGTGCGCCACGTCGATTACCTGGTCGAGCGCGTCGGGGTGGACCGCGTCGGTTTCGGCTCGGACTTCGACGGGGCGAAGGTACCCCGTGGGATCGGGGACGTCTCTGGGCTGCCGGCGCTGATCGAGGCGCTTCGGACGCGAGGATACGGCGAGACGGAACTGCGGAAGCTGGCGCACGGTAACTGGCTTAGGGTGCTGCGCGCGACCTGGGGAGAGTAGCCACCGGTTTATCATCTGTGGGATGAGAGAGCTCGAAGACAGGAGTACCATCGACGCGTGGTCTCACGGCGGCGTGCTACTGGAGCACTACCGGTACGCACCGGGACCGGCCGACTCCATCTCCAGGCACTCGCACGAGGAGTACCAGTTCTGCCTGAGCCTGGACTTCCCGGGCGAGTATCGCTACCGCGGCGCCAGCCACGGCGTGCCGGTCGGTAGCCTGAGCGTGATCCACCCCGGCGAAGTGCACTCGGCCAGGGACCCCGAGTACCGCCGGACCGTCGCGACGTACCGGATGCTTTATGCCTCCCCGGCCCTGCTCGGGGAGGCCGCGACGGAGGTCGCCGGACGCGAGACGAACGAGCCTTTCTTCGCGGCGCCCGTTTTCCTGGACAGGGAGCTGGCCCGGTCCTTTCTGCGCCTCCACGGCTCGCTCGGGTATAAGACCGACAGGCTGGAGCAGGACTCGCGACTTCTCTCGGTGCTCGCACGCTTCGTCGGGCGTTACGCGGACACGCGTCCTTCGTCCAGGCCGGTCGGGAGGGAGCGCCGGGCCGTGAGTCTGGTACGGGAGTTCCTCCAGGACAACTGCGCTCAGAACGTCTCGCTCGCCCGGTTGGCGCAGGTGGCTAGCCTCAGCCCCTACCACCTGAACCGGGTGTTCAGCCGAGAGGTAGGGCTTCCGCCGCACCGCTACCAGGTCCAGGTCAGGGTGGATCGCGCCAAGGCGCTGCTCGCCGCCGGGACCCCTATCAGGGATGTGGTGGCGGAGACCGGCTTCGCCGACCACAGCCACCTCACCCGCCACTTCAAGCGCCTGGTCGGGGTTCCGCCGAGCATGTACCCCTCCCAGAAGCGCAAGAACGTTCAAGCCGGAGGCTAGCCCAGCCCTTAGCATTACAGAAGCGTCCAGCGTCAATCGCTCCGGCTCGGAACGGGCAAAGTAGATCCAGAGGAGGGAGAAACGTGACCACGCAAAATACCACGCCGGCCACCGAAGGCGTCCGGAGCGTACCCGTCAGGTTCGATAGCGACGGCGTCGAGATCGTCGGCGAGATCTACGTTCCCGCCGACCACGGGCCCGACACCCCGCCCGTGCCAGGCGTGGTCTGTACCGGCACGTGGACGAGCGTGCGGCAGCAGATGACCCAACGCTACGCGATGAAGCTCGCCGCCGAGGGGTTGGTCGCGCTCTCGTTCGACTTCCGTACCTACGGGGAGAGCGCCGGTAAGCCGCGCCAGCTCGAATCGCCGACGATGAAGGTGCGGGACATCATCAACGCTACCGAGTTCCTGACGGCGCGTGACGAGGTCGGGCGCGTGGGCGGGTTGGCCATCTGCGCGAGCACCATGTACATGGCCCACGCCATCGCGCAGGGCGCTGCCCTCGAGGCGTTCGCGACGTCGGCGGCCTGGATCCACGACCCTTCCACCGTCGGGCTCATGTACGGCGGCGACGAGGGCATGAAGCGCCGTCTCGATGCGGGCCTCCAAGCGCGAGGGAAGTACCGCCGCACGGGCGAGGTAGACTACGTGCCGGCCGAGTCCCCAGAAGACGAGTCCGCGGCGATGGTCGGCCTGGAGTTCTACGAGCGCGAGGATCGCGGGAAGCTCCCCGAGTGGACCAACCGCTTCGCCGTGATGCAGTGGCCTGAGTGGCTCACGTTGGACGGGATCGCACCCGCGCCGGCGATCGGGGTGCCGACCGTCATGATCCACTCGGACGGCGCCGCGCTGCCGGACAACGTCAGGCGCTTCCACGCCGCGCTCTCGGGGCCGAAGACGCTCGTGTGGATGGAGGGCGAGCATACCGAGTTCTACGACCACGAACCGCTCGTGACCTACGCGGCGCGCTCCGCAGCTGGCCACCTGAAGACCGCGTTGGGTACCTGATCTAGAGAAAGGGGACGACGATGCCGGACGTGGCGCTCGTTACCGGGGCGAACCGCGGCCTGGGCCTCGAGGTTACGCGCCAGCTCGCCGGGCTGGGTTTTACCGTGATACTCGGGGCCCGAGACCTGGCGAAGGGCGAGGCGGCGGCACAGGACCTCGCGCACGAGGATCTCACGGTCGTGGCCCGCGAGCTCGACGTGTCGGACGACGAGAGCGTGAGAAGGTTGGCAGAGCGCGTGGGGACGGAGCAAGGCCGCCTGGACGTACTCGTCAACAACGCCGCAATCAACTACGACTCCTGGCAGCGTGCGCTGGAGGCGGACCTCGACGTGGTACGCGAGGCGTTCGAGACCAACACGTTCGGAGCCTGGCGCACGTGCCGAGCCTTCGCGCCGCTTCTGCGCAGGAGCGAGCGCGGCAGGATCGTAAACGTCACGAGCGGGGCGGGCTCGCTCGCGAGCATGACGGGCGCGGGCACGCCCGCCTACAGCGTCACCAAGGTCTCCCTGAACGCCCTCACGCGCATGGTCGCGGCCGAGCTCAGGGCGGACGGCGTCCTCGTGAACGCGGTAGATCCCGGCTGGACCGCGACCGACATGGGAGGCCACGGCGGCCGTTCGGTCGAGGACGGCGCCGCCGGTGTCGTGTGGGCGGCCACCCTGCCAAACGACGGCCCGACCGGGGGACTTTTCTACGACGGTGAACCCGAGGCCTGGTGAGAAGCCGGGCACGGGAGAAGGGAGAACGGAGTTGACCGAGAACACCACGGCCACGATGCAGCGGCTACTCGACGAGGCGGAGATCCGGCGCGTCGTCGACGGCATAGACCTCGCGACCGACGCGAAGGACTGGGCCCTGTGCAGGAGGCTCTTTACGGACGAGATCTACGCCGACTTCACCTCGCTCGCCGGGGGCTACCCGGGCCGGATGCCCGCCGACGACCTGGTCGGGGCGTGGACCACGAACCTCTACGCCGACAAGCTGAGCCACCACATGCGCACGAACCACAGGATCTCCGTGGATGGCGACGAGGCTGAGGTGTTCTCCAAAGGCTACGCGCTCAACATACTCGACCGCGATGCCGGCTCGGACCTGTGGGAGGTCTGGGGAAACTACACCCACACGCTCTCCCGCAGCTCGGAAGGTTGGAAGTGCTCGGGGATGACCTTCGTAGTCGTCCACGCCCGAGGCAACGAGATGGTCCGACAGCACATCCCGGAAGGTAGCTAGCAACCGCGAAGCAGACGAGCGAACCGGCCGCAACTCACGGCGAACGCATTGCCCGTAGATCCAGGTCCCAGTTCTGCCCTACGAGGTCGCGCCCGAAGCTGTGGTGCTTCTCTTCCTGCGCGAGCACGAAACCGCGGCCTTCGTAGATGTGGCTGGCCGCGTCCAGGACGCTGTTGGTCCAGAGCGTCAGCTTCTCGTAGCCACGGTTCCTGGCGAACCGGATGCACTCCTCGACGAGACGGTTGCCCAGGCCGAGCCCGCGCGCTTCGGGCTCGACCAGCAAGAGCCTGAGCTTCGCGACCGTCTCGCTCTCCCTGACCACGAACACGCATCCCACCCGCTCGCCTCCAACCTCGGCGATCCAGCACCGCTCCGCCTTCGGGTCGTAGCCGTCGACGAAGTCCGCGACGATCCGGGCAACCAGCGCCTCGAAGCTTTCGTCCCAGCCATACTCCCGCGCGTAGAGGACACCGTGGCGCTGCACGACCCAACCCATGTCCCCCGGCTCCTGCGCGCGCAAGACGAACGGCTCGGAGAACTTGAGGCTCCTCCCGAAGGCGGCCTCGATGGACCGCATCGCCTCGAGCAGCCTCAGCTGGTCCGTCTCTGAGAGCTCGCCAAGCATCTCGGCCACCTCCTCCCGCGAACGGGAGTCGAGCTCGGCGAAGGCGTCCCGACCCTCGCGGGTCAGGGAGAGGATCCGCCTCCTGCCGTCGCTCTCCGAGCGGACCCCGTCGACGAGCCCGTGCTCCCTGAGGCGCGCGAGCGTTCGGCTGAGGTAGCCCGGATCCAGGCCCAGCTCGCGCGAGAGCTCGGTGGAGGTAAGCCCCTCGCGGTTCGCCAGCTCGAAGAGGACCCGCGCCTCCGTGAGCGAGAACCTGCTGTGCAACATCCCCTCGCGTAGAACCCCGATGCGGCGCGTGAAGAAGCGGTTGAAACGCCTGACCGACTCTACCCTCGCCTCGAGTTCCCCCGCCACACCGCATCACCCCTCCCTCTATCGTTGCTATTGTTATGTATCTAGTTGCCGAAATCAACTAATGTGAGCGGTGGTGTCAGGTGGTCTCCGCGGACCGTGATCCGCCGGCTCGTGTAATATCTGCCGAAGCAGGGCGAAAGAGGATCCATCTCCGGGACGCGGGAGGCAAGATGACCAACGGTTCTCCGAGACCGCACCACCTCAACCTGGCGGGCGACGACGTTGCGCGCACGGCGGGGTTCTACCGGGACCTGCTGGGGCTCACGCCCGTCGAGTTGCCGCGCGACGAAGGCGCCTACGGTGCGGGGATCCAGACCCTCGAGGACAGCGGGGGCTACCAGTACCACTTCGTTCCTCCGGAGCCAGACTACGCTGCTGAGCGCGACCTGCCCGTGAACCCGCTCATCGGCCATCTCGCCTTCCGCGTGGAGGACATAGCGGCGGTGCGGGCACGCCTGGACGCCGAGGGCATCCCCTACAGCGACATGGGCGTGTGGGCCATAAAGGGCTGGCACCAGCTCTTCTGCGCCGACCCGGACGGACGCGTGATCGAGTTCCACCAGGTGCTTGACGAGGAGGAAGAGGATAGGGGTGCGCCCGGTTAGGGCCCGCGGTCAGCGCCTGGATCCCGGAGCTCGTTGATCTAGCGCGCGATCATCCCGTTCCGGTTTCGGAGCGGCGCCTGAGGTAGACGGCCCGCACCCGGGAGTCGTCCTCTCGTCCCATGCCGGCCTCTGAGCCCTCGCGGTACACCCCGTTCGCGGCCAAGGTCAGGTCGGGTGTCATGCCGTTCTCCCTGGCCGCCTCCACCACGAGCCCGGTGTCCTTGACGAAGATGTCCATCGCGCTCTCCACGCTCACGGGCCCGTCGCTCAGCATCCGCGGTCCGCGGTCGTCCATCATGAAGGAGTTGGCGGCGCCCTGGCCCACCACGTCGTAGGCCCTTCTGGGATCCAGGCCCAGGGTCTCGGCGAAGGCCATCGCCTCGCCGGCCGCCGCCAGGTGCACGCCGCACAGCAGCTGGTTGACAAGCTTCATGGCCTGGCCGTCTCCCACCTCCGGGCCAACCCACTCTACCCGCGAGCCCATCGCGTCGAGGACCGGGCGTGCTGCGGCGAAGAGCGCGTCCTCGCCGCCGACCATGATCAGGAGATCCCCGGTCCGCGCCCGCTCGGTTCCCCCGCTCACAGGCGCGTCCAGGAGCTGGGCTCCTCTGTCACCGAGCGTCCGACGTACCTCCAGGGCCGTCTTCGGTCCAACGGTGCTGGCGAGGATCAGCGGGCTGCCGTCCCGGAGTCCGGAAGAGACACCTCGCTCGCCGAAGATGGCCTCCAGGGCCTGCTCCGGGGTCGCGACCATGACTACGACCGAGTCGGCCTCGGAGGCGGCTTCCATCGCGCTTGCGGCCTCTACGGCGCCTAGCCCTACCAGCTCGCGCGTGTTCTCCGGCACAACGTCGAAGACAACGAGCTCGAAGCCGCGGTCGAGCAACCTGCGGGCCATCGGACGGCCTATGGCGCCCAGACCGACGAAACCTACTCGCTCCACTTTACCTCCCCTTTCGTTTCGAGACGTCGACCTCGCGGCCCCACGTCGCCGGACGACGAGTTCCTCTTTCCCTACGCAACATTCTAGGTCAGGCGCCGGCCGGGAGCACGAGCTCGAAGCGCGCCCCGCCTTGCGGCTCGTTGGCGGCCTCGAGGTCGCCGCCCTGGGCCCTTGCGAGGTCGCGGGCGATGGAGAGCCCGAGCCCCGTGCCGCCGCCAGCCTGGCTACGGGTTCGGGAAGCCTCGGCCCGGTAGAAGCGGTCGAAGACGCGGGGCAGGTGCTCGCGGGATACGCCGGGACCGGTGTCCGTGACCGTCGCCGTGACCCGCCCATCTTGCGCGCGGCCCTCCACGGCGACCAGCCCGCCCGCGGGGGTAAAGCGGAGGGCGTTATCCAGGAGGGCCGCCAGGATCTGCCCCGTCCGCCGCGCGTCGCCCAGGGCGGGGAACTCGGCGTCCGGGTCGAGACGGACCTCGAGGCTCTTGCCCTCGGCGGTGGCGCGGGCGGCGAAGCGCTCCGCGGTCTCGGCGACGACCGTCGCGAGGTCGAAGGGCTTGCGCTCGACGGCGAGCTTGCCGGCGTCGAGACGGGCCAGGGTCAACAGGTCGGAGAGGATGGCGTTCATCCTGTCGGTCTCGGAGATCAGGTCCTCCGCAAGCTGCCGGTCGTCCGGGTCCTCGAGGGCCGGAGAAAGCACCTCGGCGTCGGCCCGGATCAGGGTGAGCGGCGTCTTGAGCTCGTGCGAGGCGTCCGCGATAAACGTGCGCTGCCTGTCGAAGGAGTCCTGCACGGGCCGCATGGCGCGGCGGGACATGAACAGGCCCCCGACCGTGGCAAGCAGCAGCGCGCCGACGCCGACGGGCACGAGGACGGCCACGAGGCTGCCGACTATCCCCCAGACCACCTGCGGCGACCGGGCGACCTGGAGCACGCCTACGAGCGTGTTCGACTGCAGGATCGGCGAGCTCGCGATCCGCACGGGACCCACCCGGCCCCTGACCGTGCCAGAGACCACGCCGCCTTCGCGCAGGCACTCCTGGGCGAGTTCCTGGGACGGAAGGCCCAGGGTCGCGGCGTCGCCGCTCGTTCCCCGGACGTGCCCGTCGGGCGTGAGTACAACCAGGGCGTACTTGTCCGGGTCTTCGAAGAGGCGGGCGGCCTTCTCGCCCGGGATTGACCCGTTCGCCAGGCTCTCCACCCTCTGCTCCAGCAGCTTGTTCTGCTGCACGGTCACCTGGCGGTGAAAGCTGAAGAGCACGATCACGCCGAAGAGCAGCAGGATCAGGGCGAGGATGCCCACGTAGCCCATCGTGAGCCGGCGGCGGATGCGGTCGAGCACGCCCTCAGTCCCTCGGGTCGAATGTGTAACCCACGCCGCGCACCGTGCGGATGCGGGATGGCTCTCCGTCGCCGTCGAGCTTCTTGCGCAGGTACGAGACGTAGAGGTCGACGACGTTGGCGTAGACCTCGGGGGAGCCGCCCCAGACGGTATCCAGGAGGACCGAGCGGGTGAAGACCTGGCCGGGCCGCTGCAGCAGGGTGGCGAGCAGGGCGAACTCCTTCGCGGTCAGCTCGACGCGTTCTCCCCCGCGCCTGACCTCGTGACGTACCGGGTCGAGGGTGACGTCCCCGGCAGAGAGCGCGGTTCCGTCCTCTCGCTCGCCCCAGGGGCGCCGCGCAAGGGCGCGCACGCGGGCTAGGAGCTCGGGGAAGGCGAACGGCTTGGGGAGGTAATCGTCGGCGCCGGCGTCCAGGCCCTCCACCCGGTCCTCGATCTGGTCGCGGGCCGTCAGCATCAGGACGGGCACGCTCATCTCCGCGGCCCTGAGGCCGCGCACGATCTGGACGCCGCTGCGGTCGGGGAGCATCCAGTCGAGGATCAGGAGGTCGAAGTCATCGGAGAGGGCGCGCGAGAGGCCGAGCTTGCCGTCGGCAGCCGTCTCCACGGCGTAGCCCTCCTCGCGCAGCACGCGGGAGATCAGGCGCGCCAGCTTCTCTTCGTCCTCGACGATCAGGATCCTCTTCATCTTCCCAATTCTAACGGACCAGCGGAGGCGTCCGGACCTTTCCTGTGCAAATCCTCATGAACCTCAAACCCCGCTCACAGGCAGGAAAGCGAGACTGAACTCGGCAATCGGGAGAGGAGGCCAGGTGTAGGAGACACGTGGCGCGACCCGAAAGCTAAAGAGCTAGCGCTGGAGGACGATCTTGAGCGAAGAGAGAACGATGTCGACGGGAGCGAAGAGGCTGGCCGTCGGGGCCGCTGCGGTGGCGATGCTGGCCGTCTTCGGGGGCGTGGCCTACGCCCAGCAGGGCGGCAACCAGCAGGACCCGACCCGGCAAGCGCCGAGCGCCCAGGAGGGCGGCCAGGACCGCGGGGATTGCCCCTGGGGGGACCGCGGAGGCGAAGGTGAGGGCCAGTCGCAGCAGACCGAGGTCTGAACACAGCCGGAGAGAGGGGGCGGCGCTGCGGACGGCGCCGCCCCTCCGGCAACAGAGACGGGATGTTAGCCCGTCGGGAGGAGTGCAGAGTATGAGAGATGCCATCGCACAGCCGAGGCAACAAACGGACAGGGAGACGCCCGCGCTGCTCGCCGGCTACTTTTCCCGCATAGACAACGGCGAGCTTCTCACATCAGAAGAAGAGGTGGAGCTGAGCCAGCGCGCCAGGGCCGGCGACCAGGGCGCCCGCCACAGGCTCATCGAGAAGAACCTCAAGCTCGTAATCAGCGTGGCCAAGAGGTACAAGGGTATGGGCCTGCCCTTCGAGGACCTCATCCAGGAGGGCAACATAGGCCTCATGAAGGCGGTCGAAAGGTTCGACCCGGACAAGGGCTTCAGGTTCTCGACCTACGCGACGTGGTGGATCCGTCAGGCGGTGCAGCGGGCCGTCACGGACAAAGGCAGGACCATACGCATCCCCGTGCACATGAGCGAGCGGCTGCGCAAGGCCAACCGCGCGGTGGGCGACCTCTCCATCGAGCACGGCAGGGAGCCGACGGAGGAGGAGGTCGCGACGCACCTGGGTTGGGAAGCCGCGGAGGTGAGGGAAGTCTTCGGGGCCAGGGCGAGCGTGACCAGCCTGAGCAAGCCCGTCGGCACCGAAAGCGGAGCATCGGAGCTCGCGAGCCTGGTCGAGGACGAGTCCGCCCCGGACACGTCGGAGGCGGTGATCCGGGACCTCGAGACCGACTTCATACAGGCAGCGGTGGACCGGCTGCCCGCAAGGGCGCGCCACGTCCTCATCCGGCGCTACGGCCTGGACGGCGACAAGAAGGCGACCCTGGAGGAGCTCTCGCGCGAGCTCGGCATCTCGCGCGAGCGGGTGAGGCAGATCCAGCGCGCGGCCGAGGACGAGTTGAGGACCGAGGAGAACCGCCGGTTGCTGCGGGAGGTGGTGGCGTGAGGTCCCCGATACTGGTTCTGATCACGGTCGTGGCGCTGCTCGTCGCGGCCGGCACCGTCTACAGGTCATCGACGAGCCCGGAGCTCCAGGGCGTGACCAGCGCGGCGGTGGCTGCGCCGAGCGAGGTCCCCGGCGACGAGCCGGTGGCCAGAGTGGCCGCCGAGGTCGAGCCGAGCGTCGTTCAGGTAAACGTCTCCGGGATACAGCAGACGCCTTACGGATCGCAGGAGCAGCAAGGTCTCGGGAGCGGCGTGATCTACCGCGAGGACGGCTACATCGTCACGAACAACCACGTGGTCGAAGGCGCGAGCACGGTCGAGGTAGCCTTCGCCGACGGCACGACCGAGGACGGCGAGGTTGTCGGTACCGACCCGACGACCGACCTGGCGGTGATCCGGGTCGACAGGAGCGCGCTGCCGGCCGCAACCTTCGACGACGGCCGCAGGCTCGCGGTCGGCCAGCTCGCCGTCGCCATCGGGAGCCCGTCCGGCTTCCAGTCCACCGTCACCTCTGGCGTCCTTAGCGCCGTCGGACGTGAGTTCCCGGCGGACCTGACCGGCGGGCGCCAGGAGAGCGCGCTGGTCGACCTCCTGCAGACCGACGCCGCCATCTCGCCGGGCAACTCGGGCGGCGCACTCGTCGACCGCGACGGCGACATCATCGGCATAAACGTCGCCTACCTCCCCCCCAACGAGACCGGCGCCGAGGGGATAGGATTCGCCATCCCCTCTTACACCGTCGTCTCGGTCGCCGACCAGCTCATCGAGAGCGGAGCGGCACAGCATCCGTACCTCGGCGTCTCGGTCTCGGACCTCACGCCGCAGGTCTCCGACCGGTTCGGCGCCTCGGCCGAGTCGGGGGCGCTGATAGCGGAGGTGGAGCCGGGCGGCCCGGCCGAGGCCGCCGGCGTCGAGAGGGGCGACGTCGTGACCGCGCTCGGATCAACGGAGATCCGCACCTCCGGCGATCTGCTCTCGGCCCTGCGCCAGTACATGCCGGGCGAGACGGTCGATGTGACCGTTCTCAGGGGCGGCGAGCAAATCCAGCTCAACATCCAGCTCGGAGAACGCTGAGCCCGAGCGACGAATGCAAGCGCCTTGCGGAGGACTCGACCTCCGCAAGGCGCAGCTTCGGGCCGCGGGCTTCAGACTTCGCTAGACGGAGAACCTGAAGACCCAGGGACCGTGGTGGGAGTCCTCGGCCACCATTTCCCCACCTGCTCGTCGAACGCCAGGGACTCCAGGCACGTAACCTCTACCTCTAGCTCGCCGGCCTCCGGCAGATCGCGCACCTCCACCTCGCCATCAGCCTCGGTATCGCTGCTACCGGAGCTCCCAGGTGACCATGGCAAATCGACGCTGGAGCCAACGACCCGGACGACGAGTTGCGGCTCGGGGATGCCACCCGCGAACATGCCCCGATCGTAGGAGAGGCGGTACCTCAAGACGCCCAGCCCTTCCCCGAAAAGCTCGAGCGAGGGGAGGGCGACCGTGATCTCCCCCACCGTTTGGCGTTGTGCGATCGGGACGACGCGGTCCAGGTCTCGCGCCGAGGCGTTTCTCGTTCGTTCGAGCGTTTCAGGATCTTCATCCTCCGGGGTGGCTTCTCTCAGCTCGAAGAACTCCTGCTCTTGCGGTTCGTCCGGCGCGGGCTCCTCGTGCGGAGGTCTGAGCCACCACGGGCGTTCGCGGACGCGTCTCAGTGATTCCCAGGGACAGAACATCGCCGGTCCGGGACCGAGCTCGCCTAACTCGGAGAGCACGATACCGTCGTCGCGAACCTCGTCGAGCGTCCCGATAATCTCGACGCCGCTGGCCTCGACGTTGGTCAGGTTTACGGCAACCTTGTGGCCGACCAGGTCGATCACCCTATCTCGATCGTCCACCCGTCCCTCCTACGGCTCGCGTCTTCCCATTATGCCTCGCTTGCGAACGACTCCCGCCTACCTACCGCGTGCCAGGTAGACGCCGGTGAGGATCACGGCCGCGCCGATGAGCTGGCCCACCCCGAAATCCTCGCCGAGCAACAGGATGCCGGTGCTCACACCCGTGAGGGTTACCAGGTACTGGTAGACGAGAACGCGGTTTGCCCCGACGTGGGAGACGCCCCAGCCCCAGGCCGCGAAGCCGAAGGCCGACGAGCAGAGCGCCGAGTAAGCCGCGGCCCCCCACGTGAGACCGCTCATGGCGGAGAGATCGATGGGCGTGGGGTCGAGCGCCGCCAGGGGAAATGCGGCGAGGCCGCCTAAGGTCATCGCGTAGGCCCCGATGGCCAGGGCCGAGTAGCGGCCGAAGAACGAGAGGGTGAGGACCGTGTAGGAGCCCCAGAAGACGGCGGCCGCCAGGATCAGGGCGTCCCCCGCGAGGTTCGTCCCGGCGAAGTCGAGGCTGCCGTAGACGATGGCCCCGACCCCGAGCAGGCACAGCGCGACCCCGAGCACGCCCGAAAACCTGGGGCGCTCCCACCCCAGCGCGAAGGCGAGGAGCATGCCCCAGACCGGGGAGGTCGAGTAGACGAGCGCGGTATTGGCCGCCGTAGTCAAGCTTACCCCGACCGTAAAGACCGACTGGGTTAGGGTGACGCCGACGAGGCCAAGGCCGAGCATCGGCAGCAGGTCCCCTCGCGAGAGGCGACCTTTGGGCCCCGAGAGGATCGCGAGGGGCAAAAGCAGCAGCCCGGCCAGCGTGAAGCGGGTCGCCGCGAACAGGATCGGCGGCACGCTCTCGACCACGAGCTTTACGGCCGTGAAGTTGGTCCCGAAAAAGAAGACCGTGAGCAGCAGCGAGGCCTCGACCAGCGGGGAGACGCGCCTCTCGCGCCCCTCGGACGCGGCACGCACTGGGGCGGCTAACGGACGAAGTCGGTGTCGGCCCCGAGCCCCTTCACGTAGGCGCAGATCACGCGCGCGCATTCCTCGAGGTCCTCGAGGTCGACCATCTCGTTGGGGGAGTGCATGTAGCGGTTGGGGGCCGAGATGAGACCCGTGGCGATGCCCGCCCGGGTGAACTGGATCGCGTCCGCGTCTGTGCCCGTCGAGCGCGAGTCGGCCTCGAGCGTGTACTCTATCCCTGCCTCCTCCGCCGCGGCTATGAGCCCGTCCGACACCAGGGGGCTCAGGTTGGAGGCCCGCTTGATGACGGGGCCGCTGCCAAGGGCGTGGTCGCCGTGCTCGTTCTTGGAGACCCCTGGGGTGTCGGTCGCGTGGGTGACGTCCACGGCTATTGCCGCGTCGGGATCCAGCCCGAACGCCGCTCCGCGCGCGCCGTAGAGCCCGATCTCCTCCTGCACGCTCGCTACCGCGACGACCTCGGCGCTCACGCCTTCCTCCTCTGAGAGCAGCCGCAGCGCCTCCAGGACGACGAAGGCGCCCATCCGGTTGTCCAGCGAGCGGGAGGCGATGCGGCCGTTGGGAAGCGCGAGGAAGTCCTGGTCGATGACCCCGACGTCGCCCACCCGCACAAGGCCCTTCGCCTCGTCGCCATCCTTGGCACCGATGTCTACCCAGAGGCTCTTTATCTCCGAGACCTTCTTGCGCTCCTCGGGCTCCATGACGTGGATGGCCTTCTTCCCGATCACGCCTGGCACCTCGCCGCCCCTGGCCTGGATCCGCACCCGCTGGCCGACCAGCACCTGCGGGTCCCACCCGCCGACGCCGGTAAACCGCAGGAGCCCCTGCTCGTCCACGTGGGTGACTATCAGGCCGATCTCGTCTATGTGACCCGAGAGCATCACGCGGGGCGACCCGCCGGCGTTGAGGGTAGCGAAGGAGTTGCCCATCCTGTCGCCCCGCACCTCGGAGAACCCCGAGGCCTCCTCCCGCCACACTCCGGCCGCCGCCTCCTCGCTGCCGCTTGGCCCCGGCGTGGAGAGCAGGCGCTTCAAAAACTCGTAAGATGCGTCCCTCATCTGGTCCTTTCTAGAGTGGTAGAGGTTATCGAGCGGTCCCGGTATGGGCACGTCTCAAGAGGTTACCACCCGGAGTTCGATTGAACCCTCGTCCACTGTCTGCCCGTCTTTTCCCACCGTAAGGTAGGGGATGGCGAGCTCGAAGGCTTCGGAGAAGGGATTCGGGTCCAGGCGCAGGGTACGCCGGTCGTCCCAGGTAGGCTGGTGCCTCTCTTCGTCCAGCTCGAAACCCTCGGGGTAGGGAGAGGGGTACTCGCCGTCGCCCGGCTCGTTGAGGCAAACGTAGAGCGAGAGGCCATCGCAGAACCTGAGCAGCCCGAGGTTGCGCCCGAGATTCTCCAGTTCCTCCCCCGACATCCCTTCCCGCAGCCTCGCCTGCCGCCCGACCTCGGCTTCCACGAACCTCGCCTCGGCCTCGCTTCCGCCGAAGCGGCGCAAGAGCTTCTCGTAGTGCATGCTGCAGAGGCAGGCCGCGTAAGGGTCCCTCTCTTCCAGCCAGTCGAGACCCGTCGCGTAGGCCCGAACCTTCTTCTCTGGCGGGTAGTCCACGAAGGAGTAGGGCCGTCCCGTCTCTTCGTTCCACCGCACCTGCGCGTCCGGTCCCTGCCAGGCCACGTCGTGGTGCGCGACGGCGTACAGGGCGCTCTCCCGCGGCCGCGGCTCCTTCGCCAGGTGCCTGGCGAGCTCCCCCGCGGCCAGGGCGTGGTCGTGCTGCTTGACGAGCACGAACGAGCCATCTCTCTCGCGTACGATCACGCCGAGTAGCTTAGCATTTTGGCGAGCTGCCGAAGGCAGCTCGCCAGCACGCCAGGCGCAGCCAGGCGCAGCGTGCTCTAAAGAACGGGTCTGCGGTCCACGGCGAGTGGTGCGACGAGACCGTCTTCGAGGAACGATTCTTGCGTCTCGTCGAAGAGATCGTCGGTCACGGTGGCGAGCACGAGGACGAAGCCTTGTGGGAAGGCACGGGCCCAATCCTCGGCCGCTTTCTCGGGCAGACCGAGGCCGATGAGTTTTTTCTCGACCTGAGGCATGCGGTGGTAGATGACGAGGCCGACGATCGCGGCGATGGTCATCACCGCCTGCACGGTCAGGCCCGTCGCGAGGTGCACGGCGCCCATCAACACGCTCACGGCGGTCACCCCGAGGAAGGCGCTCGCGAACTCGAACCACTGGATCCTCGAAAGCCCACCCCCGACCCGCCGCACGTTCGCGTCGGGTACGGTGACGCTCACCAGGCGCTCGTCCCGCCGGCGGGCGAGCACTAGCAGGGAACCAGGCGGCACGCCCGCTGCCTCGAGGCGCTCCTCGAGATCCTTGAGAACCCCTATGTCGCGGGCCACGGCCCCTACGGTGTGGTAGCGAGAGATGCTCATGAGGGTTTTCTACCCTACCGCCGCAGTAGAACCGGTTAACGGCTTCACGCCAGCGCGCTCGCCGCGGCGAGCACGACGCCCGTCGTCACGGTCCCAATAAGGATCCCTGCCAGCACGTCGAAAGGGTAGTGGACGCCGAGGTAGACGCGCGAGAGCGCCACGAGAAACCCCGCGAACAGGAACGCCGGGGTGTAGGCCGGGTAGACGGCGGATAGGCTCAGGGCGCCGGCCGCAGCGGTGGCCGAGTGACCCGAGGGGAAGGAGCTAGACGACGGCGTCTTTATGAGGGGGGCTATCTCGGAATCGTGGATAAAGGGCCGGCCGCGGTTAAAGAGGTACTTCGCGCCCTCCGCGAGCGTCCAGGAGGCCGCGACCGCGACCCAGGGCACCAGCAGGTTCCATGGTTGCAGACCAGTAAACAGGAACGCCGCGGCGGCTATAACGCCCCACAGCGCGCCTGCGGTGCCCGCGACGGTGGAAGCCCGCAGCAAGGTCGTCAGCGGAGACCACTTCAGGCCGAAGATGGCCCTGAACAGCCGCCGGTCGAGATCCCTGATCTTGCGCGTTAGTCTCTTCAAGCCCGGATCGCGGGGTATTTTACATTACGCCGCCCCGGCGTCCTGCGGACGCCGTCCTGGAGGCCGGTTCGTCTCGTCGCGCACGCGGTGAAGTAGAATAGCCCGGACCTTTAGGGCAACCATTCTAGAAGGGTAGTTCGAATCATGGACAGAGCGCTGATCCAGAAGGTGGTCGACGAGGCGAAGAGCGAGGAGGCCAACCTCGTGATCTGGGACCGCCGCGACACTTTCACCGTGGAACAGGACGACGTGGGCGACCTCGAGGTCGGCGACGACCACCTGCGGGTCAAGATGCAAGACGGCAGGGTCACCGTCTACGTGCACCTCGATTCCGTCTACAAGCTGGTGGTCGAGAAGGAACGCGCCACTCGCTCCGGGGCCCGGGCCGGATTCGGCACCGCGAGCGATTAGGTCCTTGAGACTAGGGCTGCGGCCCTCTGGTATGGCCGCAGCCCTAGTCTCCTAACCGGATTCTGTGATCTCTACGCCGCCCTCGCCTGCCACGATCACGGCGCTGGCGAGCCCGACGAAGAGGCCGCACTCCAGGGCCCCGGGTATACGTTTGATCTCGGTCTCGAGGGAGGCGGGATCCGGTATCCCGGGGAAGAGGCAATCCACGGTGTAGTGTCCACCGTCGGTCACGAAGGGGTGCTGGGGATCTCCGGGGTCGGGGCGCAGCTCGGGTTCGCAGCCGAGGGAGGCCAGGGTCCGCATGGTCGCCTCCCAGCCGAACGGCTCCACCTCGACGGGGAGAGGTCCTTTGCCCAGCACGGCCACCGACTTCGAGCCGTCGGCGACGACGACGAGGCCGCGCTCCGAGGAGGAGGCGACGATCTTCTCGCGCAGGAGAGCCCCGCCGCGGCCCTTGATGACCGAGAGGTCGGTCCAGATCTCGTCCGCCCCGTCTATCGTGAGGGTGGGCCTGGCCTCGGAGAGGGAGGTAAGCGGAACGCCAACCTCCCGGGCCAGGGCCGCCGTCCTCTCGGAGGTCGGCACCCCCGTCACGTGGCGCAGCTCCCCGGAGGCTAGCAGCTCCCCGATCGTCGCCACCACGAAGGCGGCGGTAGTGCCGCTCCCCAGACCGACTACGGTCTCGCTCTCGACGTACCGCTCCACCGCCGCGCGGGCGGCGTCGCGTTTGAGCCCGTCGCCTTCCCTCACGCGTCCTCCGGCCTGACCCCGACCGTCACCCCGACCCGCCGCTCTTCCTGCTCAGGGCTAATGACGGTTAAGGTCAACTCGTCGCCCGGCTTGGCGGCGTTGACGACCTTGATCACGTCGTCGGGGGAGGAGACGGGGTCTCCGTCTACCTCGGTTATCACGTCTCCGATCGGCACGCCCTCTGGCATCCCCTCCATCTCCTCCGACTCCCCGCCCTCGATGCCGGCCCTCGCGGCGGGACCGCCGGTCGTTACCTCGCTCACGATTGCCCCGCCCGCGGGCAGACCGTAGGTCTCCAGCTGCTCCTCCGAGAGGCCCGTGTAGGCGGCTAGCTCGTCTATACCAACCGGGTACATGCGCACCCCGATGTATCCATGAATCACCTCTCCCGTGGTGATCAGCTGCCGCACCACGCCCTTCACGGTGTCTATCGGGACGGCGAACCCGACGCCGTCGAACCCGCCCGTCTCAGAGGCGATCTGGGCGTTCACCCCGATGACCGTCCCGCGCGAGTCGAGCAGCGGCCCGCCGGAGTTGCCCGGGTTTATCGCCGCGTCGGTCTGTACCGCGCCGTCTATGGTGTAGCCGTTTGGCGCGTCTATGGGACGCTCCGTGGCGCTCACGATCCCGGTGGTGACGCTGATCCCGACGTTGAGCGGGTTGCCGATGGCGATGACGGGCTCCCCGACCCCGACCGTGCCGGAGTCGCCGAGCGTGAGCGGCTCTAGCACCTCCTCGGGCGCGTCCACCTCTATGAGGGCCAGATCCGTAGAGGGGTCCTCGCCGACGACCTCGGCCTCCTCCCTGACGCCGCTGGCGAACCGGACCGAGATGTTCTCGGCGCCGCCGACGACGTGCTGGTTGGTGACGATGTGGCCCTGCTCGTCGAGCACGAACCCGGAGCCCCCGCCGGGCCCTGCTTCCGAGGAGGCCACCGCGACGCTCACCACGCCAGGCCTCGTCCGCGCGTACACCTCGCGCACCGGCGCCCCTTCGCCCGACGACGCCGCGACCGGCGCCGGTGCCTCGTTGATCGTCACGTCCCCCGACCCCTCCTCGAGGCCGGAGAACCCGACGAAGATAAAGAGGGCGGTAACGAGCCCGCCGACTATCGCCGCCACAAACGCCGTCAGCACGCTTCTCATGACCTTCCCCCGCTTATCTCTCGCGCGCGATACCTCACGTGGGCCTGGTGCTCAGGTTGTTGACGGTCCAGCCGCTTATGCGCCACTCGCCG
This sequence comes from uncultured Rubrobacteraceae bacterium, assembly GCA_963800975.1. Classification (GTDB taxonomy): domain Bacteria; phylum Actinomycetota; class Rubrobacteria; order Rubrobacterales; family Rubrobacteraceae; genus JALYGY01. Next base: position 585,716 of record CAWDDB010000013.1, on the reverse strand, counting down.
TTCTCCTTTACGAGCGACCAGGTCCCCTCGTTCTGCTCGACCTGGTACGTGAGCGTGGCCTGGGTACGCCCGGTCACGGTCGCCGTGTCGCCGGAGACCGTCGGCTGTCGGACCCTCGACGAACTCCACGCGCTCCACGTCCGAAAACGTGCGCACGAAGGTGGCCCGGTCTGGGAAGGTGTCCTGCCGCCAGCCTGCGCTCAGGAGCTCCGCCGACCTCCCGTAATCTCCTTCGGACGTTGTCGTGTAGAACTCCTCGACCGTCTGTTCGGCAGCTTCGGCCTCGGTAAGACTGCCTTCGCCCTGGTTACCGTCCGCAGAAGCCTGGGCTGAGGCCGACTGGGAGGCCGATGCCGGCGCGCCGCCTCCGCCCCCTCCCTGACCACCGTTGCCCGACTGGTTCTGGCCGCCGTCGTTCGAAGATTGGCCGCCGGCCTGCTCGTTGCCTCCCCCGAGGAGCGTGCTCGCGCCGAGGGCACCGATCACGGCTAGCACGGCGACGACCGCGAGGGCGATCAGGGCGAGACTCCTGCGGTCCCGGCGCGCTGAGCGCGCCATCCCACCGGTCTGGCCTCGCGTACCCCCCGTTCGGGGCGGCGGCGCCACGGGGTCGCGTTCGTCCTCCGTCGCCGGCTCTGCGGGCGGCTCCTCGTAGGCCTGGGTGGCGTAGACGCCGCGTCCGGCCTCGAGCAGCCTCAGCCGCACGTCGTCGGCCGTCGGTCGGGCGTCTGGGTCCTTGCTCATGCAGTCCAGGATCAGGGCGTCGAGGGAGGGTCCGATCGCGTCGTTGAGCTCCCCCGGCGGGGTCGGTTCCTTGGAGACGTGCTGGCTCGCGATCTCTATCGGGGCGCCGGTAAACGGCGGCCGGCCGGTTGCGGCGTGGTAGAGGGTTACGCCGAGGGAATAGACGTCGCTCTTGGGCGTCACTCCTTCTCCGCGCAGCTGCTCCGGCGATGAGTAGAGCGCCGTGCCGAGGTACGCGCCGGTCCTCGTGGCCTGGGTAGCGTCCAGCGCGCGTGCTACCCCGAAGTCCGACAGCTTGGGGCGCCCGTCCTCCTCGAGCAGTATGTTGTGCGGCTTGATGTCGCGGTGGATCACACCCCGCGCGTGGGCGTGGGCCAGCCCGGCCGCGACGTCGCCGAGCCTGGCGATTTCGGCGCCGGTGAGGACCCCGCGCCTGTCTATGAGATCTTTGAGGTCCCCGCCGGGAACATACTCCATGACGATGTAGGAGGTCTCCCGGCCCTCGAAGTCGCCCTCTCCCGCGTCGTAGACCTGCACTATGTTTGGGTGGGAGAGGCTGGCCGCGGTGCGCCCCTCGCGCCTGAAGCGGGCGCCTATGTCGGTCTCAGCGTGCCCCGGCTTGAGCAGCTTGACGGCGACGGGACGGTCCAGCACCTCGTCGCGCCCGAGGAACACCACGGACATGCCACCCGAGCCGATCTCGCGCTCCAGAACGAATCTCTCCGTCAGCCTCAACACGCGGATGATTATATGAGCCGGAGGCGGAAGATGTCGGTGCGGGCGCGGTTGGGGGCGCGCACAACGGGGTTCACAGCCTTTGCACGCTCTCGTTCTCGAGCCTGTCTAGCTTCCACTCCCCGTCTTCGACCACGCACACCCAGGTTCCCGACACCAGCTCGGATCCCCAGGTGCGGTCCAGCCTGACCTCGAACGTCACCCTCGCCTCGTCGCCGGAAGCCTCGGCCACCGGGTACTGGTACCCCGCGAACTCCATGTACTCGAACGAGTAGATGTCCTCTTGCTGCGCCCACTGATCGGGAGTACCGACCTCCCGCTGCAGACGCTCGGAGAGCAGCGCGTACGCGCCCACCGGGTCTGCGAAAGACATCTCGTAGTACAGGTCGAATACCGCCTGCTCGGCGCCTTCCAGGGGCAGGGCGGGCTCCCCGGTCGTGTCCGCGGCGGGGGCGTTGTCCGCGCCGGTGTTCGTGCCGGCGTCCGCCGCGGTTGGGGCCTGTTGCCCTGCCGGGGGCGGTTCGGGGGCTTCGCGCCGCGGCTGGACCATGCGCTGGATCGGCCCCGACGCCTCTCCACCGGCCTCCGGACCGAAGAGCAACCACGCGCCCGCGGCGAGAACCAGCAGCAAGAGCAGCCCGACCACGGCCGAGGCGAGGGTTCTGCGCTGCCTGGAGCCAGCCCTGAATGTTCGCGTCGGGAGGCTGATCGTACCCTCAGGCGGCCCCGGGAGGTCTGGCGTCCGCCGTCCCAGCCCCCGTTTTACGGCCTTGACCCCTGCCGCGCTGGCCGACCTCGCGGCGCCGCCGGCCCTCGCGAACCCGGGGACGCCCGCGGGGGTGGTCGTGGCGGCCTCGCTGATCTGGAGCAGCCTCTCGTGCAGCGCCAACGCGTCCGGACGCTCGGCGGCATCCTTGGCGAGGCAGCCAAGGATCACACCCTCGAGACGCTCGCCGATGTAGGCGCCGCGGGCGCGCGGCGGGACCGGGGCCTGCGCGAGCTGCTGGCTCGCGACCTCCAACGGACCACCGGTAAACGGCGCCCCGCCCACGGCCGCGTGGTAGAGGGTCGCCCCGAGCGAGTAGACGTCGCTCTTCGGCGTGATCTTCTCCCCCTGCAGTTGCTCCGGGGAGGAATAGGACGCGGTCCCGAGGTAGGCGTCCGTGCTCGTGGAGTTGGTGGAGTCGAGGGCGCGCGCGACCCCGAAGTCGGTGAGCTTCGGCGCCCCGTACTCGTCCACTAGCACGTTCTGGGGCTTGATGTCGCGGTGGACGATGCCCCGTTCGTGGGCGTGGGCGAGCCCGTCCGCGATGGCCGAGCCTATGCGCGCGAGCATGGGACCGGGCAGCGGACCCCGCTGGTCTATTAGCTCTTTGAGATCCCCCCCTGGCACGTACTCGACGACGATGTAGGAGGCCTCGTGCCCGTCGAGCGTATCCTCTCCCGCGTCGTAGACCTGCACCACGTTTGGGTGGGAGAGGCGGGCCGCGGTGCGTCCCTCGCGCCTGAATCGGGCGCTAATCTCTGAGCCTTCGAGGTCGGGGCGCAGGATCTTCACGGCGACGGGACGGTCGAGGACCTCGTCCCGGCCGAGGTAGACGGTGGACATGCCACCCGTGCCGATCTGGCGCACGAGCACGAACCTCCCACCGAGAAGGCTCACGGCCGTACTCCGGGCACCATCTCCGAGACTAGATAACCTCCCGGCCCATGGCGCTGGCGAAGGGCTGGAGGGCGTCCCTGAGGCCGAGCAGTGCCTCGATCGGCAACGCCTGCTCGCCGTCGCACCACGCCTCCTGGGGGTCGTGGTGCGATTCCACTATGAGCCCATCCGCCTCAGCGGCGACGGCGGCCTTGGAAAGCGGGATCACGAGGTCGCTCCTGCCGGCGGCGTGAGACGGGTCCACGATCACGGGCAAATCCGTGAGACGTTTGGCCACGATGACCGCAGAGAGGTCGAGCGTGAAGCGCGTGGAGGTCTCGAAGGTGCGGATGCCCCGTTCGCAAAGGACGACGTTGTCCCCGCCCGCGCTCGTCACGTACTCCGCTGCCAGAAGCCACTCTTCAACGGTGGACGCGAACCCACGCTTGAGGAGGACGCCGTGATCCGTGCCGGCTATCGCGGCACCGACGCGCTTGAGTAGCGGAAAATTGACCGCGTTGCGGGCCCCGATCTGGAGCACCTGCGCGTGCTCCATTACCAGCTCTATGTCGTAGGGGTCCATAACCTCGGTGACGACCTTGAGGCCGAGGTCCCCGCTCACCTCGGACATTATCTTCAGGCCCTCTTCGCCGAGGCCCTGGAAGGAGTAAGGGGAGGTGCGGGGCTTGAAGGCGCCGCCGCGAACGTAATCGTAGCCGGCCCTCTTCACGGCCTTCGCGCCGGCCTCGAACTGCTCGAAGCTCTCCACGGTGCAGGGGCCGGCGATCACCCTGAAAGCGCCGGGCCGGATCATGCCGTTGGCGGTCTTCGCGTCTGTATTTACGCCCTGTGAAACGTCCATGCTTACCTCGAGAACTCTCCGCGTTGTACCTCGATGTCCCTGATGCGGTGCATGATCAGCTCGAAGATGTCGCGCATAGAGGAGTCGTAGATCGGACCCCCGTTCACCTCCGCGACCTTCTTGAGGATCTCTTCTTCGCGCTTGGGATCGAAGAGCGGCATCCCGACCTCCAGCTTGAGCGCGCTCAGCTCCTGCACGATGCGCGCCCGCTCGTTCAGAACCCGCACGAGCTCGAGGTCCACCTCGTTGACCCGCGCCCTGAGGTCTTCGATCCTCTCTTGTACTCCGGCATCGTCCATAAGAAAGGCGATTCTATCTGCGAACGGCACATAAGGCAACCGCCGGGGCAAGCGGCTACCGGAGGAACCCGGGATGACCATTCAGGCCGGCAACGTTGCAGGCTATGCGTTCGCGGTCTAGGCTATCTGGGGCCGCGAGAGATGATGTAGCCGGGCGAAACGCCGACAGGCTTCGAAAGGAACGCACCGCCGTTGAGGTTTAGAGCTGAGCTGAATCCGCTCTCCCCGTACCGTCCTCCGCGCGCGGCGTACGAGGCCACGGCCGAGCGCGACGCGGGAAACCCGGACGGGTACGTCAAATTGACGATGAACGAGCTCTCCTTCGGCCCGCTCCCCGAGGCCGAGGCCGCGCTCACGGAGGCCCTCCCGCGCGCCAACCGCTACCCCGATCGCTACGCCGGCGAGCTGCGCGAGGCGGCCGCTTCGGCCAACCCCGGCGCGGATCCGGCCGCGAACGTGCTCGTGGGCAACGGGTCGAGCGAGATCCTGCTTAACCTCCTCCAGCTCGTCGAACGCCCAGGCGAGGTGGTCTTCCCCTGGCCTTCTTTCAGCCTTTACACCTCCATCAGCATCACCCTCGGGCTCTCGCACAGCAAGGTCCCCCTTACCGATCGCCACGCGGTGAAGCCTGAAGCCCTCCTTTCGGCCGTTACGCAGGACACGAGGGCCGTGATCCTCTCCAACCCCAACAACCCGACGGGCACCTACCTCACCCTCGAGGAGGTGAGCGACCTCGCCGCGGAGCTGCCGGACGACGTATTCCTGATCCTGGACGAGGCCTACCAGGAGTTCGTCTCCGACCCGGCCTACCACGGCTCGCACGAGCTCGCGCTCGAGCGGGAGAACGTCGTCTGCGTCCGCACCTTCTCCAAGGCGCACGGGCTCGCGGGATTCAGGGTCGGCTACGGCATAGCTTCCGAGAGGGTCGTCGACTACGTCGAAAGGGTCAGGTTCCCGTTCTCCGTGAACCTGGCCGCGCAGGTCGCGGCGGCGGCCTCCATGCGGGCCAGGGAGAAGATCGAGGCCCGCGCGCGGTTCGTGATCCGGGAGCGAGAGCGCGTGCAGGAGGCGTTCCGGGCCGCGGGTCTGGGCTTCGTGCCCTCGCAGGGCAACTTCGTGCTGGTAGAGACCGGCCCCGCGGTCTTCGAGAGGGCCGGGGTGCTGGTGCGGGAGGGCGAGGCCCTCGGGTTCCCCGGCTGGAGCCGGGTGACCATCGGCGACTCCGCGGAGAACGACCGGGTGATAGGGGCGCTCTCCTGAGCCGAACCCTCGGGATAGTGGGCGTCGGCCTCATCGGGGGCTCCGTCGGCCTGGCCGCCCGCGCCGCCGGGTGGGACGTGGTCGGCGTGGACAGGCCCGAGGTCCTCGACGAGGCCGCCTCTACCGGCGCCATAGACCGGCCCTCGACGCTCGATGAGGCACGCGGCGCGGACCTCGTCGTGCTCGCCGCCCCCATCTCGATGGTCACGGATCTCGCCGCCGAGCTCCCGCCCACCGACGCCCTCGTTACCGACGTCGCGAGCACCAAGAGCGCTATCGTGACCGAGGCCCAGGAGCGAGGCCTGCGGTTCGTGGGCGGGCACCCGATGGCAGGTAGCCAGCTCTCCGGCGTAGCGCACGCGCGCGCCGACCTCTTCAAGGGCGCCCGCTACTTCCTCACCCCGACGGAGAAGACCGACCCCTACGCCTACCGCGAGGTCTCCGGGTTCGTGAGGGAGCTCGGCGCCGTGCCCACAGCCGTCGACCCCGAGAAACACGACCTGCTTATGGCCGCCCTCTCGCACCTGCCGCACCTCATGGCGGCGGCGCTCCTGAAGGTCGCCTCGGACATCTCGCCCGAAGCCTTATCGTTCGCGGGCCCGTCGTTCCGGGACCTCACGCGGGTGGGCGCGTCCAACCCCGCGCTGTGGTCGGACATCCTGGCCGAGAACGCGCCAGCCCTCGGCGAGGCGCTCGGGGCGTTCGCGGGGGCGATGGCCCAGCTGGGGAGCGAGATCAAGGACCGCGAGGTCATGCAACAGCGCTTCCTCGACGCTCGCGACGCTTACGATGCCCTCGGCGGCATCCTCGTCGAGAAGGGCGGCGAGAACGTCGAGCTGGCGATCCCGGTGGAGAACAGGCCCGGCGTCTTCGCCGAGGTGACGACCCTCCTGGGGTCGAACAACATAAACATCCTCGATCTCTACGTGAGGCACTCCAACACGGAGCGGGCTGCCCTCGTCTTGACGCTCGACGCCGGCGCCGCGCCGTTGGCCAGGGACCTGCTTCGGGACGCGAGCTTCGGGGCGGAGATCCTGGGGTAAGGCGGTTCGCGTGCGTAGGGGCGGTTCGCGAACCGCCCCTACGCACGCAATGTGCCGGGGTTCAACCCTTCGGCATCTCCTGGAACAGCGCGTCGCACTCCGCCTCCAGCACGCCGCCCGTGACCTCAAAACCGGTTGGCGTGGCGCGACTAGAGACCTCTTCGCAGGAGATTTCTATCTGCGACCAGCCGCGAGCCTTCAGGGTCTCGGTCGAGGTCCCGTAGACGACGCGCGGGATGCCGCACCAGTAGATGGCGCCCGCGCACATCGGGCACGGCTCGGCGGTGGTGTAGAGGACGAGGTCCTCGCGGCTTATGTCCGGGCGGGCCTCCATGAGATCTATAACGGCGGCCATCTCGCCGTGCAGGATTGGGCTACGCTCGGCGTCGTTCAGCCCCTCGGCCACGATCTCGCCCGCGTCGACGACGACGCACCCGAAAGGCGCGTCCGGGTTGTCCCTGGCCAGCTCGATTGCCCTTCGCATGTAGCGCTCGTGGTCCACGGCCTACCTCCCGAGCAGGTGCCGCAGCGCGCTCTCGAGCTCGGGGTAGCGGAACCCGTATCCCGTCTCCTTCAGCTTCGCCGGCTCTACGCGCTGGCTCGCGAGGAGCAGGGCGTCGGCCACCTCGCCGAGGCCGAGGCGTAGGGCCGCTGCCGGGACGGGGAGGACGGTGGGGCGGTCCAGGACGCTGCCGAGGACCTTCGTGTACGCCTCGTTGGTCATGGGGTTCGGGCTGCCGACGTTGACCGCGCCCTCAACAGAGTCGTCTTCGAGGGCGTGGACGACGGCTCCCACGACGTCGTCGATAGCTACCCAGCTCCACCACTGGCTGCCGCCCCCGATCTTGCCTCCTGCACCAAGCTTGAAGATAGGCAACGTCGTGCCAAGGGTGCCGACCTTGGGGCTCAGCACGAGGCCGAAGCGCGGGTTGACGACCCGGATGCCAGCCTCGCGGGCGGGGTCGGCCGATGCCTCCCAGACCTTGCACACCTCGGCGAGAAAGTCCGAGCCGGGCCTGCTGTCCTCGAGCAGGACCTCGTCTCCCCTGTCGCCGTAGTAGCCGATCGCCGAGGCGCTGACCATCACCGCGGGCGGCGTGGGTAGGCCAGCGATGGTCTCGGCGAGCAGGCGCGTCCCCTTCCTGCGGCTCTGCATGATGCGCTCTTTCTTGGAGGGGGTCCAGCGATCGGTGGGACCGGAGAAGATGGTCTCTCCGGCCAGGTTGACGACGGCGTCGTACCCCTCCAGGGAGCCTTCTATCGTGCCGGCCTCAGGATCCCAACGGATATCGTTGGCCTCTTTCGGCGAGCGGGTCAGGCGCGTCACGACGTGTCCGCCACCCTCCAGCTCCTGCGAGAGCGCCGACCCGATCAGGCCTGTCGCGCCGCTGATGAGAACGTTCACTCCTCGGACCTCCTTTGCCCGCCGTGGGTGCCCTCGCATAGTAGCAAGGGCCGGTGATCCGGTGTGCGATTCAAGACACGACCTGCACGTCGACGCTACGGCGGCACCTTTTCCAGCTGCGGTTCTAGAACGGAATGTAGACGAGCGGGTGCCTGAGGATGCCGGTCCACACGCTCCAGGGGTTGGAGTGCCGCCTCCTGGTCTTCTCGCCCATGAACTTCGTGGGCCGTTACTCGCCGGGCAGGCTCCGGCTCCCCGAGTTGCGGCGAGCCGGGCCCCGGAGCTGGCGTTGCTCTGGGCTCGGCGCCGTCCTCGTTGGCGAGGCCCGCGCCTCCGGCCAGGGTACCGATCGCCCCCGCGAGGTCCTGTATCTCCGAGGGGACCACGAAGAGCTTGCTTGCCGGGCCCTGGGCCATCTCGGGAAGCGCCCTCAGGTAGAGGAAGCGGAGGGACTCGGGGGAGAGCTCGGAGGAATCGAGGCGCTCGAATAGCTTGCCGGTCATCTCGATCTGGGCCGCCTGGACGTTGCGGTACGCCTCGGCCTCGCCCTCGGCGCGCAACACGGCGGCCCGCTGGTCGCCCTCGGCCCTCAGGATCGCCGACTCCTTCTCGCCCTCGGACTTCAGGATGGCGGCGCGCTTGTCGCCCTCGGCGGTCAGAATCGCGGCGCGGCGCGTCCGCTCCGCTTGCATCTGCTTCTCCATAGCCTGCTGGATGTCCCTCGGTGGGATGATCTCCTTCAGCTCCACCCTCGTCACCCTGATGCCCCACTTCTCGGTTACCTCGTCGAGCACGGTGCGGAGCTTGGCGTTGATCTCGTCCCTGGAGGTAAGCGTCTTGTCCAGGATGAGGTTGCCTATGACGTTGCGCAGCGTGGTCTGGGTGATCTGCTCGAGCGCCAGGTGGAAGTCGGCGACCTCGTACTCGGAGGCCCTGGCGTCGACGACCTGGTAGTAGACGACGGTGGAGATCTGCATCCCCACGTTGTCGCTGGTTATGACGGCCTGGGGCTGGAAGGCGATGACCTGCTCCCTCAGGTCGGTCTTCGGCAGCATCCGGTCCACCACGGGCACCACGAAGGTCAGCCCGCTCTGCGCCGTCCGGTGGTAGCGTCCGAGCCGCTGCACGATCGCTACCCGGCTCTGCGGGATGATCCTGATCGTCCTCGCAGCCACCAGGAAAACGACCAGCGCCACCACGCCCAGTACGATGAGACCTACGCTCATGACTTGTCTCCTTCCTCGATCCCAACGGCCTCGACAAGGGCCGTTATGCCGTCCGTGTCCAGAACCCGTACCCGCGCCCCGGCCTCTATGGCCTCGTCGGGGTAGACCGAGCGGGCGCTCCAGAACTGCCCGCTTCCTATGCGTACCGTCCCGCTCGAACCTGGCTCTATGCGATCGGTCACGACCCCGCTCCGGCCCGTGACGGCGTCGTGGCTCTCGTACTGCTCGCTGCCCCGGAAGGAGATCCTGTGCATCAAAGCCGGACGCAACACGACCATGCTCAGTACCGAGCCAGCCACGAACCCGAGCGCCTGGGCCGTGATCCCCAACCCGAGCAAGGCCGCGGCCAGGCCGACCAGCGCGCCCAACGAGAAGAAGAGCAGAAAGAAAGATACTGTGAATAGCTCCCCAACGAAAGCGAGGGCGGCCAGTACGGCCCAGAAAACGATCTCCATGCTCTCCAAGCTACTGCCTCCTCTGCCCTAATTCTATACCAGACCGCGCAATCTGGGACGCGAGAGCAGAGATCTTGGGCGATACTGAGGCGACAGCAACGGCATCTTCGAGAAGGAGCCCGCTCGTGACAGTCGAATCCGAGAGAGACCTCGCTGGGCTACGCAGGGTGGGGCGCGTCGTCGGGCTCGCCCTCAGAGAGATGAAGGAGCGCGTGCAGCCGGGGATGACGACGGCTGAGCTTGACGCGGTCGGCGAGCGCGTCTTCGAGAGGCACGGGGCCAGGTCGGCGCCGCGGCTCATGAAGGGCTTCCCCGGCGTGAACTGCATAAGCGTGAACGACGAGGCGGTGCACGGCGTGCCTGGGGGGCGCGTGATCCAGCCCGGCGACCTGCTCAAGGTCGACGTCACCGCCGAGCTGGACGGGTTCGTGGCGGACGCGGCCGTCACGGTAGCCGTGCCACCGGCCTCTAGCTTGCACGACGAACTGCGAGACTGCGCCGAGCTGGCCTTCGAACGGGCCGCGGCCGTCGCGCGAGCCGGACGGCCCGTCAACAAGATCGGGCGCGTCGTGGAGACGGCCGTGCGTCGCAGGGGCTTCGGCGTGCTCGCGGAACTTTGCAGCCACGGGGTCGGGCGGACCATACACGAGCCCCCGACGATCCCAAACTACTACGATCGCAGGCTAGGTACCTCGCTCCGGGAGGGCCTCGTCATAACCATAGAGCCGATAATCTCCTCGGGCTCAACCTGGACGATCGAGGACGCAGACGGCTGGACTATAAAGACCGCTGACGGCAGCCCGGCCGCCCACCACGAGCACACGATCGTCGTTACGAAGGGGCGACCCATCGTGCTGACCGCGGCGTAGACCGAGGTCGACTTCGGGACGCCCGAAGGCGGTTCGCCCAGGGGACGAACTCAGGCGTATCCCGTCGCCCGCAGGGCCTCGAGCAGCACCTCGAACTCTTCGCGGCACTCGTCGCACAGCTCGAGGTGTTGCTGAACGAGCGGCATGAGTTGGGCCGCGTCGAAGCCGGAGTGAACCAGCTCCACAAAGAGGTCCACCTGCTCGTAGCACTCCTCGCAGCCGATCTCGTACTCCCGTACCCCCGCTATCTCCTCTACCACCGCCGTAAAGTATTCCTGGTCGACGAACACCCGCCCGCATCCCCTCCTAAACGGATTGCACACATCGTAGCATTTGCTGCCCCTAGTCGAACGCGCTGAGCACGTCTTGCAGGGAGATTCCCTCCGCCATCATCCTCCTTTTCAGCCTCTTGCGAGCGTCGTGCAAGAGCTTGTATAGCGCGTTGCGGTTGGTGCCCATGCGACGCGCGATCTCCTCCAGCGGCATCTCGGCCAGGGCGGCGAGCAGGGCCCGGCGCTGCCTCTCGGTCAGCTCCTCGTCGATAAATCGCCGGAACTGGCGCATAACCGCCATCCGGGTTGCGGCCCGCTCTGGGTCGTCCAGCGGGTCGACCTGGGCATTCTCGCTCGTCTCGTGGCGCAGGATCGCCTCTTCGAGCGAGACGTCGCGCCACCTCAGGCGCCGCATCTCGGCGAAGGCCGTGCGCGTGGCGATCTTCTGGGCCCAGACCACGAAGCGGCTCTCGCCCCTGAAGGAGTCGAGGTTGTCGAGGATCTTCACGAGCGCTTCCTGGACAAAATCTTCGACAGAAGGTTCGGTGCCCCCCGATTGGCCGGGAAGGGCGACCCTGAGGCCGCGCACCAGCTCTGAGCGCAGCTCCGCGAGGGCTTCTTCCTTATCGCGGCCCCGCAGCGCGGCGGTCCACTGCTCGTTGGTGCGCTTGATCATGGCGCCCTTCTCTGCCGAAACCCACCGCCTTCGCACGCGCGGGTCCGCATTGTACAGAGGGCGCCGGCGCCCGAAAAGTAAGAGGTCGGTTTGCCGGACGCTCTAACATTAGTAGAGGCGGAGTACCCACAAACGAAAGGGCGCCATGGCCTACCAGCCTATAGAGGACTACGGGATCGTCGGGGATCTGCACAGCGTGGCTCTGGTCGGCATGGACGGATCCGTAGACTGGCTTTGCCTCCCGAGCTTCGACTCCCCGAGCGTCTTCGCGGCCCTGCTCGACGAAGGCAAGGGCGGGCGCTTCAAGATAGCCCCGGTATTGGACGGCGTGACGCGCAAGCAACTCTACTGGCCCGACACCAACGTCCTGGTCACGCGGTTCTTCACCCCGGACGGGGTGGCGGAGATCACGGACTACATGCCCGTGGATGTACCCTCGCGCGACCATCAGGGGCTGATCCGGCGCGTCGAAGTGGTCAGGGGAGAGATCGCGTTCCAAATGGAGTGCTCCCCGGCGTTCGACTACGCCCGCGCGGAGCACGAGACGGAGGTGAGCGAAGGGGGCGCGTGTTTCCGCTCGGATGGTCTGAGCCTGGCCCTGGCTACCGGTGTTCCCCTGCAGCCCGAGGGCGCAGGGGTCGCGGCCGGCTTTACGCTGCGGGAGGAAGAGAGCGCCGTCTTCGTGCTGCGCCAGATCGAACCCTGGGCCGGGTGTGGGAGCCAGCTGACCGACCAAGAGGAGCGGGTGTTGTTCGGGCGGACCGTCGCCTACTGGCGCCGGTGGCTCTCCAGGTCGACCTACGCCGGACGATGGCGCGAGATGGTCCACCGCTCGGCCCTCACGCTCAAGCTCCTCACCTTCGAGCCGACGGGGGCGATCGTCGCGGCCCCAACAACCAGTCTCCCCGAGAGCATCGGCGGCGAGCGCAACTGGGATTACCGCTTTACCTGGATCCGGGACGCCGCCTTTACCCTCTACGGGCTGTTGCGCATCGGGTTTACCGACGAGGCCGAGGCGTTCATGGCCTGGCTCGGTGACCGCTTCTACTCGCCAGAGCCGGATGGAACCCTGCAGCTCATGTACGGGATAGACGGGAGGAGGGAGCTTACCGAGGAGACCCTGGACCACCTGGAGGGCTACAGGCGCTCGCGCCCGGTCCGGATCGGCAACGGCGCCTACGACCAGCTGCAGCTCGACATAAACGGCGAGCTTATGGACGCGGTCTACCTGTACAACAAGTACGGGGACCCCATCTCCTACGACCTGTGGACGCACCTGCGCGGCCTCATCGACTGGGTCTGCGACAATTGGCGGCAAGAAGACGAGGGCGTCTGGGAGGTAAGGGGCGGGAGGCGCAACTTCGTGTATTCCAGGCTTATGTGCTGGGTCGCCGTCGACCGGGGCCTGAGGCTAGCCTCCAAGCGCTCCTTTCCGGCCGACCGTGCGCGGTGGCTCGCGGTAAGGGACGAGATCTACGAGGAGATCATGGAGAACGGGTGGAGTTCCGAGCGCCAGGCGTTCGTGCAGGCCTACGGCGAGGACACCCTGGACGCGTCCACCCTGATCATGCCCCTCGTGTTCTTCGTCTCGCCGAAGGACCCGAGGATGCTCAGCACCCTCAACGCCATCAACCGGCCGCCGAAGAGCGGCGGCCTGGTCTCAAACGGCCTGGTCTTCCGTTACGACGTCGAGAAGTCGGCGGACGGGCTCATGGGCGATGAGGGAACCTTCAGCCTGTGCACGTTCTGGCTCGTCGAGGCGCTGACGCGCGCTGGCAGGCTCGAAGAGGCCAGGCTAATCTTCGAGCAGATGCTCGGTTACGCCAACCACCTGGGGCTCTACGCAGAAGAGATCGGCCCGAGCGGCGAGGCCCTCGGCAACTTCCCCCAGGCCTTCACCCACCTGACCCTTATCAGCGCGGCCTTCAACCTGGACCGGGCACTCGGGAGGGGCGGGTAGTCGGGCGCGGACCGGTGATCTAACAGTGCACCGAGATGATCCTGGAAGAGAGCGGGAGAAGAGTACCTTGGTGATGGAGGCAAGAAACGAGTTCGGCGTGGTGGGGCCAGGAGGCAACCTGGCCTCTTCGCCGCCACCTCCCGCGACGACAGCAAGAACTGGGCCGGCGCCATCGCCATGATGCGCGACGGCTTCGGCGGCCATCCCTACGGCCCCAGCGAGGCAGAGGCGCGCGGGCGCCGCGAGGGACGCATCGGAAGCTTAGTACGCGACTAGAGAGGAGTTTCGCCATGGCGGAACATTACGACGCTATCGTGATCGGCTCGGGACAGGGCGGGAACCCGCTGGCACGAGACCTGGCAGACGCGGGCAGAAAGATTGCAGTAGTGGAGCGCGAGCACGTAGGCGGCACCTGCATCAACGAGGGCTGCACGCCGACCAAGACCATGGTCGCGAGCGCGAAGGTGGCCTACCTCGACCGTCGCTCGCCGGACTACGGCGTGCAGGACGGTCCGGTTTCCGTCGACATGACGAAGGTGAGGCAGCGCAAGCGGGAGATCGTCGATAGCTTCCGCGGCGGCAACGAGCGGCGCCTCGAGGGGTCCGGGGTGGACCTGATCCGGGGCGATGCCTCCTTCGCCGGTCCGAAGGAGCTCGAGGTGCGGCTGGGCGGCGGCGGAACCGCCCAGCTCACGGCCGACAACATCTTTATCAACGTCGGCGCCAGGCCCGGCGGTGCCCCGATAGAGGGGCTCGACGAGGTACCGACCCTGAACTCTACCTCCATCATGGAGCTCGACGAGGTACCCGACCACCTGCTGGTGCTTGGCGGCGGCTACGTCGGCCTGGAGTTCTGCCAGATGTTCAGGCGTTTCGGCAGCGAGGTCACGGTTGTCCAGAGGGGTGCGCAGCTCCTCGCGCGCGAGGACCCCGACGTGGCCGAGGCCGTGGCGGAGATCCTTCGCGAAGACGGCATCGAGGTGCTGCTGCGAACCGAGGCCCGCAGCGTGCGGCGGGACGAGAGCGGCACCCTCCAGCTCGCCGTGAGCGGGCCGGACGGCGAGCGCACGCTCTCGGGCTCGCACCTGCTTGTCGCCGTGGGCCGCCCGCCAAACACCGATACGCTCAACCCGGAGGCGGCCGGGGTGGAGACCGACGAGCGCGGCTTCGTGCGGGTGAACGACAGGCTGGAGACCACGGCGCCCGGCGTCTACGCCCTCGGCGACGTGAAGGGCGGTCCGGCGTTTACCCACGTCTCCTACGACGACTACCGGGTCGTTCGCGCGAACCTGCTGGACGGCGGAGACGCCACCACCTCGGGCCGGCTGGTCCCTTATACCGTGTTCATAGATCCGCAGCTCGGACGGGTGGGCTTGAGCGAGACGGAGGCGCGCGAGCAGGGCCGGGATATCCGCGTGGCCAGCATGCCGATGAGCCACGTTGCCAGGGCGCTCGAGGTGGACGAAGCGCGCGGCATGATGAAGGCCGTGGTGGACGCGGGGACGGGGCAGGTTCTCGGCTGCGCCGTGCTCGGGATCGAGGGAGGCGAGATAGCCTCCATGATCCAGATTGCCATGATGGGCAAGGTGCCCTACACCGCCTTGAGGGACGGCGTCTTCGCCCACCCGACGCTGGCGGAGTCGCTCAACAACCTTTTCGCGACCATAGGCGAATAAGGTGAGGCTGCTATCCGTAAACGTCTCGCTGCCAAGGGCCATCCCGTACCGGGGCGGGGCGGTGGAGACGGGCATCTTCAAGGAGCCAGTGCCGGGCCGGTGCATGCTACGCGCCTTGAACCTTGACGGCGACGGGCAGGCCGACCTCGCGAACCACGGGGGCGTCGACCGGGCGGCCTACGCCTACCCGGTCGAGAACTACGCGTACTGGCGCCGCGAGCTCGGACGCGAGGGCTTCGGTTTCGGCCAGTTCGGCGAGAACTTTACGGTCGAAGGTATGACCGAGGACGACGTCTGTATCGGGGACGTGTTTCGCGTGGGTGGCGCCGTGGTCGAAGTTTCGCAGCCGCGACCGCCGTGCTTCAAGCTGGGCATCAAGATGGGCATGCCCCGGTTTCCCAAGCTGTTCCTGGCAAGCGGTCGGGTCGGGTTCTACACGCGCGTCCTCGAAGTAGGTGAGGTGGGAGCCGGGGATCGTATCGAGTTCGTGAGGCGCGACCCCGAACGGGTGACGGTGCGGGAGATGAGCCAGCTTCTCTTCTTCGAGCCGGATAACCTGCGAGGGGCGAGAAGGGCGTTGGGCATCAAGGCCCTCTCGCCCGGTTGGAGGGAATCATTCGAGGGGCGCCTGGAGAAGGCGCGAGCCGCGACGTCGAGGCAAGGAGGAAAGGCACCGTGACGGTCACCGTGCGCGTCGGTAACGCCTTCCCCGATTTCGAGCTACCGGACCACCGCGCGAAGCCTCGCCGGCTGGGCGGTTTCACCCATCCTAGCCCCATGGACGCAAGGCTCGGTTTCGATGACGGCTACCCCCTGATCCTGGTCTTCGGACGCGGCTTCTTCTGCCCCCGGGACGGCGAGCAGATGCGGGGGCTCGTGGCCTTCCAATCCGAGCTCGCGGTGAACTACTGCAAGCTCGTGACCGTAAGCGCCGACGCCCCCAGGGTGCAGGCGGCCTTCCGGGCTGGCCTCGACGCCGGGTGGCCCTTCCTCTCGGACGAGAGACGCGAGGTCATAAACCGTCTCGGCATACTGGACGAGACCGAGGGCGAGTACGCCGGGGTCTCCCGGCCTTTCACCTTCGTGCTGCGACCCGACCTCACGGTGCACAAGATCTACGACGGCTGGTTCTTCGTAGGCCGGCCCACGGTAGAGGAGCTTCGGCGCGATCTGCGCGAGATCATGGAAACGCGGAAGGACTACCGATACGAGGCCTACGACGACCCCGAGGTCAAGAAAGTCCGCATCCCGCAAGCGCGGTGGGCCGAGGGCGCGCCGCCGCTCGGGGCGAACGGGCTGCCGGTGGCGCGAGGCGTGGTGCGTTCGTTCGACCCCGGAGCGGGCTTCGGGGAGATCTCGCGCGACGAGGGCGCCGACGTGTTCTTCCACTTTACCGCCATACCAGGCGAGGGCTACCGCACCGTAAGGCCCGGCACGCCGGTTCGCTTCGAGGTCGTCGAAGGCGAGGCCGGCCCCACGGCAACGAACGTGCAGGTGCGGGAAGGTGGTCCCTGATGAAGGCGGTTGTGGACTTTCCCAGCAAGCCCGGCAGAAGCCACCTGGCCGATCTGCCGGAGCCAGGAATCCACGACGTGCGGTCCCCGCAGACCGGATCATGTTCGGCTTCGTACTCGCCCATCCCGTGCGCGGTCTGGAGGGTTACGGGGAGAGGATCCGGCTCCTCACCGAGGAGAAAGACGCCATCAAGTTGCTCGTCGAGGTGAAAGGCGATGCCTGAGCCCGGACCCGGGCGTCCCAAGATGCGCGGGATGCTGGGCTAGTGCCGGAGATAACCCTCACGGGGCTGCTCGTCGTCGCTGCGATAGCATTCGTGGTGCCGCTGGGCCTGGGTCTCGTGCCTTCCGTGCCCGTCCCGTCCGTCGTCCTGGAGATTGTGGCTGGCATCGTGGTCGGCCCCGCTGTCCTCGGGATCGTCGAGGTAGACCTGCCGCTCCGGGTCCTCGCCCTGCTCGGGTTGGCCTTCCTGCTGCTCCTGGCTGGCCTCGAGATCGACCTCGACCGCCTGCGGGGTCCGCGCCTGCGGAGCGCCGCCACCGGCTTCGTTGTCTCCCTGGCGGTCGCCCTGATCATCGGCCTCGGGCTCCGGGCGGTCGGCCTCATCGAGGCCCCGCTGCTCGTGGCCATCATCCTGTCGGCGACCTCGCTCGGGGTCGTGATCCCTGTGCTCGCGGACGCCGGCCAGGTCGAAACGCCGCTGGGGCAGTTGATCATCGCCGCGTCGTCGATCGCCGATTTCGGAGCGATCATCCTGCTCTCTATCTTCTTCTCGGGCGATTCGAGCACCGTCTGGTCGACCATCTTCCTGATCGGCGGGTTCGTGGCGCTGGTGGTCGCCACGGGGGTGGCGCTGGCCGGGTTCGAACGCTCGACCCGTCTGAGCTCGGCCATCAGAAGGCTGCAAGACACGAGCGCCCAGATCCGCGTCAGGGGAGCTTTCCTTTTGCTCGTCGGCTTCGTCGTGGTCGCCCAGCTCTTCGGGCTAGAGGTGATCCTCGGCGCGTTCTTCGCCGGAGCGGTGCTGAAAATTCTGGATCGCGACGAGACGATGACGCACGCGGGCTTCCACACAAAGCTTCAGGCTGTTGGCTTCGGCGTGTTCATCCCGTTCTTCTTTATCGTCAGCGGGATGCAGCTCGACGTCGGGGCGCTGCTCGCCGGCGGCGCGGCGCTCGCGCTGGTACCGCTGTTTCTGATCTCGCTGCTGCTGGCCCGCGGGTTGCCCGCCGCCCTGTACAGGTCGATGGTCGGCGACAGGAACTCCGTGGCTGCCGGGCTCTTGCAGGCAACCTCGCTCCCCTTTATCGTCGCGGCCACGGAGATAGGGATGGAGCTCGGCATACTGGCCCCCGCCGTCGCTGCCGCCATGGTCGTCGCCGGGCTGTTGTCCGTTGTGCTGTTTCCCTTCGGCGCGCTTTCGCTCTTGCGGGGCGACAGAGGGCGTCCTCCCGTGGCCGCGAGTTGAGCGCTATCCCAGGGCATCCCCGATGATCCTGGCGTGGTCGAACGCCAGCTCGACCGACGAAGGGTCGAGGACGGCGACCTCGGCGGCGTCGGTGGCGGCCGCAAGCTCTCCGCCGACGACCGTGGCCAGGAAGGCGACGCTGACGTTGTGGCCGCGGGGATCTCGCTCCGGCTGGGAGTAGACGCCGACCAGACGGGCGACCTCCACCGCCAGCCCCGTCTCCTCGGCCGCCTCGCGGTCTGCCGCCTCCTCGACGGTCTCCCCCACCTCCACGAACCCGCCTGGCAACGCCCACTGCCCCCGGAAAGGCTCTGCGGCGCGCCGGATCAGGACGACCCCCCTCTGCGCGGGGATCACCACGTCAACCACCAGCTTCGGCGTCTCGGGACCCGCCATCTCTCTGCCTCCCGTCCTCGAACTCCGCCCGATCGTACTACCAGGCGCCAACGCCTCGCAACGTCCCGCCCCGAAAAGGGGTTATGCTCTGCAGCGTGAAGATCCTCTGCATCAGCGACCACGTGGAATCGATGCTCCACGGGCCGACCCTCAGCTCCTACGCGGGCGGGGTCGAGGCCGTGATCTCGTGCGGAGACCTGCCCTTCGACTACCTGGAGTACATCATCACTTTCCTCGGCGTGCCGGTCTTCTACGTCCTTGGCAACCATGACCCGGGCCCAGACAGCAAGGAGCACCCTGGGGGGTGCACGCCGCTGGACGGCCGGATAGTGGACGCCGGTGGCGTGGTCCTCGCCGGTCTCTCCGGATCACGTCTCTACTCCGGCGGCCCGAACCAGTACACCGAGCGTCAGATGCGACGTCGGGCGCGCGCTATCTCGGCCAGGATCCGATACAACGGCCTTCGCGGACGCCCGTCACCCGGCGTGTTCGTCACGCACGCGCCGCCTTTCGGACTCGGGGATCGCGAAGACCCAGCGCACATCGGCTTCGAGTCGTTCCTCGGCCTCATAGACCGCCATAATCCCAGCCTCTGGCTGCACGGGCACATCCACCTTTACGGGGCCGACCCCCAGAGGGTCACGTACCGTAGCAGGACAGAGATCATGAACGTCTTTGGGCACCGCATCCTGGAGGTGTAATAGAGGGGCCGGGACTGCTCGATGTCCAGGCTACTCCAAGTGCCCTCGTCCAGGTCCGCGCTAGAAGAACACGATCTGGAAGTTGATCGGGACGTCATCCCCCTCAGAAGAGCCGTAGGTCTTGGCCGCAGCTTCTCGGTGCGTCGCGGGGCATTCGTTCGATAGGATCGTGTTCGGCGGCGTTACCGTGGCGACCACGGCGCTGTTCGTGAGGAAGGGAGATCCCACGGCGGCGTTGGGGGTGAAGGCCAGGTCGAAACAGTACACGCTGGTCTCGCCCGTGGGGATAACCACCCCGTCCACGCCCTTGGAAGGATAGGCGGTATCGATGGCGCCTTCATCAGCGATGTGGGCAAAGGCTCGGGGGTCCGCCAGTTCGCTGGAATCCTGTCCGTCGAGCTTGTCGGCGTTGAGATTGGCTACCCTCGTGTCGGAGGTGACCCTCATGGGTGCCCGGCCCGGCTCCACCCTCAGGTCCAACGCTCTCGCCGTGGTGGCGGCGGAGTCGTTGTCCACGGCCAGCATCGCCGCGGCGGAGCTGCCTTTGAGGGTAGTTACCGCGTTGTTGATGGAGTTGACCTGTCCCAGCCTGAAGGGGTCTCCGGGGACGGCCGCCAGGGCCATCGTCGCCATCCCCAGCACCACAGCCAGTATCACGGCTATTCCTACCAGGAACACCGTGGTCCTGCCTACCCACATCACCTTGCTTGCCGCGTTCCTGATCACCGCGCTGCTCCTTTCTCGGCGCCTATCGTTTTCGCCGTCCTGTACTCATCCTAGCCGTAGACCGTCTCCGGATCGTTACGAAAAGTGTTACGAACCCCCAGACGAGCTAGCACCTTCTCGGAAAACCTCACGAACACCCGGACTCGGAGCAGCACCGCCTTTTCGATTGCGGAGGCCTTGTTGTCCGGCGTGGGGGGATGTAGATTCCCCTGCAGGATCATGGACTACGACTTCCAAGCCGACAAAGACTTCTCGCGGGCCCGGCGGAGGGCGTTTCTGCGCAGGATCGGGGCGTACCTCCGCAAGGACCCCGGCTCCAACCGGCTGCTCTCCTTCGACGAGGTAAAGAGCGCCCTCGGGGCCGTCGAGCAGGTCTACCTCGGGATGCGCGTGGTCGAGGTGGCGAAGGTGGTCGGCAGCGTCGGCCGCCACAGGGACTTCGACCGGGCCTTCCTCCCTTCCAAGGGGGATCTCGGCGCCAGGTGGAAGCGGATAGACCAGATGATGCACCGGGCCGAGGAGCTTCCCCCCATAAGCCTCTACAAGATCGGGGACGCCTACTTCGTCAGGGACGGCAACCACAGGGTCTCGGTCGCCCGCCAGCTCGGCGTCGAGATGATCGACGCCGAGGTCATAGAGCTCAGGAGCCGGGTGCCGATAGACTCGGCGATCACAGCCCGCGACCTCCTGCACAAGCTCGAGCAGCGCAGGCTGCTCGAGCGCCTGCCGTTCGACCGCGTGCTGCCCGAGATCGACGTCGAGCTTTCCGACGTCTCGGAGTACCGCAGGCTGGCCATCCTGGTGGAGGCGCACGGCTTCCGGATCTCCCAGCTCTGGAAGCGCTTCGTGACGCCGGAGGAGACCCTGAGGGACTGGTACGAGTACCAGTACGCGCCTGTGGCGGAGATGATCAAGGAGGAGCGCGTACTCGACGCCTTCCCCGACAGGACCGAGCTCGACCTGTACCTCTGGATCTCCAACCACCGCGAGCGCCTGGCGCTGGAGGCCAGGGACGAGGGGATTGGACCGGAGGCGGCCAAGGACGACATCCTGAAGCAGGGCCGGCGGCGTCGCCGCCTCCAGGTCCCCAACATCCAGGTCCCGGGCAGGAGCTCGCGGGTTCGGCCCCGCGAGACGACCGACCCGGAGGACCCGGGTCAAACCCCCTGAACCCTTGTGCGGCGCCCAGCTCCCTGAGCGCCGCGGCCGTCATCTTGGCACCGATCCGGGTGCTGGAGGACGTCGCCGCCCTCGTTCGTCGGTTGTCTCGCCCTTATAATTCTCGTGGCCGTGGTCGTAGTTGGGGCTGGCATCCTCACAGGCGCCACCGCCTGGTAGTAGAAGGCGTCGGGAAAGGCGAAACCCTTGGAGCCAGAGAACAACAACCCACAAACGCAGCCGGAGAGCGCGGGTACCGGAACACGCAGGCGCCGGAGATGGCCGTTTGTGGTCGGCGGGCTGGTCGCGCTCGGGCTTGTGGTCCTGATCGTCGGCCTGGTGGTCGTGGTCTTGGCCCTCGGCGCCGCCGGCTCGGGCGTGCAGACGGCGTCATTCCAGGAGGAGTACGTCTCCGGGACCGGCACGGATAAGGTCGCCGTCGTCCCCGTGGAGGGAACCATAGCCTCTGCCGACACCTCGGTGCCCGGAACCCAGCCGCCGGTCACCCCGGAAGGGCTCGCCGACGCCCTGGACCAGGCAGCGGAGGACCAAGCGGTGGCCGCGGTCGTTCTCGAGGTCAACTCCCCCGGCGGCGGGGTCACGGCGAGCGACGAGATGCAACAGAGCATCCTCGACTTCAAGAGGACCACGGGCAAGCCGGTCGTCGTCTCCATGGGAGACACCGCGGCCTCGGGCGGCTACTACATCTCCACAGCCGCCGACAGGATAGTCGCCAACGAGACCACGATAACCGGCTCCCTCGGCGTGATCTTCTCCCTGACCAACTTCGCGGAGCTTGCCGACGAGTACGGCGTGAGGCAGGAGGTCATCAAGAGCGGCGAGTTCAAGGACATGGGCTCGTCTTTCAGGGACCTCACGCCCGAGGAGCGCGAGATCTTCCAGTCCCTCGTCGACGAGTCCTACGACGAGTTCGTAGAGGTGATCGTGCAGGGCCGCGACATACCCGAAGAGCGGGTACGCGAGATCGCCGACGGCCGCATCTACTCGGGCGAGCAGGCCAGGGAGCTGGGCCTGGTGGATTCCTTCGGCGGCCTCGACGAGGCGGCGAAGATCTCGCAGGAACTCGCGAACGTGCAGGGCGCAACCGTCGTCCGCTACGTCCAGCCCGAGACTTTCACCGACGCGCTGCTTGCGCGCCTCGCGCCGCGCGAGCCCGAGGCCCTGCGGATAGCGGAGGAGGCCGGGCTCGACCTGGATCCCATGCCCTACTACCTCTACCTGCCCGGGGCATAGTAGGGATCCGTCTCCGTCAAACGCGCGACCAACACCAGGCAACAGAAAAAGGCGGCTCCCCCGCGGGGGAGCCGCCTTCTAACGCTGCCTAAGTGCTTGTTACCTCGGCCTCAGCCTCTTCGCGCCGGAGTAGCCCCTGAGATACTTCATCTTGCTCTCTACCACCTTGCCGAAGAAATTGGAGGCGTGCACCAGGTTGCCCCTGCCGGAGTAGATCCCGACGTGGGTGATCCCACCCCTGCGTCCCCCCTCCTTGAAGTAAACGATGTCGCCAAGACGCAGCTGGGACTTCGCAATCCTCTGGCCCCGCTTGTACCTCCACTGCCCGCCCTCGCTCATGGGCAGCTTGTGGCCGAACCTCGCCCAGGTCCTCTTGGTGAGGCACGTGCAACTCATCCTGCTCCGGGTGCAGGTGGAGAACCTGTACCTGGTGCCGATGTACCTCTTCGCGAACCGGACCACGTCCCCGCCCGTGACGCGGCCCCTCCTCTTGAACGCCTCCAGCTCGTTAAGTTCGGCTTCGGTCGGCGCGGTGCCGTCCACGAGCGAGGGCTCGTTCGGGCCAGCCTTTCCCTCTGTGAGGGTGCCCTGTGATGGACCCAGGGTGCCTTCTGGTGGAGCCGTTTGGGCGCCCGCAGAGAGCGCAGCTAACGAGACGAGGACCGAGGCTAGCAGAAGCCCCGATAAGATAACAGTGATCCGACGCATAGCCCCCCTCCAAGGTAACCTGCCGCGTCGGCCGCCATTGTACCTGCCTCTCGGCACAAAAGCATCACTTCTTGGAATTTTCTTTAGAGTTTTTTCTGATTTTTTGTCGGCGCGTTACATCCAGCGTGCAATCGCGGGGGCCTCCCCAGCCAGAGAGGCCCCCGCGCTTTGTCTCTCTAGGCCCCGGTCTCCACGGGACGGCGAACCGCATCTTCGGGTCCGGGCTCGGAGAGCCAGCGGGTGATCTCGACCTTGTTCTCGGTGAAGAAGCGGACCCCGTCCTTGCCCGTTGCGTGCAGGTCCCCGTAGAAAGAGTTCTTCACCCCGTTGAACGGGAAGAACGCCATCGGGGCGGCGACCCCGATGTTCACCCCGAGCATCCCCGCCTCGACGTTCTCTCGCCAGTGCCTCACGGCGGCTCCGTTCTCGGTGTAGATCGAGCACGCGTTGCCGAAGGGGGAGGCGTTGGTGAACTCCAGCGCCTCGTCGAGGCTCCCGACGCGCACGACGCTCAAGACCGGGCCGAAGATCTCCTCCCGCGCCACCCTCATCTCGCCGTCGACGTTGTCGAGGATCGTTGGTCCCATAAAGAAACCCTCCTCGCGCGGCGGCTCTCGCCCGTCCAGCGCGACCGTCGCCCCCTCGCTCTCCCCCAGGTCGACGTAGCCCCGCACCTTCTCGCGGTGGGATTCCCGGATCACGGGCGTCAGCTCCGAGCCGTCTTCGCTGCCTGGTCCGACCTTCATCGCCAGGGCGGACTCCCTGATTCTCTCGACCAGCCGGTCGCCCACGTCGCCCACGGCCACGAGGACGCTGCCGGCCAGGCACCGCTCGCCGGCGTTGCCGTACGAGGACGAGATTATGTTGGGGACGGCCTTCTCCAGGACGGCGTCTGGCATGACGATCATGGAGTTCTTCGCCCCCGCCAGCGCCTGCACCCGCTTTTTGTGCGCCGCGCCGTGGACGTAGACGTGCTCGGCGACCGGCTGGCTCCCCACGAAGGAGACGGCCTTGATGTCGGGGTGCTCCAGGATCGCGTCCACAGCCTCCCGCGCCCCGTTGACGATGTTGAAGACGCCGTCGGGGAGGCCCGCCTCTTTCAGGAGCTCCCCCATCCTGATGGCGGAGAGGGGCGTCCGCTCGGAGGGCTTCAGGATGTAGGTGTTGCCGGCGCCGATGGCCACCGGGATGGTCCACAGCGGCACCATGCAGGGGAAGTTGAACGGCGTAATCGCCGCGACCACCCCGAGCGGGTAGCGGTACGAGGCGTTGTCTATGCCGCGCGCCGCGTCCCTGACCGTCTCGCCCATCAGGAGCGTGGGCATCCCGCAGGCGAACTCGACCACCTCTATGCCGCGCCTTACCTCGCCGCCCGCGTCCTTTTTGTCCTTGCCGTTCTCGAGCGTGACCAGGTCCCTGAGCTCGTCGAAGTGCTCCTCCAAGAGCGCCTTGAAGCGGAAGAGGACGCGCGCCCGCTCGCCGACGGGGGTGGCCGCCCACGCCGGGAAGGCCTCCGCAGCCTTCTTCACCGCCCGGTCCACGTCCTCGGCCGTGGAGAGGGGCGTCTCCGCTATTACCTCGCCGGTCGCGGGATCGTAGACCGGCTCCGTGTCGCGTCCGTCGCGCTCCTCCCAGGCGCCTCCTATGAGGTTCCTGACCTCCAGGTCTCTCTCGCTGATCTGCACCATCTACCTCCTGTTGCGGGTGGGCCTCTCCCGGTTAACGTGCCTTTTGTTTCATTTGCGGGTATACCCGCCTGGCGCCGGCCCTACTCGCCACGTCGACCCATCGCCTCCAGGTTCTTCTGGTACAGGGCAAAGGGCGCGTTCATCAGGTTCACGTACGAGTCCATCGCCTCGGCGAGGAGCTTCTGGAAGGCCTCCATCTGCTTCTGCGAGCCCTCCATCATGCCCTGGGCCACGGCCTGGGTGTTCTGCATCCCGTCCCGCAGCTCGCCCGTCACGTCGCCGAAGAAGCTCTCGACGAGGTTCGTGCTCCTCTCCTGCAGGCCGGTGGAGCGTTCGATCACGTCCCTGTACGCGTCGAGGCTCTCCGTGAGCGCGCGGCTCGTCCGCTCCTGGCTCCGGACCGCCTCCTCGACCACGTTGACGTAGGATTCCATGGCGCGCGTGAGCGCCCTGTTGGTCTCGGCCTGGCTCTCGAGCACCCCGGTCAGGCCCTCGACCCAACCCTGGGCCAGCTGCACGTTCCTCTGCTGGGCGTCGACGGCGGTCTGCATCACCCTGCGGTAGGGTTCGCCGAAAGCCTCGGTCAGCTCCTGCGCCGCCTCCGGGCGATCCTTCTCCGACATTTAGGCTCCCTCCTGCTCCCGATGCTCGTTACGAGCATTCTAACCGCTCGCGCTCCCGTTTTCGGGGCCGGCGCTCCCTCAGGTATCGGGCGATGTGGCGCGGGTCATTGCGCTCTTCGCGCCCGATCCGACGGATCTCGCAGGGCCGCCCCCATCCAGCGCGGGAACCTCCTCCAGAAGATCCCCTGCAAAATGGCCCACGTTCGCGCGAAGCGGCGCTCTACGAGGCTGTCGAAGCGCAAGGTGATGAGGGTGCCGCCTCCCGACTCCTCGGCCCAGAACTGCAGGCGCGTCGGGCGGGCCACGCGGGGGCTGATGGCGTAGCTGCCGTAGAAGTACCTTAGGTCCCTGTAGGCGGTCTCGCCTTCCTGTGGGTCCCTGATCTCCCCGAAAACCCCCGCTGCGTTCAGGAAGGGCCCGTGGTGGACGTTCAGGATGCCTGGCTCGAACCCCCCGTCCACGAACTCCACGCGTTAGGGCCAGATCTGCCCTTCGACGAACGTCGCGGGATCGTTGAGCCAACGCCAAGCCCTGCTCCGCGAGTAGGGCGTCAGGAAGCTGAGCTCGTGCGCGTGCTCCACGAAGCCAGGCGGCGCGCCCTTCCGGACCGCACCGCCCGCCCCTGATCCGCGCTCGCCCCGGTGTTCGGGCGCTTCGCCGCTCACGCCTCGTCGCGCCCGTGCACCTCGGCCGGCGGGCTGGTCGCCTCGACGGCGGTGAACGATTCCAGGATGTTGTAGGTGTGAGAGGCGCCCTTCGGGACGAGCCAGGAGTCGCCGGGCTCGAGCAGCACCTTCTGACCCTCGAGGAGCAGCTCGGCGCGGCCCTCGATCACGTAGCCGACCGTCTCGTACTCGCGCCTGGCTTCGGGCTTGGCCTCGCCCGGATCCTCGCCTTCCCACATGCGCATCGAGACGGACTTGCCGTCCGCGAGGTACTTCTGGCCCATAACGCCCCTGGGCGAGTGGGCCGAGCTGACCTTCTTCACGCTCTTGTCTTCGGACATTCCCCTTCCTCCTCTCGGTAGCCAACGCAGTAGGGGCCGGGGTACCCCGGCCCCTACTAGGACATTCCCCCTGACGTTCCTCTAGAGCCTCCTGGCGATCTCCTCGATCGCTTCGGCATCCACGTCTGGGGCGTACAGCGGCGGGGCCGGGTTCAGGTCTGGGACCTCTCCACCCTCGGGCGGTCCGTCCTGGACCTCGCGCGGCTCCCCGGTGTCGGCCTGCGGGCCGTTCCAGATCTCGCCTATCTGGCGATAGTCGTCGGGGCTGAAGCGGTAGAGGATGCGGTGGAAGCCCCGGTCCATGAACTTCCTGGCGTGCGGGAACTTGGCGCTTTCGATCTCGGGCACCGGCAGCAGCTTGGTCACGTCCACGCCGGAGATATCGGAGAGCGCCTTGGCGTAAGCCTCCTGGTGCACGCCGCCGCGCACGATCAGGTACCCGATCATCTCGCGCGCCACCGGGTTCTGGGTGCTCTCGTAGACCCGGATCTTGCCCATCCTCGCCCCGGACTCCAGGAAGAAGTTGTGCAGGAGGTCCAGCTTGAGATTGCCGGTGTTGAACACGTAGTCGCCCGACCACGCCTTGCCCCCGGCGTTCCCGGGTATGGCGCCCAGGCCGTAGTTGAGGAAGTGGTCTGGGTTGCCCGTCATGCCGCTGAAGTTGAGCGGCGGCGCTACCCCATCGGTGCTCGCCTCGGTCTGGTCTAGCAGCAAATTGATGGTGTTGGCGACGAGCTCGATGTGGCCCATCTCCTCGGCCGCGATGTTGGCCACCAGGTCGTAGTACGGCCGGATCTTGCTCTTGCCGCGCATGTTGAACGACTGGTATGTGTAGTTCATCAGGGTAGACATCTCGCCGAACTTGCCGCCCAGAAGCTCTTGGACGACGCCGGCCGACTCCGGGTCCGCCTCCGTGGGCCTCGGTAGCTCTATCTGCAGCTTGTCTATCCGGAGATACATTCTCCTCCTGTCTCTCGGCGATCCCGCATTACAGAAACCCGTCCCGCGCGCGCCAGCGTCACCTCCTCGTGCCATCGCGCGGTCGCGTTGACAGCGGTCCCCAATTTAGAACAGGTCCAAACCGACACTCGGTAATTCTTCATACCAACGAGAAACCGCGTCCCCTTTTGGGGGACGCGGCCAAGCACTTGCGTGCGCCTTCTTTACCGAGGCCGGGCTTGGGGGTCGACGGGCGCCGAGCTAGGCCTGGTCTTTCCCGCCCCCAGGCTCACCCTCGGGTCCGGGCTCGTCCCGGCGCTGCTCGCGGCCCTCCTGCCGCTGATCCCGGCGATCCTGGCGCGCCTCCCTATGCTCCTGCCGCTCCTGCCTGCGATCCTGCCGCTCGTCCCGGCGCTGCTCGCGCTCTTCGCGAAGCTCCTGGCGCTCCTGGCGCTCCTCGGGGGTGCGACCGCCGCCCCCTTCCCCGCCGGGGCGATCCGGGGCGCCACCGCGGCCACCCTCTCTCCCTGCTCCGCGCCCGCCTTCGCGCCTGCCCTCGCGTCCTTCGCGGCCCCTGCCTGGCTCGTCGCGACCGCCTGCGTCTCCTCTACCCAAGATCTACTCCTTCTCCTCGCGAAATACTCTCAACGACGCAGCTAGATATACCCGGCGGTGAACCGGGATAATCCACCGGTCCGGTGACCCTATCGGATACACAACCGAGAGCCACGCGGCGCGTAGTTTCTCGATCACCGGCGCCGGGTAGGAGAGGATAGAATCTCAGCGTAACAGACGGCGACGCCTCCAAGGAGGTACCACGTGACGCAGCAGATCAACCAGGAAACGGCAGGCGCCGAGCAGTGGCACGCGCTGGCGCAGCAGTTGCGCGTGGATAGCATCCGTTCGAGCAGCGCCGCGAGCTCGGGGCATCCCACGTCGAGCATGTCGGCGGCCGAGCTCATGGCGGTGCTGATGAGCAAGTACCTGCGCTACGACTTCGACGCCCCGGAGAACCCGGCGAACGACCACCTGATCTTCTCCAAGGGCCACGCCTCGCCCCTGCTCTACTCGATGTACAAGGCAGCCGGCGCCGTCACCGACGAGGAGCTCATGACTTTCCGCGAGTTCGGCAGCCGCCTGCAGGGGCATCCCACGCCCGAGATCCCCTGGGTGGACGTCGCGACCGGCTCGCTCGGACAGGGCCTGCCGATCGGCGTCGGCGTCGCGCTGGCTGGCAAGTACCTGGACAAGCTCCCCTACCACGTCTGGGTCCTCTGTGGGGACTCCGAGATGGCCGAGGGCTCGATGTGGGAGGCATTCCAGCACGCCTCTTTCTACAAGCTGGACAACCTGATCGCCATCCTGGACATGAACAGGCTAGGCCAGACGCGCGAGACGATGGACGGCTGGCACGGCGACCACTACGCGGCCCGCGCCGAGGCGTTCGGGTGGCACGCGATCCGGATAAACGGCCACGACCCCGAGGAGGTGGACGGCGCCTACGCCGAGGCCCTCGAGCAGGAGGGGGTCCCGACCCTGATCGTCGCCCAGACCAAGAAGGGGCGCGGCGTGTCGTTCCTCGAGGACGTCGACGGCATGCACGGGAAGCCCGTATCGGACGATGAGGAGGCGAAGGCCCTCGAGGAGCTCGGCGGCGAGACCGACCTCCGCGTCGAGGTGCAGAAGCCGGACTCCAACAACGGCGAGGCTTTCGCCGCGGGTCTCACCGGAGACCTCGATCTGCCGACCTGGGAGGTTGGCGACTCCGAGGCGACCCGCGGAGCGTACGGCGCCGCCCTGAAGGCCGTCGGCGCCGCGCGCGAGGAAGTGGTGGCGATGGACGGCGAGGTGAGCAACTCTACCAAGTCCGAGGAGTTCGCCGAGGAGTTCCCGGACCGGTACTTCGAGATGTTTATCGCGGAGCAGCAGATGGTCGCGGCCGCGGTCGGGATGAGCGTGCGCAACAGGGTTCCTTTCGCCTCCAGCTTCGCCGCCTTCTTTAGCCGGGCCTACGACTTCATCCGCATGGCCGCCATCTCGGGGGCGAACCTGAGGCTCTCCGGCTCGCACGCCGGCGTCTCCATCGGCGAGGACGGCCCTTCCCAGATGGCGCTGGAGGACATCGCGATGATGCGCGCCGTCCACGGCTCTACCGTCCTGCACCCGTCGGACGCCAACCAGACGGCCAAGCTCGTCGCCCAGATGGCAGACACCAGCGGCATCAGCTTCCTGCGCACCCTGCGGCCCAGCACGCCCGTGATCTACGGCCCCGAAGAAGACTTTCCTATCGGCGGCAGCAAGACCGTGCGCTCCTCGGATGAGGACCGGGTCACGGTCGTCGCGGCGGGTATCACCCTGCACAACGCCATCGAAGCTTGCGATCAGCTGCAGGAAGACGGCACGAACGTGCGCCTTATCGACGCGTACTCCATCAAGCCGATCGACGCGGCCGCCGTGCAGGAGGCGGTTCGCGCGACCGGGGGCAGGCTCGTTGTCGTCGAGGATCACTGGCCGGAAGGCGGCCTGGGCGAGGCCGTACTCTCAGCCCTCGCCGAGGAAGACGTCGACGCCCTCCACTTCGAGCACCTCGCCGTGAACATAATGCCGGGCTCGGGTTCCTCCGGGGAGCTGATGGACGCAGCCGGTATTAGCGCCGGCCACATCGCCGAAGCCGTGCGGCGCCTCTCCGACCGGTAAGGCAAGACTTTTGCTCTGAGAGAAGGCCCGGATGTTTTGTCCGGGCCCTCTCTTCGCAACGTTACGGAATCTCTCACGTCGCCCGAACCGTTGCGCTTACACTGCCCCTGCACCATAATTCCGAGGTGGTGAATTCGGGTGACGCAAGGACGGCACGGGCGAGGATCTCGCTGCTCGGCGCACCGCTCATCGAGCACGAGGGTGGCCGGATCGAGGTCGACACCCGCAAGGCGATAGCGCTTCTGGCCTATCTGGCGGTCACGGAGCGGCGCCAGGCGCGCGACTCCCTGGCCGGGCTGCTCTGGCCCGAGTACAACCAGACCAGGGCCCGAGCCGCGCTGCGCCGGACGCTCTCATCCCTCGGCGTGGCGCGCTCCGAGGGTTGGATGGTGGCGGATCGGGAGAGCGTCGACCTGATCCAGGACGATGTGTGGGTCGACGTGGAGCGCTTTCGTGCTCTGCTGGCCGGGTGCAGGACCCACGGCCACGCCGAAGGCGAGGTCTGCGCCAGGTGCCTGCCCCTCCTCTCCGAGGCCGCGGCGCTCTACCGCGACGACTTCCTGGCTGGCTTCGCGCTGCGCGACAGCGCAGCCTTCGACGACTGGCAGTTCTTCCAGGGCGAGGAGCTGCGGAGCGAGCTGGCCGGGGCGCTCGAGAGGCTAGGTCGCGGCCTCGGGGCTCGGGGGGAGTGGGAGGAGGCCGTCAGGCACTCCCGGCGCTGGCTGGCCCTGGATCCCCTGCACGAACCGGCGCACCGCTGGCTGATGCGGCTCTACTCGTGGGCCGGCCAGCGCGCCGCCGCCCTGCGCCAGTACCGCGAATGCGTTCGCGTGCTCGAGGGCGAACTCGGCGTCTCCCCGCTGGAGGAGACCACCAGGGTCTACGAGGCGATCGTGGAGGACAGCCTGCCCCCGCCACCGGACCTCGCCGAGGATCACTCCGACGTCCAACGGGCTGAGATCCCTGAGGCGCCGCCGGCCGGGGTATCCTCCGTCGACCCCTCCCACGAGCCGCTGGTGGGACGCGAGGCGGAGTGGGAGGCGTTGCTCCTTGCCTACGCGGGAGCGGGGGCGGCCGGCCACGTCGTCGTGCTGGAGGGGGAGGCGGGCGTCGGCAAGACCCGTCTGGCAGAGGAGCTCCTGGCACACGCGCGGAGCATGGGTTCCGTGACGGTCGAGGCGCGGTGCTACCCCGGTGAGACGAACCTGGCCTTCGGGCCGTTCGTCGAGGGGCTCTCCGCGGTCCTGGGCGACGAGAACCAGGACGAGCGACTGGACGAGGTACCGGGCTACTTCCTGGCTGAGGCCTCGCGGCTGATGCCCGAGCTCGCCGGTCTAAGGCCGGAACAGCCCCCTCCCCCACCGCTCGCGGAGCCCGGAGCCCAGAGCCGCTTCTTCGAGGGCGTCTGCCGGGTGTTGCTCGCGGCCTGCGAGGGACCGTCCCCGGGGGTGCTGTTTATCGACGACGTGCAGTGGGCCGACGCCTCCTCGCTCGACCTCCTCGCTTACCTGGTGCGCAGGCTAGGACCCGGGCGCCGCCTGCTCGTCGTGCTCACCTGGCGCGGCGACGAGGTGCAGGCGGACAACCGCCTGCGCGCGCTCGTGCCCGGGGCCCAGCAGGCTCGCGCGGTCACGTTGCTCCGGGTGCCGCGCCTGGACAGGGGGGCCGTCGAGGAGCTGGTTCAGAAGGTCGTAGGCGACTCGGAAGGTCTGGGCGCGCGCCTTTACGGCGAGACGGAGGGGTTGCCGCTATTCGTGGGCGAGTACCTGGCGGCCATCGCGCAAGGCTCGCTTGCACCCGACGAAGAAACCTGGACGTTGCCTGGTGGGGTGCGCGACCTGCTGCAAGGACGCCTCGGCAGCGTCGGGGAGACGGGCTGGCAGTTGCTCAACGCCGCCGCCGTCATCGGCCGGTCCTTCGACTTCGACACGGTGCGGGAGGCGAGCGGGCGCAGCGAGGAGGAGGCCGTCGTCGCGCTGGAGGAGCTCACTGGCAAGGGGCTCGTCGAGGAGGTCAGGGGTGCCGGAGAGAGGACGCCGGCCTACGACTTCGACCACGAGAAGCTGCGCGCCCTCGTCTACGAGGAGACCAGCCTCGCGAGGAGGCGACTCCTGCACCGCAGGGTGGCAGAGGCGCTCGCCCGCCGCGCGCGGCGGCGCCGCGAGACGGGGCCGCTTGCGGCCCAGATCTCCAACCACTTCAGGCTGGCCGGCCAGGACGCGGAGGCCGCGCGGTACTCCGGGCTGGCCGGCGAACACGCGAGGGAACTCTACGCCAACCGCGAGGCGCTATCCCACTTCAGGGCGGCACTCGCGCTCGGGCACCCGAGCCCGGCCGTTCTGCACGAAGCGATCGGCGACCTCTACACCTTGCTGGGCGAGTACGCGCAGGCCCTCGCGAGCTACGAAGCTGCCGCCGCGCTGGGAGACGGCGGCAGGATAGGCGAGATCGAGCGCAAACTGGGCGGCGTCTACCAGCGCCTGGGAGAGTGGACCCTGGCCGAGAGCCACCTGGGGGCGGCCCTCGCGGAGACGAAGCAGGTAGAGATACGCGCCAGGCTTCACGCCGAACTCGGCCTTGTCGCGCAGCATCAGGGGCGCGACGATCTGGCGCTGCAACAGGCGAACAGGGCGCTCGAGCTAGCCGAAGTCGCCACGGATGGGCTCGCGTTGACCCGGGCCCACAACGTTCTCGGCGTGCTGGCGAGCGGCCGGGGAGATCTCGACGCGGCCAGGGGTCACCTGGAACGCAGCCTCGAGCTGGCCGAGGACGCGGGGGACCCGGCTGCCAGGGTCGCCGCCCTGAACAACCTGGCCCTGGCTCACCGAAACGGCGGGGAGCCCGAGCAGGCCCTCGAGAAGGCCGAGTCCGCCCTGGCCCTGTGCGTCTCGCTCGGCGACAGGCATAGGGAAGCGGCGTTGCACAACAACCTCGCGGATCTGCTGCACGCCGCCGGCCGCTCCGAGGAGGCCATGAGCCACCTCACCCAGGCCGTGACCATCTTCGCCGAGGTGGGCGAGGAAGGCGAGCTGCAACCCGAGATCTGGAAGCTGGTGGAATGGTGATACCGGAGCCCAGTTGCGGGGTGCGCCCCGGTCGTGGGTGCGGGAGTCGGGTAAAGCTATTGCGACCTCCGACTCCCGACTCCCGAACAACAAGAGCCGCGAAGTCATCCCCAGCATTGCCAAAGCGTCAGGCGCCCTTGCGATCTCCGGAGAAGTAGAGAGGATCGGCCGCGGTTATGTGCTCGCGGTCGGGGCGGCCGGCCACGCGCCCCGCGACCGGGCGCAGCGACTGCGTCGACGTGATAGGTCCCTGCTCGGCACCCTCGCCCACTGGGACGGGGTAGCCTATCTCTATGACCCGAGGTCCGTCCGGCCTCGGCTTGCCCGCGTAGAGGCCTGCCATGCCGATGAGCAGGAGCATTAGGGCTATCAGGATCACGCCAGCCCCAACGGCCTCGTAGCCCGTGTCGGCGGCCTCGCCGAGGACGGGGACGTAGACCGTCAGACCAAGGAGGTCGGAGATCATCGTGAAGACGCCGCTAACTATCGCGACCGGACCGACCCACCGCACGACCGTCGAGAGTTTCATCCTCGGCTCTCCTCTCTTCTCTCTCAAGCTCATGCACACACTGTAGCGGTCAAGCGTTACGGAACCGTTACGGCGGGCGTTACGGTAACTTTTTCTGCAGATATTTTTTGCTTTGCGGCCGGAGCCACAGCGAGATGTGTTCCGGCTGCACCGTCTCCTGGACCACCGAGACCAGCTCGGCGCCGAGGTGGACCAGGTCGGTCTCGTCCCTGAGCCTGGCCGAAAAGGCCTCGAGGGTTCTGGCCGCGTCGTACTTCCTGCGATAGAACAGGCGATCCACGAAAGCCTGCACCCGACGGCGCAAAGGGCTGAAAAGGCCCGCGATGGCCAGGGTGGAGGCGACGACGGCCAGCTGAGATCCACCACCAGTAAGGACGCGTAAGCCGTACTGCAGGCCAACCACGCCTCCTACGTAAACGAGCGCCAGAACCGCCGTGAGAGCGGCATAGACGAGGGTACGGTTTATGATGCGGTCTATGTCGTAGAGGCGGTACTTGAGGATCGCTATGCCGGCGGTGATGGGAAGGCTCAGGGGCGCCACGAGCCACACCAGCTCCCCGACAATCGGCGCCTCGCCGGCCAGCCCGATCGCCAGGAAGCCAACGGTGGCGGCGTAGACGAACCATTTAAGCTGCAGCCGCTCTTCGCCGCGAGAGCGGTAGAAGCGCAGGATCAGGGAGAGGATCGCGCCGACGAAGACGGCTATGCCCGCCCACCCGCCGACAAGCTCGAGGCCGCCGAGGATTGGGGCGATGCCCTCGACGCCGAAGGGGTTTCGGGCGGGGGCGAACTCCTCCAACGGACCCGGTCCCAGCGCCTCGGAGATCACCCAGACCACGAAAACCATTCCGGCGAGCAGGGCGAAGGCCCGCCAGCGCGGCGAGAGCAGCCTGCCGGTCGGAAAGAGAAGTACGAGGAAAAGAACCGTAGCAACCAGCGATTGCTGCGCGAGGGTTGAGAGCCAGCCGGCGACCGCGCCGCCGGGCAGTCGGGAAGGCTCTCCCGAGAAGAGCGCCACGGTTGCGTACTGCCCGGAGAGCATCTGCACACCGGAGCCGACGCCGCAAAGGAGGAAGAGCCGGCCGATGACGTTCCCGGGACGCCGGGCGACGATCAGGGCTCCCAGGGTCGCGAAGGTCGGTCCGATGAGGGCTACGACCCAGAACTCGTAGAGGGGCGCCTCCTGGCGGCTCGCGAGGGCGAGGAGAAGCCCGCAGGCGACAAGCGCCAGCGCCGTCGCCCACAGCAACCACGCGACCCGGGTTGCCGCTAGCTCGCCCATCGGCGCCTCTCCAACGGGCGCAACCACAGCGAGGCGTGCTCGGGCTGGACCGTCCCGTGGATTACGCCGAGCAGGTCGTCCGAGAGCGCGTCGAGGTTCGTCTCGTCGCGCAGCTTCGCGGAGAATGTTTCCAGAGTCTCCCTCGCGTCGTACTTCCCGCGGTAGAAGCGTCGGTCTATGAAAATCTGGATGCGGCGCCTCAAGGGGTTGAACAGGGCGGCGATGATCAGGGTGGAGGCGACGATGGCGAGCTGCGACTCGGCGCCGCCCAGGACCCGGAACAGGTACTGGAGCAAGACGACGCTGCCGACGTAAACGGCGACCAGCGCGCCCGTCAGGCCACCGTAGACGAGGGTGAGGTTTATGATGCGGTCGATGTCGTAGAGTCGGTACCTCAAAACGGCGACGGCGATGGCTACCCACAGGGCCTCGAGAGAGAGGACGAAGAGGGCCTCGTCGAGGGCGACCGGAATCAGGCCCCGCAAAAAGAGCAGGTCGACGGCGGTGAAGGAGATCAGGAGCACCACGGCGAAGACGACCCACTTGATCTGCTGCCGCTCCTCGTCCCGCGAGCGACGAAAGCGGACCACGAGGCTCAGCGCCGCCACGGCGCCGAGGAACAGCCACGCCGTGGACATGAGGGTGAATGCCACGGAGAAAGCCCGCGGCACCTCGTCCAGGGCTTCCATTCCAAGCGGGTTGGGGACGCTGCGGGTCTCGCCAACGCCCGGCCTGACCGCGCTGAGGACGACCGCGAACGCGGTGACGAATGCGGCGAACCACACGACGGGGCGCCAGCGACGCGAGACGAGGCGCCCGTTCGGGAAGTAGAGCGGCAGGAAGGCGAGCATCAGCATCAGGCCCGGGTACCAGATCCAGTACGGCGGCCAGGCCATCGCCCTGGCCAGGGGCAGAGCGTCTGGCTCGGTGATGAGACCGTAGATCGCGTACTGGCGCGAAAACTCCCCCACCGTAAAGCAGAGCGCGTGGCCCAGGATCAGCCAGCCGACGGGGTTCTGGGGACGGCGGGACGCGATAAGCCCGCCCACCAGCGCGGCCGTCGCCTCGGCGATGAGGAAGGTCACGAAGCCTTCGTAGCTGTTGAGTGAGGCGAGCACGAAGGCGCAGGCGATCAAGGCTAGTATCAGCCCGCAGACCGACCACGCGATCCACCCGGTGACCCGCTCGCTCACCTGCCGCCGGTCTCCCTCCGCAGCCACAGGGAGACGTGCGCGGGCTGCACCGTCCTCTGTACGACCCCGATCAGATCTTCGTCGAGCTTGTCCAGGTCCGTCTCGTCGCGCAGGGTGGCGGAGAATCCGGCCAGGACCAGCTCCGCGTCGTACTTCCCGCGGTAGAAGCGGCGGTCGACCAGGGCCTGCACGTTGCGCCTGAGCGGGTTGAATAGCGCCGCTATCGCAAGGGTAGAGGCCACCACAGCCAGCTGCGACTCCCCCCCGGTGAGCGCGCGCAGCACGTACTGCAATACGACGACGCCTCCGAGGTAAAGCGCGACCAGCATGGCCGTAAGGGAGGCGTAGACTAGGGTGCGGTTGATGATCCGGTCTATGTCGTAGAGCCTGTAGCGCAGGATCGCGATGCCGGCTGCGACCGGGACGCCGGCTATGACCACGGAGTCGAGCACGGCGAACAGGGTCGGGAAGGCGCGCTCGATCGGGGCGTTCAGCAGGAACCACACCGGGATGAACGCCGCCGCGTAGGTGAACCACTTGAGCTGCTGGCGCTCCACGCCGGACGAGCGGCGGAAACGCACCAACAGGCTCGCCGCGGCGGCGAAGATCAGGCCAAGGTACGACGCGAGCAGGAAAGGCCCGAGTACGTTTTCGACCGGGCGCAACGCCTCCAGGGCCAGCGGGTTCGGGATGCCCGTGCCGTAGACGGCCTCGGCCGGTGTGAACGTGCTCAGGAGGGTCAGAACGGGCAGCAGCAACAGGGCGATCCAGGCGACCAGGTTCCAACGCGGCGAGACCGGCCTGCCGTTGGGAAAGTAGAGCGGCAACAGCACGA
Source organism: uncultured Rubrobacteraceae bacterium (assembly GCA_963800975.1). GTDB lineage: Bacteria > Actinomycetota > Rubrobacteria > Rubrobacterales > Rubrobacteraceae > JALYGY01. The sequence continues at coordinate 548,809 of CAWDDB010000013.1, read as the reverse complement.
AGTTCAGGACCGGCCCGACGCCCGCGAAGAGGCTCGCCAGGCCCAGCACGGTCTCCGCCAGGGGAAGCGAGCCAGGCTCGGTCTGGATCGCGTAGACCGCGTACAGGTCGCCGAACCCCTTGATCGCGGCGCCCAGGGCCCCGCCGAGGAATAGCCAACCGACCAGGTTACCGGGATGGCGGGAGGCGATCAGCGCGCCAACCACAGCGCTGGCGATCCAGATCAGGGGCAGCCCCAACCCCGCAAACAACGCTCGCGCGAGTATCGCCAGCACGAGGGTGGCCGCGAGCAGCGCCAGCGCCAGCGCGCACATCCCCCACGCGAGCCTGGAGGCCGTCCGGGCCTTCAAGGCCGCGCCCCCTTCCCGGAGCCCCTCAGCCAAAGCGCCGCGTGCTCTGGCCGCATCGTCTCCCGCACCACACCCACCAGGTTCTCGCTCAAATCGGTCAGATCCATCTCGTCCCGTAGCCTGACAGAGAATGCCTCGAGCGTCCTGGCCGCGTCGTACTTCTGGCGGTAGAAACGCCGGTCCACGAGCGCCTGGACCCGCCGCCTCAGGGGCCCGAACAGGGCGGCGATGATGAGCGTGGAGGCGACGACGGCGAGTTGCGTCTCCTGCCCGGTCAGCGCGCGGAAGGCGTACTGCAGGGAGACCACGCTCCCGAGGTAGACGAGCACGAGCGTGGCCGTGAGTGAGCCGTAAACGAGGGTACGGTTTATGACGACGTCTATGTCGAACAGACGCGAGCGCAGCATCGCGACGCCTATGGAGAGCGGTATCAGGGTCAGCGAGACGGCGAGGCCAGCGTCCAGGACGAAGTACAGATACGAGATGTGTGTTAGCAGCCGCGGCACGAAAAAGTAAGGCAGGAGGGACAATACGAAGCCGGCCATGCCCGCGGCCGTGCCGAAGACGACCCACTTGATCTGCCGGCGCTCCGTCGCTCCGGAGACCCGCCAGTAGCGGTATATCTGCGCGGCTACGAGGATAGTGAGGAAAGCCAGGAACACCACGCTAAAGAGCGTCTCGGAGTAGTTGAGCGGGTTGAGGGACGAGCTGGGGAAGAAGTAAGACGGCGCCAGCGACGCGAGGAACGCCAGGGCCAACCAGCGGATCCAACGCGGCACGAACCGCCCGCTGGGGAAGAGGCAGAAGAAGAGCACCAGGCAGGCCTGGCCGAGAAACTGCACGCTCACGACCGGGAACCAGAAGGCCGGATGCGCCTCCGCCAGCGCGTCGGACGGGGCGGTGCTCAGGCCCGCCGTGCCGAAGGTCACGAGCATCAGGGAGACGAGCAGCGCCATCCGGTCGTCCAAACGGCGCCAGAAGATCACCGCGCCCACCCCGAGCCACACCGCCGCCAGGAGCGTTGTGATCACGACCTGGAACGCGGCGCGGAAGCCGGCCGACAGGCCCAACTCCTCCAGCTCCCGCACGTTCTGGGGCGTGAGGAGCCCCCTGTCCGAGCAGATCTCAGCTGAACGGGTACACACCGCCAGAAGATCCGTCCAGTACGAGAAAATGCCGGCGACGAAGAGACCCACCGCGAGCAAGGACGCGGCCAGCCACGCTATGCGCATGATCAGAAGCCGGCGACCACGCAAGTCGGCGGACGGGACGACCGGGCTGGAGGTCACCTTCCCGCCTCCCTCTCCCCCGCCCCTCGCTCGCGCGTGGCGCGCAGCCACAACGAAGCGTAAGCCGGTTGCACCGTCTCCCGCACTACCGCGAGCAATTCGCCGTTCAACCCGTCCAGGTCCGAAGCCCCACGCAGCTTCACGGAGAAGGCTTCGAGGGTTTTCCTCGCGTCGTACTTGTTGCGGTAGAAGCGGCGGTCGATGAAGCCCTGCACCCTTCTCCGCAGTGGCCCGAAGAGCGCCGCGATCAGGATCGTCGAAGCGACGACGGCAAGCTCGTTGTCCTCACCCACCACGGGTGAGAGCAGCTGTTGGAGGCTCACCACGCTCCCGAAGTAGACCACGACGAGCGTCGCGGTCAGGGATGCGTATACGAGGGTGCGGTTTATGACCACGTCTATGTCGTAGAGCCTGTAGCGCAGGATCGCCACTCCTATCGTCGCCGGAACGGCGAGGATGACGACGCTGAGCGCGACCGTACCCAGGAGGTACAGATCGGGGGCGAGGTTGCTGATGACCAGCTCCACGACCAGCGCCGTTGTCGCGACCAGAACGACGCCATACGCCACCCACTTGAGTTGCAACCTCTCCACCGGTCCGGAGCGCCGCCAGCGCACCAGGAGCGAGAGAAACCCGACGACAAGGGAGAGCTGAAAGACGCTGTCCACCGGCACGGCGACCGAGCCCAGCGGGCCGGCACCCGTGAACAGGTTCTGGCAGAACACAAGGACACCAGAGCCCCAAAGTACCACCAGCTGCGCCCACCACCCCCGCGAAGGTGGCGCGCCCGAGGGGAAGAGGACCACGGCGCTGCACAACGCGCCTACCGAAATCACCCAGGCGCTAGCCAACCACGACACCAGACCGCCAAGATCGGCAGCGGCCGTGCCCATCCCAAGGCTCAAGCCGAGGCCGTTCACGCTCGCGGCGGCGCTCGCCGCCATCAAGCACCAGCCGACTGGGTTGGCGGTGTGGTAGCAGGTGATCGGGTAGCCGGCCGCCAGGAATCCCAGCGCCCACAAGCTCTGCACGCCCGGCAAACCCCACACGATCCGGCCGAAGCCGCCACCTACGAAGAGGAGCACGGCACTGGCGACGGCCAGCGCGATGGTCAACGAGAGTAGGACGACCCCCGCCACCGGGCCGAACCTTCTGTGCCCGGGCGCTGGCCGAGCGCCGTCGCCCTTACCGGCCATCGGCTATCCTTCCTGGTTCTCTCAGCCACAACGTGGCGTACTCGGGCTGCATCGTCTCTCGGACTACAGCTTCCAGATCGTCACCGAGCACGTCAAGGTCCGTCTCGTCCCGCAGCCTGGCGCCAAATGATTGCAGCGTCTTCGCCGCATCGTACTTCTGGCGGTAGAAACGCCGGTCCACGAACGCCTGCACGCGGCTGCGTAGCGGACCGAAGAGCGCCGCTATGGCCAACGTGGAGATCACGATCACCAGCTGCGAATCGCCCCCGGTCAGCGCCCGGAACGCGTACTGTAAGGCCGCCACGCTCCCGAAGTACACAAGCGCGAGCGACGCCGTGAGGGCGCCGTAGACCAGGGTACGGTTTATGAGGACGTCTATGTCGTACAGGCGGTAGCGCAGCACCGCGATCCCGATCGCCGTTGGCAAGCCGATGAGCATCCATCCGAATGCCAATTCGCCGACGATCCCCGGCAGGAAATCCGTGATAGGGAAGGCTAGGATGGGCGCGGCGGCAAACAGGAACCACTTCATCTGCTGGCGTTCGACACCGCTGGAACGTCGGAAGCGCACCACCACGGCCGCGACCGCCCCGAAACAACCGATGACGAGGGGGACGCTCAGCACACCGAAAAAGGGCAGTTCTTCGACGGGCGGGAGTCCTTCGATTCCGATGGGATTTTCGATCCTGTAGGGGACGTCCTGTCCCCTCAGGGTGTCGGCGAGCATCCCGAGAACGACAACGACCAGAACCCCGATGCCCGGTATCACGGCGACCGGGAGCCAGCGGCGAGAGGGCAAGCGTCCGTCGGGGAAGTAGAGGGGCAGGTATATGAAGGCAAGCGCGATGAACGTATACCAGTACCAGGAGTTGACCCAGACGCCGACGACGGCGAGCCAGTCGGGCCTGCCGCGGGTGGTCATGACGTAGGCGGCGTAGGTTTCGAGCGCCGCGTTCCCCATCAAGAGCGAGGCCGTGCTCAAGATCCAGCCGATCAGGTTCCCGGGACGCTTCGCAACCAGCAGGGCGCCCACGACCGTGAACATACCGAACCCCGCAGAGACAAAGAAGTCTTCCGCGATGTTCTCGCCCGGCAAGGCGAAGCGCCGCTCGAGCCAGAAGATCGCGGCCATGCCCCCGACGAAGACCAAGACGACGAGCAACGCCACCGCCCGCGCGAAGAAGCGCGCCCACCCGCCCGACCCGCGGCGGGGCCTGGGAACCCCCGGCGGCTGCGCTCTCCGTCGGGGACACCTTCTGCTCCGTCAACGCAGGTAGCGCAGGGCGACTCGGGCCGCGAAGTAGCCACACATGCCGTGCACGCCCCCACCCGGCGGCGTCGAGGACGAGCAGACAAAGAGGCCCTTCGCGGGCGTCGCGTACGGGTTGACCCTTAGCACCGGGCGGGTGAAGAGCTGCCGCAGCTCGGGGACGCCGCCGTTTATGTCGCCGCCCACCAGGTTGGCGTTCTGCCGTTCGAGGTCGGCCGGGCTCGATGAGGTCTTGGCGAGGACGCGGTCTCGGAAGCCGGGGGCGAAGCGTTCGATCTGGCCTTCTATCCTCTCCGTCATGTCGAAATCGGAGCCGTTGGGCACGTGGCAATATGCCCACGCGGTGTGCTTCCCGTCGGGCGCCCGCGTCCCGTCGAAGAGGCTCTGCTGGGCGAGCAGGATAAACGGCCTCTCGGGATGCTCGCCGCGCCACACCGCGGCCTCGCCGGCCGCGATCTCCTGCAGGGTTCCGCCGAGGTGGACCGTGCCTGCCCGCAGGCATTCCTCCGCCTTCCAGGGGACTGGCCCGTCGAGGGCGAAGTCCACCTTGAAGGCGCCCGGCCCGTAGCGGTACTTCTTGAGGGCGCGCTTGTAGCCCTCGGTAAAATGCTCGCCCGCGATGTCGAGTAACTGCCGGGGCGTGACGTCGAACAGTACCGAGCGCGTGCGCGGCACGTCTTCGACCGATCCCACCTTGACGCCTGTGTAGACCTCGCCGCCGAGGGAGACCAGGTACGAGGTCAACGCGTCGGCTATCTTCTGCGACCCGCCTCTGGGAAACGGCCAGCCGAACGAGTGCCCAAGCGTGCCGAGGACGAGCCCGAAGAGGGCGCTCGGGGACTTCTCCAGCGGCAGAAACGAGTGGGCCGCGTTCCCCGCGAAGAGGCCTCGCGCCCTCTGCCCATCGAACACGCCCTCGGCCAGCGAGCGGGCCGGCCTCAGCGCCCGCAGCGCCGTACCGGAGAGCGCCAAGGGGTGGCGGATGAGGCGCGGCGAGGCGACGAAGTAGGACGCCAGCCTGGGAGCGTCTCTGGCTACGTTCTGCATGAGCCTTGTATACGCCAGCGCGTCGGGGCCAAGTCCGGCTGCGGTCTGCTCGACCGAGCGCTCCAGCACGGCGGCCGTGCCGTCGTCGAACGGGTGGGCTAGCGGGGCGGGCGGATGGATCCACTCGAGGCCGTGCTCTTCCAGCGGCAGCTGACGGAAGAAAGGCGAGGCGTAGCCCAGGGGATGGATGGCCGAGCCGAGGTCGTGGACGAAGCCAGGCAGGGTGATCTCGGCCGAGCGGGTGCCCCCACCGACGGTCTCCTCCGCCTCCAGTACGGCCACGGAGCGACCGCCCCTGGCCAGCTCCACGGCGGCAGCTAGGCCGTTGGGCCCGGCGCCCACAACCACCGCGTCGTATGTGCCGCGATCAGCCACGCACCTGGTCTCTCCCTGGGGCAGGTGATGCGGTGCTCACGCTCGTCCCTTCACGACGTTCGCCGCTCAACTCTGGCGACGGCCCCAACGCAGCGGGGCGGTCATCGTGTAGAGCATGGACCGGGCGCCCGCGTTGTGCCAGAGGTTCTTCATCTCAGACCACTGTACCTTCGGGTCAACGCAGACCTTCTCCAAGGTCACCGGCTCGTTCACGCCGAAGTGGGCTGAGAGGGACTTCAGGACGTGGGTCCAGATCCGCTCCTGCTCCGTCGCGCCCATGATGCGGAACCCGATCTCGTAGACGGGATCGTTGGCGCGCGCCAGGGACTGTATCTGCGCGATCGTCGTGCCGTCGTCGTCCGCGTGCGCCGAGAAGGTGTTCCAGCCAGACTCGGGATGTCCCTCTGGGGTCATGACGGTAAAGGACTCATCGTCTGCGTAGATCACGCGCACCCCCGTGTGCACGGGCATACCTCCGACCGAGGCGCTGATGAAGAGCACCTCCCCGGGGGCGACGCCGGCCATCGAAGGATAGAACCGGCTGTTCGGGGGCTGGAACTCGGGGAAGCGCTCCTTCCAGACCTTAACTGCCTCCTCTGGCGTTACCTCGACGCCTGATAGGCGTACCCGGTACGTCTTCTGCCAGAGCTGGCCGAAGCCCTGCAGCGCCCCGACCTCGCGCCGTCCTCCCACGTTGACGTTGGCCGCGCCGTCGGGCACCGCCGTGACCTCCAGCCTCTCCACCCTCTTCGCCCAGTAAGCCGCGTCGCGGGGCTCGCGACCGGGCTGGCGCTCTTCGTTTTGCTCTTCGCTTTGAGGGGTCTGGTCGGTCATGGATGCCTCCCTTACGAGGGGTTTGGGTCTCTCTTCGTGTCCCGTTTCAAGCGACGAAGCGGGGCCGTGATCGCGTGCAGCGCCGTGAGAATGAGGGCGTTGTGACGAACGTTCTTATAGTTGGCCCACTGGCGCTGGGGATCGACGCAGACGATGCGGGTCTCGACCTCGCCGCGCGCGCCAAAGTACGCGGCAAGGTTCCTGAGTGTGCGCTGCCAGGTTCTGTCCTCCACCCTGTGCAACCCGAGGGGCATCATGAGCTCGTATAGCGGGTCGTTCGCGCGGATGAGGAGGTGGGCCTGGGCCACCGTCGTGCCGTCGCCTTCCTCTCGGTGGGCGCTGAAGGTGATCCAACCCGAAAAAGGGTGTCCCTCCGGCGTCATGTAGGTAAAGGACTCGTCGTCCGAGTACAGGACCATGACGCCGCTCATGTCCCCGAGCAACGCGACCGCGCCTGGCACGAGCCCGCCCGTAGGGACGCGGAAGCCCTTCTCCCCGAACCCGGAGAACTCCGGGAACCGCTCGCGCCACGCCCCGACGACCTCGGCGGGCGGCGCGTCGGCGCCGGTCAGGCGGATCCTGTAGGTCTTCTGCCACATCTTGCCGAAGCCCTGCAAGGGTCCGACGGGCCTGCGGCCGTCTACGTTGGGGCCCGTGGTCCCCTGCAGCGTCTCGACGTAACGCGCCCAGTGGGCGGCGTCGCGAGGCTCGGGGCGAGTAATTTGTGCTCTCTGCTCCCCGTTATGCGGCTTCCCTTCGGTCATCGTCGCTCTTTTCTAGGATTCGGGTTACTGACGGAGCCCGATGCCCCGCCCTTACGCCGCCCCGGCCCGGACCGCCTCCTCCTCGGAGTCGTAGATGCCTATGGCGTCGTCGAGGCGCGTGATCTGGAAGATGTTCTGGTAGTGCTCGGAGAGGCCGTAGGTGAGCAGCCGCTGCTTCTCGCGGTTGACCCGGATCAGCAGCGTAACCAGCAACCCGATGCCGCTACTGTTCATGTACTCGAGGCCCTCGAAGTTGAGGACTATCACGCGCACGTTCCCGTCGCTGGCCTGGTTGTATGCGTCCATCAAGACGCCCTCGGCGAACGCGGTCAGCTCGCCCTTGACGTCGATGATGCTCACGGCGTCGTTGGCTTTCCGCACGTCCATGGTGACCTGTGCCTGGGGCATAGTCTCTCTCCTTTCCCGGCTTACGGACCTGACCCCTTCGTACTCGCCGCGCAGAGAGTGCAGCGAGCCGTGAAGCTCCCCGCCGCTCATGCCGGCGAGGTCTCGCTCAGGGCGCTCTCCTCGTCCGGGTAGACGCTCACGAAGTCCGAGAGGCGGGTGATGTTGAAGATCTCGACGTAGTGGTCGGAGAGGCCGTAGGCGATGAGCTGGCGCTTCGAGGCGCGCGCCCTGGCCAGCAGGCCGACGATCAGCGCGATGCCGGTCGAGTTGATGTACTCGACCTCCTCGAAGTTCAGTACGATGGTCTGGGGGTTCTCGCTCTCCGCTTCCGCGTAGGCGGTGCCCAGGGCCTCTTCGGCGAAGCCGTTGATCTCGCCCCGCAGGTCGAGCACGGCGCCGCCGGGCTCCCGGCGCACCTCCACCTCAAGGTGCCGCACGGCCATCACTTACCTCCTTCTGTCTCGTCGAGTTGTAGTATCAACTCGACCGTGTGGTGGTGGTCGTCTCCGGTGACGTTCATGTCGTCTACCATGCTCTTGATCAGGAAGAGCCCCCAGCCGCGCGGCGTCTGCATGCCCTCCAGCTTGGCCTCGAGGTCGGGCGTCTCGGATTGGAAGGCCGGCGGACCGCTCCCTTCGTCGGTGATCTTGACCGAGAGCTGGGCGTCCGAGGCGGCCACCTCTATGATGACCGGCAGCTCGGCCTTGTAGTGGTTGCCGTGCTCCATCGCGTTCATCGTCGCCTCGGCGACGGCGGTCTTGAGCCTCTCCATCGTGCGCTCCGACAGCCCGAGCCCCTGCACCGTCCCGGCGACCTCCTCCATCGCCCGGCGCTCGTTGCCCGGCTCGCTCGGCACGCTAAGCTCCGCGAGGGTGCGCCTGGCGCCGCTCCTGGGCGCCGTCACAGCTGCTCCGATCTCTCCAGCGTTACGAGCGTGATGTCGTCCTCCTGCTCCCACTCCTCGCCGGTAAAGCGCGCGAGCTCGGAGAGGAGGAAGGTGATCAGCTCCGCCCCGCCCGCGCGGTGGGTGCCGACGAGGCCTTGCAGGCGCGGGAAGCCGAACATGTCGCGGCGGGGGTCGTGCGCCTCGACGAGACCGTCGCTGTAGAACAGGACGCTCTCGCCCTTCTCTACCACGATCTCCTTCTCCTCGTAGCCCATGCCAGGCAGCAGCCCGAGCGGCATCCCCGTCGCCCTGAGCTCATCTGCGCCCTCGGAACGCCCGACCCTCCGACGGTAGGGTAGGTCGTGGCCCGCGTTCGCGTAGAGGAGCAGGCCGCTCTCCGGGTCGAGGATCGCGTAAAGGCACGTGACGAACATGTTGGGCGGTATCTCCTGCACCAGCACGTCGTTGACCCTTTTCAGGACCTCGCCGGGCGAATCGAGGCGCTGGGCCGCGGCGCGCAGAAGGGTGCGCGTCGTCGCCATCACGAGGGCGGCTGGCACCCCCTTGTCCGTTACGTCCCCGACGACCAGCCCGAGGCGTCCGTCTTCGAGATCGACGAAGTCGTAGAAGTCGCCGCCGACCTCGCGGGCCGGCTGGTAGTAGGCCGCGACGTCGTAGCCAGGCAGCTCGGGCAGGGTCTTGGGCAGGAGGGTCTGCTGGATCAGGCGCGCCACCCTGAGCTCCTGCTCGATGCGCTCCCGCTCCTGCGCCTCCTGCTGCTGCTGCCTGACGAGCTGCGCCACCCTCACGGCCGGCGCCGTCTGGGTGGCCAGATCGGAGAGCAACTTCCTGTCGTCGGCCGAGTACTCTTGCTGGGAGAGGCGCGGCCCGAGGTTGAGGAGCCCGATCAGCTCCCCCTGGCTCACGAGCGGCACCACCAGCTTGACGCCGACCTCTTTCATCTCCCTGAGCGCCGGCGAATCGAGATCCAGCTTCTCTACCTCGACCACGCCGGATACGCCCGCGAGGTACGCGAGGATCGGGTCGTTCGGCGCTATGTCCACCTCCGGCGCCGCCTGCTGCGGCACGTCCGCCACAACTGGCGTCTCCTCGGCCGGCTTGCGGCCATCGCGCCGCCACAGGTTCTGCCAGAAACCCCTTCTGTTCTTTGTCTGAGCTGTCATCCGACCTCCTTGCCCGCTATTTTAGGCGTCGACCGTCTCCCCAACGTTACGAAAAGCGTTACGAAACTCCTTTCCAGCTATTTTCTCTCATCTCGGATGATCCTTCCTCTCCCGTTTCTCGCAGCCAAAGTGAGGCGTGCGCTGGCTGCATCGAGTTGCGCACTACCGAGACCAGCTCGTCGCCGAGCCGGTCCAGGTCGGTCTCGTCCCGAAGCTTCGCCGAGAAGGCTTCGAGGGTCTTGGCCGCGTCGTACTTGCTGCGGTAGAAGCGCTTGTCGATAAGAGCTTGCACGCGTCGCCTCAAGGGTCCGAAGAGCGCGGCTATGGCCAGGGTGGAAGCGACGACGACCAGCTGCGACCCCTGCCCTGTTAGCGCGCGGAAAGCATACTGGAGGGAGACCACGCTTACCGCGTAGATCACGACCAGCGTCGCCGTTAGCGAGCCGTACACCAGGACGCGGTTGATAATTATCTCTATGTCGTATAGGCGGTGGCGAAGGATCGCGATCCCCACTGCCACGGGTATACCCGCGTAGCTGATCAGGAGCAGGTTGTTCAAGATCGCAACCCAGAGCGGCGACGAGCCTGCGTTGTTTTCCAGCGACTCAGACGCGAAGAGGATCTGGGCGAGCAGGCCCCCAAAGTACACGAAGCCCACCACCGAGGCGGCGAAGGCAAGCCATTTGATCTGCTCGCGCACCTCGCCACTGGAACGCCGGTAGCGCAACACCAGGCTCGAAGCCGAGGCCAGGATGCACAGGGGGAGCAGCAACACGATGAATACCTGCACATTCCTAATCCAGGTTAGCCACTCCAGCCCGAAAGGATTGCGCACGCCCGGGTGACCCTCCAGCGGTCCGGGGACGAAGACGAAGCCGACGCAGATCAGGACCATCAGCGCCCCGGCGAACCAGGCAAACGGACGCCACCGCCTCGACGGCAGCCGCCCGTCGGGAAACAGCAGGATCATGTAGACGCCGAGCAACCCGACGGGCGGCACCCAGAGCCAGTATGTCAGCGCGTCCAGCGTCACCGAGGACGTCGCCGTGCCGGTTGTGGCAAGCTCGTATGCGTTCCACCCTTCTCCCATCGCGATGTTCATCCAGAACAGGCCGGCGACCAGGCAGATCCAGCCTATAGGGTTCTCTGGGCGCCTGGAGGCAATCAGGGCTCCAACGATCGGGAAGGACAGGAAGAGCACGAAGCCCAACAGACCTCCGACGCTGCCCGAGGTGTTAGAAGCCCCAGCGGCGCCGATGGACAGGGACAACAGAGCGAGCGCGACGCCCGCTACGAACATGGCCACGGAGAAACCGGCGAGCGACCAGGCCAGCCAGGTGGAGGCGCGGGCGCTCATCGGGTGTGCTCCTCTCTCGCGTCCCCGTCGGTGGCTTCGACCTCCGAACGCAACCACAGGCCGACGTGCTCTGGCTGCACCGTCCCCCGTACCACGGATACCATCTCGTCGCCGAGCCGGCCGAGATCCGTCTCGTCGCGCAACTTCGCCGAGAAAGCTTCCAGCGTCCTGGCGGCGTCGTACTTGCGCCTGTAGAAGCGGCGATCAATGCCGCCCTGGATGCGGCGCCTCAACGGACCGAAGAGCGCGGCGACCGCCAGGGTGGAGGCGACGACGACGAGCTGCGAAGTCTCTCCGGTGAGGGTTACGAACAGGCGTTGGAGTACCACGACGCTGCCGAAGTACACCAGGGCCAGCGTCGCCGTTAGGGCGCCGTAGACGAGGGCACGGTTGATCACGACGTCTATGTCGTAGAGTCGGTGGCGCAGGATAGCGATGCCTACAGCAACCGGGAGGCCGACGAAGGTGAGGGCCACGAAGTCCTCGACTACTTCCGAAGGCACCACGAAGTAGAAGGACAAGTAGAAGGAAAAAGCCATCGCCTGGAGAACCGCGGCGGCGGCGAACCACTTGATCTGCTGGCGCACTTCTCCTGTGGAGCGCCTGAAGCGAATGACCATCGAGATCGCCGCCGCGACGAAGCACGGCAGCAGGAACAAGAGGTCCCAGGTGTAGACGAACTCCAGGGCGCTTCCCGCGGACTCGATGCCGAGCGGGTTGGTGACGTTCGGGGCTTCATCGAGCCTGCCCGGTACGAGCGCATAGGAAACGCTAATCGAGATCAGCGCCGCCACGGAGAGCCATGCTACCACCCGCCAGCGGCGAGAAGGCAACCGCCCGTCAGGGAATAGCAGGACCATGAAGGTCGTGATCAAGAACACCGATGGGACCCAGAGCCAGTTCCCCAGCCAGGCCATGTACTCCCCGCCCGGGAGGTAACCAGGCTGGGTCTGGAGCGCGTACACGTGGTATCCGTCCGCGATGGCTTCGAGCGCCAGGATGAGCCCGATGGCCAGGCAGATCCAGCCTATGGGGTTGGTGGGGAGCCGGGAGGAGATCAGGGCTCCCACGAGCGTGAAAGCGAGGATCCCCACGAGCAAGATGAAAGCGTAGTTCGCGGTTCCCCAGCCACCCGTAGCCAGCGTAGTGGCCCTGTTGAGGTAGAGCAGGACTACCCTCGCCGCGAGCAGCGCCACGCACAACAAACACAACGACCAGGCCAGACGGGAAGTGGCGCGGGCGCTCATAGGGCGGACTTCCATTGCCCCACCGTCGACCGCGACCCCGCATCCGGCGCCAGCAGCCACAAGGACACGTGGGCTGGCTGCACGGGCTCCCGTCCGGCCGAGAGCAGCGTCATCGGTACCAGCAGCGCCGCTGTCACCGCGAACAGCGACCAGGCAAGCCTTGCCGCGCCGCGCCCGCTCACCGGAGTGGCTCCGTCGAGTGGGCGAAGGGGCCGCTGTGGTCACCCGTTTCGGCGGTTCTTCGCAACCACAGCGAGACGTGCGCGGGTTGCACCGCCTCACGCACGACGCCGGTGAGGTCGTCGCCGAGCTTGCCCAGGTCCGTCTCGTCGCGCAGCCTCGCCGAGAACGCGTCGAGGGTCTTGGCGGCATCGTACTTCCTGCGGTAGAAACGGCGGTCGATGAACGCCTGGATGCGCCGCCTCAAGGGGTTGAACAGAGCAGCGATGACGAGGGTCGAGGCGACGATGGCGAGCTGCGCTTGCTGCTCCTGACCCGTGAGCGCGCGGAAGAGCCACTGGAGGAGAGTAACGCCCGCGAAGTACGCCGCCACCAGCGTAGCGGTCAGGGCGCCGTAGACGATGGTGCGGTTTATGAGAAGGTCTATGTCGTACAGGCGATACCTCAGGATGGCGATGCCCGTGGCAAGCGGCAGGCTCAGCACGCCGAGCATGATCAGGGTGTTGGCAACCGTCTCGCCGACCAGGTCGTAGCCCAGGGTGTTCGCTACCAGCATCACGACGGCCAGCGCGCCCGCCCAGGTGAGCCACTTGATCTGCTGGCGCTGCTCGCGATCGGCGCGGCGGAACCGTAGGAAAAGCGACAGAACCGAGCCGAGCCCTGCGGCAAGCATGAGCAGATAGGCGGTGGCCTGCAGTGGAAAGAGCAGCGGGCTCTCGACCGCATAAGGGTTGGTGATCTGCGGGTAATCCAGCAACGGACCCGGGCTCAGCGCGTCCCCCAAGAACACGCCGATTATCGCCACCCCCGCGCACCAGGCTACCGGCCTCCACCGGCGCGACAACAGCCGACCATCGGGAAACAGCAGCAAGACGAATGTAGGCGGCACCAGCACGAAGGGGATCCAGGAGTTGTTCGCGTACCATGCCGCCGTCTCGCCCAGCGCATCCGAAGCCGGCATGCCGCTGATCCAGTAACCGGCGTAGCCGCCCGCGAGCTTGCCGAGGCCAACCGCCACCGCGACGCCGCAGAAGATCCAGCCGATGGCGTTGCGCGGGTGGCGGGAGGCGATCAGGGCTCCGACTGCCGAGAACACCACCACGAGGGCCAGCAACACGACCTCGGGAATGCGAACGCCAACCCCGGAGGACGCGGCGGCCAGTTCCAGCGCGCTGCCGGTCAGAAACAGCAGGAGTGAGAGAACCCCAAGACCCCACGCCAGGCGCCCGATGAGGCGGCCGCTCATCTCCTCGCCTCGGGCGCCCGCAGCCACAGCGAGGCGTGCTCAGGTTGCATCGTCTCCCGGACCACAGACACCAGCTCACCACTCAACTGGTCGAGGTCCGTATCGTCCCTCAGTTTGGTGCTGAACCGGGTCAACGTCTTCGCGGCATCGTACTTCCTCCGATAGAAGCGACGATCCACCAGCGCCTGGATGCGCCGCCGCAAGGGGTTGACAAGGGCGGCAATGGCCAGCGTCGAGGCGACAACGGCGAGCTGCGAGTCACTCCCGGTCAGGGCGCGGAGAGTGTACTGGGAGAGGATCACGCTCCCGAAGTAGATGACGACGAGCAGGATCGTCAGAGCGCCGTAGACGATGGTACGGTTGATGACCAGGTCTATGTCGTATAGGCGGTACTTCAATATGGCGGCGCCCGCTGCTATCGGCACGCCGGTGAGCACTACGACGAGGCTGAGGTTGAGGACCTCGACGAGCAGGTCGGTCTCCGGCAGCGCCGTCGAGACGACGAGTTGTGCGACGACGACGAGCGCCACCAGCGCCCCGGCGTAGGCGACCAATTTGATCTGTCGCCGTTCGTCACCCCTCGAGCGGCGGAACCTGACGACGATGGAGAAGGCCGAGGCGAGCACGGTCGCCAGGATCAGGAAGCTGGAGAAGGTCCCGCCGACCCTGAGGATGTCCCGGAGAGCCTCGATCCCGTAAGGGTTGTCTATCGACTCGTAACCGGCGTTGAGCATGGGCCCTGGTATGAACGCCTGCGAAACGAACCAGCACCCGAGCGCTACGCCGAGCAGCCACCCAACGATCTGCCACCTCGGCGACGGCGGCCGTCCTTCGGGGAAGAGGAGTAAGAAGAACCCGAGCGGGCTGAGCGCCACGAGCCAGATCCAGTTCCCCACCCATGCCGCCGTCCGCGCCATGGGAAGAGCTCTGGGCTCGACCACGAGGGAGTACTCCGCGTAGTTCCCCGCGAACACGGCCACTACCAGTGTCAGGCTCATGGCGCAGAAGACCCAGCCGATGGGGTTCGCGGGTCGGCGGGAGGCGATCAGGGCCCCCACCGTCGAGAAGGTCGCCACGAACAAGACCGAGATGGCGAAGTTGGCGGCGTCGGTCGCCGCGTTCCTCGGCAACGGGTATAGAGCCGTGAATACGACGGTGAGTGCCATGAGCACGAGCGTCAGAGCCCAGAGCGACCAGGCGAGCGAGGAGGCGGTGAAGCTCCGGATCATCCGCCCTCCTCTCGCGCTTCACCAGGTACCGACCCGCGGAAGCTCGGCGTCGATCCTCGCAACCACAGCGACGCGTGCGCGGGCTGCATGGTCCGTCGGATCACGGCCACGAACTCCTCGGACAGGTGGTCCACGTCTACCTCGTCGCGCAGCCTGGCAGCGAAGGCTTCGAGGGTCTTCGCTGCATCGTACTTCCTGCGGTAGAAACGCCGATCTATAAACCCCTGGATGCGCCGTCTCAATGGGTTGAACAGCGCCGCGACGGCTAGCGTCGAGGCAACGATGCCGAGCTGAGAGTCGCCCCCGGTCAGCGCGCGGAACGTGTACTGCAATGCCGCCACGCTGCCGAAGTACACCAGCGCGAGCGACGCCGTGAGGGCGCCGTAGACCAGGGTGCGGTTTATCACCGCGTCTATGTCGTAGAGGCGATGCCGCAGGATGGCGACGCCCGTAGCGGCGGGCAAGAGTAGTATGGCCGCAATCTGCAAGATGGTGAGGGCATCACCGACAGCCGGGGTTATGGGCGGGAAGAGCAAGACCGTGATGCTCAACGCCCCTGCGTAACCGAACCACTTGAGCTGCTGGCGTTGCTCGCCCTCGGCGTGACGGTAGCGCATGATCACCGAGTACACCGAGAGGAACGCCAGAACCATACCCACCGCGAACATGGGGAACGCGGCGGCCTCGAAGACGGTCCAGGCGGACCCGATCCCGAACGGGTTCTCGGCGGGCACCCCTGCCTGCAGCAGATCCCACGGCGCGGTCGCGAGGATCACGGTCGAGGACACGACGAGGACCGCCGCCGTCCATGCCACGGGTCGCCAGCGGGGAGAGGGCAGCCGGCCATCGGGGAAGAGGAGAAGCAGGAAAGTGCCCGTGAGGATCAGGCTCGGCAACCAGGCCCAGGTCCCGAACCAGATCGAGATCCTGCCCGCGGGAAGACCGGGCTGGGTGACCAGGGCGTAGATGCCGTACTCGGCGCCGAGGACCGTCACACCCTGCAGGAGACCGATAGCGCAGAAGAGCCAGCCTATGGCGTTGCCAGGCCTGCGCGCGGCGATGACGGCCCCGACCGTCGGGAACGCCACCGCCGCAACCAGGTCAATGCCCTCAGAGTCGTCCAGGAGGTTCGAGAACGACCCATTCAGGTACACGAACAACAGCCCGAGGGCCGCGCAGGCCACGCTGAGCATCCACAGAGACCAGGCTAGCGGGGCAGCGAAGCGCTCAGCCATCGGACCTCGGCTTCTCGTCGGACGCAGGATCCCTCAGCCACAACGAGACGCGTGTAGGCTGCACGGTTTCGCGCACCACCCCCACCAGGTCCCCGGTCAGGACGCCAAGGTCCACCTCATCGCGCAGCCTGGCAGAGAAGGCCTCCAGCGTCCTCGCGGCGTCGTACTTGCCGCGATAGAACCGCCGGTCGATGAACCCCTGCACCCGCCGTCTCAGGGGCCCGAAGAGCGCCGCTATCGTCAGGGTCGAGGCCACGACCGCGAGCTGCGATTCCTGACCTGTGAGCGTCCGGAAGACAGCCTGGAGCAGCACGACCCCGCCGACGTAGACGAGCACGAGCACCGCGGTGAGCGAGGCATAGACGAGCGTACGGTTGATCACGACGTCTATGTCGAAGAGCCCGGAGCGCAGCATCGCCACCCCGACGGAGAGCGGGATGAGCAGCATGACGAGCGGGAAAAAGTTGCCGATCAAAAAGAGCACGAAGGGCGAGGTCCGGGCCACCCCTGGAGCAAAGAAGAACAGGGGCGCCAGCACGAACAGCAGGAGCGAGAGCGCGAGCGCCGTGCCGAAGACCACCCACTTCGTCTGCCTCCGTTGGTCCGGGACGGAGACGTTACGATAGCGGTAGAGCTGGGACCCGATCATCCCCAGCACGAAGCACACGAAAACCAACGACTGGGCCGTCTCCAGAAAGTTAGAGCCGGAGTAGATGTCGGGGGAGAGATCGGTGGGGATCTGGAACGCGAGGAACACCACCGCGAGAAAGGGCGTCCAGCGGGGCACGAACCTTCCGTCGGGGAAGGTCAGGAAGAAGAGTACCGTGACCACCTCTCCCAGGATCTGTAACCCGCGAGCCGGGAGCCACCACGCGTAGCGCGCCGAGACCAGGGCATCTACCGACTCCGTGGCGAACGTCGCCGTCCCGAACGCGACCAGGAAGTAGGCAACCAGCAGTGCCATACGGTCGCCGGAGCGGAGCACGAATACGAGCGCGCCGACGGCCATCCAGACGAGCTTGGTGGCCACGCCGACTCCGACCGACAGCCACGCGTAGGTTTCGAGAGAGATCCCGACACCCTCCAGCTCTTGCAGCCCCTCCGGGGCGAGCTGCCCGCGCTCGAGGCAGCTACCCAGCGCCCCGGAACACAGTGTTCCGTACTGCTCGAACAGGATCGGAGCGCTGGCGCCCGTGATCGCCAGCGCGAGAAAAGTGACCACCACCCACATCACCCGAGCAACCAGAAGCCAGCGCCCCCGCGACCCGTCGGCGGCCGCGTGCGACGATCTCACGTGGGCTCCTTCGCCGCCGCGCCTGCGGAGGTTTCTCGCAACCACAGTGAAGCATTAGCGGGCTGCACGGTTTCCCGCACGACCACCACAAGGGCGTCGCGCAACCGATCCAGATCTGTCTCGTCCCGTAGCCTCGCGCCGAAAGCCTCGAGCGTCTTCGCGGCGTCGTACCTCCTCCTGTAGAACCGCCGGTCTATGAACCCTTGGATCTCTCGCCGTAGAGGGTTGAATAGGGCGGCTATAGCGAGGGTGGAGGCGACGATCGCCAGCTGCGAGTCGCTACCGGTCAGGGCGCGGAAGACGTACTGCAGGGACAAGATACCGCCGACGTACACCAGCACCAGGGACGCCGTGAGCGCAAGGTAGACGAGGGTACGGTTGATTATCCGGTCTATGTCGTAGAGACGGTAGCGGAAGATGGCAATCCCCGCGGCCACGGGGATCGAGGGGATGACGAGCACGCCACCCACTGCCGTGACGGCTTCGAACGTTCGGCTCGTGTCGGGAATGCCCTCTATCAAAAAGGTCCAGAAGAGCGTCAGGGTGGCGGCATAGGTGAACCATTTGATCTGCTGGCGCTCATCCCCCCTCGCCCTGCGAAACCGGACGAACAGGGAGATCACGGCGGCCAGCCCGGCGACCAGCATGAGCGGGAACGCGACGGCGTCCACGATAAGGTTGAGGACCCACTGCGGGTACCCTACTTCGTTCGTCGGGGCCCTCAACAGCGCCACGCCCCTCTCGGACCAGAGTAGGATCGAGGCCCCTACGGCGATCATGACGATGGAGGCGGCGCCAAGCCACCCCACCCACCGCCAGCGGCGCGACGGGAGCCGCCCGTCGGGGAACAGGAGGGGCAAGAACACCAGGATCAGGCCTAGCCCAGGAGCCCACATCCAGTTGCCGATCCAGGACATCACCGCCCCAAGGGGGAGCGAGCCGGGCTTCGTCAGCAGCGCGTAGGTAGCGTACTCGTACCCGAAGTTCGTGAGCCCCTGAAAGAGGGCGGCAGCGCAGAAGATCCAGCCTATCGGGTTCTCGGGACGGTGCGAGGCGATGAGTGCCCCGACGATGCAGAATGCTGCCGTCAGGATCGCCAGGCCGACTATGCCCTCGTCGATCAGTATCTCGCTAAGGGTACGGTCGTTCAAGACGGCGAGCAGCAACATGCCAGAAGCCAGCGCCAAGCACAGCCCGCACAGCAACCAGGCGAGCCAGGCTGCGCGACGGGTCATTCTTGCGGCTCCTGGTTCGAAGGGTCCGCCTCTCCTGCCGGCATCATAACGATCACATCCTACGCCGCACCCGTCTCCCAAACGTTACGGCAACCGTTACGGAAGGCAACTTGCCAGAATATTTCTCCGCACGCGCCCCCTACTCGTTACCCTGGTTGGTTCTTGTGGAAGCGATGCGGGAGCGGGTGTCGTGCAACGACTAGGGGATCGGGCCCGCGCGGGCCCGATCCCCGTCCGATTCGAGGCATTTCGACGGCTCGTTGCCTAGTGGGCCGATCCGTTTCTGGAGGAAGGCTGGATGTTCTGGTTGAGGCGGAAGAGGTTCTCCGGATCGTACTTGTCCTTGAGCGCGACGAGCCGCCGGAACTTCTCCGGTTCGTAGGCGGTGCGCACGCGCTCTTCGCCCTCGTCCCCGATG
Organism: uncultured Rubrobacteraceae bacterium; assembly: GCA_963800975.1. Taxonomy (GTDB): domain Bacteria; phylum Actinomycetota; class Rubrobacteria; order Rubrobacterales; family Rubrobacteraceae; genus JALYGY01. The sequence goes on along the minus strand of CAWDDB010000013.1, from coordinate 529,766 downwards.
AAGTTCAGGTAGGTGCGCTCGGTCGTCCAAGGCTCCATGGCGTCGTAGATCTCCCGCGCCCACCTCATGTGCTTCTCGGGATCGATCGGGTCTGCCCACATCGAGATCGCGTGGAAGTTGAAGGCCGCGTCGCGCAGGCCAAGCGGCGTGTCCTCCTCGGCAACGCGGGAGAGGGCTCCTCCCATCGGCATAAGCAGCACGCTGGTGAGGGGCGAAGTGACCTTCCGCGAGTATTCCACGAAGGCGTCCACGGCCTCGTCGGGAAACTCGGCCAGGAACCCGGCCTTCCAGTAGTTCTGCATGCCCGAAGGGTTACCGGCGTCGATCATGCTCTGCAGAGCGGTGTATGGCATGGGCTGCACCAGGTCGAGCGCAGGCGGTATGGCCTCCTTGAGCGGCCGGATCGCCTCCTGGCCGTCCTCGATGGACCCCACGTACAGGACGATGACGGCCAGGACCTGGGAGCCCTGCACCGGCTCCGGCACGAAGGGCTCGGGCGGTGCTGTCACGAACGCGCAGCCGCCGCCGAGCTCGTCCGGCGCGTCCGCTATGAAATCCCTGTAGAAGCGCAGGACCTCGCCCGCCTGCTCGGCCGGGTACATCAGCATCCCGCCGAGCACGATCGGACCTACCGGGTGCAGCCGGTACTCGAAGGAGGTGACGATCCCGAAGTTGCCGCCACCGCCCTTCAGGCCCCAGAAAAGGTCCTCGTTCTCCTCGGCGCTCGCCCGCACGAAACGCCCGTCTGCGGTGACTACGTCGGCTGAGATGAGGTTGTCGACCGTAAAGCCGATCTTGCGCTCTAGCCACCCGCTCCCGCCGCCCAGGGTGAGGCCAGCTATCCCCGTGTCCGAGGCGCGACCGCCCGTGACGGCAAGCCCGAACGCCTGGGTCTCGCGGTCGAGCTCGCCCCAGAGTAGCCCGGCCTGGGCACGGGCGGTACGGCTCTCGGGGTCTACCCAGACGCCCTTCATCGGTGAGAGGTCGACTACGACGCCGCCGTCGACGACCGCGTAGCCCGGCACGGAGTGCCCGCCGCCGCGCACCGCGACCTGCAGGTCGTTGTCGCGGGCGAAGTTCACCGAGGCCATAACGTCGGCCACGCCGGCGCAGCGCGCGATCAGGGCAGGCCGCCGGTCGATCATGCCGTTGAAGACGGCGCGCGCCACGTCGTAGCCGTCGTCCAGCGAGCGCAGCAGCTCACCGCGGAAGTTCGACCTCAGCTCCTCGAAGAGCGCATCATCCAGGTCGCTTCGTGGGGAACCTCCGAGGGTGATCCCTCCATCCACCATTCGTCCTCCTCTGCTCGGTGCCGCATAAACCTCACCAATCTAGCCCACGCCAATCGCGGACGAATCCCCCAAATGGGTGATCTTTTGAGATCCGTGAGGCGGCCGCCGATGCTACCCTTACGCCGCCGGTGAGGCGCGAGAGCGGGGTGAGGTTGTGTGAGAGAGATAGGAGCCGAAGCGGTCACCCGGGCGGTGCGAGACCTGTGCATCGAGGCGAACACGCGCCTGCCGGAGGACCACCTGGAGGCCCTGCGCAGGGCGCGCGAGGAGGAAGAGTCGCCGCTGGGCCGGGAGGTGATCGGGGAGTTGCTCGAGAACGCCCGGGTGGCGCGAGAGCGGTGCGTCGCCTTCTGCCAGGACACGGGCTACGCGGTCTTTTTCGTCGAGCTGGGGAGCGAGGCCCGCGTGGTGGGCGGCGAGATCGGCGAAGCCATAGACGAGGGCGTGAGGCGCGGCTACGATGAGGGCTTCCTGCGCAAGTCCCTCGTCCACGGCCCGCTCTCCCGGACCAACACCGGCGACAACACGCCCGCGATCGTCTACTACGACCTCGTGCCGGGCGATCGGCTCGGGCTCACCATGCTCGTGAAGGGGGCGGGCTGCGACAACATGAGCGCGCTCAAGATGCTCACCCCGGCGGACGGCGTCGAGGAGATGAAGCGCTTCGTGGTGGAGACGATCGAGCGGGCCGGACCCAACGCGAGCCCGCCGCTCACGGTGGGCGTGGGGATCGGGGGCCCGTTCGAGAGAGCCGCCCTGCTCTCCAAGAAGGCCCTGACCCGCCCCTCCGGCGAGCCGAACCCCGACCCCGAGCTCGCTGAGCTCGAGGAGGAGATGCTTGACGCCATCAACGCCACGGGGATCGGGCCGGCCGGCTACGGCGGCACCGTCACGGCGCTCGCGGTGCACGTCGAGAGCTTCCCGACCCACATAGCAGCCTTCCCCGTGGCCGTGAACCTCGACTGCCACTCCCACCGCACCTCCTCCGTCGAGCTGTGAGCGTCCGCCTGCAGACGCCGCTCGGGATGGAGGACATTGAGCTGCTGAGGAGCGGGGACGTGGTGCGCCTCTTCGGGGTCCTCTACACGGCGCGCGACGCGGCCCACGCCCGCATGAAAGTGGCCATCGAGGAAGGGGATCCGCTGCCGTTCGACCTAGAGGGACAGGTCGTCTACTTCACCGGACCGGCACCCGCGCGCCCCGGAAGCGCCCTGGGACCAGCCGGGCCGACCACGGCATCGAGGATGGACCCGTACTCGCCCTACCTGATCGAACGCGGCCTCAGGGGCATGGTCGGCAAGGGCGCCCGCGCCGAAGGCGTGAAAACGAGCATGCGGGAGCACGGCTGCGTCTACTTCGGCGCGGTGGAGGGGACGGCCGCGCTGCTGGCCGACCGCGTGAAGGAGGCGGAGGTGGTCGCCTACGAGGACCTCGGCGCGGAGGCCATCCACAGGCTGGTTGTCGAGGACTTCCCCGTCGTGGTGGTAAACGACCTGCACGGCGGCGACCTGTACCGCGAGGGCCGCGAAAGGTGGCGGCGAAAGGCGGCTCCGGACGATTCGGCACCGTAGCCTCGGGCCACGAACCGGCGGCTGAGGTTTATCATTGGCACGCGGGGCATAGAATCCCGTTGGTCCGATGTCGCAGGGAGAGACCGTGGTCGAGTACGAGAAGGCGAGGAAGGCGCTGGGCCGGCGGCCGAGATCCCTCGACCTTCCCGTCGTCCTGGCGAGCACGGGCGCCATGGTCGTGCTCGGCCCGCTGCGCGGCATCCTCGAACCCCTCCCCGTGGTCCCCTTCCTGGCCACGCTCTTTCTGTTCTCGATGCCGGGGTTGTTGATCGCGCACTGGTTCCTGCGCGACCGGTTCTCCGGCGCCGCCCTCGTGCCGATCTCCTTCGCCCTGAGCGCCGGATTCTTCGGCCTCCTGGGGGTCCCCGTGCTCATGGCGCACCTCAGCCTGGGCGCCTACCTCTGGGCCGTCGGTGCCGTGTTCACCGTCTTCCTGGTGGCGGCGATGGTGCGGGCGTCCAGGCCTCGCCCGCCAGAGGAGCCGGAGGGGGCCGAGCCGTACCTCCGGTGGCTCTGGATCCCTTTTCTGGGGCTCGGCGCGGTCCTGGCGGCGGCCTCCCGCATGAAGGCGCCCCACCCGTACAACGACCTGTGGGTCTACCTCGCCTACGTGCGAGACTTCCTGGATTCGGACCAGCTCGCCCTGCGCGAACCGTATTTCGGCGAGGTCACCGAGGTTTCGCGCGTGCAGATCAACGGCTGGCTGCTGCAGCAGGCGGCTTTCTCCCGAATCTCCGGCATCGACCCCGTCGTGCTGGTGCTGGATTACCTCACCCCGACGCTCATCCTCGTGGCACTGCTTGCGTTCTACGCCCTGGCCCGGGTGCTGTTCGAGAGCGAGACGGCGGCCCTCATCTCCGGCTCGCTGTACGCCCTGTTCTTCCTCGCTCACCTGGAGGCCTCGGTCTTCACCTTCGGCGGCGAGTTTGTCAGCCGCATAGCCGAGGACAAGTTCCTCGCGAAGTTCATCTTCCTGCCGATCTCCTTGGCTTTCGCCTACGCCTTCGTCGAGGGCCGCAAGGCGCGCTACCTGGCGGCGTTCGCGTTCACCTGCTGGTCCGTGATGACCACGCATCCGGTGGGGCTCGCCATCATCGGCCTCTCCATGGCGGGGTTCGGTCTCGTCTACATCGTGATGGGGTGGCGCAGGCGCGAGTCCTGGACCACGATGGTGGCCCTGGGGACGGCCCTGTTCAGCGTCCTCCTCGCCCCTGCGCTCTACGTGCTCGGCACGGGCAACTCCCTGACCTCCGTGCTCAGCGACGCAGACATCAACTCCCATCAGCCCGACGTCCTGGCCAACATGGTCTTCGTCAAGCCCTGGTGGAGGCACATATTCGAGCTGGACGATGGCTCCTACATCATGCACCCGTCCCTGATCCTGAACCGCTTCATCCTGCTCGCCCTCGTGCTCGGGATTCCGTTCCTGCTGTGGCGTTTGCGGAGCAGCTCGGCCGCCCAGATGCTCCTCGGGATGCTGGTCCTGTCCACCGTCGTCGTCTACGTGCCCCCGATCGCCACCTTCGTGGGGGACAGGATCGTGCTCCCCGGCCAGCTGTGGCGCCTGGCGTGGCCCATACCGCTCGCCGCCATGCTGACCCTCGGGTGGATCGCCTACGCGGCGACGAAGCTAGTCGGGACCGGCTTCGTGCACGTAGGCATTCCTCGCGGCGTCGCCCGATTGCTCCCCCTCGCGCTCGTGCTGGGGCTCGCCGTGGCAACGTGGTCGCCGGCCGTGGTGGGGGCGAGGGAAATCCAGCGCATGGAAGCTGAAGCGTCATCACTGGACGGCAGATCCTGCTTCGACCCCATACTGCCCTGGCTAGGCGCGACCGTACGGCAGCCCAGCGTCGTCCTAGCGCCCGACCTGGAGAACACCTGCATCCCGGCGTACTCGGCCTCGACGAACGTGATCAGCCTGCGGGGTGGCTCGATCCTCGGCGTGCTTCCGGAGCTGGAGGAGCGCACCGGCGGGCGGGTGACTGTGCCCCAGGGCGTCTCCGACGTGTTCACCTTCTACCACGGTCCCTCCGACGAGGAGATGGTCGAAATCCTGCGCCGCCGGAACGTCGACTACGTGATGGTCCCCTCCAGATCCTACCTCGACGAAAACGAGAGATCCCGCCTGGCCAAGCGGCTGGAGAGGCTGCCCTTCTTTGTCGCCACGAATAGCCCAGGCAAGACCTACACCCTGTTCATGGTTGACCACGCCGCCCTCGAGAGGTACGGGCAGGAGCCTTCATGAACGGCTCCTGCGCTTTGATGACGCGGCCAGCTGTGGCGAATAGCAGGTAGCTGACGGCCCTGGTCAGGGTCCCTCGGCGGCGCCTTCCTCGACCAGCCTGTCCACCTTTTCGACGTACTTCCTGGGTTTGCTCTTGCGTTCGAGACCACCGGCCGTCATGTAGCGCACCTTGCCGAAGACCTTCCGCTCGGTCCAGCCCCGGTCGTGCTGCCCGAAGATCCAGGAGACGTTGGCGTAGGAGTTGGGGTCGCGTCCGTCCAGGAAATACTTGTTGTTGAGGTAGAGGGTCGTGCGGTAGGCGTACTCTGGCGTGTTGGACCACTCCAGGATCTTCTTTCCCCAGTACATCCGCATGTAGTTGTGCATGTAGCCGGTGTGGATCATCTCCCGCATCGCCGCGTTCCAGTAGGGGTCGTGGGTCTCGGCTTCCTCGAGCTGTTTCCGGGTGTAGGCGTGCTCGCGTCCGTCCTTTTTGTGCCGCTCCAGGGTCTCCTTCGCCCAGCCAGGCAGGCAGGAGTACGAGTCGTAGTCCGGGGTGTAGTGGACGAAGTTGATGCTGAGCTCGCGCCGCACGATAAGCTCGTCCAGGTACGAGTCCACGTCCCCCTTCGGGGCGCCGGAGTCGCGCACCCGGAGCGCCAGGTACACAGGGGATATCTGTCCGAAGTGCAGGTACTTGCTCATGTGCGAGACGTCGTCGGTCTGGGGCTGGTTGCGGTTCTCGTCGTAGGTGGCGAAGCTGTTCTTGAGGAAACGCCCGAGGATCTTCTTCGCTTCGGGCGTCCCTCCCCGGTACAGGTGGCTTAGACGCCCGACGCTCCGGTCGAGCTGCATGCCGTCGAGCACCTTATCGACGTCCGAGAGATCCAGACCCTCGGCCTTCAGGTTGAGCGACTGCTTCTGCGGCTTCGTGGCCCTGAGTTCGACCAGAAACTCGTCGAGGTGCCTGTTCAGCCTTGGTCGCAGCGTCCTCGCCGCCGTCTCCCGCTTCTCCGAAGCCAGCTCCACCGGCACCACGACGTCGGACTCGACCTGCGTGACGAGGCGGCCGGCTTCCGCGGCCACCCTCTCCCGCCACCGCTTCTGGGGCCGCGTGTAGCCGCGGTCCGTGACCACGAGGGAGGCGTTTGCGCCGGCCTCGAGCGCCACCTCGTCTGGAGATCCCTTGCGGACGACGAACCGGATCCCGCGCTTCTTCAGCGCCTCCTGCACGGCCCGCAGGCCCTCGAGCATGAAGGCGTAGTGGCGAAAGTTGGCCTCAGGATAGTCATCCGTCAACCCGAAGACGACCAGGAGGCGCTGGCCTAACCGGTTGGCCCGCCGCACCGCGTACTCGAGGGCGTGGTTGTGCTCGGCGCGCTGGGACGCCTGCATCCAGTAAAGAACGTAATCTCCGTCCCTGACTCTTTCCTCGTTCAGATTCTGTACGCGCTCTTCCTGGATTCCTCGGGTCAAGATCCACCCCCATGACGGACGGCTTACGTGAGCAGCATCGGCCTAACGTACACGCCGGTCCGGATTCGGACTGTGAACGCATGGGCTGTTCGGGACCTGATCCGATTCGAACAACACCGAGAAAATGTGGGCAGGGAGGCGGCGGGCGGCGGTGTTACCATGCGCCGTATGCAACGGGGGCCCCTCATAGACGGCCGTTATGATCTCGGCAGGCCCATCGGCGGCGGGGGCATGGCCGAGGTGTTCCTGGCCCGCGACGAGGTGCTGGATCGGGACGTGGCGCTCAAGATCCTGAGGGAGAGGTACGCCAACGACGAGGACTTCGTGGAGCGCTTCAGGCGTGAGGCCAGGAGCGCCGCGGCGCTCAACCACCCCAACATCGTGCAGGTCTACGATCAGGGCCGCACCGGGGAGGGTGCCCACTTCATCGCCATGGAGTACGTGCCGGGCGGCACGCTCGCCGAACTTATGAAGCGGGAAGGTCCCCTCGACCCGGGTCAGGCGGCGGGAGTGGCCTCGCAGGTCGCCGATGCGCTCGCGGCCGCGCACGCGAGCGGCATAGTCCACCGCGACATAAAGCCGCAGAACGTGTTGCTAACGGATCAGGGCGACGTCAAGGTTACCGACTTCGGGATTGCCAGGGCAGCATCGGCCGAGACGATGACCGACACGCGCCTGATCCTTGGCACCGCGGCCTACATGTCTCCGGAGCAGGTCAAAGGCGAGCGCGCCGGACCCGCGAGCGACCTCTACTCGCTTGGCATCGTCCTCTTCGAGATGCTCACCGGCGAGACGCCGTACAACGCGGACAACCCCGTCGCGGCGTCGATCAAGCACGTCGACGAGCCCCCCCGCCATCCGAGAGACGTGAACCCGGCTGTGCCGCAGGATCTCGACGCCCTGACGACGAAGCTGCTCGCGAAGAGCCCGGAAGACCGCTACGCGAGCGCGGCCGACCTCGCGGATGACCTCAGGCGGGCGCGCGAAGGGCTCCCGCTTCTCGCAGCTGGCGCCGGACAACAGGGGACGGCACAGATGCCGGCGTCGGCCGGGAGAGAACGCACCGCCCCCACGGTGGAGGCGCCCGCAAGGAGAACGGCGCGCTCGGGATCCCGGCGCAGGCTGCTTGGCGTGGGCGCCTTGCTCCTGGCCGCCGTCCTGCTCGGAGCCCTCGCGTGGGCCCTTACGCGCGGCACCTCGAACGTCGGCCCTCCGGGCGTGGCACGGGTCGAGGTCCCAGGGGTGGTAGGCCTCTCCGTGCAAGAAGCCCAGGGGCGCCTCGAAGCAGCCGGGCTCGAGCTCGGCTCCACGACGGAGGCCGTCAGCGACGAGTTCGAGGCCGGGATCCTGGCCGGGCAGGACCCCTCGGCGGGCTCCGAAGCCGACCGGGGCACAGCCGTAGACGTGATCGTCAGCTCCGGCCCCGCGCCCGTCACGACCTCATCGCCCTCCGCGTCGCCGAGCCCCACACCCTCGGCGCCGTCCACCTCCTCCTCGACGGCCACGTCAACGCCCGCGGGCGAGACTACGTCGGATGAGGCAGGCGCGGAAGCGCAGAGGCAGGCCAGAGAGGACGCCAGGGAGGCGCGCCAGGAGGCAATACAGGAAGCCAGGGATCGGCGCCAAGAGCGCCGGGAGGCCGCTAGCGATCAGGGAGAGGACGACTAAGAAACGCGTTGCGGGAGAATGCTCCCGCAACGCGCGGCATCATGTACGAGGTTTCGGGGCCTCAGGCCTCTTCGCTGGTGGTGGGCTCGAAGCGCAGGGCCGCGGAGTTTATACAGTAGCGCTGGCCCGTAGGGGCCGGACCGTCTTCGAAGACGTGACCCTGGTGCGCCCCGCACGTGGCGCAGTGGACCTCTGTGCGGCGCATGAAGAGGCTTCGGTCCTCCTCGATCTCGACGTTCTTCTCGTCGACCGGCTCCCAGAAGCTTGGCCAGCCGGTCCCCGAGTCGTACTTGGTGTCCGAGCTGAAGAGCGGCGCGCCGCAGGCCACGCAGCGGTAGACGCCCTCTTCCTTGTTGTCGTTGTACTCACCCGTGAAGGGCCGCTCGGTACCCTTCATCCGCGTGACGCGGTACTGCTCGGGAGTGAGCTGGTCCTGCCACTCTTCTTCGGTCTTCTGTATCTTTCTCGGCGTATCTGTCATGGACAGATTTTAGCACGAGGCCGGGGAGCTTCGGGCACTGTATCGCGGCGAGCTGGCCAGCGGAGCCGTCCGGCCGGCCCGGGTCGGACTTCGTGGCGCGCGCTACTCAGAGGAGGGGCGCGTGATCCTGGGCGCCTGGCCCCTCTTGTAGACCATGACGGTGCGCTTGAACGAGATCACCGACTCACCGTTCTGGTTGTGGCCTGTCGTCCGCACTATCACTATCCCGACATTTGACCGCGAGCGCGACTCGCGTGCCTCGAGAACCTCGGAGCGGGAGTAGATTGTGTCACCCTCGAAGACCGGGGCCGGCAGCCGCACCTCGTCCCATCCGAGGTTGGCGAAGACGTTCTGGGAGACGTCCGTGACGCTCTGGCCGGTGACCAGCGCGAGAGTGAAGGTCGAGTCGACGAGCGGCCTGCCGAACTCCGTCTGGGCCGCGTAGGCGTGGTCCACGTGGATCGGGGCCGTGTTCTGGGTGAGGAGCGTGAACCACATGTTGTCCGTTGTCGTGACGGTGCGCCCCAGAGGGTGCTCGTAGACGTCCCCAACCTCGAAGTCCTCGAAAAAGCGTCCCCGCCAGCCTTCCTTCGTTCCCACCCTACGGTCCCTTTCCCGCATCGCCAGAGTTCGTCCACATATTACACGCGAGGGAATCGCCGCTCGGAGACTTCACAGCGCGACACGTCGCTCCTGTTACCGCACCCGTCCTCACTCGACCATGCTAATAAAGAAGGCGAGCGCGAACCCGAAGGTCGTCACGAGCCCTACCCGCTTGCCCCCGTACTTGAAGCCCTCGGGCATCATAGTGTCGGCCAGCATCGTAAGCAGCGCCCCGCCCGCGAAGGACTGGACGAAGGCGACCGTCGCGGACGAGGCTTCGTCGAAGAAAGCGTAGCCCGCCAGCGAGGAGAGCGCGCTCGCCAGGGTCACCAGGATCCAGAGGCGCAGGATCCGCTTCCGGCGCCAGCCGTTCCTGGCCAGGCCCGTCGTCGAAGAGAGGGCCTCGGGCAGGTTGGAGAGGAACACGGCGGCGAGCATTGCGACGCTGATCCCCTCGCCGCCGAGCAACGTCAGGCCCAGCACGATCGACTCCGGGATGCCGTCTAGCACGGTGCCGAGAAAGATGGCGAGACCCGAGCCCGCGTCCTGATCCCCTGCGGCGCTCTTTCTTTGGTCGCCGCCGAACTTGTCGATGGCGAGGTCGCCGAGGTAGAAGGTGAAGGCCCCGGCCGCGAGCCCCAACCCCACCGTCCCGCTCCCGCCCGCCGCGCGGAAGGCGTCCTCGACGAGCTCGTAGGCGACGGCGCTGATCAGGACCCCCGAACCGAAGGCCATGATGAGGCCGAGCGGCACGAGCCCGATCGGGCGCCGCAGGGCGATCAGGCCGCCGATTAGCAGCGAGGAGGCCGCGACGAAACCCCAGAAGAAGGCCGCTATCATCAGGCCGCCCGCGCGACGCGGCTAGACCAGACGTGCGAGGCGGAGATCTCAGCCGACCGGGTCGGTGGCGCGAAACCTGGTTTTGAGCAAGGCCGGCTCAGACCAGACCGATACGCGACGCGTCGAACAGGGCAACGTGCCCGCAGTTGTCGCAGACGAACTGGACCATCGCCACGCTCGCCCCCTCGGAACCCGCGGCTCCCTGATCGTCCGCCACCGCGCAGCTGATGATCTCCCCCGCCTCCCATCCGCCGGTTCCACAGTACGGACAGTCCGGAACGACCCCGTTTGTCCTGAAGAACCCCCGCGTCTTCTCGATCTGCTCCGGTCCAAGCGGCATATCCCTCGCTCCTTTCCCTGCACCTTTCCCACCGATTCGACTGGTGGCACAGCCACAATGTTGCATCCGCCGGGCGTCACAGGCAAGCCGGCCGTTGCATCCCCTCCCTGTTCTGCCGGCTCGCTATGTACAATGGTCCCCGGTGGATGTGGAGAGTACCGCCGGACATTCGCACCCCATGATCACGCCCCATGCAGACCTGCGGCGCGGCGTGAGGGAGCTCTGCGCCCGCTTTCCGGGAGAGTACTGGCGCGACCTGGACGCGCGGCGCGATTACCCCGAGGAGTTCGTCGCCGCGATGACCGAGGCCGGCTACCTCGCGGCCCTCATCCCCGAAGAGTACGGGGGGATGGGGCTCGACCTCGCGGCAGCCTGCGCCGTGCTCGAGGAGGTCAACCGCTCAGGCGCCAACGCGGGCCCGGCCCACGCCCAGATGTACACGATGGGCACGGTGCTCAGGCACGGCTCGGAGGAGCAGAAGGGTGAGTACCTGCCGAAGGTAGCGCGCGGGGAGCTGCGTTTGCAGGCGTTCGCGGTCACCGAGCCGGAAGCCGGGACGGACACGTCCTCCATCCGGACGACGGCGAGGAAAAGCCCGGACGGCGGCCACTACGTGGTGAACGGGCGCAAGATCTACATCTCCCGCGTGGAGCAATCCGACCTCATGATCCTGCTCGCACGCACCACGCCCGTGGAGGAGGTCGAGAAACGCACGCTGGGCCTCTCGGTCTTCCTGGTGGACCTGAGGGACGCCGGCGGCCTGACGGTAAAGCCCAGGCGCGTGATGATGAACAACGCGACCAACGAGCTCGCTTTCGAGGACCTGCGGGTGCCAGCCCAGAACCTCGTAGGCGAGGAAGGAGAGGGCTTCCGGTACGTCCTCGACGGCATGAACGCGGAGCGCATCCTTATCGCCGCAGAGTGCGTGGGCGACGGACGCTTCTTCGTCGACCGGGCGACCGCGCGGGCCGGGGAACGCGAGGTCTTCGGGAGGCCGATCGGGCAGAACCAGGGCGTCCAGTTCCCCATCGCGCGCTCCCACGCGAGCGTCGAGGCCGCCTCGCTGATGGTGCAGAGGGCCGCGAACCTGTTCGATCGGGGGGAGCCGTGCGGCGCCGAGGCGAACATGGCCAAGCTCCTCGCGGCCGACGCCTCGTGGGAGGCCGCCAACGCCGCGGTCCAGACCTTCGGGGGCTACGGCTTCGACGCCGAGTACGACGTCGAGCGCAAGTTCCGCGAGACCCGCCTCTACCAGGTCGCCCCCATCTCTACCAACCTCATCCTCTCCTACCTCGCGGAGCACGTCCTGGGCCTGCCGAGGTCCTTCTGATGGCGCTGCCGCTCGAAGGCGTGACGGTGGTCTCGCTAGAGCAGGCGGTGGCGGCCCCCTTCGCCACGCGCCAGCTCGCCGACCTCGGCGCCAGGGTCGTGAAGGTGGAGCGACCGAAGACGGGCGACTTCGCCCGCTCCTACGACGCCACGGTCAAGGGGCTCTCCAGCCACTTCGTCTGGCTGAACCGCTCCAAGGAGTCCCTCACCCTGGACCTCAAGCAGCGGGGCGCCCGCGAGGTCCTCTACGGGCTGCTCGAGAAGGCCGACGTCTTCGTCCAGAACCTGGCGCCCGAGGCGGCCGCCAGGTTGGGCTTCGGAGCCGAGGCCCTGCGCGAGAAGCATCCGCGTCTGATCTACTGCGGCGTCTCGGGGTACGGGGCGTCGGGTCCCTACAGGGACAAGAAGGCCTACGATCTCCTGGTGCAGTGCGAGGCCGGTCTCGTATCGATCACCGGCACGCCGGAGGTGCCTTCGAAGGTCGGTATCGCGGTTGCGGACATAGCCGCCGGGATGTACGCCTACTCTGGCATCCTCGCCGCCCTGTTCAGGCGCGAGCGGACCGGGGAGGGGGCCGCCATCGAGGTCTCGCTCTTCGAAGCGCTCGCGGAGTGGATGGGCTTCCCCGCCTACTACACCATGTACGGCGAGAAGGAGCCTCCCCGCAGCGGCGCCCGCCACGCCTCCATAGCCCCGTATGGCCCCTTCCGGTGCGCAGACGACGAGGTGGTCTTCTTCGGCATCCAGAACGACCGCGAGTGGCGCCGTTTCTGCGAGTCGGTCCTCGAGCGTCCCGAGGTGGCGGAAGACGAGCTCTTCGAGAACAACTCGCGCCGGGTCGAGAACCGCGAGGCGCTGGAGGAGGAGATCTCGGCCGTCCTCGAAGGCCTCTCCTCGCCCGACGCGGTAAAGAGGCTGGGCGCGGCCGGCATCGCCAACGCCAGGATGCGTTCCGTCGAAGGCTTACTCGAACACCCACAGCTCACGGAGCGCGGCCGCTGGAGCGAGGTCGGGTCGCCCGCCGGTTCCCTGCGCGCCCTGCTGCCGCCCGGGCTGCCGGCGGACACCGAGGCGGTCATGGGTCCGATCCCAGCCGTTGGCGAACACACGGACGAGATACTCGCCGAGCTGGGCTACGACGAGGACGCCATAGCCGGTCTCCGACGACGGACAGCAGTGTGACATCCTGACCCTCGTGAGGTTGACGCGGTAGGATCCAGCTTCACGGGTCCCTGCTTGGCACCAGATGCCGTTTCACCCGTGCGGAAGCGCTTGGGTATCTGGCATTGCCCGCACCCTCAAGCTTCGGTCCTATGCGGGATGCTGCGTACCGACAGCCGAGAACGCCAGATGAGTTGCTCTTCTCGTTGGGCTATGGCTGCTCACTTTTCTTCGTCTTGCGAGCCGTCCTCTTGCCGCGAGGCGTCTTCTTGCAGGATGACGGCGATGTCGGACAGGTCGTCGAACACCTTGAGGACCTCCTGTATGTTTTTCGCGGTCGCTCCGTTGACCACCAGGTAGAAGATGTGGAAGTGACCTGGTTTTGTCTCCAGGTATCCTCCCAACGACTCGTTGTCGAGCAGGCCCACGTTCACGTAGTCCGGCAGGCCGACGGTCCCCGGCTTCGCGAAGACCTTGCCCTTGGCGGGGCAGTCTTTGCAGGAGTTCGCGAGGCTACCGTTGACGCCCAGGACGGGGAGCATCTCGCGGAAGGTCTCGGCCTGGGGTTGATCCGCCCAGTAGCGCAGAACATCTGTCGCCGCCTTGGGCGTGAACCGATCCGTTGGGTTGCCCCCCCTGCCGTCAGCAAGGGCCACCTGCTCCGCGTCGACGCCCGCCTTCTCGAAGAACTTCTTCATGATCGGGAAGGCGTCGTTGCAATTCGTGCTGCCCGCCTTGACGGCCATCAGGCACAGGTTGAGGTTGGCGCCGTAGTTGTGGCTGACCTTGAGGATGAGCTTGCTGTACTGGCTGTAGGGCGGCGACACGTAGGCCGCAACCCTGTCTTCGGAGGAGTAGGAGCCCTTCTTCGGCAGCTCGGAGGACGGGTTAGGGCCGGTCGGGGAGGCGCCGACGGAGACGCCCGCGCGCCCCAGGGCCTCGATCAGCGCCGTGCGCGCGAAAGCGGCCGGGTCGTCGACCGCCGCGACCCTGAGCTGCTTGCCGCCGTCCGCCGCTATGTTCCCGCTGACCACCACCGGTCCGTCCGTCTGGGGGCTCACGCTCAGGGTGGTCGGTTTGCCCGCCTTAACCGTCTTGGCCCTCATCTCGAGGCGGTAGGGCGCCACCTTCGGTCGCCACTTCACCACCTTGGGCGGCTCCCCGACCTTCCCGGGGGCGACTTGCACGTCGATGACGTTGTCGTTTATGGTGATCGGCCTCGGCCAGGGATTGAGGTTCGGGGCGTTGAAGGAGAGGGCATCGACGGAGGGGCCCTTTGGAGCGAGCTCGAAGAGCCTGTCGTCGATCACGACGTCGCCGTCCACACGCTTGATGCCGGACTTGCGCACCTGCTCGGCGATCTCGTCGAGCCCCGCGAGCGGATTCTCGGGGGTGAGCGTCGCCCCCGGCACGCTGTTAGCGTAGGTGTGGTCGATGGGGGTGTAGGAGACGGTCCCGTTGGGCGCGGTTCGCCCGCCCATGGTCAGGTCGCCCTGCGCGACGAGCACCAGGTCTCCGTCAAGCTTGCCGTTCTTGACCCTCCCCTGCGCGTAGACCGGCGTCTCGAAGCGGTGGTCGAAGCCGAGATCGTCGAGGGTCGCCGAGACGCTGAAGAGCTTGGTCGAGGAGCCAGGGATGTAGAAACGCTCGGCCGGGCCCAGCGCGCGCACGGTGCTACCGTCAGAGGGATCCACCTCAAGTAATCCCCACTCGCCGTAGCGGTAAAGCGAGGAGTCCATGATCTTCTCGATCTTCGGACCGAGCTCCCCCTGCGTCCCGCCGGGGTTGCTACCCTGCGTCTGCCCTTCCTCGGAGGAGGCCCGATCGGCTGCCGTGGTCTCAGAGGACGGTGACCCGCCTTGTTCTTCCTGGCAGCCGTAGAGGAAGGCCAGGACCAAGAGCCCCAGCGCCATGGGCAACAACCACCCGCGTAAGTAGCTCGGCATCCGTGTTCCTGGTGAGTACATGCGGTGCGGCTCCTTTCCCTTCCACCCCGAGGTGCCCCGGAGGCACCTCCGGCGCTTGAGAGAACCGTAGCATCGAAAAGATCACGGGCGCATCACCCAAATGCGTTATTTTTGGCAGTTCTGGGCACCGCCAGTCGTCGAGATGATCACTTCCGAGACGTCAGTAGATCGTCCTTCGGAGACTCCTTGGGATAGTTGACGGGGATACAAGAGAAGAACCGAACCGGGACACCTCTGGACATCGCCCACAACCCCTTGCCCGCCAACAGCGTGAACGGGGACCGGGGCACGTACGCCCGGTCCCCGTTATCTGAGGAGCGTTAAGTTACTGGCCGGCCAGGGCTGCGCACACGGCGCGGCCCTCGGCGAGGCGCAATGCCTCGAATACGCCTGGCGCGCCGAACCCTGGGATGTTCTGTGAGTTGATCGAGACCGTCACCGAGCGCCGCCCGCTCGCGTTGGCCGCCATGAACTGGGTGTAGCCCGGGATGTTGCCGGTGTGCCCCCACACCGTCCCGCACCCGGTCTCGTAGCGGAAGAGGGCCAGGCCGGCCGAGTTGACTCCCGGGCCCGGCGGCTCGGACCTGCCACCCTCGATAACCTGGCGCTGAGCCGCCCGCGTGCGTCGGTCGAAAAGCTTGCCTCCGGCGTACGCGCGGATGAAGGTGTTGAGGTCGGCCGGAGTCGAGACTATGCCGCCCGAGGCCCAGCTCCAGCCCCCGGCGAGGAGCTTGCTGAAGTCCTCCGGGGGTGGCGGCGGGACGGAGTTGTCGTAGCCGTGGATAAAGGGCGGCACCAGGTTGGTGCCGCGCGGCAGGACGGTCTTGGTGAGGCCGAGGGGCCCGAACACTTGCTCCTGCAGCTGGCCCTCGTAGCTCCTGCCCGTGGCCGATTCGACCATCAGGGCGACGACGATGTTGTCGGTGTTGGAGTAGTGGTATCTGGTGCCGGGCGCGGGCTTGGGAGGCTTGTTCTTAACGTAGGAGAGTAACTTCTCCGGAGGCGGAGCCTTTGTCGGGCTCGCCTCGACCGCGTCCCGGAAGGCGGGCTCCTGGGAGAAATCCGCCAGCCCGCTGGTGTGGTTGAGCAGCTGCCGCAGGGTAACCTCGGACCAGGAGTCGGGCAGCTCCGGCAGCCTCTCGCCTATGGTGTCGTTGAGCGAAAGGGCACCCTTGCTCACCAGCGAGAGCGAAGTGGCCCCGCTGAAGGCCTTGGCTGCGCTGGCTATGCGCATGCGGTCGTCGATGCGCATGGGTCTCCCCGTTTCGAGGTCGGCCACCCCGGCTGTGTGGACCTCGAGATCCTCGTTTCGCTGCACGACGGCGATGACCCCCGGCGGTCCGCCGCGCTTCGCGACGAGATCCTCGAGCGCCCTGTCGAGCGCCGCATCCCGGCTCTCGGCGGTCGCGGCGGCTTCCTCTCCTGGAGCGGCAGGGGTCACCGCCAGCGCCGCCCCGCAGGCCAGTGCGACCGCCACGGCCATCGAAGCAAGCACCAACAAGGTCTTCCTCATCCAGTATTCCCTTCTTCCGTGGGGGCCAGAGAGAAACTCGGCATCCCGGTTACGCGCCGGATACAGAATAGCCGACCGCGGAGCTCGGCGCCCCCCGCCACTTTCAGACCCGACCTACGTCCGGAAGGTCAGCCGTTGGGACTAGCCAAGAACCGCTGGAGGGACCCCGAGCCGGATCCCTCCGCGAAGCGCGTTGCGTTTCTCTGCCGATACTAGACGGCGACCTCTGCGTTCCCGCGCGTCACCCGCGTCGGGGCTTCGAGCACGGCGAAATCCTTCACGCTGACGTCCACGAAGTGCGAGTTGGCAGCCATACCCCGGAAGATCTCCGACGCCGCGTAGCGCTCCATCGCTTCGCGGTCTCGCCAGACGTACATGCCGCCGTAGGTGTTGGCCTCCCTGTTCGCCAACCAGGTCTTCGAGACGAGACCCGACATCTCGGCGAACGCCGGGGCTATTGCCTCGGCCTGCTTGCGATACGCTTCCTCGTCGATACCCTCCAGGCGGAAGTTGATGATCTGGACGTGCATGCTGGCCTCCTACGGTCTCGTGTCCACTTGCCAGCAAATAAAGCCGAACCCGCGGGCGGAAGCATCGGCCATAGGACCATTCTTGCTATTGCGACTTTGGTCCTACCCGTTCAGGCTGGTCCGGCCATCGCCGGCGCCGGTTCGGGCGGTCGGGGACGTTTAGAACCCGATCTCTCGGGTATGCTCCAGGCACAGGCCCGGTGACCCACAGAGTGAGAAATCTTTGTGAGTTCCCCCTCCAAAGTCGCCGGGCCAGATTTTTCGAGGCCGGGGCTTCTAAGCTCCGGCTTCGCCGCCTCCGGAGATCTCCGAGAGAGCCTCCTCGTGCACCTCCAGGTCCGACTCGTCGAACAGCACGAACCGTACCAGTCGTACGTTTCTCAGGTCCTCTGCCGTCTCGGCCACCGTTCCGAGCGCCACCCTCGCGGCGTCACTCACGGGGTAGCCGAAGATGCCGGTCGAGATGGCCGGGAAGGCGACGGAGTCTATGCCCTCCTCGTCTGCGAGCGCGAGCGAGTTGCGGTAGCAGTCGGCCAGCAGCTCCGCCTCTGGATGGTCCTGTCCGTAGACCGGACCGAGGGTGTGGATCACGTAGCGGTTCGGCAGGTCGTGGCCGCCCGTGATAACGGCCTGGCCAGGGCTTATTGGTGCGAGAGCCATCGCCTCCCGTTCGAGCCCTGGACCGGCGGCGCGGTGGATCGCGCCCGCCACCCCCCCGCCGCTCAGCAGCTGGGCGTTCGCCGCGTTGACGATCGCCTCGACGTCGTCCTGCGCCGTTATGTCCCCCCGCACGCACTCCACGGTCACGCCGCCAATCGTCTCCCTCATCGCTCTTCGCCCTCCTTTTCGTAGGCCAGGTCCCCGCCCCTCCAGACGGCCTCTACCGAGAGATCGGAGCCGAGCACCGCGACGTCGGCGTCGTACCCGGGGCTGAGGCGGCCCTTGCGCCTCCCCTCCCCGACGAGACGGGCCGGGGTCGTGGAGGCCATGCGGGCCGCCTCGGGAAGCGTGCAGCCCGTAAACGCCAGTACGTTGCGGAACGCTTCACCCATGGTGAGGACGCTGCCCGCGATCGCGCCGCTCCCGAGGGTCGGGACGCCTCCGTCCAGGTAGACGGTCCTGGTCGCGAGCCGGTACTCGCCGTCCCCCATTCCCGCGGCGGCTATGGCGTCGGTGACGAGGCATACGCGGTCGGGCCCGAGCATGCGAAAGGCGAGGGACACCATCTCGGGGTGGACGTGAAGGCCGTCCGCGATCAGGCCGCACACGGCCCTCGGGTGGGCGAAAGCTGCCCCTGGCAGGCCGGGCTCGCGGTGGTGCAGCGAGCTCATGGCGTTGAAGAGGTGCGTGACGCCCGAGACGCTCGAGTCGAGCGCCTCGTAGGCCACCTCGAACCGGGCGCCCGAGTGGCCGGCGCAGACGACCGCCCCGCGGCTCGCGGCGAGCTCCGCGAGCCCGGCGGCGCCCTCCAGCTCGGGGGCTAAGGTAACCATCCGCACGGGTCCAAGATCTAGCAGGCGGGCCAGCATGCCCCTGTCCGGGGGGACCACGTGGCCGGCGGCGTGCGCCCCCCGCTTCTCGACGTTTATGAACGGCCCCTCCAGGTGCACCCCGAGCACCTCGGCGCCCGAGGTGGGTCCTCCCGCGCCGAGCGCCGGCAGTACCTCGTCGTAGAGGCCGCTTGGGGACGAGATGACGGTCGGCAGATACGAGGTGGAGCCCGTCGAAAGCAGGGCGCCGGAGAGCTCCAGTACCCGGTTGGGTTCTGTGGCCACATCCACGCCGAAAGCGCCGTTGACCTGCAGGTCCACGAAGCCGGGCACGAGCAGGGAGTCGGGGTGCTCGCGCACCTCGTCGGCCTCGTTCGCCAGCGAATCGTCCGGGCCGACCTCGGCTATGGACCCGCCCTCGAACAGGACGGTCCCCTCGGGCCACACCTCGTAGTCCGTGACCACCCGACCGCGCAGCGCTACAAGCCGCGCCCGATCCCCCGCCGTCTCGCTCATGCCACAGACCTCCCCCTCAACTGGCCCGCGCCTCCGGCGCGAACTCCTCCACGGTTCTCTCGGGACGGACGTCGGGAACCCGCCACAAAAAGTAGAAGCCGAGGGCCATGATGACGGCCAGCGAGCCCACGGAGACCCTGTAGGCCGTCGCGCCCGCACCGAACGCGAAGAGCAGGATCGCGACGAGCGCCGGCCCGGCCACCGCCGAGGCCTTCCCCGCGAGCGAGTAGAGCCCGAAGAACTCGCCGAGCTTCTCGGGCGGCGAGAGTGCCACGAGCATGACGCGGCTGGCTGTCCACGTCCCCCCGAGCGCAACACCAACCAGCGGACCCGCGAGAAAGAGCATCCACTGGGCGACCGCCGCGGCGGCGAGCACGATGGCCACGAGCCACAGCGCGAGCACGGCAAGCAATGTCTTCTTCGGGCCGACCCTGTCCGTGGCGAACCCCGAGGCGGCGGAACCCACGACGGCGAAGACGGTCGAGAAGAGAAGGAGGTTCCTCACCTGCGTGCCGTCCATGTCGAAGACGACCCGGCCGTACAGCGCCATGTTGGAGACCGTGGTATTGGCCGCGTCCATGTACAGCACCGTCGCCAGGATAAAGACCCCTACGCCCCAGTAAGCGCGCAGGTTCCTCACGGTCGAGACGACGTCCCTGTAGGCAGCGCCGAGCGAGACCGGGCGCGGCGCCCGCACCCTGGGGTCGGGCACCAGGAAGAAGGCCGGCAGGCTGAACAGGAGGTAGATGACGGCCGTCGGCAAGAAGGCGTTCGAGTTCGGCTCCCCGCCCGCCTCCATCCAGCCGCCGAGCGGACCGAGCACGGCACTCACGGTCTCGGCCCCGGAGACGAAAGAGGTCAGGACGACGAGGGCGAGTATGGCGCCGACGTACCCGGCCGCGGTGCCGTAACCGCTGATCGCGCCTACCCCCCGCCCCGCCGCGACCGCTGGCAAGAGCGCGTTGTAGAAGACGATGGCCGACTGGTAGGCGAGATCCGCCGCCACGAAGAGCGCGATCCCCACGACCACACCCCCCGCGACGTCGAGCCCCGCCGTGAGGAGAACGGAGATCACGGTAAACGCCACCAGGTAAGGCACCCTGCGCTGCCTGAGGTCGGCCATCGCCCCCAGCACAGGCGCCGTGACGAATACCAGCAACGCCGACAACGCCGTTGCCGAGTTGAAGAGCCAGCCGCTCGCGGGCCCGACCTGCTCCTCCACCCAGGCCGGGAAGTACAGCGTCAGGATGCTCACCGAGAAGACGGTGTTGGCGAAGTCGTAGAGTACCCAGGCCCAGACAGCGAGCGCACTGGAGCGGTCGGCCATCAGCAATCAGTTATCCTCGTTCGTCCCCTACCTCGACTTCGCCTGCGGCAGTATACAGCCGTCGAGTCAGCCTAGCGCCACGTCGAGCGTCATCATCACAGCGAAGCCGACCATGAGCGAGAGGGCCGCGACGTCGGGGCTACCGCGCTTGGCCTCGGGGATGAGTTCCTCGGCGACGACGAAGATCATAGCGCCCGCGGCGAAGGCGAGGGCGTAGGGCAGGATGGGCGCCGCCAGGACCACGGCCGCCGCCCCGACGACCCCGGCGACCGGCTCGACCACGCCCGAGAGCTGACCGTAGAAGAAGCTCTTGCCGCGCGAGAGCCCCTCGCGCCTGAGGGGCATGGCCACCGCCGTGCCCTCGGGGAAGTTCTGCAGCCCGATGCCTATGGCCAGGGCTATGGCCGCGCCGAGGGTCGCCTCGGGGACGCCCTCGGCGATCCCGAGCCCGACCGCCCCGAAGGTCACGCCCACCGCGAGGCCTTCCGGGATGTTGTGCAGGGTTATGGCCGAGACCAGGAGCACGCTGCGGCGCCAGCTTGTGCTGATGCCCTCGGCCTCGGACATCTTCATCCCGGGGTGCAGGTGCGGGAGGAGCCGGTCCAGCAGCCGCAAGAACACGCCGCCGGCCAGGAACCCGATAACCGGCGGCACCCATTCTGGGAGCGGCCCTCCCGCCGAGAGCTCTATGGCAGGCGCGAGCAGAGACCAGAAGCTGGCAGCGATCATGACCCCCGCCGCGAACCCGAGCATCGCGTCCAGCAGCTTGCGTGGAACGTTCTTCGTCCCGAACACCAACGCAGCCCCGGCCGCCGTCATCCCCCACGTGAACAACGTGGCGAGAAGCGCTTGCAGGACAGGCGACAATCCCGCGAATGCCTCGATCAAAGCGCCCCTTCTCCGGTTATTGTTGGACCAATGTCACGCAAGGTCCCATTGATAACACGACACGGGTCTTTCTGAAAGGCGGCCTTAACGCCGCAGACGTGGCACCAGACGTCCGGTGTGCTCCCTGTAGGAGCGGTACCTCTCGCCGAACTTCTGTTGCAGCCTCGCCTCTTCTTCGGGCAAACGGACGACCAGCATGACCAGCGCCACGAGGCTCGCCAAGGCCATGAACCAGTTCGCCGCCAGCAGGCTCAGGGAGACGAAGAATGCGGTTCCCACCGAGTAAAGGGGATGCCTCACCCAGCGGTAGGGACCGTCGATCACGAGCTCGTGGTCATCTCTCGTTGCGACCGTCGGGGTTATGTTCTTGCCGAGGCTTGACAGGACCCAGTAGGCAAGCGGGAGGCACGCCGCCCCGAGACCTGCCCCAGCCCACCGCACCGAGGGCGGGAGATCCAACCTCGACCACCCCATCCAGCGCGGGTTTACGACGTACGCTATCACCGAGACGAACAACGCCAGCCCGCTAGACCGTAGCCCGATGGCGATAGGCAAACCCTCTTCTTTCAGGGCGGAGATCTTCTCTTCGCTCGCTCTTTCGGCCCTGTGGCGGTGGTAGGTGGAGATGGTCAGGGCAGAGACCAGCAGCGCCGCGACGGCCGCCCTGAAGGCCCGTTCGTCTCTCACGCCCACACCTCAGACCAGCAACGCCGTCGCGTACATTATGGTCACCCCTACCAGGAGCCCCGCCAGGTTCGGAGCGGAGAGGGCCGGGGTCTTGGACCGGGCCGAGTCCTTTAGAAGGAGCCGCGTGACCTCGTAGACGACCTGGAGGATCGCCCCAGCCCCGACCGCCAGGAACACGGCGGCCAGCAGGTTGGAGAAGGCGAAGCCCCCGACCCAGGTCCCCAGGATGGCAGGACCCCCGCCGAGCACCGCGAGCCACAGGAAGTGCGCGAGCCGCGGTTTCTCCCTCAGGATAGGCGCGGCGATGCCGACCCCTTCCGTGATGTTGTGCAACGTGAAGCCGACGACCAGGAAGACCCCGAGCGCCGTCTCCCCGAGGGCGAAAGCCGCCCCGATGGCGAGCCCCTCCCCGAGGTTGTGCAGCCCTATCCCCAGCGCAATCCGATAGGAGGTGGCGAGCCTGCTCGACTCCTCGCGTCCCCACCGTAACAACCGTTCCGTCGCAAGCAGCCCGAGCAGCGTGAGCAGGGTCAGCATGATCACGAGCGGAATGCCGGAAAAGGCACCGGGCAGCTCCACGGCCACCTCAAACGCCTCCTCCAGCGTATCAACGACGAGGAAGGCCAGCAGCCCGACCGTCAGCGCAAGCACGAAGTTCATCCCCGCGGAGCCGAGCCGCCTCAAGAACGGGTACCACAACAGCCCGAGGGCCACCGGTATCACGCCGACGTAGATACCGATAAGCCCGTAGCGCCAGAACGTCTCGCCGGAGAGCTGCGGCGTGAGGACGGCCACCGGCACCTCGGCGGCGAACGTCGTGCCGGTGCTCGTGATGAGGACTATCTCGTACGCCTCTCCCTCGACCCACGAGTAGGGTATGGTCACCGTCGCGGAGCCGAGGCGTGGGATCTCGTTCCCCGGCTCGGCCTCGAAGTCCCAGATAGCGTCGTTCACAACCACCTGAGCGAGCGTCACGGGCTCGGTCCCGCCGTTGCGGACGCTGAGCACGAACTCGTTCTGCGTCGGCAAGGCCACGCGCTGCACGCTGAGGTCTTCTACCGGCGGGGCGTCTTCCCGGCTCACCCCGGCCCCGTTGAGCACGATAAAGGCCAGCAGTACCCCCAGGCCCAACAGCGGCACGAGCCCGAGCAGAACCCAGCCCGCGCCGCGCCCATCCTTCCCCATCTCCTACTCCTCCACCACGTCGAAGAGGCCCATCCAGCCGAGCTCGGCGAACTCGCTGACGTGGGCGTGGAACATGAACTTGCCGGGGAACCGGTAGCGGAACTCCATGATCCCGCGCTCCCCCTGGCCGAACATCTTGGTGTCGGTGAACTCGGAGGGCTCGAGCCTCGTGCCTGTCGGGTAGTAGTCGAAGAAGTTGGCGTGCGTGTGGAAGCTGTTCACAAGGTCGAACTCGAGCACGTTGACCACGTAAGCCCGTACGAGCTCGTCTTTTCTTATCCTGATCGGGTTCTTCTGGTAGTGGAAGGCCACGGTGTTGACGGCGTAAACCTCGTTGGAGGCGTCGAAGTTGGTGTCGAAGCCGTTCATGACCATGACGAGCTCGTCGGCCTCCGGGCGTCCCTCCCTCGGGTCGATGACGAAAGCCCCGTAGAGCCCCTTCTCGATGTGCTTCCTCAAGGGCGAAGTGTGGCAGTGGTACAGGTGGCACCCGAACGGCTCCGCGTCGAACTCGTAGACGAACTCCTGCCCCGGCCCAACGAGCTCGAAGACCCCGTCCATGTCGGCCGGGTGGAACCCGTGGAAGTGGATCGTGTGCGGGTGGGCATCCCGGTTCTTGAACACGACCCTTAGCCTGTCACCCTCCGTCGCCCTCAGGGTGGGCCCCGGCACCTGCCCGTTGTAAGCCCACGCCGGGTAGGTCACGCCCGGCGCAACCTCGATCTCGGCCTCCTCGGCCGTCAGCTCGTACTCCCTGACGATCCTGCCACCCTCCCGCCGCTCCTCTCCCCAGTAGAACTCCCTCAAGAATCGGCTCGGGTCGAACCGCGAGGTGTCCACGCCGCCAACCGTGCCGTTCCCGCCGTGGGCGGCCATTGGCTCGGCACGGTTCGAGTGCGAGCCGTGCCCCTCCCCATCCTGACCACGGGCCAGGCCGGCGTGCGTTCCCAGGAGCCCGCCCGTGATCCCCAGCGTTCCAGCCGCCCGCAGGAAGTCTCGGCGCGAGAACGAAACCTTCTCGACCTCGTCCATCCCTGACTCCTCTCATCCAGCCCGCGGGCCGTTCGTTATTAGTTAAAACTAATTTTGCTTGTTAGCCTATCCTTTGTCAAGGATTCTGGTATCTTGATGCTAGGTCTGTTCGGCTAGCGTCCGGGTACGGAGATGAGCGAGTCTGCGGCGGTCGGTTCCCCGTCGGTTTCGGTAGGGGATTACTTGAAGGCGATATGGTCGGTTGCCGAATCTGGGGCGGCGTCGACCAAGGACGTCGCGGAGCGGCTATCGATAGCTCCGCCATCGGTAACGAACATGTTCGTACGATTGCAAGAGATGGGCCTCGTCGAGTACGAGAGGTACAGGGGGGCTTCGCTCACGCAGCGGGGGCGCAGGGAAGCGTTGAGGCTGGTGCGGCGGCACCGCCTGATCGAGACGTTCCTGCTAGAGCACCTCGGCTACTCGTGGCGGGAGGTACACGAGGAAGCCGAGCGCCTCGAGCACGCCGTCTCTGACGGGTTCACGGAGAGGTTGGCGCAGTTCCTGGGGCATCCGGATCGCGACCCGCACGGGGACCCTATCCCGGCGGCGGATGGGACACTGGCGCCGGACGACTCCATTCCGCTGGGCGAGGCCAAGGCCGGGGACCGGGTCCGCATCCACAAGGTCAGCGACGACAGCGCACCGATGCTCGACTACCTGGGCGAGCACGGGCTGGTGCCTGGTCGGTTGCTAACGGTAAGAGAGGTGCGGGCCCTGGACTCCGTGGTGACGGTCGAGGACGAAGACGGGGGTGTTCACGCGCTGGGAGAGGCGATGGCGCGTTCCGTCCACGTCCGGAGCGGGCCAGGCGCCCGTTCGGGGGTCTGAACCCGGCGCCCGCGTGGACCGGTGTTGAGAGTAGTAGGGAGAGGAGAAGGTGGCTTTGAGCGCAAAGAAGGATCTGTTGGAGCACGCCGCGCCCGAGAGCGTGGTCGTGAAGGACCTGCCGCCGACGCCGGACTACCCACGCTACAGGGTGGAGCCGGGGAGCAGGTTCTCGCTTGCGGAGATAGACCCCAACGAGACCGAGCACTACCGGCGCAAGAAAGACGTGTTGAAGGAACTCGAAAAGCAGCGCCGGCGCATCGCCGAGCTGCAGGCCAGGCTCTACGCCGAGAACGAACGCGGGCTCCTCATCGTCCTGCAGGCCATGGACACGGGCGGCAAGGACGGCACCATCAAGCACGTCTTCAGCGGCGTCAACCCGCAGGGATGCAGGGTCTCCTCGTTCAAGACCCCGAGCGCCGAGGAGGCCAACCACGACTTCCTCTGGCGTTACCACAAGAGCGCTCCGGCCAAGGGCCGCATCGGCATCTTCAACCGCTCGCACTACGAGGACGTGCTCATAGTGCGCGTCAAGGATCTCGTCCCCGAGGAGGTCTGGCGTGGGCGCTACGCCCTGATAAACGACTTCGAGCGCGGCCTCGTGTTCAACGGCATAACCATCCTGAAGTTCTACCTGCACATCTCCAAAGACGAGCAGAAGCGGCGTCTGCAGTCCCGGCTCGATGACCCCGACAAGCGCTGGAAGTTCTCCTCCGGCGACATCAAGGAGCGTCGTCTGTGGGACGACTACCAGGTCGCGTTCGAGGACGCGATCGGCGAGTGCTCGACCGAGCACGCCCCGTGGTACGTCGTCCCGGCCAACAAGAAGTGGTACAGAAACCTGGTCATCGCCCGCACCATCGCCGACACCTTGCAGGCGATCGACCCGCAATTCCCCCCGGCCGAGGAGGGCCTGGAAAAGATCTCCATCCCCGACTGATCCGGATCAATCGAACTGAGGCAGGTACGAGGAGCGTGCCTCGAAGAGCTACTCGAACATCGCCCTGGCCTTCGGATGGTGCGCGATCAGGGGGTCGCCGGCGAAGGCTCCGAACGCTAGCCTCCATGCCCCCGCCACGACGCGTGGCGTCGCCCGACGTGCGACTCGGCGGCGGACAACCTAACCACCGCCGCTAAGGATGAGGAGGATGCCACAGTAATGGCCCACGACTTCAACTACCGCCTCACAAGACAACCCGCTAGGAGCTCGCGATGACCGGCCCGAACGGCTACCTCGAGAACCTCTTCGATCTCTCGGACGAGGTCGCCGTGGTCACGGGCGCGACCGGCGTCCTGGGCGGCGAGATGGCCCGCGGCCTCGCCCGCGCCGGCGCAAGGGTGGGCATCCTGGGTCGCCGCGGGGAGCGGGCCGCCTGGGTCGTCGAGGAGATAGAGGCCGTGGGAACGGAGGCGCTGGCCCTGCCCGCGGACGTTCTCGACCGCGGACAGCTAGAAGCCGCTCGCGACGCGGTGCTCTCCCGCTGGGGGCGTCTGGACATCCTGGTCAACGCCGCGGGGGGCAACGTTCCCGAGGCCACGGTCGCGGGAGACGCGGAGATCTTCGGCCTGGACGAGGACGCCCTGCGCCGGGTCTTCGACCTGAACCTGCTAGGGACCGTGCTCCCCAGCCAGGCGTTCGGCGAGGCGATGGCCCGAGGCTCGGAGCCGCGTGGATCCATCGTCAACATCTCCTCGATGGCGGCGCAGAAACCGCTCACGCGGGTGGTTGGCTATTCCGTGGCCAAGGCCGCGGTCGAGAACTTCACGCGCTGGA
This sequence comes from uncultured Rubrobacteraceae bacterium, assembly GCA_963800975.1. Classification (GTDB taxonomy): domain Bacteria; phylum Actinomycetota; class Rubrobacteria; order Rubrobacterales; family Rubrobacteraceae; genus JALYGY01. The sequence goes on along the minus strand of CAWDDB010000013.1, from coordinate 503,044 downwards.
TGGCGGTGGAGCTCGCGGGCAAGCACGGCGCCGGACTGCGGGTCAACGCCATAGCCCCCGGGTTCTTTCTCGGAGAACAGAACCGAGCCATGCTCGTGAACGAGGACGGAAGCCTCACCGAACGGGGCGAGAAGATAATCGAGCATACGCCGGCCCGGCGTTTCGGCGAGCCGGAGGAGCTGGTGGGGACCCTGATCTGGCTGTGCTCCCCGGCGGCGCGGTTCGTGACAGGCGCCGTCGTGCCGGTGGACGGCGGGTTCGGTGCCTACGGCGGAGTTTGAAGTGCCCCTTTGCTCCCCGTGATAACGGCTACTGACCCTGCTTGCGCCGCCTCAGGCTCTCCCAGCTTCCGTCGCCGAACCACCCGCCGTCGACGGAGAGGGTGTGGCCGTTGACGAAGGAGCTCTCCTCGGAATCGGCCAGGAACGCGACGGCCCGCGCGACGTCCTCGGACCTCGCGAAGCGTCCCATCGGCACGCGGCCCTCGATGTCCTCGTCGGCGTAGCCGCCGCCCGCCTGGTCCTCGAGGTCCATCTCGGTCTTGACCCAGCCGGGGCACACGGCGTTTACCCTGATGCCGCGCCCGCCCCACTCCGCGGCGAGGGTGCGCGTCAGGCCGACGAGGCCGTGCTTGCTGGCGTTGTACGCGGCGCGGTCCGCGACGCCGAGTAGCCCGGCGACCGAGCTGATGTTCACGATGCTGCCCGAGGCCATCTCCAGCATCACCTTCCCGAACTCGCGGCACATAAGGAAAGGCCCCGTAAGGTTCACCTCGAGGACGCGGCGCCAGTCGGCGAGCGAGGTCTGCTCGGCCGGCGAGATCTGGCTGACGCCTGCGTTGTTCACAAGCACGTCAACCCGCCCGAACCTCTCCACCACCGTCCCGACCATCTCGCGCACGGCGTCTTCGTCGGCGACGTCGCCTGGGATGGACACCGTCCCGCGGCCGATCCACTCCAGCTCGTCCAACGTTCCTTCAGGGGCATCGAGGTCGTTCGCCGCAACCGCGTAGCCGCGCTCCGCGAGGGTCAAGGCGACGCGCCGCCCGATGCCGCGGGCAGATCCGGTAACGATGGCGACGCGGGTCTCGGCGGCCAACTAGGATCCTCCCTTCTTAGCCCAGACGTACGCAACGGCAGAGGTCCCTTTTCTCTGGGAGTTTTCCACCAGCGGTCGGAGATGGGCGGTGAAGCATTCGGTCTCTCGTGGCGTTAGAGCTTCGTTCATAGCCTCCTCCAAGGTCGGTATCCTGGGGTTCCCGGCCGACTTGAGAAACCCGTCCCAGCCCGTGATCTCGAAGTAGGTCGTGCCCCGCACGATGTCTGCCTCGTAGCGCAGGTGGATCTCCCCGAAACCCGCTTCTTCGGCCAGGTCCAACAGATCGCGCTCATCGAAATCCAGCACACTCGGCCCACTGGTCCCGCGCCGCTTCGGGCACGTCCACCCTAAGCGTTGACGGGCGTTCTGGGTTCCTCGCCGCGCAGCACGGCCACGAGGTTCTCTGCGGCCAGCGCCGCCATCCTGTCGCGGGTCTCGATCGTGGCGCTGCCCACGTGCGGGGCTAACACGGCGTTCTCGAGCTCGAGCAGCTTCGGGTGAACCTCGGGCTCCCCCTCGTACACGTCGAGACCGGCGGCGAAGATACTCCCACCAGCGAGGGCTTCGGCCAGCGCCTCCTCGTGTACCACGGGGCCTCGCGAGGTGTTCACGAGGACGGCGGTCTCCCGCATGAGGCCGAGCTCCCGAGCCCCGATCAGGTGCCTCGTTTCGTCCGTGAGCGGGGTGTGCACGGAGACGAAGTCGCTCTCGCCGAGGAGCCCGTCAAGGTCAACGTAGCGAGCCTCGAGCTCCTCTTCCGCTTCCTGGTTGCGGGAGCGGTTGTGGTAGAGGATCTCCATCCCGAAGCCCCTGCCGCGGCGGGCGACCGCGAGGCCTATGCGTCCGAGGCCAACGACGCCCAGCTTCTTGGCCCACACGTCGACGCCCCTCAGCTGCTTCGGACCCCACCACTCCCACTCCCCGGCCCTGAGCATCCGCTCGCCCTCGCCCAGCCTCCGAGCCGCCGCGAGCAGGAGCATGAACGCGACGTCAGCGGTAGTCTCGTCCAGGACGCCGGGCGTGTTGGTGACGACGACGCCCCTCTCGCTGGCGGCCTCCACGTCCACGTTGTCGTAGCCGACGGCCATGTTGGCGATGATCTTCAGGCCATCGCCCGCCGCGTCCATTACCTCGCCGTCCATCTTCTCTGTGGCCGTGGCCAGGACGCCGGCCGAGCCCGCCACGGCCTCCAGCAACTCATCGCGGGTTGGCGGGCGCTCGTGCAGAACGGTGGTGTCGAGACCTTCCAGGACTCGAAGGCCGGCTTCCGGGATCTCGCGGGTTACTAGGACCTTGTCAGGCATGTGTTCCTCCTACTCTAATTGAACCAGGCCAACCGGGTTCACGCCACGCGCGCCCGTTCTCATGGGCGAAGTTTGGCGGCGGTATCGTATCCAACGACGCGCAGGCACCGACCGCCTGGCTTCAGGCGGTAGTCGAGCCCCTCGCGATCGACGAAGCGTGGCGAAGCAGAGATGTTGCCGGTGGCCGTGAAGCCTACCTGGGGGGAGATGTTTCCCTGGGCGCCGGCCCAGAGGCAGTTGCGGCGGACGACGTTGCCGGTGCCGACGGCATCCTCCCACGACGCCTCAACGTTGTGGGTGCGCGCGTAAGAGATGATGTTTTTCTCGACCAGGTTGCCGTTGGATGTGTGTTCGGCATCGCCGCCGAAGACCACGCCGCCCCGGATCGAGGGCGAACCGCCGTCCACGACGTTGTGGGCGAAAATCATGCCCTGGGCGTTGGGGTAGAACTGGATCGCGTACGCCGAAGGCTTGACGAAGATGTTGTCGACGACCTTGCCTCCGGCGACGTTGCCGGCGTAGATGGCGTGGTCCTGGTTGCCGTGGGCGGGGTCGCCGCAGCGGGCGAAGACGTTACCGCGCACCACGGGACGAACCGCCTGCCCCCCTCCCGTGTTGTTACCCAGGATCAAGCAGCTCCACCCCCGGTAGGCGTTACCGACGTTGCTGAACGAGAGGGTGAAGCCGGAGGCGTAGACCTTGATCGTGTTCGCCTCCCCCGTGCCTTCGATGTCGAGCCTGGTCAGCGTTACGTAGTCGGCCTCGCCTCGGACGTGAACGATGCCCCGGAGCTTCGCGCGCTCACCGGGGTAGCTGCGTAAGGTGATCGGGGCCCCCGGCGCCCCACCCCGATCGACATCCAGCGCGTACCCCCCGGTCCCCCCTATGTAGGTACCGGCCCGCAGGCAGCCGGTCTCCCCCGCCGAGAGCGAACCCACGAGCCTGCGGGTGGTCCCGAAAGGCGCCGCGGCGGTACCGGGGTTGCCGTCCGAGCCCCAGCGCGCGGCAACCTTGTCGCAAACGCCCGCGCCGACCGCGGGCGCGTCGGAGGGTGCCAGCACGGCCGTCGACGCCAGGGCCAAGAACGCGACGGCTATAACAGGCCGGACACGCACGGAACCTTCTCGGACATCAGTCCCACACCTCGTCCAGCCTATCCGCGTAGAAGACCAAGGCTCTTGCGTAGGACTTTATCTTTGCGTCGGAGGTAGTCTCCACCAGGTTCTTCAGCAGCAACTCGACCGCCTCCCGAGACTCCCCGGCGTTGTACAGCGACATCGCCAGGAACGCTTGCATGGCCCTGTCTTCCGGGAACTCGGACACCGCCTGGCGCAGAACCTCGACGGCTTCTGGGTACTCTCCCAGGGCCCGATGGGTGCTGCCCAGACCGAGTAGCGCGCCGCTCCTCGCCTCGTCGGAGAGGCTGCCGGCCAAGGCCCTGGTGTAGTAGGGCACGGCTTCCCGCTCGCGGCCTTGGAGATCGCACAGCCACGCCATCTGGTAGTTGGCCTCGGAGTCCTCGGGAGCCTCCGCCAGAAAGCGGGAGAGCAGAGACCCCGCCGACTCAAGATCTCCGCCCTCCCGCAGCCTGATCGCCGATTCCACCTCAGCCCTTGGCACCCTGCTGTCTAGTCCTCCTTGAGGAGCTGCCTGAGGACGGTCTGCAGGATGCCGCCGTTCCTCAGGTACTCGACCTCGACCGGCGAGTCCACGCGGGCCTTCACCTCGAACGCTTTCTCGTCCCCGTCGTCGCCCGTGGCCATGACGGTCAGCTCCGCTCCGTGGGAGATGTCGGCAAGGCCGGCTATGTCGAAGGTCTCGTGTCCGGTGAGGCCGAGGGACTCCGCGCTCTCTCCGCTCGCGTACTGCAGGGGCAAGACGCCCATCCCGATCAGGTTGGAGCGATGGATCCGCTCGAAGCTCTCCGCGATAACGGCCCTGACGCCGAGCAGGAAAGATCCCTTGGCGGCCCAGTCGCGCGAGGAGCCGGACCCGTACTCCTTGCCGGCCAGCACGACGAGGGGCACGCCTTCCTCGGCGTACGCGAGGGAGGCCTCGTAGATGGTGGTCTCCTCGCCGTCGGGGAGGTGCAGGGTGTAGCCACCCTCCTTGTCGACGAGCTGGTTCCTGAGTCGGATGTTGCCGAAGGTGCCGCGCACCATCACCTCGTGGTTGCCGCGCCTGGAGCCGTAGGAGTTGAAGTCTCGAGGATCAACGTCCTTCTCGATCAGGTACTTGCCGGCGGGCATCTTCGAGGGGATGGCGCCGGCCGGCGAGATGTGGTCGGTCGTGACCGAGTCGCCAACCTTGACGAGGACGCGGGCGCCCTCGATATCTGCGAGATCCTCGGCCTCCGGGCTCAGGTCCTTGAAAAACGAGGGCTCCTGGATGTAGGTGGAGTCGGGGTCCCACTCGTAGAGGTCGCCCGAGGGGACGTCCACCTCGTTCCACTGCTCGTTGCCGGTGTAGACGTCGGCGTACTGGCGCTTGTAGATCTCCGGGTCGAGGGCGCCCTCAATCTCCCTGGCCACCTCGTCCTGCGAGGGCCAGACGTCCTGCAGGTAGACCGGCTCGCCGTCGTCCCCGAAGCCGAGCGGGTCGTTGGCCAGGTCCACGTCCACCGTCCCGGCCAGGGCGTAGGCGACGACGAGCGGTGGGGAGGCCAGGTAGTTGGCCCGCACGTCCGGGTTTATGCGGCCCTCGAAGTTGCGGTTGCCGGAGAGGACGGAGGCCACCACCAGGTCGTTCTCGTTCACCGCCTCGGAGATCTCCTCGGGCAGCGGGCCGGAGTTGCCGATGCACGTCGTGCAGCCGTAGCCCACGACGTCGAACCGCAGCTTTTCCAGGTATTCCAGGAGGCCCGAGGTCTCCAGGTACTCGGTGACGACCTTGGAGCCTGGCGCGAGGCTCGTCTTGACGTGCGGCTGCACCTTCAGGCCCTTCTCGACCGCCTTCTTCGCGAGCAGGCCGGCCCCGATCATGACCGACGGGTTCGAGGTGTTGGTACAGCTGGTTATCGCCGCGATGACGGCCGAGCCGTGGTGCAGCTCGGCCTCCTGGCCGTCGAGCGTTACGGCGACGGAGCCAGAAGGCACGGCCTCGGGCTCCGCCCCGTCGGGATCGCCGCCCGCGGTGGGATCTGGCCCGCCCTCGTTGGTGGCGTCGGCCGCCCCGGCGGGGGTGTCGCTCGCCGGGAAGGACTCGGTGTCGTCGGAGGAGTGGCCCTCGCCGCGAGAGCGGACGTCCGGGTTCGGGGTGTCGCTGGCCGGGAACGACTCCTCGTCCGCCTCGTCGTAGGGATCCCCGTTCTTCAGCAGCGGGTGGTCGGGGCCGACCATGTCGGCGAGCGCCTGCCGGAAGGCGGGCTTCACGTCGGCGAGGGCGAGCCGGTCCTGCGGGCGGCGCGGGCCGGCGAGGCTCGGCTCGACCGTGTCCATGTCGAGCTCCAGCGTCTCCGAGAAGCGCGGGTCTGGCATCTCGTCGGTGCGCCACAGGCCCTGCTCCTTGCAGTAGGTCTCGACCAGCTCCACGAGATCCTCGTCGCGGCCCGTGCCGCGCAGGTACTTCGTGGTCTCGGCGTCTACTGGGAAGAACGAGCAGGTCGCGCCGTACTCGGGCGCCATGTTCGCGATGGTGGCGCGGTCGGGCAACGAGAGCTTGCTCAGCCCGTCGCCGTAGAACTCGACGAACTTTCCGACGACGCCGTGGGCCCTGAGCATCTGGGTCACGGTGAGGACGAGGTCGGTTGCGGTCACGCCTTCGCGCAGCGCGCCGGTCAGCTTGAAGCCTATGACCTCGGGGACGAGCATGTAGTACGGCTGGCCCAGGGTGACGGCCTCGGCCTCGATGCCGCCGACGCCCCAGCCCAGGACGCCGAGGCCGTTGATCATGGTCGTGTGGCTGTCGGTGCCTACCAGCGTGTCCGGCATCGCCACGCCGTCCTTGACCTCGACGACGCGCGCCAGGTACTCGAGGTTGACCTGGTGGATTATGCCGGTCGCCGGCGGCACCACGGTGAAGTTGTCGAAGGCCTGCTGGCCCCACTTCAGGAACTCGTAGCGCTCCCGGTTGCGCTCGAACTCGCGCTCGGCGTTGAACTGGAGCGCAGCGGCCGACCCGAAGGCGTCGACCTGCACGGAGTGGTCGATAACCAGGTCGGTCGGCACCAGCGGGTTGATCTTCTTCGGGTCGCCCCCGACCTCGCGCATCGCGCTCCGCATCGCCGCGAGGTCCACGACCGCCGGTACCCCGGTGAAGTCCTGCATCACCACGCGCGCCGGCAGGTACGCCAGCTCGTCGCCTACCGACCCTGGCCAGGAAGCGAGCGCCTCGACGTCCTCGTCGGTGACGAACTCGCCGCCCGAGTTCCTAAGAAGCGACTCGAGCATCACCCGGATCGAGAACGGCAGCGAGAAGACGTCCCCTTCCACCTTCTCGTCCAGCCTCTTCAGGCCATAGATCGTTACTTCCCCGGTGTTGGTGTCGAGCTTCGTCTGCGACTCGAAAGCGTTGTTCTCTGGCATGTATTCGCGAACCTCTTTTTCTGGGATTTGATCCGCCCAGATTATATATGATTATCCGGCAGGCTTTACCGGTGATCTAAAGTCCGCGTTTGGCTCAAGCGAGCTCGAGCTCGGGGACGACCTCCGCCATGCTCTCGAAATCGCGATCGTCGTGGAGCAGGATCAACTCGTGCTCGATGGCGATGCGGGCGATGAGGCAGTCCGTGGCGCTCCGGATGGTTATCCCTGCGCGCCGGCAGTTGAAGTACATACGCGCGGCTTCCCCGTAGCTCTCGACGGGACACCTCCTGATGTGTATTGTTTCGGGGCCGTTTCAGATCGTTTCGAGGTTCGGGGTCCGGTTGCGGGGAGATCGCCACGAAGCCCCACCTCGGCAAGACCGCGCGCAGATGATTGTTCGCTCGAGAACCAGGTCTTGGACGGGAGGATGGATAGATCGACTAACCCTCCTGTCTAGCCTTTCGAAAGGGCAAGAGAGACAACCACCTCCAGACGCCCTCGAGCGGCCCCGACCGGAAGCGCCGCAGCCACAGGTGCGAGAAGAGCGCGAGGGTTGCGCAGATGCCAAAGAGCACGGCGAGCGTGGCCGGAGCGCCGGTCTTGCCCGTGAGGCCGAAGCCCCAGCCGTAGAAGACCACCGAGGCCAGGACGTTCTGTAGCACGTAGCAGCTCAGGGCCATCTTCCCGACCTCCGACAAGCGGTCCGAGATCCAGGGCAGAATGTCCCTCTCCATCGCGAGCGCGACCAGGCCCGCGTAGCCGATAGATAGTATCGGGGCGAACAGGTAGCGCACCGGTAGCTCGAAGAGCCCGCCCGGCACGAAGAACAGCAGGTTGAGCGGTACACCGAGGATCAGGCCGAGGCGCAGCATCTTGCGCCGGATGTGGCGGCCCCTCTCGTCCTGGGCGAAGGCGCCCAGGCGCATCAGACGGATACCGAGGAGAAAGAGAAAGACGTTCATAGGGATGATGAAGATCGGCTCCGCGCGGTAGATGGGCATGTTGTTCAGGCGGTAGAGAACCTGGTCCCACCACGATCCAGAGGTGTAAACCCTGGCCGCCTCCTCGGTAAAGATGCTGGTCGTCGCGTAGAGCTGCGGGTCGAGCAGGATCAGAGCCCCTACCAAGACCGAGAGCCCGCCGGCGAGCAGCAGGTGCAGCCCGCCCGAGATCCACATGGCGCGACTGATGGTCCGCTCGCTCCTCCCGACGAGGAAAGCCACGACAAAGGCGGCAACCGCGTAGCCCATCAAGATGTCGAACTCGAATACGAGCAGGTAGTGGAGGAGCCCTTCGACGAGGAGCAGCGCGGAACGCCACAGGTAGCGGGTGAGCCACGGCAAGCCGCGCCGCCTGGCTGACTGGTACTGGATCTCTATCCCGACGCCGAACAGGATCGTCAGCAACCCCAGGAACTTTCCGTTCGTAAAGAAGAGCGTGAGCGTCGTGAGAAAGCCGTCGAGAGAGGACCACCACGGCAAACCACCACCGAAGAATGTCGAGGCCCCCGGATCCCCGACCGCCGCAAAAAGCCAGATGTTCGTCCCGAGCGTCCCGAAGATGGCGACCCCGCGCAGGACGTCGAGGAGCTGGATGCGCTTCGCGCCAGGCGGAGCGGGTTCGCTCAACGCTTCCTTTCGTTACGAGGGAAGGAAGGATACGCTCGATCGGGGACCGACGGGCGGTCGGGGAGGCCGAGGCTCCGCAAGGCGTGCGGGACCGCCACAGCACCTGCCACCATCACGACGGACATGACGAGGCAGGCAGCCTGCCACCCGCCGGAGCCGTACAGCGCGCCGAACACGACGGGGCCGATGGCCAGCCCGATCAGGACGGCGCTCTCGTAGAGGCCCATCCCTCGGCCCACGCTCCCGCCGGCCGCCTCGGCGACGGTCCCCTGCTCGACCGGTATAGCGGATGCCAGGCACGCCGCCCACAGCGCCCAGAGCACGGCTATCGTCACGGGGCCGGGCGCGAAGGAGAGCGAGAATGCCAGCCCCGCGCTGGCGAGCAGGGAGACGGTCATGGTCCTGTAGCGGCCAAGCCGGTCCGTGATCACATGGGCGTACTCCGGCAGGATCACGAACATCAACGCGCCCGGCAGGAAGACGTACGCCACCTGGTAGACGGAGAAACCGAAGCCCTGCTGCAGGTGCAGCAACAGGAGCAGGCCGACGCCTGCCTCGGCGGTGGCGGTGACGCAGATGACGGCTAGCAACTGCCAGAACGTCCCCCACAGATCCCGCATCCCCGGAGACGAGTCCGCGACTGTTCTCGTGTCCCGAGCGCGTCCGAGCAGGAGAAAAATAGCCGCGAGTACGCACGCCCCGGCCCCGAGGACGAATACGCCCCGGTACCCGAACGGCTGCAGCATAACGAACCCGACAACGAACCCGACAAGGGCCCCCGAGCTCTCCCACGAGAGGAGTTTTCCGTAGGCCCTGGTCCCTCCCTCACCCTCGCTGACCTTCGAGCTGATCGCGACCCCGAACAGCGCCCCGGCCACGCCCTGCAGCGACGCCGCGGCAAAGGCCATCCAGATCCCCGTGGCCGCCGCGTACCCGAGGAACGAGACCGCGTACAGCGCGGCCCCTCCTGCCGCCACCCTGCTTCGGTCGAAGCGGTCGGAGAGCATCCCGGCTATCGGGCGGACGCAGAGCGAAAGGGCCGCCTCGACGGAGACGATCAGACCGACCTGCCACGGCGTCGCGCCGAGCTGCGAGGCGGCCCACAGCGGCAGCAGAAAGTCGAGGAACTCGACCGGCGCGCTCGCCAGCGCCGCGGACCAGAAGACCCGGTCCGAGCGGCGATCCGCGTCGACCCGGCTCATCAGGTCACGCCGGCTGGACCGTCACGTTCGAAGGATCGGGGTCGCGTTTGCGCCAGCCCGCGCTCCCGCGCACCATGGAGGCGGCGACCAGGACGATGCTGCCGAGCACGATCGGGAAGTGCCAGAACAGGTTGGGCCGGTCGCCGGTGCGGTCCACGAGGTCCTTCAGAACCCTACTGCTCGCACTCGCGTCGCGAGGCCGGTACTTTGGAAAGCGGCCGCCCCTTCAAACGCGTGATCCGCTGCTTGAGGTAGGCGTCGAGTCGCTTCATGTCCCGCTTCCCGAAGGTGAGGCCGTAGATCAGGACCCCCGCGATGGCGATCTGATACACGGCGAACTCGCCCGTGCTCAGGTAATCCAGGACGCCGAGGGCCAGGATGAACAGGTTGTCGAGGACGATGAGCCCAAGCAGCACCAGGCTTCCCCGGTCCGACCCGAACCAGTATCGCAGCACCAGGAAGGCGCCCGAGAGCACCCAGAACGAGACCTCGGCCCCGATCAGGAACAGCCACTTGTTCTCCAATAGCAAGTTTTCCATCGTCCTCTCCTTTCGAACGGACTACAGGCCCTGCAGCAGCAGCCGCAGGGCCTGGCCTATCTCGTCTCTCGCCTTCTCCCGATCCTCGGCAAAGGCCACGTACATGGCACCCTGCGTGGTAGCCCCGTGCAGGAGGTGCGCCAGCGGCCCTACCGGCCGCCTCTCGATTGCGCCGTCCTGCATCAGCATCTCGAGCCCGACCTCTATCTGGGCTATGGCGTGGGCTTCGTCTATCTCCCGCCACTCCTCCCAGCTCAGGACCGCCGGGCTGTCCACGAGCTGAATCCGTCTCACGTCGGGCCGGGAATAGAAGTCCAGAGCCGCGTAGAATCCGACCTCCCAGGCCTCGAGCGGATCCCCACTCTCCCGCATTGCCCCCCACGCCGCCTCCGCGACCACCTCGTCTATCTCGGCCTCGATCTCCTCGACGACCGCGCGAAAGAGGCCCCGCTTGTCCTCGAAGTGGTGGTACATCGCCCCTCGCGTCACCCCGGCCCGGCTTACAATCTCCTCAGCCGCAACCTCGTGGTAGCCCCGCTCCGCGAACAGACCCCGCGCAGCGTCCATCAGCGCCCGCCGCGTCGCGGCCCGCCGCTCCGCCTGAGTGCTCCGCCTCTCTTCGTTGTCATTTACATACATACAGTATGTATGTTATCTGGTCGTGGCATTTTGTCAAGTCGTGGCTGGGGCCCTTGTGTGGGTATACTCGGCGTCGTGGCCAAGCGGGGTTACACGGGGGACACGATCCGGGGCGGCGCCAGTGATTGGGACGTCTCGCGTCCGTTTTCGAGCTACCTGCGGGTGCTGGGCGGTCTGCTCTCGCACCCGGTCCGCTTCTTCGAGGTATTGCCCAGGGTCAGCGACGTGCGAGCGCCTGGATTATTCCTGGCCTTCTCGGGGCTCCCGACAGCGATCTTGTGGTACCTCACCGGGGGGTTCTACGCGGCGCTCGTCGCCCTCGTGGCGCCGTTGCTGCTCTCCTTCCCCGTCGCCGGGCTGTTCCACCTGGCCTCCCTCGGGGGCCGGTACGGGTATCTCGTGACGTGGCGGACGGTCGCCTACCCGTTCGGGTTCTACCTGCCGCTCTCGGCCGTGCCGGCGGTGCGCTGGGTCGCGGCGGCTTACGCCGGGGCGGTCCTGGTCGGGGTTGGTCTCGCCGTGGTACGGGAGATCGGGTCCACAAGGGCGGCGCTGGCGTCCACGATCGTCACCGGCCTTCTCCTGCTAGCGGCATATGCAAGCGGAACCCTGCTCTAGAAAGAATCCCTGTGTTGTTCGGGAGTGGGAAGTCGCAAGAGGATTCTCCCTACGCCCGAACGAGAAAACGAAGCGTACCTACCAAACCTCGCCGTAATATGTGGGACGCATGGCGGGACCCAGGCTGGCCGATCGGTTGAGCGCGCCGTTGGAGGTGTCAGTCCGAGTCATCGCGGACGCGTCGGTAGCGCTCGTAGATCACGCGCGAGCCGAACGTCCTGGTCTCGATCAGGTCGAGCGGGACGTCTTCGGTGACCGGTGGCAGGAACGGCGTGCCGCCACCGATGACGACCGGATAGCGGAACATGCGCAGCTCGTCGACGAGGCCGAGCTCGAACGCCTGCGCGGCCAGGCCGGCGCCGCCGACCGAGACGGCCTTGTCGGTCGCGTCGAGCGCCGCGGCGATCTCCTCGGCCAGTGACGCCTCGGCGAGCCGGGCGTTGCCTTGGACGCCGTCGAGCGTACGGCTGAAGACGATTTTCGGGATCGCGCACCAGACATCTGCGAACGCGGCTCCGAGCGCGTTCTCGCGCAACGACGGGTCCGTCTCCCACACCAGCATCGTCTGGTAGAGCCTGCGGCCGCACAGATACGCGCCGAGGTCGCCCACCAGCGCGAGGTGGAATCGAAACAGCTCCTCGCTCGGGGCCCCCCACTCGAACGCGCCCTCGCGGTCGGCGATGAAGCCGTCCACCGAGACGCTCATCGAGTAGATCAGCACGTCTTCAGACCGTCGGGCCGGAGCGACGGACGATGGTCGGTGATGAGGTCCACCCTGAGGCTCGACATCGGGCTCTCCTTCCTTCTGCAATGCGGCCCCGCCAGGTCCCCGTGGGAGCGGACGCCCGCGAACTCCTCGCCGTAGACCCCCAACCGCCCGCCAGCGGGGTACTCGCAGTACATGACCGCGAGCCTCGCCATGGCCCCATTATCCGCGAAGACAGCGGTTTCGCACCCCCAAAGACCACGCGCGGGTCGGCCAAAGCGCTTCGTCGCCGGCTCCCGCCACCGTTAGTCCCGCCATGCGTCGCAGAGTTCATGGCGAGGTTTGTACCTACCACTCCGTTTCGCTCTCAGCCTTCGTCGGCGTCGGGTGGGTTGTGGACGTCGCCGACGAACTCGAGGGTCACGTTGTTCGTCTCGACAAAGCCAAGGGAGCTGTAGAACTCGCGCGCCTGGCGGTTTCGGGTGGTGGCGACGAGCTCGATGACGCCGGCGTCGTTCTCGGCTGCCAGTCGCCTGACCTCCTCTATCAGGAGCCTGCCCACGCCTTCCCTGCGGCGGTCCTCTGAGACCACGAGCATCGGCACCTCGACGGCGACGTCGCCGTGGGCGAGGTCGGGTTTGATCCAGAGGCTGACAGCCCCGATGACGACGCCCTCACGGTCCTCCGCGACGAGGACCGCGGCGCGCGGCTCCTCAAGGAGCTGCCGTAGCTGTCGCCCGACGACCTGCCGGGAGGGCGGCGAATCGCCAACCGTGCCGGCGAGCTCGCCGGCAAGGGCGTGGACGCGATCCGCGTCATCGGTCGTCGCTTCGCGCACCCGGGGTTCGGTCAAGGCGTCCTCTCTCTCGTACTCCGGCAGTCACTCTACCGCAGAGCGGGTGGCCGGGTGCGCCCGGTCCTGCCAGAATGTTCCCCCGGGGACACGCAATACGCTCCAGGACGCAAAAAGGGATCCAAGGGGGTAGGGAGATGCAGGTCTTGTGGGGCATCGGCGGCATGCTCGTTCTGCTCGCCATCGCGTTCTTGCTCTCCACGAACAGGCGGGCCATAAGCCCGCGGGCGGTCGTAGGCGCGCTCGTAATCCAGATCCTCTTCGCTCTTGCCGTCCTTTACTGGGACCTCGGGCAGAGGGCGCTGCGGGTGCTCACGGACGGCGTACAGGCGGTCATAGATTCCTCCAACGCCGGCATAGAGTTCCTCTTTGGATCCGCCTTGCCCGAGGACGGCGTAATCTTCGCCTTCCAGGTGCTCCCGATCATCATCTTCTTCGCCTCGCTGACCTCGGTCCTCTACTACCTCGGCATCCTGCAGTTGGTCGTCCAGATCCTGGGCGGGGCGCTCCAGAAGCTCCTGGGCACCAGCAGGCCGGAGTCGCTCTCGGTGACCGCCGACATCTTCCTCGGGCCGACGGAGGCCCCGCTTGTCGTCCGCCCCTACATCGAGCGGATGACCGACTCGGAGCTCTTCACCGTCATGGTCGGGGGTCTCGCGAGCGTTGCGGGATCCACGCTCGTGGGCTACTCGCTCCTAGGGGCGCCGCTGGAGTACCTGCTGGCCGCCACCTTCATGACGGCCCCCGCGGCGCTGCTTATGGCCAAGATCATGATGCCCGAGACGGAGGAGCCCGAGTCGCGCGTCCCCGCCCCGGAGGACGAGGAGGTCACCCCGGAGGACCACTTCGCGGAGTACAGCAACGTCATCGACGCGGCGGCGCGCGGCGCCTCCGACGGCCTCAGGCTCGCCCTCAACGTCGGGGCGATGCTCATAGCGTTCATCTCCCTGATCGCGCTCCTCAACCTGATCCTCGGCGCGATCGGCGGGCTCTTCGGCTTCGGGGATCTCTCGCTGGAGCTCATCCTGGGCTACGTCTTCGCCCCGATAGCCTTCGTTATTGGGGTGCCGTGGGCTGAGGCTGTGCCAGCCGGCAGCTTTATCGGGCAGAAGGTCGTCCTGAACGAGTTCGTCGCCTACTCGAACTTCGGCCCGCGCGTCGGGGAGTTCTCCGAGAAGACGGTGGCCATCGTCACCTTCGCGCTCGCCGGGTTCGCCAACTTCGGCACCATAGCCATCCTGCTCGGCGGCGTCGGCGGGATGGCGCCGAGCCGCCGCGGCCAGATCGCCAAGTTCGGCATCCAGGCGCTCATAGCCGGAACCCTCGCTAATTTGCTGAACGCCGCTATAGCAGGCATGCTGATCGGCTAAGAGGGGGAGCATGGCACGCAGAGCGATTATCGTGGTCCTCGACGGGGTCGGCGCCGGCGGCGCGCCCGACGCCGCCGCTTTCGGGGACGAGGGCGCGAGTACCCTGGCCAACACGGCAAGGGCCGTGGGCGGCCTCGACCTGCCGAACCTGCAGAAGCTAGGCCTGGGCAACGTGGCGGAGCTGGAGGGCGTGGCGCCCGAGAGCCGGCCCGGCGCCTCGCACGGGCTCATGGTAGAGCTTTCGGCTGCCAAGGCGACGCTCGCCGGCCACTGGGAGATGATGGGCCTCGTCCTCGAAGACCCGCTGCCCACCTACCCGGACGGTTTTCCGCAAGAGATCATCCGCCGCTTCGAAGGGGAGACCGGACGAGGGGTCATCGGGAACAGGCCGGCCTCGGGTACCCAGATCATCGAGGAGCTCGGCCCCGAGCAGGAGGAGACGGGGGCCTGGATCGTCTACACCTCGGCCGACTCGGTCTTCCAGGTGGCGGCCCACACGGGCGTCATACCCCTCGAGGAGCTCTACGACGCCTGCCGCAAAGCCCACAAGATGCTGATCGGGGAGGGCCAGATCCTGGTCGAGCGCGTCATCGCGCGGCCCTACCACGGGGAGAGCGGCGCCTACGAGCGCGAGAACGAGAACCGCCACGACTACGGCATAGAGCCGTCAGGCGAGACCTACATGGACCGCATCGAAGCCGCCGAGCACGAGGTCGTCGCGGTCGGCAAGATCCGGGACATCTTCGACGGCAAGGGCATAACCGAGCACCTGCCCGCGCCTCCGGACGACGACGCCAAAATGGACGCGATCCTCGAGGCCCTGAGCAACGTAGAATCCGGCCTGATCTTCGCCAACCTCGTCGACTTCGACGCCAAGTACGGCCACCGCCGCGACCCCGAGGGCATGGCCCAGAACCTGCGCCGATTCGACGACCGGCTGCCGGAACTGCTGGGAGCCCTCTCGGACGAAGACCTCCTGATCATCACCGCAGACCACGGCAACGACCCCACGTTCAAGGGAACGGACCACACCCGCGAGCGCGTCCCGCTACTAGTAGTCGGTGGAGTGAAACCCAGGGACCTCGGCGTCCGCCACGGCTTCTCAGACATCGGAGCAACGGCAGCGACCTGGCTCGGCGCGAGGACCGACGACCTCCCGGGAGAACCCGTCCTGCCTTGAACGCCGCCCCACAACGAAAGCCAGGCGGCAGAGTACTATGGCACTTGTCCCCTCGACGGAGACTCTGCAAAGACTGAGCCGGGGGTCGTGAGGCCGCGCCTGCCTATTCAGCGAAGCTCGTGGAAGGCCATTCTCGGATATTGGGTGTAAGGTCGCCGAGACGGTAGCTCTATTCTTGCAAAACCGATTCGGCCGGCTGAGGGGTAGTTATCGGGTCGGCGTGCCGATGCACCACTTTCCAGGTTCCCGCCTCGGGACGAAAGATCATCGTAACCCGCAGGGTGCTTGGAGCAATGTCCTCTCTTCCGCCAACCTTGCCCTTTACCCGCTCTATCCACACGACGTAGGCAAGTTCTTGGGTTACGTACTTCGCCACGGGCTCGAAGCCGACAATCTCGCCATCTCGAAAAATTGATGCCGCACGCTCGATAGTCTGAGCGACTTGCTCCCATCCACGGGCGGGAGGGCCAAGGGGGTTGGCGAGGCTTACGTCTTTTCGATGGGACCACAACTCCTCAACGGGCTCGGGGTCCCCTTTGACGAACTCCCCCAAGGCTATCTGGTATTGCTCGATTAGCCGGTCTACATCATCTACCGCAGCCATCTTCTAGGGATCACCTCCATCGTCGACACGGTCACCCTTCCCTGGCGCCTCAAATAACATACATATCATACGCTGGAGTGGGGCAAGCCGATATTGCCGCCAAGGGCGAATGTACCAAGTCTACGGGCTATCCGGAAATCTTGTCTCGTCTACAGGGTCCCGGAGTGCCGGATCATGCCTCCGTCCACGAAGAAGGTGCTGCCCGTGACGTAGGCGGCGGCGTCGGAGGCCAGGTAGACGGTCATGCTGGCCACCTCTTCTGGCTTGGCCATCCTGCCGAGGGGTATCTCGGATAGGAGCTCCTGCATAAGGTCCGGGTTCCGCTTTAGCGGGGCGTCCATGGGTGTGTCCACCGCGCCGGGGGCGACGTTGTTGACCGTGATGCCATGGGTAGCCAGCTCCACCGCCAATGTACGTGTCAGCATGCGCACGCCGCCCTTGGCGGCGCAGTAAGGGGAGTTGGTCGGCATTGCCAGATCCTCGTGCACGGAGGAGACGTTTATGATGCGGCCGGGTCCGCCCTGGCTCACCATCTGGCGGGCCGCCGCCTGGCAGCCTAGCCACGGACCCGTGAGGTTGATGGCGATGACCTCGTCCCACACCTCCACGGGCGTATCCAGGAACGGCATCTTGTGCTCGACGCCGGCGTTGTTCACCATCACGTCGAGGCGGCCGAACCTTTGCGCGGCCTGCGAGACCAGGTTCTCGACGTCGTCCGGTTTCGAGACGTCGGCCTGCACCGCGACGGCCTTCCCCCCGTTGCCCTCGATCTGCTTGACCGTCGCGTCGGCGCCCTCGGCGTTTCTCGCGTAGTTCACCGCGACCGCGGCGCCTTCGGTCGCGAAGGCGAGAGCGATCGCCTGTCCGATCCCCGAAGATGCCCCCGTCACTACGGCGACCTTATCCTTTAGCTGCATTGCCATCCTTTCCATCCTCAAGCAGTATGTCGAGGAGGAGCGCAGCCGACCACGAGAAGAAGGTAGAGCCCAGACCGTCGCCGGTCTCGGGGTCGAAGTACTCGTTGAAGCCTTCGTTCTTGCACAGGTCGATGATCGTCCGGCGCAGGCGATCGGCGTGCTCCGCGTAGCCGTAATCTTCCAGCCCGTGCATCAGGAACCAGTTTATGTTGATCCACACCGGCCCTCGCCAGTATCTCTCGCGCGAGTACCCGAACCCGTGGGTCTCGAAGCTCGGCACCGGAACGACGTTCTTGTCGGAGAGGCCGAACCCGTCGTTCTCCAGGGTGTCCACCACGCGCCCCGCCCTGGCTCCGTCGGGGATACCAGCGTACAGCGGTCCAACGAGGTTTGGGCCAAAGTAGATACGAATCGGTTCGCCGTCGACGAGGTCGTGGTTCAGGTAGATGCCGCGGGTCTCGTCCCAGAGCTTCTCCTCGATGGCCTTCTTCGTCTTGTCCGCCCGCTCTTCGTGGGGCGCGGGGTCCTCGCCGACGACCCGCGCTATCTGCGCGAGATCCCTCTCCGCCTTGTGGAGCAACGAGTTGAACAGCACGTCCTGGACCAGGAAAGGACAGTCTTCCCGGATCTTCGACTCGTCGTAGCCGCGGTCGGCGAAGAACTTGACCAGGTACGCGAACCGGTCGTAGGCGGAGGTCGTCGGACGGTCGGCCGCCGAGACGGTGTGTATGTCTGCCCGGCGGTAGCGGGGGATCTGGTCCGCCCTGAGGTGCAGGCGCTGCATGCTCCTATCCCACACCGGGGCGTTGTCCATGCCACTCTCCCACGGGTGGCGTATGTAGACGAGCCCGCCGCCTTCGGGGTCGCGGTCCCGGTAGAGATACTCGTGCCAGGCCTCCAGCCTGGGGTAGGCGTACTCGAGAAACCGCTCTGTCGCCGTCTCGCTCCCGGCGCGCTGGTGGATGCAGAGGGCAGCGGTGGCGTGGAAGGGCGGTTGAACCACGCCGGAGGTCTGGCGGTGCTTGGGAGCGTAGGGGCTCTCCTTGGCGTGCCAGAAGTTTGGTCCGGGGAAGTAGTTAGTGTAGCGGGGGTTGAAGACCAGCTGGGGCAGTAGACCATTCGCCCACTGGGCCTCGAAGAGGTGCCTGAGCTCCTGCACCGCGCGTTCTGGCTCGTAGGTTGAGTATGCCAGGGCCATGAACGCCGAGTCCCACGACCACTGGTGCGGGTAGAGCCTGGGACCGGGCTGCGTGTACTGGCCCGTCCAGTTGAAGTCAAGAACCGCCTTAGCCTGACGGATCAGCGTGTCGAGTCTGGCCTGTTGCACCACGTAGGTCTACCTCCCGTCGTCGCCGTCCGGTACCCTGGGCAACACTGCTCCTACTGCGGCGGCGCCGTGAGCCCGCTCACGACCATCGAGACGACGTTGAGGACCACGGCGACGATGCCAAGAATGCGGGCTACGCGATCCTGGCTCGTGAGCCCGAAGTAGTAGCCCAGCGCGCCAAGAATGAGGCCAGGAAACTCGATAGAGATGCCCTCCAGTATGAATAGCCCCACTACGGCGCAGACCACGCCGACCAATCCCAGCACTCCTCCCAACACTGCCCGCAGATCCATGAAGCTCCTCTCCTTTTCGCGTCGCGCCACCCCCGATCTTCGCGCACCGTCAGCGGCAGCGCAACCGTACTCCCCTCGCGACCCGCGGCTAGACGGACCGCTCGTCGGAGTCGGGGGCGGCCTCGGCCGGGGTCACCGGGCGCGTCGCCCTCCGGTAGACCCAGCGCAGCGCCAGGCCGACTACCACGGCGGCCACCAGGACGATCGAGACCTGCCCGACCCAGTGCTCGACCAGGCTTACGCTGGCCCAGAGAAAGTACCCGAGGGAGACGGCGGCCGTCGCCCACGCGATCCCGCCGAGGGCGTTGTAGAGGGCGAACCTGCCCCACGGCATCTGGTTCGTACCGGCGACTAGAGCCCCGACGACCCGCAACCCCGCGACGAAGCGGGCGAAAAAGACGGCCCTTCCTCCGTAGCGCGAGAAGAACGCTTCGGCCCGGGCGAGGCGTTCCGGGGTGATAAACACGTAGCGTCCCCAGCGCAACACGGCCGGGCGCCCGCCCTTGCGCCCGAGCCAGTAGCCGAACTGGTCGCCGACCACGGCGCCCAGGATGCCGAGGAGCACCACAAGCCCCAGGTTCAGAACCCCCTGGTGGGCCAGCGAGCCGCCCGCGATCAGTATGGTCTCGCCCGGCAGCGGAACCCCCGCGCTCTCGAGCATCACCCCGAAGAAGACCACGAGGTAGCCGTACCGGCCGATCAGCGCTACCAGATCGTCTAGCACGCCCGCGAGGCCTCCGGAGCTTGATCTGCCCTGCTCGCTACCGCCGACCATCGTGACGGCCTTATGCCCGACGGAGAAGTTACCCCGTCTCGCCTTCCCACGCGTCTCCTTCACCTGGTCCAGGGCGCGTCGGCGCCCGATCGTTGACGCGGGGAATGTTCGCACAGGTGGAGACGCTGCGGCCACGCGAGAGCCCGCGACAACTGCTCTGGGCCTGCAGCTGCGTCGCGCGTGGCCGGCCTATTGCCGGCACGCGGGTCAGTCGTCGTCGCCTCCCGAGGGGCAACGGTTCGTCTGGTCGGCGGCGTACGCCGCGCCGGCCCCCGCGTCGGCGTGGCCGCTACCGAGCCGGGTGCCGGTGGGGTCGGCCACCGTGAGCGGGCGCGCGGTCTCGCCTATGATGCCGCCCACACACTCCGGGCTCGCGGCAGGCCTGAGGCTCTTGATCAGGGCGGCCTGTCCGGCCACGAACGGCGTCGCCATCGAGGTCCCGTCCCACGCCGCGTACCGGCCGGTCGGGAACGGAGCGTAGATGCCCTCGCCCGGCGCCGCGATGGTAACCCAGCGCCCGAAGTTGGCGAAGTCGGACTGCGCGGGCTCGCCGCCGGCCGGCGCCTCGCCGACCGAGGTTACCGCTATGGCGCCTTCCTCGGCCGCCGGGTACTGCGGGGCGCTGTTGTAGTCGTTTCCGGCGGCGGCAACCAAGATTGTGCCCCTTTCCTCGTCGTCGTCATCGTCTTCGAGTAGATCCTCGAGCAGCTCCGACTCCCGCGACGAACCGAGGCTCAGGTTCACCACGTCCGCGCCGCTCCTCACCGCGTAGGTTATCGCCCTGGCCACCCCGAAGGTCGTGCCGCGGCCCTCGGAATCGAGCGCGCGCACCGGCATGATCCTGGCCTCGGGCGCGGCCAGCGCCGCGATGCCGGCGACGTGAGTGCCGTGCCCGACCATCTCGTCCCTCACGCCGTCGCGGTCGTCGTCCCTGTTGTTGCCCACGTCGGCGGGAACGCGATCGTTGTCCACATAGTCGTAGCGCGCCGGGGTCAGCCTGCCCGATAGCTCAGGGTGGTTCGCCTGCACGCCCGTGTCGACGACCGCTATCACCACGCCCGCGCCGCCGCTGATACCGTGCGCGTCGGGCAGCCCGAGCGCGTCGACGGCATACTGCGTGCGGTAGAGCTCGGCTTCGGGGGACGGCTCGGGGGTGCCGCCAGGGAACGCCCTGTGCCGCTTGCTGCCCTCGGGCGACCCGGCCGTGAAGTTGGGCTCGGCGTACACAACGCGTTGCGGCTCGTTCCTTTCTATCCTGGCCGCCAGGGCGGCCGGGCTCGGCTGCGCCGGAGTCCTCAACAGGTAGACCCTCTCGCCGCCAGGCAGAGCCTCGATCGTGCGGGTGTTGTACTTGTTGTTGATGTAGCCAACGTTGGCCGTAGGCTGCATCTTCACCACGATCTGGCGAGCAACGTTCTCGCCACCGTCATCGTCGTCATCGTCGGCGCTCGCCGGATGGGCCACCGAGAGAAGGAGCAGCGTCGAGAGGGCGGCCGCCACAATCAGCAAGAGGTACGTGCGCCAGCAACGGGTCCCCGCTACTCCGGTCGTGGCCCCAGGCCGTCTGGTTGTGGGCTCCATTGCTTCCTTCCGAAGGGCAGAACGCGTCTGACCCTCTCCTTCGGTTGCACTCGAAGATACAGCGCGCCGATTAGAGTCCGGTGATAGCAGCGTTAGAGTTTCCTAATGATCGGCCGCGCCGCGCCCTGCCAGGAACCCTTTGCTCTACCGCCTTCCGATGAGCACGAAGGAGGCCCAATGGTACGGGTGAGGGTAACGGTCCTTGAGATCGAGCTGGGCCGCACGCAGGGCAGAGGCCAATGACTTCCCCTCGCGCAGGTGCGCGTACCAGCCCTTCATAAGCTGCGCGGTCGACTCGTCCTGCACCAGCCACAGGCTGACCACCAGCGCCGCCGCGCCGGCCCCGAGGAACGCCCTGGTGAGGCCGAGAATCTCGTCGCCCCCGATCACCTCGCTGCGCCCGGACTCGCAAGCGCTGAGCGTAACGAGCGCGCCCGGGAGATGCAGGCTCATGACGTCGGTGGCCAGAAGCCAGTTGTCGTGGAGCTTGAGCGACGAGAACATCGGGTTGTCGGGGCGGAACAAACCGTGGCAGGCCAGGTGCAGGATGCCGCTGCTCGACGCCATGTCGAGCAGAGCGCCCACGGTCGCGTCCTCGCCGATGCGCAACGCGGCCGACGGGAGTTGCTGCGCGACGGCGCGGGCCTCGGCGGCCGCGGCGGGTATCGAGGCGTCCTCGACGCCGAATACTGCGGCGTTGTCCCGGTCGCGCATCTCCCTCTCCTGGCACAACGCGTACACCGCCACGCTGGGGGCATAGGAAATCTCGAACCGCTCGATAAGGTAGCTCTCGCCGTCGAACAGGGCGTGGAACGGGACCCGGTGCAGCGAGGCGTGCGGCACGACTACGAGGCCGGGGACGGCTCCCGTCCCGTCCGTATCCGCCGCCTCCTTCAAGAACCCCTCCAGCGGCCCCAGCAACTCCTGGTGCAGCGCCGCGAGCACCTGCCTCGCCGACCGCTCGAGCATCGACGTGTGCCGTTCGGCGAACTCCCGGTCGACGCGGGTCCGGCCCCAATGGACGTCCAGCCTGCGCAGGAGACGCCACACCCCGCGCAGCGTGCCGACGTGCCGCACGGCGCGTACGGCGCCGCCTGTTGCGGCGAACGCCATGATCTCGTCGCCGACCGTGTGGTAGGCGATCAACGCCGCGTCTCGGGGGAGCCCGCCGACGGCATCGTCCGGCGATGCGGGGGCCGAGAAAGGGTCGGGCGAGGAGCCCGCGGCCGCGGCTCGCAACCGTAGCCGGCTGATCTCCCTCTCCAGAGAGACGGCCCGGTCTCGCAGGTCCCGGAGTGGCGCGGCGTGGACCTCCTCCGAGATGCCGAGCATGCGGCTGAAGGTCGCGTTGAGGTCGGCTTGCAGGGTCCGGATGCTCTGCAGAGATCCGGGATCCCACGCCCCGGCCGGCGTCCTCTGCGCCACGCCTGTGAGCAGGTCCACGAGCGTGCGAGACTTGGCCTGCTCGGCCACCCCGAAGGCGCGGCGGACGCTCGCGTCGTCGCCGCGCGCGAGGTGCAGCTGCAGCAGATCCTCGTAGGCGGCCGTCTTGTCGCGCAGAAAGGAGGCGCGCAAGGCGTCCTGGGCGACGGACCCGCGCAGGCGCTCGACCTCGTCCACTGCTGCTTCGAGGAGCGCGAGCGCCTCCTCGTCGCGCCCTTGCAAGCGTCGCAGGTGGCCGAGCCGCTCGTTCGAGCGGAAGCGCAGTTGCGGTAACGCCAGGAGGTCGGCCAGGCGACGCGCCGCCAGAAGGTGCGGCTCGGCCGCGGCAGCGTCGGGCAGCAGCAGGTCGGCCAGGCGCAGGCGCGCGTAGACGTGCTGCACCGGCCATTCATCCTCCGAGACGAGCTCCAGCGCGCGCCTGGCCGTCGCCTGGGCGGGCGCTTGCCTTCCACGCGCCGCCAGCAGCGACGACTGCTCGATCATCGCCCCGGATAGCATCGGCGCGTTGTCCGCCGCGGCGAACAACCGGACGGCTTCGTCCAGCGCCTCCTCCGCCTCCCCCAGCTCCGAACGAGCCATCAGGGCTGAGCCCATGCCCCAGAGCGCCCGGGCGTGGTCGTGCTCCATCCCGACGCCGCGCAGCAGGTCATCGGCCTCCTGGTACGAGGACAACGCCTCGGAGTACAGGTTGAGCGCCAGGTAGGCGTCGGCCGTGTTGCGCCGCAGGAAATACTCCACGACGGGCGCGCCCGTCGCGCTCAGCAGGCGCCGGGCCTGCTCGAACGCCTTGAGGCTGCTCGTGTAATCGGCGAGCCACAGGTGCGTCTCCCCGATGTTGCTCAGGGACATGGCGTACGGGACGGTCAGGTCCGCCTCTTCGAAGATGGCGGCGGCTGCCTCGTGCGACGCCAGCGCCTCGCTGCCCTGGCCAAGGTAGGACAGAATGTTGCCCCTGTTGTCAAGCACCTCGCCGAGACGTTCGGTCAGCCCGAGGTCTCGGTATCCTTCTTCGGACTCCGCGTAAGCGTCGAGGGCCTCCTGGTACAGGCCCATGTGCTCCAGGCAACCGCCGCGGTTCTGCTGCACAAGCGCGACCAGCATTTTGCGCTCGCGCGCTGTCGGCCTCACGGCGGCGCCGCGCTTGCCGTCCAGCGTGTCCAGGACGAGCCGGCCGGCCCCGAGCGCTTCCCGGTAGCGCCCGAGCTCGATCAGGGCCGCCATCTTCCCGACGTTGGTGCGCAAGGCCTCCAGGGCCATCCCCTGCTCGGCATAACCGCTTCGTGCGGATTCGGTCATGCGAAGCGCCGCGTCGAACTCGCCGTTGATAAAGTGCGTCTGGACGCGCACGTAGTCGACCCGCGGTACGAGGGCGGGGACGTCTGCCTCTTCGGCCAGCCTGGCGCACAGCTCGACGAGCCGGTGCGCCCTTTCCGGGTTATCGTATAGGGCCCGCTCGGCCGCATCGAGCAGTCCGCCAATTCCTTCCGCGTCGAGCAAACCAGCGCCGCGGAGTAACCCCGACTTCTCCTGCCACGTCGGCAGAGACAGCAGGTCTTCTACGAGATCGGGGGGTGTCTCCTTCCCAGACGGCACCAGCCCATTCTACGTCCTCAACTCGATGGGAGAGATCAGGATCTCCACCGCGTCGCTGCTAACCAGGATCTGGTAGGTCTCCGGCCGCACGCCCTCGAAGCCGAACTCGCCCAGCTCGTCGGCGCCCGTTATGCCAACCTCGTCCGTGCCGCTCAGCAGCTGGACGCTGAAGGAGGCGGGATCCGTGTCGTCCGTGGGGAATACCTGGCCGTCGAGATCCAGGCCCCCGTCACCAGGTCGCGCCCTGACGTTGAGCGCTATCTCGGCCGCGTCGGTGGTGAAGACTAGCTGCCGTTGCGCCTCCCCTGAGGCGGCCGAGCGTACGCCGAGGGCAGGACTCAACCCGCTGTCGAACGAGAGCGTCGCGACCAGGCGCCGCAGGAGACCCGGAGAGCGCCTGCCCTCGGCGTACGCTTCGAAGCGACGGATCAGCGCTTCGCGCACCTCGGGGGGCGGCGCGTCGATCACGGCGTACTCGCTCGCCCGCGCAAAGGCTCTCAACCAGTCGGCCTCGGCGCGCACCGACTCGTCGGCCACGGCGACCCGCTCCTCCACGACCCTGGCGTCGTCCTCCGAGAGCCTCCCGTCAACCCAATCGGCCAGACGCTCGAAGCTGATCTCTCGCTCCTCAGGCATCTTCTCCCGCTCTCCCCGATCCTTGTTCGACCACCGTCTCCTCTAGAATGCTAGCAAAGGCAGGAATAAATACGTCCCGCCGTGACATTCTCGCAAAAGGCTTCGCTACGCCTCCGTCAGAGCACGCCTCAGGTTCTCGAGGCAGCGGGCGCGGGTCGGCCCGATGCTCCCCGCGGGCATGTTCAGGCGCTCGGCGATCTCGGCGTAGGTCGGCTGGCGCTCGTCGAAGTAGAGGGCCTGCAACAGCCTGCGGCATGCCTCGCTCACCAGCGAGAGACCCTCGTTCAGCCACTCGAGCAGCTCCCAGCGCCCGATCTCTTCCTCCTCCCGGCCGAGGAGCGTGGCGCTCCCGGCGACATCTCTCCCTCCACCGGTGCCCTCGTGGCGGCTACGCTCCATGTGCCGCCAGGTGTGGCGGCGGGCGACGGTGGCGAGCCAGCCGCCAAGCCTGCTGTCGTCGCGCAGCGTGTCGAGGCTCTGGATGAGGATGGAGAACGTGAGCTGCGCGATGTCGGCGGCGTCCTCCTTCGAGAGCCCGTAGCTCAGGGGTATGGAGAACACGAGCCGCTCGTACTTGTCCAGCACGGCGCGCCACGCGTCGCCATCCCCCTCCCGGCAGCCCCTTATTAGCTCCCGATCCGGCTCGATCTCGGCCCGACGCCTACGAGGATGCACGGGCACCCCGAGGCGGCCGGCTCGACTCTCGCCGGGTCGCGATCCGGGTACGTTTTCGTCGCGACACGATCACATAACCCCCTTTAACCGTCTGGAGATTACACCAGGCCGCCCTGCTCGCGCATAGCGCGGCTCCGGGTGTCAGGGTACGGTCATCGGGTTCTTCGGGACTCGGGATCGTCGCCGGGACACCCGACGCCCGCTGCCTGTCCGGCGAACGGTCCCTTCCGGGCAAAGTCTCCGCGTAAGAGTTCTCTAATCTTCGCTTAACGCTCCTCTAACGCGGTTTGTTCAGCATTACCTTGGACGGTACCCTGCTTGGAGCACCCGAATAGGAGAGATAGCTGAACGTCCCCCGCGCCATCACGACCTCGCTCGCTCTGGCGCTCATGCTGGCAGCGTGTCTCGCCGGCTGCGCGACGGACTCCCGGGGACCCGAGACCGCGGACGGCCCGTCTCGCAGGGCACCGTCGGAGCAGGTCGCCGCGCGGAGCACGGAGCCGATGGTACGCGTGCCCTCACGGGACGTGGCGGGAAGCGACATTTCGGGTTTGCCCCGCTACCCAAGCTCGGTACGGGTAAGGTACGAGCGCGGGCGACAGGGTCGCCTGGAGACGCTCCACGCCAGCTACCTGACCCGAGATCGGCTCGACGCGGTCCGCGGCTACTACCGCGAAGTCTTTCGGGCTGAAGGGTGGGACGTGGCGAACGCGGACTACCGGGAAGACGCGTGGACGTTCCTGGTCCTGCACGGCGAGAGGGAGGCGAACATCGAGATCTACGCCCGAGAGGCGGGCGTAACGGGCGTCGATGTCGAGCTCAGCGAGCCCGCCGAGGACCCGGCGATCGCGGACACGGCCGGGCGGGGGCCGAAGGGGCGGCCGAGTGGCTAGCCCTGGCCTGGCGGCTCGAAACGGTATCCGGCGCCGCGCACGGTGGCTATCAGGGAAGGCTCGCCGCGGCGGTCGAGCTTGTTCCGGAGGTAGCTGACGTAGACGTCGACGACGTTGGATCCGGGATCGAAGGCGTAGTCCCAGACGGCGGAGAGGATCTGCTGCCTGCTCAGGACCTGACCGGAGTGGCTCGCGAAGTACTCGAGCAAGGCGAACTCACGGCTCGAGAGATCCACCCGCCGCTCCCCCCGCCACACCCGGTGCGAGCGGAGGTCCAGCCTGAGGTCCCCTACCTCTATCTTGGAGGACTGGGGCTGGTCGGCACGGCGCACGAGCGCGCGCATCCGGGCCATCAGCTCCTCGAGGTCGAAGGGCTTGGTGAGATAATCGTCGGCACCGCCGTCGAGCGCGCGAACCTTGTCGCGAACCTCGTCCCGCGCCGTGAGCATAAGCACCGGCAGGCCGGGGCGCCTCGCCCGGATGCGCCTGAGCGCCTCCTGCCCGTCCATGCCTGGCAACATGATGTCAAGCAGCACGAAGTCCACCGACTCGTCGACGGCCATGATCACGGCGTCTTGGCCGTTGTCCACCTTGACGGACCTGTGGCCGTGCGCGGCGAGCCCCCTCTCGAGGAACCGCGCTATGGCCGGGTCATCTTCGACGATCAATACATGCATAGGCCTCCCAAGTATAATCGAGCCGTGCTCTGGTACACGACGGGAGCTTCTCCCGGCCCCAGGAGGGATGCGGCATGAGGCGGCTCGACGGGGTTCGCGAACGGCCCTGGAGAATCACGATGGTGGCGGTCGGTGGGCTGCTGGTGGCGATCTTGATCGCCGGCCTTGTCGGGTTCTTGCTGAACCAGAACGTCAAGCGCGTCACCGACGAGGCCCTCAGGTACGACGTGCAGCTCGAGGACGAAGGCGACGACCTGCGCGCCGCGGTCCTGGACCTGCGTCACTACCACCGCAACATCACGTTCGGGGGTTCGTCGCGCGGCGGCATCGAAGACTTCGAGGGCGCGTACCAGCGCCTGCAGGACGAGATAGACGAGCTGGCGGCCATCGGCGTCTCCGCCCCCGCCGCCCCGCAGCCGGAGGAGATCCGGGCGATGGCCAGCGAATATTACGAGGATTTCCGCCCGGCGATAGCGCTGTACGAGGAGGGCCGGAACGATGGAGGGGTGGCCTTCACAGAGGCGAGCGACCGTGGGCTTGCTCGTATCGAGGAGATGGCCCAGGCCAGCGAAAAGCTGGACGAGCTGGGTGAGAACCTTACCGAAGACTCGGTGGCAGAGGTGGACCGGGCGGCGACGACGGCCAACTTCGTGCTGCTCGCGGTCATCGGCGGCCTGCTCGTGGCCGGCGCGGTGCTGGCGTACTCGGCAGTTCGCGTGGTCAACGAGCTCAGGAGACTCTACGCCGAACAGCGGGAGGCGACGGAGAAGGTAGAGGCCGCCTCGCGGGCTAAGACCGAGTTCATCGCCGACGTCTCGCACGAGCTCAGGACGCCCCTCACCGTGCTGCGCGGCAACGCCCAGGTCGGGCTGACGCTGGGCGCCGACGGAGAACGCGCGGAGCTCTACGCGGAGATCGTCGAGGAGTCCAGGAGGATGTCGCGGATGGTCGAGGACCTTCTGTTTCTCGCCAGATCCGACTCCGCTTCGTTGCCGCTCGACTTCGAGACGATCCCCGTCGAGACCCTTCTCGCGGAGCTGACCGGGAGGGCTGGGGTATTGGCCAGCGAAGGCGGCGCCCACTTGCAGACCGAGCTTAGCGGCGAGGGGATCGTAAACATCGACGTCCAACGGATAGAGCAGGCCGTGCTCATCCTGGTCGACAACTCGGCCAAGTACGGTCCGGAAGGGGGCGAGATCCTCCTCACCTCCGCCGTGCGCTCGGGGGAGTTGCGCGTCGGGGTCCAGGATCACGGTCCCGGCATCCCCAAGGAGGAGCTACCGCGCGTCTTCGAGCGCTTCTACCGGCTCGACAAGGCCCGCTCGCGCAGGATGGGCGGCGCGGGCCTGGGGCTGCCGATCGCGAAGACAATCATCGAGGCTCACGGCGGCCACGTCGAGGCGGTCAGCCGTCTCGGCGAGGGCACGAAGATCACGCTTTGCCTCCCCCTGCTCGCCCGTCCCAGCCCGTACGGCGGTGAGGCCCGCAAGGTGGCCGGCCGCGAAGGCCGGTAGAGAACCGGCCGTATCTTCCGGTCCCAGACTGCCGCTCGCCTTTCGATGGACGCGCCGGCTCTTCCAGGGTGGCAACATGTTCGTAGGTAAAGGTTGGTCCGCCGGGAACTCTGAACTGGAGGAGCGAGTATGGCTGCTGGCGCAGAGAACATCGCCAAGGAACTGATCGGCCGCCTCGAACGAGCCTGGAACGAGGCCGACGGCCGGGCGTTCGGCGAGCCCTTTACCGTCGACGCCGACTTCGTCGACGTCAGGGGTGAGTACCATCAGGGCCAGGACGCCATCGCATCCGGGCACCAGGCCATCTTCGACTCGGTCTACAAGGGAAGCTCCATCGATTACGAGCTGATGCAGGCCAAAGAGCTGATTGACGGCGTGATCCTGGCCCATTCCACGGGAGTCCTCAGAGTCCCATGGGGCCCTCTCGCCGGTGAGCGCAGCGCCGTGCAAAGCCTGGTCCTGGTCCGAGAAGGAGGCGAGTGGAAGATCGCCGGGTTCCACAACACGTTCGTGGCGCAGCAGCGGTAATAGGTCTTCGTCTCCGGGATCCGTGCCTGGCGTAGGGACGTAGCATGCTACGTCTCTACGCGTCTACGTCCCTACGCCAGGTGCGTTCAACCCGAGGCCGCGAGCCCCGCGGGCTTCGGGTCCCGGACGAAGAAGGCTTCGGGCTCTATCGGGAAGAGCACGCGCGCCTCGCCCGGTTCTCCCTCGACGGCTAACTCGAGCGCCCGCTCGATACTCGCCGCCGTGATGCTCTCCCGCCGGCTGAGAGCTCCTTCTCCCACCTCGACCGTAACCCTGATCATGCCCAACCATCTCCTGACTTCTGCTATGCGCCTTCGTATCAATGGGTACGTGCTCCGGCTCCGTGACGGATCACGGGCGCTACCGCCCCTTCCCGGCCTCTACCCGAGCCTCGCCATCACGTGCTTGACCACGGTGTAGTCTTCGATGGCGTACGCGGACATGTCCTTGCCGTAGCCGGACTCCTTGAACCCTCCGTGCGGCATCTCGGAGGCGCCGGCGATGTGGTCGTTGATCCAGACAGTCCCGAAGCGTAGCGACCGCGCCGCCCTCAGCGCCCGGCCCACGTCCCTGGTCCACACGGATGCGGCGAGGCCGTAGGGCACGTCGTTGGCCCAGCGGAATGCCTCGTCGTCGTCGGCGAACCGCTGGACGGTCACGACGGGCCCGAAGACCTCGCTCTGGACGATCTCGCTCCCCTGGTCGGGGCCGGCTATGAGGGTGGGCTCGACGAAGAAGCCGCGGCCCCCGTTCGTCCCGTTGCCGCCGGTGAGTACCTCGACGCCGCCGGATTTCGCCCGCTCCAGGAACCCGAGGACCCGCTCCTGCTGGGCCGCCGAGACGACCGGTCCCATCTCGACTTCCTCGCCCTCCGCGGGGTCAGCCGTCCTTATGGTCGAGACGGCGTCGGCCAGCTCGGAGGTGAGCCCGTCGTAGACCTTAGGCCCCGCGATTATGCGGGAGGCAGCGGTGCAGTCTTGCCCCGAGTTGGTATAGCCGGCGTACCGGACGTGCTCGACCACCGCCTCGACGTCCGCGTCGTCGAACACGATGACGGGCGCCTTGCCGCCCAGCTCCAGGTGGACGCGCTTCAGCGTCTCGGCCGCCGCCCTCGCCACCTCCTTGCCGGTGGCCACGTCGCCCGTGAGGGAGACCATGCCTACCTTGGGGTGACGCACGATGCCGGCGCCGACCGGCTCCCCGTCGCCGGTGATCACGTTGAGCACCCCGCCCGGGAAGATGTCTGAGGCCAGCTCGGCCATCCTCAGGGTCGTAAGCGGCGTCTGCTCGGATGGCTTGAGGACGACGGTGTTGCCCGCGGCGAGCGCGGGGCCTATCTTCCAGACGGCCATCATCAGGGGGTAGTTCCACGGCGCGATCTGCCCCACCACGCCGACCGGCTCGCGCCGGATCATGGACGTGTACCCGCGCACGTACTCGCCCGCGGCCTTGCCCTCGACGACGCGGCACGCCCCCGCGAAGAACCGCAGGTTGTCCACCACGTAAGGCATCTCCCCGCGCGCCGACGTGATCGGCTTCCCCACGTCCCTGGACTCGAGCCGCGCCAGCTCCTCCGAGTTCTCCTGCAGGGCGTCGGCGAGCGCGTGCAGCATCTCCGACCTCTCCGCCGGCGTCGTCTCGAACCACGACCCGAAGGCCCTGTCGGCCTCCTCCACGGCCCTGTTCACGTCCTCCTCGGAGCCCTTGGGCACCTCCGCGATGGCCTCGCCCGTGGCGGGGTCGATGACGCGCTCCCAACCGCCCCGCTCCGCCTCCACGAGCTTGCCCCCGACGAGGTTCTGCATACGCCCGACCTGGAGATCCATACCTTCTCCTCTTCTGTGTGGTGTTGCGGTACTAGCCGTCCATCAAGTAAGCGTCGGCACCCCTCTTGAGCACCCCGCGGGCGATTATCAGGCGCTGAATCTCGCTGGTCCCCTCCCAGATGCGGTCCACCCTGAGCTCCCGGTAGTACCTCTCGGCCGGGTTCTCGGTCATGTAGCCGCGCCCGCCGAAGATCTGGACCACCCGGTCGGCCACCCGCCCGGCCATCTCCGAGGCGAAGAGCTTGGTCATCGCCGTCTTGCCGTGCAGGATCTTGGGGTCCTCGCGCTCCCAGGACTGCGCCACGTGGTACGTCATCAGCCGCGCCGCGTTCAGCTCGGTCACCGAG
This sequence comes from uncultured Rubrobacteraceae bacterium, assembly GCA_963800975.1. Lineage (GTDB taxonomy): Bacteria > Actinomycetota > Rubrobacteria > Rubrobacterales > Rubrobacteraceae > JALYGY01. The sequence continues at coordinate 471,755 of CAWDDB010000013.1, read as the reverse complement.
TCGGCGAGCATGAACTGGACCGCCTGGTAGTCCGAGATCTTCCTTCCAGAGGCAGACCTCTCCAGCGACCACGATCGCGCCAGGTCTATGAGCCGCTCGGCCGCGCCGCAGCAGCGGGCCGCGATCATGACCCTCTCCATCGAGAACCACCGCTTGGTCCCCTCGTCTCCCCCGCTCCCAAGTCGCGCACCGTCAGGTACCCGGCAATCCGTCAGCCTCAGCTCGACGTGCTTGGAGGCGTACGGGTCGTGCATGAACGTCGGGGTGCGCACGATCTCGAGCCCCGGCGCGTCCCTGTCTACGAGGAAGGAAGCCTGCTCATCGCCGGCCCACGCCAGCACGATAAAGAAGCCCGAACGTTCCCCGCCGGTCACGAACCACTTCTCGCCGTTGAGCACCCAACCGTCGCCATCCCGCTCGGCGGTGGTCCTTATGTCCTTTATGTCGGATCCAGCCTCCGGCTCGGTGATCGCCCACGCCTCGCGCGTCTCACCCCGGATCACGGGCATGACGTAGCGTTCGATCTGCTCGGGGCTCGCGAGCTCCAGTAACTCGCGCGGGCCGCGGTCGGCGACCATGTACCCGAGGCCGTTGGTGGTCTTCCCCGACTCTTCTTCCAGCGCGACGAGGGAGAGCATGGATAGGTCCATGCCCCCGTACTCCCTCGGCAGGTTGAGGTTGCTAAACCCAGCTTGCCGCGCCTTCTTGCGTAGCGACTGCAGCTGCTCCTCGTCGATCTCGCCTCGGCGCGCGATCTCCGCCTCGAACGGATGAAGCTCCGTCCTCACGAAGTCGGCGATTCGGGCCTTCAGCGCCCTTACCTCTTCTGGTATCTCGAGCACAACCTGCTGTTCGTGAGCCATCGTCAAAGCTTCGTCTCCTTGCCAGTTCGTAGTCCGCGCCGGAACCTTCGTCCCCTACTTCTTCGGGAATGGCAGCGCGATAGCATCTTGCAGCTTGCTCGGGTCTTTCTCCCGCCCGAACCTCGCGAGCTCCACGTCCTCCGACGGCAGATCGTCTACGGATCCCTCGGAGATCAAACCGGCCATCTTCTCCCCGAGGGCGGGGCCCCACATCATCCCGTGTCCCCCGGCCGCCAGCACGTAGAAGCCCTCCGTGGGCTCGTCGATGATCGGGAGGTGGTCCGGCGTGTAGTCTATGGAGGCCGCCCACGCCCGCGAGACCGGCAGCCCCGCGAGCGCCGGGTGCGCCGCCTCCCAGTCCCCTCGCAACCCCTCGTAGTAGTCCCAGTCGAAGCCGATCTGGTACCTCCCCGAGGTGTCTGCCTCGTCCACGGGGTTGCTCATGCCGAGCAGCACGCCCTGCTCCTCGGGCCGCCAGTAGTAACCCTTGCCCACGTTGAAGACCAGCGGGAACGGGTGCATGGCCCCCTCGCCCAGCGCCGGGTAGCTGACGATCTGGTGCCGGACAGCCATGACCGGAACGTCGAGCCCGACCAGCTCGCCGACCTCGCGCGCGCCACGCGGTCCGCCCGCGTCGACCACCCGCTCGGCCTCGAACGTACCGCGCGTGGTGTCGAGGGAGTAGCGTCCGCCGCTCTCCTCGATGCTCCGCACCTCGCACATCTCGAAGAGGTCGACGGTCTCCTCTGCGAGCGCCGCGTAGGTGGCGTTGCGGGCCGCAACCGGTGGGTGCACGTAGCCGTCGTCCGGTGTAAACGTAGCACCCACGAACCGATCCCAATCAAGATCGGGGAATCGCCTCTTGCCCTCTGCGGGCTCGATCCACTCGTTCTCGACCCCCGCCTCGCGCCGCACCTCCACAAGCCGCTGGAAGCCTTCTTTTTCTTCCTCCGTCTCCGCGACTATGTAGTAGCCGGTCTCCCTGAAACCTGAATCGAGGCCAAGCTCTTCGCCCAGCCGCAGGTACAGCTCCCTGGAGAGCTTGCCGAGCTTCGCCGCCGTCTCGGAGCCGCCCTGCTGGCGGACAACGCCGGCCGAACGGCTCGTCGCCCCGCCGCCGGCCCAGCCCCGCTCCAGGACAGCGATGCGCCCGAAACCCCGGCCGGCCAGCCGGTAGGCCGTCCACAACCCCAGGTTGCCGCCCCCCACTATCGCAACGTCGTAGACCGGCATTCAGATCTCCTCCTTCCGGGCAATCGCCCGTGTCGTGCTCGCTGGCGTTCTCGCCCTCGCGTCTTTGAATCACAATTTAGAGCGATTGCGCGGCGCAACCGCGGCCTGAGCGGTTCCTCACGGCGCGCACCCACGCAAGGGATCGGCACGTCGTACGCAGATAACGATACCCCGTACGCGCCCGGCCTGGCCTTCTCGAAGCCCTCTGTCCCAGATGTCCCGCAGCGAACCATTCAACCGTAATGCTTTCTTGAACCGTCGTTTAAAAACGATTATACTTACTCTGGGAAACGGCGGCAAGCTACTGAGGTGGCGAGTCTCTGGATCACGGCGGGGGGCGAACAGGAGAAGCGTAATCGATCGGCTCGAAAGGAGCGTGCTCATGACGCCCATAAATCGTGAACTTCTGACCAGGTCTGTGGTCTCCGAAGGGCAGATGAGCTTGCCCGCGGAGGCGTACGTGGACGCCTCGGTGCTCCGGTGGGAGCTCGAGCACTTCTTCGACGAGAGTTGGGTCTGCGTCGGCCGCTCGGAGGATCTGAGGGAGCCGGGAGACCGGCGTGCGGTCAAGCTGGGTCGCGAGAGCGCCCTGCTCGTACGGGACGACAACGGGGGCCTGCGCTCTTTCTACAACGTGTGCCGCCACCGCGGACACGAGCTCATGAACGTGGGCGAGTCGGCTGGCGGCAAGTACATCCGCTGCCCTTACCACGCCTGGGCCTACGCGCTCGACGGTAGCCTCAAGGGCACGCCGGGTTACGCTGGCGTCGCGGGCTTCGACAAGGCAGATTATCCCCTGGTGCCGGTACGCATAGCCGAGTGGGAGGGTTGGATCTTCGTCAACGCCAGCGGGGACGCGCCGTCGTTCGAGGAGCACCTGGGCAACTTTGGGGACCTGATCGGGAACCACGCCCCCGGGGAGCTGGTGACCGCAGCCCGCCAGGACTACGAGGTTGCGGCCAACTGGAAGGTCCTGGTCGAGAACTACCACGAGTGCTACCACTGCTCCTCCATCCACCCGGAGTTCTGCAAGGTCAGCCCGCCCAAGAGCGGCGAGGATTACGAGGCGTGGGGCAACTGGGTGGGCGGCTCTATGGAGCTGGAGGACTTCGCCCAGACCATGTCGCTCACCGGCGAGAGCTTCGCCCCGAGGCTGCCGCACCTGGCGGAAGGCCAGGAGCGGGAGGTCTGCTACTACCAGCTCTTCCCGAACCTCCTCATAAGCCCGCACCCCGACTACGTGCTGACCCACCGCCTCACCCCAATCACCCCCGACCGCACCCACGTCGAGTGCGAGTGGCTCTTTTCCCGCGAGGCGGTGGAGGCGGAGGGCTTCGATCCCTCCTACGCCGTCGACTTCTGGCACATCACCAACGGCCAGGACTGGCGGGCGTGCGAGGGCGTGCAGCGGGGCGCCTCCTCGCGCGGCTACCGCCAGGGTCCCCTCTCGCCCGAGGAGTCGACGGTCGGCAAGTTCGTCGCGATGGTCGCCCGGGGGTACCTGGAGGGCCGGGTCACGCAGACGCCGGGTCACACCTCCGAGCTGGTCCAGTAACCAACGCACCAAGCCCGACACGCCACCGAGGATGGAGCCTCTAGTGCCCACGCGCGAGAGTCGGAGGTGATGCACGCCGCGATCGTCCAGCCGAGATCCCGGGCGACTTCAAGCTCTGCCCGGGATCTGGCTGGTGCGGGGAGTTGCTAGATCAACGGTACTGGGGAGATAGTAGATAGCGCGTGGATCGACCCGGATCTGGTCCATTCGGGGGATGCGCCGCCCTACCGATGTGTGAGATCCTGGGATGCGTTGCGGCTCGCGAGCGAGAAGGGAACTGGAGCATGACCACGAGCAACCCGACGACCTCTGCCGTGTCCCCGTGGGGGGCGAGGACTGTACTCCTTGCCTTATCGCTGATCCTCGCCGCGGTCCTCGCCCTGACCCTTCGGGCCGGTACCGCCCACGCCGCCCCCTTCAACGTCGTCAACACAAACGACTCCGGTCCCGGCAGCCTGCGCACCGCCATCCTAAGGGCCAATGCGAACGCCAACCCCTCAGATCAGGACAATATCAACTTCAACATCCCCGCCGACACAGATCCGGGGTGCGACGCGGCGAGTGGGGTGTGCACGATCTCCCCCCAGCCTGACTTGCCGGACATCACGGAGCCGGTGATCGTAGACGGCTACACCCAGGCGGGTGCCTCGCCGAACACCCTCTCAACCGGCAGCGACGCGGCCCTCAAGGTGGAGCTCAGCGGGGAGGTCGCCGGAGGGGGGGCCAATGGGCTCCGTATCCTCGCCTCGAACTGCGTGGTGAGGGGCCTTGTCATCAACCGCTGGTCGAACGAGGGCGTCGAGATCAACGGCACCGGTGGCCCTGGTGTGAGTGGCAACCGCGTCGAGGGCAACTTCATAGGAACAGACGCCACCGGCGAGGAAGCCTTCGGCAACGTGAACGGCGTGAGGCTTGTCGATGACGCCTCCGACAACGTGGTCGGCGGCACCTCGGCCGCAGCCCGCAACGTTGTCTCAGGAAACTTCCGCGGCTTCGAGGTTATCATTGGTTCTAACGGCAACAAGATCCAGGGCAACTATGTGGGCACCGACGCCTCGGGAACGCAAGACCTCGGCAACGAGAGCGAGGGCGTGGAGATACTGACCTCTACCGACAACGTGGTTGGCGGCACCTCGGCCGCAGCCCGCAACGTCATCTCCGGTAACGACGACGGCGTCGCGCTCGGCGGTATCGAGGTCGGCGGCAACGATATCCGGGGCAACTACATAGGAACCGACGCCTCGGGAACGCAGGACCTCGGCAACGCCGACGACGGTGTGGAACTGGTAGGCGAGTCGCTCGCCAACGTGGTAGGGGGCACTTCCGCGGGCGCCCGCAACATCATCTCCGGTAACGACGACGACGGTGTCGTGCTTAATGGCGGGGCGAACGGCACCGCGATCCGGGGCAACTACATAGGAACCGACGCCTCCGGCCAGGGAGACCTGGGCAACGGCGACGAAGGAGTAGTCGTAAACGATGCGACGAACACCGCGGTGGGAGGCAACTCGGCGTCCGCCGCCAACACCTTAGCCTTCAACGCGGGCGACGGCGTCGACGTCAATGGCCCTTCCGATGGCTCGAGCGGCGACCCCGGGACCGGCAACTCTATCCTCCGAAACTCCGTCTTCGATAACGGAGAGCTCGGTATAGACCTCGACGGCGGAGACGAGGACCCCAACGACGTCACCCCCAACGACCCCCAGGACCCCGACCCCGGCCCCAACCTCCTGCAGAACTTCCCCACCATCACCTCGGCAGAAACCCCCGACGGCAGCTCCGCCTCCATCCAGGGCACCCTAAATTCAAACCCGAACGAATCGTTCACACTCCGATTCTTCTCGAGCCCCGAAGCCGACCCCTCCGGCTACGGAGAAGGCAAGACCTTCCTCGGCCAGACCAACGTCACGGCCAACGCGGGGGGCAACGCGGCTTTCACTTTCTCCACCGACATCTCCGTCGCCGCGGGAGAGTCGATCGCGGCCACCGCCACCAACGTCGCCACAGGCGACACCTCCGAGTTCTCCGAGGCGGTGGAGGTGGTGGACGAGAGGGGACCGAGGGTCGTCTCAACGAGGCCGGAGGACGCGGCGAGGGGTGTGCCTGCCAGGGCCAACGCCTTCGCCTTCTTCTCCGAGCCCATGAGGGCGTCCACGATCAACGCCAACACCTTCAAGCTCTTCCTGAGGGAGGGTGGCACCCAGACGTTCGTGCCATCGTCAGTGAGCTACGACGCTGCCCTGAAGCGCGCGAGCCTGAACCCCAACGCGGACCTGGAGCCCGGAGGGAGCTACGTGGCGACGGTGACGACCGGTGCGAGGGATCTCGCCGGGAACCCCCTGGTGGAGAGGAAGAACTTCCGATTCACCGTGGCCAGGTAGTAGCGGAGCTGGGGAGAACCAGGCAAGGCGACGGACGCGATAAAGTTCCTGGGGATCGCCAGCTAGCGGTCCCTGGCAACAGCTTCGACCAATGCGTCAACCGCCACGCATCCGTGTGGGCTCACGAAGATCGGGTTCACGTCGAGGGCTGAGATCAGGTCCCCCAGATCCTGGGCCAGCACCGACAGCCTGGCCATGCATCGGGCCAGCTCGGCCACGTCCGCGGCCGGCATACCGCGAACGCCGTCGAGCAACGGGCGGCTCTTGAGGCGGTCGATCAGACGCCGCGCCCTTGCCTCGTCCAGGGGCGGCAAGGCGAGGAGCCGGTCCCGGAGCGTCTCGATCAGGACCCCTCCCGCCGAGACCATGACGAGCGGGCCGAACTGAGGATCGCCCACGACCCCGAGCGCCATCTCCACGCCAGGCTCGGACATCTCCTGCACCGTAACGTTCGAGCCGAGACGCGCTTCCATCTCCGCGTAGGCGGCGGTCAGCGCCTCATCGCCTTCCAGCCCGAGCACCACCCCTCCCACGTCGGTCTTGTGCGAGGCGCTCGCGGTCTTGAGCGCGACGGGATAGCCGAGACGCCCGGCCGCGCCAAGCACCCCTTCGAGGTCGGCCGCGGCGAAGGTCCTGGCCGTAGGGATGCCGTAGTCCGATAGCAGCCGCAGCGCGTCGGCCTCCGGAAGTCGCTGCCTCTCTTCCAGGGCTTCGCGCCACCGCCGCCTGACGTGCTCAGGCAGCGGTTCCGGGGGATCGAGCGGGGGCAGGGCGCGCGCGTCGCGCCACTCGAAGAGGTGCCCGAAGGCGCGCAGGCCGGAGGCCATGTCCTCGAGGACAGGCACCCCGGCCGATCTCAAGCGGGCCGATGCGCTAGGCTGGATCGCGCTCGCCACACCACAGATGACGGCGAACGCCTTGTCGGTCGACTCCCAGGCCTTCTCGGCCGCCCAGGCGTGGTTCCGGTGGGCCTCCTCGCTGTGCAAATCCACCACGTAGGCGAACGCGCCGGTGTCGACGTCTTTGGCGAGGTAGCGGGAGCAGTCCAGGAAGATGTGGTACGCGCCGTTGCCTGTCCCCCAGGCGTCGAGGGGGTTGACGGCCGGCAGGCCTGGCTCGAGCCGCGCGGCGACGCGCCCGAGGGTCTCCTCCGACGGTCTGGCGAGGGGAACCCCGAGATCGGCAGCGGCGTCGACCAGGTGCGCCCGCTCGCCGCCGGAATCGAGGATCGCGGCCAGACCGCCCGGGGCCGCCCGCCTCCCCGTTCCAAGCAGCTCCAGCAGGTCCGCCATCTCGTTCAGCGTGCCGACGCGCGCCACCCCGTATGCGTCGAAGAGTGCCTCGTAAGCCGCGTCGTCGCCGGCGAGCGCGCCCGAGTGGGCGGCGACGAGCCTGCCAGACTTCTCCGTGCGGCCCACCTTGAGCGCGACCACCGGCACGTCGCGCTGCGCGGCAGCCTCGAGGGCAGATCTGAAGTTCTCCGGGTCGCGCACGGTCTCGAGGAACAGCGCGATGGCCCGCGTGGAGTCGCGCTCCAGCGCGTAGTGTACGTAGTCGGCCATCGTGGTCGTGAGCTCCTGGCCAGCCGAGACCGCGAGGTTGAAGTGCACCCCCCTCTCCGCGTGCAGCAGAGCGGTGAAGGCGGATCCGGAGTGCGAGATCCAGGCCACCCCCCCGGGCTGGAGGTCCGCCCGCTCGTCGAAGGCGAGGGCGCGCAGCCCGCGCTCGACGTCGACGAAGCCCATGCAGTTGCCGCCGCAGACCACCATGCCCGCGTCGCGCGCGATCCGGCCCAGCCGTTCCTTGAGCGGAACCTCACCCGGCTCATCTTCTAGCCCGCTCGCGAAGACGACGGCTCCCCGCACGCCCAGCTCGGCCGCCGCGGCCATCTGCTCTTCGACCAGCCGGTTGCCAACCCCGAGCAGGACCAGGTCTGGGGTGAACGGCACGTCGTCGAGCGCCGGGTAGCACTCGACGCCCTCGACGGCGTCGTACTTGGGGTTCACGGCCGCGAGCGCGCCCGAGAAACCGCCCACCAGCAGTTGCTGGACCATCCGGTTGCCAGGCGTCGCCGGCTTCGGGCTCGCCCCGACCACGGCGACGGAGCGAGCTTCCAGCATCGCGCGCAGGGTTCCGTTCGCCGCCACGCTGGGGTTCCTTCCTAGCCGCGGTTGCGCAGCGTCAGGCGGTTCTTCAGGTCCTGCCTGCGGCGGTCGCGACGGATCTCGCGCACGCAGTTGTGCGCCGGGATCGCGCAGACCCCGCCGCCGGCGTGGGTCGCCGATGACGCCTGGTAGAGACCGTGTATCGGGGTGCGGTAGTCCGCGTACCCAGGGGCCGGGCGCATGTGGAAGAGCTGCTCGGCCGTGAGCTCGCCGTGGAAGATGTTGCCCCCCATCAGGCCGATGTCCTGCTCCATGTCGTACGGACCGAGCACCTGGCGGTGCAGGATCGCGTCCTTCAGGTTCGGCGCCAGCTCGGTGTAGCCGTCGATCACGCGGTCGGCGTACGCCTCGAGCTCCTCCCTGTGGGGCTCCTTGGACCACTCGTGCGGCACCCACTGGGTGAACATCGACATGATGTGGTGCCCCTCGGGACACAGCGTGCGGTCGAACACGGTCGGTATGACACCGTCCGAGAACGGCCGGCGCGCCGGCACCCCACGCCGCGCGTCCTGGAACGCCTCCTCGATGTAGTCGATGGAGTGGGCGAGCTCTATGGCCCCCCCGAGGTGCTCGCCAGGACCGGGGTTCGCGGTGAAGTCAGGCAGCTCCGCGAGCGCCAGGTTGATCTTGACGACCCCGCTGCGTGAGTTCCAGCGCTCGATGCTGCCGACGAAGTCGTCCGGCAGCTCGTCGCGGCCGAGCTGCTCGAGAAAGGCGATACTGGGGTGCGTCGTGGTGACCACGACGTCGGCCCGCAGCTCCTCGCCGTTCTCCAGAACGACCCCCTGCACGCGCCCGTCCCGCTGCAGGATTCGCGCCACGGGCGAGTTGGTGCGTACCTCCGCCCCGAACTCCTCGGCCGAGTCCCGCAGCGCGTCGGAGACGGCGCCCATCCCCCCGCGCGGGTAGCCCCACGAGCTCAGCCCGAGGCCGGCGTCCCCGATCTCATGGTGCATCAACACGTAGGCCGTCCCCGGAGACGCAGGCCCGGACCACGTGCCTATGATGCCGTCGACCGCCATGGCGCCCTTGATCTGGGGCGACTCGAACCAGTCGTCCAGGAGGTCCCAGGCGCTCATGGTCATGAGCCGCGTGAGCTCGCCTACCCGCGGCACGTCGAGGCCGCGCATCCGCCACGCCAGCTTTAGCTGGTCGAAGAGGTCCAGCGGGTGCCTCGACCCTATCTTCGGGGGCGTCGTCAGCAGCAACGGCTCCAGGACCGCCGCCATCTCGCCGAGCCACCGGCGCCACTCCGGGAACGCCTCCGCGTCCTTGCGCGAGAACTTCGCCATCGCCTCGTAGTCGCGGCGCTCGTCCTCGCCGGTCATTACCAGCGAACGCCCGTCCGGGAACGCGTAGTAAGACGGTCCCATCGGGTAGACCTTGTAGCCGTGTCGCTCCAGACGCAGCTCGTCGATGATGCGCTTGGGCATGAGGCTAACGACGTAGGAGTACGTCGTGACCCTGAAATCGGGCGCCTCGGGCCACGGCGCGTCCGTTCTCGCCGCCCCCCCAACCCCGTCGCGGGCCTCGAGCACCACCGTGCGTAGACCGTCGCGGGCCAGGTAAGCCCCCGCGGCAAGCCCGTTGTGCCCCCCGCCGATGACTATGGCGTCAAAGCCGCCGTCCATTGCCCTCTCCTTTCGGAGCCTCGGTACCAATACTAAACTGCTGTTCAATGTAACACCCGGCGTTTACGGCGGCAAGAGGGTCAGTAGTACGAGAATACTCGGTTTTCGTGGACCCTAGCCCACGGTTATGCTATCTTGGTGCATTAAATTGCCATTCACAAGTCTTAGGGGCGAGGAATAGCATGGGGTCGAGGCCCAGGCTAACGCAGAAGCGTCGCACGCAGATGCTGGAGGCCGCCGCCGAGGTGATCGGGGAGCGGGGCATCTGCGAGACGCGCATCGCTGACGTGGCGGAGCGGGCCGGCCTGAGCCCCGCGCTGGTCGTCTACTACTTCGGGACCAAAGAGAAGCTGTTGACGGAGGCGCTCGCCTACGCGGAGGACCTCTTCTACATCGAGGCTTTCCGGGAGCTGACCGGGATCGAGGGCGCGTCTGAGCGGCTGGTGCGTCTGATCGAGCTGGCCTGTCCGCCCGTGGGCATGCGCGGGGCCGAGGAGTACTGGACGCTGTGGGTCGAGCTGTGGTCGCGGTCGTTGCGCAACGAGGAGGCCGCCCGCAAGCGCGAGGCGCTGGACAGGCGCTGGCGCAACACGATCTCCGAGGTCGTGAGGGAGGGCCAGAGGTCGGGCGAGTTCGGACCCGCCGACCCGGAGCGCTTCGCGACCTACCTGTCCGCGCTCATGGACGGCCTCGCCCTCCAGATGCTGCTGCACGACTCCGCGGTGGACAGCGAGCTGGTCAACGGGATGTGCCTGAACGCTGCGGCCCTGGAGCTTGGCTTCGATCCCCGCGCGCCGGGGCAGGGTAGCAAAGCGGAAGGGCGAAGCAAGAAAGAGCTCGCCGCGGAAGGTTAGGAAGCCGGGTTGATGGGACAGACGGGACGGACCCACGAGGAGGTGCGGTAGAGATGGTTTTCCACCCGCGAGAGAGGTCCCCCTGGCGTCGCAGCATCTCGCGCCGCGAGATGCTCAAGCTGATGGCGGGGACAGCGGTGGCTGGCGGCTTTCTCGTGGGCTGCGGTTCCGGGTCGGGCTCGTCGTCGGCCTCGCGCCTCGTCATCGGGACCAGGGAGAACCCTGTCGAGCAGCCGCTGTACGACGACATCCCGCAGATCGAGTCCGGTCAGGAGCCGGAGGAAGGGCCGCTGCGCGTCTACAACTGGGCCGACTACATAAACCCCGCTATCCTGAAAGGCTTCACCGAGCAGTTCGGGGCCGACGTCGAGGTGACCACCTTCTACAACTCCCAGGAGGCGGCGCAGAAGCTGAGGACGGGCAAGATCAGCTTCGACGTATACTTCCCGACCCAAGACGACCTGCCCAAGTACGTAGCGGGGAAGCTGCTGCAGCCGCTCAACCACGAGTACCTCCCCAACCTGGAGAAGAACGTCTGGCCGACGCTCGCCGACCCCTTCTACGACAGCAAGTCGCGCTACACGACCCCTTACGTGACCTACTCGACGGGCATCGGCTGGCGGACGGACATGGTCGATGCCGACATAGCGGGCATGGACAACCCCTGGGAGATCTTCTGGGACCCCGAGTACAAGGGCATAACCGGCCTCTATGACGAGTACAGGGACGCGCTCAGCGTCGGGATGTACAGGAGCGGCCTCACCGGGGTGAACGAGGCGAACCCCTCCGATCTTGCGAAGGCCAGGGATAACTTGCTGGAGCTGCCCGACCTCGTCGACATCCGGTACACCATCGACGGGGCCTACTCCAGGCTGCCCGAGGGCAACCTCGGTCTTGTCGAGGCCTGGTCCGGGGACCTGCTCCTGGCGATCCAGTACGCGCCGAACGAGAAGGATGTCTCGGTGTTGCGCTACGCGTGGCCGCCGAAGACGACGCAGGACAAGGTCGGCGGGATGATAGCCAACGACTGCATGTCCGTTCTCGCCAACGCCGAGCACCCCGTGCTCGCCCACGAGTTCATCAACTACGTCCTCGACGCCGAGGTGGCCCGCACGAACATGGGCTGGCTCGGCTACCAACCGCCGCAGAAGGACCTGAATCCCAAGACCTTCGTGAAGGACGGTCTGGTACCCGAGAGCCTCTCCTCGGCCGTGGTGGAGCAGGGCGACTTCGAGATAGGCCAGATAACCGCGCAGCTGACGCCAGAGCAGGAGACCCGCTGGCTCGACACCTGGTCGAGGGTCCAGCAGGGGGGCTAGCGGCGTGAGCGGGCCCGACGAAGGGCGGGCGGTAGGCGAGAGGCGCTGGTTCTGGCCCTCGCTGGCCGCTCCGGGCGTGATCTGGCTGGTCCTGCTCTTCCTCGTCCCGCTCTACGCGGTTCTCGCTGTGGCTATGGGAGCGCCCGACCCCATCTTCGGCGGCGCGCTGCCCGCTTGGAACCCGCTGGCTTGGGACCCCGCGGAGTTCGGCACGATCTTCGGCGAGATCTTCGGCGGGCAGCTTGGCGTCGTCTTCCTGCGCACGCTCCTCTACGTCGCGGTCGCAACGTTCCTGAGTCTGCTTATCGGGTACCCGGTCGCCTACTACGCGGCCAGGCACGCCGGCCGTTACCGCGCATTGCTCCTGATGCTCATCATCGCCCCGTTCTGGATCAACTACCTCATGCGGATGCTCGCGTGGGTGAACCTGCTCTCCACCGACGGCTACGTCAACCAGGTCCTCATGTTCGTGGGCATCCTCGACGCGCCCAGGGAGTGGCTCGTAGGTAAGCACTCGACCGTCATCCTCGGGCTCGTCTACGGCTACGTGCCCTTCCTGATCCTGCCTCTCTTCGCCGCCCTCGACCGCATCGACCCGCGCGTGATCGAAGCCGCCCGCGACCTCGGGGCCAGCCCGGCGCGGGCGTTCTTCGCCGTGACCCTACCCCTTTCCTCGCAGGGCATCCTTGCGGGATGCGTGATAGTCATGCTGCCGATGTTCGGCGACTACTACACGGCCACGCTTCTCTCGGGATCCCCCAAGACGAACATGGTCGGCAAGCTCATCGAGCAAGACATCCTGAGCGGCGCGGGTAGCGGCAGGGGCGCGGCCCTGACGGTCGTGCTGATGGCGTTCGTGGGCATCCTGATGACCTACTACCTCTACAGCGTCGCGCGGGCGTCGAGGGAGGCCCGCACGTGAGCGACGCGGGGGCCGGAGCCGAGAAGGCGCGGTCCGGGGCGCGCCTCAAGACGTGGTGGTCGAACCCCTGGGGCAAGCCGCGCTTCCTCGTCCTCTTCACGGTAGCCTACCTCCTCTGGTCGCTCGTCCCCGTCCTGATAGCCGTGCAGTTCGGGTTCAACGCCGGCCGCTCGCGCAGCACGTGGCAGGGCTTCTCCCTACGCTGGTACATCCAGGACCCGAACCTCTCGGTGCTGCACGACCCGTCGCTGAGCGCCGCGCTCGTGCAGAGCCTGCAGCTCGCGGCCCTGACGATGCTTGTCGCCACGCCGCTCGGGGTGGCGCTGGCCATCGGCCTCGCGCGCTGGACTGGGTGGGGGGCGCGGCCGGCCAACTTCCTGATGCTCTTCCCGCTCATCACGCCGGAGATAGTGATGGGCGTCGCGCTCTTCCTGGTCTTCGTCCACCTCTTCGGCTTCGTGCAACTCGGGACGATGGCTCAGGTGCTCGGGCACGTCACCTTTACCGTCTCCTACGTTGTCATAGTCGTGCGCGGGCGGCTGTTCTCCGTCGGCAGGGATTACGAGGAGGCGGCGATGGACCTCGGCGCCTCGCGGCTGCAGGCACTCCGGACGGTGCTGCTGCCGATGCTGGCCCCGGCCATCTGGTCGAGCCTGATGGTCGCCTTCGCTATCTCCATAGACGACTTCGTGATCAGCGCGTTCCTCATGGGAGACGCCTCGTCGGCCACCATACCGGTCAAGCTCTACAGCGCGGCGCGCCTGGCGCCGAGCCCCGCGATCAATGCCCTCGCGAGCATCCTCCTGTTCGCCTCCATGCTGGCTATCGCTATCGCCATTCTCGTGATGCGCCGCTCCCGCAAGAAGGAAGGCACTGAAGGCTCCGCTGTGGAAGACTTCGCCCGCCTAGATATCTAAGGTGCTTCTCGAAAAGGCCGTGAGTCTTTCCGAGAAGGACGACACCAGGGGTATGTGACCTGACGCCGACGCTTTTAGCCGCGCCTTGCCGAATTATCGACCGCTGCGGTACGCGTTACTCCGTCGTCGCCCGGGCCGTTACGACCTGGGACTCCTCCGTACGATCATCTTCCCTAATCCCGGCGGCTTCCATGCGTAGCACGCGAAGGGCCTCGCACGGCAGGTGCACGGAGACCGGCGTACCCCGATCGAACGCGGCATCCACGCCATCGTTGGCGAGCATGCACTGGATCGGGGAGCCGCGGTCAAGCGTGACCACGAGCTGAGAGATGGCGCCGGCGTAGACCACGCGCTCGACCTTTCCTGGCAAGCGGTTCTCGCCGGTCTTGCGGGGAACCTCCACGCGCACGCGCTCGGGACGCACGACGACCTTGACCGAGCCCCTCGCCGTTGTGTGCCCGCAGGACGCGAGCAGGTCGAGATCCCCGACCTTCACCCGACACCTGCCGTCAGGCTCCGTGCCAACGGCCTCGGCGTCGAGCATGTTCGAGACGCCGAGGAAGCCGGCGACGTAGGCCGTCGCCGGCTCCTCGTAGACCTCTTTGGGCGAGCCGATCTGCTCGATGCGGCCCTCGTTCATCACCGCCAGACGGTCGGCCATCGTGAGGGCTTCTTCCTGGTCGTGGGTGACGTACACGAAGGTTATGCCGACCTTCTCCTGCAGGGCCTTGAGCTCGATCTGCAGCTGCTTCCTGAGCTTGGCGTCGAGGGCACCGAGCGGCTCGTCCAGCAAGAGTACGGAGGGGTTGAGGATCAGGGCTCGCGCGAGCGCTACCCGCTGCTGCTGCCCCCCCGAGAGCTGACCGGGCTTGCGCTCGCTGAACTCCTGCATCTGCACGAGGGATAACGCCTGTCCGACCCTGGCAAGCGTCTCTTCTTTGGAGGTCTTCCTGAAGCGCAGCCCGAAGGCCACGTTCTCGGCCACCGTGAGGTGGGAGAACAGGGCGTAGCTCTGGAACACGGTGTTGACGTTGCGCTTGTTCGGGGGGGTCTCGGATACGTCGTTGCCGTCGAGCAAGACCCGCCCCTCGCTCGGACGCTCGAAACCGGCGATCATGCGCAAGGTCGTCGTCTTGCCACACCCGCTCGGTCCGAGCAGCGAGAAGAACTCGCCCTCTTCGATGTCCAGATCTATGCTGCGAACAGCCTGGAAGTCGTCATAGCTCTTGGCCAGGCTGACGAGCTCGACTCGGCCTCCTCCTCTACCCTCGTCATCGGTCACTTTCTGAGCGCCTTCGCGAAGGCCTCGAAGTTGTCCACGAAGCGTTGGGCATCCTCTTTGGAGTGCTGCACGGAGAGCGTCCACTGTTCGGCCTTCCCCCACGGGGGCAAGAAGACGCCGCCGTTGTGCTGGAAGAGCCAGTGCGCCTGGCTGAAGCGGTCGTCGATCTCCAGGAAGTCGCGGTAGTTGCGGACCCTCTTCGGCGAGAAGGTTACCGAGCCCTTGGCCCCGAACGAGAGCGGGTAGGCGGCGAGTTCGTACTCCTCGATCACCCTGCGCGACCCGTCGACCATCACGGCGGAGATGCGGTCGAGGTGCTCGTAGGCCTCTGCATCGAGTATCTCGGTCAGCGCGGCGCGCGAGGCAGCCATCGTGAGCGGGTTGCCGTTGAAGGTCCCGACCTGCTCGTAGGTTCCGTCGGCGATATAGCCCATGACCTCCTCGGTACCACCGATCGCCCCGCAAGGTACGCCACCACCCATCGCCTTGGCAAGACAGACGATGTCCGGGCTTACGCCGAGGAACCCGGTCGCGCCCCCGTAGGCGGTGGTGACGCCGCACTTGACCTCGTCGAAGGCGACCAGGGCGCCGTGCTCGTGCGCCAGCTCGCGCAGGCCCTCGAGGTACCCCTCGTCTGGCGGTATCACGCCGGCGTTCATCATGATGGGCTCGAGTATGACGCCGGCCACCCGCCCGCGGTGCTCGGCGAAGATCCGCCCCAGCGCCTCCAGATCGTTGAACGGGGCGATGATAGTCAGCTCCACTATCGCGCGCGGTATCCCGGAGCCGGAGGCCGCGCTGTACGGGTGGTCTGCCGGCCCGATCTCGTCGCTGCCGTTCGAGACCGAGACCATGAGCGAGTCGTGGTGCCCGTGGTAGCAGCCCTCCATCTTGATGATGAGGTCGCGACCCGTGATCGCGCGCATCAGGTGCACGGCGTCCATGGTGGCCTCGGTGCCCGAGTTGGAGAAGCGCCACAAGGGCAACCCGAACCGGCGCGCGAGCTCCTCCCCCACCACTATCGCGTCCTCCGTCGGCTGGGCGAAGTGCGTCCCGCGTGGAGTCCGCCGCGCCAGCGCCTCAACCATGACGGGATGCCCGTGCCCGACGGCGCCCACGCCATAGCCGCCGTGCAGGTCCACGTACTCGCCGCCGTCGGCGTCGAAGATCTTGGACCCCTCGCCGTGGGTAACCCAGATCATCTGCGGGCGGGCGATCTGCCAGCTCGAGGTCGCCCCGCCCGCCAGCACCCCCCGCGCTCTCTCCAACAGCGCCCGCGAGCCGGGCTGGCGCTCCTTGAACCGACGCTCACCCTCGACGATGATCTCGTCCAGCCGCCGGAGGTCCTGTTCATTCCAGGTGCGTGCGGTATCCATGGTCCTCCTTTGAATGATCATTTAATAATAAGGAGCAAGTGCCTTCGTGTCAACGGCTCGAGCCGCATTTGGACGCGGTTCGTTGCAGGGTTCGCAAGCGTAAATGCATCAAAGGCAGAGACCGCGACCCTGGCTGCAGATGTATCGCCTGGCCTGAAGTGCTGTACGGTACTTGTTGCAAGTGGATTCCATGTTTGACAGATCACTAAACAATGTGAAAGAAATCACAAATCTGTGGCCTTGGGTAGCCGAGCATGTCTGGTTGATTGTGGCGCGTAAGCTGGCGTCGGGGATGGACCTAGACAGGGTACGGCGTCAAACGGGGTGGCGGGAGGGGTCGATTTTCATGAACGCTTCGCAAACAGGCATCCGTACCAGACACCTGTCGCTTGCCGGAAACCATGCGTTGGGAATACTCCTCTATCTCCTGGTCGCGCTGGCCACGACACTCGGGCTCCTCACCGTAGCCGCCGGTCCGGCTTCCGCGGAGGTACGCACGCCGTTCGCGTCCCGCTTCTCGACCAACGACACCGGCGACATCGCGATCGTCGGCAACACCCTCACCACGTGCCCAGCCACCGCGCCCAACTGCCTTGCCGCCCGCAACCGCACCGCCACCGGCAGCGCGCTCAACAACAACGCCTACCAGGTTGTCAACATAGACGTGGACAGCGACCCGACGACGTTCAACTCCACCTCGGCAGATTTCGAGGTGCCGGACGGGGGCGAGGTGCTCTGGGCCGGCCTGTACTGGGGCGCCAGGTCCAACGCCGGAGCGGCGCGGGCCGCGATGCAACTCGACACGCCAGCCTCTGGCGGGTACCAGACCATAAACGGCACGATCATCGGCGAGTTTGGTAGCCCGCCGGCCTACCATTCCTTCGCCGAGGTTACGGACCTCCTCCAGGAGGGCGGCTCCGGCACGTACACGGGCGCCAACGTGCAGACAACGCTAGGGGCAGTCGACCGCTACGCGGGGTGGTCGCTCGTGGTCGTCTACCGCGATCCCGCGGCGCCGCCACGGAACCTCACCGTCTTCGACGGCTTCGCAGACGTTGCCAACAACGCAGCCAGCAGGGTGGTAGACATTCCGGTAGCTGGCTTCCAGACGCCGCCCAACGGCCCGGTTAACGCGCGAGTTGGCATCGTCGCCTACGAGGGCGACGCAGGCTCAGAGGGAGCCATCCTGCAGTTCCGGGGCGGCTCACAAACGACCTTCACCGACCTGAGTGACGCCCAGAACCCCCCTGACAACTTCTTCAACAGCACCATCTCGCGCCTGGGCGAGCGCATCACCGCGAAGAACCCCGACTACAACAACCAGCTAGGCTTCGACATAGACGTGGTGGAGGCCGACGGCATCATCCCTAACGGGGCGACGGGCGCCACCTTGAGGTTCACCCACTACCGGCGAGACTTACTACCCCGGCGTGTTCACGAGCGCCATCGAGCTCTACGCACCGTCCGTCGAGCTGCAGAAGAGCGTAACGGATATCAACGGCGGTGAGGCGCTGCCAGGTGACGTTCTGGAGTACAAGGTCGTGACAACGAACACGGGCCAGGACTTCTCCGACAATACTATTCTGAGAGATGCGATCCCGGACAATACAACCTTCGTGCCCGGAAGCCTGGAGGTCACAGAAGGGGCCAATGCCGGGGGCAAGACCGACGCGGCGGACACCGACCAGGCGGAGTTCGTCGCGGCGGGTGGCGGCCAGGTGGTCTTCCGGCTGGGCGATGGCGCCGACGGAGACGGCGGGGGCACCCTCGCTCCCACGGGACAGACGGGCAACTCGTCCACGATAACGTTCCAGGTCACCATCGATCCGTCTGCGGAGGGCACGACGATCACGAACCAGGCGGTGGCTGACTACGAGGGACGCACGCTGGGCGTGGATTTCGTGAGCAATAGCAACCCGGCGGAGATTTCCGTGCCTCCCTTCGCCGACCTCGCGATAACCAAGACCGACGACCCCGACGCGGTCGCGGCAGGAGAGCAGATCACCTACAACCTCACGGTGACCAACGACGGCGTCTCGGACGCTCCGGGGGTGACCGTGACCGACGTTCTGCCGAGCGAGGTCAGCTTCGTCTCGGCGACCCCCAGCGTTGGCAGTTGCTCCGAGTCGAGCGGCACCGTGACTTGCGACCTCGGTACCCTCGCTTCCGGCGCAACCGCTACCATCGAGATAGTGGTGGACACGACTACTGTGGCCGGGGACGTCGTAAACACGGCTACCGTCGAAAGCGATCTCGAAGATCCCGACACCGACGACAACGAGGATACGGAGAGCACGACGATCAGCCCGCCGATCCCAGGGGTCAACCTCACCTACATCTGCCAGCTCTCTCCGGAGGAGGGCGGCGACGCCATCTGGAGGATAAGCAACCTCGATAACGTACCGGGCCTCACCTTCACGACCACGCTGGGCGTCGGGCCGCAGGGAGCGACCGCCCTATCTGGGGAGAGCTACTTCAGGGGTAGCGACACGGTCACAAACGTCCGCTTCAGTGCTCCCGGGCAAGTCGACACCAACCGCGTCAAGGCCGCCGGCAACATCCCGTGCGAGGGCACGCTGACCCTCGACAAGGTGGTCCAGGGCGACGGCCCGACTGGCACCTACGAGGTCGAGGTCAGGGAAGGCACCACGGTCGTGCGCACTGTGACCCTGACCGCGGGCGGTACGAGCGGGCCGATCACGCTTCAGGCGGGCTTCGAGACCGACGACTACCCTGGTTACACGTCCCAGGCCAGGGGACCCTACACGGTGGAGGAGACGAGGACCCGGGGCGCCGACAGCGTAACCTACGATCCCGCCCCGACGTTCTCCCTCTCGAACGGCGACGAGAGAAGCGTCACGATAACGAACGTCTTCGATCTCAGGTCCGTCCGCGGCGTAGACCTGGCCTTCGTCTGCCAGCTCTCGTTCCCGGAGGGCCGTAACGCCATCTGGAAGGTCACCAACCCAGGTAACGTGCCAGGCCTCACCGTCACCACCACCCGGGGCGTGGGGCCGCAGGGGGCGGACGCCCCGCCGGGGGAGAGCACCTTCAGGGGCCGCGACGTGACGACGACGGTGCGCTTCAGCGCGCCGGGCTTCGCGGACACCACCCTCACCAGGACCGCGGCAAACAGGAAATGCCACTCCATCCTGGAACTCGAGAAGGTGGTGGTCGGGCCCGGTCCCGCGAACTCCTACAAGCTCGCCGTGCGCTCGCCCGGATTGCCCGAGAGGACCATCCGCATTGGCACCTCAGGAATCCGCACCCTCGAGGTGCTCGCCGGCTTCGTCACCGACGACTACGAGGGCTACGAATCGAGGGCAAGGACCTACGCCATAGAGGAGATCGAGAAGCAGGGGGCCAGGAGGGTGGAGTACAGTCCGGGGAGGACCTTCTCCCTCACGGACCGCCAGCTGCTGGAGGTGACGGTGACCAACTTCTTCGGCCCGTAGCGCGGAGCCTCCCGGGGGGCTGGGTCCCGGATCGCAAGCTCCGAAGAGCAGGCACGGAAAGAGGAGTAAAGGGCAACCCGTCATAGGGGCGGTTCGCGAAACGCCCCTACACGGAATGTGCCAGGATCACTGATGCCCGGGTGATGACCACCCATTACAATGGACCGCGCTCCTTAGCCTGACGACGCCTTCGAAGGAGGAGATGTCCTTTGCGGCATGGGGACGCGATAGTCGAGGCCATAGAGACGAAGAAGTTCGGCGGCGAGCTGTCGGATGGGGTCGTTCGCGCCGTCGTCGCGGGCTACACGGCGGGCGCGGTGCCAGACTACCAGATGGCCTCGCTCCTGATGGCGATCTTTATCCGGGGGATGAGCTACGAGGAGACGCTCGCTCTGACCAGGGCGATGGCCGACTCTGGCGAGCGCTACTCGTTCCCCGAGTGCGTAGACAAGCACTCCACGGGCGGTGTCGGGGACAAGGTCAGCCTGACGGCGCTGCCCATCGTCGCCGCCTGCGGGGCTCCCGTGGCCAAGCTATCGGGGCGGGGCCTCGGCACCACCGGCGGCACGATAGACAAGCTCGAGTCCATACCGGGCTTCTCGGCCGAGCTCTCCAGGGAGCGGTTCGAGCGCCAGGTACGGGAGGTCGGGCTCGCGATCGCGGGGGCAGGTGACCTGGCGCCTGCGGACAAGGAGATCTACGCCCTGCGCGACACGACCGGCACGGTCGACTCGCTCCCGCTCATCGGGTCCTCCATCGTCTCCAAAAAGGCCGCGACCGGGGCGGGGTACCTCCTCTACGACGTCAAGCGCGGGGCGGGGGCGTTCATGAAGACCACCGAGGACGCCCGAGAGCTAGCCAGGCTGCTGGTGCGCCTGAGCGAGGACCTTGGGATCCGGGCCTCCGCCCTCATCACCGACATGGACAACCCCCTCGGAAGCGCCGTGGGAAACGCCCTCGAGGTGCGCGAGAGCGTACGCTTCCTGGCGGGCGAGGCCGTCTCGGAAGACCTGGCGCACGAGGCGCGCTACGTCGCAAGGAGGTTGCTTGAGCTCAAAAGCGTCTCCGACCCGGACGGCGAGGTCGACGGGGCCATATCCTCTGGCGCGGCCTACAGGAAATTCGAGGAGTTCGTTCGCGCCCAGGGCGGGGACGCGAATACCCTGGAAGACCTGCCGGTCTCGGCTCGGGTCACGGAGGTGACCGCATCTCGGGGTGGCTACGTGGCGAGCTTCGGCGCGCTCGGGATCGCCCGCGCCGCGCTGGCCCTGGGCGCCGGCCGCCAGCAAAAGGACGACCAGGTAGACCCCGGCGCCGGGGTCGAGGTCCTTGTGAGGGTGGGAGACCGGATCAAGGGAGGACACCCGGTGGCCACGCTCTACGGCGGACGCAACGTCGAGCGGGCCGAGGCGCTGGTGCGCGAGGCGCTGCGGATCTCGCCCGAGCCCGTAGATCCCGCCCCTGCTATCCTGGACAGCCTGTGAGATAGCCATCAGCGGTCAGCTATCGGCAATCAGGGCCGACCGCTGAAAGCATTCGACGACCGTAAGGGAGGAGCGCATGAGTCCTGTCCACGTGCGGGCGCAGCCTGGGGAAATCGCCGACAACGTTCTTATGCCGGGCGATCCTCGGCGGGCCGCGTACATCGCGGAGAACTTCTTCGAGGACCCGAAGCTGGTTACCGAGGAGCGCGGGATGCTCGGCTACACGGGCGCCTACAGGGGGAAGCCGGTCTCGGTCCAGACGACGGGGATGGGCTGCCCCAGCGCGGCCATCGTTACGGAGGAGCTCATACAGCTCGGGGCCAGGAACCTGCTCAGGGTCGGCACGTGCGGCGGCTACAGCCGGGAGCTTCGCCTCGGGGATTTGGTAGTGGCGACCGCGGCGACCCCGAACGACGGGACGGTCGCCTCGATCACGCAGGGCCTCCCCTACTCCCCGGCGGCCCACTTCGACATCGTCCACGCCGCCCACCACGCCGCAGAGAACGCCGGGAGGCGCGCGCTCTTCGGTCCGATAGTCAGCTCGGACCTCTTCTACGACCCCGAGGACGCGCCGGCCAGGCTGTGGGGCGAGCTCGGGGTCCTGGCAGTCGAGATGGAGGCGGCGGCGATCTTCACGCTCGCGGCGATGCGCGGCGTGAGGGCCGGCTGCATGCTCACGGTCTCGGACACCATCGCCGAGGAAATAGTGCGCATCAGCGACGAGGACCTGCGGAGCGCCGTCGACAACATGATAGCCCTAGCGCTAGACACCCTCCACGCCTTAAACTAGTAGCTCTCTTGTAGGGGCGCGGAGGCGCGGGAAAGGGACGCGTCCCGGAGACAGGGCTCGGGAGGGCTTTTGACGATCCTCAACGAAGCGGGGTCACCTGACGTTCTCTCGCCCCTGCATGCCGCGGGTGGCCTTGCGGAGAGGCTTCCCGGGACGCTCGTGGTGGTTGTCGGAACCAGGGCCGAGGCCCACATCGTCCAGTCCCTGCCCGCGGCGCCGGCGCCGGATCTCCCGCCCCACCGGACGAACACGAGGGTGGCTTTCCTGGTCCTAGACGCCGACGAGACCCCAAAGCAGGGACGGTTAGCCACCGGCATCATTGAGGCGGCGGCGGGCCTACGCGGCACGGGGTTCGTGCTCGTCGTCGCCGGGCGATCCGCCGAGCTGCTCGGGGTGGACATCGGCTTCGAGACCCGGCTCGCGAGCAGGCGTCTCGACCTCCCGGTCGAGGCCGTGAACCCAGACGCTCCATACGGCGCCCCCGGCACCCTCTCCACCGACCTGGAGGATCGCGCCCTCGCCGCGCTCGTGGCGGTGTGCCCGAAGAGAACGACGTCCGACCTGCTTGACACCCCTTCTCCCGCCCAGAAACGCGCGCGCCGCTTCGGCGGGTTTCTCGGCCGGGGCCGCGAGGAGGCCAGACCGGGGCGCACCCGCCCCGTGGCGCTGCTCGGCGGGCTCGCCTCTCCGAGCAGCGCGGACACGCTGGCCGGGGAGCTAGAGCGGGCCGGCGTGGGTGTGGTCGGACGCGTGCCCGGTACGGGGATGGGGGATCTGCCCGCCCTCGGCGAAGGCACGGTCGTTGCCGTCGTTGACCCCAACCTCACGGCGGCGGCCACGGCCGCCGAGGAAAGGGGGGCTAGGGTGGTCAGGACGCTGACTCCCGTCGGCGTGGACGGCACGGCCCGCTTTATCCACGACGTGGCCTCCGAGGCCGGGTCGCGGGCGAACGAGCTGGCCCGGGCCCGGTCGGTGTGGGAAGGGCTGGAGCCGCTCAGGAACCGCGTCCGCGGCAAGCGGATCTTCTTCGCCGGCGATACGGGGCTGGAGGTGCCGCTCGCGCGCTTTCTGGCCGACGCGGGCGCCGTGGTGCTCGAGGTCGGCGCGCCGCGCCTGGACCGGCGCTCCCTCGCGATCGAGCTCCAGGCCCTCGGGCCCGACGTCGACGTGGTCCAATCGCCGGACTGGAGGGGCCAGCTGCAACGCGTGGACGCCGCCAGGCCGGACGTCGTCGTCGCGAGCCCGGGTCTGCACCTACCGCTGGTCGCGAGGGGGCACCTTTGCCGCTCCCCGCAAGACTTCCTGACGGCCGGGGTCCACGGTTACGAGGGCGCCAGGCGCATCCTGGAGCTACTGGTGCGGACCTTCGAGCGGGCCGACGCGCTCGACTCCGTCAACCTGTGAGGCTCCTGCGCGGCGTCTACGAGGGACCCGGCAGCCACGGCATCCTGCGGGTGACCGCGAGCATGCGCGGCGTTCACACCGTGCTGCGCGCCCTGCCGGGCGAAGGCTACTTCCCGGCGCTGTATGCGGCGCGGGAGCGATCCGGCGCCGCCGCGCCGGTCTCCTTGAGCCCCGCCTGGGAGAAGCCCCAGGACCCGTGGGGGCCGGGTGACCTGGTGCGAGATCTCGCCGACGTCGTTCGGCGCCACCCCGAGACCGGCGCCGTCGTCCTGGCCCGCTCGGAGGCCGCGCTCCTCTCGGGGGAGCCCATCCCGGTCGCGGCGCTGCCGGAGGTCGACGGGAGCTCCCCCAACCTGGTGACGTTCGAGTGGGAGTCGCCCGAGGTCAGGGAGGTCGAGGCCGCCGACAGGGCGCTAGAGGACCTGGTCCGCGCCCACACGGGCGGGGAACGCGAGAGGAGCCCCGCCCCCACCGCGAACCTTTTCGGCCCGCCGATCTTCGGTCCCGCCGCGGCCGCCGAGTACGCCGAAGCGGAGCGGCTTCTGGCCCTCATCGGCGTGGGCGTCAACTCCCGCGTGCCGCTGGGGACGAGCGTGGAGGACCTTGGTCGCCTCTCGCGGTCCTGGGTGAACGTTCTCCTTTACAGGGAGGTCGGCGAGTCCGCGACGCTCTACCTGCAAGACGAGTTCGGAACGCAACGCGTGACGACGCCGATGGTTGGGGCGGCCGGGACCGGCGCCGCGCTGCGATCCGTCGGGGAGCATTGCCACCTCGACCAGAACAAGGTGCAGCGGGCGGTGTGGGCGGAGCTGGCACGCACGGCGAAGCTGCCCTGGTACGCCCGCCTCGGAAGGCCCGAGACGTTCCGCGGGCGCCGCGTCGCCATCTTCGGAGACTTCACCTATCCTCTGGGGTTGGGTTACGCCCTCTCGCGCGAGGTCGGGCTCGAGGTCGTCGCCTGCGGCACCTACCTCGGGCACCTCGAGCGCGATTTCCTCTTCCACGCGCACACCTTTACCGACGAGGCGTTCGTCGAGGACGATCCGGAGGAGGTCGCTGCCCGTATCGAGGCCTCGGAGCCGGACCTCATCGTAGGCACGCACCTCGAAAGTGGGGTAGCCGCGTCGCTCGACGTTCCTATTCTCCCCCTGTGCCCTCCCACCGCCCAGAGCCGCTTCGTGGAGCAGGCCCTGATGGGCTACGCCGGCTCGAGCGTCCTGGCCGACGCCCTGGACGGCGCGCTCGCCCGGTCCGAAGAAGAACGGCGAGCGGTCGAGGTCGCCGGCATACACTGGTCGGACGAGGCGCGCGAGGAGCTGGCCGACACACCACCTTTCTTGAGGGGACGGGCCCGTCGCCTCGCCGAAGAACGCGCCCGCGAGATCGGCGCGACCGAGGTAACGCGCGAGATCTTCCTGGCATCCCGACGATGATCGACAAGCCGCAAAGCGGCTTGTCAGCACGCTTAGGGCCTGCTACGCAGCCCTCGCTTCTCAGCACGCGTCGGCCAGCTCGGCTGGCCTCGCTTGTCAGCAAAGGGCTCCTGCCTGAGCCAAGAAAGCTGAGGAGCCGCCCCTTCGCGGCGAAGCCGAGGAGGCGGCGTGCTGACAAGGAGACGCGACGTGGCTACCCCGTCTAGTCGTTGGACCCGAGCCGCTATAATCCGCGGCGATGGGTATCAGGGACTTTATCCGCCACCTCGAGGAGCACAGGACCAGTCTGGAGAGGGGATCGGGGCTCTCGGAGGCCGAGCGCGACGAGATCCTGCATGAGGCCGAGTCGATGGTCGGGATGGCCGACGCCGCCATCAAGGAGCTCGAGTCGGTCGTGAAGAACCGCAGGATCAACCTCCCCGAAGAGCACGCCGTCCGCTTCGCCCAGGACGTCTTCGTCTACCTGCGCGACGAGGAGGAGAAGGTCAAGGAACGGGTCAGGTCCCTCGTCCCCTAGAGCCGTTTGACCAGCACCGCGCGGGTCGCGGTGATCTCGTAGCCGTCCAGGAAGCGGTCGAGTATGCTCGGAAGGTCCCTCATGCGGCGCTCCACAAGCTCGGGGTGCGTGATAGTGACCACGAAAGCGTCGTCCACGCTCGCGGCCTCTATCTGCAGGGCGCCTCCGTCTGCCGACAGCAGGACGTCCGTGAGCACCGCTTCGGCCGCCACGGCCAGGTCGTTGAGGCCTCCCCCGCCGAGCCCAGCGACGGCCGCCTTCCACGCGATAAAGTGTCTGGCCTCCCCCGCGCGAGCGAGATCCGCAGGAAGCGATTTGATGTTTTTCTCCACGTCGTAAGGGTAACCGCGCAGACCGGCGAGCGCGGCCTTCGTATAGACTCTGCGAAGGAATAAACGCCCCAGGCGCCGGCAGGAGGTAGCAGAGACATTGAGGTCGAGGGTCGCAGCCCGAACCGCTATGCTCGTCGTCGCCCTGTCCGCGCTCCTGGCGGGGTGCTCCGACGACAGTCCGCTCGAGGACCAGAACGTGGCCCAGGCGCCCGCCGCGCAGGCGGCGCAACGCGTGCCCGACGAGGAACCGGTGGCGCAGGTGGCGTCGCGCGTCGGTCCGAGCGTGGTGCAGGTGGACGTCGAGGCGACCCAGACGACGCCGTTCGGCACCGAGCGGCAGCAGGGGCTCGGGAGCGGCGTGATCTACCGCGAGGACGGCTACGTCATTACCAACCACCACGTCGTCGATGGCGCCTCGGAAGTCAGCGTGGCCTTCGCGGACGGGACCACCGAGCCAGCGCGAGATCGTCGGCAGCGACCCGGGGAGCGAGATAGCCGTCCTGCGGGTGGACCGCGATGGCCTGCCGGCGGCGACGTTTAAACGAAGACGAGGACCTCTTGCCCGGCCAGCTCGCCGTGGCCATCGGCAGCCCCTCGGGCTTCGAGTCCACGGTCACGGCCGGCGTCATCAGCGGCATAGGGCGCGACTTCCCGCCCGAGCTCGTGGCCGGCGACCAGAACGCGGCCCGCTCGCTCGTCGACCTGATCCAGACCGACGCCGCCATCTCGCCCGGCAACTCCGGGGGCGCGCTGGCCAACCAGGACGGCGAGATCATCGGCATCAACGTCGCCTACCTCCCCCCGCCGAGACCGGCGCGGTGAACATCGGCTTCGCCATCCCCGCGGACACCGCCATCTCCGTCGCCGACCAGCTGATTGAGACCGGCGAGGTGTCGAGCGCCTACCTCGGCGTCGGCACGACGGACCTGAGCCCCGAGGACGCCGAGCGATTCGGCCTGCGCGTCGGATCCGGCGCCATCGTCGGGTCGGTCGAGCCTGGCAGCGGCGCCGACGCGGCCGGGGTGCGGCGCGGCGACATCATCGTGGGGCTGGCCGACGACCCCGTGGAGAACACGGGTGACCTGCTCGGCGCCCTGCGCGACCACCAGCCCGGAGATACCGTCGACCTCACCGTCGTACGCGACGGCAGCGAACAGACGCTTAGCGCGACGCTCGGCGAGCGTCCGGAATAGGGGTGAGCCCAACCTATGTGCGCCTGTTCGGCGCCTCGCAGATAGCCTTCGGCGTCTGGCTGGCCACGCGCCAGTACCGCGACGGCTGAGGGCACCGTCGCGGTAGAATAACCCCGTGGCACACGATCACCATCACCACGATACAGCCCGCGGCAAGAACAGCCGGGCGCTCGCGATCACGCTGGCCCTTACGGCGAGCTTCACGGTAGTCGAGGTAGTCGGTGGTTTGCTCACGGGCAGCCTGGCGCTGCTGGCGGACGCGGGGCACATGCTCTCCGACAACCTCTCCCTTGCGGTGGCCCTCTTCGCGGCCTGGCTCGCCGGGCGGCCCGAGACGCCGGAGAGGAGCTTCGGCTACAAGCGGGCCGAGATCCTCGCGGCGCTGGCCAACGGCGTCACGCTCGTGGCCATCTCGATCTGGATCTTTATCGAGGCGATCTCGCGCCTGCGGGAGCCGCCCGAGGTCCCCGGGGTCCCCGTGCTGGCTATAGCCGTGCTCGGCCTCGTGGTCAACGCGGTGGGTGTGGTCGTCCTCTCACGTTCGGGCGGCGAGAGCCTGAACGTGCGGGGCGCCCTCAGGCACGTGGTGGCCGACGCCCTTGGCTCCGCCGGCGTTATCGTGGCCGCGCTCGTCATAATCTTTACCGGCTGGCGATACGCGGATCCAGTGGCCAGCATCGCGATCGCGGTCCTGATCCTTGGCAGCTCCTGGTCGCTGCTGCGCGACTCGACGAACGTCCTCCTGGAGGGAGCGCCACGCGACATAGACGTCGAAAGCGTCGGACGCGAGATGGTCGGCGCCGACGGCGTGATGGAGGTCCACGACCTCCACGTTTGGGAGATCACCTCCGGCTTCCCTGCCCTCTCGGCCCACATCCTCGTCGGCCAGAACGAAGACTGCCACGCGCGCCGGCGCGAACTGGAAGCACTCCTCGAGAGGGAGTACGGTATCTCCCACACCACCCTCCAGGTCGACCACGCCGGAGACCACGAGAGCGAGACGCACGGCCCCCGCTTTCTCCCCCTCGGCGAGAAGCCGCCTCCCACGAGCTAGGTAATCGGCGTCGGCCCGGATACGCGAGATCTCATGAGCCGCGTCGGGGACCTCAAGAGGTGGGCTGGACGGCTCAGGGTCGAGCTCCACGCGATCTACCTGGCCTACCGCGACAGGGCGCGCCGCACATCCGGCGGCTCCAGCCCGGTGAACCGGGTGGCGGCCGTTGTCGTGGTGGTGTAGGTCTCCCTGGCGGCGCTGGCGATCGCGCTGACGGCCCGGTTTGCGTGAGGCGCGGTTGGCGTTCCACGCGCTGGGTGCTACGGTATGGGCTGAATTCGAGCGAGAAGAAGGTTTCGGGCTTTGGGCAGCAAGAGGAACACGCAGGTCCGGCGGTCGGACACGTCGGGCGGAGGCTCCAGGCGAACCTACATAATTGTCGGTGTTGTAGCCGCGGTTTTCGTGGTCGGCTTTGCCGCCCTCGTTATCCTGGATACCCGACAGAACGCGGCGAGCACGCCCCCGGGCGAGGTCCAGACCTACGATGTGGGAACGGCCGGCCAGCACACGCAGTCCACCGTCGATTACGAGCAGACCCCCCCGGCCGGCGGGGAGCACAACCCCGTGTGGCAGAACTGCGGCTACTACGACGCGCCGATTGCCAACGAGAACGCCGTCCACTCCCTCGAGCACGGTGCGGTCTGGATCACCTACTCACCCGACCTTCCCCAGGACGAGGTCGAGCGCCTTCGCGACCTGGCCCAGAACCAGACCTACATCCTCGTCAGCCCGTACGAGGGATTGCCGTCGCCGATCGTGGCCTCGGCCTGGGGCAAGCAGCTGAGCCTGGATAGCGCAGAGGATCCAAACCTCGAGCAGTTTATCGGGGCTTACCGGCAGGGACCCCAGACCCCCGAACCGGGAGCCGCCTGCACCGGCGGTATCGGGCAGCCCGTCTAGGACGCCCCGCCGGGGCGGCTCTACTCTGGCGGAAGGACTACCGTTTGCAGCAGTCGTTCGAGCTCCGCTTCGGGGTCGTCGGTAAGTCCGGTGTGCACCTCCGAAGGCTGCACCACGGTGCTCCGGGGAGCTACCAGATATCCGAAGCGTTCCCTGAGCGGCAGGCGGCCGACGGCCCCGGCCTCGGGACCTCCCGCGCACACCGAGCGGACGGCCTCGAGGTGGGCCCTCACGCCCTCGAGGTCGGCGCGCGGGTCAAGGGCAGCGAGGCGACCCGGGTCGAGGTGTACCTCTGCGCCGAGGAACCTGTCGGCCTGGCAGTAGAGGACCACGCCCGCGTTCATGCACTCCCCGCGTTCTACGCGTGGGATCACCCGCAGGATGGCGTACTCAAACGGCTTGCTCACGAACCTCCTCGAGATCATCGACCCACCCGCGCGGCCGCTCGAGGCGCCGCGAGAGGAAACTGATGTAGGCGTCGCGCACCGCGGCGACGCCCGAGAGCCCTGGCTCGTCCCTCAGCCATTCCCCGGGCACCAGATCGACGATCCCGCGCAGGACCTCCTTCGAGAGCCTTGGAGCTATCTCAGCGTCGGTGTCGGCGATCGAAGCCGCGAACGGAAGCAGCACGTGGTCGCGGGCGGCCACGAAAGGCCGCTTGCTCGCGGCTTCCCAACCCTTCCAGGTGTGGTGGAAGTAGAGGGAGGCCCCGTGATCTATGAGCCACAGCCGGCCGTGCCAGGTGAGCAGGTTCGGGTTGCGCGGCGTGCGGTCCACGTTGGTGGTGAGGGCGTCGAACCAGAGGATGCGGGAGGCGAGATCCGGGCCGGGCGGCCGCACCAGCGGATCGAAGCCCAGGGAGCCGGGCAGGTAGTCGAGGGCGAGGTTCAGCCCAGCGCTCGCCCGTATCAGGTCCTGTATCTCCGGGTCGGGCTCGGCGCGGGCTAGCTCTGGGTCAAGGTCGACGAGGACGATCTCGGGCACGAGAAGGCCGAGGTGGCGCGCGATCTCGCCGGCCACGATCTCCGCCACGAGGGCCTTCGGCCCCTGCCCCGCGCCCCTGAACTTGAGCACGTACGTCCCGAGGTCGTCGGCCTCGATCACGGCCGGCAGGGACCCACCTTCCCGCAGCGGCGTGACGTAGCGCGTGGCTTCGACCTTCCGGAGCAAGGACTTCAGTCTCGCCTCACCACGCCCTGCCGCCACGCGTAGACGGCCGCCTGCGTCCGGTCGGCGAGGTGGAGCTTGCCGAGGATGTTGGAGACGTGGCTCTTGACGGTCTTCTCGCTCACGTAGAGCCGGGAGGCGATCACCGCATTGGAGAGACCGTCGGCGATCAACTTCAAGACCTCGAGCTCCCTGTCGGAGAGCTCCCGGAAAGCGTTCGGCTCGTCGCGCCTGGCCCCGTGCAGCTCGCGCACGACGCGGGCGGCCACGCGCGGGTGCAGGACCGCCTCGCCCACGGCCGCCTTGCGAACGGCGTCGGCCAGCTCCTCGGGGCCGACCTCCTTCAAGACGTAAGAGAGGGCGCCGGCGCGGATGGCCGGGAAGACGTGCTCATCGTCGTGGTAGGAGGTGAGCATGATCACGCTCGTGCGGGGGGACTGCGCCGTGAGGCGGCGGGTTGCTTCGACGCCGTCCATTCCGGGCATGATCAGGTCCATCAGCGCGACGTCGGGGGCGTGCTCGGCGGCCATCTTTACCGCCTCCTCCCCGCTCCCCGCCTCGGCGACGACCGTGATGTCTGGCCTGGTTTCGAGGAACGCCTTCACCCCGCTCCGCACCATCTCGTGGTCGTCGACAAGCAAGACGGTTATGGGTTCGCTCATGTCCTGTCCTCCCCGGTCCGATCCAGCGGGCAGACGCACGCGACCTTCGTTCCCTTGCCCGGCGTGCTCTCGATGCTCAGGCTTCCGCCTAGCCGCTCCGTTCGCTCGCGCATGCTCTGCAACCCGAAGCCCTCTCCCGGATCCTGCGCGGTGTCGAAGCCGCGCCCATCGTCGGCCACCACGAGCGTGAGGGTATCGGCGGTGTAGATCAGGTCCACCTCGGCCCTGGTGGCGCCGCTGTGCCTGGCGACGTTGGCCAGGGCCTCCTGCGCGACGCGGAACAGAGCCTGCTCGGTCTGGAGCGGCGTCTCGCGCTCGCCCCTTACGTGAACCTCGGCGGGGATCTCGGCCCGCCGCGACCAGCCCCCGGCGTAATCGCGCAGGGCGCCGGCTAATCCCTTGCCCTCGAGCGCAGCCGGGCGCATCTCGCCTATCAGTACGTTGAGCTCCCTCTGGGCCCCGTGCACCAGCTCCTCGGCCTGCACGAGGTGGGCCTCCGCGGCCTCGGCGTCGTCCTCGATCAGGGCCCTGGCCGCGGCGACCTGCAAAGAGGTCGCGAACACCTGCTGCTTGACCGAGTCGTGCAGGTCCCGGGCGAAGCGGTTCCTCGCCTCAAGGGTCGCAAGCTCCCCGCGCGCCTGCAGCAGGTTCTCGAGCTGCGCGGCCATCTCGTTGAGCTCGCGCGAGAGCTGGCCGATCTCGTCCCGCGACCTGTCCTTGACAACGACCGAGAAGTCGCCGCCGCTCCACGCCTGCGCCGCGCGCGCCAGGCGATCGAGGCGCCGGGTCATCCCCCACGCGGTGAGGAAGCCGAAGATCATGCCCAGGATGGCTGCGGGGATGGCCAGCACCAGCGCGCCCACTGCCGTCAGGGTGGCGAGCGGCCCGATAAGGTTGGGAAGTCGTATGACGACGAGGACCGCGCCCAGGGTTCTCCCGCCGCCACTCTGGACGGGGGCGGCGGCGAGCATCTCGCCCCTGTCGGGCGAGTACGCGCCGAGGCTCCAGGGATCTTCTTCCCCGTCGAGCGCCGCGCCCGCCAGCGGCGCAAGCCCAGGGAAACGTTCGGCGTCGAAGGGTACCCCGGTCCGCGTCCCTTCCGTCCGTCCGCTGGCGACGAGCAACCTTCCCTTCTCGTCCACCACGAAGACATTGCCGTCGTCCGGACCAAGGCTCAGGTCAAGCCCTCCCCCTTCCCGACTGGAGACCGATTGCACGTACGTCTCGCCGGTAAGCGAACCCACCTCCTCGCGCAGAGCCGCCGCGTCCGGCGGCCTCTGGTCCAGCCCGGGCTCGAGACGCGGCGCGACCTCGTCTCCGACGTAGCGCGCGGCGAGGCTCGGCAAAACCGGCGAGAGCACGAACGCGACCGCCGCCGCGACCAGGATCATCTCTGCCACCAGCAACGCGAGCACGGTAACCAGGGTGTAGCTGAGCGCCAGCTTCCACCGCAGCCTCCGCAGCGCGAATATTCCGCCCTTCATGTGACGCCTCTCCGGTCCATTACCGAAAGAGTTT
The DNA here is from genome assembly GCA_963800975.1 of uncultured Rubrobacteraceae bacterium. Lineage (GTDB taxonomy): Bacteria > Actinomycetota > Rubrobacteria > Rubrobacterales > Rubrobacteraceae > JALYGY01. The sequence continues at coordinate 439,348 of CAWDDB010000013.1, read as the reverse complement.
AGTCCGCTGCCATGCGGCCTGCATCGGACCGGGGACCGAAAAGCCCTCGATCCCTGAGACGAGATATCCTCTTACCGCGCGAGAATCTGCAGTCGTTGCATGAGCGCCTCGACGGTTGGGCGGCCCGCAGGGTCGGGATCGAGGCAGCTTTCGACGAGGCTCGCGAACGCGGCCGGGACGCGCCTGTAGGAGCGTATCGGGACGATCCGGCGCTCTAGCTGCTCGTAGCTTGGCTCGTCCTCATCTTCGTCGCCGGCGTTGAACGGCTCCTCCCCCGTCGCCGCCTCCCACAGCACCGCGCCGACGCCCCACACGTCGGTCGCGGGACTCAGGTGGTCGCCTGTTGCTTGCTCGGGAGCCATGTACTGGATCGTGCCGGCACCCTCCCTGCCCCGCCCGGGGGAACGGGCGATGCTGAGATCGATGATCTTGGCCAGCCGGCTCTCCGAGACAATGTTCGAAGGCTTGAGGTCGAGGTGCAGCACGCCTTGGCCGTGCAGGTAGTGCAGGGCCGAGCACAGGTGGAGCCCGAGGTGGATTATGTCGGGGATCGCGAGCCGACGAGGGCTGGTGTCTATCAGGTACCCTAGGGTCGCCCCCGTGAGAGTCTCCAGGATCACGACGGGCCGCGGCTCCTTTACGATCTCGTAGGCGCGCACGATGTGCGGGTGGGTGAACTTACTCAAGAGCCTCCCCTCCCGCAGAAGGGCGCGCACCGTCTCGCGGTCATCCAGGCGATCCTGGCGCGGCATCTTGGCCACGACGCGGCAAGCTCGCACCTCGCTCCACGCGTCGTAGACGTCGAGGTGGTTCCCCCGGCGTATGTGGGCCACGACCTGGTAGCCAGGGGAGATCCACTCCCCCGAGGCCAGCGGCGGAGGACCGTCTAGCGGCTCTTCGGCGTCGGTGAAGTCGGTCGTGGTCATTGAATAGTTGCCCTTTGCTCCGACTGGCGCAGGCGGTAGAGGCGGGCGTAGCCGCCGTCAAGCTGCATCAGATCCGCGTGCGTGCCCCGCTCTACGATAATGCCCCCATCGAGGAAGGCGATCTCCGTGGCCTCGCGCGCGGTAGAGAGGTCGTGGGAGATCACGATCGCGGCCCGTCCGTCCATGAGGCGCCGCATCGGCGCCAAGATCTTCTCGCTCGACTCCGCGTCGAGCCCGGTCGTCGGCTCGTCGAGGACGAGGACGGGCGCGTCCCTGACCATCGCGCGCGCTATGGCGACGCGCTGGCGCTGACCTCCGGACAAGAGCCTTCCCTTCTGCCCAATCACCGTGTCGTAGCCTTCCGCTAGGGCCTCCACGAACTCGTGGGCGTCGGCGGCCTTGGCCGCGCGAACGATCTCCTCTTGTGTCGCGCCCGGCCTGCCGTACGCGATGTTCTCCCGGATTGTACCGTCGAAGACCAGCGTCTCCTGCAACAGGAGCGCGACGTTCTCACGCAGCGACCGCAGGGTAAGCTCCGCGAGGTCGTGGCCGTCCAGCCGCACGCCGCCAGAGTCGGGGTCGTAGAAGCGCAGCAAGAGCTTCGCGGCCGTGGACTTCCCCGAGCCGCTCGGCCCGACGAGGGCGAGCACCTCGCCGGGACCGACGTCGAAGGAGATGCCGGAGAGCACATCCTTCTCCGTACCCGGGTATGCGAACGTAACCGAGTCGAACTCCACGTGGCCGCGGGCGCGTGGCAGATCGATGGCGCCTTCTTGCTCCCTCACAGAAGGTTCCTCGTCGAGAAACTCGATGATGCGTTCGGCGCCAGCCGAGGCCGAGTAGAACGAGTTGAGCAGGCTGCTGAGGCCCCGGATCGGGCGGTACAGCCCTCCGAGGTAGACCATGAAGATAAGGAGCCCACCAAGCGTCAGCCGGCCCTGCGAGAGCCCGTAGGCCCCGAAGCCGAGCACAACCATGACGCCGCAGAGCTCGATCAGGTTGATTAGCGGCGAGAACAGGGCGCCGAGACGGGTCGCGGCCATCTGGGCGACGAAGTTCCCCTCGTTCTCTCGGCTGAAGCGCTTTACCTCGTCATCCTGGCGGTTGTAAGCCTGCACCAGGGTCGCGTTGGCGAGGCTCTCCTCGGCCACCGCGCTGATGGCCCCGCTGAGCCTCCGCTCCTCGCGGGCCGCGCTCTTGATCTTGCGCGAGAAGTTGCGCGCCGCCAGAAAGAACAGGGGCGCGACGAGCAACGACACGAGCGCCAGTTGCCAGTCCAGGTAGAAAAGCGCCCCGACAAAGAACACGAGCTGGAAGAGGTACGCCAGGGCTGAGGCAACCCCGGACAGCATCAGGTCCTCTATCTCCTCCACGTCGTCCGAGACGCGCGAGATCACGTCCCCCAGGCTCCGCCGCTCGAAGAAGCCCATGGAGAGCCCCTGCAGGTGAGCAAAGAGACGCGTCCGCAACGCCACGACGAACCGCCCGCCTACCCAGTCGGAGAGGTACTCGTCGCAGAAACCCACCACTCCCTCGGCCAGCGAGAGCCCCGCGTAGGCAAGCACGACCCAGACGAGCAGGCCAAAATTCTGCGGGACGAGCACGTCGTCAACCAGGATCTTGTACATCCAGATCGTCGCCGCCTCTATGGCCGGACCAAGGGCCGCGAAGAGCAGCAGGAGCGGCATGTAGCGGCGATAGGGGCGGGCGAAGGGCCAGAAACGGGCGAAGACCTCCCGCACCGGGATAGCCGGCGCCGCGTCAACGAACCCTTTTTCCTCATCTAGACCGGCCAGAAGCCGGCGGATCATTTCTCTCAGTTTCGCCACCCGCACCCCGCGATTTCCCTTCCGTGCCCGCTCCGCCTTGCCTCGTCTCCCGCAGTGAAGCGGCCCCGCCGTTTGGCGGGGCCGACTTACGAATTGGAAGCCCCGTGGGCTAGGTGCGGCTCCTGCGACGACGGCGACGCCTCCGGCGCCGACGCCTGCGCCCGCTCCTTGAGTCTGCGCTCACGGAAGACTTGGCCGGGCTCATCTCGCTGAACTTCGCCACTTCCTCACCTCCTGTCTCTGTGGCTCACCTTCTTACGCTCCCTATTGTGCCTAGCGTTGGTTAGACCGTCATTAGCGGAAGATGAGAAGGGGCTAATGCAGCGAACAATTGGAAGCCTCTAACGTTGAGGCCTGGCGCGGTGGAGCAGTTAGGCTACGTGACCACGACTCCCTAGTTCTTGGTGGTTGCGTTTGAAGCTAGGGATACAGTTGCAACCACTAACGACCTCCGAAGCTGCGCGGAAGCATTCAGGTTCCTCGCAGCGCTTCAGCCGCGGTCGCGCTCGAGCAGGAGGACCATCATGAGGCCTGGGAGGAGCAGGTCTTCCTCGGCTTCCGAGAGTTCTCCCACCTTGTCGAGTCGGAACCTGCTCTCGAAGACCGAGCGCTCCTTGCTCATGCGCAGGACGGTCTCGCCGCCCAGGTCGACCACGTAGGCGGGGTTGAAGAACAGGCCGCCCAGGGCGTCGGCGAAGGGCACCGCCTCGGCCAGGCCGTCGAGCACCTTGACGAAGGGGTTCTCCTCGTGGATCTTGCCTATGGTCTTCCCGTTCGGGTTCGAGACGTCGTAGGTGCTCTTCCACATCGAGCGCAGCCCATGCTGCCTGACGGCCCCGAGGGGCAACCCGTCGGGACCGCTCACCGCGTAGCCCGCCCCGAAGTCCACGACGCGGTCAGCCTTTATGCGGTAGAGCAGCCTGCCCCCTTCCTCGTCCGCGTAGACGCGGATGTCCTCCCTGAGCTTGAATTTCTTCTTCCTCAGGTAGGCGATCTGTCGGCCGTCGGCGTCCGTGACGCGCACCCGCGTGCCGATGGTCGCTATCTTGAAGCTCAGATCCAGCGGATAATTCAACACGATCCATCTCCTCACCGTCGGTCCGACCCGGCCCTGGTGCGGGCCCGAGAACTCCTGACTCAGTCAACGGAGGTCCCGGCTCAAGCCGGGACCTCCGTCAGGACAATCTCTAGCGGGCCTTGATCAGGTCCGCCACGAGGGGGTAGCGGTAGTCGTCGCCCTTGCTCACCCTGTAGGCGGCGTAGGCCATGTGCACGAAGGGCACTACCGTGGCGATCGCCATGACGGGGATGAGAAGGAAGCCGATCAGGACCAGGGTCAGGATACCGGTCAGCACCCAACCCGCGCCGAGCAGCACCAACCACGCCACCTGGTACCCCGCTGCCTGCAAGGCCTGGAACGCCACCTGCGGCGAACGGTCCTTGTAGACCAGCCAGATCAACGCCGCGGCCACGGGCCCGAGGAACCCGGTGAACAGGTTCAGGAAGACGCTCAGGTGCGCAAGCGCCGACCACGTCCTCTCCTCTTGCGTCCCGATGACCGCCGCGCCACGCTCCTCTATGGGCTCCTCGATCGGCCTCTGTGCGGGCTCCTCGATGGGCTCCTCGATGGGCTCCTCGGTGAGCTTCGCGCCCGGCTCCTCGGCGACCCCGTAGTTCTTCTGCTCCCTGGCCTCCACAATTGCTCCTCTCTGCCGTTGATGCCTTACGAGGGTAAGTTACTCCCGGGCCGGCCATGCGGCATCGGACCGCAGACCGAATGTGGGTGGTCCTCGAGACCGGTTGCCGTGTACGCGTGTGCTACGATTTTCCCGTGGAGCACACGCAACATCGGGACGAGGAGTCCAGGGCTAGCCGCCGGGCGGACCTGCTAATAGCCCTGGGGCTAGCGCTCGCCGTCTTTGTGCTGGATCAGGGCCTGAAGTCAGTGGTGGAGGCGTCGATGAGCGCCGGCGAGAGCATCCCCGTGATCCCAGATTTCCTGAGCATCACCTACATTAGAAACGACGGAGGAGCATTCGGCATCCTCGGCGGCAGCCAACTACTGCTGCTGGTCGGGAGCGCCGTCGCGGTCGGTGTCGTGCTCTGGATGCTCCTGGCCGGCGAGCGCTCCAGGCTCGCCACCCTGGCGTGCGGCCTGATCCTGGGCGGAGCCGCCGGCAACCTGCTCGACCGCCTCACCACCGGCGAGGTAACCGACTACGTCCACTTCTCCTTCTGGTACGTCTTCAACGCCGCCGACGCCGCGATAACCGTCGGCGTCGCCGCCCTGATCCTCTCGACCTACAGGATGCAAGAGAAGGCCTAAAGCAGTTGGGAAGGAGCGCACCATGATCAGGCGACCGGCGTCCAACAAGAACGCTTCGGAATCGGGGACCTTAGCCACGCTTGCTGAGGTGGTCGCTACGTTGTCGTCGGGGTTGTTTACTGGAGCGGCCGCCTACATCAACCTGGTAGAACATCCTGCGCGCATGCAAGCTGGGACACGCGTTGCTCTGGCGGAGTTTGCGCCGAGCTATAAGAGGGCCACGGTTACGCAAGTCTCCTTGGCTGTTGCGGGCTTCTTGAGCGCGCTGGCGGCCTGGAGATCCAGGTCCGACGCGTGGTGGCTGATCGGCGGCGGGTTGCTGGTGTCGGTCATTCCTTTTACGGCTTTGGCCATACTGCCGACGAACAAACAACTGCTCGACCCGGCGACGGCGAACGATTCGGACCTGGTTGAGGAGCTGCTAACCCGTTGGGGCAAACTGCATGCGGTACGAAGCCTTTTGGGCTTGACCTCCCTGCTGATATTCCTGTTCTTGCTTGCCAAACGCAAGGCTTGACGAGTCGTTGGTCCGCTATTACGCCTCGCCTCCGCGGTCGTCGCCTCGAACGACCGATCCGGAACCTGATGCCTGTAGCCTGAAACCGCGTGGTAGGGGCGTTTCGCGAAACGCCCCTACCACGCGAACCGCCCCTACTACACGACGCTAACCCCTCGGCACCTCGGGGTCGGGGTGCGTGCCAGCGCCCCTATCTTCGGCCTCCTGCGGCTCGTGTTTGCCCGCGGCGGATGGATCCGCCTCCTCGCGCAGCTGGCGCAGGATACCGCCGGCCAGCAGGATTTCGCGCTCCCGCGGCGAGTACTCGGCGAGAAGCGTTACCTCCGTCCCGTCCGAGCGAGCGGTGATCTCCTCGTCCCCGTCCTCCAGGTGCTGCCGGATATCCGGCAGGTCCCAGTCCTGCCCCTGCTCGAACTGATCGTAATCATCCTCGTCCTTGAAGCGAAGAGGCAGGATGCCCTGGGAGACCAGGTTGCGGCGGTGGATGCGGGCGAAGCCCTTGGCGATCACGGCGCGAACGCCGAGGTGCAGCGGGGCGAGGGCCGCGTGCTCTCGGCTCGAGCCCTGCCCGTAATTGTGCCCCCCGACTATGAAGCCGGGCGCCATCGCCTCGGCCTTCTCGTGGTACTCGGGGTCGAAGCGGCGGAAGGTGAAGCGTGAGATCTCGGGCACGTTGGAGCGAAACGACATGACCTCCACCCCGTCGGGCGCGAGGTCCCCCGTAGAGATGTCGTCCTCGACGACGATGGTGACGGTGCCCGAGAGCGAATCGGAGAGCTCAGGCGCCTCGGGCGGGGGCTTGATGTTAGGGCCGCGCGGGATCTCGATCCCCGAAGCCTCGTCCTCGGGCGCGGGGTCGAGGATCTGGCGGTCGTCCACCGCCGGGTTGGCGGGGGCTTCTGGAAGCTCGGGGTACTCGCCCAGCTCGCGCGGGTCGGTGATGACGCCGCGCAGCGCCGTGGCGGCCGCCGTGGTGGGACTCGTGAGGTACACCTCGTCCGTCTGCGTCCCCGAGCGTCCGGGGAAGTTGCGGTTGAAGGTCCTGACGCTGACGGATTCCGAAGGCGGCGCCTGACCCATCCCTACGCACGGTCCGCACACCGGCTCGAGCATCCGGGCGCCGGCGCGCACCAGGTCAGAGTACACGCCGGTCTGGGCGATGGAGTCCAGGATCTGCCTGCTCCCCGGCGTGACGGTCATTACGAGCCCCTGCTCCACGGTCTCGTCCCGCAGCACCGCAGCCGCGACCGCGAGATCCTGGAAGCCCGAGTTGACCGAGCTCCCGATGCAGACCTGCGCCGCCCTGGTGCCTGCCACCTCGCTAACCGGCACCACGTTGCCCGGCGAGTGCGGCTTTGCTATGAGGGGCTCGAGCTTGTCCAGCTCGATGTGTTCGTGCTCGTCGTAGTCCGCGCCCTCGTCGGCGGAGAGCTCGACGAAGTCGCCCAGGCGCTGCTGCATCTCCAGCCACTCGCGCGTGCGCTCGTCCGAAGGGAAGATGCCGGCGGTCGCCCCGAGCTCGGCGATCATGTTGCAGATCGTGGTCCGTCCCGTTACGTCGATGCTCGCCACGCCGGGCCCGTGGAACTCGAAGACGCACCCGAGCCCGCCGCGAACGCCGCGGCGCCGGAGCAGCTCCAGGATCACGTCCTTCGGCGTTACCCAGTCCTGAAAGTCCCCGGTCAGCTCGATGCCGACGACCTTGGGAGCCGGGGTCTCGAAGGGCTGCCCCGCCATGACCAGCGCCACGTCGAGCCCGCCCGCCCCGATGGCGATGGACCCAAGCGCCCCCGACGAGGTGGTGTGGGAGTCGGCCCCGATCAGGGTCGCCCCAGGCCTCGCGAAGCGCTCGACGTGCAGGTAATGGCAGATGCCGTTCCCTGGCCGCGAGTAGCGCATGCCGTACTTCGCGGCGAAGGCCTGCAAGAAGCGGTGGTCGTCGGGGTTCTTGAAGTCTAGCTGGATGATGTTGTGGTCGACGTACTGGACGGCGAGGTCGACCTGGACCCTGTCTATCCCCATCCGCTCGAACTGCAGGCACGCCATAGTTCCGGTCGCGTCCTGCAGCAGCGTCTGGTCGATCTTGAGTCCCACCTCCTCGCCAGGCTCGAGCGAGCCGCTCAGGCGATGTTCCTCGAGTATCTTGGAGACAAGGTTCTCAGCCATCTCTAACCGCCCCTACTCGCGCGCGATCTGCTGGTACACCGCGCGATACTTGCGGATCGCCTGACGAAGCTCCTCCGTGGTCTCCTCCTCGGAGCTTCCCTCGGCGAACCGGCCCGTTCCCGCGACGACTTCGGCGCGGATGCGCCTGGCCTCCCTGTAATCGTCGGCGACGTCGGGGTGCATAACGGCGAGGCTGCGCTCGGTCTCCTCGTCGCTCTGCGAAGGGTCGGAGACGAAGTTGCGCTCCTCCAGGATATCCACCACGGTCCTGTCGGCCAGCTCGACGGACCTGCTGGGGTTCTCCACGAACACCCGCTCGACCTCACCCCAGCGCTCTTCGTAACGCCCCCGGCTCTCCTCGGAGAGCGGCTCTACTTGACGCTCCACCTGTCCCCTGCGCTCCCTGAGCTCCTTCTCGGCCTCCTCCTCGGACCCTCGCTCCTGCGCGGTCCGCTCGTACTCGCCCCCGAACTCCTCCCGCGTCCGCTCCCGCCGCTCCTCGCTGCGCTGGGAGCTCCTGCGGCGGGAGACGAAGTAGACGATCAACAAGATCACGACGACGACGACAGCAGCAATGATCAGTATCTCCACCAAACCCAACGCGAGTCCTCCCTTCGATCACCTGAGTTGCATCGATACCCAAAACGCAACTTTCGTAACGCGATACCGAAAACCGGCCGCCCCCTACCGAGAGAATGGGACCAAAGTCCAGGTCCAATACGCATCCTTCGCCCGAGGCGTCCGCCGCTTCCAACGAGTACTCTGCGGACCGTAGAGCGACGGCACAGACGAGGGAGGCTAGGACCATGTATCACCAGACCGATCTGACCCAGCAGGTTCGCGACCACCACCTCGCGCTGCGACGCGAGGCCGAAGAAAGGCGCCTCGCCCGGCAGCTGCGAGGGGCGCGTCTGTCGAGGTCCACCCGGACGGCTGACCGGCGACCAGGGTCGGTTCTAGGACACGCGTTCGCCCTGTGGGGACGGATCAACGTTCCGTTCGGGGCCTAGGAAGTCTCCAGCCAGGAGGGCCGGATCCGCCCGGCCCTCTCAGCCGATCTCCCCGCACGCGACGGTTGGATCCCCGGGGGTCGGCGCGTGAAGGTCCAGGTACTTCGGCTCTCCGGAGAGTAGCTCGTCCATCGTCCCGTAATCCTTCAGGCCCGCGGTGACCTGCCCGTTGCCCTCGGCCGAGCTCAGCATCCACACGTCGGCGTCGTTGTGCCCGTTCTCGTGCGCGTACTCGGGGCCACTGTTCGACAGCAGCTCGAAGCGCATAACGTCCGGACCGGGCGGCCCGGCATCGGCGTAGCCGGCCCCGGGGTCTGCATCCTGTCGCCCTGTCTCGCACCCGCCTTCGTGTATCTCGCCGAAGTAGATCACCCCTGGCTCCGGTAGACCGGAGGCCTGGAGCTCCAGGTAAACGGACCCGTCTTGCTCCCTGAACGTGGCCGTGCCGCTCGTGACGGAGTCGCCCACCGGGTCGAGCCTGACCTCGAGCGTCCCGGCGTCCGCCGCGGGCTCCGCCGGCGAGACGGCGGTGGCGGGTGGCAGGCTCGTCAGGAAGCCCGTGGCGGCGAAGACCGCGAGCGCGAGGACGAGCTCGGCCACGACGAGGCGGCCGAAGGGCCCACGGCCCTGCAGCAAGAAGCTCGCCGCGCCGACCGCGGAAACCAGGGCCAGCAGCGCCAGCTTGGCGAGCAGAACTCGCCCATACCCGGTCTGTACCAGCGCCGCCGGGGTCGGCACGTGGAGCAAGATCGCGTAGAGGCCGGTAGCGGCAAGGACCGTGACGGAGCCGATGGCCAGCCTGGAGAACCGCCGGGGCGCCTGCTCGCGCAGCTTGGCCCGTTGATCCGTGCCGACGGCCTCGAGCGATCCGGAGAAGAATACGGAGACGAACCCGAGCAAGCCGCCCGCCCAGACCGTCGCCGCCGCGACGTGCAGCCAGTCGGCCAGGTAGGGCAAGAAACGCCCCTCGGCGGCGGCGTGGCTCAGCTGGGTCAGGGTTAGGAGCAGCAGGGCTGCTGCGCCCGTCGCCGCCCACCAGTAGCCGGTCTTTCCCGACCTCCCGGCCACGGTAATCAGTGCTGCCGTGAGCAGGGCGAAACCTAGCCGGGCAAGCCAGACGTGACCCACCCGGGTATCCAGCAGGGCCTCCCAGAGCAGGCCCAGACCGAGCGATTCGCCTGAGGCGACGGTCGCGTACACGGACACCTCGGCCACGCCCGCGATCACGAGCACGTAGAGCAGCACCCACGCCAGGGGTCCGAACGATCTGACGGCATCCCGGCCTGCGCCGACGTCCTTGCTGGCCGGCAACCAGACCAGCGCAGCGAACGGAGCCAGCCCCGCGAGCAACACCGTCGCCGCCAGGGTAATACCGTGCTCGAAGCCGCCAAGGATCTCGGGTGACGAGACCCCCCCCGAATGCGCCCCGCCGTGCGATCCCTGCGCAAACGCAGGGTCTCCGAGGCTCGCGAGCGCGAGCCCCGCGACGGCAACCGGTACCAGGGTATTCGCTAGCTGCGGCACGGCTCGAGGGTTTGCAGCGTAGATACCTCCAGCGACTCGACCGAGATGATCATTGTACCCCCCCGGACTTGCGACGCCGCAGGGCTCGCACCGCCACAAATACCAGGGCGACGAGGCCGAGAATCCCGACGATCAGCGCGCCGTAGAGCACGGCCGGATCCAGCCCTCCCGCGACCTCCGGCGACGCAGGCTCCTGCACCTCCCTGGCCGCCTGCTCACCCGCATCACCGGCGTTGGCCTGTGATCCGCCCCCGTTTTGGCCCGGGCCGGCGGCGACGTTGAACGCGTACGCGTCCTCGATGACGTGCCCGTCAATGGACGTGACGCGCCACTCCACCCGGTAGGAACCCTCGGGCAGTTCCTCGAGGCCGGCGAGCAAGACCCTAGCGTCGTCTGGGTCTACGCGAGCGTCGTCCTCGTCCACGCGGTTACCTTCGGCGTCGTAAACCTTCAGCGGATCGAACTCCGCATCGACCGGCTCGCTAAACGTCAGCCGTACCTGGCCGGGGGGCTGGTCCAGGCTCGCCCCGGCGGCGGGGCTCTCCTGGACCAGCGCCGCGTGCGCGAGCGCGGGGACGCACAACACGGCCAGCCACAAGGCCAAGCAGATGGGGGCGCCCAGCGCGCTGGAAAGGGTCAGCTCTCGCACGGCTCCGCCAGTCCCGGCACCACGATCACACGCGCCTGCGAAGCACGGTGGTCGCCACGAGACCCATCGCCAGGGCCGCGGCCCCGGCGGCGCCGTAGAGAGCCGGGCTGGGTCCGCCCGAGTCCGGCAGGGCTTCCTCGTGGTGCGCGGCCTCCTCCCCACCGCCGTCTTCGTGGTGCGAGCCCTCTTCTTCGGCGCCGTGCCCCCCTGCGCCGGCGGCCGCGACCTCCACTATGGAGGCCGGCAACTCGGCGTCGGGAGGGCCGGTCCACTCGACCACGCTGCCGTCCCCGTAGGTCTGTATCGCGCCCCAGGAGTACCCGCCCGGGTCCTCGGGAGCCTGCGCCTGGATCAGGAACTGCTGGAACTCTTGCGGCCCGATCTCGCCCCCGGACCAGGTGATGCTCGTGATAAAGCCGCCGTCCTCCTTGAACTCGTGGTCCCATCCGGGCACGGGCTGTACCCCCGAGACCGCGAACCCGTCGGGCACCTCCACCCGTACCTCCGTGGTGGGCACCTCCTTCTCGGTCGGCACGCTCACCGTCAGCGTCTCGTATTCTTCGGCCGCAACCTCCTCCGGCGTCACCTCGACGTGGGCCCACGATGTCCCAACGACGGCGAGCGTCAGCAACGAGCTCACGGCTGCGACCCCGAGCGAAAACCTCCTCACCCGGCCACCTCCTTGTCAGCCTGCGGAAAGTACATACGCCTCATTGTTCGCGACGGTTCTACCTTGCGACGGGGTGCATCGCCCGCGCAGGGCGCGGCCGCCAGATGCGGGCGAGGGTCTCACCTACCGCGAAAGGTCGCGCTCAGGCGATGATCGGCGGTCTGTGCGGTACGGGAGGGAAGTTCTGCGTCGGGGAGGGACCGTCGGGCGGGTCCACGCGGCGCCCGGCGGTGCGAGAGAGAAGATCGGGACGCCCGGCCAGCGCACCATTGAGAACATCCTGGTAGGGACCCGCGGGTTCGGGTGCCGGAACAAATGCCGGTCCAAGCACCTCCGCCGAGACATGGTGGCCGGCGCGGTGGTGCCCGTGCGCGTGGCCGCCGTGGTGGTCCGCGTGCCCGTGCGCCACGGCCTCTTCGTGCAGCGCGAGCTGCTCGACGGTGACGTGCGCCCCAGAAGCCCACGCCCACGACGCGACCAGCTGGGCGAGGGCCACGGCCAGCGCCAGGACGCAAACGGCCGAGGCACGCCACCGTCTATCGCCCGCGGGGAAGGCAAGCGTGCTACTCGGTCCCACGACTGTACTCAGCTAGCGCCATGCTGACCACGACAGCGTAACAGCCGGGACAGGTGCGGCGCACCTCACGGGCACGCTCCCCGGACTGTTCGACCGGCCTCGCGGGCCCGGTCTGGCTGGGAGACGCCTACCCTCTCATCCCGGTCGCTGCCAAGGACGCGTGAGCCATGAGGTCCGCCTTCGGGAGGCTTCTCGACACGCGGCTGCGTTCAGGTGACCTCGCGCAACCGCCCGGTCTCGACCTCGTAGACGAAGCCGCGCACGGACTCCTTGTTGGGGATAAACGGGCTGGCGTTGACGCGCGCGATGGACTGGCGCACGTCCTCTTCCAGGTCGGAGAAAGACTCCATAGAGAAATGGGGCTTGACCCCGACGTCTTCCTGGATCTGCTGTTTCAGCTCGTCGTCGGTAAAGGTGAGCATCCCGCAATCGGTGTGGTGTATCAGGACGATCTCGTGCGTCCCTAGCAGCCGTTGGCTTATCGCGAGGGATCGGATCTCGTCGTCGGTTATGACCCCGCCCGCGTTGCGGATGACGTGCGCGTCGCCCTCCTCGAGCCCGAGCATGACGTAGGGGCTCAAGCGAGCGTCCATGCAGGTGACGATGGCTATCTGCTTCGCCGGCGGCATCGGCAGATCGCCCTTGTCGAAGGTCTCCGCGTAGGCCTCGTTGTTGCGCAAAAACTCGTCCGTAACGCTCATCTTCTGCCGCTCCTCCTCGGTCCCAAACTTCACAAAAACAGTCGAGATTAGACCACAGGTGCGGGGCCGGTTCAACCACGCGAGCCGGACTCGCGCCGCGCCGTTGATGGTATAAAGGCTCGAGTAAAGTTGTGGGAGGCATCTATCCGAGAGGAGAGAGCAGTGACCGAGCGAGATCGTCGTCCCGGCGGGACCGAGGACAACGTCAGGGACGAGCTGGACGAGGCCGCCGAGCGCGGGCGAGTCAGGCGCAAGAGCGAAACCGAGCGCGAAATTGTCGAGGACGAAGGATCCAGCGCCACCGGCGGCGTCAAGGACAACGTCAGGGACGAGCTGGACGAGTCCCAAGAGCGATAGCACCAACGCCCGGCGCAACCAGGGTCCGCCGCACGCTGACAGAGGGAGGCCGCAGGCCGGATCGGGCTAGCGGACTCGGGGGCTTCGCGCGTTGATTCGGGAGCGTTTGAAGAGCCGGTCAAGGTAGCGGTCGGCGACCCAGGCTCCTGCGGCCCCTCCGAGGACGCCCAGGACGACGTCGAAGACGGTGTCGAGGGGGGCGTTGCTTATCGGGAAGCCCATAGCGGCGAGGACGATCTCCACGACCTCCCAGCCGGCGGCCCCGACGAGGCCTACGACTGCCCCGGTCGTCACGGCGTGTCTCGGGGTGTCGAAGAACTCGTCGTCTCCCCCGCCGCGGTAGATGATCTCGGCCACGATCGCGACTAGCACGAACGGCGTGAGGAAGTGGGCAATCTCGTCGTAGCCGGGAATCGGCTCGAAGAGGTGCCAGAGGAAGCCGGCCCCGTTGAGGACCACGCAGAACAAAATAAGGGCCACAACCCAGCCGCGCGGCACCGTCTAACGCTCCGAATATGTGTCTGTACGCGCCACTGTCGTTAGGTTATACCCGGCGGAACCTACGGTATGCATCGAACCCTGTAGTAGGTTGCGTCGTTTGTGCGTTCGGGAGTAGGGAGTCGCAATAGCTCTCCCCGACTCCCTACTCCCGAGCGCAAAGAGCGGCGAAGTCATCGACCGGATTCGCTACTACACCTCGTGGTGCTGGCGGCAACGCGCCTCGTAGGACTCCTGGGCGCCGACGAGAATGGTCGGGGCAGAGGCGGGGGCCGGATTGCCGTCTATCAGGCGTTGGGAGCGCGAGGCGTCGCGGCCGCAGACGGCGCAGATAGCGCGCAGTTTCACGATCTCGTCGGCTTCGGCAAGCAGGGCGGGCATCGGGCCGAAGGGACGGCCGCGGAAGTCCATGTCGAGGCCGGCGACGATCACCTGGTGGCCGGCATCGGCGAGGTTGCGGCACGCCTCCACGATCCCCTCGTCGAAAAACTGGGCCTCCTCCACGGCCACCACATCGGCGACCGGGTCTACCCGTTCGAGCAGCTCCTCGCTCGTCAGGACGGCGACGGCCTCGTGAGGGACGCCGTTGTGGGACCGGATCTCGGTCAGGTCCGAGCGGGTATCGAGGGCGTGCTTGAAGGCCTGGACGGTACGGCGGGCGTACAGGGCGCGCCTGAGGCGCCGGATCAACTCCTCCGTCTTGCCCGAGAACATGGAGCCCGTGATAGCCACGACGGATCCCGTCGGCAACATCGGGATCCCGGCCAAGCTGTCTGCTGGTCGCGCCATCACCTACAAATTCTACCCCTCGGAGGGGCCGATCCTACCTCAGGTTTCTTTTCGGCCTGCGGCGTTCCCGCCTGTGGCGCACGACCGCCACGGCCACGACAGCAACGACGACCATAGCAGAGGTTACCAGGAAGAGTCCCACGTACTCGGGCGCCTGCCGGCCGAGGTACGAGTAGAGGAAGGTCTGCGGGATGATGCCGAGGGTCGTCGCGAGGAGGAAGGCCCGGAACCTCATCCGGGTGAGGCCTGCGGCGTAGGAGATCACGTCGAAAGCTATTCCGGGGACGAGGCGCCCGACGAAGACCGCGTACATCCCCCACCGGGCGAACCACCGGTCGGCCGACTCGAGGCCGGTCTTGCCGACGAGTACCTCCACGGGCACCCGGCCAAGGGTGCGCGAGAGGGCGAAGCACACGGCCGCCGCCAGCACGTGCCCGAAGAGGCTGAGCAGCCAGCCCCAGAACACCCCGAACGCCAGCCCGTTGGCGAAGGTTATGAGGAAAGAGGGGACCGGGGCCACGAGCGCCTGCAGCACCATGAGAAAACAGGAAGCCACGGGGGCCCAAAGCCCGAACGAGAGGATGTAGTCCCTCAGTCCTGCGATGTCCCCGCGTCCCAGGAGCCCCAGGGCGAGGTTCACCTCGAACCGGAAGCCGGCCGAGAGCAGGTAGAGAAGCCCGAACAGCACGACGGCGGCGAGAAGCAAAGCGAGCCGAAGAAGCCTGACAGTTCTGGCGTCCGGGTTCACGGCTCTCGTCGCGGGGGGAAGGGGGCTCGAACCGCTCATCGACTCATCATTTTACGCCCGTGCCAGGGACCTGGCGGGACGCGGCGCCTGCGGCGCTCGCCAGATACCCCTAGCCCGACTCGGGCCCCCGATCGAGGGTGTTCTGCGCAACCCTTATTGAGGCGGCGTCCACCATCTGACCGTCCACGCTCACGGCACCGCTCCCGGCGGCGTTGGCCTCCTCGTAGGCGCCCATGACCTTCCTCGCCCACTCGAGCTCCTCCTTCGTGGGCGAGAAAACCTCGTTGACGGTCGAGATCTGGGCCGGGTGGATGCACCACTTTCCGTCGAAGCCGAGCGAGCGGGCCAAAAGGCAGCTTGCCCGCAGCCCCTCTTCGTCGCGGTGGTCGGCCACCGGCCCGTCCACGGCGCGCACCCCGGCTGCCCTGGCCGCGACGACGATATGCTGCATAGCGTAGTGGAAGCGGTGGCCGGGATAGACCTCGTCCCACTCGTCCATCACGCCGATGCTCCTCTGGGGCATCCGCACGCTCGCCGCGAAGTCGCCGGGGCCGAAGTGCAGCGCCGTGAGGCGAGCCGAGGAGCGCGCGATCTCGAGTGCGTTCGCGAGGCCCTCGGCGCTCTCTATCTGGGCCTCTATCTTCGTCCTCCCTGGCTCGATGCCGGTGGAGAGCTCGATCTGGTCGAGCAGCGTGGCGACGACGTAAAGGTCTTCCGGGCGCTGCACCTTGGGGACCATGACGGCGTCGAGGGCATCGCCGGCCTCCTCCGCGACCTCTATCAGGTCGCGGTAGAAGAAGGGGGTGTTCAGGGCGTTGGCGCGGAAGAGCGTGGGCCTGCTGCCCCAGTCGAGCTCTCTGAAGGCGCTGACGACCTTTGCCCTGGCGCCGGGCTTCTCTTCCGGAGCGACGGCGTCCTCGAGGTCGAGGAAGACGGCGTCGGCGGCGGAGGCCAGGGCCTTCTCGGCCATCCCGAGGTTAGACCCCGGGACGGCGAGGACGGAGCGCGGCGCCCTCACACCGCCCTGTCGAGCAGGGTCTCGATGGGCTCGCCGCGGATGGAGGCGTCGATCATCTCTACGGGGTGGGCCATCGGCATGGAGCGGCCCATGCGCTTGAGGGAGGCCCGTATCTGGAGCATGCAACCGGGGTTCGAGGTCACTATCATGCGGGCCCCGGTGTTCAGGACGTTGCGGGCCTTGCGGTCGCCGAGCTCCGTGGCCGGCTCGGGCTCGACCATGTTGTAGATCCCGGCCGAGCCGCAGCAGATCTCCGCCTCCTTTATCTCTCTGACCTCCACGCCGGGAATCTGCTTGAGGGAGGCCCTGGGCTGCTGACGCACGCCCTGGGCGTGCGCAAGGTGGCAGGCGTCGTGGTAGGCCGCCGCGACCGGCAGCGGGTGCCGCTCGGCTACGGATCCGAGCTCCTGGAGGAACTCCGAGACGTCCTTGATCTTGGCCGCGAAAGCGCTGGCGCGCTCGGCGTAGTCCGGGTCGTCGCGCAGCAGGTAGCCGTACTCCTTGAGCGTGGAGCCGCACCCGGCGGCGTTTACGACGATCTCGTCCACCTCTGTGCCCTCGAAGGAGTCTATGAGCTTGCGGGCGAAGCCCTGGAACTCCTCCTCGCGGCCCGCGTGCACGCTCAGGGCGCCGCAGCAGCCCTGGGCCTTGGGCGCTACGACCTCGCAGCCCTCGGCTGAGAGCACGCGCACGGTCGCGGCGTTGACCTCGGAGAAGAAGACCCGCTGCACGCAGCCCTTCAAGAACCCGACCCTGCGGCGCTTCTCGCCGATGGGCGAGGTGATCTCCGGCACCTCCTGCTGGCGCGTCAGCATGGGCATGAGGGCCTCCATCGCCTTCATGCGCTTCGGGAGCTTGTCCATGACCCCGGCCTTGCGGAGCATGCCACCGACGCCGAATCGCTGGTAGAGCCTGAGGGGGGCCGTGGCGAGCCGCAGCCGGTTCGGGTAGGGGAAGAGCTGGAAGATCATCTCGCGGAAGGCCTTGTCCTCGGGGGCCCGCTCGTAGCGGCGCTCGACCTGCCCGCGCGTGGCCTCAATGAGCTTGTCGTACTGCACGCCGGAGGGGCAGGCCGTCACGCAGGCCATGCACCCGAGGCAGAGGTCCCAGTGGCGGACCATCTCGTCGTTCATCGGCTCCTCGGTGAGCCCCTTGTTCATGAGGTAGATGCGCCCGCGCGGCGAGTCCATCTCCTCGCCAAAGAGGACGTATGTAGGGCACGTCGGCAGACAGAAGCCGCAGTGCACGCAGTCGTCTATGAGGCCTTTCTCGGGCGGGTGGTGATCGTCGAAGGCGGGGAAGACGTAGCTGCCGGTTTCCGTCGAGCGCCCTAGCCCGACGGTCTGCTGCACCGAGCCGCGCGTGCCGAAGGTCTCCCTGGGCACGTCTTGCGGGCTGCCGGCGCCTATTGCCCCGGCCATCCCTTCCTCCCCGGGATTGCCCCCGTCGGCGCGCCGCTCCGTGGCGTCCGTGGCGTCGTACGGGTTTCCGGTCTCCCGGGGATCGGGGGGGTCGTTGCGCCTGTCCACTAGATACCTCCCACAAACCTGCCCGGGTTCATGATGCCCCGGGGATCGAATTTCCCCTTGACCCGGCGGGTGAGCTCGAGCCGGCTCCCCATCGGGCCCCACACCTCGACCTTCTTCTTGAAGGAAGGCGGAGCAGAACGGACCACGACGCTCCCGCCCCTCCGGGTCCAGACCTCCCTGATCTCCTCCACCGTCTGCGCCCGCGCCTCTTCGTCCCCGCCCGAGAGCGCCGCGTAGGTAACCCCGATCCCGGCGTTCCCGGCAAAGCGCGGCGTAACGCCCCTGCGGGCACAGGCCCCGAGCGCGGAGTCCAGCACGCCCGTCAACTCCGACGGCGGGGCCGAGATCTTGAGCAACACCGCGTCTTCGTCACCCGGCGAGGCGAGCAGCTCCGAAGCTTCCGCCTCCGCCTCCTCCTCGGTGAGAGTTCGAACCTCGCCGAAGCTACCAAGCAGGAATGAGGCGGCCTCCGACTGCGCCTCGACGCCGGGCTCGATCCCCTCGACGAGAACCGTGAGCAGCTTCTCGTCCTCGCCCCAGCGCAGCTCGACGGCGCTCGGGACAAGCTGGGCGTGCACGACGGCCTGCGCGGCCTCGCCGGCGGCGAAGGTGTTGTCGAGCTCGACGGCGATCGTCCGCGCCGCCTCGGGCCGCGGGTGCAGCCTGAAGTTGCACTCGGCGATCACGCCCAGCGTCCCGAGCGAGCCGGTGAAGAGCTTGGAGAGGTCGTAGCCGGCCACGTTCTTGACGACCTTGCCGCCGGCCTTGGCCACCGTACCGTCGGCGAGCACGACGGTGATCCCGATGATCAGGTCCCGTATGGTGCCGTAGCGGTGGCGGCGCGGCCCCGAGGAGTTGGCCGCGACGACCCCCCCGACCGTCGCGTCCTCCTCGGGGGGATCCACGCCGAGTATCTGGTCCAAGCCCGCGAGCTGTCCCTGCAGGTCCCGCAACCTCAGCCCGGCCTGGACCCGGACAACCTGGTCCCCGGGCACGTGCTCGACCACCCCATCCATGCGGGCGGTGCTCAGGATCAGGTCCAGGTTGCGCGGCGGGTTGCCTAGGAACGCCTTGGTTCCGCCGCCGCGCGGCGAGACCGCGAGGCCCTCGACGGCTGCGAGCTTGAGGAGCTGGCTGGTCTCCTCGATCGATCCGGGCTCGGCCACGAAAGCGGGCTGGACGCCGTCGACGGCGTCGTCGAGACCGGCCTCGCGGGCGTGGTCCCCGCCGACTATCTTCTGCAGATCCTCGAGAGAGACGTTCTGGGTACGCGTGTCCATCTTCTTCGCCCCTCCCTAGAAGTTCTCCGCGAGGCCGGCCTGCTGGACCGGGTGCATCCGGAACGGACCGGGCCGCTCGCCGCACAGGCGGGGGGTCGGGAAGATCTTGCCCGGGTTGCAGATCTGGTGCGGATCGAAGGCGCACCTCAGGAGCTGCATGACGTCGAGGTCGTCGGTAGTGAACATCTTGGGCATGTACTTCTTCTTGTCCTCGCCGATGCCGTGCTCGCCCGTGAGCGATCCCCCGTGCTCCAGGCACGTGAAGACTATCTCGCCGGCCAGCTCCTCGGCCTTCTCCGCCTCCCCCGGCACGTCGTTGTCGTAGAGGACGAGCGGGTGCAGGTTACCGTCCCCGGCGTGGAAGACGTTGGCGACGCGCATCTCGTACTCCTCGCCGAGCTCCGAGATCCGCTTCAGGACCTTCCCGAGCTCGGTGCGCGGGACCACGGAGTCCTGCACGTAGTAGTCGTTTGCGATGCGTCCCATCGCCGCGAACGCGGCCTTGCGGCCCTTCCAGAAGAGGGCCCGCTCGGCGTCGTCCTGGGCCACCCGGATCTCGGAGGCGTTGCTCTCCTCGCATATCCTGTAGGTCTGCTCGAACTGGCTCTCGACCTCGGCCTCGGGACCGTCCAGCTCCACTATGAGGATAGCGCCGGCGTCGGGGAAGCCGGGGTGCACGGCGACCTCGACTGCCTCTATGCACAGCGCGTCCATCATCTCGATTGCGGCCGGCACTATCCCGGCCCCGATGATCCCGGAGACCGCCCCGCCCGCCTCCTCCGTGTCCTTGAAGGCAGCGAGCAGGGTACGCACGTCCTCCGGCTTGCGCACGATGCGCAGCGTGATCTTGGTCGCTATACCTAAAGTTCCCTCGGAGCCGACGAACGCGCCGAGGAGCTCGTAGCCGGGGGCGTCGGGCGCCTTGCCGCCGCCGAGGTTGACCATCGAGCCGTCCGGGAGGACTATCTCGGCGGCCATGACGTGGTTCGTGGTGAAGCCGTACTTGAGGCAGTGCACTCCCCCGCTGTTCTCCGCGAGGTTGCCGCCGATGGAGGAGACGATCTGGCTGGCGGGGTCTGGCGCGTAGTAGTACCCGTCGTCCGCCACAGCCTCGCTCACCCAGATGTTGATCACGCCGGGCTCGACGACCACCCGCTGGTTGGGGAGGTCCACCTCGAGGATCTTGCGCATCCTGGTCAGCACGATGAGGACCCCCGACTTCACGGGCAGAGCCCCGCCCGAGAGACCCGTCCCCGACCCGCGCGCCACGAACGGGATGCCCTCGTCGTAGCAGGTCTTTACAATCCGCTGCACCTGCTCGGCCGTCTCCGGCAGGACGACGAGTTCGGGTATGACCCTGTAATTCATGAGGCCGTCGCACTCGTAGGACCTGAGCTGCTCGTGCTCGGAGATGACGCCCTCCGGCCCGAGGATAGACACCATCGCCTCAATGAGCCCGTCTCGCTCCACGTGTGCCTCCTCCTATGCCTGTGCCTTCGTCTGGCGTGCCCGAGAACTACGTGCTCTTCGCCCAGACGAGCGCGTACCCCGACTCCTCGCGCCATTCTATCCCAAAGCCCGATAGCCCGTCGCGCCGTAGGAGCGCTCACCTTTCGCTCCGCCTGAGCGGCGCTCGGTGGCACGACGCCCCGCACGAACTTATCCTATCTGGTGCATGGAGCCGGGCTCACCTGCCCGGCCGGGTGGAACATGGGGTGACCTCGCCAGGCCCCCGTTCCGCGACCGGTACGCGGCTGCGCCCGATGGCTCCGCACCCGAGAAAGAGGAGGTTCGCCGCGGGACATCCAAGGACCACCGCAAGCAAGTTCGTCATCCCGCCGCACCTCGCGGCAGGGCGCACGAAGGAGCCGAGGCTGCTCGCCGAAGGCGATGCCGGGAGAGCAGGAGGCAGACGATGACCCAGCCGAAGCAGGGCAAGATCGTCCTCGGCCAGAACAACTACGGCAAGTCCGAGATCAGGGTCTTCAAGGTCGACCGCCGCACCACCAGGCACGAGATCTGGGACCTCGACGTTCGCGTCGTCCTCGAGGGCGACTTCGTGGCGGCCCACACCGAGGGCGACAATACCGGTCTGCTCGCGACCGACACCATGCGCAACACGGTATACGCCCTGGCCGAAGACCACCTGGGCGGGAGCATCGAAGACTTCGGGCTCGCCCTCGTCGACCACTTTCTCGAGGCGGGCCCCAGCGTCCGGAGTTGCCGGATCGAGATCACGCAGTTCTTGTGGGACCGGATCGAGGTGGACGGTCAGGCGCACGATCACTCCTTCGTCAGGGGCCGCGGCGAGCGCAGGGCCAGGGTCGAGGGAGACGAGAGCGGCGACCGTTCGGTCGAGGCCGGCATCGGGGACGTCTACGTCCTCAAGACGACGAACTCGGGCTGGGAAGGCTTTCTTCGAGATCATCTTACGACCCTCCCCGACACTAACGACCGCATACTGGCCACCATCGTCACCGCGAGGTGGGAGTACGGCACCACGAACGCGGACTTCGACCGGCTGTGGGAAGGCGTGATGCAGACTACGCTGCGAACCTTCACGGACCATTACAGTCCCTCGGTCCAGAACACCCTCTACCGCATGGGCAAGGCGGTACTGGAAAGGTACCCGGAGGTGGCGAGGATCTGGTACTCGTTCCCGAACGTGCACCACATCCCCTACGACCTGGAGAAGTTCGGCATCGAGAACGAAGACGAGATCTTCCACGCGACCCAGGACCCCTACGGCCAGATCGAGGGCTGGGTGGAGAGGAGGGGATGACCCGGTGAGCGGCTTCCTGACCACCCACGTTCTCGACACCGCCAAAGGCCGGCCCGCCGCCGGCATGCGGGTAGAGCTGTTTCGGATCGAGGCCCCTGGCGGGGAGCGGACGCCGCTCAAGGACGTCCTCACCAACGCCGACGGCCGCACGGACGAGCCGCTGCTCGCGGAAGGCGAGTTCGGGCCCGGAAGGTTCGAGATCGTCTTCCACGTCGGCGGGTACTTCGGGGAGGGCGGCGAGCCGCCCTTCCTGGACGACGTCCCGGTCCGGTTCGGCGTCTCCGACCCCTCGTCTCACTACCACGTGCCGCTCCTGGCCTCTCCCTGGTCCTACGCCACGTACCGGGGCAGTTAGCGAGATGAAGGACACGGCGGCGACGATCATGGAACGGTGCGACCTGCTCGCCAACATCAGCGAGGAGCCGGGCCTCATCGTCCGGCCCTACGGGTCGCAGGCGATGAACGAGGCCAACAACATCGTGGCGGGCTGGATGCGCATGGCCGGCATGACGACGCGACGCGACGAGATCGGCAACCTGATCGGCCGCTACGAGGGTAGGGGCGAGAAGACCCTGATCCTCGGCTCCCACCTGGACACGGTGCGCGACGCCGGCCGGTACGACGGCATCCTGGGGGTGATGGTCGCCGTAGCGTGCGTCCAGCAGCTGCACAACAGGGACGAGACCCTGCCTTTCTCCATCGAGGTCGTCGCCTTCGCCGACGAGGAGGGCTTGCGCTTCGGGACGACGTTCCTCGGGAGCGCCGCCTACGCCGGCGCATTCGACCGGGGCCGCCTGGAGCTCGAGGACGCTGGCGGCGTGACCCTCCTGCAGGCGGTGCGCGACTTCGGCGGAGACCCGTCCGCCCTGGAGTCGGAGGGGCGAGATCCGTCGGACCTCATCGGCTACTGCGAGGTCCACATAGAGCAGGGACCGGTGCTTGAGGACGAGGGCCTACCGGTCGGCCTGGTAACGGCCATAAACGGCCAGAGCCGCGTCCGGGTGGGCTTCGTCGGCAAGGCCGGGCACGCCGGCACGGTGCCGATGGAGAGGCGGCGGGACGCTCTTTGCGCCGCGGCCGAGTTCGTGCTCGACGTCGAGGCCACCGCGAGGGACGAGCCCCACACGGTCGGGACGGTCGGAGAGGTTCAGGCCCTCCCTGGGGCCGTCAACGTGGTCCCCGGTGAGGCGACGTGCTCGCTGGACCTGCGCCACCCGGACGACGGGGTAAGGGAAAGGTTGCGCGACCATCTGGAAGGCAGATCTGGGGAGATCGCCGCCTCGCGCGGGTGCGAGAGCCGCTGGCAGGTGCGGCAGGAGACGGACGCCGTCCCGGTGGACCCGGACCTCAGCGCCCTGCTCGGGACGGCCGTGGAAGAGGCGGGGCTCGCCGTGCATCGGTTGCCGAGCGGCGCTGGCCACGACGCGGCCCAGATGGCCGCACTCGCCCCCGTCGCCATGCTCTTCGTGCGCTGCAAGGAGGGCATAAGCCACCACCCGGCGGAGTCGGTGGCTCGAGAGGATGTGGAAGCCGCGCTGGGGGTGATGCGTCGCTTCCTCGGGCTCTTGGCACAAACGCATTCGACCCATGAGAAAGAAGTCGAGTAGTTGGCGTTCACGAAGAGCGTTGGACGATACGGAGCATAGACGGGAAAGGAGCCCAAGGTGAGCGAGAATTCGGTAGCCGACGGGGTCGTCGAGGGTACCGTGCCCGCCGGGTACAGCGATCGTCTCTACAACGAGGACCTCCGGCCGCTCAGGGAGGACGAGCGCGGGTGGACCACCTACAGCCTGTTCTGCACGTGGATGGCCGATGTGCACAGCATCGGGGGGTACACCTTCGCCGCGGGCTTGTTCTTTCTGGGGCTCACAGGATGGCAGGTGTTTCTCGCCCTGATCTCCGGGATAACGCTGGTCTACTTCCTGATCAACCTGACGAGCGTGGCGGGGCAGAGGCACGGCATCCCTTACCCGGTATTGTCCAGGATCGGCTTCGGGGTATTCGGGGCTAACATTCCGGCCCTGATCCGGGCGGTCATCGCGATCTTCTGGTACGGCATCCAGACCTGGCTGGCCTCAGTAGCCGTGGTTATCCTCGTACTGAAGATCTTCCCGGACCTGCAACCCTACGCCGAGAACTCGATCCTGGGTCTCTCGACCCTGGGCTGGATCTGCTTTCTGGCCCTGTGGCTGGCCCAGTTGCTGGTGTTGAGGAACGGTATGGAGTCCATCCGCGTGCTGGTCGACTGGTCGGGACCTGCCATCTACGTCGCCATGTTCGCGCTCGCCGCGTGGATCTGGTACGAGGCCGGATCGGGTATTGACTTCAACTTCAGTTCAAAGGAGCTTTCGACCGGAGGAGCGATCCTCACCTTCTTTACGGCCATCGCCCTCGTGGTCAACTATTTCTCCACCCTCATGCTCAACTTCACCGACTTCTCGCGCTTTGCGCCAACGGAACGGATGGTTCGGGTGGGGAACTTCTGGGGACTGCCCGTCAACTTCATCCTGTTCTCGGCCGTAGTCGTCGTTACCACGGCGGGTTCGCTCGCCGTCTACGGCGAAGCGATATCCGATCCCGTCGAGCTCGTCGGGCGGATACCCAGCGTCGTGGTCCTGTTGCTCGGAGCCGTCACCTTCGCGATCGCCACCGTAGGAATAAACATCGTCGCCAACTTCGTCTCGCCTTGCTACGACCTGGCGAACGCCTTTCCGAGACACATAGACTTCAAGCGCGGCGGCCTCATCACGGCGGTTCTCGCCGTGATGGTGACGCCCTGGAACATCTACAACAGTCCCGTCGCCATCAACTACTTTCTGGGCGGCCTGGGAGCTTTGCTCGGTCCGCTGTTCGGGATCATCGTCGTA
The DNA here is from genome assembly GCA_963800975.1 of uncultured Rubrobacteraceae bacterium. Classification (GTDB taxonomy): domain Bacteria; phylum Actinomycetota; class Rubrobacteria; order Rubrobacterales; family Rubrobacteraceae; genus JALYGY01. The sequence goes on along the minus strand of CAWDDB010000013.1, from coordinate 414,585 downwards.
GACTATTACCTGGTGAAGCGAGGGCGCATCAACACCGGCGACCTTTACCGGGAGGGGACAGGGACGCCTTACTGGTACACGGGCGGCGTGAACCGCGTGGCCGTTGGCGTCTTCGCGGTCGCGGCGGCCGTGGCCGTGGTCGTGGCGTTGGTGCCGGCCTTCGGGACGGTAGCGCCCTTCTCCTGGTTTGTGGGGGCGGGTATCGGCGGGGCGCTGTACTGGGCGTTGGGGCGGTACGCGAGCCGGGATATCCAGGCTCGGGGGGTCGAGGAGTGAACGATCGAGCGTCTGGCCCGAAGGGGAGGGACTGATGATGGAGCGGGAGGCGATACCGGCTGGCTACAGCGATCGTCTGTACAACGAGGACCTGGCGCCCGCCAAGGAGCGGAAATGGGGAACCTACAGCATCTTCGCGCTGTGGATGAGCGACGTGCACAACCTGGGGAACTACACGTTCGCGGCGGGGTTGTTCGTGATCGGGCTGTCGGCGTGGCAGGTGCTCGTTTCGTTGCTGCTCGGGTTCACGGTCATCTTCGTCGGGATGAACTGGATGGGTTACGCGGGGCAGCGCACGGGGATACCGTTCCCGGTTTTCTCCAGGATCAGCTTCGGCGTGTGGGGAGCGAACCTGCCGGCCTTGATAAGGGCGGTGATCGCCATTGCCTGGTACGGCATCCAGACGTACCTCGCGGCGCTCGCGATCAACGTGCTTCTGCTCGTGCTCTGGCCTGGGCTCGACCCGCTCCAGGAAGTGTCTTTCCTCGGGCTCTCCGCCTTGGGCTGGATCTCGTTCGTCGGCCTGTGGTTCGCGCAGCTCGTCATCCTGACCCGAGGGATAGAGACGGTGCGAAAGTACCAGGAATGGGCCGGGCCGACCATCTGGGTCGTGATGCTCGTGATGGCGGTGTGGCTGTTCGTCCTGGCCGGCGGGATCTCACTGACCGAGTCCATCACCCCGCTATCGACGGGCGAGACGGTCCGCCAGATCCTCGCCGGCGCGGTCCTCACCATCGCCACCTACGCGACGCTCATGCTCAACTTCTGCGACTTCTCGCGCTTCACGCCGTCGAACCGGGCCATCCGGGTCGGCAACTTCCTGGGGCTGCCGATCAACGGGACAGCCTTCGCGGTCGTCGCCGCGCTTACGACGGCGGGTACCTACCAGGTCTTCGGAGAGGCCATCACGGATCCAGCCCAGATCATCGCGAAGGTGCCCAACCCCGTGCTGCTCGTCGCCGGCGCGATCATGTTCGCCGCAGCGACCATCGGCGTGAACATCGTCGCCAACTTCGTCTCGCCGGCCTACGACCTGGCGAACGTGTGGCCCAAGCACATCAATTTCCAGCGGGGCGGCATGATCAGCGCGGTCGTCGCGGTGCTCGTGCTTCCCTGGAACCTGTACTCCAACCCCGCCGTCGTCAACTACTTCCTCGGCGGCCTCGGGGCAATCCTCGGTCCCCTTTTCGGGATCATGATGGTCGACTACTACCTCGTCCGGCGTAGCAGGGTGGTCATTGAAGATCTCTACCGAGACGACACCACCGGTGCCTACTACTACAGGCGTGGAATCAACCCCTACGCTCTGTGGGTGTTCGCGCCCACCGCGGCCGCCTCGGCCATCGTCGCCTTGCTACCGGCGTTCGCCCCCGCCGCCCCCTTCTCCTGGTTTATAGGAGCCGGGCTCGCGGCCGTCGCGTATTTCTTCGCGATGCGTGACCACCCCAGCCTCGCCGCCGAAGGCGTAAGGGACGTGAGGCGGAGCGAGGGCGCTCCCCTGGAGAACCCCGGCCCGGAGGAGGGCGGCGGTTCTGCCGGTGGGGCGACCGAGGATCGGGAGACAACGTGAGCGCGGACGGGTCGTCAACCCTGTCCGCAACGGTCTGCATGTGGCAGGGGGCTTCGCCGTGGCCGTAGACGTCATCGTCCGCGGCGGGCTTCTGGTATCACCCGACGGACCCATCCGGGCCGACCTCGCCATCGAGCACGGCGCCGTCTCGGCTGTTGGCCCCGACCTCGAGGGGACGGCGGCCGAGGAGATAGACGCCCGGGACCTGCACGTCCTCCCCGGAGCCATTGACGCCCACGTGCACTTCAACGAGCCGGGACGCACGCACTGGGAAGGTTTCTTCACCGGCTCCAGGGCCCTGGCAGCGGGCGGGACGACGGCCTGCGCGGAGATGCCCCTGAACGCATATCCGCCGACCAAAGACGCCGAGAGCTTCGACGAGAAGCTCGCGCTGGCGAGGGCCTCCTCGCTCGTCGACTTCGCGCTGTACGGCGGGCTCGTCCCCGGCAACCTGGACCGACTGGAGGAGCTGGCGGAGCGGGGCGTTGCGGGCTTCAAGGCGTTTATGTCGACGACCGGCACCCTGGACTTCCAGACCGCCGACGACCTGACCCTCTTCGAGGGGATGGCGAAGGCGGCCGAACTGGGGCTGCCCGTCCTCGTCCACGCCGAGAACAGGGCGATCACCGACGATCTCGCGCGTCGACGCGTGGGCTCGCTCCGCACCACGATGCGCGACTACCTCGACTCGCGCCCCGTCGTCGCTGAGCTGGAGGCCATTGGGCGCGCGATCCTCCTCGCCGAGGAGGCCGGCTGCTCGCTGCACGTCGTCCACGTGAGCACGGGTCGGGGCGTCGCGCTGGTCGCCGCGGCTCGGGAGCGGGGCGCGGACGTCACCTGCGAGACCTGCGCGCATTACCTCGTCCTGACTGACGAGGACGCCGTGGACCTTGGCGCGGTCGCCAAGTGCGCCCCGCCGCTGCGCCCGAAGGTGGAACTGGAATCGCTCTGGGATCACGTCCTCGCCGGCAACGTCGAGTTCGTCACCTCCGACCATTCGCCCTGCCCGCCGGACATGAAGGCTGGCGACGACCTGTTTCGGGCCTGGGGCGGTATCTCGGGCTGCCAGTCTCTCCCGAGCGTCATGCTGGACGAGGGCCACCACGCACGCGGTCTGCCGCTCGCACGGATCGCCGCGCTGACTCGGGCAACGTCGCCCGACGTCTCCGCTTTCCCCGCAAAGGAAGCCTGGAGGTCGGGTCGGACGCCGACCTGGTGCTCGTCGACCCGGAAAGAACCTCAACCCTGGACACGCGGGACCTCATGTACCGTCACAAGGTGAGCCCGTTCGTCGGCAGAACGTTCAGGGGGAGGATCGTGCGCACCATCGTGCGCGGCACCACGGTATTCGAGAACGGCGCGGCCTCCTCGGATCCGGTCGGGCGCCTGATCAGGCCCGAGCGAAGTCCCGCGCCTAGCCCCAATCCTTCGAGAAAGGAGCACGACAGGTGAACGACGTGAGAATATCAGCCGGGCCGTACGAGTTCATGGCCCGCTGGGAGCGCGAGAAGTCCCCGAAAACCTGCGAGGCATTCGAAGAACTGCTGCCTTACCGCCAGAAGATCATCCACGTCCGCTGGAGCGGGGAGTCGTGCTGGGTGCCGCTCGGGAACTTCGATCTCGGGGTCGGGTTCGAGGACCCGACGAGCGTACCCCAGGCGGGCGAGATCCTGTTCTATCCCGGGGGCGTCTCCGAGACGGAGATTCTCTTCCCCTACGCGGGCACGATCTTCGCGAGCAAGGCGGGGCAGCTGGCCGCCAACCACTTCCTTACAGTTACGGACGGCAGGGAGAACCTGCGCCCCCTGGGCGAGCTTTGCCTCTGGGAGGGCGCCCAGGACATCGTCTTCGACCGCGCCTAAGCTTACGGTATACTGCACGCAGCAGTTCCGGAGAGCGGAAATACGCTTCTAGAAAGCGAGCGTGGGCGCGTGGCGGACTCGGCCGCGAGGAAGCCATCAGGTCAGAACGAAGGCGGCGTCCAGTCCCTGGAGAGGGCGCTGGACATCCTGGAGTTGCTCGGCGGCTCGGAAGGCGAGCTGGGTGTCACGGAGATCGGGCCCGCCGTCGGTCTGCCCAACGGTACGGCGCACCGCCTGCTGGCGACCCTGATCCAGCGCGGGTACGCGCGCCAGAACCCCGAGACGCGCAAGTACGACCTGGGCGTCAAGGCGTTCGCCCTGGTCACGTCGGCCAGGGAACGTCTGGGCCCGCTGGCCAGGCCGTTCCTCGAGGAGCTCACGCGGGTGAGCCGGGAGTCCTCCAACCTGGCGATGCTCGACAGAGGGTCCGTGGTCTACCTGGAGCAGGCGCCGGCACCCCGCATGGTCCGCACCTTCACCGAGCCGGGCAACCGCGTGCCCCCGCACTCCTCCGGCACGGGCAAGGTGCTCCTCGCGTACCAGAGCGAAGACGCGATCGACACCATCACCTCGCAAAACGGCCTGCCGCGCTTCACCCCCCACACCATAACCGACGCCGGGCGGCTCAAGGCCGAGCTGAAGCAGATCCGAGAGCAGGGCTACGCCACGGACTCCGAAGAGATGGAGGAAGGGGTCCGCTGCCTGGCCGCCCCCGTGCTCGGACCGGACGGCGGTATCCTAGCGGCCATTAGCGTCTCGGGCCCAGCGAGCCGGCTCTCCGAAGAGAGGCTCGATGAGCTTATCCCCCACATCCAGCGGATCTCGGCCACCTTCTCGGACGGCCTCAAAGCCTCGGCCTGACACCCCGCCAACCGCCTCGCGCCCGACCTCCTCGGGGGCAGCTTCGACTCCCGCCACCCTTGACAGAGGCACTCCCGGTTTCCTATACTGACTTCCGTAAGACGAAAGTTGTATTCTGAAATATGGTAGACCGCGGTCCATTCGGGAGAGGGTGATAGGGGTCATGAGGTTTTGCGCGAACGTCTCCATCCTGTTCAAGGAGGCGCCGCTGCTGCAGCGATTCGGGAGGGCCAAGGAGGCCGGATTCTCGGCCGTCGAGTTCTGGTGGCCGAGCGGTGAGGACCTTGCTGAGGTGGAGGGCGCGATCCGGGCCGCCGGGCTCGAGGTGGCCCTATTCAACTTCGACGCCGGGGACATGCCTGCGGGGGATCGGGGTTTGATCAGCGACCCGGATCGCCAGCAGCAATTCAGGGAGAACGTGCCGGTCGCACTGGAGCTAGCGCACAGGCTGGGTTGCCCGAAGCTCAACGCTCTTGTGGGACAGGAGATACGAGGGCCTGAGCCGGGACGAGCAGCTGGAGCTCGCGCGGGAGAACGTGGCGTGGGCGGCGGGCAGGGCCGCCGAGTACGGCATCGAGGTGCTCGTCGAGGCGGTCAACACCTTCGAGAACGGGCCTTACCTCCTGTACACGACGCGCGAGGCCGTGGCGTTCGTAAGGGCCGTCGGGGCTGCCAACGTCAAGATCCAGTACGACTACTACCACATGCAGAGGATGGAGGGGAACCTGGCCGTCAACGTGCGCGAGCACATGGACCTGATAGGCCACGTGCAGGTTGCCGACTCCCCGGCGCGCGGGGAGCCGGGGACGGGCGAGATCCACTACCCTTACGTGCTCGGCGTCCTCGAGGAGCTGGGCTACGATGGGTACGTGGGCCTCGAGTACAACCCCACGACCGAGAGGACCGAGGACAGCTTCGGGTGGATCCCCGAGGAGCTGCGCGGCGGCGATGTCAGCGTCGAAGACCTGAGACTCTAGGAGGCAAGATGGCCGAGAAGGTTGGCTTTATCGGGCTGGGGATAATGGGCAAGCCCATGGCCAGGAACCTGATGGACGCGGGGTACGAGCTTACCGTCTACAACCGCAGCCCCGAGAAAGCGGAGGAGTTGGCAAGAGTCCGGGGCGACCGTCGCCGAAACGCCGAGTGAGGTAGCACAGAACAGCGACGTCGTGATCACCATGCTCCCCGATTCCCCGCAGGTCAGCGAGGTCGTCGCGGGCGAGGATGGCGTGCTCGAAGGCATCGCGGAAGGCTCGCTTGTCGTCGACATGAGCACCATCTCCCCCGTCGTAACCGAAGAACTGGCCGAAGCGGTCAAGGAGAAGGGCGCGAGCATGCTCGACGCACCCGTCTCGGGCGGGGACGTCGGCGCCATAGACGGGACGCTCTCTATCATGGTAGGCGGAGAAGAAGGGGACTTCGAGCGTGCCAAGCCCCTCTTCGAGGTCATGGGCGCAACGGTCACCCACGTCGGCCCGATCGGCGCGGGGCAGGTCACCAAGGCGGCCAACCAGGTGGTGGTCGCGCTAACCATCGAGGCTGTCTCCGAGGCGCTGGTGCTCGGTTCGGCGGGCGGGGTCTCTCCGGAGAAGATCCTGGACGTGCTCTCGGGAGGCCTGGCGGGCAACAAGGTCATGGAGGTCAAGCGCGAGAAGTTCCTATCCCACACGTTCGATCCGGGCTTCCGCTCCGAGCTTCACCACAAGGACCTGGGGATCGCGCTCTCGGCAGGCAGGGAGTACGGGGTCGTGCTTCCGGTGACGGCTATCGTGGATCAGATGCTGCTGGCGATGCGCAGGAAAGGCTGGGGTGGCGAGGACCACTCCGCGCTCCTGCGGATCATCGAGGACCTCTCGCAACACGAGATCTAGGGAGCCATCAGCATTCAGCCGTCAGCCTTTTGCCGCTCGGGCCTCGCCCGGCAGCACTTTACGCAACGGATCTTGGGAGGGGCGCTCTTGGGCGAACGGCTCGCGCGGCTGCGAGAGCAACGAACCGGGTCCTCCAACCGTTGGCTGACCGCTGATAGCGTCGACCGAAGGGAGACAACATGCCCATGATGGACGTCATGGACGCGGTGGTCGGGGTCATGGAGGATGAGGGCGTCGAGGTAGCCTTCGGGGTGCCCGGGGCAGCGATATTGCCCCTCTACAAGTCGCTCAGCGCGTCGGACCAGATAAGGCACTACTCGGTGCGGCACGAGGAAGGCGGAACGCACGCCGCCGACGGATACGCGCGAGTGACCGGCAAGGTCGGCATAAACATCGGCACCAGCGGCCCGGCCGGTACCAACATGATCACCGGCCTCTACACCTGCCTGGCCGACTCCATACCGATGATCTGCATCACCGGCCAGGCCCCGACCAACGTGCTCCACAAGGAGGCCTTCCAGGCCGTGGACATCGTCGAGATAGCCAAGCCGGTGACCAAGTGGGCCGTGCAGGTCAAGGAGCCCGCCCAGCTGGTGTGGACGTTCCGGGAGGCGTTCAGGATCGCCCAGGAGGGGCGCCCCGGTCCCGTACTCATCGACCTCCCGCTCGACGTTCAGACCAGCGGTCTCGAGGTTGACTTCGACCCGGCGCGCGGCGGTCCGTTGCACTTCGAGACGCCCGAGCCGAGGCCGGGCGCGATCCGGCGGGCCGTCGAGATGATGCTCGAGGCCGAGCGCCCCGTCCTTATGCCCGGTGGTGGCGCCATAATCTCCGACGCCGCGGAGGAACTCGTCGGGCTGGCCGAGTACCTGCAGGTGCCCGTCAGCCCGACCTACATGGGGAAGGGCACGATCCCCGAGGACCACCCGCTGTTCATGGGGATCGTCGGCCTGCAAACCCAGCAGCGCTACGCGAACGAGCTCTTCCTGGAGAGCGATCTCGTGGTCGGCGTTGGCAACCGCTGGGCCGAGCGGCACACCGGCGACCTCGACGTCTACAGGGGGGACAGGAAGTTCGTCCACGTGGACATAGACCCGCGCCAGATCGGGCGCGTCTTCCCTCCCGACCTCGCCGTCGTCTCCGACGCCAAGCTCGCCGTCTCCGCCATGCTCCAGACAGCCCGCGACATGACCCCGGCGCGGGACCCCGGGCCGTGGGTGGACCGGGTCGCCGAACTTCGGTCGACGCTGCTCAGGAAGACCGCCTTCGACAACATCCCGGTGAAGCCGCAGCGGGCCTTCCAGGAGATGAACGAGTTCTTCGACGGCGACGAGATCGTGGTGACCGCCATAGGCCTCTACCAGATCTTCTCCGGGCAGTTCCAGAAGACCTACAAACCCCGCCACTATCTCTGCTGCGGGCAGGCCGGCCCCCTCGGCTGGGAGGTCCCTGCCTGCATCGGGGTCAAGCTTGGCCGGCCGGACAACCTGGTCGTCGGCGTCGTCGGGGACTACTCCTTCCAGTTCCTCATGGAGGAGGTCGCGGTCGCCGTCCAGTACGGCATACCGTACGTGCTTGTCATGCTCAACAACGCGTACATGGGCTTGATCCGGCAGAGCGAGCTCAGGTACGAGATGAACTACGCGGTGGATCTCGCCTACGACGGCCCCGAAAGCGACTACGGCATAGACAACGTGATGGTCATGGAGGCGATGGGCGCCCTGGGCCGCCGCGTCAGGCGTCCCGAGGACATACAGGACGCCCTCGCGTGGGCGGTACGCGCCAGCGAAGAGCGGCGCGTGCCTGCGCTCGTCGAGATCATGTGCGAGCGGGAGACCAACGCGGCTATGGGCCTCTCGATAGACAAGATCAACGAGTTCGAGCCCATCCTCGACGGGACCACGGAGAAGGACGCCCAGCTGGTGGGAGGCGGCATCCCGGACAGAGACTGAGCCGGGGCCGCAGGAACTCACGGCGATGATGGCTTGCGAGATAGGCATCTGGCGCGTGCAGCGGAGCGCCGGTAGCCGTAGTATTCGTGGTCGTGGACGAGGACCTCAGAGAGATACTCTCGGCTAGCCTCGAGGCTTCTGACCCGGGCGAGGCCGTGCGGCGCGCCCTGCGCGTCGAGGATGGCGCCGTCCTGGTCGGGGACAGAAGGTTCGAGTCGGACAGGGTCTTCGTGCTCGCGGCCGGCAAGGCCGCTCCCGCAATGGCCCGCGCCGCCGAAGAGCTGCTCGGGGAGCGCCTGGCGGGAGGCCTGATCGTCACCAAGCACGGGCACGAGGTGTCGTCCGAGAACCTGGAGACAATCTTCGCGGCCCATCCCGAACCGGACGACGGCGGGGTCAGGGCGGCCCGCCGGGCCGAGGAGCTCGCGCGGTCCCTCGGAGAGGGAGACCTGCTCCTCGCCCTGATCTCTGGCGGCGCCTCGGCGCTGCTCGCGGACCCCACCCCGCCGATAGAGCTCGCTCACCTCAAGGAGCTCACGAACGCGCTGCTGAGGAGCGGGGCGGACATAGGCGAGATCAACACGGTCCGCAAGCACGTCTCGGTCACCAAGGGCGGAGGCCTGGCCAGCCTCGCCGACCCCGCCCCGACCCTCGCCCTGCTGCTCTCCGACGTCGTCGGCGACGACCCCTCCGCGATAGCCAGCGGCCTCACCGCCCCGGACCCGACGACCCTGGATGAGGCGAGGCGGGTCCTGCGGCGCTACGACATAGACCCGCCGCAGAGCGTCGTGGATCACCTGGAGAACGCGGAGGAGACCCCGAAGCCGGGCGATGCCCTCTTCGAGCGGGTGGTCAACGTCGTCTGCGGGAGCGGCCGGCACGCGGCAGAGACCGCGGCCGCGAAGGCCCGCGAGCTCGGCTACGAGCCGCTGTTGCTCTCCACGGTCGTAACCGGCGACGCGCGCGGCATAGCCTCGGTCTACGCGGCCGTGATCCGGGAGGTTCTCGAGAGCGGCAACCCCCTCCCCCCGCCGTGCGCCATCATCTCGGGCGGCGAGGCGACCGTGACGGTCCGCGGAGAAGGCACGGGAGGTCCCAACCAGGAGTTCGCCCTCACCCTGGCCGTAGAGCTGGACGGGGTCGAAGGCTGGGCGGCGCTCGCGGCCGACACCGACGGCAACGACGGCCCGACCGACGCAGCCGGGGGTCTGGTGAGCGGGTCGACGGCGGATGGGATCCGGGCCGGCGGTGTAGACCCAGAAGAGGCGCTAGCCAGCAACGACGCCTACCGGGCGCTCGAAGCAGCAGGGGCGCTGCTGGTCACCGGCCCCACCGGCACCAACGTCAACGACCTGCGGGTAGCGCTCGTCTCTGGAGAACAATACGGTCTCGGTTAAGTTGGCCACGATCGGGGCGCGAGAGGTTTAGGCGAGATGCACGGTTGGCCGGAGAAAAGGGTTTCGCGGGGCCGGTTCATCCGGAGCGCGGCGCTCGCGCTGGCGACGCCCGGGCTCATTGCGGCTCCGACCTCGGCGCAGACGGTGCCCGATGCTCTGCACCGCCGCGTGTTGGCCGAGTTGCAGGTGTTCACCGACTGGCTCCGGAGAAACGGGGTTCAGGGCTACATCGGTGAGGTCGGCTGGCCCGACGACGCGAGGGGGGATCACGCCCGCTGGAACGCGCTCGCGGAGGCGTGGTTCGACGCCGCCGACGCGGAGGGTCTTTGGGTGGTGGTGTGGGCGACGGGCGAGTGGTGGACGCGCCCCTTCTATAAGCTCGCCGTCTACGAGAACCGGAGCGGCGAGCTCGGCGTGGAGACCGCCAACACCCAGGCCCCGGTCGTCGAGGCGCACCCCTCCACGGATAGCTACCGGCGAGGCGTCAGCGTCTGCGGAGCGGAGTTCGGCACGCCGCCGCCACCGGCCAAGACGAGCAGGTTCTCCAACCGCAGGCCCGGCGTCTACGACGACGCCTATCACTACGAGTCCCGCCAGACCTTCGACTACCTCGCCGGACGGGGCGTGGACTTCGTCCGCCTCGCTTTTCGCTGGGAGCGCCTGCAACGGACCCCCGGCGGGAAGCTGAACTCAACGGAGTTGGGGCGGCTGGGCGGTACCGTCGAGCGGGCGCGGGCCGCCGGCATCGACGTCGTGCTCGACCTGCACAACTACGGCGACTATTACCTCTACGAACGCAAAAGGGGCGTCCGGCGGCCTGTCGGCTCGGCGCAGGTGACCCGCGCCCACTTCGCCAACGTGTGGCGTAGGATCAGTGCGGCCTTTAAGTCCGACCCCGGCGTCATCGGCTACGGGCTCATGGCCGAGCCGGTCGCCATGCCCGCCGGTGCCCGAGGGTGGGAGTTGGCCTCCCAACAGGCCCTCGATGCCATCAGGGCCAACGGCGACGGGAAGCTCGTCACCGTCTCAGGCTACGAGTGGGCCGGTGCACAACGCTGGCCCGATCAGCACCCGGATAGGTGGATATCGGATCCCGCCAACAATCACCTGTACGAGGCACACCACTACTGGGACCGGGACAATTCCGGCGGCTACGACCATTCGTACGCTCAGGAAGTAGCCAACGCCGGGAAACGGGGTTTCTGAAGCGGTCGGCTTCCAGCCATCAGCTTCTTGCTCCTGGCGGTCGCCGAGAACAACGGCGAGGTCGTTCCCCTGAGGACGCGTACCTGACGCTCCACCAACACCCGGAGCCTCGACGACCGCCAAGGACAACCCCGAATCTACTCCTAGAGGATATTTGGCTAGGTGCGGATCTGTCGCATCCGCTGGCGCCGAATACACCCATTGGGCACCTACCGGGTCTGAAACACTTGCGCTTGACGCCAGGGGATGCCATGCTGCCGATTCGCGGGTCGGCCGGCCCGCGCAGGTGCGTAGAGCTTTGCGAACCAGAATCGAAGGCGTCTGAGGGGGAGGTAAGGTGTACGAGCAAGTCTACGAACCGGTCGCGGGTAGTCTCTGGCTCTCGACGCTGGTGGCGGTCGTTCCCATACTCGTCCTGTTCGTGTTGCTGGCGGGTATAAGGATCGCCGCGCACTGGGCGTCCCTCGCGACGCTGGCCGTTGCGCTCGTCATCGCCGTCCTAGTCTACGGGATGCCCGTGGGTCTCGCGCTCAACTCCACGTTGCTCGGGGTGGCGTTCGGGCTCTTCCCGATAGTCTGGATCGTCATAAACGCCATCTTCATCTACAACGTCATCGTGGACACCGGCCACTTCGACACCATAAGGGACGCGATGGCGGGGGTGAGCAACGACCGCAGGATACAGGTAGTACTCATCGCCTTCGTCTTCGGGGCCCTGCTCGAGGCGACCGCCGGCTTCGGGACGCCCGTTGCGATCACCGCCTCGCTCATGGCGGGCCTCGGCTTCGAGGCGCTCTACGCCGCGGCGCTGGCGCTTCTCGCCAACACGGCGCCCGTCGCGTTCGGGGGCTTCGGCATCCCGATCCTCACCGGCGCCTCGCTTGCCGGGCTGGACACTTTGGAGCTCTCCCAGATGGTCGGTCGCCAGACGCCGTTCCTGGCCCTCATCATCCCCGGAATGCTCGTCACGGTGATGGCGGGCTTCAGGCGGATGCTCGAGGTTTGGCCGGTAGTCGTGGTCAGCGGCGGGGCCTTCGCCGGGACGCAGTTTCTGGTATCGAACCTGCTCGGTCCCGAACTCGCGGATCTCCTGGCCGCGGTCATCACGGTCGTGGCGGTGATCGGGCTGCTCGCCGTCTGGCGCCCGAGCACCGAGTGGCACTTCTCCAACGAGCCGCCGGCCGAGGACAGGGAGACCTACGAGACGCCGCCGCTCGGGCGCACGCTCTACGCCTCTTCGCCCTTCCTCATCATAATCGTGCTGTTCCTGCTCGCGCAGGTGCCCCCGATCAAGGACGCCATCGGCGCCATCCAGACCGCGGTGAACTTCCCGAGCGCGGAGATAAGCGAGACGACCGGGGCGCCGGTCGTTCCGTGGCCCGGCCTCAACGAGGTGGTCCAGCAGCGGCCACCCGTGGTCCCTGAGCCGGCCCCCTACGCCGCCACCTTCTCGACCAACTGGCTCTCGGCGGCGGGCACGATCATCCTCATAGCAGACATCATCTCCCTCGCCGTGCTGCGCGTCGGGCCGGGACGCGCCCTGCGCATCTACGGCGAGTCGCTTAATCAGCTCAAGTGGGCCATCCTCACGATAGCCTCGATCCTCGGCCTCGCCTACCTCCTGAACTACTCGGGCGTCACCTACACCCTTGGTTTGGCCTTCGCCGCGACAGGCGTCCTGTTCCCGTTCTTCGCCTCGTTTATCGGGTGGCTCGGGGTGGCGCTCACGGGCTCGGACACCTCATCCAACGCCCTCTTCGCCAACCTGCAGAAGGTGACGGCCCAGCAGATAGGCGTCAGCCCCAACCTCACGGTCGGCGCCAACTCCTCGGGCGGCGTCCTGGGGAAGATGATCAGCCCGCAGAACCTCGCCGTCGGCACGAGCGCCACCGGTCTGCAGGGCAGGGAGGGCGACCTCTTGCGCCTTGTCCTGAAGTGGTCAATTGGGCTGACCCTCGTTATGGCCATCCTGGTCACGCTCCAGGCCTACGTGCTCCCGTTCATGATCCCGGGCTAGCGGAGCACCCTCCTCAAGGAGAACGTCAGCACCTGGCGTATCGCGATGGTGAGGGCGGTGGCCGCCACGGCCGTCCAGGTGGGATTCAGGATCAGGTTGAGCAGGGTCGCCGCGACGAAGAACTCGAGCCCGAGCGTGGCGCTGTTCCCTATCCTCCTCGCGACCCGCGCCCTGCCATCCGCGCCGGCGGCCTCGGGGACGGAGCGGACGATCCCGACGAAGATCACCAGGCTGCCCGCGAGCAAGCACGTCATCCTCAGGACCTCGACCGCGGCGCGGTAGACCTCCACTACTAGCCCCGCGGGGCTTCGCGCTCCGAGTCGGAGCGCGCCTGCTCCCGCTCCAACTCCACCGAGAGGAAATAGTTGAGGACGGTCCGGATTACCACGATGGCCCCGAGCAGCAGCACGGCGTCGAGAGTCGGGGCAACCGCGGTGCTCAGGATATCCGCCCCGATCTGGAACTCCAGCCCCAGCGCGAGGTAGCGTCCCAAGAACAGCCGTATCTCCGTGTTCGAGTCGTCCCTGATGCCGAGCAGCGTTAGCAGCAACCGGATCGCCGCCGCAACGGCACCGTACCCCACGACCGCGGCGCCGATGGCCTCGATGACCAGCCGCAAGTGGTCGACCGCAGTGATCAACAACTCCTCCACAGCCCGGTATGTTGAACCTTCCCCGAACCACAGGCAAACCGCGCACGGGCCGGCGGCTAGCGTTTAGCCAGCGTCGCGCGCAGGAATAAGGGGAGAGAGAATGGTTCGACGCAAGGGGGTAGGCGCATGGCCGAGGAAGGATCCAACCTCGTAAGGCTCGATGACTTCGAGGGGGAAATCGATGAGTACTGGTTCGAGGTCATCGAGACCAGCGTGCTCGACGCGAACGGCGACGAGGTGGGCACCGTCGAGGAGCTCTACGTCTGGGAGGAGGCGTCTACCGTGCACCTCATCAAGGTGAGCGGCGAGGAGGGAAGCTTCCTGATCCCGGTCCACGCCGCCACCAACGTGGACGAAGACGGGGTGAAGCTGGAGACGTCGGGTGGCACCATCACCTCCGCGCCCGAACACGACTCCGACGAGGTGCCCGACGAAGAGACGCGCAGCGCGACCTTCAAGCACTACGGATACCCAGACCCGCTCGACGTGGGCGGATCCTAGCCGTGGTCGTGGGCTAAAGTGCACCCTCGGACCCATGGGCACGACCGTCGAAGTGGAGACGCCTGAAGAAGCCTACGCCGCCATGGCTCGGGCGCAAGCGGCCGTCTTCGACCGCGGGCTCGAGCGGGCGTACACCGTGATCAAGCTGGACGAACGCAGGGACGCACAGACCGCTCCGCCGAAGACATGCTGCGCTCGGCCCGGGAGGCAACGTAGCGGTTCGCGAACCGCCCTTACTCGCGAACCGCCCTTACCTGTACCGCTCCTCGTGCGCGAGATCGGAGAGCGGCTTTCTGGCCTGTCCGGGCCGCCGGCGCCTGGTGCCCTCGTCCGGGTACCCGAGGGAGATGGCGGTCCGCACCGTGCGCTCCTCGGGGATGCCGAGGATAGCCTTCGCCTCCGACCGGCCTCCACCGACGATCCAACCTATCGACGAACCCACCCCGTGCGCCCACGCGGCCAGCATGATCCTCTCGGCGAGGCGGCCATCGTCGTAGGTCTCCTGCTCCTGTCGCTCGCCCGCCATCACCAGCACGATGCCGAGTGGAGCCCCGCTCAGGTGGGCTGCGTAGCCCTCGACCCGCGCCAGAGCATCGAGCGTCTCCCGGTCCCGGATCACGACGAACTCCCAGGGCTGGCGGTTGGAGGCGCTGCCGGACCAGCGCGCCACGTCCAGCATGTCGTCCACGACCTCCCGCGGTACGGGATCCGGTCGGAAGCTCCGGACTGCCCTCAAGGAACGAAGAAAAGCGATGCGCTCCGCGGGATTCCTGGTCTCTGCCATGTCGTGCTCCCTTCCTGGATTCGGTGGCGACATGATGCCACGGGCCCGAGGTGAGGCAAATGGCGCCGGACAGGCTACACGAGCGCCTCTCGGCCCCTAAACTTCGGTCATCGGTAGGACACGCTCCCGGAAGGTCGATAGCTGACGCGATTCGTCCTCCACGGGCCACAAGAAGATCTGCCGGGCTCCTGCCGCCCGGTACGCCGAAAGCTTCTCCGCGCACTCCTCGGCAGGCCCGATCAGGAGGCGCTCGCGCAGTTCTGCTTCCGGCCGTCGAAGCGTCGGGCTGAGTACCTCCCGGACGATACGCTCCGCTGAGGCGCGGTCTTCCGTCACCCGAAAGAACATCGTGGCGACGGCGTTGGGGAACCGGTCGGCGTCCTTGCCGCAGGCGCGAAGGTGTTCTCCGAGCCGCCTCAGTACGTCCGCGAACGCTCCAGGGGTGGTGTTGTAGGCGGAGGCGAGCCAGCCGTCGCCCAGACGAGCCGTCCGCCTGAGGCCGGCTTCGGAACCCCAGCTACCGATCCAGATCGGGGGCGCGGGACGCTGTGCCGGGTAGGGCTCCAGCGTGAGATCTTCCGTAGAGTAGAACTCTCCCCTGAACGGCGCTCCCTCCCGCGACCAGAGGGCTCGCAAAGCGTGCACCGTCTCGTCGAGCCGCTTCCAGCGCTCCTCGAAAGGGATCCCGACCGCGGCATAATCCCTGGCCGAGGAACCGGGACCTATCCCAACGATCAGGCGGCCGCCAGAGAGTAGGTCGATCGCGGCAAGGCTTTTGGCCAGCGCCACGGGCCCGCGCACGACCGGCAACGCCACGGTGGTCGCCAGGGCCATCCGTCCGGTATGGCCCAGCACCGCGGCCAGGGCCGTCGGTCCGTCGAGCCACGGGCGGCCAAAGACCAGGTGATCGTTGGCCGCAACCGTCCGAAAACCCAATTGCTCGGCGCCCTCCGCGTACTCCAGAAGGCGCTCGAGCGACCAGGTTCGTCCGTCCAGGCCTATCAGCGGTAGATGCACCCCGTAGTCCATCTGGCTCCCTCCGCGTGGGGAAAGGCTGACCCCGCCTAGCGATTCGAGCATCATACACCCGATCCCGGCCCCTCCTGGGGCGGCCGCGCCGGTCCGGTTCCGTTTGCGGGGATCCGGGCCGGTCTTTAACATGGATCCAGGGGAATCCACGCGACGGAAGGGGCTGGCGTGCAGAAGGTGATCATCAGCGCGGCTATAACCGGCGGCATGACCGTGCCGGGGCAAAGCCCGGCGATACCGATAACGCCCGAGGAGATAGTCGACTCGGCCGTCGGCGCCAACGAGGCGGGCGCGGCCATCGTGCACCTGCACGTGCGCGAGCCGGAGTCGGGCAAGCCGAGCTCTTCGCTCGAGCTCTTCCGCGAGGTCGTCTCTGGCATCAAGGACCGCTGCGACGTGATCGTGCAGCCCACCACGGGCGGTGGCCAGGGGATGACGCTGGATGAGAGAGCCGCGGTGCTGCCCGAGCTGCGTCCAGAGATGGCGACCTTCAACACCGGCAGCATCAACTTCGGCCTCTTCCCCATCGCCGAGCGCGGCGGGGACTTCGAGGAGTGGGAGGTGGACTACCTGGAGGGCACCCGCGACTACGTCTTCCGCAACACCTTCGCCGACATGGAGAGGATCTGCGAGATGGTTCGCGAGGCCGAGACCAAGCCGGAGCTCGAAGCCTACGACGTCGGCCACCTCTACAATATCAAGTACCTGCTGAGCAAAGGGCTGCTCGACACCCCCATCCACATCCAGTTCGTGCTCGGGGTGATGGGCGCGAACGCCGCCCCCATCGAGCAGTTCATGCACATGCGCCGCACGGCCCTCGACCTCTTCGGCGAGGACTTCACCTTCTCGGCCGCCGGCGTCGGCTACCCGGCCGAATATCACCTCGCCGCGATGTGCCTGATGCTCGGCGGACACGTCCGCGTCGGCCTCGAAGACAACCTCCGCGTCCGCCGCGACAAACGGGCCGAGTCCAACGCCGAGCTGGTGGAGAAGGCCGTCGCCCTTGCCGGGCTCTTCGACCGGGAGCCGGCCACCTCCGAGGAGGCGCGCGAGGCCTTCGGGCTCAAGGGCAGGGCCGCGGTGGCGTTCTAGTCCGTCAGCCGGTAACGGAGCAACAACACGCCGTTCCCGTAGGCCTTGCTCTCGGCGAGGTGCAGGTCTACCGGTTCGCCGAAGTCGTGGAAGAGCGGGATGCCCGACCCGAAGAGGACCGGGTTCAGCTTCAGGATCACCTCGTCGACCAGGCCGTCGGCCAGGAGCGTCGTGGCCAGGCCGGCCCCGCCGCACAGGTAGATGCTCTTGCCGGGCTCGCTCTTGAGTCGCCCGACCAGCTCGGCGATCCCGTCCGAGACGAGCTCGACGTTCTCGTGCGGGCTCTCTCGCATGGCGCGCGAGAAGACGTACTGCTTCATCCAGGGGTACGGGTCCGTCACGCCGAACTGCAGTCCGAACTCGTACGTCTTGCGTCCCATCAGGACCACGTCGTAGTCGTTCCTGAGCGACTCCAGGTATTCGGTAACGTGCTCGCCTTTATCGAGAAAACCCTCGACGGAGCCGTCCTCGTGGGCGATGAACCCGTCGACGGTACAGGCAACATGGTACTTCAGGTCTCGCAACCCAGATCTCCCTTCCCGCGCGGAGGCGGTTCCCGGTCGATACGCTCACTCCTGACCGCGAGCCGACGGACTGCGCGGCCTGCCGCTCGACTGTAGCACGCGTCGGCAGAAAAGCCGTCACTCGATCAGGGTGCTCTGCTCCACGTCGATCATGCGAGCGTAGAGAACCTGCTCGTTTATCTCGAGGTTGTTGATCAGGCCCAGCGCCCGGACGATCCCGTGCCCGATCAGCTCCCCATCCACCTCGCCGAACTCCACCTCGAGGACGACGTTGTTCGCCCGCAGGTCGTGGGAGACGCTCTCCGGATCCTGCCAGGTGCCCACGGCCCCGAGCTCCGTCGTCGCCCGCATGAAACCCAGCGGCCCCGCCTTGTGACGCGGCAACGTCAGGCTGAGCAGCTCGCGTTGGGTGCGCTCGAAACGGGTGCCGGTGCTCTCGTCTCCGAACAACAGCCCGAAGAGAACGTCTTTGGCGAGTCTCAGCAAATCCTCGCCGCTCGGGGTGCGGAACTCGGCCCCGATCAAATCTGTCCCCTTCTCGGGAGCGTCCGCCAGCAGGTATTCTTCGCCGATCAGGCGGTCCCGCGTGTGGGCCGCGTAGCGTTCCGAGAATTCCAGCAGTTTGTCCGGATCCAGGGCCATGTCGTGCAGCCGGTCGATGCGATCGGCCCTCATCTCCACCTCGGGTACTCGCAGGTGGTCGAGATCCATCGCCCGCTCTGCGCGTGCGCCCAGGCTGAGACGAACGAGCTCTTCGATGAGCCACTCCTTGTCCTGCTCGGCGAGGTGGCACCTGAGCCGCTCCTCGAAGTGCGCCGCGAGCTCTCTGTTTACGTTCCGAACTACCTCTTCTAGGTTTGTCATGCTGCCTCCTTTACGTGGGGTCGGCCATCGACCGCGTGGTTGCCCTGTTTACTGCTGCGTTACGGGCGTCGGAGCCCGGCTCATCGTCACGCCGGCGCGAACGCGTAGGCGAGCATCACCAGCGTAAGCAGCGCCGAGGCGGTGATTGAGAGGGTGCGCGGCCAGTTGTAGCGGATAAGCTCGCGAATCACGGTCTCCTGCTTGCCCCCCTTCTCCAGCCGGGCGTGGCGCGGGATCTCCAGCCCCACGGTAACAACGAGCCCGACGATCCCGAACGCGGCGTTCGCGAGCGCCAGGGAGAGCGGCACCGACTCGGGCCGCAGAAAGATCAGGGCCAGCGGCACGAGGAAGCTCGCGAAGCCGGGCAGGATCACGGGTAGCGGTATGCGGCTGCTGTAGAACTTGTGGTATCCGACGTACTCGACCTCACCGACCTTCGCGAAGAGCGGGTAGACGACGATCTGGACGAACCAGATCCCACCCAGCACGTAGAAGATGATCGCCGTCCAGAACAACAAGAACAGGTGCGAGTAGTCCATGGTGTCGCCCTTCCTTCGTAGTAGTGCTTCGCGGTCCCAACAATCCGGAGGTTAGCCCCTGATCCCCCCACCGTGAATGGCAGAAAACTGCCATATATGGCGGCCGCGCAAGAACATTGGACTTTAGACCTAGACCACGTGGTCCTTTGGCGGATGCGATGGACCGCGGATCGGGCTATCTTCGGGCACGGTAAGTGAGATGTGGGCAGGTTCGCCGGTAGCGGTGGCCGGGAGCGGAGGCGACGATCTTGTTGGGCGCTGTCGAGAACAGGACCTTCACCGATGGGCGCACCTTCTCCGAGATAAAGCGCCTCGCCTCCGCCGGGCTCTCGGGAACGGAGCTCTTGCACCGGGCCTCCGAGAGGCTGCGTCGGTCGGTACCTTTCGAGGCGTCCTGCGTCGCCACGGTGGACCCCTCCAGCTCCCTCATGACGCGCGTCGTCAACGGAGGGTCGGTCAGCGAAGAGGACCGTAGCCCACACCACCACGCCGTGCTCGAGAGAACGTACTTCGAGGAAGACCTGCCCCGCATCTCCGCGATGGTGCGCGAGGGACGCCACGCGGCGTCGCTCTCCGAAGCGACCGGGGGCAAGCTGGGCCGCAGCGCGAGATACCGTGAGTATCTGAAGCCGCTTGGGCTCGGGCACGAGCTGGGCGGCGTCTTCGTCGACGGGGGTGTCTGGGGGGCAGGATATTTTACGCGAGAGGCCGGAGACACGGACTTCGGCACCAGGGAGGTAGACCTGATGAAACGCATCGCACCGCACCTCGGGGCCGGTCTCAAGGCCGCCGCGCTCGGCGAGCGAGCGACCACCAGACCGCTCGCGGACGACGCCCCTGGCGTGCTGACCCTCGACCACTCCGGGCAAATCGTCTCGCACACGCCATCCGCGGAGCACTGGCTCGCGGACCTGGAGGATCTGGATCCAGCCTGGCGCGACGGGGTCCTCCCGGTCGCGGTCAGGATGGTACGCGAGGTCATGAGGCAGGCTCTCAACCCCGCCTCGGAACGCGACCAGGATCTCCTACCCAGGGTGCAGCTGAGGGCTCGCTCGGGGCGCTGGCTCGCCCTCTACGGCTCCCTCACCGAGCCCTCGGACGGGCGGCCAAGCGAGACCGTGGTCGTGGTAGAGCCTGCCAAGCCGGAGGAGGTCGCCTGGCTAAACGTCGCAGCCTACGGCCTCAGCCCCCGCGAACGGGAGGTCATCGAGCTGATCGTCAAGGGCCTCTCGAACCGCGAGATCTCGAAGTCGCTTTTCATCTCCGAGAACACCGTCCAGCGCCACCTCTCCAACATCTTCGAGAAGGTCGGCGTCAGGGGCCGCAACGGCCTGCTCAAGCGCCTGTTCCTGGACAACCTGCTACCCGGTGCGGCGGGCTAGCAGGGTACTCCTTAGACGACGCCAACGGGGACATGGTCCTGGCCGACCACGTCCGCTCCACTATCCTCGACGGCGGCGCCGCTCCTCACTGTGGCGCATCCGTAGCCGCAGCACCCGGGCAGGGCGCCGGTCACGCGCGGCCCGCGAGCCTGACCAGGGCCACGCCCAGGAAGTACGGCAGGACGAACACCATAAACGGTATGGTCAGAACGAACGCCGCCCACGCTGCGGCCACGCTGCCGCCGGCGGCCAGGACCACGCCAGCAACGAGTGCTACCGCCAGCGCGATATTGAGCGCCACGAAGAAGGCCCCGCCGATCCTCCCGAGCCATCCCGCCTTCGACAGCGCCGCCGCGAACGCGGCGACGGCCAGGTAAGACGCCAACACGAAAGCCAGCTGCGACATGTCCGTCCACACGAGCAGAAACTCCATCCAGGACGGCTCGCCTTCGAGGCCACGCAGGTACTCGTGGGCGACCCACGCCCGGTCCTCGACCTCGGCCTGCAAACTCGCCGCCCCCGAGGCGACCACGGCGTAGCGGAACAGGAGGTTCGTCAGCCACGCGGCGGACGCGACGAGTAGCCCCGCGAGCCCGAGCGCCGGGAGCAGTCGCTGCCCGGCCTCGAGGAGCCTAGCCGCGAGCATCACGAGGCCGGCGACCAGGATTACGGACCCGAGAAGGATGGCCGTGGTGTTGAGCAGGTAGTCGCCCGGGCGGGAGGCCGTTGGTTCCCCGGTCACGGATGCCCCCAGCAAGAGGGCGAGTGGTCCGGCGATGAGGAGCACGCCAGGCAAGAATGCCGGGTGCTCGCGGACGACGCCGGACTCCATCTTCTCCGCGCCGATCTTCCAGACCGCCGCCGACGTCAGCGCGACGAAGACGGCGTAGCCGACGAGGAGGCCACCCACCCCGGCAACGGTCCTCATCTGTCCGACGAGAACCGCCAGTAAAGGGGAGATCCAAAGAAAAATGCTACCGATCCTTCTAGTCATCTCAGTCTCCTTCCGATGCTTGCTTCGCGTCCGCGCGCTGGTCCGATTCCGCCAGCAAGTCGCGCGGATCGAACGGTTCTGCCTTGACGATAGGGATGCCTCGCGCGTCGAACCAGACCTCCCGAGGCCTGTCGTAGTACAGTTCGACGCCGTTGCCGTCCGGGTCGCTGAGGTACACCGAGACAGTCGCGCCGTGATCCTCCGCCCCCTCGATGGGGTAGCCGCTGTCGATGAGGCGCTCGACCGCGCGCGCCAGCTCCCGGCGGCCGGGGTAGAGGACGGCCAGGTGGTGCAACCCCGTGTATCCGGGCGGTGGCGGCGCGCCTCCCTCGCTCGACCAGGTGTTCAGCGCGACGTGGTGGTGGTAGCCGCCGGCCGACAGGAACGCCACGCCGGGCAGGCCGAAGTCCGGCCCGTAGGCCATGACGTCGAACCCGAGCACGTCGCGGTAGAAGGCCGTCGCGCGGTCCAGGTCGGCGACGCGCAGGTGCACGTGGCCGATACGGACGTCAGGGTGAAGTCCTGATTCGTTCATCTTTCGTTCCTTTCCTTGGAGAACACTTCGCTTCGCTCTGTGATATCCGATCTCCTCACCGGCTCTCTCCCTGCGCCGACGTGTATGGCATCCGCCCGTTGCGGGGCGCCCGCGTCCCCTAGAAGCACCACGCCCACAAAATAGGGCAGGACAACCGACATGAAAGGGACGCCGAGGAAGAAGAGCGCGGTCTGCACGACCGGGTTGCTCAGGAAGAGCCAGCCCGCGCCCATTACCAGGGAGAGCGCGAGGCCTAGCGTAACGAAGACCCGCCCGCCCAGTTTGCCTACCCAGCCAACCCTCATCAGCGCCGCCCCGTAGGAGGCGGAGGCGAGGTAGGCCAAGATGGCGTAGGCCGCGAGCATCAGCGTCGCCCAGACGTACAGGAACACCGGCCACGCAGGCTCCGCCGAGAGCGGGAACGCGATGTTTCCGAGCCCGGGAAACACCTGAAGCTCGGCCTTCGCAAAGGTGGCCGCGGCACCCGAAGCGACGTGGGCGAGGCGGAAGATCATGTTCAGCCCGTACAGCGCCACGCCGACAAGCAGCCCGGCCAGCCCCAGGACAGACCAGGTCCGCTCGCGCCTCTGCCACAACCGCGCCGAAAGCGCAGCGTAGCCGATAAGCACCACGACGACGCCGAGGAGCAAGCTCGTTGAGTTGAACAGGTAATCGCCAGGACGGGCCGGCGCGGGCGGTCCCGTGGTCGCGCCTACGAACAGGATCATGGGACCTGCGATCAACAACACCCCTGGCAGAAACGCCGGGTGTTCGGCTGCCCGTCCCTCCGAGCCCTTCGCGGCGCCGGCTGCCCAGACGGCGGCCGCGACGAGTGCCAGGTGGGCCGTGCATAGAGGTATGAAGACCTCCGTGCCGGCGGCCTCTCGCACGAACCCGAGGGCAAACGTCGCGGCGAGCGCCACCCACAGGTAAATTCTGCCGAGCCTGCGCGCCATCTCTACCTCCCGCCGACGGGCGCCTTCTCGGCGCGGGGCGGTCCGGAGGTGGGGTCGGGGATAGCACCGAGCTGGCGCATAGCGCCCAGGTCGTCGCGACCCACCCGATGCTCGACCGCCTTGCCGCCTTCGAGCTTGTAGATGTGGATCTCGTTGACCTCTATCTTGCTCCCGGTTGGTGGCATGCCCATGAACTCGCCCTCGTGCGTACCGGTCAGGGTGACCCGGGCGATCACGGCGTCGCCCTCGGCGAACATCTCCTCGACCTTGTGGCGGTTGTCCGGGAAGCCGGTGGACACCATGCGGACGGTACCCTTCATCTCCTCTGGACCAAACGGCTGAGGGATCGCTCCGGTGTCGTAGTTGACCGCGCCCTCGGCGATGACCTCGTCCGCTACCTCAAGCTTTCTCTGGTCCCACAACTCCTCGTAAATGCGGCGGACTGTTGCCTTGTTCTCTTCCAGCGACATGGGTTGCTCCTCCCTGGGTCGTGTTGCCTAGTTTTCTGGACTTTCCTCGACGAATTGCGGTTAGACCATCTATCCGATGAGCGCCTCCTCCCTGCTCGCCAACGAGGCAAGGTGCTGCGCCAGTTGCCGCGGCGCCGAGAGCATCGGCATGTGGCCTGTGTCCATCGAGACGACCCGGCACGGCAGGGCGTGTCGCATCCGGTGCTGTAACGCGGGAGAGACGCCCCGGTCGCGCAGGGTCTGCACGTACACCCGCGGCACGCGGCCGAAGTTCGCCTCCGTGGTCAGCACGGGCGTAACGAGCGGCGCCAGGGGCTCGGGACGGGTCCGGGCCCAGTAGCGGTCCCAGACCTCATCGGCCACGTCCGTGCCGAACATCTCCCTGGCGTCCCCTTCCGGGAACCCGATCCAACCCTCGTCCTCGTTCAGGATCACGTCGCCACCGCCCGCCTCCGGGTCTGACTCGACGAGCTCCAACAGGGACTGGCCGTTTTGCGGGAGGTAGGCGGCCAGGTAGACCAGCGCCTCGACCTTCTCCGGGCGGTGCTCGGCGGCCTGGGTTACGGCTACCCCGCCCGAGCTGTGGCCCACGAGGATGGACGGTTCGTCCTGCTCGTCGAGCACCTCGCAGATGCGCTCGGCGTAGGATCCGAGCGTTATCTCCGGGATCGGGGTCTCGTCCTCGCCGTGCCCCGGCAGGTCCGGGGCCCGTACCCCGTGTCCCCGTTGTCTAAGAAGGGGGGCGACGTCCTCCCAGACGAAGCCGCCATCCGAGCCGCCGTGGATCAGAACGTAGTTGCTCATATCTCGTGTCCTCTCGACTGGCTTACCACGCTCCGGAAGATATCCGGCGAGCTTCGCGGCGCATATGGCAGAAACCTGCCATTTCTGGGTTGGGATCCGCCGGAACTCACATAATTGGTACATTTGAGTGATGCGCCGTTCCTGCTCGGCCCGCTATCCTTCAGCCGAAGATTGAGGGCGGCGAAGGCGAGTATCCGGAGAGCCGAGGCGAGAACGGTGACTACTATCGAGAACGCATCACTCAGAAACGAGCGAGTCTTCTCCGAGGTCAAGCGCCTGTCCTCGGCGGGTCTCGACGGGCCCGAGTTGCTGCGCCGGACGGCCGAGAAGCTGCGGCGTTCGGTACCCTTCGAGGCATACTGCGCCTCGACCGTGGATCCGGCGAGCAACCTGATCACGCACGGCATCGCCGAAGGCTTCGGCGAGGGGGAGTCGGAAGAAGACTCCGGCCACGTCTACCTCGACCGCATCTACTTCGAAGAAGACCTGCCCGTGATGAACGAGATGCTCCGCCAGCGCCGCCCGGTGCAACTGCTCTCCGAGGCCACCGGAGGCAAGCTAGAGGCCAGCCTCAGGTACCGCGATCTCCTCAGGCCCCTGGGGTTCGGATACGAGCTTGGCAGCGCGTTCGTCGACGGAAGCCTCTGGGGAGGGATGGACCTTATACGAGGGAGCGGTGATCCCGACTTTCGCAGCGGGGAAGCCGCCCTGGTCAGGCGAATCGCTCCGCACGTCGGCGCCGGCCTGAAGGCAGCTGCCCTGCGCGCCCGCGCTGTCTCGAACGGTAACGGACCCGACATCCCAGGCGTGCTTACCGTCGACAGCTCCGGGCACGTCGTCTCGCTCACGCCGTCGGCCGAACTCTGGCTCTCGGACCTCGAAGACCTGCACCCGGCCTGGCGAGAAGGCAGATTGCCCGTGACGGTCAGGATGGTGGCGGGGGCCCTCAGGCGGTCGCTCAACCCGGAGTCGAGTCGGGACACAGACTTCATCCCGCGCTTGCGGGTGAGGGGCCGCTCGGGGCGCTGGCTCGCCCTCTACGGCTCCCTCACCGAGCCCTCGGACGGACGGCCAAGCGAGACCGTGATCGTGGTAGAGCCTGCCAAGCCTGAGGAGGTCGCCTGGCTAAACGTCGCAGCCTACGGCCTCAGCCCGCGCGAGGATGAGGTCGTGAGGCTCGTGGTTCGCGGTTACTCCACCAGGCAGATCTCGAAGGCCCTCTTCATCTCCGAGAACACCGTCCAGCGCCACCTCTCCAACACCTTCGAGAAGGTCGGCGTCAGGAGCCGCAGGGACCTGCTCAAGCACCTCTTCTTCGACAGCCTGATCCCGAGCCTTCAGGATCAGGAGTAGCCGGCGACCCACCGGTAAGAAACCGCACACCGTGGCACGCGCGTGCTCACGGAGAATCCGTTCGTTCGTCCAGTATCCTGACGGCCTTGCCCTCGCTGCGCCCTATCGTGTGCGGCGCCATAAGCTCGATCTCGACCGAAAGTCCGAGCGCGCCGCGCAGGATTTCGCCGGCGCGGGCCTCGATGGCGGCGAGTTGTCCCGGATCCGCGGACGGCTCCGATGTCTCCACCTGCACGCGCAGGTCGGCCTGTCGGTCGGGACGGGTAAACAGGACGACCCGGTAGTGAGGCGCGAGCCCCTCCACGCCTAGCAGGGCGTGCTCGATCTGCGACGGGAAGACGTTGACCCCGCGCACGATCATCATGTCGTCCGTCCGGCCAAGTATTTTCGAGATGCGGGCGCTCGTACGACCGCACGAGCACGGTTCGCGCGTGAGGCGGGTCAGGTCCCGCGTACGGTAGCGAAGTACCGGGAATGCCTCCTTCGTCGGTGCGGTCAGGATCAGCTCGCCCACCTCCCCGTCCGGCAACCGTTCGCCGGTCTCGGGATCGACGATCTCGGGTATAAAGTGATCCTCCCAGACGTGCATTCCGTCGGCCAGTTCGCACTCGGACGCGACGCCGGGGCCGATGATCTCCGAGAGGCCGTACTGCTCGAAGACCGTGACGCCAGTTCGCTCCTCGATCTCGCCGCGCATCGGCTCGGTCATGGGCTCGGCGCCGACAAACGCCGCCCGCGCCGGCAAGGTGCGCAGGTCCACGCCCTCGGCGGTCGCGACCTCGGCGATGTGCAGCGTGTACGAAGGGGTCGCGGAGAACGCGCTCACCCCGAAATCGCGCATCAGCATCACCTGTCGCACGGTGTTGCCGGTCGACGTGGGGACCACCGTCGCGCCAACGCGAGTGGCCGCGTCGTGGAAGCCGAGCCCGCCCGTGAACAGGCCGTAACCGTTGGCGTTCTGGAAGACGTCCCCTCTGCCTATCCCACCGGCGACGAGGCCACGCGCCAGGGTGGCCGCCCAGAGCTCGAGGTCATCGCGACTGTAGGCAACCACCGTAGGCTTGCCCGTGGAGCCGCTGGAAGCGTGAAGCCGCACGATGTCCTGCATGGGCACGAGAAACAGGCCGAACGGGTAATGCTCGCGCAGGTCGTCCTTCACCGTGAAAGGCAGGTGCTGGAGGTCGGCAACCGAGCGCAGAGCCTCGGGCCGCACCCCACGAAGACGCTCGCGGTAGAAGGTGACATCCGAGGCACGCATCCGCTCCACGCAGGCTCGCACACGGTCTGCCTGAAGCCGCTCCAGCTCGCCGCGTGGCATGGTTTCCGTTGTCCGATCCCAGAACATCCCGGTAGCGTTAGCCACGCGTCCTGCGTTCCAGCCACGCCTCGCGGGCGGCCTGGTGCTCCTCGGAGGAGAGCAACGCCTCCGCCGCACCATCGAACTCCTCCACGAACCGCTCGAAGGGAAGGTCGTACGCCAGGTTGAGCAGGCGCTTGGAGTAGGCGATGCTGGGACGTGGCACCTCGAGATAGACCTTCGCCCACGCTTCGAGTTCGTCCGACAACCCTTCGGGCGGGACCACCTTGTTGACCAGCCCGATGCGCAGGGCCTCGTTCGAATCTATGTTCTGGCCGCTCAGGACCAGGTGCCTCGCGTGACCCATGCCGATAAGCCGTGGTAGCCGGAACGTGCTCATGCCAGGGATGAAGGCTTCTTTCACGGCGGGGAGGCCCAGGATCGCGTTACCGGCGGCGATGCGAACGTCGCAGGCGATCGCGATCTGAAGGCCACCGCCGATACAGTAGCCCTGCAGACCGCAGAGCACCGGCTTCTCCAGCGTCTCGAGGGCGCGGAAGATGTGCTCGTTTTCGTGGAACCACCGGGCCGGGATCTTGCCTCGCCCGAGGTCGGTCAGGTTCAGCCCCGAGCAGAAGCTCTTCCCCTCACCGGTCACGAGAACCACCCGGATCCCAGGGTCCTCCCGGACCTCCTCGATGGCGGCGCGCATGTCCTCGGGCCACCGGGTCCCCATGGCGTTTAGCACTTGCGGCTCGTTCAGGCGGATCTCGCCGATAGGGCCTTTCTTGAGTACCCGTATCCTGGCCGTTTCCCCGCTCGAACCTGCGCTTGTCTGGCTCATGGCTGGCGCACCTCGCTTTCGTTTATCCGGCCATCGTGATGGCGACCCATTCCGGTTGCCCGGTGAACCGCGCGGATGCCATCCTCGTCAACGGCTCTTGAATTCCTTCTCGGACACTGCGCTCGTGCGCCGCAGACGGCAGGTAGCTAAGAGGCGTGGAACGCCACCGGAAGGCTGGCGAAGCTGCGCACCGTGTTGTTGAGGTGCCTCTGCGGCTCGCCTTCGAGCTCGATGCGGCCCACCTTACGGGCGACCTCCTGCAAAAGCACGTCGCCTTCTATGCGGGCAACCGCCTTGGCCACGCAAGCGTGTATCCCGGCCCCGAAGGCCAGGTGTCCGGCCGACCTGCGGGTGACGTCGAACCGGTCGGGATATTCCCAGCGGCGTGGATCTCGGTTGGCAGCCCCGAAGAAGACCATTACCCGCTCGTCCCTGGCAATCCCTACGCCACCTACCTCCGTGTCACGGGTCGCGGTCCGGGAGAAGATCTGCACGGGGGACTCGACCCGTATGGTCTCCTCGAACGCCGACCGGGCAAGCGACGGGTCGGCGCGCAGCAGCTCCCATTGTTCCGGGTTGGTGGCCAGGAGGTGCACCGCGGTACCAAGAGCGCTGATGGTCGTGTCCACGCCCGCAGAGAGGAAAGAGCGAACGAGCATGCCAGCTTCTTCCTCCGAGATCACTCCCTCGTCCACCGACTCGTATACTTGCGCGCCGAAGCCTCCGGGCTCAAGCGCCTCGCGGCGGCAGCTGTCCATGATCCAGGTCCGCACCTCGTCCAGGTTCTGCGTCGAGGCCTTGAACAGCTCGTTGCGCGGGCCCTGGCCGTTGAAGACCATGTCGCCGTAGGCCAGCAGGTTCTCGCGGCCCTCCTTGCGGACCCCGACCGCGTCCGAGAATACCTGTAGGGGGAACACCTCGGCGAATTCGGTTACCGCGTCGAAGCGGCCGACCGACAGGAGGCGGCTGACCAGTTCCCTGGCCCTGACTTCGAGCTTGTCGCGCAGGCGCTTTACCGCTCTGGGCGAGAGGACCCCTTCGATTATGGAGCGTACCGTCGTGTGCTCTGGCGGGTCGGCCTCGAGCAGAAGGCTGGGCGGCCGCCAGGAATCGACGCGGAGGTCTGTCAGCCCCACGCCCGCGCCGGACATGAAGGTCTGCCAGTCCGTGAGCACCTCGCGGACCTGTTCGTAGCGCCCCGTGGCCCAGACGCCGTACGGCTCCAGCCAGACCACGGGCCCGGCCTCGCGAAGCTCCTGATGGAACGGGTACGGGTCCATAAGAATTTGCGTCGAGTACGGGTCTACATCGACCACCGGTGCGCCGGATGTCGTCGAACGGCGCGCATCGGAACCATCACTCGCCGGTTGAACCATCGCGGTTTCTCCTTCGCTTGCCCTGCATCATGACACCACAAGTCGAGGTTGGAAACAACGGTGCCAAATATCCACAATCGCTCGCTCCGAAGTCCCGAGATGTCTAACGTTCTGGCATGCTCATGGCGCGGCCAGGCGCCCGGAAGCGCGAGGAGCCGAGTGACTCGGCTCCTCCGCAATCTAGCTGAATTATCTCCGCCGTCTACGAGGATCCGAGCGGTCAAGCAGCAGAGTCATCCCGCCGGTAAGTCCCACGTCCATCGGGTAGGAGCGCGACTGGTCGATGCCGCGTTCGTAACCCGCCGCCCTTTCGCGGTCGGCGGCTTCCTCTGCCGCCTTGCGCCGGCGCGCCCGGATCGGGGCGCTCACGCCGTGGCCTATCGCGGAGATCAAGCCGGTCCCCGGCAGCCCCCAGGAACCACCGACCGCCTCGAGCCACCTAGCGATCAGGGTATCCTCGTGCCTGGCTTCCTTCCTCATCGCTGGCTTCCCTGGCGGATGCCGACCCTGGGAAGGCCGCGAGGATGGGGACCGGTGGGAAGGTTCCCATCGTCAGGCACGGCGAGCCTGCCCGCGGGTGGCTGCGCTCCGCCACCGTCCTGGTGACTCGCGTCCTCTGAGGCGGCACCAGCACCCGCCCACGCGCCTCCACCCACGATCAGCACCGCGGCGAGCGCCACGACCGTCGCCTTGATCATCCCTGTCCTCCTTGTGTCCTTGCCCGGCTTTCCTCCATTCCGGACATGCGGGCCAGCGGGGTCGGCCTCCGTCCTGCCGACGCTCTCCCGACGTACCTCGTCGTGCATCTCCCGGCGTGACTCCCTTGTTGTCTTGGGGCTCATCGTTCCGCTCCTTTCCGTTGGGTGGTCGTGCGAAGTGCCTTAAGCGTCATCATCTCGTGGTGCCCTCACCTCCTTATGGGCGCAACGGCGGGAAGTCCGCGCAGATGACCTCCATCCTCAGGAAGTTCGCTTCCTGGTTGTCGCGCATGAGCGCGTACCACCCCTCGTCGTGCGGCGAGCTCTTCACCAGGAAGTCGTTTTGGAAGAACGCCCCTTCGCTTCCGGCTCCCCCGGTTAGCAATTTGTCTCCCGGATCGCACCTCAGACCCTGAAAGGCGAAGACCATATCTCCTCCCCCCGCACCGGATACGTCGAGGACCTTCCTGTACGTCTTGGTCGGGTAGAAAGCGGTTGCGTCCTTTCCGTCGAGCTTGTCGGCGTCTGCCGCTTTGCCCGTGGTGCGCAGGAACGCGCCTTGGTCCAACCCATCCAGCCTGTCGGCGTCGGCTGCCTTGCCACCCGTCGCGAGGAACTGGGTAGAATCCTTGCCGTCGAGTTCGTCGGCGCTGAGGTTCTTCGCGGTGCCCGCCTCGGGATTGACCGTCAAGGGCGAATTGCCTGTCTGGACCTCGAGCGAGAGAGCCGACGCCGGTGCCGCCTTGGACCCGGGCGACTGGTTCTCGAAGCTCAATAGCGGCCCGGCGACGGTGCCGGTCAGGCGGCTCGCGGCGTTGATCGCGTTGGCCTCCCCCAGCCTGAAGGGGTCGCCGGGTACCGCCGCCAGGGCAGCGGTCGCTACCCCAAACAAGAGTGCCAGCGTCACGGCGAGGCCCACGCTGAACACCGTCGCCCTGCCCACCCACGTCACCTTCTTGGTGATCGTCCTGATCATCTGATCTCGTTCCTCTCTGTCTCGGAGGCAAAGCTCCCCAAGTTTCGACAGCTATGTCGGTTGTGATCCACTACTGCCTCAGCGGCGGGAAGTCCGCGCAGATGGCCTCTGCTACGACGGAGCTGGGCTCGCCGTTGTCCACCACCACCACTTGCCAGGCTTCTTCGGTAAAGGTGGGAGGACCGCTAGCCCTCAGCAGGTCCTGGAAGGAGTCGCCACTTCCGCCGCCACCGAGAACCTTGTCCCCCGGATCGCACTGCACAATGACGGACTCACGTCCGCCTGCGCCCGGTCCGGTCTCGAATTTGAAGGTGTCGTAGGTCCTGTTGGGTAGGAAGTCGTCCCTGTCGGAAGACTCCTGCAGGAATTCGGTGGAGTTCCTGCCGTCGAGAGAATCTACGTTGAGGCCCTGCACCTCGACCGTGGAGTTGACCTTCATGGGCGGCTTGCCGGGGGCCACCTGCAGGTCGAGGGCGGTGGCGTCGGAGCCAGCAGAGGCGTTGTTGATCCTTAGCATGGCGGTGTTGGTATTCCCAGCAAGGCGGGTTATGGTGTTCACCGCGTTGACCTGCCCCAGCTTGAAGGGGTCCCCAGGCACCGCCGCCAACGCCGTGGTGCCCACGCCGAGTATCACGGCGACGGTTACGGCGAAGCCCACGGCAAGCATCGTCGCCCTTCCGATACGAACCATCTTCTCCACAATTGTTCTCATTTCTCTCGGGTTCCTTATCTGACGTTCCGTACTACGCACTCGACCTGTGTTCGACCTACGCGGCCACCGCGCGACGCCCCGTAGCTTCGGCGGGAAGCACACCCGCCAATCCGGCGTCGCTTCGGCCCCTGGAATAGTCCTCCTGGTCTATGGAAGAGACGACGCGGGCGTCCGCACCGCACAGCCGCAGCGCCCGTTCGAAGGTAGGGGCGCTCACGCGGGCTCGCATTGTGGTGTGCCCGTACCTGCGCTCGACTACTAGCGTGACCATGACATCCGCCTCCGTGTTCTCGCGTTCCTACTCGTCCGTGCCTAGTCCGCTTCGCCCAACGCGTACAACACCGCGTCGACCTCGCGGTACTCGAGCCGCAACAACTCTTCCAGGTACACGATCTCTTCTCGCTCGCTCTCACCCAGCACCCTGCCGAACCTCGCGTGCTCCTCGAACGCCCGTCTGTAGGCGGCTATCTCAGATTCATTGTTCATGGGTCCTCCTCGTTTCATGGTCTTGTTCCTTTGAAAGAAGCCGGGACCAAAGGGCGCGGTCCCGGCCAGGGATACGGATCGGTGCGGGATGCCGCGCTAGGCGGCCGCCGTCCTGTCGCTTCCCGCCTTCTCGAAGACGACCTGACGGGCGTCCTCGGGCATCCAGGAGAGATGGTCGAGGTGCCCACACTCGGGGCACTCAAGCGCCTCCCTGCCGTCGCCGTCCGTGACCGGTGTCCTCTCCTCGATCTCGCCCGTCCTGCCGCAGTAGCAGACCTCGTGCATGCCGTTCACCTCCTCTGGCCCCCTGCCTCGAGGGCCTTTCCTTAACGTCGGATACCAGCATGGGCCAGCCGCGGAAGAACCGCATCGCGAGGATTACGCAAACTGGGGGAGATCCTGAGAGTAGGTAAGATTGCGTACTGCAAATGTACTAGCGCTCAGGCCTTGCCTGAGCGCGCACGCCTGCTCCGCAGGCTTGTCAGCTTTTCTTAGCTCAGGCAAAAGCCCTCTTGCTGAAAGCGAGGCCAGCTTCGCTGGCCTAAGCGTGCTGACAAGCGAAGCCCGACGCAGTCGGGCGTAGCGTGCTGACAAGCTGCCGAAGGCAGCGTGCTAGATAAGGTTCCTTTCGATCGCGGCCCGGGTGGCGGCGGCCCTGGATCTCACGCCGAGCTTGCGGTAGACGCTTCTCAGGTGCTGCCCCACGGTGCGGGGGCTGAGGTAGAGCTTGTCGGCTACCTCCTGGTCGGTGAGCCCTTCGGCCACCAGCCCGAGCACCTCGGCCTCGCGGACGCTCAGGTCTCTGGCCTGGGGTTGCGTGGGCGTCGCCTGGCCGGCTGGCTCATCCTCGGTCAGCGCGTACTCGTAGAGACGCTCGAGGCTGGTCGCGCGTCCGGCCTCCCACGCCGCCGTGAAGGCGCCGCGGTCCATGCCACCGCACGCGGCCTCGACTCCGCGCTCGCGCTCTTCGCGCTCCCTTGGCGGGACCGGGTCCGAGAGGATCTCGCGCAGGGCTTCGGCGCCCCCGAAGAGGATCGCCGCCCGCTCGAAGCTGCCCACGGATGAGGCCACCCCCGCGAGCTCCTCGAGCAGGCTCGCAGTGCGCCACCTGTCGCCCAGGTCCCTGTGCAAGGCCAGGCTCTCGCGGAAGTGCGCCGCCGCCGTCTCGTATTCTTCCTCGCGCACGGCAAGAACGCCGAGCTGGTCGAGGGACCAGGCCATGCCCTCCCTGTAGACGGCCTGCCGTGAGTGCTCCAGGCCGTCTTCGAGCAGGCTCCGCGCCAACGCGTGGTCCCCCCGATCTACCGCAGCTGCGCCCTGCAGGATGTTGGACCAGGCGATGCCTTCGCCGTCCTGCAGGATCTCGAACATGCTCGCCGCCTGGGCGCAGGTTTCGGCGGCCCGCCGGTGGTCGCCGCGCAGGAGGGCAACGAAGCTCAGGTAGTTGAGCGACTGGGCGACGCCCCAGTCTTCGCCGAGCCCCTGCGACAGCGAGAGGCTCTCGCCGTGGTAGGCTTCGGCCTGCGCGAAGCGGCCTTGCTCGCGGGCGATGCTCCCAAGAAGTTGAACGGCGGAGGCCACGCCCCGCTCGTCGCCAACGCCGCGGTAGAGGTCCAGCCCCTCCTCGAGGAGCTCCCTCGCCCGCCCGTACTCCGACTGCAGGAAAGCCAGGTCGCCGGCCGCGGTCAGCGCCTTTGCCCTGTGCGCAACCGGCGCGTCGTCCGCCTCGGCGAGCGCCCCCTCGAGCCACCCTCTTCCCTCGTCGTAGCGTCCGCGCAAGAACCAGTACCACCACAGGGCGCCGGCCACCCGCAGGACCGACGCGTGATCGGCGCGTTCGGCGAACCAGCGCAGGGCCGCCCTGAGGTTGCCGTGATCGGCCTCCAACAGCTCCGTCCAGGCGCCCTGGTCCGCCCCGACCAGCCCGGGCTCGGCGTCTTCCGCCACCCTCAGGAAGTGGTTCGCGTGGGCGAGCCGGGCGTCTTCGGCCTCGCCCGCCTCGTCGAGCAGCTCCGAGGCATACCGCCAGACCGTCTCAAGCATCGCGTACCGTACCTCGGCGCCGCGCCAGGTCACGAGCACCAGGGACTTGTCCACAAGCTGCGTTAGCAACTCGAGGATCCGGCCCCCTTCTACGCCGCCCGCGGGGCAGACTGCCTCGGCGGCCTCGAGGTTGAAGCCATCGGCGAACACGGAGAGCCACCTGAACAAGACCCGCTCCTCCTCGTCGAGCAGTTCGTAGCTCCAGTCCATGGTGGCCCGCAGGGTTCTCTGGCGGGGCATCACGACCCTGCTGCCATCGGTAAGCAGGAGGAAGCGGTCGTCGAGGCGGGCGGAGATCTGGGACGGCGTTAGCACCCTTGTCCTGGCCGCGGCGAGCTCTATGGCGAGCGGTATACCGTCCAGCCTCTCGCAGACCCGCGCAACGTCTGCGGCGTTCTGCTGGGTAAGTTTGAAACCCGGTGCGGCGGCCGAGGCCCGCGCCTCGAAGAGCCGCACCGACTCGTAGAGCGCCACCTCCTCGAGATCCCGCGCACTGTCGGCATCCGGAAGCGAGAGGGAGGGCACGGACCAGGCCCTCTCGGCGGGGACGCGCAGCGCCTCGCGGCTGGTGGCGACTATCTTCAACCCCGGACAGCTTCGCAGCAACGTGTCGGCGAGGTCCGCGCAGGCGGCGACCAGGTGCTCGCAATTGTCCAGCGCCAGGAGCGCTTCTCCGGTCTTGAGGTGGTTCGACAGGGCTTCCACCACCGATACTCCCGCCCCCCAGCGCACCCCCAGGGTCCGCGCCGTGACCTCGGGGACGAGCCTCTCTTCGGAGACGGCGGCCAGCTCGACCCAGAAAACGCCGTCGCGGAACCCCTCTGCCCGCCCGGCGGCCGCGAGCGCGAGCCTCGTCTTGCCGCAGCCTCCGGGGCCGGTGAGGGTCAGAAGCCGGCTAGAGGCGAGTAGCTCCTCTACCTCCGCTAGCTCCCGTTCGCGCCCGACGAAGCTACTCGCCTCGAGCGGCAGGTTACCCGAGGAGGGCTCCTGCTCCTCGGCCACTTCCCAACTTATCACCGCGTTCTCTGACACCGTTCCCAGTCTCTCGGGCTTCGCGTGTCTTGCATCTTAAGGTCCAAGAGGCGCCAGCGCGTCACGCAAATGAGTGATTTATTGCTTGCCGGAGAGAAAATCTGCGCCTCTGGCCCGTCGCCCTGACAGAACTACCTCTGCACTCGGCCTCCTATCCGGGGTACCCACCTGCACCGGGGCGCAGAAAATCGTCGAGGCCTATCTCGTAGTAGGGCACCTCGGGGGCGCCTGGTAGGGTCTTGCGGGAGGGGCGCATCCCCAGCCGCCGGATGACGCGCAGCGAGGCGGCGTTGGGCCTGTCCGCTCCGCCCAACACCCGCTCCAATCCAACTTCGTCGAAGGCGAAACGCAGGCAGGCGTTTGCCGCCTCCGTCGCCAGGCCCCGACCCCAGAACTCTGGGAGAAGGCAGTACATGATCTCCATCTCCCCCAAACCCTCCTCCCAGCGCAGGCCGCAAACCCCCGCGAGCTCCTCGGCATCTCGCAGCCGCAAGCCGAAGAGGCCGACGCTCCGCTCGGAGAAATCCCGCAAGCTCGCCTCCAACACGGAGATGGTGGTCTCAAAAGAAACCGGCCTGTCGTCCCAAAGGTAGCGTCGCACCAGCGGATCGTTGAACATCGAGTACAGGTCGGGGACGTCCTCCGCAGAGATAGGCCGCAGGAGTAGCCGCCCGGTTTCGAGCTCGGGAGGGGGAGGCGGCGCGCCTGCCTCCCCCCCGCCGGGCGCCGCCCGGATCTCCTCGCCCCTGTTCCCGTCGGTCTTCGTCATCGCGACTCGTTCGGAATCCCGTCGGGTGGCAGGACCTCCATGTACTTCTGGATGATCGCCATCATCGTGCGCAGCTCTTCCTCGGACGGCGGGCCGGATGGTGCGGGCGGGTTCTCCGGGTCGTCTATCCGTTGCCCGAGCTCCCGCATGAAGTCCTCCATCACCGCCGGGCTGTGGACGGCGACGAAGACGCCCGCCCCTGCGCCCACGTTCTTGAAGTTGTGCCACGCCAACGACGGGATGGAGACGGTGTCTCCCGCCGCGACCCGGAGGGTCTCGATCTCCCCGCCGGCGTCCAGCGTGCTCATCTCGAACTCGCCGCTCTCGAAGAGGAAGGTCTCGGAGTAGGCGTGGCGGTGGAGGGTGGGTGGGCCTCCGCCCGGCGGTACCTTCACCTTGAATACGAGCAGGTTGCCGGAGGTGTCCCCGCCCGAGGCTTTGATCGTGATAACGTCTGTTCCGACGAGCCAGTGCTCTTCGCTGCCTGCCCTGGTGATGTTGATGGTTTCCATGTGTGCTCCTGACCGTTGTTCGTGGATCAACTGTCAGGATGCTATCCCTCGGGTTTCGGATCGTATATGGCTGATTTCTGCCATTCTGTTAGGATGCCCCGTCTGATCGCCGTGAGGCGTTTGGCGGGTATGTTCTTACCTGGACTCGGCTATGTCGCGCAGGTCCTCGAAGACGTCGCGGCCGGGGCTCCGCTCCTCGCGTTCCATCGTGCCCATAAGCTCGACGACGCGGGAGTTCAGGGGGGTTTCGACGCCGTATTCGCGGCCCTTGCGTACGACGCCGCCGTTGATGACGTCTACCTCGGTCTTGAGTCCGCGTTCCAGGTCCTGGAGCATCGAGGCCTTGGTCGCCCCGGCCTGCTGCATGGCGACCTCGAGCGCTCCGTCGGCCCGCTCCCTGTCCTCTGGGCCGCGCACGACGAGCGCTTCGGCGGGGACACCCAGCACGTCCTCGAGCTCCAGGTCCTGCGCCATTCCAACGTCGTAGCCTTCGCTCCACACGGCGAGCGCTGCCTCGCGGCCGTCGGTATCCGCCACGACCTCCCTGTACAGCAGGCCCGAGATCGCCCCGAGGCCCGAGAAGGCGCTGTTGACGAGCAGCTTGGACCAGACCTGGCCGTGTATGTTCTCCGTCACGCGCGCGTCGTCCACGACGGCCAGGGCGCTCGCGAGCAGCCGCGTGCGGTCCTTCACGCTATCGTCTGGTTCGCCGATGATAAATGGGCCGTGCGTCGTCCTGGCGAGGTGCCCCGGCCCGAGGTTCGTCGCGCCCCACTCTACGGTGCCCCAGATCAGGCGCTCGTCGCCGACGATGCTTGCCACCCGCTCCTGCACGAGCCCGTTTCCCAAAGAGACGAAGGTGTCGACGATTTCGAGGTCGAGCAACGGCCCCAGGGCGCCCTCCAGGTGCGGCGCCTTGAGCGTGACGAGGGCGAAGTCGAAGGGGCCATCCAGCTGCGCGGCCTCCGCGTAAGCCTCGAGCCTTACCCGCCGCTCTTCTCCGACGTCGTCGATAAGGAGGCCCTCTTCGCGCATCCTCTGGACGTGCTCGGTGTTCGCGTCGAGGACAACGACGCGGCCTACCTCGCCCTCCATCTTCGCCGCCGTGACGCCGCCGATGGCTCCCGCGCCGACGACCAGAACGCTCGCGTCTATCACGCCCCACCCCCGTCTCGTCCCGCCTCGACCGGCGGCAGGTGCTCGAGCAGCTCGAGAAGCGCGGCGTAGCGGCGGTCGCGCTCCAGGAGCAACCGGTCACGCTCCTCGTCCGAGTACTCCAGGAACCCTGCGCCGCTCTTGGTGCCCGTGCGTCCTTCTTGCACCAGGTTGGTGAGCACCTCCGGCGTCTCGAACCTGTCGCCCAGGCCGTCCCGCAGGGTCCGCAGGACGCTCGCGTAGACGTCGAGGCCAGCCATGTCGGCGATCTGGAACGGACCGAAGAACGGCAGCCGGAAGCCGAAGCAGCTGCGCACCACCTCGTCCACCTCCTGCGGCGAGGCCAGGCCCTCATCGACGCAGCGCACCGCCTCGAGGAACATGGCGTTCTGGATGCGGTTGGCCACGAACCCCGGGCGGCTCCCGACAACGGCGGGTCGCTTCCCGAGGTCCCGCAGGAAGCGCACGACCCTCTCGACTACTCTCTCTTCCGTCGTCGCCGCCGGGATAACCTCGACCCCGGGCGTCCACTCTGGCGGGTTGAAC
The DNA here is from genome assembly GCA_963800975.1 of uncultured Rubrobacteraceae bacterium. Classification (GTDB taxonomy): domain Bacteria; phylum Actinomycetota; class Rubrobacteria; order Rubrobacterales; family Rubrobacteraceae; genus JALYGY01. Next base: position 376,648 of record CAWDDB010000013.1, on the reverse strand, counting down.
CAGTGCATGCCGAGGAAACGCTCCGGGCCCTCTACCGCCCCAGAGAGATCATCCATCGGCAGGGAGGATGTATTGGAGACGATGACAGCCTCGGGGGGCGCGGCGTTCGAGCAGGCCGCCAGGATCTCGTGTTTCAGATCCAGGTCCTCCGGCGCCGCCTCGAAGACGAGATCGACGTCCGTCGACGCCTCCCGCGCGTCGTCGGCCGTCTCGACCTCCTCGGCCCTGGCCGCGGCCTCGGCCGATATCAGACCGGCCTCGGCGTGTCCCCTCGCGCGCCGGACCAGGCTCTCTTTCGCCTCCCGGGTCAGCTGCGGCGTCGCGTCGGTCAGCCGCACCCCGATGCCGGCGGCGGCCAGGCACTCGGCGACGCCGAGGCCCATCGTGCCAGCCCCGACCACGGCCACGACGAGCGGCCAGTCCGGAGGGGTGCCCGATTCGCGCATCACTCGTAGTACTCCGGCGCCTTCTTGAACGAGGGCCACTCCTCGGGGTCGTGCCCCGTGACGAGGGTCGCGCCGAGGCTATCGACCGTGCGCCTGACCTTGCGCACCGAGTCGGCCACGTCGGCGGCCGAGTGGATCAGCCCTGGGAGCGCCGCGTCCTCGTAGTGGTCCCTGGTGTAGACGGCGTCGGCGGCCAGCATCATCGGTCCCTCGCCCGGCAGGCCCACCAGGACCGAGGTATGACCCGGCGCGTGCCCGGGGGTGAAGAACAACCTGATGGTGCCGTCGCCGAAGAGGTCGTACTCGTCGTCGTGCGGACCGTCGAGGAACAGCCAGCTGACGTCCCGATCGAAGTCCGCGCGAATGTAAGCCGGCTTCTGGAACCAGTCGGGGGTGAAGGCGTACTCGAGCTCGCGGCGCTGCACGACGTACTCGGCGTTCGGGAAGTGGCCTATCGCCCCCGAGTGGTCCAGGTGGAGGTGGGATTGGATCACGTACCGCACCGAGCCGGGATCCACGTCCATCCCCTGCAGCTGGTTGACCACGAAGTCCGCCTCGTCCATGACCGGCTCGTACGCGTCAACGACGGCGTCCCAGTGGCCGCGGGCGTCGCGCGCGACCTCGAGGGCGTTGCCGCCGTCGTACAGGACGTTGCCGCGGGGGTGGGTGATCAGGTAGAAGGGCACCGGTATCTCGTAGGGGTCGCCGAGCCCCTGGTTCATCTTTATGAAATGCACCTGCGTCTTGAGGCTTCCGCACTCGAAGAAATATAGTCGCAAGTCGTCTGCCATCCGCGCTCCCTTCGGTCGAACACTCCTGGCGATCAGCTTTCAGCCGTAAGCAAGCTTCTCACCAGTTCTCCATCGAATCGCGGATGATGTTGGCCAGGTCTTCCTCGGTGACCTCCCGCGGCGCGCCGACGAGCAGCCTCTGCTGCTTCATCGCGCCGTCTACCAGATCTTCTACGTCGTCCTCGTCGTAGCCGAGCTCGCGCACGCCGCGAGGAGCCCCGACGTCCCGCATGAGCTGGACGATTATGCCCGGCAGCGTGTTCTCGTCGGGCTTCTCGATTTGCTCGCCGGAGAGGAGCTCGGCAACGCGGTGGTGGCGTTCGGGGTCGGCTTCGTAGGTAAAGCGGAACGCGGCCGGGGCGGTGACGATGACCGACCAGCCGTGCGGGACGAAGCCGTGGTCTTGCGGGTACCCGGCCGGCCTGTACTCGTGCTTGAGCCCGGCTATGGGGTAGGCGCACGCGTGCGGGATGTGGACCCCGGCCGAGCCGAAACCTATCCCGGCGAGCGAGGCCCCCAGCATCATCGCGCCGCGCGCCTCGGTGTCCTCGCCGTCATCCACGGCGCGTCTCAGGTATTTGCCGCCGTACTCGAGCGCCTTGGCGCTCCACATGTCGGCTATGGGGTTCGCCCCCTGGTAGGGTGGCCTGTCGTCTGGGCTCTCCGCTCTGGGACGAGCATCGTACGGCTTGGAGATAAACGACTCGGCGGCGTGGCAGACGACGTCGAGGCCACACGAGGAGGTCACCTCGGGCGGCATCGTGACCGTGAGCAGCGGGTCGACGAGGCCGCGGTCGGGGCGGAGGTACTGGTGGGAGATCCCGGTCTTCACCCTCTGATCCGGGATATCCAGGATGGCCACCGTCGTCGCCTCGGCGCCGGTCCCCGCGGTCGTGGGGATCGCGAGTAGAGGCTTCAGGGGCGACGGCGGGTTCTTGCCCCCGCCGACCGGGGCGTTCACGTAGTCCATGATCTCGCCGCCGTGCGTCGCGATGAGGTCCGAGACCTTGGCGGTGTCTATGCTGGTCCCGCCGCCTACCGCGACGAACCCGTCGAAATTGCCCTCCGCCGCGAAATCCGCCGCGGACTGCAAGGAGTCCGCGGTCGGCTCCACCCTGGACTCGTCCCAGACCTCGACATCGACGCCCTCTTCCTCGATCATCTCCCGAATGCGAGGCGTTATGCCCGCCTCCACCACCCCCGGATCCGAGACAAGCATCACCCTGCCCATCCCGAGCCGTCGGACCTCCCAGCCGACCTCCTCGGCAGCCCTGGGTCCGTACTTGATCGGCGTGGCCTCCATGGTGAAGACCGTCTCGTTATCTTGCATGATCATGCGCCCCTTTCGCTCCGGAGCGAACCCCCGATCGGGCCCCCTCGGGCCAATATACGTGCGACACGAGCCAGCGGCAACCCGGGCAACGTGCCGGTATGTGTGCACAACACATACCTTCCCTTTTCCGATATAATCCGTGCGAGATACGCTACCGTCGGAGCTGGGCGAGTTGCCGCTCGGACGGCACGAACGAGCGGTTGGAACAGTTAAATTGACCAGGAGGTGTGGGGCTTGACGGAAGAGAGGCGGGCCGGGGCCGGCGCGGACCCGACGGTGCTCTGGACTCGGTGGTTCGAGGCCGGTACGAAGGCGTGGACCGACATGCTACAGGGCGGGGGCTACGCGGACCCTTCCGCCTTTTACAGGCAGTGGTACGAAGGAGCCGAAGGCGTTCGACGCCAGATGATGGGTCTGCCGGCGGCCAACGGCGTCGAGGGGTCCGGAGGGCCGGATCCGAGCGAACTCTGGCGCCGGTGGTTCGACGCGACGGTCGAGAGCTGGGAGAAGTCCGCGGAGCTCGGGGGCGAGATGGTCAGCATAACCCCGCGCTACTTCGAGATGCTGGAACAGGCGCGGACCAACCTGATGAGCTCGGGGACATTCCCCAGGGACCCGCTGGAGTTCGCCGTGCAGTGGTACACCGCGACCAGCGGTCCCTTCTCGGACTTCCTCCAGGACGTCATAGAGCGGGAGGAGTTCCTCGAGCGCGCCAGCCACTGGATGCAGAGCTACGCGAGCTTCTACAAGCTGTTCGCGCGCCGCTCCGAGGAGTACCTGAAGAGCCTGCAGCTCCCGGTCCGCTCCGACATAACGCGGGTCGCGGGCCTCGTCGTCGCGCTCGAGGACAAGGTGGATAGGCTGGAGGAGGCCTTCGAGGAGTTCGAGTACGGCTACGCCAAACCGGCCACAGCCGAGGAGGTGGGCGAGGTCGACGAGCGCCTCGACAGGGTCGAGGGCAAGCTCGACCGGCTCCTCGTAGCCCTGGAGAGCGGGCCAGCCCAGAACGGCGCCCCCGAGGCCACCGACGCGGCCAGGCGCAAGGCGCGCGAGCTCGGGGTGGACCTCGCCAAGGTCGAGGGCACGGGGTCGGGGGGCCAGATCACGGTCGACGACGTGCGCAGAATAGGAGGGTCCAGGTGACGGATCAGCAGACTAGCGTCGCGCCCTCGGAGCTCGAGAATTTCCTCGAGAAGTACAACAGGGGCTTGAGGATCGTCGTCGAGGGCGCCCAGGCCGACACCGGCCAGACGCCCAAGGCGACCGTGTGGACCAAGAACAAGGCCAGGCTCTACCGCTACGAGCCAGAGAAGCCCAAAAAGTATCCCGTGCCCATCCTTATCGTCTACGCCCTGATAAACCGCCCGTACGTGCTCGATCTCATCCCGGGCAACAGCCTGATCGAGTACCTCGTGGGCGAGGGCTTCGACGTGTACATGCTCGACTGGGGCATCCCGGGCGACGAGGACAAGGACCTCTCCTTCGAGCACTACGTCCTGGATTACCTGCCTCGGGCTGCCAAGAAGGTAATGAGGATCTCGGGCTCAGAGGAGTTCACGCTCTTCGGCTACTGCATGGGCGGCACGATGAGCGCCATGTACGCCGCCCTCTTCCCCGAGCACCTCAAGAACCTCGTCCTTCTCACCACCCCGGTCTCGTTCCCGCGCGAGGAGATAGGACTCTACAAAATCTTCACCGACAGCAAGTACCTGAGCCCAGGGCTTCTCGCGGACTCGTTCGGCAACATCCCGGGCGAGATGATCGACACGGGTAACAGGATGCTCAAGCCCGTAACCAACTACGTCGGCACCTACGTCAGCATGTGGGAGCGCATCTTCGACGAGAAGCCGATGGAGACCTGGCTCGCGATGAACAAGTGGGTCAACGACGGCCCGCCCTTCCCCGGCGCGGCCTTCCGGCAGTGGATAATCGAGTTCTACCAGCAAAACAAGCTGGTAAAGGGCGAAATATACCTGCGCGGCCTCCGCGTGGACCTCTCCAATATAAAGGTCCCGCTGCTGAACATCGCGGGAAAGAAGGACCACATCTGCACCCTGCCACAGGCCGAGGCCACCATGGATCTCGTGAGCAGCAACGACAGGGAGTTCTTCGTCCTCGACGCCGGCCACGTCGGCCTCATGACCGGACGTGGCGCCAAGAAGGGCCTCTGGCCCAAGGTCACGAGCTGGCTCGAGACCCGCTCCGGCTAGAGCCGAAGGCCTAACAAGCTTTGCCGGGGGCGGGGCCGCGCGGCCCCGCCCCCGACTCTCGTCGCCTTCTCGACCTGGGCGGCACCACGCGTTGCTTCCATGACAAACGTCACGTCGAACCAACGACGTTCTTCACTACCGGGTGCTCCGGCCGTTTCCTAGACTCATCCCAGATGCTGAAACCGGGAAAGGAGTCACGATGCTGACGGAGGCCACCTCGCCCAACCGAACTCCCCTGGCAACGACGCTCGGCGTGCTCGCCGCCCTCTACGCCTTCACGTTCTTCGCGGGGGCCCTGCTGCACCTTGGGGTACGGATCCCCCTCGGTTTCACGGTGCTCGCGGAGCCCCGGATCCTCCCCGCCACGATCGTCGAAGGGCTGTGCGGGCTCTTCCTTGCGGTCGGCGCCTACGCGGCGCTCGCCAGAAAGCCCTGGGCGTGGTCAGCGATCATAGCGGCCCACGCCTTCGCGCTGGGGGGCGTCCTGCTCGGCATGGTAGCGCTGGCCGTGGGAGCTGGCCCGAGCACCGAGCTGAACACCGTCTACCACCGCGTGGTGCTGGTGGCGCTGGTCGGCGGGCTGGTCCTGTTGTCGACGCCCGCTGGGCGGGCCGCGTTCGGCCGCGGCGGCTCGCGCTAAAGCCCATCACGTCGCGCGGACCACGGGGTCGGTGTCGTACCAGATTTCCGTCGATCAGGAGGAACTCGTGCCAGACAAACGCAACTTCACAAAGCCAGAAACCATCGGGCAGACGTTAGGAACCTCGGCCAGGCTGCGAGATCTCGGCGCCTTGAGCGGTCCGCTCGCCGGCGCCAGCTTCGTCGCTGGCGTTGCCGGGGCCGTGGCCCTCGCCGACTCCCCATACCCACGCCCAGGCTCGGAGCCGGCGGAGGTACAACGGTACTTCACCGGAAGCCCCGAAGCGGCCAGGGTCAGCGTAGCCGGCCAGTTGGTCTCGGCGGCCTCGCTGGCACGATTCACCGCGTCTGTGGCGAGGCTGGCTTCGCGCTCAGGCCGGGGGTCTCGAGGGCTGCGGGCGGTGGCTCTCGGCGGTGGTGGCCTCGCCGCCGGCTCACTCGCTACCTCGGCGCTGCTCGGCGCGGCGCTCACCGGCCGCGGGGGCGCGCGGGAATCCAGCGCCGCCAGGCTGCATCGCTGGGGCTTTATCGCCGGCGGTCCGGTGCATGGCGCTGGCTTCGGGGCGCTGGTGGGCGCGCTCGGGCTGGCCGGCCTCCGCACCGGCGGACTGCCACGGCCGCTGGCCGTGGCCGGCCTGGTATCGGCGGTTGCCGGTTTGCTGTCGCCGCTGTACTTCGTCAATGAATCGGCGGTGTGGTTCATCGCGGCGGGGCGGTTCTCGGGGTTGCTGATAAGCGGCATCGCCGGGGCTAAGCTTGGCCGCCGGCAGGGCTGACGTTTGCGGACCAACCGGGGGATCTATGCTCGGTTCTGGGCCAGCGGCTGATCGCTGCGCCCGGTCGAGGGCGGCTCGAACAAATCAACCAGGAAAGGAACGAGATGAAGGATACCATTCGCGCACTGCAGAACGAATTCGACAGGGCAGAACTGCACGCTGACGCTGAGGCCCTGCAGAGGCTACTGGTCGATGATTTTCTATCCATAGGCCCAAGAGGCTTCGTTCTCGACAAACAGGAATGGATCGACCGTCACGTCCATTTCACTTACCACGAACTGGGAACCAGCGAGCTGGACGTTCGCCTCTATGACAAGACCGCCATCGTTCGCAATGTCCAACGCAACAGGGCCACCTACAAGGACCAACAGGTGGAGCTAGCAGTTCGCGTCTCACAGGTCTGGGTGCATTTACGAGACGGTTGGCGGCTGGCCGCGATTCAATTCAGTCCTCTGGCCGAAGGCTAACGGCCATCGTTGAGCGCCAAGGCGACCGCGAGCCGACGAGCAGGCGGATTCCTGCCCGTCGGCGGCCGGCATACCCCACGAGTTCTTGAGCTCCGGGATCGGCCGGGCACACCGACATCCGCGCCACACGGCGAATGACCACCGAATGGCTGTGCTAACTGGAGGCAAACCTTGAAACTCGGACTTCAACTGAACAGTTTCGACTGGAACGGAGGCCCCGAGCGTTTCGGAAGGACTCTTACGGACATCGCTCGGACCGCGGAGGACGCAGACTTCGATCGCATCGGCGTGGCCGACCACCTCTGGCAGCACCCGATAATGGGCGGCCCCGAGGCGAACGAACCGGAGTGCTACGCGACCCTGGCGTTCCTCGCCGCAAACACGGAGCGGGTAGGGCTGACGGCGATGGTCTCGGGGGTCCACTTCAGGCATCCGGCAGTGCTGGTCAAGACCGTAACCACGTTGGACGTCCTCTCGGGGGGCCGTGCCGGACTCGGCATCGGATCCGGCCACTACGAAGAAGAGGCGCGGGGACTCGGAATCGCTTTTCCGCCGCTCGCGGAGAGGTTCGAGATGCTCGAGGAGGCGGTCGAGATAGCCCTGCGGATGTGGAGCGGCGAACGGGGCGACGAGCGTACTTTCGAGGGTAAGCACTACGGGCTCGAGTGCGCCCTCAACCTTCCGCAAAGCCTGAGCAGACCCCATCCGCCAATCATGATCGCTGGCGACGGCGAGAGGAAGACGCTGCGACTCGTGGCGCGCTATGCCGACGCCTGCAGCCTCCGTCCCAGCCCGGAGATACCACAGAAGCTCGACGTCCTTCGCCGCCACTGCGAGAACGAGGGCCGGGACTACGGAGAGATCGAGAAGACCTGCGCGTTTGCCTTCGACGTCGGGGAGGGGGGAGAGAAGGCGGACGAGCTCGTCGGACAGCTGCGCTGGCTAGCCGGCATGGGCGTCGAGACCGTGATCGGCTTCGTGCCGCGCGTGGACCGTATCGCGCCGCTGGAGACCATCGGCCGGGATGTGATCCCCGCCGTCGCCGACCTCTGATGGAGGCTAGAATCTGGAAGGGCGTTAGCGTCGCAGATGGCGCGGTCGATGGCACTCCGATGGAGGCTCCGAAACACGTGGACAGGGAACTTGACGAGAGGGTAACGGCTCGAGAAGGCGGCTCGACCGGCAGAAACCCGGCGAACATCGTTACCCCCAGAGCTCGGAGCGCAGCGAGGCGTGGTCCATGGCCCCCGCGCGGCGGGCGGCTGTTCGGTCCGCTCCTGGGACTCTTGTGGCTGGCTTACCCGATCGGTGCCCTGCTGGGCTCGAGCCCGACGACGCCGCAGATCCTCTTCGCCATCGCGGGCACGACGCTCTTTGTTGTCGTGTTCCTCGGCCTGCTCTGGGTGCGCCAACCGCTCCGCGTCGCGGCCTCCGACGTCTCCGAGGTTCGCGGGCGATGGGCGGCGCTCGCGCTGCTCGTGGGGATCGCGCTGGCGCTCGCCTTCTACTGCGGGAACGAATGGCTCACGCTGTTTTTCCACGTCAACGTGCTCGCAGGGTTGATGCTCCCGAGCAGGGATGCGTACGCGGCGATAGCCGGGCTTGCGCTGCTCATGGGCGCCTCCGGTAGCGCCCTGGGGCTGGGATGGTCGGACATCGGGCAGGGCGTGCTGTCGACCGCCGCCCTTGGTCTCCTGTTCGCGGCCTTCGGACGCAACATCGACACCATCGCGGAGCTGCGCGCCGCGCGGGAGGAGATTGCGCGCCTCGCAGTCTCCGAAGAGCGCCTGCGTTTCGCCCGCGACCTTCACGACTTGCTGGGGCATAGTCTCTCCCTGATCACGCTCAAGAGCGAGCTAGCCGGCCGCCTCCTGACCACCTCCCCACAAAGAGCCGCAACGGAGGTACGGGATATCGAGGGCGTGGCCAGGCAGGCCTTGAGCGAGGTGCGCGATGCCGTCGCCGGCTACAGGCAGCCGACCCTCGGCGAGGAGCTAGCCGGCGCCCAGGAGATGCTCGAGGCAGCGGGCATCTCCTGCCGGATCGAGAACGGGGCCGGCGAGCTCGACAACACTACGGACGCGGCCCTCGCCTGGACGGTGCGCGAGGGCGTCACGAACGTGATCCGGCACAGCCAGGCGACACGCTGCGGGATCCGACTCTCCCGATGCGGCGAGAAGGTCAGCGCCGAGGTGACAGACGATGGGGAAAGTTCCTACCAGGAAGGCATCGTCCCCGGCAGCGGCCTCTCTGGGCTCGCCGAACGCGTCGCCGCGAACGGGGGCGATTGGGAGGCCAAACCGTTGGCCGAAGGCGGGTTTCGTCTGCGCGTCAGCCTGCAGCCGCGAGGTGGACCGCGAAGTAGCGGGTGGTAATGACTATCCGAGTGCTGCTGGCCGAGGACCAGGCGATGGTGCGTGGCGCGCTCTTGGCCTTGCTCTCCCTGGAAGAGGACCTCGAGATCGTCGCCGAGACGTCGCGCGGCGACGAGGTGCTCCCGGCGGCCCTGGACGCCTTCCCGGACGTGGCGCTCCTTGATATCGAGATGCCCGGCGGCGACGGTCTCTCCGCCGCCGCTGCCCTCAGGGAAAGGCTGCCCGCGTGCCGCGTGATCATCCTGACCACCTTCGGACGCGCGGGCTACCTCAAGCGCGCTATGGAGAGCGGCGCTCTTGGCTTCCTGCTCAAGGACGCCCCCGCCTCCGAGCTCGCCTCGGCCATCAGGCGGGTAATGCAAGGCGAGCGGGTGGTCGACCCAGGCCTGGCCGCCGCGGCCCTGAGCGACGGCGAGAACCCCCTGACCGAGCGCGAGCGAGACGTACTGAGAGCCTCGGCGAACGGAGCGCCCATCGAGGACGTGGCTCGCGACCTGTACCTCTCCGAGGGGACCGTCCGTAACTACCTCTCGACCGCGATCAAGAAGCTCGGCACGCGCAACCGCGTGGAGGCCGCCCGCTTCGCCGAACGAAAAGGTTGGCTGTAACCTCGTCGATGAAGTAACCGACGTGAGGGCCACGCTGCTCTCGCAAATTCGCGCGTTTCCAGCATATTCTCACTACTGACAGTGAGGACCGTGACGTATAATTGGTAGGTAATGATCGTCTCGATCTTCGCCCGAAAGGAAGGTATTGGGAGATGATTAAGGTATCGGTTCAGGTGAGGAGTGGCGCCGCGCGTTTTGGGGTGATGGTACAGGCGGAGAGCATCGAGCGGGCGATGGAGATCATATCGAAGCAGAACCCTGGCAGGGAGTGCGAGGTCACGTTTCCCATAGATCCCGAGACCTTTTTCGTCGAGGAGAACGCTGCACCGGTCAAGCAGCTGGCGGCTTAGGTAGCCCGCATGTCACCCACTTTCTCCCGAGGGCGATCGCTGCCCAGAGCATTCTAGGTTTCTGGCACGTGGCAGACCGCTTCGATGTTGTTGCCGTCGGGATCCAGGACGTAAGCGCCGTAGTAGCCCGGATGGTACTCGGGCCGCGGCCCTGGCCCTCCGTTATCGCGGCCGCCCGCCTCGATAGAGGCCTCGTAGAAGGCGTCCACGGACACGCGGTCGGGGCTGGCGAAGGCGACGTGGACGCTGGCGGCCGTTGAACCCTGTTTGATCCAGAACTCTGGCTTACCCGCGTGGCCGAACCCCGCGCCGGAGATGTCGTGTTCCATCACCAGCTCGAAGCCGAGCGGGGACAGGGCCTTCGTGAAAAAGCGCCTGCTCTGCTCCAGGTCCGACACCCGAAGACTGATGTGATCCAGCACCTCGCACCTCCCGTCCCCCCACCTGGAACGGTCCCGAATACGACACCCCGATTATCCTCGCGAGGCGCGGGTTCACAACGCGCAGAAACTCGGCAGGAGCTACCCGGTCGCGCCGCCTACTGCTCCGTCACGTAGGTACCCGGGGCGTCCTCTATCGGGGGGTGCTCCTCGCTGCCCATGCTCGGCGGCTCGGCCTTCTCGCCCGAGCGCGGCTCGAGCCAGTCCGTCCAGTCCTCCCACCAGGAACCCTCGTGCTCGGTGGCGTTCTGCCGCCACTCTTCGGCGGTCTCGGCGTCACCGGCGTCGCCGCCCTCGTTGACCCAGTGCTTGCCCTTACCTCTGGACGGCGGGTTGATCATGCCGGCTATGTGGCCGCTGTTGGCGAGGGCGAAGCGCGTGGTGGCGTTGGTCAACTGCCCGATCTTCCACGCCGAGTACCACGGGACGATGTGGTCCTTCTCGGCCCCGACCGCGTAGGCGTCGCCCTCCACGTTGCGCAGGTCTATGGGACGGCCCTCCACCTCGACCTTGCCTGGCTCGATCAGGTTGTTCTCGAGGTAGGTGTTCCTGAGGTAGAAGCTGTGGGCGTCGCGCGCCATGCGGGTGCCGTCGGCGTTCCAATACAGGAGGTCGAAGGCGGGTGGCTTCTGGCCAAGCAGGTAGTTGTTGATAACGTTGGACCAGATCAGCTCGCTGGAGCGCAGGAGGTTGAACATGTTGGCCATCTTGCGGTTGTCCAGGTAGCCCCGCTCCATCATGGACTGCTCCATGAACTCGACCTGAGGTTCGTCTATGAACACTGCCGTGTCCCCTACGTCGGTGAAGTCCTGCAGCGCGACCATGAAGGTCGAGGCGTCAAAGGGGTTCTCGTCCCCCCCTTCCGCGAGCCAGGCCAGGGCGATCGCGAGCAGCGTCCCGCCGACGCAGTAGCCGACCGGGTTTACCTTCTCGGACCCCGTTATCTCCCTAACGACCTCGGCGGCGGCGAGCGGTCCCTCCGTCATGTAGTCCTCGAACTTGGTCTCGCTCATCGAGGCGTCGGGGTTCTTCCAGGAGATCATGAAGACCGTGAAGCCCTGCTCGACGAGGTAGCGGACCATGCTCTTCTCGGGAGTGAGGTCGAGGATGTAGTACCTGTTGATCCAGGGCGGGATAAAGAGTATGGGCACCTCGTAGACCTTCTCGGTCTGGGGCTCGTACTGGATCAGCTCGATCAGCTCGTTGCGGAAGACGACCTTGCCCGGCGTCACGGCGATGTTCTCGCCGAGCTCGAAGGCGGTGGTGTCCGTCATGCTGAGGCGCCCATCCTTGATGTCGGCGAGCAGGTTGCGCGTCCCCTCGGCGAGGCTGGTCCCTCCCGTCTCGGCGATGCGCCTGAGGGCCGCGGGGTTGGTGAGCAGGAAGTTGACCGGCGCCATCGCGTCCACGAACTGCTTGAGGTGGAACTTGAGGCGCCGCTGCTCCTCGTCTTCCCTGCCGTCGGTCTCCTCCGCCTCGTTCAGGAGGTACTCGGAGGCTAGCAGGTACGACTCCTTTAGCGTCTGGTAGTAAGGGTTACTCTCCCACTCGGCTCCGGCGAAACGCTTGTCCGGTCTACCCTCTTCTTCTTTCTCCTCGCGCGGCAGGTCCCAGAAACGAGCCGTCGCGTCGCCCCACACATCCATCGAGGTCTCGAAGAGGCGCCTGTTGTACTCCGCCGCCCGCTGCGACGCGCGTGCCGGATCGCTCAACTCGCGCATCCACAACGTCTGAAGGGCGCGCGTGATCTCCGTCCAGCTTATCGGGAGCACGTTTCGCAGGGGGTTGGCGTCCCACAGGCTCTCCACGGTCTGCAATAGAGGGTCGTTCCTGATCGCCCCCTCTGGCAGGACATCGGCCGCCTCGCCGGTGGAGATGCCGGGCGACGCGAGCCACGGGACACTGGCGCCGGGCGGCGTCATCACCTCGCCCATATTGCTCTCGAGCCAACGCGTCCAGACGTCAAAAGGCGCCATCGGCGCCGACGCCTCGCCCCCGTCGCCGCCGTTGCCAGATTTGCCTTCGCTCACGCCTGCCTCCTCATTCGACCAGTTTCGCTTCGTTGCACAGTGTACCCATCTCGCCGGGGTTTCCTAACCCTCTCGCAGCTTCGCCGCTGGATCATTCAACCTTCGAACTCGCTCGAGCCAACAGCCGGCGTATCGTCATCGAGACCCTCTCTATCAGCCGCGCGACGCCGGTCTCGTGCGGCGCGCCCCGCCGCTCGCGCGACGCGCGCGGCTTGAGGAAGGTCACGACCTCCCTGTTCACGTCGGCGTACCGCTCGATAAACACCAGGTGCCCGGCGTCTTCTAAGACGCGCAGCCTGGCGCCGGGGATCTCCTCCTTGAGCGCCGCGGCGTTGGCAACGGGCACGAACCGGTCTTCCGCGCCGTGGATGACGAGCACCGGTGAGGTGATGCGCCCCACGTCGCGCGAGAGGTCGAACCTGGCGCCGGCCCTCATCTGCTCGTAATAGGTGGACAGCGAGGGCGAGTCCGCGAGCCGCCAACTGACTACCCGCTCGAACTCCTCCGGATTGCCGGCGCGGTAAGCCTCCGACGTGGCCGTCTCGAGGCCCTGCCGCACGGCCCTCTCGGCGTTCAGGGAGGGCGAACCGATCATGTCGGCCAGCGCCCAAGGGGACATGGTCTCGGGCCCGCCACTGCCGTAGCTCGTGCCGACCAGCACCAGCCGGTCGACCAGGTCGGGCCTGAGCAGCGCCAGCTCCTGAGCGACGAAGCCACCCAGAGAGGTGCCGAGGACGTGCGCCTTCCCGACCCGCAGGTGGTCGAGAAGCGCAACCGCGTCGGCCGCGAGATCCGTGACCCCACGGTCCAGATCACGCTCCCCCCTAGCGTCGAAGGTGATGGTCTTGAAGTGGCGCGAGAAGGCCGGAACCTGCCTGAACCAGGCCCAGCGGCCGAAGCCAAGGCCCCCGATCAGGATCAGGGGCGGTCCGTCGCCCTGGACGTCGTAGTCTATGCTGGTCTTCTCCGTGATCGCTACGGGCACCTGGCTACCTCCCGTCGTTGCGCTTTTGCGGACCCCGCTACAAGACCCTCAGGCCTGCGCCTCCAGAGGCGGGAACCCGGTGGATAGCTCGTGCTCCTCGAGCGTCACCGCCCTGGCCTCCTCGCGCGTTAGCAGGGCGGCCAGCCTGAGCTCCCCGGCGCGCGCGGATACGGCGCCCTGGATGCCGAGCTCCCGTCCCTCTTGCTCGAGCCCGTCGGCCACCGCCTCGAGCCTCTCCGCGGCCCTCTCGGCGAACTCCTCGTGCCTCATCGTCGCCACCCCCCAAGACCGGGGATTGACCCGGTCCAGGTTGGCGGTCCCTTACCGGGCGTGGACGGAACCCGAGCTCGAAGACGCCGCGCCCGGGTCGTTTCCGAGGACCTCAAGAGCCCGATATACGTAACCCTCTTTCGTGAGTTCTCCGCCCGAAGTGCTATTCGGCCGCGCGGCCGGAGAGGAGCCGACGGTCCTCCTCGGCGGCGTCGCAGCTCTCATCTGGCATCCGAAAGAAGAACCCGGTGAAATCCTCTTCGCTGGACGCCTCAGCGCGCCTGCCGCGCATCTTGCTCCTGTCCGTGCTCTGTAACGCTATCCTATACAATGCATCTTTCACGTCGTCTCACCTCTCAACTCTCGACCATTTCTTGGAGCCGCCCGCGGCCAAGACGCGAAGGCGCCTGTCACGGTACGCATGGCTCCACCCTACCACCAGATTATATGCTGAATACATATAAGGTAAAGTTACATTTATGTGTAAAACGTGAACTTGCTCTCATTGGCACCGAAGGCACCGGCTTTCTATGAACCTTGGCACGCCAGCCAATAGATGATGCGGTCCACTGCAGCGTGCCGGATTGACCCCGGCGGTGCCACGACCTATGCTTGGAACATCGGGGAGAGCGGGGGAGCGTAGCTTGGAGGATCAAAGATGACCGTCACGCCCGAGGGAACGCGCCGGGGGACGCGGCCGGTAGACTTCGTGGATGCTGGCAGCCTCCTCACCGACGAGGAGCGGGGGATCCGGGACCGGGTACGCGCGGTGGTGGACGAGGAGATCATCCCGTCTGCGTCGGGTTACTGGGACAGGGCCGAGTTTCCGTTCGATCTCTTGCCGCGTCTGGGCGGGCTAGGGATCATGGGCGGCACGATCGGGGAGGAGTACGGTTGTGCCGGATGGAACAACGTCGCCTACGGGCTGGCGATAGCCGAGCTGGCGCGCGGCTCGGGAAGCCTCTCGACGTTCTTGCACGTGCAGAGCGGGCTGGCGATGAGCGCGATCCACGAGCTCGGCTCCGAGGAACAGAAGCGCGAGTGGCTGCCCCCCATGGCGAGGTGCGAGAAGGTCGGCTGTTTCGGCCTTACGGAGCCAGAAGCGGGCTCCGATCCTGGCTCCATGGCGACCACGGCGGTAGCGAAGAATGGCGGCTACGTCCTGAACGGGGAGAAGAAGTGGATCGGCAACGCCTCCTTCGCGGACGTCGCGGTGATCTGGGCCCGCACCGAGAACGGGCGCATCAGCGGCTTCCTGGTCGGGGGCGACAACCCCGGCTACCGCGCCGACGTGCTGCCGCGGAAGGGATCCCAGCGCGCCGCGTGGCAGACGCACGTGAGGCTGGAGGATTGTCGCATCCCGGAGAAGAACCGCCTGCCCGAGGCTGACGGGCTTGGGTCCACGCTCTCGGTCCTTACCCACTCGCGCTACGGGGTCGGCTGGGACGGTCTCGGGCAGGCCACGGACTGCTACGAGACGGCCCTCGCCTATGCCAGCGAGCGCGAGCAGTTCGGACAGCCCATAGCTTCGTTCCAGCTGGTGCAACAGAAACTCGTCTCCATGGTTAACGAGATCTCCCTGAGCCAGCTCCTCTCCATCCACGTCGGGCGCCTCAAGGACGCGGGCCGTCTCGACGCCCCGACGGTCTCGATGTTCAAGATGAACAACGTCGCCAAGGCGCGCACCATAGCCGCCCTCGCCCGCGACGTGCTGGGGGGCAACGGCGTCCTGCTCGACTACCGGGTCATGGAGCACATGGCGGATCTGGAAGGGGTCTACTCCTACGAGGGGACCAACGACGTGAACACCCTGATCGTGGGCCAGGCCATTACCGGCCACCGCGCCTTCGCCCCTAGACCCCCGCAAACACCGGACAGAGACGGCAAGCTGCGGCGCGCCGAAGATAGTAGCGACTAGGAGAAGACCATGCCAGAGGCCCGAGACGAAGTCGGCAGAGCCGAGCTGAGGGTCACGGACGAGGAAGCCCGCCAGGTGGCTGACCTCCTGCGGTACGCCGTCAGCCTGAACACGACCGCCGGGCTCCTCTCCCCCACCCAGCGCCGCCTGGCAACCTCCACGTACAAGGCGGTCGAGCTCGCCGCCCTCGTACTCGAGGGCAAGACCTTCGAGGAGGCCGTCGAGGGATCCAGGAGCAACTGGACAGGCTCACTGGAAGAAGACCACAGGCGAGCACTCCAGCTCCTGCAGCAGAACCGCGACACCCTCAGGGAAGCCATGTCCGGCCGCATGGACCCGGAGATGCTCGCCGAGTACCTAGAGGTCCAGGAGAACCAGTACCTCGAGCTTGTCCACCCGAACACGCCGAAGGAATGGGATACGCAAGAGCCCAGGGGTTGATGCCTCTATACGACGCAACCGTACCAGCCTTTGCGCTCGCCACCAGACACGGTAGACTACTCTTATGTGCATTTGGCATATAGCGAAGGCGCGTTCGAGGGATCTGATTCGGCGTGCCGGTTAGTGCGGTGTTAACGCTGAGGGACGGGACGTGCGTGCCGGTGCGCGAGATCCGGGCCGACGACGCCAGGGCTCTGCGACGGCTCGTGGGACGCTCGAGCGAGCGATCTATCGAGTTGCGCTTCTTTGGTCCCATAAAGGAGCTCTCGGAGGAGCGGGCGCGAAGCTTCGCCGAGGTCGACGGCGCGGACCGCTTCGCGCTGGTGGCGTTGGACCCCGAGAACGAGGACGAGATCGTGGCTGTGGTGCGCTACGAGCGCGAGGCGGGCACGGACGGGGCGGAGTACGCGGCGCTGGTGGAGGACCGGTATCAGGGAAGGGGGCTCGGGATAGGGCTGACGCGGTACCTGATCGAGGCCGCCCGCCAGAGGGGCATAGGGCGCCTGCACGCGCTCGTCATGCGCGAGAACCGCGTTATGCTCGGCCTGCTACGAAGCCTGGGACTCCCCGAGCGTCAGCGCTGGGAGGGCGGCCTGGAGCACGTCGAGATAGATCTGCGGCCAGAGACCGCCGCGTAGGATAGCTCTCGGCTTTCAGCAAGACCCCGAACACCCTGCCGCTCGCGCCCGCCGCATCCGTGCAGAAAGAGAACGGCGCCCGGGAGAACCCCGGGCGCCGTTCTCGCAACCCTCAGCTGACCGCTGACGGCAGCTAGCTATGTACTGCTTAACCGATCCGCTCGAAGATCGCGGCTATTCCCATGCCCCCGCCTATGCAGAGGGTCACGAGGCCGTACTTGCCGCCGGTGCGGTCGAGGTAGTGAAGCAGCTTGACCGTCAGCACCGCACCTGTGGCCCCGATGGGGTGGCCGAGGGCAACGGCGCCGCCGACGGGGTTAAGCTTCTCCTCTGGAACCTCTAGCTCGCGTCCCACGGCTATGGCGATCGACGAGAACGCCTCGTTAGCCTCGACGGCGTCGAGGTCGTCGACGGAGAGGCCTGCCTTCTTCAAGGCAGCGCGGGAGGCGGGGATCATGCCGGTGCCCATAACGGACGGGTCCACCCCAGCCACCGCGGCGGAGACGAGCCTGCCGGCCACGTTCAGGCCGAGCTCCTCGGCCCTGCGCTCGCTGGAGACCAGCATCATGGCCGCGCCGTCGTTGATGCCGCTGGCGTTGCCCGCCGTAACCGTGCCGCCGTCCTTCTTGAAGACCGCCTTGAGCTTGCCGAGACCCTCGACGCTAGCGGTCGGGCGGATGTGCTCGTCGTCGGTGAACTGCACCTTCTCCTTCTTCACCCTCACCTCGACGGGCACGATCTGGCCGTCGAACTGCTCCTCTTCGTGCGCCTTGGCGGCCCGCTGGTGGCTGCGCACGGCGTAGGCGTCGGACTCCTCGCGGGTGATCCCGTACTCTTCGGCGACGTTCTCGGCGGTCACGCCCATGTGGTAGTCGTTGAAGACGTCCCACAGGCCGTCGTAGACCATGTGGTCGTAGATCTTGGCGTCCGGCATTCCCATCCTGTAGCCGTAGCGGCCCTTGGGCATGAGGAACGGCGCCATATCCATGTTCTCTACGCCTCCGGCGAGGACCACGTCCGCGTCGCCCAGCGCTATCTCCTGCGCCGCGGAGACCACGGCCTGCAAGCCGGAGCCGCACATCCTGTTGAGCGTCAACCCTGGTACCTCGACCGGTAGCCCGCTCTTGATGCCGACCTGACGGCCCGGGTTCATGCCCTGGCCCGCGGACAGGATGTTGCCGACTATCACCTGATCTACCTGCTCGCCCTCGACGCCGCTCCGGGAGATGACCTCCTGGCCGACCGTCGCCCCGAGATCAGTCGCCGGCGTGTCCTTGAGCGCGCCGCCGAAGGTGCCGATCCCCGTCCTCAGGGGCGTCGAGATTACTATCTCGCCGTTGCCGTTGCCATTGCCAAAGCTCATGCATGCTCCTTCCCGCTAAACCTTGTGTAAGAGGATACACCAAAAAGCAAAGCCCGAGCCCCCACGGGGACCCGGGCCTCGCACGCTACCTCGCAGCCTCTCTATGCTCGCTACCTGGTGTTCTTCTGCGCCTCGTCCAGGCTGCCGCGGTAGTAGGAGAACATGGAGTTCAGGAAGTCGGTGTACGCGTTGACCGACTCTTGCGTGAGCGCCTGCGAAGCTTCCTGTTGCTTGCGCTGCTGCTCGATGAGATCGTCGGCCAGAGCCCTGTTGCTCTCGGCCTGGGTGCGCAGGTTGTTGATGACGCCGTTGAAGAAGTCCTGGGTCAACTGCGCGTTTAGCTCCTGCGCCGTTACCGAGCGCTCGGCGAGGGCCTGATAGGACTCTTTGATCGCCTCGGCGAACTTCTCGGCCGCCTCGTTTACCTGCTTTTGCTGTTTATCGTCCATTTCGTACTCCTTTGCTTGTGCCAGGTACTTGGGGCTTTTTCTACCCGGTACGTACGTGCTCTAACCCCGAAAATAAGAAAGGGAGCGGGCCATCGGCCCACCCCCCATTTCGCCTTCCGAACCGGCGGCTACCTGATGGCCTTACCGGCAGCCTCCAGGCCCTCCTTGTAGTAGGAGAGAGGCGCGTACGCCAGGTCCATATAGGCGTCGAGGCTCTCGTCGACGAGAGTCTGATACGCGTCGCGCTGCCGCTCGGCGCGCTCGACGAGCTCCTGCGTCATCGTCCTGTTGCTCTCGGCCTGGCTCCGAAGCTCCTTGATCGAACCTTCGACCAGCCCCTGGGCGAAGCGCACGTTGCGCTCCTGCAGGCCGACCGCGTGATCCACGACCGTCCCGAACGAGTCCCGCGTGGTCTCCGCGAGCCGCTCCGCCGCCTTGTTGGCCTTGTCCATGTTAGCCATCTTCGTAGCTCCTTTCCCGCCGCTACTTGTCGTCCTTGTTCTCGGGCCGCGGCGGCGCGCCCGTGTACATCCGGAAGAAGCTGTCCATGGTCTCCTGGTACTGCTCCAGCGACTGGGCCCAGAAATCGAGGTACGAACGTCCCGAGTCGGTGATGGTGTACATCCGACGCGCCGGCCCGCCCCTGGAGGTCTCCCAGGTGGACTCGACGATGCCCTCTTTCTCCATCTGCCGCAACGTCCGATACAGAGTCCCAGGGTTCATCGCCTCAAACCCAAAGGCAGCGGCTCGCTCCATGAGCTCGTACCCGTACGAGTTCCATTCCCTTAGCGAAAGCAGAATGACCGGAACCAGCCAGTTCCTCGGCCGCGCCTCTACCCCCCTGAATCCGGGCGCCGGACGCTCCGTGTCGTGCTTGCGTTCCTCGTTGTCCATGCCTCTCTCTTCCATCCTATGTGCATTTTACATATATGTTCCGGTGTGTCAAGCAATTAGTGAGGCCTTTCACCGGATATCCAAGACCGGACTGCCCCCTCTCGGCGAGAAGCCCGATTCCGATTTTGTACGCTTATGGTGTAGGAACATAAGTGCATTCCGATTGTACATGAACCGCTGGTACATTTTCGCTCAAGCGGTGGTGATCCCGGGGGCTTCGTGCGGCTAGGTCCTGAAGGCGCGACTGCCGGGGGCTGGTCCCACAAAGGAACGGTGATGCGGGGGATCCGGCTCCCGCTCGACGCGGCGATCGTGGGGTGCTCGCGGGCGCGGCAGGGGGTACCTCTGGCTTAACGCTCCGCGGCCCGTCGGTGCCGAGCCGTCTCGCGGTTTATGTGCGCACGGTACCTAGTTTGCGACGGATAAATCGCGTCAATAAACTTGGTTGCACAAGCATAACGGGAATGGAGGAACGTAGATGGGTACATTGCAAGAAGCTGTGGTGGTCGTCACCGGAGCGAGCCGAGGTCTTGGGGCGGCCATAGCGGAGGAGATGGGTAGCAACGGGGCGCACGTGGTGGTCAACTACTCGCGGAGCAAGGAGCCGGCCGAGGAGCTGGTCGGCAAGATCGATGGCAACGGCTCGCGGGCGATAGCGGTGCAGGCCGACGTCTCGGACCCGGAGCAGGCCCAGAGCCTCATAGACAAGACGATAGAAGAGTTCAACCGGGTAGACGTGCTGGTCAACAACGCCGGCATAAACATAGACCGCACCCTGAGGAAACTCTCGGTTGAGGACTGGGACACGGTGATCCAGGTTGACCTCAACAGCGCCTTCTACACCGTGCACGCGGCGCTGCCCCACATGACCGAGCAGGGCGGCGGCAAGATCGTCAACATGAGCTCGTTCGTGGGCGAAGCGGGCAACATCGGCCAGGCAAACTACGCCGCCGCCAAGGCTGGCTTGCTCGGGTTCACCAAGACGGCGGCCCAGGAACTCGCCCGCTACGGCATCACCGTCAACGCCATTTGTCCCGGCTTTATAGAGACGGACATGGTCGCAAGCATTCCAGAGGAGGCGAAGGCGAAGCTCCTGAAGACGATCCCGCTCGGGCGCTTCGGCCAACCAGAAGAGATAGCCCAAGCCGTTCGCTACCTCGTCGAGGGCGGGGACTACATAACCGGCCAGGCGCTCGACATTAATGGCGGCGTGTACATAAGAACCTAGCTGGTCCACGCGCCGCGTCATTCGAAGGTCTCGCCGCCGGGCGGGACCTTCTCCGCGTGTTCACCCGCCGCCGAGGCTTAGCCTCGGGATCCGCCACGAACCAGCCTCGCTCGGCCACCGCGAGCGCCATTGTCGCTTGCGCCATCGGACGGATCAACTTCGAGAAGCCAAGAGGAGCTAGCCCGCATGATCCGCCGGCGGATCATGCGCCGCCCGATCGGCAGTCACACGCGAAGCCCCGCAACCGTATACAATCTTCGGAAGGGCCCGCTCTTCCTGGCAGTGCCTATTACATCTATCTTCGGAACGTGAATACCTTCGCTGGACACATAAATGCGTCTCGTATACAATTTGCGTCTATGTAACAAACTCCGCACGCGTACGGCGTGCTGCTGCAAATCTGGCGGTCAGGAAGGGTGGACTAGTGAGACTAAGTGGACGGGTGGCGGTCGTAACTGGGGCAGCGCGAGGCATCGGTGCCGCGGAGGCGATCCGGCTGGCGCAGGAAGGTGCCAACGTCGCGGTCGTCGACCTCTCCGCGGATGCAGCGCGGGAGACTGTTGAGGGGGTAGAAGCTGCCGGCGCGGAAGGGCTTGCCGTCGCTTGTGACGTATCGAGCGCCCAGCAGGTCGAGGCTGCTTTCGAGGAGATAGCCAACCACTTCGGGCGCATCGACATCCTGGTCAACAACGCCGGGGTATTGCGGGACAACCTGGCCTTCAAGATGAGCGAGGACGACTGGGACACGGTGCTGGACGTGCACCTGAAGGGGAGCTTCCTGTGCTCCAGGGCCGCCCAGAAGTACATGGTGGAGCAAGAGTACGGCAAGATCGTGATGACGAGTTCGATCGTTGCGCTCGGCAATCGCGGGCAGGCCAACTACTCCTCGGCCAAGGCCGGGTTGCAGGCGCTGGCGAGGACGTTGGCCCTCGAGCTCGGGCGTTTCAACATAAACGTCAACGCGGTCGCGCCGGGCTGGGTCGAGACCGAGATGACCAAAGAAGCGGCGGAACGCGCCGGCATGACCATGGAGGACATGAAGGAGCGGTTCGCCAAGAACATCCCGCTCAAGCGCTTCGGGCGGGTCGAGGACATCGCCAACGTGGTCGCGTTCCTGGTCTCCGACGACGCCTCCTACATCAGCGGCGAGACCATCTACGTCGCCGGCGGCCCCGCGAGCTCGGTGATCTAGGGCTCCCAGCGGTCAGCTACTTTTGGGCGGGGAACTGCTCCCCTCCTTTTTCGTGCCTGATCGAGGCGCGGTCCACGGTGGTCACGATGACGATCGCTACCAGCAGGAGGGCCGCGACGATGGCGTAGGCCCTGCCGAGGCCGAGGCGGTCGGCGACGATACCCAGGGCCGGGGGCACGAGGAGGGTCGCGCAGCCGACGGCCAGGGCGATCCGGGAGGTGGCCAGGTCGACCACGTCGGAGGCGGAGCCCGTCGCCAGGGAGGCGGCCAGCGGGTACAGATTTCCGATGCCGAGACCGGCTACGAAGAGGCCCGCAACGCTTACGGCGACGCCGGCTAGCGTGGGTGATGAGACCAGGGGTGCGAGCCAGAAAGGCAGGAAACCGGCGGCAGCGAGGATCACCGAGCCCACCAGCAGCTTACCCGCGCGTACCCTGCGGGCCAGACGGCTTCCCAGTATCCGTCCCAGCAGCAGCGCCACGAAGTAGGCGCCCATAAGCGTCGCGGCGTCGGCCGCCGCGAGCCCGGCCTCGCCCTCCAGAAACGAAGCGCCCCAGTAGGCCACGCTCCACTCGATCGAGGTGCAGAAGAAGATCACCGCGCACCAGCCCCAGAAGACGTTGGACAGGACCGGGCCGGCCTTTCTAGCCTCCCGCTCGTCCGGGCTGCTCGACGCTGGGCTGGCGCTCGGGACTGGTGCGCGTCCGAGGAAGATGGAGATAGCCACGAGCAACAGAACGCCGCAGATCAGCGCGCCGCGCCAGCCCGGGATCTCGGTGCGGGCGAAGACACCGACCAGCAGCGGGGCGAGTATCGCCGTCGCCCCGGCCGCCACGTTCGCCTCGGAGATGGCGGCGGCTCTCCAGCCACCGTGCAGATCCGAGAG
This sequence comes from uncultured Rubrobacteraceae bacterium, assembly GCA_963800975.1. Taxonomy (GTDB): domain Bacteria; phylum Actinomycetota; class Rubrobacteria; order Rubrobacterales; family Rubrobacteraceae; genus JALYGY01. The sequence continues at coordinate 353,919 of CAWDDB010000013.1, read as the reverse complement.
GGCCGCCTGGGCGCTCATTATCAGGAGGCTGCCGCAGAAGCCGGCGGCGAGGGTGGCAAGGAGGCTAACCAGGGCGGTGTTGGCCACGGCGATGCCCAGCGCCGCGGCCGCCATCCCGGCGGCCCCGATCCAGAGCGTCCTGCGCCTCCCCAGCAGACGCGCCGGACGGTCGCCCAGCAAGCCCGTGAACAACACGCCGAGGGCGAAGGCGCCGAAGTGCAGCCCTGCGGCCCCGTAGCCGAGCGAGAGATCCTCGCGCAGGAACGGGATGATCGGGCCGAGCGAAGCCTGCACGTACATGAAGTACCCGATCAGGAGGTACGCCAGCCACGTCGAAGGCGTGCGCACGAAGTGGTCCGGTGCTGCTCCGGTGCGTGGCTCGCTGCTCACAGGCTTATGTTAACCTCGAACGCGGTCTGCTCGTGGCCAGGCCTGTTGACCCGACCGCCTAGAAGTTATGTCCTGGGAGGTTCGGAGTCCGCTACCTTTGCCCGATGGATGAATCCTGAGCTAGCCCAAGGCTTGGCCACGTGGCATCCTTCCGATTCCACGATGCTATTAACGGTAGGGGGAAGGATGAGCGTAAGAAGGCGCCCCAAGAAGGCGGAGCACACCGAAAACTGGGAGAGTCTGCTGATGCTGTCCAGGTTGCCAGAGTCGACCCGTGGCGTGATCCGGCCTCTGGGTTAGCATGCGCGCGGAACCGGCTCGCCTGAACTCTGCCATCGCCTGGCTGTTCATGCTCGGCGCGTCTTGCTTCGCCCTGGGCACGATTCCCGCATACCTGCACGCGGTCGGAGCGGCCGCGGACGCCATGACCTTCTTCGTCGGATCGATCTTCTTCACGTCGGCGTCGTACTGCCAGTTGGTACAAGCGCAAAGTCCCGGGATGACGGGCGTCGACGAACAGCGCCAGCACGCTCGCATCCAGGCCCTGCCGTGGGCTTGGCGGCCGCGCGACAAGAACTGGCTGGCGGCGGCCACGCAGTTCCCCGGGACGCTTTTCTTCAATAGCAGCACGCTCGCAGCCACCCTGCAAAACCTCAATGCGGCGGAGGCCGACAAGCACGTCTGGCGACCGGACATCTTTGGCTCTGTTCTGTTTCTCGTAGCCAGCACGTACGCGATCTCGGCCCTCGGGGGTGGGTTCTGGCGTCTGCGGTTGCCAACCCTGCCGTGGTCGATCGCGTGGCTCAACATGCTGGGCTCGGTGGCCTTCATGATGTCGGCGCTCGCGAGCTTTGTGTTGCCGAGCACCGACAGCCCGATCGACCTTCCTCTGGCCAACGCGGGAACGTTCCTCGGGGCGGTGTGCTTCCTCGTCGGGGCGGCGCTCATGCTGCCAGCCTGGCGTGCCTCGGTACGGTCGAGGTCACGCGGCAGACATCCCGCAGGGTGACCATCTGCCCCGGACGCGTGCCTCTAACCGTGGTGGTGGAAGCCTGAAGCGCTGGTGGTCCCGAGGACGTGGCAGCGCTCGACATCTCTTGGCCAGGGAGGCATGCTCATTTAAGGACCCAAGACGTTCGCCGCTTGAGCGCCTTCGCTCCGACCTTCGCGGTGTCGCGGGCGCCTTTGAATTCCCCCAGGTTCCCCGCTAGAACTGTAGAAACCGGAGACGAAAGAATAGGCGATGGGTCTCCAACGACTCCGTCTATCGGAAGGCGGGGATGCCGGTTATGGCGTTGCCCAGGATAAGGGTGTGGACCTCGTCGGTGCCCTCGTAGGTCCTCACGCTCTCCAGGTTGCTCATGTGGCGCATGGGCGGGTGATCCAGGGTCACCCCGTTGCCGCCGAAGACGGTCCGGGCCTCGCGCGCGATCTCTATGGCCTCACGGACGTTGTTGAGCTTGCCGAAGCTTATGTGCTCGGACCTGATCGTGCCCGCGTCCTTCATGCGGCCGAGGTGCAGCGCGAGGAGCGTCCCCTTGCCGATCTCGATCAGCATCCCCGCGAGCTTCTGCTGCACGAGCTGGAACGAGGCTATGGGCCTGCCGAACTGCTCGCGCGCCAGGGCGTAATCGAGGGCCGACTCGTAGCAGTCCCTCGCCGCCCCCATCGCGCCCCATACGATCCCGTAGCGCGCCTCGTTGAGGCAGGCGAAAGGTCCGCCGAGGCCCCTCGCCTCGGGCAACATCGCGCTCTCGGGGAGCCTGACGTCCTCGAGGTCGATGTCGCACTGGATCGAGGCGCGCATCGAGAGCTTCGGGGTGATGTTCGTGGCCGAGAAGCCGGGTGCATCCGTCGGGACGAGGAAGCCCCTCACCGGGTTCTTCTCCTCGTCGGTGCGCGCCCAGACCACGGCCACGTCGGCGATGGTCGCCAGGCCGATCCAGCGCTTCGAGCCGTTCAGTACCCAGTCGGATCCGTCCCTGCGGGCGTGGGTCTTCATGCTCGCCGGATCGGAGCCCGCGGTCGGTTCGGTGAGGCCGAAGCAACCTATGGCCTCGCCCCTGGCCATCCTGGGGAGCCAGCCTTCCTTCTGCTCCTCGCTGCCGAACTTGTGGATCGCAGACATGGCGAGGGAGCCCTGGACGGAGACGAAGGTCCTGAGGCCTGAGTCCCCGGCCTCGAGCTCCATGCACGCGAGCCCGTACTCGACTGCGCTCCGCCCCGCGCAGCCGTAGCCCGAGAGGTGCATGCCGAGCACGCCCAGCTCGGCGAACTCGGGCACTATCTCCCTCGGGAAGATGGCCGCGTCGTACCAATCCTTGATATTCGGCTTGATCTTCTCCACCACGAAGCGGCGGACGCCCTCCCTGACCGCCAGCTCTTCCTCAGAGAGGTGGGCGTCGATCATCAGGAAGTCCTGCGTGCCCGGCCGACCGGGGTCCGTCCTCTGCATGGTCGTGGTCATGGTCTCTCCTCGCGCGTTACCGCTTCACCGACGATTGCCCGGATTATCCCACACCGGTTCGCCGGCGCGTTACGAAAGCTCTCACCAGGGCGGGGCCGCGCGAAAACGGGTGCTGTAGGATGTACCGGCTGGTAACGGGAAATGGATCGGAGGCGGACGTGGAGGACCCACGCAGGGTCCCCTTCGGGGAGTTGGATTGGGCCGAAGACGCGCCAGGCATCACGGCCAGGGAGGTCGAGGTCGGGGGAGCGCGCTGGGCCATGGTCCGGTACGCGGAGGGCGCGGGCCGGGAGCAGTGGTGCGAGGAGGGTCACCGCGGCTACGTCGTGGAGGGTGAGATCGAGTACGAGTTCGACGACGGCAGCGATCCGCTGCGCACCTCCGAGGGCGAAGCCTTCTTGCTTCCGCCCGCGGCGCTCGGCGCCGGGGCGCACAGGGGCCGCAACCTGGCCCCCGTCCCGACGCAGCTATTCCTCATAGACGACCACCCGGACGCGCGGGGATGAAGCTGCCGCTGGAAGGCGTGAGGGTCCTGGATCTCTCGCGCGTCCTGGCCGGGCCGTACGCGACGATGGTGCTCGGGGACCTGGGAGCAGACGTGCTCAAGGTCGAGCACCCCGAGCGTGGCGACGACACCCGCCAGTGGGGCCCGCCGTTCGCCGGAGGCGAGGCGGCCTACTTCCTCTCGGTAAACCGCAACAAGCGCTCCGTCGGCGTCGACCTCAAAAGCCCGGAGGGGCAGGAGAGGATCAGGAGCCTCGCGGCTGGCGCGGACGTGGTTATCGAGAACATGAAGCGCGGCGGCCTCGACAAACTCGGCCTCGGCTACGAGGCGCTGAGGGAACTAAACCCGGGGCTCGTATACTGTTCCATCACCGGCTTCGGGCCGGGGAAAGACGGGGCACGTCCGGGGTACGACTTCCTGATCCAGGCCCGCGCCGGCGTTATGGGAATCACCGGCTTCCCGGAGCCGGAGGGCGAACCGACGAAGGTGGGCGTGGCGATCGCGGACATCGTGTGCGGTCTGCACGCCGCGACCGCGATCCTGGCCGCGCTGCACAAACGCGAAGCCACAGGCGAAGGCGCGCGCGTCGAGGTCCCGCTCTTCGAGAGCACCCTCTCCTGGCTCGCCAACCGCGGCCAGGAGTACCTCGTCTCGGGAGAGGACAAGGGCCAAATGGGCAACGCCCACCCCACGATCGTCCCTTACCAGACCTTCGACACTTCGGACAAGCAGATCGCCGTGGCCGTTGGCAACGACGCCCAGTTCGCGAGGCTGTGCGAAGCCATGGAACGGGCGGATGTCGCGGAGGACGAACGCTTCTCCACGAACCCGGATAGGGTGGCGAACCGCGAGGAACTCGCGGCGCTGATGCAGGAGGTGCTATCCGGGCGGCCGGCCGACGAGTGGGTGGAGAGGATCCGGGACGCCGGTGTGCCTTGCGGGCCGGTCAACACGCTCGCCGAGGCGCTCTCGGACGAGCACCTCTCGAGCACGGACATGCTGCAGGAGGTCGAGCACCCCCTGGCCGGCACGCTCGAAATGCTCGCCTCGCCCGTGCTCCTCGACGGCGAGCGTCCGCCCGTTCGCCGTCCCCCGCCGACGCTAGGTCAGCACACGCGAGAGGTCGAAGCGGAGGGCTGGTAGCCGGACACCGAAGCGTAACGGCGCAGGTTCCTTCGCCACGGTCCGCGTAGTCTTGGCGTCCTCCCGCAACAAAGCCCGGCTCCGATCGAGATCTATCCATCTGCAGGAAAATGTGCAGTTCTGTAGATGCGGTCTCCCGTCGGAAGCTTTAGGGTGGTGCTGGCAGGCACGATGGTGTAAATGCGCCGCTACGTGGCCAGACCGGGAGACGCCAGCCGGCACGCGGGGTCGAACAGAAGAGGCCGGGGGCGTATCCGCTAGGAGGGCCGTACGATCACCCATACCGATGGTGGCCATACCGGCGATCTCGCGGGGTCGGCCCCGACGGCCTACGAGGTGCTCGTCGTGAGCGACGACCCGCTCAGGCGGGTCGGGATCACGACCGTGCTCTCCAGCAGCCCCGACCTCGTGGTGGTCGGCGAGACCTGGGGGGCGCAGGAGGCCACGCGGCTTTGCCACGAGCTGCGCCCGAACCTGATGCTGGTCGACCTGGAGTCGCTGGACCCCGGGGGGATCGAAGCCATCCGAACCGTGCCGGCCGAACACCCCGAGACGAGCGTGCTGGTCCTCGTCGCCAACGAGGACGAGGACACGCTGCTCGAGGTCGTGAGGGCCGGAGCCGCGGGCTACGTCCCCAGGGATTTTACGGCGACGCAGCTGCTAAACGCGGTGAGGAGTTCGGCGCAGGGGATGTCTCCCATGAACCGGGAGCTGGCCATGCGGCTCCTGAGGCAGCTTTATCGCGAGACGTCCCACGCATGGCCCCCAACCGGCGGCCTCCCCGCGGCGCCGCGTTACCTCCGGGAGAACCCCCTGACCCCCCGCGAGCTCGAGGTGGTAACCCACATCGCCAGAGGCAAGACCAACCGCCAGATAGCGCGGGATCTGCACCTGAGCCTCTCGACGGTAACGAGGCACCTGGAGCACATCATCGCCAAGCTCGAGGTCTCAGACCGTGCCCAGGCCGCCGTCGAAGCCGCACGGCTGGGACTCCTGACCGACAAGGACACAGCCTCCTAGGGCGTACTGGAGGCGCCCCAACGCGAACCTCTCGTCGCTCGGGTTTGGCCCGACACCACGCTGGCACGCTCCATTTCCCGCGGCCCGACGCCTGACCTCTAGTAGGCTGCCCCTCCGTGCATCGACCCGCGCAAAATGGGTCACCTGACCCATCAAGATCGGCCACCCGCCCACTGTGCTTCGCGCAGGGCCCAAGCAACAGTTTTTTCGGGCGCCGAGGTGCGCCAGTCGAGGCGGGTTCTTTGGCCGACGGGGCAGGGTTCCGCCTCATTTATCGGGTGAGCGTATGGGCGAGCAGTCGCCCGACACTCGGTCAGGGTCACCGCCACGGACCAGGCGGGCAACAGGACGTCCAAGACATGGACATCCAGGGTAGTCAACTAGGATAGCGTGTAGCCGCGCTGGCGAGGGCCGGGTCTCTTCGGAGACCCGGCCCTCGTTCGTGACCGGCATCTCCCGGTCTCTTGGACGCTGGGTGCGAGGTTTGACAGAATGACGCCTGGCGGGCGGTCGTCTTCCTGCGAAGGCGAAGAGAGGAAGTGTCATGCAGAGATCTGGTAAGAACAGGAGAGCGGTACGGTCACATCGCGTCACGTATACCGCCATGGTTGCGAGGGGCAGGGGTCTGATAGGGAAGGATGTAAAAGAGCCATGAGAACCATAACCGCCGCAGACCTGGCGACGGCCGGCCCCGAGGCCGCGTGGGAGGCTTGCCGATCGGGCGCGTGGGATCGGCCCACGCCGGGCATCTGTCGAGATTTCGTGCAGACGAACCTGGTCATCCTGCCGTACGAGGACGCCTTCGACTTCCTGCGCTTCTGCTTACGCAATCCGAAGCCCTGCCCCCTTATAGAGGTCACGGACCCAGGTGACCCCGAGCCGAGGCTCAACGCGGCCGGCGCCGATATCAGGACCGACCTTCCGCGCTACCGGGTGTTCCGCAAAGGGAGCCTCGATGCGGAACCGACGGAGGTGCGGGATCTCTGGCAGGACGACCTCGTGGCGTTCCTTATCGGCTGCAGCTTCTCCTTCGAGCAAGCGTTGCTGAGGTCGGGCGTTCCTTTGCGCCACATCGAGGCCGGGACGAACGTGCCCATGTACCGCACGAACATCCCCTGCACCCCCGCCGGCGAGTTCTCAGGACCGCTCGTGGTCTCCATGCGCCCGATACCCGCCCACCTCGTGCCGCTGGCGACGACCGTGACGGCGAGGGTACCGCAGGTGCACGGGGCGCCGGTGCACGTTGGCGAGCCAGGCGCCATCGGCATAAAGGACCTGGACAGCCCCGACTACGGCGACCCGGTGGAGGTGCGCGAGGGTGAGCTGCCCGTGTTCTGGGCCTGCGGGGTGACGCCGCAGGCGGTCGCGCTGGAGGCGGCGCCGGAGCTCGCGATCACGCACAGCCCAGGCCACATGTTCGTCACCCGCCTCACCAACGATGAGCTATTGACCAGGTAGCGGTGACGTGGGCTCTCGGAGAGACATCGCGGTGAGCATCTCGGAGCTCGGCGTGCGCCGCGGTGCTTTGGCCGCGACCACAACCGTCCGGGCCATTTCTTGGCCAATTTCACATACAACTCCGGACGCCAACAGAATAGAGTAGGCGCCTGGAGAGGAACATCCGGCGAGACAGGGGGAGATCGTGGACTCGGAGGGACGAGCGGCAGACGGAGGGGCGGCGGAGGTCGAGGCGCCGGTATTGCGGCGGGTCGTGGCCGCGGCCGCGATCGGCAACACGGTGGAGTGGTTCGACTTCGCGGTGTACGGCTTCCTCGCGACGTACATAGGGGCGAACTTCTTCCCGTCGGAGGATCCGACGGTCTCGCTGCTCAGCACGTTCGCCGTCTTCGCGGCCGCGTTCTTTGCGCGTCCGCTCGGCGGGCTGTTCTTCGGGCCGCTGGGGGACAGGATCGGCCGCCAGAAGGTGCTCGCGACCGTGATCCTGCTGATGTCCGGCTCGACGTTCCTGATCGGGCTGCTGCCGTCCTTCCAGCAGATAGGCATACTCGCGCCGATCCTTCTCGTCGTTTTGCGCTGCTTGCAGGGCTTCTCGGCCGGCGGTGAGTACGGAGGCGGGGCGGCGTTCCTGGCCGAGTACGCCCCGGACGGGCGCAGGGGCTTTATCGTCAGCTTCCTGGTGTGGTCGGTGATAATTGGCTTCTTGCTCGGTTCGGCGACAGCGACGTTGCTCTCTTCTACCATCCCCGAGGCAGCCATGAACTCCTGGGGCTGGCGCGTACCGTTCCTCCTGGCAGGGCCGCTCGGTGCGATCGGCCTCTACATCCGGCTCAGGCTAGAGGACACGCCGGACTTCAGGGAGCTGGAAGAAGCGGGCGAGGTCGCGGGCTCGCCGCTCAGGGAGACCATCGTCCAGAACTGGGTTCCGATACTGCAGATCGCCGGCCTCGTCGTGATCCACAACGTCGGCTTCTATACCGTCTTCACCTACCTGCCAACCTACTTCTCGTCCGAGCTTGGCTTCTCCACGACGGCCTCGTTCGTCTCCATCACCATAGCCGGCATCGTTGCCCTGATCCTGATCCCACCCCTCGGGAGGCTCTCGGATCGCGTCGGGCGCAAGCCGCTGCTGTACGCGTCGTGCGTGCTTTTTGCGGTCTTGACGTATCCGATGTTCATGCTAATGAACTCCGGGAACCTGACGGCGGCGATACTGGCGCAAGTTGTTCTCGCGACCATCGAGGCCCTCTTCGTCTGCGGCTCGCTCGCCGCCGGAGCGGAGCTTTTCGTCACCCGGGTGCGGTACGGGGGCTTCTCGATCGGCTACAACTTCTCCGTGGCGATCTTCGGGGGAACCGCCCCCTACATCGCGACGTTCCTGGTCGCGCGCACGGGCAACCCCCTCTCCCCGGCCTTCTACGTCATACTCGCCGCCGTGGTCACCTTCCTGACGCTCCTGACCATGCGAGAGACGGCCCGCGCCCCGCTCCCCCAGACCGCCACCGCCGATGCCGGGTAGCGGCGAGAACAGGACGTCCACGCGCCTCGGCGTGGACGTCGGCGGCACCTTCACGGACCTCGTGGCCCTCGCGGACGGGACGCTTGTCACGGCGAAGGTTCCCTCGACGCCCGGCGACCAGTCGGAGGGCGTGATGAACGCCATAGAAACCTCCGAGGTCGAGGCCGGCGCGGTAACGGCGCTGGCCCACGGGATGACGGTGGCGACGAACGCCCTCCTGGAGCGCCGCGGCGCCAGGATGGCGCTCGTGACGACGGAGGGCTTCAGGGACGTGCTGGAGATAGCTCGCCAGAACCGCCCCTCCCTCTACGACCTCGGCGCCGATCGCCCTTCCCCCCTCGTCCCGCGCGAGCTGCGTTTCACGGTCGAGGAACGGATGGGGCCGGAGGGCGAGGTCGAGCCGCTGGACGAGAACAGCCTTGAGGACGCCGTCTCCGCGGTGGTCGAGGCAGAGGTCGAGGCCGTGGCCGTCTGTCTACTCTTCGCGTTCGCGCATCCCGAACATGAGAGGCGGGTCGGCGAGGCGCTTCGTAAGGCGCTGCCGGACGCCCACGTCTCCCTCTCCAGTGAGGTGCTCCCCGAGTTCAGGGAGTACGAGCGCTTCTCGACGACGGCGGCAGACGCCTACCTCGCGCCGACGCTCTCCGCCTACCTCAAGAACCTGAGGCAGAAGGCCGAGGAGGGCGGCGTTCCGGCGCCCCTGATCATGCAGTCCTCGGGCGGGGTCGTGCGGGTGGAGGACGCGATCTCCGACGCCGCGGGCTGCGTGCTCTCGGGCCCGGCCGGAGGCGTCGTCGGCGCCGCCTACGTCGGCTCGTTGGGCGGCCACGAGGACCTGCTCACCTTCGACATGGGCGGGACGAGCACGGACGTTGCCCCCATCATCGGTGGCGAGGCGCAGACGACCACGGAGACGGTCGTCGCGGGCGTCCCCATCAAGCTCCCGATGGTGGACGTGCACACCGTGAGCGCGGGCGGCGGCTCGGTGGCCTGGGCCGACGCGGGCGGCGCCCTGCGCGTCGGACCCCACTCCGCCGGCGCCGAGCCGGGACCAGCCGCCTACGGGATGGGCGGCGAGGAGCCCGCCGTGACGGACGCCAACCTGTTCCTGGGTTTCCTGCGCGACGGGGCGGAGCTGGGCGGCGAGGTGACGCTGCGGCGCGAGCTATCGGAGGAGGCCCTTAAGGCCCTGGGCGAAGCGCTCGGGCTGGACGCCCCGGAGACGGCCCTCGGCATAGTGCGGGTGGCCAACGCCGAGATGGTGCGGGCGCTGCGCGTGATCAGCGTCGAGCGCGGCCTCGACCCGCGCGAGTTCGCCCTGCTCGCCTTCGGCGGCGCCGGGGGACTGCACGCCTGCGCCCTGGCCGAGGAGCTCGGCATGCACACGGTCCTGGTCCCCCGCGCCGGCGGCGTCCTGAGCGCTCTCGGGCTCGCCATCTCCGACGTTCGCCGGGACTACGTGCGCCCGTACCTGGCGAACCTCGAGGACGTGAACGAGGACGAGCTAGAGGAGCTGTTCGCCGACACGGAGAACGCGGCAGCCAGAGACCTGGAGGACCCCGAGAACACCCGCCGCGCGGACCTGCGCTACAAGGGGCAGTCCTTCGAGCTTACCGTCGAGGCCGCGGGGCTGGAGAAGCTGCGGGAGCGCTTCCACGCGGCGCACGAGCAGCGCTACGGCTACCGGATGGACGAGGAGCCCGTGGAGCTCGTGAACCTGCGCCTCATAGCCACGCTCCCGGTCGACAAGCCGGGCCTGGACGAGCCGGCGGCCGAAGGCGATGCCGTATCGGAGCACCGGGAAGCGAACTTCGACGGCGAGTGGCGGGAGGTTCCGGTGTACGACCGCGAACGCATGGGCGAGGGCTCCGAGGTGGAGGGCCCCGCGATCGTCGAGTTCAAGGAGGCGACCTGCGTCGTCAGGCCCGGCTGGGGCGGGGCCGTGGACGGCGTCGGCACGCTGGTGCTGGAGGAGAGTTGAGCGAGACGAGGTTGGATCCCGTAACCCTCTCCGTCCTGGCCAGCGCGCTGTCGGGGATAGCCGAGGAGATGGGGGCCGTCCTGATCCGGGGCTCCTACTCGTCCAACATCAAGGAGCGTCGCGACTGCTCGACGGCGCTCTTCGACGCCGAGGGGAACATGGTAGCCCAGGCCGAGCACATCCCCGTGCACCTCGGGGCGATGCCCGAGGCGGTGGCCGCGATCCGGGACCGCGGCCCCGAGCAGGGCGACGTCTTCGCCATAAACGACCCCTACTCCGGCGGCACCCACCTGCCCGACATAACCCTGGTCTCCCCCATCGCCCCTGGCGAAGCCGGGGAGATCCTGGGTTACGCCGTCACGCGCGCGCACCACTCCGACGTCGGCGGCATGCGCCCCGGCTCCATGCCGGCCGACTCGCGCGAGATCTTCCAGGAGGGCATCATCATACCCCCGGTGCGGCTGGTCCGGCGGGGCGAATACGTGGAAGACGTCCTTGACCTCCTTCTGGCCAACGTACGCACCCCCGTCCTCAGGCGCGGCGACCTGCGGGCCCAGATCGCGGCGAACAACATCGCCGAGGAACGCGTCGCGGAGCTGATAGAACGCCGCGGCAAGGAGGTCGTCCTCGCCGCTTTCGAGGAGGTGGTCTCCTACGCCGAAAGGCGCGCCCGCGAGGCCATCCGCGAGCTGCCCGACGGGAAGCACGAGGCCGAAGACTATATGGAGGGCGACGGCACTACCGACGAGGATATCCCCATAAAGGCGACCGTCGAGATCGCCGGCGACGCCATGACGATAGACTTCGAGGGCACCTCCAGGGTCGTGCGCGGCAACATCAACTGCCCCCTGCCCGTGACCCGCTCGGCCTGCTATTTCGCCCTGCGCGTCCTTCTCCCGAAGGACATCCCCGCGAACGCCGGCACCTACGCGCCGCTCGAGATAAAGGCCCCAGAGGACAGCCTGGTGAACGCGTCCTACCCGGCAGCGGTCGTCGCAGGGAACGTCGAGACGAGCAACCGCATCGCCGACACCGTACTCGCGGCCTTCTCCGGTTTCGCCCCGGAGACCATACCGGCCCAGGGTCAGGGAACGATGAACAACACGATCATCGGCGGCTCAGGCAACGGGGGCTGGACCTACTACGAGACCATCGGCGGCGGCCAGGGAGCCTCCTCTTGGGGACCGGGCCCCTCCGGCGTCCACGTCGGCATGTCCAATACCCTCAACACGCCCACCGAGGCGTTCGAGCTCGAGTACCCGATGCGCGTCGAGCGCTACGAGCTGATCTACGACTCCGGCGGCGAGGGCGAACACCGCGGCGGCGACGGCATCGTGCGCTCCGTCAAGGTTCTGCAACCCGCGACCCTCTCCCTCCTCACGGACCGCAGGCGCCACCAGCCACGCGGCGCGCAGGGCGCCGAGCCAGGCAAGGTCGGCGAGAACCTCCTCAACGGCGAGGAGCTCCCGCCCAAGGCCGGCAGGGAGCTCGAAGTGGGAGACGTGGTCACCGTCCGTACCCCGGGCGGCGGTGGGTACGGACGAGCGGGAGGTTGAGGCCGGCGCCAGGTCCGCCAGAACGAGAAGGAGCGTTAGATGAAGGGTGTGGTAGAGGAGATCTTTGTGACCGGCGCGGGCAGTAGCGAGATGCAACGCGTCGACGAGGTGAAAACCGTGGAGGGCTGCGGCATCGAGGGCGACCGGTACTGCGAGGGAACCGGGTACTGGACGCGCTTCGGGGACGTGTGCCAGGTAACCCTGATCGAAGGCGAAGACCTCGACCACATCGAGGGTGAGCTCGACATCCGCGTTAAGGACGGTCAGCACCGGCGCAACATCGTGACGCGCGGGGTGAGGCTGCTGGATTTGCGCCGCAAGAGGTTTCGCGTCGGGGAGGCGCTGCTCGAGTTCGACCGGTCGCGCCCCCCGTGCAAGCACGTCCAGGACATGAGCGAGCCGGGTATGACGCGGGCGCTCAAGGGCCGGGGTGGGATCTGCGCGCGCGTGGTCAGGGCCGGCGCTATCCGGGCCAGCGACGCGATCGAGGTCGAGTAGGCGCTCGTTCTCTGGCGACGACCAGCGCAACCAGCACGACCGCGCAGAGCAACGCCCCGGCGGCCGGCAAGAGCGAGAACGTAGCGTCGTCGGGCAGCGACCTTTCGGGTACGGGCGGGACCGGCAGCGGCTCGTCCCCGGCGGCCAGCGCCAGGAGCACGATCGCCTCGGTCCAGCCCAGGGGTGCGGCGGCCCTGGGCTCGCCTTCGCCGTCGACCTTTTCGGAGAACGCCCCGAGGCTAGTCCGGTGGGCGGCCAGCCACCCCAGCCAGCGGTCGGCGCTCTCCCCGTCGCCCGATGCGGCCGCGGAGAGCGCGAAGAACGCCGTCTCCGGCGTCCAGGCGACCGAGGGATCCTGCGTCCACCTCTCGCCGGGCACGACGCCTCCGTTCGGCGCGCGCAGCCTTTTTGCCGCGTCCGCTATCGCCCGCTCGACGCGGGGATCCCGGGGCCCGAAGGGCGGCGCCAGGAAGTTGACCGCGGCGTCGGCGCCGCTGCGAGGGGACGTGGTGCGCGGGTAGCCTGCCGCAGCGAACTCGCGCGCGATGGCCGCGTCCAGGCGTCCGGCTGCTGCCGCGTAGCGCCGGGCTTCGGCGCCGTGGCCCAGCTTGTCGGCGAGATCCGCCGCCGCCCGCAGGCCCGTTCTCAGGGGCGCCGCGGTCCCGAGGTTCGGCCTCCAGGTCCCGGCCTCCCAGTAGTCCGCGCCACCCGGTGGCAGACCGTCCGCGCCCAGGGAGCCAGCGGCGGCATCCGCGGCGGCCCGCACGTCGGGCCACAGGGCTTCGGCGCCGCTATCGTCCTCCGCGCTAACGACCCAGTACCAGACGGCCCAGGAAAACCACCCGGCGGCGTCGAGCTGTCCCGACCGCCCGTCGAGCACGGGGCTTCCGCCCGCGTCGTAGCGTGCCTCCCAGGTGCCGTTCGCCTCCTGCGCATCTGCGAGGAATCGGAGGATCTCGAAGGACTCCCGGTGGTGGCCGGTCGCCGCGAATGCCACGGCGACGAAGCTCGCATCCCGCGGCCAGACGCGGCGCCAGCGCGGGTGGGATCCGGCGAGGGCCGCCCCGTTCGGGCGCGTGAGCAACCGCAGGTTGAGGAGGGAGCGCTCCGCAATACGGCGCTCGACCCCGTTGGCGCCTGGCACGGTCCCGCTTTCGAGCCACGCCCGGCTCTCATCGGCCGAGTCGGCGGCGCCGGGGTCGTCGGGCGGCACCGTGACGGCCCGTGTAGCCCCGGGCGGCACGAAGCGCAGCCTGCCGTCGGGGAGGCGCAGCACGTTGCTCGACGGGAGGTAGGAGGCGCCGCGGGCTTCCTCGGGGGAGACCGGAACGACGGTTCCTTGGGAGTGGGTCCCGATCAGGCCCGAAGCCACCAGCGGCACGGGCTGAGGATAGGTGCCGGCCGCGGGCACCCCCGAACCGGACGCGGAGGTGAGGAGGGCGATCCCCAGCACCAGGACGACGACCGCCGGGTAGCTTGCCCTGCCGCTTGCGCCGCGCACCTTGCTCTTCTTCCCAAACACGCGGGTAATCTTAGTGCATCCGGGATCGCAGCCAGCCCGAAGCGCTGTTCAGCGGGTCTCGCCCGAGGCCTGATGCCGCGTTACGTAGAAGGTGCGATCCTTCCGCAGAGCGACCTAGGGGACCTCGGAGCTCGGGTAGAACCAGGGGTCGTACCAGATACGCAGCTGCATGGCGTCGTTGCTAATGGGTAGGGCGGCCGCCAGGGGCAAGAAGAAGATGGTTCCCGCCAGCGCAAGGGCGGTGAAGGCTACGACGACCCACGGCCCCCACGGCCGGCGGCCCCAGATCCGCACCAGCCAGTAGACCAGCGCCATGAGGGCGAAGGCGTAGCAGGGAAGGTAGTTATAGATGTAGGGAATGCGGGTGCCCGGGATCCACGGCAGGAGCAAGAACACGTAGCCGAGGAGGATCGGGACCAGAGGGTCGTCTGCTACTGGCTTGCGCGCCACTAGGCGACGGGCCACGTCGACGAGCCCGGCCAGCACGGCCAGCGTGCTCGAGTACCACACGACGGGGTTGCCGAGGGTCGAGAGGACCTGCAGCTGCCCGTCGGCGGTTGCGAACAGGGGCGAGAGGCGGATCGGGCGGAGCATGATCGGCCAGCTCCACCAGGGCGACCCCCAGGTGTTGGGTATGGCGGCCGTGATCTTCTCGGCCGCCCTGAAGTGCCAGTCCACCGTCCACTGCCACGCCTGCAAAGGGTTCGTGGTTATCGTGATAAGCGCCCCGAAGTAGACGACGGCGAAGTAGAGGACCGCGGAGACCCACAGGCTCGCCACGAACGGCCTGAAAAGGCCCTTGCGCCACAGCACGTAACCCACCGGCACGGCGACCACGAGGACCGCCCACTTGACGCTGATGGCCAGCCCCAGCAGCACGGCCACCCACAGGACCTGGACCCTGGTTCGGACGAGCAGGGCGACGAGCAGGGTCGCGAGGGTGAAGAACAGGAGCATGAGGTCCATGATCCCGATTCGGGAGTAGGAGATAAGGAACGTCTCCCCAGCGACGAAGGCGGCGAGCAAGAGGGCCGCCAACCTGTCCCTCAGGAGGTACCAGCCAAGCGCCGCGCCGAGCGGGATCAGGGCCACCCCGAAGAGCAGTGGCATGATCCTCCAACCGATCGGGGTGTCCCCGAAGAGGGCGATGCCGACGGCGATGATGAACTTGCCGAGCGGTGGATGCAGGTCGAACTGGTAGACCCCTTCGAGGTATTTGCGGGCCATGACGGGGAAGTAGATCTCGTCCCAGATCTTCTGCCCCGGGAAGCCGAGCTTCCAGACCCTGGCCCAGAGGCCCACCAGCACCGTGACGACGGACAGCACCAGCACGGAGCGGTAAGCCCACGATCTGTCGCGACTCAGTACCGATTTCATGGGGAGCACGTTACTAGTTGGCGCGAAGGTTTGTAAAGGGGGGCCGGCACCTCAGGAGTCGCGGTCGCGCAGGACCATGCGCCGTCCGGCCACGATGGCCGCCAGGGCGCCGAGGGAGAAGGCGCCGCAGACGAGCCAGCCCACGCTGTAGGAGGTTGCCTCGGCCACGACGCCGTAGACGAGCGGCCCGAAGGCGGCGCCGGCCGAGGCGCCGGTCTGGGTGACGCCCGTCGCGGCGGCGGGAGCGCCAGGGCTCGTCTTGACGACAGCGAAGTTGAAGAGGCCGGGCCAACCCCAGCCAGCGGCGAAGGCCAGCAGGGCGCCGGGCGCGATCAGGGCCGCCTTCCCCGTGGCCAGCATGGCGAACCCCGCGATCCCGGTCCCGAGCATCGCGGCGACCAACAGAAGTCTCCCCCCGCCCATCCCGTCCGCTAGCCGGCCGAAGATTACGCGCACCACGATGCTGGCGGCGCTCCCCGAGGCCAGCAGGAGCCCAGCGGTCTCTACCCTCAAGCCCGCGGCGACCGACGACTCGACCAGGAACGCTCCTAGGGGCGTCGCGGCCGTCGAACCGAGCCCGAGACCCAGCGCCAGCAACAACAGCGCCCGGGCCCTGGCGTCCTTCCCGACCACGGTACTCGGAGTGCTAACGGCTCCGGCCGATCCCCCGCCAGGCACGAGCAACGCAACCGCCAGGGCGAGTACCGCGCACCCGGCGAACGCCCACCGCCAGCCGAAGGCGACGGCAACGGTCGGCACGGACAGGCCCGCGAGCAGGGTAGCGACCGGTATGGCGGCCTGCTTGATGCCGAACGACAACCCCTGCCTGCCTGCCGGCACCTCCCGTGCCAGCGAGAGGTTCGCCGCGGGCTGCCCGATGGCGTTCGCCAGGCCCCCGACGACGAGGCAGGCTATCAGACCCGTCCAGGACCTGGCCAAGACCGCAACACCAAGAAGGGACACCGCGCCCCCGATCGCCGCGAGGCGCATCCCGCGGTGGAAGCCGATCCGCTCCACCACACGCCCCATGATCGCGGATACCACGGCGGAGGTCATGAAGAAAGCCGCGACCGCGAGACCCAGCGCCGCCGCCCCGAAGTCCAGCTCGCCCCGCATCTGCACCGCCAGCCCGCCGGTCAGGAAGGCCGGGAGAACCGTAGCGGTGGCGACCGCCACGGCAAGCAGCACGGCACGCCAATTCAAGGCTTCGGTCTCTATCGGGACGGCAGCGTTTCCGGGCGTGAAGCGGGGCACGCGGCAGATCATAGCACGCCCCCGCCGCGCCTCCCCCGGACATGGAGGAGACCGCTGACCGGGAAAATTTGCCCGAACGATCCGGGAATCCGTCCCCTACCTCCCGGGAAAACCACGGTCTACAGTCGTATGAGGGTTCGGGGCGCTATGGCCCGCCCAACAGGCTACCGCGGCGCATCCGCGAGGAGGTAAGAACATGGACTCGAAACAGGAGAGAGTACTGCACCGAGCCGGCATCGCCGGGATGTGCGGGATCGCGGGCGGGATGCTCTGGTTCGCAGGTGGCGTCGCGGGGCTGATCTACCCGCAGGTGTACCAGCCGGACACGACGGCCTTCATGATCTCCGGGGTCGTCGCAACCGCGAGCGTCGTCCTGCTTCTGGTTGGCCTGCTGGGCATCCTCTGGGGTGGTGCCCTGGGCGGCCGGTTCGGGAAGGCCCTCTTCGCGGTCGCGGTGTTGGGCTACGGGCTCATGGTCGTCGGCGCCCTGCAAACGATCGCGGGAGTCGGGCCACTGCTCGACCCGGAGGCTGGAGTGGCCCTGATCTACCTTCTCGGTCGCCTGGTCGCCGCCGTCTTCATGCTCCTGACCGGCGTCGCGGTCGTGCTCGCGCGTCGTTGGACCGGCTGGCCCGCGTTTACGCCCGTGCTGGTCGGCCTCTGCCCGCTCGTCGGCGAGCTCGGATCCGTGGTGCTATTCGGGCAACCCAACGAGCTGCTCAACGCCTGCTGGGGGATCTTCAGCGCGCTCCTCGGGCTCGCGACCCTGGCGCAGGCACGCCCGCGCACGCGACCCGCGCGCGAGTCCGCCCAGGCCGCCTAATGCCCGCGTCGGTCGAGGGAACTACCGTGAAAAACGCGAACTTCGTCCGGATCGCCGGCCTTGCTGGCATGTTCGGCGGCGCGCTGTGGCTAGTGGCCCTGTTTATCGAGTACGCCTACGACCTCTTCCAACCTGCCTCCGGTCCCCTGTACGTCCCAAACCAGTTGATGTTCTTCGCAGCGCAGCTCTGCTACCTGACAGTCATAGCCGGCCTGATACGGGCCGGGGCTGGCGGTGGGCGCTTCGGGAGGATCTCGCTCGGGCTGTTCTTTTTCGGCTGGACCGCGCTCGCGTCCGCGCTTGGCCTGTCGCTTGTGACTAGCGGCCCAGTAGCGGATGCGCTTATCTTGCCCGGAGCCATCGCCTCGACCCTCGGCGGCTTGCTAGCCGGCATAGCCGTCGCAGCAACGGGACGCCTGCAAGGATGGCCCCGCCTCGCCCTGCTGGTCCAGGGGCTCTACCAGCTATTCCAGTTCCTGTTCGTCATATTCATCGACGACCGTGGCCCCACCCAGCTGATGGAGTCGCTGTGGGCTGGGACCTGGTTCCTGATCGGTCTGGCGCTCTTCGTGAGCGTGAGGGAGAGCCGAAGGGTGGCCACGCGCGATTCCAAGAGACCGGCGGAGGCTTGAACCCCTTGCTCCTCGAAAAATCGGCGTCGGGAGGTCAGATTGCGCAATCTTCACGATGCGGAGGCCGGCCCGAAGGGTCTATGCTTGTATCCGACCTGTCACGACAGCCTGCGAGGAGACGGCCTTGAAGGATGCCGGCGAGCAACATCCGGACCTCGAGCGGATGGACGAACGTGGGGCGGTCGGGCTCATCTCCGAGTTGCTCGCCAACCCGGACGCCGAGAGGGCGAGCGCGCTGCGCCACGAGGACTACGCGATGGAGATGCCACAGTCCGGCGAGCGCATCGGCGGCCGGGAGAAGATGCGCGATTTCCAGGAAGCCTACCCAAACCCCCCTGCGATGCGGTTGCGGCGGCTCAAGATCGGGGGCAACCTGTGGGTCATGGAGGGCATTTCCGACTACGGGGACCGGGTCTACCACCAGATAGCCATCGTCGAGCTGCGCGACGGGAAGATGTGGCGGGAGACCCGCTACTACGCCGAGCCGTTCGAGGCTCCCGAGTGGCGGTCGCGCTGGACCGAGAGGATGGAAGAGAGCGACCAGGCGGGCGCCGGAGAGGAGAATGGATGAGCGCGGAGAGAAGCGGCGGCGCAGACGCGACGGGCCACCTGGCGGAGCCCGTGGTCGAAGGTAGAGGCGTAAAGCGCGTGAGGCCCGGCTTCGAGGAGGGGGCTATGCCCCAGGGCGTCTTCGGCGTGGACGGCATCTCGCACGGCACCGTCGGCTCCGAGGGACTCTTTATGGCCAGGTACAGGGTGCCGCCGGGCGCCCACTCCGACCTGCACCTTCACACCAACTGCGAGACCGCCGTCTACGTACTGCGAGGCCGGGGCTACACCTACAGCGGGGAGAACATGGAGGATTACCTGGAGGCGGGTCCAGGCGACTTCGTCTACATCCCGGCCGGTTTGGTGCACGCGGTGGGCTGCCCCGCCGACAGCGAGCCGCTCGAGTACGTCGTGGCAAGGAACGCCCCCGAGGAGGAGGTCGTAACCCTGCGGGCGGCAGCCGACCTGCCCATCGGACCCGACGGCAAGATGCGCGACGCCTGAGGAAGGCCCGGATACGCCGCCGGTTGGAGTCGGGATCGGCGCGCGATGGTGTTGACGAGAAGGCCAGTGGCAAAGGAGGAGAACGTGAGAGTTGAGGCGAAACTGGAAGAGTTGGGGCTGACCCTGCCGGGGCCGCCGCAGGTGCCGCCTGGCCTCAAGCTGCCCTTCTCGTGGGTGCGCGTGCGCGGCTCCAGGGTCTACATTTCGGGGCACGGTCCGCTCAACCCCGATGGCTCCATCGCCGGACCGTTCGGCCAGGTTGGGATCGACGTCTCCGAAGAAGAGGGCTACCAGGCGGCGAGGCTCATAGCGCTGGCCATGCTCTCCAGCCTCAAGCAAGAGCTCGGCGACCTCGACCGGGTCGGGGCGTGGCTGAGGGTCTTCGGTATGGTCAACAGCGCCCCCGGCTTCGACCGACAGCCCAACGTCATCAACGGCTTCTCCGATCTAATCCTCGAGCTGTACGGCCCGGAGGCCGGGGACCACGCGCGCTCGGCGGTGGGCATGGCCGGTCTTCCGCTGGGGATGCCGGTCGAGATCGAGGCCGAGGTCGAGCTGCGCGACGCCTGACGACGGCCGTGTGATACTTGCGCTACATGATGACCGGGACGAAGGGTAGGGACGAAGAAAACGCGATGGCGCACTCGGAGACGATCGGGAATCCCCGCAAGCCGCGGATGAGGCCTTCCGTGGCGAGGCATGCGGCGTGGCTTGCGTGGTCGCTCGCCGGCCTCTCGCTGGCCATGTTCGTCGCCGGCCTCGCGTTCTTCGTCGCCGTCGACCCGTACTCCAGCAGCTGGGGTACCGAGGGCATAGGTACCCAGCTGATCTTCGCGCCCTTCCTGGCGTTCTCCGTCGTCGGCGCCCTCATAGTCTCCAGGTACCCCCGTAACGCCGTCGGCTGGATCTGCGCCGCAGACGGCTTCCTGTGGATGCTCGCGATCTTTTCCGGCCCGTACACCCTGTACGGCCTCGCCAATCCCGGCTCGGTGCCTTACCCCGCCGCGGCAAGCGCGCTGACGACCTGGCTATGGGTGCCGGCGGTGGGGCTCCTCGGGATCTATCTCATCCTGCTCTTCCCCGACGGGAGGTTTCTCTCCCGGGGGTGGCGCTACCTGGCCTGGTTCGCGGGGATGGTTATCGCCATCGTGAGCGTCGGCCTCGTGCTCGCCCCTGGCTCGCTCGACGGCCTACCGGGGGTCCGCAACCCGTTCGGGGTCGAGGCGCTGGTCAGGTTGGAAGGCGCGAGCGTGGTCCTCATCACGTTTCTGCCCCTGTGCATCCTCGCCTCGGCCACGAGCCTCGTCCTGCGCTACCGGCGGTCGGAGCGCGAGGAGCGCCAGCAGATCAAGTGGCTCGCCTTCGCCGCCTCCCTGGTCGGCCTGACGTACCTGAGCACCATCGCCGCGACCGTGCTACTGGCGCCCGAAGGCCACGAGTCGGCAGGCGCCCAGCCGGTCTGGCTCTCGTGGCTTCAGACTTTTGTGCTGTTGAGCTACTCGGTTGTGCCCGTGGCCGTGGGCGTCGCGGTGCTCAAGCACCGCCTCTACGACATAGACCTGGTCATCAACCGCGCCCTCCTTTACGCGGCGCTCACGGCGACCGTCGTCGGCATCTACGTCCTGGTAGTCGGCTACCTCGGTGCGTTGTTCAGCACGGGCGGCAGCCTGGGGATCTCGCTGTTGGCTACGGGCCTGGTCGCGGTGCTGTTCCAACCGCTGCGGGAGCGTCTGCAGCGGGTCGTGAACCGCCTCACCTACGGCGAGCGCGACGACCCGTACGCTGTGGTGTCGCGCCTGGGCCAGAGGCTGGAGGCGACCCTCTCACCCGAGGCCGTGCTGCCGACCATAGCGCAGACCGTCCGCGAGGCGCTGCGGCTGCCTTACGTGGCGGTCGCGCTTCGGAGGGAAGGCGCGGCTGGGGACAGCGCCTCCGAGGTTGGCCCTGTTGAGGTTGTCGCCGCCTCCGGTGAGCCGGTGGACGAGCCGTTGCGTCTACCGCTCTCGTACCAGAACGAGTCGGTCGGCGTGCTTGTGCTCGGGGCGCGTTCCGGTAGCAAGGACTTCTCCCCGACCGATCGACGCTTGTTCGAGGACCTGGCCAGGCAGACCGGGGTCGCCGCCCACGCCGTCAGGCTGACCGCCGACCTGCAACGCTCGCGCGAACACCTGGTGACCGCCCGCGAGGAAGAGAGGCGTCGCCTCAGGCGCGACCTGCACGACGGCCTGGGCGCGCAGCTCGCCGGCCTGAACGTGCAGGCCGGGGTGCTGCGGCGCCTGATCCCCCGGGATCCCGCGGCCGCAGACGAGCTTGCGGTCGAGCTGCGTGACGAGCTGCGAGCCGCGATCACGGACATCAGGCGCCTGGTTCACGACCTGAGGCCCCCGGCGCTGGACGAGCTCGGGCTGGTCGGCGCGCTGGAACGGCTCGCCGAACGCTACGGCGCCGAAGGCGCGGGCCTTCGGGTGGTGGTGGAGGCGTCACAGGACGACGGCTTGCCCCCGTTGCCGGCGGCCATCGAGGTGGCCGTCTACCGGATCGCCCAGGAGGCCCTCACCAACGTCGCGAACCACGCGGCTGCGAGCCTGTGCGTGGTGCGGCTAAGCGTCGGAGAGGACGTCACGCTCGAAGTGGCCGACGACGGGGTTGGCATCTCGCAGCAACCTAGGGCGGGCGTCGGCCTGCTCTCGATGCGCGAGCGGGCCGGGGAGCTGGGTGGGAGTTGGGTCGTCGAACCCGCCCCGCAAGGCGGGACGCGGGTGCTCGTCAGGCTCCCGCTGACGAGAGAGAGGTGATCCAGGGGTGCTCAGGCTACTCGTCGCCGAAGACCACCCGCTGTTCCGCAGGGGTGTGATCTCCCTGCTCTCGGCGGTGGAGGACTTCGAGGTGGTGGGCGAGGTCGCGACGGGCAGGGAGGCCGTCGAGCGGGCGGAAGACCTGCAGCCCGACGTCGTGCTCATGGATCTCCAGATGCCAGACGGGGGCGGGATAGAGGCGACGCGGGAGATCTCCCGTGGTAGCCCGAACGTTCGCGTGCTGGTCGTCACCCTCTTCGAGGATGACGACTCGGTCTTTATGGCCCTGAGAGCAGGAGCGCGCGGGTACGTGCTGAAAGACGCGGACGAGGACGAGCTGGTACGCGCGGTCCGCTCAGTTGGGCTCGGGGAGGCCATCTTCAGCCCTGCCGTGGCCACCCGCGTCCTGGCCTACTTCGCCACGCCGCGACCCGTGATGCCGCAGGCCTTCCCGACGCTCACGGACCGCGAGCGCGAGATCCTCGACCTCATCGCCCGCGGGCATCCCAACCCCTCGATCGCGAGACAGCTCTCGCTGAGCACCAAGACCGTCGGCAACTACGTCTCCAACGTCTTCGCGAAGCTGCAGGTGGCCGACAGGGCGCAGGCCATCATCCGGGCGCGCGAGGCCGGGATGGGGCGGGAAGGCCCCTGATCCGGGCCTTCCCGCCGGTCGCGGATGCGCTTCTTGTTCGAGCCGTGTTATCCGGACCCTCTGGAACCCGCCCGGTCGGCGGAGGGCTCAGTCAGGCGTGCATGGCCCCTTCCGTCGCGGGTAGAGCGAACGGTAGACCTCGTACAGTTCCTCGTAGGAGCCCGTCCGCTCGGGGTCGGGCTCCGTTACCTCCTCGCGCAGCCGCACCGTGGAGCTGGTCTCGGCCACGTCGCGGTAAAACCCCGCCGCGACGCCCGCGAGCAGGGCGGCGCCGTGGGCGGGCCCCTCGTCGGCGGTCGCGCGGTGGATGGGGACCCCATACACGTCGGCCTGTAGCTGGCGCCACAGCACGCTCCTCGCCCCGCCTCCGGTCGCGCGCACCTGCTCGACGGGTACTTCGAGAGAGGCCAGGATCTCGAACGAGTCCTTCAGGGAGAAGACCACGCCCTCCATGAGGGCCCTGGTCATGTGCGCGGTGCCGTGCCGGGCCGTGAGCCCGAAGAAAGCGCCGCGCGCCGCCGGGTCGAGGTGCGGGGTACGCTCGCCACTGAGGTAGGGCAGGAACAGTAAGCCCTCCGCGCCGGGCTCGATCCTTGATGCGGCCTCGACGAGGGCGTCGTAGTCGCCGCCGAGCGTCTCGCGCCACCACTGCAGGGAGCCGCCCGCGGAGAGGGTACGCCCATCAGGTGGTAGGCACCGGGCACGGCGTGGCAGAACGCGTGGATGCGGCCGGAAGGGTCAGGCACGAAGCCGTCCGTGGGGGCGAAGAGGACGCCGCTCGTGCCGACGGAGGAGCTCAGGAGGCCGGCCTCGACTACGCCCACCCCGACGGCGGCCGCGGCGTTGTCCCCGCCGCCCGCCGCGACGGGGATGCCGGGTGGCAAGCCGAGCTCCCCGGCGACCGTGCGGTTTAGCGGGCCGGTGTTCTCGGGGCCTTCGTACACCTTTGGCATCCATTCGGCGGGGATCTCGAGGGCGCCCAGGATCTCCCCCGACCAGTCCCTCTCTCCGACGTCCAGCAGGAGGGTGCCCGCGGCGTCGGAGGCGTCGGTGGCGTGCTCCCCGGTGAGCCTGAGCCTGACGTAGTCCTTCGGGAGCAGCACGGCGGCTACCTTCGAGTAGTTCTCCGGCTCCTCTTCCCTAAGCCACAGGATCTTGGGCGCCTGAAACCCCGTGAGGGCCGGGTTGCCGGCGATGGAGATCAGGCGCTCCTCCCCCACCGCGGAGGTGATCTCCTCGCACTGCCGATAAGTGCGCTGATCGTTCCAGAGCAGAGCTGGCCTTACTACCTCTCCCGACGCGTCCAGGAAGACCGAGCCGTGCATCTGGCCCGTCAGACCTAGCCCTGCTACCTCCTCTCCGGCTTCTCCCACCTGGGCGGCCACCTTACCGAGCGCCTCTTTCGCGCCCCGCCACCAGTCCTCCGGGTCCTGCTCGGTCCAGCCGGGACGCGGGCTGCGGAGGGGATAGTCTGAGGAAGCCTCGGCGACGACGTTCCCCCCCTCGTCGACCGCGACGGCCCTGGCACCGCCGGTGCCGACGTCGAGGCCGAGCAACACGCTCATCCCTAGGCCTCCCGCCGCGCCTCCCTGGCTTCGGCCCGCTTGCTCACCACCCCGGCCTCGAAGTCCTCGTCCAGCCCGAGCGCCCCGTAGACGGCCCTCTGGCCCGCCAGGGCGTCGGCGTTGGCCTTCGCTGCCCTCAGTTCCTCGCGGTCTATCCTGGCCGCCAGGTCCCAGATGAACTCCCACTGCAGAATGGCGCGCCTCACGGCGGCTACCTGATCCTCGGTGTACGGGTAGAGGTCGTATCCGAGGATCTCGCCGCCCTCCCCGTAGCCGACGTCCTGTAGGGTCTGGGCGAGCTCGAGGGTCTGCATGAAGAAGTTGGTGCCGACCACGTTGTCGTCGTCGAAGGTGCCCCACCCGTCGTTGCCGTGCTGGTGGCCGAGTTTGTGTTCGGAGGCGAGCAGGTCGGCGTACTCGGCGAGGGTCTCGCCGTTCATGATCAGGTGCTGCCAGTCCATGTTGACCATCAAGGTGGAGGTGTCGACGCCCAAAGAGTTGACCTTCTGGATGGTGAAGAGCGTCATCCCGATGTTGCGCATCAGGATCTTCATGGCCGGCTCGCTGTTTTTGTGCTCAAGGAACACCTTGACGCCGCGCTCGTTGGCGTGGTCCGTGACCTCGGCTATCCCCTCCACAAAGGCGCGCCACGTCTCTGCGTAGGGACGCTGGAACGCGTAGTTGTACCCTTCCGCCCCGGGCCAGATGATGAAGCTCGCCCCGATCTCGGAGCACAGGTCGACGCCACGCTTGAGCGTGTCCATACCCTGTCTGCGCAGCCCCTCGTCGGGGTTGACAAAGGCGCCCTTGCCGTAGGTCGGGTCGGGGTGCAGCCCGGCGGCGATTACGGGCAGATCCATGCCGTGATCGCGCAGGACCGCGAGGATCTCTTGCGCGTTCTCCTCGTCGACCTCGCCCGGGTAGTGGTACTCGAGGCCGTCGAGGAGGTCCGAGAGCCCCTCCGCCACGCGCTTCGTCTTGTCCACCATCGGCTCGGCCGCGGCCTCGGGGTGGTATCCGGGCGGTACGAAGCGGGTCACCGCCGGTCCGAAGGCCCAGACCCCCACCGAGTTCTTCAGTACGCTCACGCTAGACACCCCTTTCAGGTCTACACGCCGACGCAAACCAGTAATCTCGCCTCTTGCCTGCCGCTCCCCGGCTTCGGCGACCGCCCCGACTTGGAGATCCGTCCACCCGCTACTCTTTCGTGGCGCCGACGGTGAGGCCGCTCACGATGAAACGTTGCAGACCAACAAAGATCACGACGATCGGCAGCGCTATGGCGGTCGATACGGCCATGAGGTTGTTCCAGCGCGTGCTGTACTGGCCCTGGATCTCGCTCAGGGCAACCGTCACGGGCTGAAGTTCCTCGCTGGTGATCAGGGTGAGTCCGAACACGAACTCCCCCCAACTCAAGAGAAAGGCGAAGGTGCCGACGGTGATGAGACCGGGTAGCACCACGGGCAGCACCACCCGCCATAACGCACCCGGCCGCGAGCAGCCGTCGATCATCGCGGCGTCTTCCAGGTCGGTCGGCACGCTGAGAAAGAAGGGACGCAAGATAATTATGGCGAAGGGCAGGGTGATGATGGTCGTGTCGGCCAGGATGAGCGCCAGGTAAGAGTCCACGAGCCCGACCTGCCCGAAGATTACGAACAGCGGCCCGGCGATGATGATAGTCGGCACCATCTGGGCCAGCAGCAACAGGAACACGACCACGGCGGTGAACCGCAGCCGTCGCCGCGCCAGCGCGTAGGCAGCCGGGGCGGCCAGCAAGAGCGTGAGGACGAGCGTGCTCACGCTGATGATCGCGCTGTTGAGGATGGCCCTGAGCACGTACGGGTCCCTGATGACGGCCTCAAGGTAGGGGGTTATCACCGGCGGGACGGGCGCCAGCCGCGGCGGCACGGCGAAGATGTCTTTGAAGGTCTTGAGTGAGGTGGCGACCATCCAGTAGACCGGGAAAAGGTAGAGGCCAACCAAGATCGTGCCGAGGGCCGTCTTGCCGTACGCGCCGCGCCGCGCGCGGCTGCGAACGGCGGCCATCAGGAGACCTCCTCTCGCCGAAGCAGGCTCAGGTAGATGAGGGAGAGGATCACGGGCAACACCAGCACCAGGACGGATGCAGCGGCCCCGCTACCGAAGCGGAAGAACTCGAAGAAGGTGTCGTAGACGTAGATCGGCAGCACCTCGGTCGCGGTAACCGGACCGCCGCCCGTCATCACGTAGATGAGGTCGAAGACCTTGAAGGTGTAGATAAAGCCGAGCAGCAGCACTATGACTATGACGGGCCTCAGTTGCGGGAGCGTTATGTACAGGAACCCCTGCGCCGCGCCGGCCCCGTCGACCTTGGCCGCATCGTAGAGCGACGGCGAGATGCTCTGCAACCCGGCCAGCAGCAGGATCATGTTGAAGGGTATGCCCACCCAGATGTTGGTCACTATGGTGCCCAGCAGCGCCGTGTCGGGCGCGCTGAGCCAGGCCCTCCCCGCGTCCAGCGGGCCGAGGTTGAGGAAGAAGTTGACCACCCCGTACTCGCCCGTGAGCATCCAGCGGAACAGGTTGCCGGTCACCACCAGAGGCAGCATCCACCCGAGCAGCAACAGCGCCCGCAGTAGCCCGTGGCCGGGAAACGCGCGATTGAAGAAAAGTGCCAGGGCGAGACCTATGGCGAACTCGAACGCCAGGCAGCTCACCGTGTAGATAATAGTTATCAGGAGCGAGTGTCCGAAGGCAGGGTCGGAGACGACCTCCCTGTAGAGCTGCAGGCCAACAAAGGGAGCATTGCCCGCCAGGAAGTTGCCGGCGCTCACGTTGTGCACGCTCATGTACAGCTCGTAGCCCAAAGGATCGAGCAGTACCGCCACGACGAAGACCATGGCGGGCAGCAAGAACAAGTAGTCTCCGAGCCGTCCGAGGCCCCCCGACCGGAGGCCCTTGCCGAGGTCCTCGCCGTCGAGTCCTTGCGTCCCGGTGGTCACTGCTTCATCCTTTCCGGGAGCAACGGGTTCACCCTCTCCTGAGCTTCCGACAGCGCGGCCGGCACGTCGCTAACGCCGCTTATGGCCGCCTGGAAGGCCTCCTGAATGTAGGTCGAGATCTCGGGATAGTTGGGGCCGTAGGCTCGAGGCCTCGCCATCTCCATCTGCTCGACGAACACGCTCAGGATGGATCTTCGGCCCAGGAAGGCACGTCGGCCAGGTCCCTGCGGCTGGGTTGCCGGTCGGTCCGTTTCAGGTACGGGATCAGGTTCCTGGGGTCTTGCTGCCAGGTCGCAGGTCCCAGGCTGGCGTCCAGGCTGTCTATGTCCGCCCCTGCCTGCCACAAGAAGGGTAGGAAGTGGAAGGTGCCTTCCTCGGCATTGATGGCGCTCACGGCCAGGCCAAACCGGTTTCCCTCCCGGAGCTCGCTGGCCGCCTCCCTGAGCTCGTCCCACGTGCCCGGCGTGTCTACACCGGCCGCCTCGAGCATGTCCTTGTCGTAGAAGAGCGCCAGGCAGTTACTGGTGTTCCGGATGCCGTAGCTCTCGCCGTCGAACTGGCAAGACCTCCAGGGACCATCGTCGTACACGGAGGCTTTGCCCCGCTCGTCTACCAGATCTGAGACCTCCCTGAGCGCGCTGGCTCAAGAAACCAGGGTACCGCCTTTCGCACACGAGGAGAAAGGCCGTCTTCGGATCACTTATCGCGGCCCGTGGATGACTGGCCGATCGGCTCCCCGGCTTCGTGTCGGCGCATTATCTCGACCATCTGTTGTTTCTCCACGTTCTGGTCGTGGGCCATGACCTCCTGCAGCTGACGCCTCTCCTCGCGGTAGTCCTTTCGCAGGGCCCTGAGCAGGGCCGCGGCGATGGCGAGCATGAGAACGCCGAACGGGGCCGCGATCAGGATCTGGGACTGCTGGATCGCGTCGAGTCCCCCGGCCAGCAGCAGGATCGCCGCGACCAGCGCCATGATCGCGCCCCAGGTCAGCTTTATCCTGGTGCTCGGGTTCGGGGTGCCCCCGGCAGACATGCTGCCGAGCACGATGGTACCGGCGTCCGCGCCCGCGACGAAGAAGATCCACACGAGGAAGATCGCCAGGAGGGACGTGACCAGGGCCAGCGGGTACTGGGCGAGGAATTCGAAGAGGGCGACGGCCTCGTTGTTGGCGGCGGCCTCGCCGATGGCGCCGCCCGAGTTGCTATCGAAGTCTATGGCCGCAGCCCCGAATACGGCGAACCACACCATGGTGAACAGGCTCGGGGCGAGCAGCACCCCGAGGACGAACTCCCTTATGGTGCGCCCTCGGGAGATGCGGGCGATAAAGACGCCCACGTAAGGTGCCCACGCGATCCAGGTGGCCCAGAAGTAGATGGTCCACTCCCCGAGCCACGGGTCAGGGTCGAAGGCGCTCGTGTTCAGGCTCATCGGGACCACGTTGGCCAGGTAGCTGCCGAGGCCCTGCGTGAAGGCGTTGAGCTGCAGGATCGTCGGTCCGACTATGAGGAAGTAGACGATCAGGACGACCGCCAGGTAAATGCTCGCCTGGCTGAGGAAGTTGACCCCCTTGTCGATCGGCGTCGCCGCCGAGAGCATGAAGGCGATCGCCGTGACGAAGACGATGATGAGCTGCAATCCGATGCCGCTAGGGAGTCCAAACACCGCCCCGAGCCCCGCGTCTATCTGCAGCGTCCCCGCCCCGAGCGAGGCGGCGATGCCCACCAGCGTGGCCAGGATCGCCAGTATGTCGATAGCCTTACCGGCGGGTCCGTCGACGCGGTCGCCGAGCAGGGGCCGGAAGACCCCGCTGATCCTGAGGTTCGTCAGGTTTCTGCGATAGCTGAAGTACGCGACGGCGAGCCCGACGACGGCGTAGATCGCCCACGGGTGCAGCGTCCAGTGGAAGAAGGCGTAGCGCATCGCGAGATCCGCGGCCTCGGGCGTGCGCGGGTCTGCCTGCCCGAGGGGCGGGGTCGAGTAGTGCAGGACTGGCTCGGAAACGCACCAGAACACGATGCCGATCCCCATCCCCGCCTGGAAGAGCATGGCGAACCAGGCGAAGGTGCTGAACTCGGGTCTCTCATCC
Source organism: uncultured Rubrobacteraceae bacterium (assembly GCA_963800975.1). Lineage (GTDB taxonomy): Bacteria > Actinomycetota > Rubrobacteria > Rubrobacterales > Rubrobacteraceae > JALYGY01. The sequence continues at coordinate 324,639 of CAWDDB010000013.1, read as the reverse complement.
GGCCTGCCGAGCCGGATCTTGCCGTAGCGGCTGAAGGCGAGGTAGAGGGCAAAGGCGAGGAAGAAGGTGGTGATGAGGAGGTACATCCACCCGAGGCCGGAGATGATGCCGCCCGCGATCGTGGTGAGCGCGCTGCTGAGGGGGTCCGTGAGGAACACGCCGGCGAGGACGAACGCCACCGAGATCGCCACCGTGACGTAGAAGACGAATCCGAACTGCTGCACTTTCTCGGCCCCAGGACTGGCGGTCTTCTCCGGCTTCGAAGTCTCCGTCAACTCGCGAACCTTCCTTTCCTTCGAGGATCGCCACCGGACCCGGGGGGGCCCGCCCGCACAAGAATACCTATGCGAAATGTATCATGCAGGGGGCCGTGGCGCGACGGGCCCGAAACCTCTGCTAGCCCCTCACAGCCCCCTTACCATCCCGCCGTCCACCAGGATGCCCTGCCCTGTCGCGTAGCTGTTCGCGGGCGACGCCAGAAAGGCAGCCACCCTGGCGAACTCCTCGGGCGTCCCGTAGCGACCAAGGGGTATCCGGGACTCGAAGCCTTCTCGTATCTCCTCGATGGACACGCCCCTGGCCTCGGCCTGGGATTCGTCCATCGACTGCGTGCGCGCGGTCAGGATGCGGCCAGGACCAAGCGTGTTGATCAGGATGCCGTCGGGGGCCAGCTCCGCCGAAAGGCTCTTGGCGAGGCCGAGTATGCCAGCGCGGAAGGTGTTGGAGAAGATCAAGTTCTCTATGGGCTGTCTGATAGAAGAGGACGCGATGTTGACGATGCGCCCGCCGCCTCGCTCGCGCATCAGGGGCACCGCCTCGCGGATCGCCCGGATCAGGCTGAGCAGGACCAGCTCGAACCCGGACTGCCAGTCCTCGTCGTCGAAGTCTTCGAAGGTACCCGCCGGCGGTCCCCCCGCGTTGTTCACGAGGACGTCGAGTCCCCCGAAGCGGTCAGCGGTGTGGGAGAAGAGGGCCTTTATGTCGCCGGCGCTCATGATGTCGGCGGCGCGGGGCTCCACGGTGGCGCCCGTCTCGTCCGCTATCTCGGCGGCGGTCCGGGCCAGGGCCTCCTCGTCGCGGCTGGAGATCACCACGCTCGCGCCCTCGCGGGCGAGCTCGGTCGCGACCGCCCTCCCGAGGCCCTTGCTCGCCGCCATCACCAGCGCGACCTTGCCTTGCAGGCCGAGATCCATACGTCTACCTCCTCACAGGATTGGTTAACGGCTCGAACGAGCCGATCTTGCACCCCGCCACGTCCCCGTCCCGGATCTCCACGGCCCCAGGCGTTCCCGTGCAGATCACATCCCCGGGCAAGAGCGTCATGACCTTCGAGTGGAACGAGACCAGGGACCACGGCGAGAAGACCATGTTCGAGACGACGTTGCTCCTCTTAACCTCGCCGTTCAGCCACGTCTGGACCTCCAGCTCCCCCACCTCCCCGACCTCGTCGGGCGTCACGAGCTGCGGTCCGAAGCTGAAGAAGGTGTCGAAGCTCTTGGCCCTGGTGAGGTAGCGCGGGTTCCTGCGAAGGATGTCCTCCGCCGTCATGTCCAGCACGGTCGTGAAGCCGGCGACGAAAAGAGGAGCCTCCTCTTCCGGGACATCCTTCGCCTCGCGGCCGATAACGATCGCAAGCTCGGCCTCGGCCGTCACCCGGCCAGATTGCTCGGGCAGCACGATCTCCTCGCCTGGCGCGATGATGGTCGTGTCCGGCCTCATGAAGCTGGCCGGCTCGTCCGCGGGAGAGACCTCGTCCAGATCCTCGGCGTGCTCGCGGTAGTTGAGGCCGATGCCCCAGATCTTGCGCGGGCGGCGGTAGAGCGGGCCGTAGTGGACCTCTTCGAGCGGGATCCTGCCACGCTCGCGCGTTTCTCCAGACAACCCGTCGAGCCATTCCCCGACCTCGCCCAGGCGCCGGCCTTCGATCAGGGAGAACAGGTCGTCAGGCGCGGGCACGTCAACCGGCAGCACGCCGTCCCGGAGAACGACCGCCGCGGCCTCCGATCCGCCCCGCCCTATCGTGGCCAGCCTCAAGGACGACCACCTGGTCCTGGGCGCGAGCTTACCGGCGCGCGATCCGCGATCGCCTCGCCGATCGGGAGGCAGGCGGTGGCCGCGGGCGATGGGGCGTTGAGGACGTGGACGGAACTCTTGCCTTCGACGATCAGGAAGTCGTCCACGAGCGTCCCGTCGGCCTTCAAAGCCTGCGCCCTCACCCCGGCGGGTGCGGGTATCAGATCCGCCTCCTCCACGTCGGGGACGAGCCCCCGCAAGCTCCGCACGAAGGCCCGCTTGCTCAGCGATCTCAGGATCTCACCGAGGCCGGTTCGCCAGTTCCTGCGGGCGAGCTTCCAGAAAGCGGGGTACCCTAGCACCTCGGCGAGATCCCCGGGATCCAGGTCCGTCTTCGCGTAGCCCTCGCGGGCCAGGCTCAAGACCGCGTTGGGTCCGGCCTCAACGCCGCCGCCGACCATGCGGGTGAAGTGGACCCCGAGGAAGGGGAAAGCGGGGTTTGGCACGGGGTAGATGAGGTTGCGGATCAGGCCTCGCTTCCGCGGCGCGAGCTCGTAGTACTCGCCGCGGAAAGGCACGATCTTCGCTCCGGGCTCCACCCCGCACATCTCGGCCACGCGGTCGCTGTACAGGCCAGCGCAGTTGACGAGCGTCCTCGCGTTCAGGTCGTTGCCTGAGGCGATAACCTTCACCCCGTCACCGTGCTCCGAGATCTCCTCGACCCGGGCGCCCGTGATCAGCTCTCCCCCGAGCTCCTCGACCGTCCTGGCCAGCGCCCGCGCGACCCCGACGTAGTCCACGATGCCAGCGCTCGGCACGTGCAGCGCCGCGAGGCCGGTGGCGTTTGGTTCTAGCTCCTCTAGCCCTCCGGGGCCCACCTTCTCGACCGCGAGCCCGTTTTCCAGGCCGCGGTCGTGCAGGTTGTCCAGGAGCGGTAGCTCCTCTGGCTCCGTCGCGACGATGACCTTGCCGCAGATCTCGTGCGCCACACGGTGCTCGCGGCAGAACTCGACGAGCTCCGCGCCCCCCTCCCTGGAGTACCTGGCCTTGAGGCTTCCCGGTTTGTAGTAGACGCCGCTGTGGATTACACCGCTGTTCCGGCCCGTCTGGTGCCGCGCGATGTCGTCCTCTTTCTCCAGCACGACGACCCCGGCCCCGGGGTAACGAGTAAGCAATGCCCTTGCCGTCGAGAGACCGACGATTCCCCCGCCTACTATCGCGAAATCGAACACCCGTGAGCCCTCCCTCTTCGCGCGGCCGGTCATAGCGGCGCCCTCCGGACGGCCTATATACTACCGGTTTGGCGCCCTGGACTTCGGGCGGCCGTTAGGAGAGGGAGGGCCATGGAGACTTTGCACGGCGTCTGCACGATAGCGCTCACCCCCTTCAAGGACGACGGGACGCTGGACGAGGAGAGCATCGATTCTCTCTCCGATTTCTACGTCGACTCGGGCGTCCAGGGCGTGACGATACTCGGGATCATGGGCGAGGCCCACAAGCTCTCGGACGCCGAGCGCAGGGCGGTGGCGCAGCGGTACCTCGCCGCCGTAGGCGGAAGGGTTCCGGTCGTCGTCGGCTGCTCGGCGGTCGCCACGAAGGTGGCCGCGGATCGCGCCCTCGAGGCGGAGGAGGCGGGCGCGGAGGCCGTGATGGTCGCCCCGCCCAACAACCAGAAGAGCCTCGACCTCGTCTTCGAGCACTACGAGCGGGTCGCGGAAGCCGTCTCGGTGCCGGTCGTCGTGCAAGACGAGCCCGTAAACACGGGCGTCGTCATGCCCGCCCCGTTTATGGCCAGGCTGGTGGACGAGATCGAGGGCTGCCGCTACGTAAAGCTGGAAGAGGCGCCGACGACGATAAAGATCTCGGCCCTGCTGCGGAGCGCGGGCTCCGATCCCGGCGTCTTCGGCGGCCTCGGCGGGATGTACTTCTACGAGGAGCTGAAGCGCGGCGCCGTTGGCGTCATGACCGGCTTCGCCTACCCTCACGTCCTGGTCGAGACCTACCGGCTTTTCGCCGCCGGCGAGGAAAGGGAGGCGCAGGAATACTTCTTCCACTACCTGCCCCTGATACGCTTCGAGGCCCAGCTCGGCGTCGGGGGCGTCGGAATCCGCAAGGAGATCCTGAAGCTGCGCGGCGTCGTCTCTTCCTCCCACGTCCGCTTCCCCGCGCCGCGCCCTCGACGATGGGACCCTGCGGGAGCTGGAGGACCTGGTCGGGGTGCTCGGCCTGGCAGATTGACCGCTTGCGGCCACCCGGCCGCCGTGCCAGAATCCGACCTCGGGAGAGGGCAAGTCAGGTTTTCGCTACGCCGGGAGGGCTCCACTTGAACTTCGACTACTCCGAGAAGGTCCTGGAGCTGCGGGCGCGGCTCGAGGCGTTTATGGACGAGTTCGTCTACCCGAACGAGAAGGTGTTCGAGGAGCAGCTCGGGGCGGCCGAGAGCCGCTGGACGGTGCCCCGGATCATGGACGACCTCAAAGCCGAGGCGAGGGATCGGAACCTCTGGAACCTCTTCTTGCCAGAGTCGGAGTACGGCGCGGGCCTGACGAACCTGGAGTACGCGCCGCTGTGCGAGGTGATGGGCCGCTCTCCCATAGCGCCAGAGGTCTTCAACTGCAACGCGCCCGACACGGGCAACATGGAGGTCCTGGTGCGCTACGGGACGGCCGAGCAGAAGGAGCGCTGGCTCGAGCCGCTGCTGCGGGGCGAGATCCGCTCTTGCTTCGCGATGACCGAGCCTGACGTGGCGTCCTCGGACGCGACCAACATCAGGGCGCGCATCGAGCGCGATGGGGAGGATTACGTCGTAAACGGGCGCAAGTGGTGGTCGACGGGGGCGGGCGACCCGCGCTGCGAGGTGGCCATCGTTATGGGCAAGACGGACCCGTCCGCGCCCCGCCTCGAGCAGCAATCCATGATCCTGGTCCCCCTCGACATGCCAGGCGTCGAGATAGAGCGTACCCTCCCCGTCTTCGGCTACGACGACGCCCCGCACGGCCACGCGGAGATCTCCTTCGACGATGCCCGCGTCCCTGCCTCGAACATGATCTGGGGCGAGGGCAAGGGTTTCGCCATAGCCCAGGGCCGCCTCGGGCCCGGCCGCATCCACCACTGCATGCGCCTGGTCGGGGTCGCGGAGCGGGCCCTGGAGCTGATGCGCGAGCGGGTCAAGGAGCGCGAGGTGTTCGGCAAACCTCTCGCCGAGCAGGGCGTCGTGATGGAGTGGATCGCCGACTCCAGGATCGAGATAGAGCAGGCGAGGCTCCTGACGCTGAAGGCGGCCCACATGATGGACACGGTCGGCAGCAAGGAGGCCAGGGCAGAGATCGCCATGATCAAGGTCGTGGCCCCCAACGTTGCCCTGCGCGTGCTGGACCGGGCTATACAGGCGCACGGAGGAGCCGGCGTCTCCGACGACTTCCCCCTCGCCTACTTCTGGGCCCAGTCTCGGACCCTGCGCCTCGCCGACGGTCCCGATGAGGTCCACCGCGCGTCCGTAGCCAAGCAGGAGCTAAAGAAGTAGCCCTCCTCACCTCGGGAGATCTCTTGCCCTGCTCCGGCCGGTTCCCTCGACGAAACCAAGGGTGCGCGCCTTGTGCAGGGCTTCGAGCTGGGAGCGCGCGCCGAACGCCCGCAGGATAGCCCTGACGTGGGTGCGTACCGTGGGCTCAGAGAGCCTCAGCTCCGAGGTTATGTGCCGCACGCGCAAGCCGCTGTCGAGCAGCCGCAAGACCTCCAGCTGGCGTGGCGTCAGGGCTGGCTCCCCGTCGAATATCGCCGGGACGTCCCGCCGGGCTATCCCCTCGCCGGACGTCCTCCCGAGCCGGGGATCACGGGCCTGCCCCAGCAGGCCGACGGCGACGAGGGCGGTGCAGCGGGCGAGGCACTGGATGAGCGCCAGGTCCTCCGGCCCGTGGCGCCCGCGGCGCGCTTTCGAAGAGACCAGACCTATCGCGCCGATCAGGCGCAGGCCCGCCTGCAGCGGCACGCACAGGTAGGAAGCGGGGGCGAGGTCGGTCAGGGGTCCCTCCCCGCCGGCCAGGCTCGGAAGTAGCCCATTGGGCACCTCCGGGATCAGCTCCGGCTGGCCGGTGCGCAGCACCCTGGGCGTGCCGTGCGCGGCTTCTGCTCGTAACGGGTAGCGAGTCTCGAATTCTCGTAGCCCTCCGGTGCCCCCAGATCGGGCCACGACGAGCCTCCTGATCCGCCGCCCCGGCGCACCGCCCTCGATCAGGTCCACGAAACACGAGTCGGCCAGGGTTGGTACCGCGAGCCGGGCGGCGGAGGCGACCGCCGAGAAGCCGTCCGAAGCAGCGGCGAGAACGGCGTTTGCCTCGTTGAGGAAAGCGTACCTCTCCTCCGCAACCTCGGCCCGCCGGCTCTCCCTCTCGACCAGGAGCCAGAGGATCGCGTAAGGCCCGCTCATCCCCACGGCCCCGACCGAGACACCCCCTGCCTACCTCCGCCTGCCAAGACAACCCTCCAGGGTCATGCCGACGCTCCACGCGATTATCGGCATTGCGTCAAATTTACTGTACACAGGTCTAGAAAACTTGCCCAGGAGAAGCGCTGGACGTCGGGGGCATTGGGGGTTGGGTGCGGCGGATGGCCTGGCCTAACGCAGATCGTGCAGATCGCCGAGATGATGGATCATGTCGAGCACCATGTCCTTCTCGCGGTCCGAGAGGTCCAGGCTCATGTTGAGGATCTCCCTCGACTTGTCGTCGGCCAGCGCGTTCATCTCCTGCTCTCCGAGCAGAGCCGGTCTCGTGCCCGCGTCGAAGAAGTAGGTCGGGTGGACGCCGAACGCCTGCGCCAGGGCGACGACCTGGCTGATCGTGGGGTTCTCGAGCGCGCCGGACCTGATCCCCTCGATCTCGTCCACCGTGAGGTCGCCGAGGCTCATGCGGGCCACATCGGCGCTGGAGTATGATGCGCCCGTGCGTTCGTTCTTGACGACCGCGAAGAGATGGTTCAGCCTCCCCGCCACGTCCCTCTCGCCCACCCGCGGCCCGATGCGCGCGGCGTTCCCGATCTCGTCCGATTCCTCGAACCACGACTCGGGCGGGAAACCCATAGCCTTGGCTATCGCCCTGAGCTTGTCGAAGCCCGGGTTCTCGATCCTTCCTTTGCGCATCATGCTCACGTAGGAGCGGGTCACGACCCCTCCCGTCGCGTCCTGGAGCTGCTGACCGTTCCACCGGGTCCCGTCGGGACGCCGATACGTTTCACACAGCTGCTCGAACTTCTGAGAGATCCGCAATCGCGGTACCCGCCTCTCCGTTTGTTGGTACAATATACGATACCATAAGTCATAATGCTTAGTTGGCTTTACATGTGCCTGACGCCTTTCGAGTACAATTTCGGTGGACGCCGCGACTGGTGTGGAGGAACAACAGCATGGCGATAGAGATGACGGGCGGTGAGATCGTGGACGAGCGGGGCACCGTCGTCACCTTCCGACAGAAGTGCGAGGAGTGCGGCTACGTCTTCGACTTCAACAAGACGACCATCGTCCCCGCCTTCAGCACGCGCAAGGTTCGCTCCTTCACCTGCCACGAGTGCGGCAACTACCAGGAGGTAGAGGCACGCTACCTCTACAAAGGTCCTCACAGGGACCCTTCTTGAGCGCGGGTTCCTGGCGGCCTCCACCAATGTTGGGTGAGACATGAACGACTGGCGGGACGAGTACCTGGACACCAACCGGGCGAGCTGGGACGAGCGGGTGCCGATCCACGCCGAGGGCGAGTTCTACGACGTGGCCTCCTTCAAGGCCGGGGACGAACGCCTGCGGCCATTCGAGATCGCCGAGGTCGGGGACGTAACGGGCAAGGACCTGGTGCACCTCCAATGCCACTTCGGGATCGACACCCTGAGCTGGGCTCGGCTGGGCGCCAGGGTGGTGGGGCTGGATTTCTCGGCTCCGGCGGTCGAGCAAGCGAGCAGGTTGGCGGCGGATCTTGGCCTGGAAGCCGAGTTCGTCCAGTCGGACGTGTACGAGGCGGCAGACGCCCTCGGCGGCCGTACCTTCGACGTGGTCTACACCGGGTTCGGGGCGATCAACTGGCTACCGGACATTCGCCGCTGGGCCGGGGTGGTCGCCGGGCTCCTCAGGCCGGGCGGCTTCCTGTACCTCGCCGAGTTTCACCCGTTCACGTGGGTCTTCGGCGACGACGACCTTACCCTCGCCCACGACTACTTCCATCACGAGGAGCCCGAGGTGTGGGACGAGCCCGGCACCTACGCGGACTTCGAAGCCGAGACGGAGCACAACAAGACCTACGAGTGGAACCACACCCTCGGCGATGTCGTCAGCGCGGTCGCCGAAGCCGGGCTAATCGTTGGGTCCCTGCACGAGCACGACTACACCCTGTTCCCCCGCTGGCCCTTCCTCGAAAAATCCGGCTTCGACACCTACCGCCTGCCCGAAGGCACGCCGGCCCTGCCGCTCATGTACTCGTTGCTAGCGCGGAAACCGCGCTAGCAGCACGCTCGGCAGAAGGGCCGTCGCCGTTACGTCCTGCGATGTCCACGAAACCGTCCCAGGCCCGAACGTCAATATCTGGCTGACCAACTATCTACAACAAAAGGCTAGTTGTCTAAGAAGCTGACAAGCGAGGGTCTGCGGAGCAGGCCCGATGCGTGCTGAGAAGCGGAGGCTGCAAGCCGGAGCGTGCTGACAAGCCGCCGACCGTAGGGAGGTGGCGTGCTAGGTATTCGGTACGCGCTCGGCGTAGACGACCAGGCGTTCCTTGTAGTCCGGGAGGGTGCAGGTCTGCAGGGTGACGATGCTCTTGCCCTTCATTGGCTTCTTTACGGAGGCTTCGTCCGGCTGGACGATATCCCTGTCGAAGACCTCGTACTCGTACCTGCGGCCCTCGGAGTCCTCCAGCACCACCTTGTTGCCGCGCTCCAGCTTGTTCAGGCGCCAGAAGACCAGCCAGCTCTTCGTCCCGGGGTAGCCGAGGCGGTGACCGGCGATGTAGACGTTGGACCCCTCCTGCCACGGGAACCCGGTGTCCTTGAGGTGGAGCGCTCCTGCGGCCAGCTTCCCCTTGTCGTCGGCCTCGCCCGTGTAGACGGGTATGTCGTGCACCCGTTCGAGCCTGGGCACGGAGAGCTTGAGCCTCTCGCTCTTCGGCATCGGGGGCGCCGCGGCCCCAGCGTTCCCAACCTCCTGAACGTCGGCCACGACCCAGCCGACGGAGAGCAGAATCAGGGCCAACCCAAGCAGCGCGAGCGTGCCGCGGCCAAGCCTCCGCCTGGCCTTCGACCTGCGGTAGACCTCGCCGCTACCTCCCGCACGCGTCCACGACTCGAAAGGCTTCTCATCCACGGGGCGTAATCATACCTTTTAACTCGACAGCTCGGCAAGCAGCGACGACGCATGTCTTCGGCCCGAGCAAGGGCGGTTGGCGAACCGCGCTTCTACCCCCTGCGGCGCGGGTCCAGGGCGTCGCGCAGGCCGTCGCCGATAAAGTTCACGGCGAGAACGGAGAAGGCGATGGCCAGCCCGGGGAAGATGATCGCGTGCTGTCCCTGCACGAAGACGCCGTAGCCGGAGCGGAATGCGTCGGTGAGCATCGCGCCCCACTCGGGGGTGGGCGCGCGGGCACCCAGGCCAAGGAAAGATAGGGCGGCCACGTCAAGGATGGCGGTCGCCAGGGTAAGGGTGGCCTGCACGATCAGGGGCGCCATGCTGTTCGGGAGGACGCCGGAGAAGACTATCTGGGCGTTCCCCGCCCCGAGGGCGCGTTCGGCCTCGATGTAATCGCGCTCGCGCACGGTTATCACCGCCGAGCGCACCACCCGCGCTATCTGCGGTATGAACACGATGCCGATCGCGAGCATCGCGTTGGTCAGGCTCGGCCCGAGCACGGAGACGACCACGATGGCGAGGAGGATGCTCGGGAAGGCCAGGATCACGTCCATGACGCGCATCAGCACGGAGTCGGGCCAGCGGCCGGCGTACCCTGCTACCACTCCCACGATTGTCCCTACGCTGGTCGCGATGGCGACGGCGGCGAGGCCGGCCGTCAGCGAGATCCTGGCGCCGTAGATCACGCGCGAGAGGATGTCCCGGCCCAGCTCGTCCTGCCCGAATGGGTGCGCCCAGCTGGGCGAGGCGAACTTCTGCGCGAGGTTCTGCTGCAGCGGATCGTAGGGAGCGATTATGGGGGCGAAGATGGCCAGGATTACGAAGCCGCTCATCACGGCCGTCCCGAAGAGGGCGAGGCGGTTGGAGAAGAAGATCCGCTGGAAGTCCTGCCTGCGGCTGCGCGTCTCGACGCCGGGGGCTACCGCCGCGTCGTGTTGTACCTGAGCCTCGGCCACCTCAGAACCTCACCCTCGGGTCGAGGACCGCGTAGAGCACGTCCACGAGCAGGTTCACGAGCACGAACAGCGCCGCCCCGTACAGGACGACGCCCTGCACCATCGCGTAGTCGCGCTGGTAGATGGACTGGTAGGCGATCTGGCCGATCCCCGGCCAGGAGAAGATCGTCTCGGTGATCACCGCCCCGCCCAGAAGGAGCCCGACCTGCAGACCGATGACCGTCACGGTGGGCAGCATCGCGTTCCTGAGGGCGTGCTTGAAGATCACTCGCCAGGGGATGACCCCCTTGGCGCGGGCCGTTCGCACGTAGTCCTCGCCCATGACCTCGAGCATGCTGGAGCGGGTCATGCGCATGATGATCGCCATCGGTATGGTGCCGAGGGCTATGGCAGGCATGATCAGGTGCAAGAGCCCGTCCCAGAAGGCCGCGAAGTTGCCCGTGAGCAACGAGTCCACGAGCAGGAGCCCCGTTACCGAGCTGACAGCGTAGCCGACGCCGAGACGCCCCGGGAAAGGCAGCCACCCCAGGTTCACGAAGAAGATGACTATAAGGATCATCGCGAGCCAGAAGATGGGCATGCTTATCCCGGTGAGCGCGAAGACGGAGGTGGTCTTGTCCAGCCACGAGTACTGCTTTACGGCGGAGATCACGCCCACGGGCACCCCGACGAGGATGGCGACGAGCATGGCGGCCATCGTTAGCTCCAGCGTGGCGGGGAACCGCTCGAGCAGCTCGGTGGTGACCGGCCGGCCGCTGACGATGGAATCGCCCAGGTCCCCCCTCAGGGCGTCGGTGAGGAAGATCCCGTACTGCACGATGACGGGCTTGTCGAGCCCCATGCTCTGCCTGACCTGCTGGACCTGCTCCTGGGTCGCCTGCTGCCCGAGCAGCAGTTGCGCGGGGTCGCCGGGGATGGCCCGCACCATGAAGAACACCACGATGGACACCCCGAGCAGCACCGGGATGATCTGCAACACCCTGCGCCCGATGTACTCAGCCAGAGCCCAAAACCTCCTTGGCTACGGCGCCTACCGGTCCTACGCTCCGCCGCCGCCGGAGAAGTCGACGGTGTTGAACGCCTCGCCGCCGGTCGGGCTCGCCTGGTAGCCCTGCACGTTCTGCTGGAAGCCCAGCGGCGGCTTGGCGTAGGCGATCGGGACCCACGGGGCGTCCTCGACGAGGAGCTCCTGGGCCTGCATGTAGGCCTGCTCGCGCTCGCCCTCGTCTATGGTGGACTGGCCCTGCTGCAGCAGCTCGTCCACCTCCGGGTTCTTGTAGTAGGCGATGTTGAGGGCGTTCGTGGGTCGGTCGCGCTCGCGCTGCCAAGGAGCACGTTCAGGAAGTTGTCCGCGTCGCCGTTGTCGCCGGTCCACCCGAGCAGGGCCATGGAGTGGTCGCCCGAGCCCGTCCTCTGCAGGTAGGTGCCCCACTCGTAGGTCACGAGCTTGGCGTTCACGCCGACCTCGTTGAGGTCCTGCTGCATCGCCTGGGCTATGCCCTTGCCGTCGGGCATGTACGGCCTCGGGATCGGCATGTACCAGAGGTCGGTCTCCAGGTTCTCGGCGCCGGCTTCTTCGAGGAGCCGGCGTGCCTCGTCCGGGTCGAACGGGTAGCGCTCGATGCTGCTGTTCCAGAACGGCACGGTGGGCGGCATGTAGGTCGTGGCGACCTGCCCCGTGTCGCCGAAGAAGGCCTGCACGATCTTGTCCATGTCTATGGCGTGGTTGATCGCCCGCCTGACGTTGACGTCGTTGAAGGGCTCCTTCTGGGTGTTCATCGCCAGGTACCCGACGGTGAGCGGCGGCCTGTACTCCACCTTGAGGCCCGACTGCTTGACGGTGGGGACGTCGTCGGGGGTGAGGCCGTCGGCCGCGGAGAGCTCGCCGCCGGAGAGCGCCGCAACCCTGGAGGTGTTGTCCGGGATGGAGCGGATCGTGACCTTCTTGATCTTCGGGCCGCTCCCGCCCTCGCTCTCGGGCACGTCGGTGCCCCACCACTCCTCGTTGGCCTCGAGCTCGACGGTCGAGCCCCTGTTCCACTCCACGAACTTGAAGGGACCCGTGCCGACAGGGTTCTGCCAGAAGGCCTCGACGTCCTCTTCCAGGGCCTTGGGAGATGCCATCGCGAACGGGCTCATGGCGACGTTCTTGAGGAAGGGCCCCTGCGGCTGCTTGAGGCTGATCGTTACCGTGTAATCGTCCACGACCTCGACGCCGGTGATGATGGAGTCGCCGTCGAAGCCCCCGAACTGGCCGACGTAGTAGGCGAAGTTCTCGCTCTGGCCGCCACCACCCTTGTGGTAGGGGTTCTTCGAGTCGCGCCAGCGGTCGAAGTTGAACTTGACGGCCTCGGCGTTGAAGGGGGCGCCGTCGTGGAACTTGACGCCTTCCCTGAGCTTGAAGGTGTAGGAGCGGCCGCCGTCTTCTGGCTCGGGGATCTCGGTCGCGAGCGCCGGGATGAGGTCGGTGCTCTCGGGCGCGAAGTCGAGCAGACCGTCGAAGATCTGGCGCGTAACCCGCAACGACTCGCCCTCGGTCGTGTTTATCGGATCCAGCGACGTTGAATCCGACCCGCGGCCGAAGATGAACGTGGTGCCGCCGGCCCCACCGCCTCCGGCCTCACCACCGCCCTGGATGGTCTCGCCCCCGCCGCAGCCGGCCACCCCGAGCAAGGTCGCGCCGGCCAGCCCGGCGCCGCTCAGCTTGAGAAAGTCACGACGGCTTATCCGAATGCTCCGCCTTGCCATGCTTTAAGCTCCCTTCTAACCCCAGCCGGATGAATATCCGCGTCACCGCGTACGGTAACATTTGCTCCTTCGCGCTGCCACCTGGGGCGGGCTACGCCCCGCGGCCCTCCGCGAGACGTAGCTGATTGGCCGCTTTGTGGGCCTGGCGTGTGGTCTCGGGCAATCGGTATTTCGGGCAGCATGCGAGCACCAGCTCCACCGAGCTCTGCAGATCTATGCGGTTTCCCACCGAGACGTACACCGGCGAGACCCTCTCTCTGGTTCGCACGGCCCGCCCGACCACCTCTCCACGATGCACCATGTCCGTGGCTTCGCCTTTCCCCGGGCCGGGCTCCTCGAACTCGCCTACGAGCACGGTCTTGGCGCAGCCGACGGTAGGCACGTCCAGGAAGAGGCCGACGTGCGACGCCAGCCCCATCCGGCGCGGGTGCGCGAGCCCCTGGGCGTCAAGGATCAGGGCGTCGAAAGAAGCCTGTACCTCTCTTAGCGCGCCGACGACCGAGGGTATCTCGCGGAACGCCAGGAGACCCGGCACGTAAGGAAACCCTAGCGGTGCCTCGAATCCCGCCACCTCCACGACCTCGAGCCCAGGGAAGTCGAGCACGACGACCGTGGCGAAGGCCCGTTCTTCCTGCGTCGAGACGTCGGCCCCGGCTACGTGGCGCACCGATCCGAGATCCAGGGCCGGGCCCTTCACCACCCGCGACGCCAGCTGCCCCTGCAGGCGCCGCGCCTCCGCGGGCGACAGGTCGAAGTCGTGGAGCTCATCTACCCTCATGAAGGAACAGGATTATAGGACGAGGCAGGAGATCGGGCGCTTGACACAAGAGGCCAGAAAAACACCAGCCCGACCGATGGAATCTGGAGGGGGGAAATGGTCCCATCGGCCGGGGCTCGGTTTAATCTGAATACTACAGTTACTCTGTTACGGTGGGCTTGCCGCCACGTAACGAAACCGTTACGTAAGGGAAACACTTTGGTTACACGATGCCCGATTCTGTTTCGGATCGCGTACGAAGCCTGACGTTGAGGCTGCAGTATACGGTATGCGAGCGCCTCTTTTCTCAGGCCACCGTGACGTCTATGGTGTCGTAGCCGGTGGCGCCGTCGGTGCCGCCGGCGCGAGTAGGCGCGCCGTGAGGCGGCCGCTCCTTAGCGGTCTGGGTTACGCCCTCTCCGTCGGTGGCGCGCACCTGCAGCGTATATTCGCCGGGTCTGGCGTCCCACTCGTAGACGTACTGGCGCCAGGTATCCACGGCGTCCAGGCTGGCCGCCAATCTGGCCTCGTTCCAGCTCTCGCCACCGTCGGTAGAGACCTCGACGCGCTCGATGCCGCGCTGGGGTGCCCAGGCGACGCCGCCTATCGGGACCTTGCCGGCGGAGACGTTCCCGCCATCCTCGACGGTATCGATGCGGGACTGGGTCTTGACCGGGCCCTCCTTCGTCCAGGTACGCTGGATCCAGTAGGCGTTGAAATCCCAGTCGGTCAGCTCTATCTCCGTAATCCACTTGGTTGCCGAGATGTAGCCGTATAGGCCCGGTACGACCAGTCTGACCGGATAGCCATGTTTGAGGGGCAGCTCGCTGTCGTTCAGGCCGAAGGCGACCAGCGCCTCGCGGCCGTCCAGCGCTATCTCCGTTCTAAAGCCCGTGGTAAAGCCATCCACGCTGCGGCCCACCAGCTGCTCGGAGGCGCGCGTGATCTTGTCCCGGCTAACGCCCGCTTCGGACAACACGTCGGAGAGCAGAACGCCCGTCCAGCGCCCGTTCGATATCAACCCTCCCCCGACCTGGTTCGAGACGCAAGAGAGGGTTATGTCCGCCTCGCGGGTGTTCATGCCGAGGAGGTCCTTGTAGGAGAACTCGACCGGGTTGTCCACCGCGCCCTTGACCGAAAGCTTCCACGTGTTGACGTCTATGCGGGGCGAGGTGAGGGCCGTATCGATGAGGTAGAAGCTGCTGGCCGGCGTGATGAGGTCGGGCATTCCCGGCACGTCAATCGACGCGTCCTCGGGCGGCGGCGGGAGCGTCTCGTGCTTGGCGGCACTCTGCGCGCCGTCCCCCTCGCCCTGCGAAGCCTTGGAGGGAGATTCTGGGAGGTTCAGGGGCTCCGGATCGGTGGCCGCCTGGGCGCTCCGACCGGACAGCATCCGCCCGACCCCAAGCGCCGCCAATCCGGCCACCGCCGCGCCGCCGCCGAGCAGCAGGAAGCTCCCGCGTCCGACGGTGGTCCCTTCGGAGGAGTAGGCCTCCCTCGAGCGCACGGCCGGGGACGAGTCCCCGGGCGCCGCCGGGGGCGCCGCGGCCTGCGCGTCGGCCGGTGCCCGCAATCCGGAGACCCTCAGCAAGCCCTCGGTCACCGCGACGCCGAGCGCAAGCGCCCCGATTATGGTGATGACCGTGGGGACGGGTTCCACGAGAGGCTCGGCGAGCGAGGCTACGATGCCGATCGCCGCCAGCACGACAACCCCGACCAAGGCCAGGAGGGGACGGCCCACGGCCAGGTTTGCCAGGAGTGCCGCGAAGACCAGCGCGCCTACCACCGTGCTCGCGATCAGGATCGGGATGTCCGCCTGGCCAAGGAGCTCGATACCCCTCGTTACCAGCTCGCCCGGCGTGTACTCGATGATCCCCTGGACCAGGGCCACGAACACCGAAGGCACCGAGGAGTAAAGGCCGTGGACCAGCTCGGCGACGCCGAACGCGAGGATGGCCCCGACTATACCCGCTATCCCTGCCTTCAACCTGTTACCCATGGGATCGAAACCTCCGCTGTTCCTGTCGCTCACCTGTTAACCCTACCGCTCATCCATAAACAAAGAATGAACTCGAGATTAACTTTCAAACAAAATACGTCGGTGGGACGTGGGCCGGATCACGCCTTCCAGCCCGTCACCGCTAGGCGCGGAGCAGCGTGAACGAAAACCGCGATCCGTGGCCCTGGCGGCTCTCGACCCTGATCTCGCCCCCGTGCGCCTCGATCAGGCCGCGGGCGATCGCCAGCCCCAGCCCCGCGCCGACCGTTTCGGTGCGGGTCCTGGCCCTCTCCCCCCTGAAGGCGCGGTCGAACACGCGGGGCAGATCGTCCGGTGCTATTCCTTCGCCCGTGTCGGATACCTCGACACGCACCACGCCGTCCGCCGGCTCGGCACGCAGTAAGATCTCGCCGTGCGTGGGCGTGTGCCTGAGGGCGTTGCTCACCAGGTTGTAGAGCACCCGCTGCAGCTTAGGCGGGTTCGCGAGCACGGGGTCCGTGCCGTCGGCCACCTCCCCGACGAGCCGCACGCCCTTGCTCTCGGCCCGATGCCTGAAGCCGGACAGGGTGTCGGAGATCAGATCCCGCAAGGACGCCTCCTCCAGCTCGAGACGCAACGCGCCAGAGTCGATCCGGGAGAGCTCGAAGAGGTCGTCAACCAGCATCCCGAGCTTCTCGAGCTCGCTACGGGCCGCGGCGAGGTAGCGGGCCCGCGTCTCCGGATCCTCGACGACATCGTCGGCCACGGCTTCTACGAGTGCGCGCGCCGAGGACAGCGGCGTCCTGAGGTCGTGGGAGACGGCGGCTATGAGATCCCGCCTGGCGCTCTCGGACTCCTTCTCGCGTGCCGACGCCTCCGCCAGGGTGCGCGCCATGCGGTTGAAGTCTTCGGCCAGCTCGGAGAGTTCGTCGCTGCCCTCCACCGGGACCTCGGCGTCGAGGTCCCCGTCCGCGAGCCGGGCCGTCCCGCCCCGCAGCTGCTCGACGCGCCGGGCCAGCGGCGCCGCCCCGTACAGGCTGAAACCCACCCCCAGAAGGGAGGCGAAGAGCAGCATCGTCAGCAGCAGGGAGCGGTCGTGCGCGGAGATAAACATCGTCCGCGCGCCGGCGAGCACCATCCCGAGTAGCAGGAGGCTGCATACGAGCCCGGCGCCCACGAGGTACCCTCGCACGCCCCCGAGGCGCGCGAGCACGGCCGGGCGCAGCAGGAGAAGCGCCGCTATCCCAACCGCACCGCCGGAGCCCAGCAGCAGCAAGAAAACCCCAGGCAGGTCCGCGCGCGGCACGCCCAGCAGGGTCGTGGCAAAGAGGAGCGTCGTCGCCAGCGCGCCCGCGAAGAAGAGCAGCGCGATGCCCACGGTCCGCGCGGCGGCCACTACCCGCCGAACCGGTAGCCGATGCCCCAGACCGTCTGCAGGTAGCGGGGGTTGGCGGGATCGGGCTCGAGCTTCTCTCGCAGGCGGCGCACGTGGACCGTGACCGTGCTGGTGTCCGCTGAGAACGCGTAGCCCCAGACCGCCTCCATGAGCTGGTCCCTGGTGAAAACTCGCCTAGGCGAGGATGCCATGTGATGCAGCAGGTCGAACTCCCTGGCCGTCAGCGCCACGGGTTCGCCGCCAACGCTCACCTCGCGCGTGGCCGGGTCTATGCTCAGGTCTCCGAGGACGAGCACGCCGTCGTCCGAGGGCTGCACCTTCTCCTCCGTCCGCCGCAGTACCGCCGCGACCCTGGCCGCCAGCTCGCGCGGGGAGAAGGGCTTGACCACGTAGTCGTCGGCGCCGAGGCCGAGGCCGACGATCCTGTCCTCCTCCTCGCCCCTGGCTGTCAGCATGATCAGGGGTACCCTCCGCTCCGCCTGGATGCGCCGGAACACCTCGAGCCCGCTCACCTTGGGCAGCATGAGGTCAAGCACCACGAGGTCCGGCCGGTCGCGCCGGAAGCTCTCCAGGGCCTCTTCGCCGTCGGCGGCGGAGATAACGGCGTGCCCGTCACGCCGCAGGTAGAGGCCAACGACCTCCCGGATGTTCGGCTCGTCGTCTACGACCAGGATCTTTGCCACCGGAGCCATCTCTCTCTCACGCCTCTGCGGATTATACCGGGGCTTCATGGGCCCAACCGCTCCTTGCTCCGGGCATCGTCGCCGTCGTGCTCAGCTCGGGGTCCCGTTCTTCTCGGCGAGTAGCTCCCGGATCTTGGCCTCCGTCTGCCCGTAGGCGCCCTCGCCGAAGTGCTTGTACCGGACAAACCCATCGGCGTCGACGAGGTACATAGCCGGCCAGTAGCGGTTGTCGTAGGCGTTC
This sequence comes from uncultured Rubrobacteraceae bacterium, assembly GCA_963800975.1. Lineage (GTDB taxonomy): Bacteria > Actinomycetota > Rubrobacteria > Rubrobacterales > Rubrobacteraceae > JALYGY01. Next base: position 306,489 of record CAWDDB010000013.1, on the reverse strand, counting down.
CAGGTCGCGTAGCCGTTGTCGAGGACGACCGGGTACTCTATGCCGGCCTCCGCGACGGCCGCCTCGACGTTCTCGCGATCCCGCTCGAAGCCGAACTCGGGCGTGTGAACCCCGACGACGAGCAACCCGTCGTCCGAGTACTCCTCGTGCCAGGCGTTGAGGTAGGGCTGGGTGTTCTGGCAGTTGTAGCAGGTGTAGGTCCAGAAATCGACGAGGACGACCTTCTCGCCCCTGGCCTCGTCGAGCGAGACGCCTGCGGCGTTGATAAAGCCGGTGGGGGCCGAGATCTCCTCCGCCCGCGCATACTCCGCCTCCTTGCGTTCGATCCGCTCCTCCGTACCCGCAGCGCCAACCTTCTCGGGAGCCGTCCGCCTATAGGAGGCCGAGGACGAGCCGTCCTGCCGGTCGGGGTCCGATTCGGAGGAGCTTGCCCGGTTCGCTGTGGGCGTCCTTTCGCTGTTTTCGGCGGCGGGTGCCGGGGCTTGGGCGTCGACCGGTCCGCTCGCGCCGAGGCGGGCCTCGACGGCCGCGATGGCGCCGACGATCAGCGCCACGGCGATCACGAGCAGCAAGGGTCTTGGGGTTACGGATCTCATGTCAGCACCTCGGTCAGGATCTCGAAGTTGGCGAGCAGGTCCAGCGTGCCGGTGAACACGAGCACGCCCATTGCGACGAGCAAAGCCCCGAAGGCCACGTGCAGGCGCGCCGCCAGACGACCGTGCCGCCCGACGAAGGCGAGCCCCCGCATAGGAAACAGCCCGACGAGCAGGAAGGGGGCCCCCAGCCCCGCCGCGTAGGCGAGGAGCAGCGGAAAAGCCGACGCCGGCTGGGCGGTCGCCAGGGCGAGCGTGCTGCCGAGCACCGGGCCCACGCAGGGCGTCCAGGCCACCGCGAACGAGGCGCCGAACAGCAACGGTGCGAGGCGCTCGGAGGGGCTTGCCGCCGATTTCGCCTGGTACGACCGATCCAGGAAGGGCAGCCGGAGCAATCCCATCATGTGCAGGCCGAGGGCGATGATCACCGCTCCCGCCAGCCGCGAGAGCCACGCGAGCGTCTCCGCCGCAACCCCAGCCAGCGCCGCGCTCAGAGCCGCGCCCAGGACGGCGAAGACGACCGAGAAGCCGGCGACGAACAGGGCGGCGCCAACCAGCAGGTCGCGCCTGCCGATCTCCTGCGCGCGTCCGAGCGAGGTGCCTGCCACCTGCGCCAGAAAGGCCGGCATCACAGGCAACATACACGGCGAGGCAAAAGAAGCGATCCCGGCGGCGAACGCGATCAACAACGTCGGCTCGGTCACGGCCCTACGCGCCCGCTGTGCTCGTCTTGGCGCCTCGAACCGGGCCGATCGTGCTCCGAGCGCGGGAGCGTTGGTGTGTACCGCACGTTCATCGCCCGTCTATCGTACGCAGCGAAGCTGAAGGAACCATTGCCAGCACCTTACGAAACCATTAACTGTTTCTCGCAGCGGCGGGTAGGTAGAGGATTGCGCAACGTCCAGACCGCAGGCCTGTGCCCAGAACGACCGCCGCTGTTCCTACCGCTCGTCAGGTATCTCCCAGACGATGTTCGGCACGTCCCCCACGAATTGCTCCTCGAAGACCACGAATTCGGGGCTCTGGCCGCGCTCTGTTTGATACGTGACGAAACCTCGGTCGCACTTGCCAGGCGGGGCGTCCATGGTCTGCAGCGCGGGTTCCTCTACCTCCGCGTCCTTGTTTGCGAACACTTCCGGCATCACGCGGGTGCCGTCCTGCATCCGCAGGGTGAAGGCAACCGGTCCGACGTGCATAAGGTCTCTTCCGGAAGTCGGACTGGCGCACCCCTCAACCTCTATGGCCGAGAACTCGGATCCCGGGTCGGGCTTCGAGCCCCCCAAGGACAGGGGTGACTCGTAGGAGTGCACGGTCAGCTTGTTGCCGTCCTCCGTGGTGGTTGCCGTGTCGCCCACGACAAGCGTGGGATCTTTCGCCGTAGAAACGGTGGGTTTGTGGGACTCCTCCGTGGCTCCGTCCACCTCGGAAGAGCCAAGGGTAGCGGGGCCACACGCCGCCGACAAAGCCATCAGCCCTAGAATAACCACGACAAATCTGCGCCTCACGCGAAGCCTCCCGTCATCGTCTACTCGTTGTCCGAGGTTTGGCTGGTCTTGGCCGTTCATGCTCCCAGTGTATGAGACGAAAATTACAAGGATCTTAAGGATGCCTTACAGAACGCTATCCGTTGGCACGCTCTCTGATTTACTTGACATTCCTCACGATGGTCCTGAAGGGCCTCCAGTAGTACTCCCTCCCCGCGAGGCACAAGCCTTGACACGCCCGCCCTTTGGGGCTACAAACCCTTATACAAAGGCAAAGACGGGAACGAGTAGGGTCGCGCGATCCCGCCGCAGCGAGCCGGGGGTGGTGCGAAGCCCGGCGCGGGACGCGGCCCGAAGATCCTCCCCGAGCCGCCGACCCAAAGCGAAGTGCCAGCGGAGGCTGGTTCAGGCGTTAGTAGGATCGGCCGGGTACGCCCGTTACAGCGCGAGGGTGTGAAGTGGCACCCGTGGAGAGGTCAGGGGCCGCGAGGCTTCGGCAAGCGGGGTGGTACCGCGAGGGCTTTCCGGGCCCCGTCCCTGCAGGTAGAGCCGACCCGGTGGGTCGTCCCTACGGCAGTGGACGGGGTTTTTGCGTCGAGAGGTGTGGATATGGCGTTCGAGAAGGTCAGACCGCAGGTGGATCTACCCGCGATGGAGGAGGAGGTCCTGGACCTCTGGGAGAGGACCGGTGCGTTCGAGCGGTCGGTCGAGGAGCGCCCGGAGGACAACCCGTTCGTTTTCTACGAGGGGCCGCCGACGGCCAACGGCAGGCCCGGCTTCCACCACGTCCTGGCGAGGGCTTTTAAGGACTTGATCCCACGCTACAAGACCATGCGAGGCTACCGGGTCGAGCGCAAGGGCGGCTGGGACACGCACGGGCTGCCCGTCGAGATCCAGGTCGAGAAAGAGCTGGGCCTTTCGGGCAAGGCGGACATCGAGCGCTACGGCGTCGAGGAGTTCAACCGCCTCTGCCGCGAGTCCGTCTTCCGCTACGTCGCCGACTGGCGGGAGATGAGCGACCGCATGGCCTACTGGGTGGACATGGACCACCCGTACGAAACACTCGACAACTCCTACATCGAGAGCGTCTGGTGGGCGCTCAAGGAGCTCCGCGACAAAGACCTGCTCTACGAGGGCTACAAGGTAGGGCCGCACTGCCCACGCGATCAGACCTCCCTCTCCTCCCACGAAGTGGCCTTAGGCTACCAGCAGTACCCCGACCCGGTCGTAGACCCGAGCCTCTACGCGAAGATGCCGCTGGCCGACGAGGAAGGTACCTACCTGCTCGCCTGGACCACGCAGCCTTGGACCCTGATCCCCAACGCCGCCGTCACCGTCAACCCGGACGTGGACTACGCGGTGGCGGAGGTCGACGGCGCAGCCGGCAAGGAGCGCCTGATCCTGGCCGAAGATCTCCTGGAAAAGGTCTTGGGCGAGACCGGCTACCGCGTGCTCTCCACCGTCAAGGGCCGCGAGCTTGAAGGCAGGAGGTACCGGCGCGTCTTCGACGAGGTGCGCGTTGGCACGGACGGTGACCCGGAGAACCTGTGGACCGTGGTGCTCGGCGAGTACGTCACGACGACCGAGGGGACGGGGGTCGTCCAGATCTCGCCGGCCTTCGGCGAGGACGACGCGAGCAGCGGTCGTAAGTACGACCTGCCCACCATCCACCCTGTAAGGCCCGACGGGACCTTCGACGAGGGTTCGGGGCGCTTCGCCGGAAAGTTCGTCAAGGAGACCGACGCGATGGTCATCGAGGACCTGCGCGAGCGTGGCCTGCTCTTCCGCGTGGAAGACTACGAGCACGCCTACCCTCACTGCTGGCGCTGCGGCTCGATGCTGCTCTACTACGCCAAGAAGGCCTGGTACGCCCGCACGACGCGCCTCCTCGACAAGCTGCTGGAGGAGAACGAGGACACGAACTGGGTCCCCGAACACATCAAGTGGGGTCGCTTCGGGGACTGGCTCAGGAACAACATAGACTGGGCCCTCAGCCGCGAACGTTACTGGGGCACGCCGCTCCCCATCTGGCGCACCGCGTCGGGCGACGTCGTCGTGGTCGGCGGCGTCGAGGAGCTCAAAGAGATAGCCGTGGATCCCGACTCCGTCCCCGACGACCTGCACCGCCCTTACATAGACGCCGTTGTCGTCCGCCACCCCGAGACCGGCGAGGAGGCGCGTCGCGTCCCCGAGGTCCTCGACGTGTGGTTCGACTCCGGATCTATGCCCTTCGCCCAGTGGGCCTACCCGCACGCCGGGGGCAGCGCGGAAGAACTCGAGCGCCACTTCCCGGCGGACTACATCTGCGAGGCGGTAGACCAGACGCGAGGGTGGTTCTACTCGCTGTTCGCGATCTCGACCATGCTCTTCGGCAGGTCCTCGTTCAAGACGTGCCTGGTGCTCGGGCACATCCTCGACGCCGAGGGCAAGAAGATGAGCAAGTCGCTCGGCAACGTCATAGACCCGTGGGAGATCTTCGGCAAGCAGGGCGCCGACGCCCTGCGCTGGACGCTCTTCACCGCCACTGGCCTCGGCAACGCCCGCCGCTTTAGCGAGGGCCAGGTGGACGAGTCGGTCAGGAAATACCTCCTGACGCTCTGGAATACCTACTCGTTCTTCGTCACCTACGCCCGCATAGACGGCTTCGACCCGACGAGGGATCTCGTGAGACCGGCCGACCGGAGCCTCATGGACCGCTGGGCCCTGAGCCGGCTGAACGAGACCGTCCGTACCGTCACGGAGCGCCTCGACGCCTACGACGTAACGACCGCCGGCCGGGCCATCGGCTCCTTCGTGGACGAGCTCTCCAACTGGTACGTCAGGCGCAGCCGCCGCCGGTTCTGGAAGGGCGAGGACGACCTGGACAAGAAGGCCGCCCACTCGACACTGTACGAGTGTTTGGTCGCCGTCGCGAAGCTGACCGCCCCGTTTACGCCGTTTATGGCCGAGGCGATCTACCAGAACCTGGTCGTGAACGTCGACAGCGAGGCGCCCGAGAGCGTGCACCTCGCGGACTGGCCCGACGCGGACGAGGTGCCGTCCAGCGAGGATCTGGTCTCGCGCATGGCGGCCGCGCGGCGGGTCGTGGGCCTCGGCCGGGCGGCCCGCAACGCATCGGCCATCAAGACCCGCCAGCCGCTGCGGGAGGTCGTCGTGGCGCCAGACGCCCGCGACGCGGTCTTCGAGGAGGGCGTCCTGAGCCTCCGGGACATCGTGCTCGACGAGTTGAACGTCAAGGAGCTCCACTTCGCGGAGCCCGGGGACGTCCTCTCGTACGATCTCAAGCCCAACCTCGGCGTCGTAGGCCCCAAGTACGGTCGCCTGGTGCCCGGCATACGCGGGGCGCTCTCTGAGGCCACGCCAGAGGCCGGGGACCTGGCCGCGGCCGGGGATCCGGTCACCGTGCAGGTCGAAGGGCAAGAGATAACGCTCCCTCCGGAGGAGCTGCTCGTAGAGGCGAGGGGCAAGTCAGGATACGCGCTGGAGCGGGATCGCGACCTCGCGGTCGCCGTCTCCACGGCGCTGGATCCGGAGCTTCTAGACGAAGGTCTGGTGCGCGAGCTGATCCACAAGGTCCAGAGCCTCAGGCGCGAGAAGGGTCTCGAGATAGAAGAGGGCGTCAGGGTCGGACTTGCCGGCAGCCCGCGCGTGTCCGGGTTGCTGCGGGGGCGCTGGGGAGACTACTTCAGGAGCGAGGTGCTGGCGCGGGAGCTGGATCTCGACGGGGACCAGGTCGGCGGCGAGAGCGTGAGCGTCGACGGCGAGGCGCTCACGGTCAGCGTGGAGCGCCTCGCCTGAAGTCGGGTAGAAGGCGCGAGAAGTTGGGTATGATGTAGGATTCGTGGAACAGAGGTCGACCCGAACTACAGGGAGGTTTGCGGTGTTTGGGAGAAAGAGCCGGGCGGAGAGACTAAAGGAGCAGGCCGGGAGTTCGCGCCTCATCCCGGTGGCGACGTTGGCCACCGTGTACGCCGGTGCCAAACCGGTGATCGAGCGCCTACTCTACGACGACAATCTCAGGGACAACATCCGCGTCTTTATAGAGTCGGCCCGCAAGATAGCGGACGAGCTCTCGGGCGAAGATCCGGGCGAGATAGTCACCCGGCTCTGGGACGACGACAAGCTGCGCAAGCAGATCGAGGCCGCGGCCGAGGCCGCCCAGGAGGGCAGCAAGCGGGTGCGCGGCGAGCGGGTGCGCAGCGGCGGCAGGGGCCGCAAACTCCTGCTCGTCCTCCTCCTCGCCGCCGTGGGCTTCCTCTTCCTCCACCCGAGGACGGGCCCGCAGGCCCGCAAGGCCGCCAGGGACGCCTACGGCTCCGTAACGTCCGGCGGCGGGTAGACGAGAACCTGCGGCACGCGGACGCAGGGCCGGGCGACCCTCAGGCGTTCTCGCCGAGGGGTGAGAACGCCGGGTACCTGAGCGCGACCTCGCGGTCGAAGGCGCGCCGTCCCTCGTCCCCGCCCGCGAAGGATTCGCGCAGCGCGGCGAGGCCGGCCTGGACCTCCCCACGTGCCCTTTCGGCCCGGTTGCGGGCGCTCTCGCTCGGCGTTCCTGCCTGTTCGAGACGCTGTGCCTTCTCCGCGAGGCGCTCCGCCCGCTCGAAGAGCGTGGCGTGGTCGCTGGCGTACTCGCGGACGGCAGAAGCCGCCCGCGACTGGAGCCCCGGATCTCCGGGCACCTCGGGTCGCGCGTCGCGGCGCCGCAGTCTAGGAAGCCTGCCGAGCGCGCGCCTGATGGCCCCGGGGAGGGAACGCAGCGCTATGGCCGCCAGAGGCTGTACACTTTCATCGTTCATGGCACACATGATAAACCGTCGCGCGCTGATTGTAGTGATCTCTCTCTCGGCGTTCCTGCTTGCGGGATGCTCCTCCGGGGTCCTCGGGGTGGACCCGCGCGAGCAGGCCAACGAGGCGATCGTCGAGGCGAACGAGTCCATAGCAGAACACAACCGCCTCTTCGAGCAGGCCCGCGACACCTACTCGGACGTCAAGGAGCAGATAGAGGCCGGCGAGGACCCATCCGGAGAGAGGGACCGCATCACAGAGGCGAAGGACACCCTGGAGGAGGCTCGCGGCCACCTCGACGACGCGAGGGAGTCCCTCGCCACCGTGCAGGACCTTGACGTGGACAAGACGATAAAGCAGTACGCGCGGGTGCTCTCGGATGCAATGGACGCCCAGCTAGCCGCCGAGGCGAGCGAGATCGAGTTCTACGACCTCCTGGAAGAAGACCCCGCCCTGGAGAACAACCGGGAACAGGCCCTCGACCTCCTCGAGGAGATAGGAGCCGGCTACGAGGAGGCCGAGCGATCCTACGCCGAGGCCCAGGACCTAGCCAACTCGAACCCAAAACTCATCGAACCAGCGCCTGAATGACGGCAAGGGCTCCTTGGGAGCCCCTGCCGTCAGCACGCCGTCTCCCTGCGGTCGCCGGCTTGTCAGCACGCGTCGCCCCTAAAGGGGCTCGCTCGTCAGCACGCCGCCCCTCGGCTTCGCCTTCGGGACGGCTCCTCAGCTTTTCTGAGCCAGGAGAAACCCCATTGCTGAAAGTGAGGCCGGCCTTGCCGGCCGAAGCGTGCTGACAAGCGGAGGCGGCAGCCGGAGCGTGCTAGCTTGCCTTCTGGCAAGCTGGACACGTGTGGGTTCCGCGGCCCGCCACGCGGGACTTGACGATCTCGGTGCCGCAGACCGGGCAGGGCTCGCCCGCGCGGGCGAAGACCTTCAGGTCGTGCTGAAAGCTTCCCGACTCGCCGAAGGCATCGTGGTAGGAGTCGAAGGTCGTGCCGCGAGCTTCGATGGCGCGTCCCAGGATGTCGCGGGTCGCGGCGTGGATGGCGGCTATCTCCTGCTCGCTCAGGGTGTCCGCCTTGCGCGCGGGGTGGACGCCCGCCGCGAAGAGGACCTCGTCGACGTAGATGTTGCCGAGGCCGGCGACCACGGACTGGTCGAGCAGGAGGCCCTTGACGGTGGCTCTTCTGGCAAATTGCTCGGCAAGGTACTCGGAGGTGAAGTCCCCCGAGAGGGGCTCGGGGCCGAGACGTGAGATCAGGGGGTGCTCCTCCTCCGTGCCCGGCTCGTAGAGGTTGAAGTAGCCGAGCCAGAGCCGGGTGAAGGCGAGCACGAGACCGCCCTCGAACTCCAGGACGGCGGTGTGGATCTTGTCGGGTTCCCGCCAGGCCTGGAGCCTGAGTACTCGCCCCGAGATGACCAGGTGGATGACCCCGACCACGTCCCCGAAGTCGAGGAGCGTGATCTTGCCCCGCCTTCCGGTACCGCGCAGCGTCCGCCCCACGAGCCTCCTGGTGAACTCTTCCGGCTCCACGTTGGTGACGTCGGGCCTGAAGACCCCAGCCCGCAAGACCTCCCGCCCTCCGGCCAGGTAACCTACGTCCTCCGAGATGACGGTGACCTCGGGTAGCTCGGGCACCTAGAGGTCCCCCAGCAGCTTATCGACGTAGGCCGCGACGCCGTCCTCGTCGACCGACGGCGCAACGGCGTCGGCGGCCTCGCGCACCTCGTCGTTCATCCCCCCCACCGCGACCCCGAGCCCGGCGAAGCGGAGCATGTCTATGTCGTTGTCCGCGTCCCCGAAGGCGATGGTGCGGCTGGGGTCAACCCCCCAGCGCCCGCACAGGAACTCCAGCGCCCTGGACTTCGTGCCCTCGAGGCCTCCTATCTCGACGTAGTGGGGCAGGCTGCGCGTCACGAAGAGCCTGCCACGAAACGCGTCCCGCGCCTCCTCGAGCCATCCCTCGACGTCGTCGGGACGGTCCACCAGCACGAGCTTGGTCGGCTCCTCCCCGCCGTCGCGCAGCCAGGCGGCGGGGTTCTCGACCACCAGGAGCCCCGGCTCCTCGTAGCTGCGCAGGTACCCGAGGGCGGCCGGGGTGCCGGGGGAGGTGACGACCCGCCCGTCCACGAAGACGCGGGCGTGCAGGTCCCTCTCAGACGCCCATTCGAGCACCTCGACGCCCAGAGCCCTCGGCAGGGTGCGGTGCAGGAGCGTCTCGCCGTCCATACGGCGGACCATCGATCCGCCGTAGCAGATCACGGGGTCCTCCGCGCCGAAGCCGAGCCTCCTGGCGTGCTCGCGGGCGCCCTCGAAGCGCCTTCCCGTGGCCACGACGAGCCGCACGCCTCTGTCCCTGAGCGCGTCCATCGCCGCGAGGGTCTTGTCCGAGATCTCGAGGTCCCGCCGCAACACGGTGCCGTCGAGGTCGAAGGCGCCAAGCTCGAAGGGTAGCCCGTTGTTTTCGCCGTCCATAGCCACCGCGGTAGATCCTACCGCACCGCCATCGTCCGGTCCGGACGACCCGTCTACCAGGTCTCCGTCACCTTGCTCAGCCCCCTCGGGGCGTCGGGGTCGAGCCGTTTCAAGAGCGCCAGGTCGTGGGCGAGGATCTGGGCCGGGATCGCGTACAGGATAGGGGAGAGTTCCTCGGGACACGTGCCTGGCACGACGAAGTTCACCCCGGCCCGCCCGGCCAGCGCTTCGTCGTCGCAGATCACGGCCACCTCGGCGCCCCTCTCCGAGAGGCTCTCGACCAGCGAGACCATCCCCTCGCGCGCCCTGCCCGGCGGTACCACCGCGATCACGGGGAAGTCCTGCCCGATCATGGCTATGGGCCCGTGCCTGAGGTCGGCCGCGGAGAACGCGCCGGCGACGACGTAGGTCGTCTCCATTAGCTTGAGGGCGGCCTCCTGGGCGGTAGCCAGGTTGTAGCCGCGCGAGGTGACGACGAGGTATTCCGCGTACCGGTAGCGCTCCGTCCCCCGCCAGGTTGACCCGAGCACCTCCCGCGCCAGCCCCGGCAGACGCCCGACCCCCGCGCCCGGCTCCCCTTCGCCGCTCAGGGCCCTGACCAGCAGATAGAGCACGAGCAGCTCCGCGGTGTAGGTTTTGGTCGCCGCGACGCTCTCCTCCTTGCCGGCGCGCAAGAAGATGTGGTGGTCGGCGGCACCCGCCATGGAAGAAGCCTCGTCGTTGGTAACGCAGAGGGTGCCGGCGCCCAGCTCCCGCGACCTCAGGATGGTCTGCAGCACGTCCCTGCTCTCGCCGGACTGGCTGATGCCAATAACCAGGACGTCTTCGAGCGCCATACTGGTTTCGTAAAGCGTGAAGGCGGAAGGAGAGGCGAGGGCCGTCGGTACGCCGAGGACGATCTCGAAGAGGTATTTGGCGTAGAGCGCGGCGTTGTCCGAGGTGCCCCGCGCGGCGAGCATCACGTGGCGGACTCGCCGGTCGCGCAGGTCCCTTGCCACGGCGAGGACGTCGGCCCACGCCTCGTCGAGAAGCCGGCCCAGGACCTCGGGCTGCTCCCGGATCTCGCGGAGCATCTTCTCGCCGCTCAAGTCTCGCTCGTCACGACGCTTGCGTCCGGCCTCTCGCGCAGGCCGGGCAGGAGCTCCGTTCCGAGCCCCGGCCCCTCCGTCGGGAAGACCATCCCGTCCTCGACGCGGGGCAGATGCGTGACCAGCTCCCCGTACCACCCCGTGTAGTAGGCCCTGACCGACTCCTGCACCAGGGCGTTGGGCGCGTTGACCGAGAGGTGCGTCGAGGCCGCGAAGACCACGGGACCGGTGCAATCGTGGGGCGCCACGGGCAGGTGGTGCGACTCCGCCATGGTGGCGATCTTCTTGGCCTCGCCGACGCCGCCGCACCAGCTCAGGTCGAGCATCACTATCTGGGCCGCGCCTTTCTCCATCAGGCTCCGAAAGGCCGGGCGGCCCGAGAGCGTCTCGCTCGCCGTCACTGGCACGCGGGTGGAGCGGGCGAGACCGGCCAGCGCGTCCAGGTCGTCGGCCTTCACGGGATCCTCGAACCAGTACGGGTCGAAAGGCTCCAGCGCCCCGGCTATCCTCCTCGCCGTTGGCAGATCCCACAGGGAGTGAAACTCGACCATGACGTCCATCTCGTTCCCCACGGCGGACCGGATCTTGCGGAACGGCTCGAGCCCTTCTTGCAGATCCCTGTCCGAGATGTGGTGGCCGCCTGAGGCCTCGGCGTATGGGTCGAAAGGCCAGATCTTCATCCCGGTGATGCCGCTCGAGAGCAGGTCCTCAGCCAGCTCATCCGCCCGGTTGAGGAAGGCGTCGAGGTCCTCGTATGGGCCCTCCGATGCTGCCCCGTCTGTGCCCTCCGGGAGGCCCCAGTTGTCTACCTCCTGCCGCGGAGCCTCGCGCACGTAGCGATAGCCGGCGCAGGTGTTGTAGGTCCTCACGCCTTCGCGGCTCTTGCCGCCGAGGAGCTGGTAGAGGGGCTGGCCCGTCGCCTTGCCGAAGAGGTCCCAGAGGGCGATGTCGACCGCGGAGTTGCCGCGGGTCTCGGCCCCGCTGCTCGCGTAGCCCAGGTAGCCGTAGAGCGCCCTCGCGTGCCGGTCTATCTGCAGCGGATCCCTGCCGAGAAGGTAGGGCGCCGCGCTCTCGTGCACGTAGGCCTCGGCAGCCCGCGCCCCGAAGAACGTCTCCCCGAGCCCGGTCAGCCCCTCGTCGGTGTGGACGAGGACGAAAAGGAGGTTCGGGAACTCTCCGAGGCGCAGGGTCTCTACCCGAGTGATCCGCAAGCTACCCCCCGAGCAGTCCGGAAATCGTGGTGTACACGAGGATGACCGAGAGCGTGCCGAAGGCGAGGACGGCCCAGATCATCGCCCCCAGGCGAAAGCCGCGGATCCTGATCGGGCCGGGCAGCGCGCGGCGGTTGAGCCAGATCAGCAGCATGGAGTAGACGAACATCACGATGCCGCTCAGCGAGCGGCTCGGGCAAATCTTCGTAGACCACGGGCGGAAGGTGCTTGCTCGGCACCTCGCTCGCGGCCTCACCGATTCTCTGCGGTGTCTCCTGCACTAAAATCTTTCCCCGCGGATCATGTACCAGAGCATCGACTACCACTCTACCCATCCACACGTTTCCGCACACGCGCGGGCCTCATCGCGGCCGCGGGCCGCAAGAATCCGGCGGTTGTAGACTGGGCCTTCGCGTCGAGAGAGGAGAACGATGACGATCGTAGTGCTGATCGGCACGCTCGACACCAAGGGGGAAGAGTACGGCTTCCTGCGGGATCGGCTGCGAGGGGAAGCGGTCGAGGTCTTGCTGGTGGACGCGGGCGTGCTCGGCGAACCGAAGGTCGAGCCGGACGTGAGCCGCGAGGAGGTGGCCCGCGCCGCCGGGGCCGACGTCGAGGAGCTGGCGAGGGCCGCAGACCGGGGCGCCGCGGTCGCGGCTATGGCTCGCGGGGCCGGCGAGGTACTCGGGCGGCTGCACGACGAGGGTAGGCTCGACGGGGTCCTCGGGCTCGGCGGATCCGGCGGCACTTCGCTCGTGACCTCGGCCATGCGGGAGCTGCCCGTGGGGACGCCGAAGCTCATGGTCTCGACCGTCGCCTCGGGGGACACGCGGCCATACGTGGGCGAGTCCGACGTCACGATGATGTACTCGGTCGTGGACATCGCCGGGATAAACCAGATCTCCACCCGCATCCTCGCCAACGCCGCGGCCGCGATCGCCGGCATGGCCAGGGTCGGCGCGCCCGAGGCCGGCGAGGAGAGGCCCCTCGTCGGCGCCACCATGTTCGGCGTCACCACCCCGGCGGTCGAGGCCGCGCGCGAGCGCCTGGAAGCCCTCGGCTACGAGGTCCTCGTCTTCCACGCCACCGGCGCGGGTGGGCGATCCATGGAGGCCCTGATCAGGGACGGTTTCATAACCGCGACCCTGGATCTTACGACCACCGAGCTCGCGGACGACCTGGTCGGCGGTGTGCTCTCCGCGGGCCCCGAGCGCCTGGAGGCCGCCGGGGAGCTCGGGGTGCCCCAGGTCGTCTCGCTTGGCGCCCTGGACATGGTCAACTTCGGGACACCCGACTCCATCCCCGCCAGGTTCGAGGGGCGCACCTTCTACGAGCACAACCCGACCGTTACCCTGATGAGGACCACGCCCGAGGAGTCGGCCGAGCTCGGGCGCCGCATCGCCCGCAAGCTCAACGCGGCGAAGGGCCCCCTAACCCTCTTCATCCCGCTCGGAGGCGTCTCCCTCATAGACACCGAAGGCCAGGTCTTCCACGATCCGGAGGCCGACGCGGCCCTATTCGAGGCCTTGCGCGAAAACCTCGACAGGGAGGTCGAGGTGCGGGAGATGAACACGGACATAAACGACCCTGAGTTCGCCCGGGCGATGGCGGACCGGTTGCACGAGCACTACGGAGAAGGGGCCTGGCCCCGGGCAGCCCGATGAACCGCGAAGACGCGCTGGGGCGGCTGCGGGACGAGGTCGGGAGCGGGCGGCCGATCATTGGTGCTGGGGCAGGCACGGGGCTCTCGGCCAAGTGCGCGGAGGCCGGGGGGGTGGACCTGATCATCATCTACAACTCGGGGCGCTACCGCATGGCGGGACGCGGATCCTTGGCCGGTCTCCTTCCCTACGGGGACGCGAACGCCATCGTCGTCGACATGGCCTCCGAGGTGCTGCCCGTCGTCCAGGAGACCCCGGTTCTCGCGGGCGTCTGCGGCACCGACCCGTTCCGACTGATGCCGGTCTTCTTGAAGCAGCTCAAGGAGATGGGCTTTGCCGGGGTCCAGAATTTCCCCACCGTGGGTCTCTTCGACGGCACCTTCAGGCAGAACCTGGAGGAGACCGGCATGGGCTTCGACCTGGAGGTCGAGATGATCCGGCAGGCCAGGGACCTCGACCTCCTCACCTCTCCCTACGTCTTCGACGAGGACGAGGCGCGCGCGATGGCCGAGGCCGGGGCCGACGTCCTGGTCCCCCACATGGGCCTCACCACCTCCGGCACCATCGGCGCCCAGACGGCGCTCACGCTCGACGAGTCCGTGGAGCGGGTGCAGTCGATGCACGACGCCGCCAAAGAAGTCAACCCGGACGTCCTCGTCCTCTGCCACGGCGGGCCGATCGCGTCTCCAGACGACGCCTCGTACGTGCTGGAGCGGACGGACGGCGTCGTCGGGTTCTTCGGGGCCTCGAGCATGGAGCGCCTGCCGACCGAGAGGGCGATGACCGAGAACATGCGAGAGTTCAAGCAGATCGACGCAGGAGGCTAGAGATGCCGCGGATAGACCCGGACTCCGTCCCGACCCAGACCTTCGAGTGGGGAGCCATCAAGTGGTTCGTCTCCCCCGACGCCACCGACGGCGCGGGGCTCACCTTTGGCGAGGTCGTCCTGCTGCCCGGCCAGGGCCACGACCGCCACAACCATCCAGAATCCGAAGAGATAATCTACGTCCTCTCCGGCAAGGGCGAGCAGATGCTCGACGACGGCGAGCCGTTCGAGGTCGGGGCGGGCGAGACCGTCTACGTGCCGACCTCCGTGTTCCACTCGACCCGGAACACCGGCTGGCAACCCCTGCGCCTGCTTGCCCTCTACAACCCGGGTGGCGCCGAAGTCGCCTTGAGGGAGCTGCCGGACTTCGAGGAGCTGCAGCCGGGCCAGATCCCACACCTCGCGCGGCCGTAAGGCTTCAAGTGCCGCCTACGGGCCGTAGGCCAATAGTCCTCCCAACGCCCGCGCGCACATTCCTGTCACTCGACGACCGGATGCGAAGGCGCCGTGGACCACGTTCGTTGGCATGCCCGCCCCAGGCGTCGAACCGGCAGCATCTGCCCATTACCTCAGGTACCTTCCAGTCAGCGTATCCCGATGCCTGCTTGAAAGCAACAATGCGTGCCAAAGAACGCCATGAGCGACAGGGTACGACCTTTCGCGGCCAGGGCTGGCCTCGAGTGTGTACGTCAATGGCCCGAAAGATGCACTGAGATCCGGCCCGGAGTAGAATGCTTCGGAGTGGCCGGAGACGGTCGGACTGCGGACAAAAACCCGCACTAAGGGGTTGTACCAGTGGAGCACGAGGACGAGAGGATCAAGCTTCTCTCCCTGGTGGACATCTTCGAGCCGCTAACCATGCAGGAGATCGAGCGCCTCGACGGCCAGCTACCCGACCGCCATCTCCAGCGGGGCGAGGTCTTCTTCGGTCCCGAGGACCGCTCCGAGAAGCTCTTTCTGCTGCAGAAGGGCAAGGCGCGGGTGTACAGGACGACCCCAGACGGGCGGGAGTTCACCCTCACCATAGTAGAGGCGGGGAGCGTGTTTGGTGAGATGGCGCTCACGGGCCAGCGGCTGAAGGGGGCCTACGCCCAGGCGATGGAGCCGTCGGTGGTCTCCACTATGGCCAGGACGGACCTGGAGCGCCTCGTGCTGACGAAGCCCGAGGTGGGCCTGAGGATTATGCGGGTCCTGAGCGAACGGCTCAGGCGCCAGGAGAAACGCCTCGAGGACGTCAGCATGAAAGACGTCAGGGCCCGACTGGCCAGCATCGTCGTGCTCCTGGTCGAGAGCGAGGGCGTCAGGGCGGGCACGGGCTACAAGATACCCGTCCACTACACCCACGAGAGGCTGGGGACCATGATCGGGACCAACAGGGTGGCCGTCACCCGGGCGTTCAGGCGGCTTCAAGACGAGGGGGTCGTGGAGCTGAGGCGGCGCCTGATCCACGTCGAGGACATCGAGGCCCTCAGGACAGCAGGCGGCTACAACGGTGCCCACGACGCGTAGCGGGGCATCCCCTCACCGACTCCGGCTTCCACATTTCAAGGGCCGCGAAAGCACCTGCTCTGTAGCTTGTAGTACTTAGTGCCACATGGCACCAACACCCTTGCGCAGTGGTGCTATAAGGATCGCGCTGGGGAAAACGGCGTGGCTGCGGATGCTCGATGGGCGACGGATCCGCGCTCCGGGTGGAAGGAGTATTCATTGATGGATAGACCGTGGTTCGATCGGGAGACCGGCACTTTGTTGCTCGACGAGTACGTCGTCGAGATGGACTCCTACCAGAGGATCGTCGAAGACGAGGCTATATCCGACGCCGAGCTCGTCGAGCAAACCGAGAGGGTGTCCTCGCTCCTGCGGCAGCTAGAAGAGGCGCTATCGCCTGAGGCCCAAGCCATCGCCACGGAGGCGTTGGGCGAGTTGGCGGTGCTCAATGCCCTGCAAATCAAGCGCCTGCAAGACACCTCGGTCATACCTCGGTAAAGGAGGTCCTGGCAGGAGGTCACGGAGAAGATAGCGGCAAGGCACAGGCGCCAACCCCGAAAGGAGGCATTGTATGGGAACATTCAGCTCTTCACACACCTATCCCTACGTTGTCGAGGACCTCGTTCCTGTCGCCCAGGACGTGATGCGTCACTTCGAGCAACAAGAATTCGAGGTGACCGAAACGCCCCTCGAAGCGGGAGGGGTGCAGGTAAGCATCCGCAGGGGAGGCACCTTCAAGGCCATCATAGGCATGAAGACCGCCCTGAACGTGAAGATAGAGCCCGCGACGGACGGGACCAAGGTAGACGCGGGGGTCGGGATCTTCGGGCAGCAGGCGATCCCGACGGCGATCACCTTGCTGATCTTCTGGCCGGTAGTAATCGCCCAGGTATGGAACATGGCGCAAGAGGCCAAGTTGGATGAGGAGGCCCTGGACGTCGCCGAAAAGAGCCTGAAGGCTCATTCCGACGTGCCGAGCGGCGCACCCGCAGAGTAGTTACGCCCCCGGCAGGAGGGACCCCGGACGCGGGTGTTCGTACCGTCGGAGGGGATGGGTTCTCGGAGTGCGCCGACAGCCAGCGTGTCGGTCGCACGCGGCGCGTCGCGCCAATTAGTGATCCTCGGCCGAGCCCCGTCTTGCCAGGCTTGGCGATCGGCTCACGATCGTCTCGCGACGCTTCTCGACGCCGAGCACATCACCGACACCAACAGCAGCCACTTTATCCAGGGAGAGCAGCCCCAGCTCGTGAGGTCTGATGCCTCCGTTCGCTCGCGCTTCGACTCCACGGTCGATCGACGACGTCCGTCATCGCGGAACCCATAACCGAGGCGGCGCAGACCGAATCCGGCGTCGTATCTTTGTCTACAGCCGCCCTCCCGCTTGCACAATCCGGAACAGGGTGCGCGATCCGCACGACGTCGTCCGCAGCGCCTCGGCACGGCCCGCCCGGCCTCGGTCGCTCGCTGCGTCGAACTCGAGGTCGATCATGACCTCGCTCGCGGGTTGTCTGCGGCGCGACCTGCCAACCTCAGAGAAAATTCGGGGGTGCATGTCGTTCGCGATAAACTACACTTAGTTGGAAGAGACTCGAACAAACATCGGTCGAGGTGATCCGGCGCTGAGCCGCGTGTGAGGCCCGGCGCCGCCCGACCTGTACAAAAGTACGTGACGAGAACCGTACCTCCGTTTAGCGCTTGGGGAAGCCGTCCGTGCGACCATATAGGCACGGCCGCCTGACACCGAGGTACTCGCGAGAAGTAGGAGCGGAATGAGCGACGAACTTATGACAGTGGTAGAGCGCGAGGTGCTCCTGGAGCCCATAGTCTCCGTGTCCAACCTCGACAAGACCTACGCCTCCGGTTTCCGGGCGCTCAAGGACGTCGACCTGGATATCCGGAGCGGCGAGATCTTCGCCCTGTTGGGGCCGAACGGCGCCGGGAAGACAACGCTCATCAACATCATCTGCGGGATCGTCAACCCGACCGAGGGCGTCGTCCTGGCCGGCGGGCACGACATAGTCAGGGAGTACCGGGCGGCCAGGTCCCTGATCGGGCTCGTCCCGCAGGAGCTGACGACCGACGCGTTCGAGACCGTCTGGGCGACCTGCAACTTCAGCCGGGGGCTGTTCGGCAAGCCCAAGGATCACGGCTACGTCGAGAAGGTGCTGAGGGACCTTTCGCTGTGGGACAAGAAAGACAGCAAGATCATGCAGCTCTCCGGCGGCATGAAGCGCAGGGTCATGATCGCCAAGGCCCTCTCGCACGAGCCGCAGATCCTCTTCCTCGACGAGCCAACGGCTGGCGTCGACGTCGAGCTCAGGCGGGACATGTGGGAGATGGTGCGACGCCTGCGCGATGGCGGCGTGACCATCATCCTTACCACCCACTACATCGTCGAGGCAGAGGAGATGGCTGACCGCATCGGTGTGATCAGCAACGGCGAGATCATCCTCATCGAGGACAAGGCCGAGCTGATGCGCCAGCTCGGCAAGAAGCGGCTGACGCTTCAGCTGCGCTGCACGCTCGAGGAGATCCCGGACAAACTCGCCCGCTACGAACTGGACCTCGCGCCGCAAGGCGATGAGCTGACCTACACATACGATACGCAGACCGAGAGCACGGACATAACCACCCTGCTCGCGGATCTCGACGCGGCTGGCATCGAGTTCAACGACCTCAGGACCAAGCAGAGCTCGCTCGAGGAGATCTTCGTCGACCTGGTGAGGGAGGAGAGATGAACTTTCACGCCATACGCGCGATCTACATGTTCGAGATGGCACGCACGGGGCGCACGCTCCTGCAGAGCATCGTCACGCCCGTCATCTCGACTTCGCTTTACTTCGTCGTCTTCGGCGCGGCGATCGGCTCGCGCATCACGGATATAGAAGGTGTCAGCTACGGAGCGTTTATCGTGCCGGGCCTGATCATGCTCTCTCTCCTGACGCAGAGCATCTCGAACGCTTCGTTCGGTATCTTCTTCCCCAAGTTCACCGGAACGATCTACGAGCTACTGTCCGCCCCCGTCTCTTACATCGAGATAGTCATCAGCTACGTCGGGGCCGCCGCCACCAAGTCGGTGATCCTGGGCCTGCTCATCCTGGCCACCTCGGGCCTTTTCGTGCCGCTCGAGATCGCGCACCCGCTGTGGATGATCTCGTTCCTCATCCTCACGGCAGTGACCTTCAGCCTCTTCGGCTTTCTTCTGGGCATCTGGGCCGAGGGCTTCGAGAAGCTGCAGCTCGTGCCGTTCCTCATCATCACGCCCCTGATCTTCCTCGGCGGCAGCTTCTACTCCGTGAACATGCTGCCGCCGTTCTGGCAGACGGTCACCCTCTTCAACCCGGTCGTCTACCTGATCAGCGGCTTCCGCTGGAGCTTCTACGGGATAGCCGACGTGAGCGTCGGCCTGAGCCTCTCTATGACAATCCTCTTTCTCACCGCGTGCCTGGTGACGGTTTGGTGGATCTTCAAGACGGGCTACAGGCTCAAGTCGTAGCCGAACAGCGGACGCCCCGCCCGCTGTTCGGGCGCGCCTCAGACTACCTTCGTATCGGACAGAGACGTCCGATCCTCACGGAACACTAGCTCGGGCGCCTCGTTGTCCGAGAGGATCAGGTCCACCGGCTCGAGGTACTCCGGCTCGCCCGGGTCCCCTCCCGCGTAACACAGCAGGATCGCCCGCAGCACGGGCGAGTGCGTCGACAGGACGTAGCGGACCGGCCTGTTCTCAGGGTCGACCGGCAGGCTCGAGGCGAAGGTCAACTGGCGCCTGGCGACCGCGACCGCGTCCTCGCCGGGCGGGTCGGGGTGCTCCACCCAGTAACCGATGCGGTCTGGGGTGGTCCAGAACACGCTGAAGAACGGATGCCCCGAGAGCACATCGAGGTCCACCGGCGGCGCGGAGAGTTGCTCCGAGAGGGCCTCCACGCTGCTGACCATCTCGACGCGCTGACCGGCGACGTAGAGATCCGGGTTCCGTATGGCCGGCTGCTCGTTGACCTCGAGGAGATCCGCGACGCCGGGGCCAAGCGCCTCGGCCATGCTCTCCCTGACCTCCTCGACCGTCTGACGCGTACGGAGGGTCGGGGCGTGCATGAAATGGACCCTCTCCCCAGGGGACAGGTCTCCGGCGAGAGTCCTTCCCCTCTCCCGAGACCGGGCCACACCTTCCTCCGTCAGCGGGACGTCGCCCCTGTGCGAGGCGACCTCTCCGTGCCGCAGCCAGTGAACCCTCACGGTGGACAAGACTGTGTACCCCCCTGACGCTAGTCCGTCTCGATCAGGGCGAACGCGCGGGCCGGGGCGCTCTCCACCCCCGAGAACTTGTAGTGCGGGGCGAAGAACCGCACTCGCGGCGGCAGGTCCCCTAGGTTGACCAGGCCTTCTATCAGGGGGATGTTGGCGCCCAGGATCGTGCCGTGCACGACGAACTCGTCCGCCGACCAGCCGGGCTGCCTGGCCGCCGGCTCCTCGAAGAAGTCGCAGCCCACGGATCTCGGCTCCCTATCGACGATCCAACCCGCGGCCGCCTCCGTGAGGCCCGGCGACTCGGTGAAGTACTTTTTCGTCCCGATGTGCCTCTGGGCCCAGTCGGTCCTGAGGAGCAGGATGTCGCCGGGTCGGATCGACTCGCCCGAGGCCTCCAGCTTCTCGTTCGCCCGCTCCAGGTCCTCGGAGTCCATGATCTGCATGGGCTCAGTCGGCGTGAGGTCGAGGACCACCGCCTCCCCGATCACGCGTTCCAGCCCCACCTGGTCTATGGCCTCCCCGTTCTCGACCGTGTGCAGGGCGGACTCGACGTGCGTGCCGGTGTGCAGGCTCATCAGGTCGAGCTGGGTGGACTGCCAGTAGCCGGTTCCGTTCCTGGTGCGGACCTCGAGCTGCACCCCGAGGTCCGTCGACGGCGGCCCCTTGAAGCCGTGCGGCACGGCCGGGCTGAGGTCCACGATCCTGGTCACGGGCACGCCTAGGTGTCTAGCGTGACGTAGAACTCGCGCTCGCGGCTCTCCAGCAGCGGTATCGCCGTGCCGAAGCCGAGCTCCTGGAAGTGCTCGGACTCGCCGTGCGCCTTGTAGCCGTCCTCGTCGACGTACTGCTCGTACATGTAGAACAGGTTCGGGTTCTCCGGGTCGCGGTGGGCCTGGTAGAACAGGTTGCCCGGCTCCTCGCGTGAGAGCGGTGTTAGCTTCCTTATGCACTCCTCGACCTTGTCCGCCTCGCCTTCTTTGGCGGTCCATTTCGCCACGACAACAAAAGCCATCTCTCTATGCTCCTCTCTGTCCGATGGTGTTCCTCAAGATCCCGATTCCCTCTATCTCCAGCTCGACAACGTCTCCCTCCTTCAGGTAGCGGTCCGTCTCGATACCGGCGCCGCCCTCCGCGGTTCCCGAGCCGAAGACCTCGCCCGGGTAGATCGTCTGCGCCTGCGAGGCGTAGGAGATCATGTCCGCAAACTTGTGGTGCATGTGCGAGGAGTTGTCCTCGCCCCACGTCTCGCCGTTGACGCGAACGCTCATGTTGAGGTTGTTCGCGTCTACCTCGTCCGCCGTGACGATGCACGGCCCAAGCACGTTCGACCCGTCCCAGTCCTTCGCCTTGGAAGGGCCCATGCCGACCGGTAGCTCGCGGGCCTGCGTGTCCCTGGCCGAGAGGTCGTTCCAGATCGTGTAGCCGAAGACGTGGCCGTCGGCCTCCTCTCGCTGGACGTCCTTCCCGATCCTCCCGATTACGGCGGCGAGCTCCAGCTCGTGGTCGAGCTTCTCGGAGTAGGGCGGGTAGGGGACGATCTCCCCCGGCCCGATCACGGTGTCAGGCATCCCGCGGTAGAAGGCGGGCACCTCGTACCACTCGTCCGGTATAGGCCTGTTCAGCCGGCCGAAGGCGTTCTTGAGGTGCCCCTCGAAGCCGAGGAAGTCCCTCAGGGAACGCGGCCTCAAAGGCGCGAGCAGCCGGGCGTTCTTCGCGGGGCTCGTCTCGCCGACCGGGGCGCCGGCCTCGATAAACGCGACCATGTCGCCGTCGAAGCCGGCGTCGTGGACGGCGTCGCCCTCGAGTATCCCGACGCGCGGGCCCCGCCCCGCTTCGTAGGTTACGAGCTTCACGCGCCCCTCCCTTCTTTGCCGCCCGACTTGCTCGCTGCCGACGCGATGTTGACGGCGTCCGAGATCTTGGCGTAGCAGCCGCAGCGGCAGAGGTTGCCCCCGAGGTACGCCCTGGTCTTCTCGTCCGAGGGCGCGGGGTCCTCCTCGAGCAACCGCTTGACGGTGAGGATCATGCCAGGGGTACAGTAGCCGCACTGGAAGGCGACCGCCTCGACGAAAGCCTCCTGGACGGGGTGATCCCCGCCAAGCCCCTCGACGGTGGTTATCTCGGTCCCCTGCGCGAGCGGCGCGAGCAGGATGCACGTCGAGATCGGCTCGCCGTCCACGAGCGCCGTGCAGGCCCCGCAGACCCCCACGCCGCAGGTCTGGCGGACGCTGGTGAGGCCCAGCTCCCGCCTGAGGACGTCGAGCAGCATCTCGTCCGGCCTCGCCTCGACCTCTACGGCCTCCCCGTTTACCTCGAACGCGATCTTCACCTCACCCGCTCCTCGATCTCTGCAACACGGACGCGACATCTCTCCGCCCATTTTCCCCGGCGCGCCCGAGCAGCCGGTAGAGCAGCAAAGCCAGCAACCCCGCCCCGATGGTCCCAAAGAAGAGCAGCGAAGGCGTGGAGACGATGAGCGCCCGCGCGCGCGAAGACACGCCGTCCCCGTCCGGCGCCGCGTCGGGCACGGAGACGCGCTCGCCGACCCGCGCGTTCGAGCCGCTACCGTTCGCAGACACCAGCCCGGCCGCGGTCAGGCCCCCTTCTCTCTCGTCGCGAGCGTCGACGGCATCGAGTATCGCCTCCGCGGAGATCGGCAGCTCGGTGACGTCGATGCCCGTGGAGTACAGGGCGTTGCCTACGGCGGGCGGCACGGGTGGCAGGGCCGTCTCGCCCAGGCCCTGCACCTCGGCGCCCTCGCGCTCCACCAGCTCGTGCGTGAGGGAGGCCGGCATATCGTCCATAGCCGGGACGTTGTAGTCGGAGAGGTTGGCGTTGGTGACCTGTCCCTCCGCGAACTCGTTTGCCTCGAAGAGGGTGCTCCCGAGGCCCATGATCATCGACCCCTCGTTCTGCAGCTCGGCCGCGGGGCGGTTCACCGCCCTCCCGGCGTAGACCGGGACGTGCAGTCGCACGACGGTCAGCTTCCCTGTCTCCTCGTCGACCTCGACCTCGGCGGCCGCCGCGCCCTGGTGCCAGTGCGACGAGGCGACGCCCTGCCCCGTGTCGGGATCCAGGCCCCCCTCGTCCTCTACCTCGCCGTAGCCGCGCCCGCCGTCCTCCTTCAGGTCGGCCACGGCCACCTCGAGCGCCCGGCCCATCATGTGCGTCGAGCGGCTCGAGGTCGTCCGCGTGTCGTAGGGAACCACGTCCGTATCTGGGTCGGGGCAGGAAACCTGTTCCACGCCCACGCCGAGCAGCTCGGCTGCCATCATGCGGATAGCCAGCTTCGCGCCCTGCCCCATCTCGGTGGTCGCGCAGCGCACGACGTAGGTCCCGTCTTCCTCGGCCTCGACCGCGATGGAAGCCCGGCTAGGAGTCTGCATGCCCTTGAGCATGACGCACAGGCCCTTGCCCCTCCTCCCCCTGGACCAGCCAACCGCGTCGGCGGCGTTCTGCAAGAGCTCGGCGAAGTGGACGTCGCGCATGGTCTCGCCCGTACAGTACCTGTCCCCGTCCTCGAGCAGGTTCTTCATCCTCAGCCGCAGCGGATCCATCCCCAGTTTCTCGGCCAGGAGGTCCACGGCGCGTTCGCGCGCCCAGGTGCACTGCATCTGGCCGTAGCCGCGGTAGGCCCCGTTTGGCGGCAGGTTGGTGTACACGCAGTAGGAGTCCACCCTGACGTTCGGGATGCGGTACGGCCCGGGCGCGGCGAAGCCCATCTTCTGGGCGACGCCCGGCCCGCAGTCGGCGTAGGCACCGGTGTTGGCCCAGCACTCGGTCTCGCTGGCGACGAGGGTGCCGTCGCGCCTCGCCCCGATCCTCACGCGGATGGTCGCGGGGTGCCTGTTCAGCGTCAGCCACTCCTCGTCGCGCCCGAGCACTATCTTGACGGGCCTGCCTGCCTTGCGCGCGAGGGCCGCCGCCACCGCCTCCGTCCTGACGAAGGTCTTGGCCCCGAAAGACCCGCCCATGGGAACCGAGCGGATCCTCACCCGTTCCTCCGGGATGCCGAATATCCCCGCTAGGTCCATCCGCATGTTGAAGGGCGTCTGGGTTCCGGCCGTGACCTCGAGCCTGTCCCCGTCCCAGCGGGCGAGCGCGGCGTGCGGCTCCATCGGGGCGTGCTGCGCCCCGGCGATCCTGTAGGTCTCCTCGACCACGAAGTCGGCCTCCTCGAAGCCGGCCTCGACGTCGCCGTGGCGGATCCTGAACCGGTGGCAGACGTTGGTCCCCTGCCGGGGTCGGATACCGAAGTACGCCGCGTCGTTCTCCGAGATGTTTATCTTCTCGTGCACGAGCGGCGCGTCCTCCGTGCAGGCCTCGATCTCGTCGAAGACCGCGGGCAGCTCCTCGTACTCGACCTCCACGAGGCCGAGCGCTTCCTCCGCCTGCTCTGGTGTCTCGGCCGCGACCGCAACGACGACGTCCCCGGCGTAGCGCACGCGCTCGCGCGGGAGCGTCTCCTGATCCTTTATCTGCGGTCCGTAGGGGCCGAGATCCGAAACGTCTTCGGGCAGCAGGAGGACAACGCCATCGGGCACCCCGGAGGCGTCGATGCGCGCGATGCGGGCGTGGGCGTGCGGGGAGCGCAGCAGGCGCGCGTGCAGCATGCCTTCAAGCGCGACGTCCTGCGAGTAGCCGACTGCTCCCGTGACGCGCGGATCACTCACGGCCAAGGTCCTCCAGGGCGCGCCGCACCTCCACGGCGATAACGCGGCGCCGGTAGCGGGCCGAGCCGCGCGAGTCGGAGAGGGGCTCAATCTCCTCGGCGTATCTGCGGCCTATCTCCGCGGCGAGCTCGCCCGCAAGGTGCTCGTCTCGCGCGAGGTCGCAGATCTCCGGGAAGTACTGAGGCCGCTCGGCGACGGCGCCGACCACGACCCGCAGCCCGCCGTTCTCCCGGACCGCCGCGACCGACACGCAAGGCCGGTCCTCGCTCGAGCGCGAGCGGAACTTGCGGTACACGGAGCGGCCGCCGCGGCGAGGGATGCGTACCCCGGTGACGATCTCGTCCTCCTCGAGGGCGGTCTCGTAGTGGCCGAGCACGAACTCCTCGGCCGGTATCTCGCGTTCCCCCTTCTTGCTCCGGGCAACCACGCGAGCACCGAGCGCCGCGAACACCGCGGGCGGGTCGGAGGCGTAGTCCGCGTCTGCGACGACCCCGCCGACCGTCGCCTGGTTTCGCACGCGCGGGCTGGCGACGACCGAGAAGGCGTAGGCGAGCGAAGGCCACCCCTCGCGAACCGCCTGCGTGCGCTCCACGGCCCGGTGGGTGACCATCGCCCCGAGGTCCAGCGTCCCTTCGGCGGCCTGAACGCGGTCCAGGTCGGGGACGCCGCGCAGGGCCACCAGCATCGCCGGGGCGAAGAGGCCCTGGTTCATGACTATCCCGAGGAAGCTGCCGCCCGCCACGATGGTCGCCCCGTCGCCGTGCTCGGCGCGCAGCTCGAGGACCTCGTCCAGCGAGCGCGGCTGCAGCCATTCGGGGGCGATGGGGTTCACAATGTCGTCACGGGCCGGGACTGCAGGAGGTACAGGTCTTCGCCCACGATCGCCCACTCGATATCTTGCGGCGCTTCGTAGCGCTCCTCCAGCCGGCTTCCGAGCTCGGCGAGGCGCGAGAGCTCCTCGCGGTCGAGGATGGGCTCGTCGCCGACCAGCTTCTCCCGCTTGACCTCGCCGTTCCTGTCCAGGACGTAGTGGTCCGGGGTTACCTCGCCGGAGACTACCTGCTCCCCGAGCCCGACGACGGACTCGACCACCATCCGGTCCTTGCGGCGCTTGACCGGGTCGACGGTGAACAGCACGCCGGACTTGTCCGGGTCGACCATCTTCTGCACGACGACGGCCATGCCAAGGTCCTCGAGCGAGCCCTTCTGCTCCCGGTAGAAGATCGCCCGCTCGGAGAAGAACGAGGCCCAGCACTCGACGACGCGGTCGCAGACGTCCTCGGCGCCCTCGACGTTCAGGAAGGTCTCCTGCTGTCCGGCGTAGCTCGCGGCCTCGGAGTCTTCGGCGCAGGCCGAAGAGCGCACCGCGACCTTGCCGCCGCCGAGTCGCTCGTACGCGGCGGAGATCTCCTCGCGCGGCGGGGTGGCCTCGTCCCAGAACTCGCGCAACCCCTCGTGATCCTGGTCGAGGACGAGCTGGCCTAAACTTTCGGTATCCACGGAACCTTCGAGCACACGGGCCGGGATCACAAACCCGGGGGGAACGGGTAGGTCCTCGGCGGCCATCCTGGCCAGGCTCGCCCCCTTCCCGCCGGACACGGCGACGTCGGTGCAGGTCTCATCGGAGAACCAGACGACGGCCTCGGCGGTGTCTCCTTCGCCCATCCCCTACTCGTCCACTATCGCGACGGCCCTCACGGGCGCGCCGGTGGTCCCGACCCACATGATGGGCAGGGCGGATAGCTTGAAGCCGTAGGGCGGCAGCTGGTCGAGGTTCGTAAGGTTCTCCAGGTGCCAGTAGTCCTCCTCCCACATCACGCGGTGCGCCTCCCAGAACTGCTCGCGCTCGAACATCGCCCACACCGGCGGGTCGAAGGTCACGGCGTCTATGCCCATCATGCGCACGCCCTTGGAGATGAGGTGTAGCGTGGCCTCGCGGGTCATGCCGCAGTGGTCGCGCAGGTAGCGTTCGGTGTCGTCGTTGTAGGCGGAGGCTCCGGTCTGGATCAGGACGATGTCCTTCTCCTTGAGCTCGTAGCCGATCTTCTCCAGCGCCTCGTCTATCTCGGCCGCGCTGATGCCGGCCCCGTACTCCTTGTGCCTAAAGTCCAGCACGACGCCGTCGGAGAAGCAGTAGTCCAGCGGGATCTCGCTCGCCCCCGGCCCATCGGTGCGGATGTGCTTCAAGGCGTCCATGTGGGTGCCGGCGTGGTCGCTCTGGATGACGGTGTAGGAGGCGGTCAGCTTGTCCACCCCGTACTTGTCCGCCCCCACGCCCTCGGCGAAGTCCTCCCAGGTGTCGAACATAAGCATCTGGGGCGGGTTGATGCGCGGGAAGGTCACCATGTCCCGGTGGACCGGCATCGAGAGGTCCACGATCCTGCTCATACGCTCTCTCCTCTCTTCATCATGGTTCGCAGTAGCTCGAAGTGCTGCCTGAGCGCACCGCCGGCTCCTTCCGGGGATCCCTCCTCCAACGCTCGCAGCAGGGGACGGTGCAGCTCGGCAAGCTCGTGCAGGTCTATGTCCGTCTTGAGCGCCGTGACCACCACGCGCGCCTCGACCCTGAGGGTCCTCCAGGTGTCGAGCAGGACCCGGTTCCCGGCGGCCTCGACGATCAGGCGGTGGAACGCGGCGTCGTGGGCGGCGAGTTCCTTGAGGTCGTCCCTATCCGCGGCCTCCCTCATGGCCTCGAACTCTCGCTCGAGCTCCCCGACCCTACCCTCGAGCCTGCCCGCCGCCTCCCTCGCCGCGAGCTCCTCCAGCGCCGCCCGCACCGGGTAGATCTCGGCCAGCTCCTCGGCGTTGATCTCCCGTACGCGCGTCCCCCTGTAGGGCTCCGACTCGACGAACCGGAGGGACTGAAGCTCCCTCAGGGCCTCGCGCACGGGGGCCTGGCTGGTCCCCAGCTCGTTGGCGAGCTGCATCTCCACCAGGCGGTGGCCCGGCTGGTACTCGCCGCTCAGGATGCGGTCGAGCAGGACGTCCCTGACCTGCTCGTGTAGTACGGAGCGGGTCAGGGTCAAGAGAGTATCTCCACGACGCCGGTGGCCCCGTTGACGCGGACCCGGTCGCCGGTCTTGATCTTCTCCGTCGCGTCGCTGGCGCCGACGACGGCAGGGATGCCGAACTCGCGCGAGACCACCGCGGGGTGCGAGACGGTGCCGCCCGCGTCCGTGACGAGACCGCTGATCTTGGTGAAGAGCACCACCCACGCCGGGTTGGTCATCCGGCACACCAGGATGTCCCCGTCCTTGACCTGGTCCGAGTGCTCGAGCGAGGTGACCACGCGGGCCGTGCCCTCGGTCACGCCGGCCGAGGCCGCGAGCCCCCTGACCTCTCCTTCCGTCTCCGCAGGCTCGCGGTAGAACTTGTCCGGGAAGCCCCAGAGCGAGTTGTACGGGAAGTCGAGAGCCTGCTGCGTGGCCGTGCCAAGCCACTCGGGCGGCCTGACCTCGTAGGCGTCTTCCTGCTCGTCGCGCCTGTCGGAGACTATCTCACGGGCGTCTATGCTCTCTGGATCGAACATCAGGACGCGAAGCTCGTTGTACCTGAGGAACATGACGTCCTCCGCATCGTCAAGCAGATCCGCCTCCACGAGCTTCTCGCCGATGGCGATCAGGACGAGGCGCACGCGGGCGTTCGTCCCCTGGTCTATGTAGAAGTGGTGGTCGGGGGTGAGCGGGTTCATCCTCAGGGACAGGTCAAGGGCGTTCTGCAGCTTCTCACGCTCCTCGTCCTCGGGCACGTCATCCATGAGCTCCCGTATCGCAGCTTCGAGGTCGTCCTTCACGGAGCCTATCGCCTTCGGGTAGTCGTAGTCGGTCTCCACGTAACCGCGGACGGCCTCCAGGATCGGCGCGGGGTTCTCTTTCCAGGTCGGATACGCGAACTCATGCGCCCAGATCGCCTTGTACCCGAACTCCTGCTGGTGCGGCTCGAGCCTCTCGGAGACGAAGCGCTGCCCGGCCTCAGTGCCCCGCAAGGCCTCCAGGATCTCGGCCGCCGTGTCGGCCTGAAAGGCGAGCCGCAGCTCCTCGTCGTCTTTGACCTCCTCCTTCATCTTCCACAGGTCCTCGACCGCGTCCCAGTTGCGGTCGTCCGTGGAGCTCTGCAGCCTGCCGACGAGACCGAGGGCCCCCTCCCCCTTGACCTCTTCGATGGTCGCGTTCAGCGCCGTCGTCGAGGTGAACTGGGCGAAGTTGAGCATCCAGTGGATCTTCCAGTGCCGGTCGTGGATGTCTATGGCGTCCTCGAGCAACACGGCCAGCTCGATCAGGTCCATGGCGTCCTTGTCCTGGCCGTCCAGGTAGGCGAAGTTGCGATCCATCTCCGGCCTGAGCCTGTCGCGCCACCAGTCGAGGAAGTTGTACGCGTAGTGCGGCAGCACCGCGCCCAGGTAGGCCCCGATCTTGCCCGCGTACTCCTCGCCCTCAGGCACCCTCGGCACGTAGCGGCTGCCGTACTCGGAGGCTTCCCCGTAGGCCGAGGGATCGGCAGGAACGGCGGCCGTGTACAGATAACCGTTTACGCGCTTGGCGATCCAGTCCGAAGCGAAAGGCGTCCCGAACCTGCGGAACATGTGGTCGCACGTTAGCCACCACCCGCCGATATCGAAGAACATCGGGGAGATCGGGTTCGGGCAGTGCAGGTCGTCCAGGATCCAGAACAGATCCCGCTCCCCCTCCTTCCACTCCACCGAAAACCCCTCGTCCCCATGGAACGTCCCAAGTACCTCGTTGGCGTCCACGCTCACGCAGTCTCCTCTCCTTCAGGCCCGCACCCGTACCGCCAGGCGCCTTACCTTTCCACTTCCCTAGTATTACCGATTATCGATTATTTATAAACCCGAGAAGAGTTAGGAATTAGGAATGATGAATTGTGGGTTGGAGCGCCTGTCTTCGCGTCGGAATGCGACAATTCCGCATTCCAAATTCCACATTCCAAATTCCTAGTTCTATCTTCCGAGTTCTCGCAGGTTCTCGTAGACGATGTAGACGCCGACGGCCAGGACGGCCAGGACGACGGCCTGCCAGAAGTAATGATTGAGAAGAACGAAGACGCCGACGGCCGCGAGGCCGATGTTGGCGCTGCTCATGAACCCGCTGAGGCGCCGCCTGAACCCGGCTTCGACGAAGGCGAACACGGCGATGGTGAAGACGAGCGCGGAGAGCAGGTGCTGGCGCTCGTTGACGACCACGAAGGTGAGCGCCAGGAGGACGAGGGCCACGCTGATCGAGGCCCACAGCTGGGCCAGCCGGCCCGCGCGCTTCTCGCTCTGCAAGACGGGTCGCGTCGCGCGGGTAATGTGGGCGTGCACCGGAGGACGCTCGCCGCTTCTCAGGCGGTCGGCGTGATCCGCGAGCGACTGGGACAGAATGTCCTCCGTGGCGAGCTCCTCTCGCAGCCCGCGCACCTCCGCGGAGAGGTCTTCGATGCTTCGCGTCTGGGTCTCGTGCAGCTCCCTGAGATGGGACCGGCCGCGCGTGGCCTCGGCCGCTATGCCTAGCTGTCTCAGGGCGAGGCCTTTGTCGCTGATCTCGGAGGCGAGGCCGACGCGGCGGGCCGCGATCTGCGCCTGCTGCTCGGCTATGTCGGCCAGCTCCTCCGCCCTCGTCGGCACCTTGTCGAGCCCGGCCCAGCCTACCGGGTCGTACCACTCCAGGCTGATGGTCTTGTCGCGGTCGTACATCGGGCCGGCCGGCGCGTCCTCGCCCTCGAAAGGGTCGCGGGTGTACAGGCCCCACAGCCCCCGAAAACCGGAGACCCAGGGCGGTAGCGGGTGATCCAGGAGCCTGGGCGGGTTCCACTCCCTGTCCTGGCCCGGCCCGAGCGAGAGCCCATCCCCGCGGCCGTAGTCGACGAAGGGGATCGTGAACAGCTCGTAAGGCTTCTCCTGGTAGTGCTCGACGGAGTACTGGCGCAACGTCCGGTACCAGAACGACCACAGGGCATTGCGCACCCGCGCGAAGGCGCGTGGCAGCGGGAACGCGAGCTCGGTCAGGTACTCGCCCGGGAAGAACCGGCTGGCGTGCGAGCCGGCGCAGACGTAGACCACGGGGTGCTCGCCGACCCTCTCGAGCTCGGGGTCGTCCCAGCGGCGCCTCAGGTTGTCCCCGGTCTCCTCGTGGGCCGCGTATGCCACCCACTCGGGCACGATCTCGCCCGACTCGGACTCCGAGACGTATACGAAGACCTTCTCCCAGTCGGCCTCGTGGTTGTTGGCGCCGAAGAAGTTGCTCCTCCAGTCGTTGAAGGCATAGAAGAGCCAGTACTGCAGGACGATCCAACCGTCCTGCCGGTGCACGCGCCCGTGGTAGTGGTATTGCTCATCCCGCAGCATGAAGTTGCCGTACATGATCCTGGCCGACTCCACGTTCCCTCCGGGGACCCTGCCCCTGGCCAGCAGCGTCAGGGAGAAGAGGGCGTCGGCCAGGCGCGAGATGTATCCCACGCGTGCGAGACGCCCGCGGCCGGCCTTGAAGGTCTCCCTAGGCCAATCCGGGCCTACCTTCTTGCGCCTGCGGAACAGCCGCGACCAGAATCCCGGCTTCTCGGCCTTTTCTGGCGGGGAGATGTACAGATAGTGCACGGTCTCGGGGCCATCCAGGGGTTGCTGGCCGAGGTTCTCCAGCGTCAGCTCCCCCGCCGGCACTACGCAGACGGCCTCCTCGTCGGGGCGCCTCACCCACAGGCTGCAAGCCCGCACGTAGGGCTCGGAGTCCATCGGGTAGAACCATTCGCCTTTGGTGAAGTGGATCACGGGCTCGAAGCGTCGGAGCAGGGCTTCCGCGTTCGCCGCGTCCGAGAGATCCCTCTCATGCATCATGCGCGGCCTCCGCCTCTCTACGTACCTGCAGGTTTCTGGAGTGGAACACGGCCCGCACGTCGCGCGAGTTCAGGTATAGAACCATCAGGACGCTGTAGGCGATGAGCAGGTACGCGAAGCCCGGCCGGGGCTCTGGAAAGGAGAAAATGCAGACCAGCAGAATCAGGCCCTGCGCGACGGACGCGAGCAACCATCCCCGACGCCTGAGGAGCAGAAAACCGAGGCCCGCGAGGAGCAAGAGGACCGCGGCCGGCAGGAAGAAGAAAACGTAGAGTACCGCCTGCACGACCTGCCTCTCCACCGATCTTGGCACGTTCTGAACCTGAACCTGCCCGTTGCCCGCGCTCACCCACCGGTCCCAGGGCAGGCTGCTGAACTCGTAGAGGCCGATGGCCACCAGTCCGATCACCTGCAAGATGAGCAGCACGCCGACCACCCGTACCGCCCGGTATGACCCCCGTTCTCTCGGTTCGACCATAGAAGCAAACCCTCCACGCATCAGGATATATCCTCCCACGCGCTCGCGCACCTGTGCGTTCCTGCATGGTTCCTTACGGACCTATCAGCGGGCCCTGCGAGAGAGTCGAACTACTTCCGTCTTCAGGCACCTGCCGAATGCGATTACGTGGCCAGGGACCTGATGTTCGTCGTGCGGAGCGTCAGCATAGTTCGGCACGCTCCTCGTTCGGGAACGTATCGCGGGTGCTCGCGTGCCTCTAGCCCGTCAGCCGCCGGAGCCGCCGAGAGCCTTTCCGCCGATAAACCCAGCAAAAATGCCCGCGACGGTCGTAAACACCGTCAGCAGGATCTGGACCAGCGCCTGGTCCACGTCGCGGAACAGGGCCACGCCGACGGCGGCGACCAGCGCGAGCGTTGAGCCCCAGAGCACCCACTTGAAGGCCCCCACCACCGTGCGCCAGATCTCGTCCGCCGTGACGGCCGTGATTGGGAGGTGGTCGACCAGCTCTTTCTGTTGCGCCATGGTGAGTTGCTCCACCCCCACCGCGGCGACCTTCACCTTGTTCTCAGGGGCGGCGCTGTTCACCGCCTCTGCGGTCGCGGCCTTTCTGGCCTCGAAGGTGTTGGCGTTCTTCACCGCCTGGGTAACCAGAACCTGCTGAGCCTCGCCTGAGGCTGTCTTCACCGCTTCGGCGGCCACTACCACCTTGACCTCGTCGGGAAGAACGTCCCTCATCAGCTCGGTGGCGGCGAACTCCTGATCCTCCTCGCTCAGGCTCGCCACAAGCGTTCTCAGCTGGTCTATCTGATCCGTGCTCGTCTGATCCAGGTTCCTAGCACCGCCGTTTACTCTTGGCTCCTTCATTATTGTTCCTTCCCCGTTCCTACTCGGTGGCGTCACCGTTTGTTCCGGGTCGCCCCGCCCTGGCATCTACCTTTGCTCGCCAGCCCAGGCTCTACGGGAAATAGATGAACAGACGGCGATGAATTTGCGGTGAATCAAACTTTGCTAGCGCATCACCGCCGGCCACCCCGGTTCGAGCTAGAAGGGACCACGTCCCCTTCGCGCTCGATAGACGCTCCTGGAGCCTGCGGGGATCGCGCCGTCGGAGGAGGTAGCGAGAACGGTGCAGGAGATCAGGGAGCGAGAAGCGGCCAGGTAGCACGCTTCGGGCTCGAAGTACCCGAGTCCAGGGTGAGGAGCGGCCCGGTCACGCCGCTCCTCCGAACCCGTCGTAGTCCACGTCCAGCAGCTCGCAGATCACTCGCAACTCCTCGACGTGGTCGCCTGGGATCGCGTGGATGTGATTCGAGCCGTAGCGGGAGAGGATCTCATCCGCCCGTGCGTCCATCTTCGCGAAGGCGTGGGGCCAGGCATAGGTGGACTGGCGCATGAGGTCCTCGTTGACCTCATCGTCGTAGCGCACGAACGAGCCGCGCAGGACGTGCATCCTGTAGCGGCCGCTCTTGCGCGTGAGGCGGGCGAAGGTGAAGTCTCCTTCGGCCGCCAGGTGGTGAACGGCGGCGCCGCCGGCAGGAAAGAAGAACTCCTCGGGGTAGAGGTGCACGTGCCTCAGGTTCTCGGACGGGTCCTCGCTGCGGGCCGCGAACCAGGTGGCGTGCTGCCCCGAGTTGCAGAGATCCCAGACGTCGCGGTCGGCGTGGTAATGCCTGACGTCGGCGAAGAGGACCGGTGTACCCGAGAGCCCCTTCAGGAGCTGCATGGTCAGGGCGGCGTCCATGTCCGCCTCCGTGGCGCAGACGTGCGTCTCCTTGGGCCCTTCCCAATCGTACGGGTCGTTGAGGAAGGCCTCGGTGACGTCCATGGTGGCGAAGTGGGTGGTCAGCTCGGGCTGGCCCTTGATACCGGAGAAGTCCAGGTTCCACTCCTCGATCAGCTCGCGCATCGCGTAGTAGGACCGGATCTGGCGCTCCAGGATCTCTGGCGTGAGCTGGTCCCCGTCGTAATGGACGCCCGCGGCGTGGCGCTCCAACCACTCGCGGGCGGAGCGCACCTTGCGTTCCCCTACCCCCTCGGAACGCCTGACCAGCTCCCACTGGTCGATCTCCTCCACGTCCACCCCGAACTTCTCCATCCACTGCTCCGTGCCGGAGACAGCCGTGTACATACCCATGGGGCGTCCACCGATGCGCCCGAAGGTGCTGCCGCGGAGCGAGCGGACCGCCGACGCGGCGCGGGCGTAGATCTCCAGGCGGGCGAGCACCTCTGGCTGTGAGATGTCTCCCCAGGCGCGGCCGTAGGTGCGGCCGATCTGGTCGAGCCCGCCGGCCGCGGCGAGCATCCCTACCATCCCCGGTTGCTGCGGGTCGATGTTGGAGAACAGGATGAGCGGCCCAGGCGTCTCGTTGGCGGCGAGCATCGAGAAGTGCGGGAAAGCCCAGACGGGTAGGTTGAAGATAGTGAGGTCCGGGCGTGCGTCCGCGACCCGCCTGGCCTCGCTAGTAGCGAGACGGTTGGTCCAGACGACCTCCCCGGCCCGCACGACCTCGTGCCCGGCGGCCTCGAGCACCCCGACGACCCTATCCTCCACATCGGCGGCGAACTGCCCGACGCCCGCGCCCTCGTGCACGAAGTCCCTGCCGTCGGAGAACGTCAGTATCCCGATCCTGGCCATGGTTTCCTCCCTGACCTGCTAGTCCGTCGAGTCCTGGTCCTCGATCTCTGTGCCCGCGAGCTCTACGAAGGCTATCCTGCTTCGCTTCCAGGTGTAGGCGGCCGCGATCCCGGATCCCGAGGGTATCGAACCTCCAGATCATCTCAGCCCCTCCCTGGCGATAAGGAACGCACCATCCAACGGGTTCGGGACGGCGGAGTCAGCGACCTCGACGCCGATCTTCGCACGGACCAGTGCCCTCACGAACCTCTCGCGCATCGTCGGCGCGTGAAACACGCCCCCGGAAGGGTAGATCCGCAGGTCGCCGAGCTCGTCGAGCACGACCAGCACGATGTCCGCGAGGTGGCCGGCGGCCTCGTCCAGGATGCGGGCTGCGGCGCCGTCCCCACCCTGAGCAACGGAGACCACGAGCGGCACGAGCCCCGCGACCTGCGACTCCGAGAAAGCAGCGGAGTAGACCTCGCGGATGATCCGGCGGTCATCGGTCGCGTCGAAGCTTTGCATGATTCTCTCCTCGAGTGCGGTCTTCGGGATCA
The DNA here is from genome assembly GCA_963800975.1 of uncultured Rubrobacteraceae bacterium. Taxonomy (GTDB): domain Bacteria; phylum Actinomycetota; class Rubrobacteria; order Rubrobacterales; family Rubrobacteraceae; genus JALYGY01. Next base: position 271,493 of record CAWDDB010000013.1, on the reverse strand, counting down.
CGCCCGCCCGGGACTTCAGCGCCGCCTTTATGGCCTGCAGTCCGATCCAGAACCCGCTCCCCTCGTCGCCGAGCAGGTGCCCCCACCCGCCAACCCGGCGCGAACCGCCCGAGGCGGAGCGCCCGTATGCAACCGAACCGCCGCCGCTGATCACCATGACCCCGGGCCCTCCGCATGTCGCGGCCGCCCAGTTGCCGACGTAGTCCGGCACCGCGTGTATTCGGCCTATCCCCGGTACGGCCTTTTCAGACTCCTCCCGGATTAGTGATGGGATGCGGTCGTCGCCCTCCATGTACCCGGTGAGGCTGAAGCAGGCAGCCTCGGGAGGGCCGTCTGAGGAGGCCTCCAACCTCCTGCCCAGCTCCTCGGCGATGCCGCGGACGACGCCGCGAAGGTTATCCATGGCACCGGGCTTCCAGGGCGTGGTCAGTGCTCCCGCTTGCCAGCCGTGGATCTCTGTTCCGTCCTCGTCAAGCAGCACGACTGTGGTCTCCGTCTGTCCGCCGTCCACGCAAAGATAGGTCAAGGCTTTTCCTTCGCAACCTCGACGAACCGGGCCGTGCTGCTCGCCGGGTCGGTGATGTCTGTGCCCACCACGACGCACCACGCTCCTCGCGAGAAGGCGGCGGCTTGCTCCGGGGTCGCCACGTGCCCCTCGCACGCGACGACGAAGCCCCATCGCAGATCCTCGAGGACGTTCACGCTTGCCGCTCCCGCGACGTCCTACCCGTTCCAGAGGCGTCGAGTGCCCGCCGCACGCTTCCTCCGGCGTTCTCTAGCAGGCGAGACGCATCGCCGGCCGAGGTGCCCGTCTTCCCCATCACGACGGCCGTCTTGACGGAGCCGCCTGCCTGCTCGAGCAGCACATCGGCCTCGCCCTCCGACAACCCCGTCGCCTCGCGGACTATACGGAGCGCCCGCTTCTCGAGCTTCTCATTGCCGGCCTGGACGTCGACCATCAGGTTCTCGTACACCTTGCCCAGGCGCGTGAAAGCGGCCGTGGAGAGCATGTTGAGGACCATCTTCTGGGAAGTCCCGGCCTTCAGACGGGTGGAGCCGGTCAGGACCTCCGGGCCGGTGTCCAGCTCGATGCTCACGCGGGCCGCCGCGCCGAGCTCGCTCCCCGCGTTGTTGCTGATACCAACCGTGGCGCACCCGACCTTGGAGGCGTGCTCGACGGCCGCCACGACGTAAGGCGTGCGGCCGCTCGCCGCAATCCCCACCACCACGTCGCTCGTTCGAAGGCCAAGGTCCTCGAGGTCCTGGACGGCGGCCGTGCGGTCGTCCTCGGCCCCCTCGACGGACCGCGCGGCGGCCCTCTGGCCGCCGGCGATCAGCGCGAGGACCCTTTCGGGCGGCGCGCCGAAGGTGGGCGGGCACTCGGCCGCGTCCAGCGCGGCGATGCGGCCGCTGGTGCCCGATCCCACGTAGATCCAACGCCCCCCATCGCGCCACGCCCCTACGAGCAACCCGACCGCCTCGGCGATCCGGGGCAGGCCTTCGGCGACCGCGTCGGGCACCCTGCGATCCTCCTCGTTCATGAGGCGCAGGATGTCCTGCACGGGCATCTCGTCCAGCCGCGCGCTGGCCGGGTTTCGCCTCTCGGTGGTCGGAAGCTCGCTCATCGGCCGGACAACCTCCTCGGGTAAAGACGCGGGCGCCCTTCCAGCGAACCGCTTGCGCTCAGGTTACCCCGGGCCGCGTCGCGGACGTGGGCTGCGCCTTGTCGGCGCCACGCAGCAGGTCGAAACCGCGGGTCTCCGGCAACAGGAAGACGGCGGGGAGCACGAGCAAGGCCACCACGATGAGGTAAATCGCCGGCGCGATGGGACTACCCGTCGCCGACACGAGAAAGGTCGCCACAATGGGAGCGGTGCCGCCGAAGATCATGTACCCGAGGTTATAGCCGATGGACGCGCCAGAGTAGCGCACCCTGGTCGGGAAGATCTCGACGATTATCACGACGACCGCGGAAACGACGAAGCTCCAGGGCAGAGCAACCAGGAGCTGGCCCACGATGGCGCCGAAGAAGTTGCCGCTGGAGGCCAGCAGGTAGCCAGGCACGCTGAGCAGGACGAAGCCGGGAGCCCCGATCAGGAGCAGGGGCTTGCGCCCGATCCTGTCTCCTAACATCCCGACTAGCGGCACCAGCGGCACGGTCACGAAGAAGGCGAGGAAGTTCGCCGCGATCGCGGTCGTCCTGCCGAAGCCGACGACCTCCTGCAAATAGGTGACGAAGTAGGTGCCCAGGGTGTACGCCCCGAGCGCGCTGAGGGAGGCGATGGCGAAGACGAGCAGTATGCTGCGGCCGTGCTCCCGGATCGCCTCCCTGGCCGGGGTGCTCTCCACCCGCTCCTCGTTCTCCTTGAGCTGCCTGAAGGCCGGCGTCTCGTCCATCCTGAGCCTGATGAACAGCCCCACGAGGGCCAGCGGGCCGCCGATCAGGAACGGTATGCGCCAGCCCCAGGAGGCGTAAAGCTCCTCCCCGAGTAGCGCCGCTACCGTAAACACGGTCAGGCCACCGAGGAGCGAAGGCAGGGTGGTGAAGGTGGCCGATATGGAGGCGAAGAAGCCCCTCTTCTCGTCCGGGGCGTACTCGGAGATAAACGAGGTCGAGCCAGTGAACTCCCCGCCGCCGGAGAAGCCCTGTACCAGCCGCAGCAGCGCGAGCAAAACCGGGGCGAGTATGCCGATGGTCCCGTACGTCGGCAGGAGGCCTATGAGCATCGTCGCGCCGCCCATGATCAGGACGATCACGGCCAGCGTGGTCCTCCGTCCTATCCTGTCGCCCAGGTTGCCCCAGAAAACCCCGCCCACCGGGCGCGCCAGGAACGCAACGCCGTAGAGCGCGAAAGCCGCGACTATGGCCGCGGCACGGTTACCCTCTGGAAAGAAGAGCGTCGCGATGATCGTGACCGAATAGGAGTAGATCGCGAAGTCGTACCACTCCACGAAGTTGCCCACGCAACCCGCCGCCAAAGCCCGTATCGCCCCACCAGTGCTCCGTACCTCTCCGGATGCCGCCGCCATATCTTGCTCCTCCCACCTCGACGACCCAAACGTCGCGCGCTCGGGTTCCGCGCGCTCGCGTCGGCCATGCAACCCTCCCTCTCCATCCTGGTCGTATTGTATAGACGATCAGGAGCTACAATGCGAGCGCCACACAGCTTCCACAATGCTCGAGCCCGAGAGGGGATCGATGACGCGGTCCAGCTTGCGCAGGCGCGCGAAGGCGGTGAGCCAGTGAAGGTCATCGGTGTAATGTCGGGGACGTCTTTCGATGCGATCGAAACGGCCGCTGCGGGGTTGCGTCTGGAAGGCGAGACCGTAGTCCTGAGACCTCTTGGATCCCGCAGCTTCGACTACGATCCCGATCTCCGCGAAGCCGTAGCAGAAGCCCTGCCGCCGAACCCGGCCAGCGCCGAGGCGTTGTGCAGGCTGGATGCCCGTCTGGGACAGGCTTTCGCCGAGGCCGCGGCCCGGGCGGTCGAGGAGTTCTGCGGCGGGCGGGCGGACCTCGTGGTCTCGCACGGGCAGACCGTATACCACTGGGTAGAGAACGGCAGGGCCCGCGGAACCCTGCAGCTGGGCCAGCCGGCCTGGATCGCCGAACGCACGGGCTCGCCGGTGGTGTCGGACCTGCGCAGCCGAGACATAGCCGCCGGCGGACACGGCGCCCCGCTCGCGAGCCTCTTCGACGTCCTGCTGCTGAGCGAGGGCCCAAAGACGCGCGCGGCGCTGAACCTGGGCGGGATCTCCAACATCACTGTGGTGTCGCCCGAGCATCCACCCCTGGCTTACGATACCGGACCCGCCAACGCGCTCATCGACGCGGCGGTGCAACGCTTCTCCGGCGGTTCCGAGCACTTCGACCGCGACGGGCTGCGGGGAGCGCGAGGCAAGGTCGACGAGCGTCTGCTGGAGCGGTTGCTGGCAGATCCCTATTACGACGCTCCCCCCCCAAAATCGACGGGAAAGGAGCACTTCAACCAGCCGTACTTGCTCGATGCTCTCGACAAGAGCGGCCCTCTGGACGAGGACGACACTATCGCCACCCTGACCGCGCTGACTGCCCGCACGGTAGCCGGGGAGCTGAAGCGGTGGCAAGTAGAAGCGGTGGTGGCCGCTGGAGGTGGCACGGCCAACCCGACCTTGATGGGCATGCTCACGGAAGCCGCGCCTGAGATGGAACTCAGCACGACGGAGGCGTGGGGCATCCCGCCGGGCAGCAAGGAGGCTTATGCATTCGCCCTCATGGGTTTCCTGACGATACACGGCCTGCCTGGAAACGTGCCTTCTTGCACCGGAGCGAGCTCGCCGGTGGTGCTGGGCAGCATTACCCCCGGTAGCCTACCTCTCGTGCTGCCAGATCCGGTGGCCACGGCGCCCGGTCGCCTGCGCATCGAAAACGCGGTCCCCCGGCCCTAGCGTGCGCCGTCGCTCGCCGATTTGGCCGCGGAGAGGTTCTTCGGACGGCACCGGGAAGTAGCCCAAGCTGGCCTTGCTCTCTCCGGGGTGGGGTAGCGGCCGGGTGGGCGATCCTTCCGGATCCTCCCCGAGACGGGGGCTAGCCCGCGGAGACGAGGATCACACCCACCAACGCCATGACGACCCCGACCGACTGCAGGCGCGGCAGCCGCTCGGCAAGCACGACCCGGGCTAGCAGCACCGTCACCAGCGGGTCAAGGGAGCCCAGCACGCTTACCACCGCGAGTTGACCGGAGGAGATCGCGTAGGTCAGGGAGATATCCCCGACGACGGCGAGTAGGCCCACGAGCGCCACGGACGCCAGCAAGCGGGCCGCCGGCAACCGCAGCCCGCCGGAGCGCCGGGCCAGGAACGCGGCGGCGACGCTCGTCGGCAGGGCGCCGGCGTATACCCCGAGCGCCACCCACAGCGTCGCCCCCCCAGCGCCCGCGGTGCCCAAGTCCAGGATGACGAAGAACATGCCGAAGCACAACGCCGTCAGCAGCGAGAGCGGCAGTACCAGCCGCGCCCCCGGACCAGGGAACACGTTCCCATCCGGGATAAGCCCGTGACCGGGTGAAGGCCCCACTGCGGCATCGACGTCTTCGCCGCCAGCGAAAGCCACGAGGGCCACCCCCCCAACCGTCACCGCGAGCCCCAGAACAACGACGGCCGAAGGCCTCTCCCCGCCCGATAGGCCAACCAGGACCGGTATCACCACCGCGCTCGCGGCCACCGGCGCAACCACCGACGCCGGGCCGATTGCCAGCGCCCGGTACAACGAGAGTATACCGACGGCGACCGTGGCGCCCGCGGCCACTCCCCAGAGGATGCCGGAGGCGTCCGGACGCTGGCCGCTCACTGCCAGCACCGCCACGAGCGCCACGGCACCGAAGAGCTGGCTCCAGAGCGCCACGGCCACCGAGGAGACGCGGCGGCTGGCAAGGCCAGCAAGGAAGTCGCTCGAGCCGAACGCGAGGCTCGCGAGGAGCGCCAGGACGGCTGACGGCATCACGACGACCCAGGGAGACTGCGCGGCGGTTCCATCCCGCTCCGATCATACACAACGGAGCATTGGTGACGAAACCCGACCAGATCCAAAGCGTCGCGCAGAGCGAGGTACAGGACGTTTCGCCCGTAACCGGGTGCAGTCGAACCTCCGGACGGTCGTACTGAACACCCCGAGCAGGGCGGCGGCGAGCATGAGTACCCCCGCTCGGTTCGAGCGCCGGCCGCTGCCGTCAAGCCTGGCGGACGGTTGTTGCTTCAAGAGCCGGACTTCCACCTCGCGCCGACCACGGAGCCGGAGGTGTGGGCGAGCGCCTGGAAGGGCCTGATCGAGTGGGGTCACAGCAACGGGGTCGGCTGGCTCATAGGCCGAGGACTGCCTGGCATGGTCGGCGAGCTGGGCCTGGGACATCCGCAATCCGAAACCGGCGTTCAGAACATCAGGGGCAGGGATCGTGGAGCGGTATATTTTCAGATGTTTCTGGCCGAGGTGCGAGACCGCGTGGTCGGAAGCGGACAACTCGACGCGGCGACCCTCGATGCGGCCTCGGTTCTGCTTGACGACCCGAATTACTGGACGCAGTGCTGGATGATGACGGCCGTGTGGGTACGCAAGCCGCTGAACTGAGATCATGCTGCGGTGAAAGGAGACGCACGTGGTCGGGTTGAAGGTCTCTGCACGCCTGGTAGCCCGTTACGGGCGAGAAGTTGACTCCCGGTCTGGCCTCAACAACCAGAAACTGAGCAGCGTTCCGGCAAACCCCACGATGGCGATGAGCCAAACCACATCAGAGAACCCGTCGACGATGCCGTGGCGTGCTCCCGAGACGAAAGCATCCCTGATTTCGGGATCGAGCTCGTCGGCCGTACGTTCGAGAGCGCTAGGCGATCCGGTCAGAACCCGGTCGAGCTTCGTCTCCTCGACCTGTCCCGCCCCCGCCCGGGCGAGTTCCCTGTCGAGGGTCTCGGTCCCCTGCCCAACATACAGTATCGTTCCGACTGCGATAATGAAGACCGCGCCGAGAAAACGGGCCATGTTGATAACCCCCGCGGCTTGCCCAGCCTCTTCGGCGGGGACGGCGGCCAGGCCCGCCGCCGAGGTTGTGGAGTACGTCAGTCCTACCCCAACCCCGCAGAGCACGATGGGCAACCAGAGTTCGGCGTCAGTCGTGCCTACGTTGACCCGGGAGAGCAGTACGAAGCCTACCGTCATTATGAGCAGGCCGGTGACCACCGGAATCCGGTAGCCGATCCGGTCGGCTATCCGTCCCGAAGGGTAGGCGAAGATGAACATCGAGACCGTGTAAGGCAACAAAACCACGCTGGCGCGCAGCGGCGAATAATCGAAGAGCACGGCGGACTGGGCGTACAGGTTGAAGAAGTAAAGCAGTCCCATGAGACCGACGGTGTTCGTGAACGTAGCAAGGCTGCCAGCGACGTATTGACGCCGGCGAAACAACGAGAGATTGATCAGGGGATTGCGCCTGTAGAGCTCGACCGTTACGAAAGCCACCGAGAGGAGAATGCCGGCAGCGAGCACGACTAGAAACAGACCGGAGCCCCATCCCCAGTGCTGGCCCTGCTGGAGCGCAAGCACCACCAGAAAGCTACCCGAGCCGAGAAGTATCGCGCCTACCAGGTCCACCTTGACCCCCGTTCGGCCGCCAGGAAGGCCGCGCAGCAGGGCAAACAATACCGCTGCGGCGACGAGCAGAAGCGCAACATCGGCCCAGAAGATCACCCGCCAGGATAGGGCGTCGGTGAGGAATCCTCCGTAGAGCGGCCCGAGGGCGAAAGCGAGCATGGATATAGCCCCCCACACCCCTAGCGCGGTTCCGCTCTCTTCTTTGGAGAAGGTGTCGTTGATGATCGCCATGGTAGCCGGCATCAGTACCGCACCGCCCGCACCCTGCAAGGCCCGTCCACCGATTAGCTGTATTCCGGATAGAGAGGTGGCGACAAGTACCGATCCCACGGCAAACACGCCTATCCCTACGAAGGTGACCCACCTCCTACCCAGGATGTCGCCCACTTTACCACCGAGTACCACCAGCGCGGCCGCCGCCAGCATGTAGACGTCGATGGCCCAGCCCAGGGTCGAGGTTGTTAGGGTGAGGTCATCGGCTATCGTGGCAACCGCGGTGTTGATAGCCGTGGTGTTTATACATATCACGAAGACGATCAGGCAAACGACGGTCAGGGCGATCCGCTTGTTAGCCCCTGTAGGGAGTGCTCTACTCTCGGCACTTACCACGCAGGCCTCCTTTCAGCGTCATCGCTCCGATCATACAGAACGAAGCAATAGTCACGAAACTCGTCTGGATGCGAAGCGTCGTATAGAGGGCGGCTAATGCCCGAATGTACCGATGGACGCACCGGACGATTGGTCCGGAGTTCCTGAGGTGGAGCCGGGGGATTCGAATCCCACGACCTCCGCCGTGCAAGAAGCCGATCGGTGTGTTCCAGTCCGTCCTTGTGCGTCCGACAGTTCCGCATATTTCCGGGTATCCTCTGTGGATGGCGGCGATAGTTCGTCCGCCGCGTTCCGGCCCGCACGATCCTGTTTGCAATTCGGTTGCGGTACGTCATGGGGGCTCTACGTGAGCTCGGCCCCGAACGCCACGGCTAACGCTGCCCTGGATCTTGTGCGTGCGCTCGGCAGCGGCCGTGGGATGGTTGTCGGAGCCCAGGCATGCCTGGAGGGCGAAGCATTCAGACTGGACGGTGTCGTTGGGATCCCCGTGCTGGCTGATGCCGGAGGGTGGTCGAGCGTGGTCTGTCCTCCGCTAGGCACCGAGGAGGCGGAAGGTTTGCTAGAGATCGCTGAGCAGATCAGGACAAACCTGGCCGAGTGGACGAGCTAGTCGCGAGTTAGCGCGCTTCACGTGGCAGGTCAGTCGGTTCGCTTCTTCGATCACCGTGGGCCTCCTGCTTCGCGGCCACGGCTAGCTCGTCTGCCCGGTCGTTCCCATTCTTGTGCCTACCGCTCGACTTCTGGTGCCCCTTGACCTTCCTCCATCGCACTTCCTGGTGGCGCTGCGCCGCCTCCAGAAGCCTCTCCCACAGATCCCTGTTCGCCACAGGCGCTTTGCGGTGGTTGAGCCATCCGTTCACTCGCCACTTCTTGTGCCAGCCCCTCCTCATGCAGTTGACGAGGTAGGAGGAGTCGGAGTAGACGGTCACGACGTGCCCCTCGTCAATCGTCTCGAGGGCGACGCACGCGGCGGTCAGCTCCATCCTGAGGTTGGTGGTGTCCTGCTCGCCGCCGCTGACCTCCTCGGTCTTGCCGTTCCACGAGATAACGGCCCCGTAGCCTCCGGGACCACGGGAGCCGGTGGACGCCCCGTCGGTGTAGGCGTGGGCCTCTGGCTCAGGCAAAGGCGCCGACCCTCGGTGTACCATCTCTCCGCATCCGCTCATCCTTCGTAGAGGATCTCGCCGCGGGAGAGGCGGCGGGCGATGTCGTAAGTCTGTCCCTGCGAGCGCATGGTCGGAGAGTGCGCGGCCAGGTAGCGCGCCACCGCGATGAGCACACGCGTTCCGGCCGCGGTGCCGCGCAAGAGGGCGTGTTGAGAGAGCCCGGCTTCGACGGCCTGTATGGTGTGGAAGTTGCGGTCTTCCCTGAGGAGCATCGTCCCCATCACGGCGAGTAGCCGTTCGGTGTCCCCGCCCCCGTAGAGGTAGCGGGCCACCAGGTTCCCCGCGGCGTCCACGCGCTGCCGTTCGTCGAGCATTGCCGGGAGGCCGGCCAGCAGCTCTTCCGGCTCCTCCTCTCGACCGTTGGGCTCTGGCAGGCGCACGGGAGGGACGTTGAGGAACCGGTCGAGGTGGACGCTCATCGCCGCGTCGAAGACGCCCCGCAGCAGCTCCCGCGATGGCGTCCGCCGCAGCCCACGTTGCACGGCGTTGGCGAAGGTGAAGGTGTGCAGCGCGGTGTCCCAGTCCCCGAACTCGTTGGTCGTGGGAAAGCGGGCGATACGCAGCGCCGCCGCGTACGCCACCGCCCCGGCCACCTCTTCCTCCGTGGCGCCTTCCCGCAGCGCCTCGAGCAGCGCGTCCGCGATCGCTTGCGCGTCTTCGCCCAGGAGCACGGAAGCGAGCACCTCCGGGCCCGTCCAACCTCCGCGTCGGCTCTGGCCATCCTCCAGCGACTCGGGTACCCGCTCGAAGGCGCCTTCGAGGATCTCCACCAGATCCACGGGGTTGCGCCATGAGTTGGACTCCTCCATGCGGGTTGCGCCAGCGTACCCCCCGGCCAGGCTGGCCAGGACCGGCTCGGCGTACGACCACCCGGCGACGTCGAGCGCCTCAAAGGCCTTGTTGGTGAAGTCGAGGACGTGCCCGACGTCGAGGTAGCGATGGTCCGTGGCCGCGGCAAAGAGCATGCCGGCCATCTGGGCGTGATCGGCCCCCGCGCGCACCGCGGTGACGATGCAACGCTCGGCTCCTTCTGAGTCGCGTACCTCGACGAAGCGTCGGAACCAACCCTTGAGCGTCGGGATGTCGGCCGTCCCGTTCGGGAGCGGGCGGACGACGAACCGCGGCGGCTCCCCGGCGGAGTCGCGCGCTACCGCCGAGAGGCCGTGGTAAAGGGCACGAGGGCGGTCCTCGGGCGAGAGGTGGGGCAGAAGATTCATCATGCAGGCGTGCATCGTCAGACCCTGCCCCCACCCCCCTCGCCGGTAGCGCGCGCCGAAGTCCAGCCCGGCGCGGAACGGCTCGGCAGGATCCTCACCGCCGCCAAGCAACCCGATCGCCGACTTGGCCAGGACCAGAGAGATGTTGCGCTCCAGCCCATCCCGGAGGCGTTGACGTTGGTGAGACTCCGGATCCCCCTTTGGAGCGAGGTTCACCCATACCTCACCGTCCCTGATCTCCACCGGGAACACGCCCGCGTCGTCGGCGAACTGGTCGAACGTGCCGCCGCTCTCGAGGTCGAAGCGGGCGTGGTGCCAGTGGCAGGTCAAGATGCCGTCCCTGACGGTCCCCTTATGCAAAGGGAACCCCATGTGCGGGCAGCGATTGTCCACGGCGTACACCCCGCCGTCGTGGAGGAACAGCGCGAGCGACCGACCGCCGACCCTGACCGAGAGGCGGCCCGCGGCGCGCACTTCTTCTAGCCGAGCGGCCCGCACGAAATTGTCCGACCGTGTCTCCAACGCTGCAACCCCTTTTTCGCCTTTGTTGCCATTTTCGGGCACGAGCCTTGCGGAGTCCAGATCGTTTCTGCGCCGTGCCGAAACGCGGACTTCGGAAGTGTACGTACGCGGGGCCGGGCATCGTCCCGCAGAAGGAAGGGGCGATAGATGCCTCAGAAACCCTCCATTTGCCCCTCGGGAGTGTACCTCCACCTGCGCACGTAGTTCTGGGGTTCTGCAGCCCGGTAGCGACCACGTCCGAAATCCTCCACCCCGACGATACCGGTGCTCGAGTGAGTTTTGAACTCGGCGTGGACGAGCGCCTCCTCCGCCAACCGAACGCCGGCGTAGTCCCAGGCGTACTGCGGCTGGTTCAGAGACCCTCTCCCCGCGACGATCCTTGCCCCGAAAGCGGTCCGGCAGACGGCCGCCTCGCAGCCCATGCGCAGCTTCCTGGTGCTCACGTAGCCCCGCTCGTCGACTTCCTCGAGGGCGAACAGAACGGGGTAGTCTTCGCCTTTGGATTTCGGCGGATACCCACGCGACTTTGCTTGCGACTGCTCGGACGGGTGCTCCAGCGCAGACGATGGGTCGGCGGGGGCTCGGGAGGCTTCCCATAACATCATCCACATGATCCTCAGACCGAGGGCTATCACCAGGATTTCCAGCGCGAGCAAGAACCACACGACCCAGATCATCTCAGGTCATCCCGCATCCTCGAGGTCGCCCATACCGCCCACCGCCACCGGTAGTCTGCCGTCTGTGCTCTTCGCCTTCAGATTGTACGCCCTGCGGCCCACGCACGGCTCGGCGATGCCGGAGCGGGTAGGGTTCGGGCACCCGAGATCAAGCTTCAGGCTTCCTCAAATACGTCTAACGCGGTGCGGCGGCTAAAAGGGCTATCGGGGAGGGAATAGCGGATCGTACCGCAGCCCTCGCAGCCCGTCGGCGATGGCTTCGTAACCGGCGTCGTTGGGGTGGACCCCATCCGAACTTATGCGTCCCTCCCCTAGCGTCGGTTGGGCGTACGGCACGCCGCGGGCGGCAGAGGTCGCGGCGACGTGGCGGTTCGCCTCGGCCACGTACGGCTCGAAGACGTCGCCGACGCGCGGGGTGTAGCCGATCCCCGCCGTCCGGATGACGGCGTCCTCGGTGGATCGCAGGCCCAGGATCTCGGCCACTATGGCGTCCCAGTTCTCCTCCAGCTCCTCCACGGCGGCGCGCAGGCAATCCTGGCCGTCGTCCCCGCCGCAAACCCCGCCCTCGTACGCCTCTCCCGCGCGCCCTAGGTCGTTCAGGCCGATGTTGAAGGTAACGACCTCCGCCGCGCCGATGGCCCGGCGCGTCGACCCGTCGGTGCGAAGAACGTGAAGCAGCTCGGAGCTCGTCTGGCCGCTCACGCCGAGGTTGAGGACCTCGACCCGGGCGCCCGTGTCTGACCCGATGCGGGCCGCGTAGCGCTCCACGTAGCCCTTGCGGGCGCCCACGCCGGCCGCCAACGAGTCGCCGAGGGCCACGTACTCCCAGGTGGCGGGGGCATCGGCCAAGCCCCTACTTTGCTGGCCGGCGGCTGGCCCCTCCTGAGTAGAGGAACCACCCGCGTGCGCTTTTGCGAGCGTGGTTTGCCGCGGCGCCGTGGCTTGCCGGACGTCACCGTCGGATCGGCGCGAGCTCCCTTCGTCGGCGACGGAGCAGGCCGCCATGCCCGCCGCCAGGGCCGCCACGATGACCAGACCCAGGAACTCCTTCATGCGCCCCCTTGCCACCCCCGGCGGGCAGGAGCCGGGCTGGCCGCTATCTGAGGGTGGGCACAAGCATTATGAGCCGGTGGATAAATGGCCGCCAGCGCGGGCAAGGCGGCGGGCAGGTTACCCCTAGAGATCTCGAAGCTGCCGTTCGGCTCCCAAAGATCCCAGGAACCGCGCAGCAAGTCCGAGTATCTACCCTCGACCGGCCGTGATAGGCCCGCCCGGCGGATTATCGGCACGGCAGCACTTCGCTACGAACACGGGTACGAACCTCAACCCATCCAACCGGCGCAACCGCTACCTCGAGCCCGTCCTCAAGCGCGCTGGGGCGGCGCCGATCCGCTTCCACGACCTCCGCCACGCTGCTGGTCGGCAAGGACGTGGCCCCCTCCTCAGGCCACGAGCGATCAGCGCCGTAGGCGGTGCGCGAGCGGCGTGTACGCCTCAGGTTCCGGCGGGCTCAGGCTCTGTATGCTGGGCTCGTCCGAGGGTTCGACCTGGTCGCCGACGTCGGGCTTGTCGATGTACTCGCCCGGTATGCGGCTGGACCCGCGGGAAGCGAGATCGGCGGTCCGACCGTCGTCGCTCGGCTCGACCGTTACCCCGGCCTCGCGCGCACCGCTTAGCGCCGCCTCGTACGCATGCTTGGCGTTGTAGAAGGTAGCGCGGTAGTCGTGCTCAACTAACGCCGCCTTCGCCCTGCCGTAGGCTGTGTCGGCCTCTGCGAGCTCGTCTGCGGCACGCGCCGCCCCGTCGCTGGCCAGTATCTCCTCAGCCAGGGCGTTCGCGTTGTTGATGTAGGCCGCGGCCTGGAAGCGGTCGGTGTTGTCCCTGTCGAACTGGGAGAAGTCCCAATTCAGGTCAACGTAGCTCATGATCGAGTTGACTTCGTTGCCCACGCCGGTGAAGTAGAATCTCCCATCCCAACCGAACTCCGTCCCCGTCTCGTAGTCGAAGCCGTCGAACGGGTGGCTCAAGTTCAGGTGGTGGCCGTACTCGTGGATCTCGGTCGTCGAGAGCCCGTACCCCGCCTCGGCGATGGACGGCGATACGAAGCTGATGACGAAGCTCTGGGTGCCGTCGCGGTAGTTCTCATCGGCGAAGCCGAGTACGGGCGGCGAGGTCTCGAAGTCCTTCCCGTCTCTGACCGACCAGTTGAGCAACGCCGCCTCGTAGGTGCGGCGTCCGTCACGGTCGAGCAGGTTCTCCAGGTTCACAGCCCCGAACAAGAACAGGTTGGCCTCCGGCGAATAGTTCCGATACCATCCGTAGCAAACCTCCCCAGTTTCTCCCTCAGGGTAGGTGTAGGCGACGTACTCCAGGTAGCACTCCCTGGCCTTGCCTGAGTAGGCCAGGTCCTCCTGGTCGATCGAGTACGGTAGGCGGTGTAGCTCCTCGACCTCGTCCAACACCAGACTGGGGGTCTGGTAGCGGCTGGAGGCGCTCACTCCAGAGATGCCCTCCACGGTATTGACGTCCAGGTCTATCCTGTTCGGCAGCAAACGTGGTGTGAACTCGGGCGGGTAGAGCGGCGAGCTGGTGAAGAGAAGGTCGATCGCGACGTAGCGCGAGACCTTGGAGAGATCGTCGGTCAACCTCGACTCGTCTCGGTAGCCGCCCGGTGCGAAGTACTCCCAGACAGGCGGCAGGCGGTAGTCTCTGATGCCGTCGCCCGTGAGGTCGGGATCGTCCACGTTCCAGTTGTCGGTGAACGAATCGGGGCCGGCCGACAGGTCGTGGAACCAAACTCGCTTGGTGGAGCCGAGGCCGCTCTCTTCGTCCTCGGCGGTGGTGCCCCCCCAGCCGATGAGCTTACGGGTGTCGAGCTGCTTTCCGAAGTCGAAACGCGTGTCCGGGTCTGGCTCGTTGGTCTTGGTGTAGACGTGGTGTTTGAAGCCCGGCCTCGGCTGCGTACCGTCGCCCCACCAGTTTATGAAGAACACCGTGTTGCGCCGGGTGTCGACGCCGGCGGGGGCGTTTTCGACCAACCATCGCTCGACGGAAGGCGCGTCTATGAAGTGATTGTTCCGTACGTTGCGCACCCCGGTCTCCTGGCACGGGACGGGGTCCTCAGGGTCCTCGTCCGGCGGGTCGCAGAATCTTTCATCGTCGCCGTTGTACAGGAGTTGGTATTCGGTCAACGGCGCGGGCTTCGCTATACGAGAAAGGTAACCGAACAACCTCGACTCGTACTGGTCGTTGGTGTAGAGGGTCTTGTAATCGTAGGTATAGTTGAGGCCGAGCAAGGATTTTTCGACGCTCTCGGTGTAGGTCAACCTGGAACGCACGACCGGCTTGTACCTACTAGGCAGTCCGGAGAGGAACCTTGGGGTGGCTACGTCGTCGGGGTCGTAACCCACGAACACGAAGTTCACGGGCACCCGCTCGTCGAGATCGGCACGCTCGCCTGGCTCGAGGTTTTCGGGGCGGCCGCTGTCCTGACCAAAGGACGCCGCAGACGATAGACAGAACGCCAGGGCGACGGCCAACAGCACGAACAGGTAACGGCGCATCCTTCTCGCCCATCCGGGTCTTTCGGTCATGAGCACTTCCTCCAACTATGCTTCGCTTCGCTGTCGCGGGCGTCCCGAGGGCCTGGCCGCGCCCTCATGGGCCCCGACGCACGGTGAGGCCATCGACCTTTGCTCGACTATCTACTTGTAGTATTGGTAGCGTACATAGCGGTGGGACCCGCCGCAAGCTCACGCGGCGAACCTGTTAGGTAACGACGTCGGGTTTCTATCGCATTGGTCCACCATCTCCAGGAAGTTGGGCGAATGGGATTCCAGCTCGACTCGGCGTAGGATGGAGATGCGGATCAGAGGTGCCCAGTCCCGTACCCGAAATACGGTCAACCGCTCCACCATTCCGGACCAGGGTCATGGCCAAACAACGAATAGGCCCGCAGAGACAAGCCCGACCGCGCCGGACGCCAGGCACTTCGGACGGTGTTGCTGCCCGCAAACCAACATGTTTTCGAAGTGGAGCCGAGGGGATTCGAACCCCTGACCTCCGCCGTGCAAAGGAGGCGCGATACGCTGCTGGAGCCTACTGTGGGTTGCAAAAGCCCCGCGAGATAGCCGATCTCTACACTGTTGCTTCGCCTGAGCTTTCAGGAGAGTAACCCAGGTTGCTGCACAAGACCTCGTTCTCGGAGATTCTCCTTCGAGGGGTCTACAAGACGTGAGGACAGTCGCTTTCTCTCCCGAAGATGGCCTTCGGTCGCAATAATATTCGGGCCGGCGAAGCCGCTCCTGTCAAGAGTCGGCGATCGCCAGCCCGAGCTACGAACCCTGGTCGTGCCACAACGCCAAGGCCTGCGGCTAGTTGTCGGCCTTCTTCTTCATCGTTCCTTACCTCCTACTCGAGGTGCAACGACACGACCAACATAGTACCATATATTACTAACGCTGTCCCGCGCTCCTGGAGGCGGCTCTCGCCGGCTCCACCCGTCACGGTCTACGCAGCAGGTCAAGGCCATGAGGGGTGAGCTTGAATGCGAAGTCGCGGTGCTGGGCCCCTGACGCGTTCCTGAGCCTCTCGTTGGCCTCCCGGTCGGGGACCAACGCGTCGTTGTCCAACAGCCACCACACTGCCGCGCGGTAGAGGTGGGATCCTGGCCTCAGCCCGGCATCCGTGGCCTCCTCTTCTCCCGGCGTCACCGTGGCACCCTCGTAGCCGGGCGCCTGGTGCTCGCTCATGGCCCGCAACAGCCGCCGGGCTGCTACCTCGGCGTCAGCCACGGTCGCGCTCCTCGACGCGCGGCCGCACCGTCTCAAGGGCGGCCTCCACGGCAACCCTGGCGGCCGCGACCGCACGAACCAGGTCTACCTCGGCTCCCTCGGCGGATCCGGGGTCCAGGAAGTGCTGGGCGGCTTGCAGCTCGCCGTCGGCGCGGACCAGGTGCTCCTGCATCCGCTCCATGGTATGCCTGTCGTGGTACTCCGTCATCGCTAGCCTAGCCTCCTCCGAACCTCGTCCCCCACCGGGGGCGCCGGGCCTCGCCCCGGTCCTTTACCATTGTTAGTGCTGCCGAGCATGTTCGGTCCGTTGGGAAGCTACTTGCTCGCGTTTAGCGCCCTTGATGGGGCGTGAGGGCCTCGAATGGCCCGCTCGCGCCCATCGTACCGGGGGCATGACGCCGCTAGTTCTCGCCGTCTACCCGGTAGACGACCTCGATACCCGCAGGGCCGTTGCCGATCACCACCACCGCTTCTGTGCTATCCCTTCCTTCGTAGATCTCGTCGGCGCGCCGTTTCGCGTTGTCCTGGTCGGCGGCCCATCCTGCGTAGTGCCTCCCGCGCTCTCCTGGCTCCTCCGAGGAGTGGGTCTCCTTGTAGATGCTGTATACGTGCACCTTACCCCCAATACCCCCGCGATGACTGGATCGACCGGTTCCTTCGAGGCCGACGGGGATCGAGGCCAAAAAGAAACTTCTGCTACTATGATGATAGTACCATAGCGTCCCGACGGGTAGAGTTCATGCGAGCCGGAATGCCCGGAAAGTGCGGTCCGGGGCAGGGCACCCCCGATCACCGCATAGGGATCTCCAACCCAACCATTTCGCCCACTGTTTCCAACTTGCCTACCAGCTGTGGCCCCCGTGCCCGTCGAGTGTGGTATGCTCAAGAGGCAGTAGAAGGTGGGTTTTGTGTTTGATGGAAGCGCCGCCCGGTAGTTGCGGGGCGGCTTTTTTGTTGGGGCGGGGCCCGAGGAAAGAAAGGCGGGTCCAAAGAAATGGCCCAAGGAACGGTCAAGTGGTTCAACGAGGATAAGGGCTACGGCTTCATCTCCCCGGACGACGGGGGCGAGGATCTCTTCGTCCACTACTCCGGGATAGAGGGCGACGGCTTCAAGTCCCTCGATGAGGGTGCAAAAGTCACCTACGAGGCGACCCAGGGCAAGAAGGGGATGCAGGCCGAGAACGTCTCCAGGGCTTAAGCCCGACCCGGCTACCCACCGGTAGCCGAATATTCTCAAGGCCGACGTCCTACGGGACGCGGCCTTTTTTTGCTCTGCGGCCCGGACACGTGGCTCGGTGGTCAAGAACCGTGCTAGGATACCTCGCCCGCTAGCGTAATCCTTGCGCCGAGCCCACGACCGGCTACGCGAGGCGGTGCGCGAGGCCGAAGGATGCGAGGCGGACCCCAGCGCGGCGGTGATCTACAGCCAAGCGGTCAAGGGCACGGGGGTGGGCGGCCCCGAACGCGGCTACGATGGGGCCAAACGGCTCTCGGGGAGGAAGCGCCACATCTTGGTGGACACCGGCGGGCTCGTGCTCGGTGCGCGTGTCTACGCCGCCAGCCTGCACGACAGAGAGGGCGGGCAAAGGCTCCTGACCGATGAGCTGAAGGAGGAGCTGCCGCGGCTGGAGCTGGTGTGGGCGGACGGCGCGTACACCCGCGGGTTCCGCGAGTGGGCAGAGGAAGAGCGGGGATGGCGTGTGGAGGTGCCGCACCACCCAGACCGCCAGCTGTGGCGCTACGGGTTGGAGGAGAAGCCGAGCGGGTTCCTGGTGCTGCCGAGGAGGTGGGTGGTTGAGAGGTCCTTCGCGTGGTTAGGTCAGGCGCGCAGGCTGGCGAAGGACTACGGGAGGGTTCCGGAGCCCGGGGTGGCGATGATCCACTGGGCGATGAGCCGCATCATGCTGCGCAGGCTGGCCGGCGCGATCCGCTGAATTGCCCCAGAAACGCCCACAAAAGGCGGTTCTGGAGCTTATTGCCAAACAGTCTCTCCAGGCACTTGGGTGAATAACCCATCGAGTGGGCGTTACGCAGGTTCAGAGATCAGCCGAGTACGAGGTCGGGTGAATAGTGGCATAGGGCGTCGTGGTAGCTATGGTCTCACCGCTTTTTCACGTTTTCGCAGTTCCTAACACGGTCCGAAGAGTCGACGACCGCCGAATCTCTGCCAGGGCCGCAATTAACTCTGTCGACGAACGCGCCCGCGGTGATGATGTGGTCTCTTCCCTTTCCGCCGTAGAGCCTATCTCTGCCATCACCGCCGTTTATCGTGTCGTGCCCCGCCGCGCCGAGCACCACGTCGTTATGCGCCCCGCTGTTGATGGTGTCGGCGCCCCCGAGGGCCCGCACGCGATCCCTGCCCCCGAGACCTTGCATCTCGTCTGCTCTGGCCGTGCCGGTCATGGTATCGTTGCGCTCGGTGCCCACACAGAGGTTGCCACCCCTGTTGGGGCACTGTACGGTGGCAGCCCAGGCTACTCCGGAAGCCACCACCACCGCCGTGGCCACCACCGTCAACAGCAGAGCAATCTTTCTCATCGCTATATTACCCCTGGGCCATTACGCCCGTATCCGTCACGTAACGAGTAGATCGTACCCCACGCGCGGGAGCAGGCGAATATGCCAGGTGGCATAACTTTTCCTGGCCCATATTGGCTAGGCGCATGCCGCGGGGCCCCGTCCCAGACGGGCCAGGACCGCCACGGAAGTGGTACCTGCCGCAGGGTATTATGAGGAAGACACTGCTCACCCCGGTCGGGGGAATGCATGCCGCATAGGCCCGGGGCTGTGCGGACTTCCGAGAACTCTAGACGCCCGAAGTTCCGGGAACCCGATTTCTACGAGGTTGGGGGAAGACAGGGCACGACAGTAGGTGGGCCGGCGATCGGGCTCAGGAGAGCCCAGGCCATCCTTGCTTTCTTCGGTAGTCGTATTTCTGCTTGCAGCCCCGGCCTTTGCAGAACACCCTGTCCTTGCACGTTTTCAGTTTGCCGTGCGCCTCCGCGTCGGGATCCTCCCCCGGCTCGAAGCTCACGACTAGCTCTAGCGTGGGCGTTCCGATGCCGCGCACGGATGAGGAGCGGCCCACGTTGGTGTACTACTAGTGTACTGGTGACGAAACGTCGACTATCATCGCCCCACAATGTCCACGTTTTACTTGCAAATTGATGGTTTCATCAAGTGGAGCCGAGGGGATTCGAACCCCTGACCTCCGCCGTGCAAAGGCGGAGCGAAGGTGCCGCGGTTGTTCACTGCCGTTCGAAAAGCGCTTAGACAAGTCGAATCCGCGAGTCTTCCCAACATGGAAGTTCGCCACTGTTCGCCCCGGTTGTCGTCAAATTGTCGTCAGCTAAATACGCGAACATTGCGCATCAGGGGCACTCTTATACACGAATCCGCAAGATTATCCGACACCCGTACATGTTGTGCTGGGGGGGCTCCGCGCGAGAAGCACTGGAAGGGTGTCGGGCAGACAACGGGCCGGTTTTATGCAGGATCCCGTATACGTACTTCCGAGAACCCCTCTTACCCGCAGTTGGGTGAATAAGGGGGCGAGGGAAGGGGGGCCCATTGGGGATTTGGGGAAGGAGCCGCCTGCAAACGAGGTCGCGGGAACGGTTGTTGCCCTACCGACTCTGCCAGTCGAGCCAGTAAGATCTCGTGTTCTTAGTGACGCTGACGGGTACCTTGCCGGTCGGGGAGGTCGTGATGATGTTCGCGTGGTAGTGCGGGGGGCCCGTCAAGGCGGAGAAGGCTATCCTGCGGCCGTCTGGGGACCAGGCCGGCGTGACGGCGCCCCTGTAGAGTCCGGACGTGTTCCTGGTCACCTGGGTGCTCCTCCCGCCGTTGACCGGGACGGTGAAGATCTGGTCGAAGTAGGGGTAGTCAGGATTCGACGTGAAGCCGGAGCGGTGGTAAGCGATCTTGGAGCCGTTGGGGGACCAGACAGGATGGTTGTTGTCGCGCCCCTGGGTGTTCGTGAGCTTCTTGGGCGAGCCGCCACCCACGGGGATGGTGTAGATCTCCCAGTTGTCGCCGTCGCGGGCAGAGAAGGCTATCCTGGAGCCGTTGGGGGACCAGGCCGGGTCGCCCGGGTAGTCCATGTAGTCCACCTGGTTGGTGGGGTCGAAGACTTCGGTGGGCTCCCCTCCGGCGGTCGGGACGGTGTAGATCTTGGAGGTCCTCTCGTCGTAGTCCTCAGAGACGAAGGCGATCTTGGTGCCGTCGGGCGAGAAGGTAGGTTCGGAGGCGTTAATGGAGGTGAGAAGGGTGCGCTTCCCCCCGCCGGCGGGGATGCGGAAGATGAAGCGCTCCGGGTGTGAGGAGATGAGGGGCCCGAAGTAGGCGATCTTGGTGCCGTCGGGAGACCAGACGGGACCGACTTCGTCGAGGACGTTGTTGGTCACCCGTCGCGGCGTCCCGCCGTTGGGACCGACGGTGTAGATCTCGTAGTCTTCGCCCCCCGCGGCGCGATCTTCCGAGTAGACTATCCGGCCGTTCGCACCGGGGAAGGTGCCGGCCCCCGCGGATCCGCTCGTGGCCACCAACCCGACGACGAGCGCCATCGCGAGCGCCGCCCCGCAAACGGAGAGCACCGCCAAGGCAGTCGAAGCCAACAAGAGAAGCGCCTTACTCATCATCTCTCCTATCGCATCCAGGACGAAGCGAAGCCATCGCCCCAGCCGTCCCATGTAAGAAATGCAGCATACACCTCAGTAGGGACGGACGCCTCCCCCCTACGGGCCAGATATCCGTATGCGAAACGACGCTTGGACCCGGGCCAGGAGACCCGACCCCCCCATACCCGAGTACGGGACTCGACCCTATACCGGGGTATAGGTCCAACAAAGTGTGTGCAGCACACGGAATATAGCCCGAAGAGTAGACCCGCAGCCGTTGCGGGTCCACCAACGGTACCGGGACGGGGTTAGCGGTCTTCTACGGTGCCGAAGTCCCGCCCGTAGCTCTCGCAGTGGTGAGAGGGCGAATCGCCTATGCCCACGCAGCACCCACCCCGCAGGCGAGCAGCAGAGCTAAGACCATGGAAGCCAATAGTAGAAGCGTCCGTTTCATCGTCCTCGCCTTTCGCCACCATACATTACGCCGGGCGGACTATCGCCCATCGGCAGCCCCATCGCCCGGGCCCTAGCTGCCGACGGTGAAGTGCCACCTCTTGCCCTGGTTGCCTTCCACGCTCGGGTCCTGGTCGAGCCGGTTGTACGCCAGGTCCCAGGCCGCCGGGTACACATGCGCCGTGTAGGTCACGCCCCTCTTTAGCCGCGCTTCGGGGTCGAGGATTGCCTTTCTGGCCCGCCTGTCGTAGGTCACCGTGGCCGCCAGGGGGGTCGTCGACCCCTCCTCGTAGAGCCTGAGGCGGCCAAGTCTGAGGTTCGGACCGTTTAGCCTTGAGGGGTCCATCGCCTCCGTGAAGGAGGCTTCTACCACCACGCCTCGCGGCACGCGGGTGGCGTTGTCGAAGGGTGCGGTGCTCTCCACCTGCGGGGGCGTCTTGTCCACCCGCACGATGGTGCTCTTTGCGGGTTGCTCGATGTTTCCTGCCCGGTCCGTCGCGTAGTAGGTGATGGTCGTCTTCCCTTCGGTCACTATCTCGACCGGCGTCGAGGTGCCAGGTACCGTCGTGGCACTTGCCTGTTGTGCCCCGGTGGTCTCGTAGGTTATCTCCTTCGCGCCCACGCCTTCGTCGTCGGCCTGGAGATTCACCCGGACGTCGTGGTTAACCCAGCCGAACCGGTTGGATTGAAAAAACGCCCTGGTAATCGGTGCTACGGTGTCCTCTGCCTCGGCGAACTTCTGGACGCGGTTGTTCCAGAAGTCGGACACGTAGGCGAAGCCCTGCGAGTCGACCGCCACGTCCCCTGGAGTATCGAATTGGCCGTCCCCGTCTCCCGGCGAACCCCACTTGGTGACGAGCTCCCCCTCCGATGTGAACCTCCTCACCGAGTCGTCCGAATAATCGCTAACGTAGACGTTGTCGTGGGAGTCGGTCCCTATGCCTCCGGCGGTGGTGAACCCTCCCCATTCCTTCACGAAGGCGCCCTCGGAGGTGAACTTCTGGATGATAGTTCCCGAGTCCACGACGTACACGTTGTCCTGCGAGTCGACCGCCACGTCCCCTGGACCCTCGAACTGCCCGTCCCCGTCTCCCGGCGAACCCCACTTGGTTATGAAGGTGCCTTCCGAGGTGAATTTCATGATGCGGGCGGCGGGATAGCCGTCGACGACGTAGACGTTGTCGTGGGAATCGACCGCCACGCCTACGGGGTCACAGAACTGGTTGTCGCCCGTACCCGGCGTTCCCCACTGGGTCAACAGCCGCCCGTTCGAGGTGAACTTCTGGACGCGGGCGATGCGGCCGCACGCCCCTCCCCCGCCACTGGCCACGTAGATGCGGTCGCGGGAGTCGACGGCTATCCCGCCGGTGGGGCAGCAGACGGACCACTCCTTCAGGAGGGTGCCCTCGGGCGTGAATTTCTGGATGCCATCCAGAAGGGTCGGAACATAGACGTTGTCTTGCGAATCGACCGCAATGCGCAGGGGAGAGTCGGGTACGGGCCACTTGTCCGAGAACTCGTAGTATAGGTTCTCGGGAGGGATGGTCTGCGCTGCGACCATGCCGCTTGCGAGCAGCACAGCTAAGGCCATAGAAGCTAGCACTAAAGCGGTCTTCCTCATCCTCCCCGCCTCTCCTTGGTGGGACGAAGGAAGAAAGGTTGGACCTCGCCCCGCACAACGCTTCGGGAGTAGCATAACACCCTCGTATCAAGAAGCACATCCCCCAAATGGACTAGATATCCGCAGGCGGAGACAACGCCGAGCCCCGGTCTTAACGGGCAAGGCCCATACCCTGGTATGGGTCTACCGCGGGGTATTATGAGGAAGTTGTGCTCCCTGTACGGGCAGGGGATGCATACCGCATAGGGCCGGGGCTACGCGGACTTCCGAGAACGCCCTCGGCGCGAACTTCGTGGAACCCCGTCCAGGCGAAGTTCCGAGAACCCTTCGAATCAGTAACCGAATAACCGGAAGGTGAACAAGGCGAATTGCCCGCTAGGGTCTTGGTCCGCGCGATAGCGCGATAGTCACGAAAGCCCTGCTAACAGCAGAATTTCTATCGCGCGAGTACCATACGCGCAATAGCGTCGTCGCGGGTTCCTACCGCGCGAAGCACGCGGAAGCACGCGAATCGTGCCCGCGCGATAAAAGGTGCCGTTTTGCGGGTAAATCATGCTAGCGCGCGATCGCGCGGCATCCAGCAAGAAGGATATCTTCCACCTTCGTGCACCGCTGTCCCCGGCAGGGACCATTTGTCTCCGCGCCTGGTGTTCCGGTAGGCCCGGTACTCGGAGGGCTTCATCTCTGCTGTCCATGGGCTCGTCCACCGAGCACCCCTTCCCCGGGGATGCGGCAAGCTCCCGCGACCGGTCTCGGGTGCCCTTCAATGCCGTCTAAACGAACTTTAAGCCACAGCGCCGTCCTTAGGGTCCCTCTGCCCTACTCGCTCGTCTTCGAGACCCTAAAAACGATACTTGCACGTGCTCTGGAGAAACGTTCTCGGTACCGTCCCAATCGGACGAGTGGTGCCAGACGAGAGGGGACCCTTATCGGGAAGCCGCATCCCGAGCATCCGCGACCAGTTATTAGGAGCAATGAGCGCGGCGAGGAGCGCCAGACTGGTAGCGAAGAAACCCAAAGCCCAAGCACCATCGCGTCGCAACAGGGGCACCCGCTTGCCCTATCTAAGGGCCACGCGTAGGAGGCGGCACCTCACCCAGGAACGGCTTGGCGCCCTCTCCGGGTGTCGCGGACGACCGTTTACAGGCTCGAAGGCGGCCGGCGGTGCGCTAACTCCCGTACTGCGTGGAAGCTCGCGCTAGCCTTGAACATGGGCTCCCCGGAAGAGCTCATCTACGGCGAGCGCCACACCTGGTGGCGTTACTACGGGGCGGGTTAGCGTAACAGCGACGACCACGCGGGTTGAAGATGGCTCCTTGGATTGGGATACGTCGGACTGAGCCGCACTCGCGCTCGGCATTCCCCGAAGGGATGGCGTTCTCCGGAAACTCCCGAGAGCCATTTAGAGACGCGTTCCTATTCTTTTCCGGGTATTCGACCCTCGCGGACCGAAGCCTTTTCGGGGCCGCGGCGTCTTACCCGAACCTCGCGGGTTCGACGGTCCCTGCCCGGGGTCCATGACGGGCCGGGCGCGGCGACGATGGCAAGGCGAGGGCGACGCCGTGGGCGTCAGCATCGAGATCGGAGGTAGGGGGTTTCGAGGGTCCGTTCTTCGCGGGCCTGCGCACCCCTGGACCCGACCGGAGGCGTGCCGGTCGGGGAAAGGGCTCGTACGGACCTAGCGCGGACGCGTGAGTCCAGAAACACCCAGCTCTCCGGGCTGCGATTCCACGCCACGCTAGGTGAGGAACACGAAGTCAAGGTGAGTCTCGTGTAGCGGTTGGGCGCTAGCACGGCGTTCAGGATTCAGCCTGGTTCTGCCATGCCTTCTGAGCCAATCCGGAGTACAGTCGCGATCTTAGCTTATGAAAGATCTCGGCCGACTCCCTAAGAGCGCATTGCAAAACCTGCCCCGTGATCGGATGCTACGCTTCTGGGCATGGCGAAATAACTGGTAACGGACGAGCTGTGGGAGATCGTCGAACCGCTGCTGCCGCCGGAGCCTCCCAAGCCGAGGGGCGGCAGGCCCCGCGTAGCCGACCGGGCCGATTTGACCGGCATCGTCTTCGTGCTCAAGACGGGCATACCCTGGGAGATGCTCCCGAAGGAGATGGGCTGCGGGTCCGGGAGCACCTGCTGGCGGAAACTGCGCGACTGGCAGGAGGCGTGCGTGCGGCGACGGCTGCACCGGACCTTGCTGGACAGGCTGGGCGAAGCGGACGAGATCGACTGGTCGAGGGCGTCTCCGTCTGCGGAGGACGTCGCGAAGCTGGAGGAGCGGACGGAGGGATACTGCCCGCCGTGGTCGACATCGCACCGGTTATGGTGCCGGTGACCGCCGTCTGCTAGGTCTTGCTCATGGTCGGCGCGATGATCACCCATGGCCGCCTTGGCCAATACAAGCTCGTGATGCTGACCTCGGTCTATCTCGCCCTGGCCGCCTTCGTGGCGTGGGGCCGCTTCTTCGGCCCCGAGCCCTTCACCGGCTGACCGGGCGCGCTGTCGTCCGGATGCCGGGCCCGAAGCGACCGAGCAGCCAGCTCCCGAACGCGTGACCGCCGCGAGGGATCCGACCTCACGAGGACGCACCGTCTTGCAGGGTGAAGATAGAGCTCGACGAAGGATTCAGGTTTGCATCCTAGTTTGCGCCCCCTGCCTCCGGGCGGCCGGCCCGTTTGCGGGAGTACAGCCTGCGCATCTTGTCGCGGCTGCCGCAGACCTCCATGCTGCACCACCGGCGGCTCGCGTTCTTGCTTGAGTCGTAGAACAGCCAGCCGCAACCGTCGCTAGCGGGGCACTCCTTCACCCGGCCGAGATCGCCGGACGTCAACAGCTCGACGGCCGAGCGCGCCACGGGCCAAAGGGGGCGCCCGAGTGCCACCGGGCGCCCTGTCCAGGTCCATCCGAACCCCTCGGAGGAGGGCGTGAGCCGCGCGTACCGCATTGCCCCGACGTACGCCTCCCCCAACGCTTCGACGTCGCGGCCGTCCGGCCGCTCGCCGCGCGACAGGGCAAAGAATACCCGGTACATCGTCTCCCGTAGGTCCAACGCGCGGGCGAACGCGGCGACAGCCTCCGCCGGACGACGCGCCGCCTCGGCGAGCAGCGGTCGCGCTTCGCCCTCTTCTAGCAGGCCGGCGTGACGTCCCCACGCCACAAGGTCGCGGTAATCGCCGAGGTACTCCCGCGGGTCGTCGCCGCGGCGCGGGTCGACCGTGTTGACGAAGTCCAAGCACGCCCGTCCGCCGCGGAGCTTCGGGCCACCCGTCCGCAACGTGCCTCCGTTCACGCCGTCTCTCTCATGCTCTTACCATCATAACGTATTTGACCAGTAAGCAAAAGGCTGCTATTGTCTTACCATCGAAAATGTTTTGAGAGGTAAGAAAATAGCACTGGAGGGCGACGGGTGCGGCGCGTCGTAACGGAAGTGAGCTACGGGTGGGTGAGGGGCGACTCGGACGAGAACAGACGGGAGACGACGGCGCGGTTGCCTTCAGCGTGTCCGGGGCCGTGGCCGGCGCGATCCGATGCGCGCCCTTCGAGATCGTTGGCTTCGCCGACGGCCTCGTCTTCGGCGTCTTGGCGAACCATGTGGGTCTGGGCGCCGCGGAATCCGTGCTTATGAGCGCCTTCGTGTTCTCCGGGGCCACCCAGTTCGTCGTGCTGGGGATGTGGGCCGCGCCCCTTCCGGCGGCGACGATCGTGCTCACCACCCTGGTAGTCAACCTGAGGTACCTGCTGATGGGCGCGGCGCTGGGTCCGTGGTTCTCCGGGCTTTCGCGCCCGAAAGCGTTCGGGAGCCTGTTCTTCCTGGCCGACGAGAACTGGACGATTGCGATGGCAGAGCACGCCAAGGGTCGCCGCGACGCGGCGTTCTTGCTCGGCGGTGGGCTGGTCATGTACGGGTCCTGGGTTATCTCGACCCTGGTCGGGCACACGCTCGGCGGCGCCTTGCGCGACCCCGCGCGTTGGGGGCTGGACTTCGCGTTCACCGCCGTGTTCCTCGCGTTGCTCGTCGGGATGTGGAGGGGGAAGTCCGACCTCGTGCCTTGGGCCGTGGCGGCGGCCGTCGCGGTGGCGGCGCACTCGTGGCTGCCGGGCCAATGGTACATAGTCCTCGGCGGCATCGCGGGGAGCCTGGTAGGGGCGGCGCGACATGGGAATTGATGCTCAGGTCTTGGTGACGATCGTGCTCATGGCGCTCGCGGCCTACGCGACGCGCGTGGGGGGGCTGTGGCTGGTGAGCCGCCTGACGCTCTCCGGGCGCGTGGAGGCGTGGCTGGGATACCTTCCCGGCGCGATCCTCGTCTCCCTCGTCGCCCCGATCGTGCTGGCCGGCGGGGTGCCCGAGGCGCTGGCGGCGGCGGCCGTCGTCCTGGTCGCCCTGCGGACCGGCAGCCTGCCGCTCGCGATGGCGACGGGGGTGGTCGCGGTATTGGCGTTGCGGGCCCTGCTTTCGGGCTTGGCATGAGGAGTATGTATTTTCCCCGCGTCGCTGCCGCGCGAACCTTTCGCAGATCGGAACATTCGTCATGAAAGAGCGCTCCGCCTTGGCCGGACTCATACCTCATGCCGTCTGGCGCCACTTCGAAGGCCTCAGCCGGGTCCCGCGCGGATCGGGACAGGAAGAACGCGCTGTGGCCTTCGTGCGCGACTTCGGGCTGGCGCTGGCCCTTGAAACGCGAGTCGATCCCACCGACAATGTCGTGATCCGCAAGCCCGCCACGCGGGGGATGGAGGACAGGCCCACCGTCGCGCTGCAATGCCATCTGGATATGGTGCAGCAGCAGGATGAGGGACGCGGCTTCGATTTTGCAAATGATCCGATCGAACTGGTGGTCGGGGGCGACTGGCTGCGCGCCGACGGCACGACGCTTGGGGCTGATAACGGCATCGGGGTGGCGCTGATCATGGCGGTACTGGCCTCGAACGATATGGAGCATCCCCCGATCGAGGCGCTGTTCACGGTGGATGAAGAGGTCGGCATGTCCGGGGCGGAGGCCGTCACCTCGGATCAGCTCAGCGCGCACTATCTGATCAACCTCGATTCGGAGAGCGATCGCGAGTTCACCATCGGCAGTGCCGGGGCGGTAGACATCGTTGCAGAGGCGGAATTCGAAAGTTACCTTCTGCCCGCCGATTGCCACCTCTACGAGATCGAGGTGCGCGGCGGGTTGGGTGGGCACTCCGGGCTCGACATCCACCTAGGGCGGATGAATGCGATCAAGACGCTCGCTCAGGCTCTTACAACGCTGAACGATGCCGCGCCTGTGACGCTTGTGTCGTTCGGCGGCTACGGCGTGGCCAACGCGATCCCGCGGCGGGCCAAGGCCCTGTTTGCCGTGGCTTCGGCAGATGGAGTCGCCATCCGGCGGGCCATCCGTGATCTGACCATGCTCGTGGCTCCGTTCGTGCGCGAAGAACCCTGCGCCCGCATTACCTGCGCTCGGGTAACCGAAACCGCCGAGCGCGGTTTTGACGCCGGTTTCCAGACCGCGTTCTTGACGGCCCTGAACGCAGTAGAAAGCGGCGTCGTATCCATGAGTGCCGAGGTAGAGGGGCTGGTTGAAACCTCGAACAATCTCTCGATAGTCGTCGCCGAAAAGGGACGAATGTCCGTCACCTGTCTCGCGCGCACGTGTGTCGATGCGCACAAGCCGGGCGTGATCCGGCAGGTTCGGGAAAGCTTCGCCGATACCGGCGCGCGGGTCCGGACCGAGAACGACGCCCCCGGTTGGGTACCGCGCACCGATGGCCCCCTGCTGAAAGTGTTGTCGCGGGCCTACGTCGATCTTCACGGGGAGCGACCGGGTGTGGTTGCCGTCCACGCGGGTCTCGAGACCGGTATCCTCTCGAACACTTTTCCGCAGGCCGAGATGGTCTCCTACGGTCCCAACATCTTGGGCCCCCATTCCACCGACGAGCGCGTGCAGATCAGTTCGGTCCAGAAGGTCTGGGCCATCCTGAAAAAGACGCTCTCCACCATCCCCGCAACAGGCAATAGGGGATCATCGCATGATTCCGGGCAGCGTGTTGAGAAACGGGCCCTTCGTGGGGGCACGAAGACCGCATCGCGGCTAGCATGGCCTCCCGTCCCGTAGGAGGCCGCGCCGTCATGATGGGCACCAAGACCCGCAGCTTCTCGCCGTTGCCCTGCGACGTCTCGCTCGAAGGGCTCGTACCCGAGGACCACTTCTACCGCCGACTGGAGGCGGAGATCGACCTCTCCTTCGTGAGGGATCTCGTCGCCCCGCTCTACGCCGGGGGCGGCAGGCCCTCGGTGGACCCGGTGGTCTTCTTCAAGCTCCAACTCGTCATGTTCTTCGATGACCTGCGCTCGGAGCGCCAACTCATGCGCGTCGTCGCCGACCGCCTCTCCCTGAGGTGGTACCTCGGCTACGACCTCCACGAACCGCTGCCCGAGCACTCCAGCCTCACCCGCATCCGCGAGCGCTACGGCCTCGAGGTGTTCCGCCGCTTCTTCGAGCGGATCGTGGAGCTGTGCCTCGAGGCGGGGGTGGTCAATGGAGATGAGCTGTTCTTCGACTCGACCACGGTGAAGGCCGACGCGGCCAGGAAGTCGCTCGTTCCCAGGCTGGAGGTGATACGCCACGTCGGGGACCTGTTCGAGGAAGCGAAGGGGACAGGTGCCACCGAACCCGCCGCCGAGCCTCCCCGCGCGGATGCCGCCCTGCCGACCGTCAAAGACCCCGAGCTTCTAGCCGCCAACGGGGCCCGCGACGACTTCGTCTCCTCGGCCGGCAGGCTCGGGTCCGCGGCCCACGTAGCCAACCCGCGTCCCAAGCGCAGCGACGAGATCGTCAGCCGGACCGACCCGGACGCCCGGCTGGCCGGCCACGTCAAGGCGACCCTCGTGGCTTCCGATCACGCCAGCACGATGACCGGAGTCGCTGCTAACGCAACCCGCGGCTCGATCGTCGACTAGGGGCGCTGGCACGCCCGCGATCACGCCGATCCGCCTTCGAGAAAGGAGAGAATCATGAACGACGTTCAGCAGCAGGTCCAGGAAGCCATCGACGGGCTCGTCGAGTCCGGAGCCGAGCGGGGCCTACAGGTTGCCGTATACCGGCACGACGAGCAAATCGTAGACGCCACCGCCGGCGTCGCTGACCCGGAGACCGGTCGTCCTGTCACCCCGGACACCCCCTTCTATGCGTATTCGATCGGCAAGGGCGCGACCGCCACCGTGGCGCACGTGCTCGCCGAGCGCGGCCTCTTCGGCTACGACACGAGGGTCGCGGAGCTGTGGCCGGAGTTCGGGGCGCACGGGAAGGAGGCCGCGACCGTGCGCCACGTCTTGACGCACACTGTGGGCGTGCCCGGGATACCGGCCGACACGACGCCCGAGGACCTGTGCGACTGGGACAAGATGTGCGCCACCATCGCCGATGCCGAACCGTGGTGGGAGCCGGGGGAAAAGACCGCCTATCACGCCTGGACGTTCGGCTACATAGTCGGCGAGATCGTCCGCCGGACCACCGGCAAGCCCATCTCGCAGGTCCTCCGAGAGGGAGTCTCCGGGCCGCTCGGGATCGCCGACGAACTCTATTTCGGCATGCCGGAGTCAGAACACCACAGGCTGGCCCGGCTGGAGGACGCGGAAGGCAGCGCGGATTTCCTCGCTTCGATGCCGGACGATTCGCCGTTCTTCAAGTGGGCGCCGCGAGCGGTATCCGCGAACGCCGAGTTCGGCAACCGCGCCGACGTGCTGATGGCCGACATCCCCGCAGGCGGCAAGATGTCCGCGCGGGCGATGGCGCGCATGTACGCCGCGCTGCTGGGCGAGGTGGACGGCGTCCGGCTGATCCCGCCCGAGCGGCTCCGCGAGATATCCACCGCGGCGTTCAGCGGCGTCGACCAGATCATGGGAAACCCGGCCACGTGGACGCTGGGTTACTCCATCTGGCTTCCGGGGAGTGACCCGCAAGAGACCCCGACCGTGTTCGGGATGGCGGGTGCCGGCGGGAGCTTCGCAGGCGCCGACACCACGACCGGGGTCGCGTTCGCGCTGACCAAGAACAGGCTCACCTTCGATTTCTCGGCTGCCGAGCAGGTGGCCGGCATCGTCACGAGGGCGTTCGCCGAAAGCTAACCAGCAGTGTGGGCCGGGCGACCAGGGGCAAGCCGGCTTCGCCGCGGTCCTAACGCGCCAGGCGAGGCCGGCGGGGTGCGGCCTGCCGCGGGGTATCATCGGGGGATGATGGGTTGGCGAGGAGAGGTAACGGAACTGATCGCGCAGCTGGAGCAACAGCGCTCGCGGCTGGAGCAGGTGAGGGAGCGCGCCCGGAGGCAAGGCGGCCCCGAGGGCGAGCGCCTGGAGGCCCAGACCCAGGCCCGCCTGCGGGACATCGACCGGCGGATCGACGACCTTCGGAGATCCCTGGAGTAGCGCGCAAGAGAGAGCCCCGCCGCGGGGAGGATGGGGAGAACGGGCGGGGCTTAGAGCGTCTGTCATAGCGGTTGATCCAACACGCGGTAGCCGCGGTGCTCGAAGTAGCCTCGCGCGTCGCGGGCCGTAACGGCGTCCGGGGCCTCACCCATCGCCTCCACGAGAGCCTCGCGGGTGCGCGCCTCCGCCTTCCTCAAGATCGCCTTCACCTTCGAGAAGGCCTCCTCTATGGGATCGAAGTCCGGGGAGCAGGACGGCAGGTAGAGGACCTCGCAGCCCCTCCCCTCGACGATCTCCTTGACCCTCCCGCCCTTGTGGGCCGAGAGGTTGTCCATCACCACGACCTAGCCGGGGCGCAAGATGGGCACCATGATGTGCTCCAGGTAGGCCTCGAACGTCGCCTTGGTCGTGGCGCCTTCCACCGCCAAGCAAGGGCCCATCCCTTCTCGGGTAATGCTCGCGAGCGGGGTCGCGTTCTTGCCCCAGTTGCGCGGCGCCCGGAAGTACGCCCTCTGGCCCGGCCCCTGCGCGACCACCCGTAGATCGGGGCGAGCGAGGTGTTGGCGCCCATCTCGTCCACGAACACGAAGCGCTTCGCGTCCAGCCCGCCCGCCACGAGCGCCCGCCAAGCCGCCCTTAAGGAGGGGGTTGCGGCGGAAAGGAATCTCGAGGCTAGTCTACGGGGAGCCCCGGGGCGCCGCCCTGGCAGTTGGGGCACTTGCGCTGGAAGATGTCGGAACCGTTGGCCCCATACTCGTGGCTGCAGACGCCGCACCGCCAGACGTAGACGTACTGGTTGTGGTCCGTGCCGGCAAGATGCGTAGCCCGGATCACGACCTGCCCGTTGCGGTTCCTGTAGCCCGGCTCGGTCGTCCCTTTGCCCATAGTGGGGAGTATACCCACGCCTGGGTTAGGGGCCATTGATCCCTGAGGCCCTCAAGGCGCCTTACAAGTCCTTCAAGCCAATGGAACGTCCTTCCGGTCCCTTCCTTACCCACCGGTCCTCCCGCCACTCAAAGCCAATCCTTACGCGCCTCCCTCGCGGGGCGCACTATACTCGGGGTCCGCCTACCCTGGGCAAGCGGTAGGACGCCCCGGAGGAGGCACGTGGCACGGAGACAAATCGCGAGAGGACTGGCGCTGGGCGCACCTGCCATCGGGGCGTCCGTCGCGACCCTCGCCTCTTGGGTCACAGCCCGGCGCATCACCGCCCCCGGTCCCCGCGAGGATAAGTTCGTCACGCCGTGGGAGCTGGGTATTCCTTATGAGGACGTGGCCTTCAGTACCGAGGACGACCTCCTGCTGCGTGGGTGGTGGCTGCCTGCCCCAGAACCCGAGAGGACCGTGATAGCCCTTCACGGCCACCGCGGAGCGAGGCACCACTGCGTAGGAATAGGCGCTGCCTTATGGAGGAGAGAGTCCAACGTCTTGCTCTTCGACCACCGCGGGCGGGGCTCCTCCGAAGGGGACCTCATGTCCCTGGGTTATTTCGAGACCTTGGATGCCCTCGCTGCCATAGGGTATTCCCTCTACAGGGCACCTGATGTGCCTCTTGGTCTGATCGGATACTCGATGGGGGCTGCGGTCGCGGTGATGGCCGCGGCCAAGGACGAGCGCGTAAGGGCGATAGTGGCCGACTCGCCCTACGCCTCAGAGCGCTCTCTGGTCCGGTTCTTGCTAAGGAGGCAGATAGGCCACCTGCACCCGCCCGTAGCCGCTCTGACCGAGCGGTTTCTCCCGTACGACCCAAGGGAGGTAGTGCCCCTGAGGGAGGTAGCCAAGATAGCCCCCCGCGCCTCCCTGTTCGTCCACGGCCTCCTCGACGAGACGTGCGACCCAAAGGATTCCGTGAGTCTCTACGAGGCGGCCAGAGAACCCAAGGAGCTGTGGCTGCTAGAGGGAGAGGGCCACTGCGACGCCTACTTCGCCGACCGGGAGGCCTACTGCGAGAAGGTGGGAACCTTCTTAGAGGCGCACCTCTAGATGGGTTAGAAGACCTTCCACACGCGAGGTCCCCTAAAGGTGGTTTCCTGGTCCGCGTCGACGCCCCTCCTCACCCGCGCACATAACGCACGTACCCGAGTAGGCGCCCTTGCGCCCGCCCAGGCTGACCTCGGAGAACTCCCTCGGGTTGCCGTAGCGCCCGCACGAACTGCACCTAGCCGCCACTACCCAATCCCCGGGCACGATGGTCAGCTCAGATCGGCAATCCTCGTAGCAGGGGTTGCAGACAAGCAAGCGGGAGCCGCCAGGGGTGAGGCAGGTCTTTATCCACCGGTCTCCACCACCGCACAGCTCGCAAGCCATCAGTACTCCTCAGGCAGGAGGATGGTGGCGACGGAGCGGTCCGCCTCCGTGATGACCCAGACCGCCCCCGCCGGGGTTTCGTAGGAGCTGAAGACCCGCGCCCCCTCGCACAGCGCGACCTCGTTCTGGCGGCGGTCGAAGGCGCACAGCTCTCCCCAGTCGCCCGAAGCATGGCGGATCAAGTAGTCGAAGGGGCTCGCCTCTGCCTCGCTGATGGCTTTCAAGGCCCCGGGCGTGGCCACGACCCGTCCTAGAGGGAGCAGGCCCATCAGACGCCCCCCTGTTGGTTAAGGACGATTCTAGTGGCGTGTAAGACGACGCCTGCGCTCGGACACCCCCACGCTGCCCGCCTCACCTCAGCACCCTCGCCGCCTCGAGCTCCGAGGCGGTTATCCTCCCCCACCTCCTCAGGGCCAGGAGGGCGAACCAGTCGGCGCCGTAGCGCCTCAGGGTCTCCCTGCCGCCCCTGGAGCCCCATCTGCGCCAATCCGAGGCGTGGACCAGGCGGTGGGCCTTGCGCTCCAGCACCACCTCGGATGCCTCCACCAGCGCCTCCAGGTCGCTCTGGGCTATCTCGGCTGGCACCCTCCATCGCGAGGCCTCTATCTCCCACTCCACCCACGCCTGGATCCCCTCGCCGTCTAGGGAGGCGCCGTTGGCCCTCTCGTGGAGGGTCAGCAGGCAGCGCGGGGCCGCGTGGTGCACCTCCGCCTTCCGGGACGCCACCTCAGGACCGCCCGTTCGCGTCGCGGCTGCGCTCCAGGGCCAGGATCGCCTCGGCGAGGGACCCGGGGTGCTCCGCCCACATCCGCGCCAACGCTACTGCCAGCCCCTTGGCTCCGTCGCCGTCCCGCCTTCTTGGAGAGGTCCTGCCGTTCCACGCCCCGCGCCCCCTCTTCTTCGCCCAGGCGGTGAGGACCGCTGCCGCGTCGAAACCCTCGTGGTCCTCGCGGGAGAGCGCCCAGCGGACCATCTCCAAGACCTCCTCGACGGGCTCGCCGATGAAGGCGTAGCGTATGGGCTCCTCGTCGCACAGGAGGAGGGCGGCTACCTGGGCGCAGAACGCCTCGTCGGCGACTATCGCCTTGGTGGAGGATGGGGCACCACGGGTTACACTTACTTCGTCCATAAGCACTCCTTATGGGCCGTGTCCCGGGCGGGTACCAGCCGCGTCGGGACTTCTTTCTGCTCCCTTGAAGCAATTATCCCTCGTAAATGCAAAATACCTGCCTTTATATGTTATATTTATCAAAATATTTTATTCACATATAGCTATGTAGTTATACAGGCCAGCAGGAGGTGCAGGGTTGAGCAGGAAGCGCGGCAACGGCGAGGGCACCATTCACCGTCGTAAGAATGGTGGCTGGTGCGCTCAGTACACCGTCTACACAGCCGGAGGGCGAAAGAGGAAGACCGTATACGGCAAGACTCGCCAGGAGGTAGCAGCCAAGTTGACGAAGGCCCTCTCGGACCAAGAGGGTGGTATCGCCTTCGACGCCAGGAACCAGACCGTGGGCGACTACCTGGACCGGTGGCTCTACGACTCGGTCAGGGACACGGTACGAAAGGGCACCTTCGAGAGGCACGAGCAGATCATCCGGCTCCACATAAGACCCTCTTTGGGCAGCATTAAGCTTAAGGCCCTTAACCCCGCCCATGTCCAGGGCTTCTACCGCGAGAGACTAGGCAGCGGACTCTCGCCTTCCACGGTACATAAGATCCACGTTGTCCTGCACAAGGCGCTCGACCAGGCCGTAGGGTGGTTGCTCGTACCCCGCAACGTAGCGGAGGTCGTCATGACCCCGAGACTGGCTCCAGACGAGATACGGCCGCTGGACAGCGAGCAGGTGAAGAGCCTGCTGGAGGCTGCCAGTGGGGAACGCTTCGAAGCTGTCTATGTGCTGGCCATCCATACCGGTCTTCGGCAGGGCGAGCTCCTAGGCCTAAGGTGGGATGACGTGGATCTCGAGAATGGCTTGATCCGGGTGAGGCGTACGCTGACCCGCCACAGGGGGCGCCTGCTCCTGGGTGAGCCCAAGACGAAGCGCAGCCGCAGGACTGTGCGGCTCACGGAGCCAGCAGTGGACGCTCTAAGGGACCACCTCGCACGCCAGGTTATGCAGATAGAGAGCCTCGGAGACCTCTACCGAGACCAGGGACTCGTCTTCGCCACCCAGATGGGAACGCTCGTAAACCCCTCAAACCTCAGGAAGCGATACTTCGCGCCCCTACTCAAGAAGGCCAGGCTCTCGAGGATCCGCTTCCACGATCTCCGCCACACGTGCGCAACACTGCTGCTGGCCAGAAACGTCAATCCGAAGATCGTCTCCGAGATGCTCGGGCACGCCTCCATCGCCATAACCCTCGACACCTACTCACATGTGCTGCCGGACATGCAGGATAGCGCCACACGCGCACTAGAGGATGTGCTGCGGTAGCGGGTTGCAGTACGGTTGCAGTACAAAGGTCCCGGAGTGCATTTCGGACCTACCTTCAACGTCTTGTTTTACCTGCAAATTTACATATTTCCGAAGTGGAGCCGAGGGGATTCGAACCCCTGACCTCCGCCGTGCAAAGGCGGCGCGACGCTCTGCTAGAGACCTCTGATGCTTGCAAAATAGCTGCAAACGCTCGTATTCTCCGTCCAATGCTTTTCCCGTGCTTTCAGGTGACTAACTCAGGTTGCTGCACGGTTGCTGCACAAGATTGGATAAAACGGCAAAGGTTAGCGGCGCACGCTTTGGGAACCGCGATGACCCGAAGCATGCCCTGCTGCTTACATCCATGCAGGCTCGGCGCTTCTCCACATTGCGTATCGTGATTACACCAAGGATGCCTGATACATTAGGGACAGGTTCTAACCTCGTGGCGCGCCGAAGATGCCGGGCGCATGGCCTGCTTTACTCACCGCCCGCTGCCGTAACCTCCGTAGAGAGGCAACCCTTCCGTGGTCGTCTCGACAACCGTTATGTGCCAGCGCCCCAGGTTGGTCGTGAAGAGGGTGCTGCCGCGGAAGGCTAGGTTTGTGGGGTGGCAGAAGAGGTGCGCCTCCTCGTCACCTATCAAGCGCGACACCGCCCCATCGTGGGAGATACGTAGCACCTGACTCGGCTCGTAGCACGCCACGTACAAGTTGCCTTCGGTATCGAAGGCCAGTCCGTCCGGCAGTACCCCAGGGAGGGAGGCGACCTCCTCTCTTATGCCTGCTGAACCGTCGTCCCCTATGGCCACACGGAAGACGGCGTTGCCGAAGGTCTCAGCGATGTAGAGGTATCGACCGTCGGCAGAGAGGGCGAGGCCATTGGCGAAGTTTATCGGCTCGTCGTACCAGAGTTCGCCTGAGCCGTCAGGATTAAAACGAAAGATTCCCGGCCCCGGCTTCTTGAAAGCGTGGCTATCTGAGACGTAGAGACGCCCCTCGGAGTCGAAGGCTGGACAGTTGGAGATCTTTATGCCGCGTCCGTTGACGCCGTCGGCGAACTTCTCAAGAGCGCCGCTCCTTGCGTCGAGCCGCATTACAGCCGCATGCTTGAGGTCGCATACGTAAAGGTTATCCTCGGCGTCGAAGGCCATGCCTTGGCTGAAACCGCCCGAAGAGGCGACCTGCTCCATAGAGCTTCCGTCGGGCTCTATACGGTAAATCTGTCCACGCTCGCCCCCACACCAGATGCTACCGTCGCGGTGTACGGCGAGGCCCTCCGGGTGGTCGAGTTGAGGTTCGGTTAGTAGCCCATCGTAGTAGGTCCTGGCCGAGCTGATGTCTAATTCGGTTTCCATCGAGATGTCTACTTTCCCTTGCTGCCGTCGTCTCTCGGCTCCCGCCATGGCGTCGTTTACGGAACGTGAGAGTGGCCTCGAGCTCGGCGAGTTCGTGTCGAGCCAAGTGGCCTTCTCGGGGCTCGCGGTAGCGGTGATGTACAAGCTCTGCATGAGCCTCCTCTCCGCCCCGGAGGCCCGCAATAGACCGCCGATTTCACTCGCGCATCCCCTCATGCCGGTAGAGGCTTTACCGGTCGTATCACACTACAGTACACTCCCCGTTTAGGGGACGTCAACGATAGGGATTGTGGTGGGGAGCTTACACGGACTTGGGGTGGCGATTACTGGAGGTGCGGGGGACATCGGCGCAGCGATGGGTGCAGAGCTCTCGAGGCTGGGTGCTTCGGTAACCCTCATCGATGTTAAGGCTCCCGAGGAAGCTGAGCCATGGCTAGAGAGGGTGCAGGGAGCGGGAGCCGAGGGCGTGGTGCGATATGCCAGGGCCGACGTGAGCGACCGGAACGCTTTGGAAGGGGTTCTAGCCGGAGTGGATCCGCTCGACGTGGCGATCGGCAACGCCGGCATCGTGGATTCCGCGCCCTTTCTGGAAATCACGGACCAGCAGTGGCAGAGGCACCTGAATATCAACCTCACCGGCTGCTTCTACCTCGGCCAGGCGGCGGCCCGGCTGATGGTAGAGAGAGGCAGGGGTGGGAGGATCATCTTTACCGGCTCCTGGGTGCAGGAGGTGCCATGGCCGGAGATTACCGCGTACTCGGTATCCAAGGCCGGCATCCGGATGCTCGCCCGCCAGATGGCTCGCGAGCTGGCTCCTCACAGGATCCTGATCAACGTGATCGCCCCCGGCATAGTGAAGGCGGGGCTGGCGAAGTGGCAGATGGAGAACGAGCCGCAATACGC
The DNA here is from genome assembly GCA_963800975.1 of uncultured Rubrobacteraceae bacterium. Lineage (GTDB taxonomy): Bacteria > Actinomycetota > Rubrobacteria > Rubrobacterales > Rubrobacteraceae > JALYGY01. The sequence continues at coordinate 233,299 of CAWDDB010000013.1, read as the reverse complement.
TCGCCGCGTGAGGCACGTGATCCCTCTGGGGGAGCCACAGACAGCCGAGCAAGTCGCGAAGGCGACCGCATTTCTGTGCTCGGAGGGGGCAAACTACATGACGGGTTCAACCCTGCTGGTAGATGGCGGCTGCTCGCTGTTCCAGTTCAGCGAATGACGAGCTGGGGGGTTTACCTCTGTGGAAGGGGGACGTCGCTTGATCTGAGCGCAGATCCTGCAGAGAAAGTTCAGGCCCCTTCTGGGAGACCTCGCTCAATGATGTTCAGGGAAAGGAGATCGTATGTCCAGTCAAGGATCGAGCCATGCAAATGAGGGAACCAGGACCAGCTTCAATTGGTTAATCTATGTCTTCGGCGCCCTAGGCGGCCTCCTGTTCGGTTACGATACCGGGGTCATCGCCGGCGCCCTGCTATACATCAATAAAGACCTTGGGCTTACACCGACCTTGCAGGGAGTGGTGGTCAGCTCACTCCTGGTGGGGGCGATGGTTGGCGCGATCGTGGCGGGGCCACTCGCCGACGCTATAGGCCGGCGCAGGCTCGTGCTCATCGCCGCTGTCACCTTTATCGTCGGGGCCATAGGCTCTGCTTTGGCGCTCAGCGCGGGCGTGCTAATCCTCTTCCGGGTTGTACTGGGGCTAGCTGTGGGGGCAGCCTCTGTTATTGTGCCGCTGTACCTGGCGGAGCTAGCGCCAACCGAGATTCGGGGCGCTATTGCCTCTCTCAACCAGTTAATGATCGTCACCGGCATACTAGTCGCTTATATTGTCAACTTGTCCCTGGCCGCCTCCGGAGGGTGGCGCTTGATGCTTGGGCTCGCCGTGGTTCCCGCGCTTGTCATGCTCGTAGGTATGCTCTTCATGCCGGAAACTCCCCGCTGGCTAGTAGCCAAGGACCGCGAGCCGGAGGCCCGGGAGATTTTGAGGCGCAGCCGCGATGAGGATGCTGTAGAGAAGGAGATCCATGACATAAAGTCGGTGGAGCGCCAGGAGGAGGGAGGCCTGCGGGAGCTACTCGCCCCGTGGGTCAGGCCAGCCTTGGTGGTCGGGATGGGTCTCGCCATCCTCCAGCAGATCGTCGGGATCAACACAATTATCTACTATGCGCCAACCACCCTTACGAAGGTGGGCTTCGGCGACTCGGCGGCGATCCTCGCCAACGCCGGCATCGGCGTTCTGAACGTGGCGATGACTTTAGTGGCCATTTGGTTAATAGACAGGGTGGGGCGCAAGCCGCTGCTCTTAGTGGGGGCCCTGGGCATGGCGCTAAGCCTGGCGATCTTAGCCATAACGTCGCTCGTCCTTCCAGAGCCAAAGGGACTAGGACTGGTGGGCCTAATTACGGTGGTGTGCCTCGCGGGCTTCATCGTCTCATTCGCGGTGTCGTGGGGACCGATTGTGTGGGTCATGCTTGCCGAGATTTTCCCATTGAGGATTCGCGGCGCCGCAATGGGCGTGGCGACGCTACTCCTTTGGGGGGCAAACTTCGTGGTGTCCTTGACGTTTCCCATCCTCCTCTCGGCGGTGGGCATCGGCTACCTGTTCCTGGGCTACGCCGTGATCGGAGTCTTGGCCTTCCTTTTCGTGCGCTACTTCGTCGTCGAGACGAAGGGGCGCAGTCTCGAGGAAATAGAGGCCGACCTGCAGGGGCAGGTGCTAGCGTAGAGTTGCTGCCCGCTACGGGAGGATGGGATTGCGAGCGCTGTGAGCACTGGCATGTACCGGAAGCAAAGGAACTGGGGCGCCCGCGTCCTCGAATACGATTACAAGGGCATGCGGGTTGTGTTCTTAGAGAACGAGAAGTTACGCGTGGGCGTGCTCGCGGGCAAGGGTACGGATGTCATCGAGTTCAACTACAAGCCACACGATACGGACTTCGTCTGGCTCACGGCGGGTGGCGTCAGAAGCCCGACCTCTTACCTCTCGACCTCCCCGGACCCCCTGGCCACTTTCGTAGACTACTACCCCGGCGGCTGGCAAGAGGTCTTCCCGAGCGGCGGTGCCCCCTCCTCGTACCTCGGCGCGGGCTTCGGGCAGCACGGCGAGGTCGCCAACCTGCCGTGGGACTATGAGCTAGTCGAGGACACCGAGAACGCCGTCGCGGTCCGCTTCTCGGTCCGAGGGCAAAAGCTACCCTTCCACCTAGAGAAGAAGCTGAGCTTGAGGTCAAGGGAGACGACCCTTGCCGTGGAGGAGGAGGCTACGAACGAGAGCGGGGTGCCTGTGCGGGCAATGTGGGGGCAGCACGTGGCACTCGGGCGGCCGTTCTTGGAAGAGGCGTGTAGCATCCGGCTACCCCACGGCGTCACGGTCATCCCGCACGCAGAGTCCATCCACCCGGAGGAACGCCGAGTCAGGGGCAACGAACACCACGCCTGGCCTACGGCTACTGGTCCTTCGGGCGAGGAGGTGGATCTGAGCGTCCTGCCCGCGAGAGGTACGCCAAGCGAGTTGCTCTACTTGACTGAACTCCCAGAGGGCCGCTACGAGGTCGAGAACCCAAGGACAGGGCTCACCTTGAGGGTTGAGTGGGATCTGGACACGATGCCGTACCTGTGGTACTGGCAAGAATTTGGGGCTTCTGGCTTTTACCCCTGGTACGGACGCCATTACAACATCGGGCTGGAGCCCTTCTCTAGCTACCCGACGAACGGCCTCCAGGAGGCGGTGGAGAACGGTACGGCCCTCCGCTTCGGCCCAGGAGAGAAGAAACAGTTCTCGATGCGGGTCGAGGTGTTGGACCGTAGAGAGGAGTAGAGGATGACAGACTTCGACGGCAAGGTCGCGGCCGTCACAGGTGCCGCGGGCATAGCGCTCGCGGCGGCGCGGAAGCTGGCGCAAGAAGGCGCCTCGGTGGTCATCTGTAGCGACCGCGAGGAGCAGGTCGAAAAAGCGACCGCTGTCCTGCGCGACGAGGGTCTGGAGGCTCGAGGCACGCGAGCAAACGTGACCTCGGCGAAGGAAGTGAAGGGCCTTATTGAATTCACCGTTGGGGAATACGATGGGGTGGACGTGCTGGTGAACGGCGCGGGCGTTCAGCGCTATGGCACGGTGGTAGAGACGGAGGAGGAGACGTGGGATGAGGTCTTGGCGATAAACCTCAAGGCGATGTATCTCTCGGCGAAGTTCGCGATCCCCGAGATGCTCAAGCGCGGTGGCGGCGCGATCGTGAACGTCTCGTCGGTGCAGGCGATGGCCTCGCAGACGAACGTCGCCGCCTATACCGCGAGCAAGGGGGGCGTGAACGCCCTTACGCGGGCGATGGCCTTGGATCACGCCGAGGAGAACATCCGGGTCAATGCGGTGTGCCCGGCCAGCGTGGACACCCCGATGCTCCGGTGGGCCGCCGACCTCTTCAAGGGCGAGAGGACCGCCGCGGAGGTAGTCGAGGAGTGGGGTAAGATGCACCCAATCGGCAGGGTAGCGAGACCCGAGGAGGTCGCCGAGATCATCGCCTTTCTCGCGAGTGACCGGGCGAGCTTCGTCACCGGTGCCGAGTACAAGGTGGACGGCGGCATGCTCGCCGCGCTCGGGGTTCGCTTGCCCGAATGAAGAGGCACAAGATCGAGGAGGCGGCGACACCATGAAGATTACAGACATCCGCGCCACCACCGTGACGGTGCCGCTAGAGGCGCCGCTCTTGCATGCCAACGGCGCCCACTGGGGCCGCTTCGTCCGCACCATCGTTGAGGTCGAGACTGACGAAGGCCTAGTCGGCCTCGGCGAGATGGGCGGCGGTGGGCAGAGCGCCGAGCTCGCCTTCAAGGGCCTCAAACCCTACCTCGTGGGCCACGACCCGTCGCAGCTCGAAGCCTTACGCTTCAAGCTCATGAACCCAACCGCGAGCCTCTACAACAACCGCACCCAGCTCCACGCTGCGATCGAATTCGCCTGCATGGACGTCGTCGGCCAGGAGCTCGGGGTGCCCGTCTACGACCTGCTAGGCGGAAAGTTACGGGACAAAGTACCGTTCGCCAGCTACCTCTTCTTCCGCTACGCGAACCCCGAAACCGGCGAAGGCGAGGTCCGCACCCCGGAGCAAGTCGTGGCCCACGCCCGCAGGCTCAAAGAGAAGTACGGTTTCGCCTCGCACAAGCTCAAGGGTGGCGTCTACCCGCCGGAGCACGAGCTCGAGTGCTACCGCGCCTTGGCCGACGAGTACCCGAAGGACACCTTGCGCTACGACCCGAACGCGGCCCTGAGCGTCGAGGAGGGGATCAAGTTCGGAAAGGCGATAGAAGACTTTAACAACGACTACTACGAGGACCCGACCTGGGGCCTCAACGGGATGAGGAGGCTCCGGGGACTGGTGAATATCCCGCTCGCCACCAACACCGTCGTCGTCAACTTCGAGCAGCTCGCGGCGAACATCCTCGACCCGGCGGTCGACGTGATCCTGCTCGACACCACTTTTTGGGGCGGCATCCGTCCGTGCATAAAGGCCGCGGGGGTCTGCGAGACCTTTCAACTAGGCGTGGCCATCCACTCCTCGGGGAGCTCGGCATACAGCTTGCGACGATGCTGCACTTCGGAGCTGCAGTGCCGAACCTGGCGCTCTCGGCGGACGCGCACTACCACCATCTCGTCGACGACGTGATTGAGGGGGGCAAACTCACCTACGAGAGCGGAACCATAAAGGTGCCAGAGGGGCCGGGACTAGGCGTTAGGCTCGACCCCGAGAAGCTGGGGCGGTACGCAGAGCTCTACAAAGAGCTCGGAGGGTATCCCTACGACCGGGACCCAGGACAACCCAATGACTACCCGCTAGTCCCGAAACAGCGCTTCGCGGACCCCGGCGTTAGTCTCATGCCCGACCTATCCGTAGGAGACCAGGAACGGCAGCACAGCTAGCGAGCCAAATTACTTCGGTGTACAGAAGGCCATGAGCAAGGTCGTGTTCTCATGGTACTCTGCGGTTTTACCTGCAAGTTCTGCATTTTTTGAAGTGGAGCCGAGGGGATTCGAACCCCTGACCTCCGCCGTGCAAAGTCAGATCCATAACGTCGTGGTTGTTCGCCGTTGTTCAGAAATACCTGCAAAATCGGCATATTTGCTTCTGGAAGCATTCGTGTCTGTTCGCCGTTGTTCGTGTGGGTTGGTGTACTACTGGTGTAAACGAGCCTCGCCGCAACACCAACGTTTTCGCAATTCTGTATGTGCCTACAACAGGCCTTGAGAGTACTGATATGGTCGTAGAGTAGGTACAGCGGAGGACCTGTGCGGGGCTGATGTGCTCCAGCTCTTCGCAGAGCTATGCTCCCACTAGGTTCCTTGCTGCCTCGTTTCGAGGCTTGCCCCGGTAAGCGTAGAACCGATCGACCCTAAAAGGTTCGAGGACACTAAGCGCTCGATCTTCGAGTACTAGGGGCATCATGGCTGCCCCCGTGGCCGGTCCGAGCGTTACGCCGAGCATCCCGTGGCCCGTGGCGACATACAGATGTTCCAAGCCCGGAATAGCGCCGATGAGGGGTAAGTCGTCGGGCGTGGTCGGCCGCATCCCGGCCCACTCGAAGCGCGGCTCCTCCACGACCCAGTCGCGCAGGAACACCGAAGCCGAGCGCAGCACGCCATCGAGCAGGCGCCGGTTCACGGAGAGATCCCTGCCCCCGAGCTCGAAGATGCCCGAGATGCGCAGGACGTCTTCGAACGGGCTGCAGGCCACGTTTGGCTCGGCAAGCTTCAAGGCGTGCCGGGGCTTCGTTCCCCTCCCGCTGGCCGTAACGCTGTAGCCCTTGCCGGCTTCGAGGGGTATACGCACCCCCAGCTTCGCCAGGAGCTCCGACGACCACATGCCGCCGGCTACGATAACCCGGTCGGCCACGAGCTTCTCGCGAGAGGTGGATACCAACCATCCACCCTTGCCAGCCGGTGAGAGATCGCGGACTTCCGTGTCCTCGAGTATCTGCGCCTCCCTGGCAACCAGGTAACTTGCGAGGCCCGAGGCCAGAGTTTCGGGGCGCACGTGGAGGTCGTCCTTGGCGTACACCGCCCCTGCGACGGCGTCGCTGAGCGCGGGCTCCATCCCGACAAGTGCCTCTTTCTCGAGAAGCTCCACCTCGCCTGCGTAGCCGGCGGCCCTTGCGGTCTCTAGCAGCTCGGCGTACTCCTCGATAGCTTCCTCGGAGAGCGCGGCGATCAAGAGCCCTTTCTCGTGCATCTCGAACTCGACGCCCGAGGCGCGCAGGTCTTTGTAATGCTGGATCGTGTGCTCGTTCAGCCTGAGCAGCGCATCCAGGCCCGCCTCGTAACGCTCCTGAGTAGAATTCCTCCAGAAGCGCCAGCACCAGCGCAAGAAATCCGGATCGAGTCTCGGGCGGAGGCGGAGCGGGCTGTCGGTCTTGAAGAGCATCTTCAGCGCCTGCGCAGTGATGCCGGGTGCGGGCATGGGGATCGAGATGGACGGGACCACCCAGCCAGCGTTCCCAAGAGAGGTGGCTCCACCGCAGCGATCCCGCTCGACGACGGTGACGTCCGCGCCGGCGCGCGCCAGCTCGTAAGCGCAACACAGCCCTACCACGCCGCCGCCCACGACTACGACCCTCAAGAGTCCCTCCTCGGTCACGAACCTATTAACGGCTACTTCTTTATCACCTCGTCCACGTAGAACTTGAAGCCCAGGTACCCTACCCAGAGGGTCACGAGGATAACCACAACGGGCACGCCGTACAGTAGCAAGGCATAGATGCTCACTTCGTCATCACCTCCCTTCCGGGACCGCGACCGGGACGGAGCGTCTCTCTCCGCCTGCGACCTTGTAGACCACCGCGAACGTCACCACATTCACCACCAGTCCCGCCACCAGGCCGGTGATTCCGAAGGGCTCATGCAGGACCCAGGTCCACACCGCCGCCACGCCGCCACCGGCGACGATGGCGCTGAGCGCCGCTGCCTTGCTGCGGAAACCCCACATGACCGCGAGTATCAGCGGGATGATGATCGTGGGCGCCCACAGCGCGTAGGAGTAGAGCAGCGCGTCCACGATCGATGGGACGCTGACCGCGAACAAGATCGCCGCGCCACCCACCACCAGGCTCAGGCCCCTCTCCAGCCACACTTTGCGGGACGCGGAGACATTCGGGTTGATGAACGGCTGATAGATGTCCTTGACGAAGACGACAGCGATCGAGTTGAGATACGAGCTCGCCGTCGACATGACTACCGCGAGCAGGGCTGCCACGACCGAGACCGACCAGCCCGACCGGCACCACGTTCTTGACGACCGTCGGCACCGCCTGGTCGGGTGAGATGTTCGGGTACAGGGCCAGCCCAACCAGTCCGATTGAAGCGCTCACGAAGAAGAAGAAAAAGGCGAAGACACCGGACATCACGTACCCCTTGCGGGCGTTCGCCGGGTCCGGGGTCGAGAAAGCCCCTCTGCGTGTACGGTGGCACGAGCGTCTCCCCGAGCAGGAAGGCGAGGAACACGCTGAGGAACAGACCGGTCGTCCAAGTCGCCCATGAAGCTCAGGTGCGCATCGGGCACCGAGGTCATCAACTCTGCCGGACCACCAACTTTGACCAGCCCTATTATCAGGGTCACGGGCAGGAAGACCCCGAGGAACACGAACTGCAGCATGTCGGTCTGTATCACGGCCCACACCCCGCCGAAGGCCGAGTACAGGACCACGATAGACATGCCGATGAGAATCCCCAGTGTTGTGGAGATGCCCAGTATGGTGTTGAAGATCGTGCCTACCGCCAGCGCCTGGGCCCCGAGTATCCCGGCGCAATACCGCTACCGAGAGGATGCCGGTCAGGAGCCGTGCCGTGCTCCCGTAATGGTTCTCCATGATGTCGCCGACCGTCTGTGCGTTCGCGTATTTCTTGAGGCGCGGAGCAACGAAGTAGCCCACCAGCACGGTCTGGATCGCGAAGGCGAAGAACGCGAACATGTACACGTATCCGTCCTTGAACGTCTCACCCGCGTTGCCCAGCGATGAGCCCCCGCCCAGAAACGAAGCTGCAAGGCTGCCGAACAACTGGCCAGATGATCCGGTTGCCGGCGACCGCGAAGTCCTCAGGCGTCTCGATCCGCCGGATGGTCTGCACACCGATAACAATCAGCAACGCGAAGTACAGCCCTAAAAACACCCAGTCGATGATCGCCATAAAAGCCTCCTCTTCCTAAGCTCCCAACAGCGCTGGCCAAGTCTCGTAGTCTTGCTACCATCGCTGCATACAATCTAGCCGCAAATGTTGCATCTCTCATTAGTGATGATATCTACAAAAATGCGGGTTTCTATCACCGTTATTTTGTACTATAGGTACAATAAAGGTCTGCGAGGAGGTTTTGACCATGATAAATCTCGAGGTTGCCCCAGACAGTCGCGAACAAGACGACTGAGATCATCGGATTCAACGTCCTCATCACGGACGATGCCGGCATCGTCATTGGCAGCGGCGATCAAGGCAGGGTCGGGGACCTTCCATGAAGCCTCGGTTGAGGTTGTTAGGCAAGGGGTCATGGCTTGGACACGACGTTGCCGCCGCCGAAAGGCTAGAGGGGGTCAAGCCTGGGGTCACGGTGCCTGTGGTATTAAAGAGAATAGAACGGTCGGGACGGTTGGGATCACCGGCAACCCCGACGAGGTCAAGCGCTTCGGGATGGTCGTCAAGAGCCAGACCGAGATCATGCTGCGAGAGGCGCTACATCTGAGAATGGCGCTGTTACAGGAGAGAGCTCTGGAGAGCCTGTTGCAGGACATCGCCAACTACGATCGGGAGATCGTGGAGCCGGCGGTGCTCGTGGCTCGGGGAGAAGAGTTAGGCTACGACTTAAACCTGATACGAGTAGCGGTGGTTGTGGACCTAGCGAGGTTTGCTCGCATCGCGGACTCCCACAGGTACCGAACCAGCGATGGCAGACCCGAGCTCGAGCCGCAGTCCCTGAAGATGGGAGTACTCAGGACTATCAAGGAGGTCTTCTCCAGCGACCAAGACTTGGCCGCTTCGATCGGAACAGGAAGATATGGGCTGCTGCACTGTGTATGGTCCGCCGAAGACGACGCGGCTGCATTGCATCAGACGCGTACCCTCTGCCGCTCTCTCAAGGAGAGCGTCAAGACCCGACACGACATAGACGTCAACATCGGTATAGGCACGCTCGCTAGCTCGATCTCCGGGCTGAAGATATCATACCATGATGCCTGGGGAGCTCTGCAGCTCGGCAAGCGGCTAGCCAGAGACCGGCATGTATTCCAGGCCAGTGAATTCCGCGTCCAGGATCTGCTCCTGACCGCAAGCCACAGCAGTCGAGAGAGGTTTTTACAGGCGCTCCTACAGCCGATGAAGAAGCAAGCCGACTGGAAAGACCTGCGGCGGACCATCGTAGCTTGGTGCGAATCGGGTTATAACCTGGTCTCTGCATCGAGAAACATGCATATCCACAAGAACACGCTGCTCTACCGCTTAAGCAAGATAGAGAGGATTAGCGGTCAAAGCCTAAGAGAAGACTACAGGCACGCCTTCGCCGTCTATCTGGCATGTCTGTTGGACGAGCTAGATCCTTGAGGATAGGACGAGCTGAAGCTCTTACCACTGTTTGTAGGATGTTATAAGTGGAGCCGAGGGGAGTCGAACCCCTGACCTCCGCCGTGCAAAGGCGGAGCGATACTTTCCCAGAGCTTTCCGGAGCTTGCAAAACCGCTGCAAACGTACGTATTTTCTGGATCACACTTTTCCTGAGCTTTCGGGACATTTACTCGGGTTGCTGCGCGGTTGCTGCACATGCGCTCGTGGTCGTGATCCGGTTGAGAAGCGACAACGGCTTCAATCCAACTGTCATCCCTGACAGGCGGAAGTGCCGAGTGGTCTCAAGAGAGTAACAGCGAATGTTCATCCGTCCCGTGTCAACTCGCGCTGGCTCGGTTGCGGTACGTGCGCTACGTTTGTAGTAAGCGCGCAAGGGAGAACAAAGGAGTCTGTCTCGCCTCGAGCGAAAGGCTCAGCTCATGGGGCGGGGTTGCCCTTATCGTCCTGAACGTCGGTATCGTCTACGTACCACCTAGCCCGGACGATCCTCTACGAACAGCAGCGTCTAGGGCCACCGATGATCGAGCCGCACCCAGGTAACCTGCCACGAGGCTTCTCGCCACCGCCCTCACGGCCTCGTCGGGCGGCAGGAAGCTTGGGTGATGCAGCGGCTTGTCCGCCCCAGGGGAAGCCCCTTTGGTTCCGACGAACATCATCAAGCACGGCAGGACGGCGCAGTAGTAACCGAAGTCGTCCGCCCCGAACGAGCGGGTATCGGGCGCGGCCCCGAAGCCGAGTCGCTCAAGCACTTCCAGAGTCTCCTCGGCGAGGTTGGGATCGTTGAAGAGCGCCGGCTCCCCCTCGGTGAAGCGAGTCAAAGCACTACAGCCGCTGGCCTTCGCCGTGTTCTGGACCAGCTCTTTTAGGGTCTCGCGCATCAGTGCGCGATCGTTCTCGTCGTAAGCTCTGAAAGTACCCCCAGCCTCGGCCCGTTCGGGGATCGTGTTGTCGGCCGTTCCCGCCCGGAGCCAGGCCACGGTGAGCACACCACCGTGCGTAGGATCTACGCGGCGCGATACGATCTGTTGCGCCGAGATCACGATATGAGCCAGGGCAAGCACGGCGTCGTTGGCCTCGTGCGGGTAACCGGCGTGTCCGGCCGAGCCTTGGACCGATATCCGGAAGCTATCGGCGGCTGCATTCACGAACCCTGGGGTGGCGGCCACGGAGCCCCATGGTACATCTGGCCGCACGTGCGCTGCGATCACCGCCGTTGCTTCCTCGAGCACGCCCGACTGCCGGACCTCGAACGCACCGGCGGGGTATGCCTCCTCCGAGTGCTGGAATAGCCCGGTAAGCGGCACGGGTAGGGTGTTCTCGAGTCGGCGGGTGGCGCGCATCACGGCGACCAGCGCTGCCATGTGCACGTCGTGCCCGCACGCGTGCATGGCTCCCGTCTTCGAGGCGAAGGCAACGCCGGTTTGTTCTGGTATCGGAAGCGCGTCCATCTCGGCCCGCAAGTACACCGCCGGGCCGCGACCCAATTGCAACATCACGGATCCGCCTCCGACGGTACTACAGCGCTCATCGTCGAGGGCTTCCTCGATCGCCCGAGCAGTCAGAACCTCCTGATGCGAGGGTTCGGGCTGCGCGTGTAGCCTTCTCCTCAGTTCAATGGCTTCGGGTATCTCGTCATCAAGCGCCTTCAGAAGCGCTCGCAGGAACGGGTCAGTAGACACGCGCGTACCTTTGGCACCGCTCTTCGGGGCGCAGGTTCTTCATGATCTCGATTTCCGTGCGCTTGGCGCTGAAATAACAGGCCCACAAGTCGTCGTCAAACCAGGAGCGGATCTCGCTGTCGGTCTCGGCCTCGGCAAGGGCATCCTCCAGAGACAGCGGAAGTCGACTGACGCCTGCGTCAATCTTTTCCCCTTCGGAGAGCTCGGATGGATCCCGATTGACCAGTGGGGACGGCCCAAGCGCGCGGCCTCGCACGAGCCCGGAGATATCAGCGTACAAAAAAGAAACCAACTCAGGTCCTGGCACTTCGCTCACCCTCGGTCGGTAGCATCAATGCCCCTCGTATGGTGTCCCGTTGTCCCAGTGACGTAGCTCGAATCCGCTCTCCGCGAGGCACTTCTTCATCTCATCGCCCGCAGACGCGGGCACGACCACGAGCACACCCCCCTCATTGCCGTCCCTGCGACGGAGCGCGGCTGCGGCTGCGGCCGGCGGCTGCAGATGATGTCCCTCCCAGCCGAGCACCGGGTAGCTGTCCCGCACCACGACGAACGATCCGACGGGGCCTCTGACGCGCGCCGCAAGGTTGGCGAAGTGGCCGACGTCCCACTCAGCCGGTGGACCTTCGATGTCCTGACCTGCAAGGTGCGAAAGGACGACCTGTGGCGTGGGATGCGACCCCCAGAGATGGCGCGTCGACCAGTTGGCGATGAGCACCGCGTCTGGAACCAACTCGGCGACGGCATCGAGCAGCAGTTCCACCGACTCCGCTGTCCAAGGACCGGCAACCGGGACTACCGAGACCCGTCGCTCACCGACGCGCTCGATCGCGTCGGCCACTCCGCGCGCCGAGGTACCGGACGCAGAGGAACGATCGGCCACCGGCAGCGGCAATCGGTAATCGAGACGCGGCTCGCAGCGCGGGGGCAGGGCCTCGTAAGGATCTCCATCGCCATCGAGTGTGGTTCCCGATTGCACGGCGAGGAGGTCCTGGTCGACGGGCTCGTTCGCGAACCTGTCGATGCCAAAGGCACGCAGCGCGATCGCCCCCCAGAACGGCCCGCAGCAGCCATCCTTTTGTGGCATAAAGCCCGCGTGAAGGTCCCCGACCAGCTCCGTCCCAACCAAAGCGGGGCGAAGCCGGTGGGGCGTCACGAGGCTACTTTCTTGACCTCAGACTCCACCCCGCGCAACACGGCCCGAGCAGCGTTGTGGCCCGGAGCGCCCGAGACCTCGCCGGCCGGGTGCGTGCCGGACCCGCAGAGGTACAGGCCCTCTATGGGTGTCGAGTACCCGGCGCCGGGCATGGGCCTCTGGCTCATGAACTGGCCGGGCAGAACGTCGAGGTGCCTGATGTTGCCGTCGGTCAGGCCAACTCGCTCCTCGAGATCGGCCGGCGTAAAGAGCCTCCACTCCCGTATGTCCTTCCGGAAGTTCGGTACGAACTCGGCAACGTAGTCGATTAGCGCGTTGCCGACCTCCTCGCGGCGCTCCTCCCAGGTGCCGCGAGCCAGCTTGGGCGGCGCGTAAAGGGCCCAGATCGACACGATGTGGCCTTCGCGGTCCGTCAGGGTCGTGTCGTAGTTGCTGGGTATCTGAACGTGCACGATCGGCTCGCTCGCCGGTTCGCCGGCGCGGATCTGTTCGTACGCCGTGCGGTAGTGTTCGAGTGACGGCGCGATGTGGATGTAGCCGACCTCTTCGGGCTTCGGCTCGCGCCCGAGGTAGCGCGAGGTGTCCGGGGGTCGATCCATGATCGCGTGGAATTTCAGGTAAGAGGTCTTGGTCGACAAGTTCTCGACGCGGGTGCGGAAGTCGGCCGGCAAAGAATCCCGATTCATTAGCTTGAGGAAGGTACGTTTGGGATCGGCATTCGAAAGCACCAGGTCGGCCTCAATCGCCTCCCCCGAGGCAAGCCGCACGCCTCGTACCCGCCCATCGTCCACCAGGATCTCCTCGACCTCGGCCCCCGTGCGAAGTTCGACGCCTTGTTCGCGGCAGGCCTCGGCCATGGACGCTGTGATCGTACCCATGCCGCCCTTGACCACCGCGTAGCCACCCAGATCCGTGAACTCGCTGCAATGGAAGTAGGCCTCGGCCCAGGCGCTCCCAGGCGCCCACGGATCACCGATGTCCTCGATCTGCACGAGCGAGGCCTTTATCCTCGTGTCCTCGAAGTACATGTCGCACACGTCGGCGACCGAGTGGGTGAGCAGCCACTCGACAAGCTCCTCCTCGCCCTGTTCGCGAGCGTAGTCTATGACCTCCGCGAGCGTCGGCGGGTCCTTGAGGATGAAGTGATTGACCAGGCCAGCCGCGCGCGACCAGAATTTGTTGTATTCGACGTAGTTTTGGGCGTCGCGCTCGTTGAGACGGCTGAGTTCTTCCCGCGTCCTTTCGTCGTCCATCCAGTAGAAGAGGTGGGAGCCATCCCGGTAGGGATTGAACTGGATCGGATCGAGCACCTTGTACTCGAATCCCCGTCGACGCAGTTGCATATCCTCGATGACCTGGGACTGCAGCATCCAGCATACATACGAGCAGCTCGAGATACGGTAGCCCTCGAACAACTCTTCGGTCGCGCAAGCCCCTCCGACGAAGTCTCGCCGTTCGAGTACCGTGACCTCGAGCCCTGCGCTCGCCAGGTAGAATGCCGCGACGAGCCCGTTGTGGCCTCCCCCGACGATGATAGCGTCTCGACGTGATCCTTCCATACCTTACCTCCCTCTAGACTGCACGGTCGGTTTATTCACGCAACCGTCCTTGCTGACGACGAAATTCGCATCCGTAGTACCAGCTTTTCTCCCCCACCGGGGTTGCCATTTAAGCGGTCGACTTGCCTTCCTTGCGGAGGATAGCGTTCGCGCAGTTGTGTCCGTTGGCGCCAGACACTTCACCGCTTGGATGTGTGCTGCAGCCGCACATCCACATGCCCGCAATGGGCGTCTCGTAGGGTACCCGGTCGGTAAGGAATTGGCGGTCGGGAAGGACATCGATGTGCCGAATGCTGCCGTTCGGGAGCGCCTTACGCCGCTCAAGGTCCCAGGGCGTGAACAGCATGCTCTCCTTTATCGCGCTCTTGAAATTCGGGATGTACTCGTTCACGTAGTCGATGAGGCGGGCTTCGGCTTCCGCGCGCCGTTCCGGCCAAGCACCTTCGGCGAGCTTCGCAGGAGCATACAAAACCCACATTGACACAATGTGACCAGGCTCGCGGGTCAGGGTCGGATCGTGCACCGTCGGCAACTGCATGTGGATGATCGGTTCGGACGGAATCTGGCCGGCTCGGCACTCATCGATGGTGCGCTTATACCACTCTAGGCCGGGGGCGATGTGGATGTATGCGACTTCGTCGGGGGTGCCGGGGCGACCAAGATAGCGCGAGATGTCGGGCAACTCATCGATCACGCCGTGCCACTTGTAGTATCCCGTGTCGGACGTAAGGCTTTCGATCCACGCGCGGAAGTCGGGGGGAACCTCCTCCGGCTCCATCATCTTCAGGAAAGTCTGCTTGGGGTCAGCATTTACGACGACCAGCTCAGAGGCAATCTCCCACTCGTCATTGACGACCACGCCCGTGGCGTGTCCGTTGCCATCTGTCGTGATCCTCGTGACCTTCGCGTCTGTATGGATCTCGACTCCCAATTCTAGGCAAGCTTGTGCCATGAGCTGGGTGACGCGGCCCATGCCACCTTCGGCCACCCCGAAACCGTAATCGAAGAACTGCGGAGTCTGATAATAGGTTTCCAACCACGCCGAGCCGGGGTACCACGGATCGCCGATGTCCTCGACCTGAACCAACGCAGCCATGACCCGGGGATCTTCGAAGAACTCGTGGCACACGTCCGCGATCGAGGAGGTAAGCAACTTGTCCAGCAGATCCTCCTCGCCTATCGACCGGGCGTGCTCGCGCACCTCGTCCATCGTTGGTTGGTCGGTCATGAGGAAAGGAAAGACGAGCTTGCCCGCGCGACCCCAGAATTCGCCCCACGCCTCCAAGCTATCGGCGTCTTTCGGGCTGATTGCCTCGACGATCTCGCGGGTTTTCTGTGAGTCATTCCACCACTGCAGGTACGAGCCATCGGGGTACAGATCTATTTGCTGTGGATCGAGCGAATGCCACTTCAGCCCACGCTCGATGAGCTTCATATCGTCGCGAACCTTAGACTGGAGCATCCACAACACGTAAGAACAACTCGAGATGCGGTAACCAGGGAAGAGTTCCTCGGTCACCGCAGCACCACCCACTATCGACCGTCTCTCGAGCACGGTAACGTTCTTGCCAGCCCGTGCGAGGTAGAACGCCGCGACGAGCCCGTTGTGCCCTCCCCCGACCACGATGGCGTCTTTACGCAATCCTTCCATGGCTTTCCTCCTCTAGATCTCGACGGCCGGCTTGATCACGCGACACGCTCCGCAGGTCGGCCGAGCAGACCCTGCGGCCGGACTAGCAGCACGGCGATGACCAACGACAACGCGAAGGCATCCGTGAACGGCAGCAAGCTGCCCGGCAACGTCGCCTGTAACGTCACCTCGATAAAGCCGAGCAAGAAGCCGCCCGCCACAGCCCCTGTTAGGCTACCGAGCCCCCCTACCACCACCGCGATGAACGCCTTCAGGACGGGGAGTAGGCCCATCAGCGGGTCGACCGAGCCCCGTTGAGCGACCCACAGTATGGCCGACACGCCCGCCAGGATCCCCGAGAGCGCAAATGCCGTCGCGACCACGCGGTTCGCCCCGACGCCCATGAGCCGGGTGGCCGAGAAGTTCTCGGCCGCGGCACGCATTGCGATCCCGACCAACGTTCGACGCAAGAACACGACCAAAGCCACAAGCATCACGGCCGTCACGCCGATCGATGTCGCGCTTATGACCGAGAGGTGGAAAGAACCCACCTCGATCGCGCCCGACAGGAACTCGGGGATGCGAACCACCTTCGGCCGAGCCGAGATCAGGTTCTGAAAGAGAATCTGCAGGATTATGCTGACGGCGAAGCTCGTCAGCAACAACGTCGCGGCCCCTGCCCCCCGCACGGGACGAAACGCTACGCGCTCCATCAGCACGGCCGCGAGTGCGGCAACGGCGATGGCGACTAGCGCGGCGAGCCCAAAGGACAACCCAGCGGTCAGCGTGAAGAACAACGCATAGCCACCAATCGTCATCAACTCCCCGTGGGCAAAGTTGATGAGGCCCATGATGGAGAAAACCATGGCTAGCCCGAGCGCGAGGAGGGCGTAGACCCCGCCCAGGCTCACCGCGTTGACGAACTGCTGAGCGAATTGTTCCATCTAAGCCGTCCCGATTCCGAGGTAGGTGCGTTCTACGTCGCTCGATGCGCGCAAATGCGCGGCCGTGCCCTCGAGCACGAGCTCGCCCGTTGACAGCACGTACCCCCGGTCGGCGATGGCCAGGGCAAGGTCGACGTTTTGTTCCACGAGCAGAATCGTTATCCCCTGGCGGCGTAGCTCGGCGATGAGATCGAATATGCGGTCAACGATCTGCGGCGCTAGCCCAAGCGAGGGCTCGTCGAGTAGCAGCAGCTTAGGCGCGGACATCAACGACCGTCCCATGGCGAGTTGTTGCTGCTCGCCGCCCGACAGCGTCCCTCCCGGTTGGTCGCAACGCTGCTCAAGTATCGGGAAGAGTTCGAACACGCCTTGCCGGCGTCGTGCGACCTCCGATTTTTCCCGGCAGGTGGCCGCCCCGAGCCGAAGGTTCTCCATCACCGTCAAGCCGGCAAAGACTTGACGTCCTTCTGGCGTCAGAGTCACGCCGCGTCTCACGATCGTCTCTGGCGCAAGACCTCCGATCGGACGTCCCTCGAATAGTACGCTTCCGGCTGCGGGCTTCAGCAGTCCAGCGATCGTCTGCAAGGTCGACGTCTTGCCTGCCCCGTTGGCCCCGAGCAGTACGATGATCTCGCCGGGATCGACCCTAAGGCTCAGGTCCCGTACGGCGCGCACCACGCCATAGGAGACGTGTAGACCGGTTATTTCAAGGAGCGCCAACCCTCTCCTCCCTCACGGTTTCGGCACTTCCTCTGGGCGCGGCTCGATGACCTCAAGCAGCTCCCTCTGGCCGTCGACAATCTCGATCAAGTAGCTGTCGCGGATTGGCATGCCGTTGGAGCCCTTGTAGGTGATCGAGGACGTGACGCCCTGAACATCCTCTAGCGACGCGATGGCATCGCGCAACGCCTGTGGTGACGTGTCCCCACCGGTGGCCTTGACCGCCTCCTCTATGACAATGCCGAGATCGTAGCCAATCGGCGCGTAGATGGTTCCGGGCTCCTCGCCGTACTCCTCGACGTACTTCTTGTTAAATTCATCCATGGGATTTCCCGGTTTGGCGAACCCGGCGGTGGTAAAGACGACCCCGTTTACGACGTCGCCGAGCGCGAAGGTCGTTGGAGTGTCGATTGCGTCGGCACCCAAGATCGGGGTCTGCACGCCGGCTCCCCGCAACTGCTTGATAAACGCGGGAAAGTCCGGTTCGTAGGCGGCGGTCTCAATGACATCGGGCGGGGGATCGAGCTTCTCGATGCGCGTGACCACGGCCCCGAAGTTTTGCTGCCCGAGCGTGTAGTCACTGACCCCGACGACCTTGCCGCCCTGCCCCTCGAACGCCTCGACAAAGTACTCGGGCAGCTTCTCCGTGTACGCGGTGTCCGGTGACTTAAGGACATAGGCGGTCTCGTACCCCTGCTCGCGCGCGTAATTCGCGGCAGCCCAGGCTTGGAAGTTGTCGCCCGGGAAATTGCTGAACATGAAGTCGCCGACGGCGGGCGGGAGCGTCGGGGTCGACGCGCACAGCGAGATCGTCGGTATCTGCGCCTCTTGGGCGATCTGCCCGGCCGCAATCGACGGGTCGGCGTCGCACGGCGTAACGAGTACCTGTATGCCGGAGTCGATCAACTCCTGGGCCGCAACCGCTGTTTGGGCGGGGTCCGACTGTGTGTCCTTGATGTCCAGTTCGATCTTCTTGCCGTCGATGCCCCCGTTCCTGTTGAGCTCGTCCACCTTAATGCGGAAGCCTCTGAGCGACGGTTGGTCGTAGGGAGCCAAGAATCCGGTCTGCGCCGTCGCGACGCCGATCTTCAACGTTCCGGAACCTTCGTCCCCGCCGCCCCCTCCCCCAGAGCCGGTGCCGCAAGCCGCCGCGACCAGGGCCATGAGGGCGGCCACGATGGCGACCTTAGCTATCTTCACAACGCTCCTCCTCGTTTGGCTCCCGAACTGCATCCCGTCTGGCACCATTGCTCTCCTCCGAGTTCTCGGTGATCGGCCGCTCCTGGGCTCGTCTCCGCCCAAGGTAGGCTTCGACGACAGCGGGGGACTCCTGCACCTCGTTGGGCAGGCCTTCGGCGATGCGTTGGCCTTGATTGAGCACGACGACTCGATCGCACAATCTCATGATCAGGCCAAGGTCGTGGTCGATGACTAGCACGCCGATGCCATGCTCGGAGCGGATCTTCCTGATGCTTTCCAGGAGTTGATCCGATTCGACCCGGTTCATCCCCGCCGCCGGTTCGTCGAGCAGCAGATACCTCGGTCCCATCGCGAGGGCTCGCGCTATTTCGAGCCTGCGCTGCGCCGCATATGGCAACGTCGAAGCGATCCGGTGCGCCACAGACTCGAGGTGCATCTGGGCCAAGGCGTTGACCGCTACCTCGCGCACCGCGGCCGACCTCCGGCTTCCGGACACGGCCGCGACCTCGGCGTTGTCGGCCACGGACAGCTCGCCGAACAACCGGATGTTCTGGAAGGTGCGTCCCACGCCGTGGCGCGCTACCCGGTGAGGCGGCAGGGACGTGATGTCTTCGCCGTCGAGCACTACCCGTCCGTTGGTCGGCGGCAAAACACCGGAGACGACGTTGAGCAGCGTCGTCTTCCCCGAGCCGTTGGGGCCGATGAGCCCGACGATCTCAGCCGGTCCGAGGTTCAAGCTGACACCGTCGAGGGCTTGAAGTCCCGCGAAGCTCTTGCTGATGTCGGCCGCGACCAGCCCGCTAGTGCTCTCGTTGCTCACGCCGTGGTCCGTCCCCGCGCTGCCGACGTCCGAGCTGGCGGATCGGTGGGTGGGCCATCCTCATCGGAACGCGAGAGCAACACCATCTCGTCCAGCTCGAAGGGGAACAGCCCCTCGCGACGCCAATACATGACGGCCAAGATCGCGAGCGCGATCCCGATCTGGGAGAGTCCGAAGAGCTGCGGAAGGTCGATGCCGAGGATGACCGGACCCTCCTGTACGCGACGCAATATTTCGGTCAAGAGCGTGATGAGGGCGGTTCCCGCGACAGCCCCCGTCACGGTGTTAATTCCTCCGACGATAAGCATGGCCAGCAGCGCGAACGTCTGAACCAAGTAGAACTCCTTGGGAGAGAAGGCGCGCAACGACTGGGCGAGCAAAACGCCGCTTGCGGCTACGACCATCGCGCTGAAGGTCCAGGCGACCAGTCGGGTCCGGAACACGTCGACGCCCATCGAGCGCGCGGCGTGTTCGTCTTCTCGGGCCGCCCTCAGCTGCAGCCCGACCGAGGTCTCCCTGAACACCTTGGCCAGCACGATGGCCACGATGGCCGCACCGGCCGCGACCTAGACGTTGACGTCGCCCGGGACGCCGTAAAAAGTCTGGCTGCCGCGCGTAAAGTCGGCGGCGCCGATCAAGACGACGTACACGATAATCAGCCACCCGAGAGTGGCGATCGCGGCACTAGAACCAGAGAGCCTGCAGATCACGAGCCCGATAAGAAACGCCACAACACCGACAGACGCCATCGTTATCGCGAGCGCCGGCAACAGACCTAGCTCGATTTTGGTGAGCCAGCCGGGGAGCTGAGGCAGGGCCGACTTTTTTATCACGGGGGACATGGTGAGCAAGCTCCCGAGATAAGCGCCAAGACCCATGAAGGTGACGTGCCCAAAGCTTAAGATCCCAGTGTTGCCGACGAAGATTCCGATGCCTACAACCGCCACGAGGGCGATCAGAAAATTGAGGAGTATGCGCTGTTGTGCCGCGCCGGCCAGAGTCTGCGCGAGGAGTACGACGACCAGCAGTGGACCGATCAGAAACCCCGCCCCAACCAGCGCCCGTACTCGAGGAGTTTTCCTCCAGACCTTTAGGGGCGGTTGAACCGTCACGGGTTTGTCCATCCTCCTTGTGGCGTTGTGTAAAGAATCATACGTATCGCGGCTATCTGTGTCAATGCTATAATATTCATTACACGATTGCGGCATGTAGAGGGGGCGCCCGACTTGGATAGAACGCACGGTTCGGAAGACACGGTCCCTTCAGTCGGGGAGCTGGTACGTCAGCTCGCAGGACAACTCACGGGGGCGGAAAAGAAGGTGGCCCGCGTGTTGCTCGCGGCTTACCCGATAGCCGGACTGGAGACGATTGCGGAGCTGTCCGAACGCGCCGAGGTTAGTGCGCCGAGCGTTGTGCGCTTCGTCAAGAAGCTCGGCTTCGACAGTTACCCAAACTTCCAGCGCGCATTGCGCGAGGAGATTCAGGCCCGAATCAGTTCGCCGCTCTCCCTCTACGAACGTCGTCCACAAGGACGGGACGGGGCCGGAGTCCTCGGCTCTAGTTCGCGGACCTTCATTGAGGCGCTCGAAACGACGTTCCGCAACCTTCCTGCCGTTGAATTCGAGGCCGTGGTCGACCGATTGGCCAGCACGCGCGGGCGGATACTATGCACCGGCGGGCGCTTCAGCCAGGTGCTCGCCTACTATTTGCTGGCCCACTTGCGCATGCTAAGGCCGGGGGCCGCCTTCATTAACGAAGAGGCGAGCTCGCGCAGCGACGAGCTTATGGATCTCTCGCGACGGGACACGGTGGTCGTCTTCGACTACCGCCGTTACCAGAACGACACGGTCAACTTCGCCCGCATGGCGGCGAAGCGCCACGCGACCGTGATCCTGTTTACCGACCCCTGGCTGTCGCCGGCCGCGGACGTCGCCGATTGCATCCTCACCTCTAGTGTCGAGGCGCCTTCCCCCTTCGACTCGCTCCTTGCCGGCATGGGTCTGGTCGAGGCAGTCGTGGCAGGGTTGTTCCTGAGGATGGGTGACGGGGTGAAGGTTCGGATCGAAGAGCTGGAGCAGTTGAGAGACGGGCTGACCTGGTCCTCCCACTTGAGCGAGCGCAACGGCGGTGGCGATGACGCTAACTGAACGTGATGCGCGGTGCATAGCCGGTATCGAGAAGCTGCGTTTCTTTCCTCTGTCGGTTACGGGAGGCAGGGGCTCCTACCTCACGGACGAGAACGGCCGCCACCTCCTCGACCTGTCGGCCTCGTGGGGGGCCGCGAGCCTCGGCTACGGTCACCCGGCTATCCAGGAGGCCGTCACGGGTGCCACGAAAGACATGGCTTCGGCCAGCATCCTCTCCTCGGTGAACGAGCCGGCCGTGCGCCTCGCCGAGCGTTTGCTCGAGCTCACGCCCGGGCACGGGGAGAGACGAGTGTGGCTCGGCCACTCCGGTTCAGACGCCAACGAGGCGGCCGTGCGCGCCATCGAAGCCGCCACCGGACGTCGACGCTTTGTCACGTTCGTCGGTGCGTACCATGGTGGCACCACCGGGTCGATGGCCGTCTCGGGGCACTCGGCGCAGAGCCACAGCCCGCCACGCCCTGGGCTCGTTCACGTGCCGTATCCCGACCCGTTTCGGCCGGCGCTGCCGGGAGATCCTGCGGAGATGACCCTAGCCTACATCGACTACGTGTTCGATACTATCTGCCCCCCTGAGGATGTCGCCGCACTCATTTTCGAGCCCATTCAATCCGATGGCGGCATGATAGTCCCTGCGATGGGTTTCTTTGCCGAGGTAGAGAAACGGTGTCAGGAATACGGGATCTTGCTTGTTTGCGACGAGGTCAAGGTCGGTCTCGGCCGCACCGGCTTGCTGCACGCTTTCCAGCACGAAGGGGTGACCCCAGACCTGGTGACGTTCGGGAAGGGCCTGGGGGGTGGACTTCCGATCTCCGCCGTCGTGGGTCCCGCCGAAGTGCTCGACGTCGCACCCGCGTTCGCGTTGCAGACGACCGCGGGCAACCCCGTTTGTGCCTCAGCCGGGACGGCCGTACTAGACACCATCCAGTCTCAGGGCTTGATCGAGAACGCTCGACTGTGCGGCGAGGTGCTCAGGGAGGGCCTCGAGTCCCTGATGGATCACCACGAGATCATCGGTCAAGTACGAGGCCGCGGCCTCGCGCTAGGTATCGACCTCGTTACCGATCGGACAACCCGCACCCCGGCCCCTCGAGATACCGCCAAGGTCGTCTATCGTGCCTTCGAGCTTGGTCTCGTCCTGTTCTATGTCGGCACCCACTCCAACGTTCTCGAGCTGACCCCGCCGCTCACGATGAGCGAGAAAGAAGCGAACTCCGCCGTCGAAATCCTAGACCGTGCCCTACGGGACACGGCCGAGGGCAAGGTTTCGGACGAGGTCGTCGAAGCCTTCTCCGGCTGGTAGCCCCTCTCGGACAAGTCTAAGGTTAATCTGTCGACCGTCCTGTCGAATCGTAGTGCGGCATGCGCTTTGGAGGTCGCCTCGCAGTGTTAGTTGTAGCACAACCCCAGTTTGGCTCCGGAGTCTCTACCCACTCTCACGTTCCAACGAAAATGCTGCACGCTCTCCGAGTGGAGCCGAGGGGATTCGAACCCCTGACCTCCGCCGTGCAAAGGCGGCGCTCTCCCGACTGAGCTACGGCCCCATCTTATCGGCAACTGAGTTTACGCCTCGCTCCCCTGTTCTTCAACGCGCGGGTCGCGGTACAATGTCTTTCCTGGATGGTTGCCGAACGAGAGGTGGGATAAGGATGGCCCTCTACGAGTACAAGTGCGCGGACTGCGAGGAGCGCTTCGACCTCATGCGCCCGATGCGCGCGGCCGACGACGTCGCGGAGTGCCCCGAGTGCGGCTCGGAGGACTCCGGGCGTGTGATCTCGAACTTCGCCGCCATAACGCCTGGCGCCTCCTCCTTCTCGACCAACCCCGTCATGGACGCGCGTATGGCCAGCGGTGGCGGCGGTGGCTGCTGCGGTGGGGGCTGCGGCTGCGGCTGATCCCCGCGGGATGACCGAAGACCCTGACGGCTCGCCAGATGGCCTGCCGGACCTCGCCCTCAAGGGCATAGAGGAGTTCAATAGGGGCGAGTTCTACGAGTGCCACGAGTACCTGGAAGAGGCCTGGATGCAGGAGCCTCGCCGGGTCCGCTTTCTGTACCAGGGCATCCTTCAGGTCGGCGTCGGCTTCTACCACCTCCAGAACGGCAACTGGCGCGGGGCCACCGGCCTGTTGCGTAACGGCACCACCCGCCTCAAGGAGTTCGAGCCCGTAACCCTGGGAGTGGACGTCGCCAGGCTCGTGCGCGAGAGCGAGCAGTGCCTGCAAGAACTGGAAGACCTAGGGCGCGAACGCGTGGGCGAGTTCGACACCTCCACAATACCAAAGGTGGAATGGAGTAAAGGATAGGGAGTCGGGCTTACCTTTTCCCCGACTCCCTATCCTACGGCTTACTCAGGAAACGCCGCAAGGAGAAAAACCCCGCGACGCCTGCGAGTAGCGTGGCGAATGCCAGCGAGAGCGGCAGCATGGCCACTATCGCCGGACCACCCGTATCCGGCACTTCTCCGGCGGAAGCAGTGGCAGAAGCAGAAGCCGACGCTGACGCAGACGCGGATGACGAAGCGTAGGTTGAGCCGAAAAGAGCCTGCATCATGGCTTCGTAGATGTGGGTGTTCTGGTAGACGCCAGTCAGGTTCTCGGCCCCCGGTCCCATCGCCGTCACGGGCACGTCTTCAGCGGTGTGGTTGGCCGTGGTCCAGTCCACCACGAACTTGTGGTCCGAGCCGGCCACGTCGAAGGGCCCGTCCTCGGCGGTGCGGCCCTCTCCCGTCTCGTTGGGGTAGTCGGGGTCGTCCTGGACCTCGTTGGTGTCCTCGATGGCGAGGCTGCCGGTCTCGTGGTCTGCGGTCACGATCAGGAGCGTTCCGGGATCGCTCTCGGCGGCATAGGACTTCCCGACCTTGACCGCCTCGTCGAGCTGCTGGCCGGCCTGTATGACGAGCTCCGCGTTGCTCTGGTGGGCCATCTCGTCTATGCCCTCTTCCTCGACCAGGAGGAAGAAGCCGTTCGGGTTGCTAGAGAGCACCTCGATCGCCTTGCGGGTCATCTCGGGCAGTGAGACCGTCGGGTCGTAGACGTCGCCCTGGCCTTCGGGGTTCTGCTGGAACATCTCCTCATTGGCGAAGAGGCCGAGGATTTTGGGCCCTGTGGCGGCCCGGAGCTCGCTGGCGGTCGTCACGTACTCGTAGCCGAGGTTCTCCGCAGCGCGGACCAGGTCACCCTTGGTGCCGGCGCTTTTCTCTTCCCGGTCCTCCCTTGGCTCGTCGGGGAAGGCGCCCGCGTCGCCTTCGGGGTACCAGTAGTCCTCGCCTCCGCCCAGGATCACCTCTGGCTTGCTCGACTCCAGGTACTGGCGCGCGATCTCGCTCTGGTTGTCCCTGTCCTCGACGTGGGCCCCGAACGAGGCTGGCGTCGCGTCCGTTACCTGGCTGTTGGTGACCAGACCAGTAGCTTTCCCGGCCTGCTCGGCTTGCTCAAGCACGCTGGTAACCGGGTTGCCGTCGGCGTCCACGCCCACGGCCCCGTTGAACGTCTTGACGCCCGTGGCTATGGACGTCCCCCCGGCCGCAGAGTCGGTTACGAACTCGTCCGGGTCGTCCGGGCTCGTGCGGGACATGCCGGCGTAGGGGAGCGAGTCCATTGCCAGGCTCCCCTCGGTTCCGACCGTGGCGTAGCGGATGAGGTCGCGGTGCGAGGTCCCCATCCCGTCGCCGACGAAGATGATCACATTCCGCGCCTCTCCGCCACCGGAAACCTGCGCCCTTGCGTCCTCGATCCCCGATGTGCCCAACATCGCCGAGAGAACAACCGCCACGGCGACATACCTGACGAGCCCCGCCCGCGATACACGCATCCCCATCCCCTTTGTCCCTCCCCACTGGCGTGCTGCTCTCGGTCGCCCTCCCCACGAGAGCCCCGGAGACCGGGTTGCGGACCCGCTTTACCGCGCTCGAGCGCCGCGGCCCGGAAGTAGCGGCCATTGTAACAGGGCGTCCGCCCCGCGCTATTTCCTGGTATCGGTAGCGGGAGGCGCCTTTGCCACGCTCTTGCTACTCGGGGACGTGATCGCGTAAGTGTACGAACCCGAGCGGCGGGGTCCACGCGAGATCTCCACCCGCGCGGCGCTCGTCCTGCCGAGAGGTTGGCCCATCTCCGCCTCCAGAACGCGCTTGGCCTGCTCTCCGCCCGTCATCCGGAACCACACCGGACCGCCGCCACGCTCGACGGTTAGTCCGAACTCGAAAAAGGGGCAGCACAGACGCTCGTTGGCCACGAACTCCGCCAGAGCCATCAGCACGGGCTTCTCGGGAGAGTGCCTGAAAGCGTAGCCGTCCGCGAGCTCCCGTACCTCCAGTACGTCCGCGCGCAGCTGCCGGCGCAGAGACCACTGCCGCTCCTGCTGCTCCGCCGTGAGCGCCGTCCAATCGCAGGCCATGGGAACCTCGTGCGCCGCTTCGCCGTTCATGGGGCCTCCTTACTCCACGTTCTCACAAGGCGACCTCGACTATACTTGTTAAAGTGCGCTTTAAGTCAAGGAGGATGATGTGGCAGGGTCCAGGAGCATCGGTGAGGTGGCCAGCGTTGCGGGCATCAGGCCGTCTGCGTTGCGCTATTACGAGAGCGTTGGCGTGCTGCCGCGGCCGGGACGCAACAACGGACGCCGCAGTTACGAAGGTAAGGTGCTTACCGAGGTGCTCGACCGGCTGTCGGTCGTACGGGTCGCCCGGCAGGCCGGGTTCACCCTCGCCGAGATCCGAACGCTGTTGGACGGGTTCTCCGAGGACACCCCACCATCGGAGCGCTGGCGTCTCCTCGCCCAGGATAAGTTGCCCGAGGTAGAGGCGCTGGTGGAGCGGGCGTTGGGCATGAAGCGGCTCCTGGAGAAAGGCCTGCGCTGCGAGTGCCTGAGCCTGGAAGAATGCGACCTGGTCGAGAGAGCGCTCCCGGACGCGCCTGCGTAGATGGGGGCCGCCATCGGGCCCATCGAAAAAAGTGCGACGGTCTCGGCGCTCCCGTATCCTAACCCCCGCGGGACGAGAGGCCCCTACATGTCCTCCATGTGCGAGCTGTGGTCGTGCGCACCGTCCTGGGCGGGTGGGGGCTCCGCGCCCCGGGCACGGATCAAATCTTCCATCACGGTGATCTCGGCCTCCTGCGAGGCGCGGATGGCGCCCGCGAGCTCCTCGACCTCTGGGCGATCGGTCTCCTCCATGACAGCCCGGGACATGCCGAGGGCGCCGCGGTGGTGCGGGATCATGAGCCGCAAGAAGAGCTCGTCGGCCTCGTCGGGAGGCGCGTTCCTGAGGCGGTTGATCTCCTCTGGCGTCGCCATTCCCGGCATCCGGCCCTCGGTCGGGTGGCCCATCCAGGCCATCGCCGGCTCGGTCCCTGTGGCAGGCAACCCCCAGACGGCGAGCCAGCCCTGCATCTGTCCTATCTGGGCCTGCTGGGTCAGGGAGATGTCGCTGGCCAGCACCCTGATATCCTCGCTGTCCGTCTTGTCCCGCACGATCTCGGCCAGCTCGACCGCCTGGGCGTGGTGGACCATCATGTCGCGGGCGAAGCCGGCCTCCGCCGAGTCGTTGCCCGGGGGCCTGTCCGAGAAGTAAACCCAGACGGCGAGCGCGGACATTGCGACGAAGGCCGCGGCGAGCACCCATACAAGCCGGGGATCCACCCCATCTCGCTTCACCGACTACCGCCGCGATTCTTGCCTTCCCGGAACAGGCGGAGGCCGTTCAGCGTAACGCCGATGGAGGTGCCCATGTCGGCCAGCACCGCGAGCCAGAGCGCCACCAGGCCGAAGGGGGCGAGCAGGACGAACAGGCCCTTCAAGGCGATCGAGACGACTACGTTCTGCTTGATGATCCGCTCGGCCGACCGCGAGAGTCTCACCGCCTCTGCCAGCTTAGGCAGGTCGTCCTGCATGAGGGCAACGTCGGCCGTCTCGAGGGCCACGTCGGTCCCCGCGGCCCCCATGGCAAACCCGACCGAGGAGGCGGCGAGCGCAGGGGCGTCGTTTACCCCGTCTCCGACCATGCCGGCGTCGCCGTGCTCCGAGACGAGCTCGCGCACGGCCTCCACCTTCTGCTCCGGCAGCAGCCGCGCCCTGTAATCGATCCCGAGCTCGCCCGCGATCCTCTTTGCCGGCGCCTCGGCGTCGCCCGTGAGCATCACGAGTTCTCGCACCCCCGAAGCGCGCAGGGCCTCGAGGGTCGCTCGGGCTTCTGGTCGTGGAGCGTCCACGAGGCCAAAGATCGCCAGGGGGCCATCCTCGTTCCCGAGCACCACGGGCGTCTCGCCCGCGGCCTCGACCTCCGCGAGCGCCGCCTCGGCGGCACCCAGCGCGATGCCGCGCTCCTCGAAGAGCCGGGCGCTGCCGACGAGGTACCCGCGCCCGGCGACGGAGCCCTCGGCGCCTCGGCCGGCGACGGAGCGGAAGCCCTCGACCGGCGGCAGCTCGTGCCCTTCGGCCGCGGACAGGATGGCGTGGGCCAGGGGATGCTCCGAGCGGCGCTCGATCGAGGCCGCGATCCGCAACGCGTCCTCCTCTCCATGATCCCCCAACGCGACCACGCGGGAGAGAACCGGCCTCCCCTCGGTGAGGGTGCCGGTCTTGTCGAAGGCCAGCGCCTTGAGGCGTCCGGCGGCCTCGAGAGCTGCCCCACCCTTGACCAGGATGCCACGCCGGGAGGCGGCCCCGATCCCCGAGACGACCGTCACGGGGGTGGAGATCACCAGCGCGCACGGGCAGGCGATTATGAGCAGCGCGAGCGCCCTGTAGAACCACTCCCCGAACGAAGCGCCGAGCAGCGGCGGCACGACGGCGACGGCGACCGCCACGGCCACCACGACCGGCGTGTAGACGCGCGAGAAGCGGTCGACGAACTGCTCCGACGGGGCCCTGGTCGCCTGCGCCTCCTCGACGAGCCGCGCGACGCGCTGCAGCGTCGAGTCGCTCGCCTCGCGCAAGGCGCGGACCAGCAAACCCCCGCTGCCGTTCAGGCTGCCAGAGTAGACCGCGTCGCCCGGTCCCTTCTCTGACGGGGCGCTCTCGCCCGTAACTGGCGACTCGTCGACCGCGCTCTGGCCCTCGATCACCTCCCCGTCCACGGCCAGCCTCTCGCCCGGCCTGACCACGACCGTCTCCCCGACGGCGACGGCACCCGCGGGCACCATTACCTCGGAGCCGCCCCTGCGCACCAGCACCTCGTCGGGGGCCAGCCCCGCGAGGGCGCGCACGGCCCCTCGGGTGCGGTCCACGGCGTAGACTTGGAGCGCGTTACCGGCGGCGAACAGGACGACCACGGAAGCCGCCTCCGCCCACTCCCCTATCGCGGCTCCGCCTATCGTGGCCGCGCTCATGAGCACGTTCATGTCCAGGTGCCTGGCCCTCAGGCCGGAGATCGCGGCCCGGAAGATCGGCAACCCGCCGACCAGGATCGCCGCCAGGTAAACGCCGACGCGAACCGCCTCGGGCGCGCCAGCCAACCCGAGGCCGAGCCCCAGCGCGAACAGCACAACGGCGGCGAAGAGCGAGAGGGCCCGCGGGGTGCGCCAGAAAGCCTTCCTCTCGCCACCATCCTTCTCGCCAACCTCGTATCCGGCTTCCCTGACGGCCTTCTCTAGGTCCCCGACATCGAGGCCAGGGTCGTGCTCCGCGTCGAGCCTGCCCGCGGCGAAGTTGACCACCGCCCTGCGCACGCCGGGAAGCTGGGCCACCCGCCTTTCTACGGTCGTGGCGCAGCTCGCGCAGTCCATCCCCTCGACCCGAATCACGGTCCGCTCGGCCCCGCCCACCGGGGCAGCATCTTCGCGGACCGCCGGATCCTCCCGCAGAGGCTCCTGCCCCAGGACGGGAAGCATCTTCTTCTCTCTCACGCCCGCTCTCCCACCGTCTCGCCGAGCACCATGCCGAGCAACGAGCGGCCCGCCGGGGTCAGGGAATACATCACCAGCTTCCCGTCGCGCCGCGAACGAACGAGCTCCTGACCGCGCAGCTGCCTCAGGTGGTGCGAGACAAGGTTCTGCGAACGGCCAGCTATCCAGGAGAGGTCGCACACGCACAGCTCCTCGCCTTCCCGCAGCGCGGCCGCAAGCGTGAGGCGCGTGGGATCCGCCAGCGCCCTCGCCCGCTCGGCGGCGCCGCGGGCGATCCCATCCCCCAACAGCCCCTCGCGTATCGCCTCGGCCCGCGGGGCGTCGATGCAGATAAGGTCGCAGCGTTCCTCAGCCATATTATACGCTCCAACGTCCGTTGATACGTTGTGCCAAGCATACCACACGGTTTCCGGTGGATGCCCGATCCGCGCAAGGCGCGTCTGAACGTGATCGTTCCGGTGGTCCGGCAGTCATCCCCTTCAGGATACCCGCGTGGTGGCGGACGTGGTCTTCCGCGAAGGTGGAGACGAAGTA
This sequence comes from uncultured Rubrobacteraceae bacterium, assembly GCA_963800975.1. GTDB lineage: Bacteria > Actinomycetota > Rubrobacteria > Rubrobacterales > Rubrobacteraceae > JALYGY01. Next base: position 203,545 of record CAWDDB010000013.1, on the reverse strand, counting down.
GTAGCCGTGATCGTAGCCCTCGTGCCGGCGAAGGGTGAGGGGCTGACCGGACTCTGAGCAGGCGCTCTCGAAGATCTCCGGTCGGAGTTGCTCCTCGAGAAAGCCATCCGAGAGGCCCTGGTCGACCAGGATCTCGCGCCCGTCCGTAAAGGGGCGCTCGCGCACCAGCTCGCTCGCGTCGTGGGCGCGCCAGGTCTCCCTGTCGGGGCCGAGGTAGTTGGAGAAGGCCTTCTCGCCCCACGGCACCTGCGTGGGGGCGACGACTGGAGCGAGGGCGGAGACGGAGCGGAAGAGATCCGGGTTCTTCAGGGCCAGGGTCAGGGCGCCGTGGCCGCCCATGGAGTGGCCGAAGACCCCCATTGCTCCCTCGCGGGCGGGGAAGTGCTCGAGCAAGATGGCGGGTAGCTCGTCGGTAACGTAGGAGTACATCCTGTAGTGCGCCGACCAGGGCTCACGCGTTGCGTCCAGGTAGAAGCCCGCGCCCGTGCCGAGGTCCCAGTCGTCGTCCTCGCCGGGGATGCCGGTGTCGCGGGGGCTCGTGTCCGGGGCGACCAGCATAAGGCCGTGCTCGGCGGCGAGGCGCTGGGCGCCGGCCTTGACCATGAAGGTCTCCTCGGTGCAGGTGAGACCGGCCAGGTAGAAGAGGGCTGGCACCCGTTCCTCGGCCGCCTGGGGCGGCACGAAGACCGAGAACCGCATCTCGCCCGAGCACGCCTCGGAGGGGTGCTCGTAGAAGCCGGTCTTGCCTCCGAAGTTGCGGTGCTCGCTCAGGGTTTCTGGGGCGGCTGGCACGGCGCTAAAACGTCACCACGCTGCGGATGGACTCGCCCTCGTGCATCAGGTCGAAGCCGCGGTTGATGTCCTCGAGCGGCATGGTGTGCGTGATCATGGGGTCCACCTCGATCTTGCCCTCCTTGTACCAGTCCACGATCTTGGGCACGTCGGTGCGGCCGCGCGCTCCGCCGAAGGCCGAGCCCTTCCACACCCTGCCGGTCACCAGCTGGAAGGGCCTGGTGGAGATCTCCTCTCCGGATCCCGCGACGCCGATAATGACCGAGACGCCCCAGCCCTTGTGGCAGCACTCCAGGGCCTGGCGCATCACGTTCACGTTGCCGATGCACTCGAAGGAATAGTCCGCGCCGCCGTCGGTCAGGTCCACCAGGTAGGGCACCAGGTCCCCCTCGACCTCCGTCGGGTTCACGAAGTGGGTAACCCCGAACCTCTCGCCGACCTTCTGCTTCGCGGGGTTCGTGTCAACGCCGACGATCTTGTCTGCCCCGGCCATGCGGGCACCCTGCACCACGTTCAGGCCGATGCCGCCGAGCCCGAAGACGACCACGTTGGCGCCTGGCTCGACCTTGGCCGTGAAGATAACCGCGCCGATGCCCGTCGTAACCCCGCATCCGATGTAGCAGACCGTCTCGAAGGGCACGTCGTCCCTGATCTTGGCGACCGCGATCTCGGGCAGCACCGTGTAATTCGAGAAGGTCGAGGTGCCCATGTAGTGGTAGAGGGTCTCCCCGCCGATCGAGAAGCGGCTCGTCCCGTCTGGCATCAGGCCCTGACCCTGGGTGGTCCTGATGGCCTGGCAGAGGTTGGTCTTCTGGCTCAGGCAGTACTCGCACTGCCGGCACTCCGGGGTGTAGAGCGGGATCACGTGGTCACCCTCGCTCACGCTCGTGACCCCTGGCCCCACCTCGACAACCACCCCGGCGCCCTCGTGGCCCATGATGGTCGGGAACAGGCCCTCAGGGTCTGCGCCCGATAGCGTGTAGGCGTCGGTGTGGCAGACCCCGCTGGCCTTCACCTCGACCATCACCTCGCCCTCCCGAGGGCCCTCCAGCTGTACCGTCTCGATCTTCAGGGGCTCCCCGGCCCCGTAAGCTACCGCCGCCCTGGTATCCACTACGCCTCTCCCTTCCCTCGCGGCCAGCCACTCACTACCCTGGCTGACAAACCCCTTCTCCTTTATGCCGCGATAAGGATAGCCGCATCCGGGCTCCCCGTCTTGCGGCACGCTGACGCTGAGCCGCGCCGCTTACCCGTCGGGCGTTAACAGGAGCGGCGCCAGGCGTCGAGTTTGAGACGCTTGAAGATGAGGCCGAAGCCGAGCCTCTCGGCGTTCCGGCATTTTGTCGCGATGTTCTTTTTGTTGTACTCGGCGAGGAAGACGGATTTGCCGGCTTCCACGAACGGCGAGTACTCGCCGCACTCCCTGTAGACGAAGCACTCCTCGACCACGGCGAAATCGTAGTCGGAGACGAGGTCCTCTACCTGGGCGGTGTCGTTCTTCAGGGCTATGGACAGGCCGCGCTCGTGTGCCTCCTCGGCGAGCATCCGGTTGTAGGCGAACTGGTGGGCGTAGGTCAGCGGGAACCCGCTCCTGTTGGCGTAGCCATCTATGTTGTCCGGCTCGACGGCGTCGAATCCCTTCTGCCGGCACACGTCCATCCTACGCTCCATAATCGGACGTAGGGTTCCGATCTTGCGTATGTCGAGCCACCTCTCGCCGGGCCAGCCGTCCAGGGGGCGACCCTTTACCGATTGGGGGAAGTCTCCGGCATCGGGACGCCAGTTCTCCCACGACCCGGCGCTGATGTAGCAGACGACCTTCGAGCCGTCCGAGTGCAGCCGCTCCACCGTCGCGGCCGGGGTCTCGACGGCGTCCACGTCGTACACATCGACGTCGAAGGAAGTGTTCACGCGACCCGAGAGCTGCCACTGCCAGCTCAGGCCAGGCCGCGGTTGCCATCTCTCCTGGGCGTCCGCCGGGGTGGGCTCGGCAACGCTCCCGCACGAGACCAGCACCACGGCAAGCAACAAGATCCTGATCAACTGTTTCACGAGCGATACCTCCCGCAACTCGGGACGGGGTGATTTGCGTGGGGAACTCCAGAATCGCGACGGTTTAGTCCGCGTCGGACCGACTGGTAGAGCGCGCCGCTTTCCCTCGCCGAGGTCGTGTCCCCTACCCGAGCTACATCAACGATCGCGGGATAGACCACGGAGGGGCGCTCCAGGTAGCAAAGTGGGCCGCTTCAAACCCGGGATCCCAGGCGGCGAGAGATCTCGTCGGCAGCGCTGGCGCACAGCGCGCCGGTCTTCGGGAACGACTCGGGAGGCAGCCGGAACGCCGGCCCGGATACGCTCACCGCGGCCACCACCGCGCCGTCGGCGGAGCGTATCGGCGCGCCTATCGCGTTGAGGCCGACCTCCAGCTCTTCTACGGTGTACCAGTAGTCCCTCGCGTCGTCCGGCCGTGTTTCGGCGCGGAGGGTTTCCGGGTCCACGATAGTGTTCTTGGTGTAGCTCCGAAGTGGCCCCTTCAGGATGCGGCGCCGCTGCTCCTCTGGCATGTAGTGCAGGAAGATCTTTCCCGCCGCCGTGGCATGCAGCGGCGTGTGCCGGCCAGACCAGTCCACGCTGAGGGCCGAGGATCCCGAGTTGCTCTGGTGCACGATTATGGCGTCGTCGCCCTCCAGGACCGCCACGGTGACCGTCTCCCGCGTCTTCTCGGCAAGCCGGTCGCAGACCGGCCGGGAACAGCGCACGAGGTCCAGGTCGGCCGTGACCGAGCTGGCCAGCGCCACAAGCCCGAAGCCAAGCCGGTACTTCTCGGTCGCGGCGTCCTGCTCGACCAGCCCCCGGTCCCTGAGCGTCGTCAGCAGCCGGTAGGAAGTGGACTTGTTGGTACCCAGCTCCCTGGCGATCTCCGTCACGCCGGACCACCCCCGGCGAGAGAGCAGCTCCATCACGGTGATGGCCCTGTCCACCGACTGCACGAGGTTGCTGTTGCGCTTTGCGGTTTCCACGCGAGTAGTCTACACCCCGCTTTCTGTCCCCACCCGGTTGTTCAGGGTCGCCCGATCTGCCCCCACAAAGTCATGCCCAGAGCTAACCGTTCCGGATGTCCGAGACCAGGGCCTCGGCCACGTCTCTTGCCCGGCGCACAGGCTCCCGGCTGGTCTGCATCGCGGCCGTGACGGTCGCGCCCTCGAAGAGGATCAGGACCTGCTCCGCAAGCTCTTCCGGCTCACGAGCCCCGGCTTCGGCGGCCAGGTTCGTGATGTAGCTGCGCATCCATTCCTTGTACTCCCTCACCTCAGCCATCGCCGGATGGTCGGGGTCGGCGATCTCCAAGGCCGCGTTGATGGAGGCGCACCCGCGGAAATCGTCCTCTTCCATCCACTCGTCCAGCGCATCGAACACCGCTAGTAGCCGCTCCTTGGGCGAGCCCGCCTGACCCACCACATCCTCGAGCCGCCCGCGCCAGCGCCCGTTCCGAGCGCGCAGATAGGCCGCGGCAAGCTCGTCTTTGGAGCCAAAGTTCTTGTAGAGCGTCATCTTCGCGACGCCGGCACGCTCCACAATGGTGTCCACCCCGGTCGCCCGGATCCCCTCCCCATAGAACAACTCCGAGGCAGCCCGAAGTAACCTCTCGGCCGCAGGGGTCATGGGCCGTACCACATCCCTACCCTCGACTTTTCTCAACGTCCTCACTCCTCATACTATCCAACTCTTGATTATACCGACTTGTCTGTCTATACTCCAATCTAACTATACAGACCTGTCTATTTATTCAGGTACTGGTGCGTGAGGAGGTCGGAAGGATGCGGCGTCTGATCCGGTGGTTTGTCGAGCAGGCGAGGGAGATCAACCGCCTCAACGCCGTGATACACGTTCCGGCGGAACGGGTTCGGCAGACGGCACGGCGTAAACCTCGTCCGCGGCCGGGCCTTGGCAGGCGATGCGTTGCGGCGCGCAAAGGATGGGTGTGGCGAGAACGGTCGGATGGCTCCGGGAGCTGAACCGGACGTGAGCGCGAGTAACGAACGGGAGACGATGCCCATGGTCCGGCTCGTTCCGCCGGGGCTGGCCATGATCGCGGTCTCGTATGGGCTGGCGCGCTTCGCCTACGGGTTGTTCCTGCCGGAGCTGCGCGAGGCGTTCGACCTCGATGCGTCGATGCTGGGTCTGATCGGGGCGGGCTCCTACGCCGGCTACTGCGGCGCGGTGGTGGTGGCCCTGATCTTCACCGCGAGGGTCGGACCGCGCTTTATGGTCGTGGCGACGGGGATGGTCGCGGTCTTCGGGATGGTGCTGGTGACCCTGGCACCTTCCGCCCTGGTCCTGGCTGTCGGGGTGCTGGTAGCGGGCCTCAGCGCGGGGCTGATCTCGCCGCCCATGGCCGAGGCCGTGGCGCGGGTCATCTCTCCCGGCGATCAGAACCGGGCCAACGCGCTCATCAACTGCGGCACGAGCGTGGGAGTGGCTGTGTCCAGTCCCGCGGCGCTCATTGCGGCGGATCAGTGGCGGCTGGCGTGGGCGGCGTTCGCCGTGGCGGGGTTTGCGGTGCTGCTGTGGAACGCGGCGATCATGCCGGGCAAGAGGCTCGCCCCGTCCCCGGAAACCGGGAAGGATGGGGAAGATGCGCGGACCCTTACGCTAAGGTGGTTGGTAGGGCCACGGTCTCTTCCGCTCTTTGCCGCGGCGGCCGGGATGGGGCTCGCCAGCGCCGCCTACTGGACGTTCTCCAGGGAGCTGGTGGTGCAATCCGGCGGCCTCTCTCAGACCGGCTCGGCGATCTTCTGGGTGGTCATCGGGGTCTCTGGCCTGGCGGGCGGGACGGCCGGGGATCTGGTCGGGCGCTTCGGGCTTGCGAAGGCGCTGCGCGCTTCGCTTGTCGCCCTGGCGCTGGCGATCGGGCTGCTCGCCGCCGTGCCCGCGGCGGCTTACCTCAGCGCGGCGGTATTCGGGGCTGCGTACATCATGCTCAGCGGGATCATCCTGGTTTGGGCCGTGAGGGTGTTCCGCGAGAGGCCCTCGGCGGGTCTGGGGGCCGCCTTCCTGCTCATCGCGGTCGGGCAGGTGGTCGGGTCGCCGTTGGCGGGGGCGCTCGCCGACGCGACAGGGCTCGCGTTCACCTTCTACCTGTTCGCCGGCATCGCGCTCGCAACGGCGCTCGTTCGCCCCCGGCGCGAAGGCGCCGCGTAGAGACGTGTACGCCCCGACGGGTAGACGCCCGACCGGGTAGACGCCCCGGCGGGGCGTCTCTACTGCTGGTGTGGTCTGGCTAGGTTGTCGCGGCTACCAGAACGGCCTGATGTCCGACACGCGGGGGAAAGAACCGGGTCTGCCGTTCTGCGCCTCGTGGTCGGCGGGCTCCGTCGGCGGCGTTTGTCCGGGGAAGCGCCTGGAAGGATGCGTCAGGCGGTCGAGGCGGAAGAGGCTGATGTCGTGGCGCGTAAGTCCCGTTTCCGCCAGGTCGGCCATGATCTCGCCGACCACGCTCGCGAACTTGTAGCCGTGCCCGGAGCAGGGCGAGGCGAAGGAGACCTGGTCGTGGTCCGGGTGGACGTCGATGATGAAGTGGTTGTCCGGCGTGTTGGTGAACATGCAGGTCTGCAGGTCCATCGTCGGCCCGCAACCATCGGGAAAGTACCGCTCGGCGAAGTCCCGGAGCAGCTGCTCGTCGTGGTCGTGCGGCTCGCGGTCTAGCGTCTCGGGGTCGACATCCTCCTCGAGGTGGTGGTACTTGCCGAACTTGAAGCCGGGAACGCCGTGGACGGGGAAGCCGTAGAAGCGCCCCTCGTCCACGAGCAGGTTGAAGACGGGGAAAGCGCTCGGGCTGAAGCGCTCGGGCCGCGTGGGCTGCAGCCAGGCCAGCACCTGCCGCTCGGGGACGGCGATCCCTTCGAGCACGTCGAGCAGCTCCCCGTCCCAGGCGCCCGCGGTGATGACCAGCTTGTCCGCCTCGTAGATTCCGCGGTTCGTGCGGACGCGCACTCCGCCCTCGAGCGGCTCCCACTCCAGGACGCGCTCGTGGCCGTGGACCTCGGCACCCAGGGACTGGGCGGCTTCGACGTAGGAGACGATGCATCTCTCGGGCGTCAGGAAACCGCCCTCGGGCTGCACGAGCGCTAGGTGGTCGGCGGGCAGGTGGTAGCCGGGGTAGCGGCGGTGCAGCTCGGCGCCGGTGAGAACCTCGTGCGGCAGGTCGTGGAGCTTGCAGGACTCCCAGGAGCCCTTGAAGACCCACGAGTCCTCCGGGCCCGCGTCGACGGATTCGGTGATGTGCAAGAGCCTCTCGCCGGCCGTGCTCTGGATCTCACGCCACAGCTCGTAGGCACGCCGGAGGAGCAACACGTAGGAAGGATGCTCGTAGTAGGCGAGGCGGATGATGCGGGTGTGGCCGTGCGAGGAACCCATGGAGTGCGGGATGCCGAAACGCTCGAGGCCGAGCACCCGCTTGCCGCGCCGGGCGAGGTAGTAGGCGGTGGCGCTGCCCATCCCACCCACGCCGACGACTATGGCGTCGTAACGGCCCGAGTAGGTTACGCTCACGAGCCGGTGCCCCCGTCCGCCGACCGCCTCGCCTTGACGTTCGGGCGAGAGTTGTTGGTGGTCACCGCGCGGGGCGCGGGCTCCGAACGCTTCTCGTCCTCGGAGGGCTCTGAGCGCATGCGCGCGTTCTCCGGGTCGAAGAACGGCGTCTGGGAGACCGTGGCGGGAACGGGGCGGCCGTTGATCTCGACGATCAGGTTGTTGCCTGGCCAGGAGTGGGCCGTGTCGACGTAGGCCATCGCGAGCATCTTGCCGACGCTGTGCCCCATCGCGCTGGAGGTGACGCGCCCGATCTGGCGGTCTCCGGGCATGACCGCGTCCTCGTACTCGCCGGCCTCGGCCCCGGTCTCTACCACCTCGCGGAAGGTCGCCACGTCGCCTACGCTGTAGACCTTCGCCGCCGCGGCGGCCGGCACCTCGCTCTCCAGGGTCAGGCCGACCCAGCGCCTCTCCAGCCCGCGCTCCTGGATCCGGAGAAGGGCATCGCGCCCGATGAAGTCGCGTTTCTGCAGGCGGATCCAGCGGCTCAGCCCTACGTGGAACGGGGTGTCCTCCTCGCTTATGTCGGGGCCGTAAAGGGGCAGACCCTTCTCGATGCGCAAGGACTGCATGGCCTCCACGCCGTAGGGCCTGAGGTCGAACTCGCGGCCCTTCTCCAGCAGGTACTCCCACAGGGGCCCGGCCTGGTCCGCGGGGGTGTACAGCTCGTAGCCGAGCTCCCCCGTGTAGCCGGAGCGCGAGATGATGAGCTCCACCGGGCCGATGCGACACGTAGCGAATCGGAAGAATCGAAGTGCATCGAGGTCCACGCCATCGACTACGGTCTTGAGGAAGCTGCGCGAGCGCGGCCCCTGCACGACCGGCAGCGAGAGCGCCGCCGTCACGTCGGTGGCGTAGGCACTCGCGCCTTCGGCGTGATCGGAGACCCAGCGGTACGTCTTGAGCCGCGGTCCGGAGCTGGTGACGATCATGAAGTGCTCTTCGCCGAACTTGTAGACCGTCACGTCGTCTACGATGCCGCCCCTCTCGTTGCACATCGTCGTGTAACGGAGCTGGCCCGGCTCCATGTCCTGCACCTCGTTGACGAGCAGGCGCCGCACGAGCCTCTCGGCCCCAGGCCCCTTTATGTCCACCTCGCCCATCGTGGAGAGGTCCTGCATGCCGACGTTGCGGCGTACGTTCAGGTGCTCCTCAACCGGCGACGTGTAGGACGTGGGGAACATGAAGTCCCCGCCCCCCTTGACCACGTTCCGCGCCGCTCGAAAGTGGAAGTCGTACAGCGGCGTCCTTCTCTCGGTCATCGGACGTTCCCTTCACTCACGGATCCAGCAGACATTGTGCTTTTGCTTACGATAGCACCCTCAATGACCTCCTGTGCGGCTGCGGTCGCGGCGAGATGCCGCCTCGCGCGATCCAGCCTGCCGTCGTCGGCACCGCCCGCGGAGATGTTGATCTCGACCAGCGTGGCCGCGGCGCGCACGCCGGCACCCGCAAGGGCAGCGGCAGTCGCGGCGTCGCCGCGCAGGTTCGGGTTGCCCCCTTCGGCCAGCCGCGCCGAGGCGCCGGCGACCTCGGCCCCGATCCCAGCGACGGAAAGCGGCACGTCGGCGGCCTCCGACAGGGCCTCCCGGATCTTGAGTGACCTCTCCTCCCCGTCCTCACGCGGGGTGCGGTATGCGTCGAGCACGCGCCCGTAGGCGTCGGCGTCGGCGCGCGCGAGTGGCATGACCTCGCGACGCAACTCTTCGGCCCTGTCTGCGATCCCTCCGGCTTCGGCGAGGTGATCCTTGGAGAACCGGGCTGCCATGCCCGTGAGGGCTGCGGCGAGGGCAACGGCAACGGCCGCCGACGCGCCCCCGCCCGGGGTCGGGTCGCGCGAGGCCACCAAATCCAGAAAGCGGCCCAGCGGTAGCTCGGCGTAGTCGGGGACGGGCCCCTTTTCGGTCACGAGAGGCCCACCACCTCTCCGTTCTCGTCTATGTCTATGCGCGTCGCTGCCGGGGAGGAGCTGAGGCCAGGCATCGTCCTCATCTCGCCGCAGAGGGGGTAGATAAAGCCGGCTCCCACCGAGGCGCGCACCTCGCGCACCGGCAGCGTCCAGCCGGTGGGCGCCCCCGAGAGCGTCGGGTCGGAGGATATAGAGAGGTGCGTCTTGGCCATGCACACGGGAAGCCTCCCGAAGCCGTTTCTTTCGTAAGAGTCGAGCTGCTTGGAAGCCCCCATGTCGTACGCCACGCCGTCTGCCCCGTACACTTTCGTGGCGATCGTCTCGATCTTCTCCCTCAGGCTCGCCTCCTCGGGGTAGAGGAACCGGAACGAGGAGGGTTCCTCGGCTGCCTCCGCCACCGCCTCGGCCAGCTCCGTGGCACCGGCGCCGCCCTCGGTGAAGTGATTACACACGGCGACCCGGGCGCCCATGCCTTCGGCGATCTCGCGGATGGCGGCGTGCTCCGAGGCGTGGTCCGTCGGGAAGGCGTTGATGGCGACCACGGGAGAGACGCCATGCAGCCTGATATTCTCGATCTGCTTCCTGAGGTTAGGGGCGCCGGCGAGGACATCGTCGGGGTTTTCCTGCAGCAGCTCAGGCGGGAGAGGCTTCCCCGCGACGATCTTGAACCGTCCCGAGTGCGCCTTGAGCGCGCGCACGGTGGCGACGAGCACCGCCGCGTCGGCCTGCAGGCCAGAGTAGCGGCACTTGATGTTGAAGAAGCGCTCCGCCCCCATGTCCGCCCCGAAGCCCGCTTCGGTGATGAGGAAGTCTCCGCCCTTGATCCCGATCCGGTCGGCCACGACGGAGGAGTTGCCGGTCGCGATGTTGCCGAAAGGCCCCGCGTGGACGAGCACGGGCGTGTTCTCCAGGGTCTGCATCAGGTTTGGCTTTATGGCCTCTTTCAGGATCACGGCCATGGCGCCGGCGGCCTTGAGGTCCTCGGCGGTGATCGGCTCCCCTTCCGTGTTGTTGCCGATCACGATCCTCCCCAGCCGTTCCCTGAGGTCCCCGAGCGAGGTCGCGAGCGCCAGGATCGCCATCACCTCGGAGGCCGCCGTGATGTCGAAGCCGGTCTCGCGGGGGACACCGTCCGCGCGCGACCCGAGCCCGACGATGATGTTCCTGAGCGCCCTGTCGTTCACGTCCAGGACGCGTCTCCAGGTTATGCTGTGACGGTCGACGTGGAAGAAATCGTCGTTCTGATGGACGTGGTTGTCCAGCATGGCGGCGAGCAGGTTGTGCGCCGCCGTCACCGCGTGCGTGTCGCCGGTCAGGTGAAGGTTCAGCAGCTCCATCGGCACGACCTGGCTGTAGCCGCCCCCGGCCGCGCCGCCCTTGATCCCGAACGTCGGGCCCATCGCCGGCTGCCTGATGGCGACCGTGGCGCTCTTGCCGATGTGCTTGAAGGCCTGCCCCAGCCCCACGGTGGTCGTCGTCTTGCCCTCGCCCAGTGGCGTGGGGGTTATCGCCGAGACGACCACGTACTTGGCCCGCGGCCTGTCGGAGAGCTCCTCGATCGCCCCGAGCTTTATCTTGGCCACGTTGGAGCCGTACGGCTCCAGCAGGTGCTCCCCTATGCCCATCTCTTCTGCCACGTCGGGCAGCGGCTTCAGCCTCGCCCCGCGGGCTATCTCGAGGTCGTTCGGGATCTCGGTCGGGTGGATCATGCGGGAACTCCTCTGGGTAGGTCGTCCAGCTTACTGCGCCGCCAGGCCTCCGTCTCCCCTATCTCGTTGAAGGTGTAGACGTGGAAGCCACGAACGTCGCTCTGCGGGTCCGCCACGCAAGGGGCCAGGTCCTCGATCAGGCGGTCGGGGCGGTAGCGGCCAGGCAGCAGCAACCGGGAGAACCTGCTGCCGTATTTCTTGAGGAACCGCGCCGAGGCGCCGAGACCGATGCTACCGGAGATCCGCATGAGCTTGGTCACGCTCACGACGCCGGGCACGCCGATGTAGATGGGCAGCTCCACGCCCCGGTCCCGGACGCGGCGGATCCACCGGGCTGTCACCGCGGGGTCGAAGCAGATCTGGCTGACGATGTAGGTGGCGTAGGGCGCCTTGTCGTACATCGCCTGGATGGTGGTCTCGTCGCTGATCAGGGGGTGGCTCTCGGGGTAGCCGCTGATGCCTACCTCGTCGAGGTCGTGCCCGATCCCGGCCATCGCCTCGAGCAGCGCGGCCGCGCCTTCGAAGTCTCCCGCGGGCTGGGGAGCGTCGCCCGCGATGACGAACGCGTCCTTGACGCCGATCTCCCGCAGCCGGCCCAGGATGTCCTCGAGGTGCGCCTCGTCGCGCACGAGCCGCGCCGAGAGGTGCGGCGTCACCTCGTATCCCAGCCCGGACAGCCTCCCGGCGAGCCCCAAAGTCTCGTCTATGCCCTTCTTGGGAGACGCGGTCACGGTGAGCTTGATGCTCCTCGGCACGTGCTCCGCGACCGCCTCCTCCACGCCAGCCAGCGGTATCACCTCGTACCTGGGACTTCGCAGGGCATCGGCCAGCGTGTCGCCCGTCCCCCGTTTCTTGCCGGTCTTGCTCATGGACTTCCGTCCCTTGGACGCGGACGCTCTACCTGCGCCGGTTCCCTAGCCGGCGCTACTGGCCTCCAGCTTCTGCTCGGCGTGCTCGGGTCGAAGAATACCCTGTCGGCCACGACGGCGGATACCGTCTCCTCCGGGCGCTCGACCTCGAGCTCCACTCCGATCTCGCTGTGCTCGACCGGCACCATGGCGAACCCGATGTTCTTCTCCAGGCGCGGCGAGTAGCAACCCGAGGTGACCTTGCCGACCCGCTCGCCGTCCTTGAAGACCGGGAAGTAGTCGATCATCGAGCCGTCGTTGTAGGAGCCGAGGTTGCCGCCCCCGATCTCTACGCCGACCAGCTTGCGGTCGACGCCCTCCTCGCTGACCTTCCTCAGGGCCTCCCTGCCTATGAAGTCCTGCTCCTGCTCGAGCTCGACCATCCACTTGTAGCCGTAACCCACCTCGTAGGGGTTGGTGTCGTACCACATGTCGCAGCCAAGGGCGAGGATGCCGCCCTCGATCCTGCGGATGTGGCAGGGACCTATCGGGGACATCCCGTGCGGCTCGCCGGCCTGCAGCACGCGATCCCAGAGCTTCAGGCCGTCGCGGCTGGCGTTCTTGAGGTAGAGCTCGTAGCCTAGCTCGCCCGAGTAGCCGGTCCTGGAGATGACGAGCTCCATCCCGTCGAGCTCCCTGTGGACCATGTAATAGTAGGGAACCTCCAGTATGTCCTCGCCGAAGAGGTCGGTCATGACCTCCTTGGACCTGGGACCCTGGACCTGCATCGGCCCCACGTCGGGCTCCCGGATCTCCACGTCCATCCCGGCGTTGTAGGCGAGGCCCTGCGCCCAGAGCAGCACGTCGCTGTCGGCCAGGGAGAGCCAGAAGTGGTTCTCGTCGAGCCTGAGAAGCACGGGGTCGTTGATGATGCCGCCCTGTGCGTTGGTGATGAACGCGTACTTGCACTGCTCGATGTTGCACTTGTTCAGGTCGCGCGGCGTGAGCATGTTCGTGAACTCGAAGGCGTCGGGGCCGGTGATCTCGACCTGACGCTCGGCCCCGCCCACGTCCCAGAGGGTGACGCCCTCGAGGAGCTGCCAGTACTCCTCGACGGGGTCCCTGTAGTAGCGCGGGTGGTAGTGGTGGTTGTAGACGCTGTACTTCTGCACCCCGTGCCGGCGCGAGCCGTAGAAATATGGGGACTTGAAGATCCTGGTGTACTGCAGGATACCCGGGTTATCGTTTACCGCCATCGTGTGGGTCTCTCCTCTCCGTTTCGTCCGCGGTTGCTGCTCCGCGGACGGGTTCCATGTCCTTCAGACCGGGGCTACTTCGTCGCACCCTCCCCCCGTCGGCGCCAACCCTCCACCTCAGCCCCGCATCCGCTTCATGGCCGGGTCGAAGAGCGGCTCCTCTGCGACCGCCGCGCCGTGTCGCTCGCCGAAATACTCGATCCCGACCTGCGCGTCCACGTCCGAGAGCTCGGGTGGCAGCCAGGCGTAGGCTATGCTCTGCCCGATCGAATACCCGTATGCCGCGCTCGTGACGTAGCCGACCACTCCGGCCCCGTGATAGACCGGCTCGCCGCCCATGACCACCACCTGCGGGTCGTCTAGAAGGAGGCACGAGAGCCTGCGGCGCGGGCCTGCCTCCTTGCGCCTCAGCAGCGCCTCCCTGCCGACAAAGTCGCCCTTATCTGGCTTTACGGCGAAGCCCAGGCCCGCCTCGTAGGGGTCGTGCTCTGTGGTCATGTCGGCCCCCCACGATCTGTAGCCCTTCTCCAGCCTGAGACCGTTGAATGCGCCTCGACCGGCGGGGATCACGCCGATCGGCTGCCCGGCCCCATGCAGCAGATCCCACAGCCTGAGACCGAGGTCGGCCGTGGCGTAGAGCTCCCAGCCGAGCTCGCCGACGTAGGAGACTCGCAAGGCCACCACCGGCACCTCGCCGACGTAGATGCGCCTGGCCTTGAAGAACCCGAATGCCTCGTTCGAGAGGTCGTCTAGGCTCAAGGATTGCACGAGCTCGCGCGCTTGCGGTCCCCAGACCCCGACGCAGCAAGTGCCGCCGCTTATGTCCCGCACCTGCACGGAGCCGTCGCCTGGCAGGTGACGTTCCATCCACTCGATATCCCGCGGCCCGTTCAGGCCGAGCTGGAAGTTGTTCTCCCCGAGCCTCGCGACCGTGATGTCGCTTCTGATGCCCGCTTTCTCGTCGAGCATGAGCGTGTAGGTAACGCTGCCGATGGGCTTGTCTAGCTGGTTGGTGTTTAGCTTCTGGAGGAAGTCCAGGGCGCCTGGCCCTTCGACCTCGGCCTTCTTGAGCGAGGCCAATTCGAAGAGGGCGCCGCCCTCGCGGGTGGCGAGGTGCTCGGCCCCGACGATGGGCGACCAGTAGCGCCCGGCCCACTCCTCTATCTCCGGGACGTCGTACCCTGCGAGCAGCGAGTCGTTGGCCCCGTACCACTGCGGCCGCTCCCAGCCGGACGCCTCCAGGAAGTAGGCCCCGAGCTCCCTCTGGCGCGGGTAGAACGGGCTCGTCCGCAGGGGACGTGGATCATCCATCGGCTGCTGGGGGTGGATGACGTCGTAGACCTCCTGGAAGGACTGGGAGCTGCGGGCCAGCACGTAGGAGGGGCTCCTCTGGTACTCGTCGAAGCGGTGGACGTCGAGCCCGCTCGGGTCGATGCTCGGGGCGCCGTCGGTCATCCATTCGGCTATCATCCTGGCCGCGCCGGCCGCGTGCGTGACCCAGACGGCCTCGGCCATCCAGAAACCCCGCACCTCCCTCGACTGGCCGAGCAAAGATCCCCCATCCGGCGTGAACGAGAAGAGCCCGTTTATTCCCCGCTCTATCCCGGTCTCTCGCAGCGCGGGCAGGAGCCTTCTAGTCTCCTCCCACGGTCCCTCGAAGTCCTCCGGGGTGAAGTCCATGATCGACGGCATCTCGCCATCAGGCCCGAAGCGGCGCGGGATCTCGTCCGGAGAGACCGGCATCGAGCGGTGGCTGTAGGAGCCGATCCCGTACCGCTCGCCTACCTGCCTGAAGTACATCGAGTGGTCCTGGTGCCTGAGGATGACGTGGTCGGACTCCTCGGAGACAGGCTCCAACCCGGGGACCGGCGTGGTCAGGGCGTACTGGTGCTGCATCGGTGTGAGGAGAGGAACGAAGGCGCCAGCCATCCGGCCGATCCTGGGTCCCCACATCCCGGCGCAGCTGAGGACGTTCTCGGTCTCGATGCGGCCCCGCGAGGTCTCGACCGCCCTTACGCGCCCTCGCTCGACCTCTATACCCGTCACCTCGGTCTCGCCGTAGAACCTCGCCCCGCGCGCTTCGGCCTCCCGCGCCATCGCCTCGGAGATCCGCACCCCCTTCGCGATGCCGTCGGAGGGCACGTAGAAGCCGCCGTGGATCCTGGCCGGGTCCAGAAGCGGGCTCTTCTCGACGCACTCCTCGGGCGAGAGCAGGTACGACTCGACGCCCCACGAGCTCGCCAGCCCGTGCCTGCGCGCGAGGTCCTTGAGCCGTTCCGGGGTGGCCGCGACCTCCAGTCCGCCAACCGCGTAGAAACACGGTTTCCCGTCAAGCTCTAGCTCCGAGTAACGCTCCACGCCGTAGCTTGCAAGCCGCGTCATCGTCCTCGAAGGGTTTGTCTGGAAGACGAGCCCGGGCGCGTGCGAGGTCGAGCCGCCCGCCTCGAAGAGGGGCCCCTGATCCAGGACCACCACACCCCGCCAGCCAAGCCTCGTCAGGTGCTCCGCCGCGCCGCAGCCAACGATGCCGGCCCCGACGACCACCACGCTTGCCCTGCCATCCATAAAAGCTAGCCCTCTACACGCTACACACGGCCAAGAGAGAACCCACCCCGTTCCGGCGGGAACCCGCCGTCCTCTTCTGCCAGTGGAATCTCGTCCCCGCGTCGTTGCGTATAACGCAACGACGTTCTGTATACGGAACTACTAACACACGCTCCCATACGAGTCAAGAGCTTGCTCGTGTTGGACGGGAGGGCCCGGATCCGAGGCCGGCTCGACGTGCCCCGCGTCGCGGCGCTACCCGGTACCGTTCGGGCTCGGACCGTGGCGTCGGACCCGCCAAGAGAGGTCGCCCGGAGTTGAAACGTGTTGCGCTATTCGGTACGATATTCGCATTACTTCCGGACGCATGTAGTATGGGGATTTGATCATCCGGAAGCGGGAGCGGGAAGGAGAATAGCTAGATGCAGAGGCAAGACAGTCCGGGGTTAGATCCAACTGTATTCTGGGTGGCTGCTGGCATTTCGGCGGTATTCGTGGCATGGGGGATATTCTTCACGGACAGCCTTGCCGCCGTCTTCGACGCGGTCTTGTGGAGCTTTCTCGTTCCCAACTTCGGCTGGATGTTCATCGTAGCGTCCTTCGGCTTCCTGGCGTTCTCGATCTACCTGGCTTTCTCCCGGTACGGCAAGGTCAGACTTGGCGGGCAGGACGAGCAGCCGGAGTTCAGCACCGTCTCGTGGGTAGCGATGATGTTCAGCGCCGGGATGGGGATAGGCTTGATGTTCTTCGGTGTGGCCGAGCCCATGACCCACATGGGCGCTCCCCCAAACGGTGTGGCCGAACCCAACACGAGGGCCGGAGCCCAGGTTGCGATGGAGTACACCTACTTCCACTGGGCTTTTCACCCGTGGGCGATCTACGCGATCATGGGTCTGGCCCTCGCGTACTTCACCTTCCGCAAGGGAATGCCCAACCTGATCAGCTCGGCGTTCTACCCACTTCTGGGCGACAGGGTATATGGTCCGATCGGCAAGTCCATAGACATCCTGGCGATCTTCGCCACCCTTTTCGGCTCCGCCACCTCGCTCGGGCTCGGCGCCCTGCAGATCAACGAGGGGCTGGACGTGTTGTTCGGGGTCGGCGGTCGGGATGCGGTCGGGATCGCGATCGTGGTCATCGCCATCCTCACAGCGGCCTTCATCTTGTCGGCGATCAGCGGGGTGCACCGCGGTATCCAGTGGATCGCCAACACCAACATGGTTTTGTTCGTGTTCCTGCTTCTGTTCGTATTCCTGCTTGGACCCACGGTGTTCATACTCAACACCCTCGTCGAGTCGACCGGCGGCTACCTGGCCAACCTGATCCCGATGAGCTTCCGCTCGGGCGCCTTCAGCGACAGCGAGTTCGTCTCCGGCTGGACCGTGTTCTACTGGGCGTGGTGGATAAGCTGGGCGCCGTTCGTCGGCACCTTCATCGCCCGCATCTCCAGGGGACGCACCATCCGCGAGTTCGTCTTCGGCGTGATTCTGGCCCCGAGCGTGGTCAGCTTCGTTTGGTTCGCCGTCCTCGGCGGCGCTGCCATAGACCTGCAGCTTTCGGGTACGGCGAACATCGCGGACGCCGTGGCCGAGAGCCAGCCGGCGGCGCTGTTCGCCGTCCTAGAGCAGTACCCGCTCTTCCCGTTGATGGCCGGCATAGCGGTTATCCTGGTCGCGCTGTTCTTCGTCAGCGGGGCCGACGCGGCCTCGATGGTGATGGGTATGCTCTCTTCCAGGGGTCACCTACACCCAAAGGCTTGGACCGTCATCGTCTGGGGCGTCTTCACGGGTGCGGCCGCAGCGATCTGCTTGCTGGCCGGTAAGATCCAGGGCTCGGTCGACGCCGCGATAACCGCCCTGCAATCGGTGGCGATCGCGTCGGCCGCGCCGTTCGTAGTCATCCTGATCGGGCTTTGTTTCTCCATCATGAAGTCGCTGCGCGAAGAGCCTAGTCTGGAACCGGACGCGAGAGGAGCGCCGGAGCCCGGCAGGGCGATGTCCCGCCAACCCGGCGAGGCCACCGCGCCACAGCAGATGACGGGAGAGGATCCCCAGGAGCGCGGGCCGGACCGCAGCTAGCGGGGCCCGCCGTAGAGCAAGGTTGGGGGAGATCTGAGCGGGTGGCTTCGGCCGCCCGCTCTCCACGAAGGAGGGAGCATGGGCAGAAGTCGCAACCCGTTTCGGGGTCTTACCGACACCATGAGCGAGATGGCCCGGATGCGTGAGTATGCCGAGGGCGGAGGACCGGGGCAGGAAGACCAGCGCAGGACCCACGCCACGGCCTGGGTGCCCACAACCGACATATTCGCCAGGCGGGACGACGTGGTGATCCGGTGCGAGCTGGCCGGCGTGAACGAAGAAGACATCGACATCTCACTCTCCAACGCCGTGCTGACCTTGTCCGGAGAGCGCAGCATAGAGCTGAACGAGGAAGAGATTCATTACTACACGCGGGAGCGCTCCTACGGCCACTTCAGGCGGAGCATCAACCTGCCGGAAGGCACGGACGGAAGCAAGATAACCGCCACCTTCGAGGAAGGGCTGCTGGAGATCACCGTTAAGGGAGCGGCGGACCTCCCGGAGACCCAGCGCATCCAGATCGGCAAAGGAAGCGGCTAGGACCGAGCAACGTTCCGGCGAAGCGGCAGCGGCGCTATACCGGAAGGGACGTTGCTCGGGCGCCACGCCAATAGGGGATGCGGAGACCGGGGTAAAGCCTTGCCAGGCCCGTAGCGCAAGCCCCGGGCGGCGGATCCCCATGCAACGCGCAGGCGAGGAAGGGCGATGAAAGGGGAATCGGGAGACTCGCGCCCTGATGGACGCGTCGTCCTTGTGGGGGACGACGGCCTGGGGGTGCGCGTGCTCCAGGTACTGTGCGAGCTTGGGGTTACGGTAACCACGGTCTGCGCCAGGCCGGATGCGCCTTTCGCCCGCGCGGCACGGGAGGGGGGCGTGCCGCTGGTCGTCGGCGACCCCGAGCAGGAAGAGACGCTCGAGAAGGCGGGCGTGGAGAAGGCTTCCGTGTGTGGCTTGCTCGGCTACGTGGACCTTACGAACCTGCACGTAGCTCTCGAGCTGCAGGAGCTAGCCCCTCGGGCCAGGGTCGTCTTGCGGCTCTTCAACACCTCCCTCGCCGGTGCCATCCAGGGTCTGCTCGGGGACGTGGCGGTGCTGTCGGCGACTGAGCTGGCCGCTCCCGCATTCGTCGAGGCGGCGCTGCGCGGCAGCGTCGGCTTCGAGCTACGAGCGGGTGACCGTCAGGTCGCCGTGCAGGAGGTCGACCGACAGGATCCCAACCTCTGGCTGGCGCTCGCGGAGGTCGAGTCCGAGAAGGGCGAGCCCGAGATCTTCCCCACCACCGCCCAGCGGGTGGTCGGCATCGTGGATCGCGGACCCGCAGACACCAGCGCATCGAGTCCAGAGCCGGCCGGCGGCCTCGACAGGCTCGCCACAAGCCAGAACGAGGGCCTGCTCACCATGGCCTCGCGTCTTTCGCGCACGTGGTGGGTGCTCATACAGGGAACGATCGGCATCCTCGACCGCCGGCTCGCGGTAGTCGCCGTGATGTTCGGGCTCCTCATCGTGACCAGCACCCTGATCTTCAACACTCACCTGGGGCTCAGCCTGCTCGACGCCCTCTACTTCGTGGTGGTCACCGTCGCCACGGTCGGCTACGGCGACATCAACCTGCTCGAGGCCTCGGCCCCGCTCAAGTTGTTCGGCATCGTCATGATCATGCTCGGCGCGCTCACGCTCGCGCTCGTCTTCGGCCTCGTCACCGACGCCATCGTCGGGGCCAGGCTCCTCAGGGCGCTCGGCCAGTACCCCGTGCCGAAGCGAGACCACGTGGTCGTCTGCGGCGTCGGCACCACCGGCTCGACCATTATCGAGGCCCTGGCGGAGGCGGGGGTCCGCTGCGTCGCCGTCGAGCGCGACGAGGACGCCCTCGACGCGGAGCTCGTAAAGCGGCTGCGCCTGCCGGTCGTGGTCGGCGACATAGCTTCCGGGAGCACGCTGGATGGCCTTCGGTTGGGCTCGGCGCGGGCGCTGCTGGCGGTAACCAAAGACGACATGGCCAACCTGCAGTGCGCGCTGCTGGCACAGGCGCGGGCCCCTGGGCTGCGGATGGTGCTCCGAATGTTCGATCCGGATCTCGCCGCGAGGGTGGAGCGAACAACCGGCATCCACCTCTCCCGCAGCGTCTCCGCGCTCGCCGCCCCGGCCTTCGTCGCGGCCATCTTCGGCCGGCGGCCCGCGGCCGTGCTCCCCATCGGCAACGAGGTCATGCAAATCGTGGACCTCACCGCCGAGCGGCAGACTGACGTTAGGACCATCGAGGAGACGTGCCAGGCGCGCGTACTCGCGTTGGGCGTTACGCCGTTCCCGGTTCTCGACCTCGTCATCCACCCGGGCGACGAGCTGCGGGTGGTCGGCACCAGCCGGGGGCTGGTGGAGCTTGCCCGCCACGTAGCGCCGTCGGCGCTGACGACCACTGGCGATTCGGGAGATCAAGGCGGCTGACCCAGGCAGCAGAGCGCCGTCTGGATCCTCAAATAACGACGGTGAGGCACAGAGCACCGCCACCGGAAACTCAACAGTTCGAGGAATCGTAGCTGCCTCAGCTCCGAAGATAATTGCACCCTACCTCACACGTAGCAAGCCGGGATTTGACCAAGGAGCGAGAAAGCATGATCATCGTCGCGAGGAGGCTACGCGTGGCTTCGAGAGTGAACAACGGCGGGGAGGTCGGGCCCGAGGGCGTGAACCGGCGCGCGATGGCGGTTCTCTCCCTCGGGCACCTGTGCTCGGACGCCACGCAGGTGGCGGTGCCCGCGCTCCTGCCCTTCCTGGTCCGCGACCAGGGCATCTCCTACGCCGCGGCCGGGACGCTCGTTCTGGCATCCACGGTTGCCTCCTCGGTGGTGCAGCCCCTCTTCGGCTACCTCTCGGATAGGAGGTCGTTCGCCGCGTTTATGCCCCTGGGGCTGGCCCTCGGGGCGCTCGGGATCGCGCTCGTCGGCGTTGCCCCGAGCTATCCGAGCACCCTGCTGGCGGTCGTCCTGAGCGGGCTGGGGGTGGCGGCGTTCCATCCGGAGGCCACCCGCTTCGCCGGCCTCGTCTCGGGCGGGAGGCGGGCCACGGGCATGAGCTTCTTTTCGGTGGGGGGCAACGCGGGCTTCGCCATGGGCCCCCTGCTCCTCACGCCCCTGATCCTCCTTTTCGGGCTCCCCGGCACGCTGCTCTTCGCCGTCCTCCCCCTCACGATGGCGGGCGTCCTGGCGGTCGAGCTGCCGCGCCTGAGGGGCTTCCGGTCGGTCCCGACGGCGGGCGGCGCGGGCCAGGCCGGAGCGCAGAACCTTTGGGGCGCCTTCGCCGTGCTTTCGGGTGTGATCTCTCTGCGAAGCGTCGTGCAGTTCGGCCTCATCGCCTTCGTCCCGCTCTACTACTCAGGGGTGTTCTCCGCCTCCGAAATCACGGCCAACGCGGCCCTCTCGGTGACGCTGCTAGCGGGGGCGGCGGGAACCCTCCTGGGCGGCAGGCTCGCCGACCGGTACGGCAGGCGCGCGGTGCTGCTGGGTTCCCTGCTCGTGCTGCCGCCCCTGCTCGGCTGCTTCCTGGCCTCGGGGGAGGCCCTTGGCATGGCGTTCCTGGTGCCCATCGGGGCGGCCACCATCGCCAGCTATAGCGTGACGGTGGTAATGGGCCAGGAGTACCTGCCCGGCCACGTGGGCGTTGCCTCCGGCTTCACCGTGGGGCTCGCTATCGGGATGGGGGGCGTGGGATCGCCCCTCCTGGGAGCCCTGGCGGACGGATTCGGCTTGCGGGCCGTTGTGGTCGCCCTCGCCTTGCTACCGATCCCCGCGGTGCTCCTCGCGCTTCGCCTCCCCAGAAAGCGCGTAGCGTAGGGGGTTGTTCGCGAACCCCGCCCTAACCTTACGCTATGCACGGCTACAGGGTACCGGCTCGAAATACCAGGAGTAGAGTCTTTCGCCGCATAGAGCGAATTGCCCAGACTGCGTCCGCATCTCCTACTCCGCGATAACCTCCTCGTCTATTAAACTTCCTGCAAAAATGCATATTTTCCAAGAAAAGTCTTTCCCAAGAACGGTCAGCAACCCCCCGCGACAAAAGGCGCGTCGACGCAGGCCATGCCAATCCCCAACGCGCAAGCCACCCCCGCGGTAACCATAATGTGTTCGAGTGCCGAGCACGCTGTCTCGCGGCTGAACGCGATTGGGAAGACGGTGCAGTTTTCTTTGAGAGCAAAGATGTTGCCAACGCCTAGCTATGCGACCATACGCTAGTGCAAGTAGCCCCGAACTGGAACGGTTGCGGGAGGATCGCGAGGTAGGTTCGGATGGAGACGAAGGACGTGGGGCGGGTTCCGCTGGCGCACCTGCCGACCCCGCTGGAGCCCCTAGAACGCCTGAGTGCCGAGCTCGGTGGCCCGAGGATCTGGGTGAAGCGCGACGATTGCACGGGTCTCGCCGGTGGGGGCAACAAGACGCGCAAGCTCGAGTACTTGCTGAGCGATGCCCTTGGGCGAGGCGCAGATACGATCCTGACCACGGGCGCGGTGCAGTCCAACCACGCTCGCCAATCGGCAGCTGCCTGCGCGAGGCTGGGCCTGGGCTGCGAGTTGTACCTCAAAGAGAGCGTGCCGGGGCGAGGAAAGGTTTACGCCCGCTCCGGCAACGTCCTTCTCGACCGACTGCTGGGCGCCAAGGTGAGAGTCTTGCCGCGCGAGGCAGATGCCGACGCCGAGATGGACGCCCGCGCCGCCGCCCTACGAGAAGAAAGGAGGCGGCCCTACGTCATCCCGGCCGGCGGTTCCAATCCCGTCGGGGCGCTTGGCTACGTCGAGTGCGCCCGGGAGGTGATGCGTCAGGCGGAGGGGATGGATCTCCGGGTCGGCACCATCGTCCACGCCAGCGCGAGCCACGGGACCCAGGCGGGTCTCGCCGTCGGTCTCGCGGAGGTGGAGGCGGACGCGCGCCTGGTGGGGTTCAGCGTCAGCGGCCCGGCGCCGCAGGCCAGGGCCAACATCGAACGCATCGCTACGGGCACCTGTGAGCGGCTGGGCCGGCGCCCGCGTTTCGTGGACATCGAAGTCGAAGACCGCTTCGTGGGCCCGGGTTACGGGGTGCCAACGCCCGAGAGCGTCTCTGCGACCCGGCTGCTGGCCCGTCTGGAGGGCATCCTGCTCGACCCCGTCTACACCGGAAAGGCCATGGGTAGTCTCATCGAGCTTGTGAAGGAGGGACGATTTTCCAACGAGAACGTTATTTTCTTGCACACCGGCGGGTGGCCGGCCCTGTTCGCCTACGACGAGGAGTTCGCCCAGGAAGAAGCGGTGTCCCGATGAGAAAGACCGGCAGCATGAACCACGTGCGCTTCACCGTTGGCGACATCCCGCGCGCGGAGGCCTTCTACGATCCGCTCCTGCGCTTCATGGGCTACGAGCTAGCGGAGAAAAGCGAGGAGCGGTTGGCCTGGAGGATGCCGTCGCCGGCCGGCAACCGTCAGTGGGTCATCATGAGCGTGGCCTCCGGGGATGGACGGAAGAGGGAACACGACCGGTACTCGCCGGGCTTGCACCACTTCGCCTGGAACGCGGATAGCCGCGAGGAGGTCGACCGCTTCCACGAGCTCCTTCGCGAGCTCGGCGTCGAGATACTCGACGCCCCAGCCGAGTATGGCTACGAGCCAGGCTACTACGCCGTCTTCTTCTCCGACCCGGATGGCCTCAAGCTGGAGCTAGTCCATGTCCCCGACCGTGCGCCCGACCATCCGTGAAGGCCTCGTCGTCGGGTGTCTGCTCGCGCTGATGCTGGGCACCTGAGGTGGACGTTCGGCCATGAAACACTCGGGGTTCCTGCCATCTAGCGGCTGCCAGCCGGTTGGCTCTTGGCTTCGGCCGCCTCCGTCCGCGCCTCGGCGTAGAGGTCCCTCTTGTACGTCTCGGGGGCGAAGTAGAGGGAGACCACCCCGATCAGGCCCATCGCGATCATGTACAGCGCGATCGGCCAGTAGCTCCCCGACCACACCAGCAGCGCGGTGCAGATGGCGGGCGCGATGCCGCCACCCACGATGGGAGCGAACTGGTACGCGATGGAGGCCCCGCTGTAGCGGGTGCGAGTGTCGAATAGCTCGGCGAAGAAGCTAGCCTCGGGCGCGTACATCGCGGAGTGTCCGACGGCGAGCGCCAGGACGAGGGAGAAGATGACCAGCAGCGGTTGCGCTGTCTCCAGCAACCAGAAGAAGGGGAAAATGTAGAGCACGCAGAAGATCAAGCCACCCATAAACACCGGCCGGCGACCTACCCGGTCGGTCAGCGCCCCGAAGAACGGGATGGTGAAGAGTTCTAATCCGGCCCCGATCAGGACCCCCGCGAGCGCCAAGCTCTCCGGCAACCCCAGTTGCTGGGTGATGTAGGTGAGCACGAAGACCTCGAAGATGGTGAAGATCACGTTGTCGCCGAGGCGCGCTCCGAGCGAGACGAGCACGTTTTTCGGCTGGTTGCGTATCACGTCCAACACGGGCGTCTGGGTCTCCGCGTGGCTTTCCTGGATCTCGGAGAACGCCGGAGACTCCTCGATGCGCAGCCGGATGTAGAGGCCGATCGCTACGAGAAAGATGGAGAGCAGGAACGGTACGCGCCAACCCCAGCTCAGGAAAGCCTCTTCGGAGAGCGACGTCTCGAACAGCAGGTAGATCCCGTTCGCGAGCACGATCCCGGCCGGGACGCCCATCTGCACCCAGCTCGCGTAGAAGCCTCTTCTGTCGTCGGGGGCGTGCTCCACGGTCATCAGGACCGCGCCGCCCCACTCGCCGCCGACCGCGAAACCCTGCAGGATGCGTAGCACGACGAGGATGATCGGGGCCCATATCCCGATGGTCTCGAAGGTCGGCAGCAAGCCTATGGCGGCGGATGCGAGACCCATGAGCGCGAGCGTTATGACGAGGTTCTGCTTGCGGCCTAACTTGTCGCCGAAGTGACCGAAGATTATCCCGCCCAGCGGACGGGCGATGAAGCCGACCGCAAACGCGGAGAAAGCCGCGAGCGTCCCGATTAGCGGATCCACGCTGGGGAAGTACAACTGGTTGAAGATGAGGGCGGTAGCCGCGCCGTAGAGGAAGAAGTCGTACCATTCCATCGTGGTGCCCACGAATCCGGCAAAGGCCACCTGCCTTATGGAGCTGGCCCTTGCCCCGGATTCCTCGCCAGGCCTATCCATGCCATACCTCCCGTGACCCCTCTGGGGCTCCCCGTCTCTCGCACCGTCCGGTGCAACGCATACCTTATTGCCAGATCAGGACGACCAACCAAGTCGACCTTGCAACCGTCGAGCTGCGGGCGGACCGGGGCTCGGCCGAACTTGTGGTCGCCGAGTTCAAAGCCAATTTGTCTTGACCGTTCTCCGTCAATCCACCCTCCGCCACGAGCGCGGCACACCGCAGCTATCACGCAAAATCGATCCCATTCCCTTCCCCGGGATAGCTAGTAATTTATCCACGGCCATTTCATTCGAAACCTACGGCTCGCGTGTTCGCCCACGGGACCTCGCCGCCGCTCCTGTCCGTGTGGTCGATCTCTAGGCCGCGATCCCACGCCAAACGTTGTCCAGGAGCGCATCCGCGAACGCGACCGTGATCGGCTGATCGGGGTTGAGCAGGCGGTTGTAGCAAGCTCCCCAGAGTTGGTCGACCACAACGCTCGGATCGACGTCGTCTCGCAATTGACCCCGCGCCTGCCCGCGCTCCATCGTCTCGACCGCCAGGTTCCGGCGCGGCGTAGTGTACTGCTCGACCATCGCCGATCTCAACTCGGGGTCCGTCTGCGATTGCCCCATCAGCTCCGAGATGACGCGCCCCGCACGGGTCTCGGTGATGAGGCGCACGAAGGCATGCAGTTGCGCGCGCAGGTCCGCCTCGACGTCGCCGGTGTCGGGAAACGCCAGCGCATCGGAGACCGACGCCAGGTATGCGTCGAACGCCAGGGTCCCCTTCGACGGCCACCACTTGTGGATCGTCATCCGGCTCGCCCCGGAGAGCGAAGCCACCCGCGCGACGCTGAACCCCGCCATACCCTCATCCAGCAGCAGCCGTCCCGCCGCCTCCAGGATCTCGGCCCGCACCTCGGCCGCCGGCCGCCTGCCCCGACCGGGCCGGGCCGGCAGATGTTCCTTGCCCGTGGCGCTCATCCTTCATCTCTCCTTCTCAGAAAACTTCTCGGAAATATATTGACATACTGTATATATCTACTACTATGTGGACACAGTGTACACATAGCTCTGAAATCCTGCAGGCCTGGCCGGACGATCTACGAGAAAGGAGAGGATCTCGTCCCAGGCGGTCATCGACAGCGACACCGCCGCGACCGGTGGTGGAGAGAACGCAAGCAAGCACCCGATACTTCGAGGAGAGAACGAATGGCTAAAAGCACACGCGTCGCGCTTGTCACTGGAGGCTCCGGCGGCATCGGCCGCGACACCTCCGAGCGGCTCGCCAGGGACGGTATCGCCGTGGCCGTGCACTACGCCGGCAACAAAGCCAGGGCCGACGAGGCCGTCGAGGAGATCAACGCCTCCGGCGGCCGGGCGATGTCCGTGGGCGGCGACGTCGCCGAGGAGCGTGCCATGAAGGGGGCCTTCGACGCCGTCGAGCGGAATTTCGGTGGCATCGACGTCGTCGTCAACACCGCCGGCATCATGATTTTGGGTCCCCTCGCCGACTTCGACCTGAACGACCTGGACCGGATGCACCGCACCAACATCCGGGGCACCTTCGTCGTCAACCAACTCGCCGCCAGGCGGGTCCGCGAGGGTGGGGCCATCATCAACTTCTCCACCTCGGTGGTGAAGCTGCAGCAGCCGACCTACGCGCCCTACGCGGCCACCAAGGGTGCGGTAGAGGCCATCAACCTGATCCAAGCCCGCGAGCTCAGGGGCCGCGACATCACGGTCAACGCCGTGGCGCCGGGGCCCGTGGCGACGCCCCTGTTCTTGGAGGGCAAGGATCAGGAGACCGTCGAGCATATAGCGGGCCTGAACCCCATGAAGAGGCTCGGGGAACCGGAGGATATCGCCGAAGTGGTGTCGTTCCTCGCCGGGCCGGGGCGCTGGGTCAACGGCCAGACTCTCTACGCCAACGGGGGCGCTATCTAGGAACCGGCGGACTTCCGAGAACCCACCTACCACGATGTCGGGTGAATAGACGGGTGCGCCGAGCTCAGGTGGCGGGTTGCTTCACTGCGTTCGCCTCTGCCCACTCCAGGGCGTAGTCCGCGACCTCCTCCCAGCCCTCGCCCCCGATGACGCCGTAGTGCGAGCGTCCCTCGAACTCCTTGTAGTCGGTGGGGCTCTTGGCGTGGCGGTAGTGCTTGACGTTGGACTCGTTGACCGCGGGCGGGATGATGTTGTCCTCGCTACCCGCTATGAACAGCAAGGGCGCGCGGTCTTCGTTCCTGAAGTTGACGTAGTTCTCCTGGTGCCCCGGCGTGAAGTTGGCGGTGGCCCCGACCCACACGAGCCTGCCCGAGGCGGGTATGTGGTAGCGCTCGTAGACCTCGTCCGACTCTTCTCGCGAGAGGGTGTTCGTGAAGGCGTAGTGCCACTGCTCTGGGGTGAAGCCGACGGCCTTGTGGCGGTTGGCGGGGTTCCTCAGGAAAGGGAAGAGCGACCGGATCTGAGAGACCGGCACCACCTTGACGCCCTCTGCGGGCACGGAGTCTATGGCTACGCCTGCTGCGCCGAAGCCGTGGTCGAGCAGGATCTGGGTGAGCACCCCGCCCGCCGAGTGTCCGATGATGATAGGCGGCTTGTCGAGTCCGTCGATGATACCCCCGATGTGCTCGACGACGGCGGGGAAGGTGAGCGCCTCTATGGGGGATGGGTCCTCCCTCAGCGCCTCGACCCCGACCTCGAAGCCGGGGTATGCGGGGGCAATCACCCGGTAGCCCTTGTCCTCGTAGCGCTCCACCCACTTCTCCCAGCTGAGCGGGGTAACCCAGAAGCCGTGGACCAGCACGATCGTGTCGGGGGCTGCCGGGTTAGGTGCGTCGTTGACGGTCACGGTTTCCTCCTGACGGCACTGTTCTCTTTCCGATGCCCAGTGTGCAACACGCGAGCTCCCGGCGCATCTTCTTCCAGGCTACTCTGGAGAACACCCCTTCTGCGAAGGTGGGTAAAAGGGCCCCACCATGGTTGTGGAACTCTTTACTTTCTGAGGAAGTCCAGCAGGTCGGCGTTGATCGTCTCGGCCTCGGTGGTCGGCATGCCGTGCGGGAATCCTTCGTACGTCTTCAGCGTTCCGTTTTGCAGGAGCTGCGCGGACAGCGGTGCGGAGTCGGCGTAGGGAACGATCTGGTCGTCATCGCCGTGCATGACCAGGACCGGCACCGTGATCTTCTTGAGGTCCTCGGTGAAATCGGTCTGGGAGAAGGCGACGATGCCGTCGTAGTGTGCCTTTGCCCCGCCCATCATTCCCTGGCGCCACCAGTTGTCGATGATGGCTTCCGAGGATTCCACGCCGGGCCGGTTATAGCCGTAGAAGGGACCCGAGGGCACGGCGCGGT
Organism: uncultured Rubrobacteraceae bacterium; assembly: GCA_963800975.1. GTDB lineage: Bacteria > Actinomycetota > Rubrobacteria > Rubrobacterales > Rubrobacteraceae > JALYGY01. The sequence goes on along the minus strand of CAWDDB010000013.1, from coordinate 175,320 downwards.
AGAACTCGGACCGGTTGGCGGCGAGTTGGGCCTGGAAGTCGTCGAATACGCTCTTCGGCAGGCCGCCGGGGTTGGCGTCGGTCTGTACCATGAGGGGCGGCACCGCACTGATCAATACCGCTTTCGCCACGCGGCTTTCACCGTGTCGGGCGATGTAGTGCACGACTTCGCCGCCGCCGGTGGAGTGTCCAATGTGGACGGCGTCCTGGAGGTCGAGATGGGCAGTCAGCGCCGCTAGGTCGTCGGCGTAATGGTCCATGTCGTGACCGTCGCTGGTCTGCGTGGAGCGTCCGTGCCCGCGCCGGTCATGGGCGATGACGCGGTAGCCGTGCTGTAGGAAGAACAGCATTTGGGTGTCCCAGTCGTCGCCCGAAAGCGGCCAGCCATGGCTGAAAACCACCGGGTGGCCCGAGCCCCAGTCCTTGTAGTAGATCTCGGTGCCGTCTTCCGTGGTGATCGTACTCATCGTCTGCTCCCTTCACCAGTGAGGGCGGCCAGTCGCCCACCAGGAGCAGTCTACGCATTCCTGCGCCCGGCCGTGTTACGAGAGAGTTAATTATCGTTAGCGGCAAGGAGTCGTTGAAGCCTTCCTCACCGCCGCGCGCGATGGAGACCTCGACGCCCTCGTCGCCGTGCTCGATCCCGACATCGTGCTCCGCGAGGACCGGGGCAGCGGGACAGTCGTCGAGGTTCGCGGCGCCGAGAACGTCGCCCGCAGGGCGAAGGCCGCCTCGCAGCTCGGCCATGCGGACCTCCGTGAATCCCTTCTAGGCACTTGGGTGAATAGCGATGGGCACAGCTCGCGGCCTGCGTAATATTAGCGGGCAGTCGAATCGCGAACGAAAGGACTCTTGAGATGTCCGACTTCCCCAATAACGCTGGGTCGGTGCGCTACATCAACCCTGATTCCCTAAACAAGAACCCCGCCTTCACGAACGTCGTCGTCGTTGAAGGAAACGTCAGGACCGTGCACATCGGCGGTCAGGATGCGATAAACGCCTCAGGGGAGATAGTTGGCAAGGACGACATCGTGGCGCAGGTCGAGCAGATCTTAGTTAACCTGCGCGCGGCGCTCGCGGCGGGCGGTGCGGGACCCGAGCACATCATCAAGTGGAACATCTATATAGTCGAGGGGCAATCGCTGCAGGCCGGTTTTGCCGCATTCCAGAACGCTTGGCCCGAGACACCCAACCCACCGGCTATCACGGGGGTGTTCGTTTCGGCTCTAGCGCATCCGGACTTCCTGGTGGAGATGGACGCCGTCGCTGTTGTGCCGCAGTAGGAGGCCGTGAGGCGAACCTCTGAGAACTAGCAGAGGCAGCGGGACAGACGCCAACGACAAGGTATCCTCCCGGTTCGGAAAAGGCTTCGGGTAGCCTTCTGATCGGGAGGATACCGTTTACCGGTTTAGGGACAACCTAGATTGGCTAACTCACCGGCACGGATGCCCAATTACTGCGAGGCAAACAACAGGACAGCACCTACTAGCGCAATAAGGAGCAACGCTATCAACAGCCCCACCGCAGCGGGAATCAGAACCACGAGCGCAGCCTTGCCGGTCGTCGTCTCGTGAACTTCCCGCACACCGATAACAGACAGGACTATGGAAGCTACGGCGGCCACCAGCGGTCCCACTACCGGGACCCAGCCCACGAGCTGCCCAACGTTTGAGTAAGAAACCACCCGGAACGTGGCCTCGAAGCCGGAATTAGCGGGCTTGACGACCAGGGCGACCAGCAAGTGCAGAATGCCGGCTCCTATAAACAACGCTATCGCGGAGATGATCGGCGTTAAGAACAAAGAGGCTACCAAGGCCCCCATCGCTCCCCCGACGCCCGTGTCCCCTATGCCCACGGTGGCGTACAGTACTCCTAGAAAACCGCCTATTGCAGCCGAGATCATCGCGCACACCAGGGCGAAGGTCAGGGGATTCACGAAGTCTCCCCGCCGGGCTATGCCGCGAAAGAAGTCCACAGGCCGGGTAACCAGATCCCTGACCGTGCCCACGAAGCTTTCTACTGGATTGGTGTAAGTAAACTCCGCCGTTGCGGAGCCGGTGGACGCCCTTCTTGGGTCTTCGCCAGGATGGCCTCCCGCCTCGCCGTAGTTCTGCTGCTCCGTCTGCATCACCAACTCCTTCTCTACGCTCTCCAGCCCACGCGACTAGCTTATTCCGCGGTCCGCGCCCTGCCATCGGTCCGGAGGAGTAATTCGCGTGGTCCCCTGGAACCAACCGCGTCTAATCTACGAGCGTAGTCTCCAATCCCATCCCGGTATAGTTACCGAACTCCGGGTGACACAACCCATGCAGTAAAGCGGCCCTTGCGGGTCCCGGTTGTTCCGCAACCCGAGAAGAGCCTTGCCGCCCTCCGAGGACTTGCCGGACCTCTCGCACCTGAAGACACCACCGGCTGCGGCACGATGGCCCCCGCGGAGGACGCCACGGGCGTGGCCCTAGCGACGGACGTCAACGCCGTCTTCTCCGAGCCGATGAAGCCGTCCTGGGTCACCGAAACGTAATGGACGAGCCTGCGCATGTTCTCCTCACCGCTACCAACGGATGTCGAGTTCGACGATACTGTTCTCTCGGATGGAAAGCCATCGGGCAAACGGTAGAGGAAAGGTGAAGATCCAGCGCCTACCCTTCGTGTTGCCTGGTAATGAGAGGCCAGCTTGCGCGCAGTAATCGATCTGCACTCCGTTGCATAAGTCGCTCGATCTCTCCTGTCAGGATGTCCGTTGACCGTTTGACCGCCTCGCGATCGTCCACGGCGTGCTCGAACACCAGCGGCTCCCCCACGGATACTTCGTACGCTCCGAGCCAGAACCACCGCATCTGCTCGCTTGCTCCGGATCGCCGCCACTGGCGCGCGGTGACGAAGTGCCAGTCTGGCGCGATGCCAGCCGGGACGATCGGCACCTGCGCCGTTACGGCCAGCCTGACCGCTCCGCTCCGCGCACTCACGAGTTGTCCGTCATCCTCGCTCAAGGCGCCTTCCGGGAAGATGCCCACGGTTTTTCCCTCGCCCAGCAGGCGTAGTGCGGCCTCGAACGCTTCGCGTCCGCGATCGGCGTAGACGGGTATGTGTCCCGCGAGACGCAAGAATCGTCCGACCAGCGGCACCTCGAAAGCGGCTTCGCTGATGAGGATGTAGATCGGCTCGAACGGCCAAGACATCATCAGGAAAGGGTCCGTCGTCGTCGGATGGTTAACGGCGATGATCTTCGCACCCGATGGCAGTTCGGTCCCCCACTCGATGTCCGATCGCATCAGCCGCCGGACGTAGAAGTATGCGACTCGCCGTCCCAATCCGTTGAAGAACCTGGTCGTCGCCGGAGGCTTCCTCAGGCCTTGCTCCCTCCCGAGATACGGTCTGTCGGAGGGTTTGCCTCGTGGTGCTGCCATGTTCTCCTCCGGTTCCTGGTTGCCGGACAAAACGTAACGCCGCGGGGAAGTGATGCGAGGAGCGGCCAGCAAGACCTGTGCATTGGCTTCGGCGTGGACACCCTGGCCTGCGGCATTCCGCCCTCCACCGCGTCGAAAGGTCCCCCGCCGCAACTCGTGACCGGCGAAGAAGGCACCGGCGATCAAAGGCAGCCAGTGGGACAGGACGGTGTGGACGACGATCCCGCTCAGCAGCTGCCCCTCCGGCACGTAGCCGGAGAGAAGCGCCGCTAAACCCAGCTCCCTCGCGCCGCCGCCACCTGGGGTCGGGACGAACGGGAGGACGAAGGAGGCCAGGAGCAGTTGGGCCCCCACCACGGGGAGCCAGTCGCCGGACCACCCCACCGCCATCAACGCCAGAGGGCCGGCGGAGAGGCGGAACGCCCAGTAGACGATCGCGAGGGCGATGGCGTAGGCCAGGGTGGCCCTGTGCCCCGGACGCCAATACGAGGCGAAGCTCCGCCGCATATCCCTCAGAAAGCCGGAGATCTTCGCCCCCGCTTTCGCCTGCCAGACCGATCCACCGAGACGCAGTGTTCTCTTCCCCCCGCTTCCTCGTATTCTCCTGCGCACCAGGAAGGCGACCGCGGCCAGGGCTACGGCGGAGGCTAGGCCCGCCAGGAAAAGGCCGGGGTTTTGCACCTCGGGGAGCGCGGAAGAGTAGAGGGCAAACGCGGCGACAAGCGCCGCGGGGGTCAAGACGGCGGCGTCGAGCAAGACCCTGGTGACCACCACGTTGCTCCCCTCTCCAGCCGAGAGGCCGAGACGCTTTAGCAGGTACACCTCGTAGGGGATCTCTGCTCCCCTTATGGGCGAAACGAGCGCCACGAACGTGCCCGCCATGTAGACGCGGAACATGTCCCCCACCCGGAGGCTGTCAAGTTGAGGCCGCGCCAGGACGGCGACGATAAGACCCTGGAGCCACCAGGTCGCTGCGGAGGCGCCCAGCGCCGCGAGGAGCGGCCAGACGCTCACCACCCGAGGCACCTCCTCCGTCCGGACGGCGATCAGGCCGATGGTCAGGGCTGGCAGCAGGAGGCCCAACAGTGGTCCGATGACGTAGCCGTAACGTCTCATTTGTCCCACCTGCCATCTGCGCTCGTCCGGCTAGTCGAACACCCGCTGGCTGGTGAGACGTTACCGCCAGGATTTTCATCGTTTTCCTTCGACTCCTGTTCTGGGTTTACCGGTTTCCGAATGTAGAGCCGTCTTGAGACCATCAGGTAGCCGACCGCCACGAGCGCGAGCAGTGCCAGTGGGACGGCCGAACCGGGGTCCAGACGCTGGGCGAGGCTCAGGACCTGCCCGCCAGCGAAGAAGCCCACGGCCAGCAGGACCCCGGTCTTCAGCAGGGCGACCGACGCGTTCCAGGCCAGGAAGCGCCCGTAGCCCATCTTCATGAGCCCCGCCGTGATTAACATCGGTACCGCCGCAATTTCGGTGACCTTCGCGCCTACAACCGTCCTGGCTTCTTTACTCCGGAACGCCACCTCCATCGCCGCCAACCTCTCCTGTGTCAGGCCGACGCGGTGGAGTAGGCAGCCCACCCGCGGGTGACGCGCGGAGCGCCCCAGCAGGTAGTAGAGGGTGTCCGCGGTGAGGTCGGCGGTCACGGCGAGAGCGTAGGCCAACGGCCAGCTCATAAATCCGGCCGAGACGAGGAAACCGGCGCAGATCGTGGCGAGCGGACCCTCCAGCGCCACCAGCGGGAACAGCAAGAGGTAGGGATGGGCTTCCAGCAGGTAAACAAGTGCCTCGACGCTCACCGCGGCTCCCTCACACCAACCGGTCCGCCGCCAGCGCGCCTGAGGGGCAAGGACGACAGGCCGTTTCGGTAGGCGCAGCCCAGCGCCAGGAATACGCCGACCACCGCGCCCAGCTGATCCGTGCCGCCCCCGGTCTATTCGAGACCCATACCGCGCCCATCTGCTCTCCTTGCGGTCAGCGTTCTGAGCATGCACGGTACTTCGAGGAGGACCGGCGCACCTCGGTCCGCGGAACGAAAGCCGGTAATCCTCAGGACCCAAAAAGTGGTCGCCTGGAAAGTTCTGGTCGAGATATTCACTCTTCGGTGGTGAGACCTCGTCGCCGCGGTCAAACTGCGCCTGCTTGACCCAGTCTCGGTGGGACGGGGGAGGGACGGTGATCTTGCGTATCTGGCGTGAAGGTCGCCCCGGCGTGCATCGAGGAGAACCGGCGCTTCGAGCGGAAGCGGTGCCTGCCCCTGCCCCGCCGCGTTGGTGTCAACAGAGTTGGAAGGACGTCCCGACTTTCGCCGCACGTCCTGCGATTCGCCGTAGGGGTAAGCGTTCTGAGAGTGGGCCTGCCTGGACTCGAACCAGGGACCTCTTCCTTATCAGAGAAGGTGATCGTTTACCGTCCTGTACCGGAGCGTCCGCGAATCCTGCTTATATGGGCCGTTTGGCGGTGTGTCCGAGGTTCGTCGGTTCGCCGGGTGTCGCGGGGTGCCGGCCGGGTTGGTGTCAGCGTTGGTGTCAAACCGGATCGCGGCACCGATCGGGACCCACGGTGGTTGGGCCCCCGGAGTCTCGCGAACGAACGGTATAAAGACGTCCCGCAGGCGTGTGGACAACCTCCGCTCTGGCGTCCACACCATGTATCAAAGCCGGTCTCAAAAACATGGTGTAGGAACTGGTCCGTAGTCATGGGCAATGAGACACGCGGATGTCGGTTACGTACAGGGTGAGAGAAAACAGAGTCCGGACCCGCAGAGGCGGCAGCCGGAGGCAACCTGGTGCGAGAGGATCTCCGGCCGAGACCGGACGCGCCGCCGACTTCACGCGGCGCGGGTCACGCTGCGGCTGGTGGCGGCTTCCACAGCTCTCCCCGAAGCGGACGCTCCGCTTTGGCCGCGGCCCGGTTCCGGCGAGGGCATCGGCACCGTCTGATCCTCTCGGAGTGTGCTCTCGCGGGTGTTGGTGTTCGGACCCTGTCCTAGGCGCGTTCCGGGCGGATGGCGGAGTCCTCTGCCCCTGGCGTTACCGGTACCCGGTGGTGTCGGCCGGCAGGCCGGCGTCTTGGACCTCCACGAGGTAGCGCCAGGCGTCGGGCCTAGAGCCGTCGAGGTCCGTGAAGCCGTACTCCTTGGCGAGCCCGCCGCTAGAAAGGGAGCTACCGTTCCAACGCGCGACCTTGGGGTCAGCAGCGAGGTGGGCCACGGCCCGTCCCACGTAACGCGGCGTCTCGGAGATGGCGAAGTGCGGCTGCGCGGCGGTCGCATCGCGCCAGTTCGACTCGCCCACGCCGTAGATGTCGAGCATCATCTCCGAGCGCAGCCAGCCTGGTGTCAGGGCGACCGCCGTACACCCGTGGGGCGCGAGCTCCTGAGCCTGGGCCCACGCCATGCGGATGACGCACGTCTTCGCCAGGTCGTAGTACAGCGACAGCCTGTAGTTGGCGACGTTGTACTCTGCGGTGCCGTCGGTCATCTCGACGACCAATCCGCCCTCGTTCTTGATCAGGAGGGGCAGGGCGAAGTGGCTGGTCGTGATGTGCGTGTCGATCGCCAACCTCAGTGTTCGCAACCCCTTCTCCAGGGAGTGCTCCCACACGGGGACATTCCACTCGGTAAGGTGCTCGGCCCCCCACACGTCGTTGACGAGCACGTCGAGACGGCCCTGCTCGCCCTCGATGCGCTCCACCAGGGCCCGCACCTCATCCGGTTCCAGATGGTCGACCCGAACGGCGACGCCACTTCCGCCAGCCTCGTCCACCAGGGCGGCCGTCTCCTCGATCGTCTCGGGGCGGTCGTACTCGGAGGGGCGCCCCCGCGTGGAGCGTCCGGTCACGTAGACCGTGGCCCCCGCAGCTCCCAGCTCGACCGAGATCCCACGCCCCGCCCCGCGCGTTCCCCCGGCCACCAACGCAACCTTCCCTTCCAACCGCGGCGCCATAACGACCTCCTCACGTTTCCAAAAATTATACATCGTATAATTACTTGCGATTATACATACTGTGTATGATTAATCAAGGAGGTCTCGAGGATGGGTTGCGAAAGGGAGAAGGAACAGGGGCGTAGGGCCGGTCGTCCGAGGGCGGGGCAGGAGCCATTGACGCGCGAGGGTATCCTCGCGGCGGCGCTCGAGCTTGTGGACCGGGAAGGCTTGGACGCCCTGACGATGCGCCGGCTGGCCGCAGACCTCGGGGTGAGCCCGATGTCGATCTACCACCACCTGCCCGGCAAGGGCGCCGTGGTCTCGGGCCTCGTCGGGGTCGTCTTCTCCCGGATGCGGATGCCGCCCTCCGAGGGCCTGCCCTGGCAGGAGCGCGTGCGCGCTTATGCCCACGCTCACCGGGACGTTGTACTTTCGCACCCCAACCTCGCGTTGCAGATCTTCTCCGACGCCGCCGCGGTCTCGGAGGCCGTGCTCCTGGGCAGCGAGCCGCTCTACGAGGCGTTGGAGGAGTCGGGGCTCCCTCCCGCGATGATCGTGCGGGCCGCGGACTCGTTGGTCGATTTCGTCCACGGGTTCGCGCTGGGCGAGGCGTCGAATCCTTCCGGGGGGTTCGACATCGGCCGGGAAATTCTGGCACGCATCCAGACGCAGCCGGCGGGGAAAGTTCCGGCGCTGCGCCGGGTCTTCGGGACGCTCGGGGAGGAGGGCGCGCGCTACGACTTCGAGGCCGGTTTCGAGGCCGGCCTCGACATCCTCGTCAGGGGCATCGAGGCCGTCGCAGGAGAAGGAGACCGCCGGGGACGCGTCGGTTAGGTGTTTCGAGGACAGCGCTCGCCCGCGGAGGCCACCGACCTGGACCTTGGTAGCAACGGCACGAGAACGTACGCTAACGAGCACGCATTGCCCACCTTGCGCAGGTAGATGATGGTAGAACCGAGGATGAGCGCCGCGAGGGCGACCGTCTGCATAGAGACGAACAGGGCCGAGCCAACGATCCCAGTCGGCAGTATCTCGGCCGAAAACACGCCCAGACTGACCCAGACGAACCAGATCGCTATCCCGGAGGACGCGTGCCGGCGATCGGCGAGGTGATCGGCTTGTTGCCGAGTAGGAACTCGCCCACCAGGGGCGCCAGGAAGAATAGACCGATGGCAGGAGCGATGCGGCCGAGCCTCGCTCGGCGCCCGACGGCGGTTTCCGGCTCCCGAGGATTGCCCAGGTCGGGCTTCCACCCGTTACCAGGCACCGACGGCCACGGCGTTCGCGCCTCCCGTGACGGCGATGTCGTACCGGTCGTCGGCACCGTCGTAGTCGGGAGTTTGCAAACTCACCGCGCCGCCTACGACGCCGAAGCGCTCCTCGTCGAAGGTCAGGTTGGTGGAACCGCCACCCACGTGGAGCCGTACGGACACGCCGGCGGGGCGGCGGATGGTGAGGTGGCTCGCGCCTCCCAGGACGCGAACCGGAACGGTGCCCGAGGCCCTGGGGAGCGTCAGTTCTATTCGGCTGGCGCCGCCGCCCAGGTCGAGGGAACCTAGCCTTAGACTACTCAGATCGGCGGTGAGCCTTGAGGCAAAGTCGCGGACCTCGATGTGCCAGGGGATGGAGGCGCCCAGCTTGACCTCGGCGGGACGCTCGCGCCGGTAGTGGAGCCGGTCGAAGCGCGGGAAGCCGGGGTACCGGACCGTCACGGTACCTCGACGCACCTCGACGGTAGGCATACGATCCTCGAAGCGAGCGCGGTAGAGGTCCGGCATCGCGGGGTCGGCGTGGATGGTGACGTTCGAGGCTCCGGTGACGAAGATGAGGCGCCCGCCCGTCGCCGAACCGAGCTGGGCCGAGAAGTCTCTTGTGCAGGTTCGTCCTCCCGGCGGCTCTGGCGAACCGGCAGCGGGCATGCCGTTGCCGCTCATCCTAGCTGGCATCCTTCGAGGTCCTCAACAGCTTTCGGAGACTGCCGGCGATCCTCTTCGATTCCTACGCCAGGGCAGATGCCCCGCGGGACTCGCGCCGTTTGCGCGAGTCCCGCAGCGCCCTGGTCAGGCGATTCAGTTCCGCTTCGCGCAGCAGCTCCTCGTGACGCTGCTTTATGAGCTGGGGATCCATTATCTCGTTCACTCCGGTCCTCCTCTTTTGGGTGGCTCATCGGGCAGTCCTAACGTATCGTCCGACCGGGGGTAGCAGCATCACCTAAAGGGGGGATCAGGGGGAGGAGATCTTCTCCAAGCGGGTCCTCACCAGCCCGACATCCTCCTAGCCTTACTGCGCGATCCGCACTGGTAGCCCCAGGCCGCCACGCCGAACAGGATCCCACCTATCAGGAAGTAGGCGTCGATGGCGACGCCCGACCACAGCGCGTACGCCGAAGGGCTCCACGATCTCCTCGACCTCGATGCCCTTGATTTCTGTGAAGCCCGCCTACCGTGCGGGATCGCGGTCGAACAGCGCTCGCGCCCACAGGTACCCGACCAGCGAGATGGCCGCGCACCAGGCGACGCTGATGATCGCGCTGTTGCCGATGGGGGTGCCCATGAGCAGTCCCCGCAGCGTCTCGATGATGGGCGTGAAGGGTTGGTACTCGGCGAACCAACGCAGCGCGGTGGGCATCGAGTCGGTGGGGACGAAGCCGCTGCCCAGGAACGGCAACAGGATCAGCGGCATCGGGAGGTTGCTGGCGGTCTCGACGCTCTCTGACACAAGGCCGAGCGCGACGGTCAGCCAGGTGAGCGCCCAGGAGACCATCGCCAGGACGCCGATGGCGGCGATCCATTCGACGGGGCCGGCGGTGGGCCGCCAACCGACGAGCAGCGCGACGCCCGTGACGACGGCGACGGCGAGCATGGTCTGGATCATGGCTCCGAGGACGTGGCCGGTCAAAACCGAGGCGCGGGAGATCGCCATGGTGCGGAACCGGGCGATGATACCCCCGGTCATGTCCATGGCGACCGAGATCGCCGTCCCCTGCGCCACGGCGGCCACGGTCAGCAAAAGGATGCCGGGAGCGACGTAGTCGACGTAGGCGGCGCGTCCGCCCGAGACGCCGCCGAGTCCGGCGCCCAGCGTGCCGCCGAAGACGTAGACGAACAAAAGCAGGAAGACTACGGGCATGCCGACGAGGATCGCCGTCATGGACGGGTAGCGCAGCATGCGCCGGAGTTGGCGGCGCAGCATCGGCGCCGAGTCGCCTGCCCAGAGCGAGAGGGAATTCATTATGGCTTCTCCTTTTCGGTGTCGTGGTTTCCGACGTCGAGTTGGCCGGTGAGGGCGAAGAAGACGTCGTCGAGGTCGGGGGTGTGTACCGACAACCCTTCGACTGAGGACGACTCTCCGTCGAGACGGTCGAGGACGGTCTTCAGCGATCCGACGCTGCCGTCTATCGGGACCTGAAGCGTGAGCGCTTCGTCGTCGCGCGAGGACTCGCCGACGGCGAGGGCGGCCGATTCGAGTCCGCCCGGGTCGGCGAAGCGCAGGCGGACGTGGCCTCCTGGGATGCGGCGCTTGAGTTCGTCGGGGGTCCCCTCGGCGACCAGCCTGCCTCGGTCGAGGATCGCGATCCGGTCGGCGAGCTCGTCGGCCTCCTCCAGGTACTGCGTCGTCAGGAAGATCGTGACGCCGCCGGCCACGAGGTCGCGTATGATCTCCCACATGGTGCGACGGCTACGCGGGTCCAGGCCGGTGGTCGGCTCGTCGAGGAAGACGATGCGCGGGTCTCCCATCAACGTCATCGCGAGGTCGAGCCGGCGCGTCATACCGCCGGAGTAGGTGGCGGGCGTCTTCCTGGCCGCCTCGGCCAGATCGAAGCGCCTCAGCAGTTCGGCCGCGCGCCGCCAGCCCTCGGATCGGCCCAGGTGGCCCAGGTCGGCCATCAGGATCAGGTTCTCTTCGCCGGTGAGCAGGTCGTCCACCGCCGAGAACTGCCCCGTGACGCCGATCGCGCCGCGCACCCCGTCGGGATCTCGGGCCGGATCGTGGCCTGCGACCCTCGTTTCGCCGCCGTCGGCGCCGATGAGCGTGGAGAGGATGTTCACCACGGTGGTCTTGCCGGCGCCGTTGGGACCGAGCAGCGCGAAGGTAGTCCCCTCTGCGACGTCCAGGTCTATGCCGTCGAGCACGACCTGCTCGCCGAACGACTTGCGCAACCCCCTCGCTGAGATCGCCGACGCCCCGCGACTCGCCGTCGCACTCCGTCCGGTGTGTATTTCTCTCTTCTCCATCACGCTCCTTTCGTGTCGTCGAGGGATCGGCTCGAACGCCTCTTCCTCCGCGTCGTCGCGCCCCGCGATCCAAACGATGTACGTCCCGCGCGGCCTGCTATCCTCGGAGACGCAGGCCCGGAGGCAGGTCTCCTCCCGCGGGACCCTTCTCCGGCGCTCACGACCCCCGGCGGGATCTTCACTGTGACGCCGGCGAACGCGGCTGCCTGACCGAACGTGAGCCCGTCCGCCATCGGCTCAGCGGACCCCCTGATCGTAGGCGGCCGCGGTCTCTCGTACGGCCTCGGCGATGGCCCGGAAGTCCTTACGCACGATCTTGGAGTGGTTGCTCGCGACCTTCGCGCTGACCCTGATGTTCGGATTCCGGGCGAGCACCGGATCGAGTGAGGCCCGCACCTGTTCCATCTCCTCCTGGCCCCCGCCGAGGTTGGCACCTGTGGCAAGGACGTACCGCACCGGGCAGCTCACGCGCTCGAAGACCGACGCGATGGCGGCGTTGATCTCGTTTATCTCGATGTTGACCTCGGCGTGCTGGTCGGCGCTCATCCGCGCGGCCAGGCCAAGCGGGCGCACCAGCGGTAGCACCAACCGCATCCGGCCGAACAGCTTCCGGATCCGCTCGCGACCTTCCTCGCCGGTCAAGCCGTACGGCATAGCGCCGTCCACGGACACCACCCCCCCGACGCGGTCCGAATTCCTCTCGGCCCAGTGCACCGCGAGCGTCGCGCCGTAGGACCAGCCCACGAGCAGCGGCCGGTCCACCCCGGTCGCATCGAGGACGGCATCGAGATCTCGGAGGCACGCCTCGAAAGAGTAGTCCGACGAGCGCTTCGATCTGCCGCGGGCCCGCTCGTCGTAGGTGATGTGTCGCCAGTCGGGCCCGAGTTCGGCGATCACGGGCCGCCATGGCCGCTGGTCGGCATAGGCGCCGTTGAGGTAGACGATGGGACGGCCAGGGCCGCGGATGTCGGTCACGGCCAGAGCCGTGTCATCGACCGGGACCATGCCGGTCCAGGTGGTGTTCCGCAACCCCCTCGCCGAGATCGCCGGCGTCCCGTTGCTCGCCGTCGTGCCTCGCCCGGCGCTGCTGTCTTTGCCAACTTCCATCGTGCTCCTTTCTTCCAGATCGCCGTGTTTCACTACTCACCTTTTTACCGGGAGACGGTGGGTAGCGGCATCCCCCAAAGTGGGGATTAGGGGGGAGAGATCACCCGCCGCCGGATGGTCGAGTGCTGCCCGGTAGGGCCTCGACGGCTTGTGCTAGATCAGGTTCAGATCCCTGGCCGTAGAGACGGCCTGGGTGCGGCTGTGTGCATCCAGCTTGCGGTAGATGCTCTTGGCGTGGGACTTGACCGTGCCCACGCTCACGAACAGCTCCTTCGCGATCTCCCGATTGGTCTTGCCGGCGGCGATCAGGACGAGCACCTCGCGCTCGCGCTCGCTCAACTGCTCGGGGAGTTGCTCGGAGGATCGGGCACGACCGGCGGTCGGCGGCGTCGCCCGTTCGGTGGCCGCCAGGAGCTTCCTCATGTAGTGCGCCGGGACGGGCGGGTCCAAGCGTCCCCTCTGGTGGGCTTCGAGCGCGGCGGAGAGGATCTCGGCCATCTGTGGTCCTTCGTCTACGAAGGTCCTGACGTAGCCCTCCGGCTCGGCCAGGGCGAGGGCTTGCGCCAGGGTGTTCAACGCCGGTTTCTTCTCCTCCCTGGCCCATAGAGCCAGCGCTCGCAGGACCTGGACCTGTATCGCGCTTCCCATCCGTCCGGCGGACTCCGCGGGCGCGAGCAGGCCATCGAGCAGCCTAAGCGCTTGGTCGTGCTCGCGGCGGGCTATCAGCAGCCGCGCCATGCCGATCCGCTCCCCCTCACGTTCGGAAGCCGGGATCACGCCCGCTCCTGCCGCCCGCTCCTGCTCGGCGGCGGCGGCCGCCACGTCGCCCATCGCCAGGTGCACCCGCGCCTTCCAGACCGCCGCGTAGACGACGAGCAGGACCACGCCGGTGCTTCGCGCCAGGTGCTCGGCGTCCCGGGCCGTCTCGAGGGCGCCTTCCGCGTCGCCTCGCGCCTGCTCCACGCGCGAAAGTGCGACGTGCGCGTCTACCAGGCTACCGACGTCCGCCGTCCGCTCGGCCAGCTCCAGGCCTTCCGTCAGCCTATCTTCCGCGGCGTCCAGGTCGTCCCACTCGTACAGCAACTCGCCCAGGGTCACGGATACCCACCCCGCGGCCGGCAGGGAGGCGTCGCTTTGTTCGGTCGCGACCCGGAGGGTACGTCGCAGAACGTTCTCCGCTTCCCAGAGCCGTCCTCGCGCCATCTGCAGCCTGGCGAGGTAGGTCATGGCCGATTCGGCCACGTAGGTGTTACCCGACGCCCGGCCGAGCTCGGTGGCCTCGGCGAGGGCCTGGCTCGCCGCCTCCAGATCGTCTGTGTTGTGGTACGCCATCCCCAGGGAAAGGGCGGCGAAGGAGCGTGGGGTCGGGTCCTCGGGCAGAACCTCGAGGGCGCGTCGGGCGAGTTCGATCGCCTCTGAAGGATCCCCCCGAAGGTAGACGAGCCAGGATCGGATGGCCGTGGCGTACCCCAACAGGTGCCGGCGGTTGAACTCGTCGGTTTCAGGCGGATCTTCGCGGGGGTCCAACCCGGTGGCACCTGCCGCACGCTCGACCTCTCGCAGGAGGGGTTCGATGTCGTCCGGCCGGCCGATCCACATCAGCGACATAGCGTTCTCGAGCAACAGTCGCGGTCGCTCGCGCTTGGTTTCTTCGGGCAACGCCTCCAGCCAGCCAAGCAGGGTAAGCACCTCGCCGTGGACCAGGTTTTCTCCGACCACCTGTTCGATGAGGCGCCCCGCCCACTCGTAGTCTTCGGCGGCCAGCGCGTGCCCGATCGCTTCGGACGCTCGCCCCTCCCGCTCGTACCACGCCGCAGCCCGCAGGCGCAGCTCCTTGACCTCCTCCGGGCTCTCGAGTTCGAGGCGGCCGCGCAGGAAGTCGGCGAAGAGGTGGTGGTAGCGGTACCACCTGCGCTCGTCGTCGAGGGTGACGACGAAGAGGTTCTCCCGCTCCAGCCTCTCCAGTGTCTCCTGGCCGTCGGAGCGGCCGGTGAGCGCGTCGCACAGCGCACCCGTCACGTGATCGGCGATAGAGGTTTCCAGTAGGAATTCACGGACCCCTTCGGGTTGCCGATCAAGAACCTCCCCGGCCAGGAAGTCCAGGACGTCGCGATGGCTGCCCGAAAAAGCCCTGACGAACCCGGAGAGGTCTTTGCGGTCCCGCATCGAGAGCGCGGCCAGTTGCAGACCCGCGATCCAACCCTCGGTTCGCTCCTCGAGTGCGGCCACGTCCTCGGCCGAGAGCTCCAGCCCCATCACGCCGTCCAGGAAATCCGCGGCCTCCTCCGGGGTCATGGCCAGGTCGGCGGCCCTCAGCTCGGCCATCTGACCCCTGGCACGCAACCTAGAGAGCGGAAGGGGCGGATCGACGCGACTGGCGATGATGAGGTGCATGTCTTCCGGCAGGTGTTCGAGCAGGAAGGTGACGATCCCGTGGACCGGCTCCGCTTCGATGACGTGGTAGTCGTCGAGGATCAGAACCTTCACACTCCGGATGTCGGCGAGATCGTTGACGAGGGCGCCCACCAGGGCGTCGAGGGGTGCCGGTTGCGGTGAGCGCAACGAGGAAAGTACGCCCTCCCCTATTCCATCGTGGAAATCCCGAAATGCGGCCACCAGGTAAGAGATGAAGCGTGCCGGGTCGTTATCGCCTTCGTCCAACGATACCCAGGCGACGGACCGCTCGCCGCTCGCAAGCGCCTCCAGCCACTCGCCGAGCAGGGTGGTCTTGCCGAAGCCCGCCGGCGCGGAGACCAGCGTCAGCCTGCGCCCCGGCATCGGTTCCAGCTTTTCGGTCAACCGCGGCCGCGTGACCAGGTCGGCGCGAAGTTGCGGCGAACGCAGCTTGGTCGAAATGAGTGAGGTTAGCATGCAGGTCCCCCGATCCGTCTCCCGAGTCGTATTCTAATCCGGCTAATCCCCACGGACATAGAATGGAGGACCCCGAGATGAAGGTGACCGCCTTCAGCTCGAAGCGTCTGGATGTGACCGCGCGCACCTTCCTCGAAAACTGGGCGCTCGGCCAGCCGAAGATCGCCTCCGGGCGCTGGGGGATGGGCATGCCCACAAACTCCGCGCACACTGGCATGGGCTGCGCAAACATCCTCTTGCGCCGGGCACCGAGAACCGGGCCGACCTTCTTGAGGGTGCCCTCATGCGCGTTGTCGGCGTAGCCCCTGTCCGTGCCTGTCCGTCCGCGCCGGCCTCGGCCAGGGACTTTGCGGTACAGCCCGGATCATGAACTCGAGCGCGCCAGCCCACTGATGCGCCGACAACCGGGGCAGGAAGCTTCCAAAGCCCTTCGTCCCCGTTCGGCGCGCGTCATCGGTCGCGCGGCGGGACCCCGACACGCTTGAGGCGACGGCCGGCGATCCGCTTCATCTCCCAGGCCGGGGCCGAGATCCGGCTGGTGGCGTCGCAGGGCAGGCTACACGCCGTAGGTCCTTGTGATCATGGTGAGGTTCGACGAGGCTGCCGACCACCTCACGTCCTCCGGACGAGGTGTGAACTCGGGGACTCGCGGGAACCCGCCGCGGTAGGCGACGACGCGCAGCGGCAGCGGGCCTTCGCCGCGCACCCTTAGCGTCACGTCGATCCCCTCGGGTGGCGCCGCGTGGAACACGAACCCCCACTCAGATGGGCCAGCGCTTTGCGGTCCACCATCCGCCGTCTCCACGCTCACTCCGTCGACCGTCGCGTCGGCCAGGGTGTGGGCGCTGGTGTCGGCGTAGACCGCGAGGCGTGAGGCCGCGCCGGGAGCGACGCGCAACTCGAGCTCCCTAGTGTCGCCGACCTGTCGGCTTCGGATCACCTCGACGTTCGGCGACCTGAGCTCGGCTACGGAAGCCGGTCCAGCGTGGTAGCGGGGGGGAAAGAGAAGATGCCGTTGGCGGGGAACTCGTCGGCGAAGTCGCGGCGTTCCGGGTCGACGTAGCGGTCGGTCCAGGACGTCGGGTTGGGGTCGGCGCTGAACCACCAGGCCCGTTCCTGGTCGGCGTCGAGGGCGTAGACGAGGCTGGTCTGGCGGGGGTGCTGCACGTCGAAGGTGTCGATGCGTACCCCGGCGGCGAACAGGCCGAGCCCCACCACCGACAGCGCCAGCGGCACGAGCCAGGCGCGACGTGGCGCCAGGAGATCCAACACCGGCAGGGCAACGCCCAGGACCAGAACCGCGACGATCATGGGAAAGGCGGCGGACGGCAGGCCGGTCGAGAAGTCGACCAGCGGCAAGAACACCACGATGGCCGGCGCGGCGGCCGCGCAGCAGGCGAACCACCGCCACGTCGGATCTGCCCCACCCCAGCGTATCGCGGCCGCCAGGGCGCCGCAGCCCACGAGCACGGTCCAGGTGAACATGTAGGCCGCCCCCGGCACGAACACGGTGGTGAGAATGGCGAGCACGACCATCCAGGCCCAGACCGCCAGGGCAGCTTCCTCCGGTTCGCGGCGCCGGCGCAGGAGGAGGTACCAGGCAACGGTCGCCGCGGCCGCCAGCGTGAGCAGGCCGGCCGCGTACCACCCGGGGCGATAGGGGTCGCCGAAGAGGAACGAGCTGTAGCCGGGGCGGAGCAGCATCAGCGCCTGCCAGGCCCCGATCCCGAGCGCCGCCGTCGCCAACAGAGGCGCGATGAAGGCAGCCGCAGCCCACGCGACCCCGCGTACCCGCACACCGTCCAGTCTCCGCGCATACAGCACGGTTGCCGCGAACGCCACGGCCGCGAGAACGGACAGCGGGATAGTCAGACCCTGCGGGTAGTAGACGAGCTGTCCCAGCACGCTGGAGTACGTGAGCTCTCCGCCTCGCCGTGCGCCCAGGTCTTGCTCTGCAAGGTAGCGGGCAGAACCGAGCACGGCAGAGCCCATGTGCTGCAGGCTCGAGGGGTCAAGATTGGACGGCGAGTCCCCCGGCGTGTGGTAGTGGGCCGAGCCGTCCACGAAGGCGAAGTTCAATCCGGCGAAGCCGGCCTCGCGGAAGGAAGTGAAGTCGGTGTTGTTCGGCAGCAGCCCGTAGATCGCGGCCGTCTCCGACCCTCCGATCGGGCGCCGCGCGCTCGCGAGGGCCGGAACGACGTTCGCGTTGTCCGAGTTGGTTTCGAACATGATCGCTGGCCCGGACGTGCCGCGAGCCTCGAGGTTGAGCACGACGCTGCGCCGAGGATCGAGCCGGCCAGCGTTCACGAACGCCTGCGCGCCGAGCAGGCCCGGCTCCTCGGCGTCGGTGAGCAAGACGTCGACGTCGTTGCGCGGCGGAGTACCCGAGGTGAGCGCTCGGGTGATCTCGAGGATGGCGGCCACCCCGGCCCCGTCGTCGGAGGCCCCGGGACTGTTGGGTGCCGAGTCGTGGTGGGCGACGAGGACGACATGCCCGGTGGGCTCCGTTCCCTCGATCCGGGCGTGGATGTTGTGAACGCGTGCCAGCGAAGCGGTCCCGTCCGGGTGTTTCTGGACGGCCGTGGTCGCCTGGACGTTGGGCTGTAGCCCGAGGTCCTCCAGCTGCCGGATCAAGTACCGGCGGACCTCGCTGTTCGCCTCCGAACCCACCGGATGCGGCCGCCGGGCGATCCGATCGACGTGGGCGAAGGCCCGCTCGGCCGAGAACTCGTTCGTCGAAGCGCTCGCGGGCAAGGGATCGAGGGGCTGCAGTGTCATGATCACACCCGCCGCGAGAATGCTCAGCACAAGCGCGGCCACGACCCCGAGCCATCGCCGGCGCGACTTCCATTGGCCGCCGCTACTACTCATCCGTGCCGTCCTCTCGGGCGGGCGTTCCCGGCGGGAGGTCGAGGAGCAGCTCGGCGAGATCCTCTGGCCTGGAGAACATCGGCCAGTGCCCGGTAGGCAGCTCGACGAATCCCCAACCCGGGCCGGTAAGTTCGTGGAACAGGGGGACGCCGCCGGCGATCATCTCCCGCACCTGTTGCAGCGAAAAGCTGCACAGGATGCCCAGCTTGGGCAACGCTTCGCGGGCGGGATTCTCCAGCCTGAGCGGTTGGGTGTAGGTTCCGAACGGTTGCGGGGCGGCCCGGGAGCGCAGCAGCCTCAGGTGATCTTCGTCTACCCCTTCGAGGCTGCCGAAGACGGCAAGCTCTTCTTCGGGCGGCATGGGCCACCTCCAGCCGTCACCCAGCTCCTCCACCTGACTCTCTATGTAGCGTTTCGTTTCGGGCGGGACCGTTTCGATAAGGGCTGTGCCGTCCGGCAACGGCGCGGTGTCCAGGTACACCAGCCGGGAGACGCGCTCGGGAACCCGATCCGCCACCGCCGTTACCACGATCCCCGCGTAGCTGTGCCCCACGAGCACCACCTCGCGCAGGTCCTCATATTCCATGAGGTTCACCACGTCGGTGATGTGGGTCTCGAGGTCCACCTTTGGGGAGGCGAGGTGGGCGCGTTCGCCGAGGCCGGTGAGGGTGGCGGGGTAGGCGTCGTGGCCTTCGTTGCGAAGCGTTCGGGCGATGGGCTTCCAGCACCAGCCCCCCATCCAGGCGCCGCCCACCAGCACGTACGTAGCCATCCGAAACTCCTCCTTGTCATCTGGCGGGACCGAGCGAATTCATTCTCGATGGTTTAGCCTGCCCGTTTCCTGGCATGCTTCGTGATGGTGTAGCCGGTGACGACGCTCTCGCTGTCCGACGTGTGCGTCCAGGTCCATTCGACGTCCTCGTCTTCGTCCAGTTCGACGCTGATGATGGCAGGAGGCGTCGCGCCTTCCCCTGCCGGCGGCGCGTACACCGTCCGCTTCTTGCCCCGATTCATGGCACCTCCTCTCGCCTCTCGGCGTCGTGAGCGGTTCTTCCCTTTCCCGAAGCGGAACACGGAACTCCGTCACCACGGCGTCGATCCACTCGACACCGTGGTAGTGGGCCACCGAGACGCGGTGGTGTCCGTCCAGCACGAAGTATGAGCCTCCGAGCCTGTACAGGCTCACGGCGGGTAGTTCCTCGCGCCGGTGGAAGGCTTTGTCTATCCGCTTCCACCTTTCTTCTGAGCTGGCATTGGCGGGCATGAAGCTTCGATCGAACTCCGGACATCTACCGACGCTGCCGACTATCCGCCCGACCGGCACCGCGGTCGGGCCTCGATGAGCGCGCCCCACAGCCCCATAGTACGTCCTGATCTCCTCGAAACACAGAAGCTTTTCCGTGGCGACGTCTCTTCGCAAGCGGGCAGTCACCCGTCGAAGCAGCGCCTTTCTGCGGGCGCGGGAGAAGTCCGCGTCCGCCTGGTCCTTCGGGTTCAAGTAGCCCACCATCGGTCGATCCCTTTCCTCGTTCGGGTGACATTCCACGCTCGACTATCCAGGCGGTCTCACGACGTCTTCGCCTCGCCGGGCCAGAGCGTGTAGCTGAAGCTCCACAGGAAGTCGATGGCGAGGATCAAGGTCCACAGGGCCGCCCTGGCCGAGAGCGACTCGGTCCTGGACGGGTCCCCGACGAGGAGGCCCATGCCTAGCAGCAAGGCGCTGCCGATCGCCCACGCAAGGAGGTGCCGGTACCATCCCTCCCGCTCGCGGCGGGCGCGCTCCGGTCCGTGCCTGGGCGGCCGCGCGGGCGGCGGCCCCCCGGCGAACCGGTGGGCGAACCGCTCGTCGGCCCAGCAGATCATCCTGTGGCCGAAGGCTATCGACACGCCGACGTAGACGGCAGCGAGGCCGTGGAAGAGGCTGGCCGTGGCCCCGGCGCGCAGGTCGATCACCGTGGCGGCGACGAGAGCAAGATCCACCACAGGCGTCATCAGCAGCAGGGCCACCCCCAACCGCGGCCTGCGCAGCAGGTAGCGCGAGATCAACCCGCCGAGTACGAAGGCCCAGAAGGAGATCTCGCCGGCCAGTATCAACACACCGATCATTCGTAAACTCCTTTCCTAGCGCGACCGCACTGGAAGATGCACACGTGTCAACGGAACCTCGATTCATCGTCTACTTCTTCCTGCTCACGCGACGGACCGTCGCGCTCCTGGTGCGTCGCAGTCAAATGGGACGTATGTTTCGATCGAGGGATTGACCGTAAGGGGCAGTGAGCCGTTCCCGCTTGCGTGGTGCCCGTCTGCCAGGTTCGCCGTCTCCGGTGAATCGGGAGCCGAGGGACCCGCCGTCGCCCCTGCCTATGTCGTCGAGGAGCTTCCGGCGGAGGAGGTCGCGGATGGCCTCCTCGTCGACGGGGTAGTTGGTGGCGGTTCTATCCTGCATGGTCGTGCTCCCTTCGGGCCTGTGCCCGTCTTCTTTCGCCACTCGCATTTGTAACGGGAGGACGGGGGTAGCGGCATCCCCCGAAGGGGGGATCAGGAGGGGAGAGATTGCCCACGGTCGGGCGGTCGAGTGATGCCCGACGGGGCTTCCTCGGCGGAGAAACCGCCCTCGGCGGTCGCAACCCTGGCGCCGATGGCCTTCGGGTTGGTGTCAAAATCAGCCGGGGAAACCTCCGGCCGTTTGCCTCAGCTCACGATTTGTCCCACCAACAAAGGGATTCCGAGGGTGGGCCTGCCTGGACTCGAACCAGGGACCTCTTCCTTATCAGAGAAGCGCTCTAACCGGCTGAGCTACAGGCCCGAAAGGGGTGCCGCCGGAATAATTTACAACAAGGGCCGGGTCCTGACAACCCGATTGAAGACGGGCGAGGCGGGAAGTACAATCGGGCCGGACCGAGTAGGTCACTACGCTCGAGCGTTGTGAGAGGAGCAAATATCTAGTGAGCGCCGACGGCTTCACCAAGATGTCCATCTACGGGATCAACCTGGATCTCTTTTCCTCGAGCCCCATCGTCATCCTCAAGGTCGAGGACGAGAACCGCTACCTGCCGATCTGGATCGGCCAGCCCGAGGCCCGTTCGATCTTGATGAAGCTGCAGAACCAGGAGTTCAGCCGGCCCCTGACCCACGACCTCGCCGTGAACCTCGTCGCCGAGCTGGGCGGGTCGATGGAGAAGATCACGGTGACGGAGCTGAAGGACCAGACTTTCTTCGCCGTCATCAGCGTGGAGATAGGCGGGCGTACCATCGACATCGACTCCCGCCCTTCGGACGCCATAGCCCTCGCGGTGCGCTCCGGCGCGGAGATCTTCGCCGCCGACGACGTGATCGAGGAGGCGGCCGTCGTCTTCGAGGAGGCGATGGAAGATGCCCCGGAGGAGGAGGTCGTGGACAAGTTCAAAGACTGGATGAACCGCGTCTCCCCGGAGGATTTCAAGTAGAGACGACCCGTCGGGTCGTCTCTACGTTTGTTGATCTCGCCCGCGGCCCAAGACCTCTCCCTCACGCTGCTTGGCCTGCTCGGCTAGCCGGCCGAGGCGGATGGTGACGAAGACCACGATGATCGTGACGGTGATGGCGTAGAGGAACTTCGCGATCAGGTCCCCCGCCTCGGGAAACACCAGGGCGAACAGCGCCTGGATGGCCGTGTTCCACGCCAGGGCCGCCACCAGCCCGAAGGCCGCCGTCATCAGCTCGACTAGCTTGTCCAGTACTTCGCTGCTCAATGCCCCACCTCTCCCTTCCGGCTCGCTGAACCACGCGCGATACTCCCGCCCCGAAGTCCGGGGCACCTCGCGCGGAAAACGTTACGGTCTATGTAGCCTACTTGAGCGGCTATCAGGCTTCGCCGCCCGCCCCCCGCGAGGGGCCGCCGTACTCGGGGTAAGATTCGAGGAACTCTTCCACCGACTCGGCCCCGTAGCCAACTATGACCTGCAGGGTGTCGCCCTTGAACCGTTCGCGCACCTGGGCCTCGCGGCGGACGCTGCGGCGGATGTACTCCCAGGAAGTCTCCCCGGATCTGCGCTCGAGCCGCTCGGTGTAGAGGAAGCGCCCCGTCGCCTCGTCGCGTACCATCAGCAAGTCCACGTACTCAGGCCCCCCCTTCCGTCGGCCACAGCTCCGCCCAGCGCTCGAGTATCCCTGCCTCCTCCCACGGATGACTTCCGTCGTCCTCCGGGGCGCCGAAAGGGGGCGCGCTCCCCAACATGTTACCCGTCCCGACCGCGACGCTGCCACCCGACACCAGGACCTGTCCCTCCACTACCGTCGCGAGACCCCGCCGGTGCGCGAGGAGCCCTTCCGGGGTCTCCAGGCCGCCTATCCTCCAGGCCGCGCGCAGGCCAAGACGTCCCGCGGCGTCGCCCAGAGAACGGCGGATCACGTACAGGGCCCGGGCGGCGCGGCCGTCGGCGAAGTTTGCCGCGGCGGCCGAGGCGACCAGCAGGTCGGCGGCCTCCTCCGAGTCGGCGGGCGCCGCCGGCAGGACCTCCCTGGCGCCGAAGTCCGCCCCAGCCAGGATCCTGCCGGAGATCCGGTCCCGATGCCCGCCCAGCCCGACCCTTCCAAGGTCCCCCGCCCCGATCCGAACCACCAGCGCTAGCATGCCAGCCTCAAGCCCCAGGGTCTCGGCCCCGTCGGCGTCCAGGGTCTCCGACACGACCGTCACGTTCGCCCGGACTTCGTCCTCTTGCCCTCTCGTCCCGGCGGTTATTGCCTGGCGCCCGAGGGCGTCGGCGTAGCCCGAGGCCTCATCGAGGAACGGGAGATCTTCCTCCTCGATAAGCCCGTCTTCCGCGGCGGCGGGCGCTCCCTCGTCGCACATCCTGCGTACCCGAGCCTCGGTGAGCGGGGGCAGCGACGAGCCGGCCCCGGCAAGATCCCGCAAGACGAGGTTCGCAAGCTCCGCCGGCGGCATCCCGAGATCCTCAACCATGACGTCCGCCGCGAGGAGCAGGCCACGCTCCGGCACGGAGACGAGGTCGGGCGCCGCGTGCGACGCCGAGGCTGCCACCAACCCGAAGCCCTCCGGCGAGGCGGCCGCGTAGACGGGGCTCTCGACGCCGGGGAGCCGGGCGGCCGGGAGGGCACGCTCCAGTGCGTTGTCCGCGGCCCGGTCGCCTGAGGCGTAGAGCACCAGCTCGGCCTCCTCGCCCTCCCCGCGCCACTCGAAGTCTCCCGCGTACTCGACCATAGGGTTCGGGTCGCTGGCCCTATTCCAGCACCATCAGCGGCTCGCCGGAGCGGACCGTCTGGCCGGCCTTCGCCGTGACCTCCCCGATCCTCCCCGGCCTCTGGGCCCGGATCTCGCTCTCCATCTTCATCGCCTCGAGGACGCAGACCGGCTCGTCCGCCTCGACCTCCTGCCCCTCCTGGACGAGCACCTTCACGATGGTCCCCTGCATGGGGGCCAGGATCGCCCCTCCCCCCATAATCGCCCGCCTCGTGGTGCTTCCCTTGCGCCGCGTGGGCGCGCCACGTTCGGGTTTCCCTTCCTCGAACAGGCGGACGTGGAAGAGCTTGCCGTTGACCTCTACCTCGACCTCCCGGCTATCCTTCGCTGGCGCCTCGCCAGGGTCGCGCGGGTGCGAAGCCTCGATCCCCATCGCGGGGAGCCGCTCGGCCACGAATCCGGTGGTGTAATCGCCCGAGACGAACGCCTCGTCCTCGAGCAAAGCCCTGTGGAACGGGAGCGTCGTGGAGATGCCCTCGACCCTGAACTCAGAGAGCGCCCGCCCGAGCCTCCGAAGCGCGTCCTGGCGGTCCGCTCCGCGCACGATGAGCTTGGCGAAAAGGGGATCGTAGGCCTCGGGCACCACGCCGGGTCCGTCCAGGGAAGAGTCCACCCTCACGCCCGGTCCGCCAGGCTCCGCGTAGAGGGTCACGGAGCCGGGGCTCGGGGCGAAGTCCCTGCCTGGGTCCTCGGCGTTCACCCGCGCCTCGATGGCGTGTCCGCGCCAGGAGACGTCCTCCTGCGCGAAAGTCAGGCGCTCACCAGCCGCGATGCGGATGCCGGTCTGCACGATGTCTATCCCCGTCACCTCCTCGGTAACGGGGTGCTCGACCTGAACCCTCGTGTTCATCTCCAGGAAGAAGAACTCGTCCCCCTGGACGAGGAACTCGACGGTGCCGGCGTTGTCGTAGCCGACGGCCTCGGCGGCCTGAACCGCCGCCTGCCCCATCTCCTCGCGCATCCCCGGGTCTATCGCGGGGCTGGGGCACTCCTCGACCAGCTTCTGGTGCCTGCGCTGGATGGAGCAGTCCCGCTCTCCGAGGTGGACCGAGTTTCCGTGCTTGTCCCGCAGGACCTGTATCTCCACGTGCCTCGGGGCGGGAAGGTACCTCTCCAGGTACACGGAGCCGTCGCCGAAGTACGCCTCGCCCTCCCTGCTCGCCCGCTCGAAGGCGGACTGCGCCCCCCTCTTGTCCTGGACGACAGCGAAGCCCTTTCCCCCGCCGCCGGCGGACGCCTTGACCGCAACGGGGTATCCGTGGACGCCGGCGAACTCGAAGACCGAGTCGGGTGACCCGACCGGCCCTTCTGTGCCGGGCGTGATGGGGACTCCCGCCCGCGCCATGATGCGCCTGGACTCGACCTTGCTGCCCATCGCCTCTATCGCCTCGGGGTGGGGCCCGATCCAGGCCATGCCGGCCGCCGTGACGGCCCGCGCGAAGGCCGCGCTCTCCGCCAGGAACCCGTAGCCTGGGTGCACGGCATCGGCCCCACTCCTCCTGGCCGTCTGCACGAGCTTGTCGATGTTCAGGTAGCTCTCCGCCGCGGGCGTAGGACCGACGTGGTAGGCCTCGTCGGCCAGGCGGACGTGCAGGGCCTCCCTGTCCGCGTCCGAGTACACGGCGACGCTGGAGACGCCCAACTCACGCAAAGCCCGGATGATGCGGACGGAGATCTCTCCCCGGTTGGCGATAAGGACCTTGCCGAACACCCTCAGACCATCCCCCTCCGGCTAGCGTAAGACCACAAGGAGCCCTCCAGCCTCATCCCCCTCGGCACCTCGTGCCCGAGCAGACCCGCAAGCCTCCAGCGGCTGCGATGCAGCGAGCTATCGTCCTTCGGCTCTTGCGGGCGCAGCGTCCCAAGAGCGGCCACTATCGCGGCGGCCTCTTCGGGCGTCGGGTCGGGGGTGACCCTCAAAGGGGAATGTTTCCGTGCTTGCGTGGCGGGCGTTCGGGACGCTTGGTCTGGATCATCTGGAGAGCTTTGATCAGGTACGGCCGCGTCTCGCGCGGGTCCACGACGTCGTCTATGTAGCCCATCTCGGCCGCCACCATCGGGTTGTTGAACTGTTCCTCGTAGCCCTCGATAAGCTCCTCGCGCTTCGCGTCCGGGTCCTCCGCCTCGGAGATCTGGCGCCTGAAGATGATGTTCACGGCGGCGGGCGCGCCCATGACCGCCACCTCCCCCGTCGGCCACGCCACGTTGACGTCTGCGCCTATGTGCTTGGAGTTCATGACGTCGTAGGCCCCGCCGTAGGCCTTGCGGGTTATCACGGTCATCTTGGGCACGGTTGCCTCGGAGAAGGCGTAGAGCAGCTTGGCCCCGTGGCGGATGATCCCGCCCCACTCCTGGTCGGTCCCTGGCATGAAACCGGGCACGTCCACGAAGGTGAGCAGCGGTATGTTGAACGCGTCACAGAACCTGACGAAGCGCGCCCCCTTGACGCTCGCGTCGATGTCCAGCGTCCCGGCCAAGACCATCGGCTGGTTGCCCACCACCCCGATGGCGTGCCCGTCGAGCCGGGCGAAGCCCACCACCAGGTTCTGCGCCCAGCCCTCCTGCACCTCGTAGAACTCCCCGTCGTCGACCACGAGCTCGACGGCCCTCCTGATGTCGTAGGGCCGCTGCGCCGAGTCTGGCACGAGCGTCGCCAGCTCCTCGTCCGCGCGCTCCGGGGAGTCTGCCGGCTCGAAGTAGGGGGCCGTCTCCAGGTTGTTCTCGGGCAGGAAGGAGAGCAGATAGCGCACGTCGGAGAAGCAGCTCTCCTCGTCGGGGGCGGCGAAGTGGGCGACGCCGGACCTGGTGTTGTGGGTGCCCGCTCCCCCGAGGTCCTCGAAGGTGACCTCCTCGCCCGTGACGCTCTTTATGACGTCGGGGCCCGTGATGAACATGTGGCTCGTCTCCTCGACCATGAACACGAAGTCGGTTATGGCGGGGGAGTACACCGCGCCGCCGGCGCAGGGCCCCACGACGACGGAGATCTGGGGCACCACCCCCGAGGCAAGGACGTTGCGGTGGAAGATGTCGGCGTAGCCGGCGAGCGAGACGACGCCCTCCTGGATACGCGCCCCGCCGGAGTCGTTGATGCCGACGATCGGGCACCCGGTCGAGATGGCGAGGTCCATCACCTTGCAGATCTTCTGCGCGTACACCTCGCCCAGGGAACCGCCGAAGACCGTGAAGTCCTGGCTGAAGACGCAGACCTTGCGCCCGGCGACCTCCCCGTAGCCCGTGATCACGCCGTCCCCCAGCGGCCTGTTCTCCTCGAGCCCGAAGTTGTAGGAGCGGTGTACCCGGTAACGGTCCAGCTCGACGAAGGTTCCCGGGTCGAGCAGCAGGTCTATGCGCTCCCGCGCCGTGAGCTTGCCGCGCTCGCGCTGACGCTGGACCGCCTGCTCGGGGGCCGGGTTTGTTGCGGCCTCCCGCAGGCGCCCGAGACCCTCGATCTTGCCCGCGGTCGTCCCCTCACCAAGCCTCTCTTCCTGCATAGCAGCAGGAATTCTAGCACGCGCCCTTCGGGCGCTTGTCAGCACGCGTCGGCCAGCGACGCAGGCGTGCGCGCTCAGGCTAAGCCTGAGCGCTAAACGAGCCAGGCGGCGACCATCCAGACGACGACCAGGGCGAGGATGAGCCAGTCTGAGGGCCTGGTGCTGAGCTGGCGGAACTTGGTTCGGCGGCGGCCGCCGCGGTAGCAGCGGGTGTTCATGGCGGTCGTGAGGACGTCGGCGCGGGCGAAGCCACCGATAAAGATCGGGACCAGGAGCCTTCCCAGGCGGCGGGCGCGTTTTACGGCGCCGCCCTCGTCGAAGGGGACGCCGCGGGCGGTCTGGGCGCGGGCCAGGCGCTCGACCTCCTCTATAAAGATGGGGACGAACTTGATGGCGATGACGAAGACGAGGACCAGCTCGTTGACCGGGACCCTCAGCCTCTGCAGCGGGCCGAAGATCAGCTCCAGGCCGTTGGTCAGGTCGACGAGGGAGGTCGCCAGCATCAGCATCGTGGTGACGTAGTAAAGGAAGATCACGCGCAGACCCAGGATCCCGGCCGCCCTGAGACCCTCGGTCGAGATCGAGAGTATGCCCCAGCGCCACAGGTAATCTCCCTCGGCCACCTCCCCGGGGTAGAAGAGAATCTGGAAGACAAGGATGAACAGCAGGAACCCTATAAAGAAGCCGGAGCCCCGCAGGAGGTAGCCGAGGGGAATGCGGGAGACTAGCTGGATCACGACCAGCAGCGCGAGCGCCACCGCGAAGCCGAGGAAGTCGTCTATGACGAAGGAGGCGACGAGCATCGCGAAGGTCGCCGCAAGCTTTATGCGGGGGTCCATGCGGTGGATGACGGACCCCGTGTCCACGAACTGCCCGAAGACGACGTTTCGCTGCAGCTCGAGCACTACGCCACGCCCAGCCGCTCGAGCAGCGCGGCCTCCAGCTCGTCCTCCGTCAGGATGTCCGCCGGGAGATCCGGGAACAGCTTCCTGAGCTCCCTCGCGCCTTCGACGGGTTCGGGGAGCGTGACGTCGAGCGCCGCGAGCGCGTCGGCGTCGCGCAGGACCTCGCGCAATGGCCCGTCCATCGCGACGCGACCGTCGCTCAGGACGATGACCCGGTCGCACAGGAGACTCGCGTCGCCGAGCGAGGCCGAGCAGACGACCAGGGTGAGGTCGCGGTCGTCGGCGAGCCGGCGCAGCAGCCCGAGCAGCTCGCGCCGGCCCCTCGGGTCGAGGCCAGCCATCGGCTCGTCGAGAACCAGGACGGGCGTGCGCATCGCGATGACGCCGGCTATCGCCACCCTGCGGCGCTGTCCGCCCGAGAGCGCGTGCACGTACCTGAGCCGGAAGTCCTGGTAAGGCAATCCCAGGGCGTCGAGGCTCTCCTCGACGCGCTCGCGCGTCTCCTCCGCGGTGATCCCAGCGGCGGTCGGGCCGAAGGCCACGTCCGCGCCGACAACGTCCTCTATTAGCTGCGAGTCCGGACGCTGGAAGACGATGCCGACCTTCCGGCGCAGCGCCGAGCGGTCGTAGCCGGGGGCCGCGATGTCCTCTCCCTCGTAGAAGACCTGTTCCCCCTTGAGGCGCAGCAGGTGGGCGAAGGAGTCCACGACGGTGGATTTGCCCGAGTGCGTCGGCCCGACTATCGCGACGCGCTCGCCGCGGCTTATGGAGAACGACACGTCGCGTATCGCCTCGTTCGCCTTCGGTGTGCCTTCCAGGTAGGTGTATCGGAAGTCCCGCAGCTCGAGGATCGGCGGCTCCTCGCCGTTCATCGTCCCGACGCTCCCGCGGGCGTGTCCTCCAGCCCAGAGAGCGCGGCGCGCAGGTCCTCGGGGCCGAGGATCTCTCCTTCGAGCGGCACCCCGCGCGAGCGCAGCCTGTGCGCGAGGCTCGCGGCCAGCGGCACGTCGAGCCCGATCTCGCGCAGCTCCTCGACGCGCCGGAAGACCTCGGCCGGGGTGCCGTCCATCACCTTGCGGCCCGCGTCCATGACGACCACGCGGTCGAAGAGGACCGCCTCGGACATCGAGTGGGTAACGTGGAGGACGCCCATCCCCTCCCGGCGGCTAAGGTCCCTGACCGTGGAGATCAGGCGCATCGCCACGGGGGCCGGAAGCAGCGAGGTCGGCTCGTCCAGGATCAGGTACCTGGGCTGCATGGCCAGGGCGCCGGCTATCGCGACCCTCTGCTTCTGCCCGGGCGAGAGGTCCTCGATCAGGGTGCCCGAGATATCCTGCAGGCCGAGCGCCTCGATCGCGAACGCGACGCGCTCCCCTATCTCCTCGCGCGCGATCCCGAGGTTCTCGGGGCCGAAGGCGATGTCGTCGGCGACCCGGTTCATGATCAGCTGGTCGTCCGGGTCCTGGAAGACGACCGCCACCCGCTCGCGGATCTTCCACTGGTCCTGCACGCGCACCGGGACGCCGTCTATCCGGATGGCGCCCTCGAGCGGGTACAGGACGGCGGTCAGCAGCTTGACCAGCGTGCTCTTCCCCGAGCCGTTGTGCCCGATGATCGCCACGAGCTGGCCGGGATCGATCCGCAGGTTCAGATCCCGCAGCGCCGGCACGGCGTCCGCCTCGCCCGTCCTGTAGGCGAAAGAGACCCCCTCGATCTCGATCATCGCGCCTGCGTCGCCCCGCTAGTAGCGGCGCTCTTCGTCGGGCCCCACCTCGGGCGCGGTAGTCCGCCCGCTGCGGAATAGCATCACGCCCCGCACCACGACGACCGTGACGACCGCGGCCAGGACCGCCTCGGCGATGGCCTGCGGGATGATCGGGACGGTGGCCGCGAGCGGCAGGTACCCGAGCAGCACCGCCATCCCGAGCACCCCGACGGTGTTGGTGAGGGAGCCGAGCACGCCGGCCGCTGCCGACGCGAGGTCCAGGCTGCGGCTGCGCAGGGCGGCGAAGACGGCCCAGGACACGATACCGATGGGCAACCGCGGCAGGATGGAGACCAGCGGGTCCCTGAAGAAGGGCACGTCCGCCTGGATAAAGGAGAAGATGCCGAAGATGAGGCCCACAATGGTGCCGACCATCGGTCCCTCGAGAGCGCCGCCCAGGATCACGGGCACGTGCATGATGGTCGCCCGGCCCGAGAGGTTCGGCACGGGTATAAAGCCGAGCTGGGTGGCGCCGAGGAAGATCGCGATCCCGCCAAGGATCCCGGCTATGACGATCTGCCGGACGCTCAAGCTGAAGACCGAGCCACCCCGGTCGCTACCCGAATTAGCCGTCACTCTGGCACCTCCGTTTGTCCGAGCCCGCGTGAAGTATCCGCAGCTATGTGCGAACTGTCAAACCTCGGAATTAGGAATGATGAATGAGGAACTTGGAATTGTTTTCTCGAGTGCCTACCGTCACCATGGGAAGGCCCGCGGGTAGTTCGGAAGATCGGAGATCGGTCGAGGGTCCGAACCCGCAGGCCGAAAACCCCGTTCCGACAAAGACGCGAACCTCCCGCCTACCTCCAATTCATCATTCCTAATTCCGCATTCCTAACTCTATAGCGGTGGTTTGAAGCGGCCGTCGGCGGCGGTCCAGCCGCCGTCCACCATCATGAAGGCGCCGGTCACGTAGGAGCTCGCGTCCGAGGCCAGGTACACGATCATGCCTGCCATCTCGTGCGGCTTGGCCCAGCGCTCGAGGATGCTCTTTTCCGCGTAGGAGTTCCACCAGTCGGGGCTGTCCTTGATCTGGGCCGTCAGCGGCGTCTCGACGATGCCAGGGCCGATGGCGTTGGCCCGCACGCCCCGCGGCCCGAGCTCGGCCGCCAGCGCCCGCAGCATCTGCACCGTCCCGGACTTCGTAGCCGCGTAGACGCTCTGCCCCGGCTCGACGACCTGACCCCGGATGCTCGAGAACGCGATTATGCTCCCCGTGCCCCTCTCGGCCATGCCGCGCCCGAACTCCCGGCAGAGCCGGAAGGTGCCCTTGAGGTTGAGGTCTATGACCTTGTCGAACTCCTCGTCGGTGTAATCCAGCAGCGCCTTCCTGACGTTGACGCTCGGCGTGCTCACCAGCACGTCCGGGACGCCTACGCGCTCCGAGGCCGCGTCGACGCTCTCCGGGTCGAGCATGTCGAGCTCGACGGCCTCGGCCTTCCAGCCCTGGGACCTGGCCTCCTCGGCCGTGCCTTCGGCGGCCTCGACGTTGGCGTCGGCGCAGAACACGACGGCCCCGAAGGCCGCGAGCGCGTGCGCCCCGGCCTCCCCGATTCCGCTCCCGGCCCCAACGACGAGCGCCTTCTTGTCGGTTAGGTCGAACATAGATCTGTAGTCAAACATCTGCATCCTTTCCGTAACAGAAGTACATGGCGGTGGCGGCGTAGAGCTTGCAGGTGGTGAGAAGCTCCTCAACGCCGACCCATTCGTCCTTGTGGTGCGGGATCTCGCGCTCCCCGGCCCCCGTGGTGACGATGGGGACGCCAGCCCAAGAACTCAGGTACGTCCCGTCCGTCGCGCCCGGAACACCGTTGTAGGTGGGCTCCTCCCCGGTAAGGCCCCGGTACGCCGCGGACATGGACCGCACCAGCGGGTCGTCCATCGGGGTCTCGGTCGGGGGGCGCTCCTCGATCACCTCGAGCTCCGCGTCGAAGTCCGGGTCCTCGGATTCGAGCCGCTCGAGGCGTCCCCGGAGGCTGCGGACGAGGTCCTCGTGCGACTGGCTCGGGACCGTTCGGATATCCAGGGCGACGTAGGCGCTGGCGGGGATAACGTTCAGCTGCGGCTCCCCGCGATCCGGCCCCAGCAGGATCGTCGGCGTCAGGCTCGGGTAGCCGAGGAAGGGGTCCTCGCCGTGGCTCGCCTTCTCCTCCCGCTCCAGCTCCTCGACGGCGACCACGAAGCGCGCCGCGTGGGTGACGGGGTTGATGCCGCTAAGTGGCATCGCCCCGTGCGCCATCCTTCCCTGGAACTTGACCTCGATCCTCAAGGCCCCCTTCTGCTTTACGCAGAGCTGGTTCTCCTCGGGCTCGCAGATAACGGCGCCGTCCACCCCTTCGGCGTGTCCACCCTCGATAAAGGCCTTGATGCCCACCATCATCCCCTCCTCGTCCACGGGATGGCAGAGGACGATCCTGCCGGGAAACGGCACCCCTGAGTCCTTGATCGCCGCGACGGCCAGGACCGCCGCCGCCAGGTTGCCCTTCGTGTCGCAAGCCCCCCGGCCGTAGATGCGATCCCCGACCCGCTCGGCCTCGAAAGGCGGGTGCTCCCAGTCCCCCGCACGCCCCTCGGTAACGACGTCGGTGTGCGCCTCGAACAGCAACGTCTTGCCCGGCCTCTCCCCCTCCCACACCGCCCACACGTTCGGGCGTCCCGGCGCGACCTCCTCCACGTCGACCTCGAAGCCTTCCCGTTCCAGGTAGTCGGCGACGAAGCCAGCCACCCGCTCCTCGTTGCCCCCGGGCTCCTCGGGCCGGTAAACGCTCGGGATGCGGACGAGATCCCGAACCAGGCGCGTCAGGTTTTCACGATCCACGCGACGCAGCACCGTTTCGATCAGCTCCTCGAACCGGGCGTCGGTAGGATCCGGGTTTGCGTGAGATTGCGTCAAGCCGCTACGGCAAGAGGTCGTCGACCGGCATGGACCATCCCGGCAGGGCGGGCTCGGCTTCGGCCATCTCGCCGCTCCGATAGACCGTCGGCCGATCCGGGTCGTCAGCCCGGTAGACGCGCACGACGCGCTCGCGCAGCACGTCGACGTCCCACACTACCGCGGTACCGGCGGCAAAGTAATCGGCCCGTTTCTCGGCCATCTCACGCTCGGCCCCCTCCCCGTAATCTCCCTCGCCGCGGACCTCCGCGGCGAATGCAGGAGCGCCGTCCAGGAATCGTCCGCCCCGCAGCGGGCCGGGGTGGAACGCGGCGTCGGGGCTGAACGAACCACGCCGCGGTAAGTGCACCACGAAGCCAACGTTGTCCGGGAACGCGTAGCCGCGTCCGGTGCGCCGCTCGTGGTCGCGCAAGGCGACGTAGATCTCGCCGCCCGCCCGCCCCGGGATCCCGCCAGTTGGCGGCATCAGCACTATCTCCCCATCGACGAGTTCTGCCTTGCCGTTATCCGCAACCTGGTACAGGGCGTTTATCGTCGCTCTCGTGCCCGGGCTCAATGGACTTCACCTGACCTCTCCGCTCGCCGTCATTATAACGATCGAAAGAACCGTCGAGGCGCACGATCGATCGCTGTGCCGCTTCCGGCCTGCGACGTATCTTCGACCTCAGCTGACCCCGTGCCGCTCGGTTACGCTTCGGGAGTCAGGAGCCGGTAGGTGTACTCGTCGCTCGGGCTACCCTTGAAGTAGTCGGCCTCGGCCTGGTACCCGACGCGCTCGAACCCCAGGCGCTCGAGCAAGCTGATCGAAGCCCCGTTGCGCGTGTCGACCTCGGCCGTAACCTCGCCAACGCGGTAGCCCGAGAACAGCAGGGACAGCACGCGTCGGCACGCTTCGGTCGCGTATCCCGCGCCCCAGAAACCGGGCGACAGCTCGTACGCGATCTGCGCGGTGCCGTCCGGCAAGACGGATGCCTCGACCCGTCCCACGTACCGCGGCGCTTCCTTCAGCCGGATGGCCCAGTTCAACCAAGCCTCGTCGCCCCGCGGAGAGAGGCGGGACTCCAGCATCTGGTAGCGCTCTTCCAGCGCTTCGAGCGTCTCGGGCGGCTCCTGAGGGATGTAGCGGTAGATCCGGGGGTCCCGCAAGATCCCGTACAGCGCCGCCGCGTGCCGCAGCAGCAGCGGCTCGAGCAACAGCCTTTCTGTCTCGAGAACCGTCTCGGCTTCGACGAGCCGTATCCCGCCCACCGATCTAGCGGCGCCCGTTACGCGGACGCCTCACCCGATGCCGCTCTCGGGACCATAGCCCTCCAGACGGTCCTTGACCGAGTTGAGGAAGCGCAGGGCCACGCCGCCGTCGAGGATGCGGTGGTCGAAGGAGACCTCGAGGTTCATCATGCTGCGGATCGCGATGGCTTCGCCGCCGGCGTCGCCAACGACGACCGGACGCTTCACGACGGCTTCGGCCTGCAGGATCGCGGCCTGCGGATGGTTGATGATCGGGGTCGAGGCCACGCTACCCAAAGCGCCCGGGTTGTTCACGGTGAACGTGCCGCCCGAGACGTCCTCAGTGTCGAGCTCCTGGCTCCTGGCTCGCCTCACCAGATCGTCTAACTTGCGGGCGAGGCCGACGATGTTGAGCTCGTCGGCTCCGCGGATGACGGGCACGATCAGGGCTCCTTCTTCGAGGTCGACCGCTATCCCAACGTTGATCTGCCTCCGCAGGACGATGCTGTCCCCGTCCCACACCGAGTTGAGAACCGGCTGCTCCTTGAGACCCTCTACCGCGGCCTTGACGATGAACGGCAGGTACGTGAGCTTCACGCCCTCGCTCTCGGCAAAGGACGCCTTCTCCTGCTCGCGCAGCGCCGCGAGGCCCGTCATGTCGACCTCGACGAGCGTCCAGGCGTGCGGTATCTCGGCCTTGCTCTGCGACATGCGGTTCGCGATGGCCCGCCTGATGCCCGTCAGATCCACGACCCGGTCGCCGTCGTGGATCGCCACCCGCTCGGGTGCGGCCCGGGCGGGCTTCTCCCTCTGCACGCCGCGCTCCTGGATAAAGCTCGTGATGTCCTTCTTGGTCACCCGGCCGCCGGTGCCGGTGCCGGAGATCTCCGAGATGTCGACCTCGTGCTCCCTGGCGAGCCGTCTTACCACGGGCGAGGAGCGCCGCAGCCGCAGCGTCTCGGCGTCTTCGACCGCCCCGCGGCCGTTGCCGCCGCCCTGCGAGCCACGCGCCTCGGCGACCGCGCGCTGCTTCTCGCCGTCCCCGCGCATGGTCGGCTGCGCCTCGGTTCCCGCGGCCGGGAACTCCTCGGTCACGGCCTCGAGGGGTTGAGCTTCGGATGCGGGCTCGTCTCCGCCTGCGGAGACGAGGACTATCTCGGTGCCGACGTCCACGGTCGTTCCTTCGGAGACCAGGAGCTTCTCGATCGTGCCCGCGACCGGCGATGGGAGCTCGGCGTTGACCTTGTCGGTGTCCACCTCGGCCAGGGGCTCGTCCAGCTCGATCTCGTCGCCCTCGGCCTTAAGCCAGCGGGTGATCGTCCCCTCCGTCACACTCTCCCCGAGTTGGGGCATCGTTACGGGCGTCGCCACTATCTCCCCCCTCTAGTACCGCGCAAGCTCGAGCATCGCCGACCCTATTTTTTCGGCGCTCGGGACGAAGAAGTCCATCATCGGCTTGGCGAAGGCCGCAGCCGGGATGTCCGGCCCCCCGACCCTCATCACCGGCCCGTCCAGCCACTCGAACGCCTCGTGGGCTACTATAGCCGCGATCTCGCCCGACACCGACCCCGTCAGGTTCGCCTCCGAGACGACGAGGAACTTGCCCGTCTTCCTGGCGGACTCGAGGATCGTCTCCCTGTCCAGCGGGTAGAGCGTGCGCGGCTCGACGACCTCGGCCTCGATGCCTTCCTCCTCGGAGAGTTGCTGGGCCACCTGCAGCGCCGTGTAGAGGGTCAACCCGTAGGAGACCACCGTCAGGTCGGTCCCTTCGCGGTGCACGCGGGCCTTACTCAGAGGGACCTCGAACCCGTTATCCGGGACGTCCTCCTTGATCAGGCGGTAGGTCCGTTTGTGCTCGAGAAACAGGACGGGGTTGGGGTCGCGGATGGCGCTCCTGATCATGGCCTGGGCGTCGGCCGGGAACGTCGGGGCGACGACCTTGAGACCTGGCGTGTTGCAGAAGTACGCTTCGACGCTCTGGGAGTGGTAGAGCGCGCCGCCAGGCACCACGCCATAGGGGGCCCTTATGGTAATGGGCACCTCCCACGCGCCGTTCGAGCGGTAGTAGAAGCGGGCCGCCTCGCTCACTATCTGATCGAACGCCGGCGGGATAAAGTCGGCGAACTGTATCTCGGCCACGGGGCGCATCCCGTTCACGGAGAGGCCGATGGCGGAGCCGACGATCAGGCTCTCTGCCAGCGGGGTGTCCATGACCCTGGACGGTCCGAACTCTTCCAGCAATCCCTGCGTCACCCTGAAGACGCCGCCGGCCCGCCCCACGTCCTCGCCCAACACCATCACGGTGTCGTCGGAGCGCATCTCCTCGGCCAGACCGTCGTGGATGGCCTGCAGCAGGTTCTTCTCGGCCATCCCTAAGCCTCCGCGTAGACGCGCTCCAGCGCCTCTTCGGGATCCGCGAAGGGGGCACTCTCGGCGTACTCGCTCGCCTCGGCGACCTCGGCTGTGATCTCCGCCGAGGTCTCCTCTTTCCTCTCCTCGTCCAGGACGCCGTTCTGCAGCAGGTACCTCTCGAAGCGCAGGATCGGGTCCTTCCGGCGCCACTCCTCGATCTCCTCGCGCTCGCGGTACCTGCGGTCGTCGTCGTCGGATGAGTGGGCCGTCATCCTGTACGTCTTCGCCTCGATGAGGGTTGGCCCTTCGCCCGCGCGGGCGCGCTCCACCGCCTCCCTGGCCACCTCGTAGACGGCGAGCACGTCGTTGCCGTCCACCTGGTGGCCCGGGAACCCGTAGCCCTCGGCCCGCTTCGCTATGGAGCCGGCGACCTGAAACGACTCCGGGACGGAGATCGCGTAGACGTTGTTCTGGATCAGGAAGACGACGGGCAGGTCGTGGATGCCGGCCATGTTCATCGCCTCGTGCCAGTCGCCGCCGCTGGTGGATGCCTCGCCGCCGCAGGCGAGGACGACACCCTCCTCGCCGCGCAACTTGAAGGCCAGGGCAGTCCCTGTGGCCTGCGGGAACTGCACCCCGATCGGGGCCGAGGCCGTCACGATGTTGAGCTCGCGGCTCGAGAAGTGGCCAGGCATCTGGCGGCCTGCGCTGCTCGGGTCCTCCCTCTTGCCGAGAAGCGCGAGCAGCTCGTCGCGCGCGCTCATCCCGAGGGTCATCACGATGCCGTGGTCGCGGTAATAGGGGTAGACGTAATCGTAGCCGGGCCTGAGATTGTAGGCGGCGCCGACCTGGCAACCCTCCTGGCCCTGGCAAGAGATGACGAACGCGGCCTTGCCCTGGCGGTTCAGGATCCAGGACCGCTCGTCCACCCTGCGGGCGAGGAGCATGTGGCGGTAGATCTTTAACAGGTCTTCTTCGCCCAGACCCAGGGACCGGTGGCGGGTCCGGGTCTCCTCGACAGCCATAGGCCTCCTCCTGATCGCCGCTCACCCCGACAGGAACGGGACCGGGAACGGAGCCGCTCCTTCACCGACTTTATCTTAGCAAACCGCCAAGCCTACCAACGGTCGGAGCCGCCCGAACACGCGTTTCGTGCGTTCCGGGTCTGCTACCCTCCGCTGATCCGGTAGACGTCTCAGGTCTTCGCGGGCGAGAGCGTGACCGTCTGGAGCATCATCGCGCAGGCTCGCTCCTCCCCGCTCGCGACGGCGGCCACCTCGGCCCTGCAGATGAACAGCCGACGGCCGGCCGTGAGCACCTCCCCACGCGCCACCAGCTTCTCGCCGACGGCGGGAGCGAGGAAGTTGACCTTGTACTCGACCGTGAGCACCTCTCGGTCGGGAGGCGCCAGCGTGAGCGCCGCGTAGCCGCCCGCGGTGTCCGCGATAGCTCCCGTAATCGCCCCATGAAAAAAGCGCTCCTGCTGCGTCAGCTCATCCCGAAAAGGTACCTCGATGACGCAGGTCCCCGACCCGGCCTCCAGCACCCTCGCGTCGAGCAGCCGCATCAACCCCTGCTTCTCGAAGCTAGCCCGCACCCGCTCCAGCGGATCGGATGCCCCGGGCCCGCTCAAGCCGGCAGACGAAACCTGATGCCCGAAGCCTGCGGTCTCAAATAACCGGCGTCTCGCGGTAGGAGCCGAAGACCTCCTGCAGGGCTTTGGAGATCTCCTCGACGGTCGCGTAGGCTCGGACGGCCTCGATGATCGGGTACATAGTGTTCTCGTCGCCCCTGGCCGTGTCCTTGAGCTCTTCGAGCCTTTGCTCGACCAGGTCGTTGTCCCTCTCCTCCTTCAGCTCTTTCAGGCGCTGGAGCTGGCGTTCCGAGATCTCGGGGTCTATGCGGTGGGTCTCGACGTCCTGCTCGTCCTGCGGCTCGTAGACGTTGACGTTGACCATGTAGCGCTTCTTCTCCTCGAGCTCGCGCTGGTAGCGGGCGCTGGCCTCGGCGATCTCGCGCATCGGGAAGCCAGCCTCGATGGCCTCTATCATGCCGCCCATCTCGTCAATCTGCCTGAAGTAGTCGTAGGCCTGGCGCTCGATCTCATCCGTCAGCGCCTCGACGAAGTAGGAGCCCCCGAGCGGGTCGATGGTGTTGGTCACGCCGGTCTCAAGCGCCGCAATCTGCTGCGTGCGAACCGCGATCCTGACCGCCTCCTCGGTCGGCAGCGCCAGGGCCTCGTCCAGCGAGTTGGTGTGCAGGCTCTGCGTACCGCCGAGGATGGCGGCGAGCGCCTCGAAGGCCGTCCTGGCGACGTTGTTGTGGGGCTCCTGGGCCGTGAGCGAGACGCCCGCGGTCTGGGTGTGGAAGCGCATGAGGAGGCTCTTCTCGTTCTTCGCGCCGTACTTCTCCTTCAGCACGGTCGCCCAGATGCGCCGCGCCGCGCGGAACTTGGCGATCTCCTCGAAGAAGTCTATGTGCGAGTTGAAGAAGAACGAGAAACGCGGGGCGAAGTCGTCGACGTCGAGGCCAGCCTCGATACCGGCCTCGACGTAGGCGAAGCCGTCGGCCAGCGTGAAGGCGAGCTCCTGCGCGGCCGTGCTCCCCGCCTCACGGATGTGGTAGCCGCTGATGGAGACGGTGTTCCACTTCGGCATGTGCTCGGTCGCGTAGACGAGCATGTCCCTGAAGACGCGCATCGAGGGGGCCGGCGGGAAGAGCCACTCCTTCTGGGCTATGTACTCCTTGAGGATGTCGTTCTGGTTCGTGCCGCCTAGCTCCTCCGGCGAGACGCCCTGCTTCTCGGCGGCGACGACGTACATCGCTAGGAGCACCATCGCGGGGGCGTTTATGGTCATGGAGGTCGTGATCTCACGCATCGGGATGCCCTCGAAGAGCCGCTCCACGTCCGCGAGCGAGTCGACCGCCACGCCCTCGGTCCCGACCTCCCCCAGGGACAGCGGCGAGTCAGAGTCGAGTCCCATCAGGGTCGGCATGTCGAAGGCGACCGAGAGGCCGTTCTGCCCGTGGTCTATGAGGTACCTGAACCGCTTGTTGGTCTCCTCGGCGTCGCCGAAGCCCGCGAACTGCCGGACGGTCCACAGGCGCCCCCTGTACATGTTCGGGTAGACGCCGCGCGTGTACGGGTACTCCCCAGGAAAGCCAAGCTTTTCGTCGTAGGAGCCTTCGACGTCCTCGGGCGTGTAGAGCGGCTTGACGGGGATGCCGGACATCGTCGAGTACTCGGCGTCGCGCTCGGGGTTCTTCGAGTAGGCTTCTTCCCAGCGCTCGCTCGCGCCTTTCTTGGTGTCCACGGCATGCCCTCCGGTGTGTCCGCTCCCTTTGCCCAGACTCTAGCATAAGCCTCAGATACGAATGGTCTCCCGCGACCCCACGCGCCACCAGTAACGTTGTGTGCCTTTTATCTGTGGTTGCCTATTGGACTAGCATACGGCCGTAGGGGAAGAGCGGAGAGGAGTACGTATGTCCGCGCAAGAGAACAAGGAAACGGTGCGTCGCTTGATGGAGGAGTCATTCGGAGGGGGCAGGCCGGAACTGGTGGACGACCTGCTCGACCCCGACTTCGTCCGTTACGACCCGTACATCGAGGCAGGAGAGGTCCGCGGAGCGCACACCGTGAAGGAAAACATAGTGTGGTTCCGCAACGCCTTCCCCGACCTCACCTGCACCGTCGATGAGCAGCTAGCCGAAGGGCAGAAGGTCGTGAGCCGCTGGACGGTTCGGGGCACCCACCGGGGGGACTTCTTCGGTGTTGGCGGAACGGGAAACCGGGTGACGTTCACGGGCATCCAGATAGACCGCTTCGACGAGAGCAGCGGCAAGATAGTCGAAGAGAGGGCCGAGTTCGACCTGCTAGGGGCGCTGCGCCAGGTGGGAGCCGTACCGGAGCCCTAGGATTGGCAACGCCCCGTGGTAGAGCCCTCCGCGCCGCCGCATGGTCGGTTCTCCTTCCCTGGCCCCTATTCGCCCCAGCAGCGTGAATATGGCAGTTTTCTGCCATATTCGCTCCGGGATCCCCAAGGTACCCTCCTAACGAACACTGCAAGAGGCCCCGAAACCGAGAGGAGAGCACCATGTCGTCTAATGAGAACAAGGCCGTCATCCGTCGCGTCTACGATGAGCAAGGACAGCGGAAAGGATCGTTCATGGACTCCACCCGCGACGACCCCAAGGAGCTGTGCGTCCGCTCGGTCCAAATCATGGCCAACGGTACGCTAGAAGACTTCGAGGCCATCGTCCACCCCGACGCCCGCAACCGCGAGGACGTAGACGAGCCGCCCGCCAGCCGCGGCCGCGGGCCCGCGGCCTTCTACGCCACCGCGCTGTGGCTGCGCGACGCCTACGCCGAGCTGCGCTGGGACGTCCACGAAGTGGTCGCAGAGGGCGACACGGTCGTTTTGCACGCCACGATGTCTGGCAGGCAAACCGGAACCTTCGTCGGCTACGATGCCAACGCGCGCCCCGCGCAGGCGTTCCCGCCCACAGGCAGGCGGTTCGCCACCACCCAGACGCACTGGTTCCGCGTAGCCGACGGGAAGGTCATCGAGCACTGGGCCAACAGGGACGACCTCGGCACGGCGACGCAGCTCGGCTGGACCCCGCCTTCGCCGCTTTACCTGGTGCGGATGCTGCTTGCGACCCGGCGGGCTCGCCGGGAGGCCGGGCGATGATCTCCGAGGCGAGAGGGATCGCACCAAGCCGGTGCTCATGACCGTCCACCGCGATGACTTCGCCCCGGAGGTCATCGCCTTCCCGCCCCTATTCACTGGAGTGCGTAGAAGGTAGGCGGTCTCGGATACTGAACATCGCCGCTTCGAGGCTGTGGGGAGATCGTCTCTCCGAAGGATGCCCGACACCTTCGCCGCGCCTTGTATCCTCTCCCCACCACGTCTAGGCTACGCGCAGCTGGTGGCGCGTGGAAGGGAGTAGCACCTTGGCTTCCGTGGGTGATCGCAAGGAAACCTCGCTCAGGGCGTGCGTCGCACGAATGCTCGACATCGACGTCTCCGAGGTGCCGACGAAACGGGAAGCCAACATAGGCCAGTGGCTCGCCTCGAGGAACCTCGGTCTCGTGCCCGTCGCCTCCCCCGAGACCTTCGATTGGCCCGGGCACTTCCTCGGTCTCAAGCGCGACTCCTCGACCTGGGCGGTCTACTTCGGCTCGCCTCCCGGCATCGTCCACGATCCCCTGGCCGAGCCGGACGGGAACAAGCAAGACGCCACTATGGATGCCGCGTTCGTGCTCGCGCAGCACGACGCGCAACGAGGGGCCGAACCCGGTCGGGGGACCGAGAGCGTTGGCACGGTCGAACTGATCGCGCTGGCCGCCGAAGCCGAAGGCCCCATGCGAGCGGTGTCCGAAGCGGAGGCGGTCGAGGGACGCGGCCTGCGGGGCGACCGCTACGTGCGCGGGGCCGGGACGTTTTCGAACCCGCGCGGACGCGGCTACGATCTCACGCTGGTGGAGGCCGAAGCGCTAGGGGAATTATCCGCAAGAGGCGTCGAGCTGGCGCCGATCGAGGCGCGGCGCAACATCGTCGTGAAAGGCATCGCGCTGGACGACCTTATCGGACGGCGCTTCCGGGTAGGCGAGGTCGAGTGCTTCGGCCAGCGACGGTGCGAGCCTTGCTCGCACCTCGAACGACTGACGCGGCCCGGGGTGCTGCGCGGCCTCGTACACCGGGGCGGGTTGCGAGCCGACGTGCTCTCGAGCGGCAGGATCCGAACCGGCGACCGCGTCGAGGCGCTGGCGTAGGGTCGCCCGCCCCCTCACCCCTATTCACCGGAGTGCGTGGACGGCAGGTGTTCTCGGAAGCTTGCATCCACGACCGGGCCCGCCCTCCGTGCAACACCCCGCGCCAGGTTCTGACTCTCAGGCGAAGCTCCACTACGCCAGGAACCAGAGGATGGCCACACCCACAACGAGGTCGAGAATTCCGCAGAACTCCGCGTACGAACGCGCGACCACCCTGTCCCTGAGGTAATGGATTGCGTCCCACGCGGCGTGGCCGAGGAGGGCGAAGGCCACGAGGTACCCGCCCAGCGTGGGATCCACGTAGTACGCCGCCAGCGCGGTCGCGCCGAACGCGAGCATCCCGGCGGCTTCGAGGGTGAGGTCGCTGCGTCCGCGCAACCGCCCACGGGCCGCCGCCAGCACCAGGAAGGCGAGCGCGACGACCAGGAAAACCAAAGGGAGGTTTATCGCTAGGTCGAGTACTTGAGTTAGGGCCACGACCGCGAACGCGGCCAGGAACACCCCCCAAGCGGAGCGACGCCGGTCGAGGACCGCGGCGCCAACGTAGACGAACGCCATGAGCGCGACGAGCGCCGAAAGCGAGGAGACGAACCCGGCGTCGACTTCCAGGTCGAAGGCGGTCAGCGCGGCGACAGCGAGGCCAAGCACGGTCGGCCAGCGGTGCTTCAGTACGTCGGTCCAGCGCCGCGGAACGTGCGTCTGCTCCATCTTGCCTGCCCTCCTGCTCTAAGCCACTATCTATACCCTAGGGGGGTATTTGTATCGTCGCTCCTGCAACACGATCTGTCAAGGGGGTGATCTGCCCTCCGGCATTACTCACCGGAATGCGTGGAAAATGGGTTCTCAAAAGGTCCTGAGTGTGGAATGCTTCTGGTCCGGAAGGGGTAAGCTGTGTGGGCACCCGACGGGCGGGCGAGGCGCTGAGGGTGCATCGATGAAAGGAGGAGCCGATGCCGATACACAAAGCGGAAGCCGCGTGGCACGGCACATTTCGCGACGGCGAAGGCAAGATGAGACTAGGAAGCGGCGCCTTTGAAGGGGCTTACTCCTACCGCTCTCGCATGGAGGAGGGTCCCGGCACGAATCCCGAGGAGTTGCTGGGCGCGGCGCACGCCGGCTGCTTTTCGATGTCCCTGGCGCGCAGGCTTTCTGCGGACGGGTACTCCCCGGAGCGCATCCATACCGAAGCTCGGGTGCGTTTCGGGCGCGTGGGGGAGGGGTACGCCATCACCCGGATCGACCTGCGCACGGAGGCCGTGGTCCCGGGTGTCGATAAGAAGCTTTTCCTGGAGAAGGCCGAGGATGCCAAGCGCGACTGCGCGGTATCCAAAGCCCTGGCGGGCGTGGAGGAGATCGGCCTGGAGGCTAAGCTGGTGGAGCACGCCAGGTGAACCCTTTTTCGCACCCATCGTGTATGGCCTAATAGTCCCGACCTTCTCTTGTGCGCTGTCAGGCTCATTCACCCACCTTCGCTTTCAACGGGTCCTCGGAAGTCGGCGTGGCCCCGGTCCGACGGGCCATTCGTCCCGCGGTGGCGCCGAGAAATGGCAGAAACCTGCCATTCACCCGCCCCCTCCGTCACCTACGCTGTCCCCGGTCGTGCGAAAGCGAAGACAAAGGAGGCACGGAAGTGATAATGCTCAAGAGCGCGGCAAGGAAGGCGTTGTGGTTGGTCAAGGGGATGGCCCTGTTCGGGGGCGCGGTGGTGACGCTCTTCATAGACAATCTATGGACGGTAACCTTCACGGGGGATACCGAGATCCGCGTGGCGGCAACCTGCGCCGACTTCCCGCCGCTGAGGTAGCAGACCCAACGCAGGCGGCCACGGGGGGGCCGGGGTACGACGCTCCGGCCCCTCTTCGCCCCTATCCACCGAGGTGCCTAGTAGGGGCGTTCTCGGCAGTTCGCGGTAGCAATCCCCGCCCGGCCCCGGTCCTCCAGGCCCCCCCTACCCCCGCCCCGGTACCCCTGCAGCGCGCGATCGGGGCCGCCGCTCGCCACGACCCGCACAGCCGGTAGCAACGATCCGTTGCGAGGTGTCGCGATCCCCGCTGTCCGCGATCCTGTATGCCGTGGCGTGCGGAAAGACGTCCGGAAGCTACCGCGAGGCGGTCGGCGTTTGCAGACAACGTTTATGACGTTAGTGCGGTTCTTGCAGGAGATCCAGCGGATACTTTGTGCCGCGCCACTCGATGCCGCCGCCGGCCAGGACCCTGTATGCGGACCTGAGCATCGCGTAGATAAACACACCGATGCCGAAGGGGTGCAGCGTGGCGTAGAGAGGTGAGAGTTGTGTGCCCGACCGCCTCGCTCCTTGAACGTACATCGCTACCACCAGTCCCACGTTCGAGCCGAAGAGAAGCCGCGTCACGGCGCGACGGGCGAGGAACACGCCGGCGAAGGGGAGCACGTTGGTCAGGAAGAGCGCGAGCGAGGCAAAGAGGACGAGCGGGAGCCGGTAATCCGTCCCGGCGAACATGCTCTTCTCGAGGCCGCGCACGGCGCCCGCGACCGTCTTGTGCCACTCGACGCACACGGAGCCCGTTCCGTAGGCTACGCCCTGCCTGAAGCCCGCATCCTTGAGGAGCCTGGCGATCCTCATATCGTCATCCGGGCGCATGCGGATGGCGCTGTGGGTACCCGAGCGGACGTAGGCCTCGCGCCTGACCAGGTTGAACGCCCCGACCCCGATGGCCTCCCGCGCCCGCGGGTCGGAGGC
Organism: uncultured Rubrobacteraceae bacterium; assembly: GCA_963800975.1. GTDB lineage: Bacteria > Actinomycetota > Rubrobacteria > Rubrobacterales > Rubrobacteraceae > JALYGY01. The sequence goes on along the minus strand of CAWDDB010000013.1, from coordinate 130,528 downwards.
GCGCCATGGTCTCTGGGTGACCTCGAAAACGAGGGAGAAGGCCGCCACGAAGCTCTTCAGGGCGACGCCTCGGGAGATGATCTCGGGGGCGAGCGCCAGATGGTCGAGGCCCTCGCTCAGGGCGTAGGTTACCGCGTTCTCCAGGCAGTCCGCGGCGAAGCGTACATCGGCGTCGGTGAACAGGAGCCACTCGCCGCCTGACTCTTCGGCGCCAATGTAGAGCGCGTGGTTCTTGCCAAGCCACCCGTCCGGCAGCTCGTCTACCCTGAGCACCTTTACGGCGTCGGGCCGTTCGGAGACGAGCCGGGCCAGGACGGCGCCCGTGCCGTCGGTCGAGCGGTCGTTGACGGCGACCAGCTCCAGGCGGCCAGGGTAGGACTGAGAGAGGACGGAGCGGGCGGCCTCCTCGACGCCCTCCACCTCGTCCCTGGCGGCCACGACGACCGAGACTAGAGGGTACCGGGTGGGCGGCTCCTGGCCTTCTCTCGCCTCGCGCAGTATGGGCACGCGGCGTCCGCCGCGGAACCAGTCGAAGGCCACCGCGAGCCAGATCGCGGCGCCGAGGGCGGCCAGGCCGGGGCCGAGGAGGGAGCGGCGCGGGATCTCTCTACCCGACGACGGGCCGGGAGCCCTCGACGCCGCCGGGAGATCCCGTTCGCTCCTTCAGGATGCCGCGCGCGATCACGAGCCGCTGTATCTCGCTCGTGCCCTCGTAGATCTCCGTTACCCTGGCGTCCCGGTAGTAGCGCTCGACCGGGCTCTCGTCCTTCATGTACCCGTAGCCGCCCAGCACCTGGACGGCGTCGTAGGTGACCTCGTTCGCCGCCTGCGAGGCGTAGAGCTTCGCGCGGGCGCCGGCCTCGGTGACGCGCATCCCACGGTCCTTCATCCAGGCCGCCTCGTGCACTAGCAGGCGGGCGGCCCGTATCTTTGTCTGCATGTCGGCCAGCTTGAAGGCTATGGCCTGGTGCTCCCCTATCGGTTTGCCGAAGGTGGTTCGCTCGGCGGCGTATCCCGAGGCGTAGCGAAAGGCGGCCTCGGCGATGCCGAGGGCCTGCGCGGCGATCCCGATCCTGCCGAAGTCCAGCGTCCCGAGCGCCACCCCGAGCCCTTTGCCCTCCTCGCCCAGCCTGTCTTCTTCTGGAACGAAGACGTCTTCGAGGTGCACGTCATCGGTCGTGGCGGAGATGACCCCCATCTTCTTCGCGTGTTTGCCGAAGGAGACGCCCTCGGCATCCATTGGGACGACGAAGGCCGTAGGTCCCTCGGGGGCGCGGGCGAAGGCGATCGTGGATCCCGCTATCCTGCCGTTGGTGATCCACTGCTTGTGGCCCGATAGCCTGTAGCCGCCGTCGACCCTCTCGGCGGTGGTCTGTATCGCGGCGGCGTCCGACCCGGTCGTTCGCTCGGTGAGGGCGAAGGAGCCGATCCTGGTCCCGCGCGCCAGGTCGGGCACCCACCGCGCCTTCTGCTCCTCGCTCCCGAACGCAACGATGGGGAGCGTACCGGCGCTCGTGTGCACCGCGAGCGTCACGCCGACGCCCGCGTCGGCGCGGCTTAGCTCCTCGATCAGGAGGCAGTAGGAGAGGAAGTCCGACCCCGCCCCGCCGTACTCCTCCGGCACGCACAACCCCATGAACCCGAGCTCCGAGAGCTTCTGCAGCGTCTCGAAGGGGACCCGGTCCTCCCGGTCCAGCTCCGCGGCGTGGGGAACCACCTCCCGGTCCGCGAACTCCGCGGCCCTTTCCCTGATCTCCCGCTGCTCGTTGCTGAGTTCGAAGTTCATGACTCCCCTTCGTTGCAGACCTTTCGAGAAGATTATAGTGAACACTTCGTGCGCCTAGTCGCGCCCGTCCGAATCGACGCCGCGACGGCGACTGCGATCGACCACGGGATCGTGGACGTTCGCGTGAGTTGCCTGCCGGTCTCTTACGAGGTGGCCGAACCGTCTGCCCCCTGCCGGACATAGAACCAGAGGCTCCCTACGCGGAGGAGAACGTGACCGTGGTGTGGAGGATCACCTGACGGTCGGTCGTGTGCCCTGGGCCGTCTCCTCGACCAGCATATCTACGACGTCTTCGAGCTTTCCGGTCTTCTCGAATGCCCTGCGCTGGCGGCCAGCTCCGTTGCCGCGATCCAGCGTCTCGCCCACCAGCGCCGAGACCTCCTCCCAGTCCCCGTGCTCCTCTAGCGCCGGGCGCGCGAAGGCGAGGAGGCCCTCGATAACCCGTCGTGCCGGGACGAGTTGCCCGGCCTCGACGTCGACCAGCTCGGCGCCGAGGCCGTAGCGCGAGGCGATCCAGTGCGCGGCGTGCAGGATCTCGGGCCGCGCCTCGGGGTACGGTCTCCCCTCCTCTGCTCCTTCGTGGCAGGCGCGTACGATGGCGCGGGAGAGGCCTGCCAGCATCACGGCCTCGTCCACGCTGGTGCAGACGTCGCAGACCCGGATCTCGACGGTGTTCAGGCTTTGCGGCAGGCGCATGTCCCAGTAGACCTGCGAGACCTCGAGCGCGCCGCCCGTCGCGACGAGGGCCCTGACGGTGGCGTCGTGCTCGGCGAGGGAGGCGAAGATGCCTGGCGGTCCGGCGGTCGGGAGCCAACCCCAGATCTGCATCCGGTAGCTGTCGTAGCCGGTGTCCTCCTCCATCCAGAACGGGGAGTTGGCCGAGAGCGCGAGCAGCGGCGCGAGCCAGACGCGCGCGCGGTTCATCGTCATCACGGCGGCCTCGCGGTCTCCCAGACCGACGTGCACGTGGAAGCCGAAGACCACCTGTTCCTCGACCATGCGGCGCTCGCGCTCCAGGATCCGCCGGTTGCGGTCGCCCGCCGCGATCGGCTGCTCCCGCCAGTGCGAGAACGGGTGGGTGCTCGCGGCCGCGATACGGACCCCCTCTTGCCCTGAGGCATCGATCACGTGCCGCCGCAGCCGGAGCAGCTCGGCGCGTACTTCGGCGAGGGTGCGGCAGATTGGGGTCAGGACCTCCAGCTGCGAGGCGCGCAGCTCGGGCACGATCCCGTCCGCGCCGGGGGTCTGCTGCACGCGCCGCAGCACGTCCTCTGCGCGCGGCGAGAGCGCGCGGGACTCGGGGTCTATGATCTGGTACTCCTCCTCGACCCCGAGTGTGTAATCTTCCGTCTCCGCCCGCACCCTGACTCCCTCCTTCGTGACACGAAAAGTTAACACGGCAGAGGACTCTGCGCGCGCGAAAATGCCCACGAAGAGGCGCGGCTGGCGGTGCCTTTCGGTAACATTGTGGGGCACGGAATCGACGGAGGAGCGTACCGATGTTGGTCAAGGACGAGGTTCTCGACAAGGTCGTCGCTCGCGTTAGGGAGCAGTTGCCGGAAGACCAGGCGCCGCTGGTTGAAGAGTTCGTGCGCCAGTACTACGCTTGGATCACGCCGGAGGACCTGGCCCACCGTTCGCCCATCGACCTGTACGGCGCCGCCGTAGGGCAGTGGGCGTTCGCCAAGCAACGGACACCAGGCACGGCGAAGGTCAGGGTGTACAACCCGACCTTCGAGGAGCACGGCTGGCAGTCCACCCACACGGCGCTCGAGATCGTCACCGACGACATGCCGTTCCTCGTGGACTCCACGCGGATGAGGATAAACCGCGAGGGCTTCGCGATCCACCTCATGCTCCACCCCATAATGAAGCTGAAGCGCGACGGCGCGGGCCGTCTCGTCGACGTCCTCGACCCCGAGGACGAAGGCGACGCCACCTCAGAATCCATCATACACGTGGAGATAGACCGGCAGACCGAGCCCGAGATCCTGGAAAACCTGCACGAGTGCATCACGAGCGTCCTCGATCAGGTCCGCAAAGCGGTCGAGGACTGGCCCGAGATGCGCGATAGGGCCCGCGACATCGTCGCGGAGATAGGAGAGGACCGGCCCCCGGTGGAGGAGGACGACCCCGAGGAGGCCAGGGCCTTCCTCGAGTGGATAGCCGACAACAACTTCACCTTCCTGGGCTACCGCGAGTACGAGCTGCTCACGGAGGACGGGGAGGACCTCCTGAGGACCGTACCGGGGACGGGCCTGGGCATCCTGCGCGAGACGAGCCGCAAGCCCGAATCGCTCAGCTTTGCCAAGCTGCCGCCCGAGGTCCGCAAGCTCGCGCACGCTGCCCACCTCCTCAACCTGACCAAGGCGAACTCGCGCTCCACCGTGCACAGGCCTTCCTACCTCGACTACGTCGGTGTCAAGCGCTTCGACGACTCCGGCGAGGTGACCGGCGAGCGGCGTTTCCTCGGGCTATACGCCTTCTCGGCCTACAGCATGAGCGCCTTCGACATCCCCCTGGTGCGCCGCAAGGTCAGCTACGTGCTCGAGCGCGCGGGCTTCCCCGAGGACAGCCACAACGAGAAAGACCTCATCGAGATCCTCGAGACCTACCCGCGCGACGAGCTGTTCCAGATCGACGCGGAGGAGCTCTTCGAGATCGCGATGGGCATCCTGCACCTGCAGGAGCGCCAGCGCGTCAGGCTCTTCATACGGCGCGACACCTACGGGCGGTTCTTCTCCTGCCTGGTCTTCGTGCCGCGAGACCGCTACAACACGGTGATCCGGGAGAGGATGCAGCGCATCTTGCAGCGCGCCCTCGGCGGCAACAACACCGAGTTCAACGTCAGGCTCTCCGAGTCCGTGCTAGCCCGCCTCCACTTCATCATCTACGTGACGCCTGGCGATATCCCTGAGTACGACCCCAACGAGATCGAGGAGCGCGTCGCCGAGGCGACCCGCTCGTGGACGGATAACCTCTACGACGCCCTGATCGAGCATTTCGGGGAGGAGCGGGGAACCGAGCTCTACCGCAAGTACGAGGACGCCTTCCCGCCGGGCTACCGCGACGGCTTCCTCGCCCGCACCGCGGTCTCCGATATCGACAAGATCGAGGACCTCGGCTCCGAGGACGACATAGAGATGAGCCTCTACCACCCGCTCGAGGAGCCGGACAACTTTCTCGGGTTCAAGCTCTTCAGGCTGGGGGAGCAGATCTCGCTCTCGGACATCCTGCCCCTGCTCGAGGACATGGGCGTCGAGGTCGTCGACGAGCGCCCCCACAGGATCGAGCCGACCGGCTCCCCCCCGGTCTGGGTGTACGACTTCGGCCTCCTGCACGAGGCGGAGGGAGAGCTGCAGACTGGCGAGGTGCGGGAGATCTTCCAGGACGCCTTCGCCCGCGCCTGGCGCGGGACGGTGGAGAACGATGGCTTCAACCGTCTCGTGTTGCGCGCGCGCCTGACCTGGCGCCAGATCACGATCCTCAGGGCCTACTGCAAGTACCTGCGCCAGGCGGGAACCACGTTCTCGCAGGACTACATGGAGGACGCCCTTTTCTCGAACTCGCGCATCGCCGGGCTGCTCGTGCAACTCTTCGAGGCCCGCTTCGACCCCGAGCGGTCGTCCGGGGCGGAGAAAGAGACGGAGCGCCTGAGAGGCGAGATCGAGGACGCGCTCGAAGAGATCGAGAGCCTGGACGAGGACCGCATCCTCAGGAACTTCCTGAACGTCACCCTGTGCACGGTGCGCACCAACTTCTACCAGAGGACCCGGGAGGGCGAGAACAAGCCCTACCTATCTTTCAAGTTCGATCCGAGCGAGATCCTCGTGCTGCCGCAGCCCCGCCCCAGGTTCGAGATCTTCGTCTACTCCCCGCGGGCCGAGGGCGTCCACCTCAGGGGCGGCGAGGTGGCGCGCGGCGGCATCAGATGGTCCGACAGGCGCGAGGACTTCCGAACCGAGGTCCTCGGCCTCATGAAGGCCCAGATGGTGAAGAACGCCGTGATCGTGCCCGTCGGCGCGAAGGGCGGTTTCGTCGTGAAGCGTCCCCCCGCGGAGGGCGGCCGCGAGGCCCTCATGCAGGAGGTCGTGTTCTGCTACAAGACCCTCGTCCGCGGCATGCTCGACCTGACAGACAACCGCGTGGGCGGCGGCGTCGAGCCGCCACCCGACGTGGTGCGCTACGACGAGGACGACCCCTACCTGGTGGTCGCCGCGGACAAGGGCACGGCCACTTTCTCGGACCTCGCCAACGGCATCTCAGCCGAGTACGGCTTCTGGCTCGGCGACGCCTTCGCCTCGGGCGGCTCGGCCGGGTACGACCACAAGGAGATGGCGATAACGGCGAAGGGCGCGTGGGAGTCGGTCAAGCGCCACTTCCGCGAGCTCGGCGTCGACGTGCAGAACGAGGACTTCACGGTCGCCGGCATCGGGGACATGTCCGGGGACGTCTTCGGCAACGGCATGCTCCTCAGCCGCCACATCAGGCTCCAGGGCGCGTTCAACCACCTCCACATCTTCCTCGACCCGGATCCCGACCCCGAGACGAGCTTCGAGGAGCGCGAGCGGCTCTTCGAGCTGCCGCGCTCGTCGTGGTCGGAGTACGACGAGTCCCTGATCTCCGAGGGCGGCGGCGTGTACGCGCGCTCGGCCAAGTCCATCCCCCTCTCCCCCGAGGCGAGGGAGCTGCTCGGCGTCGAGGACGAGACGCTGACCCCCAACGAGGTGATCCGGGCGCTCCTCAAGACCAAAGTCGACCTGCTGTTCAACGGCGGCATCGGGACCTACGTAAAGGCCTCCGACGAGACCGACGCCGAGGTCGGGGACCGGGCGAACGACGCCGTGAGGGTGGACGGCGAGGAGCTCGGGTGCCGCGTCGTGGGCGAGGGCGGGAACCTCGGCTTAACCCAGCGGGGACGCGTCGAGTACGCGCTGGGCGGCGGCCGCATCTACATGGACGCCATAGACAACTCGGCCGGCGTGGACTGCTCGGACCACGAGGTGAACATCAAGATCCTGCTCGACTCGGTCGTCGAGAACGGCGACATGACAGAAAAGCAGCGTAACGAGCTCCTGGTCGAGATGACGGAGGAGGTGAGCCAGCTCGTCCTGCACGACAACTACGAGCAGACGCGGGCCGTAAGCAACGCCCTCGCCCTCGCCCACGCCATGATCGACGTGCACGTCCGCTACATCGCGGCGCTGGAGCAGGCCGGGAGCCTCAACCGCGAGCTGGAGTTCCTCCCGAGCAACGAGGTCCTGGCCGAGCGCAAGTCGCAGGGCAAGGGCCTGACCGCCCCCGAGTTCTCCATCCTGCTCTCGTACACCAAGATCACGCTCTACAGGCGGCTCCTCGCCTCCGAACTCCCGGAGGACCCTTACCTCGCGGACGAGCTGGAGCGCTACTTCCCCTCGCCCCTGCGCGAGCGCTTCGGCGAGCAGATGCGTGAGCACCGGCTGCGGCGCGAGATCACGGCCACGAGCGTGGTGAACGACCTGGTCAACCGCGGCGGCCCCTCCTTCGCGTTCCGACTGGGAGAGGAGACGGGGGCCGAACCCGCGGAGATCGCCCGGGCCTACACCGCGGCCTGCGAGGTCTTCGACATGCGCTCGCTCTGGGACGACGTGGAGTCCCTGGACAACGTCATCGACGCCCAGACCCAGACGAGGATGCTCCTGGACTGGCGCAGGCTGGTCGAGCGCGCCACCCGCTGGTTCCTGCACAGCCGCCGGCCCCCGCTCGACATCTCCGATACGGTCTCGCACTTCTCGGAGGGTCTCTCCGAGCTCACCAGGCGCCTCCCCGAGTTCCTGCTCGATGGCGACAGGGAGATCGTGGACCGCGCCGCCGCGCAGCTCGACGAGGCCAACGTCCCGCCCGAGGTGGCGAAGCGCGTGGCGCTCCTCGGCGCGATGTTCTCGGAGCTCGACATAGTAGACATCGCCTCGGCCACGGAGGAGCCAATGCAAGAGGTGGCGGCCGTCTACTTCGCCCTTGGCGACCGGCTGAGGCTGCACTGGCTGCGCGGCCACGTCGAAGCGCTCCCGCGCGAGAACCGCTGGCAGGCGCTCGCCAGGGCGGCGCTGCGTGACGACCTCTACGGTCAGCAGGCCGAGCTTACCGCCGAGATAGTGCGAGGCACCGACGCGGAGCTGCCAGCCGGGGAACGCATCGACGCCTGGATGGATAGAAACCGCACCCAGGTGGACCGCACCCTGCAGGTGCTCACCGACATAAACTCCAGCGGCGCCTTCGGTCTGGCCACGCTCTCGGTGGCGCTGCGCGAGATCCGGAACCTCATAGCGTCCGCCGCACCGGCGGAAGAGCAAGCACCCGCGAGGTAGTCGAGGAGGCGATCACGTTGCAGAAACGAGGTAAAGACCTCGTCGACCGTGGCGCTCTCGAAGACCGATGACCGACCACACGCGCCGCTTCACCGGCAGGGTAGATAACTACGTGAGGTACCGGCCCTCCTACCCGCGGGCGGTCCTGGATCTGCTCCGCACGGAATGCGGCCTCACGGGCGACTCCGTCGTCGCCGACGTGGGTTCGGGAACCGGCATCCTGAGCAGGCTCTTCCTCGAGAACGGCAACCGCGTCTTCGGCGTCGAGCCCAACCCGGAGATGCGGGCAGCCGCCGAAGACCTCCTGCGCGACCAGCCGCGCTTCACGAGCGTCGCCGGGACGGCCGAGGCAACCGGCCTCCCCGACGACGCCGCCGGTTTCGTCGTCGCCGGACAGGCGTTCCACTGGTTCGACGCCGGGCGGTCTCGCCTCGAGTTCGCGCGCGTCCTCGGACCTGGAGGCTGGGCGGCCCTCGTCTGGAACCTGCGCCGCAAGGACGCGACGCCGTTCCTAGAAGCCTACGAGCGGTTGCTCCACGAGTACAGGACGGATCGCGGGGAGATCGAGATCTGGCGCCAGGACGCCGAGATGGCGCAGTCCCTCTTCGGTCCGGGCTCCTTCGAGAGGGCGACCTTCGACAACGAGCAGGTGCTCGACCTCGACGGCCTGCATGGGAGGCTGCTCTCGGTCTCCTACGTCCCCGCGCGCGGTGAGCCTGGCGCGGAAGAGATGCTCCTGCAGGCCCAGAGAATCTTCGACGAGCATCAGATAGGCGGCAAGGTCACCGTCGAATACGACACCGAGGTCTACTACGGCCGTCTTTGAGAGCCCGCCGCGCCGGTCTCCCATTCAGGGGGTGGCATCCGGATCTTCTACTGTGTTCCTCTGCGGGGCTATTCGGGACGATCCAGTGACGCCCTGTGGGCCGCGGCGCGCTCCACGTACTCTCGCACGCCGTGGGCAATGTCCTCTGCCTGCTCGTCCGTCAGCTCTTTGACGGCCTTGGCCGGTATGCCGACGATGAGGCTGCGGGGCGGGTACTCCCTGCCTTCGGGGACAAGGGCACTGGCGGCGACGATGGAACCCGCCCCGATCTTCGCGCCGTTCAGGATGGTCGCGCCCATGCCGACGAGGCAGCCGTCTTCGATCTCGCACCCGTGCACGATCGCGTTGTGGCCGACCACGCAGTCGTCGCCGACGAGGGCTGGGTAGCCGGGGTCCGCGTGCACCACGCACCCGTCCTGGATGTTGGTGCGGGCCCCGATCCGGATCGGCTCCGTGTCGCCGCGTATCACGGCGCCGTACCAGACGCTCGACTCCTCCGCCAGGCGGACGTCCCCGATCACGCGCGCCCCCGGCGCGACCCACGCGCTCTCCTCGACCTCGGGGAAGGCGTCGCCGTGGGGCAGCAGGCCGTCTTCTCTGTTCGTCACGGTTGGCCTCCTCCGGATTGCGTGTCCAGAAATCCCAGGAGGAGCCGGCGGAACTCCTCCGGCCTCTCGACGTGCGGGGAGTGCCCGCAGTCGGGGATCGCTTCTTCACGGTAGCGTCCGCCGTCCGCCGCGTACTCTTCGAGCAGCGCCCTGACCTGGGACACCATCGGCTGCGGCGGGTAGACTTCCTCCCCCGGCCAGTCGGGGATCGCGCCGAGGCGCCCGAGAAACCCGAAGTCGAGAAGCGAGGTATCCGAGACGATGGAGTCGTCTTCGCCGCGCACCCAGAGCACGTCGGGCTTGGGCCGCACCCGGGCGAACGCGCCGAGGTCGCAGAACCTCGGGGAGATGGCGTTGTTCATGCCCCTCGCGCCGGGAGCCGTGGTGGGCCAGTTCTCCGAGGCCATCGCGTCCCCGGGGTAGTTGTCTTCGCCGACCCGCGTCGAAAGCATCGACGACAGGTAGGCTTCCTCGCGCCCGGGCGATACCCTGAACGGCGGCTTGAAGTAGAAGGCGTTCATCACGTTGCGCGGGGAGTTGGGGTCGTCCTCACCCCGGTCGCCCTCCGCGAGACGTTGCACGAACTCGGGGTTGGCCGTCCCGCCGCCCGAGCCCGCGTGATCCGGCCAGCAAGGGTTCCCGGCCTCGTCCCTCGTCCCGCCGAACCCGAACGGAGACATCGGATCGATCAGGGCCACCGAAGCGACCGCGTCAGGGTGGTCGATCGCGTACCGCATTGCGACCGTTCCGCTCGTAGACCACCCCACGAGGTGGACACTTCCGAGCCCCAGAACCTCTACCAGCGCCCGGAGGTCATCGGAGAAATCGGCGAGGCCGCGCGTGGCGTCGAGCGGTCTCGCCTCGGAGCCCCCGAAACCCCTGAGGTCGGGGGCGATCCCGCGGTAGCGGGCGGGCAGCGCGGCCAGCGTCTCGTCGAAGAAGCGCGACGAGGTGACGTTGCCGTGAACGAGGACTACCGGGACACCGCCTTCGGGTCCGCTCTGCAGAACGTGCGTCGCGAGCCGGGGCGTCTCCACGGTTGCGGAGGTGACCCCCTGGGGCAGCTTTGCCTCTCCGGAGCTCAAAGCCACCGCCTGACCTGGGCCTTGTAATCCAGATACTCGTCGCCGAACTTGCCCTCCAGGTAACGCTCCTCGCGTTCGATCACGCCGCGCCGCATCACGGCAAGGGCGACCGGGAGCAGGATCGCGGCTGGCAACGCGTTCGCGATGGCGGTGATACCGCCGTACATCAGCGTCATGCTGAGGTAGAGCGGGTTGCGCGTAAACCGGTATGGCCCCCCGGTGACGATGGCGGTCGTGGGTTCCCTGGGGTCCACGTTGGTTCCCGCGCGTTTCATCTCGCGGACGCCGAGCAGCCCGACCGCGAGCCCACCCAGGACCAGGGGTAACCCGATAAGCCTTCCGACCCCGCGCGGCAGGAACGGAACCCGGAACAGGGCGTTCGAGATCAAGCCCGCGGCCAGGGTGCCGGCGTAGATCAGGGGCGGCGGCGCGACCACTCCGGGGTTGTCCTGCGCCCCCCGTGCGTCCTCGCTCATACCTCCACCAGCACCGCGTCGCCCTGGCCACCGCCGGAGCAGATCGCCGCGAGCCCCCTGCCGCCGCCCCTGCGCCTCAACTCGTAGATGAGCGTCGCGAGAATGCGGGCGCCGGAGGCGCCTATCGGGTGCCCGAGCGCCAGAGCGCCTCCGTTGACGTTCACGATCTCCGGGTCCACCCCGAGGATGCGCGTCGAGCGGATCGCGACCCCAGCGAACGCCTCGTTGATCTCCACGAGGTCGAGGTCTTTGGCGCTCCACCCGGCTTTCTCCAGGGCGAGCCTGCCCGAGTTGCCCGGCACCGTAAGCAGGTTCGGCGGCTCCTCTGCCACCTTGGCGTGCGCGACGATGGTTCCGAGGGGATCTAGGCCCCGCCTCTCCGCGAAGGACTCGCTCGCGAGCACCAGAGCCCCTGCCCCGTCCGTGACGCCCGGCGCGTTTCCTGCGGTCACGGTGCCGCCCTCGTCCAGTGGCTCGAGCGAGGCCAGCTTCTCCAGGGTGGTGTCGCGCCGGATCGGCTCGTCGGCGTCCACGAAGGCCGTCTCTCCTCTTCTCCCCGGCACCTTGACGCCCACGATCTCCTCGGCGAGCCTGCCTTCGTCGGTCGCGGCGGCGGCTCGCTGTTGGCTCCGCAGCGCCCACTCGTCCTGCTCTTCGCGCGAGATGTCGAACTTCGTTGCCCCGTCCGTGCCGAACCGGATCATGTTGACGTGCTCGAAGGCATCGAGGAGGCCGTCGTGCATCATAGCGTCCACGGCCGGCGCGTCGCCCATGCGCATGCCCCACCTGGCTTTCGGTAGCAGGTAAGGGGCATTGGACATGCTCTCCATCCCGCCGGCGAGGACTACCTCGAAGTCGCCGCAGCGGATCAGGGTCTCGGCGAGCGTCGCGCTCCTCAGGCCAGAGGCGCAAACCTGGTTGATAGTCTCGGTCGTCAGCGAGAAGGGCAGCCCCGCGTGGAAGTTGGCCTGGCGGGAGGGGATCTGACCCACCCCGGCCTGCACGACGAGGCCGAAGATGGAGTGCCCCAGCTCCTCGTCCTCGACGCCGGACCGGTCCACCGCCTCCCGGATCGCCGTCCCGCCCAGCTCGGGCGCAGACAGGGGAGACAATGCCCCGCCGAACTTCCCGAATGGCGTCCGCGCCGCTCCCAAGACAACCGCTCGTTCCACCAATTCTTCTCCCATCTCGTTACTGGTTGCCATCAGTGTAGCCCAAGGGAGGCGCCGCATTTGCTCTAGTCGGCGCGAGAGCGCCGGACGCCCCTAGAATGGGGTGTCCGCGGGCCGACGAGGAGCATCATGGCGCTGATCAACGACCGCAACCGCAGGTGGTGGACCGTCGCGGCGATGGCCCTGACAACCCTCCTAATCACCATCGACTTCAACGGTCTGGTTGTGGCGCTGCCGACCATCGGCCGGGACCTCGACACCTCGACCACGGGCCTGCAGTGGACGATAAACGCGTACCTGCTGGCCTTCGCCGCCCCGACGGTCGCCGCCGGGCGCCTGGCCGACATCTTCGGCCGACGCAGGGTACTGCTTATCGGCACGATCATCTTCGTCGTCGGGTCGACAGCCTCGGGGCTCGCGCAGTCGGGCTCGTGGCTTATCGCCGCCCGCGTGGTGCAGGGGCTGGGTGCCTCGGCGTTCTTCGCGGCGTCCCTCTCGATCGTCAGCAACGCCTTCCCGCCGCAGCAAAGGAGCAGGGGGATCGGGATCTGGGCGGCCATCGGTACCGTGGGGCTGGCCATCGGTCCGCTGGTCGGCGGGTTCCTCACCCAGTCTCTGTCCTGGCGCGCGTTCTTTTTCGTGAACGTGCCCATAACCCTGCTCGCGATCTTTCTGACCGTGGTCGCCGTGCGCGAGTCCAGGGACGAATCCGCCGGACGCAGCGTCGACCTGGTCGGGCTCGTCACCATCACGGCTGGGCTGAGCGCGCTGGTGTTCGCGATCCAGCAGGGCCCCACCCTGGGCTGGGGGTCGCCTGTCGTGATCGGCACGCTCGTGGCTTCCGTGGTCCTTCTAGCCGTGTTCTTCGTCGTCGAGCCGCGCCTGCGCAACCCGCTCCTCGACCTGAACCTGTTCGCCGACCGCGGGTATCTCGGCGCCAACGCAGTGGCGTTCACGCAGAACTTCGGCTTCGGCGCGATCCTTTTCTTCATCCCCCTCTACCTGCAGAACGTGCTCGGCTACTCGCCGCTGAACACGGGCCTGATCCTGCTGGCCTTCACGGTCACGCTCACCGTCTGCGACGCCCTCGCCGGTCCGGTGGCGGGAGCCATCGGTTTCCGCCTGCCTATGGCAGTGGGTATGGCGACGAGCGCCGTGGCCTTCCTCCTGCTGGCCCTTACCACGCCATCGAGCGGGCTCTCCGCGACCCTGATCGCGGCGCTCGCGGTCGCGGGCGCCGGCCAGGCGTTCGCCTACACGGTCTCGACGACCGGCGGCATGGCGGTCATCCCCGAGAACAAGGCAGGCGCCGCGTCTGGGATTCTGTCGATGGTCCGGCTGATGGGCGCCGTCTTCGGCGTGGCGGTCACGGGCGCGCTGTTCAAGGCGCTGGAGAACGCCAGGCTGACGAGTGTGCTAGCGGCTGCCGGCGCCGACCTCGATTCCTCGGACCGCGCGGAGGTGCGGGGCCTGCTCTCGGGGTCGCAGGCCGCGGAGAGGTCGCTTGGCAAACTGGCCCCCGAGGTTGCGGACAGGGTCGAGCGCGTGGTTAGCGAGGCGTTCGTGTACGCCCTCGACGGCGCGATGCTGCTGTGCCTCGTCGTGTCCGTGCTCGGCGTCCTGGCGTCTTTTCTCGTGGCCGGAGGCCCGCCCCGGTCCGCGCAGACCGAGGAGCCTCGCGTGAGTTAGCGTCCCCGCCCCGGATAGAGCGTCCTGCCTCGCCCAGAGCGTCGACCACTCCACATCCGGGTAAGATACGGCGTAAGGGAAGCTTCGCTGGGAAGAGGAGCAAGGAGGAACCGTGTCCAATATCGGCGACTACGCGACCACCTACGAGCGGTTTGCCTGGGAGACGCCAGAGAGGTTCAACTTCGGACGCGACGTGGTGGACGATTGGGGCGAAGACAGGGCCGCCATGATTTGGCTCGGAGACGACGGCGAGGAGCGCCGGATAACCTTCGGAGACTTCTCTAGGCTCTCCGACCGGTTCGCAAGCGCCGCGCGCGAGATGGGCGTGGGCCGCGGCGACAGGGTGATGGTGCTTCTCGGCAAGGTCCCCGAGTGGCACGCCACTCTCACCGGCCTACTCAAGCTCGGCGCGATCGCGATCCCCTGCGCCCCGCAGCTCCGCTCCGACGACCTGAGGTTCAGGGCCGAGCACTCCGGCTCGGTGGCGATGATCTCGGGCCCCGAAGGCATCGGGGAGGTCGAGAAGATGCGCGCTGACGCCCCGAGCCTCAGGCACTTCGTCTCCGTGGGCGAGGACAGAGAGGGCTGGGAGCCGTTCGAGAGGCTGGTCGAGGAGGCCCCGGGGGACTTCACCGCCGAGGACACGTCCTCAGACGATGGCTCCTTTATCCTCTACACGTCGGGGACCACGAAGCACCCCAAGGGGGTTCTGCACACCCACGGCTACACCCACGCCAAGCGGATGCAGGCGCGTTACTGGTTGGACCTCCAGGAGGGAGACCGGCTCTGGTGCACCTCCGGGACGGGTTGGGCCAAGAGCATCTGGAACGTGTTCCTCGGACCGTGGAGCTTCGGCACGGAGATCTTCTTCCACGAGGGCGGGTTCGACCCGGCAGAACGGCTAGGCCTGATCGAGCGGTACGGTATAACGGTCCTCTGCCAGGCCCCGACCGAGTACCGCCTGCTGGCCAAGACCCCGGAGCTCGAGGGGGCCGACGTCTCGAAGCTCAGGCACGCCGTCTCCGCGGGCGAGCCCCTCAACCCGCCCGTTATCGAGCGCTGGAAGGATCTGCACGGCGTCACGATCTACGACGGCTACGGCCAGACCGAGAACACCCTCATAGTCGCCAACTTCCCCGGCCTGGAGGTGCGCCCCGGCTCGATGGGCAAGCCCTCCCCAGGCTGCGAGGTGCGGATCCTGGACGCCGAAGGCAACGAGTGCGGGCCCGACGAGCCGGGCGACATCGCGCTCGCGAGTCGCATACCCCCGCTCTTCAAGGAGTACTGGGGCCAGCCGGACGAGACGGAGGCGGTCTTCCGGGACGGCAACTACCTGACCGGGGACAGGGCTTACAGGGACGAGGACGGCTACCTCTGGTTCGTTGGCCGCTCGGACGACGTCATCCTCTCGGCCGGCTACCGCATCGGGCCTTTCGAGATAGAGAGCGTCCTTATAGAGCACCAGGCCGTCGTGGAGAGCGCGGTGGTGCCCGCCCCCGACGAAGACCGGGGCAGCGTCGTCAAGGCCTTCGTCGTCCTCGGCGCGGACTACGAGCCCTCGGACGACCTAGCGCGCGAGATACAGGACTTCTGCAAAGCCCAGACCGCCCCGTACAAGTACCCCAGGCGGATAGAGTTCGTCGACGAGCTGCCAAAGACCACGAGCGGCAAGATCCGGCGCGTCGAGCTGAGACAGCGGGAGAAGGTCTAGAGAGCTGTCAGCCATCGGCGATTGGCGCATGGTACTCGAGGATCCTGACCCTCCTCCCCCGCCGCAAAAGGACGAAGCCTGATAGCTGACCGCTACGACGGCGAGGCGTTCTGCTACCTGACGACCACGGGCAGGGTGACGGGCCGGCCGCACGAGATCGAGATCTGGTTCGCCATCGAAGGCGGGACGCTCTACATGCTCTCGGACAACCACGGATCGGACTGGGTGCAAAACCTGCGCCGCACCCCCGAGGTCACGGTCCGCGTCGCCGGAGATGCCCTCGTCGCCAGGGCCCGCATCGTCGAGGACCCGGATGAGGACGAGCTGGCCAGGCGGCTCCTTGTAGAGAAGTACGAGACGAACCCGGGGAGCCTCTCCGGCTGGCGCAGGACCGCCTTGCCCGTGGCCGTGGACCTGCGGCGGGAGCCCGAAGACGCCGTCGGCGACGAATGATCCCGGGACCCGGCAAACAGAGCCGGCAACGCGCTCGGGGCACGACGGACCGTCCGGGTGTCCGTTCTCCTTTGACCCCGGCTCGGGACTCCCACTATGGTGTTGCGGTGCGAATCCGTGAGTACGTCGACGCCGACTGGCCGTCGGTCTGGCCCATCTTCGGGGAGATCGTCGCCGCCGGCGACACCTTCCCTTACGACCCCGCGTGGTCTTCGGAGGAGGCCAGGGACGTGTGGGTACTGGCTCCTCCCGGCCGCACCGTCGTGGCCTCGGGCGGCGAGCGGGTGCTTGGGACGGCGCACATGGGACCAAACCGTCCCGGTCCGGGCTCGCACGTCGCGACCGCGAGCTTCATGGTCGCCATCGAAGCTCGGGGCCGGGGCGTCGGGCGGGCGCTCGGCGAGCACGCGCTCTCCTGGGCGCGCGAGCAAGGATACGCCGCGATGCAGTTCAACGCCGTCGTGCAATCCAACCGCGCCGCCGTGCGGCTCTGGCAGGCGCTCGGGTTCCGCATCGTCGGGACCGTTCCAGAAGCTTTCGAGCATCCCACGCTCGGCCGCGTCGGCCTCCACGTCATGCACCGGCGTCTCTGAGGTGTGAAGACCGACGGTTGCGCGAAGGAGTGGCTGCCCGGACGAGAACCGGCGCCACTCCAGGTATCGGGCACGGGGACCCATTGCCCGGAACCCGATGCCCACGTTTGCACATCTTGTAGCTCTGCGCTACTAATAGGGTTCGGAATCCCACCCGAAGAAGAGGGACCCGGATGATGTCGCGGCCGCGCCAAGCAGCGCGAATCAGGAAGCCCGAGGCCGTGCGGATACGGCTGCTCGGCGGCTTCTGGGTATCGGTGGGCGATCGCTCCATCGCGGAGGACGAGTGGCGGCTCAGGAAGGCGGCAAGCCTGGTGAAGCTGCTCGCCCTGGAGCCGGGGCACCGGATGCACCGGGAGCGGCTCATGGATCTGCTGTGGCCAGATCTGGACGCGAGGGCAGCGGCCAACGACCTGCACCACGCCCTCCACATCGCCCGCCGGACCCTGGAGCCGGACCCGGCCTACTCCTCCCACTACCTGCGCCTACAGGGTGCTCTGCTCACGCTGTGTCCGGACGCCTCGCTCTGGGTCGACGTCGGTTCCTTCTCGGAGGCGGCGCGGGCCGCCCGTCGTCTGCGGGAGCCGGCCGCCTACAGGGCGGCGATCGAGCTGCACGCCGGGGAGCTACTGCCCCAGGACAGGTACGAGAGCTGGGCCGACGAACGTAGGGAGGGGTTGCGGACGATGCAACAGGCGCTCCTCGTCGAGCTGGCCGGGCTGCACGAAGAGCGGGAGGAATACGGGCCGGCGATCGAGGCGCTGCAGCGGGCGGTGAGCAACGAGCCGACGCACGAGGAGGCAAACTTCGGCCTGATGAGGCTGCACGCCCTCTCCGGACGACGGGAAGAGGCGCTAAAGCAGCACGAGCGGCTCAGGGCCGCCCTCTCGCGCGACCTGGGAATCGAGCCGGGCGAGGCTAGCCGGCGCCTGCACCAGGAGATCCTGGCCGGGCGATTCGGGGTGTCGGTCACGAGCCCCGGGAATGGTCCGGCGGTGCGGTCTCGGGACGAACGTCGGCACAACCTTCCCGTCTCGCGCACCAGCTTCGTCGGGCGGGAGCGCGAGATGCTGGAGGTCAGGCGTCTTCTGTCGATGACGGGGCTGCTCACGCTCACCGGCGCCGGCGGCTGCGGCAAGACACGGCTCGCGCTGGAGGTGGCGAGGGAGCTGGTCGGGGCATACCCGGACGGGGTGTGGCTGGTGGAGCTTGGCCCGGTCTCCGAGGACGCGCTGGTGCCGCAGGCGGTGGCGGGTGCCCTGGGGGTGCGCGAGCAGCCGGGACGGCCGCTCGCATCCGCGCTGGTGGACGCCTCGAAGGGCAAGGAGATGCTGCTCGTGCTGGACAACTGCGAGCACCTGGTGGACGCCTGCGCCAGGCTCGTCGAGAAGCTACTCCTCACGTGCCCGGGCCTCAGGGTCCTGGCCACCAGCCGGGAGGCTCTCAACATCTCGGAGGAGACCACCTGGCTCGTGCCCTCGCTCTCCACGCCCGACCCGCATCGACAGCCCACGCTCGGGGAGCTGGAAGGGTACGGGTCGGCGCGGCTGTTCGTGGAGCGGGCCAGGCGCCGGCGCACGGGCTTCGTGGCGAGCCCGCGAAACGCCGGCGCGGTGGCGGACGTGTGCAGGATGCTGGACGGCATGCCCCTCGCCATCGAGCTGGCCGCCGCGCGGGTGGGCGTGCTCTCCGTGCAGCAGATCTCGGAGCGGCTCGCGGACCCACTCAAGCTCCTGACGGGCGGCGCCCGGACGGCGGATCCCCGCCACCAGACGCTGCGCGGGACGCTGGACTGGAGCTACGATCTGCTCGATGAGCCCGAGCGGGTGCTGTTCGGACGGCTCTCGGTCTTCGCGGGGGGCTGGCACCTGGGCGCCGCCGAGGCGGTGGGCTCCGGCGGCGGCCTGGAGAGGGAAGACATCCCGGGCCTCGTCTTCCGGCTCGTCGACAAATCGCTGGTGATGGCGGAGATGGGCGACGATGGCGAGGTGCGCTACCGGCTCCTGCAGCCCGTGCGCCAGTACGGGGTCGGGAGGCTGCGCGAGTCCGGCGGGGCTCCCGAGGCCAGGCGACGCCACGCGGACTACTTCATGGGCCTCGCCGAGGGGGCCGAGCCAGACCTAACCGGGGCGCAGCAGGCAGCGTGGCTGGACCGGCTCGAGAACGAGTACGGCAACCTGCGGGCGGCGATAGCCTGGTCGCTCGAGGAGGACGGGGATCCCGAGGTCGGTCTGCGGCTGGCCGGCGCCCTGTGGCGCTTCTGCTACACGCGCGGACACTACGGCGAAGGACGCGAGTGGCTGGAGGGAACGCTCGCCCGCGCCCACGACTCCGCGGCAGGCCTCAGGGCGAAGGCGCTGACCGGGGCCGGGGTTCTGGCCTTTTTGCAGTGCGACTACGTCAGGGCCACGGTCCTGCTGGAGGAGAGCCTGGCGCTCTACCGCGAGCTCGAGGACGAGCTTGGCATCGCCTCCGCCCTGCAGAGCCTGGGGAGCATCGCGCGGGAGCGCGGTCGATACGCGAGGGCCGTGGCAATCCACGAGGAGAGCCTGGCCCTGCAGCGCAAGCTGGGCAACGAGGAAGGCATCGCCCGCGCGCTCGACGGCCTCGGCTTCGTGGCGTGGTTGCAGGAGAACTACAGGCGAGCGCGGACGCTGTGCACGGAGGCCCTGACCCTCTACAGGGGGCTGGACGACGCCGAAGGCATAGCCTGGTCGCTCGTCAACCTGGGAGCGACGGCCCAACACGAGGGCGACCACGAGCGGGCGAGTAGGCTGCTGAACGAAGGCCTCGCGCTGTCCAGGGAAGCAGGGTACAGGGAGGGCATCGCCTGGTCGCTCAACGAGCTCGGTGTCCTGGCCCGTCATCGGGGCGACCTTGAGGAGGCCGAGGAGCTGCTCGAGGAGAGCCTGGGGATCCACCACGAGCTAGGGGACAGGTGGCGCACCGCCAGCGTGCTCGAAGCGCTGGCCGCGACGGCGCTCGCGCGCGGGGAGTTGGGCCGCGCGGCGCGCCTGTTCGGCGCGGCCGAAGCCCTGCGCGGGGACATCGGCACCCCGGTACCCCAGTGCGAACGCGCCGACCGCGACAGAGACCTGTCCTCCGTCACGCTCGACGCCGCCGCGTGGGCGGAGGGACGCGCGATGTCCCCCGAAGACGCGGTCGGGTACGCCCTCGCGAGGGAACCCGACACGCCTGCGGCGCCGGCCTCTGAGGCGCCGCAGGATCCGTCGAGCGCGCGGCCCGACGTTCTCACTCGCCGCCAGTGGGAGATCTCGACGCTCGTCGCGCACGGGCTGACGAGCCGCGAGATAGCCGCCGAGCTGTCGCTCTCAGAGCACACGGTCAACACCCACGTCTCCAACATCCTCTCCAAGCTCGACCTGCGCTCCCGAACCCAGCTCGTCGCCTGGCTGAGCGAACAAAGAGAGCAAGACCGCAGGTAGAACAGCCACTTTCGCAGATAGGGCTCGAGAAATACCTAAAACTAAGTACGCACGGACCGCTACAGCTAAGAGCCAGCAAAGAGCCTCCGGCTATGATCCTCATGTCACAAACAAAAGGTGAGGCAGGAAAACATGAATCCGCGGGCGATCCTTCCACCCACGACGACGGCGACCGGGCCCGGCTGGCTCCGAAGGGCAACAAGGAGTCGGGCGAGAGAGGGAGCCCTGGGCTTTCTGTTGGCGGCTCTCATGACCGCGTGTCTGGTACTTATGGCCGAGCCAGCCTACGCCGCGACCCTCACGGTCAACAACACCGCCGATCCCGGTGACGGCGACTGCAACCCGAACGGCGGCTGTACTTTGCGCGAGGCGATCAACGAGGCTAACGCCACCACCGCCGACACGATCAGGTTCGACATCCCTGGCGGCGGGGTCAAGACTATCTCCCCTACCTCGAGGCTCCCGTTCATCTCCGAGCAGCTGACCATAGACGGCTACACCCAGCCGGGGGCCAGCAAGAACAACCTGGCCCAGGGCACAAACGCGGTCTTGAAGATCGAGTTGGATGGATCCGGTGCCGGTGTCGCGTCGGAAGCGCTCCGCATCCGGGGAGCATCGGACTGCGTGATCAAGGGGCTGGTGATCAACAGCTTCGACGGCAACAGCATCAGCATAGGCTATCCCGGTTTCGAGACCGAGGATAACCGTGTGGTGGGCAACTTCATCGGCACCGATCCTTCCGGCACCTCGGCCCGGGCCAATGGCGCTGGCGTGGCTCTCATAAGCGACCCTGGCACCGCAAGCAACACCGTCGGGGGCAGCAGATCCGCCGCGCGCAACCTTATCTCCGGCAACGACAAGTCGGGCGTCCTGATCGTCGGCGGGAGGGAAAACGCGATCTACGGCAACCTCATCGGCACCAAGAAGAACGGGACCGACGCCCTGGGCAACTCCGGTGACGGAGTGTACATGTTTGCCGGCCAGGGAGGCGCCACCGACAACATCGTCGGGGGCACGATCTCGACGTCGGCCAACACCATCGCTTTCAATGATGAGGACGGTGTTCAGGTCTGGAACAGCACCAGCACAGGTAACAGCATCCTGCGCAACTCCATCTTCGAGAACGACGGGCTAGGCATAAACCTGGATGACGACGGCGCGACCCCCAACGACCCCGACGACCCTGATACCGGCCCCAACAACCTCCAGAACAAGCCAAACCTCACCTCGGCCGAGAACTCCGCGACCGCGACCACCGTGAAGGGATCCCTCAACAGCGTCCCCAACAGGACCTTCAGGATCCGCTTCTTCTCCAACCCTTCGGGCAACGAGGGCAAAAAGTACATTGGAGCCAAGAACGTGACCACCAACGCTAGCGGTGACACCGGGAGCTTCACCTTCATTCCCGAAAACAAGGTCGGCGGGAATCAGAACATAACCGCCACGGCCACGGGTACCACCACGGACAACACCTCCGAGTTCTCCGGATCAGAGGAGGTCGAGTAGCCGGGCAGAGATGACCGCCCAAGCTGTGGGGCGGAGTCTGGATCGTTTGCCCCCGAAGAAAGGAATGGGCACAGCAATGATCATCTCGTCAGAGGAAAAGAGATCCGTGGGGAGAGGGGTCCTGGCTTTGGGCTTTCTGTTCGCGGCGCTTCTGGTCGCGGGTTCGCTCACCGAGAGGTCCGCCCACGCCCTCCCCATCCTCTACGTCGTCGACACCACCGCCGACGACGGCAACGGCATCTGCAACGCCAGCGGATGCACCCTGCGCGAGGCGATCGACGCGGCAAACGACAGCCCCGAAAAGGACGCCATACGCTTCGGCATCCCCGGCGGAACCGGGGTCAAGACCATAAAGCCCGACTCGGAGCTGCCGACCATAACCGACCCCGTTACCATAGACGGCTACACGCAGCCGGGGGCCAGCGATAACAACCTGAAGAAGGGCACCAACGCGAAGCTCAAGATCCAGCTCAACGGCGAGAACGCGGGGATCTCGGCGGATGGGTTGAGCATAAGCGCGACTGACAGCGTGATCAGGGGGCTGGTGATCAACCGCTTCGACGAAGGCGTCAAAGTCGGCAGCAGCCCCGCCGATCCGGATGTCCCACTGCAGAGAACCCGGGTAGAAGGCAACTTCATCGGCACCGACCCCTCCGGCACCGTGGATCGAGGCAATTCCGGAAGCGGCGTGTTCGTGTTCGGCAGCGGCGGGGACGACAACACCATCGGGGGCACCACGCCACAGGCGCGCAACCTCATCTCCGGGAACGACGGAAGGGGCGTCTACATCCGCAACGCGAACCTCAACGAGATCGAGGGCAACCTAATCGGCACCGAGAAGGATGGGACCAGCGCTCTGGGCAACTCCGGTGGCGGCGTGCGTATCTGGGGTAGCGGGTTCCGGAACGTCGTCGGGGGCGGGACCGCGGGAGCCGCCAACACCATCGCCTTCAACAGTGGCGATGGTGTTACGGTCTGCTGCGAGACCTTTACGTACCACAACATCATCGCGCGCAACTCCATCTTCGGCAACATAGATCTGTTTCCCGACGGCCTGGGCATAGACCTCGCCGAGGATGGCCCCACCCCCAACGATCCCGACGACGCGGACACGGGTCCCAACAACCTGCAGAACTTCCCCATCCTGAACTCCGCCGAGAACGCAGGGAACGAGACCACCATAAAGGGATCCCTCAACAGCAAGCCCGGAAAGGAGTTCGTGCTCCGGTTCTTCTCAAACCCATCCGGCAGCAGCGAAGGCAAGACTTTCATCGGCCAGAAGAGCGTTACGACCAACCAGCACGGCAACGTCTCCTTCACCTTCAAGCCCGATGACAAGGTCGCTGTGGGACGGAACATAACCGCCACGGCCATGAGGAACTCCACGGGCGACACCTCAGAGTTCTCGGCGCCCGCGGAGGTCGAGTAGCCGGGCAGAGCTGGACGCCGCACCAGGCAAGGAGCGAGAGTATGATCTCACCAAGAGAAAATGGATCTGTGGGGAGCGGGGGACTGGCTGCGAGGTTATTGCTAGCGATCCTCGTGGCCTTTGGCCTGCTGGTAGCGGCCGGACCGGCCTACGCCACCATCTTCACCGTCACCAACACAGCAGACCCGGGCGACGGTACCTGCAATGCCAGCGGATGTACCCTGCGCGAGGCGATCGAAGACGCCAACGGTACGAGCTCGAAGGATGCCATACACTTCGACATCGGGGGCGGCGGGGTGCAGACGATAAAGCCGAAGTCGCAGCTGCCCCAGATCACCTGGCCGGTTACCATAGACGGCTACACGCAGCCGGGGGCCAGCAAGAACATCCTGTCTCAGGGCACAAACGCGGTGCTAAGAATAGAGCTGAACGGAGAAGACTCCGGACCCACCGAGCAGGGTCTGAAAATCCGCGCCTCGAACAGCACGATCAAGGGGTTGGTGATCAACCGTTTCGGCAGCAACGGCATCGACGTCGGTGGCTTCGGCTCCAACGCCCACGGCACCAGGGTGGTGGGAAACTTTATCGGCACGGACCCTTCGGGCACCCTTGACCGCGGTAACGACGGCAGGGGCGTCGTCATCTACAGCGAGGGCACCTCCGGCAATACCGTCGGGAGCGGCAGAGTCGAGGGGCGCAACCTGATCTCCGGCAACGGATCCGGGGGCGTCGGGATCTTCTCGCAGGCCGCAGACAACGCGGTCCTTGGCAACCTCATCGGGACCAAGAAAAACGGAACCGGCGCCTTGACCAACGCCGGTAGCGGGGTGGAGATAGACGGCAATTCGTCCGACAACCTGGTCGGAGGCACCCTACCCGGAGACGCCAACACCATCGCCTTCAACAGCGGCGACGGCGTCACTGTAGGCCACTGGAACGACTTCACACAGGACCCCGACGACACCAGCACAGGCAACAGCATCGCGCGCAACTCCATCTTCGAGAACGCGCTCGGCATCGATCTGGTGGGTGGGAGCGAGATCGGGTTCGGCACCACAGCCAACGACGATGACGATCCCGACGACGGCCCTAACAACCTCCAGAACAAACCAAACCTCACCTCAGCCCAGAACTCGGGGCCAACGACGACCATAAAGGGATCTCTCAACAGCGAGCCCGACGAGACCTTCAGGCTCCGCTTCTACTCCAACCCGCCCTCGGGGGGTGCCGAGGGCAAGAAGTACATAGGCCAGAAGAGCGTGAGCACCAACGCCAACGGCAACACAGGGAGCTTCACCTTCATTCCCGAAAACAAGGTCGGCGCCGGCCAGAGCGTAACCGCAACCGCCACTAGGAACTCAACCGGCGACACCTCCGAGTTCTCGACGGCCAGGGTGGTGGTGTAACGAGACCGACCGATCAGGTGAGCACGGCGAGCGCCGAAGGGGAATGCGTTTGCGTCGGGTGACCTTTGCGCCCCGTTTTATCGGTCAACCAGGCCGGGTACCGAGCAAAGCTGCGAGCTGGGCGAGGCTGCTCGCCATGCGGGGTCCGTACCAGGTGATGAGCTTGCCGTCCACCAGGAAGATCCTGTCCTCGTGGGCGGCGGGGATGTCGAGGTCGTAGAACTCCTCGAGGTCCTCGGCGCAAAACGGGTAGGGCTCGTCCGGCAGCAGTACGACGTCGGGCTGCGATTCCTCTACCTTCTCCGGCGTTACCAGTGGGTAGCGGGTCGATCCCCCGCACACGTTCAGGCCTCCGCAGGTCTGTAGCACGTCGTGGGCGTAGGTGTCCGACCCGACGCTCATGTAGGGGTTCTTCCAGATCGGCACGAACACGCGCGGGGCCTCCGGACAAGCCGCGCCCTGCCGCAACCTGCCGTACACGCGCTGGATGGGATCCAGAACGGGCTCTACCCTGGGCGCCTCGACGGCCCTGGCCAGCTCCCGCAGGAGCCAGATGGCACCCTCCACGCTCTCCGGAGCGCCGACGAAGACGGGAACGCCGGCTTCCTGGACCTTCTCGACGTTCTCCCTGCTGTTCTCCTCCTTCACAGCGACGACGAGGTCGGGGTCAAGCTCCAGAAGGCGGGCCACGTCTACCTTCTTGGTTCCTCCTACGGTCGGCACCTTCCCAACCGCGCGGGCAGGCCACAGGCAGTAGCGGGTGCGGCCGACGACCCTCTCCCCCACCCCGAAGGCGAAAAGGGCCTCGGTAAGGCTGGGCACCAGGCTGACGATGCGTTGCGGGGTCACGGTATTGAGGGCCTCACAGGGTTTCCGGTTGATCTATGCTCGGTGAGGATACGGTGCATTGGTCCGTAGAGACGTGCCGGCGGGACGTCTCTACCAGGGTGGGGCCTACTGTTTTCGAACGCGTTGACCCGGATTCGCGATCACACCTCCCGGAAGAGTTTCTCAGAAGCCGAGATGGGATCCAGCTCCCTGCCGTATACCTTCTCCATGAGATCGTCGTCTTCTTTTGCGAGGCGCTCCTGCATCTCCTCTTCGAGCCGCTGCTTGGCCCAGGAGATGACGAACTCCCTGAGCGAGGCGCGCCGCCTCTCCTCCAGCTTTCCGCTCTCTTCGAGGTAGTCGCGGTGCTCCTCGATGGTCTCTTTCAGCTCCTCGACGCCCTCCCCGGTGTCGCCGCGGGTCATGAGGATCGGGGGGAACCACGGCTGCGGGTCGAGCTCCTGCCCGATGTCCAGGATGGAGCGCACCTCATTCGCCGCGCCCTTGGCCTGCGGGTGGTCTGCCTTGTTTATGCAGAAGATGTCGGCGATCTCCATGACCCCGGCCTTGAGCGCCTGCACCGCGTCCCCCGCCCCGGGCTGCAAAGCCAGCACCACGGTGTCGGCCGCCGAGGCGACCTCGACCTCGCCCTGCCCCACGCCCACCGTCTCGTAGAGCACGACGTCGATCCCCGAGGCCTCCATCGCGAGGGCGGCGAGCCTCGATGACCCGGCGAGCCCCCCAAGGTGTCCCCTGGTTCCCATCGAGCGGATAAAGACGCCAGAATCCAGGAAGTGGTCAGAGAGCCGGATGCGGTCCCCGAGTATGGCGCCCCTGGTAAAAGGGCTCGACGGGTCGACCGAGACCACCCCGATCCTCTTGTCTTCCGCGCGGTAGAGCTCGATGAGCTTCGCGATGATGCTGCTCTTTCCCACACCGGGCGGTCCCGTGAAGCCGATGCTCCATGCCCCGCCCGTCTTCGGGTACATGGCGGCCACGATCTCTTGCGTCTCCGGGTCGCCGCGCTCTATCCTGGAGATCACACGCGCCAAAGCCCGCCTGTCGCCCGCGAGCAACCGCTCGACGAGACCGTTCTCGCCGGTCACAAACGCTCCCGTTCGCTCATCGAATACTCCATCCGAGAAGCCAGAGTACGACACGCCTTATCCTTCGACAAGGCGAGGCTCGTTCGGAGGATCATGCCGATCACATGTCAGAAACGTTTGGCAACTTCTCAGGCATGCCGCAGACGATCCAGATCCGTAACGTCCCCGAAGATCTGCACCGGGCATTGAAGGATCGCGCCGCTCAGATGGGCATGACCCTCTCAGGCTACCTGCTCTCGGAGATAGAGCAGGTGGCCGCGAAGCCGACCACGAAGGAGTGGCCCGAACGGGTAGCCAGCCTCGAGCCCGTCGAGGTCGACGAGCTCCCGGAGGTCACCATCCGCAGGATGCGCGACGCTGACAATCCCCGCGATCTGGTCTAGGCTGCTAGGCCCACTCCGTCTTCAGCTCCGGCGAGTGGGTGAGCGTCTGGAAGACGACGCAGTACTGCTCCGTCTTGCGCCGCAGGTTCTCGAGCTGCTCCTCAGTGGCTCCGGGCGCGTCGATGTCGAAGGTGGTCCGGATGCGCTCGAAGCCGACGGCCGCGTCCCTGGAGATGCCGAGCGTGCCGGCCAGGTCCAGGTCACCCTCGACCTCGACCTCGATGCGCCGCGTCTCTATCCCCATCGCCTCGGCGACCATCTGGCACGTCACCTGGGCGCAAGCCGCGAGCGCCCCTAGAAGAAGGTCGCCCGAGCAGGCGGCGGTGCCAGCACCCCCGACGCCAGCGTGGGCCTGGGCCTCGTAGATGGCGCGGCCTATGTCCACGGAGCAAGCCACCGGGGTATCCTGCTGGCTGGCCTTCGCGGCGAGCGTGATGCGTGAGGAGCCTGGCTCGTCGCGATACTTCTCCTTCAATGGCTTCTGCACCGAACGGAGATCCATGACCCTCCAGAAGATGGCTTCCTTTCCGGAGGTCATTGTAACCAAGACAAACCTCCCGGAACGGTTTGCGGGTGGAACCCATCGCCTAGAGGCCCCGTACTATCCCTCCAGCAGGAGGGACTCGGGGTCTTCGATCATCTCCTTTATGCGCACGAGGAAGCTCACGGCCTCGGCGCCGTCGATGACGCGGTGGTCGTAAGAGAGGGCCAGGTACATCATGGGACGGACCTGTATCTCGCCGTCCACGACGACGGGGCGCTCCTGGATCTTGTGCATCCCCAGGATGGCCACCTGCGGCAGGGTCAGTATCGGGGTCGACACCAGCGAGCCGAAGATGCCGCCGTTGGTGATGGTGAACGTACCGCCGCGCAGGTCCTCTAGCGTGAGCTTGCCGTCGCGCGCCTTGGTCGCGAGGTCCGCGATGGTGCCCTCTATCTCGGCGAAGTTCTTGCGGTCGGCGTCGCGCACGACGGGCACGACGAGGCCTTCGTCCGTGCTGACCGCCACCCCGATGTCGTAGTAGTGCTTGAGCACCAGCTCGTTGTCGGACAGCTCCGCGTTGACCTTGGGGAACGCCTTGAGCGCCGCCACGGCGGCCTTGGTGAAGAAGCTCATGAACCCGAGGCGCGCGCCCGTGCGCTCCTGGAACTCGTCCTTGCGCCGCCTCCGCAGCTCCATGACGGCGCTCATGTCCGCCTCGTTGAAGGTGGTGAGCATGGCCGAGTTCTGCTGCGACTCGACGAGGCGCTGGGCGATCGTGAGCCTGCGGCGCGAGAGGCGCACCCGCTCCTCGCGGCCGTCCTCGGCCGCCGGGGCCGGCTGCTCCTCGCGCCGGCCGTTCTCCTCAGGCGCCGGCTGTTCGGCCTCGCGCGCTGGGGCGCCGCTGCTCTGCTCGCGGATCAAACGCTCCACGTCCTCGCGCGTGACCCGCCCGCCCGAGCCGCTGCCGGAGACCTCGCCTAGCTCGATCTCGTACTCCTGGGCCAGCTTCCTGACCGAGGGCGAGGCCCTAACCCCGTTCTCGGTCTCCCTGTGGCCGTCCGCCTCTTCGTCGACGGCCCCTTCTTCACTGGCCTCCGGCTCGGGCTGTTCGGCCTCCGCCTGCTCCTGCGGAGCATCCCCCTCGGGTTCCTCTTCGGGCTCTTCCTGAGACTCGTCCTCGGGTTCCTCGTCGGGGGCTTCGCTGCCGTCGCCCTCGCCGATGGTCCCGATCACATCGCCGACGCCGACGGTCTCGCCCTCGCCCTTGGAGATGGACTCCAGCACGCCGTCCTGCTCGGCCTCGACCTCGAAGTTGATCTTGTCGGTCTCGAGCTCGACGAGGGGATCGCCGGACTTCACGGCCTCGCCCTCCTGCTTGAGCCAGCGCCCGACCGTCGCGTCGGCTACGGATTCTCCAAGCTCCGGGACATTTATCTCAACCGCCACCTACCACACCTCTTTCTCTAGGATCTCCACCCGGGGCTCAGTCGCTCGGGCCGGGGGCGCGGCTCTGGGACATCTGCGCGGCCGCTTCGGCCTGCTCCAGGTCGCCATCGACGCTCTCGAACGCCGCCCGGACGATGCCAGCGTGCTCCTCTTTGTGGAAGCTCGCCGACCCCTGGGCTGGGCTGGGACGGGCAGGCTTGCCGACGTACCGAACGGGCAGCTCTCCTCCGGTCAACTCCCTGAGGCGAGGCTCCACGAAGGACCACGCGCCCATGTTCTTGGGCTCCTCCTGGACCCAGAGGATCTCGCGCAGGTTCGGGTAGCCCCCGAGAACCTCCCGCACCCTTTCTTCCGGGAACGGGTAGAGGAGCTCCAGGCGGCCCAACGCGGTATCCACGGCCTCCTCCTTGAGGTCGCTGTTGGCCAGCTCCATGTATATCTTGCCGGAGCACAGGATCAGGCGCTCGACCGCGTCGGCCCTGTCCCTGGCCTCCTCGTCATCGAGCACGGGGAGGAACTCGCCGTCGGTGAAGTCCTCTACCCTGGAGGCGGCCATCGGGTTCCTGAGCAGGCTCTTCGGGGCCATTATGATCAGCGGCCGCTGGTCGTCCCTGAGAACGGCCTGGGCGCGCAGCAGGTGGAAGTACTGGGCCGCCGTGGTGAGGTTCGCCACCCTGACGCTCTCGTTCGCGGCGAGCTGCAAGAAGCGCTCCAGGCGGGCGCTCGAGTGCTCAGGCCCCTGGCCTTCGTAGCCGTGCGGCAGGAGGAGGACGAGCCCCGAGGTCTGGCCCCACTTCGCCTGGCCCGAGACTATGAACTGGTCGATCATGGGCTGCGCGACGTTGGCGAAGTCCCCGTACTGGGCCTCCCAGACGGTGAGGGTGTCGTGGGCGTTCACCGAGTAGCCGTACTCGAAGCCCATCACGGCTATCTCCGAGAGCGGGCTGTTGTAGACGGCGAAGGAGGCCTTCGCCTGCGGGATGTTCTGCAGCGGCACGTAGCGCTCCCCGGTCTGAGCGTCGTAGAGGGCCGCGTGGCGCTGGGAGAAAGTGCCCCGCACCGTGTCCTGGCCGGTGAGCCGGATCGGCACGC
Organism: uncultured Rubrobacteraceae bacterium; assembly: GCA_963800975.1. Classification (GTDB taxonomy): domain Bacteria; phylum Actinomycetota; class Rubrobacteria; order Rubrobacterales; family Rubrobacteraceae; genus JALYGY01. The sequence continues at coordinate 100,656 of CAWDDB010000013.1, read as the reverse complement.
CGTCCTCGAGCAGCGAGGCGAACGCGAGGGCCTCGGCGTGCGCCCAGTCTATGCCGTCCTCGTCGTCTAGCTCGCCGCGGGTCTTCCGGAAGAGCCGCTCCAGCTTGTCGTTCGGCGTGAAGCCGTCTGGACGCTCGAGCATGGCCTCGTTCAGCTCCTCCAGCCTCTCGGCGGAGACGGAGGTCTGCGGTATCTCGACGACCGGGGTGTGGGGCTCGTCGGCGTTTATGTCGTCCTCTTCCATCCCGCTGGAGGGCTTCTTCTGTATGTCTTGCATCTTGGAGAGGGTCTCCTGGACCAGCTCGTCCGCCTTGCCCGCCTCGATGATCCCCCGCTCCTCGAGCTCCCTCGCCCAGATCTCGCGCACCGTCGGGTGCTCGCGGATTATCTCGTACATCTTGGGCTGGGTGTACGCCGGCTCGTCGCCCTCGTTGTGGCCGTAGCGGCGGTAGCCGATCAGGTCGATCATGAAGTCCTTGCCGAACTTCTCGCGGTAGGCGTAGGCCATCCTCACGGCGCCCATGCAGGCCTCCGGGTCGTCGGCGTTGACGTGCACGACGGGGATCTCGAAACCCTTCGCCATGTCGCTCGCGTACGTCGTCGAGCGGGCGTCTTGCCTCTCGGTGGTGAACCCGAGCTGGTTGTTGGTGATGATGTGGATGGTGCCGCCGGTGGTGTAGCCGGGCAGGCGGCTCAGGTTCAGGGTCTCGGCTCCGACCCCCTCGCCCGGGAACGCCGCGTCCCCGTGCAGCAGTATGGGCAACGAGGCCTTCGCGTCCCGGCGCGGCTCGCCCGCCTCGTCGCGCTTCTCCTGGGCGGCGCGGGCCATGCCCTCGACCACCGGGTTGACGTGCTCGAGGTGGCTCGGGTTGGGCGCCAGGTTTATGAGGACCTCCTGGTCGGCCTCCTCCTGGCTCAGGTGCCAGCCCCGGATGCCAAGGTGGTACTTCACGTCCCCGACCCAGGCCTCGCCGGCGCTGTCGGCGGGCGAGGTGGAGTTGCCCCTGTCCGGTTGCTGGAACTCGCCGAAGATCTTGGAGTACGGCTTGTCCAGCACGTGCGCCAGCACGTTGAGGCGTCCGCGGTGCGCCATCCCCATGACGACCTCGGGCGTCCCCTGGTCGGCGGCGGCCTGCACCAGGTAGTTGATCATGGGCACGACCATGTCGTTGCCCTCGACCGAGAAACGCTTCTGCCCGAGGAACGTCTTGTGCAGGAACTTCTCGAGGGTGTCTACCTGCGTGAGCCGCCTCAGGAGGTACTTGGCCTCGGCCTCGCCCATGGTTCCGCCGAACCGCTCGGACTCCACGGCCTCGCGCAGCCAGAACCTCTCTTCGGGGGCGTGGACGTGCCCGAAGTCGTAGCCCGTGGTCTTGCAGTACAGGCGCCGCAGCTCGTCAGCTCCCTCCTTCGCGTTGGAGGTGCGCTCCGCCACGGGTCCGCCTATGACCAGGGTCGGCAGGTCCTCGAGGTCCTCCTCGCGTGATGCGGTAGAAGGAAGGGTCGAGCGTGGGATCCCCGGCGGCTCGCTTCCGAGCGGGTCGAGCTGGGCCGCCATGTGCCCGAAGTCCCTGACGTGCCGGATGAACTTCGACGCCCCGACGTCCTTCTCGACGTCGGCCACGTCGGAGGTTGCTCCGCGCCCGTTGGCGCTCACCCGCGGCGGGCTCCAGGTCTCGAAGAACTCGCGGGTCCCCTCGTCTACGGAGTCGGGATCATCCCTGTACCTCTCGTAAAGTTCCAACACGTATCCAAGGTTCGGTCCGTAGAACTGGCCCTCTGTCCGTCTCTGCAACAGGATCACACCCTCATGTCATGGTTCTTCTTTGCGCAGTATCCCGGCCGCCGCAAGGCGAGCCGCGACCTTCTTGCTCGCGGCTCTCCGAGGCGTCCTTTTGGAGGCGATTTAAACATCTACTGTCTTCTTAATGATACCCCACATGATCTTCAGGGTCTTACCCGTTCGGAGCCCCTCGCAAGCCTACTCGCCCAACCCCACGAGCGCGGCCCTCAGCTCGTCGGCCATGCCGCTGTGGCCGTGCTTCTCGGCCTGCCGGATCCCCGTCCCGTATGCCTCGCGGGCCTCCTCCTCGCGCCCCAGGCGCCAAAGGACCTCGCCCAGCCGGCCCCACGCGTTCCCTTCGTCCTCGTGGGTGGCCACGTACCGCTCCAGCACCGCCGCCTCGTCCTCGTAGCGCTCGGCCTTGCCGTACTCGTTGGCCAGCGCCAGAAGACCTGTCGGGTTGTCCGGGTTGTCCGCCAGCATCCGCTCGAAGTAGTCGATCCTGTCCATTGCGCCTCCCTCCGATCGGCTGCACGTCGCCTTCGGCGCCTTGTCAGCACGCGTAGGGTCTGCTTCGCAGCCCCTCGCTCTCAGTACGCTTCGGACAGGCTTCACCTGCCCTCGCTGTCAGCAATATTGGCTTCTCCTCGCTCCGAGCGCAAGCTGCCCAAAGGGCAGCCTGCTGCGCAGGCTTGCTAATATACGCTCGCTATGAGCCGGGACGAGAGATTCGAGACCCGCGCCGTCCACGCGGGCGAGCACAGGGCTGGCGGCGACGAGAACGGGGAGTTCTTCCCGATCTCCACGCCCATCTACGCCTCCACCACCTTCTCCCACGCGGACGTGCAGACGACCGACCGCATCCTCGGCGGCGAGCAGCGGGGCTACAGTTACGCCCGCTACGACAACCCGACCGTCGTCGCCCTGGAGGAGGCGCTCGCCTCGCTCGAAGCCCCGCGGGGCGAGGCCAGGGCGTTCGCGTTCGCCTCGGGGATGTCCGCCATGCACGCGGCGCTCACGGCGGCAGAGCTCGGGCCCGGCGCCACGGTGCTCGCGGCGGAGCAGCTCTACGGCTCGACGGCCACGCTGCTCGTCCAGATCTTCGGCTCCCTCGGCGTCGAGGTACGTTTCGTGGACGCCTACGACCTCGGCGCGGTGGAGAAGAAGGTCGCCGAGAACAGGCCGCGCGCCGTCGTCGTCGAGACGATCTCCAACCCGCTCCTCAGGGTCGCGGACACCGAGGCTATGGCCGAGATCTGCCGCTCGGGCGGGGCAGCGCTCGTGGTGGACAACACCTTCGGCACCCCCTGCCTGCAACGCCCGCTCGAGCTGGGCGCCGACCTGGTGGTCCACAGCGCGACCAAGTACCTCTCCGGTCACGGCGACCTGACGGCCGGGGTCGTCGCTGCCGGTCCCCCTTACGACGGCGCGCTGGAGAGCATCAGAAAGCTCGTGGGCGGAACCCTCGGCCCGTTCGAAGCCTGGCTCGCGCACCGCGGCCTGAAGACCCTGCCCCTGCGCATGCACCGCCAGTGCGAGAACGCGCGCCTCGTCTCCGCCCGTCTCGCCGCGCACCCGAAGGTCGCGAAGGTCCACCACCCGGCCTTCGAGGACCACCCCGACGCCGCGGTCGCCCGTCGCGTGCTCTCGGACACCGGTGGTCTGGTCTCCTTCGAGCTCGAGGCAACAGGCAGGGAGGAGGCCTTCGCGTTCCTGAACGCGCTGGAGCTCTGCGTCAAGGCACCGAGCCTCGGGGACATCTACACCCTCGCCATACACCCCGCCACCTCCTCGCACAGGGAGCTCCCGCTCTCGCGCCGGGAGCGGCTGGGGGTCGGGGAGAACCTGATCCGGCTCTCCGTCGGCATCGAGCACCCGGAGGACATAACCTCGGACCTCGAAGCGGCGCTCGACCGGCTCTAAGTGCCGCGCGGGAGAAGCCTGTACGGAGGGCCAGGCCCAAAGCCGTCCTTCCGCACGATGCGTCTGATCCTTTCCCATCGCACGATAGAGGCTTGCCACGCAAGCCAGAAGCGGAGGGAACGTAGGAACGATGGGTCGCGGGTGCTGGCCAGCGACGAGTTGGACTTCGATCAGCGCGAATTCGGGGACCAAGGCACCGATGGCTTCTCGAGCCCCGATCGAGGGGTTCGACAATGGGAGGGATCATGAGGATAACCGAGGTGGACCATACCAACTGGCGGGTGAAGGATATCGAGTGGTCCCTGGGCTTCTACCGCGACGTCCTCGGTCTCGAGCCGTTCGGGCTCGAGGAGTACCGGCGCGGGGAACACCCCCTTGTTTCGCTGCGGGTCACGCCGACGTTCATCCTGCACCTGAGGCCGGACCCCAGCTTCGAGCCCGTCCCCACCGGGGGCTACGATCATCTCGCCCTCGTGGTGGAGGGCACCGGCCTGGATGCGCTGGCCCAACGCCTCGAGGAGGCGGGCGTGCACGTCGAACACAGGTCGGAGAACGTCGTGGGCGCCCGAGGGTTGGGGGAAGCCCTGTACGTGCGGGATCCCGACGGCTACCTGATAGAGCTCAAAGTCTATGGTGCCGAGCCCGAGCGCCCACGCGCCGATTAAAGCGCGGCGTATGTCGTACGAGGGGCCGACAAGGATCGACCTGTGCGAAAGTACGGGTCAGAGACCGTCCCTTCGTGCGTTGCGCGAATCTCCATTCCGGATTACACAAAGGCTTGTAGACAGAAGGCCAGGAGGTACGCATGAGCGAAGATCGGTCGACGTCCATCGAGCGCGAGGTGAAGAGCTGGCCTGGGGTCACCACCGGCGACACCGGCAGGGGTGGGCTGCAGTTCAACTACGGCAAGGTGGAGATCGGGCACCTGCACGGCTCCAGCTTCGCGGACCTGCCGTTCCCCAGGAAGGTGCGCGACGACCTGATAGCGAAAGGGCGAGCCTCGGTGCATCCACCGCTGCCCGAGTCTGGCTGGGTGCGCCGGAGGATGGACGGTCCCGGTGACGCGGAGGCCGTGATCGAGCTCCTTCGCATGAACTACGACCGCGCCAGAGCCCGTGCAGAGCGGCGCGCGGCGTCCGAGGCCTAACAGAAGAACGCCGGATCGACAGGGCAAATCGGGCACAGCGAGGGCACGCGAGCAGGGCTGTGCTCGAACCTACGCGACCGCTTTGCACTTACGTGAGACTTCGGTCAAGGAGAGGAGACGTCCATGGAAACCGTCGTACCCAAGCTCTATGCATCGGCGCCCGAGTCACTGGGGTTCGGACCCTCGCTCGAGATCCGCGCCTTCCTACTGCAGCGCGAAGGGGGTAACCTGCTCGTCTACAGGTCAGCCGCGCTCGAGCAGGACGCGGAGGAGATAGACGAGCTCGGCGGCATCTGGCGCCAGTACCTGAACCATCACCACGAAGCCTCGCCCGCTTGCGACTGGGTCTCCAGCACCTTCGACGCCCCTCTTCACGTACATGAAGCGGACGCGGAGGAGACCTCGAGGGTCTGCAACGTGGACGAGACCTTCTCGGAAGGCCACCGTCTCGGCGACGACTTCGAGGTCGTTCCCATTCCGGGACACACAGCCGGAGCCACCGCCTATCTCTGGAACACTGGAGAGCATCGCGTCCTGTTCACGGGCGACACGGTCTTTTTCAGCCGGGGCAGGTGGAGGGCTGCGGTACTCGACGGGGTAAGCGACAGGGAGAAGTACATCGAGAGCCTGGACCTGATCCGCTCCCTCGACTTCGACGTCATCGTGCCGGGGATAGCGCCCGCGGGCGAACCTTACTACGAGGTCGTGGAAAAGGCGGAGGCCCAGGGACACATCGACGACATCCTCGAAAGGGTTCGGCGCGGCGAGAACGGCTGACGCCTTGCCCGCGCGGGTGGAAAACCATGCGGCAAGCTGAGAGAGTGCTCTCGTCGGCAAAAGGGAAACCGTTCAGGAGGTCGTCGAGACATGGCACAGACGCACTATTTTCCCGAGGACAGGGTTCACTACCTCTGGGACAACGAGCTGGATCCCATCCTGACGGTCGCGCCCGGCGACACGGTCGTCTACCACACCCGCGAGGTGAGCGACGGCCAGATCTCCCCCGACTCCACCGCCGAGGTCCTCGGCAACCTGGACTGGGACCGCCTCTACCCGCTCGCCGGTCCCGTCGCCGTCGAGGGGGCCGAGCCGGGCGACGCCATAGAGGTCGAGGTCGTAGACATCCACACCCAGGGTTGGGGTTGGACCGCGGTCATCCCAGGCTTCGGCCTGCTGGAGGAGGACTTCACCGAAGCGTACCTCAAGATCTTCGACCTCTCCCCCGGCGACTTTACCCTGTTCAAGGACGGCATAACCATCCCCATCAACCCTTTTTTCGGGACGATGGGCGTCGCGCCGACCGGCTCCGAGAAGCCTATCGTCATGCCCCCAGGCCCCTTCGGCGGCAACATGGACACGCGCCACCTTACCAGGGGAAGCCGCGTCTTCTTGCCCGTGCAGGTCCCAGGGGCCCTCTTCTCCGTGGGCGACGCCCACGCGGCCCAGGGCGACGGCGAGGTCTGCGTGACGGGCATAGAGTGCCCGATGTACGCGGCCCTTCGCTTCGAGCTGCACAAGGGCCGTAACCTCCCGGCCCCCCAGTTCGCGACCCCCGGCCCACTCACGCCCGGGGCGGAGAGCGCAGGCTGGTACGCCACGATGGGCGTTAACCCCGACCTCATGCAGGCGGCCAAGGACTCGCTGCGCGCGATGGTCGAGCACATCAGCACTACCTACCACGTGGAGCCCATCGAAGCCTACGTCCTCGCCAGCCTGGTCGTCGACCTCAAGATCAGCGAGATCGTGGACCAGCCGAACTGGATCGTCTCCTCTTACCTCCCGCTGGCCATCTTCGGCTAGGGGAGCACGCCGCGGCGTGCTATCCAGTCAATTGACTAGATAACTCCTGCGGGTCGGTGGTCGGGGTCTGGCAGGCGTAGCCTTCGCAAACGTAGGCGGTCGCGTGTTCGTCGCGCGTCGGGCGGTCGGCCAGGAGCGGCACGAGACCAGCGGGGTCCTCGTCTTCGGGGGCGCGGCCCGCGACGACCTTGTTCGGCAGGTAATGGGCGTAGGTGGTCTCGACGAGGGCGCGCGTGTCTGGCGAGTCGGGGTCGCCCACGATCACGACCTCGCGCGGACGCGAGAGGTAGAAGTCGAGCGCGGCCAGGAGACGCCCGAAGCCGCCTGGCAGCTTCTCCATGCCGCCGCTGAGCTCCTCGAGCACCGCCTCGGCGCGGGCGCGGTAGTCCTCCCGGTCGAGGAGTAAGCGCGAGCCTCAAGAAGACGTCGGTGGCCACGGAGTTGCCTGAGGGCGCGGCGCTGTCGTAGATGTCGCGCGGGCGGGTGACGAGCTCTTCGTGGTCTGCGGGGGTGTCGAAGAAGGTACCCTGTTCCTCATCCCAGAATAGCTCCATTACGGCGTCGCAGAGGCTCTCGGCGGCCTCGAGCCAGCGCGTCTCGAACGTGGCCTCGTACAGCGCGACGAGGCCATCGGCGACCATCGCGTAGTCCTCGAGGTAGCCGTTGAAGCGGGCCCGTCCGTCCTTGTACGAGCGGTGCAACCGTCCGTCGGAGCGGAGCTTCTCGAGCAGGAAGGCGGCGTTCCTCTCGGCGATCTGCCTGTAGTCCGCGCGATCCAGGACACGGGCGGCGAACGCGAAGGAGCGGAGCATCATGCCGTTCCAGGCGGCCAGTATCTTCTCGTCGCGCCCTGGCCTGATCCGCCCCTCTCGGGCGGCGAAGAGCTTTGCGCGGATCCCCCGCATCCGTTCCCACAGCTCTTCGGCGGAGAGCCCGAACTCCGCGGCCACGGTCTCGGGCGGGCGCGGCACGTGGAGGATGCTTTTTCCCTCGAAGTTGCCGCGTTCGGTCACGTCCCAGAAGCGCTCGGCGAGCTCGGCCTCATCGGGATCCAGGACCTCCCGGATCTCCTGCGGCGTCCAGACGTAGAACTTGCCCTCTTCGCCCTCGGAGTCGGCGTCCTCGGCGGAGTAGAAGCCTCCCTCGGGGCTCATCATGTCGCGCGCGACGTAGTCGAGGGTCTCCTCGGCGATGCGCCCGTAGAAGGCGTCGCCCGTGGCCTGGTAGGCCTCCAGGTAGACGCGGGAGAGGAGGGCGTTGTCGTAGAGCATCTTCTCGAAGTGCGGGACGAGCCAGTAATGTCCACGGAGTAGCGGGCGAAGCCGCCGCCGAGCTGGTCGTAGATGCCCCCGTTGGCCATCGCCCTCAGGGTGACCTCGACGCCGGAGAGCGCGTCCGCCTCGCCGGTGCGGTGGTGGTGGCGCAGCAGAACCTCCAGGTTCATCGCCTGCGGAAACTTCGGCGCACCGCCGAAGCCGCCGAAGCGCCGGTCGAGCTCGGAAGAGCAGCGACCTGGCGGCGTTGTCGAGAAGCTCGGTCCCGATGGCGCTCTTGGGGATGGCGGCGCTCGTCGCCGCGACCAGGTACTCACGTACGCCGCCGGCGCTCTTCTCGACCTCCTCGCGGCGGTTCTCGTAGGCGTCGGCCAGGCTCACGAGCACCTGCTGGAAGGAGGGCAGTCCGCCTCGGGGGGCAGGAGGAAAGTACGTTCCGCCGTAGAACGGGGCGCCGTCGGGAGTGAGGAAGACGGTCATCGGCCAACCGCCGCCCCGCGTCAAGGCCTGGACGGCGGACATGTAGATCGAGTCTATGTCCGGGCGCTCCTCGCGGTCGACCTTGATGTTGACGAAGTGCTCGTTCATTATCTGCGCGGTCGCCTCGTCCTCGAAGGACTCGCGCTCCATTACGTGGCACCAGTGGCAAGCCGAGTAGCCGACGCTGAGCAGTATCGGCCTGTCCTCGTCCCGCGCCCTGCCCAGCGCCTCCTCGCCCCACGGGTACCAGTCCACGGGGTTGTCCTTGTGCTGCAAGAGGTAAGGGCTCGTCTCGTTCGCCAGCCGATTCGCCATGTCGTCTCTCCCCCGCCGAGGGCGCTTGGTCGTGGACCCTAACCTACCATAGGTTTCGGGTATCAGGCATCGGGTCTCATGCGGAATCCGGTCAAACGATGCCCGGTTCGGCACCGGCGTGTGTCTAATCGGTGGGGCGTCTTCTGCGGGTAGGACGTGCGATTTCCGAGATCGTTCACCCGGATTCGGTAGGGGGATTGCGTTCACGGCGTCTGGTACGGTCCGGGAGGCGGAGATTCAGGCCCAATCGCCCCGATGTTTGGGAGCAGAAGCGGGGGGTAGGTACTGCTTGAAAGGCAAGCACGAGCGAGGAGGCGTGGCCCATGTGCTACTCCTACAGGGAACACCAGATGGAGGTAGAAGCCCGCAAGCAGCGGGAGGAGCAGGAGCGTAGGCGCCGCGAAGAGCGAGCCATGAAGGCCGGGAAGGAGCGCGCGAAAGAGGAGCGCGAGCTGGTAAAGGCCTAGCGCGGGGCCCACACCCGAGTAGACACGAAGGTCCCGGGCCGTGGCTCGGGGCCTTTGCTATATTCTGAGCCAGTCTTCAAGTAGAGGCAGAAGGAAGGAGCCGCACGTGAACCTACCAGAACTCGAGAGGACGGCCCGCGAGCTGGTCGCGCCGGGCAAGGGAATCCTAGCCGCCGACGAGAGCTTCGGCACCATCGGTAGCCGGTTCGAGGCGGTCGGCATCGAGTCGAGCGAGGACAGCCGACGCGACTACAGGGAGATGCTGTTCACGACCGAAGGGATAGGCGATTATCTCTCCGGCGTCATCCTGTTCGAGGAGACCCTGGAGCAGGAAGGCTCCGACGGACGTCTGCTCTCGAAGGTGCTGGAGGACCAGGGCGTCATCCCGGGCATCAAGGTTGACAAGAGCACCGTGAACATGCCGCTCTCCCCCAACGAGAAGTTCACCCAGGGTCTCGACGGCCTGCACGACAGGCTGGCCAAATACAGGGAGCTCGGGGCGCGCTTCACCAAGTGGCGGGCTGTCATCACGATCGGCAACGGCATACCGACCGCGGGTTGCATCGAGGCCAACGCCCACGCGCTCGCCATGTACGCCGCGTTCGCCCAGGAGCACGGCCTCGTGCCGATCATCGAGCCGGAGGTCGTGATCGACGGCGACCACTCGATCGAGCAGTGCTACGAGGCCTCTGTGTGGACGCTGAACGAGACCTTCGCCGAGGTCTACGAACACGGCGTCGAGCTCTCGGGGCTCCTCCTCAAGCCGAACATGGTCATCTCCGGCAAGGGCGCGTCCGAGCAGGCGGGCGTCGAAGAGGTCGCCCGCTACACTGTCGAGTGCCTGCTCAGGACCGTGCCGGCGGCGGTCCCCGGCATAGTATTCCTATCCGGCGGCCAGACCGACCTGCAGGCCACCCAGCACCTCAACTCCATGAACACCCTCTACGAGGGCCTGCCGTGGGAGCTCTCGTTCTCCTACGCCCGCGCCCTGCAGGGGCAGCCCATGGAGATCTGGGGCGGCAGCGTCGACAAGGTCGAGGCGGCCCAGAAGGCTTTCCGCCACAGGCTGAAGATGAACAGCGCTGCCCGTCAGGGCAAGTACACCGACGATATGGAACAAGAGGCTGCATAGCTTCGCGTTGTAGGGGCGCTTCGCGAAGCGCCCTAACGCGAAGCGCCCCTACCCTCAGGCATCGGGCTTCAGGCCGTCGTCGGGGCCCGATGCCTACTGTTGTCCAACCCGTCGTACCAGGGCGCTGCTTGCCGCGATGATCTCGGCCTGCGCCTCTTCGCGCGGGATGGTCGGGCTACTGTCGCCGCCCTGGGCCCCGTAGTCTCCGAAGTATGCGTGGTTCGCCCCTTCGATCTTCACGTAGACGGTCGAGGCCGGGAGGCGTGACCTCGCTTCCTCCAGGCTATCGCGGTTCAGCACCCCGTCCCGGCCGCCGTAGATGCTAGTCACCTCAAGTTCGGCCTGGCTCAGGTCGGTGCTCCCGGAAGGGTAGCTAGCCCACAACAGCAGCCCGTCCACGCGGGAAGGGTGAGACCCGGCGAAGCTGGCGGCCGCGACCCCTCCCAGGCTGTGACCGCCCACGATCCAGCGTTCGATGCCCGGGTGCGCCGCCATGACGGGCTCGGCCGCGTCCGGGTCGAAGATCGCGAAGTGCAGCGGGGCCCGAATAACCGCGACTAGCACGCCGCTCTCCCGCGAAAGCCGCCGCGCCACCAGGGCGTAGGCGGCCGGGTCCACGCGACCTCCAGGGTAGAGCACCACCCCGACGCTCGGATCCCCCGCCGCGCCGAAGGCGTACCAGCCGTCCGTGTCTTCATCGGCCTGCTCGGAGGCTTCTTCGGCCTCCGCCGAGGCCCGGTAGCCCGTCTCAGCCCAGACCACAAAGCCGGCCGACGCCAGGAGCGCCAGCGCGAGCAGGCCGGAGAGGAACAGAATCGCGAGCCGGCGCATCCGCCCTACCGGCCCGCCTCGCCCGTAGGTACCGGTCCGATCACCGCGTCCGGTTTTTCGAGCGGACCCTGCGTAGGTGTAGGGGCGGTTCGCGAAGCGCCCCTACGCCAATACGCCCTGTCCGTGTTGTGTCTTATACCCGATCTGCGCGCACGATCAGGCGCTTGTCGAACGTGGGGATCGGGGTGCACGTCTGCAGCGTCACCATGTCCCGCCCGCGCACCTGGCCCGTCACCCAGTCCTCGCCGGGTTCGACCTTGAACATCTCGGTCACCCGGTACATGTACCTGTCGCCGTCGCGGTCTTTCAGGAGCACCTCGTCGCCCTCAGACAGCTTGCTGAGGCGGAAGAAGATCAGACGGCTCCCGGTCCCCCGGTAGCCGAGTCGGTGGCCAGCGAGGTACACGTTGGTCTGGGCGCTGTTGCTCCAGGGGAAAGAGGTCCCAGGCAGGTGGACCACGCCGTTGTTGAGGGCCCAATCGCCCGTCGAGCTCATGACGGGGACATTGCGGACGTCGAGGGCGTTTATCGTGAGGCCCATGACCGCCCCGGGCGGCAGATCGAAGGTCCTCTGACCGTCGGCCGCCGCCAGCTCATCGTCCGAAGGCATCGGCCAGTCCTCCTCTACCGGCAGAACCTCGGGATCGGGCTCTGGTTCAGGCTCTGGCTCCGGTTCGGGCTCCGGTTTCGGCTCGGGCCGGGGCTGGGGCTCGGGATCTGGTTCAGGCTCCGGCTCCGGCTCTGGCACCGTGATCGGGTCTCGCGATTTCTCGACCCACGGCTCGACGTCGGGCTTGGAGCGGTCCAGCGGCTCGACCGGCTCGGGCGCGGATCTAGACGCCACTGCCTCGACCGGGTCTTCGCGAAGTACGAAGGTAACGGCCACCGCCACGACGGTCAGCACCAGCGCGACCGCCATCAGGGCCAGGCCTATCCTTACAAGCATCTACCCTCTACGCCTCTCATCCCGAGAATTCGTCCTAAAACCATGGCGCGGCTCCGCTATCTCCGACGGCCCACGAACAGGGCCGCGGACGCGAAGAGCGCGGCAAGGATGAGAGCTGAGGCGGCGAGGACGGGCGTCCCGCCGGTGTCGGGGAGCACCCCCTTGACGATCGTGTCCGACAGCACGTCCTTTCCGTTGGCTACGCTGTCCCCAGCACATTCGAGTTCCTGCGTCTGGGTAACGTTGACATCCTGGTCTACGTTGCCCGAGTTACCGGTGCTGTACTGGATCTGGGCCGACTGCAGGCGGTCGCAGTCCACGAAGCGGACGGTGCCGTTGCGCGCCTTGGCGTCAGCGAAGGCAGGCGCGGCCAGCAGCAACAACGCGGCAAAAAGCGCGGTCGCCACCGCGAGAGCAAAACCGAGGTTCCCCCGCAAACCAGCCATCACTCGTCTCCTATCCGCGCTCGGGCCGGGTCCTCCCACCGGCCACACGCCGCACGACGGCCGCGCCGCAGATCCGCGCGACACAACGCGCATTATGCAGCACGGGAGACGTAAATTCTATGCTTTTGCAGGTCCTACGACCTGCGCAGTACCGAGATCCCGGCCACCACGAGCGCGACTGCCCAGGGCAGTAGCAGCAGCGGCGGCCCGCCGGTGTCGGGGAGCGACTTGACCTTGCCAGGGATGGTGTCCACGAGGACCTCCTGGCGGCGGCACTCGTCGATGCGCTCGGCGCTGAAATCGTACTGGCTCCGGCCAGCGCTCCTGCTTAGCTCCAGGATCTGCTCGCACCTGAAGCCAACCGCGTCCCGGAGCACCCGGTCCGACCTGTCGAAGTCGCCGAACACGTCGCGAACGGTTCGGGTGCCGCCATTGTTGCCACCACCGTTGTTGTTTCCGTTATTGCTATTATCGTTCCTATTGTTGTTGCTATTGTCATTATTGTCGTTGTCATTATTGTCGTTATTCACTTGTCGTTGTTGTTACCACCGCTCTTCTCGACAGTCGTAGATTCAGAGTCTTCGTCGATGGCCTCTTCTGAGTCATTGGCGAAAACCTGAGCCGTGTTGGTTAGCTCTCCATGCTTGGTCGGCCTGACGAGGAGTTCGACCCGGACAGTACTGCCGGCAGCGATTGTACCAAGGTCGCATTCGACGAAACTGTCTGGTTGCTCATCACAGCTGCCCTGCTCGGCATCCGATTCAACGAAGTCTACGTCGCCCGGCAGTTCGTCAATTACAATTACGTTTGCTGCGTTGGATCCTCCTCGGTTTTTCACCGTGAGGGTATATTTGAGGTCGTCGCCCACCTCGATGGTGCCTGGCGAGGCCTCTTTCACTATCGAGAGACCTGGGGTTACTGTGGTGTTTACCTCGGTAGACTTAACGATTACTCCGGCATCAGCTTGCGCGCTATTGGTGATCGTGCCTGCAATCGCAGCCGAGTTGGTCGGCTTGACCTTAATGGTGACCGTGGCGTCGGTCTGTTCTGAGAGGTTGCCCAAGTTACACACCACGTCGGGACTTCCAGTGCCAAAGGCTCCTGGCGCTGGTTTGGTAGGACACGTTCCCTTGGTAGTCTCTGCTGATACGAAGGCAGTATGTGTAGGCAAATCATCTCGGACCATAACAGGATCTACAGTAGGGTCCGTTCCGACATTCTCGACAACTATGGTGTAGGTGAGTACTTTGCCTTCTACGACTGGATCGGGTCGTCAGTCTTCTCGATGGTAAGCGCCGCCTGAGCCCACGCCGGGGCTGCCGCCAGCATTGTAAAGACAAGAGTCACAAAAGGAAGAATCGCCAGGGATCTTCTTGACACGCCCACCATCCTCCGCGCCTTTTACGTCCTGGGCATTCTACACCTATTGTCAAAAGATCTGCTACTTACAAAGCAATAAGCCCTAACCCATCCAAAGATTGTTCTTAGCAGGGGTTTCTTGTGATGAAAACCCTTAGGGTAGAGTGCTTGAGGTCACCGCCGCCCAACCTCTAGCCCGCGAAAGCGGAGACTTTCCTACGACCGCCGTACGACCGCGATCCCCGCCACTACGAATGCCGCAAGCCAGGGCAACAACAAAGGCGAAGGGCCGCCGGTCTTTGGTAGTCCCTTCACTATCGTCTTCTTGATGATGACCTCTTCGCCGTACTGCCTGTCATCCGCATCCCCTTCCGCGGTGGCGCGATTGTTGCGATTCTGGTCGTCACCGCCTCCACCGTTGCCCCCGCCACCGCCGTTACCACCACCGCCGGAGCCTCCATTTCCAAGGCAATCTTCCACTCTGACTGTGTAATCTGCCGTCCCCGCGGGAGTGATAACCACCGACAGGTCGTAACTGCCGGCACTCTCAGTCACGACAAAGCTATCCCTTGCGTTAGCAGTGATGTTCTCGGAAAACACTTGCGTGCCGGTACTATCATCTATCGTGATATCAGCGCTCTCGGTACCATCACCTGTGTCGAAAGTTATGTCATAAGTTACGCGGAAGCTCTGACCCGTGGTACTGAAAGTTTCGACTGTGTCCTCGTCCGTACTTGGCACCGAGATGAGCTCGTTAGGACTTGAGCAATTCGACGTGCTGGTCTGGGCACTCGCAACATCGGCTATGCTGAGGTTCAGCGCCGCAAGAACCAGGAAGGCGATGAAGATCCGGCCGACGCGCGTGCTGGGCGGTACGTTTTCCAATGCCCTACCATCCTCCGTCGGGGTCCAGACGCCAACATGTTAGCGTGAGCTTGGAGACAACGCCACGTTGGCTATCGACGGCCGCGTGCATCGGACGGGCACTCGTTCCTATCCGGTTGTTCGAAAAGCCTTTCTAGGAAGGGGCTTCGGAGACTAGGGGAGGTGCTTCGCGTTCGGCTGCGGGGTGGAAGGTGAGCCACTCGCCCAGGTCGAAAGCCCGGACGCTGGCGATCACCTGGGGAGAGGGGTTGCTCAGGGTGAGGTGGTTGGCGCAGGTCTGGCTCCGCACCGCAAGCTCGCGGGCGGAGATGAGGTCGAGGAAAGTGATGCCGGAGAGATCCATGAGGGTCGGGCCGTTCAGGTTCAAGAGGTCGTTCAGCGTCGACCTGAGATCTGCCAGCGTGAACAGGTCCAACTCTCCTCGCAACTCGACCAGCGTTACCCCGCCGTGCTCCCGCACCTCGATGCCGTACAAACCCTCGCCTTTCTAATCCCCGATAGGTTTCGTTGTCATGCTACCACTGGACATGGGACTCGCGCCGTACCTGCGGGGTTACGGCGTGCGTTGGGACACACCGCGCGATCGCCGTCCACCCCGCTATCTCGCGGCGGCGGGCTCTGCTATCTTGCGCTTATGGGACCGCGTCAGGCACCCGCTCTGGACCGCCGCGCGAAGGGAGCATCCCTTTGAGGCACGGCGATCGTGACCCGGTAACCGCCGCCTCCAGGGGCGACGTCGAGGCCTTCGCGAAACTCGTTCGGGACAATTCGAGTCTCGTATATAGAGTGGCGCTCCGCATGCTGGGACAAGACGACGCCCAGGACGCGAGCCAGGAGGTCTGGGTCAGGGTCTGGAGAAACATAGGGAACTTCAGGGGAGACAGCTCCTTCTCCACCTGGCTTGTACAGGATCACGGTCAACACCTGCCTGAGCATCCGCAAGAAAGAGTCGCGCCGCGAGGAGCGCGAGCTGGGTGACGAGATGCCTTACCTGGCGGAGCCCCCCGGCGTCGAGGCGGACCCCGAGTCGGCGGCCCTCAACGCAGAGCGGCGCACGGAGATAGAGGCCGCCCTCAAGCACGTGCGCGCCGAGCACCGGGCGGCCCTCGTGCTGAGGCACATGGAAGGCCTCTCTTACGCCGAGATAGCCCAGGTCCTCGACGTGCCGGACGGGACGGCCAAGGGCTGGGTCAGCAGGGGCCGGGCCGCGATGCTCGTGGCGCTCGCCGAGGAGAGCAGCCGGCGCGAGGCGCGGGGGGCCGCAGGATGATGCCGTCCGCCGGAGAGGACCGCTGGGAGGTGCTGGAGAGGATCGGGGCCTACGCCGCGGGAGAGCTCGACCAGGAGGAGGCCCGCGAGGCGGAGCGCCTGATCTTCGAGCGTCCGGACTACCGGCGGCTGGCCGAGTCCTACGCCACGATGCTCGTGATGGTCTCGGCGCTGGGTGAGGAGGAGGTCGAGGCGCCGGAGGCGGTGGTCGGCTACGCCATCAGGCGGGCCTACGCCTCGGCTTTCCTGAGGCAGGCCGAGACCTTCCTCGGCGCCCTCGGACGTTCGTACCTCGACGCCCTGATCTATTATTTCGGCCTGCGCTCGGCGGCGCCGGGGAGCTAAGGAGGGTTCCGATGATGGATACGATAGAGCGGCTTACGAGCGGGCTGGCCGAGTTCGTCCCCAGGCTCGTGGGCGCCGCGGTGGTGTTGCTCGGGGCCCTGATCGTCGCGTTGCTCCTGCAACGCCTGGCCGCGCGCTTTCTGGAGACCATCGGCCTGGACGCCCTGTTCGAGAGGGCCGGGGCGTCCAACTCGCTCGCGCAACTCGGCTACAGGGGCGGGCCCTCACGCCTGCTTGGCCTCGTCCTCTTCTGGGGCATCATCCTGACCGGCGTAGCGGCGGCCCTGAGCGTCCTCGGTCTCTCCTCCCTCGAGCAGACGATGGGCGAGATCGCCAACCTCCTGGGTCGCGCGCTCGTGGCGCTAGTCATCCTCATAGTCGGGGTCATGAGCGCCGGATGGCTGGCCGACCTCGTCGCGCGCGAGGCGGAGCGGGCGGGGCTCAGGGGGCCCAACATCTTCCGGCGCATCGTGTTCTCCGTCGTGGTAGCCGTCGCCGCGCTGCTCGCCGCCGAGCAGGTCGGGCTCGAGACCAACCTGATCATCCTGCTCGCCGTGGTCGTCCTCGGCACGGTGGGGCTCGTCGCGGCCCTGGCGCTCGGCCAGGGCCTCTCGCTCCTCTCCGGCAACATAGCCGCCGGCCGCTACGTCCAGGACGGCACCAGGGTCGGGGACGTGATCTCCGTCGGCGGCGTCGAGGGCACCGTCGAGGAACTCGGCTACGCCTCGATCTCCGTCCGCTCGGAGGACGGGCACCTCTACCGCATCCCGAACCGCACGCTCCTCGAGAACATAGTTCGCAAGCGGTCGGAGTAGCCGCCGGAAGAGTTCGGGACGGCCGCAACGTGAGCGTCCTGCTAGTCGGTTTGTGACGGGGGTGGGATCTTTCCCGTGCCCTTCTCTATCTACCTCCGGATCGTCATCACGCGATCCCACCGGGAAGAGCCCCTCGAAGATTGGTCAATCGGGGGAGACCTTCCGGAAGGTACCAACGTTCACGGCCCGTCGAAGGAGCGCGTGTTACCAATTGGGATGTACCGGGAACACGTTTCCCGTCCTACGAGGCGTTCTGCGAGTACTCGAGGCGAGGGAGGCCTGCGATGAAAAAACGCAAAACCGCGGACCCGGCCCACGACGTCCTGGGGTACGAGCGCACGGCGCTCGATCCCATATTCGAGCCCGAAAAGGTGGCCGTAGTAGGGGCCAGCGACAGGCCCGGGAGCGTCGGGCGCACCATCATGTGGAACCTGATCTCCAACCCCTTCGGCGGGACGGTCTACCCGGTGAACGCGAGGCGCCAGAACGTCCTCGGCATAAAGGCCTACCCAAGCGTCTCTGAGCTTCCCGAGCCTGTCGACCTCGCGGTCATCGCGGCCCCTGCGCCGACCGTGCCAGACATCATCGGCGAGTGCGTCGACGCGGAGGTGGGGGGCGCGATCGTCATCTCGGCCGGCTTCAAGGAGACCGGCCCAGAGGGCGCGGAGCTGGAGCGGCGGGTGCTCGAGGAGGCGCGCCGCGGGCGGATGCGCATCGTCGGCCCCAACTGCCTCGGGGTGATGAACCCGACCACTGGCCTCAACGCCACCTTCGCCGGCGCCATGGCCCGGCCGGGTAACGTCGGCTTCCTCAGCCAGAGCGGGGCGTTGATGACCGCCATCCTGGACAGGAGCTTTATCGAGAACGTCGGCTTCTCGGCCTTCGTCTCCGTCGGCTCCATGATGGACGTGGGCTGGGGGGACCTGATCTACTTCCTCGGAGACGACCCGAAGACCGAGAGCATCGTGATCTATATGGAGTCGGTCGGCGACGCCCGCTCTTTCCTCTCGGCGGCGAGAGAGGTCTCCCTTACGAAGCCCATCATCGTGATCAAGGCCGGCCGCACCACGGCCGCCTCGCAGGCCGCCGCCTCCCACACCGGCTCCCTGACGGGTTCTGACGAGGTGCTCGACGCCGCCTTCAGACGCAGCGGGGTCCTGCGCGTGGACAACATCGCCGACCTCTTCGACATGGCCGAGACCCTTGGCAAGCAGCCGCGCCCGAAGGGACCGCGCCTGACCGTCCTGACCAACGCGGGCGGCCCCGGGGTGCTGGCCACCGACACACTGATCGCCGGCGGCGGCGAGCTCGCGGAGATCTCGCAGTCAACCATGCGGGAGCTGAACGACATACTCCCGGCCCCCTGGAGCCACGGCAACCCCATAGACGTCCTGGGCGACGCCGACCCCGAACGCTACGCGAAGGCCCTGGAGACGGCTGCCAGGGACCCCGAGAGCGACGGCCTCCTTGTGGTCCTCACGCCGCAGGACATGACCAAGCCAACGGAGACCGCGCAGGGCCTCGTCCCCTACGCCCAGAGCACGCGCAAGCCCGTCCTGGCAAGCTGGATGGGCGGGCCCGAGGTGGCCGCAGGCAACTCCATTCTCAATGGCGCCGGCATACCCACCTTCGAGTACCCGGACGCCGCGGCCCGCTCCTTCACCAACATGTGGCGCTACACGTACAACCTGCGCGGCATCTACGAGACGCCTGAGCTCGCCGACGACGCCGACGTGGATCGCGAGCGGGCCGAGGAGATCCTGGCCGGCGTCCGCGAGGCGGGGCGCACGATCCTCACCGAGTTCGAGTCCAAGGACCTGCTCGCCGCCTACGGCATACCCACAGTCGAGACGAGGGTCGCGAACAGCCCCGACGAGGCCGTCGAGCTGGCCGACGCCATCGGCTACCCCGTGGTCCTCAAGCTGAACTCGCAGACCATCACCCACAAGACGGACGTCGGCGGCGTGCGCCTGAACCTGGAGGGAGCGCGGGAGGTGCGGGAGGCCTTCGACGAGATGGAGCGCTCCGTCTCCGAGAACTTCTCGCCAGAAGACTTCGCCGGGGCCACGGTGCAGCCGATGGTCGACCTGGATGGATACGAGCTCATCCTGGGCAGCAGCATCGACCCCCAATTTGGCCCCGTGCTCCTCTTCGGCTCGGGCGGGCAGCTCGTCGAGGTCTACAGGGACCGCGCGCTGGCCCTCCCGCCGCTGACCACCACGCTCGCCCGCCGCGCCATGGAGCGAACCCGCATTTTCGAGGCCCTGGGCGGCGTGCGCGGCCGCGCCCCGGTCGACACGGCGGCGCTCGAGAAGCTGTTCGTGCGTTTCTCCCAGCTCGTAGTCGAGCAACCGTTGATCAAGGAGATGGACATAAACCCGCTGCTCGCCTCACCCGAGCGCCTACTCGCCCTCGACGCCCGAGTGGTTCTGCACCCGCCCGATACGGGGGATCTGCCCCGCACCGCCATCCGGCCCTACCCGACGCAGTACGTGTGGGCCGAGTCCCGCGACGCGGAGCCGGTCACCATCCGCCCGATAAGGCCCGAGGACGAGCCGCTCATGGTCCGCTTCCACGAGACGCTCTCCGAGCAGAGCGTCTACATGCGCTACTTCCACATGCTCGGCCTGACCCGGCGCGTCGCCCACGAACGCCTGACCCGCATCTGCTTTATCGACTACGACAGGGAGATGGCCCTCGTCGCCGAACGCCAGGACCCCGAGAGCGGGGAACGCGAGATCATGGGCGTCGCCCGCCTCAGCCGCGCAGGCAACGTCGCCGGCGAGGCTGAGTTCTCGGTCCTGATCAGCGACCGCTTCCAGCGCAGGGGACTTGGCACGCTCCTCGTGAGCAAGCTCCTGGAGGTGGGCCGCGAAGAGGGAATCAGGCGCATCACCGCCGACATCCTCTTCGAGAATTACCCCATGCAACGTATCGGGAAGAAGCTGGGCTTCCACCTGCACCGCGATACCGAGGAGATGGTGGTCAAGGCCGACCTCGACCTCTACCAGCCAGCATGAAGGGAGTAGGGAAGGGTAACCCCGACTCCCGATAAGGGGCCGGCACTCCGAGGAGTGCCGGCCCCTTTTTTACGCCGCCCGCGCTACAGGCGGAGGGTGCGCTTCAGACTAGTACCACCAGCCCCAGGAGTACCCATCGTCGTAGTTAACGTCGTTGCCGGCCGCGACGCTGCCGGAGCACGCGCTGACCTGGTTCTGGTCGACGCTGAGGTCCTGGGCAACACCGGCGAGGCGCTGGTCGTTGTCGGAGTTGTACTGCACGGTGTACGCGGCCTGCACCTGATCGCAGTCCACATACTCTACGTCTCCGCCGACCGCGGAAGCCGCGAAGGCCGGTACGGCCATAACCAGGGTCAGCGCCAACATCGCCGCCACCACCATCAACTTCTTCATACGCTCTTCTCCTTTGTCCTCGTCCTTACATCACCCCGGTTTATGGCCTACCTCATCTCTCACCTCATCCCTCTGGTCCTGCCGTTCTTCCGTTAAACCATTGTTACGTCTCATCTCCCGTTTCGTATCACCCAATTGGCGTATTTTTTTGGTTTTTTCGAGCAAACCCGCATTTTCCTAGCGTGCCGAGCCTAGAAACCGAAGCCGGGAACCGTTCCCGAAACCGCCCCTTCGATCGCCCACCCAGCGCCTTCCCTGCCTCCTAATCGCTAACGATTCCCATTAACTAATAATAATAATGGTTCTTGATATTTAAGGGGTTCTGGCTATACTTGTTGCGTGAGTAGGAGGATCTCGACCGGGAGGCTTCGGGGTTGGCGGCTTTGATGGAGCGGCTTGGGTTCGGGGGCCGGGAGATGACGGCTTCGGGGCACAGCAAGGACTTCGTGCTCAAGGTCGTGCAGCCGAGCCTGGTCGGGCTCATGGACGGGTCGGTCTCGACGCTCGCGCCGCTCTTCGCGACGGCGTTCGCGACGGACAGCGCGCGGGTGACGTTCCTGGTGGGTCTCGCGGCGGCGGTGGGGGCGGCCATCAGCATGGGCTTCTCCGAGGGGCTCTCGGACGACGGGACGTTGACGGGACGCGGCAATCCGGTTCTGCGCGGGATCATCACGGGGGTTGCGACGTTTATCGGGGGGATATTGCATACCCTGCCTTTCCTCATCCCGCACGTCGACCTGGCGCTCTACGTCGCCTTCGGGGTGGTCGGGGTCGAGCTGTTGGCCATCTCCTTCATACGTTACAGGTACTTCGAGATGAGCTTCCTAATGTCGGCGCTGCAGGTGATCCTGGGCGGGGCGCTGGTCTTCGCCTCGGGCGTACTCATCGGGAGCGCGTAGCGCCCGCACCTCTTGCGGGTCTGGCTCGAACGGTCGCGCGAGCCCCGCGCCCCGGTTCCTGCTAAAGTTTCCTCGTCGGAAAGACGAGGGAAAAGGAGGAATACGGGTATGCGAAAGACGAGGGCGAAGGTCGCCTTGGTCCTGACAATGGCCTTGCTGGCGGCGTTGCTGGCGGTAGGGGTGGCCACGGCCGCGCCCGGGGATGACCCCACGCTGCGTGCCTCGGCAGAACTGCGCGGGGCGGTGAAGACGGACGCAATACTGGTGCCACGAGCGGCGCTTGCAGCAGATAGCGAACGAGAACGGCGGCACGAGGACCTCCGGGAAGCCGGGCTACGCTGCCTCGGCAACGTACGTGGCGAACAAGCTTCGTCAGGCCGGCTACCAGGTAAGGCAGCAACGCTTCGACTTCCCGTATTACGAGGTCCTGGCCCAATCGTTCTCCCAGACGGAGCCCGATCAGCGAACCTTCGAGCCCTTCGATTTCGCAACGGGAGATGGCGACTTCGACATCATGACCTACTCGGGCAACGGCAGGGTAAACAACGCCCTGGTGGTGCCGACCAAGGACGTGCAGATCCCGCCGAGCCCGCAGCCAAGCTCGACGAGCGGTTGCCAGCCCGGTGACTTCGTGGACGTCACGGCGGTGAGCGAGCCGCGCGTCGCCCTCATCCAGCGCGGCGGCTGCGACTTCGTGGTGAAGGCCCAGAACGCCGAGGCGAGAGGCTACGACGCGGCCGTAATCTTCAACGAGGGCCAACCGAACGTTCCTGGCGACGATCGCGTCGGGGTCGTGCTTGGCACGCTGGGCGAGCCAGGCACTAACATCCCCGTGATCGGTATCAGCTTCGCGCTGGGCGAGGAGTTCTACGAGCAAGACCAGGCCGGCGACGTTCGGGTCAGCCTCAACGTGAGGACCCTGGAGGACGTCCGCAGCACCACCAACGTGATCGCCGACACAACGGAAGGCGAGGCAGACCGCACGGTCGTGGTGGGCGCCCACCTGGACTCCGTGCCCGAGGGCCCCGGCATAAACGACAACGGCTCCGGCACGGCCACGGACCTCGAGGTCGCGCTGCAGATGGCCAAGCTCGGCATCGAGCCGAACAACAAGGTGCGCTTCGCGTTCTGGGGGGCCGAGGAGTTCGGGCTGTTGGGATCCGAGTACTACGTCGCGAACCTCTCGGAGGAGCAGCTCCAGCAGATAGCCCTCAACCTCAACTTCGACATGCTGGGCTCACCCAACTACGTCCGCTTCGTCTACGACGGCGATGGCTCGGCGACGCCCGACGCCGGACCGGCGGGCTCCGCACAGATCGAGCAGCTCTTCAGGCGCTACTTCGCCGCCAAAGGGCTCGCGACCAGGCAGACCGCCTTCGACGGCCGCTCGGACTACGGCCCGTTCATCGACGCCGGCATCCCGGCCGGTGGCCTCTTTAGCGGCGCCGAGGACATAAAGGGCCCGGAGGAAGCGGAGATCTTCGGCGGCACGGCCGGCGAGGCCTACGATCCTTGCTACCACCAGGCCTGCGACGACATTGCCAACCTGAACGTAAGGTCGCTCAACGAGATGTCCGACGCGGTGGCGCACGCGACGCTCACCACCGCGCAAGACGAAGACCTCTTCGTCGGCCGGAGCAACCTGGAAGCGCGCTCCTCGGGCGAATCGAACTTCGAGTACAAGGGCTCGCGCGCCATCAAGTAAGTCGGGAGGTTATTCAGGATCTTTTCCGGGGAGCGGCCTTCGTGGCCGCTCCCCACTTCTGTGTGCCAGCCGTCCCGACGCTCAGCCGGGGCGCAGGCTGCCGCGGCCGCGCGCGGCCACGAGCGAGGCGACGGCGCCGGCGGCCACCGCGACGAGGAACGCGGAGCTGCCGCCCGCGCTATCGGCTATAAGCCCGGCCGTCCAGGCCCCGACCGCCGCGCCGACGCCGAGGGCCGTGATCGTCCAGTTCAGGCCCTCCGTTAGCGCCTCGGAAGGGACCAGCTTCTGGACCAGGGTGAAGCCCGCGATGAGCGTGGGGGCTATGGCCACACCCGCCAGGGCGGCGGCTGGCGCCATGAGGGCGATGTTTGGCGCCAGTACCAGCGGGAGCGTGCCGGCCCACAGCACGACCACGGAGGCCACGAAACGCCTGTCCAGCGACCAACGCCAGCTGCGCGCGCCGTACGCTATCCCGGCCACGAGGCTACCCGCGGCGACGAGCGCCAGCAGGGGACCGGCCGCGGCGGAGGCCCCGGCCTGACCGGCGAACGCGACCATCGCCACGTCCAGAACGCCGAAGATGGCGCCCGTCGCGACGAAGGTTGCGACCAGTACCCGCAGCCCCGCCGTCCTGATGGCGGGCGCATACGACCGGTCACGCGAGCCCGAGGGGGCAGGCTCGGTGCGCCGCTGCAGGGCCAGCACGAGCGAACCGACGACGGTAAGGAGGAGCGCGCCCAGCAGCCCCGCGCCAGGCGCCACGCCGAGCGCCAGGGCGGTAACGAGCACGGGCCCGAGCACGAAGACCAGCTCGTCGATCGTGGACTCGAGCGCGAACGCCGCCTCCAGCGCTCGCGGGTGCCCGACGAGGGCGGACCACCGGGCGCGCACGAGCGACCCCACCGGCAGCGCCGCCGCGCCGGAGAGCGCCGCCGTGGCGAACAGCGCCCACGCCGGCGCGGAGAGCTGAGCCGAGATCACCAGGGCCAGCGTCCCGCCGGCGTGCACCGCGAGGGACGCAAGCAGCACCGGTCGCTGTCCGTAGCGGTCGACCGCCCTCCCGAGCCTGGGGGCGGCCACCGCCTCGGCCAGCAGGGCCGCCGCGGCGACGGCGCCCGCGAGGCCGTAGGATCCGGTGAGCTCGGAGACCATCAGTACGCAGCCAAGTGCTCGCATGGAGATGGAGAGCCGGGCCACGAAGCCGGCCACCACGAACGCGCGGGCGTGGGGGTTGGAGAGCAGAGAACGGTAGGTCTTCAGCACGTCCCCTACATTACCCCGCCGCCTCGCAAATGTCCCGCCGGGGACGAGCGAGAGCCCGCATACCCGTGCCGCCCGAGATCGTGTCATTTTGCTTGCTGTCCTGACTATCCTTCGGGTTGGCAACAAACCAGAGCCACGACTCTTCTCGGATCCGTTATCGCACGTTGTTGCCGGGGAAGAGTCGCGCGCGACACCCGGGACTCGCCGTCCCTGCTGTTCGTAGCGCGGCCTTCTCCGGTATCTTGGTGGAAGGCCGGCGCGCAGGACGCGGCCAGGACCGACTACGGCGAGGTTCGGAAAAAGGAGGCGTTTGGTATGCGAACGAGGGGTGGGGGTCCAGGGGAAGGCAGCCAGACGGACGAATCAGAAGCGACCTCGCGCGTTGACCGGGTCGCGCGTTGGTTCCGCTGGCCGCTGATCGTCGCGGCGCTGCTGGCGATCCCGGTGATAGTGGTGCAGGAGTCGGACCTCAACGACTTTTGGGGGCCGCTGGCCGATGCTCTGGACTGGGCCATCTGGGGCGTGTTCGCCGTCAACCTGGTCGTCTCGCTCGCCGTGGTCCCGAATCGGCGCCGCTGGTTGCTCGAAAATCCCCTTGACCTGCTAATAGTGGTGCTTACCCCCCCCTTCCTCCCCGTAACGTTGAAGCTCGCGCGTTTGCTGCCGCTCGTGAGGCTGGCCTGGCTCCTGGTGGTGGCCAATCGGATGCGCGGCCTCTTCTCTCTGGAGGGCCTGCGCTACGCTGCTTTGCTCGTCTTCACCATCGTGGTAGGTGGCGGGGTCGTCTTTGTCGCGGTCGAGCCGGCGCAGCAGCTGAGCACCTGGGACGGGCTGTGGTGGGCCACGGAGACCGTGACCACCGTTGCCTACGGTGATATCTACCCAACGACGGTCCTGGGGAAGATAGTCGCAACCGTCGTAATGGTCACCGGCATAGGCTTCGTCGCGCTGCTGACCGGTGCCCTGGCCCAACGGTTCCTGCACAACGGAACAGGAGGGCCGCCCCCACGCCCCACGCCCAGCGAGGCCGAGATGATGCGGAAGCTCGGCGAGATGTCGCGCCAGATCGACGAGCTCAAAGAGACCCTGGGTGAACGCCGCGAATGACACCGCAAAACATTAAACCTCGACAACAGGTCAATGCACCTGTGGGTGAAGCACAGATCGCGCGAGGTGCAGGCAGGTTCACCTTGTGGAGACCGCGCAGATGCGAGAGCCTACACCCCAGGAAGGAACAGAGAGCCGGAGGGGGTAGACATGATCGGCACGCCGAGGCGCGTGGTCCTTGTCTGCGAAGAGTGCGGCGAGAAGGTGGTGCTCGGGGGTCCCGCGTCGGTCTGGCACTCGGCCCGCACGGTCTTCGAGTGTGAATGCGGGAAGCGCCTCACGCTTGCCGACCGGGAGGACGGGGTCTGGAGGCGGGACCTGATCGCGCAGCGCCGGCGGTAGAGACCGGAGAGCACTGCCTCGGAGCGAGGCATCGGAGCAGATCGCCGGAGCGCAACCCTAGTTCGTTCTGCTAGCCCTACCTGCTGCCTTTCTCCTCCGATACCTTTCTGGTCAGGTCCATGCGGACTCTCTCGAACTCCGATTCCAGCCGCCGCAGCAGATCCGGGACGGGCCTCAGGTTGTTCGAAGCGCCCGCGTCCTCTATCTGCGCGCACAGCTCGGCCATGCGCGCGGCGCCGATGCTGCTGCTGCTCCCTCTCAGGGCGTGCGCCGTTCGCGCCACAAGGGCAGCGTCGCCCGCATCCAGGTCTCTCGCAAGCTGGGCCAGTCGGGTGGATCCATCCCTCGCGTACGTGTCCAAGAGCTCGGACAACAACTCCGACCCGCCGAGCCTCCGCAGATCCTCCAGCACGTTGAGGTCCAGAGATGGCTCGGAATATTCGGGAGGATTCGCGAGACGGGAACCGCCGCCCAGAACATCTTCCGGCGCGTTTGCCCCCGCCCCGATCCACCTGGCCAACACGGCCTCGAGCTCCCCGGCCACGACGGGTTTGGTGATGTGGTCGTCCATCCCAGACCCCAGGGCCTGCTCCCTGTCCCCCGGCATGGCGTTGGCGGTCATCGCGATGATCGGGGTGTGGCGCGTCGCGCCGCCCTCACGCGCGCGGATCGTCCTGGTGGTCTCGTACCCGTCCAGCTCGGGCATCTGGACGTCCATCAGCACCGCCGCGTAAGGAATGCGCGAGAGCGCCTCGAGGGCTTCGAGGCCGTTCGCGGCGACGTCGGCCCGGTAACCCAGGCTTTGCAGCATCCCGACCGCGACCTTCTGGTTTATGGCGTTGTCCTCCGCGACGAGGATGCGGGCCCGGGAGCGGGCGCCTTCCGCCTGCCCGCGCGGGCTCGCCGTTGGTCGCGGTTCAGGGGCGATCACTTTCGGCATGCCCATCGCGTTGGCTATGGCGTCGTAGAGGCGCGACTGCCTGACGGGCTTCGTGACGCAGGAGTCTACGCCCGCCTGCGCAGCCTGTTCCGAGGCCTCGCGTTCGCCGATACAGGCCAGCGCCACCAGTCGGATCGAGGTCAGCTTGGGGTCGTTCTTTATTCTCCGGACAAGCTCGAGCCCGTCCATCCCCGGCATTTGCGTGTCGATGATGACCAGCCCGTACGGCTCCGGCGTCGCGGCGGCTTCCCCAAGCCGCGCGAGAGCTTCGCGTCCGTTGCCAACCGTGTGTCCCCGCATGCCCCACGAGGAGATCAGCTCGTGCACCAGGTTTCGGCTGGTCTCGTTGTCGTCTACCACCAGCACCCGGAGGCCGCGCAGGTTGGCCCCGGCACCCGGTCCCGGTCGCGCCTTTTGCGGGGCCTTCCGGAACCTGGTCGTGAACCAGAAGGTGCTGCCGGCGCCGGGCTCGCTCTCCACCCCAATCTGCCCGCCCATCAGCTCCACCAGCTGTTTGGAGATGGCTAGCCCTAGCCCCGTCCCCCCGTAGCGCCTCGTCGTCGAGGCGTCAGCCTGCGTGAACGACTCGAAGAGCCTCGAGCGCTGCTCCCCGGTCATCCCGATACCGGTGTCCGAGACGGAGAAGCGCAACACCGCCATGTCTTCGTCCTCGGACGCCAGGGAGCCTCGCAGCACCACCTCGCCCTTCTCGGTGAACTTGATGGCGTTGCTCAGGAGGTTGATCAGGACCTGGGTAAGGCGACCGGGGTCGCCCTTCAAAGCCGTGGGTGTGCCGGGCTCGATGAGGTTGGCGAGCTCCAGACCCTTGCCTTGGGCCTGCTCCGCGAAGAGACTGAGGGCCTCCTCGATCGTGCTCCGCGGGTCGAATTCTATGGTCTCCAGTTCCATCCTGCCGGCCTCGATCTTCGAGAAGTCGAGGATGTTGTTTATGATGGTCAGGAGGTTCTCGCCCGAGAGGCGTACGGTCTCGGCGTACTCGCGCTGCTCGGGGGTCAGGTCCGTATCGAGCAGGAGCCCGGTCATCCCGATGACGCCGTTCATGGGCGTCCTTATCTCGTGGCTCATGTTGGCCAGGAAGGCGCTCTTCGTGTGGTTGGCGGACTCGGCGGCCTTCCTGGCCTCCTCGAGCTTCTCCTCGTAGCGTTTGCGCTCGGTTATGTCTGAGATGACGCCTTGCCACAAAGGACGCTCTCCCCTACCGCCGCGCACCAGGGTAGCCTCGTCGCGCACCCACACGACCCGACCGTCGCTCGCGTAGACGCGGTACTCCAGGCCGAACTGCTCCTGTTCGGCGGCACCCTTCTCCGCGGACATCACGCGCTCGCGGTCTTCCGGGTGGAGTATCTTCTCCCAGTACCAGGGATCGTCCTCGTAGTAGTTGGCCGGGTAGCCGAGCATGGCCTCTATCCGGGGACTGTCGTAGACGGTGGCCTGGGTCTCCACGTCCTCGAGGTACACGATGGCGGGCGTGCGTTCGACGAGCATTCGGAACCTCTCTTCGGTCTCGTCGAGCACCTCCTCGGCCAGCTCGCGCTCGCGGATCATGCCGGCCATGCGGACCATCACGAGCAAGAACAGCACGACCGAGCCCACGACCGCCGCCGGCACGTCGACGCGGCCCCCGGTCGCCACCTGGACGGCCAGTACCCCCGGAGCCAGCAGCAACGTTCCGGTGAGCAAAGCCAGACGCCGCCAGGTTAGTGCCGCCTTCGGGATGGGGGCTGGCTCGATCGGGCTGCCCATAGATGGGTGAAGGCCGGCCGCCCCGAAAAGCACGTAGGAGAGCATCCACCCCAGGTCGGCCAGGCTACCGCTCTGGTAGCTGCCAACTATGGTCACCGCGTAGACGGTATCTGTCAGCATCAAGAGGGCCACGCCGAGGCTGAGGAAGTAGTAGGAGAGCAAGCGCTTGCCAGGCACGAACAGCAGCCGCGCCAGGACGACGGCCAGCAGCACGTCTCCGAGCGGATACGCCATCGAGACCACCCGTTGGGGAAGCGAGAGATCCGGATCGCTAGCGTAGGGCGCCACGAGGAACACCCAGGAGAGCATTCCGGCCACGGTAGCGACGATCAAAGCGTCTATCAGGCTGAGCCATTCGCGGCCCGGTGCATGCCTCCTCATCATTAGCGTCAGACCCCAGGCGAGGAGCGGGTAGCCCGCCAGGTAGAAGGCGTCTGCTACCGAAGGGGAAGGCGGCTCCACTTCCAGGACGTTCTCCTGGAAGGTAAAGATCGAGTCGCCGATGACAAAGGAAAGCAGGCCAAGAGCGAGCAGGTACCAGGACAGGTAGGAAACCGGAGAACGCACGCGCGTTCCAACCACGATCGCCACGCACGCCGAGAGCCCCAACAGGTCGTAGAGGACGTTTCTGGCGGCCGGCGGAGAGAGCAAGAAGTATGTGAACGCGGCAGCCAAGCCCGCGCACAAGTAGTAAAGCCACCCGCGCGCTCCCGTGAACACCCCTCCCCCGCCACCCTCGACGGAGGCCGGCTTTCTTGTGCCGCCAGGTATCAGCAGACGCCTCCCAAAGACTCACACATTATATGCAGCACGGCGCTAACGCGCCTTGTCAGCACGCTGCAGCGGGCTGCGCCCGCTTCCGCTTGTCAGCACGCTTAGGGCCTGCTCCGCAGACCCTCGCTTCTCAGCACGCATCGGCCAGCTTCGGCTGGCCTCGCTTGTCAGCAAAGGGCTTCTGCCCGAGCCAAAAAGCTGAGGAGCCGCCCCGGGGGCGGCGGGCTGATAAGCGGAGGCGACAGCCGGAGCGTGCTGACACGCCGCGAAAGCGGCGTGTCACCGGTCGAGTGGGTGGGCGAGCTCGTCGCGGTCGAGCCTGGGGAGCAAGATGGCCGCGGCGGCGAGGAACACCGGGGCTATGCCTGCTACGAGGAAGACGGCGGTGAGCCCGAAGGCGGCGCCTGCCGGGCCGGCGATGGCCATCGAGACCGGCATGAACGCGAGGGATACGAAGAAGTCCAGGCTCGAGACGCGGCCTCGCAGACCGTCGGGCACCCTGCGCTGCAGCAGGGTGCCCCAGATCACGGTCGCCGCCGAGAAGGCCGCGCCGACGACGAAAAGGGCCAGGCACATCAACCAAAGTGTGCCAGCCAGCCCGACGACGGCGAACGGGAGGGCGCCGAACCCCCACATGAGGAGCATGACCGTCAGGTAGCGGCGCGGGAGGCGTCCCGAGGAGATAGCGAGCGCCCCGACGGCCCCACCCACCCCGAAGGCAGCGAGCGCGACGCCGTAGTCGCCTGCCCCTCCCCCGAGACGGTCGCGCACCGCAAAGGGTAGAAGCACCTCCAGCGGACCGATGACGAAGAGCACGGCCACGAGCGCGAAAAGCAGCGTGGCCCACAACCAGCTCGTGCGGCGCACGTAGCGGTAGCCCTCGCGCAGGTCCACGAGGACCGCCACGACGCCGGGAGCGCTAGGGCCCTTCGCCGATCGCACCTTCATGACCAGCAGGCAGCAGGCTGAGACCACGTAAGTCAGGCCGCCGGCGAGGATCGCAACCCCGGGCGAGAGCGCCGCGACCGCGACGCCGCCGAGCGCCGGGCCAGCCGCCTGCTGGGCCAGCGGCCGCAGCGTGCCCTCCAGGCCGTTCGCCGCGAGCAGCTCGTCCTCTGGCAGCAGGTGCGGCAGCAGCGCGGTATAGGAGGGTATAAAGAACGCCTCGCCGGCCCCGATCACCAGGCCACCCACGGCGAGGTGCCAGATCTCCAGGTGGCCCGAGAGCGAGAGCCCGCCGATGACGAGGAGGACGGCCGCGCGTAGCAGGTCCGAGGCGAGCATCACGACGCGCTGCGGCATCCGGTCGGCCGCGACCCCGCCGACCAGCACGAACGCGAGCAGACCCACGCTGTAGATGGCGGTGACCAGCGAGAGCTGGGCAGGCCCGCCGCCAAGCTCTATGACCTGCCAGGCCAGCGCCACAAGCCACAGACCGCTGCCGACCAGCGAGACCGCGAGACCGGACCAGAGCAGGCGGAAGTCCCGGTGTCGCAGGGGCCGCAAGGCCGCGAGCGCCTGGCGACCGTTCCTCAGCACGCCGCTTTGCGGCTAGTCGTCACGCCCGGGCCTTTAGCCCTCGCTTTCGGCGTCTCGGTACCTTGAATCGTGGGGCGCTCCTCGAGTAGTTGCGGGGATTGGTTCTGGGTGTCGCGGGGCGGCGGCTAGCCGAACGTGTCGCGAAAGTGCTCGACTATCCCCAGTTCGACCCCCGGGAGCGGGACCTCGCGTCCCAGCTCGCGCTCCAGGCTCGTGACGCCGAACTCCTTGATGCCGCACGGCGTGATGCGGTCGAACCAGGAGAGGTCGGTGGAGACGTTCAGGGCGAAGCCGTGGGAGGTGATCCAACCCGACGAGAACTTGACGCCGATGGCCGCGATCTTGCACTCCCCAACCCAAACGCCCGTGTACTCGGGGTGGTGCCAGCCCGCGAGCCCGTAGTCCGCGAGCGTGCGGATGACTATCTCCTCCAGCCGCCGCAGGTAGCCGTGGGTGTCGCGGTCGCGCAGCCGCAGGATGGGGTAGCCGACGATCTGGCCCGGCCCGTGGAAGGTCGCGTCCCCACCCCTGTCGCTCCAGAAAACCTCCGCCCCCGCCGACCGGAGGTACTCCTCCCCCGCCCCCAGGTTCGAGGCATCCTTCGCCGCCCGGCCCACGGTAAAGACCGGCGCGTGCTCCAGGAGCAGGAGGGTATCGGGGATCTCATCCCTCTTGCGGAGCCGCACCAGCTCTCTCTGTAGCTCCCAGGCCCCCGCGTAAGCCGTGAGCCCCGGCAGCCGCCTGACCTCCAGCGTCGCCCCCCGCCGTTGCCCCAGCAAGCCTACGCCTCCAGCAGCCCGGTGCAGGCCCGAAGCCGTTCCTCGGCGCCGGCCACGAGCCGCTCGACGAGCTCGCCGGCAGTCGGCACATCCGTGACCAGCCCGGCGGCCTGCCCCGCGTAGACGAAGTCCTGGGAGTAGTCGCCACGAGCCTCTTCGAACGCCGCGCTCACCGACTCTTGTTGGGCCGTCAGGTCGTCCTCCCAGCCGTGCCATTGGGAGGTAAAGGAGTTCTGGATCGCCCTCCCAGGGAACTCCTCGGGCCACGGTATACCCTGGACGAGGTCGAAGACGCGAGTGTGGACGGTAGAAGTTACGTCGGCGTCCAGGATCTGGCGTTTGGCCGCTTCTGTCCCCAACGACTCGACGGTAGCGCAGAAGCGCGTGCCGATCCAAGCCCCGGCGGCGCCCATAGCCAGGACGCCCGCGACCGCCTCGCCCGTCGCCAGACCGCCGGCCACGAGAACGGGCTTGCTCGCAGCCCGGCCTATGGGCAGCACCCGTTGCAGCAACGGCATGGTGCCGACTGCGCCGGTGTGCCCGCCGGCGTCGTTGCCCTGCGCCACGAGGACGTCTACGCCCGCCTCGACGGCACGCTCGGCCTTGGCGGCGTCCTGGACCTGGCTCATCACCAGCACGCCAGCCTCGCGCGCGGGCCGAACGTAGGGGGCCGGGTCCCCGAAGGAGAGCGAGACCGCTGCGGGCTCCTCGTCAAGCACCGCATCCAGGAGCTCCGGGCGCTCCTCCAGAGCCCAGGACATCAGGCCGAACCCGAAAGCACCCCCTTCCCTGGCGAGCTTCGCCTGCGCGGGAATCCAGTCGGTCGGGGTGCTGGAACCCACCCCGATCATGCCGAACGCCCCGGCGGCGCTGACGGCGCCGGCCAGCTCGCCCCCGGACCAGCCGGCCATAGGTGCGGAAACTAAGGGGTGTCGGATGCCCAGCAAGCGGGTAAGGCCAGTCGAAATCACGGCCGCTGAGACACCCTCCCTAGGTCCTGGCCCCCACGGCATCTGCGCCGCTGCGGGCGTCCTCGGTCTGCTCGTGGGCGTGGTAAGAGCTGCGAACCAGCGGGCCGCTCTCGACGTGCCCGAAGCCCATCTCGATGCCGAGCTTGCGGATGGAGGCGAACTCCTTGGGCTTGTAGTAGCGGCTCATCGGCAGGTGGTTCTCCGAGGGGCGCAGGTACTGGCCGATGGTCAGGATATCCACGTCGTGCTCGCGCAGGTCGAGCATGGTCCGCTGGATCTCCTCCTCCACCTCACCCAGACCCACCATGAAGCCGCTCTTGGTAAGCCCTTCGGGGTTCAGCTGCTTGGCGTGGCGCAGGACCTCGAGCGAGCGCCGGTACTTCGCCTGCGGCCTGACGGCGGGGTACAAGCGGGGCACCGTCTCGATGTTGTGGTTGAAGGTGTCGGGCCTGGCGTCTATGACGGTCCGGATCGCCTCCCGATCCCCCTTGAAGTCCGGGGTGAGGACCTCCACGGCGCAGCCGTGTACCTGATCCCGGATCTCTCGTATCGTGGCGGCGAAGACGGAGGCCCCCCCGTCGCCCAGCTCGTCGCGGTTCACCGAAGTGATGACGGCGTGCTTGAGGCCCATCTGCCTGGCGGCGTCGGCGACCCTCCTGGGCTCGTCCAGGTCGAGCTCGGTCGGCTTGCCGGTCAAGACGGCGCAGAAGCCGCAGCTCCTGGTACAGACGTTGCCGAGGATCATGAACGTGGCGGTGCGGTTGTTCCAGCACTCGCCGATGTTGGGGCAGCGGGCCTCCTCGCAGACGGTGTGGAGACCGAGGCCGCGCATGGTCTCCTTTATGTCGCTGTAGCCCTCCCCGCCGGGGGCCTTTGCTTTCAGCCACTCGGGGCGCCCGTGCAGACCCCTCCGTTGCCTGAAGGGCAAATACTCCGTCGGCGTACCGTCCGGCGGCGAGGCCACGGGCCTGTCTTCCCAACGGTGTCGGACCTCGAAGGTCTTGGTGCCGTCGTCCAGAAACTTGACGTTGATCTGTCTGCGCGCCACGTCTCTCCTATCTACCTTCTCACTCTGCGCCTAATGGTACCGTACCAGAGGGCACCCGCACCGTGTCTGCAATCTCAGAACAAAGGCATCAGGCTTCAGGGGTGTTGGCGACGCGGTACAGCAGTGTCTCCGGCACCTT
This sequence comes from uncultured Rubrobacteraceae bacterium, assembly GCA_963800975.1. Taxonomy (GTDB): domain Bacteria; phylum Actinomycetota; class Rubrobacteria; order Rubrobacterales; family Rubrobacteraceae; genus JALYGY01. The sequence continues at coordinate 66,756 of CAWDDB010000013.1, read as the reverse complement.
CGTCTGTACTTGTCCTCAACACCGCTGCGCCAGCGATCTCCTGCGGCTCCACTTCCCACGAATGACGGCTCAAAGGGTGCGCTGCTACCATTGAGACCGATGCCTGGACCATCCAACCGCGAAGATAGACGCCTTCCAGGCGAGGAGCCGGGGCTGATCAGCCACGCGAGCCCCACGCAACGCCCCGAACCGGAGGCCAGGGATGCCGGTACAGGAGATCGGGGCACGATTGCCAGGGCCACCACGGCGTGGATACTGGTGGCGTGGGGCGCGGTGGTAGTCGGGGCATCCGTTGCCCTGGCGATCGTGGGCGTACCGATGTGGTGGCTCGTCCTGGCCATCGGGGCGATCGTGCCCCTCGTGCTGACGGCGCTGCAGAACCGCGCGCCAGGACCGAACAGAACCGTCCACTCCCCAGCGGAGAGGGAGAGCGAGCTACTGCGGGTGCTGCACGAACGGAGCGAGCCGACCACCCCCGTCATGGTCGCTCTGGGGACCTCGCTGACGGTGCAGGAGGCCACCGTGATGCTCGAGAAGCTTGCGCGCCAGGGTCACCTCAAGGTGAGTTCGGAGGAGGGAGTGCTGGCGTACAACCTGCCTGCGGCAACCGAAAGAGCCGTCGCCGAGGAACCGGTGCCACTGGACTCCTACGCCTCGCAAGAGCTAGCCGGGCAGCCGGTGGGGCCATCGGGGGAGCCGTTGAGCAGACGCGAGCTAGAGGTGCTGAGGCTGCTCGCTTCGGGCCGGACCAACCGGGAGATCGCCGGTGATCTCTTCGTCGCCGTGGGCACGGTGAAGAACCATACCAACAGCATCTATCGCAAGCTCGGCGCGCGCAACCGTGCCGGGGCCCTCTACAGGGCGCGAGAGCTGCACCTGCTGGAGTAAGGGCACCCCTGGCCGTTACGGCTCCGTCAGCTGCCGGCTAGCCCGTCACGGTACAAACGTACACAAACCCCCAGATTAGAACCCAACTGTTCCTTTCGGCCCATGCGGCTGTGACCGGTTTACCACTACGTTGATCTGCGCGGGCGAAGTCGCAGAACGAAGAATCGCGCCGACGAAGATCTGGTCGACACGGTCGCACGCCTCGAGGCGTGCGACCGCGGAGAGGAGAGGCGATGGTCAGAATGGAGAACGCCGGGAACGGCGGAGGCGTCATCGCCTGGGTCGTGCTCCTCTTCATCCTCACCCTTGCAGGCGCGCTACCCTTCATCGCCGCGGGCCTGAACCCCGAACAGCTCCCCCGGTCCTCGACGCTTCTGCCCCTGGCACTCGCCGGGATCATCCTCACGGCCTACGCTCCGACGCTCGCCGCCCTCATCGTGGCAGCCAGAACCGGTGACGTTCGCGCCCTGTTACGCCAGTTGGGGACCTGGCGTGTGGGGGTTGGCTGGTACGCGCTCGTGCTGATCGGGCCGTTCACGCTGATCCTGCTGGCCGACCTGATCCACGCCGTCTGGAGCGGCAGCCCACCCGGAGCATGGCTTGTCTTTCCCTCGAGCCTCGCTTTTGTCGGCCCGCTGGCCGCCGGGTCACTCGGCGAAGAGTTGGGCTGGCGCGGATTTGCCCAGCCACGCTTGCAGGCCCGCTACAGTGCCCTACGGGCCAGTATCGTTGTCGGGTTCATCTGGGGCACCTGGCACCTCTGGCCGGCGATCACCCCCGGCGGGTTCTCCGACCTTACGCCTTCGGACGTGGCACAAACGTACGTGCGGCTCGTCTCTACCGCGATCATCTACGCCTGGATATACAACAGCACGAACGGCAGCCTCTTTCTCGTCATGGTGGCGCACGCCGGGCACAACCTCGCTACCGACCTGGTGCGGATACCTGCGGAGGCAGCGCAAGCCGTTCCCGCCATCGTGGCGCTGCTATACCTGGCGGCCGCGACCGCGGTCGTGCTGGTCGCGGGATCGACACTCTGTCGCCCGTTACCCAAGAAGACCGTAGGGGCCGCTGCACGCGGCCCCTGCTGACGGTTGCTGCCCGAGACGTACTAGAAATGTATCGGATGTCCTTCGGCGGCCATCGCGGCCTCCCCCATAACCTCCGAGAGGCTTGGGTGCGGGTGGATGGTCATCCCGATCTCCTCCGGCGTGCCCTCGACGAGCTTGGCGAAGACGCCCTCGGTGATGAGGTCAGTGACCTTGGGGCCGATGGTGTGCATGCCGAGGATAAGGTCGGTCTCGGCGTCGGTGACGATCTTGACGAAGCCGTTGGGCGCGCCCTCGATGAGCGCCTTGCCGATGGCCCTGAAGGGGAACTTGACCTCGTTGGCCTCGTAGCCCTCTTCCTCGGCCTGCGCCTTGGTAAGGCCGAACGAGGCGACCTCGGGCCGGCAGAAGGTCACGCGCGGGACGAGGTTCCGATCCTTGGGCATCGGGTTCTCGCCGGCCATGTGCTCGACGGCGATGATGCCCTCGTGCCCGGCCTCGTGCGCGAGCCAGTAGCCCCCGGTCACGTCCCCGGCCGCGTAAACGCCGTCCTCGGCGGTCTGGCCGTACTCGTCGACCTGGATGATGTTGCGATCGCCCACCTCGACACTCGTCGCGTCGAGGTTGAGGTCCTCGGTGACTGTCTTGCGGCCGACCGCGACGAGCAGGGCCTCGGCTTCCAGCGTGTCGCCGCCGTCCTCCCGCATCCCAGGATCGGCTCCGGTTACGTTTATCTTCACGCCCGAGTCCGTCTTTTCCAGGCTCTCCGGGTCGGCCTGGGTGCTGGTCATGACCGTGATGCCCCTACCTTCGAACTCTTTCTGGAGGGCCTCCGAGATCTCCGGGTCCTCGAGAGGCACGATGCGGTCCAGGATCTCGACGATGGTGACCTCGGTGCCGAAGTCGTTGTACATGCTGGCGAACTCGACGCCGACGGCACCGCTACCGAGGATAATGACGCTCTTGGGGTAGGTCTCGTTGTTGGTCACGATGTCGTCGCTGGAGATGACCGTTTCCCCGTCGAACTCGAGGCCTGGCAGCGTGTTCACCGCGGAGCCGGTGGAGATCAAGACCTTCTCGGCCTCGAGCTCCTCGGTCTCGTCGCCGTTCTGGACCTGTATCTTCTTCGGCTCGATAAAGGAGCCGACGCCGTTGTACAGGGTCACCTTGTTCTTCTTCATGAGGCCCTGCACGCCCTTGCGGAGCGTGCCCACGACCTGCTCTCTTCTCTTGGCTGCCTGCTCGTAGTCGAGCTCCACCTCGCCTACCTTGACGCCGAACTCCTCGCCGGTCTTCGCTTCGTGCATCAGGAGCGCGGTGTGGAGTAGCGCCTTGGTCGGTATGCAGCCGAGGTTGAGGCACGTCCCGCCCAGGTGTCCCCCCTCCCTCTTCTCGATCAAGGCCACGCTCATGCCTAGCTGGCTGGCCCTTATGGCCGGGATGTAGCCAGCATTGCCACCACCGATTATCACTAGATCAAACGTCTCCGCCAACTTAGAGCTCCTTTCTGTTTATGCTTCGGATTTTCGGGCCTCGGGTGAGACAGACACTTACCCCCTCTTTCTCTCCCCGATACCCGCAGCCTGATGCCTCCTAATCCAATTCTAACCGGCCCTCTTCCCCGGGACCATCTTCGGGCTGGCAGGCTGGGCAGAGGTACGTCGCCCGCCCACCGACCCTGTCCTTGACGACCTTCCCGCCGCACCCGGCGGGGCATGGCCTTCCCTCCCGCACGAAGACGCGCAGGTGGTCCTGGTGGTGCCCCTTGCGCGCGAGCACGTCCCGGTAGAGGCTGAAGGTCGTGCCCCTGTGCTCGATGCCGGCGGCGATGTTCTCTTTTATGGCTGCGTGGAGCCTCCTCCACTCCTCATCCGACAGCGAGTTCGCCTTGCGGCGGGGGTGCACGCGGGCGTCGAAGAGCGACTCGTCCACGTAGATGTTGCCGAGGCCGGCGACGACCTTCTGGTCGAGCAGCAGCGGCTTTATCTGCGCCCTGCGGCCCCCGATCTCCTCTCTCAGGTACTCCGGACCGAACCCCTCCCCCAGCGGCTCCGGTCCGAGCCCCGAGAGTCGGGCCTCGAGCTCCTCGGCGTCGAGCAAGCGCGCCCTCGTGAACTCGGTCTCGTCGCGCAGGAACAGGCGCCGTCCGCCGTCCAGCTCGAGAACGAGCATGTACGACTTGTCGGGCGGCTCTTCGACGGGAGGTACGAGCAGTAGCTGGCCGCCGATCTTGAGCTGCAGGACGAGCGCGTCACCGGAGTCCAGCTCGACGATAAGATGCTTGGCCCGCCTCCGCGCCCCACTGATGCGAACGCCCTCGATCCTGGCGGCGAACTCCTCCGTTGAAGGCTGCTCCACCAGTGCAGGGTCGCGCACCGCGACCGCCTCTATGGCCGATCCCACGACCATCTCGCGCAGGTCCTCCTTTATGGTCTCGACCTCGGGCAGCTCGGGCATGGCCTAGTTATACCCCGTCGGAGAGCCGCGTTACCCTGGCGATCTATCCGGGCTTGCGCGCGACGAACGCGGCGTGTCCATCCTCCAGCGGAAGGCCGCCGTAGGAGCGCATCGCGCGAGCCTCGAAGCCAGCCCTCTCGAGCTCTTCGGTTAGCTCCGACGGGTCGTACAGCCGCACGCGGTGGATCTCGTCTTCCCGCCTGTAGTGTTCCCCCACCTTCCGGAAGCTCACGATCCGGCGTTCCATCGTTCCCCTCTCGGCGTCCTCCTCCCTCTCGGAGAGCACGGCCCAGTCCTCACCAACCCTGAAGCCCCGAATCGTCGTGCCCGGCGGCACCTGCCCGGGACCCAGCACGTCGAAGACGAAGACGCCGCCCGGGTCGAGCGCGTCGCAGACGCGCCGGAAGACGGGCGCCAGACCGCGTTTCTCGTTCTCGGGGTCGAAAAGGTAGTTGAGGACCTCGCCTATCGCCGTGACCGCGGCGCAGGGCGGGATCTCGACCCCGAAGAGCGACCCCACCCGGAACTCGGCCTCCGGCGCCCTGCGGCGCGCGAGCTCGATCATCGACCCCGAGATGTCGATACCCAGAACCCGGTAGCCGGCGTCGACCAGCTCCCGCGCCAGAAGGCCGCTCCCGCAACCCAGGTCGACGATCAGGCCGTCGCGTACCCCGTTCTCGGCCAGAATCTCGAGTATCCCCGGCGCGGACTCGAGCGCGAAATCCGCGTGCCCGGCGTCGTGGATGTAGGCGAGGTCATCCCGGTACCACTCCGTCAAGGCTCAAGGTCCCGCCTCAGCGGACCCCCCGCTCGCCCGCGAACCGGGGCGAGGAGTCGTGCACGGGGACCGGTTCTTTGAAGACGGCCCTGTAGAGGCCGTCTAGCATCACCGAGCGGGCGTCGAGCGAGCGCGTGGCTCCCTCGCGCACCCTGGCCTGTCCCGCCTCGTCCTCCGCGTAAGGCGCGACCGCCTCCATCATGATGCGGGCGTGCTCCACGTCCATCGTGACGTGGCTGGTGAAGATCTCCAGCGCGGCGTCCGCCAGCCCCGCGGACTTCTTCAAGCCCTCCGCGAGCCGGACGTAGATCGGCGGTACCGGCCACTCGCTCGCCGGCCCCAGCGCCCCGAGCCCCAGCCTCACGTCGGGGTTACGGCAGAGCGCGTAGTGCGCGTCTATGTAGAGCTCTATCTCGGGCAGCGTCCGCGGCGCCTCCCACTCGTCCTCGCCGATCCCGAGCGCCCTCAGGAACCGCCGGTACAACGCGGGATGGGTCTCCTCGGGATCGAGGTGCCCGTACTCGTCGAAGAGGATGTCCGCGAGGGCGAGCTGCAGCCCCTCGTTATCGCGGCAGTTGGAGATGAGGGCCGCCAGATACAGCCGGCTCACCCGCACGTGCCGGTAGTACTGGATCGCGAACGTCCTCACCCCCTCCTCGTCCGCCTCCCCGTCCCCGAACCGCTCCAGAAACGGATGCCCGAGCGCCGGGTGCCCGATGACCTCACGCTTTAAGCGCTGTAGAAACTCTTGCGAGTCCATGCTTCTCTCCGTCCGTCGCCTCGTTCCCAGTTTAGCGCATGTTTTAGCACGCTCCGGCCTGCGGCCTCCGCTCGTCAGCACGCTCCCTTGCAGGCGCCTTGTCAGCACGCATCGGGCAGGCTTTCGCCAGCCCTCGCTTGTCAGCCCGCCGCCCCTCGGCTTCGCCTCGAGGACGGCTTGTCAGGTATTTCTGTGGCGTAGCTTGATCACGAAGGTCGATAGCATGCGATTGACCTCCTGCGTTTGTTTCGAGAGCGTTCGGTAGTCTCGAGTACCGAGGTAACCAAGGTCGTGCGCTAGCAGTAGGTGGTACTCGAGCTCGCTTGCCGACCCCATCGCGATGAGCATGAAGCGGCCCAGCTCCGCCTCGCCACTCCTACCGCAACCCTCCGCGATGTTCGCAGGAACCGAAGCCGCGCAGCGACGGAGCTGAGCCGTCAGGCCGTAGATTTCCTCTGCGGGAAACCTGCCGGTAGCATCGTAAACGTCCAGCACGAGCCGGTGGCTCCTCCGCCAAACCTTCAAATTCTTGAAATCCCTCACCATCAGGTCTTCGGCACACCAGCCCTCCCCAATTAGCTGACAAGCCTCCGAAGGAGGCGTGCTGACAAGCGGAAGCGGGCAAAGCCCGCTGCAGCGTGCTGAAACGCCTGCAAAGCAGGCGTTTCCCCTCTTGTCTCACTAGTCTCAGTGAGGTATAATGTGGGCATGACAGAGACGAACAACTCAAGGCAGGATTGGCTAAGCGTTCCGCGGCGGCGGGAGGAGGATCGGCTGGATCCGCACGTCTACAAGCGTGGGATCAACGGCCTGACGGTCGAGGAGGGTCTCGGGCGGGCTTTCCCGAGGGTTATGGACATCCTGGCGAGGAGCGGTGAAGAGTACTCCGAGTTCGAGCGGCAGCTGGTCAGGCAGACCATAAGGGCTTGCCTGATCTCGCAGGTCAGCCGGGCGAACCTGTACCGCATCGCGGGCATCCTGGTCGCCGACAGGCGCGACGAGGGCGCCAACCGGGAACGGTCGCTCGCCGTCGCCTACGTGGCGGCGTTGCGGGAGGCGTTCTTGCCGCGGCTGGCGGTCGGGGAGCGGATACAGACGCCCGTTGGCGCCGGCGAGGTGCGCTACGTGTCCGAGGACGGCGACAACGCCGCCGTCAGTCTCGACGGCGGAACGCGGCGCGAGGTGTGGCTACCCGTAGATGTCCTCGCCCGGGTCTCCCCCGGCGACGACTACGAGCTGCGAGCCTCCTGAGGCTTCGGGGCTCCTGACTCCGTCGGCGTCGCGGAGAGCATCTCCGGGCGCCGTAAGGCGTTTCGGAGAGCGTCGCTCGCGTCCAGGGCGATCCGGGGCTTTTGTGCGCAGCCTGAAACCTGAAACGCGGGTGCTATATTCACGTTAGCCCTCACGTGGTCGGAGGGCGCGTGGAGGCGACGAAGGGCGCGACGCCGTGGAAGGCTCGAAGACGAGGGCGCGTGTGATCTGCAACCCGACATCCGGCGGCGGGGCCTACGACCCGGATGAGATCCGCGACGAGCTCGACGGGTTGGAGATCGACTGGATCGAGACCGAAGGCACCGAGGACGTTGTAGAGGCGGCACGGGACTGGCACGAGGGCCTGCTCATAGTCGCCGGGGGCGACGGCACGATCAACAACGCGGTCAACGGGCTCGGCAGGTCCGGTTTCCCTGAAGGGGTTACGTTGGGCATCCTGCCAGCCGGGACCGGTAACGACCTCGCCGCGACGCTCGAGATACCGAACGATGCGGATCTGGCGGAGGACGTGCTCAGGCAGAACAGGGTTCGCACCCTCGACGTGGCGCGGGTGCGCTCCGAGGGCGTCGGAGAGCAGTTCTTTATCAACGTGGCGACCGGGGGGCTGGGGGCGGAGATCTCCGGCGCGAACGAGGGGGAGCTGAAGGAGCGGTGGGGCAAGCTCTCCTATTTGCGGGCTTCGCTTGAGGTGGCAAGAGACTTCGACGTGCGCGAGGTCACGCTCTCCCTCGATGGCGAGAAGCGGGATGTGCGGGCGGTCAACGTGGTCGTCGGCAATTGCCGCTACGCCGGCGGCGGCTGGCTCGCTGCCCCAAAAGCGAATCCCGAGGACGGCCTGCTCGACGTCGTCATCATAGAGAAGCTGGGGCTTACGGACGTGCTCCAGCTCGCCCCGCAGTCCCTCGCGAGGTCGGATTACCTGGGCAAAGAAGGCGTGTTCTCCGCGCGGGCAAAGGAGATCCTGGTCGAGACCCAACCGCCTGGTCTCGAGTTCACCGTAGACGGGGAGGTCATAGGCGACGAGCCTGCCGAGTTCTCCGTCATCCCCCACGCCTTGAAGGTCATAGTCGGACCCGACGTACGTCCCGGAGCCGGCGGGATAGCGGTGGATAGCATCAAGGTTTTGCTCTTCGGGGCGGCGGCGGACCGCGCGGGCACCCGCGAGACGCTCATCCCTTCTGGTGAGATCTCGCTGGATGAGCTGTGGCCGCTGCTCGCGGAGAGGCACCCGGATCTCTCACCCATGCGCGACACCCTGGCTTTCGCCGTCAACGGCGAGTACGCGCGCGGGGACGCCCGCGTCTCGCCCGGCGACGAGGTCGCGGTCCTGCCGCCGGTCTCGGGGGGCTAGCATTGTTCGTCATCGTCGAGGGCCGGATAGACGTGGGGGCCCTGATCTCGGCCGCCCAGAGGCCCGACTGCGGCGCGGTATCGACGTTCGTTGGCACAACGAGGGTGGACGAGAACGACGACGCCTCGGTCGAGTACCTCGAGTACGAGGCGTACCGACCGATGGCCGACAGGAAGCTGGAGGAGATCGGGGGCGAGTTGATGGGGCGCTGGGACGTGCGCCACGTCTCCATAGTTCACCGGATCGGCCGGGTGGACCCGGGCGAGGCGAGCGTGGCGATAGTCGTCTCCTCCCCACGACGCGGCCCGGCGTTCGAGGCCAGCAGGTACGCCATCGAGAGGATCAAGGAGATAGTGCCGATCTGGAAGCGCGAGGTCTGGTCGGACGGCTACGTCTGGGTAGGCAGCCAGGTCGGGACCCGCGCGTTCTCCCGGTGAGGCCAGCGGCAACCCGGACCGCCGCCAGCGCATTTTTCTCCCTGCGGCCAATCGCGCGAAGCCGCGACCACAGGTAGAGTTCAGGTCCGCGGCGTGTCGCGAACCTGACCGCCGTATGAGAGGAGGCGAAGCGACAGGAGCACCCGAACGGCGCACGGGGCTCGAGCAGGAGTTCTTCCTGGTCGAGGAATCCGGGTTGCCCTCCGGCCGGGCCGATGCGTTCCTGCGTCTCTGCCAAGAGACCAGCGCGGAAGAACGCGGCGTCGAGGCGTGCGTCGCCCCCGAGTTCGTGAAGGGCCTGGTGGAGTTGAGCACCCTCCCCGTCGGCAACCTCCCGGACCTCGAGCGCGAGTACCTGGAGAACCTGCGCCTGGCGCTGCGCGCCGCTCGCTCACTCGGGATACGGCTCTACCCGCTCGGCACGTATCCGCTGCCCCTGGAGCCGGCCATGCGAGACGAAGCGGACTACCAGGTACAGGTCCGCACGGTCGGGCCGGAGAGGTTCGTGCACGCCGGCAGGTGCGCGGGCACCCACCTGCACCTGGAGCTGCCGCGGGGCACGGTGGACTCGGAGATCGGGATAGCCGCGAGCGCACCGGAGGCCGCGAAGGCCGAGGCACTCAACGTCCACAACCTTGCCACGGCCCTGGACCCGGCCCTGATCCTCCTTACCCGCTCCTGCCCATTCTACGAAGGAGAATCGACGGCGTTCGCGCCCCGGATCGTCCACTACAGGGGGAGCAGAGATTTCGGGTGGGACGGGGTCTACACGGACCTGCCGCTCGTCGGGGCGCTGCTCCCCTACGCCGGGAGCGTAGAGCAGCTGGTGCGCCAGCAGTTCGACCGCTACAAGGCCTGGCTCGGGGCGATGGACTTGGCAGACGTCGAGCGTCGCCCGTTCCTCGAGGCCGGCGGAGACCTTCTCAGGCCCGCCTGGAACCCCGTCCGCCTTAATCGCCAGGGGACGGTGGAACTCAGGGGCATGGACAGCAACTTCCCCGAGGTCATCCTCACGGTCGCGGCGGTGGTGGTCGGCGCGGCCGACAGGCTCCGGCGAGACCGCCTCACCGTGGTGCCCGACGAGGGGGTCCGAACCGTCGAGATCGACGGAGAGGAGCTGCGGGTGCCGGCCTTCGGATACCTCGGGGGCGAGCTGCTGCTCCGCGCGACCGCCGTGGGCACGGCGGATCCCGAGCTGACCGCCTACGTGGACTCCGTCCTCGACTTCGTCGGCGGCGAGGGCTGGATCTCCTACCTGCTGGACCGGCGGCGCTCCGAAGGCGCCTATCCCACCACGGAAGCTCGGATTCTCGAGGAGTACCACTCCGAGGACGGACGACTCTCCGAAGACGAAGGGCTGCGGCTCGTGCTCGACGCCTGCGACGAGCTGGAGGCCCAGGCCTCCGATCTTCCCCGGCCGGCGAGCAAGGCCTCAGGGGTTCCCTGAACTCCTCTCGACCGCCGGAGGGTCTATAGCGTCACTCAAAGTCGCCAACGCACCCGAGAAGCAGTGCCGCGTTGCGTTCCCGAGCACGGTTGCGTACCACCCGTTGACACCAGCTCACGCCTTCTGATATTATTCAACCAAGTGGTTGGTTGAAATTCGATGGAGGTTTGAGAGCATGGTGGTTGGGGGCGGGGGCGAGGCCCGTGCGGGTGGGGACCGCCGGCAAGCCTTGATCGAGTCTGCGTTCTGGCGCATCGCCGAGAAGGGGTTCGAGGGTCTGCGGCTGCGGGAGGTCGCTGCGGAGGCCGGGATCGACCACTCGACCCTGCACCACTACTTCCCGAAGAAAGAGGACCTGGTGGCTGGCGTGGTCGAGTACGCCACGCGGCAATTCTGGTGGACGGCGCCGGCCGGGGGGGATCCCGGGGAGAAGCTACGCGCTCACCTGGCGGCCCTCGGTCGCATGGTGCGGGAGCGGCCCGAGCTGTTCGTGGTGATGGGGGAGCTGGATCTCCGCGCCAGCCGTGACGAGGCCGTGCGCTCGATCGTCGAGCGTCACGAGCAGGGCTGGCGCGTGGTACTGACCGAAGTCCTCGAGGAAGGTACCTGGGCCGAGGGGCTGGATGTGCACGCCGGGGTAGAGCTGATCATCGCCGCCGTCAAGGGTGTGAGGCTCATCCCGGATGAGGCCAAGGCCGTGCTCGGCCAGCTCGAGTCGTTGCTGACGCGCCGGTCGGCGGAAGACCGTATCCGCGCGAGAGAAGGAGGAGCCTGAGAGCATGTCCACACAACCGTTGCACGTCGTCGTGGTTGGCGGCGGTATAGGAGGATTGTGTCTGGCCCAGGCCCTGAAGCGGGCCGGCGTCAGCGTCGCGGTCTACGAGAGGGACCGCGCCAGCACCGACAGGCTGGAGGGCTACCGCATCCACATCAACCCAGCCGGATGCAGGGCGCTTCGCGACTGCCTGCCTCCCGCCGCCTGGGAGGCCTTCGTCGCGACCGCAGGAGACCCCGGCGGCGGCTTCGGTTTCCTCACCGAGCGCCTCGAGGAGCTCGCGGTCGTCGACGAGGAGATCATGTACCCCGGCATCACCGAAGGCCAGTACCCGGTCGACAGGCTCACGCTGCGCCGGTTGCTGCTCGCCGGTCTCGACGACGTGGTGCACTTCGACAAGAAGTTCGAGCGCTACGAGCGGTCCGCGGAGGGAGTGGTTACCGCCTTCTTCTCCGACGGTACCTCGGCGGCTGGCGACGTGCTCGTCGGCGCGGATGGCGCGGGCTCGAGGGTGCGCCAGCAGTACCTGCCGCAGGCCGAGCGGGTCGACACGGACGCGACCGCCGTCGCCCTCAAGCTACCCCTGACCGACCGGACAAGGTCCTGGCTCCCGCCCCGGCTCGCGGCCGGGATGAACCTGATCATGGCACCAGACCCCTGGTTCTTGTTTACCGCGGTGTTCGACCGCGGGCTGGATCCGGCCCAAATTCTGCGCGGTCTCGTGGCTGAAGAGGATCTGCAGGGGCTGGATCAGGGCCCCAACAGCTACGTGCTGTGCGCGTTCGTATCCCGTAGCGAGGCGTACCCTGAGACGGTAAGTGGGCTGAGCGGAGAAGCCCTCAAAGACCTGGTCGGGAAGATGATCGAGGGCTGGCACCCGGATCTGCGCTGGCTCATCGCCGAGGCCGACCCGGAGAGCGCCATGGTGGTGCCGATCAGGAGCTCCGTCCCCGTCGAGCCCTGGAAAACCACGAACGTCACGCTGCTGGGGGACGCGATCCACAGCATGCCGCCCACGGGGGGCGTGGGGGGGAACATGGCGCTGCGCGACGCGAACCTGCTCGGCCGCAAGCTGGCGGCGGTGCATCGCGGCGAGTCGTCGCTGCTGAAGGCTATACATGAGTACGAGGAGGAGATGGTCGACTACGGTTTCGCCGCCGTACGTTCGTCGGTTGAGGCGACCCGGCAAGGCATCTCGAGCAACCCCGCCTCCCTCGCCGCTTTCAAGGTGTTCCTGCGCATCTGCCAGGCTGCGTATCCGCTCAAGCGTCTCGTGTTCCGGAACGCGTGGGCCGAGCAGGCGCGTCTTCGACCGTGGGAAAGGGACCCTCCGGTGAGTCGAGCGCGCCTCGTTCCCCAGGGTTCAGCGACGAAGTGAGTTCTCCGGCCGAGAAAACGAGCGACGATGCGTCGCTTCGGGCCTCCCTTGTCTGGCATATCTGGTTGAGGTAACCACCAGGGTATACTCAGCCCGCATGGGCAAGGACCGCAACCGTTCGGGCATGGACTTCGGCATCCGGGTGGGGGCCGTAGTGGCTCGCGACGGCGCGCTCTTGCTGGTACGCCACCAGAAGCCAGACCGGGCCCCGTACTGGGTACTTCCCGGCGGCAGGCTCGAACCGGAGGAGAGTATTCCGCAGTGCGCAGCGCGCGAGGTCCTGGAGGAGACAGGGCTCTCGGCCCGCTTCTCCGGCGTGCTCTACGTGAGCGAGTTCCTGCGGGACGGCCGCCACACGGTGGACATCACCACGCGCATGACGCCCGAAGACGAGGCGGAGGCCGTGCTGGGTAGCGACCCCGAGGTCGCGCCCGGCTCCGAGCCCACGCTGAGGGAGCTGCGCTGGGTTGTGCCGGACGAGTTGCACGAGCTCGAGCTGCTCCCCGCCTCCATCAAGCAGCGTCTCCTCGAAGACGCCCCAGGCGGATGGTCTCCCGACAGGACCTACCTGGGAGGCGGCGCAGATTAGCGAAGCGCAGCAGGCCCTCCTCTCGGTGGTCTTCCTCAACGTCACCCTGATCGGGCTGACCATCAGCTTTTTCTGGGCTGGGGTCCTCTTTACGCGGACTCGCGGCGGGAAGACCAGCTTCTCGCTGGCGCCCCTCGGGCTCGCGCGTCCGAAGGGGGGCGTGCTCGCCGGGATAGGGCTCGGGTTGGCCGTCGGAATGGGGGCCGTTTTCGCCACCCTCGCCGTAAACGCGGCGAGCATCTTCGTGTTCGACCGCCTCGGTTACTCGACCGAGCGCGAGGTCCAGGGCCCCTTTATGCGGGGCCTGATGAGCTGGGTGGCGGAGAACCCGGGCCTGGCGATCCCCGCGATCGTCGTGGTGGTCGTGCTGTTCGGCCCCGCCGTCGAGGAGCTGGTCTTTCGCGGCGCCGTGTTCAACGGGCTCTACCGCCTGGGCAGATACGCCTCGAGGAGCCTCGGCGCCACCCAGGACTCCTCCCGAGCGGCGCGCATCATCCCGTTCGCCCTCGCCGCGCTGGCCTCCTCGGCCCTCTTCGCCCTGCTCCACCTGGAGCCAGTCCTCCTGCCGTCGCTGCTGCTCCTGGCCATCGTCCTGTGCGCGCTTTTCGCTCGAACCGGTAGCCTCCTGCCCCCTTTCGTCGCGCACGCGACCTTCAACGCCTTCACCACCACGCTCATCGTCCTGGGGGGGCTCGGCATCTTCGAACTGCCTCCCGTCTGACGGCGGCCAACATCTCTATACTCAATCTTGAGTATAATAGTTAGCGTGTACAGGCAAGAACCCAACCGCTGATGTCAGCTACGCGGCTACTGATCCTGGGCGCCCTGCGCTTCTTGCAGCCCGCGCACGGGTACGAGATCCGGCGCGAGGTCGAGTCGTGGAACGCGGAGCAGTGGGCCAACATCGCCTACGGCTCGATCTACCACGCCCTGAAGAAGATGAGCGAGGAGGGTCTCCTCGAACCGGTCAACACCGAGAGGGTGGGCAACCGTCCGGCAAGAACCACTTACGCCATGACCGGGCTGGGCCAAGAGGAGTTCGAACGCCTCTTGCGCGAGTACTGGTGGGAGGCGAAGCCGGTCATCGACCCCCTGCAGGCCGCCGTTAGCGTCATGGACGCGATGCCCCGAGACGAGCTCATAGCCGCGCTGCGACACCAGGCCGACGCCGCCCGTTCCACGGCCGATGCCTCGAGGTTCGCCATCCAGTCGTCCTGGATCGAGAAGAAGCCGCGACACGTCGTCGAGCACTTCCGCCTCACCGCGGCCCAGGCGGAGGCTACCGCGCGCTGGGCCGAGGAGGCCATCGTCAGGGTCGAACGCGACGAACTGCCCTGACCCAGAGCCCTTCGAATAGCTAGCCGATCCCCTCTACCCCTTGACACGCCCCTGCCTACCCTTCATACTCAAATTTATATTAAAGTTTGAGTATTTGGAGGACGAGCGATGATCGAGACTCGGGAACTAAGCAAGAGCTTCCGGGCGCGGGGGAGCGTCGTGGAGGCGGTAAGGGGGGTCGACCTGTCGGTAGAGGAGGGTGAGATCTTCGGCTTCCTCGGGCCGAACGGGGCTGGCAAGACGACGACCTTGAGGATGCTTGCCACGCTGCTGGCGCCGAGTGACGGGGAGGCAACGGTGGCGGGAGGCGACCTTCTACGGGAGCCTGCCCTGGTGCGCGCGCGGATAGGCTACGTGGGCCAGGCCGGAGGCGCGGACCGGGGCGCCACGGCCCGCGAAGACCTGGTGCTGCAGGCACGGCTGTACGGGATGGGAAAGAGCCGGGCCCGGGCCAGGGCCGAAGCTTTGATCTCCGCGTTCGACCTGACGGGGTTCGTGGATCGTCGTGCCAAGACCTACTCCGGAGGGCAGCGCCGCCGACTCGACCTGGCGCTCGGGATGGTGCACGAGCCGCCGGTCCTGTTCCTCGACGAGCCAACGACGGGGCTCGATCCCCAGAGCCGGGCGAGGCTGTGGGACGAGGTAAGGCGGTTGCGGCGCGCCGGGACTACCGTGTTCCTCACGACGCACTACATGGACGAGGCGGACTCCCTGTGCGACCGGCTGGCGATCATAGACCACGGAAGGGTGGTCGCTAGCGGCTCTCCCGCGGCCCTGAAGCGCCGTATCTCGGGCGACGTCGTGGATCTCGGGCTCGGCGACGAAACCACGGTGCAGGCCCGAGAGTTGCTCGAATCGCAACCCTTCGTGCGCGAGCTCGACGGGGCCAGCGGTGGAGGTCTCAGGTTGTACGTGGAGCAGGGTGAGAAGGTGTTGCCAGATGTTCTGCGCATCCTTGACCGCGCCGGTCTGGGGGTGGATGGGATCTCGCTCTCCCGGCCCACGCTGGACGACGTGTTCTTGAAGCAGACCGGTCGCTCGCTCAGGGAGACCGGGAAAGAGACTGAAGAGGTGGTGGTCAACTCATGAAGCTGCTCCGCGACACCTGGCTCATCTTCGTCCGCAACGCGGTCGCGACGCTGCGGGAGCCGGTTTGGGCTTTCGTCAGCCTCTTTCAGCCGATCTGCTTTCTGGTGTTCTTCGCGCCGCTGCTGCAAGGGCTCGAGGGCGCGCCCGGATTCCCGCCCGGCAGCGCCCTCGACGTCTTCACGCCGGGTCTTCTGGTGCTGCTCGCGCTCTACGGGACCGCGTTCGTCGGGTTCGGTCTGTTCCCCGAGGTGCGCGACGGCATGATCGAACGCCTCCGCGTGACGCCGGTTAGCCGCCTGGCGCTGCTACTCGGACGCGTCTTGAGGGACGTGCTCGTGCTTCTAGTCCAGACGCTGCTGCTGGTCGCCGTGACCTGGCCGTTCGGCCTGCGCGTAGATCCCGCGGGATTCGCCCTGGTGCTCGGCTTGCTGGCGCTGCTGGGCCTGGTTATGGCTTCCTGCTCCTACGCCCTGGCCCTCGCCCTGGGGAGCGAGGACGCCCTGGCGCCCACGCTCAACACCCTCGCCATCCCGATGACGCTCCTCTCTGGCATCTACCTGCCGCTAGCGCTGGCGCCCGGCTGGCTGCAGACCGTGGCAGATGCCAACCCGCTCGCGTACGCGGTGGACGCAGCCCGCGCGCTCATGGCCGGCCACCTCGCATCCGACGCCGCGATCTTCGGCTTCGCCGTGCTCGCGCCGCTCGCAGTGCTGGCGCTCTGGTGGGCCGCGCGCTCCTTCCGGCGGGCCGTCTCGTGAACCACGAAAAAGCCTCCCCGAGGTCATCCGCCGCGCCCGAGAGAGCCGCTACGATGGAGCGTCTCCGACGTAGCGAGCCCTGGGGCGGATCAGCACGCCACCCTCGTACTGCTCTATGGCGTGCCCGATCCAACCGACCGTCCTGCCGAGCGCGAAGAGCGCGACCGCGCTGCCGGCCGGCAGCTCCATAGCCCGCGCCAGCGCCACAAGGCCGAAGTCCAGGGTTGGCCTCTCCCCCATGACGGCGCGCGCATCTTCTACCACGGCCGTGGAGTGGGCCACGGCGGCAGAGTCAGGGTAAGCTGCGGCGGCGATCCGCATCAGCTCCGCTCCCCTGGGGTCGCCCCCAGGATAGAGCGAGTGCCCGAACCCGGGGATGCCCTCCCCACGCCTCAGGCGGCCCGAGATCGCCGCCCGCGCGTCGCCAACTGCTTCGACCTCGCGCAGGAAAGCCTCGACCAGCTCGAGCTGGCCCCCGTGCCTGACGCCCCCGAGCGCCGCCAGCCCCGCTGCCACCACCGCGTAAGGCGTTGCCTCGGAGGAAGCGACGCACCGGGCGGCGAAGGTCGAGACCGGAAGCTCGTGGTCTGCGCACAAGATGAGGGCAGCGCCGAGCAACGCGGCCGCATCGGGGTCTTGCGGACACCAGCCCCTTCCGAGTGTCTCGGCGAGTCCGGGAGCCGCCTCCCGGGCGGCGGCGCCCGCCATGAGGCGCAGGATCCGGGCCCCGGTTCGCGCCACGGCCCCGGAACGCAGGTCGTAGGCGGCCGGATCCTCGGCTCCCACCAGGGGGAGCAACACCTGGAAGGCTTCCATCGGCGCAAGGCCGCGTGCGGCGGTCCTGGCCCGCGCGGGAAGCTCCGGCGGCTCGGAAGGAAAAAGGTGCGCGGCCCTCGCCGAATCCCCGGTCCAGATCAGGGCGGCGACCTCCTCGATGGTGCTCCCGCGCGAGAGGGTCACGGCGTCCTGGCCCCTGTAGTACAGCGCGTCGTCGGTCACGAGCGTGATGGCGGATTCCATGACCGGAGTACCCCAGCTCAGCGCCCCCTCCACCACCGCCTCGGGGTCCCGCCTCCGCTGCTTTCTCTCCTTTAGCCGACGCACGTCCTCCGCCCTGTAGCGCCGGCTCCTCCCGCCCGCGGCCTCCGAACGGATCATCCCGCGGCTCACGTACGAGTACAGCGTCTCCACGCTTACCCCGAGCTCCCGCGCCGCCTCCCCCGCCGCCAGGTACCGCCCCTCGCCCATAATCCTCCCCAAACCCGCCAACGCAACCAAACCCTACTACATATTGATTTTCGAATCAACATTGATAATTATTCTCAAGCTTTCTACAATCTGTGGGACGAGTTGGAACCACGGCCGCGGCAAGCCCCCGTCGTGGATCGGACAGAGAAAGCAGGATCATGAACAACGATTCTCGTACCATTCTGGCTTCTGGCCTGGAGGGCGTGATCGCCGCGGAGACCCGGCTCAGCGCCGTGGACGGAGACGCGGGCGAGCTCACCATCGCCGGGTTCCCGGTAGAGGAGCTGGCGGGCAGGGCGACCTTCGAGGAGGTCGTCTACCTGCTGTGGCACGACGCGTTGCCGGATGCCGCGCAGCTGGCGAAGTTGCGGGGGGAGCTGGGCGCGCGGCGGGCGCTTCCTGCCGCGACCCTCGGGTTGCTTCGGGCGGCGGCCGCCGAGCGGGTGCCCGCGATGGACGCGCTGCGCATGGCGGCGGGCACCGTGGGTCTTGGTGAGGCGGGAAGCTCCCACGACGAGGCTCTCGCGCTGGTGGCGCGTCTGCCGACCATCGTCGCGGCCTACGCGCGCCTGTCCGGAGGAGAGGAGCCTCTGGCGCCCCGCGCGGAGCTCGGGCACGCGGCAAACTACCTCTACATGCTCACCGGGGAAGAGCCGGGCGGCGAGAGCGTGCGGGGGCTCGAGACCTACCTCAACACGGTCTCCGACCACGGCATGAACGCCTCGACCTTCGCGGCGAGGGTAATCGTCTCCACCCGCTCGGACGTGGTCTCCGCCGTGGTCGGGGCCATCGGCGCGCTCAAGGGACCCTTGCACGGCGGGGCCCCCGGGCCAGCCCTCGACGTGGTCTTCGAGATCGGGGAGCAGGGCAGGGCAGAGGGCGTGTTACGGGAGAAGCTCCGTCGCGGGGAGCGGCTAATGGGCTTCGGACACCGGATCTACAAGGTCAGGGACCCAAGGGCCGATGTTCTCGCCGCGGCCGCCGAGCGCCTCTACGCGACGGACGGCGACGGGGATCTGTACGGGTTGGCGCTCGAGGTCGAGGAGACGGCTCTTGCGCTGCTCAAAGAGCACAAGCCGGGCCGAAACCTCCAGACCAACGTCGAGTTCTACACCGCGCTGTTGCTGCACGGGCTCGGGCTATCCTCCGACCTCTTCAGCCCCACCTTCGCGGTGGCGCGGGTGGCAGGCTGGACGGCGCACTGCTTCGAGCAGCGGGCTCTGGACCGGCTCATCCGGCCGCAGTCTGCCTACGTGGGAGTGAGGGACAGGCGCTGGGTGCCGCTAGAGGAGCGGTGACGGGCCGCTATGCGGCGGAAGCTCCGAGGAACGCCCGGATCTCCTCGTTCACGCGCGCAAGCACCGCCTTCGACGGAACGTGGCGGCATCCTGCGAGGCACTCTGTGTGCGCCAGGTTCGCAAAGATCTCCCTCGACCGAGCGATCACCTTCTCGCCGGGGAAGAAAGGATCCTGCTCCGCCGCGAAGACCGCCACCGGGCCCGCGAATCCCCTGAGCTCCTCCTCGGTAGCCAGCTTCGGCAGCTGCGCGTCTAGCCTGACCTGCCGGTAGACCGCGCCGAGCTGCCGCGCGAAGTCCTCGTCCGGCTCGGTCAGGAGCGGATCCGCCGCACGCAGCATCCGCTCGTGGGTCGGCCGCAGACGGTACGCGATCATCGGGAGCATGACCTCGATCAGCGTGCGCCGGACCGACCCGGCGGCGATGCCCGAGGGCACGACCAGGGCGGCTCGGGAGACCCGCTCGGGCGCGTATCCCATCGTCCTCAGGGCTATGCCCGCGCCGTAGGAGACGCCGACCACCGGCGGGCGCTCGAGCCCCAGGTAGTCCAGGACGTCCTCGACCCACCACGCGTGACCGTCGCCTCCCGCCGCAGGACGTACCTGCGAGCTCTTCCCCGGTTGACCCACGATGTCCGGGGAGAAGAGGCGGTGATCCTGCGCCAGCGGCAAGAACCATCCGAGGCAGGTTGGGCTCAAGAAGTTGCCGCCAGGCAAAACCACAACCGGCGGGGCGTCTTCGGGACCGATCGCCAGCACGTGCGTATTCCCGAGGCGTGTGTCTATCGACAGGTCCTCGTGTCCGGCGCCGAGCCGGGCCAACGCCTCGTCGTAGAGGCGCAGGATCTCGATCCTTCCTTCGGGGGTCTTGTAGATCGACGTGGACAACTCGACGTGGTCAACGTCCCAATAAGCGTCGCACCGCGTCGGAGGTACGGTCCCGACAATGCTCGGGGCGGCATCGTGGGCCGGGCAAAAAACGAGCCCCCGGAGAGAATCCGGGGGCCGTACCCTTTTGAGCCTTGCGCAGGTATCCTGTATTTAGCACGTCCGCCTGTACAACAAGAGAGGCGGAATAGAGATAACCCAGGATCCCACTAGGGATTTAGGCGGGACTTAGGTCAGAGCCACCTCTCCCAGAAGATACCCGCGGCTACTACTGCTCGATGCGTCTATCTGGATCACCCCCTTTCGCGTGCCTTCAACTGGCGATGATTTTACTACCACGAATCACGTACGGCAAGGGAGATGCTTCAGGACCCTCTGTGTTCTTCGAGGCGGAGCCTCAGCAAGTCGAAAGCCCGGTTGGCGCTTCGCTCCCGGATGGAGACCCGGGACCTGGCCCACGCAGAGAGGTCCAGCCGCTCCGCGAACGATCCTTCTCTGTCCGAGACACCCACGAATACCAGCCCGACGGGTTTCTCCTCCGTGCCCCCATCGGGACCGGCTACTCCCGTCACGGAGAGCCCGTAGTCGGTCTCGGCGAGCTTGCGCGCCCCTTCGGCCATCGCCCGCGCGACGGGCTCCGAGACGGCGCCGTGTTCGACGAGCAACTCGTGCGGCACCCCGAGCAGGCGCTCCTTCGCCTCGTTCGAGTAGGTAACAAGACCCTCTTTGAAGTAGGCCGAGGATCCCGGCATGTCCGTCAGGCGCTTGGCAAGCAGGCCGCCGGTGCAGCTCTCGGCGAGGGCCAGCGTCGAGTTCTGCGCCTCGAGCAAACGTCCGACCGCGCCCTCCAGCGTCTCTTCGTCCTCCCCGAAGTAGTACTCGCCGAGGCGCGAGAGGATCTCCCGCTCAACAGGATCAATCCTCTCCTCGGCCTCCTTTTGCGTCGCGGCGCGGGTGGTGATGCGCAGGCGCACCTTGCCCTGGCCGGCCAGGGGGGCGACCGTGGGGTCCTCGGCGTCCAGGAAGTCCTGGACCTTCTCCGCGAGCGCGGACTCGCCGATGCCGGCGAACCAGAGGGTCTTGGAGATTATAGAGCCGTCGCTGCGAGCCCGGATCAGGGGCTCCAGCGTATCCTCGAACATGCGCCTCATCTCTGGCGGCACGCCGGGGAGCGTCGCGAAGAGCGTGCCGTCCGCCTCCAGAAGGGCGCCCATCGCCGTTCCGAGGGGGTTCGGGATCAACGTGGTCCCTTCGGGGAAGACCGCCTGCTTGTAGTTGTTCGCCGTCGGCTTGCGGCCGAATTTGCGGAACATCTCGTCCACGTGCTCACGCGCCTCCGGGTACTCGACCATCTCCGTTCCCGTCAGGGCGGCCAGGCACTCGTTCGTCAGGTCGTCCGAGGTTGGGCCGAGGCCCCCCGTCGTGACCACGAGGTCGGCCCGAACGGCCGCCTCCCCGAGGCTCCCGACGATTCGGACCCTGTTGTCGCCGACGGTGGTGTGTCGGTAAACGCCGACCCCGAGCGAAGCGAGCCGCGCGCTCAGCCACGCAGTGTTCGTGTCGACGAGATCCCCGAGCAACATCTCGGTCCCGATCGTGACTATCTCAGCGCTCTCGATGTTCGTCTGTCCATTCTGCATCCTTTTATTCTACAATCCGCGGGGTGGCGGACCCAGCCGAAAACGCGGCTCTTCTCGAGGCCGCGCACGCGCTCGCGCGCGAGCGGCTCTCGGACAAACGCTACGGCCACACCGTCAGGGTGGCCGACACGGCGGAGCACCTGGCACGCACCCACGACCTCGACCCGGACAGGGCGCGCCTCGCCGCCCTGCTGCACGACGCCGCGCGCGAGACGGCACCCGAGGAGTACCTGCGGCTAGCCGAGGGGTGGGATCTACCCGTGGGCGAGCCGGAGCGGGAGAGCCCGAAGCTCCTGCACGGGCCCGTCGCGGCGGAGCTGGGACGCCGGGAGCTCGGCATCGAGGACGAGGAGGTTCTGGAGGCGGTGCGGGTACACACCGTCGGAAAGGCCGGGATGAGCCCGCTCGCCCTCGCGCTCTACGTGGCGGACAAGATCGAACCCGCCCGCGATTACCCGAGCGTAGGCAGGATCCGGGACCTGGCCCAGGAAGACCTCAGCGAAGCCGCGGCCGAGTCGCTGCGACGGGTCGTCGCCCACAACGAGGGGCGCGGCCGCCCCATCCACCCCGCTAGCCGCGAGATGCTAGCCTGGCTGGAGGAGGCCGAGGGCGCCTCGCACCGCGGGGTGCAACAGGTAGAGCTCCCACCACGCGAAGGCTAGCACCGCGAGCGCGACGGCGACCTCGACGGCGCCGCCCGACCTGATCCCGCCAGGCAGAAGCCGCACAGGCTTGCCTACGGGCCAGAGGAGCGGAACGCCCCTGGTGTTGAGCGCGTCCGCGAAGACGTGGGAGCCGTAGCCGGCGACGAGGGCGAGGACGAGGTTGGGGTAGGCGCCCAGGAAGACCCAGACCGGCAGGGCGAAGAGCGCGATCCCTAGCAGGGAATGGGTCAGGGTCCTGTGCCCGACGGTGCGGATCAGGGTGAAGGAGGTTACCCTCAGGGCCCAGCTCAGGGGGCGGGTCAGGAGGTTGAGCACCGGGTTCTTCATGCGGCTGAGGCCGTTGCCGAGCGTGCTGCGCGGGTTGTCCACGTCGGGAATCCAGGCCGCCGCGACGGCAGCCGGGTAAACGTAGAAGGGCGGCTCGGCCCCGGTCAGGAGGGAGGCCCCCGCCAGCGCCGCGACCCCGAAGACTGCGTGTGTGGTCGCGTTCAAGCTCGGGGGCAGTTTAGCAACTCCCCGACGCGGCGAGCGGGGACGCCGCTCTGCTAGACTGGTGCCCGCCGTGCGGGTCAAGACTCTCTCTACGTCGTGCCTCCTGCTCCTGGCGACCCTTTTCCTCTTCGCGAGTCCTTCCGCGGTCGCCGCGGCTCCCGAGCGCCCGGTCGTACTCGTTCTGGTCGACGGCCTTGCCTGGGAGGACGTAGAGGAGACCCCGGCCCTGGATGCCCTCTTCCGGGACGGAGCGGCGGCGACGCTCTCCGTCGTCCAGGGCAACGAACCGCCGGACGACCCGCGCTTCGGCTATGTCTTCCTCGGCGCCGGCTCGCGTGTGGACACCAGGTTCCTGCCCGAGAATCTGCCTTTAGCCCCGGAAGCCATACCGGGCGCGTTCGAAGGCCCGGCGAGCACGGTCCGTCCCGGCTCGCTTGGCGACGCCCTGCAACGGGCCGGGGTCCGCACCGCGGCGGTTGGGGATCTAGCCTCCCTCGTGGTCATGAACTCGGAGGGCGAGGTAGCACGCGCCTACGGGGGAGAAAATCCCGCCGCCGGGCTGGAGGCCGCCCTGGGGGATGGTGCCGGCTTCGTCGTCGCGGACGCGGGCAACCCGGCGCAGGCCGGCGACCTGGTCACGGCAGCCAGGGAAGCCGGGGCCTCGGTCGCCGTCGCATCTCCCAACGGTACCCAAGGGGACCCGAACCTGACGCCGTTCGCGTTCGCGCAACGAGAGGCCGGCGGAGGTCTTCTCTACTCGCCGACGACGCGCACCGAGGGGCTCGCGACCAACTCCGACGTCGCCCCCAGCATGCTCCGCGCCCTGGGATCCAAGGTCCCGCCCGAGATGGCGGGACGGCCGGTCGAGGTGCGTCCCGGGCAGGCAGAGCACGCCGAGTCGCTGCAGCGCCGGATCTGGTTCACCGAGGAGAGCGGGCTGCGGGTCTGGGCTGCGGTCGGCGTGGCGTGGGCCCTCGGCCTCGTGGCGGCGATCCTGCGTTACGGGAAGAGGGGCGCCTCCGCGGCCGTGCTCTCCCTCGCGGCGCTCCCGGCCGGGGCGCTGCTGGCCGCAGTCTTCCCGGTGACGGGCGTGCTCCCGGTCGCCGCGCTCACGGCGCTGTTCGCGGTCGGGCTCACGGCCCTGTGCTCGAGGACCTCGGGGTCCTTCGTCGGGGCGCTCGCCCGGGTGTGTCTGGCGACGTCGGCCCTGGTAATACTGGACGCCGTGACGGGCGGGGCCTTCTCGCGTTTCTCCACCATAGGGTATAACCCAGCCACGGGCACGCGGTTCTACGGGACAGGCAATGAGTACGCGGCGGTCCTCGCCGGGAGCCTCACGATGGGCGTCGGCGTCCTCGCGTACCGCAGAAGGCCGCCTGCCGCGCTGCTCGTGGCGGTTGGCGCCGGCGCTGTGCTCGCGCTCGGCCTGCCTACGATGGGCGCTGACGTAGGCGGCTCCGCGGCCATCGGCCTCGCGTTCGGGGCGACGGCGGGGCTAGCGCGTGGGGACGAGCCGCGGGGCGTCGTGCTGTGGACGGCCGCCGGTATCGCGTTCGCCGCGGCGCTGTTCGTGGCGAGCGGCGTCCTCTTCCCCGACGTATCCCACGGTTCCCGGGTTGCGGGCGGCGGCGGTGGGCTCTACGAGGTGCTGGCGCGCAAGCTGGCGCTCAGCCTGGGCTCGCTGCTCGACCCGGTCCTGCTGTTCCTGCTAGCCCTGGGCGCATTCGTCACCTACGCCGGCTGGCGCCGGTCGAGCGGGACGGCCCTGGCCGCCGCTATACCTGGCGCGGTCGTGGCGGCCGTGGCCTCGGGGGTGCTCAACGACCTCGGGCTCATAGCGGCCCTCTTCGCCCTGATGTACCCGGCCCTGGGAGCTTTGGGCGTCCTCGTCTCCAAGGAGAACGTCGGGTAGGGTAGCTCGCGCCCTTCGGCACGCTGCAGCCGACGGCTCTATTGTCAGCAGCTCAAGAGGAAGCCGCGGGGTCGGCGGCCCTGGACATCGCCCGCAGCGAGTCCCTCGCGAATCGGCGCTGCAAGCCACGGGCCAGCGGGTAGCCCGCCTTCGCGAAGAGATGGTTGGGTCGGGAGAAGGCGAAGAGATCGTAGTGGACCGAGTCGTCGTCCCGGCGCCACTCCACGGTGAAGCGCTCCTCGCCTGTCTCGGCGTGCTCCGGCAACGTCCCGTACGCGAAACCGTACCTCTGGACGCCGCCTTCCTCCTCCCCGATCGTGTATACGATCCTGCAGGCGTTGAGCGAGAAGATGCCCAGGTGCCTGCCGACCACAGCGACCGTGGTCCCGACCTCGACGGGCGCCCCAGGCGGGAAGATACGAACCCACCCGACGTCGAACATCTTCCAGGCACGCAGGGCCGCGACCGCCCTGTCGAACGCCTCCTTGCCTTCCCCGACCTTCGCGCGGTTGTGGTCCGTCGAATACCCTGGTGGCGCCTTGCCTCCCAGCGAGAGCCCGACCTCTCCGTAAGATAGGGGCTCCTCGCGTTGCGTCGCCAGAAACCAGATCATCCTCTGCTCGGACGGTTCGCCTACCAGAAACAAGGTGCGGTCACCCACCTCTCGCTGAGACCCGTGGCCCGGCAACCGAAATCTGCTTCAACCGAAGACCCGTCCGAGCCGGTTCGAGATCCTCGCCCAGTGCGACCCGTGCCAGAAGACACGCCCGCAACGCTCGCAGAGATAGAACTCTTGGTGGTAGCCCGCCACGCCGGATGGAACCCGGTTGGCCACCGCGTCGGGTGGGACGATCCCGAGCTCCCCGTTGCACTCCATGCAGCGGCTCCCCCGTCGCGCGAGCGCGAAATGGTCGACCACCACACGAAGCTGCTCTTCGACCGGGAGGTGCGGGACCATGAGGAGATCCAGCTCCCCGTCGCGTACCGGTTTACGCTCGAGAAAGCCGCCGTCGCTGGTCAGTAGCACGCGCCCCTCTTCCAGCGCCTTACTGGTGAGGGAGCGGTCGGAGACGTCGGTCCCTTCGCGGGCGTAGTACGTGTCGTGACCGGCGGCCCTGAGCCACTTCGCCAGCCCACCGAGCATCGCGTCGCACAGGAACCTCACGTCAAGCCCCGGAGGAGCCGAAGCCCCCCTCCCCCCTGCCGTCGGTCCCGGCCTCGAGCGTCTCGACCTCGGAGAAGGAGATCTCCTCGGCCCGCACCAGCACGAGCTGGGCCACCCGCGTGCCGCTCTCGACGCGGAAGGTCGCTTCGCGGTCGTGGTTTATGAGGGGGACCATAACCTCCCCGCGGTAGCCGGGGTCTATAAGGCCGGGCGTGTTGACCGGCGCGACCCCGTGGCGCATCGCGAGCCCGCTCCTCGGCAACACCAGCCCCGCGTACCCCTCCGGTATGGCGACGGCTATGCCGGTCCGGATCAGGGCCCGTCCGCCCGGCGGAAGGCTGACCTCTTCCACGGACCACAGATCGTACCCCGCGTCCCCCGCGTGCGCCCGCGCGGGCTCCCGAGCACCCGGCAGCAAGCGCCTGAACGGTACGCGTATCAAGAATACCCGCGAACAACGAAACGAATTTGCCGACCCATACGGGGCGCAATCTTAGCAGTTAAGCACGCTGCCTTCGGCAGCTTGTCAGCACGCCGCCCCCTCGGCTTCGCCGCGAAGCGGCGTGCCTTAAATGCTATTCTTGGACTATGGATGAAGCCGGAAGAGAACGTTACCTGGTTACGTCGGCCCTGCCCTACGCGAACGGGCCCTTGCACGTAGGGCAGATAGTCGGGGCCTACCTGCCGGCCGACGTCTTCGTGCGGTTCCTGAGGGCGACGGGCCGCGACGTGGTTTACGTTTGCGGCACCGACGAGCACGGCGTCCCCATAACGCTCACCGCCGAGCGCGAAGGAAGATCTCCGCGCGAGGTCGTGGACTACTGGTGGGAGCACATGAAGGAGACCTTCGAGCGGTTCGAGATCTCCTTCGACAACTTCTCGCGCACCTCGACCCCGTTGCACGCGAAGAACACGCAACTCTTCTACCACAAGCTCAAGGAGGGCGGGTACGTCAGCGAGGCCGAGAGCAAGCAGATGTACAGCCCGACGGAGGGACGCTTCCTGCCCGACCGATACGTCGAAGGCACGTGCCCGGTGTGCGGCTACAAGGAGGCCAGGGGCGACCAGTGCGACAACTGCGGCAGCTGGTACGAGGCCTACGAGCTCATCGAGCCGCACTCCAAGATCACCGGCGGGCCCGTCGAGGTCAGGGAGACGACGCACCTGTACCTCGACCTCCCGAAATTCTCGGACCGGCTCAGGGACTACGTCGCCGGCCAGGAGCACTGGCGCGGGTCGGTCAAGAACTTCATCCTCGGGATCATCGACGCCGGCCTGGAGAAGCGCCCCATAACCCGCGACATCAGCTGGGGCGTCCCCGTGCCCGAGCCGGGCTACGAGGACAAGCGCTTCTACGTCTGGTTCGACGCGTGCATAGGCTACGTCTCCTCGACGATAGAGTGGGCCGAGAATGCCGGGAAGCCTGACGCGTGGAGGGAGTACTGGCAGGAGCCAGACACCAGGCTCATCCACTTTATCGGGAAGGACAACACGGTCTTCCACGCCATCGTGTGGCCAGCGCAGCTCATGGGAGTGGGCGAAGACGGCGAGGAGCCCTACGTCCTCCCTTACGACATACCAGCCAACGAGTTCATGAACCTCGAGGTGCTGCTCGAAGGCGAGCGGCGCGAGGTGCAGATGTCCACGAGCCGCAACCTCGCCGTGTGGCTGCACGATGCCCTCGACCGCTTCCCGGCCGACCCCCTGCGGTTCTACCTGGCCTCCATCCTGCCCGAGACGGCGGACGTCGCCTTCTCGTGGCGCGAGTTCCAGGCCAGGGTGAACAACGACCTGATCGGCAACCTCGGCAACTACGTGAACCGCACGCTCTCCTTCGCCGAACGCTACTTCGACGGAGAGCTTCCGCGTCCCGCCGAGATCTCCGAGGACGTCGCGGAAGCGTTCGCAGACTTCAGGGAGCTAGAGAGGCGCTACGAGGAGCGGATGCTCGCGATCCGGCCCCGCGAAGCCCTCGCGGAGCTTCTCGCCATGGGCCGCAGAGCCAACCGCTTCTTCGACGCGCAGGCACCCTGGAAGAGCCGCAAGGAGGATCCGGAGAAAGCAAGGGATGCCCTGTACGCCTGCGCCGTCCTGCTGGGCTCTATCGCCTACCACGCCGCCCCCTACGTCCCCGACGCCGTGGAGAGGCTGAAGGGGTTCTTCGGCGGCCCCGTGGCACGCATCTCGGACCTCGAGAAGTTGCCGGAAGCCTACCGGGCGGAGGGCGCGAAGCCCCTGTTCGGCAGGATCGAGGACACGGACGTCGTGGCGGCCGAAGAGCGGCTCTCGCGGGCGGTGCGCGGGCAGGCGGACAGCAAGAAATAACCCGACGGATACAACGCCGCCGGCCAACTTCGGCCCTCGACCGCGAGGGAGCCCGGCTGCCTGGATCCTCTCTCGTGTAAGATGCAACAAGGCGGATGTAACTGATCCATGTCTACGCCAATTCTAGCCACCAAACTCTACGCTCCCCCACCTCAGCCCAGGATCGTCCCCCGCCTCCGCCTGATCGAGCGTCTCGACGAGGGTGTGCACCGCAGGCTGACCCTCCTCTCTGCCCCCGCCGGCTTCGGCAAGACCACCCTCCTCGGCGAATGGGTCGCCGGTTGCGAGCGACCGGCCGCCTGGGTGTCGCTGGACGAAGCGGATAACGACCCCACACGCTTTCTGGCTTACCTCGTCGCCGCATTGCAGACGATCGAGGCGGATATCGGAGCGGGGGTTTTGGGCGCGCTCCAATCACCCCAGCCGCCGACCGAATCGGCCCTGACAACCCTGCTCAACGAGTTAGCCACCGTCCCGCACGAATTCGTCCTCGTCCTCGATGACTACCACGTTATTGACGCGGAACCGGTCGACGATGCCCTCGCCTTTCTGATCGAGCACCTGCCACCACGGATGCACCTCATCATCGCCACCCGCGAGGATCCGCAGCTACCCCTGGCCCGCTTGCGCGCCAGGGGCCAATTGAGCGAAGTGCGCGCCGCCGATCTGCGCTTTACCCCCTCCGAGGCCGCCGAATTTCTCGAAGGGGTTATGGGACTGAACCTCAGAGCGGAAGACATCGCCGCCGTGGAAACCCGTACCGAGGGTTGGATCGCGGGCCTGCAACTAGCCGCGATCTCGATGCGGGGGCGAGAGGACACCCCCAGCTTCATCAGATCCTTCACCGGCAGCCACCATTTCGTGCTGGACTATCTGGTCGAAGAAGTCCTGCAACAGCAGTCCGAAAGCATCCAGGGTTTCTTGCTACGCACGTCTATCCTCGACCGCCTGTGCGGGCCCCTTTGTGACGCCGTGCTACTCGACTCCTCTGCTTCCGGGCAAGAAACCCTGGAATTTCTCGAACGCGCCAACCTGTTCGTCGTCCCCCTGGACAACGAGCGGCATTGGTACCGCTATCACAATCTCTTCGCCGAGTTGCTGCGGCAGCGACTGCAGGGGAGCGTCGCCTCGTCCAAAGGGCATGAGGCGAGGGAAGTGGCCGAATTTCACGTACGTGCCAGCAGCTGGTACGAAGACAATGGCCTGGATTTCGAAG
Organism: uncultured Rubrobacteraceae bacterium; assembly: GCA_963800975.1. GTDB lineage: Bacteria > Actinomycetota > Rubrobacteria > Rubrobacterales > Rubrobacteraceae > JALYGY01. The sequence continues at coordinate 37,543 of CAWDDB010000013.1, read as the reverse complement.
CTATTCACCACGCCCTAGTTGCCGAGGATTTCGAGCGAGCAGCGAGCCTGGTCGAGCTATCCTGGCGAACAATGGACAGAAGTTTGCAGTTCGCCACGTGGCTTGGTTGGGTCAAGGCGCTGCCAGATGAGCTGGTCCGCGCCAGGCCCGTGCTCAGCGCAGCGTATGCCTGGGCGTTACTGGATACCGGCGAGCTGGAGGCCGGTAAGGCCAGACTGCGGGATGCCGAACGGTGGCTCGAATCCACGGCGGAGACGAGTGTCCCTTCGGCGGAGATGGTCGTTGTGGATGAGGAGGAATTTCGGTCTCTGCCGGTGACGATAGCCTCTGCCCATGCCTACCTGGCCCAGGCTCTCGGCGATGTGCCCGGCACCGTGATGCACGCTCGGCGGGCGCTTGATCTCTTACCCGAGGACGACCATCTCGGGCGCGCAATCCCAGGCGCGCTCCTCGGGCTTGCGTACTGGGCGAGCGGAGACCTGGAGGCAGCCCATCGGATCTTGGCCGATGCCTTGCTCGGTTTTCAGATGACCGGCAACATCGTTGCCGCGATCAGTGGCACTTATGGCCTGGCTGACATCAGGATAGATCAAGGCCGTCTGCAGGAGGCGGTAAGGACATATGAACGGTCATTGCGGCTTGCGATGGAGCAAGGCGAGCCTGCACTACAAGGAACAGCCCACCTGTATCTGGGGCTGAGTGGCCTACGCCTCGAGCAGGGCGACCTGGGAGCCGCCAAACAGCACATGCTGAAAAGCGAGGAGTTGGGCGAACACACTACCTTACCGGATTGGCTGTATCGCCGGTTCGTTGCAAAGGCTCGTATGGCGGAGGCACAGGGAGAAATCGACAACGCTCTCGACCTGCTCGACGAGGCGGAGCGGCTGCATCACAGAAACCCTGTGCCCGATGTGCGTCCCGTAACGGCGTTGAAGACGCGGGTGTGGATTGGGCAGGGCAGGTTGACCGAAGCCCTGGGCTGGACGCGTGAGCGGGGCCTGTCCGTTGCCGATGACCTCAGCTACCTGCGAGAGTTCGAACACATCGTCCTTGCGAGGGTGCTCGTGGCCGAGTACAAGAGCGCGCAGGTAGACCGCTCCATTCTCGAGGCGATGGGACTACTGGAGCGCCTCCTGAAAGCGGCGGAAGCGGGTGGCAGGATGGGACGCGCGATCGAGATCCTGGTATTGCAGGCGCTTGTTCACCATACACAAGGCGACATCACTGCTGCTCTCAAACCCCTCCAACGATCCTTGACCCTGGCAGAGCCGGAGGGCTACGTCAGAATCTTTATTGACGAAGGAACCCCGATGGCTCGTCTATTGTCCGAAGCAGCCGCGCGTGGGATCACACCTGACTATACGAGCAAGTTGCTGGCAGCATTCGAAGCTGAAGCGCGCAAGGGCGAAGACAGATCCTATTCGCCCCCTTCCCCAACTGCCCTGGCCCTTGTCGAGCCATTGAGCAAACGCGAATTAGAAGTGCTGCAGCTCATCGCCCAGGGACTCTCGAATCGTGAGATCGGCGAGAGGCTCTTCCTCGCCCTGGATACGGTCAAAGGGCACAACCGCAGGATCTTTGGCAAGCTATCGGTACAGAGGCGCACCGAAGCCGTGGAAAAAGCAAGATCCCTGAACATCCTTCGCCAGAACTAGAAACAGGGCAACTAGTCGTTCGCCGTAAAAGCACGCGGGCTCTACCAGGGAGGGCTGTCCCAGTTGCGCCCAGTATCCGTCAGCTCCCAACTCTCCACTGCCTTGCCCTCGGAGATGCGCGCGAAGACCACCTCCGGCCACGTGGCCCGTTCGCCGGTGGGGGCGTGGGTACCACTGAAGGTCAGGCGCACGGCGACCATGTCCCCCTCCGCGACCATGGACGCGATCTCGACCCGGATGTCGGGGAACTCTTCGTGCAACCCCGCGAAGGCACGCTTCATCCCGTCGGGACCCCGAGTGACCCCGGTCGTATAGGGGTGGAGTTCGTGCTCTTCGGAGAAGAGTTCGTCCGCCAGATCCAGGTTCTTCTGGTTTATTACCTCATCGATGATGCGCCGCTGGACGGCCTTGTTCTCCTCAGTTCCCACCGAACATCCTCCTGATTCGAACACCTCTCGGCGAGCACCATGTTACCGGGCACCGAAAACCGGCGCATGGCTCGGATGGTCCAATTCCTGGTGAGCCGAACCTTTCGGTGCCGGATTCTTAAACGCCAAAACCATGTTCGCCAGAAACAACACCCCCAACCAACACCAAAGTGTCTGTTCGTCAACACCGTATCGTAGCTATGCTCCTGTACATGGAACAACGGCCACGAAAGGTACAGGATGATGGCAAGAGATCTCGATCAGCCGACGGTCTACCAGATCAAGATCAAGGGCCACCTGGGTCCTCAATGGAGCGACTGGTTCGGGGGGCTGACCATCACCCTGGAAGGCAACGGCGATACGCTCTTGACCGGCCCGGTGGTGGACCAGGCCGCGCTACATGGATTGCTAAAGAAAGTTCGTGATCTGGGAATGCCGCTGATCTCGACGGTTCGCGTGAAACCCGGCTAGACGAAAGCGTCAGACCTCAACAGTAATCGAGGCGAGCTAATCGAAACGCAACAGTATCGAGCAGAGAAGGAGAGGAAAATGCACGCAAATAAAGCACGGCTCCATCCGCAGGGGTCTTCGGGAGGGATGAAGGTTTGCATCGTCGGGGCTTCTGGGAAGCTCGGGCAGTACATGGTGCAGCACGCGCTGGACCTGGGCTACGAGGTGGTTGGCGTGTGCCGGGAGGAGAGCGTGGGGAAACTCGACGCGTTCGAGGGGCGCATCACAGTCGTTCCGGGGGCGACGGACGACCCCGAGGTCATCAAGCGCGCGGTCGCTGGGTGCGGCGGAGTGCTCGTCGTGCTGGTTCCGCGAGGGGTCCACGGGTACTCGTCGGGAACGGTCCAGGCGGTGCTCGACCACGCGCCTCCGGAGGCGCGCCTCGTGTTCTCGTGCGGGTGGCACATCACGCTCGACGGCCAGGATGTGTACTCGTGGAAGATCAAAGCGCTCGTGCAGGTCGGCGGCCGGCTCGCGCGCCTCGCTCGCTTCGCGGACCTCGACGATCAGGTGGAGGCTTGCAGGCGGGTGTTTGCCAGCGACACGCTGTGGACCGTCGTGCGCGGCAGCGATCTCGAAGAGGGGGAGAGCCAGGGCCTGCCCGTGTGGAGCCAGCACGTGGGCGACCCCATCCTCAAGAGCAACGTCACGCGCCGCGTGGACTTCGCCCTGTTCATGGTGGCGGCGATCGAGAACGACGAGCTTGTCCACGAGGCCCCGGCGATTGTTGGCTGCCGGACGCCTTCGGCGCTCGCGCACGCCGCTGCGTGAGATCTGAACAGCAAGTGGGACAAGCTCCTCAAAACGCATTAATTCGAGCAAGAAGGAGAGATCATGCCTTCGTCTAGGCGCCTCGCGAGAATCGCCGGGTTTCTCTACCTCACCGTCGTCATCTTTGCCGGCTTCGCCTATGCGTATGTGCTCGCCAGGGTATACGCGCCGGGCGACGCCGCCACAACCGCGGCGAACGTCCTGGCAAACTCCGGACTTGTCCGCGTCGGCGTCGTAGCCGACCTTCTCCAGGCGACGGTCTTTGCCTTCCTGGGGATGACCCTCTACGGGCTGCTCGAGCACGTGAACAAGAACGCGGCCAGCTCGATGGTGGTCATCGTCGCCATCGCGACCACCATCATGTGCCTCAACCTTGTCTTCCAGTTTGCCGCCTTGCTGGTCGCAACGGATGGAACCTACGTGGCCGCCTTCGGCGTCGAAGGCTCGAACGCCCTCGTACTGCTCTTGCTCGACATGCATCACTACGGATTCCTCATCGCTCAGATCTTCTTCGGCCTGTGGCTTGTGCCGCTGGGGTATCTCGCCTACGAGTCAGGGCTGTTCCCCAGAGTACTGGGCGTCGCGCTCATCGTGGGGGGTGTCTGCTACCTGGTAGACATGCTCGCGTTGTTCCTGGTCCCCGGCTTCGGCGAGAGAATCTCCGGTTTCTTGGTCATCCCGCCCACTATCGCGGAGATCTGGATGGTCGGATACCTGCTAGTGCAAGGAGTGAAGGTCCCCGCTCGGGGCGCCCCCACCGTAAGGGCAGGAAAAACGAGCCGCGTCCTGGGATAGGAGCCTCCATCGCGTCACCGCTCAACGCCCTGGATTCGGGCAGCACCGAAGACGACCGCAGGGCCGAACGGTGATCCAGGATCGAGAGGGCTATCGAGATGCAGGCCACCCCGAAGTGGGTACTTCTCTGCGGGACCGGCGTGGAGCTTCTCCTGGCGACGGGCCGACTATCGGTAAAAACCCTCCGAAAACTTAAGCCGGGTAACGGGTGTAAACGAACCATTACGCGGCTTGTGTCCCTGAGAGGGTCCTGGCTCAATTGTCGTCTAGGTCGTCTCCGCCGTCATCCAGTTCGTCGTTTAGGCCTTCCTTAAGGGCCAGTGAGAAAGCTCCAATCCGCCAGATAACCTGTTCGCGGGAAGCACCGGCTTCACGGCGAGCCGGCTATTGCGCCTTCAGGCGCAACGAGAGGGCGAAGATCAGGAACCCCGAGACCGCTATGATTCCGAGGGCAACCCGCAAGCCGACGAGTTCGGCCAACCCGCCCACGATCACGGGTCCGAGGAGGAAACCGCCGTAGCCGAGGGTGGTCGCCACGGATATGGCCGCGCCCGCGTGTCCCGGCGAGAGTCCCCCGGCCGTAGAAAATGCTATCGGGACCACCGCTGAGAGGGAGAGTCCCACGACGAGAAAGCCCGCCAGCACGAGCAGCGGCTCCAGGGTTGCCAGCGCGAGCGCCATCCCCGCTGCCACCAGCAGACCTGCGGCGAGCAGGGTCCTCTTGTTGCCGAGGCGGCCCACGACGAGGGCGGTGCAGAGCCGCCCTACGGCCATCGAGCCGAAGAAGACGGCGACCCCCGAGCCGCCGAGGAGCGCCGAGAGGCCGAGCGTCTGGCGCAGGTAGATCCCGGACCAGTGCTCCATCTCCCCCTCCGAGAGCATCGCCAGCGTCGCGATCACGGCGACGAGCAGCAGCGGACCGCTCCGGTACAGCCCGAGACCGGCCACCTTGCCTGAGTCTTCTTCGGGTTCGTTTTGACGCGGGAAACGGGTGGCCGCGACGGCGAGGATCACCGCCCCGATCGGCGGCAGGAGGGCTAGGTAGACGTAACGGAATTCGACGCCGACCGAGAGGAGCGCGCCCGCGCCGAGCGCGCCCACGACCCCGCCGGCCGAGAAGGCGGCGTGCAGGACGGGTATGTATTGGCGGCCCGTGATCCTCTCAAGATCCGCCGCGGCGGCGTTGATCCCGACGTCGTACAGGCCGGAGGCGGCGTAGAGGACCATGAGGATCGCGAGCAGCCCCGCGTAGCCACCCACGGCGGCGAGCGCGGCGATGCCGAGGCCCATCACGGTACCCGAGACGAAGATAAACGCGCGCTTCCCCAGCCGATCGGAGGTCCAGCCGAGGAGGGCCATCGCCACTATGGAGGCCGCCGCCCCGACGAAGAGCGCGACCCCGAGCGGGCCGGGCGAGAGATCGAGCGCCTCGCTCAAGTCCGCGAGCAGCACGGCGAAGGTGCCCCAGAACATTCCGAAGACGGCGAACGCGCCGAGCAGGACGGGCAGGATGAGCTTCACCGGCGCCGGAGCGCGTCCCGTGGGGGCACCGGCCTCGCTCACGCTTGCCCGACTCCGCCGCTCATCACCACTCCAGGGTATGGGCGGAGGGCTCCCTCCGCAAGCGAAGCGCCGGTCGGGCTATCAGGTCGCTTCCGGTGTCCGATCCTCCCCCGGGCGCATCCGGCTCGACGCGTCGGAGAGGAACGTCGGTCCCCTGCGGTAGACCGTGACCTGGACGTCCCCACTCCGGTACCACTCGAGCGAGTAGAGGTAGGGACGCCCCTCCTCGCCGTAGTCCACCTGCACGAAGTGCAGGAGCGGGTCGCCGAGCCGTATCTCCAGCTTATCCGCCATCTCCTGCGCGGCGATCACCGGCTCTATCGTCGCCACCGCGTGGTGTACCCGGTACCCGAGGCCGCCCAAGAACTCGTAGAGGGAGCCGGAGAGGTTCCTGAACGTCTCCGCGTCGTTGCCCAGCAGGCTCATGGGGATGAACTCTACCGAGAACACGATCGGCTTCCCGTCCGCCGTCCTCACGCGTTCGATGCGGGCGACCGGCTGCCCCGCTTCGAGCGTCAGGGCCTTCGCGACGCGCTCCGACGCCTCCTCCTGGCGGATGTCCACGTCCCTGTTGCCCGGGGTCATGCCTAGGTTCTGGATCAGCTGGGTCGGTCCGAAGTTGACGTCCAGGTTGTTCCGGAGCCTGGGCTTCTCCGTGACGTAGGTGCCCAGACCGTGCTGGCGGGAGAGGTACCCTTCCTCGACCAGCCCGCGCACCGCCTCGCGCAACGTTACCCGGCTCACGCCGTAGGCGTCGGAGAGCTCGGGCTCGGGGGGCAGCTTGTCCCCAGGCGAGTACGTGCCGCTCAGGATGCTCTGCCTGAGCCTGTCGCGGACGACGTCCGTGAGGAGCTTCCGGTTGTTGCGCCTGCTCGCCAACTCGCCTTCCCGCTGCCTGCTTTCGGTTAGCTACGCCACCTATTCTATCGGTTCCAGCTTCCAGCCCGTCGCAACGCTAGGGCGTGGCGGCCGTCCGGCTCGTCGCGAGCACCCCCTCAACCCGGTCGCGCACGCTACCGCCGGGGAAGGATCCGTCGAAAATCGCGCTTCCCACCGTGAACCCCCACACCCCCGAGTCGGTGAGGCGCCGGATCTTCTCCGCATCGTCAACGCTGCCGGCCGCGATTATCGGGGCGTCAGCCGCGCCTACCACGGAGCGAACCAGCGCGTCCACGTCGCCGTCGTAGCGGTAGGCGAGGAGGTCGAGACCCCACACGACGTCCATCGCCGCGAGCCGCCTGGCGCTCTCGGAGATCTCCTCGACGCTGCCGCGCAGGAGGCTAGGGTGCCCGACGATGCGACCCGGGAAGGGGCAGTAGCGGACGCCGGTTCCGGCGACGATCTCGGCGACCTCGTCGGCGTGGGTCCCACCGAGCAGGTAGTCCACGCCGAGATCCAGGGCCGCCCGCGCCGACCGCAGCTCGTCCTCCTTGCGCTCGCTCACGACTTCCAGCATCACCTCCTGCCCGCCTTCGTGTATGGCCTCCGCGAGCAGCTTCAACTCGTCGAAGGGCGGACCGACGTCCTTGAACCCAACGTAGCGGAGGCCGGCGTCGCGGACCTCGTCGTAGACCTCGAGCGCGTTCTCGACCGTGACGTCCTCGTGGGTGAGCATGAAGATGAACTCCGGCATGTCTCGATCCTCTCCTTTAAGGCGTAAGCGTCCCCGGTCTCCTCAAAGACCGCCCCCGGCCGAGCGCGCCGTGCCGAGTATCCGCTCGACGAAGGCCTCGTCCCACCACCCGGCGAAAAAGAGCAGGTCGGCCAGGGTGAAGCGGTTGCGCATCAGGTGGCAGTTAGCGAGCGCCCAACGCGCGGTCTCGGGAGGCACCGGGGGATCAAGGGTCCCGAACCTGGTCGGGGCCCCGGCCTCTGCGAGCGCGCCACCCAGCGCCTCGGGCGGCAGGACCATCTCCTTGATCGTGGCCCTGTGCTTGGGCCAGTCCTCGAGGAACCGCTCGACCCTCGGCCTGGCCTCGTGCCACAGGGCGAGCTTCTCCCGGTAGTCGGTCCAGCACTCCTCCCCTACCCCGCCGGTAGGGTCGATCCCGGCGAAGGCGCGCCGCACCACCGGCTCCATCTCGTCCTCTTCGGGGAAGAGCAGGTCGGGATGCAACGCCGAGGGATCGAACTCCGTGAGCAGGATCTCCCAGGCTGCGGCGACCGGCACGGCGGCGACCGCGACCTGGGCGCCGTGGAACGCGAGCGGGAGGCCGTGCTGCTCGGCGGACATGTCGATCAGGTGGCTCACGAGATGCTCGGTGCCGGACAACGGGGCCGTCTTACCCGCTATCCCGAGGGTGAAACCGCTCAGGGTGAGCACGCGCGCGAGCCGATCCAGCGCCTCGGGCTCCCGCTCGCCCAACCCCGCGGCGTCCTTGAGCAGCCGCCGGCCCTGCTCGCGCACGAGGGCGACAGGGGCGTCGTGGTAGGAGTCGTCCATGCCCACGGCGGAGGCCAGGTACCAGTCGGCAGGTGCCGTCCAGATGCAGACCAGGTCGCCGAAGCCGGCCAGGTTCATCTCGGGCGGCGCGTCGGCCAGGGTGAGCGTGTCGATGAGCAACGCGTCCGGCCAGCGCGACGGGACGGTCCGCTTGGTCCCGCTCTTCAGGAGCACGGAGACGTCGTCGGAGAAGGCGTTGACCGAGGCGGCCGTCTGCACGACGACGAGGGGGATACCCGTCCCGGCCGTGGCCTCCTTGCAGAGATCCGTGATGGTCCCCGAGCCGACCGCCACCACGCAGTCGGCCCCCTCTACGGCGGCCGCGGTCTCGGCCTGGGCGCTCTCGTCCGCGTGCAGCTCGGACCGCCCGGCCCCGATCTCCCACCGCCCGACCTCGAAGCGCTCGGCGAGCAGGTGCTCCGCCTCTGCCTTCAGGTCGTCCCCGCCGCGACGCATCGGCGTCGCGTCCACGACGAGCGCGACGCGCGTACCGCCGGCTAGGTCGGAGACCGCCGAGGGCAGAAGCCCGAGCGCTTCGGGCCCGATCTCGACGCGCTTCACGCCTATCGGGGCCAGCCTCTCCTCGGGATCGGCGACCCTCAACGCCTCGCGCAGGCCAGCGAGGTCGGTCGGGTCCGCGCCTTCGAGCGCGTCTCGAACCGTCATCTCGCGTCCACCTCTTCCCCGTCGAACACGGGCTCGAGCGCGGCGTACACCGCCCGGTACAGGCCGTAGGCCTCGTCGTAGGCGGCCCTCTTGCCGGCCTCGGGCTCGTACGTCGCGCCGAACTCGACCAGTTGCTCCGCCGCCTCGTCGAGCGAGGAGAAGAGCCCCTCGGCGACGCCCGCAAGCATCGCCGCCCCGGTCGCGGTGGCCTCGGGATCCTTCAGCGCCCGCAGCACGCGTCCCGTAACATCGGCCTTGACCTGGCACCAGAACGGGCTCCTGGCGCCGCCGCCCACGACGCGCACCTCCTCGCCCCCGATCCCCATGGCGTCGAAGCGGTCGACGATGTCCCTGAAGCCGTAGGCGCACCCCTCGAACACGGCGCGGGTCATGTGCCCCCGCCCGTGCTTCATCGAGAGCCCGTGGAATACCCCGCGCGCGTTGCCGTTCCAGGTGGGCGTCATCGCCCCGCTCAGGCAGGGCAGGAAGACCAGCCCCTCGGAGCCGGGCGGGATCTCCTCGGCCTCGGGCGTCATCTCGTCGTAGCCCGCGTGGGCGACGTTGTCCGAGTACCAGCGGATGCTGCCGCCCGAGACGAAGCCGGGGTTCTCGATGAGCCAGAGCCGCGAGTCGGCGTGGGCGTGGGTCTCGACCAGACCGGTCTCGTCGAAGACCGGCTCGGTAGCCGCCGCCGCGACCGGCTCGGCCGTGCCCGTGATGTCGCAGATGAGGTCCGGCCCGACCAGACCGGCCCCGAGACAAGCCCCGTGCTCGTCGCCGCAGCCCACCACAACCCTGGTGCCGGGTTCCAGCCCCAGGGCTCTGGCGGCCGCCTCGGTGAGCGTTCCGGCCACCTCGTCGGCCGCGGCGACCCGCCCGAGCCGCTCCGGCTCGAGCTCCGCCGCCGCGAGCATCTCCTCCGACCAGTCCTTTTCGCGCACGTCGTAGACCATGGTCGAGGAAGCGTTCGAGTAGTCGACGATCGTCTCCCCCGTGAGGCGATGCACGACGTAGCTTCCGGGGAGCAGGAAGGCCGCGGCCTCGTCGTAGACCCCCGGTTCTTCGTCGCGCAGCCACAGGATCTTGGGCGCCACGTGCGAGGAATCTAGGTTGAGGCCGGTGAGGTCGAAGATTCGCTCCGAAGGCACCCGCCGACCCAGCGACGCGCTCTGCGCCTCGGCCCTCCGGTCCATCCAGATTATGGCAGGCCTCAGCGGCTCCCCGCGCCCGTCGACGGCCACCACGCCGTCCACCTGGCTCGCCAGCCCGAGCGTACCCACGTCGCCCGCCCCGAGCCCCGATCGCTCCAGGATCTGGGGTATGACCACCCTGAGCGCGTCCAGCCAGGCGTTCGGGTCCTGTTCCGCCCAGCCCGGGTGCGGGTAGAGCAGGTCGTACGGGGACGAGGCCTCCGCCAGGACCTCTCCACCTTCCCCGATCAAGACCCCCTTCAGGCTCTGGGAGCCGACGTCGCATCCGATAACCGCAGCCACTCTCCTACCCCCTAAGCTCGGGCACGCTACGCGAGATCACGCCGCCTCTTCCACGAACATCGGCCCTCGCCAGTCCCACACCCCTGCTTCGCGCTCCCCCGGACCCGCCCGTTCTGCCACCTCGATCACCTCTCGCCCAGCAGACATATGATGACTGACCACTACTCTGCCCCATCGCGCAGCCGGTGTCAAGGGGAGTTCCGACGTCGAGAGGCGTGTCGGAGGAGGGGTGCTCGCCCGAGGGGTTCTATGCCTTTCTGTGTTGCGTGCTCACGGTGAAAGTGCCGTCTGGCAGTCCGTCGATCTCGTAGTCGCCGAACAGGATCGGGTCTGCCGTCGCCGCGCAGAGGAAGAGGCGCAGGGCGAGGTTACGGATCTCGCTCTCGGCGTGGGCATCGGCCCGCATCTCTATTATGTGCCGCAGGGCCCTCACGTTGGCGGTGAAGACCATCGGTGCCTCGGTCTCGTTGGGCAGCAGTGAGCGCGCCGTCTGCTGCACCTTCTTGCGGGCGTCGGTCTTGTAGTCGGCGGAGAGCATGCTGTTGCCGCCCTCCTGCTGCTCCAGCAGCCGGTCCGCCATCTCCCCATACTCGGTGGCGGCCCTGTCCGCCCGTTCCTCGAACAGCCGGTGCAACTCCTCGTCTTCCTGGTACTCGGGTCTCTCCACGAAGCGCAGCACGGCGCCCGAAACGTAGCGCTGACTAATCTGCGAGAAGCCGGCGCCGGCCCTGTGCCTTACCAGCTCGTGGGTGACGCTGCGGCTTACACCGTAGAGCAGGAAGCTGAAACTAGCGTGCTCCAGGACACTCCCATGCCCCGCTGATGTGAGACGTTCGATGTAGGCTGCGGCGTTCTCGTTCTTCGTTCGCCGCGGGCCGAAGCTGGCGTAGCATACCTGGCCGGCCGTCTTGCAGAGCTGAGTGGAGTCGGGCAACGGGGTTGAATCTTCGAGGTACTCTGGGAACCGGAGCTCGGGATCGAAACCCTCTAGGAAGCCGGCGAGCCCGGCCACGTTGGTTCGAGGACGCGCCAGCATTACCACGCCGGGTGTCCTGAGGTAAGGCGTACCACGATCCGTATGGTGGACGGGAGAGTGGATCGCGGGGAAGCCGTCTGAGACGGTCCCTCCCAGCGTCTCGAACAGCTGCGGTGCGCCCTGCGTCTTCGACTCGGTCCTCTCCAAGGGTGTCCCTTCTCCTCGCTCACCACGCAGGTTAGCTGTTGCCGCGAGAATTCTCCACCTCGCAAGCACGGGAGACACCACGTCAGAAGGGGCGGCGGGAACCAGTCCCGCCGCCCCCACGGGGAGGGCAAATATCGGTTGCCGGCCTACACGGCCTCGGCGAGCGCGCGCCTGAGGGTGCTGGAGTAGCGGCCGGTGCGGATCGTCCTGAGCGCCTTGATCTCCACCTGCCTGGCCCGCTCCTGCGAGATCCCGAGCACCTCGGAGACCTCGCGCAGCGTGCGCACGTCCCCTCCGTCGAGACCGTGGCGCATCTGGATCACCTTGGCCTCGCGCTCGGGCAGCGTCCTGACGGCTTCGACGAGGGCCAGCTCCCACTGGCCGACCTCGACGCCGGCGTAGTCGTCCCTGCTCCGCTCGTCCGGCAACAGCTCCGCCATTTCGGAGCCATCTTCGTCGCCGCCCACGCGGGCGTTGATGCTCGAGATCGGCTGGCTAACCTCGCGCAGGCGCCGGGTCTCCTCGAGCCTGACCCCGAGCCGCTCCGCGAGCTCCTCCTCGGTGGCGTCGCGCCCGAGCTCGATGCTCAGGGAGTTCTCGGCCCGGCGCAGCCGGTACAGGGCATCGACCACGTGGGCCGGGAGGCGGACCGTGCGCGCGTGGTCGGCGATGGCCCGGGTTACCGCCTGACGGATCCACCACGTCGCGTAGGTCGAGAAGCGGTTGCCCATCTCGGGGTCGAACTTCTGGACGGCCCGGATCAGGCCCGCGTTGCCCTCCTGGATGAGGTCCTCGAATGGCACGCCTCGCCCCCGGTACTTCTTGGCGATGGAGATCACCAGCCGCAGGTTCGACTCGATGAGCCTGCGCCTGGCCTCCCTGTCCCCGTCATGGGTTCGCCGGCTGAGATCCCGCTCCTCCTGGGCGTCTAGCAGCGTGCCGTTGCGGATCCTGCCCAAATACTGCGTGAGAACGTCCTGCGTCTGCATCATCCCGCCTCCCTTTTTGACACCTTCTCGTTCACGCCGCCCACGCGCGGCCCGCCGTGCGTGACGAACCGACCCAGGATCCTCCCGTCCAGGCTCGACGTAACCCGCCAGGTCCTACCGCACGAGCACCCGAGCTCGAGCCGTCGCCTCTCCCCCGCCTCGGCCAGGGCCGCCTCCTTGAGAGACCTCAGGCAACATCCGGGCAGCGCCCAGGCGTAGACCTCGTCGTGCGGCTCGTCCACCGGCGCGAGCGTGGTGTCAGGCCTGAGCGCGCTCCTCTTCTTCGTCATGCGGCCCCCTTCCGCTCCTCCTCTTCGGTCCGCAGGAAGGCGTCCGCCTCGGGCTCAAGGGGAACGGGCGTCTGCCAAACCGCCCCGCACGATGGACACTCGAATACGTCCCCCGAGCCCCTGGCGCTGCGCAGGCAGCAAGCGGGGAGGTCGGCCTCGTAAAGCGTGACCTCCTCGCCGAGCGCCGCGATCCAGGTGCGCCCCACTACGCCGCCTTCCCCGAGAGGCGGCTGATCCACTCGCTCGCCTCCTCGCGCGTCAGCTCGCCTATGGGCTTGCCGACCATGTCCTCGAACTTGTCCATCCCGCCGCCTTCGTCCTCGACGACGTCGGAGACGAGGGCCTCCAGGTAGTTGAGCTGCTTCTTGGTGGCCGGCAGCTCGCCCCGGTTTTCCTGCACCTGCGCGGCCGGACGGGCCTGGTCCCCGTTGCCGCGAGCGGGCTCCACGACCTCGGACCCGCCGTCCTCCCCCCCGAGCTCCTCGAAGGCGGTGACGCCGACGTTGATCGCATCCCTCAACGCCCGCGCCTTGGCCCTGGTCTCGGCCATGCGGATCACGTGCGGAGCTATCGTCCGGTTGACGTTCTCGGGGCTCGCGTCGCCTATGCCCGTGAACTTGCCGTCCTCCGTCCGGACAACCGCCCTCACGATGGCGACCTCGCCGTTGCCGGCGCTGGGGACCTGCAACAGGTCCGTCTCGATGCTCCTCAGCCCCCGGCTGTGTGCCTCCTCTAACAAACCCGCATATAGAACAAACCTCTTGCCCTGCCGCTCGATCATGTACTCTTCGCGCACCGCTATACCTCCTCCGGCGTTCCTACACCGGTACCGCTGCTTTCACTGAGATGAGTGAGGATGTGGTCAAAACAAAACATCAGACGACCCTCTCGTAGGTGTACTGCCTTCCGCCCGGCGCCGCGGTCTCGACGCGGCGGTGTATAAGACCGAGCTTGGCAAGCCTCGTCGCCCTGTTGTTGCAGGCGGTATGGTTGAGGCCGAGCCTGGCGGCAAGCGCCGCGTTGGTGATAGAGCCGGAGTCGTAGATCGCCTGCAAGGTGGCGACCAGGTGCTCTGGCACCTCGCCGACGATGCTCGGCTCGCCGCCGATCTCGTCGACCCGGATCATGGCGAGCGACCGCTGCCTCAGGGAGGCCTCGATGTTCTCCAGCAGATCCCTATCCTCCTCGACGAGCACCAGGTGCCGGTCCCCGTACTCCCCGCTCGCCGACCTCGACGCCAGGATGCCCAGCGCCTCATCAGCGAACGAGTAGTCCATCAGCTCGACGCCCCGCGTGTCTACGTAGAGCGCCCCGCCTTTGGGCAACGCCGCGAGCGTCTCCTCTAGCGCTTCCCTCACGGCCCGGCCCGTCGAGCGGGTAACCATCAGCTTGCCCCCGAAGTCGCCGCCGGCGATCTCGAAGACCCGGTGAGAGCGCTCCTCACCCACCGAACCTGGCCTCACTGTCGTCAGTGAAATCATCTTGCTGAATTGTACCGTGTCGGTGGCGAGAAATCAACGTTTTCCGGGGGGTAATTTTCGGCTTCATTGCGGCGTTTTCTCTGCGGGGGTTCGGGGCAGAGAGACGCGAACGAAGGTGCCCGGGAAGGCGGGAACGTTGCGGGAGTTCTTGCGGCTCTCGTAGACCGTCACGCGGCCCGTTCCGGAGCGCAGGGAAAGGGAGCCGCCGGATCTGGCGGCGATGCCCGCGACCAGGGCGAGGCCGCCGCCGCGCCCGATCTCGCCCGTGCCCGAGACGCCCATCTCGAGGGCGTGGCGCAGGGCATCGTTGTCTGAGGCGGTGTAGTCGGCGAGGGCCGGGTTCTGGGCGAGCGTCTCGCGCACGCCCGGTCCGCCGTCCGCGATGGCTATCAGCACCTCCTCGCCGCGTCTGCGAGGACCGCTAACGATGTGGTGGTAGGCCTGGACGGCGGCGTAGGCCCCGAACGAGGAGGTCCCGTGCTCGGCGGCGTTCGCGCAGATCTCCGAGAGCACCGAGCAGATGGCGACCCGCTCGCGCAGGCGGTAGCCCTGGTTCTCCAGGATCTCCGAGATGCGCTCGATGATGCCCGGTATCTCCTGCTCGGTGTGGAAGTTTATAAGCTCCTGCAACGTCCCTGGGTTGTGACGGCGGCGCTCTTCCAGGGAGGCGACGTCGGCGTTGGTCTTGATCCTGTCGCCGAAGAGCCGGAAGAAGTTCATGCGCTCCAGGTAGGCCGGCACGTCGCGCCCGGCCAGCGCGATGCCGACCTCTTCGCAGCGCGGGATCAAGAACTCCAGCAGCGCGGCCAGCCCGCACAGCCCCGCCGGCTCCACGAAATCGACCGCCCTGAGGTCGAGGACCACCGGTCCCCCGTCGACGCGCGCCGCCCCCCCAAAAGCAGGGTCCAGGCTGCCCATCGTGAGCACCCCGCTCATCGCGCCCCGGCTGCGCACGTTTAACTGTAGCTGCGTTCTCACTGACCTTATTGTAGCCGGTGTGGAGGTGAATCATTAGTACGTTCCGCGCGGGGACGATGAGGCTTGCGGCTACTCCTCGCGCCGGCGCTCGAAGAAGAGCTCGGTGTAGCGTCGGTTGTCGTAACGGCTGAGGAGGAAACCGTCGCCTACCAGCGTGAAGCCGTTCTTCTCGAACACGCGCCGCATCCGCTCGTTGTGGGAGAGGGTGGAGCCGCGCAGGACCTCGAGGCCAAGGGTATCGAAGGCGTAGTCCACGAGCAGCTCGATGGTCTCGCTCGCGTATCCCTTGCCTCGCAGGTCTTCCGGTCCGACCTTTATGCCGATCTCGCAACCGGCCCTGCGGAAGTCGTACAGGGTGACCATGCCGATAGGTTTACCGGCGGCCTCCATGACAAACGTCTTCACGCTCGGATCTTTCCAGCGGGCAAGGTAGTCGCGCCTGGCGGCGGGGAGCGAGATGGAGATCGGGGTGCGACCGTTCCACGCGGCGAGCTCGGGGTCCCGGTCCCACGCGTATGCAGCCTCCACGTCGGACTCGCGCGGCGGCCTCAGGATGAGTGACTCCCCGCGTAAGACCTCGACATCTTCGGCGTGTATGGCAACCCCTCCTGCTTTCGGACCACTATATTACACCGGTAGCGAGATCGGGAGTCCGAGCGCAACGGCCATATTGGTAGAATAGCCTGAAGCGATCAGCGGGAGCGGCATTGAGCGGTACCGTAGGGGAGTTCTTCGGGGGCTCCGGGAGACGAGTCCGGGACGTGGTGTGGGGAGACATTCCCGTAGACCGGGCGGTCAGGGCGCTGCTCGACACGGAAGCCATGCAACGCCTCGGGGGCATGAGCCAGCTAGGGTTCACGTTCGCGGCCTTTCCCAGGGCCAGGCACACCCGCTTGGACCACGCCATCGGGGTCTACCACCTGACGCGGCTGACCCTCAGGAGGATCGCCGAGAGCGGCGCCTACCTCGAGAACAGGGACGTCCAGGCGGCCCAGGCCGCCGCGCTGCTGCTGGACGCCGCACGCTACCCGTACTCCCGCGCCGTCGAGGGCATAGCCGTGCCGGGCAGGCCAACCCTCAAGGAGCTGAGCCGGCGCTGGATCGAGCACACCGAGGTCGCCAAGGTCCTGAGGGGCGAGTGGGACCTCGAGCCACAAAACGTCTACCGCCTCGTCTCCCGGGGCGGCGATCTGCCGCGCGGCCTCACCCCAACGGAGCATCTCCTGCGGGACATCCTCTTCGGATCCCTCGACGTCAGCGCCCTCGACAGCCTGGTTCGGGACGCCCGAGGGGCGCAGTTGCCCTACGGCACCGTCCCGGTGGTGCCCCTGATCGAGCACCTGAGGATAGTCGGCCAGGAGAACAGGGCGGTCCTGACGTTGGACGAAGAGGGCATGGGGGCGCTTCAGTCCTTCGTCTTCGCGCGCTACCTGATGTACTACAACGTCTACGAGAACCACGCGTTGCGCATACCCACCGTGATGTTCCGCAGGGCCGTGCAGGACGCCGTGCAGGCCGAGACCGTTACCTTCGACAAGCTCTCCGAGCAGGACGACGCGGGGGCCTTCGTCCTCCTCCAGGACTCGGCCGAGCCCGAGAGCTCCACCTCGGTTCTGATGAAGCGCCTCGCCGAGCGCGAGCCCTACCACCCCGCCCTGGAGTTCGACGAGCGCCACCCTAGCTACGCCTCGCTCATACGCCTGCGCGACGACGCCTCCTGGCGCCGGCGGGTCGAGGAGGCCTGGGCCCGCTACCTCACCCGCTACCGCAAAGGCGTCGCGGGCCTATTCGACATCCTCATCGACCTCCCCAAAGACCGGAGGATGCGCGTGGATCTGCGCCTGATCCGGCGCCTCCCCCTCCCCGGCGAACGCAACCCCGTCACCTGGCAAAGCATCTCGGGCATGACCGAAGACGACCTGCAACGCTACCACGCGCCCCTGCACCGCATCCTGATCGCCACCTCAGACGAGGACCTCGCCACGTCCGTGCGCCGGCACGCCGAGGAACTTTTCACCATCGCGGAGGAGGTAGGCTGAAGTGCTGATGAGCCCAAACAAAAAGGGCCGGTGTTCATAGAAGGGTGAGACCCTTTTCCGGCCCTTAGCGGTTCTCCAGAAAGAACCGCTAGGATGATACGATTATTATAAGGGCGGGCTGCGATCCGGCGCAAGCCCTTTAAACAATACTTAACTTTCGACACCTCGGGCGGCGATGCTATAATCGCTCCTCGCGGGCCGCTAGCTCAATTGGCAGAGCAAGAGACTCTTAATCTCTAGGTTCCAGGTTCGAGTCCTGGGCGGCTCACTGCTTACCTCCCGACAGGTAAGCCGAGTAGGCGGGATAGAGAGAAGCCTCGGCGGCTTTGCCGGGGCTTCTTGACACCACGCGTTCTTCCCGCATCCTTGCCCGCATGCCGCAGGGGACCGCATCAGTCTACGCTTCGCGCCTGGTCCACGGCTCCGAGCGCAACCGGAGCCGCAGGTCGCGCGAGGAACGTCCTACCGAGAAGAGGTACGCTCCGGAGGGATCGCGCCAACCCCGGTCCGGCTCGAAGGTGGACAGCGCCCGCCGCGAGACGTTGACTGCCACCTCGGCCGACTCGCCCGGTGCGAGTTCGACGGTGGCGGATCCCACGAGCCTTCGGGGGGCTTCGTTGCTCGTCCCGGAGGCGGGCTCCGCGTAGCACTGCACGACCTCGCGACCTGTCCGGGACCCTGAGTTCGTTATCCGTATCCGTGCGACCGCGTCCCCGGCAGCTTCCGGGGGCTCGACCCGCATCACCTCGTACCTCCAGTTGGTGTAACCGAGCCCATGCCCGAAGGCGAAGGCAGGATCGATGCCGCGGGCATCGTAGGAGCGATGGCCTACGAGGATGCCCTCGTTGTAGGGGAGCAGGCCGTCCGTGGGCGCGGTGTCCACCACGGGCGCAGACCCGGTGTCGGCGGGAAAGGTCGTGGGCAGGCGGCCGCCGGGCTCCGCAACCCCGACCAGCACGTCGGCGAGCGCCGAACCATACTCCTGGCCGCCGAACCAGGTCCAGAGCACGGCGGGCACCTTTTCTGCCCACGGCATGAGGACCGGGGCGCCGGCGTTGACCGCGACAATCGTGCGCGGGTTGACCTCGGCGACGCGCCGGACAAGCTCGTCCTGGCGGCCCGGAAGCGAGAGGTCTGTCCTATCGAAGCCCTCGCTCTCTACCTCGTCGGTGGTTCCGACAGCGACGACGGCCACGTCCGCGTTACGGGCGGCTTCGACCGCCACTTCCAGCTCTTCATCTTCCCCGGGTCCTGGAGGCTCGTGGCCTAGCGTTACGGCCACGAATAGCGCGTCTTCGCCGATCGCGCGGCGCGCCTCCACCGTGATGGCGTCGCCTTCGGCAAGCTCCACCTCCGTACGGGCTTCGGGCGGGCGCTGCAGCCCCAGGATGGGATCGTCGGTGTCCGGCACGAGGTTGCTTGCCAAACGTTCTTCCCCGTTTACGAAGATACGAAAGGCGCCGACCCCGGCAATCGAGAGGGCGTGGCGGCCCGCCTCCGCCCCGGTCAGGCGAGCCCGCACCGCGATCTCGCGCGTGTCCTTGGGCAGGCTGCCGGGCTGCCACACCAGGCGAGCGGTATTGCGGTGTTCGGTGTCAAGGCGCCGGCCGTCGGCACCGAGGAAGTCCACCCTGACGCCCCGCTCGCCCGTCTCGGGATCGAGCGTCCGATCCGGTGATAGGGCCGTCAGGTTACGCCGGGCCCGGACACCGCGCAACACGACGAGATCCAACCCCTCAGGCAGCGCTTCCCGCAGGGCCCCGGCGGGGGTCACTACGTGCGGGGGAACCACCTGGGCGCTGCCCCCGCCCTGCACCGTGGGATCCGTGGCGGCGGGGCCGACGAGCGCGATCCGACGCAGATCTGCGGGATCCAAAGGAAGCAAGCCGTTTCGCGGACCGCCTTCGTTGCGCAGCAAGACCATGGAGCGGGCGGCGATCTCGCGGAGCTCTCCGGAGGCGGAGGTTGGGGGTGGCGGGACCGGGCACGAAGACGACCCGCCCGCGTTCTCCTCCCGATCCTCCCCGGTTCCCCTCACCTCCTCCAACGCCCCGAGGCGGGCGGCGAGGCGCAGTAGCCTCAAGACCTTGTCGTCAACGAGGCTCTCCGAGACTCGATTCTCTCGCACCGCCGCGACGAGAGCCCCGCCCCACGGCCCCCCTGGCCCTGGCATGACGAGGTCGAGCCCGGCGAGCGCGCTGCCTTCTGTCGAGCGAGCGGCCGTCCAGTCGGAGACGACGGGGCCGTCGAATCCCCACTCCTCCTTGAGCACCCCGTTCAGGAGGGGCGCGTTCTCGGTCATCGTGTCGCCGTTCACTCCGTTATAGGCCGCCATGACACCCCAGACGGCAGCTTCCTTTACGGCGGCCTCGAAGGGCGCCAGGTAGACTTCGCGCAGCGTGCGCTCGTCCACAACGGCATCGTAGCGCGTCCTGTCGGTCTCGGAGTCGTTGGCGACGAAGTGCTTGGCGACCGCGGCCACGCCGCCGGACTGCACGCCGCGGACGTAGCCGACCGCAACCCGCGAGGTGAGCAGCGGATCTTCGGAGAAGTTCTCGAAGTTTCGCCCGCCTAAAGGCGAGCGGTGGAGATTCATCGCCGGCGCGAGCAGGACGTGGACCCTCTTGCGCCGGGCTTCGGCGGCGAACAACCGTCCTGCCCTCTGTGCTACTTCCGGGTCCCAGGTCGCCGCCAGCGCCGTCGGGTTGGGCAAGAGCAGCGCCGGGTCGCGCTCGTCCAGCCAGGCCTGGCCGCGGACACCGTTGGGACCGTCCGAGAAGACCAGCTGGCGCAAGCCCGCCCTGGGCTCGGGATGTAGAGTCCACATGTCGGCGCCGGTCAGGAGGCGTACCTTCTCCTCCAGGGAAAGGGCGGACAGCCGTGCGCGCAGGTCCGCCTCGTCTGTGCGAGCGGCGTCGGTCATCGGACTCTCTCCTTGTCCTGGTGGGTCGGTCCGTCTTTCGGCGCGTGCAGGAGGCGGAGTTCTGCCGGGGCAAGGAAGATGCCGAAGTGCGTCATGTCGGGCGTGGCCTACCCGTACAGCGGGCGCCCGGCCGTACGGTAGACCTGGAGCGTCACCCCGCTGGCGGTGGCGCGCGACTCGACCAGCTCGAGCGCCGTGTCCTGGCCGGAGTCGGGGAACAGCCGCGTGCCCTGGCCTACGACCACGGGGTAGGTGAGCAGGGTCAGCTCGTCGACGAGGTCGTTGTCGAGCAGCAGCCGGACCAGGCTGAGGCTACCGACCACCTGCAGCTCGCCCCCCGGCTTGGCTTTCAGCTCGCCGACGGCGGCCGCGACGTCTCCGGAGAGGACGGTCGTCTCCGCCCATTGCGGGTCGGTGAGCGTGGTCGAGGCGACGTACTTGGGCCGGGTGTTCAACGCCACGGCGATGGGGTCCTCGGAATCCGCCATCGCGCCCCAGGAGCCGGCGAAGACCTCGTATGTCCACCGGCCGAACAGGAACGCGTCGGCGCGCTGGTAGACCTGGCCTGTCAAGGCCGCGGTCTCGGAATCGAAGAGCGGCATGGCCCATCCGCCGCGCTCGAAGCCCCCGCTGCGGTCCTCCTCCGGCCCGCCGAGCCCCTGCATCACGCCGTCGACGGAGACGTTCATGTTGACTGTCAGCTTCACGGTCGTCCCTACCCTTCTCTCGTGTTGTCGTCAGATCCGGACGGACGCGCCGATCTCATCGGTCGCGGCACAATCCGTGCGGCGGTTCATGCCGTGCCTCCCCCGAACAGGGGCCGCACGTCGGCGACGTCGTACTCGGCCACCGACGCCGAGAGCATGGCGGCGCCTTGCTTGTTGCCGGGGCCGCTGCCGCGGAAGGTTTCGAGGGCCTCTTGCGACTCCCGGCGCTCGAAGATGTTGACGCGGCCGGGGTCGATCAGGTCGGCGGTGACCGCGACATCCAGGCACCCGGGGGCGTCGCGAGCGCGCGTGACGGGGTCACGCATGAGGGGGACTGCCTCGTCCCGATCGTCTGGATCGACCTCGGTGTGCCCAGCGATGAACAGCACGAGGGAGTCCTTGCCTTCAATACGCCGGGAGGTAGGTGAGGAGGACGACCCCGGAGTCGAACCGCTTCACGTCGTCGAGCTTCATCCGGACGGTGCCCCTGTCGCCGAGCACGTGGACGTTTCCCTCGCCCCATACGAGCGGGTTCAGGTAGACCTCGTACTCGTCGATCAGGCCCCTCTCGGCGAGGGCGTACGCGAACTCGCCGCTCCCGTGCATGAACAGGTCACCGTCGACCTCGTCCTTCAGCCTCGGGATCGAGTCCTCGAGGTCCCCCGCGAGCAGCGTCGCGTTCCACTCGAGATCCCCGGAGAGGGTCCTGGACCCGACGTACTTCGGCATCGCGTTGACCATGTCCGCCCACTTGCCCGACTGGCTCGGCCAGTATCCCGCCAGCCCCTCGTAGGTCTTGCGGCCCAGCACCAGCCCGCCGGATCTCGCCTGACGCTCGAACGAGTAGTCGCCGTGGTCTCCGTCCGCCTGCACCCACTCGCCGACCGGGTCTATGACGCCGTCGACGGTGGCCTGCGTGGTGGCGATCAGCTTTCCCATCTCGATCCTCCTTCCATCGGTTTGCTTTGACGATTCGATCCTGCGTCCCATTCGCCCCCGCGAATGTCCTCTTCGCACCCGCCGCGGGCGCGGCGCTTCCGCCTCCGCCAGGTATTCGGCGAGACCGTCCAGCATTTCGGCCCAGCCCTGCCGAGTCCCGTCACCGTCCGGGCCCGGCGGGACGCCCTCGTAACGCAGGGTCACCCTCGTCTTGTCCGCCTCCTCCTCGAACGCCACCGTAAGGAGCGTTTCCGGCGGCCACTCGGGGCTCATCCCGTAGCGCGTGGCCGGGACCGCGTTGCCCTCGGCGTCCGCGAAGGACATGGCGAGCACGAGCCGCTCGGGCACCACGATCTCGCGGAACACGCCCCTGCCCCAATGGTCGCGGCCCTCGGAGGATCGCATGTAGTAGAGGAAAACGCCGCCCTCGCGCAGGTCGATGTCGCAGTATGGCGTCGTATATCCTTTCGGGCCCCACCAGCGCTTCAGACGCTCCGGCTCCGTCCACGCTTTGAACACCAGCTCGCGCGGGGCGTCGAAGACGCGCGCGACGACGAACCCGAGCCCTGCCGACCCGGCTCCGGCATCACCGCCCTTCGCCACCCGCGTCCTCCCTTTGCAGCTCCTGCAGGTAATCGTCCAGGCGGTCGAAGCTCCCTTCCCAGAAGCGTCGGTACTGCACCACCCAGCCGGCGGCCTCCCGTAGGGGTGCCGCTTCCAGCCGGCACGGCCGCGACTGAGCGACGCGACCGCGCGAGACCAGGCCGGCGCGCTCGAGCACCTTGAGGTGCTTGGAGACGGCGGGCAGGGTCATCTCGAAGGGCTCCGCCAACTCCGTGACCGTGGCCTCGCCCGAGGACAGGCGCGCCAGGATCGCACGCCGGGTCGGGTCCGCCAGCGCCGCGAACGTGCTGTCGAGGGTGTCGTTCGGCATCTCCAAACTATACCATTCGGTTACGTAACCGAATGGTATAGTAAGCTGTCCACGGTGTTGGGTCAAGCACCGTTCCCCGTCGTCGCCGGCACCGTCCACGAAGCGCCAAGCGCCGGCGTTTCGAGGGATGAGGTTTGGTCGCCTAACTCCTGAGTTCCCGTGAACAGTGTCCCCGACATTCGCTCTACCGCAGAGTACTGGGGCTCACGGGGATGGAAGAGAATTGCTCCGTATCTGCCAGTCTCGGCTGCAGCTATGCGGTGCGCCATTCTTGACCGAGTTTGTAGCTTGACGTCCCTGAAACGGACGCACGACGTTGAGCCTTATAAAGCGCCGGCGTGTGCATCTATAGTGCATCAACCGGAGTGAATAACCCGAAAACCCGGGAACTGCACCCTTGCTAATAATCCTGCTATTTCCAGGCGTTTTGCAAACTTAGGAACTGTTGGGAAATGTATCCGACATGACTCTTAATCTCTAGGTTCCAGGTTCGAGTCCTGGGCGGCTCACTCGGTAAGTACCTGCAAACAGCGGAAAATAGTAAAGTACCGGATACGGACCGGGGCTCTACTACACCAACGCGGTCCGTCGAAGCCTATCCGGGGGCCTCGTCCATCGCGCCGCCGATCCCGCCGTCCATGCCCTTTTGAGCACATGAGAATTGGTGTCCAGTGTGATGGCTATGGAAGCGTACACTAGAAGCTCCTGGACATACTTGGGATGGACGTTACTACCCAACAGTAGTGTGGCACACGTGTGCCGTATCTCGGCCTCCCTCGGATGGCACCCCGCCTCGCAGATAAGGCTAAGGGACGGTATCGCCGCTGCGGAGCCAGCCGTCCCGCAGCTCCTTGAGCCACGACTCACGCAGTCTATTGGCCGCTATCCTGGCCGGCATGTCCTCTTCCGACAGCTCCTCCACGCGCTTGTAGGACACCTTCCCGCCGCTCATGAGCGCCACCAGACCCTCGCGCGCTTGCCTCCGGTCTTCGGAAGCCAAACGCCGCGACGACGACGTCTGCCCCGACGGCAGGAGCTCGGCCAGCTGGCCGTCTCTGCGCAGCTCCAGTTCTCGACGCTCCTCCCTGATGAAGGACTCCCAGGCAGCGCGACGGGCTCGGTCTTGCTCCTCCCGTCGAGCACGGCCGCGCTCCTCCCGCTCGGTTCGGGCCCGCTCCTCCACGTCCTCCCCAGGGAAGTCTGCCTGCCACCAAGCCGCTTTATCGGCGCGGTGGGGACCGT
Organism: uncultured Rubrobacteraceae bacterium; assembly: GCA_963800975.1. Taxonomy (GTDB): domain Bacteria; phylum Actinomycetota; class Rubrobacteria; order Rubrobacterales; family Rubrobacteraceae; genus JALYGY01. Next base: position 13,514 of record CAWDDB010000013.1, on the reverse strand, counting down.
CCCGCAACCCCGCTAGCCGCCGACCGTCCTCGGTAATCAGGACTGCCTCAAGCGCGACCTCGGGGGGTTCCCCGGTGCGTTCGGTCCTCGCCTTCGCCTCGCGCGCCAGTGCCTCGTTCGCCATCTCCGCCACCGTCTGCTCCGTGCGCACGACCTTCCCTTTCCGGCTCGCCAGCCTTGCCAGGGGCCACCCCAAGCAAAGCAAAAAATTCGGGCCGGCGAAGCCGCTCCTGTTAGGAGGCGGCGATCGCCAGCCCGCGCTACAAGCCCCGGTCGTGCCACAACGCCGGCGCCCGCGGCTGTTTAGTCGGCCTTCGTCTCCATCGGTCCTTACCTCCCACTGCGAGGTACAACGTCGGATCTATTGTATCACTTATTACCAACTTCGGTTCCTAAAGGATCCCGGAAGGGGAACGAAGCAGTGAACGGCTCCGGGCTGCGGCCATTGCGTGCTCTACCTACCCGAAGGTGGGTAAATAGGGTCGTCGGGATTCAAGATGGTGATGCTGCCGCGTACGTCGTTTATTACTCTCTTTCCTTGTGAGCCGCAATTAGGGTGCGGTTGAACCGTAGCTCCTCCACGGTTTCGTCCCGATCGCGTAGCAACCGCCGCCAGTGCAACTGGTCCGCCCGATTGTCGGGGTTCTCAAGCCACTCGTCCATCTCGAACACCGTGCCTAGCAAGTCCTCTTCTCGCACCTCCAACCTCAGCAGCTTGGCGTGGTGTACGCACAGCAGGCTGCCGTCGGACTGGACCTCGCCCAGCCTCCGGCACTCCCCGTCCGCGAAGAGGGTCTTGCCGACCTCGCAACGGGCACGCTCGTCTGCGGCGTGGGCATCGGTGGCTTCCGGTGGCATGAGGGTGAGCTCCTTCCGTACCGGTAGGCGTGTACCTCGCCGGTTAACGGAACGAACCCACACAGAGGCCCGAGTCGAGGGGAGAAGCGCATCCCGTGTTGCCCCGGCGGCTTCGGCCCCAGAAAGGCGAACAGTTGGCCTGCTCGCCGCCATCGTATCATGCCCTCGTTGCCCTCAAGGCGGAAGGTGCACGCGGCGGTCGAGGCATCTCGTCCACGGGAACTCGCATCGATCGACGTTCACTTCCGCCTGTCGGCGCGGTTTGATCGGAGGGTCGCGCGACACGGGTCCGTCCTGGGAGTGACGTTCGGTCCCTGATTTGTCCACGGACGTGGGAGCGGATTCCTTGCGAGGGCACGAGGCCGTCGTCGGGGCAAGGGTGAAGGTGCCTGGGAGCGACAGGCGGCCGGAGCTGCGGGGGTATGCTCGGCACGATAGGGCGGCGCTTCGGGCACGAAGACGCCCTCGCCGTAGACGCGCGGCTGTACGACGGACAGCTGGAGCTGTTCTGGGCAAGCGGGTTGGAGAAGACCAGCGATGCCCTGGGCGCCTAGAGGGTCTCCCGCTCCTCTATTCATCCACCTTCGGGTAGAAACTGTTTGGAAAATAGCCGAAGGCTTCCCGAGCGTGCGCTTTTGGCACTGAAAGGCGGCCGATCGACTCCTCTTGGTCCCCTCCTGGCGACCCTAGAGGCCCCGATTCGCCACTCGTTCCGATTTTCCAAACAGTTTCGGAAGGCATGTTCTCGGAAGTCCGCACAGCCCTGGGCCTATGCGGCGTGTGCATCCCTGGCCATTAGGACCGGGGCCTAGCCCCTCCCTCGAGTCGCGGAAGATGAGCAACTAAGTAACCAGATTGCGTAGGGTTACGGATGATCCCGCCCCCCTCTGCCCCCTAACATGCCTACGTCGTTCGGAGCGAAGACGAGGAGGCACGATGGCCATGTTGAGGAGCGCGGCAAGCAAGGTGATGTGGGTAGGGAGGGCGACGGTGTTCGCGGTGGGGCTGGCCGTGATACTGGCGCTGGTGTTCGGGGCCGCGTCGGTGGCCTTCGGGGCTACCGGGGGCAACTTCGTCCTCGGCCAGAACAACGTGGCGAGCGCCCTCACCAAGCTCACCGGCAACGTAAACGGGGCGGCCATGCAGGTCGCGAACACCAACCCCGGCCTCAACGACCAGGCGCTAAACCTCACGGTGAACCCCGGGGAGGCGCCGATGAGGGTCAACTCGGACGGCCGGGTCACCAACCTAAACGCGGACGAGCTGGACGGCAGGGGCGCGAACCGGATCGGGGTGAACGGCCTGCAGCGGGTCATCGCTACGAGCGACTCCGACTCGCAGTCCCAAAAGGGCGCGAGAGCGGAGTGCCCGGTCGGGAAGGTCCTCGTGGGTACCGGCTACGACCTCTTCGGAGGCAAAGAGGGACCCTCTCCGAACGAAGAAACGAACGTCGTGGTAGATGAGGTGACCCCCCTTTCCAAGGCCGTCAATGTGGCAGCATTTGAGGAGGAGCCGACCGCCTCCGGGTGGAGCGTGAGCGCCTTCGCGATCTGCGCCACTGCCCCGTAACGCGGCGTCGAGGCAGCGGGGAATTTTTCCGGGGGCCGGAGCGTCGTGCCCCCTTCACTCGCCCTATTCACCCACCTTCGGGGAAGTCTAGAGTTCTCCGAAGTTCACAGAACACGCCACCTCGTAACGGTTGTCGTAACGCTTGGCAGACGGTAGCGCTGTAGAGTGGCGTTGTGACAGAGGAGACAAAACAACAGCATCGAGTAATCGGCGTGACGAGTTACCGTGCCACCTCCTGGCTGGCATGGTCACTTTGGGCGCTATCATTAACCCTCACGGTGTTAGCCCTCTTGCTCTTGGCTCTGATCCTCTCGCACCCACACACGCACACCTTCGATGACTGGCTCGACAGCACGCTCAACGCCGTGTTCTACTCGAGTGTGGGTGCCATCGTGGCCTCCCGCCGACCCGAGAATCCCGTGGGATGGTTGCTGTGCCTATTTGCTCTAAGCGAGAGCCTCTACCACTTCAGTGGGCAGTACGCCATCTACGCTTTGCTGACCCAACCCGCTTCACTCCCCGCAGGCCAAGCGATGGCCTGGGTCTCTTCCTGGCTGGTGTTCATCGTAATCGGCTTATCGGTGTTATTTATACTGCTATTCCCCACTGGGAGGCCACCAAGCAGGCGCTGGCGGTGGGTGACGTGGCTGACGGTGGCCTTTATGTTGGTGGGAGCCGTATCGGGTGCGTTCTCTTCTGGTCCCGTAGAAGGTCTTGGCCCTATCCGAAACCCGCTCGGTATAGAGGGCTTCTCCTACTTCTCCAACTCGATTCTCTTGAACATGGTGGCTACTGTTCTTGTCGTTGCGGCAGCTTTATCAGTGTTTGTGCGCCTGCATAGGGCCAAAGGGGTAGAGCGCCAGCAGATCAAGTGGTTCGCTTACGCCACTGCCGCAGCAGTCATGGGCCTCGTACTTGCCGAAGTCATCCCCGACGTGATAGAGGTGCCCCTCTGGTTCGAGCGGATGGGGAACGCGATTTTTCTCTTGTTGATACCGGCCATTCCCATCTCCATGGGGATAGCCATCCTTCGGTACCGCCTCTACGACATAGACATCATCATCAACCGCACCCTCGTCTACGGGACGCTTACGGCTACGTTGGCACTGGTGTACTTCGGGGTCGTGACGGTGACCCAGGCCCTCTTCCGAACCCTCACCGGCCAGCAAGAGCTACCGCAACTGGTCGTCGTGGCCTCCACCCTCGTCATTGCGGCGCTGTTCAACCCCTTGAGGAGACGCATCCAGTCGTTCATAGACCGCCGCTTTTACAGGAGCAAGTACGACGCCAGAAGGACCCTGGAAGCCTTCTCCGTCAGGTTGCGCGATGTAACGGACCTGAACAGCTTGAACAGCGATCTCCTGTGGGTGGTTCGGGACACGATGCAGCCCGAGCACGTATCCTTGTGGGTGCGTCCGGAGGTGGTCCGTAGGGATGAGTAAGCAGACTCGCCGCCGTCTTATTCACCCATCTTCGGGTAAGAGGGGTTCTGCGAAGTTCGTTTGCAGGAAACCGAATGCTCGGCGCCCCTCGCGCCCGTTGAAGCGTCCCAGAAGTCCCGATTCATCCCGACATCTACACCTCTCGCTACACGTTCCGATAACTATTCGCGATTCTGGATGCGGTGTTTCGTCTGCGGTTTGTAACTACACAAGAGGGGAAGATCGTCCCGACTTCGGGACGTTTCATCGCGGATGCATTGACGCCTGATTAGGGTACACACCAGGATAGAGACGTTCTTCTTGGCGACGAAGAGTGTCAAGATGGCGGTTTATCTACACTGCGAGCCTCCGTTGTCTGGATGGCGAAAGAGCAGGATGGGCACCTGTTCTCCTCCTAGACTCTCGTCCATGTCGTCTGCTGCGTACCATCCTCGGTAAGTAGGGCACGGAAGCGCAGTCCGGTTGGTTTTGTACTATCGAAACGACATCTGCCCGTCCGCCTTCTACTACGAAGCGCCTACCTGACACCACGCCGGTCCGGGCCCAGCATCAGGTGGTCTTCAAGCAACGTTGTCGATAGGGGGAAGCCGTGTCACCTGAGATAGTTTCGATCCTGGTCCTCGTCGCGATCTTTATCGTCGCGACGACGCTCCCGATAAACATGGGCGTGCTCGCCTTCGCGGCAGCCTTCGTCATCGGCAGCTTCGTCGGCGGGTTGACTTCCGACGAGATCTTCGCCGTGTTCCCCGGCGACCTCTTTATCGTGCTCGTCGGCGTTACCTACCTGTTTGGCATCGCCCAGGTCAACGGCACGATCGACTGGCTGGTCCGCCTCGCGGTGCGCGGGGTCGGGGGACACCTGGCGGCGATACCGTGGATCATGTTCGGCGTGGCGGCCGTCCTCACGGCGGTCGGGGCCGCCAGCCCCGCCGCCGTCGCGATAGTCGCCCCGATCGCCCTCGGCTTCGCCGCCCAGTACGGCATAAGCCCGCTGCTCATGGGCCTGCTCGTCGTTCATGGTGCCCAGGCCGGCGGGTTCTCCCCGATCAGCATCTACGGCGTGATCGTCAACGGGCTGGTGGCCCGCGCGGACCTTCCGCAGGATGAGATCACGCTGTTCCTCGGCAGCTTCGTCTTCAACCTGGTCCTGGGCGTGGTCGTCTTCGTGCTGTTCGGCGGTCTGGCCCTGATGAGATCCAGGCGGGCGCAGGTCACCGAGCCCGACGCGGAAGAGCGGGAGGACGGCGGATCCGGCGAAGAAGCCGTCGAGGACGGGGGCTTCACCTGGCAGAAGGGGCTGACCGTCGCAGGCATCCTCGCGGTGGTCGTGCTCGCGTCGGGTTTCGACCTAGACATCGGGCTGGTCGCGATCACCGTCGCGGGCGTGCTTGCCCTGTTCATGCCGGGGTTGCAGAGGGAGGTGGTCGGGCGGGTCAGCTGGTCCGTCGTGCTGCTTATCTGCGGTGTACTCACCTACGTTGGGGTGCTCGAGGAGCTCGGCACCATCGAATACGTGGGAGAGGCGATCTCGCAAGTGGGCTCGCCTACGCTCGCGGCGTTGCTGATCTGCTACATCGGCGCCATCGTCTCCGCCTTCGCCTCCTCGACGGGGATGCTCGCCGCGACCATCCCGCTCGCCGTCCCCTTTCTGCAGGAGGGCGCTGTGGGTGCCGTCGGCGTGGTAACGGCGGTCGCCATCTCCACCACCGTCGTGGACGCCAGCCCGCTGTCGACCAACGGTGCCCTCGTCCTCGCCAACGCCAGGAACGTCGATAAGGACGTGCTCTTCCGCCACCTACTCGCCTACGGCGCTGCCGTCGCGGTCGTGGCACCTCCGCTGGCCTGGCTCGTTTTCGTCGTGCTGGGGATAGGGTCCTAGGATTAGGAAAGTGGAATCCTGAATTCCGAGTTCTCCATTCCTAATTCCTAACTCCGTCGTGCTATGGTTGCGGCCTGCCGTTACCCCGAACGTGAGGTGCGAGGAGGCTTGGGAGAGACCGGATCTACGCTAACCCATCTGGAAGGCGCGCTCTCCGGAGAGACCTATCCGGCCGACGAGTTGGCGAACCTGGACCCCGCGGACGGCCGCCCGCTGCTCGCCCGCTACGACCTCGAGAAGGCCGCCCGCATCCTGACCCCGGACTCGTTGGGAGCCAGGCGAACGGCCGGCATGTGGCGCTGGGCCGAGATCCTGCCCGTGTGGGGTTGGGAGCGGGTCGTCTCCCTGGGCGAAGGGGGGACGCCGCTGCTGGCGCAGCCGAGGCTTGGACGCGCCTTCGGGGCGCCGCACCTCCACACGAAAGCGGAGGGCCTGAACCCGACGGGCTCATTCAAGGCTCGCGGCATGTCGGCGGCGGTCTCTCGCAACGCGGAGCTCGGCGCCACCTCCTTCGTGGCGCCCTCCGCCGGAAACGCGGCCGGGGCGCTCGCGGCCTATGGCGCGGCCGCGGGGGCCGCGGTAACCGTCGTCGTTCCGGTGGACGCGCCGCCCGCGAGCACTGAGGAGGCGCTGGCGATGGGTGCCAGCGTGGTGCTGGTGGAAGGCCTGATCTCCGACTGCGGCCGCGTCGCCGGGGACCTGGCCGAGAGGCTCGGCGCCTTCGACGTGAGCACGCTCAAGGAGCCCTATCGTGTCGAGGGAAAGAAGACGATGGGGCTGGAGCTGGCCGAGCAGGGGGGCTGGCGGCTGCCCGACGTCATCGTCTACCCGACGGGCGGGGGAACCGGCCTCGTCGGGATGTGGAAGGCGTTCGAGGAGCTCCAGGCGCTCGGGCTCATAGGCCCCGAGCGCCCGCGCATGGTCGCCGCGCAGGCCGAAGGCTGCGCCCCCATCGTCCGGGCCCACGCGGCGGGAGAACGCTTCGCCACGCCCTTCGAGAACGCCCAGACTCGCGCGGCCGGCATCCGCGTACCTTCCGCTGTAGGGGACTTCCTCATCCTCGAGGCGCTGCGGGAGTCAGGCGGCACGGCCGTGGCGGTGGACGAGAGCTCGATCTCCGAGACGCAGCTCCTCGCAGGACGCCTTGGCGCGGGGTACGTTAGCCCCGAGTCTGCCGCGGCCCTCGCGGTCGTGTCAGAGCTGCGCGCCCGCGGTGAGCTGGGTCCCGACGAGGAGGTGGTCGCCTTCGACTGCGGCATCGGCCAGAAATATCCGCCCCCGCCCGACCTCCCACGTCCCCCGGTCGTGGACCCCTCCGACTACGACCCGGATTCCCTGGCGCGGCAGCTACCGGCGGCCAGACGCACCGCCAGGAGCCCGTGACCGCCCCGCAACCGGCGTCGTATAATGCCGCGATGGGGGTATGGCAGAGCGGACGAATGCGCTGGTCTTGAAAACCAGTGGTGGTAAAACACCCGTGGGTTCGAATCCCACTTCCCCCGCAGAGACCCCCTTCCAATGCCGATTTCAACGGTCTTTTTGGGTCGATTCCGTTAAAAATTGTTAAAATAATGAAGACTTTTGCGTTTGGGTTCTGTACACTATGGGTACCTTCTCTGCTTGGAGGGGGCAGTGTAAGCCGATTGGAAAATGGAGTAGAAAGAAGGAGGACTGGATGAAGAGGGCGCTATTACTAGCCACGGCCGCTCTTCTGCTCATGCTGGTTCTGTCGCCCGTTGCGTTGGCGCAGGAAACCACCATGATGATGGAAGAGTCCAGCATGATGATGGGTGGTGGCGGTGGCACGACCATGATGGACGGTGGCGGTCAGCCGCTTCCGGGCAGCGGTGGTCCGGCAATCCTCCTGCCTGCGGCCGCTCTGCTTCTTGGCTCGGGTGTTCTGACTTACGCCATCCTGCGCCGCAGGTAGCATAGATCGGAGACCAATCGTCCCGCGCCCCCGTTACGGGGGCGCGGGATTTTTCTTTGCCCTGATACCCTGATGGGACCCGCGGCGAAGCCCGCCGGCTGATCTCCCGGGGCAGGCTGGCTCGAGCGGATCTCTCGAAAGAGGACGGTGGACCCGACGCGTCTGGACACGAGCGGCACCACCATGGAGGGCATAGGGAATGAGGTTGCGGACCTCTATGAGGAGCGGGTTGGCGTTTTGCACGGGGGTCGGCGGTCGTGCTGGCGGAGACGGTCGCGAGCCTCGGAACCTACAACCTCATCGACGGGGATACCGAACTCGTGATGGGGTTGGAGATCAACGCGAACCACATCCGCGCAAAGAGCGAGGGGGCTGGTCACCGCCGTGGCCACGCCGCTACACACGGGGCGCAGGATCATGGTCTGGGACGTGCGCCTCACCGACGAGGAAGACAAGCTGGTTTGCGTCTCGCGCTGCACCGTAGCCGTGGCACCGAGATAGCGTCTCTGGCACTCTGGCGCGAGGCTCCCTGTTGACATACTGTGGCCCCTCGGCCATATACTCAGTACGAACCGTTGGAGAATACCCAACCAAGAGGAGGCTACTTGTACCCGAGAATACTGGTCGTCTTGCTGGTGGTTGTGCTCATCTGCACGTCCGCCGCGTGCGGCGGTGGTGGACAGGGTGATCAATCGCAAGGCTCCGGGTCGGACCAGGCCGACGGGGGAGGCGGGGGGAACAAGGAAAAGACGAAAGGAAACGTGGCGAGGACGGTCCCGGACAGGGACATCTTCGTCGTCAGGGCTCCGGGGGAAGAGCCCGTGGTGATCAGGTACAGAACCGAGACCGTGGAGGTCAAGCTGGACGGCGAGCAGGCCGACCCCGGTGCCATCAAGGTCGGACAATCGGCCAGCGTGGAATACTTGACGCGCACCACCTCCAAGGACCGAGAGGTGAACGTGGCGCGTACCGTGGAGCTTCAGACGGCCGATGATGGCGGGTCCGGCGAAACAACCAACTGACGGAGGTCGGGCGGCGAGCCTGGCCGAGTAGGGGACCAGGACCGCCACGGCTACCCGTCGGGACGAGCGGTCGTTATCGGTAGGATCGGAGTGCCCGCCGCGCCTATCGGCCTCTTCAAGGGCGTATCCTCGGCTGGACGTTCCCGAGATGAGGGTATGATCTGCGGGTGACCAAACTTCTGCTAACCTCGTTCGCCCTTGGGCTGGCCAGCCTCGATATCACGGGGACGCTGCTGGCGATCGGGGCCCTCGGTGCGGGGGCGCGCTATCGCGCCCTCCTGGCCTTTGGCTGCGCGTGCATACTCGGCACGGTCGCGTTCGGGACCGGACTCTCGCTCATTGTCGGTCCGCGGATCGCCGGAATCGATTGGGGCGCGCTTCTGCCACACGATCCCGCCGAGGACCGGGTGGCGGCCGTCGCGGAGATCGTCCTGGGGGTGGGGCTGCTGGCCTGGGGTTTCGTGCGGATTCGGAGGCCCGCCACCGGTCCGCCCAAGCCGAGCGCCCCGCGAGGTCTCGGCCTGATCTCCCTGGCGGGCGTCGGGTTGCTGTTCGCGCTAGCCGCTATCGTAGACCCGACCTTCGTCTCGCTCGTGGTGATCGCCGGTCAAGCAGAGCGTCTCTGGATGGTCGTCGCAGCGCACTCGATCTGGACGTTCGTGAGCCACGCTCCGCTCGTCCTCGTGCTCGCGTTCGCGGCCATCGGGGCTCACGAGCGGGTCGTCGCCTGGTTCCAGACCTCGTGGACCAGGATACGGCCGGTGACCTTCCGCCTGGTCACCGGCGCCTTGCTTCTCGCCGGGACGTTGTTCTTGCTCGACGCCGCGTGGTGGCACCTGACCGGCTCCTTCCTGGTGCCGGCATGAGGGCCGGGTTGCTCCGCAACCCCTGAAGCCTTCCAGGTGCCTCTGCCGACTATCGAGGCTACAAGCTCAGCTACGCGCCTGAACGAACCTGACAAGGCGAGAGGCCCCGTCGAGCAGATCCTGCCTCGAGGAGGCGAGGGAAAGACGCACGTAACCCTCACCCAGCTCGCCGAACGCGCTCCCCGGAGCGACGGCCAATCGCTCGTGCTCGATTAGGGAGCGCGCGAGTTCCATCGAGGGCATGCGCGCCTCGGAGACGTCGGTCCAGACGTAGAAGGCCCCCAGGGCACGCTCGAAGGCAGGCCACCGCTGTCGAGAACCTCGAGCAGCTCGTCGCGCCTTCCAAGGTAGGCCTCGCGCATCTCCCGCACCACGCTTTGCGGACCGGTCAGGGCGGACAGGGCGGCCATCTGGGCTGGGGTGTTGACGCACGAGATGATCGGCTCCTGCATCCCCGTGAGCAGACTGGCCAGGTCGGGCGGCGCCACCAGATAGCCCACACGCCATCCGGTCATCGCGTAGACCTTGGAGAAGGAATAGATCGAGACGAGCCGGTCGCCCGGGTCCGCAACCGCCCCGACGCTTACGAAGGAGTCGTCGAAGGTGATCTCGTCGTAGACCTCGTCGGAGATAGACCAGAGCCCGTGCCGGCGGGCGAACGCAAGCAACGTTTGCGCGAGGTCGCGGGGCAGGACCGCCCCGAGCGGGTTCGAAGGGCTGTTGATGAGGATCGCCCTGGTCCTCGGCGTCACCAGGCGCTCGAGGTCCTCGAGCCGGGGCAGGAAATCTCCCTCCGCAACCAGCGGGTACGAGAGCACCCGCGCCCCCAGGAGGTGGGCGATCATGCGGAAGTTGGGCCAGGCGGGGTCTGGCAACAATACCTCGTCGCCCGGTTCGAGCAGGGCGCTGAACACCAGGTAGAGCGCCTGGATCCCTCCCTGCGTGACGAGCACCTGTTCGGGGCGTGCCTCGTAGCCGTTACGCCTGCGGACTTTCTCCGCCAGGGCTTCTCTCAGCTCGGGAAGCCCCGCGTTCGGGGCGTAGCGGGTATGACCAGCCCTCGCGGCCTCGTGCGCGGCCTCGACGACGTGTTCGGGGGTCGGGAAGTCCGGCTCGCCCACCTCCAGGTGGACGGTTTCGGGATCCTCCCACGCGAGCCCCATAATCCCGCGTATGCGCGAGACGGGCATGGAGCTGGCTATCGACGAGGGAGCCGCGGTCGTGATGCCGGTTTGGGTTCTGGTCTTCCGAGAGCGCAAGGGCTTCCTCCTCTGCCTGTTGCCGCGGGCCCTACCCGAGCACCCAGCGGTCTCGCCCCGCGCCTACGGTTAATGATAGCAAGGAAGGCGATGCTGGAGGACAGGGGGTAGTCTTCGCTACCGGCGCCTACGAGCCTTGCCCGACCTCGCTGGCGCCGGGCAGCAGCGGTGTCCAAACCTGCGTGAGCGGGTCCACGTGCCCGACCCCGAGCGTGACGCCGGAGTAGCGTTCGTTGTATTGCGCGAGCGCGGATCGCGCCTCGTCCGACAACGTTTCGTAGTCGGGGTCCGGCGTGCGGCGCGCCACCAGGTGGTCGTAGAGCATCTCCCGCAGCTGAGGCTCGGTGAGGTTGGGGGAGGGGGTGAGGGTCGCGTAAAGGTCCTCCTGGCCGGTCGCGACCAGCGGCACGTCGAAGAGGGCAGGCTGGGCAAAGCCAAGGTAGAAGCCCAGGTCGGGAACGTCGACCCCGTAGTAGGCTTCGATCAACTCCTGGCGGTCGGGGGGGCGGCCCCGGCGCCGTGCGAACTCGACGCTCAACCTGGCGAGTTTGGGGTAGGGCGCATCGGCGAAGAGCCCTATCAGCAGTAGCGGCCCATCCCCGCGCGCCGTGGCGGAGGTGAGGCGCGCGCACTCCTCGAGCATCGGGCGAAACGTGGGCGTATCGAGAACCTCCTCCAGATCGCCGTAGAAGCGGATCCGCAGGCCGGAAGCGAACATCTCGTCGTAGACCGCGTCGTCTGCAAGCCGCAGCAGGCCACCAAGGACGAGCCGGGTGTAGTCCGTACCCCGGGCGAGGAGTTCTCTGCCGAAACCCGGCACCATTATCACGCTTACGCCGTGGTCGAAGACGAGCCGGTGCAGCTCCGCCTGGCGTCGGATCAAGGTCGCCACGTAATCGTCTGCGTTCGGAGGCCTTTCCCCGTGCAGCAGGTACCAGCGCCGGGTGCCGTTGAAGGGCCAGCCCATCACGACGGGTCCCGGTCTGGACCGGACCCAGCTAGCCACCCGCTCGCGGGGCCAGCGCAGCCATTCGGCCAGCGGAGGTGGAGTGGGCTGTACGTCTCGGTTCGCTGCTTCCCCCTGGCGGCCAACGCGGCCCCGGTGGTCCGCGACGCTGCCTAGAATACTATTGAAAACGGGCACGAAGCTCAATATAGTACGCGGGGTCGTGACGCGGCGGACGAGTTGAGGGCGAGACGGCGACTATGGCCCTCCTGCCTAGGTCCGGGAGGGTCGGACGCGGCGTCTGGATGGTCGAAGGTGGACACGATCACTAAAGGACATGTTGCGGTGTGCGGCTGCCCAATTACCTGAGATTCGCCACGAGCGAGTTGCTTGGCGCGGACCTCTCGCTGCTCACGCAGCCCACCGATTACGACACGAGCTGGGCCGCTCACTGACCGAGAAAGACGGGAGCCTGGCCTACCCCGACCTGTTGCGCGGCCTGATAGACCGCCAGCAACCCGACGGCGGATGGGGTAACCGGGTGGACCACGGACACGACCGCCTGCTGACCACGCTGGCCGTGGTGCTGTTGCTTGCCCGCATCGGGCACCGGCGGCACGACAAGGAACTGCGAGCGGCGGGAGAACGCGTAATCTGGAAGGAAGCCCGCGAGCTGGACCACGATGGGCAGGCGACCGTGGTTTCGAGCTCATACTACCTCACTCCTAGAGCGGGCCAAAGTGGCGGGCCTAACCTCCCGTACGCCCACCTCAGGCACTACGAGGTCGCGCGCGCGACGAAGCTGAGCCTGCTACCCAAGAACCACATCTTCGAGAGCAGGACCACAGCACTGTTCTCCCTGGAAGCGTTCACGGACAACTTCGACCTGAACGGCGCCGCGCGCCTGCTCCAGCCGGACGGATCGATGGCCAACTCCCCATCCGCCACGGCCGCGCTTCTTGGGCAGGTCGGAGACTGGCGGGTTCGGTTCCCGCGCAGCACCGCGTACCTGGAGGACCTGCTGTGGAACTACGAGTCGGGTCTGCCGGCCATGGCCCCCTGCGGGATCTTCACGCGGGCCTGGGTGCTCCACTACCTGCAATACGGCGGCCTGCTCTCCGGCCAGGAGGTCTGCTGCGCCCGCACTACCGGTACCTGCTCGAGCACCTGGGCGACGACGGGGTCGGTTTCTCCCCACGTGTTCCGGACTCGGATGACACCGCCGTGACGCTGCTAGCGCTGCATCGCGCCGGCTACGATGTCGACGGGTCGTGCCTGTTGCGGTACGAGCGCGACGAGCCTTCGCCGTCTACCCGCGCGAGCTTGATCCTTCATAAGCGCCAACCTCCATATACCGAGGCCCTGGAGACGCTGCCGGCCACGGTGCCGGGCGGGCGGGCGAGAAGTCAGTGGGCTACGTGCTCGGCGCGCGTCAGCCCGGGGGTTACTGGGAGGACAAGTGGCATGCCTCGGCGTACTACCCGACGAGCCAGGCCCTGATAGCTTTGCTTCCCCCGGACGCGCCGGAGCAGATGGGCGTTACCCTGAACTGCTCCTTTCTACCCAGCAGGCCGACGGCTCGTGGGGCCAGTACATGCCCACGGCGGAGGAGACCGCGCTGGTCTTGCTGGCCCTGCTGACCTACTACCGCGCCGGCCGACCCGTTGCCAGGGAACCGCTGCACCTCGCCGCGCGCTACCTGCTGGCCAACGAGATGCCCTTCAAAGACGACTACCCCGAACT
>CAWDDB010000012.1:0-380924 GCA_963800975.1 uncultured Rubrobacteraceae bacterium | reverse complement strand
GTTGCTCTACCCGCTGCGGCGTACCGGGCAAAAGGGCGAAGGCCGCTTCCAGCGGATCGACTGGGAAGAGGCGCTGGACGAGATCTCCGATCGCTGGCAAGAGATCATCGCGCGCCACGGCCCGCAGGCGATATGGCCATACTACGGGTGCGGGACGCTGGGGATGCTCCAGGGTACGGCGGGAGCCGGCAGGCGGCTTCACGAAACGTGCTGGGAGCCTCGCAGCACCTGATGAGCATCTGCATGGTCGCCGGAGCGGCGGGAACCGGTTATGTACTGGGCGACAACCGCGTGGGGATGGACCCCGAGACCTTCGCGGAGTCTGGGCTCATCGTGCTGTGGGGAGCCAACCCGCTCACCACCGGTCACCACCTCTGGAAGTTTATGGACGCCGCCCGCAAGAAAGGCGCCCGCCTCGTCGCCATAGACCCGATCCGAACCCGCAGCGCCAAGCGCGCCGACGAGCACCTCGCGCCCATCCCCGGAACCGACGCGGCCCTTGCGCTTGGCCTGATGCACTGCGTGGTGTCCGCCGGGGCCGAGGACCACGAGTTCATCGCCCGCCACACCTTCGGCTGGGAGGCGTTCCGGGAGCGCATCCGCCAGTTCCCGCCGGATCGGGTGGCCGCGATCACCGGCATCCCCGAGGAGCGGATACGCCTCCTGGGCGAGCGGCTGGCGACGACCCGCCCCACGGGCATCAAAGTCGGTATCGGGATGCAGCGTCACGGAGGTGGCGGGGCGGCGGTGCGCGCCATCACGTGCATCCCCGGCGTGCCGGAGACTGGCGCTACCCCGAGGCGGCGCCGCATACGACACCCGCGGCTTCTTTCCCGCCAACTGGGCCGCCCTCTGGCGCGACGACCTGCGCCCACCCGGAACGCGTACCCTGAACATGACCCGTATGGGCGAGGTTTTGCTCGAGACAGGCGACCCGCCCGTCGAAGCCCTCTTCGTCTACGGCAGCAACCCCGTGGCGAGCGCGCCTCACCAGAGCAAGGTCCGGCGCGGCCTGCGGCGAGAGAATCTGTTCACCGTTGTGGTCGACCACTTCCAGACCGACACGGCCGATTACGCCGACATCGTGCTACCGGCCACCATGCAGACCGAGCACGCCGACCTGCACTGCGCCTACGGGCACCTGTACCTGGGCTGGAACGAGCCCGCCGTCTCCCCCCCAGGCGAGTGCCTGCCGAACAGCGAGATCTTCCGCCGCCTGGCGGCTCGCCTCGGCCTCACGGAACCCTCTCTCTCGACTCCGACGAGGAGATGGCCCGCCAGGTCCTCGACACGGAACATCAGGCCCTCGAAGGCGTCACGCTCGAGCGCCTGAAGCGCGAGGGCTGGCTTAGGTTGAACCTCCCGCGGCCCTTTGTGCCCTTCGCCGAAGGCTTCCCCACTCCCTCTGGCAAGCTCGAGTTCTACTCCGAGCGCGCCGAGGCTGACGGGCTCGACCCGTTGGCAGGGTATGTTCCGCCCTACGAAGCCGCAGACGGGCAGCCTCCGCTGCCCAAGCGTTTCCCGCTCGCCCTGATCGCCCCGGCCTCCCATCACTTCCTTAACTCGATCTTCGCAAACAACCCCGCGCTGCGCGACAGGCAAGGGCCTCTCCTGATCGCGTTGCATCCCGACGACGCCGCCGCACGTGGCCTAACCGCCGGCGACAGCGCGCGCATTTACAACGAACGCGGGGCTTTCGAGGCAGAGGTCGAGTCTCCGATGCGGTGAGGTCCGGCGTGGTGGCGAGTAGCAAGGGCTACTGGCCCAAGATGCTGAGGCAAGGAGCCAACGTCAACGCCACGGTGGATGAGCGCGACTCGGACATGGGAGGCGGCGCAGTTTTTCACGACAACCGCGTGGAGATCGTGAAGTCCTAGACAAGGCAGAATCGCAAGGCATACTGTCCGAAGGACCTTCGCCAACAACAAGGTTGCCATGCGAGGCGCATTCTGCGGCCCACGTTACGCACCAGCTGACACGAAGGGTATCGGGAATCGCCGATGCAGAACAGCCGCTAGCTCACGGACCCGCCCGCGAACGACGGCGCGAAGGTCATCATCAGCGACACCGACCACTACTCGCCCATGAAAGCGGACGCGCCGTGGCCTGGAAGTCTTTCCTCCGGGGCCACAACCCGATCCTCTACGACCTCGGGATAGTCGCCGGCGTAAACCCGCCGACCCCTCCTCTGACGGCCCCTCGAAACTGACGACCCTTTTGCCGCGAGTCTGTAAACCGGCACCTATTCGGCCCGGTGGCACAGCGTCCGCAGTCGCGAAACGATGGATGTCGGCAAGGTGAGGGTCGAAAACGCCGGCAGCGCCACCTTCGAGGCCCCCTTCGCGGAGGCCTGCCCCGCTGTAATGCACCTGAAGCGACATGGAAGCTGAGGTTCGACAGCTACTACCTTCGGGGCCGAACCCCGCCTGGTGGCGCCCCGACTTGGGCATTGAGCAACCTAGCGGTTGTTGGCGCAGTAGACGACGCTGTCGGGCTTCTCGCAACCGACTATCGCTTCTTCACCCAAGGAATTGCCGATGGCGTCACCGTTCCAAAGGTCCGTCCGGTCGCTCCGTCCCGACTCGATGAACTGGATGGCGCGCCCGTTGCTGTTTGCACGGTAGCTCACCCCCGCGATCGTCTTTGGGCCGAAGAAATTGTTGCGGAACATGGCGTTCTGGGCGTCGGCCATCGAGGCGCCGCCGTAGCCACCCTTGTAGCCGTTGCCGTGAATCTCGTTCCTTTCTATGATCGCCGTGGGTTGAGCGCTGTGCACCCCACCAGCGACGATAGGGGAGTACTCGTATCGTACCCCCCAGCGGCCGTTGTTCGCGAGGAGGTTGTCGTGCGCCCAGAAGCCATTGGGCATGCTGGCCCCGACGTCCGAACACCGGTGGTCGCACCAGAGGCCGTTGCCCGGGTTGTCGTGGACGTAGTTGTAGGCCGCCTCGTATTCGTCCACGCCCTTCACGGCCGCGGCCGACCAGCCCCAGGAATCGGGGTTGGTGCCGTTGTTGTAGAGGTTGGAGTGGAACAGCTTGCCGTTCATGGAGTTGATGCCCGTGGACTGGTTGTCGTGGACGGTAAGGTACTCCATGCGCGTCGTGGCGTCGGTCATACCGGCTTCGATGCCGTGGCCACTATCGGCGTACATCGAGCCGTCGCTCCTGTATTTTGTTACGCCGCCCGACACGTCTAGCCAACTGAGCTGGACGTTCGGGCCGTTCGCGTTGATGAGCGCGCGGAGCGAGACCCCGCTGCGTATCTTGACCGGGGGGACGCCGTAGCTTGCGGGGCCGCGCGTGATGACCTGCCCCGGCTGGCCCATGAGCTTGTCGCCCGCCCTGAGCAGCACGCTGTTGTTGACCCAGTAGGTGGTGCCCGAGGAGGAGGCGTGCAGGCAGAAGGTCGTGGCCCTTGTGGAAGGGTCGCTGTTTACGATCGCGTCGAGGTCATTGCCAGGGTATATGTTGACGCCGGAGCACGAGAATGACGCCGCCGACGACGGGGCGTGCCCCAGGAGCACCACCACGGTGATCACGGCGAGGCTGAAGGCGACCGCCGAGACGGCGGCGAAGATCGTCTTGGGCAGGTGGACCAGATGGTTCATTTCCCCCCTCTTTTGTCGGCGGCAACCCAGCCACCTCCTCAAGGAGGCCCGTAGGCTTTGCGTCCCCGCCTCGCGGCGGGTTTGCCCTTCTCGGCTATCCGTCTGCTTCCATAGGGGATCCCGTCGGAGCCCCCCTCCAAGGCGAAGACTTTAGGCGCTTTTTCTCCGTCTGGCAAGGGCCGCACCCCGAGCCCGCTACCCCGGCCCGATGGTGGAGCAGCTCAGCACGCCTCTGAGCGCGTGCCGTGGTGGAGGCGCTGGTTCGGGACTTGATCGCGGAAGAGGTCATCCTGTGGGTGACCGTGGCGACGCTCGTCGTTTCGCTGTTCGCCGTGCTCGTGAGCATACTCGCCGTTTACATCACCTTCGTGTACGGCGAGATCCAGCGACGGCTGGCTAACAGGCAGTTGCGCCTTGCGGAGGAGGAGGCGGAGCTGCGGCCAGAGCTGTCCGTCGTCTACCCCGCTCCGCATCCCGGAAGATCCCGCGCTCGTGTGCAACACACGGTCGGGAGGAGCTACGGAATCACCTCGTCCATCCTGCCCCGCTTCATGAGCGGCGGCCAGAACACCGGGCCCACGCGGAGGCTGCTCACACCTCTCCCTCCCGCGCCCGCATCACGTCCACCGCGGGACCGCGAGGGTAGAGGCGGCCGGTGTCCGGCCTGCGCCACATCGTGTCACCCTCTATCTCCACCCGCTCCCAGCCCAACTCCTCGAGCAACCGCGTCTCTTCCTCGCGCACCCGCCTGAAGGCCCGGTCCTCGGGCAGCAGCTCGCCCGCTCGCGGGTCCCACCAGAAATGCTTCCCAGCCCGGCTGGGCTCGAAGGAGTAACCGGCGAGCCTCAGCCGTCGGGAGACCTCGCCCTCGCTCACGCCGCCTCAGGTCCGGCGCCGCTTTTTGGCCCGGTCCCGGTCGTCGTCCGGCTCGATGGGATGGTTGCGGCGCCAGGCCTCCTCCAGGTCCCTTTCTCGTTCATCGCTCTGCTCCTGGCGGCGAACGTCGCCCTCGCGCTGGCGACGATCTCTCTCGCGACGATCTCTCTCGCGTTCGTCGTGCGGCGGGTTCGTCATGCTGCCTCCTCGTATTTCGGCGGCAAGTCCTAGAGTCTGGAAGATTACCAACCGTGGGTAATCCATGTACGCCCCGATCCTATGCAGCCCCCTGGATATCCATCCGGCACCACAACATTGTAGACCCCGAACCGGGGCGCGGAGGCGCTTAGGCGGGCTCTGGGAAGGCCTATCGGGACGGGGCTATGCAAGATCCTGGATGCGAACTTCGAAGAACCCGTCTTCCACGCACTCCGGTGAATAGGGCGTCGGCTAGTCCGTCTGTGCGCCTTTCGACGCCTTCTCGGGGCGCAACCGTAAAGAGACGTGCGCCGGCTGCATCGTCTCCCTCACCACCCCCACCAGGTCGTCGCTCAAGGCGTCCAGGTCCCTCACGTCTCTGAGCTTGAAAGAGAAGGCTTCCAGGGTCTTGTGTGCGTCGTACTTCCTCCTGTAGAAGCGGCGATCGATGAAGGACTGGATGCGCCTTCGCAGGGGATTGAACAACGTTGCGATCGCGAGGGTGGAGACGACGATGGCGAGTTGAGGTTGCTGCTCCTGGCCGGTGAGGGCGCGGAAGAGTGCCTGGGTAGCCGTCACGCCCCCGAAGTACACCAGCGCAAGCATCAGCGTGAGCGAGCCGTAGACGAGGGTGCGGTTTATGAGGAGGTCTATGTCGTACAGCCCGTAGCGCAGGATCGCTATCCCTATGGCGACGGGAATGGCTGGTATCGTGGCTACGTAGAGTGCAAACCCCACCCGCTCGAACCAGACCGGCGTTTCTATTACTCTGGGGATGACGTACGCAAGGGTGCCGGTACTAACGTTCGCCGCAGCAGCGTAAACAAACCACTTGACTTGCTGGCGCTCTACTCCTGTGGCTCGACGCAGTCGCACAAACACGGACAAGACCGCTGCGACGGTGAGAATCGGAGATATGGCGAACAAGAGCACTTTGTAGACCTGAGTGAAGCCCTCGATCCCCAGCGGATTTCGGATCGGGCCGAGAACATCCATCAGCGCTCCGGAAGCGAACGCAGAGGAGATCACTCCCACTACCATAAAAGCCACCGTCAGCCAACCCAGCCATCCCCAGCGCCTGCTCGGTAGCCTTCCGTTTGGGAACAGCAGGATATAGAACACCGTAAGGCCATTCATGATTGGCAGAAGCCAGGAAGCGATCCAGGCCGTCGCTCCACCGCCCGGGAGCGAGCCGGGTTGTGCCAGCAGGGCGTAGATAGCGTACTGGCCACAGAGGTGGCTGATGCAGGTGACGAGGCCGTAGAGACACAATAGCCAGCCCACGGGGTTAGCGGGACGACGAGAGGCGATCAACGCACCGACCGGCGCAAAGCTTATCGCGGTCAGCGTATTGTCGAGCCAGGGATCGTAGATGTAAGTCCCTGGGTAAGAAAGGTTCAGGGCGAAGAGAAGGAGACTTAGCGCTATAAGCACCAGGGAGAGCGCGCATAGGGACCACGCGAGCCAGGCGGCGGCTCGGGGGTCTATCCCACCGATTCCTCGACGCTGTTCATATATTCTTTCTGTCATAACCCCACCCTAAAGCACTACCGTCTCCTAAGCGTTACGACAGACGTTACGAGGCCGAGGATATAACGAACTTCTTAGCAGGCCGTCAACGCGAAGTTCGGAGAACCCCTCTTCCACGCACTCCGGTGAATAGGGGCGAGAAAGGACAAGAAATAGGCCGGGACGCAATGGCCCCGGCCAGTTGTGGTCTCTTACCCGTGATGGGTGGTCGCCGACCTTTCTCGGCTCCCGCCTACACCGGGAACTGGTTCTCGCAGTTGGGGTCGACCGCGTCTATGCCGCCAGCGTCGAAGGTGACCGTGTCGTTGTCGTCTCCGCAGTCTATGTTGTCCACTTCCCCGTCGACCGCGTCGATGGTGTCGTCGCCGTCGTCGCCGAAGATGTCCTCCACGTCCCCGGCAAAGCTCCCGCCACCGTCTATGAGGTCGTCGCCCTCATCGCCGTGCACCGTGTTGATGCCGGAGTTGCCTTCCACTTCCCCGTCGACGCCTGGTCCGTAGCCGTCGTTGCCCGGTCCGCCGTGCACCGTGTCGTCGCCGGCGCCGCCCTCCACTTCCCCGTCGTCATCCGGTCCGCCGTTGACGGTGTCGTTGTCGTCTCCGCCTAACACTTCATCATCGTCGCCCGACCCGCCGTCGACCGTGTCGTTGCCAGGGCCGCCGTCCATGCGCTCGTCGTTACCGCTGCCGCCCAGGACGGTGTCCCTTCCCAGGTCGCCAAGTAGCCAGAAGTCGGCGTCGGGGCCGCCGTCGACGGTGTCGTTACCCCTGTCGCCGTCCAAGGGACCGGTACCGGCAAGGTCGCCGTCCCGGCCATCGCTACCGAAGATCGTGTCGTTGCCACCGTTCCCGCTGGCGGCGTCTCTGCCCCAATAGCCCCTGATGGTGTCCCTTGCGCCAGCGACGCCGTCGGGCACGTCCTCGCCCTCGAAGTCATCGGCGGCGAATGTACCCTGGCAGAGGGCCAGCGGATCGATGGTGCAGTCGGGCAGCGCCCAGGCCACCCCGGCGCCCAGCGTCGCCAACAGCACGCTCGCCACCACCGCGGCCAGCCCCGTCAAAACCTTGCGCTGAATACTTGCTTGCATCGGTCGTACCTCCTTACGGCTTTCGCCTCGTCTTTGTCGCCGTCCACTTGCATACCGTCCGGTCCCAATCGATCCTTAGCCTCGCCTTCCCATTCTCACCTCCCGTTCTTCGTCTTCGCACGACGAGAGCAGCCTAGGGGATTGGGGGAGGTGGGCGCATGCGTAAGGTTACCTATCCGGGCTACGCATCTTTGCGACTCGAGAATAAGGCTCTGCCCCGATCCTAACGGGCCAGGACCGCCGCGAGCTGGTACCTACCGCGGGGCATTATGAGGAAGATGCGCTCCTTGTACGGGTGCGGGATGTATACCGCATAGGACCGGGGCTGTGTGGACTTCCGAGAACACACCTTCCACGACGTACGGTGAATAAGGTCATGTGGATGGGCCGGGGATGCTACGCCCCGGCCCTAAAAGTACGCTCGACTATCGAGTGGCTGCCTTCCCCAACTTCCGGCCCTCCGTTAGCCCTTGCGTGGGGTGAAGAAGCCGGTGAACGTAAGGTCCAATGTGACCGTCCCGACCTCCGGGACCTCGAAGGTGATGGTGGAGTCACACGTGGTCAGGCTGCCCTGGAGGCCCTTCTTTTTCCCTTGGCCTATGGGGAACTCGATCTCGTTTTCGTCGACCACTTCTCCGGTCTCGGGGTCGGTGATGGTTTCCGTGCCCTCTGCCCGCGTGAACACGAAGTTGCCCGTGGTGTCGACCACGTTGAAGACCACCGCGGGGTTCAATAGATAGGTCACCGTCACCGGCTCGCCGCCGCAGTCGAAGGTGTTGATCTGGACTTTCTTGCTGTTCACCGGATCGGCGGACGCCATCCCCGCCGCCAGCACCGCCACGATAGCCATCGTCGTCGCCAGCAGCACCGCTCTCCTCATCGCTCTACCCCTTTGTGGAGCCTGCACAACGCGGAACCGGCACCCCCGAGAGCCATCCCACGATGCCTCTTTTGCGGTAGCCGGTTGCACCACTGGCTCCCCACGCCCCATGGGTGCCCAAACGGAGGGGCGAAGTTCCTAGCCTCTACCTAGCGGGTAGCGCGTTTCCGATCCGGGCAGCGTAGCACGCTTGCGACATGGGGCACAAGGCCCAAACCGCCCGCAGTCTCCCTTTGCCGAAACGCCACTGCGGGTAGCGAACTTCGGAGCACCCCCTCAAGGCGAAGTTCGCGGAATCTGGCTCCGCCCCGGTCCTATAGGCCTTGTCCGGGTGCTCGACTTTTGAGAACTCTTCCTAGAATTCTCGGGAAGTCCTACGGTAGCAAGTCGCAACCGCTTGCAACGATTCCTCGCCGCGTCTGTGGCGAAGTGGTGCGGTTATCGGAGGCGAGGGCGTCCGAGGGGCTCAGGTGGGCTCTCAAACGGGCCCGAACGGCCGGAGCTTGCTACCCCAACTTCCGAGAATCGGGGCTCTACGAAGTCGGGTGGTTAGGGGAGACCCTTGGGGCAGGGACGCCCTACTCAGGCGGGGAGCCCGTGGCCCCGAACGGCACGTAGATCGCCGACAGCGCGGTAAATCCGAAGCGCGTGTCGGCGAACCCGACACCAACGACCTCGAGGTCGACGGTGTGCTGGCCCGCCGAGACGGGTACCACCGCGTTGGTCGAGCAGGTCTCTTGCTCGTTGACGTCTTCGGCGCCGTTGAACTCTACGTTCCTGATCGAACCGAGGGACTCCTCCTCGTCGTCGACCTCGATCTGGCACGTAACAACGTCTGACTGGGTGAAACTAAAGATGTTGGCGTTGGCGTCGATGACGAGGAAGCCGGAAGCCGGGGCGGTGATGGTCGTGGTGGCCAGCGTCCCGTTTTCCCCCCTTGGCAGCGGGCTGGCCCCTTCGAAGAACGCGACGCGCACGAGCCCGGCGGCGTCCTTGCCATCGAGCTCGTCTGCGTTTAGGTTGCCAGCCTTGCCCGCCTCCGCGTTGACGTTCAGGGGCTGCTTGCCGGGCTCCACCCTCAGGTCCAATGCCCGCGCTCCGGATGCGCTCGAGTTGTTGTCCACCGTGAGCATGGTGCCCGCGTTGGAGCCCGTAAGCTTGGTGAGGGCGTTGTTGATGGTGTTGGTCTGCCCCAGCTCGAAGGGGTCCCCAGGCACCGCTGCGAGGGCCATCGTCCCCACACCCAGCACCAGCGCCAACACCAGGGCCAGCCCGAACACCATTGCTGCGCTCCTCCCAACCCACGCGACCTTGCCCGCTACGCTCCTTAGCATGATCTCCACTTCCTCTCTCGTCTGTAGTAACGAAGGCATCATAGGCTGCGGAGGACGAAGAGTGCATGCGTAACCTTACGCATCCGGGCTACGCAACTTCGCGCCTAGTGGATAAGGCTCGGCCCCGGTCCAGACGGCCCTGGACCATACCCTGGTATGGGACCGGGGCTACGCGGACTTCCGAGAATTGATGTTCCCCGAAGTGGGTGGATAGGGGCGGGTGGGGGCCGGAGCGTCGTGGCCCGGCCCCCGAAGGAGTTTCCCGCTACCTCCTCGCCGCGCTACGGCGCGGTGGCGCAGATCGCCTTGGCAGTCAGGCCCCAGCTGGTGACAAGCGCCTCGTCCTCAGTTGCTACCACGAGAACGGACTTGGGACCGGGGTCTACCACATCGACCACGACGTTCGCCCTTTCGTTCGGGAAGGTCCCCTCTTGGCCTTCGACGACGCGGTAGCCGGTACCCACGAGCACCTTCCCGGCCGGGCAGTTCGCCGTCGCGACCTTGGAGGAGTCCGAGTTGAAGGCGCTGTCGGCGTTGACCTGCACCAGGCCGTTCACCCCTATCTCGTTCGCGCTCTTGCCGTCGAGCTTGTCCGCATCGTCGGCCACCTGCGCGTTCTGGGCTAGCCCGGCGGTATCAGCGAAGTCGGCCCTGGCCGCGTCCCTGGCCTTGGCGTCCACGCCCAGGAACTGCGTGGAGTTCTTGCCGTCCAGCTCGTCGGCGTTGAGGTTGGCCACCCTGCCATCCGAGTTGACCCTCATCGGCGCCTCCCCGGGCTGCACGGTGAGGGAGAGCGCCGTGTCGTCAGATCCGGCGTTAGTGTTCTGCACCTGCATGGCGCTTCCGTTCACGTTGGCGGTGAGCTTGGTTAGGGCGGTGGCCGCGTTGGTCGCCTTCCCCAGCAGGAACGGCTGGCCGTTGGCGGCCAGCGCCATGGAGGCCGCTCCGAACACGAGGGCGAGCGTCATCACCGCCCCCCAGAACAGGGCCATCCCCTTGGCCAACCACATAGCCTTGCTTGCCGCGCTCTTGAGCATGATCTCTTCTGCCTCCTTCGTGTTCCCGTTTTCGACTAGGGGGCAGCGTAGGGGACGGAGGGGGTCGTGCTCATCCGTAGAATTACGCATTCGGGTTACTCAATCTCGCGACTTTCCTGGCGCGGACTTCCGAGAATCTTCCTTCTAGAGACTGTCTGGAAAGTATCTGGACGAGCCGGATCGCGCGCTTCCAAGAAGCGCGCAGCGCCAAAAGTGCACTATTTCGTCCCGTTACGTAGGCTCGTGGGACCACGAAATGGAGCCCGCTAGGAGTTTCCAGACAGTCTCTCTACGCACTCCCGTGAATAGAGACTATCGCCGGCAGTCTGAGGGGCCGCGAGGCTATCCTTTCCTTAGTCGACGCGCCCCCCTAAACAAGAATAGGGATGCCACCAACAACGGTACCACCAGGGCCACCCCCCTGGCCATCACACTCCTTGTGGAGGGCGGGGCACCTCCCTCGACTCTTGGGCCCCCCACTGAGCTGTAATTCGGGTAGCGGTCCTTGTACCCGAGCAGCCTCCCCACCGGAGCGAGCGCCGCGAATAGCGCCTTCTGTACCGGTATGGGTGGATGTGCGAGGTAGAGCTCGCCCCTGTTGACGCCGCCGAGCATGACGGCTAGCTGCAACAAGCTGGGGACGCCGTCCTTGTTGGTCTTGCCGTCTCGGGCCAGCCCGTAGATGGTCTCGAAGCCTACCTCGCTGTTCAAGGCCGGACGAAGTTCGAGCGAGACGCGCGCGTCTACCTCGCCGTCGTTCCACCACGTGTGGGGCGTGCCTGGCGCGACGGTCATGCGTTCTCCCTCCGGGAGGCTCCTTTCCTGGTTGCCCAGGCGGGCGCGAATGGTGCCAGAGAGGACCTCGAAGCGCTCTTCCTGGAGAGGGTGGACGTGTGCCGGCGGGCCGGCGGCTTTGGGCGAGACGAGGAGCTCGGCGCTCAACAGCTCCCCGCCCGTATCCCGAGCAGTCTCTCGAAAAACGATCCAGTCCCCCTGAACCGGGTTATGGAGCTCCTCGCCCGCCCTCGCCATGCGTCCTACCTCCTAGCTCTCCTCTGCGACGTTGGGTGAACAGGGGGAGCGGCGCATCTCACCGCACCGTACCGCTCCCACTACCAGCTCCATTCGTCCTCCCGAACCTTCGCCGTGGGCCGCTACCTCAGCGGCGGGAAGTCGGCGCAGATGGCCCTCGCGAAGACACCGCTGCCACTACCGTTGTCCTGCGAGATCACCCTCCAACCGTCGCCGCCGAAGGGTTCGCTCACCCGCACGGGGTCGGGGGAGGGGGCGGGGATGCCACCGCCGCCGCCCAGGATCCTGTCTCCAGGATCGCACTCCACGAACGCCTCCACGTCCGCGCCTCCTCCGGTTCCGTCTTTGAAGGCCGAGGTCGTGTAGGTCTTGTCCTCCGAGACGAAATCGTTCGCGCTCTGGCCGTCGAGTTGGTCCGCGTTGAAGTCGTCGACCAGGGCGTCGGAGCTGACGTTCATGGGGGCCTCGCCCTCCTCGACCCGCAGGTCCAGGGCCGGGCCGCCTCCGTTGTTGTTGATCCTGAGCAAGGTACCCGAGGCGCTGCCGACCAACGTGCTCATGTTGTCTATGGTGTTGGTCCTGCCCAGCTTGAAGGGGTCTCCGGGTACGGCCGCCAAAGCCACGGTCCCCACGCCCAGAACGAGCGCGAGCGTCACCACCGCCCCCCCGAACAGGGCCGCCCCCTTGGTCAACCACAGTGCTCGTGCCGCTACGCTCCTGAGCATGATCCCTCTCTACTTCCTATTCCGCCTCTAGTAACGAAGGCAGCATAGATCGCGGAGGACAAGGAGAGCATCCGTAACCTTACGCAAACGGGCTACGCAATTTCGCGACTCGAGAACGAGGCTCGGCCGCGGTCCAGACGGGCCAGGCCCCTACCAGGGTACGGGTCTGACGCGGTGGGTACTATGAGGAAGATACGCCCCCGGACCGTTGCGGGGACTCTGTCGGCATAGGACCGGGGCTACGCGGCCACCCCGAGCGTGGGGTGCGTCTGGACTTTTCTTACCCTATTCGTAGCTCAGGAGCGCATTATCAGCTATGAGCGGGAGGTTGTAAAGCGGATAATGTCTATTATCGGAAGCGCAAGGAGCGGGCACCTCAGAGTGCGAGATCTTCGACTATGTAAATTTAGTGACAAAACATAGGTGAGGAGCACGCACGGCTCCGTGGCAAGCGTCGCTAATGCCAGCACCGCGCGGTGGTCATATCTGGCACTCATCCTGGAGATCATCGCTTCACACCTTGCTTCTCGGGGAAGGCAGGAGTGGTGCTCCTGCCCTCCGTAACCGTCGACGCGATGCGCCCCACAGGCGCTCCTTGCTTTGCCGAAGGCGCGGCCCATCAGCCCCGTCCGGTCAATCAACCTGCCAGCCGCGCTCCGCCCCAGTCGAGCGAGGCTACCGGCTGCGAGCCGCGCGGGGTGCGGCCCTTCCGCAGACGCTTCTTGAGCCGCAGTGAGTCGACCTCGTCGCGGATCTGCTGGTTGCGCTCCCTGATCAGGATTAGGTCGAAGTCTGTGTAATGGTTCATGTCCTCTTCTTCCTGTCGCCGCCATCGAGAACGCGGCGGGGTTGTGTGAACGTCAACCGGCGCTTGCCTGCGACCCGAGAGGGCACGAGTACAAGTGGCCCGATCTGTTGCCAGGCTTCGTCGGGTATCTCTTCGCGCCGGACCATGGACCATGTCGGTGCCCCCGTGGTTGCCTTCCGCGTACGGGACCGTTTGCGGGACAACACACGCGCAGCCTCTCGTCAGAGACGCCCCAACCGCATGTGCAGCAGTGGGAACGGCTTGCCCAGACCATCTAACTCGGAACGCCCTTCTACCCCAAACCTCATCCGCTGATAAAACCCCACCGCCTGCTCGTTCTGCTCGTTGACATCGACCCTCGTCGCGTCCAGCGACCTCACGGCACGCTCTAGTAGGTGGCGCCCGATCCCCTGCCCGCGCCACTCGGGATGGACGAACAGCATCTCGACTTTGTCCTTCTCCACACCGACGAAGCCCACCACCTGACCTGCGCCATCGCGCACGCAAGCCAACTCCGCCACGCTA
Source organism: uncultured Rubrobacteraceae bacterium (assembly GCA_963800975.1). Classification (GTDB taxonomy): domain Bacteria; phylum Actinomycetota; class Rubrobacteria; order Rubrobacterales; family Rubrobacteraceae; genus JALYGY01. The sequence continues at coordinate 367,282 of CAWDDB010000012.1, read as the reverse complement.
GGGAGTTCCTGCTCGACCAGCGGCTTGAACAACTCGATGTCAGCTTCCGTCAAGAAATGGTGCGTTTCACGGACAGACGCTTCCCACACTTCGACGATGCGCGGGATATCTTCCGGGTGAACAGGGAAAATGCCTTCTTGCCGTACCATCTCCTGAGACTCTCCTTCGGGGCGACCATCCTTCTCGGCATCGATCATCTCGGCCCGTCCTTCCATCGCCCGTCTTCGCTGAAGGCCCGAAAGAACGGCACGGCAGGTATGCCCAGCAGGGCGACCATCCTCCGCCAGCCACCCGCGGGGAGCTCATTGCGGCGCCGGAGGGGCGGCGTCGCTGGCAGATACCAGCCACCGGGATATCGCCGGCGATACCCCGCTTCGCACGGGTAGTTGTCGGCGTGGGGCACCGAACGGACGCGCACCTCTCTGGCGCCCATCTCCAGCGCCAGCTCCCCTGCCCCCGCGTACAGGGCCACCGCCAGGGGACGTTCTGCGGCCCACGGGTCGGAGACGAGTAGCCCCAGCAGGAGCCGCTTGGACTCCGTACGATACCGCAGCGCCGCCAGTACGCGACCGTCTCGTTCGGCGACTATGAATCTGTCTTCGAACGCGGCCCACCGCGGGAAGCCGTTCAGTTCTAGTAGCTCCGCAATCTGGGCCTCGTCCGCGTGCAGGCCCCACCGCACCTCGATCCTCTCTTGGGGGTCCACTACGAATTTGTTGGTCATGATCTCTCCTCCAGGTGTCGCTCGCCGGCTCGCCGCGCCTTAAGCCAGCGCGGCCTCTGTTTCGGACGCTCGTGCCAACTGCCAGGCAAGCAGCTTCGGGCCGAGCCGGTAGGAAACACTCCGACGAATAAGGGTAGAAATTTGAGGGTCGGGAGATACGGGAACCCCCGACCCGCTCTGGTGCCGCTAGGAACCCTCTTCGACCTCCGTTATCTCGTCGGCCATGAGCCCGTGTGCCTCACGATGGAGGTCTGCGGCTGCCTCGGCACTAGACGCGTCGATCAGGCAGAAGACCTCTTCTTTTTCCTCGTTGAACCAGTATCTCAGTGCCTTGGCATCGTGTTTGTCCTGAACCTCGAGATCTTTCCGGTGGGCGTCCGCCACCGCTTCAGCCGTCAATCCTTTCACGTGCTTGTGGTGATCGATGTATAGTGGCATGGTCGTGAACCTCCTCTTGGTCACGGGACGTTTATAAGCCGGGCGCCTTGAACGGTCTCTTCCCGACGCCCCAATATTCAACGGCTTTTTATCTCTCACCTCCTTCGCTCAGAGAACAGCTCGGGCCGGAACCTTGACCTGGGCTCTTCACCGGACTAGATCGGCGCTCCGGTTTAGGCCAATCGCTCTTCGAACGATCGCCGCCATCCGGGAGATAGCGCCCGGATGCGAAGCGCCCTCCTCGCTCCTGCCAGGTTCCCGGGATCGAAGTAGAGCAGGCGGCAGATCTCCCGGACCGTCATCCGTTCGGGATCGGTCCGTATGCGATCCAGGATGTCCCCGGCGCCGACCTCGCCTTCTTCCAAAACGCGCAGGTAAAAGCCCACCCGGCCACTTGCCAGAAACTCCTTCTCGAACCCGCGCAGCCCCATTTTTATGCCGAGCTTGTAACAAGGGACGCGCGGCTGGGTCACTTCGATTAGCGCGCCGCCCACGCGAAAAACGTCGCCGACGTGGATCCCGTCTTCCAGCATCCCCTCGACGGTGAAGTTTTCCCCGAACTGTCCGAAGGCGAGATCGGTTCGACCAAGCTCACGCTTCCAGTAGTCGTAGTTCTCGACCGAGTACGCGTAGACCGCCTTGTAGATTCCGCCGTGGCCTACGAGATCCGCCTGCCCATCCCCGTCGAGGTTCAGCATCCCGAGCATGACCCGCCTGTAGACCGGCTCTTTGAAGATTCCCGTCGTTACCGTTTTACCGCCGTGCACAACATCCGCAGGCGATGAGGCGTTGACGGAGAGCAGCTTCATCTTACGATCCCCTTTCCTTCCGAATGTTACGAGCCGCTCGTGTGCGGCTATTCTGGTTGGGCCATCGCGAGGACCTGTTCCCTGGTGACCTCCATATCGTGGACCTCGCGCGCGTGCTCCTGCACGTTGGCCACCAGTTCGTCGTCGGTATCGCCTCTGACCACATGTCCGCAGTCGCAAAGCATTATCTTTGCCATCTGTGTTACCTCCTTTGCTGGTCGCATGTTACGCCACCGCCATTGCTAGAATGTTGGCGGCATGTTGTGAAGGGGTTGGGGATGGCGCTCAGGATCTACTTGACCGGCAGGGTGCTCATCGAGGACAACGGCACCGTCCTCCTCGACGAACGACGCTTGATGGGAAGGCAGGGCCGCCTCACCTTCGCCCACCTGGCCTGCGAGCACCTCAGGGCCGTGTCACGGGACGAGCTGGCCGAAGAGCTCTGGCTGGGCAACGCGCCCCCCTCCTGGGAAAGGTCGCTCAGCGCCCTCATCAGCAAGGTGCGCGCGCTCCTCGCTGATATCGATCTCTCAGAGGTCGCCCTCGACGGATCGTTCGGCCACTACCAGCTGTCGCTGCCTACCGACGTCTGGATCGACGTGGAAGCCGTGACCGGGGCCATCGATCGCGCCGAAAGCGCGCTGCGGACAGACCAACCGCGGGAAGCCTGGGGATGGGCGCAGGCAGCTTACCAGATCTCCCGAAGGTCTTTCTTGATGGGCGAGGAGGGACCGTGGGTGACCGCGAAACGCTCCGAGCTGCGCGACGTGCTCGTGCGGGCGCACGAATGCCTAAGTGAGCCCTCCATCTGGCACACAGAGCCAGAATACGCGGTGAAGCACGCCAGGGAAGCGGTGGCCCTCGAACCCTTCCGCGAGACGGGCTACCAGCTCCTCATGCGGGCCCACACCGCCGTGGGCAACCGGGCGGAGGCGCTACGCGTCTACGAGCGTTGTCGGAGTCTTTTGTCGGAGGAACTCGGCGTGTCCCCGTCGTCTCAGACCGAGGCCGTGTACCTCGAGATCTTGAGGTCTTAACCGCGCCCCGCAAACTAGTCCAGCAATGGCGCACCGCGGGGTCGCAGCCAGGCCCAACTCCTTCACCGGACGATCCTGTCCGGATTGTACTCGCGGTCCTAAGCTCGGGACGTGGCGCATCCGCCCCGGTTGCTACCTCACTTCACGACGCGGAAGGTGAGATGCGTGACCCCGGCTCCCTCGATCACCCGGTTGCTCTCCAGCTCGATCGGCTCCGCGCCCAGGCGGTCGAGCAGCCGGACGCCGTCCCCGAGCAGGACGGGCACCAGGTTGTGAGGAGCCTTTGCTCACCCGCCTGTGTACGCTCGAGCGCGACTCGCTCGGTCCCTTGCCCGCTCGAAGCGCAACTTTGGCGCGTCATCACCCACGATGGCGTGGAACGCGAGCTCAGGCGGTTTTGTGTATCGGGAGTCGCATGCCGCCGTCGCTGCACCTCCCGTACCCGACATGCGACGTTACCCGTGCTGCCGCGTATTCATCCACCCGCGTGGCAAGGTGCTCGGGCACGATGACATGGCGTGGGCTCCGTGCGGGCGATTCCGGGCCGTCAGGGCCAGGGCTATGCGGGATCCTGCACCTGTACTTCGGAGAACCCATCTTCCACGCACTCCTATGAATAAGGGCGACAGAGCTGCTCATGAAGTCTGCTGAGCATGGCCGTAGCAACGCCGAGAGTCCCACACGCAACCGCTGTTGGTGGACGCCCAAGGCCAATGGGTCGGTCCCGTCCCGCCGACCGCGTCTGAGGGAAAGCCAAAAGGATTGGCGCGACCCTGTGCGAGCCTCGCCGCAGACGGCCCACCGTACGCGTACCGGCGCCTCGGCGTTAACGGAGCCGTACCTCCGTACAGGCCAGGATCGCGACCTCCGTACGATGGGCGGTGGTTCCCCGCCTTCTATCCTACGAGGGGCAAGCGGGCGATCGGGAAGGAACATGGATGGACGTAAACTTGGTGCAAGGAATACCGGCGAGGAAATCCAAGGAGGACTAACGATGGCCACGGTCAGCGTGCGTTACATAGTCGACGACGTCGAAGCGGCGATCGCGTTCTACACTGGGCGGCTCGGCTTCGGTGTCGAGTTCAACCCCCCCGGTTTCGCGGTCCTCTCGCGAGGCGACCTGCGCCTCCTGCTGAACGAGCCCGGCGCGGGCGGAGCAGGCCAACCCATGCCCGACGGGCGCAAGCCCGAGCCGGGCGGTTGGAACCGCATCCAGCTCGAGGTCGATGATCTCGCCAGCGAGGTCGAGGCGTTGCGCGACACGGAGGCGCACTTCCGCAACGAGATCGTCGGCGGCAGAGGCGGCAAGCAGATCCTCCTAGAGGACCCCTCCGGCAACCCCATCGAACTTTTCGAACCCCCACGGAACTGACGCCGCCCCTCACGGATGCTGGACCGGGCTATGCGGACTTCCGAGAACGCACCTTCTGAGACTGTCCAAAAAGGGGTAGTCCGGTGTCGGTAACGATACCCTAGCATGCATGAGAAGGACCGGAGCTCGTGATGACTCCGGTCCTTCCGCCTCTGAACGTTCAATAGCTCGGAAGTAGTTCGCTTCTTAGTTCATCTGGGGGTAGGGCCAACGACCCCAGGCGTGGCGACCCCGGCCTCCGCGGCCTCCTCCTTCCCCTCCTCCTGCTTACGGTGCTTACGGGAGAGGTCTTCTGGCCCCGCCACGATGATCACCACGATGGCCACCACGCACCAGACCGCCGCCAGCATCCACGACTGCCTCACAGAGTCGGCACCAGAGAACATGGGCGAGAAGAATCCGCCCGAGACGGTGTTGTTCATGGCGTGCATCATCATGACGATCAGCACGCTCCCGTTGGCATTATTGAACACCCAGTTGAAGACGATCGCCGCGCCCATGATCAGCACTATGTCCGACCAGTGCACCTCTCCGACCACCATCAGCGGCAGGTGCCATCCGGCTATGAGCACCCCCAGGATCAGGGCGGCAAAGAGCGCCGAGCGGCCGGCTTGCAGGCGCGGAAGCGCGAAGCCCCTCCAGCCCGGCTCCTCCCATGCCCCGCCGAGGCCGGGGATAAGTAGTGCTATGGCAAAACCGGGCATGAGGCCCGTCCAGCCGCCCAGATCGTCCGCGGAGGGAGCCTGAGCGCCGAGCAGGACGTTGAGCGCCGTCGCTGCGAGGGCAAGGCCGGCCGGGAGCAAAAGGGCCACGGCGTACCACCTGAGCCCCACGCGCCAGCGCACCATCCGCCTCAGCAATCCGCCGACCCCGCTATTGCCGTAGGCAATGGCCAGCACGACGAGGGCCGTGAGGAAAGGGGCGAAGCTGAAGACCGGGGCTATGGGGTAGAGACCCGAAGCCCACAACGGCCATGCCAACCACGAGAGCGCGTAGGTCAACACGAAGAACGCGAGGAGCGGGCGCCGCTTCACCAAACTAGATAGGCCGGACATCCCTGGAGTCCTCCCTTGTTCGACGTCGGTTGTTGGGGTCCGATGGCACTCTAGGGCACCGAGGGTAGCCGCACACCAGTTGACCTACCGGGTCGGCATACCGGGTTTTCTACGACGACGTGCAATAGCGACACCCGGAAGGGATCTAGTTAGCGAACTTCGGAGAACCTGACAGGCGAACTTCCGAGAACGCCATACTTCCACGCAATCCGGTGAATAAGGTTCCGGTCAATGCGCCTAATCCCTTCGGGTTGCATCATGGATGTTGCCAACTCGTTGGAGAAGACACCAGAACTGTAGGAGGCTATGTTATGGATTCTAATGGAGAGAAGCCACAATGGTTAGCGGCGCCCCGGCGGGGCTGCCGGCGTACGGCAGCAGCACCTCACGGGCGTGCTTGGCCCTCTCATCCAGGCTTGGCATTGCGTTCTCCTTTCTTGCGTGGGGACCCCCGGGCGTCAGCAGTCCGGGCAGTTGGTGACCGAGATGCCACACTCGGCGGCGAACCGTTTCAGCAGCAGCCCGTCTGGCCCGCAGATCTTCATGTTGGTCGTCTCGTTGACCAGGTGCGGCTCCACCCCGGGCCCCCGGGTGTAGATGAAGTGCTTGCACTTCGCCCGGTGCAGCCGCGCCTTCTTGGCCGTCAGCATGTTGAGGATCCGGCCCGTGCGGTTGGCATCGCGCCAGGCGAGGAAGCGTTCGTGCTCGGCAGCCGGGTCCGTGTCTGGAGCACCGAACCACACGATCTTATCCTCGTCGTCCTTGTACATTGCGTTCTCCTTTCCTAGATCTGCTTGAAGCGGTGGTGCTTGTGGGCACGCCTCAAGTGCCAGACCCAGTTGCGGCCTGGCGTCTCCTCGTCGCACCACTCCCTGAAGGCATTGCCCGGGACGTTGTCGTCCTTGTGAACGACGACGGCCGACAGGAAGAAGCCGTTGGTGTCCATGGAGTCGCGGCTGATGTTGTACAGGCCCTGCCACAGCCTGGGGTCGTGGCCCGTCAGGCCCTGCCAGGCGGGGGTGGCCAACTTGGAGTTCTTGCACTCGTCGGCGAGCTCGCCGTAGAAGACGACCTTCCTGGCCTTGGCCGCCCGCTGCAGGATCGGCAGCGCGGCCCTCGTCAGGTCTTCGACGTCTATGTGATTTGCGTTGTTCACTTTGTTCTCCTCACGAGCAGGGACGTTGATGATCTTGCAGTCGCCCTTCTTCCACGCGAACCTGTCCTTGCGGCTCGGATTTGGCTTCTTCGTCATCTGTGTTCTCCTTTGTCGGGGGGCTTGCGGGCGGCGTTCTTTGTGCCGATCCAACAGGTCCTCATGGTGTTGCTTGCATAGATCCCGAACGGCCTTGGCCCTGGGCAGATCGGCCAGGTTGTTGCTGGCGATCTTGCGGTTGACGTCCCGCTGCGCCTCCTCGAGGTCCCAACTGGCATGCGTTATCTCCTCCATCAACAGGTCCCTGTTCCTCAGTCTCTCCTTTTGGTCGGGGACGGGCCGGGATGAGCCAGCCCGCCCGATGTCCGTGTGTTAGCTGCGGCTGCCGAGGGGCAGCTTGGCCTCGTCCGTGCTCCAGATGTTCTGGCTCGTGACGTGCAGCGTGTACGACTCGCCGCGGTCCGGAGGGATCTCGTAGATGTTCCAGCCCTGCTCCGTCACGCCGGGGTTGATGTCCTCGTACCAGAGGTCCTTACCGTCGGGCACGTAGGAGTAGTTGTCGTCCCACACCTCGTAGGAGTTCCCCTTGGAGTCCGTGAGGGTCATCATCTCCCCGTCGAACGCCTGGGTCTCGTCGGACGTGTTCTTGTAGGTGTACTTCACGACCACGAAGTTCCCTTGCTTGGGCGGGTCGATCTTCCAGGGGTCGTGGAGGATGTTCGTGTACCCGGCCTCGCTGACCGTGTAGACGCCACCCTCGACCTTCATCGGGTCGCCGATGCCGTAGCTCGGGACCTCGGGCGCCTCTCTGTCGGCCACCTGCTCCGTGTTGGCGCCGTTGCCTCCGGTGTTGTTGCTGGCCTCGCTGGGCTCGGTCCCGCCGATGGCGCTCCCTACCAGCCACAGGCCGCCGACGACGACCACCGTCCCCAGAAGGATCTTGCGGCCCAACTTACGCTTGGGCTTCTCGACGTACACGACCCGCTCCACGACCTTCTCCGGCGCCTGCTGGGTCTGCTCCTGCACGATCTCTCCTGTCTCGTCGATGTTCTTGTCAGTGTTCTTGCTGTTCTGGTCGGCCAAATCGCTCATGGCGTTCTCCTTTGTTCTTGGTTGGTCTGCTTTGCTGGTGGAACCGTCCGGGGTCTATAGTGCGCTACCCATGGTCACCCCCTCTAGCCGAGGCCGGGGCGAAGTGCGCGAACGTCTTGCGTTGCTCCTCGCGCCAGTCCACCATGAGGGCGAGGACGGCGCTCACCAGACCGGCCAGGCCCGCGATGATCCCAATCACTATCGCGCCGGTTCTCATCCCTCCTCTGGCTTCGCCTCGCTCCGCTGACTTCACTTCCTTCGTCGCCACTATCCTCGTCTCCATCTTCATTCCTCTCTGCCGCGCCCTATCGTCATCAGACCGGGCAGTGGGTACGGCGCGTCCCGGTGACGCCCCGGGCAAAGCCAGGGGCGTTTCTGCTTTACAACTGGTGGAGCCTCACGCCAGCGCGGCCCTGCGTGAAGGGCGTGTCGTTTGGCGTTTCGCCGCCGGTCCCCGCCACAATTGGGATTGCCAACAGGGCGAGCGGTGGGTCGTTTCGGTACACTGGGGCTCCTCTCAGGGGCCGTGGGGAAGAAATGAGCGCTCTCCCCATGGTCTTGTCGCGATGTGTTCTAGAAGCCCAGGTCCGTCTTCGCGGTCTGGGTGCTCCAGAAGTCCGCGGACATGGCGTGGAACTCGTAGTTGCTCGAGTCCGGGGCGACGACGTAGATGGCGCGGAAGTTGTGCGAGACGCCGGGGTTGACGTCGGTTAGCCAGGGATCGAGCCGGGTGGGCACGTAGGAGAACGTGTCCGTCATGGGCTCGTAGGTGGCGCCGGCGGAGTGGAGGGTCAGGAGCTCGTAATCTAGCGTCTGCGCCTCGCGGGACTCGTTGGTGTAGGTGAAGTCCACGACAACGAAGTTGCCGCGCTTGGGCGGGTCGATCTTGTAGGTGTCGTGCAAGGCGTTGGTCGGGTAGGCCTCCGTTACGGTGTAGGAGCCGCCCTTGACCTTGCCGGTCTCCCCGACGGCTAGCGCCCGGGGCTTGGGGGCGGGCTTGCTGTTGTCGGTGGAGTCGGTGTTGGAGACCTGTGCCGTGTTGGGCGTGTTCTGCGCGCCGGCTTCGCGGGAGTTGTTGCTGTCGTCTCCTCCGGGGATGGCGGCGACGACGACGCCGAGGGCGAAGAGTCCCACTATCGGGTAGAGCACCAGCTTGCGGAACAGGTGGCGCTTTGGCTTCTCGACGTAGACGACGCGCTCGACGACGCGCGTTGCGTCGTCGGCGTCCTCGTTGGTCCTGGTCTGGGTGCCAAAGTCGTTCATGGTTGGTCCTTTCCGGACTCTTTGGTGAGCCTTGACGCTCTGGGCTTCTTCATTACGTTCACAGGGTAGTGTTGGCTTATGACTTTGTCAAGACTGAGTTGTGAAAGAAGCAACATAAAAAGTTGATAATACCAAGACTAGGTAGTAATATGACCAACGTAGAAAGCTGATAGCAACACTGAATAGGAGAGATCATGCAGGACGGCGGAACACGTATCGATGCGGGCCGTGTCAAAGAGTTACGCCGTGCCCTCCTCCTCAGCCAACGCGAACTTGCCCAGCTCGCGGGCGTCGTCACCGAGACCGTCAACCGAATAGAAAAACAACCCGACCGAACCTTCCGCCCCGACACGGTTCGTCGCCTGGCGGGGGTGCTGGGCGTCGATCCGCACGAGCTGATCGTGGTGGAGGAGCCGGTGGCGGAGGAGCCGGTGGCGGAGGAGCCGGAAGATGCGGCAAAGAACCTGGTCCAGCTCGCCACCGTTGGGCGGGAGGATGGCTACACCCACTTTAGCCGGGAAGAAGGCATCCCCACCACGGGAAACGAGGGAGAGATATATCGGCTCTCTTACCGGCTTGGGGAGTTGGAGCGACGGCGAGAGCAGGGCGAACTCACCGAGGACGAGGAGAACGAGCTGGCGAAGCTGTCGCTGCGCCGTCAGGTGCTACTCGGTCAGGCGCTCCTCGGGGGGATGTAGCATGGTCTTACAGAGAACGCACGCTCGGAGTCGGCCCCGTCTAGCTGTTCGCGCTGTGGCTCGAATGCGAGGAATCGTGAACCAGACCGCGATCCCACCCAATCAAGAATTTGCGCTTGGTGATTATGACGAAGAGAGGAGCGCAAGCATGGACGACACGGACTGGATCCGAGCGCTGGGAGGAGGACGGCGGACGAAGCTGCCCCTTGCCGCGAGGAAACGGAAGGTCCAGCGAACTCAAGCTCCACCACGGGTGGGGCACGTGGAGATACGCTACCGGCAGTGGGACGGCCCCAGGCTCCCCTGGTCCGAGGACTTCGGTAAAGCCAGCGGCCAGGTCTACGCACTGGACGGCGGAGAACCCCATCGCAGCTGCAATGAGGTGGAGGTGGCCAAGCTCCTACGAACCGTCAGGAAGGAGGCCTACTGGGTCTGCTCTTACGCCCCGGAGAAGGTGCCCGATTTGTGGAAGCCGTGGTCCATCTCCCCGTACCGCCTGCCGGACTGGCTTACGGGATGGGACCGGGAGGTGCGCAGGAGCATGGGGACGAAGATCGGGGGAATACCCGACGTGGCCGCCTGGGATCCGGACAGGCCCCTGGAGACGCTGGTGTTCGTGGAGTGCAAGGGACCCAAGGAAGATATCAAGGAAGGCCAGGAGGATTGGGCGGTAGCGGCATTCGCCAACGGCCTGCCGGAGGAGAACTTCGCGGTGGCCTTGCGCACATTCGTTTAGTGACCGGACCAGCCCGACGTATGGTTTGTTTCGAACGCCCCGAACATCATCCTAACTAGCCAGCAAGCTCCTCATCACCCATTCACGGCCACCGTAAGCTACTCCAAGTAGGGCAGATCCGTTCGCGAAGGTCCACCACAGGCCGCAGAGGTCCTCGAAACCGCTCCTTACGCGTGCGCTGATCGCCTCCGACTCTTTCCGCCCTTAAGGGAAGGAGTTGCGGCGGAAAGAAAAAGCAGCGGTCGACAGTTGGAGATGGCAGCTAGCGTCGAGCCGCCCTGTCTCCTTCAAGGCCGACTTAAAGGCCGTTGAAGGCGCAGCAGTCACCTTCGTGGCCCTCTGCTCAGCTGGGTAGTGCAACAACTTAAAGCGGCTCTTACACGTCAACATAGATTTCGCCGCGAAGGAATTCTTAACTGGTATCCGCCGCCCTAAGGAGGGGTTGTGGTGGAAAACATTCTCTCAGGTTAGCCATTCGCGAAGGCGAGAGGTTCGGTTTCGTCTACGCCCGAGAACCGGTGATGCGTTCCTGCGGCGATGCTTTTCGTACCACCCGCGCGATCCCGCCGCAGCCGCTGCACCGCCTCGACGAGCAGCTTGCTGCCCGAACCCTGAATCTCATCCTCCTGCGTAAGCTCACCAATGACGATAGTATGCCTCCTGCTCGCGGGCGCACGGCCCACAGAAAACCACACCCCGTACTTCCACGACCGCGCGGCGGGGGCAGGGGCTCTCCGCCTCGCTTCGCACCTGGCACGGGACCGGCATCGTGACCTTACTCAAGAAAACCTCCTTCCTATGAAATGACGGCACCTCGCTACTATTACTCTTGTGCACCGGGCACCGGCTGACCACGACCGCGTAGTGGCAACGAAAGGGCCCGGAGCCCCCTCATTTAAGCGGGACCCCGGTTCGAAGGCTCCTAGACCGCCTCTTTGAGGGCGTTACCCGCGCTGAAGGCCGGGACCTTGGAAGCCGCGATCTTCATCTTCTCACCGGTCTGGGGGTTCCTGCCCTCCCTGGCCTTGCGCTCCCGCACGGAGAACTTCCCGAAGCCCGTGATCCTGACCTCCTCGCCGCTCTTGAGCGCCTCGGTCACCACCCGCTCGAAAGCCCCGAAGTGCTTCTGGGCCTCGCCCTCGGTTACCCCGGCCTCCTCGGCGATCCTCTCGATGAGCTCTCCCTTGTTCATGGTGGCTCCTTTCTCCGGCCGTCTTCTGCTGCTCCTGCGCGGCCGTGTTGGGTTTGCTTACCTCCAGTTTATACGGGAGCCAGAAACGCTTGCCACCGTCGCGTTCTGGGCGAGTTTGGCGGAACGGACCCCGTGGGGGATGTGTTGTGGGAGGTGCACCACATCTGGTGCAAGCGCCTCGGCAAGGCGCATGGGCGGGCCTAAATCGGCAGGACGATGCTAGTGCGAGCCAATCAGAATTCTTCACCCGCTCAGGTCGTGCCACGAGCGCCGGCAGCCTTCGATGGAGCCTATACCTCTCTGTCCCTCGGACCTAGCCCCCTTTAATCCTGCGGGCTATTTCGTCGGCGACCGCGTGTAGGTGGTATGGTGGTGCTCAACCCGTCGCGGTACTGCTCCAACACCCTCGAGGCGAAGGCGTCGGCTTCTATCTCGCCGTGTCGTCCCTCAACCTGCCTCGTCTTGCGAAGATAGTGGAAAGCCTCGTGCGCTACCAAGAACACCAAAACCTCGTCTTCATTCCTGAGCTCTAGGGGGCGGTACAGCCGTCTCCATTGGACGCTCTCACCGTTACGGGCGGCAACGTAACGATCGCCGACCTTATGACCTTCGGGCACTTCCGGCCATGTTCCGTCGGGGTTGCGATACAAGGGAGACACGCGCATGAGCTGGTAGATCGGGTAAGAAGCGTGCTTGCTCACGTTGCAGTTGATCCGGTACCTCGATCCGTTGCGAGGCGCTTTGCACACGCCCCGAAAGGCGTACTTCTCGCTGCGGCCGCGCCGCACGCTGAGCCAGTCGGCCTTGGACCAGTCGTAATACCCTAACCGCTCGCGGACCCACCTCATACCCTCGGAATCCTCCAGGGCATTGTCCACCCGCCAGAACCTACCCATCGCCCTAGCCACCCTCCCAGCCGCGCTATTTGCTCGTCGTTACCGCACATTTATATGATGGTCTCACAGCACACCCCGACCGGCCTGAGCTGGCCGCGCTTCTTTCCGTCGCAACCCCTTCCCGTAGGCGGGAAGCATTGGTAGCGGTCGATAGTTGGAGATGGTAGCTCGCGGCGGACTGCCCTGACTCCTTTAAAGCCGACTCAAAGGCCGTTGAAGTCGCAGCAGCCACCTTTGTGGTCCCCTGGGCTCGCTACGTAGACCAACCACTTTAGACGACGTTACGTATCAAGCGCCAGATAACGACCCGGGCTCCTCCTACGCGCCTCCGTACACTGCCAATTCTTTCTGCCGCGCCTTAGGGAGGAGGTTGCGGTGGAAAGAAAGGCAACCGTTCTGGGAGCGTTGCGAGGTTTAGTCTCGTTTCCCCTCTTCTTCTCAAGGTACTCGTCCCTCCTCAAACGCGTCCCCAGGCACGCCAACAATTACCCCCACAAGTAAGATTCTCAGTCATCTCCTTCTCAGCTGCTGCCGGAGGCCGAGTGTTTTGGTCTCCGCGAGGAGGGTTTACACGGTCATCGCCACTGAACCTAAGCCAAGCTGCCAGCAGGGAGGCGAAGGGTGCCTTGTAGGGGCGGATGCGGGCGGAACCTCCTGCCCGCATCGCTAGCCCCGGCTCTTAGATCACCTTGAGAGCGCCCCTGTGTCCAACACCTTATGCTGGAAGGCAGTCTCAGGCGCCCTCGTCGAAGTAGTCGGAGTGCTGGGCGAGCCCGTAGACGACCATCACGCAAAGCGCGACGACCACCACCGCTAGCACCGGAGCAGCCGGGATGACAAACAGCCACCTGATGGCGCCCACAACGGCGAATAGGTAGCCCACGATCAGACCGTAAGTCCCTCCTCTGAGGATGTCAATTCCCGCATACAGCGCGATGATCGCGATGATCAAATCGAGGATTCCCCAGATGACGAAGTTCGCGTACACCAGGTTGCCGCTTGGTAGTCACCCACCAGCCGGTGCCCGCGAAGTTCAGAAGCGCGCTCAATCCCTCCAGGCCGGCCACCACGAACATTATGACGGCGGCGAAGGTGAGCATGCCGGGCCGCCTGTGCGTCGCCGCCCTGGTCACGACTGGACCCTCCGTACGGCCGCCGATCCCTCTCGGGGGGGTTCTCTGTGCGTGTCCGTCATTACCTCTCTCCTTTACTCTCTCGCTCTAGCTCTTTGGTTGTCCGTCATCTGCCCTTCACTGGTCTAAATGGCTCCTCCTGGCGAATCCTGCCACGGCTCGCCTAACCGTGGCGCGTGGCCGCCTCCCTGATCACGACCCTCGGCGGCCCATTGTGCTGCCCCGCGTGTTCACACATATCCTCCCACGTAGCCGCCCGCTCTCACAACAAGGGTAGCAAATCACAACTATTTTCACCTGGGATACAACATGTAGATAATGCAACGTAAGACATGCACATGCGTTGGGGCATTCCAAATCGGGGAGGTAGATCCTTACGCGGCACCTGCCGCCTCGATCAGCTCGGGGCTCCTGACGTTCTCGTCCACCTTGGCCTGGGAGCTGTTGCGGCGCACGTACTCCTCATCGATCACCTCCCGCAGGGGGACGCCCTCGTTCGTGCGTCCTATGACGTAGCGCAAGACCCTCTCTTGGCGTTGGGAGAGGGAGGAGCCCTTCCCGCCGAACAACCCCCGCCAAAAGGATCGCCTCTCGCCCATCGATGTGGCTCCTCGCCCTCGTTTCCGGCACCTAGCCCATCATACCGCGACACCGAGCGACGTCGCGGGCGCTTATGTACCCAACCGCTCGCCCAACTCCTCGAGCACCCCACGCAGCTCCTTCGCCTGCTCTAGCGTGTCCTTCGCCTCCACCCTAACGCTCGTGGCGGCGTACCAGGCGGGGGGCCCAGGTAAGGGGCTAGTCGACGCGGGTACTAGGGGCAGGCGAATTAGGCCAAGCCCGCCACTACCCTCCGTGCTCTGCTCAGAGGATGGGAGTAGCGGAGCTTAGGATCGGACACCAAACGCCGAAGGAGTTTACATCCGCGTGCCCCTAGTGGCGAATCCAGTCGACGTCCAAATAACGGGCCTCGGGCGGCGACGTTTGTGACAACCAGCGCGGGTACCAAGCGTTCAGCAGGAGCTTCATGTTTGCGGTGGGAAGCCCGTCGGTCCACTCTTTCATAAGCACGCCGTCGACGTAGAACCTGACGGCGTCCGGGTAGAGGTCGAAGCGGTAGACGTGCATGCCTGCTGTCGGATCGAAGGGCAGCGTCACGGGCGGCTCGTTGCCCGGCTCGCCGTTAGTGGCGTGGGTGGGCACCAGGTTCGGGGAGCCGTCGGGATTCTCGGCGTAGGTAGTGAACATGACCTTCCCCCGCTGGGCGCCAGTGTTGGGGTTGGTGTTCTTTTCGTTGAAGGCCTCGATGTCTATCTCGGCTATGCCGTCCCCCCCGTAGAGGAAGAAGCCCGTTATGGAGGATGGGACGTCTGGCAGTTGCATCCTAACCTCGTACGAGCCGTACCTATAGTAGGAGTCTGACTCAATCTCGGCGCCCTCGACGTTCGCGCAAGCGTTGCTCGAGGGCCCGCTCGGCAACCTCATCCGAAGCTGCCCCGTACCGCTCGCAAAGACGTTTGCGGGGTTCAGGTAAGTGGCGTAGAGGACGTTGGTCGTGGGACCCATGGCGCCGCAGCCCTGCTCGTCGGCCACCTGCTCACGGATAAAGCCCAGCCCGTGATCGCTCCTAGCCCACCTCCCAGCGTCGAATGAGGAGAACTGATCGAGGAAGTTGTGCGCTCGGAAGGCGTCGGGCATCTCGTTGGCGGCCAGCAGGGGCGCGGTCGCGTTGGTGTCGGGGTTGGCATCGTAGACAGCGAAGCCCGCCGCGTAAGGACCTGTCGTGAGGGTGGAGGTGTCCGCGGGGTCGGGTACCGTCCAGGCCCTGTTTATGACCGCCGAGGTCTGGCCTGGGTCCAGTACGACCGAGACGGCTGGGACGGTACGGGTTCTGCCGGCTCCGTCCCGCACCTCGTATCTGACCCAAAGCGTGTTCCTGGCGGTGCCCGTGTTCTTGACCCGCAGGGAAGAGGTCGCCCTCTCGCCGGAGTAGTAGGGCCCGGAGGCGTACGTCGGGTTCACTATCCGTGCCCTGGCCGCCGCCCGCGCCTCCCCAGCCGCCAGAGCTAGGCTTGCAATCCCCACCAGCGCGACGGACAGCCCCATGGCAAAGGTAAGTGTTCCTCGCACAACCACCACACCCCCGGTGCTCAGTAGTAACAGGACGGCGGCCGATCGGCTCGGACGCACCCAGAGGTTATCACGAAGGTCCTCGATGCTACCCCAGCTCCTCCAGCACCCTACTAAGCTCCTCCTCCTCGCTCATCCTCACCCGCCTCCTCGCCTCCGCCTTAGCCCTCGTGCCGGGGTACCATGCCGGGGTGTCCTTGGTGAGACGCTCGATACGTTGAGTCAGCTGGAGAACCTCAGTAGCATTCGCGTGGAGGACATCGGTGGCTTCCCGCACCTGGTTGTAAAGGCCTGCGAGGTTCTCGCCGTCGCTCACGGCCGCCGCAGGAGTTGCGCAATCCCAACCACGGCGAGAGCGAAGAGCCAGGGCACGAGCAACAAAGGCGGGCCGCCCGTGTTCGGCAGCGATCGCTTTTTGAACGTCCCCGGGATGACATCATCCCTCCTATTACCGTGCTGGGCCGCTCCTGCTCCCGTGTTGGCGCCAGGGACTGCCTCACCGGCGCGGGCGCACCCTGGAGAGCCCTTGCCTATGCCGTTGCCCCTGTTCGCGAGCTCGCATTGCTGCTGGGTCGTCAGGCCCCAAATCCCGCGCCCTGCGGTACGCGCCTGCTGTTGGGCCTGCCTGAAGCGGGGTTCGTACTTGTCGTTCGGCGGGACGACGTAGAGCTGGGCGTATCCCTGCCTGAGCAATGCCTCGTTGAACATCTGCCCGCCGACGTGGACGTAGGCCAAGAGCCGCCCGTACTGGTCTTCCCTCTCCTCGTCGAACTCCAGAGCGACCCTCTCGCCCTCGAGCTGCGCTTTGGTGAAGGTGCTAGCTTGCGGTCCGTAGGGCTCGACGCTCTCTGAGGGGTCAACGGTCTCCGGAGTGTCCACACCGATGAACCTAACGTCCTCGATGCCGCCTATGGCGGGAGATATCTCGACGGTATCACCATCCACGACCCTCGTAACGGTCGCCTACTGCGCTTGCGCCGGTGCCAGCTCTCCGCTTAAAGAGAACAGGAAGGCGAGGATGGTGACTGGGATGAAGGTAGCTGCCCTAGGGCGTTCTATTGGATCCATCATCGCCTCGAACGTCGGAGTAACGCACGGACCCGGGCCGCAAGCTCGTTGGGAGAGAAGGGTTTTACGAGGTAGTCGTCGGCACCGGCGTCGAGGCTCTCGATGAGATGTTGCTCGCTGCGCTGAGCGGTCACCATAATAATCGGCACTCTGGACAGGATGGGATCAGGACTCTCTCGAAGCATACGGATGAGTTGTAGGCCGTTCACCCGGGGCATCCAGTTGCCGGTGATCAGGAGGTCCGGAACGTAGCCGCCTTCCAACAGGTCCAACGCCTCTTGGCCATCCTGAACCTCGCTTACGTCGTAGCCGAGGCTGGAAAGTTTCATCACCATTAGCAGGCGCACCCTGGGTTCGTCGTCGGCGACCAACACTCCTACGCCTTTACTCTCCAATATTACTCACCCCGCTAGTCGAGCCCATCCTGAGGAGTAATTCTCCAAACTCTACAGTATATTGCGTGTTTCGGTTAAACTGTGATGTTGATGCAATTAGAACTAACTTTGGTAGCGGTACTCTGGGCTATTTTGATCCTCATCGTCCTTAACGTGCTCATTGTAGGGCTAACGCTCGAGACCAAGATTTCACGCTCCATCGTCAGGCGCAGGAGGAGATCCAGGGCCGACAAGCTCCAGCACGCGCTGGTCAATTCTTTGACTGAGCTTCACCCCGACCTCCGGGATCTCGGACGTGGCGACTTGGATGTCCTGACCGGTCAGATGGTTGACTACCTGTCCTTGTTGCTGCGCGGTGCAGGGCGCGCCCGCCTGGTCCAGGTGGCGGAGGAGACGGGGTTGGTGGACAGGAGCCTCGAGGACTTGAATTCCTGGGGGCGAAGGCGGAAGGCTCAGGCCGCCCAGGGCCTCGGCTACTTCGGCGGGTCCAGAGCCGTGGCTCCCCTTACAGAACTCCTGAGAGACCGGGACGAGACGCTGCGGGCCACAGCCGCTCGTGCACTGGGCCGCATCGGGACCCCGGAGGCAGCCGAGGCCCTTGCCAGGACGCTCGATGACCCCTCCGAGACCACCCGACTCAGGATGGCGGACAACCTTGAGCGGCTCGGCCCCATTGCGATCGAGCCTTTGTTGAGCACGCTCGAGGGCGGAGTACCGCAGGCGCGGGTGCTCGCCGTGCGAGTGCTGGGCAACCTCCGGACTGCCGAAGCCCGCCCTGCATTGCGCGAAGCGATGCTCGACGAGGGGCCGCTCCCCGATGTCCGCGCGCAGGCTGCGCTGGCGCTCGGCAAGATTGCGGACCCCGACGACGTTCCTGCTCTAGTGATGGCTGCGGAAGACGAGGCGTGGCCCGTGCGCGCGCAGGCGGCCAATGCTCTTGGCATGGTCGGGGACGCGTCCAGGATACCGACATTAAGGCGGCTTGCGCTCGACGGGGAGTGGTGGGTACGCCTCAACACCTGCCGGGCGCTGGCCAACATGGGACCGGCCGGGGAGGGGTCCCTCGTCGAGATGCTCGGAAGCGAGGAGCATCCTGGCCGCGATCCAGCGGCCGCGACCCTGGAGGACCGAGGGATCATCCGCCGGTGGGTTGGTGAGCTAGTTACTTCCGGTGAGGAAGGGGAGAAGGCGCAATCCATGATCCGGGCCATGATAGATGCGGGAACCACGAAACACCTGGAGTGCCTCGCCGAAATGTTTCCGGACGAAAGGGCGCGCAGCTCCCTCAACCGGGCGATGGAGGAAGACCGTGGAGCTTAGCGACTTCGTGTTGGGCGTCAACTACTTCAGCCTCGGCTACTTCTTGCTCATCAACGGGGTTTACCTGACCCTGTACGCCATCTCCTTTCGAGAGATATTGGACTACCGTTGGCGCCAGGACTTCTCCGACTTCGGCGAGCTCTTCGCCTCCGACTACGTGCCTCCGGTCTCGATGGTGGTTCCGGCGTACAACGAAGAGGCCACCATAGCCGACAGCGTCCGCTCGTTCCTCGCACTTCGCTACCCGCTGCACGAGGTGATAGTAGTAAACGACGGCTCCGAGGACACTACCCTCGAAACCTTGCAGAGGACGTTCGACCTCTGTGCCTCTGACCGCTCCGTCCGAGCGCAGTTGAAGACGGCTCCCGTGCGCGGCGTTTATGCTGCCGCTTCGGAGCGTCTGATCGTGGTGGACAAGGAGAACGGGGGCAAATCCGACGCTTTGAACGCGGGCATCTGTGCCGCCCAATACCCGCTGGTGTGCTGCATGGACGCCGACGTCATCCTTCAAGAGGATTCGCTCCTGCGCATTGCCCGCCCGATGATAGAGTCTAGCGACGTCGCAGCCGTCGGGGGCATCATCCGGGTGGCCAACGGCTGCGAGTTCGAGAAGGGACTCCTCAAGGAAGCCAAGTTGGCACGAGCTCCGCTGCCCAACTTGCAGCTGGTGGAGTACCTAAGGGCCTTCCTGGCGAGCCGGACCGCGTGGAGTAAGCTTAACTGCCTGTTGATCATCTCGGGTGCCTTCGGGATGTTCCGCCGCAGCGACCTGATCCTAGTCGGCGGCTACGCCCACGGCACGGTGGGCGAGGACATGGAGCTGATCACCCGCGGTCATCGCGTCCTCCGAGAAAACGACCGCCAGTATCGCATCTCCTTCGTCCCCGACCCCGTAGCCTGGACCGAGGCCCCCGACACCCTGCGCGTACTGCACCGCCAGCGCGACCGCTGGCAAAGGGGCCTCATAGACACCCTAGTTCGTCACCGCAGGATGCTCTTCAACCCCCGCTATGGCACGGTAGGATTGCTGGGCATGCCTTACTACTTCCTCTTCGAGTTCCTGGGACCTGTGATCGAGCTCGTCGGTTACGTCGCATTCATCATCGGCCTGTTGCTCGGGATCATAAACTTGCAGTTCGCCCTGGCGTTATTCCTCGCGGCCGTGGGCCTTGGGGTCCTGCTCTCCACCGCGGCGATACTCCTGCAGGCGCTATGCATAGAACGAACCGTGCGGTGGCGAGACGTCGGCATACTCTTGGCCTACGCCAATCTGGACAACCTCGGCTACCGGCAGTTGAACGGCCTGTGGCGGGTTATGGCCATAGTGTCCTTCCTGCGCAAGGACTCGGACTGGGGCGCCATGGAGCGCAAAGGTTTCAGTGCAGGAGAGGAACCTCCCAAGAGCCTACCAGGAGACCAGGAATCCTCAAACAGCTTCACGCCAAAACGGTCGAGATCCCCCGACTCGAAGTAAGTGTAACGCTGTGTATGGGCACCGCTACGAGCCGAGAACGAGGCCAGACAGGAGAGCCCGTCTGCTTCGTTTCTCGCTGTTCGTTCTCCTGGTCGCCATCCTGGTGGCCGCGCTCGTGTTCTTGAGGTCCGGTAACGTCGAGAGGCCCGTCGCCGAGGCGGACGGCGTCAAGCGGATCTCTACGGTGCAAGGGACCCACCTAGCCGTCTACGACGGGGAGCACTGGGAGGAGCGCTTCTGGACCGGGGTAAACATGGGCGACACGCTGCCCGGCCACTCCCCCGGCGAGCTCGCACCCACCAGGGAGGACTACCTGCGCTGGTTCCCGCAGATGAAAGAGATGAACGTGGACGTCGTGCGGGTTTACACGATCCTCGAGCCGGAGTTCTACGAGGCCCTCGAAGACTTCAACTCCGAGCGCGAGGACCCGCTCTGGCTCATGCAGGGCGTCTGGTCCCCGGATGAGGAACTCATCGGTGAAAACGAGGAAGGTCGGAACGCGTACGATCCCAAAATAACGCGGCAGTTCCGACGTGAGATCTCCGACGCTGTACGTGTCGTTCATGGCGACGTCTATTTGCCCGAGCGCCCCGGCCACGCCAGCGGCCGGTATAGGACGGACGTCTCCGAGTACGTGCTGGGGTGGATGATCGGGACCGAATGGCACCCCTACGCCGTGCAGAGGACTAACGAGGCAAACAGGGGTAGGCCACCGTACTCCGGGAAGTACTTCCGCGCGACGGAGGACGCGAGGCCGTTCGAGAGCTGGCTAGCCTGGATGATGGACACGTTGGCAGAGGAAGAGATGGGGTACGGCTGGCAGCACCCCGCATCCTTCACCAACTGGCTAACGACCGACCCCCTAAGCCACCCGAACGAACCGCTCGAACAGGAGGACCTGGTTCCCGTGGACCCCATGCACGTGGCTCCTACGCCGGCCTGGAGAGCGGGCTACTTCGCCCAGTACCACGTCTACCCCTACTACCCGGACTTCCTGCGCTACGAGGATAAGTACAAGAGCTACTTTGATGAGGAGGGGGATCGGGACCCCTACGCCGGGTACCTCGACGAGCTGCGCGCCCACCACGAGGGCATACCGCTCTTCGTCGGGGAGTTCGGCGTACCGAGCTCGCGAGGCATGGCCCACCGCGGCCCCCTCGGTCGCGACCAGGGCTACCACACCGAGGAGGAGCAGGGCCGTATGGAGGCCGACATGCTCGACGCTATCCGCGACGAGGGTTACGACGGGGCGCTTCTTTTCGCTTGGCAAGACGAGTGGTTCAAGTTCACCTGGAACACCATCGAGCTGGAGCTGCCGGGATGGCGCCGGCGGATGTGGCGGAACCCCCTGACGAACGAGGAGCACTTCGGCGTTATCGCCAACGATCCCGGAACAGAGGACGAGGCGATCTACCTCGACGGTGAAACCGACGACTGGGAACGTAGGGCCGGCCTACTGAACCGACTCTCCGACCTGCTCCCAGGCGAGGACTCCGGAGCCATCGAGAAGGGCTACCCGAGCTTCGACCTCTCGGTGGCCCACGACGAAGCCAACCTGTACCTGCTACTGAATAAGCGGGAAGGCAAGTGGGACTTCGAGAACGAGGAGCTCGACGTGGGCTTCGGCACGCTGCATGGAGGCAGCACCACTGCCGACCCGGCACCAGGACTGATCTTCCCGGACGGAGGCATACAGTTCCTGCTCCGAATGAGGGGCGAGGAAGGGCCACGGATGCTAGTGAACAGCGGCTACGATCAGCACACCTGGCTCTATGCACATCGCCTGCAGTTGCGACCGAACCCCGAGGCCAGCCAGCAGGTTCCGGCAGGCGACTTTCTGCCCTGGAGACTCGCGCTGAACCGGGGCCTCTATCTCCCGCAGACACAGGAGAACGTTCCCTTCGAAGAGATCGAGGTCGGCATCATGCGCCGGGGCATCACGGATCCGTCCAGCGAGGAGTTCAACAACCTGGCCGACTGGTACGCGAAAGGTGCCGTGCTCGAGATCCGTATCCCCTGGATGCTCCTCGGCTTCACCGACCCGAGCAGCCTGCGGGTATGGGATTATCCCTACGAAGCCGGAAAGTTGTCCCCTGTAGAAACGGAAGGCGTACGAGTGTACCCAGTCCTTCGCACCGTGAATGCCGTCAACGGCTCAGGAGTGCAGACGGAGGTGGAGCCGCTCGATTACGGCTGGGAAGCCTGGGACGCGCCACATTACCATGAGCGTAAGAAGGAGAGCTACCCCTTACTACGAGAGGCCCTTGCGGATAAGACGCTGGCAGGTCGCGAGGAGGAGACCCGCTAAGGCTCCTCCCGAGCCTCCTCGGGAGGCCGCGTTTTACCTTCAAACTGGTGGGAAAAGAGGTGGGCGATGCTGGGTTCGAACCGGCGACCTCTGCCGTGTGAAGTCAGATCCATAACGTCGTGGCTGTTCGCTTGTGTTCAGAAATACCTGCAAATTAACGGACTCCTTGGTGGCACATTTCGTGCTTGTTCGCCGTTGTTCGTGTGGGTTGGTGTACTACTGGTGTATTTGGTGGCCTGCGGCTAGCCTGCGTGCCCGCTTTTCTCTCCTTCCGCTCATCCTGTCATTCCGGTCATCGCCCACGGTTTCTTGCGACCCACCCCCGTCGTCTTCCGAACGTCGGCGCATCGACCTTTGTCTGAAGCCTTCAGGGTAAGTCCTCGCACGCCACGCCGTCACCGTCGAGGTAGGAGCGAGAGGAAGGGGCGGGGTTCACTTAGCTCTGCCCACCGAAGCCCTACACCGTTCCGTGCTCTGAGTCATACCTTCATGAACGGCCACTCCTGCCGCCCAGTGCTCCACGCAGCATCAAGGCCCCAACGACGAGCATGACCAAGCCCCAGAAGGCTTCCGACACGATCTCGAGTCCTAGGGCATCGAGAACCAACACGGCCCCCGCGATGAACAAGAGCGTGCCCCACACGAGCCCCGATTGGAGGTATTCCATAAGGGCGGCTACTTCCCCTCCCCCCGTCTACTGGCCCGGGTAGCCATTTCCAGCCTAAGCACCCGGAACAGCACCAAGGATCCGGCGACGAGCAGGAGTATTCCAAAGAAGGGACCCAATCCGATGTCGAGTCCCAGAGCATTGAGGACCACCAGAACCCCAGCGGCGAGCAACACCGTGCCCCACACAACCCCGGATTCGAGATGTGGCATTGCGGCAACTCCCCTCTTCCCGATTCCGGGGAAGGCTAACAGCTTCCGGCGCAAACATGATGCCAGCCGCACGTACCCTGTGCCAACTTCCGACTTGTTTAACTCTAGACAGGAGCTCGGCGGTCTGCAGCCGCTAAGCTTCTAGGGCACCGGTTATGCAGGGATCGCTCGCGCGGAAGGGTGGCGCTGAAGAGCAGCCCGCCGTCGCCGCCGAACTCGGAGATGGCCGGGTCGCTTCCCCATCCGATGAACACGTTGCCGTTCAGCAGCACCTGCATGTTGCCCTGGGTGGCGGCGACCCTATCTTCGTGGTGGCCGTACTCGCGCGCCAGCGTGGCGGTCATGACCTCCTCCTCGGGCTCCAGCACGACGCCGCGGGAGCTCCTGTCCACGTCGAAGACGCCGTTGTCGAAGATCGTTATGGTGCCGTCGGGCTGGCGCCGGGCGTCGTTCCGCTCGGACGAGCTCAAACCCTAGGGCTCGAATCCCGCCTCCCGAGCTCTCCCAATCGGCGATGTCCTAGAGGCCCCCGCGCGTACACTCACCGGGTGGGAGAGAGGAAGTGGCCCGAGTACCCCCGGCAGATCCCCTTGCCCGCCTGGGCGCCGGGCGCCAAGCTGTCTGAGGCCGAGCGCCGCCGCGCGGAGTGCGAGCACTTCTTCGACTCCGAGAAGCGGTGGCTGGAGGAAGGCTACGACTCGGATCTCGTCCACGACGCCGAGGCGGACGTGTTCCGCTTCCCCGACGGCCGGTTCGCCCTCTCCAAAGAGCACGCCGACTGGGCGGCCCTCAAGGCCATAGGCTACTTCCGCTATTGGGGAATGTAGGGGAGGCGAGCTTCGCTGGAGGCCCGGGGAACCCCGGGCAGGCAGGGGTTAAGATAACGGGGACACGAACCGCCAGAGAGGGGAGCGTGGCAGCCGTGAGCACCACAGGCACCATCAAGCGCATCGAGAGGGAGCTGGGGATGTCCGAGACCTCCCAGGTAAGGGTCTTCGAGGGGATCAGGGAGCGCGAGGACGGCAGCTTACAGGAGGTGACGGTGGAGGTGCTGGACGCCGGCAAAGGCGCGAAAGCCCGTCGCCACGCCGTCAACCTTCGCTTCGAAAGCGAGGACGGTGGGGACGACGTCGTGGGCAAACCCGCGCCGACGCTGGATGAAGCCCTGATAAACGTGAGTGCGCACCTCGGGTAGCCCGATCCCATCGGCGAGGGGGGAGGGCCGGGGCGCTAGAAACCCCGGCCACGGACCTCATCCTACGCCACTCCCTCGGCCTTCCCAACGCCCTCGTAGCGGAGCCGGTGGCGGAGGAAGTTCGGACTCGACTAGCGACCAGGGAGGCTGGCATGACCGAATACGTGAGCGGGGAGCTGGGGGGGAAGATCAAGGCCATCATCTGCGAGTGGTGGGAGCTGGTCGGGGAGGGATCGGCGCCGACCGAACACTTGGAGAGCTCCGCCATCTACGAGCGGCTTATAGGCGATGGCGTCGAGGTCCCCGACCACGCGATGAGCGAGATCCTGGTGGAGCTGGCGAAGGGGGGCCAGATAAAGCTCACGATGGACGGCCGACCCAGCCGCGATCCCAGGAAATACGGCAGCATGACCGTCCGCAGCGTAGGACCGGGGTTATGCTCGAGCCGTTAACGTGGTGGTCGCCCCGGTCCCCAGGTCCCAGGCGAAGGCGGCATTGGAGCAGGCGGAGGAGCTTAGCCGCGCGCCGGGGGAGATGGGCAGGGAGCCGAGGAGAGAGGTACCATGGACGCGGCTGTTCGGGGCATGGGAGATGTGATGGACCGGCATGAGAATTTGCAGGAGCTGCTTACGCGCCTCAACAACATCCGCGACTCCATGGAAGAAGCATTGGACGATATCGGGGGTATCGAGGACGACTACCGGCGTGGGCTGCTCGAAGCCCACATCAGGGGCGCTATACGCGAAATAGACGCCCAGATAACCGAGCTCGTGTCTTCGCATTGAGAAATGGTAGCGGACCGGGGCCAAGCGAAGCTGGCGCCCCCGGTGGCGGAGGATGTTCGGGGGATAGGGGAAGCGATGGAGCACGAGCAGGCCATGGAGCAGATGAGGGCCAACCTGTGGCGCGCGCAGGGCGTGAGGTCCAGTCCGCGAGGGCGTTCCTGGAGACGCCGGAGGGGAGAGGCCGGAGGGGAGAGGCACCAACCTCGCCCTGGCAAGGGCCCTCGCCAACGCCAGCGCCTCCCTCGACGACGCCATGGCCACGATCCAGCAAAGCCTGAGCGAGCGGGGCGGGTCCTAAGCCCCGGCGCCGCACCCGCCCAGCTTGACCGCCAAGGCCCTGGCGGTGAGCCGCTCTCCGGGCAGTCCGTAGACGACGTGCACCACGTCGGCGGCGGCTTCGCTGGTCCGAGTACTTCCTACCTAACCGGGGTATCCTTAAGAGCCCGTAGCTCGCGGTTCCGCTCGCTCGTCCTCCTCGGCCAGGCGTATCCAGCCCACCACGCTCCAGGGGTAGAAGTAGCGGGAAGACTGGCTTCGATCCGAGTGGCGCGTCACCAGCATGACGACGCCCCTATCGTTGACGTCTTCCAGGTATACGGGGGCGGCGGCACGGAGATCGCTCGAGAGGGTTTCGGTCGTCTCCAGCATCACCTCCTGCCCGATCCACGCCTCGGGTATCCTTCCTTCCGAGGCGCTCGGCTTCTCCCTGTCCATCACGGCGCCCTCCTCTTTTCGCTCCCGTAAGGGCAGGATACCTTCACCGCAAGCCTGTCGCCCTTCGGCAGACCAGCCACGAGCCAACCGCCGGCCGGACGAGGTCCTAGAAAGGGTAGTACCATGACCCCAGCACAGGGGGCGAGCCCCCGGAAGGAGCGGGTCGTGCGAAAGAACCAGCGGGTGGCCGACATGGCGGACGAGGTGTTGGCGCGCCAGGCGAGGAAGCGCTCTAGGCGGACCGGGGAACCGTTCGAGGAAGCGCTCGAGGCGGTACTCAGGACCGGGGCCGGCGGGCAGCTCGGGAAGCTGCGGAGTGGGCCGCACGGCGACGAGAGGGCGCAAGAGTGGCAGGAGGGTCTCGCCGAGGAGAGGGCCGAGGAACGACGCGAGGAATGAGGCGGAGCGCGGTGAACGAGACTATCGAAGCTGGGAGCAGGCCCGTCCCGGAAGCCTGGATCGGCCTGGCGGTGGAGTTGGTGTTCGCATCGGGGAGCAGCACGGAGTACGCCGACGGCGATCTCGAGGAGGTCAACGACAGGGGCATCGTCCTGGCGGTGGAGGGCCACGGCGAACACCCGGCGCGGCCCCTGTTCTTCCCCTGGGGCGCCGTCATCCAACTCGCCGAGGAATCGGGCGGATGAGGGAGGCGACTCGTGCCCCTTAGCCCCTCGCAGCAGCGGGCCCTGGAGGAGTGGACGCGCTCGAAGGCGATCGCCATGTGCCCGTGTTGCGGGCAGGACGCGTGGCGCTTCGCGGAGGCCGCCTACGTCAGGGCTCTATTGGAAAAGGACGACGAGGACCTGTCCGAGGGCGGCGGGGTCGTGAAGGTACCGTGCGGCAACTGCGGGCACCTGGTGCTCTTCGACGCGGAGACTATAGGCATCAGGGGGGTGTGGGCCGAAGGAAGGGACCTGTAGCATCCGAGGGAAGGGCGGGGATTGTGAGACACGAAAGGGGCCGGGTAAAGCGTCCTAGCCCCGGCCCGGGAATGGCGGACGGTGGGCAGGATAGAGCATGCGCCCTTGGATGGGGGGAGGGCTTCCACCCCAACCGACCTAAGACCGTCGCCCGCAACCACACCATACCACACAAAGTTACAGATGTATCAAATCACGGCTAACCAAAGGTACGCGGGCCGGGCAGTTGGATCCCGGCCCGTAAATGGGGGGGCGGCCCGGTTCGGTAGGAAGTGCCGCTCCCCCTGCCACCACCGAGGGTACGAGCTAGGGGGTGCCCTCGGTGGCGCAGATAGCCTCGGCCTCCACGAGCCAGTCATCGGCGATCGGCTCCACCTCTTCCGCGTTTAGCCGTACCTCGCCGTCACCCCTGCGGCGCAACTCGGTGACCGCGATATCCGACAGGGAGGCGGTGTCGCTTATGATCCTGTAGCCAGTACCAACGACCACTTTCCCCTCGGGGCAAACCGCGGACGTCCCCTTGGGGGAGTCCGAGTCGTTGTCACTGTCCTCGAAGACCGCCTCTATGCCGTTGACGCCTATCTGGTCTGCGTCCTTGCCGTCCACCTCGTCTGCGTTTAGGTTGCCAGCCTTGCCCGCCTCCGCGTTGACGTTCAGGGGCTGCTTTCCGGGCTCCACCCTCAGATCCAACCCCCGCGCCCCGGACGCGCTCGAGTTGTTGTCCACCGTGAGCATGGTGCCCGCGTTGGAGCCCGCAAGCTTGGTGAGGGCGTTGTTTATGGTGTTGGTCTGCCCCAGCTCGAACGGGTCCCCCGGCACCGCCGCAAGCGCGGTAGTTGCCACCCCCAAGATGAGGGCGAGGCCCACCGCGAATCCCCCTAACAGGGCTACACCCTTCGCCAACCACAGCACCTTTCTTGCCGCGCTCCTTAGCATGATCGCTCTCTACTTCCACTGCCGCCTCTAGTAACGAAGGCAGCATAGGGCACGGGAAGAGGAAGCGTATCGCCCAAATGTACTAGTTCTCAGGGTTTTCTAGGCAAAGCTGTGCTCCCCTTACGGGCGCGGGATGCACACCGCACAGGACCGAGGCTACGCGGACTTCCGAGAACACCCCTTCCACGCATTCGGGTGAGCGCGGGCTGGAGCCCCCGGTGTAACCCCTAGCTCAGCTCGCACTAGGACCCCGGTGAAGAGACTTGGGCAAACTAAATCTCTGTGATCAGAAACGACAGCAGGAAGCCGGCGGCCGCGGTGTAGTCAAGACTGCCCATCGGCGTGAACTGCCGAGGGATAACGACGTCCAGATCTACCTCGGTGGTGTCAGGAGGCTCCGGTAATGAGTCACGGGATCTCTATCGATTAGAGCATTCAGATTTAGTCGTGGGTTACCTTCACGGGCACTCTTCCTCTCTGTCTCCTTCGTAGTCGTCCCAAGCGGCTTGCTCTATCGCCTGCCTCGTGGCGGCCCGGCCGATGAAGCGGGCCATCACCTAGCCTCCCGCTCAGTGGAGCACCCACAGGTCCGGGTCGCTCCAGTCCAGTCGGTAGCTGGGCGGCGGGCGAGGCTTTCTTCCCTTCTCCGTCAACTCCCCTCCCTCGCGCACGCCCCGCACTTTCCCGAGTAGGTGCCCTTGCGCCCGCCTAGGACGACCTCGGAGAACTCCCTCGGGTTGCCGTAGATCCCGCACCCCTCGCACCGGGCGGTCACCACCCAGTCTCCTGGCACGATGGTTAACTCGGGGGCGTGCTCTTCCCAGCACGTGTCGCAGACGAGAAGGCGAGATCCCTCCGGGGTCAGGCAGGTCTTGATCCAACGATCGCCCCCGCCGCATAGCTCGCAGGCCATCAGTATTCGTCGGGCAGCAGGATCGTCGTCACGGACCTGTCCGCCTCGGTGATCACCCAGACGGTCCCCGTCGGGGTGCCGTAGGAGCTGAAGACCCGCTCCCCCGTACGCAGCGCGACCACGTTCTGGCGGCGATCGAAGGCGCACAGGTCTCCCCAATCGCCCGTCGCGTGGCGGGCCAGGTAATCCAAGGGGTCTTCCCTCGCCTCGGTGATGGCTTTCAAAGCCCCAGGCGTGGCCACGACCTTGCCTAGAGGGAGCAGGCCCATCAGACGCCCCCTTGTTGGTTAAAGACGATTCTAGTGGCGTGTAAGACGACGCCTGCGCATCGGCACCCCCGCGCTGCCCGCCTCACCTCAGCACCCTCGCCGCCTCGAGCTCCGAGGCGGTTATCCTCCCCCACCTCCTCAGGGCCAGGAGGGCGAACCAGTCGGCGCCGTAGCGCCTCAGGGTCTCCCTGCCGCCCCTGGAGCCCCATCTGCGCCAATCCGCGGCGTGGACCAGGCGGTGGGCCTTGCGCTCCAGCACCACCTCGGATGCCTCCACCAGCGCCTCCAGGTCGCTCTGGGCTATCTCGGCTGGCACCCTCCATCGCGAGGCCTCTATCTCCCACTCCACCCACGCCTGGATCCCCTCGCCGTCTAGGGAGGCGCCGTTGGCCCTCTCGTGGAGGGTCAGCAGGCAGCGCGGGGCCGCGGGGTGCACCTCCGCCTTCCGGGACGCCACCTCAGGACCGCCCGTTCGCGTCGCGGCTGCGCTCCAGGGCCAGGATCGCCTCGGCGAGGGACCCGGGGTGCTCCGCCCACATCCGCGCCAACGCTACTGCCAGCCCCTTGGCTCCGTCGCCGTCCCGCCTTCTTGGAGAGGTCCTGCCGTTCCACGCCCCGCGCCCCCTCTTCTTCGCCCAGGCGGTGAGCACGACGGCGGGGTCGAAGCCCTCGTCGTCCTCGTGGCGAAGAGCCCAGCGGACCATCTCCAGCACCTCCTCGGCGGGCTCTCCGATAAAGGCGTCGCGTACGGGCCCCTCGTCGCACAGCAGGAGGGCGGCTACCTGGGCGCAGAACGCCTCGTCGGCGACTATCGCCTTGGTGGAGGATGGGGCACCACGGGTTACACTTACTTCGTCCATAAGCATCTCCTTATGGGCCACGCCCCGGGGTGCGCCAACACCGCCGGGGCCTCTCTTTTCCGTTGAAGTAATTATCCCTCGTATTCTTGAAATAACACTATTATTATATTAGAATTATCGACAATGACCGACGAAAGGTTCATAGCGATCGACGGGCGGAGGTTGAGGAAGCTGCGCAGGGAGAGGGCCCTCTCCCAGCTGGACCTCACGAGGACCACGGGGGTGGCGCAGGCGACCCTGAGCGACCTGGAGCAGGGGAAGAGGGGGGGCCAGGGCCTCTACATTGAGGAAGCTCGCGGGGGCGTTGGGCGTGGAGCCAGTCGAGCTTATGAAGGAGGAGTGAGGGCGTGAACGGCGCGAACGGACACGGGGCGAGGAGAGCCATCCTCTACGCCCGCGTCTCCACCGAGGAGCAGGCGAGGAAAGGGTACTCCCTTGACCAGCAGCTGGAAGCCCTGAGGCAGCACGCGGCGTGCGAGGGCTACGAGGTGCTCGAGGAGATCCGCGAGGAGGGTTGGAGCGGGGCGTCGCTGGAACGGCCGGGCATGGACCGGGTGAGGGATCTCGTGGCAGGGGGCGGCGTCTCGGCGGTGCTGGCCCAGGACAGGGACCGCTTTGTGCGCGAGCCGGCCTACCACTACCTGCTGCGCAAGGAGTTCGAGGAGCAAGGGACCAGGATCCAAGCCCTCAACGACCGGGGCGACGAGACGCCCGAGGGCGAGCTCACGGACGGCATCCTCGACCAGCTCGCCAAGTACGAGCGGGCCAAGATAGCCGAGAGGACGCGGCGAGGCATGCTCCGCAGGGTCCGGGAAGGCAACCCGAACGTCACGGGGCAGCCCAGGTACGGCTTCCGCTACAACGACGCGAGGGACGCCCTCGTCGTCCACGAGCCGGAGATGCTCGTCGTAAGGAAGATCTTCCGCATGGCGGCAGAAGGCCTCGGCCTCAACGCAATACAGGGCCGCCTCCACGCCGCGGGTGTGCCCACCGCGACGGGCAAGCCGGTGTGGGACATCCGGATGATACGGCGCGTCATAGCGAGCGACATGTACCGGCCGCACTCCTTCGAGGAGATCTCCGAGGTCGTCGCCCCCGAGGTGGCCGCCCGGCTGGACCCCACCGCAGAGTACGGGATCCAGTGGTACAACCGCCAGCGGGTCACAACGCGCGCGGTATCCGAGCCCGACGGCAACGGCGGCCGCCGCTACCGGAAGAAGAGGACCTTCAGGTGGCGCCCGAAAGAAGAGTGGATCGCCATACCCGCCCCCGCGTGCTTGCCCAGGGAGCTGGTCGACGGGGCGCGCGCAGTCGTGGGAGGCGGCAGGGCGCGCGAGAGGAAGCACCTGGCGCGCGAGTGGGAGCTCAGGGGGATGATGCGTTGCGGGTGCGGCCGGAAGATGGGCACGCGCACCGCGGAATCCGCGGGGCGGCTCTTCCACTACTACGTCTGCAAGCGCTCCCCCGCGGCCAGGAAGATCGGCGAGTGCGCGCAGCGGTGCGTGAGGGCGACCCGCGTCGAGGACGCCGTGTGGCGCTTCGTCTCCGAGCTGCTCAAGGACCCCGACAGGATACGGGCCGGCATAGGAGAGCTAGTGGAGCGGGAGCGAGAGGCGGGGCGTGGCGACCCAGACGGGGAGGCCAGACTGTGGAAAGAGAAGATCGCGGAGTGCTCCCGCCTCCGGAGCTCCCACCAGGACCAGCAGGCTGCCGGGCTCATGACGCTCGAGGAACTGGCCTCAAAGCTCGCACAGGTAGAGGAGATCCGGAGCGTTGCGGAGGCCGAGCTCGCGGCGCTCAGCTTCCGCGAGGAGCGCGTTCGCGAGCTCGAGGCCGACCGCGACGCCCTCGTGGCCTCCTACGCCGAGAAGGTGCCGGAGGCCCTAGGCTTCCTCTCGGGCACGGAGCGGAGCAGAGTCTACGAGATGCTGGGGTTGGAGGTCACGCCCGCCCCGGAGGGCTACGAGGTCAGTGGGGCTCTTTGTAGTAGTGAGCCGACGGGCAGATATCGTTCAGGACGCAGCTCGGGCAGTCGGGTTTACGGGCCTTGCAGACGCGGCGGCCGTGAAGGATGAGGAGGTGCGAGAAGAGGGCGCGTTCCCCCTCGGGAACCAGGGGGATAAGGTCCCGCTCTATCTTCTCCGGGTCGCTCTCCTGCGTGAGGCCGAGCCTGCCAGAGAGGCGCCGGACGTGGGTATCCACGACGACGCCCTCGTCGACGCCGAAGGCGTTGCCGAGGACGACGTTGGCGGTCTTGCGCCCCACGCCTGGCAGGGCGACGAGCTCGTCCATGGTGCTCGGTACCTCCCCGTCGTGACCCTCGAGCAGGGCGCGGGCCATCCCCTGCAGCGCGCGCGCCTTGTTGCGGTAAAAACCGGTCGGCCTGATGTCGTCTTCTAGCTGGGCGGCGTCCGCCCCGGCGTAGTCGGCCGCCGTGGGGTATCGCTCGAAGAGTCCTTCCGTGACCCGGTTTACCTGCACGTCCGTCGTCTGGGCGGAGAGCATGGTCGCGACCAGGAGCTGTAGCGGGTTCTCCCAGTTCAGCTCCGTATCGGCGTCGGGGTACTCCCGCTTCAGGCGGCCGATGACCTCGGAGATCGGGGCCGCGTCGGACGTCACGGCTTCGGGCGGATCGGGCGGGCGACACGTATACTCTGCACGGCAGCCGGGCATTATATACCGTGGTCCGGGCTAGCTTCCGGCAGATCGCGACAGGAGGGAGTCAGGGATGGCCGAAGTCACCTTCGATTACGGGAACCTCGTCGAGGTGGAGGGCGGCCTGAGCGAGAACGAGCTGGGCGAGGTCAGGCCGCGGCTGCGGGAGGCCGTGGACGGGATGCTGGGGGACCCACCCGGCTTCATGCGGCTGCCCAAGACCGGCGAGTACGCCGAGGCCTCGACGCGGGTGGCCGAGCAGGTCCGGGGCTCAGGGGCGACGGACTTCATCCACGTCGGCATCGGGGGCTCGGCGCTCGGCCCGATGGCGCTCCAGAAGGCGCTCAACCACCCGTACTACAACGCGCTTCCAGGCGAGGAGCGCCCCGGCCCGAGGCTCCACTTCGCCGAGAACACCGATCCGAACACCGTGTCCGCCATACTGGACGTGGCGGACCCAGACAGCACCTGGGTCAACGTGGTCACGAAGTCCGGCTCCACCGCCGAGACCATGGCGGGCTTTCTCGTGTTGCGCGGCTGGCTCGTCGACTCTCTCGGCAGCTTCGGCTACCAGGGTCGGACCATCGCCACCACCGACCCCGGTAAGGGGTTCCTGAAGGAGATCGCCGACCTCGACGATCTCACGGTGCTGCCGATACCCGAAGACGTAGGCGGCAGGTTCTCGGTCCTCACCCCCGTGGGGCTGCTCCCGGCGGCCGTCGCGGGGCTCGACGTCGGGGCGCTGCTGCGCGGCGCGGCGCAGTGCGTCGACGAGGTCAACGAGCAGCGCGACGAGCACCCGGCCGTTATCGGGGCGGCGATGCACTACCTCATGGACACCGCGAGGGGACGAAACGTCCGCGTCATGATGACCTACGCGGACGCGCTCGAGAGGCTCGCCGCCTGGTTCGTGCAGCTCTGGGCCGAGTCGCTGGGTAAAGACGGAAAGGGATCCACGCCCCACGGCGCGGTGGGCACCACGGACCAGCACTCCCAGGTCCAGCTCTACATGGAAGGCCCGCAGGACAAGGTCGTAGAGATCGTCGAGGTCGAGTGGCACCCGCGCGACCTCCCGATCCCCGAAGCCTACGGGGAGCTCGAAGGCGTAGGCTACCTCGGCGGGCACACGATGGCCGAGCTCCTCAACGTGGAGTGCGACGCGACGCGGAAAGCTCTGGCCGAGGCCGGGCGGCCCAACTCGACCATAAAGCTTGGCGCGGTGAGCGAAGAGAACCTGGGCTACCTGTTCCAGGCCCTCGAGGTCCAGACCGCCATCGCGGGCTCGCTCTACGGCGTCAACGCCTTCGACCAGCCCGGCGTCGAGGCGGGGAAGCAGATCACCTACAAGCGAATGGGAAGGCCAGGTTACTAGGGCTCGAGTCCCTGGCTTCGGGAAAAGGAGAGGCGGACAAAGAAGACCCCTGTCGGCCTGGTCGAGCGGTGGACCCGGGTGCCCGGAACCTACTTGATCGCGACCCCGAAGGTCGCCGTCGGCACGGCTTTATCGTGCAAGGGGCGCTCCTGCATGTCCCGGACCACGCGCCAGAGTGAAGGCGTCTCTCGCCGCAGCTCTCCGAAGGCGGGATTTCTCTCGACGTCGTCGGCCAAGAGCAAACCGCCAGCCCGCAGGCGGGGCCAGACCGTCTCGAACTCGCGCCGCATGTTTCGGGTGGTGTGCAGGCTGTCGTGCAGGAAGAGATCCACGGTGCCTACCTCCTGGAGGAGCCGAGGCAGGACGCGCGTGCTCGAACCCCGGTGCACACTCCACCTGGGCCTCAGCGCCGACCCCACGGCCACCCCCCAGACCTCGCGGTACCTGCGCCTCAGGGGCGGCAGGTCAACGCTGTGCAGCACGCCGCGGCCGTTCTCGTTCAAGGCCGCGAGGATAAACGCCGAGCTCACGCCGTAAGCCACGCCCGTCTCGACGACCACGTCGGGCTCGAGCAGCCTGCACGCCACGTAACAGCAGCGCGCCAGGAGCGAGTCTGCGGCCCAGCGGGGGCTGAACGGATCCCGCCCGCGGATCTCTCCGAGCAGCCGGCGCGTGTTTCGCTCGAGCCTCCTCAGCGCTGGTTCTTCTGAGACCCGTTCCGCGGATCCCAGGTGAACCTCCAGATCCCGCACCGTCTCATGCCAGCTCGAGGTGCCGTGGGCGGGCCGGCGCGCGAGCAGCCTATCCAGGCAGAGGTCCGCGTACCCTGCTATCCGGTCGCTAGCCTCCCGAGCACGGGCGGCCGAGGTGTGGCTTGGCTTCCACTCTGTATGCACGGCCAGCGAAGGCTCCCTCGGGTTGCTCGGATCGGCTGGACAATGGTAATCCAGGGTGAGGCGGCGCGGTAGTCTGGGGTAACGGCGCGGCACGTTATAATATGGGCTTCGTCGGCGCAAGCGCAAAAAGGACGTCTCGGATATGAAATGGCTCAAGGTCTACGGTCTCCCGAAGTTGCCCCTCTTTCTCGCGCGCCTGGCGATGCGGCTCGGGCTGCCTGGGCCGACGTGGTACAAGTGGAAGGCCGCGAGCGCGGGCACCGGGGTCATCCTGGACGAGATGATCCGGGCCGCCGACGACCTCGGCTACGACGGCCAGAAAGTCGGCAAGCTCGCCATGACGCGCATCGGCGAGAAGCAGGGGAGCGACCTGCGCGAGCAGCTCGGCGTAAAGACGATGAAGGACGCGGTCGACGTGATCATGCTCGCCAACCGCTTTTTCGACATCGAGATCACCCTGACCGAGCAGGGCGACGGCACCTACGTCATAAACGCCGACCGCTGTCCCTGGTTCGGTGGCATGGGCCACGACGGCGTCCCTGGGTGGGACGTGAAGCCGTGCGCCGCCTTCTCCACCTACGAGAAGGCGATGGTGAACGCCATAAACCCGAACGTGAAGCTGTCCTACACCGAGAAGCGCACAACCGGCGGCCACACCTGCCGCGGCGTCTACCAGTACCGCGACGCCGAGCTGGGCGATGGCCCCGCGGAGGGCGTCACCCCCGAGATGGTCACCATCGGCAAGAAGCCGGGCAAGAAGGTCGAAGCAAAGGCGGAGTAGTCGCCGTGTCCCGGTAGACGCCCGCTCTCACGGAAAAGCGCACGAATTTCAATCGGAGGTCGAGTTGCAGCGCATCGAGATAGACACCGCTAGGGGCAAGGAGCGGGTGCCGCCGGGTCAGTACCTCGTAGGTGACCGCTGGCCGATCCTGACCTACGGCTCGACGCCCGGGTTCGACCCGCAAGACTGGGACTTCACGGTGTCCGGCCTCGTCGAGAGCCCCCTGCGTTACTCGTGGGAGGAGTGGAACGAGCTGCCGACCGTCGAGGTCAAGGCGGACATGCACTGCGTGACGTCGTGGAGCAAGCTGGACAACGTGTGGACGGGTGTGCCAGCGAAGACCATCCTGGAGATGGCCGAGCCCGGCTCCGA
Organism: uncultured Rubrobacteraceae bacterium; assembly: GCA_963800975.1. Classification (GTDB taxonomy): domain Bacteria; phylum Actinomycetota; class Rubrobacteria; order Rubrobacterales; family Rubrobacteraceae; genus JALYGY01. Next base: position 331,442 of record CAWDDB010000012.1, on the reverse strand, counting down.
GGCGCGATTTTTCTCGGTCTTCTGCGACGGCGGGTACACCACGAACGCTCCCCTCGAGGAGCTCTACGAGGAGGACGCTCTCTTCGCGACCCACCACAACGGTGAGCCGCTCGAGCCGGGTCACGGCTACCCGATGCGGCTGGTGATACCGCGCCTCTACGCCTGGAAGAGCGCCAAGTGGGTGCGCGGGATTGAGTTGCTCGCGCAGGACAGTCCGGGATTCTGGGAGAACAACGGGTACCACGACTACGGCGACCCCTGGCAAGAACAACGCTACAGCTTTAGTTTCTAGCACGCTCCCTTCGGTCGCTTGTCAGCACGCTGCGCCTGGCTGCGCCAGGCTCCGCTTGTCAGCACGGTTAGGGCCTGTTCCGCAGATCCTCGCTTGTCAGCAAAGGGCTTCTGCCTGAGCCAAGAAAGCTGACAAGCCGCCCGAATCGGGCGCGCGTGCTGATAAGCGGAGGCGACAGCCGGAGCGTGCTGAGAGCCTGCGACGCAGGCTCTCAGTACCCGTAGCGCCTGAGAAGCGGGAAGGTCAGGGCGGAGACCAGGGCTCTGTCGCGAGGCTTCATGCTCTTCTGCCACTCGCGGTCGGTGCGAAGCGCGACGGCGCCGGTTTCGAAGCGGTTCGGGTTCCCCGAGACGGTGTGGCTGATCCCCAGCTTCACCTCGCGATCTCCGACCAGGGGCGGCTCGGTGTCCGCCTCGCCGACGAGGGCCAGGATGTCATCGAAGCTCTTCCCGGGGCTCGGTGACGAAGTCCTCGTATCGCACGCGGAGGTATTTCTGCGGGGCGTGGCGCCACAGGGCCTCGGCCGAGACGTTCCAGGAGTCCCACATCGCGGCGCTCTTGGTCGGGCTAAAGCGGACCATGATGCTCCCTGGCGTCGGTGTCCGGCTGGGGCTTCTTTTTGGACCAGGAGTAGGCGGCGGCCCTTGGATCACGGATCAGGTGCAAGACGTAGAAGTCTACTCCGGGGACCATGCCCATCGCGAAACCGTGCGCCGGCTCCTTGGACGAGTCGACGATCACCCGGCTGTCGGTAACGGTCCCTATGGCGTCGTAGAGCCGGCCGTAGGCGATCAGGAGCTTCTCCAACCTCTCCGAGAGGTCACGCCGGCCATTCTTGGTCAACATCTGGGGTATGTGACGGGTGCGGGTGCCCAGGTTCTGCAGGCGCATCATCTCGCGGGGGTCCACCCCATCCATGCCGCCGAAGGCCTCCTCCATCACCTTCGTCCAGACGGGGCACTCGTGGAAAGGTCGTCCGCAGCCGCAGAGACGGTTCTCGATGACGTTGTGGCGCCAGATGAAGTTCAGTTCGCCGCCTGAGAAGAACCCCGGCACCTGGCCCAGGGAGTTGGAGAGGATCGTGCTCCCGCTACGGCCGAGGCCGACAACGTAGAGGACCTTCACGGGCGCGCTACCCACGGCTCCCTCCCCCGCGCCGCACGACGCGCAGCGCCACGTCGCGGAACGCGCCGAGGAACTCCTTGTCGGTCTCGTTGAGGCCGAAGAGCAATAGCAGCGCCAGGTACCCGATGCCGAAGATTCCGCCCACGACGGGGATGGTCAACAGGTAGCCCGGCAGGGGCAGCACCAGCCCGGCCAGGAAGGCTGCCGCGGCGGCGAGCGCCCCGGCCAGGAGGGGCTTGAGCCAGGACCAGCTGTAGGGCCAGTAGCCGAGGCGTCTCTTTACGGCGACCATGGTCGCCGTGTTCTCGGTGGTTATGGCCGAGGCCATGCCGAGGGCCGCGCCGAGCATCCCGAGGCTCGGTACTAGGGCGAAGCTCACGGCGACGCCAACGACGGCCGCGCTGGCGGTGGCAACCATCGCCACGTTCTGGTTGCCGGTCATCGCGAGCATTCGCGGCGTGGGACCGACGGAGGAGCTGTAAAGCTGGGCGGCGGAGACGATGATCAGGGCCGTCCACCCCGCGGTGAAGTCGGGGCCGAAGATGGCCAGGATCTCCCTGGAGAGGAGCAATATGGGGAGGAAAAGCGCGAAGGCGCCCGTGAAGATCCAGCGCGACACGTCCTTGTAGAGCTGCCCGAGGTCCCCGATCTCGCCCCGCGCGTAGAAGCTGGAGATGATGGGAGAGAAGATGCCGCTGAAGGCGAAGCGCACTATGGTCGAGAGCGTCGCGGTGCGGGCCGCGGCGGTGAAGATGCCCACCGCCCCGGCCGAGGCGAAGGCTCCCATGATCCAGACCGCCGACCACGTGTTGAGGTACTGCGCCCCGGTCGTGATGCTCATCGGGACCGAGACGGCGAAGAGCTCCTTTGTCTCGAACTTGGCCGGAACCTTGTTGTCGAAGAGCGGCGGGAAGAGCTTCCTCAGGAAGTAGACCGCGACCAGGGACCCGAGGAGCATCGAGACGCCGTAGGCGGCCACTGTGCCGATGATCCCGGCCCCCAGGAAGTAGAAGACGGGGACGAGCGCCAGGAAGAGCGCCGGGCGTATCATCTGCTGCACGTAGCTGGCGTAGGTCACGGTCTGGAAGCCCTGGGTGGCCCAAAGCACCATCATCATGAACGTGAAGATGGGCAACGTCACGGCGAAGGCCCTCAGGACCGGCTCCATGAGGGGCTTGTTGTAGTACCAGTCGGCGGCGAACCCGGCCCCGAAGAACATTACGGCCGAGAGGACGAAGCTCAGCGCGAGCGTCACCCCGATGGCCTGGATTATGGTGCCGCGAACCCGCGGGGTGTCCTCCCTGGCCTGGTGGTGGGCCACGTAGCGCACCACCCCGTTCTCCATCCCGAACCGGGCGAGGATCTGGGCGCCGTTCACGGCGGCGACCCCGAGCGAGTACAGCCCGAACGCCGCGGGCCCGAACAGGCGCGCGATCATTACCTGCGTCAGGTAGCCGAGGACCCGCCCGACCCCCTGCCCTGCGGTGCTGATGCCCGCCCCGCGCGCGACGCGGGCTACGTAGGTGTCGCCACGCGAGTCGCCTATCGCGTCGGTCGCGGCGACCTCGGGCGTCCCCGAGGGCGCGTCGCCCGCCGCGTCGGAGGGTCGCTCCCCGGAGCCCTCCCCGCCGGCTCCCGGCGTCGAGGCCGGGGACGTCTCCTGAACGCGGCGCAGGTAGCGGATCGTCGCTTCGACCACGACGGCGAAGCCGAGCCAGGCCCACCCCAGGCCGAACAGGATCCAGAGCACCGCCCCGAACCGGCCCATCTCCCACGAGAACGAGACGAGGCCGCACAACGCCCCGATCGCGAACGGCACGATCCCCCAGACGGGCAGCGTCCGGTCCCGGCCGGCGCCGAGCGCCAGAACGATGGACCCCACGGCAAGCACGATCAGACCGCCCCTGAAGGTTCGGTAGGCCGGCGCCATCATGATGTAGCGGTCGTCGAGCATGAGCCAGAACTGGCCGACGCCACCCGCGAAGACGAGGATCAGCCCGACGAGCACGAGCAAGAAGCCCGCCATCTGCAGCCATCCCGAGCGCTCCCGGGCGAAGAGGTACAGCCCGACGAGGCCGGCCAGCAGCAGCAGCGGGGCCGAGGGGAAGAGCTTCCAGAAGACGTTCGGGGTGTGGAACCTCAGCTGGGAGAGGTGGACGCCTATGGGAGAAAGCGCCCACAGCACACCCCCGGCCACGCACAGCACCACGCTCGCCCGCAGCACGAACGAGACGACCCTCAGCACCAACTCAATACCTCGGCAGCGGGCCGTCTGCGTCGCCGACGACGTACTCGTCGAACATCCGTCTGACGATGTCCGGGTTGGCGCCGGCCACGTCCTCGTTCATCTCCGGGTCCGCGCTCAGGTCGTAGAGCCTCGCGTCCGCCCCGTCGTTGCGGCTCACCAGGACGTAGCGGTCGTCGCGCGCCCAGGCGTACTCGTCGTAGCCGAGGGTAAAGTGCGCCCGCTCCTCGGGCTCGTCCCCGTCGAAGATGACCGAGAGGTCCTGCCCGTCCATGGGCTCCTCCGGCTCTATGTCGAGGAAGCCGAGGATCGTTGGCGCCACGTCGTGGGTCGAGGCGAAGTACTCACTCTCCTGCCCGGCGCCCCTGCCCCCGGGATCCCGGACAAAGAAGGGTATGTCGGTCAGCTCGGGCCAGAGCGCCCAGAAAGGCTTGCCCGTGGCGTCGTGCTCGCCAAGGGCAACGCCGTGGTCTGAGAGGACTACGAGCAGGGTCTCCTGGGCGAAGCTAGAGGAGTCCAGGGTCTCGACAAAGCGGCCGAACCACCGGTCGGTCATGGTGACCTCAGCGGCGTAGAGCGCCCGCATCCGCTCGAGCTCGCGCTCGTCGATCCAGCCAGCGTCGCTGTACTCGGGCACGGTCGGCTCTGGGCCGTCGTACCCGCTGTCGTAGAGTGAGACGTAGCTGTCGGGCGGGTCCCAGGGCTCGTGCGGGTCGAAGCAGTCGACGACCAGAAAAAAGGGCTGGCCCGCGTCGGCCTTCTTCAAGAAATCGGAGGCCATGCCGAAGACGCGCGGGGCGAACCAGTCTTCTTCCCCGCTCCTGTCGGCCGTGTTGGCCAGGTACTGGCGGACCTTGTCCTGCATGCTGCGGGAGTTACCGGGGACGGTCATCTCGTCCACCCTCTCCTGCGATACCCCCATCGTCGGGCGGTAGCGGTCCCGCTCCTGGCCCCGGACCCAGTCGAAAACCCTGAACCCGCGCTGGAAGTTCATCGAAGCCTTGAAGAGGTGGTGGGTGTCCGAGAGCAGGACGGTGTTGAAGCCCTCCTGCAGCTGGAGCACCTCCGACAGGGTGGTCTGGTCCTCCGGGATGTGCTGCCAGCCGGCCGGCATGAAGTCTTCCCCCTCGGGCGGCTCCCAGTTCCTGAAAGGCCAGGTCCTCAGGCCCGTGTGGATGGCCCTGCGCGCCGGGAGGGTCGGGAGCGACTCGGGGTAGGCCCTCGTGAAGCGCAAGCTGTCCTGGGCGAGCGCGTCGAGGCTCGGGGTCCGCGCGCGGTCGCCCCCGTAAACCCCGACGTGGTCCCTCCTCAAACTGTCCAAGATAACCAGCACTACGTTCATCTCTTCCCTCCGCTCGGAAGGTAGCCAGGCCTCGAGTCCGCGGCGCCACCAACCGCGGCCGCGCAGCAGCCTATTCTAAAGGAATAATTCGGTCCGTCAGCGCCCCGCGGGAGAGGCCTCCCGTCCCGCGAACCACTCGAGGGTCTTTCCGAGGCCCTCGCGAGCCCCGACGCGCGGCTCCCAGCCTAAAGCCTCCCTGGCACGCCCTATGTCCGGGCAGCGTTGCTTCGGGTCATCCGCGGGTAAGGCTTCGTAGACGAGCCCGCCCCCGCCACCCGAGAGCTCCATCACCAGCTCGGCGATCTCGCGCACCGTGTACTCGACCGGGTTGCCGATATTTACGGGTCGTCCCTCAGAGCTCCTCATGAGCCGCACCACGCCTTCGACCAGGTCGTCGACGTACTGCACGCTCCTGGTCTGGGAGCCGTCGCCGTAGACGGTGAGGGGCCTTCCCGCGAGCGCCTGGGCGACGAAGTTGGGGATCATGCGCCCGTCGTCGGTACGCAGCCGGGGACCGTACGAGTTGAAGATCCTCACGATCCTCGTGTCGACGCCGTGGTGCCTGCGGTAGGCCATGGTTATGGACTCGGCGTAGCGCTTGGCCTCGTCGTAGACGCCCCGGATACCGATGGGGTTCACGTTGCCCCAGTAGTCTTCGGTCTGGGGGTGCACGAGCGGGTCGCCGTACACCTCGGAGGTGGAAGCGAGCATGAAGCGGGCCCCTTTGGCGAGGGCCAGGCCGAGGGCGTTGTAGGTGCCGATGGCGCCCACCTTGAGGATGGGGATCGGGATCCTCTGGAAGTCCTTGGGGCTCGCGGGCGACGCGAAGTGGTAGACCTCGTCGAGCTCCCCGATCACGTGCACGTAGGTGGTCACGTCGTGGTCCACGTAATCGAAGTCCGCGTCGCCCTCGAGGTGAGCAACGTTCTCGAGCGACCCCGTCCTGAGGTTGTCCATGCAGATGACACGGTAGCCCTCGGCCAGTAGCCGCTCGCAGAGGTGGCTGCCCAGGAAGCCGGCCCCACCCGTCACCAGCGCCCGGGGCTTGCCGGCCCCGGCTTCAGCCACGCCCGAAACCTCTGTAGCGCACCCCGGCGCCCCTGACCTCCTGGGGGTCGAGGGCGTTGCGGCCATCCACGACCAGGGGCGGCCTCATCATCAGGGAAGCCGCCCGCCCCCAGTCCAGCTCCCGCACCTCCTCCCACTCCGTGACCACGACCGCCGCGTGGGCCCCGGAGAGCGCCTCGTAAGGGTCGGAGACGACCCGGAGGAAGGGAAGCTCCGCCGCGGCGGCCTTGCCAGCCACGGGGTCGTAGCCCACGACGCGGGCGCCCAGGGAGTCGAGGACGCGGGCTATCTCGAGGCTCGGGGCGTCACGCAGGTCGTCGGTGTTGGGCTTGAAGGAGAGCCCGAGTAGGGCGATGCGCTTGCCCTTCAGGGTGTGCAGGTCGCGCTGGAGCTTGAGGATCACCCGCCTGCGCTGCCTCTCGTTGACCGTGACGGCCGCGTCGAGCAGGGCGGTTTCGTGCTCGTACTCCCGGGCGGCCGCGCGCAGCGCCGAGACGTCCTTGGGGAAGCACGAGCCGCCCCAGCCGATGCCGGCGGTCAGAAACCGGGAGCCGATGCGCTCGTCGAGCCCGATGCCCGTCGCGACGTTGGTCACGTCCGCACCGACCAGCTCGCAGAGGTTGGCGACCTCGTTGATGAAGCTGATCTTGGTCGCCAGGAAGGCGTTCGCGGCGTACTTGATCATCTCGGCGCTCGCCAGGTCCGTGGTCACGAAGGGCACCGCCACCTTGGGCCTCGGGTCCAGCTCCGTCGGGAAGCTCTGCTCGATGATGGGCGTGTAGAGGGCGCGCATGACGTCGAGCGCCTCCTTCGAGTCGGAGCCGGCCACGATCCTGTCCGGGAAAAGGGAGTCGTATAGCGCGCTTCCCTCCCTCAAAAACTCCGGGTTGGAGACCACCAGGAAACCGTTCTCGCCTTTCCCGTCTGCTTCCCCACCGACGGCCTCCTCGATCCCTTCCCGGATGAGCATGGAGACGTAGTCGCCGCTGCCCACCGGCACCGTGCTCTTGTTGACCACGACCAGGGGTGACTTCCTGCCAGCCCGCGCCAGGGCCCTGCCCACACCGCGCGCGACCGACGCGACGCTCGAGAGGTCCGCGGAGCCTTCGTCTCCCTGCGGCGTGTTCACGCACACGAAGATGACGTCAGCCTCCCGTACGCCAGAGGCTACCTCCGTGGTGAATCGCAGGCGCTCCGCGCCCTTTGCCAGAAAACCCTGGAGCCCCGGCTCGTAGACCGGCACCTCTCCTCGTTCGAGGGCGGCGACCCGCTCCTCGTTGACGTCCACCAGGGTTACCCTGTGCCCGATGTGGGCCAAGCACACCCCGGTTACGAGGCCCACGTAACCAGCCCCTACTACCTCAACGTGAAAGCGTTCCAAGGTGCCGTTTTTCCTTTTCTCCAAACCCAGACGCCGCCCCACCACGGCCCAAGGTCAGCGCGCGCCGTCTCGGCGCAGGACCACCTTGAGCGTTTGGAGAAGAATACTAACATCCAGGGCGAGCGACCAGCTCTCTATGTAGCGCAGGTCCAGGCTCAGCATCTCTTCGAAAGAGACATCGCTGCGGCCACTGACCTGCCAGATGCCGGTCATCCCCGGCACGATCCCGAGACGCTTTCTCTGGAGCTCGCCCATGCGCTCGAAGTCTCGAATGGGCAGGGGGCGCGGCCCGACCAGGCTCATCTCCCCCTTCAGTACGTTGATGAGCTGGGGTAGCTCGTCTATGCTCGTGCTCCGGATGAATCGTCCGATAGGCGTGATGCGCGGATCGTTCTTGATCTTGAAGATCACATCGCCCGCCTCGTTCCGGGCCTCGAGCTCCGCCTGCCGCCGTTCGGCGTCGGCGTACATCGAGCGGAACTTGTAGCACGTAAAGACCTTCTCGTCAGACCCGACCCGCTTCTGCCGGAAAAAGGCCGGACCCGGGGAGGTGACCTTGATCAGGATGGCCACCGTTATCAGGAGCGGCGAGAGGACCAGGAGTCCCCCGAGGGACCCCACTATGTCCATCGTCCTTTTCAGAAGCCATTGTGGGCTGTCCAGCCTGGGGGAGCTGATGTCCAGGAGCAGGACGCCTATGTCCTCTTGCAAAGTCGTCGAGCCGCCGCCGATCAAGTCGCTCGCGCCACGGACCAGCTTTACGCTCACGTTGCGCAGCCGCATAGAATGCAAGATGTCCCGGAACCGATCGCGCGGCAGGCGCTCCGCTCCGGCAGCCAGAATGACGTTCCGGGCCTGCGTTTGGTCCAGCACCCGGCGCATGAAGGGCAAATCGATGGCTCCGACGCTGGTGTTCAGCTCGCCAACACAGGCGTAAGCGCCCGGATTCTCCTCCATCGCCCGGCGTACCCCGGCGCGCTCGTTGTCCTCGCCGATTATGAGGGTCGGGATCAAGCCCAACCCGTGCCGATAGACGAAACCGCTTCCTAGCTTGTGCAGGGACTGCAACCCGCCTTCCAGGAGCATGATGAGCACGGTCCCGAGCAGGATCTCCTTCAGGGAGAATCCGCTCTGCGGGTACATGACCGATCCTACGGCGAGCAGTCCCATGCCCGACAAGATGGCCGCGAGCCGCCTCACGAGGTTCTTCCTTTGCGATCGGTCGTAGAGATCCCAGGCGGCGAAGATGCAGAGCCATACCGCCACGAAGACGGGCGCAAAGCCCATCAATTCGACCGCCCGACTCCCCCCCTCCGTCAGGTAACCCGCGAGCGCGAGCCCCAGGAGGAGGGCGAAGGCGTCTATCGTCGCCATGATCAGGATCCGGAGCGGACGCCGTACGGAGGAGCCGAGCCACAGGTTGGTGCTGTGGCTGGCCGCTTCCGAGAGCATGGCCATGGCGCCCTCGGACAGGGGCTTGACAGACTCCGTGGGTGGGCGGTCTACGCCCTTACCGTTTGCGAGGCTCTCCACGTTTATCCGCTCTCCTTGTCCATTCTTCTCGCATTCCTGCGTTACAGAGATGTTAAACAACAGCCTGACGTGGCCGCATGGGTCACGTGGCACATTTTCGTGCGGATCGGCTACAAACCGGCGAATACGCGGCACGTGAGATCGCGGCCTCGTAAGCGAACTCGAAGCCAAGAACGTCGAGACGGTTGGGCGCCCGATCGGCCCAGAATGTGCCGGTTGGCCCATGTGCGGCGCTTCGGCAGATTCTAGTATCGGAAAGTGAAGCTAGATCTTCCTTGTGCGACATCAGGAGATCGAGCTTGGTGTCACGAGGGCGGGTGACGCGGACGGGGCCAGGGTCCCGTTTGTGAGCCGTTAGGAGCTGAAGGTGGGCATGAGTTTGGCCTCGCGAGATGTGCTGAGTATGCGGGTGGACGCTACCTCTTACGACGACGCTAGCCGGCGCGTGCTGCGGTGGGCGAGCGAAGGGCGTTCGGCCTACGTCTGCGTGGCGACCGTGCACATGGTCATGGAGGCGTTCGACTCCGAGACTTTCCAGCGAACGGTTGATGGTGCAGACCTGGTCACGCCGGACGGGATGCCCCTGGTATGGGCGCTCAAGGCGCAGGGGGTGAGCGACGCGTCTCGGGTGTACGGACCCGAGCTGATGCCGCACGTGCTGGAGCTGGCAGCGCGCGAAGACGTGCCGATCGGGCTCTACGGCGGGACTCCCGAGTCACTGGAGGCACTGCATCAGGTGCTGAAGACACGCTACCCCGACCTGAAGGTGGCCTGCAAGATCGCGCCACCGTTCAGGCCTCTGACCCCCGAGGAAGACGAAGCGGTGACCCAGGAGATCAAGGCTTCGGGGGCGCGCATCCTTTTCGTCGGGATCGGCTGTCCCAAGCAGGAGAAGTGGATGGCCGAGCACAAGAACCGTATCCCTGCCGTAATGCTGGGGGTCGGAGCGGCGTTCGATTTCCACGCTGGCCGCGTCCGTCAGGCACCGCGCTGGTTGCAGGCCGCGGGCTTGGAGTGGGCGTTCAGGCTGGCGATGGAACCTCGTCGCTTGTGGAAGCGCTACCTCAGACATAACCCGAGGTTCGTGGGTCTCTTCCTGTTGCAGCTACTGGGCTTACGCCATTTCGGCGCCAAAGCGAGCACGCCCGAGTTGGGAAGTCCCCCTGCCGGGTCGCTTTAAGCCCTGAAACCGGAGCCCGCCGGCCAAGGGCCCGGGTTGTTTCTCGGCCCCTACCTACCGCCCGTGGTGACAGCGGGTAAACCCATGCGGTACTCGGCTCAAGCCGCTGGCTATCCGCCATCTGGCACGGGGGCCTTGAGCCACCGAGCGCAAGATATGCCGAACGGCCGATGACCCTAGCTCTGTCGCCGCTTAAGATGCGGAGGTAGAATAATCGTGCTACCCGAGTTATTGCAGGAGGCTGTGCGCGATGATGCGTATGTTGGTGACGGAAGCTTTGGACTCCCCCGTCTCTAGTAGAGGGATCGTCGGGTGAAGTACGTTGCCAACTCCATCCCCAAGAGCGGCACCCACCTCCTGGATCGCGTGCTCATGCTGCTTGGGGTCGAGCTTATCAATTTCGGGGGGATCAGGCCGCACCCCGTGGGGGACGACCAGTTTCCTCTGATCAGTCGACGCCTGAGAGCCCTTATGGGCCTCCGCAAGCCGGAGGACGTGATGGGCATAAGCTCGTACCTGCTGGAGGGTGGCCTGTTCCCTCCGGCCCGTAAACTCGTGCGAGGAGGCGGCAAGGAGAAGGTCACGGTCGGCGTTGACTTTCCCAAGCAGGTGAGCCGCCGCTGGCTCTCTAGGCGCCTCTCCTTCGTCCCCGAAGGCCGCTTCGTCACCGCCCACTGCCTCTACTCCCCGGAGCTTGCCTCCCTCTTTAGGGAGAAGGGCATGAGGACCGTGTGCATCCTGCGAGATCCCCGCGACGTCGCCGTCTCCCAGCTCCACTACATCAAGCGCCTGAAAAAGCACCCTATCCACGAGGCGTTTATGGGGCTGCCCTCCGACAGCGAGCGTCTCATGCTGTGCATCCGGGGCGGTGAGCTTGGTGAGCGGAGGATGCTCTCCCTGGACGAGCGCTACCGCAGGTTCTCCGGGTGGGCCGAGGACGGGGGGAGCGTGGTGGTGAGGTTCGAGGACCTGGTGGGGCCTAGAGGCGGGGGTAGCGAGGTAGCCCAGGTGGGGGCTGTGAGGGCTGTGGCCGAGCACGTGGGGGTCGAGGCGGACGAGGCGACGCTTGCGCGGGTCGGGGAGGAGATCTTCGGGTCGGGGCAGACGTTCAGGCGCGGAATGATAGGTGGATGGCGGGAGGAGTTCGCCACCGAGCACGAGCGGGCTGCGGAGGAGGTGGCCGGGCCACTGCTGGCCGAGCTCGGCTACGAGGAAGCTAACCCCGGCTCCCTGAGCGAGAATCGCTCCGCGTAGATCCCTGGACGCAGTTATTCTAGGTCCGTGCCGGCGCCCCGGCGCGCTCCAGGGTTCGCCCGTAGATCTCCATCAACATCCCGTAGTTTCTGTCGGCCGTGTACCTGGCCTCGAACTCGGATCTAGCCTCCCTACGCATCCGTTTGTGCTCCTCCGGGTGGGACAACAACCACTCCACCTGCGCGGCCAGATGCGTCGGGTCTCCTGGGCGGAAACGGAGCCCGGTGCGGCCTTCTTCCACCAGCTCGGCGATCGCACCGATGTCCGCCGCGACCACGGGGGTGGCCGCCGCGAACGCCTCTGCCGCCACGCGGCCAAAGGTCTCGTACCACTCGGAAGGAAACACGAGCATGCTGGCGTCCCGCATTAGGGCGTGCACCTCTCCCGGCGACCTGTACCCCAGGTACTCCACGCCCGGCTGCCTACCGGCAGACGAGATCACCTGCTCCACCAGCGGTCCGTCTCCTACGACCTTGAGGGGGATACGCCTCCCCAGACGCTCCCACGCCTCGAGCAACGTGCCCACCCCCTTCTCGGGAGAGAGTCTGCCCACGAACAGGGCGTAACCGCCGCGACCCGCTCCCGGGCCGGGATCTGGATGAACGAAGTTGGGTTTGACCACCATGTTCGCAGCCGGCAAACCACCCTCGACAAACTTGCGCCTGGCGAACTCGGTGAGCGCCACGTACGCGTCTACCATACCTACCCAGGTGCGCAACGCGCGGTGGGTGGCGAGCATCGTCGTCACGAGCGCGCTGGCCGATCGGCTTCCCCGGTAACACGCGTGAAGCACGCCGGGCCACGTGACCGCTTTGCCCATGCAATCCTCGCACGGCCGGCCGTCCCGGTAGAAGAGGGCGTTGGGGCACAGCAGGCGGTAGTTGTGCAACGTCTGTACTACCGGTACTCCCGCGGCCCTGGCCGCGTAGTAGCCGGCCGGAGAGATCAGGGGGAAGGTGTTGTGGAAGTGCACAATGCTGGGCCGTTCGCGGCGGATAAGGGCCTCGAGCTCACGACGCGCGGCGCTGTTCCACAGCGTGTCCCTGGCCAACGCCACACGACCCATGTCGGCCACCTGGTCGTTGTGCGCGCGGTAGCGCACCACCTCGTTCCCGTGCGCCTCCAGCAGGTCGCCCTCTTCCCGGAATACCTGATCTTCGCCGCCTGGCTGCTGGTAGTGGTTGTGAACCAACAAGACTTTCATCGTATTCCTGTCATTGGATGAGCTGCGCGTACAGCATCGTAGTTGTACTACCGCCTCCCGATCGCCGCCGTGCTTGTTCGACTTGTCGATAGTGACCGATTCGCGGTGGCACGATCTCCCGACGTCCCTACAACACTCTTGCAGTGTAGCAAGGGCAAAAGTGGCCGAGGACCGCGCCGGCGGCTTCGACATGTGTGAGGAGGTTTCGGTCCCGTGTACCTAAGGGCAACGGCCGGCGAGAGCGGGAGGGTCTCGGAGGCAGAGGTGAGCGAGGCCTGAGCCACGTTCTTGTAGGCACCGCGGTGGGAGCATTGCTGCACCGCGCGTAACCCTGATCAAGTTAGCGTACGGACCATTGGCTACCCACGCCTGTGCTTCACCTCACGCCCGCTGCCACAAGCTCGGGGGTGGCTCTCATCTCAGCCATACCGATAGGTCTCGCCCGAGAAGACCGTGGAGCTTCGCGATGTCCTCGATGTAGCCTTCGATCAACTCCTCACGCAGATCCGGGTTCAAGGGTGGTGCAACTTCGGTGAGGATCCGGCTGTTTACAAGCTGCCGCATTTTGTAATCCCAGTTGTCGCGTATGCGGACCGACGAGGACGGGAAAACCTGCTTGAGCACGGGGAAGGCCGCGTTCATGCCTCTTATCACGGTACGCGACACGCCGTTCTTGGGAACGCTGGCGGGGTTATACCTTGAGGAGGTGTCAGGGACGAAGGAGTCGTCGACTCCCAGAAAACGGAAGATGCTACTCGAGACGCTCTGAGGATCCTTCTTGAGGTCCTCGTAAAGCCAAACCCCAACCTTCTCGGGTCCGAACACCTCATGATAGGCCTTGAGCTGCCTGTAGTAGAAGCCCCTGTCGCGGTAGCGGTAGACGTAGTGCCAATTGTTCTGGATGCGCTCCTCCTCCTCCCGAAGAGCTTGCGCGAAGTCGGTGAGCGGTTCTACACCGATCCGCACGGCATACAGAAAGGCGGAGTAGGCCCTTTCGGCGGGATTGCGGAGGATCGCGACGATCTTGGCCTCCGGTGCGTAGCGCTTTATGCGTTCGGCGGTGCCCGGAGCGTAGATGTAGAGCGTTGAGGCCTCGCCTATCGCCATCTCGCCCCTAACTCCATCGAAGAGCGACCGGTACGCCTCGATGTCGGCGAACCTGGGGTTGCGCGCAAGGCCAGCCCTACCAAACTTCTCTCGCACGGCCTTACCGGATGGATCGATCTCATAGTTGAAGAACAAGGGTTCCTTCGCGGGGCTCATGTAGACCTCGGGGTGCTGCTCAAGGTAATGGTACAGCGAGGTCGTTCCCGCCTTCTGGGCCCCCACTACGAAGAAGTTCGGCATCGTCATAAGCTCAACCAACTCGCAGTCCTGGCCGACAGCCCCACTCCCTCGAAACCTGGCGAGGGTAAACCCGAAAACCGATCCTTGCGCGTACGCCGCAACACCGGGCGTCCGCGGAGAACCCCCGGTTGGGCCGCGGCTCTTCTCTGCCCTACCATGTTTGGATCCAACTTCCTTCCGGTCTATTTGATCATAACGCGGGCGCGGCTAACCTTTTTCGTTGCTACGGATGGCGCCAAGTACTTCTACCCTAACTATGCCGCCCGACGCCGTTCTTTGCCTGTGCCGGATGACATATTTCGGCATGGTTCCCGTCAACAGGATAACCTGTTCGATGCTTTGGAGCCCGTTAGTGGCACCGAGCGCTACCAGAGTCACTAAAGTCGCTACCCATCGCTCCGGCAAACCACCACCTCACGTCGACTAGCCACCACTTCACGCCGACGAACCGCCACTCGTAGCCCTCCGGATGCAGGCCGAGCATTAACACCCCGTAGGTGTCGTCGGTGTAGGCCGCAACGTTCTTCACGGGAGCCTCGATCTCGTAGAGCAACTCCGCGCCGCCGGTGCCCACGACAAACTGACGGACGCCCCGTCCAGGGTCCGCTCGCCCTGCCGGGTCCTGGGGCACGAAGCGCTGGTAATTGTGGTCGTGAGCGGAGAGGACTACATCCGCGTTCGCTTCATAGAGCGCCTCCCAGAGCGGCCCTACCTCCGGGAAGCCGGGGCGGTACTTCCCGGAGGTGAAGCGCGGGTGGTGGAAGTAGGCTAGGGTGCATCTCGCGTCGTCAGCGGCGAGGTCCTCCTTTAGCCATCGGAGCTGGGGCGACGATACGCCGCAGCCCCCGATCTGTTCGCAGTTGCTGTTCAGGGCGACAACGTGCCAGTCGCCCTGGTCGTAGGAGTAGTAACCCTCGGCTGGGTCGCCCGCGGCGTCTCCGAAGTAGCCGTAGTAGCCCGATGCCCCCGGTGTGAGGTACTCGTGGTTGCCGGGCACCGGCTTGGTGCGCTCCTTGAAACGACCCCAGGTGGGACCGTAACAGTCGGCGAACTCCTCGGCCGTGCCTCGAGGGTAAGCCTCGTCGCCCAAGGCAACCACCGTGCCCTGGATACCGTCGACCACTTCGGCCGTTGCTGCATCGGCTCTGCTGCTACACTCGGCGATGTCTCCCGCGCCGACGAGCGTTGAGCCGGTGGCGTCCATCCCTGGGGCGTTGGTCTCTGGGGCCGCGTTATCCGACCCGCAGCCGACCGTGGTCACCAAGGCGAGGACGAACACGACGAGCGAAACGCTCTTCCTGAGGGCTAAGCGGGCCGTCGCCGGGGGTCTTGGCGTTTTTATGCGCTTGTCGACTTTGGTACCTGGGATCCGCACGAGCGGTCTCTTGCGCGGTGGCTTGGTAGCGGGGTTTCCATCCTGCAAACACTTCTAACACCCGCGCTTGACTCCGGCAACTAGTCCGGTGCGACCGCGACCTCGCCCGAGCATCCTGTAGACTCGTTGTCGCTCGGCGTCTAAGCTTCTCAGGCTAGACGACCTGGTACAGCTGAATCTTCTAGGGAGGCGTTCCCGTCCGCTCCTCTAGTCGAGTCTCCGGGAAGACCCGCCCCACCCCCACGGCGAACCGCCAACATGCCTGCTCGTCCTCCGAGATCGGACCGCAAAGCAGACTCGACGAAGGCGAGTTCGGTCGGTTAGCGACGACGCTGCACGATGGTGGAGAAGCGGGCGAGGTTGGTCCGTGGCTCACCGGAGACCGCAACGAACTTGCCCCCGACCCACACGTACTTGCCGATCGTCTGCATCGTCCACGCCCCGTCGTATGCGGGCCGCGTCTCCTGGTCGAGCGTAGGGATCCAGGTGCAGTCTATCTCGCCGGTGGTCGGTTTGAGGGAGACGAGGCCCTTGAGCTGCCTGTTGCCGCAAACCCGTTGGTTGACAGGGTTGAGGCCGAAGTGCCCGCCCACGATCAGCCGCGAGCCGTCAGCGTTCATCTCCGACGTCTGCGGGTTGCCGCTGAAGCGACTTCGCCACAGCTGGCTGCCAGCGTCCCCGTTATTGAGCCGGTGCGCGGAGACGAAGTTCGACTGCAGCCCGCACCCGACGAACAGGCGCGTCGGCGTTACGGTCATGGTCCAGCAGGTCATTTGGTTGTCGCGGCTGGGATCGATCGTGATCTCTCCGGGGGGTATCGCCCAAGGGTGCACGGCGCTCGTCGCCGCGTCGAAACGGGCAACGCTCTGACGCGCGAAGTTGCCGCTGGTGCCCGAGCTAACCGCATTGAAGCGCCCCACGGCGAAGATGGTGCCGTCGTTGTTGGGCCCGAACTCCAGCTCGCGCACCACCGCGTTGGTGCGCCCCCTCCAGCTGGCGTCGAGGGCTCCGGAGGGCAGGGAGAGGGCGGCCAGGTTGCCGCGGCTCACGCCGTTGACGGAGCCGAACTGCCCGCCCACGTAAAGCTTGGTTGCGGGCGTGGTGGCGTCGCCGTTGGGCAGCAGGGTGTAGACGGTGGAGGTGTTGTTGCCGATATTCGGGCCGAAGTAAGCGTCAAGCGCCCCGGGCGTGGCGGAGGCGGCGTCGGAGACGGCGGCGAGGTTGCGCCTCGGCTGGTCGTCAACGGTCGTAAAGTTCCCGCCGATGTATACCTTGCCGTCCTTGGCGGCCAGGGCGCGCACCGCCGGGTGGGTGCCGTCGTCGCTGGTCACGGCTGGCTTCCACGTCCCTACGGGAAGCCCCGTATCGACGTCCATGGCCGCCACGTTGGTGACGGCGAGGGTCTCGCCTCCGGAGCCGGTGGGATTCTCCCGCACGGAGGAGAACTTGCCGCCGACGTAGAGGGTCTCTCCGTCCTCGGAGAGGGCGGAGGCGTAGACTATGCCGTTGGTCATCCACGCATTGGGGGCGGCCCGCTCACGCAGGCCGACCGCGGCGTGTGCGGGCGAGGCCACGAGGATAGCCGACGCCACAACCGCCGCGGCCATTATTAGCCCCGTGCACAGCACCGAGAGACTTCTCCTCATACTTCTCATGTACCGCTCTCCTCATCTGGTGAGGCTAGGCCAGGAAGGCAAGCCAACCTCGTCGTACTCATGAAGAAATGATAAGCGTCTCGCTACGTCCAACACATCCGCCAAGTGGCATATCTTTCCCATTGCCTGGCAGTTGCTCGTTACCGCGAGCCCCCGAGAGGCGTTTGACCTTCGCCCCCTGTGGTTGATGAAGGGAGAAAGCCCGCGGGCGGGATGGCGCGAAAGTGCGGGTAGGCTACGGCGTTTCGGGTTCGAGAACCCGATGGTGTTGGCGGTGCGGTCGGATCAACCAGATTTCGTGTCGGTTCGGCTCTTGCGGGCGTGCCTTAGGAGCAGGATCATGGCGCAGCCTACGGCAAGGACGCCGCTGACGATGAGATTGCCCCGTAAGGAATCCCCGATCAGGAACGACTCGTCCACGCGCAGCGTCTCGACGAAGAAGCGTCCCACCGAGTAGAGGCTCAAGTAGAGCAGAAAAACGTCCCCGTCCCTGAGCCAGCCCGCGAAGCGGCGGGCTATCCAAAGGAGCACCACGCACACCAGCAGGTTCCAGATCGACTCGTAGAGGAAGGTCGGGTGGAAGGACGTGACGTCGGCGAATTCCACGAGCCTGTTTTGTGGTGCGATATAGATAGCCCACGGCAGGTCTGAGGGCCTTCCGAAGAGCTCCTGGTTGAAGTAGTTGCCCCAGCGGCCAATGGCCTGGGCCAGGATCAGCCCAGGCGCGGCGGCGTCGGCGAGCACAAGCGGGCTGACGCCGCGGTAGAGGCCGAAGAGGACGAGGCCCAAGAAGCCTCCAGCCACCGCGCCGTAGATCCCGAATCCCCCGAGCCAGACCCTGAAGAACGCCGCCAGCGGTCCGTCGAAGTACCGGTCGGGCTCGGTGAGGACGTGGTAGGCGCGCGCCCCGACGAAGCCGAGGGGGACGACGAAGAACAGCAAGCCGAGCGCGAGGGCCGGGTCCAGGCCCTTGCGGGATAGCTCGCGCCCGGTTAGCCAGGTGCCGACGATGATGCCCAGCACGATAAACAGCCCGTGGTAAGAGAGCGCCAGCGGCCCGGCCTCGAAGACGACCGGCGAGGATGGACTCGGCAACGAAAGTAGTGCCCAGGACAACGGGATCATCCTCCCTCTTCCGTCGGCACACGGGCCCCGTCGGGGAACACCTTCTCCTGCTCGCGGGGATCGATCACATTGTAGTAGTAGTCGCGGGCCTTGTTGGAGGCCACGACCAGGCCGCCCGTGGTCTCGTCGATGTTCTGCTTGGTCGAGGCGGCATCTCCGATGGGCGTCCCGTCGGCACTCTGCATGAACAGGACCCCGCGTCCTTCCTCGAAGGAGACATCGTCCAGGGAGGTTTCCTTGTAGTAGACCTCGCCGCCTGAGCAGGTGGGGGCCGAGGCGAACATGTACAGCTGGCGCTGCTCCTCGTCTATGAGCACCACCGAGCGGGTGTGGGCGTCCTCCACCGTGCCGAAGACGTGGCTGGTCCAGTCGCCTCCCTGGTCGCGCACCCACAGCATGCTGTACGGCGCGCCCAGCTCCCGGTTCACGCGGTCGCGCCTGGTCTTCAGCGCCACGTACACGCGCCCCTCCGAGTCGGCCTTGAGGTTGAGGTGGTCGTTGGACCAGCCCGCCCCCTTGACGATGCCGTCGGGCCGCCACTCGTCGTCGGGCTCCCCATCGTCGTGGGTGGCGAAGTAGTAGCCCGACTTGCCGCCCGCGTCGTACTGGTTGCCCCACGCCAGACCGATCTGGGAGCCGAAGGCGACGATCCCCGAGACGTCGTCGGGGCTCACGGTCGTGCCCCGGAGCGGCGGGACGAACGGCTCGACCCAACGCGCGTCGTCCCCGCCCACGGTGTGGGTCACGTAGACCCGCCGCGTCTCCTCGGTCTCGGTCTGGGTGTAGGTGGCCCAGAGCTGGCCCGTGGTATCCCTGGCGACCGAGATGGCCTCACTGCCCCCTTCGGCGATCTCCACCGGAAACCCCTTGTCAAGGGTGTACTTCTGGGTGGAGGGCTCGTAGCTGTAGCGCAGGAAACGGGCGCCGTGTTCTTCCAGGCCGGCCTCCGTCCCGGCGCTGACCACGTAAAGATGGCCGTCGTCCCAGAGGACGTCGGCCCTGGAGGCGTTGCGCTCGTCTACGAGCGTGCCGGCGTCGCTCCAGGCGTCGTTTGCCCGGTCGTAGCGAAAAATACGGTAGTCCTCGGAGGAACCGTCGAAGAGCACTCCCCACCAGTTGCCATCGTTGAACCACAGCTTGCTCTGGGTTTTCGAAGCGGTGGGCCCTTGTGGGCACCGGATGTCCGGCTTGTACGAGCGCGGTACTCCGAAGGCGACGCCCGCCAGCAAGATGACCAAGCCAAGGCTCGCTATGATCGGCACCCAAAGCCTGCGCCGCTGAACCATCCCTCAGACCGTTACCTTTCGCCCACGAGCATCGATTTTGTAACCGTCGCCGCACCAGCCGCCGTTGCCACAGCCGCCATGAGCGTAACGACCGTGAGGACTCTAGCGTTGCGTTTGATCATGCGTTCGTACCTCTATGCTTTGCTGCTACGACCGACATAGCCTAGGATCGTGATCGCGGAACCACGTCCCCCTAACGGCACATTTCTGAAGCGAAATGCCTTCGGAGAGCACCACCACATTCTAGACCAGGGATCCTGGCTCAGACAAACTACTCTACCCCGTCCACGTCGAGTCTCAGCAGGGCGAGGACGCGAAGCCAGGGCCAATTCAGCGCGTAGGGGATGGCCTCGTGCGGCGTCGTCGGTTGGTCGAGGCGACCCGGTCGCTCCCTGCGCGGGGCGATCGACCCGCGGGCACCTAAGTGTAAGCGCGGCGAGCCAGCCTCAGAGTAGTTCGCAAACCCTTGGCGGCGAACCTCTTCAGGCGGCGGAGCCACCATGGCTCGTCGGGCAGGTAGCGGCTTCGGATCAGGGCGTCTTCCTCGTCGCTAGTGGAGCGCAAGCGCACGTTCTTCTGCTCCGGGTAAAAACGCATGCGAGACCAGGACCGGGGGACGTGGTGCGGCTCGGTATGCTCGGCGAAGCGAGCCCAGAGATCACCGTCCATGGCCAGCTTCATCCGAGGATCGAGTCCGCCCACCTGTTCGTAGATGCCTCGGCGCCAGAACGTGGAAGGCTGCGGAATGTAGTTGTAGTTGTACATCCAGATAAAGCGGCTAAAGCCGATCTCCTTCTTGAACCCGATGGGCCGGCTATCGGCGTCGATCCAGAAGCTGTCGCCGTACACCATCTGCCAGTCGGGGTGTTCGACGAAGGTTTCCGCAACCTCCTGCAACGTCTTCTCTTCGAAGAGGTCGTCTGAGCACAGCCAGCACATGATCTCGCCGGTCGACCGGTCGAAGCCCTTTATGAGCGCATCGGTCTGGCCCTCGTCGGGCTCGCTAACCCAGTACGAGATGTGCTCCGAGTACCTCTCGATTATCTCCACGGTGTCGTCGCTTGATCCGCCATCCATCACTATGTATTCCAGGTTCGGGTACTCCTGGTCTAGCACACTCTTGATCGTCGCTTCGATGTAGCGACCCTGGTTGAAAGACGGCGTCACCACCGAGATTTTCGGCCATCCTGCGTTGCTCGCGTTCATGACAGCCTCCCGCTATCGATTACGGTCCCACGTCACCTGGCACATCCCGCTGGATCTGTTCGCGTGGCTCGTGTATCGAGTATCTCACAACAGACGAGGCCTGCGTCGCCCAACCCCGGGCACCCAGACGGGAACCTCAGCGCACTGAAGCAACGGGTTCGATGGCCGCGTCCGGCTCCGTCCGTGGGACTTGGGGGTTCGCTTTCGGGCTGCTGGCCATCAACCCGAGCATCGCCAGGATCACTATGAGTGGAACGTCGAGGAACTCGGGAAACACGCTAACGGTCAGGTTCTGTAGCAGATAGAAGACCAATATCAGGAAGACCAGCCATCCCAATGGATCTCCCCGCCGCGCCCGCCCCAACACGAACACCATCGTGTAAAGGCAGAACGCTAGAAGGATGCCTAGCCCAATAGCCCCCGTGCCGAGCATTATGTCCAGGTACCCATTGTGGGCAGATACCACTGGCCACCCCGTAAGCTGTTCCACCCAAGGAATATTGTCCGGGTTCCAGAAAGCCGCGAAGCCCACGCCTACCCAGGGTTGGTTTGCGATCTCCGAGGTCACTATCTCCCAGAGCGGTACCCTACCCGTCAAGGACATGGTGCTCTCGGCGTCGCCTCGGGTCAGGTATGGGAGGAGCAGGTCGTAGACACCCTCGGAGCCATAGAGGTAGGCGCCAAAGCCGATCACGAGCAACAGCCCGGTCTGCAAAATCCTGTCCTGCACGCGTACCTTGAAGAACAGATAGAACACGACGAGCGCCAGGACCGCATACAACACCGGGCCCCGCGACTTGAGCACCAGCAGGGGCAATATGAGGACCGCAACCCAGAACCAGTCGCGGCTTCGCCAGTCGCGAACATGCAGCATGGCGGCCGCGACGAGGAGCAGCAAGGCGCAAATCACGGGACGCACCACGTACGTGGGAAAGCCGCCGCCTATGTCCAAACGTTTGGACGGATCCAGGAGATCATACTGTTCCCAATGCAGAGGCAAAGGTATGAGAACCACCAGCGCCGAGAGGATGCCGGCCAGGACAACGTGTCGCACAAAGAGAGGCCTGCCGTCCGGAAGGCTACCGTAGAAACCGGCACCCCAGCCGAAGCTACCGACAGACAACAAGCCAAAAGCGATCGCGTTACGGAAGGTGAGCGGCGGGTAGATGCTCCAGAAGAAACTGACCGAGATCCAGCCCAGGTGCAAAATCCACAGGGCCGCAACCCACCGGAACGCCGGATCAAAGCGCTTTATCGCTTGGGGCAAGAAAAGAGCCCCGACGAGCCCGAAGGAGATGAGCAATATCTGGACTCGCATCGATCCACCGACAGTGACTTGGGCAGCCCTGAGCACGTCCTCTCGCGGATAATAGAGGACCATAGGAGCTATCGTGGCCAACCACCACAGGAGCAAGAAACCCGACGCAAGCTTGGTGGTCAGCGTGTGTCGGGGCTTGCTTCTCTCCTCCGCATCTCCGACAACCTCGGGGACCGTGGAGGACGGCCGCTTGCTCCTGGTCGCCAACCATAAGCCTCCGGCGAAGGTGATCCCCACAGCGGTATAGGCCCACACCGGCGCGTAAACGATGCCCACGCCGCTGAGCGCCGCCAGGACAGCGAGCAAGGAGACCCTGGTCGCTACAGACACCGCAGGCTCACCAAGGTCAACGGTCCAACCGGTTGAACTTCTGCTTCAGCTTGCTGTCCATCGGGTTCAGGTTGATGGCCTTTTGGTAGTACCTCAGGGCTTCTTTGGATCGGCCGTTCTCCTGGTAGAACTCTGCCAGGAAGGCGTAAGGCGCGTAGTGTCGGGGGTTGAGCCGAATCGCTTGCTTGTAGGCGTCCTCCGCACGGTCCTCCTTCCCCGCTTGCACCGCCAGCTCGGCTTCGCGTTGCGGGAGGCGTGGGTCGAGGGGATTGTACCCTTGCGCACGCTCCACCGCTGCGAAAGCTGGTTTTGGATCGGCAACCGCGTAGCTGCGTGCCAGGTTGCGGTCGGCGAGATAAGGGGGAGCGATGATCAACAACGCCAGCGCCGCGACGCCGACGCCGCCCGCGCGCAGCGGCCATCGAAGCGGTTCGGGTGCGGCATCGACCCTCCAGGGCGACACCAGCATGGCCAGGTAGGCGATCGCGATCAACGTTACTGCCGGCATCTGCCAGAACCATTCGGCGCTAGAGTGCACGAACCAGTAGGTTACCGCCGCCATCAGCGCGCCGACCTGCGCTTTGCCCTCCGAGCGCAGGTTCCTGAACCGTTCCCAGAGAGCAGCGGCCAGGCAAGCGGACAAGAAACCGAAGAACAGCACCCCTCCAACCAGGCCACGCTCGCTCAGCACCTCTAGCGGCAGCGAATGCGGCTGGCGAGCGAACCCCAATGCTCTTTCTCGCAGCTGGTAGTAGGTCGCCTCGTAATTTTGCGTGCCGACGCCGAGTATCGGGTGGGCCTCGAAATCCTCCAACGCCACGCGCCAGAGCGTGTAGCGTCCTGTGCCGGAGGTACTCAGGTAGCGGCTCTGCTTCTGTCCGGTCGTGTCGTTTGTCTTGAACGCCTCCCACTTCTGTTGCGCCAGGTCCACAGGATCGCCGCGCTCCACGAGGATCGTCGCGCCGGCCGTGAAGCCGACGAGGCAAACGGCCAGCACGAGCCCTCCCACGACGCGAACTACCCTGGCGGGGAGCCTGAACCTGCGATCCACGAGCCCCCAACAGAGGCCGTAGAGGCCGACGCCAGCCGCGCCAATCCATACCACAGGGAGCACCTGCTCTAGCGCCACGGTCGCGTCCACCGCGTTCGATGACGCCAGGTACACCCCGTTTAGCCCCGGAAAGGCCACCGCCACGGCGGCGGCAATGGCGCCCATGGCCGCAAGCCCACGTAGCCGCTGCCCGGAGAGCAGGAAATAGACGGGCATCGAGGCTATCATCGCCACCACAGCCCCACGCGACTGAGTCAATACGGCGAGATCCAGGCAAAGAACGGCGCCCGCGAGCACCGCGCCACGGACCACCGGATTCACGCGCCGTGATCCCCCCAAGTACACGGCTACCCAGAACGCGACCAACAGGAATGCCGCCTCGCCGTTGTAGTAGCCGATCGTCCCGACCAAGCGGTCGTTCTCGAATAGCGCCTCGAAGCGGGGCACGAGAGCTCGCAAGGTGAGGGCCGCGATCACCGCTGGCCCAAGGGCCGAAGCGGCTAGCGCCCAACGCCGAGATGCGCCCATCGCAACGAAGGAGATGGCGACCAGGAACGCGAGGAGATACAGGAGCGTCAGTCCCATACCAAGCCACGCGTCCCCCTTGTTCGGCGACCACAAGAGCGAAGCCGACGTCCAGGCCGCGTACGCGGCGAATAGACCGAGCGCGAGCATACCCCAGCGAAGGTTCGTACCCGCGAAATGGCCGGTCGCCGAGACGAGCAGCGCCAGGGCGGCCAGGACGAAGGCGGCTAGCGCCCAGTTGCCCACGAAGTAGCCGCCGTTCGCATCGCTCATCCAGGCGGCCAGCAATACCACGAAGACCAGGGAGATCGTGGGGTACGGGCCGTCGCGGCCTTTGAAGGCACGCCCGAAGACAGGCGCCGACCAGAGCCGTCTCAGAAGCAAGCCCATTCCTCCAAACAGGATTAGGTTACCGAAACACTGCTACCGACGGGCGGCGGCGATACGATGCCGGACAGCCAAGCCGGCGCCCGCAACGCCCAACACGCTACCGACGAGCAGGATAAGCAGCGGCCCACTGGTGTCGGGCAGGACCCCGACCACGTCGACCACGGGGCGTACGGGGTCGGTAGGCGACCCGTTCTGGTCATCCGCGGACTGCGCGAAAGCGACCGTCGCGCAGACCAGCATCATCACCGGCGGAACGGCGAACCCGGCGAACCGGATAGCGCCAGACAGCGCCTCGCCAATTCGTTGTGCGTAGGCACGCCACAACCTCGTCGACATGTCGCTCCTCGTATACTCGCTGTTCTTTCGTCGATGCGTCGGGCACGTCCTTCCGGGACGGGTCAGCGTGCCGACCGCGTCAGAATGGTAGGAAGGTGAAGCGTTGTACACATCGGCCACCTGGCATATTTTGCGGGTCTGAGCTACGTGGGAGCCTACGACACCGACGCCATGGCCGTCATGAGCGACCTTCCAGCGTACGGCGGCGGGGCGTTGTGCCTGCCGCATCGTTCGCGGAGTCGGCCGACCCGCCTGTCGGCCTTGTCACTCGACCGGCACTCGGAGCTGCTCAACCAGAACCGACGCGTCGGGCTCGCTAACGAAGAACGCCTCCGGATCGATCGGATGCACTATCCGCGGGTCGACGTTAGGATAACGAGAGCGCACGATACTCAAGGCCTCTTCGATGCTGCTTGCCAGGACCGTCACGTCAAAGCGGTTTGCGTCCTCACCGACCTCTACCGACACCCTTATCACTGACCACACCTCCCGCGCCACGTTCCGATGCCGGCTGGGCGGCATCATTTCCTACCCGCAAGGCGGCCTCCATCTGACGTCTCAACTCTTCGGTGCGACAAGGCCAGGGCACGACGAAGTGCCTCTCCCCAAGGCGCGAAGCTTTGGCGCCCGCGATCAGCTCCACAACCGGGACGCTGCGGTCCTCCGGCTCACTCCCCAGAGAGACCAGGATTGCCTGCCGTTTGTGGAGGTTCAGCGGAGGCGCAAGGACCAGGAGATGAACTTCGTCGAGGTATCCCGGCGTCTCCCAGTGTGGTTCTTTCAGAAAGACGACGTTGTACTCCGCGCTCCGAAGCAGCAGTTCGAGTGCCTGGCCGACGACAGTGTCATCGCCCACGACGACCACGGTCACGGACCTTGGGGCAGAATTTTGGGTCAACTTAGCAGGTCCTTCGGCTAGCACTGCGATCTCCGGGCGTCATCATCTAGTCGAATGATGGGCCACGGTAAGGATTACCACCATCCGTCAGGTGGCACATTTTCGTGCTAGGTTGGGCTATTGACGCTCGGGGAAGTCGATGATCCCCAACTCCAGACCGCGAACCACCGCCTGGGTCCTATCTGAGACCCCGAGCTTGGCGATGATGTGCTCGACGTGGTTCTTTACGGTCCCGACGCTTATGACGAAGCTCTGTGCTATCTCCCGGTTGCTGTGTCCCAGTGCCACGAGCTCCAGCACCTCGATCTCACGGGGCGTCAGCGGCTGCAGTAGATCCATGCGCTTCTCGGCAGGGCGTGCCCTCATCGCGCCCGGTGCCTCTTCGGCCAGCCGTTTCAGGAGCTGGGTGGCCAGCCTTCGGTTCAGGGTAGTCTCCCCGGCGCGCACCTTCCGGATGGCGGTCACCAGCTCGCGCTGGGGAGCATCCTTGAGCACGTAGCCGGCGGCCCCCGCCTTGATCGCTTCCAGAAGGTAGTCCTCTTTCTCGTGCATGGTCAGTATCAGCACGCTGATGTCGGGGAAGCGCCGCTTGATCGTCCGGGTTGCCGACAAGCCGTCCATGTGCGGCATCCGGACGTCCATCAGCACCAGGTCGGGATGCAATTGCCGGCAAAGCTCCAACGCCTCCCGCCCGTGCGCCGCCTCGCCGACGACCTCGAAATCTCGTTCTCCGGACAACATCGCTTTTATGCCGTCCCTTACGAAATCGTGGTCGTCGACCACGACAATCCGTAGTAGCGTGGGGTTCTCCTCGTGACCGTCAGCCGGTGTTCGGGCGTCCAACGTCACTCCTCCCCGAAATGCCCGCGTCTCGTGCGAGTAACTTCAGCGACCAAGCGTAGCAGCCCCTTTCTTGTTGTGCTTTGGCAGCGGGACCTCGACCACGATCAGGGTGCCAACGCCGGGACGGCTGTGCACCCTGAAGGTTCCGCCGAGCAGCCCCGCACGCTCACGCATGCTCGAGAGTCCTACCCTCTCTCCCGGGCCGTTCGCGTCGACGAGCGAAGCGGGGTCGAAACCCCGGCCCCAGTCCCTTATCCTGAGGCGTACCTTCCCCCGCAGGCGCTCGAGGATCAAACGTAGCCGATCTGTGTCCGCGTGCCTGCGGGCGTTCGTCAGGGCTTCCTGCGCGATACGGAAGAGAGCCGTCTCGACCGCGACGGGCAGACGCTCGTCGTCGTCCACCTTCGCCTCGAATCTGGCGTCCAAGCCCTCCGTTCGCAACTCCTCGACCTCCAAGCGTACCGCGGTCTCGAGCCCGAAGTCGTCGAGCGCCGTGGGCCTGAGATGCGAGATGATCCGCCGTGCCTCCCCGACCGTCCGCTGTACGAAGCTTAACGCCTTGTCAAGCATTTCTCTGGCCTCTTGAGAGTCCGGAGGGTAAAACTCGGCGAAGGCCTGCAGGTGCTGGTGGGCGGCGGCGGCCACCTGGGCCAGGCCATCGTGTACCTCGTAGGCGACCCGGCGGCGCTCTTCTTCCTGAGTCGCGAAGAGCTGGCCAACAAGCTCGGCCAGTTGGTGCTCGCGCTTGGCGAGTTCCCCGTAGAGCTCGGCGTTCTCCAGCGCGCTGGCGGCCTGAGCGGCGAGGCTTCGCAGTATCTCCACCGCGTCGAATCCTGCCAGGGTCTCCGGGCCGTACGCCTCCAACACACCGGCGATGTGGTCCCGGGTGCGCAGCGGCAAGCACAGGCCGACGAGGCGGTGCGCTTCGAAGCCCGGGCGCCGCAGCTCGAACGAGCGCAGTTCCCCGGTCTCGAGCACCGCCTCCCTCGCGGCCTCGGCCTCGGGGGCGTACCGCGCCCGGCGCCACAGCCCCTCGAGCCCAACGGCGCGCCAGATCTTTATCTCCCCACGCTCGTTCTGGACGCTGATGACCGCCGCGGTGAGTCCCGAAACGCCCTGCATTATCTTCAGCAACCGGGTTACGATCTCCTCAGACTCCAGCGTGGAGCCCAGTATCTGACCGGCCTCGCGCAGGGCCAGCAATACCCCCAGGCTCCGTCGCAGGTTCTCCTCGGTCTGCTTGCGCTCCGTCACGTCGCGCACGATCCCGACCAGCCGCGTACTGCCGACGGACCTGAGCAGCTTCAAGCCGAGTTCCACGCTCACCTCTTGCCCGTCCCTCCGGAGCATGGTGGTCTCGACGCGATCCTTGTCGTGCTCGGCATCCAGGTGCTCGTACAGGTGCTCGGCCGCCGAAGCCTGGTGCTCTGGAGCGATCAGCTCGATGAGGCTCGGCAAGGCCCCTAGCTCCTCGGCGTCGTAGCCGCTGATCTCGCAGAACGCCTCGTTGGCGTAGACGATGCGCCGCTCCTCGGTTATGACCAGGCCAACTCCGACCTCGCCCTGGGCTTCGAGCAGAGTCTCGTAAAGGTCCCACTGCCGGCGCAGCTCTTTCTCCGCCAGCTTGCGCTCGGTAATGTCCTCCACCACACAAACGAAGTACTCGAACTCGCCGGAGGTCCCCTGCGCGAGGGAGACGGCGAGGTTCACCCAGACGACAGAGCCGTCTTTGTGCTGCCAGCATGTCTCCATCGAGCGAGTCCCCATGTCTGCCGCGGAGTTCAACACCCGACCGACATACTCTGGGTCGGTTTCTTCGACTCCAGGGAGGCCGATCTCCGCCAGGGTGAGGCCGAGAAGCTCGTCGTGAGAGTAGCCCGAGATGTCGCACAGACGGCGGTTGGCCAACAACCACCGTCCGTCGGCCGCGAGCAGCGCGATGCCGACGGCGGCCTGCTCGAATGTGGCGCGGAACCTTTCCGTGCTCTCGCGCAGCCTTTGTCTGTAGTCGTCCGCCTCCGATACGGCGGCCTCCAACGCTACCCGATCCACTTGACTCCGGTCGGGGTACTCGACTTCTAGGTCGCGGCGTCGGATGACGACGCCGAGGAGGCGAGCGTCCTGCTCATCCGCGTAGCTAACCAGCGAGACCTCGGCACCGAAGGACGTCCCATCACGCCGCAGCAGGTTCAGTTCGAGCCTGCGATGTTTGTCCGCAAGGTCCCGGCCAAGGATGTCCTTTACCCGGCGATTCGAGTTGTCCTCTAACACCCCGCCGAAGTCGATGCTCAACATCTCATCTCGAGCGTAACCCAGTAGACGACAAGCTTCCTGATTCGCGTCCACCACCGTGCCTTCTTCGGAAACCAGCATCAGGGCTTCCTGCGCGGTCTCGAAGAAAGCGCGGTAAATGTGATGCTTCGTCTGTGACGCGGACACCCTAGCCCGTACCTCTCGTTCGGCCGTCTGGTTGGCGGCAGCGTGGCCGACAGCCAGTGCTCCTCCACACTATTCTGCTGCGTGTAAGGAAAAACACAAAACTCCTATCTTGTCAAGCAGATGGTAACAAGCCTCTGGTACGTTTGCGCCGCCGGCGTGGATCTCCCCGCCATCGCTGCTTGGTCTCGCACCCCGTTCCTGCGGTCCGCCTGTACGGCGGTTCCCCCGAGCAGGCGTGGTGGGCTGCTTGGCCATCGCCCGGTTGGCCCTGCCCACTCATCGTAGGTTACCGTCGCGCTTTCCCCTCTGGATCTACGCACCCATTACGGCGAGAATCCCCGGCGATACACAGGAGGCAAGACCGATCGACGCGTAGCGAACAGGAGGAGGTTGGTAGTCGCTCGCGGGGTTCGCGAACCACGCATCTCGGCGTCGGAACGCGGCTGTTTGGCGCCCTCCTCGACGCCTCCGGTGGTGCTAGCTAGGCAAGCATCAGCAACACCCGGGGCTGCCGTTTGCCTGGACGAGACTCTCGACCTCGTCGACGAGCGCGAGCAGCACGTCCAGCGTGGGGCGGAGGGTCTTAGAACGGCGTCCGTCGATGCAAACCTTGGTCGGCTGCGCCGCGTCGAGCGACAGCTCTACCCAGGCTAACCTGCTGCCAGAGTCTACCGTGTTGGGCGTGCTACAGACGACCATGTGAGGATCGAACCGCTCTATCTCTCGCGCGAGCGCGCCTAGATCGGCCGTCGCCGCCTCGGCGCGCGGGTGCAGCGCCTCGAACGCGGTCGCTAACACGTCGCGGTAGGCGCGATAGTCATCCTCCAGGGCGACCAGGACGCGCGTTTGACCCTCCTCTGCTACCCGGTCTCCATGCTAACAGGCCGCGCTCAAGCAGCGCGTGTGCCGATCGGCACATACGCGGTGCTCTATCCGCCGCTCAGGCGCACGGTCGCTACCAGCCGCCGAGACGCTGCGCCGTGCCGAGGAGCTCCGCGCCGCTGGCCGCCATGGGCAACACCTCGTTCGCACCTGCCCGCAGTGCCCCGCCGCACCGCGTGGAGCCTCGATCCACCGTTAGCGCTAGAACCGGAACCCGGGGCCACGCTTCGCGTATCTTGCCAATGACCTTGATCCCATCACCGCCGGGCAAATCGAGGTCGACGATCGCGAGGTCGGGCTCGCTGTTCGAGGTGGCCAGGACCTGGCATGCCTCGGCCAGCGATCCCGCCTGGAGATTCTCCCCGAATTCCGCATGCGTCTCGAGTACGAGCGCGACCAGTTCCCGGAACAGATCGTGATCGTCGACGATCAAGACGCGCTTCTTCTGGTTTTCCTCGCCAGTCCCGCGGACGAAGCTGTCGGGACGGCGGTTGCTTGCTTGGTCTGAGTCGGTGTTCGCCAACAAGTCGTTCCCCCTTACCAGAGAGAGGTCCTCTACCCCGCCTGCATAGAGGCGCGGATCGACAGGTCCTTCCGAACGCGCATAGGCGCGCTCGCGGTAAGGGCGAGCTAGCCGGGACGATCGTTGGGTGGCCGCGGGGCCGAGCTCGGCCTGAGCGGTTCACGCGAGATCCAGGGACGGGCGCCGTCCCGCGTGTGGACGCCCGAGATCCGTTCCAAGACGCCAAAGTGCTGGGGTAGCTTCTCGAGGTCGCCACCGGAGGACGCCGACCCACCCGAGAAGTTGCCGCCCGCGAGGATCAAAGCCCCGGCGGGGACCGGCACAGCCGGCGGAGGCGCGGCCGGAACCGGCGCGTCGAGGGGAGCCAGCGGGACGCTGCCAGGGTTCGACGCGTCGGTCCCAACGCCTAGCAGCCTGTTCAGCGACTCGCCTGCCGCCCGCGCTAGCCCTCCCACGAGGTCGCCGACTCGCTCCGCCAGATCGTCTGTCAGCTCGGGTAAGGAAGCTATCAGCGCCCCCGCGCTCCGCGCAAAATCGTGCGCCCCCCGCGCTAGCTTCTCCGCAAATCGCTCCGCGACGCTGGGGGACGTCCGATCCGAGCCAACCGGCCCCGCGGCCGAGTCGGTTACGAGAGGCTCGGATGAGGGCTGTTCGTCGGTAGCCCCGGAAGTCGAGAGGTTCGATGCCGGCTGCGCAGCCAACTCGGGAACCGGTGCCCCACCAACCGCTTCGGGGCTGGATTCTGTGAGTCCCGGTTCGTGAGTCCCCGGTTCGAAAGGCGCCGACTCGGGCCCTCTTGGGACCGGAGCAATCTCGCGCGACGGCTCTGGAGGGGCCGCGCTTGCAACCGATTCGGAGACAGGTGGTTCTTCGGCGGCGACTGCTCCTTCGGGAACCGGATTCGGGCTGGGCTCGGGCGCAGGCTCCTCCGTTGGAAGACCGGGAGCCGGTTCGGGCGTCGGTATCGGCTCTTCCGCCGCGGGTTCCGGGGTAGGCTCGGGCCGGAGCGGGCCGGCAACCGGCTCCGGCTCGGGCACCGAGTCCGAATTGGGCTCCGGCTGAGGCACCGACGGTGGCTGCTCCTCGGGCGTGATCGGCTCGGGTGGAGGAGCCGGGCCGGGAGATCCCGGCTCCGGCGCTGGCTCCGGGACGGGCTCTGGCGCTGGCTCCGGGACGGGCTCCGGCGCTTGGTCCTCAGGCGCCGTTCCGGGGTCGGGATCTGGCTCGGGCGCTGGATCTTCGTCGGGCAAGGACGGTTCGCCCCCAGGCGGGGACGCGGGGTCGGGCGTGGGCTCCGGGACGGGCTCGGGCGCTGGTGCGGGCTCCTCGGGCGCGGGCTGATCCGGCGTTGGCTCCGGCGCTGGCTCCGGGACGGGCTCCGGCGCTTGGTCCTCAGGCGCCGTTCCGGGGGCGGGATCTGGCTCAGGGTCTGGGGCCGGCGAGGGAGGATCTTCCTCCGGGGCGGGCGCAGGACCGGAATCAGAGGTAGGTTCGGGCTGCGGTTCACGACCCGGCGCTTCTGCGGGGGTGGAGGCCGGTGCTGACGTGGGCTGCGACTCGGGATTCGACGAGTCGCTATTTCTTGGTTCGTGTGCCGGTTCCTGGGAAGGCGGATCTGCACCGCTCGGATCGGCGCCACCCCCCGAGGGTTCCGAAGTGCCACCGTCGCTGGGAACGGCGGCCGTGTCTTGCGCCAGTGCTTCCTCGCTCGCGAGTAGTAGGCCAACGGGAAAAGCGATCAGCGCGACACCGAGCACGAGAACCACTAGCCAGCGCGCTACTAGGCGACCCCTCGCTCCATCAGCAGCGCTCGGCAGCCAACTCCAACCTGACGTCTTGTTCGCTGGATCAGTGCGCTCGCCCTGTGGCCAACCCGATTGCCGCACGCCTGGACGCTCTCCCGTCGGACGATTGCGGTAGTGGGTTGCACCACTGGCTCCCTCCGCCCCGGTGCCCAAATTATGGAGCGGTCTTCGTAGCCCCTACCGAGCCAAGTTTAGTAATTAAAGCATCATAGACGCGGTGCCGGACACCTGCAACCCCGGCCGGTTCGCAACACCTCCGTCCGACAAGCAACAGCAAATATCTGCCATGTGGCGGATGCTTGGCGCACATGCCGCCTGCTATCGTCCTTCGTTGACTACTGGCAGAGGGGAGGAGTTAGGCCCGAGGGAAACCTACGCCGCAGGCGCACCGTGGGCGCCCAGGTTGCGTACGACTGCGTGCGACCTTGGCTTCTAGCGGAGACGGCTACGACAGGGTCGGCGCGCTTACCGGATCCTTCGAGGATACACGCACGAGCCCATGATAAAAGGTGAAGAGCGCAAGGATCTCGAGCACCGTGTGGGCCATAAGTTGAGGTCGGCGAGGGAGGCGCGGGGAGATTCGCTCGCGGATGTCGAGCGAACTATCAAAATCCACGCCCACCATCTTGAGGCGTTAGAGCAGGGCGACTTCGAGGCGTTACCTAGACGAGCGTGGGCGAGGGGATTCCTTGTCATGTACGCCAACTACCTGGGCCTCCAGGCAAGCGAACTCGTAGACCAGGTCTTCCCGCCCCAGCGTCCATCCCGACCGGTGCATTACGTCAGGCGTCGCTGGCGGGGTCTCGTTGCCGCATTAGGAGTCGTCGCTACGACGGCAATGGCCGCCCTCGCGCTTGTGATCATCGCTCCTTACAATCCCATTAGCGAGGAGATCGCCGACGCGTTGAACAGGGTCGTCCCCGGAACTTTCCTCGAAGGCGGGGTGCAGCGGTTTGTCATCCTCGGCTTCACCGATAGCAAGGTCATCGGCGGTGACAACGTCCTTACGGCGAAGGTTGCACAGAACGGTTTCGGCCTGCTCTCGATACCCGGCAATACCTTGACCGAAGTGCCCGGTCACGGCGAGAGAGAGATCGGTGACGCCCTGGAACTGGGAGGTCCCGACCTGGCGCGACAGACGGCAGCTCAGCTTACGCGCACGGAGATACGGTATTACCTGGTGATCAACCCCGACGGAATCAAAGACGTGGTGAACACGATCGGGGGCGTAAGGATCGACGTGCCGGCATCGGTCAGCGGCCGCTCGACGCCCGGCGGACCGGTACTGACCCTGCCTCAGGGCACGCAAACGCTAGACGGAAATGAGGCGTTGGTATACCTACAAGGTAACGACCTGCCAGACGACGTGGCCCGAGCAGAGCGCCAGCAGAACTTCCTGTTCGTGATGTTTCATCAGGCTCTCGCCCCCGGAACGTTGATCTCCAGTCCGGCTACGCTGGGGACCCTGCTCGATCGCACCCAAACAAACTTGAGCGCCGCGGAGGCGCTCCAGCTCGCGAGTCGTGTTGGTGCGCTCGAAGATTCTGGTGCAGACATGGATACCGACACCTTGCCCGGCCGAAAGGTAGCGGCGGACTCCCGACGACGGACCGACGCGGAAGAGAATTGGATTCCGAACCCTCGTAAGCTACCTGCGGTGCTCAAGAAGACGATGCAATAGCGGCCCGCGTCTGACCCCGCGCACGTTTCGCCTTCGCTCCCAGAGCCTTCCCCTCCTGAGAATCAGTGGTCGCGCGGGGGCGCGGCACGGGTCTTCTCATCCGGGGTCCGTCGCTACCTGTCCGGTCCATCTCGCCCTATGAATCGACCCGCAGAAGGGTTCCTTTTCCGTGATCTAGGAAGCCGGGTTCTTGAGCGCCTCGGGTCCTTTCCGGCAACCTTCGATCTCAGTGACAGCTGGTGGTGCCGGAGTCGGTGAAGGTCTTGCCCGCAACGGGGACGAACTTCCAGGCGTAGCTCTCCGCGTTGAGGGTGAGCTTGAGAACACCGTACGTGCCGGCGTTGCGCACCTGGCTGTTGGCCTTGATGACGCCGAACTCCTTCTGCGTACCGCCGCCGGTGCCTACCACGAACTCCCTTATGCCCTGTTTTTTGTCCAGGGTGCCGTCTGGCCTCTGGGGGGCGAAGCGCTCGTAGTCGTGGTCGTGACCGTTGACCACGACGTCCGCGTTTCTGTTGTACAGGACGTGGAAGGAGGGTTTCATCTTGGCCTGGTTGCCGTGCTCCCCCGAGCTGAAGAGCGGATGGTGCCAGTAGGCGAGCGTGCACCTCCTGGCGTTGGCGGCTAGATCGTTCTTCAGCCAGTTGATCATGGGCGAGGTCGCCCCGCAGCCTCCCACCTTCTCGCACACCGAGTTGAGGACGACCACGTGCCAGTCACCCCCCGGTTAAAGCTGTAGTAGCCTTTGCTCGGCGAACCCGCGGCCGCGTCGTAGTAGCCGAAGTAGCCGGAGGCGCCCGTCGTGAGGTACTCGTGGTTGCCCGGTGTGGGGTACGTTCTCGCCTTGTGGCGCCCCCAAGAAGGCCCGTAGCAGTTCTGGAAGTCGGAGGCGGTGCCCGAAGGATAAGCGTTGTCGCCGGTGGTGAACACGGTGCCAGGAATGCCGTCGAGCAGCGTGGCAGTTGCCTCGTCGCCCGAGCCGGAGCAGCGGGCTATGTCCCCAGCCCCGACCATCACCACGCTCGTCGCTTCCTCCGACCGGCCGACGTAAAGGCCGAAAGCCAGGATGGTCGCCAAAGCGACGGTCGCAAGCACGATCGCGAGGGTCACCAGACGCCACGAGTTTGGAATGGATCTCATTCTTCGCCATCTACTTTCCGCGTTACCTGTTCTCTTTCCCCCAACCGGCCCATTCGGTCTCTGACATCGGCGAAAGCTAGGCCGTCCTCATCGTCGAGTTGTCCGAAAAAGATAAAGCGGTAGGCTCCCGCGGGTAAGGCGAGAGTTGCCCCGAAGCCGGAGACATGGGGAACCTACCAAGGACACACGAATCCGCCGCATCGTTCGCAAGAACCCCTGAACCGACATCAAGGTGTGGCCACCCGCGGTCGAGGGTTCCAATCGACCCCCAACCCCGCTACTACCGTTTTGTCAGGAGATCAAGGATCCATCAGGGGTCCATGCTACCAAACACGGTTCCACCAGGCTCTTGCGATAACGCTTCGGCTACACCGGCGAGGGGAGCCGCGCGTAGTAGGTCTGGGTGACCCCGTCCACCGTAACGAACTCCCCGCCGACGTGCAGGCTCGTTCCTTCCGGGTGCAGCGCCCACACCAGGTTGTAGCGACCCGAGACCACAGGATCCCAGTCGGGCTCCAGCGTTCCGTCGTACGAGTAGATGGCCAGCCCGTGTCTCGTCTGACAGTCATCGTTGGTATCGAGCGTGGAGGCATTGTCTTCCGAGCGGTGCCCGCAGGTGTGGCGTGGGTCACCAGGGTCGTTTGCGACCTCCCAGAAGTGCCCGCCGATCACCAGCTGACCGTCAATCGCCTCGACCGCCTGCGCCGAGCCCGAGGTGTCTCGGTACCAGGTACGGGAACCGTCGGCCTTGGAGAACTGGGCCACAAAATCGCTGCCCCCCGCCCCCAGGTACAGCACCCCGTTCACGTCCACCAGCGAAAGACCGAACGCCCTCATCCCCGCCTTTGCGACCCACGATGCATCGTGAGCGCCCTCCGTGTCGAGCTTGACCAGGGCCTTGGCAGGGTTGCCGCCCACGCGGTCACAGATGCACGCCGCCCAGATCGTCTGGCCGTCGTCGTCGAGCTCCAGGTCGCGGTAGCCGGACATCACGGCGTTGGTGCGCAGGTCGGGATCGACAAAGGTGGCGGCTCGGGTCCAGAGTATCTTCCCGGAGGCGAACCCGAACGCGGAGAGGGCAGTCCCCCCGCCGTAGATCCTGTCCAGATCGGGAGCGGCCAGAACCGACTTGAGGACGGGCGAGTCGTACCAGCGGACAACCTTCCCGGTCGCGCCGTCGACCACGACGAGGTTTTTCTGCGCGCCCGCCTGTCCAGCGAAGTCGCCCGCTATGACCACGTCGTCGCCATAGACGGTCATGTCGAAGACCTCGGAGCCTTCCTCGCCCAACTCCGGTGCTATGTTCCTGTAGTCCCCCGTCGCCGAGTCGAAGACCGCCACGTTTCTCACGGCGTCGACGACCGTGCCGTCGCGCCGCACGACTTCGGCGAACTGCCCTCCTACCCACACGTTGGAGCCGACCTGGGCAATGGCGCGGACGCGCCCGTCGACCATCGGGGTGTCGTCGGGCGTCTCGGAAGGCTGCGCGGTGACGAGCCCCGGTAGCACCGGCAAGGTCAGGATCGCTATGGCGGCAACGAGTGCTCGTCTACACAGTAGAAGCGGCCTCATCCTCTGCACCTTTATCTCCCTCTATCAAGTCGTGCCGAGGCGAGGGCACGGACGCCCTCGCTCTCATCGCTGGCACTAAGTATGGTAGCGAGAGCCCCGCTTGAAAATATGCCGTCTGGCATATGTGCAACGTAACCGCTCCCCTCTAAGCTTCATGCTTAGATGTGGTCCAATGGTCCAATCAGGAGTGAAATCTTAGCGTATGGATGGGCTTCTTCGCCGGGTCTGCGCGGCAAGAACATGACACAACAAGTAGACAAGTGCTTGCCGGGACCACCGGTCTGTAGAAGTTGAGCGACGGTTTGTCGGAGATGGGTACGGAGGAGGCGCGTAATTTTATGAGACGGTTAGCGTTGGTTTTTTCTATGGTGGTGGCGGTGGTGGCGTCGGCGGTCTTCGTGGCCCAGCCTGCGCACGCCGCGCTCGGCCTGCGAGATCAGGCCGACCCCCAACCCTGGATGACCAACGGCATAGTCTACGCTTCCGCCGTCTCCGAGAACGGGGAGACCCTCTACATCGGCGGCAAGTTCTCCTCCGTGCGCGAGAAGCCCGCCGGCTCCGGCGGCCAGACCCTCGCCGTCACAAACGTGGCCGCCATAGACGTGGATACCGGCGCCCCCGTGAGAACGTGGAAGCCCAGCGTCGCTGGCGAGACTGGCGCCCCTCCGGTAGTGCGCGCCCTGGCCGCCAAGGACGGCCGGGTCTATATCGGCGGTAAGTTCGCCAGCGTCGGCGGCCAGCCGAGGCGCAACCTCGCCGCCGTCTCCGACGCCGCCTCCGCCACGCCCGGGGCCCTCGTAGGATCCTTCGCCCCGAATATCGGCAACAACACCTCCACCGTCTACACCCTGCTGCCAAACGGCGACGCCACGACGCCCGCAACCAAGCTCTACGTGGGCGGGCAGTTCGGCTCCGTCAACGGCGTGAACCGCGGCCACCTGGCCGCCCTCAACCTGCCCTCCGGGTCGCTCGACACCGCCTGGGTGGGGCGCGCCAACAAGCTCGTGCGCGAGCTGGAGTTCGGACCCAACAACGACGGCACCATCTTCGCCGTGGGCGGCTTCGAAACGGTCAGCTCGGGCACCAGCGGCAACATCTCTCGCCAGAGCGTGGCCCGCTTCGACACGGCGACGAGCGCCGTGCACCCGTGGGCCGTGCCCCCGGGCGAGATCATTACCGACTCCGGCCGCAACAACACCATGACTTGCTGGGATGCGACCGTCACGCCCACACTCCTCTACGTGAACTGCGGGCTTGGGCCGAACTTCACCTCTGCCCACCGCCTCGACAACGGTGACACCGGCAACCGCGTGTGGATAAGGGGCTTCGGCGGCAACCCGCAGACTTCGGAGATGAGCCCCGACGGCTCGCGGCTGATCGTGGGCGGGCACTTCGGCATCAACCCCATCAAGGAGCAGTACTGCGGCAAGCCGCTCGGGGGCCTCATCGCCCTCAACCCGGCCACCGGCGCGGTGGACTGCCCCTGGGTCCCCCACCTCGACCAGAACAAAGACCCCTCTTACGACGGGGCGTGGACGATGCAGGTGATCGGCGACTACGTGTGGGTCGGCGGCGGGTTCGTCGGGGTCTCCGGTGAACCGCGCTCCAACCTCGCCCGCTGGACCTACGATCCGGCGCTCAAGTCGGTTAACGCGCCGCCGCGGGTGGACCTCGACGGCCCCCCGCAGCCCGCCAGCGGCCCCCAGCGAGGAGGGCTTGACGCGACCTACTACGACAACCAGGACTTCACCGGCGCCCAGGTGACGCGCACCGACCCCACCGTCAACTTCGACTGGGGCGGCGGCTCGCCCGACCCGTCTATCGGCCCGGATCAGTTCAGCGCCCGCTGGACCGGCCAGGTCGAGGCGCCCGTTAGCGGCGAGTACACCTTCACCACCACGAGCGACGACGGCGTGCGCCTGTTCATCGACGGCCAGCAAGTGGTCGACAACTGGACCAACCACGGACCCACCGACGACTCCGGCACCATCACGCTGCAGGCAGGCCAACGCTACGACGTCCGGATCGACTTCTTCGAGGACGCGGGCGGGGCAACGTTGAGGTTCCAGTGGGCCTACCCAGGCCAGGCTCGTCAGGCCGTCCCCTCCAACAGCCTCTTCTACACTTCTTCTAGCACGGGAGGGCTTGACGCGACCTACTACGACAACCAGGACTTCACCGGCGCCCAGGTGACGCGCACCGACCCCACCGTCAACTTCGACTGGGGCGATGGCTCGCCCGACCCGGCGATAGGTCCCAACAACTTCAGCGCCCGCTGGACCGGCCAGGTCGAGGCGCCCGTTAGCGGCGAGTACACCTTCACCACCACGGCCGACGACGGTATTCGCCTGTTCATAGACAGCGGAAGCGGCAACAAACTGATTATCGACAACTGGACCGATCGCGCGCCCACGGACGACTCGGGCACCGTGACGCTGGAGGCAGGCCAGCGCTACGACATCGAGCTCGACTACTACGAGAACGGCGGCGGGGCGGTGGCCAGGCTGCAGTGGGCCTACCCCGGCCAGGCC
Source organism: uncultured Rubrobacteraceae bacterium (assembly GCA_963800975.1). GTDB lineage: Bacteria > Actinomycetota > Rubrobacteria > Rubrobacterales > Rubrobacteraceae > JALYGY01. The sequence continues at coordinate 292,560 of CAWDDB010000012.1, read as the reverse complement.
CGCCAGGTGATCCCTGCGAACAGGCTCTTTAACGGCGGGAACGTGAACTACTCGGCCCCCTTCACGCCTGGCGCCGGTCCCACCCCCATAGTCTCGAACGCCCTTACCGTGAGCGACGCCGATGACGCGAACCTGAAGCTCGCGAAGGTCACGCTCGCCGGTAATCTGGACGCGCCCTCGGAGAGGCTCTCCGCCAACGTCTCTGGCACCGCGATAACTGCCAACTTCGACGCGCAGAGCGGCGTGTTGAACCTCGCCGGTACGGCCCCCAAGGCCGACTACCAGCAGGTACTGAGAACCGTCACCTACAACAACACCTGCGCCAACCCCACGGGCGGGGATCGGGCGGCGACCTTCGTGGTCAACGACGGTTCCGTCGACTCCAGGTCGGCCACCTCTACCATCACCGTGCAGGCGAACAATCCGCCAGGCGGGGACTGCTCGGGCCTTAGCGTCCAGGCACCCTCCCACCGTCTACCCGCCGCCGGCTCGACCCTCACCACAACAACGGTGCCGGTCAACCTCAGCTGGTCGGCGACGGCGAGCGGGACGGGCAGCGTCGCCTCGTACGAGCTCCAACGCAGCACCAACGACGGCGCCTACCAGGACGTCTCGCTGGGCGCCGACCCGACGAGGACCAACCTGAACGTCTCCCTCGCCCCAGGTAGCGCATACCGCTTCAGGGTGAGGGCCACCGATAACTCGGGCAACGTTAGTGGTTGGGCCGAAGGGTCTAGGTTCGTCCTGGACGCCCCGCAGCAAAGCTCGGCAACCCTCGCCTACTCGGGTAGCTGGGCCGAGCAAGCGGTGACCTCGGCCTTCGGCGGGAGCACCATGCACGCCTCGCAGGCGGGGAGCGCGGCCACCCTGACCTTCACCGGTACCGACGTCTCGTGGGTGGCCCAGAAGGGCACCGACCGCGGCAAAGCGGAGGTGCGGCTTGACGGGACGCTGGTCGAGACGATCGACCTCTACGCATCCGCCGCGCAGCCGCGCAGGGTCATCTACAACGCAACCTCCCTCGATCCTTCCGTCGAGCACACCCTGGAGGTTAGGGTGTTGGGTACCAAGAGGGCGGCTTCTACCAGCACGCGGGTGGACGTCGATGCCTTCGTCGTCATAAGATAGAGAGCGCCGTGGCCAATGCGCCACGCAGCGTGACCAGGGGGCCGGGGTAACGTTACCCCGGCCCCTTTTCTCCATTATAGTGGGGCCGCAGTTCACCACCCTCAGAAGGAGAAGGGGTTGCGACGGGCAACATCGGAGCAACTTGCCGCTATCTGATCCCTCCGGGCTTCCGCTAGGCCTCGGAGGCGAAGGACGAGAGTACAGAGCCTACCCTACCCTGGCTAGGGCGCGCTGGCTGTTTCCTGCAGATTCACCCGCCGTTCGGCGTGCCGGGATAGAGAAGCTTTTCCAACCGAACACCCTGAAGGGACGCTTGCTTCAGAAGCTGATCCTCGTCGGGGGCATCCCGGGCGGTAAAGTACTCTTGCAGGATCACGCTCTGACGCAGTTAGAGGATGAGCTGGCCCGAGCCCTGGCTGAGCCGGAGGTTCGCATTGCCTTTTACACGGGCGTGCCCGGAGCCTACCGAAAGATAACGGCCCAGGTAATGACCGCTGGCGGGGAGACGCTGGCTTTCGCGAAGATCGCCACGTCGCAGGTGACCAAGAGAAACGTCGAGCGCGAACGTCGTGTGCTGCTGCGGCTCTCGGAGAACGAAGGCCTGCACGGTCGAGTGCCCGAGGTGCTTGGTTATTTCGGTTGGCAAGGAAACAAGGTTCTCCTCATAACGGGCGGTCCGGACGAAGCGGGCCCCAAAGGTCTGTCGACGGCGCATCTGGAGCTACTCAGGGAGGTTTTTCTACCCTTCGCGGAGCAGCATGTTTTCGGCGAGGGGCCCATGATGGTACGAATGTCAGAGACGCTGCATCGCGTGAGTTCGCAGCTGCCTGAGCCCTTGCGCGGCCACCTGGAAGTAGCCCTGGGACGCCTTCGAGACGAGCTTGGCCCCGTGCGGCTACCCCTGTCCTTGGCCCACCGCGATTTCGCACCCTGGAACACGCGGATGGGCCCCCGAGGCTTGTTCGTCTTTGACTGGGACGGCGCCAGGGATGGCACCACCCCGCTTTACGATGCGTTCCACTTTCAGGCTATCCAGGCCGCTTTGCTTAAGCGACGCGAACACCTTCCGCCGCGAACATTCCTGAGAAGCTCGTTGGACGCGATGTGGCCCGAGGGTCGCAGGCACCTCCCCTGGCTGTACCTTTCCTACTTGCTGGACATGACCCTTCTGTACAGCGAAGCCCAGGTAGTTGCTCCCGGTGTCGGAGAGCAGGGCGTATGGAACTGGTTTGCCGGGCAGCTTCGGTCGTTCCTCGAGCAAGGATCCCCCCTTTAACCTGCCAACGGTGAGGGGGTTGGTTCGCAACCGTTAGTAACGTCTATGCAACCGTAAAGATAGCCCATTTGGGGGATGCATCGAAGCGTACAACCTATTAGGATGTTCGCGCTTAGGACATCGTTACCTGCTGTGAGGTAGGGGCAAAGATCCGCGGCCCGCGAAGACGTTTGGGCGCCCAGGGGACGCGGGGAGCCAGTGGCGCAACCGGCTACCTTTGAAGAGACGGAAGGAGCTCCGTGCGCGACGGCCGGTTTTGCCTAGTACGAAGCAACGAACGCGGACCGATGAAGCTCGGCAGCTCGGTTCTGGTCGGGGTGGCCCTGGCGATAATCTTGTCGGTACTGTGGGGGATCTCAGGGCCTAGCGCGAGCGCCCAGGTGGGCACGGATCCGACCCTCGTGGGGGCGGGAGACATAGCCCGCTGCGCTGCTAACCGGGACGAGAAGACTGCCACGCTGCTCGACGCCATCCCTGGCACCGTGTTCACCACCGGCGACAACGCTTATCCTTCGGGCACCGCCTCCGACTTCCAGAACTGCTACGGGCCTTCTTGGGGGCGCCACAAGGCGAGAACGTACCCCACACCGGGCAACCACGAGTACCTCACGACGGGCGCCTCCGGCTACTTCGGCTACTACGGAGCTGCTGCTGGCGACCCCGCGAAGGGCTACTACAGCTACGACCTGGGAGAGTGGCACGTCATCTCCCTGAACGGCATGTGCGAGAAGGTGGGTGGCTGCGGGGCTACGTCTCCTATGGTGACCTGGCTCGAAGACGACCTGGCCAGCAACGCCGCCCACGATTGCACCCTGGCCTACTTCCACCACCCGCTCTTCACTTCAGGCTCGTCGCACGCCAACCAGACCAAGATGAAACCAACCTGGGACGCCCTCTACGCCGCGGGCGCGGACGTGGTATTGAACGGTCACTCGCACAACTACGAGCGGTTCGCGCCGCAAAATCCGGACGGTGTGGCCGATCCGGAGCGGGGCATCCGGCAGTTCGTCGTGGGCACCGGTGGTGGGGCGTATCATGGGTTCGGCGCCATCATGCCCAACAGCGAGGTCCGCGGCTCGGCCGTCGACGGCGTCCTGAAGATGACGCTGCACCCGGATAGCTACGATTGGGAGTTCGTCCCCGCGGCGGACCAGACCTTCACCGACTCGGGCAGCGGAAGCTGCTCCGTCGAGCCGCCGCCCTCGCCCGACGACACTACGGCGCCCGCGGTGCAACCACCACGGCAGGATTTCCCGACGGGCGCGACGCTTGGCACGTCCAACATCCCGACCGCGATCAGCTGGTCGGCCACCGACGATCAGAGCGGCGTAGCCAGCTACGAGCTGGAACAACGCGTAAACGGTGGGTCCTTCACGAGCGTGAGCCTCCCGTCCGCTACCTCGACCACCAAGAACCTTCAGCTAAAGCCCGGCAGCACCTACGAGTTCCGGGTCAGGGCTACCGACGGCGCCGACAATACTAGTGACTGGGCGACGGGCCCAGCGTTCTTGGTCGAGGCCAAGCAGGAGACCAGCACCGCAATCGCTTACGCGGGAAGCTGGACTCAACAAGCCTCGAGTTCTGCCTACGGCGGGGCCTTAAGGAACGCTAACGCAATGGGTAGCTCGGCCCAGTTCACCTTCACGGGCTCGAACGTGGCTTGGGTTTCCAGCAAAGGCCCGAACATGGGCAAGGCGACGGTCTCCGTAGACGGCGTGGTGGTACAAACCGTTGATCTCTACTCCTCCACGGCCCTTCCCAAGAGGATTATCTTTAGCCAGTCCGACCTGGATCCTGCGGACGAGCATCTCGTAACGGTGCAGGTGACGGGGACCAAGAGGTCGACTTCCAGTGGCACGCGGGTGGATGTCGACGCGTTCGTGGTGCTGCGCTAGATGCGATGCTTGAAGTCGGGCTGCTCGCTGGTCCTCCGCCGCGGCGCGTCGAGGCGACTGCTGTGCTCGGTGGCAGCCCTCTACGTGGCACTCCTGGTGATCGGATGCGGCGCTCGTGGCGAGAGCGGGACGTCGCCGGGTGACGACCAGTCCGAGGGAGCGAAGGCCTATTCGCAAGGCCAGAGCAACCCGGACCTCGCCGCATCTGCCCCCAACAAGACGCCAGGAAAAGGGGAGCCGCAGGCTATCGCGGGCATGAACGCGGACGCCGTGCTGACCACCTTCTTGAAGCCGGGTCTGGAGTGCTGGCAACAGGTCGCCAGGGGCTCACTTTACGCCTGCAGTAGCGAGGAGAACCACGACCTGACGCTTCGGTACGAGGGCGAGATATCGGGCCGCAGCGCCGAGCAGGTGAGCGGCATCGAAGCAAGCGTGTTCAGACATGGCACCGAAGACTTCGACCTGGGTTCGCAACCCTTCTTTGGCTTGCTCGCCACCCAGTTGGATTACCGGGGAGCCGACAAGAAACAGGCATACGAGTTCGTCAGCCGCAACCTGAGCGGCGGGACAGCGACCATCACTATCGGCTCTGCTCGTTGGACCATGGAGACCTCCGAGGACTCGAAGGTGCTAAAGGTTGCGCCGGCATCGCAACGACTCTAGCGCAGGGCGGTTTGCAGAGTAGAGGCAGGACGCTCGGGTCTACCCTGCGCTAGCGAAACCGTCCGAGAATTGACCGACACGACGCCTCGAGCCCGGTCTCGGTCTGTGTGCTGGGTCGGAGGGACCGTACAGGGGTGCCCCGGCGGGCGCTAAGTGACGCCACCATCCGCGACCCCGCGAGCATTCAAGCAAGATGTGCCACATGGGGGATGCGGCTCCCCCGCTCGAGCTATAGGCTACTTCTTGTATGCTGCCCCTGTCACGCAACAAGGGCTTGGAAAGGTACCGGGCGCGATGGTGGAGACAAGGCCACGAGGGATCATGGCCTTCGGATTTCTCGCGACATCCAGTTTACCCCTAGCCCTATCGAGACAAGGAGCGGCGCGGTGGACGGGACGGTATGTTCTAGCATGCACAAACGGTACAAGGAGATCTAGAATCATCCGCGCCGTTTGATGACAGGCAACCATCGCTCGTAACCTCTCAAGGCGGAAGATGTGTAAGGTGCCGAAGGATAACGCTCGATTGCGAATAGCCAGAGTCCAGCCAACAAGATGCTCGAAAAAACGCCCTTGTAGGGGATGTGTCAACGGTCGCGGGGTGCTATCCTGTGCGTGTCGACAGCTCTCTGCCAGTGGTGGGGTAGCGGCTGTGAACCTCGTCCCGCAAGACTGGGGATGTGAGGAGTTGGTTTGCGGTGCCCTCCCGCGAAGGAGGAGGAGCGATGAGACGGACCGCACTTGTGTTGGCCGCGGCGATCCTGGCGACCGTGGCGGCGCTACCAGGCCTCGCGCTTGCCCTGCCCGCGGAGTCCCCCGACGACACCCACATGGTCGACGGGCGCGTCCGGACCATTGCCCAGGTCGGCTCCAACGTGTGGATGGGCGGCAACTTCACCCGGGTCCAGCGGCGCGACGGCTCCCTGGTCGCCACAGTCTCAAACGCTGTGGTAATCGACTCGGTAACCGGCCAATACAAGGCCATAGCCCCCCGACTTGGCGGCGCCAACTCGGAGGTGTGGGACATCGAGGTCTACGGCACCGACGTCGTGCTAGCGGGCAACTTCGGCGGCCCGAGCGGTTCGCAGAAGAACCTGGTCGTGGTGGATGGCCTCACGGGCCAGGTGAAGAAATGGTACAACTCCCCGAGCTTGCGCTCGGTCCTGGCGGCGCCCACCCTTGGCAGGATCTACGGCGGCGGCACGAGCCTCTCGGCCTTCGACTTTGCCACAGGCCAGGAGCTCTGGAGACGCGCCCGAACTTCCGTCGACCTGAGTTTGCGTCCCCACAACACCGTCGCGGCCTACAGGGACCTGGAGCTCGACAGCGGCGGCCAGACGATCTGGGCGGCGTGCGCCTGCGACACCGTGGACGGTGTCCCGACCAAGGCGCTCATCAAGCTCAACACCGAGGGGATCCACGACACCTTGTGGAGGGTGGAGCAGGCGGGGGCCCAGGGCATCGGCATCTCCGTGGCACAGACCGTCGACAGTCTCTACCTGGCGGCGGGGGGCAACGACTTCCTGGCCCGGTACTCCAAGGCCGGGGGCGCGCCCGGCTGGTGGCGCGACACGTCGGGTTCGGCGCAGGCGGTGGAGATCATGAACGGCGGGGTGGTTGTGGGTGGACACTTCTGGGAGGTGGCCGACCGAACGGCGGATCGTTGCGGGTTCCGCTCGTCCAACAACGCCGCCACGTTGGACCCGTTCGGCGAGTGCGAAACCAGGAAGGGCCTGGTCGCCTACTCCTTCGAGGGAACGTTGGACCCGAGTTGGGATCCCTTGGTCTCGGGCAAGTACAATCTGGTGTGGGCCCTGCGCCCCGATGGCACGAGGCTGCACTTCGGCGGGGAGTTCACACATGTTAACGGGGTCAAGCAGACCCACTACGCGAGGCTCTCCTAGCAACGTCGGCGGGTTGATCACACGAACGGCTAGGGCAATCTCGACGCGGGTAACGTTGGTGGCGCTGATCTGCGTCGTGCTCGTGCTGACTTTGCCGCACGCTGCGACCAAACCTGCGGTCGATCAGATCGATAGCCAGCCGGGGACGACTTCGCCGACATGCTCGGGAACCCGCATCGGCCCTGGGGACGACCTGGACGCTGTGGTTAACAGCAACCCCGTGGGGACAGCCACCACGTTCTGTCTGGCGGCGGGCACTTACGAGGTCGATGAGGTCGTCACGCTGAGGAGCGGCGACAAGCTTATTGGTCCCGAGGGTAAGATCGTTACGCGCGGGCCCGCTAGCTACGGCGTCCCGACCGCAAGGATAATGAATGCTGCTGCGTTGCCACGTCTCCTCCAGCTCGAAGGGTCCAGCATCGAGGTCAGGTGGGTTGACGTAAGCGGAGCCGTCGGTCAGTACGACGACAGGACCCAGGCCGAGTGCGTCTACTGGGGCGATGCCGCCGACAGATGCCCCGTTGTAGGCACCGGCACTGCCATAGGCGCGGGCACAGCGGATGGCAGCCTACTTATCGAGTATGTCACCGTCCACGATAACGCCGCTGAGGGCGTCTCGTCGGCGAACGGCAAGCTGTTCCACTCCAACCTCTACAACAACGGCACCAACCCCGACTTCTGGGGCTGGTCGGCGGCGGCGGTGAAGGGGGTGGACGAGTACGAGGCGGCCTACAACTACGTGCACGACAACCCGGCCAACGGGCTGTGGTGCGACCACGGCTGCAAGGACGTGCCCGGGATGCAGAACGGGTTCTGGGCGCACCACAACCTCCTCGTGAACAACGGCAGGTGGGGCATCCGTTACGAGTATAGCCCGCGTTTCACCGACGGGTGGGGGCAAGGCGAGCGAGTGGACCCGGCCGTGACGGCCCTCGTGGAGAACAACGAGATCCACGGCAATGGCGCCTCGGGCGGCTACGGAGGCGCAACCATGCTCGACGCCCAGAACGCCACGTTTAGGGGTAACGATTTCGGGGCGGCGACTATTGCAGGAGTTAGGTATCCTCCCAACTCGGGGGGCAAAGCGATCGAGTTCGCGTGGACCGACCAGAGCGACCGCACGGACCTGTGGAATGGCAAAGCCTACCGCAACAGGTTGGGCGGCGAGAACATAAGCGGCTGCAATATCGGCCACGACCCCGACATCGTCGAATGCCACGACAACTTCGGTGCGGGAGTATCCGGGATTCACAAGGCGTCTATTGCGACCCTGGTGGCGGCCGTCCTATACGGGATCTACCGCAGCCGGCGCTAGGTATCGCCACTTGCACCGGCTTGGCATCCGTTAGCCGCCCGCGCGGTCCACGGATGGGCTTACCGCCACCTGTCCGCGATTGCCGAGCCTCTACCCGGCGGCCGACTACCTAGTTGTTGCTCGCGCAGTAGGCGATGTTGTCGGGCTTGTCGCAACCTTCTATCCTTTCGCCGCGCAGGGTGTTGCCTACCGCATCACCGTTCCAAAGGTCCGTGCGGCGGCCCGTGTCGTAGAAGAGTATCGCGCGCCTGTTGTTGGCGGGATAGGTCACGCCCGCGATCTCCCTGCGGCCGAAGGAATTGTTGCGGAATATAGCGTTCTGGGCGTCGTACATCGAGGCGCCACCGTAGTTACCCTTGCGGCCGTTGCCGTGGATCTCGTTTCTCTCGATGAGCGCCGAGGGGCTGTTGCGGTGCACGCCGTTGGCGACGATCGGGGAGTATTCGTAGTGCACCCCCCACCTGCCGTTGTTCACGAGGAGGTTGTGGTGCGCCCAGAACCCGTTCTGCATCCCGGGCACGTCCTTGCAGCCGTGGTCGCACCACAGCCCGTTGGCCGGGTTGTCGTGCACGTAGTTGTAGGCCGCCTCGTACTCGTCCACCCCCTTCACCGCCGCCGCCGACCAGCCCTGGGCTTTGGGGGCCGTACCGTTGTTGTAGAGGTTGGAGTGGAACAGCTTGCCGTTCATGGAGCTGATACCCGTGGACTGGTTGCCGTGGACGGTGAGGTACTCCAAACGCGCCGTCGGACCCGCCGGACCGGCGCCGATACCGTAGCCTGTGCCGTCGACCAACCTGTTGTTCCTGTTGTACTTGACCTTTCCGCCCGCAACGTCGAGCCATCTGAGCTGCACGTTCACGCCGCTCAGCTGGATAACCTTGGCGAGCTTGGCCCCGTTCCTGATGTTTACCAGGGGGACACCGTAGCTAGCGGGGCCGCGCGTGACGATCTTCCCGGGCTGACCTATCAACCTGTCTCCGGACCTGATCTGTACGGTGTTGTTGACCGAGTAGGTGGTCCCCGACTGGGCGGCGTGCACGCAGAACGTCGTGCCCCTGGAACCCGGGTCGCGGTTGACGATGGCATCGAGGTCGTCGCCGGGGCGAACGTGGACGCCCGAGCACTCGAACGTCGCCGCCGACGCCACCGGGGCGCGCTCCAGCGATGCCAGGGCGATCTCAGCCAGAACTACGGCCACCAAGACGGCAGCGAAAGACCACTTCGACGTACGGACCGCACGGTTCATTTTCCCCCTTCGTCCGTGACAACCCGGCTACCTCCGAGGAGGCCCGAGGGCATCGAGCCCACCTCACGGCGGGTTTGCCCTTGTCATTTATTCGATTGTTTCCAATGGGGATCCTGCCGGAGCCCCCTCCAAGTTCGGCACTCTAGCCGAGGTTTTTACGTTGCGCAACGACCGTACCGGCGTGTGTAGCCTCCAGCCATGCCGGAGAACGCATTAACTAAAGCGATTCTTTTGGTTGCCCGCTGCAATAATAAATTAACAAAACTTAAGACAACGGGCGCCGGCAGCAGAGAGGTGGTGGTGCCCCAGCCTGCGCCGCGCATGCATGGTCGGCAGCCCTACTCGGCAAGTTCCTGAACACTCGATGCGGGTTGGGATCACCGTCCCGGCAAATCGGCGGAAGCTAGCCGCCGCAGAGTACCGACCGCCTAGCGACTATGATCCGGCATTATCCGCGGTCGACTTTTCCGGACCCCCGCAGAATCGTGCGACGCGCCACGCGACTTAACCTGCCGTCCTGCCCCCCTCGGATTCACTATCTGTGTACATGGACGTGCTTCCAAGCCGGGAGTTTGGAGACCTTCTCTCCAAGTATCCTGGGTTCGGAGAAATCTCGAACCAGGCCCCAGCAACCGCGGCCCAAGTCGGAAAAGCTCCGCTGATAAGACGTCGGCAGCGAATCGAGCTCCACGAGCAGGTCGTCTAGGTCGTAACCCATAAGTGCCAGTCGTTCTCGACCGATCCACCGCAGGTAGCGGCGGCACCAGATCTTTCGAACGGGATTGTTGAGGACGCGCCTCCAACCCTCCATGGACTCCTCGCTTACCTTCGCGTACTTCCTGGTACCCGACCAGTCGCCCATTCTTCCGCCGAGCTCAACGTCGCCAAACAGCTCCAGGGATGAGCGATCGAATGGCAGGTCCAGATATTCGAATGCCTCGTTCCAGGTTTCGGCGGGTTCAGTCACCAGGTCCTCGTACCGCATCGCGTGGATCCTGGCTTTGTGCCGCTCGTAGGTGCGGATCAGGTTCTCTAGCCCATCGAAAAGGTCGACCTTGAAGCGGTAGAGGTTCCACTTACCGCCAGCCCACGTCTCTATGATGGAGGCCACAACCGCGAGCGGGTTTCGCCAGAGGATCAGGAATCTTCCCTGAGGATAAGCGGCGACGAGTTCATCTGAGATCAAGTGGTAGCGCGGCGTCTTGTCCAGGAAGTAGCGAGTGCCCTCTGGAGACGCCTTCTCGTAGAGGCGGAGGGTGAACTCCCGGATCTCCGCCACGTAGTCTTCTCGTCCTGCCGGCAGCGCCTCGCAGAAGTCTTCCACCGCCTGGACGAGCGCGCGGTGGTTGTACTCGGCGTAGACCCCACGCTCCCGGAGCGTGTAGAGGTAGGGCAGCAAGATCCAAGGTTCGGAGGCCGTGGCGATAGGCTCGTGCGCGGCCAGTATGCGCTGCGCCATGGTGGAGCCCGAGCGGGGCAGCGAGAGGAGGAATAGAGGCGTCGGCTTCGCGCTCAAGCTGCCGCCTCTTCGACAGCGCTCCGTCCGTTCACGAGCGAGAGTAACACGGCGAGATCAGGCCTCGGGCAACAAGGATCACCAGCCATGCGCGGCTACCGCACGGGGTTGGGCTCGTAGCCGAGCTCGACCAGCAAGGGCCCGGCCACCTCCTCCGCAGCCCGCTCGTGCTCGGTGGCGAACTCCTCCCGCCATCCCCCTATCGTCCCCCGCCTGAACGTCTGCCCGGACCCGAAGATCTCCTCCCCGACCCGCGCAAGCGTCGCCTCGTCCGCCTCCACCCCCACGTGCTCGGCCACAGCCCTCACAGCCCTCATCTGCGCCTCGAGGCTACCCCCGCCCCGTGGTCCCACAAGGTCCTCGAACCTCACCATTATCGTATCCTCGTCCTCGGCCCACCCGGAGAACCCGCGGTAGCGCTCGTCCAACGAGAGCAGCTCCCGGTCTCCCAGGGTGCCGCCCCGGATGCACAAGAGCAGACGCTCGTGGTCGGAGGGCAGACCCACGAATGCCTCGTGGGCGAAGTGGTCTTCTGTTTTCTTGACGTAGTGGAGCTGGGAGACGGCGACGTCGCGGGGGTCTCGCAGGATGCACACGGTCCTCATGCCCTTCTCGTGGAAGAGGGAGGCAAGCTCCGGGGAGTAGAGGCAGTGTGCGGTGACGAATCGGCCTTCGGGGACGAGGTCGAGCCTGCGCGAGAGCCAGCGGCGGCTTACCTGCGCGGGGGAGACTACGCCGACGGTGACCTTCTCCTTGCCCCGCCCCCGCACGAGTCGCCTGATCGGAGCATATGGTCCCGACACGAGGTGCGACCGTATCCCCCCTAGCTCCGTCTTCTCGATCCCGAGTAGCGTGAGCAGACGGCCCAGTAGGTGAGTGCCGCTCTTGGGTATGGAGTTGGCCACCACTCTCATCCGACAACCTCCTCGTTCGTGACCCTCTCGCTCATTCTGAGCGTGGCCGCTGCCGCCGATCCTGTATTCCCCATGAGGGGCAAGGGGGCCCAGAGATAGCGCGGTCCTCCTTGCCAGATAGCGGACCTCATAGGCTCGACAAGGCTTTCCGCAACGGCGAGAGGGAGAAGCTCACGTGGGTCCAGATCCCGGTCTTCTTTTTCGCAACCAGTACCAGTAGCACGTTTTGCAAGATCATGGTCGCAGCCGACACGCTGGCGACTCCCACCGGACCGTAGTCTCGTACGACCAGCAAGGCCCCGACGATAAAGAGCGGACTGGTGAACAAACTGACCCGCAGCATCGACGTCTGGTGGCCCGTAAACTGGAGCACCGTCCCGCAAGAACCAGACCAGACGGCCACCAGCCTTGCGGCGCTAAGGATTATCAACACCACCGCCCCGCTCTGGTAGTAGCTACCGTAAACCAGCTCGAGTATCGGCTTTCCCAGGAACATGAACACCACCAGGATCAGCAAAGATGGGGCGCCGGCAAGGGTGCTGAAGGCGCGCACCGTGCGCTCTAACTTGGCCGTCTGGTTCTGGGCGTACATCTCGGCCACTATGGGTGGCAACACGAGGTTCGTGACCAGGAGCGGCATGGCCACGAGAATGACGAGTCGGGAGGTCGCGGCGTAGACCGCGACCTCCTCCTGCGAGCCCAGAGCCCCCAGGATCCAGATATCCGACGAAGACAGCAGGACCAGGGAGGTGAGGGAGATGAACAATAGCGGGACGGCGTCGCGCATGACCTCGTTTGAGCTCACGGCATCCCCCGTGTCTTGTCTCCCCAGGGAAGAAACCTTACTGCGCAACAACCAAAACGCCAGGACCACGCTCACGGACCCAGAACCAATGATGGCGAGCATGACGGTCTGCAGGTTTGTCTCTCCACTCGTTATCCACAGCACCACCAGGCAGATGAGCAGCAAGAGCCTCATTATCAGACCGCCGCTCGTGCCGCCCGTCGCCAGGCCACCGAGCAAAGTTGCCATTCGGATGTCGTGGAACCCACGGAACGTCTCGGCCGTAACCTCTTGCACGACCGAGAGCGCCATCCAGCCGGCCATCAACGCGGTAAGCGCTACGAGGACGGAGGAATGGAAAATGTACTCGCCTACAAGATCTCCTAAAAAGAGATAGGCAACTCCGACACCCAAAGCGCCCAGAACGGTTAATGCGAGCACGATACGGATTGCCCCACGCGCGCGCGCTTGCTGGTTTAGTCCCATGCTCTCTGCGACGAAACGCACCACCGTCTTGGTGAGGCCCAAAGACCCGACCACCGCGCCGAACGTGACGATGCTGAGCGCCAGGAAATATGCGCCGAACTCCGCGGGTGAGAGCATACGGGCCAACAGGCCGTTGGAAACCACCCCGAGCAGGGCCCCCCCGACTTTCCCGCCGAAGGCCCAGGTGCTACCCGAAAGCAGCCGCTTCCCTAGCGCGGATCTATTCAAGAAGCTATCTCTAACCTTGCTCAAGCGCGTGTACCCTGTGTTGCGTCCCGCTTACCGCGGTCCGTCGTGGTTGCCGTCAACTCCACCAATCTGATGCGCCGGTACGCCTACCCACTCGCACGGGTGTAACCGTAGATGGTGTACTCATCGCTGGATTCGGCGACGTTGTTCATCACCGTTCCGAGCACGTTTGCTCCGACGCCTTCCAGATCGTGAATGGCTTGCCGAAGGGTGCTCTTGCGCGTCCCCTGAGCATCCAGGACCAACAATACCCCGTCCGCGCGGGTTGCCACGGCAACCGTATCGGACACCGCCATCACGGGAGGCGTGTCCATCAGCACGTAGTCGAATTGCTGCCGCATCTGATCCACGAACTCCGCGAAACGCTGGGAGCTCACGAGTTCCGCCGGGTTAAGCGGCGGCGGCCCCGCGTTGATCAACCTCAGCCCTGGCAAAGGTTCGTGCCAAACCTCGTTCGGCTTCCGCCCCTCTACCAGGATGTTTGCCAGGCCCACCAGGTTGCGCACCCCGAAGTAGTTGTGCAGCGCTGGCCTGCGGAGATCGCAGTCCAGTATCAAGGTCTTCTTTCCTGCCTGCGCCAGCGTCACGCCCAGGTTGGCGACGGTAGTGCTCTTGCCTTCACGAGGACCCGCGCTGGTCAACACGATGACCTTGGGCGGAGCGTCTACCACCGCGTAGATGAGGTTGGTGCGCAGCATACGGTAGGCTTCCGAGGCGGCACCAGCGGGATCCGAGACGGTTACCAGCGTGTCGGCAAGATCCTCTTGGTCCCTGTCCTCCTGGGAGGCATCCAGGTCGGACTTCTTCCGCAACCGGGTCATTTTGCCGCCTTACCCTTGCCTCTTCGCCTACTGTTTCTCTGGAACTCCGGGATAATGCCAAAAGTGGGCACGCCCGAGATCTGCTCCACTTCGGCCGCCGACCGCCAGCTGTCGTCCAGGTGTTCCAGCAGGAAACACAGGCCCACTCCGAGCAAGAGTCCGGTAGCCAGGGCCAGAAGTGCGTAGCGCGTGGGGTTCGGGCTTACCGGAACTCCAGGGGTCACCGCGTATTCCCACACGGTCGCCTTTATGGCGGCGCTACTAGCGCTTGCTTCGGAGATCCGTTTGGAGGACACATCGCTAACGGTGTTCACGACCTCTCGGGCCGTCTCCGGATCGGTGGCACTGTAGGACAACTGTATGAACTGCGTGCCGTTGACCTGCTCGACGGTCAAGTTGTCCAGGAAGCTGCTTGGGGTTGTCTGCAGATTCAGCTCCCGGATGACCTCCTCGGCCACCGGGCGGCTTTCGATCGCTTCCGTCATGGTCATGGTGAGCTGCTGGAGCCCCTCGACGCTGCCAACCAGAGTACCCTGCAGCTGGTCCTTTCCTGGCTCCTGGCCGACCAGCAGCTTGGCGGAGGCCTCGTAGACGGGTGTCTGGGTAAGGCTAAGCCCCGTGGCCGTCCCCACGCAGACCAACGTCACCAAGGCGACGATCCAAAGCCGTTTCCAAACTATCCGAAATACGTCCTTAATAGAGAAGGACGTATCTCGTCCCGCGATCCCACTGTCCATAGCCGGTCCTTGTCTGACGTTGCCTGGTTCCATCCCTCAAGCGCTGCAGAGTGTCTGAATCATACAAGGTTCAAGCGGCCGCCGGGGTCCTGGGTGGGAAGTCAGGCCCGGGTACGCTCGAGAAGAACGGGCGCTGCCCAGGAACTCTGCCAGGAGCACCGCCCGTTTTTCGATGTAGGCCGTCCAAAGAGTGAGCTCGACCTAGGCGGGTTCTGGGACCCTCCGCGCGGTCTTCAGCTCCGACTCGATCCAGTCGTAGGTTGGCACCAACCCGTCGCTCAAGGCGATCTGGGGCTCCCAACCGAGCACCTCGCGAAGCCGGTTGTTATCGCTGTTGCGGCCCCGCACCCCTTGCGGCTTGGAGAGGTCGTGCCGCTTGACGATGTTCTTTTCGGCGGCGTCGGCGACCATGTCCACGAGCTGGTTTATGGTCACCAGCTCGTCGGTGCCAAGGTTGAGAGGATGGGGGTAGTCGGAGCGCATGATGCGGTAGATGCCCTCGACGCAATCGTCGACGTGCATAAACGAACGGGTCTGCTCCCCGTCTCCCCAAACCTCGATCTCGTCTCCGTCGGCGGCGAGGGCTACCTTGCGGCAGATAGCCGCGGGTGCCTTTTCCTTGCCTCCCTCGTAGGTGCCAAGGGGACCGTACACGTTGTGGAAGCGGACCACCCGGGTCTCGAAACCGTAGTCCTCGTTGTAGTACTGGCAGAGGCTCTCCATGAAGAGCTTCTCGGTGCCGTACCCCTCCTCGGGCTCGGCCGGGTAGGCATCCTCTTCCTTCAGGTTCTCGACGTCCGGGCTCTTCTGGAGGTACTGCGGGTACACGCAGGCCGAAGAGGAGAAGAGGAACCGCTTGGTCGCGTTGATCCGGGCCGCCTCGAGCACGTGCATGTTGATCATGGCGCTGTTCCGGGCGATGTCCGCGTGGAAGGCGGTGATGTACCCGATCCCTCCCATGTCCGCCGCCAGGTGGTACACCTCGTCGATGCCGCGCGTGGCGATAAGGGCGTTGTCGAGCCTGCGGAGATCGAGCACCTCGAACTCGTGAGCATCGCTCGGCTCGTACTCCGGATGCTTTACGTCGACACCCCGCACCCAATATCCTTGCTGCACCAGGTACTTCACCAGATGGTGACCGATGAAGCCTCCTGCTCCGGTAACCAATACACGCGTCGTCACGCGAAACCTCCTATGTCGGATTGGGAACTATGTTTCGTCTCTGTTCATGCATATTAGTAGGCGGCGAAGCGCGCAACATGGGCCGTCTGGCATATTTTTCCTGTTCGTGCCGCACTGTCCTCGGCGACGCTGGCGGCGACCATGCTGGTAGCCTCCCCGGCCTTCGCTGCCACCTTTGATGCCCCGACGCCGGGTTCTTGACGGATACCTCCCTCCAGGGCGCCGGCTTCGACCTCGAGATCGACGGGTTCATAGAAAACGACGATTAAACGCGGATAGAAAGTGGCGTGGGGCTGTTCGGTTTCCGGACAGCCCTTTTCCTTGTCCGATTGAGGAGCCGCAACCTACGGCGGCTCGCTATGCGGCGTCCCGCGCGTGTTCAGTACGCGCCTTCGCGGCGCAAGACGGCACCAAGGGTGCGGAGTATGATCTTGACGTCGAAAGAAAGCGACCAGTTCTCTATGTAGTAGAGATCAAGCCTCACCATGTCTTCGAACGAGAGGTTGCTACGACCGCTTATCTGCCAGTAACCGGTCATGCCGGGTACGGCCTCGAGCCGACGCTTGTGCGCCTCCTCCATCAGGTGGAAGTCGCGCACGGGCAGGGGTCTGGGTCCGACCAGGCTCATCTCCCCCTTGAGGACGTTGACTAGCTGAGGCAGCTCGTCCACGCTCCAGCGCCTCAGGAGGCGGCCCGTCGGGGTCACGCGGGCGTCGTCCTTTATTTTGAAGACGGGTCCGTCGGCCTCGTTCAGGGCCTCGAGATCCGGCTGACGTCGTTCGGCGTCCTCGTACATCGACCTGAACATGTAACAGAGGAACACCCTCCCGTCCGCCCCGACCCGCTTCTGCCTGAACAGGATCGGGCCAGGCGAACCGAGCCGGATGGCCGCGGCGACGGCCAGGAAGAGCGGCGAAAGGAGAACCAGTCCGCACATCGAGACCGTAACGTCGAGGGCGCGCTTGAGAACGTGCTGGGTGTTGTCAAGCTGCGGGTAACGAACCTCGAGCAGGGGCAACCCCAGGGTCTGGGAGACCGCGGGACGGCTGCGCATAAGGGCCAAAGCTCCCGGCACGACCCGCAAGGGGATGCCGCGCAGTCGCACCGAGCGCAAGAGCTTGAGGAATTCCTCGTCCGGGAGGAGTTCGGCGCCTACCACCAGCACCTCCCGGGCCTCGGTGCGGTCGAGCGTCCTCCGCAGCGACGCGACGTCGACGCCAGAAGCGGCGCTGCTAACCTCGCCCACAAGGGAGTAGGCGCTGGGGGCGCGCTGCATGGCCCGTCTCACCCGCTCCCGGTCCTCGTCCCTGCCGACGACCACCACCGGCGTCTGCCCGAGACCGCGGCGGTAGATCCTCTCTACGCCATGCTCATACAGGAGCCTGAGGCCCCCCGTGACAAGCAGGGCGAGGAGGGACGCGGGCAGGATCCAACCGTGACCCAGACCAACCCGCGGGTAGATCTCCACCGCGAGGGCCACGAGAAGCGCCCAGCAGAGGGCGGCGCCTACCAGGGCACCAGGGTTGCGTCGGTTGTGCGCCCGGTCGTAGAGCCCGAAGGCGGCGAAGAGGCAAAGCCAGGCCGCCAGCAACAGCGGCGCGAAGCCCACGGCCTCGGACATCCGTATCCAGCCGTCGAACAGGTACGTCGTG
Source organism: uncultured Rubrobacteraceae bacterium (assembly GCA_963800975.1). Classification (GTDB taxonomy): domain Bacteria; phylum Actinomycetota; class Rubrobacteria; order Rubrobacterales; family Rubrobacteraceae; genus JALYGY01. The sequence goes on along the minus strand of CAWDDB010000012.1, from coordinate 274,793 downwards.
CCGACCAGACCCAAAAAGAGCGCGAGCGAGTCCCCGAGCGCCAGCACGAGTATGCTCAGGAGGCGGCGCAGTGCCTTGACACCGAGCAACATCTTCGGGGTGTCCTTGAAAAACCGCACGGTAGACGTCCGTTAGGGAGTATACAGTTGCGGGACGCCGACCCCCGGAAGCTAGCCGCCACGACCACGACCCACCCGGCGAATCATCCAACAGTACGTGCCGCAGATTACGAATTCTTGCGTTTCTTGAAGATTTTTTATCTATAATGCCGCCTTGCTATTGCATGTAACGTCGCGACTAAGCGATAGTTGGCCGTGAGGCGAAGCGCCACGCGTTCGCCGGCGGTTGGTACGCGTACAACGCATGAAGCCCAGGCAGGGGGGTCGCAGGGGTTGGGCTGCGTTCACACCAACTCTGGCGCCGGGACCGGATGGCCCGAAGCGTGAGTGGTTTCGAGTCCGCCCTGTCGCTCTTCGTCGGGGCTCTTGGCCTGCTCACCGCGCCCTCGGGGTTCGGTATCGCGGTCTGGATCCTCGCGATAATCCTGGCCTGGAGCGGCATCGCCAAGCTGCGTCGGCCGACCCTGGCCGCCGTGGCGATCGTGGACTTTGGGGTCGTGCGCCGGGTCAGGCCTCCTCTTGGGGCCGCCCTCGGGGCCGGGGAGTTGTTGCTGGCCCTGCTGCTGGCGACCGGGATCCTCTCCGCCGTCGTCCTTGCCCTTTACGGCCGGCCTGTTCTGGCTATTTACGGTGCTCATCGCGAGGAGCCTCATCGCAGGCGAAGACTTCGCCTGCTTCTGTTTCGGTGACGGCGATTCCGGGCTCTCCCGCCTGACATTGGTCCGCACCGCCGCCCTTGCCCTGCTGGCCTCTGCGCTGGCCGTTGCCCCGCTATCGGGGTACGCCGGCCTCAGCGAAAACTACGTGCTGCAGGCCGTCACGGCCGCGGCGCTCGTCGGCACGATCTTGCTGGGCAGCCAGGTCCCCGGGCTGCTGCGCTGGAACAAAGATCCGTACAGGATCGAGAGTCTGGAGGTAAACGAATGAGTGCGCTCGCGATCGCGGCGCTGGTGCTGGTCTGCGTGTGGCTCGGCGTCCTCACCTTCGTCGTGGTTCTGGTGGTTCGCCAGATCGGCCTGCTAACCGTCCGCCTCTCCGTCACCGGCGGAGCGTCGTCGCTGGACAACGACGGCCCAGAGATAGGCAGCGACGTGCCCGAGGACGTGGCTTCGGTGTTGCCCGATCAGGCAGGAGATCACGCCTACGTTCTGCTCGTTTCGTCGACCTGCACCCCTTGCTGGGAGCTGGTGTCCGACCTGGGCGATCGCCGGTTCGACCAGCCGATGGTGGCCCTCGTGCCCGGCCACGGGGAGCGAGCCGGCGAGCTCGCGGGCCTTCTACCCTCCACAACGCGGGTGGTGCTCGATCCCGAAGCGACCAGGCTGGCCGGTGAGCTACGGCTGGAGAGCACGCCGTTCGTCCTGGAAGTCGAGCACGGGACGGTCACCAGAAAAGCCTACCTGCACGAAGGCGCCTCAGACCTGATCGCGTTCGTGGAATCCGCCAACGGCGCGGAGGAACAGAAGAGTTACGTGGAGATCGGCGAGAAGAAAAAGATCGAAGAGAGGTGAGCGAGCATGGCCGTTAACTACAGACTGCTGACGGAACTCGAGGAGGATGTCGACGAGCACCTCTCCGAAGTCCGGTTCGGGCGCAACCGCTTCCTGCGCAACGCGGGCCTGACGCTATTCGGTCTCGCGGCCGGGGTGTTCGCTGCCCCGCCCCAGGAGGCCGAGGCCGCCCCGCCCGGCTGCTACGGGTTCCCTACGTGCGCCACCTGCAGGGGCGCGGACTGCGCGCGTTGCCGCAGGCGGTTCCGCACCCACTGTCCCCCCGCCGGGGAACGGAACCAGTGCTGGCGAAGCCGGTATAACGGCAGGTGCATCCGCTGTTGCGACTACATAAACGCGTTCGGCCGTCCATGCGTGTGCCGAGGTTTTTGCTGACGCGTTCGACCGTTTTCAGGGTACTCGGTGCCGCAGGGCTGGTCGCCCTCGCCGGCGTGCTCTCGCTCGGTTTCGGGGGTATGGGCTGGATCTTCACGCTGCTCGTACTCTCCGCGATGGTAACGGCCATCGCCCAGCAGACGCTCCCGTGAGGACCTAACGCGGTCTACGGGATCGCGAGTTCCGACGTGTATCGGAACCAGGCGGGCAGGAGCTGGCGCAGCAAGGCGGTTGTCTACGCGCTCTCCGCGACGCTGGCCGGTCTCGTCGCGGGCGCGGCCCTCGGCTCCGCGGGTGGTCTGCTTCCGCTCGACCTCCGCATCGCGGTTGGGAGCGTCCTCGCGGTCGCGGCCATCGCCGTCGGCGGCCTGGAGTTCTTCGGGCGTCGAATCCAACCGCTGCAATTCGATTGCGAAACGCCGCAGCGCTGGGTGCACAAGGGACCGCTCGAGTGGGCCACCAGGAACGGCCTGGCGCTCGGATTCGGGGCAACGAGCCGGATCGGGTTCTGGCTGTGGTACGTCGTGCCCATCGGGAGTTTCCTCATCGGAGACGCGGGGCTGGGGGCGCTCATCTACGGCGCCTACGGCCTGACCAGGAGCTTGGGTGCCGTGTTTATCGTGCTCGGTATCTTCTGGTACAAGACGGACGTCTCGGACTGGCTGGCTGACCGGTACGCGTACGCCAGGATCCTGGCTGCGGGACAGCTGATCGTCGTAGGGGTTGCGACCACCGTGATCGTCGGCATCTGACGACGGTTCCTCAGTTGCTGATCCAGCCTCCCTTCGACTTGAACCTCCGGACGCCGTCCCAGCCAAACCGGTATACGCCGGGGCCCCTGCCCGCCGCGGTGCCGACGTAGTGGTGGTAGACGACCTTTAGCCCGGCTCCGCCGTAAGGGGACCCGTCGGGATAGTAGTCATTTCTAGGGCTTGCCGCGTCCCCGCGCGAGGCGTTGCCCGGCCACCCGCAGGAGGAAAAGAGGGTTGCCGATAAGGTACCTTCGCCACAACCGTCGGGGTTCGATCAGGAGGCGCGCCAGCCACTCGAAACCGTGAGAGGTGAGGATGCTGGGCCCCCTGGCCAGGGTGCCTGAGACATAGTCGAAGACGGCGCCGCCGGCCAGGGCGACGCCGGCGTCGAGCCTGGGCCTGTTCCGCATCAGCCAGCGCTCCTGAAGCGGCATCCCGAGGCCGACGAGTAGTATGTCCGGGGCCGCGGCGTTGATCTCCCGCACGACCGCCTCGTTCTCGGGGCTCCCCGCGGCACGGTCGAAGTAGCCATGACAGACGCCGACGATCTCGAGGTCGGGGTGGCGCTGCTTCAACCTCTGCGCCGCCACGCGCGCCACCCCGGGCCGGGAGCCGAGGAAGAACAGCGACAAGCCCTCCGACGCTGCGAAGGCGGCCAGCTGCCAGGCATAGTCGGCGTAGGTGATCCTTACCGGGATACGCCCGCCCAGTATCCTCGCCGCTAGCATCACGCCCGCCCCGTCGCAGAAGACGACATCCGCGCCGTTCAAGAAGCGGCGGAGCCCGGGATCTTCCCAGCAGAGGTTGAGGCTGTGGGCGTTCACGTTCAACACGAGGCCGCGCCCGCGCGCATTTGCCAGGCGCCCGACCTCCGCGTTCAGGTCCTCGACCGTCAACGGGTCCACGCCGACCCCCAGGACGTCGACCCTGCCTCCTATATTGCGTGCCACAGGGCTTCCTCTATCTCCCCGAAGCGCGTCTCCCAGGAGTTCTCGCGCGCGAGCCTGACCCTGGCCTGCGCCTTCTCCTCAGACTCGAGCTCGCCAAGCCTCCGCAATACGTCCACGAACTCCGGCGGCTCGTTCGCGACGTACACGTGCTCCGCGAGATCCCGCAGCGCCGGGAGGGGCGAGGCCACGACGGGCTTGCCGGTCGCCAGGTACTCGTAGGTTTTGGCCGGCGAGATGCCCTTCGTAAGGTTGTTTATCTCGTAGGGCAGGAGGTAGGCGTCCACGCCGGCTAGGGAAGCCGGAAGCCCTTCGTGGGGCACCGCCCCCCCGTATTGCACGCCCGGCACGTTCAAGATAGCCCTCGCGGAGCGGTCCACCTCTCCCAGAAGCCGTACCTCGAACCCGGCACCGGCGATCGCGCGCAGCGCTCTCAGGTCCGTCCGTTCCTGACCGACACGCCCGAAAAAGCAGACGGTGCCGATCTCACCGCCTGGGTTTTCCTCCTGCAAGAGCGCGAAGCGTCCGTAATCCACGGCGGGGCCGCTCAGGAAAGCGTCGGGCCTCGATGGCCTCACCTGCCGCAGCAGATACTCCGACGTGCACGAGACGAGATCCGCCAGCCCGAGAAGCTCTCGTTCGGTGTTCGCGACGTCTCTGGGCGCGCCAGGAAAATACGCGTAGTCGTCCGCGCGGTCGTAGAGGACTGCCCGAGGACGGAGGCCAAGGATCAGGTCCAGCGTCGTCCGAGTCGGCGCGTAGGCCACGACGACGGGATCGGGGCCGGTCATGCCAAGAAGGTCCCTGACCGTCCGCGGCACGAAGAACCTCCGGTTTACCCCACGAAACAGCTCGAAGGTCGGCGGAAGCGCGAGCGGCGCGTAGACGGCGAGGTTCTTCTGACCGAAGGTGCGTTCGCCCCCGGAGTGCCGGATCCGGGACGCGACCTTGCGGAGCGTGGATCCGGTCACGGCGGGGTTCGCGATACCCGTGGTCTCGACGAAGACCGTGGGGTAGCCGGCGCGGGCAAAGAGGGTTGCGAGGGTCTGGTGGCGCTGCCACAGGAAGTCCCACCTGACGCCCGAGAGCACCACCACGGGTGGCTTGCTTCGAGGGATCACCAGCGCGCCTCTGCCATGAGGGCGTGTGCTTCGGACGGATCGGGCATCGGTCCCTCGCCGTAGACGCGGTCGAGCCCGAACAGGCTCAGTATCTCGATCGCCCGCCCCAGTTGGTGCCCACGCACGGCGCGCCGCCAGCCGTCCAGGGAGGAGGCCCCGGTCTCGCGGCTCATGGGTGAGGGGCGCGCAAGCGCGCGGTACGCGCGGTCGTCGAGATCTTCGCCGAGGAACGAAAACAGACGTGCCAGCTCGCGTTCGGGTTGCGCGAGGAGGTCCTCGTAGAAGGCCAGGTGGATCTCCCCGGGCGCGAACTGCGTCAGCGGCACGTGGTTCTCGACGCACCAGGCGAAGAGGTGACGCTCGAAGTCGCTCCGCGCGGCCCGGATGTCCGCCTCCATCGGGAGCAGAAAGTCCTCGACCAGAGCTTGCTGTTCCATCGTCTGCGCGAGGAAGTCGTTCCACCCGAGCGCGAGCCGCGAGGACACGACGGCGCAGGGATGGCGCAGCAGGAGGACGATGGGCATGCCGGGAAAGTTCTCGTGCATCCAGCCCAGGAGTAGGTTGGCCCTTATGTCCTTGATCAGGCGCCGCCTCGCGACGAGCCTCCGGTTGAAGCGATCCGACCAGAGGCTCCTGAGCCCGCCGGTGAGTACGGCCGTGGCGGGCACCAGATACTCCTCGCGAGTGTCGCCGGGTCTCAGGTACTGCTTGCGCCGGAAGTGACCAACCATCGGCACCCTGGCCGGGTAGAAGGGCTCGAAGACGAAGCGGTAGGCGTTTCGGTGGTTGATCACCGACGAGAGCCAGGTCGTCCCGCTGCGTCCGCTCCCGGCCAGAAACACGGAGCGCCGGTGATCGCCCCTCCCCAGATCCACGTGCAGGGCACCGATCAAGCTCGCGCCGTCACCCCGCACGTACCTCACCGCCGGCGCTAAGATCGCTCGTCGGTTGGCACCTTTTCGCCAGGGGCCTGCGCCTCCGGCTCGGACGGCGCCCAATCCTCCTTGCAGGCGAACTTGGCGGTGATGCCGGCGAGGAAAAAGAGGAACAGGGTGGATCCGGGCAGGTACCAGTGCCATTCCAGGAAGGAGGACACGAAGTAGACGACGAGGGCGGAGGTGAGCCCCGCGAGCAGCAACCGGCGTTCTCCGCGCGATCTCCAGGTGGCCCTCGCGGAGTAGCCGACGAGCGTCCCCACGAACCCGACGAGGGCAAGAAACGCGAAGACGCCGGTCTCGGTTCCCTGCTCCAGGTAGAGGTTGTGGACCTGCTGGACGCCCTGGGCAACCGGCCTGTTCTCGAGCCAGGTGTACTTGAAGGTGCCGGCGCCGGTGCCGGTCAGGGGCCTCTCCTTCCAGGCCTCCCAGCCAACCTTCCAGTAGTCCTGCCTGAAACCGGTATCCAGGGACGTGAGCCTGCCGCCCAGGTTCTCGGTCTGGTCCGGGCTACTCACGAGCGTCTCGTAGACCCGGCCAACCCCACCGTACGCGCTCACGGCCACGAACATGAAGGCCCCCACCACGAGCACCGTCGCGCCGACGACGATCGCCGAGGCCACCCGGCGTCCCGTGAGCGTCAGCTCGTAACGTCCGGACAGGACCGTGTACGCGGCCTGCAGCACGAAGGCCACCACCAGGGCGACGATGAGGTCGTCCCTGAACGCCGTCCCCAGTTCTATCCTGCGCGCATCCGAGATCTCGGGCTTGAAAAATCCGTCCAGGTCCCTGATGCGCCACAGGATCCAGGCTCCGGGCACGGAGACGAGCAGCAGGTTGATGAGCAGCTGCAGGCGCTTCTCGGTCAGGACGAAGAGCACGACCATCGCCACGCCCAGCGAGCCGATACCGCCGCGCGAGACGGTGAGGTAGAGGGCCACGAAGAAGGCGAGCGTCAACACCGCGTAGACCCCCCGCAAGATGGCGTTGCGCGTCGATAGCGTCCGCGCCAGGACCAGCGCCACCCCCATGCCCAGGACGGCGGCGGTCGTGTTCACGTACTCCAGGGTGGAATCTATCCTCACATCGTCGAGGGAATCTATGGGGTAAAGGACGGGATTGATCTTCTGCAGCAGCCCGTAGCCGGCGACGGCGGCGACCATCAGGATAGCGACGTCCATCAGCGGCCCTACCTGACGCGCAGAGGCCAGCCCGCCGAGGGCCGCCAGGAAAACGGCCAGGTACATCGAGGACCGCACGAGCTCGTTGATTGTCTCGGTCTCGCTTATGGTCCACACCATCGAGAGACCCTTGATGCCGACGAGCGCCGCGAGGAAGGCGACCATGATCCAGGCCGCCTGCGGCAGGTCCGCGTAGTAGCCGCGCACGATCACGGTAACGAACAGCAGCCCGAGGGTGCCAGCGGCAACCGGCTGCCAGAGTCCCTCGACGTATAGCCCCTGGTTGAGCATCCCGTACGCGGCGACTGCGGCGAGCGTCAGGAGCACCAGGGCCTTGAAGATGGCGAGCAGGCGTCCCGTCCGGCGGCTCTTCTCTTCGCCAGCCTGACGGCCGGATGCTTCGCCGTTCTTTCCTACGCTTTCGCTCAAGACCGCTCTCCCGGGCTGGAGGATCCGTTGAGCACCACCCCGAGGAGGTTTATACCGGCTTCGAGCATGTCGTCGGTCGTCGCGCGGGCCGTACTCTTGGAGGTGCGGGAGGCGTGGACGACGAGCAAGACCCCGTCGAAGCCGCCCGAGAGGCTACGGGACCTCAGGACGTCCGCGGCCACCGGGGCGTCGATTATTATCGCATCTCGCCCATTCTCGAGACCCCGCACCGCCTCGACGAAGCGCTCCTTCTCGAGCACGGCCGGGTCCGAGGGCACCGGCCCGGTCGGGAGGATCAGGAGCCCCGGTATGGCCTCGTGGCCGTAGCCCTCCAGCGACTTGTCCCCCCTGAGACCGCTGGTGAGGCCCACGAAGTTGGGCTCGCCCAGCATCCGGTGCAGGTGCGGGTTCTCGAGATCGCAGTCGACGACGGCCACCCGGCGTCCCGTGCCCACAAGCGCCGCACCGAGCCCGAGGCACACGCTCGTTCGCCCGGCTCCCGGCTCCGGGCTGGTGACGACGATGCTCTTGACGTCTTCTCCGACGGAGAGAACGTTCCTCGCCAGCTCATCGTAATAGCGCCTCAGCGGAGATGCGGGATCCAGCAACCTCCCGGCCCAGGCGCCCTTTATCGCTTCGAGGTCCAGCTCAGTCCTCCTCGCCAACGGACGAGTACTCGGGTATGACGCCAAGCACCGGCGCCTGCAGCGTCAGCTCGGCGTGGCGGACGTCACGCCACCCGCGCGATCGATTCTCGAGCAAGAACGCCAGGGCCGTGCCCGCAAGCACCCCCACCGCGATCGCGGCTACCGCGTACAGGAACAAGCGCATGTTCGACCCTTGCGGCGGCACGGCCCCGCGCTCTACGGTCGCCGAGGCGGCCAGCGTCCCCCCCGCCAGCCCACCCGCGTTGAGCCTCTCTACCCTGCTGACGAAGAGATCAGCATACGCGTTCGCCGCGCGCGCCGCCTGATCCGGCGTCGTTCCCGTGAACCGCACCCGGAGCCCAACCTCGTCGCCGCGGACAACGATCCGGGGGTCCAACCGCTCCCTGAAGCTCGCGGCATCCCTTCCCCAGCCAGCCCGACGCATCACCGCCCTGAGCCACGCGTCCCCCACGACGTCTCCCTGGACCCCTTTCACGAAGTCCTCTCGGGCCTGGGTGTTGCCAAGCCTCTCGCGCGGCTCCAGGCTCACCACCGCCTCGGCGACGTATACGGGTTCCCTCGATAGACCGAATAGCAACGCGACCACCACCAGCGTCAGCCCGACGCCAGCGACCAGCACCCGGCGTCCCCAGAGGATGTCCAGGGCCTCGGAGAGCGGAAAATTGTCTCGCGGCTCCTTCTGCCAGCCACGCCCGCTAGTAGATTTCACTGGTCACCACCGACTCTCGGTACGCGTCGGGGTTCGAGTCCAGGAGCTGGAGCAGCGCCGGCGCCTGCTCGGAGTCGCTCCCGGAGATGATCTCACGCGCCCTGTCGTAGTTACCGATAACCACGAGCGCGTCGGCGGAGGCGAGCTGCATGGAGTCCAGAAGCTGCTCGCGCTCCGCCCTCGGAACCCCGTTGAGCTCGTCGAGCCCCCTCTTGGCCCGCTGCCGCGCGAGCTTGATGTCCTGCAACCCCTCCTCGGGCCGACCCGTGCGAACGTAGATCCTCCCCAGGTCGTAGAGCCCCTGGAACGAGATCTCGCCACTTTCTTTGAGCTTCTCGTACTCGTCCCTGGCCTCTCCCAGCTCGCCCTGCTGTATGAGCACCTGGGCGAGCGCCTCGCGGACGGTGCTCTCCAGCGGGCTGAGCGTGAGCACTTCCCGGTAGCTCTGCTCCGCGGCCTCGAGCTCCTCGAGCTCGTTGAGCTGCAGGTTGCCAAGCATGAGGTAAGGGATGTAGTTGCGGGGGTCCCGCCCTGTGGCCTCCCTCAGCGCGTCGGCGGCATCCTCGTAGCGTCGCTGCTGCTCGTAGATCAAGGACTGCGTCTCGAGCGCCTCCGTGTCGAAGGGATCGAGGCGGACTGCCATGCGCGAGGCCTCGAGCGACCCCTGCGCGTCACCGGCGGCGTAGAGGCGTTGCGCCTCGCCCAGGTAGTACTCCGAGAGGGAGAGCACCGTCGCCAACAGGGCGAGGGCCCCCACAAGAAAACCCACCGAGATTCTGAAAAGGACGCGGCTCAAGACTTACTCACCGCGCATGAGGATATCCACAACATCACGCGAATACAAGGGACGCCCTCGGGGCACGAAAAAGGCGGGCCCCCGAAGGGACCCGCCTCCTTGCTAAGGTGCTTCCGTCCGTCTAGCTAACTACCGGACGATCCTGCGGGCCAGCAGACCACCGGCCACCAGCAGAGCGCCGGCGCCCAGAGCGATCAGCGAGGCGCCACCCGTGTCGGGAAGCGACCCACCAGCGGCGGCCGAAGCCGAGCCGCCACCGCCGCCGCCGCCGCCGCCACCGGCGGAAGCGGAGCTGCCGCCGCCACCCTTGGCGTAGGACGTGGCGCTAGCGTAGTCCTTGCTGTAGCTGGTCGCGGAAGCGCTGCCATCGTCACCGATGTTAACGTCGTTGCCAGCAGCGATGCTGTCGAGGCACGCGCTAACCTGGTTCTGCTCGACGCCGAGCTCCTGCGCGATGCCAGCGAGATCCTGGTCGTTGCCAACGTTGTACTGACCCGTGGCAGCGGCCTGGATCTGGTCACAGTCCACGTACTGGACGCTACCACCAACGGCGTTCGCCTGCGCGAAAGCCGGGGCGGCGGCGGCCAACACCATGGCCATGACCGCGGCCATCAACATTACCTTCTTCAACTCCGTACCTCCTATAGCCTGAGGATTACCTTACGTTCCGCATTTTTTCACCTCTAGCCCCTAATGTCAACACCAATCACCGGATTATTTACCATTTTCTTAATATTTCTTAATCATATAGACCTCAGCGGCGGGTACCCAAATCGACGGTCCACGCGGTTGTCTTGCGGCCGTTGACGTTACCGGAGGCGGCTCCGATGCCCACCTCGACGAGCCTGCGGTTGAGGAGGTTGGATCTGTGGTGGGAGCTGCGCATCCAGCGCTTGAATGTGGATTCGGGCGAGGGGCGGCCGCTGTCCTGGGAGATGTTCTCGGCGTAGGCGCTCCACCGGTAACCGAAGCCCTTCAGGCGCTGGCCGATGCTGCCGTGCGCGAAACGGTCGCTCTGGATCATCTTCCGCGAGTGGGAGGCGGCTGCTTCCTGGAGCCTGGGGTGGACGCACAGGCGTCGCCGGTCGTTCTTGGCCCGCGCTTTGTTGTGCAGCTGCAGCATCTGCCTCTCCGCGGTGGAGAGCTTGATGTTTCCGCCGGTGCAGGACCTCACGGTGCCGGCGGCTTCGGCGCTCGGGGGGTCGATGGCCGCGACGGCGGCGGCCGCCAGGGTAGCCAGCAAGACCGAAGCGAGCACCACCGCAATCTGTCTCATCACTGACCCCCCTCTTGTTCTCGACCATGGTGCCCCGTGGGGCGGGTACTTGCCAGTGACTCGTATGCGGCCAGGGACATGTCCTGGATGGCGGCGCGCGCCTCGTACTCTGTGGTGTCGCCCGCGATCACGACTATGTAGTAGGCGTCGGAGACGCTCTCGGAGCCTTCTGGGAAGACGAGCCCGGCGTCGCTGAAGGTGTCGCCGTAGGTGCCGATCTTGTGGGCCACGCGCACGCTCTCGGGCAGCGGCTGGGGCAGTCGGTCCTCGAAGGAGGTGTCCGTCATCGTGGCGAGCATCTCGGCCGAGAGCTCGGGGCTGGTGTAGGAGGGATCCGCGACCTTCTCCAGCATCACGTAGACGTCGTGGGCTGTGGTGGTGTTCGGGATCCAGTAAGCCGTCGAGTGGGCGCCCATCTCGTAGAGCTCGGCCTCTACGTGGGCCCTGCCCATGTAGCGGTTGAGCATCACCCAGGCGGTGTTGTCGCTCTCCTTGATCATCAGCTCGGCGCACTCGCGCAGGGTCATGGTTGTGCCGACAGGCTCGCGGAACAGAACGCCCGTGCCGTAGGCCTGCACGTCGGAGGCGGTCATGGTGATCGGGGCGTCCAGATCCACATAGCCCAGGGCCGCCGCCCTGTAGAGCGAGAGCAGCACCGGTAACTTGGTCAGGCTGGCGGCGAGGTGGACCTGATCCGGGTTCATCGTGACGGTCTTACCGGTGACAGGGTCGGAGACCACGACCCCGTAGGATGCCGGGTATTGCTCGGCAACCAGCTTTAGCTCGGCTTCGAGGTCCTTGGCCGCGAACCGCGGCGGGGGCTCGACGGGGACCGAGAGCCCGGGGCCGGAGTCTGGGACGTCCGGGACGGCCACGCGGGCTACCGGCTCCTGCGGGACCGGTGCCAGGAACACGGCGAGGACCAGTAGTGCCAGGAGGCAGAAGAACGCCGCGAAAACCACCCAACGGATCCAGCGCCGGCGACCGGAGCTCCAATGGTGCCTCTGTTGCGCCAGGCGTCGCTCACGCCGGGTGAGAGGAGTCTGGGGAGGTGTCTGCGGTTTGGGCCCCGGTGGGTGGATGGGTCCCCCCTCGCGCCCCGGCCTGGGCGCGCCGGGACTACTTATAGACCTTGCGAAGGTAAAGATAGAGACTCGCTCGTTGACCGTCAACTCCCCTGGGGATTGGCGGCCGGGAAGGCTGCGCTATCGTGCGCCTTCTAGAAACGATCTAGCCCTGACACTCCGTCAAGCGGCCTTTGCGACGCTAATCTAGTGATACCCACAACTCCATGTCCGCGTTGCGGCGTAGCTGGTTGGCGGCTGTTCCCAGGACAACGGCCATCTGCTCCAGCTCGTATGAACCAAACTCGTCGCGCTGGCGAGGCCTACCGACAGATACATCGCCGTTGTGGAACTCCACGACGACCTCGCGGATCCCGCACGGATCTATGCCATCCCGAAGACGCAGCGGACTGCCTTCCCAACTCGTTCCCTTACGGTCTTTCTCGCTCATACGAATCTTCGTCGTATCCGGCGTTCACCTAACGTTCACCTAATCCTGTACCCGGGCCACCGGATTTGACACTCGGGCCAGGCGCAATACACTGTGTGCAGCACACGAAAGAAGGGGTAGATGATGAACCTGTTCAAGCAGGTTGACCGCATGAACCGGGACGAGCTCACGAAGCTCAGGGCGTACATAGACGACAGACTCAATCCGGCCAGCACGGTTGCCGAGCGCATCAACTACCGTGACGGCTGGCTGCAATCCGAGTACCGCTACACCGACAAGGGCACCAAGCGCGGTCCCTACTGGTACTACAAGTTCGTCAAGAACGGGCAAGGTCACAGCATATACGTGGGACGCTCGGACAACCCGAAGGGTGATGTAGACGAGATACTGGCGAGCAAGGGGGGATGAATCCCGCGGGAGACCGGTGGCCTGCTAACAGAAAAGGCGCAGGCGCGCCTGGGCTATTTGTTGATAGACCTTATAAAGGTAACGATAAAGACGGCCGAGATCAGCATCAGGCCGCCGGCGGCCACGAGGCCTAAAGAGACGAAGAAGATGGTGCCCGCGCTCGCCGGAGGGCCCCAGAGCTTGCTCGCCCACACGAAGGCGAAGAGCGAGGCGAAGAACGTGAGCAGGATCAAAATCATCCCGCCCGGGAGATCCCGGATCTGGATCGCGGCCTTCTCGACCGTGTAGGCCATGCGTCCCCTTGTCGGGTAGCCGGTCTCGCGCACGCTCTCCAGCGCCAGCCGAAACTCCGGCTCCCCCGCTAGGCCTATGACGCGCGAGAGGTAGTACGCCTCGGTCGGCGACTTGCCCATCCTGAGTAATCCCAGGTAGTTGCGCCTGTACAGTTCCACTGCTCCCGAGTGGGGTGAGGCGAGCTGCTTCAAGAACGCGTGGGTGTCGAGCCGGGTCGCGTAGCGCCTGGCCTCCTGCTGGGCCGCCCGCGTCCCGCGCCCGCCCCTGTGCGGGGACGTTCGGCCCGCAATCTCGGAGACCTCGAGAAAGAACATCTCCCGCGAGAACTCGATGGCGCTCTGGCGCTCGCGCCTGCGCGAGGAGATCTCCGTCCTGATGCCGCGAGAGCGGTACTCCTCGCGCCTCAGGCGGTAGACCTGCTCCTGATAGAAATCCCGCTCGGGGAGCGAGTACGCCTCGTCGCGCAGCCGGTAGGCCTCTTCGAGCGTCTCCGGGACTCGTCGTTCTTCCATAAGCTTAAGTCTTTACCCCACGCTCACGATCTCACGCGCCGTACCCTCGGACCGTGAATGATACCACGATAGCGATGGGCAACGCCCTCTCACCGGCCCTCCAGACGGCCCGCTCCGTCGTCGGCATCACGCTCCCACAGCGAGTAGAACAAACCGCCCCCGCGCACCCGAACGTCCAGGTGCCCGCCCTCGGCCAGCCCCTTGAGCATCCGGTCTGCCTCCGTCACGGAGAGCGAGGTCTCCATCGCGGCCTCGGCCGGGGTGAGCTCGCCCCGCTCGCGCAGGGCCCCGAGCAGCTCGCGCTCCTTGCTGCTCTCGGCGGGGATCTCTGTCCGCCCCCTCCCTCCGAGACGCCCGCGATGCCCCTCACCAGCAGGCCAAAGGCCGGGAAGATCGTCCAACCGAACACGAAAATCAGCCACCAGAGTTCGGCGAACAACGTCAGCACCAAGACCCCGGCAACCGCCACGGGAATCAGGACCGCGAGCGAGGTTGTGATCTGGGCCTTCGGGCTCATGCGCGCCACATCGAGCCCGAAGAACTCCTCGGGATCGGTGCCGCCATCGCGCCGCTCGGGGCTGTGGTCTGGTCTTTTCTCCAAAAAGGTGCCTCGCCCCAAATATACCAGCACGGGCCGGAGCAGACCACGGTGTCGAGGGTGGCGCCGGACACCGAAGATGCTACCCTCTCGGATGACCAAGAGGAGGTACGAGGGTTGGATCTCAGAGAGCGCGTGGACGGCCTGGAGGAAGTCCTCCTCGGCGAGCTGGAGGAGTTCCTGCGGATGCCTTCGATCTCCGCCAGGAAGGATGGGGGCACCGGCTTCCACGAATGCGCCGAGTGGGTCGCGGGGAAGCTACAAGAGGCAGGAGCCGAAGCCCGGCTCCTGCAGACGGAAGGCCACCCGGTCGTCTACGCCGAGGTCGGGGAAGGCGAGAAGTCCCTGCTCTCCTACGGGCACTACGACGTGCAGCCTCCGGAGCCGCTGGAGCTCTGGGAGACCGATCCCTTCGTGCCGACCGTGCGCGACGGCGGCCTCTACGCTCGCGGCGTCGCCGACGACAAGGGCGACGTCCTCGCCCGCATCCAGGCGCTCAGGCTGTACACAGAGAAACACGGCCAACCCCCGTTCAAGCTGAAGTTCTTTATCGAGGGCGAGGAGGAGATAGGGAGCCCCAACCTTGCCCCGTTCGTGCGGGCGAACGCTGATCTGCTCGCGGCGGACGCGTGCCTGTGGGAGGGCTCGATGAAGGACGGCTCCGGTCGCCCGACGATCTTCTGCGGCACAAAAGGCCTGGCCTACGTCGAGCTGCGTGCGAAGGGCGCCTCCCACGACCTGCACAGCATGTACGGCGGCATCGCCCCGAACCCCGCCTGGCGTCTCGTCCAGGCCTTGAGGACGATCAAGGACGAAAGGGGCAACATAACCCTCGACGGCCTCGACGAGCTGGCGGAGGAGCCCTCCGAGATGGACCTCGAGGCGATAAGGAGCATCCCCTTCGACGGCGGGGCGCTGAAGCGGTCCTGGGGGGTGGACGCCTTCGACAGGGACCTCTCTGATCAAGACGCGTTGCGGGAGATGCTGCTCAGGCCCACGGCCAACATCGCTGGCGTGATGTCCGGCTACACGGGACCAGGGTCCAAGACCATCGTCCCGTCTGAGGCCTTCGTCAAGATGGACTTCAGGCTCGTCGCCGGCCAGAGCCCTGGCCCCGTGCTGGAGTTGATCCGGGCCCACCTGAGCAGACGCGGCTTCGACGACGTCGAGGTCGTCGACCTGCACGGCGTCGAGGCCGCCAAGACCCCGGTCGATTCCTCCATCGTCCGAACCGCGTTCGAGACGTGGGAGGACCTCGGGCGCGACGACGCCGTCGTATATCCCACGATCGGCGGCAGCGGCCCCACCTCCCTCATCGCGACCGAGCTCGGTATACCCACCATCATGACCGGCAACGTCGCGAACGCCGGTAGCCGCCTGCACTCGCCCAACGAATGGGTCAGCCTCGAGGACTACTACGAGTCGGTGGCCTACTTCGCTCGTTTCTTCGAGAGGTTCGGGGGCCGATGACGGAGTCCAGAGGGCTCGACCTTCCCGAGCGCGTCCGGCACAGCATCGCCTCGGCCGTCGCGAGCAGGGGGGTGCAGTCGCGCGTGATCTCCACCCGCGGCCGCGACTCGATGCGTCCTCCGCAGGGGCACGTGATCGTCGCCTCCGACAGGGAGACCGTCGACGCCGTTCGTGGGCCGGCCCGCATCGTGCGCCGGCTCGAGTTCTACAAGACCCACTACGGTCCCGTCGTTCGCCTCGCCCTGTCCCTGTACCCCGTGGAAGGGGAGGGCGATCTCTCGGCCGGCACCATCCTCGACGTCGCGCAGGTCTCCGGCGACGCCGCCCTCTCGGGCCTGGGGCGCCAGAAGAGCATCTTCGTGCACTTCTACTTTGCGCAGGACGACGACCTCACCTACGCCTTCTCCAAGGAGGTCCCGAACGCCGCCGAACAGCGGGGCGAGGCCAAGAAGGTGCTCAAGATGGCCCGCGACGCCTACACCCAGACGCCGGAGGAGCGCAGGAGCTTCCGCGCCGCCGTGGGGCTCGCCGAGAAGAATTTCGAGCTCCCCATACCTGTACCTGAAGAGCAGGTATAGTTTCCTCCCGCGCATCCGCGTATACTTTTGAGTCGATGCTGATGGGGAGCACTGCCGACGATTTCGTGGCGAAGATTAGCAAGGCCCTCACCGAAGCGGACCGCAGGGGCATCCATGTAACCGCTGGCGTGGGATCCTGCGACCTCGAAGCCCAGCAGTTTGGCCGCAGCGCCTCGGACGAGGAAGAGCAGGGCCCCCTGGGTCGTCCCCACCACCTCGAGTCGCCGCCCGGACCGCGCGACCCCGGCAGCCCCGACGGCACGTCGCGGCTGTGTTACTTCCTCGACGGCGTACAGAGCTCGCGCGAGGTCGGGCGCATAGAGATGTCCCCCGTCGTGGTCGCGACCGTGGCAGCCGCCATCGTCAACCGTTGCGAGAGGAACTTCTCGCGCGTGCCCCTGGAGAGCCCGCCCGTCGTGGTGCAGGCCGTGATCCTGCCCCGCAGCGTAGGAGATGCGGGGGTCGAGGCGTTCTGGAACCTGCTGCGCGGGGCTGGGTTCTCGGAGCTCGGCCCGGACGAGGTCCCCTCCTCGCCGCACCTGATCCTGGACTCCACCGAGTACATACCCGAGACGGACTCATCTGACTACGTAGGAATGAGGGAGCGTGCCCGTGGAAGGGTCCGAAGTCTCAGGGAACGACTGGAGGGCGGGATGCTCCGGGAGTGGGAGGGAGACGACCGGACGTTGGAGGACCCGGACGCCTGGATCGCGGTCGACGGCCAGCTACAGGACCTCACCGAGTCAAACCGGCGCGCCGTCGGGCTCATAAAGAGCGTCGCCCGTCCCGAGTTTGTTGGCCGGGACGTGGGGATGCTGCTCGACCTGGAGCCGGGGATGCGCACGACCAGCTTCGTTCCGGATTGGCAGCTCAGGCGTAGCCTAGGAGACCACAGAACCTCCTGGTACCTGCGGGTCTGGCCGCAGCAGCCCGGCGCTGACGCCCTGGGATCGCTGATGCGGGTCGAGGCCCCGCGCGACACGGAGCCGGAGACGGTGGACGAGATCTCGCGCTGGATCCTGGCCGAGCGAGCCCCGCTGTCCAAGCCCGATCCGAGGTGGCCGGCCATGATCTACCCCATCCATTACGTAGAGAAAATCCTGAAACCCCTCGTGCAGGGCTCCGAGCGGGCGTACGCGAGGTTGGAGCGCCAGCTCGCATCGAACGGGAGGAACTAGATGCTGCACCCGGAGTACCTGGACGTCGGTTCCGATCCCATCGGGCGGGTCGTGACGAGCGAGGAGCACCCGGCGACGGCCCACGAGTTCTTTTTCTGGACGGCCGAGACCGACGCCGCGCAGAACCTGGACATCGGGCACATCGTCGCCGCCGAGTCCGAGGACGCGACGGCCATAGCCGTGCTGGACGACCCGAGGCGCTACTCCGACCTGCAGTCCTTTCTCGACGACTTCTACGCCTTCGACGGCGATCCCTCGCTGCCGGCCCTCTCCGAGAGGGTCGAGATCCTGGTGTTCCGCGCGCGCGTTCTCGCGACCAAGCACAGGGAGGAGCGCAAGAAGAGCAAGCGACCCGTGAAGAGCGGCCCCGTCTACTTCGCGACGAGCGCCGCGATCGAGTTCGCCCTGGGAGCCGAGGAGTTCTCGGGGATCAGGATCCCCATGCTCCTGCACGAGAACGGCAACGAGAAGGATGGCTTGCCCCAGCGCACGCCCCTCTACGCCGATGCCGACTACCTCATGGGGCCCGAGGCCGGCCACCTGAACATCACAGGCATGAGCGGGCTCTCCACGAAGACCAGCCACGCCCTGTTCACAATCTCGAGCATCTTCCAGTCGGCCGGGGACAGGAAGGTCGCGGCCCTGATGTTCAACGTGAAGGGCGCGGACCTGCTCTACCTCGACAAGCCCGTGGAGGTGGACCTGGAAGAGGACCCGGAGCTCGCCGCCCGCTACGAGAAGGCCAACGAGAAGGGCCTCCCTCAGGAGGACCGCGAGATGTACGAGTCCCTGGGCCTGAGGATGGAGCCTTTCAGGGAGCTGAGCATCTTCGCGCCGCTCGCCTACGGCCAGGACCCGCAGGACGGCACCGTCTACCCTTCCGACGTGCCGACGAGGAGGCTCAACACGCTGCGAACGGCGCGCGGCGAGGACACCAACGTGCATCCCATACTCTGGGACCTCGGGGACGTGCTGCCGCACGCCGGGCGCATCTTCGACCCCACGGACTACGACGACAAGTTCCGCGGCTTCGTGGAGTACTTGATCAGCGCGCGCGTCGACTCGATGAGCGGGTTCTACGGGGAGATCAACGCCGCATTCGACTACTTCGACGACAACGACAGCTCCTACTGGAACGGTCATCACCAGGCGACGATCGCCAAGGTCCGCAACCGCTTCGACGGCCTTCCGAGCAAGTGCCAGGGGCTACTGGTCAACGGCCGCGTGGATTACAAGGACTCCCCGAGCGTCGAGGACACCTTCAGGCCGAACGAGATGCGCGTCGTCGACATCTCCAGGCTCACGGGCGTGCCGCAGGACCTCGTCGTCACCAAGGTCATAAAGAGTATCTGGGAGAAGGCCGAGCGCAACGAGCTCGGGGTGGACAAGCTAATAATCTTCGTCGACGAGCTCAACAAGTACGCCCCGTCCGGCTCGCGCACCTCCTCCCTGAAGGACACCCTCGTGGATATCTCGGCCAGGGGCCGCCACCTCAAGCTCACCCTCTTCGGGGCGCAGCAGTTCCGCAGCAAGGTAGACGACGAGGTAGTCGGCAACGCCGCGACGAGCCTCTACGGCCGCGTCGGCGACGAGGAGCTGACCAACGCCGCCTACCGCTCGTTCTCCCAGACGACGCGCGAAGAGCTCCTGCAGCTAGAGAAAGGCCGCCTCCTTCTCAGGCACGCCCACTACTCGGTCCCGGTCTTCGGCCGCTTCCCCCGCCCCGCGGTCCTCATGGGCTCGCAGGGGACGGCCATCTACGGGCAGAGCGCCCAGGACCCGGCCACCTCCGTCCTCTCCGTGATGAGGAACCTCACGGCCAAGCCGCCCAAGATCACCGCCATCCGTTCGGACATAGAAGGCGTCCCCGAAGAGCGCGTCTACGAGGCCCTGGACGCCGTGAGCGCCGCCTTCCGCTCCGGCAAGGGCGCCGCCGACCCGTACAAGAACTTCCTCTGGAACCTCAAGAAGCCCAGCCGCACCCGCCGCAACGGCGGCGACGCCTCGCGCATCCTCTCGGGGCTCGACAGGATGAGGGACTAGCGAGAACAGACCCGCACGACCGCGACCGACTTCGCGGAGGCCGGGACAATCCCAGAAGGCGAGGTCACACAGGCCAGGGCTGGTCATTGACAAACTCCAGAGGTCTGTCCGCCCATGTACACAGCCGAGCATCGCAAATCGCCGCGCCATCCGACCAGCCGGCTTGCAACTATATTTGCAGGTACTATTGGCGCATGTTACATTACGTACTGAGTTACATAACCATGCATGAGAAGGGCGAACGGGAATGACGACAAGAAACCGTCTTCGTGATCTGGTTGGATCCACCGGCTCGGACGACTTCCGTGCGGCGGTGGTTGCTGGCGGAAGCTCGAAGGAAACGATCGTCGGCTGGCAGGACGAGATGGCCCGGTTCCGGGCTATCGGGAGCCGCTATCTCATCGACCGGGGTCGTTGAGCCGTGGCCGGACGTCGACTTGCCAGCAGACGAGAGTTCATCCTCGCCGGCGCCGCCGCAGGTCTGATCGGGGCTGGCGTGCCGCTGGCTCCCACGCACGCCAGATCCCCTATGACGAGAGGTCCTGGTCCATCCATCGAAAGTGGACTCCTGGCAGAACCCGTACCGCGTTCCGGCCCGCCCGGCACCAGGCCACCAGCCCCGCCCGCCGCCGGTCCTCGCAAGACCCTGCGCTACGGCACGCCGAAGGAGGCCGGGCTACTTCCGGAGTACGTCGAAACCATAGACGATGACGTAGAGGGCGGCATGCAGCCGTCTGACGAAAACCCGCACCACTACCCGGGTGCCGTGGCGCTGGCCGGCCGCAACGGCGTGATCGCCCACCACAAAGCGTACGGTTACGCCCTCAAGTACGCGGACTCCGAGCCTACCCTGCTCCCGGAAGATGAGTGGGTGTCGATGCGAAAAGATACGATCTTCGACATCGCCTCGATGTCCAAGCTCTTCACCGCCATCGCCGCGGTGCAGCTCATCGAGCGAGGGCTACTGGACGTGGAGGCTCCGGTCGCCGACTACATCCCCGAGTTCGGCGTGAACGGCAAGCAACGCGTCACCGTCCGACATCTGATGACCCACACGTCGGGGTTCGTGCCCTGGGTCCCGCTCTGGTACCGCTACCAGACACCGGAGAAGCGCATCCTCGCCGTGTACTCGCTGGGACTGGACAACCCGCCGGGCACGGCCTACGCGTACAGCGACCTCAACCTGATTACGCTGGCCAAGATCGTCGAAGAGCTCTCATCCCAGCCACTGAACCGCTTCGTGGCCGCGAACATAACCAGACCGCTGCGCATGAACGACACCGGCTACAACCCGCCGGAAGCAGAGCTTGACCGTATAGCCGCAACGGAGTATCAGCCGTGGACGAACCGCGGCATGGTACGGGGCAGCGTCCACGACGAGAACTCCTACGGACTGAACGGCGTCGCCGGACACGCCGGGGTCTTCAGCACCGCGTACGACCTCGCCATCCTCGCCCAGACCATCCTGAACGGCGGCCGGTATGGTACTGCCCGCATCTTGTCCTCCGAGTCCGTCCAGGACTTGCTCCTTACGAACTACAACGCGCGCTTCCCCGGCAAAGATCACAGCCTGGGCTTCGAGCTGTACCAGCACTGGTACATGGACGCGATGGCGACCCCGTTCGCCGCCGGGCACACCGGCTTTACCGGCACCTGCATAGTCTTGAACCCCTTCGACCGCTCGTTCGCCATTCTCCTGACGAACCGGGTCCATCCAAGTCGCGACTGGGGGACCATCCTCCCCTATCGGCGCGCCTTCGCCCGCGACGTAGCCCGCGCCGTCGCCGTCAAACCCGCCACCGGCAAGACGGCCTGGTTCTCCGGCTTCGGCGGTGGCATAGTCAAGACGCTCGACGTGTCGCTAACCCTGCCGGAAGGTCAGAAGAACCTCCAGTTCGAACTCTGGTACGACACCCATCCGGTTGTCGACTTCGCGACCGTCGAAGTCTCAGCGGATGAAGGGGCGAGC
This sequence comes from uncultured Rubrobacteraceae bacterium, assembly GCA_963800975.1. Lineage (GTDB taxonomy): Bacteria > Actinomycetota > Rubrobacteria > Rubrobacterales > Rubrobacteraceae > JALYGY01. The sequence goes on along the minus strand of CAWDDB010000012.1, from coordinate 253,409 downwards.
TGGGAATCTCCGAGGGGAACCGTCGATGGCGAAAGCTCCGATGGCCGCTTCACAGGCTTCTCCGGTCGCAAGTGGCTGGACGCCGATTTCGACCTGAGCCCGTACGCGGGACAGGTCACCTTGCGCCTCAGCTACCACACCACCGGCACCACAGACAACCTCAAGAAGGGAAACGGCAGGGGCGTGTACGTGGATCACGTCCGGGTGACGGGTCCGCAAGGCATCCTGTTCGACGACGCCCGCCCTCGGGACGCGGCCCTCTGGCAACCGCGAGGTTGGGCCGTTAGCCGAAACTAAGGGGCTATCCCGGCAAGCTGCCCGAAGGTGATGCAGGCGCGGAAGAGGTGGAGCATCGTCAAGCAGCTACCCGCCTCCTTGCACCCTGAATCGGCTCACGCGTCAACCATGAAGGCCCGCTTCGTCGGGCGTAGCTCGAACCAAGCGTTGGAAGGTGGCTATGGACGATAACCGGATCGAGGCGTACTGGCGGACCTACCTGGAGACGCTCCCGCCGGGTTCGCCGGTGCGCGATGAGGATTACCTGGCGGAAGGTTGGGGCGACTCCCCAGAGATGGCGGACAAGCTCGGCGCGTTGATCTCGGACGGGACCAAGACGGCGACCTGCTCGGCGCTCTGGGAGTACGAAGCCGAAGGCGAACCTTTACCCGAGACGGGCGAAAAGACCATCGTCCTGGGCGGGAACGGAGACCCACTTTGCATCGTCGAGACGACCGAGGTTGCGGTGCGGCCTTACGACGAGGTCGACGCCCGATTCGCCCACGAAGAGGGAGAGGGAGACCGTTCGCTAGAGTACTGGCGGGAGGCGCACTGGCGCTTCTTCTCGCGCGCGCTACCGAACGTAGGCAAGGAACCGACGGGAGACATGCCGCTTGTGTGCGAGCGCTTCCGCGTGGTTTACAGATAGCGACCAGGTGCCGAGTACAATAGGCATGTCAGATAGCCCCGATCTAGAGCAGTGAGGATTTCAGGACCATCGTACGCGTAGCGCACATCTCGGATACGCACCTGGGGTACACGCGGTACGCGAGGCTGCACCCCGAGTCGGGAAGAAACCAGCGCGAGGTCGACGTGCAGGAGGCATACACGAAGGCGGTCGACGCTATTCTGGAGCGGGACGTGGATCTGGTGATCCACTCCGGCGACGTCTTCGACTCGGTCAGGCCGGCGACGCACGTGATCATCGGCTTCCTGAAGCAGACGGCCCGGATCACGGCCCGCGCGGACATCCCGTACCTGGTCGCGGCCGGGAACCACGAGACGCCGCGGCTACGCACCACGACGGCCGCGCTGGAGTACTCGAACCTGGTGAACGCCTACTCGGCCCACGGGTTCGAGATCGACTACCACCCCATACAGATCGGGGACGCCACCGTCGGCGTCACGCTGGTGCCACACGGGGCCGTGGCCACGGCCGGGGCCGTCACGCCGGAAAGCGCCGCGGACATCAACATCCTGGTGACCCACGGGCTCGTCCCCAACCTGGAGGCGCGCCAGCACGAGATGGGCGAGGCCAATTTGCACTCCGGGATGCTGGAGGGCGCCTTCGATTACATCGCGCTCGGCCACTACCACGAGTTCCACGAGCACAAGGAGAACTCCTACTACTCGGGCGCCACCGAGCGGTTCAGCTTCGGCGAGGTCGCGTCCGAGCCGGGGTTCGCGATCGTCGAGTTCGACGGCGGCGAGGTCTCGGTGGAGCACGTGCCGATCGAGACCCGGCCGATGCTGGACCTCCCGTTTATCCGGGCCCGGAACCTCGACGCCGGGGAGTTGAGCGAGGAGGTCAGGAATCTCACGGAGCACGCCGATCTGGACGGCGCGATCGTGCGCCTCAGGGCGTACGACGTGAGGCGCGGGGTGGCCAGCGGGGTGGACCGCGATCTCCTGCGGGACCTGCAACGCCGCTGCCTGAACTTCAGCCTGGAGATCCACGCCGAGGAGAGCCCCGAGGCGATGGGCGACGGATCCGCCACGGCCGTCTTCGGTCCCTTGCAGGATGAGTTCGCGCGATTCGTGAAGGGCCGCAGGGAGAGCGGGGAGCTGGAGAAGGCGTTCGCCGAGGAGTTCCTGGAGAAGGGTCGCGGCTACCTGGCACGCGCCGCGAGCGAGGAGCCAGGGGGCGTCTCCTGAACCTGGAGCGGCTCTACATAGAGAACTACAAGCAGCTGCGCGATCCCGTCGAGCTCCTACCGCCCGAGGGCGCGATCGGGGTGGTGGGGTCCAACGGGGCGGGCAAGTCGACCCTCTTCGAGACGATACTTTGGGCCTTTTTTGGCTCCAAGGGCGCCGGCCCGCGCTTCGCCAACGAGTCGATCCCCTGGAGCGGCGGTTCGACGAAAGACGCCACCGTGGTAGAGGCGACCATCGCGACCGGCAACGGCCCCTACACCGTACGGCGGCAGCTGAAGAGCAACGCCACGACCGCCGAGGCGCTTGACGCGGCAGGCAAGACCGTCGTCACCGGCGCGGCAGACGTGACCCGTTGGGTCGAAGAAGAGCTGCTGCGGATGGACCGCACCACCTTCGAGGCCACGTTCTACGCCAAGCAGAAAGAGCTGCGCTTCTTCGCGCACGACGACGGCATAAGCCGCGTACGCCGCATCAGCAAGATGCTCGGCATCAGCGGCGTGGAGGTGGCCCAGCGGCACCTGCGCGACGACCGCAACCAGCTGCGTTCGGAGGCCCGCGTTATCGAGGCCAGGCTCGCCGAAGCCGACCTCGGGGCGCTGCAGGGCGAGCTCGAGGAGGCTAGGTCGGAGTGCCGCCGGCTGGAGGAGGAGCTGGAGAAGGTCTCCGGCGAGTACGATGAGGCGGAAGCCGACCTGAAGGGAGCGCGCGAGGCCCGCTCCAGATCCGACGCAGACTACCGCGAGCACACGCGCCTGACCGGTGCCCTTCGCGAAGCAGAGGCCGAGTTGCGGCGCGCCGAGGACCGGGCCGCGGAGGCCGGGAAGGACCTCGAAGAGCTGGCGAAGGCTGAAGAGGAGCTCGCGCGCCTCGGGCCAGGGCTGGAGAGGTTGCCCGATCTGGAGTCCGAGCTGGAGAAGCTAGAGGAGAGCAAGCGGCGGGCGGAGAGGCGGGACCTGGCGCGGCGCGAGCTGCGGCTGGCGCAGGCCAGGATCGCCGCCATAGAGTCCGAGGTGGCGGAAGAACTGGAAGACCTCGACGGCGACGACGTAGGAGTTGCGTCTGATTCTGGATCTACAGTTGCAGCTCCTACTTCGGGCGAGGAGATCCTGCCCGGGTGGAACGCTCTCTTCGAGCTGGACGGGGTGGAGCTGCTCGCGCGGGCCTCGGCCGTGCTCGAAAGCGCCGTCGGGGAGCTCTCGCGGGCGGAGGAACGCCACGAGAGGTTGAGGGAGCTGCAGGCGACGCACGAGGACTTCGGGCTCGTGCAGAAGGACCTGCGCGAGGCCGAGGAGCGGCACGAGGAGGCGGTGGCCGAGACGCGGAGGTCGGAGAATGAGCTGGAGGACGTCTCGGGCGGCGAGGACCTGGAGAAATGGGAGCGCGAGCTGCGCGCGGAAGAGGAGAAGCTGAGGGAGATCTCCGCGACGCACCGGGGCCGGGCCAACGCAAACGAGCGCGAGGCGAAGAACGTGGACAGGGCGCGCGAGGCGATAGACAGCGGGGCGGAGGATGCCTGCCCCACCTGCCACAGGGGTTTCGAGAGCGGGGAGCAGGGCGAGATCTCCGACACCCTCAGGCGCCAGGCAGCCTCCCTCAGGCGCCAGGCCGCCAGGGAGACCGAGGAGGCCGAGAAGCTCTCCGAGGCCGCGGCCGGCACAGAGAAGAAGCTACGAGGCGTTTCGGAGAAGCTCGCGCGCTGGCGCGAGCTGAGGGAGACCCTCCTGCGCGCCGAGAACCGCGCCACGGAGAGGCTCCAGGTCCTGGAGCGGGCGCGGGCGCACCGGCGCGAGCTCGAGGTCCGACTCGACGGCTCCGTGGCCCCGACCGCGGAAGACCTGGCCGAGGCCAGAGCCCGCTGCGAGCGCCTGCGATCCCTGCGCGACGCCCGCCCGGCCCTGGCAAGCCTCGCCCGGGAGCACGCCGAGAAGACGGAGCTTGCCTCGGGCCTGTCGGAGGAACTGGCTGGGCTCGCGGGCGTCTCGTACGACCCGGGGCATCACGGCGACAAGCGGCGAGAGAAGGCGCTGCTCGACGAATCGAGGGGCAGGGCCGCGGAGCTCGAGCGGCGCCTCGCGACCCGGCCGCAGGTGGAAGAGGCGCTCGGGGAGGCCCGCCGGCTAGGCGCGGAAGCCGGGGAGACGGCGGCGGAGCGCAGGCGCGAGATCTCCGCCCTCGGCTTCGACGAGGCGGCCTACGAGGCCACAACCGAGAGGATGACGGCGGCGGAGAAGCTGGTGGAACGGCTGCGGGACTCGCGGGAACACCTCGGCGGCGCCTGGAAGGACGCGGACCACCGCATCGAGCGCGCCACCACGGAGCTAGGACGGCTGGACGCAGAGCGCAAGCTCGCCAACAGGAGGTCGTCCGAGGCCGCCAGGATGGACGAGATGGACTCGCTCTTCACCCTGTTCTTCAAGAGCCTCACGGCGCGGGCGCGGCCGATGCTCGAGGCCGAGGCGTCGGCCCTGGTACGCGAGCTCACCGACAACCGCTACGAGCGCATAGAGTTCGACGAGAACTACCGCGTAAGGCTGCTCGACCGCTTCGACGACTCCTACCCCATAGACCGGTTCTCCGGCGGGGAGGCCGACGTGGCCAGCCTGGCGGCGCGGGTCGGCCTCTCCAAGATCATCGCCTCCGGCGGCGGCGCCACCCTCGGGTTCCTGATCCTGGACGAGGTCTTCGGCAGCCTGGACGCGAACCGCCGCAACAACGTCCTCCTCGCCCTCGAGCGCCTCAAGCGCTCGTTCGGCCAGATCTTCATCATCTCCCACGTCGCGGAGGTGCAGGAGGCGGCCCTCGTGGACGAGGTCTGGATGCTCGAAGAGGACGAGAGCGGCAAGAGCACCGTCCGGCGCGTCGAGCAGAACGCCGTTACCCCGGTGGAGCTACTACAGGGCCAGGAACCGTAGCTCAGCCACGGCCTACGTAAACCGCTTCATACGGGATCCGGGTGATCGCTTCCCGTCTCTAGTTGTTCGGGAGTAGGGAGTCTCAAGAGCGTTTTCCTACTCCCGAAGCGAGCCTTCAGCCGAGCGCCTCCCGGCTCCCGAACGCATCACGGATGCGAACCCTCCACCCGGATGCGTTATCGGCGATCGGCCGACCGCTGGATAAAGCCGTGGATGGAACCCGCGTTGACCTCGGTGTAGACCCCCGGGAAGCCGGTCGCCCCGCACCCCAGGCCGAAGCTGGTAATGCCGATCTGGCGCCGGTTCGCGAAGGAGGTCCCCACGAACATGGGGCCACCCGAGTCGCCGGCGCAGGTGTCCTCCCTGGTCTGGCCCGCGCAGACCATAATCTGCTCGTCGACCCTGAAGGCGGGCAGACCTGGATCGTCGTAGGCCGCCTCGCAATCGGCGTCGGCGACGAGCGGCGGGTCGCCCACCTGCATCCGCTTCGGGAAGCCAGGACGCACGCTGCCGAACGCGGGCTGCGGCCTCGTGTCGCCCCAGCCGGTGACGATGGCGTCCTCGCCGGCGGTCTCGAGATCGTCGCCCGACGCGGGATCGGCGAGCTTGATCGGGCGTATGTTCTTGATCGGCCTGCCGAGGTTGATCACGGCGACGTCGAACCTGCCGGTTCTGCCGGTGTAGTCGGGGTGCATGTGGATGTCCGAGAGCTTCTCGATGCCGCGCCGCTGGCCCGCGTCGGAGTTGAGAACGGTCACGCCGACGTCGAGACGCACGTCCCTGAAGCCGAGGGTCCTCTGGGTGGTCTCCTCGCCGATGAACTCGACGCAGTGGGCCGCCGTCAGCACGCTGTTGCGGTCGATCAGGGTGCCTCCGCAGAAGTGCTCCTCGTAGGGGGGATCGTTGTCCAGATCCGCCTGCAAGGAGGTCATGAAGCGGTATTTTTTGTCTGGCACGGGATTGCCACCGATGACCTGGGGCTCGACGCCTCCTCCGTCGGCCTGCGCGAGCACGGGCAGCGACGCCCCGAGGCCGGCAACCAGCGCGACGGCCAGCGCCGCCAGCAGGTACCTACCGCGCCGCGAGGATTCCCGCCTTACGGCCGAACCAGAACCATCTCTCACCCCGAAACCTCCTCTTTCCGAGAGTCTCCCCCGACCGTGCGCCCGGGAAGTATAGACAGCCCGAACGGTCCCGTCTATCTCAGCGCGGTCGGGTCCTTAGGGAGCCGCGGGGCAAGATTCTGCACGAGGGAGTCGGCGGCGGCCGAACCGAGGTCGGTCACCTGCAGCTCCGCCCCGCCGCCGCCCGAGGCGACCTGCGCCTGGAACGTCGCGAGGCCAGCCCGCCGCTGCAAGGGGCTGCGAACCGTGGCGCGCCACTGCAGCCGGCGCCTGGGCGCGACGGCTGTCGTGCGGGACAGGAGCCGCGACCGGACCACGAGGCGGTCGCGCTCGAGCGCCCAGCCCGCGTCCCTGTAACGCAGCCAACCGTGGAGCGCTGCGGGCACCACGAGGAAGAGGACCGCGAACACCCACGCGGCGAGGTCGAAGACAAGATATGGGACCAGTACGCCCACCGAGACGAGCAGGAGGGCCGGCACGGTGGAGCGGAAGACGTAGCGCCGGAGCGCGCGCCTCGGGAGGGCGTTCAGCGGTGGAGCCGAGGCGAACTCGGGGGCGGCCTCCAGCAGGAGCCCCTGAACCTCTTTGCGGGAGAGGAGCGGGAAGAGGGTGGTCGAGACCCCGGCGTCCTCGCCGTAACCGGCGCTCTCGACGCGCAACGAGGCGAGTCCAAAGGGCTGACGGAGGGCGCCCTCCACCATGCTCACGGACTGGATGCGGGCGAGCGGTATCGTCGCCTCCCGGCGCTCCAGAAGCCCGCGCTTGATGTACAGGAAGTCCCCGTCACGCGAGAGGGTGAAGCCCGCGTAGGCCAGGATCGTGCCGCCTATGGCCAGCAGCCAGGCGAACAGGCCGAGCACGAAGACGAGGAACACTATGGCTGCAACGGAGCGCGGCGCGAGGGTCTCGAGGATACGCTCGGCGAAGTTCTCCGGGAAGATGTCGTCGAAGAACTGGAACGCTACGGCGATCAGTGAGAACGCCACCCCGATCTGGCCGCTCGTCGCCCCCGCAACCAGGAGATCCCTCGTTCCGAGCCGCCGCAGGACGACGGGACCCGCGACCTCCTCCGCCGGCGGCCTGTCTGAGCCCTCGATCTCGCGCCGCAGCGTCTCGACGGAGAGGCGGTCGAGGGCCGCGAGCGAAGCGTCGGGCTCGCTCGCCCCGCCACCCGCCGACTCTATCCTGACCTCGAAGACACCGAAGAGGCGCTGGATGATCCCCTGCACCGTGTCGACGGACTGGACGCGGTCGAGGGGAATCGTCCGCTCGTTTTTCTGCAGAACGCCCCGGCGCAACCGGAAGGCGCCTCCCGCGACCTCGTAGGTGGTCGCCCGCCATGACAGGAAGCCCCAGACGGCGGCGAGCACCGCCACGACGAGCGCCCCGAGCAAGACGAGGGCGATGGTCCGCGTGTCGAGGCCCCGGCTCATGAGGAAGAAGACGCCCGGGATGACGAACGCGCTTAGGGAACGCCTGATGGTCCTGATTGCGTCTATGAGCATCGCCGCCCGGTGCAGGCGTCGCGGCTCAGACCTCATCTTGCTCCTTGGCTAGCTCGGCGATCCGGTCTCGCGCCTCCGCGGCCACGGACGTGGAAAGCTCCGGTATCCGGTTCGGCCCCGCGGCGGTAAAGAAGACCACCGTTGCCAGGTCGAACCGGCGCTGCAGCGGGCCGCTCTGGGTGTCCACGTGCTGGACCCGCGCGAGCGGCACGAGCGTGCGGCTGACCCAGAGGATCCCGCGCTGCAGGTCAACCTCGTCGTCCCGAATCTCGTAGCGCCACCGCCGCCACCTGAGGTCCGGCACCACGCTCGCGAGCAGGACGACCAGAACCGCTGCGCCAACCAGAGGCAGGATGGCAAGCAGCATGGACCGCTCCGCGACGCGCAGCAAGACCCAGCTCGCGATCGCGCCGCCGGCGAGGAGCGGGAGCGCGCCGAGGGCGCCCGTAATGCGCCAGAGGGTCCTGGCTCGCGGGTCGAGCCTCTCCGAGGGTTCGGCCTTCAAGGTACTAGGAAGAGAGCGGGACGACAGGACGCAGGTCCTTGGCGGCGAGCTGGCCGCAGGCGGCGTCTATGTCCTCGCCGCGGCTCGGCCGCAGCGTCGCGGAGAGCCCGACGTCCCTGGCGTGGCGCAGGAAGGCCCTGGCGTCGCGCTTCGAGGTGGCGGCGAAACCCGTGTCGGTCCAGTTGAACCGCAGGAGATTGAGGTGGTAGAGGGGGTGATCCAACAGCCCCCCGAGCGCCTCGACGTGGCGCGGCTGGTCGTTCACGCCGGCGAGCAGCGTGTACTCGAAAAAGAGCTTGCGGCGCGTCTTCTCGACGTAGTAGCCGGCAGCGTCCATCAGCTCGCCGACCGGGTGCCTTGCCGCGACCGGCATGATCTCCTCGCGCTCGTCCTGGAAGGGGGTGTGCAGCGAGATCGCGAGGTGGAACTGCTCGGGCTCGTCGGCGAAGCGCCGGATCTTGTCTACCAGCCCGCTGGTCGAGGCCGCGATGTGCCGTGCCGCCAGGGCGAAACCGTCGGGGTCGTTGAGCACCTTGAGGGCCAGGAGCGTCTTCTCGTAGTTCAAGAAGGGCTCCCCCATGCCCATCACGACGACGTTGGAGACCCGCTCGGGGGCCACGTCGCGGGCGACGACGAAGACCTGCTCGGCGATCTCGCGCGCCTTCAGGTTGCGCTTGATGCCGAGTAGCCCCGTCGCGCAGAACTTGCAAGCCATGGGGCAGCCGACCTGGGTCGAGATGCAGACCGTGCGCCGCCCCTTCTCCGGGATCATGACCGTCTCTATGGCGTGGCCCTCTCGCGTGTGGAAGAGGTACTTCCTGGTCCCGTCGGAGGCCCGCGAGACCTGCCGCAGCTCGAGCGCCGCCGCGGGCGCCCCTTCCGCGAGCGCAGCCCGCAACCCCTTGGGCAAGCTAGTCGCCTCCTCCCAGTCCCGCACGAACGAACGGGTGAGGGCGAGGTAGGCCTGATCGAGGCGGTAGGCGGGTTCGCCGCGATCCTCGATGACCTGCTTTACGTCGGGCATGTAGCTCGCCGCTCTCATCGCAATGAGATTATATAGGCGGCTCGCGAGGTCGTCGCCCGCGCTCGACTGGATTCCGGCGGTAGAATCTGGCGGATGACAGGCCTCGACCTCCTCATAGCGATCTTCGTGCTGCTCGTCGTGATTCGCGGCGCGCGCACAGGGCTCCTCGCCGGCGTCTTCGCGCTGGTCGGGGTGGTCCTGGGCGCTTCTCTGGGTTCGCGGGTGGCGCCGTATCTGCTGGCGGATGGCGAGAACCCGCTGTTCGGCGCGGGGATCACGCTGGCCAGCATCCTCGCCTTCGCGGTGCTCGGGGAGGTAATGGCGCGCGCCCTGGGAGGCACCATAAGGAACCGCCTCTCGAGCCCGGCCTCGGACGCGCTCGATGGCTTCGGGGGCGCCGCGCTCGGGCTCGGGCTCTCGCTCGTGCTGGTGTGGGCTATCGGGGTCTTTGCGCTGCAATCCCCGCCGCTGGCAAGCGTGCACCCGGCCGTCAAGGAGTCCAGGATCCTGGGGCTCCTCAACGAGCGGATGCCCTCCGAGCTGCTCACGAGGGCGGTCTCCGAGCTTAACCCCCTGCCCCAGATCCGGGGCCCCGAAGCCGACGTGCGCGTTCCCGATTCGCGCCTCGCGCGCGATCCCGAGGTCGTCGCGGCGGGCCCCAGGACGGTGCGCGTGAGCAGCACGGCCTGCGGGTACGGCGTCGAGGGGTCGGGGTGGGTTGCCGCCCCCGACCTTGTCGTCACCAACGCCCACGTCGTCGCGGGCGCGACCAGCACCAGGGTGCAGCCCGGGGGAGCCGGGGCCACCTACGGGGCCGACGTGGTCCACCTGGACGACAAGAACGACATCGCCATCCTGCGAGTGACAGGTCTGGGGCTAGAGCCGCTCCCGCTCGCCGTGTCGAGGGTGGGCGAGGCCACCGCGGTGCTAGGCTTCCCCGAGAACGGCCCGCTCGACGTTCAGCCCGCCCGTACCGGCTCGACGAGGCGCGTGATCGCCAGCGACGCCTACAACCGGGGCCCGGTCGAGCGCACCGTTACCAGCTTCCGCGTCTACGTGCGGCGCGGCAACTCGGGCGGCCCCGTAGTCAACGGCGACGGCGAGGTCGTGGCCACCGTATTCGCCAGCCACGCCGGATCCAACGACTCCGGCTACGGCATCCCGTCCCGACTGGTCGAACGCCGCCTCGTGGCGGCCGCGGGACGTACCGAGCCCGTCAGCACCGGAAGGTGCGTGAGTTAGCAAGCGTGCTAGCTCCGGCTGTCGCCGGAGCGTCTAGCCGGTCTCCTCGCGGATTATCTTCTCCAGCGCGAGCCGGCTCCGGTTGAGCTCGGCTTCTACGGTCGACAGGCGAGCGAGGGTTGACTCGCCGAGACGATCGCGCTCGACCTCCCGTGCCACGGCCGAGGCGGCCTCTTCTATGGCGTTTATGGCGCTCTCGAGGAGCAAGAGGTCCCGGTTTTCCATGCGCGGATACTACCGCAGCCAGTGCCTCCTGTTGTCGAGCTTTGGCTGCCCGGCCAGGGAAGGCGCGTGGTCGGCCAGGCTGCATCCCCGGGAACCTTCTCCGTGCGTGCGTCGGTGCTCACGCTTGAGCCGCAGGTGCACCACGGCCGGACCCTGGCCGACGCGAACGGCGAGCTGGCGGCCCTGAAGAAGCTGGTCGACGATTATCCGCCGGCCTTGAGGCAAGCCATGGTGCGAACCTTCCTCTGGGAGGCCGACTTCGCGCTGTAGACCTGCCGCAAGCCCGCGCGGCGCGGCGACGTGGTCTACGCCAGCGGATGCCTGTTCCGATCTTCCCGCCGGAGACCCTCGTAGAACCCGGACCGGATGGCCTCACCATCGTGAAAGGCGAGGTCGTGGCGTCTCCACTGCTTGAACAGCTTGGGGAACTGGAATTGGTACGAGTCGGACATTGCCGGGCCAGCCTAACCTACGTCGTGGCGCTCCCCGAAGGCCGGCACGCCTGCGAGCCGCGTGTCCTCGACGCCTTCGGGCAAGGCCGGGTCGCTCAGCAGCGTCTGGCGCTCGGGATCGGGCTCTACGCCGAGGATGGCGCGCACCAGGAGCGGAACGGTCCCAGCCGCCCACGCCTGCGGGCTGCACGACAGGGGATACTCGACCGGACCGCCCTCCTCTTCGCGCTGGAAGCCGGCGAAGACCTCGGGGAGCCGGTAGTCGAAGTGCCGGGCTGCGTCGACCAGCGCCGCGCCCACGTGGTTCACCTCCTCCCTGAAGCCGTAGCGCCGGAGGCCCTGCACGATGAGCGAGTTGTCGTGGGGCCACACGGAGCCGTCGTGGTAGGACTCGGGGTCGTATCCTCCCTCCCCATCGGCCATGGTCCTGATCCCCCAGCCGCCGAAAAGCCCCCCATCCATCAACGTCTTCGCGATGAGCCGCGCCCTCTCCCGGCTCACGATGCCGCTCCAGAGCAGGTGCCCGGCGTTGGAGGTCACGGAGTCCACCTTTCTCCCGGAGCCGTCCAGGGCGAGTGCGTAGTAGCCGCGGGCTTCCATCCAGAAGTCCGCCTCGAAACGCTCCCTGAGACCGGCGGCCTCCGACTCCAGCCTCCTGGCGAGACCAAGGTCTCCCCAGACCTTCTCGGCGAGCTCCGCGGTCCTCACGAAGGCGTCATAGACGTAACCCTGCACCTCGCACAAGGCTATGGGCGGGGCGGCGCGGCTCCCGTCCCGGAAAAGCACGGCGTCCTCGGAATCCTTCCACCCCTGGTTGACCAGCCCGGCCGTGGATCTGGCGTCGTAAGCCACGTACCCACCCGTCCGGTCGGCGTGGTGCAGGATCCAATCCAGGGCGCGCCGCGCGGCCTCTTCGAGCTCGCGCACGAACCCCTCGTCGGCGGTCCAGCGCCAGACCTCGTGCAGCAAGACCAGAAAGAGCGGGGTCGCGTCGGCGGTGCCGTAGTAGGGGGTCTCCGGTATCTCCCCAAAGTACGCGAGCTCCCCACGCCTGAGCTCGTGCGGTATCTTCCCCGGCTCGGCGTCCCTGAAGTCGTCCCTCCCGGTGGCCTGGTAGCGGGCTAGCGCCTTGAGCGCGTTCCTGGCCGGCTTGGGACCGAGGATCATGCTCTGGTACCCGGTGATGAGCGAGTCGCGCCCGAATAGCGCCATAAACCACGGCGCTCCCGCCGCCGGCACGAGCAACCCTTCCCCCGCATCGAACGTGAGGGACTCGAGGTCCTCCACGCTCCGCTCCCAGCCAAGCCTCAGACCCTCCCAATCCGTTTCCAGCTTCGGCGTCTCCGCGTAGAGCGGCGCGGTCCTCGGGAGCCTGACCTTCCGGTCGCCCTCCTCGAGCTCGACCGTTATGCGCACGCCGCGCGTCTCCTCCGGCTCCAGGTGGACGGCGAACGAGAGAAGCCCCGGCCGTGCGAGGGTCGAGATCCCCTCCCCCCCTACCCGCACCACGGTCCCACGCTCGAAGCCGTCCCGCCGGTAGGCGAATCGTAACGCCCCGTGCTGCGCCACCCCCGAGACCTCGCCTCGCTCCGCCGCCTCGCCGAAGCCACGCAGCTCCAGAATGTCCCTGAAGTCCGCGGCGCACTCGAGTTCGACCCCGACCTCGACCGTCACCGAGGACTCGTTGGACAGCAGGAGCTCCTCCTCCATCCCGTCCCCGAGAAAGCGCCGCCTTACCACGTCCACGCCCTCGGGCACCACCCCAGCCGCGACCGCGAACTCGGCCTCCGTGCCCCGCACCCAGGAGGCCAGCGGGATCGGCCGCGAGCCCCCGATCTTCAACCGATACCCCGATAGGTGGCGCATGTCCCGGTAGAACAACCCCCGCCCCGAGGATCCGTCGAAGTCCCCAACCTCGTCCGAGACGCAGTAAGCCCCCGGCGATACGACGCTGACCAGACCTCCCCGCATCCCACCACCCCCAGATGCCGACGAACACAGCATCATACATGCCACCACTTGGCCGTACTTGACAGAACGTTCAATCAAGGATAAGCTGCGATCATTGAACGTTTAATCAAGAAGGAGGGATCGTGGCGGAGGAGTTGGATCGGCGGGGCCAGATCCTCCAAGCGGCCTTCGAGGAGTTCTCGGAGAAGGGATTCCAGGGGGCGACGATCAAGAGCATCGCGCGGGCGGCGGGGTTACAGTCGCCGGCTCTGATCTACTGGTACTTCCCGGACAAGGAGACGCTTTTTCGGGAGGTGTTGGGATCCAAGATCCCCGTTTTGCGCACGGTGCGTGACCCGGCCGACCTCGTGGATGAGCCACCGGAGTTGGTGCTCCCTTCCATCGCGAGGGGGTATCTCTCGACCTTCGACAACCCTGCCGCCCAGGGGATGGTCCGGCTGATGATCGGGGAGGCCATGAGGCGGCCCGAGATCGCGGAAATATTCGGCAGCGCGGTAATCAAGAGGGTGCTGGGCTTCCTGAAAAGTTACATGGCACGCCAGGTCGAGCTCGGCAGGCTCCGTCCGCACGACGTCCGGTCCAGTGCTCGGGCTTTCCTGGGGATGCTCATACCTCAGGCCGGGGGCAAGGTGCTCTTTACCGTCATAAGGGAGGACGGCCTGACGGACGAAGAGCACATAGAGAACGTGGTCGCCCTATTCCTAAAGGGGCTCGAGCCGGAGAGCTGAAGATGCGATCGCCTGGCATCCACCGAGAAGGAGGTCCACCATGGCCATCCAGGCAGAGCAAGATATCTTGGGGACAGCAACGGAGGAGATCCGTGACGTAACGCGCACCACCTGTTGCGTCGTCGGAGGCGGTCCCGGTGGGGCGGTTCTGGCATTGCTGCTGGCCAGGGCGGGCGTGGACGTCACGCTGCTGGAGGCGCACCCGGACTTCGACCGCGAGTTCAGGGGCGACACGCTTCACCCTTCCGTCATGGAGATCATGGATCAGCTTGGCCTGGCCGACAGGCTGCTTGAGCTGCGCCACTCCGAGCTGAGCACCTTCACGCTGCAGACCGTCTCGGGATCTTTCACGCCGGTTGACCTCGGCCGCCTGAAGACGCAGTACCCCTACATCACGATAATGCCCCAGACCAGCTTCCTCGAGTTCATCACCCAGGAGGCGAAGCGGTACCCGAGCTTCCGGCTGGTGATGGGGGCGCGGGTTCGGGAGTTGATCCAGGAGGACGGAGTGGTCCGCGGCGTCCGTTACGAGTCGGAGGACGGCCGGCACGAGGTGCGCGCGGCCCTCACGGTCGGCGCCGACGGTCGCGGGAGCCGGGTGCGGCGCCTGGCGGGCTTCGAACCCGTCAAGACCTCGCCCCCGATGGACGTCCTCTGGTTCAAGCTGCCGCGGGAAGAAGAAGACCCCGAAGGCTTGCAGGGCCGCTTCGGTCGGGGGCACATCGCTGTGATGCTCGACCGAGACGACCACTGGCAGGTAGGGTACGTGATACCCAAGGGCACCTATCCCGAGATGCGCCGCGAGGGCATCGAGGCGCTCCACAGGGGCTTCGCGGAGCTAGTACCAAAGTTCGCCGACCGCGTCAGGCACCTCCGGGACTGGCAGCAGGCTTCGCTGCTCTCGGTCGAGTCGAGCATGTGCCCCAGGTGGTACGGACCGGGGCTCTTGCTCATCGGGGACGCGGCCCACGTCATGAGCCCGGTCGCGGGGGTCGGGATCAACTACGCCATCCAGGACGCCGTGGTCGCGGCGAACGTGCTCTCCAGACCCTTGAAGAACAGCCAGCGGCGGCTCGTAGACGTGGACGAGAAGTACCTGGCGAAGGTGCAGCGCAAGCGCGAGCTACCAACGCGCCTGATCCAGAAGACCCAGGCCCTGCTGCAGCAGCAGGTCCTCGCCCGCGCGCTGAGCACGGATAAGCCCTTCGACCCTCCCCTGCTCCTGCGCTTGCTGCTCCGGCTGCCCATCGTGCGCGTCATCCCCGCGATCATCGTCGGCTTCGGTTTCTGGCCGGTTCGCGTAAAGGGGTAGCCTGGCAATGGTACAGATAGTCCTCGTCCTTGCGGCCGTCTCGACGGGGCTCTTCACGGGACTCCTCGTGACGATCCTGGCCTACTTCCAGAAGGCGCTGAAGGGGCTTTCCGCGCCCGAGTTCGCGCTGGTGATGCGACGTTTCCTTGAGGCGGTGCGCACGCATCCGCTCAATTACGGCCTCGTGACGACGTCGGTTGTGGCGCCTGGCGCGGCGCTCGTCTTGCTGCGCGGTAGTACGGCAGACCTGGTCTTCCTGCTCGTGCTCGCGGGTTTGATCGCTTTCGTGTCCGGCCCGGTATTCGTCTCGCGGTTCTACGTAGAGCCGGTCTACGACGTCTTCCTCGGCTGGAAAGTCGAGTCGCCTCCAGAGGACTGGCAGGTGGCGCGTGATCTCTACTTCCGCCTCAACAGGCTCCGTGGTCTCGGCTCGGGGGCCGCCTTCGTTCTTTTCCTCGCCGGCCTGGCCCTGCTCTAGCCGGCCAGAAGTGGAGGTGCCATGAAAATCAGACGGATAGAACAGAAGGAAACGAAGCTGATCCTGCCGTTCGAGGACCTGGATCGCGGCGCGCTACCCGTCGCCGGCGGCAAGGCGGCCAACCTGGGCGAGCTGACCCGAGCCGCGCTGCCCGTGCCCCCCGGCTTCTGCGTGACCACGGCCGCCTACGAGCTCCTGACCGAAGGCGCCGGGCTCGACCCGATCCTGGACGACCTCGCGGAAGCGTCCCCCGAAGACACGACCCGCCTGGCGGAGCTCGCCGCGGCCGCGCGCGAGATGCTGCTAGCGGCGCCTGTCCCAACGGAGGTTGCTAAGGCCGTCGGCAAGGCGTACCAGGATCTGGGAGCCGATGCGCCGGTGGCGGTGCGCTCGTCGGCCACCGCGGAGGACCTGCCGACAGCGAGCTTCGCGGGCCAGCAGGACACCTACCTCAACGTCGTCGGGGAGGAGGCCCTCCTGGACGCGGTGCGGCGTTGCTGGGCCTCGCTGTGGACGGATCGAGCCGTCAGCTACCGCGCCACCAATGGTATAGACCCCAGAAGCGTACGCCTCGCCGTCGTGGTGCAGCGGATGGTCGAGGCCGAAGTCGCGGGCGTCCTGTTCACCGCCAACCCGGTCACGGGTAGGCGCCGGCAGGCCGTTATCGACGCCAGCCCCGGCCTGGGCGAGGCGGTCGTCTCCGGAGCGGTCAACCCCGACCACTTCGTCGTGGCCACCCAGACCGGGGAGATCCTGGAGCGCAGCCTCGGCGACAAGCGGGTGGAGATCCGGGCCAACAAAGGCGGAGGGACACGCCGGGTAGAGCTCCGGGGCAACGAGCAACCCTCGCTCACGGACGCCCAGATCCGGGCCTTGACCGTTCTCGGGGCGCGGGTCGAGGCTCACTACGGGGCACCGCAGGACGTCGAGTGGGCCACAGACGCAGACGGTAAGCCGTGGCTCTTGCAGGCGCGGCCGATCACGACGCTCTTCCCCCTCCCCGCGGGGGCCCCGACGACCGACGAACACCCGCGCGTCTACTTCTCGGCCAGCGTGGCCCAGGGCGTTTATCGTCCGTTGACGCCGATGGGCCTGCAGGCGTTCCGCGTCCTGGCGTCGGGGATGGCCACGCTCCTCGGACACCCGCCGGGCGACCGGCTCGCCGGTCCGCCGCCCGTCGCGGCCGCGGCCGGCCGTCTCTTCGTCGACGTTACGCCGGCTCTGCGCAGCACCTTCTGGCGCAGGGTCCTGAGTCTGGCGATGCGCAACATGGAGGCGCTCTCCGGTCCCATCCTCGAGCGCCTCGCCGAAGATCCCCGGTTCGCTCCCGTGGCGACGCCACGCTGGCCTGTGCTGCACGCCGTGCTCCGGGTGTTGATCCGGGGACGCGTTCCGCTCGGGGTCGCCAGGGCGTTCGTGAACCCACGAGCGGCGCGGGCGCGGGTGGCTCGCATTCAAGGGGAGATGCGCGCGCTGGGCGACCTGCCGCAAGACGCAGATGCCGCGCAACGCCTGCGTGCGGTCGAAGGTCTGCTGCTCGACTTCCCACAGCGCATGTTTCCCGACGTTCCCCCGGTGTTCGCCACGGGGCTGGTCTCGTTCGCCCTCGCCGGAAAGCTCTTGCGGGGTATTGCCACCGACGACGAGCGACGGATCGTGCTGCGGGGGCTTCCGCATAATCCTACGACGGAGATGGATCTGGCGCTCTGGGCCCTCGCCCAGGAGGTGCGAGGCGACCCGGCCGCCGCGAGGGTGATGAGCGAGTCGTCGGCAGAGCGACTCGCGCGCGAATACCACGACGGTAGCTTGCCCCCGAAGCTCCAGGCGGGCCTCGCGAGCTTCCTGCGCTTCTACGGTCATCGCGGGGTTGCCGAGATCGACCTAGGCCTGCCGCGGTGGTCCGAAGACCCTACGTACATCCTTGGGGTGGTCGCCAACTACCTCCGGCTCGACGATCCGGAGTTGGCGCCAGACGTCCAGTTCCGGCGCGCGGAGCGGCAGGCCGAGGAGATGGTCGCCGACCTTACCCACCGCGCCTCCCGCAAGGACCGCCTCCGGGGAACGCTGGTCGGGGTTCTGCTGCGGCGCGCCCGCGATCTGGCCGGCTTGCGAGAGATGCCCAAGTTCCTGGCCATCCTGGTGTTCGCGCGTGCCAGGGCGCTGCTCTGGGGTGTGGGGGAGGAACTGGCGAGGTCCGGGCGTCTGGAGATGGCCGAGGACGTCTTCTTTGTCTCGCTGCCCGAGGCGAGGAGGGCCCTGACGGGCAAAGACCTCCGTCCGGTCGTCCACGAGCGCCGCGCCGATTACGAACGCGAGGTAAAGCGCCGGCGCGTGCCGCGCATCCTCCTCTCGGACGGCACGGAGCCGGTCGCCGAGGAGACGCCCGAAAGTACCGCCGAGGGCGCGCTGCGCGGAACCCCGGCGTCGCCTGGCAAGGTTGTTGCAAGGGCGCGTGTGATCCTAGACCCGACCGACACCCACCTCGATCCGGGGGAGATCCTGGTCGCCCCCTCGACCGACCCAGGCTGGACACCCCTGTTCCTCACCGCGGGCGGCCTGGTAATGGAGATGGGCGGACCAATGTCCCACGGCGCAATAGTCGCCCGCGAGTACGGAATCCCTGCCGTAGTCGGCGTTCCCGGTGCCACCGAACGCATCGTCACGGGACAGAACCTTACGGTGGACGGGTCTGCCGGAACCATAACGACGGAGCCAAAGAACGACCCACGAGCCACCAACTGACGGCCAGCCCTTGCGGCCCTGGCTATGCTGCCGGTCGGTGTCCTCGTACCTGTTCTCTACCCCGCGAAACCGTAGGGGTTTGTACAGGGATGCGTGGTTGCCGGCGGTACGCTGGGGAGCGAGCGATGGTACACTCGGTTCCATGTAACGAGCACCTTTGCACCAGGTCACTTTCCCACCTAGTACGCAAAGGAGCCATCGTTGCTCGCTCGACTCCAAGACATCTCACTCGCTTTTCCAGACAAGGCCGTGCTAGACGGCGTTTCGCTAGCCGTCTACCCGGGAGACAAGGTCGCCCTGGTCGGCGAGAACGGCTCGGGGAAGTCCAGTCTTTTTCGCATCCTGACGGGAGGACTGAGGCCAAACTCGGGCACGGTCTCGCTCGCCCGCGGACTCCGCATCGGGTACCTGGAACAGGACCTCGCGGCCATCCGGGGCGGCGCCACATGCCTCGAAGCCGCGCTGGAACCTTTCCAGGCCCTGATCCGGCTCGAAGAGCGCATTGCTCGCATCTCGGAAGATCTGGGACGCGAGAGAGGAAGCGAAGATACGGAACGCTTGCTCGCGGAGCTAGGAGAGGCTCAGCAAAGGTTCGAGGCCGCCGGGGGCTACGGTTTCGGGGCGCGAACCGAATCCACCCTAACGGGGCTCGGCCTCCCCGAGTCGTATTGGGAGCGCAGGGTGGATGAGGTGTCAGCGGGTGAGCGCATGCGCCTCGCCCTCGCGAGGATCCTGCTCGGCGACCACGACCTCGTCCTCTTCGACGAGCCGACCAACCACCTCGACATCCCGGCGCGCGAGTGGCTGGAAGAGCATCTTGCGGGGACGGACCGGGCGTACGTCGTCGCCTCGCACGACCGGCGCTTCCTGGACGCCGTTGCGACGAAGATCGCTCACCTCGACCGGGGCACGCTCAAGCTATACGCGGGCAATTACACAGCCTTCCGCGAGCAATTTGAGGGGGAGATCCAGGTCGGATGGCGCAGATACGAGAAGGGACAGAAAAAGATCCGAAGCCTCAAGAAGCAGGCTCATGCCTACCGTGGCTGGTCGAACGCCAAGGAGAAGGATAAGCGCGGGTCGGCCGACAAAGGCTTCGTGGGCCACAGAGCGGCCAAGCTAATGAAGCGGAGCCTCGTGGCCCAGAGGCGGCTCGAGGAGGAGATCGAGAATGCCAGGGCGGACAAGCCGTTCGAGAGGGACCGCATCAAGATGTATTTCAACTCCTCGAAGGGGCGCGACCTCCTGCTGGCGATGGACCTCGCGGTGGGTTACCCCGGGACCGGCCCGCTCGCCTGGGGCATCGAGGTTGACCTCTCTGCGGGCGACAGGGTCGGGGTCGTTGGCCCCAACGGCTGCGGCAAGACGGCGCTGCTCCGGACCCTGCTGGGCGAGATCTCCGCCCTCTCCGGTGAGTGGAGGTTGGCCCCTTCGGCGCGGGTCGGGTACTTCGACCAGGACAACCGCCTCCTCCCCCGAGCCGACAGCGCCCTCGAAGCCGTGCTCGCCACCGGGCGCGACGAGACGCTCGTCCGCACGGTCATGGGGAGGATGGGCGTGCGCCGCGAGACCGTCGAGAAGCCCACGGCGAAGCTCAGCTCGGGCGAGCGGGCGAAGGTGCTACTCGCGAAGCTCATCCTGGGAGACCACAACTTGCTCGTCCTCGACGAGCCGACCAACCACCTCGACGTCGAGACCCAGGACGTGCTCCTGGACTCCCTGCGAGATTTCCCGGGCGGGATACTTTTCGTCTCCCACGACAGGTTCTTTATAGAAGCCCTCGCCACGGATACGCTGGCGCTCGGATAGGCACGAGGAACCGCTTTACGTTCGGGTGGACTCGCGTCCGGTGCCGAGGCGGTTGCTCTCGGATCGCCAGCGGGCGTCGGTCCACTTCTTGTCGCTCAGACCACTCTCCACGGTCTTCTCGATAAAGTGGACTCCCCTGGCACCGTCGTGGACGGTGGGGAAGTCGTTCCGGGTTCCGTCGCGGGTCGTCCTGTCTCGCCGGCCCCGGATCTCCGCGGCGACGCTCAGGTAGACGTTGGCGAACGCCTCGATAAACCCTTCGGGGTGTCCGGACGGCAGCCTGGTTGCCCTCTGGGCTTCTTCGCAGAGGTAGTCGTTGCCCCGGCTGAAGACCTGGGCCGGTGCTCCGATGGGCTTGAAGAGGAGCTGGTTGGGGTCTTCCTGGCGCCACTCGAGGCCAGCCTCGGTCCCGTAGACGCGGATGACGGAGGTCGTTCTCTTCGCCGGTGGAGATCTGGGACGCGATGAGCACGCCCTTCGCGCCGCCCTCGTAGCGGATGAGGAGGTTTGCGTCGTCGTCGAGGCGCCTGCCCGGCACGAAGGTGGTGAGGTCGGCACAGATCTCCGTTACCTCAAGGCCGGTGATGGTGGCCGCGAGGTTCTCGGCGTGCGAGCCGATGTCGCCGACGGCTCCCGCTATCCCGGACTTCTTGGGGTCGGTGCGCCACTCGGCCTGCTTGGAGCCCGAGTCCTCGAGCCTGGTTGCGAGCCAGCCCTGGTTGTACTCGATCATGACCTTGCGTATCTCCCCGAGGCTGCCCTCCCGCACCATGTGGCGCGCCTGCTTGACCATCGGGTAGCCGGTGTAGTTGTAGGTTACGGCGAAGATGCCTCCGTTCTTCTCGACGGCCTCGATCAAGGCCTGAGCCTGACCTGAGTCGAGCACCATGGGCTTGTCGCACACGACGTTGAAACCGGCCTTGGCGAAGGCGTGCGCGACGGGGAAATGCGCGTGGTTCGGGGTGACGACGCTCACGAAGTCGACGCGGTCATCTTCGGGTAGTGAGAGCTCTGTCTCGAGCATCTCCTGCCAGGAGCCGTAGTTGCGGTCGTCGGGGAGCGCGAGGTCCCGCCCCGATGCGAGCGCCTTTTCCTTGCTGGACGATAGGGCCCCGGCGGCCAGCTCGATCTCCCCGTCCATGGTGGCCGCCTTGCGGTGGACCGCCCCGATGAAAGCTCCCGCGCCGCCGCCGACCATGCCCATCTTCAGTTTTTGCACGCTACTGCTCCCTCCCGAACGCGGCGTCGAAGGCCGCCGACTCCCTCGCCCCGTGTACCCGGTTCACCCCCGCGCCCTCCCGTTCGAGTGAGAGTGGGCCGTCGTAGCCCATCTCCCTGGCGAGCGGCGCGAGCACATCGATGGGCAGATCCGCCCACTTCCCGGTAAACAGGGTTACCGGTCGTGCCAAATCTCTCCTCTCACCGCCGCGCAGTCAGGCCGGCTACCGTTAGTCAACCGCGGTACTCGCCGCGGGCGACCGGCGGGACGTAGGTCTCAAGGTATTCGTCTGGCAGGTGCACGGTGGCGCCGGTCTCGGCCGAGCGGTAGAGCGCCATCAACATCTCGACCACGGCGACCCCGTCGTGGAAGGTCTCTAGAGGCTCCTCGCCCCGGCGGAAGGCCTCGACCATATGACGGTCCTCCAGGGTGTAGCCATAGGTAGCCGTCTCGTCTTCGAGGACCGGCATCAGGCCCTGCTCGGCGCTCTGCTTCTCCACGAGATCCTCGCTGGCTTCGCCGGTGCCGGTCACGTTCCTCGACATGAAAACCTTCAGACCCGTGTTAAGGGTGCTGAACTCCATCGCGTACTCGGGGCCGAGCAGCTCGAGCTGGATTCGCAGGCCAGGACCGACGTAGGCCCAGGAGGTCGTCGCTTCTATCATGACCTCCTCGCCCTCTTCGTCCTCAAGGATCAGGGTCCCCCGCGCGAAGTCTTCGGCCGGTCGCCTGATGTAGTCGACCTCGGCTCCCATCTCCCGCTTGAGCTGTTCGGCGAACCTCGGGCGGGTCCACTTGAGGTTGGCGATCGTGGCGTTGGCGCTCTTGACCCTGAGGCTCTCGCGTCCCTTGCCGGGCTCGGTGAGGAGGAAGCGAGCAACCTCGACGCTGTGGCACATCATGTCCGAGAGAACGCCGCCCCCCTGCTTCTCTCCAAGCCAGAACCAGGGGGCGTGCGGGCCGGAGTGCTCTTCGGCGGCGCGAGCGAGGTACGGCCTGCCGGCGGCCGGGACGCCGCGGCGCCAGATCACCTCTTTGCCCCGCTGCACCGCCGTGGAGAAGACCTGGTTCTCCAGATACCCATGGTGCAGGCCCGCGTCGTCGGCCAGACGCAACATCTCGCGGGCCTCGGCGAGGTTGCGGGCCAGAGGCTTCTCGCAAGCCACGCCAAGCAGCCGGGCCCCGTTCTGCTTGACGCCTCCGTGGACGGCGCGCATGTGGTCGAGGCGAGTGTCGTTGGGGCCTAGTATCCAGACGGCGTCCACCTCCCCTGAGGCAACGAGATCTCCGACCGAGCCAAAAGCCTTGCAGGGCCCGAGGTCCATCTCGGTGGCCCGCTGGGCCAGGGCCTCCCGATTGGCCGGCGTTGGGCTAAACACGCCGGTGACCGTCACGTCGCGGACGCCGAGGAAGGCTTCGAGGTGGAACCCCGCGATAAAACCGCTCCCTAGCAATCCTACCCTCAAAGGGATCCTGTCCCGGGGCCTTTCGCGCATCGTCACTCCTTCTATTGCCTGAGCGCCTTCTGGCGGCCGTACAGGGAGAGCAGGAGCAGCAAGGTGGCGCCGTAGACGATAAGACGCGCCGACTCGGGTAGCTCCAGGGCGGTCAGGAGACTGGTCAGGAGGGTGAGTACCAGCGCGCCGGCCATCGTCCCGTAGTAGCTGCCGACGCCACCGGCGAGGAGCGTCCCCCCGACGACAACGGCGGCCACCGAGGGCAGAGTGTACGGGTCCCCGAGGTTGAGGAAGACCTGCTCGGTGTAGCCGAGCAGGACGACCCCGCCCAGGGCGGCGAGCAGCCCGCTCAGGGAGTACGTCAGCACCAGGACACCCCGCACCCGCACCCCGGAGAGCTGCGCGGTGACGCGGTTGGTGCCGACGGCGAAAAGCCTGCGTCCGTAGCCCGTGCGGCGTAGGATCAGCCACATGACGCCACCCAGGAGGATCCACAACAGGACCACGCCGGGGATGCCGAAGATCAGGGAACCCGAGACCAGACCAGTAAGTGCGGGGGCCGCCTCGCCTTCGACCCTGCCCCCGGTTATCACCAGGATAAGGCCCTGCACGACCCCGGTCATCCCGAGCGTCATCACCAGCGGCGGGATGCGCAAGAGCGTTATCCCGAGGCCGTTTAGGGCTCCGATCAGGAGACCCACCCCGAGCGCGATGGCGAGGGCCAAGAGCGCTTTGTCGTTCTGCCCGTCTCCGATCCTGAAGACCAGTATGGCACCGAGCGTTATCACGGCGCCGACGGAGAGGTCGATCCCCTCGCCGCCGCTGATGATGACGAGGGTCTGCCCGGCCGCCACTATCCCGAGGAAGGCCGCGAGCCTGAGGATGTTCATGGCCTGCCCGTATGAGGCGAAACCCGGCTGCACGAGCCCGCCCACCACGAACAGGATAACGGCCAGGCTTAGGGCGATGACTATGGGGTTCAGCCCGAGCCGTCTCACGTTTGCCTCCTCAGCCTGAGCAGGGCAAAGAGACCGGGACCGGCGAGCGCGGCCACCACGATGAGGCCGTTGATCAGGGTCTGCCACGACGACGGCACGGGCGAGAACGAGACGATGCTCTGGATGAGACTCAAGATCACCACGCCGATGATCGAACCGACCACCCCTCCCTGCCCGCCGCTGAGGCGCGTCCCCCCGAGCACGACGGCTACGATGGACTGCAACATGAGATCCGTCCCCCCGATGGGGTTACCCGTCCCGGTGCTGAGGGCCAGCGCGAGGGCGGCGAAGGCGGCCATGAGCCCGGCGATGCAGTACGAGAAGAAGCGCACCGACGAGACGGGTACCCCGCTGACGAACGCAGAGAGATCCCGTCCTCCGGTCGCGTACAGGTACGGACCGTAGCGGGTGGACCGCAGGAGAGCCCACGCCAGCAACACGGCGACCACCACCCACAACACCACCGGCAGTCCGAGGGGGTAGGAGTAGAAGAAGTTCACCAAGCCGGGCGGCATGGCGCCGCCCGGCTCGGGGAGCACATAGAGCGCCAGCCCCGAGAAGACGAAGCTCGTCGCGAAAGTTGTCACGATCGGCTGGAAGCGCAACACGGCCACACAGAAACCGTTGAGCGCGCCGGCCAGGATGCCGGCCAGGAGCCCCGCGGCCAGCGCCAGCAGGATGCGAGTCAGGGAAGGGTCCTGGCCCATGAGCTGGATGATGACCACGTTCGCCATCGAGACGATAGCTCCAAGGGAGAGGTCGATGCCGCCCCCGATCACGACCACCGTCTGCCCGGCGGCGACGAGCATGAGCGGCACGAAGAGCAACAGGTTCCCGCTGAGCAGCCCGGGCTGGAAGAAGTTCGGCTGCAGGTAGAAGTTGACGGCCACGGCCACCACGAGCAGCAACAGCGCGAAGGCGTACGACTGCCTGAGCGCCACCCGGCGCAGCCTCGGCCCCAAGGAGGCCCGCGCCGCGCTCAAGACGTTCCATTCGGGGTATCGACGGAGCCGACGCTGGCTGAGACGAGAGCCTCCTTGTTCAGATTGCCGCCGGAGAGCTCTCTGCGCACCACGCCGTCGCGCATCACGAGCACCCGGTCGCATAGGCCCAGAAGTTCTTCGTCGTCGCTGCTGTGGAGCAGTATTGCCACTCCCCTCTCGCGCAGGTCGGAGAGTATCTTGTAGAACTCACCCTTGGCGCCCACGTCGACCCCCTTCGTCGGGTCGTCGAGCAGGAGCACATTCGGGTCCCGCATCAGCCATTTGCCAAGGACCACCTTCTGGGCGTTGCCGCCGCTGAGAGAGCTCACCGGATCGTCCAGCGAGCCCATCTTGAGCCTCAGGTTCTGCGACACCTCCTCAGAGTCCCCGCGCGCCCGCCGCATGTTCAGGAACGCCCCGTAACGCGACCAAGAGGGCAGCAGAAGGTTCTCCAGTATGGAGCGTATCGGCAGGAGGCCCTCGCCGCCCCGGTCGCCGGGGACGAAGGCGAGGCCCCTCCGCATCGCCTGCCGCGGGTGTGAGAAGCGGACCTCGTCGCCCGCGACCCGGACGGTCCCCGAGTGGGGGACGGCCCCGAACAGGGCGAGCAGGAGGTCCGATTGGCCCTGCCCTTGCAGTCCGCCGAGGCCAAGGATCTCACCTTCCTGCAATCTCAGGTTCACGCCCCCGAGCACCGGCGAGCGGAGGTCCTCGGTCTCGAGCAGCACGGTTCTCTCGACCCCTGCTTCCGCGGGATGTTCGACGCGGCGCTCCGCGACTCCGCCCTCGATCATGAGGCCCACAAGCTCCTCCTCGCTCGTCTCCTTCAGGTCGGCGGCGCCGACGGTTCTGCCGCTGCGGAGCACGGTCGCCCTGTCGGCGATCTGGAAGATCTCCTCCATGCGGTGCGAGATGAAGATGAGGGCCATGCCCCGT
Organism: uncultured Rubrobacteraceae bacterium; assembly: GCA_963800975.1. Lineage (GTDB taxonomy): Bacteria > Actinomycetota > Rubrobacteria > Rubrobacterales > Rubrobacteraceae > JALYGY01. The sequence goes on along the minus strand of CAWDDB010000012.1, from coordinate 227,636 downwards.
TCCTTCCATTCGCCGACCAGCTGGAAGAGCTGCTCGACCTGCCGGGCCCCAAGGCTCGCGGTCGCCTCGTCCAGGATCATGACGCGCGGCTCGCGGCTCAAGGCCTTGAGGATCTCCACGATCTGGCGGTCGCTGGGCGAGAGATCCGAAACGAATGAGTCGGGGCCGGCCGAGGGACCGAGAGCGCCTTCGAAGAGCGCGAGGAGGCGCGCGGTGCGCTCCTTGCGTTCCCCCTTCCGGACGCGGCCCAGGACCACCGGCTCGTTGGCGAGCCACACGTTCTCGGCGACCGTCATGTCGGGGACCAGGCTGAGCTCCTGGTAAACGGCCGAGATACCCGCCTTGCGGGCCGCCTGGGGCGAGGAGAAGCGTGCCTCCTCGCCGTCCAGGAGCAGTCTTCCGTCGTCCGGGACTACAGCCCCGGTGACGATCTTGCCGAGCGTGCTCTTCCCGCTACCGTTGGCCCCCATAAGCGCCAGCACCTCGCCGGACTCCACGTCCAGGCTCCCGTCGGCGAGGGCTACCACGCCGCCGTAGCGCTTGACGAGGTGCTGGGCCGAGAGGGAGAAGTCAGCCATCGTCCACCAACTTACTCGAAGTAGGACTGGGCCTGCTCGCGGGTGATGATACCGTCGAGCACGTACTCGCCCTCGACGTCGATCTTCTGGATCTCCTCCTCAAGGTTCTCGTTGTCGACGACGCCGGGGATAGGCACGTACAGGGTGTTGCCCGCCTCGCCCTGCAGCTCGCTCTGCTTGATCTCCTTGCCCTGCAACAGCTCCACCGCGACCCGCAGACCGCTCGCGCCTACGCCCGGAGGATTGATCGGGCCGTATGAGGCGAAGTCCGGGTTCTCCTGCAGCGTCTCTTCCCACAGCCTCATGTAGCCGGAGCGGGCCTCGCCGGAGATCACCGGGTACTCGCCGGGGTTGGCGGCCTGCACGGCCTGCAAGACGCCGAGCGCCATGCCGTCCTGCGTCCAGACGCCGTCGATGTTCGGCTGCGAGGCGAGGATGTTGGACATCTCCTGCTGGGCGGTCGCCTGGTCCCAGTCGGCGTTGGCCTCCTGGACCACCTCGATGCCGGGGTTCTCGGCGAAGACCCGCTTGACGGCGTCGTAGCGGGCCTCGTTGGCCGGGTGGCCGGCGATGCCGTTTATGACCACGACGTCGCCCTCGCCGCCGAGCTCCTCGACCAGCCACTCGGCGCCCATGGTCGCCCACTCGCCCTGGTCGATCACGACGTTCGTCACGCCCTCGGCCCCGATCTCCTGGTCGACCGCGATGACCGGGATGCCGGCCTGCTCGGCCTGGCCGATGACCTGGTCGAGCGCGGTGGCGTCGTTGGGGTTGACGATGATCGCGTCCACCCCGCGGTTGATGAGGTTCCTCATCTGCTGGATCTGGCCCTGCGCGTCGACGTCGGCGCTCTCTACGACGAGGTCCTCGGTGAGGCCTTCCTGCTTGTACTCGTTGTTGACCTCTTGCAAATCATCGATCATCTGCGTTCGCCACTCGCTGCTGATGAAGCCGTTGGAGACGCCGATGGTGTACGGCCCCTCGCCGCCCTGTCCCCCACCTTGTTCTCCGCCGCCACCACCGCCGCAGGCGGCCAGAACCACGACCACCACCGAGCACGCGACCAGCGCCAGGACCCTGTCTATAGCCCTCCGTCCGAACATCCGCTCCTCCTTCTCGTGCGCCGCAGACCTCGCCCGGCGCCTTTTACCAGCAATCGCTACTTTCAGGTCCTCTTCCCTACCTCCTAACGCATTCTTTACCGGCCCCGAAAGCGAGCACCTCCCCCGCGGCCATCACGCTCGCTCCTATAACGCCGGCCCCATCACCGAGTTCGCTCATCACTATCGGAAGGTTGCGCGTGGCGAGCGGCAGCGACCGCTGATAGACGGCGCTCCGCACCTCGGCCAGCAGAGCGTGCCCCACGCGGGAGACCCCGCCGCCTATGACGATCATGGACGGATTGAGCACGTTAACGGCCGAGGCGAGCGTCTCGCCGATCAAACGCCCAGACCTGCGGATGATGGTGAGGGCGCAGTAGTCGCCGCGCCTGGCGGCCTCCCCGACGTCCCTCATGCTGAGTTCGCCCTTCTCCTGCAACAGGGCCATGAGGGGAGGAGACTCACCCTCCCTGGCGCACCTCTCCGCCTGCAGCACGATGGCAGGCGCGGCCGATATCGCCTCCAAACACCCCCTGTTGCCGCACGTGCACAGCGGACCGTCGGGGTCCACGCAGATGTGTCCGAAATCTCCCGCGCAGCCCTGGGCGCCGCGGTGGAGCAGGCCGCCAACGACTATCCCACTCCCTATCCCGGTTCCTATCTTGACGAAGATGACGTCGTCCACGCCCTTGGCCACCCCGCCCCAGTGCTCCCCGAGGGCCATGACGTTGACGTCGTTGTCCACGAAGACGGGCGCGGCGTACTCCCCCGCAAAGGCGTCCCTTATGGGAAAGCGGTCCCAACCCGGCATGATCGGCGGCACCGTCAGCAGGCCCGAGGCCTGCTCGACCGGCCCCGGAACTCCCACGCCGACGGCTATGACGTCGCCCGCGCTCGCGGCCTGCTCGTCGAGTAGCTCCGACAGGAGATCCTTGACCCGGTCGAGGATCGCCAACGGGCCTTCTCTCACGTCCGCCGGCTCTCCGCGGTGCGAGATCAGGCCGCTCCCGAGCGTCGTCAAAGCAACGTCGACGGAGGTCGCGCCGATGTCCACCGCCGCGACGAGGCCGGCCGAGGGCGGGATGCCGAGCAGCGAGGAACGTCGCCCGCCTTCTGATTCCGCAGGGCCCTCCTCGGCTAGCAAACCTTTCTCGATAAGCCGCGCGACCTCGGCAGAGATCTTGCCGCGACTGGAGTCGAGCACCCCGGTCAGCCTCGCCCTCGAGACCGGCCCACCTTCGGCCCGCACCCAGGCCATGATCTCCGCCTGCACCCTGTCTTCTATCAGGGGATAGCCCGGACGCGCTCCACTCCCTACGGACTTGTCGCTCACGTTCTCCTTTCTCGCGGCACATGGTAAGCAGACTTTTGTCAATCTGTCAACGACTTTTGTTAATTTTGTTCAAAGATTCACTCTTTTTGATCCGATCTCCCGACGTCCGGGGCATCGCTGGCGACCGGATCCGGCGCGAGGTGGACCGTTGATCCGGGCGAAGGGTCGTTTCAAGTTCGGTTCGTGTGAACGCGTTTATTTGCGGCCCTGAGCCTGAAAGGTTAAATTGTGAGCGTTGCGGAGGAAGGTCTCTGCGCGCGGGTTTTGGAAAGCGCAGCTCTCGGCGTTTGATGGGCTAGGAGAACGGGGTCGAATGTACAAAGAGGTTTACGTCCCGGTAGACAACTCGGACTACTCGAACCAGGCGTGCGTCATCGGGGTTGACGTGGCGCGCCAGTTTGGGGGGAGGGTCGCGGGCTGTCACGCCTACGCCGCCAAGATGCACGACGTGCGCTTTCGGCAGATGGAGAGCGGGCTTCCCGAGGAGTTCCGCGACGAGGACGAGATGAAGCGGCAGCGCAAGATCCACGACCAGCTCATCACCAAGGGACTCGAGATCATCACCGACTCGTATATCGACGTCCTAGAACCTCTCTGCGAAAAGTACGACGTCGAGCTGGTCCGCCGTTCCCTCGAAGGCAAGAACTTCAAGGTTATCGTCGAAGACGTGAACGAGGGCGACTACGACCTCGTGGTCATCGGCGCGATGGGCATGGCCGCCGTGAAGGACACGGTGCTCGGCACCGTCACCGAACGCGTGGTGCGGCGCCTGACGAAGGCCGACACCCTGATCGTCAAGGACCTCGATAGGTCGCCCTTCGAGCACATCGTCGTCGCCGTCGACGGCTCTGCCAAGTCGCTCGGCGGCCTCAAGCGGGCCATCGAGCTGGCCCGGGAGTTCGGCGGAACCGTCGAGGCAATCTCAGTCTTCGACCCGTACTTCCACTACGCAATGTTCCACTCCATCGCCGGCGTACTCTCCACCAAGGCCCAGAAGGTCTTCCGCTTCAAGGAGCAGGAGAAGCTGCACGAGGAGATCATCGACTCAGGGCTCGCCAAGATCTACACGGCCCACCTCGAGGTGGCCAAGCAGATCGCCGAGGACGAGGGCGTCGAGCTGAAGACGACACTCCTGGCCGGCAAGCCCTTCGAGCAGACGTTCAAGTACGTCAAGGAAGTCAACCCGACGATGGTCGTCATGGGCCGCATCGGCTACCACTCCGACGACGAGATGGACGTCGGCGGGAACACCGAGAACATGATGCGCTTCCTGCCGACCAACGTCCTTATCACCAACTTCGAGTACCAGGCGCCCGACCTCTACACGGCCGAGCAGCACATGACCTGGACCAAGGAGGCCCTCGAGCGGCTCGACCGGATCCCCGGCTTCGTCGTCGGCATGGCGACGGGCGCGATCATCCGCTACGCCATCGAGAAGGGCTACACGGTCATTACCACCGGCGTCATCGACGAGGTGATTAAGAGCATCCTCCCGCCGGGCGCGATGGAGTCCATGCGCGCCATCGGCGACCAGATGCGCGCCGCCGAGAACATGGGCGAGGACGCCCCCATCGAGTCCCTCTTCAAGGACTTCGACGAGCGCACCCAGGAGACCAACGGCGCCGCCAACGGCCACAAGAACGGGTCCGCGGACGGTTCCACCAACGGCTCCGCCGGCGACGACGCCGCGGCGAAGGAGGAGATCTTCGAGGCCGGGCGCGGCGGCTTCGGCAAGAGCGAGGACCAGGGAGACGTCGAGGGCGTCTCCGAGGAGGTGCGCGAGGAGATCCGGCGTTCGGCCCAGGGCCTGGATCGCTTCGAGTGCGACGTCTGCCGCTACGTGGCCAAGGGCAAGCCCGCCCGCTGCCCCGTTTGCGGCTCGGGTCCCACCCACTTCCACGCCGTCGACTCGGAGATCGCGACCGCCGGCGAGGACGAGAACCTGAACCTCGCGCAGGTCTACGACGGCCGCGAGCTGCACTGGACCGACGACGCGAAGGCCTTCCTCGATGCCCTCGAAGAGTGGCAGGAGAAGCGCCGCGTGAGGGCCCGCGTCGAGAAGAGCGCGCTCAAGAAGGGCTACACCACGATCACGCGCGAGTACGCCGAGCAGCAGTACCGCGAGGAGACCGGCCGCGAGGCCCCCGAGGTGAAGAGCGGCGGCTGCCCCGTCTCCCACGCCAAGCAGAAGGTCGAGGAGACCAGCGGCGGCGAGTGTCCCATAGATCACTCCTCCTTCCAGAAGGCAGGCAACCTCGTCCCGGAGGGCGGCTCCAGGGAGTTCGCCTGGACCGAGGAAGCCATCGAGCGCCTCGACCGTGCCCCCAAGGGCTTTATGCGCAACATCTCTCGCAACATGACCGAGAAGCTCGCGCGCGAGCGAGGCACGACGAGCATAGACCTGCCGCTCGTCGAGGAGTCCCTGAGCGGGGCGCGCACGACGATGGAAGACGTCATCACCGGCAAGGTCTCGATCGCCGATCTCGCGAAGGACACGGGCGAGAAGATCGAAGCCGAAGACGGCGAGGCCCCGCACCCCCCGATGACCGTCACCATGGTCTGCACGACCTGCGGCGAGGAGCTGCAGGGCGTCCAGCCCCCGGAGGAGTGCCCCGTCTGCGGCGCGCCAGGCGAGGAATTCGAATCGAAGTAGGCTTCAGGTCACGGGTCTCGGGCACCTGCAACGGATCCCGTAGCCCGAAACCCGAGGCCCGTTAGTGGCCAGGACGCACAGGGTGACGTTCAAGAAGAGCGGCCTCACGATAGACGTGGCCGAGGACGAGTACATCCTCGAGGAGGCCGAGGACGCTGGCCTGCGCCTTCCCTACGACTGCCGCAGCGGCACCTGCACCACGTGCATGCAGAAGTGCCTGGAAGGCGAGGTCGACCAGGATCTCGCCTTCGCCATCTCGGACGAGGAACTGGAACAGGGCTACCGCCTGATCTGCATCGGCAGCCCGCTCTCAGACGTCGTGCTCGACACCTGATCTCTCCGGCGATGTCCGGTTAGCGAGACTTAGCAAGAACTCAATGCTGCGTGCCTGGCGTCATCCCGCGAGTTGCGTGCGCCCGTCCGTTTCTAATCCGCCTCTCAGGAACATCGCCTAGCATCGGTGCGGATAGTCCGGTGCCGGCCCGAAGACGCTGCGTGGGCGGCTCGGAGTAGAATGATGGCACGAGGCTGGAGGAGATGATGAGGGCGGGAACGCGCGTTTTGCTGGTAGAAGACGACCGCTCGATCGCCGGTTTCGTCGAGCCGGAGCTCGAGCGCCTCGGGTTCCGGGTCAGGTGTGCCTACGACGGCCCCACCGGCCTGCAGGAGGTCGAGCGGTTCAGGCCGGAACTCGTCGTCCTGGACATCATGCTACCCGGGCTGGACGGGGTCGGCTTGTTGAAGTCCCTCAGGCGCGAGGGCAACCGCGTGCCCGTGGTCATGCTCACCGCCCGCGACGCCACGATAGACAAGGTCCACAGCCTCGACCTCGGCGCCGACGACTACGTGACCAAGCCGTTCGAGATCGACGAGCTGCTGGCGCGCATGCGCGCGCTCCTGAGGCGTGTCGAAGGCGACGAGGTGCTCCGCGTCGCCGACCTGGAGGTCAACACGGCGACGCGCGAGGTGAGGCGCGGATCACGCGAGATAGACCTCACGGCCCGCGAGTACGACCTGCTGGAGTTCCTGGCCCGCAACCCGAGGCGGGTTCACTCGCGCGAGTTCCTCCTGAGCCGGGTGTGGGACCAGGAGTTCGGCGTCACCACAAACGTCGTCGAGGTCTACATCGCCTACCTCAGGAAAAAGGTTGACGCGCCCGGGGAGGAGCGCCTGATCCACACCCTAAGGGGCGCGGGGTACGCGCTGAAGGGAGGGTAGCCGTGCCGATCCGGTGGCGCCTGACGCTGTTCATAGCGCTTGCCATCGGGGCAATACTGCTGGTGTTGGGGTTCGCGCTCTTCTTCCTCCTGCGCGGCGCCCTGCTCTCGGGGACGGAGGAGACGGTGCGGAACAGGGCCGCCATAACCGCCCGGGAGGTCGAAGACGGCGAGGAGGTGGACGATCAGGACGACGAGCTTACCCTGGACGGGGTCTTTATCGTCGTCAGGGACGATCAGGGCCGCGTCCTGGCAAGCACCGTGAGCCTCGGGACGTACCAGGAAGCGGAGGATCCCGTCTGGGGCCGGGCCCTGAGGTCGGGGGAGCCCGCCGGCGGGACGGCCGACCTCTCCCCCGAGGGCTCGGACTACGTCTACGCCGTGCCCGTCGATCCTGAGGAGGGTCCGGCGAGGGTAGTCGAGGCGGGCAAGTCCTACGAGTCCGCGCAGGAGACCCTGGAGGTCTTCGGCACCGTGCTCGCGGCGGGCATCGGGGCGGCCTTCCTTCTTTCCATCGGCGGGGCATACCTGCTGGCCCGGGCGTCCCTCAGGCCGGTAGACGCGGTGACCAGAGCGGCGAAGAGGATGGGCGGAGACGACCTCTCGAAGCGGCTGCCCGTGGCGAACCCTGGTGACGAGGTCGGGCGCCTCGCCGCAACCATAAACGGTCTGCTCTCCCGCCTCGAGGCCGCCTTCGCCCGCAGGGAGGAGGCCCTGGAGCGCCAGCGGCGCTTCGCCGCCGACGCCAGCCACGAGCTCAGAACGCCCCTGACCGCCATTGGCGGCCACGCCAGGATGCTCGACGAGTGGGCGCTGGACGAGGATCCCGAGCGGGCCAAACGGAGCGTCCGCGCCATCCGCCGCGAGGCCGGCAGGATGCGCGGCCTCGTAGAGTCGCTCCTCGCCCTCACGCGCGGCGACGAGGGCGCGAAGCTCGAGGTCGGGCGCCACGACCTGGCCGCCGTCGCGGAAGAGGCGGCGCAGGCGGCGAGGGCCGCCGCGGATGGCAAGGTCTCCGTCGTGTACACCCCGCCCGGGCGACGGATCGAGGCGACCTTCGACCGCGGGCGCGTCCTGCAGGCCGCCTCAATCCTGCTGGACAACGCCGTCAGGTACACGCCCGAGGGCGGGAAGGTCGAGGTGAGGCTTGGAGAGGAGGACGGGCGCGTCGCGCTCGAGGTCTCGGACACGGGCATCGGCATACCCGGAGATCAGCTGCCGCTGGTCTTCGAGCGCTTCCACCGGACCGACCCGTCCCGCGCCGACGGCGGGGCGGGCCTCGGCCTCTCCATTGCGCGCCAGATCGCCGAGTCGCACGGGGGCGAGATCCGGGCAAAGAGCAAACCAGGAGAAGGCTCGACCTTCACGCTACTCATACCAGGGGTCAGGATTAGGGATTGAGATTTATGATTTCGGAATTCTTCATTCCCAATTCCTAATTCTAAAGGCCGTTTCGGACCTCGATCACCCCGCGCACGTGGTGCACGAAGTCCGGGATGGCGGTCATACCCCGATCCTCGTTCGTGCGGAGCCTGACGCTGATGCCTTCCGCCTGCTCCTCCCTGTTGCCCACGACGAGCACGTAAGGGACCTTCTGTAGCTGGGCGTCGCGGATCTTGGCGTTCATCCTCTCGGGACGCCCGTCGACCTCGGCCCTGAACCCGGCCCCCGTTAGCTCGGCTTCGACCCTCCGTGCGTAGTCCAGATTGCGGTCCGAGACGGGGACGATCGTAGCCTGGGTCGGCGCCAGCCACACGGGCAATGCGCCAGCGTAGTGCTCGATCAGGAGGGCGAGGAAGCGCTCGATCGACCCGTACAGGGCACGATGAACCATGTAGGGCCGGTGCGGCTCGTTGTCCGGGCCCGCGTAGGTCAGGTCGAACCTCTCGGGCAAATTGAAGTCGAACTGGATCGTCGAGGCCTGCCAGCGGCGGCCAAGGGCGTCGAGGATCCCGATGTCTATCTTCGGGCCGTAGAAGACAGCCTCGCCCGCCATGCGACCGTACGGTAGCCCGCGCGCGTCGAGCGCCGCGGCCAGCGTGGACTCGGCCATCTCCCAGTCGGGTTCGGCACCAGCGTACTTCTCCGGCGTCCGTGGATCCCGGACGCTAAGCTCCACCTCCGGCGCCTCGAAGCCGTAGGCGGCGAGGACCGACAGGCAGAAGTCGAGGACGCGGTCGATCTCGGCCCGCGTCTGGTCCGGCCTGCAGAACAGGTGCGCGTCGTCCTGCGTAAAGCCGCGCACGCGCAGCAGCCCCCGCAACGTGCCGGACGGTTCGTAGCGGTACACGGTGCCGAGCTCCGCGAAGCGCATGGGCAGGTCGCGGTAGCTTCGCACCCTGCTCTTGAAGATCAGCATGTGAAACGGGCAGTTCATCGGCTTGAGGTAATACTGCTCGTCCTCGATGTCTATCGGCGCGTACATGCCCTCGCTGTACCACCTCAGGTGCCCGCTGGTCTCCCAGAGCACCGACCGCCCGATGTGCGGCGTGGCGACGAAGTCGTAGCCGCCCGCCCGGTGCCGCTCCCGCCAGTAGTCCTCCATGAGCGTGCGGATGAGGGCACCCTTCTGGTGCAAGAGAACCAGTCCCTGCCCGACCTCGGGCCTTATGCTGAACAGATCGAGCTCGGCGCCGAGCCTGCGGTGGTCGCGTCTCTCCTCCTCCTCTCGGCGCCACAGGTAGCGCTCCAGGTCCTCCTCCGTCGGCCAGACCGTCCCGTGGACGCGCTGGAGCATCGGTTTCTCCTCGCTCCCCCGCCAGTACGCCCCGGATACGTCGAGCAGCCTGAAGCCGTCGGCCGGGATCTGGCCCGTGCTCTCCAGGTGCGGTCCGAGACAGAGATCCTCGAACCCGTCCTGGCTGTACGTCGAGATCACGGCGTCGCCTGGCCCGGCCTCGCCGTACTCGTCCTTCCCCGCTGCCAGATCCTCTATCGTCTCCAGCTTGTACGGCTGATCTTCGAAGATCTCGCGCGCCTCGTCTGCGCCCACGATCCGGTAGACAAATGGGTGGTCTTCCCTGACGATCCGGCGCATCCGGGACTCGATCTCCGGGAAGTCCTCCGGCGTCAACGGGCGCGGCAACTCGAAGTCGTAGTAGAAGCCGCCCTCGAACCTGTCGTGGGGAGGTCCCCAACCGAACTTCGCCTCCGGGAACATCTCCCCCACGGCCTGCGCCATAACGTGGGCCGTGGAATGGCGCAGCCTGTACGACGGTTCCGAACGATCTACGGGCGACATGATCTCTCCTTCACTGCGCTGCGAACGGCGCCCTCCACGATAGATGCCACCAACAAGAGAAACAAGCAGGCGTCCGAGTCGTGCGGGCTTTCTACTGCGAGCAACTCTAATCCCGCTCTCAGCCTTCCCTAAGCCGCCTCTCAGGTTTCGGCGGGATACTCAGCACTGCAGGTAAACGAGCAAGAGGAGGAAAGCCGATGAACAAGCAGACACTCGCCGCCGGCGCGGCCGCGGTCATCCTGGCCCTGGGCGCGGGAGGCGCCGGGGTCGCCTACGCCGCCGATGGTGACTCGGGGGAGCAGGTCACTGGCCCCGACGCCGGGAAGGCGAAGAGCGCCGCCCTCGACGCGGTAGGCGGCGGAACCGTCACCGAGGTCGAGCGGGACGATGGTAACGCCGCCTTCGAGGTCGAGGTCAGGCGCGACGACGGCAGCCAGGTCGAGGTGCACCTGGATCAGGATCTCAAGGTGGTCGGCCAGCAAACCGACGACGACTCCACTGACGAAGACGGGACCAGCGACGAAGACGGCCCCAACGACGACTGATCCCAAGGCCGGATCACGAACAAAGGAGGACGACATGCACCGCCGGGAAGGCCCGAGACAACCATCCGGGCCAAAGCGCTTTCTGACCGTGGCCCTGCTCGGCATCGGCTTGTCGGCGGTGCTGGTAACAAGCGCCTGCGGGGCTGACGCGACGGCCCAGAAAGCAACAGCAGCGAAGGACAACAGTCCCGGGACTTCGAAGGCCGCGGGACCCTACGGCCCCGGAGCCCTTCCGCAGGGCAGCGAGCCGGTAAAGCTCGACCCGGCCGACTTCACGACCAACATCGACAACCCCTACTTGCCGATGAGCCCTGGCAACAAGTGGGTCTACCGGGAAACCGGCGCAGGAGGGCCGGAGCTGCGCGTCGAGGTGACCGTCACCGACCGGACCAGGATGATCGCCAACGGGATCCAAGCCAGGGTCGTCCACGACGTCGTAACGGAGAACGGCCAGCTCGTCGAGGTGACAGACGATTGGTACGCCCAGGATAGCGCCGGAAACGTCTGGTACCTGGGCGAGGACACCGCCGAGTACGAGAACGGCAAGGTGAAGACGAGGTCCGGCTCCTTCGAGGCCGGCGTCGACGGGGCGCAGCCGGGGATCATCATGCCAGCCAACCCCCAGGACGGCATGGCCTACCGCCAGGAATACTACGAGGGCGAGGCCGAGGACAGGGCCGAGGTCCTGAGCACCGACGAGCAGGTCGAGACCCCCTTCGGCCACTTCGAAGGCGCGCTCATGACCAAGGACCTCGTCCCGCTCGAGCCCAAGGTCTCCGAGTACAAGCTCTACGCCCGCGACGTCGGCCCCGTGCTGACCGTGAAGACCTCGGGCGGCAGCGGCCGCGAAGAGCTGGTCAGCTTCTCCCAGCACGGGTAACCAACGAGCCGGAACTCTCGAAAAGAGCGGGGAGCCTTTGGAGGCTCCCCGCTCTCAGTCCTTGCGATCCACCGCTCCCGCAGCTAGGACTCTTACCGGCCGTCCACTTGACAAACTAATATAATTAGTTTATTGTCTAATTATATTAGTAAACCGGAGCGGCTTGATGTCGCGGAGAGGAGCGGATCATGATGGCAACCACTCGCGAAGGTCGGACCGGCGTGGGGTCGCTGGCGTTGTTGGGGTTCGCGCGGCCGGCGGTGCTGCTTCGGATGGAGGGCGCGGCGTTGCTAGCCACGAGCGTTGTGCTCTATTGGGTGACCGGGGAAAGCTGGCTATGGTTCGCGCTGCTGCTTCTCGCGCCCGACGTGTCGATGCTTGGCTACCTCGCCGGGCCAAAGGTCGGGGCCGCCGCCTACAACCTCTTCCACGCGTACCCGTTGCCGGCGGCGCTGGCCCTCTACGGTTTGTTGGCGGGAAGCCCGCTGGCGTTGTCATTGGCCCTGATCTGGTTCTCCCACATAGGCATGGACCGTGTGGTGGGCTACGGGCTCAAGTACCCTACCGGGCCCAAGGACACGCACCTGCAACGGGTGTAGGGTGGCGTCCAGGCGAGGGTTGACGAGGGAGGCAGTTGTCGAGGCCGCTGCCTCCCTCGCCGACGAAGAAGGTTTAGACGGCTTTACGCTCGCGGAGCTCGCCTCCAGGCTAGGGGTGCGGACGCCGTCGCTGTACAACCACGTCGCGGGCCTCGAAGGGCTGCGGCGCGAGCTCACGCTGCTGGGCTTGCGGGAGCTTGGGCGAAGGATCGGTCACGCCGTCATGGGCAAATCCACCGACGAGGCTGCCTTCGCGATGGCGGAGGCCTACCGCAACTTCGTCAGGGAGCGTCCGGGACTGTACGCGGCGACGGTCAGGTCGTCGCGGCTCTCCTATCCCGAAGATCCGGCCTTCGAAGCGGCCGAACGGGAGGCGTTCGAGGCGGTGCTGGCGGTGCTCGCCTCCTACGGCCTGCGCGGCGAGGAGGCGATGCACGCCGCTCGGGGGTTCAGGAGCGTGGTTCACGGGTTCGCCACGCTGGAGGTCTCCGGCGGGTTCGGTATACCCCTGGACCTGGACGAGAGCTTCGACCGGCTCCTGCGCGTATACGTGGCTGGGCTCCGGAGCCGTTGAAGGCAGCCCGGGCAGCAGGAGCCTTACAACGGGTGCCGCTCGAAGAACCGGGTCAGCTCGCTCGCCATGGCTCGGGGTTTCTGCACGTGAAGCAGGTGCGTCGCTCCCGGTAGCTCGAACGCCTGCGCTCGCGGCAACAGAGACAACAGCAAGTCGAACCTCTCCCGAAAGATCGGTGAGATGGCGTCGCTCTCGCCCCCGAGCACGACCAGCACCGGCTGGGTGATGCGCTCGGCATCCTCGCGTGCCAGGCGCCACTGCCTCACGGCTGTCAGCTCGGTCCCGAAGAAGGCATCCGCGGCGCCTTCCGCCCTCTCGAAGTAACCTGGCGGCAGCGCGTGGTCCATCGCCGCGCGGTAATCCGGTCCTCCGACCGCCCGCATGAACGCGTCGACGGCCTCCTCCTTCTCCCCCGCGCCGTAATGCCGCATTACGGGAGCCATGTAGCGCTCGGCGAACTCCCTGGAGCCTGGCACGTCCATGAGCGTGGCTTCCATTACGGCGAGCGAGCCGACGCTCTCGGGGGCGTCGAGCGCGAGCTGCAGGGCTATGTTGGCCCCGGAGGAGTGGCCGACGACGTGCGCCCGCTCCACCCCGAGGTACCGCATGAGCGCCCGGCAGTGGGCCGCCTGGTCGGCGATGCTCACAGGACCGGCTGGCCGGTCGCTGCCGCCGTAACCGACGCGGTGGTAGCTGATCTGGGCGTACCCCTCGGCGAGCGCCGGTTCAGTTAGCAGGGGAGCGAACCAGTCGGGGAAGGCGCCGGCGTGCACGAACACCACCGGGTCGCCCGTGCCGCGAACCTCGTACTGCAGCCCCACCCCACCCACGTCCGCGCGTTGCATGCCCCAACACCTCCCCGAGACGCCGCGCCCTCCTGGAGAACCCGGTCTCGCCCTTCCTGACGGATACTACGCTACCGCGAGCCCCTCTATCGGAAGGGGCGCGTTCGGAACCCTTCCGCCGGGCAGGTCGCCCAAGGCCGAGTGGCTCACAAGCCGGAGCCCCGAAACTCCGGCTGATACCTGACGACGCGCGCGTCGCCCAGATTGTCCTGCTCCAGTTGCACGACCATAAAGGGTTCGTCGACCCCGTACTCGTTGGCGAGCCCTTGCCTGCTCGCCCGACCGAAACCAAACCGACCGTAGAGGCCCGGATCCCCCAGGACCACCGCGGCCCCGTAGCCGGCCTCGCGACAGGCCGGGAGCCCTTCACGGATCAGGCGCGAGCCGATGCCCCTGCCCTGGAATTCGGGGAGCACGGCGATCGGGGCGAGCCCCGCGATGGCGAGGTCGGGCTCTGGCGGATCCAGGATCATCGGCGAGAACAGCACGTGCCCGACGATCGTGCCGTCGAGGAGGCCGACAAGGGAGACCGGCGCCTTGCCAGCTTCGTGCAACATCCGGACCAGACGAGGCTCCTCCTCCCTCCCGCCGAAAGCTTTTCGGTGTACCTCGCACACGGTCCCGATCTCGGCCCGATCGACCGAGCGTATCTCGAGCTCCGAGCCGTCCGGCACGTCGTCTAGTGGGCCAGCCCGTACAGCCGGTTCGCGTTGCCGCGCAGCACGCCCTCGCCCGCGGCCTCGGCCCCGGAGACGCCCAGCTCCCCGTGCGTCACCAGGTCGTCCAGCGCCAGGCCGAGTACGCGGCGACCGTCAATGGCGCTCATCCAGTGGATCTCCGGCGCCCCTATGCCGTCGGAGCTGTAAAGGAGCTTTGAGGTCGGGGCGACTCCGAGCGCCTCGCGGGTAAATGAGAGCATCTCGCCGAAGCCGAGAAGCGGTATGCCGTAGGAGAGATCCAGGTACACGTTCTCGTAGACGGCGGCGAGGTACCCGCCCTCCCGGGTGTACGGGTAGCACTCGTGCAGCAGCACGACGGGCATGGCGCGGTACGCCGGGTTCTGGAGCACGGCGCGCAGGTGCAGCGGGTTGCCGAGCAGGAGGTCGGTATCCGCGTCGCCGTAGCCGCAGTGAAACTGGACCGGCACCTCCTGCCTCGCCGCCTCGGCGAAGGCCACGTGCAGCAGCGTGTCGAGCAGCGGCTTGTGGGCCAGGTGCGGCGTGCCGGCGTCCCGCCTGAACTCGCGCAGCGAGGCTTCGGCCTCCTCGTCGGTCCACTCCCGGACCGCAAGCCCCGTGCGGTAGGCGACGATGCTCTTGAGCGCCACGAAGCCGCGGCCTCGCACGTCGCTCAGCTCCGACGCGAGTGCCTCCTTGACCTCCCGCAGGGACTCGTGCTCGGAGAGCAGGCGCTGCATCAGGATCTCGAGCCGCAGCATCGGCTCGGCGCGGCAGTCCGCGAGCTTCGCCAGCTCATCCTGCGGCATCACCTCTTCGGGTGGCGGGTAGCCTGTGTCGAGGAGGAGGGTCTCGATGTTTGCGGAGCGGAGTAGGTCGGCGGTCAGGTCCCCGGCGTCCCGCCGCGCGCGAGAAGCGAGAACGTCCTCCTCGTCGTCTTCGCAGCCGAGAAAGTCTGCGAGGGTCCTGATCAGGCGCCGGTAGAACGCTGTGGTGGCGACGTGGTCGCGCGACATCCCGGGGTCCGTAGACTCGGTGAAGGCCCGGCGCCAGCTCTCGAGATCGCCGAAGTCCCGGGAGGGAAAGATGGGGTGGCAGTGGTTGTCTACCACGGGAACGTTCGTGAGGTCCACGACCTGGCCTCGCCGCATCAGTAGATCTCGGCCGCCGTTGCCGCAACCTCCTCGGGGGAGAGCTCGCGGGCAAGCCTGGCCTGCGCGCGGCCAACGGCGAGGTGCGTGCGCACGAGCGGCGCCCCCAGGGCGTCGACAAGGACCTCGTCGTTCTCCAGCGCGTCCATCGCCTCTTCGAGCGAGGTCGGAAGCGGGCGGATGTTCCGTTCGGCGCGCTCCTCCTCGCTCAGGGTCGCCGGGTCGACCGTGACGGGTTCGCCCGGATCCAGGTCCCTATCCATCCCGTCCATCCCGGCGGCGAGGACAGCAGCGAGGGCCAGGTACGGGTTCGCCGTGACGTCTACGGGTTTGATCTCCACGTTCGCGGAGTCGGACTCCGCGCCGGCCACGGGGGAGGCGATCCGGACCGCCGCCTCCCGGTTGTCCGGGCCGTAGCAGGCGTAGGCGGAGGACCACATGCCGGGGGCGAGGCGCTGGTAGGAGTTGGGGCTCGCCGCGGTGAAGGCCATGACCGCGGGCAGGTGCTCCAGGACCCCGCCGATAAATCCGGAGCCGGCCTTCGTGAGGGCGCCAGAGGCGTCGAAGAGCGTCGGGGAATCGCCCTCGTAGAGGCTCGCGTGCAGGTGGTGGCCGTTGCCGGCGCCTTCCAGGTACGGCTTCGGGGCCATCGTGGTCTCCAGGCCCGACCGGTGGACGACGCCCCGGATCGTCTCGAGCACCAGCACGCGCATGTCCGCGGCCGTGAGCGCCTCTGCTTCCCTCACCGAGAGCTCCAGGTTGCCGTGGCCGACCTCGGCGTGGCACTGCTCGGGCAGGATGCCCATCTCCTCGAGCGTCTCTGCCAGCTCGCCTACGAGATCCGCGGCCGCCGTAAGCGCGAAGCTGCCGGCGTAGGGCGTCCTGTCCAGCGGACCGTCCACGCCCCAGACGTAGAACTCGGCCTCGAAGGAGGCTACCGCCTCGTATCCTCTCTCCCCGAGACGCCCGAGCACCCGCCGCAGCGCCCCGCGCGGGCACCCGTCCCACGCGGTGCTCGCGTCTGGCTCCGTCATGTCGCAGACGACCATCGCCTGGCCAGGGGCGAACGGGAGGGGGGTCAGGGTCGAGAGGTCGGGCACGAGGCGGCATTCCCCGACCGGGCTCAACCCGGACTCCGGCTGCAGCGCCCCGCTCGGATCGAGCGCCAGCACCCCCTTCGCGAGCCCGACGCCCGCCCTCGCCCTCATCCCGAAGGACTCCCGGTGGACGGCCTTAGCCTTGGGGATGCCCGCGTGGTCCACGAACACGAACCGTACCCACAGGGTGTCCGGCGGCAACGGCCGCGCCACGTCCTCCAGTGCTGCATGTTCAGGCTGCATCTCGCCCTCCCGAAACCGGATCCAAGACCTTTCCAGCGATGATGCGCCCAATATCTCACGCCGCGGTCCCACGTTCCACAACCCCGAACGCTTGAAGGGCATCCTGAACCCCCGGTCTCCGAGACCACTACCTTGGGCGTCGCCAGGCCGATGACTTCACACGGTCTGAACCCTCATCAAACGGCGCTGGGTTGCGTACGTGTGGTAGCCATTCGCGGGGTGTAACTAGCGCCTCTCGGATGCGATCAAGATTTTTCTGCCGTGATGATGAAAGCGTCCATCGGCATGACGACGCCGTCCTCGACGACGAAGCGCTGGAGCTTGTCCTCGGCCTCCTTGATGACGCCTCGATAGCCCTCCTCATCGATACTGTCCGCGAGCGGCGACCCCTTCACCTCCGTCTCCACGAATACTTCGATCGACGGAAACTTCATGGTGCCTTGGTGCAATTCGACCGCCACCTCGTCGATGCCCGCGGCCTTGGAGAGATGGATCACCTTTTCTTGGTCGCCCAAGACGAACGGCGCGGTGAGGACGTCGGCCGCGTCATCACCCCAACGACGCTTCGTGATCTCCGTCAAGAGCACATAGCCGGTCGCGCGTTCGAAAGGCCCCCACACAGCAATGACGAGCCGGCCGCCAGTCCTCAGCACCCGCCACATCTCTTTGAGCGCGGCAATGCGATCGGGGAAGTACATCAGAGCGAACTGGCTCACGACCACATCATAGCTTTCGTCCGCGAATGGTAGTCTGGTGGCGTCGCCCTGGCGCCAGTCGATCTTAGGTCGGAGGCGTCGAGCCACCGCCAGCATGCCCTCGTTGAGGTCAAGACCGGTGACCTGCCCTTCCGCTGCGACGCGGTCTGCGGCCGCACGGGCGAGCACCCCGGTCCCACAGCCGACATCGAGCACACGATCTCCAGAGGCACCCTTTGCCGCATCAGCCACTTGCGACGCCCACCTGCCAAAAATGGCCGGAACAAAGCACTTCTCGTAGACTTCGGCCGCGTCTCCAGACACTTGCCAGCCTTCGTGTTCTGTCAACGTTGTCTCCCTTCTAGTGAGGAGGGCGATAGCACCTTCCTGTCTGTGTCATCGACTCACTGGATCGTCGTCGAGGCACCAAGCCGCCCAGCCGAGAGCCTCCTTGGCCCCCGGCGTCTCTTCGTCTTTCAGTCGACCAAAACCCGCACACGGGGTTAGCTATCTCGAACTACCACTCGTCTG
This sequence comes from uncultured Rubrobacteraceae bacterium, assembly GCA_963800975.1. Classification (GTDB taxonomy): domain Bacteria; phylum Actinomycetota; class Rubrobacteria; order Rubrobacterales; family Rubrobacteraceae; genus JALYGY01. The sequence goes on along the minus strand of CAWDDB010000012.1, from coordinate 209,677 downwards.
CGGGATCGCTGTATTCGCTCCAGTTCTCCGGGTGCACCATCGCTCGATAGAAGTCGCCCGCGTTGGACTGCTCGATGGTGTAGTCCCAGTTCAGGTCGGGGCCGCCCATGTTCTGGAACGACTGCAGGACGTAGCCGCTCGGTAGCAGGACTGCGACGTGCCCCTGGCCCGAGAGCGAGGCGTTCCAGTAGGGACGCAATAGCAGGACGCCGCAACGGGTCTCCCGCGCCCAGGTTTTCGCCTTCCGAAGGTCGAACGGTTCGGAGTAGCCCTCGAAGTACCCTGGCCCGAGGACGCCTCCCGCGTAGGAGGCCACGCCGCCGTCGTAGTTGGGGTTGCCCCTGGTTGGCACCCTCTTTCGCATCGCCCTGAAGAAAACATTCGTCACCCCGGCGCAGTTAATTTTGCCCACCTGCGCGACGGGGGGCAGCTCGTCGTTGATCGCGTACATCCCCTCGTTGGGAGGCACCGCCCCACGCGACCACACCCAGTAAGCCCGGTGGCCGACGATGGGCCGGATGTACTCGAGGCCCTTGTAGAAGTTCGTCCCCTCCTTGGCGGTCACCATCTCGGTCTCGGGCGCCTCAGACCCGTCCGTCTGCGAGACGGGTTCGGCGCCGGTGCCGATCACACGCCTGGCCCTCTCGTAGGCCGCGAGACGCTCTGCCCACCCATTGATCGGGCCCCGGGGCGGGTTCTCGCCCCTGTTGATGAGGCTGCACACCCCTTTGAAGTCGCCCCGGTCCGCGACCGGGCCTATGTCGTTCGTGGTCCAGAACCACACGGCGGCCCTGGCGGCGAGGTCTTTGCGCTTGGCGAGGATCTCGGGGTTCGATACCAGATCGACGCCGAGAACCGAGCTCAGGCGCACGTACGCGGCCCGCCAGGTGTTCATAATGTAACCGCGTCCGTGGTATCGCCACTGGTCACCGAGGAAGCTCCTGAAGTACGCCTCGCCGCCGTACTCCTCCAGCGTCTTGAGGAAATCCGTCTCCTGGACTACGTTCGCGAGGAAGGCGGTTATCTGGTTCCTGGTGACGATCCCGGCCCTCTTCATCTCGGAGACCAGGACCACGCGATCCCCCGCGAGGTCGTAGGTGATGGGGTCGGGATTCTGCGAGATCTCCGCGAGCTGATCTACCGAGAACAGCTCCGTATCGTCGGCTCCCCTGCGGGGACGCTCTAGCGTACTCGACACGCTACGCTCCTCTCTCGGGACCTACCTCAAATCGCTATTGGAGCGTGCGCCGATGAATCCGCGATGAATATTTGCCCCTCGCGGGGTCCCCTGGTTACCAGGTCTTCAGGCTCTTGGGTCCTTGATCCAGGGCCGGGACGCGTCGCCTCAGAACCTCGATGCCTGGCTCTGTAAACGGCGCGATGGGGTCATCCCGATGGAGAGAAAGCGAGAACCTTTTGCTCCGGCATGACGTCCATCTCGACCCAGCCGCGGGTCTGCCCGGTCGAGTAGTTCACCCTCACTAGCGCCTGGACGCGGCCGTGGTCGAAGTCGAGGTCCTTGACGATGCCGCTCTGGCCCTCGGAGATCCCGAGCTCCGGGATGTCCTGGGGGATGGAGATCAGGTCGTGCTCCCGGTAGAAGAGCCGGCCGTTGTGGGTCCGGTCAGGTCTGTTCATGACGATCCTTTCTTTGCGAAGAGGGTATGGTAGCGGTGGGTGATGGGCCCTGGCTTTGGCCGCGTAGACAAAGATCGCGCGGTCTTGGCTCGCCGGTATTGTCCTGGTGGAACCCGCGGGATCCGGGACCACCCGCCGACCATAAATCCGGCCCGGACCAGGGGCGAATGTGCTCCAGCGGGCCAAATACGGGGCGTGACGCCGAGAGTACATTTATCCTTCACGGTCCGCGGGTAGTACTATCCTTCGCGGACACAAGCTCCGACACTCGGACGAGGTAGGATCGCATGGAGGCCAGGACGGTGCACTACAACGAGGCTATCGAGCAGGACGGCGCGGCTCGCGCGTCCTACCGCCCCCTACTGCGGGCGGTGGAGGATCTGGGGACCGAGTCTTACGCAAGGAAGAGGGAGCGGGCTAGCGAGAAGCTGGGCGAGCTGGGCGCGACCTTCCCCCTGCCAGGCTACACAGGCAAAGACAGGGTCCTACCGGCCGACTGGGTGCCGAGGATAATCCCGCACGACGAGTGGGAGAGCCTCTCCTACGGTCTCCTGCAGAGGGGATGGGCGATCAACGCCTGGCTCGCGGACCTCTACCACGGCGACCAGAGCGTGGTCCCCGCGGAGGTCGTGGATAGCAGCGTCTTCTACACGCCGGGCAGGATGCCAGCCCACTCGGCGGCGGCCCCCGTCCACGTCTACGGTCCCGACGTGGTGCGGATCGACTCGGGCGAGTACGTGGTGCTCGAGGACAACGTGCGGGTGCCGAGCGGCGCCGCCTACGCCGAGGCGATCCGTAACGCGGGCCTCGACGCCTTCGAGGAGCTCTTTGCCCCCTACGCGGTGAACGGCATCCAGGCCTACTACGCGGTGCTGCGGGCGACCCTCGAGGCGGCCGCGCCGCCCGGGGTCGAGAACCCGAGCATCGCGATCGTGACGGGCGGCGACGAAGACCCGGCCTTCTTCGAGCACAGCCGCATCGCCGAGGCCTGCGGCATCCGGCTCCTGACGCTCGGGGATCTCCGCATCACCGGCGGCGCCGTCCTCGCCGAGCCGGACGGGCAGCGGATAGACGTGATCTACCGCCGCGTCGAGGGGGGGTACGTGGTCGCCGACCTGCCGGAGCTGGAGGAGACGTACCTGCGGGGCGGGGTGAACCTCGCGAACGCGCTCGGCGTGGGCGTGGCCGACGACAAGGCGGTCTTCGCCTACGTCCCGGCCATGATCGAGGCCTACCTCGGGGAGGAGCCCGTCCTGCGCAACGCCCCCACCATCCCGCTGTGGGAGCCCAGCCTGCGCTCCGAGGTCTTGGACCGCCTGCCCGAGATGGTCCTGAAACCGCGCGACGGCTTCGGGGGGAAGGGCGTGATCATAGGCCCCGAGGCGGAGGCGGAGGAGCTCGAACAAGCGCGCCGGGAGGTGGAGGAGAACCCGGTCGGGTTTATCGCCCAGGAATGCCTGGACTTCTCCTCCCACCTGCTGGACGACGGGGACTCCGCCGCGGAGGCGCCCGTGGACCTGCGGGCCTTCGTGCTGCCGGCCGTCGGCTACGTTATGCCTGGCGGCCTCACGAGGGTGGCGAAGCCGGGCACCCGCGTCGTCAACTCCTCCGCGGGGGGCAGCTTAAAGGACACGTGGGTGCTCGAGGCATGAGCGTGATCCCGAACAACTCTGTGTTCAGAGAGGACGGCTGAAATGTGCGGGATCTGCGGGGAGCTGAGGGCCGGGGGCGCGGCGGACGTCGCCGCGGTCGCGCGGATGGGCGATACGATGACCGACCGCGGACCCGACAGCGGGGGCGTGTGGTCGCAGGGCCCCGTCGCGCTGGGCCACAGGCGGCTCCAGATCATCGACCTCTCCGCTTGCGGCGCCCAGCCGATGACGGACCCCGATCTCGGGCTGACGATAGTCTTCAACGGCTGCATCTACAACTACCCCGAGCTGCGCGAAGAGCTTTCCCGCGCGGGCTACCGCTTCTTCTCCACCAGCGACACCGAGGTGCTGCTCAAGGCGTACCACCGCTGGGGCGAAGACTTCGTGGACCACCTGCTCGGGATGTTCGCGTTCTGCATCGTCGAGCGCGACTCGGGGCGGGCGATCCTCGTCCGCGACCGCCTCGGCATCAAGCCCCTGTACCTCGCCGACGTCGGGGGCGCACTGCGCTTCGCCTCGACCCTCCCCGCGCTGCTGGCCGGGGGAGGCGTCGACACCTCCATAGACCCGGTGGCGCTGCACCACTACATGATGTTCCACGCGGTCGTCCCCGCGCCGCACACCATCCTCTCCGGCGTCCGCCGGCTCGCGCCGGCGACCATGCTCGTCGTGGAGCCGGACGGCTCGCGCCGCACGAAAGAGTACTGGAGCCCGAGCTTCGTCCGCGACCCCGCGCACGAGGGGATGGCCCCGGCAGACTGGGAGGACGCGGTCCTCTCGACGCTCCGCACGGCCGTCGAGCGTCGCATGGTCTCCGACGTGCCGGTCGGGGTGTTGCTCTCGGGTGGGCTCGACTCGAGCCTGATCGTCGGCCTCCTGGACGAGCTCGGCCAGAGTAACCTGCAGACCTTCAGCGTCGGCTTCGAGTCCGTCGGCGGCATCGAGGGAGACGAGTTCGAGTTCTCGGACCTGGTCGCCGACCACTACGGCACAGACCACCACAAGCTAACCATCTCGAGCGACCGGATGCTACCGGCCCTCGAGGGCGCCATCGCCGCGATGAGCGAGCCGATGGTCAGCCACGACGTCGTCGGCTTCTACCTGCTCTCCCAGGAGGTGGCCAAGCACGTCAAGGTCGTGCAGTCCGGTCAGGGAGCCGACGAGGTGTTCGCCGGCTACGACTGGTACCCGCCGATGGAGGACGCCCGGGCCGACGGCCTGGACACCTACGAGGCCGCCTTCTTCGATCGCCCGCGCGACGAGATGGTCCAGGCCCTGAGCCCCGAGTACCTGGCCGAAGGGGACGTCAGCCGGGCGTTCGTCGCCGAGCACTTCGCGCGCCCACGGGCCGACGCACCGCTTGACCGGGCGCTCAGGATAGACACGCAGGTAATGCTGGTGGACGACCCCGTCAAGCGGGTGGACAACATGACGATGGCCTGGGGGCTGGAGGCCCGCGTGCCCTTTCTGGACCACGAGCTGATAGAGCTCGCCGCGGCCTGCCCACCCGAACTCAAGTTGGCGCAGGAAGGCAAGGGCGTGCTCAAGGAGGCCTCGCGCCGCGTCATACCGCACGAGGTGATCGACCGCCCCAAAGGCTACTTCCCCGTGCCCGCCCTCAAGCACCTCGAGGGGAAGTACCTGGATCTCGTGCGCGAAGCGCTGCACGCGCCGGCCGCCAGGGAGCGAGGCATCTTCAAGAAGGACTACGTCGAGCGCCTGCTCTCCGCGCCGAACGACGAGCGCACCCGGCTAGGGAGCAACAAGCTCTGGCAACTCGGGCTGCTGGAGCTCTGGCTCCAGACGCGAGGCGTCTAGATCGGCTCGCGGTTAGATCGAGCTATCTGCAATTGGCAACAGGCTTCCGTCAGCTGAGAGCGACCAACGGTACTTCTTCTCGCTCCTAGGTCCCGCCGTTCCTGGCTTCCGACGTTCTACCGAGCCACGGTGAAACGGAAGTTCTTCCTCTCCACCAACCGGTTTTCCCAGCGAGGTCCCTCCCCGGTCGTCACCGTGGCCACGTCAGCTCGGGCACCGGGAAGCCGCGTCGGGATTCAGGCTGGCGCGCTTCAAGGCAGCGTCGTAGCTCACCTGGGCGGGCACGAGCGTCTGGGTGCCGCCCTCCCTCAAAAAGAGCTTGAAAGTGTTGGCGTTGATCGAGGAAGGTCTCATCGCCTCCGAGAAGGTAGCGAAGACGTTGGCCCTGGCCGGCACCCCCGTGTCCGTCGGTGGGCCTATGGATACCACCCTGGGGCCCGCCGTCCACCACCTCCACGGCCTCGGAACTCCCGAGGTGTCGCCCGTGGCTACGTTGGTGGCCGTGGCGCTCACGACTTCCCCGGCCGTGACGGAGACATCGGTGGAGAAGGAGAAGGAGGCGTGCCCCCGGCGTTCACGGTGACGTTGGTCTGGCCGAGGAAGGTCTTGCCCTCGCCGAAGCCTGCGAAGGATCGGGGCTCGTGCTCGCGAAGAATTGGACGGTGAAGGAGTCGTTGGGGGTGGAGTTGAGGGTGCCCTGGACGGCGTGCCTGACCGTCCGGTGTGATGGCGGAGTTGAGCACCGGGTAGTTCTGCAGGTTGTTGGGGCCAGTGTCGGGATCTTGGGGATCGTTAGGCGTTACCTCCGCTGTCCTCGTCCCCGTTGTCGAAGGATCGATGCCGAGCTTGTCGTTGGCGAAGATGGAAAGCCCAAGACGAACTTTTCGAGGGGTCTTCCGAAACGGCCCTACTTCGCCCGGGTGGAGGCGGTGCTCGGGGCTCCGGTTCTCCGGCCGCGCGCCACATGTTGCGCAGGCTTACTGGCGGGCTCGCAACCGGTAGCGGTTCGCGAGATCAAGGTTCACCGGCGCGTATCCTGGCGGCTAAAATCGGTACAGTGCTTCGGCACGGAGAAGCGCGGGGATGCCAGGAGAACGGCTTTGACAGAGTCCGACCAGCGGTTCGACGGGCGGCTGTTCAACGAACAGCGCAGGTCCCTGCGCGTGCGCACCCGCAAGATCTCGCGCCAGCCGCCGCCGGATCTCCGGTACACGGTGTTCGCGGTGCGCCTGTTCTGGGTGGTCGTGGTGGTGCCGTTTCTTACCGGGGCCGCCTTCGCACTCGTGATGTCCCGCTAGGTCAGCCCGCTCTGGCTTCTGGCCTTCGGCTTCTCAGAGTCTCCGCCAGATCCTCGTCATCGGCCGTACCCTTCGTAGGCGGCGGAGATGGCGTTGGCGTAGGCTCGCGCGCCCCTTGGGGTAAGGTGTATGCCGTCCCAGAAGTACTCGGGGTGTCCGGCGCTGATTCCTTGCCAGTCGACCAGCGTCGCCCGATCCGGGTACCTTCCTACCCCTGCGGCCAGCACCTCGTTGTTCGGAGCCCAGCTGTAGCTGTCGGGGACCGTCACGTTCACCACGAGAACCATGCGTCCGTCACCAGTTGCCCGCATCATCTCGTCGAACTGACCGTCGGCGAAGACGCCGTTGTTGCCTATGTGGACAATCACGACTTCCCCAAGCTGGCCGGAGGCGCGGAGCTGCCGTAGAACGGCGATTGCCTCGGTGACCTGACGGCTACCCCGCGCGTCGATCACGGCGAGGTTGGGCATCTCCCGCCGTAGCGCGTCGACGGCGCCGAGCATCGCCGAGTCGCCGACGGCCGTGACCGTGGGCGCCCCTGCGGAGCCGCCCCCGCGCGACGGATTCTCTCCTCCGGACTGTCCGGCCGGGACCCTCGCCGCCTTATTCGTCTCGGGCGCGGCAGAAGCCGCCGTCTCGGCGGCGTCCCGAGCGGCGATGCCACGCTGCTCGGCCGCGGACCCAGGGGCTTCGAGATGGACCCTTTTGGTGGAGAGGTAGGAAGGTGCCTCGGGCTCCCTGGCCTGGGCCACCGCCACCCCGAGCACCGCGCAGACCGCGAGGGCGGGAACCACTGCCCCGGCCCACCGGACGCCGAGGTCCCAACTGCGGAACCCTCGAGCCTCTCGCAGCTGCCTCCATCCGCGCCCCAGCTCCCCCCTCCTTATCGGTAGCTCCACGTACCTGTAGGAGAGCTCCGCTAACACCAGCGTGACCCCAATCCGCAATCCCCACAGCTCCCAGCCCCCCAGATCCACGTCCAGCTGCGGCCGTGTCACCATGTAGACGGGCCAGTGCCAGAGGTAGATCCCGTAGGAGCGCTGCCCGATCCACCTGCAGCGGCTGGCGTCCCAACAACGCGCTCCCGAGGCGGCTGTTCGGACGAGCCACGGCCATGATCACCACCACGGTGGCCACGGAGACAAGGAGGAACCCGCCGCGGTAGAGGAGGGGATCGAACTCTCCAAGACCGAGACAGAGAAGGCACAAGAGCAGGAGGGCCAGGATGCCCGCTACGTCGAGGAGGGTGGGCGCCATCCATCCCCACCACCGGCGCAGCCTCTCGGCGCGTCCCGGACGCGCAGCATGCCCGCGGCCGCGTACCCCCTCGCGCCGCCCGGAGCCGCCCGCCACGGCGCCCACACGAAGGCGAGGGCGGCGCCGAGGAGGAGACCCGTGGCCCTCGTGTCGGTTCCGTAGTACAGACGCGAAGGGTCCACCTCCGGTCTGTAGAGAATCGCCATGAGGAGCGCCGAGACCGCGGCCCCGAAGAGGCGCCACGCACAACGCGCGAGGCCGCCGCGCGCCAACCACGCCTACGCTCATCAGAATCGCGAAGACCAGGGGCCACAAGAGGTAGAACTGCTCCTCGACGGCCAACGACCACAGGTGCTTGAGCAACGAAGGACGTCCTACGGCCTCGAAGTAGGACTCCTGGCCGAAGATCAGGTACCAGTTGGTGACGTACCCCAGGGCCGCCAACACGTCCCCACGCAGCCCGGCCACCTCCCCTGGCAAGAACACGACCGCGTAGGCGAGCGTGACCACGAGGACGACGTAGAGGGCGGGCAGCAACCTCCTGGCGCGTCCCATCCAGAATGCCTTGAGGTCTACGCGGCCCCGCTGGCGCCACTGGGCGAGCAGCAGCGCGGTGATGAGGTAGCCGCTGATGACGAAGAAGATCTCGACGCCCAGGAATCCTCCCGGAAGAAAGGAGGAGCTGCCATGGTAGAGGAGCACGGCGATAACGGCCAGGGCGCGCAGCCCGTCCAGGCCAGGCATGTAGGGCAGGTGCGCTCCCTTACCTCCCGGGACGGCGCGACCGCCAGCGCCAGGGGCGGTCACGGTGCGCCCGCTTGTTCTCCCGCACGCGGCCCCGCCGGCCGCCCTATGCGGCGTCGTGTGGCGCGGTTTTCCTCCCCCCGCCTCTCTCCAAGGGCGGCGAAGGACGGCGCGCGGACTCTGACCACAAGCAGCTCGCCTCGCGGGGTCGTGCCGCGCCGGTCGAGTCGAAGGTCATCGGGTGTACTCGTCGACCCATTCACGGTAGCCCCGGTGCCGTCCGACCAGACGGGTCAAGACGAGGGTGTCTATCTCCAGGCATACCGCCACACGAGATCCATGTAGTAATCCCACCACCACCACGGACCGGGGCACTCCGTGTAGGAGACCTCGTAGTGCCCCAGAATGCGGCGGCGGTTTATCGGGATCCCGTACCATCCGCAGAGGTGCGCAACCAGCCTAGCCGATGAACGGTACATCTCATCGGTGAACCAGGTCGGATCCTCGAAGTACCCCTCATGCTCGATGCTGAGCGACGACCGGTTTGTGCGCCAGTCGCCCGCGTGCCAGGCGATGTTCGCGTCGTCCACGCACTGGGCTATCTGACCGTCCCAGGCACGGACCACGTAGTGGGCCGAGACCTCCGATCCCGGTGTCTGAAACCAGTTGACCGCCGAAGAGAAGGAACCCTGGGTAACGTGGATCACTATCGTGTCCATCTGCGAGGCTTCGCGGTAGGCCGCCGTGTAGTTCGACCAGTCGGCCGGGCGCCAGACCACGGGCGGCTTAGCGACCATAGATGCTCCATATCCCAAAGTCGGTCGCTCGCAGGGGCAGGGAGACCGTCTCGCCCGAGAACAGCTTTTTGGTAGCCCCGGTTCGTAAGGTCCCGAAGACCTGCTCGGCGTACATTTCGCCTCCCCCGATCCCGGCGACCGCCGTGTAGCTAGTGCCGACCCCCAGGCCCCTGCCCGCCACCGCGCCGAAGTAGTCCGGTAACTCCCCTGGTGCGTACCATCCCGCGGAACTGGCGAGTAGGGCCGCGCCACCCCGAATGTTCGCGGCGCGGTCTGTCTTGAGCACCTCCCGGGGGATGCCGGTGAGCCTGGACGCCTCGCCCAGGGTATCTGAGAACGGGTTCTGCACCAGGGCCATGATCCCGTAGGAACCCCAGCCGTGTGGATCGCCCGGCAAATAATCGTTTGCCTCCGGCGGGGGCATCTCCCAACGAGTGTTCACGTAGCCCATGGCCATCAGCAGTTCGACTGGCACTCCGTACTCCTCGGCGGCCCGCTCGAACTCCGCCTTGAGCGACGTCCCTGGCGAAAACCCCGCTTGAGCAAAGGCCTTGCCGAGGCCGACAGATCCCAACAGTACCGTTACGAGAAGTCCGGACCCACCAAGCTTCAGGAAGTCGCGCCGATCAAACGCCCTGGATACCGCCCGAGGTGACGCAGGATACGATGGGTCGATACGCTCGGAGCACATCTCCCCTCCTTCGATAGCACTCCTGCCCGTTGTGTATCTTGAGTTGCATAAATTATATGGAGGCGCGAATGTTAATCAAAGCTTCGCCTCAACATTTTGCTTTCTCGACAACATCTTCGGCAAGTAGGTCCCCCCACGCACAACATGCGGTGCGCCCTGTCCTGGCCAGACACCTTTCCGTCGTTGCGGGGGAGTGATCCGGGAAGGCGGCTTCGGGCCACCGGCGCTCGATCTCACATACTTTCTTGCACGCAGTTTGCCTACCTGAAACAAAGGGATAGCGAGCAAGCTCTATGCTCACCCCGTGCCCGAATCCCATCGTCCAGGAAGACAGCTCTGGAGGTGAGGCTCACCGCTTCCGTTACCGGTTGCAGGCCGGTGTGGTGGTGAGCTTGCTCCACGCCCTGTTGGTGGCTGTGCCCGTCGCGGGCGTGGTCTTCGCCGGCCTACTAGCGTACCTTCGAATTGGACCGGCCAAGGGCTCCGACGAGCCTATCGCACCTCCCCCAGCGCCTCTCGGTACGGACGCGCTTCTGCTATTCGCCGCGGCGCTACCGTCCTTGCGAGGCTCTGTTTACGCGGAGCGTGATCTCCGCCTGCCGATGTCCGGGGCCTACCCGACAACCGTCGCAGCTCTTGCACTACGCTTAGGCATTTTTTACGCTTCGGTGCTCCTATCGACCCGGGACGGCTCGCCGACCTCGTCCCTGGCGCCGGTTTGCGGGGTCGCCATGCCAAGTTTGTAGAGGACGTAGTAGAGGATCCCTGCGGTGAGCATACCGGCCAGCCACGAGAGGTCGAGGCCATTGAGCGATCGCGCTATGGGTCCCTGGAGCGGGGCGATGAGTCCGTAGAGGAACAGCCACGTCGTGAAGAGGCCGACGAGGAGCGAGATCATGGCCGCCCAGTTGACATCGCCCACCCGCGACTCGTTCGGGGCTTGGTAGAGTGCCTCGACGTCTACGTTCTCGCGGCGGATGATGTAGTAGTGGATGAGCATGATCGCCGCCCACGGGCTGACCCAGGCGACGACGCCGACCAGCCACGCGTCGAGCTGCTCGGCGAGGCTGCCCGCGAAGACGAGGTAGATGGTGAAGGCGGTGGCTAAGATCCCGACGATGATGGTCAGCACGTGACGGCGCACCTTGATGTCCACCGCGAGTGCCGACACGGACATCGAGTAGACGTTGAGGATGTTCGTGGCGATGGGCCCGTGCAAAACCAGGAAGAGCACCGGCACGGCGAGCGCGCCAAAGGTGTTGACGATGATCACGGCCGGGTCGGCGCCCGTGCCCGTCGTGGCGATGGACGCCCCGAGTATCCCGAGCCAGAGGACGGGGATGAACTGGCCGAAAGCGCCGGCCCAGAAGAGGCGCGAACGTGGCACCGTGCGCGGGACGAAGCGGGAGTAGTCCGAGGCGTAGGCGAGCCAGGTGATCCCCCAGCCTATGCCTATGGCGGTCATGACCTGGCTCATCGCGGTCCAGCGCGCGGCGCCCTCGGCCTCGCCGGCGAAGCCCCACTGGATGTCGCCACCGGTCCACGCGACGACGGACATGGCGACGAGGATGACCAGCGTGATGGGCACGGTCCACTTCTCGAAGGTGCGGATGGCGTAGAAGCCGAGCGTCGCGAGGCCAACCTGTATCGCCATGAGGACGAGCACCACGACGACCTTGGTTGTAGGAGTGCCCGGGATGCCAAGCCTCTCGAGCAGGGCCACGCTGAGGTCGAGGATGATCCAGGTGTTGATCGCTATCCAGCCCGTGGCGATGACGATCTGGAAGAAGGCCGGGATGTACGCGCCCCTCCTCCCGAACGCGCTGCGCGTCAGGACCATCTGGGTTACCCCCGTGCGCTGGCCCATAAGCACGAACGCGCCGAAGATCGTCACCCCGATGGCGTTGCCGACGGCCAGGACGATCACCGTGTCCCAGAACCCGAGTCCTAGCACGATTCCCAAAGCCCCCAGGACCCAGTTGATCGGGGCGATGTTGGCGCCGGCCCAGATCCAGAACTGGTCCAGCGGCGTCGCGTCCTTGTACTCCTCCGGGACGGGCGCGATGCTGTTGTGCCTCTCGATGTGTACGGCCTCTTCGAGCTCCGCGCGCTCGTGGCCTACCCTATCCTCGACCCCGGGTTGCCTGCTCACGACTCCTCCTCTCCCCTACCGATGGCTCGTGTTCGCCGGATCGGGCCTCCGCGCCCCCCTCTGAAAATCCACGACCTCGCCCATCAGCCGGGTCTCCGGAGGCCGGGTCTCCGCGATGACCTCGCCGTCTCTTATGACCAGGATCGTCGGGGCTAGGCGCCTGATCGCGTCCCACTTGTCCGGGGCGTCCACCAGAACCAGGTTGGCCGGGCTCCCCTCAGCGATGCCGTAATCCTCCAGCCCCAGCGTCCGGGCGGCGTTCTCCGTCACCATGTCGAAGCAGGTCGTGACCTCCTTGCGGCTCGTCATGTGGCAAGCGTGGACGGCCATGTGGGCCGGCTGGAGCATGCCTCCGGTGCCGAGGGGGTACCACGGGTCCATGATGTCGTCGTAGCCGAGGGAGACGTTCAGGCCGTTCTGCCAGAGCTCCTTGACGCGGGTGATGCCACGCCGCTTCGGGTAGGTGTCGTAGCGCCCCTGCAAGGTTATGTTGATCAGGGGGTTCGCCACGAAGTTGATACCGCTCTTGACCAGGAATCCCATGAGCTTGAAGGCGTAGGCGTTGTCGTAGGAGCCGAAGGCCGTGGTGTGGCTCGCGGTGACGCGCTCTCCCATCCCGGTCCGGATGGCCTCCACGGCCATTACCTCGAGGAACCTGGAGTGCGGGTCGTCGGTCTCGTCGCAGTGTATGTCTATGGGCTTGTCGTACTTTTCGGCGAGGCGGAAGCTCTCCTTCACGGACTCCACGCCCATCTCCCTGGTGTGCTCGTAGTGGGGGATGCCCCCGACGACGTCCGCGCCGAGCTTGAGCGCCTCGTCCATGAGCTCGACGCCCTTCGGGATAGGAGAGCATTCCTTCTTGTGGGAAGGCGACGATCTGGACGTCCGTCCACCCGCGCACCTTCTCTTTGACCTCCAGCAGGGCCTTGAGGCCCGTGAACTCGGGGTCGGTGACGTCGGCGTGGGTGCGCACGTGCAGGACGCCCTGGGCCGCCTGCCAACCGAGGAGCCGGGTAGCGCGCGCCACCACGTCCTCGTGCGTGAGGCTCTTCTTGCGCTCGGACCAGATCTGGATCCCCTCGAAGAGCGTTCCTGACTCGTTCCACCGCGGCTCGCCCGCGGTCAGGGTCGTGTCCAGGTGCACGTGGGACTCGATGAAGGGCGGCGAGACGAGCCTGCCCTCGGCGTCTATCTCGCGCTCGGCCCGCTCGTCGATCCTCGCAGAGATCCGGCCTATCTTGCCATCCTCGACACTCGACGTCCAGGACCTCGTCCCCGAGCCGTGCTCCGCGCAAGATCAGCTGGTACACGCGCGTCCTCCCTTCGTCCCGAACACGCCGCCCCCAGCGCCGACGCGCCACATCAGACAGCCTACTTTTCACCCGGGAGAGAGTCAATAGACAAGGTAGATGCGTGGATCCCCAATCCCAGGAATACAAACATCTTTGCCCTTTCTACTGAGGACAAGCTAAGGACAGCCCGAGCTGACGCCCGGACGGAGGAAACTGGACACCGGACGGTACAGCGCGTCCGGGAGCCCTGAGCCTTGTTCTTCCGGCCGTGTCTAGCGCACCACCACCTGTTCGCAGGTGTTGGCTGCCTCGATCGTGGCGTCGACGTAGCACCAGTCGTAACCGGATCCACCACCAGCGGCGTCCAGCGTGTCGCCGTCGTCCACGTAGACGAAGTCATCGCCGCCGAAACCGTAGAGCTGGTCGGTGTCCCTGGAGTAGGTGTTGGCGTGCAGCCGGTCGTAGTTACCGAAGGCGCGTATGAGGTCGGACTTGCGGTCGCCTATGCGCTCGTAGATGACCTCCCTGTTGGCGTTGCCGTAGCAGGGCTTCGAGTAGCACTGCTTGGAGGAGGTGGCCGACGGGGCGGACGCGGGAGAGGCGGACGGTGACTGCGCCACCACCGTGTTTACCACCACCGCGACGAGGACCGCCGTCAGGGCGAGAATCATCGCTACCTTTGTGCGCATCTGGATCCTTTCTCTTTCCGGTGGGGTGGCGCCTAGACGGCGCCGCCGCGCCGCAGCACGAGGAACAACGCGCCCGCGCCTGAGATCACGAGCAACATCGCCGCGGCCAGCGCGGGACCCGACGACGGGCCGCCGGTGCTGGCCAGGCTTGTCGCCGTGGCGCTGGCACTAGCCTGCTAGCGCTCGCCGGTGGCACGCTGGCAGCAGCGGAGATCGTGGCCGCCGCGGTGGAGCCGGTGGTCGCGGTGGCGTCCACGGGAGCGGTCGCGCTGGCCGAGGCCGAAGCGCTAGACTGCGCCACGGCAGCGGAAGCGAGCACCGCGAAGGCTACTACGACCGCGGCCAGCGCCGCGAGAGCGGCCAGGGGCAACAGGTAGCCTTCTGATCAACAGCAACTCTTGTTCCTCCTTCTCCTCGGGTGCACCTATCCCGCTCACCAGAGTAACAGGTGCCACGGTTACGCGAAATCGCCAAGACAGAGTGATTAGACGACCCTCACGCATCGCCCGAAGCCTTACGACCAAAGCACTACCGCGAATCCGGTCCTTCAGCCGATCCGCTCTCTCCCGGTCGTTGCTATTTTCGGGGTCAAGTTGATCCCGTCTGGCGAAGGAGAAGAACGCAATGGGAAAGATAAAGACAGCGGTTGCCGGCTCCGTCGGGCTCGCGGAGCGGCCATCCTCGGGCGCGCCACGCCTGTTACCGTACAGTGCCTACCCGACCGCCAGCGACGTCGACCAGCACGGGTTGCAGCCCCTGCCCGGGTCCTTGCCGCTCGTCGATTTCGCGCGGGCCCGGCCTTACCGCGGCCGGTACCCCACGGTCGACGCAACGGACCTGACACATGCCCAGTTGCTGCAAACGGCGTGGGTCATAGCCACGGGGTTCGTCCGCCGCGAACCGCAGGCCCGCCACCTCCAGCCGCCCAAGAACCCGCCCGCGGGGCTCATGCAGGCACGCCACACCGACCCGTTCGGAACCGCGTCGTTCGGCGAGTGGGATGCGGAGACGCTCTTTTACTGGCTCGTCCGCCTCACCGCCTTGACCGACCCCACCAGCCCTCGGGGCGCCATCGAGGTCAACGAGGAGGTACTGATCCAGTCCCTCGCCATCGTGGACGAGGAGGGTCAGGTCATAGGCGGCGCGTTCAACGAGACGATGCCGCCATTCGACGTGGAACCCCCGCTCCGGTGGGACGACCCGTTCCTCGTCGCTCCCCTCGTGGCCTACGAGGCGGTCTACGCTCAGCTAGGCGCGCAGGACGCTGAGGCGCTGAAGGCGCTGTCCGAACGGTACCCGGCGTTCCGGGAGGCCTACGGTAGGGGCAAGGTCAGCCACCACCTCCTGATAGCCCGATCCGACGCGCTCGCGAAGGAGGACACGTTCGAGCTCGTGGCGGCGAGCGCGGAGCGCCTGCGGGAGCTCGGCTACGAGTACTTGGTCACCGAGGCCACCAACCAGTGGACCGGGGCGGCCTTCGAGGCTCTGGGCGGGGTACGGGTACATTTTGCTCCGTTCCAGGCCGAGCCCGTTGTTCGCAAGAGCGCCGAGCCGCTGGAAGGCGTCACGACGAGCCCGGACGGGTACCTCGCGGACAAGGACAGCGGGGGCATGTTCTACGTGATCCGCCTGGCCTAAAAGCCCGAGAATCAATCCTGATGTCTGAAGCCGCGGTTCGCGTAGGGGCCGTTCGCGAACGGCCCCTACGCGTGAAATGGTGGGTGAGGCCTGTACTGGTGGGCCTTGGCCACGCCCCCGGCGCGTTTGGCGCTGTCCCCGCGCAGTATGATCTCCGCGCCGACGATGATCAGGGCAAGACCGAGGATCTCGACGAAGGTGAGCGTCTCTCCGAGAAGTACCACCCCGTAGACGAGCGCGAAGATGGGCGTCAGGTAGTTGCCCAGAGCCGCCCGCTCCTCGCCGACCTGATCGATAAGCGAGTAGTAGAGCATGTAGGTACACGCCGTGCAGACGAGACCGAGCAGTACCACGGCGATTATGGCCCGTGCCCCCGGCGCATCGCGCGACGCGGTGACGGCGGCGATGGGGGCGACCAGCACTGCCCCGACGGCCAACGAGAACAGGGTCGTCGTGCTCGACGGCACGTTCTTGTCCTTGTACTGCAGCTTCACCACGAAGGTGGCGAGGGCGCTGCATGCGGCTGCGCCCAGGATGGCCAGGGCTCCCAGCACCTGCCCGGCCGAGCCGACCGACTGCAGCCCCACGACGAGGGCCACCCCGACCAGGCCGACGATGAGACCGACCGCCTGGATGCGATTTATCTCCGCGCTGCGGTCGAAGAGGGGAGCGAAGACGGCCACGAGCATGGGCATCGAGGAGATGATCACGCCGGCGAGGCCAGAGGGGACGGAGACCTCTCCGAGCGAGATCAGGACGAGCGGCAACGCGATGGCGAGCAGACCGAGCAGGATGGCCGGCAGCGGCCGCCGCAGGATGTCCCCCATCATCGCGCGTGCCCTTCCGCCCTGCAACAACACGATGGCCAGGAGCCCGACCGTCCCGATGGCAGACTGGAAGAAGGCGACCTCGACCGGCGCGAAGTCCACGAGCGCGTACTTGATGAGCATAAATGTGGCGCCCCATAGGGCCGACATCAGGACGAGCTGGCCGACCTGGCGCAGCGTCATCGCGGATCGCCCCGTCTGGCGAACAACGACACGTCTCCTTGCTTCCCCGGCACCGCCCCACCTTTTCCCCTGGACACCGCCCGTCCCATCGCCCGAGTCGCCTCGGTCGAGTCTACTCTAGCCGATATTGAGAATGTGCGCCCCGGTTCCTTTTGGGAACCCAGGTGATCGCGCCCGAGCCGGTAGGCGTAGAATTGGGACGACCGTGGACGGCTGCGATGGCTGAAGGCGATTTTTCGGGCTTCATGAAGGGCAGGATCGGCCCTCGGGCGATCAACGTCGCCCTGTTGCTCCTGCTGACGCTTGAGCTGCTCACGGGTCTCGGGGGCTTCCTGGTCGGGGAGCTTGGTGGCCGGTGGGTCTTCTGGCTGCATCGCGCCGGCGGCCTCGCCCTGGTGGTGCTGCTACTCTGGAAGTCCGGTATCGTGGGGCGTTCCTACCGTCACCGCGGCCTGCGGATAGGCACGGGGCTCTCCGCGGTCTTCGGTCTCCTGTTCCTCGGGTCGCTCGCCACGGGATTGGCGTGGGTCACCCTGGGGCTTCCGTGGGTGCCCGTGCCGGCACTGGGGAGCTGGACCGTGCTGAGTTTGCACGTCGCGTTGTCTGTGGCCCTGATCCCGCTCTTCGCGATCCACCTCGGGCTGCGCTGGCCGCGACCGGGCAGGGCAGACCTGATAGGCCGGCGGGCGGTTCTCCGCATGCTCTGCCTGCTGACGGCTGGCCTGATGCTCTGGCGCGTCCAGGAGGTGCTGGCCGCGACTTCAGGGCCCCGGCGCCGCTTCACCGGCTCGCGCGAGGAAGCGAGCTTCGCCGGCAACCTTCACCCCGTCACCAACTGGCTCTCCGACCCGATCCCCGAGATAGATCCTGATAGCTGGCAGCTGCGGATTCACGGCGCGGTCGAGCGCGAGGTCGTTCTCTCCTATAGAAACGTACTGGCTTTGGATAGCTCCACCCGCGAGACCACGCTGGACTGCACCGGCGGCTGGTTCACGGTCCAGCGCTGGAGCGGGGTGCCGGTCGGCGCCCTGCTGGGGCGGGCCGGGATCGCCGAAGAGGCGCGAAGCCTCCTGCTACGCTCTGCCACCGGCTACGCCAGGCGGTTCCCGCTAGACGGAGCCGAGGATCTCCTGCTCGCCACGCACGTCGCAGACGAGGCGCTCTCTGCGGGGCACGGCTTCCCGTTGCGGCTCGTCGCGCCGGGCCACCGCGGGTACGGCTGGGTCAAGTGGGTATCCGAGGTAGAGGTCAGCCGCGACCCGGCCTGGCTTGAGCCCCCGCTACCCCTTCGCTAGGCAAAAACGCCGCGGTTCGGCCCCGCACCAAGTCGGGATCCGCCCCGAAACCGCGCGATGGAGAGGCGCCCCGGTGGGGCGTCTTTGCTCGACCTCCCGACCGCTTCAGTAAACCGGCGGCGCGTAGAAGCTGAGGGTCTCCAGGGGATCATCGCCATCGTTAGAGATCTCGTGCGCCTCGCCAGCCTCTATGAGCAGGAGCGAGCCCTCCTCGAGCGTGTGCTCCTGGTTGTCTACCATCGCCTTGCCGCGCCCCGAGGTCACCAGGATCCACTGGTCGCTCCGCGGGTGCCGGTTGTCCGGGCCGCCTGTGGACTGGCCCGCGGCGAGCACCATTGTGGCGGCCTGCGAGCGGTCGCTTCCCACGAGCACCCTGAAACCGCCTTGCATGTCTATCTCGGTGAGCTTCACGAAGGTCCTCCTGAGGTTGCCGAACCGGGGCTTACTTTCCCGGAAGGTGTCCGGGGCAATCGTCAGGAGGCCCATAGTCCGCCGGACCCGGCTCTACTGCTCCCCGGTCTGAGTGCCTGCGCCTGGCCTGGCCGCCTGGCGGGCGCGCACCAAGCGGAAGACGGGTGGCACCACGATGACGAGCAGGATAAATATGATCAGCGCCAGGGAGAGGGGGCGCTCGATGAACGTCATGATGTCGCCGTTCGAGACGCTCATGGCGCGGCGCAGGTGTTGCTCGGCCAGGATACCGAGGACGAGCGCGAGCACGGCGGGCGCCATCGGGAACTCGTAGCGCTGCATCAGGTACCCTACCAGCCCGAAACCGAACAGCAAGAGCATGTCGAAGACGTTGAAGTTGAGCGCGTAGGCGCCGAGAACGGAGAACGCGATCACGCCCGAGTAGAGCATCGCTGGCGGCGTCTTGAGCAGCTGGGCGAACAGGCCGACGAGGGGCAGGTTCAGCACTATCAGCATGACGTTACCGATGTACATGCTCGCGATGATCGCCCAGATGAGCTGCGGGTTGGTGTCGAAGAGCTGCGGCCCAGGCTGCAGCCCGTACATCATGAAGACGAAGAGCAGGAGGGCCGTGGTCGCGGAGCCCGGTATGCCGAGCGTGAACAGCGGCACCATGGCGCCACCGACGCCCGCGTTGTTCGCCGTCTCGGGCCCCGCGACGCCCTCGATGGCCCCGTGCCCGAACTGCTCGGGATGCTTCGAGAGCCGCTTCTCGAGGCCGTAGGAGAGGAATGCCGCCAGCGAAGGTCCTATGCCAGGCAGCACGCCTATAAGGAACCCGAGGACGCTGCCCCGCCCGTAAGGCCCGATGGATCGTCGCCAGTCGTCGCGCGTCATCCAGATGGAGCCCTGGATGCGCTGCGCCTCCGCGTGGCTAGTGGAGCGGGCCGCCAGGTTGATGAATGCTTCTGGGAGCGCGAGCAGGGCGATGGCCATGAGGGCGAAGTCTATGCCGTCGGAGAGCAGCGGCACCCCGAAGGTGAACCGCTCGACGCTCGTCTGGGGGTCTATCCCGACCATCGCTAGCGAGAGCCCGAAGAGCGTGGCGATAAGCGCCTTGAGGCGCGAGCCCGTGGTTAGGTTGGAGACCATCGCCAGCGCAAGCAGCATAAGCAGGAAGTACTCGGCAGAGCCGAAGGCGACCGCGACGCTCGCGAGCGCCGGGGCGAGGAGCATGAGCCCCAGGGTGGAGAAGGTGCCCGCGACAAAAGAGCCGATCGCGGCCGTCGAGAGCGCCGGCCCGGCGCGCCCCTGCTTGGCCATCTCGTAGCCGTCGAGCGTGGTGACGACCGAGGCCACCTCGCCGGGGGTTCGGATCAGGATGGAGGTCGTCGAGCCCCCGTACATAGAGCCGTAGTAGATGCCGGAGAGAAAGATGAGCCCGCTCACGGGATCCAGCCCGAATGAGAGCGGTATCAGGAGGGCTATGGCCGTGACGGGTCCTATGCCAGGCAGCACGCCCACGAGCGTCCCGATCAGGACCCCGCAGAAGGCGAAGAGCAGGTTGGCGACCGTGAAGGCCTCCCCGAACCCCTCGGCTAGCCTGGAGAGGATGTCAGCCATCGCCCAGACCCAGGACCCCGGCTGGCAGCTGCACGCCGAAGACGAAGACGAAGATCGAGTAGACGACCGCAGAGAAGATGAGGGCGTAGATCAGGTTCCGCACCCAGTGCTCCCGGTCGAGGTACATGGTTACGGCGAGCATGAACAGGAAGGTGGAGATGGCGTAGCCTAGTGGCTCGAAGATGAGTATGTAAGCGAGCAGCAGCAGCGCCACCACCGCGAGCTTGACCGGGTCCTGGGAGGGCGCCTCTTCGCCGATGGTGACGTCTCGCTCGGATTTGCCCCACACGTAACCCCTGATGGCGAGCGCGAGCGACGCCACGGCCATGGCGACGCCGATCGCCACGGGTGCCGCTTTGGGACCGACCGCCACGTTCTCGAAGGACGGCTGCGGTATCGCGAACGCCGCGACGAGGTAGCCGACGGCGAACACGAACATCGCGCCCCCGGCGACGACGTCGGGGCTGAGGCGGCGCCCCGCTTCCCTACTGGGCCTCACCGGTCGCCTCCATGGCGTCCTTGACCTCGGCGTTGGTCTTCTGGAGGTAGGCGCGCATCTCTTCGCCCCTCATGTACGTCGTATCCCACTGGTTCTTCTCGGCCGCCTGCTTCCAATCCTCGGTCCCCACCATCTCCTCGAGCGTGTCGGCCCAGTACGTTACCGCCTCCTCGGGCATGTCGGGCGGGCCGTAGAGGCCGCGCCAGTTGTCCAGCGTTACGTCGTAGCCCTCCTCCGGCGCCGTCGGTATGTCGTCAAGCGGCGGCTCCAGGCGCTCGTCCTTGAGGACCGTGAGGCCGCGCAGGTCCCCGGCCTCGATCTGGCCGCGGAACTCGCTAACCCCGGCCGTCGCGGCCGCTATGTCGCCGTTCAGGAGCGCGGTGGTCTGCTCCCCGCCACCCTCGTAGGCGACGAAGTTGATCTCCTGCGGGTCGCCGCCGGCCGCCTGCACCAGCAACGCGAAGGGCAGCCGGTCGTCGCCGGCCGCGCCAACGGGGACCTCGCCGGGGGTCTCGGCCACGGCGTTCAAGAGGTCCTCCAGGTTCTGGTACTCGGAGTTCGCGGCGACGGCCACCATGTAGTACTCGGTGATGAAGCGCGCGATCATGGTCACGTCCGTGTACTGGTAGTCGGAGTCGCCGCGCAGGTAGTTGGACATGATGGGCGTCGAGGTCACCGCCACGACGTCGTCTTCGCCCGCGTAGTCGTTGACCATCTGCGAGAGCCACACGGCCCCGGTGGCGCCAACCCTGTTCTCGACCGGCAGGGGATGGTCTATGAGCTTCTCTTTCTCCAGTACCTCGGCGACGGTGCGAGCCGTGAGGTCCCAGCCGCTGCCCGGCTCGGCCGGCGCCACCAACCTAACCGCCCCGCTCGGGTACTCCCCGCCCCCGCCGGTCCCCTCGCTCGTCGCGCACCCGTAGGCCGCGAACGCCGCGACGAACACCACGACGAGGAACAGACAAAGGCCCGCGTACCGCGTATCTCTCATAACGCTACTCCTCCCTATCCCCTGGGATACGTAGCTTACAAGATAGTCCCCCGGCTGTTCTAGTTCCGATCCTTAAAGCACCTGCGTCGGCGGGGCCTCGTGCAGATCGCTCGCCTTCCCGGCGCGCGCGACGGCGCTCGCTAGCGGGTGTCCGACGACCTCCCTTACCTCCCGCGCCACCCCTAGGACCGCGTCGAGGTCCACGCCGCTCCCCACGCCTATCAGGTCCAGCATGTGCACCAGGTCCTCGGTCGAGATGTTGCCCGTGGCGCCTGGGGCGAACGGGCACCCACCGAGGCCACCGATCGAGGAGTCGAACTCCGTAACCCCCGCCCGCAACGCGGCGAGCACGTTGGCCAGCGCCATCCCGCGCGTGTTGTGAAGGTGCAGCCCGAGCCTGACCTCGGGCATCCTCTCCTTGAGCCCTGACATGGTCCGGTACACCAGGCGCGGGTCGGCGACCCCGACGGTATCCGCGACCGAGACGTGGCCCACGCCCATCGCGCGGTACGCCTCGGCGACGTGGAGCACACGCTCGAACGGGACCTCGCCCTCGAACGGGCAGCCGAGCGCGGTAGCCATCGAGCCGGTGACCTCCACGCCGCTCTCTCGGGCGAGCTCAACGACCGGCTCCATGCCCTTCAGCGCCTCGTCCGTGTCACGGTTCGCGTTGGACCGGCTGTGCGAGTCGGTTACCGAGAGCATCAGGTCCCACCCGTCCGCCTCCATCGGCACGGCCCGCTCCGCGCCGCGCAGGTTGGGGACGAGCACGGTGTAGCGTACGCCGGGCACGCGCTCGATGCGAGCCATCACTTCTTCTGCGTCGGTGAGCTGCGGTACGGCCTTCGGGTGCACGACGGAGGTGACCTGGATCGAGGCCACCCCGGTGCGCGAGAGCGCGTCGACGATCCCCACCTTGCGTTCGGTCGGAATGAACTCGTCCTCTGCCTGGAACCCGTCGCGCGGCCCGACCTCGTTGATCTCTACCGCGTCCGGAAGTTCGGTCCGCCCGAACATCAGATCACACCTTCTTCCCTGAGCTTCTCTATCTCGTCCCCGGACAGCCCAAGCCCCCCGTAGACCTCCGCGTTGTGCTGCCCGAGGGTAGGCCCGACGCCCCGTACCGACCCTTGGGTCTTCGAGAATTTGGGGACAACTCCTGGCACCGTGATGCTCCCGAACGTGGGGTGCTCCACCTCGACGAGCATGTCGCGCGCGGCGTACTGCGGGTCCCTGAATATGTCGGCCGCGCTGTACGCCACCGAGACCGGCACGCCGTTCTCGTCGCACACGCGTTGTATCTCCTCGGCCGGCATCGCGGAAAACCAGTCGGCGACGATGCCGTGCACCTCCTCGCGCCGCCTTACCCGCGCCCTGTTCGTCGAGTAACGTGGGTCGTCGACCATCTCGGCGCGTCCCATGAGCTTCGCGAGGCGCCTGAAGGTACGGTCCGTGCTGGTGGTTAGCACCATCCACTTGCCGTCCTCTGAGGCGAACATGCCGGCCGGGACCGAGGCGCCCAGCTCGTTGCCGCTCCGCTCCCTCACCACGCCGAGCCTGTCGTACTGGGTGACCACGGTCTCGAGCATCCTGAACATGGACTCGTAGAGGACGGCGTCGACCTCCTGGGGCTCCCCGCCAAGGGCGTCGCGGTGGTACAGCGCCGTCATCGCCCCGAGGGCACCGAACAGACCCGTCACGTAGTCGGCCAGCGAGATCTGGGGCAACACGGGCGCCCGATCCGGATACCCCGTGATGTACGCGAAGCCGGAGAACGCGGTCGCGGGGGTCCCGAAACCAGCCTTCTCCCTGTAAGGCCCCGTCTGGCCGTACCCGCTCACGCGCACCACGACCAAGTCGGGGTTGGCCTCCCGCAGGCGCTCGATCCCGAGCCCCCACCGGTCTAGCGTCCCCGGACGGAAGTTCTCGATAAGCACGTCCTGGTCCTTCAGCAGCCTGAGGAATATCTCCTGCCCCCGTTGCTTGCGCAGATCCAGCGTGACGGCGCGCTTGTTGCGCGAGAGCGCGGCCCACACCAGCGACTCCTCGCCGTCGAAGGGCTCGAGCCCGCGCAAAGGGTCCCCCACCCCCGGAATCTCGACCTTGAGCACGTCGGCGCCGTAGTCCGCGAGCAACGCCGCCGCGAACGGCGCGGCGAACACCGTCGCGATGTCCAGAACCCGCAGCCCCACCAGGGGGCCCCTCAGACCCGACTCGGCCGGTACGGCTCCCTCTTCGCCCATTCTGGTCGGTCCCCTCCAACCCATCGAGGTTCAACACACATAGTCTAGTACGGATCAACTGGTTTCGAATGGCTTGTCGAGTAGCTTATAATTCGGGCATAAGTCGCGCGTTGGCGGCCTTTGAGAAAGGACGGAAGATGGGAATAATCGCGTGGATCGTGGTAGGGCTCATCGCCGGGGCGCTGGCAAAGCTGATTCTCCCTGGGGACGACCCCGGCGGAATCATAATGACGATCATCATCGGGATCGTCGGTGCTTTCATCGGTGGCTGGCTCTTCAGCCTCGTGGGTAGCACCGGGATGACCGGGTTCAGCCTCTGGTCGATCATCGTTGCCACGGTAGGGGCGATCATCCTGTTGCTGATCTACAGGCTGATCGCCAGCAGAACCACCTAGCAAGAAGTCAACGTTCCAGATCGGAGGCCGGGGTCTTTACACCCCGGCCTCTTCGCGTGAGCCGGGTCCCGTACGGCATCCGGTTGATCGACGCTCGGCCCGAACACGATGCATGACCTGTAGAGACGCCCCGCCGGGGCGTCTGGACCGCCGGGGCGTCTCTGGACCGCCGGGAACGGGCCTACGGTTTCCGAACGTGTTCATTCGGATTCGGCATCAGCCCTGGTCTCGCGCCGCGAAAGGTTTCAGGGTGCGGTAGTGCTCGACCAGCTCGTCGAAGAGCATCCTGTTCAGACCCGAGGGTGAGGGCACCACGACGTCGGTGACGCCCGGTACGGCGTGCTCTTCCTGCACCCCCCACCCGACCTTCGAGGTCGCGCGGAACCACCTGTAGACGCCGATGCCGGTGTAGGCGACGGCGCGGGGACGCAGACGCTCCAGTGTGGCGCGTAGTTGCGCTGCCCCAGCCTTTATCTCCTCCCGCGTCAGGTCCTCGGCCCTGCGCGTCGGCCTGGGACAGAGATTGGTGAAGCCTATCCCAAGATCGAGCAGCAGCGCGTCCTCGTCGGGCCCGTAGAGCCGGTCGGTGATACCGGCCGCGAACAGGACCCGCCAGAAGCGGTTGCCGGGGTAGGCGTAGTGGTGGCCGCTGCGACCGGACGCGAGGGACGGGTTGTACCCGCAGAAGACGAGGTCGAGGTCAGGGACGAGGAGACCCGAGGTCACGGCCTCGTCCGGCTTCTAACTCCCTTCGGAGCGCCGCGTCGTTTCGTCTTCGCCGCGGGTCCGGCGCGCTTGGGCCACGTCCTCGGGCTTGAGCTCCGCGGTCTCGTCCTCCTGCGGCTTCTCGGCCGCCGCCCGGCCGCTCGGGCTGGCCTCGGTGGTCTCCTCGCGGCTGGTGGCGGCTGGGGAGGCGGGTCGCTGACCGGTGCTCGAGCCGCCGTCCAGGGTCAGGCGGCGCTGGACCCCGTCTTCGGGGAATATTATGTTGCTAATGGTCGCGTTGATCTCGGTGACGCGAAGCCCGGTCAGGCTCTGCACGCGCTCCGTAACTCGCCGCCGCACGTCCTCGACGATCTGGAGTATATTCCTGCCGTACTCGACGCCCATCGTGAGATCTATGGCGACCTCCGTCGGGCCGATGTGAACGCTGACGCCGCGCGTCTGACCTTCCGAGCCGGTTATGCTGCCGATGATCCCGCCTGCGGTCCTGGCGGCGCTTCCGCCCATGTGGACGCCGTTTACCTCCTGGGCCGCCATGCCCACCACCTGCGCGACGACCGAGTCGCTTATGGTGGTCCTGCCGCGGTCGCTCAGGAGCGGGCTCTCGGCCTGCCGCTGGTCTCGCTCGCTCATGCCTTTCCCTCCTCTGAGAAAGTTCCTCTCCCCAATAACTACCCAAATGTCTGCCACGCAACCTCAACGCCCGCGGCCCGCTCGGACACAGCCTCCGGCTACGGGGCGAGATCACGTTCGCCGGTTCGGTCTGGCTAGCCGCGTCTCTTCGACGGCGTGACGCGCAGCATCTCGTTGCCGCCCCTCTGGAACTCGTAGGGCACCCGTTCTACCCGCGCGTCGTACCCGCGCCCCCTCAGTCCTTCCAGCACGGGCGCGAGGTGCGGAGACCTCTCCCCCACCCCCATGTCCCGATGCACCGAGCTGGTGAGCAAAGGGAATACGCGCGCCTCTGTGGCCACCCGGCACATCTCCAGCACGGACGCCAGGTGGAACGCCTCCGAGAACTGGGAGGAGTAAGTGAACAGGAAGGTGGAGCACAGGGCCAGGTCGAACTCGCCGCCCTCGAAAGGCAGCGCGGGCAGCTCGGCGAGCACGTAGCGGCCCTCACTCAGGCCCGCGGGGAGGTCTTCGAAAAAGAGGCTCATGGCACGCATCCTGGCCTCCGCGTGGCGTTCCGGGGACCCGGCGTGCGTCCAGACGAACGCGTCCGCGCTCTCCCTGATGTTATCCACCATGTCTTCGTAGATCTCCCCGACCCGCTCGGATATCTCGCCGGCCGAGCAGCGGTAGATGGGATCGCAGGAGACCACGCGATGTCCCAGCGCGGTCGCCTCCGCGTTGAAGCTCGCCGGGCCGCCCGCGCAGTCCAGGATGCGCCCGGAGAGATCCCCTTCGGTCAGGGCGAACATGCGCACGTACTCGGCCATCGGACGTCCCCAGGGCACGACGCTCTCCAGCTTCAAGGCTTCTGGCTTCTCCGACGGGCAAGCCGCGAAGCGCGGCTCAACGGGCCTCAGGCGCGGCGGCGGGCTCGAGGCCAGGGAGCCCGTCGATGCTCGCGGTGTTCTTGCGCGCCCTGTAGGCCGCCATCTTCGCCTCCCCTTTACGCGCGGCGGACTCGACGAGCTGCTCCCGGGGTCCGACGTACCGCATGACCGGCACCCCGAACCCGCAAGAGCTCGACACCCGGTCCACCGCCACGTCTACGATCGCCCGCGCTCCCGGGAGATCGGGGAATCGAGGACGCAGCTCGTCGTGGGCGTCTTCGCCGGGCAGGCGCACCCTTCCTCGACCGTAGAGGCGCACTATCCTGGGCGAGCCCTCGAAGGCGCAGAACATCAGCGTGATCCTGCCGTCCGCCTTGAGGTGGGCTATCGTCTCCACGCCGCTGCCGGTGAGGTCCAGCCACGCGACCCGGTTCGCGTCCACTATCCGGAAGGTGTCGAGGCCACGCGGGGACACGTTGACGTGCGCGTCGGGGTCGGCCGGGGCGCTCGCCACGAAGAACACCGGCTGGGCCTCGATCCAGCTGGCGAACTCGGCGGGGATCCTCTCGAAAGTCTGTCCCATGCTCATGCTCCTCGCGTCTGCCTGCTAGAACGACGCCCCCCGCAACGTCCGCGGACGCCATGCCCTCAAGATACGACGGCCAGCGGAGAGATGCCAACCGCTCGCATACATCGTCGGCGCAGGGGAGCGAGCATCGAATTCGGGGCGTTGGACCTTTATCCTGAGTGGGTAAGACGAGATACGTAGTCGAACTTTCCAAGGAGAGGCCAAATTGACCGAGAGGCACAACCCGTTTCGGGGCTTCGTGGACATGACAAGCGAGATGAACCGGATGCGGCAGCTGGGGATGTACGGCTACGATCCGGAGCAGGAAGGTCGGGAGAGGACGTACTCCAACGCCTGGGTCCCGGCCGCCGACGTGTACGCGAAGGGCGGAGACCTGATCATCCGTCTTGCGCTCGCCGGCGTGCGGCGGGAGGACGTGGAGATCACGCTACACGACGACGTGCTGACGGTCTCCGGAGAGCGCAGCCGTGACCTGGACGACGAAGAGGTGAGCTTCTACGTCCACGAGATGTTCTACGGCAAGTTAAGACGCAGCATGTCCCTACCCTCCGGCATGGACGAGAGCAGGATAAGCGCCGAGTTTTACGACGGCCTCATGCAGATCACGGTTCGGGGCGGCGCGGCTACCGTCGAGCCACGACGCATCCAGATCACGGAAAAAGAGGATCGGAGCGGGTAGCACCCCGCTTCGGCACCCCGGACCCGACGCCCTGGTTCACAGGCAGGGGCGGTTCACGAACCGCCCCACCTACTCTATAAATCCTTCCTCTCGGAGCCAGCGTTCGGCCACCGCTCCGGGGGTCTCGCCCTCGACCTCGACCTGGTAGTTCAGCCTCCGCAGCGTCTCGGTGTCCAGTCTCCTGGAGATGGGGACAAAGACCTCGCTCAGCTGCGGGTACTGCTCGAAGGTCTCCTGGCGGATGGTCAGGGACGGGTTGTAGACGGCGAAGAAGTCCTTATCGTCTTCGAGGAGGCGCAGGTTAGCCTCCTGCAAAAACCCGCTGGTCGTGAAGACCACGCCGAAGTTGCAGATCTCGCCGTCCTGCACGGCTCCGTAGACGGCTTCGAGGGACATCTCGACGAGGTTCTGCTCTGGGAACTGGAAGCCGTAGACCCGCTGCAGGCCCGGCAGCCCGTCGAACCGCGTACG
This sequence comes from uncultured Rubrobacteraceae bacterium, assembly GCA_963800975.1. GTDB lineage: Bacteria > Actinomycetota > Rubrobacteria > Rubrobacterales > Rubrobacteraceae > JALYGY01. The sequence goes on along the minus strand of CAWDDB010000012.1, from coordinate 181,580 downwards.
AAAGTCGTCGTCGTTGTTGAGGCAAAGCGTCGCCTCCTCCGGGCGCTCCTCGGCCAGCCGGGCCAGATCCGAGATGTTCTCGACGCCGAGGTCCCGGCGGGTTTGCTCGCTCGACGCTATGGCGTAGGTGTCGTTTCCGGGCGCCGGCTCGAGCCACCTGATGCCGTTCTCTTCGAGGTCTTGCCCGGCCACTGCCTCGTACTGCTCTTGCGGATCGGTTATGGATTCGGTCTCGGAGAGGTGGACCAGCCATCCCGTGGCCGTGTACTCCCAGACCATGTCTATCTCGCCGTTCTCGAGCGCCGCTCGTACGGCCTCGTTGCCCCCGAGACCCGTCCTGTCGATGACGGTGGCGTCGGCCGCCTCGAGAACCTTGACCGTGATGGCGCCGAGCACCTCCTGCTCGGTAAAGGCGTCGGACCCCACGGTGAACTGGGCGTCCCTCTGCGTTCCGCTCAGCCTGAACTGATCACCGGCGATCCTTACCCCGTCCTCGCCTCCGCCCCCGCCGCACCCCGCGGCCAGCGCAACGCAGAAAGTGGCGACGAGAAAGGAGAGAATCGCGCGCGGACCTCGCGGGGTCATCGTCCCTCCACCCCCGGCTTACCTATCCCGGGCTGCCTGTTGTTGCCGCGTTCCGGCTCCTCGGCGGCGAACGCCTGGCCCGGCGCGGGCTCGGCCGGGGGCGGCGTCTCCCTACGGCGATCCGCGACTGGCGCGTCCCCCTCTCCCGGCTGGCCTTCGCCGCGCGCCTCGGTGCGCAGGTGTTTCAGGAAGGACACGCACATCAGGACCATGATGAACGCGAAGGGCGCCCCGAACAGGACGGAGGCCGACTGCAGCGCGCCGAGGCCACCGGCCACGAGCAGTATCCCCGCGATCACCGCCATCGCCGCGCCCCAGGCCAGCTTGATCCAGCGCTTCGGTTCCTGTGGACCGCCGGTGGACAGGCTGCCGAGCACGACGGACCCCGCGTCCGCGCCGGCTACGAAGAAGATCCAGAGCACGACTAGCGTCAGGATCGACATGGGGAGGGCGAGCGGGAACTGCTGCAGGAAGACGAACATCCCGGAGGCCGGGTCGCCGGCGACCCGCTCGGCTATGCTCCCGCCCTGCGTCTGGGCGAGGTAGAGGGCCGATCCCCCGAACACGGCGATCCACACGAAGGTGACCACGCTCGGCCCGATGACGGTGCCGAGGACGAACTGCCTTATGGTGCGCCCGCGGGAGATGCGGGCGATAAATAGGCCCACATACGGACACCAGGCGATCCACCACGACCAGTAGAACACGGTCCAACTGCCGAGCCAGGCGTTGTCCTGATCGAAGGACTCCACCCTGAAGCTCATCGGGATGATGCCGCCGAGGTAGTCACCGATACCCTGCGTCAGGGCGCCGAGCTGCGTGGCCGTGGGCCCCATGACGAGGAAGAAGACGAGCAATACGGCGGCCACGTACATGCTGATCTGGCTGAGGTAGTTGATCCCCTTATCTATCGCCGTGGAGGCCGAGATCATGAAGGCGATCGTGGTGACGCCGATGACGATAAGTTGCACGGTAACCCCCGTCGGGGTACCGAAGGTCTCGCCGAGCCCCGCGGTGAGCTGCAGCCCGGCCTGACCCAGGGCGACGGCGACGCCGAACAAAACAGCGAGGACGGCCATCACGTCTATGGTCTTTCCCAGGGGACCGTCTACCCGGTCGCCGAACAGGGGCCTGAACACCGGACTCATAAGGCCTGGCTCGTCCCTGCGGAAGCTAAAGTACCCAACCACGAGCCCGACGATGGCGTACATGGCCCACGGGTGCAGCGCCCAGTGGAAGTAGGTGTACTGCATCCCCACCTGGGCTGCCTCCGTCGTGTTGGGACTCGCCAGGCCGAAGGGCGGGGCGCTGTAGTGGGAGAGCGGCTCGGCAACGCCCCAGAAGATGAGGGACGGTCCCATCCCCGCCTGGAACAGCATTGCGAACCACGCGAAGGTGCTGAACTGCGGGCTCTCGCCCTCTTTGCCGATCCGGAGGTTGCCGTAACGGCTGAGGGCCAGGATGATCACGAAGACCAGGAAGAAGTTCCCCGCCAACAGGTAGAACCAGCCCAGGTTCGAGACCACCCAATCGAAAACCCCCTGCGTCACGGCGCCGAAGTTTTCCGGGGCGAGTACCCCCCAGACTATGAACGCAAGCGCGATCGCGGCCGACACCCAGAATACGACCCCGACCTCGGACCTGTTCCTCTGCGACTGCTGCACCGTGATACCTTCCTTCCGCCGACCGCTTTCCCAACGCACCTTCGCGAGAAACACCTCGACCGTCCACCCGATACGTTGGAACGCGCGTCGCGCGGAGGTGAAGCGTTTACCGTACTACTTTTCGCCGATTGGGCGCGACAGAGCGTCGCGGCAGGAACGCCACGAGCCGTGCCCGGACCGAAGGCCCTTGCCAAGCGAAGCAGCTCGGGACCACTCGGGCACATGCTACACCAGGCCGGCCAGCGGCAGCACCGCTCCCAGGCTAGCAGGTGGAGTGGATCAGGGCCCCCACCTTCCCCGTCTGCCTCAGCTCGTTGTAGAGCGAGATCGCCTCCCCCGTCTCCCGGATGTGCACGGTGACACCCCGATCTTCGAGCGACCGCAGCGCCTGCGGCGTGACGCCGAGGCGCCCGTGGAAACCTTCCGAGAGCACAACCTCCGTTGCCCCGCGATCTAGCAACTCCTCGACGTCGGCCGGCTGGATCCCCGGCTCGTGGCGCGTCCCGGTCTCGTTCCAGTCCCATTCCCTCGCGCCCCCAGGGAAGAGCTTGGCGTCCTTGTAGGGACGCTCCTCGCCCTCGACCTCGAGGCGTCCCCAGGTCAGGCTCGTGACCTTCGGAGAGCTAACGTCCGGATCCATCGTGCCTCCTTCTACCGCCGACACCACATCCGCATCGCGAGACACCCTACCTGGTGTCTCGGTCTCAACGTTTCTACCCCGTACTTCCCGGTTGGGAACGACGGTCATGCACCGTATGCTTCAGGTTACGATCGAGTGTTACCAGGAGGAGGCCGGCATGAGCTACCACGCGATAGGCACCTTCGAGATCGACAGCTGGGACGAGGAGCCCTACGACGAGCGGAACGGCGTGAAGCTGACCCGCACGCGCCTGACGAAGACCTTCCGCGGCGACGTCGAGGGCGAGAGCACCGCCGAGTTGCTCATGGCCTACGGCGCGGAGGAGGGTTCCGCGGCCTACGTCGGCTTCGAGCGCGTCGTGGGCCGCGTCAACGGTCGCCCGGGGAGCTTCGTGCTGCACCATACCGCCAGCTCCGGCGGCGAGCCTTCGGCCTCGTGGTCGGTGGTGCCGGACTCAGGCACGGACGAGCTGAGTGGCCTGAGCGGGGAGGCCAGGATCTCCAACGAACCAGACGGCGGACACACCTTCGAGCTCGACTACGAGCTGGACTAGCGCCTCTCCTCGGACGCCGTTGGCCCGCTCCAGAAGATTCCAGGTTGCGGTCGAGGCTATGCGGGTAGGTGCGAGGGTGGGCGGGAACGCCTGCTATCCTTCGGGGTGACCTCACGAGCGCTCTCGAGAATGACCACAGGAGAACCGACGGGCACCATTCAGCGATGATCAACCGCGGGGATGTGTTCTGGATAGGATCGGACGACTCGCGAGGGTCTGCGTCGAGCTACTCCCATCCGCACGTGGTGGTTCAGGACGACGTCCTCAACCATTCGCGCATCACGACCGTGGTCGTGTGCGCGCTGACGTCGAACTTGCGCCGGGCGAGCGAGCCGGGGAATGTCCTGCTCGAGGTGGGCGAAGGGAACCTGCCCAGGCAGAGCGTCGTGGTAGTGTCGCAGATCACTTCGGTCGACAAAGCCCAGCTGGGGGAGCGGATCGGGTCGCTGTCCGAAGCGCGAGTGGAGCAGATCCTGGGCGGCCTGCGCTTCCAGCAGGTGTCGTTCTTCGGGCGCTAGCGAGCCACCCCTTCTCGACGGCCGCGGGAATGGCCAGCAAAATAGATAGCCACCAGCCCTACGCTTTGGAGCCTGCTCCCAACGCCTCCGCGTCGAGCTGGCCGCAAACCTCGCCGTGCAGGCTCCGCGCCCTTCAGCTCGGGTCCGCAGGCGTCCGGAGGCGTCGCCTCCAGAACACAAACCCGGCCAGGAGCAACGGCGTGAGCCACCAGCCGAAGACGAGGGCAGAGATGACGACCGTAGCCAGGGCTTGAAGGACCGCGAGCGAGGCGTCCCAGGAGCGCTCCACGACGCGTGCCGGGCTCCAGGCCGGCGGTTCGGGCTTGGGGCGGGCTACGGGCTCGATGCTGAGCGAGATCCGGGACGACGTCGTGCGGTCTTCGAGGTACTGGATCCTGCCCTGCACCTGTTCGATCTGGCCGCGGATGTTCGTGAGCTCGCGCTCGATCGCTAGCGCCGCGTTGACGCTCTCGGCCCTGTCGTAGAGCTCGAGCAGGCTCCCCTCCGCCGCCAGCAGGTTGCGCTCGCGCGACTCCAGGTCCACGAACTCCTCGGTCACGTCCTCGCCGCTTAAGGTATCCGTCGTGACCTTCTTGCCCAGCCCCCTCAACCCCTCCAGCGCCTCCTCGAACTCGGGGGAAGGGACAACGAGCACCAGGTCCGCCGAGACGGGTCCGTCGCCCTGTATGCGGGAACTGAGCACGCTGCCGCCGAGGTCATTGGCGACCTGCTGCGCGCTGGCCGCGGTCTCGCGCACCTCCTCGGCCCTGACGCCGAGCTCGGCGCTCTTGACGATCTTGCGGTCGAAGTCGCCGACGGGGATTGCTTCGTCTGATGTTGCCGAGTCGGCGACGGCAAACTCCCCGCCCGAGCCAGGCATGATGCGTCCGGCCGACCCCTGGGAGACAGCGTTCGAGGCCGAGCCATCGGTGCGCGACGCACCTCCCCCGTTGGCTCCGCAAGCCGGCAGGGTGAGGACCAGGAGTACCGCCGCCAGCGCGGTCGCGGATATCACTTTTCGCATGCCGACATCCTCCTCGTGAGCTCGGCGGGCCACCTGATCATGTTTACAGCGCGGGAGCCGGATCGGTTCCCGACCCCCTCGGCTCAGCGCACGGACTCGGCGATCCGGACCATCTCACGCTTCGGCAGGTCAGCTTCGAGCCGCAGCGCTAGGCCCTCTCGCTCCCAGAACAGCACGTTCCCGGGTAGCTCGCCTGCTCTCTCCGCGATCGAGGGACGGCGTCCCGCGGGCACCCAGTAGCCTGGCCCGCCACCCACGCTTACCTCCTCGGCGCCTCGAGCCCCCAGGGTTCTTCCCCTGAGGTACGCCATCTCGACGCTTCCCGGAACCTCGGTAAGTACCAGTTCCGTCTCCGTACCCCCCGATGTCGGCAATCCTCGCTCCGCTCGGTACACGAGCACGACGCCGTCCTTCCGGGACACCCCGCGGGCGTAGACCTCGTCCGGCGCGCCGAGATCTGGCAGGAGAGGCTCGTTGCCAGCGAGCCTGCCTGGCACCTCGCGGAGCGGGACCGTCTCCCCGTACCGCGGATCACCCTTAGAAGGACGCCCCCCATCGGCCGAGCCAGGCATAGGCTGACCTCCGCCGGCCTGAGAGGCGCGCGCCCGCGAATCGCCCTCCTGATCCATTAGCGTCGGCTCTTGCCCGACAGACGAGGCCCCCTCTTCCGCGCCACCGGCGGCCTGCTCACCGGTCGAGGCCTGCCCGCCGCCGGCTTGCTCCGCCACGAACCACCCTGTCGCGGCGTCGCGAACCTCGGGGGAGAGGACGGGTACGGCGAGAAGCAAGAGTACGGCGGCCGCGGCCGCCCACCACTGCGGGAACCAGCCCCGACGCGGCGGCGGTTCGTAGGTCTCCTCGAGGCGGACACGGACGGTTTGCGCCAGGTCGGGGGTGGGCGGGTAATCGATCTGGCCGCCGAGCTCCCCGAGATCCCTTTCGAGGTTCCTATCCGGCGGCATCCTGCACCATCCTCTCGCGCAGCCTCCCCAGCGCCCGCGAGAGCCGGGACTTGACCGTCCCGCGCGCGCAGTCCAGGGCCGCGGCCGTCTCCGCCTCGGTGAGCTGCAAGAAATAGCGGTAGCCGATCACCAGCCGATCCTCCTCACGCAGCGTCTCGATGGCCGCGAGCAGCTCGGCGCGGCGCTCCGCCGCCACGGCAGCCGTCTCGGGGGAGGGAGCGTCACCGGCTAGGCCTTCCCCCGCAGCCCGCAGGGCGAGGCCCAGGCGCCGGCCCGCGGCCTTGCGGCGGTTCCTCGCCTCGTTGGCAACCACGGCGAGCAGCCACGGCCTGAAGGGTGCGCCGGACCTGAAGCCGTTCAGGGCGCGGTAAGCCTTGACGAACGCCTCCTGGGCTGCGTCCTCGGCCTCCGAAGCGTCGCCGGTGATCAAGTACGCCGTCCTGAAGGCGACCGCCTGATGGGCGCGCACCAGATCCTCGTACGCGCCCCTGTCACCGTTCTTGGCCCGCTGCGCGAGCTTTGCGTCCTCCGAGGCGACGGCCCTCCCGCTTGAGTAGCCTGCTACCTTCTTACAACGCCGGGGACCGGAAGGTTCCCGCCTCAGAATTGAGAGTTAGGAATGCGGAATGATGAATTGAGGGTTGGTGAGCCTACCGTCCCGACGGATTATGCTCCGGCATTGAATTCCTAACTCATAATTCCTCATTCCCAATTCAGTTGCCTGAAGTCTGCCATGAATTGCAACGCTATTTGGCTCTCCCTATACTTGGCGCCGTGTGAGTGGACTCGGAGCCGCGGGCGGGATTACTGGCTCCCTGGGCGGAAAGTTTAGAAAGTTAGGGGCGCCATGAAGCGAACGGTGTTGGTAGCCATCCTGGCCGCGGGCTTGCTCCTGGCCGGCTGCGGATCGCAGGGAGGCTCGGGAGATTCGGCTCAGGGAGGAGGGTCCGAGCAGCAGTCGTGCGACCTGCAGAACCCGCCGCTCTTCGAGGACGGGATGCTCACGGTCGCGACCGACAAGCCCGCCTACCCGCCGTGGTTCGAGGGCAACCCGCAGAACTACTCCGGCTACGAGGGCGAGGTAGCCAGCGAGATCGCCGAGAGGATGGACCTCCCCATAAAGTGGGTCGTAGAGCCGTTCAACAAATCCTACGCGCCTGGCGCGAAGGACTACGACTTCGACATAAACCAGATCACCATTACCCCGGAACGCAAGCAGGCCGTCGACTTCTCGGACGGGTACTTCAACAACACCCAGGGCGTACTCGTCCTTAAAGACTCCCCGGCCGCGGACGTCAAGACCCTCTCGGACCTCAAGGGCGTTCAGCTCGGGGCGCAGGTCGGGACCACGAGCCTGGACTTCATAAACGAGACCGTCCAGCCGGACGCGGAACCCAAGGTCTACGACACGACCAACGACGCCAAGAGCGCCCTGGAGAGCGGCCAGATAGACGCCTTCGTGACCGACCTGGTTACGACGGTGTACCTGCGCGACTTCGAGATAGACAACTCCGAGGTGGTCGGTCAGTACCCCAGGAACGAGCAGTTCGGGATGCTCTTCGAGAAAGGGAACCCGCTCGTCGGCTGCGTCAACGAGGTGCTGGGCGAGATGAAGGACGACGGAACGCTGCAGGACCTCGAGGAGGAGTACCTGCAGCAGTACCTGAGCGTCCCAACCCTCAAGGACTAGGATGACGACGGGGGGCCCCGGCCCCGCGGACTCGCTCGAACCGCCGTCGCCCCGGGACCGGGGCTCGAAGATACTCGGCGGCCGCGGCGTGCTCGTCTCGAGTATCAGCACGGTGCTCTTCTTCGCGGTCATCGCCGCCCTGGTCGTGCTCGCCCCGGGAAGCGAGATCGTCGCGGAGCGCTTCTTCGACCCCTTCCACCTCAGGCAGTCTTTCTTCGGGACCGAGAGCGAGCCTTCCGTGGTCGGGGCCTTTCTCCTGAACGTCTACATCTTCACGATCTCCGAGGCCCTGGTCCTCGTCTTCGCCCTCGTCATCGCCGTGGTGCGCGGCATTCCGGGACCGGTCTTCTTCCCGTTCAGGATGATCGCCATCGCCTACACCGATCTCTTCCGCGGGGTGCCCCTGATCCTGGTCCTCTACATCATCGGGTTCGGGGTGCCGGGGCTCGGGCTGGCTGGGCTCTCCTACCTCTCCGACGTCACCTACGGCATCATCGCGCTCGTGCTGGTTTACTCGGCTTACGTCGCCGAGGTCTACAGGGCCGGCATCGAGTCCGTGCACGAGAGCCAGAACGCGGCCGCGAGGTCCTTGGGGCTCTCGCGCTTCCAGTCGTTGCGATTCGTGATCCTGCCGCAGGCGGTGCGGCGCGTCATACCGCCCCTGCTCAACGACTTTATCGGGCTGCAGAAGGACACGGCTCTCGTCTCGGTGTTGGGCTCCATCGAGGCGGCGCGGGCTGCCCAGATCTACGGCGCCTCGCAGTTCAACTACGCCAGCTACGTCGTCGCGGCGCTGCTCTTCGTCCTGATCACCATCCCCCTCGCGCGCTTCACTGACCGCCTGATCGCGCGCGACAAACGCCGTCGTCAGGCGGGGGGCGTCGCGTGAACAGCGCCGAGACTCCGGCCATCGACCTCGAGGGCGTCCGCAAATCCTTTGAGAAGAACGTGGTGCTCAGGGGCATCGACCTCGTCGTCGAGCCGCACGAGGTGGTGTGCCTGATCGGGGCCTCCGGCTCGGGCAAGTCCACGCTGCTCAAGTGCGTGAACCTGACCGAGCCCGTAGACTCGGGCCGCATCGTGGTCGAGGGGGAGGAGATCACGGCCCCTGGCGTCGACGTGAACCGCGTGCGCCAGAAGATTGGCATCGTCTTCCAGGCCTTCAACCTCTTCCCCCACATGACGGTCCTGCAGAACATCACGCTCGCCCCGCGCCGGGTACTGAAGATGGACGGAGCGACCGCGGAAGGTCGCGCCATCGAGCTGCTCGAGCGCTTCGGGCTGCTCGACAAACGGGACGAGTACCCCGACCGCCTCTCCGGAGGCCAGCAGCAGCGGGTCGCGATCGTGCGGGCGCTCGCGATGCGGCCGAGCGTCATGCTCCTGGACGAGGTGACGAGCGCGCTAGACCCCGAGCTCGTCGCCGAGGTCCTCGGCGTCATAAAGGAGCTCGCCTCCGAAGGCATGACGATGCTCATAGCGACCCACGAGATGGGCTTCGCCCGCGACATCGCCAACCGCGTGTGCTTCCTGGACGAGGGGAGGGTCCTCGAGCAGGGCCCGCCCGACAGGATCTTTACCTCGCCGGAAAACCCCCGCACCCGCCGCTTCCTGCAGCGCATCATCGCGGCGGGACGTCTGTAGGGCGATTACCTACCTCTAAGGCGCGTCGAGTCGGTCGTCCTCGGCGCTACGGCGATCCTGATACGCGCCCGGGACGGGGCGTAGCCAACGGCTCAACGCGCGGGCGGCGTACCAGCCGGCCTCGAGCGGCGGCACCTGCCGACTCGCCCGCAGCCCCTCCGGGACGAGTACGCGCAGCGCACCAGGGTCGACGGAGAAGCGCACCGGCGTCTCGAAGGTGAACGGTTCGCCGTCTACCCCGGCTCGCATCCTCTCGCCAGGAACGCCCATCTCCAGACGTCCAGACGTCCAGTGGCGCAGGCCCGGGCGGAACTCGAGCGCGCCGAGCAACGTGCCAGCGATCAGTCTTTCGAGCTCGTAGACCGTGCTGGCATCGACCACGGAGACCTGCAACGTCCCCGTGTCCAGACGGTGGCGGTGTCCGAACCTGTCCCACCGCGTGAATTCGTAAGGGTTGTTCGAGACGACCACGGCGACTATGTCCTCGAGCGGCGCCTCGTCGGGCGGCGCGATGCGGAGCGTGCGCCGTAGCTCCGGGTCGGAGATGGCCCCCTGCAGCTTCGACAGCGCCACGCGCAGCTTGTAGCGCCTGTACTCCGGATCCCCCAACATCTCGGCGTAGACGCCGAACGAAACGTTGTTGATAAACGGCCGGCCGTTGACCCGCGCAACGTCCACGCGCCGCTCGGTCCGGTCCGGGGTAAACGCGTCGAGCGCGAGGAGCGGGCGCGCGAGGTCAAGTCCGAGGTCGCGAGCGAAGTGGTTGAGCGTACCCGTTGGCACGACCACGAGGGGCAACCCGCGCTCGACCGCCAGCCCGGCCACAGCCGCCACCGACCCGTCGCCGCCGGCCACCCCTAGCGCCTCCGCGCCATCCTCCGCCGCCGCGAGGGCGGCGTCCGTCAGGTTCTCCCCCGGTTCCGGTACCCGCACCCGGATACCGCGCTTGCGCGCCTCCCTGGTGAGGCTTCTCAGGTAGGCCGCCGCGCCGCCGGCGGCGGGGTTGATGATCAGGCAGTTCGCGGAGCCCCTGGACTCAGCCACTGGGGGCGTTTTTCTCGTCGGGAGCCTGGTCCCGCGCGGTGTCCCGAGATTCCGGGGGCGAGCGCCGGTCCGCCCAGCGCCGCAGCAGGCGTTCGGAGTATGTGCGCGATCGGGGATCGAAGTGCGAACCCGCCCGCGTCAGGTATGGGGTGCTGGTTCGCCGCAGAAAGGAGATCAGACCCTCCTCCACGATCGTCCGGAGCGCCCGGCGGTAGTAGTCGAAGATGTGGGCGTTTCCCAGCCTGACTCCAGCGCGCACCGCGCCGAGCGCGACCATGGAGGAGATCTCCAGCATCGAGCGATCCTCCTGCCTGGCCGCAAGCCGCAGCTCGGCGAAGATCCTCTCCATACCGGCCGCGTTCGGCAGATCCGCCGTCTGCCGCCTTAGCTCTCGCCACGAGGTGCGCAGGCTGGCGACGTCGAGCGGGGGCACGTCCACGGTGTCGGCCAGGGTGCCGGATGTGCCCTCTAGCGTCGTCAGCAGCTCCTCGAAAGACGCCACCTCGGCGTCCGCCGCTAGCACACCCGCGTCTCGTAACTCGGCCACCAGCTCGCGCAGGTACGCCTTCGTGCCCCCGACCAGGTCGGAAGCCCCCGCCAGGAGCCAGAGCGGCGACCAGCCGACCGCCAGGAAGCTGCTCACCTCGACCACGTTTCCGGCCGTCTTGCGTATGAGCAGCTCCCGCGCGGACATCTCCTCGGACGGGTAGACGCCTTCCACACCGCCCACCAGCTCGATCGTGATGCGCAACAACCGGCCGACTATCGCCTGGTAAAGCTTGGATCGACGAACCGCGAGCGGCAGCACCACCTCGCTCGCCTCGTACACTAGCCCGCCCGTCAGCGCGGCTCCGGCCCGAGCGGTGCGCTCGGGAAGCGAGGCCAGGTACGACCGCGACAGCACGGTCCGGTCTTGGTTTTCGGTGTTTGTGTCGCTCACCGTTCGTCTCCTGCGGTTCTCTACCACTCTCGCGCCAGCGGGCAGTCTCGCCACCGTACGCAAACTATAAGCCGGCCCGCGAGCAAACGCATGGGGCGGCGGTACCGGTTTCTCTAGTCCCGTGGACCTAAGGGTGATCGGTAGAGGCCGAATCCGGACTATGCGGGTGGATCCTTTCGGATCACGCCGTGGCCTCCCGGGGGCCAGGAAGGTGTCCTAAACTGAGGGGGTGGAAAAAGATCGGGACAGATCCGGCGGGGAAAGCGGTACGGAGGTACGGGAGCACCTGGCCAACGAGCGAACGGTCCTCGCGTGGGTAAGGACCGGGGTGGGCCTGATCTCCCTTGGCATCGTGGTCGAGCGCGCTGGGTCCTTCGTTAGCGTCGAGTCCGGGAGCCCCGACGAGCTCTCCGGGTTGCTGGGAGCATCCCTCGCGCTCCTCGGGTGTCTGTCGCTCGTGCTCGGGACGGTGCAGTTCCTGCGCAACCGGCGCAGGATCGCCCGCGGCGAGTTCATCCCCCAGGCGGCGACCTATCTCGTCGTCGCCGCCGGCGGCCTGATCCTTGGCGGGTGCTTCACCCTCTACGTCCTCTACACGCTCCTGGCAGGCGCCTAGGAGATTCTCGATGTCGGCCCTGCTAGAGTTGGGCGCGCTATCGGGACCCGGTAAGGGAGAGTAACCTCGGTGAAGAGGACGCGCTACGCATCGGCGGTTGTGGTGTTGGCCATCCTGGCTTCCCTGGCCCTGCTGCTCGTCTCCTGCTCCTCCGAAGACCCGGAGGAAGAGGCTGGTGGGAACGGACAGGCGAGCGGGGTTCGCGAGGATCGCGGCGCTGGAGCCCAACCAGGTGAGGCCCCGGAGGACGCGAGCCAACCGGAGCCAGACAGGCCCCTGGTGCCCATCGCCCACCTCACCTCGACCCGGGAGAGCGTAAGCAAGGAGGAGCTCGCGCAGGATCGCGAGCTGGCGGTCCCGAGCGGGTCGCGGGAGCTGGCCGCACAGCTTCTCGGCGGCTCCGGCTTCGAGACGTTCGACGCGGCCGACGAGGTCATCGACCGCGTTAGCCGCGATCCCGACGCTACGGGGCTCGTACCGTGGGACGAGGTCGGGCCTCGGGTCAGGGCGCTGGCGGTGGACGGCGAGTCGCTTCTGGTGCCGGGGGAGGCGCCGGAGGACTACGCGCTGAGCCCCGGGTCGGCGCCGGGGCCTGACCCCGAGGAGCTGCGGCGCGTGGTGGTGGGCGGCGACATCGTGCTGGATCGCGGTCAGAACTACATGGTGATCCAACAGGGCATGGGCCTGGACTTCCCGCTGGACGGGGGCTACGCGGCCGTGACGAGCCGCGTGCCCGAGCCGAGCGATTACTCGGAGACGGGGACGATCCACCAGTTCACGGCCGTGCGCACCGGGGAAGCGGGGGCAGTCCGGGATTACCTGACGGGCGCCGACCTGACGCTGGCCAACCTCGAGAACCCGGTCATAAGGGCTGCCGTCTACCACCCGGAGGCGACGACCTTCACCGGCGACCTCAGGCTGCTCCCCGTCCTGAAGGACGCCGGCATAGACGGCGTGACCCTCGGCAACAACCACATCCTGGACGCCGGCTTCTCGGGGCTGGAAGAGACCATGGCGCATCTGGATGAGGCCGGCATTGCCCACGCCGGGGCCGGAATGGACCTCGCGCAGGCGCGCGAGCCCATGATCTTCTCCCTCGGCGGGACGAAGGTGGGTGTCCTCTCCTACCTCGGCGTGCCCTCATACGACTGGGCGTGGGCGACGGAGTCTTCACCCGGTTCGGCCCCGACCCGGGAGGACGTGATGAGGGAAGACGTGGAGAAGCTGCGCGAGAAGGTGGACGTCGTTGTCGTCTCTCCGCACTGGGGGGTCGAGTACACGGCCACCCCCGAGCCTTGGCAGGTTGAGTTCGCGCACGCGGCCGTGGACGCGGGTGCCGACATTTTCGTCGGTGGGCACGCCCACTGGCCCAAGGGCGTCGAGGTCTACAATGGCAAGCCGATCTTCTACGGCGTCGGCAACTTCCTGCTCGACCAGTCCTGGTCCGAGGAGACCTCGACCGGCATCTTCGCCGAGGTCACGCTTTACGGGGACCGCGTGATCCAGATGCGCGCCGTCCCTCATATCCTCCTGGACGTCGCACAGCCCAACTTTCTTACCGCAGACGGCGGCGGCGACAGGGCCCTGCGCAAGGTCTACTCCGCGTCCCTCGGCCCCGAGTTCGAGGAGATCGAACCTTCCTCGGCCACTAGCTCCGCCACGACTTCAGCCGCAGCCTCCGCTTCCAGCACCGCCTCAAGCTCGGCCCGCTGAGCGGCGGATGCGGATCGGGCGGGACCACATGGTGTGGTACACGATCGAGGAATCGGACACAAATTGATCCAAAAGATGTAGCACGATGCTCGTCATAAGTGGTACGATGTTGGTGGAGTTGTTGAACCCCTACTAGGAGGGAAGAGTCCGATGGACCGGTAGTTTCGACAACTCTTCGCGGGACCTGGATCCCGCGGACCGGGTCGGTGACCGTTCGCTTTGATAGAGCGGCCTCGCCGGCCCGGATATTTTTTGGGGCGCTTCGCGGGTAGGGGCGCTTCGCGAAGCGCCCCTACGCCCGGTCTTGGGTATCTGTCCCCGGGCTGGCGAAACCTACTTGAAGCGATACTGGCGGTACATGCTGGCGCTCTCGTCCACGTCGGCCTCGGTGACGTGATCCCGCCCCCGTGAGGCCACCCGCTCCTCTATTCGCTTACGGATGAAGCGGCGCATGAGAAAGGGGCTGCGCCTTATGCGCCTATCGGCCTCGGGATCCCACGTGATCCGCTGCTCAGTCAAATCACACCTCTCTTCAGGAATTCTCGCCCCCGCATTCTACCGTAGCGCGTGAGGCCGGCGACGTTGAGCAGAGCTCCCGATTGCTGGATAATCCGAACGCAGATGTCGTGAGCCCGACATGCGAACAGCGTCCGGGGAGGTCGCCCGATGAGACGGTATGGGATCGCCGGTGCCTTGGGGCTTGGGATCGGGTTGCTGGTGGGCGGCCGTCTGGTAAAGACCTATGATTGGCGTACCGAGTGGAGCGTGCCCGCGCCGCTTCCCGTTGTCTACGAGGCTCTGACCTCACGGAGTGCCGTGCGCGAGTGGTGGTCTCCCATGGAGTTGGTCGAGAACGGCGGGGACGACGTGTTGCGGGTGGGCAGCACCGTCGACTTCAGCGTCCACCAGGCGCCCGCGGTTGCCCGTGTTGCTCCACCGTTCGAGATCCACTGCGTCTACACCGACGTGGAGCCCGGGCGCCGGCTGCGCGAAGTTGTTACGGGAGACCTGACCGGCGTGCTCGAGACACTCTTCGACGATACACCTGGCGGCACCCGCGTGACCTTCAACTGGTACGTGCGGGTAACCAATCCCGCCCTCAACCTCCTCGGCTACGCCGCGGAGCGGGTGTACCGCCACAGCCACGACAGCGTCATGAGTCAGGGCGAAGAAGGGCTACGGCAGTACTGCGCCCGGCGCGGCGAGCTCTGAAACTCAACGCGCGGGGCTAACGCGCCTCAGGAAAGGCCGGATCGTGCGGGCCAACTCATGCGGGTGGTCGAGGTAGGGAGTGTGCGTGCCCGGCGTGTACGTCACCTCCACGCCGAGGCGCTCGGCCAACCACCCGGCGATCTCGGCAAAGGCCTGCGGGCTCTGCTCGCTCGCCAGTACCTGTACGGGCGCCTCGACCGCCGCGAGCGTCGTGGCGTCGGGCCGGAAGCTCGCGTACGCCGGACGCTCGACGTCGAAGAGGATTTCGCCGTTGTTACGCATCCGCTCGCGCAGGCCCGGATCCAGAGCCTCCCAGTTCGCATCACCGGACACGAAGCGCCAGAACCGCTCGACAGCCACGGGAGGACCGCCCGCAGCCATACCTTCCCGAACGACAGGCCCGATCAGCGCCTCGAAGTCCTCGGGCCGCTCGAGCACGGGGTACAGCCCCGTCTCGTGCAGGATCGCCGCTCGAACGACCTCGGGGTGCCGGATCACCAGGCACAGCGCGATGAGCCCGCCGCTGCTGGTGCCGAAGACCGCGGCGGGAGACAGCTCGAGCGCGTGCAGTAGCGCCGCCGCGTCGCCCGCCTGCTCCTCCATCGAAGTCGCGTTCCACCCCGGCGGACGCGGGCTGCGCGAGTTGCCGCGCCGGTCGTAGGTGACGACCGTGAACTCGTCGGCGAGCACCTCGGCTACCTTCGTGAAGTGCCCGGCGTCACCCGTTGCCCCCATGACGAACAGCACCGGCGGTCCGCTGCCCCTGACCTCGTAGTACAACTCCACAGGGCCCGCGGCGATCGTCGGCATCACACGGTTGCCAGGATCGGGTGACGTGCGAAGAAGCTTGCCAGTCCCTCCGCCATCCCACGGGGATTCTGCACTTGGAGCAGATGGGTTGCGCCCGGTAGGTCGAAAGGCTCGATGTTCGGCAGCCACTCGAGCAACAACTCGCGCCGCTCGCCGAACGTGGCTGCCACCTCCCCCGTCTTCTCGCCCAGAACGGCAAGTACTGGTTGGGTGACGCGGCTCGCGTCCTCCCGGCCAAACGACCACTCACGCACCGCGGGCAGTTCCTGACCGAAGAAGGTATCCGCGTCGGCCACGGCCCGGTCGAATGCGCCGGGTAGGGCTCGCTCCAGCTCGGCCTCATAATCCGGCCCGCAGACCCCCCGCATCCAGGAGTCGACGGCCCCCGCCTTGTCGCCCGAGCCGTACCGCTGGAAGGTGGGCTGGACTACGGCCTCGAGGAACTCGGACTCGATCTCGCCCGGCATCGCCGGCCGGGCCGATTCCAGCAGGGCGAGGGTCTGCACCGTTTCCGGTGCATCCAGAGCCAGCTGCAGGGCGATCATCGCGCCGCTGGAGTGACCGACGACGTGCGCCCGCTCGAAACCGAGGTGGCGCATCAATGCCCGGCAGTGAGCGGCCTGGTCCTCGATGCTGACCGGACCCGACAGGCGGCTGCTGCCCGCATAACCGACACGGTGATAGTTGAGCACGCGGTAACGATCGGTGAGGGCTGGCTCCTGCATGAGAGGCAAGAAGAAATCTGCGCAGCAGCCGGCGGGAACCAGCACCACCGGGTCCCCCAAACCCCGAACTTCGTACTCGAGCTCGACGCCGTCGAGGGATGCCCGATCCATCCGTTTCATTGCTTACCTCCTCGCTGATTGCTTCGTTCAAAGGCGGCCCAACATTGCTTACCGAGGGACGCGAGCTTCCCTCGATGTCTTGGCCGCTCCTTCACCGCACGAGCTTCAGCTCCCCCGTCAATTCGTCCAACGCTGTTGCTGGGGCCGGCCCAAGCCCTAGACACGTGATCGTTCCCGCAGGCAACACGGTTCTGCCTGCGTCGGTGATGAGGCAAGCCGGAATACCGCGATCTCTGGCCTCGTTCTCGAGCCGTCTCAGCTCCCCGGCACCCGCACTTTTCAGAACCACTTTGGGCATCCCGGTTGTTAACCAAAGCCCCTTCGCCACCTCATCAGCTTCGAGAAACGCGGCTACGGCTGCGTGAGCAACCTGTGCGGCCAGTTTGCCCCTGGGCAGTTCGAGTGACTCGTTGACCACGATAATCTGCTTTACGCGTTCTTCGGCTGCCTTGCCCGTCGTTTCACCCCAGACCGCGTTCCGGGCGATGCCCAGGAACATCGCCGTTGGCCCACCGCAGGCCCCACACACACTCGCTCGTCACCGCTATTCGACCTCATCCCCTTACCGGCAGACCTTACTCGGGTCGTTTTGCGATGTAGGCGTAGTAATTGCTCGCCCCGAAGAACACGCCTTCTTCGGAGTCATTGCGCAGCGCGTTTGCCCACCTGGTGGCCTCCGCATCGGTCATTGTTCCCGACTTCGGCGCCAGTTTCTCGAACGAATCGATGGCGGAGATCCAGAAATCGCCCTCTCCCGCCTCCGCCATCAAGTACGGGAACATCTCGACCATCTCCAGACCGGCTCGGCGGAGCAAGCGCGGCATTTGTCTCATGACCCGAGGACTGGTCACCAGCCCATTGATGAGGGCTTCGTCGTACCTTCTGCCCTGTGCCGGGTCGTCTAGTGCAAAGGTCAGCGACGCGTAATCGCCATCGAAGATGGTGATCAGCCCGCCCGGCTTGACGATCCTTCGCGCTTTCTCGAGCATCGCCAACGGCTCTTCCAGGTGGCTCACCAGCGTGTGAGCTACCACGGCATCGAATTCCCCATCGGGAGTATCGAGACTTTGCGTATCACCGGAGCGAAACTCGACCTGCCCGCTTAGCCCTTCTTCATCCGCCAGGCGCTGCGCCGCTTTCGCCAGATACGGGCTGAGGTCGATTCCTGTAACCTTGCCCGAAAAACCCGCTCGCCGGGCAATGGCACGTGCCGCGACTCCTGTCCCACAACCCATATCGAGCACGGTGTGCGCCGAATCGATGTCCATCGCGTCCAGGTACTCTCGCAACACGTTCTGGAAGAACCGGTGCTTTCCACGGGCTTCGAGTCTTGTGACGATCACATCGAGGAGCGCGTCCTCCAGTTTGTTGGTCATGCGGTATACGTCCAGCACGGACGTCTGGGTTTCGGTCATCTCTGCCTCCTCGTTCTCCTCACGCCTCTGGTTGTACTCATCTTCTGACCGATGGTCAACGCTGCGCTGTTTCGTGTACGTCGCTAACTTCCTTTCGACGGTTGGACTCTGTGACGACTGTCCGGGCATCTGTTCTTCGCTTGGTGCTCCCTCGGGGCTAGTTCACGGTCGCGGTATTCGAGAACTCGGATGTGTTGCCGGCATTCGTGGCAGTGGCTACCATCCCGCTCCCGTCGACGACCGCCTGGTCGGGAACGAAAACGAAGGAGACAGCGCCTCGCTTGCTGGTCGTTACCTGCTTCTGCCCTACCAGGAAGGGTTCGCCCTCGCAGCAAGTGGCGAAGAACTGGATGTTGAAGGTCCTCCTGGGGGTGCTGTTGAGCCTCCCCCTGATGGTCGTCGAACCGCCGGTTGTAACGGCCGAGGTGATAACGGGGCGGTTCTGCAGGTTGTTTGCTCCGGTGTCGGGGTCTCTGGGGTCGTTAGCGGTGACGCCGTCGGCCCCCAGGTCTATGCCCAGAGCGCCGTTGAAGGAGATCGAGTTGCGGAGGATGCGGTTGCCGGTGCCGTTGAAGATTTCTACCCCATTCAGATCATTGCGGAAGATGGAGTTGGAGAGGATGCGGTTGCCAGTACCAAAGACCTGTACCCCGTTTCCGCCGTTGAAGGCGATGGTGTTGGCGACATCGCCACCCACGGTGTGGCCGGAGTCGCCTAGCCTCACGCCCTGGAAGGCGTTGCCCAACGGCGATCTCCCGGTCCTGTCCGTGCCGATGAGATTGCCCAGCACATTTGCGCCCGTAGCATTTGCGACGTCGACGCCGGTGCCGGTGTTGCCGGAGATGAGGTTGCGCGCCTGTGGTGCGGTACCCCCGATGGTGGCGTCGTCACCCGTGAAGGCGACGTTAACGCCGTCGAGGCGGTTGCCCAGACTGCCATCGCCGTCGGGGTCGGTGCCGATGAAGTTGCCCGCGATCACGGCGTTAGTCCCGGAGATTTCGATGCCGTCGTCGCTGCAGTTGTCGATGACCAGCCCCCTTACGACGACGTCTGAGGCGTCTATGTCCAACCCGTCTATGGAGCCGGAGCCTACGGTCGGCCCGCGAAGCTCGATCTTGAGGACGGCGTTGGTGCCGGTTTGGGCCGTGTTCGGCGTGGCATCGTCCGCCGTCCTGGCAGGCGTGCTGTCGCCCTGGGAGTACCCGTTTATGGTCACGGGCTTGGTGATCCTGGGCAACTCGTTGGTCAGCGCAATGGTGTGCGGTCCGTTGCCGGGGATGGCGAAGTTTATGGTGTCCCCCGTGGAGAGTTGGTTGGCCTCCTGGATGGCCGCCGGTAGCGTGCAGATCGTCACGTTCGGCAGCGGGTTCGCATCGCACGTGTTATCTGAGAGGTTCGCGTCCCCCGCGGTGGATGTGGAGCCGACGGCGAAGGTCGCGGCGTGCGCAGGCCCGGCACCGAGCAGCACCTGTGCGATCAGGAACACCGCCAGCAACAAGCCCGACGCAAGCGCCCTTCCCTTCGCCTCTCGCTGATGCTCTGTCTTCGTTGAGATCATTCTCTCTCCCTCGAGGGCGGCCCCGCCCGTTAGTGGATTACCGCTCGCTGCTGTTTCGCGGCTGACGCGATTAGCCTCTGGCGCGTCGAATCTAATGGCCTCGTGATCCGATGCCGTCGGGCCGCGATCGGGACGTCTGGCATGATGCTCTTGCTCCTTTCCCTGGACTGGCGCCGGTCTGTGCGGCTGCCTGCATCGGGGGCTCTCAGCTGACGAGCGGTGCCACGCAACGGTATGGGTGAAGAGCCTGGTTGTCCTCGATAGCGATGCCACCCAGGCGACTGACCGCGAACCCCGAGGTCCCCAGGCCGTCCTCGCTGAAGACGGTCTGGGTCCATTCCAGGACGTCGGCGTCGCTGAGGCCCCTGAACTCCCTGGCGTACTCTCTAGACTCCAGCGCGTGCGGAAGGTAGCGGCCCTCGTCGCCACAGTCGCTCATGGCGTTGAACACGGTGCTGATGCTGGTCTGGGGCCGACGTTCCTCTTCCCAGCAGGCGCCGAGGAAGAACTGGGTCCCGACCGGGCACTCGGCGTTTCGTCCGTCCAGCTGATCGGCGTCGAGGTTGGTTGCCTTTCCCGCGTTTGCGTTTACCGTCAGGGGCGCCCTGTTCGGCTCGACCCTCAGATCCAGAGCCCGCGCCGCGGCCGCTGGGCTGTTGTTATCCACCGTTACAAGCGCGCCCGGCTCTACACCGACGACTCTGGTGAGCGCGTCGATGGCGTTGACCCGGCCCAGCCTGAGGGGATCTCCGGGAGCGGCGGCCAGGGCCGTGGTCGCGGCGCCAAAGACGACTGCGAACACGCCCGCCAGGAGAACGGTGATCATCGTCGCCCTGCCCACCCGCAGCGCTCCGAAGAAGATACTGCGTGCCATTCTGCTCCTCATCGATCTCTCCTTCCCATAGCTCCGTGATCTCGGCACCATCCACATCCTAATCAGGACAAGCACCCACCGCGTCGGTAGCCTTACCTAATCTCCGGAGAGCCTAGGGTAGGCAAAGTTGCCTGGAACTGTGCGAGAAGGGTGCCAAGACGGTCTATGGGGACTTCGGTTGTCCGCATTACGAGCATCTCTCTGTTCCCCAGGAGGTCGCTTGACCATGCACTAAGCTCCAACCTTCTCCGATCCGGGGCGACCCTGTTGTATGTTCTGGTTCATGCGGAAGAAGTTGGTCGGGTCGTACCTGTTCTTCACCTCGAGCAGCCGCTCGTAGTTCTCGCCGTAGGCGCTGCGGACCCGCTGGGCATCCTCGTCCTGGCCCAGGAAGTTCGGGAAGACCTTGCCAGCGGCGTGCGGTTGCATGGCTCGGAAGAGTTCCCGCGCCCACCCGACGTGCTCCGACTCCGCCGGGTCGGTCCAGCTCGCGAAGATGAGCAGGTTGTAGGAGGGATCCCGGTGCGGGTAGGCGGTCTCGTGGGCGCCTACCCGGCTGTAGGCGCCGTGGAAGTGCTGGAGGAAGACCATCGAGTACGGCGAGGCCATCGCCGAGGCATGCTGCACGATGGTATCGAGCGCTTCGTCGCTCGCCTCGCCGAGCCAGCTCGACTTCCAGTAGTTGTGGCGACCGGGCGGTAGTGCCTCATCGAACATCGACTGCAGCGCCGTGTACGGCATCCGAGAGATCATGTCGGCGATCGGCGGGCCGAACTTCCGGACCGGCTCGATGACGCGCTCGCCCTCGACGACATCCCCAGAGTAGCAGAGGACGAGGCAGATCAGGCTGCTTCCGTCTTCCGGGTCGGTAGCGAAGCCGGCCTCGATCGTCAACTCGTCGGGCGCGTCGGCGGTGAACTCCCGGTAGAAGCGAAGCACCTCGGGAGCGCGAGCTACCGGATGGACCACAATCCCCGCGAGCACCTCTCCGAGCGGGTGAAGCCGGTACTCATAGGAGGTGACGACGCCGAAGTTGCCCCCGCCACCACGCAGCGCCCAGAAGAGATCCGAGTTCTCCTCGGCGCTGGCCCGCAACAGGCGTCCATCGGCGGTCACGACATCGGCCGAGAGCAGGTTGTCGCAGGCGAGGCCGTGCTTGCTCTGTAGCCAGCCGTAGCCGCCACCCAGGGTGTAGCCGGCGATGCCCGTGCTCCCCACGAGGCCGCCGGTGGTCGCCAGGCCGAACGCCTGGGTCTCGCGGTCGAACTCGGCCCAGACGACGCCAGGCTCGGCGCGCGCCGTCATCGCGGCAGGATCGACCCGGATGCCCTTCATAGGGGAGAGGTCGATCATCAGGCCGTCGTCGCAGACCGCGTTGCCCGCGACGTTGTGACCGCCGCCGCGGATCGAGACGAGCATCTCGCGCTCGCGGGCGAGGTTCACGGCAGAGATCACGTCGGCCGCGCCGGCGCAGCGGGCGATGAGCGCCGGTCGCCGGTCGATCATGGCGTTCCAAACCCGGCGCGCGTCGTGGTAGCCCTCATCCTCAGGACGGATTAGTTCGCCGCGCAAGGCGATGTTGTCCACTGTCATGCGTCCTCGTTTCCACCATCGCTCGCGGATGGTCTGGTTGAGTCACTGTGGCAGGCTGCAGCCGAGGCAGCATCGGGCGTTCGCCCCATTTACAGCGTTCGGATTGGACTGGGGTGTCGCTCCGGAATCACATCCAGGTCAATGCCTCCGATTTCGCTATCAGACCTTCGACATCCGACCCCGCCGGGGTCGAAATCGTGGCATCCGGCATGACACCATCGCTCCTTCCCGAAACCTTGCGTTCACTCGAGGTGCACCTGGCAAGAGGTTAAGGATCGGCTGCGCTCGCTACTTCGCCAGATGTGGCTATCTTCGAAAGGACAAGGTATAGCCAATTCTGGCTATTGATCCGCCCGTACTATCAGAGCAAGCTGTTGCGGAACGCGTACGCCGCAGCAGCCGTGCGGGATGGCAGATCCAGCTTGCGCAGGATGTTGGTAACGTGGCGGTGTACCGTGTGTTCGCTCAAAGTGAGACGGGTGGCGATCTCTCCGTTGCTCAAACCCTGTGCGACCAAGCGAAGGACCTCCACTTCCCGCCGCGAGAGACCGGCCAGATCGGGTAACGCGCCGGCCCGCGTGCGGGGAGTGATCTCCATCAATAGAGCTTCTGTGCGTTTGGCCTCGGGGATTGCTCCCAACCCCTGGAACGATTCCGATGCGTTTCGAGCCTGTAACTCCGCGGCGTCCGGCCGGTCGAGGGAGAACAGGCAGCGAGCGAGTTCGAGGCGCGCGCGAGCCGCCTCGAACGGCGCGCCGCTGCGCTCGAACAGGCCTACGGCGTCCTCCAGGCATTGCTTCGCCGTCTCGTGGTCCGCTTTTGCCGCCGAGATCAGGCCCTCCGCGAAGCGGGCTGATCCTCGCATCGGACCGGTGTTGATCTCGGTTGCCATCGAGCGAAGCTCCTCCATCGCCTCCTGCGCCTGATCGTGCCGTCCTGTCGCGAGCCGGGCACGAACGAGCACCTCTAAGGCGGCCACGCGCTCCATCCGGTCCTCGTCCGCGATGGCCCTGAGGAAGCGCTCCGCCAGGTCGAGGGCGTTCTCCGGTTCGTCGAGGTCGAGCGCCAATTCGGCGCGGACGAGACATGCTGGGATGCTCCCCATCATCCGGAACGGGTCTGACTCGGCTTGCAGGAGCAATACCTCCGCTTCTTCGAAGCGGCCTTGCCGGCAACGGAGCTCCGCGAGATGCACGAGCGCTTCGGCGGCCTGGGCGGGACGGGCCCGTTTGAGCGCGCGGGTGGAGGCCTCCAGCTCGACCTCGGCCTCGGCCCAGGCGCCGCGCCACATAAGCGTGCCAGCGTAGTGGACTCGGCAGAAGGCCAACATCCACTCATACGAGAAGCGCTCGCAGAACTCTTTCAGCCGCGCGCACCACTCCGCGGCGCGCGCGTAGTCGCGCACGCGCTCGCACGCGTAGAGCAGACAGCAGCAAACCGTGGCGGTCGCGTCTATGTCGCTTATCTCGCCTGACATCGCCGCCGTCGTGGCCTCATCGAGGCAGCGCATGCCCTCGACAATCATTCCCCGGTTCACCATCGCGAGGCCCAGGTAGGCGATCCCCAGCATCTCGAGGTCGAAATCGCCAAGCGACTTGCCTAACGCGACCGCCTCGCCGGCGAGCCTCTCCGCGGCGGCGGAGTCGTGGTCGATGTCCAGCGCCATGTGCGCCTCCCAGATCGCGAGCCAGCCGCATTCCGAGCTAGGATCCAGACCCTCCAGCAGACGGTGGGCCCGCTGGACCCATCCGCGGGCTACGGCCCCCTCGCCTTCGAAGAAGTGATCCGTCGAAAGCCCGATAGCGATCCGGGCCGCGCCCTGCTGGTCACCCGCCTCGCGATACAGACGGTAGGCGCGCCTGCGAGCATCCGTCGTGGTCCGGGCATCTTCGAGCCACCACGCCGCCACAGCCAGGCCCTCAAGAGCCTCGGGCGACTCCTCCACTCTCGTGGCGTCCTCGAACGCGGAGCGCGCCTCCTCCCAGGCTCCTCGGGCCAGGGCTTCGTAGCCAGCTTCGATGGTCGCGGTGGGTTGGTGCTGGGAAGGGCGGTCCGTCTCCATGGGCTCTCGATGGCCTCCGCACGAAGGCATTGGTTGGCGACCTCTTGCTCTTCTACTTGCAAACACACTATAGCCCAAAGTCGAGGAGGCTGGAACGCGTCTGAGGCTGGGTGCGTCGGGTGGATCGCTTGGTGAAGCGTCCTTGCTCGCCGTCGAGAATCGGGGAGCGAGACATGTCGTCGGGGTGATGCGCCTAACAACCGGCTTCGCGAAACGCCATTAGAATGGGTGTCGCCTCAGAGTGTCGTAGGCAAGCCGGGAGACGCCACGCTCGAAGCAAAGAACATAACCCGCCTGTACAGGTCAAGCGGCCGCGGCGTCACGGACGTGAGCCTATCGGTGGGCGAGGGCGAGATCTTCGGCCTCGTCGGACCTAACGGCTCGGGAAAGAGCACGCTTCTCCGGGTCCTCTCCACGGCCCTCATCCCAGACTCCGGCACCTACCACGTCGGTGGGACGGATGGACTCGCCCAGAAGCGGAGGGTTCGGGCCGGGCTCGGGCTCGTGGTCGACCGTCCGACCCACTACGGGGACCTCTCAGGGTGGGCCAACGCTTATCTCTTCGCCCGCGCGTACGGGATGGAGGAAGAGAAAGCGAACGACGTCCTCGCGCAGCTGTTCGACTACTTCGAGCTCGCGGAGTACAGGGACGACCCCGCGAAGACCTACTCCTACGGAATGGGCAAGAAGCTCGCGCTCATCGAGGCCTTGGCGCACGGACCGCGGTTGCTTCTCCTCGACGAGCCATCGCTGGGCCTGGACTACACCTCGCAGCTTGCCTACCAGGGCATGATCCGGGAGCTGGCGGCCGCGGGCGCGGCCATCGTGCTCGCGAGCAACCAGGTCGACGAGGTAGAAGCGCTCTGCGACCGCGTCGCCTTTCTCTACAGGGGCAAGGTGGTTGCCGAGGGGACGCCGGAGGAACTCGTCTCTTACTTGAGAGGCGTGAAGCGCATCGTGGCGACGCTCCGCAACCCGGTTGAGTACGCACCGGTCGCGAGGATCGCGGGGGTGGAGCGGGTCGCCACCGAGGGCAAGAACCTCGTGGTTCATTGCGCGGACAGGCCAGGACTCGTCGCCGACGTGGTGGCGGGCATCGTCGACGCCGGAGGGGATATCGCGGATCTCGCGGTGCGGCGCCCGAACCTCGAGGACGTCTTCGTCAAGGTTACGGGGGAGGCGCTGAGGCCCGATGAGGCTTAATCCCCCGGACACCTACTGGAAGAAGGACGTGGCGCTCTTTTTCGGCAAGCGGTTCTCCCTCGTCATAAAGATGCTCTATCCGCTGGCCATTATCGGTCCCGTCGCCGCGAGCGGCATCCCGGCCCAGTACGCCGCGGCGGTGGTCGGGATAGTGGCGATCATGGCCGGCACGTTCGGGGCCGGCGAGAGCCTTACCAGCGACCTGAATGACGGCATACTCGCGCGCCTCGCCCTCACCCCGCTCTCGCCCTACCGCGTCGTCTTCGAGATACTGGCCGTCAACGCCGTCCTGGACTTCCTGCAGCTCCTGCCGGCGCTGGTGGTCGTGTACGCCTTGCACCCCGTTCCCCTCATCTGGGTCGTCGCCGCGACGTTCGCGGTGATCGCGACCCTCGTGACCGCGAACTGCATCGGCGTCTTTATCGCCAACTTCACGTCCTCGCCGGCGGACGTGCTGCTGTACGCGACGGCGATCCTGTTCCCCCTGATCTACATCTCCGGCTTCTTCCGCAACCAGAATCCGACCGGCGTGCTCTCCGTATTGCGGGACTTCGTCCCCTTCGCCTACGCGAGCGACGCCCTGAAGGTGGTCTTCGGTCTCGGGGCCGGGATCTCGCCCCTCGAGGTCTTTGTTTATCCCACGATCATCTGCGCGGTCCTCGTCCTCCTCGTCTGCCTGACGGCCCCGCGCCTACTCTCCCAACGCCCGTAGCAACCGAAAACCGGCCGCCTCAGGTGAGACCCACGTTCCTCGCGACGAGCCGGTCCAGCCACCGGTCCGGCAGGAGCCTCGGAACCGTGAAGTGGGCTAACTTGCCTGGCACGAACGCGTACCTTGTCCTCGGCCTCCTCTTCTCGAAGACCCCGTGGATGAACCGGCCTAACTCCTCCGAAGTGAACCCGTCCTTGGCGAGCCTCTGAGCGTACTCGCCGAAATTGGAGACGGATTCTGCGTAGTCGGTGTCGGCGTACCTCCCGATCTGCGAGGCGCCCTTGCCCCAGATCTCTGTCCTCACCGCACCGGGCTCGACGACGATGACGTCGATGCCGTAAGGGATCAACTCCCTCCTGAGGGAATCCGAGATGCCCTCGACGGCGTGCTTGGTACCCGCGTAGGCCCCGATAAAGGGCATGGCTACCTTGCCGCCCGTAGAGCTTATGTTGAGTATCTTCCCCGGCGCGCGCGTCCGAGGCTTCTTCGCCCCCAGCAAAGGCAGGAATGCCTGAGTTACCGACACCAAACCCAACACGTTGATCTCGAAGTGCGTCCGCACCTCCTCCAGAGGCTGCAGCATGAGCGGGCCCCCGATGGCCGTGCCGGCGTTGTTCACGAGACCTACCAGCCCAACCTCGCCTACGGCCTCCCCCACCTCCTCCGCACCCGCGAGCACGGCCTCCCGGTCCGTGACGTCGAAGACGAGCGGGGTAAAGCCGGAACCGAGCTCCGCCGAGAGCCTCCCCGCGTCCTCCTCCTTGCGCACGCTCCCGAAGACCCGGTAACCGTGGCGCACGAACTCTTTAGCCGCGCCGTAGCCGATCCCCGAAGATACGCCGGTTATGACGATGGATTTCATGCCCGATCTCCTTTCCCGTTTTCTCGGTCCTGCGCCGTCAGCCCACAAGCCTCGATGCCGACCCGCCAGAGCCCCTCGGCTAGAGCCCTAGCCCTCAACCCGCCTCGAACCGGCGTCTGGTTGACGTTGTCAACCGAACCATAGTCGCTGAAGTTGACGTTGTCAACCTTCTTCTGTAATCTCTTGGTTGAGATGCGAGGGAGCACGGACACGAGGTCGGCGCTGCTCGGGGCTGCTGCGGGGCTGCTTGAGGACGGTGGCATAGGGACGGTGACGCTGCGGGCAGTTGGGGAGCGGGCTGGGGTATCCAGACAGGCACCGTACAAGCACTTCGCGGACAAGGAGGAGTTGTTGTCCGTACTCGCGGCTGGCTACTTCGATCGTCTCGGGCGGGAGATGTTCGAGGCCGAGGGTGGGGTGGGTGAGGATCCGATCTCTCGCTTGCAGGAGATCGGGTCGGCATACGCGCGCTTCGCGCTGGCCAGCCCGCACCGTTACCGCCTGATGTTCGGGGAGAGGATGCAGGGCAGCAAGCATCCTGAGGTGCACGAGGCGGCCCACGCCATCTACGAGCGGTTCGTCGGGGCCATCGTGGATTGCCAGGAAGCGGGCGAGTTGCCGGCGGGGGATCCCGTAAAGCTGGCCGCGCTCATGTACGCGACCAGCCACGGGGCCGTGGACCTGGCGCTTGCCGGGCACGCCGAGGAATCCAAGGGCCTCGAAGATCCCGATTCCCAGTTTCGTCTGCTGCTCGCCCACCTGAAGACCCGCGGAGGCTGATAGAACCGCGGATTACGCAAGCTGCCATCAGGGTATTTCTACCGGTAGGCTGCCCCGAGCGTTGCGGCGGTCGAGGTTGTGGCGGAAGGGGAAGACCCTGAACGTAAACTGCGCGTGTTCAAAGGAATATGACCCGTTTCTCGTGGCCCGTTCTGCTCCATGCAATACGGTAATTCGTTGTGCTAGCATGCTTCTCGAAGCTTCAGGAAAGCTCAGGGGAAGGTAGGAGGGTTTTATGGGGAACCGTCTCGGCCGGTACGGCGTCTGGGTACTCGTCGCCATCGTTGGGGCCGTGTGCTGGGGGATGCTGGCGCTCGGCCGCGGGGAGACGGTAAACGCCGGGTGGCTGCTCTTCGCGGCGATAGCCTCCTACGCGATAGCCTACAGGTTCTACGCCCGCTTTATCCAGAACAAGGTGCTCGAGACCGACGACTCGCGGGCCACCCCCGCCGAGCGGCTCAACAACGGACGCGACTTCGAGCCGATGGACAAGCGGGTGCTCTTCGGGCACCACTTCGCTGCCATAGCGGGCGCGGGCCCCCTGGTCGGGCCGGTTCTCGCGGCTCAGATGGGTTTCCTGCCCGGGACCGTCTGGATCATCGTCGGAGTCATCCTGGCCGGCGCGGTTCAGGACATGACGATCCTCTTCTTCTCGATGCGGCGCGACGGCAAGTCTTTAGGCCAGATGGCGCGGGAGGAGATCGGGCCGATCGGAGGGGCGGCGGCGCTAGTCGCGGTGCTCTCGATCATGGTCATCTTGCTCGCCGTGCTAGCCCTCGTCGTGGTCCTCGCGCTCGCAGAGTCACCGTGGGGCTCCTTCTCCATCGCGATGACCATCCCGATCGCCATCCTCATGGGGGTTTACCTGCGGTTCTTGCGGCCAGGGCGGGTGCTCGAGGTCTCGATCATTGGTGTTGGGCTGTTGATACTGGCGATCTTCGGTGGCGGTTGGATCTCCGAGTCCTCGCAGTACGCCGAAGCGTGGACCTTCAGCGCAAACCAGCTCACCTTCGCCCTCATTGCGTACGGCTTTATAGCCTCGGTGCTTCCGGTGTGGGTGCTCCTTGCGCCGCGAGATTACCTCTCGACCTTCATGAAGATCGGGACCATCCTGCTGCTGGCCGTCGGCATCGCGCTCACCCTGCCGCCGATACAGATGCCAAGGGTCACGGAGTTCGCTTACAACGGCGAGGGCCCGGTCTTCGCGGGCGCGCTCTTCCCATTCGTGTTCATCACGATAGCGTGCGGGGCGCTCTCGGGCTTCCACTCGCTCATCGCGTCGGGGACCACGCCCAAGCTCATACAGAAAGAGTCGCAGGTGCGCGTGATCGGCTACGGGGCGATGCTCATGGAGTCTTTCGTCGCCGTCATGGCCATGATCGCCGCGACCACCCTCGACCCGGGCATCTACTTCGCGATGAACGCGCCGGCCACGGTCCTCGGCGACACCGTGCAGTCCGCCTCCCAGGCGGTAAGCGGCTTCGGCTTCTCGGTCTCCCCCGAGACGCTGCAACAGACCGCGCAGAACGTGGGCGAGGAGAGCATCATCGGGCGTACCGGCGGCGCGCCGACGCTCGCGGTCGGCATATCGGCGATCTTCTCCGCCGTTATCGGCGGCACCGCGTTGCAGGCGTTCTGGTACCACTTTGCCATCATGTTCGAAGCGTTGTTCATCCTGACCACGGTCGACGCCGGGACGAGGGTCGGCCGGTTCATGATCCAGGACCTCGTCGGCAACGTGTGGCGTCCGTTCGCCCGCACCTCCTGGTTGCCTGGCAACATCATCGCCAGCGCCCTCATAGTCATGGCCTGGGGGTACTTCCTGTACGCCGGCGTGAATGACCCGCAGGGCGGCATCTACACGCTCTTCCCGCTCTTCGGGATAGCCAACCAGCTCCTCGCAGCCGTTGCGCTAACCGTCGCCACCACCATCCTGATCAAGATGGGCAAGCTCAGGTACGCGTGGGTGACGGCCTTGCCCCTCGCGTGGGACGCCTCGGTGACGCTAACGGCCAGCTACCAGAAGATCTTCTCCCCAGACCCCATCCTCGGCTTCTTTGCCCAGAGGAGCGCGGCCGTCGAGGCGGCGAACAACGGCGAGCTTTACGGCAACGCCACGAACGCCGCCGACGTGCAGCAGATCATCACCAACTCGACGATCGACGGTATCCTCACCATCCTTTTCGCGCTGGCGATCATCATCGTGATCCTGGACGCCGCCCGCGTGTGGTTCGGCCTGATCCGGGGCACGAAGGAGCCGGAGCTGAGCGAGGCGCCCTGGCAGGAGTCGAACCTCGATTCCGAGGGCAACGAGATCGAGCGCGAGCCCGTCGGGGCGAGGAGCTAGGGGAGGATGAGAGCCATTCTCGAACCCCTGCGCTACGCGTGGGATTACTTGAAGGAGATCTCCGGCGAGAACGCCTACGACCGGTACCTGCTGGTCCACGAGGCGACCCACCCGGAGAAACCGCCGATGAGCCGCGGGGAGTTCTACCGACACCGCCAGGACGAGAAGTACAATAACCCTGGCAGCCGATGTCCGTGTTAGCGCCGCAGTAGCGGACCGGTCGGGTCCGCCGGGAATAGGCTTCAGGAGTCGGGCTTCGGGTTTCGGCTGTTTTGGTCCTGGCGAGGTTCGTCATACTGGGTACATGGCGGAGGTCGTCGCTTCCAGTACCGAGACGACGGACCGGCGCGAGAAGCTCGCGGCCTACAAGCGGATGCTCGGCCTCGAGGCCTACCTTATCGTCTCCCAGGACCGGAGGTGGGTCGAGCGCCACTTTCGCGGCGAGGACGGAGTCTGGCGACGGGCGGATCACGTGGACGAAGGCCGTTTCTCCGTCCCCTGTCCCGAAACCCGGCTCACCCTGGATGAGACCTACGAGGGCTTGGAATAGGCTACAGGCTTCAGAAAAAGAAACCTGTAGCCTGAGATCCGAGGCCTTCTAGCCACTCCTTTTGAGCTTGCCGGTGCGCTTGGCGTAGCGCTCGCCGAGGCGGAAGACGAAGAGCCCGAGCGGTACGAAGACGGCGCCCATGACGAGCAGCATCCGGATGCTCTCCCAGAGCTCGGCCACGCTGGCGCCTTCCTGCAGCGCCGCGCGGGCACCTTCGAGGGCGTAGGTGACGGGCGAGACGGTGGCGATCGCCTGCATCCAGCCGGGGAGCACGCTCACGTCGTAGTAGACGCCGGAGACGAGCAGCAGGACGGAGGCGATTATGTAGCTGACCTGCTGGCCCTTCTCGGGCGAGAGGAGCGGCAGCACGGCGGCAACGATGCCGAAGCCCACGAGCGAGACGCTGGCGACGGCGAGCACCATGAGCGCCCCCAGGTAGTTGGCGTTCGAGAGGTCGAGGTCGAAGAACACCGCGCACACGCCCAGGGTGAGCGCCGTCTGCAGGATGCCGTAGAGTACGGCGTAGAGGCCCATGCCGAGCAGGTGTGTGGTCCTGCTGGACGGGCTCATGAACGTGTACTCGATGGTCCCCTCCCAGCGCTCCCAGCTCACCGTCTCCGAGAGGACGTCGAAGAGCATCGAGAGGTAGTTCCAGAGCAGGGCGCCGACGAGCAGGTACGTCATGTAGCGCTCGATGTCCATCCCGGTCCCACCGAACTCCTCCGATCCCGCCCCGATAAACGTGATCGCCATGGCGTTCACCGTGACGTAGACGAGCCAGACGATCTCCCACATCAGGTACCGCTTGGTGAGGAAGTAGTTCCGTTGTACGTAGCCCCAGACGGCCACCAGCTCGGTGAGCCACAGGGGCTTGGTCACGTTGTTCATCAGCCTTCTCCTTCCGCCGACGCCTCCTCGACGGAGTAGCCGGTCGCGGCCATGAACGTCTCCTCCAGAGAGGGGACGCGGCCGTTCTTCGCGAAGCGACGCTTGAGGTCGTCGGGTTTCTCGAGCGCCAGGATTCTCCCGTCCATCATGATGCCGACGCGGTCGCAGAGCTCCTCGGCCTCGCCCATGTCGTGCGTGCAGAGCAGGATCGACGAGTCGTGCGCCTCCCTTATGCGCCTGATAAAGCCCTGCACGTCCTTCTTGCTCCTCGGGTCGAGGCCGGTGGTCGGCTCGTCGAGCAGCATCAGCATCGGGCTGGTCAGGAGCGCCCGCGCGAGCGCCACTTTCTGCTGCATGCCGCGGGAGAGGTGCTCCATCGGCTCCAGCGCCCGCTTGTGGGCGAAGCCGATGTTGTCGAAGATCTCCTTTATCCTCGGGCGCGCCTCGCCAGCCGTTACGCCGTAGAGCTTCGCCCCGTAGAGCAGGTTCTCCATCGCCGACATCTTCTTGAAGAAGCTCGCCTCGACGCTGACCCGGTTCATGTTCCGCTGCACCCTTTTCGGGTGCCGTATGGCGTCAACGCCGAAGACCTCGACCGTGCCCGCGTCCGGGACGACCAGCGTCGAGATCACGCGCACTAGCGTGCTCTTTCCGCTGCCGTTCGGCCCGAGGATGCCGACCACCTCGCCCCGCCCGACCTCGAGCGAGACGGAGTCGAGGGCGCACACCAGCTCGCCCCGCTTTTTCTTGAAACTTTTCTGTACGCCGCGTAGCTCCAAAGCCTTCATAGAGCCAACTCCCTTATTCTGTGCTTGCCTCGCGAGGGGGCCGGCCTACAACCGGCCCCTCGCTTCCAGCCTCTCCCAGACGACCCGCCAGGTCTCCTCCCGCTCGGCGGCCACCGCCAGCTCGAAGAGCCCGCGCGCCATGCGGGCGCGCAGCGAGGACCTGCGTCTGGGCGGGAGGACGGTCCCCTCGCGCTCGGAGATCCGCCTGGCGAGGTCCTGCCCGCGCAGGCTCCGGTCCTCCATAACGTAGTGCCAACTTCCGTTCATCTTCGGTCTCCCTTTCTTACTTCACTCGCCGCGACGCTGACCCGGGGTGGTGCCCGCTTTGGGAAGGATGGGGACCGTTGCTCGTAGAGCAAAAGACTAGGCCCCCGGTCCTGGTGTCCGGAGGCCTCTCTGAGAAACTGTTGTGAGCTAAAGGCTCAGTGTCTCATCGTGACCACGCGGACCTCGGGACGCACCTCTCCCCCGAAAACCGGGTTCCCTATGTGCGTAATAGCGATGTGCATCTGTCCCTTTGGTCCTTTCGCGACTTTACAATGGCCCGAGCACTCTACCCGCCCTCGAGGAGTTTGTCAACGTTGCTCTTCCCGACCCGCCTGGGTCGAGGCGCGGGTAGAATGCGGACTGCCCGTTCCCGCTTCGAGACGCAGAGGAGGATCACCTCGATGGCCCAGGCTGACGCGCCGACAACGGAGGAGCCCGCCGTGAGCATCACGGTCCTCGCCGACGCGGGGCTCCTTCCGGCCATGCTCGACTTCGTGCAACAAATGACCCGCAAGTACGGGCTCGACGTGGAGCCCGCCGAGCGGCTGCGGCAGGCCGTGGAGAAGGTCTGCCGCAACGTGATCGAGGGCGCGTTCGAGCCCGGCGACGACGGCCGCTACGACGTCCACGTTATCGCCGGTCCCGGCAAGGTGGTCGTCGCGGTCGAGGACCAGGGGCTACCCTTCGATTACGCCAGCCTCAGGGAGGGCGAGGCGCTCGGCGAGGCCCGTTTCGTGAACCTCGGTCGCCGCGGAAACCGGGTGGAGCTCGTGGGGAGGTTGGCGCGGTCGGACGTCAGGGACCGGCTACCGGAAGAGGAGCACCGCGAGGCCGCCTCCGCGCCGGCCGCCGCGCAAGACGCGCCGTTGGAGATACGGATGATGCGACCAGAGGAGTCCTTCGAGCTCTCGCGCTGCGTCTACCGTTCCTACGGCTACAGCTACGACTGGGACGACATCTACTACCCCGACCGGATCAGGGCGCTGCAGGAGGCCGACCTGATGCGCTCCTGCGTCGCCGTGACGCCAGAGGGCGAGCTGGCCGGGCATCTCGCCGTCATGGTCGACCGCTCCGACGCGCCGGTAGGTGAGAGCGGCCAGGCCGTCGTCCACCCGAGCTACCGCGGGCACCACCTCTTCCCCCGGATGAAGACCTTTATGGCCGAGCAGAGCGCGGTGCGTGGCATGTACGGCATGTACAGCGAGGCAACCGCGGTCCACCCCTACAGCCAGAAGGGCAACCTCGGCCTCGGGGCCAGGGAGACCGGGTTCCTGCTCGGCTACATACCGGCCTCGGTCTCCTACAAGGAGATCGGAGAGGGCAGGGCAGGGCGCCGCGGTTCCGTCGCCCTCGTCTACATGCGCACGAACGAAGAGCCCCACCGTCCCATCTACCCGCCGTCCGCCTACCGGGAGGCCGCTTTGCGCGTCGTCGAGCACCATAACCTGCGCCGCGTCGTCGAGAGCGGGCCGGACGACGAAGTGCTCCCGGCCTCCCGGATGAGCGTCGTCGTCCGGCCCGACCACAACATCGCCTTTTTGCGCGTCGAAGAGCCTGGCCGGGACCTGACGGACGAGATCCGTCTGCAGCTGCGGGAGTTATGCCAGCACCGGGTGGAGGGCATCTACGCGGACCTCCCGCTCTCGCACCCGGCCACGGCCCGCGCCGCCGACGGCCTCTCCGGCCTCGGGTTCTTTTTCGGCGGAATCATCCCCGAAGCCCACGCGGCCGGCGGCGACGTCCTCAGGCTGCAGTACCACAACGAGGTCGCGTTCGAACCATCCGATGTCAAGACCGCCTCGGACTTCGGCGCGCAGTTGCTGGACATGATCCTGCGCCAGAAAGCAGACCTGGAGCGTTAGCACGCCCGATCCCTCGGGTTCCAGGCGAAGAACTACCGCGTCGTGAGATCCAGCTCGCTCGAGATCTCGATGCTCTTTTTCACGGACCTCGCGACGGGACAGGAGTCAGCGTAGACCCCGAGAACCCGCTCCACGGTTGCCCGGTCTCTCTCGTCTACGGTCAGGTAGAAGAGCTGCTTGATGCGCTTGATCACCAGCACCTTGCTCTCGGTCTCGATCTCACCCACCGTCTCGGCCCGAAGGTTCTCGAAGGAAACTTGACGCGCTGCCAGCGCGCCCCTGAAGGTCCCGAGCAGTCAGCCGCCGGCCGCCGCAACGACGTAGTCGAGCGTCGAGGCGTGCGGCTCCTCGGCGCCGGGCGCGACCCCGTAGTGCTCGGCGACCTCGTCGTGCACGCCGAAGAGGACCGGCGCATCTTCGGCGGGGACGAACGCGCGCCGGATCCTGCCCTCCACCGGCTCTACCCTCACCCGCGAGACGTAAGCGACGTCGGCCAAGGTTCCTCCTTTCCGCTTCTCTCTGCCGCCGTGCCGCAGTATACGGTCCGGCTACCTCCCGCGCGCTATTATCCGGGCATGGACCAGGAGCAGTTCTCGTACCGGATCACCAAAGGCCGCAAGGTCTTTATCGAGTGGCGCGGCAGAACGGTGGCCGTGCTAAAAGGGCGGCAGGCGGAGAAGCTCATCGGCGAACTTCCCCGTATGAACCGGGAGCAGGAGCAGCTCGCGCTGGCGAAGGTTACGGGCAACTTCAAGCGGGGCAACGAGCGCCGAGGTCGCTGAACGAAAGAGCCTCGATCCGCCCCGGTGCCGGCGGGTCAAGTGACCCCTTCAGTGGGCGGCGCCGGGCCTATCGCCGCGCAGCACCACGATCGTCCCCCACAGGCTCACCAGCGTCCAGGTGCCTTCGAGGAGAATGAAGCCGATCTGCACCTCGATCACGGCGACGACGGTGAGTATCGCGGCCCCGACGAGGTTGGCGGCCTGGTAGGAGAGGTTCGAGGTGTCGAGCCTGCCGAACTGGTTGGCCGCGAAGGCCAGCAATATCAGCAACGCGCCCACGACCGATACCACCTGTATCATCGCGGTCCCTCCCTGGCGCGACGGGAACCGTCTTCTCGAGGACCCCCGCGCAGGATCGCGACGATACCCACGAGGCCCACCAGCGTCCAGGCGCCCTGTAGGAGGATGAAGCCGATCTGGCGGTCTATCACCGCCACGACCGTCAGGATACCGGCGCCCACGAAGTTGGCCAGCGCGTACGAGAGCTGGGAGGGTTTGATCCACCCGAACTGGTTGGCCGCGAAGGCCGCGAGTATGGCCAGCGCGCCGAGCACCGAGATCGCCTGAAGCACGGACACCTCCGGGACCGTAACGGGAGACCCTACCTCGCCAGCGCGTGGTACTCCTCGTTCGGGATCATGCCGCACGCGAGCGACATGCGGTTCGTGAAGTTGTACATGCTCGCTATCTCGACGACGTCCCAGACCTCCTCCTGCGTAAGGCCGAATCCCTCGAGGCGCGCGAGGTCTTCTGGGGTGCAGTCGAGGGGCCGCTCGGTGACCTTGACTGCGAAGTCCAGGATCGCCGTGCGCCGCTCGTCCAGGCCGGCCCGGCGATGGTCCAGGGTGATGCGGTCCGCCAGGATGGGATCGCCCAACGCCTCGCGCAGCGCCGCGCCGTGGGCCACGAGGCAGTAGAGGCAACCGTTGGCCATCGAGACGGAGACGGCTATCATCTCCCGCTCCGCCGCGTCCAGGTTCTCCGTCGGCTCGTGCAGCTGCTTGTAGTGGTCGAACCACGCCCGCAGTCGCTCGGGGCGGAAGCTGTACGCCCTGAAGACGTTGGGGACGAACCCTATCTTCTCGCGCGCCTTCCTGAAGAGGCCCCGCAGGTCGTCCGGAAGCTCGGACTCCTCGGGGACGGGGAACCAGCTTACGGGTACCGCCGTCCCCTTTCTCGAGATGTGCTCCACGTCGGTCATCCGCGGGCTCCCCTACCGGTTAACGGCTCGCATCTGCTGCTCGGGGTAGCGCTCGCCGGCGGCGGAGCCGCGCGGGATCGCCTCCTCGATGCGCCTCAGGTCGTCCTCGGTGAGCACCAGATCCGCCGCGGCGGCGTTCTCCTCGAGGCGCTCGCGGCGCTTGGTGCCCGGGATGGGTACTACGTCGTCGCCCTGGGCCAGGAGCCACGCGAGGGCGAGCTGTCCAGGCGTCGCGTCTTTCTCCGCGGCGATCTCCCGCACCCGCTCGGCCAGCTCGAGGTTCTGCCTGAAGTTCTCCTCCGAGAAGCGCGGGAAGCGCCCTGACCTCGTGTCGTCCTCAGGCAGGTCGTCCATGCTCTTCCACGTGCCGGTCAGGAAGCCGCGGCCCAGGGGCGAGTAGGGGACGAAGCCGATGCCCAGCTCGCGCAGGGTGGGCAGGATCTCATCCTCCGGGTCCCTGGTAAAGAGGGAGTACTCCGTCTGCAAGGCGCTGATCGGGTGCACCTGATGTGCCCGCCTGATCGTCTCAGGCGCCGCCTCGGAGAGGCCCAGGTAGCGCACCTTCCCCGCCTCGACAAGCTCCTTCATCGCCCCGACCGTCTCCTCGATCGGCACGTCGGGGTCGACGCGGTGCTGGTAGTAGAGGTCTATGTGATCCAGGCCAAGCCGCTCGAGCGAGGCGTCGCAGGACCGGCGGACGTAGTCGGCGTCGCCGCGGACGCCCTGGAACGAGCCGTCCTCGCCGCGCACGTTGCCGAACTTGGTCGCCAGCTCGACGTCGTCCCTCCTGTCGGCTATGGCCTTCCCGACGAGCCGCTCGTTGGTGAAAGGACCGTAAATGTCCGCGGTGTCGAGGAACGTCACGCCGAGCTCTATGGCGCGGTGGATCGTGGCGATCGACTCCTCCTCGTCGCCCGTGCCGTAGAACTCGCTCATACCCATGCACCCGAGCCCCAGGGCCGATACGACTAGCCCTTCGCTGCCAAGGTTCCGGCGGTCCATAGACCCTCCCGTGAAATAGCCTTCCCAGAAGGCCTGAGTTTATACGGAATCAGATCGAAGGACCAAGGTGGGGAGTCGGGAAAAGGTAAACCCTACTCCCGGCCTCCCGAACGCGACGGGCTTCGAAGTCACTACCCAGTGTCGACTAGCCTGGCATGGTCCGACCGGCGGCCGCGGCCCGCGCGCCGCCGACCTGATCCGCGTTCAGGTCTCGCTGGTACGTCTCGGTGGCCAGGTAGACGGAGACGATGGTTATAAGGGCCATGGCCATCATGTACACGGCGACGCCGACGTACCCGAAACGGACGAGCAGGGCGGTGGCTACAAAGGGCGCAAGCCCGCCCGCGAGGACCGAGGCGAGCTGGTACCCGAGGGAGGCGCCGGAGTAGCGCACCTTCGTGTCGAACATCTCCGAGAAGAACGCCCCGAGCGGACCGTACATGGCGCCGAGCGAGACTATCGCGATGCTCATGGCCAGCCAGATCACGGGCGGGTTCCCCGTGTTTATCATCCAGAAGAGCGGGAACGAGAACAGGCCGAGGAAGATGGCGCCGGCGAGGTAAAGCGGCCTCCTGCCGACGTAGTCCGAGAGCGCGGCGAAGGAGCCTATGGCGACGATCTGAATGCACGCCGCGATGAGGTTCCCGGTGAGCATGACCCCCTGATCGACGCCAACGGCCTGGGTGCCGTAGCTGAGCAGGAAGGTAGTGACGACGTAGAAGCCCCCGTTCACCAGGAAGAAAGCGCCCGCGGTGAGCAGGATGCTTCTCCAGTAGTCGGTCACCACCTCGACCAGGGGCATCCGGGCCTCCCCACCCGCCTCTTGAACCCGCCGGAACGAGGGCGTCTCCATGATCCTGAGCCTGATGATCAGGCCGACCACCACGAGCAGGATGCTGAGCAGGAAAGGCACCCTCCAGCCCCACACCAGGAACTGGTCGCCCGAGATCGAGGACGAGAGGGAGAAAACGAGGGTGGCCAGCACGAGCCCCGCCGGGACGCCCATACCGGGAAATCCGCCGAAGAGGCCGCGCCTGCCGGGGGGCGCGTACTCGACCGCCATCAAGGTGGCGCCGCCCCACTCCCCACCGACCGCGAAACCCTGGACGAAGCGGAGCGCGACGAGCAGGATCGGGGCAAGCACACCTATGGCCTCGAAGGTCGGCAGGAGACCTATGAGGAACGTCGCGACCCCCATGAGGAGCAGGGTCATCACCAGCATGCTCTTGCGCCCGATCCTGTCCCCGAAGTGCCCGCAGAAGATGCCCCCGAAGGGACGGGCTACGAACCCGACCGCGTAGGTCGCGAAGGCCAGCAGGGTCCCGATCAGGGGCGCGCTGCCAGGGAAGAAGAGCTGCCCGAAGACGAGGGCGGCCGCGGTCGTGTAGACGAAGAAGTCGTACCATTCGATGACCGTCCCGACGAGGCTGGCCGCGGCGACCTCCTTGACCGAGACCCGCTCTCCGGTGTGCTCTCCGCCTATCTTCTCCACGTGCTACCCCTTTCTGCCGGCGTAACGTGCGCCGGCATTGCCTGACCGCTCCTCACGCCGGCCGCCGCTTGCCGGCCGGCTCGCGCGTCATCCGCATCACCGTGTCCACGGAACCCCCGTCCTCCAGGTCTCCGAGTGCCTCCTCGAGGTCTTCTACCTGCTCGCGCGAAAGGGCGCGAGCGGCGTTGTCGCGGAACTTCACCTCCAGCTCGTCGTCCGAGAGCGGGTTCTCTGGACCGCCCCGGTTGTGCATCACACGCGCCTCCCTCGTCTCGCCGCCTTCCAGGCGGATACGGAGCAATGCGGGAAACTGGTTGGGGAAGACGCGGGTGCACACTTCGTCGGCCGAGCACGTGACGAGGGAGGCGAGCCGTAGCTTCTCCTCATCCTCGACGTCATCGTCGGTGAAGTCGTCGAGGGAGACGCCGAGGCCCCCGCCCCCGACGAGGGCGGTCGCGACGGTGAACGGGCCGCTGAACTGGGCCGCGTAACCGGTCTTCGGCCTCGCCTTCTCCTCCCGCGGCTGGGCGATGGTGCGCAACACGGGGGCGGCCACGCCGAGCTCTATGCCCGCTATCTGCTCGAGATCCAACCCCTCCTCCCGCAACCGTATCGCCGCGTCTATGCCTGCGTGGGTGAAGTGGTTGGCAGGGTAGGGCTTGAAGAAGACGCGCGCGAGCTCCCACCTCTGCCCCAGACCCCCGGTGATCGCCCCGACGTCGGCGTCCTCGTCGAGGTAGGCCCGCAGGAACCCGAAGCGACCCTCGAAGACGGTGGGCGGTCCTGTGAGGCCGTGGGCAGCGAGCTCCGCGGCGGTGACGCCGGCGTGCGCGGCCCAGCCGCAGTGGGTCCTCTTGACGGTCCCCCCGGTGCGGTTGGCCTCGATGATGCCCGCGCCCATGCTCGCCGAGATGGCAACGGCGTGTCCGACTGCCTCCTCGTCCAAACCGAAGAGCATCGCCGACGCCAGCGCTGCTCCTAGAGTGCCGCAGATCGAGGTCGCGTGCAGCCCTTTCTCGAAGAAGACGGAGTTCCCGAGCTCGCCGTCGTACCCGGCCATCCCGACCCGCACCACGAGCTCGTCCCCCGCCGCGACGGCGGCGAGAAGCTCCCGCCCCGAAGCTCCCGCGGCCTCGGCCGCGGCCAGCGCGGCCGGCACCACCGCGGCGCTCGGGTGCAGGATGGAGGGCAGGTGCGTGTCGTCGTAGTCGAGGGAGTGGGCGAGCGTGCCGTTGAGCAGGGCAGCGCTCGCGGCAGGGTAGGCGCGCTCCCGGCCCACGACGCCGGCGTGCTCGTTGCCGCCCCACCCATCGACCACCTCGCCCACGATCCGGGCCGTCTCCATCCCGCTCGCCGCGAGCGCTATCCCGACCACGTCCGTCACCCGGCGCCTGGCGTCCCGCAGGATGTCCTCTTCCACCCCGCCGTCCCTCACCCGCACGGCGAAGCCGGCCAGCCGCCCGAGGACGGTCTCGCTCATCGCTGCACCACGGCGAGCGGACGCACCGGGGAGCCGGTCGCGCCGACGAGGTTGAGCGGCGCCAGGACGAAGAGGAACTCGTGCGCGCCCGCCTGCGCGAGGGCGGAGAGGTTCATTACCTCGATGATGTGGACGCCATTCTCGACCAGGAGCAGGCGGTGGACCGGCAGCAGCGCTTGCCCGATCTCGGGCTTTATCTGCTCGTAGGCTATGGTCTCGGCCCCCGTCGCCCGCACGCCCCTCTCCGCGAGCCACCGCGCGGCCTCCTCCGTCGGCCCTGGCACCCCGGTCTCGTGCCCGAGGTACGTCTCCGCGTCGGCGAAGTTCTCGGCCCAGCCGGACCGGACGAGCGCGACGTCCCCGCGCCGGATCTCGACCCCCGCCTTCTCGGCGGCGGACGAGAGATCCTGCTCCGTTATGCCGTAGGCGCCGGGGAGCGTCTCCGCCCCGTGCAGGTCCGCGACGTCGAGGAGCACGCCGCGGCAGACCATCGGCTCCATCGCATCGACGCCTAGCTCGGAGAAGCGGCCGCCGCTTTGCGCCTCCTCGGCCGAGACGCCGCCGTGCAGCTCTCCCCTGTACGAGACGTGGGCCAGGGCGTCGATGTGGGTGCCGACGTGCCCCCCGGTGAAGATCATCTCGTTTGCGGCCGAGCTGCCGTCCTCGCGCACCACGTCGCCGTGGCGGCGCATGAGCGCCATCTTGTAGCCGGGGTGGCTCGGCGAGTGGGGCGTCTCGGCCGAGAGCGGCTGCGCCAGGTCGAACACCTCCGCCCCGGACTCGAGCGACTCTAGCATCCCGCTCATGTAACCCTCCCCCTCTCCGAGGCCGCGCGGGCGAACGCGATGACGGTCCGCGCCCGCTCCACGACGGCCCTGTCCACGAACCTGCCGTCCTCGAGCACGAACGCGCCCGTGCCCATGCCGGCCGACGTCTCGAGGCGCTCCAGGAGGTCCTCGGCGTCGAAAAGCTCCTTCTCCGTCGGCGTGAAGACGTCGTTGATGATCCCGACCTGCGCCGGGTGTATGGCGGAGCGCCCGAGGAAACCGAGCGCCCTGCCTTCCTGGGTGGACCGGCGCAGCCCCGCAGCGTCGCGCACATCCGTGTGGACGCTCTGGACCGGACCCGGCAGCCCCGCCGCCCGCGCGGCGGCCACCACCCGCGAGCGCGCGTACAGGAGCCCCGCCTCCCCGCTCACCCCGAGGTCGGCCGCGAGATCGGCCTCGCCCAGGCCCACGCCGACCACCCGCCCGCTGCAGCGCGAGATCTCGAACGCCAGCTCGAGGCCCAGCGCCGACTCGAGCAAGCACTGTATCCCGGCCTCGCAACGATGCTCGTCCAGCACGCCGGCGACGCGGCGCACCTCCTCGACGGACTCCGTCTTGGGCAGCCGGACGCCCGACAGGTTGGGGCCCGCCACCGCGCGCAGGTCCTCCTCGGCGAGCGCGGAACCGGCGGCGTTGATGCGCACGAAGACGGGCTTCTCGGGCGCGGAACGGAGCGCCTCGGCAACGTTCCTCCTGGCTTCCTCCTTGCGGCTCGGGGCGACGGCGTCCTCGAGATCGAAGACGACCGCGTCGGCCTCGGAGGAGAGGGCCTTTCGCATCCGGCGCGGGTCGCTGCCGGGAACGTAGAGGTAGCTCCGGATCGGGTGCCCTTGCCGCGTCATACGACGCCCATTTCGGCCAGCTCCCGCAGCCGCTCGTCGCCGATCCCGAGCCCCGAGTAGACCTCCTCGTTGTGCTCGCCCAGCTTTGGTCCCGACCACCTCACGCCCCCCGGCGTCTCGGAGAGCCTGAAGAGGACGTTCTGCATCTTTACTGGTCCGAGCTCGGGATCCTCGACCGCGATG
This sequence comes from uncultured Rubrobacteraceae bacterium, assembly GCA_963800975.1. Lineage (GTDB taxonomy): Bacteria > Actinomycetota > Rubrobacteria > Rubrobacterales > Rubrobacteraceae > JALYGY01. The sequence continues at coordinate 139,550 of CAWDDB010000012.1, read as the reverse complement.
ATCGAGTCGAGGGCCCTGTACTGGGGATCCTCGACTATGTCCTCGATGCTGTAGATGGGGGCGATGGCCGCGCCCGCCTCCTCGAAGGCCCCCACGACCTCGTCCCTGGTACGCCCGGAGATCCAGGCCCCCACCGCCTCGTCGAGCTCGTCGGCGTGCTTGGCGCGCTCGGAGCCCTTCTGGAACCACGGCTCGTCTATGAACTCGGGGCGGCCCACGAGGCGCATCACGCGCTCGGCGATGCTCTGGGCGCTGGTCGAGACGGCGACCCACTCGCCGTCTTTCGTCCTGTAGGTGTTGCGCGGGGCGTTGTTGACCGACCGGTTGCCGCTGCGTTCCTGCACGATGCCGAGCTGGTCGTAGACGATCGGCTGCGGCCCGAGCACCGTGAAGATGGGCTCTATGATCGCCAGGTCGACGACCTGACCCCTGCCCGTCGCGTCGCGCGCCCTGAGCGCGGTCAGCACGGCGACCGCCGTCGCCAGGGCCGCGATCCCGTCCGCCAGACCGAAGGGGGGCAACGTCGGCGGGCCGTCTGGCTGCCCCGTGACGTGCGCGAAGCCGCTCATCGACTCGGCCAGGGTTCCGAAGCCGGGACGGTCCTTGTATGGCCCGAACTGCCCGAAGCCCGTTACGCGCGCGAGCACGAGACCGGGGTTGATCTGGCAGAGGCGATCGTAGCCGAGGTTCCACCGCTCGAGGGTGCCTGGCCTGAAGCTCTCGACCACGACATCCGCGTCCCGCGCGAGCTGCTCGAAGATCTCCTGCCCCTCGGGCTTGCTCAGGTTGAGCGTGACGGCCTTCTTGTTGCGGCCGAGCATCTTCCACCACAGCCCGACCCCGTCCCTGGCGTACCCGTGCGTGCGCGACGGGTCCCCGCGCGGGTGCTCGACCTTGAGCACCTCGGCGCCGAAGTCCCCGAGCACCGTCGTCGCGAGCGGCCCGGCGAAAAGCGTGGCCGCGTCCAGGACCTTGATACCCTCGAGTGCCTTGCTACCGCTCAACCACCGACCTCCCGTCGCTCCCAACCCATCCCCAGCGATACCTCGAGCGCCGCCTCACCCACGAGCGGCCTTATCTGCTCGACCGTCTCCTCGTCGAAACGGTCCACGGGACCACACACGCTCAGGGCTCCCACCGCGAAGCCGTCGATCCCGAGCACCGGCGCGGCCACCGATCCGGCACCCGGCTGGCGCTCCCCGAAGGAGACGGCCGTCCCGACCTCCCGCACGAGCCCGAGCCCGGCCTCGAGCAACGCCCGCTTCGTGACCGTCAGCGGCGTGAGCGCCTCCAGCGGCCCGGACAGGACCACCTCCTGCAGGTCGGGCGGAGCGAAGGCAAGTATGCACCTGCTCGACGCCCCCGCGTGCAGCGGGAACGGCCGCCCCAGCTCGACTATCATCTTGATCCCCCTGACGCTCGGAACCTGCTCGAGATACACCCGTGATGCTCCCAAAAGCTCGGAGAGCGTCGAGGTCTCCCCAGAAGCCAGCTGCAGCCGCCGCAAGACCGGCATCGCAAGCCTTCGCAACTCGAGCCCGCTCAAAGCGCTCGCCCCCATCGCGGCCGCCGCCGGCCCCAGAGAGTACCCGCGACCGGTCACCCCGCGGGAGATGAGACCGCGCGAAGACAGAGAGCGCAGGATCCTGTGCACCACCGCCTTGCTCAACCCGAGCCGCCGCGCCACCTCGCTGACCCCCAGCGGCTCCTTCTCCCCCACGAACGCCAGTAGCACGTCCGCCACCCGGTCCGCCGATGTCGTTCCTCGTCCCGCCACCGGAGCCTCTTCACTATTTGTTCCGCCAACAGGAACGCCTCTGCTCCTTACCTCGACGTCCTCCCGCGTACATCTTGCACGAAACGCCGTCCACTCGCAACAATCGTTGACCCGTGCAGGCGTCGCGTGTATCGTTCTGACCGTGAGGGGTAGATATGTTTCTCTCAGCGAAACACATCCACTCGTCTCGGCTTCTTGGGCGCGAGGGGAAGGGGTATGATGGGTCGGTTCGACGTCGTCGTTTCGGGTGGGACCGCCGTGTTGCCGGGATGGGGCGCGGTCAGGGCTGACGTTGGGATAAAGGACGGCAGGATCTCGGCCGTTGGCGAGGGCTTATCCGGCGGTGACGCGGACGAGATGGTAGACGCGGGCGGCAAGCTGGTCCTGCCCGGGGCCGTCGACGCCCACTTCCACCTCGGCATCTACAGGGACATCACGGAGGACGCGAAGAGCGAGACGCTCTCGTCGCTCGCCGGTGGGGTGACGAGCGTCATCAGCTACTTCAGGACGGGCAGCCACTACCTGGAGAAGAGCGGGCCGTACGCCGAGATCTTCCCAGAGGTGCTCGAGGCGACGGGTGGGCATTCGCGCGTGGACTACGGCTACCACCTGGCGCCCATGGTGCGCGAGCACGTGCGCGAGATCGGGCGCCTTGCGGCGGAGGAGGGCGTCGCCTCATTCAAGTACTACATGTTCTACAAGGGCCTCGACCTCGCGGGGGCTTCGAGCGACGCCAAGGGGTACACGCTCTCCGAGGAGTACGACCTCGGTCACCTCTTCGAGATCATGGAAGCGGTGACGAAGGCGCAGGGTGAGCGCGAAGACGGGTCGCGCGTTTCGCTTTCCATCCACTGCGAGCAGCCCGAGCTGATCAGGGTCTTCTCGGAGCGGGTGAAAGAGGAAGGCGTCCTGAGCGGCCTCGAGGCGTACAGCGCCTCCAGGCCCACGCTTACCGAGCACCTCGCAGTCGCCGAGGTCGGCGTGCTGGCCGGGCACACGCGCTGCCCGGTGAACCTGCTTCACCTGTCGAGCGAGGAGGCGCTGGCGGCGGCGGTTGAGCTCAAGCGCGGGTACCCTTGGCTCGACGCGCGGCTCGAGACGACGCTGCACCACCTCGCCCTCACCTACGAGAGCTACAACGACCAGCGCGGCAAGGTCAACCCGCCCATAAGGGCGCAGTCCGACGTGGACGCGCTATGGCGCGGGGTGGCGCGGGGCGAGATCGACTGGGTCTGCTCCGATCACGCGTGCTGCTCGGAGACCAACAAGGAGGGGGATCTGTGGAACGCCCTCCCCGGCTTCGGCGGCACGGCCCTCGTCTACCCGTTCATGCTCACCGAGGGCCTGAGGCGGGGGCTCTCGCTGCAGCGGGTCGTGGATCTCGTCTCGACCAACCCGGCGCGGGCTTACGGGCTTTGGCCTCGCAAAGGTGGGATCTCGGTCGGCGCCGACGCCGACCTCGCGATCGTGGACATGGACGAGACCCACGGGGTGACAACCGGGCGCCTCCTCTCGGCCCAGGACTACACCCCTTTCGAGGGGATGGAGCTGACGGGCTGGCCCGTCCGCACCCTGCTGCGCGGCGAGACCGTCTTCGCGGATGGAGAGCCGGTCGGCGAGCCCCGGGGGGCCTACCTCAAGCGACCGCTGCCGGCAGAGAAGCCGCTCGCCGCTTCCTGAGCGTCGGCACCTGAAGATCTTGCGCGGCCGTCCGACAGACCAGATTGCAGGAGAGACCAGCGACCTTCCGCGGGCGCTAGAGGAACTCGGCGGCTTCGTAGCATCGTTCGAGTGGCCCCCGGCCGGGCGGGACACGCGCGAGCAGCTTCTCCTTACGCTTCTGGACACGGTAGGCGTCATGATCGCTGGCGCCAGGACGCGCGAGATGCGGCTCCTGATCGAGGCCTGGGCGCCCGAGCGCGGTCCCGCGCGCCTCTTCGGGACCGGCGAGGGCGTCGCGACGGACGCGGCCGCGTACCTGAACGGGGTATCCGCCGTGACCCTGGAGCTCGACGAGGGGAACAAGCACGCCAGGGGACATCCGGCGAGCCACGTCTTCCCCGCCGCGCTCGCGGTCGCGCAGGCCAGGAACGCGAGCGGTCCGGAGCTTGCCGCCGCGCTCGTCGTCGGCTACGAGGTTGCTAGCCGCTTCGGGCGGGCGACCCGCCTCCATCCTGGCATCCACCCGCACGGTAATTGGGGCGTCGCGGGGGCCGCGGCAGCGGTCTCGCGGCTCATGCGCCTGGACGCGGCCTCCGCGGCCTCCGCCCTCGACACCGCGGGGGGCCTGGTGCTCGCGACCCCGTTCGAGTCGGCGCTCGTCGGCAACGCCGTCCGAAACGCCTGGGTCGGGGCGGCCAACCTCTCGGGGATCGCGGCCGCCAGGATGGGGGCGGCCGGGATCGCGAGCGTGGACGGCACCCCTGGCTACACGCTGGGGGGAATCCTCGGCTCGCTCGACCCTTCCGAGCTTACCGCCGATCTCGGGCTGAGGTTCGACCTCGAAAGCGGCTACTTCAAGCGTCACGCCTCCTGCTCGTACACGCACCCCCCGGCCGACGCGGCGCTGGAGATCCTGGCGCGCAACCAGGGGCTGCCTCCCCAGAGGATCACCTCCGTCACGGTCGAGACCCATGGGATAGCCGCGCCGCTGAACCGTACCGAGTGTCAGACCCGTCTCGCGGCGATGTTCTCTATCCCCTACGTCGTGGCCGCCGCCCTCGTCGAGGGCGAATGTGGTCCGGAATCCTTCGACGACGCCCACCGCGCGGACCCCCAGATCAGGCGCCTCATGTCCGTGACGGACGTCGCCGGCACGCAGGAGTTCGACGGGCGCCTACCGGAGGAGCGAGGCGCCCGCGTAACGCTCGCGCTCGACGACGGTTCGATCCTCACGGCGCGCGTGCCAAACCCCGTCGGAGATGTCGCCCACAGGCCCTTCGGCCTGGCGGAGATCCGGGCGAAGCTCGAGAAGCTCCTCGGCAGCGCGGGCCCCGACGTCCCGACGCTCGAGAAAGCGGCCCGCGACCTGCTCGAGGCCGAAAACGTCAACCGCGCGCTCGAGGGCGTGACCTAGAGTGTGGCGCCCGCGGCGCAACAAGGAGCTGGCATGAAGATCAAGGTGGTAACCCCGATCCGGGTCGGCGACGCCGAGCTGGCCAGGCGCCAGGAGCGTTACGGGCAGCTTTGCCCGCCCGGGATCGCGGTCGAGCTCTTCGACCTGCCCGAAGGTGAGGGCGTGCCCCGGAGCCTCGACTCGGCCTGGGCCATAAGGGAGTCCGAGCGGCTGGTGACCGAGGAGGCGCTCGCGACAGATCGGTCCGCATACGACGCCGTTATGCCGGACTGCGTGCTTGACCCTGGCCTCGACCGACTTGAGAGGGAGTCGCCCGTCCCGGCCTTCGGCATCCTCAAGCTCACGGCCGGGTTCCTGGTCGCGCTCGGCCGCCGGTTCGCGTCCGTCACGCGCAACGAGCCCATAGGCGAGGAGCTGCGTTCGCGCCTCGAAGCCTACGGCTACCTCCCCGGCTTCGACCGCAACGTCGTGCTCGACCTCGACTTCAGCGACATCGCCGACGACGCCAGGTGGAACGAGGTACTGGGCGAGGTTGGAGGGAGCTTCGCGGGCTCGGGCACCACGGCTGTGATCAACGGCTGCTCCGCCGTGGACCTCACGGCGCGTCCGGGCGGCGTGTCGCTCGTGGACCCGACGGAGCTTGCGCTGCGTCTTCTGAACGTCACGGCAGAGGCGGGGCTTGGCGCCCTCCCGCAACAACCCGCGCCTTCCGGCGGCCGGCGAGGATGACGCTGCCTCAGGCCCGGCGCCGGTGCGCGGAGGTCCGGCCGGGTGACTGAAGGCCTCCTGGCAATCGTCGGTGGTGGCGCCTGCGGCATGGTCGCGGCGATCGCGGCCGCCCGGCGCGGCGTCCGCGTCGTCATCATCGAGAAGGGGGACGAGCCGGCGGGCAACACCGTTCGCTCGACCGGCCTGATCCCCGCCGCCAGGACCCGGTTCCAGCGCGAGGCCGGCGTCCAGGACGACACGCCCGAGCTGATGGCCGAAGACATCCTCCGCAAGAACGACCGCGAGAGCGACGCGGCGCTGACCCGCCTGATGTGCGAGGAGTCGGGACCCCTGGTCGAGTGGCTGGTGGACGAGGCGGGGTGCGAGATGATCTGCTACACGAACTTCCTCTACCCAGGGCAGAGCCGCTTCAGGATGCACGGCCCTGAACAGAGCTACGGCAGGGAGCTCGTCGCCCAGCTCGAACGGGCCGTGGCGGCGACCCCTAACGTGGAGTTCGTGAAGGGAACGCCGGCCACCGGTCTCGCGTGGGACGGGGAGCGTGTCGGCGGAGTCGAGACGGCGGACGGGACCATCGGGGCGGGGGCCGTGATCCTCGCGCTAAACGGCTTCGGCGGGAACCCCGGGATGGTCGAGCGGTACCTCGGACCCGCGGCAGCCGGGGCGCTATATTTCGGCTCCCCGAACAACACGGGCGAGGGCATAAGGTGGGGGATGGATCTGGGCGCCGCAACCGAGCACATGGGCTCCTACCAGGGCCACGCCTCCGTCGCCGCGCCAGATGGCCCGCTCGTAACCTGGGGCGTCGTCGTTAACGGCGCGATCCTGGTCAACCGCGAGGGAAGGCGCTTCGGACGCGAGACCGTCGGCTACTCCGAGTTCGCCGGGGACGTCATGGCCCAGCCCGGCGGCGAGGCGTGGGAGATCTTCGACGAGGCGGTCTACGAGACCTCGCGCGGCACACGCCTCGAGGAGGTCATTGAGGCCGACAAGGTCGCGCGCTTCGACACCGTCGGAGAACTCGCCGCCACCTTCTCCCTGCCCGAGGACGCGCTCTCCGAGACGCTCGAGGAGGTCAACGCCGCCGCCAGCGGGGAGAGGCGCGACCGCGTCGGGCGCGAGGAGTTCGCCAGCGGGCCGCTCGAGCCTCCCCTTTACGCCATCCACGTCCGCGGGGCCCTCTTCCACACCCAGGGCGGCCTGAAGATAGACCGCGGGGCCAAGGTCCTCAGGCCCGACGGCACCAGGATCCCCGGCCTGTACGCGGGCGGCGGGACGGCGGTCGGGATCAGCGGCAGCGGCCACGCGGGGTACTCGAGCGGCAACGGGCTGCTCGCCGCGACCACGCTCGGCAAGATAGCCGGCGAGGCCGCCTCCGGGGACATCCGCGCCGCGCGTGCCTCGTCATAGCCAGGATGGCCTGGTATGCGACTCCCAATACACATAACCGCCTGAGCTCGCATTCCATGCCATCCTGGCTGATGACCCGCGATCCGCCAGTCCACCAGTCCACGGTCTTCTTGGCCCACTCCTCGGCCAAGCGCTAGGCCACCTCCTCGAGCACCTCCCAGACGGTCTCTAGAAGTGGCTATCCGCGAACTTCGCGTGTAGAGGCTTCTCAGAAGTGGAGCACGGCGCGGAGTGCCGGAACCCTGCTTCGGCCACGTCTGGCAAGAATATCCGGCTCGGGTGTCACATCCGGTCCGTGGCCTGCGTCTCTATGCCGAGAGCAAGCATAAGGAGGAATCGTGGCCAGCAGTACCCGGATCCCGAAGGCACAGCTGACCGGCATCTACGGCGGGTTGGTCAAGCGGATGTCCCGCAAGATGTTGGGCGACGTGGCCGAGCCGGTCGAGGTGGCGTGGCACAACCGGAAGGTGCTGAGCTTCTCCTTCGGCATCGGTCGCAAGGCGCAGAAGTGGGACCAGTGCGACGAGAACCTGAAGTCGTTCGCCCACATGGCGGTGGCCAGCCTGGTCGGCTGCAGCTTTTGCCTGGACCTCGGCTACTTCCAGGCCCACAACGAGGGGCTCGACGTGACCAAGGCGCGTGAGGTGCCCCGGTGGCGCGAGTCGGACGTCTTCACGCCGCTGGAGCGCGACGTCATGGAGTACGCCGAGGCGATGACGCAGACCCCGCCCACGGTGACCGACGAGCTGTCGGCCAGGCTGCTGGGGGCGCTCGGCCCGGCCGCGTTGGTGGAGCTCACCGCGTTCATCGCGCTGGCGAACCTGTACACCCGCTCCAACACCGCGATGGGCATCGAGTCCCAGGGCTTCTCGGCCGCCTGTGACCTGAAGCCGCTCGCCGTGCCCTCGACGATATGACCGACGAACCGTTCGTCAGCCACCGCGACCTGCTCTTCACCGTCGCCTACGAGATGCTCGGCTTCGCGTCGACGGCGATTTCGCTCCCGGTTCTGAAAGGCGCATAGAGCTCGACGGTGGCGCAATGCTAAGCCGGGTAGACGACTGCCGTAGGCAGCCGCGGAGGTTGCGGGAAACCCTTTCGGGGTCCGGGGCAAGGTGACGCTTCGGCCCTCTTATCCCACCCCTACGCACCCACCATCCGGTAACCCCGGTTCTCGGAAGTCCGCGAGGCCCCAGTCCGATGGGCTACGCTTCCCTTGAGAGAGGCGCGAGGCGGCCGTAGGACGGGCGTCCTGGGCCCGGGTAGGCCTTGCGCGCCGGTGCCGGAGCGGCTTATAGCGGCTTAGAATCGATCCTCGCAGCCGCGGGTATGAACGGGAGCGGAGCGACGGAGGAGAGGACCTTTGGACTACGGCGACTGGATGAACAACGAGATCCGCGAGGAGATCCGATGAGCCCCCAGCGAACGGCATGAGCGCACTCGACCGGCTGCTTGGAACCTGGGAGTTCACGATGCACCACTCGGCCATGTCCGAACCGATCACCGGCCGGCAGCGGAACGAGCGGGTGCTGGACGGTGCGTTCGTGCTGCAGCAGTGGACATACGACCACCCCGATTTCCCAGACGCGATAGCGCTGCTGTCGGAGGACCGGTACCATTACTTCGACGTCCGCGGGATCACGCGGGTCTTCAACTTCAACGTCGACGACGCCGGATGGTCGATGATCCGCCTGAACGAGGACTTCTCGCAGCGTCAAACCGCACGGTTCCGCGGACCGGACGTCATGGACGGCACCGGGGAGTTGTCTCACGACACCGGCGTCACCTGGCAGCCCGACTTCACGATGACCTACCAGCGCGTCACATGAGCAGACCGAAGATCGGCGCCGCGCCGCTGCAAGTTCGTCCATGCGCCGTCCTTCCTGGCCATCGGGCCCCTACTACTTAAATCCCCCCGGAGGCGAAAAGGGCTCGGTCTCGCGGAACGGAAGTGTATTCGACGTTATTCACTCAACTGCCTAGTAGACGGGTTCTCAGAAGTTTACCGGTGGTCGGGGTTCCGAGTTCCAGTAAGATCGCCTCATCGACTTAGGGGAGGGGAACAATGCGAGAGCCCGTCTTCAACGAGACCATGCAGCTGGGGATCGTCGTGCGCGATCTGGAGGCGACGGTACGGAGGTACGAAGACGACCACGGGATCGGCCCGTGGCGGTTCGACCGGATAGACCTCGGTGCCGCGAACGACTACCGCGAGTACGGAGAGCCAGTCGAGCGCTCCAACCGCATCGCCATCGCCATGGTCGGCCGGGTGATGTGGGAGCTGATCGAGCCCCTCGACGAGGACGGCATCTATGCCCGCTTCCTCGCCGAGAAGGGCGAGGGCGTGCACCACGTCGCCGTCGCCACCCCGGACTTCGACGAGACCGTTGCACGGGCAGAGCGCAAGGACGGCGTGATGCTCAGCTGTAAGCACAGCGGGATTGACATCGCCTACCTTGACACCCTGGGCGACCTTGGGGTGATCATCGAGATCTTCAGCGGTATGCCTGGCGACGGCGAGGCCCCATGACCACTCTCCGGCTCCACCGTTCCGCCTCGGAAAGGTCGGCGATCCGGTCGAACTCCTCGCGCATCGTGTCCGTGTTGCCGGGGTCGTCAACGCTTCTTGCATCATACCTCCTATTCACCCAACGTCCTAGAAGGTGGGTTCTCGGGAGTCCGTATCCAGCATCTTGCATAGACCTGGCCGAGACGGCCCGGAATCGCCTGCATGGAGCCCACGCCATGTCATCGTGACCGAGAGCACCTTGCTACGCGGGTGGATGAATATGCGGCAGGATGAATAATGTGGCATGGCGGGTACGGGCGGTGCGGCGATGGCGACCTCGACGTCCCGAAGCGCTCGCTCTTCCAGCCACCTCCGGTGGCACTGTGCCAGCGTGTTCCTTACAATGCGGGCCGTCTGTAAGAGGGCAGGAGGGGAAGTGAGCGAATGATCTCGGCCCTGATGGTTGTGTTGTATTACGGGCTCGTGCCGCTCGCGGCCACGGTGGTGGCGTACGTGGTCATCAAGAGGAGCTACTCCGGGGGCAGGGAGCGATGATCTTCACCGCCGGCGTCATCTTCAGCTTCGTGGTGTACCTGGTCATCGGGGTGATCGTCGGCAGGAAGGTCAAGGACCAGTCCGACTACTACGTCGCCGGGCGCGCCGCTCCGACCATCCTCGTCACCGGCACGCTCGTGGCGTCCTTTCTCAGCACTGTCGCGTTCATGGGCGAGGTAGGTTTCGCCTACGACGGCTACGCGGTCCTGATGCTCATACTGACGCCGCTCAACGCGTCGGGGTACGTGCTCGGCGTGTTGCTCTTCGGAAGGTACCTCAGGCGGTCGGAGGTCCTCACGGTGCCCGAGTTCTTCGGAAAGCGGTTCGACTCGCGCGCGTTGCAGGCCGTCGCCGGCGGGACCGTCCTCATCGGCATCGGCGCCTACCTCATCGCCGTCACGCAGGGCATAAGCCTCCTCGTCTCCGACCTGGCCGGCGTCGACTTCGGGATAGCGCTCCTCGTGGTCTGGCTAGCCTACACGGCGTTCACCCTCTTCTCGGGATCCCCCGGCATCCTGATAAACGACACGATCATGTTCTTCGTGTTCATGATCGCCGGGATCCTCGGCATGGTCTACCTGATAAGCGCTGCCGGCGGTCCTTCCGTCGTGGTGCCCGAGCTGATGGGACTGGAAGGCAAACCTGGCATCCTCTCGCCGCACGGGATGGTGACCGGCCCCGACGCCCAGTACGGGAGCGCCGCGGAGGCGGTGCTCTGGGCCGTGACGCTTGGGGTCGTTTGGGCCACGATCGTGGCCGTGAGCCCCTGGCAGAGCAGCCGCTACCTCATGGCCCGCGACGAGCACGTCTCTATAAGGAGCGGCTTCGTGGCGATGATCTGCGTGCTCTTCCTCTACGTCTTCCTCATGCTCGGCGGCGCGACGATAAACCTGTTCGACCCGAACATCTCGCCCTCCGAGGTCGCCTTTATCTGGGCTGCCGAGAACGTGCTGCCGACATGGCTCGGCGTGGTCGTCGTCACCGGCATAGTGGCGGCCGGGCTCTCCTCGGCCGCCGCCTTTCTGTCCCTGATCGGCTTCTCCGCCGCCCACGACATCGCGCCGACTGTCTCGCGCGCGCAGAGGGACGAGCGCGCGGCGCTGCGCTTCAGCCGCATCGTCATGCTGGTCCTGGGCTTCATAGTCCTAGGCATAACCTACGTCGCGCCGCCGGCCGTCTTCACCATCGGCTACTTCGCCGCTACCCTGTTCGCTGCCTCCTGGGGACCGGTGGCGATTCTGAGCATCTTCAACGCGCGGGTTACCGCGCGGGGCGCGATCGCGGGCATGCTGGCCGGGTTCGTCACGGTCCTCGTGCTGCAAGGCCTCATCGAGTTCGCGGGCGTCGAGCTTCCCATCTGGGCCAACCCGGTCATCCTCGGCTTCGGCGCGAGCTTCCTGGGCATCTTTGCCGGCAGCGTGGGGCAGCAACCAAGTCCCAGGGGGTTGGAGTTCCGCGGTTCCATCGTGACTGTCCCGGCCGAGGACACCGAACCCCGCCGCGTCAGGACCACGCTGCGCTTCGCGGTCTCGACCGCGGCGCTCTCCGCGGCCCTTATAGCGCTGCTGTTCCTGATGTACTTCCTGCCCTACTCGCAGACCATCGCCGCCGGCGGGTAAAGGCCGTTCGCTTTCGAGGGTGGTTCGTGTACGGGGGCGCTTCGCGAAGCGCCCCTACGGTACTGACTGGGGCTCGTTGGTCCGGCCCGAGGTGTAGGCGGCGAGGACCATCTCCAGGGCCCTTAGGCCGTCGATGCCGCTCGCGCAGGCCGGGGAGTCTTCGGAGACACCCCGCAGGAAGTCTTGCAGCATCAGCACGTTCATGTCCTCGCCCGTGTGCGTCCACGAGACGCCTTTCGACTCGTGGTCGAACATCGTGAGGGGCCGAGCGAAGGCGTCCACGTCCAGGACACCCGAGGTGCCGGTGATCCGGAGCGTCACGTCGCCCCAGGTGGGGTAGCCGTCCCCGCGCGACCAGCTCGGGTCTATGGTCGCGAACACGCCCCCACCGGCGGCGCCTCCCTCGAACTCGACCGTCAGGATGGCGCCGTCGTCGACCTCCTGGCCGCCGAAGAAGGTCCCGACCTCGGCGTAGACGGACGAGGCTTCGGCGCCGAGGATCCAGCGCAGCGCGTCGGCGACGTGGACGGTGTGGTCCATCACGGCCCCGCCGCCGGCCGCCTCCGGGTCGAGAAACCAGCCGCTCGGTATCTGCCCGTGGTTCGTACCGTTGACCGCCAGCACGCGCCCGACGCCGCCAGACCGCACGGCCTCCCGCGCGTGCCGCACGGCGGACAGGTAGCGTACGGGGAAGGCGATCCTGAGCTGCCGCTCGGTCTCTTCGGAGGCCCGTATCATGGCCCTGGCGTCCGCGACCGTGGTGGCGATGGGCTTCTCGCACAGCACGTGCGCGCCGCCTTCGAGGGCGGCCACGACGTCGCGGCGGTGCTCGCGGTTCTTCGAGCAGACGACCACGGCGTCCGCCGCCCCGAACAGATCCCGCGCTTCTTCGAAGAAGCGGACGCCAAAGCGGTCGGCCGCCTCGGCGCCGCGGGAGGCTTCGGGATCCGTGATCCCGACGAAGTCCGCCCCGTCCAGCGCGGAGAGCACCGCGGCGTACTGCGGGGCGTGGACGTGGGCGAAGCTCACGATGCCGACCCTCACGCTCATCCGCGCCAGCCCAGCGTCACGGGTCGGCCCGTCGCCGCCGACTCGGCGGCCGCGAGCCCGATCCTGAGCGCCTCGTAGGCGTCCCGAGCGTCCACGACGGGCTCTTCGCCGGTCGCCGCGCAGCGGACGAAGTGCTCCAGCTCGGCCTGGTAGGGGCTCTTGCCGACCTCGATGTCAGGGCTCTCGCCGGGGTCCAGCATCCCGCCTTCCAGCCTCACCGGCCCCGGCGTGGTATTGCTCGCCTCCACCATGGCGCGGCTTCCGGCGACCTCGATCGAGTAGTTGAAGGGGCCGGGATACCCCCAGTGTCCCTCGACGTGGGCTATCGCGCCGGCCGCGAAGCGAAGCGTGACCAGGGCGTAATCCAGGCGGTTGAACTCGCGGCCGAGCACGCCCCTGGCGTAGACCCGCTCCACCTCGCCGAGCGACCAGCGCAGGAAGTCGAAGTCGTGGATCACCAGGTCGAGCAAGACGCCGCCGCTCAGGCGCCAGTCGGCGTACCAGTCGTTCCAGCCCGTCAAGAAAGGCGATCGGCGGCTCGTGCGCGCCACGCCGACCGTCCCCAGGTCCCCAGCCGAGATCATCTGCTTGATCCGGACGTACTCGGGGAAGAACCGGACGACGTGCCCGACGAAGAGCCGCCCGCCGTTATCCGAGAACGCTTCGATCATCGCCTCGGCGTCCTCGAGGTTGCGTGCCAGCGGTTTCTCGACGATGACGTGCTTGCCCTCCCTGGCCGCCCTCACCGTCAGGTCCCGGTGGTACGCGGTCGGAAGGCAGATGTCCACAAGGTCGACGTCCTCGGCGGCCACGAGAGCCTCGTACGAGGCATACGGCCTGGCGCCGACGCTCGCCGCGGCGGTGGCCGCGGTCTCGGGCCTGACGTCGGCCACGCCGACGACCTCGACCTCCGGCATGCCGGCATAGGCGCGCAGGTGCACGCCGCCCATAAAGCCCGCGCCGACGACCCCGATCCTCAACCGCGCCTCGAGACCGGACCCGACCGCGTCACGAAGCCGGAGATCAAGGCTCCCCTCCCCGATCCCTGGCCAGCTCGTCCAGCTCGCGCAGCCGCTCGCGCACCTTCCCGGCGCGCTCTCGGTGAGCCGAGACCGCCCTGTCGTGGGCGGCGCGCCGCTCCCCGAGCGCCCTCTCGGTCTCTTCGGGGGCGGGCCCGCCCGTGACCGTCCGGGTCCGCACGAAGCGCACCGGATCCAGGGCCCGGGAGACCTGGTCCGCGCTCAGTTCCAGGGTCTCCCCGACTACCTCCCTCGCGGCCCGGTCGACAAGCTCGGGCGTGATGGCGTCGGCGGTGACCCCTTCCGAGGTGGCCAGCTCGACGACGCCGGTCGCGACCGCGTGCGCCCTGCGAAACGGCAGGGACCGCTCCCGCACGAGGGTGTCCGCCAGCTCCGTGACCGTGGAGTAGTCCTTCCTGGCCCTCTGCAGCAGCAGCTCCTCGTGCACCTCCAGCGTGCCGATCACGGCCGAGAGCAGGCGGTAGATCCCGTCCGCCTGCTCCGACGCCCGCCAGAGGTAGGGCTGCAGGTCGTCCTCCGTGTCGACGATGTCCCCGAACGGCGTGTTGTGCAGCATGGTGAGAACCGTGCCCGTCTCCCCCACCCCGGCGGAGAGGAGCGCCCTCAGGTGCTCCAGGGAGACCGGGTTGCGCTTCTGCGGCATTATGGAGCTGACCTGGACGTACGGGTCGGCCACCCGGATGGCCCCGAACTCCTGCGTGGACCACAGGAGCAGGTCCCCCACGAACCGGCCCAGACCGAGAAAAGAGAGCTGCAGCGCCGTAGCCGCCTCGCCGACGTAGTCGGCGCCGCCGATCGCGTCGTAGGAGTTCTCGACCAGCCCGTCGAAGGCCAGGAGCTGCGCGAGGCGGTCGCGGTCGACGGCGAACCCCGAGGTCGTCAGGGCCGCGGCCCCGAGCGGGCTGCGGTTGCAGTTTTCGAGGGCTGCCCCGAGGCGGCGCAGGTCCCTGGAGAGGGAGTCGTGTACCGCGAGCAGGTAGTGGGCGAGCGTGGTCGGCTGCGCCCGCTGCGCGTGCGTGTGCGCCGGCATCACGGTATCCACGTGCTCGGCGGCCAGCGAGAGGACGGAGCCCTTCAAGAGGAGCAGGGAGCCTTCCGCCCGTAACAGCCGGTCGCGCAGCGCCATGCGGTACATCGCCACGCCAAGGTCGTTGCGGCTGCGCGCCAGGTGGAGGTTGCCGGCCGCCTCGCCGGCCGAACCGTAGATCAGGCGCTCGACGTGGAAAAAGAGGTCCTCCACCTCCCCGGTGTAGGAGGAGGCCCGGATCTCCTCCGGGTCAAGACCGAGGATGGCCGCCATCACCACCCGCGCGTCCTCCCGGGAGACCAGCCCCCGCTCGGACAGCATGATCAGGTGCGCCTTGTTGGCCGCGAGCATGGCGTCGAGGAGGTTGCGCTTGGCGTTCTCGTAGGCCGGCTCCAGGACCACCTCCTTGTAGGTGGCGCCTGGGAAATCTTCCCCCTCGCGGGCAAGGATCGACTCCCGGTCGTTCACGCCCCCGAACCTCCCGTGCTCCGGACGGCTACCTCAAGCCTCCTGGCCCTCCTCGATCAGACGCTGCAGCTGCGTCTGGAGAGCCCGCGCGGCCTGCTCCGGGGGTACCTCGCCGTTGAGGGAGGCGTGGAACTGCTCGGCCATCTCGAGCGACATGTCCGAGTAGTAAGGCGAGACGGGCCGCGGGTTGGAGTTCTTGAGGGCCTCCTCGGCGAGGGGGACGACCGGCACGCTATCCCGGATCTCCTGGTCGCCGTAGAGCGCCGCCCGCGTCGGCAGGAAGGACCCTTCGATCGCCCTGAACTTCTGCTGCTCGGGCGCGGTCAACCACTCTATGAACTCCCAGGCCTCGTCCTGGTACTCGGTGGTAGCGTTGATGTAAAGCGGCTGGTCCCCGACCGTGCCGTTGCCCGGCTGGCCGTCGGCCGACGGCAGCTCCGAGACCCCGACCTGCTCGGGCTTGACCTCGGACTCCGCCGGATCGCTGAGCAACGCGTAGACGTAGGGCCAGCAGCGGTGGAAGACGGCGTCGCCGTTGAGGAAGAGGCCATCGGACTCGTCCTCCCTGTAGACCGCCACGGCCTCGGGCGCTACCCCGTCCTCGATCATGCTCCGCTCTGCCTGCAGACCGGCGACGGCCTCCGGCTCGCCGACCATGACCCTGCTCGCGTCGTTCGGGTCCAGGACCTCGCCGCCGTGCGTCCAGATGTACTCGCAGGCGTTGCACACCCCGCCCTCGTAGTTCGCGCCCTGCAAGACGTAGCCGTACCTGGTTCCGGAGTCCTGCTTTACGCGCAGGGCCATCTCCTTGAGCTCGTCCCACGTCTTCGGCGGGCCGTCGAAGCCGTTCTCCTCCAGCAGGTCCTCGCGGTAGTAGAGGAGGCCCGTGTCGGTGAACCACGGCACGCCGAACGTCTTGCCCTCGTAGGTTATGGCCTCGACGGAGCCGGGGAGGAAGTCCGACCTGCGTCCCCTCCGTGAACCGGTCCGAGAGGTCCACGATCCAGCCGTTCGCCGCCAGCTGGGCCGTCCAGATGACGTCCCCGAGGATTATGTCTATGGTCTCCCCGCCGGCCTGCATCTCGGTCCTGAGCTGGTCGAACCGCTGCCCCGTGTCCGCGGCGCCCTCGCGGAAGACGATCTCGTAGTCGCGCTCGCCACTGTCGTTGAACCTCTGGACGAGCTTACTGGCGGTCCCCGTGTCGTCCGGCGACGCGGTAAAGACGAGTTGGGTCTTGCCCTGATCCCCGCCGCCGCCGCAGCCTGCCGCGCCGAGCAGCGCGGCACCGGCCAACCCGGCACCGCCCACCTTCAGAAAGCTGCGACGAGACAGGGTTCTCGGGGACCTCGCGCGAGCCGCGCCCCCGCGTCTCACGCTCGCCCGTGCCGGTGACCGTTCGCGACCTGCTCCTGGACGTACATGGCCCTACCTCCCGAAGATTTCCTGCCCACCCCCCAGGACCGACATGTTACAGGTCGCTTATCCGCAACGCCAACGGGCCGGCAGGACGCCTTCGCCGGCCGCGCAAGGCGCGCTCACGCGCTCCGCTCGTAGACGGGGTCGATCTCGGCGATGTCGAGGTCCTTGGTCTCGGCCGAAAAGTAGAAGGCCACGAAAGAGATACACGCGAGCACGATCATGAAAACGGCGGCCAGCCACGACGCCCCGCCCGTGGCCCCGATCAGGGCGGCGAAGATCAGGGGCGTAAAGCCGGCAAGGGCGGCGCCCAACTCGCGCGAGGCGGCGAACCCCGTGTAGCGGACGCGGGCGCCGAAGAGCTCCGCGTAGAAGGCTCCCTGCACCGCGATCATCGGCGCCCAACCGAACGCGGTAGCCAGCACCAGGGCTAGCCAGATGAGGGCAGGCACCTCCGTGTTGAGCAGCCAGAAGTAGGGGAAGGCGAAGGCGGCCGTAAACACGACGCTGAAGATGTTGACGGGGCGGCGGCCGATGCGGTCCGAGAGCGCGCCGTAGACGGGCTGCAGCAAGATCACGACGATCCCGTAGATGATCACGCCCGTGAGCGCCGTGCTGCGGGACAACCCGAGCTGCTCGGTGACGTAAGCGACCGTGTACGTCGCGTAGAAGTAGGCGAGGGCCGTGTCGCAGATGTGCGCGCCGATGCCGATCAGGAAGTTGCGCGGGTACCGCCTGAGCGTGTCCCTTATGGGCATGCGCACGACCTCTTGCGAGCTCTCGAGTTGCCGAAAGACCGGCGACTCCTCGATCTGCAGCCGCACGTAGAGCGCCACAGCGATGAGGGCGAAGCCGACCAGGAAAGGCACGCGCCAGCCCCACCCCAGCAGCTGCTCGTCGGGGAGCAACCCGACCACGAGAAAGGCTAGCGTCCCGCATACCAGCCCGACCTGCACCCCCATCTGGGAGAAAGAGCAGTAGAAGCCGCGTCGCCCGGCAGGGGCGTACTCGGCGAGCAGCGTGGAGGCCCCGCCGAACTCGGCCCCTGCGCCCAGACCCTGGAAGACGCGGAGCAACACAAGCAGTATGGGCGCCCAGATGCCTATGGCCTCGTAGGAAGGCAACAGCCCGATAAACCCGGTCGAAAGGCCCATCAGAAGCGTCGTGATGATCAGGGTCTCCCTCCGGCCGATCGTGTCTCCCATCCGGCCGAAGATGAACCCGCCGAGGGGACGAACCAGGAAGGCCACGCCGAAGGTCGCGAAGGCGGCCATGGTCCCCGCAGCCCCCGAGAAGCCAGGGAAGAACAGCTGGCCGAACACGAGCGCGGCGGCCGTCCCGTAGATGAAGAAGTCGTACCACTCCAGCGCCGTGCCGACCAGCGCGCCGACCACGACCCGCCGTAGCCCGGATGTGGCCTCAGAATCCGTATCGGCAAGGGTAGGGCCGCCCATGCCATTACCGCTATCCTCGGTCATCCGTCCCCCTCTCCTCGCCTACCTGCGATCTCCCCGGACGCTGCTGATCTCAACCGCTACTTCTTCCCTTGATGATGCACCATAGAAGATCGGGTCCCGTCCGGCAAGGGTGGCGTGGTTTGTTGTTGCGGGTCTGCGGCTTATGTATCATCGGCGAAAGGCGTGAAGGCAGGGGAAAGGGCGCGGCCACAACGTCGAGGTTTTCCGCAACAGGTGGCGCGCCGTTCGCCGTGGATCGGGGTTCAGGAGGTTTGTTCGGATGGAAGGACCTCTCGAAGGTCGGGTAGCGGTCGTCACGGGCGGGGGCGGCGGCCTGGCAGAAGGCATCTGCGCGACGCTCGCCGCCTCGGGCGCCGACGTGGCCGCGGTTGACCAGTCGCTAGAGAAGGCGGAGCGGGTGGCCGAACTGGCCTCGTCGGACGGAGGCCGCTGCGTCGCGCTGGAGGCGGACGTCTCGGACAAGTCCTCTGTCGACGCCATGGCGGAGCGGGTGGTCTCCGAGCTCGGCGGCATCGACGTACTCGTCAACAACGCGGCCATCTACCCGCTACGTCCGTGGACCGAGATCGAGGAAGACGAGTGGGACCGAGTGATGGCCGTGAACCTCAAAGGCTACTTCCTGTGCGCCAGGGCCGCCTTCCCGAGCATGAGGGAGCGCGGGCACGGCCGCATCATCAACGTCGCCTCCATAACCTTCTTTATCGGGTGGTCCGGCTTTCTGGACTACGTCTCTTCCAAGGGCGCCATAATCGGCTTCACCCGCACGCTCGCCCGCGAGGTCGGGCCCGACGGCGTTACAGTGAACGCCATCTCCCCCGGCGCCTTCCCGACCGACGCCGAACGGGTGCACCCCGACCAGGAGGCCCTGAACCGCCGCATCCTGGAGCAGCAATCCCTCAAGCGCCGCGGCACCCCAGAGGACGTCGGCAACCTGGCCGCCTTCCTCGCCTCCGACGCCGCCTCCTTCATCACAGGCCAGACCGTCATGATCGACGGCGGATGGGCGATGCACTGAACGAGAGGAGCCGGACCATGTTCCTGGAACTGCCGGAGAGGGCTGCTATCGTCACCGGGGCGGCACGCGGCATAGGGTTCGCTATCGCCGAGCGCCTGTCGCAAGCTGGAGCGAGCGTGGTGATCGCCGACGTGGACGCCAAGGCCACCGCTGCGGCCGTCGAAAAGCTGCGAGAGGCTGGCGGTGAAGCCGAGGAGGCGGTCGTGGACGTCACGATCCCGGGCGAGGTCGACGCGATGGTCGAGCGTACCCTCGCCTCCTTCGACCGGCTCGACATCCTGGTCAACAACGCGGGCATCACGGGCCGCGACTCGCCGCTCTCGGGGATCTCCGACGAGGACTGGGATAAGGTCCTGCGCCTCAATCTCACCGCCACCTTCTACTGCTGCCGGGCAGCGATTCCCCACATGCGCGAGCGCGGCCGCGGCGCAATAGTCAACGTGGCCTCCATCTCGGGCAAAGAGGGCAACCCGAACATGATCCCCTACTCGGTCTCCAAGGCCGGCGTGATCTGCCTGACCAAAGCACTCGCGAAGGAGACGACCCACGACGGCGTCAGGGTGAACTGCGTGGCGCCGGCCGTTATCGAGACGCCGCTGCTGGAACAACTCCATCAGGAGGCCATCGATTACATGACGGAAAAGATCCCGATGGGCCGCATGGGCCGCCCCGAAGAGGTGGCCGCCGTCGTCCACTTCCTCGCCTCCGACGACGCCAGCTTCGTCACCGGCCAATGCTACGACGTTAGCGGCGGTCGCGCGACGTACTAGCAAAGCCCCGTATAGCCCACCCTCCTGCGCTTGACGCAAAGATCCCAACAGTATATTTTGGTTAGACCACAGTCCACATACCAAAAAGTTGGTGAGTCTTGGGGGATCGGGTACGCGAGCCGTTCGAGATCGTTCCGATCAAGCGGGTGGACGTCTACGAGTCGGTGTTGGCGCAGTTGAACGCGCTTATCTCCGGGTCGGGGATGGAGCCTGGGGAGAGGCTGCCGCCGGAGCGGGAGCTGGTGGAGAGGCTCGGGGTGAGTCGGGTGTCGGTGCGGGAGGCGTTGCGGGCGCTCGAGAGCATGGGCAAGATCGAGATCCGGCCCAACGCCGGCTCGTTCCTGGTGCATCCTAACGGCAACGCGTTCGCAAACCAGATGAAGGCGGTCCTGCCGGTGGACCGCGCGTTCCTGGGGCACCTGATCGGGGTCCGCGCCGCGGTCGAGGACAAGGTGGTGGAGCTCGTGGCGAAGCGCGAGGAGGCCGACCTCTCGGCGGTGCGGGTGGTGCTGGAGCGGGCCGAGGCGGATCTGAGCGAGACCGGCGAGCCGGGGAGCATGGACCTGCGTTTCGAGGCCGCGCTCGCGCGGGAGGCGGGTAATCCGCTCCTGGCGGAGATGCAGCGGTCGGTGCACCAGCTCTGGATCGAGGCGTGGACCGAGTGCCGCATCTCGCCAGGCGACTGGCGCCGGTTCCACGCCGAGCACCTGGAGATCTTTGACGCCCTGGAGAGGGGCGACGGGGAACTGGCCAGGCGCCTGATGGCCGACCACGTGGACCGGACCATCGAGGGAACTTCGTCGGCCTGAATCGAGGATAAGGTACGGGCGGGCACCTGGGCCCGCGCGCAAGCCATACGGTCCGTAAGGGCAAAGGGGGGGCCATGGAACGTCTAGGTGGGGAGCACGAAGGACGGAGGACGTCCGTCAGGGAGGCGACGTTGGCGAGCGTCGTCGGGACCGTTATCGAGTGGTACGACTTCTTCATCTACGGGGCGGCGGCGGCGCTCGTCTTCCCGGCCCTCTTCTTCCCGGAGTTCGCGCCGCTCACGGGCACCCTGGCCGCGTTTGGCACCTACGCGCTCGGCTTCTTCGCCAGGCCGCTTGGAGGCATAGTCTTCGGCAACTACGGAGACAAGATCGGGCGCAAGGCCATGCTCGTCATCACGCTCATGCTCATGGGGGTGGCGACGACGCTGATGGGATTTCTGCCGACCTTCGAGCAGGTCGGCTACCTGGCGCCTGCCCTGCTCCTCTTTCTCCGCATTCTGCAAGGACTCGGCGCCGGCGCGGAGTTCGGGGGCGCCGTCGTCATGGCGGCCGAGTACTCGCCGCAGGGCCGCAGGGGGCTCTACGCGAGCCTTCCCTGTACGGGGGTAGCCATCGGGCTTTTGCTCTCGTCCGGCGTCTTCGCGCTATTCTCTTCGCTCCCCGAGGAGCAGTTCCTCGCGTGGGGCTGGCGGGTGCCCTTCCTGCTAAGCATCGTCATCGTGGTGGTCGGGCTGTACATCAGGCTGCGCGTCATGGAGACGCCGGTGTTCTCGCAGGTAAAGGAGACGGACACCGAGGTGCGGTGGCCCGTCGTGGAGGTCGTGCGCTCGCAGCCACGGAACCTGCTCGTCGCCATCGGGGCGCGGTTCTCCGAGAACGGCAACTCCTACATCATCCAGACCTTCGCGCTCACCTACGTGGCGACGCAGCTCGGGATGTCGGGCAGCGTCGCCCTGACGGGCGTCCTGATCTCCTCGGCCATCGGGCTGTTTACCATCCCCTTCTTCGGGGGGCTCTCGGACCGCGTGGGGAGACGGCCGGTTTACCTCGCGGGCTCGGTGTTCTTGCTCCTTTTCGCGTTCCCGTTCTTCTGGCTGCTCAACACGGAGGTGCCTGCCCTCATCTGGCTGGCGATCATACTGGCCAACTCGCTCGGGGTGTACGCGATGTTCTCGCCGCAGGCCGCCTATTTCTCGGAGCTCTTCGACACGAGGGTGCGCTACTCGGGAATCGCGCTGGCGCGCGAGATCTCCGCCCCGTTCGCGGGCGGCATCGCGCCCTTTGTGGCGACGTTCCTGCTCTCGCGCACGGGAACCTACTGGCCGATAGCCGTCTACATGATGGTCCTGGCAACGATCACCATCGTGGCCGTAGCCCTCGGACCGGAGACGTACAGAAGGGAGATGTCCGAGGAAGAGGTCATGGAGAAGGAGACCGTTGGACCGGCGAGCCCGGCGTAAGTTAAAGAACAAAGAGAGGAGAGCGCGTGTCGGAGACCGTAGAGAGGCGGCGGGAGCGCAAAGAGAGGCTGGAGGATATCCTCGTCGTCGACGTCGACGTCCACGTCCACGAGTCGCCTAAAGAGTTGATCCCCTACTGCGAGATGCCGTGGAAGGTGGCGCTGGAGAACATCCAGGACGTGCAGGAGTTCTACCTGGACATACCGGGCTTCTCGCCCGGGACGACGGTCTACGAGGCGAAGTTCCCTTCCGGACAGGAAGGAACCCGGATGGTGCACGACGCCGAGCAGATGCGCAAGGAGCTCGACGAGATCCACGTCGACATCGGGGTCCTCTTTCCCGATCACTTCCTCAAGCTGCCGGTCATCGCGCAGATAGACTACGCGGCGGCCCTCGGCCGCGCCTACAACGCGTGGCTCCTGGACAAGTGGTGCCGCCCGGACAAAGGGCTCCTCGGGTGCATCCTCGCGTGCCCGCAGGACCCCGAGGACGCGGCGCGCGAGATCCGCAAGTACGCAAAAGAGCCTGGCATGGTCGGGGTGTTCCTGCCGTGCGCCGGGCTAGAGCGGCTCTGGGGCCACAGGCAGTACGACCCGATCTACGAGGCCGCCCAGGAGGCCGACCTCCCGGTCCTGCTGCACAGCGTCACCGTGATTCACCCGGTTTTCCCATTCAACACGCAGGGGTTCGAGACGGAGTTCGGGCGGCACATCTGCAGCCACACCTTCTCGATGATGGCCAACCTGGTGCACATGATCACGACCGGGGTTCCGGTTCGCTACCCCGAGCTGCGCGTCGCGGTCACCGAGGCTGGCATATCGTGGGTGCCGTTCCTGATGCACAAGATGGACAAGGAGTACATCGAACGCCGCCGCGAGGTCCCGTTCCTGGAGGACAAGCCGAGCACGTACCTGAAGAAGATGTACTTCGCCACCCAGCCCGTGGAGGAGCCGGAGAACCTGGGCGACCTGGTGACGATGATGAACCTCTACGACGGCGAGGACAACACCATCTTCGCCTCAGACTGGCCGCACCACGATTTCGACCATCCCTCCAAGGTGCACCAGATCCCGTTCACAAGCGAGGTAAGGCGCAAGGTCTTCGGCGAGAACGCGCTGGAGCTCTTCAAGATCGACGCGAGCGGCAACCGCCTGAACCTGTAGGGTGGGCATGACCAACGAGGCGGTGATCGAGCGTTTCTACCAGGAGCTGTGGAACCGGTGGGACCTGGCGGTGGCGGACGAGATCGTCTCCGAGCGCATCCGCTTCCGCGGCTCGCTCGGCTCGACGCTCGAAGGCAAGGATGCCTTCAAGGACTACGTGGAGGATGTGCGCGCCGCCTTCCCGGACTGGCGCAACCGGATAGACGAGATGATCTGCTGCGGGGACAGGATCGTGACGCGCATGACCTGGAGCGGCACCCACGAAGGCAGGCTGCAGGACGTGGAGCCGACCGGGAAGCGGGTCGAGTACGTCGGCGCGGCTATCTTCAGGCTGGAGGGCGGAATGATAGAGGAAGCTTGGGTAGTCGGGGACACCCAGGCGCTGTGGAGGGCGCTTGGCAAATTGTGAGCGGCGGCGCTGCTTTCGGCGTCGGCAGGAAAGGTGAACCGGTGAGCGAACGCAACAGGAGAGAACACGTCGTCGGCGACGTCTCGGACTTCCCGGAGGGGAGCCACAGCGTCGTAAGGGTAGGAAGGCGAGAGATAGGGATATTCAACATCGGCGGCAAGCTCTACGGCCTGCCAAACGTCTGCCCGCACCAGACCGGGCCGCTGTGCGAGGGCAAGCCGCCTCTAGGCACCCTCGTCGCGAGGGGCGAGAACGACTGGAAGTTCGAGTGGGTAAACGACGGAGAGATCGTGGCCTGTCCCTGGCACGGCCTCGAGTACCACGTGCCGACCGGCAGGTGCATCGCCCACCCCAACGTCGTCCTCCGCTCCTACGAGGTGGTCAGGGACGGGGACAAAGTCAAGGTCATGCTGTAGCCTCAGGGCTCCGATCCTGGAGATCACCAGAAGGAGTAGATTATGCGGGTCGTGGTGATAGGGGGAAGCGGTCACGTTGGCACCTTCCTCGTACCCCGGCTGGTCGAGGCCGGGCACGAGGTCGTCTCGATCAGCCGCGGCAGGAGCGGGCCTTACGGGGACCACCCGGCGTGGCGATCCGTGGAGCAGGTGACGCTCGACCGCGAGGCCGAGGAAGCAAGCGGATCTTTCGGCGAGCGAATCGTAGCGCTGGAGCCCGACGCCGTGATCGACATGATCTGCTTTACGCCGGAGAGCGCCGGTCAGCTAGTCCAGGCGCTGCGGGGACGCGTCCAGCACCTCCTGCACTGCGGGACCATCTGGGTGCACGGCCACAGCACCCGCGTGCCCGCGACCGAGGACCTGCCGCGCCATCCCTTCGGTGAGTACGGTATCAACAAGGCCCGCGCCGAAGCGTACCTGCTCGACGAGGCCAGGAACGACGGCTTCCCCGCGACGGTCTTGCACCCGGGGCACATCGTCGGCCCCGGCTGGGCGCCGCTGAACCCGGCCGGGAACTTCAACCCGCTCGTCTTCGAGAAGCTGGCCGGAGGAGAGGAGCTGGCTTTGCCCAACCTCGGGATGGAGACGGTTCATCACGTCCACGCCGACGACGTGGCGCAGGCCTTCGGTCGGGCGCTCGACGACCGGAGCGCCGCCCTGGGCGAGAGCTTCCACGTCGTCTCTCCTGGCGCGTTGACCCTGCGGGGTTACGCCGAGGCGGTGGCCGGCTGGTTCGGGGATACGGCCCGCCTCCGCTTCGCGTCCTGGGAAGAGTGGTCCGCGAGGGTGTCCGAGGAGGAGGCAACGGGGACGTGGGATCACATCGCCCACAGCCCCAACTGCAGCATCGCCAAGGCAGGACGGCTGCTCGGATACCAGCCCCGATACTCCTCGCTCGAGGCGGTGCGGGAGTCGCTTGGGTGGTTGATCGACAACGGAGTCGTGAACGCAGAACTTCGGGAGAAGAGCACCGCGAACCCGGCCGAGACCGACCGTGACGCCCACTAGGGAGAGGGCCGCGAGAGAGTGTGCCTCGGGCAGAGGGAACCGGGCCAGGTGATAAGCCCTCGACAGAGTCCGAGACGATTCGCGGTGGGCGTTCTGTGTCTCACCGTCATGGTGGGCCTGGCCTGCGCAACCTCGGCCGAAGCGCACGGCGTTGCGAGCGCCACATTATCCGCGGGTGACGGACCTCTTGGGGTTCTCGCGAGCCTCCAGGGATCCGGGAGTCCGGACAGGACCCTCTGGGTTCAGGGGCCGCTGGCGATCCTGATACTCGTCTCCCCGATCGCCTGCCTCGTCCTCTTTATCCTCTCGCTACTGGAGAGATTCCCGGAGGAAGCCCGGCTGCGTCTCGCCATCGCAACGTTCGCGGTCCCGCCTCTGGCGCTCCTCATCTATCTCGTCTACGAAAGCGGTGTCTCCGACGACTCCAACATCCGCATAGACCTGCTGCTACTCTACCCTGCGCTATCGCTAGCCTTTCTGTTCTGGCCGGCGCTGCTGATACGCTTCGCGTACTACCGCTGGCGATAGCCTCGTGGTCGGCGCCGATGTGTTCGGGTATCTTGACCCGGATCAAACCCGTCCAGGTCGCCCCGCCGAGAAGGTTAGCGGGTCAGAGGCAAGGAGGTTCGACAACGTGGAAGGGCCAACCCCGCAGGCAGACGGGAAGCTGGCCGTCCGCGAGGAAGCGGCGGCGTTCCTGGTCGTGAGAGCAGACGACCCCGAGGATTGGCTGGTGCGCTTCGACAAGAGCGGGGACTTCCCTGCGCGGGCGTGGGCCGAGAACATGGTCAACGTCTACAACCGTCGCCTGGCCCGGCGATCCGCCGAGCCACCCACGCCGCCGGGGACCAGGCCGGCCAGCTACCACCCGTAGCGGGCGGGGAGGATCCTTCGCCCCGCGCGACCCGAGCGTCAGGAGCGAGACCGACGCCGGTTGTCCGATAATGGGATCGTACCGTCGAACAGGGGGCGAGCATGAAGATAACCGACGTGAGGGCGCACGTCCTGTCCACGCCGCTGCAGGAGCCCTTCGCGTTCTCTCAGGGGTGGGTGCGCAAGAGGAGCGCGGTGGTCGTGGAGGTCGCGACCGACGAGGGAGTCACCGGCTGGGGAGAGTCTCTCTGCCACGGCCTCCAACCGCCGGAGGTGGCCGCCTCCTTTGTCGAGCACCTCTTCGGGCCCATGCTCGTGGGGCGAGATCCCTCCGACGCCGAGGTTCTCTGGGAGGAGATGTTCAACCGCGCGCGTCCTTTTGGGGGCGGCGCCGCCGTCAACGCCATCAGCGGGGTAGACATAGCGCTGTGGGACGCCGTGGGGCGTCACCTGGGCCAACCCGTGCACAAGCTGCTGGGCGGGGCGTTCCGTACGGAGCTCACCCCGTATGCGACCGGCTTCTACCGCACCAAGGACGACGACCCGGTCGAGGCCGGCATCGAGGAAGCCAGACGCCGGCTAACGGACGGGTTCGGGGCTCTCAAGCTCAAGATCGGCTTCGGGGTCGAAGAAGACGTCGGCTACATCCACGCCATCCGCGAGGCCGTGGGACCCGACGTGCGCATCATGACGGACGCGAACTGCGCCTACGACGTGCCCGCCGCGCGGCGCATACTGCTGCAGTGCCGGGACGCCGGGATCCACTTCTTCGAAGAGCCGCTGGCGCCAGAAGACCTGGAGGGCTACAAGGCGATAAGGCACCTCACCGGCACGTACCTAGCCGCCGGTGAGAACGTGTTCGGCAAGATCGGGTTCCGTCGCTGGGTCTCCGAGGGCGCGCTGGACATCCTGCAGCCGGATCTGTGCTCCTCCGGGGGCTTCACCGAGTGCAAGAAGATAGCTGCCCTAGCCCAGGCGTGGAACACCTCGGTGGTACCCCACGTCTGGGGAACGGGCGTAGGTCTCGCCGCCTCCCTGCAGTTCATAGCTACCCTCCCGCCCAACCCCCTCTCCCTAAACCCGCAGGAGCCGATGCTCGAGTACGATCGCTCGTCGCACCCGTTCCGCGAGGACCTCATCGGCGGCGCGATCCGCCTGCAGGACGGGAGGGTACCGGTGCCCACGGGACCCGGCATCGGGGTCGAGGTGGACCGCGGGGTACTCGAGCAGTACAGCGACCGGCCAGGTTAGGCAGAAGGAATCAGGGGCACGTTCTGAGTCCCTGCTACTCCGTGGGACGCTTTCATTCACGCCTTCTCGTCGCGACCCTATCCCTCACGGCATGACGGCGACCTTGAGGCACTCCCCGGCGGCGGCCCTGTCGAAGGCTTCGTTCGCCGACCCCAACGGCACGCGGTCGGTGATCATGGATCCGACATCGATGCTGCCGGACTCGATAAGCCGCAGCGCCGTCTCGAAGTCCGAGCGGCGGCTGTTGCTCGTGCCGGTCACCTCCAGCTCGTTGTAGTGGATCAGGTTGGCCTCGACCTCGGCCCAGCCCCTGTCGGCCAGCCCGGCGAAGACGTTGACGCGCCCGCCCTTGCGGGTCAGGCTCAGGGCCTCGTTGACGAGGTGGGGCAGTCCTATGCAGATCACGGCCGAGTCTACGCCGAGGCCCCCGGTAGACTCCTCGACCGCCGCGCGAAGGTCTCCGTTGTTCGGGTCGACCGTGAGGTGGGCGCCCAGATCGGAGGCGAAGGCCCGCCGGGTTGGCGAGGGTTCGCTCACTACGACGGTCCTGGCCCCGGCCAGCAGCGAGAGCTGGAGGTGGAACAGGCCGATAGGGCCTGCGCCCATGATCAGGACCGTGTCGTCGAGGGAGACGCGCGAGCGGCGCTGCCCGTTTACGCAGCACGAGAGCGGCTCGGTGAGGGCCAGATGCTCGGGGGGCAGATCTTCACCTACGGCGAACAGGTTTCCCGCCTCGACCGCGACAGACGGCACCCGCACGTACTCGCCGAGGCCGCCGTCGACGTCGTAGCCGATCAACCTCTCGTCGGAGCAGAGGTTCTCCAGGCCGTTCTTGCAGTAGTAGCACCTCAGGCAGGGGATCATGGGCGCCACCGCCACGGGCATCCCCTCCTCGAATCCCCTGACCTCGCGGCCGACGTCGGAGACGTGGCCGGCGAACTCGTGGCCTAGGATCGAGGGCGGGTGTATCCCCCTGGTCTTCTCTCCGCGCAGGATGCGCAGGTCGGTCCCGCAGAGCGTGTTCGCCCCGACCCGGACGAGCACCTCGTCCGGTCCGATCTCGGGCAGCGGCACGTCCTCGACCTCGATCTCGCCCGGTCCGTAAAAGACGGAGGCGATCACGCGGCACGCTCCCACGCCAGCGGCCCGCCACCCGCCGGGCCTGTTGCCACGGACGAGATCGCGAGCCCAACTTCGAAGAGGCCCAGGAGCGTGCCAAGCCCCCCACCGGAGAGCCTGCCAAGACGGATGGCTTTCCCTAGATACATGCTTGCCGTCCCCTTTCCCTATCCGCGGTTTCACGCCAGACCGCTGCCTGCCTCAGGCGCCACTGCCGTCAACGAGCAGCGCGCGGCCCCACCGTCTCGGCCAGGAAGGCCACGCGGCCAGACGGCTCGCCCATCCGAGGTACGGTATACCCACACCGCGCGCGGGCAAGTCCCCCGCAGGCTGTCTCGCGCCGGGCAACGGTTCGCGGGGTGCGGGTCTCGGGCACGGTGTATCCTTGGTCCCGGAGAAGCGGGCCGCCGCGGAGTTCGGTCCGTGGAAAGGGGGATTGCATGAAGATAGTGAGGGCGGAAGCCTACCTTTGCGACCTGCCGGTGGAGACCCCTCGAACCGACGCTATCCAGTCCTTCGCAAAGCAAGAGACGATCTTCGTCGAGATCGAGACCGCGGACGGGTTCATTGGCACCGGCTACTCCTACACCATCGGTACGGGAGGTCGGGCTGTGCTGGCATTGCTGAGGACGGATCTGCTGCGCCTCCTTCTCGGCGAGGATGCCAGGCGAGTCGAGGGATTGTGGCAGAAACTCTTCTGGGCCACCCACGCGACGGCGGTGGGCGCGATCACCTCCCTCGCGCTCGCGGCCGTCGACGTCGCCCTCTGGGACATCAGGTGCAAAGCGGCCGGCCAACCGCTGTGGCTCTTGGCCGGCGGGGCGAACGAGAAGGTGCCGCTGTACGACACCGAGGGCGGCTGGTTGCAGCTGAGCACCGACGAGCTTGTGGAGGGCGCCCTGGCCTCGAAGCGACGCGGCTGGCCTGGAGTCAAGCTGAAGGTTGGTAAGCCAAGGGCCGGGGAAGACATCGAGCGGCTGCGGGCGGTGCGGGAGGCAATCGGCCCGGAGATGGACGTCATGGTGGACGCCAACCAGTCCATGACCTATCCGGAGGCCATGAGGCGGGCCCGCATGTTCGAGGAGGTGGACGTCTACTGGTTCGAGGAGCCGCTGCCCGCCGAGGACATCAGGGGCCACGCCCGGCTGGCCGCGGCCACGAGCGTCCCCATAGCCGTCGGGGAGAGCCTCTATTCCCTCAGCCACTTCCGCGAGTACCTGGAGGTAGGGGGCGCGGGGATCGTGCAGGTGGACGCCGCGCGCATCGGCGGCGTGACACCCTGGCTGAAGACGGCGCACCTGGCCGAGGCCCACAATATCGCGGTTGCCCCGCACTTCCTCATGGAGCTGCACGTCAGCCTGGTGGCGGCCGTACCCAATGCCCTCTACGTGGAGCACATACCGCAGCTGAGGGCCGTCACGACCGAGGAGACGGAGGTGACGCAGGACGGTTACGCCGTGCCGCCTTCCGCCCCCGGCATCGGCATAGCCTGGGATCGCGACGCCATCGAGGACCGGCGCGTCGAATAGGAGAAGGCCAGGGAGGGTCCCGTAGCGGGGCACGCGCTGGGGTAAACTCTGATCGGAAGAACGGAGCGAGGCAAGGGAGTAAGCATGGGCTCCAGTGACCCGGAACGGTTCGAGTTCGACGAGGTCGGGCGCCTGCCCGCGCCCGGAGATAACGTGGCCATCGCCACGCGCACGCTGGAGCCAGGGACGCGCGTGGCGTACGGCGGCTCGGAGTTCACGGTGTCACACTCGATCCTTGAGGGACACCGCTTCGCCGTCGAGCGGATAGGCGAGGGCGAGGACCTGCTCTCGTGGGGCCTCACCTTCGGGAAGGCGCTACGGGAGATCGAGGCGGGCGACTACGCGTGCAACGAGAAGATCCTGCGCGTCCTGCGCGATCGCCACGGCACTTTTCGACGGTCAGACGAGGACGAAGACCCGGAAGGCACCCACGACCAGGGCGGGGGTCGTGTTCCTGGAGGCTACCGTAAAGAGGGCCTCGTGCTACCGGAAGACGCCAATTTCCGCGACGCCGAGCTGGAGGCGTACGTCCTGGACGAGGAAGCCTTCAGGCCGGCCGAGCAGGTCCCTTTGCACGACGAGAGCCGCACCTTCATGGGCTACCGGCGCGGCGCGGGCAGGGGGGTCGGCACGCGCAACTACGTCGTCGTCCTCGGCGTCACGTCCAGGCTCACCGGGTTCGTTCGGGCGCTGGAGTGGGAGCTGCGCGGCGTCTCGGACGCCTACGAGAACGTAGACGGCATAGTCTGCGTCGCCCACACAGAAGGCGGTGAGGGCCGCACGCCCAACAACCTGGATCTCCTGCTCCGCACGTTGAGCGGCTTTATGGTCAACCCGAACGTGGGGGCCGTGCTCGCCCTCGACCAGGGCGGCGAAGGGGCCGTCACGAACGAGATGATCCGCTCCTACCTGGAGGAGCACGGCTATCCCGCGGACGACGTGCCGCACGAGTTCATGAGCCTGCGGGGAAACTTCAGGGCTGACCTCGACGCGGCGGGGGCCGTCGTGCGGGGATGGCTGGAAGAGGTCGACGGGGCGCGACGCACCGAAGAGCCCGCCTCCGAGCTGAAGATAGGCCTGCAGTGCGGCGGGTCGGACGCCTTCTCGGGGGTCTCCGCCAACCCGCTCGTCGGGTGGGTGACCAAGGAGGTCGTGCGCAACGGCGGCGTCGCCAACCTGGCCGAGACCGACGAGCTCATCGGGGCCGAACGCTACGTCATGCGCAACGTCGCGGACGTTGAGACCGCCAGGCGCTTTCTCGAGAGGGTTGAGAGGTTCAAGGAGCGGGTAGGCTGGCACGGGCACACGGCCGAGGACAACCCTTCCGGCGGCAACAACTACCGCGGGCTCTACAACATCTCCATAAAGTCCATAGGCGCCGCGAGGAAGAAAGACCCGGACGTGCGCGTCGATCACGTAATAGATTACGCCCAGAGGATGCAGGAGGGCGGCTTCTACTTCATGGACAGCCCAGGCAACGACCTCGAGAGCGTCGCGGGCCAGGTCGCCGCCGGGGCGAACATGATCTTCTTCACCACAGGCAACGGCTCCATAACCAACTTCCCCTTCGTTCCCACCATAAAGTTCGTGACCACGACGGGCCGCTTCGAGCTTCTCTCCAAGGACATGGACGTGAACGCCGGGGCCTACCTCGACGGCACGCCGATGGAGGACCTGGGCCGCGAGGTCTTCGAGCGCACCCTGAGGGCCGCCTCGGGCGAGAAGACCGTCGGCGAGAGGGCAGGCCACTCCCAGGTCTCGATCTGGCGCGACTGGAAGCAGACGAGCGCGGATAACCTGGAAGAGCTGAAAAACGCCCCCGAGCCGGACGGCGAGCCCCTGGCCGTCGAGTCGGGCGAGGAGGAGGTAGGGTTCTCCATGACGGCGCTGGCGTCGGGACGCGGGCCGGTCCTGGATCAGGTCGCCCTCGTCATGCCGACGAGCCTATGCTCGGGCCAGATCGCGCGCCGCATAGCGAACCGCCTGAACGAGGGGGACGCCACGCAGGGCAAGGTCACCCGCTTCGTCGCGCTGCCCCACACCGAGGGCTGCGGCGTCTCGGCTGGATCGGCGGAGCAGATCTACTCCCGCACCGTCCTCGGCCACCTCGCCAACCCGTCCGTCCGGTTCGCCCTACTGCTCGAGCACGGCTGCGAGAAGACCCACAACGACTATTTCGAGAGCGTTCTGCGAGAGCGCGGCCTCGACCCCGCGCGCTTCGGCTGGGCCAGCGTGCAGCTCGACGGCGGTATAGAGAGCGTCATCTCCAGGGTCGAGACCTGGTTCGACGAGACCCTGGACGACGCCGCCGACCTCACCGACGAGACCGCTGGCCTCGAGTCCCTGCGGCTCGGCCTCTACGCCGCGGGCGACCTCTCGGACGCCGCCGCCAGCAGCCTGGCGCGCGTCACCCTGGCCGTCGTTCGCGCCGGTGGCACGATAGTCGTCCCTGAGAGGTCGGCCATGCTCTCCTCCTCGGCCTACCTCGAACCCGTCCTCGGAGACCAGGCCCCCGAGAACACCCTGTCCTACGGGCAGCAGGCCAAAAAGGCGGGCTTCCACGTCATGCAAGCTCCGACCGACCACTGGATCGAGACCGCAACCGGCCTCGGGGCGACCGGGGTCGAGCTGATGGTCGCGCACGTCGCTGGCCACCCCCTGCAAGCGCACCGCATGATCCCGCTCCTGCAGGTCTCCTCGGACCCCGACACCATAAGCGAGCACGGCGAGGACCTGGACGTGATCCTGGAAGACGACCCCTCGGCCTGGGCCGAGCAGATACTCCTGGCCGTCTCGGCGGTCGCCTCAAGAGACTACACGCCGAAGCTCTTCGAGGCCGGCAACACCGACTTCCAGTTCACCCGCGGCCTGCTCGGCGTATCTATGTAAGCACGCTACGCCCGGCTGCGCCGGTCTCCGCTTCTCAGCACGCATCGGCCAGCTTAGCTGGCCTCGCTTTCAGCAAAATGGGCTTCTGCCTGAGCCAAAAAGCTGACGAGCTGCCCCGGAGGCGAAGCCGAGGGGCGGCGGGCTGACAAGGCGCGATAGCGCCGTGCTGACAAGCGAGGCGAAGCCGAAGCGCGGAGCGTGCCGCAAGCTTGCGAAGCAGGCTTGCCCTACAGATAGACCCTGGCGTCGGGTGGGCCGGGGACCTTCTCTATTTGCTCTATTACGGAGCGGTCGAGCGTTGCAACGTCGGGCCAGTTTATCTCCACGAGGTTACCAGCCGGGTCCCGCAGGTACATCTGGACGGCGCCGTCTGGTAGCTCCCTGACGGTAGAGTAGTTGCCGCTGCTTACGTGGGCCCCGGTCTGCTTCGCCCTGGTGTAGGCCGCCTCGAAGTCGTCGACGTCCAGCGCGAAGTGGTGCCTCGCCGGCGCCTGGCTCTCGTCGAGAAAGAGGTGCAGCTGCAGATCGCCGACCCGCAGCCAGCGCACCGGCGTGCTGAAGTCCGGCGAGGGGACCTCCTCCATCCCGAAGAAGTCCCTGTAGAAGCGCACGGACTCTTCGAGGTCGCGGGCGCTGATGCTTACGTGTGTCAACCCTCTGGCGCGCACGCGCCAATTCTACAGCGTATCTTGCGGCCGCGCGTCTCGCCGCGCTAGCGGGCCAGGCGCCTGGGCGCGGAGGCGCTCCTGGCGCCGATCAGCATGAGCACCGAGACCAGCGCCACCCACAAGAGCCCCGCCATGGCGCCGATCAGGGGCAAGACGAAATGGAATAGCGTCAGCAGGGCGACCACCAGCCCGACGATCGCGAGCCATCTCGGCAGCGCGGACGCGCCCAGGGCGGCCAGCGAGGTCGCGGTCACCAGAACCGAGGCGCCGACCTGGCAGAAGTGGTACAGCCACGCCGAGAGCGCCAGCGCGGTGAAGGCGGGCTGGGCGCCCGGGTCGAAGTTCTCGAATCGCACCAGGGCCGCAGGGTATAGCACCTCGACGGCGTACCCCGCGCAGGAGAGCGTTATGAACAGGATCCCTCCAGCCAGCGCCGCCGACGAGAGCCCGGCGTCCTCGCCTTCGGCGCGGCGCAACACGCCGTGCAGCGCGCCCAGGAACCACAGAAAGAAGAAGGTCGAAAAGACGGCGACTACGCCGTTGGCCAGCACGAAGTTGCCCGGGTCATCGCTGAAGTAGCCGACCACATCCGCGGCCCCCGAGGCGGGGGTTGGGGCGTCCGGGTACCCCACGACGTAGGCGGGTATCATCAACACCACGAACAGCAGCCCGCACACCCCGCCCAACATCGCTACGCCCCTGCCCATATTCGGTTCCTCCTCCTCGCCAGACGCCTCACCCGCCACGCATCCTATACGAAGTAGCGGCGGCCGCTCAACCTCACCCGTGCCGCATCCCGGTCGGTTTCCGGTAGCCTTCATCCTGTTTAGACCTAAACACAACCGGACGGTTACGCTCCGGACCGCGGTTCCCGCGAGGTCGAGAATCCGGACCGACAGAGCGCCTGGGTGCCGCTCTGTCGGTCCCAGGGTGGTCCGACTCTGCATGGCGTCTCAGTGCCATGTACGATGCCCGCGTGTCAGATGAGCAAGGACCCTCGGCGCTGACCAGGCTCGTCTCCGTCCCGGGCCTCATTGCCCTTGCCGTCCTGGGCGTCGCGTTTGTGGTCCTGGCCCGACTGTTTGGCACCGAAAACATCCTCCGGGAGGTGCTCACGGAGGTGATCGCTAGCATCGGCAGTACGGTGCTGGTCCTTGCGTTCTTCGGGTTGCTCTTCAGGTCCGGGCTGGAGCGTCTGCTGCGCGGGGCACCGGGCGGGGAAGCGTTCTCGGAGGCGGCGGAGCGCCTGCAGGAGTTGGCCCAGGACCTGGGCGACGGAGAACTCGACGGGCGAGGTTCAGGCCAGGGCGGGGAGTCCGATCATGTCGCCAAGGACGTCCGGACACTGGTCGAGGAGGAGCTACCCGCGCTCAGGAACGAGATAGCAGAACTGCGCGAGCTGCTGACAAGCCTGGAGAACAGGAGCGGCGATCGCGATGCCGGCCCTGGGTGAAGTGGTCGCCGGGTCCGTCGTCGGAGATAGGCATCGGATAGACAGAGATTCTTGCGGCACGGCTCCTAGCACCGCGGCGGGTGAAGCGAAGGTGAGGGCCGGGATCTCTGCTCGAGATCCCGGCCCTCCGTTTTGGCTTGCCGTGCCTTTTAAAGGCCGGTCAGGTTGCCCACCGTGCCGCCCGAGTTGTTGAGGCGCTCGCACTCCTCGCACAGCGGCTTGCCGCCGGTCCCCTGGCGGACGTTCTCGGGGTTCATGCTGTTGCCGGTCTGGCAGTTGGGGTTGTTGTGGTAGACGTCCGAGTTCTCGGAGTACCAGGGCCCCTCGCCCGTCAGGGCGCCGGTGGTCTCCCTCACCGTGTCCTGGGCAGAGCCCACGATCCCTTTGTCCTTGTCTTCTTTGCCCACATCGCCTCCTTGTACCGTCGGTTCCTTCTATCCCTTTAGACGCTAGAGCGCCGCGGCCGTTACACCAGCTTCGCTCGCCGCGCTAGACCGGACGCAGGGCGAAGGTCTTCCACGACGAGTAGAAATCCAAAGCCGCCGGGCCCTGCTCGCGGCCGCCGACGCCCGACTCCTTGTTGCCCCCGAAAGGAACCTGGAACTCCAGGCCGGCGGTCGGCACGTTGACGTTGACGAGGCCGGACTCCGAGCGGTCGAGGAACTCGTAGGCGTACCGCAGCGATCGGGTGGCTATGCCAGAGGTCAACCCGTAGCGGGTTTCGTTGGCGAGCTCGACGGCGTGGTCGAAGTCTCGGGCCTTTATTACCGCGAGGACGGGGCCGAAGATCTCCTCCTGCGCCGTCGTGCTGGCGTTGTCCACGTCGGCGACGATGACCGGCGAGATGTAGTAGCCCTCGTCTTCGGAGCCGGTGGCGCCACCTTCGAGCACGAGCCTGCCCTCCCCGCGCGCGGTCTCCAGGGCCTCGAGTATCCCGTCGTACTGGTCCTTGTTGACGACCGGGCCGACGAGGACCTCGTCGTCCAGGGGATCGCCGACCTTGATCGCCTCGGTCGCGCTCTTGAGCTCGTCCAGGAACTCGTCGTAGACGTCCTCGACGACGATGGCGCGGCTCGAGGCGGTGCACTTCTGGCCCGAGTAGCCGAAGGCGCCGTAGGAGATCTTCTGGGCCGCGTCGGCGAGGTCGGCGTCTTCCATCACGACGTAGGGGTTCTTGCCGCCCAGCTCGAGCTGCACCTTCTTGCCGACGGCCCTCTCCTGGATGCCGAGGCCGACCGACGTCGAGCCCGTAAAGGAGAGGCCCTTCACCCTGGGGTCGGTGACCAGGGCGTCGCCGACCGTCCCGCCCGATCCTGTCACCATGTTGACGACCCCGTCTGGGAGGCCTGCTTCGGCGAGCGTGCGCACGAGGGCCGCCGCGTTCAGCGAGGCGTCGGTGGCTGGTTTGATCACTACAGCGTTGCCGCAGATGAGGGCCGGGGCCATCTTCCAGGCCGGTATGGCCAGCGGGAAGTTCCACGGCGTTATGAGGGCGACGACCCCGAGCGGCTCGCGCGCCGCGGAGATCTGGATCCCGGGCCTCGTCGAAGGCGGCAAGATGCCGTTCATGCGCCAGCCCTCGGAGCCGTAGTACCGGAAGATTGTTGCCGCGCGCGTGACCTCGGCCTGGCTCTCCCCCATCGGCTTGCCGACCTCGCGCGCCATGAGCTCGGCCAGCTCGTCGGCCTGGGACTCCAGGAGATCGGCGGCCTTGCTCAGGATCGCGCCCCGCTCGGCCGGAAGGGTCGCCTTCCAGCCCGCCTGGGCCCCCGCCGCTGCCTCGATGGCCCGCTCGGTCTCGGCCTTGCCTGACTTCGGGGTGGTGCCTAGCACCTCGGACGGGTTCGCGGGGTTCGTTACCTCGTATACCTCTCCGGAGTCGGCGGCCACCCAATCGCCGCCTATGAAGTTCTTCGCCTCTATCTGGGATTCGATCACGTCTCAGCCTCCTCGTTGGATCCAACCCTTCATCCTTACCCTTTTTTGCGGGCGGCATCACGTGCGTACCCTCCCGCGGCGTTAGTGGGAGGGTGCCCAAGACGCGCGCACGCCCGTTTCGGGGCCTCCACGATTTCGGGTTTCGGATCATCGGGCAATGAGCTTCGAGACGCCCGAGAACGGCGCGTCCCGCGCGTAAAGTCGTTCATTTGGGGGATGTGCCTGGTGTTCGCCCACGCGTATAGTGTGCCAACGGGTCAGGAAGTCTTCTTCAAACAGGGCCATGCGGGAGGGGCGTGGAACGGGTGGGACCGGATCTCGACGTTGGCGGGGCACGCGGCCTGTCGCTCTCCAGGCGCGACTTCCTGGTCGCCGGAGCCGGGCTGTTCGTCCTCGGCGTCGGGGGTGGTCTGGGTCCTGGCGCCGAGGCCGGGGCTGCTCCCATCGGCCTGGAGGTCTTCGGCGGCTACCCGCGCGCACTCTCCTTCCGTCCGTCCGTACTTGAGGCACACCACAACGAGATCCCCTACGAGCTATTCGAGAAGAGGAACCTGCCGCTCGGGGGCATCGTCGGGAAGGTCCTCAACGAGGCGCACGACCACACGGACCGGCGCAACTTCGAGTACTTCCTGCGCTACAAGGCGGACCATCCCGAGAAACTGCTCTTGCTCCACTACAACGGGACGGGTCGTCGGGTCACGGACGAGGCGTTGACCAGGTTCTTCCACGGCCACTGGCTCTATTACAAGGGCACCAGGCTGGCCGGGGCGATGACCAGCCGGTTTCAGAGCGTGCTGCGCGTGGAGGATCCCTCGGTGTTCGAAACCAAGAGGTATCGTCGTGGTCTGAGCGACGACATAGCGATAGCCCGGCTTGGCCCCGACGCGAAACCGAGGTGGCACACGGCCGAGCACGTGAGGCTGCGGTCCATAGACCGCCGCAACCGCACGATAACCGTCCAGCGCGGCAAGTACGGCACGCAGGCTCGCAGGTTTCCCCTCGGTTCGTACCTCGCCGCCCACGTGACCACGGGGCCCTACAGCTTCGAGGACCTTCCGGAGGACAACATCCCGCTCTGGAGCTACAACTTCTCTACCGCATGCCCCGTCGACGCCGGAGGGCGAGACTGCGGGGACGCCCTGGCGGACTACCTGGTGGAGAAGCTGGGACCCGGGGGCGACCTCGAGTCTTTCGACGGCGTGATCTTCGACGTTCTCAGCTTCGGGATGAGATTCGGACGTCCGGCGAAAGACGTCGACGTGGACACCGACGGCGAGGCGGACGGGGGGGTCCTGGATGGGGCCAACGTCGTGGGTCTGGGCGTCAACCGGTTCCTGCAGACGCTGCGCGGGCGTCTGCCGGGCAAGCTACTCTTGGCCGACGGTCACGTCCCCGACGGTTCGCAGCGGGGCTTCGAGATCCTGAACGGCGCGGAGAGCGAGGGCTACCCGGATAAGGCCGACTTCGCGCTCGACCACGCCTCGCGCGGAGAGAACATCTTCGACTACTGGAGGGCCAACAGCGCCCCACCCTCGCTCAACTACGTGAACCTCCGATTCAAGCAGACGAACCCGGACGTGCCCAGGAACACGTTTATAGAGCCGAACCTGAGCGAGGACAGGAGCTACGAGAAGATGCGCCTCGTCCTCGCCTCGTCCCTGTTTACCGACTCCGCTCTCGCCTTTGGAGGAGCCTGGATGCCGCCGCCGGTGGTCTGGGCGGCAACCGGTACGTCCGTCAAGGTCTTCGACGAGCTGTGCAAGGGAACCGAGCAGGTGCCCGGATGGCTCGGCCAACCCCTCGGACCGGCCGTTCACCTGGCCGCAGCTGCCCCCGACCTCCTGGACGGTCAGGGAGAGAGCTGGCCCGACGCTTTCGTCAACCGCTTCGGTGGCGAGAGGATCGCCTTCTCAAGAGAAGGTACTCCCGACGCGCCCATCATAGCCATAAGGTACTCCGGCGCTGGCGGCGCGTTCTCGTTCGTTTTGCCAGGTCTCGAGGTCCCGGCCGAGGACCTCTTCGTGACCCTGCGCCTCAGGGCGGAGCCCCTGGAGGGTTTCCCAACCCCGGTCCCTCGCCGCGTCGACGTCCACGTTGGACCGGCGGGCGGGGTCCCGGATCCGGCCAGGAGCGAGTTCACTTGGGCCGGGGGTGAGTCCTTCGAAGCCTCACTCTATTTCCAGGACGTCGGGCCGGGGACGGTCGACCTATCCTTCGAGGTTGAGGGCGCAAGACCCGCGTATCTAGAGAGGATGACGGCCCACTCGGCTACCGACGGGCGCTACAGGGAGTACGAGGGAGGCGTCGTCTTCGCCAACCCTTCCAAGCGCCCCTACGCCTTCGACGTGGCTGCCCTGTTTCCCGGAGCCACGCTGCGGCGCATCCGGGGTTCGGCCAGGCAGGACCCCGCGACCAACGACGGCGAATCGTTGGGGCAGGAGCTCATCCTCTCGGCCAGGAACGGCCTGCTGGTGGTGCGGTAGCAGGCGTAGCCTGCTCCCGGTGCTCCGAGGGCTCGGGGCGCAGCCAGAGCGAGGCGTGGGCCGGCTGCACGGTCTCCCTGACCACCTCGACCAGTCCA
The DNA here is from genome assembly GCA_963800975.1 of uncultured Rubrobacteraceae bacterium. GTDB lineage: Bacteria > Actinomycetota > Rubrobacteria > Rubrobacterales > Rubrobacteraceae > JALYGY01. The sequence goes on along the minus strand of CAWDDB010000012.1, from coordinate 100,041 downwards.
TCGCTCAAGTCGTCCAGGTCCGTCTCGTCGCGCAGCCTCGCGGAGAAGGACTCGAGCGTGGCCCTCGCGTCGTACTTCCTGCGGTAGAAGCGGCGGTCGATAAAGGCCTGGATGTGATGCCTCAGGGGGTTGAAGAGGGCCGCGATGGCCAGAGTGGAGGCCACTATCGCGAGGGTGGATTGCTGGCCGGCAAGCGCCCGGAAGAGCGCCTGAAGCAGCGCGATGCTGCCGAAGTAGACGGCCAGCAGCGCGACGGTGAGCAGGCCGTAGACGAGGGTGCGGTTGATCAGGACGTCTATGTCGTAGAGCCTGTAGCGCAGGATCGCGATGCCGACGGCGGCGTAGATCCCCATGTTGGTCGCGGCGTCGAGCAGGTTCACGATGGTGTCGTTGAGCAGAAGCTCGATGCCGAGCAGGAACCCGGCGAGATAGCAAGCAGCAAGCACGGCGGCCAGCGCGAACCACTTGAGCTGCTGGCGCTCCACCCCGCTCGCCCCGAGATAGCGGACCACGAGCGAGAGCGCAGAGAGCACGACGGTGACGAAAACCACGACTACGGAGACGATCGTCACCGCGGTGACCGTCCCCCCAACCTCTTCCGGCCTGCCGAACAGGAGGTTGAGTGAGAACACCACGGCCCCCGAAACCCCGGCGATCCAGGCCAAGGGGCGCCAGCGACGCGACGGCAACCGCCCCGTCGGGAAAAGTAAGAAGAGGAAGGGAGCGGTGGTAAGGGCGACGGGGCCTCCGAGATCGAGCAGGCGAGATGCGATGCCTGGGGCCACGAGGGATCCCGGCTCCGCCACGAGCGCGTAGGAGGCGTAGGATTCCCCCAACGCCTGAAGGGCCAGTCCCAGACCAAAGGCGAGCCAGAGCCATCCGTAGGGGTTCCGGGGCTGGCGCGCGGCGATGAGGCCACCCACGACGGGCGCGCCGACGATGCCCGCCAAAGCCACGGCCTGGTCCCGCCACGGCGTCTCACCTCTCGGTAGCGGCGTCGACCAGCCGAGGAGGATAACCAGCAGCGCAACGGCCAGGACCAGCAGGCTCAGGGCGCACAGCGACCACGCCAGCCAGGCGGCGCGACGGCTCGGCTCGCTGGGAGCCGGATCCTGCTCGGTCTCTTCCTGAGTCACTGCCTTACCCTACACCTCGACCGTCTTCCAAACTTTACGGGAAGCGTTACGCGATCAGAATACGGGTGGGATTCTCGGGTTCTCCTCAGCCGGTCTATCCGACCACGTCGTTCTCGAGCACGAGGTCGCCGACCGAGATCTCGACGCGGTCCCCGGGCGTGAGCGTGAAATCCTCCTCCGGCACGATTCCCGTGCCCGTCATCAGCATGGCCCCGTTAGGCAGCGACAGCTCCATGCCGAGGTAATCGGCGAGCTCCTCGAGGGGACGCTTGATGCTTGAGGTGCCGATCTCGCCCTCGAAGGCGAGGTCGCCGCCGCGGTGGATGCGCAGCCTTATCGGAAGGTCGTTCATGTCGCCGGTGTCGGTGGTCACCACTATCCCCGGTCCGAGGGCGCAGGAACCGTCGTAGATCTTGGCCTGCGGCAGGTAGAGCGGGTTCTCGCCCTCGATGTCGCGCGAGGAGACGTCGTCGCCCGCGGTGTAGCCGACGATCTCCATCCGTCCGTTGACGAGGAGGACGAGCTCGGGCTCAGGCACGTTCCAGTGGCTGTCGGCGCGCACGCGAACCTCTCCCCCGTGCCCCACGACCCTGTGGCCGAGGGTCTTGAAGAAGAGCTCCGGGCGCTCGGCGTCGTAGACCTTGTCGTAGAAGTCGGCCTCGGTGGACTCCGCTATGCGCGCCTCCCGGCTTTTCTCGTAGGTGACCCCGCTAGCCCACACCTCCTGCGCGGGCTCGACCGGAGCCAGGAGGGAGTCCTCGGCCGACTCGCCGCGGGACAGGCCCTCCAGGAAACGCGGCACGCCCGCGGCGGGCAGTTCGAGCAAGAGGTCAAGGTCAAACGCCGCGGGCAGGTAGCGCCCGTCAAGCGCCCAGCGGGCGCCGCCCTCGGTGAGATGTCTGGACAGGTACATGTATATCCTCGAACCTCCTTCCGCGGTAGGCGTACAAGCTAACACCTTCGCCGCGTGCTTGCGCGGGACGATAGGCACGGTTAGTGTGACCCGACGATGGAGATACTTCCTGGCATCCACCGCATAGAGTCGGACCTCGGGGAGCGCTTTGTGTGCCAGTACCTCCTCACCGGGGAGGACCACACGATCCTCGTGGACACCGGCCTCGCCGAGACGCCGGAGCAGGTCATCATCCCTTACCTCGAGGGAATCGGGCTCTCGGTTGGGGACATCGACGAGGTCGTCATCAGCCACGCCGACGTGGACCACTGCGGCGGCAACCTGGCCATGAAGCAGAGACACCCATCCCTCTGGTTCACGTGCGGCGAGCTCGACCGGCGCTACGTCGAGAGCAACCAGGTAATGCTCGCGGAGATCTACCGCTGGTCCGAGCCCTACGGCTTCGGCCCGGATGAGGGCTCGCTGGCGTGGATTCGGGACGAGCTCGGCGGGGACGTCCCTGTCGACGCCGGACTCTGCGGGGGCGAGACCATGAGGCTCGGGCCGGACCGGCGCGTCGAGATCCTCCACCTCCCCGGCCACACGCCCGGCCACCTCGGCATCTGGGACCCGAAGAACGGGGCGGCCATCGTGATCGACGCGGCGCTAGAGACCGGCGTGTACGACCGCGCGGGGAACCGCCTGATCCCCCCGCGCTACTTCGACGCCGCCGGGTACCAGGCCACGATACGAAAGCTCATAGCGCTGCGTCCCGAGCATCTCCTCACCGCCCACTATCCGGCGATGCAGGGAGACGAAGCCCTCGACTTCCTCCACCGCTCCCTCGAGTTCACCGAGCAGGTCCAGCGCGTCGTGGGGGAGGGGCTGGACGACGGGACCGCCGATCTCTGGGAACTGACCAAACGCGCCGACGCGGATCTCGGCCCCTACCCCGAGTTCATGACGGAGCTCGGGGCAGGCGTCCGGGCGCACATGGCCGTCCTGTAGGGGTAGCGTTCTGCCTAGCATCGTAACGGCCGGAGAGACGATGGTCCTCGGCGTCACGCCGCGGCCGGGGCGGCTGCGGCACGCCGCGAGCCTGGAGCTCAAGGTCGGGGGCGCCGAGTCCAACCTCGCGATCGCCCTCTCCCGGCTCGGGGTCTCCTCCGGGTGGGTGAGCCTCCTCGGGGACGACGAGCCGGGCCAGCTGGTCCTCGACCGCGTGCGGGGCGAGGGCGTGGACGTGTCGCGCGTGCAGCGAGTCGAGGACCTCCCCACGGGCCTCTACCTGCGCGAGCAGGTCGGCGCCAACGCGCGGGTCTACTACTACCGCCGGGGGTCCGCCGCGTCGACGATGGCGCCGGAGATCCTGGACCCCGAGTACCTGGGGGGCGCAGAATTTCTCCACCTGACAGGCATCACGCCGGCCCTCTCCGAGGATTGCCGGGACTTCACGCTGTGGGCGGCGCGCGAGGGTGGCGCGCGCGTCAGCTTCGACGTCAACTACCGTTCGAAGCTCTGGAGACCCGAGGAGGCCAGGATTTTCGTCGAGGAGATCCTGCCGAGCGTCGACCTGCTCTTCGTGGGCGACGACGAGGCGGAGGCCCTCTGGGGCCGGGACGACGAGGATCTGGTACGAGAGCTGGCGTCCCGGGGGCCGCGCGAGGTGGTCCTCAAGCGGGGCAAAGAAGGGAGCCTCGCTCTCGTCGAGGGGCGCGTCATCACGCATCCCGTTTTCCCCGTGCAGGAGGTGGATCCAGTGGGCGCGGGCGACGCCTTCAACGCCGGTTACCTGGCCGGGCACCTCTGGGGGCTCGCCCCCGAGGAACGCTTGCGCGCGGCGAGCGCCATGGGGGCCCTCAGCGTCGCCACCCTCGGCGACTACGAAGGCCTGCCAGACAGGGAGGAGCTCACGGCGTTCATGGAGGGCCGGAAGGCGCTGGGCAGGTAGGCGGCGGAAGCCGGGAACCCGAAGGCTTTGTCGAGAGGAGCCGGCGTGCGAGAGATAGAAGGCGTGTACGTCGCCAACGTGACCCCCATGCAAGACGACGCCGCGTTCTCCGTCGACGCGGGGTCGTACCTGGACCACGTCTCCTGGCTCTCGCAGAGCGGGGTTCGGGGCGTCGTTCCGTTCGGGACCAACGGCGAGGGTCCTTCTGTGACCTTGGCGGAGAAGCTGCGGGTCCTGGAGGCGCTCTTCGCGCGGGAGCTCCCGATCCAGATCATCCCCACCGTCATGCAGGGCAACCTGCCCGAGACGCTCGAGATGGTCGAGGCGCTGGAAGGCCACCCCGCGACCGCGGTGCTCGTGCTGCCCCCCTACTACTTCAAGCCGGCCAGCGCCGAGGGCCTGAGGCGCTTCTTCGAGCCGGTGCTCGAGAGGACAACCCACCGCGTCATCCTCTACCACATCCCCAAGTACGCCGTCCCCGTGCCCCCCGAGCTCGTCAGGGGACTGCCGGTCTGGGGCGTCAAGGACTCCGGCGGGGAGGCCGGGTACGCCGAGGAAGTCCTGGACGGAGGTAAGGGCGTGCTCCTCGGGACGGAGGACGACCTGTGGCGGAGGCTCACGGGCGGGGCGCAGGGCGCCATCAGCGCGCTGGCGAACTTTATCCCGGAGGAGGTCGTGGCCGTGTACGAGAGCACCAGGGCCGGCGACGAGGCCACCGGAAAGGCGCTCTCCGAGAAGCTCCAGGAGGTGCGCGCGATGACCAAAGAGTACGCCTCGGCCGCCGTCCTCAAGAAGCTAGCCGAGGCCAGGCACGGCGCGCCGATGGGCACCGTGAGGCCGCCTTTCTTGCCCCTACCCGAGGGGTACGACCCCGGACGGATCCTCTCCGCTGCCCTCTCGAAAACCGGCCGTCAGGGGTAGCCGGAACGGCTAGTAGCAACGGCTACGGTTGAACGTAGCTCGCCACAGTGCTTATATGGTCCTCGTACGGCTCATGCACAATCGGGAAAGGGAGGAGCATGGCCGAGTATACAGAGGAACGGTCGGGTGAAGAGTTCGCCGAGACGATGCCGAGCCGCACTTTGCCGCCGGCACCGTACAAGGACATGCCCCACCCACTGCCGTTGGGGAAGATACTGGGGCCGAGCGTGATCCTCGCCGGTCTCGGCGTTGGATCGGGCGAGTACATAATCTGGCCCTACATCGTCTCCAACCTGGGGCCAGGGCTGCTCTGGGCCGCCCTTCTGGGGGTAACGGTCCAGTTCTTCCTGAACATGGAGATAGAGCGCTACACGCTGGCCACAGGCGAGACCGCCGTCTCCGGCTTCGTGCGCTACTGGAAGCCCTGGGGGCTCATCTTCTGCGGCTTCGTGTTTATACCCAACATCTTCCCCGGGTGGGCCACAAGCGGGGTAACCATCTTCGGCTACCTCGTCGGGTACGGCGAGGGCGCAGTGCCCTACATCACCATCATCGTGCTCATCTCGCTGGCGATCGCGCTCACCACCTCGCCCGTCGTCTACCAGACGCTAGAGAGGGCCGAGTTCTTCAAGGTGGGCCTGACGTTCGTGTTCCTGTTCATCGCGATCTTCGCGGCCCTCGAGTGGAGCGCTGTGCAGGATCTGTCGCTAATGGTCACGGAGTTCGGACAAATCCGGCCGACGGAGGCGGTGCCGATCACGGTCATCCTGAGCGGGCTCGTCTTCGCGGGTGCCGGCGGGGCAAACAACCTGGTGCAGAGCAACTGGATCCGGGACAAAGGCTTCGGCATGGGGGCGTACGTCCCGAGGATCGTCTCCCCGATCACGGGCGAGCCGCAGGCCGAGCCCGCGACCGGCTCGATGGTCCGTCAGGACGAGGAGAACCTCGACCGGTTCTGGAAGTGGTGGAGGGTCGCCAACGTCGAGCAGTTCGTCACGTTCTGGGTCATCTGCGTGTTCTCCATCTTCACCTTCTCCCTGATCGCGTACTCGACGATCTACGGCGAGACCGTCGGCGAGGGCGCGGACCTCACCTTTATCCAGGAGGAGGGGCAGATCCTCGCTGAGATCGTCGGCGCCTGGTTCGGGGCGTTCTTCTGGCTCTTCGGTACGCTCTCGCTGATCCTCGTCGCCATGGGCGTCATCGACTACATCTCCAGGCTCATCGCCGACGTCTTGAAGACGGTCTACCTCACGACCAACGAGAACTGGAGCGAGAGCCGCATGTACACCATCGTCGTGTGGTCGGTCGTCACCCTCGGCTCGCTCATCCTGCTCGCTGGCCTCGATGCGCCGCTCGTCCTGCTCGTCATCGCGGCCTGCCTGAACGGCATAGTCATGTTCGTGTACTCGATCCTGCTCATACAGATCAACCGCCGGTCCCTCCCCGAAGCGATAAAGGTCAGGGGCGTGCGGCTTGGCGCGCTTTGCTTCGCGGTCCTGTTCTACGGGTTCTTCGCGGGGTGGTTCGTGCTCGCCCAGATCCAGACCCTCCTTGCGGGCGGTTAGGTCGACGGTGGCAAGGTACTACCTGGCCCGCCTGATCGTGTTCATCATCGTGTTCACGGTCCTGTTCGGCACGGCCTCGCTGCTCGGGCTCATCCCGGACTGATCGCACCAAAAGCGCTCCCCCGTAGCGGGGGAGCGCTTTTCTGACGTCTACTCGCACGGGGAGGTCCGCGCTTTGACGGAGGGATCGGGGGCAAGCGGCGGAGGGGGACCGGCGACCTACGTCGGCCCGGAAGACAACCAGTGGGGACCCGAGCGCACGCAGGCGATCAGGGAAGCCGTCCAGCGGGGCGGCGCGAGGCTCACCGGCCCGGAAGCGGCGGTGGCGGTGGTCTGGCTCGGCAGCGCGCCCGAGCTTTCAGGCGCTCTGCACGAGGGCATCCGCTGGGTGCAGCTGCCCTCGGCCGGCATCGAGTCCTGGCTGGAGGGCGGCACCCTCGAAGACGGGCGCGTCTACACCTCTGCGGTGGGCGCGTACGCCGGCACCGTGGCCGAGCACGCGCTCGCGCTGATGCTGGCCGGCGCACGCAGGCTGCCCGAGTGTGCCCGCGCGACGACCTGGGGCGACCGGTGGGGACGCCCGCTCGCGGGCATGACGGTCGTGATCCTGGGCGCCGGGGGCATCGGGCGCGCCCTGATCCAGCTGCTCCAGCCCTTCGGGGTCGAGGTCCTCGCCGTGACCCGCAGCGGGCAGCCGGTCCTAGGCGCGACGGAGAGCCACGCCATCGACGGCGTCGACGCGCTCTGGCCGCGGGGCGACTACTTCGTCGTCGCGGCCCCGTCCACCGACGCGACGAGGCACATGATCGGGGGTCCCCAGCTCGCCGCCATGCCGGACCACGCGTGGGTCGTCAACGTCGCGCGGGGCTCGCTCGTCGACACCGAGGCCCTGGTGGACGCGCTCGCCGCTGGCGCTATCGGGGGCGCGGCCCTCGACGTGACCGACCCCGAGCCGCTGCCCGACGGTCATCCCCTGTGGGCCGAGCCGAGGGCCCTCATAACGCCCCACTCGGCCAACCCGCCCGACGCCCTGATCCTGGGCCTCGCCAGGCGCGTCGAAGAGAACGTGGCCCGCTTCGTGTCGGGCCAGGATCTCGTCGCGGTTATCGACGTCGAAGCGGGGTACTGACCAGGGTCTGGGGCTTGGCCGAGGGGGACGCGACCCGTTGCCTCGAGGCCTATCGCTTGCGGGGTCCTCCAGTACAATCCGGGTGCACGAGGATCTTCGACGGTTCGCGAGAGGCGGAGATGAGCGGCACACCGGCCGGCGGTGAAGGCGACGCCCCGAGAACGTCGCGTACGGGCGGCATCACCCTTGTTGCGCTCGCGCTGGTCTGCTTCGTGGGCCACATGCTCTTCTCGACCAACTACGGCTACTTCCGGGACGAGCTCTATTACATAGCGGCCGGACGCCACCTCGGCTTCGGCTACGTGGACTTCCCGCCGGTCACGGCCCTGATCGCCGCCCTCCTGGACGCCCTGACGGGCAGCGCGCCGTGGGCTATACACGTCGTCCCCGCCTTGGCCTCAGCGCTCGTCGTCCTCCTGACGGGCCTGATAGCAAGGGAGCTAGGCGGAGGCACCACGGCCCAGGCGCTGGCCGCCATCGCCAGCCTCGTCGCGGCCACGTTCATGGCGAACGGTTCGATCTTCTCCATGGACTCCCTGGACCAGCTGTGGTGGACGCTCGCCGCCTTCGTCCTCGTGCGCATCCTCAAGGAGGATCGTCCCGGCTTGTGGCCGCTCTTTGGCCTCGTCGTGGGCGTCGGCCTCGCCACCAAGGTGACCATAGCCCTCTTCGGTTTCGCCATCACGGTTGGCCTGCTGCTCACGCCCGCCCGGAGGTACTTTGCGGGGCGTTGGATCTGGCTCGGCGGCGCGATCGCGCTCGCCTGCCTCTTGCCGTACGCGCTCTGGAACCTGGCGAACGGCTGGCCTACGCTCGAGTTCTACGCCAACTACGAAGGCTCGGAAGGCTCCTCGGACTTCCTCCTTGGGCAGCTCCTCGGCATGAACCCGCTCACCATCCCGCTCACCCTGGCCGGGCTCGTGTTCTACCTGCGAGCCGAGGGCGGCAGGACGTTCAGGCCGTTGGGGTGGGCCTTCGTGGTCCTGATCGTCGTTCTCGCCGTGTTCGGGGCGAAGGCCTACTTTCTCTCGCCCGCCTACCCGCCTCTCTTCGCCGGCGGGGCCGTCCTTATCGAGCGATTCGGCGGGCGGGCCTGGAGGTTCGCCAGGGTGGCCTACGCGGGCCTGCTCCTGCTGAGCGGGGTGATGCTCGCCCCGGCGACTATGCCCGTTTTGCCCCCGGCCACCTTCGCGAACACCTACGGGGCTATGAGCGGCGCCGGGAACGTCTCGGCGGGACAGCGGGACGAGGGCGTCTTCCCGCAGTACATGGGGGATCGCTTCGGGTGGGAGGGCATGACCGAGACCGTGGCCGGCGTCTACGACGACCTGCCCGCCGGGGAGCGCCGGGAGGCCTGCTTCTTCACCTCCAACTACGGAGAGGCCAGCGCCATCAACTTCCACGGCGAGGAGTACGGCCTGCCGCCCGCCCTGAGCGGGCACAACTCCTACTGGCTGTGGGGACCCGGAAGCTGCACGGGCGACGTCATGATCACGGTCGGCATCCCCCGCGGCGAGCTTGAAGACGGCTACGCCCGCGTCGAGCGGGCCACCACCTTCCGATGCCGCTACTGCATGCCCGAGCAGAACCAGCTACCGATCTATGTTGCCAGCGAGCGGGAAGCCCCTCGCCGGGAGCTCTGGCAAGAGGCCAAGCACTACGACTGAGGCCTGGTTTCAGGCTTCGGGTCTCGCCGGCGCGGGTTCCCGTTCGGCATCGGGCGCGAAGAGGCGTTCCAGCTCGCGGCGCAGGACAACAACCTGCTGGCCCTTGTCGATGTCGACGTCGGAGTACCCGATGGTCTCCCCGGCCCGCACCGGCCCCGTCACCCTGATCCCGTGCGCGAGCCCGACCGGCAGCGCCCCCCGCGCCACGGAATCCCCGGCCGGCATGAGGCTTCCGTACACGGTGTAGCCGCCCTCCCCGTCGAGCTCGTCCCCGGCGGCGAGGTCCCGCTTGGCCGTGGCCACGACGTCGCCCCTGAAGCCGGTTGGGAAGCCCGTCGCCTCTCCGCGCAAGCCGGCCTCGGCCACGCTGATGCCGAGCTCCAGCCCGATCAGGTGGTACGGCCGGTACATCGCCGCGTAGCGTCCCGAATCGTCGGTCGCGAGGCCGTACTCTGAGAAGCATCGCGCGACGTACTCCGTCGCCGCCCTGAAGGTGACGTAGACGCCCCAGCGCAGATCCCGCTCCACCTCGCGGCCGTCGCGCTCCAGGCTGGAGACGACCTCGACCGTCCCGGTGTGGTCGAGGCTCCCCCCGTCCCGCCGCGGCCGGCACACCGCTGCCAGGTCATCCGCCCCGGCGGCAGGGAACGCCAGGCCGTCCGGGGCGGGCGTCAGGCCGGTGGCGTTCGCCACGGCGGCCATCTCGAGCGCCGACTTGGTCCCGTCGATAAAGGAGTTGAACATCTGCGGGTTGAGGCTCTCGACCTCTTCGTCCGTGAACCCGTAGTGCCCCCACACGGTGTCAGGCGTGGAGGCGTGGTACTCCGGGAGGTACTTCGTGCCCTTGCCGGCGCAAACGACCTCGAAGCCGGCCGCCCTCGCCCAGTCGACCATCTCGCAGATAATGGCGGGCTGGTCGCCGTAGGCCAGGGTGTAGACGACCCCGGCCTCGCCGGCGCGCCTGGCCAGCAGGGGTCCGACGAGGGCATCGGCCTCGACGTTGACCATGACGACGTGGCGCCCGTGCTCGAAGCACGAGAGCGCGTGGCGGACGCCCGCCGCCGGTGAGCCGGTCGCCTCCACCACGACCTCGATGCCCTCGGCGGAGATCAAGGCGCCAGAGTCCTGCGTGACGTGGGTCGCGCCGGACCTCATGGCTTCCGCGAAGGAGCCAGCGGGCGCCTCTTCCCACCCCGCGTCGCCAAGGGCTCTCTGCGCCCGGGTTTCGTCCAGGTCAGCGACGGCCACGACGTGCAATCCGGGGGTCGTCCGGGCCTGGGCGAGGAACATGGTCCCGAACTTGCCGGCCCCGATCAGGCCGACGCGGACCGGCTTCCCTTCGGCTTCCCGACGGCCCAACATCCCATAGAGGTTCAAGTTTGATCTCCTTCCGGCGTGACGACGCCCAACTCAGCATAACGGTAGCACGAAGGTGATGCGTAGGACGGGACGACAATGCCGGTGTTTGTGGGCAGCATGTTCGCGGAGATTAGTCACGACCGAACACGCAGAAAGTGAGTCCACTTGCGAGGTGCGTAACCGACCCTGCCAGGCGATAAGGTAGCTGGGGGCTAGGAGAGCCGAGGCAAGTCGCTCCAGCCCCCTCTAGTACCTGCTCACCGAGGTGCCTGGAAGGGGAGTTCCAATAGTTCGCACGAGCCTTTGATAGATGGCATGCTGGGAGGTGTCAGGGGCAGAAGACAAGCGCCATAAAGAGGAGCAAGTACGCGATGGTTCGTCCGGGACTAGTCATGGAGAATCCGGTCTCGGGGGAGGACCGGATAGTTTTCACCAAGACGGCGCGGCAAACCGGTGGCGAGGTCTTCGAGTTGGAGGTGGTTTTTCGGGCCGGTGCACCCGGTACTCCCGAGATGGTCCACTCTCTCCAAGACGAAACCTTCGAGATTCTCTCGGGCTCCCTAAACTTCCGCATAGGAGACCAGGAGCGTCGCCTCACGGCAGGAGAGAGCCTGCTCATCCCGAAAGGTACTCCCCACAACTGGTGGAACGCGAGCGATGAGGAGGCTCACGCCCTCGTACGGATCAAACCGGCGTTGCGATCGGAGGAGTTCTTCGCCAGTCTCTACGGGCTCTGTAGCGAGAAGGGGGCACTCCCTAACCTGCTGCAGATGGCGGTATTGATCGACGAGCACAAGGACGAAGGGTCTTACCTAACCAAGCCGCCGCTATTGGTGCAGGAGGTCGTGTTCGGGGTACTGTCACCCGTAGGCAGGCTGCTCGGATACAAGGCCCACTATCCGAAGTACAGCGGCCTAGAAGGAGAGCCTTCGAGTGAGAAGGGAGCGGGGCCACCGTCCGCAACGAAGGTGCTGACAAGGGTAGTCGCGATGATGGGCCCACTCTTCTTGCTAACGTTCTTCTTGCTCTTAAAGTGGTGGCGGCACGCGAGCACTTGATACCGTGTCTAGGTGCCTCCGGACGGGTCGGCGTCCGGGTGGCCTTCCCGGTGGTGCCCGAGTTGCTCGATCAGGGCCTCGGTGTCCGCCTCCCCCGCGTGCTCGACTACCACGCCGTCCCTGAAGCGGTCCGAGAACTCGGCCTCGAAGCTCACCCTGCGGCCTGTGGGCGGGTACCACATCACCCCGCGGCCCCGGTCGGTGCCGGAGAGCAACACGCGCGTCCTGACCAGGTCGTGCTCGGCCTCCTGGCGCAGGATCGAGACGGAGAGGTCGGGGTAGCTCGCCCGCAGGTCGGCGACGAGCCGCCGCATGCCGGACCTGCCGCGCCCCCCACTCTTGAGGTCGTGAAAGCTCTCGGAGACCGACTCGTCGACCACCGACCCGTCGCCCCGGCCTAGGCCCACCTCGTAGAGGCGGCGGGCCGTCGCGAGGTTCTCCGCCTCCCGCCTGCGCTCCGCCTGGCCCAGAGCGCGTTGGCGCGCCTCGTGCAAGAAGACGGCGCCGAGCAACGCCCACGCTGGCGCCTCGGGCGCGCTCACGCCCCAGCCGAAGAACCCCAGCGCCACCAGGCCGGGGAGGTTCTCAGGAGGGGGCAAGGGCCCGGGAAACAGAGACAACCACGCGAAGCCGAAGGGCGTGGCCAGCGCGCACAGCCCCAACAGCAGAGCCCCGAGGCCCAGGCGGCGGCGCGAGAGGGCCGCCAGGGCAAACAGGAGCACGACGACGGGCGGGAGGTGCCCAGCGACCCACAAAGAGGATCTCGCGAGGGCCGGGGGTGGGCCGAGGTTGCGCGCCATCTCCGGGGTGTTCAGGTACCACAGGTAGTAAACCGAAGCGGCCGAGGCCACGGCCAGGACCACTACAAGCGAAGCCCCGACGGCGGAGATCAGGCGCGACGTGGCCCAGGCGTTCCGCGCCTGTTCCTCAGAAGCCGTTCGAGGAGCCTTTAGCATGGATGGCACCCCCAGCAGCGAGAGCGCCGCGAGCGTCTGCCCGCAGGCCTGCAACGCCGCCGCCCAGAGGTCGGCCGTGGGATCCAGGTCAAACGAGACGACCAGCCTGGCCTGCCAGAGCGTGCCGAGGAGGCCCACAGCCGCCCCCACGAACGCCGCCATCGCCACCCACAGCAGCGGCTCGCGCACGAGCGCCGGAACGGAAGCCCGGAGGGCCGGGTCTCGGACGGGCGCCATCCCTGCCATGCCGGCAGTCTACGCCAATCGCCGAAGCGTAGACCTCGGGGCAGCCTTGCCTCGATAAGGTTACGGAGGTTGCACTCGAAAACAAAACTATACCTACTTTAAATTTTTAATTACTATTATTATTATTACAATTACATATCTATTTTCATTTTTATCTTCTTTTCACTTATTTATCTAATCATCTTCAAACAATCACTTTTCTATATCTTACACTCTCACATACTCATTAACTTCTATCTACAACATTAACTCTACAAAAAAAAACAAAAAATCATACATCAATATACATAACAAAAAAATATTAACACAATTCATACAACAACTACAACAACACACTCTCTAAATTAACAAAAATCACCATAACATCAAAAAAAATTAACTATCAACGACTAAAAAAACAAAAAACAAAAAATAACAACTGGCGATAATTTCGTTCATTCTTATAACTGCCTTCGAGCGCAGTTCGCCCAAACTTGTAGTTCTAGCCTGCTATGCCTTCGGCTCTTTCTTGTCTTTTTCTTCTCTTTCTCCTCTCTTTTGTCTTGTTACCGCGCCTCCTCCCTTGTCTTGTCGCTCTCGTCCTCCGTGTCGCTACGTTTCTTCTTGCCTCATCATCTTGGCCGTAGCCCTTGCTACTCTCCACCACCCTTCTCACCTCTCATCTCTACCTCTCCTCTGCCCCTCTTTCTTTTACCCTCTCCTGTCCCTCTACCACTTTTCTGCTCTCTCACTCTCGTGCCCTCGCCTTCGCCAGCGCGCTTTTGCACCTTGTACCGCATCCCACCTCTCGCCCCTCTCCTTCCACAACCCTCCACTCACCTCCCCCGCCGTAGAACTCTAGCTTGCCAGAGGGTGCAAGCCTTCGCAGCACAGCCGCATTCAACCTAAGCCAGCCCACGCGCTTCAGTCGCTCAGCGTCACCCTTTGAGGCCATGTTCCGTGTCAGACCTGCGCCATCTCCTCTCGGTCGTAGAGAAGTCCCTGACCAGCGAGCCGCCAGCGCATCTCGCTGTTCGCACACTCGCCTAGCGCTCGTCGCAGCCCATACAGTGCCCGTACGCGTGCATCGCGTGCTCGTCTGCATGTGCCTAGCACATGTCGCGTAATCGCCGTGTCGTCTAGTTCACCACACGTGAACAATTCTCTCGCCGCACCACCCACCTTGCTCTGTGGCGCGCTCGCCACGTTGCTGCCGTAACAAGGCTTCACGCTCGCCTCTCAAATACCTCCCCATGCTCATGTTCAGTACGCGTTCCGTGGCGCATCGTCGCGCCAGAGGCGCCCAGTTGCAAAAGCCGCGTGTCGTACGCGCGCCGCCTCCGTAGCGCCAGTCTCCTCACCCATGCACGTATGCGCCACCGCCCCCCCCACCTCCGTACGCTGCATCCCATACCACTTTATGCCCGTGGCGTCGTCGCCAGCCGCTCTCCCAGAGCATCCGCTCCTCATGCCGTATCGCGCTACCCATCCGCACTGCACGCGCTCCCACGCCTCCCAGCCAGAGATGCGCATAACTGCGTCCTCTGCCCCAGCAACACCACGCGTGCATCACCAAGCGCAAGCCGCTCGTTCCATAGCGCATGCTCGTCGCGCGCTTGCGCTGCGTTCATCGTCTATAGCACATGCGCCTTTCTTTCGCGCTCTATAAACTTCCAGAGTGTACCGTGTTAGCGTTACCCCCCACAACACATGAGCCCAACTCCGCAATCTCCCCCATCCCCACCCGTTGTCACCCAGTACATAACCTTCCCGCCGCTCCGCACCATGCAATGCTCATCAGTGCTGCAACTCCCAGCACGTTTGCGAGCCGCCTGCCGGCTCCCGCCGTACCCTGAGCATCTCCGCGTCCCGCACCCGTGTACGCCAATCGCCTGCGCCGTGCGCGCATACCTCTTGCCAGCATCAATCTCGTCCAGCGCCTCTTCCCAGTCTATCCGCTAAGCGCCTTCGCCCTTTTGCCCGCACCCGCAGCCGTAGAGCAACCGTCTGCGCGCCGTGTGCTCGAGGTAGCGTTGAGCTTACGCCAAGATCCTCGTGTGAGTATCGCATTACCGAGAGCTTATTGCCCTCTTGTTTTCACCGTCACTACCCAGCTGCAATGTCCGCAGTCCATCACAACACCGTGAACTTCGTGCCCTGCAGCGTCCCGTATCGTTCTGTGCGTTGCTCCGTCATATACCCGCCCAACCCTAGCCTTTCGTTACCTATCAAGCGTTCAATTCACTCTCAAAATACATACTACTCACACATATCAAACTCTACCAAACACACCCAAACAACAACATAATACTCGCACACCTCCAATCTCAACCTAAACACAAACCAAACTTCTCCTACCTCTAACCACCACCAAACCCTCCTCACCCCCCCCACTCACCTACACACCACCCCCCCACACCAACCTCTTCTCCAAATCCCGAGAAACCGCCTAACGCAGCAACCCCGCCTCGTAGCTTTCGCCACACTCTGCGCTGAGTGCGCCGCATCCGCAGCACCACAGCCTGCCGCCTTCACGCTGGCAGTTATGGGCGCCGCCCGCCCGCACTGCGTCGCACACTTCGCCCGTTCATCCCGTGGCACGCAAGCGTCGTATCGTTGCATCGAAGTACAATCCCTTCGCCCAACCCGCACAAATAGCAGCGATTCTCCACCACGTCACCGTCAGAGTGAAGATGGCCCCCTCGCCCGCTGGCGTCTCGTCGGGCTGCGTGAAGAGATGCCTTCGGGTACCAGCCGCCGGTACCCCCGACGCGCGGCCGAGCTGGAAGCCGCCATGATCAGAGCGCCCACAGCAGGAACACGATGTACCCGAGTGTCCGCATCACGCCAACATCCTACCCTATCGTGGCTCGTTTTCCGTCCTTACGCTAGCCATCGGCCGGGCGTATGATGTGTGCGTGATCGTGGACAGCGCCATCTACGTGGACGGGCACAGGGCCGCGGAACCCGCCTCCCTCGCGGAGACCTACGAGGCCTGCCGCGAGCAACACGGGCTAGCGTGGCTGGGGCTCTACGAGCCCACCGAGGAGGAGTTCTCCTCTGTCGCGCAGGAGTTCGGCCTGCATCCCCTGGCCGTCGAGGACGCGATCGAGGCGCACCAGCGCCCCAAGATAGAGCACTACGACGGAGACGCTGTTCGTCGTCTTGAGGCCGGCCCGCTACGTGGACGAGACCGAGACGATCGAGTTCGGGGAGATGCACGTCTTCGTGGGAGAAGACTTCGTGGTGTCGGTGCGCCACGGCGAGGCCTCGTCGCTGGACCGGGTGCGCAAGGACCTTGAGTCGGTGCCCAACCTGCTGCGCCGCGGACCCGTGGCGATCCTCTACGCGATCATGGACCACGTCGTCGACGACTACACGCCGGTGCTCGAGGGCCTGGCGAACGACGTCGACGAGATAGAGACAGACGTCTTCGGCGGCAACACGGGCGTCTCCAGGCGCATCTACGAGCTCTCTCGCGAGGCGATCCAGTTCCGGCGCGCCACCGAGCCTCTGATCGAGGTGCTCTCGGACCTGGTCGACGACGACGCCTACGACGTAGATCCTGAGGTGAGACGCTACTTGCGCGACGTGAGGGACCACGCCCTGCGGGTCACCGACAAGGTGGTGTCGCTGGTCGAGTTGTTGCAGAACATACTCAGCGTCAACCTGACCCTGGTGAACCTCTCCCAGAACGAGGAGGTCACCAAGCTCACGCAGGTGAGCCTCAAGCAGACGGAGGAGGTCAACAACCTCACCCAGGCGAGCATAGCGCAGAACGATCAGGTGAAGAAGATCTCGGCCTGGGCCGCCATCCTGGTAGTCCCGACGATCGTCACCGGGATCTACGGGATGAACTTCGACTACATGCCCGAGCTGCACTGGGTGCTCGGGTACCCCTTCGCCCTCGCCCTGATGATCCTGGTCTCCGCCGCCCTCTACCTGATCTTCAGGCGCCGCGGTTGGCTGTAGCCCTTACGCGGCGACGGCCATCACGAGCGGGAAAGAGATCCCGCGCCCCGAGCGGCGTCCTGTCACCTACAGCGTGACCATAAAGGCCAGGGTCCAGATGTAGGAATACGCCCCCAGCCGCGATCTGATCACGCGTGAGGACCCCACCTTCCTGCTTTCTTTGCCTCGCGGTAGAGGACGGGATGGCAACATGGCCGAATCGGCTTGCCGCTGGGGGTAGGCGCGGTTAAGCTGCGGGCTCGAAAGGGGCGACAGGAAGGACGCGTGCTGGCGTGGGATCGCGTAGGTCTGAGGATTCGCTCTTCGAGGAGGTAAGGCGCGAGCTCTTTACCGCGGTCGTCGGGGACGTCATGGACAAGATGGGGCTGCTGCGGCAGTTCCTGCCCCCTGAGATCAAGCCTCTGCGCGAGGACATGGTCGTGCTAGGTAGGGCGATGACGGTGCTCGAGGCCGACGTCTTCGCCGAGACGCACGACCCGGGCGCCAACGACGTAATGGCGCGACCCTTCGGCCTCATGCTCAGGGCGCTCGACGACCTGAAGGCCGGCGAGGTGTACGTGTGCGCGGGTGCCTCCCCGACGTACGCCCTCTGGGGCGAGCTTATGAGCACGCGGGCCAGGATTCTTGGCGCGGCGGGGGCCGTCGTCGACGGCTACCACCGCGACACGCGCGGGATCCTCTCGCTCGGCTTCCCGACCTTCTCGTACGGGAGCTACGCCCAGGACCAGGGTCCCCGTGGCAAGGTCGTGGACTTCAGGGTCCCGATCGAGGTGGGCCAGGTCAGGGTGGAGCCGGGAGACGTGATCTTCGGCGACCTCGACGGCGTCTGCGTCGTCCCGCGCGCCGCCGAGGAGGAGGTGTTCCGCAGGGCGCTGGAGAAGGCGAGAACGGAGGGCCTCGTGGAGCGGGCCATCCAGGACGGGATGAGCACCGAGGAAGCCTTCGAGCGCTTCGGCGTGATGTAGCCGGTGCAGAGCGGCGGCCGGCACGCTAGCACGCGCCGCCAGTGGTCGCCGCGAGCGCCATCAGGACGGTCATCGAGTGGTACAACTTCGCGCTGTACGTGGCCGCCTCGGCGCTGGTCATCAACCGCCTCTTCTTCCCGGACGCCGGTCAGTTCGTTCGCACGCTCGCGGCGTTCGCCACTTTCGCCGTCGGCTTCTTCGCGAGACCATTCGGCAGGTTCGTGGTCACCAACTACAGCGACAAGGTCGGCCGCAAGCCCGCGCTCGTTTCACGTGGCGCTTATGGGGTCATCGACCGTGCTGATCGGTGCCTTGCCCACCTACGACGCGATCGGGATCTCAGCGCCCGTGCTTCTCGTGCTCTTGCGGCTCCTGCAGCGCTTCGGCGCTGCGGCCGAGCTGGCGAGCGCTATCACCTACATCGCCGAGTACACCCCCTACAGGAGGCGCGCCTTCTACACGTCGATCCCCAACGCAGCGACCGCCGTCGGACTGATGCTGGCTGTCGGCGGCTTCGCGCTGGTCAGCAGGCTCCCCGAGGAGCAACTACTCTCGTCGGGCTCGCGCATACCCTTCCTCGCGAGCTTCCTGATCCTCTTCGTCGCGGTCTACATCAGGCAGCGACTCGCCGAGTCGCCCGCCTCGCGTCCGAGCAGGCCCAGGCGACAGCCGGACCCGCTTCCCCTGGCCCAGATCTTGCGCGAACGCGGGGGCAACATGTTCTACGGGTTTCTCTCCGTGACAGGGCACAACGCCAACGCCTACCTGCTCTATACCTTCGCCCTCAGCTACATCACGGCCACTCTCGGCCTGGAGCAGAGCGTCGCGCTTCTCCCGCTGCTCCTCGCCGCAGTAGCCGGGTCGTCTCGGCGCCGCTCTTCGGCATACTTGCCGACCGGATCGGACGCAAGCCCGTGTTCATCAGCGGCGCGACCTTCGTCGCCCTCTTCACCTTCCCGTTCTTCTTCTTGCTCAGGACGAGTCGACGCCGTCCGTTCCTTGCCATCGTCGCCAGCTACAGTATCAGTTTCAGCGCCATGTCCATCACCCAGATCTCTTTTCTCTCAGAGCTCTTCGCGACCCGCTTCCGCTACACCGGGATCGCCGCCTCGCGCGAGCTGACGGTATGCTCGTCGCCGGTCCGACGCCTTTTATCGCGAGCGCCCTCGTCGCCGCGGCGGGCGGCGCGCCGTGGCTCGTCGCCCTGTACCTCATCGTCTGCCAGTTCGTCACCATCGTCGGGGTTGCGGCGCCCGAGAGACAGCGAGCGTCGTGCCGGAGGAACTCGCCAGGTCTCGACGCGCAGGTGAGCGCGCCCAGCATCCGGCGGAGAGAGAAGGAACGCTTGCGTACCACGGGTGTGGGGACCTGCGTCGTCGCGAGTTCCAGGAAAGCCGGAAGAGGGAGATCTAGTGCTCGCGCTGCGGTGGCACGGCAGGGGCGACGTCAGGCTGGACGAGATCGAGGAGCCGCTGCTGCCCGGTCCGGGAGAGGTGCAGCTGCGCGTGCTCTCGTGCGGGATCTGCGGGACGGACGTCGAAGAGTACCGGAGCGGCCCGATCTTCGTCCCGACCGGAGGCCCGCACCCGCTCACCGGACGCTCGGCGCCCATCACGCTCGGCCACGAGTTCTCGGGGGAGGTGGTGGCCGTGGGCGCGGGGGTGGAGGTCTACGAGCCGGGCGACCGCGTCGCCGCGGACACCCTGATCTTCTGCGGCGAGTGCTACTGGTGCAGGCGCCACCAGGTGACCCTGTGCGAGCGCCTCGGGGCCCTTGGCCTCATGGACGACGGGGGCCTGGCCGCACTGTGCAACGCCCCGGCACGGACCCTGCTCCCGCTGCCCGAGAACGTCTCGGACGAGGCCGGCGCCCTGGCCGAGACGCTGGCCGTCGCCGTGCGGGCGCTCGGGCGCGGCAGGCTCGCGATCGGGGAGCGCGTGGCCGTGGTCGGCGCCGGCGCCGTCGGTCTTATGGCGCTGCAGGCCGCTAACGCCGGCGGCGCCTCGTCCGTTAGCGTCGTCGAGCCGCTTCCCGAACGCCGCAGTCTCGCCGCGGCCCTCGGCGCCCACGAGACGCTCGATCCGGACGACGATTCAGAGCTCGGGGCCGACCTGGTGGTCGAGTGCTCCGGCAACGTGCGGGCCATAAAGATCGCCGTCCGCGCGGCGCGCAGGGGTGGGCGCGTGGTCCTGGTCGGTATCTACGGACACGCCGGCCCGTTCGAGTTCATGCAGGTCGTCGGCGCGGAGAAGGAGATCATCGGCTCACTCTCCCACGTCTACGACGAAGACTTCGCCGCCGCCCTCGGGCTGCTGGGACGAGGCGCCGTAGTGGCCGAGCCGCTCGTCAGCGACCGCATCCCACTGAGCCGAGCCCTGGACGACGGCCTCCTCGCCCTGATGCGCGAGCCCGAAGAACACCTGAAGATCCTCATAGATCCGAGTTAGGAATTGGGAATGCGGAGTTTGGATTTGAGGTGGCGCTTGCCGTCTTCGCGAAGCGCAGCGTGCTCGCCTGGGGAATAGTAAGCTGGCGCCTGTTAGATTGACCTAGTCAGGAGAGCGGGATGCCGATAGACCTCGAAGCCTTGCCCCTGGGGAACGACGCCCCGCGGGTGGTTAACGCCGTGATAGAGATCCCCCTGGGCAGCCGCAACAAGTACGAGTGGTTCCCCGAGCTGGGGCTCGTCGCGCGCGACAGGGTGCTACCGGGCAACGTGCGCTACCCGGTGGAGTACGGTTTCCTGCCATCGACCCAGTTCCAGGGTGACCCCTTCGACGTCATCGTCGCGGCCTTCGAGCCCACGTTCCCCGGCTGCGTCGTAAGGGTGCGCACGGTGGGGGCCATGCACCTCACCGACACGGAGAGCGAAGAGTACAAGATACTCGGTGTGCCTGACGACGACCCCCGCTTCTCCGACATCAAGGCCTCGGAGCACCTGCCGGATCAGATCCTGGAAGAGATCGAGCAGTTCATCGTCGTCTACAAGCACCTCGAAGGCGACAAAGAGGCGGAGGTCCACGGCTGGCTCCCGGCGGAGGAAGCACAGGACCTGATCCGCAAACACGCGGTCTAAAGAATGTGGAATGCAGAATGCGGAATTATGAATTGGAGGTTTGCGAAAGGTTTGCACCTTTCACGAATCGAAAATTTGAGGCGCAAGTCCTCGTTCGCTCTCCGACGTTTCCCTACACGACGGTAGACCCCCGAACCCTCAATTCCAAATTCCAAACTCATAATTCCTAACTCAAGCGCAGCTCATGCCCCAGACGCTGGTGAACGATTGGCCTGGGTCGAGGACGCGCAGGCCGTCGCCGGTGTTGAAGGCGTCCGGGGCGCACGTCATGGGCTCGATGGCTATGCCCTTGCGCTGGTCCTCCTCGGGCAGCGTGTCGCCCGTGTAGGCCTGGATGTAGCCGTGCTCGCGGTCCATCCAGACCGTGATCTCTGGGCTCCCCTCCGGGTGCGTCATGAAGACGCGCGCGTATCCGTCGGCGTCGCGGATCACGTCCGTGAAGCAGGTATCGAGCTCGACGCCCCCTATCTCGCGCGCCTCCCTGAAATCGAAGTCGGTGCCTTCGACGCTCGCGCTTCCCGTTGGGATAAGCCGGTCGTTGGTCTCGAGGTAGGCGCGGGCCGGGAGCCGCAGCGTCGCCGTGTTTATCGTCGGGGTGCCGACGGTGAGGTAAGGGTGATGGCCCGCCCCGAAGGGCAGCGGGTCGGCCCCGACGTTGGTGGCCGTGGTGACGACGGTGAGGCCAAGCGAGGATAGCTCGTAGGAGATCTGCAGGGCGAGGACGTAAGGGTAACCGTCCTGCGGGTAGACGCGCTGGACCATCTCCACGCGGGACGGGGTCCAGCTCAGCGGGATCCAGGGCACCCAGCGCGTCAGGCCGTGGATGGCGTTGTTCGAGGCGGACTCCGTGTGCGGCAGCTGGTTCTCCTGGCCCCTGAACCGGTAGAGCCCGCCATCGACGCGGTTTGGGAACGGCAGCAGCACCTGCCCGCGGGAGGCGTCGCTCATCTCGTCGATGCCGAAGGTGTCGAGCAGCTCCTGACCGCCGACGGCGAAGGAACGCAGGGTCGCGCCGACCTCGGTAACGATGGCGCTCTGGTCGCCATAGTAGATCTCGTACTGCCGACCCGTGGGTAGCGCGGCTCCGTTCGCGTCCGTCATCTCCTGGGCCTTGGTCTTGCCGGACGAGACGAGCAGCGAAGACGCCGCCAGCGCCGCGCCCCCCGCGGCCGCCCTGCGCAGGAACTGGCCCCGATCCATCGCCGATGATCCCTCGTTCTCCACCCCGAAAACACCTCCGTATAGACCCCCCGGAGCCTCCGTCCGGGCTCGCCTACTACTCGCTCGCGTTGCCCGTCTCGCGGGCCTTGCGGTACTCGGAGACGACCAGCTCGGTCAGCTCCTCCACCGAGCTCTCGGCGACGGGCTTGTCGTACTCGATGCGGCCGTTGCGCAGGAGGTTCACCCGGTCGCAGACGTCGAAGACCTGGGCGTAGTTGTGGACGATGAGGATCATGGGTATTCCCCGCTCGTCCTTGAGGCGCTGGATGAGGTCCAGGATCAGGGCGCCCTCCTTCGCCCCCATCGCCGCCAGCGGCTCGTCGAGCAGGAGCATCTTGGCGTCGGAGTAGACCGCCCGCGCTACGGCTATGGCCTGGCGCTGGCCGCCGGAGAGGCGGGCCACCTCGGTGTCTATGGAAGGGATCCTGACGCCCATGTCCTGCAGGTACTGGGACGTCTTCTCCTTCATCTTGCCGTTGTTTAGGAACGGCCCCACGGTCATCTCGGAGTTGAGGAACATGTTGTGGAAGACCGAGAGCTCGTTAACGAGCGCGAGGTCCTGGTAGACGGTCTGGATGCCGAGGGAGCGCGCCTGGGCGACGGAGCGGAGGTTGACCTCCTCGTCCTCGATCAGGATCCTGCCCCCGTCGGGGCGGTGGAAGCCGGTTATGGTCTTGAGCAACGTAGACTTGCCCGCCCCGTTGTCGCCGATAAGACCGAGTACCTCTCCCCGCCTGACGTGCATGTCCACGCCCTTGAGGACCGAGACCGCGCCGAAGTTCTTGACGACGCCCTCGACGCGCAGGAAGTCCGAACCGTTCGCGTGCCCGTTTTCGTGCCCGTTCTCCACTACGCCCTCCCCGCGCCGCGCAGCCTCGCGACGTAGACGTTCAGGATCATGGCGACGAGGATGGCGACGCCGAGGATGATGTTGAAGGTGTAGGCGCTGATGCCCTGCAGCGTGAAGCCGTTCCTCAGGATGGTGAGCACGAGCGCCCCGAGGAACGCGCCTGTTACGGTCCCCACCCCGCCGAGCAGCGCCGTCCCGCCGATAACCGCGGCGGCTATACACAGGAGCACGATGTCGGGGCCGCCGAGAAGGGGGTCTATGGAGCTTATGCGGAAGGACTCTATGATCCCCACGAACCCGCCGAGCACGGCGACCAGGATGAAGTTGCCGATCTTGATGCGCGCGATGCTGACGCCCGCCTCCCTGGACCCGAGCGGGTTGCCGCCCGTGGCGTAGGTGTGCAACCCCCACCGCGTGCGCGAGAGCACGACCTGGAGCGCCACCACGATGAGCAAAGCCCAGATCGCCCCCGACCAGCCGTACTCGCCCATGGCCTGGGTTACGGCGTTGGTGTCTGGCGTCGTCGCTGGGAAGCCGCCGGTCAGCGTCACGTTCAACCCGGCTAGCAGGAAGAACATCCCCAGCGTCGTGATGAGCGAGGAGACGCCGAGGTAGACCGTGATCAGGCCGTTGATGAGCCCGACGAGCGCGACGGCGAGCAGCCCCATTAGGACCGCGATCCACAGGAACAGGAAGAGCCTCTCGTAGGCCAGGTACATCACTATGGGCGCGAAGGCCAGCGACTGGCCGACCGAGAGGTCTATCTCGCCGCAGATGAGCAGCAGGCACAGGCCCGACGCGATGACCACGTAGGGCACGGCGAACTGGGCGAGCGAGAGTATGTTCTGCTGCGAGAGGAAGGCGGGGTTGGCGGCCTGGAAGTAGATCGCCATCCCCACCAGCACGACGAAGACGCTCGCCTCCCGCACGCGAACGAGGCCGATCAGCAGCCGAGCGAAGGGCCCGCGCTCCTGCGTCGCTGCTGCCGGCGTCTCCTGCGCGGTGGTCTCGCTCACGGGCTCCCCTCCGCTCTCTAGGCCGGCGCCTGCACGATCTTCTGCGCCTCGGAGTCGCCCTCGAAGCGCGACTCGGTCTCGAGGTAGCGGTCCACCGTCTCGGGCGTGATGAAGATGAGCCCCGTGTTGGTCTCGGCCGGCCCGGTGACCCCGCCGGAGATGTTGTACAGGTACATCTGCATGACCGGGAAGAAGCCCTGCAGGTAGGGCTGCTGGTCGATGGTGAAGTCTATGTGGTTCTCGCTCATGAGCTGCAGGATGTCCGGCAGCAGGTCGTACCCGCCGGCCCTCACGCCCTGCTCGTGCAGCCCGAACTGCTCCATGACCTGGGCGACTCCCTGGGTGCTGCCCGCGTCCACGGCGAACATCCCGGCCACGTCCTTGTGGCCGTTGTACCAGGCCTCTATCCTCGACCTCTCCTCAGGAAGCTCGGCCCCCGTCGTCACCTGCTGGACCTCGATGTTCGCGCCCGAGTCCTCTATGGCCTGCCTGGCCCCGTCGATGCGCGGCTGGATGTTGAGCTGGCCCGGCGTCGCGATAAACAGCGCCACCAGCCCCTCCCCGACCAGGTCGACGATCCTGTTCCCCATCTCCACGCCGGACTGGTACAGGTCCTGCCCCACGTAGGCGAGCGCGGGGTTGGTCCCCGGCCCCTCGCCGTTGGCGTTGTACGCGATGACCGGGATGCCCTCGTCGAGCGCGTTCTGGATCGGGTCGTTGAACGCCTCGGGGTCCACGACCGCGACAGCGATGCCGTTGGCGCCGCCCGAGATGGCGGAGTTCATCGCGTCCACCATCTCCCTTACCACCGAGGTCTCGGAGCCGGTCCATTGCGACGTCGTCCCCAACAGCGCCTCCGCGTCCTCGATGCCGTACTGCGTCGGGACGAAGAATGGGTTCGTGGTTACGTGGTTGACGAACACGAAGTTGTACTCGGGCGTGTCCGGGAAGTTGCCGCCGGACCCGCCAGACCCGCCGCCACCCTGGCTCGCCTGCTGGGCCTCGGGCCTGCAGCTGCTCAGCAACAACCCGGCCGAAGCCAGCGCGCCAGCCGCCAGGAACTGCCGCCGTCCCAGCTTGTAGCCACCAATCCCGCTATTCTCCATGCGCTTACCCCTGTTTCCTCTGTCGTCCAAAACCTTTCCCGCCAAGCATTGTCATACCAATTTCGACCCGTGTCAAGCGGACCTTTTGTCGGCTCCGGGTGATGACTTCGCCGCGCTAGTTGTTCGGGAGTAGGGAGTCGGATTTGACTATTCCCTACTCCCTACTCCCTATCTCCCGACTCCCGAACGCACAAGAGATAGCCCTTCGGCCTGGTCAGGCATCACCCTGGACCTGCTCCCACCACAGGCCCATACGGGCCGTGGTACCGCCGTCGACGTAGATCACCTGCCCCGTGACGAAGTCCGAGGCGTCGGAGGCTAGGAAGGCGGCGGTCGGGCCGACATCCTTCGGGAAACCTATCCGGCCGGCCGGCACCAGGCTGTTTCCGAACTCGGTGGAGTAGCCAGGGGTGTCGAAGTAGCGGGGGACTTCTATGAGACCGGGGCCGATGGCGTTGACGCGGACCTTGCGCTGCGCGAGCTCGACGGCCAGCTCGCGGGTAAAGGCGTTGATGGCCCCCTTGGTCGCGGCGTAGGCCGCGTGCTGCGGGAAACCAGCGAAGCCGTGGATCGAGGTGATGTTCACGATCGAGCCGCCGCCCGCCTCGAGCATGTGGGGCACGGCGGTGCGGGCGCAGAAAAAGTAGCCCTTCATGTTCAGGTCGAAGACCTCGTCGTAGGTGGCCTCGTCCGTATCGAGGAAGGCGAGGGCGCGGGTAACGCCGGCGTTGTTGATCAGGACGTCGAGGCCGCCCAAAGCGCCGGCCGCCTCCTCGACGACCCGTTCGCACTCGCCGACGCTGCTCAGGTCGCCCTTTACGGTGGCTGCCTTCCCGCCGGAGCCTTCGATCTCCGCCACGGTCTCGTCGGGCTCGCTGTGGGCGTAGTGGACGGCCACGTCTGCGCCGTTGCGGGCGAGCTCGATGGCGATCCCCTGCCCTATGCCCATGCCCGCGCCCGTGACCAGCGCCCTCTTGCCGGAGAGGTCGATCATGCGTCCGCCCTTCCGGTCGTCTCGCGCTTCTCCCAGCCCTCGGCGAACAGGTTGAAGTGGACGTCCTTCTTCGGGTTGGCGGCTATCACTTCGTCGTCCAGCTCGACGCCGAGGCCTGGACCCTTCGGCAGCTCGAAGTAGCCGTCCGTGACCTCGGGGAGGCCAGGCGCGGTGTCGCGGACCCAGGGGTCGGCGAAGTCGTTGAAGTACTCCTGGATGCGGAAGTTCGTCGTGCAGGCCGCGAGGTGGAGGGCTGCGGCGGTGTTGATCTGGCCCCCCACGTTGTGCGGCGCGATGGTCACGTAGTACGCGTCGGCCCACGCGGCGAGCTTCTTCGTCTCCAGCAGGCCCCCGATGTGGCTGATGTCCGGCTGTATGACGTCGGCCGCCTGCAACTCGAAGACCTCACGGTACTCGAGGCGCTGGTGGATCCGCTCTCCGGTCGCCACGGGGATGCCCCCCGGGATGCCGTCCGAAGCCTTCTTGAGCGCCTTCAGGTTTACCGGCGGAACCGGCTCCTCGACCCACCCGAGCCCGAACGGTTCCATCATCCTCGCCATCTCGATCGCCGTCGCGGGCGAGAACCGGCCGTGCATCTCGAGCAGGATCTCGGGCTCCGGGCCTATGGCGTCGCGCACCGCCTCCACCAGCGCGACGGCCCGCAGTTTCTCGTCCCGCTCCAGCTCGTAGTGGCCAGGCCCGAACGGGTCGAGCTTGAGGGCAGCGTATCCCCTCTCGGTCACCTTCTTCGCGGCGGCGTGGAACTCCTCGGGGGTGCGCTCGACGCGGTACCAGCCGTTGGCGTAAGCCTTGACCCTCTCGCGCACGGGCCCGCCCAGCAGGTTGTATACGGGCTGATCCAGGGCCTTGCCCACGATATCCCAGCAGGCCGTCTCGAAGGCGGCTATCCCCGAGCTCATCACCTCGCCGGCGCGCGAGAAGTCGTCGCGGCCCATCGTCTTGACCAGGTCCTCGATGCGGAACGGGTCGTGGCCGACGACGTGCCTCGGGCCGGCCTCGGCCAGGTAGCCCACGAGCGCGTCGGTGTGGTTGACCATCCGCGCCTCGCCGAGCCCGGTGAGGCCATCGTCGGTGTGGAGCCGAACGATGGTCAGGTTGCGCCATTCGGTGCCAACGACGAAGGTCTCTACGTCCGTGATCTTCACGCGCCCACCTCGCTCCTCGCCGCGGGGATTCCGGGAAAGGAAGCCCCCTTCTCGGTGGCGATCGCCTCGGGGTAGTAGCGCTCGAGCATGGAGAGGGAGATCTCGGCCCGCCGCACCCGCTCCCTTCCGAGGGCCACGGCCGTCGCCTCGAGGTGCGTGCCGCTCGGGTAGATGTTCGGCGCGTTCCTGAGGCCGGCCTTCACGAACACCGGGGAGGCGACGCGCACGAGCTCGGGCACCTCGTAGTGCCTTACGAAGCCGCCGAAGTCGTCAGGCACCTCCACGTAGACGTCGAGCGGCAACTCGGTCGCGGCCCGGATCGCGGCCAGCTGCGCGAGCGAGAGGTCCGTCGGCGTGTTGTACGTACCGGCGCCCAGATCCTGCATCGCCTTGACCGCGGCGGCGTTGGCCGCCGAGAGCTGCACCGAGACCTTGACGACCAGGTCCTCTGGTAGCTCGCCTTTCTCCTTGAGGTCCCTGATCACCCACATCAGGCCGGCGTCCGCGACGAGCACGCCGCGCAAACCTAAGCTCACGCCGCGCAGCACGTCCTCGAGAGCGTAGGCGAGCTGGTCCTGTCCGCGGTGCTGGGCCCCTAGCACCTTGCCCGCACCCGAGATCGCGGCGGCCCCGGTCTCCCACGACGCCCGCGGCCCGACGAAGAGCGAGAGCTCCAGGCCAGCCTCGCGGGCCATCTGGCACATCTCGAGGATCTCCGCGTCCGTGAGCAACATGATGCCAGACCCCTGCGACACCCTGTGCAGCTGCACCCCGCGCCTGTCCGCCTCCTCGATCACGGCCTCCAGCACCCGCGGCCCCTCGACGCTGGGGATCTCGACGCGGTACTGGGCGCCGTCCGGGAAGCGTTTCTCGGAATCGGGCAGTTGGTGCAGGTCGCTGGCGGGTAGCCCCAGCTCCGAGAGCAACTCTCTAGCTTTCATCCATGTCCCCCATTTCTTCGCCGAGCATGCCCTCCGCGAGGGCCGCCTCGATATCCCTGGCCGTGTTCGCGAGGTGGAGGCGCATCCCCTCGCGCGCGCCCGCGGCGTCCCCGGCCCTGACGCGCTCCAGAATCTCCTTGTGCTCCCGCAGGGCCCGCCCGGCGCTCCCCGGCCGCGAGGCGCTCACCTCGCGGCTGGCCTGCAGCAGATCCACCACGGGATCCAGCATCGTGAGCAACACCTCGTTTCGCGTGCTGCGCGCCAGCAGCGCGTGGAACTCCACGTCCGCGTCGACGTACCCCTCAGGAACCTCGAGCGACTTCTCCATCCTGTCCAGCTGCGCTTCCATCCCGCGCAAGTCGTCTTCGGTGGCCCGCTCGGCGGCGAGCCCGGAGATCTCGACCTCGAGGATCCCGCGTATCTCCAGCAACTCCCACAGCGACTTCGGGCGTACCCTCAGCAAAAGCCCCAGGGTGTCCCGCACCGCGCGCGTGCTGCCCCCGCTCACAACAGCCCCCCTGCCGTGCTCGATGCTGATCAAACCGCGCGCCTCCAGCAGGTTCAACGCCTCCCTGACCACCGTGCGGCTGACCCCCAAGCTGCCGACGAGCTCGCGCTCGGGCGGGAGCCGGTCCCCCGGACTTAGCCCACGCGAAATGACCATGTCTAGGAGCCGGTCCGCCGCCTGGTCCCTCAACCTGGTGCGCCCGCCCTGCTCACTCACCCCGCCAATATTGTCATACCAATCGGGAGGGTTGTCAAATTGCGGGTTTGGGGTCTCGGGTTGCCTTTCTCCTGGGCGCGTGTGTGCTGCGGGCGCGGGGGGCTCTGGTGGCGTAGGATGTCTGGCTGTACCTGGGGTGTGCAGAACGACCTACGACCATATTGGAGGCGCGAAGGATGAGCATCTTTCCCACCACCGTGCTCCTGGCCACCGACGGCTCCGAGGAGGCGTCGCTGGCGACCAGGGTGGCCGTCGAAATGGCGGAGAAGACAGGCTCGGAGCTACACCTGGTACACGTCTTCGGCATTGCCCCGCTGGCGCCCCTGTACCCCGGAGCCGCCGGCGCCGGTGGCGTGGAGCTCGATGACCCGGTGCTCGAGGAGGAGCTAGAGAGCATCTCCGAGCAGACGGGCCGGGAGGTGCTCGACAGGGCGGCCGAGGAGGTGCGATTGGCCGGCGGCACGGTCGCGCGGGCGCACCTGAGGGAAGGCGGGGTGCCGAACGAGATATTAGGCGTGGCCGAGGCCACAGGGGCTGGGACGATAGTGATCGGTAGCAAGGGCCACGGCGGGATCCAGCGCGCCCTGATGGGCAGCGTCTCGGACTCGGTCGTGAGGCACGCCCACTGCCCGGTCCTGGTGGTGCGCGACTAACAGGACGGAGACCCGTAGCCACCAGGGCGAACTTTTCCTTGCAACCTCAGGAGGGTCGTGGCTGAGAAGGTCGGGGAAACGGAGGGCGGGGGTTCCAGGGAGCTGGACCGGCTCATCTTCTTCTCCGACGCCGTCTTCGCCATCGTCATGACCTTGCTGGTGCTGGAGATCCAGGTTCCGGAGGTTCCGTCGGAACGCGCCGCGGCCGACCTGCCGGGACTGGTGCTGGAACTCTGGCCCAAGTTCTTCAGCTACGTGCTCAGCTTTCTCGTGGTCGGCATGTACTGGATAGGCCACCATCAGACCTTCCGCTACATCATGGGCTACGACAGGACGCTGTTGTGGCTGAACCTCCTGTTCTTGCTGAGCATCTCTTTCATCCCGTTCCCGACCGACCTGCTCGGCGAGTACGGCGAGCTGCGATTCGCCGTGATCTTCTACGCCGCCTCCGTGGGTCTCGCGCGGCTGCTCCTGGCGTTTGTGTGGTGGTACGCGGTGAAGGGGCCGATACGGATCAGCGAGGACCTGGAGCCCGGGATAGCGAGGTACCACCTCTTCAGGAGCCTCACGATACCGTTCATCTTCCTGGTCTCCATCGGCGTCGCCTTCGTCAGCGAGAACCTGGCGGTAGCCTCCTGGTTCATATTGTTTGTGGTGGACGCCGTCTTGTGGCGCCTGTACCGGCGCCACGGGCTGTCCGGCAAAGCCAGGCGAGAGCGGACGGACGAAGGTTAGCGGGCCGTCCTCTCGGGCTCCGGGAGGCGTCCCATCACGGCGCGCAGGCCGAAGTCGCCAGGCAGGTCCGAGGTGAAGCGGCGCACGCCGAGCGTCTTGCGGCCTTCGATGACCACCTCGCGACCCGCGAGGTGCGGGAAGATGGCGCGGGCGGCGAAGATCGGGGCCTCGCCCCTCAGGCGCACGAGCCCCCTGCGCCCACGGGCCTTCTGCTCCTTCATCGCGTAGAGGCCCATCTCCCCCGCCCCGGCGCAGCAGAGGGCCATCCGGTGCCAGTCGACGACGAGGGCCTCGTCCGGCCCGAGAAGCTCTCGCGCCGCGGATGTCAGGCGGACGTCGAAACCGTAACGGTCCATCAGATCAGTCTAGCAAACACTCCGACGACTGGGACGGTTCGTGGAGAATACGAGCGTCCGGGATGGGTTTCGGGTTCCAGGATCTAGGTTCTAGGTTTGAGGTTCTTTAGGCGCCAGGCTCGGTCGGGGGCCGTAACCCCTCGTCCCAATAACTCAAGCCTCAAGCCTTGGTGCGCCTAACAAAACCGCAGCGCAAGTAGGCGAGAAAGCAGGATGGTTGCGGGCCATGGGATCGAGTCGAAGGAGCGCCTAGGGCGCCACCGGTTTCTCCGAAAGCGGTGAACGCTTCAGAAGAGTTCCTCGGCTAGCGCGACGATGATGCCCGCAGGGCCTCGCATGTAGCAGAGTCTGTACATGTCCTCGTACTGGGCCACCTCGCCGACGAGTTCGGCGCCGTTGGCGCGCAGGCGAGCGACAGTGTCGTCAACGCTTTCGACTGTAAACATGACGCTCCGGAGGCCCAGCGTGTTCGGCGGTGCGATCGCCGGTTCGATCTCGACCAGTTTTGGATTGCGAAACTTCGTCAGCTCAAGCCGCCCGTGCCCATCTGGGGTCCGCATCATAACGATGTCGACTTGGACACTTTCGAGCCCGTTGACCCGGTCCACCCACGGGCCCTCGACCGGCATCTCGCCTTCGAGCGTCATGCCGAGCGCGGTGAAAAAAGCGATAGCGGCTGCAAGGTCGTCGACGACGACGCTGACATGGTCCAATCTCTTGATCGTCATGTCCCTAGCCGTAACATTCCCAACACATTCCGGTCGTAATGCTGGCGAGAAGGGCGGCGAGGTCCGGTGTGGCAGACCCTACTCATCCGTCCGCCAGGGCCGGGCTCGGCGATGAGCGGGGATAGATTGCATTCATTTATCTGCTTCGCTTTGACGAACGATTTCGTCAACGACGCGCGCGACCGATGCGGTGGCGTCGATTGAAATGCCGTTCTTCGGAATGTCTTCTTTCGTCTGATGCAATCGCGCAATGAGTTCCCGTTCCGTTGGCTTTCCGCCACCCCACTCGGAGTCCGGTCGCTCGTCAAGCCGCCGATTCAATGTGTCAAGGTCGCCTTCAAGGACAAAAACGCCGTCGAATAGATCTATAAACTTTGCGAAATTTCTTGAACCACCGCAGAAGAATGTTACCGCTTCATCCTGGTTGGCGACCAAGGTTTTTACTTTATCTACATGCCAAATGTGGTGCTCGTGTGCGAAGCCATCCGTCGGTTCATCAGTTTCCGGATCGCCTTGAAAAGCCAATTCGCGGTCACCATGAATGGCATGGTAGCCGCGCCGCTGCAATTCATTGCAGACCGAAGTTTTGCCGGTGCCGGAAACGCCTTCAATCAGATAATTTCTAATGCCCATTGCTAGCTGATAACTAGCCACAACATACCCGGCACATACGTGTCGTGACACTGGCGACAAGCGGGCGGGCAAAGGGGCTTGTCGCAGGCGCCGCCACGACAACCGTGAGAGACAGCATTTCGTCTCACGTATTGTTTGGTGTGATCGTCATGTCCCTAGTAAAGCAGAGGCCGTGCGCGGCGGTCCAGGCCGACCGTTCTCGCGAGTTGGACGTGGTTAGCCGAGGAAACGCAGGGAGATGAGGGCGCAGCCAAGCTGCAAGAAGGCCAGATGGCGGTTTTGTTAGGCTTACTTAATGCCTCAAAGCCTTAATCCGTCAAAAGCGCGAACCCTTCGCGAACCGCTCTAGACCCGTTGCGCCTCCCGGATAAACCGATACGGGTAGACGTCCTCTATGGCGCTCGCTTGGTCGAGCCGCCCGACCTGCTCTTCGCTCAGCTCCCAGCCGGAGGCGCCCAGGTTGTCCTCCAGCTGCTCCATGCGCCTGGCGCCGATGATCGGGGCCGTGACGCCCTCCTGCCTCAGGAGCCAGTTCAGGGAGATCTGGGCGTAGGACTTGCCCGTCTCCTCTGAGATCTCGCCGACGGCGTCGAGCGTTCGCCAGTTGCGCTCCGTGGCCCGTCGATCCCAGTGTTCCTCCATCGACTCAAGGGCCCCGGCGATGCGGGAGTCTTCGGGCGGCTCCTCGCCACGCCGGTACTTGCCCGAGAGAAAACCGCCCCCGAGAGGGCCCCACGGTATGACGCCGACGCCCTCCTCCCGGCAGGCAGGGAGCACCTCTCGCTCGATGTTCCTCTCCACGAGCGAGTACTGCGGCTGCAGGCTCACGAAGCTCTCGAAGCCGCCGAGCTCGCTCACGTACAGCGCCTTCACAAGCTGCCAGGCCGTGAAGTTCGAGACCCCGACGTAACGGACCTTCCCCTGCCGCACCAGGTCCGTCAGCGCCGAGAGCGTCTCCTCCAGCGGCGTGGCCGCGTCCCAGGCGTGCACCTGGTACAGGTCGATGTAGTCGGTACCCAGCCGTCTCAGGCTCGCGTCGCAGCCCGAGAAAATGTGCTTGCGAGAGAGGCCGGCGTCGTTCGGTCCGCCGCCCATCGGGAAGCGGACCTTCGTGGCGAGCACTACGTCTTCCCTGCGCGCTTCCTTCAGGGCGCGGCCGACGAACTCCTCGGAGGCGCCCGCTTCGTAGACGTCGGCCGTGTCCACGAAGTTGCCGCCGGCCTCCAGAAAGCGGGCGAGGATCCGGTGAGATCCCTCCTCGTCCAGCTCGCGCCCGAACGTCATGCACCCGAGGCACAGCTCGGAGACCATCAACCCCGTCTTGCCCAGCCGCCTGTATTCCACAACGCTCCTCTCGAGACCGCTCCTCCGAAGGCACACTCTAGCACCGGGCGGACGACGGGTGGCCCAGCGCGGGACGGCTTGGTACGATAGAGACGACCGGGATCTGGAGGACGATCCATGCAAGCCTCGAACGCGGGCGGACTGCGCGCTGCGCGCGGGCCTCGGGCTGTCCCCGTGGCGGCGCTGGCCTGCTGGGCCGTGGCCGCCGTCGTCTACGCCGCGCTCCCCGAGGGATCCGCGGCGCGCTACGTGGTGGCGACGGCCGCGTACTCGGTCGGCGCGGCCTTCGCGGTGGCCTGCGCGGCGCGGGCCGCGCTCGGCGCGCGGGGCGGGGAGCGGGGTCTCTGGGTCCTGATCTCCGCGGGCCTGGTCGTCGGGCTCGCGGCTGACCTGGGTTGGCAGGGGCTGCAAGGGCCCGCCCTCGCCTCGCAACAGCTCTCCCACCAGCTCCTCGCCTACCTGATCTCCTACCTGCTCCTCCTCGGCGCCATGATGTTGCTGGTAGACCGGATCACGCGGGGCGTCACGCTCGTAACCTTCCTCGACGCCCTGAGCATCATGCTCTCCTTCGGGGTCCTGATCTGGTACTTCTTTCTCGGGGAGAGGATCGCGGGCAGCACCCCGGCGGTCCTCGCGATGTTCTCCTGGACCCTGTTCGACGCGGCGCTGCTCTACCTCAGCCTCGTGGTGCTCTCGACCGCGGGGAGACCACGCTTCGCGGGGTTCTTCGCGGCCGCCTTTCTGGCTTTCGCGCTCGCGGACGGATGGTACCTCGGGCTGCGCGCCGAAGACGCCTACGGGCTCGTCGGGTGGCCGGACATGTTCTGGACCCTGGGCTTCGTCTTCCTTGCCCTGGCGGCGCTCCGGGGCCCTCCGACGGAGCCGACGCATGTTGGCAGGATCGCGCCGTGGCGCGTCTTCGCCTTCTGGCTCGGCCCGCTCTCGCCCCCCGTGCAGCTCTGCGTTGTCCTCGTCTGGGCGGCGGGGGATGCCCGGCTACCGGCGTACGTCGCTTACGCCGGCGCGATCCTCTTTCTCTACCTCGCCCTGCGCGTCGCGCTGGTCTCCTTCGCGAGCCGCCGCCTGGGCCGCGAGCAGGAGGAAGCTGCCCGCAGGGTGGAGCAGGGCCGCGTGCTCTACGAGCTGCACGACACCGTGAAGCAGGGCGTGCACGGCGTCTCCCTCTCCCTGCGCGGCGCCCTCGACGCCGAGCGCAGGGGCGAACACGACGCCGCAAGGAGGATGCTCTCCCGGGCGCTGGAGGTCTCCCAGGAGACCGAGTACAGGGTCTCCCAACCCTACGACGAGCTGCAAGCCGTGCACGGGGACGTGGCCTCAAACCCCAGCGACTACCTGCGCCAGCGTCTCAGGCGGTTCGAGGAGTACTTCGGGGTCGAGACCCACGACGACTTCAGGGTCCCGTTCGAGCGCCTGAGACCCCCCGAGGTCGCCGCCGCCCAGCGGGTCTTCGTCGAGGCGTCCTGGAACGCGATCAAGCACTCCCAGGCACGTAACCTCTGGCTCGAGACCCGTGGGGTCGGCTCCGTGATCATCGTGCGGGTCAGGGACGACGGGAGCGGCTTCGACGTCGGCGACCCACCGCCCGGCCTCGGCCTGCGCTACATGCGCCGCCGCGCGGAGGAGGTCGGGGCTGAGCTCGACGTCATCTCGACCCCTGGCCGCGGCACGTCCGTCCAGCTCCGCTTCCGCGAGAGATGAGCGGCCCGGGCGACCCACCCGTCTTCTTCGAGCGGTACTGGGGCATGGGCCTCGCCACCGAGGCTCTGTCCATGTTCCTGCATCTGGTGAAGGAGCGCCCCCTCTACGCGCGCCGCCAAAGACAACCTGGCCTCGATCCGCGTGCTGCAGAAGAGCGGCTTCGCCACTTGCGGCGAGGACAGGGGGTTCTCCAACGCGCGCGGCGGGGAGGTCGAAGAGCTTATCCTGCGACTCGAAGCGCAAGGAGTGAGGAAGACCGGGGAAGGAGAGCAGGCATGAGTACCGAAGGCGGAGGTCTCTATATCGGCCCGGGGGACGGGAAAGCGCTCACGAACCCGATCGGCGGGAGGATGGTCAACAAGGTGGGCGACGAGGACACCGGCGGCGCCTACTCGGTTCACGACAACACGATCCCGCCCGGATCTCCGGGACCAAGACCCCACATCCACCGCCACCACGAGGAGACCTTCTACGTCCTGGAGGGCGAGCTGACCGTGCGGGTCGGGGCGCGCGAGATCACGGCGCCCGCGGGCTCGTTTGTGGTGATCCCGCGCGGTGTCGTCCACCAGCCCTCGAACCCCGGCATCGAGCCGACCAGGGTGCTGCTGGTCTTCTCCCCCGGAGGGATGGGACACTTTTTCGAAGAAGCGGCCGAGGGACGAATACCGCTGCAGGCGGAACCGGAGGATCCGGCGGTCCGGGAGAAGCTAGTGGCCTTTACCGAGAGGTACGGCTACGAGTTCGCGGAGTTGCCACCGGAAACGTAGGGCTGGGGTGCGAGAGCACGCGTTCGTCTGGCCCGCTCTAGTCCCCGGGAGAGAGGTGGACCGAGGGACTCTGTGCGACGAAGTCCTGGAGGCTCTGGCCGCCGAGGTATTCGAGGATGGCTCGTTGGCCCTCCTCCTAGGCTTCGTGTAGCGTGCAGGGGGCGCCTCCACCGCAGGCACGGTCCTGCATGATGCAGCGGGTGACGCCGAAGGGCCCTTCCACCGCCTCCACCGTTTCCCGGAGGGTTATCTCGCCCGCCGGCCGCGCGAGCCGGGAGCCCCCTCCGCGGCCCTGCTCGCTCTCCACCAGGCCCGCGCGGGAAAGTTCAGCCAGGATACGAGCCAGCAGGCGGCGCGGGACGTTGGCCTCGGCCGAGATCGTGCCCGCCGTCACCCGCTCACCGGCCCAAGCGAGGTAAACCAGAGCCCTCAAGGCGTACCGCACCTCGCTGCCAAACTCCAATCTCAAACCAACCGACTCCTTCGGAGGGGCCACCCGGCTACTTCGACTACCCCGGACGCTAAAGATACACTCCGCTCCCCCCGCCATGCCACAGCCCTTATACGTTACCGGTAATGTAATAGTATGAGGTCGGTAAGTTCGGCCCGCACAGACAGAGGAGACCAGGATGTCGCGACGACCTCGCCCCGGATCCGAACGGCCCATGCACGGCACGCTTCAGAGCTTCGACCTGGGGGCGGAGGTATCCCGCCTGCGTGGTGAGAAGGAGTGGCAAGAGGGCCGGCGCAACGCCACCACCCTGCGCAAGGGTGGAGGGTTGAACGTGGTGTTGCTGGTGATGGAGGAAGGTGACCGACTCGAAGAGCACGCCGCGCCCGGTCCCATCTCGCTAGCCGTTAGAGAAGGGCGCGTACGCCTTACGACAGAGGATGGCAACGTCGAGGCCGGATCGGAGACGCTCCTCGCGTGCGACGCCGGAGTGAAACACGCGGTGGAAGCCCTCGACGATGCGGTGTGCATTCTGAGCATCGCGACCGGGGGCGGCGCCGGGGGCTCGGGATAAGGGAAGTAGCAGTGCCGGCGGACCTCAAACAGCTTGCCGCGGGCGGGGGTGCCGGGGTCATCTGGACGCTTCGGGAGAGCGGGGAGATCAACGCCAACCTGGTGCGTTTCGAGGCAGGAGGTGGCGTCGAGGAGCACGTCAACGAGGAGGCGGACGTCCTCTTCGTAGGCGTGGCCGGTTCAGGATCCGTGCGCGTGGAAGCGGAGGAGCACGCTCTGTCCGCGGGGAAGCTGGTCTTCGTGCCCAGGGGAGCTGGGCGCTCCACCCGGGCCTCTTCCGACGACTTCGCCTACCTCACGGTCCACCGGCGACGAGGGCCCCTGCGCATCGGTAGCAATCTCTTGCGGAAGGCAAAGAAGGGAGACTGATGAAGCGCACGCCGGAACTCAGGAGCCTTTCGGAGGATCACCACCACGGTCTAGTGCAGGCCCGCAGGCTCCGGAGGGCGGCGGATGGAGACGAGGCCCATCCGGCGCAGAAGACGGCCAGTGGCTTCCTAGACTTCTGGCAGAGAGACACCGCGATCCATTTCCGCAAAGAAGAGGAGGTCCTCTTGCCGGTGATGGCGCGCCACGGAGGGGACGTGAGCCAGGATGCCTTGGTCGAGATGCTCGAAGACCATGCGCGCATTCGGGGCCTCGTCATGCGGCTCAGCGACGAGGTGGTGGGCGGGACCGTCCAGCTCGCGACGCTGCGCGAGATAGGGGATCGCCTGGAGGCACACATCCGGCTCGAGGAGCGGGTGGTGTTCCCGCTTGTCGAGGGGTCGCTTTCGGAGGCCGCACTGACGGAGCTGGCGGCGAGGCTGGAGGTCAAGGAGGCGGGCCCGCGCGTCGAGCCGTGGGTACCCGCGCAGGAGCTCTCGTACGCGCCGTGGCCGGGACCCGGCGACAGCGAAGGCGGCGGCTACGACTAGTCTCTAGGTGGCCACGTCCTGCTGGAGCGTGGCCTAACGGGCGTCGGTCTCGCCTGGGGTCCGCTCCGAATACCGGTTGGTCATCGGCATGCGGCGGTCGCGGCCGAAGGCGCGGCTCGTGACCTTGATACCGATGGGCGCCTGGCGCCGCTTGTACTCGGCGGCGTCGACCAGCTTGATCGCGCGCCTGACGTCCTCCTCGTCGAAGCCGGCGCCCACGATCTCGCGCACGCCCTTGTCTTCCTCGATGTAGGCCCCGAGGATGGGGTCGAGGATCTCGTAAGGCGGCAGGGAGTCGACGTCGCGCTGGTCTGGCCTGAGCTCGGCCGAAGGCTCCTTGGAGAGCACGGACTCGGGGACGACCTCGCGGCCCTCGGTCTCGTTCACGTGGCGGCAGATGCGGTAGACGAGCGTCTTGGGCACGTCCTTTATGACGGCGAACCCGCCGGCCATGTCCCCGTAGAGGGTGGAGTAGCCGACGCTCATCTCGCTCTTGTTGCCCGTGCTCAGGGCGATCCAGCCGAACTTGTTGGAGAACGCCATGATTATGTTGCCCCGGATGCGGGCCTGCAGGTTCTCCTCGGTCGTGTCCTCCGGCAGGCCCTTGAACGCGCCCGCGAGCATCTCCTTGTACGCGTCGAAGGCCGGCGCGATGGGTACGACCTGCGTGTCTATGCCGAGGTTCTTGGCGATGGCTTCGGCGTCGGTGTTGGAGGCCTCGGAGGTGTAGCGGCTGGGCATGAGGACGCCGGTGACGTTCTGGGGCCCGAGGGCGCGGGAGGCGACCACCGCGCACAGGGAGGAGTCGATGCCGCCCGAGAGCCCGAGCACCGCGCGCGAGAAGCCGTTCTTGCGGAAGTAGTCCCCGAGGCCAAGCACCAGGGCCTCGAAGACCTCGCCCTCTTCTGAGAGGAGGGGTTCTACCCTCGGCTCGCCCGTCTGCGCCGGGGCCGTCCCATCCCGGAACCCTGGCACGTTCACGAACTCGGGCGGGCGTTCGGCGTTCTCCTTGCGGGGACGCGACTCGTGCAGACGCTGCGTCAGGACGTCTTCGGGGTAGAGATCCACGACGAGCAGGTCCTCCTCGAACTGCTTCGCGCGGGAGATGATGTTGCCTTCGGGGTCGAAGACCAGCGAGTGCCCGTCGAAGACGAGCTCGTCCTGCCCGCCCACGAGGTTGCAGAACGCCACGTAGCAGCCGTAGTCCGAGGCGCGCACGCTCAACATCCGCTCCCGGAAAGCCCCCTTCCTGCGGTGGTAGGGCGAAGCCGAGATGTTGAGCAGCACCCCAGCCCCGCTCAGGGCCTGCTCGCGCGCCGGCCCGCCCGGGTACCAGATGTCCTCGCAGATGCTTACCCCAACGAGCGCGCCATCGGCCCGCAACACGGGCGCCCCGGAGCCCTCCCTGAAGTACCGGTTCTCGTCGAAGACGCCGTAGTTCGGCAGGTACCTCTTGTGGTACCGGTGCAGGATCTCGCCGCCCGAGACGACGGCGCAGGCGTTGCGCAGGTCCGCGTCGAGGTCGACGAAACCTACGGCCGCGACCACGCCCTCGGGAACCTCCCCGGCGAACGCCTCGAGCGCCCTCAGGTTCTCCCTTATGAAGGTCGGCCGCATCAGGAGGTCCTCAGGCGGGTACCCCGGGATGGTCAGCTCAGGCAGCGCGACGAGGTCGGCGCCCACGTCCGTGGCACGCCCGAGGGCGTCCGCGGCCCTCTCGACGTTGCCCCACACGTCGCCGACGGTGGTGTTGATCTGCGCCAGCGCCACCCTCATGGCCCTAATATACCGCGTCGTCGCACCCGGCGACCCGCCCGGATCGGCGCGTTCCGGGAAGCGCGCCGCTTCGTTCACGTCCCTCGACGCCGGTGTACAGT
Organism: uncultured Rubrobacteraceae bacterium; assembly: GCA_963800975.1. Classification (GTDB taxonomy): domain Bacteria; phylum Actinomycetota; class Rubrobacteria; order Rubrobacterales; family Rubrobacteraceae; genus JALYGY01. The sequence continues at coordinate 60,395 of CAWDDB010000012.1, read as the reverse complement.
ACGGCGGAGCGTCGGAGAGGAGGAGCGCAGCGTGTCGCAGAACGGTTCTTCGGTCGAGCAGCACGCCGAGAGGGCGGCCAGTAAGGCCAGCCCCTGGGTCGAGCGGCTCGCGCGCGTGGGTTACGTAGCTTACGGGGTGGTCTACGTGCTCGTCGGAGGCCTGGCGCTGCGGGCGGCGTTCGGCGGGGGCGGAGGGGCGACCGGACAGGAAGGAGCGCTGCGCTTTATCCTGGCTGCCCCGCTCGGGAAGGTTCTGCTCGTCCTGGTGGCCCTCGGGCTCCTGGCTTACGCGGCGTGGCGCGTGTTCCAGGGTGTAGCTGACCCGGATAACGAGGGCAAGGACGTGAAGGGGATCGGGAAGCGCATCAACCACGCGCTCAACGGCCTCTTCCTGTGCGTCCTGGCTTTCACCGCCGGTGGGCTGGCGCTCGGATCGGGGGGCGGAGGAGGCGGGGGACCGGATGACTGGACCGCCACCCTGCTAGCCCAGCCCCTCGGACGCTGGCTCGCCGTGGCGGCCGGGGCGGTGATCTGTGGCGTAGGCCTGTACCAGTTCTACAAGGCTTACAAGGCGGACTTCCGGGATGAGCTGAAGTTGGGAGAGATGAGCCTCGGGGAGAAGCGGTGGACGACGCACGCCGGGCGTCTTGGCTTCTCCGCCAAGGGCGCGGTCTTCCTCGTCATAGGCATCTTCCTCGCCCAGGCCGCCCTGCAGTCCAACCCGCAGAAGGCGCGCGGCCTGGGCGGCGCCCTCGAGACCCTGGTACGCCAGCCCTTCGGTCCGTATCTGCTCGGCGCCGTCGCGGCTGGCCTCGTCGCTTTCGGCGCCTTCATGTTCGTCATGGCGCGCTACCGCCGAATCGAGCCGGCCTGACCACCGACGGGGTGAACGGTTCACCGGATCCGATCTCCGCCGGGGCCAGGGCCGCCGCCCTGCTGGAAGAGGCCTGCCGGCCGGAGGCGGTGTCACCGAACGCCCAGCAAACCGGGGTGGTCCGCGACCTGGCGGTAGACCTTGGCCGGCAGCTGGAGACCCTCTCGGGGCTCGCCCGGACAGACCCGGCGCCGGACGTCCTGGCGGAGGCGGCGATCTGCTGTGCCGACCTGGCCAACCTCGCCGCCTGCAACGCCGGTAACCTGCCTCCAGAGCACGCGCCTCGCGCCGTAGAGGCCACGCGCCTGGCCGCCGAGGCGGTCCATTCCATGACCCCCCTGGTCGAGTCCGGGAGCGGGGAGCTCGAAGCCGACCACGCAGAGAACCTGCTCAGGGACGTCCGTTCTTCGTCCTGGCGGGCACAGTTCGCGGTCAGGCTGGTCGAAGGGTCGCCCGACGAGCCGTCGCCAGGCTAGAGCGGTCCGCAATCCGAGGCGACAGGGGGCGTCCTCCGGATCCCCGCGAGGATCGTCCTAGAAGACGCGACCGGGACTCTCTCCGGCCAGGAGGCGTCTCGCCGCCTCCGCCACCTTGCGGAGGTAATCGTCCTCGCTCGGGACCAAGTCCGAGGGACGCACGCGGACCGCGGCGGTCCCCGCGTTCCCGTACTCCTGCGCCGGCGCCGATGGGACGCGGCCGGCGCCGAGCGCCTCGGCGTCGCCGAGTCCTATGCGGAGCACGGCTTCGACCTCGTCTTCCTGGAGCCGCAGATCCCGCGGCGGCGTGGAGTCCAAGAGCAAGAACACCTCGTGGATCTCGCGGTCGCATCCTCCGGGGATCTCCTGCTCCACCCGGACGGTGCCAAGCGGCACGAGCCTCTCGGGCCCGACCCTCAAGCCAAGCTCCTCCTCGATCTCGCGCAACCCACCCGCGAGCGTCTCCTCGCCGCTCCTCAGGTGCCCCGCCGCGGTGACGTCGAGGTACCCAGGCCATGTGTCCTTCGCGGCGTCGCGGCGCTGGACGAGCAGGTAGGCCCCGCGGTCGTCCTCGCCGGCGATCCAGCAGTGAAAGCAGCGGTGGATCAGGCCTCGGCGATGGGCCTCGCTCTTCCACGCCACCTCGCCGGTCGGCCTACCGCTCTCGTCGAAAACGTCGATCAACTCGTCCACGCGGGAAATGTATCACGCTCCGGCTTCGCCTCCGCTTGTCAGCACGCCGCCGCCTTCGGCGGCTTTTCAGCGGCTAGGCTCCTGGCTCGGGAACGGATTAGCAACTATGCTGGTCAGCGAGTCGGAACGCGCTGGGGTAGACTCCCACGCCCGTTCTGGCTGACAAGCCGCCCCCGAGGCGAAGCCGAAGGGGCGGCGTGCTGACAAGCTGGCGAAGCCAGCGTGCTGCCGACCGGAGGGAAGCAAATTGACTACCGTCGTCGTATCGAGCTATTTCGAGGAAGAGCACGTGTCGCGCATGCGGGAGGTCGACCCGCGGCTGCGGGTGCTGTACAGGGAGGATCTCGTGCCGCCGCCGCGCTGGCCCGGGGACCACGCCGGCCCCGAGGAGTGGCGTCGCAGGACGGAGGGGGACGAAGAGCTCGTAGCGATGCTTGGGGAGGCCGAGGTGCTCTACGACTTCCCCCGCGGGCACACCCGGAACCTCGCCAGGCTCGCCCCGAGACTCCGGTGGATCCAGGCGAGCATGGCCGGCGCCGGCGAGGTTGCGGAAAACGCCGGCCTTCTCGAGACCGACGTGGTCGTGACCACGGCGAGCGGCGTCTACTCGGGGCCCCTGGCCGAGTTCGTCGTCATGGCGATGCTCCAGCACGCCAAGGACCTCGAGAAGCTGCGCCGCGACAAGGCCGAGAAGGCGTGGCGCCCGACGCACACGGGCACGATCGAGGGCGCGACGCTGTGCATCCTCGGGATGGGGAATATCGGGCGCGCCGTCGCGCAGCGCGTGCGACCTTTTGGGACCCGCGTGGTCGGGGTCAAGCGGGCGGTGCGCGAGGACGACCCCGCCTCGGGATACGCCGACGAGCTGTACGAGACGGACCGCTTGCGCGAGGCTCTCGCCGAAGCCGACTACGTGGTCGTGACGCTGCCTGGCACCCCCGAGACCCGCCACCTGGTCGACGCGAGCGCCGTAGAGGCGATGAAACCGGGGGCATACTTCGTGAACGTCGGGCGGGGAACGGTCGTTGACGAGGCGGCGCTCGTCGAGGCCCTCGAGAGCGGGCACCTGTCGGGGGCCGCGCTCGACGTCTTCGAGGTCGAGCCGCTACCCCAGGGGAGCCCGCTGTGGGGACTCGACAACGTCATCGTGAGCCCGCACGCGACCGACAACGTCACCTCGCTCATAAACAAGCGTCAGACCGACCTCTTCTGCGAGAACCTGCGTCGGTACCTCGAAGGCGAGCCTCTTCTCAACGTCCTGGACAAGAAGCTGTTGTACTAGAACGATCCGCGGAGGCTCGGAGGGCCCCCGAGAACGGTGATAGACGACGTCACGGGTCCCCGATGCCTGTAGCCCAATACCCGAAACCTGATATATTCTTGCCCCATGGAACTCGAAGAGGCATCGAGTACCGGCGCGCCCCCGTTCGAGGGGCGCACGCCACCCCCTGAGGAGCGCTTCTGGAGCTAGCCGTTCCCCTGCTCAGGATCTTCGCTGCCCTCGTGCTGGTGGCCCTGAACGGGTTGTTCGTGGCGGCGGAGTTCGCCTTCGTCAGGATCCGCGCCACCCAGATCGACCGGCTCGTCGAGGAGGGCAGGTCGACGGCTGGGATGGTCAGGGAGGCCCGACGGCGGCTGGACCAATACCTCGCCGTCTGCCAACTCGGCATTACCATCTCGTCCCTCGGCCTCGGGGCCCTGGCGGAGCCGGTCGTGGACGGACTCCTCGTGAGGCCGCTCTTCGAGCTCCTCGGCCTGCCGGAGGGCTGGAGCCACGCGCTGGCCTTCCCCCTGGCCTTCGGGATCGTGGCCTTCGCGCACGTGGTCTTCGGGGAGCTCGCGCCCAAGACGATCGCGATCCAGAGCCCCGAGGGCACCTCGCTCTTCGTGGCCCCCTTCCTGCGGTTCTTCTACTACCTGCTGCTGCCCTTCACCATCGTGTTCAACGGCACCGCGAACGCCATCACGAGGGCGCTTGGCTACCCGCCGGCCTCCGAGACGGACGAGACCCACTCGGAGGGAGAGATCCGGCAGCTCGTCGCCCAGTCCAGGCGGCACGGCGTGTTGGAAGAGGACGAGGAGGAGATGGTCGACGCCGTCTTCGAGCTAAACGACACCGTGGCGCGCGAGATCATGGTCCCTCGTCCCGACGCCGTCACGCTGGCGGCCGACCTGCCCTTGAGGAAGCTCGTCTCCGTGGCGGCGGCCGGCAACTACACCCGCTACCCGATCTACGAGGGCGACTCCCCCGACAGGATAGTCGGGGCGGTGCACATAAAGGACGTCCTGCGGGCAGTCGAGTCCGAGGGCAGCCTGGACAGCGATCTCGCGGCGAGAGATCTCATGCGCCAGGTCCTCGTCGTCCCCGAGAACCGGCCGCTGGACGGGATCCTCGACGACTTCCAGCGGCAGGAGCTGCAGATGGCCATCGTCATAGACGAGTGGGGCTCCTTCGAAGGCCTCTTTACGGTGGAGGACATCATCGAGGAGATAGTGGGCGAGATCCGGGACGAGTTCGACGAGGAAGAGCCGGCGGTCCGCCAGCTAGCCGACGGCTCCTACTCGATAGACGGCCGCATCCCGATCGGGGTAGTGAACGAGGCGCTCGGCTCGCAATTCGAGAGCAACGACTTCGACACCGTCGGCGGCCTCGTCCTCGGCGCCCTTGGCCGCGCCCCCGCGGTCGGGGACGAGATCCGGCTCGACGGCTACCTGCTGCGAGTGGACGAGGTGGACGGCCCGCGCGTCGCCCAGGTCCTCGCCCGTCAAGCCCCGGACGCGTACTCCGAAAGCCCCCACGAACAACGCTCAGGCGAAGCCTGAGCGCGCACGCCTGCTGCGCAGGCTTGTCAGCACGCCGCCCCCTCGGCTTCGCCTCGAAGGGCGGCTTGTCAGCTTCTCTGAGAGAGGAGAAGCCCCATTGCTGAAAGCGAGGCCAGCATTGCTGGCCGAAGCGTGCTGAGAGCGAGGGGCTGCGGCAGCGGGTCCGACGCGTGCTGACAAGCGAAGCCCGACGCAGTCGGACGTAGCGTGCTGACAAGCGGAAGCGGGCGAAGCACGCTGCAGCGTGCCGAACAGCGGCTCAGCCGCTGTTCAATGCTCGCTTTCCTAGCACGGCGCCGGCGAAGAGAACCAGGGAGCAGCCGACGGGGAAGAGGACCTGGTTTACGCTCTGGACGATGAGGTCGGCGGAGGTAGGGGCGGGTGAAGCCGTGGAGGCGAGGAAAACCTGCGCGCCCCCGAAGACTAGCCCGATCATCAACCCGTAGGCCGCGTGAGCCAACGCACCGCCCCACTGACGCTGGCCTATCCAGCCGATTCCCAGCCCCAGCGCCCCGTACTCGAGGCCCTTGACGATGGCGATCACCAAGGGCGAGAACTCGTCGCCTACACCGCCGCCGGTGACGGCGAGCGCGCCTAGCGTGCCCTTGTGGAATATGCGCGAGGCCTCGAAGGCTATCGGGGCGGAGAAAAGACCCAAGGCGCCCATCGCCGGCCCGCGCGCCTTCGAGACCGCCGTACCGATCGCCAGCCCCACGCACACGAAGACGGACCACGTGATGTTTCTGGCGAAGTCGGCGATCACCGGTCCAACGCCGAGCACGTTACCCAACGCCCCGCCCACCAAGAGCAGCAACACCTCCATCGCTATTCCGAGGAGTATCGCCATCCAGGCGACGCGCAGTAGCGTGTTCCCCAAGCTCGAAGCCGACTCGGGCGCGGGGTTTTGGTTCGTCTGATCCGACTCTCGCGTGGTCATAGTATCTCGCTTCATAGTTTACCCTTCCTTGGTTGCGGGGGCGAGCCCGGGCGCCCGGTTTCTACGCGTGAACCAGTTGCTGGTGTGACACCCTCATGTACTCGTGGACCGACTGGATGGCGATCGCGCCGGCCCCGACCGCGGAGGCGACCCGCTTGACGGATCCGTGCCTGACGTCGCCGGCCGCGAAGACGCCGGGCATGCTCGTCTCGAACATCAGGGGCGGCCGGTCGAGCGGCCACTCCTCTTGTCCGTCTCCCAGGAGGTCGGGCCCGGTCATAACGTAGCCGCCCTCGTCGCGCTCGACCTCCTCGGGCAGCCAGTCCGTGCGGGGCTGCGCGCCGATGAGGACGAACAGGGCCGCGGCCTCGACGGTCTCCGTGATCCCGTCTTCCTCGAGGACCAGGCGCTCGAGCCTGCCCTCGCCGCCGCCCCCCACGACCCTGGTGTTCAGGCGGACGTCGACGTTCCCGGCGGCCTCTATCTCCCTGATCAGGTACTCCGACATGCTCGAGGAGAGGTCGTCGCCGCGCACGAGCAGCGTCACGCGCGAGGCGTACCTGGAGAGGTGCGACACCGCCTGACCGGCCGAGTTCCCCGCGCCAACCACGTAGACTTCCTTGCCCCGCAGGGCCCGCGCCTCGCTCACCGCGGCACCGTAGAACACGCCCACGCCGTGCAGGGCCTCGAGTTCCGGGATGCCAAGGCGGACGTACGAGGCGCCGGTGGCGACGATCACCGTCTTGGCGGTGACCTCCAACCCGCACGACAGCATTACCGCCAGCCGGTCTCCGTCCCGGCGCAGCCCGGTCGCGTGGCGCATGTAGACGAAGGACGCGCCAAACAGCCAGGCCTGCTCTGCGGCCCGGCTCGTCAACTCCGCCCCGCCGACGCCCGACGGGAAGCCGAGGTAGTTGCGGATCAGGGAGCTGGTGCCGGCCTGGCCGCCGACCGCCTCGCCCTCCACGACCAGGGTCTCGAGACCCTCCGAGGCGCCGTACACGGCGGCGGCTAGCCCGGCGGGTCCGGAACCGATTATCACGAGGTCGTAGCTCAGCTGCATCTCGCGCGAGGGGTCCACCCCGCAGGCGGCGTCGGCTATCTCCTGGTTCGTGGGGTCGACGAGCACCTGCCCGTCGAACAGGACCAGGACGGGGAGCCGCGACGCGTCGTGGCCGACCTGCGCGAGCAGCCTCTGTCCCTCCGCGGAGTCGACCGCGTGGAAGGCGTAGGGGACCCCGTTGCGGCCAAGCAGGTCCCTCAGCTCGTGCGAGCGCGCGGACCAGTGCTCGCCGACCACCCTCACCGCCTCGAACCTGGGGAGGTGATCCTTGGCCCACTCGTAGAGGAACTCGGATATGACCTTGTGGAACCGCTCGTCGGAGGATCCCCATGGCTTGTGGACGTAGTAGTCGATCCGGCCTAGAGACATGGCCTGCAAGATAGGACCGGGGGCGCTCCTGTCGCCCCAGTCGACGAGGAGGGCCCGCTTCGCCGTGGGATGGATGTCGCGCACGCGGGTCAGGAAGTCCGTGCCCGTCATCCCCGGCATCCAATGGTCGGCCAACACCAGGGCCACCTGGACCCCTGCCATCTTGAACTCCCGCAGCTTCTTCAGGCCGGCCTCGGCGGAGGTTTCGCACACCACGCGGTAGTCGTCGCCGTAACGCTGGCGCAGCTCGCGCGAGACGTCGCCCCGGGCCTCGGGTTCGTCGTCCACGGCGAGGAGCACCGGCCTGGACCCGCGCTGGCGCAACGGCGCGGCCTTCGCGTGAGCCATGACGCCGGCCCACGAGCCGTCCAGGGCTCCAACCGCGGGGCCCGGATCTACCGATGTGCGTGCCGGATAGAGCGGGTACTGCATCTCTCTCGCCTCCTCCTCGTCGTACCGTTCAGCACGTGCCTCAAGATAGGCTACGGGTGCGGGCGGGGCATCGGGCGGGAGGATGGTTGTCGCGCTGGGCCTTCGTTGGAGCTGTACGTCGGACTAAAGTCCTAGAGTGACGCTCGCAGGAGCGGCTCGCGGGCACCGTCACCACGCGACCAGCTCGTGAAGAACTCTTCCGCGGCGGCGCGTCCGGACTCGCAGTGCGCCACTGCGCGCTCCCTGGGCAGTTCGAAATCCGTGGTGCCCACGCCGAGGGAATCTATTGCGATGGTGCGGTCGAAGTCCGACTCTTTCACGTAGAAGCGGTCGTGGGCCTCCATCATCGTCTCGATCAGGCTGCGCGCGTAGTCGACGAGCGTGAACAGCCCGTTGCCGGCGTCCTTGCTAGCCATGGCCCGTGGCGTCCTCTCCCCGACCTCGTCAGGCGGTCGGCTTTATGTTCTGGTTGAGGCGGAACAGGTTGTGCGGGTCGCGCCGGTTCTTCAGCTCGACGAGACGCTCGTAGTTCTCGCCGTAAGCGTCGCGCATCAGGTCCTGCCCCTCCTCCATAAAACCGGGGAAGTTGAGGTAGGTGCCGCCGCTGGAGAAGCGCCGCATGTCGGAGACGACCGCGCGCGCCCAGGCGACGTTCGCCTCGTCGTGTTGCGGATCGTCCCAGTTCGACTCGATGCCGAGCAGGATAGGAGCACTCCGGTCACCGAAGGCGGTCTCCCCGCCCTCGATGCGGGCCATTGCCCCGCCCCCGTACCAGACGTCGATCGTGGAGTGGTCGGAGGGGGCGGCCTCGGCGTGAGCCATGAGGCGTTCGACCTCCCTGTCGCCCAACCCGTCGACGTTCTGAGACTTCCAGTAGTAGCGCTTCCCGTTGGGGTAGTCCTCGTCCAGGAGCTTCTGCGCCTCGACGTAGGGCATGGGGCCGCTGAAGTCCACGATCGGTTCGCCGAACTCGCGCAGGGGCCCGAGAGCTTCCTCGCCCTCGGCGACCTCGCCGGCGTACACGGCCAGGACGGCGACGAACTGCTCGCCGTGCCAGCGCTCCGGGAACATCTCGTCGTGCGGCACCCGGCCCAGGAAAGCCAGGGGGGCCGCCTCGTCGGGGGCCTGCGCCATAAAGTCGTCTATGGAACGCAGCACCTCCTTCGCCCGATCCCCCGGGTAGAAGACGAAGCCGACCATCACCTCGGGGCCCACCGGGTGGAGCCTGTACTCGAAGCAGGTCACGACGCCGAAGTTGCCCCCGCCGCCCCTGATGCCCCAGAAAAGCTCGGGGTTCTCGGTTTCGCTCGCGCTCACGAAGGAGCCGTCGGCGGTCACGACGTCGACGGAGAGGAGGTTGTCCGAGGAGAGGCCGTGCTTGCGCCTCAGCCACCCCATGCCGCCGTTCAGCGTCAGGCCGGCGATGCCCGTCTCGGAGACAACGCCCATCGGCGTCGCCAGCCCGAAGGCCTGCGTCTTCTTGTCCAGCTCGCCGATGGTGACGCCTGGCTCCGCGCGGGCCGTGCGCTTCTCGGGATCTACCTTGACCCCCTTCATCATGGAGAGGTCGATCAGGAGCCCGCCGTCGACTGTGCCGACGCCGGCGACGTTGTGGCCGCCCCCGCGCACCGCCACGAGCAGGTCGTGCTCGCGGGCGAAGTTGACCGCGTTTATGACGTCGGCCACGCTAACCACGCGGGCGACAAGGGCCGGCCTCTTGTCGATCATGCCGTTCCACACCTTGCGCGCCTCTTCGTAGCCGGCGTCGCCGGAACGGAGCAGCTCGCCGCGCAGGCGCGCCCCGAACTCGTCGACGACAGAGTCCTCGAGCGCGTCCCGCGCGCCCCCGCTACTGGTTACCCGAAGCTCCATGGGATTTCTCTCCCTCATGTGTTCTGATTCCCTCGCCGATTCCCGAATTAAGCCCGTCCGCCGCTCTCGGCGTGGGAGCGTACCTGGGTTTCGAACATACGGCCGAAGAGGGTGCCAAAGAACCGGGTTACGTTCGTCCGCCCGGCGGGGCGTCCGGCCTCGATCTCGCGCGCCATCTCGTGGCGGCGCTGGCTCCAGATCTCCATCTCGTTCATCCGGTACATGGTTCGCCTCCTCTGTTCATCTCTCAACTGCCACACCAGTAAAGCGGCAAAATGGGGCCGTGCCATCGGAACAAAGTACCGTTGTCACGAGAGACCTTCGTAGGACCGTCCGCGTAGGTCCAAAGTCCGAGAAGAGGTCGAAGGACCCGGCTGAGCCGGATCCCTAGCGGGTCGCCCACCCGCGGACTGTTTCGTGGTGTGGCTCCCACGCCTCCCAGACAGACCCCGCCCACCGCCGCACACGCTCGGTGTGCTCGGCGAGATCCTCCGCCTCCCACACGTCGAGCACCGTTACCGCGCCGAGGGAGGCTGGCGGGCCGAGCCAGACGAAGCCCTCACCAGAGGCCAGTACCACGCGGATCGCCGCGGTGGCCTCTTCGGGTTCGTAGCCCCGTTCGAGCGCGAGGTGGAGGCCGATCAGGTGGATAGCGACCGACCGGATGGACCGCCGTTCGGGCACCCCCGGGTGCTGGGCAGCGTAGGCGTCCACCGTCAGGCGGTGCACGGGAGGATAGCGGTACTCGCCGTACTCCTTCGCGAGGATGTGGCCGTAGATCTCCCAGCACCCCGGCGAGGCGCCGATGTATGGGTGCGCGGTCCCGTCGGTGTCGGACTCGGTGGCGCCGCACCCAAAGCAGGGTCGCAGCGTCTCGGTCACCCGCAAGGTCTCCCTACACCACGCGCCGGGTCATCAGCAGCACGTCGCCGTCGTACGGGTAGCTCGGGTGGGGCACGGCCTGCCTGCGGGCGACGGTCCGGTAGCCGTGGCGCTCGTACAGCCTTACCGCGCCCTCGTTCTGCTCGAAGACCTCGACGCTCAGCTCGTCGCACCCAGTCTCCGCCGCCAGGGCGTTAGCCGCGTCGAGCAGCTTGCTCCCCAGTCCCCGGCCCTCGTAGCCGGGGAGCGTCGCCAGGCCATTCACGTAGAACGTGCCGGGCGCGAGTAGCTCGAGCTCCACCAGAGGTCGGAACACCTCAGGCACCTCGTCCAGATCCGCAGACGCCCCAGCCTCGGGCAGCCGGTATGCCAGCAACAGGGCCACGGCCTCGCCTTCATCCTCGGCGACCACGGCGTTACGGTACGAGAAGTTCCCGTTCTCCTGCGCGGCGCGCGCGGCGCCCACGTCTATGGCTTCCTGGCCCTCCTCTGCCCAGAGGGACCACACGTAGGCCGGCAAGCCATGCCCGGCGATGTCCATCAGCTCCGCCACCCGGCGGCCGTCTTCCTCTCTGGCGTACCGCAACGGCGGCTGGAGTCTCACCCTGTCTCCCATCTCGCCTCCTTCTTTACCTCTAACCTCGCGGTTCACTACTGTAGCGAACGCAGGCGCCGTTCCGCAGGCGGCGGTGCCAGACGAAACGGCGCCCTGCCCTGCTGAGTCCCCTGGTGGTGACCTACGGCCGCGACACCACCCGCGGCGCCGAGAACTCGGAGCTGTTGCCGCCGACAACCTCGAGGGCCGTAGCCGTCACCGTCTGCCCCACCGGGACCGCCTGGGAGGGGGTGACGCTGAAGGTGACGTTGCCGTTCGAGTTGGTTCTAACGGTCGTTTCGTCTATGAGCTTCTGGCCCTCGTTGCCGGAGGGGTTGGAGTAGAACTCGATCAGGAAGCCGTCGTTGGGGGTGCTGTTGAGCCTGGCCTGGATGGTCGTCTCGCCGCCCGAGGTCACCGCGGATGTTACGACCGGCTTGTTCTGCAGGTCGTTGGGGCCGGCGTCCGCGTCGCCGGGGTCGTTCTTGGTGGCGCCCTGGGCGTTCTCGGTGCCGCCCTGAAGATCTATGCCCAACTCGCCGTTGGAGAAAATCGAGTTGGAGAGGATACGGTTGCCGGTGCCGGACGAGTCGACCAACACCCCATCTTCGCCATTGAAGGCGATGGTGTTGGCGCCGCTCTGGGAGAAGTCCCCGATGAAGTTGTCCGCCGCACCTCTCACGGCCACGCCCAAGAAATCGTTCCCCAGATCAGACGTCCCGTCCTTTCCGGTGCCTACGAGGTTGCCCTGCACCTCGTTCCCCTCCGTTCCCGAGTTGAGATCGACGCCTTCGCCGTTGCCGGAGATGAGGTTGCGCTGGAAGCGCGAGGTGCCCCCGACGGTGTTGGAGTCTCCGTTGACGAGCACGCCGTGTAACCTGTTGCCCAGGTCCAGGGTGCCCGAGGCGCTTGTGCCGATGAAGTTGCCTTCGACCCTGGCGCCCTCCACCGCGGGTCCGATCTGGATCCCTATTCCATCGAAGCGGTTGATCACCAGCCCCTTGACGATGCTGTTGGAGGCTCCGGACTCGAAACTCAGCCCGTTGGCGGAGGCTCCGGCGGAACTACCGTCGAGCTGTATCTTGAGGATCGCGTTGGTGCCCTTCGCAAGGTTGTTGGTCAAAGCGCCCGGCTGGCTGTAACCATCGATGGTCACCGTATCGGTGATCTGGGGCAGGGGAGAGCGCGGAAAGATGGTCCTGACCCCGCTCGAGGGGATGTCGAACTCGATGGTGTCCGCGCCGGGGTTGGCGTTGGCGTCTACGATCGACTGCCTGAGCGAACCGGCCCCGCCGTCGCTCGACGTGGTGACGGTAAAGGTGGTTTGGGCGCGGGCTGGACTGGCGGCGAGCATCAGGCCCGCGGTCATCAGAAGCGCCGCCAGAAGGAGGACCGAGATCAGGACCCCCGTTCCAGCCGTTCTTTGTGTATTTGCCTGGATCATCTTCCGTGTTTCCTTTCTCTGTGGGGCGAAACGTCCCGCCCGTTCACTGGCTCGAATCAGAGCCCGAGTCGTTCGCTTCCTCGCCGACTTCACGCCACCATTGCGTCCGACTGTCCGGAGCTGGCCATCGCTGCTGGGACGGCGGGAACATTCGCGAAGAAGTCACCGTTACGATTCGGGACCTTCACCCGGACTTTGCTGCCGGAGTACCGTCCCGCTACTAGGCTCACCGCCCGCTCGACGCTCTCGGCCCGAACCGCAACGGAGAAGCGGGCGGTCCCGCTGCGTACCTCGATTGAAACCTTGACCATCTGGATCACCTTTCCTCTTCCTCGGGTCGGCAGTCAGTATCGTTGCGGGCGACCTCGCGGGCATCGGGCGTAGGAACGAACATTGCTATAGACCTTCGTCGGGGCGATAATCTGGGGCCAAAGTCGTAAGAAAGGGAGACATGGCGACACGAGTCCTGATAACCGACGACCACGGCGTGGTGCGCCAGGGCTTGAGGATGTACCTCTCGCTCGACCCGGACTTCGAGGTGGTCGGCGAGGCCGAGAACGGCCAGGAGGCGCTGGAGATGGCCCGGGATCTCAAGCCGGACGTCGTCCTGATGGACCTGCTCATGCCGGTAATGGACGGCATCTCGGCCACGCAGGCGATCAGGAAGGAGCTGCCCGACGTCGAGGTGGTGGCGCTCACGAGCGTGCTGGAGGACGCCTCCGTGACGGGGGCGGTGAGGGCCGGCGCGATCGGCTACCTGCTCAAGGACACGGACTCCGATGAGCTGAGCCGCGCGATCAAGGCCGCCGCCGAGGGCAGGGTGCACCTTGCGCCAGAGGCGGCCGCGAGGCTGATGAGCGAGGTGCGCGCGCCCGAGAACCCCGAGGCTCTGACCGACCGCGAGACCGAGGTCCTCATGCTCCTCGCCCGCGGCAAGGCGAACAAGCAGATCGCGGGCTCCCTCTACGTGAGCGAGAAGACGGTCAAGGCCCACGTCTCGGCCATCCTGATGAAGCTCGGCGTCCGGAGCCGCACGCAGGCCGCGCTGTACGCCGTCAGAACCGGGCTCGTGAGCCTGGACGAGCTCGGTGAGGAACCTTGGTAGCAAACGGCGCCAGCAAGCCCCTGCGCGTCCTGATCGTGGAGGACTCCGAGAACGACGCGCTGCTCGTGCTGCGCGAGCTGAAGAGGGGCGGCTATGAGCCCGAGCACGAGCGCGTGGAGACGCCCGAGGCGATGGAGAAGGCGCTCTCCCGCTCGGAGTGGGACGTGGTTGTCTCCGACTACCGGCTGCCGCGCTTCGGGGCGCCGGAGGCCCTGGAGCTGTTCCGGGCGTCCGGTCTTGCGGCCCCCTTCGTGGTCGTCTCAGGCAAGCTGGGGGAGGCGGCGGCGGTCGAGGTGATGAAGGCCGGCGCGGACGACTTCCTGACCAAGGACAACCTCGCGCGACTGAGCGGGACCGTGGATCGGGAGCTCGCCGAGGCCGAGGAGCGCCGGCACGCCGACGAGGAGCTGCGCCGCAGGGACGCCATCCTCGAGGCCATCAGGTACGCGGCGGAGCACTTCCTCGGCAACCCAACCGACGCGGGCATGGAGGAGGCGCTGGGCTGGCTTGGCCGGGCCACGGAGACGAGCCGCGTCTACGTCTTCCAGAATCATGTGGCCGAGGACGGGTCGCTTTGGAACCTGCAGCTGCACAAGTGGGCGGCGCCGAGAGTGCCGCGCAGCGTCCCGGCGGACGGGGACGGGACGCCGGTGGTGGACTTCCCATACCGGGACGATGGATCCGGCGCCTGGACGGACTTCAGCCGCTGGGAGGAGGTACTCGGCCGGGGAGAGCCGATGTACGGCAACGTAAGGGACTTCCCGGAGCACGAGCGGCCGTTTCTCGGCGGGAAGCTCGGCATCAGGTCCATGATCATCGTCCCCATCTTCGTCGAGGGACGTTGGTGGGGCTTTATCGGCTTCGACGACTGCGCGAAGGAGCGCGACTGGTCGGTTGCCGAGATCGACGCCCTGAAGGCCGCGGCGAGTACGCTGGGCGCGGCCCTGCAGCGCCAGGCGGTCGAGGAGGAGCTCGGGGCGAGCGAGACGCGCTACCGCGCGGTCATAGAGCAGGCCACCGACGGCATCTACATCCTGGACGCCCGCGCCAAGCGCATAGTCGAGACCAACCCCTCTTTCGAGCGGATGCTCGGCTACGACCAGGACGAGCTGCTCGGGAGCGAGGTCTACGGCTTCGTCGCCCACCCGCGCGAGAACGTCGACGCCACCATAAGCCGGACGCTCCGGCAGAGGCGCCGCTTCGTGGGCGAGAGGACGTACCGCCGCAAGGACGGCTCCCTTATCGACGTCGAGGTAGGGGTCAGCGTGATCTCGCTCGACGGGCGCGACATGATCTGCACGATCGTGCGCGACGTTACCGAGCGCAAGAGGGCCGAAGAGGCCGTGGCCTGGAGCGAGAATCGCCTGCGCCAGATCATCGACACGGAGCCCGAGTGCGTCAAGGTGCTCGGCCCGGACGGGGCCCTGCTGGAGATGAACCCGGCCGGGCTGTCCATGATCGAGGCCGACTCGCTGGAGCAGGTGCGCGGGAAGTCGGTGTACCGGTACATCGCCCACGAACACCGGGCAGATTTCGTGGAGCTCACGGAGCGGGTCTTGCGCGGCGGGTCAGGGATGCTCGAGTTCGAGCTCGTCGGGCTCAAGGGCACGAGACGCTGGCTCGAGACCCACGCCGTCCCGCTCCGCGACGCCGGGAGCGAGGGCTCCGGTCTGCTTGCTATAACGCGCGATATATCAGAGCGCAAGCGGGTGGAGGAGGATCTCAGACAGAGCGAGAAGCTCTACCGCACCGTGATAGAGCAGGCGACGGAGAACATCTTCCTGGTCGACGTGGAGACCAAGCGCATAGTGGAGTCCAACTCCGCCTTCCAGTCCGCGCTCGGCTACACGGAGGAGGAGCTCAGGGGCATGACGCTCTACGATGTCGTCACCCACGACAGGGAGAGCGTAGATCGCAACGTCTTGCGGACCTCGCAGGAGGGCCGCACCTCTATCGGCCAGAGGCAGTACCGTCGCAAGGACGGCTCGCTCCTCGAGGTCGAGGCGAGCGGCAGCATCATCTTTCGCGGCGGCAGGGAGACCCTGTGCGTCGTCGCCCACGACGTCACCGAGCGGGCGCGGGCGCAGCGACTGCTCGAGGAACGCGTCGCGACCCTCTCGCGCATAGCGGCGGACCTGGCCTTCGACCTGCCCGCCGAGGATACGCTGAACGCCCTGGCCGAGAGCGCGGTAAAGGCGAGCACGGCCGTGGCCTGCGGGGTGATCCTGGTCGACCGCAAGGACGAAACGCTACACGTCTTCGGCTCCTACGGCCTCCCAGAGGGCTACACGGAGGGCCTGCAGGCCTCCTACCGCTCCGGCGCCCCTTCCCCGAGCCTGCAGGCTTTTCGCACCAGGGAGCCCGTGCTGGTCCGCGACCTCCGCAACTACCTCCTCGGCGACCCGCGCTACGAGCCTGTACACCGCTTCGTGCATGAGGTGCCGTGGGACATCACCTACAGCGTCCCGCTCCTCTCCCGCTACCGGACGGTCGGCGCTATGTTTTTCTGCTACCTCCCGGGGGAGGAGCCGGGCGAAGACGAGCAGGTCTTCCTGAGGGCAGTCGCGGATCAGACAGCCGTCGCGCTGGAGAACGCGCGCCTGTTCTCGGAGGTCAGGGGCAAGGCGGCCCTCGAGGAGCGCCAGCGCCTGGCCCGCGAGCTGCACGACTCCGTCTCCCAGGCCCTCTACGGCATAGCCCTCGGCGCCAAGACCGCGCGCAAGCTCGTGGACCAGAACCCCCAGCTCGTCGCCGACCCGCTCGAGTACGTCCTCTCCCTGGCCGAGGCCGGCATGGCCGAGATGCGGGCCCTGATCTTCGAGCTCAGGCCGGAGTCGCTTGAGACAGAGGGCCTCGTGGCCGCGCTCGAGAAGCAGGCCGCGGCCTTACGGGCGCGGCACGAGATCGGGGTCGAGACCTCCCTCTGTGACGAGCCAGGGGCTTCCCCGGACGTCAAGGAGGCCGTCTACCGCATAGCCCAGGAGGCCCTCCACAACACCGTCAAGCACGCCCGCGCCAACAATGTTGGACTCGAGATGGCCTGCGAATCGGGCTCCCTGATCCTCGAGGTCTCCGACGACGGCGTCGGCTTCGACGCAGGCGGCGACTTCCCCGGCCACCTCGGCCTGCGCTCGATGCGCGAGCGGGCGTCTCGCCTGGGGGGCACGCTCACCGTACGGAGCTCACCCGGCGGAGGCACCCGCATCCGCGCCCGTATTCCGACGTGACGGGCAAAGCCCGTCACGTCGGAACGCACGCTCCGGCTTCGCCTCCGCTTTCAGCACGGCGCTATCGCGCCTTGTCAGCACGCATCGCCCTTTGCAAGGGCTCGCTTCTCAGCACGCCACCTCTCGGCTTCGCCTCGGGCGGCTTGTCAGCTTTTTGGCTAGGGTAGGAGCCCTTTGCTGAAAACGAGGCCAGCTTCGCTGGCCGATGCGTGCTACCTCATGCAAATGAGATATAGATGGCGACGACCACGATCGTCAGGACGACGCAGAGAATGATGAGCTCCCTCAAGGGCTCCTCCTCACGGTTGGACGGGGTCCCGCTCTTGCAGGTAGTAGAGCCTGGCGTAGAGACCGTCCGCCGCCAGGAGCTCATCGTGCGAGCCCGACTCCGCGACACGCCCGTCCTCGATCACGAGGATCCTGTCCACGCTGCTCACGAGCCTGAGCTCGTGAGCGATCACGAAGGTGGTGCGGCCCTCGGTGAGGGGGCGCCAGCTTTCCTCGACGGCGCCCGCCGCCTCTGCGTCGAGCCCGGACTGTGGCTCGTCCAGGATCAGGATAGGGCTCTCCCGGAGCATCGCCCGCGCGATGGATATGCGCTGCCGCTGACCCCCGGAGAGGCTCTCCCCGCGCTCGGAGAGGAGCGTGTCGTAGCCCTCCGGCAGCTCCAGGATAAACCCGTCGGCCCCGGCTAGCTCGGCCGCGTGCTCGATCTCCCCTCTCGTCGCCCCGGACTTGCCGTAGCCGATGTTCTCCGCCACCGTCGCCCGGAAGAGCATCGGCTCCTGCGGGACGAAGGTTATGGAGTCGCGCAGGCTCTTGAGCGTGAAACCCTTTATGTCCTGACCGTCTATGAGCACGCGCCCGCTCTGCGGGTCGTAGAGCCTGGCGACGAGGCCCGTGACCGTGGTCTTGCCAGCCCCGCTCAGGCCGACGAGCGCGACGCGGCTCCCGGCCTCGAGCTCGAAGTCCATCCCGTCGAGCACCTCCCCGGCCTCGTCCTCGTAGGCGAAGTGGACGTCCTCGAAGGTGACGCGGCCCTCGAGGCGCGGGGCCGGTCGGGCGTCCGGGGCCTCCTTCACTGAAGGCTCCGCGCCCAGGAGCTCGATGATCCTCTCCCCCGAGACGAGGGACTTGCCGATCTGGTTCGCCTGCCGGCTCAGGGCCCACAGCGGCGAGAGGAAGAGCCCGAGGTAGGCTATGAAGACGGTGAGCTGGCCGACGGAGAGGGCTCCCGAGAGCACCTGGAGGGCCGCGAAGTAAAGGACGGCCGCCGTCCCGACGCCGCCTACCATCCCGAGCACGATGCTGAACTTGGCCTCGATCAGGGAGGAGTCGACGCTCGCCCTGAGCGAGTCCTCGCTCTCGGTGCGGAAGCGCTCCAGCTCGTCGTCCTCGCGGCCGAAGATCTTGACCGCCCGGATGCCGGTCACGGCCTCCTGGATCACCGATGCTATGGCGCCCTCTTTGGTCCTCACGATCCGCATCCGCTCGACCAGCGCGCTGCGGTAGCGCGCTACGGCGAGGAAGAGGAACGGGACGGTGAGCAGCGCGAGCAGGGTGAGCTGCGGGCTCATCCAGATCATCACGACGAGCATCCCGAGCAGGATAAACACGGACGACCCGATCTCGACTATCGAATCGACGAGAAGCGTCCTGACTTCCTTGACGTCGCTCGTCACGCGCGTGATCGTGTCGCCGGTGCGCTTCTTGCCGTGGTAATCGAGGCCGAGATCGTGCACCCTTCTGTAGAGCGCCTCGCGCATGTCGAAGACGGTCTCCTGGCCGAGCTTCTGGAGCATGTAGCGCCTGTAGGCCGCGAGCCCCCGGCTTGCCGCGCTTATGGAGACGAGCAGAAAGGCGATGGCGGCGAGCAGAAGGGCCTCGCCCGAGAGGCTATCGGGCCAGAAGCCGGGCAGCTGCTTCCTGTCGCTCAGCACGTAGTCGAGCGTAAGGGCGAGCGGCCACGGCTGGGCCAGGCTCATACCCGTCTCCACGAGCAGCAGAACAAGCGCGAGCAGGAGGCCCCGTCTGCGCGGCCTCAAGAACGGCGTGAAGTTGGATAATGTCTCTCTTGTGCGCCCGAGTTGGGCCCGAAGCTGGATCGATCTTTTCACCCAGATATGATACCGCAACGCCGGCGGTTAGAATGTGTGAGCGATACCCTCTAGAGACGGAGGTTCCGTGGCGCGAAACGTGCTGGCAGCCGTCGAAGACCTGCTGTTCCGGAGCAAGATCTCCGAGACCGCAGAACAGGTGGGCGTAGAGGCCGCCTTCCCCCGCAACCCGAGGAGGCTGCTCGAGGCGCTTCGCGCCTCGCCGCCCGATCTCCTCGTGCTCGACCTCAACTCGGCCCGCTTCGAGCCGCTCGAGCTGCTGCGAACCGTGGGTTCGGACGCCGCTTTGCGGAACGTCTCGACCGTCGGCTTCCTCTCGCACGTGCAGGCCGACCTCGCGATCGCGGCCCGAGAGGCAGGATGCGACCGCGTGATGGCCCGCAGCGCCTTCGTCGAGAACCTGCCGCGGGTGCTCTCCGGAGACGGCGGCGTTGGCTGACGACGCGGCCTGGGAGCGCCTCGGCAGCGAGAGACTGCTCGAGACCCGGTACTTCGCCCTGCGCTCCGACAGGCTCCGCCTGCCTGGCGGGGCGATCAAAGACCCCTACTACGTCCTCGAGCGCCCCGACGCCGCCATTATCTTCCCGCTGACGGGCGCGGGCGAGGTGGTGCTCGTGCGCCAGTACCGCCCGCCGCTCGAGCGGATGGAGCTCGGCCTTCCCGCTGGCCTCGTGGAGCGAGGCGAGGAGCCAGAGGCGGCGGCCCGCCGCGAGCTGCTCGAGGAGACCGGGTACGCGGGGGGCGCGTGGGAGCCCATCGGCTCGCTCGCCTCCTCCCCCAGCCTCAAGGACAACTGGGCCTACCTCTATCTCGCCCGCGGCGTCGAAGAGACCTCTGCGCCCGACCCGGACGAGCACGAGCTGGTCGAGGTCGTCAAGGTCCCCGTGGGAGAGCTTGGCCCCCTGATCCGGTCCGGAGAGATAGTCAGCTCGAGCGGCGTGGCCGCCGTGATGCTCGCGCTCGATCTGCTGCGGGAAGAGGCTTGAGCGCGGGTCCCCTACGGTTCTCGATCTCCGACCTCGATCCCGACGACGGCGAGGCGATCAGGCAGACCGCGACGCTCCTCGTCGAGGGGTTCAGGGAAGACTGGCCCGACGCCTGGCCGGACCTGGACGCCGCCATCGAGGAGGTGCGCGAGTCGCTCGGGCAAGGTCGCGTGAGCCGGGTGGCACTGGGCGAGGGGGGCGGTGTACTAGGCTGGATCGGGGGCATCCCCTCCTACGAGGGCAACGTGTGGGAGCTGCACCCGCTCGTCGTGCGTCCGGACCTCCAGCGCCTGGGCATCGGACGGGCGCTCGTGGCGGACCTGGAAGAACGCGTGCGGGAGCGCGGCGGCATCACGCTCCAGCTCGGCAGCGACGACGTGAGCGGCATGACGAGCCTGTACGGAGCGGACCTCTACCCCGACGTCCTGGGTCACCTGGCAAACATACGGAACCTGCGGGGTCACCCTTACGAGTTCTACCAGAAGCTCGGATTCTCGATAATCGGCGTGATGCCCGACGCCAACGGACCAGGCAAACCGGACATCTTCCTGGCCAAGCGCTGCCGCTAGGGTCCGCGTCCACCCACAACCCGTAGAGACGCCCCGGTGGGGCGTTTAACCCCGGTGGGGCATCCACGACGTATTTCGAACAGACAGAAACCACCAGGCACAAAAAAGCCCGGGGCATAGATCCCCGGGCTCCTTATCTACGTCTGGTGGTTCTCTAGCAGGTGAAGGAGCTGCCGCAGCCGCAGCCGCCCTGCACGTTGGGGTTGTTTACGGCGAAGCCTGCGCCCATCAGGCCGTCCACGTAGTCGAACTCGCTTCCGACGATGTAGGGGACGCTCATCGCGTCTATGAGGACGCGCACGCCCTTGGCCTCGAGGACCTCGTCGTCGTCGCCCACCTCGTCGTCGAAGTAGATGCTGTACTGGAAGCCGGAGCAGCCGCCGGGACGCACGCCGATGCGCAGCGCGAGATCCTCCTCGCCCTCCTGCGCCAGCAAAGCCTTGACCTTCTCCGCGGCGTTATCCGTGATGCTGACTATGGTCTCCTGCTTCTGGTCCATCAGCCCTCCCGGGGGATGCGGTAGTCCTTCTCTAGGTAACGGAATTATTACACCGCTTTCCGTATAGTTCAACGACTCCCGAGCACGCGCAGCTTTTTGACGAGTCGAGCCCTCAGGACGGCCGCGCCCCACCTGGCCCGCGCCAGAAGCGAGGCGGGGTTCGCGGCCCCGAGCGCCCTGCGCCAGCGAGGCAGCCGCCAGTAGGCGCGCATCGCCCCCCGGTACGCCCGCGCGACGTGCCGGGTCCCGCCCTCCCGCGGCGCGGCGTATAGGTGGTCGGAGTACTCCCGAGCAAACTCCTGCATGGGACGCTCCTCGACCCCCGCGGCGGAGGCGAGGAGCAATATTCGCTCGGTCGGCGTGAGGGCCGGGGAGTCGGCTATGGCGCCGCGTCCGGGCGGCAACACGTCGCGCAGGCGGCCGGTCAGGTCCCCGTACAGGTCCTCGGGCCTTGCGCGGGCGAGGAGCGCCCGCTTCGCTAGCGGGATCCCGACCAGGAGGAGAATCGGCAAGAGCGCGAGGACGCGCCACGGCATGCCCCCGCCATTCGGCCCGCCGGATCGGGGAGAGGCGGCCTCCTCGGGCGTCTCCTGGCGCTGCTGAGCAGCCGCCTGCTCGCCCTGCTGCCTCTCGCTCAGGACGGCGTCTGCGCCGAGCTCCTGCTGGGCCGTGTTGGGGAGCGTCCTCGGGGCGTTGGCCTCCATCGCGGAGGGCATCGAGAAACCGGGCGTGGGATCGAAGGGGTACCACCCGACACCGGGGAAGTACGCCTCGACCCAGGTGTGCATGTTGCTCCCGGTGACCACGTACTCGTTGGTCCCCGTCTCCCTGCCCACGGTGGCCCCGTAGACGACCCTGGCAGGGATGCCCTGCTCGCGCAGCAGGAGCGCCATGGAGGTGGCGAATTGGGTGCAGAAACCCTCCCTGCCGTCGCCGAGGAACTCCTCGATGGCCCTGTCCGCCCTGCGGTAGCTGACGTCCAGGTTGTAGGTGAAGCCTCCGTCGACCACCAGGTACTGCTCGACGGCCCTGGCCGCGTCGTACGGCGTACCCGGATCGTAGCGGCGCTGGATCTGGTCCGCCGTCTCGGCGATGATCGGCGGCTCGTTCCCGGGAAGCTGCAGGAAGTTCTGCGCGACCTCGGAGGGGTAGGCCGTGCCCGCGTTCCTGAGTTGCTGGGCGGTCGGCTGGGGTATCTCCGAGACCACCGCGTAGGAGCTGTCCTCGGCCAGCGGCTCGTCGAGCGACCAGGATCCGTCGGAGTTCTCTACGGCGAACTCGTCTGAGGTCTGCACGATCTTGTACCCGCCGAACAGGACGTCGGTGCGCGCGTTAAGGATCTCGAACTCCTGCCGCACGGTGCGGGTCTCGATGCCCGGGGCGACCTCCTCGCCATCGTCGAGCTCGGGATCGGTGGTGTCTATCCAGCGTACGCCGTCGAAGTAGTCGAGGGTGCCGCCGCGCCACAGCAGCGGCTCGGTGCTCTCGACCCTCATGAGGTCGGTCTCCCTGCCCGCGGTGAGGTAATCCCCGACGTCGGCCTGCACGTCGAGCCTGCTCGTGCCCCCCGTCCCGATGCGCGTCCAGTCTATGAGGCCGGTGCTGATCGTGGTCTCCGAGAACGGCATCCTGGGCGACGCGAGCACGAGCACGAGCACCGCCGCTCCCACGAGGACCCCCACGGCTTCGGGCCGCCGCCTTCCGGGGGAGAGCAGCAGGACAACGGCGGACGCGAGAAAGACGGCGAAAAACGGTCCGGCCCCGTCCTCGAAGCTCGAGGTGCTGAGGATCCCTATCGTCACGCCGAGCACGGCGATGGAGACGATGGGGCTCCGTTCGTAGAGCGTGGCCGAGGTGGCGAAGGCGACCACCACCATGACCACGGGCACGAGCACGACGAAGAGCCCGGGGTGAAGGTCGTAGGGCACGGGCTCGGCGTACATGATGGCGAAGGCCTCGTAGAGGTCGCCTCCGGTCCGGAAGAACGCGTCGCGCCACCCCGAGAGCGAGAAGAGCGGCGGCATCCCGTAGGCGGCCACGTACGTGAAGAGCACGGTCGCGGGTAAGAGCAGCACGAAACGGTACCTGCCGGACGAGCCCACGAGCGCGGCGACGAGCGCGGCCAGCACCATCGTCCAGAACGCCCCCCCACCCCGAGCCACGACGGAGGAGGGTTCGAACCAGACGTAGACGTCCCCGGTGAACACGATGGCGAACGCGCCACCCGTGGCAAGCGCCGCCGCGTAGAGGGGGATCCTCACCCAGGGCCCTCCCACTAGGGCACCTCCGCCTGACGGTGCTGCATGCCCGAGAGGCCAGCCGCGCCAGAAGGGTGGCCCACGACGCGTACCGTGGCCCCGGCCGTCTCCAGCCGGTCTACGGACCGCAAGAACTCCGTCTCCCGGCCCTGCGCCGCGCCCCCGGTCCCCGGGGGCGTGCGGTAGCTGTGGGTCGCGATCGCGACCACGACGACCGAGAGGCCAGCGCCCCTGAGCTTGCGTACCGCCGCGGGCAGCTCCTCGTTGCGGGTGCGCGAGATCATCACGATCCCCTCCCCGAGCGCGTCGCCCTCGGCGAGCGCGGTCTGGGCGAGGCGGCGCGCTCCGTCGACCCGGGCCGTCGCCAGCAGCCTCATCGCCCCCCAGTAGGAATCCTCGTCGACGCCGAAGGGCGTGGTCTCCCCGGCACCGTTCGCGCACAGAAGCCTGAACGGAAGCCGCTCGCGCGCGAGGCGGTTGAGCACGGAGGCCGCGACAGATACGGCGTCCTCGACCTCGGCCTCGGGTGCGCGCAGCCCTTCGCGGCGCAGGTCGAGGGCCACGGAGTAGCGCCGCGGCGCCTCGACCGCGAACTCCTTGACGTAGAGCTCGCCCGTGCGCGCCACGCTCTTCCAGTGGATGTGCCTCCGGTCGTCGCCCCGACGATACTCCCTGAGACCCGCGAACTCGTCGCCCCGCCTCCCCCGCGAGCCCTGGGCGCCGACCTCGACGTTGCCGCCTCGGATCGGGAAGTCGCGCAGCTCGTGCACCTCCGGGTAGACGACAACCTCCGTCTTCTCCCCGAACCTGCGGAGGAAACGCAGCAGCCCGAAGGGGTCCCCGACCGCAACCTCGGCCGGCCCGAGCTCGTAGACGCCCCTCTTCGCGAAGTGGAGCGGCGCCTGGATAGCGGCGTTGCCGTTCCCGCTCAGGGGCGGCGCCTCGAAGTCGCGCTGCTCAGGGAGGTGGTCCGTGACGCTCACGTCCGACAGGCCGAGGCGCGAGCGGTTGGAGAGCAGCAGCCTGATCCTGGCCCGGCTACCCGCCGTGATGCGCGTGCCGGCCGGGAGCCCGCGCGAGTAGCGCAGGCCCCTGGAACTCGACCACCCGATAAAGAGCGCGGCCAGCAGCAGGGCCAGCAGGGCGTAGGCGAGCTGGTGGAACTGGGTAGTCCCGATCAGGCGCGCCACAAGCAGGATCAGGAGCCCGAAGATCAACGCCTGCCAGCCGCGGGCCGTGGGCCGGACGGCGAGCCGCGAGGCGCCTCCCAAGGTCCCTAGACCGCCTCCGTCACGGGCACCGAGCCCAGGATCTCGCGCACGATCTCGGAGGAGGCCGCGGCCGCGTCGCCGCCCGAGGCGGGTATGATCCTGTGCGAGAGCACGCTCATGGCCATGGCCTTGACGTCGTCTGGGGTGCAGTAGGAGCGGCCGTTCACGGCGGCCCGCGCCCTGGAGGCGGCCAGGAGCATCCGGCTCGCCCGCGGGGAGGCCCCGAGGTACACCTCGGCGTGCTCGCGCGTCGCCGAGGTCACGGAGACCACGTACCGCAAAACGGCCTCGCTCGCGTGGACCTCCTCGACGAGGCGGCGCAAATCCTCGAACTCCTCGAGGTCAACCACGGGCTCAAGCTCCGAGGCGGGATCCCTGCCCAGCTTCAAGAGGTCCATCTCGGCGGCCTCGTCCGGGTAGCCGATGTCCATCTTGATCATGAAGCGGTCGAGCTCGGCGTGCGGCAGCGGGTAGGTGCCCTCGTGCTCTATGGGGTTCTGGGTCGCCACCACTCCGAAGGGGCGCGGCAGGCCCCGCGTCCGGCCGTCCACGGTCACGGCCCCCTCCTCCATCGCCTCGAGGAGCGCGCTCTGCGTCTTGGGGCTCGCGCGGTTGATCTCGTCGGCAAGCACGACGTTCGCGAAGACGGGCCCGGCCCAGAACTCGAACCTGCGCTCGCCCTGGTTGTAGACGTTGAGGCCCGTAACGTCGGCGGGCAGGAGATCCGGGGTGAACTGGATGCGCCCGAACTCGCCGCCGATGGAGCGCGCGAGGGACTTGGCGAGCAGCGTCTTGCCCACGCCTGGAACGTCCTCTATGAGCACGTGCCCGCCGGCGAGCATGGCAACCACCGCCAGCACGACGCCGTCACGCTTGCCCGAGACGGCGCGCTCGACGTTACCGACGATGCGTCCCACCTTCCCCGCGAAACCGTTGTAGTCCAAAGAGGCCTGCCTGTTGATCGGGTGACAGTGGAGAATTATAGCCCATGGGTATGAGCACGCTACGCCCGGCTGCGCCGGGCTTAGCTTCGCAGACCCTCGCTTCCAAAGGGCGACGCGTGCTGACGAGCGGAGGCGTTAGCCGGAGCGTGCTGACAAGCTACCTGCAAGGCAGCGTGCTACGACGCCGCCAGGCTCCCTTCCCCGTAGAACTGCTCGACGTAGCGGCGCTGGACCTCGTTGAGGCCCCGCGAGTACCACACCATAACTACGTAGCGCGGCTCCTTGGGCGTGGTCTTGGGGTACATGCCGCACTCCATGGGGAGGCGGTTGCCCTTGCGCGCGTTGCACTTGGTGCAGGCCGTCACCACGTTGTCCCAGGTGTTGGCCCCGCCGCGCGAGATCGGCTTGACGTGGTCGCGCGTGAGGCGGTCGCGGCGGCCGAGGCTGTCGCGGTGCTTGCCGCAGTACTGGCACTTGTAGTTGTCGCGCGCGAACAGGATCGCGTTCGTCACGTGGCGCCTGAGACGCCGCGGTATCTCCACGTACTTGACCAGCCGGATCACCAGCGGGTAAGGGTACTCGGCCCTCTCTGACCGGAACCTTCGCTCCAGGTTGGCCTCCACGATCTCGGCCTTCTCGGAGACGACGAGGACGATCGCCCTCTTGACAGCAACCAGTGCCACGGGCTCAAAGCTGGCGTTAAGCGTCAGGCATCTTGCCACGGCGGGATTCTAACATACCGGAATGCTTGCAAAGAGCGAAACCGCATACTTTGGCGGTTTAACAGAGGTTTTACGCCCAGAGGCCCGCCGATCCCCAACGCCTAGTTTTGCCCGAAGAACTCCTCCCGCGGCCTCCAGGGAAGCCCGAGACGCGGCGCCGGTGCGCGGTCGGCAAGCTTTTCTCGCGCCCGGGTCGTCAGGCTCGCCAGCTCCTCGAACTCCTCGGGCAGGAGCCAGAGGGTGAGATCCCCCTGGTGTAGCGTGACCTGCCCCATGGAGCAGCGGACCACCCGAGCCCGAACGCCCCTCGCGAGCTCACCGTAGCGCGCCGGACTCCGTACCGCCGCCGCGAGCACTGCGGCGAGGTCCAGAAACTCCGCGAGAGACATTCCGAGCCCCATGGACCCCCACAGGACACTTACCACCCCGTCCGCCCCACACACCACCCTGCGGCGCACGCTGTACGCCGCCAGCACCCCGGCTTCGAACTCCCTGCCCTCAGCCAACTTCCCCAGCCGTTCTGCCACTATTGAGAACCATTCGCATCTGCGATCATACCCCACGGGCGGAGCGCGGATCAAGTATTGGCCGTGGTCTACAATTCTTTCCGGATCGGTCGAGCGATCGGTCTCGGGAGCGCGCCGGCCCGGAGATCTTTGAAGTCCAGGACCTGACGCCCGAACACGCGAACCGCCCTAGCGCTGGCCCAGCTCGCTGTCGAGCAGGAGCAGGGCGGCGCTATCTTCGCCGGCCATCCTGAGGCGTTCGACGATCTCGGTCGCGGACTTTTCCTCCTCGACCTGTTCGGTGACGAACCAGTTGAGCATGACCTGAGCCGGGTAGTCGTTCTCCCTCGCGGCGAGCTCGTAGAGAACGTTGATGCGGGCGGTGATCTCCTTCTCGTGTTCGAGAGCTTGCTCGAAGGTGTCGAGGGGTGAGCGGAAAGCGTAGGGTGGCGCCTCTATGGCCTGAAGCTCAGCGTGCTCGCCCCGGTCCAGGAGGAAGTCGAAGAATTTCATCGCGTGCTCCAACTCCTCCCTGCTCTGCCGGCGCATCCATTGGGCGAAGCCGGTGAGGTTCGCTACCTCGAAGGAGCCCGCCATCGAGAGGTACACGTAGGCGGAGTAGAGCTCGTGTTTGATCTGCTCCCCCATCGCGTCCCTGACCACGCCTTTCATCGGTGTCTGCGCGCTCTCGCTCATGCCGCTCCTCTCCTCGGTAGGGCCAGCGAGTTCGTGCTATACATTACCAGATGGGGTGTTTGATGTCCTAGGGTTGAGCCCCATCTGGGCGGGTCTTCGGAGCTTCGAGCACAGCCTCGAGGATCGGGGAAGCCGAGTCCCTGAAGGGGTCGGCGGCTGGCAACCCCGTCTCGTCAGCGACGGCGGCCACGAAGGCGGCGGCCTCGGCGTCGTTTAGCCCCTTGGTGTTGGCACTCACGGCGACCACGGGCGCCGTTTTGACGAGCGCCGCGATCTCTTCGTAGAGCCTGACAGCGCGCGCCGCGTCGGGGCGCGGGACGCCCGAGAACACCTCCTCGTCGGGGGGGGCGACGCAGAGAACGAGGCAGTCAGGACACGAGCCGTGCAGGAGGCCGAGCGTGACGCCCGAGTATGCGGGGTGGCCGAGGGAGCCCTGGCCCTCTACCAGGATCAGGTCGGGCTCCCTCCTGGCCGCCTCGAGCACGAGTTGCTCGGAAGCGCCGGCTATAAAGTCGGAGACGACCGCGTCTACGCAGATCCCCCACCCGGCGATGACGATGCCCGTCTGTCCGGTGGCGACGAACTCGGACCTCGCGCCCGCCTGCCTCGCCGACCTCCCTATCTCCAGGGTCGCGGTCATCTTGCCTATGGCCGAGTCCGTCCCGACGGTGAGGGCGACCTTTTGCTCCACGCCGAAGCCCTCGCCGGAGAAGAGCGGCAACTCCCCCGGCGGCTCCCGCACGTCCCAGACGTTCCCGTCCGGGAACTCGGGGGCGAGCCGCTGGTGCAGACCGCTGACGATCTCGAGCCCCGAGCCGGCGGCCCCCCGCAGCGTCTCCATCCACTCGGCCGGCAGCCGCCCGCCGGCCGGGGCGAGCCCGACGAGGATGGAGGTCGGGGAGCGCTCTATGGCCTCATCGAGCGAAGCGACTATCGGGGCGTCGCGCTCCAGCTCGGGCATGACCTCGCGCACGCTGCTGCCCGCAAGCGTCGAGTCGAGCACAGCGACGACCTCGTCCTTGCCGTATCGGATGAGGCCGTGGGCGGTCTTGGCGTGACGGTTGGCGAACCAGCCATCGGCCAGGATGGCGTACCGACGCTCGGGAACGGGCTCCCGGATCACAGCGGCCTCACCCCCAGGCCTGGCTCCCCAGAGAGGAGGATGCGGCCCCGGTCGTATCCGATTCCCTCGAAGGGATCGTCGGCCAGGAGCATCGCGCCGTCGAGGTCGACGAGGTCGACGAGGCCGGAGACCTGGGCGGCCGCCGCTATCCCGAGCGACGTCTCGACCATGCAGCCGAGCATCACGGCCATGCCGTGGGCGCGGGCCGTATTTATCATCGCGAGCGCCCCCCTCACCCCGCCGCACTTGGCTAGCTTGACGTTGACGCCTCCCACGCACCCGGACAGGGACGGCACGTCCCGAGCAGTCAGGGCGCTCTCGTCGGCGATCACCGGCACGGGGTGGGCGGCCTCCGACGCCTCCTTCAGGGCCGACGGTCCGGCCGAGGCCGGGACGGGCTGCTCGATCACGCGCACCCCGACGTCTTTTAGCTCCTGCGACCACATCCGGCGCCTCCCCCGGGGAGAAGGCCTCGTTGGCGTCGACCCAGAGCTCGGCCTCCGAGAAAGCGGCCACGGACCGGACGGTCTCCAGATCCTCCCATCCCCCAACCTTCATCTTGAGAATGGGGAACTCGGAGAGCCGCATCGCCTCCTCGACGGTGGTCTGGGGCTCCGCTATGCCCAGGGTGTAAGCGCTGACCGGCGCGGGACGGGCCAGGCCGAGCAGCCTGTATAGCGGGACACCGAGCCTCTTTGCCGCCAGGTCGTGCAGCGCCGAGTCGAGGGCGGCGCGCGCCGTGGGTGGCAGGCCAGAGTTATCCTCCAGGACGCCCCGGATGTCCCAGGGGTCAGAGACCTCCAAGCCCTCGAGCGCCTCTGCCACGCCCCGCGCGTCCTGATCGTAGTAGCGCGTGGGGGCCGCCTCACCCCGGCCCACGGCGCCGTCCTCCTCGAGCTCGAAGACCACGCGCTCGAAGGCGTCGGCCGAGCTGCGGGCGATCGCGAAGGTGCGCTCTGTTCGCACGGTCTCGGTCCGGACCCTCGTCTGCAAGGTCGCGCTCCCCTCTCTCGTGAGAACCGCATTGTAGCGTTCGAGGTCGGGCCGCGGCGAGGGGTCGAAGGGGGCATGTTAAAAGTAGGTAAAAAGAATGACCCGAGGGAGAACAGAACATATACTTCGTTCACTTCGACCGGACGAGTAGGAGAGGCTTGCTTTGGACGGAAGCGCGGCGGAGATCCTGATAGTCGAGGACGACGAGGTCATCATGGGGACCCTCGCCTACAACCTCTCCCGCGGGGGGTTCGGCGTGCAGGGGGCCACGTCAGGCGCGGAGGCCCTGAGGCTCGCCCGCAAGATGAGGCCGGACCTGATCCTGCTCGACGTCATGCTCCCCGGGGAGTCCGGTATAGAGGTCTGCGAGCGCATCCGCGAGCGCGACCAGGACGTGGTGATCGTGATGGTCACGGCGAAGGACGCCGAGGAGGACAAGGTCAGAGGCTTCGAAGCCGGCGCCGACGACTACGTGACCAAGCCTTTCTCCATGAAGGAGCTGGTCGCCCGCATAAACGCCAACCTGAAGAGGAGCGAGACCGGGCAGCGGGGCAAGATCCTGGAGGCCGGCGACCTCCAGTTGGACACGAAGAACTTCACCGCCCGCGTCGGCGGCGAGCCGCTGGACCTGCGCCTGAAGGAGTTCGAGCTGCTCGCCGCGCTCGCGAGCGCGCCCGGGGAGCTGAAGAGCCGGGAGGAGCTGGCCAAGGAGGTCTGGGGACACGCGGGCGTTGGCTCCTCGCGCACCATAGACGTCCACATCCGCAGGATCCGGGCCGCCCTGGAGGAGAGGTCCTCGTACCGATACATCCACACCGCCAGGGGCCTCGGCTACCGGTTCGAGGCCGAGGACAGGGCCGGCGTGGGCGTCGAGTCCCCGAAGTAGCGTTCCAGTGCTCAGGAGACGCGACGAGTCCTTGGACTTCAGCCCGGACGAGCTGCTCCGGGTCAACGAGATCAGGCGCGACTTCGTCGCCAACGTCTCCCACGAACTCAAGACCCCGGCCACCAGCCTCAGGCTGCTGGCGGAGAGCCTCGAAGAGGCGATAGACGAAGACCCGGTCCAGGCCCGACTCTTCGCCGCGCAACTCAGGGCCGAGACCGAGAGGCTCTCGCACCTGATCACAGACCTCCTCGACCTTACGCGCCTGGAGAGCCAGGAGCGGGTCGAGAACCCCGTGCCGGTGGACGTGCGCAGCGTCCTGATGACCGTGCTCGCGCGTATGAGAAGGGTGGCCCGTGAGAAGAACATTACCCTGCAGTGGAAGCGCTTCGGCAAGGCCACCCAGTACACCGTGCGCGGGGACGAGACGCTGCTTACCTCTATGTTTACCAACCTGATCGACAACGCGGTTAAGTACACGCCGCCTGGGGGCAGGGTGGAGGTAACGGGCGGCTTCGAGGGCCCGGAGATGGTGATCCGGGTCCACGACACCGGTATCGGCATCCCCGCTTCCAAGCTGCCGCGCATCTTCGAACGCTTCTACCGCGTGGACAAGGCGCGCTCCAAGGCGACAGGCGGGACGGGCCTGGGCCTCTCTATCGTCAGGCATACGGCCGAGAACCACGGCGGTAGGGTAGCCGTGGAGAGCGCCGTGGGCGAGGGCTCCACCTTCTCCGTCTACCTGCCACGCGGCTGAGCTCTTCCACGCGCGTCGCGTGCGCGCACAGCGCTTCTAACCCGATCAAAACTGCAGATTAGAGAGTAGGTTTTTCAGGACTACCCGTGTAAGCTGAGATTAGATGGTGGAGATCCGACGCACGGGAAGGGTATTTCATGGAAGGGGTTACTTCGGGCGACGGCACCCGGATCGCCTTCGAGCGGTCGGGCGCCGGACCCGCGCTCCTGATCGTGGGTGGATCTCTGGCCGACCACCGATTCTATGCGCCGCTGGCAGACGCGCTCGCGGATAACTTTACGGTCTACAACTTCGACCGCCGTGGCCGTGGGGAGAGCGGCGACACGGAGCCCTACGCGGTCGATCGCGAAGTAGAGGACGTGGGTGCTCTCATCGCCCAGGCCGGAGAGTCGGTACTCGTGTACGGGCACTCAGCCGGTGCGGCTCTGGCCCTGAGGGCGGCTGCCGCGGGCCTGAACGTCGCGAGGCTGGCACTGGCAGATCCGCCCTACGCTCCCCGAGGCGAAGACGACGAGGCGGCCAGAGCCGAGCATGCAGAGCAGGCCGCGCGCATACAAGAACTGAATGGTAGGGGCGACTACGAGGGTAGCGTCAAATACTTCCTCAAGGACTTTGGATTGTCCGATGAGGATCTGGAGGCGATGCTGCGGTCCCCGGCCGGGGAAGGGATGCTCGATTGTGCCCGCGCCCTGCCGCACGACTACGCCGTGCTTGGCGACGGGCTGGTTCCGACGGAGCTCGCCGCAAGAACCGATGTGCCGACCACCGTCCTGGCCGCCTGGTCGATGCCCGAAACGGCCCGGGTCCTCGCGGACGCCATGCCAGACGCCCGTTTTCGGGCCATGGACGCCTCGGCTCACGAGCTCCCACCGGAGGTAATGGCACCGATACTAGAAGGGGTCTTTAGCAAGCCATGAGCACCGCCCCGGCAACCACGGACGAATACCTGGTTAGCTTCGGGGCAGCAAAGCGACACGTGGCCTGTACGTGATGCGTGGTTCCGCGCTCGAGGCGCTAGAAAGGGAACTCGAAGCGTACGACACCTCAAGAACGGTGGTCCGTTTTGCTCCGGGCGAGCCTCTCCCCGCGGCTCTCGTGAAGGAGATCGTCGGTATACGGCTCGGCGAGATCGAGGCCTCGACGGCGCCCGGTAGATAGAACGCCCGTTGGTCGCGGGGATCGCGGCGAGGCCTTCGCGTGGCCGGCGAGGTCACTATCGCGTAGAATAAGCATCCCGTATAGAGTGTGGGTACGGCGCGTCGCGATACATACGCACGAGGCGAACGACCAGTTGGAAGGACACACGCGGGAAGCAAGAAGGCTCCGATGGCTATAGTGAGCATACAGAAGCTCGGTTTCGGGATACCGATCCCCGACTTCCCAATCGCCGGTCTCCTCATCTTCCGGAGCGGACGTTCCATACAAGGCGCCTCGGACAAGGTACAGAGAACGGGGCGCGGCAACCCGGACCACAAGATAGAACTGGCTTCCTCCGACGAGCTCGGCGCGGCCGCCGCCGTGACACCATGCTAGACAAGCGCCGCGACGCTAGCGAGGCCTTGCGAGAGAGCGAGGAGAGGTTCAGAAGCCTCTCGGAGGCCACCTTCGAGGGGATCGTCATCAGCGCGGACGGGAAGATCCTGGAGTCCAACAACGCTTTCGCGCGGATGTTGGGCTACGAGACCCCCGAGGTCGCGGGCATGCGCGTGCGGGATCTCGTGACCCCCGAAACGTGGGAGGTGGTGGAGCAGAAGATAGCCTCGGGCAACGAAGAGCCGTACGAGACCGTGGTGGTCGCGAAGGACGGCGCGAAACTCGACGTCGAGGTCAGGGGCAAGGTCTCCACGTACAGGGGCCGCAGCGTCCGCATCGCGGCGCTGCGCGACGTGACCAAGCGCAAGCGGGCGGAGCGCAAGCTGCGCGAGGCCGAGGTCCGGCACCGCTCGCTGGTAGAGAACATACCGGTCGTGGTCTACATAGACGACGTCGACGAGAACAACTCCGCGCTCTACAGGAGCCCGCAGGTGAGCGAGGTCCTTGGCTACGAGCCGCGGGAGTTCGAAGCCAACCCGGGCCTGTGGCGCGAGCTGCTGCATCCCGAGGACAGGGAGCGCGTCCTGGCCAGGAACGAGCGCACCAACCGGACGGGCGAAGCGTTCAACATCGAGTACCGGATGATCTCCCGCGACGGCCGCGCTGTGTGGTTGCACGACGAGGCGATACTCATAAAGAACGAAGCGGGCGAGCCGCTGTACTGGCAAGGATTCTTCCAAGACATCTCAGCCCGCAAGCGGGCCGAGCAAGAGCGCCAGGAGAGCGAGGAGCGCTACCGCAACCTGGTAGAGCAGATCCCCGCGGTCATCTACATCAACCCCCTCGGGGAAGAGGACCCGAGCACCTACGTGAGCCCGCGCGTGCAGGAGCTGCTCGGTTACACCCTGGAGGAGAGCAGGGAGGACCCCGGGCTGTGGGACAGGCTGCTCCATCCAGACGACCGGGAGCGCGTGATCGCCGAAGAGAGGCGCACGAACGCGACGGGCGACCCCCTCAGGATGGAGTACCGCATGATCGCGCGCGACGGCCGGGTCGTCTGGATCCGCGACGAGGCCGTCGTCGTGCGCGACGAGGACGGCACCCCCAGGTTCTGGCAGGGCGTCATGCTGGACATCACGGAGCGCAAGCAGGCGGAGGAGGCCCTGCGCAGGAGCGAGCAACGCTACCGCATGGTCACCCAGGCGACCAACGAGGTGATCTGGGACAACGACCTCGCCACAGGCGGGCAGATCTGGGACGGCGCGGTCGAGGCGATGTTCGGATACTCGCCCGAGGAGGTCGGTGCGCACCCCACGTGGTGGGACGAGCGCATACACCCGGAAGACAGCGGGCGTGTGCTGGCGAAGGTCAGGTCCGTCCTCGAAGGCCAGGGCGAGCACTGGTCCGACGAGTACCGCTTCCGGCGCGCCGACGGCACTTACTCGAAGGTGATGGACCGCGCGCACGTGCTGCGCGACGCGCAGGGCAGACCGGTAAGGATGCTCGGCTCCATGACGGACATCACAGAGCGCGAGCTGGCCGAGGAGCGGTTGCGGCACGCCGAGGAGAGGTACCGCACGCTCGTCGAGCGCATGCCCGCGGTCACCTACGTACAGGAGATCGGTAGCCCCGATCCCGCGATGTACATGAGCCCTCAAATAGAGACCCTGACCGGCTACACCCCCGATGAGTTTAAGGACCCGGAGCTCAGGTGGCACATGTTGCACCCCGAAGACCGCGAGCGGATGCGCACCGAGGACCAGCGGACCTTCGTGCACGGCGAGGTGGTCGTGACGGAGTACCGGGTGCTGCATCGCGACGGTCAGGTGGTGTGGGTGCGCAACCAGGCGGTGATGATCGAGGAGGAGAGGACCGGATCCCGCCACTGGCAGGGGTTCATGGTCGACATCACGGAGCGCAAGCAGGCCGAAGGAGCGCTCGCCGAGAGCGAGGAGGAGTACCGCAGGCTCATCGAGACCGTCCAGGAGGGCATCGCCTCCGTCGCGGCCGAGGGCGGGATCATCACCTACTGCAACGAGGCGTACGCCCGGATCCTGGGGCTCACGCGCGAGGAGCTCGTCGGGCGGTCGTTCTTCGGCTTCCTGGACGAGGAGGAGAAGGCGAAGGCGCTCGCGGAGAGGGCCAGGCGTGTGGAGGGCGTCCGGTCCGCGTACGAGATCCGGGTTACCGCCGCGGACGGCAGCTTGAAGGACCTCTCGGCCACCGGTTCCCCCGTGTTCGACCCGGACGGGACCTACGCCGGGGCGGTCCATACCATCGTCGACATCACCGAACGCAAGCGGGCCGAGGCGGAGTTGAGCAGGAACAACTCCTTCGTGCGCCTGCTGCGCACGGTCTCCGCCGCCTCGAACGAGGCCTCCACGGTCGAGGAGGCGATGCAGACCTGCGTGGACGAGATCTGCGGCTTCACGGGCTGGCCCGTGGGCCACGCCTACCTGAGATCCCCCGGCGGTGGGCACGAAGGCGCGCTGGTCTCCACCGCCGTCTGGCACCTGGCCGGTTTCGATGGGGCGGAGGAGTTCGTCGCGGCGACCGAGGCCATCAGCTTCGTCCCCGGCGTGGGGCTGCCTGGCCGCGTGCTCGAGAGCGGCGAGCCCGCGTGGATCTCCGACGTGGAAGTGGACTCGAACTTCCCGCGGGCGGGGCTGGCGAAGGACCTCGGCCTGCAGGCCGCCTTCGCATTCCCGGTGCTCACGGGTCACGACGTCGTGGCGGTGTTCGAGTTCTTCTCGACGCGCGCCACCGATCCCGACGAGCGCATCCTGGAGACCATGGCGCAGGTCGGCGCCCAGGTCGGGCGGGTGATCGAGCGCAAGCGGGCCGAGGCGGAGCTGGTGGAGGCGAGGGTGGCGGCCGAGGCGGCCAGCAGGGCAAAGAGCCAGTTCCTGGCCAACATGAGCCACGAGATCAGGACGCCCATGAACGGCGTCATCGGGATGACGGAGCTTCTGCTCGACACCGGGCTCGCCGGGGAGCAGCGCGAGTACGCCGAGGCGATCCGGCTCTCCGGGGAGAACCTCATGGTCATCATCAACGACGTGCTGGACTTCTCGAAGATAGAGGCCGGGGCGATGCGGCTGGAGACCATAGACTTCGACCTCAGGTCGGCCGTCGAGGACGTGGTGGGGCTGCTCGCGAGCCGTGCCCACGACAAGTCCATAGAGCTCGCCAGCCTGATCCCGGCCGACGTCCCCACGGCGCTACGGGGGGATCCGGGGCGGGTGAGGCAGGTCCTCACGAACCTGGTCGACAACGCCATCAAGTTCACCGAGAGGGGCGAGGTCGTGGTCAGGACGGCGCTCGAGAGCCCCGCGGGGGAGGACGCCGCCGTGGTGCGCTTCGAGGTCTCCGACACAGGCATAGGGATGACGGAAGAGGAGCGTTCGGGGCTGTTCCAGTCGTTCACCCAGGCTGACGCCTCGACGACGAGGCGCTACGGGGGGACGGGCCTCGGGCTCGCGATAAGCAAGCAGCTCGTGACCATGATGGGCGGGAGGATGAACGTCGAGAGCGAGCCGGGGGTGGGTAGCACCTTCTGCTTCACCGTCCCGTTCGCGAGGCAGCCGGCGGGAGCGGCGCCGCCCGCGAGGCCGCACGTAGACCTCGAAAGCCTGCGCGTGCTGATCGTCGACGACAACGCCACTAACCGCAGGATCCTGCACGACCAGCTCTCGTCGTGGGGGATGGAGAGCACCGAAGCCGCGGACGGCCCCGCCGCCCTGGAGCAGCTAAGTTCGGCCGCGAAGAGCGGCGAGCCGCGTGACCTCGTGATCCTCGACATGCAGATGCCAGGCATGGATGGGCTGGACCTGGCCAGGCGCATCAAGGCGGATCCAGCCTCGTCCTCGAGCCACCTCGTGTTGCTAACCTCCATGGGCCGGGGGGGCGAGGACGAGGCTGCGCGCAGGGCCGGTATAGAAGCCTACCTCACCAAACCGGTGAGGCAATCGGAGCTCTACGACGCCCTGGTCAGCGTGATGGGCGGGTCGGTCGAGGCAGGTCCGCGGGATGAGGGGCGGCTCGTAACCCGGCAGACCCTGCGCGAGCGGAGGGCGGCGGGGCGCGCCAGGGTGCTCGTCGCCGAAGACAACCCGGTAAACCAGAAGGTTGCCGCGAAGATGCTCGAGAGCCTCGGATACCGCGTCGACATCGTCGCGAACGGCCTCCAGGCACTCGAGGCCGTCGAGAAGACCAGCTACGGGGCCATCCTGATGGACGTGCAGATGCCGGAGATGGACGGCTACAGGGCCACCGCGGAGATCAGGCGCCGCGAGGCAGGGGGCCACCGCTCGCCGATCATCGCGATGACGGCCAACGCCCTGGAGGGAGACCGGGAGAAGGCCCTCGAGGCCGGAATGGACGACTACGTGCCCAAGCCCGTAAAGCCCGAAGAGCTCGACGCGACGCTCAAGCGATGGATCTCCGGACCGGAACCGGCCCAGGACGAAGGGGCGCCCGACGTCGCAGGGAACGGGGTCGGCGAACCGCTCGACGCCGACGTGGTGGCGAGCCTGCGCGAGTCTGGCGAGCCCGGGTTGCTCTCCGAGCTTGCCGCCATGTTCTTCGACGACGCCTCCTCGCATCTGGGCGACCTGAGGGAGGCCGTGGCGGCCGGTGACGCCCCGGCCGTCGAACGCACGGCCCACACCCTCAAGGGTAGCTCGGGCATGATGGGCGCCAGGGAGATGGCCGCCACCTGCTCGGAGCTGCAGGAGTTGGGCGAGTCCGGAGACCTCTCTGGCGCCCCCGAGCTGCTCGGCCGGCTCGAAGAGGAGTTCGGGCGGGTCCGCCCGGCGCTCGAGGCAGAGGTCGAGGGGGACGCTCGGTGAAGATCCTCATCGCCGAGGACGACGCCGTCTCGCGAACCATACTGCGCCGGGCCGTGCAGAATTTCGGGCACGAATGCCTCACGGCGGAGGACGGGCAGGAGGCCCTGGAGCTCTTCCGGGAGGTCCCCGAGGTCGACGTGATAATCAGCGACTGGATGATGCCAGGCATCGACGGCCTCGACCTCTGCCGCAGGGTCAGGGCGGACAATCGGGACGGGTACACCTACTTCGTCTTCCTGACCGCGCTCGGCGACAGGAACCACCTGCTCATAGGCCTCGAGGCCGGCGCCGACGACTACCTCAGCAAGCCGCTGGACCGCGACGAGTTGCAGGTGCGACTGTTCTCCGCCTCCCGCGTAACCGAGCTGCACCGGCGGCTCGCCTTCCAGAACGACGAGCTGGAGGACTTGAACCGAAAGCTCTTCGAGCAGTCGCGCCAGGACCCGCTCACGCATCTCGGCAACCGGCTGCGCCTGCGCGAGGAGCTCGATGTCCTGCAGGGACGGGTCGAGCGCTACGGGCACAACTACTCCGCGGTGCTGTGCGACGTGGACTACTTCAAGCTCTACAACGACCGCTACGGCCACCTGGCCGGCGACGAGGTGCTGCAGAGGGTGGCGAAGACGATCACCGAACACTGCCGCAGCGGGGACGCCGCCTACCGGTACGGCGGAGAAGAATTCCTCATCATCCTTCCCGACCAGAGCAACGGATCGGCTACCGAGATGGCCGAGCGCCTGCGCCAGGCGGTGCAGGAGATGGGCATACCCCACGAAGCCGAGGGCGCGCCGGGGATGGTGACGGTCAGCGCCGGCGTCGCCACCCTCGCGCCGGGAGAGGCCGCCAACGCGGACGACCTGCTGAGGGAGGCCGACGAAGCACTCTACCGCGCGAAGCAGTCGGGCCGCAACCGCGTCGCCGTCCACGGGGAGGACGGGCCCAGAGGCTGAACGCTCTTGAGGGCGCGTCCGCCGCGCCAGACTTGGCTGGTAGCCGGAAGGGCCAACGCAACCGGTTCACACCAGCGAGAACGAAGCGTCCTACGCCGAATCGGACACGGCCCTCACTAATACGGACCTTCCGAGCCCGTTGCAGGTCTGTCCTGGCGGGGTGGTGGACCCGAGGCTACATTCGGCGCCTGCGCCAGAGCACGGTTCGTACGCGCGCGACCAGCTCGTCGGGGGAAAAAGGCTTGGTAACGTAGTCGTCCAGGCCGGTCTCCAGGCCTTCGATCACGTCCAGCTCGCTCTGCCGGGAGGTGAGCATGATGACCGGGAGGACGGACAGCTCATCGTCGGTGCTGTTCCTGATGCTCCGCACGAGCTCCAGGCCGCCAACCCTGGGCATCAGGCTGTCGGTGATGAGCAAATCGGGGATCTCGCCGCCCTCCAGGAGATCCAGCGCCTCCTGGCCATCTTCCGCTTCCCTCACCCTGTACCCGAGGCCGGAGAGCTTCGCGACCACGATGCGCCGCACGACGCGGTCGTCGTCGGCCAACATGATCCTGCAATCATTCGAGTCCAATGTAGGCCGCCTCGCCTGTCACGCACAGCTATCGCACCGGGGGTTCCCGCTAGTGCGAGGATTATATAGAATCATATGGACCAAATTATAGATGCGAAACTCATATAGGTTACGGGTTGGAGTTCTGGACGCCTATGCATGACCTGGGGATCATACTGTGGGCTGTCGTGATCATGATGGGCCTCAACGTGGTCGTGGTGGCGGTCACCTTCGGTGTCAAGGCCGCACGCTCCATCGAGAAGCGGAGGACTAAGGCCAAGATCGGGAGGCTCGAGTGGGCCCTGGACGAGTCGCTGGCATCCGGCGAGGTCCACCCGGTCCTCCGCCACCTCAGCGACCGGGACATGGACCTGATGGCGACGATGATGGTCGAACACCTCGCGCTTGTGCTCGGCGACCAGCGCGAGCGCCTCGTGCGCCTCGCGGAGGAGGCCGGCCTCGTGCGAAGGTACCTTGGCAGGCTACGTTCCCGCGGGCGCTGGACGAAGGCGAGGGCCGCTGAGAACCTCGGGTACTTCGGCGGCCCTGAGGCCACGGCTCAGCTCGCGGACCTGCTCAGGCACCGGGACGAGACCCTCAGGGCTGTGGCGGCGCGGGCGCTGGCCCGCATCGGGTCGCCCGAGGCGGCCGAGATGCTGGCGCAGACGCTCAACGACCCCTCCGAGCTCACCAGGTTACGGATGGCGGAGAACCTTGAGCGCATCGGGCTACCGGCGGTCGGGCCGCTCGCCGAGGTCCTCGAGCGAGGCAACCCTCCTGCGCAGGTACTCGCCGCGCAGGTGATCGGCAACCTCCGGGTCTTCGAGGCCCGCCGCGGGCTGCGCGAGGCGGTGCTCCAGGCGGCGTCCCCCGACCTTCGCGCGCAGGCGGCGCTCGCGCTGGGCAGGATCGCGGACCCCGAGGACATCTCCGTGCTCCTCGAGGCCTCGACGGACAGGGACTGGCCTGTGAGAGCCCAGGCGGCCAGCGCCCTCGGCCGGATCGGGGAGGTCACCACCATCCCGACCCTGCAGGAACTGACGTTGGACCGGGAGTGGTGGGTGCGGCTCAACGCCAGCAGGGCTCTGGCCAACATGGGGCCCGCCGGCGAGATGGCTCTGGCCGCGTTGCTGGAGAGCGGGGACCGTTACGCCCGCGAGCGTGCGGCCGCGACCCTCGAAGAGCGGGGCATCACCAGGCAGGCGGTCGGCGAGCTGGACACCCCTGGCGCGAAGGGCGAGGGGGCGCGGGCCTTGATCCGGGCGATGGTCCGCGTCGGCGCCGTCCGCTACCTGGAGCGGCTTGCCATAACCCTGCCGGACGAAGGGACCCGCGAGGCCCTCCGGCGCACGATGTGGGAGGCGCGTGAACTTTAACGACCTCATACTCACGGTCAACTACTTCGTCCTCGGCTACTTCCTGGCCATCAATGCCGTGTACGTCGTGTTGTACCTGATCTCCTTTGTCGAGATAGCAGACTACGTGCGACGCGAGGTCTTCTCCGGGTTCTCCGAGCTCTTTACTTCAAACTACGCCCCGCCCGTCTCGGTCGTCGTGCCCGCCTACGACGAGGAGGCGACCATAAGCGAGAGCGTCCGCTCGTTCCTCACGCTCCGCTACCCGCTGCACGAGGTGGTCGTTGTCAACGACGGATCGAAGGACAACACCCTCGACGTCCTGACGGAGGAGTTCGACCTCTACGAAGCCGACCGGCCGGTGCGCTTGCAGCTCGAAACAGCCCCGCTGCGGGGCATCTACACCTCTCCCACCGAGCGCCTGGTCGTCGTGGACAAGGCGAACGGGGGAAAGTCCGACGCCCTGAATGCCGGCATCTGCGCCGCCAGCTATCCCCTCGTGTGTTGCCTGGATGCCGACATCATCCTCGAGGAGGATGCCCTCCTGCGGGTGGCCCGCCCGATGATCGAATCTGGCTCGGTCGCAGCCGTCGGCGGCACCGTTAGGGTCGCCAACGGCTGCGAGGTCGACATGGGACGCATCGTGAGCGTGATGACGCCCCGCAGGCCGCTCCCCAACTTCCAGATCGTCGAGTACCTCAGGGCATTTATCGCGGTGCGCACAGCGTGGAGCAAGCTCAACTGTTTGCTGATCATCTCGGGTGCCTTCGGCATGTTCCGCCGACGCGACCTCATCCTGGCCGGCGGCTACGCGGGCGACACGGTGGGCGAGGACATGGAGCTGACCACCCGTATCCACCGCGTCCTGCGCGAAAACGACCGGAAGTACAGGATCTCGTTCGTTCCCGACCCGATAGCCTGGACCGAGGTGCCCAACACCTTTCGAGTCCTCAGACGCCAGCGCGACCGCTGGCACAGGGGTCTCCTCGACACCCTGGTGCGCCATCGCAGGATGCTCTTCAACCCCCGCTACGGAACCGTTGGCTTGGTCGCGATGCCCTACTACTTCTTCTTCGAGTTCCTCGGGCCCGCCATCGAGCTGGTAGGTTACGTCGCCTTCGTCGCC
Source organism: uncultured Rubrobacteraceae bacterium (assembly GCA_963800975.1). Classification (GTDB taxonomy): domain Bacteria; phylum Actinomycetota; class Rubrobacteria; order Rubrobacterales; family Rubrobacteraceae; genus JALYGY01. The sequence goes on along the minus strand of CAWDDB010000012.1, from coordinate 18,912 downwards.
GGCCTTGCCCTCGGGGTAATCAACGGAACGTTCGCGCTGGCTTTCTTCCTCGCAGCCGTCGGACTCGGGATCCTTCTCTCGACTGCCGCGGTCTTCTTGGAGGAGCTGCGCCTGGAGCGCTACCCGAGATGGTGGGACCTGATGAAGCTGATCTTCTATGGCGTTTTGGAGAACTTCGGCTACCGGCAGGTGAACACGGTGTGGCGGGCGATGGCCATAGCGTCCTTCCTGCGCAACAACAAGGACTGGGGCGCCATGGAGCGCAGGGGCTTCCGGATGCGCAGGGAATCGGGTTAGACCCTCGGGCTCCGAAGTAGGCGACAGAATCCCGACCGTGGGAGCGGGGCTTGTACCAGCATTACGAGAGGAGGGAGGAGCCGGGCCGCTGGAGCCGACTGCTGCGCCTGCTCGCCGTCCTGGCGGTCGTCGCGGCCGTCGTGGTAGCCGCGCTCGTCTTTCTGAGGTCGGGCGACGCGGAGCGGCCGGTCGCCGATTCGGGTGGCGTAAAGCGGGTCTCCACGGTGCGGGACTCCCACATCGCCGTCTACGACGGAAGGAGCTGGAAGGCGCGGTTCTGGAACGGCATAAACCTCGGCGCCTCTCTGCCGGGGCACTCCCCCGGCGAGTTGGCGCCGACCAGGGATGACTACCTAAGGTGGTTCCCGCAGATGAAGGAGATGAACGCCGACGTCGTGAGGGTCTACACCATCCTCGATCCCGAATTCTACGAAGCCCTCGACGACTTCAACCGCGACCGCGAGGACCCGTTGTGGGTGATCCAGGGCGTCTGGTCACCGGAAGAGCAGCTTATCGGGGAGAACGAGGAAGGCCGGGACGCCTACGCGCCCGAGATCACGGAGGAGTTCGAGCACGAGATCCGGAATGCCGTCCACGTCGTGCACGGGGACGCGGACCTGCCCGAGCGTCCGGGACACGCCAGCGGCCGCTACCGGACGGACGTCTCAGAGTACGTGCTGGGGTGGATGATCGGAACCGAGTGGTTCCCCAACGCAGTCGAGAGGACCAACGAGGCGAACAAAGGCATGCAGCCGTACTCGGGGAAATACTTCCGCGCGACAGACGACGCGAGGCCGTTCGAGAGTTGGCTCGCCTCGATGGCGGACACGTTGGCTGAGGAAGAGATGGAGTACCGCTGGCAGCACCCTGTCGCGTTCACCAACTGGCCGACGACCGATCCCCTGAGCCACCCGAACGAGCCGTTTCCGCAAGAGGATCTGGTCTCACTGGACCCCATGCACATTACCGCAACCGACGACTGGAAGGCTGGGTATTTTTCCCAGTACCACGTCTACCCCTACTACCCCGACTTCATGCGCCACGACGAAAAGTACCGCGACTACAGGAGCGACGGCACGGTCGACCCGTACGCCGGCTATCTGCACCACCTGCGCGCGCACCACAGGGGGATCCCCCTCTTCGTCGGCGAGTTCGGCGTCCCCTCCTCCCGCGGGATGGCCCACCGCGGTCCCCTCGGACGCGACCAAGGCTACCACACCGAACGGGAGCAAGGACGCATCGAGGCGGGCATGATCGAGGCCATCCGCCAGGAGGGGCTCGACGGGGCGCTCCTATTCGCCTGGCACGACGAGTGGTTCAAGTTCACCTGGAACACCCTCGACCTGGAGCTCCCGCCCGAGCGCCGGGACAGATGGCGCAATCGCCTGACCAACGAGGAGAACTTCGGCGTTCTCGCCGTGGAGGCGGGGGAGAGCGCTGAGGAGACCATCACCATCGACGGCGAGACCGAAGACTGGGAACGGCGGACGGGTGGTCCCGAGGGGATAGGCGGCGCGATCGAGTGGATCTCCGACCGCGCCTCGGGGCAGGTCGTCTCGTCCGAGTGGCGCGAGTACGGGGACTTCGACCTGACCGTCTCGCACGACGAGGCCTATTTGTACCTGCTCCTGGAGAAACGCGAGGGTAGATGGGACTTCGAGCGGAACGAGCTCGACGTCGGCTTCGGCACGCTCGACAATGGCAGCGCCACGACCGACGCGGCCCCGGGGTTGACCTTCCCAGACGGGGGCATACAGTGCTTGCTCAGGATAAGGGGCGAGGACGACGCGCGCATGCTGGTCAGCAGTGCCTACGACCAGTTCACCTACCTCTGGGCTTACAAGCTAAACCTGATACCGGACACCGGAGCGAGCACCGAGGAGTCGGCCGGCGTCTTCCTGCCGTGGAAGCTGGCGTTGAGCCGGACGCTCGTGCTCCCGCAGACCAAGGAGAGGATACCGTTCGACGACATCGAGGTGGGCGAGATGCGCAACGGTGTTACCGATCCCTCCAGCCGATCCTTCGACAACCTGGCAGACTGGCACGCCGCGGGCGACGTGCTAGAGGTTAGGATCCCCTGGATGCTCCTCGGCTTTACCGACCCGAGCAGCCTGCGAGTGTGGGACTACCCTTACAATGCGGGCGGGTTCGAGCCCGTGCGGGTGGACGGGGTGCGAGTGTACCCAGCCCTCCGCCCGACGGGGGAAGCACCTCGCACCAGCATCGAACCCCTGTTCTACTCCTGGCAGGGCTGGGAACAGCCGACGTTCCACGAGCGGAAAAAGGAGTCTTTCGGGATCCTACGCGAGGCCTTCGAGGAAGAGCGGCTGCAGCGGCCGTGAGGTCTCAAGCGGAGCCGAGCTTGCTCGCGCCGATCCAGCGTCGCGTCCCGGCCTAGCGCGCGGCCCGTGGTCCGCCGCCGGGGCCGCGGGTCATGGCCCGCGGAGGTAAGATCCGGCGTACACCGACAGGGCCTCGCGGAAGCCGCCCGCGACCTTCTTGCCCGCGGGGTCCACGGCGTGCTCGCAGCGGGCCACGTAGGCGGTGGCGTAGACGGCCGCCGCCGCGACGACCGCGCGCTCCTCCGCGGAGAACGGCGCCCCCCGCGCCTCCTCGTACTCGCTCACGAACTGCCGGGTCTCGTCGGGGGTCGGTGGGTTGGGCACACCCAGGCGCCACGTGGCGGTGAAGTTGGAGGCGGCGATGCCGACGAAAACAGCCTCCCTGTCCAACCTCAAAGAGTCCCAGTCGTAGACCACGCTGACTTCGCCGTCCGTGAAGCGCATCTGGTCCGCGCTCCAGTCGGCGTGCCCGACAACGGTCTCTCCCCCGTGGCCGTCGACGATCCTTTTCGCCCTCGCGGCGACCTCGTCTATCTGCTCCGCGCCGCCCGCGGTGGCCTCGAAGTCGAAAAGGGAGTTGTGGGGCTGCGGCCACAAGCTCTCCTCTCGGGGCCAGTTCCACCCCCTGTCTAGCCCGCTAACGTCCCGAACCTCGCTCGCAAGGTAGATAAGGCGGGCCAGCGTCCCGGCCATGGCGCGCCTGGAGGCGGGGTCGTGACCGTCGGGGTGTTGGCCCTCGTCCACGAACTCGTCCACCGTGGCAAGGCCCTCCCCGAAGCTCGACGGCCCGACAAGCGGCGCCGGGCAAGGGAACCCGCGCCCGCGCAGGTGGGCCTGCACCGCGTGCACGCTGGCCAGGTACTCGTGCGGCCGGTCCGGTGGATGGGCCTTGAGGAAGACCCGACGGCCGTCCGCGAGGCGCAGGCCGAAGGCGGCGCCCACGCTGAGCTCGCAGAAGAGGATCCCGGCCGCTCTCGACCCGAGATTCTCCTCGCAGAAGGCGTCGAGGCGCCTCACCACGCGCTCGGGGTCGGCGGTCCCGAGGATGGAGCGGGTAAAGGCCGGGTTGTCGGTCAGGACGTCGCGCACGGTCCAATTGTATGCGGGAGCGGCGCCGCAGGCGCACTCTTCTCAGGGCTCTTCGGCGTAGGACGCGAGGTGGCGGGCGAACCACCCGGAGGCCAGACGCGCGACCTCCTCAAGGGCCCCCGCCTCTTCGAAGAGGTGCCCGGCGCCCGCTATGATCTCCAGCCGCTTCTCGCAGCCCAGGCGCGCGAGCGCCTCCCCATTCATCCCGACAACGGTCCCGTCCTCGCCGCCGACGATCAGGAGCGTCGGGGCCTCGACCCGGGCCAGGGCGTCACCCGCCAGGTCGGGCCTGCCGCCGCGCGAGACGACCGCGCCCACGCCTCGCGGGTCCTCTGCCGCGGCGACCAGCGCTGCCCCCGCGCCTGTGCTCGCGCCGAAGTACCCTACGCGCAGATCCCGCGTCTGCGGGTCGTTGCGCAGCCAGCCGGCCGCCGCGGCGAGCCTGCGGGCGAGGAGGCCCACGTCGAAGCGCAGGCTCCCGTCCTCGCGGTCGGCCGCTTCTTCCTCGGGCGTGAGGAGGTCGATCAGGAGGGTCGCGAGGCCAGCCATCCGGAGCGCCCGCGCGACGTAACGGTTCCTCGGGCTGTGGCGCCCGGAGCCGGAGCCGTGGGCAAAGAGCACTACGCCCCGCGCGCCCTCGGGGATCTCGAGAACCCCTTCGAGTCCGACAGGGCCGGCGGGGATCTCCACCGTCCTCTCCACCGTGCGGGAGCGCTCGAGCAGCCCGAGGACCTCCCCGTCGGTGGTCTGCGAGAAGTCCCCGTACCAGAAGCCGATAGCGCCGAGATCGGCCGGAGTCTCCAGGCAGACCAGCTCGTCCACCTCGGGGCCAATCACGGCTGCGGTCTGGGCGGCGCAGACCGGCACGGCCAGGACCAGGCGCCGGGGGCCGCGGAGCTTGAGCGCCTCCACCGCGGCCCTGGCCGTCACGCCGGTCGCGAGGCCGTCGTCGACCAGGATCACGGTCCGGTCCCGCGTCTCGAGCTCGGGCCTATCTCCTCGGAACAGGCGCATGCGCCGCCGCACCTCGGCCGTCTCCCGCTCAGTGATCCCCTCGACGTAACCCTCCGGTATGCCGAGGCGCTCGATGGCCTCCGCGTTCAGGACGCGCACGTCGCCGGGGGCGACGGCGCCGATGCCGAACTCGGGCTGGTCCGGGGCACCGAGCTTGCGCGCGACGAAGACGTCGAGCGGCGCTCCGAGCGAGCGCGAGATCTCGAACGCCACCGGGACCCCGCCCCTTGGCAGCGCGAGCACGAGCGGCCGCTCGTCCCGGTAGCGGGCCAGCCGTTCGGCCAGCCTACGGCCGGCGTCCTGCCGGTTCTCGAACGGCTGTCCGCCTCCAAACATCCCCATGAGCCTCCTCACCACGCCGCGAGCCTCATCCCGGGGTATCGAGCATCGGAGCCGGGAGCCCGAGACCAGCGCCCGCGGTGCGATCCGGCATCTCCATCACGGCGCAGCGTCGCAAGTCACGGTCGTCCTCTCCCCTACCGCAGATCCTCTCCTAGCGTGATACCCGCGCCCGCGCCGTCGCTAACACGCCGCACCGGCGGCGCTTGATCCAGGCGCCACAACCTGAAATCCTTAGCCTGGGAACGAGACGCAACAGGGAGGGAGCGAGGGTGGGAGATTACGTGGTCGGCTTCGTCGGACTCGGCATCATGGGCAAACCGATGGCCCGCAACCTGATGCAGGCCGGCCACGAGCTGGTGCTCTACAACCGGACCCATTCGAAGGCCGAGGAGCTGGCCGCGGAGGGAGACGCCGAGGTGGCCGGCAGCCCCGGCGAGGTCGCGCGAGCGAGCGACGTTACCATCACCATGCTCCCCGCCCCGCCCGAGGTCGAGCAGATCATCCTGGGAGAGGACGGCCTGCTGGATAACGCCCGCGAGGGCTCGCTCGTCGTCGACATGAGCACCTCCTCGCCCACCCTGGCCCGGCAGATGGCCCGGAACGCCCGAGACCGGGGCATCGGAATGCTGGATGCCCCGGTCTCGGGCGGGGACGTCGGCGCCATAGACGGGACGCTCTCTATCATGGTAGGCGGAGAAGAAGGGGACTTCGAGCGTGCCAGGCCCCTCTTCGAGGTCATGGGCGCAACGGTCACCCACGTCGGTCCGCCGGGGGCTGGCCAGATCACCAAGGCGGCCAACCAGATCGTCGTGGCGCTCGTGATAGAGGCGGTGAGCGAGGCGCTGGTTCTCGGTTCGGCGGGCGGGGTCTCTCCGGAGAAGATCCTGGACGTGCTCTCCGGAGGCCTGGCGGGCAACAAGGTCATGGAGGTCAAGCGCGAGAAGCTCCTCACCCGGGATTTCGGGCCCGGCGGCAAGCTGGAGTTCCACCACAAGGACCTGGGGATCGCGCTCTCGGCCGGCAGGGAACACGGGGTCGCTCTGCCGGTCACGGCCCTTGTCTACCAGCTGTTCGAGGCCATGATATTGAGGGGGCGGGGAGGGTGGGATCACTCGGCGCTCGTCACCCTGATCGAAGAATTAGGAATGAGGAATTTGGAATGAGGAATTGAGGGTTTGGGTGCCTATCGTCACGTAGGGACCTTCTTTGGGCGAAGGCGATCTATCTCTCGCCCGTTTGTTCGTCGTTGTCTAGAACTTCTGCGATGGACTGTTCGAGGGGCATGGCGTGGCCCGCGGTCCAAGCGGCCTCGAACGCCGCTTCCCCGAGCGACTCGCGGGCGGCGTCTGAGGCGTGGTCGTGATCTTCCCGGATCATGGGCGGCAGGGGCGTGCCCATCTCGTCGCGCAGCGCGGCCGACGCCCCAAGGAGCCGCGCCGCCTGCTCCGGCCTGTCTTGCATGGCCGCCACCCGGGCCATCCCTTCCAGGCAGGCAACAGTTTCGAACGCACGGCCCACGGACTGCCAGATCAGCCCCAGGCTCTCCCTGTACGAGTCCTCGGCCCGCGCGTCTTCGCCCAACTCGCACTCGATGCTCCCAAGCCTGTTAAGCGTGTTGACGAGCGCGTTGACGATAACGACGGGGTGCTCCTGGCGCCGCAACGAGGCCAGGCTCTCTTCCAGTAGCTGCCTGGCGCGACCGAGATCTCCCCGTGCGCGCAGGGCGTCCGCCAGGGCGCAGACGGCAAGACCGGAGCCGAAAGCGCTGCCGAACTCCTGGGCCACGGTCAGGGCTTGTTCGGTCAGGAGCACCGCCCGGTCGTAGTCCCCCCGATAATATGCCACCACGCCGAGCTCGCGCAGCGGACCGTGCGTGCCCTTCCTGTGGCCCAGACCCCGGTACAGGGCCAGGCTCTGCTCGTCCAACTCGACCGCCTGGTCGAAGTCCCCCTGTCTCGCGGCCAGGATCCCCTGCATGAGAAGCAAGAACGCCTGCTCGCGCGCTTGCAGCGCGGGCTCGGCTTCTCCGGCCGCGCCCAGTTCCAGCACCGCCTCCAGCCACCGGCGACCCTCGCTCGGGTGACGCGCGGCCCAGAAGCGCCACAGCATCGAGGCCAGACGTGCGCCGGTCTTCGCATCCCGGACCCGGATCGTCCAGCGGAGCGCAGCCCGCAGGTTGTCGTGCTCCTTCTCTAATCGCGTCCACCACCACCCTGGCTGCGTGTTCATGAGGATCTCCGGCTGCGTGGCCTCGGCCAGCTCCAGGTAGTACTGCGCGTGCGTCCGCCCGACGTCCTCGACTTCGCCGCTCGACTGGAGGCGCTCCTCGGCGTACTCCCGGATCGTCTCCAGCATCGTGAAGCGCGGTTCCTCGTCTTCCCCACCCGCAGACGCTTCGGCCCTCGACACCAGCAGGCTATTGTCTACCAGCGATGCCAGCGTCTCCAGGACGTCCCGTGCCGACTCGTCCGTTTCGGACCCGCAAACGGCCTCCGCGGCTTCCAGAGAGAATCCGCCCACGAAGACCGCGAGACGGCCGAACATGTGCCTGCTCGCCGGCGTCGAGGAGGTCGTGGCTCCAGGCTATCGCGTCGCGCAGCGTCCGCTGGCGCTCCGGCAGGTCACGCGCCCCGCCCGCGAGCACCTGCAACCGGTGGTCCAGCCGGTTTAGCAGCGCCCTCGGGGAGAACAGCTTGACGCGCGCCGCGGCCAGCTCGATCGCGAGCGGCAGCCCGTCGAGCCTCTGGCAGATCTCCGCCACCGTGGCCACGTTCTCGGCGGTGAGCTCGAAGGCAGGGGCGACCGCCCGGGCGCGTTGGCAGAAGAGTTCTACGGCCGCGGACCGCGCCGGGAAGTCCGCCGGCGCCGAAGACGCCCCCGCTTCGGGAAGGAGCAGCGGCGGCACGGGGAACTGGTACTCGCCCGTCAGTTGCAACGGCGCCCTGCTCGTCGCCAGCACCGTCAGCCCCGGGCACGCGTCCACGAGGTCGGCCACAACGGGGGCGGCCTCCAACAGGTGCTCGAAGTTGTCCAGCAGCACCAGCATCTGCCTGTCTCGCAGGTGCTGCTCCAGGGTCTCGGGCAAGGCCTGGCCCGCCACCTCCCTCACCCCGAGCGCCTCGGCCAGGGCGGACAGGACGGTGGCTGGATCCCGCAAAGGCGCCAGGGGCACGAAGACGGCCCCGTCCGCGAACGCCTCGTGTGAGCCATCTGCTACCCGGGCGGCCACCTCCAGGGCCAGCCGGGTCTTGCCGACGCCCCCGGGTCCGGTGAGCGTCAACAGCCGCACCTCCTCGCGCATCAGGAGGCCCGAAGCGACCGCCGCCTCGTGCTCGCGCCCGATGAGCGGCGTCGGGGCCGTAGGAAGCGTGCGGCGGGGGGACCTCACTACCTGACCGCGGGCGGAGGGGCGACGGGCAGCGGTCTCGAACTCGGCGAGATCCCGCCCTTCCAGCCCCAGGGCTTCCGCCAGCTTCTGCACGGTGTAGGCGTGCGGGCGCCGCCGCTCCCCGCGCTCGAGCAGGCCGATGGCCTGCGGGGTGAGGCCCGTCATGGCAGCCAGGTCTTCCTGGGTAACGTTGGCCGAGGCGCGGTGGCGCCGCAGCAGGTCGCCGAACGCGAGCCCCGTACCGGTTTCCGCTCCGCTCACCTTCCGCTCCCATGCCATCCGCGCGTCCCAACCGGCATCGTAACACGCCGCCTTTGTGGTTGTTTGGGCTGTTGTTTGGGTTTGTCGCTGGGACCAGAGCAGCGCGGCAAGCATGATCTATCGCAAGACGGAACGCGTCGAGGAAGTTGCCAACTACACGGAAAGAGATCGGCATGTAGCAGGACGCCGCGCGGGCGGACGCAGAGAGGTTATCCGCGAGAAAGCAAGACCAGAATCGGCCAGTGAACAGGCCGTAGACGACTAGGAAAAGGAAGGACAGATGATGAAGAGAACGAAGACGATCCTCAACAGGACCATCTGGCTGGGAAGGGGAACGGCCACGGTCATGGGCCTGGCTATGCTGCTCGCCGTGGTCTTGGGCGTGGGGACCACAGCGCTTGGCCGCGGTCCCCGGCGACCCCTTCAAGCTCGGGCAGCTCAACGCGGTCAACACCCTCACCCGACTGGCCGGCAACACCGACAATGCCATGCTCAGGATCAACAACGCCTCCGCCGGCGCCAACGCGACCGCCCTCGATCTGCAAGTCGCGCCGGGCAAGCCACCGATGAAGGTCAACTCCACGGTCGAGGTGCAGGGGCTCAACGTGGATCAGGTGGACGGCCGGAGCGCGACCGAATTCCTCGGCCAGGACGAGACCGCCGCGAACGCCAGACTCCTGGACGGCCAGGACTCGACGTTCTTCGCTTTCGGGACCAAAGGCAAAGCCAACGACGCCGACAACCTGGACGGCAAGGACTCCACGGCCTTCGTTCCTACCAAGACCTATGGGGTGTCCGACCAACGGACCGGCGATGGAGGGAACCAAATAGAGCTCAGGAACCCCAAATGCGATCAGGGAGACCTGGCGTTGAACGGGGGGTTCGCAATCGACTCTACCGAAGACATCCCGAGGGAGAGCTTCGCACTCGGCAACGGCTGGAATGTGCTTGTCCAGGACAAGGGGGTCGGTAGCTTCATCGCAGGGATTGTCACCTGCGCGGACCTTCCGCCGCTGAGGTAGCGAGCCACGGCGAACGATCTCGATGATGCATGGGGCGGGCATGACGCCCGCCCTCCAACAGGAAGGAGAACGAAGGAGATGGTGAAGGCGACAGTGAAGAAGGTCGCATCGGGAACGCTCCGGATGGCGAGGGGCACGGCCACGGCGATGGGCCTGGCCATGATGCTCGCCCTCACGGTAGGGGCGGCCTCGACGGCGTTAGGGGCCAGTGGTGGCAACTTCATTCTCGGCCAGAACAATGTGGCGAACGCCCTCACGCGTCTGACCGGCAACGTAAACGGCAGCACCTTGCAGGTGGCGAACACCAACCCCGGCGCAGACGACACAGCCCTCACCCTCAGCGTGCCAGAAGGGGAGACACCGATGAGGGTCTCCTCGGACGCCAGGGTGGCCAACCTCAACGCAGACGAACTCGACAACCGCAGCGCGGGAGACTTCCTGCCCAGCAGGACCTACATCGTGTTCACCCAGGTGACCGGACCCGGAGGCGGCGGCACGGAGCGACAAGGCGCGTCCTGCGATTTCGGGGACCTGGTGCTGAGCGGGGGAGGCGGCACCCGCCAGAACGACGGGCGGGACGACGACCTGTTGCGCAGCGAGCCCGACGAGGAGTTCAGTTGGACGACAACGGTCCGGGACAACGGTGCCCCCAGCACCGTGTTCGGGGAGGCCGTATGCGCCGATTTCCCGCCGTTGAGGCAGTGAGAGAACACCGACCAGTAGAGACCGACGCGAGCGAAGGAGGTGAGTGAGATGCGAGAAAGCTGTTACTGCGGAAGGACGGGAGAGATCGAGGACCGCGAGACGATCACCACGAGCGACGGTGATCGGGCGCTCAGGTGCCCCAAGTGCGGCCACCTTGACCACCTGGAGTGGCTCTCCGAGGAAGCCAGGCGGCACACCTTCGAGGAGGCGGAGCGCAAGCAACCGACGGCGGCGTAGGAGACACATCCAGGCCGCATTTGCCGGGGCCGCATCGGGCGGTCCCGGCCATCACGATCGAACGAGTGAAAGGAAGAACGATATGACGATACATACCGAATCGACCCACGCGAAAGCGGCAGAGGAACTGCGGGCGCGTATCCGAGGCGACGCCTACCTACCCGGCGACGCCGCTTACGACGACGCACGCGCGGCTTGGAACCTCAACGCGCACCAGAAACCGGCCGTGGTGCTTATGGCCGAGGGCGCGGCGGATGTCGTCGCCGCGGTGCGTTTCGCGCGGGACGAGGGGCTTGGCGTCGGGGTGATGGCGACCGGGCACGGTGTCGGGACGCCGTCCGACGGAGGCTTGCTCGTGAACACGTCGCGGATGCGGGGCGTACGGATAGACCCCGTGGCCCGGACGGCGAGGGTCGAGGCGGGCGCGTTGTGGAAGGACGTGATCCCTGAGGCCCAGGCCCACGGCCTCGCGGGCCTGGCCGGCTCGGCCCCCCACGTTGGCGTCGTCGGCTACACGATGGGCGGCGGCTTCGGGTGGCTCGGACGAAAGTACGGGCTCAACTCGGCGAGCGTCACGGAGGCCGACGTCGTCACCGCCGACGGGGAGCTCCTGCGCCTGAGCGCCGAGGAGAACGCGGACCTGTTCTGGGGCCTGAAGGGTGGCGGGGGCAACTTCGGGATCGTCACCTCGCTGGAGTTTCGGCTCTACCCGTTGACGACCGTCTACGGCGGCAGCGTCTTCTACCCGGTGGAGAAGGCCCGCGAGGTGCTGGACCGCTACGCCCGCTGGAGCGCGGGGCTCCCAGACGAGATGACCACGGCCGTCTCCTTCATGAACGTCCCGCCACTGCCGCACCTGCCGGAGCCGCTGCGAGGCCGGTCCGTCGTCTTGGTGAAGGGCTGCTACTGCGGTGAGAAGCCGGCCGACGGGGAGGAGATGTTCCGGCCCGTACGCGAAGGGCTCGGCGAGCCCATCGTGGACACCTTCGGTGAGTTGCCCGTCGGGGCGATGGACGCGATCAGCAAGGACCCCGTGGACCCGATGGGCGTCATCCAGTACGCCGGGATGCTCTCCGACCTCTCGCCGCAGGCCATAGATGCCCTCGTCGGGGTCGCGGGCGCCGGATCGGGATCGCCCTTGCTAATGGTCGAAATCCGCCAGCTCGGCGGCGCGCTAGCCCGCACCCCGGAACACCTGAACCCAATGGGCAGCGGCGACGCCCGGTTCTCGTTGAACGCCCTCGGGGCGACCTTTACCCCGGAGATGGCCGAGGGCGTCAAGGCCCACATAGTCCGCCTGGCCGAGGCGACCCGTCAGTACCAGACCGGCGAGACCCTCCTCAACTACATGGAGGTAGACCCCGTCGAGGACCGGGTCCGCGCCGCCTACCCGCCCGAAGACTGGGAGCGGCTGGTCGCTCTGAAAAACGAGTACGACCCGAACAACCTCTTTCGCTTCAACCGCAACATCCCGCCCTCCACGGCCGCTTCGACGAAGGAGGTCGGCATGTAGCAGGGGGTGGCGTGGGCGGACGCGAGGAAGTATCCGCACTGAAGGCAAGCACGAGCATCGATCGATGAGAAAGGAACGATGAATGATGGCGAAGATACTGGTGACCGGGGCGACGGGGAACGTCGGCTCACAAGTGGTCCGAGAGCTGCGGGAGCGCGGCGCATCCGTTCGCGCCTTCGTGCGAGACCCGAGCAAGGCCGCGGCGATGCTTGGCGACGGCGTCGAGCTAGTGTCGGGCGACTTCTCGGACGCGGCGTCCGTGCGCCGGGCGCTGGAAGGCGTCGAAAGCGTCTTCCTCGCGTGCGCCAACGACCCGCGCCAGGTCGAGTACGAGACCGGCGTGATCGACGCGGCTCGGGAGGCAGGGGTGCGGCGGATCGTGAAGCTCTCCGCGCTCGGGGCGGAGATCGGGTCGCCCGTGGCGTTCTGGGACTGGCACGGGAGGATCGAGGAGCACCTGCTGGCGTCGGGAGTCCCGGCCGTCGCTCTGCGGCCTACCTTCAACATGACGAACCTGCTCGGCTCGGCGGAAGGGGTCAGGCACGCGGGGAGCCTCTTCGCTCCGGCCGCCGGGGCGAGGGTCGCGATGATCGACCCCGGTGACATTGCGGCGGTAGCCGCTGTGGCCCTCACCGAGGACGAGCACGACGGAGAGACCTACACGCTCACCGGGCCCGAGGCGATCAGCTTCGAGCGCGTGGCAGAAGAGCTCTCCTCCGCAGCGGGTCAGCGCGTTCAGTTCATCGCGGTGCCCGACGAGGCGGCGCGACAGGCGCTTGTCGAAGCCGGGATGCCGGAGTTCGTGGCGGGCCAGATCGTCGCGGTGTTCGGGTTCCTCCGACAGGGCGACCAGAACCGGACCACCGGCACCGTGCGCGCCCTTACCGGGCGCGACCCCAGGACCTTCGCGGAGTTCGCCCGCGACCACGCAGGGGTCTTCCGGCAAGCCGACGATGCAGGGGCCGAGGTCCTTGCCGGGAGCGGCTCGTAACGGCTGAGGTCCAGACAAGCGGAGGGGCGGAGCTCTCCGCGGCAGCCGAGGCCGAGATCGGCCACGTTCGCGACCAAGATGATGGGGCGGGGCGTGGGTGCCCAGCCCCATCGAGAGTAACGAGAAGGGCAGGGGAATAGACGATTGGGTTAATCAAGAAGTCCTTAGCAAGAACTTGGTGGCTGGGCGGGTACGGCCATCACTCTCGCCTCTATTCACCCGACGTCCTGGCAGGAGGGCCACCCGCAGGTTCTGATGGCCAGCGGTATGCTTCTAGGAAACGCGAGACCACGAAAGAGGTGGAAGGTGCGGAACGCATGAGCGTCATCCTCGTCACCGGAGCCAGCGGCCAGGTCGGTGACGCGCTCGTCGAAGAACTCGTTCGCCGAGGTGCGAGGACGCGCGCGATGGTGCGGACGGAGGAGCAGGCCACCGGCCTCGCCGCCCGCGGCGTGGAGGCGGTCGTTGCGGACTTCGAGCGGCCCGAGACCCTGCGTGAGGCGCTCGACGGGATGGACCGTGCCTTCCTCATGTCGCGGGACAACCCAGGGCAACCCGCAATGGAAGCCGCCTTCGTGGAGGCTGCCACTCGAGCGGGCGTTGAGAGGATCGTCAAGCTTTCGGCCAGCGGTGCGAGGCCCGATAACCGGGTTGCGCTCATGCGCTGGCACGCCCGGGCCGAGCGGACCCTCGAAGACTCGGGGTTGGAGCACACCATCCTCCGCCCACAGCTGTTCATGCAGAACTTCCTGCGCTTCGGTCCCTCCATCGCCGCGGTGGGAAGGTTCACGGCGCCCATGGGCGATCGCCGGTTCGCTCTGGTGGACGTGCGCGACGTCGCGCGCGTGGCCGCGGCGGCCCTTTTGGAGGAAGCGCACGCGGGAGCGACCTACGTCGTGAGCGGCCCGGCGGCGTTGTCCTACGGCGACGCCGCCGGGACCATAGGCACGGCCATCGGGAAGGAGGTCGCATACGAACCGGCAGAGCCCGAGGCGTTCTGTGACAACCTCATCGCCGAACGTGGCTTGCCTCGGTGGCGTGCCGACGACCTTGCCTTCATTGCCTCGGCCTACGGCGAGGGTGAAGGAGAGTTGGTGACCGACGTCGTCCGCCGAGTCGCCGGCAGCGACCCGCGCTCCTTCGCCGAGTTCGCGAGGGACCACGCGGGCCACTTCGTCTCCGGCCACCCAAGCCACATGTAGGCCAGATAGCCCCGACCCTTCTGCTTGAACCGGGCCACGCTCGAGGTGTTTGGCTAGGGATCGCCTCGCGTTTGCCTTCCGGGTGCGGGCGGTACGGACTCTTTCAAGAAAGCCAATAGCTTCTTTCGGTACTCGGGGTGCTCGTGCGCCCCGACGTGACCGTAGCCGTCGAGCCTCCAGAAGGTGGCCCCGGGATATGCTTTCGCAAGCAACGCGGCGTGCTCGTAGGGCACCATCTCGTCGTCCGTGGAGTGGATGATCATGAACGGGACGCCCTCGCGTGAGAGCTCCCCGGCCTCCTCCACCGGCCGCACCGCCCACGGGTCTATGCCAAGGAAGTGCCTCCCAACGAGGAAGACCCCCGGGGTGAAGAAGGCGGGCAGGCCGCTGAACTCGGGGATCCGCTGCCGCAGTAGCGGCGGCAGGTCGGCGTACGCGGACTCCTCGACGACCGCCGCGACGCCGGTACCCGGCGCAGCCCGTACCACCGCCGCGCCTCCCATCGACCAGCCGTGCAGCACCGTCAGGGCCGGGTCGTAGCCCTGTTCTGCCAGCCACGAAAGCGCTCCCTCCACGTCGCGCACCTCTCGGTAGCCGACGGTGACGCGGGTGCCCTCGGATTCGCCGTGGGCGCGCAGGTCGGGCATGAGCACGTCGAATCCTGCCTCCTCGTAGACGGCGGCCGTCTCGAGCACGTAGCGGCTGGACTTGTCGGCGCCCCATCCGTGGACCAGCACCGCGGCCCGCGAAGAACCCCCGTCCACCCACCAGGCGCTCAGGCGCAGCCCGTCGCTGCTCGGGAAGTGGACCTCGCGGTAATCCAGGCCGAAGTCGGCCGGCGTCAGCTCGACCGGTCGCCTGACCTGCCCGGAGAGCCTGGCCGCCACCGCGTAGGCGACGACGAGGTAAGCGACGGCGCAGATCGCCGCCAAGACGAGGAGGGAGAGCACGAACCGCGTCACCGCTCGCGACCCCTGAACAGAAGCCTTCTTCCGTGCCCTCCGCCTACCGGAGGCTCTCCCAGTAGGGCGCGAGGCCCTTCCGGGCCGCGTCGACCGGCCTCGCGCCGACCGCGCGATCCCAGGCCGGGTCCTCGCCCCGCTCGATGCCCCGGATCGTCGCGGCGACGCCGCCGGAGAGGGCTTCGAGGTTGTAGCCGCCCTCCAGGAGCAGCGCGAGCGGGGCGGCCCCGATCTCGCTCGCGAGAGAGGCGAGCGCGGCCGCGAAGCGCTCGAAGGAATCTTCCTGCAGCGCCATGCCTCCCAGAAGATCATTCCTGTGGGCGTCGTAGCCGGCGGAGATCAGGATCAGGTCCGGCCCGAACTCGCGCAGCACGGGCAGGAAGACCCCCGCGAAGGCGGCCGCGTAGACGTCCTCCCCGGAGCCCGCAGGCAGCGGCACGTTGACGGTCATCCCGCGGCCCTCGCCATCCCCTACCTCCTCGACCCACCCTGTACCCGGGTAGAAGGGGCTCTGGTGCGCGGACAGGTACAGCACGTCCCCCACCTCGTAGAAGATGTCCTGGGTGCCGTTGCCGTGGTGGACGTCCCAGTCGAGGATGGCCACCCTCCCCGCCCCGAGCGAGCGGGCGTGAGCCGTCGCCACGGCGGCGTGGTTGGTAAGGCAGAATCCCATCCCCGTCGCGCTGCCCGCGTGGTGCCCCGGCGGTCGCGCTATCGCGAAAGCGGCCTCCCCGGAGAGCGCGCTCTCGGCCGCCGCCATCGCGGCCCCAGATGCCAGGCACGCGGCGTCCCAGGAATCCCCGTTCAGGGCCGTGTCCGGGCCCAGGAAGCCGCCGCCCGAGGCGGAGAGGTCCCTCAGGTATTCGAGGTACGCGGGAACGTGGACGCTTGCGAGGGTGCCTTCGTCGGCAGGACCGCAAGAACACCACTCTACGGGCGCCCCTTCCCTCTCCGCCTGCTCGGCGCCGGCGAGCGCGGCCGGGAACCTCTGCGGGGCCTCCACGCTGGCCAGGCCGTTGACGTGCCGCTCCGAGGCGGGGTCGCTGTAGACGCGCAAGCTCTTCCTCTGGGATTCGCCTTCAGGGCAGACCGGTATTATCGTGGTCCCGCCCCGCCAGCGGCAAGCCCGGGACAGGCCGATGTGCTAGAGCAGCGCGCGAACGCGATCGGCGCCCGGCAAAAAAGTAAAGCCGAGGGCCGACCGCTGGTAGCTGACGGGTAACGGTGCGCTAGACGCGCGTCGCCCCGGGGTCCTCCCTGTCGTTCATGATCTCCTCGATCTCCCGCACCGAGCGGGAGATGACCTCGTGGACGCGGCGCAGCTTCTCCTGGTCCAGCCTCCCCTCGTGCATCTCGCGACCGAATTGCTTGCCGAGGCCCATCACCTCGTGCCGTATCTCGTGTATCTCGCGCCCCATCTCGGGGTCCCAGCCCCCGCCGACCCGGCCCCAGATGTTCCGCACGGAACTCTGATTCTCCTCCAGGAACTCTCGCCCGCTGGCCGTGATCTCGTACACCTTCTTGCCGTCCTGCTGCGTCGACGTCACGTAGCCGAGGTCCTCGAGCATCTGCAACGTCGGGTAGACCGAGCCGGCGCTCGGGGAGTAGAACCCGCGGAAGCGATCTTCGAGCGCCCGCATCACCTCGTAGCCGTGCGCCGGCTTGTCCTTGATGAGGTCAAGCACCACGTACTTGAGATCGCCCTTCTCGAACATACGCCCTCGCCCCGGACCGAACCCGTGGCCCCGCCACGGTCCCCGGCCGAAGAAGCCCTTCATCGCCTTGTGTCCAAACATAACTCCATCTCCTCTCGCGCCGCCACACACGACGCATCGCATTCACCGCTTCGTCTACGCCGTAAGCTCACCCTGATCGCCCGCCCAGAGCGCGTACCCTAGCCTGCCCTCGCGCGCCCGCACCTCTATGTGCCCGTCCTTGGCCAGGTCGGAGAGCATGCGGTCGGCCTCGGCAACGCCGAGCGAGGTCTCAAGCGCGGCCCGCGCTGGCGTGAGCTCCCCGTGCCGCGCGAGCGCCTCCAGGAGCTCCTTCTCCTTGCGCCCGTCCTCCGCCGGCCTGCGCGCCCGCTCCTCGAAGAGGCCGGCCACGCCGCGCACCGAGAGCCCGATCGCTGGTATCAGCAGGAAGGCCAGGGGAAAGAGAAAGAAGAACGGGAAGAACCCGTACGCCCCGGCCATGGAGAAGAGAATCAACCCCCCGACGACCACGACGACCACCGTCCCTACCGGCGGCCCCCCACGCCCCCAACGCCCCGGCCGAGGCCCGAACCCGCGACCCCCGCCCAAGTAACCCATCCTGCCCGGACCGTACATCTCGCCTCCGTCCTAAGCTCCAGAGATCCAACGTGACGGCAGTATATCACGATATATCGCGATATAACAAGTAATTGCGGGTAAGATCCTATTTCGGCCTGTGGGAACGAGTTCTGTTGTGCTTCTCTTGGGTAAGTTTACGCGGTAGCGTCGGCAGGGTTTCGCTTTATCTCGTTGGATCGCAGAATACCGGGGCGTCTACGCTGCAGGCTGGTCGAGGTCGGGCACGAGACCTTCGAGGTGGGAGTGCTACTGCCGGCTTGGGGCCCGTAGCTCGAGTTAGCTACGAGCTGGTCGGATCAGAACCAGGAAGGACCAGCGCTCCGACCCATCCATTCCGGTGCATGTCCATACAGTGGCGTTACGAGGTGCATGGTGCCGGTCCCCCGGCCAGCGGCACTGAGGCCCCTGACGGCCCCTCGGCGGCTCCGCTATTCAGGTTGGTGAATTCAGACTTCCGAGAACGCTACTTCCACGCACTTGGGTGAATAAGGGCGTTTCGGCGGATCACTCTAAACCCGGCACCCCCTCTCTGGGGTGAACCCACGTGGGTTCACAAGGGAAAGGAGGAGTGGGGTGCCGGAAGCCTATATTCTTACCGCATATAGCCCCGATATTAGCCCCTTGAGGGGTTCCAAGGGCGAAAAATGGCCCGAAGGGTGCAGGACCCCGCGCACAAAGCGCTCCGCATCCTTGCTACCCTCATCACTTACTTGTTGCGCGAGCTATCCCCGGAGGGGGGATGCCAACAACGATAGCAGTTGCCGTCAAGGCCCGGCTGGCCGGGAGAAAGCAGGGACACGCTGATTCAAGTCGTAATCGAGGTTCGCAGCGGCGCCGCAAGCTTCCGGGTTTCGGTCCGAGCACACAGTATCCAACGGGCGATTAGCCTAGTGCGGGACAGCTACCCCGGTGCCGAGGCGAGTTTGGTCCTCCCGGTGGAGCCTGAGCCGTTCTTCTCAGGGGATGACTTCGACGGTGCGCAGCAGGACACGTTCCAGAGGCCGGAGAGGCTAGTGGGATGAGAGAGACCGTACGCACGTTCGAAGCCCGTCGAGGCGTTGGTTAGGAGATGGCTTTCGCGTTGGTAGCTACGTCGATGGCGACGGGCGTAGCGGTGGCGGTGATCGGGGTGGGGTTGACGCTGTTACGCGGTTGGTTCTATGCTTCGCTCCCGCCCAGCGGATCCAGGACTTACCCCAACCAACTTCTTAGAA
>CAWDDB010000011.1:0-6230 GCA_963800975.1 uncultured Rubrobacteraceae bacterium | reverse complement strand
CGGCCCCCCTCGGCGCTGTGGAGCAGGATCGGGACCTCCCCCCCGGGACCGTTGAGGTGGGGCTCGACCACCTGGAGGGTCAGGCCGGCCGCCACGGCAGCATCGAACGCGTTGCCCCCCGACTCGAGCACGGCCATGCCTGCGGATGAGGCCAGCCAGTGCGTGGACGCTACCATGCCGTAGGTGCCGACGAGCTCGGGCCTGGTGGTAAACAAGATCCCTATCCTTTCTTCATGTGCTCGAACACAGCCCGGTCCAGGTAGCCACGCCGCTGCTCGCGCTCCTCGAAGTTCTCGGTGCGTACGTAAGCGCTGAGCGCGCCGAAGAGGTCATCGTCACCCGCCTCCGGCCCGTCCAGATACCCGGCGCGCAGCAGCGCGACGGCGACCTGTGCCCGAACGTCTCCGTCAACCGCGATGACGTCATCGGGGTTGGTCTCACCGAAATACAGGGTGTGTAGTTCCCGGATACGGATCAGCTCACTTATGGGCTCGGGGTGATCGTCCACGCGCAGGTCCAAGACCCTGTCGTTGTCCCCGCCGTAGCCTCCCCCCTCCCGCACGACGAGCAACGCCGCCGACTGCTTGCCGCGCGAGTCGCCACCGGCCCGCTGCCCGGCGTCCAGCGCCCCGAGGAGGCGCGCGGCGAGATCGCCGTCAGCCTCCTCGTAAGCACCCGCCATCGCCTCGACGGTCTCTATGCCGACGAGGATGTTGCCCTGGGCCGCGTAGTGTTCGCCGGTAACGCCCCCCGCCCAGTCGAAACACTCGGAGCCGGTATACGTGGACGCCCGGCCCCTGGCGTCCACGACCCCGACCTGCCTGTGCTCGCGCTCTTCGTCAGCCGTGGTGAGGGCTTCCACCGTCTGTACCGCCGAATTGCCTGCCGCCATCAGGTCCAGGCCACGCGGACCGTAGTTGTAGTTCGCCATCGCCTGGGTCGCCACGGCCCCGACCCCGGCGCGTGCCCAGGGCACCACCGAGCCCACGGCCAGGAATTTCGACTGCACGGCGACGCCGAGCGAGTCGGTCTCGGGATCAAAGGCCACGATGGAGAAGGTGGCAACTATCTGGTCTGTTCTCATACCGCTCCCCGCCCTCCTGCTAGTTATTCGCCCATCTTAACCCGGCATCGAACCGGAGACAGGCCGGGGAGAGCCCTCGACCGATCGCGCACCGCTCATTGTTAGGGGGGCCGGCTGGCCTCTCTTCGAGATGATCCGCAGCACCTGGGCATTCTTTCGTTGCCGCTCGCGCGGGTTCAGGTGTTAACCTTGGGTAGATGCCGGACGCGGCTGGGGGGCTTCCGCCGCGTTCGCGAGGCACGGAAAGGAGGACTCGCATGTCGGATACGCCGATACGCGTTGCCTACCCCGCGGGGGACGATCTACACCTGCGGATAGCCCTCGGAGCCTGCCAGGTCACGGCGGGTCCGGGCGAAGGCGACGAATGGATCGCCGGGACCTATCACGACCCCACCGACAGAAGACAGCTCAGGATCGTCGAGGAAGAGGCGGGGGCCACGATCACCGAGGAGCAGCCCTCCTTCGGACAGATCCCGGCCGTCTTCGGGGGTGCGCCCCGCTACGAGCTCGAGTTCGGCAAAGCGAGACCGTTCGCCCTGACGATCGAGACCGGCGCCAGCGACTTCGACCTCGAGCTCGGGGGCGTACCCCTGAGCCGGCTCGTGGTCAGGCAGGGTGCCGGCAAGTTCGAGCTGGATTTCGCGCGACCCAACCCCGCAAGGATGGAGCTGCTGGACTTCTCCACCGGCGCCGCCGCGATAGAGCTGGAGAACCTGGCCAACGCCAATTTCTCCGAGCTGCGCCTCTCCGGCGGGGCAGCCGGCTATGAACTCGACTTCGGCGGAACCCTCTTACACGATGCTCAGGCGAGCATAGAGACGGGGGTCTCGGCGGTGAAGGTGACTGTGCCGGCTTCCACAGCGGCGAGGGTGGTCGCGGAGACCACGCTGGGGAGCGTGGACGTGGGGGATGGTTACACCAAGAAGGAGGGCGCCTTCCTCACCGCCCCTGCCCTGCACGAGCACAGCCCCGCCTTGGATATTCGCGCCGGCGTGCGGCTCGGATCGCTGCAACTCAGAACGACCTGAGCCCCGACGCAGGAACCCGGGCGGGTCGTCGCCATCGTAAGGATGACCGGACAAGGGAAGAAGCATGCCCCTCCATACTATCTCTCGGGGCGCACCACCGATTCGAACTGGCGGAGCTGGAGCTGGTCCGGCGTCGCCTTCAACGCCGCGTTGCGTAGCCTGCACAGCAGCGGGTTCTCTATCTGGCCGACACGACCTATGGCGCGGGAGCGACGGACGATCCAGGCCGTCCGCTCCCGGCGCAGGTCCTCGTAGCGGCGCAGTGCAGACGCCACGCCACCGGGCGCGCTCGTGTCCTCGACCTCCTCCAGGCACCGGGAGAGCGCCCGGGCGTCCTCGATAGCCTGGCAGGCGCCCTGGCCAAGGTTCGGGGTCGAGGGATGGGCGGCGTCGCCCAGCAGCGTGACGCGGCCCGTCCCCCAGCTTCCGGCCAGGGGTTCGCGGTCGTAGAGGTCGTCGCGCCTTATGGCTTCCTCCTCGGTCTCGGCGACGAGCGCGGGTATCGGGTGGTGCCAGCCGCCGAAAAGCTCTGTAAGGAGCGCCTTCGGTCCGGAGGGACTACCAGGGGGACCGTCCCTTTCGCCTTCCGGGGCGTTTCTAGTGGCGAACCAGTACACCCTGCCATCTCCGATATGGGCGCATCCGAACCTGGCGCCCCTGCCCCACGACTCGAAGGCCATGCCCCACGAAAGCAAGCCGCGACCGGGCCGTACCACCGCCCGCCAGGCCGTATAACCAGCGTAGCGCGGCTTTTCGGGACCGAACAACCCGGCCCGGACCGTGGAGTGGAGGCCGTCCGCTCCGATCAGGAGGTCCCCGCGCTCCCGCGAGCCATCGGCGAAGACGACATCGACCCCTTTGTCGTCCTGCTCGAAACCCGAGCACTCCGCGCCCAACCGGACGTTCTGCCTGCCCAGCTTGCGCAGCAAGAGCTCCTGGAGGTCGGCCCTGTGCACGGCGGCACTCGAGACTCCGACCATCCTCTCCAACTGCTCCACGGGTACCTCGGTTAGCGTTTTTCCGCGACAGGTGAAGACCCGTCCGGCGGAGGCGGGCGTACCGAGCCGGCCCACGTCGTCGGACAGGCCGATCTCACCCAGTGCCGCGACGGCGTTGGCGGCCAGCAGTATACCCGCGCCGACCTCTTTGATCTCTTCGGCGCGCTCGAAGACGGTCGCATCTATGCCAGCCCTACGCAACGCTATGGCCGCCGTGAGGCCGCCTATGCCGGCACCTACGATCATCGCTCTCATCCCTGCTACATCCTACCCCGCAAGGTAGCCCTGCATAACGGCCTGCTTCTCATCAGGTACCGAGAAGCGACGTAGCCGCGGAGATACCGATGACTTCAAGCTGCCTGACGCGGGAGGTTCTTCATGCGCCGTATGCCCTCACGATAGGTTGGCATGGACGGCGTCCACTCCAGCTCCCTCCGGGCGCGGTCGTTCGAGACTCGGAGCGTGCTCGCCATCATGACGGCGAGATAGGGCGCGGCGAGGCGGAGCACCGGGTAAGGCACCTCCCACGGCCCGGGAGTTTCGAAGGCGTCGGCCAGGGCCCACGCGAAGTCCCTCCAGCTCACCGGCTTCTCGTCGACGACGTTGTAGGCCCGTCCCGGTGTTCCGCGCTCCAGGGCGGCGACGGTGGCCGCCGCGGCGTCTTCGACGTGGACCCAGCAAGTCTCTCCCCCACCACCACGCGGTATGGGAAGGAGGCGTTTGCGCATCATGCCGACGAAGAGGGCGCTGAACGTGTTTGGCCCGTAGAAGATCCCGTAGCGAAGGGCAATGCTCCCGACTTCTTTGGCAGCGAAGGCCTGATGCTCGGCCGACTCCAGAGCGGCAACGACCGGGTCGGCGTAGCCACCCTGTGCACGGCCGAAAGGATCACTTTCGGTGAGCTTTCGCGTCCCGTGGTCGCCGTATCCGTAGCCGAAGATCAAAGACTGCACGAGGAAGCGGCGGGCTCCCACTAGCTCGGCTGCATCGAGCAGGTTGGAGGTTCCGCGAACGCGAAGCGTGCTGGTCGGGTCGTCGTCGCGCACGCGTGGCGGCGCCTTCCTGAGCGCCGTGAGCTGATGGATGACGGCGTCGGCCCCGAGGCCGTCGACTGCGCGGAGCAAGGCGTCGCGGTCCAAAGCGTCTACGACCATCATCTCGGCGCCGAGCGCGCGCAGAGCGTCGTGGTTGTTCGGCGTACGGCTCAACCCGACGACCTTGTGGCCGGCGGAGATCAGATGTCGGGTAAGGGGGACTCCGATGGCCCCCGATGCCCCGGCCAGCAAGACGTTCACGGCCGGCTCCGGATTGCGGAGGTATCGGGCGCGGGCGATCTTCCCGCCGAACGAGGGTTCCCTACTGGGGCCCGGTCCGGCACGAGGCCGGGGAGGCCGTCGATGCTTTGCGCGTTCCTACGGGCTCTGTACTCGGCCAGCTTCTCCGGGCCCTTGCGCCGGGCCGAGTCTAGCAATCGATCGCGGGGTCCCAGAAGCTCCATACGCGGGACCCCATACCCGCAGGAGCTCGCGACCCTCTCGACCGCGACGTCGATTATCGCCCGCCCGTCGGGCAGATCTGGGAACCTCGGGCGCAGCTCCCCGAACTCTTCGTCACCTGGTTCGTGCACGCGACCGTATCCGTGGAGACGTATTATCTGCGGCGGGTCGTCGAAGGCGCAGAACATGAGGGTTACACGGCCGTCAGCCCTGAGGTGGGCAATGGTCTCCACCCCGCTGCCGGTGAGATCCAACCACGCCACACGGTCAGGCCCGAGCACGCGGAAGGTGTCGAGGCCCCGGGGAGAGAGGTTGACGCGCGTGTCGGGATCTGACGTGGCGGTCGCCACGAAGAACATCGGCTGTGCCCCAAGCCAGAGTTCCAGCTCGCCGGTTATGCTGTCGTAGACTCGGCCCATTTCTCAACCTCCCTGTTGATCTCTCTCGCCGTAGGCCAGGATGGCCGCAACGAAGACGGCCCAGAACCCGGAGCGCGGCATCAAGGTGACCCCCGCCGTCGCGATGCCGAGGAGCGCCGGTCCCACGAAGGAAGGCAGCGTCCCCGTCTGCTGACGCGCCCACCGGAAAGACCAGCCCATGGAGACGAGCGAGACCCCGCAGGTGAGAAACCAGAACGCTGCCTCACGCTCGGCATCGCCCTCTACGGTGTCGATCATCCCGTCACGCACCATCTCACGCAGCACCGCACGATACTCTAGGAGCCCAATGCTAGTATGCAGGATACCAATAACCACGAGCGCGGCGCCGGTGGTCGGCCGCGGTAAGCGGGTCATGGGTGGGCTCCATTTCTCGACACCAACCTCCTGATGAGCTTCAGCAGAAGGCCGGCCATCCTCCGCAGTTCCCACGCTGGCGAGAACGTGTGCGTCTTGCGTTCCGCCCCCAGAGCTCTGCCCGATCTGTCGCGTTCTATCTCCCTCATCAGGTCCTCTCGACGCTGGCGCCAGGCGTACGGGTTCATCTCGTTCATCTCCGTCCCCTACCTGCGGGCACGGGGGCCTCAGACAGTGTCCTCGGGCGCGAGAACCTTAGCAACACCCATCCGCCGACCAGCGCCCCGAGCCCGCTCGTGGCGACAAGCAGGACGGACGAGACCCGAAACGCCGCAAGCCACGCGCCCGGCTCCTGGGTAAAGACGTTATCGGGGCCCTCGATGAGGAAGTGGTAGGCGAGATCGAAGACCAGAGACCCCCCATCGAGCCGAAGAGGAGCCAGGCCCCGCACAGCCGAAAAGGCGACCATAGCAGGAGCGCTGCGACCAGGGGGGCGAGGAAGATGACGCAGATCACGTACGCCCATTGCCACGCCTGAAGAGACAGAACTTCCTGCCCGACGTGGGAGATCCCGTGCAGCAGGTTGACCGCCGTCGCCAGGACCGCCACCGCCGTTCCGTACGCCGCCGTCGTGCGCATAGCCTACCTCCGGGGTCGACATCCAACGAACCGTCGAAAGGGGGACGGGAAGGCGCCGTGCGCCGTGACATCACGCGGCCTCCGGCGGTACTCTGCCCGTGCCACTGCCGTCGGCGAGGGGAACCGGCTGATCCGGCCCATGGACTTTATCTGGGGATGCTGACCAGGATACGTACGCCGTGGCCCGGCTC
>CAWDDB010000010.1:0-10245 GCA_963800975.1 uncultured Rubrobacteraceae bacterium | reverse complement strand
AGACAGGCTGGAGGAGAGGTCCGTCGGCCAATCGACCACCTCTCATTATTCGGAGAGTCCGGCTTCACTTCGAGACGATCCGCAGCCCCTGGTCATGCTTCCGTTGCCGTTCGCGCAGGTTCCGATGTTAACCTGATGGTAGATGTCGGACGCGGCTTCGAAGTTCCCACCGCGTTCGTGAAGCACAGGAAGGAGGACTCGCATGGGAGTGACACCGATACACGTTGCCTACCCCGCCGCGGACGACCTGCACCTGCGGATAGCCCTCGGAGCCTGCCGATTTAAGGCAAGGCCAGGTGAGGGTGAAGAATGGGTCGCCGGAACCTACCACGACCCTACTGATAGGAGACCCCTCAGGATCGACGAGGAAGAGGCGGGCGCCACGATCACCGAGGCGCAGCCCTCCTTCGAACAGATCCCGGCCGTCTTCGGGGGCGCGCCCCGCTACGAGGTCGAGTTCGGCAAGGAGAGGTCGTTTGCCCTGACGATCGAGACCGGCGCCAGCGACTTCGACCTGGACCTCGGGGGCGTCCCCCTGAGCCGCCTTGTGATCAGGCAGGGTGCCGGCAAGTTCGAGCTGGATTTCTCGCAACCCAATCCCAGAAGGATAGAACTGCTCGATGTCTCCACCGGCGCCGCCTCAATAGAGCTGGAGAACCTGGCCAACGCCAACTTCTCCGAGATGCGCCTCTCCGGCGGGGCGGCCGGCTACGACCTCGACTTCGGCGGCACCCTTTCGCATGACGCAGAGGTGAGCATAGAGACGGGGGTCTCGGCGGTGACGGTGGCCGTGCCGGTCTCCACCGCGGCGAGGGTGGCTGCGGAGACCACCCTGGGAAGCGTGGATGTGGGGGACGGTTTCACCAAAAAGGAGGGCGCCTTCCTCACCGAACCCGCCCTGAGCGGGGACGGCCCTGTTCTGAGAATCCGCGCCGGCGTACGGCTCGGGTCGCTGCAACTAAGAACAGTGTGAGCCTCTCCACGTCGAAACTGGTTTAACTCCATTCAAAGCGGACCCTGGTAGCCCTCGGGCGGATTGCTGCCCCCGTAGGGGTGCTCGGTCAAAGGCCGGCGGAGCAGGAACGCGCGCACGTCGGCCATGTAGAGTTCCGGCTCGTCCTGGTAGGCGTTGTGCCCGGAATCGTTCAGGTAGAGGAGCTTTGCGTCGGGAAGCGCGTTCAGGTACTCCTGGGCCGAAGACCAGGAAAGGTAGTCGCAGCGGCCCTTGATCACCAGCGTCGGGATGTTGAGTCCTTCTAGATCGGGCAGGAAATCGTTGCGGGGCTTTCTCGCAGCAGATTGGGGATACTGGTTGGCGAAGAAGCCGAGGCCGTGGAGCCTGGGTCCGGGCGGCTGGTTTCGGCAGTGCAGGGCTGGCCTGGTGCGATTGTAGATGCGGTCCTGGCGGGCGTCCAACTCGGCGTCGGAGGCGAAAGCGTGGGCGGCCTCGGGGTTGACCTGCAAGAGGGCGTAGGCGAACATCGGACGCGGGGGCAAGAGGAGGGCGTAGACTCCCAGCTTCTCCCTGGTCGTCAGGCGGTAGACCATGCTCGCGCCGCCCGCAGAAGGCGAGGGGTCGCCCGGGGAGGAGAGGACCATCCTTTCCACATGCTCCGGGTGTGATGAAGCGTAGGCGGCCGCGAGCGTACCACCGTAGGAGTGGCCGATCAGGACCACCCGTTCGGCCCCTATCTTCTCGCGAACCGCCTCGAGGTCAGCAGCGTCGCGTGTGAGGGTGTAGCCCCTGGGGTCTTCGAGCCTGGGGTCTTCGAGCCTGGAGGAACGCCCCGTGCCCACCTCGTCGTAGACGTACACGTCGAAGCCGTTCCTGGCAAGCTTGCCGAAGTATTCCGAGTCACCCTTCATATCCGGGGTGCCGGGGCC
The DNA here is from genome assembly GCA_963800975.1 of uncultured Rubrobacteraceae bacterium. Taxonomy (GTDB): domain Bacteria; phylum Actinomycetota; class Rubrobacteria; order Rubrobacterales; family Rubrobacteraceae; genus JALYGY01. The sequence continues at coordinate 8,361 of CAWDDB010000010.1, read as the reverse complement.
GCCATGCAAGAAGATCACGGGCGTCCCGCGAGCGTCGCCCTCGGCGGGTACGTGTACGTAGGCGATCCTGGAGTCTGTGGGAAGCTCCCAGAATCGTTGCCCCTCTACCGGGGCGGGAGGCAGACGCGGGTCGCCCATGGGAGGCACGGCCGTAAGTACGAACAGCCCGACGACCAGGGCAGTGCCCACGAAGAACGAGACCTCGCGCACGCGCCGGCGTCGATCCCGCCCTACCTTATGCGTCGCGAACAACAGGCCGAGTAGGTAGACAGCACAAAAGCCGGCGAGACCCGCGAGCAGAAACAGGGGCGGCCGGCTGGTGAGCGCCGCCGCACCGAGGACGGCGCCCAGTCCCGCCGGGATCCCAAGCAGCACCGCCAGCACGACCAGGACGATGCGGCCGGTCGAAGCGCGCTTTTTCATCCTGATCTCTCCGGGCGCATCACCCGTTCGAGTTGGCGGAGCTGGAGTCGGGTCGGCGTCGCCTTCAACACTGCGTCGCGCATCCGGCACAGCAGCGGGTTCTCGATCTGGCCGACGCGGCCCAGCGCACGGGAGCGGCGCACGATCCAGGCCGTTCGCTCCCCACGCAGGCCCTCGTACCTCCTCAGCGCGGAAGGCACCCTATCCTTCGCGTTCGTCTGCACGACCCGCCCGAGGCACCGGGCCAGTCCCGACGGCATCCTCGATGGCCTGGCAGGCTCCCTGGCCCAGGTTGGGGGTCGCGGGATGGGCTGCGTCGCCGAGTAGCGTGATGCGTCCCTCCCCCAGCTTCCGGCTAGGGGTTCGCGGTCGTAGAGGTCGTCGCGCCGGATCGCCCACTCTTCGGTTTCGGCGATCAGGTCGGGGACCGGATGGTGCCAGCCATGGAATAGCGTCGTCAGGAGCGTCCTTTGGCCCTGACGGACTACCTACGGGGCCGTCCTTTTCACCCTCCGGTGCATTTCTGGTGGCGAACCAGTACACCCTGCCGCCGTCTCCGATGTGGGCGCAGCCGAACCTGGCGCCCCTCCCCCACGTCTCGAAACCCGTGCCCCAGGGCAGTAGTTCGCGACCGGGTTCGACGACCGCCCGCCAGGCCGTTATCCAGCATAGCGTGGCTTCTCCCGTCCGAACAGACCCGAGCCCGGACTGTGGAGTAGAGGCCGTCGGCCCCGATCAGGAGTTCCCCTCGTTCCCCCGCGCCGTCGGCGAAGATGACATCGACGCCTGCGTCATCCTGCTCGAAGCCGAGCACTCCGCACCAAGAACCACATTCTTCTTGCCCGCCTCTTTCAGCAAGAAGCTCTGCAGGTCGGCCCGGTGAACAGCAACGCTCGGGACGCCAGACCATCCTCTCCAGCTCCCGACTGGCACCTCGGCGAGCGTCTCCCCATGCCAGGAGAGGATCAGGCCAGCAGACGCGGGCGTACCGAGTTGGCTTACTTCGTGGAAGAGGCCGATTCGCCCAGCGCCCGACGGCGTTCGCGGCCAGCAGTATCCCTGCACCGACCTCCTCGATCTCCCCCGCACGCTCGAATACGGTCGCATCTATTCCAGCCCTGCGCAACGCGATGGCCGCCGTAAGGCCGCCTATGCCGGCGCCCACGATCATCGCTCTCATGCCCGCCGCATCCTTCCCGTCGGTATCCGTGCGGATCAGCCTTCTTCCCGATCCGAAAGCGCGTGGAAACGACCCGCAGCCATGCGGCAGATCCCGTGAACCTCAGGCCGCCTCGCGTGGGGCGGCCGTCATACGCTGGATGCCGTCGCCGTAGGTGGGCATGGACGGCGCCCATCCCAGCTCCCTACTGGCGCTGGCGTTGGAGACACGGAGCGTGCTCGTCATCATGACGGCGAGGTAAGGGGCGAGGAGCCGGAGCGCCAGGCGCGGTATCTCCAACGGTTTCGGCGTGCCGAAGGCTTCGGCCAGCGCCCACGTGAAGTCTCTCCAGTTCACCGGCTCGTCATCGACCATGTTGTAGGCCCGTCCAGACCTCCTCGCTCCAATGCGGCGAGGGTAGCCGCCGCGGCATCTTCGACGTGTACCCAGCTCGTTCTCCCCGCCGCCGCGCGGTATAGGAAGCAGTCGCCTGCGCATCATGTCCACGAACAGGTCGCTGAACGTGTTGGGACCGTAGAAGATCCCGTAGCGAAGGGCCACGCCCTCGATATCCCTCGCCGCGAAGGCCTGGCGTTCTGCCGACTCCAGGGCGGCGATCACAGGGTCGGCGTAGCCGCCCTGTGGGTGGCCGAAGGGATCCTGCTCGGTGATTCTCGCGTCCCGTGGTCTCCGTATCCGTAGCCGAAGACCAGGGACTGCAGGAGAAGGCGGCGGGCTCCCACGAGGCTGGCCGCCTCGAGCAGGTGGAGGTGCCGCGAACGCGCAGCACGCCGGTCGGGTCGTCGGCGCGCAGGCGCGGCGACGCGTTCTTGAGCGCCGTGAGCTGGTGGATGACCACGTCGGCCCGAAGTCCATCGACCGCGCGGAGCAGGGCCTCGCGGTCCATGGCGTCGGCGACCACCGTTTCGGCGCCGAGCGCGCGCAGCATATCGTGGTTGGCCGTCGTCCTGCTCAGCCCGACGACCTTGTGGCCGGCGGCGATGAGCTGCCGGGTCAGGGGGACGCCTATGGCACCGGACGCGCCGGCCAGCAGCACCTTCATGGCTGCCTCCAATGTCGGGGTAGCGTCCGGGTCCGATGCCTTTCCGTCGGGTCCGCGGTCTCCCTCATGCGCGCTCGCCGCGGTCCGGCACGAGGCCGGGGAGGCCGTCGATGCTCTGCGCGTTCCTGCGGGCCCGGTACTCGGCCAACTTCTCCGGCCCTTGCGCCGGGCCGAGTCCAGCAGTTGCTCGCGGGGTCCCAGAAGCTCCATGCGCGGGACCCCGTACCCGCAAGAGCTCGCGATCCTCTCGACCGCGACGTCGATGATCGCCCGCCCGTCGGGCAGATCGGGAAAACACGGGCGCAACCCCTCGAATTCGTCATCACCGGGTTCGTGTACGCGGCCGTGGCCGTGGAGACGGATTATCTGCGGCGGGTCGTCGAAGGCGCAGAACATGAGGGTTATACGCCCGTCGGCCCCGAGATGGGCTATGGTCTCCACGCCGCTACCGGTGAGATCCAACCACGCCACACGGTCCGGCCCGAGGACGCGGAAGGTGTCGAGCCCCCGGGGCGAGACGTTGACGCGCGTGTCAGGATCCGAGGCGGCGGTCGCCACGAAGAACATCGGCTGCTCCCCCAGCCAGCGTGCCAGATCGTCGGTTATGCTGTCGTAGACTTGTCCCATCGTATCCCTCCCGGTTATTGTCTCTCGCCGGAGGCCAGGATTGCCGCAACGAGGACGGCCCAGACCCGAAGCGTAGCATCAAGGTTACCCCCGCTGTCCTGATGCCGAGGAGCGCGGCGCCGGCGGTCGCCCGCGGTAAGCGGGTCATGGGCGGGCTCCATTTCTCGACACCAACCTTCTGATGGGCTTCAGCAGAAGGCCGGCCATCCTCCGCAGTTCCCACGCTGGCGAGAACGTGTGCGTCTTGCGCTCCGCTCGCAGGGCTCTGCCCGATCTGTCCGCTCCGCCTCTCACATCGGTCCTCTCGACGCTGGCGCCAGACGTACGGGTTCATCTCGTTCATCTCCGTCCCCTCCCTACGGGCACGGGGGCCTCAGACGGTGTCCTCGGGCGCGAGAACCTTAGCACCGCCCATCCGCCGACCAGCGCCCCGAGCCCGCTCGTGGCGACCAGCAGGACGGACGAGACCCGAAACGCCGCAAGCCACGCGCCCGGCTCCTGGGTAAAGACGTTATCGGGGCCCTCGATGAGGAAGTGGTAGGCGAGATCGAAGACCAGAGACCCCACCATCGAGCCGAAGAGGAGCCAGGCCCCCGCCAGCCGAAAAGGCGACCATAGCAGGAGCGCTGCGACCAGGGGGGCGAGGAAGATGACGCAGATCACGTACGCCCATTGCCACGCCTGAAGAGACAGGACTTCCTGCCCGACGTGGGAGATCCCGTGCAGCAAATTGACCGCCGTCGCCAGGATCACCACCGCCGTTCCGTACGCCGCCGTCGTGCGCATAGCCTACCTCCGGGTCGACTGCATCTAACGAACCGTCGAAAGGGGGACGGGAAGGGGTCGGGTACCGTGACATCGCATTAGAGGATGTCCCGTCTGCCCAGGCCCAGGAGCCCGACCCCCACGAGGGCGGCGAATATGAGGACCAGCCAAACCAGAGGCGCCGCGAACACGTCCTCCCCGGGCAGCCTGGGTACGTGGGCGAAGGGTGAGAGATCTAGCACGCCCTTGCCTAATTGCAGGGGCCTGCCGAACTCCTCCAGCAACACGCACGCCGCTAGGGCGGCCCAGCCCACGGTCGAGGCCAGCCGAGGTAACAACCCGAAGAGCGCGGCCGAGACCCCGACCAGGACCCAGACGGCTGGCAGTTCTACCAGCGCCTGAGAAAGCACGCGCCCGAGGTCGTGGCCCACCTCGCCCGTGCTCAGCCCGTAGGCCAGGCCGGCGGCGATGCCGGCCGCACCCATCAAGAGAACAGGTCCCACGATCGCGAACGCCAGGTGGCTCGCCGCCCACCGCCACCGGGAGACCGACGTGGCCAGCACCAACTCCACCCGTCCACTCGTCTCCTCTCCCCGAAGCCTGAGCGCGGCCCCCACAGCGTAGCCTGCGGCAACGAGCCCGAGAAGCCCCATGATGGCGGTGAAGTACGTATCGACGATACCCGAAGAGCCACCCAATCGGCCGACCACCACCTCCAGCTTGGGGTTGTCTCTGATCACCTGCACCCCGCCTTCGGCGATGCCGCCGAGTATGGCACCAAAGACGGCGAACCCCGAGGCCCAGGCAAGGAGCGGGCCACGCTGCAGCGTCCAGGCGAGACCTAGAGGGCCATGTAGCCAGCCTGCCGCCCCTGCCCTGCCCGACCGGGTGGGTAGCAGCCCACTCCCGAGGTCCCGCCGCGCGGAGAGCGTGAGGGCCAGGGTAACGAACGCGGCCACGACGCCGGCGAACAGCGCGAAGATCCACCATCGCTGGTGGCCGTAGAGGTGGATGTGCTGTATACAACCGAACGGGGTGAGCCAGGAGATCCAGGACGGGCCCTCCTCCGTGCCAACATCGCCCGCCATGCGTGCCACAAGGCTTACCCCGAGGAAGGCGATGGAGATGCCCCTCGCCGCCCGTGCCCCTTCGGTGGCCTGAGAGATCGCAGCGGCGACCGCCGCGAAAGTCCAACCGAACGCGGCCCACGAGAGCCCGAACGCCACAGACCCCCAGGCCGGCAGACCGTAGGCTACCAGCGTCACCGCGGCGATGGCCCCGAGGGCCAGGTCGGCACCAAACGTGACGAGGAGGGCCGCAAGAAGGGGAGCCTGCCTCCCGAGCGCCGTCGCGCCAAGAAGCTCGCGCCGTCCGGCCTCCTCCTCGGCTCGCGTGTGCCTGATAACGGTAAGCAGGCTGGCCAGGCCCACGAACAGGACCGCCCCGCCGAGACGCCACGCCGTGATGGCGCCGAGGCTGTGCCCAGAGGCGTGGCCGTAGAGAGCGAGAAACGTCGGGGTGCTCGTGACTATGTCGATGTAGGACTGTCGCTCGGCGCCGGTCGGGTAGAGGTCGTACATGGTGTTGGCGATGGCGACGGGGAGTAGTGACAACGACAAGACCCACAGCGGCAGCACGAAGCGGTCGCGGCGCAGGATGAGACGCACGAGCGCACCTGTTCCGGCGAAGCTCCCAGCCCACGCCTTCACCTGCCGACCCCCGACCTCTGCGCGCGCCCGGCGTCCCGGTGCCCGGTCTCGTAGTGGCGCAAGAACAGGTCCTCCAGGGTGGGAGGCTGGCAGGTGAGGCTCCTCACGACAAAGGGCGTGAGGTGCGCAAGCAGGCCGTCGAGGCCGGCAGCGTCGACCTGGCAGCGCACCCTCTTGCCGTCGACGTGCAGGTCGTGGACGCCAGGTAGCCCCGCAAGCCCGGAGGGTTCACCGGCGAGCTCGGCCACTACGGAGGTGCGCGTCAGGTGCCTGAGATCGGAGAGCGTGCCGCTCTCCACCGCCCTTCCCTCGCGGATGATGGTAACCCTGTCGCACAGGGCCTCCACCTCCGAGAGGATGTGGCTGCTGAGGAGCACGGTCCTCCCGCTCTGGCGCTCCTCCTCCACGCACTCTCTGAAAACGGCCTCCATCAAGGGGTCGAGGCCGGAGGTGGGCTCGTCCAGCAGGAGCAGCTCGGCGTCGGAGGCCAGCGCCGACACGAGCGCCACCTTCTGACGGTTTCCCTTGGAGTAGGTGCGCGCTTTCTTGCTCGGGTCGAGCTCGAATTTTTCAAGCAGATCAGCGCGACGCCCTCTATCCAGCCCGCCCCTCATACGACCGAGGAGGTCTATCACCTCCCCGCCCGTGAGGCCGGGCCAGAGCGTTACGTCTCCGGGCACGTAGGCGAGGCGCCTGTGCAGGGCGACCGCGTCGCGCCACGGGTCGCCGCCCAACAACCTCGCCTCGCCGGAATTCTTCCGGATCAGACCAAGCAAGACGCGTAGCGTCGTGGACTTGCCCGCGCCGTTGGGCCCGAGGAACCCGTGCACCTCACCGCTTCGCACGGACAGGTCCAGGCCATCCAGCGCGCGGGTCTTGCCGAAGGTCTTGACCAGACCAGACACCGCAATTACGTTCTCCGCGTTCACTACCCCATCACCTCCTGAAGATGAGTCCCCCGTTGTCTCGCTCACCTGGGACCCCGGGCGCCGTAAGCGGCGCGTTCGGCCCGCCGTTTCGCCGCAGCCAGCCAGTCGCGCCGGACCAGGGCGCTGCCGGGTCTGATCAGCCGCCAGTAGCGGCCGAAGCGCCGGCACGAAGCCGCGTCGGTGGCCAGCACACGTGTCTCCGTGCGCAGTTCGCTGCCGGAACCCACAGGCCAGACGGAGAAATTCATCGCCACCTTGGCGTAACCCGGCTCCCCGAACGCCACGAACTCGGACGCATCACAGAAGGCGGGCGTGCGTCCGTCGGATACCCTGAACATCTGACCTATGCCGCCTACGACCAGCTCCCGACCAGACTCGTCGCCGATCGGGACGAAGCCGAGATCCAGCATCCGCCTGTACAGAGACCCCGTGTCCGCAACCGGGAGTCCCCTCCTCCCCGCCAAGTAGGCGGGGATGGACCTCACAGCAAAAAGCATCCGTGCGAGCGGCATCTCACCCAACCCCACCAGCGTCACCGCTCGCAACGCCCCCTCAGGCGGAACGCCAAGCCGCGTCGCGTGAGCCTCGCCGAAGTCGTACTCAGGGACGATCTCTTCTAGCAACATCCGCATGCCTCTCGTTACTGCTTTTCAATACGCTACCGTATGGTAGTCGAGACCGGGGACTTTGTCAATACGCCGGCGTATGGTAAAAACGCCCCATGACGAAGCGGAGAACCTACAGTCGGGCTGGGTCGCTACGGGCGGAGGATTGGGTAGAAGCGGCGCGGGCCGCGATGGCGGAGGGAGGCATCGAGGCGGTGGCTGTCGAGCCGTTGGCCCGCCGGCTCGGGGTCACGAAGGGCAGCTTCTACTGGCACTTCAAGGACCGCAGGGCCTTGCTGGAGGCGACGCTGGGGCGTTGGGAAGAGGAGACTACGGAGGCGAGGATCTCGGCGGCGCGTCGGATCTCCGACCCAGGGGAGAGGCTGATCCGGCTCGGCGAGGAGGTCTTTGGGGAGGGTCCGCCTGACGAGAACGAACATGGAAGGGTTCCCCTCGACCGTGGCGTCGAGCTAGCGATCTCGGACGCCGCCGATGATGCCATCGTGGGCCCGTTTCTCAGGAGGGTCACGGAGCACAGGATCGGCTACCTGGAGGAGTGCTTCCGCGAGCTCGGGCTTCCGGAGGAGGAGGCGAGGTACAGGGCGCTCCTGCTCTACGTGGCCCACGCCGGCACCGTCCGGCTACTGCGTGATGCCCCAGACCTCATGCCGCACGGCAAGAATTACGAGGCCTACCGGCGGCACCTGTTCACCACGTTTATGCCGCAGAGAGAAGGCGGCTGATCCCGTTCCTCACCGGGGGATTCGGGTGAGGATTCGGACACCGTGGCCCGGAGCGCTCGTGACCTCGAGCGTCCCTCCCAGTCGCATCGCCCGCTCGCGCATCGACTTGAGGCCGAGATGGCCTGGGAAGTCGTTGTGCGGTTCGAATCCGAGACCGTCGTCGGCGATTCCGAGCACAAATTCTTCGGGACGCTCTTCCAGTTTCAGCTTCACGTTGGCCGCGCGGGCGTGCTTTACGGTGTTGTGCAAAGCTTCCTGGGCGACGCGGTAAAGTGCCTCTTTCACCTCCAGGGTCGTCTCCGGTTCCCTGTCCCATTCGGCTTCGACCTTTATGCCAT
>CAWDDB010000009.1:0-139452 GCA_963800975.1 uncultured Rubrobacteraceae bacterium | reverse complement strand
CATCGCGTTCTTCGTCCTGGCCTACGCGATCTCTTGGGGGTTCTTGCCGATGAGAGCGTTAGGTTCTTGCCGTCCGGTCCGCTCATCGCCGCCCTCATCGTGATCCCCCTCACCCAGGGCCTCTCGGGGCTCAAGGAGCTCGGCTTGCGGATGATCCGCTGGCGCGTGAGGTGGTACTGGTACGCGCTGGCCTTGGGCTTGCCGCTTGCGGTTCACCTGTTCAGTGTGGGGCTCAACGTCGCGACCGGTGCAGGCATCCCGTCGCTGACCTTCAGCTCCTTGACCACCTTCCTCATGGTGTTCGCGATACGCATGGTCAACCCCGCCGACGGGCCTGTGGGCGAGAATCCGGGCTGGCAAGGCTTCGCCCTGCCAGGGCTGCAGGGATTCGGCTACTCGCCGCTTCTGGCCACCATGATCGTGGCGCCGCTCGTGGCGGGCTGGCACCTGCCCACCTTCTTCCTGGAAGAGGGCGGCTGGCAGCCGTTTGTCGTCGTGGGCGGCTTCGTGACGACGATGGCGGTTACGATCTGGTACAACTGGCTCTTCAACCGCACTGGTGGCAGCGTGCTCCTGGTCATCGTGGCGCACAACCTCGAAGGAAGCATCCAGTACGAGTTCGGCTGGATCTACATGTGCCTGTGGTGCGCGGTGGCGATCGGGTTGATCGTCTTCGACCGGAAGTCCTGGCGCGGGCCGGCGCAGGCGCAGGCGACGACGGTGCTGCAGCCGGCGTATGAGGGCGAGAGCCGAGTGAGATGATGAAGTAGAGGAAGTCTCGATAGTACCCGACGGAAGCCGCTCTGACTCCGGTACGCCGCTTATAGATGGTGGACCGGGGCTACGCGGACTTCCGAGAATAGTTCTACCCGCAGTTGGGTGAATAGGGCCTAAGTCCTAAGGCGCGAACCTCCCTTCGTCCGATGGACCCACGACGGTGTGAGGCTATACTGCCCCGCGACGTGACGAACGGGCAAGCGAGGCAGGCGATGGGAAGGGTTTCTCACAAGAGCGTGCGGGACCCCGGCCCGGATCGCGCGGCCGCCCGGATGGGCCCGCGGGGCGCCGCCTGGCTCGCCTGGTGCCTGTGCGCGCTTTCCCTGGGGCTCGCGGCGCTCGGGCTCCTCCTGCTGGTCCTGAGCCGCGAAGCGCTCCCCGGCGTGCCCGTCTTCGAGGAGTGGGCCGAGGATGCCGTGGTGGCCGTGGGCTTCTCCACCCTCGGCGCGCTCGTCGCGCCCCGCTTCCCCCCGGAACCCCATCGGCTGGCTGTTCTGCGCCCTGGGCCTCGTCGCGGCAGTGCTCCTGTTCGGGGGCGAGTACGCCTACTTCTCCCTTATGGCGCGCCCCGGGCAGCTGCCGGGCGGCGAGGCGGCGGCCTGGGTGGTCTCGTGGCTGTGGGTGGTGCATTCGGGCCTTTTCGCGTTCCTGGGGCTGCTGTTCCCCGACGGCCGGCTGCCGACGCCCCGCTGGCGCCCCTTCGCCTGGCTCGTCGTGGCGGTGGTCGTCGGGGGTAGCGTCGCCACGGCCTTCTCGCCCGGGCCGATCGACTCGTTGGCCCCCATACGCAACCCCTTGGGCATCGAGGGCGCCCCGAACCTCTCCGCCCCGTTCGAGGCCGTCGTCTTCGCGCTCGCCCTCGGAGCGGCGCTCTCCTTGCTTGTGCGGCTGCGCCGGGCCGGCGGCGTGGAGCGCCAGCAGATCAAGTGGTTCGCCTACGCCGCCGCCGTGCTGGCCCTCGGCGCCATCGTCTCGTGGGTGGTCTCCGACGCGGTCGGCGTTTGGTGGCTGCGCTGGGAAGTCGGCTTCGCGGCGACCATGGTCGGCCTGGCGGGCCTGCCGGTTGCCCTGGGCATCGCCGTCTTGAGGTACCGCCTCCACGGCATCGACATCATCATCAATCGCACCCTCGTCTACGGCATCCTCACGGCGGTACTGGCCGGGGTCTTCGAGGTGTCCGCCGTGACGCTCCAACACGCGCTGCTCGTCCTCACTCACGTGGAGGACTCCCAGCTGGCCTACTTCGGCACCGCGATGGTGATGGCGGCCCTCTTCGAGCCCCTCAAGCGCCGCATCGACGCCTTGGTGGAGGGCCGCTTCTTCCGGGAGCGGAACCGGGGGTCGGGCCGGTGACCGACTTCCGAGAATCTTTACTCTCGGAAGTCGGATGAAATGCGTCCGAGGGATGGGTACCCCTTGACAAGTTCGGTAGAGTAGGTGACGATATCGATACCCCCTGGGGGTATCAAAGATGGCGACGGAAAGGCGGCGACCGCGGGGCGTGAGGTGGGCCGGGATGATCGAATCGGTCCGGGGTGGGCGAACCAGGCAGGGGCTCTTGGCTCTCCTGCTCGCGGGGGCGCTGCTCCTATGCCACGGGGTCTACGGTGCCTCCCACCAGCTGCACCAGACTCCGGGCCCGGCCTCCCTCCATGCGGCCGCGCACCCCTCCCATGACTCGCACGGCGGGGGGCGCTCGCCCGGGGGATCGCACCCGGACGGGGGCGGTGGGGGACACCCGGACACTTCGGCGTACGCCGCCGCGCTGGCGGCGGTCCTCCTGGGGGCGGTCGTCGTCGCGCACTTGCGCGGCCTCAGGACCTGGGCGAGGGCTCAGGAGAACCCGGTCGCCGTGGCGCGTCCCTCGTTATCCGTGCCCGCATTGCCGAGGGGGTCGCCCCCGTCCGTCTCGCAGGTATTCCGCCTCTGATCCCTTCCTAGGGAAGCGCTAGCAAGCGACACTCTAGGAAAGGAATCAAGTTGCGCAGGTACTTAGGTTTAGTGCTGCACGTGCTGCTCTTGGCGGGCGCGTTGGCGCTGGCCTCTTGCGGGGGCTCCGGCGGCGGCCAAGGAGACGCGAACAAGCAAGGCGGCGGTGGCATGGCCGGGATGGATCACGGCTCCGATGGTTCCATGGGCGCCATGGACAGCGGCCCGATGGCCGCCCAAGAGATGGTCATGGTCGACGGCGAGTACTCCGACGAGGCCTTCATAGACTCGATGGTCCCCCACCACCGGGGCGCCGTGGGGATGGCCGAGGCCGCGATAGTGAACGCCGAGCACCCGGAGATCCGGACCCTTGCCGAGGAGATCGTCTCCGCCCAAGAAGCCGAGATACAAGAGCTTCGGGCCATCAAGGAGGAGGAGTACGGCACCCCGAAGGTCGCGCGGGGGATGGACGCCTCGCGGATGGAGGCGATGGGCATGACAGATCCCCAGGCGCTCGCCGATAAGCGGCCCTTCGATAAGGCGTTCATAGACGCCATGATCCCCCACCACGAGTCCGCGATAGAGATGGCCGGCGTCGCCGTCGAGAGCAGCGAGAACCCCCGCATACGGGAGATCGCGGAGGGCATCGTGGAGGCCCAGGAGAAGGAGATCGCGCAGATGCGCGAGTGGCGAGAGGACTGGTACCCGGAGGGCTGACGGCCCTCAAGTAGAAAGGAGCAGATAGATGATGCACGGAAAGGACGCGTCGCTCAACAGGGTGGCGTTCAGCGCTACGGCGCACTGTCTCACGGGTTGCGCCATCGGCGAGGTGTTGGGCATGGTGATCGGCACGGCCCTCGGGTGGGGCAACGTCGCAACGATAGCCCTGGCGGTGGTCTTGGCGTTCTTCTTCGGCTACTCGCTGACGATGGTGCCGCTGCTGCGTTCGGGCCTGGCGCTCGCCACGGTGCTGCCGCTGGCGTTCGCCTCGGACACGCTCTCGATCACCATCATGGAGATCGTGGACAACGCGGTCATGCTCGTCGTCCCCGGCGCGATGGAGGCGGGTCTGACGAGCCCGCTGTTCTGGGGCTCCCTCGCGGTCGCCCTGGCGGTGGCGTTCGTGGCGGCCTTCCCGGTCAACCGCTGGCTCATCGCGCGCGGCAGGGGGCACGCCGTCGTCCACCAGTACCACGGCGGGCACGACGGGGGCCACGAGCACCCCGACCACCGCTAGCGACGGTCGGCCAGGACGTTCGAGGAAAGGTCGGGGCTCTCGGGTCCCGACCTTTCCCTCCTTCCGAGCTTCCGAGAACCCGTTTTACCGGAAGGTGGGTGAATTGCACCCGGATACGCCGAACGGGTGAGCCGGCCTTAGAGCGTAAGTCCTAGAACAAGAGCGGTCCTTCGCCCGATGCCCTTCTTCGCCCCGGCGGCCATGCTACCCCAGACGACCCGAGACGAGGTCGAGGCGGCTTGGAAGAAGGATCGACGCCGCTCGCGGTCCACGGTACCGAGATCACGGAGGCGACACGATGACCCCGGAGACCACCCAAGTGCTGGGCGCGGCCGCGACGCTGTACGGGCTGGGCGGCGCCCTCTCCGTGCTCCTCCAGGCGCACCGGATGCGCGTCCGCGGCACCTCCGGCGACGTCTCGGTCCGCTTCTTCGGCGTGTACGTCGGGGGCTTCGCGGTCTGGCTGCTCTACGGCCTCGGCATCGGCGACTTCCCGGTCATCGTGGTCCACGCGGTGGGCCTGGTGAGCGGCACCATCACGCTGGCGGTCGCGCTCAGGCTCCGCCGCCCCGCCGCCGCGGCCGCCGCGGCAGCGCCGCTCCGGCCGACCTCCCCCCGCCGTTGGTGCCGGTCGCGGTACAGCGCGGCCGGATCGGGCGCGAGGAGCGTTACCCGGAGCGCGCCTTCGGAACGGAGCACCTCGACCGCGAGCAAGGTCGGGGTAAGGTGCTGGGCGTAGACGTACACCATCCGAGAACCCCCTCAAGGCGAACTTCCGAGAATCGTACTTCCACGCACTTGGGTGAATAGCGCCCTGCGCGGTCGGGGACGATGAAATGTTCCCGGCACGCCAACGGAAACAACCTACCCCTTCCGCGTTCGCTATCGCGCCGCGCGGTTTATCGCTCCGCGGTCCGCAGGGCCCGCGCGAGGTCGTCCGTCAGGTCGTCCGGGTGTTCGAGCCCGACCGAAAGCCTCAGCAGGTTCTCGGGGTGCGGCCGTTCCCGGTCCCTCTATGGATGCCCTGTGTTCGATGTAGCTGTGCGTCCCCCCGAGGCTCGTCGCCCGCGTGAACACGCGAACGTTGGCCGCGACGGCCATGGCGCTCTTTCGGTCTCCGTCGACCAGGAACGAGAGCATCCCGCCGAAGAGGGACATCTGCTCGGAGGCGATCCGGTGCCCCGGGTGCGACTCGAGCCCCGGGTAGAAGACCTCGGCGACCGCGGGGTGCCCGTCCAGGAACCGCGCGACCCGCGCGGCGTTCTCCGAGTGCGCCCGCATGCGGTAGGGCAGGGTCTGGATGCCCCTGAGGGCCAGCCAGCACTCGAAGGGCGAGGGGATCGCGCCGCCGGAGTGCTGGATCTCCCTGATGCGCCGGAAGGGCCCGTCGGCGCTCTTGGCGACCACCACGCCCCCCATCAAGTCCGAGTGGCCGCCCAGGTACTTCGTCGTCGCGTGCATCACCAGGTCGGCCCCGAGCTCGAGCGGCCGCTGCAGGACCGGCGTGGCCCAGGTGTTGTCGCAGGCGAGCAGGGCACCCGCCTCCCGGGCGATCCCCGAGATCTCGCGGAGGTCGGCGATCTTCAGGCGGGGGTTGGAGGGCGTCTCGGCCCAGAACAGCTTCGTGCTCGGCCGCACGGCCTCGCCGACCTCCTCCGCGTTCGTCATGTCGACGAAGGAGGTCTCCACGCCCCACCCGGAGAACAGGTCCCGGAAGATCTCCCTCGTCCCGAAGTAGGTGTCGTCCGCGACCACCGCGTGGTCGCCGGGGGAGAGCGTCTGCACGACCGTCATAGTGGCGGCCATCCCCGAAGAGAAGGCCGCCGCGGCGGCCCCGCCCTCGAGCTCCCGCACGCACTCCTCCAGGGCGGTCCTGTTGGGGTTGGACTCCCTGGCGTACTCGTAACCGCGCGGGTAGCCGCCGTCGGCGTCGCGTTCGAAGGTCGTCGAGAGGTGTATCGGCGGGGTCACCGCCCCCGTCGCAGGGTCCACGCCGCGCCCGGCGTGCACCGCCTTGGTCTCCATCTTCAAGGTAAAACTCCCGTTCTCGGCCGCGTCCCGGGCCGTGGAAAGGCTCGGGCCGCCGAGGGACGCGTGCCCGCCCGTCTTCTCGTGCCGACGCGCCCCCTCACGGCTCGCGCGCGCCCTCCAGCCGAACGGCGTCGCCCACCGAGATCTTGCCGCCCGAGAGCACGTCGGCGCGCAGCCCGCCCCGGTGCACGAGGCCGCGCAGCACCCCGGGCCGCGTTAGCCGTTCGAGGTGCGCGCACGGTTCGCACCTCCTCTGGCCTAGGCACTCGACCTCCCCTACCCGGAAGCGCCGTCCGACGAGATCGTCGAGCGCGATGCCCCTAACGACGAGGTTGCGCCGTGCCTCGATCGGCGCCAGCTCGATGCCCTTGGCCGACAACTCCTCCAAGGCTTCGGCCTCGACAAGCGTGAGATCGTAGCCGCGCCCGTTCGGGTTGGAGAACGTCCCGGCCCCGCGCTCGTAGCGGTCGCCTAGCAGGCCGCGTCCCTCGACCGCCTCCGCTGCGGACACCTCCCGCATGGGGCCTTCGGCCTCGGCGGCCAGCGCTATCAGCTCGACCGTGCCGACGCTCTCGGTCCCCAAAGCGGTCTCGGTTCCCAGCTGCGGGTCCTGCTGGGCAAGCACGAAGGCGGCATCCACATCCACTTCCTGCTTCCCATCCGGCTCGGACATGGGATCGTGGACGATGCCGGGGGGCACGCCGAAGTAGATCGCCCAGGTCGAGTTGTCGCGCCGGAGGCCGAGGAACCGTCCCGGCCACTGGAAGGTCTCGGGGGAGGCGACGGGTACGAGGCCGAGGTTCCTCAAGGCGAGCCACTGACCCATGTTGGCTTCCCGCTTCGTCGGCACCTCGGACACGTCGAGGTCCAGCATGTACGCGACGCAGGCCCTGAGCGATGTTTCCTTGCGGTCGTCTGCCGATGTCACCCTGCCACTTCCTTTCGGAGATCGTACGCATCGGCTAGGGTAGCCGCGGAGGCGGAGCGACACAAGAGATAGCCGCACGGGGCGGAGTTCCGAGAACTTCACTACTCGGAAGGTGGGTGAATAGGGACAAGAGAAGGGCCGGAGTATTGTGCTCCGGCCCTAAGCAGGATCCGCTACCCCCGATCGAAGGACGAAGCTGCTAGCGCTCTTGGCACCTCACGACAAGCGCGCGCACAGGTCTATCAGCTTCCCCCTCCTCTCCAGGACGGTGAGCTCGCTCCCGACATCGTACGGCGCGGCGAGGGTGAACGTCGCCTTCCTCACCTCGAAGATGCCCTCCCCCGGCACCACCAGGACGTTGTGCCCGGCCACCGTCACCAACAGGTCGCCGCCTGCGGTCGGGGGTAGCGTAATGCGCCCCTTGCCCCCGCCGCGGAGCGTCACTTGGTTGGAGGGCTCTTCCAGGTTCGTTAGGGTGCTACGAGCGGCGGGGAAGATCCTCAAGATGTCCCCTCCGGGCAGCGCTATGTCCTTCACCTTGCCGCCCTCCTCGATGAGTACGGGGAAGTCACACGCCCCTGCTACCGTGAAGGGTGTGGTGTCGACCGGCTCGGGGGCTGCCGCCGAGGCCTCCCTGGGGGACGTGACCATCGCCACTGCCAGCACGGCCAGCACCAAGGCCGCGACCAGCGCGAAAAGCGCTAGCCTGCGGTGCGGGAGCGCTTGTGTATCCATGCGTTGTCCTTTCCTCTACCGTCCACTGCCAGGACAGAAGTCTTCTTGGTTCTCCTGTGCTTCGCGTAAGTTTCGCCCCGGCCCTAGGAGTACGCTCGGCTATCGAAGGTGAGGATCTGGGCGTTCTTGCTGTTCACCGGATCGGCAGCCAGCACCCCCACGATAGCCATCGTCGCCGCCAGCAGCACCGCTCTCCTCATCGCTCTCCTCCTCCAGGGAGCCTGCACACCAACGCGGAACCGGCCACCACGCATGAGGCCTAACAGGCCTCTCTAGCGGTAGCCGGTTGCACCACTGGCTCCCCACGTCCCCTGGGTGCCCACGCTTGTTGCGGGACGAAGTTCCTAGCCTCTACCCCACGCCACGGGTAGCGCGTTCCCTACGGGTGGCAGCGTAGCAGGTTGTGCCGCACGTTGCATCTGCTGGCTGGAATGCGTTTCGAGGATCGGACTTCGCAGAACCACCTCAGCGCGAAGTTCGTAGAACGCCTCTCCTAGGCACTCGGGTGAATACCGCCGCGAGCCGCCCACTTTTGTGGAAACCCGAATCGTTTCACTTGTCGCGGGAAACCCGAATCGTTTCACTTGTCGCGGCACTCCCTGTAGGCTTCGCTTGTCGCAAGAGGAGGCTAGCGTTCGGGTCTGATGCCAAGCGAAGGGAGTGGATCGGAGTGGGCAGGATAGTCGTGTCGTCTATGGTGGCGCTCGACGGCGTCATGGGGGCGCCCGAGAGGTGGGCCTTCCCGTTCGCGGACGAGGAGTTCAACAGGTGGGCGCTCGATGAGCTACTCGCCAGCGACGCCTTACTCCTGGGGCGGACGACCTACGAGGGCTTCGCCGACTACTGGCCATCCGCCGAGGACGGGAGCGGCCTGGCCGACCGGATGAACGCCATACCCAAGTTTGTCGTGTCGACTACCCTGGAAGGTCCCCTCGCGTGGAATGCGACGTTGATAGAGGGAGATCTCATGGAAGCGGTCTCCGACCTCAAGCGGCGCCCCGGCGGGGACGTCCTGGTGCTCGCCAGCGCCGACCTCGTCCACGAGCTGGCACGCCACGACCTCGTCGACGAGTACCGGCTGCGGCTCACCCCCGTCCTCGCGGGCGGTGGCAAGCGCCTCCTCGGCGAGGTGGGCGAGCCGAAGGCTTTGAGGCTCGTGGGGACGGAGACGTTCGCCTCTGGGGTTGTGGTCCTCACCTACCGGCCCGCCGAGCAGGACGGGTAGTCCCTGAGAGAACCCGCCTAGCGTCGTTCGCCCTCTCCTGAAAGCATGCCGACTCGGCGGGCCTCAAGGCCATGGGCTACTTCTCGGAGTGGGGGATGTAGGACGGATTTCGCAGAACACGTATTCCACGCACTCCGGTGAATAGAGCCTTCCGAGATCGCCCTACGCGCTCACCGCGTCCGCCTTCGTCGCGCTGCTCGCCGAGTTGTGGGCCCCCACGTCCGTGATCCTCTTCGAAATCCTTACGGGTCAATGGAGGGTGGGTCGGTAGACGAGCTCCAGGGTGTGACCGTCGAGGGTCCGGTGCTCGATCAGCTCTAGGTCGAAGTCGGCCGCACCCTGGAAGATCGGGTCCACTCCGGTCTGTCCGGTGATGACCGGGAAGATCGTCACCTGGACACGGTCGACGAGGCCGGCGGCCATCAGCGCCCGGTTCATCGACAGGCTGCCGTGGGAGCGCAACGGCACCTCAGACTCCTCCTTGAGGCGGGCGACGACGTCGACGGCGTCGCCATTCACGACGGTCGCGTTTGGCCAGTCGAGGTGACCTTCCAGCGTCGTCGACACCACCGTTGCCGGCATGTTCCTCATCCGGGTGACCCAGGGGTCACGCACCTCAGAATCCTCTGTGCTCGAGGCTAGCATCGAAACGAACTGCCGGAACGTGGTGGCGCCGAAGACCATCCGCTGCTCGTTGCCGAACAGGGCAAGGCGGTGGTCCAGCAGATCGGGGCCTTGCTTGCCCCAGTAGCCGCCCCAGTCGCCCGGGGGGGCGTAGGAGCCGTAGCCGTCGAGGCTGGAAAAGACGTCGAAGGTGTAGGTAGCGGTCATGTCGTTCTCCTCGAGGAGTTCGTGGTGGTCGTCAGCTTCATAGTGGGTTCCCTTCTCATCTAAGTCGATGAGGTGATCTTAATGGAACTCGGAACCCCGACCACCAGTAGACTGCGGAGAACGCGCATTCCACGCAATCGGGTGAATAAGGGCAAGAACAAGGGCCGGAGTCCCAACGTCTTGGATCCCAGCCCTATCACCGCACTATGGATGTATGGATGTTAAGCGGGCTCACGCACCGTCCTAAGCCCCCGGAGGAGACCGACCCCAAGGACCAAAAGCCCCACCGCCAGCAAAAGCCCGGCAACGTAGGCCAGGTAGATCATGGCGTTGGGTTCTGTGGCCTCGGGGGAGAGTACCGAGAGGAAGAAGGCTAACGCCATCAGGACCGCGGCGACCGGGAATGCGAGGCGCACTACCCACCTCGTCCCCTCAGAGAGTGTTGCCTCGTCCACGTAGCGCAAGGCCACCAAAGAGAGCACCAGCCACACGCCCGCGTGGGCGTGCCCCGCTCGCCAGAGATCTTGCCTGAGCTCGTTCTGGGTGTAGGCCGGATCGGCGATAAGCAGCGAGAGGATGCTCGTCCCGCCGATCTCGACCGTGGGGACGATGATCAGGACGATGCCTGCCACCAACCGCGACTGCGGGCTCATCTCTCTCCTTCTGTTTGTTCTGTTTGCTTACGCTCGGCGATCCAGGTATGCGCGCTACTCACGAGGCCGGAACCGAGGCGCCTTGCCGTGGGGTTTGCTCCTGCTCCACGACCAGCTCCCTCACGCGTAGCCGTCCGACCTCTAGCTCCTCGATGTTGAGCCGCTCGATCCTGCCGCGCTTCACCGCCAGGGCCCGGATCGCAAGGGCACCGATCGCTAAAGCCCCGATCGCGCCCGCTCCCGCCGCCAGAGCCCCGAACGCCGCGGCCCCGGTCGCCGCCCGTCCGATCGCCACCCGCCCGATCGCCTCTTGCCTCTCTGAGGCAGAATGCTTCTTGCGCATCGCAATCCTCCTTCTCATGATCCCCGCTCCTCGTCCATCATCTCTCTGGTCTTTCGTTCCTCCCAATCCCGGCCCAAGGTCCGCCGCCACCGTGCCCTCGACTTTACCCGTAGTGGGGTACCCGGGCAACCCACGGCGGCCGGGTATGCATGCCGCACAGGACCGGGGCTATGCGTACTTCCGAGAACCCTCCTTCTACGCCGTCGGGTGAATACGACCAAAGCCCTAGAGAAAAGAGTGGTCGTTATGCCGATGCCCTCGCGCCCCTCCGCGTCGATACTGCAAAGCGAACCTGAAAGTCAAACGGATCGAAGGAGTAGGAGAGATGATGCAGGCTAATACCGACGGATCGGCCGGCAACCGGATGATGGTCGTGGGGTTGGTGGCGATGCTCGTGACCGCGGTGCTGATGCTCACCGCCAAGCCCGCTTATGCCACAACCTTCACCGTCGACAGTACCGTAGATGGCGGCAACGGCATCTGTAGCGTCGGCGGGTGCACCCTGCGCGAGGCGATCGTCAACGCCAACAACACCCCCGGCGCCGATACCATCAACTTCAACATCGGCGGGACCGGAGTGAAGACCATCGCCCCGTTCTCTGCGTTACCGCCGATCACCGAAGCGGTGACCATAAACGGCTACTCCCAGCCGGGGGCGAGCCTCAACACGCTCGCCCAGGGCACCAACGCCAAGATCTTGATACAGCTCGACGGCGCCGGCACCAGCGGAGGGAGCGGGCTCGAGATAGTGGCCGACGACGTTGCTGTGCAGGGGCTGGCGATCGGGCGCTTCGCCAACGGCATCGAGATCGACGACGTCGCGGGTCTCGGCGAGCCCTCGGGGGTGAGGATCGAGGGCAACTTCTTGGGCACCGACGCCTCGGGCACCGCGGCGCGCCCCAACCGTTTCAACGGTCTCAACCTGGTCGCAAGCGGCGGGAACAATTCCATAGGGGGCATCTCGCGCTTCCAGCGCAACCTGATCTCCGCCAACGGCGCCAACGGCGTCAACATCGTTCCCAGCGGCAACACGGACGTCGAGGTCGAGGGCAACCTCGTAGGCACCAAGATGGATGGGGCCACCGCCCTGGGCAACGACAACGACGGCGTTAGCATCTCCTCGTCGTCGGAGAACTTCGTCGGGGGTTTCTCCTTCGGTGCCCCCAACACCATAGCCTTCAACGGAGGGGACGGCGTGAACGTCGTCGGCGACGATGCCGAGGGCAACCACATCCTTCGGAACTCGATCTTCTCCAACGGTCGCCTCGGGATAGACCTCGTGGGCGGCACCCAGAACGCCGCGGGGGCCACCGCCAACGACGCGAGCGACCCCGACTCCGGGCCCAACGACCTGCAGAACAAGCCGGTCGTGCCCTCTGCCAAGACCGTGAGCGGCACGACCACCATCCAGGCCAAGCTCAACAGCACCCCCGCGGATCCCTTCGTGGTCGAGTTCTTCTCCAACCCTTCGGGCAACGAGGGCAAGAAGTTCATCGGCAACAAGGCGGTGAGCACCAACTCCAACGGCAACGTCGCCTTCAGCTTCGTCCCCTCCCAGGCGGTACCTGCGGGGCAAAGGGTAACGGCGACGGCCACGAACTCCGTCGAGGCGAACACCTCGGAGTTCTCGGCTCCTCGGGCGGTGGTGCAATAGCAGAGATAGGCCGCTCTAGGAACAAGCGGGCCGGAGCTCCTAGGAGCTCCGGCCCTTCTTGCGTGCGCGAACTTCGGAGAACACTAGACTTCCACGCACTTGGGTGAATAAGGCCAAGAGGAAGGGCCGGAGCCCCGTAGGTCCCCGGCCAATGATCGCAGGTTTGCCGCGCTGGTAGGACGCGCTCTGCTAGTGCGGGTCTATGTTCTCGCAGTTTGCTGCTACCACGTCGACTCCCCCGTCGAAGTCCACCGTATCGGTGCCGTCACCGCAGTTGATGGTGTCTATGCCCGGATCGTCGTGAGCCTCGATTACGTCATCTCCGGAACCGGCGCTCACCCGGTCGATGCCACCGTCGTCGGCGCGTATGAAGTCCGCGCCGCCCCCGCCGAGCATACGGTCGTCGCCGAGGTCGCCCCTAACCTCGTCGGCGCCACCATCGCCAGAGACCTCGTCGTTTCCAGCATCGCCCCTGACTTCCTCGCGACGATCGAGCGTTCCGCCGGGGCCACCGGAGACCGAGTCGTTACCTGCGTCCCCGCGGACGCGGTCTATGCCGCCTGCGCCGGAGAGGTTGTCGTTGCCGCCGCGACCGCGTATGTCGTCGGGGCCATTGGTGCCAACGAAGGTGTCAGGCCCAGGAGTGCCATCGAAGGTCGCTGCCAGAGCCACCCCGCTGGCGAGGAGCATTGCTACTCCAATCGCAATGAACAACAGAGTTACTCGTCTCACATTCCTCCTTCCTTGGCGGAACATCATTCGCCCCACCCCATTTGTTTACAACCGTGCATACGCAGGCACGGCCCAAGTCGGATGGCGTGAGGGGAAAGATCGCTCAACGGTTCGGGAAGGATCGACAAATACCCTCCGGCAGCCGGTCTCAGCCAGGGACGCTCATAGGCGTTGGTCTGGGGCTACGCAACTTCGCGACTCGTGAACAAGGCTCGGCCGCGGTCCTAGCGAAGCTGGGCCAGGACGCGGGGATGGTAGTACCTATTGCGGGGCATTGTGAAGAAGATGCGCTCCCCGTACGGTCGTGGGGGGTGCATGCCGCATAGGACCGCGGCTATGCAGGATGTTGGATGCGAACTTCCGGGAAGGCCCCTTCTAGGACGTTCATTGAATGAGGGCAAGAAGAGGAAGATCCCGGGGACGAACCCGGTAGCGGAAGCGTAGCTGGAGCTTCTGGGTCAGGACATCACCTATAACTTCGCCGCCAGTAAGGCTGATCGCGACCCGCTTGATCGGCCACACCCTTTATTACCGGTCGCTGCTCAAAGAGTCGTCTGCACTGGTGTGTCCCCTCTCGCTACCGACTCCTATAGAGTCCAAAAAATAATGAACCTATCTTTGGACTATTTGTCGGCGACCATGAGACGTTTCGCCACACTTACATCTGCTGCCTTGCACGCACATCGGACGGCATATTGCGGTCAAATTGCGGTCAAGCGGCGGTGTAGGCCGAGATGCGCGGGGCCCATGATAGGAGAAAAACTACAATTTGCAGGCCTTCTAGGGGCGCGCTCGGCAGGACTCGAACCTGCGACCTTCTGATTCGTAGTCAGACGCTCTATCCGGCTGAGCTACGAGCGCATCGGAGCGCCTATGATACCGCCGGTGGGTGAGTCTCACAAGGTTGGCGGCCCTCCGGGGGTCCCTACGGGGCCCATTTGTGGATATACTCATGGTTGTAGTGGCGAGCGTTTGCGGATAGAGGTTGGCTTAGGATTTTGAACGGGTCCGTGCTGCTGGTCGTGGGGGATGACGAGGAGCGGTTACACCTGAGGCGCGCCCTCTCGAGCGAGGGGTGGCGCGTGATCCCGGCTGGCTCGGGTTCGCAGGCGCGCCAGATGGCCGACAGGCAGGATTTCGAGGTGGCGGTTGTGGACAACCGGCTGCCGGACGAGAGGGGCTTCCAGGTGATCTCCGCCGTCCAGAAACCGGGCGTCTCGACCGTGGCGCTGCTGCACGACGAGGACACGATGGACCGCATCGTCGGGATAGAACTCGGGGCGGATTACTACATGCGCTCGCCGGTCAACCCGAGGGAGCTTGTGGCGCGCGTCAAGCAGATCTTCCGCAAGCGCGAGCTCGTCGGGAACGGGCCTTCGGGCAAGATCTTCGTCGGCGTGCTAGAGATAGACCCGGACCAGGTCCTGGTCCGCAAGGGGGAGAAGGAGATCCTGCTCTCTCCCCGCGAGTTCAGGCTGCTCTACACGCTCGCCCGCAGCCCTGGCCGCGTCTTCCCGCGCGACGCCCTGCTGAGGCAGGTCTGGGGCGAGGACGAGTACATAGACGAGCGCACCGTGAACGTCTACGTCCAGCGCCTGCGCAACAAGCTCGGCGACAAC
This sequence comes from uncultured Rubrobacteraceae bacterium, assembly GCA_963800975.1. GTDB lineage: Bacteria > Actinomycetota > Rubrobacteria > Rubrobacterales > Rubrobacteraceae > JALYGY01. Next base: position 124,758 of record CAWDDB010000009.1, on the reverse strand, counting down.
CCGGCGGCCCCGCAGCTTATCGAGACCGTGAGGGGCTTCGGTTACCGCCTCGTGAAGCCGAAGGAATCGTAGGGACGACCCGCCGGGTCGTCCTCACCGCCTCCCTACGAACGTCGGATCAACGCGCCGCCCCGGATCGTCTCGCCCGGGCGCACGTCGTAGCCGTGGCCGACGATGCAATCTTCGAGGTAGGCGCCGTCGCCCACGCTCGCGCCCGGCAGTAGGATGCTCCGCTTGATGGTGGCGCCGGGCCGGATCCAGACGTCCGTCCCAACCGTCACGTCCCCCGAGAGCGTCACGCCGCGCCCGACGACCGCGTCCCTTCCGACGAGCACGTGGCCCTCGATGGTGGCGGAGGGGTGTATCTGGGCGTCCTCCCCGACCCACAGCCCGTCCCCGCGCTTCTGGCCGGGGATCTCGACCCCCACCCTGCCGGATAGCACGTCGTACTGGGCCTGGCGGTAGGCCTGCAGCGTCCCGATGTCCGACCAGTAGAAGTCGTCCTGGTAGCCCACGAACCGCTCCCCGTTCTCCAGGAACCTCGGGAAGACATCCTGGGCGAAGTCGAAGAATGCGTCCTCCGGCACGTAGTCGAGGGCGCGCGGCTCCAGGACGTAGATCCCGGTGTTGGCAAGGGTGCTGATCGCCTCCTCGGGCGCGGGCTTCTCCTGGAAGCCCAGGATGCCGCCGTCCTCGTCCACCTCGACCACGCCGAACTCCGAGGTGTCGTAGACCCTGTGGAGCGCTATGGTCGCGAGGGCCCCCTTCTCCTGGTGGAAGGCGACGAGTTCCCCGATGTCTATGTCCGTGAGGGCGTCGCCCGAGACGACGACGAAGGTGTCGTCGAACCTCTCCGCCAGGCGCTTGACTCCGCCCGCGGTGCCCTTGAGCTCCTCCTCGCGGCTGAGGTTGACCGTCATGCCGTCCCTGTCCGAGGTCTCGCCGTAGGCCGCGAGCAGGGCGTCGGCCAGGTAGTGGACGTTGACGTTGACCTCCCGCACCCCGTGGCGCCTTAGCAGGCCGAATATGTGCTCGATGATCGGGGTGTCGACGACCGGGGCCATCGGTTTGGGGATCTCGCCGGTCAGGGGGAAGAGCCTTGTGCCCTTGCCGGCAGCGAGCGCCATCGCCTTCATCATCGCCACTCCCTGCCCTCGTTCAGGCCTGCCTTCTTCCGGAATGCCTCGTCGAGGTCAACGCCGGCCAGCTCCGCCAGGTCCAGGAGGTTCCAGATCACGTCGTATATCTCCATTCCGAGCCTCTCCTTGACGGCCTCCACGCCGGCGGCGTCCATCTTGCCGACGTCCCGGTTCCTGTCGCGCGAGAGCTCCAGAACCTCCCGCGCAACCTCCCCGACCTCGCTCGTCAGGTACGCGAGCCTCTGTTCCAGGGTGATGTCGAAGCCCTTGGCGCCCTTGAGCGCCCTCACCTGCCGCTGCAGCTCCGATATGGTCAGCCCCGCTGACAACCGGATCCCTGCAAGCCGCCGCCGCGTACTCTATATTCCGCCCCGTGCACGTGAGCACTTTACAACGGCTCTTTCCCACCGCCAAGTTCGACGAGCCGCTCAAGCGCTATACGGCGTGGAAGATCGGGGGTCCCGCCGACGCGCTACTCGAGCCCACGGACCTGGACGAGCTCCTCGAGGCCGTGAAAAAAGCGCGCGAGCACAGCGTCCCCGTGACCGTGCTGGGCGGCGGGACCAACGTGCTGGTGCGCGACCGGGGCGTCAGGGGCCTGACCATCAGGCTCGCCAAGGCGCTGACCGACGTCGAGATAGATGGCCTCACCGTCGTCGCCGAGGCCGGCGTCCTCTACCCCGTTCTCGCCAACAAGACGGCGGGCAGCGGCCTGGCCGGTCTCGAGTTCGCGACCGGCATCCCGGGGACGGTGGGGGGCGCCGTGTACATGAACGCAGGCGCCTACGGCGGCGAGACCAGAGACGTCCTCGACTGGGCAGACGTCCTCCGAGATGGCGAGGTGGTCAGGATGCAGAACGCGCGGACGTCGCACGCAACGTCCCTGCGTCTCTCCTACCGGCGTAGCGTCCTGCACGATCATCCGGACTGGGTCGTCTTGCGGGCGGGGTATACCCTGCGGCCAGGCGATCCCGGCACGCTCAAGGCCCGCATAAAGGAGTTCAGGACGCAGCGCATGAACGGCTCGCCAAGCAAGCCTAGCTGCGGCTCGACCTTCAAGCGTCCCGCGGGAGACTTCCCAGGTCGCGTCATAGAAGCCGCCGGTCTCAAGGGGACGAGGGTGGGCCAGATAGAGGTCTCGCCCGTTCATGCCAACTACCTCGTCAACCTGGGCGGCGGAACGGCCGAGGATGCCCTGAAGCTGATCGAGCTGGTGCGCGAGACGGTCCGCGAGAGGCTCGGGGTGGAGCTCGAGTCCGAGGTGCGCGTGATCGGGGAGCCGTAGGCTCCCTGGCACGCCTGCTTCGCCAGCTTGTCAGCTTGGAGGTGCTAGGAGAAGCCTTTTGCCGAAAGCGAAGCCCGCTGGAGCGGGCTGCCTAACCTACGGCCGAGTGGTGCGCGCCTGGGGTCTTGTGACGGAAGAGGTCCGGGATGTCCGCAAGGTCCGTGTGTTTGTCGCAGACGTCCAGCAGGGCCTGGGAGGTGCACTGGGCCGCGCTAATGACCTCGACCCGGATACCCATCTCGCTCTGGAGGTACTCGACGGCCTCGACGTAGTCCCCGTCCCCCGAGACGAGGACGTAGGCGTCGGCGTGGCCAGCAAGGCGCATCATGTCCACGACGATGCCAATGTCCCAGTCGCCCTTGTGCGAGACCGTCCGCTCGCCCTCGGCGTTGAAGGTTTCGTGCACGATCAGGGGCTTGGACCGCACCTTGTAGCCGAATTTGTTGAGGTTGTAGACGAAAGACCGGGTCGAGGTGGCGCTCTGCGACTCGTCCACTTCGTGCTTCTCGACTATGTAAAAGGTGGCCCGCAGCAGCCTGCGCTCCCCCACGGCCGCCGCGAGTAGCCGATCGTAGTCGAGGATGCCCTTGTAGTAGTTCTTGATCGAGTGGTACAGGTTCGCCCCGTCGACGAAGACCGCCACCCGGTCTGCTGATTCTCTACGCTCCATCGCCCGGATGTTAACAGAAAGCGGGCCTTAACCGCGTAGAACGGGCGGTTTACCGGCCGCGAAGCCTGAGTTAATATCCTGGGGCTGCGCCGCTTTGCGAAAAGAGGGGAACAAGGACCGGCATGGACTTCGAGGTCAGCATAGACGAGCACGCCGACGCCTACTCCGTCATCTCGGTGCAGGGCGAGGTTGACCTGCACACAGCCCCAAGGGTCCAGTACGCGATAGAGCGCGCCGCCGACGCGGATGGCACCGTGATCCTGGATATGCGGGGCGTGGCGTTCATGGACTCCACCGCGCTCTCCGCCCTCATGCGCGCCAAGGACTCCCTGCAAAAGCAGGGCAAATCGCTCCGCCTGGCAGCCCCCTCCAAGCCCGTCGAACGCATCTTCAGCGTGACCGGATTCGGGGACTACTTCGACATCTTCCCGTCCCGCGAAGCCGCGATCAACTCGAACTAGTAGGCTGCGGACCTCAGGGGTCGTGGCGCGGGAACTCGTCCGATTTCGGAACCCGATGCCCGAAACCTGAAGCGTCAGACGTCGCGTACTAGAATCTTGGTGAAGATGATCTCTGACCTCAAACAGCTGGACGTGCCTGGGCCGATCGCGCGGTTGGGCGAAGGGTTTCGGGATGCGGGGCACGAGCTGCACCTGGTCGGGGGGTACGTGCGGGACGCGATGATTGGCCGTGAACACCCGGACGCCGACGCGGCGACGGACGCGCACCCGCGCGAGATCAAACGTCTCCTCGGGCCGCACGCCGAGCACCTGTGGACGGTCGGGGAGCGCTTCGGGACCATCGGGGCCGAGGTCGGCGGCTACGCCGTGGAAGTCACGACGTACCGGACCGACCTGTACGCGCGGGGCAGCAGGCACCCCGAGGTTACCTTCGGGGACAGCCTCGAGGGGGACCTCGCGCGCAGGGACTTCACGATCAACGCGATCGCGGCCGACGCCCTGGGCGGTGAGATCCTCGACCCCTTCGAGGGACGCAAGGACCTGGAGCGCGGCGTTATACGTCCGGTCGGCGACCCGCTGGACCGGATGCGCGACGACCCCTTGCGGATGCTGCGGGCCGTTCGTTTCGAGGCGACGCTGGGCACGACCGAGAAGCCATTCGCCATGACGCCGGATCTCGAGGCCGCCATCGGGGAGAACGCGCACTGGCTCGAGAGCATCTCGGCCGAGCGCATCAGGGACGAGTTCGAGAAGATCCTGCTCTCCCGGAACGTCGCCGGGGGTCTAAGGACCCTCGTGCGCCTCGGCCTGATGCCCTACGTCGTGCCCGAGTTCATGGAGACGGTGAACGTCGAGCAGGAAGCCGAGCTGCACCACAAGGACGTCTTCGAGCACACCCTGATCGTGGTCTCGAGCATCGACCGGGATCCCGGCATGACCGCGTGGGGCTTCTCCATCCTGCGCAAGGCTGCCTTTTTCCACGACATTGGGAAGCCTCGCACCCTGGTCTACGAGCACCGCTGCACCTACTGCGGAGACAAGAGCCTGCGCAAGACGGCCGATGAGGGCGAGTGCGAGAGCTGCGGCGGCAGGACGGTGCCTACGAGGATCCACTTCTACGGCCACGAGAACGTGGGCGCGGGCATAGCGCGCCGGGCGATGCGCCGCCTCGCATACCCCAGGGACGACGTGGACGCCGTCGCACACCTCGTAGCCAACCACATGCGCCCCTACGGGTACGCCGCGAGCAGGGACCCCTGGTCCGACTCGGCCGTCAGGCGCTTTATCCGGGACGCCCACCTCGCGCGGGGCGATAGGACCCTGACCGACGTGGAAATGCTCCTCAGGCTCGCCCGCGCCGACATCACCGGCAGCGCCCCCAGGCGCAGGCGCATCGCCGAAGAGTCCTGGCGCAGCCTCAAGGAGAGGGTCGACGAGATCCGGGCCGAGGACGCCGTCGAGAGGCTGCAGAGCCCGATCGACGGTAACGACCTCATGCGCCTTTTCGGGCGCGGGCCTGGGCCCTGGATCGGGGTCCTGAAAGACCACCTGCAGGATGAGGTCATCGAGGGCCGCCTCGGCAAGGACGACAGGGAGGGTGCCCGCGAGCTCGCGCGGGCCTACGCCCGCGAGCACGGCCTCTTCGAGGACAGCGGGTAGCGAGCCGAGGCGGGACATCCGCCGCCCACCACCTCTGAACGGGAGAAGACGACATGACCAACGAGCACGACCCCCTCGCGACCACGGACTGGCTCGCCGACCACCTCGACGACCCCGACGTGCGGGTTGTCGACATCCGGGGCTACGTCAAGAAGACCGACCTGGGAGGTGGCCGCCAGAAGGCCGACTACGTGGGAGCCCCGGACGAGTACGACGAGGATCACATCCCTGGCGCGGTCTACGTCGACTGGACCACCGACATAATCGACCCGGACGACCCGGTATCCGTGCAGATCGCCCCGCCCGAGCGCTTCGCGCGCCTCATGGGTTCCCTCGGCGTCGGGGACGACGCGCACGTCGTCGTCTACGACCACACGGGCGGCCAGTTCGCGACGCGCCTGTGGTGGGCCCTGACATACCACGGCCACGACCGCGTCTCGGTGCTCGACGGCGGCTGGAACAAGTGGATCTCCGAGGGCCGTCCGACGACCACCCGGGTCCCCGAGCCGCGGCCCGCCTCGTTCACGCCGCGGCCCCGTCCCGAGTGGCGCAAGCAGGCGGAAGAGGTGCTCGACGCCGGCGGCCGCGGGGCCCTGATCCTGGACGCCAGGGACGAGGACCAGTACACCGGCGCCATGACGCGGGGCGAGGCGCGTCCCGGACACATCCCGGGGGCAGCGCACCTCCACTCGGACAGCCTCTTCGACCCCGACGAGGGCACCTTCCGCTCCGACGAGGAGCTGGCCGCGATGCTGCGCGAGGCCGGCGTGCCTGAGGGCGAAGACGAGCCCGTCGTCGCCTACTGCAACGGCGGCGTCGCGGCCACGGTACCGCTCTTCGTGCTGCACCGGCTCGGCCACAAGAACCTCGCCAACTACGACGGTTCGTGGAACGAGTGGGGGATGCGAGAGGATCTCCCGACAGAGCGCTAGGGCGGGGCAGCATTCCTTCGTTGCATGGGCCAGACCCATGAATGCGTCTGGCCCCGTGTTACACTTTTCGTGGTCCAATGAAGAAGTCGCGAACCAAGAACGTCGTCTCGTGGGTGCTCAGCCTGGTCATGATTGCGGCCGGCGCCGCGCTTATAGCCTCCTTCTTCCTGGCTGGCAGCCTCGACAGCGCCGCCACCAACGGCTCCGACCCGGGCGGCTTCAACGTCCCCAGGCTCGACACCGAAGAAGGCGCCGACGTGACCGGGCCGACGGACAAGACCCTCAAGCTGACCGTTCCCAAGATGTCCCAGATAAACGAAGACACCGTGCCGACCGTTCCGGGCAACAACGCCCAGGCGCTAAAGGGCGCCCTCGGGGATCACGCCGCCATCCACCTCGCCGGCACCGGCTTCCCGTGGGACGAGGAGGCTAACGTGTACATGGCCGGACACCGCCTCGGCTACCCCAGGACCGACAGCTTCCTTGCCTTCTTCGACCTCAACAAGCTCCAGAAGGGCGACGATATCTACGTCACCGACACCGAAGGCACCAGGTACACCTACAAGGTGACCAAGGAGTTCACCGTCAGCCCCACCGACCTCTCCGTGACCGAACCCGTGCCGGGCAGGAACGTCCTCACCCTCCAGACCTGCACCCTGCCCGACTACTCGCAGCGGCTCCTGATCCAGGCCGAGCTAACCGATACGACGGAAAAGAGCGCCTGAGCGAATTATGAGTTCGGAATGAGGAATGAGGAATTACCGAGGCGACGGGTTGCGACCCTCGACCGAGCCCAAGGAAGCCTTCCCGCCTCCACGACAGGCCCCCGAACCCCAATTCCACATTCCAAACTCATAATTCCTAATTCAGATCACTGTGCTTTGAGGCGCTGGCCGGTGACGCCCCTCGACTCGTCCGAGGCCAGGTACAGGAAGACGTCCGTGTTCTCCTCCGGGGTTATGCGCGTCATCGGGTCCTCCTCGGGGTAGGCGGCCGCGCGCATGTCCGTGCGCATCCCGCCCGGGTCTACGGCGTTCGCCCGGATGCCGCGCTCCTCCAGCTCGGCGGCCAGGATCTGGGTTAGACCCTCCACGCCGAACTTGCTCACGGAGTAGGCGCCCCAACCGTCCCTGCCCTCGATGCTGACCCCGCTGACGAGGTTGATGATGGAAGCCCCCTCGGGCATGTGGGGGATCGCCGCCCTGGTGACCAGGAATAGCCCCGTGAGGTTCGCGTCCAGGACCCGCCGCCACTCGTCCTCGGGGTAGTCCTCGATCCGGACCCGCGGGCCCAGCACCCCGGCGTTGTTGACGAGCACGTCGATCCTGCCGAAACGATCGGCCACCGCCGCGACCAGCCTCTCGACGTCCGCGCTCCTGGAGACGTCCGCGGCCAGGGCCAGTACCTCCGCGCCCAGGGACTCGGCCTCGTCCGCGACCGGGCGGATGCTCTCCTCGCTGCGGGCGTTCATCGCGACGCGCGCCCCCTCCCGCGCGAAGGCGAGCGCGAGCGCCCGCCCCAGGCCCTGGCTCGCACCGGTGATCAAAGCCACTCTGTCTTCGAGCACGCCGGCTCCCTTCGGTCGCAGGCTTGTCAGCACGCTACGCCCGACTGCGTCGGGCTCCGCTTGTCAGCACACATCGGCAGGCGTTGCTTGCCTCGTTTGTCAGCACGCATCGGCCGGCTTCGCCAGCCTCGCTTTCAGCTTATCGGCTACTCCTCGCACCGACAAGCTGAGGAGCCGTCCCCTGGAGGCGAGGCCGAGGGTGCGGCGTGCTGACAAGCGACCGGAGGGAGCGTGCTAGGAAGCCGAAGGCTACCTACCCGCCTGCCTGCACGACTCGGCCTGGCATGTCCGGTAACTGGTCAGCGCTTCTACATGCGCGTCGACGCGTGGGGCTTCGAGCGCGTCGGTCGTGCCGTCCAGTTGCCAGGGGTCGCGGGACAGGTCGTACATCTCGGCGAAACCCCCGAAGTTCGCGTGGTAGGCGGTGTCGGCGGTGTAGACCGCGCGCCATCCCTGCTGGTCTCCGAGCCTCTCCGAGTAGGCGAACTGCCTGGGGAAGGGGTCCCCGGTCGTGGCGGTGTCGAGGAAGCTCCGGCCGTCCACGTAGCCCGGGGTCGTGGCGTTGGCCATGTCCTCGAACGTGGGCCGCAGGTCCAGGTTCTGCACCATGGCCCGCGAGGTCTGTCCGGGCGCTATGCCAGGGCCCCGGACCAGGATCGGGAACCTCGCGTCCTCGATGTACGGGGTGGCCTTGCCGCCATTGTTGTGTGCCTGGAGCCTGTGCTGGCCGAGGTGGTAGCCGTTGTCCGAGTAGAACACGACGTAGGTGTTGCCCAGGTCTCCGGACGAGCGGAGGATGCCGATCAGCTGCGCTATGCGGGCGTCGGCGTAGGCCGCGCTCCTGAGCCTCTCGCGGTGCCAGACGGTGAGCTGGCGCTGCTCGCGCGCCGAGATGCGGTCGTTCCTGCGGACGTAGGGGGGCTTGTCCGAGAGGTCGATCTCGTCGAAGCTTGGCGGCGTCGGCAGCGGCGCGGTGTCGAAGCGGTTGCGGAAGCGGTCGGGCGACCACGCCGGCGCGTGCGGCGCGTGGAAGTTGACCGCCCCGAGAAAGGGGCCGTCCTCTCTGGCGGCGCTCCTGAGCCATTCGGCGAACCGGTCGCCCACCACCTGATCGTGGGCCCCGTCCGGGTTCTGAACCAGCCCGCGGTTGGTGATGAACTGCGAGTCCGAGATGTTCTTGGTGGAGCCGTACCAGGTGTCCCAACCGGGGGGCCTGTAGTACTCGTCCTCGTCCAGCTTTCCCCTGGCCGGGTAGCCGTTCAGGTACTTGCCCATGTAGGCGGTCTTGTAGCCCTGCGCGTTTATCTTGGTGGCGTAGGTGTCGTCGTTCAGCCCGCGCGCTGCGAACGTCTCGAAGCCCCCGTTGGGCGGCTCGTTGCCGTACACCATGGTGTTGTGGGTGTACTGCCCGCGCAGGATCGAAGCCCTCGAGGGGCAGCACGCGGTCATCGAGTAGGTGGCGTTGTCGAACCGGATCCCCTCGTCCTCTATCAGCGCCTGGGTGCGGGGCATCGCCCTCTCGTAGGTGCCAACGTCCAGGTCGTCCGTCAGTATGAACAGGATGTTGGGTCTGGCATCTTCGGGGGGAGCGTTCTGCGCCATCACCACCGCGCTCGCCAGCAGCACGGCCGAGACCACAGAAGCCAGCAACACAACCGTTACCTTAATGGCACTTCCTATCCTTCCTGGGCAGAAAACGGATCCCAGTTGCCCCACGCGGCCGCCGCAGTGTATACCCTCTCCAGGCAGGCCACATCCCCCAAACTGACTATCTTTGACGGGTTTCGAGAGGAATGCTCACGTCCGGATGCCGGTACGCCCGGGCGGGCTGGAGAGCTCAGGGGTGTTCGTCTATGCGGCGATGACACGCCTCGCTATGAGGCGTGTGGCCCCTGGCTAACAATTATCAGACAGCGTCTCCGCGCGCCCGGGCGCTCAACGGGCTCGGGGTCTCCGAAGCTCGAACGCCCCGGAGTCGCATGCTGCCCCCTGCGGGCGCTTCACGCCCCGCTGATCCGTTGCGGGGGGCGGGCAGGCGGCTTTGGCTACCAAGCCCACCGCAGGGCTACCGGGCCTGAGGGCTATGGTCTCGGTAGGACCCCCGTTGTCTTCGGTGCCCGCGGGGTCCAGGAGGGGGTTGGTGGACGGGAGGGACCTGTTGGCTCGCGTGAAGCCGCAGGAAGTGCCGCTGTCTACGTTGAAGCCGCCGTCGACGAACCTGAGGCTAGGGTGGGCGGAACAATTGCTGCCACCAACGCTGCCGGCCAGTATCGTATTGCGCAGCCGTGCTGTGGAGTAGGTGTGGATGCCGCCCCCAACGGGAGCGCTGTTGGCGGAGATCGTGCCGTTCGTTACCGTAAGGTCTCCATAGTTAGCTATGCCGCCGCCGGCATCGCGGGCGCTGTTGCGGGAGAAGGTGCTGCTCGTCACCGTAAGAACCGCGGGCCAGCCGGTGACGATGCCGCCACCCTGGTCGGCGTTGTTGTTGAAGAAGGTGCTGTTCGTGACCCTAAGCGTCCCGTAGCCGTGGCAGATAGCGCCGCCTTGAGGCCCGCGAGGGCCGCCGTTGGCAGAGAAGGTGGTGTTCGTCACCGTATCGAGCGCGCCCTCATCATCCAAGCCGTTGTAGATGGCACCTCCGCAGGTGCCGGCGCTATTGTTGGAGAAGGTGCTGTTTGCCACCCTAAGCATTCCGTCGCTGCCGATGCCACCGCCATTCAAAGCGCTGTTGTGGGAGAAGGTGCTGCTCGTCACGGTAAGGTCGCCATAGCCAGAGATGCCGCCGCCCTGGCCCGTGGAGCTGTTTCGGGAGAGGGTGCTGCCTGTCACCGTGAGGGTTCCAAAGTTTAGGATTGCGGCGCCTACGCCGTCCGCGACGGTCAGATTGCTGAGGTCCAGCTTCGCGCCATTGCTCACCAGCAAGATCCCCACCTCGTCGTTGCCGCTCACCGTCACGTCCCCTCCGCCGTTTATGGACAGCCCTGCTGGGTCCGTGACGGTGGGCAATCGGGAGCCGAGGGTTATGGTGCCGCTGACGCCGGGGGCGAACCTTATCTCGTCCGCCCCCGCGGCGGAGTCGGCCCTAGACATGGCGGCCCTCAGGGAACCAGGCCCTGAGTCGTTGGTGTTGGTCGCGGTGTGGGGTGCGGCCCGTGCCGTGCTCGCGTAGAGCAGCGTCAAGAGGAGCACCAGCACAGAGAGTCCGCCCACCATGAGGGGGTGCCTGCCGACCGCCGCCAACAACACGCCAGACCTCCTCATCGCCTTACCCCATCGTTCATGGGCAGAGCAACCACGGCCAGTGCGAACGTCGCCCCGCATACGAGCAGCACCGCAAAGGTCGTTGCAGGTGCCGGCAAAACTTGCTTCCCCATCTTGCCTCCCTTCAGCAGAGCAGAAGAGAGAAACAAACCCATGCCCCGCTGGGAAGTAGCTTAGCGCTCTTGTATCCAGAAGCACATACCTCAAATGGGCTAGATCCAGCGAATTCCCCAGCGATGACCGGCAGGGGTGAGTACCGGCACACCCGCCAGAGGACGCCGCGCACGAAGAGCGCCACCCAACCTACGACTTGCTCCGGCCAAGCGCTCACGCTGGGACGACTGCGGCTCGTGCATTCTTGAGGAAGGGTGGGCGGCGGAAGGTGATCATGCGTGGTGCAGACTCTTGTCCAGAAGGGTTTCGGACGACAAACTATCGACGCTCAATTTCCTCGTGCTGCTGACTAACGTCAGGAGGCGCGGGCCGTTCCGCTAGGGCCGGCGCCGCGTTCCGATGGCAGGTTTATCGCTGCGTTGCGACAGGAAGGAGCACATCACTCAGAATGATTATCTTTGGCCGGTTTCAGGATAGCGCGTTGCCGGATACGGGCGCGAGCGGTTCCCGGCAGAACGGTCCGCCGGGAACGCTCCCCTGGTTTTCGTCTGGTCAGGCAGCGCTACTCCGAGACGCGGCGTAGCCCGTTTTCCGGTTCCTCTAGGCGGCCTTCTGCGACGGGCGCCGCGGACCACGGCTAGTGCAGGGCATACATCCGCCCATAGACGACCCCGGCTCCAGGGCCCCTTACGTCCTATCGTGGCTCGCGCCGACGCTTTTCTGCAGGTAGGCGTCTTCCTTGCCCCACACGTGTCGCTGCCCGCATTCCGGACAGCTCCACATTATGTTGCCGACGACGAAGAGCCGCTCCAACGCCTTGTCCGAGAGGTTCATACCGGTGGAGACCGGGTTGCCGGTCGCCGGACAGTCGATCATCACGCGAGCCAAGCCTGGGATCCTTTCGCCGCGGTGGCCTGGCGAGCTTCCCGCGTCGTGCGGAAGAGCCGCCATCCTCCAAAATTGACTAGATAACCGGGGGCCCTGTGTTCAGCCCCAGACGCTCCGGGCCGGGGCCAGGCGGAACATGACTGCTACCATAAGTACGAGATACGATCCTCGCGGTGGGCCGGATCAACCGCGCCATCTCGCCCATCGAAGCGGGCGGTGCCAGTGTCGCGGCCGACGGTGTAGAAACTAGCATCCTCACGTTCTTCTGCATGCCGTCTCCCTGGTCGGTGGGACAGAACCCTCCTACACTAGTTATGCGTGCCAGCAGGGGCAGAAATACACGTGCGGGGAAGCGAGATCCCATCCCCGCCACGTACCACGACCGCATCGAGCGAGGAAGGCCCCGCCACCTCAGACGTGAAGCTGGCTTAGTGGTTGCTGCGTTGTGGCCAGGTCTTGCGATAGGCGCCCCGGTGCCGACTGCTGCCCGGTGTGCTTGAGGAGGGCGAACCCCGGCGGAGGCCGGGGCCCAACCCAGGATGTCCAGGTTCCTTACAGAACGGCGATGACGAAGGCTACGGAGTCTGCAGCCTCTTCATCCAGAGTGCCGTTAGAGAGCACCAACCGCTCGGTCACGACCCGGAACCTGCCTCCATCGCACCCGTCGGGATCGTTAAGCGCCGACGCGAGGGTTTCGGGCCGAGCGGTCTCCCTGAAATCGACCGAGACCAACGCTGCCCTGTTGGCCGGGTTCAGGCCAGGCGCCCTCAGGCAGTAGTCGCCCGTAGCATCGCGTTCGACGGACGTGAACCCGTCGACCTGAGGGGCAACAAAGGCAGGAGCGCCACCCGGACCGCCGTTCGGATCCACGTAAGCGTAGGCCTTCACGCTCTCTATTTGGGCGGGTTCCAGGTTGTCCAGCTTGTCCGCATTCAGGTTGCCGACCTTCGCGTCGGAGTTGACGCGCAAGGGGGCCTCCCCGGGCTGCACCTGCAGGTTGAGGGCGTTGTCGTTTGCCCCTGCGTTGGTGTTTACGATCTGCATGGCCGCGCCGTTCACGTTGCTGGCAAGCCTCGTGAGGTCGGTGGCCGTGTTGACCCGGCCGAGGATGAAGTTGCCTCCGTTGTCCCCGAGCGCCATCGACGCCGCCCCGAACACCAGCGCCAGCGTCAACGCCGCCCCCCAGAACAGGGCCATCCCCTTGGCAAACCAGATCGCCTTAGCTTGCCGCGTTCCTCAACATGGTACTTCTGCCTCCTCTACTTCGGTTGCATTCGACGGAGACAGCCTAGGCCCCGAGAGACGAAAGCGCATGCGTAAGGTTACTTATCCTGGCTACTTATCTTCGCGACTGTCCGGGCAGTTCGCAGCGGGGCTCTGCCCCGGGCCGCGCCCTCTCTGGAGCGCGACCAAAGTCGTAGGGCGTTCGCTTCTTTGGTCCGATGCGCTGCTTCATTGCTTGCGAGAAGGTAGGAGTGTCAGAAACAAGCGAAGACGAGGAGGCAACGAGATGAGACGAGGAGCGATCCTGTTCGCGGCGGTTGTCGTTTCCCTGACGATGGCCAGCGGGATGGCCATCGCCGCCACAATCGACTGCGTCGCCGACGAAACCTGTATCGGTACTCCGCAGCGCGACACCATCAACGGCACTACCGATTCCGACAGGATGGAGGGCCGCGGTGGCGACGACACCCTGAACGGCGACGCCGGTGAGGATGAGATGACCGGAGGCGTGGGGGCCGACAGGGTCTCTGGCGGTCCCGGCGACGATGACTTGGTGTGGGGCGGGGAGGAGCGAGAGACCAGTCTATCCTTCCCCGACAAGAGCACCGACATCGTTTCCGGAGGCGAAGGCGACGACGACGTGTTCGGCGGTTTCGCTCAGGGCGGCGTGGACCGTGTCTCCGGCAACGACGGCGACGACACCATCATAGTTGCCCAGAGGGGCACCGAGTTCGGGAAGGTAACGAAGGAGATAGTGCGCTGCGGCCCTGGACGAGACACCGTCTTCCGGGACAAGGGTCTGGACCAGGTGGCCGACAACTGCGAGCGCAAGTTGGTGGGTTTCCCGGATGACGCCGCGCGAGGAGGCTCGGGAACTAACTTATTCGGGGTCGGCTCCAGCTAGCCGCTCGGCCGCAAGGACGGATCCAGAAGGTCTGAGGGCCGGGACGCACACTGCGCCCCGGCCCAAGACGCTAGCTTGCTACGCGCGAAAAGACCTGCGCACCACCCCGCGCCTCCCGAGCGAACCGTGCTCGTCGAAGTACTCCTCGGTGGTCAACTGGGTCCAGAGACGCTTGATGCGCTTGGTGAGGGTCATACATACCTCCGTCTCAAACAACGACACTAAATACAATCTGATTATATGCAAAAACCACATAGTGAAAAGCGAAGTCCTGGCGCCGGATGTGAATGGGTTCTCAAGATAGGCGCGAAGCGGGCAATAGAGCGCCCGCGAGCGTACCTCGGCCTGGTCTTTGCACCCTGTTTCGAATCATCGCGAGATCTTGTCGCCGCGAGTCCGTGCCCTCGCGAAGATGCGCGAGACGGCGACCACGAGCTGGTGTGGCTCGACGTTTGTCTCCGCCCAGACTGGCACCTGGAGATCACTGGCGTTTTCGGGGGTAGCGGAGGACACGGAGTGTGGCTTGTCTAATAGCAAACCTTCGCCACTTAGCGTATAAAGGGTTCGTGGATGCGCGACCAGCAATGGAGGCAGAGCGTGTACGGTGAGAACGCGCCTCCTTCCTGGGCGCGGCTGCCGGGGGCGCGTTGCCGCGCGGTCGAGCACCTGACCAAGCTCGAGGGGTTTCGGGAGTTCGAGTTCCTAGATGGGCTCGAAGAAGACTTCTTCCACGCGCTGGCCATCGCCGCCGAGGTGCTCGAGATCGGAGCCGGCACAACCCTCTACAGGGAAGGCGAGCCCTCGGGCGCCGTCTACTTCATGCGCGAGGGACGCGCGAAGATCTACCGCTCGTCCGGCGGTCCCAAGGCGCGCGACCAGATCCTCGGCGTGGTCGGCGACGGCTCCGTGCTCGGCCTCGCGGCGGCGCTCGAAGGCAGGCCCCAGACCGGAGGAGCCGCAGCCCTTACCGACTGCGTGCTCTACGCCGTCTTCCGGGACGACCTGGTCGAGGTGATGGCCCGCTTCCCCGAAGGCGCCCTTCGGCTCGCCAGGGTCCTGGCCTCCCGCAACCGCGAGCTCGAAGACCTGGTCGGCGACCTGGTCTTCCACAGCGCGCCCCAGCGGGTCGCGCGCATGCTCCTCAACCTCGCAACAGAGGAGGGCAGGGTCACCAAGCGGGGCGTCGTCTTCGAGCCCTCCCTCTCGCGCCAGGAGATGGCCGAGGCTACCGGTATCTCGCGCGAAGCCCTCTCGCGCGCCCTCTCCCGGCTCGCCAGGGAGGGCATCCTCGAGCTGCAGGGCGCCAGAACCATAACCATCCTCAGGCCCGCAGAGCTCCGCGCCCGTACCTGACAACGGGCTTCGGGAACTTGGGGCTGGTTGTACCCTCGATCCAACCTTCCTGACGCCCGCAGCCCGAAGCCCGGAGCCACGCAGCTCAGAGAGCAAGACCTCCAGATCCCGCTTTAGAACCTGAGAATCTTTCCCAATAGAACGCCGTTCTGCTGGGTATTTGATATGGATCACACGTCTCGATGACCGGGGTCATGGGCGGCGATGATACGGGTCAACGGTGGGTGTTGCGCCTTGAAGCTGGCTGGTATAAAGCCGTCAGAGAGCGGCGACAGGCTTTGAGAGGAGCACCCGTATGACCTACGTGATTACCGAGCCGTGTATCGGCACCAAAGACCAGAGTTGTGTAGAGGTTTGCCCGGTCGACTGCATCTACGACGCGGGGGATCACTTCATGATCAACCCCGAGGAGTGCATAGACTGCGGCGCCTGCGAACCCGAGTGCCCGGTCGAGGCGATCTACCCCGAGGACGAGGTCCCCGACGACCAGGAGAGCTACACCACGAAGGCCGCGGACTACTTCGAGTAGCACCACCCGATACGGGCTTGAAGGAGGGGCTCCGGCTCCTCCTTTTTCTTGCCCGCCTCTATACTCCTTCCCATGGACGACGGCAGTTGGCGGACGCTCGAGCGGAGCTACCTCTACCGCAACCCTTGGTGCGCGTTCAGGGTGGACGAGGTGGCACTGCCTGGTGGGGCGGAGATCTCGTACGGCGTGCTTGAGAGCGGGGGTTTCGCGGCCGTGGTGCCCGTGACTGATGGGGGAGAGGTGGTCCTCGTGCGCCAGTGGCGCCAGCCTCTGGCATCGTTCACGCTGGAGCTACCGAGCGGCGGGGTGGACGCGGGGGAGGAGCCGGAAGCGGCCGCGGGGCGCGAGCTCTTCGAGGAGACCGGCTTCAGGGCCGCGGACCTCGAGCGTCTCGTCTCGGTCCACACCAGCACGGGCCGCAGCACCGAGGTCTGCCACCTGTTCCGTTGCCGGGCCGTGCCCGACCGCGAAGGTCCCAGGCCCGAGCCAACCGAGTTCATCCGCGTGGTGCGGCTGCCGTTCGGTGAGGCCCTGGAGATGGTCTCGGACGGCGGCATCACCGACGCGGGCACCGTGCTCGGGCTCCTGATGGTGGCTCGGTCGTCGGGGAGCGGGCGGTAGGGAAGAAGCGAGATCGAGCCAACGTGAGCGAGGCGATGCCGGAGCGAATCGAGGCTTTCGACCGCGGCCATCTCGAGGAGTGCGCCCGCCTGCTCGTGGCCAGCTTCAACGCCGAGCCGTGGAACGACAGCTGGACCCTCGATACGGCCAGGCAGGAGCTAGAGTGGACGATGGGGGTGCCGGGGTTCGTGGGTTTCGTTTGCCTGCACGAAGCAGCCGTAGGTCTCGCGTCCGGCTGGCGCGAGCCGGACGACAGAAGGGAGGTCTTCTTTATCAAGACGTTCTGCGTGAGGCCGGACGCGCAGGGCGCGGGGGTGGGCGGCAGGCTCCTAGGGCACCTGAACGATCACCTGGCGAGGGGCGGCATAAACACGATCTACCTCACGACCCGCGAAGGGACGCCGGCGCAAGGGTTCTACGAGAAGCACGGCTACTCCGTGAACGCCGGGGAGATCTTGATGACCCGGGAGTGGTGATCTAGCGGGTATCACCGGCGACCGCGCGGGATTCGGGCCCGAATGGCGTCCTCCCGGCTACCTTGGGGGCTTGAAGAGGTCTGAGTAGGTGCCGAGCGATTGCTGGACCACCTGCTGGAACGCCTCCTGCTGGGCCGTGGTCTGTTCCATCCACTGCTGGGACATCATCTGGAACGCCTCCTGCTGCTGTTGCGCCAGCTGCATCCACTGCTCCGAGGCCTGATGGAAGCCCTGGCTCGTGGCCCGCTCGGCTTCCTCCTGCGGTAGCTGGGAGACGTAGAACGGCGGCGTGTTCAGCAGCTGGACGTACAGCGCCATCGTGTCCTGCATCATCTGCTGGAAGGTCTGCTGCTGACGCTGGATCTGGTCCGCCACGGACTGCATCGTGGAGATCCACCGCCGCGCGACCTCTTCCGCCGCTTGCTGGCCTCTGCTCGTCTCGTCGTTCAACTTCTCTTCCTCCCGTTCGATCTTTCGCACCAGGGATCACATTTTCCCATCGTACATACCCGAACACACCACCGGGCCTCGGATCTCACGCTCTCCCGCGCCTCCGGTCGGCGGCAACCTTGGGGAAGAAACAGCGTAGTATGTAGGAAGAACGAACAGATACACGGAGGCTACTTGTGGATTTTCTGCGCATAGTGATCGCGATACTTCTCCCGCCGCTGGGCGTGTTCCTGCAGGTCGGCATCGGCAAGCAGTTCTGGATCAACATCCTCCTCACGCTCCTCGGCTACATACCTGGCATCGTGCACGCCGTGTGGGTGATCGCCAAGTATTAGCATGAACCGTGGGTAGGCCGAAACCCGTCTCGGGAGGGAGCCGGGCGAAGCAATTGCGGCCCCTTATCATCCTGCTCCCGAACGCACGGCCGTTTGCTTGGGGGCTGGAGTTAGGCTACATTTAGGTTGCAAACCGGGGAGCCGCGAGGCTGAGAGGGCGTCCTAGAGGCGCCGACCCGTTGAACCTGATCCGGGTAATGCCGGCGCAGGGAGATTCAACAGGCACATCGCGCACCCCCGCGAAGACGGAGGAGGCTGCGCGTGGACGCGCTTAGAGATGTCAGGGTGCTTACCGAGGCGGCTCTTGCGATCGCCCTTGCTTTCGTTCTTGGGCTCATCAAGATCTTCGAGATGCCTTTTGGCGGCTCGATCTCGCTGGAGATGGTCCCCCTCATACTGCTGGCCTTGCGCCAGGGACCGCTCGTAGGCGTAGTCGCCGGGGCGGCGTACGGTCTCCTGGACCTGGCCACCCCTCCCGTGTTCGCCGTCCACCCGGTGCAGGTGATCCTGGACTACCCGCTGGCCTTCGGGGTGCTGGGCCTCGCCGGCTTTTTCCAGCCGACGGTGAGGGGCGCCGTTATCGGCACCGTGGTGGCCGTCTTCGCCCGCTTTGCGTGCCACTTCGCCTCGGGCATCATCTTCTTCGCCACCTACGCGCCTGAGGGTTGGAACCCCTACATCTACTCCGCGGCGTACAACGCTGGGTACCTTGTGCCGAGCCTCATCGTCACCCTGGTCGTCGTCGTGGTGCTGCTGCGGGCTCTCGCCAGCGCGCAGCCGTCGAGGCGCCAGGTCGAGGCGGGCAGGTCGTCCAAGGCGGCGGCTTGAAGCGTGTCATGAGCGTCGCGACCAGCGACTCCGGGGCCGGGGCCGGCATCCAGGCCGACCTCAAGTCCTTCCTGCGGTGCGGCGTCTACGGGACGACGGCCGTCGTGGCGACCACCGCCCAGAACACCGTCGGCGTGGACGACATCTTCGCCTTCCCGCCGCGCGTCGCGGTCGAGCAGATCGAGGCCGTCGTCGAGGACATCGGGGCGGACGCCACCAAGACGGGCATGCTCGCCAACGGCGGGATCGTCTCGGCCGTGGCAGAGGCGGTGGATCGCCTGAAGCTGCCAAACGTCGTCGTCGATCCCGTGCTGGTCGCCGAGAGCGGGGCGGTGCTGCTTGAGCCGGAGGCCGTCGAGAACTACAAGGGCGAGCTCTTCCCGCTCGCCTCGGTTATCACGCCCAACGTGAGAGAGGCTTTCGCCCTCCTGGACGAGGAGGTGGACGAGGGGTCGATCGAGGACTGCGCCGTGACGCTGCACGCGCTCGGGCCCGGCGCCGTGATCGTCACCGGCGGGCACACCTCTTCGGGTATCGACCTCCTCTACGACGGGAACGGTTTCGAGAGGATCGAAGGCCCCGTCTACCCCTCGGAGAACACCCACGGGGCGGGCTGCACGTACTCCTCGGCGCTGGCCAGCTTCCTGGCGCTCGGCTTCGACCTCGTCGAGGCCGCCGCGAGGGCGCGTGCGGTCGCGTCCGAGGCCGTGCGTTACGGCCTGTCGGAGATCGGGGCCGGACCCGGACCCGTTCACGCTCTCGGGCCCGTGCTCGAGAGGGTGGGGGCGTGAAGGCCGGCGACGTCCTGCGCGAGATCGGCGCCTCGCGGCCGCTGGTCCACCACATAACCAACTACGTGACGGCGAACCTGGTGGCGAACGCCACCCTCTGCGCGGGCGCCCTCCCCGTCATGGCCCACGCGTTAGACGAGGTCGAGGAGATGACCTCCCTCGCCTCGGCCCTCGTGCTGAACGTCGGGACGCTGGACGCGGGGCAGGTCGAAGCCATGATCCTGGCCGGAAAAGTGGCGAACGCGAGGTCCATCCCCGTGGTGCTCGACCCGGTGGGCGCCGGGGCCACGACCTTTCGCACGCGGGCAACGGAACGGCTCCTCTCGGAGCTGGACGTCTCCGTTCTGTGTGGCAACGCCGGCGAGGTGGCGACGCTTGCGGGGATCGCCGCCGAGGTTCGCGGCGTCGAGAGCCTCGCCGGCGACGCGCGCGAAGCGGCAGTACTGGCCTCCCGCGCTCTCGGGACGACCGTTGCCGCAACCGGCAAGACCGACCACGTAAGCGACGGGGCGGAGATCTTCGCGGTAGACAACGGGCATCCCCTTATGGGTGGCGTCGTCGGCCTCGGCTGCGCCTCTACGGCGGTGATCGGCTGCTTCGCCGCGGGGGCCGGGGGCGAAGCGACGGACGCCGAGACCGTCGCCGGCGCCCTGGCGTACTTCGGGTGCTCCGGGGAGGCCGCCGCGGAAGAGGCCGACGGCCCGGGAACCTTCGAGCCCAGGCTGCTCGACGCCCTCGCGCGGCTCGCCAGCGAACCCGCTTACCTCGAGGACCAGCTCCGGCTGGCGCGGACGACCGCCGGCTGAAAAACGCGCCCCTATCCTGGACGGCGGGGCGCGGGTGGCTTATCTTCAAGAGATGACACCGAATGGTTATACGGATCCCGTCGCAGGTATCAGTCGTTTCTCGTTCGGGAGTCGGGAGAAGGAAACCCGACTCCCTACTCCCGATCCCACGACCGACACGAATCTTCAACCGGGTCCCGCATGAAGCCGGAGAAGATCCTGGGCCTCAACGAGCACAGGCCCTTTCCCGTGCCGAAGCGGCAGTGGGTTCTGCGCATGCGCTGGCACGACCTGCTGTTTATGCACTGGCCCGTCCCGGCGAGCGCGCTGCGGCCGCTCGTGCCGCCTTCCCTGAGCCTCGACACCTTCGACGGCAGCGCGTGGCTCGGCGTCGTGCCGTTCCGGATGGCCGACGTGAGGCCGCGGTTCGTGCCGGCTGTCCCGTGGCTCTCGGCGTTCCCGGAGCTCAACCTGCGCACGTACGTGACGGAAGGGAGCAAGCCGGGCATCTGGTTTTTCTCTCTCGACGCCGGCAACCCGGTCGCCGTCCGGCTCGCCCGCGCCACCTTCCACCTGCCTTACTTCGACGCCGAGATGTCCTGCCAGGTCGTGGGCGACGAGGTCCGCTACGCGAGCGACAGGACCCACCGGGGCGCGCCGGGCGCGAGCTTCGCGGCCCGTTACCGGCCCGTGGGGGAGCAGATCGAGAGCCGGCCGGGGTCGCTCGAGGACTTCCTGACCGAGCGGTACTGCCTCTACGCCGCGAGCAAGGATGGCGTCGTCCGCCGTGGCGACGTCCACCACCGTCTCTGGCCCCTCCGGCCAGCGGAAGCCGAGGTCGAGACGCTGCGGATGACGGAGCAGATCGGGGTCGAGCTGCCAGCGCTCGAGCCGATCCTCCACTTCTCCGATCGCCTCGACGTGCTCGCCTGGTCCCCGCAGCGGGTAGACCCGTGAGGCCGCGGGAGGCCGTGGCGGGGGCGCGGCTCCTGCTTGTCACCGATCCGCGTCCCGACCTGGCCGCCCGCGTCGAGGCCGCCGTGCGCGGCGGGGTCGACGTCGTGCAGCTGCGCGAAAAGCGCGCCGCGCGGAGCCTCTCGACCCTCGCGGAGGCGCTGCGCGAGATCTGCGCCGCGGCGGGTGCCCTCTTCACCGTGAACGACGACGTGGCCCTGGCCAGGCTCTCGGGGGCCGATGGCGTCCACCTCGGCCAGGAAGACGAGACCCCGGCGAGGGCCAGGGAGATACTCGGTCCCGAGGCGGTGGTGGGGCGCTCGGTCTCCACCTTGCGGGAGGCGCGCGAAGCCGCGCGAGAGGGCGCGGACTACCTGGGGGTCGGGACCGTCTTCGCGACCCCGACCAAGCCCGACGCGAAGGTGTCGGGTCTCGCGCTCGTGCGCGAGGTGGCGGCCGAAGATCTCGCCCTCCCCTGGTTCGCCATCGGCGGGATCACGGCCGAAACCGCGCCCGAGGTCGCCGCGGCGGGAGCGCCCGGGTTCGCGGTGGTGCGCGCGATACTCGACGCCGAAGACCCTGAGGCGGCGGCGCGCGACCTCAGATCGGTGGTGCCAGGATGAACGTTCGGGCCGACCTGGTCTCCGGCATCCTGCCCGTCCGGGAGGACGGCCGCGTGCTGCTGCTGCAGCGGCCGGCCGGGACCTGGGAGCCTCCGGCCGGCCGTCTGAGCGACGGCGAGGGCTTCGAGGAAGGGGCGGTGCGCGAGCTCTTCGAAGAGACGAGCCTTCTCGTGGCGCCCGAGCGAATCCTCGCCACCTGGGTAGGCGAGGCCCCGAGCGGCAGGCTTCTCGCCGCCGTGACCTATCTGGGCCGGACGCGCGAGGCCGAGGTGACCCTCTCGCACGAGCACCTTGGCTACAGGTGGGTTAGCCCCGAGGAGTGGCTCGAGCTGCCGAGCTGGTGGAGCCCCGAGAACATCCGGCGCGCCGCCGGTCCGGTGCGCGCGATCCACGAGTCGTCCCTACGGGATCGCGAAACGTTCCCGCTGGAACCACCGGGACCGAGGCCCAACGGCGACGGCGGCGTGGTGCACGCGAACCTCGGGGCCGGCACGGTGCTGGTGGACCTCGATGCGGACGAGCCGCGGGCCCTCATCCTCAGGCGCCGCAAGCCGCCGGTCGGGCTCTGGGAGAACCCCGGGGGAATGCTGGAGCCGGGCGAGGACTTCGTCGCCTGCGCCAGGCGCGAGACCGTCGAGGAGACGGGCCTAGACGCCGAGCCCGAGGTTCCCTGGTTTGCCCGGGTCGAGCCGTGGCGGGGTCCCGAGGACACCGAGTTCTACGCCGGTCTTGGCTTCGTGTCCAGGTATCCCGGGGGCGAGGTGACGCCGGAGCACTCCGCCCACGACGCCTACGCGTGGGTCACGCAGGACGAGTGGCGCGGTATGCCGACCTGGTACACGAAGGAGGACTCGGATGCCCTGTGGGCCGCGGTAGAGACGCTGGGGATGTGAAAGTCGAGCCCGCCGACCGGCCCGAGGAGCAGGGTGAGAAGCCCAAGCCGGGCCGGTGGCGGCCCTGGGTCCTCGTGGTCGTCTTGCTCGTGATCCCGGGCGCGCTCTACTCGGCTGTCCCTGTGGTGGCCTTCTTGCCGCTCGGAACCGCGCAGAAGGTGGCCCTCTCCGGGGCGCTCGTGATCGCCGCGGAGGCCGTGTTCTGGGGCGCGGCGCTCTTTCTCGGCAAGGAGGTCATCTCGCGCTACCGCCGCTACTTCGACCCGCGCACGTGGGGGCGATGAACGAGTTCGAGATCATACGCCGCATCTCGGAGATGCTGCCCGAGGCGCCTCCCGAGGTGCTGGTGCCGATCGGGGACGACTGCGCCGTGCTCCGCCTCGGCGACCAGACCTGGCTGGCCGCCTCGGACATGCTCGTCTCGGGCCACCACTTCAAGGGCTGGGCCGAGCCGGAAGACGTCGGCTACAAGGCCGTCGCGGTAAACGTCTCGGACGTTGCGGCGATGGGGGGCATCCCGCGGTTCGTCCTCACCTCCGGCGCGGCCGCGGACCCGGAGACGACGGACAGGTGCCTGCGGGGCGTCCTGGAGGCTTGCGGGGCGTTCGGCGTCTACCCCATCGGGGGCGACACGGCCAGGGCCGAAGCGCTCACCGTCGACGTGGCGATCCTCGGCGAGCTCGACGAACCGCCGGTGCTGCGCTCGGGCGCGAGGCCGGGAGACCTGCTCGCGGTCACGGGCGAGCTCGGCGCCTCGACAGCGGGCTTGCTGGCGCTCGAACAGGGTCTCTTTGGTCCCGAGAGGCTCGTCCGCAAGCACCTGCGGCCCGAACCGAGGGTGGGGGCCGGACGCGCCGCCGCCCGGCTCGGGGTTGGGGCGATGATGGACCTCTCAGACGGCCTCGCCTCAGACGCACGCCGCGTGTGCGAGAGCAGCTCGGTCGCGTGCGTCGTGGACCTGGATCTCCTGCCCGTGGCAAACGACACGCGCGGCCTCCTGGCGTCGCTCGGACACGACCCCGAGACAGCGGCAGCCACCGGCGGGGAGGACTACGAGCTCCTGATCTCCGCGCCCGAGCCGGTTATCCGGGGGCTGGCCGATGGCGTCGAGGTGCCCGTCACCACGATAGGCGAGGTCGTCGAAGGGTCCGGCGTCACCTTCCTGCGCGGGGGAGAGGAGATCGAAGACCTCTCGGGCTGGGATCACTTCGCCTAGGCTGCGGGCTTCGAGCCACGTGCACGATGTACCGGCGAATGGATTCCGGACGCTTCTCGGGGTCTGGCCCGCGCATTAGGCTCACCCGGTCCCCACTCATCCCAGGGAAACCCACGCCGCCGGCGATCGTTCGGGACGCCTGGAGTGGCCCCCTGATCGCCCGCTTCTTCGCTTCATGGACCCGCGAATCGGGCGTGCCACCGGGCGCGCTGGGCCAAGCTGGCCGATGGGAGAGGCCGGATCACCAGGTACAATTACAGCACAGGTTTCGAGGTCCTGAGGAGGATGAATTATGTGCGGTAGGTACACGCTGGCGACGCCGACCCGAAGGCTTGCGGAGGAGTTCAGCTTCGACGCGTCTTCCGTCGAACTTTCCGAGAGCTACAACGTTGCGCCGACGCAGGGGGTTGCGGCGGTCCTGGAGGAAGATGGCCACAGGCGCCTGGAGGTGCTCAGGTGGGGGCTCATCCCGCCGTGGGCCGACGACCCGCAGATCGGCTCGCGCATGATCAACGCCCGCGCCGAGACGGCCCCTGGCAAGCCCTCGTTCCGTAGGGCCTTCCGCGAGCGGCGGTGCCTGATCCCGGCCGACGGCTTCTACGAGTGGCAGCGCACCAACGGCGCCAAGCAGCCTTTCTACATACACATGGAGGACGGAAGGCCCTTCGGCTTCGCCGGGCTCTGGGAGAGCTGGAAGGGCGACGGCGAGGGGGAGGTGCGGACCTGCACGATCCTCACCACCGAGCCCAACGCCCTCCTCGGAGGGATACACAACCGGATGCCGGTGATCGTGGCCCCCGACGCCTACGACGTGTGGCTCGACCCGGCCTCCGAGACCGACGAGCTCACGGGATTGCTCGCGCCCTACCCCGAGGAGGAGATGGAGGCCTACCCCGTGAGCCGCTTCGTCAACAGCCCCTCCAACAACGACCCGCGATGCATCGAGCCCGCGGCGTAGGGCCGCGGTAGCGGGGCGTGGAGGTCAGGTCTGAGGTAGCCGCCGCCCTCGAAGAGGGCGCCCCCGTCGTGGCGCTTGAGTCCACCCTGATCTCGCACGGCCTTCCCAGCCCGGACAACCTCGAGGTGGCCCGCGAGGCCGAACGCGTGGTGCGCGCGGAGGGCGCCGTCCCCGCGACCGTCGGCGTCATCGGCGGGGTGGCGAAGGTCGGGCTGGAGGAGAGCGACCTCGAGCTGATGGCGACCGCCCGCGACGTCGCAAAGCTCACCGCGCGCGACCTGGCCGTGGCCGTCGCCAAGGGGAGCGACGGGGCGACGACCGTGGCCGCCACCGCGCACCTGGCCGCCCTGGCTGGCATCAGGCTCTTCGCGACGGGGGGACTCGGCGGCGTGCACCGGGAGGCGCGCGAGAGCTGGGACGTCTCCGCGGACCTCGCCGTGCTCGCGCACACCCCCGTTGCGGTGGTCTGCTCGGGGGCGAAGTCTATACTCGATGTCCCCGCGACCCTGGAGTACCTGGAGACGCTCGGCGTGCCGGTCGTGGGATACCGGACGCGGCGTTTCCCGGGCTTCTACCTGACCGACTCGGGCAGCCCGCTCGACTGGGCCGTGGACGACGAGGAAGAGGCGGCGCTCGTGATCCGGGCCCTGCCGGAGCTTGGCCTCGGACGGTCCGGCCTAGTCGTCGCCAACCCGCTCCCGGAGGACGAGCAGCTCGACCCAGGGCTGCACGACAGGGCGCTGAGGGCCGGGCTCGAGGAACTCGCGCGCCTGGGCGTGCGCGGCAAAGAGGCGACGCCGTTCCTCCTCGATCGCTTCGCGGTCGAGACGGGAGGGAAGAGCCTTCGGGTGAACCGGGAGATCATCGTGCGCAACGCCGGCCTGGCGGCCCGCATCGCCGCGGCGCTCTCGGCCTCCGGCGGCGCCGGGGGGTGAGCGCCGCTCGGGTCGTGATCGTGGGGGACCTGATCTACGACCTCCTCGCGAGGATCGAGGGTCCCGTGGCCTTCGGCACCGACACCTTCGCCCCGATCCGGGCCGTCGCGGGCGGCTCGGGCGCGAACGCAGCGGCCTGGCTGGCCTCGCTTGGGGTCGAGACGCACTTCGTAGGCAGGATCGGCGACGACGTCCTGGGCGAGGCCCTCGCGGCCGAGCTAGCGGAGGCCGGGGTGACGCCGCACCTGGCCAGGGACGGTTCGCTCGGCACCGGCAAGGTCTTCGTGCTCGTGGACGGCGCCGGGGAGCGGACCATGATCACGGACCGCGGCGCCGGCGAGCACCTCGGCCCCGCAGACCTGCCCCGGCATCTCTTCGACGGCGGTCACCTGCACCTCTCCGGCTACACGTTCTCAGGCGGGAGCCGCAGGGAGACCGCGCTGCAAGCCCTCCGTCTGGCGCGCGAAGCGGGGATGACCGTCTCGGTCGATCCCTCATCCGTTCCGCTGCTCGGGGAGATAGGGCCGGCCCGGTTTCTCGGGTGGACCCGGGGCGCCGACCTGTGCTTCCCCAACCTGGAGGAGGGGACGCTGCTTGGCGGGGACGGAGACCCCCGACAAGTCGCGGAGAGCATGCTGGACAACTACTCCGCAGTCGTCCTCAAGCTCGGCCCGGAGGGCGCCCTTTACGCGGACGCTGACGGGGATCGGGCACGCCTGGCGGCGCAGGCGACCCGGGCGATAGACACCACGGGCGCAGGCGACGCCCTGTGCGCGGGCTTCCTCGCCGCGTGGCTCTCCGATGCGGGCGCGGAAGAAGCGCTGCGGCGCGGTATCGGGGTCGCGGCCCGGGCGGTGGAGCGGCTCGGGGCCCGTCCCGACGCCTGAGCCACAAGTGCTCCTTCGAAGCGATATGGTCGCGCTCACAGTTCGCGGGGGCAGATCCGTGCTACCTTCGGGATCGTAATATCTCCTGACGGAATCCGATAGAGAGGCTCCTCAGATGCTCGAGAAGCGGATCAGAGAACCCGGGGCGGGGTCGCGGGGCGCGAAGGTCGCAGCCGTCTTCCTCGTCTGCGTACTGGCGCTCTTCGCCGCGGCTTGCGGCGGAGGACAGCCGACAGGGGACGGCGGGCAGGGTACTTCCGAGAGCGAGCAGGAGATGGGCAACGCCGCTTCCGAGAGCGCCGGTACGCGGGAGGAGACGACCGCGGTGGCCTCCGGCGAACAGACGTCGAGCGCGAAGGTGGATCCGGAGGCCGCCCAGCTCGCGAGGGCCGAGGTGGGGAAGAAGGAGATCTCCAACATGCTGCCCGCGGGCGGCGAGAAGCCGGACAAGGCCAGACCGTTACCGGAGGATCCACCCGAGGGCATAGAGGTCTACCCGGCTACCACCAACAGGACCGTCGAGGGATCTATACAGTATGATCGGGAGCCGCCGACCAACGGCGACCACGATCCCCTGTGGCAGAACTGCGGCTTCTACGAGAAGCCCATCAAAGACAGGCACGCAGTGCACAGCATGGACCACGGCGTAGTCTGGATCACTTCCCGTCCCGATTTGCCGAAGCGCCAGGTCGACGTGCTGCGCTCTTACGGGGAGGAGGACTACGTCATCGTGAGCCCCTACCCGGGCCAGGACGCGCCCGTCGTCGCCACCTCCTGGAGGGTGCAACTGGAACTGGACGGCGCGGGAGATCCACGTCTACGAGAGTTCGTGGACGGATTCAGGATCTCCGAGATAGCCCCGCTCTCCGGTAACCACTGCGAGCTCGGAGTGGGCAACCCGCGGGCGTGAGCAGATGGCTTACTTCTCGGAAAAGCCCTAGCGGATCCTGAGGTCTTCGCAGCTGCTGAGCCGAACGAAGTCTTCGAAGCTGGCCTCGCCCTGGTCGACTTCGTCGATGATGGCCCTGTCGTTGCCGAGGCCGCAGCTGACGGAGTCGTGCTGACCGTCCACGACGTTGACGAAATCGGCTCCCACGTCGCCGTCTACCGTGTCGATGCCGGCGTTGCCGAAGAGGCTGTCGGCGGCCGGGCCGCCGTAGATCGTGTCGTTGCCCTCGCCGCCGCGCACCGTGTCGGGGCCGTACTCGCCGTACATGGTGTCGGCCTGGCTCTCGCCGAACATCAGGTCTTCGGCGTAGTCGCCGTACATCTCATCGTTACCCGCGCGGCCGTACATCCGGTCGAAGCCCCTTGTACCCTGCATCGTGTCCGCGTTGTCGGTGCCGACGCAGTTGCCGCCGCTGACGCAGGCTATGTCTAACGCCAGCGCCACCCCGGCCATCATGAGGAGCGCCGCAATGGCTCCCGTGACCGCAACGATCGTCCGTCTCATGCCTACCTCACCATCCCGATTTGACCGCCGGACCTCTCCCAAGGCTGATGCCTGGGCGGAATTCTAGCCCAGGCCGCGTATCGGGGCTAGGCCAGAGGCAGTTGGTTGAGGATGGTTGCGCCTGCTATCCGGCCGGTATCTCGGCGACGGCCATCTCGATCTCCGCTTCCGGGTGCTCGAGGTCGACGAGGTTGCCCGCGAGGTACTGCTCGTAGGCGGCCAGGTCGAAGTGGCCGTGGCCGCACAGGTTGAAGAGGATAACCTCCTCTTCTCCCGCCTCCCTGGCCTCGAGCGCGAGGTCCATCGTCGCCTTGATCGCGTGCGCGACCTCGGGGGCCGGGATGATCCCCTCCGCGCGGGCGAAGGCGACCCCGGCTTCGAAGGTCGCGTTCTGGGCGTAGGCCCGCGCCTCGACGAGGCCCTCGTGCACGAGCGCCGAGACTATGGGCGATTCGCCGTGGTACCTGAGTCCCCCGGCGTGGATGCCCGCAGGCACGAAGGAGTGCCCGAGGGTGTACATCTTCATGAGCGGCGTCGTGCCCGCGGTGTCGCCGAAATCGTAGGTGTAGCGGCCCTTCGTGAGGGTGGGGCAGGAGGCCGGCTCGACGGCGAGGACGCGCGTGTCCCTGCCGTGCTTCAGGTTCTCCCCGATAAAGGGGAACGCGATCCCGGCGAAGTTCGACCCGCCGCCGGCGCAGCCGACGACCACGTCGGGGTACTCGCCGGCGAGCTCCATCTGCCGCAGCGCCTCCTGCCCGATCACGGTCTGGTGCAACATGACGTGGTTGAGCACGCTGCCCAGCGAGTACTTCGCGTCGTCGTTTCCGGCGGCGTCCTCGACGGCCTCCGAGATGGCGATGCCGAGCGAGCCGGGCGAGTCGGGGTCCGCCTCCAGGATGTTGCGGCCGGCCTGGGTGAGGTCCGTCGGGCTGGCGTAGACCTCCGCGCCGTAGGTCTGCATCATCAAGCGTCTGTAGGGCTTCTGGTCGTAGCTGACGCGCACCATGTAGACGGTGCACTCGAGGCCCATGGTCCCGCACGCGAACGCGAGAGCGGAGCCCCACTGGCCTGCCCCGGTCTCTGTCGTGAGGCGCCTGACGCCCTCCTCGCGGTTGTAGTACGCCTGCGGGACGGCGGTGTTGGGCTTGTGGCTGCCGGCGGGCGAGACGCCCTCGTACTTGTAGTAGATGTGGGCCGGGGTGTCGAGGAACTTCTCGAGGCGCCTGGCGCGGAACAGGGGCGTCGGGCGCCAGAGGCTGTAGATCTCGCGCACCTCGTCCGGGATCGGGACGCGGGCCTCAGCCGTGACCTCTTGCCTGATGATCTCCTCGGGAAAGAGCGGCGCGAAAGCTTCGGGCCCGACTGGCTCCCGCGTCCCCGGGTGCAGCGGCGGCTCGAGCCCGAACGGCAGGTCGGGGACGAGGTTGTACCAGCTCTCCGGCAGCGACCTCTCGTCGAGCACGAACTTCGTGGTGTCCATGTGCGGAACCTCCGGATCAAAGGTTTTCGGCCACCAGCTTACAGGGTCGCGCGGCGCCGCGTTGGGCGGGATCCAACCGCGGGGATACGCAGAAGGGGTGAGGTCTAACTGGGACTAAAGTCCTAGGCCCGGTTCGAGCGTTAGCCCGATGCGCCCCCTCGCGCCGAAGACCATACTATCGAGCGCCACGGCACCGTACGAATCCGAAAGACGTCTGGAGGTCGATCCGCGTGTCATGAACGAGTACCTGATAGCGATGCAGGTGGCCGAAAAGGCCCGGCTGGCGGACCGGGCGCGCAACTGGCTGCGGTGCGTCGAGGCGAGCCGCGCCTGCGGCGCCGTAACGCCCCCGGGGCAATCCGCCACCCGGCGGGTTAACGTCGCTCGTCAAGAGCGACCCGACACCAAGGAGATAGCATGAAAACCACAGAGCGGACCAGAAATAAGACCATCGTGAACCCCGTGATCGGGGACCGGGTCACGTTCCTGAAGAGCACGGAGGAGACCGGCGGCGAGTACTTGCTGGCCGAGGTAGAGCTGGCCCCCGGCGGTGGGAACGCCATGCACTACCACCTGGCCTTCACCGAGGAGTTCGAGGTCCTGGAGGGCCGGCTGAACGTCGACGTGGATGGCAAGAGCCT
The DNA here is from genome assembly GCA_963800975.1 of uncultured Rubrobacteraceae bacterium. Classification (GTDB taxonomy): domain Bacteria; phylum Actinomycetota; class Rubrobacteria; order Rubrobacterales; family Rubrobacteraceae; genus JALYGY01. The sequence goes on along the minus strand of CAWDDB010000009.1, from coordinate 94,446 downwards.
GGTGCTCGAAACGGGCGAGAAGGCCTTCGTGCACAAGAAGGTCCCCCACCGCTTCTACAACACCTCGGGCGAGCCCACCGTCTTCAACGTCGAAATAAGGCCGGCTAGGCGCATGGAGGACTCGCTCAGGGTCGCCTACGGGCTGGCCAGGGACGGCAAGACCAACGATAAGTCGGTCCCGAGGAAAATCCTGCAGCTCGCCCTCCTGTTCCAAATGGGCGAGGGTTACCTGGTCGGCGCGCCCACCTTCGTGCAGAGGGCTGTGTTTGGCACCCTGGCCGCGATCGCCAGGTGGAAGGGCGTGGACAAATCCTTCGAGAAGTACCTGTAAACGCTTCGGGTTCCGTGCGGAGACCGTTCGGGTAGGGGCGTTTCGCGAAACGCTCCTACGGCCAAGTGGTTTGGGTTATGGCAACAGCAAGATCGCGTCGCCGACGGGCCTCTCGCCCGTGGTGTCCGAGGGCCGGGTGACGAGCCGCCCTCCGACCGTCATGCCGGTGGAGCCGCCGCCGTCCAGGTTCACGGCCTCGTCCGCCCCGAGCGCCTCCATTATCCTGGCGCTCTCCTCGAAGCTGGCGCCGACGCTGTAGCCGGGACGTCTCCCGTCCACCGCCACGAGGAGCAGCGTTCCTCCGCGCGTGAAGCCCGCTAGGGTGCGCGGGTTGCGCCGCTCGCCGAAGCGGTAGTAGAACTCGGGATCCTCGAGCCAGACGAAGCCCTCGGCGTTGGCGGTTATCTCGGGCTCGCCGTCCCGCACGAGGCGCGGTCCGCCGTTCACGACGCTTGTCTCCCCGATGAGCGGCGCGCCTTCCCTGGAGGAGACCCGTTTCCTCACGAGCATCGTATCCCCCGGCCTCGCGTGGGCGCGCAGCCAGCCGGCCGCCTTGCCGGTGCCGGAGAGGACGGAGCCGTCCCGCGGGATGGGGTTGCCGCGGCGCTGGCGCAGCTCGACAACCTCGCCCGAGGGGTCGAGCACGGCCTCGACGCCCGCGCCCCCCTCGGTCGTGGAGCCGAAGATGGGTTCGAAGAGGATCAGCTCGCTCCCGTCCGTGCAGGTGAAGTCGTGCTTGGGACGCTCGGTCGGCCGGTCCCCGCCGTCGCCGCCGCAGCTGCGGACTAGGCCTGGCTCGCGGTTGAGGCCGTCGACCTCGCGGCTAGCCCCGTCGGAAGACCTTGCCGCGTACGAGTCCGAGAGGGACGCCACGTCGGCGCCCGCGACGTCGCCCTCGGGCAGCAGGAGGCTGGTGCGGCCGTCGACTGCCTCGCTCGAGATCTCGCCCTCCAGGACAGAGATGCCCGCGAGGTCGCCCGGCGTCCCGTCGGCCTCCTCGATCACGAAGTACCCGCCGTTTATCGCGGCCAGCGCGTCCGTGCGGTCGGAGATAGAGGTCAATAGCTCCCTGCCGGGGATCCTCCCGGTCGCAAGCTCGGGCGAAGCCTCCCCGGCGAAGCGGTCGGGGCTCACCTCAAGCACGTGGACGACCCAGGGCCCCGTGGTCCTGCCGCCGTCCTCGCCCGTGTAGACCGTGATCGACTCGGCGTATCCCTTTGCGACGAGCTCGGAGGCCAGGGCGTCGGCCCTGGCCCGGGCGTCGAAGGAGCCGGTGCGGACCAGGTAGCCTAGAGGCCCGCGCCTGGGATCGTCCGTCGCCCGGTCCGAGACCTTCTCGACGCGAGGCTCGTAGCCGTCTTCCCGCAGGTTTCTGGCGACCGACTCCGCGGCCGCGCCGTTGGCCTCGAACGCGACGTCCACGGTGTAGAAGTCCTCGCCCGAGCGCTCTCCGCGTTCGATCCTCGTGTAGGTCAGGCCCGGAGCGACGGATCGGGTGGTCTGCGTCTCCTCTAGGCCCGGATCGCCGAGCGGTAGATTCCCGGAGACAGGGCCATCCTGCCCTGCGGCAGCCGGGGCCAGGCTCGCCAGCAACACCAGCAGGACCGCCAGCAGCCGCAACCCTCTCTCGCCCGCGTTCATGATCTGTCCTCCTTGTCGTCCCCGGCGCCTACGGCGTCACGTTTTCTTGGACTATCTCGCGCTCGAATGCGAACACCCTGGTGTTTCGCGGGTTTACCGTGACGCGGACCCAGTGGACGTTGGGGCTGCCGAAGGTCTCGACGCGAGTGAAGTTCGGGGGACGGGTCGCGGAGATCTGCGGGCAGCGCTGGCCTTGTCGAAGGGCTCCGCCGATCCCACCGGCCACCCCGAGGAGGCGCCGCTAACCTCCCGGCCCCGAAGACTGTGCCCTGGCCCCGAGGGTAGATTTGGTGGCCCGGCGGGGGAGACCAGGGGCCGTCCCCCGCAAACCGACGCGGCGTATGCTCCCGGGCTTTACGGCGCGGTCTCGACGACGAGCGTCTGCTCGCCGCTCGTTGCCGCGTCGGCCGTCACCTCCTTGCCACGGTTGGTGATGCGGACCTCGAAGTCGGCGACCGGGGCACCGTTCAGGGTGACGGAGGAGACCTCCGCGTTCCTTGGCACCGTGTGCCCGATGAGCAGCTCCGTCAGCTCTACATCCGGATCCACGGTGGTCGTATAGGTGCCGTCTTCGGCTTCCGCGCCCACGGCCACCGAGCCGTCGCCGAGGAGGATGTTCTCGCCGGAGAGGCTCGGCGTGCCTGGCGGCACCTGGGGTACGACCTCGAGCTCTTCGCGCCCCATGTCCGGGCGGATGCCAAGGTGCTGGTGCAGGACGGGCCAGATGGTGCCGTAGGCGCCCCACGCCTGCAGGACCATCGCCCGCTCGTTCAGCGGCTTGTCTATGGACCGGCCGTAGTCTGGGGAGGGCGCTATCTCAGGCATGGCGCCTGGCTGCTCGTCAGGTATGAATTGCAGACGGGCGTTGGCGTTGGTGTAGCGGCGCTGCGCATCGTCGCCGAGCCTGCCGTAGTTGCCCTCGCCCACGGCCATGATCGCGGTGTTCAGCGTGAATATGTTGCGCTCGCTCGGCACCTCGGAGGTGTGCCGGTCGCAGCTCGGGCCTGGGTTGCCTGCCTCGGACGGGCCGGTGCCGGTGTGGTACATGCCGAACTCGTCCGTGTAGCAGCCGAGCTCCCGCTCCTGGAGCGCGGCGAGGCCGTGCTCGCGCGTCGCCAGGCCGGGCGAGGTCCGCCCGAACCTGTCGACGAGGTCGACGTCCATCGGGGTGGTCCCGATCCAGTGCCGCTGGAAGATCCTGTCGTTGGCGCCGCCGAGCGGCGAGCGGTCGAGCGAGTCGGCGTACTGCGTCGCGGCCTCGCGCCCGAACCACCACTCGTCCTCGAAACGGGAGATCATGCCGCGAGCCCGCAGGCGCGCCTCCCTGGCGGTCTCGAGTTCGCCCTTGCTCTGTGCCATGTCGGCCAGGTCGAGCAGGCCGCGGATGGTGTAGACGGCGTTGTCCAGCTTCTCCTCGCCCATGCCCTCGCGCTCGACGTTGCCGAGGCCCTCGGGCCAGCCGTCTTTGTCCTCGTCCAGCTCGCGGAAGATGTAGTCCATGTTCGCCTTCGAGAAGCCGTACATCTCGTCGCGGAAGTCGTTGTCGCCGGTCCAGCGCCAGATCAGGGCGACGGCCGAGGGGAACTTGGCCGTCTCGTCGGTGTTGCCGTCGTCCGCGTTGGACCCGAAGAAGACCGTCCCGTCGGTGACGACCTCGTGCACGACCTTGCCCGAGTCGCCATTGTCTATCTCGCTGACCTCCTTGAGCGCCCGCAGGTGGTCCTTTATGGGCTCGAACTGGCCCACGCCCACGCTTGCGAACGCGGTGTACTCGCCGTCCGTGCCGAAGAGCCACTGGTAGTCCGGGAACCCGGCCCCGAGGAACCTGGCCTCGGGTAACGTGCCCTCGGGTGGCGGGTAGTTCTCGCCTGCGTTGGTCTCCCTGACGTCGAGGTCCTCGGCAACCTGCACCGAGTCGGCCAGGTTTTGCTTGCTCCAGTCTATGCTGTCCTGCAGCTCGCGGTTGCCGGGGATGTCGAGCCGCGTGTTCTCGCGCAGCGCGAGCCGCTCGTCGATCTTGTCCCGCAGCAGCGCCCCCGGATTCTGCAGGACGGCCGCCTGCTCGGCGAGCGCGACGTCTAGCGCCCCGTCGGGCGCAGGGCCGGCGGGGGTGTCTGCGTCCAGGTCGGCCCCGGCCACGGCGAACCAGACGTTCCGGGTCGAGTTGGCCGGGATCTCGATCCGGTAGCGGAGCTGGCCGCCCCTGCCCTCGCCGTAGGTGGTGTCGTCGCACCTCTCCGGCGCCTCGTCTGGCGACGGTGGGCACCTGACCGGGGGGCTCTGGGGTCCGCGGTACCCCTGTCCCGTCTCGCTCCCTCCGGGGTGAGGCTCGACCCCACGACGGCCGCCCAGTCGTGCGCCGAGGGCGTTGTTGGCGGGCGGCTTGCCCCGCTCGCGGAACACGAGGTTCTTGCCCTCGACCGCGACCGTGTCGGGCAGGTTGTGCTCGCTCTGGGACGGGCCGGTCTCGCCCCACGGGTAGGCCCCCATCAGCTCGGAGTGCGCGTCCATCCTGAGGGTGAGCGTCTTCTGCGCGTCGCCCGTCGTGATGGCGAGGCCGACGAGGACGGCGCGCCTGCCGTCCGGCACGAAGTCCGTGCGGGTCACCTGTAGCCCCTCGGGCCCGGGTAGTCTCATCCTCACGTGCCCGTAGCCGCTTGTGAAGCGGGTGGAGGGCCCGATCCAGCTGTTGTTGATGCCGAACCAGAGGCCGTCGAGCAGCTTGATCGGGGGCGACCAGATGCCGCCCATCTCACCGCGCGTGTGGAAGCCCATGGCGGGGAACCGCCCCTCCTGCGTGCCGACCACGTAGGCACGCGTTCCGGTGGCGACGTATCTGCGGTCTTCGAGCCGGTCGCCGACGGAGAGCGTGGGGGGCCTGGGTCCGTCCTGGGCCGCGGCCGGCATCGCGAGGCTCAGTAAGATCAACGCCGCAAACGCGCACCACGCGAGCGGACGGTATCTCGATCTCCAGCCGACCGGAGACCTACCCGACGGGTTCATGACTTTGCGTGTAGCCGCTGACTACAGTGCTGTTAGCGGACGCCGCTCAACCTCCCTCTGCCCCTTCACGCTGGCGTACCGGCAGTGCGGTTCCGTCGAGATGATGTGCGGATCCTGCGGCACGTCTATCAGGTCGAGGATCGTGGGTAAGAGATCGACCAGCCTGGCTTCCTTTCTCGGCCTGGCGCCGGGCTCGACGCCGGGCCCGGCGAGGACGATCGGGATGCGTTGGATCCCTTTTTTCCCTCCGGGATCACCCCACCCTAAGATGTCCGTTATAAGGGCATGTGCCCTCACCACTCTGGACCGTAGGGCGCCGCCATCGTCTGGACGATGCCTTTATGCCGCGCCCACCACGCCCGTTCGGAGCGGGTCATCGAGCCGGTCCAGGTAAGGTTGTAGCGCGTCCTTGCCGGTAGTAGGTGGCTACCACGTCCGGCAGCGTTCTCATGACCCGTGCCGCCTGCTTGAGTTCCTGTTGGACCGGTCGTTCAGCCACGCCGCGACGTGCCCGTCTTGGTACATAAAGTCGATGTTGCCGTGTCGATCATCGGCTGATCGCGGGGCTCGGATCGAGGTACTCCTCGTCGGAATCCTTGCCGTAGTACCAGTTGTAGTTGGATCGGTCCAGCTCGTTCACGCCGTGGAAACGGACGGCCTGCTGCACCGCGTGATCGGTCGTGAGCACGACCAGGGTCTCGTCGTCCAACTCCTGCGCTTCAAGGGCGGCGACGATCTTACCCACCTGCTCGTCCGCGGTCTTCACCGCAAACTCCAGGTGCGCCTGTTCGTCGGTGCTGCCCGTGTCGAACCGGCATCCTCGGGACCCCACATGTGCCCCGCCTTGTCCACGTCCCCCATGCTCACGAGCATGCCGCGCCAGTCGGGCTCGTTGCGGATCACGTCGACGGTCGCGTCCGCGGCCCAACGTCGCCCCCGAGGTGCGCCGGTCGTCCCCGGACGAAGCGGTTGCCGTCGAGCGGTACATCCACGCCGGTGGCGTCGTCCTTCCCATGCCTGTCGGCCCGTGTAGCGCTCCCGCGGTTGGCGGACGTCTCCCCGGTCGGCCCGCGCCAGTTGGCTACGCCGTCACCGTCGCAATCAAGGAGCGGCTCCCAAGGTGACGATGCTGTCGTCGGGGTCCGTCGGCTGCGCCGCGGGGCAAGTGGCGGTCGGCTTCTGGCCGATGGCGACGAACTTGCCCCCGGGTGCGCGCGATCAAGGTAGTCGCCGAGCTGGGTAACCGCCGCCTGGTCAGGGCCTGAACTGGTGCACGACAGGCTGCTGGTGACGTAGTAGTCCCGGCTCCCTGGCCGAGCGTGTCGTCCACGTCCCGGTAGACCTCGTTGGACCAGCCCATGGCCGGAACAGCCCGCTGGTCATGACGTTGTGAGAGATGACGGTCTCGGCCGCCATGTGGCCGACGATGCCGTTGGGAGCTGTCCCGGTCCATCAGGGCCTTGACGTTCTTCATGTCGAAGCGCTCGATGTAACCGGGGCGAAACGCGTCGATCACCACCATCAAGACCCTGGACGGCTTCCGCCATCGGAAGACCAACGGATTCGGCGGAGGGCGATGCGCCCGCGGCCATCGGCAACATGAGCCCCGCGAGAACTAAGACGGTGACCACGACCCGCTTGACCATAGTTCCCTCCGTATGTCGCGCAAACACCTCCACGTATCAAAGTGGAGACGGGTGTCGCGTTTCCCTCGACCGTCTCTTATAACAAGACTGCCAATCCGGGTCAAATATCCCGAAGTGGATGCTTGAGCTGGGGCCATCAATGACAGCTCGTTGGTCGCTGGTTCGGGTCCTGTGTAGAGGGGCTTCGCTGCGCGCGACGCCTCCACCGCCGGCCGAGGTGGGCGGCGGTGGAGGCGTCGCTCTACGCCACGGTCGTCCCGTCCTCGCGGGCGGCGAGATGCTGGTCCAGGAAGGCGGCTATCCTTGGGTAGGCGTCGAGGCGGTTCGCGAGCTTCGCGAGGCCGTGGCCCTCGTCCTCGTAGAGCAGGTACTCGACCTGCCCGCCGTTCTCCCGCACCCTCTCGACGATCTGCTCCGCCTCCCCGACCGGCACCCTGGGGTCGTTCTTGCCGTGGATGACCATGAGCGGCGCGCGTATCTCGCCGGCCTTGTGTATGGGGCTTATGGACTCGAGGAAGCCGCGGTCGTCGCGCAGGGAGCCGTACTCGGGCTCTCGCAGGCCGCGGCGGTAGCTGCCGGTGTTCTCGAGGAAGGTCACGAGGTTTGCTATCCCCACGATATCCACCCCGGCGCTCCAGAGCTCGGGGTACTCGGTGAGCGCGGCGAGGACCATGAACCCGCCGTACGATCCGCCCATGACCGCGACCCGCTCGTGCCCCTCCTCGCTCAGCCACCCGGCGGCTCGCGCCAGGTCGGCCACGGAGTCCATCCTGAGCTGGACGTCGTCGAGGTGGGTGTAGGCTTTGCCGTAGCCGGTGGAGCCGCGCACGTTGGGAAGGAACACGGCGTAGCCGCGGCCGAGGAGATACTGCGTCACGGGTGCGAAGGTCGGCCGCGACTGGCTCTCCGGCCCGCCGTGCACGTTGACGATCACGGGCGCGTCCGTCCCGGCTCCTTCGGGCTCGTAATAGAGGGCCGGTATCTCGCGCCCGTCGAAGCTGGGGTAACGCACGAGGCGGGGCCGCCGGAACGAGCTCCTCGGTATCCCTGCGGTGGTGGAGCGGGTGACCTGGCGCGGCTCGCCGTCGGGCAGGTCGAGCGTCCACACGTCGGGGTTTCGCGTAGGCCCGACGAGCGTGAAGGCGAGCCTCCTCGAGTCGGGCGAGAACTCGAAGCCGCCGACGATGCACTCGGGCAACCGCACGTCCGGCATGCGCCTCCCCCCGCCCGAGAAGAGCACGAGGTCGGAGTACCCCTCCACGTTGCGGCTCGCGAGCAGGTAGCGGCCGTCCCTGGAGAGCTCCACGCCCTCCACGTCCCAGTCGTCCGGCGTCAGGTAGGTAAGCTCGAGCGTCGAGAGGTCGAGCCGCGCGAGCCGCATGAAGTCCCCGTCCCTGTCCGTGGCCAGGTAGGCGCTGCCGCCACCGGGCACGACGCGCGCGCCCGAGAAGCGGGCGTCGCCCTCGTGAGGCGTGAGCAACGCGGCCTCGCCGCTCTCGAGATCCAGCCTGTACAGGTCGTTGTTCAGGTTGGAGTGGTGACGCGAGACGACGAGGAACGAACCGTCAGGCGCCCAGCCGGAGACGGTGTGGTAGCCTGCGACCTCCCAGACCGTCTCGGGCTCGCCCCCGAGCCGCTGCACGAAGACGTCGAAGTCGGTGCCGTTGCGGCGGGTCGCCGTGTAGGCGACGCGCGAACCGTCCGGCGAGAAACCGCCCGAGTAGTGGATGGCGTCGGGGGCACGCGTGAGGTCGGTGACCTCGCCGCCCTCGAGCACGAAGAGCTGGGTCCGCTCGTTGCCGCCGACGTCCATGCCGAAGAGGAGCCGGCCCTCCGTCGGCGAGTACTCGGCGCCCGAGACTCGCTCCTCGTAGAAGGTCAGCTGCTCCGGCCAGGACGGGCCGCCAGCCGAGACCTCCCAGACTTGCGGGACGCCGGTGATCTCGGTCAGAAAAGAGAGCCGCCCACCGTCGGGGGACCAGCTCGCCCCCCAGGCGCCCCGGATCTTGAGGTATCTGGAAAACTCGTGGGCCAACGCGTTCCCCTCTCATGGCCTGCAGGGACCGGGGATTATACGACGGGCATCGGCGAGCCGCGGTACGCGCGGAGACGCCAGGCGCTCGAGGCGCCTCTTGTCTTACCTGCCCAGACCGGCGTCTTGGCACGACACCTGGCCAGAGCACGAGGCGAAGTTGTCCAGGACGCGCCGCATCTCGGCCGCGTCAGTGTCTCCTTGCCCGCCGGCCAGTATGTTGTCTAGCTGGTAGGGATCCGTGACCAGATCGTAGTACTCCTCTTCTCCGGGTTTCAGCCAGAGGTGGTAGGCCGAGAAGCCCCCGTTCGGCGGGTAGTTGGCCCAGACGCCGGTGTTGTGCGGGTACTGGCCGCGCAGCATGGAAACCCGGGATGGGCAACACAGGGAGTGCGAGTACGTCGCGTTCTCGAACGTAACGCCCTCGCCCGCCACCAGCTCCTAGGTCTGTGGCATGGCCCGCTCGTAGGCGTAGAGATCGCTGTCGTCGGTCATTATGAACACTATGTTAGGCTCTTCTTCTGGCAAGGCAGGCTCGTTTACGCTTGCACCCACCCGAAGGGTGCAAGCGCAAGCAGCGCGCAAAGAGCCAGCTTTTTGGTCGCCCCGGTCATCCCTACCTGGCCCATGATAACCGACCCACGCCCAGGGCGGTGCTACGGGCCGACGCCCAGACACCCCGGCGCACGGCTATACTCCGAACGAGCATGTCTGGAGGAGGTGCTTCGGTGGTCTTGAGGCGGTTGCGGGACATCTTCGGCGGGGGCTCTTCCCGGCCCCCGGCGCGGTCCGCGCCTTTGTTCGGTCTGGATGATGCGGAGCGGGGGAGGATCGGGACCGAGGACGACCCGCTGCGCGGCTTCGAAGCGGCGGTGGAACGACACGAAGCGGCAGAGAGAGCCCTGCGAAACGGCGACCCGGAGAAGGCGATCGGGCTCTACGAGGTCAGCATCTCGAGCGGTTTCGTCGGCAGCCAGCCCTACGAGCGGCTCGCCTCCCTGCACGAACGGCGCCGCGAGTACGCGCACGCCCTCCGGGTCTCCGAGGCCTTCGTCCGGCTCGCAACGAGCGGCACTATGCCCCGCGGCGCTCAACGCTCCGCGGACCGCAAACTCCCCCTTTTCGAGGCCAGGATCGCGAAATACCGCAACCTGCTGAACGACACCTGATCCGGGGCCTCCCCAGCCCCGCTTTCCACCTCGGGAAACCCTAGAAAGCCCAGCAAACCGCGTTTCCAAGCGGTTCAAGCCGCCCGAGCGCCCCAATGTAATAGATTCACAATACCGTATAAGAAACAGCTTGTTACAGCTTGAAACACTAATTTAACGTTGTAGCCTCCTGCGGTCGTCGTACAAGAGACCCGGAGGGGGCTTCTTGAAGGCTTTACTCAGGATGCTAGTGGTGGCCGGCGCGTTGGTTGCGTCGCTGACCGCGTTTCAAGACAAGGCTGGGGCCGAACCGATGCTCTCGAGCTGGTACGGGCCTGGGCTCGAAGGGAACCTGACCGCCAGCGGGGAGGTGTTCGATCCCTACGACTACACGGCGGCTCACCCGACCCTGCCGATGGGCACCAGGCTCCAGGTCTGTTACGCGGAGTGCACGGTGGTCCGGGTCAACGACCGGGGCCCCTACGCCCCCGGGAGGGACCTGGATCTCTCGCAGGCGGCGGCCGAGGATATCGGGCTGACCGCCGTTGGTGCTGACGTTGTGGAGGTGGAGGTGCTTGGTCAACAGCCGGCGCCCAGGGTCGAGAGGGCACCCGCCAGGCGAGGAAATGCCAAGCAGGAGCCAGCCAAGCGGAAGCTCGCAAAGCGGGATCCCAACTGCGAACGGGTAGCCAGAGGACCGCTCCCGCTCTCCGAGCCGCAAAAGGACGTGCTTTCGAAGCGGCCGTGTTTGGTGGCGGAAGGGGCGGGCATATAATCTGCCCAGGGCAAAGATAGCGGACGCGGTGGTGATGGTGGAGGAAGGGTTACGCGAGGTCAGGTTCTTCGAGTTCCTGACCGAGGAAGAGCGTGAGGAGTTCGCCGAAGGTTCCGAGTCGGCTGCCTTCGGGCCGGGGGAGGTCATCATCGAGGAGGGCGGAGACCCGGGTAGCCTCTTCGTCCTCGTCTCGGGCAGCGTCGAGGTGCGCAAGAGGGTATCGGGCGGCAACCGGCTTCTCGCCCGGATAGACACCCTGGATGGGCCGACGGTCGTGGGCGAGCGGGGGCTGCTCGGCGAGGCCGGGGCATCGGCGACGGTAAGGGCAGAGGGCAGGGTCGAGACCATAAAGATCCCGCGCAAGACCTTCCGGCGCATGGTCGAGGAGGGTCGACCGGCGGCCTTCAAGCTCTCCTACCGCATCGCCCGCACCCTCGCGAAGAGGCTCACGCGCCTGGACGAGGAAGTGGTCGAGGCGATCCGGGAGCTCGAGAGAAGGGGCGACACCGATCTGGAAGCATTCCGCGACAAACTCATAACCGACTGGGCCATCTAGGGAGCGCCAGGAGATGCAGCGTATGCCGAGCCTGCGAGAAGTGCCCTTCTTCGGGCACCTGAACGAGGAAGAGCTCGAGGAGATGGAGGACCTGCTCGAGCCGGCCGGATTCGCGGCCGGGGCGGTCGTCTTCGAGGAGGGCGGACCCGAGGAGATGCTGTACGTGATCACCTCGGGAACCGTGGACGTTCACAAGGCGGTGCTCCCCGGACGCCGCCAGCACCTGGCCACCATCGACGCGCCCACCGTGGTTGGCGAGATGGGCCTCCTCACGGAGCCGCGGGCGGCCGCGAGCGTGGAGGCGAAGACGCCCGTGGAGGCCTACGGCATAGACCGGGACCGCTTCCTGGAGTTGCTGGACGCCGATTCCCCGGCCGCTTGCAAGGTCGTCTACGAGATCGGACGCACCCTGGCGGGTCGCATGGCCCGCACGGACGAGTCCATAGCCGGGCTTATAGCCCAGCTCGAGCGCGCGAGAGACCAGGACCTCATGGATATGGAGGTCTTTCAGGACAGACTTCTCCGCGATTGGTCGTTTTGAGGTAGCACGCTCCGCCCGACTGCGTCGGGCGGAGCGTGCTGAGCGCCGCCGACAGGCGGCGCTCAATACCCTGGTATGGGCACCTGCTCGAACATCTCCCGTTCCTCGCCGCACTCAGGGCATTTCTCCGGTAGCTCGCCCTCGACTCGATAGCCGCAGTTGGTGCACGCCCAGTTCAAGGGTACGGACTCGCCCTCGCGGTTCGCGTCTGTCATCGATGTCCTCCCTGATCGAGGGGTCCTGTGACCCGAGAACCTTCAAAGAGGATATCCTACGAGGCTATGCGAGGCTCGGATGGACATCCGTGGTGGGAGAGCGGGGTCGTCTACCAGGTGTACCCGCGCTCATTTCAGGACTCCGATGGGGACGGGGTTGGGGACCTCGAGGGCATAACGGGGAGGCTCGGCTACCTGGGGTGGCTCGGGGTGGACGCGGTCTGGATCTCCCCGATCTACCCCTCCCCGATGGCCGACTTCGGCTACGACATCTCCGACCACACCGATGTGGAGCCCCTCTTCGGAAGCCTCGAGGATTTCGACGGCCTCGTGCGAGGAGGCGCGCGGGCTCGGGATCAAGGTGATCCTCGACTACGTCCCGAACCACACCTCGGACGAGCACCCCTGGTTCGTGGAGTCGCGCTCCTCTCGGGAGAACCCCAAGCGCGACTGGTACATCTGGCAAGACGCGAGGAGCGACGGCTCTCCCCCCAACAACTGGGTCGCCTCCTTCGGGGGCGGGGCCTGGGAGTGGGACGAAGGGACCGGCCAGTACTACTACCACGCCTACCTCAAGGAGCAACCCGACCTGAACTGGCGCAACCCCGAGGTCAGGGCGGCGATGGCCGGTGTGCTGCGATTCTGGCTCGAGAGGGGCGTGGACGGCTTCCGGGTGGACGCCCTCCGCCAGCTCGTCAAAGACGAGCAACTGCGCGACAACCCGCCCAACCCCGAGCACCGCGACGGAGGCTCGCCCTACGACTGCCCTACTCCCGGTCTACTCCACCGACCGGCCCGAGGCGCACGAGGCGATCCGCGAGATGCGGGGCGTGCTCGAGGAGTACGACGACCGGCTCCTGATCGGCGAGCTCTACCTACCCATCGACCGGCTCGTGACCTACTACGGCGAGGACAACTCCGGCGTTCACCTGCCGTTCAACTTTCACCTGATCTCCACCCCCTGGAACGCGCGGGAGGTAGCCGCCCTTGTAGAGACCTACGAGGCCGCGCTCCCCCCCGGTGGCTGGCCCACCTGGGTGCTCGGCAACCACGACCGCAGCCGCATCGCGACCCGCGTCGGGGGCGCCCAGTCCCGCGTCGCCGCCATGCTCCTCCTCACGCTGCGCGGCACGCCCACGCTGTACTACGGGGACGAGATCGGGATGCAAGACGTCGAGATCCCAGCGGAGATGATCCACGACCCCTGGGAGAAGAATGTTCCGGGCATCGGCCTCGGCCGCGACCCCGAGCGTACCCCGATGCAGTGGGACCCCACCCCGAACGCCGGCTTCTGCCAGCCGGATGTCACGCCCTGGCTGCCGGTAGCAACGGACTCGTCGACCGTGAACGTCGAGACCCAGGGCGAGGATCCCGCCTCGACCCTCGCCCTCCACCGCCGCCTGCTCGCCCTCAGGCGCGCCGAGCCCGCGCTCTCGGTCGGCTCCTACGCGCCGGTCGAGACAGCAGGGGACCTCCTCGCCTACGTCCGCGAGCACGCAGGACGGCGCTTCTTCGTAGCCCTGAATCTGGGCCACGAGCCCGTCAGCTTAGCCCGCGAGGAAGCCAGGGGTACAGTCGCGCTCTCGACCCACCTGGACCGCGCCAACGAAGAGGTACAGGGCAACCTCGAGCTGCGAGCCGACGAGGGCGCGATAGTAAGAATGAGGAATTCGGAATGAGGAGTTTGGAATTGTAGGTTCGAAGGCCCGTCGTCCCACGCGCGAACCCCTCGCATTCCTCCAATCCATAATTCATCATTCCTAACTCTAAATGCTAGAAGTCGAGTTGCGCACCACGAGGCGGGTAGGCAAGGCGGGTGGGCTGTGTGGCTCGTCTCCGCGCAGCTGAGCGACCAGCATGCGGCCGGCCGTGAGGCCCTTCTCCACGTGCGGCTGGTAGACGGTCGTTAGCGGCGGCTCGGTGCGCGATGCCTCGGGCACGTCGTCGAAGCCAACGACGGAGAGATCTTCCGGCACGGAGAGCCCCAGCTTTTTTGCGGCTTCGAAGACCCCGAGGGCTAGCTGGTCGCTCAGGGCGAGGATCGCCGTGGGACGAGGCTCGCGCGACAGCAACACCTCGGCGCCGATCCTGCCCTGTTCCGGCGCGTTCCGCGCGGCCTCGTAGACGGGCACGTCCTCCCACGGGAGGCCGGCCTCCTGGACGGCGGCCCTGTAGCCTTCCAGCCTCAGACGGCTCGGTCTGTATTTCGCCTGCCGCTGCCGCTCGACGCTGGCCAGTTCTCCAGGCGCGTCCCTGTCGAGCTCGAAGGAGACCACGCCTATTCGCTCGTGCCCGAGGCCGAGGAGATGTTCCGCGGCCTCCCGCGCCCCCGCGACGTCCTCGGTCTCTACCGAGGGCGCGCCCTCGCGCGGCGGCTGCTCGACGAGTACCACCGGCAGGAGGCGTCCCAGCGCCGCGTCCACCAGGGGATCGTCCTCCGCCAGGCAGTAGATCACGAACCCGTCGACCGCCGCCTCGCCGATGGCCTTCGGGCTCCTCCCCTCCCCTAGAGGAGCCGGTACGAGCAAGAGCCCCAACCCGGCCTCCTCGGCGGCCCTGGATACCCCCTCCAGGAACATGACCGCCGCCGGATCCGCGAACGCGTAAGACAACTGGTCGGCGTAGACGACGCCCACCGCGCCAGACCGTCCCCGCCTCAACCCTCGCGCCACAGGGTCCGGACCCGCGTACCCGAGCTTCTTCGCCGCCTCGAAGATCCTACCCCTCAGCTCAGGCGAGAGCTGGTCGGGCCTATTGTAGGCGTTCGAAACCGTCGCAGCCGATACCCCGACCTCGGCCGCAACCTCCTTTATCGTCGCCCTGCGCCTCGTAGATCGCGGATTTTCGTCGTTGAAAGTCAAGGCCCACATGGTATCTTTACTTAAACGATTTAGTAAATCGTTTGAGAAAGGGCGGTGGCGGCCTGGGGCGGCCGCGGGGCATGGAGAGGAGGACGCCGATGATCGGGTACATGAGCATCGAGGAGCAGGTAGACAAGGACTTCGTGCGGGCCAGGCATCGGGCCTTGTTCGGGCGGGTGGCGGCGTACTTCCGGGGCGAGCGGGAGGGGCTGCTATCCTTCGAGGAGGTCAGGCGTTCGGCGCGGGCGAACGGCGGGTTTCGCCGGGGCCGGTGGGACGTCGAGGTATGCAGGATCCTGGGCAGCGTCGGGCGCTACCGCCAGTTCGACCGCAACTTCATGCCCATGAAGGCTAGCCTGCGGGAACGGTGGCAGAGGGTGGACCGGGCGTTCGTTCGCGGCGAGGAGCTGCCGCCCGTGACCCTTTACAAGATCGGGGACTCCTACTTCGTCCAGGACGGAAACCACCGCGTCAGCGTGGCGCGTTACCAGGGGGTGGAGATGATCGACGCAGAGGTCGTGGAGCTCTTGACGCCTGCGGGTTCGGGGGTGGGGTTGGCTGCGTGCGCCTAGCACCGGGGTGAGCGTGGGTCGGGGAGCACGCCGCTGGCCCGCGCTGGCCCTGCTTTGCGTGGCGCAGTTTGTGGATGTTCTCGACGTCAACGCCGTGGTCGTCGCCCTGCCGACGGTGGGGCGAGATCTCGGTTTCTCGGCGCGGGATCTGCAGTGGGTGATCACGGCCTACGTGTTGTTTTTCGGGGGGTTCTTGCTGCTGGCGGGGAGGCTCGCCGACCTCTACGGGAGGCGGCGCATGTTCGTGGTTGGGCTCGCCCTGTTCACGGCCGCCTCGCTCGCCTGCGGGCTCGCGGGGTCGCCACTGGCGCTCGTGGCCTTCCGGGCCATCCAGGGCCTCGGGGCGGCGATCGTGGCCCCGGCGGCTCTCTCCATCATCTCGGCAACCTTTCCCGAAGGGCGAGATCGGAACCTGGCCATGGGCGTATGGACGGCGGTGGCGGCTGGCGGGGGCGCGGCCGGGCTGGTCATCGGCGGTCTTATAACCGACGGGCCTGGGTGGCCCTGGATCTTCTTCGTCAACTTGCCCGTCGGCGTGGCTGGCATCGCCCTTTCTTTCGTGTTGCTCCAGGCGGATCGCGGGGGGCGGACGTCGCGCCGGCTCGACGCGTGGGGCGCGGTGACGGTCACGGCCGGGCTGTTCCTGCTGGTGTACGGCCTTACTCGGGTGGAGGGGTCGGGACTCGGATCTCCCCTCACGCTGGTCACGCTGGCTCTTGCTCTGGTCCTGCTGGCCGCCTTCCTCTTTGTCGAGCGGAGCGTGTCGGACCCGCTGGTCCCGCTACGCATCTTCCGCTCTCCGGACCTGTCCAGCTCGGCCCTGGTTGCCTTCGCGAACACCGCGACGACGGGCGCGGTGGCCGTCTTAGCAATACTCTACCTGCAGGAGGTCCTGGCCTACTCGCCGACCCGGGCGGGGCTGCTGGGGTTGCCCCTCAGCCTCTCCGTCGTGGTCGGATCCTTCCTGGGATCCAGGCTCACCGGGGGTCTCGGCGCGAGACGGACCATGGCGCTGGGGCTGCTCGGGATCTGCGGCGCGTCGTTGCTCATCACGGGCATATCGGCGGAGGGGGGACTGGCCTACGTGCTCTCGAACGCCACCCTCGCCGGTCTGGGTCTCGGCTGCTCAGCGGTCGCCTCGACGACCAGCGGGACCTCGGCGGTAGGGGATCGGGAGCGCGGGCTCGCCTCGGGCGCCCTCAACTCCTCGGCCCAGATCGGCACGGCCCTCGGCCTGGCCGTCCTCGTCACCGTCGCCGCGGCCCGCACCGAAGCCCTGGCCGGCGCGGGAGAGGTCTCAGGCGTGGCGCTGGTGGAGGGGTTCAGGCTCGCGTTCTACCTGGCCGCGGTGCTGGCCGCGGCCGGAGCTCTAGTTCCGCTGTTCCTCATGCGTGAGCGAGGGACGGACGCTTCAAAGGGGACATCGCATGGTTCCGGGAAGATCGTACGTTAGCAAGAGTGGCATGACCCTTGCAGAACTGTTCGTCAGTATCCCAGTACCAGCACGACCGCCATGATCGAGAGTCCCAAACCACTGAGCAGATCGGAGCAGATGGGTACGAAGCGGGCGATGATTTCCCCGAGTTATAGGCCAACGAATGTCATAAGTGCCGTGGTAGTGTCAAAGACCGCTGCCGAGAATACGTGGCGGTGCTGCTCTCCCCGCTCGTGGTTTACCCGGCATCCAGCAAGGAGAGCGCTCCTAAGGACATCAAGGCGGATATCCGGGAGGCGGCCGTCTACGTGAAGAACAGCCCGATAGTCCAGTCGCTCTTGATCCTGGCCGTGGTGCCTATGGTGTTCGCGTTTCCCTACACCGCCATGATGCCGCTGGTTCGATCCGATGTGCCCCTCGCAACTGCGACCGGGAGCGGCTCGGTCATGGGGGCGGCTGCTCGCCGTCGCGCTGGCGGTGCTCGCCGCCGGCGCGCCTCACCTGGGATCCCGAGGCTGTCTCGCTGCCACTCCTGGCGCGCATTCGATCAGGATACATTAGCAACGCTCCACGAGCGTCGAAAGACTATTGCCCGAAGGCTACTACCCTAAGATGCCGCAGCTGGAGTCGGGGCCCATCCCTCGTGTCGCGGCAGCCCATCGTCGGGGATCGAGAGCAGGGGATGCTTGGAAGCCGTGAACACCCAGCGATCCGGCTCTCCCCCAACCTCGGACTCGCGGTCTATGGTCGGCACGTGGATGAGCAAATGGTCCGGAAACGCGTCCACGTAGAGGAGCATGTGGCAGCCACAATCCCCGCAGAACCTGCGATGGGCTGTGGGCTTGGTATCGAAGTTGCGGATCTTCTCCTCGCCCTGCGTGATCCGGAACGTATCGCGCTCGACCACGGCGATAAGGGCCAGCGCCCCGCCGCTGATGTCTGTGCAGTCGGTGCAGAGGCAGTAATGGACCTCGAAGGGAGCCCCGGTGTATTCATAGCGAACCGGGTTGGTGTCGCAACGACAACCCCGGTTGCCTGCGTGCCTTGCTCGCTCATCGTCTTTCCTCCTTCTCACCAAACTTCTTCCCGTCCTCCCACGCCTACTATTATTAGCATAACTTGCTACTAAATGCTTGTTCGTCGTGCCTGTTAATGCTTGTTCGTACTGTGTGTCCTCCTCAGATTTTCGTGACAATGCGCTAGGGGGTGAGTTACACACGAGTTGTTTCGTAATGGCGACTCCGTCGTGGATGGTGCGCCTCTGTCGAGAGGCCGGTAGGCGAATCGGGTGATGTGAACCAGGTTCGCTGCCCATGCGCATCAAGAAGCTGGAATACAATCGCATTGTGCTCTCCAGCGAAATACCGCAGAACGCCGTCGGCATCACCGCGGTGCCGAGAGAGGACCTGGAGGCGATCGCGGCCGCTGTCTACGAGGTCGCCGACCACGGCTTGGTCGGTCCGTCATGAGCAATCTGTTTTCCGGAGGGGATTGGAGGCGCTGGGCCCTGCGGCTGAAGTCCGAGTCCTACGCGCTGTACTTGGCCTATAAGGACCCGCGGGTGCCCTGGTACGCTAGACTATTCGCCGCGGTGGTCGTCGGCTACGCCATTAGCCCCATAGACCTGATCCCGGACTTCATCCCCATCCTCGGCTACCTGGACGATCTCGTCCTGATCCCGCTGGGCGTCGCGCTCGCGGTGAGGATGATCCCCGAGGATGTGCTCTCCGAGAGTAGGCGGAAAGCGCGTGAAATGGTGGAGAGGGGCGAGAGGCCCGTGGGCCGGGTAGCCGCCGCGGTCATCCTGGTCCTCTGGTTGGCCGTGGCGGTGCTCGCCGCTCTCGTCGTGATGCGGATCGTCCGGGGTTGAAAACGCGTGAGAGACAAACTTGCTTCGCTACGAGTCTCTCCTGTACGTTCCTACCGAGATCGTGCGTACTTCCCTCTAGGGACGCAGCGTGTGGTGGCGTCAGGGCCTGCTACCCTCTCGTAGGATGCAAGGACCGAGACAAGGGTCGATCGCCGGGTATTCGCTTTCGAAGGCCCGGCTCGCCGTGCTCGCGACCTTCTTCCTCAGCGGCCTCGGATTCGGGAGCTGGGCCGTGCGTATCCCCGCTGTGCAGGAGAAGCTGGGTCTGAGCGAGGGGCTTCTGGGCGCGGCGCTGCTCGGTCTCGCTGCCGGCTCGCTCGTCTCGATGCCGCTCGCGGGAGGCCTGATCTCGCGTCTGGGCAGCCGTCCCGTCGTAGGGGCGACGGCGCTCGCGTTCTTCCTGGCGCTCCCGCTTCTTGCCCTATCACCGAGCCTCGCGCTGCTCGTGGTGGCCCTCGTGTTCGCCGGGGGCTCCGGCGGATCTCTTGACGTGTCGATGAACGCCCAGGCCGTCGCGGTCGAGAAGGGGCTCGGGCGCCCGATCATGTCCTCCTTCCACGCAGCGTTCAGCCTGGGCGGGCTGGCGGGGGCGGCCGCGGGCGGCGCCGTGGCGTCCCTGGGTATCGGCGTGGAGCCGCACCTCGCCGGCATCGCCGCCCTCTCCCTGGTGGTCTTCGTGATCTCCTACCGGTACATGCTGCCCCCCGAGGTCGACAGGGGAGAGGGCGGGGAACCGGCGTTCGCGAGACCTACCCTGGCGCTGGCGGGGCTCGGGATCATCTCCTTCTGCGTCCTGCTGGGCGAGGGCGCGATGGCGGACTGGAGCGCCGTCTACCTGAACGGCACGCTCGGGACCGGACCAGGCTTCGCCGCTACCGGTTTCGCCGCGTTCTCGGCCACCATGGTCGTCGGGCGTCTCCTCGGGGACCGGCTCACCTCGCGCTTCGGACCGGTGGCGCTCGTGCGGACCGGGGCTGCGATCGCGGCCCTGGGGCTCGGGGTCTCGCTCCTGGTCGCGAACCCGGCGGCGGCCCTGGTCGGCTTCGGCTGCGCCGGGCTCGGGTTCTCGATCATCTTTCCCGTGGCCCTGAGCGCGGCCGGACGCTCCGAGAGTATTCCCACGGGGCCCGCGCTCGCCGCCGTCTCCACGGCCGGGTACTTCGGGTTCCTCGTCGGCCCTCCCTCTATCGGGCTCGCCGCAGAGGCGGTAGGACTCGACGCGGCCCTCTTTATCGTTGTTGCCTTGAGTGCCCTGATCGTGCTGCTCGCCGGGAGCGCAGGACGCACGAAGAAGAACTTTGAAGGAATCGCGAGTGTTCGCACTCTCGCGAACCAGGACCTGAGCTGAAGGTTCCGGGCCTCGGACGTTCCGCCTACGCGACGCGTCAGGCACCCGAGCACTCAATTCCAAACTCCAAATTCTCAACTCATAATTCCAACAGGCGTTCCGCGTTGCCGTGCGCGATGCGCTCTTTGTCGGGAGGACTGACGGGGAGCTGGTCCAGGAATGCGCGCGCCTCGGCCATGGATCCGTAGGGGTAATCGGTCGAGAACAGGATCCGGTCGGCGCCGACCTGGAGGAGCAGATCCAGGAACGCCGGGGTCCAGTTGAAGCCGCCGAACGTGTAGTGGAGGTTCTCGCGGAGGTAGGCGCCTACCGGGCGGTCCAGGCCCGTGATCTGGGTCGGCAGGGCTAGCTCGAACCTCGGTAGCATGAAGGGAAGACCCTCGCCGAGGTGGCCGACAACGAGCTGCAGCCCCGGGAACCTGTCGAACGCACCGCCGAGCACGAGCCGGAGAACGTGGGTCGCGGTCTCTATGTGCCACCCCCAGGCTCCCGTCGCGAGCGCGCTCGCCACCCCGGGCGCGTAGTTCCCCTCGTACGAAGCCTCGATCACCGCCCGCGGTGGCGGAGTCGGATGCAGGTAGAGCGGGACCCGCAATGCCTCGGCGCGCTCGAGTATCGGCCAGAAGAACTCGTCGTCCAGGTACCGGCCCCGCGTGTGGCCGTTGATCAAAGCCCCCACGAAGCCGTACGCCGCCACCGTACGCTCCAGCTCCTCGGCGGCGGCATCCGGCGCCGCCGTCGGCAACGCGGCGAAGCCGGCGAAGCGGCCAGGATGGCCCCCGACCGCGTCCCCAAGCGCGTCGTTCGCCTCGCGGGCGAGCGCCACCGCCTCCGATGCCCCGAGTTGCTCCACGCCCGGAGCTGTCAGCGATAGCACCTGCGCGTCGATGCCGGCCGCATCCATCTCCCGGATCCTGCGCTCCCCCAGATCGCATAACCTCTCGACCAGCTCCACATACCCCGCCGCAACCCGGGGATGCGCCCTGGCCCCCCGAGCCATCTCCCCGAGCAAGCGCCCCGGACCCTCCAGAAACGCCCGCGTGGCATAGTGCTCCTCAACCGTGATCGTCCTCATGCCTCTCCTTTCATAGCCAGTGCCCACCCACACTGTAAAAATTAGCTATAACTAAATCAATAGTTAGAATATAAAAATTTACTAGATCGCGCCACCGGATATCTCCGGTCCCGGCGGCGCCCGTCGCTGTGCGAGCCGAAGAAGAACCCGCGCCCTCCGAACCCCAATTCCCCATTCCAAACTCCTCATTCCGAATTCCAAACTCTTGCGCGTGGTACCTTTAGCCGGCGCCTGTCGTCCGCCTAAGAAGGGGAGGTCTTGAACCAGCGGTTGCTCGTGTTGGCGCTCGGGACCTTCGCCATCGGCACAGGCAGCTTCGTCTTCGCAGGTTTGCTCGAGGGGGTGGCGCGGGACATGTCCGTCTCCGTGGCGACGGCGGGGCACCTGGTCACCGTTTTTGCGGGGACGTACGCCGTGAGCTCTCCCGTCCTCGCCACCCTGACCGGGGAGGTTGGCCGCAGGAGGCTCCTCGTCGGCGCCATGGCGCTTTTTGTCGCCGGGAACCTGGCGTCCGTGATCGCGCCTGGCTTCGAGCTGCTTCTCGCCTCGCGGGTTGTCGCGGCGCTGGGCGCCGCGGTCTTCACGCCGACGGCGGCCGCGGTTGCCTCTGGCCTCGCGCCGCCCGAGGCGCGGGGGCGGGCGCTCTCGATCGTGACCGGCGGCCTCACGGTCGCGTTCGTCGCGGGGATACCGCTCGGGTCGCTCATAGGCACCTACTCGAGCTGGCGCATGACGTTCGTGATGGTGGGGGTTCTCGGTGCCGTCGCCGCCCTGGGCGTCCGCTTCCTGCTCCCGGACGTCGAAAGGCCGCCGGTCGTTAGCCTGCGCGAGCGGGTCGACACGTTGCGGCGGCCGGCAGTCGTAGCCGCCCTCGTGTTCACCTTCGTCGCGATGATGGGCGGTTTCGTCGTCTTCACCTACGTTAGCCCGTTGCTCGCGCAGATCACCGGGTTCGGCGGCGCGGGAGTGAGCGGGATGCTGCTGCTATTCGGGGCGGCGGCGATGGTCGGCAACTCGCTAGGCGGCTACGGCGCCGACCACGTCCGCTACGGGCGGCTGATGGCCGCGATCCTGGTCACGCTCGCCCTCTCGCTGCTCGCCTTCTCGTTGCTGGTCCGGATCTCCGGGTCGGGGGCAGCTATCCTCGGGGTCTCGGCCGCGCTGGTCGGGTGGGGGGTCGCGGGTTTCGCGCTCAACCCGCTCCAGCAGTACAGGGTCGTTCAGCTTGCCGCGTGCACCCGCAACGTCGCGCTCTCGTTGAACGCCTCGGCCATCTACCTGGGCCAGGGCGCTGGCGCTTTCCTCGGCGCCCTGGCCCTCGACCTCGGCTCCCTGGGGTCCCTCGGCTTTACCGGCGCCGTGTGTACCCTCCTCTCCCTAGTCGTGCTGGCTATCGGGGCGAACGCGAAGGGCTCCAAGGTCGCGGGCTAGGCCGCGGGCGTACGGCCCTACCGCGGCGCCACCGGGGTCGGAGATCAAGTTCAGAAGCCCGATGATAAACTTGCCCTCGCCCCGGATCGCGACCGCCGTCTCCGGGCGCATCGCGGACGCAAACGACGGAGGGCCCGCGCTAGTGCCGAACGGCAAGAAAAGGGACGTCCGGGGTGCCGGACGGCTGCAGGGATTTCTGGGGGTGTTCCCCCCGACTGGCCTCGTGCTGCTCTCCCTAGGAACGGTTCAGTTCGGCGCCGCCTTCGCCAAGGGCCTCTTCGACGAGCTTGGCCCGACGGGCACCGTGTTGTTGCGCGTCGGGTTCTCCGCGCTCGTGCTGCTCGCGATCTGGCGTCCGTCCGTGCGGGGCTACGCCCGCGGGGACTACCTGGTCGCGGTCCTCTTCGGGCTCGCGCTCGGGGCGATGAACCTGTGTCTCTACCTGGCCATCGACCGCATACCCCTAGGGATCGCCGTCACGCTCGAGTTCGTCGGACCCCTCGGCGTCTCGGTGGCCCTCTCCAGGCGGGCGCTCGACCTCCTGTGGGCGGCGCTCGCGGCGGCCGGCATCCTCCTGCTCGCGCCGCTGAACATCCTGGGAGACGCCGACCTCGACCCCGTCGGCGTGGGACTAGCGCTTATGGCCGGGCTGCTGTGGGCCTGCTACATCCTGCTCAGCGCGCGCACGGGGAGCGCCTTTCCGGGAGGGACGGGGCTTGTCATCGCTATGTGCGTGGCTACCGTGGCCCTGATCCCGGTCGGCGTGGCGGGCGGGGGGCTCGCGCTACTCGATCCCTGGCTGCTGCTCGTCGGCTTCGCCGTCGCGATGCTCTCCTCGGTCATCCCCTACTCCTTCGAGCTGGAGGCCTTGCGCAAGATGCCGGCCCGCGTGTTCGGCGTGTTCATGAGCCTCGAGCCGGCCGTCGCGGCCCTCGTTGGCTTCGTGGTCCTGAACGAACGGTTGGGGGCAAGGGCCCTCGTGGCCGTCGCGCTGGTCACGGCAGCGGCCGTCGGCGCCTCGCGCTTCGGGCACAGGCCCGGATAGGATGGTACGTCGGAAGACGCGGCAGGGGAGGGCAAGAAGATGAACGGCAGGTTTACGGAGGCGGATCTCTCGCGAGCCCGGCGCGAGACCCCGGGATGCGAGCAGGTGCTGCACTTCAACAACGCGGGGGCTTCCCTGATGCCGGAGCCGGTGCTAGACGCCACCGTCTCCCACCTCGGGCTCGAAGCCCGCATCGGGGGCTACGAGGCCGCCGAGAAGTCCCACGATGCCATCGAGCGCGTCTACGACGCGACCGCGGCCCTGATCCACTGCGAACCCGACGAGGTCGCCGTGGTCGAGAACGCCACGCGGGCGTGGGACATGGCCTTCTACTCGATACCCCTCGGCCCCGGCGACCGCATCCTGACCGCGACGGCCGAGTACGCCAGCAACTACATCGCCTACCTGCAGGTGGCGCGCAAGACGGGGGCGAAGGTCGAGCCCGTCCCCAACGACGAGCACGGACAGCTCTCCGTCGAGGCCTTGCGCGAGATGGTGGACGAGCGCGTGAAGCTCATAGCAGTAACCCACGTCCCTACGAACGGCGGCCTCGTGAACCCGGCCGCAGAGATCGGGGAGGTCGCGCGCGAGGCGGGCGTCCTCTACCTGCTCGACGCCTGCCAGTCCGTCGGCCAGGTGCCCATTGACGTAGAGACCATCGGCTGCGACATGCTCTCGGCGACGGGCCGCAAGTACCTGCGCGGCCCTCGGGGCACCGGCTTTCTCTACGTCCGGCGCGCCGTCCTCGAAGAGCTAGAACCGCCATTTCTGGACCTGCACGCGGCGGAATGGACCGGCACGGACAGCTTCGAGATACGCTCGGACGCCAGGCGCTTCGAGAACTGGGAGACGAATTTCGCGGGCAAGGTGGGCCTGGGCGTCGCCATCGACTACGCTCTGGGGTGGGGAATGGAGGCCATCTGGGAACGCGTCGGGACCCTGGCCGAGGACCTGCGCTCCCGCCTGGACGCCATCGCGGGCGTCGAGGTCAGGGACCTCGGGGCCGAGCGGTGCGGCATCGTAACCTTCAGCGTCGAGGGACGGGCCGCCGCGGACGTAAGCCAGGGGCTATCGGCTGGGGGCATCAACACCTCCGTCACGCCGGCTAGCTCGACCCTGCTCGACATGGAAGACCGGAAGCTGGACGCCCTGATCCGGGCCTCCGTTCACTACTACAACACCGAAGATGAGGTGACCCGCTTCTGCGAGGCCCTCGGACGCGACCTCTCGAAGACCTAGAGAGGGGTCAGCGAGGGAGCCGAACCTTTCGCTGACAGGCGGCATCGGGCGTCAGGGCATCCTGGCCCGGCTCATCCTTCGCCTTTCGAGGTCCTCTCTTCCTACTGTTCGCAGCGCTTGGGGCGTTTGTCGCCCGGGTTGCGTTTGACCATGCAGTCGTGGATCAGGGGGTTCACGTTCTCGGGGTTTACGTAGTCGGCGTGCATGTGATCCGCGCCCATCCAGCCTTCGTGGTGCGCGACGGTCACGGGGCCCGTCTTGTCCGGCAGAACGGGGTAGTCCACATGGAGCACGAGCGTGGGTAGCTGGCGCGGGTGGTGGTCCGGGCACTTCCGCCCGGGGCCGCCCCCCCCGACGGGGTCAACGAGGTCCCAGCCGTTCTTGGTCCCGGGGCTGTCGGGATTCAGGCACGGAGGGAAGGTGATCGTCACGCCCAGTCCTTGCCCGGGGTTCTTGCACGTGGGCGGCGGGGAATCCCGCCTGGGGCCGTCCTGGGCGCGCTTGTTGCAGTACCACTCCACCTTGCCAGGGGCGCCCGCCTGGCGGGCTATCGCCTCCAGGCCGAAGGGAATGTTGTCCACCCTGGCGTGGCTCAGGCCGTCGCCCGTCAGGTAGTACACGCCCATGCGCGTGGGCTCGATGACGTCCTCGCCCAAGCGCATCGTGGGGACCCAGTAAGCGGAGCGCTGGGCCGCGCGGGAGCACGTGTGGAGCATGCCGTTGTCGCGCAGCGTCTCGCCCGTGGAGGCCTGGTCCGTGCCCGAGTTGCCGAAGAACTTGTGCTCGTGGCCCATCCCAGGCTCGGGCTCGACTATGGGATCGTCCAGGCTGGTGTGGCTCAGCACGCAGGCCGAGTTGAAGCCCGTCTTGGCCGGGTCTCTACGCGCGTCCGCCTCGCCCACCGGCACGACGAGCGCCGCGGCGGCGAGCGTCGCGAGCACCAGCAGTACCGCGATCCCCAAAGATCCTCCTCGCACCTTGTTACGCTTGCTTGGGGCCCCGATCTCTTCCACCTTCAGCTCCTCGTGCCGCCAGCGCACCCTTGTCCACGCGGAGCATGCTACTTTTGTTGCGACATATGCGCATGTGCAAGCGGGTCACGCCGCCCGCGGGGGTGCTGGGATCGGTCCCGATCATCGTACGGACCGGATTGGTGGTACGAAGCTGGTCTAGCCGGATCCGGGAACTTGCACGTCCACAGCCAGCAACGGCAGGATGCGCTCCCGGCCCTCTAGCTCGTAGACGATCTCGCCCACCCGCGTGGCGCCCATCCGCTCGTAGAAACCCTCCGCGTTCGGGTCCGCCTCGATCCCAAGGGTTTCGGCGCCCAGGTCAGTGGCCGTATCGACGGCGTGCTCGAAGAGCGCGCGTCCCAGTCCCAGGCCCATGTGCTCCGGCGACACCCACAGGTGCTCGAGCTCCAGCGTCGGCGCCTGCCCGACGAGGGCGTAGAACCCGACCGTCTCCCCCTCGACAATGACCCCGTGGACTTCGTTGTGCTCGACGAACCCGGGTGTGATGGTAAGCCCGTCCCTCCACCGCTCCATCCACCGCTTCGGATACCCCCAGTGACCCTTGGCGGAAAAGGCTATACGGCTCAGAACGTCGGCGTCGCCGGGCGCCGCCCGGCGAATATACGCTTCGCTAACCACAAGAAACCCCGATGCCCGAAGCCTAGCCCGATGCCTACTTTCGCCACTCGCGCGAGACGACCACCTCGACGTCGACCGGGACCTCGTCCAGGATCTCCTCGCCGGCCCGGATCATGGCCGCCTTCGTCCTCTCCGACACCTCGCCGGATGAATCCTCCGCGCACTCGACGACGAACTCGTCGTGGATGCTGTTTATGAGGCGCGCGTCGAGGCCCCCGAGGTCTTCGCGCACGTATCCGAGGGCGAGCTTGGCGATATCGCTGGCGGCGCCCTGGATGGGAAAGTTCATCGCTTCGCGGCGCATCGCCCCCCGATCGTCGGCCACAGGGTCGTTGCCGAACTTGCGCACGCGGCCCGCGAGCGTCCTCAAGGTCCTGTCCCGCATAGCCCGGTTCGCGGTCATCTGCAAAAAGCGCTGCACCTTGGGGTAGTTGGCGAAGTACTCGTCTATGAGCTGTCGCCCGCGCTCCTCGTCCGTGCCGAGCTGGGCCGAGAGGCTCCTGGCGCCCCTGCCGTACATCAGGCCGAAGTTTATGCGCTTGGCGTCCGAGCGCTGGTCCTTCGTGACCTCCTCCATCGGCACGCCGTACATCGTCGCCGCCGTCAGGCGGTGCAGATCGTCGCCCCTCTGGAAGGCCCCCACGAAGGCCGGGTCGTCCGAGACTTCGGCCAGGATCCTGAGCTCTATCTGCGAGTAGTCGGCGATCACGAGGACGTTCCCCTCCTCCGCCACAAAGCAGCGCCTGAACTCGTCCTCGTGCGGTATCTGCTGAATATTCGGGTTGGTGCAAGCAAGCCTTCCGGTTGGCACCCTGCACTGCAGGAAGTTGGCGTGGATGCGGCCGGTCCTTGGGTGGATGAACTTGGGGTAAGGCTCCAGGTATGTGCCGAGCTTCTTTTGCAGCTCGCGGTACTCGAGGAGCGCCCTGGCTGCCGGGTGCTCGATCTTCAGGAGCGTCCACACCTTGGTGTCCGGGAGCTCTATGCCGAGGGTACGGAAGGCGTCGGTGATCTGCTTCGGGCTGTTGAGGTTGAGCCGGGGTCCGAGGCCCTCCAGGGGAAGGACGCCTTCGGGCGGCGGGAAGAACGACTCGAGGCGCTCCGCCGCCAGGTCCCTCCGCTCGCGGACCGTTACCTCCAGCTCCTTCCACCGCGCTAGGTCTAGCCTGATGCCGGCCAGCTCCATCTCGGAGATCGCCGCCACCGCCCCGAACTCCACCCCCGAGATGTAGCCGAGTCCTTCCTCCTCGAGCTTCCCGGAGAGGCTCTCGCGCAGGGGGAGCAGGATGGCGGCGTCCCTGGCCGCGTACTCGAGCTGGGCGCGGCTCAGCTCGCCAGACCAGTCGGCGCGGCGCTCGGACTTGTCCACCGCCTCGTCCAGGTAGCGCTCCGCGACGGCCTCGAGGGCGTAGGATGCCCCGTAGTTCCCGCCGTCGAGGAGCTGCGCCGCGAGCATGGTGTCGAAGACGGGTGAGACGGAGATGCCGTGCTCCTCCAGCAGGAAGGCCAGGTCGAACTTGGCGTTGTGGAAGGTCTTGACCGGCCCGTCCTCCAGCACCTCCGCGAGCGGCGAGAGATCCCGCACCGAAAAGACATCCACGACGTAGGTCTCGTCGGGGGTGGCGAGCTGCAGCAGACGCGTCTTCCCGTCCCTCGGGCTCAGGTCCGTCGTCTCGATATCGGCGCCAACGGCCTCGACGTCTGCGAGGGCCTCTGCCACCCCGGGGAGTTCGGCCGCGTCAGTGACGAGGCGGTAGGTCGTGGTGCGTTCCTCCATGCGTCGATTCTAGCAGGCCGGCGCGTTCACACTTCGGCCCCCGCCTTTGGGGTAAACTCTGCCGGATATGGGCGGCTCGATAAAGATAGGTCGCGCCTTCGGCATAGACGTGAAGATCCACTGGACCTTCCTCTTGCTCCTGGCCTTTTTCGGCTTCGCCGCATACCAGAACTCCGGCAGCCTGCCCGGAGCCCTGATCACCGTCGGCATCATCGTCGCGCTGTTCGTCTGCGTGCTTTTGCACGAGTACGGCCACTCGCTCGTCGCGCAGCGGCTTGGCATCGAGATCGCCGACATAACCCTGCTGCCCATCGGCGGGCTGGCCAGGCTCAAGGCGCTCCCCGACAAGCCCTGGGACGAGGTCAAGATCGCCACCGCGGGGCCGCTCGTCAACGTCGTGCTCGCCCCGATCTTCTTCGGCGCGGCCTTCCTGCTCGGCGGCCGCCTGACCGCTCCCCCCGACATCCTAGGGGGCGTGACCTCCGCGGCGCAGGTCTTCCTGTACCTCGGCTACATAAACCTGGCGCTCGTGGTCTTCAACCTCATCCCGGCCTTCCCGATGGACGGCGGGCGCGTGCTGCGCGGCCTGCTGGCCACCCGGCTCGGACCCGTGCGGGCCACGGACATCTCCTCGACGGTCGGGCAGTTCTTCGCCGCGGCCTTCTTCCTGGTCGGGCTGCTGAGCGGGAACCTGCTCCTCGCCCTGGTCGGGGTCTTCATCTTCTTCGGGGCGGGCGGGGAGGCCCAGATGGTGCGGCGGCGCGAGGTGATGCGCGGGCTCCTGGTCTCCGACGTCATGGGCAGCCGCCGCCGCACCGAGACCGTCACCCCCTACCATACCTTCGGGCAGGTCCTCGACCTGGTCATCCACGGCTACCAGGAGGACTTCCCGGTCGTGGACGAGGACGGTAACCTGGTCGGCATGATCACGCGCAACGAGATCATGGCCGCCGCCCACTCCCCGGACCGCTACGCGAGCGTTCGCGACGTGATGAAGACGGAATTCCCGACCATCTCGCCCGACGCCGACCTCTTCGAAGACGGGGCCCGCATACTGCAGGAGAGCGGCCTGAGGGCCCTGCCCGTTGTCAAGGCTGACGAGCTCGTCGGGATGTTGAGCATGGACGACATAGGCCAGGCCGCCCTCTTGCGCGACCTGCGCAAGCAGGCGTAGCGGGCGTGCGGGTAGCCTCGCTCCTGCCGAGCGCGACCGAGATGGTCCACTTCGCCGGCGCACGCGACGCCCTCGTCGGGGTCACCCACGAGTGCGATTACCCGCCGGGCGTCGAAGAGCTCCCCACCCTCACGAGCAGCAAGATAGACCAGAGCATGACGAGCGCGGAGATCGACGCCGCCGTCGAGAGGCGCATGACGGACGAGGGCAGCCTCTACGCCCTGGACGCGGCCCTCCTTGAAGAGCTCGCGCCGGATCTCGTCCTCACCCAGGGGCTCTGCGAAGTCTGCGCCGTATCCACGAGCCTCGTCGAGGGCGTGGTGGCCGGGCTGAAGGGGGAGCCCGAGGTACTGACCCTCAACCCGACCTCGCTGCGCGACGTCCTGGACGACGCCGTAAGGGTCGGAGAGGCCCTCGGCCGGGGCGAGGAGGCCCGCGCCAGGGTCTCCTCCCTCGAGAGCAGGCTCGCCCGCGTGCAAGGGGCGGTCGCGGGGCTTCCCGGCGCCCGCGTCGGTTGCGTCGAGTGGCTCGATCCCCCTTACTCCGCCGGGCACTGGGTCCCGGAGATGGTCGCCCTCGCGGGCGGGGAGGATCTTCTTGCCGGCCCGGGAGAGCCTTCCGAGCGCCTCTCCTGGGTGGAGATCTTCGAAGCCGCGCCCGAGACGCTCGTCCTCATGCCCTGCGGCTTCGGCGCGAGGCGCGCCGCAGAGGAGGCCGTCCGCGTGTTGCCCGCGCTGCCGGGATGGGGAGATCTTCCCGCGGTGAAGAGCGGTCGCGTGTGGGCCGTGGACGCGAACTCCCACTTCAGCCGTCCGGCGCCGCGGCTCGTAGAGGGCGTGGAGATGCTCGCCCGAATTCTGCACCCCGAAGCGTTCACCGGGGACCCCGATCCCGAGCGCGCGATCCGGCTCACCGCGGCGAAGTCCGGTCTCTCCGCCGGCTAGGGTTCGGGCAACGGGACTCGGATCCCTCTACCCGAAGCCCGAAACCTGGTGCCTGATCAGGGCGCATCCGACGAGCAGCAGGGCAACGGCGACTGGCAGGATGGGCTGGCCGCCGGTGCTTGGCAGCGGTGCGCCGCGAGGCGGGAAGCCGGCCTCCGTGCATACCCTGACCTGCCTCTCGATCTCCTTGCTGTTCTGCGTGCCGGCCGCCTTGGCGCTTTCGAACAACGAGCGGCAGTCCCCGACCACGTCGTCCCCGATAACTATTGTGCCGTCCTCGAAGACCTCGTAGCCAGGACCCTCCGACGAGGTCAGGACGGGCTTGTCCTGCGCCGCCGCCGGCTGGGCGCACACGAGCGCGAAAATCACGCACGCCATAAGAACCCGATAGGAGATCCGGCGCCTCCCCGCATCCGAAAACGCGGTGCCGTATGTCATGCCGAGGGGCGATCGTAGAGGTCTTTGCGCACCACCATGACCGAGCAGCGGGCGTAGCGGGCGACCTTCTCCGAGGTGCTCCCCATGAGGAAGCGCCTCAGCCTGCTGAACGTCTGGCCGAAGCCCTGATTTCCCACCACGATCATGCCGGCGACGATGTCCTCGCTGCAGCGTAGGATCTCCTCGGCCGGTTTGCCGATCCGCAGGTAAGCTTTCGTCACCGTCCCGCCATCCCCTTCTATCTTTTTGATCTCCTGGTCGAGGAACTCCTGGTGCCCCCTCCTGATCTGCTCCTCCGTCTCGGCCGGGGGCAGGGGAGCGGGGGTCCGCGGGGGATAGACGTGGTGTACCTCGCCGACGTGCACCACGTGTAGCTCCGCGCCGGTGTCCCTGGCCAGGCCGACGGCGGCCCCGGTGGCCAGCGCCGCGTCCTCCGAGCCGTCGGTCGCGAGCAGGATCTTCGCCGGAAACTCGCTCACGTCCTCCTCCTCTCCAGCGCCTCGAGAAGCCCGTTCTCGCGCGGGGACGCCGGGCACACGGCCAGCCCCACCCCACGCACATTATAAGTGCCTGCCCGCGTTGGCACGCAAACAACAAACGCATCAGGCCACGCAAATACAGGAACCCGCGCCGGTATCCCCGATAACCGAGGGTTGTAGCTCGAAACCCGTAGCCCACAGATTAAGAGTCGTGTTCCGGGGGTAGATGCGACCAATCGGGGAAACGGGTCGCGGGGAAGTCCATCCGGTCGACCGCGCGGTAGTAAGGAGGATTGGATGAGCAACGGCGGTGAGGCCGCGCACGGGGCGGTCGAAAGTTACGTCCCGACCAGGATGGATCGGCTGCCGTGGTCGCGGTGGCACTGGCTGGTCATCCTGGCGCTTGGAGTCACGTGGATCCTCGACGGCCTCGAGGTCACCATCGTCGGCAACATAGCCGGCGTGCTCACCGAGCCAGACTCGGGGCTAAACTTCACGGAGGGCCAGGTCGGGCTGGCCGGAGGCATTTACATCGCCGGCGCCTGCACCGGGGCGCTCTTCTTCTCGTACCTGACCGACCGCTTCGGCCGCAAGAAGCTGTTCCTGATCACGCTCGCCGTCTACCTGATCTTCAGCTTCCTCACCGCCTTCTCGTGGGACTTCTGGAGCTTCGCCTTGTTCCGCTTCCTGGCCGGGGCTGGTATCGGTGGAGAGTACTCGGCCATCTACTCGGCGGTGGACGAGCTGATTCCGGCCCGCTTTCGGGGCCAGGTGGCCCTCGCCATAAGCGGCAGCTACTGGATCGGGGCGATGATGGGGTCGGTCCTCTCCATATTCCTGCTGAACCCCAACATCATCGACCAGTACTACGGCTGGCGGGTGGCCTTCTGGCTCGGGGCGGCGCTGGGCGTGGGCGTGCTCCTGATCCGCCGCTTCGTGCCGGAGAGCCCGCGCTGGCTCTTGACCCACGGCCGGACCGACGAGGCGGAGGAGACGACCGGGGCCATAGAGGAGGAGGTGCGCCGCGAGAGCGGCCGCGACCTCCCGCCGGCAGAGGGAGACCCGATCGTCGTCGAGCAGCGGGAGAGCATAGGGTTCGGCATCATCCTGAAGGCCATGTTCCAGATGTACCCCAAGCGGACCGTCCTCGGGCTGACGCTGATGGCCTCCCAGGCCTTCCTCTACAACGCCATCTTCTTTACCTACGCGCTGGTCCTCACCCGTTTCTACGGGATAGAGGCCAGCAGCGTCCCCTACTACCTCCTGCCTTTCGCGTTCGGCAACGTGCTCGGGCCCTTCGTGCTCGGGCGCCTCTTCGATACCGTAGGCCGGGTCCCGATGATCGCCGGTTGCTTCTTCGTCTGCGGGGCGCTGATGGCCCTGACGGGCTACCTCTTTTACATCGAGATCCTGACCGCCACGACCCAGACCATACTGTGGTGCGTCGTGTTCTTCTTCGCCTCGGCCGCCGCCAGCGCTGGCTACCTGACCGTCAGCGAGGTATTCCCGATGGAGATAAGGGCCATGGCCATCGCGCTCTTCTACGCTATCGCAACGGCCGTTGGCGGCATCTCCGGTCCGATCGTCTTCGGGAGCCTGATCGGCACGGGCAACGCAGGCAGCCTGTTTATCGCGTACCTTGCCGGCGCGGCGTTCATGGTTTTCGCTGCGATCATCGAGCTGATTCTCGGGGTAAAGGCCGAGGGCGAGTCGCTCGAAAGCGTGGCGACGCCGCTCACGGCGATCGAAGAGGCGACCGGCTCGAGCGCGGCCGCCAGGGCATAGCCGTAACCGCATAACCCGACTCTCGAAAGCCGCGGGTGTCGAAGTCGACGACCGGATTCGACCCAACCCCCGGTCTGCTAAACTTCCGAACCCATGAAACCGCTGGCGGACGAGGTAGAGGCGCTCGTTGCTCGAGTGGGGATCCACCCCGTCTGGGGCTACCCCCACTGCCTGAGGGTCCACGCCCTGGCCGAGGAGCTGGCGAGGGCGGAGCGCATCCACCACGACAAGGAGATCCTGCGTATCTCGGCCCTTCTGCACGACGTGGGTCTCTACAAGGCCTACGCGTTCCGCGAGGGCACGGACCACGCGAGGCGCTCGGCCGACGTGGCCGAGCGGATACTCAAAGACGGGGACTTCCCGCCGCAGGCCACGAAGGCGGTGATCGAGGCGATCCTGGCCCACCCGCCAGGCGCCGCGCCCGGCGCGTCTCCCGAGTCGGCCCTCCTGAAGGACGCCGTCGCCCTCGACTACCTCGGGGCCATAGGCCTCTCCCGCATCCTCGCCATGGTCGGCACCGAGGACGACGTGCCGGATATCCCCGCGGCGCTTTGGCAGGCCGAGAACCTGCGCCAGCGTCTGCCAGGCCTGCTGGTCTTCGAGGCCAGCAAGGGCAAGGCCCGCCAGCGCATCCTCGAGATGGACGACTTCCTGCAAGACCTCAAAGGCTCAACCAACAACCTGAAGCTTCTCTAGCGCGCGGAGCCCGGCGAGGCCGGGCTCCGCGCGCATGCTCCGGGCGTGGGGTCTCGAGGACCCCGGGACGGCCAGGGAGGGCGCGGAGGCCATCCACCGCGAGTCGCGGCACATGAGAAAGCTGGTCGAGGACCTGCTCTCCCTGGCCAGGGGCGACGAAGGCGCCCCGCTCGAGCCCGTCGTCCTCGACCTGGAAGCCCTGGCCGAGGGGGCGTCCGCCTCCGCGAGTATCTCGACCAGGGGTCGGGCGTCCGTCAGCCAAGTCCGCGCCGACGGACCCGTGCTGGCGCGCTTCGACCCGGAGCGCGTCGAGCAGGCCGTCGCCATCCTGCTGGACAACGCCGTCAAGTACACCGCGGAGGGAGGCGAGGTAACCGTGGCGACGGCGAAAAGGAACGGCTGGGTCGAGCTCGAGGTCTCCGACACCGGTAAGGGTATCCCGGAGGAGGACCTGCCCCGTGTCTTCGACCGTTTCTACAGGGCCGAAGCGGCGCGCACCGCGCGCGGCGCCGGTCTCGGGCTATCCATAGCGCGCCAGATCGCCGAGTCCCACGGCGGGAGGCTCCTCGTCGAGAGCGAGGTGGGGCAGGGCTCGACCTTCACCCTGCGCCTGCCCACGGACGGCCCGTCCGAAGGGCGCGATCCGAGGAACTAGTCGCGCGGCGGCGTGCTGCGCGGGCTTGCTAAGGGGCGAAGGGTACGGCCTCTGGCCTGGTGTTTCGGAGGCTGGAGACGACCTCTGCCTCTCTGGTCTCTGTCCGGACCCTGATATCGCCGTAGTTGCTGCCAACTATGAGGTTTGGGCCGCCTGGTCCCTGCTTCTTGGTCGAGAACACGGCTTCCTCCCCCGGTCTGAGCAGCTCGTCGTCGTTTACGATAACCACGCGGCCGTAACGCGGGTCGCATCCTCCCTTCTGGACGACGACCACAGTACCCGAGAAGGAGCCCTTTATGTTCCGCTGCACCTCGACGGCGAACTCTGTCTGCGGGAGGGGAGGCACGCCCCGGTCCGGCGGAACGTAACCCACCTTCTCGACGACCCGGCCGACGAAGACGTTGTCCGCGAAGTCGACCAGCTTCTCGTCGTTGACGGTCGCGGGATCCGCGACGATGCTGTCCGTGGGAGCGCCGGGGGGACAATCTCTTGCGGGGGAGCCAGGCTCCGCCGTGGTGCTGTCCTGGCGCTGGGCTTCCCGATCGGCGCCGCCCTGGGTCATATTCGCGCACCCCGCCAGCCCCCATGCCAGCCCGAGGGCCAGGAGCAACGCGAGGATCGTCCTGCCGCCAAGTGACCCGAGCACCAACCATCTCCTCTCCGCGATTAACGAACCGCGGGCTCGCTACCAGTACCTGTGGTAATCCTTCTTGTCGTGCCTCTGCCAGC
This sequence comes from uncultured Rubrobacteraceae bacterium, assembly GCA_963800975.1. Taxonomy (GTDB): domain Bacteria; phylum Actinomycetota; class Rubrobacteria; order Rubrobacterales; family Rubrobacteraceae; genus JALYGY01. Next base: position 59,353 of record CAWDDB010000009.1, on the reverse strand, counting down.
TGTGGAAACGCGTCGACTTGGCATCCCACCACATGATCGAGCGTTCCTTCCAGCCCCTCGTGCGTGGCACGTGGTTGAGCTGGAGCGCGTGGCCCAGCTCGTGCACCGCGACGGCCTCCCTGTCGTAGGTCCCGAACTTGTCCATCCTGTAGCGGTTGAACCAGATCTTGTCCACGTCCGGCGGCCTGAAGTCGTAGTACGCTTGCTGCAGCTCGACCTCGTGGTACATCCTGAACTCGAGATCCCTGTCCGTGTTGCGGGTGTCGCGCCGGATGGGCACCTTGGGCAGCCGGTTCCACTGCTTGACGGCCCAGGCCCGCGCGTTCTTGTACTTGAAGTCGGGCCCGTCGGCGTAGCGTATGTCCCCGCCCCTGACCGCGTTCTGCCCCAGGTTGTGGGCCTGCGCGGACCTCGTGTCGTAGCCGCCGACCACCACGGCCACCGCGAGAACAACCGCGACCAGGATCGAAGAGAGCACCCCGACCGTCTTCTTCGCCTGTCCCACCTTGCCTGTCACCTCTCAACCAGTCGTCGCTGGGGTAGCGTGCGGAACACTCTTGTCCTCGAAGGGCGTCATTGTCCCGGATAACCGCGCCGTTGGCAACGGCGCGGCGTCAAGGTTCGCGGTGAGGTTGCATGCATCAGGGACGCGAGAGGTTCGCCTGCGGCTCTAGAGGCTGGACCAGATCAGGTACGCGCCGCCGGCAAGGCTGAGGGAGCCGAGGACGAGCATCCTGATCCCGGCGACGACGTGGATGCCGCGTTCGGAGAGCGGCCCGATACCGCCCCCACTTTGCCCGCGGCCCCCGAGCAGCAGGGCGTAGATGGCGAAGGAGAGCGCCGCGATCCCGACGAGCAAGAGCAGGCCGCCGATGGCTAGCCCAGGGGGCAAGCGCTCCCTAACCCTCGCCGCTGGCGCGCACCATGCGGGAGAGGAGGCTGCGGAAGCGGGGGTCGGCGCGCAGGGGGGCGAACTCGATGGCGCTCTCGAAGTGGCGCGCGTCGCTCTCGCCGGCCTCCACGGCCTTCTCGATGTAGTCGAGCGCGTCGCGGTAGTCGCCGCGGCGCGCCCGCACGCTGGCGAGCGCGGAGAGCGCCGGGGAGTAGCCGGCGTCGGCGACCACGGCCCGCACGAGCAGCTCCTCGGCCGCCTCCAGGTCGTCCGCGGCGTAGTAGAGGCTGGCGTAGGAGTAGAGCGCCCGGGGGTTCGCCGGGTCGCTCTTGAGCGATTCCACGAAGTGGTCCTCCGCCTGCCTCGCCTCCCCGCGCGCCTCGTGCAGCAGACCTATCTCGAGGTGGGCGTCGGGGTTGTCGGGGTCGAGGTTGAGCATAGCGCGGTAGGCCTCCATGGCCTCCTGCTCGTCGCCCAGGGCGAGCCGAATCTCGCCCAGGGTCTGGAGGTGCCGGATCTCGTCGCGTCCCAGCGCGACGGCCTCCTCGGAGAGCCCGAGCGCCTCCCGAAGATCGCCGCGCTCGGCGAGGAGGTGGGCCGCCAGCTCGTCCCTTATCTCGGGCGAGCCAGGGCAATCCTCGAGGCCCCGCCTGAATGCCGCCTCGGCCCTGTCTGGGTGCCCGTTGCGGGCGTGGCAGATGCCGAGGTTCGCGTGCGCCTCCCACCACTCCGGGGTCTCGTCTATGACCTCCTCGTAGGCCCCCACCGCCTCGTCGTAGCGCCCGAGCATGTCCAGCGTGTTGGCCCTGAAGGTGCGCGCCCCGCTCTTCTGCTCGTCGCCCGAGGCCGCCTCCACGGCCTTCTCGAAGAAGTCGAAGGCCTGGGCGAAGTCTGTGGCGTCGAAGGCGGTGAGGCCCGCGTTTATGAGCATGTCGGCGTCCTCGGGGTGCAGGACCGTCCAGCGCTCGAAGGTCGCCTTGGCGAGGGCTGGCTCGGCCATCGAGCCGTAGTAGCGGCCGAGCTCGACGTAGGCCTCAGGGTACTCGGGGTCGACCTCGATGGCGCGCTCCAGGTGGTGCACGATCTTGAACGGCTCGTCTCGCCTGAGCGCCACCAGGGCCAGCCCCATCCTCGGCGCCACCCACTCGGGGTCGAGCTCGAGGGCGTCCAGGAAGCTAGCCTCGGCCTCCTCCAGCCTGTCCAGGTTCAGGAGGGCGCGGCCGACGGCCTCTATCACCTCGGGGTTCTCCGGGGCGGCCGCGAGGGCTTGCTCGAAGCGGGAGAGGGCCTCCTCGATCAGGCCCTCCCCCGCGAGTATCTCGCCCTGCTCCAGGTACTCCTCGTACTCCATCACTGCAGATTAAACCAGATAGTAAATCGGATGGCGGGCCCAAGGAGTGTGTACAATCCTTGGGGCAACGGTCCCGAGGGAGAGAAGCCTTTGAAGAACCCGCCCGTGCTCATGCGGATCCAGGTCCGTTACAAGGACCTGGATCCCTTCGGACACGTCAACAATGCCGTCTACCTGGAGTACTTCGAGGAGGTGCGCCTCGCTTACTGGCGGGCGCTGGCCGACCAGATCGGCTTCGACGATCTCGAGGCCGGGGACATCCCGGGCGCCCGGTTCGTCATCGCCGAGACCACGGTCCGGTTCAAGGCACCGGTCTTCCTGGATGACACCCTGCATGGCGCCGCCAGCATCCCCACCATCGGCAACCGCTCCTACGCCATGGACTTCGAGTTCCGCACGGGTGAGACGTTCGACGGTGGTCTACTCGTCGCCGAGGGCTTCGCCGCCCACGTCTTCTTCGACCCGAAGACAGGCGAGGTGCAGCCCCGGCCCGACTGGTTCCTTCCCGCCGTAGCGGAGCTCGAAGGCAGCCCGGAAGATTCGTTCGTTCCGGAGGCGCGCTAGGGCGGGAAGCCGAGGGCCCGGACCGGGCTCAGTTAACCGCGATCTACGGACAACTCACCCTGGTGTCGCCCGCATCCGCAGTGCAGGAATCGGTGCCAGAGCCGCCATTGGCCACGTCGTTGCCCCGCACGCCGTCTCTGGCGTCGAGCAGGTCGTTGCCGCCCCCGCCGAAGATGCGGTCTATGCCTCCTTCGCCGTGCAGGCCGTCGTCGCCCGCTTCTCCGTGGATTGTGTCGTTGCCGGGGCCACCCAGTATGTAGTCGGCGTTGGTGGCATTGCCTAAGAACGGACCACCTTCCGCCTCGCCCCAGACGTCGTCGTCGCCCGCGCCGCCAAGGATCATGTCGTCGCTGCCGAGGCCGTGGATCTCGTCGTCGCCTCCCCCGCCGCAGATGACGTCGTCGCCAATTTGACCGTTCAGATCGTCGTCCCCGGCCGTGCCCGTGATCGTGCAGCGTAGCCGTCCCCAATCGAGGTTGGATTCGCCAGCCGAATTCTTGCTGAGGTTGGTCGGCGTCCCGCTGCCGTTGGCGTTCATGACGAATACATCGCCGTTACCGGTCCGGGTGCTGAGGAAGGAGATCCTGTTGCCGTCGGGCGAGAAGGCGGGATTGCCATCGTCCCCGTCCCGCCTGGTGAGGTTGGTCTCATCGGTGCCGTCGGCGTCCATCACGTAGACCTCTCCGTCGCCGCCATCACGCCTGCTGAAGAACGCGATCTTCTTGCCATCAGGCGACCAGGCGGGGTTGGTGTCGAAGGCCTGGTTGCTGGTCAGGCGTCTCTGGTTGCTGCCGTCCGAGTTCATCACCCAGATCTCGAGATCGCCGTCGCGGCCGCTGGTGAAGGCGATCCTGGTCCCGTCCGGGGAGAAGGCAGGCTGCAGGCCGCTCTCGGAACACACCGGGGGTGAGGTTGGTCGGCGTCCCACTACCATCGGCGTTCATCACGTAAAGGTCGAGGTTGCCGTCCAGGTCGCTCTCGAAGGCGATCCTCGTCCCGTCTGGAGAGAAGGTTGGATCGGTGTCGCGCCCAGGATGGTCGGTGAGGCGGGTCTCGTCGGTGCCGTCGGCGTCCATCACGTAGATGTCGGTGACGGTGGTTCGCCTGCTGTCGAACGCGATCCTGGTACCGTCTGGAGAGAAGGCGGGGTTGTCGTCGTCGGACTCGGGGCCGTTGGTCGGGCTGTTGGTGAGACGGGAAGGGTTCGTGCCGTCGGGGTTCATGGTGTAGATCTCGCGGTTGCCATCCCGGTTGCTCACGAAGGTGATCTTGCCGTTGGTTCCCGGGAATGCCGCCTCGGCTGGCCGGGCTCCTACCGCCACCATCAACGCCACCGCCGCCACGATCCCGGCCAAGAGTGCGGCACGGAGCCTCGAGTGGTTCGTCATCTTCATGCCGCTTTCTCCTCTCCTCTTCGGGAACGCCGCGGCTCCCGCCCTCTGTCCTCCGCCGCTGATCAGCGGCACGGGTTACATTCTGGCGACGGACTACAAGCCGTCGCATCAGTAGAACTACGCAATCTTAGTTTCTCATCGATGCCGGTTACTCTTTACGGGCAGCTCACCCTCGTGTCTCCGGAGTCCGTCACGCAGGTATCCCTACCCTGGCCACCATTGCCCAGATCGTTGCCCTGCACTCCGTCTCTGGTGTGAACCCGAATATCGTCGCCGTCCTCTCCGAGTACGCGGTCGGTACCGTCTCCTCCATAGAGAGCGTCTCTGCCGCCACCGCCCCGGATCTCGTCGTTGCCGCCGAGGCCGCGGATGTGGTCGTCGCCACCCGAGGCCGCAGATCACGTCGGCGCCGGGCGTACCGTTGAGCACCTGGCGCCGTTGTTGCCCGTGATCGTGCAAGGAGCCAGCAGTGGCTGCCAGTCGGGAGCGAAGTCGAACGACGGGTTGTTGGTGAGTCTCTCCTCGTCACTGCCGTCGGCATCCATCGTGTAGAGCTTGGGGGCGCTGCCGTCCCGGTTGCTGGCGAAGGCGATCGTGGTCCCGTCTGGCGAGAAGGCTGGCGTGTCATCGAGATTTTCGTTTTTGGTTAGGGGGGTCTGGTTGCTCCCGTCCGAGTTCATCGCATAGATCTCGAAGTCGAAGTCGTCGTCTCGGAGTCTGACGAACGCGATCCTGGTCCCGTCGGGAGAGAAGGCGGGCCTGTGGTCGGACTCCGAACCGTCGGATAGGTTGGTCTGCCCTGAGCCATCCGGATTCATGGTGTAGATCTGCCGGTCGCCAACGCCTCGGTCGCTATCGAAGGCTATCTTCTTGCCGGTGGGTGAGAAGGCGGGAGAGGAGTCGAACGCCCGGTTCCTGGTCAGGTTTAGCTGATCGGTGCCGTTCGAGTCCATCATGTAGATCTCATCGTCACCGTCGCGCCGGCTCGTGAAGGCTATCTTCTTGCCGTTGGGCGAGAATGTAGGCTCGGAGTCGAGCGCCCGGTTGTTGGTGAGGCGAGTCTGGTTTGTGCCATCGGCGTTCATCGCGTAGATCTCGAAGGTGCCATCTCGGCTGCTCACGAAAGTGATCTTCTGGCCGTTGGGAGAGTACGCGGGATCGAAGTCGAGCGCCGGGTTGTTAGTCAAGTTGGTCCGTCCGAGACCATCCGGGTTAATCGCGAAGACTTCTCCGTTACCGCCAACCGGTTGGCTACTGAAGGCTATCTTGCCGTTCTTTCCGGGGAAAGCCGCGCCTGCAGGCTCCGCCGCAACCAGGAGCACCGCAGCCAGCACCAGCGCCACTATCGGCAGTGTAATGAAAGGCCCGACTGCTTGCAGTCTTGTTCTCATCGCTCCGGTGTCCTATCTGGTGTTTGTCTCTGACATGGTTCCGCTCGCGTCCCCAGGACGCTCGTCATCTCAGGCTGCCTCCGCGAGCTCGGGCGTCTCTACTGCTGGCTCCCCCTCGGCGAAGAAGCTGCCAGGATCTATGGGGAAGAGGATGCGCGCCCTGCGTTCGGGTTTCCCATCTTTCGCCAGCACCAGCGCTCGTGCTATGCTCGGAGCGGCGATCCTGGCCGTTCGGCTCGCATCTCGCTCCAGGATCTCGACCGTTACGTGGATCAGGTTCTTCATCTCTGTACGACCTCTCGCATCTGCTCCCGTGCAGGAGGCTAGCCGTTAGACTTTGCGGTTCTCTTGCGGGGTTGCGCCCGAGAGGGTTAGTGCGCGGTTCTCTCGGGCGCAACCCGCTTCAGGATTGGTGCTTCGCTCGGCGGATCATTACTACGGGCAACTCACCTCCTCGTCCTGGGCGTCCGTCACGCAGGTGTCGGTGCCTGGGCCGCCGCTGGCCAGGTCGTTGCCCTGCACGTTATCCCTGGTGTGAACCCGGATGTCGTTGCCGCCCTCGCCGAAGACTTGGTCCCGATCATCTCCGCCATAGAGGGTGTCCCTGCCGCCACCGCCCCGGATCTCGTCGTCGCCGCCGAAGCCGCGGATGGTGTCGTCGCCTCCGAGGCCGCAGATCACGTCGTCACCGGGCGTGCCGTTGAGCACGTTGGGGCCGTTGTTACCTGTGATGGTGCAGGCAACCTGCGGACCCCAATCGGGGGCGAAGTCGAACGACGGGTCGCTGATGAGGCTGGTCTCATCGCTACCGTCGGCGTCCATCACGAAGAGGTCGCCGAAATCGTTGTCCCGTCGGAACGCGATCTTGTTACCGTTAGGTGAGAAGGCGGGATCACGGTCGGCCCTCGGGGCGTTGGTGAGGCGGGTATCCCCACCACCGTTTACGTCCATCACGTAGATATCGGTATTGCCGTTCCGGAAGCTGCTGAATGCGATCTTGCTCCCGTCGGGCGACCAGGCTGGATTGTCCTCACTAGTCAGGTTGTTGGTGAGCCGCGTCTGATCGGTGCCGTCGGCGTCCATCACGTAGATCTCGCCAGCGACGTTGTCACGCCTGCTTGAAAACGCGATCTTGCTCCCGTCGGGCGAGAAAGCGGGGTCCTGGTCGGTCGCCGGGTTGTTGGTGAGGTTGGTCAGATCGGTGCCGTCGGCGTCCATCGCGTAGATCTCGAAGTTGTTGTCCCGGCCGCTCAGGAAGGCGATCTTGCTCCCGTCGAGCGAGAAAGCGGGGTCTCTGTCAATCTTCGGGTTGTTGGTGAGCCGGGTTTGATTGGTGCCGTCGGCGTCCATCACATAGATCTCTTCGTTGAGATCCCGGTTGCTTGTGAACGCTATCTTCTCGCCGTCGGACGAGAGGGACGGCAGAGAATCAAACTTCGGGCTGTTCGTGAGGCGGGTCTGTCCGGAGCCATCCGGGTTCATCGCGTAGATCTCGCGGTCGTTGTTGTCCCGATCGCTCGTGAAGACGATCTTGCCGTTCTTGCCAGGGAAGGCCGCGCCTGCGGGCTCCGCTTCTACCAGCAGCACCGCAGAGAGCGCTAGCACTACCGCCGCCAGTATCGACAGCGCTCCGACCGGGCCGATCTTTAGGGTCGTGGCTTGTAGTTTCGTTCTCATCGCTGATTTCCTTCTTTCTCTACTCGGCATCGCTCGTCGCCTGGTGGTGTCCTCCTCCGACGTATAAGCCTCCTCCTTCCCTGCTGTTTGGCTTCGGCGGACCAGTCCCATGCTCCGGATCGGATGGAGCCGGCAGGGAGAGTCACCACCGGCTCCACTCCGCGAGCCGATCGGGGACTAATCGGTAACAAACTCGCAATCACTAACCGCGACGTCTATATCGTCGGCGCGAACCGAATCGGTGCCTGGGCCGCAGCCGATCGAATCCGCGTAGCCATCGCCGACTGCGATTATGTAGTCGTCGCCCTCTCCACCGATCATGTTGTCGGTGCCGGAACTGCCGACCAACCAGTCATTGCCGTCGTAGCCGAGCACAGTGTCTCTGCCGGGGCCACCGTCCATGATGTCGTTGCCGCCGAAGCCGTCCAACCGGTCGTCGCCGTAATCGCCGCGCAGGATGTCTTTGCCTGTTTTCCCACTTACGGTGTCGTTGCCGGAACCGGCGTACACGTTGTTACTGCCGCTTATGCTACCGATGGTGTTGGTGCTTACCGTGTCGTTGCCACCGTAGGCATCGATCCTGTCGCTCCCGCGGTAAGGGAGGATATGGTCTTTCCCGGAGGTACCGTAGATCTGGTTGTCGCCGTCGGTGCCGTAGCAGCGAAAAGCACCATTCTGACAATAGATTGTGACGGTCGCCGCCAACGCCACACCGCTGGCCATGACAAGCGCCGCCGCCATCGTCGTCATCAGTAGAACCGCTTTCCTCTTCATCCCTTTTTCTCCTTTCATCCGACTCATCAGCTCCTTCCTTTTGCTCCGTGATCTCATCGCCATCTGCATCCTAGGCCTGGCAAGCACCCACCGCGTCGGTAGCCTCACCTAATCGCGGGAGAGGACGAAAACCCAGGGTAGGCAAAGATGCCTAGTCCTCCGTCAACGATGATCCGCTGGTCAAAAACCAGCGTCGCGGCCATGGCTAGCAGCAGACGCGCTTTCCTCGGCATCTCATTCCTTACTAACTGCCTCAACTTGGGACCTGGATTTCGAATCCCTTCCGGTTACCTGCTCATCCCTGCGTCCTCGTTCTGGCCTGCCGTCAATCAACATCATGCGAGCTGGAGAGCAGGCGACGCATCGGGGGAACCACCCAACTTCCGCAATGCGGAGCCGTGGGTGGTTTCACCCACGTGGGTGCTCAGTCGGCTTGTGGGCGCCTACTCCTGTTGGGCCACCGCGAGGACCTGCCCCCTGGTGATCGAGATCCGTTCCCTATTAGAAGCGCACCCTGGCCGTAGTTATCGCGCCGGCGACAAGAGCAACAGGCAGCGCGAGCGGAAGTGGTTGCCAGGGACAATCACCAGCAGCAGCGATGATCGCGCAGGCAAGGTAGATCACTCGCAGGGCGATACGCAGGGTGTAGAGATGACGGCGCGATAGCCGGTCCGGGCTCACGCGGAGCCGGAACCCATTCGCACTACGAAGCCATTACCAAGGCACCAGGGTGCTCTGGTTTCGGCACCGGTTGCTGGCCCGATGCCGGCATCTTGGGACCAGCCTGACCCGCGGTTACCCCTCTCTTTACCGCAGCAGGTTGCTCTCGATCATCTTCACCAGGTCGTCGCCGTGACCAGAGAGAGTTTCCTTGAGCATGTAGAGGGAGAACCCTTCTGCCTGCTTCACAGAGGTCTTCGGCGGCATGGAGAGCTCGCTCGGGTTGGTATGAACCGGGCCAGCTCCTCCCTGAGCCACTCCGGCGTGCCGAGGGCGGTACCGGCCGGGACGGTCCCCGCAGCTTGCATGCTTACGTCGACGCTTTCCACCACCAAGACCTCCTCGCGGCTGATCGCACTCCGTGATCGCGCGGGCGGATCTTCCCGTCCCCGGTCGCTAGAGAACCCTATCCCCGGCCCAAATGTTCCGGAGCGATTCGCCTCGCGCGACTCCGGAACCCTCGAGGCGCCCCAGCCTCCTCTTCCTCGCCACAACGCTTACGAGCACGGCATCATATCGAAGTCGCGCGGGGGAGGCAAGATTCTGGCAGCAATTCACAGGGTTTCGCAATCGCGTACGGGTTCCGTTTCGACGGGCCATGCTCGAGCATCCCCGGGGCAGACTTCGTGTAGTCTACTCCTCGCCAGGAACGCGCGCCGCGATCGGATGCTCGCACCTTGGGAAGCTCGGCGTAACGTGGGGAAGCCTTACGCCCTGCTAACACCTGAAGAGGATCCCCTGTACCAGAGAAGGGAGAGTCGTGGAACGCCGGAAGCTCGGGGAGAGCGGCGTAGAGGTGCCCGCCGTGGGTATGGGTACGTGGCAAGTCCTCGACGTGCGCGGTCGCGCGGAAGGGTCGCGCCACGAGGTCGTGCGGACGGCGCTCGAAGAGGGGGCGAACCTCTTCGACTCCTCCCCGATGTACGGAGAGGCCGAGAGGGTTCTCGGCGACGCGCTGCGGGAGCAGGACAGAGGCAGGGCCATCGTCGCCACGAAGGTCTGGACAGCCGACGACCGTGAGGCGGAGCGCCAGATCGGGGCCTCGCTAGGCTACTTCGGCGGCCGCGTCGAGCTCTACCAGGTCCACAACCTGGTCGCCGTCCAGAGACGTCTGGACCTGCTCCACCGCCTCAAGGAGGAAGGCAGGGTAAGCGCCGTCGGGGCGACCCACTACTCTCGCGCGGCCTTCGGGGATCTTATGAGCGTCATGCGTGGCGGCCGCGTGGACTTCGTGCAGGTCCCGTACAATGCCGCCGAGACCGCCGTAGCCAGGGATCTCCTGCCGCTGGCTGAGGACCTTGGCCTCGGTGTGCTCGTGATGGTTCCGCTCGGCAGCGGTCGTCTCGTGCGCAGGTCTCCTTCGGAAGAAGACCTCAGGCCGCTGCGTGAGTTTGGCGTGGAGACCTGGGCGCAGGCGCTACTCAAGTTCGTCCTTTCAGACAGGAGGGTGAGCTGCGCGATCCCGGCGACCAGCAGCCCCGAGCGGATGCACGAGAACGCTGGGGCAGGCGACCCCCCGTGGTTCGGCGAGGAGGAGCGGGGGTACGTAGCCGACCTGGCCCGGAGGTGAAGGGAGTCGCGATGGGGCAGAAACGAGCGAGTGAGTTGGGGATAGCGATCGGGCACCTGACGCCAGGCCCGAACAACGCCATCACGGACGTCGAGGGCGTGCGCGTGGGGCACTCGACCATCATAAGGGGCGAGGGGCCGCTGGTCGTCGGCGAGGGACCGATCAGGACGGGCGTTACGGTCGTCTGCCCGCGCGAGGGGTGGACCAGGGACGAGCCGGTGTTCGCGGGATGCCACAGGTTGAACGGCAACGGAGATATGACGGGGTTGGAGTGGATCCGGGAGGCCGGAATACTCGACGCGCCGGTCGCCATCACCAACACCAACAGCGTCGGCGTGGTGCGCGACGCCCTCGTGGCGGCCGAGTTCGAGGACAACACCGAGGAGTACTGGGTCCTACCCGTGGTCGCCGAGACCTACGACGGGACCCTTAACGACATCAACGGCCAGCACGTCACGGGGGAACACTTCAGGGAAGCGCTGAGGGAAGCGCGCGGCGGCCCGGTTTCGGAGGGCTCTGTCGGCGGGGGGACGGGCATGATCTGCCACGAGTTCAAGGGCGGTATCGGGACGGCGTCGCGCAGGCTCTCCGAAGCGGATGGGGGCTGGACGGTCGGGGCTCTCGTGCAGGCCAACTACGGCCGTCGGCATATGCTGCGCGTTGACGGCGCGCCCGTCGGACGTGTCCTGACAACCGAGAGGGTTCCGTCGCCTTACGAAGAGGAAGACACGCCACCAGCCGGCACCGGTTCGATCATCATCATCCTCGCCACCGACGCCCCGCTCCTTCCCATCCAGTGCGACCGGCTGGCACAGCGCGCCAGCATCGGTCTCGGTAGGGCAGGGGGCGGCTGCGACGATGGCAGCGGCGACATCTTCCTCGCTTTCGCCACGGGCAACACGGGCATACCCCACACCGACAGCTCCGGCGCCGGGGCCACCGTGCCCCTGAGCATGGTGACGAACGAGTACATAAGCGAGCTCTTCTACGCGGCGGCGGAGGCGACCGAGGAGGCGATACTCAACGCCCTCCTCGCCGCCGGCACCGTCACGGGCCGGGATGGCATAACCGCTCACGGTCTGACGTCCGACCTGCTGCTTGGCGCCCTGGACGAGGCGAGATCCCTTTGCGCGCGCCCCAACGGCGTATCGGGGGCGGGGCGATGACGACGGACGGCGAGCGGTTGTGGCGCAGGATCTCCGACCTCGGCGAGATAGGCGAGCAGGAGGGTGGCGGCGTGACCCGGCTCTCCCTGAGCGCGGAAGAGCGGGCCGCCAAAGACAGGGTTGCCCTGTACATGGAGGAGGCCGGGCTAGACGTGCGCGAGGACGCCGCGGGGAACCTGATCGGGCGCCGCGAGGGTGCTAACCCGGAGGCGCCAGTGGTCCTCGTCGGCTCGCACGTCGACTCCGTGTACAACGGCGGGAACTTCGACGGTCCTCTCGGGGTGCTGGCCGGTATCGAGGTCTTGCAGGCCATGCGTGAGCAGGGCGTGCAAACCGAGCACCCCGTCGAGGTCATCGCCTTCACGGACGAGGAGGGAGCGCGCTTCTCGTTCGGCATGATCGGGAGCCGGGCCCTGGCCGGCACCCTCACCCCCGAAGACCTGGGCGACCACGAGGACGAGGGCGGCCTCTCCATAGCCGGCGCGATAGAGGCCTACGGTCTCGACCCTGCTCGCATCGGCGAGGCGGCGAGGCCGGAGGGATCGGTGAAGGCCTACGTCGAGCTGCACATCGAGCAGGGCAGGGTCCTCGAGAGCGAGGATCTCCCCGCAGGTGTCGTCACAGGCATAGCCGGTCCCGTCTGGCTCCGTTTCTCGCTCGAGGGGGAGACTGGACACGCCGGCGCGACGCCGATGAGCCTCAGGCGCGACGCCCTGGCCGCAGCCGCGGAGATCGTGGTCCTCATCGAGGCCGAGGCGTCAGAGACCGGCACGAGCGTTGGCACCGTCGGGCAGCTCGACCTCGAGCCTGGAGGCATCAACATCATCCCCGGCCGCGTCGAGTTCTCGCTCGATCTCAGGGATATCGACGAGGGCGTGAGGGACGGCGTCGAGGAGCGCATCCTGCAGGGCGCGCGCGAGATCTGCGGTCGCCGCGGGGTGGGGCTCGACGTCGAGATCCTGCAGCGGCTCGCGCCAGCCCCGTGCTCGGAGCTGGTCAGGGAAGCCATCGGGAGGTCCTGCGAGAAGATGGGTTTCCAGGTCGTTGCTCTCCCGAGCGGAGCCGGGCACGACGGGATGCAGCTCGCGCGGCTGTGTCCGATGGGCATGATCTTCGTCCGCTCGCGAGATGGCATCAGCCACAGCCCCGACGAGTGGAGCTCTCCGGAGGATTGCGCGGCCGGAAGCGACGCTCTATATTGGACCGTGCTCGACCTGGCCGGAGGGGCCGGGCCGAAAGAGGGGGGGTAGGGCATGGCGACCGCAACCTTCGACGACCTGGTAGGAGAGGTGAGTGGCGAGATCGTCGGGTGGCGGCGGCACCTGCACCGCCACCCCGAGGTCTCTTTCCACGAAGAGGAGACCTCCCGCTTCGTATTCGAGACCCTGGAGTCTTTCGGCGGCCTGGAGCTCTACCGTCCCACGCAGACCAGCGTCATGGCCACGCTCGTGGGCGAGGAGCCGGGGCGCACGCTCGCGATCAGGGCTGACATCGACGCGCTGCCGATCCAGGAGGAGAACGACTTCGAGTTCGCCTCGCAGAACGCGGGCGCTATGCACGCCTGCGGGCACGACGGCCACACCGCCATGCTGCTCGGGACCGCGAAGATCCTCTCCGGCATGAAGGACCGCATTAGCGGCGAGATCCGGTTTCTCTTCCAGCACGCCGAGGAGCTCTCCCCCGGTGGGGGCGAAGAGATGGTCGAGGCCGGGGTCATGGACGGGGTAGACGCGGTCATAGGCGCCCACCTGTGGTCTCAATTGCCGGTCGGCAAGATCGGGGTGACCTACGGACCCATGATGGCCGCGCCGGACATCTTCGAGGTCACCGTAAAGGGCCAGGGTGGCCACGCGGCGATGCCGCACCAGGTTATCGACAGCATTGCCGTGGGCGCGCAGGTGGTGACCAATTTGCAGCACGTCGTCTCGCGCGAGATCGACCCCATAGACGACGTGGTCGTCTCGGTTACCAAATTCTCCGGCGGGACCACCCACAACGTCGTCCCGGGCACGGTAGAGATGGTCGGGACCATCCGCACCCTCGACCCCGAGGTCAGGGAGCGGGTGCCCGAACTCATGGAGCGGGTCATAAAGGGCGTCACCCAGGCGCACGGGGCCGACTACGAGTTCAGGTACAAGCCCGGTTACCGGCCGGTGATCAACGACGAAGACGTCACGAGGGTCATCGAGGAGACGGTCAGGGAAGACTTCGGGGAGGGGGCGCTCGAGATCATGGCCCCCAACATGGGCGGGGAGGACTTCTCGGCTTACCAGCAGCGGGCGCCCGGGACGTTTTTCCTGGTGGGGGCCGGCAACGAGGAGAAGGACATCGTCCAGCCGCACCACCACCCGCGGTTCACCATAGACGAGGACGCGCTAGGGAACGGGGTCAGGATGTTCCTGGGTACCACGTTCAGGCTGCTAGATGAGAGGAGTACGGCATGAAACCCGTCTACTTGCTGGCGGCGCTCCCGTTCATAGGGATCCTCGTCGGGACGCCCTTCGTCAACAGGGTCGAGCCCTTCGTGCTCGGGATGCCGTTTATCCTGTTCTGGATCGTGATGTGGGTTGTACTGACCTCGATCATCATGGCGATCGTGTACGCCGTCGATCCTGCCAACAGGGAGGGCGACGAACGATGAACATAGCGCTCGTCATAATAGGCGCCTTCCTGCTCCTCTCCATCTTCCTCGGCATCAGGGCGCAGCGGGGCAAGGATATGGACCTCGAGGAGTGGAGCGTCGGGGGGAGGGGCTTCGGGACGCTCTTCGTCTTCTTGCTCCTGGCAGGCGAGATCTACACGACCTTCACCTTCCTCGGGGGGTCCGGCTGGGCCTACGGCGAGGGTGCCCCAGCCTTCTACATCCTCTCCTACGGGTGCCTGGCGTACATCATGTCCTACTGGCTGCTGCCCGCCGTCTGGACCTACGCCAAGGACAACCGCCTGCACTCCCAGTCGGACTTCTTCGCCAGCAAGTACGATAGCCCGGCCCTCGGCGTTCTCGTCTCGCTGGTCGCCGTGATCGCGATGGTCCCCTACCTGGCGCTGCAGTTCCAGGGACTCGGGCTCATCGTCTCGGCCACCTCCTACGGCGCCATCTCCGCAACCGTCGCCGCGATCATCGGGACGGTGGCGGTCACGGTCTACGTGATCATCAGCGGCATCCACGGCTCGGCCTGGACCGCGGTGGTCAAGGACATCATGGTGCTCGTGGTCGTCGTGTTCATGGGCATCTACCTCCCGTTCGCGCTCTACGGCGGGGTGGGGGAGATGTTCGGCGAGATAAACGCCCAGAGACCGGACTTCCTCATTCTGCCGTCGGAGGGCTACAGCCCCTCGTGGTTCGTCTCCACGGTCCTGCTCACCGCTTTAGGCTTCTACATGTGGCCGCACACCTTCGGCTCCGTGTTCACGGCCGAGAACGCGCGCGTGATCCGGCGCAACGCCACGTTTTTGCCCATCTACCAGCTCGTCCTGCTCTTCGTCTTCTTCGTCGGCTTCGCGGCCGTACTCCGGGTCCCCGGCCTCGAGGGCGAGAGGGTGGACCTGGCCCTCCTGGAGGTGTCCAAGGATGTCTTCAGCGCCCCGGTCGTCGGCCTCATAGGCGCCGCCGGCATGCTCACAGCCCTCGTCCCCGGTTCCATGCTCCTGATGGTCTCATCCACCGTGCTCGCGAAGAACGTCTACAAAGTCTTCGTCCCGTCGACCAGCGAGCAGAGGGTCGCCACCCTAGCCAAGATCCTCGTCCCGGTCGTGGCAGTCATCTCGCTGTGGTTCTCCCTGCAGAGCGGTCAGGGGATAGTCTTGCTTCTCCTGCTGGGGTACAGCCTCGTGACCCAGCTCTTCCCCGCGCTCCTCTTCTCCCTCATGCCCAACAACTTCGTGACCAGGTGGGGAGCGGCCGCCGGCATAGTCGCAGGGGTTCTGACCGTGACCTACGTGACCGTCCGGGAGACGACCATAGGAGAGCTCTTCCCGTTTCTCCCTGGGTCCGTGGCCGACACCAACATCGGTATCGTCGCGCTCGTCGTGAACTTCGCCGTGCTGATCGTCGTCAGCCTCGCCACCGGCGGCTTCGCCGTCCGCAGGGAGCAGAGTGTTTAAGCACGCTCCGGCCAGCGAAGCTGGCCTCCGCTTGTCAGCACGCGTCGGCTTACGCTTCGCTTGTCAGCACGCCGCCCCCTCGGCTTCGCCTTCGGGGCGGCTCGCCAGCTTTTTTGGCTCAGGCAGGAGCCCTTTGCTGAAAAGCGAGGGTCTGCGGAGCAGGCCCCGAGCGTGCTGACAAGCGTAGCTCGACGAAGTCGGGCGCAGCAAGCCTCCGAGGGAGGCTTGCTGTGACGGAGATTGGCATAGGGCTGGTCGGCCTGGGGTGGATGGGGGAGGTGCATACTCGCGGGTACCGCCGCCTGTTCGATCACTACCCGGAGTGCCCGCTCGCTCCGAGGCTGGTGTTGGCGGCTGACGCGGTCGAGGAACGGGCCAGGGAGGGCGCGGGGCGTCTGGGGTACGAGGGGTGGACCACCGACTGGCGGGAGGTCGTAGAGCACCCCGAGGTCGAGGCCGTTAGCATCACCGCGCCCAACTACCTGCACCGCGAGGTCGCCGTCGCCGCCGCGCGGGCCGGCAAACACATCTGGCTGGAGAAACCGTGCGGCCGGTTTCCGGACGAGACCTACGAGATCGGGAGGGCGGTCGAGGAGGCCGGCGTGAGGAGCATGATCGGCTTGATGTACCGTCACGCGCCGGCTGTCGAGCACGCCAGAGAGATCATCGCGGCGGGAGAGCTGGGGGAGATCACGCACTACCGCGGCTACTTCCTCGCCGACTACTCGAGCGATCCGCGCGGGGTCCTGTCGTGGCGCTTCAAGGAGGAGTTCGGTGGCCTCGGGGTGCTCGGTGACATCATGCCCCACGCGGCAGACATGGCGCAGAACCTCCTCGGTCCCATCGGCAGCGTCTCGGCGCAGAAGGAGACTTTTATCCGGGAGAGGCCCGAGGCGCCGATGGGCGCGAGCCACTTCGCGGTCGTCGAGGAAGGGGAGATGTCCCCCGTCGAGAACGAGGACTACGCGAGCTGCCTCGTGCGGTTCGGGAACGGGGCAATGGGCACGCTGGAGGCGAGCCGGGTGTGCGCCGGGCAGCACGTCAGGATGAGCTTCGAGGTCAACGGCACGCGCGGCGCTCTCTCGTGGAACTTCCAGCGGATGAACGAGCTGGAGCTGTACAGGTCGGACGCGAAGGAGGGGGGCTACCGTACCGTCTTCGCCCGGCCGGGCATGGGCGACTTCGCGCGCTTCCAACCGGGCGCCGGCATCGGCATGGGTTACGACGACCTGAAGGTCGCCGAGACCCACAAGTTTCTCTCGTCCATAGCCGACGGCGGGCAACGCGAGCCTGGCATTCGCGAGATAATCTCGGCGATGCGGGTCGTCGAGGCGATGGACCGCTCGTGCGGCTCGGGACGCTGGGAGACGGGGGAGCATGAGCGAGGAGGCTAGGCACGCGCTGGATCTCATTTGCATCGGGCGCACCTCGGTAGACCTCTACGCCGAGCAAGAAGGGGCCCGGCTGGAGGACGTCCAGTCCTTCCGCAAGTACGTGGGCGGCAGCGCGACCAACATAGCCGTCGGCACGGCGCGGCTGGGGGTGAAGGCCGCGATGCTCACCCGCGTTGGCGACGAGCAGATGGGCCGTTTCGTGCGCCAGACCCTCGCGGAGAACGGCGTTGACGTCAGCCGCGTTCTCTTTGACACAGAGCATCTCACCCCCTGCGTCCTGCTCGCGGTCAGGGCCGTGGACGACTTCCCCAGGATCTTCGCCTACGGCGACGCGGCCGACCTCGCCGTCGACGAGGGAGACATCGAGCCCGAGTTCGTCGCCTCCTCGAAGGCGCTGCTTGTCACGGGGACGCCCTTCTCGCGGCCGGGTCCCAGCGAGGCCTCCTTCAAGGCCCTAAAGGCGGCCGTGGAGGCCGGGACCCAGGTGTTTTTCGACCTGGACTACAGGCCCGTGTTCTGGGGCGTGGCCGCGCACGAGCAGGGCGGCGAGATGTTCGTGGCCAGCGAGGCGGTGACGGGGGTCTACCGTTCCGTTCTGCCGAGTTGCGACCTCGTGGTCGGAACGGAGGAGGAGATCCGGATCGCCGGTGGCTCGACGGACACCATCGAGGCGCTCCGGAGCATCCGCGGCCTCTGCGGCGCGACCATCGTGCTCAAGGTCGGCGCGATGGGGGCAAGGGTGTTTCCGGGGGAGATTCCTGACGACGTCGAGGACGGGGTCGGCGTCCCCGGGTTTCCTGTCGAGGTCTTCAACAGCGTCGGAGCCGGAGACGCCTTCATGAGCGGCTTCCTGAGTGGCTGGCTGCGCGAGGAGCCGCTGGAGGAGTGCCTGCGGCTCGGGAACGCCTGCGGGGCGATCGTCGTCTCCAGGCACGGGTGCTCGCCAGCCATGCCGACGAGCGAGGAGCTCGAGTACTTCCTGGCCCTGGAGGAGAAGCCGCGGCGCCTGGGGGAGGACGCGTGGCTGGCTCACCTGCACCGGGCGACGACCCGCAACGATCCCGAGGAGCTGCGCGTGCTCGCCATGGACCACCGCTGGCAGCTCGAAGCGGCGGCCGACGATCTCGGGGTGGAGCGCGCGCGGCTGGGTGACCTCAAGCTGCTCCTGGCACAAGCGTTCCGGCGCGTGGCCGAGGGAGACGAGGCGGCCGGCGTCCTGCTCGACGACGTCTACGGAGGTAGGGCCCTGGAGGAGCTTACCGGGAGCGGGGTCTGGATCGGGCGCGCCGTCGAGCTCGCCGTCGAGCTCGCCGGGTCCAGGCCGGTAGAGTTTGTTGGTGGACCGAACGTCGCCGCCACGCTGAGGACCTGGCCCGAGGAACACGTCGTCAAGTGCAACCTGTACGTGCGCCCTGAGGACGACCCGGAGATCAGGGAGACGCAGGAGCAGCGGGTCCTTCAGCTCTTCGATGCCTGCGTCAAGAACGAGCGCCAGCTCCTTCTCGAGATCCAGGCCTTGCCGGGCACGCGCTACGACGAGGGCGACGTGGCGGCGCTGCTCGAGCGGTTCTACGAGATCGGGGTGCGCCCCGACTGGTGGAAGCTGCCGCCGAACCCGGATACCGCGGCCTGGCGGGGGGTCGGGGACGTGGTGCGGGAGAACGACCCGTACTGCGCGGGATTGTTGGTGCTCGGGCAGGCGATGGAAGAAGGGGAGCTAGCCGAGACTTTCGGGGCGGCGGCCACCGAGCCGCTGTGCAAAGGGTTCGCGATCGGGCGCTCGATCTACGGCGAGCCTGCCCGTCGTTGGCTGGCCGACGAGATAGGGGACGAAGAGCTCGTCTCGCTTGTTGCCGAGAGGTACCGGCGCATGAACGCGCTCTGGCACAAGAGGACGAAGAGCCGGGTTGGGGAGGGATCTGAATGACGCCGGAAGGTCGGGATCGGAGGAGGATCTGGTGGTGAGCTCCGAGAGGCTGGCCGGCACCGAGCGGGTCTCGGTCGGTGTGATAGGGGTGGGCGGAATGGGGGCCAGGCACGCCGACAACCTGCACGCCAGGGTCGCGGGCGCGGAGGTCGTGGGCGTCACGGATGTGGATCTCTCGCGGGCCGAAGAGATCGCGGCCAGGTGCGGTCCCGAGACCGCGGTCTTCGAGGACGAGCTCGCCTTGATCCGCGACGACGGCGTCCGGGCGGTCGTCGTCGCTTCGCCGGACGATACCCATGCTGGCCTGATCATGGAATGCCTGCGGCGCGAGAAACCGGTCCTGTGCGAGAAGCCGCTGACGGCCAGCGTCGAGGACGCCAGGGAGATCGTGGAGGCGGAGGCCGAGCTGGGCAGGAAGCTGGTTCAGGTCGGCTTCATGCGACGCTACGATCCCGAGCACGTCGGCGTCAAGGACGCCATCTCCAGCGGCGCCATAGGACGTCCCCTGCTGTTCAAGGGGTGGCACCGCAACCTCGCGGCGCCGCCCGGGTCTACCTCGGAATCTGTGATCTACGGGTCCGCGGTGCACGACCTCGACTCGGCCAGGTGGTTGCTCGGAGGGGAGATCGAGGAGGTGTACGCGCGGGGCACCAGTACGCAGCCGGACAGCGACCTCCTGGACGTGCAGTCGATCCAGGTCTCCCTCGGCGGTGGTTGTCTCGCGACGATCGAGGTCTCGGTGAACGCCGGCTACGGCTACGAGGTTGGGGTCGAGGTGGTCGGCTCCGATGGCACCGCGCATACCCCGCCCGTTGGAAGCCCCGTGGTGCGCCGGGATCGGGCGTCTTCCCAGCGGATCGAGGCCGATTGGCTGGAGAGGTTCGAGACCGCCTACGTGATCGAGGTGCAGCGGTGGATAGTGGGCCTGCGCGACGGAAGCCACACTGGCCCGGACTCGTGGGACGGCTTCGCCTCGCTCCTGGCGGTCGAGGCCTGCGTCGAGTCCCTGCGGTCGGGTACGGCGCGGCGCCTCGAGACCCCTGAACGGCCGGCGCTCTACGGGGATCTGGCGGGGGTTGCCGAATGACCTTCGGAACACGCGTCGCCGGCGCCCCGGTGTCTTGGGGGGTGATCGAGGTCCCCGACTGGGGCTACCAGATGGGCGTCGAGCGGGTGTTGCGAGAGGCCGAGGCGCTCGGCCTGACAGCCATGGAGGCCGGGCCCGAGGGTTTCTTGCCGCAGGACCCGGAGGAGATGTCCCGAGCCCTGCGCGAGCATGGCCTGAGCCTCGTCGGGGGCTTCGTGCCGGCCGTGCTGCACGATCCGGACCGGCGGGAGGCAGAGCTGGCCTCCGTGGAGGGACGCGCGCGGTTCTTCTCCGGGGCCGGGGCCGACGTGCTGGTCCTTGCCGCGACCACGGGGTCGGAGGATTACGGCGAGGCCGCCGAGCTGGACGGGAAAGCCTGGGACGCCCTCTTCGAGTCCCTGGCCGCGGCGGAGGAGATCGCCGCGGTGCACGGCCTCACGGTGGCCTTGCATTCTCACTTCGGCACCGTGATCGAGACCGACGACCAGCTCAGGCGCTTTCTGGACGGCTGCGACACGGGGCTTTGCCTGGACACCGGGCACCTCGTGCTCGGGGGCAGCGACCCGGTCGAGATCGCCGGGTTGGCGGGGGAGAGGGTGAGCCTCGCCCATCTCAAGGACGTGGACCGAAGCCTGGCGCGGCGGGTCGCGGCTCGAGAGCTGACCTTCAAGGAGGCCGCTGCCGGGGGACTGTTCCGGCCGCTGGGCGGCGGCGACGTCGACGTCGGGGAGGTAATAGGTCGGCTCGAGCGCTCGGGCTACGGTGGTTGGTACGTGCTCGAGCAGGACACGGTGGTGGAGACCGAGCCGGCCGAAGGCGAGGGGCCCGTCGCCGACGTCCGCGAGAGCCTGGCCTACCTGAGGCGGAAGCTCGAGGAGATAGACCGGAGCTAGGAGGATGAGTTGGGCACGGTAAACCTGACGACGGCCCAGGCGCTGGTTCGGTTCCTGGCAAACCAGCACGTCGAGCGCGACGGCGTCGAGCAACGTTTCTTCGCCGGCTGCTTCGGTATCTTCGGTCACGGAAACGTGGCCGGCGTGGGACAGGCGCTGCAGCAGTACGCGGAGGATCTCACCTACTACCAGGCCCGCAACGAGCAGGCCATGGTGCACGCGGCCACCGCCTACGCCCGGCAGAAGAACCGGCTGCAGACGCTCGCCTGCACCTCCTCCATAGGACCGGGCGCGACCAACATGGTGACGGGGGCCGCGCTCGCCACGATAAACCGCCTGCCAGTGTTGCTCCTGCCAGGCGACGTCTTCGCCTCGCGCGGCCCCGACCCCGTGCTGCAGCAGCTCGAGGCCCCGCACGACGGCGACCTCTCGGTAAACGACGCCTTCAGGCCGATCTCGAAGCACTGGGACCGCGTCAACCGCCCGGAGCAGCTCATCCCGGCCGCCCTCGCCGCCATGCGGGTCCTGACGGATCAGGCCGAGACGGGCGCCGTTACCCTCGCGCTTCCCCAGGACGTGCAGGCCGAGGCGTACGGCTATCCGGAGGAGTTCTTTGAGAAGCGCGTCTGGCGCGTCGGGCGCGCGCTGCCAGACGCCGGGGCGCTGCAGCGCGCGGCCAACCTCATCAGGGGCGCCCGCCGGCCAATGATCGTGGCCGGGGGCGGCGTGATCTACTCGGAGGCGACCGGGGCCCTCGAGCGCCTGGCCGAGGACACGGGCATCCCCGTCGGGGAGACGCAGGCGGGCAAGGGATCGATGCCCTACGACCATCCCTGCGCCCTCGGCGCCGTCGGCGCCACGGGCACCCTCGCCGCCAACCGCGTCGCCCGCGAGGCCGACGTCGTGATCGGGGTCGGAACCCGCTGGAGCGATTTCACCACCGCATCGAAGACCGCCTTCCAGGATCCGGGCGTCCGCTTCGTGAACGTGAACGTCGCCGACCTCGACGCGGTCAAGCACGGGGCGCTCGGGCTCGTCGGCGACGCCAGGGCCACGCTCGAGGCCCTGGGCGACGCCCTCGCCGGCTACGACGTCGGGCCCGACTACAGGGCTTCGAACGAGCGCGCGAACGCCGAGTGGGACGTCGAGGTCGGGCGGTTGTACGCGCTGGGACACGGCCCCCTCCCGGCCCAGAGCGAGGTCATAGGGGCCGTCAACACCTTCTCCGGGCCCAGGGACGTGGTCGTCTGCGCCGCCGGCTCGATGCCAGGCGACCTGCACAAGCTCTGGCGCACGCGCGACCCGAAGGGCTACCACGTCGAGTACGGCTACTCGTGCATGGGGTACGAGATCGCCGGGGGGCTCGGCGTGAAGATGGCCGCGCCAGGGCGCGAGGTCTACGTCATGGTCGGGGACGGGTCCTACCTGATGATGAGCTCGGAGATGATCACCTCGATCCAGGAGGGCTACAAACTGACCATCGTCCTCGTGGACAACTCCGGCTTCTCTTCTATCGGGGGGCTATCCCGCTCGGTCGGTTCGGACGGCTTCGGCACCCAGTACCGCTACCGCAGGGATGGCTCCATCGGCCTCGACACGGACGCGGATCCGGGCGAGATCCTGCCCGTGGACCTCGCGGCGAACGCCGAGAGCCTGGGGGCGCGCGTGTTCCGGGCGAAGACCGTGGGCGAGCTCGAGGACGTGCTCGAGGAGGCCAGGGGGATAGACCGGACCGTCGTGATCCACATCCCCGTCGACCGCTACGAGGGCGTGCCCGACTACGAATCCTTCTGGGACGTACCCGTCGCCGAGGTCTCCGAGATGGACTCCGTGGCCGCCGCCCGAAAGGAGTACGCCGAGGGCAAGCGGGCCGAGCGGCGGTATTTGTGAAGGCGTCTTGAAGACGTCAGGCATCGGGAAGGGGTTGAGAGCGTGACGGACCTGATCGTCCCGGTCAACAGCGCACCGGACGCGGGAGGAAACGTCGTCAGGATCACGCCCGAGTCCGCGGGTTGGGAGTACGTTGGCTTCGAGGTGCTGCGGCTCGAGGACGGGCGGACAGTCGAGCGGCGGGCGGACGGAGAGGAGGTCTGCCTGGTGGTCCTTTCAGGCTACTGCACCATCTCGACCGCCGACGACGGGTGGACGGGCATCGGGGGACGCGACAGCGTCTTCGAGGGTCGGCCGCACGCGGTCTACCTGCCGCCCGGGACTGAATACCGCGTGGAGGCCGTGACGTACCTGGAGCTGGCCGTTGCCTCCGCGCCCGCCCGGAGCGGGGCGGAACCCCTGCTCGTGCGGCCCGAGGACATCGAGGTGGAGGTGCGCGGCTCGGGGAACATGGAGAGGCGCATACACCCGATCCTGATGGAGGATCGCGCCGCCGAGAGGTTGCTCGTGGTCGAGGTCATCACGCCGAACGGGCACTGGTCGAGCTACCCCCCGCACAAGCACGATCAGGACGATCTCCCGAACGAGAGCTACCTGGAGGAGACTTACTTCCACAAGATCCAACCGACCGAAGGGTTCGCCCTCCAGAGGGTCTACACGGATGACCGTTCGCTCGACGAGACGCTTACCGTGGGGCACGACGACACCGTGCTGGTGCCCCGGGGCTACCACGCCGTCTCGACGCCGCCAGGCTACGACCTCTACTACCTGAACGTAATGGCCGGCCCCGTGCGCGAGTGGAGGGTCAAGAACGATCCGGAACACGAGTGGCTCCTGCAAGGCGGGGCTTAGCCAGGAGCGCCCGACAGACGCGGGGAGGGCGACCGGATCCCAAACCACGCTTCTGGGTGGCTCGCTGCGCGGGCCGCTTCAGGAAAGGGGTGATCCGTTCTCGGAGGCTTCGTCCTCCCGGCTAGCGTGATCTTCCTCCGCCGCCCGCATTATTTCCTCCCGCGTAGCACCTGTCGCGCTGAAGGCCGCCACGAAGGAGCCGCCTCTGCCGCGCAGGATCACCACGTCGGGGTCCGACGTGTCGACGAAGTAGTGCCCCGGTACGGGCAAGAGCTCACCCAATCGCTACTCGGCCTCCCCGATATACACGGATGCCGCGAAGGGGGCATGCCCGCTCACCAGCATGTGCGGAAGGCACGCTCGCGGCCCTACGGCAGGACAGAGCGCCGCGTGTCCCTGACCACCTTGGTAAAGCGGTTGAACTCAGGATACCGGGCGAAGGAGATCGCGGACCGGTGCGCACGTGCGAGGGGTTTGCTCAGAAGTCAAGGTACCCCCGCTCCTCCAGAAGTTGCCAGTCGGCGAACTCTCGGCAGAAGGCGAAGCGCCCGTCCTCGTTAAAGCGGAAGACGTCGAGCTCCGGGTCGTACTCGAACCGGAAGCAGCCCTTCCCCCTGAAGTACGTCTCCACGTCGCACAGGTCCTCGGGCTGGAGATCCACGGCGGGCTCGTCAAGTTCGGCGAATCTGTCGTGATTACGGTCCATGGCGCCTCGTGTCCGGGTCGGTTTCCTACTTTCTGACTTCTCGTGCCTGTGTTATGCGCCCGGAAGGCCCCGAAAATACGCTGGCGGCGTCGAAAATAAACGGGGCCGTAGAACCGGCACCCTGACGGCGTTACGCCTGCGATTGTGAGGGCGGGTGGAGAGGAAGTGGCACCCGGGACGGTAGATCCTGTCCCGTTCTCCGGTTCGCCGCGCGTCTTTGCTAGCGCTGCCCGACCAGCACGAACGGGGCCCAGTAGTAGGGGTGCGACCACCGCTCTTTGAGCGCGAGCTGAGCGTCTCGCAGGGCGGACGCACGATCCACGCCGTCGCGCAGTCGGGCGTACCACCTCTCCATCAACCAGGCCGTCGTTTCGTCCTGCACGAGCCACAGGCTGGCCACCAGCGTCGCGGCACCGGCACCGAGGAAACCTCGCGCCAGCCCGACGAGCTCGTCGCCCGCGAGCACCTGGTTGCGCGCCGACTCGCAGGCGCTCAAGGTGACGAGGGCGCCGTCGAGATCCAGCCCGAGCACGTCCGCCGCCGGCAGCCAGCCGTCGTGCAGCCTGAGCGAGGAGAACATGGGGTTGTCGGCCCGGAACATGCCGTGGCACGCGAGGTGCAGGACGCCGCAGCCCGAGGCCTTCTCGCGCAGCGCCCCGAAGGTCGCCTCCTCGCCGTCCAGCACCTCGGCGGCGGGGATGTGGCTTGCCACGGCCCTGGCCTCTTCCGCGGCGGCAGGTATAAGGGGGTCGGCAACGCCCAAGACCAGGGCTTTCTCCAAACCGCGAGAAGCCCTCTTCTGGCAGAGCGAGAAGACCGTCGCGCTCGAGGCGTAGGAGACCTCGAAGCGTTCGATCAGGTATCGCTCGCCGTCGAAGAAGGCGTGGAAAGGCGCCTGGTGCAGCAATCCGTGCGGCACGATCGCGACCTTGCGCGGGCTGCCTTCTCCCACAGGAGGCGAGCCCGCGATTTCGTCCAGCAGTGGTTCGAGCGGCGAGATCAGCTCGCGGTACAGCGAGGACAGCACCTGGCGCGCGAGCCGTTCGTGCAGCGCCATGTGCTGCTCCACGAAGTCCCGTCCCGCTCCCAACCGCTCCCATTGCACGTCGAGCTGCTGCAGGAGCCGCGCAACCGTGGTCACCGAGCCGCAGTTTCGCACGACCCGGATATCGTCCCCGGCGCCGACGAACGCCACGACCTCATCGCCAACCAGGTGGTAAGCCAGCAACGTAACGTCGGCCGGAAGTTCCTCCCAGGCATCGGAGGGCGTGGAGAGCGTGAACGGGTCCGAAGCGGCGGGGATGGCGCGCAGGCGCAGCTGGCTGATCTCGCCTTCCAGCTCGACGGCCCGTCCGCGCAGGTCAGGGACCGGCGCCTCGGGCTCACTCGCTCCGGCGCCGAGCAGCCGGTTGTAGGTCGCGTTCAGGTCGGCCTGCAGGACCTGGATCCGCTCCTGCAGGGCGTCATCGTCGGGATGCGCCGGTTCGTTGGCGACGCCCGCCAGCAGGTCAACCAGGGACCGCGATTTGGCGCGTTCGGCCACGGCGAACACCTGGCGCGGGTCGCTCGACGCTCCCCCGGACAGGTGTAGCTTCAGCAGCTCCTCGTAGGCTCCGATCTTGTCCGTCAGGAAGGAGGCACGCATGGAGTCGTGGGTGACGGTGCCGCGCAGGCGTTCGATCTCGTCTATCGCGGCTTCGAGCAGTACCAGCGCCTCCTCGTAGTGGCCTTGCAGCCGCCTCAATCGACCCAACCGCTCGTTTAGCATGTAGCGCAGGTGCGGCAGAGCGATACGCTCGGCCAGGCGGCGCGCTTCGAGCAGGTGGGGCTCGGCCTCGACCACGTCGGGGAGCAGCAGGTCGACCAGACGCAGGTGCGCGTAGACGCGCTGCACCGACCAGTCCTTCTCGGAGACGAGGTCCAACGCCCGCCGCGCGGTGGCCACGGAGGTGTTGAGTTGGCCGCGGGCCTCCTGCACTACCGATTGGTCTAGCATCACGCCGGAGAGCATCGGCGCGTTGCCGGCCGCCGCGAAGAGCTCCGCGGCCTCGGCCAGGGCCTCCTCGGCCCCCTCGAGATCCGACTCCGCCGTCAGGGCCACGCCCATGCCCCACAAAGCCCGCGCGCGATCGTGTGCCATCCCGGCGTCGCGCAGCAGGGCGTCGGCCTGCTGGTAGGCAACAAGCGCCTCTGGGTACAGGTTCAGGTCGAGGAAAGCGTTGGCCGTGCCCAGCGTGACCAGGCTCTTGTCCGCGAGCGCGTCGAAAGGTTCGTACAGGCGGCGCGCCTGCTCGAAAGCCGTCAAGCTCGGCCTGTAGTTTGCCAACTGCCAGTTCGCTTCCCCGATGTTGCAGAGGGCCGTTGCGTGGGACAGGGTGAGCCTGGCCTCGACGAAGACGGCGGCGGCGGCCTCGTGGGCCGCCAGCGCCTCGTTGCCCCGTCCCAGGTAGAGCAGAACGGCGCCGCGGTTGTCGAGGATCTCGCCGAGGCGCCGGGTCTCACCAAGGGCCCTGTAGCCTTCCTCCGCGACGGCGTAGGCTGCGAGCGCCTCTTCGTAGCGGCCCATGTACTCGTAGCAACCGCCACGATTCTGATGCACGAGGGCGGTCAGCAGGTCTGCCTGCTCGGGGGTCGGCGTTACGTGGAGTTCGCCTCCACCGCCGACGGCGTCCAGAACGGCCTGCCCGGCGTCGAGAGCCTCCTGGTAGAGGCCCAGCTCGAGCAAGACGGACATCCGGCCGACGTGGGTGCGCAGCGCCTCCAGGTTCTTGCCGCAGGCGAGGTACCCTTCGTAGGCGTCCCTGGCCATGCGCAACGCCGCGTCGAACTCGCCGTTCGCGAAGTAGGTCTGCAAGCGTATGTAGGCCGAACGGGCCTCGGCCTCGGGCAGATCGCAGACCCGCGCCGCATTCGCGCACAGTTCGGCGATCGCTTGCGCCTTGCCGGGATCGCTCTTCACCAGCTCGTCGGCGACGTCCAGCAGCTGGGCCAGACCGTCGGCGTCGAGGAGATTCGTTGCGCGCAAGAGGGCCAACCTGCGCTGAGGCGTCGGCCGGTCGAGCAACTGCTCGACGAGCCCGGAGGCGAACCTGTCCGTCGGGGACGGGGGCATACCCTACGCGTTCAGGGCGACGCGCGTTACGGTTATCTCGACCTGATCCGTGCCCAACACCATATCGTAGACCCCGGGTGGGATGGACCGGAAAGCGAAGCTGCCCAGCTCGTCTGTGGTGGTCAGGGCGGTCTCGGCCCCGTCTTGCAGCAGCTGGACGCCGAAGGGCTCGAACGTTTCGCCTTCGCGTGGGAACAGCTGGCCGTCGAGGTCGAGGTTCTTGTCCGTGGCGCGGGTGCGAAGGTTAAGGCGCGACGTCGAACGCTTCCGCGGAGTAGACGAGCTGCCTGCGCGGCCGCAAGGCCCCGGCGGCTCTCAGGCCCATGGCAGGCCGCAGAGCGCTGTCGAAGGTCACGCGCGCCAGGACGCGCTGCATCAGGCCGGGCGGTTGCTGGCCTCTTGCCTGGGCCTCGAGGCGCTCTATGAGCGCCTCCCTCATCGCCCGGGGTGGCGATTCGAGGACGGCGCTCTCCGTAGCCTTGACGAATTTGCGCAGCCAGGCGACGTCGGCGAGCGTCCCGCTGTCGGCCTTCGCCACCCGCTCCTCTAGCGCCCGAGCCTCGTCCTCGGGCAGGCGGCCTTCCACCCACTCGACGAGGCGGGAAAATTCTACTCGTTCCTCAGACCCAGGCATATTTCCTCAGCTTCCAGGATGGCCACGCCGCCGTAGACGCTCCCTACATGACAAATGCCTGCCGCATCGGCAGGAAATACAGCAAACCCCGATTTTCCCCGGGCGACAGGGTTCCGCGGGCGTCCGCCCACGTCGCCGCGTCGCGGCGACCTCCCGGCGCTACTCATCCAGCACCTGCCTCAGACGCTTGAGGCAGCGGATGCGGGTAGGCCCGACGCTGCCGACGGCCATGCCCATACGTTCCGCTACTTCTGCATAGGACGGTTGCTCCGGTTCGAGGTAGAGCGCGAAGAGGAGATCGCGGCAGGGCTCGCCGATCATCATCAAACCGTGGTCTAGCCACTCGGTGAGTTCCCAGTGCTCCTGGTCGTTGGTGTCCGCGCTCGCGGCGGCCGGCGCACTCTCCTCGGGATCCCCGTGCTTCTCTACACCCTGGCGGCGCTTGCGCTCGAGCAGACGCCAGGTGTGGCGGCGCGCCACGGTGGTCAACCACGCACCCAGGCTGCTGTCCTCCGGTAGCGTGTCCATGCTCTGCACCAGGATGGTGAACGTGAGCTGCGTTATGTCGGCGGCGTCCTCCGAAGATAGCCCGTACCTGCGCGGCACGGAGAACACGATCCTCTCGTACTTGTCCAGCATGCGTCGCCACGCACCGGCCCGCCCCTTGCGGCAAGCCCGGATAAGGTCCCGGTCCGATACGGTCGCGGCACGCCTGTCTGCTCGAGCGCTGATCGCCTGTCCTTCGTTCATGGAAGCTCATCACCTGGACCTCGAAGTAGGCGTCCGAGGCACTCTTGCCCAGGCACGGTCCCAGATTCCTCCCGAGAGACAAGCCTCCCCTGCGTTGGGGGAGGATTGTAGCAGGTGCGGCGCAACCGTTCCCCAAGGCAAGTCGCGAGCGGCGTTCCGGTCAGCCTTACCTTCTCAGGAGGTCGGGCAGGCGTCCGGGTCGGGCTGGCCGGGCTTGCCGAGGCTGGCGCCTATGTCGGTGTGGCCGGCGCCCATCAAGAGGCCGTGAGCGGGGTCCGTCGGGATCAGGGATCGGGCGGTGTTGCGGATCCGCTGCTCGACGCCAGCGGGATCCAGGGAGTATCTGCGCGGATGAGCGCCGCCTGGCCCGCGACGAATGGCGACGCCATGGAGGTGCCACTCCAGTAGGCGTATCTGCCGTTCGAGTAGGCACTCAGTATGCGTTCGCCTGGCGCTGCGATGTCCACCCAGGTTCCGTAGTTGGCCCATTTGGATTTCTTCTGGTGGCAGCTGACCGACGTCACGGCCAGCAACCCGTCGTCTGGCGACGCCGCCGGGATAACGTTGTTTCTGGCGGCCGGGTAACGCGGCTCCAGGAAAGAGTCGTTACCGGCGGCGGCCACGACGGTCGCGCCGTTGCCGGTCGCGTCTTCGACCGATTCCCGGAGCGTCCTGGACCAGTTCGGCGTACCAAGGGAGAGGTTGATCACGTCCGCGTCCTCGCTGTCGGCGAAGTGGATGGCCTGGACTACGTCAAAAACGTTGCCGTAGCCATTCCTGTCCAGCACCCGGAGCGGCATAATCTTCGCCTTGGGCGCCACGAGGCCAACTATTCCCGCCACGTGCGTGCCATGCCCGACCACTTCTTGTTGCGGCGCTGCACGCCTCGGGCGAGTTGTGGCTCCGAAGGGTTGTTGTCGTCGTCCACGAAGTCGCGACGCGGGACCTCCCTGAACTTCCAACTCAATGCCCGGTGGTTGAGTTGAGCACCCGTGTCCAGGACCGCGATCACGCTGCCCCTGCCATCGCTCACGGTGTGCGCTTTCGAAATGTTGAGGGCGGAGTCCGTGTATTGCGGGGAGAACTCGCCAGGAGATGGCGTGGCGTCTGTCTTCGGGGAAAGCCCGGTGCCGGCCGGCTACCTCCGGAGCCTCGGTGGAGAAGTTGAGCTCGACGTAGACGAGGCGGGACAGGGGACCGCTCGCGATCTCGTCCCGCATCGCGGTGAGCACTTCGTTGAGGCTCCTGTCCGTGTCCACAAGCTCGAGCAGGTACACGCCTTCGCCGGATACCTTGCCCTCCACGCGCGTAGCCGTAGTCGGTGTTGATCTCCCCTATCCCGGTGCCGCCGGCCAGCCTGACGATGATCTGGTCCGGCACGAAGGCCCCGCTTGTCTGCGCTCGGGCGGTACCGGCGGAGCCTAGCAGGCAACAGCGAGAACAGCGCGAGAACGAGCGCCGCCGTTACGGCGAGGTGTTGTATGGATGACTTACGATACATTTTCGGTGTACATGGCCTGATCAGCAGCTCCCGATTCTTTGGCCGGAACATTATAGACCATGCGCCTCTCGTCGCGGGGGTAGGCCGGCCGCGCGGTGTGTCGCCGATGCACCTTGATACCGTGTCCGAGGATGCGTAAGACTTGGCATCGGAACGTGCCACGGAGAGCCGGAAGGCCGGGGCCGCCTCGGCGGCCCCGTCCTTCCGCAAGCCTGGACCCGAAACCTCGGGCTAGAGCAGGTCGAGCAGCTCGTCGAGCAGGTCTCCGAGGTCCTCCAGGAGGCCGTCGTCGATCAGGTCGAACACTTCCTCGAGGTCCTCGATCTCGCCGGGGCTGAGCTCGCCGTCGCGCAGGAACTCCTCGAGCAGCAGGCTCACCTGGATCTCCAGCGGCCTCGGCAGCGCCACTATCGCGCCAAGGGGTATCCTGAACTTGTTGACGATCAGCACCTCGCAGCTGAGCGCTACCTGATCCACGCCCGTCGTCGTGGAGAGTATGTCCTGCACGGACTCCCCGCCGATCAGGTCGTTGAGGTCCACCTCGGCCTCGTCGAAGCCCCCGCCGCAGAAGACCCGGTCCACGGCGTTGTCGCCGTTGACCTTGATGAAGTCTTCCCCGCTCGCGGAGACGGCGAGGTCGCGGCTGAGGCCGCCGAAGAGCCTGTCGTCGCCGGTGCTCGACTGCAGCAGGTCGTCGCCGAGGGAGCCCTTGATCACGTCCGACCCCGCCTTGCCGTAGAGGCGGTCGTTGCCGTTGCGCCCGTCCATGTTGTCGGCCCGGTTGGTGCCGGTTATCTTGTCGTTGCCGGCCGTTCCTACGCAAGTGTTGCCGCCCCTGTTCGGGCACTGCACGTTCGCCGCGAAGGCGACCGTGGCCGCGAGGGCCACCATGAGCCCAACCACGACCGTGAGCATCATCGCTCGCTTCATCCTTGTTCTCCTTCTTCTCCAGAGGGGACGCCCCGGTGAGGACCGGAGGGATCGTGTGACCCGGTCCACCACTCCGCCTTGCGTCGTCCGGATCGCGAGAGCGAGCACCGGGCGCCGCTGGATGGAGGTGGTAGATCGGTTGCCGGTTCTTGGGAGCATCCCTTGCTTTCTGTGGACTTCCATGCTTCGGGGCGTTGGTGGCGCCCGGGAGCCTTGTCCGTTGCCTATCGTCTGCGGACTTCAGCCCGCCTGGATCTGGGGATGGTGTGCTCCTAGTCCTCCTTTCGGCGGCCCGGCCACCTCCCTTTTCGGAGGCCCGTGGCTTTGCGCCCCCGCCTCGCGGCGGGTTTGCCTTTGTCGAGGAAGCGGGATTCCTCTGTTCCCTTGCAGGGATGTTATGCACCTCTGCGGGCCGAAAAATACATTCGGTGCAGCCAACCCACCGGATCGACCCGAGGCTGTCCTTGGTCATCCAGCGTCGCGGAAAACTCGCTCTCGGAGATTCGCGTAGCCCTGTCGAGCTACGCGCTGTTCTTGGAGTACCTCTCGAGCACCAGCGGTACGGCGACGCCGAAGATATACGCCAGGGCTACTCCCAGCAGCGTTTCACCGAAGCGCTCCGTCAAGGTATACTCGAGGGCTTCCGGCGTCGACACGCCAACGAGCAACATGACCATGCTGGCGGTGCCCGCGGAGGTCACGTACCAGCGACTGCTTCGGGTGGCCAGGATGGCCGCGACCACACCCACAATGATGACCGCCAGCAAGGGCACGGGTAGCTGAGATTGGACTACCAGCCACGCGAACACGACGCCGGACAGAGTGGCCAGTACTCGTCCCACGCCCCGGCTGGTGAGGAGATCCGGGCGCGGGCGCATCACCAGCACGACCGCCGCCGGCGTCCAGCCCAGGTGCCTGAACCCGAACACGTATCCCAGTACCAGGGCCAGGCTGGCCGCGCTGGCAAGGAGCAGCGCGTACGTTCGGGTCTGGTGCTTGTCGGGTGCCTGGGGCGGTTGCTCGGCGGTCGCATCGCGCACCGGCCAGAACATCGTTACCACGGTGGTCCACAGCGCCCCGACGATCATACACAAGCCGACGATCCAGCCCCTGTCCGGGGTGACGCTCAAGCCGACGGCCAGCGCGGGCAGCATGAGGCCGAGCACCACCCGTCCGATGACCCTCTCGCTCGCAAGCACGACCCCGCCGTACGCCGCTGCGAACAGGACGGCTACCGCCGCCACGGGCGCCTGGCTCACGACGTTGCCCAGGAAGTACACCACCGCGAACAAGACGCCCAGCACCAAACCCTGGAGACGCTGCTTGTGCGACGGCAGCACGCCGAGCAGGGTCACCGGCAAGACGCCCACGGCGCACACGATGCCCAGGTTGACGTCGACGGCCAGCATCACGACGGCGGCGGGAATGGTGCAGATGGCCCCGCGCAGGGCCTCGCTCCACTTCCAGTTGATCGCGCTCTCCCTGTTCATCGCACCCATTATGACGGCGCGGAACCACCCGTTCTCCGATGTGCCGCGGATCACTACTCGAGGTCCGGTCAAGTAGACCACCACACCGGAGTCCCAATCCCCGAGCTCTGCCGCGGCCCGCGCGGTGGGGGATCCAGATCTGCACGAAGTACTAATCTGGAGGCGACTGCCGTCGGGATCCAGGCGTCCGCGGAGGAGCGAGAGGCCAGACTCCCGCGCGCAGCTCTAACCGAAGTGCAGGTCCTTAGAACGCGACGCTCCGATTAGCTTGCCCAAGTCACATGCCCGCGCGTTCAGCGCGCCGGATCCAATGAAACAAGTCTTAGTTGTTCTTCAGGATTAGATGGTTTTAATTTTAAACCCTTGCCGTATGCTTCAACCGGAAGGTGTCGATCACGAGAGGAGCATGCGGCCGAAAAGCACCACCAGGTTGAACCGGGGAGCGGTTTTGCGGCATGGCTTCAGGACTCGTCAGGATGAGATAGGAGACAAAGAATGGCTTCTTCGCGCGCTACCGTTGGCCTCGGTTTGAGGGTTGGGATCTTCTTGCTCACCCTGGCCACGGCGGGCATTCACCTGTACCTGGCGTTCGCCGCCATGGCCTTTATGGGGTTCAATCTCGGCATCCTGCTGTTCATCCTCAACGGGCTGGGTTACCTGGGGCTTCTGGCGGTCTTGCAGCTGCCGATCGCGCGCCTTGCGCGCTTCCGGAGCGCTGCGCGATGGGTTCTCGTAGCCTTCACCGCGCTGACGATCGTGCTCTTTTTCGTCATGGCTCCGGAGTACACGGTCCTTGGCTACGTCGACAAGGCGATCGAGGTGGCCCTGATCGCGCTGCTCCTCGCCGATGCCTACACGGAATCCTCCTAGCCTTCCGGGGAGATGAACCAGGGCTCGTAGGGTCGGGACGGTGCCGCTTATGAACGTGTGGCGTCCCCGATCTCCTGGGTACCAGGGCCTGGACCGCCCTGGGGGAGTATCCCCTTCCCAAGGGTATCAAGGGGCTGCTCGGATCACGCCAGCGAACTTCCGATAATCTGCCGTCCACGACTCCGGGTGCACAAGGGCGAGCGGGAAGGCCGGCACCCCAGGTCCAGGCAAATCCCCGGCCCTCCCCAGCCTGGAGCTACTTACTGTTCGGGCACCTCCACGATGCTTACGCTGAAGAGGTCGTTGAGGTCGGTGTCGGTGCAGACGCTTGTCTGGGTTTCAGCCGCCGTGTTGCAGGTACCGGTGTTGTAGGTCGAGGCGGAGACTGTGCTAATCGGCCGGGAGGTCTTCGAGGACATAGTACTTGGAGACGCGCATTCTCGCTAGCGATGCAGATAATAACTATACTTTCTATGTGAGACCGAAAACGTCACAAGAAAGTATGGCTCGCTTTCTAGCGGACCTAAAGAACATCACGGGGCCCACGACCCTTGGACGGGTGGTGCGCCAGCTACTGGCGAACGACGCCATGGCTCTGGCAGGTCAACTCGCCTACTTCTTCGTGCTCTTCTTGTTCCCCTTCCTGATATTCATGGTCTCCCTCGTGGGCCTCGTTGTGGACAGTCCCGAGTCGATCCTCAAGGCCCTGGTTGTCAGCACGGAAGGCTTCCTGCCCCAGGAAGCGATCGAGCTCCTGAGCAACCACCTCGACCGCACGCTGCGGAGTACTACCTCCCTCACCTTCCTTCTCGCTTGTCTGCTTACCTTGCTGACGGGCGCCGCGTCGACCGAGTCCATCATGAACGCGGCCAACCGCTCCTATGGGGTACCGGAGACGCGCTCGTTCTTGAAGAGGTGGATCATCGACTTCTTGCTCATCTTCGGCTTTACGTTGCTCGTCGCGACGATGGCTTTTATGGTCTTGAGGCCACGCACAGGCGCTTACCTTCAGAGCGCGATCGGGCTTCCAGATGCCTTCTCGCACTACTGGGGGGTTCTGAGCTGGACAGTGGTCCTACTCAACCTGACCCTAGCCTTCGACATCCTCTTCTACCTGGCCCCGAACGTCGATCTACCCTTCAGATGGGTCACCCCCGGAGGATTCGTGACCACCGTTCTCCTGCTCATCTCCAACAAGATCTTCATATTCTGGGCGTCCAATATCTTCCGTTCAGACCAACTCTTCGGCCAGCTGGCGATAGGCATAGTGCTCTTGCTCTGGCTCTTTATCGTGGGGCTCGTGGTGCTCGCAGGTATAGAGATAAATGCTCAGCTCGTCCGTATGGCGGAGGAGCAGAGGAGCGCCCAGATTGTCGAACCGCCGGAAGTAGATTCCCGATAAGGTCTAGATACCCGCGTGATACGTTGCATTGGAGAACACAGGTTGCCATTGAGATACGACAGAGAAGAAAGCTGCATACCGCCATGGTCGAGTTCTTCACAGATCTAAAGCGCATTCTCGGCCCGATGGTGCTTAGCCGGGTCTTGCGTCAGCTACCCGAGAACAACAGCATGGCGCTTGCCGGCCAGTTGGCTTACCTCTTCATACTTTTCTTGTTCCCGTTCCTGATATTCCTGCTTACTCTGGTAGGCATCGCGGTGAATGATCCTGAGGCTATCCTCGAGAACCTGGCCATTAGGATGGAGAGCTTCTGGCCCCAGGAAGCCACCGAGCTTCTCAGAGAATATCTCGACCGCTCCGCGCAGGGCATAAATGCTGCCACGTTTATCTCCTCCGTTCTCTTCACTCTCGGCGTGGGCTCGGCCACGGCCGCGACTATCGGCAACGCGGCCAACCGTTTCTACGGGGTGCAGGAGACGCGTCCGTTCTGGAAGGTGCGAGGTGTCGCCACTTTGCTTATCTTTGCGTTTACTTTGGTGATCGCCACGCTGGCCTTCGTGGTCTTGAGCCCCCAGACGGGAGCCTATCTACAAAGGGCCGTGGGATTACCAGGCGTCTTTCTTGGCCTGTGGACGCTCTTCGGTTGGCTAATAGCCTTCCTGGCCGTGATCCTGGTCCTGGATGTACTCTACTATCTGGCGCCAAACGTCGACATACCGTTCAGGTGGATCACCCCCGGAGGATTTGCGGCCGCGATCCTCTTGCTCGTTGCCAACCAGGTCATGAGATTCTTTGTTGCCGATGTCTTTCACTATGATCAGTTCTACGGTCAGCTAGGGGCGGGCATAGTCCTTTTGACCTGGCTCTACGTTATTGGTCTGGTGGTGCTCATCGGGATGCAGGTGAACGCTGTGTTGGCCCAGATGGCACAAGAGCACGAAGACATCGAGATAGGCGAAGCACCAACAGATAACCCCTGACGGAAGCACCAGAGTTTCCGCAATAAGAGGAAACCCACCGATAGCTCTGGCGACGTGCGACCAACGGTAACCACCCACCATCCAAACTCCAGGCCAATGACGTCCGGATATCCGCGCCGGCAGACCGGGAGGCCAACTTCCGCGCACGGCTCCACCGGCTAAAGCTCCGCTCCTTTGCGTCCAAGAATAGCGTCGTGGAGTTGAGGGACCTCGAGGCCCGCGGCGAGCCGGGAGCCGTCGTCTACCTTGCCGACTGCGTCCAGCTGATGCGCCTGATGCCGGCCGGCAGCGCGGACGCGATCTTCGCCGACCCGCCCTACCGACTCTCCGGCGGCGGCGTGAGCGTGAGCAGCGGCCGGCTCGTCTCGGTGGACAAGGGTGGTTGGGATCGCTCGCTGGGTAGCTTCGAGAAGGACCACGAATGGAACGTTCGGTGGCTGCGGGAGGCGCGGCGGGTGCTCAAGCCCGACGGCACGCTCTGGGTGAGCGGCACGCACCACATCATCTTCAGCCTGGGCTTCGCCCTGCAGAGTATAGGCTTTCGAGTCATAAACCAGATCGCCTGGACCAAGCCCGACCCCGTCCCCAACGCGATGCACACGGCCTTCACCCACGCCCACGAGACCCTGATCTGGGCCTCCAGGAGCAGGGCGGCCCGCCACACCTTCAACTACGACCTCATAAACTCCCCAGACCCCGCCTCCCAGGTCTCCTCCGTCTGGCGCATCCCGACCGTCCCGAGGCGCGAGAAGCTGCACGGCCGCCACCCCACCCAGAAGCCCCTGCGGCTGGTGCGCCGCGCCCTGCTCGCCTCCACGCGGGAAGGGGAGCTCGTCCTCGACCCTTTCTGCGGGTCCGGCACCACGGGGGTCGCGGCCAAGGAGCTGGGGCGTTTCTTCGTCGGGGCCGAGCTGGAGCGGGATCACGCCGAGCTTGCGGGGCGCAGGATCCGGGCCGCCGAGCGGGGCGGCGTGCTGCGCGAGATACCTGGCCTCCTCGCCGGGCTCCCCCGATAGCGTGGCATAGCCGCGCTCCTCAGCATGCCGCCCCCCCTCCGTGCCCTCGTGCTTGGGTGGGACGGGGCGCACGCCGACGACCCGCCTGCATTTCGTCGCGGAAGTAGCTTACCCACTCTGTGCGACGGAGCGCATCCCGCAACTGGCTAGATTGCAGCACTTTCTTGGGGCCTGGGGAAGAGCCGGGACCCGTCGTGGTTGGTTCGCTTTGACGAGCTATGCTTGCTCTGGGACAATTTGTACCCGCGTTTTCTGAGACGACCCGCAGAGGGCCGGATCGCCCCCGATCCCTCACATTGCCACGCTTCCCTCTCCGTAGGTAGACCTTGGCAAGTAGCGACTATGGCTCAAGGCGTGACTTGGAAGACGAGCGGTTCGCGTTGGTCGGCCATGAAGCCGCCGCGCTCCCAAGCGAATGACACCTGCAGCGGCTGTGACGGGTCGGTTTTCCCGAAGATCACCGCGCCCTCGGTCTGCTCGCCCGGTTGCAGGCCGCCTTTGGGGCTTGGGGAGGTTGTACTCGAAGGGGTCGGTCTGCCCCGACCGGTCGGAGCCCTGGGTTATCCTCGAGCGGTACAGATCCAGCCTGGCCGCCTTGTCCCCGTCGTTTCGGGCCGTGACGTAGGCCCTCGTGTGCCTCGGGCCGAACTCGAGCCTCTGGAGCGTCATCGAGAACCCCTCGGCGCTCTGCGTCTGCCCGACTTCGAGGGTCTTTATCGTGGGGTCTATGGCGTCGACGGGTTCTACGCGCTCCACCTCCTCGGCCTCGACCTCCACGGCGCTCACGGCGCCCCCGAAGGCGTTCTCCCCCTCGAACGACCCCAGGACCGTCCCGCGCACGTGCACGTAGGAGTCCGAGCGGAGTCCCAGGGCCCGTTCGTCGGTGCGCACGATAGTGTACCAGTCCACCTTCACCGGGTCGGCCCACATCTGGAACGCCACCACATCGCCCTGGCTCTCCGGGTTGTCCAGAAGCTGGCCGGTCACGTCCACCGTCGCTCCCTCGTGTTCGTCGGGGTTGGCGATCAGCCTCCCGTAGTTCTCCCTGGTGAAGGTCTCCCCGGTGCCAGGGCCGGAGCCCGCACCCGCGGAACCCGATGATCCGCCCGACCCGCCACCGCCGAGGACCGCGGCGAGCCCCACGAGAAGCACCAACCCCACGACCACGACGAGGCACCCGCCCATCCCGAGCGCCAACCGCCTTCCCGCCGAACCTCCCGCGCGCGGCGACGGAGCGACCTGCGCCGTTTGGGTCGGTGGGGCCTCCTGCTGTGCCTGTGGCGGAGGAGGAAGGTTTACGGTCTCCGCTTGCGCCGGTGGCGGGAGTGGGACGTCTGGAGACTCCGCGGTAAGTCTTCGCCGCTCTAAGCCTTGGAGACATTCTCCGCCTGGGGACCCTTCTGGCCTTGGCCAACCTCGAAAGTCACCTTCTCGCCTTCCTCGAGGTTCCTAAACCCCTCGCCCGCAATAGCGGAGAAGTGCACGAATACGTCCTGGCTACCATCGTCGGGCGTGATGAAGCCGTAGCCCTTATCCTGGCTGAACCACTTCACCGTTCCTTGAGGCATACGCAATCTCCTTCCCATTGCTTCCCTGGCGGACAGCTTACCCTCGCAACCATAAACCGTAAACGCAAAAAGGCCGGAGCCCCAGCGACAGCTAAGGCCCCGGCCCGCTGCTCAACAATGGCGCTCAAACGAACTGCAGTATTAGCCAAATCAAAACGATTATCACCACCACCGCTATGACCAGACTCAAGACGTTCCTAGACACATCCACCTCCCCTCTCGTTGTACTCGACCCAGCGAAGCTAGCAGCATTGCGGAAGGGGCCAGGTCCCACGGGACCTCGGCCGTGTAGGCCACCCTCTCAGACGGGCGAACCAACCTCCAAAATCACGTGTGGTACTCAGCGCCTCCGGACCACACGCCAGAGGCCAACTAACACTCGGAAAAGAACCAATCGGACAATCCATCTTATTAGCATAACCACACAGCGCCTCCTCGTGAAAGTCAAGAACATATACGTCACTGGGAGACACAAGTTGCGCTACACCGATTACACGGGCAAAGGGAAGAGGGCCAGGGAGAGTTGGCGAACCCCTCGGCCAGCGAAATTGGACTGGGCCATAGACGCGAGAAGGGCAGAAGGGTTGCCGCAGGGAGGAGTAGGCGACAGCGCCCCGGCCATCAAGCTACCGGTCGAGCCTCGGCGGAGTTAGAGCACGAGAGGGGTCAAGCTCCACCCTGTCCATCCGGCCGGATCACTGCCCGGAAGGCCACCCTCGGCGTTGTCCCAGCTTGCGTTGGCCGACGAGAAGGCGGTAAAACCCGCGCCAGCCCGTGTCTCACCCAAAAACACCCCGTTTGGTACGCTGGCGCTTGGGCGAGGGCGGAGGCGAGGGCACGCTGGAGCAGGCGGAGGAGCTGCGTAGGGCGCTGGTGACGTTGGGCGAGCGGTTGGGTACATAAGCGCCCGCGACGTCGCTCGGTGTCGCGGTATGATGGGCTAGGTGCCGGAAACGAGGGCGAGGAGCCACATCGA
Source organism: uncultured Rubrobacteraceae bacterium (assembly GCA_963800975.1). GTDB lineage: Bacteria > Actinomycetota > Rubrobacteria > Rubrobacterales > Rubrobacteraceae > JALYGY01. The sequence continues at coordinate 19,772 of CAWDDB010000009.1, read as the reverse complement.
TGGGCGAGAGGCGATCCTTTTGGCGGGGGTTGTTCGGCGGGAAGGGCTCCTCCCTCTCCCAACGCCAAGAGAGGGTCTTGCGCTACGTCATAGGACGCGCGAACGAGGGCGTCCCCCTGCGGGAGGTGATCGATGAGGAGTACGTGCGCCGCAACAGCTCCCAGGCCGAGGTGGACGAGAACGTCAGGAGCCCCGAGCTGATCGAGGCGGCGAGGGCGCAGCTCGGGGAGTCGTTCCGCTCGGACGAGCTCAAACCCTAGGGCTCGAATCCCGCCTCCCGAGCTCTCCCAATCGGCGATGTCCTACAGGCGCCCGCGCGTACACTCACCGGGTGGGAGAGAGGAAGTGGCCCGAGTACCCCTGGCAGATCCCCTTGCCCGCCTGGGCGCCGGGCGCCAAGCTGTCTGAGGCCGAGCGCCGCCGCGCGAAGTGCGAGCACTTCTTCGACTCCGAGAAGCGGTGGCTGGAGGAAGGCTACGACTCGGATCTCGTCCACGACGCCGAGGCGGACGTGTTCCGCTTCCCCGACGGCCGGTTCGCCCTCTCCAAAGAGCACGCCGACTGGGCGGCCCTCAAGGCCATTGGCTACTTCCGCTATTGGGGGATGTAGGGGAGGCGAGCTTCGCTGGAGGCCCGGGGAACCCCCGGGCAGGCAGGGGTTAAGGTAACGGGAACACAAACCGCCAGAGAGGGGAGTGTGGCAGCCGTGGGCACCACAGGCACCATCAAGCGCATCGAGAGGGAGCTGGGGATGTCCGAGACCTCCCAGGTAAGGGTCTTCGAGGGGATCAGGGAGCGCGAGGACGGCAGCTTACAGGAGGTGACGGTGGAGGTGCTGGACGCCGGCAAAGGCGCGAAAGCCCGTCGCTACGCCGTCAACCTTCGCTTCGAAAGCGAGGACGGTGGGAACGACGTCGTGGGCAAACCCGCGCCGACGCTGGACGAAGCCCTGAAAAACGTGAGTGCGCACCTCGGGTAGCCCGATCCCATCGGCGAGGGGGGAGGGCCGGGGCGCTAGAAACCCCGGCTACGGACCTCATCCTACGCCACTCCCTCGGCCTTCCCAACGCCCTCGTAGCGGAGCCGGTGGCGGAGGATGTTCGGGGGATAGGGGAAGCGATGGAGCACGAGCAGGCCATGGAGCAGATGAGGGCCCACCTGGCGCGCGCAGGGCGTGAGGTCCAGTCCGCGAGGGCATTCCTAGAGACGCCGGAGGGGGAGAGGCACCAACCTCGCCCTGGCAAGGGCCCTCGCCAACGCCAGCGCCTCCCTCGACGACGCCATGGACACGATCCAGCAAAGCCTGAGCGAGCTGGGCGGGTCCTAAGCCCCGGCGCCGCACCCGCCCAGCTTGACCGCCAAGGCCCTGGCGGTGAGCCGCTCTCCGGGCAGTCCGTAGACGACGTGCACCACGTCGGCGGCGGCTTCGCTGGTCCGAGTATTTTCCTACCTAACCGGGGTATCCTTAAGAGCCCGTAGCTCGCGGTTCCGCTCGCTCGTCCTCCTCGGCCAGGCGTATCCAGCCCACCACGCTCCAGGGGTAGAAGTAGCGGGAGAACTGGCTTTGATCCGAGTGTCGCGTCACCAGCATGACGATGCCCCTATCGTTGACGTCTTCCAGGTATACGGGGGCGGCGGCACGGAGATCGCTCGAGAGGGTTTCGGTCGTCTCCAGCATCACCTCCTGCCCGATCCACGCCTCGGGTATCCTTCCTTCCGAGGCGCTCGGCCTCTCCCTGTCCATCACGGCGCCCTCCTCTTTTCGCTCCCGTAAGGGCAGGATACCTTCACCGCAAGCCTGTCGCCCTTCGGCAGACCAGCCACGAGCCAACCGCCGGCCGGACGAGGTCCTAGAAAGGGTAGTACCATGACCTCAGCACAGGGGGCGAGCCCCGGAAGGAGCGGGTCGTGCGAAAGAACCAGCGGGTGGCCGACATGGCGGACGAGGTGTTGGCGCGCCAGGCGAGGAAGCGCTCTAGGCGGACCGGGGAACCGTTCGAGGAAGCGCTCGAGGCGGTTCTCAGGACCGGGGCCGGCGGGCAGCTCGGGAAGCTGCGGAGTGGGCCGCACGGCGACGAGAGGTCGCAAGAGTGGCAGGAGGGCCTTGCCGAGGAGAGGGCCGAGGAACGAAGCGAGGAACGAGGCGGAGCGCGGTGAACGAGACTAGCGAAGCTGGAGCAGGCCCGTCCCGGAAGCCTGGATCGGCCTGGCGGTGGAGTTGGTGTTCGCATCGGGGAGCAGCACGGAGTACGCGGACGGCGATCTCGAGGAGGTCAACGACAGGGGCGTCGTCCTGGCGGTGGAGGGCCACGGCGAACACCCGGCGCGGCCCCTGTTCTTCCCCTGGGGCGCCGTCATCCAACTCGCCGAGGAATCGGGCGGATGAGGGAGGCGACTCGTGCCCCTTAGCCCCTCGCAGCAGCGGGCCCTGGAGGAGTGGACGCGCTCGAAGGCGATCGCCATGTGCCCGTGTTGCGGGCAGGACGCGTGGCGCTTCGCGGAGGCCGCCTACGTCAAGGCTCTATTGGAAAAGGACGACGAGGACCTGTCCGAGGGCGGCGGGGTCGTGAAGGTACCGTGCGGCAACTGCGGGCACCTGGTGCTCTTCGACGCGGAGACTATAGGCATCAGGGGGGTGTGGGCCGAAGGAAGGGACCTGTAGCATCCGAGGGAAGGGCGGGGATTGTGAGACACGAAAGGGGCCGGGGCTCGCCCTAAGCGTAACCCCGGCCGCTTCCTATACTGCAACAAACCTCTTCTTTAGGAGCCATCCTCCAACTCGAACGTGATCGCCACGTTGGCCTGGTAGCCGACGATGTTGCCGTCCTCGATCATGACGTTCTGGTCCTTGACCCACGCCCCCTCCACGCCCCTAAGCGTCTTGGTAGCACGGGCTACGGCCTCGTTGATGGCGTCCTCGAAGCTCGTCTGTGACGTGGCGCTCAACTCGGTGACTCGCGCAACGCTCATGCGATATGCCTCCCCCTAGCCTGGCTTGCCGCTCTTCCCATATATGGCCCAACGAAGCAGACACCAAACACGAAGGCCGAGGGAAGAGTTGGGCCTTCCGCGAAGTATCATCGGGGCATGTTTGGATGGCGAGGAGAGATCAGGGAACTGATCGCGCAGCTGGAGCAGCAGCGCTCGCGGCTTGAGCAGGTGAGGCTGCGCGCCCGGAGGCAGGGCGGCCCCGAGGGCGAGCGCCTCCAGAAGCAGGCAACGGCCCGGCTGCGGGAGATCGAGCAGCGGATCGACGACCTGCGAGCCTCCCTAGAGTAGCCGGGCACGAAAGCGGGCCGGGTAGGTAACGTTGCCAGGCCCCGGCCCGGAGGGGATGGTGGCAGAAGGCCGGAGCCCCGTAGGACCCCGGCCGGTTCGGTCACGGACCTCTCGTTTCTAGCACGTTGCCTCTAGCTTCAACTCACCGTTCGCCTCAACCACGGCGCGGAACATTAGGGACAGTGTTGTTCAACTGGCCTGCGCCCAGGCGAAGGGGGTAGAAGCCGCGCCCACGGGTTTCACATCCCAAAGGCTTCAGCCCGAGACTGCGTTCGGAGCTGCCCGCCAACGAGGGAGCGTCCGTGTCCAACATCGCCGAGCGGCTGGCCGCCGGGGTGATCCGCCACTGTCGATTGCCCCCTTCGGCCGTGGGGATAGAGCATTACCCGCGCTTCCCGAAGGACGGGAACACGAAACCGTCGATCTTGTCACCCTCTCCAGGTACGGGATGAGGTAGAGGGGCCTTATCTGGGCGCGACGCGTCTGACGGTGAGGGAGGCCACCCGGAGACGGATGATGCGCGGTATGGTCGAAGTGCTAGTTGGCGAGGAGAGTTGCCAGCGACCACGCCGACGCCGCCAATGACGTGAGCCGACGAATTGTACGGCGTAAGCCCCTTCACGGGTATAATCCGCTCTATGGGGCGAAACCTCGTCGACCGGCGCTACGAGTTGCGCGCTCTCGTTGGCAGCGGAGGCATGGCGGATGTCTACCTGGCTCGCGACGAGGTCCTCGGCCGGGAAGTGGCCCTCAAGTTGTTGAAGGACCGCTACGCCGAGAACGAGGAGTTCGTCGAACGCTTCAAGCGCGAGGCCAAGAGTGCCGCGGCCCTAAGCAGCCCGTACATCGTCCCCATCTTCGACCGGGGCGAGACAGAGGACGGGGCGTACTACATAACCATGGAGTACCTACCCGGCGGCACCCTCAAGGACCGGATCATGGACACGGGTGCGCTGCGACCCCAAGCGGCGGCGGAGGTGGCGCTCCAGGTCGCCGAGGCCCTGAAATCCGCGCACGCGCGCGGCGTCGTGCACAGGGACATCAAACCTCGCAACATCCTCCTCGCCGATTCGGGCCACGTGATGGTGGCGGACTTCGGCATAGCGCGGGCCGCCGACGCGACCACGATCTCCCACACCGGGGACATCCTCGGCAGCGCCAAGTACATGTCCCCCGAGCAGGCGGCGGGCGAACAGGTGGGACCGGCCAGCGACCTCTACTCGTTGGGCGTCGTCCTCTACGAGATGCTCACCGGGAGGGTGCCCTTCGAGGTCGAAACCCCGGCTGATGTGCCCATCCGGCACGCGCTCGCCCCGCCGCGTCGTCCGAAGGAGGTCAATCCGGAGGTTCCGGAGGACCTGGACCGTATCACCATGAGGCTCCTGGCGACGAACCCCGAGGACCGTTACGGGAGCGCGGACGAGGTCGTCCAAGAGCTCAGGCGGGTACGCGACGGATTGCCCTCGGCTCGGCTCGGCCCTAGACGAGGCGACCACCGAAACCGTCCTGGGCGTCCCGAAGGCCCCCGCCTCCCCCCTCCCTCGTACACCCAGCCTGTGTCCCGGCGGAGGAGGATTCTCCCGACCTTGACCGTCCTCGCCGTGCTCCTCGCCCTGGTGGCCGTTGTGGGTTGGGGCTTGTGGCGGGATAGCGGCGGGGGCAGCATCCTTCGCGCCCTGATGGAACGCTTGCCCACGGAAGCGTCCCAGAACGCCAAGCCCACGCCCTCGGCCTCGGAGACGGCTCGGGTCCCCGCCGTCAAGGGCATGACCGAGCAAGCAGCACGCCAGCGCCTCACCGAGGCCGGTTTCAAGGTTGGGGTGCAACGTCGGGAGAGCCCTGCAGAGGACAAGGGCAAGGTGCTCAGGCAATCGGTTCCGGGCGGCGAGGAGGCGAAGCGGGGCTCGAAGGTCCTCCTCACGGTCGGCGCGAGCCAGCAGGTTGCGAAAGTCCCGGACTTGACGGGCCTCCCCTACTCCGAGGCGGAGAGCAAGCTGGAGGAAGCGGGTTACCTCCTCGGCGGCGTTGAGGAGGCGACCAGCGACACCGTGCCCGCGGGCGTGATCATGAAGCAGGACTCCCCGCCGGGGACCACGCTTGCCCCGGGTTCTTACGTGTACCTGACGGTCAGCGTCGGGCCACCAGCGGAAGGCACCGGTGGGACGCAAAATGCCAGCAGTACCGTAACCGCCAACAGCGTTCCTCCGGGTGAGGTCTCGGGCGAGGAAGCCGCGGTGGCGGCCGCGGTGCGAGGTCACTACGAAGCCATAGGGGCGGGGAACTTCGAAGAAGCCTACTCCTACTTCGGGCCTACCCTGAGGAGCCAACTGGATGAAGCAAGCTGGATCGCCGGTGAAGAATCTTCCCGGATACAAAGCACGGCCATCGACTCCTTGGAGGTGAACGAGGTGAGTGGGAACACGGCCACGGCCACTGTGGACTTTAGCTCCATAAACAAGACCGAGACCGCCCGGTTCCACATCGTCTGGATGTTGGTGAAGGAGGGCGGAGAGTGGAAGCTCGACCATCAGCTCTCCGGGCAAAGGGTCGCCTAAGTCCCCCGACCGTATACCCTAGCCGGAAACGGGCCCCGCGCAGTTACAGCGCTACGCGCAGATCGGCCCCACGCTTTGCTTCGATCGCCGCCCGGAACGCCAGGCTAGACGTTTTCCTAGCTTGCGTGGGCCCACCCGAAGGCGGTAGGATCCGCTCCCGCCTGGCGCCTCCCGCGCGACGTTGGTGAGCCGCCGGCGGTAGGGCGTCTCGCCCGGTTCTACGGGTGGGCGCGGGACCCCTGTGCTGAAGTAAGATGTTCCGGGGACGGATTGGGCGCCGCCAACCAGGTAAGGAGCCAGCGAAATGTACTCGTCGTCGACGCTAGACATCCGCGGCCACCGCGGCCAAGCCGTCCCGAACACGTTCTTCACCCAAGATTCTGAGACCGATCACCTCGCCGTCGTCTTTCCGGGGCTCGGCTACACGGCACATATGCCGGTCCTGTACTATCCGCGACGCCTACTGCTGGAGCGCGGCGCGGACGCGCTCGTGGTCGAGTACGACTACCGCGGGCGGGAGGACTTCCGGATGCCGCGGGACCCGGAGAGGGACCGCTGGTTCTTCGACGATGTCGGGGCGGCGTGGGGGGCTGGCTTGGGGCAGCGCCCCTACACCCGGGTCACGCTCGTCGGCAAGTCGCTCGGCACGCTGGCGATGGGCTATTTGCTGATGGAGGACGCAAGGTTGTCGCGGGCGCGGTGCGTCTGGCTCACGCCCCTGCTGCGCAACGGCCGGTTACGGGCACAAATGAGGCGAGCCAGTGGCGACTCGCTAATCGTGATCGGCACCGCGGACAGCCACTACGACCCTGCGTATCTCGAAGAGGTGCGGCTCGCGTCGGGGGGCGAGAGCCTGGTGATACAGGGCGCAGATCATAGCCTGGAGATCGAATGGGACACCGTTGGATCGATCCGCGCCGTCGAGCAGACAGTACGGACGATGCAACAGGTTCTCGACCTGTAATCCTAGCTGCGTGGCTAGAGCGCAACGTCAAGCTCCGCGCGCTCCCCCTCAATTGACAAGAGGGTGCGGAAGCTCAGCATAGACGTTGTCCTAGCTTGCGTGGACCCCAATCACTCACGACGTGGGATGGAGCGGTCCAGGTAGCTCGCAGGGTTGTGTTCCGAAGATCGAGAGTTCGACCCCGTCGGTCATCCTCCTGTTGGGTTTCGGACGACCCAGCAAGGAAACAGCTCCTGTGCTTGGACGTGGTGCTCCCCATTACGAGCGGCCCGACCTATCCGCTAGCTGAGGTGCTACATCCCACATTCTTGCAGCTGTTCCGCGATCGCCTGGTGGGGCGTTGAGGCTCTGGATTAACCCGACGCCGCTTACTCCTTCCCGTTCGGGTTCTGCGCCGGCGGCCGCTTCGTGGGCGCGGGGGAAACCCGGCGCAGGCGGCGACGCGGCGGACCGGCCATGATCTCCCTCATCTGCTCCAGCTCCATCTCGCGGTCGTATGCCATCGCCTGTTGCAGCTCCTTCCGCTCTTCGCGGTAGTCCGTCCGGAGCGTCTTGTAGAGGCCGTAGCACATGGGAACCATGAGTATCCCGAACGGCGTCGCGGCCAGGATTGCCCCGTTCGTGAGCCCGCTGAGCGCGTCGGGCCCGCCGCCCCCGGCTAAGAGCAGGGCCGCAGCGAGCGCCGCCATTATCACGCCCCAGGTGAGCTTGATCCTCGTGTTCGGGTTCAGGACGCCGCCGGCGGACATACTGCCCAGCACGATGGTCCCCGCGTCAGCCCCCGCGACGAAGAAGATGAAGACCAGGAAGAGCGCCACGAGCGACGTGAGCAGGGCGAGCGGGTAGGCGCCGAGGAACTCGAACAGCGCGATTGCAGCGCCGTCGTTAGCGACGGCCTCGCCAAGGTTGCCGTTGGTCTGGTTGTCGAGCCGGATGCCAGCCGCCCCGAAAACGGAGAACCAGATCATGGAAAAGAGGCTCGGGCCGACCAGCACCCCGACGATGAACTCCCGGATGGTGCGCCCTCTTGAGATGCGGGCGATGAAGGCGCCCACGTACGGGGCCCAGGCGATCCACGTCGCCCAGAAGAAGATTGTCCAGCTGCCGAGCCACTCAGCCTCCCCCGGGTCGAAGGCGCTCATCCCGAGGCTCTGGGGGACGATGTTGGCCAGGTAGACGCCCAGCTCCTGCGTGAAGGTGTTGAGCTGCAGGATCGTCGGCCCGACGACGAGGAAGTAGACGAGCAGGACGAAGGCCAGGTACATGCTCGCCTGGCTCAGGTAGTTGACTCCCTTGTCTATGGGCGTCGACGCCGAGAGCATGTAGGCGATCGCGGTGACGGCGATGACGATGAGCATCAGGCCGATCCCGTTAGGGAGGCCGAAGACCTTGCTCAGGCCCGCGGCGATCTGGAGGGTGCCCAGCCCCAGCGAGACGGCGACGCCGAACAGCGTGGCCAGGATCGCCAGGATGTCGATCGCCTTCCCTGCGGGACCATCGACGCGGTCGCCGATCAGGGGACGGAAGACCGTGCTGATCTGCAGGTTGGCCATGCCCCGGCGGTAGGTGAAGTAAGCTACGGCTACCCCGATGGTGGCGTACATGGCCCACGGATGCAGGCACCAGTGGAAGAACGCGGTCTGCAAGGCTAGGGTGGCGGCCTCCGGCGTGCGAGCCTCCGCCAGACCGAGGGGCGGGGTGTTGTAGTGCGTGAGGGGCTCGGCGACCCCCCAGAAGACCAGGCCGATCCCCATCCCCGCCTGGAAGAGCATGGCGAACCACGCGAAGTTGCCGAACTCGGGCTTGTCGTCCGGCTGGCCGAGCTTGATCTTGCCGTAGCGGGAAAAGGCCAGGTAGACGACGAAGGCTAGGAAGAAGGTGGTTATGAGCATGTAAAGCCAACCGAGGCCCTCTGTGATCCAGCCCACGACCGTAGCGAGCGTGCCGGTGAAGTTCTCCGTGAAGAGCACGCCCCACAAAACGAAGGCCGCCGAGATGGCGACCGTGACCCAGAACACGATCCCTAATCGCTGAGTCGCCCCCGTCTCTGGCTGGGTTTCCGACCCATCTTCGTCCTTGCCTGCGGCCTTGCCTGCTTGCGAATCTTCCCTATCTGCCACTCGTGAGCCCCCTTCGCCTCGACGGGTGCCGCCACGCCAATGCACTACGACGACGGATAACTACCCCACAACCAAGAACAATAATCATGGCTCGCACGAGCAGGTCACCCGCGGCGGAGCAAGCGTCAACATGTTCAACAAATATCCGGGCTAGCGTCCGTAGCAAGGCGCGCCACCCGCGAGATGGCGAAGGACCACAGGGTAATGGGGGAGGCTCGCGGCCGTTCGGGGAGGTTGAGTCCTGTCGCTGCCTTCGTCCTTTCCCGGGATAGGAGCGGCAGTTGCTCCTCGTTTGAACGCATCCGCTAACCGGCAGACTCCACTAGGCCCAAATCTTTCGGTGGGTCAATGGCGCGACGCTTACAATGCGCCCTCGCCTCCTCGCGAACTACTCCTCCCCAGCGTGGCTAATGCACCACGTCCATCTCTACCTCGCCGTCGGTGTGGTCACCGCTCGGAAGCTCAGCGCAGGCGTTGTCCTAGCTTGCGTGGGCCCACGCCCATGAGATCCTGATCTGGGCCTCCAGAGGAAGGGGGCATACCTTCAACTACGATGTCCTCAACGGCACCGATCCCGTGACGGAGCTCTCCTCGGTGTGGCGCATCCCGACCGTACCAGGGCGCGAGAAGCGACACGGTCGCCACCCCACCCAGAAGCCCCTGCGTCTCGTGCGTCGCGCGCTGCTGGCCTCGAGGCGGGAGGGGCTCTCGTCTTCGACCCGTTCTGCGGCTCTGGGACCACGGGGGTAGCGGCCAAGGAGCTTGGGCGCTTCTTCGTGGGAGCTGAGCTGGAGAGGGAGTACGCAGAGTTGGCGGCGCGCAGGATAAGGGCGGCCGACAGGGGCAGCGTGCTGTGCGGGATCCATGATCTCGGCATTGGTCAGCCCAAACCGTAGCCGAGCCTGCTCCCGGGAAACCATCGCACGGCCACGGCTTCTCGTGGTCGCGGAGTGGGTCTCCCACGACCTTGTGTCTGGTCGCGCTTAGCGTCCCCTGAGGCTACGCACGGCGGGCCTCGAAGGTGAAGATCTGGTCAGCTCGGGACGGGCGCCTCCCGTGCTCGTAGCCCGCTGAGACGGCCACGTCCGAGAAGCCGACACTCCGCAGCACCAACCCGAACTCCTCGACCCCGTACCACCGCAGCGGGAAGCGCTGCATCTCGGTTTGCAAGAGTTCGCCGTCGCGCCATTTCTCGTAGCGGAGGTGCGCGACGGTGTACTGCTCAAGGAAGTCCACCTCCACCAGCTTGTGCTCCAGCGTGATCGTCTCGCCTCGGGGCGTCTCGTACGAGCTCGTCGAGACGGCGCCGGTGCGGAAGTCGGTCTGCAGCTCAACGTCGACGATGAGGCGGCCCCCCGGGGCAAGGTGGTCGCGGAAGCGTCTCAGGGCGCCCAGCGACTCCTCCCGCCGTTCGATCAGCAGGAAGGAGCCCGCAGGGACGATGATCGCCTCGTACCTGCCGGGCAAAGAGAGCGAGCGCATGTCCCCCTCGTGGAGGATCGGATCGAGTCCCCGCTGCGCGCAGCGGGCGCGGCAGACCGCCAGCATCTCGAGCGAGCCGTCCACGCCTTCGATGTCGAGGCCGACCTCCAGCAGGGGGATGAGGACGCGACCGGTCCCGACCGCCGGTTCGAGGATCGGGCCGGCGCAGGATCTAAGCCTCTCCGAGTAGAACTCCACGTCCCCGAAGGAGTGGCCGATCGGCTTGTCGATGTCGTAGACTTCCGTGGCCAGCCTGCCGTAAGAACCCAAGCTCATAACTTGCTCTCCTTCCTGGCGCAGTTACCGAAGCGTACGCGATCTTCCAGCGTGCCCGCCAGCTCGCCTGCCGCCGCGGGGCCGCGGGACAAACGGTACCGTCTCACGCTTCTCTCGATGAAGCCATCGACACCTTTGACCTAGTCAACAGGCAGGGGACCAGGCTAACCGAGGCTGAGCTAGCCCTAACCCAAGTGACCGGTAAGTGGCCTAACAGCCGCCGCGTGATGAAGTCGAAAATAGGAGAGTTGAATCACCAGCACATCCCCTTCGACCTGAAATTCATGACCCGGGCTTTGACGGGAGTAGTAACGCGGCGTGCTCTCTTCGAAACGCTACACGAGAGTCCTCGAGTGGATCTGGAAGCAAGCTGGGCTCGCCTGCCCAAGATACTAGATTACCTAACCTAGACGGACCCGCCTACTTCCGTGGTCTGTAGCCTTACTCGTCGGCCCGCTAGTGCTTTCCTGGGCGACCGGAAAATGATGACGGAGGGTGAGCTAAGCTTGAGGCATGGATCAGGCTCGAGGCAAAGGGGCGCGGCATGCTCCTTGATCTTGTCCTGGCGCTCCCAGCGGCCGTCTTGGTCGGGGTTCTGCCGGGGTGGTTTTGGGCTGGATGTTTGGGCGCCACCTCTGATCGCGTCGAGCAACTCGCATATTCGGTGGCTCTCTCTGCCACGCTGGTGCCAACCGCTGCGCTGTTGCAAGCGCGGCTCTTCGGCGTGGGCGTGACGCCTGCCATCACCGTCGTCTCCGTGCTTCTGGTTCTGGCAACAGGGCTGACAAGCTACCTCAAGTTCGGGCCTGCGAAAGGATCCGACGAGCCCCTCGTCTCGCGGCCCGTTTCGCTGGACCTACTCTCGCTGATACCGCTCATTCTTGCGTCCGCGCTGGTCTTGGCGGTGCTCTTGGGCGCCGTGCCCACGGAACGGGTAGCGCCCCTTGTTGCGCTCTTGGTGCTTGCAGTAGGGATCGCGCACCTGGTGGCGTCACTTCGAGGAGGCGAATTGTCGCAACCGCCCTCCCCGCTCCGCAGGGAGATCCCCGGATTTCGGGAATCGCTGATCAATTCGGCAGCGCGTTGGCTCCTGCTTTCGACGGTGCTGATTATGGTGTTATTGCGGAGCTATCCCGGTCCCATGCGATACGACTGGCCGTTTCCGCGCGGCGTGGACAAGTATGAGCACGCGGTGATGGTGAGTATGATGCTCTCTGAAGGGTCAACCGAGTCCTTCATGTTGTACCCGCCCGGCTTTCACGTGCTAGCCGCTGGGATCTCCAGCCTGAGTGGGTTGGAGCCCTTGAAGCTCTTCGCGATCCTGGGCCCCGCGCTCTTGCTCCTGCCCGCGCTGGCTTGCTATGCGCTAGCGCGACAACTGTGGGGCTGGGAGGTTGGCGTGGCGGCGGCACTCTTCGCCAGTCTCATCGCCGGTGGTTCCTACGAGCACGTCAGCCACGCCAGGTATCCAAACCTGATCGGTGTGTTTCTGCTTGTCCTGGCCGTCGCCGCGCTCGTCCGGCTGTACGCCTCTTCCTCCGTTCGGGACCAACTAACCTTAGCTATCCTCGGCTCCTCGGTAGTCTTCTATCACATGGTGGCGAGCCTGTACGAGGCGGCGTTGTTGGGGCTGGTGGGGATGGTATTTTTGCCCTATCTGCTCCTCCGCGAGCGAAAGAGGGGGCTCGCATTGATTTCCTCGTTCACGCTTCTGGGGCTACTTTCGGTGCTCTACGCCTGGGACACCTACGACCTGCCGAGCCTAGTGGCCGGCCTCCTGGGCGGCTCGGGCACGGGGAGGGGTGGCGAGGCCGTGGCGATGGCGCTGGGCACCAAGCCCACCGGCGAGCTCGCCCGCGTGCTGGCGACGACCTCGCAGCCCGTGGCGTGGCTCGGGCTGCTGGGCGCGCTGCTCATAGCGGGAGATCTCCTGCGGAGGCGGATAAGGATGCCACAAACGCTGGCGTACCTCACGCTCCTTCTTTGGGCGGCGCTGATATTCATCGGCAGCCGCACGACTATGAGCAGTTTTCCGGATCGCTTCGAACGCGACCTGAGCATCCCGCTAGCGCTGCTTGCGGCCCTAGCCTTCGTAACAATCCTGCAGTCGGCGCCAGCGCGTGGGCCAGGGATGATGTTGGCGGCTTCTCTTGCGCTCCTTGCGGTGATAACAGTGGTGGGCGTGCAAGCGGCACGCAACCTGGAAGAGGGTGCTGGCCCAGCCCAGCGGGGCATAGACCGGCCTCCTCCGGCGGAGGTCGTGGCCGCGGGCGAATGGCTAAGAGAGCACAACGAGGGCGGCAACATCCTCGCAACGCCGTCCGTGGGCCCTGTCTCGGCTCGTGGGATGCTTGCTATGGGCGGCTACAGCGGGATGCAGACGTACTCCGCGCACCGCATTCGGCGAGGCAGGGATCTGCCGCCCTTCGGGGCAAGGCCGCTGTGGGACGCGCTGTGGGCGCTGCGCCATCCGGACGGCGCGCGCACGAGGAGGATCCTGGTCGAGAACGACGTTCGCTACGTGGTGCTCGGCAAACATCGCCCCGACATAGACTGGCTTACCTTCCAAGGGAAAACGGCCCTGTACCGGATGGTCTTCGAGAACGAGGCCGTCGTCATCTTCGAGTCGCGCGTGGGCTCGGCTGCTGCTTGAGGGGCACTTGGGCCACGGACTTCACATCCCGCGCCGCGCAATTGCTCTAAACCCTTTCTATATCAGCGACCATCCTCCGCTGCGCGGCAATCGGCCCCGGCGCATCCCCGCAGTGCCGCGAGCTGCCCCCGCAGGCGCCGCGGGAGCTCGGGGTCCGCGGCATCGTACCGGTTGTCCAGCTCGTAGGGGTCCTTCCTCAGATCGTAGAGCTCACGTTCGCTGTTCCCGTACTCGACGTAGAGGTGCTCCCTGGTTCTTATGGCTTCGAGTCCTGGTCGGCCCCAGTCGTCCCGCGATGAGTATCGCCAGCCCTCCGTGAGCTGGTCGCCGCTCAGCATCGGGAACCGGGAGCCGTCCAGTTCCGTGGCGGCCTCCACGAGGAAGGCGGAGCGCCAGTCCTCGAGGGGAGGAGAGTCGTTGCCGAGCAGCGGCTTCAGCGAACGCCCGTCCACGAACTCTGGCGACTGCGCTTTCCCGAGCTTCGCGAAGGTCGGTGCGAGGTCGTTGTTCAGTATCAGGTGATCCAACGTACGTCCCTCGGGAACGCCGGGGCCGCGAACGATCAGGAGCACGCGGATGTCCTCCTCGTAGGCCGTCCACTTACCTGTGGTCAACCGGTGCTCTCCCGCGTGCCAACCATTGTCGGAGGTGAAGAAGACGTAGGTGTTATCCAGCTCGTTGCTCTCTTCGAGCGCGTCCACGAGACGCCCGATCATCTCGTCGACGGCAAGCATGGAGCGCAGGCGGTTCCGGTAGAGGTCCTCCATGTGAGCGATCTGCTTCGGGTCCAGGGGGCCGTTGTCGCGCACCCAATCAGGCTTGTCTGAGACGTCCTGCTCGTCGAAGGAGGGAAGGCGCGGAAGCCGGGCATCAGGGAAGGCGTCCTCGTGGCGGGGGGTAGGCGTAGCCGGGGCGTGGGGCGCCGATGTGCCCAGCCACATGAAGAAGGGAGAATCCTCGTTCGCGGCTCGACGGACGTAGCCGACAGCCTTCTCGGCGAGCACGCCGTCGAGGTGGTGGCGCTCGGGATCGTAGCCGACGACGCGGCCGTTCTCACTCAGCCGGGTGCTCAGGTGGTCACCGGATATTGCGTACCATTCGTTCCACCCCGGAGGCACGTGGGTCCCGTGGTAATCATTCATGTACTTGCCTATGAGCACCGTCCGGTAGCCCTCATCTTTGAGCCAGGTGGCCACCGTCGAGCCCTCGCGCCCCAACTCGCGGAACTTCCGCGAACCTCCCTGCGGCCACCAGTTGCCGACGATCCGATGGTTGTGAGCGTACTGGCCACGCAGGATCGTAGCCCTGGAAGGGCAGCACAAGGGGTCGGTCACGAAGGCGTTCTCGAAGGTCGTGCCCTCCGCCGCCAGCCCCCGGAGGTTGGGGTAGTCCCTCAAGTGCTCCTCAAGGAGGCGGGCGTCAAGATCGTCGGCGAGGACGAGGATCAGGTTCGGAGGATCCGAGGTTCCGACGACGCGCTTCGGCGAGCTGCAGCCGGTGGCGGGCAAGCAAACTGCAATCAGCAATGCGAGGACCGTCAAGCGGACCTGCCAGCGTGTCCTCAGCGTGTCCTCGGGCGACTCGTCGTAGCGCGTCCCATAAGGGCCCGATTGTATCCCGGCCGGCTCTTGTCAGGGGCGATCGCCTCCGTCGGCAGGCTGCTCGGGTACACGGCCGAGTACAACTACCAACACTTCGCACCACAGGACCCAGATGGGAGGATGGACCTGGGGCGCGGCATCCGTCAGTTCGTGGTGGGCACCGTAGTCAAGAGCCACTACGATATTAGGAGCGCTCTTCCCAACAGCGAGGTCCAAAACGACAAGAGCTACGGGTTCTGAAGCTTTGTCTCCATCGCAACAACTATGACTGACGGTTCGTCCCCTTGAGGGCGCCGCTCCCGGCTCATAGTGTCCTCTGACCCTCCGTTGCCTTCTCGCGAGCCTGCGAATCACCCTGCCTGCGTGGCTAGAACGTGACATCCATCTCCACCCCATCGTTTGGTCTGACCACCGCCCAAAACGTTACCCTAGGCGTTGTCCCAACTGGCTTGGGCCCACGCCCACGAGACCCTGATCTGGGTCTCCAGGCCCTCGTACTCGCCGTCGAGCAGCCGCACCTTGACCTTCTGGGAGCGGGGCGGCCCCGCCTTTACCACCTCGACGGGGCGCACGGGATCGCCCGGGGTGTGCGCGTGCTCCCGGTAGGCGAAGCGCCGCCCGACTTTCGTCATCCGGCCATCACCGATCTTCGGTTCCGTAGTGCTCTCGGCGGTAGCGCAGGTGCCCCTCGGCGATCCGGTGTTGGGGGTGGAGTGTGAGCTTGCCCTCCGCCCCTATCAGGGAAAGGTCCTCGCCGATGCTTACGCCGCCATGGTCGAAGAGCACGTGGTGGTTGGGGCACTGGCAGAGGATGTTGTCTGGCGTGTCCGGCCCGTTGTGGGGCGCGCCGAGGGGACGGACGTGCGCGGCCTCCGCGTAGGGGCCGGAGAGCCCCTCGAGGCGGGTGCCGCACATCTGGCACCCGTGGTCGTAGATTTCCTTGATCCGCCGCGCCTGCTTGGTGTCCCGCACGATGCGTAGCACGATCGTCTCCCGCCGCGGGGCGGGAGAGGGACCGCCGAACCTCCGGCGCCCGCCGGCTCCACTTCCAACTCCCGTCCGGCAGCCTGATCAACCTGTAGCGCCAGACGCGAAAGCCGGACCTTCCGGGCTCGTGCCAGTAGTCGTCCACCAGGTAGAGCCCGTCGTAGCGGTATCCCGTGCTGGGGGAGTAAGGCGAGGCGTGCCCGCGCGCCCCGGACGACCCGGACCGGGAAGACCGTTGAGGCCGCTGTGGGCGAGCGCCCTGTTTCCCCTGGAGAAGTTCTGGTCCGCGATCTGGCGCCCGCTCTCCGGATCGCGACCCCCGTGGCCCGTGTAGACGATCTCGTCACCGAGATCCTGGTCGTCCTCGTAGCCGCCGGACAAGACGATGGAGTCCGCGCCTTCCCCCTCGCTTCCAGAAATGCCAGCCACGGTCGGGCGGTGCACGCCGGCTTTGCAGAACTCGGCGCGAGACCCGAAGCGGCTGCCCGGCGGGTGGCCCGGTACGTGGCCGAAGATCCGTTGGGGCACGTCGGTCAACCTCCTCACCGTTGGTCTGCCTGCCCAGGTTCTTGGGGCCATGATAAACGCAACGGTCGTGGTGGCAGAAGGAATGGCGCCGTGCGCCGCGGTGGTTCTACTTGGGACGCGAAGGAAGCGCCTGCCTCGCCCACCGCGGCCCGTATAATCTGGGCGTGGTAACGATCAAGTACGATGCGGGACGAGTTCTTGGCAGGGTCGAGCTCGCGCCCCGGTCACGACCCAGGATTCGTCTCTCGAGACGGCGACCGTTGGTGTTGCTCGGATGAGCCGAGGCCTCGGGGCGTTGCAGCGCCGGATCTGCGAGGTCCTCGAGGACGCCGAGGACGACGAGCTGGCGCTTAGGGAGCTGCGCAGGCGGCTTGGGGAGCCGGACCGCTCGAACATGCGCCGGGCGATCCGCGGCCTGCTGGAGCGGAAGATCGTCGAGGAGTTGCGGGTGGGAGGAGGGCGTCGAGTGCGTCTCGCTCCTTGGGCCCGCGCCCCCCGCGATCCTTCGTCCGAACCCCCCCGTGAGCGGGCGGGGTGCCAGACCCCAGCCGGGGATCCGAGGCGGGTGCCGGAGGAGGCGCTGGAAGTGTTCCGCCGCGCGCTGGGAGCGGAGCCGGTCGAGGGACACGGCGGGTCGCGCCTGCGGCGCCGCACCGTCCGCAAGCGCGAGGTCGGCGGGACGCAGGGCCGGGTCCTCGGCGCGCTCTGGCACTACTCCGAGCGCCAGGATCGAGGCCTGCCGGTAGGCGCGGTGAAGGCGATGGTTGGCGGGGACCGGTCCAACGCGAGGAGAGCCATAAGGACGCTCCTCGAAGACGGGTCGCTCGCCAAGATCGAGGGCGGAAAGCGCCTCCGACTCTCTCCTCGTATGGTCTCCTACTTCTCCTTTGTCGCGCCAGAGCGGGTCCCTCCCGCGCCCGTCGAAGGCGAGCGAGCGGAGGAGATACTGCGGGCGCACGGAGGCCCGCGCCCTACCCGATAACGCTGATGGCTGCCGTCCCGGCGATGCCCTCGATGCTCAGGACGCCATCCGCGCCCAGGTGAGCCTCGAGTCGGAGCGCCCGGTAGACGCGGTTGCGCTCCTCCGGCTCGAGACGCCCTAGGGTTTCCGCGTCCGTGCCGGCGTAGGACCCGAGCAGCGCGTCCCTGTCTCGCTCCAGACCCTCGGCGTCCTCGCAGCGGTTCCCTATCTCCTCCAGCTCGCGCAAGACGATCGCGCGGGACTCCTCGATCTCGCACAGCCTCGCCTCCAACTCGTCGAAGGTCATGAGGCCCTTCGCCGTCATCTCTTGGTAGGCGTCCCGGTCTCGGTCTGCTTCCACGATCCTCCCCAGCAACGCCCGCTCTGTCGCCTTGGGGTCGCCGGGCGCGCCGCCGCGCTCGAGCCGCATCCTCGCCCCGAAGGCGGCGCGCACCGCCTCCGGATCCGCGAGCTGCCTCGCTACCGCCTGCCAGACGGCCGGCTCCAGGACATCCGCGCGGTAGCTCCCCCGGTTCGGGCAGGCGTCGCCACCCTCCCGGCGCTTGGCGCAGGCGTAGTAGAAGTAGAGCTTGCCGGACTTCTTGCGCGTCGTGCACGTCCTCATCCGCCACCCGCACTCGCCGCAGCGGAGGATCCCGCCCGAGAGCTCCCAGAACCGGTCTTTGCGGCTCGAGTTTGGCCTGTTCTTGAGGAGGGTCTCCCGCGCCGCGTCGACCACCCGCCGCGGCACGCCTGAGTCGGGGACGGGGACGGCGATCCACTCTTCCCTCGGCTTGGGGACGGCCCTGACGCTGCGGCGGTAGACGCGACCGCCGCCCGAGACGTCGGAGACCGGGTTGGTGGTCCAACGCTCGCGGTTGAACCACCAGACCCCGTAGCATCGCTCCGGGTCGAGTCCCGCGGCGACCTCGGGCGTCAGCAGGCCCTCGATCTCCCCGAAGGTGTGGGGCTTGTAGACGTCGTCCAAGACGAAGCGTCGCAGCACCCACGTCGACCAACGGCTGTTGCCGCTCGGCGAGCTCACCCCCTCGGTCTCGAGCGCCCGCTTCACCGCGTGCAGGGTGCGCTTCTCCTCGTCCACCATGCGAAAGACGCGCCTTATGACTCGCATGGTGGCTTCGTCTACCTCGTAGCCGTCTCGCGCCGCGTTGAACTGGAAGCCGTAGTTCGGGGTTGTCCCCGCGAGGATCTTCCCCTCCCGCGCCTTGCGCACCTTTCCCCTCCAACTGCGCTCGGTAATCCTGGCCCGCTCGCGCTTGGCAGTTTGGGCAGCGTCCGGATCGCGGCCATTTAGGAAGAGTAGGGCGCAACCGCGCTCTCCGAACTCGCGCCGCAGGAGGTGGTGGTGCTCAGGTTCCCTCGCGAGGCGGTCGAGGTCCTGGGCGAGCACCAAGGAGACGCCGCCGGCGGCCACCAACTCCCGCATCCTGTCCAGTCCGGGTCGTCGCAGGCTCGCGCCGCTCTCCCCGGCGTCCGCGATCTCCTCGAGCACCTCGTAGCCCGAACGGGCGGCGTGCTGGCGGAGCGCCTCCAGCTGCTGACGCAGAGAGTACCCGCCGATCGCCTGCTTCTTGGTAGAGACCCGGGCGTAGAGGACGGCTAGTTTAGTAGCGCTGCTCTCTAGGTCGTTCGTGTGGTTCACGTGCGCGCACGGACAGGGCACCCGACGGGTCCGCCCGCTAGACTGGTCTCGGCCACGGCGTTCTCCTTTCGTCCGTGGTCCGTGCCTCGGGGTGTGGCAGCACCGCCGGGGCCATTCCTACTCCACCTCCTATTATGGCTCAATGCCACGTTTTGTCAACGTTTTGTACACGCTTATTCGAGAGGTCCTGTATACTGCTGCGAGGCGTGGGGTTCGACCTGCTCGGGGGTTGCTACGGCCAAGAGGCGGCGCGGACGGGTGAGGGTGGACGCGGGGGCGCTGCGGCGGCTGCGGGAGGGACACCCGCTGACGGTGCGGGAGCTGGCTGAGCAGAGCGGGGTCTCGCACAACACGATAACCATGATCGAGAATAGCCACCGCACCGCGAACCCCTCAACCGTGCGGAAGCTCGCCGCGGCGCTGGGCGTGGAGCCCGAGAACTGATGGCGCAAGGGGCCGAGTAACGGGCGGGGGTTGGTGGTCATGACCGCGATCAGGGACTCGAGAGATGGCGGCTCGTTACCTTTGCGTGCTGAGTTCTAGGGAGGAGAAATCGCTCCGCGAAACGGCGTCGTGCGTGTTGTCGCTTAAGGTTGCTGTTGTCATCATATACCCACGCCATGGGTCCCGCTGACGCCAGGGGTCCCGATCGCGAGCCTATGAGGTTGCCGACAACTGGGCGCGGTTCAGCCCAGGAGGGGGA
>CAWDDB010000008.1:0-1285832 GCA_963800975.1 uncultured Rubrobacteraceae bacterium | reverse complement strand
CGCTTCGATCACGGCAACCCCGCATGCGACAAGCAGGGCTAAGGCCACCGAAGATACCAGTAGACCACTCTTCCTTATCCTCCCTGCCTTTTTTGGTGAGGCGAAGGAATAGGGGTGCCGAACACCACCCGTTACTTAACATCACGGGGGTAGCTTAGCACCATAGTATCGAGAAGCACAAGCGCAGATGTTCCAAACCAGGCAATCGACCCCACCCAGCGCCGCCGACTCGAAGAGCTCTCCCTCGTCCTCGAGGCGCACCGCCCGGTAGCGCCCGGGCGCAAGCTCCGCATCGGTGCCTGTCTCTGGCCCTGGCGCGTCGGCGATGACCTCCGCGTAACGCTATGGGGCCTCCGAGCTAGAGAAAAGCGGGAGCGCGAATTCGCCGCCTTCGTGGTCATTCAGGTAGATCGGACTAGTGAAGGCGTCCTCCTGGTCCCGAGCCCTAAAACGTATAAGCCGCACGAGTGTTCCTTGCTCCGCCGCGTGTCGAGGGGCCGGAGTCCACCTTGCTCCTAGAGTAGGCTTGTAACCTCTTCGGGAGGGCATTTGTCAGAATGGATCTGGAGCTGGCGCGGTACGCCGGTCGGAGCGGACTCTAGGGCTCCGCATCGACGCCCCAATCGGGGTCGGAGACAAAGCTGTCGCTGTTCGAGCTCGCATCGACCGTATCATTGCCATTTAACAAACAAACCAGAGCTGAGGTTCCGGGCGGTGCTCGCCGGAGACGGACCCGCCGAGGTATGCCTCGAGCGGGTGGGAGGACCTTGCCCTTGAGCACGGACTCTTCCTTTGTGCCCGAATAGGAGAACGATGCCCGGCTCTGACGCTACCCCGGTCGTGTCCGCACACCTTCGAGTAGAGACTGTCTGATTAATCGCTAGAACACCCATGAGCGCTTGTGTTGGTGGCACGACATGCGACAAGATGGTGCTTCTGGCCCCGTTCTGACCTCTCTTGAGAGCCCACAACGGGGCTATTCTAGAATTATCAGACAGTCTCTGGCAGGCGTACTCGGAAGTTCGCATCGGGCTAACTCCGGTCCTATGCGGTACGCATCGCCCGCCTTGGACCGGGGTGGGCGCATCTTCCTCATGATACCCGTTGGAGCGGTCGTGCCCCGCAGCGGTCCTGGCCCACTAGGACCGGGGCTTGGGGGCCTCTGTCTACGGTTATTTTTAGGGTAGCTACGCTCGTCACGGATATGTGCCATGTGGCACATGCCCGAGTCCTTGCTGGGGGCGTATGGTGCATTCGTGGCATGCAAGACGGCTGCAGGGAGAGCGCCTTAGCCATTTAAGGGAAGGGGAGAGATGCACACGCCATGGTTCGCAAGAAAGACCAAGGTTCCTCGCTGTATCTCTGGTGACGCTGGTGTCGACGATGCTCTACGCGGGCGCGGCGTGGGCAGATACCTTCACCGTCACCAACACCTCGAATAGTGGGGCAGGCTCCTTGAGGGAGGCCATAATAAGGCCAACTTGAGGGCGGGTGCCGACCAGATAGTCTTCGCCGAGGGGGTGGGCGGGACGATAACGCTTGCCTCCACGCTGCCGACGATTACGGATGGTGCGGGGCTAGCGATAGACGGGGGCGGGGACGTCACGGTGAGCGGCAACGACTCTGTGCGCGTCTTCGAGGTACAGAGCGGGGCGAGGTTGTCCTTGAGCAAGCTGACTATCACGGACGGCATAACGAACGAGTTCAGTAGCGGCATCCAGCCTGGGCTGGGCGGGGGCATCCACAACGTCGGCACCCTGACGGTCACGAACTCCACCCTATCTGGCAACATAGCAGGCTCGGGCGGCGCTATCGCCAACGACGGGGGCACCCTAACGGTCGCGAACGCCACCATTTTCAGCAATCACGCCGCCAATGGCGGCGGAGGCATCCGCAACGGCATCCTTAACAGTGGCACCATAACCCTCATGAACTCCACTGTCTCCGAGAACACCTCCAGCGGTGGTGGCGGCGTCCTCAGCGGTCGTCTCGGCTCAGCAGTCAAGGTGATTGACTCCACCATCTCGAACAACAGGGTCAGTGCCTCGGGCGGCGGCATAGGAATCTTCGATGCAGGTACGCTTGAGGTGACGAACTCCACCATCTCGGGCAACAGCGCCACTTTTCGCGGCAGCGGCATCCACCTCGTCGACAATTCCGTAGGGGCGACGCTGCGCAGTAGCATAGTGGCGAACAACACGTCGGGCGACAACTGCTCCTTGGTTACTACGTTGACCGACGGCGGCTACAACGTAGACGACGACGGCACCTGCGGCTTCACCCAGGCCACGGGCTCCCTCCCCAACACCGACCCCCTCCTCGACCCGGACGGCTTGCGGAACAACGGAGGCCCCACCAAGACCATAGCCCTCCAGCCCGAAAGCCCCGCTGTTGACCTGGTGGGCCAGGACGCCTGCCCGCCCCCTAACACCGACCAGCGTGGCGTTGCGCGCCCGCAGGGGGCAGCATGCGACTCGGGTGCCTACGAGCTTGTGCACGAACCCAAGAGCAAGGCCGACTGCAAGTGGGGCGGCTACGAGGAGTTCGGCTTCAAGAACCAGGGCCAGTGCATAGCCTCCTTGCGGAAGAAGACGAAGGGGTGAGCAGCCGATGAGGCAAACGGTATGTACGGCGGTTCTATTGGTGGTGGCCGCCGCGGTGCTGGCGCTCCCCGGCGCCGACCCGCGGGGCGAAAGGGGTAAGGCCGCAGCCCAAGTCGCCGCCCGCCCCAACTTCGTCTTCGTCATGACCGACGACCTAGACGAGCGATCCATGCAGGACCTCGGCGGCATACGCACCTTCATGGGCGCAAACGGCACAACCTTCAACAACGCCTACGTTACCTACTCCCTGTGCTGCCCATCTAGGGCCAGCTTCCTACGAGGCCAGTACCCCCACAACCACCAGATCATCGGTAACAGCTTGCCCGAGGGAGGCGCGGGGAAGTTCCGTAGCCTGGGTCTTGACCACTCCACCACAGCCACCTGGCTCGACGACGCAGGCTACCAGACCAAGTACATAGGCAAGTACATGAACTCCTACGGCGGCACATACGTGCCCCCAGGCTGGGACGAGTGGTACGTGAACATGGGTGATGCGCCCACGACGAGGATCAACCAGGACGGACAGGAGGTGGCCATGAGCGGCCACTCCACCGACGTCTACGCCGGCAAGGCGGAGGACTTTATACGCAGGAGCTCGACCGAGCCCGATCCGTTCTTCGTTGTGGTCGGCACCACGGCCCCGCACATCCCTCCGGAGGTGGCCGAGCGCTACAAGGACAGCTTCTCGGCCACCCCGCTGCCCAAGCCACCCAACTTCGACGAGGCCGACGTCTCCGACAAGCCCCAGTGGGTGAAGTCTTACCCCCGCATCAGCCCGGAGGTCTCGGGCAGCATGCAGGACCTCTACCGCCAGAGGCTGCGCTCGATGCTATCGGTAGAAGACCTCCTGAGGCGGGTAGTCGCCAGCCTGCAGCAGACGGGCGAGCTGTCAAGCACCTACGTCTTCTTCACCTCAGACAACGGCTACCACATCGGCAACCACCGTTTCGACGCGAACAAGAAGACGCCCTACGAGGAGGACATAGGGGTGCCCCTGATGGTACGAGGTCCTGGGGTGCCCGCGGGGGCCGTGAGGCAGCAGCTGGTCCTGAACAACGACCTCGCCCCCACCATAGCGAGCCTGGCCGGCGTCCCCACCCCTTCGTTCGTGGACGGCCGCTCGTTCTCCCCCCTGCTCACGAGCGCGCCCCCCTCCTCCTGGCGGCAGGCCTTCCTCGAGGAAGGATGGTTCTGGGACGGGACGAAGGTCCCCACGCCCACGCACAAGGGTGTGCGCACCCAGGGGCACATGTTCGTGAGGTACGACGAAAGCGCGGAGACCGAGCTCTACGACCTCGTCGCCGACCCCTACCAGCTAAGCAGCGTGCCCCGCAGCACGGGCAACGAGGCGCTCCACGCCTCCCTGGAGACCCGCCTCTACAACCTCAGGGACTGCTCAGCAAACGGCTGCCGCACCGCCGAGTGGACCACAGACTCAACCGCCCCCAGGGTCACCGCCACAGTCCCGGGCTCTGGCGCCACCGGGGTCTCACCCTCGGCCAACCTCACCGCCACCTTCCCCGAGGACATGAGGGCGTCCTCCATCAACGCCACCACCTACGTGCTCTTCGAGAGGGGCACCACGACGAAGGTCGCGGCTTCCGTGGTCTACTCGGCGAGCACCGACAAGGCCACCCTGGACCCGAGCTCCGCGTTGAGGAGGGGTGCGACCTACGACGCGCGGGTAACCGGTGGGGCGAGGGACGTGGCCGGCAACCACCTCGACCAGAGCGCTTCGACCACCGGCATGCAGCAGAAGGCGTGGTCGTTCACCGTGGCGAACTAGGTAAGGCACTGCTGTCTCAGGGTGTCCACGGAAGGGGTACGGGAGGGCGAGCTACTACGCGCGGCGGGCTAGGATAGGACACTTGGCGGGCCCCTCCGCCTGAGCCTACCCACATAGATGCGTACCCGGAATGCGTAAGGTTACGCATGCGCCCTCCGCGGCCTATGCTGCCTTCGTTGCTAGAGGCGATAGAGGGAGTAGGGAGATCATGCTAAGGAGCGTAGCGGGCAAGGTAGCGTGATGATCGTGGCGCTGTCGCCCACTCCTCCCTGCGGCAGCCGTCCTGCCCTTCTCGCGTCTATGGCCCAGTCCAATTTCGCTGGCCGAGGGGTTCGCCAACTCTCCCCGGCCCTCTTCCCTTTGCCCGTGTAATCGGTGTAGCGCAACTTGTGTCTCCTAGTGACGTATATGTTCTTGAATTTCATGAGGAGGTACAGTGTGGGTATGCTAATAAGATGGATTGCCAGGTTGGTTCTTTTCCGAGTGTTAGTTGGCGTCTGGCGAATAGCCCGGAGGCGCTGAGTACCACACGTGATTTTAGAGATGGGTCCGCCCGTCTGAGAGGGTGACTTACCCGGCCGAGGCCCCGTGGGACCCCGCCCCTTCCGCAATGCTGCTAGCTTCTCTGGGTCGAGAATAACGAGAGGGGAGGTGAAAGTGTCTAGGAACATATTGAGTCTGGTCATAGCGGTGGTGGTGATAATCGTTTTGATTTGGCTAATACTGCAGTTCGTTTGAGCGCCATTGTTGAGCAGCGGGCCGGGACCTTAGCTGTCGCTGGGGCTCCGGCCTTTTTGCGTTTACAGTCTATGGTAGCGAGGGTAAGTTGTCCGCCAGGGATGTAATGGGAAGGAGATTGCGTATGCCTCAAGGAACGGTGAAGTGGTTCAGCCAGGATAAGGGCTACGGCTTCATCACACCCGACGATGGTAGCCAGGACGTATTCGTGCACTTCTCCGCTATTGTGGGCGAGGGGTTTAGGAACCTCGAGGAAGGCGAGAAGGTGACTTTCGAGGTTGGCCAAGGTCAGAAAGGTCCCCAGGCGGAGAATGTCTCCAAGGCTTAGAGCGGCGAAGACAAGATGGGGGCCGGCGAACATACGGTAGGAGGCTATCGCCAGGCACAGGAGGGACATGTGGATCTTCTGCCAAGCGTCCGGTTCCGCGTCCACCCAGCATCTTGGCGCCGGGAATGCAAGATCGACATCCTCCGGCTCTCCTCGGGCGTCGGGGTGTAGCCGGTAGACTGGGTCCCGCATCCGCCCTGCGGCGCCCTCGGCAATCCTCGTAGCTTCGTCTGCGTTCCAGGTGGGCCCGGTCACCATTAATGGGCAGCGAACGGGCCGGAGTCCTTCGTTTGGGTACCCCGCCCTTGTGGTAAGGAACTACCAAGACACGGTGGGCGTTGCTAGAGCATGGGAAGGAGGTCGCCGCCTATGTGCCCACACACACCCGAGGACTACAACTCCGGGGAAGAGGTCCGCAATCTGCGCACAAAACAGAAGCAAGAAGCCCGTGGACGGCGCGAACAAGCGGAGCGCCGGATAATGGAGAAGGAAGAAGAAGCCCATGAACGGCGTGAAGATGCGGAACGCCAGATGAGGGGCAGGAAAACCCC
Organism: uncultured Rubrobacteraceae bacterium; assembly: GCA_963800975.1. GTDB lineage: Bacteria > Actinomycetota > Rubrobacteria > Rubrobacterales > Rubrobacteraceae > JALYGY01. The sequence goes on along the minus strand of CAWDDB010000008.1, from coordinate 1,279,826 downwards.
CTAACCGAGAACTGCGGCCGATATACAGGCCGATTTCATACAAGAGCTGGGCATCAAAGCGGGGAGCAGAGGTAGGTGCTGCGGCCGGGATCCTCTAAGGGGGTCCCAGCTCTTTTCCTGTTTTCCCGCCCGCCTTCTGGTCCTTAGCATAGCGTCATATCGCACACGTCGGGGCGATGTCCGGGATCCTCACGTCCCCCAGATGGATCGTGCCGCTTATCAGATTCCTGGCCACCAGCTCGTACATGAATTCGTCCATCTCAGAGCGAGGGGAAGCCTCTACGACGCCGCGCCGCTTGTGGCCTGGGCCGGCGGTCCTATGTTCTGGTTGAGACGGAACAGGTTGGCGGGGTCGTACTTGCCCTTGAGGGCCAGTAGCCGCTCGTAGTTGGCGCCGTACGCCGCCTTCACCCGGTCCTCCCCCTCGTCGCCGAGGTTGTTCACGTAGACGCCTTCCTCGAAGAACGGCCCCATCGCCTCGAAGAACGAGCGCGTCCACTCCGTGTTCCTCTCCGACTCCGCCGGGTCGGCCCACTGGGAGAGGATGAGAAAGTCGTAGTGCTCGTCCCTGTGCGGGAAGGCCGTCGCCGTCGGGTCCACGCGGCTCGCCGCGCCGTGCATCTGCTGCAGCCCAACGCCTGTGGTTGGCGAAGGCATCTCGGAGACGAACCCGACCATGACCTCGATCGCCTCGTCGCTGAAGTCCTTGAGGTAGCTCGACTTCCAGTAGTGCCGCCGTCCGGGCGGGAACCCCGGATCGGGGGCGCTCTGCAGCACGGTGTAGGCCATGGGCTGGATGTTGTCCGCGAGCGGAGAGCCGAACTCTCGTAGGGGGCGAAGCGCCCGCTCTCCCTCCTCGACGGCACCGCAGTAGCACACCGAGACGCCCACCACGCCCCCGCCGTCCGGCGTCGCGCCTAGGGATGCGGCGGTGGAGAGCTCGTCGGGCGCAGCGCTCGCGAACTCGTGGTAGAAGCGGAGGACATCGCGGGCCTCCGACAGCGGATAGGAGAGCCCGCCTCCCAGCACCGTTCCGACCGGGTGGAGCCGGTAGCCGAAGGAGGTCACTACGCCGAAGTTGCCTCCCCCGCCACGGATGCCCCAGAACAGGTCTTCGTTCTCTTCCTCGTTGGCGACGACGAGCCGACCGTCGGCGGTCACCACGTCCGCGGAGAAGAGGTTGTCGCAGGCGAGGCCGTGCTTGCCGTTGAGCCAGCCGAGGCCGCCGCCCAAGGTGAGCCCGGCTATGCCGGTCACGGAGACCACACCCAGAGTGGTCGCGAGCCCGAACTCCTGGGTCTCGTGGTCGAATTCGCCCAGGGTGAGCCCTGCCTGGGCTTCAGCGGTCCTACGTGCGGGATCGACGCGCATGCCCTTCATGGGCGAGAGGTCGAGCATCAGCCCGCCGTCGCACACCGCCTTGCCCGCGACGCTGTGTCCGCCGCCGCGGACGGAGAGCGGCAGGTCGTGGGAGCAGGCGAGCTCGACCCCCCTGGCCACGTCGGCCACCCCCGCGCAGCGCGCGATCAGGGCGGGACGTCGATCCACCGTGCCGTTGAAGACCGCCCGCGCGGCGTCGTAGCCATCGTCCTCGGGACGCAGCAATCCTCCTCGGAGTGCTGCCGCGAACCTATGGACCTCCGCCTCATCCAGGGGCTTGGCTAGGGGCAGCCCCAGGGCCTCTTGCCGGTCCACCATATCCCGTAGTCCTTTCCCCGACTGCGCCGACGGTCCCGTTGTGCTACGCAGGGCACAATAGCAGAACCCGGTAACGACGTAGTCTTTGCAGTAGCGAAGAGCGGACTTCCGAGAACGTTACTACTGAGACTGTCCGAAAAGTCCTGGAGATGCCCGGAAGATGGCCCGAGGAGACACCGAAGGGGCGCCGTTCGGTCCGTTTGGCCTCAGAATATCGGCCGAATCCATGCTCGGAGTATTGCTCGAGAACCTTTTCGGACAGTCTCGGAAGTATGGAATTCTCGGAAGTCCGCATAGCCCCGGTCCGATGGGCCACGCACACTAGGTCCCTCCTGGGGCACGAGTCCCGATAATACCCTCGCGATAGACTCATACCAGGGTATGGGCCGGGCCGTCCGGGACGGGGCTAGGCGTCTCTCATGCGCGCGCACGCGAGGCTGGCCTCGGCGTGGGCGCTATTCACCCGACGCCTTGGAATAAGAAACAAGAAAATCCTCGGAAGTCCGCGTAGCCCCGGTCCTAACGCATGGGACCGAGGTCGTGGTGCTCCGGCAGGAATGGTGTATTTCGGGGCCACGGTCGGCGCATATCAATGGTGGTGGCGGTTCCGAAGAAGGGTCCACGAAGCTTGAAACTTGCGAAGGACATCGAGGTAGGTGATGCGGTACCGGCGTACGACTCCGCGGGCCGCATACATCGCGGGTGGGTCATCCATATCCAACGTCTCCCCGTCAAGAAAGTGCTGGTTACCTGGAGCGCGAGCGGCAACGTTCGAGGGATGGACTTGTACGTGCCGGATGAGGCGGTGGTGGAGTGGGCGGACGCGACGGAGGAACGCGCCAGGGCTAATCTGGTCTAGGTTCGGCACCGGTGCTAGCGAAGCTGGGCAGGGGTGCATGCCCGTAGGGGGAGCACGTCTTCCTCATAATACCCCTCGGTAGGCACCACTTCCGTGGCGGTCCTGGCTTGCTTGGGGTGGGGCGGAGCCTAGGCTAGCGGCGTCGTATCGGCGACTCCTGGTAAGCGTTATGCAACCGTAGTAGGTTGATCCGGATGATGCGAGACGTTAACATGGGAAGTGCGAGTAGTTACATGGGAATGTGAGGAGCCAACAGGGGAGGTGCCACCTTTGCGCCCACGGGCGGGTTTATGCAGGCCCGCGTGGAAAGGGGAGTGGATCGGAAAGGGGGTGAACAGATGGGGGCCGACGATCGCAATCGTCGATGTCGCAGGCGGATTAGGCGTTGTCGTCGCAGGAATAGGAACGACAACGGTCAACGCAGGCGTTGCATAAGGCGCGCGCGCCGACGCTGCAGGAACTAGGATCGAGTGTTGTTAGGCGCTGGGCGGGCCATGGTAGGGCCGCGCGGTGAACGCGATGCTATCGCGCCTACCACCGCTTTCGCTGGCCGATGGGAGGGACGAGCCGATACGCCCTGAAAGGGGGTGAAGAGATGGGAACCGACAGGTTGAGAAGGAGACGCTGCAGCCGCAGGAACACGGTCCAGAAGCGCAGGCGTTGCCGCCGGCGTAAGCGCCGCCGCAACCGCCGCAACTAACCACCGTCAAGCGGCGTTAGGTTCTGGGGAGGCCCTGTTGGTTCCGGGGCCTCCTTCTTGTGCACCTCCTTCTTGTGCATTCGCACAACTCCCAGGGCGTGTCCCCACTGCTCGCCCTATTCACCCACGTTCGTAGTAGTAGGCGTTCTGAGAAGTTCGGCATAGCCTCGATCCCCACCCCCTATGAGCGTTCCGAACTCAGATCGTCTCTCCCTCAGGCTATAAAAAGAGTAGCGTGCGTTGAGCCTGAATTTCTCGGTGCCTCTGTCTTAGTGGTAGAACTTTCTGGAAGGGGGTGGCGAGATGTCGATGAACGCAGGGAATGCCCTCCGAACTAACGGCCTCTTGGGATACCCTGCCGATGCCCGCTTGTTGTTCCTCAACGCCGACGATTTCGGGATGTGCCATGCCGTCAACGAAGCCATCATCCGCTCGCTCGAGGAAGGTATCGTCGGCTCCTGCAGCGTGATGGTCCCGTGCCCCTGGGCGCTGCATGCGCTCATGTGGCTACAAGAAGCTCCCGAAGTTCCCTTCGGCGTCCACTTGACATCCGTCAGCGAGCAACCCGCCTACCGGTGGGGACCGATAACCTGTCGCACGGAGGTGCCCTCGCTGGTCGACGAAACGGGGTACTTCTACCCCGAGTCGCGCATCGACGAGTTCCTAGATCAGGTCGACGTGACCGAGTTGGAGCGAGAGTACCGCGCCCAGATAGAACACGTGTTGGGTGTCGGATTGCGGCCGACCCACCTCGATAGCCATTGCGCCATCCACACCCGCCGCGAAGAGATCTTCGAGATGTCGCTCGGCTTGGCTCGCCAGTACGGCGTACCGCTTCGAGCGTATTATCGGCCCTTCATCGAAAAGATACGGCGCCGGGGCTACCCGACCAACGATCACGACCTGATGGACAGCTACGACCTCGACACGGTGGGTAAGGCGGCCCGCTACGCACGGATGTTGCGCGCGTTGCCGGTTGGCCTCAGCGAGTGGGCGCTACATCCCGGTGTCGGCAATGCCGAGCTGCGAGCCGCGGTGCCCACTTGGCGGGTGCGCCAGAGCGATTTGGATTTCATCGTCTCGGAAGAGGCGCGGGCCATATTGCAAGAGGAAGGAATCGTTATCGTGGACTATAGGGCGCTACGAGCGCTATGGAACGACAAGCCTCATGCGTAGGAGGTTGTGGGGTAAGTCACGATCGTACGGCCTTGTACAATAGTTCCAAGAACCGCCCGCGCGAGGTTTCCTCGACGACCTCGACGTTAGGCTCGTACTCTCCCACGATCGTGAGCTCCTGGCGAACGACGACCGTCTGCCCTCTGCACCACTCCCCGCCCGTCTCCACGGCCACGAAGCGGCGCTCTACCCTCGTCGCAACCGGAGGGTCGAGGGCGACGGCCATCGCTATCGGGTCCGCCAGCTCAAACCCCCCGTCCCATTCGTCGTGGACGACCCTCTGGATGTCGACGCAGAACTCCGCCAGGGGGGTGCCCACAGCTCGCAGCTCGGCCGACTCTTCGGGCGTGAAGACGGCGTACTTGCGGGAGATATCCAATCCCACCATCTTGAGCGGCATGCCGGAGGAAAACACCACCTTGGCCGCCTCCGGATCGACCCACACGTTGAACTCAGCGACCGGAGTGATGTTGCCCAGGTGGTTGCTCGCCCCGCTCATCATCACGCACCCCTTCACCTTTCCGGCGAACGAGGGATCCCTGTGGAGGGCCATCGCCACGTTGGTCAGTGGCCCCAGCGTGACCAGCTCGACCTCACCGGGGTAGCGATCCGCCACCTCGAGCAGGGCGTCAACGGCGTGCCCGGGGTGCGGCTCGCGCCCGTGCAAGGGCAGGCCTCTGTCGCCCATGCCGTCCTCGCCGTGGATGAACTGCGAGGTTTTAAGCGGAGCGAGCAGCGGGGCCTCCGCCCCGCGTAACACGGGGACGTGCTCCCCGAGCAGCTCCAGGGTGTAGAGGGCGTTCTGGACACCATGGTCCACGGGAACGTTGCCTGCCACGACCGTGATCGCTTCGACCCGAACGCCCGGGTGCCTGAGGGCCATCACCAGCGCGACCGGGTCGTCGGCTGCGGTATCCGTGTCTACCAGAAGGCGATGCATCCCTTTCCTCCTTCCTCTAGAGGGCGTTGTCCATCGGGGTATCCTAGTCCATAACGATCGCCCTCCTCTGGCCGCCTGCTGAAGCCGGCGCTCGGTGAGACGCTTATTCACCCGAGTGCGTGGAAGAAGCGTTCTCGGAACTTCGCCTGTACGGAGGTCTGAGAAGTCCGCACGGCCCCACGGGGGAGAGATGGGCCTCAGGCGGAGCTGCCAAGGGTACCCCGGCTCCTTGCTCGCGCCGGAAGTCTATGGGACGGCCCGTGGCGCCACGCCACTATTTCGTCTAGCTACCTGCGGAATCATCCGGGCTCATGAGCTGCTCCACGGCTCTCGGTAGCCTGGTCTCGAAATCCAACACCTTCGCCCACTCCGGCGCGATGGAGATGCGCGCCATCCGCTTGTAGAGCGAGCGCACCGCCGCCTCGAACGCCCGAAACTGCTCCTCGTCTTCCATGCCCTTCCGCGACGCGTCCAGGTACTCGGAGGGCACGCCGTCGACGATCCCCACACTCGCCGCCCCGCGCACCAGCAGCGCACGATAGGGCTGCGAGTCGGTGTCGATGGTCAGCGCCACCTCCGGTCGCGCCTCTAGCGCCTTCACCTTGTAGGCGTTGGAGGCTGTGCAGACGACGATCCGCTCGTCCTTCCAGAGGAACCCGATCGGGATCGCGCGCGGGAACCCGTCCGTACCGTTGTACGCTATCCGAGCCGGGATCGCGGAATGCAGCAGCTCCCGCGAGAGCGGGTCGTTCATCACCTCGGCGACTTGCTCCTGGCGCATGCCGATCTCCTTTCGGCTGGCGAGGGACTCAGTGTACCCAACCTTGGTGGATGCGCTATTCACCCAAGTGCTTAGAAGTTGTGGTGTGCGAATAAAGGGGGCCGCGGCGTTTGGATGGGTGGAATGTCGTCGTACGGCTCAGAATGGAGAGCCCGCCGCGACCCCTGCGCAGGGGTGCGCGCCACAACCGTACCCCAAACGCGGTCGGGACTAACAACAGCTATCGGGCCGGCTGCGCTTACAGAGTGGAGAGCGGCCGGCCCGAAAAACTGGCCAGGCCGTTTAACCAGATGGGGTGTGCGCGTTCGGTCCGCGCGTCGTGCTCGGCCTGGGGGCCCCAAGGTACCAAGCGTGCGGGCGGGGGGAGTGCCATATGACCCATATTGGAAGCGGGACAGGGGCGTCCAGGAGCCCGCCTAGCGGCCAGCGCGGGCTGGGCCGGGGATAGCCCTCGGGCCTTAGAAGCGATCCTCGCGGTTGCGGGTACGATGTGGGAGTTGGCGGCGAGAGGAGGAACACGGATGGTAGACCCGAACAGGACCATGGAGCATCTATTGGGACTGCCGAGGAACACCGAAGCCTACCACGTGACGACGTTCCAGGTCGTCCGAGAAGACAAGCAGGGGAACTCCCACCTCGTGACCGTCGAGGTACTCGACGCGGGGGATGGCGAAGAGTATCCCCGCTACATGGCCGTCGCGCGCTCCGACAACGGCAAGGCCGCCTCCGGCAGCGCCGCCGAAAGCGTGGAGGCGGCCCTATCGATACTCCACTGGTACGCGCTCGATTAGCCCCGATCCTATTCCCCGGGCCGGTCCCCAATTAGGTGATGCCACCTGACCGCGCCCAGCGCAGCTGCCGAACGTCTATGCACCCAACTGCGGGTAAATTTGGAATTCTCGGAAGTCCGCGCAGCCCCGGTCCGATGCGGCATGCATGCTAGGACACGATCCCAGGGCGGAGGGGCGGTGGGCCACGTTCCCGCGCCCCTCATAGAGATAGGCTTCTCGGGTTAGCGGATCAGCGGTCCCGGCGCACCAGCCTCGCCGCCACCAGGCCCGAGCCGACCAGCAGCACCGCCGCCGCGGTCGAGACCAGCCCCGCGACCGGCGGTCCGCCGGTGTTCGGCAGCTTGCCGCCCGCGGCCGCCCTCGCGTCGTCGTACCTCCCGCGATGCTGGCCGTGCGTCGTCGCCCGCGGTCGCGGAAGCCGTAGCCGTGGCGTCGTCGGCGGGGGCCGTGGCGGCCGCGCTGGAGGTGGCGCTGGAGGTGGCGGAGGCGCTCGCCGCCGGCCTCTCCATCAGGTCGCTGGCGCTCGGTTTTCGTCGAAGCCGCGATCTCCGCCACCGCCGTTGTCGTCGGCGCCCATGTCGTCGGCGCTCGGGTTGTCGTCCATCTGGGCCAGGGCCGCGGGCGCGAACGCCAGCATGGCTACCGCGACCATGAGCACCAACAAGACGGATCTACGCATCCTTGCTTCCTTTCCGTCGCTTACGAATGGTCATACCATAACGGTCTTTACGTCTAGATGCATACGTCCGGATGGTTCCTGAGAGAAATCTAATGCACCAGCCGGGACTGAGGTCCCCTCGCTATTCACCCGACCTCATAGAAGCGGAGTACTACGAACTTCACTCTCAGCTATAAACGCGGTCAGCCGTCCCGGTCCCCGCGTTCCCCTTCTTTACGACCCCCGAACTTCGCCGCCAGGCCCGCCCCCAACGCTGCAACCATGGCTATGCCTATGGGCGTGCTTCCCGTCAGTACCGCCATGCCCGCACCGAATGCGCCGCCGATCACCGCGCGGCTGGCTTTGCTTCGGCATGGAAGGGCGAAGCCCCACTTGCCTCGTCCAGCCACGTCGATCCCCCTTTTGGGCGTTGTGGTCACTGTTTACCCTAACAGCCACTCGCATTCTGTCCAGGGCCAGGATCACCGAAGCCTGCTAACTACTGCCTTGCCGTTACTGGGAAAGGGAATGCCCCGGCCAGGGCTATTCACCCACCTTCGGGGAAGGCGTGTTCTCGGAAGTCCGGATGCCCAACTTCACCCAGCGACGCACACGCCCCTTGTAGTCTAGGTACTCCTCCCCGAAGGCGCGTTCCAGGTATCGCTCCTCGCGCCCGATCACCTCGCGCTGGACGACGGAGACCACCAACGGCAACGGGAGGATCGCCCACAGCGAGTTGCGAAGAACGGCCACCCCGGCGTAGACCATCGCCAGGGAAAGATAGCTGGGGTTGCGGCTGTAGCGGAACGGGCCTTCGGTGGTCAGCCTCGGCACGGGCTTGTCGGTGCGTATCGGCACGTCGGCATCCCGTATCGTCCCCAGGAACCACCCGTTGAGGACCACCCCGCCGCCGATGAGCGGCCACCCTAAGGCTCTTGCCACACCGCGCGGCAAGAAGGGGAGGTGCCTTCTCCTGTCGAGAAGCAGCCCCAGGACGAGAGGCACGAGGTAGATCAGGGGCGGGGGCACCTTGATGCCAGGGTCGTCTCGGTCGTCGGCCATGCGTCCTCCTCTTCCCTCGATCCCCCGATCATCCTACGCTATTCGCCCGCCTTCGTGGAGAGACTGTCCGAAAAGGTTCTCGAGCAACACTCCGAGCATGGATTCGGCCGATATTCTGAGGCCAAACGGACCGAACGGCGCCCCTTCGGTGTCTCCTCGGGCCATCTTCCGGGCATCTCCAGGACTTTTCGGATAGTCTCGGAAGGGGGGTTCTCGGAAGTCCGCTAAGGGTGAGCCTACTCCTGCAATACCGATTCGGCTGGCTGAGCCGTGGTTATGGAGTCCGCGTGCCTATGGACAACCTTCCATGTGCCCTCCTCGGGCCGGAAAATCATCGTGACCCGCAGAGTGGATGGGGCGAAGTCCTCCATGTCGCCCATCTTGACCTTCGCCCGCTCTACCCACACGGCGTAGGCAAGCTCGGGAGTCGCGTGCTTCGCTATGGTCTCGAAGCCAACCATCTCGCCGTCCCTGAAGTTCGATGAGGCGCGCTCAACAACTTGAGAAACCTGCTCCCACCCGCGCGCCGGAGGGCCGAGGGAGATCCCGGCCCTCTCCGTTGCCCTGGCGTTTCCCCTGCAAACAAGCAACTTTCTGGATCGGAGGAGGAGGGATTCGAACCCTCGATACCCCGTTAGGAGGTATTCCGGATCGCTTGTTTTTCGTTGCTCGCTGCGGCGCGTGTATGGAAGAGCGATTCCCGCGTAGATAAAGGGAATGCGGCACATCTTGCTCGCAGTTGTGTGTGGTTGTACGTGGATGGTTTCGGGCTGCGTTGGTGTAGTAGTTGGTGTATTTGCGTTACCGCCGCGTCCGCCGCTTAGACCGCTGATGTGCAATTACGCAGGTCACGCTGTACGGCTGAACCTCCAGCGGAGGGCTTCGCCGATTACGCATCAGTGGTCTTAGGGCTCCTCTTCGCTCCGGCGCGTCGGCTTTATCCTGACGTGATAGTGGTAGTTTTGCCGACACCGGCTGTCGCAGAATTGCTTGTCTTTTCGGGGTTTTCGCTCCTTGCTGTCTGGCGCTGGTCGATTGTAGGAGATTATCCGACTGCAGTAATTGCACCGGGAGAGATCCTCGCCGGAGGTCAAGAGCCAGTAGAATTGGAGGTACATGGCTCCCACTAGGTTGCGAGCTCCCATGGTGGGCACTAGCCGGTTTGTAGTCAGCGGCAGTGGTCCCACGAATGTGAGCGCCGGGTAAGCGAACACGCTGAGGATACTGACCAGCTTGCTCCATATTTCGGCTAAGGCGGCATCTACCAAGAAGTCGCCCCAGCCTATGGGCTTAGGACGATCCACCAACATATCCCCCGTCATCTCTCTCACCCGGTAGAGCTTGTCCGATTTCGAGGCTTTTTTGAACTCCTCGTTTTGTTCACGCCAAAGCTCTGCCAGGGTTGCACCCTGCGCATCTGGAAAAGTGTGCACATCAGAGGGATTGAGTAGAGTAGTCAAAGTTTCGGTATCCCGGTTCAGACAAGCTTCATAAGAGAGCAGTAATCTGTTTGCCAGGCGACTGTGGATCTCGGCGGCCGCAATGGTGTCACCAGGTCCGCCGCTGTCCTTGTAATCGAGGGGAGGTACCACCGTCCCGGGAGCCCACTCCCAGATGAATCCAGACTCCGAACACGAGAGTCCGAGCAAGCCATACTCGGCGATCCATGTGGACAGTGCCTGCTCCCAATCGTTACTTTCCACCAGGCGGGCGAAGTCGAGAAATAGTCGTGGAGTGTCGATGAGCGGCGGATAGTAATCATAAGGCGCACCGACTGCTCTTATGTAGGTCAAGTCGTCGCCGTTATCCACGTAGTCGTAATCCTTGTAAAGGCCCCACAAGAGGACCGCGTGTCTGTCTGGTTCTTTAACGAAGGGACTGACACTGGCCAAGTCTTCTTTTCCTAACCGACGATTCAAAATCCTGACCTCTTTTCGACGGATATTCCTCAAAGAATCGTTGAACACAGCATACGGCCTGGTGATAATACGCGCAAGCACGCACCCTGGTGAGCAAGGGAGGAGAACGATGCAGGCGGAAGTGACCCGCGAATGGATCACATATAAGGAAGCCGCGAAGATCGCGGCGCTGTCCAGGACCACTCTCCGGAAGCTTGCGGACAGAAATCAGATCAAGACGAGGCGAGTTGGCCGCGCAGTCAGGATAAACCGAGAGAGCCTCGACGCCTACATGAACAGCGAAAGCACCGACGAGTAGCCCGGCCATTGTAGAGGATGGGAAGCAGGTTCAGGACTCGGCTGAGAGAAGCTTACCGACAAGTCTGGACGGATACGTCGGCGACACCTCTGGGTCCGCCATGAACTCAGGAGCAGCGCCGTGAGCGGTCGGCTTTCCCCCAAACACAGGGCCATGCTTACGAAAGAATCGGGCATAGACGAGCAGGTGGTAGCGGAGCGCGGATACCGGACGGTCACGACGAAAGCGGAACTGGAACGCCTCGGCTTCCGACGTCCCCAGAGAGGTGTCCCGGCGCTCCTCATACCTGTCTGTGGCCCGACCGGGCAGATAGAGCTTTACCAGTCCAGGCCCGACGAACCGAGGATCAGCAGGCCGGGGAAGCCGGTCAAGTACGAAACTCCCGGCGGCGAGCGGATGGCGCTGGACGTTCACCCGGCTATGAGAGAGGCGATACGGGATCCGTCCCGACCCCTGTTCGTGACGGAGGGGATCAAGAAAGAAGACGCTCTGGTTAGTCGTGGTCTGTGCTCGACGGGACTGATCGGGGTGTGGAACTGGCGCGGGACCAACGAGTATGACGGCAAGACCGTTCTCGCCGCATGGGAGCACATAGCCCTCGAGGGCCGCAAAGTCTACGTGGTCTTCGACTCTGACGTCATGGAGAAGCTTGAGGTTCACGCCGCTCTCTCCCGCCTGAAGGGGTTTCTCGAAAGCCGGAAAGCCACGGTCCACCCGATTTACCTTCCTGCCGGAGAAGGTGGGAGCAAGCAAGGCGTAGATGACTACCTGGCAGCCGGGCATACGGTGGACGATCTCCTCTCTCATGCCACGTCGGCACTCAAGAGCCTGCCGCGGGAAGTGGTGCCGATTCCGTACCGCAACGCAGGGAGCGGACTAATTTGGGACAAGCCTACTCAGAATGGGAGTGTCCCCACGCGGCTAACCAATTTCACGGCGAGGATCACCGCGGATGTATCCGCAGACGACGGCGCGGAAGTGGAGCGGCGCTTCGAGCTCGAGGTGGATCTAGCGGGAAGGCGGCACGCCATCAACGTCCCGGCGAGACAGTTCCCGAGCTTGAGCTGGGTCACGGAGCACCTGGGAGCAGGAGCCATCGTGCAGCCGGGCTTCGGGCTCAAGGATCACGTCCGCGCCGCGATACAGACGCTCTCAGGAGAAATCCCGGCTCGGCGCGTCTACGCTCATACCGGGTGGCGGGAGATAGGTGGACGCTGGATCTACCTCCACGCCGGCGGCGGCGTTGGAGAGGACGGCGCGTACTGCGCCGCTGTCCAGGTAGCGCTCTCCGGCACCCTGGCAACGCGGGAACTGCCGGAGCCGCCGGGCTCTGCAGAGGAGTTTATGGAGGCGGTTCGGGCCCCCTTAGACCTGTTGGAGCTCACTCCGGACCAAATCAGCATACCGCTGTTTTCCGGAGTGTACCGAGCCGCGATGGGAGAAACCGACTTCAGCATCCACCTATCCGGCCCAACCGGGGAGGGCAAGAGCGAGATAGCGGCGCTCTGCCAACAACACTACGGCCCCGAGCTGGACGCTCGGCGCCTCACCTCCTGGGAGTCCACCGAGAACGCCATCGAGGGGCAGGCGTTCCAGGCCAAGGACCAGCTGATGGTCCTGGACGACTTCGCCCCAATCGGCAGCCCCTACGACGTGCAGCGGTGGCACAAGAAGGCCGACCGGGTGCTCAGGGCCAAAGGCAACGCCTCGGGCAGGCAGAGGATGAGACCGGACACGACCTTGCGGCCCGAGAAGCCGCCCCGAGCACTGATCCTCTCCACCGGCGAGGACGTGCCCCGCGGACAGTCCCTGAGAGCCCGCATGCTGGTCCTGGAGCTCTCGCCCGGGGACCTGCACTGGGAGAAGCTCACACGGTGTCAGCGGGACGCCGTCGGCGGCCTGTACGCTCGCGCCATGTCCGGTTTCGTCCGGTGGCTTGCCTCACGCTACGAGGATATTCGGGCATCCCTGAAAGAGGAGCGTGCCACACTCAGGGAGTGGGCGGCCCTGAGCACCCAGCACAAGCGCACCCCCGGCATCGTGGCCGATCTGGCGCTCGGGCTACGGTACTTCCTGCTCTTCGCCCATGACGCCGGAGCCCTCAGCGCCGAGGAGGCAGACTGGCTGTGGCTCCGGGGCTGGGCCGCCCTTGGTGAGGCCGCGGCCGCTCAAGGCCACCACCAGGCCGCCGGGGAACCCACGCGCCGCTTCGGTGAGCTGCTCTCCGCGGCGATAGCCAGCGGCCAGGCGCACGTGGCCGGCCCGGACGGCGGCGAACCGGAGGAGCCTGGAGGGTGGGGCTGGAGACGTGCCACGGTCGGCACGGGGGACCACGAACGCGAGGAGTGGCGTCCGCCGGGCGAGCGAGTGGGCTGGGTAGAAGAAGACAACCTATACCTGCTCCCGGAGGCCGCTTATGCCGCCGTACAGAAGCAGGGACGTGACTCGGGCGAGCCCCTCACCGTCACCGAGCGCACCCTGCGCAAGAGGTTGCACGAGCGTGGGTTGCTCCTCTCCGTAGAAGACAGCCGCCTGACGCTCGCCGTCCGCCGCACACTCGAGGGTCGGCGCCGGGGGGTGCTGCACCTCTCTGCCGATTTCCTCTCCCTGCCTACTAACCAACCTGACCAACCTGACCACGACGAGGTGAAACAGTCCAAACGTGCGAATCACGCGCCGTCTTTGTGGTCAGGTCTCCACCAAGAACCTGACCACGAAGCTGACCAGAGAAAGCAACGTAGACAAGCGGAAAACCTCGGCATCGGTCAGGTTGGTCAGGTCTCAGATGACGGTAGCGGGCATCGCAGCAACGGGAGGGTGGGTAGCCCCGCTCGAGAGAGGTTCACTATATGAACGCCAGCGCCCTGCTGGAGGATCTGCGCCGCCGGGACGTAGCCCTCGAAGCAGAAGGCGGCCTCCTGCACGTAGACGCCCCGGCTGGGACCACAACCGACGAACTTCGGGCTGCCCTGTTGGAGAACAAGGGGCGTCTGTTGGAACTCCTTGCCCGGGAGCGACACAAGCTCGAGAAAGCGGGCAGGTGCGGACTCGCTATCCGCTGGTCGGAGTACCCCACCTGGATCAAGCTGCATGACCCGCTTTCCGGAGAGTGGCACGAGGTCAAGGCTTCCGAGTTTCTGCCCGGGGTTGTCGAGACCGCCAACCGATACCGCAAGAAGGGAGGACGATAAAGGTGCTAGTCCCTAGCGAAGCCGGAGGCCCCAAGACAGAAGAGGGCAAGGAGGTGGTGCGATGGAACGCCACCCGCCACGGCATACGCTCTCCAGCTCCGGTCGTCCAGGGCTTAGAGAGAGCCGAGGATTGGGAGGAACATCGCGACGGTGTGCTGGAGAGCCTCTTTCCGGAAGGGCACCTGGAGTCCGTGCTGGCTGAAAGGGTGGCGCTCCTATCGTGGCGGCTCCACCGCGTCCTCCGCTACGAGACCGAGAGCATCGCGCTCTACCAGGAGAAGGCAGAGGACGACTTGGCCGATAGGAGGGGTTTCGGTAGCCACGTGCTGGGCGCCGCGCATCCTGAGGACGTGCGCTCCAACCTGAAGGCCGCCCGCTCAGACTACCGGCTCCTCAAACGGTTCCCCAAGCTCCAGGGTGACAAACACCTCTCTAGCATCGACGCCGACTGGATCTTGTGTGCTGTCATGGAGATCACGGACCGCGTTGCGGAGGGAGAGGTGGCACCGGAGGAGCTGCTGGAGGAGATCTCTATCCCCGGTGTGCCCGAGAACACCAAAGAGTGGGAGAGCTACGAAGGCTGGAGTGCCGGAGCAGTGCGGACAGGCATAGAGGCTATCGCCACCGCCACAGACGAGAATCCGGAGGAGCTGCTGGAGGTGGCCACCGACTCTGCCAGGAGGGACGTCGTCCGCAAGGAGCAGGCGGCCGAGCAAGTCGAGCGGGATCTCGAGCGGATAGTCCGCGAGCGCCTGCTTCCGGATGAGAAGACCTTGGATAAGGTCGCCAGGTACGAGGCTCATCTCTCCCGAGGGCTCTACAAGGCCCTGCACGAACTCGAAGCCTTACAGGTCAGGAGATCGGGCGGGGCGGCTCCCCTGGCACGCCTCGACGTGGATGGATTGCCGCAAGAGTAAAAACTGCCGAACGAACTCCACGTGATCCGGACCTACAAGGCTCTCTCCATCTGATCTAGCCGCTCCCTCATGGCGGCGAGCTGCGCCATCTCCGCCTCATGATGCTCCCACCAGAGGCGTTCATACGTCTTCCAGTGCATCTCCTTGGGCTTCTCCGGGAGAGGCTCTGTCATATTCGCGCTCCCTCCGAGTTGCTGGCGGATGTCCTGTGCTCGGTGCAGAGCCCGGTACATTCCGTTATCCCGCTGACTCTGAAAAGCGAGATCGTAGCAGTGCCGGCAGAGAAAGTAGCGCCCCGGTCCGTACAGGACCGCAACCCTCCGGCCACACCCCGCGCCGGGACAGACGAACCAGGGCCTCTGCCCACCGAAGTTGCACGCCGTCCAAGACAGAGACACGGGCTCTCGCACGTCTCCCCATTCTCCATCCGGCCCTCTCCGGTGGCGGTAGGTTAGGATCACCCGCTCCGACATCTCCGTGCCCTCCACGACTCCCCCAATGGAGCCAGTCTCTCTACCCGCCCGCGACCAACGCAAAAAGAACCACCTTCCGCACTTCAGCAAGCCCTCGCGGTGGAGATAGCGCACGTCCAAGTTATGACAGTCGCCGGTCGTGGTCTTCTTGTCGAACCTGTACCAGGTGCCGCTACCCACGCCGCCCATGTTTTTTCTCCCCGTCTATTTGCCGAAATCATATGGCAAGTTGCACAACGCTTTCGAGATATGGGCAAACGGCGACATACTGAAGATCCACCCCACAGCGTCGAAGGCATCCGAGCTCATGAGGTTCGCCGCCTCTTCAACAAGCTCAGCCTTTCTCCGGAGCAATCGGAGGCCATCGAGAACCTCAGCCACTCGCTCGTCGCGGAGCTCGTTCGTGCTGTGCGCAGGGATTGAACCGCGGGAGGTCCTCGAGGCCCTCTTGGCGGGACAGTACAGCCGCAGCGCCTTGAAAGGCGGCCAGGTTTCCCCGACTTACATCATCCAGATGTCCAAGGTTCCGCAGAGCGCCACCTGGCGTCACTTTCAGGCCGTTACCACCCTCGCGCGGGTCAGGAAGAGCAGCTTGGTGCGAGTGCCTTGAGACGCACGCCGAACGGCTCTACGCATCCGCCGAGAACCCGGCGATGGAGAGACCTCGTGCGCAGCATTCGCGCATCCGCAAGGGCATCGTCAAGAACGGGGAGACTGTGCGATCCATCTACCGCAACTAGTAGCTTACACATTGCGGAGCACGGCCGACTTTATTAGTGGCCAGTTCAGCTTCTCCCACGAGGAAGGCGAAATGAATGGCGCTACCGCATCCCTCAGTCGAGAGTCGGGGACCACGCTATGTCTTTGACCGTATACGTCCAAGATACCGCGACGGTGGCTATTGGCTGCCCACTCACGCTTCACGGCAGACTTCCCTTTGAGCTTCGCTAGCCTGCGCCTGTTTCGCCCCTGACCAGGTTTGCGCCCCGCCTCGGCGGCGCGGCCTGCGGACCTTATTCGCTCCTCTAGAGCGGCCCTAGAGCGTATCGGCGCGTGGAAGCAGACCGCCTCTGTATCCATGGCCTTGGGACCTGCGGCATCGTAGACCTTGTGGTTGCCCGTTTCTATCACTATCTCCGCGGTAGGTCTGCTAAGACACTTCGGTGCGTACATCTTCTCAACGAAAGCGATCTCGTGTGACTCAACCAGGCCTTGACCGTAGCCAGGTGGACCGACAGGCGAGGCAACACGCTTGGTCATGTAGAGCAGCGCCTCGGGCGAGGACTCTCTCACACTGCGACGCTGGACAAAGGTCACGACTTCTGCTACTAGTACCCCAGCCTCCGATCTGCCCAACCGCTCCCTCAGGGTTCCTCTAGGGACATGCCAGAACTCGTCCGCGTCGAACGGGACGACCCAGTCCGCCCCTTCTCGGAAGGCTTGGCGCGCCAACGCCGTCATGACCCGGGAGGGAAGAAAGGGACCATGGTCGCGTGACCAACGTACCCTGCTATCCTCCCTTCTCAGTTGTTCAAGCTCTCGGTCGGTGCCGTCGGTCGAGCCGTTGTCAACGACGGTTATTTGGTCGAGACCTAATGAAAGGTGGTAGAGAACGCTGGGGCGAATGATGTCAGCCTCATTGCGGACCATAGAAATACCGTGGATCAACACCGCTTTCTACCCGGAGTCGGTGCCGAGAGACTGGTCGAGTCTGCGGCGGTAGGGTACCCAGGCTGGCAGTCCGAGAAAACCCAAAGTGTGGTTCGGGGCCTCAAGCGTGCGGGTGAATAAGTCTTCGCCGCTCGGTGTGAGCAGCCGACCTTTGGTGAAAACTCTGTGCCAGGGCCAAGGGCGATCCACGGGATCGCCTCTACCGGGGTAGAACGTGCTTCGGAGGGTGCCACAATCTCGCGGCACCCTCCGATCCGCCTCTATACTTCCGCGAACCCTTGGTATTCAAACCAGCTCCTTGCCACGGACGATAGTCTAGGCAAGTCCCGGTGATGGGGTTGAGCGTCAGCACGATCGCCCGGTTCCGAGAGCTGCATCATGGTCCTCCCGCTCGTTTGGGTATTGTAGCGGGAGTACGGACTTTGGAACCAGGTTCTTGCTCAGGTTTGCACCTTTTCTTACTCGGATGTTGTTCCGCACGTGAGCTACGCTCCTGTTTCTGACCGCGACCTAGGCACACTAACCCAGTGTACGAATTGTTTCACATTCTACGCACTGCTGCAATGATCTCCCCCGATAATCGGGAGCGCGACCCCGTCCGTTTCGAGGCGATATCTTAGACTCGCACGCATCCTCTAGTAGCAGCGTTCGCCTTCGCTGTCTCAACCTGGCGAACTTTATGGGTCGCCCCGCGACCCGAGCAGGTCTGAGGGTCGAGGATGAACAAGAAACGACCGGGAGAGGACCATCGGAGTGCTGACACTCCGCGTGGGTCAGACATACGGTGCTGGGCACCCCTAGCACCAACCTTACGCCGGACTAGGTAGAATACGCATGCGGGCGAATTCGGAAGTTTGAGAAGCAGCTTGCAGACCCGAGAAGGAAGTCGGCCGAGGAGCACAGACAGAAATGACGCAGCAACGGGGCTGGATGGGAGCACGCGACTTTGTGACGTACGAAGGCGTCGTTCTTCCGCCGCCCAATATTCGACCCAACTCAAGAAGGAAGAAGTACAACGATGAGGTTTATTTGGAATCTGCCCGAGCCGAGGTAGCTTGGTTGAGCGAGCATCTTGGCTTGTCGCCACAGAGCCGCATCCTCGACGTAGGCTGTGGGCCGGGGAGGATCGCTATCGGCATTCTGGACACCTTCGGAGGAATCCAGGAGTATTGCGGAGTAGACGTTAGCGATCGTTCCATAGAGTGGGCAAAGCGTCACATAGGAGCCCCGCACCCGAACTTCCGCTTTATCCGCCTCGACGTGCACAACCTGCGTTTTAACCCAGACGGATCGAAGATCGACAAGCGCTTTGCCTTCCCGTTCGAGGCGGAGACATTCGACGTCATCTGCCTCTACTCCGTGTTCAGCCACATGCTCGCCAACGACGTGAGGACGTACCTGCGGGCGTTCCGTCGGATACTCCGTTCGGATGGAAAGGTGTACTTGACCGCGCACCTCGACGACGGGGTTCCCAACGTAACCGAGAACCCGGACAATTATCGGAACCGCCGGCGCTACAAAGGTCCGCTGGACGTCGTGAGGTACAACCGGGAATTTTTCGAGAAGCTAGTCGAACGGTGCGGATTCCGATTGGAAGGTTATGGTCAACCCAGCGCAAGAAAGGTTCAGCAGGGCATGACTTTGTCGAAAGCGGATCAGCGCTGAGGTAATCTGGTTGACTGCGGTGCTAACGTTCAGGCCTACCCACGGCCGATCGGCACGTCTCGCCTGCGCAAACCTTGAGCGCCTGTAGGTTGCGATTCAGGTTACGCCGCCAGGTCAGGCTGGCCTCCGAATGGTAGCTCTGGATTTCGTGTGGGTCGAAGCTGAGACGGTAGGGTTCTCGTTCCCCGCTCTGGGGATATTGAACCCACCTGGACCGTTCGGATCTTACGGCGAAGTAGCGCGGCCTGCCATATACGGGTTCATTCTCGATGAGAAACCTCTTGCGCCATGCTCGAACTTCAGCTTCCTTCTTGAGCAACGGCAGAAAGCTCCTGCTGTCCATCCATGCCGGGGTTGAAGCTTCGGCAATCCTTAGGAATGTGGGCGCGAAGTCGTTGTTGATCACCATCTGCCTTCTGGTCGCGTTTTTCGGAACTCCAGGTCCCCGAACGAGCAAGGGTACGCGGATGTCTGACTCGTAGGTGCTCCCCTTGCCAGAGGTACGGTGCTCCCCCATCCTGATGCCGTGGTCGCTCGTGAAGAAGACGTAAGTGTCTTCGAACTCTCCGGCATCTCTTAGCGCGGCAACCACTCCAGGTGTCAGATGTCGGGAAACGAGTCAGCCGAGCCACTTGTGCGAAAGCTGATTGATGACTACGATAATAGCTCGATGCTCTGCGGTGTTCTGGCTTTGGATCGAGCCGGGGTCCACTCCGAGTCGGCCGGAAGGAGGGACGTTTACATGAGAACACTGTTCGTCTCGGGCTGCGCTAGAAGCGGGACGACGGCGTTTGCCAATTATCTCAATCAGCATCCAGAGGTGTTGGTGTGCAGAGAGCGATACAAGTACGTGGCGAACAAGATCACCCCTGGGTTTTTCGCGTTCGACAGAATACTCGACTACGAGCCTCAGCTTAGGCAAGGAGAGTCAAACACACCCTGGGAGCATCATGCGGAGCTTGTGGCGACGAAGGAGGCAACGAAGCTAAGGTGGATCGGGGATAAATACCCCGGCTACGTGAGATCCCTCAGAACCTTGCTGGGCAACAATCCGGGGGCGCGATTCATCTTCATGTATCGTCCTCTGAACGATGTTGCGGAGTCCTTCGAGGCCAGGTCCAGGAACCCCGATGACCCGTGGCTCGGTGGCAGGGACGGATTCGGGTTGAGCATTCAGCATTGGAACCGGGCGCTGAACAGCATTCGTGCATTTGTAGAGGGCGAATTGCAACCGGAAGTCCTGCTGGTGAACTACGACGACTTCTTCAGCAACTGCGAGGCCTACATTCCCGTGCTCTCTCGCTTTCTGGAGATAGAGTTCGACGCAACCATACGCGAACACTGGGAGGAGGCCTCTCGAAGGTTCGAGGACGGGCGTAGACGCAAAGGGGTACTGAGTGCCGACCAGCTCGCCCGACTCGAGGAACAGAAAGACAGGGATTCCGAGGCTTGGATTCTGGAGCGCATAGAGCAGCAACTAGGCGGCTCACGATCACACGCGCGCGGGGCTGCTGCAGACACGACGCTAACTTCGACGGTCCCGCCAACCCGTCTGGCGGGTAATTCTAGACAGTCGGCAGACACTCTGATCGACTCAATACCGGAGGGCTCGTCGGTAGACATCGTAGACCAAATAGAACATTTGCATGGACCAGACGAGGTGGCTTGTGCGGAAGACGAGCTGATGGTGGTGTGCCTGCTTCGCGACGGGCGCCCTTATATAAAGGCTTTCGTGGAACACTATCTCTCGCTGGGAGCGAAGCACCTGGTCTTCCTGGACAACGGTTCGTCCGACGGTACGGTGGAGGCTCTTCGAGGCTACGAGCGTGTGACGATCTTGAGGTGCGATCTGCCTTTCAAAGAGTACCAATTCGAGATGAAGCGCTACCTAATTGAACGCTTCGGCAGAGACCGGTGGTCGCTGTGCGTCGATATAGACGAGTTCATCGATTACCCGTACTCGGACGTATTGGGCCTTGATGCGTTCCTCAGGTATCTCAGCGAAAGATCCTACACGGCGGTCGTAGCTCAGATGCTCGAGATGTTTCCCGAACGGCCATTGCAAGACGCTGTATCGCCCGTGGTCAAAGATGTTCCCGTAAAGGAACTGCATAGGTTCTACGACATCTCGAACGTGCGTTCGGACAATTGGCACTACGAAGTGGCCCGCGGCAAGAACAATACCCTGACGAATGAGCGGGTCACCAGCCTATGGGGTGGGATCAAGGCCACCATCTTCGGTCGCAGATCCACACTTACCAAGCACCCGTTGGTCTTCTCGGATGGCAAAGTGAGGTCAGTAGACGGAACCGCGCATCGGGTCAGCAATGCCCGCGTCGCCGACATCACCTGCGTGCTCTACCATTACAGATTCCTCGACGATTTCTACGAGCGGGTCCGCCGTGCCGTCCAGCAAGAAAACTACATGCGCGACTCCGCCAAGCACAAACTGTATCTGCAAGTGCTGGGGCAGAATCCTGCACTTCAGATCAAGCAAGATACGGCTAGGGAGCTGGACAACGTGAACGAGCTGATCGACAGCGGCTTCTTGGTAGTCTCCGAAGACTACGTGGCCAGGGTCAACGAGGAAGATCTGAGGACGGGCGGGGGTTTGGAGACCAACGCACGCAGGTTGACCGATGCCTTGTTCGCCACCTATGCAGAGATGCACGTACTGAGGCAAGAGATCGGGGTAGCCAAGCAACGAGTTTGCGATCTACGGAAGAATGCCACCTCTCTGCAATCGAGGAACGATAATTTGCAGAGAAGAAACGAGACACTCAGTCACAAGTGGATGGGTGAGACGGAGGCGGCGAGCAGAAACCGACGCTTGGAAGCACGCGTGCAAGACCTCGAAGGACAGATTCAGGCTATACGCTCTTCGCGAATCTGGAGATTGTTGTTCGTGATCGGCCGCGCAAGAAGGATGCTGATTGGTAGCAAGTAGTCTCACGCATTTCAAGGGACAACACGTTGAAGCGGACAATTGAAGCATGCTGAGTTCCTCGGAACGACCCAAGCTCCTATTCGTGGCCGGTTGCCAGAGGAGCGGCACCACGGCCTTCGCCGAGTACCTCAACGAGCATCCCGCTGTGCTACTCGGACTGGAGCGCTATCGGGGCCTTCCCGCTCGAGAGCTCACCCCCGAGCTGTTTACCTTCGATCGGATCCTCGATCAGCGAGACGAGGAAACGGTGAGGCCGCGGGAATATTACGTCGAGTTACTGTCCAGAAAAGTGTGGGAAAAGCTGCGGTGGATTGGGGACAAGAACCCGAATTACGTTCTGCGTCTCGATGCCCTCTCCGAGAACTGTCCTGAGGCGCGTTTCATCATTCTCTACCGCCGCGTCGAGGAGGTCGCGGAGTCCTGGGAGTTGGAAGCGACTAACCCCGGCGACCCGTGGCGTGGCCGGGAGAACGGTTTCGAGCGCGGGATAGAAGCCTGGAACGTAGCGCTGAGGAGGACCCGAGAGTTTGTAGAGGCACGCAAGCATCGCAAGGTGCTGATCGTCCCCTACCACGACTTTTTCTACCGCAACGCGGCTTGTGCGGCGCTCCTCTCGCGCTTCCTCGACCTCGATTTTGACGAGAGGATCCGTAGGAAGTGGAGGGAGTTCTCCGCTAGCTTCGAAGGAATTCGGCGTGAGAAGAGGTCGCTAACCGAAGCAGAGACCGAGTTCATCGAGAAGCACAAAGACGGGGCCGCCGAGAGGTGGGTGCTGGACCGGATCGACGCTCAATGGGGGTCACTGAAGCGCGACGAGCAGGCGGCAGAGGAGATGGTCCGCTCCCGTGGCGGAGAGCCCTACGGTTTGGCTGCCGCGGCAGTGAGATCGAGGGCCGTCGCCGAGGACGAAGCCGAGAGGGCACGGTACCTGGAGCGGAGGGTTGCGGTGCTCGAGGACAATATCGCGAAGGAAATCCGGAAGGCTGGGCGGCTGAAGAGGCAACGCGATCACCTCGAGCACCAGGTGCTGAACCTGCGGGGGCAGATACGCGCGATTCAGGGTTCCAGATCCTGGAAGTTATTGGAGACCCTCAATCGCTATCGGACGAAGGCCCATATCAGCTGGGGCAAGCACCGAGAGCGTCAGTAGTGGCCGCCTCGTCTCGGTAGATAGTGGTCCCTGGCACCTCTCCATGAAATTCAGAGCCGACCACGAGTTTAACGTTCGATGGCTGCGGGAGGCGCATCGGGTGCTCCAGGCCGACGGCATGCTTTGGGTCAGCGGCACCCACCACATCATCTTCAGCCTCGGCTTCGTGCTACAGAGCCTGAAACTCGGGGTGGTAGAAAACAGTTCGCGTGGCAGTGCACCTGACACTCTGAGAGCTACGCCGGTAATGTCAAGAAGGCTTTGTGCCAGGTGCTCAGCCCATCTAGCCGACGCATCTCCTCAACTCCACCGTTGCCAAGCTCTTCATTTCGACCAGAACTTAGCCAGCCCCGTTCTCTGCAAGCGAGCACGCCAGCCCACGATGACCCCTATTTGGTCAGCTTTGTGGTTAGCTATTTTGTGTATTTTTTATCTACATATTGTGGTAGTATTTTATACGAACAGTGGTGCAAAATACCCAGCATGGAGGTCAACGTGGAGCGGCTGAAGGAACTGAGGAGGGAGCAAGTGCTCTCCCTGCGAGAGCTAGAGGAGCAGTCGGGCGTCTCCTACAACACGATCTGGCGCATCGAGGACGGAAGGCAGGGGGCGCATCCCCGGACGATTAGGAAGCTGGCGGAAGCCCTGCAGGTAGAGCCTTCCGAGTTGTTGAAGGAAGGGCGGTAGGGCGTGGGCAAGCGCGGGAACGGAGAGGGCGGCATCACCCGGCGGAAGGACGGGCTCTACATGGCCCGCTACACGGTTCACACGGCCACCGGGGCGAAGAGGAAGGCCGTCTACGGCAAGACCCGCAAGGAGGCCGCGGAGAAGCTCACCAAGGCCCTCGCTGACCGGGACATGGGGCTTGTCTTCGAGGGAGAGAACCGGACGCTCGCGGCGTTCCTAAACGGCTGGCTGGACGGTACGGTCAAGGGCTCCGTCAAGGCCACGACCTACGAGAGCTACGAGCGAGTAATCCGCTGTCACATCAAGCCTGAGATCGGGCGCTATAGGCTCAAGACGCTGGGTCCCGATCACGTCCAGGCCCTCTATCAACGAAAGATTGACGCCGGGCTCGCTCCCGGTACTGTTCGCCTCGTACACTCCGTCCTCAGCCGTGGCCTGGATCAGGCCGTGAAGTGGGGGACGGTCCCGCGCAACGCCTGCAAGGCCACGACACCGCCGAAACCGGGCTCCGAAGAAATCAAGCCGCTCGACGCGGAGCAAGCTCGGCAGCTCCTGACGGCCGCCGGCGGAGACCGCCTCGAAGCCCTCTACGTGCTCGCCGTCACCGCGGGCCTGAGAATCGGGGAGCTTCTGGCCCTACGCTGGCTAGATGTGGACCTCGAAGCCAGCGGAGCGGCGTTGCGTGTCCGGCGCACCAAGTCAACCGCCAAAAGAGGTCCCGTCTTTACCACGCCCAAGAGCGGCAAGGGCCGCTCCGTAAAGCTCACACGGCAAGCTCTCGAGGCGCTCAGGGCCCACAGAGCAGCCCAGAACGCCGAGCGCCTGATGGCGGGGAGTCTCTGGCAGGATCACGGGCTCGTCTTTTGTACTCACGGTGGGAGACCCTTAGACTCCCACAACGTAGCCAGGACTTCGTTCAAGCCGCTCCTCAATAGAGCCGGGCTACCGGATATCCGATTCCACGATCTCCGACACACGTGCGCAACGCTGCTACTCTCTCGTGGCCACCATCCCAAGTTGGTGCAAGAGCTCCTGGGGCACGCGTCGGTAGCCATGACCCTTGACCGCTACAGCCACGTCTTGCCCGGGATGGGGGAGCAAACTGCTGCCGCCATGGAGGCTGCATTGTCCTGAGGCCGCGTTCTCCCAAGTTCGCCCCTGAGGCGTTCTCGGAAGTACGTATCCAGCATTCCGCATGTGAGGAGGAAGAGAAGCGCTCTGTTGACCCACTGATGCCAGGCGGCGCTGCGAAGGCGACCACAACGTCTGGTAGCGTGAATATAAATGCACGATTGCGGATACTGCGTTCGTGGCCGGGGTAGACGTATTCTGACTGCGTTGGTGTACTTGTTGGTGTAGTAAGGGCCGGGACTTCTCCCGGCCCAATTCATTGCCTTGACGTTTCCTCTGCAAACGGACTGTTTCGGAGCGGAGGAGGAGGGATTCGAACCCTCGATACCCCGTTAAGAGGTATAACACCTTAGCAGGGTGCCGCCTTCAACCACTCGGCCACTCCTCCCTGAGCCGTGGAGTATACCAGAAGGGTTGTTGGGATTGGCCCCCTAGCCGTCTTCCCGGACCTCCTCGACGGTCCCCTCATCGATGATCTCCGGCTTGTCGTTGGCGGGTCTGGCGTCGAGTATCTGCTGGCCTGAGATCTCCTCCTTCATCCTGACCAATGTGGCGTTCAGGGTGGCGCCGAACAGGATGGTCAGCGAGGAGATGTAGAGGTAGAGGAGCAGCACGATCACGGCCCCGATCGAGCCGTAGGTCTTGTTGTAGGAGCCGAAGTTCGAGACGTAGAAGTTGAAGGCGACGCTCGCGAGCACCCAGAGCAGGACCCCGATCAGGCCCCCGGGCGTGATCCAGCGGAACGGCTGGTCCACGTCGGGGGAGAAGTAGTAGAGCAGCGCGACCGTGAACACCATGAAGAACAGCGCCACGGGCCAACGCGCGATGTCCCACACCAACAAGAAGGTCTCCGCGAGCCCGAAGATGTCGGCGATCGTCCTGCCGATCTGGGGGCCGAGGACCAGAAGGAGCACGCCGATGATGATGAGCACGGAGAGCCCGAGCGTCATCATGATCGCGATGCCCCGTACCTTCCAGAACGGCCGCGTCTCCTGCACGTCGTAGGCCCGGTTGAGGGCGTTTATGAGGGCCGCGAAGGCGCCCGAGGAGGCCCAGATCGTCAACAGTATGCCGAAGGTGAACAGCCCCGGCGCCTCGGCGTTCCCGCTTACGATGCTGGAGGTGAAGGTGTCAATTATGTTGTATGCCTGCTGCGGCATGACGCCTTGAAAGTAGCCGAGCACCTCCGAGGCCAGCTCTTCGCTCCCGAAGGTGCCCAGGAGAGAGACGAGCACCAGGATAAAGGGGAAGAGGGCCAGGATGAGGTAGTACGCGAGCTGGGCCGCGATCCCGAGCGCGTCGTCGCGCTGGAACTCCTGCACGGTGGCCTTTATCGCCCGGAAGCTTGCCAGATCCCTCAGGTCTCGCAGAAAGTTCTTGAGCGATCCCCCCGCAGGCCGCCGCGCGACGGCCCGGAGTTCGTCCTTCGAAAGATCCGGCCCCAACTGGCCTCCCTCCTACTTGTTGCATTATTTTAACGCAACACGCGTTACGGAGAGCCTCCTGCGTGGTTGCGCTTTCCAAGGCCCTGGCGGGTGGGCTCATCCGTTGGGCCTGTGCGGGCGTATACCATTTCGTATGCTGGCGGTGGCCCAAAACTTGGTTGCTTCACCCGCGCCCGCGCAAGCTGGCGGGGCAGGCGATATTATTCGAGGAGATGGCTGGGAGAATCTAGATTTGAACGACGTAGCGGACGAGGTACTGGTCGGAAGGGTCGCCCGATCCGGGGACGAGCGCGCGCTCTCCGACCTCTACGACCGCTACTCCGGGCTCATCTACGGGGCCGGGGTACGTTACCTCGGCGATCGGGCGCTTGCCGAGGATCTCGTCCAGGACGTCTTCACGGCGATCTGGCAGAACGCTTCGGGCTACGACCCCGGGCGCGCGAGCTTCGCGACGTGGGTTTTTCGGATCACGCGCAACCGGGCGACGGACCTGATCCGTCGCCGCAAGGCCAGGGTCAGGACCGTCGGCGGCGACCTGCCCTTCGAGCCGGGGGAGGCGGACCTGACGGGCGAGCTCTCGCGCAGCTTCGACCTGACGTCGGCCCTCTCGCGGCTCTCGCCGGCGCACCGGGAGGTGCTGACCCTCGCATACTTCCGAGGCCTCTCGCAGAGCGAGATCTCCCGCCACACGGGCACGCCGCTTGGCACGGTCAAGAGCCGTACGACGGCCGCGCTGCGTGCCCTGCGCCAGGCCATGGTCGAGGACGAGGTCGGGTGATGCGGCGATGAGCGACCACCCGCAGCTGAGAGATCTTCTGGGGCCGTACGTGATGGGCGCGCTCGGGCCGGACGAAGAGCGCCAGATCGAGGAGCACCTCCGGGATTGCCCCGAGTGCGAAGAGGAGGTTCGCGACCTCCGCCTCGCCCACGAGCGCCTCCTGGACCTTGCAAGTATGGGGGAGGCGCCCCCGACGGAGCTGAAGGGTCGCGTCCTCGGGGGGATGCCGCGTCGCGAGGCGCGCCGGACCCCGCTCTACGCGGCCGCCGCCGTTCTGTGCGCCCTGGTCGTCCTGGGGGTTCTGTACTCGGCCGGGGTTTTTGCCCCGGATCAGGTGGCCGCGGCCGAGCTCCAGGCCACCGAACTGGCGCCCGAGGCCGGCGGTGAACTGCGCGTGAGCGCGGAGGATGCCAACGCCCAGGCGGAGCTGGAGGTGTGGGGCCTCCCCCGTCCAGAGCCCAATCAGTACTACGAGCTGTGGTTCGGCGAAGAGGGCGGCCGCGTGAGCGCGGGCACTTTCACCGTTGGCGAAGGGGGCAGTGAGACCCTTCAGATGACGGTGCCCGAGGAATGCAGCGGCTACGCGCAGGTAGGCATCACCCTCGAAGAGTTCCCCAGGGAGCCGCGCATCAGCGATGCGAAACCGGTTCTCGTGGGCGAGCTTCGCGAATCTTGACGGGAGCCGGGGAGAAGCCGCGGTTGGCGGACACGGGGGCAAACCTGTCCTCCGTCTCGTGGGGGGATCCCGACGCGGAGAACACCGCGCTCCTGGTGCCAGGGCTGACCGGGCGGGCCGACGCCTACCGCCCACTCGTCGAGGAGCTGGAAGGGCTTTCCGGGTGGCGCTTCCTGGCGGTGGATCTGAGGGGTCGTGGGGAGACGGGTAGGTTGGAGGGCGGGGCCGGGATCCCCGTCCACGCCGCCGACCTTGTCGCGCTCATGAACGGGGAGGGGCTTGGCCGGGTCGCCTTCGTCGGGCATTCTATGGGGGCTATGATCGGGGTGTACCTCTCCGCAAACCATCCGGAGAGGATCTCGAAACTCGTCCTCGTCGACGGCGGCGCCGTGGTGACCGAGGAGATCGACGCCCTCCTCACCCCCGTACACGAACGCCTGAAAAGGACGTATCCCTCACGCGAGGCCTACGTCGAGTTCGTCAGGAACCTGCCCATCTTCCGGGACCGCTGGGACGAGCCCCTCGAACGCTACTTCGCCGGCGACGTAAGGCTGGACGGCGGCGAGTGGCGCCACCACGCTGACCTCGAGACCGTGGGGGACGACCGGGAGAAGCTGCGCGGCTTCCCGCTCTCGGATCTCTGGCCCGAGGTCCGGTGCCCGACCCTGGTGCTGCTCTCTACCGTCGGCCTCGCGGGGCCAGGAGAGGGCTTCATCCTGCCGCCTCGAGAGGCGCGGCTGATGCGGGAGATCATCCCCGATTGCACCCTCGTCGAGGTCCAGGACACGAACCACTACGACATCCTCTACTCGGCCCCGAAGGTGGCGGTGAGCGCGATCAGGGACCTGCTCGCCAGGACCTGACGTTACCCCCGTTCCATGGTGTACAACGGTAAGGTGAGAACGAAGCGGAGGTCCTGGCGTGTCCAAGGTGGTTCTGTTCAGCACGTCCACGTGTTCCTGGTGCCGAAGGGCGAAGCGCTACCTGAAGGAGAACCGGGTTCCGTTCAAGGAGATAAACGTCGAGCGCGACCCGGACGCCGCGCGAGACATCGCGCGCAAGACCGGGCAGACGGGGGTGCCGGTGCTCAAGATCGGGAGCTCCTGGATCGTCGGCTTCGACAAGGCGCGCATAGAGAAGGAACTGGGCCGCAGGGCCTCTTGAACTCCGGCCCGGTCGCGACCGGGCCGGAGCTTACGGCAGACCCTAAGGTGCCGGCGTGGCCGGCGGCGATGCGCGGTAGACCGCCGTGCGCACTTCGAAGGTGTCCGGGTCCTGAAAGTCCGCCACGAACGCCAGCTCGCCGGCGTCGCTCAGGCCTTCTTCGCAGAACCTGAGCCCGGTCACGGTCTCGCCGTCGAGCGTCTCGCCGGTCGAGATCACCTCCTCCTGGCCCAGAAAGATCCCGGCCTCCGAGGACCCGTCCAGGTCGGCGAGGAAGGCCACGCTGCCGGCGTTGTTGAGCGAAGGCGGCCTGAAGCCGAAGGAGGAGAACTCGCCCCTCGTGTCGGCCACCGTGGTGCTCGCGCCGGCTTCGTCGACCGTCACGAGCTCCTCCACGAATTCCCCGCTCCCCTCGTCCGAGAAAGACCTCTGGAAGGCGACCGTGCCGGCGTCGTTGAGGGACGGCTTCTGGGCGAAGACCTCGGCGTCGGGGGCCGAGACGGTCCGGAAGTTGCCTTTCTTCCCGACGAAAATGCCGGGGTCGAAGGAGATCGACTCCTCGAAGGCTATGTCGCCTACGTTGTTTATGGAGGGCCTGGAGTCGCTGCCGTCGAACTCGCTGGTGGAGGCGAGGTAGTGCGTGGTCGTGCCCCGCCTGCCGCCGGTGCCCGAGAAAAGGCCCTCGTCTTCGTTATCGAGCTCGGCCTTGAACGCGACGTTCCCGCGGTTGTTGACGGAGGTGTCGAAGCCGAAGAAGGCGAACCTGCCGGCCGTCGTGGCGATGGTCGTAGGCATCTTCCCCGAGCCCAGCAGGATGGCCTCGGTGTCGGGTCTCCTGCCACCGTCCAGCGTTGC
The DNA here is from genome assembly GCA_963800975.1 of uncultured Rubrobacteraceae bacterium. Taxonomy (GTDB): domain Bacteria; phylum Actinomycetota; class Rubrobacteria; order Rubrobacterales; family Rubrobacteraceae; genus JALYGY01. The sequence continues at coordinate 1,250,194 of CAWDDB010000008.1, read as the reverse complement.
CGCGAACGAGACCTGCCCCGAGTCGTTTATGGAGGGGTTGAAGCCGATGTTGACGTACCGCCTTCGGTTCTGCGCGATGGTCTTCAGGTCCCCGTTTGCGTTGACGCGGTACACGCCCGGTATCGTGTTGAACCCGTCGGGAGCTGGGCGTCCCGCCCGGAACGCGATGCCGCCGCGGCGGTTGATGCCGGCGCACCCGAAGCTGGACGAGTCAAACCCGTCCTCGACGCTGTCCGCAACTTTGGTGAAGGCGAAACTCGGGGCGGGCTGAGCCCGGGCGTCCGAGAGCACGGCTCCGAACACCACGGCCAGCCCTGCCACCAGGGCAATGATCATCGCGAACAGGCGCGAGACGTATCGCTTTCGATCAGATACCACGTTTCATCCTCCCCGTTACCTCGACTCTCCAGCCTGCCGGTGTATACGCACCGGCGACATCGCTCGGATGGGTCGGGGACGGGTCGGCCGTCAGGACTCGCAAGCCCCGGGGTACCTTTCCGTGCATGTTGACGAGGCGCCGAAAGCTGCGCACGCCTGCGCGTACGCGTGAGTTCCAGAGACGTGCCACGTCCGCCTCGGCCATGTTCCGGTACGTGGGGTCTCTCGTAACGGCGAGTGATCCGCAAGTAGCGGCGAAGATAGTTCATTTGTGGGGTGCGCGAGGATCTGGCCGGTGGTAGCGTGCGGACTGTCGAGGAGATTACGGGGACCAACGATGGTCGTCAAGACTGAAGGAGGGCGTGTGCGCAAGCTAACTCTGGTGTTGACCCTGGCGGTGGCGGTGCTGGCGCTGGGGGCAAGCGCCGTGTTCGCGCAGGAGCTGAAGGGCACGATCGAGGAAGACGGAATATTCGTCAAGCGGAGCAACCAGACAATCAAGTGCACGGGCGTTCCCTGCGTCGCGACCGGCAACGACGATCTGATCTACGAGCGGCGCGGCAACGGCAAGCAGGACAGGATATTGCTGAAGGGCGGGGACGACCAGGTGCGCGCCAACAACTACACGCGCGACAAGGACGTGATCAAGGGCAGCACGGGCTTCGACCTGATCTTCGTCAACGACGGCGACCGCAAGGATAGGATCTTCGGCGGTAATGGCAACGACAAGTGCTACGTGGACGTCAGGTCCGAGGCGCGCTCCGGCTGCTCGAAGATTATAGAGCGATAATCCCGCAAGGGGTAACAAAAGGCCGGGAACCCACCATCGGGTTCCCGGCCTTTTCGCGCTCTTGGGTTCGCACAAAGCTGCCCGGAAGGCAAGCGTTCAGCGGCGTTCGGTGGGCCACCGCTCGGCCGCGTAGAGGGCCGCCTGGGTTCGGTCACGCAGGCCGAGCTTGCGCAGGATCTTCGAGATGTGGGTTTTTGTCGTGCCCTCGGTGATGTAGAGGCGGCGGGAGATCTCGCGGTTCGAAGCCCCCCGTACGATCCAAGACTCGTTGGCTCAGACGCCTACGGCCACAACGGGCCGGGAGATCCGGAGACCATGCTGTTCCTCAGCGCGGCCGAGCTGGCGGTGCTTTACCTCTTTCTGCGGCCCTGGTCGTACCGACGCTCGTGGTGGAGGCCGACGGTGGCTCTAGCGTTGTTCGCGCCGTGGACGCTGTTCTGTATGGCCGCCTCTATGCACGCGGGCGGGGTGGCGATCCTGCACTGGTTGTGGCTCCTCGTGGTGGACATCATTCTGCTTGCCTGCGTCGCGGTTTCGGCCGGTGCGGCGTTTATGTTTCGATGGGCGAGCCACCGCGCGTCCGGTCGACCCTCGGCGTAAGAGCACGGATACATCGGGGGCTGGGGTCCCCCGAGGCTTCCCGTATACTCACGTTCATGAGGCTCATAGTCGCCGAGAAGCCTTCGGTGGGGCGCGACATTGCGGGCGCCCTCGGCAGGCACCGCAAGGGCAAGGGTTCCATCTCGGGCGACGGATGGGCCGTGACGTGGGCCCTGGGGCACCTCGCGGAGCTCGCGCCGCCCGACGCCTACGGCGAGCAGTACAAGAGGTGGCGCCTGGAGAGCCTGCCGATCCTGCCCGAGCGGTTCAAAGTGAGGACCAGCGCGAAGACGCGCGATCAGTTCGCGGTCGTGAAGAAGTTGCTGCGAGACCCCTCGGTCACGGAGGTCGTCAACGCTTGCGACGCGGGGCGGGAGGGCGAGCTCATCTTCGCCTACCTGTACGGGCTATCCGGTTGCAAGAAGCCCGTCTCGCGGCTCTGGATCTCCTCGCTCACCCCCGAGGCGATCCTGGACGGCTTCGGCGCCCTGCGCGACGGACGCTCGATGAGGCCGCTAGAGGACGCGGCGCGCAGCCGCAGCGAGTCGGACTGGATCGTCGGCATGAACGCCACCCGCGCCTACTCCGTGCGCTTCGGCCGCCCCGGCAACGTCCTCTCCGTCGGCCGCGTCCAGACGCCCACCCTGAGGCTCCTCGTGGACCGCGAGAAGGAGATACAGGAGTTCAAACCCGAGAAGTTCTGGACGGTGCACGCCCGCTTCGCCCGCGAAGGCCTCACCTACGACGGAGTCTGGTTCAAGAAAAAGCAGAACCGCCTCGGAGAGAGAGAATCCGCCGAGGAGATAGCGTCGAAGGTGCGGGACGGCACGGGCACGGTCACGAAGGCGGAGAAGAAGACCGCCTCCGAGAAGCCGCCGCTCCTCTACGACCTTACCGAGCTGCAGCGCAACGCCAACGCGAGGTTCGGCTTTACCGCCGAGCGCACGCTGCGCACGGCGCAATCGCTCTACGAAGACAAGAAGCTCATAACCTACCCGCGCACCTCCAGTCGCTATCTCTCGAAGGACATGGTCGGCGGATTGAAGAAGCGGGTCGAGTCGGCCGGCTCTCTGCGCGAGCTGGCGCCTTTCGCCGAGAAGCTCCTGGGGCTCTCGAAGCTGCCCATAAGCAAGCGCATCGTGGACGACGCGAAGGTCACGGACCACCACGCCATCGTCCCCACCGCGAAGAGGCACTCCGGAGGCCTTTCTCCGGACGAGGCGAAGATCTACGACCTGGTGGCCCGGCGCTTCCTGGCCGTCTTCTTCCCGGCCGCCCGATTCGAGAACACGACCGTCGTCACGCAGGTGAGGGGGGAGACGTTCCTGAGCAGGGGGAGGGTCGTGCTCGAGTCGGGGTGGCGCGAGCTGTACCCTGACGGGGTCGGCGGCAAGAAGGAGAAGGAGCCGCCCGTGCTGCCGCCTATCGAGGTCGGGCAGGAGTGGCGGGTGGCCAAGGTCGGCGTCAAGGAGGGCGAGACCAAGCCGCCGCCGCGGTACTCGGAGTCCGCGTTGCTCGGGGCCATGGAGACGGCGGGGAGGTTCGTCGAGGACGAGGAGCTCAGGCAGGCGATGAAGGAGAGCGGGCTCGGGACGCCCGCCACGCGGGCGGCGATCATCGAGCGGCTCATAAAGGTCGGCTACGTCGAGCGCGAGAAGAAGATCCTCGTCCCAACCGAGAAGGGCCGGGCCCTGATCTCGCTCCTCGCGGATAGCCCGCTTTCCTCCCCGGAGCTGACCGGCAGGTGGGAGCGACGCCTCGCCGAGATGGAGCGCGGAGCCGAACAGCGAAGCGATTTCATGGCCGACATTGGCAGCTTCGCAACGTCCCTCGTCGAAGGCGTGCGCGCGATGGAGGGGGAGAGGCTGGCGGCGCCGTCCCGCAGCCGACAGCCGATCGGGCCTTGCCCGAAGTGCGGCTCCCCGGTCGTCGAGACGAAGAAGGCCTACGGGTGCTCGGCCTGGAAGACGAAGGGCTGCGACTTCGCGATCTGGAAGACGGTATCAGGCAAGCGTCTGAGCGAGGCCCAGGCCAGGCAGCTCCTGACGAGGCGGCGCACAGGCCAGCTCAAGGGCTTCAAGAGCAAAGCTGGCAAGCCGTACTCCGCGGCGTTGAAGCTGGACGAGGACAACCGGGTCAAACTCGATTTCGAGCGCCGGCGCTAGTCAGGAACGGGCACCTCGAGACCCCGAGCGCAGGGACGCGCGGGTGGCGGTGGCGCCACGTTACGCTTGAGGTAGTCACTGTTTGGAGGATTCCCCATTTATGACCATTTGTAGGGAAAACATCAGATATCCAAGCAGAGAATTGCTGCTCCTCTCGCTCCCTTGCGGTGGTGCGCCGGGATCGAAGCGGCCCTTGCTTCTCGCGGGCATTGTCCGCACGCATGAAGTCAGTGGGTGCCCGTGGCTACCCGAGCGAGGGTGTCGAGTCGCTCTAGGGTCTCGCTTTCGGGCAGGGTCGGCAGGTCGAGCAGGACGCGCTCCACCCCCAACCGCGCGTATGCTCGCAGATCGTCGGGCTCGCCGGATGCGTTGAACACCGTGACCGGCACGTCCCTTCCGGCGAGCGCCCGCAGCTGTCCGATCATCGGCTCGAGCTTGCCCGGCGGAAGCCCGTTCGCCAGCCAGGCGTCGCCGAACTCGGCGACCCGCTCGAATGCCGGGCTTCCGCCCCCGACGTAGATGGGCGGGTACGGCTTCTGGGCCGGTTTGGGCCAGATGCCGATCGGCTCGAAGTCCACGTAGCGACCGTGGAACTCCGGCTCGCTCTTGGTCCACATCTCTATCATCGCCCGGATGCGCTCGTTTGCCAGCTCCCCGCGGGTTCGCGGGTCGGTGCCGTGGTTCTCCATCTCCTCGCGGTTCCAGCCTACGCCGACGCCGAAGATTACGCGCCCCCCGGACACGACGTCGAGGCTCGCGACTTCCTTGGCCGTGATGATCGGATCCCGCTCGACGACCAGAGCTACCCCCGTGCCGAGCAGCAGGCGATCGGTTGCGGCAGAGGCGGAGGCGAGCGCGACGAAGGGGTCGAGGGTCCGGTAGTACCTTCGCGGTAGTTCTCCGCCGCGAGGCCAAGGGGACTTTCTGCTGAGGGGGATGTGGGTGTGCTCGGCGACCAACAGGGAGTCGAAGCCGCGCTCTTCGATTGCTCGGGCCAGGACTCCCGGTGCGATCCCTTCGTCGGTCACGAATGTCGAAATACCGAATTTCATCTCTTCATTGAACCATACCTAGAGGAAAGGATAGCTGCACGCTCTCTGATCGGCTTTCAAACCTTCGCGGAAGACGAACTCATAACCGCCTCGCGTCCTAACGAGGACAAGCTCTTCGGGGGCCAAGGGAACGAGTTTTTCCTGGCAAGCGGACCCGGCAACGACAGGCTCGAAGGAGGCTCGGGGAGGGACCGTGAGATTCAGGGCGGTAGGGGCCGACCGTGTCCGCGGAGGTGCCGGCGGACGGGACGGCCTCATGGGTGGCCCGGGCAGGGACGTGGTGCACTTCGACCGGGAGCTGGACACCACTAAGGATTGCGAGATCATGCGACCCGTCTTGCGCGGTCGCCCTTATTCACCCACCTCCTGAGCCTCGCGAAGCTCGTTCACGAATGCGCCGGTTGCATTCGGGGGACACCCCGTATCCTAGACGGGTAGGCACTTCGAGAGGAGCCAGTCCCGATGCCAGATTACAGCACCTCGATGCTAGACCACCTCAACCTCGGGGTAAGCGACGTCGAACGGTCGAGCTCCTTCTACGCGGCGGCGCTCGGCGCCATCGGGATAGAAGAACTGCTCACCTTCGGCCCGGAGGTAACCGCTTCGGGCAGCAAGATCATCGGTTACGGCACCGGGGAAAAGCCGTTCTTCTGGATCGTCGAAGGCCAGCGCGTGGGGGAGAACACGCACGTGGCCTTCGCCGTCGAATCCCGCGAGAAGGTGCGAGCGTTCTACGAGGCCGCGCTCGCCGCGGGCGGCACCGACAACGGCGCCCCCCGGTAGGTTCGGACCCCGAAAGCCGCGTCTATTCACCCACCTTCGGGTAATACGGGTTCTCGGAGGTTCGCACAAAGCGTCTGTCCCTTGCGCGCCGTCGCGTCACCGGGGGCCTCGTCCTGGACGGTCGGCACGGTAGAGCGCGAAGGGCGCGTCCTCGTGCATCTCGGAAGATCCGGCGACAAACCCCGGTCGCCGGATCTGGCCGACGTGGCGCATCCCCAGGCGTTCCATGACCGCCCGCGAACGCGCCTTGTGGACCTCGGTGAAGGCGACGACCTCCTCGACGCCTGAGACCGAGATGGCGTAGTCGAGGCCGGCGCTGAGTGCGTAGGGCTAACCAGACTAGTGAATATCAGGTCTCGAACGGGACGGCGTCCCGGGTGAGATGCCGTCCCGTTCGAGGTCGGGGTTAGGGTAAGGTCAGGTTGGGCTGGCTCCTTCCTTGGCTACCTCGGATCAGCCGCGGCTGCGGGCGTCCGCGGCACTTCGGTGACCGCTCCGGCCTCTTGGGCTTCGTCCATGCCGCTTCTGAGCATGCGGCCCACCAATACGGTCCCGATCACGGCACCAACAAAGATCAGTATCCCGTAGTCTCCCGCCAGGTAATTGTTCACCACCACAGGGTAGGAGGTCGCGGTGAACGCTCCGAGGATGCCCCAGGCCGCGTTGTGCACCGAGTGCGCGATGGAGGCGGGCCACACGCTGCCCGTGTAGATCCTGAGGTAACCGTAGAAGAAGCTGGCGGCCACGACGGTCCCATAGAACAGGGGGAGGGAGATCAGCTTGTTCCCCACGGGGAAGATCGTGGTGAGCAGGATCAGGGGCATATGCCAGGTAGCCCACACAAGCCCGACCAACAACAAGGCACGCGTCCTACCCAAGGACATGAGGTGAGGCTGCAAGTAGCCTCGCATCCCGATCTCTTCGCCGAGGACGAACCACACCGCGAACAAGCCAACGAAGATGAGGAACTGGATGATAGGGCCGACGATGCCATCTTCGGGGACGACGAAGGAGGCGAGCGGGGTGGCCCACACGATGGCCGAAGCAGCCAGGCTTATGAGCAAGGTGACCCCGAAGGCGATCCACCAGACGTTGAGGCCCAGACGGTGGAGGCCAAGGGACTTCCAGCCCTCCATCGTGTAGCCCTCCCTTGTGACCACAAGCAGCATGATCATCGCCGCCACGGCAGGAGTGCACGACCACAAGGTCCACATAACGGGTCCCTCAGGAAGTTCGAGGAACCCGATCAACAAGGCTGCCCCCACGGACATGCACAACACAAGCACCGAGTAGATGACCGCCTTGTTAGTATCGGTTAGCTTCGTTAACATAACCACTTCCCTTCTCTTCTCCTCGGTTCTCCTCGCACCTTCTCGGGCGAGATGCGGCCCCAGTTGGGGGCAGGTAGTTGGACGGGTAGCGAGCCCAGGTCTAGGAGGCGAGCAGGTAGCGATCCCATCCGCTTACGCGACGTTCGCTGTGCGCGTAATATGCCGTATCTTAGATTTTGCTGGGCGAGGGCGACCCGGTAGAAGTACCGGTTTCTGGCTACCGGGTCTTTCGAATGACGCCCAGTAGCGTCGCCCGGTGGGAGGTCCTGGTGTATTGACAAAGAGAGAGGTCGACTAAGGCCACGGGGCCGAGAGACGAACTTCTTAGAACCCTGTCGGGGCGAAGTTCGTAGAATCGGTCTTCCAGGCACTTGGGTGAATAGGTGCGGGGCCGGGGGCACGCCGCTGCTCCGGTCCCCGGAAGGGCTCCCGCTACCTCCTCGCCCCGCTACGGCGCGGTGGCGCAGATCGCGGTGGCGCTCACGGCCCAGGTGAGGGCGGTCGGCTCCTCCTCGATCGCGACCACGACGACGTTCGTTTCGTTGGGGCGTACCTCATCGACCACGACGTTCGCCTCCGTGTTCGGGCTGGGCCCCTCTGCCCCTCCGGATACTTCGAAGCCGGTGCCGACGACCACCTTCCCGGCCGAGCAATTCGCCACAACGGACTTGCTGGACTCCGAGTTGAAGGTGGTGCCAGTCAAGACCCGCTCCAGGCCGTTCACCCCGATCTGGTCCGCCTCGGTATCCAGGACGAACTCGTTGGAGTTCCTGCCGTCGAGAGAATCCACGTTGAGGCCCTGCACCTCGGTCGTGGAGTTGACCGTCATGGGGGGCTTGCCGGGGGCGACCTGCAGGTCCAGGGCCGTGGCCCCCGGGCCGGTTGAGGCGTTGTTGATCCTGAGCATGGCGTTGTTGACGTTGCCGGAGAGGCGGGTGAGTGCGTTCACGGCGTTGACCTGCCCCAGCCTGAACGGGTCGCCCGGCGCCGCCGCGAGTGCAGCGGTCCCGACCCCCAGGACGAGGGCCAGCGTCACCACCGCGCCCCCGAACAGGGCCGCGCCTTTGGTCGCCCACAGAACCTTCCTTGCCGCGCTCTTTAGCATGATCTTTCTGCCTCCTTCGTCTTCGCTTTCGCACGACTGGGGGCAGAGTAGGGGACGGAGGAGGTCGTGCTCATCCGTAGAATTACGCATTCAGGTTACTTGGTTACTCAATCTCGCGACTTTCCTGGCGCGGACTTCCGAGAACCCGCTTAGGGCGAAGTTCGTAGAATGTGTATTCTGAGCACTTGGGTGAATAAGGCAAGAGGAAGGGACTGAGCATCTTACCCCGCCCCTCTTGGGCTATGGGAACCTACCGTCTTGGCTAGCTTCGCTCCGGTGAGATGGCGACCTCATACCTCTCCACGCCCGCAACTTCTTGACCGCCTTCCTCCGTGGTGGGGACTTGATCCCACTGCCCACTATGCTCGCTGCGCAACTGGGTTGCCTCCTCCTCGCTGGCGCGCAGGGCTTCTTCACTCTCCCACAGCGTTATGGTGAGCACCTTGCCGCTTTGACGGTCGACGAGGAGATAGACCCCCTCGAAGCCCTCCACCTCGTGAAGGCTGGGCACGATGTTCTCTTGGGCGTAGCGGAGGCCATCGTCTATTTGGTCAGGAGGACCTTGGTAGGTCGATACACTCGCAAACATGCTACCTCCTTCATCCCCCGTGTTCCTCACCAGAGCGGTTGAGCCCAAGGTAGCAAAGTTGGAGGACTAGCGCTACTTCCGGCAACGCCTCTTCTAAGACGTTGGGTGAATAGGACCTGGGAGAGCGCTGCGGCAAATATGGGCGCCCGCGCTTCGTGGTGCTCTTGGCCCTCCTCAAGCCGTACCGCGAAAACAACCGCGATTATGATACTATAGACACAAAAAGGCCGGTATGGGAGGAGGATCAGGTGGCGCACGGCACGGGGTTGGTGCGGATGGGTGGGATCAGCGGGCTCCTGTACGTGCTCTTGCTGGTACCATCCTTTCTGATCGGGCGTCCGGACGTGGTCGATGAAGGCGTGGGCGCTCGGGGAGTCCTCGAGTACTATGCCGCCAGGGAGGACGCGTTCATCCTTGGCAACGGGGTGGTGGTCCTCTTCGCCGCCTTTTTCTTCCTGTGGTTCCTCGGGATCCTTTGCGGCATGCTGTGGCACGCCGAGAGCGAAGGGCCCTGGCTGTCGCTGGTGGCGCTGGTCGGAGGTCTAGCGTTCATCACGCTCTCGAGGGCGGGCACGGTGACGGAGATACTCTACGCGGCCACGGTGGCGCGCTTCGACAGCTTCGTGCAGGACCCCCAGCTAGCCTTCCTTTCGACCGCATTATCTTCGTGGCTGTACCACTTCGGGCAGGTCGGCACGTCGGTGATGGTGATCGCGACCTCGCTGGTGGCGCTGGGCACGGGAGTGCTGCCGAGGTGGCTGGCGCTCGTCGGCTTCTTGTTGGCCCTGATCGCGTTCCTGCACTTCGTGATGCCGATCGTCGGCACCCTGGCGGGGCTAGTGTGGGTAGCGTTGGTCTCGGCGCTTATGCTGGCAGGTTCGGACCGCGGGCGAGCGCCAACGCGCCTCGTGCGCTAGGCGTGCCACATCCACGGCTACGCGACCGCGTCCCCCGAGTTCGGCGCCGACCTGACCCCCGACGCGCTGGAGCGGGAGGTGTCGGGCTCCAGGCGCGAGCTGGAGCGGTTCTCCGGGGGGAGGTGCGGACCCTGGTCTGGTACGAAGGCACCTCCTTCAGGGCGGACGCCAGGGCCGATGAGGCGCTCAGGAACGCGGGCTACGAGTTCGTGTTCGCCAACCACGACGTCCAGTGGGTAACCTGAGGCGGTTCCGGTTTAGTGAAAGGTTCCCGTGGCCACGGGTGCCCGATGCGTTAAACTCACGTGTCGTATGAGAGCAATCATCGTCGGGGCCGGCCTAGCCGGCCTCACCTGCGCAAAGGTGTTAGCGGAGCGGGGCGTCAACGTGACGGTCCTGGAGGCGTCCGACGGCGTCGGCGGCCGGGTCCGCACGGACGCCGTCGACGGCTTCCTGCTCGACAGGGGCTTCCAGGTCTACTTCACCTCCTACCCGGTCGCGCGGAGGCACCTGGATCACGAGGATCTGCATCTCCGGCCCTTTGAGCCGGGCGCGATCATCCACCGCGGCCCGACGAAGACCGTTCTCTCCGACCCACTTCGCGACCCGAAGGAGCTAGTCCAGACCCTGCTCTCCGACGCCGCAGGCCCCGCAGACAAGCTACGCACGGCAGGCCTCGCTGCGAAGGTTCTCTCCTCGACCGCTGTTTCGGCCGGCGCGGTGGACGCCGAGGCAGGCGCCGAGGCGGACACGTCGACGCTGGAGTATCTGAGGGCAGCGGGCCTGTCGGAGCGCTCAATCGACTCCTTCTACAGACCATTCTACGGCGGGATCTTCCTCAGCCGCTCGCTCTACACCTCGTCGCGCGTCTTCCGGTTCACGTTCCGGATGCTCGCCTCTGGTAAGACGGTGGTTCCGGCCAAGGGGATGGGTGAGATCCCCAGGCAGCTCGGCGCCCACTTGCCGGACGGTGCGGTAGAGCTCGAAAGCCCCGTCGAGGAGCTCCTGCGTGAAGGAGATCGGGTCGTCGGGGTCAGGGCGGGCGGCGAAGAGCGCGAGGCCGACGCCGTGGTCGTCGCGACCGATGCCCCGAGCGCCGGCGAGCTCACCGGAGAGGCGGTGCCGGAGGACTCGGTCGGGGAGGTGTGTCTCTACTACGAGACGGGCGGTCTTGGGGGCGGGAAGAAGATCATGCTCAACGCGGAGGATGGCGCGTTTGTGAACAACGCCGTCGAGATGAGCAACGTCTCCGAGCGCTACGCGCCGGAAGGGCGACACCTGCTGTACGCGGTAACCCTCGAGGGCCTGGAGCTCCCCGACCACGAGCTGCACCGCCGGACGATCGGCGAGCTTTCGTCGTGGTACCCGGAGGCGTACTTCAGGCCCCTGGGGCTTCGCCGCATCCCCTACGGCCAGTTCGCCCAGCCTGCCGGGGTGCACGACGGCCTCCCGCAGAGCCGTACGGGCACGGCCGGCCTCTTCCTTGCCGGCGAGTACACCGAAGACTCGTCCATAAACGGCTCGATGCTCTCCGGGGAGAGCGCCGCGCTCGAGGTGCTCAGGTCTTGATGAACGAGACCCCGGCCCTCAAGGTCGAAAAGCTAACCAAGACCTACTCGACCGGGGTCCTGGCGCTTGACGGGGTCTCGCTCGAGGTCGGGGCCGGCAAGTTCTTCGGGTTGCTCGGGCCAAATGGGGCGGGCAAGACAACGCTCATAAACAGCATCGTGAGCCTGGCGCGGCCGGACTCGGGGAGCGTGGAGGTCTTCGGGTGGGACGCGTACCGCGAGTTCAGGGAGGCGCGGCGCATGATCGGGGTGTCCCCGCAGGAGATAAACCTGGACAGGTTCCTGACGGTCGAGGAGACGATGCTCTACCATGCCGGCTACTACGGCGTCCCGAAGGCGAAGGCCAAAGAGAGGACAGGGGAGCTGCTGGAGCGGTTCGCCCTCACGGACAAGCGCAAGCAAAGGGTCAACACCCTCTCGGGCGGGATGAAGCGGCGCGTGCTGTTTGCCAGGGCGCTCATGCACGCCCCCAGCTTGCTCTTCCTGGACGAGCCGACCGCCGGGGTGGACATCGAGCTACGCTACAAGCTGTGGGGCTACATCCGCGAGCTCAACCGCAACGGGCTGACCATCCTCCTAACGACGCACTACCTGGAGGAGGCCGAGGCGCTGTGCGAGGAGATCGCGCTAATAGACGGCGGCCAGATCGCTACGCACGGATCGGTCGAGCAGCTCAAAGAGCGCCACGAGGCGGCGAGCATAGAAGAGGTCTACCTGAAGGTGGTCGGGCGTGATCTTCGCGGATAGGCCCTTCAGGACGCTCCTGTCGCGCGAGATCCTGCGCTTCTCCAGGGTGTGGGTGCAGACCCTGATCCCGCCGCTCCTCACCTCGCTGCTCTACCTGGTGGTCTTCGGGGTGGCCCTCGGAACCCGCATAAAGCAGATAGAGGGCATACCGTACCTGGAGTACATCCTCCCGGGCGTCGCTCTGATGAACCTGGTCACCGGCTCCCAGATGAACTCATCGTGGTCGGTGTTCGACGCCAAACGCGAGCGCTACATAGACGAGGTCCTGATCGCCCCGATGAGCGACCTGCAGATCGCGCTCGCCTACTCCCTCGGGGGCACGTTGCGCGGGGTCATCATGGGCGCCGGCGTCTTCCTCGTGGGCGCGCCGTTTATCGGGATAGGCGTGGCAAACCCGGGGCTCTTGCTCCTGATCGGGATCCTCTCCGCCTTCACCTTCTCCGCCCTCGGAACCATGGTGGGAGCCCTGGCGACCAGGATCGAACACATCTCGTTCCTGACCAGCGTCGTCATCCAGCCTCTGGCCTTTCTGGGCGGGGTCTTCTACTCGGTGGGGATGCTGCCCGAGGTTCTGAGGATCGCGACGCTCTTCAACCCGATCTTCTACACCGTCGACGCGGCCCGATACGCCACCCTCGAGATCTCGGACCTCAACCCGTACCCGACGATCGTCGTGGTCTTCCTGCTCGCCGTTATCGCTTACTGCGGAGCCTGGTGGGCTATCAGCCGTGGCCCGAACCTCCGATACTAAGTCGTCCTCGAACCGGGAGGCCTGGGCCTTCGTACTGATCTCCTTCGCCCTCTCACGGGCGCTGTTCCTGGGCACGGGCGCGCTCGCCGCTGCCTTCCTGCCGCAGGCCGATCCAGCGGGGGACCCACTCGAACCGCCCGGCTTCCTGAGCTACTGGGCCCACTGGGATGGCGCCTGGTATTCGGAGATCGCCACGGGGGGGTACGGAGAACTGGCCCCGGCCTCGACCGCTTTCTTCCCGTTGTACCCGACGCTCGTAAGGGCCGGGATGCTCCTCGGCGGCGGGCCGGCGTTCTGGGGCGTCCTGATCTCGCTCGCCGCCACCCCCTTCGCGCTTTTTTTTCTGTACCGCATCGCCGAGAGCCTGTACGACACGCGCGCCGCAAGGGCCGCCACGCTCGCGCTCGCCTTTTTCCCGACCGCCTTTTTCCTGAACGCCGCGTACTCCGAAGCACTGTTTCTCGCGCTCTCCACGGGGACGGTCTGGGCCGCCATCGTTCGCCGCAACCTCCTGCTCGGCGGTCTAATCGGCGCTTTGGCCGCGGCGACCAGGAACCTCGGGGTGGTCCTGGTGCTGCCGCTTCTCTTCGAGTGGCTCCGACACCGCCGCGAGTTCGGCGCGCGGGGTCTCCTCGGGGTAGCCCTGGTTCCGGCCGGCCTCATCGCCTACGTCGGTTTTCTCTGGAGCCGCTTCGGGGACCCGCTCGTCTCCTTTCGCCAGCAAGACGAGCACTGGGGACGCGAGCTTGCCAACCCCTTCGCCACCCTGGCAGACGCCTGGTCGGCAGCAAGGTACGGGACGAGGTACCTGCTCGACCCGGCGACGCTCCTGCGCAGCCCCTCCGCCACCCCCGCGCTCGAGGCCTCCAACACCGTAAATCTGGCGTTCCTCGGCCTCTTCCTGGTCCTGCTGCTCGTCGGCTTCTTCGTGTTGCCTCCGGGGCTGTCTCTGTATTCCCTTGTGGTCGTCCTCCTCCCGGTCCTCACGCCGGCGCCGTCCTTCCCACTCATGAGCCTGCCGCGGTTCATGCTCGGCGCCTTCCCCGTCTTCCTCGTCCTCGGCTACCTCCTCTCCCGCGCCAGACCCTTGCTCGCGTCGTGGTTGCTCCTCAGCGTCGGGACGGGCGTGGTGCTCACTATTCTGTTCACGACCTGGCGGTGGGTGGCCTGAAAGGAGTCCCCAGGTTGCGGGCGCCGGGTTTAAGAAGAGCAAACCCCAGCCTAGCTCCTCGACGGCCCGCCTTGCCTGGGCGAGATCACGCTGCGGCGTGGTCGTCGCGTCGGCGTTGCCGTGGGCTTGCGCCTGGTGTGGGCGGAGAAGATCGTACAGCCCGCGCAGGTAGGAGAGAACTGCCCGGGGGTTCCGCTGGGTCGCTCGCTCTATCTTGTATCCTACAAATGTCCCTCAGGGACCAGGACAAAATACGCGATCTCACGTATTGCCCACCGCCACCAACATGTCTACCCTAAACACAAAGCGCAATTGATACGAGACAACGGGCCGCAATGGGGGCTGGCGTTTCGGAGGAGCGGATCAGAGCAAAACGGCAGGTTTCTACTATATCCACCTAGGGTTACCGCAGGTAAGTTTGGGCTCGCCACTAGAGAACGGGAGTAAGTCCGCACCTTGGGATAAAGGGGCGAGTCTTACGCCGAAGCTTCCGGTTTCGAGGGACTACGGCACGACCTGGCCTGCGGCGATCTGCGCGAGTTGGGTGAAAGGGGAGGTGAGCGTTAGAGGTACTGGACCAGCCCCAGGGCAGCGCTCGAGCAATCAGCGCGATCCACGAAGACGAGCATGGCCTAAAGGATCAAGGAGGGTACTGGAATGTCGGTTGAGGAAAACAAGACCACCTTCCGGCGCTACGTCGAGGAGGTCTGGGTCGAAGGCAATCTGGACGCCGCCGACGAGATTTTCGCTGAGCAGTATCTGTCTCACCAACCGGACGGGTCCGTTGAGGAGCGCACCCCCCAAGACGTGAAAGCGTTCGTCAAGGAGTGGCGTTCGGCCTTCTCCGACACCGAGAACGTAATCGAAGAAATGATCGGTGAAGGAGACAAGGTGTTGAACCGTTGGAGATTGCGGGCGACGCACGTGAGTGAGTTCAGGGGTATTCCCGCCACCGACAAGACGGTTGTGATGACGGGCATGGGCCTCTTCCGCTTCTCGGAGGAGGGAAAGGTCGTAGAGAGTTGGGACAACTTCGACCAGCTAGGGATGATGCGGCAGCTCGACGCCATCCCCGCGGCGGGGTAGGCCCAGACCTTCGATGGATCGGAAAGCAACGCCGGAGAGGTAGGAGCAACGAGCACGGGCGGGCATGAGCGAGAAATCCGAGCTCGAGGTCACTGCTGGGGTCGAGCAACGCAGAGGGAGCGGTGAAGATCATGGCTGATGTCGCAGCAGCTTCTCCAATGGCACCGAGAGACGTAACCAGCCTGCAGGACCGCTTCGGTGGTGAGCTACTTCAAACCGGAGATGGAGGCTACGAGGAAGCCCGAAGGGTATGGAATGGCTCCATAGACCGCTTCCCTGCCCTGATCGCGCGCTGCGCCGGTGTTGCCGACGTCATCGAGGCCGTGAATTTCGCCCGCGAAAGCGGGCTGCTACCGGCCGTGCGTGGCGGGGGCCACAGCTTTCCTGGTCTCTCCACCTGCGACAACGGCCTCGTCATCGACCTGTCACGCATGAAGGGGATTCGGGTCGATCCCCACTCGCGAACGGCGAGGGCGCAGGCTGGCGTGCTACTCGGTGAGTTAGACCGCGAGACGCAGGCCTTCGGGCTAGCGGTGCCGGCGGGCATAGTGTCACACACCGGCCTGGCCGGGCTTACCCTCGGCGGTGGTATCGGTTGGCTGATGCGCAAGTATGGCCTCACGATAGACCAGCTAATCTCGGTTGACCTCGTCACCGCGCAGGGCGAGTTCGTCACGGCGAGCGAGGAAGTGAACGCCGACCTCTTCTGGGGAGTGCGTGGGGGCGGCGGCAATTTCGGGATCGTCACCGAGTTCGAGTTCCGTCTCAGCCCGCTCGGTCCGGAGGTAATGGCCGGGCCGGTCTTCTGGCCGATGGAGGGGTCGGCAGACGTCCTGCGTTTCTATCGCGAGTGGATCTCGGTGGCGCCCGACGAGCTCATGACGATCGTGGTCCACCGCAAGGCGCCACCGCTTCCTTCCGTGCCCCCCGACCTGCACGGCAAGCCCGTCGTCGCCGTGGTGTGCTGCTACGCGGGCTCTGTCGAGGAAGGGGAGGAGGTCGTTCGTCCGCTCAAGGCGTTCGGCTCGCCGGTGCTCGACCTGTGCCAGCCGAAGCCTTTTGTCGCCCATCAGGCTATGTTCGATCCGTCGTTCCCGCACGGGTGGTGGTACTACATGCGGTCCTGCGACGTGGCGGAACTCACCGACGAGGTCATCGACATCACAGTGGAGCACTCGCTCCGGATCAACTCCCCGCTGACGGCCTTCCCGATCTGGCAACGCGGAGGGGCGTCCGCGCGCGTGGGTGAGGACGAGACGGCCTTCGGCGGCCGTGGAGCCGGATACACGTTCAACATCACGGCCGCTACCGCAACAACCGCGGGCTTCGAGGAGGAGCAGGAGTGGGTCAGGGGCTTCTGGTCGGCGCTGGAGCCATACCACGCGGGCGCGTACGTGAACTTCCTGATGGAGGAAGGCGAGGAGAGGGTCCGGCGGGCCTATGGGGCGGAGAAGTACGACCGGCTCAAGGCGCTAAAGCGCCGCTGGGACCCTGAGAACCTGTTCCGTCTCAACCAGAACATCTCGCCGTAACCTGCCCTAATGCGAAAGCTGTAGCACTGCCCGAGAAGAGAACAAGTGGAGGTACACCACAGTGACGACCGTAACGGGGCGTGATCCAGCCGCCACGCCGACGTTGGCCGACCAGGTCAGCAAGCTCTACGACCTGGTCGCGGGCTACCACGCGACCAACCTGCTCGAGATCGCGCGCGAGCTGGGCGTTTGGAACGCGCTGACGCAGACTCCTGGTCTCACCTCCGAGGAGCTTGCCGGGCGCCTCGGCACGCAGCCCTTCTACACCGACGTGTTGTGCCGCACGGCCTTCGCCTTCGGGTTGCTCGACCGCGAGGGCGCTGGGTGGCGCATGGCACCGCACTTCGACCAGATCCTGGGCGACCCCGAGTCGAGCTTCTACCTCGCCAGCGCGCCCAGGGTGCACATGGTGGTCGGCGAAGACTACCAGGAATACACGCGCCACTTCCGCGATGGGACAACCAAACCCTACCAGGAGCACGGCGAGCCGTTTATGCGCGAGGTAGCCGAAGCGCTCAAGACGCTCCCGCGCCTCTTCCTCGACTTCGTACTGCCGCAGCTACCCGGTCTCGACGCCGAGCTTCGGGATGGCAGCCGGGTACTGGATGTGGGCTGCGGCGGTGGCTGGGCTGTCGTGCAGATCGCGGAGCGATTCCCCGATTGCTCCTGCGTGGGGATCGACGTCGAACCCCGCTCCGTCGACCTGGCTCGGCTGCTCATCGCCGAACGGAGGCTGACGGACCGTTGCACGGCGCGTGTGCAGGGCGCAGATCAGCTGGAGGAGGTGGGGGAGTACGATGTGGCCACGAGTTTTCTCGTCGTGCACGAGATCTCCCCCGAGGCGAAGCCGGCGGCGTTTGCGGCCGTGGCGCGGGCGCTCAAGCCGGGCGGCCGCTTCCTCATCTTCGACGAGGCGTACCCGGAGACGGACGAGGCGCTGCGGACGATGCCTACACGCTTCGCGGCTCTGGCACAGTGGTACGAGGTCACCTGGGGCAACGTGGTAAACACGCGGACCGAGCTGCACGCGCTCTGCCGCGACGCGGGGCTGCGGGTCACAGAGGAGACTGGGTTCTCTCGGTTCCATATCCTGGTGGCGGCGAAGGAGTAGCGCGATGCCGATTTGGCGCGGATCCGAAGCAAAACAGTCGAGGCAGCCCGGTCGAGCTATGGATCGCAAGGTGGTCCAGATATCCTATGTCACGACGCCCCGCCGAATGGCATAATAATTACGGTGGAACGGGAAGTCTCGCCTGTTCGCGAGACTAGAGAAGGGAGAGCAAGTCATGCTCGACGAAACTGCCGTTGAACAATTCAAGGTGGCTCTGCGCGGGGAGCTGATCCAGCAGGACGATGAGGGCTACGACGAAGCCCGCAAGGTCTTTAATGGCATGATCGACAAGCATCCGCTGATGGTAGCCCGCTGCGTCGACGCCGCGGACGTTATCGGCTGCGTGAACTTCGCCCGCGAGAACGACGTGCCCCTGGCCGTGCGCGGCGGTGGCCACAACGGCGGGGGCCTGGGCGTGGCCGATGACGCCCTGGTGATCGACCTCTCGTCGATGAAAGGCGTCCGCGTCGACCCGGATGCGCAGACCGTTCGCGTCGAGGGCGGCGCGACCTGGGGCGATGTTGACCACGCCTCCCACGCCTTCGGGCTGGCCGTGCCCACCGGCATCATCTCGACCACAGGAGTTGGCGGCCTGACACTGGGCGGCGGTCATGGCTACCTCTCGCGCAAGTATGGCCTCACCATCGACAACCTGCTCGAGGCCGACGTCGTCCTGGCCGACGGTAGCCTCGTGAAGGCCAGCGAGGAGGAGAACGAGGACCTCTTCTGGGCCATACGCGGAGGAGGCGGCAACTTCGGGGTCGTCACCTCGTTCCTGTTCAGAGGCAGCCCCGTGAGCACCGTGTACGCCGGGCCCATGTTCTGGGAGCTCGACAGGGCCGAGGAGATCATGCGCTGGTTCCGGGAGTTCAGCCTGCAGGCGCCAGAAGAGCTCTACGGCTTCTTCGCTTTCCTGGTCGTGCCGCCCGCCCCATTCTTCCCCGAGAACCTGCACGGCAAGAAGATGTGCGGCATCGTCTGGTGCTACTCCGGGGACACGGAAGACGCGGAGGAAGCGTTCAGGCCGATACGAGACGGGGTCGGCCCCGCCGCTTTCGAGTTACTGGGTCCGATGCCGCTCCCCGCGCTCAACAGCCTCTTCGACGCCCTCTACCCGCCGGGGGTGCAGCAGTACTGGAGGGGCGACTTCGTTACCGAGCTAACCGACGAGGCCATCGCGATCCACATGAGGCACGGCCCGGAGTTGCCGAGCATGCTCTCGACCATGCACCTCTACCCGATAGATGGGGCGGTGCATCGGGTGGACAAGAGCGATACCCCCTTCAGCCACCGCGAGGCCAACTGGTCTGCGGTCTTTTATGGCGTTGACCCGGACCCGGCCAACAACGAGCGCATCACCTCCTGGACGAAGGAGTACTGGGCGGCTTTGCACCCGTACTCGGCCGGGGGGGCTTACGTGAACTTCATGATGGACGAGGGCCAGGAGCGCGTTAAGGCAACCTACGGCGAGAACTTCGAGCGGCTGGTCGCCGTGAAGAACGAGTACGATCCGACCAACCTCTTCCACGTCAACCAGAACATAAGGCCGACCGCGACCGTGTAACCGCGCCACGCCGCATCGAAGCACCAGGAAGGGGCCGCTCGCAGCGGCCCCTTCTTCTAGCCCTTTCCTGCTAGAGCACTACGGCTGGTCTATATCCTCTTGAGAGCACGAGGTGGAGCCACGCTACCGGCGTGAACGGCTTGCCTCGACGAGCAGCAGCGCGATCAGGGCCAGCTCGATCACCTTGTCGGCGTACCCGATCGGGGTACGCGCGCCGAAGAGGATCCAGAGGAAGATCGTGAGCGCCGTGTACCCGACGAGGGCCAACCGCACCTGGTTGCGGTAACGCTCGAGCCGAGGGACAGGTACCACGAGCGCGGCCAGTAGCCCCAGGTACCCTAGCCCGTTGAGGATGAACACCGGGTCGGGGAAGTTGAGCTGGAGGTGGATGAGGGCCGTCGCGAGCGTGAGAACCGCGATGCCGGCCCGCACCGCGATGCCGGAGGATTCGCGCGAAGCGTTCATGCGGATCTACCCACCTCCACTCGTGGCTTTCAAACAGATCGTAAACGATCCTCGCGGTAGCCGTCCGGTGTCTCCGTCGCGCCCGCGGCCACCGTCGCGTTCCTGGCCTCCGAGGTGTCCAGCGGGATGACCTCCCAGATCGTCACCGTAAGCGGGCGGGCGCTGGCCGGCTGACGGCGGCGAGATAAGGGGGATCATAGCCGGGGCGTGGCTACGTCTCGGCTATGTCCCGTGGTGCCCTTGCTGCGCGGGGACTGGTCCGTAGCGATGCAGGATGGCTACCGCCGCCGAGAGCAGGGCCAGGGTCGCGAGCAGGGCGCCTATCCAGTAGGGGGCGGGGACGCCGAGGCGGTCGAAGGCCAGGCCGGAGATCGGGGGTCCCGCGACGAGCGTGAGGCTGATGATGGCCTGCAACCCTCCCATGACCTTGCCCTGCTCCCTGCTCGAAACGCGGCGCGAGACGAGAGCCGTGAGCGATGGGATGGCAAGACCTATGCCTACCGCCAGCATTCCCACGACGGGGTAGAGCAAGAACCCGTAGGGGACCACGGCCACGAGTCCCAGACCGGCCGCCATCACGGCGAGTCCTCCCAGAAGTAGCCGAGCCTCGCCGAGGCGCGGCTGCAGGCGTCCGATGAGCAAACCCTGCGTCAGCACGGCGCAGGCGCCGACGAACGCGAAGAAGAAGGCGTTGGTGGAGGCGCCCCATCCGAAGCGCGTGCTGGAGAAGAGTGGGAAGTTGGTCAGCAGCCCGGCGAAGGCCAGGTTCAGCAAAAGAGTCGCGAGCAGGAACCACCGGATGCTGCTCATCCCGAGCACCCCGCGGAGTTGCGAGAGGGGGTTGAGGCGCTTCAGCGGCGTCGACGCCCGGAGCCTGGCGGGCAGCGACTCCGGGAGGACGAAGAAGCCGAACGCGGCGTTGGCAAGGGCCAACGCCGCGGCGGCGAAGGCGGGGGCGTGTAGCGAGTAGAGGCTCAGGAAGCCGCCAAGTGCCGGGCCTGCCATAAGCCCGAGGCCGAAGGCGGCCCCGATCAGGCCGAGTCCCCTGGCCCGGTCGTCGGAGGGCGTGAGATCCGCTATGTAGGCCTGAGCGGTTGCCTGGGTGCCGCCGGCAGCGCCGGCCAACAGCACGGCCGCGAAGAGCAGGGAGAGCGTCTGCGCCATCCCGAGCAGGAGGTAAGCGAAACAGGCACCAAGGAGGCAGGAAATGAGGATAGGACGACGCCCAACGCGGTCGGAGAGGCCACCCAGAAACGGCCCGCCCACGAACTGGGCCGCGGCGTAGGCAGAGCCAAGCAGGCCGATCAGGGCGGCGCCCGTGGCGTACTCGCGTGCGTAGAAAGGGAGAAGCGGTATGACGAGCCCGTAGCCGACCATGTCCACGAAGACCGTGACGAAGATGAACGCCAGCGGCGGTAAGGATAGCTTGCCGCCGGATGTTACCTTTCCGCGCACCGTGAGATCAGGCGCCGCATCTCGTCCACCACTGCCTCCCTGGCGGTCCCTTCGGGGACGTCCGCTGCGCGCACCGGCTCTCCGAAGATAACCTTCGTCGTCACGTTGCGCAGCGCGGGTGTCAGCATCTGCAGGGTGGCCGCCAGCCACTCGCGGTCGCGCCCGGGGCGCCGGATATAGGTCAGGGGGTTGCGAAGGGCGGCGGGGGAGAGAACGCCGCTAACGGTGGCCGGGACGACCGTGAGCTCCGGCACGAGCCGCGCGAAGAGGTCGAGGCTCTCGGACCAGCGTTCGAGTGCTTTCTCGGCCCCGGGGAGCACCGCCGGATCCGGCTCGATCTCACCTCCGGGGAAGATCAGGACGGCCCCGCCGCGCTTCAGGTGACGGGCGGCGGTCCGGATGGCGCCAAGCCGGCTCGAGGATTGCTCGGAGACGGCGATCAGGTACCGCGAGGTGTTAGGGAGCGCGTCGAGAAATGGCCTCTCGGCGGCCACCACCCGCAGGTCGCCCCTCGGCACGGCGGCGAAGAGGGCGAGGGCATCGGCCAGTCCTGGGTGGTTGGCGGCCAGAAGCAGCGGTCCCTCCGCCGGCACTTTCCCGCTGCCGTCTACCTTGGCGTGACGGGCCATCCGCTTGAGCGCCCAGACGCCGCCTGCCGCGAGCCCCGACCTGCCGACGACCTCGTCGTAGGTTGCGACCTGGCGGGCGAGACGATCGGCCGGGATCCGGGCCAGCAGCTCCAGGAGGCGTATCCCGCTCTCTAGACCGAAGGCCTCCAGCAGATCATCCACGAACATCCGCGCGAGAGCGTCGACTTGCGCCGGGCGTTCCGCCCGCTGCTTGCTCGCCGGGCTCGTCGTGGTCAGCTGGGAGACGTTATCCAACGCTGCGCGTCCTTCTCGCACTTGCTGTCCTGGACAGTATGTACGACCGCTACCGGCCGGCTCATCGTACAAACGAACCATTTGTGCTAGGTCCAAAGAACTAGCAGGAGGCCGTGAGCCACCCTAATCTTATACGCGCGGTGCGCCGCGGGTGGTTCCTTGGCCGAGCCAGGCCTCAGGCCGGGTCGACCTCGCGGCGGCGAAAGACCTCGACCGCCGAGCCCGCGAGGACGGTGTCGCCAAGCCTGACATGGGGCTTGGCGACCCTCACCCTGACGGCCTGCACGCGCGGGTGATCCTCTAGCACCGCCGCGGCTATCTTCTCTGCGACCGTCTCGATCAGGTTTACGGGCGGGCCCTCGACGATCTCCTTCGCCCGCCGGTGTACTTCGCCGTAGTCCACTGTCTGCGAGAGGTCGTCCGAGAGGCCCGCCGGCCGCAGGTCGAGCCGCATCTCCACGTCGACAACGAAAGGCTGGCCGAGCTCTCGCTCGGCAGGAAGCGCGCCGTGGCGGCCGTGAAAGACCATGCCCTCGAGCAGAATCCGGTCCGCGGCGACGTTCTCGCTGTCTCCCATTCGCCGCAGTATAAAGGCGCGCAATGTAACTCGCGTGGTCTGCGTGTTGAGAGATCCGGGTCGAGTAGTCGGGTCTTCAGGTTTGGCCTATCAGCGACTACAATTCTCGAACCACTAGATACATTGGGAGCAACATCTGATGTCCGATACGACGCCGCAGACCCGGGAGGCTGGAGAAGAACCCGATCTGCACGTCATCGTCACTGGTGGCTATGGGGATACGACCACGCCCAACAACCTGCCCCTCCAGCTCTCCAGCTTCGTCGGTAGAGAGAAGGAGTTGGCCGAGGTTAAGCGGTTGCTGGAGGACGCCCGCCTGGTTACGCTCACCGGCTCGGGCGGCTGCGGCAAGACGAGGTTGGCCCTGGCGGCGGCGGGCGAGCTGGCGGAAGAGTTCGAAGACGGCGTGTGGCTGGTGGAGCTGGCATCGCTGGCGGACCCTTCTCTCGTACCCCAGGCCGCGGCCTACGTCCTGGGCGTACGCGAGCAACCGGGCCGTTCAGCGACCGAGAGCCTCTCGGACTACCTCGGATCCAGGCACTTGCTGCTGGTGTTGGACAACTGCGAGCACCTGATCGGGGCCTGCGCCACCCTCGCCGAGGCGCTGTTGCGTTCGTGTCCCAGGCTGTGCGTCCTGGTTACCAGCCGTGAGGCCTTGGACATCACAGGCGAGGTCGCCTGGCTCGTTCCCTCCCTCTCTCTTCCCGACCTCCGGCGCCTGCCGGCCGTCGAGAGCCTGCTGCGGTACGAGTCGGCCCGGCTCTTCATGGAACGGACGGCGGCGGTCAATCCGAACCTTACGCTCACGGAGCAGAACGCGTCGGCCCTGGCCCAGATCTGCTACCGCCTGGACGGCATCCCGCTGGCGATAGAGTTGGCGGCGGCGCGGGCGAAGGTGCTGTCGGTGGAGCAGATCGCTGCCCGCCTCGACGACTGCTTCGGGCTGCTGTCAGCCGGAGGCAGGACGGCGATGCCTCGGCACCGCACCCTTCACGCAACGATGGACTGGAGTCACGACCTGCTCCCGGACGGAGAACGGGCGCTGTTCCGGCGGCTTTCTGTTTTCGCCGGCGGTTTCACCTTGGAGGCCGCGGAGTCGGTCTGCGCGGGGGAGGATATCGCAGGGGACAATGTCCTGGATCTGCTCTCGCACCTGGTGGACAAGTCGCTGGTGATTGCGCGGGAAGAGGGCGCCGAAGCACGTTACCGCCTGCTTGAGACGGTCAGGCAGTACGGGAGGACGAAGCTCGACGAGTCGGGCGAAACGGGACGGTTCCGGGATCGGCACGCGGGATACTACCTGGCGCTGGCGGAAGAGGCCGAGCCGGAGCTGAAGGCAGAGCGGCAAGTAGCGTGGCTGGATCGGTTGGAGCTTGAACACGACAACCTGCGCGCGACGATGGCCTGGTTCTTGCGTCGAGGGGATTCGGAGCAGGCCGCGAGGCTCGGTTGGGCGCTTTGGTTGTTCTGGGGGATTCGCGCTCACTTCGCCGAGGGACGGCGTTCAATGGAGCAGGCATTGTCTGGAAAGGGCAGCGTCGCCACGCCGGCCTCCTTCCGGGCGAAGGCGCTGTACGTCGAGAGCACGATGGCGAATTATCAAGGCGATCATCGCTCGGCGGAATCGCTGGCGGAGGAAAGCCTAAGCTTGTTCACGGAACAGGGTGACAGGGAAGGAATGGCGTATGCGCTGAGCAGCGCCGGCTTTGCGGCCAACGGCCGGGGGATGCACGAGCAGGCGATTTCCCTGGTTCAGGAGTCTGTGGATCTCTTCCTCTACGTGGGGGAGAGATGGGGCGCCGCCATCGAGCTTTGCTTCCTGGCGGTGGCGTGGCGCGGTCGGGGAGACCACAGTCACGCAAAGCGCGTGGCGGAGCGAGGGTTGGCGCTGTCCCGAGAGGTTGGTGAGAGGCAATCCATCTGCGCGGCGCTTTATACCCTGGCGACCCTGGCGCAGGCCGAGCGCGACCACGGGCGCGCGAGGAGTCTGTTCGCCGAGGGGCTGACCCTCTCGGCCGAGCTGGGCAACGAGGCCGATGTCGCCCACTGCCTGGAGGGGCTTGCGTCCGTGGCCGCGGAAGAGGACAAGATTGCGCGTGCAGCGCGCCTGTGGGGCGCCGAAGAGGCGATGCTCGAGAAGTTCGAAGCCGCCGTGTACACCTACGTACCCGACCGCTCGCTCCATCTGAGTCGGGTAGCCGCCGCGCGCTCGAAACTTGACGAGGGAGCTTTCGAAGCCGCGTGGGCGGAAGGGCGGAAGATGACGCTAGAGCAGGCCATCGAGTACGCGCGGGATCGTCCGGCAATTCCGGAGGCCGCCGTTTCCAAAGCTTACCCCGCCGGCCTCAGCGCCCGCGAGGCTGAGGTCCTGCGCCTGGTCGCCAGGGGGATGACCAACGCCGAGGCCGCCGCAAAGCTCTTTATCAGCCCCCGCACCGTCAACTGGCATCTAGGTTCGATCTACCGCAAGCTGGGGTTCAGCTCGCGAACCGAGGCGACCCGCTTCGCTGTCGAACACGGCCTCCACTGACGTCGATCGTTTCCTCGTCGCCTGGTTTCCCTGCCGGGGCAATCACCCTCGGACTTCGAAAACCCGGTACCCAGACAGGTACTTCTGACAGTGTGCTGCCGCTCTCGGTCCCATAGGGTCTTATCGAATGGGCCAATCTCATCCGAAAGCGTAGTAGAGAGGAGGTGCTCGACATGACGGACCATCCCCGAGATCTCGAGCCAGGAGGAGTGGGAATGTCGCCGGAAATCGCGGCGCGACCCGAGGCGTCGGGAGGCTCGAGGGTACGGTCAATACGAGGTCTTCTAGGGGCCATCGTCCTCCTCTTGGCGCTTCCTATAGCGGTTTTGACCCAGGCGTTGTTCGGCAGCGGGTCGGAATTGGCGGTCCATTTCGCGCTGGCGGTGGGTTCCGTGCTCGTTTCGTTATCCGCCTTCGACTTCGAGACGCCGAGATGGGTAGCCTGGATCGGAGGTATATCTGCGGGAGGTCTGGCTGCCATCTTCTTGGCGCAAGGGGTGACCCAGCTGATACAGAACGATTCGTTGACCTATTTCGCCTATCAGGTGCTGGGAAACTGGCCGGAGAGATCGTTGCTCAGCCTGTTCATTCTCTGGCTTGTTGCGCTGTTGCTAACTGCGAGCCGGGGCAGGACGAGGATCCTGGGTTTTGTTGTGATGGCGATAGTAGTATGCGTAGAGGTGTACGGCTATTACAGCCTGCTTTACACCGGCACAGATGCACTCTCGGAAACGCCCGAATTCAAGTTGCTGTATATCCTGCCGTTGGCCTGGCTCCTCCTCGAATCCGGGAAGAGGCGACCCGAAATGGGTTCGTAATGCTCCCGTTTCCCGCGCCATAGGATTTCATCGGCGGAGCAAGGCCCTACCAAAGAACCAGGCGAAACGAGGTACGGATATGACGCAGCGAGAGGCCGACGAACGGCTGGACTTCGAGGCACTGCGCCTTGGCATCGAGGGGTGCGAACCGGATCTCGTCCTCGGCTTCTACGCCGAGGAGGCCGAGCTTACGATAGTCAACGCCAGCGATCCTCAAAGCTCGGCCTTCGAGCTTCGCGGAAAGGTGGAGATAGCGAAGCACCTGCGGGCCGTCTTCGACCAGGAGACCTCGCACCGCATCGAGGGAGAGACCGTTGATGTAGAGCGGGTGACGTTCCGGGAAGTATGCGAGTACCTGGACGGCGTCAGGGTGCAGGTCCGGACGACGCTGGAGGTGCGCGGAGGCAAGATCTTCCGCCAGGTGGACTTGGTGGAAAGGAACGCGCGGGCGGGTAGCGAGGTGGAGAGCGACCGGATTACACATCCCCGAATACCGCAAGCAGCAACCCACGCAAAGGCGGACGCTCCTCCGCTAGACCAGCTTCGCCACTCGGATCAGGCAACCAGGAAGGAGGATCTCGGATGATGTCCAGCCTCACTAGCGTGGTGAAGCGACACCCGCTCATCACGTTCTTCATCTTGACCTACGCGATCTCGTGGGGGTTCTTGCCGATCGAGAGTGTTAGATTCCTGCCGTCCGGGCCGCTCATCGCCGCCCTCATCGTGATCCCCCTCACCCAGGGCCTCTCGGGGCTGCGAGAGCTTGGCTCCCGGATGATCCGCTGGCGCGTGAGGTGGTACTGGTACGCGGCGGCCTTGGGCTTGCCGCTCGCGGTCCACCTGGCAGTCGCGGGGATCAACGTCGCGGCCGGGGCAGGCCTCCCGTCGCTGACGTTCACCTCCTTGACCACGTTCCTCATGGTATTCGCGGTGCGACTGGTCAACCCGGCGGATGGGCCGCTGGGCGAGCATCCGGGCTGGAACGGGGTTGCTCTGCCGGGGCTGCAGGGAGCTGGCTACTCGCCGCTTCTGGCCACCATGATCCTGGCGCCGCTCGTGGCGGGCTGGCACCTGCCCACCTTCTTCCTGGAAGAGGGCGGCTTGCGGCCGTCCGTCCTCGTGGCCGGCCTCGTGACGACGATGGCGGTGACGTTCTGGTACGCGTGGCTCTTCAATCACACGGCGGGCAGCATTCTCCTGCTCGTAGTGTCACACTCCGTGGAAGGAAGCATCCAGTACGAGCTCGGCTGGATCGTTATGGGCGTGTGGTGCGCGGTTGCGATCGGGCTGGTCGTCTTCGACTGGAAGGCCTGGCGCGGCCCTGCGCCCGCGCCGGCTACGACGGAGCCGTCGATACCACCAGGAGGGGTGACACCGCAGCCATCCGCCTAGTGTTAGAGGACCCGCGAAGCTCGCAGCGAGTGAGCCGGGCGCTTCCTGTCTCGGCTCCTCCCGCTGAAAGGAGGAGAACAGTGAAGCGAACGGACGTGATGCTTTCGATAGGGACGATCTTGCTTGTCCTTCTCGCCCTGGGTGTCGTGGCTGCCACGGGGAACCTCGACGATTTCGCCGCGTGGGCGTGGGCGCGTCACCACAACGAGCTCAGCTGGTACATCAGGGGGCTGTTCATCCTGCCGTTCTGCTACTTCGCCTACAGGCGGAGCCTCTGGGGCATCACACTCACCGTCGTGGCGCTGGCCACCAGCATGTTCTGGTTCCCCGCGCCCGCGCGTGTCGACCCCGGGGCCGCCGAGTTCCTGGCCGTCGAGAGAGAGTATCTCACGAGCAATTGGACGATCTGGAAGGTGCTGCTCTCCTTGCTCGTGCCCATAAGTTTTGCGGCGCTCGCGGTCGCGTTCTGGAGGCGGTCGCTCGTCTGGGGGCTGGCCGTGATCAACGCCATGGTGCTGGTCAAGATCGTGTGGAGTTTCTATTTCGGGGACCGGGCGGGCGGGCTGACGTTGCTGCCTTCGGCCATCGTGGGCCTTGCTATCTGCGACGTGGTGATCCTCTACGTGGTGCGCAGGATGCGCAAGGGCTCTTCGGCCCAGCCTCGGCGCCGGGCGAGCCAGCCTGACGGTTAGGCCGGTCGAAAAGTTGCGCAGGTTCCGCAATAGCACGCTGACCCGTATGGGAAGATGACCGTGGGTGCCGCCTCGAGGTTTGTCAAGCGTCACCAGCTGGTCGTGTTTTTCGTCCTGGCTTACGCTCTGACGTGGCCGGTGATCCCGCTCGTCGCGGTGTCGCCGTTGCTGGGGCTACCTGGTCTCTTCGGACCAGCGCTCGCGGCGATCGTGGTTACCGTCGTTGCGGACGGCAAGCCCGGCCTGAAAGACTTGCTGGGCAGGGTCGTGAGGTGGCGTGTCGGGGTGCTCTGGTACGTGATCGTCCTGGGACTTCCGGTACTCCTAGCGCTGACGGCCGCGGGCGCGCACCTCCTGCTCGGCGCGCCGACGCAGCTCCGGCTGGGTACGTTTACGTTACTGGAGCCGGTTCTCTTCGTGCTGGTCGTCGGCGAAGAGCTGGGCTGGCGTGGCTACGCCCTACCACGGCTGCTCGCCGGGAGATCCGCCCTGGCCGCGAGCCTGATCCTGGGCCCGCTGTGGGGCGCGTGGCATCTGCCGACGTTCCTTGTTCCAGGAGCGCCTCAGTACGGGCTGCCGATCCTGGCTTTCGTGCTCCTGACCGTGGCATATTCGGTCCTGTTCACCTGGATCTTCGTCCACACGCGGGGCAGCGTTCTGATCGCTACCCTGTTCCACGGTTCCATCAACCTCTCCCAGGGACTTCTCCTCGTCGGGTTGGATCCCGCCCGCGAGTACTGGTTGCTGGCCGCCGTCTACGCTTTGGCGGCTCTCATCCTGGTGGTCACGCTCGGACCTGCGCTCTCCAGAAAGCTCTCGATGCCGGCGGGCGTTCTCCCGGACCCTAACCCGAACGCGCGGCGGAGCGCTTAGCCGGCGCTTCGCCGCGCGAAGATGCTTTAAGGGAACGCGAGGTGCCGCTTCTGCGCCCAGACCGTCTGGAAAGCCCCAGATCACCTCCGTTCCATGAAGGCGACTTTCCTCGCCCGGCACGCCGTTCCTCGGCGTCCCCGCTTTACATCGCGGGCACCGCCTTGGAGAACTCCGAGGTGTTGCCCTGGGAGTCGGTGGCCGTGGCGGTTATGGGAGCACCCGCGCCGACCTTGTTGGCGGGTTTGAAGGTGAAGGTGCCCGTGTTGCCGTTCTGGTTGGTGGAGACTGTCTTCTGGCCTATGTAGTTCTTGCCTTCGGTAGGGTCCGTAGGCGGGTTGGAGAAGAACCGGAGCACGAAGTTCTTGTTGGGCTTGCTGTTGAGCTTGCCATTTATGGTGGTCTCGTTGCCGGAACTCGTGGCAGAGGTAAGGACCGGGAAGTTCAGCAAGCCATTGGCGCCAGCGTCGGGATCCTTGGGGTCGTTGGGGGTCACGCCGTCGCCAAGCCCCGCGTTGCTCAGGTCTATGCCAAGGTCCTCGTTGGCTGTTATGGAGTTCCTGAGGATGCGGTTGCCGGCGGCGCCAGCCCCGACGACCGTTACCCCGTTGCCGCCGGAGAATCCGCCACCGTTGCCGGCGATGGTGTTGGAGGCACCCGCGGTGTTGCCACCAACGGTGTTGTCGCTGGCCTCGACTATCTCTACCCCACTGCGGCTGTTGCCCAACAGGCCCCCGTTTTTGGCTATGCCGATGAAGTTGCCTTGCACCGAGTTGGACGAAGACGAGGAAGAGATGCGAACGCCAGCGCCGCTATTTGCGGAGATTATGTTGTGGCTCTCCGGCGTGGTGCCCCCCACGATGTTGCCAGTTGTGCCCTGCGCAATGATCACGCCGCTGAGTTTGTTGCCAGGGTCCTGGGGCCCGACGTTGGTGCCGAGGCCGGAGGAATCCGTGCCAACAAAGTTGCCCTCGACCTTGTTGTTCGACCCGCTCAGCTGGATGCCCTCCCCGCCGAAGCGGTTGATCACAAGCCCCCTCACGACGCTGTTCGAGGCACTTATGACTAGCCCGTCTGGCAAAGATCCGGTTGCGTCGCTCCCGTCGAGCTCTATCCTCAAGACCGCATTGTTGCCCTGCGCCAGGGTGTTCTCGCTTGCGGGACCTTGCGTGTAGCCGTCTATGGTCGCGGGAGCCGTAACCGTGGGCAGTTGCACGCCGGGCTTTATGGTCTGCATGCCGCTGAGAGGGATGTCGAACTCGATGGTGTCGGCACCCGGGAACTCGTTCGCCTCCTGTATAGCCCCCCTGAGGGTGCAAGGGTTGAGCAGCTGGACGTCGATGGTGTCGCAGACGCCGTCGCCCGGATCCACGTCCGAGAAGTCCTGCTTGGAGTTGACGACGAAGGTTTCGGCGTGGGCTTGCTTCGCATCGAGCAACATTCCGAGCGG
Source organism: uncultured Rubrobacteraceae bacterium (assembly GCA_963800975.1). Lineage (GTDB taxonomy): Bacteria > Actinomycetota > Rubrobacteria > Rubrobacterales > Rubrobacteraceae > JALYGY01. The sequence continues at coordinate 1,219,821 of CAWDDB010000008.1, read as the reverse complement.
GGCTAGCAGCACGGTTACCATCAGGGCCAGAGCCCACGTTGCCCCGGGGGTAAGGATTCTAGCCATCTCTTCGCTCCTTCCGCGGTCGCTACTCGACCTGGCACGGCCTGGATCCCGGTAGAACACGTGACCCAACGTGCCAGCAATATTTCTCGCCCCCTAACATAACCGGTGTCTCTTAGCTGGCTCTTAACTGGATGGCCTCAGGGATACTTAGAATTGGGTATTCTCGATCGGTTTCTTGCCAGAGAACGGATACGCTCGGTGAATCCTACGCCTTTCCCGAAGTGATCGACCACGGGTCGAGAGGCTATATCGGGCAGGAATTCCCGCACGCTCGAAACCCGATGCCCGATACCTGCTGCCTTTTCGCTACTTCACCGCGCGAGGAGCCGAGAACTCCGAGGTGTTTTCCGTCGGGTTGGTGGACGTAGCGGTTATGGCGGACCCCACCGGCGCCTTGGTGCGCGGCACGCCGATCCCGAAAGAGGCGTTGCCGTTCTGGTTGGTCTTGACGCTCCTCTGGCCCAGGAAAGTCTTCCCCTCGTCGGTGCCCGAAGGGTTGGAGAAGATCTGTATGGTGAAGTTCTTGTTGGGGGCGGAGTTGAGGGTACCCGAGATGGACGTGAGCTTCTTCTTTTTCTTCGTGGTTGCCTTGGCCGTGGTTATGACGGGCTTGTTCACGAGTGAGTTTGGAGAGTTAGGGGTCGGGCCGTCGCCAAATATGTCTATGCCCAGCCCGTCGTTGGAGAAGATGGAGTTGAAGAGGACATAGTTGCGAGGTCGGCTAAAGAGACCTACCCCATCCTCGCCGTTGAAGGCGATGGTGTTGCGCGCTGGGGCAGATCCCCCGATCGTGGTGTTCGAGGCAGGCAAGGCGACATCGTAGAAGCGCACGCCGCTCCCGGAGTTACCCAGGTCGGCGGTGCCGTTCTTGTCGGTGCCGATGAGGTTGCCCTGGATCTTGTCGTTCGACACGTTATCGATAAGGATGCCGTTATCGTCGTTGCCGGAGATGAGGTTGCGCGCGGCGGGCGTGGCTCCCCCGACGGTATCGTTCGCGCCGGCGACGCTTACGCCCTCGTCATCGTTGCCCATGTCAATCGTGCCCGTGGGGTCGGTGCCGATGAAGTTGCCCTCCACCCTGTCAGAGTAAGCGAGCCGGATGCCATCCTCACCGAAGCGGTTGATCACAAGCCCCTTCACGACGCAGTTCGGGGCACTGACGATCAGACCCGTGGCGAATCCTCCGGCCCCGCTCCCGTCGAGCTGTATAAGCAATGTCGCGTTGGTGGCGCCCTGGGCGATGGTGTTGGGAGAAGCGCCTTGCTGGGTGTAACCGTTTATCGTCACCGGAGCCGTTATCGGGGGCAGCTCGCTGGTGGGCTTGATGGTTTGTACGCCGCCACCGGGGATGTCGAAGTTGATGATGTCGGGCGCGGCGGTGTCGTTTGCCTCCTGGATGGCCGCCCTGAGCGAGCAGAAGCTCAGGATCGTGGAGCTGATGTCGCAGGTGCCGTCCCCAGGATTAAAGTCGGACTGATCTGGCGTGAAGTCGACTGTGAAGGTCTTGGCCTGCGCCGGCTTCGCCATGATCAACATCCCGAGAGAGACGAGGGTAAGGGCGAGCGCTACGGCGAGCCCTGTCATCCTCCCAATCCTAGTAGTCCTGGAAGTGTCGATTTCCATAGCCCCCACGTTCCTTTCTTACTTCGACTGCCAGTCGGGATTCCTGTCGTCCGCGGCGCTGTTGGTTAGGTTGATGGGATCTCCGCCCGTGGACTTGATGGTGTAGATCTCGCCGTCGCTGGCGCCGAGAGTCCCCCTTGTGAGCGCGATGCGCTTGCCGTTGGGAGACCAGGCCGGCGCATGGTCGCCGACGCCGTTTTTCGTGATGGCGGTCTGGCCGGAGCCGTTGGGGTTCATCGTGAGGATCTCGAAGTCGTCGCTGCGTTTGCCCGAGAAGGCGATCTTATTGCCGCCGGGGGAGTAGGTGGGGCTGTTGTCGAGCGCGCTGTTCTTGGTTAGCTTGGTAAGCCCGCCACCACCGGGGCCCATGGTGAAGATCTCCGGGTCGCCGTCGCGGTCGCTATCGAACGCTATCCTCTGGCCGTTGGGCGACCAGGCGGGATTCGTATCGTAAGAGAGGTTGTTGGTGCGGTTTGTCTGGTTGGAGCCACTGACGCCCATCGTGTAGATATTCCGGACGACGTCCACGCCTCTCGAGAACGCTATCTGCGAGCCATCCGGTGAGAAGGCCGGGGCGGAGTCTCCAACGTCATTGGTGACCTGGTCGAGGCCAGAGCCATCCGGGTTCATGGTGTAGACGTCGAGGTCGAAGCCGCCGTTGCTGTTGCTCGTGAACGTGATCCGGTCTCCGTCGGCGGACCAGGCGGGATTTAGATCGCTGTCGTCGTTGGCGGTAAGCTGGGCCAGGCCCGTGCCGTCGGGGTTGATCGTGAAGATCTCGTAGTCCCCCTGCGGGTTGAACAGGGTGACCCTGTTGCTCTGGAAGGCGATCTTGCCGTTGGTCCCCGGAAACGCCGCCTCCGCGGGCCCCGACGGCACGAGGAGAGCCGAGAGAGTCACGGCTAGCGCCGCCGCCAGCATCGCCGCCGCCTTCGGGCGGTTAGTCGTGGTCATGTACTGCGTCTCCTTTCCCGCGAGTGGTCGATCCATCCCTGCCCCTACGTCACGTTCCTGGGCGCGGAGAACTCGGAGGTGTTGCCGTTGGGATCGGTGGCTGTCGCGGTCACGTTTTGCCCTACGGCGACCTTCTGCGCGGGGGAGAAGGTGATAGAGACGTTGCCGTTCTTGTTGGTGGTAAAGCTCTTCTGTCCTATGAACTTCTTGCCTTCGTTGCTTACGGGGTTGGAGAAGAACTGGACGGTGAACTGCTTGTTGGGTTTGCTGTTGAGCGAGCCTTTGATGGTCGTATTGGGGCCGGAGTTGGTGGCGGACGACAAGAGCGGCTTGTTCTGGAGGTTGTTTGCTCCCGTATCCGGATCCTTATCGTCATTGAGGGTCGCACCGTCGTCCCCTAGTTCTGTCCATAGGTCTATGCCCGACTCCACGTTGAAGTGGATGGAGTTAGAGAGGACGCTGTTATTGATGCCGTAAGTTATCAGTACCCCGTCCTCACCGTTGAAGGCTATGGTGTTATCGGTAATGTCGACGCCACCGTCCGCCGTAATACGCACGCCGTTTCCGGTATTGCCGAGAGAGCTGGACCCGTTCTTCTGGGTACCTATAAGGTTGCCTATCACCTTCATGTCCGTGCTCTCATTGGCGACAAGTACGCCTTCATCGCCGTTGCCGGAGATCAGGTTGCGGGCGGCAGGGGGGGTGCCGCCGACCGTGACGTCGGAGGGACCGAAATCGTGGAAGTTGCCCACGCCGCTGCCGATGTTGCCCCGGTCGAGGGTACCGGAGGGATCCGTGCCCAGGAAGTTCCCCTCTATCTTGGTGCCCGCCGCGTTGCCCCAGAGCCAGACGCCGTTGGCGCCGAAGCGGTTGATGTTCAACCCCCGCACCACGCAGTTGCCGGCGGATACGACGAGCCCTGACGAGGGCTTCCCGGCGTTTTCACCGTTGAGTTCGATCAGCAGCTTGGCGTTGGTGGCACCCACTTCGATGGTGTTCTTGGTAGCCCCAGGTTGGGTGTAGCCGTCAATAGTGACCTGTTCCGTAACAAAGGGCAGCGGGCCGTTGGGCTTTATGGTCTGGACGCCGCCGAGCGGGATGTCGAAGTAGATCTTGTCAGCCCCGGGGAAGGCGTTTGCCTCCTGGATCGCTCCCCTGAGCGTGCATGGGTTGAGCAGCTGGACCGAGAGGGTGTCGCAGATGCCGTCGCCGGGGGCAATGTCCGAGGAGTCCAGGCTATCGGATGTTACGGTAAAGGTCTTGGCCTGGGCCGGCTTCGCCGCGAGCAGACTCAGAGCCATGACCAACATCGTTAACAAGAGTGCCAGAGGCAGTACTCTTTCTCTCGCCACTGCACGCAGCTGTGTCAGGATCACGTTTCCCGTTCCTTCCCGTCCGTGTGGTCGCTCGACCTACGGCTGACCGTTGTGTTGCCCTGCCTCATCATCTGCCTGTCTTTCTTTGTCGCCCTTTCTTCCAGAAGAATTGTCGCGTGGGGAGACAAGGAAGTGACCAACCAAAGGACTGATCGTCTGAGATCGATCGGATGAACTGACCTGTGGCCGAGGCACCAGGTGGTGAGAGAGGAAGGGTTGCTTCTCGCCGTTCGCATCGGGCCCCCTCCTTCGGTGCTCTTGAGGTCCGGGTTCGCTACCGAGACACCACTTCTGGTGTGGCGGCCCTCCCAACCGTAACCGGCGCATCTTGACCGATGCTTACCTGGACGGCGCAGGGGATATCTGAGACCAGGTATTTTCCGATCGGAGCCGGTGTTCACGGTCTCTTCCAGAACACGGGGAGCACCTTCACCGAGTAGCTTCCGGCGTACACGTGCCAGCTCGCGCCCACGGCGTCGGTGAGGATCCAGAGCGTCCTGTCGTCCCAGCGGTAGTTCTTCGACAGCAGCAACTCCGACTGCGAGCCGTTGGCCTCGTGCATCCGGACGGGAGGGATCAGGGACAGCGGCAGGTTCACCGCCTCCAGGGCCGTGAAGGTCAGCTCTATCTCGCCGTCGTCGTAGGGTCCGCCCACCGAACCGCAGAACTTCATGGAGAGGATCTCTGCTTCCGGATCCATCGAGACGACGCGGCTGTCGCCGTGGAGCTTCCTCAAGTACTGGTTCAACGTCTCCAGGTCCATCTTCACTGCGGCGACGTCACCGGCCTTGGCGCCGAGAACTCCGAGGTGTTGCCGTTGGGATCGGTGGCCGCGGCGGTAATGGACTGACCCACGCCGACCTTGTTGGCGGGTTTGAAGGTGAAGGTGCCCGTGTTGCCGTTTTGATTGGTGCTCACGCTCTTCTGGCCGATGCACCTCTTGCCCTCGGCGGCTCCCGCGGGCGGGTTGGAGAAGAACCGGAGCACGAAGTTCTTGTTGGGCTTGCTGTTGAGCGTGCCCTTTATGGTGGTTTGGCCGCCCGAGTTCTTGGCGGAGGACAGATTGGGAAAGTTCTGCAGGCCGTTGGCGCCCGTGTCTGGATCTTTGGTGTCGTTGGGGGTCAAACCGTCGCTGTTCAGGTCTACGCCGAGTGCTCCGTTGGAGAAGATGGAGTTGCGCAATACGCGGTTGCCGGTGGCGCCGGTACAGCAAACCGTCACCCCATCCTGGCCGTTGAAAGCGATGGTGTTGGCCGCGCTCGAGGTATTGCCCCCGATGATGTTGTCAGATGTGAAAACCAGCACGCCATCGAGCGCGTTACCCAGAAGGCTCGTCCCGCTCTTTGTGGTGCCGATGTAGTTGCCCTGTACCTTGTTCTCCTTCGCGAGGTTGGTGGAGATGACGACGCCATTTTCGTTGTTGCCCGAGATGACGTTGCGGGCTCCGGGAACTGCGCCCCCGACGACGTTGTTTGGGGAGTTGAGGCTCACCCCGTTGACTTCGTTGCCGAGGTCCTGGGTGCCGGTGGTATCAGTGCCGATGAAGTTGCCCTCGATCTTCACGCCCGTTGCGCCATCAATAATGATGCCGGATGCGCCAAAGCGGTTTATGATCAGGCCCCTGATCACGGTGTTCGAGGCATTGTCGTCGATAAACAGCCCCGCCTGGTCGCTCATGGAGTTGCTCCCGTCGAGTTGGATTAGCAGGGCGGCGTTGTTGCCTTGTGCCAGCGTATTTGGACTAGCCCCAGGCTGGGTGTAGCCGTTGATGGTCACCCGCCCAGTTATCGGGGGCAGTCCCGACGGGTTCGGCTCGATGGTCTTGACGCCGCCGCCGGGGATGTCGAAGCCGATGGTGTCTGCCCCGCCGGCGGCGTTGGCGTCGTTGATCGCTTCGCGCAGGGTGCAGTCCTCAGGCACTCCCAACGGCTCGCAAACGCCATCGTCCGTATCGAAGGACGCGTTGTTGACGGTGAAGGTGTCAGCGTGGGCGGGTCTCACCGCCAGCAGCAGACCAAGCATTGCAGCCAGAATCACGGCGTGTCACCGTAGCCCGACCCACCCACACCGCTCTAAAGTCGACGCTCCTCGTCATTCTCTACCTCCGTTGTTTACCGCCACTGGCGTGGCTGGCGACCTGTTTAGAAGCTCGCATTGCTGGAGGATCACGGTCCTAGGGTAGGCTAAAGAAGACCGGCTGCCAGTCGGGGCGGCCGTCGGCGGCCAGGAGGTTGGATTGGTTGGTCTGTTGGGTGCCGTCTACCTTCATGGTGTAGACCTCGGCATCGCCGTCCCGGCTGGTCTCAAACGCTATTCGATCGCCGAAGGGAGACCAGGCGGGCTGGACGTCGTACGCATAGTTGTTCTTGGTGAGCTGGGTCTGCCCCGAGCCGTCGGCCTCCATCGTGAAGACCTCGAAGTCGCCCGTCAGGTTAGCCAAGGTTTTTCGGTTAGTCGAGAACGTTATCTTCGTTCCGTCAGGCGACCATGCAGGCTGCGAGTCGGAGGCGCCGTTCTTGGTGAGTTTGGTGATGTCCGTGCCGTTCGGGTTCATCGTGAAGATCTCGTAATCGCCGTCCCGAGAGCTCTGGAACGCTATCTTCTTGCCGTTCGGTGACCAGGCTGGCGCCGCGTCGTCCGCCTGGTTGTTGGATCGGTTGGTCTGGTTTGCCCCATCTCCGTTCATCGTGTAGATCTCGGCATCGCCGTCGCGATAGGAAACGAACGCTATCTTGTTGCCAGGAGAGTAAGCGGGAGACACGTCGTTCGCCGGGTTGTTGGAGCGGTTGATCTGTTGGGAGCCGTCGGACTTCATCGTGTAGATTTCGTAGTTACCATCTCTGTTGCTCGCGAACGTCACGTGACCGCCGCCGGGAGCCCAGGCTGGCCCGGCATCGTCCGCGTCGAAGTTGCTGGTGATCTGCTTGACGTTCGTGCCGTTGGGGCTCATGGTGAAGATCTCATAGTCACCAGTAAAGTTGGCGAAGGTTGGCCTGTTGCTGTGGAACGCGATCTTGCCGTTCAATCCCGGGAATGCCGCCTCCGCAGGCTCCACGGGCACCGAAAGCGCCGACAGGCACGCGGCTAGTGCCGCCACTATCGTCGTCAGTAGTAGAACCACTCGCCGTTTCACCTTTGATTCCTTTCCTGGCGAGATCAAGGAGCCCGTCGTCCCGCCTCGTGTGCCGATCCGTCCCTACCGTCGCGTCAGGCTCTTGGGCGCCGAGAACTCCGAGGTTCCTTCCCTCCCTGTGGCTGTCGCCGTGACGTTGTGACTAACTGGCACCGGCGCTTTCTGAACGACTAAGCTGAAGGAGGCGTTCCCGCTGGCGTCGGTGGTGACGTACTTCTCTCCTACGAACTTCTTGCCTTCGTCGCCGGCGGGGTTCGAGAAGAACTGGATGCGGAAACCTCTCTTGGGCGTGCTGTTGAGCTTGCCTTCTATGGTCGTCTTCCCGCCTGAGGTCGTGGCGGAGGTGAGGATCGGCTTGTTCTGGAGGTTGTTGGCACCGGTGTCGAGGTCCTTAGGATCGTTGGGGGTCGCACCGTCGTCCCCTAGGTCTGTGTATAGGTCTATGCCGTCTGCGCCGTTGGTGTGGATGGAGTTGGAGAGGATAAGGTTGCCAGTGACCCAACTGAGTACCCTCACTCCATCGTTGCCATTGAAGGCGATGGTGTTGTTTGTGACGTCGATGCCCCCACCCGGACTGGCGTCTGGATCATCTATACACACGCCGTTCCCCTGGTTGCCAAGGGGGCCAGTCCCGTTCTTCTGCGTACCGATAAGGTTGCCTGTTACCGCGACGGACGCCGAATTGGTCATGGTTCGCACGCCGCACTCCAAGGGATCGTCGCCGTTTCCGGAGATGAGATTGCGAGCGGCGGGGGAGGCGCCACCGATGGTGTGCCCTGCTGAGTTGGTGACGGATACGCCCATGTGGGCGTTGCCCAGGTCGAGGGTGCCTGAGGGATCGGTGCCGATGAAGTTGCCCTCTACCCTGGCCCCGGACGCAGTGGCATAGAGGGCGATACCCAACGAGCCGAACCGGTTGATGACCAACCCCCTGACCACGCTATTGGGCGCGTTGATCAAGAGCCCGCTCGCCCACGGCTCGGCGTTTTCACCGCTGAGCTCGACGAGCGGCGTGGCGTTTGTGGCGCCCTTCGCGATAGTGTTCTCGGTCGCCCCAGGCTGGGTGTAGCCGTCAATAGTGACCTGTTCCGTAACAAAGGGCAGCTCGCCGTTGGGCTTTATGGTCTGCAAGCCGCCGCCGAGCACGTTGAAGTGTATGGCGTCGGCCTCCGGATATTCGTTCGCCTCCTCGATGGCCGCCCTGAGCGAGCAAAGGATCACGATCGTGGAGGTCGTGTCGCATTTGCCGTCACCGGGCGCGTTGTCCGGGGCGTCGCTCGCGATGTCAACGGTGAAGGTCTTGGCTTGCGCCGGCGTGGCCGCGAGCAGGCTTACACCCATAACCAGGGCCGTTAGAAGGAAGGCTAGGGCCAAGCCTCTCCCCCTATCCACTGCCCGCATCCGTGTTGACATCACACCGGCTCCTTCCTGTCTGGTAACGCCCCGTTCGCGGGGCTCCTCGTTGCCACTTCTAAGTCACGCTCTCTGGGAACCGAGAACTCGGAGGTGCTGCCCTGGACGGTGGTGGCCGTCGCCGTTATCGCGGACCCCACCGGCGCCCTGGAGCGAGCCACGTCCACCCCGAAGGAGATGTTGCCCTGCTGGTGGGTCTTTATGGTCCTCTGGCCCAGGTAGGTCTTGCCCTCGTCGGTGCCGGGAGGGTTGGAGAAGAGGTGTACGGTGAAGGTCTTGTTGGGGGTTGAGTTGAGGGTGCCCGAGATGGAGGTGAGCTTCTTCTTTTTCTTGGAGGTGGCCTTGGCGGAGGTTATTGTCGGCTTGTTCTGGAGTTGGTTGGGACCGGTGTCCGGGTCCTTGGTGTCGTTAGAGGTTGGTCCATCTATCCCGAGGTCTATGCCCAACTCGTCATTGGAATAAATGGAGTTGAAGAGGATGCGGTTGTTGGTGGCACCGAGAATGTCGACACCCACACCACTGCTGCCGTTGAAGGCAATGGTGTTGCGCGCGCTGGCCGATCCCCCCACCGTGTTGTTGGAGGCAAGAGAAACGGCTCTGTAGATCAGCACGCCGTAAGAGGAGTTGCCCAGGTCGGCGGTAGCGGTCTTGTCGGTGCCGATGAGGTTGCCCTGGACCTTGTTGTTCGACGCGTCAACGATCGCAATGCCCCTGTCATCGTTGCCAGAGATGAGGTTGCGCGCGGCTGGCGCCGTTCCCCCGACGGTGTTGTTGGAGGAACCGACGTACACGCCGGGGCCTTCGTTGCCCAGGTCCCCATTGCCCGAAGTGTCGGTTCCGATGAAGTTGCCCTCCACCCTATTGTTGGACCCGCCTAGCCTGATGCCCAGGTCTTCGAAGCGGTTGATCACGAGCCCCTTCACGACGCTACTCGAGGATTGGACAATCAGACCATCGCCGAGGGGTCCGGCACTGGACCCGTCGAGCTCCACGAGCGGCTTGGCGTTTATGGCCCCTTGCGCGTTCGTGTTGGGCTTGGAGCCCGGCTGGGTGTAACCGTTTATCGTCACCGGAGCCGTTATCGGGGGCAGCTCGGGGTTGGGCTCTATGGTCTGCACGCCGGTTCCGGGGATGCCGAAATTGATGGTGTCGGCGCCGGGGTAGGCGTTCGCCTCCTGTATGGCCGCCCTGAGCGAGCAGAAGATGAAGATCGAGGAGTTGGTGTCGCAGCTGCCGTTACCGGGATCGTAGTCAGGGGCGTCGCCCGTGTTGTCGACGGTGAAGGTCTTGGCCTGCGCTGGCGCGGCCGCGAGCAACACGCAGAGCGATACGAGCACTAGGGCGAGCGCCGTGGCCCGCGCCGTCCGTGGGACAAGGATCCCGACCATCTTCTCGCTCCTCTCGCGGCCACCGCGCCACCCGGCGCGATGGGATCTCGATGGTGCGGGAGACCCGACACGCCGTTGCCTATCGTCGACCCCAAACATAGCCGGTGTCTCTTAGCTGGCTCTTATCTGAGAGGCCTCGCGCGTACTTAGTTCTAGGTATCTTTGAGAATTTGGAGTTCGGAATGCTGAATTCGGAATTGCTGGCTTGAGTACCTGGCGTTATATTGGAGCGCTAGACGGTCTAACCTTCAATTCTTCATTCCCTGTTCGCTATTCTTCAATTGATCAACGCGGCGATCTGGGTCCGGGAGTGGACCCCCAACTTCTTGCGGATCTTGCGCAAGTGGGCGATAACCGTATGCTCGGAGATCACGAGCTCGGAGGCGATCTGGCGGTTGGTCAACCCACGAGCGACGAGGAGCGCTATCTCTTGCTCGCGGTGGGTGAGTATCTCCGCCGGTTCGTTGGCCGGTTGCTGGTCTGGCACGGGGCCGAGCGCAGGAGGATCCGGTTGCTCTGCGAGGGCGTACTCTCGGGCTCGTTCGGGCGTCATCGCCCGTCCCTCCGTCCAGGCTGCGTCCCACGCCGCCTCGTCGTCTAGCTGGTCGCGCGCGGCGGCCACCTGGCTTTCGTAAAGGGAACGGTCGGGCGCGTAGACGTACGCCGTGGTCTCGATCGCCTCGAGACGTGCCTCCGCGGCGCCCCACAGACGTGCGGCGCGCACGATCCTGCGCTGTGAGGCGGCGACGGCCGCCAGCCCTTCCAGGCAGAAGGCTACGTTGGTCTCGTCTCCCGACTTGGCCGCGAGCGCAAGCCCCTCCCCGAGCAACCGCCTCGCGCGCCCGTGGTCGCGCTCGGCCTGCGCCACGGTCGCTCCGACATAGAACGCGATTGAGGTAGATTGCGTGTTGCCTACCTCCCGCGCCAGCGCCAGTCCGCGCTCCGCCAGCCGCTTCGCGCGGTCGTGGTCTCCCTGACCGAGCCACCCCGCGGCCAGGAAACTGAGCATCACAGATGCGTACCATCTATTATCCAGTTCGAGGAAGATGTCCAGAGCCTCCTGGAGAAGGCGGATCCCCCGCTCGTGACGCCCCTGACCGACCGCCACGAGGCCACCGCCACTCACCGCCAACCCAACTCCTAGCTTGTCATCCAGTTCCTTGAACAAACGGAGGCTCTCTTCGAACATCCGTTTGGCCGAGGGACGGTCGGCCTGGCCGTCTGCCATCGTGCCTGCGGCCAGTAGGATCCTTGCCCTGGAAGACGCCGACATGGCGACGCCCATCGCCAGGGCCTCCTCCATCCACCATCTCCCCTCGGTGAAGTGGCCGTGTATCCACCAGAATAGCCACAGCGCCCACCCGAGCCTCGCGACCGTCTCCAGATCTCCTTTCTCGAGCAGCCACGCCATCGCCGTCCGCAGGTTGTCCTGCTCCGTGTCTAGCCTCTCCAACCACAGGACCTGCCGCGGTCCCCTCAGGCCCGGATCCGCCCTTTCGGCCAGCGCGAGGAACCAGCCGGCATGACGTCGTCTGGAGGCGTCCGCCTCCCCGCTCGCCTCCAGACGTTCCCGTGCGTACTGGCGGAGGGGCTCAAGCATCTTGTACCGAAGCGTACCCTCCTTGCCCGCCTCGGCCACCACGAGCGACTTGTCGACCAGACCGGAGAGCAGATCCAGGACCTCGCCCCAGCCTAAGCCGTCGCCCGCCCCCACCGCCTCCGCGGCCTCGAGCGTCCAACCCCCGGCGAACACCGACAGCCGCCCGAACAGCCGCCGCTCGGGCTGCGCGAGCACTTCATAGCTCCAGTCCAGGGTCGCCTCCAGCGTCCGCTGGCGGGGAACCGACGTCAGCTCGCGCGTGGCCAATAGCTTGAGGGAGTTCTCCAGACGCTCGGCGACCTGCTCTACGCTCAGGACGGTCATGCGCGCGGTTGCCAGCTCGATGGCCAGGGGAATCCCTTCCAGCCTCCTGCACACCTCGACCACGGCCTCGGCGTTACCGGGCGTTAGCACGAAGGTCGGCTGCCGAGCGAGCGCCCGCTCCATAAAGAGTCTGACCGACTCGTACCTGGGCAGCTCTTCTGCAGGAGGCACGGGGCTCGCGGGCGGCATCGCCAGGGAGGGCACCACCAGGTTGACCTCATCCCAGGTGCCCAACGGCTCGCGGCTGGTGGCCAGGACACGCACGCCCCCGCACGAGCTCAAGAGCGTGTCCACGAGCCCGGCGCACGCATCCACGAGGTGCTCGCAATTATCGAGGATCACGAGCATGCGGCTGGACCGCAACGAGTCCACGAGCGTGTCCTCGAGCGGTCGCCCCGGCTGCTCGCGCGCGCCGACCGCCGCGGCGAGGGCCCTCGGCACGAGCGCCGGGTCCTGGATCGCGGCCAGCTCCACGAGCCAAACCCCATCCGGGTAATCCCCCACCAGATCCTTCGCCGTCTCCAGCGTTAGACGCGTCTTGCCGCAGCCTCCCGTACCCGTGAGGGTCAGGAGCCTGGTACCGGAGAGGAGCCGCTTGACCTCCAGCGCTTCGCTCTCACGCCCCACGAAGCTGGTGTGCGACGGCGGCAGGTTGTGCCTTCCGCCCCCGGCCTGGGGAGACAGTACTTCTGGTGCGGCGACTTCGGGGGGCGGCGAGCCGGCGGGCGGTAAGGCCCCGGTCAGGATCTCCCACCTGAGGCGCCGCAGGGCCGGCCCGGGATCTCCGGACAGGGTCTCCTGCGCCCGCTCGTACTGGCGCAGGGCCTGAGGGCGCCGCCCGCCCAGGGCGTGAAGGCGCATCAAGCCTGCGTGGGCCCCTTCGTGCGCAGGCTCGTCCGCCAGCACCCTCTCGAGCGCCTGGATGGCGGGCCCGGGTTCCTCGCGTTCTTCGTGCAGCCTGGCCAGCTCCACGAGCAGCGTGAGGTAGGATCTTTGCAGGCTCTCCCTTCTCTCCGACGTCCACTGTTCCGCGCCGTCGTCGGGCAGCAGGTCGCCTGCGTACAGGTCTAGAGCCAGCCGGTATGCTGCCGGGTCTCTGGTACCGCGGGCCGTGGCTTCGGCCTCCTCGAAGGCATCCGTATCCACCCAGAGCGGCTGGTCCGGGCACAGGGCGAGCCACTCGTCCTGCAGGCGCAGGTAGCGGGAAGGGGTGGACGGGGTGGGGTCGAGGACTCGGCGGGCGGAGTACAGCGCCTGGTGCAGGTTGTTCGCCGCCGCTCCTGGCCCGAGCTCGGGCCAGAGCAGGTTCATCGCCTGCTCACGATGCAGCCGGTGTCCCGGCGTAAGGGCGAGTAGCTTGACTACGCCACCGGCCTTCTTTAGTCGCCACTCCCTGTCCTCGATGATCAGGGGGCCAACCGACACGCGGAAGCCGCCGAGTAGCCAGATGTGCACGGCTTCCGGCTTTCCTCCGGGAGCCGCGCCCTGCCACGGGTCGCGCATCCCGGCTACCGTTCGCTGAGGGGTCGCCACGCTTGGATCTCCCCGTGCGGTATGAGGTGCACGTAATGTCTAGCGCAAAACCGGAGACAGCGCAAGCTTTGGGCGCGTGATCCCTCCCCGCAACGTGCCCGCCGCGCCCCCAATATACGGTGTCGCTGCCGGGAGCGGCTGAACCCTAGGGGAGGGGCGGGAGCCCTTTCTCGTAGAGCCAACGTTGGAAGAAGCCGTCGAGCTGTCGGCCGGAGATCGACTCCGAGAGACGCACGAAATCTTCGGTGGTCGCATTCTCGCCCCGGTAATCTTCCACCCACCGGCGCAGGATCTCATTGAAGGTTTCGTCGCCGACCGTGCGTCTCAGCGCCTCCAGGGTGAGCGCGCCACGGTTGTAGACGGAAACGTCGAAGATGCGCCTGGGGCCAGGGTCTCCTGGGGGAACCTTCTTCATGCTCTTGGAGTAGCCGAACACGTCGGAGTCACGCCTGAAGAGCTTGCCGATCGGCACCCCGCGCTTGTGGGAGATCCACAGCAGCTCGCCGTAGGTGGAGAACCCTTCGTTGAGCCAGATGTCTTGCCACGACTCGATGGAGACCACGTTGCCGAGCCACTGGTGGGCAATTTCGTGCGCCACCACCTGCTCGAAGTCCTTGCCCCCTAGCGCCCAACGGACGCCGGGGTAGGTTGGCCGGCTCGCAGCCTCCATGGCGTCAGGCTGAGACTCGGTCGTGACGATCGCTCCGATGCTGGAGTACGGGTATGGCCCAAGACGGTCTTCCAGGACCGAGACGATCTCGCCCTGGCGCCGGAGGCGCTCGTCGAGGCGCCCGGCTTTCTGCGGCGGAAGGGCGTTGATGATCGGCAGCCCACTTGCTCCCGTCTCCCGAGACAGCCGGAAATTCCCGACGGCGACCACGGCGGCGTACGTGGGGAACGGCACTGGCTCGACCCACACCACGCGCTCGGTATCCCTGTCCGGTGCGGACCGGCTGCTCGGGAGGCCGTTGGCGACGGCGGTCACGCCTTCCGGGGTGGTCATGTCGAAGGCGAAGGTGGCCTTGTCCCGTGGGTGGTCGTTGCACGGGAAGAGGGTCCTCGCTCCGGATGGCTGCGGCGAAAACAGCGCGCCTCCGCCGCGGAACCAGATCCAACCGGTGTCCGGTTGTAGTCTCCGCGGTTTCCCTTCGTAGTCGACCTGCACAACGGTACTGCGGTCTTTGGCAAGCGGCTGGTCGGGTTCGATGCGCAGCTTGCTTTGCTCACGCTCAAAGCGGGCAGGAACCCCGCCTACCTCTACGCTCGTAACCTCGAAGCCGGCGAAGTCGAACGTGAAGGTGCGCAGCGCGACGGTTGGCGTGAGTTCGATGCTGGTATTCCCTCGTACTAGATGACGCCCGGGGTCTATCCGCAACTCGATATCGTAGCTCTCGACGTCGTACCCGGAGTTGCCGAGATGCGGGAAGTAGGGGTCGCCGATGCTCGGAGCGCCGTCTACGGCCATGAACCCTGCGGCAGGACGCGCTTCGGCCCCGGCGATCGAGAGCGAGAGGAGCAGGGCGCAAGCCAACGCGGCGATCGCAGCCCCGACCGCTCTGCGGCTCGCACGATTCTCGGCGGACTGAGTGCTCGGCGTCATCGCCTGGACGGTATCCGAGTTCCGCACTTCGCTGTCCTCTCCCTTGGCCCGACTTCCCCGTGCGGCAAGGCCCGTCGGCCTGCCACTCGAGTCGGCGTTAGGCCACGCTACCGGCCGAACCCCTACGCCGGTCATTCTATGCGGGCGCGCGTCAGAAATGAACGCCCGAAGTGAGACATGGCGCGCTAGAACTGCGGGTCACAAGCGTGCGTTTCGGGCCGACCTTCGAACAGGACGACCTTCAAGATTGGCACGAGAGCCGGGTTGGGTAGCCATCGGGTTCCTATGAGAAGAAGAAGGCGATGGCGGAGATGACGTAGACGCCACAGAGCATGGCGCCCTCTAGCCAGTTCGAGCGGCCGTCGAGGGCCACGAAGCCCGTAACCACGACCGCGGCGCCGAGGGCGCCGAGCTCGAGCGGGGTGAAAACAAGCGTCAGGGGGTGGCCGAGAAACCACAGCGAATCCGAAGATCCTGCTTGCGAGCTCTGCCGCAGAGTGCACGGCCTAGCCCTCTCCGTCCCGAGTCACGTCGGCCTCGAAGACGGCGCTGGGGTGCGAGCCACGGGCCTCTCCACGCGAACCGGTATGGCCCGACCGTCCATCACGAGCACGTGCTCGGCGCTCCACGAGACCAGGGCCTCGTCGTCCGGCTGCCAGAGCGTGGACGTCGTCGCCCTGTCGCTGTTCTGCTCGAGCACCACCAATCTCTGGTCTCCGCGCGTCGGCACGACGACGTACTGCGTCGTCGTGCCGAGGTAAATCTTCTCGGCGACGACGCCTCGCAGCGGCGATGCGCAATGGTCCGGCGGCTCGTGGTGCTGGTACAGGCCGAGCTTTTCGGGCCGGATCATGACGAAGCAATCGGCTTCGATGGCGAGGCCGGGGACCGCCGCCTCGCCGGTCAACTCCGTGCCGTCTGCGAGCCTGGCAGCCAGCCGGTCGCCGTCGCGCCCCACCACCCGCGCCTCGAGCAGGTTGGAGACCCCGATAAAGTCGGCCACGAACGGCGTCTTGGGCCGCTCGTAGATGTCCTCGGGCGTGCCGATCTGCTCGATCTCGCCCTCGTTCATTACCGCCAGGCGGTCGCTCATCGTGAGCGCCTCCTCCTGGTCGTGGGTGACGTAGACGAAGGTTATCCCCACTTCACGCTGTATCTGCTTGAGCTCCACCTGCAATTGCTTGCGGAGCTTGAGATCGAGCGCCCCCAACGGCTCGTCCAAAAGGAGCACCGCGGGCATGTTCACGATGGCCCGAGCGAGCGCGACGCGTTGCTGCTGGCCGCCGGAGAGTTGCCACGGCTTGCGCCTTCCATACCCTTCCAGTTGCACCAGATCCAGGGCCTCCCCGACGCGCCGTTTCCTCTCGCGCTTCTCGACGCCCAGTCGCCGGAGGCCGAAGCCGACGTTGGACTCGACGCTAAGGTGCGGGAACAGGGCGTAGTTTTGCTCCCCGTCTATGAGGATGTCGCCCCAGGTCGGCTCGTTGAAGCCCGCAACCATACGCAGCATGGTGCTCTTGCCGCAACCCGAAGGCCCCAGCAGCGAGAAGAATTCGCCGCTTCGCACGTCGAACGAGACGCCCTTCACGGCGTGCACGTCTGCGAAGCGCTTCTGCACCTGCCGCAAACTCACGGAACCCCGCGCATCATTCGCGGCCTTGCCGGGCGACTCACCGAGCATTCGTATGCCTCCCGCCCTCCGACGACTCGTCCGGGAGCACCGCCTCGACCCCGCGCTCGCGCGGCGCGTTGACGACGACAAGACGCCGTATCTCGCTGGTTCCTTCCCAGATGTGGTACACCCGCAAATCCCGATCGAATCGCTCGACTTCGCAGGAGCGCACATGACCGCGCCCGGCGAAGACCTGCAGGCAACGGTCCGCGCAGCGATTCGCCACCTCCGAAGCGTACCGCTTCGCCATCGAGGCCCGGGTATATAAGAGCTTGCGAGAGCCCCCAGCGTCGCACATTCGGGCGCACTCGGGCGTCATGAGCCGCGCCGCGACGCGCCTGGTCGCCGAGTGCGCTAGCGTGTCGTCCCCCGCGCCGGCTTTCGAGTCGCATGCTCCGGCCCGGTGACGGCGGCGACACGTCGCCCGGCATACGGAACCGTGTTGGCGGTTCGTGCCGACGTACGAAGCCATCTATCGCATCAGAAGGCGTCGCCCCAGCCGGATAGTCCATCGTCGCCTCGACGGCGCAGGCGACCGAGGAGGCGTGGGATCGTCAGGGCGAGGAGCAGAACCGAGACCGTGAAGACGAGGATGGCCGTGGAGATGGCGTTTATCGTCGGAGAGACCCCGAACCGGACCTGAGACCAAATCTTCACCGGGAGCGGCTGAGAACCCTGGCCGGAGTTGAAGAGGCTAATGGAGAAGTCGTCAAGCGATATCGCCAACGCGAGTAGCGCGGAGGCCGCGATGGCGGGCAGGAGGTTAGGCAACACCACCAGGAAGATGGCGCGCGGCCTCGACGCTCCCAGGTCCATCGCGGCCTCTTCGAGCTCCGGTCCCAGCGAGAGGAGCCGGGCACGGATCGCGATCGTGGTGTAGGTGAACGTCAGGGTGAGGTGCCCGATGACTAGTGTCAGGAACGAGGGGGAGACCAGGAAGAGCTGCGTGAAGCCCATGAGCAGCGCCACGCAAAAAAGGATGTCCGGGGTGATCATCGGCACGAGCGAGAGCCCGTCCAGGGCGCTCACTAGGCGCCCGCCGAGCCTGCTGAGCCCGAAGGCCAGCAGGAGCCCAAGGACGGTCGATCCGATCATCGTTATGCCGCCGAGTTTGAGCGAGACGAAGAGCGCGTTTCGCAGGGCCTCGTCGCCGAGGAAGTCGTGGTACCAGCGCAGCGAGAAGCCCTGGAACTGTTGCAACGAGCGAGAGTCGTTGAAGGAGAACAGCACCACCACCATCACCGGCGCCAGCAGGTAGAGGATGATCAAGCCCGCGTACGATCTCAGCCCGAGCCGGGGGAGCCAGATGCTGCTCCCAGTTGAAGAGCAACAGCCGGTCGTCCTTGACCGCGTCCTCCGAGGGAGCCGGCGGTTCCGCCGGTCTGAGCTCCGGATCGTCGGGGTCCACCAACGCGACCCCGCTGCCGCACCCCGTCGCCAGTAGGACCGCCGCCGAGGCCGACACCTCAAGGAAATCCCTTCGGCTTATCGGCCGTCCGCCCAGGCTCGCTCGTCGAGCATCGCGCGTGGGGTGCAAGTGGTTTCCCCCTTTGACTCCTCTAATGTCGCGATGCTAACATTTGCTAATTAAGCATTTACCAATTAAGCAGTCAACCAGGAAAGGCCGACCATGCCCGACGGACCCGTGTACACGCTGCCGGATCGCGCATACCACGACCCCGCGCTATACGAGCGGGAGGTGGACGAGGTCTTCGGGACAGCCTGGACTTTGGCGGGGCACGGCTCTGAGGTCGCGAAGCCCGGCGGGTACGTAACGATCATGGTAGGACGCGAGCCCGTAGTGGTGGTGCGCAGTCACGACGACGGAAGGCTGCGCGCCCTCTCGAACGTGTGCCGCCACCGGGCGTCGCTGGTCCTGGAGGGAACGGGCACCTGCGCCAAGGTCATGCGCTGCCCGTACCACGCCTGGACCTACCGCCTCGACGGCGCGCTTGCCGCGGCACCCCAGGCCCGGGGCTTCCGGTCGTTTGACCGCGACGCCGTGCGCCTGCCGGAGTTCGGGGTCGCGGAGCTGGCCGGTTTGATCTTCGTGAGCACCGATCCCGAAGCCCCGCCGATCGAGGACGTTTTCGGGGACATGGGCGATTTTCTGCGGTCACTCAACCTAGAGAGACGCGTCGTGCATCGCTACACCGCGAACTGGCGGACGTCCCTTCTGCCCTGGCGCGAGTCCCGCGGGCCGCACGGCAGCCGCTACAAGGAGGAGTATCGGGCCAATTGGAAGGTCCTCGCGGACAACTACCTCGAGGACTACCACGTCCCGGTCAGCCACCCTAGCCTCGTGCGGCTTCTCGACGTCAAGGCCACCGACGGTGAGTACGCCGCGCACGGCGAGTGGTCGTCGGTGCCGCTGCGAAAGAAGCCGTCCAAGGTCCTCTCCGAGCGGCTCTACCAGCGACTGGCGCGCCCTATGCCCAATATGCCCGCCGAGTTCCACGAGGGCTGGGGCAACATCCACATGTGGCCGGCGACGTTCTTCGAGATCTACCCGCACCACATAGATACCTGGCAACTCCTGCCGACCAGCCTGAACAGCACCGTGGCGATCACGATGACGCTCGTGGATCCCACGGCCACGCTCCGCGATCGACTCGCGCGGTACCTGTGCCACCGTCTGCAGCGCGACGTAATGGACGAGGATACGCAGCTAACGGACCGCGTCCAGGTTGGGCTCTCCGCCCCCTCGTATCAGAGGGGTATCCTCAACGACGAGATTGAGGGCTCGGTCGCCAAGTTCCAGAACCTGGTCCGGAGCGCCATCCCTGAGGAAGACCGCGCCCGGGACGATCGGGGATCGCCCGAAGGTGTCGCGACGGAACGTGAAGTGACGTGACGGGGCGGGACGCATGGCTCTTCCTTACGCCGGAAGTCGAGCGCCTGGTGCCTGCTCTCATTGAAGCTGCCGACGGGCGCAGCACCGGGGGTGAGAGCGAGGAAATAGAGGAGATCATTTGCCGCGGCGATGCCGCGTCTTGGTTCCTCTACCTGAGGTCGTGTCGCGTTGCCCTGGAACGCGGCGTCGAACGAGGCGCTGAGTCTAGCGGCCTGCTCCGGCTCGCCCTGGTCCTGCGAGACCAATACCTGCTCGCGCCGAGCGTTCACCGCTTCGGTGTTGACGAAGAGGCTGAGCTCCGGCGGCTCGAGGCACTCGTCCGCCGTACCACTGAGCTCGCGGGGTGCGGCTGCGGGGAGCGAAGAGGAGCGGTCTAGCAGGTGGTCGGGCTCGCGCGCCTTGGGCAGGAGATGGATCCGAACGCGGTGGAGCTCTACCCCGCCGAGGACCGCAAGGCGACGGCCCGCTTTCTCGTGGACCGCATGTCGTTCTACTCCTACGCCGTGAAGCTGAAAACCAAGGGCGGTGTCGGAAAGGGCGGCGAGTACTGGGGGCGGGGCGGGGAGCATCTCCAGGGCGCTCGCCGCCGAACTTGGCCAAAAGATCCGGTACTCCGCCCCCGTTACTGAGATCCGGTAGGACGGCGACGCCAAGAGCGCCGAGATACGCTGGGAGTGTGAGGGGGGTAGCGGTTCGACGCACGCTCGCGCGATCGTGCTCGCGGTTCCGTTACCTTGCATTGCGAGAATACGGTTCGATCCTGCGCCGCCGTCGGCGCTCTGGCGCGCGGTCTGCGGCGCGGCCCACGGGACGGTTCGCAAGATGGCCTTCGTTTTCGACCAAGACGTCGACGTTTCGGGGATCACGGTAACCGACACGTACTTGGGATACCTCTGGCCGTCGCGAGGAGGACGTTCGAGCGCGCCTCGCTACCCGTCGCCGCGGCGGGCACGGCGGCCTTATCCACGAGCACCCCGCGCCGGACGCCCTGGCCAACGATCGTCGCGGTGAGCGGTGGCTTGGTCCTACGAGAAGAAAAAGGCTATGGCGGAGATTACGTAGACGCCGCAGAGCATCGCGCCCTCCAGCCAGTTGGACTTGCCGTCGAGGGCGACGAAGCCGGTGACCACGACCGCGGCTCCGAGGGCGCCGAGCTCGAGGGGGGTGAACACGAGCGTCAGGGGATGGCCGAGAAACGGGCCGAGGAAGACCAGGATCGGGGTGACCAAGAGGGCGACCTGGATGGAGGAGCCGAGGGAGATGGCCATCGAGAAGTCCATGTTGTTCTTGTAGGCGATCTGGACCCCCACCACGTGCTCGGCGATGTTGCCGACTATGGGCACGATGATGACGCCGACGAAGAGCTCGGAGATCCCGTACACTTCGGTGAGCGGCTCTATGGCGCCGACGAACGCCTCGGACGAGTAGGCGACGGCCGCCGTAGACACGAGGAGCACGACGAGGGAGGCCCTCCTACCGAACGGCGCGTGTCCTTCCCCGGTCGCCACGCCGCCCTCGGGGCTCCGGAGGTAGAAGACCAGGTACAGCACGTAGAGGACGAACATCACCACGGCGACCTCGACGCTGAGGGTCGTGGGGGTGGGGCCGGGGTTGGTGCTCGCGAAGATGGTCGGGAGCGCGAGCGCGGCGGCCACGATACCGAGCATAGAGGCGTTTATCCCGGCTATCGTGGTCGAGAAGGACTGGGTGCCGTTCTTGAGCCCGCCCAGGAGCAGGCTGGCCCCGAGCACGAGCAGCACGTTGCCGATGATCGAGCCGATGATCGAGGCCTTCACGATGGTGGTGAGGCCAGCCGCGAGCGCGAAGATCGTGATGATCAGCTCCGCGGCGTTACCGAAGGTGGCGTTCAGGACGCCCCCGATGCGCGGCCCCGAGTGGTGCCCGAGGGACTCCGTGGCCTGCCCCAGCACCCACGCGAGCCCGACGAGGGCGAGGGCCGAGACGACGAAGATGACGAGGGTCGGCGCGTGCAATAGCTCGGCGGCGACCACGCCCAAGGTGAACACTATCGTCAGCACGTACATCGCCCTAGCCAACGTCCTGGCCCCTCCTCTCGTGAAGCATGGCGCTAATCCTATAAGATAAAAGGGTTGGACGTTACCATTCCGTTAGGAGACGCTTGATCGACTACCACCTGCACGTCGTCGCCCACGGCGATAGGCCGATGACGGTCGAGAACATCCTCGCCTACTGCGAGGTCGCCAACGAACGCGGCATCCGGCAGATGGGGATCACGGAGCACGACCGCTACCTGGATGAGATAGACCTGGCCGCCTTCCAGGAAGCTCGCGAGCTCTCGAGCGACGTCGAGTTGCGCCTGGGGATAGAGATAGACTTCGTCCCCGGCAACGAGGAGCGGATGGACCACGACTCGACCGCACTTCCGTACGACTACGTGATCGGTAGCGTCCACAGGGTAACGGGCGACGAGATAGACCGCACGACAGACCAGACCATCTACGACAGGTGGGACACCTATGACCTCTACGAAGCCTACTACGCCAACGTGCGCGAGGCCGCGCTCTGCGGACGTTTCGAGGTCCTCGGCCATCCCGACCTGATCAAGATCTTCCGCCACTTCCCAAACAGGGACATTACCGGCATGCTGGAGGAGACAGCCGACGCCGTGGCCGCCTCCGGCGTCGTCGTGGACGTGAACGCCGCGGGGCTACGTAAACCTGTGGGCGAGATTTACCCCTCCAGGAAGTTGCTCGAGATGTTCCACCGCCGCGGCGTGCCCATCATCCTCTCCTCGGATGCCCACGCCGCGAACGAGGTCGGGATGGGCTACGAGAAGAGCCTGCCCCTGGTCCGCGACGTCGGCTACCGCGAGGTCGTCACCTTCAGGAACCGACAGCGCGGTACCCTGCCGCTGTGACCGAAGAGCTCTTTCTCGGTGATTCCTACCTCAGGGGATTCGAGGCCCGGATCGTGAGCCTCTCCGGCCGCGAGGTGGTCCTGGACCGCACCGCCTTCTACCCCGGCGGCGGGGGCCAGCCTCCGGACAAGGGAACGCTGGGGATCGGGCCCGTCCGGGCGTCCGTCGTGGACGCGCGGCGTCAGGGGGGCGAGGTCGTCCACGTGCTGGACAACCCGATCCCCGGGACGGTGCGGGAGCTCAAGGGGGAGCTCGACTGGGAGAGACGTTACGGCCACATGCGCCACCACACCGCCCTGCACGTGCTGTCGGGCGTGATCTGGCAGAACTTCGAGGCCAAGGTCACGGGCGGCCAGATGCGCGCCGACCGCGCCCGCATGGACTTCTCCTTTCCGGGAGAGTGGACGTCCGAGGTCGTCGGGGAGATCGAGCGTCTCACGAACGACGCGCTTGCCCTTGAGCGGCCGGTCAAGGTCTACGAGCTCCCGCGCGAGGAGGCGCTCGAGAACCCCGATCTCATCCGCACCCAGGTCAACCTGGTGCCGGAACGGGTGCGCGTGATCCGGATCGTCGAGATCGAAGGTCTCGACACCCAGGCCGACGGAGGCACCCACGTCGCCAACACCGGCGAGGTCGGCCGCGTAGAGATCACAGGCCACAAGAGCAAGGGCCGCCAGAACAAACGGATAGAGTTCGTGCTGCGGTGAGGAGGTTCGCGGTCTATCTCTTGCTAGCGCTGCTCATCGCCGGGTGCGATGGATCCTCCGGCGATAACGCGAACTCCTCATCGGGGGCCAACGCCTCGGGCAAAGCCGCCGCCAGCTCGGACGTTGCGGGCCTTCGCACGGTGGCAATCGATTCGAATGAAGGTGAGGTAGAGGTACAGGTCGAGATCGCCGACTCGCCCGAGGAACAGGCGCGGGGTCTCATGGACCGGACGGCGCTGGGGGAGGATCGCGGGATGCTCTTCGTATTCCCCGAGGAGGACGAGCGGTCTTTCTGGATGAGGAACACCCTGATACCGCTCTCCATCGCATACCTGGACTCGGAGGGGCGCATCGTGGACATCCAGGACATGAAGGCCCTGGACGACGTGCCGCCCCACTACGTCTCCGCTGAGCCCGCCCGGTATGCTCTGGAGGTCAACCGGGGCTTCTTCGAGGAGCGCGGGGTCGAGGTGGGGGACAGGGCAGAGCTGCCCGGCTAGGCGTCGATACCGCCCCCGACTCCGACCTCACTCCTCCATCGGGAAGGCGAGACCGTGCTCTTCGCACAGGCGCGCTATGCTATCGTAGTCCACCTCCAGGCCGTACCGGGCGTCGAGCGCCGCGGCCGTCTCGCCGTCCATCGCTTCCGGGTCATCGGCCATCTCCTTGAACAGGTGCTCGAACCCTCCGGGGGAGATGATCTCGAGTATCCGGCACGGCCCGTCGCCGGCGTTCCAGAACGTGTGCCACTGGCCGCGGGGCTTGAAGACCAGGGTTCCCTCCTCCGCATATACCACCTCGTCTCCGAGCTGCGCCCCCATGCGCCCCTCCAGCACGTAGCTATACTCGTCCTCGTTGGCGTGGCGGTGCATCGGCGCGACGAGCGTCCGGGGTGGGATCGGGTGCTCGACGAGGGAGAACCCCCCGCCGGATTCCTCGCTCCAGACCATGAACCGGACACCGAAAGAACCGAAATCCACGGCCCTTCCGTCTTCGGGTCCTACCACACGCGGGGGCAGATGTTCCACGACCGTTCTCCTCCTTGCTCGCCAGCAGTGCCCGAATGATTATCCCCGGGGGGTGCTAGCGCATCCCCCAAATGGGTGATCTTTTCGTGAGCCGGGGTGGGGGAGCGGAGCTACGAATCTCGCAAGGCGTCCGCCACCCGGAAGGGATCCGAGGCGACCACGGAGGCGGCGTAGAGCTCCATCGCCCCGAAGTCCGAGGTGCGGTTGGCCGGGTCCCCCCTGTCCACGATGCGCACGACCGTCGGAAAGCCGGACCAGTCCTCCTCCACCGGGGCGAGCGGGGTCATGTAGAAGGCGATGTTGAAGGCCCTGACCCCCAGGGCGTCTACGTAGTCCCTGAGCAGGGCGCCAACCGTCCGGCGGAGGTCCTCGTCCTCCGGGCTCCCGCCGACAACAACCAGCTCCTTCTCCTTGATGGGCGAGAGGCTGGCGAAGGCCCGGACTTCGCCCTCGGCCGGGACGGCGAGACCCAGAGATTCGTGCACGCGGTACAGGTCTTCGAAGTAGTCGGAGGCGTGCTCCGCCTGGTAGCGCGTAGCAGCGCGCCTGAGGTGCTCGACCTTCGGGTAGTGCGTGCCGCGGGTGGCGGTCACCTGGGCGTGCCCGTGGATGATGGAGCCGCCGGCGCGCCACAGGCAGTTCCACATGAGGAAGGGGTACTTCGCTTCGGGATCCGCTTCGAGTGCCTTGCGGCACCACTCGAGGCCGACGGCGACGTAATCGGAGACCTTCTCGGGGGTCAGACGGAGCGGGTTGTGGTCGTCGAAGACTACGACGCCGTGGAAGCCGTCGTACTTGGCGACGTTGGAGGCGGTTATCGAGTGCTCGCCGCGCACCCTCCCGAAGACGTCGGCCGGGGTGCCTTCCTCGGGACGGCAGAAGGGGTCTCCCTCCGTCGCCGCTATCTCGCGCTCGAGGTCGACGCTCACGCCGGTGTCTAGCGGGCGGGAGGCTCGCAAGCCGTTGAAGAGGGTTCCGTCGAGGGTAACGCGGTTGGTTACTTTCACTATCCGCTGCCGCAAGACCGCGTCCACCGAGCCGAAGGACTTCTCGATCCAGGCCCGCATCGCCTCCGGCGGGTCGAGGCGGCCCGTCGTGGTGCCGATGTCGAAGATGCGCCGAGTGGTTGCGCGGTCCCCGGGCGGCAGAGATTCTACGAGGGAGGGCAGGTCGGTTATCTTGCGCCCGTAACCCCGGCTCATGCCGGGTGCTCGGCCGGGGTCTCCAGCCGCCCGTAGAGGGCGTGCCGGTCGATCATGCGCTCCACGTGGCCCTCGGCCTCGAGCTTGAGGGTGGCGACCTCGTGCGCGAACCGCACGCACTCCTGCCAGCCTTTGCCGTCGAGGCGGGCGACGAGGAGCGCCGACCAGAAGACGTCGCGGGCTCCGGTGACGTTCTCGACCCTTACCTTGGGCAGCGGCCCGACGTGTTCGACGGACGAGCCGTCCGAGACCGTTACGACGCCGCCGGAGCGGGTCACTATGACGGTGTCGGCGCCCAGGTCGTGGAAGGTTTCGAGGCAGGCCTCTTCCAGCGCGTCGTCGTCCAGGTTGGGGTCGAAGAGGCGCCTGGCATCCTCGAGCGAGGGCTTCACGATGTCGACGTAGGGTAGAACCTCGGCGAGCACCTCCCAGGCCTCTTCTCTGTCAGGCCAGACCCGCGGGTCGTAGTTGGGGTCGAGGGAGACCAGCTTGCCGAGACGGGCGCCGAGCCTCATGGCGCGCCGCACCGCGAGCCGCTGCGGGTCGCGCGAGAGGGCGAAGGCCGAGGTGTGGATCGCCCCGGCGCGCTCGACGAGCTCGTCCGGGACCTCGCGGATGTTCAGCAGCGCGTCCGCGCCCCGGTTGACCTGGAAGTCCGGGACGCCGACGGTCCGGGTCACGAAGGCGTTGGTGGTCGCGGCCTCCCCGGTGCGGCGCAGCGCCTCGGTCGAGACGCCGTGGCGCCCGAGCTGCTCCTCAAGGTATTCGCCGAAGTAGTCCGCGCCGACCTTGGAGATCACGGCCGAGCGCCCACCTAGCTTGGCCACGTAGACGGCGACGTTCGCCGGCTGGCCGCCGAGGTAGCGGCTGAATCGGCCGGCCGTGCGGAGCGAGATCGCGAAGTCGTGCGAGATGAAGTCCACGAGCGTCTCCCCGACCGCGAGCACGTCGAGGGCGAAGTAGAGCTCCCCCAGCGTATCCGGGGAGAGGTCGTTTTCGGGCCGGGGCTCCGTGAAGTAGACCGGGATCTCTATGCGCGGCCGCGGTGTCGGGAAGTCCTCGTCCGGGGTCTTCTCGGCCCGCTTGTGTCCCTCGATGGCCTCGAGGTACCCCTCGGAGGTGCGCTCCCAGGTGTACTGGGCCAGCACCCGCCCGTAGCCGGCCTCGGCGTAGCGTCGCCAGCGCTCGGGGTTGCTCGTAAGCGCGTAGAGGCCCGCGGCGACCTCCTCCGGGTCTGCGGGGTCCACCAGTAGCCCGTACTCCTCGTCCCCTTCGCGCAGCGACTCGCTCGGGCCGCCATTCTTGGTAACGACGGCCGGGAGCCCCGCGGCCATCGCTTCCAGGGGCGCGAGACCGAAGGGCTCGTAGTTGGCCGTGAGCGCGAAGACCGAGCGCCGCGCGGAGAAGTATCGGTAGGCGGCCGCGAGCTGGCCCTGGTTGCGCAGCGCGAACATAGAGACGAGGCCGCGCATACCGGCACGATCTATGACCCGCATGATCTCGTCGAGGACGGCCCTCTCGCCCTCGCCGGCCTCCCTGTAGTCCTCGAGCGGGTTCTCGAGGTCTCCCGTGACGATCGCCAGGTTCGCGCTGGCCCGCAACGTGGGGCTGCTCGCGAACGCTTCGACGAGCGCGAGGTGGTTCTTCTTGGGGTCGAGCCGGCTGGATGCGACGACGCAAGGCAGGTCCAACCGCCCGGGATCCAGGTCCCTCTCCAGCGCCGCCCGCACGTGGGCGTGGACGGATTCCTCGACTTCGGACCTGGACGACTTGTCGAAGATGTGCATCGCCACGCCGGGTGGGACCGCGGCGAAGCGGGCGCCGTCGGTCGGGTCCACGGCGCCCCTGTAGGCGTTGTGGGTGTACTGGTTGTAGCGCTCCTGGGAGGTGCTCGTGATGTTGACCGCCGAGCGGTTCATCGAGAGGCGCTCGGCGACGAGACGCCGCGAGAAGTGGTAGCGCTCGTCCACCTCCGCGGCGTTGGCCCGCGTTACGCCCATCTTGTCCATCTTCTGGGCGCCGAGGGAGTGGGCCGTGAAGCTGAAGGGGATGCCGGTGCGGGCCTCGATCAGGGCCGCGCACAGCCCGCCGTCGCCGTAGTGCGAGGTTAGGGCGTCCGGGAGCGAGCCTTCCCGGTCGTAGAGTTCGAGGAGCCTCGGGACGAACTCGGTCCCGAGGTAGGGCCAGAGCTCCTCCTTGGGCAGGAAACGGTCAGGGCCGCACGCGACGCGCAGGATGCGGACGTTCTCGTTGCCGGGGTAGGCCTCGGTCTCCCCGGCGAACTCGGGCCAGTTGGGGTCCACGATGCGGCGGGTAACGATGTCTACCCTGTGACCCAGTTTGCCCATCGCGAGCGCCAGCTCCTTGACGTACACGAGTTGCCCGCCGAAGTCCGGGTGGACGGTCCAGTAGGAATCCTTGGGGTCGAAGTTCCCCTGCGGGTTCAGGAACGCGACGTGCATCGGGGGGTCCTCCCTTCCGGTACGGTCCGCTCGCGACCCTTACCTGGCGCCATCTTTGCTCGTGCTCGCCTCTTTTTCGCCCGTCGCCCGGAGCCTGGCGTAGATAGGCTCCCTGTCTATCTCGTCCGGCAGCGGTCCGACGCGCTCCAGCTTCATCTCGGCCACCTCGCGGGCGAAGTGGGCGCAGCGCGTCGCGGGCTCCCCGTCCAGCATCGCCGTCAGGTAGCCAGCCCAGAACGCGTCCCCCGCCCCGGTCGCGTCGTTGACCACGACGGGCCTGGCCGGCACGTGGGAGACGCGGCCGTTTTCCGAGACGAGGATCCCATCTCTGCCCATAGTGAGGATCACCGTCGCCGGACCCATCTCGTGGAACATCCTCGGATAGTCCTCGGGCTCGTGCTCGCGGCCGAAGATACGCCCGGCGTCGTCGAGGGAGGGTTTGGTGACGTCCACGTGCTCGTAGGCCCCCGCGATGACCTTTCTGGCCTCCTTGTGGTCAGGCCAGATGCGCCGGCTGTAGTTCGGGTCGAAGGAGACGAACTTCCTCCCCTCGCGCGCGAGCCGGAAGGCCTCGAAGACAGCCGAGCGGCACGGCTCCCTGGAGAGCGCGAACGCCGAGGAGTGGACCACCCTGGCGCGGTCTATGGCCTCCCCGGAGATCTCGCTGGCCGAGAGCAGGTAGTCGCCGCTGCGGAACTCCTCGAAGTCCGGGGTGCCAGCGGTGGAGGAGACGAAGACGATGGTCGTGTGCGTCTTGTGGTCCATGATCAGGTACTCGGTGACGACGCCGTGGCGCGCGAGCTGGCTCTTCAGGAACTTCCCGAAGGCCCCGATGCCGGTCTTCGAGACTATGGCCGCCGTGCCGCCCAGCTTGGAGACGTAGACGGCGATGTTGGCGGGCGAGCCTCCGAGGTAGCGGCGGAACGTCGTCGCGTTGCCCAAGGTGTCGGTCTGCTCGACCGAGATGAAATCCACGACCAGCTCCCCGACGGACACGACGTCGAGCGGCCCAAGCTCCCCGCCCAGTGCGTCCATCGTATCGCCGCTCCTCACTTCCGGGCACCGTCCGCGGGCAGTATTCCAGAACCCGGACAAAGGCGCCACAGGCGCCGGAATCTAGAATTGCGAATGAGGAATGGGGAATTTGGTCTCGGCCTCGGACGTCGGTAGGGTGGCGTCGCTCGACCGCGTGCCTGCGTTGCGATGGAGGAGGGTTTGCGGAGGCGGGGTAGGATCCGCGCTACGCGTCCTGGTGCTTGGTGCTTGCAGCCTGCAGCTTCGTGTGTAATTGGTCGACCAGGCGCAGCAGCTCTTGCTGGTCGTCCTCGGTTAGCTCCGCGAACAGCTCGGAGACGGCCTCCCGGTGCTCCTCGTACATGGCGTCGGCGGTCCGCTCTCCTTGCTGAGTGAGCTCGATGACCGTGGCCCGGCGGTCCGTGGGGTGGGGCCGCCGCTTTACCAGACCCTCATCCTCGAGCGCGTCCACCAGCGCCGTGACGTTTCGACGCGTCACGCCTAGCCCGTCGCTTATGCTGCTCATGATCTGGGGTCCCCCGCAATACAGGGCACCGAGCAGCCTCATCCGCGCGTAGGTGAGCCCCCTGTCCCTTAGCCGAGACTTGACCCACCTCATGTAACACGGGCCGAAGTCGGCGAAGGCGTCTACCAGCCGTAGCCGCAGACTGTCCTCGGATGATGGGGGCCTTACCGTCTTCACGCTCCCTCCCGACTCGTGCTCATCGTACCAACGACCCCAAGTTTACTGTTTGACGTACATTGTTGTCAATGTTAATGTGTATAATTACACTATAACGGAGTCTACCAAAGTGGAGAGGAGATTCCTTGACCGCTACCAACGTTACCGTTCCAGGTGGGCTGACGATACACAAGGGGCTTCCGCGCCAGGCACTGGACCGCGTGGTGTCCGGGGTCTTGCGTTCTCCGTTGCACCGGCTTGGGGGGTTCAGCGAGGCTGCCATGCTCCTGACTTTCCGGGGGCGCCGGAGCGGGAAGCGGTACACGCTTCCTCTCACGTACATGCGCGAGGGCGATGAGGTGGTGACGTTCGCGCTCTTCACCAACACGGTGTGGTGGAAGAACCTGCGCGGTGGGGTGGACGCACGGGTACGGCTGCGGGGCCGCGACCTTTCGGGCGTCGCGCGGGTGATCGAGGACCCGGAGGAGGTGGCCAGGGGCCTGCTCGCGATGGCCGAGGCCAACCCGGGCATGACGCGGCGCGGGCACTACGCGGTGCCGCGAACCGCGGCGGGCGAGCCGGACGGAGATGCCCTGCTGGAGGCGGCGAGGACGCGGGTCATGATCCGGGTCGCCCTGAAGGATGACGGTTTCGAGGAAGGACGCTCATGAGGAGCATCACCGTTGGTGAGGTCGATATCACCGCGCTTACCGACGTCGAGGGCCCCTTTTTCAAGCTGGGGCAGATCTTCCCCGGCGTACGGGCGGAGCAATGGGAGCCTTACGTTGATCGCTTCCCTTGGGCGTTCGCGGGCGACGAGACGCTCTTCGGGCGGGTGGGTTCGTACTTGCTGCGGTCGCCGGGGTGGACGGTGCTGGTCGACGCCGGGATCGGGCCCGGGGCGATGGGCATGCGGGGCCGGCTGCTGGAGGACCTCGAGGGCAACGGCGTCGCGCCCGAGGACGTGGACGTTCTGTACCTGACGCACCTGCACGGCGACCACGTCGGCTGGAGCCTGGCGCCAGACGGCGGCCCGGCCTTTCCGAGGGCGCGCTACGTGACGCAGGAGACCGAGTGGGAGAGCGCCGAGCCGTTCCTGCGCAAGGCGATGTCCGCGCTCGACGACCTCGAGCTGATCGACGGCGAGGAGCCGCTAAACGAAGAGCTCACGTCGATCCCGACACCAGGGCACTCGTCGGGGCACGCGAGTTTACTCGTCTCCTCCGGTGGGGAGCAGGCGCTCGTCGCGGGTGACGTCATCGCCCACCCGGCTCAGGCAACGGAGCCTACCTGGAACATCGCCTTCGACGCGGACAAGGAGCTTGCGGCGTTCACCCGCGCGCAGCTGCTGGACTGGCTCGAGGCCGAGGGGATGCCCGTCGCCGCCGGCCACGTCCCGGGCTCAGGCTTCGGCCGCATCGTGCGCGAGGGTGGGCGGCGCTTCTGGAAGCCGTTGCGCGCCGAGTTCGGGGACCGGGAACCCGGATCTTCCACCCAGAGTTACTCTACTCGAGGAGGCAACCCGTGATGGTCGTAAAGAGTCAGGAGCAAGAGCCGGGGCGGATACAGGCCATGGTGGAGGCGAGATCCGAGGGCGACGACTGGTCGTGGATGGTGGACGAGGATCCGGCGTTCGTGCTCGAAGGGTGCGACGGGGCGTGAGGAGTCACAGCGGGACCGTCGTGCCCGTATTGTTCGTCCTCTCACCTAGTGTCCCCGCAAAGGATGGTATACGCACGGTGCTAGTCGCAAACTAAGAAGGAGCATGGTGGCTTCGCAGAACACGAGTGGCGGCATGGGAGGGAAGGTGGTCCTCCTCACGGGCGGCACCTCCGGTATCGGCAGGGCGGCGGCGACAGCGCTCGCCGCGATGGGTGCCGAGGTCGTCGTGACGGGCCGCAACAGGCAACGCGGTGAGGCGGCCGTAGAGGAGATCAGGGAGGCGTCGGGCAACGAGAAGGTCGCGCTCATGCTCGCCGACCTCTCGGTGCAGGACGAGGTGCGCGGGCTAGCGCAGGAGTTCGCGGAGAGGCACGACCGACTCGACGTGCTCGTCAACAACGCCGGCCTGATCCAGTCCAGGCGAGCCGTGACCGCGGACGGCCTGGAGTACACGCTGGCCGTCAACCACCTCGCCCCCTTTCTGCTGACGAATTTGTTGCTAGATCTCCTGAAGCAGAGCGCGCCGAGCCGGATAATCACCGTCTCCTCCGAGGCGCGGCGTCAGGGGACTATAGACTACGACGATCTGCAGTCCGAGAGGCGTTACCGCGGCTTCCGGGTCTACGGCATGACGAAAAAAGCCAACATACTGTTTACCTACGAGCTGGCGGAGAGGCTCGAGGGGACGGGCGTCGTGGCAAACTGCCTGCACCCCGGTGCCGTCAGGACCAACTTCGGCCAGAACAACGGCGGCCCGATGGCCCTGTTCTTCCGGGTCTTCAAGCCGTTGATGCGCACCCCCGAGGTCGGCGCGGACACCCTGATCTACCTCGCCTCCTCGCCCGAGACTGTCGAGATGAACGGGATGTACCTGTCGGACAGGAAAGAGGTCTCGCCCCCCGAGCCGCGCGACGAGCGGGCGCAGAAGAGGCTCTGGGAGGTCAGCGAGGAGCTAACGAGCCTGAAGGTTGCGTCGTAGAATCTGGTGGTCTTTTTGAGGGCTCGTTGCGAGGACGGTTTCGAAGCGTGAGGAAAGCTGTTTGATGGGCCGCAAGGGCGGCATCGAGGTGCGTGACTTGGTCCGGGAGTTCCGCAAGGGGCCGCGGGCCGTGGACGGCATAAGCCTGGCGGTCGAGCCTGGCGAGGTCTACGGGTTTCTCGGCCCGAACGGGGCGGGCAAGTCTACGACGGTACTGATGCTCACGACGCTGCTGCCGCCCACGAGCGGCACCGCGACCGTCGCGGGGTACGACATCGTGAAGGAGGGGCCGCAGGTGCGGGCCTCGATCGGGGCGGCGCTGCAGGAGGCCGCGCTCGACCAGTTCCTCACCGGACGCGACCACCTGCGGCTGCAGGGCGCGCTGCACGGGCTGCCGCGGGGCGAGCGCCGCAAGAGGGGGGACGAGCTGCTGGAGCGCGTCGGGCTCTCCGAGGCGGCGGACAGGCGGGTTCGCGGCTACTCCGGCGGCATGAAGCGCAGGCTCGACCTCGCCCTCGCCCTCGTGCACAGGCCGAGCATCCTGTTTCTCGACGAGCCGACGACGGGCCTCGACCCGCAGAGCCGCAGCGCGCTCTGGGCCGAGGTCAGCAGGCTCGCGCGCGAGGACGCGGTCACGGTCTTCCTGACGACGCAGTACCTCGAGGAGGCCGACGTTCTGGCCGACCGCGTCGGGATCATCGACCACGGGCGCATCGTCGCCGAGGACACGCCCGAGGCACTGAAGGCCGAGATCGGACGCCCCAGCGTCGAGGCGACGCCCGTAGACCCCAGCGAGCGCGACGCGATCGCGAGGGCTCTCGAGCGCTTCGGGCAGGAGATACCTGCCCAGCCCGGGGCCGTCGCCGTGCGGCTGAACCACGGTGCCGGAGATCTGGCCGACGTGGTGCGCGCCCTCGACGCCGAGGACCTCAAGGTCTCCAACCTGAGGTTGGACGAGCCATCGCTGAACGACGTTTTCCTGGAGAAGACGGGACGCTCGCTCGAGGGCGCCGGCGAAGGTGAGCCCGCGGCCGAGAAGGCGCAGGCGTAGCGTGGGATACCCGCTATTCGTACAGGTCGCCGCGCTGGCGCAGCGCTCCGTGCTACGAACAGTGCGCCAGCCCGCGGTCATAATCTCGGCGCTCCTGTTCCCGATGATGTTCTTCACCATAAACGCCTACGGGTTGGACGCCGCGGCGAGCATACCCGGTTTCCCCGCCGACTCGTACCTCGAGTTCGCGTTCGCCTTCCCGCTCGTCCAGGCGTCGCTCTTCGGTGCGATCACGGCCGGGGCTGACCTGGCCAGAGACATCGAGAGCGGTTTTTTCGAAAGGCTCAAACTCACGCCGATGCGCCCGGTCTCGCTGCTGCTCGGGATGCTCGCGGGCATCGTGGCGCTCGGGCTTCTGCAGGGCGTGGTCTTTCTCGCGATCGGGACCCTCATGGGCGTCGACGTGAGAAGCGGCTTCTTCGGCATGGTCGTGATCGTGTTCCTCATGGTGCTCGTGGCGCTCGGGTTCGGGGGAATCGGGGCCATCCTGGCGCTCAGAACCGGCTCGGTGGAGGCGGTCGAGAGCGCCTTCCCGCTCTTTTTCGTGGCCATCTTCATGTCGAGCATCAACTTGCCGCGCAACCTGATCGAGGCCGACTGGTTCCGCGCGGTGGCGACCGTCAACCCGATCTCCTACCTGGTCGAGGGTATCAGGAGCCTGGTCATAACCGGCTGGGACGCGCAGGCGCTCGCCGTCGGCTTCGCGTGCGCTGGCGCCATCGTCGTGGTCGCCTTCGCCGGGGCCGCGGCGTCCCTCCGGGCGAGGGCGGCGTAGCGTGGTGGCCGGGTTCTTCTGGGTGGCCGGGGCGGTGGCGGGGCGCCAGATCTACAAGTACTTCGCCAACCCCGCCTTTTTGGCGCCGGCGCTTTTCCCGCTGTTCTTTTTCGTCGCCTTCGCCGGGGGTCTGACCAGGGTGGGCGACGTGCCCGGCTTCGACTACCCCGCCGGCTACATCGCCTTCCAGTACGTGTGGGCGCTCCTGCAGGCGGTCTCCCTGGGCGGGGCCTTTACCGGGTTTTCTATCGCCGGGGACTTCGAGAACGGGTTCGCGAGAAGGCTCCTGCTCGCCGCCCCCAACCGGTCGGGGATCATTCTCGGCTACACGATCGCTTCCCTCGTGCGCGCCACCGTCACCGCCCTGCTCGTCACGGTCGTCGCGCTCGTCGTCGGCATCCCCGTGATCGGCGGCTATGACCTATTCGGCCTGGTCGGGCTGGCCATCCTCGTGAACATTGCCGCCACGCTGTTCGGCGCGGGGGTGGCGATGATGCTGCGTACCCAGCAGGCCGGACCCGTGATCCGAACCCCCATCTTCCTCGTCCTCTTCCTGGCCCCGGTTTTCGTGCCGATGAGCCTCCTCAGTGGCTGGCTCGAGACCGTAGCCCGCTTGAACCCGTTCACGACCATCCTCGACGCGGCCCGCGGCTTCTTCGTGGGCGACTCCACGAACGCCCTCTCGGCCTATGCCATCGGGCTCGCGCTCGTCGTCTTCTTCGCCCTCTGGGCCCTCTACGGCCTGCGGCGCGCCGAGAAGGAGGGGGCCTAGTGGCGCGGGGACGACCGTACGGGCGCATGATCTCCACCCCCCAGATGTGGATCGCGAGGCTGCACGCCGCCGTCTTCAGGGCTACGGGCGGCAGGATCGGCGGCCGGATGATGAACAGCCCGGTCTTGCTCCTCGTTACCACCGGCCGCAAGTCGGGGAGGCAGCGCACCACCCCACTGCTCTACCTCAGGGACGGCGCCGGGTACGCCATAGTCGCCTCGAACGGCGGCACCAGCGCGGACCCGGCCTGGAGCCTGAACCTGCGGGCGGATCCGGAGGCTACGGTCGAGGTCGGCAACGAGAAGCTGCGGGTTCGAGCCGAGGAGGTGCGGGGCGAGCAAAAGCGCCGGCTCTGGGACCGGCTAGTCGCGATGTATCCCCCCTACGAGAGCTACCAGGGGCGCACGGACCGAGAGATCCCGGTTCTGCTTCTGCGTCCCTTGCAAGGGGGTACGCAGACCTCGTGAAGACGATTGGGCGCGAGGAGCAGAAAGCGAAGATGGACCGCGGAGACGACTTTGCCTTGCTCGAGGTGCTGGGTGAGGCGTCCTACCAGCGCGGGCACCGCTCTCGATCGGGTTAGCGAAGCTCAGGCGCCCGCGTTGTGGCCCCTGACGCACCGCTACGTGGACGCGAGTGCGAACCGATGGGAAAGGTTCAGCACGCCGGGCATATACTGTCGGGGCCCAAGACGACGGCCGCACGACGGGAGGAATATGGCCATGGACAAGACGCGCGTGGGCAGGATAGCGGTGCAGCTCATGGACGATTCGCGGGAGCGGTATCCCGAAGCCTACGCGTGCGATGGGTGCTCGCCGGTATGAACCTGCTACCCCTCGTCCGCCGGGTCTTCGGCGCGGAGCAGATCGCCGGCGCCCTCATCACGGGCCTCGTGTGGGAGATGCCAGAAGCCTTCGACGTGGAGAGGGGGTGGGCGGCGTGAGCGAGATCGCCCGAAGGCTGCAATTGGCGGGCTACGGTTTCGAGCCGAGCCCGGCAGGTAAACACCTCTGGCGGCAACCGGAGACGGACCGACTAATGCCGGAGGATGAGGCCTTCAAGCTGGTGCGCGAGGAGGAGCGGCACAAGCTCGAGGAGGCGGGCTGGGAGCGCGTCGAGATAGAGGGCTCCGCGTTCTGGCGCCGGCCGGACACGGGGCGCCTCTACCCGCGCGGGCCGGCCGTGGACGTGCTGCGGGCGCAAGAGGCGGAAGGGTGAGCGAGCTCCGTCTCGGGTTCGTCTTCTGGCTCATGGTACTCTTCGCGCTGGCCTTCGCCCGCTATGTTGTGCTCGCCGTACGGGACGGCGACGGGCAGCTCGCCGTCTACGCCGCCATAGCCTTGGCGCTGATGTGCCTGCTGGCCGCGCTGGAGGCCTTCGGGACACTGTGGTGAGCCCTCGCAAGAAACGGCGCCTCTCGCAGCACAAGAGACGACAGCACCTCTTCTGTGCGCGGATTCGGGCCTCGGGCCGTGAGGATCAGGCGGGTGGTTCGGATCGGGATCGAGAGCAGAATCCGACCCACGATACCTGAAGCCTGTTGCCTGAAAACCGTCAGGTCTGAAATGACATTGGACCTCCGAGCACTACCAGGGCCGTAGCGCATCTGCTGACCCGAGGAGTAAGCTGGGTTACTACGGGAAGCACTTGGCACCCTGGGATGCCCGGAGTGAGGGGTGCCATGCTTTCCGCGTAAGGGCTATCGATGAGGCTGAACCATGAGCGATCGAATGGACGAGATCCGCAGCACGAGGTCACCAACGCTGAGTGAGGACCAGATCGAGATCCTCAGGCGCTACGGGGAGACGAGGAAGACCGAGGTAGGGCAGGTCCTCTTCAAGGCCGGCGACACCACCAACGACTTCATAGTCATACTAGAAGGCGAGGTGGAGGTGGTCGACGACTTCGGCGGCGGGGCCCGGACTATAGGGGTCTTTCTTGCGGGTCGTTTCATGGGCGAGATGAACATGCTCACGGGGCAGGCGATGTACCTCTCTGGCGTGGTGCGCGTGGGCGGAAAGGTGTTGTCCATTCCTCGCGAGCGGCTGAAAGAGGTCGTCACCGAGGAGCCTAGCCTCTCGGACATCATCCTGAAGGCCTTCCTGGCCAGGCGCTCGTACATGATGAGGACCGGGCTCCTGGGCTTGAAGATAATTGGCTCGCGCCACTCGAGGGACGCCGCGCGCTTGAGGGAGTTCGCCGCCCGTAACCGGCTACCCCACGCCTGGATCGAGCTCGAGGAGGACCCCGAGGCCGAGGCATTGCTCGAGGAGTTCGGCGCGAAGCCATCGGATACGCCCGTTACCGTCTGGCAGGGCGAGGTCGTGCTGAAAAACCCGACGAACTCCGAGTTTGCCCGGGCCATCGGCCTGAAGGTCGAGGCCCCCCGGGAACGGACATACGACCTCGTCGTGGTGGGCGCGGGACCCGCGGGTCTCGGCGCGTCGGTCTACGGGGCTTCGGAGGGCCTCTCCACCCTCGCCCTCGAGTCCGTGGCCCTGGGCGGGCAGGCCGGCACCAGCTCGCGGATAGAGAACTACCCGGGCTTCCCAGCCGGTCTCTCCGGCTTCGAGCTCGCCAGCCGCGTCCTGGTTCAGGCGGACAAGTTCGGTGCCCTAACCGCTGTCCCTCAGGAGGCGGTCGGCTTG
The DNA here is from genome assembly GCA_963800975.1 of uncultured Rubrobacteraceae bacterium. GTDB lineage: Bacteria > Actinomycetota > Rubrobacteria > Rubrobacterales > Rubrobacteraceae > JALYGY01. Next base: position 1,182,404 of record CAWDDB010000008.1, on the reverse strand, counting down.
AGGAGCGTGGACGGCCACCACCGCATCAAGCTCGCCGAGGGCGGTGAGGTCGCGGCGCGCAGCGTGATCGCCGCGACCGGGGCCCGCTACCGCAGGCTCGACGTGCCCCAACTCGGGCGGTTCGAGGGCATGAGCGTCCACTACGCCGCCACGGAGGCCGAGGCGCAGCGGTGTGAGGGTGATGAGGTCGTGGTCGTCGGCGGGGGCAACTCGGCCGGCCAGGCGGCAATGTTCCTGGCCCGACGCACGAGGAGGGTCTACCTGCTCATAAGGGGCGATGACCTGAGCAAGAGCATGTCGACGTACCTAATCGACCGCGTTGCAGAGACAAACAACGTCGAACTGCTCGCCAGCACGGAGGTCCGGGAACTCCTGGGGGAGGACCAGCTGGACGGGGTCGTGGTCCAGGACAACCGCTCGGGCGCGCGTCGGACCCTCGGGGTGCGGGCCCTCTTCGTCTTTATCGGCGCGGAGGCCAACACCGGCTGGCTCGAAGGGAGTGTCGAGCTCGACGAACGCGGCTTTGTCGTGACGGGGGAAGCATTGGACCAAACCGTGCTCGAGGGGGATGCCTGGCAACAACGTTCGCGGGAGCCGTACCTCCTGGAGACGAGCATGCCCGGGGTCTTCGCGGCCGGCGATGCGCGCGCTGGCTCGATCAAGCGTGTCGCCTCCGCGGTCGGCGAGGGCGCGATGGCGGTCAGGCTGGTCCACCAGTACCTGGCCGATGCCGGCGTGGAAAAAGCGTGAGAATCCCAAACCTCAGGAGAACCCGATGAAGGCGATCGTCCAGGACGAGTACGGCTCTCCCGCTGTCCTGAATCTCGGGGAGATCGACAGGCCAAGGATCGATGACGACGAGGTGCTTTTGCGCGTGCACGCGGCCGGCGTGGACCGGGGCGTCTGGCACCTCATGATGGGCCTGCCGTACCTGGTACGCCTCTTCGGCTACGGGCTCCGCGCGCCCAAGAACCCCGTTCCGGGCTTGGACGTGGCCGGGGTCGTGGAGGCGGTCGGCAAAGACGTGACCAGGTTCCAGGCCGGCGATGAGGTGTTCGGCGTCGGCAAGGGCACGTTCGCCGAGTACGCGAGCGCACTCGAGAGGAAGCTCGCGCCGAGGCCAGCTAACCTCACCTTCGAGCAGGCGGCGGCGGTCGCCATCTCGGGCTTGACCGCCCTCCAAGGCGTGCGCGACCACGGACGGGTCGAGTCGGGGCAAGAGGTGCTGGTCATCGGCGCCTCGGGCGGCGTGGGCACCTTTGCCGTGCAGATCGCCAGGGCGTTCGGCGCACGCGTTACCGGCGTGTGTAGTACCAGCAAGGTCGACATGGTCCGCTCGATCGGCGCGGATCACGTCATCGACTACGCCCGCGACGACTTCGCCGATGGTGAGCGGCGCTACGATGCGATCCTGGACACCGGCGGGAACTCATCGTTGTCGCGCCTGAGGCGGGCCCTCACCCCCGAAGGGACACTCGTCATCGTCGGAGGCGAAGGGGGTGGTCGGTGGCTCGGGGGCACAGATCGTCAGCTGCGGGCGCTCCTGTTGTCCCCCTTCGTGGGCCAGAAGCTGGGCACGTTCGTCTCGTCTGAAAAGCTCGAGGACATGATCGCCCTCAAGGACCTCATAGAATCCGGGCGGGTCACACCGGTTATCGACAGGACGTACCCGCTGAGCGACGTCCCCGACGCGATCCGTTACCTGGAAGAGGGACACGCTCGAGGCAAGGTCGTTATCACCGTTTGACCTCGTCGCAGGACCCTGGTGCGAAAACGTTTTGAACGCGAACTTTGTATTTGCAATGATTGGGCGTACACTTTCCCCATGAGAGCATCGGACGACAAGATGGCTGGGGGCGTGGGGCAGGAGCGGCCGGGCGGGGCTGGCTGGGAGGTCGAGCCGCTGATGCCTGTCCTGGCGCGGGCATTCAGGGGAGCCGTGGCCGTGCTGGAGCGAGAGTCTGGGGTGCCGGGAATGTGGTGGTTCGTACTGGCGGTGCTCTCGCGGCGGGACGGGATAAGCCAGGGCGAGTTCGTGCGGGAGCACGAGATCGCGGACGCCTCGCGGGTCACGCGGACGGCGCAGGCGCTCGAGGCTGAGGGTTTGATCCACCGGCGGCGCGATCCCGAGGACAACCGCGTTGTGAGGATGTACCTGACCGGGGACGGGCGGCGGCTGGTCGAGGAGCGGATGCCGCTCGTCAACCAGGAGCTCGGGCGGAGAGCGCACGCCGTGATGGACGAGCGGGAGGTGGCGGAGCTGCAGCGGATGCTCCGCCTGCTCGCCGAGGCGATGAGGGCCTAGGCCGGAGATGAGCGAAGAGTTGGGGCGGCGGGGGACGTGGCTGGCGGTCGCTGGCCTGATGCTCTCCCTGTTCCTTGTGGCGCTCGACCAGACCATCGTGGGGACGGCGCTGCCCAAGATCATCGCGGACTTGCACGGGTTCGAGAGGTACGCGTGGGTGACGACGGCCTACCTCCTGGCCTCCACGTCGACCATCCCGATCATCGGGAAGCTCGGGGACATCTACGGCCGCAAGTGGTTCATAGTTTCCGGTGTGGTCGTGTTCCTGATCGGGAGCGCGCTGTGCGGCGCGGCGTGGGGCATGATCGAGCTAATAATCTTCCGCGGGATACAGGGGTTGGGGGCCGGCATGATCTTCTCCAACATCTTCACCAGCGTGGCGGACATCTTCCCCGACCCGGCGCGGCGGGCCAAGTACCAGGGCATCTTCTTCAGCGTATTCGCCCTCTCCAGCGTCATCGGTCCCACTCTGGGAGGTTGGATCACGGACAACCTCGACTGGCGGTGGGTCTTCTACATCAACCTGCCGCTCGGGCTGTTCTCGCTCTTCGCGCTACCGATGGTGCTGCCCCAGAGCGGTCAAAGGCGGCAGGCCAGCATCGACTGGCTCGGGGCCGCCACCATCACCGCCTCCGTGGTCGCGCTGCTGCTGGCGCTCTCGTGGGTCGGCGAGGGCTACGCGTGGGATGCTACGCGGGTCTTGATCGGGTTCGCGGCGTCCGCGGTGTTGCTGGCGGTCTTCGTGCCCGTCGAGCTGCGGGCCGCGGAGCCCGTGATCCCGCTCTCGCTCTTCAAGAGCAGGGTGTTCGCCTCGTCCTCGCTGCTGATGTTCCTCGTCGGCATCGGGATGTTCGGGGTAATCCTTTACACCCCGCTCTTCGTGCAGGGGGTCCTCGGGAAGTCGGCGACGGGTTCTGGGACCGTCCTCACCCCGCTCGTCTTCTCCATGACGGCTGTCGGGATTATCGGCGGGCAGATCATCGCCCGCGTCAGGCGCATCAAGCCGTTCACGCTTTTCGGGACGGTATTGATGTCCTGCGGCGTGTACCTGCTGACCACGCTCGACGTGGACTCGACCCAGGCAACCGTCGCCATCTACCTCGCCGTCACGGGGCTCGGGCTCGGCTGGATCATGCCGACCGCTACCCTCGCCGTGCAGAGCACCGTGGACAGGAGCATGCTCGGCGTGGCGACCTCGGCCACCCAGTTTGTCCGCTCGGTCGGCTCGACGGTCGGTACGGCCGTGATCGGATCCATAATCACCAAAGGCTACGTCGAAGGCCTGAGGGCAAACGCCCCGGCCGAGGCTCCCGGGCGCCTCGTCTCAGCGCTCGAGAACCCACAGGCGCTGGTGAGCGAGGAGGCGCGTGAGGCCCTGACCCGAGCGGCTTCGGCCTTCCCCGGTGGGGAGCAGCTGGCGGAGCAGGCGATCCTGACCGCGCGAGAGGCGCTCGCTGCCTCCATCCACGACGGCTTCGTCTTCATCCTCGTCGCCGTCTTGTGCTCCATCGGCGCGGCCCTCATGATGAAGAACATAGTCCTCGAGGAGGCGGGCTCCGTCGAGCCGGAAGGGCAGGACGACGCGCTCGACGACACCGCGCTCGTGTCGAGCCTGGCAAAAGCTCTGCGAAGGGACGCGGCGGAGGGTTCTGGAGACGAGGAGTTCGCGGCATTGCTCGACCGGGTCGCCGGCACGCCCGAACCATCCGAAAGGGGAGGCGCGGCGATCGCGCTCTCCGGGCTCGCGGACCGCATCGAAGAGGGGAACGGACGTTACCCGAACCTGATCCGGGCCGCCGCGCAGCTCGCGAACGGGGCCGACGGAGACGAGCACGAACGCGCCGTCCGGGTCTCGAAGAACGTGATACGGCCCCTCGCGGATAACCTGAGGACGGCAACGGCACGGGCCTAGCCTCAGGGGCGTGTCGCGGTCCCGTGCGGTTCGCGCACGATCTATGATTGGTCAGGATAAGACGCCCTGGCGGGGCGTTTCTACCGGGATGGGGTTTTGCGGTTTCTCAGAGCGTAAATCCGGAGGTGTGTCAGAGGGACTCGGTCGTTTGCATGACGCGCCGCAGGCCCGTATCGAATGGTGGCTCGACGACGCCCCGCTCGGTGATGATCGCCGTGACGAGACCGTTTGGGGTAACGTCGAACGCCGGGTGCGCGGCGCTCACGCCCTCGGGGGCGAGTAGCTCGCCGCCGACGTGGGTGACCTCGTCGGGGTGTCGCTGCTCTATGGGTATCTGCTCGCCGCTCCTCAGGCTCATGTCGATGGTGGAGGTCGGCGCGGCCACGTAGAAGGGGATGGCGTGGGCCCGCGCCAGCACGGCGAGGCCATACGTGCCGATCTTGTTGGCAACGTCGCCGTTGGCCACGATCCGGTCCGCCCCGACGATCACGCAATCCACCTCGCCGCGCCCCATGAAGTGGGCTGCCATGCTGTCGGTGATCAGGGTCAACGGGATCCCGGCCTCACGTAGCTCCCAGGCCGTGAGGCGTGAGCCCTGCAAGAAGGGTCGCGTCTCGTCCACGAGCACGTGCAAAGCGTTTCCGGTCTCGTGGGCCGTCTTTATCGGCGCGAGCGCCGTGCCGTAGCCGGACGTAGCCAGGCCCCCGGCGTTGCAGTGCGTGAGGACCCGCTGGTTGCCCTCGAGCAGCGCCGCGCCGTGCTCGCCGATGGAGCGGCACATCCGCTCGTCTTCGTCCCGGATGGCGTGCGCCTCGGCGAGCAATCGTTCGCCGAGCTCCCGTACCGGTGTGTCGCCGCCTGCCTCCCGCGCCACGCGTAGCATTCGGCCGGTCGCCCAGCTCAGGTTGACGGCGGTGGGGCGAGCGTCGTCGAGCGTCGTCTTGGCCGCGGCGAGCTCGCCGACCAGCGCGCGGGAGTCGCTCGCGGTGCTCTGCAGAGCGGCGAGCGCCATACCGTAGGCCGCTGTTATCCCTATGGCCGGGGCTCCGCGCACGACCATCTCGCGGATCGCGGCCGCAACCGCCTCGACCGACTCGCAGCGCACCGTCTCGCGGGCGCTCGGCAGCCTCGTCTGGTCGATCAGGCAGACGGCGCCCGGCTCCCACCAGACCGTCCGCATCTCGTTCTGGTGCCCTTCTCTCACTGCCATGCTGCCACAGAGCATACTCCTTGTCGGGCTTTTGGTTTTAACCCATGGCTCGACAGGGGATTTGATAAACTCTTGCGGCGTATCCAGGAGAGGTGTCCGAGTTGGCCTAAGGAGCGCGATTGGAAATCGCGTAAACGGTGTTGAGCCGTTTCGTGGGTTCGAATCCCACCCTCTCCGCTTCCTTTCCGTATTGCAGGTGGAATCTGCCGGTGGTGGGGGGAAACGACTTCAGCGAGGAGCGCTACCGAAAACGGATGCAGGCCTGGAAGGAAGCGATCACGCATTACCTACGTGAGGATGTGCCCGGAGGCTGCTGACCGTCGGCAAGGTCGATCGGCCGAGGCGTGCTTTTGGATAGGTGAGGATTGCTTGTTCCGGCGCCTGAGGCCCGGGGAGGCCGCGAACGCACCAGCACCGGGCGGGCGTTGACGGAACGACGTCGAGAGGAGGCGAGAATGACGGTAACTAGGCTCTGGCGGGGCAGGACGGCGAGCCTAGAGGACGCGGACGCCTACGAGGAGCTCCTACGGGCGAAGGTACTGCCGGAGGTGCGCGGCATAGAAGGGTACACGGGCGCTCGCGTGTTGCGCAGGAACCTCAGGAGCGGCGCCGAGTTCGTCGTGATAACGACGTTCGACTCGATGGAGGCCGTCAAGGCCTTCGCCGGAGACGACCCCGACGTGGCCAACGTCTCGCCGGAAGCCAGGGAGTTGCTCTCGGAGTTCGAGGAGAGGGCCGCGCACTACGAGACGGTCTTGGGGCCGGAGGGTTGAGCGTGCCCGAAGACAACCGCGGCGGTAGCCCGGCGGACGGCACCCACGGGAGGCTCGTCGCGCTCCTCGACGGGCACGGGGCGCGCTACAAACTCATCGATCACGAGCCCGAGGGCCGAACAGAGCTGGTCAGCCCCATGCGCGGCAATGCGCTCTCGCAGGCCGCGAAGTGCATGGTCGTTATGGTCAAGATCGGTAAGCAGCGGAAGCGGTTCGTGCTGGCGGTGGTGCCGGGGGATGCCCGGGTGGACCTCGACGCCGTTAAGGCGCTCTACGGGGGCACCTACGCTTCGTTCGCCTCAAGGGAGGTGGCCGAGCGGCTCGCGGGGTCTGCTGTGGGCACGATCTTGCCCTTCTCCTTCCACGAGGAGCTGGAGCTCGTAGCTGATCCCTCGCTGTTGAAGAACCGCGAGATCTTCTTCAACGCTGCCCGACTGGACCGCTCGATGGCCCTGAATACCCGAGTCTACGAGGCGCTGGCGAAGCCGCGGATCGAGAGGATCGCCGAAGGCCGTCGGCTCGTCGAGGAGGAACACGGTGCGACCGAGGGATCGGAGTACGCGATCAACCTGGACCGGGCGTTCGGCCCGCTTGAGCTCGTGGACGTGGGAGCCCTTGCAGGCTCGGTTGATGACCGCTGGTTCAACCAGACGCTCGTCGGGGTGAACGATTGCGTGGTCAGGCTCGGGGTCATGCAAGGCGAGTTCCACTGGCACCGCCACGACGAGGAGGACGAGTTCTTCTACGTCGTGGACGGCCGGTTCCTGATCGACCTCAAAGAAACAGACCGGACGGTCGAGCTCCTGCCCAAGCAGGGCTTCGTGGTCCCCAGAGGCGTCCTACACCGGACCCGCGCGCCCGAACGCACCGTCATCCTCATGATCGAAGGCGCGGGAGTAGTGCCGACCGGCGACGGGAGCGGCGACGTGGGGGACCCCTGATGGGGCGCCCGTGAACGCAACCGAAGTGGACGCGGTCCTGCAACAGGTAGAGGATGGCGCGACGATGGGCTTCGATGGCACCGCACACGGTGACGATCAGGCTGAAGAAAGGCGGGTAGATTGAAGGCGGCGCCGTCCGGAGCGAACTTGTATGCTGAGTCGGTACGGACCGGAAGTGTCTGTGGTTTGTTTCTGAGATGGCATGCCCGGTGGCAAGGGATGTGGAGTCATGAAGTTGGATCCCGAGGAGGGAGAGAGCGATGAGCGAACCGAATTGGGAGTTCTCCGACCTTGGGGCCCTTTTTCTGAACTGCACCCTCAAACGCTCGCCTGAGCTCTCGCACACGGAGGGGCTCATCAGGATATCGCGCGCGATCATGGAGACGCACGGCGTCTCGGTCGAGGAGCTGCGTCCGGTTGACCACGACATCGCCTACGGGGTCTGGCCGGACATGGCGGAGCACGGGTGGGAGAAGGACGATTGGCCGCTGATCTACGAGAAGGTAAAGGCGGCAGACATCCTCGTGTTGAGCTCCCCGATCTGGCTCGGCGAGAAATCGTCGGTCTGCACCAAGGTCATAGAGCGGCTGTACTCCACGTCGACCGACCTGAACGCCTCGGGACAGTACTCGTACTACGGGCGCGTCGGCGGCTGTCTTATTACCGGCAACGAGGACGGGGTCAAGCACTGCTCGATGAACATCCTCTACTCGCTGCAGCACCTGGGCTACACGATCCCACCCCAGGCCGATGCGGGATGGATCGGGGAGGCCGGACCGGGGCCTTCGTACCTGGATCCCGGCTCCGGAGGCCCCGAGAACGACTTTACGAACAGGAACACCACGTTCATGACCTGGAACCTGATGCACCTGGCGCGGATGATCAAGGACGCCGGTGGCATCCCGGCCCACGGCAACCAGAGGTCGGAGTGGGTGGCCGGCTGCCGTCCGGATAACCAGAACCCGGAGCATCGCTAGCCCACCCTTGGGACAGGTGCCTACCGGGCGTGCGAAGCCTGATGTTGCCGTATCAGGGCGTCCGGGGGAACCATCGCGATCGCCTCCCCGATGACGTCGAGCGGCAGGTCATCGAGCCGCTTGAAACGCACGCAGGACTTGCCCATCCTTAGCTTCTTGCCGCTGGCCGCGAATCGCTCTTCGAACCAATCCAACGCTTCGGGGTCGTCGCACACGGCCAGCAGGTACAGCGACACGTGGTTCTTCTGGGATGCTAGGGCGGCGACGCCGAGCGGCTGTCCGTTGTACATATCGGGGAAACGGTCTAGCGGTATGTGGTAGCCGATCATGCCGTACTGCATATCCTCTTCGTATCCCTCCGGCAGGTTGGCGAGGATGACCTCGCGTACCCCGGCGACGGTCTCACGCCGCTCGGGCGAAAGCTCGGCGAGGTAGGCTTCCGGTGTTTCGGCGCTGCTGCTAGCCACGGTGATCGCTCCTTCCGGTGCCCGGTCCCTTCCCGTTCATTATCTGCGGGTCGCGCCGACAGACAACGTTTGGTTTCGGGGCCTGCTATCGGCGTCGCGTCTGGTAAACTCTGCCCTGCCGCGCTAAGCGGGGAGCTGGCGATGCCCTGTACCTGCGATCGCCTAGCAGGGCCTAGATCCCCGCCCGAGGCGGCCCGTGTTTGGTAGAGACCGGTGACGCGGCGTCGATGGCCGGGTCCCGGGCAATGGGGCCCCGTGAACCGTGTCAGGACCGGGAGGTAGCAGCACTAAGCGGGTAACCTCATGTGCTACGGGGTAGCTCGGCCGGAGCTAGCAGCCGGGAGCTCGCCAGGTTCGGGCCCGTCGACGGCGGGGTGCGCGGTAATTTAGCTTTCAGCGGTCGGCTTTCGGCTTCTCCTTCCGCGGCGAAGCCCTCTGCGCGAGGACAGGCTACTTCGCGATCCTCGGCCAGGATTCGAGAATGTTTCGGTGATTGAGATCTACGCCATACCCTGGGCAAGCGCTTGACGGTTCGTGTCGCTCTGACAACGGAAAAGCTGAAAGCTTACCGCTGATTGCTGACCGCAATGAAGGCCGATGGATCGAGGCCCGGCGTCAGCTATACTAAACACGTGAGTTCTCCCGTCTTCGGCTTCACCACATGAACCACACCACGCTCTACCGCAAGTGGCGGCCCCGGCGTTTTGGCGAGGTCGTCGGTCAGGAGCCGGTCGTGCGCACCATCAGCCGGGCGATCGAGACCGACCGCGTGTCGCACGCCTACCTTTTCTCGGGACCACGAGGAACCGGAAAAACCAGCACCGCGAAGGTGCTGGCGATGGGCCTTAACTGCGAGAAGGGTCCGACGCCCGAGCCGGACGGGACGTGCGATAGCTGCCGCGCGATCGTGAACAACTCCTCCCTCGACGTGGTCGAGATGGACGCGGCCTCCAACCGGGGTATAGACGAGATCCGGGACCTGAGGGACAGGGTTAACCTTGCGCCCGTAGCGGGCCGGATGAAGGTCTACATCATCGACGAGGTCCACATGCTGACCCCCGAGGCCTTCAACGCCCTCCTCAAGATGCTCGAGGAGCCGCCCGAGCACGTGGTTTTCGTGCTCGCCACCACCGAGAAGCACAGGGTGCTGCCGACCATCATAAGCCGCTGCCAGAGCTTCGACTTCAGGCGGCCAGGCGTCGAGACCTTGAAGGAGAAGCTGGCCGAGATAGCCGAGGCCGAGGGCATCGAGATCGAGCCTGAGGCCATCACGGTCGTCGCGCGAGAGGGGCGGGGCTCCTTCCGCGACGCCGAGGGTCTCCTGGACCAGCTCTCCTCTTTCGCGGAAGGCCGGATCACGGCGTCAATGGTGCGCGAGCTGCTCGGTAGCGTTGGCCCCGGGGACCTGCTTGAGGCCGTGTCGGCGTTGCACGAGCGCAGGGCGGCCGACGCTTTGCGCATCGTGGACAGGCTCTCGAACGAGGGCAGGGACCTCGGGCAGTTCGTGGGCGAGCTCATCTCGCACCTGAGGACCCTTATGCTCTTGCCGTACGCCCCGGACGTGGCCCTGGCCGAGGTCGGGGCCGAGGAGCGAGGGGCGCTGGAGGAGCAGGCGAGCAGCGTGCCGACCTCCGAGGTCGTGCGCCTGATCGAGGCGCTAGACGCCACCCTCGGACGCATCAGGCGCGGTGGGGAGCAGAAGCTCGAGCTCGAGCTTGCCTTTCTCAAGCTGACGAGGGACTACACCGAACCCTCCGTTGACGCCCTCGTGCGCCGCCTGGAGGAGCTGGAGTTGGCGGTTGCCAACGGGAGCACGGCCGCGCCCACGGTCGCGTCGCGCGCGAGCGCGGCAGAGGAGGAGCCCACGGCGATCTCGTCGGCCGAGGAGCCATTGGTCTCGGGGAGTCATGCCGTTGTGGAGGACGAACCGGAGCCTGGTGATACGGGTGGGCCGGAGGCCTCCGCGGCGGACCAACCGGATGATCTGGACGACGGCGGGATCACGGTCGCGACCCTGTCTTCGCGGTGGGGCCAGCTTATGGAGGAGCTGAGGCGGAACCGCCAGGCTCTCACGGCCACCGTGTTCCAGGAAGGCCGTCCCGTCGACCTAGAGGGCAACGTTCTGAAGATCGAATTCTCCGGGGATTCGGATTTCCACGCCGGTGAGGCCAGAAAGCTCCGACACGGCGACGCCATGAGGGACGTACTGCAGAAGGAGTTCGGCGTGCGGCCCCAGCTGGAATGCCGGGTGGCGGCGGGCCCGGCCCTGGCGGATCCCCCGGAGGAGGCGCGGCAAGACCCCCCCGCCCATACCGCGGATCGGGCTCCGCGGCCGGAGAGCGGTGAAGATGGACCATCGGATCGCGCCGCCGGGCCTCGCGAGCTTGGGGAGGCCTCGCTCGGCGCGACTATGCCCGAGGGGGAGGCGGGGGACGGTGCACGGATCGGCAGCGAGGACGAGGTCTTCGAGATGGCGCGCGACAGGTTTGGCCTGTCGCGGGACGCAGAAGGCCGGGGATCTGGCAGGTAGGCATCGTGAGCCGCTGGCGCCGAGACCGGACGCCGCGGGCACGTCTGGGGGGCGATGAGCTATGCAGGTCTCTGAAGCGATCGGGGGTGTCCTGGCCGACCGCGGGGTCGAGGTGTTCTTCGGGCTAGTCGGCAGTGGCAACTTCGCCTTCACCAATGCGCTGAGCGAGGCGGGCGCGAGCTTCTACTCGGCCCGCCACGAGTGCGGCGCGACCATGATGGCGGACGGCTACGCCCGCGCCAGCGGTAAGGTCGGCGTGGTTAGCGTCCATCAGGGCCCCGGCTTCATGAACACTCTCACCGGGCTGACCGAGGCCGCCAAGAACCGCACGCCTCTGCTCCTGCTCGCGGCGGACACGCCGGCCGCAACCCTCTGGTCCAACTTCAAGGTGGATCAGGGGTCCCTTGCGGCCACGGTGGGCGCCGTCGCCGAGCGGGTACGCGGGCCGGAGACCGCGGCGGCCGACGCCGCGCGGGCGCTGAGGCGCACGCGGGTCGAGCGCCGTCCGGTCGTGCTCAACATCCCGATCGACGTCGTGGAGGCCTCTGCGGATGGCGCGCCCTCGCCGCCCGATAAGCCCGAGCTGCGGCGGCCGCCGCCATCGGAACGGTCGATCGCCGAGGTGGCGGACCTGCTCTCATCCTCGAGCCGGCCGGTTATCGTGGGGGGACGCGGCGCGGCTCTCGCGGGGGCGGGCGAGGCGCTCGAGGCCCTGGCCGATCGCGTGGGGGCTTTGCTCGTGACCAGCGCGATGGGCCACGGGCTCTTCGCGGGCCATCCATACTCCTTGGGGATTGCGGGCGGTTTCTCATCGCCGCTCGCGATCGAGCTTCTCTCCGAGGCCGACCTCGTGCTCGCGTTCGGGGCTTCGCTCAACCACTGGACCGCGCGCCACGGCAGGTTGTTCTCTCCCGACGCCCGCGTGGTGCAGGTCGACCTGGACGGGGAGACGATCGGGAGCTTGCACCGCGTCGACGTCGGCGTCGTTGGCGACGCCGACGCAGCGGCTCGGGCGCTTCTCGCGGAGCTCGAGCGGCGGGGCTTGCGCGGGAGAGGGTTCCACGGCGAGGAGCTCGAGCGTGAAATCTCCGGGCGGCGCTGGCGCGACGAGCCCTACGAAGACCTCGGGACCACGGAGTACGTCGACCCGCGCACCCTGACCATCGCGCTCGACGAGCTTTTGCCTGCGGAGCGCACGGTTGCCACCGACTCGGGGCATTTCCAGGGTTACCCTTCCATGTACCTCGCGGTGCCGGACGATCAGGGGTTCGTCTTCCCGAATGCCTTCCAATCGGTAGGCCTTGGTCTGGCGAGCGCCATCGGGGCCTCTATAGCGCGCCCCGACAGGCTCTCCGTAGGGGCCATCGGCGACGGCGGCGCGCTCATGGCCCTCGGCGAGCTGGAGACCGCGGCCCGGTACCGGCTCCCGATGGTCGTCGTCGTGTACAACGACGCCGCCTACGGCGCGGAGGTGCACCACTTCGGTCCCATGGGAAAGTCGGTGGACCTCGTCCGCTTCCCCGACACGGACTTCGCTGCCCTGGCCCGCGCGGCGGGGGCAGAGGGCATCACGGTTCGCGGTCGCGAAGACCTCGCGTCGCTCGAAGGGTGGCTGAGGAGGCGCGAAGGGCCGCTCGTGATCGACGCCAAGGTCAACCCCGAGGTGCGGGCCGAATGGCTCGAAGAAGCGTTCAGGGCACATTGAGAACGAGTGTCAGGCGATCAAGCCTGGCCATTCAGGAGGATAGGATGTCCGAGAGTTCGATACGTACCCTCGTCGAGGCGCTCGCGGGCGGCGCGGTTGAGGTCGTGGACCTCACGCAGCCCCTGAACGAGCGCACCCCTGTGTTACGGCTACCCGAGGAGTTCGAGCAGACGCCGGGTTTGAAGGTGCACGAGATCAGCCGCTACGACGACCGCGGGCCGGCGTGGGCCTGGAACTGGCTGGAGATCGGCGAGCACGTGGGCACGCACTTCGACGCGCCCGTGCACTGGGTCACGGGCCGCGACGGCCTGGACGTGTCGCAGGTGCCGCCGCGGCACCTCGTCGCGCCGGCCGTGGTGATCGACCGGTCGGCCGAGAGCGCCGAGGACCCCGACTACCTGCTCACGGTAGAGGACGTACGAGCGTTCGAGTCCGAGCACGGTCCGCTGCCAGAAGGCGGCTGGCTTCTTCTGCGCACTGGCTGGGACGAACGTGCCCACGACGCGGAGCTATTCCTGAACGCCGTCTCGGGCCAGCCCCGGTCGCCCGGATTTGACGCCGAATGCGGCCGCTGGCTCGCCGAGGAGTCGCCGTTCGTCGGCGTCGGGGTGGAGACCGTGGGCATCGACGCGGGGGCTGCCGGGGGCTTCGATCCGCCGTTCCCGGTCCACTACTACCTTCTCGGCGCCGGGAAGTACGGCGTCACGCAGCTCGCGAACCTCGCCTCGCTGCCGCCGACGGGCGCGCTGCTCGTCGTGGCGCCGCTCAAGCTCACCGGCGGTACCGGTAGCCCCGTGCGCGCACTCGCGCTCGTGCCACGCGACTGATGCGCGTCTTTCGATAGCCGTACCGAAGGCAGCAGCGAAAGAGATGTGAATGGAAGGGCGGATCACGGGCTCGATCGTCTGGCGCGAAGCGCTTGCGATAGTCTGGCGGTACCCCCTGGCGACGATCGTACCTGGCGTGGTGCTGGCGGCGCTGGCGGATGCTCCCTACTACTTTCTCGAAGGTTCAGGTATCGGGTGGGAAGAGTTCGTGACCTTCGTAACGGCGGCGTTCGCCTACTACCTCTACGTGGCGTACGCGGAGGAGATTGCGATCGAAGCCGAACGAGGTGCGGACCGCATCACGATGCGCGGTGTGCTCCACGAGCTGCGGCAAGCCGCTTCCGCCGTCCCTCGCGTGGTCGTTGCGTCCCTGGCCGCGATCACGATCCCGACTGCGGCCACGGGGTTGTTGGTGGTGCCTGGCGTATGGCTGCTGACGCGCTGGTCCTTGTTCGCGCCGGTAATTAGCAGGGAGCGTCTAGGGCCGGTGGCGGCGCTGAGGCGCAGCAACGGCCTCGTGCGTGGTCGCTTCTGGCTGGTGTTCCTGACCGCCACCCTCGCCCTCATACTGGAGGAGGCGATAGTCCACGCGGGGGCGTTGGCGGGGCTGCAGATCTCAGGCTCGGACACGTGGGGTGAGTGGGTCGGCGGAACGATCGCCGCCTCGCTGATCACGCCATTGGCTGCCCTGGCGACCTCGGTTGCGTATCAGCGTCTCGCGGCGCAAGCAGTCTTCGAAACCGACAGCTAGAGTCGGGCTCCTTGTTCTTGTTGAAGGCTGGTCGTCGAAAGCTGACCAAGTTCTTGACTAGGGTGACCCTCTTCGAAAAGCGCTCTAGCCGCTGATAAAGCCCAGACGTCTCGCGTCGAACAGCGTTATGTGTCCGCAGTTATTGCACACGAACTGGACCATCGGCACGGTCGCGGGCTCCTCGGAGCCTGTGCCTGACCCGTCGAATCCTGTCGGGACGGAGATTATCTCCCCGCCTGCCCATCCGTGCATCGAGCAATACGGGCAGTCGGGAACCACTCCGCTGCGCAGGAAATATCGGCGTGCCTCCTCCATCTGTTCGTCGCTAAGCGGCATTTCGCTTCACCTTTCGTCGAAGTTTCGCTCCATCGAACGTTGCGCCTGGCGTCGTCCGCTACCACGGACCTGAAGGCCACCAGGATCTGCGGCGTTCCTCAAGAGATCGCGACCTTGCCCGACTCGACGGCGGCGCAGAGGGCCGCGTGGTCCCGCTCGGTCTGGTCTGCGTAGGACGACGCGAAGTCGGCGATCGCCCCGTCGAAACGCTCGCTCTTGCCGAGGTAGGCCGAGATCTGGACGCGGTCCCCCGAGCGGGCGTGGGCGCGGGCGAGCGCCCAGGCGCAAAGGCGCGCATAAAGGGCCAGATCACCAGGCGACATTGTCTCCACCTTCGCCGAGCCCTTCATATCCCGCAGCTGTCGCCAGTAGAAGTCGCGGCCGCCTGGGCCCCGCAACCAGCCGAGGAAGATGTCGCTCGCGGCCTGCATCAGCCGCTGCCCGGCAACCACCCTGTGCCCCTGGTTCCGGTAGGCGCTCTTCGGCAGGTGGGCCTCCAGCACCGAGGGCACCGCCTCCTTGACCTGCAGAAACAGAGGGTCGCCTTCATTGCGGCCCTCGAGCAGCACGACGAAGGCCCTGGTGCCGACGCTCCCGACCCCCACGACCTTCCTTGCCGCGTCCACGAAACGGTACTGGTCTAGCAGGTGACGTCGGTCGTCTTGCAGGGTGCGCCTGTAATCTCGCAGGATGTCGTGGACCTGTTCCCTGAAGTCTTCGTCAACGACGCGCACCAGGAGCGGCGGATCGTCAGCGATGACCCGGCGACCGTCGACGACCTCGGTAAGCTTTGAAAGAGCCTGCAGGCTGACGCGGGTCCGCGACTTCTTGACTGTCTTCTTAACCCTTTTCATGGTCTTCGCGTCGGAGATCAGGTCGAAGATATCGTCCGAGCTCACGCGCGAGTACCAGACCTCGAGCTCTCCCATCTCCGCGAACTCGGCCATCCGCTCCCGGTACGCGGCCGCGGCCGCGTGCGCCGCCCTTCTGCTATCGGCGTCGCCAAAACCGTTGTCCCTCCCGGCCACCACCAGGCTCGCGGCGAGGCGCTTCAAGTCCCACTCCCAGGGCCCTGGCAGCGTCTCGTCGAAGTCATTGACGTCGAAGAGCAGGCTTCGCTCCGGTGAGGCGTAAGCCCCGAAATTCAAGAGATGACAGTCGCCGCACAGCTGAGCCCGGATACCACTCTGTGGTGTGCCCGAGAGGTCGTTGGCCATGAGAATCGCCGCCCCGCGCATGAACGTGAATGGGGTGGGGATCATGCGCGCGTAGCGCATCGGCACGAGGTCCGGCTCCCGGCCCTTCGCCTGCGCCTCGAGGAGGTCGACCGGGTCGGGCCGATCGGGCGCCGGCGTCCACGCCGCGTGGCTGCTCCTGGGAGCCTCTCGACGCGCTGCGCGCCCGCGTTCGCGCCGCTCCTGGTAGGTCAAGGCGCTCTTTAGGCTCTGTGAGTGTTCCGTCGTCGCGACGGGTTCGCCTGAGTCTGCTGCGATTGTCGAGTCTCTCTGGGCTTTCACGGCGCTCCTTTCACGGCGTCGAGGTTCTGCGCGTTGTGGGCGCGTTTCCTTGTTCGCACACCAGACGAACCGCCCACATCAGCCGACGAGCCATCTCATCGGCTGGGCTCGCGCGGGTAGACGTAGTCTACGTAGGTCTCCAGCGCAACCGCCGCACGTGCGATGGCGGCGCGTTGCTCCGCGGTCAGCCCGGTCGGGATCTGCCGCGTGCGCAGGGCCAAGCACAACTGGTCAAGGAGCAGTGCGGTTTGCTCCAACTGCTGTGTGGCTTTCGCTGTTGGGTCCACCGCTCCTCCTCGGTTACTGGTGACCTTTTTGCGGGATACTTTGTCTCGCAGGTCCCGTGGTCTTGAGGGCTTCGTTCTCAGCGGACCCTGGCCTGCTCATTTTACCGACCGGCGCATGCCAGACAGGAACGAGCGTACGCCGCGTACCACGCCGAGGGCACCAATGACGGCGCCGATAGTCGCCAACGGCCACGAGAGGCCCCGGGGGAAACGGAGGCTCACCAGCGAGATCCCAAGCAGCGCGGCGCTGGCCGCCGACGCCAGGGCGTGCTCGTGCGTGCGCAACGGGGCGCCGCTCTTCTGCAGCGCCATGCTCCCTACCCGCGCGATCGGTCGCGGAGGAGCCAGAGCCGCCGCCCACGACGCCCTGGCGCACCCCGCGGTTGGAGGTGTCGACCTGCCGCTCAGGGCGCACCTGCTGGTAGCGACCCGTCTTTACCAGGTGTACCTCGCTGGCGGCGGAGAGGTCCTCCTCGAAGAGCTTCTCCATCTCGGAGGCGAAGCCTGGGTCCTCGGCCACCAGGTCTATCTCCCAGTTGGCAAACAGGCTGCTGAAATTGAGGTTGGTCGAGCCGACCTTCGACCACCAGCCGTCGGCCACCACGGTCTTGGCGTGGATCATCGGCCCGCCGTACTCGAAGATACGCACCCCCGCCTCCAGGAACTGCCTGTATCCCGAGCGCGAGGCGGCCCCGATCCAGCGTATGTTGTTCGTGGCCGGCACCAGCACCCGCACGTCGACGCCGTCGCGGGCCGTGGACAACAGCGATTGGGTCAGGATAGGCAAGGAGAGGAAGTAGGCGTCGGTGACCCACAGCCGCTTCTCCACCCCGGCCGTTATCAGCTCCAGCATCCTCAAGGTGCGCATCCTGCGCGGCTCCTGGACTATGATGCGCACCGGTTGCTCCCCGGCGGCCGGTATCCGGTCGGCATGTGGGCGTTCATCCTCGGGCAATGCCTCGCCGGTCTCATCCCACACCCCCGCGAAGGTGCGCTCCACGTCGGCCACCGCGGGCCCGCGCACGCTTACGGCCGTGTCGCGGTAAGGAAGGCCTGTCTCCGGGGAGGTGACCAGCCAGCCATCCGAGATGCACACCCCTCCGGTCGAGGCGTACTCCCCGTCTACGGCGACCAGCTTTCGGTGGTCGCGCCGGATCACCCCGAGCGGCGTACCGCCCGTAGGCGGGTTGACAGCCCTTACCTCCACGCCCGCGTCTCGGAGTTCTCTCCAGAAGCTTCGAGGCACGTACGAGCAGCCGAACCAGTCGTGCAGCACCCTGACGCGCACGCCTTCGGCAGCCTTCTGCGAGAGCGCCTCGGCGAACCTCTGGCCTGTGGTGTCGTTCTGGAACATGTAGTTGTCCAGGTGGATCCAGTGCTTTGCCCGAGAGATGGCCCGGAGCCAGTGGTCGTAGGTGTTGGGACCGTTCTTGATGAGCTCGAGCCGGTTCCCGGCGCGCAGCGGCGCGTCGCTGGCTCTTGCCAGAATCCTTTCCAAGCGGGCGCCGCGCGACGCAACGTAATCCGGGATAGAGAGGTCTTCGCGTTGGATCTCTTGGTCTCCTGACAAAACGTGTTCACCTCTCGTCGTTGTCGCTTCTCTCGTCCAGACCTTTTGCGTGTTCACATCTAGCTACTGCGACCACCCGCGGAAAGCTCTACCGCTGCGCGTCCGGGCAATGTAGACCTCCGTCCATCAATGGTGAAAGTTTGCGTGAGATGCGTCGTGCGCCGGGGAGGATTGCTTCTCCAACCGCTGCAGCAACCGCTTCAGGTCGGCCGAGGAACATGTCGGCGGGGTCCCGGCTGTAACCGTTCCTGACCACGACCCTGAGCGCCACCAGGTCCTCTCGGTTCTTGGGAAACGTGTACGCGGGCACCTGCCAGCCGCGCTCGCGCATCCCGCTCGAGACGTCGAAGGCCGAGTAATTGTCCACGTCGTCCCGAACCTTGAAGGCGAAGACGGGAAGCTCGCGAGCCGTCGGTTATGAGCTCGAAGGGACCCAGCTCCGCGATGGCGGCGGAGCCGCAAAGTCGCGATGTCCCGGCACTCCTGCTGCACGCGCCGGTAGCCCTCGAAACCCAGCCTCAGGAAGTTGAAGTACTGCGCCACGACCTGCGCGCCGGGTCGCGAGAAGTTCAGCGCGAACGTGGGCATGTCCCCCCCGAGGTAGTTGACCCGGAAAACTAGCTCCTCGGGCAGCGCCTCAGGGTCGCGCCAGACCACCCAACCCACGCCAGGGTACACCCGGCCGTACTTGTGGCCCGAGGTGTTGATGGACGCCACGCGCGGCAGGCGGAAGTCCCAGACGAGGTCGGGATCGAGAAACGGCGCGACCATCCCCCCCGAAGCCCCGTCCACGTGGAGCGGCACGTCGAGACCGGTGCGCTCCTGCAGGTCGTCCAGGGCGTCCGAGATCTCCTGCACCGGCTCGTAGGAACCGTCGAAGGTCGAGCCGAGGATGGCGACCACGCCGATGGTGTTCTCGTCGCAGAGCTTCGCCGCCTCCTCGCCGTTCAGGTGGAAACGGTCACCTTCCATCGGCACGTAGCGGGGCTCGACCTCCCAAGTAGTTGCAGAACTTCTCCCAGCAGACCTGCACGTTTATGCCCATCACCATGTTCGGCCGCTCGGCGCTCTTTCCGGCCTCGCGCCTCCTGTGCTGCCAGCGGCGCTTGAGGGCCATCCCTCCGAGCATCGCGGCCTCGCTCGAGCCGGTGGTCGAGCATCCCGTAGCCGAATCGGTGCTCGGGTGAGTTCCACAGGCGGCTCAGCATGTTGACGCAGCGCTCCTCCAGCTCGGCGGTCTGCGGGTACTCGTCCTTGTCGATCATGTTCTTGTCGAAGCATTCGGCCATCAGCTTCTCGGCCTGAGGCTCCATCCAGGTCGTGACGAAGGTGGCGAGGTTCAGGCGGGCGTTACCGTCGAGCATGAGCTCGTCGTGGATGATCTCGTACGCCACGTCGGGCGCCATGGGTCCGTCAGGCATACGGTGCTTGGGGACGGTCATCCCTTGGTCGGCGAAGAGGGGATTGACCGAGAGGTACTGCTCGTCAGGTTCCTCCCCCGTGATCCTCGTGTGCAGCGTCATTACTGGTCCCCTTTCCGGTACGTCCTTAGCCCGAGAGGATGAGCACGATGAACACCGCGCAGACGATGATGTTCACCAGCCAGCTGTGTGTGTTCATCCAGTCGCGTATCTTCGGCATGGCCTGCTTCGCTCGACTGTGGAACAGTATGAAGAGCAGCAGGGGGAGCGCGGCGACTAGCACCGTCGCCGCTATAAACGGCAGCGCGGCCACCAAGCCCGCGTTGATCTGCGCCAGGTTCACCCCAACCGTCAGCATGATGATGATGTCCGATGGCATTAGCAGGATCACGAGTAATCCGGTCTTGAATGCCTTCATCGGATCTGCGCTCATGAGCGTACCGAGCCACCTCGGAGGCTCGACCGTCTCGCGGCGCACGTAGTTCTTTAGGGCCAGCAACACGAGCAGTCCGACGAGCACGTACTGGATAATTTGGCCGGTCGAACCGTTGTCCGAGGGATCGCCAAGCGACAGTCTGTTGTTGATGATGAGGGCGATGGACACACCCACTGTCGCTGCGATCGCTACGCCTGACAAGAAAGCCAGGGAGACCTTCACGGCTTTGGGGGTGGTGACGAAGATGATAGCCGACATGATCTGCGGCCCAGCCATCATCGTGATGGCCAGGGGAAGTATCTGCAGGTTCATTGTCTTGGCTCCTTTGGCTCCCTGTCTCCTCCGCCGATTGGCGTATGGGCGCGCGCACGGCGACGCCCACCGCTCGGACGCCAGCGCCAGATTGAAGCGCCTCTCGGGGGCGGGATCAGAAAGTCGTCCTCGCCGGTGTCGATCCGAACCGAGACGATTGGGCTGGTGAATCTACCCGCCGCGCCGGCCGGGTGCAGATCCTCGATGATGTCGCGATCGGCCTCGAAGCTATCCACGGCCGCGTACGTCCCGCCGATCGCAATATCGTAGTCCATCCACGAAACCTCCTAATCGACGCGGAACCGCTGCAGATCCCCGTTCTGGCGTACTTCTCCTCTTCTTGTGGCAACATCCTAAGCGCGAGAAGAAGTGCCGTCTTCACCCATGGGTGAATATCACCTAGGGGATATTCATCGACGGGAAACGCCCCGTTGCGCTACTTGGTCGCAAAGGGACCTGATCTGGTCGAGAAGGTGTTGCGGTGGGTCTCGTTGTCCACTTGGGGAATGGCCGATTCGCGCGAGTGTTTCCAGGGAGGCTTGTAGACGCGCGATGACGTGGCCGGCTTCATCTCACTCCGGTATGTCGGGATCGAGCGGCGACAGCTTGTGCTACTCGGTCAGTCGAAGGTAACGAGCCGCGCGGGGACGAGCTCGACGCTCACGTTCGAGGGATCGACGCCTTGCTCTACAAGCTCCGTCCGCAACCGGGCGGTCTTGGGCACCGGAGGCGGACCCTCCATGTGGACGAAGACCATGCCGTTGCGGGTGGTGGTGTCGACCTTGGTCCAGCCGACTTCGTCGCCAAACGACCGCGCCGCTGCCAGCGTCCTTGCTTCGCGCGAGGTGTCGCGGATGATGGTGACTGATGTAAGGGTCAACGGGATACTTACCACGACTACCATCGCGGCGATGACAATGACCGCGTTGCGGCGGTTGACGGTCCGCTGCTCGGGGTCGGATACCGGGACGACGAGGCGGTGCACGCCGTAGAGCGCCATCACGACCATTCCGATGCCGAGGATCGCGGCGGCGTTGGTCAGGAAGAGAAGGAACGCGCCGAGCGACTGGTCCAGCTTGCCGGCATCGAGGGTGAGACCAACCACGGTAAGCGGGGGCACGAGCGAGATGGCGATGGCGACCCCCGGCAACGTGTCGGAGATGTCGCGTCGGATCAGGGCGATCGATCCAACGGCGCCGGTCGCGAGCGCCGCGAGCAGGTCGATGAGCTTTGGCTGGACGCGCTGGGCGACCTGGGAGTTCGTCTCGGCGTCGACGTTGTCGAAGACGAGCAATCCGACCAGCCACCCGATGGCGATCGCGGCAAGGACGCCCCCGGCAACAAGGAGGAGGGAGCGCATCAGGTTCGTCCGGTCAGCGAGAATTACCGACAACATCGTGCCGAGGATCGGGGTCATCAAAGGAGCGACGATCATGGCCCCGATCACTGTCGCCGCGGAATCGGCGACGACGCCGGCCGCAGCGATAACGGATGCCAGGGTGAGCAGGATCCAGAACCGGCTCAACCGCTGACGGATGTCTGGCCCTTCGAAGAACACCGCGGCGCGCATGTGGTCAAGGTCGTCTACCGCCACCATCCTCGTGTCGGCTCTCCCTGATTGCATAGTCCCCGCGCTCCTCTAGCCCGAGAGGATGAGCACGATGAACACGACGTAGACGATGATGGTTACGAGCCAGCTGTGGGTGTTCATCCGGCCGTGCACCTCAGGTATGACCTCCTGAGCCCGACCACGAAGCGGCGAGCCCACACTTCGTGGCGCGTCCCTATCGGCCCCGTTTGTTTCGTGAGCTCTGCGGAATCAGATCCCGAGGAGCTGTTTCTTCTTGGCCTCGAACTCCTCGTCGCTGAGGATGCCCTGATCGCGGAGCTGGGCGAGCTGCTGCAGCTCTCCCACGTACTCCGGCTCGGGTGAGGCCGAGGGGGTGGGCGCCGCCTGTGCCTCGGCCGGGTCCTCGCGACCAAAATCCTGCCTCGCTCCCACCTTGCTCTGAACGAACGAACGGCGCCGCTCCATGCGCGCCATGGTTCTGTAGGTCTGCCGCGCCTGCATCCGATCGCCGGCCCGTTCTCCCATGAGCCCCATGTGCCTTCTCCTTCCTCTCGTTTGTTCAACCCTCCCTGATCTCTCGAAGCTAAGCGCCGGCGGCCGCCTCCTCTTTCTCGAGCTCCTCGATGGCCTCGGACATGGCCACGAGCTCGATCGCGACCTCCGCGAGAGCCTCGGGTGTGATGAAGCCCTCCCCGAGCGGGAACCCGCCCGCGTCGCGGATCACGCGCTTCAGATCCCGCGCCCACACGTGCTCGATGAGAACGAAGCCGGCGGAGCTGCCGGGGTCGAGCGAGGCCGCTATCTCCTCGATCTCCTCTTGCGAGAGACCGAAGGCGTGGCCCTGTATCTCCTGCGACGATTCGGCTTCCGGAACGCCGTCACCCTCGAACTCGAAACCGAGTAGCGCCCCGACTATCGCGCCCAGATCCTCGCCCTGGTAGTCGAGGGCGAGGAGGT
This sequence comes from uncultured Rubrobacteraceae bacterium, assembly GCA_963800975.1. Classification (GTDB taxonomy): domain Bacteria; phylum Actinomycetota; class Rubrobacteria; order Rubrobacterales; family Rubrobacteraceae; genus JALYGY01. The sequence goes on along the minus strand of CAWDDB010000008.1, from coordinate 1,159,600 downwards.
CTCCCGTCTCGGCATCTTTGTGCACGAACAGCAGGTCGAGGATACGAATGGTCTCGTGGCGTTCGAGCCTGGATAGCTCGTCCATGATTCTGCCCTCGAAGTTCGCCTCCGGGTCGAAGCCGACCGCCACCAGCTGAACCGGGCCTATCTTCTCCGTCATCGTTCACCTCCGTGGTTTTCTGTCACCGATTACCCCCAGCGCCCGTTTTTCGAGCCACACGACTCCTCTCGTTCTGACCGCTCCGGAGCCGTCTCGCATGGCTTCTACTCTCCTGTCCGTATCCGGGTAGATCCCTACGCCTCCTTCATGCGCCTCGCGCTCCGGGGATCTGGTTCCGCTGGGTGTAGCTGGCTCCTAATTGGCCGACGTCGAGCACCAGAGCGAGGATGACCCAGAAGAGGCCCCAACTTGTGAGCCCGACGCCAGGGACGTACACGATCACGTAGATCAGGGTCGTAAACGGGAGGAAGATGATGCCGAGCAGCGGCAAGATGAACGTGTTGAACGCCGCATCGACGAGAGCCGGCCTGGCGATCCAGATGATCAATACCCCGAGTCGCGGGAAGAGCCCCCCGAACATGGCTAGCAGACAACCCATACCCTGTTACCTCCTCCTAGTCTCGCCCCGTCGCCGGTAAGCGCTCACCGTTTCCTGGAGACCCCGGTGGATTTTGTCGCGCCTCATCGATCATCCGCGGCCGGCTCACCTGCTGCCGCGGGGTTCTCGGATCGTGGACTCCACGCTCACCAGCTTGAGCCCCAATCCGTTTATGCGGTCGAGGATGCCGTGCAGGCGGGGTTGGTCGATGACCTCCCCCACGAGAACCGTCTGCCCGCCCCCGACCTCCATCTCCATCTCTTCGAAGGCCGCCGCGTACCGCGTGCTGAGCTCTCCGTCTACGACTATGCGGTAAACCGTCCTGGCGTCCTTGTAGGCTCTCCTTGGTTTGTCTCGGCTCTCCATAGCTCTCACCGAGCGTAACGCATGCCACGATGGTCTATCTTCACCCAACGCGACTTTTCCCCTAGGGGAATTGCGTGTTCCGTGGGAAAGGCTAGATGAGCCCCCTGGCATGGCCCTCGTCCACGGCCTGCTCGCGCGAGGAGACCCCGAGCTTGCGGTAGATGGACTTGACCTGCGTTCTAACCGTACTGGTAGCGACGTAGAGGCTGTCCGCTATCTGCCGGGTGGATTGCTCGCCGTCCAGGAGCCCAAGCACGTCCAGCTCGCGCGGCGTGAGCTCGCCATTGAGCGATCCATCCCGCCGCTTGCGGGTGCGAAGCTTGCGCTCCTGGCGCTCCAGAAGGTCGGAGAAGATGCCGGTGTCGTCGCCAAAAGGCTCCAGGATGTCTCGCGCCTCGGCGAGCACCTCCTTACCCCCGTCTCGGTCTCCGCTAGCGATCCGGACTTGCGCGAGGGCGAGCAATCCTATGAGGGTTGGCCAGGGGCTCAGACCAGGCGACGCCCTTCGCGCAAGACCACCCTCGAGTTCGGTTTGAGCCTCAGCCAGATCCCCGCGTCTTGCGAGCATATAGCCGAGTGCGATGGGCGCCAGTGTGGCTTGCGGTATCCCCCGCAACCCGAAGCGGTCCACCAGCCCCTGCGCCTCGTTAGCGAGCGACTCGGCCTCCTCCAGGTGGCCCTCGTCTGTAGCAACCAGCGAGAGGAAGCATCGGACAACTATCTGCATGAGGGGTTGGCCGGCGTCTGCCAGCTCCAGAGCTGCGTCGAGCTGCTTTCGAGCTTTCGAGGTCTCTCCGGAGAGGTACGAGCTAACTCCCAGCCCGAACCGTACCAATGCAGCCCGCGGCGAGCTTAGCTCGGGCTCCAGTTCTGCGGCGAGCCGAGATGCCTCGAGGGCGCTCTGGATGCCGTTAAAGCCGAAGCTGGCTCGTACGGTGACCGCGCCCGACTCGACCGACGCGGTCCCGTCTGGGAGCGGCCCTTCGTGAGGGATGCTCTCGGCAAGAGCCAGAAACCACTCGCTCTCTTCGCACCGGCCAAAGAGGGCGCAGACCCACGCCCTCACCAGGAGAAGCGCGGCATCATGCATAATCAGCTCTTCGGGCAACGCCTCGAGCCACCGTTCCACCGTCGCCGTCTGGCCGCTGACCAGATACCCGAACCAGTGGCGTGCGATCAGCAGGCTCGCGCGCCCGTAGTCCGCGGCCGTGATGGCATGCTCGATGGCGCCCTCGAAGGAGCCCGCTTTCTCTAACCACAAGCTAGCCCGGCGGTGCAGAACGGGGATCAGTTCGGGTCTTGTGCTCTTGAGCTCGTAGAGCAGCAGATCCGAGAATAGGTGGTGGTACCGATACCACTCCCCCTGCTCGCCCAGGGGAACCACGAACAGGTTGGAGCGGGCAAGCTCTCTAAGGAGCTTGGCGGAACCCTCCCTACCCGCCACCGCGTCGCAAAGGGACCCCTTCATCTTGCTGAGCACCGAGGTCCTGAGCAGGAACTCCCTCGTTTCTTCGGGGAGGACGCTCAGAACCTCTTCTGCCAGGAGGTCGACGATGTAGCGGTTGCTGCCCCCGAACGATTCGATGAAGGCGTGCCTGTCCTCCCTCTGTCGCAAGGAGAGGGCGGCGAGGTAGATAGCAGCCGGCCACCCCTCGGTGCGCTCCATGAGCACAGAGAGATCATCGGGGCCGACGTCTAGCCCCAGGCTCTCGTTCAACAGGTGGGCGGCTTCCTCGTCGGAGAAGGCGAGTTGGTCGGTGCGGATCTCGTTCATCTCGCCTTTTGCCCGCCAACGCCCCAGCGGCAAAGTCGGGTCGTTGCGGCTCGAGACGACGAGGTGAACGTTGGTAGGCAGGTGCTCCACGAAGAAGGCCACCGACTCGTGGCACTCCTCCTCGGTCACGAACTGGTAATCGTCGAGAATCACCACGACCCGGTGTGGCAGCTCGGCGAGCTCGTTTAACAGCATGGGAAGCGGCGTCTCCACGAGCCTGGATCCCGCGGCGCCAAGCACCACGAGAGCATCGGCTCCGAATTCTTCTGGTGGCGAATCCCGGCGCAAGGATTCTACGACGTGCCTCCACAGCCTGACCGGATCGTTGTCCCGTTTGTCGAGGGAGACCCAGGCGAAATGCAACCTGGGTTCCGCCTGATTCCACTGGGCGAGTAGCGTCGTCTTGCCGTAGCCGGCCGGACCGCTTACGACGGTGATCTTGCGGTCTAAGACTTCCCCTAGATGTTCGAGCAGCCGAGGACGGGCCAGCTGCTCGGGTCGCAGCGCCGGCGCCCGCAGCTTGGGCTTGACGACGATCCCCGAAGGATCCACGTTCGTATCGGTGGAGGATTGACTGGCGATCCTGGCACATCCCTTTTCGCCGTCGAGAGCCCGCGCACGCTCACCTCCGGCTGTCGAAGCAGTATCCTATCGACGAGCCGGCGAGACGTTGCGCTCCATTTCTAGTCTATGCACCCAGAGCAACGACCGCCCTGAATCATACCTGAACACGATTAACCGCTTCTATAGGTGAATCTACACATCTTTCGTGCTTTCCAATTGCCAGCCGGGACTCCGCCAGAGCTCGACAATCCTTCCCGATTCAATGATTGACGGTGGGTACATGCATCGGAGAAATTATTGAGTATCAGAGTGCTACTGGTCCTTCTACACTTCGCAGCTTGATCCATTCACGACCATCGGGGCAGGACGTCCGCGCAGCAAATCCCCTAGGGGAAACACCGCGCTGGGTGATGCAAGCACTCCCGCGACGGGAGTACATTGCCAGACGACATGGACGAGTAGTGCAGGTAAGCAAAAAGGAGAGAAAGCAGAACCAGATAGCAGGTCCGACGCGACCGATTCGAGCGAGAGGGAACCGAAGAGGTGCGCCGGCCACACGGTCTACGACCCTTGGGGCAGAAGATCGGCAGCGCACTGGAGATGTTCGTGAATCGGGAAGGCGAGCCAGAATACATCAGGGTGCGGATAGGGTACTTCGGCACGAAGTCCGTAGCTGCTGCCGGTGCAGGCCGTTGAGACGGACGAGCAGCAAAGATCCCTCGCTCTACGGTAGCCAGATTGAAGGGAAGAGGAAACTATGGACCAACGGCGGCAACGGGGACGCGAGAACGATCTCGGCAGCCGTTCGGGTTCCTCGAAGGTACAGACATTCGGAGGCAGCCCGAGGGGGAGATCTCCTCCGTGAGGGGTGGTACTTACTTCGTGTTCGTGCACCAAACAGAGAGGAGAGAGAAGCGATGGCGACGCTATCCGTGCTGAAGTTCGACGATCCCTACGGGGCCGAGCGGGTCATGGTTGCCCTGCAGGGCATGCAGGAGAGGGAGATGATCACCCTGCAGGACGCCGCCGTGGTCAGCTGGCCCCAAGGCAACAAGAAGCCCTCCACCCGCCAGCTGCATAGCACCGCAGGCGCTGGCGCTGGCTGGGGCGCGTTCTGGGGCTTCCTGTTCGGGCTGATCTTCTTCGTCCCCTTCCTCGGGGCGGCCATCGGGGCGGGGATGGGCGGACTCTCGGGTTCGTTGGCCGACGTCGGGATCGACGACGACTTCATCAAGCAGGTGCGAGAGAAGGTGACGGAGGGTACCTCCGCTCTCTTCGCGCTGACGAGCGGGGCCACGGCGCCTGACAAGATCATCGACGAGCTCAAGCGGTACGACTTCGAGATCATCTCGACCAACCTGCCCGAGGAGCAGGAGAAGCAGCTGCGCGAAGCCTTCGCCGGGTAGAGGAGAGACGTCGCGAACAGATAGCAGCCAAGCCGGTCCGGTGCTTCTCGGTTGCCGTTTCAGACCCGAGCAGCGGGACCCCGCTTTGTCGGAGGAACCCGAGGACCGTGTTGGTGCGGTCTCCGGCGTACTACCGAGGAGTACCGACCGGCTGGGTTGAGCAGCGAAGGGTCCAGGGATGGTCTCCCCGTCCCGAGGTTGTCCAACCGCGACGTCGAACAAGCGAAGCGGCTCCCTTCGTCGGATCGTCTGTCTGATCATCTTGTTGCCACGTTCGAAAGCCTCGACCCAACGATGCTGTCCTCACGCCTGGCTGACTCACAACCTGCGCCGCGATGGGGCGTCGTGGGGCTTACCCTCTCTGGCGGGGCACTTCGCCCCGCCTCTACCACATGGAGGCTAGATTGTGAACGAGTCGTTGGACCGTCCGGCAAACGATAGGGGCGGCATCGGTGAGGCCGTGACCACCGCGCTGCGCCAGCCCTCTTTCTTGCGGGTGATGCTGTTTCTCTCGGCGACTGTGGTCGTGCTGGCCGGGATGCGCCTGGGCGCGCCGATCCTCAACCCCATCTTCTTCGCGGTGGTCCTGGCCCTCCTGTTCAGCCCGATCTACGCCTGGCTGAGGCGGCACAAGATACCCACGCCACTTGCCCTGGTGATCATGCTGGTAGGGTTGACCCTGCTCTTCGGGGGGATCTCCCTCATCCTGGGGGTCTCGATCAGCAGGTTCAGCGGGGAGATCGGGTCCTACACGGGGCAGTTGAGCAAGCAGGCGGACAACATCCAGGACATGGCCAAGAGTTTGGGTATCTCGAACGTCAACTTGCAAGGACGTCGTAAAACCCAGCGACCTGACCGGTCTTATCAGCCTTCTCCTTTCCGGGGTTGCGAGCATCCTGAGCAACCTCTTTCTTATCCTGATGATCGTGCTGTTCCTGCTCGCCGAGGGGCCTGCCATGATGCGTCGCCTGCGGGCTGAGCGCGGGCCCGGACCACCCGCAGCTCGCCAGCATGACGGTCTTCGGCCACGGAGCGTGGTGCGCCAGCTCGGGCTACGCGCCATCGTCAACCTCTTCACGGCCGCGGGCGTGGTCGTCTTGTTGTGGGTGCTGGGTATCGACTTTCCCCTCATGTGGGGCCTCCTCACCTTCTTCCTGAGCTTCATACCCTGGATCGGCCTCCCGATCGCGGTGGCGCCTGCGGTGATCCTCGCCCTCGCCGAGTATGGCCTCGACCGGGCGTTGCTGGTCATCGCGGGGGTGACGGTGATCAACATAGTGGCGGAGAACCTCTTGTCGCCGATGCTGATGGGCAGGGGGCTCAGTCTCTCCCCAACGATCCTCTTTATCGGGTTTATCTTCTGGGCGTGGTTGCTCGGGCGGGCCTGGCGCGTTCCTGGCGGCGCCGCTTACGATCTTCGTGGCCCTGATGTTCGATACCTTCCCGGAGAGGCGATGGATCGCGAGCCTGATCGTCGTGGGCGACACTGAAACCGAGACGCCTGATACCGATGTTCCGCCTCCCGAAGGGAGGGTGGTTGAGCCTGCCAGTTGATGACGCGCGAGCCGCGAGGACCGAGCGAGCTGGATCATCGAGCAAGGTGGCGGGCGTAGTCGCCAGGGTCGCTGATTCCACGACCGTCTCCGTCGCGCTTCTGATCGTGGTGTCGTTCTTGGTGAGCTTCGGTGTGCTGTGGTGGTCCGGTAGTGTCGTCACTAGCGCCTTACTTGGGACAATAGGCGGAATGGCTTCCACCTTCGCGATCAACGCCCTGCGCACCGTGGTGGGGGAAGCGGGCGACCGGCTCAGCGACGAGCACTATGGGGTCCAGTGGCGGTCATGCAGCCGAACACGATGGACCGATAAAGCAGTAGGGTCAGATCGGAAAGGGTTACAGAGATGAGTAGAGAAGGACGCTACCGACAAAGGGTTGACACGTTTGTCGCCAACTGGCGTGCCTTGGCGTTACGCGGCCTGGCCGCCCTGGTATTTGGTCTCGTGGTCCTCTTCTGGCCGAGGTCTGGTCCTCGCCGTGCTGTCCCTCCTGTTCGGCTTCTACGCTGTGGTGGACGGGGCCGTCGCACTCGTGGCTGGGCTCAGGACCTCTTATCGGGGAGCACGAAAGTGGCTCCCGTCAACCGAAGGAGCCGTTGGCGTGGTCGCCGGGGTGGTCGCCCTGTTGTGGCCCGGTATGACCGTGAGCGGGTTGCTATACGTCATCGTGGGTTGGGCTGTTGCGACCGGCATACTCAAACTAACCACCGCGTTCGTGCTGCGCAGTCAGCTAGAGAACAAATGGCTGCTGGCCGGAAGCGGCGCGCTGTCGGTGCTCTTCGGCGTGATCCTTGCAGCCCTGATGGGCTCCGATCTGCCCTCACTAGCGCCGTTCATCGGTGTTTTCGCGATAGTGGTCGGCTTGGCGCTGATCGTCTTCGCCTTTCGCACGCGTGACCTACAGCGGACTCGGCAGACCTAACCCCGACGATCTTGAGGGACTCGCTCCTTCATTCCCGGCACCTTTCGAGCGATAGCGTGAAGGGCGCGAATCCCCTAGGGGAAATGCACCGTTGGGTGAGGACAAGGTAAACTACTGCGCTTTATCCTCGGAGAACAATGGAGAGTGACAGAAACAGAGAAGGTGTCGCCGGAGCAGCACGAGGAACGGCCCCGGGCTCCACTTGGAACGGTGTGCACGTGAGCGATTAGATCATGGGCTCTTGATCGGCGAGGCGTGAAGCCTCGTCCATGAGGCACGAGGTACTCGTGCGTCTCAAGTCGACCCGCGAAAGGAAAGGAGCAAATGATGTGCCGCTGGCTCGCTTACTCGGGCTCCCCGATCCTCCTGGAGGAGCTCCTCTACAAACCCCGACACTCCCTCATAGATCAGAGCCTCCACTCCAGGCTCGGTGTCGAGACCACCAACGGCGACGGATTCGGCGTGGGCTGGTACGGCAAGAACGCCGACACCCCGGCCGTCTTCCACAGCATCGAGCCGGCCTGGAACGAGCGCAACCTGCGCGAGCTCGCCTTCCCACGTCGAGTCGCCCCTCTTCCTCGCCCACATCCGCGCCTCCACGGGGTCGGCTGTCCAGCAGACCAACTGCCACCCGTTCCGATACGGCAAGTGGCTGTGGGTCCACAACGGCCTCATTAACGACTTCGCCAAGATAAAGCGGGACCTCGCGCTCGCGGTCGACGAGTCGCTCTACGCCCACATCGAGGGGTCCACCGACTCGGAGATGATGTTCCACCTGGCGCTGACGTTCGGCCTCGAAGAGGACGCCCCCGCGGCCGTCGAGCGGATGGTGGGCTTCGTGGAGGAGGTGGGACAGCGCCACGGGGTGGAGCACCCCCTCCAGATGACGATAGCGACGAGCGACGGGGAGAAGGTGTGGGCGTTTCGGTACTCTAGCGAGGGCAAATCGCGCACGCTGTACTACAGCACGGCGGTGCGCACGGTGCGGGAGCTGCACCCGGAGCTGGAGACGCTGCGGGGCATCTCCGATGAGACCCGCATCGTAGTCTCCGAGCCGCTGGGGGACTTGCCCGGGGCGTGGAACGAGGTGCCGGAATCGAGCTACGGGGTGGTCTACGGGGGGCAGGACGAGATGCGGCCCTTCCGACCCAGGTGAAGCGTGCCGGGAGTCCCGCTCGGTCGCTGGGTCAGGCGCGGTGAGCTCAGCGGGATCTAGCCCTAAGGCTCACTAGGCGGTTGGAAACTGGTTACTGGATAGCCGGAAAGATGGGCGAGCCGACGAGCAGGGGTTGCCCGAGGTGGCCGGTCGAATTTCCATCGAAAGTCCGCTTAGCGGACGGAGGATGTCAAGGTTCACAACTTTGACTTCATTGACTCTCGCACGTCTCCAGCGTTCCGCGCGGTCTGGCGCAAACGGTATGGTCACTACCGATGCCCTGTCCTTACCGACAGATGGCTCTTTAGCCACTTCGGGATCGTTCGCAGGCGCCTGTTTGCTGCCCCCCTACGCGCTTTCCGGCAAGATCCGAACTCACAGGAGCTGGGGCTTCAGAGCACCTATTCGGCCGAAGATACGGTAAAGGTAGGGGTGGTCGATGACCTCTTGGCGACGATACTCTGTCCACCTCTCGTCTCCACCTCCGGCCGTCGGCGGGCCAGTACGAATCGCCTGCCGATCTCGCGCACAACTATCCGTTAGCCCTTCCCGGTACCCTCGCGAGCCTCGTGCTGGCCGGCACTCACCATTGTTCTGTAGGCGCGGTGCACCGCAGCGCCCTCTGTCCTCACCCACCGACGTCTTTCCCAGAGAGAATTACGAGGTGGTAAGGCTATATGAGCCGCTTGGCATTGGAGGCAGTCCTCTGCGCCAGAGCCAGCAGGCGGCCTGAAAGGGTAACCATGGAGGATCCATTCAGCTACTTCCACATCGGCAACTTGCTCGTGATCGACCTGATCGCAGCGGCGACCAACGCCCTCAACGGCGCCCTGCTCGCCCAGAGTCCCAGCCACTACCGTGACAACAACTGGACGGTCGTCGGCATCCTGCTGCTAGCCACCTTCGGCGGCATCGGTGGGGGCGTCGTGCGCGACGTCATGCTTGCCCAGGTTCCCGCTGCATTGTCGAACCCCTGGTACCTGGTGGTGTGTCTGGTGGCGGGCGTCATCGGAATGTTGGCGGCGTACAAGCGGGGGCAGCAGTTTCGCGATCGAGCTTTTCAGCTGATGACCGCGTTCTCCCTGCCCTGGTACGCGATGGTAAGTGTACAAAAGGGCCTCGATGCACAGCTGCCGTTGCTTTGTGCTATCTTCCTCGGCGTGGTCGGTCCGACCGCTGGCCGCTACCTCATCGACATCGCCGCTCGCGCACCGGCGAGGCTGTTCGTGCGCGGCGAATGGTTCGTGACGGCGGCCGCGCTGACCGCGGTGGTGTATCTCACCTGCGTTCAGTTTCTCGGCCTTTCTATCTGGCCTGCGACCCTGTCCTCGCTCGTGTTCGGGTTCGGTTTCCGTGTAGTCGTCACACGGCTCGGCTGGGAGGAGCCAATTCCTAGGGTGCCCCCTGGCCTGACGGAAGGCGTGCCCGAACGGGGAGCGTAAGAGGAAGACTTTCCGGGTATTGGCATCGAGAGGGGGACTTCTTGGCCGAACGTACGCCCATCTGTCGACTAGGCGGCAGAGGCCAGCGGAACCAGCTCCTGCAGTTCCGGCAGAACTCTCGGCAAGACCCCGAGTTGCTCGGCGGCGGCGATCTGGACCTTCCGAAGCTCGTCATCGGAATCCATGCCAGTTCCTTCCTCCGTCATGTTCGAACTCTTCCGGTAGTTGCCCACCTTCGCGGACGATCGAGCCGCCAGAAGGCGCATCGAGGTAAGTACCCGCTCGAACAGTCTAGGCAGACGACCTCGACGTCGACCCGGTGCCCGAGGATGGGCCTAGGGATCTCGTGACCGTGGAGCACCTTCGGCTTCTACCTCAGGATCGGGAGCGTCCGGGCTGCTCACGCCTATAAGGCTCGCCAGCCAGCGTGTCCCCGGGAAGGTGTCGAACATCACGGCCACGAAGAGCGTGATCGGCAACGCCAGGAACGCGCCAGGCCCGCCCAGCAGCCACGCCCAGAAGATGAAAGACACGAAGACGATCGTCGGCGAGATGTTCAGCCCACGGCCCATCATCATCGGCGAGAGCACGTTCTCCGCGAGTATGTTGATCACTATGACCCCCGCGATGACCAGAACTGCTCGGGTCACTCCGAACTCGGCCAGGGCCAACACCACCGCCGGTGCCACCGCCAGCACAAGCCCTATGTAGGGTATGAAACTAAGGAAGAAGGTCAGGATCCCCCACAGCAGCGGAAAGTCCACCCCCAGCGCGAACAGCAAGACGGTCACGCCTGTCCCCGTGACGAGGTTGACGATGGCGCGCAGCCCGAACTGGCGCACCACGCTCTGGCCGACGGCGGTAAGCCTGGCTACCTGCGGGTGCTCCGGTCCCGTGCTCCTGCGCAGGCGGTCCATCATGGCCGGTCCTTCTCCAAGCAAGAACAGCATGATCATAAGGATCAAGAACAGGTCGCTCAGGAAACTTGCGACGCCGGCGAGGACCGTGCCGGTCGCACTGGCAAGGGCGCTGGGTTTCACCACGTCCTGAAGATTGACGTTCGAGAGCCCCAGCCGCTCGAGTACGGCGTCGAGGTCGACCAACTGGCTGTTCAGTTGCGTGGTGTAGTACCCGAGGCGCTCGCTGAACCTGGTGATCGAAACGCCCAGGATCGAGACGAGCGCGAAGACGAGAACCGTCAACAGGACGAGCATTATCAGCAAGGCTATCGGGGCAGGTAGCCCACGCCGCTTCAGCCAGGAGTAGACGGGGCTGAACAGGAGGGTCAGGACCACGGCGAAGAAGATGGGGTTGAGGACCGGCGCTCCCAGGCGTAACCCGGCCAGCACTACCACCGTAGCTGCAAGGACGAGTATGACCTGCAAGAAGGTGGATTGGCGCAGCGTGCCGGTCGCACTCTCGGTCATGCTGGTCCTCTCGGCTGCCGTGTTGTCTGCCGCTTCGTCCATGCTCTAACCTCCGGGTTTGCGGTTGGCTGCGGTGCCGAGCCTCGCGCTCTTGCGCCGACTTGTGTTTCCCACACGCGGATGTCTCATCGGGTCTCGCTTGCCTCCTCCGCTTCGCTGGTCGGTACGGGGCTCGTGCGGGTCGGCACCTGCTCCGTGCCTGCCTTCTCGGGCGCGTCCGCGGGCATCCCCTCGACCCTGCGGGCATACGCGGCGGAGAGCGGGGCGGCCGTGATCCCGTGCAGGAGCACGCTGAGGAGCACGGTCGACGCCACCGCCACCTCGACCTCGTCGCGCCCGGCGAGCAGGGGAGCTTCGGACACCACGATCAGGCCGAGGACGATCGAGGCGAGCCCCCGTGGGCCGAACCAACCCGCGAACAGCACCGAGACACCACGAAGGTGGGTTCCAACCAGGGAAGCGGCGACGGGAATCATGCGGATCAGGGTGAGGCTGAGAAGGGCATACAGGGCGACCTGCCAGGTAAGAGATTCCAGCAACCCGACCGCGAGCACGCCGAAGACGAAGAAGACGCTAAGGTTGAGCAGCTGTCCTTCGGCTTCGGAGAAGCGGATCAATTGCTCGCCTGCCCGCTGTACGGTCGGCGCGACCGCCAGACCCCCGACGAAGGCCGCGATAAAGCCGTTGCCCCCGATCTGGTCGGCCAGCGCCCACGCCATGAGCGCCAGCGCCAGCAGGGCGAGGCGCTGGAACGAGCCTGTCATCCACCCGTTCTTCGAGGCCCGGCTTACCAACCAGCCCCCCGCCAGGCCGACGCCGGCGCCGACAAGGAGCCCGAGACCTATCTGCTCCAATGCGAAGCGTATCCAGTAGCTGGCGGGCTGGAGCTCCTCTTCGGCCACCGCGAGCGTCAGGAAGAGCGCCAGGAAGGGCACGGACAGGCCATCGTTGAGCCCGGCCTCGACGTTGAGGGCCTGCCGCAGCCGGAGCGGGACGCGCGGGTTGCTAACGACCGCCTGCCCAAGCGCCGCGTCGGTGGGGGCGAGGACGGTGCCCACGATTGCCGCCTCCCAGAAGGTGAGGTCGGTGAGCACGAGTGCAGCGGCGGCGGTTCCCAGCGCGATGGTGAGCGGCATGCCGATGCCCAACAGGCGCAGGGGCAGGTCCTCGTTCTGCTGCAGGGCGGAGAGGTTGATCCTCGCGGCGTCGGCGAACAGCACGAGCGCGAGGGCGACCTCGCCAAGCAAGAGCACGGCGTGATCGTCGAGCCCGAACCCGACCACCCCGAGCCCCGAGGGCCCGAGGACGACGCCCGCCGCGACGAACACCAGCGGTGCCGTAAGGATCGTTCCCTCCAGCCGGCGCGAGACGAGGCCGAAGGCGAAGACGACGCAAACCAGCACGAGGAGATCAACCACGACGGGCTCCAGCGACGCCCGAGTCATGGAAGCAGGATAACGACGCTTCTGTCCTTGCCCTTCTGCAGCCCGGGCGGGATTGCAGCGGGAGGCAGACGGTCATCAGCGAAGCGAGTTCGACGCTGGTCGTGGGAACGACCCAAGCAAACGTGCTCACAGCAGGCCCCGATGGCCACTCACGATCTCACGCTCCCAGGAGGCCTCTGACGAGGAAGAACGCTCCGAACACGAGACAGAGCACGACCGTGATCGCGCGGTTGTTCTTCTCCATCCACGTTCGCAGCGACCCGAGCACCTCCGAGGCCCGCTGCGGCGCGGTCGCGTAGAGGCCGATGAGCGCGATAACCGGGATGGCGAAGACCACGAGCACAAGCCCGAGCGCTACGGCGCTGTCTCGAGGACCGAGGCCAGCCGCGGTTATCAGCTGTAGCGCACGCCACGAAGATCGCGAGGTTCTTGATCTGGACCAGAAAGAGAGCCATCCCCACCCCGAACGCTTTGGCTGGCGAGACGGAGCTGATCGATTCCATCCACCTCGGTGCTCCGGCGCCGGGAACCGGGGCTCTCAGCAGGCTCCTCAGGCCGACGAGGAGAAGCAGGGCGCCGAGTGCGGCGCTGATCACACGACCTACGTGTGAGGCTGCGCCCCCGGCTGCCTCGGAGAAGAGGGTGAGACCTGCGACGCCCGTCGCGGCGCAGGTCGTGAAGTAGCCGAGGGCGAGGGCTGAGGCATTCGGCAGAGGTCTGCGGGAGCCCAGGAAGAGGATGGTCAGGAGGAGCAAAGGCGGCGCGATCGAGCCACCGATGGCCAGGACGATGAGCCCGGGAAGGAGGTCACCCATTGATGTCCTGATCGCGATGGCCCCGCCCACGATGGCCCCGCGTTCTCGATTTTAGAGGGGTGGTCTCTAGCCTCCCCTGAGTCCTCGAGCCGCACAATGACCCTCCCGTACCGTCGGCGGTCTCTCGTGGAACGCACGACGATGGCGAGGAGTTCATTGAGTAGGCTGCGAGGGTGGGGCGGCTGGCACGACTTCGTCTGAGCCCGTGCGCCGGTAAGCCAGTATATCGGTGATGACTATCCGGATGATCTCGGCCACGGGGACGGCCAGCAGCGCCCCCGGGATGCCTAGCAGGATCCCCCCAGCCAGGATCGCGACGAAGATCGTCAGGGCGTTGAGGTGCACGGCGCGGCTGTAAACCAGCGGTTGGAGGAGGCTGCCCTCCACCTGCTGGTAGATCACGATGTAGACGAGCAGTACCACGGCCCTTCCACGGCGCGACGAAGAACCCCACGATTACGAGTAATGCCCCGCCCAGCGTCGCGCCAACCAAGCGGGATCAGGTCGAGCACCGCGACCAGCAGCGCCAGCGCTGCGGCGTAGGGCATCCCGAGAACCTCGAGCACGACGAAGGTCGTTATGCCGCAGATCACGCTGATGGTGAGGTTGCCCGTCACGTAACCCGTGACCGCTCCACCCGATTGCGTGAGGAGGCGCCTGACGAGAGGCTGGTGCCGTTCGGCGAAGAGCCCTACCGAGGCGTTGAGATACCGCTCGCTGCCCAGGATCAGGAAAAACGTGAGCGTCAGGACGGTTACCAGCGCGGCGACGAGCCCGGCGATGCCGACGACTATCCCGCCCGTGGATAGTAGTGCGTTGCTGGCCACGTCTTTCAGCTGGCCGCGGACATTATCGATCTGGTCGCTGAACCTGTTGAAGACCGAACCCAACCCGTTTTGGCGGGCGAGATCCTGGAGGTACTTCGTCGGTCCTTCGGGGGCTTGTGCCACGGTGGTAGCGAAGTTGATCAGGCCCCGAATCTGATCCACAAGCACGGGCAAGAGGATGCCCACCATGAAGAGCAGCGCCACCACCACCCCCAGGTAGACGAGCACGATGGCGAGGGGGCGTTTGATCATCCTGTGACGCCGCTGGAACCAGTTGACCGCCGGGTTGAGCACCGCGGCCAGGAAGAGGGCGGCAAGGAACCAGGCGACAAAAGTGCGTAGCTGCCAGAGCACGAAGAACGCCCCCAGCACCACCGCCGCGGTCAAGAGAGCCACGGCCACCGTGCGCATCACCTGGGAGGGCGCGACGCGCACCCACACGAGGCCCTCTCCTGACACGGGGGCATCGGACTCTGCCTCCGGCTTTGCCACGACCTGTGCCTGGGTTCCAGCCTGAGGCTCCGTTTCTCCTTCCGTCGGAGGTCTGGTCCCCTTATCTCCCTGCTCGCTCATATCTCAGGCCCTCACTACGTAAGTTGCCATCTCTACGTTGGTGCCTTTTCTCGCTGTGGGGCAGACTGCCCCACAGCGATTTTGCCTCCTACTACTCTTGCGCGAAGGCTTCGCGCAGTTGCTTCTCCTGCTCCTCGGGCAGGTTGGTCGAGATGATCTCGAAGTCGTATTGCTTGAGCTCGTCGATGACCTTGTCGGGCGCCGAGGCGTCGCTGGTCAGGGCAAACAACGCGGAGGTGCCCTCCGTCACCTTCTCTCGCACCTGCTTGATGAAGTCGTCGCTGATCCCGACGTCGGCCATCGAACCCGTGAGAGCCCCCATCCCGGCCCCGATCGCAGCCCCGAGGAACGGCACGAAGAAGATCAGCCCGAACAGGAAGCCCCAGAACGCGCCACCCAGAGCGCCAGCGCCTGCGGTGCTGTGCAGCTGGCGGGTGGAGGGCTTCTTGTTGCCCTGGGGCCAGCTGACCACGGCCGCGTCCTGCAGCGTGATCATCTCCCTCTCCTGCATGCCCTGGAGGGCGATGAGCACCCTGTCTGCTCCACCTGGATCGTTGAACTTCAGCACGGATAGCGTCGCCATCGATTGTCTCTCCTCACTTTTGGGTTGCGCTGACGCGTTGTTCATACGGTGAGAAACGATCGAGGGGGAGACCTTCCCTTGATGTCGTCCGGGGAGTTCGAGCCGTCTCGAGGGAGATGAAATCTGGGTGTAATGGTCCGTGCATCATCCGCCGGTAGGCCCACCATCCCGGTTCGAATGCTACTACTCATCTCTGGCGCACCTGAAACCGATGTTGCCGGTCGAAGAATCGGGGGTGTTGGAGCTCCTGGCCGCCACCCGGTAGCGGTTGCAGTAGGAGTCGTGGCACAGATAGGATCCTCCCCTCATCGCCTTCGCCCGACCGAAGGGCGGCCCGCTCGGGTCCTCGCGCGGACCCCTGGCGTGGAAGGAGGGGTCGAACCAGTCGGCGCACCACTCCCACGCGTTGCCACAGGCGTTGTACAGCCCGAACCCGTTGGGCTCGTACTCGTCCACGGGGGCGGTGCCGAGGTGACCGTCCTCCAGGGTGTTTTGCGAAGGGAAAGTACCCTGCCAGATGTTGCAGCGCCACCGCCCGTTGGACCTCAGCTCGTCGCCCCACGCGTAGCGGCTCTGCTCGAGTCCGCCTCTTGCGGCGTGCTCCCACTCGGCCTCGGTCGGGAGGCGCGCGCCCGCCCAGGCACAGTATGCGATAGCGTCGTTCCACGACACGTGTACCACGGGGTGGTCCGTCCTGGCCTCGACCGATGAGTGCGGACCCTCAGGGTGGCGCCAGTCCGCGCCGAAGACCTGGCGCCACCACGGCGCCCGGGCCGCGCCTCGCGTGTCGGGAAAGTCGTCGGGCAGGAGTCCTCCGAAGACGAAGGACCAGCCGTAGCGCTCGGCATCAGTGAGGTAGCCGGTTGCGTCGACGAACTCCACGAAGCTGGCGTTCGAGACGGCGGTCGGATCGATCCGGAACGGGCTCAATGTGACGGCACGTACCGGCCCTTCTCCGTCGGCAGGAAATCCGACCGCATCGTCCGTACCCATAAGGAACTCGCCGCCGTCGAGGCGCACCATGGCTGCTGCGGATACCTTACCGGTTGCGTCGCCTCGTGTGATCCGCAAAGCATCCGCCGCAGAGTCGATCATCCCGCGACGAACCTGGGCGAGGAGCGGCACAACATGCCTGGCTCTCTGTCTCGCCGATCTTCACCTGACCGTCCGCTGCTGGTCTTGCACGTACTCGGCCACGTCGGCGAGCGCCCTCAAGCCCTGGCCCAGCGCTATGGGCCAGCTGGCGAACAGCGCGGCCAGAGGACCGCCGATCAGGAGGACCACCAGGGCCTGCCCGAAGGTCACCGCCTCTACCATGGCCACGATCGTCCCGATAGCGACCAGGACGACACCCACAACCCCGACGATGATGAGCACCGTCGACCAGATCCTGAGCGTCCCGTAGCTCCTGCCCATCTTCTTCTTCCTCCTGCTCGCGGCAGTTCGATCGTCCCTGCGCGTTACGCCTCTGGTCGCAGCTGACTCTTCCGGAGCCTCGCCTTGCTCGAGCTAGCCGAATCCTGGGCACTCCGTGAGGCCGGACTCGCCCTTGCGGCGCCAGCTTCCTCAAGGTCCGAGCAACAGGACCGATGCGGGCGAAATCTCCCGCCCGCATCGGTGGCGCCCAACGGTTCTATCTCTACGGCAATCCGATCACCCCGCGCCAGAAAATCAGGCTTCCCTGCCATAGTCCGAGTACTTGGAGAGCCCGTAGATCACCATCACGCATAGCGCCACGACGACCACCGCCAGCACAGGCGCCGCCGGGACCACGAACAGCCACCTGATCGCCCCGATAACCGCGAAGATGTAGCCCATGACGAACCCGTAGGTCCCTCCCCTCAGGATGTCTATCCCCGCGAAGAGCGCCAGGAGCGCCACGATCGTATCGAGGATGCCCCACAAGACGAAGTTCGCGTAGAGGAGGTTGCCCGAGTCGGTCACCCACCACCCGGTGCCCGCGAAGGCCAGCAACGCGCTCAAGATCTCCAGGCCGGCCACCACGAACATCACGACGGCGGCGAAGGTCAGCATGCCTGGCCTGCCGTGTGCTGTCGCGGCGCTCGCCCCGCCCGAGCGCTCCGTGGGGTCGCCTATCCCTCCCGCGACGGGTTCGCTGTGCTGGTCAGCCATCTCCCTCTCCTTTCCTGCATTGCGCTTGTCCTTGGCAATCTACGTTCTTTACACGAGGGTTTGCATCACCTATCGCAACATCTCCCCTAGGGGATTTCGCGAACGGACCAGTGAGCACACGGATGGAGACGCTTGAGCAGTGACCCGACGCCGAGCAGCGGATCACGAATCGTTATCTACGCGAGCCCGGTGCATGGTTTCCGGCCGTCAGCGCAGGACTGCCCCTTCGGCTAGAGAGTCCAGGAGCCGAGCTCTCTCCAGCCGCGAGCGATGCGGCTACGCCCCTTACCTATCGGGCTGCGGGACAGATGTCCTAGTGTTCCTCTCCTAGCATCTGTATACTATTGCTGTAAGCTGGGGATGCTGGGTAAACTGGGTTCCGGTGATGCGCGAGAGGCGCGGCATCGGGTTGGAGCGCTAGATTCTTGACCGACATCCTTGATGACGGTGGGGCCTCCGTGCAGGTATTGGTCAAGACCAAGCTGCTCGCGCCTTCGCCTCGCTCCGAGCAGGTCCCGCGCCACGAGCTGCTCGAGCGCCTCGAGGCGGGCTTGGATCGCAGGCTGACACTGGTCGGTGCCCCGGCCGGCTACGGCAAGACGACGCTCCTCACCCAGTGGAGCAGATCCCGAGATCCCGACCTGCCCTTCGCCTGGGTCTCCCTCGACGAGCAGGACGACGATCCGGTCCGGTTGTGGAGGCACGTCGTGGAGGCGTTGCGCCGGCTCGCCCCGGAGGAAGGATGGGCGGACGATGTGCTCGTGGGGCTGGGCGTCGTCGGGACGGATCTGGTAGAGACGGCGCTTCCCATGCTCATAAATGGCCTGGCGGAGCTACCGCGTCGGGTGATAGTCGTGCTCGACGACTATCACTGCATACAGGAGAGCGATTGTCACGAGACCGTGGCCTTCTTCGTGGAGCACCTTCCAGAGACGGTCCACCTCGTCGTCTCGACCCGCTCCGACCCTCCGCTCCCTCTTGGGCGTTTGCGGGCGAGGGGTGAGATGAACGAGATCCGCACCGATCAACTCGCCTTCTCGGAGGAGGAGACCGCTGCCCTGATCGAGGAGCATCCCGGGCCGAGCGTCAGCCGTGCCGACCTCGCCGTGTTGGTCGAGCGTACCGAGGGGTGGCCCGCGGGGATCTACCTCGCCGCCCTCTCCATGAGGGGGAAGGACACGCACGACTTCATCGCATCGCTTCGGGGTAGCAGCCGCTACATCGTCGACCTGCTCGCGGAGGAGGTCCTGGGGACCCTCTCCGAGCAAGAGAGGGAGTTCCTGGTCCGGACCTCGGTGCTTGAGAAGATGTCGGGGTCCCTTTGCGATGAGGTCGTGGGGAGAGAGGGTTCAGGCCAGCTTCTGCGCGAGCTCTCGCACTCCAACCTGTTCATCGTTCCGCTGGACGAGCGGGGAATGGTATCGCTACCATCGCCTGTTCGCCGATTTCCTGGAGTACGAGCTCGAGAGCACCCAACCCGGGCTCGTGCCCGTCCTCCACGGCCGGGCGAGCGCCTGGTACGAGCGCGCGGGCCTTGTCCGGGGCTGCCATTCGCCACGCCATCGCGGGCAGCGACCATGCTCGTGCGGGCGCCCTGATCTCACGCTACTGGTTCTCGGACTACGTCGCCACGGGGCAGACGGCAACGCTGGTCCGGTGGCTGGATAGGCTGCCCGAAGATCTGATCTCCGGCGACGCGGCGCTGATCCTGGTGAAGGCGTGGATCTACGCCCTGAACGGCCGGCGGGAAGATTGCGAGGGGTTTCTGGAGTTGGCCGAGGGCAGCTCCTACAGGGGGGCGCTTCCCGACGGTACCGCCTCGGTGGAGTCGGGCGTGGCTATCGTGCGAGCCCTCTTCGGCTTCGGCGGCGTCCGGAGCATCGTCGAGGCAGCCCAAAGAGCGGCAGAGCTGGAGTCAAGGCAAACCTCGCCGTGGTTCCCTCTGGTGTGCCTGGAGCTGGGGATCGGCTTCTACTTTACGGGGGATGCATCGCGGGCCCGGAAACCGGTCGAAGAGGCGCTCCGGCTGACAAGGGATGATCAGCCGGTGTTGCGGCTGCCCTCTCTGTTCCTCCTTTCGCTGATCGTGTCGGACGAGGGGCACCTGGATGAGGCCGAGTTGCTCGCGCGCGAGGCTGGTGCGGTGGTGGAAAGGTTCAGGCTGCATGGGATTCCCCAGGCTACCCTGGCGCCCATCGCGCTCGGCCGCGTGCTCGCGAAACGCGGAGATCTGGCCGAGGCCCGAACCGTCCTGGAGGGCGCACTCCACAAGCGAAGTGAGCTGTCCGGCATGAGCCCCTGGCCCGGGCTTATCGGGTACCTGACGCTCGCGTCGGTGCGATCCGCGATCGGCGACCGGGCTGGGGCTCGGGCGGTGCTCGCCGAGGCGCGTGAAATCATCGACGACGTATCCCGACGCCGGAATGTTCCCCGAACTCCTCGAGCGCCAGGAGCGAGACGTTCGCAGGGTCAGGCGGCGGGACGGATCTCTCGACGGGGAGCTCACGACCCGCGAGCTGGACGTGGTGCTGTCTACTCGACGGCGAGCTCTCCACCCGAGAGATGGGGCGGATTCTCTACCTTTCTCCCAGCACGGTAAGAACCCACGTCAAGTCCATCTACCGCAAGCTCGGGGTCTCCTCGCGCGAGCAAGCCGTGGAGCAGGCACGCGGCAGGGAGCTAATCTAGTTTTCCTTGCAAATCCCTATATCCCCTAGGGGAGATGCGCCGATAGGTGAGGACAGCAGAGCCCTGCGTGGCGTACGCTCCGAGGATAACTGGAGAAAGGCGATAAGGCAAAGACCCGTAAGGACGACAGATGGCATACCGGATAGTCGTAGACGGAGAGCTTAGCGCGCGTTATGCGGTGGCCTTCGAAGGCATGGAAGTCCACGTGGCGGACGGGCGAACGATCATCGAGGGGGTCGTGCTGGACCAGGTTCATCTGCACGGTATCCTCGATCGCATAAACGGCCTGGGGCTCAGGCTTATCAGCGTGGAGACCCTGCCGGCGGGCACCAGGACGACCACCTGAGGGTGCCTGAACGATCTCGAGCCTCGATCGCACAGGGCGCTCTGGGGCTCAGCCTGGTGAACGTGCAGTCGGTACCAGAAGAACCTCTTGAACGATGCAGCGAGCCACCTGCAGACGACCCCCGCGCCTCGCACTGTTCGTCGTCTGGATAGTTAGGCCGGCCCTTGTCACCGAAAGGAGAATCTAACTTGTCGCGAGATCAAGAAATCCAACGGGAGATCCTGCCCATCCCGGATCGACCGTACACCGGCCTGATCACGTACGACGCCAAGAGCCCCGACGCATCGTTCCCGCCGATCGAGCCCCTGCGACCGCCGGCGGGCGCGCCGAACGTGCTCGTGATCTTGCTCGACGACGTCGGCTTCGGCGCCTCGAGTGCTTTCGGCGGGCCGTGCTCGACGCCGACCGCCGAACGGCTAGCAGCGAACGGCCTCAAGTACAACCGCTTCCACACGACGGCGCTTTGTTCGCCTACCCGACAAGCGCTGCTGACCGGCCGCAACCACCACTCGGTGGGGATGGGCGGGATCACCGAGATCGCCACCGCCGCGCCCGGCTACAACTCGATCCGCCCCAATACGTCGGCTCCGCTGGCGGAGACCCTGAAGCTGAACGGCTACTCCACCGCACAGTTCGGCAAGTGCCACGAGGTGCCGGTCTGGGAGACCAGCCCGATGGGCCCGTTCGACGCGTGGCCGACCGGCTCGGGCTTCGAGCACTTCTACGGCTTCATCGGCGGCGAGACGAACCAGTACGCGCCAGCGATCTACCAGGGCACGGTGCCGCTCGAGCCCGACCGGACGGCGGACGAGGGCTACCACTTCACCGAGGACATGACGGATCACGCGATCGATTGGATCAGCCAGCAGAAGGCCCTGATGCCGGACAAGCCGTTCTTCGTCTACTTCGCGCCCGGCGCCACGCACGCTCCGCATCACGTGCGGCCCGAGTGGTCGGACAAGTACAAGGGTCAGTTCGACGACGGCTGGGACGCGCTGCGCGAGCGGACGTTCGCCCGCCAGAAGGAGCTCGGCGTTATCCCGGCCGACGCGGAGCTGACGGAGCGCCCGGCCGAGATCCCGGCGTGGGACGACATGCCCGACGACTTGAAGCCCGTCCTGGCCCGCCAGATGGAGGTCTACGCCGGCTTCATGGAGCACACCGACCACAACGTGGGCAGGCTGATCGACGCGCTTCAGGAGCTCGAGATCCTCGAGAACACGCTCGTCTACTACATGATCGGCGACAACGGCGCGTCGGCCGAAGGTACGCCGAACGGTTGCTTCAACGAGCTCGTCATCCTGAACGGCGCTTTCGGCCTGGAGACGGTCGAGTTCATGGCCTCCCGGATCGACGACTTCGGCACCCCGGACGCCTACAACCACTACGCGGTCGGCTGGGCCCATGCGATGGACACGCCATACCAGTGGACCAAGCAGATCGCGTCGCACTGGGGCGGCACCCGCAACGGGACGATAGTCCACTGGCCCGCCGGCATCCGGGCGAAGGGCGAAGTTCGCTCGCAGTTCCACCACGTGATCGACGTCGCAGCGACGGTGCTCGACGCCGCAGGACTCCCCGAACCCGTGAGCGTCAACGGCGTCCAGCAGGTACCGTTGCAGGGCACCTCGATGGCGTACTCCTTCGACGACGCGGGCGCGGACGACCGCCGGACGACGCAGTACTTCGAGATGTTCTGCAATCGCGGCATCTACCATGAGGGCTGGACCGCGGTGACGCGGCACAGCATCCCCTGGACTCCGACGGAGATGCCCGCCTTCGACGACGACGTCTGGGAGCTCTATGGCCCCGACGACTGGACACAGGCGCGAGACATCTCCGGCGAGCAGCCCGAGAAGCTGCGCGAGCTGCAGCGCTCGTGGCTGATCGAGGCGGGGAAGTACAACGTCCTCCCGCTCGACGACCGGCGCTACGAGCGCTTCGACCCCGACCTCGCCGGCCGGCCCAAGCTCGTTCGCGGCACGTCCCAGCTCCTCTTCGGCCGGATGGGACGGCTGTCCGAGAACTCCGTCGTCGTGCTGAAGAACAAGTCGCACTCGATCACGGCGCAGATCGACGTCCCGGAGGCCGGCGCCAACGGCGTGATCATCGCCCAGGGCGGCGCGTTCGGCGGCTTCGCGCTCTATGCGGCGGACGGCAGGTTGGCGTACTGTTACAACCTCTTCGGCCTCCAGCGGTTCAAGGTCTACGGGGAGGAACCCATCACCGCTGGCGAGCACCAGGTGCGGATGGAGTTCTCCTACGACGGCGGCGGGCTCGGGAAGGGCGGCGACGTCGCGCTCTACGTCGACGGCGCGCAGGTGGGCGACGGGCGCGTCGAGGGAACCGTCCCGGTGGTGTTCTCGGCCGACGAGACGACCGACGTCGGCAGCGACAGCGCGACGCCGGTGAGCGACGACTATGGCCCGAAGGACAGCGAGTTCACCGGCACGGTGCGCTGGGTGCAGCTCGACATCGACGCGGCCGCCGAGGACACGGACCACCTGATCAGCGCTGACGAGCGCCTGCGCGTGGCGATGGCGCGGCAGTAGAGACGTTCGACCCAAGCACGGAAAGGAGCAAATGATGTGCCGCTGGCTCGCTTACTCGGGCTCCCCGATCCTCCTGGAGGAGCTCCTCTACAAACCCCGACACTCCCTCATAGACCAGAGCCTCCACTCCAGGCTCGGCGTCGAGACCACCAACGGCGACGGATTCGGCGTCGGCTGGTACGGCAAGAACGCCGACACCCCGGCCGTCTTCCACAGCATCGAGCCGGCCTGGAACGAGCGCAACCTGCGCGAGCTCGCTTCCCACGTCGAGTCGCCCCTCTTCCTCGCCCACATCCGCGCCTCCACGGGCACGGCCGTCCAGCAGACCAACTGCCACCCGTTCCGATACGGCAAGTGGCTGTGGGTCCACAACGGCCTCATTAACGACTTCGCGCAGATAAAGCGGGACCTCGCGCTCGCGGTTGACGAGTCGCTCTACGCCCACATCGAGGGCTCGACGGACTCGGAGATGATGTTCCACCTGGCGCTGACGTTCGGCCTCGAAGAGGACGCCCCCGCGGCCGTCGAGCGGATGGTGGGCTTCGTGGAGGAGGTGGGACAGCGCCACGGGGTGGAGCACCCCCTCCAGATGACGATAGCGACGAGCGACGGGGAGAAGGTGTGGGCGTTTCGGTACTCTAGCGAGGGCAACTCGCGCACGCTGTACTACAGCACGGCGGTGCGCACGGTGCGGGAGTTGCACCCGGAGCTGGAGACGCTGCGGGGCATCTCCGATGAGACCCGCATCATAGTCTCCGAGCCGCTGGGGGACTTGCCCGGGGCGTGGAACGAGGTGCCGGAATCGAGCTACGGGGTGGTCTACGGGGGGCAGGACGAGATGCGGCCCTTCCGACCGAGATAAAGCGCAACGCAAGCCCGATACCGGAAGCCTGCTCACCCGCGGAACGCTGCAAGCTATACGTTATACTTGGACCCAACGTCGAGGCTTTGGCCGACGGCGTTCGGAGACAAGCGGCGCCCTCGGAGAGGAGACCCCGGTTTGGGAAGACGTCAGAACGTCAACAAGATGATGCAACAGGTCCAGCAAATGCAGCAGCAGATGCAGCAGGCGCAGGAGGAGCTGGCCCGCGAGACCGTCACCGCGAGCGTGGGCGGAGGTGCCGTCAAGGCCACGATGACCGGCGGGCTCGAGCTGGTCTCGATCGAGATCGACCCCGACGTCGTCGACCCGGAGGACGTCGAGGGCCTGCAGGACCTCGTCATCGCCGCGGTCAACGAGGCGCTCACGAGCGCCCAGGAGCTAGCTTCCAAGAAGCTTGGCGGCATCACGGGCGGGCTCGGGGATCTTGGCCTGAACATCCCCGGGATGTAGGGGCTCTTTGGCGACCTACGCGAGGCCGGTAGAGCGCCTCATAACCGAGCTGAGCAAGCTCCCCTCCATCGGCCCGAGGACCGCCCAGCGCATCGCGTTCCACGTCATCCGGGGCAAGAAGGAGGACGCCCTGGGGCTGGCCGAGGCCCTGCGAGAGGTGAAGGAGCGCATCAAGCCGTGCAGGCGCTGCTTCAACCTCACCGAGGCCGAAGAATGCGACATCTGCCGCGACGCCCGTCGCGACGAGAGCGCCATCTGCGTGGTCGAGGACCCTTACGACATCGGCCCGATCGAACGCACCAACGAGTACAGGGGCCTCTACCACGTGCTCGGCGGCGCCCTCTCGCCGCTCGACGGCGTGGAGCCGGAAGACCTCCACATCGCCGAGCTCCTGACCCGCGTCGAGAAGGAAGGTACGAAGGAGCTCGTCATCGCCACCAACCCGAACACCACGGGAGAAGCAACGGCAATGTTCATCGCCTCCGAGGTCAAGGACCTCCCCGTGCGGGTGACGGCCCTGGCGAGCGGGCTCCCGGTCGGCGGGGACCTCGAGTACGCCGACGAGGTCACCCTCGGCCGGGCGTTCGCCGGCCGGCGCGAGCTGTAGGGCTCCGTGCTTCAGGCCACCGGCCTTCCGGTCGAGAGAGTTCTTTATGGCGCGCGCTAGCGGCAGCACCGATACCCGCGCACCCGGTCTCGCCGGGATGGGCCGCGACGCGGTCGAGTCCCTGGGCCAGACCGTGGCGAGCCTGCCCCCGCGTCCGGCCAACCTGGTAGGGCCGCCGGACCTTCACCCCGAGTTGCTGGCGGCGCTCGCCAGGGAAGGCGTCGAGCGCCTCTACTCGCACCAGCGCGAGGCGTACGAGCGGGTGCGCGCGGGCGAGAACGTGGTGGTGGCGACCGCGACGGCGAGCGGCAAGTCGCTCTGCTACAAGCTGCCGGCCTTCGAGAACGCGCTGCAGAGCACCGCGAGCCGGGCCCTCCTGCTCTACCCGACAAAGGCGCTCGCCCAGGACCAGATGGGCAAGATCCGGGCCTTCGGCGTGCGCGGCGTCCACCCCGCGACCTACGACGGCGACACCCCTCAGGCCATCAGGGCCGACGTGCGGCGCCGGGCCAACGTGGTCCTGACCAACCCGGACATGCTCAACGTCGGGGTACTCCCGAACCACGAGGCCTGGGCGGACTTCCTGCGCAACCTGCGCATAGTGGCCGTGGACGAGGCGCACGTGTTGCGCGGCGTCTTCGGCTCGCACGTCGCGGCTGTGCTGCGGAGGCTCAGGCGCGTGGCCGCCATGCACGGCGGCGACCCGAAGTTCGTCCTCACCAGCGCAACGATCGCCAACCCGCAGGAGCTCGCCGAGACCCTCACGGGGCTCCCGTTCTCGCTCGTGGACGAGGACGGGGCCTCCTCTGGCGAGCGGCGCGTGATCTTCCGCAATCCCCCCTTGCTGGACAAGGAGAAGGGCGAGCGGCGCAGCCTGCTCACCGAGGGCGCCCTCGTCTTCGCGAACCTCGTCTCCCAGGGCGTTCGCACCATCGCCTTCGCGAGATCCCGCAAGGCGGCGGAGCTGATCTACCGCTACGCCGCCGACCGCGTCGGAGTCGACCTGAGCCGCCGTATCTCACCGTACAGGGCCGGGTACACGCCGCGCGAGAGGCGCGAGATCGAGGGCCGCCTCTTTCGAGGGGACCTCCTCGGCGTCGTCTCCACGAGTGCGCTGGAGCTCGGGGTGGACGTCGGCGCCCTTGACGCCGTCGTCTGCTGCGGGTACCCGGGGAGCGTCGCCTCGATCTGGCAGCAGTGGGGGAGGGCCGGGCGTGGCAAGGATCCCTCGCTCGCCGTCTACATCGCCGGGCGGGATTCCCTGGACCAGTACCTGTTCGAGAACCCCAAGAGGGTACTCGGCCGCCGCGTCGAGGCCGCGCGCGTTACCCTCGAGAACCCCTACATCCTCGGCCCGCACCTCCTTGCCGCGGCGCACGAGGCGCCCCTCGAAGGCTCGGACGAGGAATACTTCGGACCGGCCTACAGGGACGTCCTCGGGGGGCTCTCGGGCGAGGGGGTGCTCGCGGCAAGCGGGGACCGCCTCGTCTACGTCGGAGGAGACAGGCCGGCGCGCAGGATCTCGCTCCGGTCCGCCACCTCCGAAACCGTCCTGATCGCGGACGAGGAGGGGGAGCTGATCGGGACCGCGGACGCCTCGCGCGCCCCCGGAGAGCTGCACCCCGGCGCCACCTACCTGCACCGCGGCACGGCCTACGAGGTCGAGAACCTGGATCTCGCGGCCCACCGCGCCCTGGCCCGCCGCGTCCCCAACCGTTTTTACACGAGGCCACGCGTCGAGACGGACGTCGAGATCCTGGAGGAGATTGCGGAGCGGGGCTTGGCAAACGGTGCGGTACTTCGCTGGGGCAGGGTCAGGACGACGGATACCGTAACCTTCTACAAGAAGGTCAGGGTCGCGGACGACAGGGAGGTAGGCGTGTACCCCCTCGATCTGCCCGACGTGACCCTGGAGACTCAGGCGTTCTGGGTCACGTTGCCGCCGCTGCCGAAGGGAGCGCGGCCGAGCTTCGAGAGCTTCGGCGGGGCGCTGCACGCGGGCGAACACGGCATGATCGGGCTGCTCCCGCTCTTCGCGATGTGCGACCGGGCGGACATCGGGGGGCTCTCGACCCCGGTTCACCGGCAAACGGCCCTGCCCACGATCTTCGTCTACGACGGCTACCCCGGGGGCGTCGGCATCTCGCGGCGCGGCTACGACGCCTTCTCCTCGCTCGCCCGCGACACTCTGGGCGTGATCACGCGCTGCCCCTGCGAGAGCGGCTGCCCGGCCTGCATCCAGTCCCCGAAGTGCGGCAACTGGAACGAGCCCCTCAGCAAGGACGGCGCCGTCGCCCTCCTGCGCTACCTGCTCGGCCAGGTGAACCGCTACCCGACCCTGTGAGCCAGGCCAAGCCAGGTCCCTACGTCTCCGTTGTCGGCTCGGGTGAGGCCACCGGCGAGCGCTACGAGAAGGCCCGCGAGGTCGGGAGGCTCGTGGCCGAGGCGGGAGGCACCGTTGTCTGCGGCGGGCTCTCGGGCGTGATGGAGGCCGCCGCGCGGGGTGCAACCGAGGCGGGTGGTATAGCTATCGGTATCCTGCCTGACGAGGACCGTGAGAGGGCGAACGAGTACCTGTCTTACTCCATAGCAACGGGCTCGGGACAGGCGAGAAACCTGGCGGTCGTGTGTTCCGGCGACGTCGTGGTCGCGGTGGGTGGCGAGTACGGGACGCTCTCCGAGATAGGCCTGGCCCTCAAGGTAGGTCGTCCGGTCGTGGCGTTGGAAAGCTGGGACCTCGGGGAGCATGTAATCATGTCTTCGTCGCCGCGAGAAGCGGTCGAAGCGGCGCTCGCGACCCTGTGAGTAACAGCGAGGCACCGTTACGATCGAGGAAATGTGGGTCTGAGAAGCTCGAGAATCAGCTCATAGATATACTGGAAGCGGTTGCGCCTGAAGCAAGCCGGGTGGCAAGACCGACGCGAAACCTCCGGGGTTGAGTACAGGAGGCCGAGGTATGCGGCAGGTAGACGAGCTGACCGTCCACGTCGTGGTGGACAACACAACGGACATGCTCTCGAGTCGCCCCGCCCACGTGGCGTCGGAGCTGCGCGTGCTGCGGGAGGCGGGTATGCAGGAACTGGCCGGCGAGGCGCTCTGCTCCGCGCATCACGGGCTGTGCCTTGCCGTCACCGCTCATCTCGATGGGGCAGCGCAAAGCGTGCTGTTCGATGCGGGCCCGGATCCGTACGCCGTGGAGCGGAACGCGCGGGCCATGAACCTGGACCTCGGGCAGATCGAGGCCCTCGTGCTCTCGCACGGCCACTTCGACCACTCGGAGGGGCTGTTGAAAGCTCTGGAGCTGATTCGCGCGTCGAACGGCGACCGGGAGGTCCCGCTCCACGTGCATCCTGGGGCTGTTTGTCAGACGGGGCATGCGGCTGCCAAGCGGAGAGATCGTTCCGCTGCAGGACGTGCCGTCGCGTCAAGTACTCGAAGAAAGCGGCGCCCGTGTCGAAGCATCCTCAGGCCCAGAAGAGATCCTGGGCGGCACGTTCTATCTCAGCGGCGAGATCCCCCGCAGGAGCTTCGAACGCGGTTTGAATAACCATCTCAAGCAATCGACCGGTGGGCGGTGGGAAGCCGATCCCCTTATCCTGGACGAGCGATTTATGGCCGCGGATGTGCGAGGCAAGGGGATCGTGATCTTTTCGGGCTGCTCCCATGCCGGGCTGTTGAACATCTGCGCTCATGCTCAGGAGGTCTTTCCCGACGTGCCGCTGTACGCGGTGGTGGGAGGGCTGCACCTGGTGTCTCCGAACGAAGACTTGATCCAGGAGACGATCGCCGAGCTACGCGCGTTTGGCTTGAAGGTGATCATACCGGGCCACTGCACCGGCTGGCGCGCCGTACACGCGTTGGTCAACGCCTTCGGAGAAGAGGTAGTGGACCCGCTCGCCGTTGGAAGCAGGCAATACCTCTAGCTTCGTGCTGACGCAAGAGGAAGTTATAGAATCTTCCGGGCCAGAGACTCGCATCGGGAGGTTGCATGACGGATAGCGTCCGTATCGCGCTGGTAAGCGGTGGAAATCGGGGGATAGGGCTGGAGATCGTGCGCCAGCTCACCGAGAGGGGCATGAAGGTCGTCCTCGGGGCGCGCGACGGCGACCAGGGCCGGGCTGCGGCGGCGGAGCTTTCGGGGGGCGTGATCGTCAGGCAGCTCGACGTGGCCGACCCCGAGAGTGTCGAACGCCTCGCAAGATCGGTCGAGGACGAGTTCGGACGGCTCGACGTCCTGGTGAACAACGCGGCGATCTCTAACGACGACGGCCAGCGCGGCGTGGAGGCGGACATTGACCGCGTGCGCGTGGCCATCGAGACCAACCTGCTCGGGGCCTGGCGCCTCTGCGAGACGGCTATTCCGCTGATGCGGCGGAACGGGTACGGCAGGATCGTCAACATGTCGACCGGATTGGCGGCCCTCGAAGAGATGGGCGGCGGCTCCCCCGGCTACCGCGTCTCCAAGACCGGCCTCAACGCCCTCACGCGCATACTGGCCTCCGAGCTCAGGGGGAGTGGCATTCTGGTCAACTCGGTCGAGCCCGGCTGGGTCCAGACCGACATGGGCGGCGCCGGCGCCCCTCGCCCCGTGGCGGAGGGCGCCGAGGGCGCTGTGTGGGCCGCCACCCTCCCCAAGGGCGGTCCAACCGGTGGCTTCTTCAGAGATCGGCGTCCCATCTCCTGGTAAGCGACGCGTGAGCGACGGGCGACCAACCGGGGACGCGCCAGGGCGGCGTTATCGGTGGCTTCCCAGGCGCCCGACCCTGTACACCTCGGGCGAAGAGGAGCGCCACGCCGGATGGCTCGAGCTCTTCTTCGACCTCGTCTTCGTCCTGGCTGTGGCCGAGCTCGCACACTACCTGCACGAGCACACGACCCTGGCCGGCTTCCTCGGCTTCGCCTTCCTGTTCGTGCCGGTCTGGTGGTCCTGGCTCGGCTTCAGCTACTTCGCCGACCAGTTCGACGTCGAGGGAACGTTCTTCCGCGTCGTGTTGCTTACGGCCATGCTGGTCTCGACCGCCCTGGCGGTCAACGTCTACTCGGCCCTTGATGGCAGCTCGGCCCGCTTCGCCGCGTCCTACCTGGTGCTGCGCCTTATGCTGATCTGCCTCTACGTCTGGGCGTGGCGTCAGGTGCCTGTGGCGCGTGCCCTTTGCGCCCGCTACGTGGTCGGCTTCTCGGCCGGCGCCGCGCTCTGGGCCGCCTCGCTGCTCTTCCCCGAGCCGGCCCGCTACTGGGTGTGGGGCGTCGCTCTCTTCGTCGAGGTCGCGACCCCGGTCGTCGCCCACCTGAGCATCCTCCCGAGCATCCCGATACAGGTCTCCCACATGCCCGAGCGCTTCGGCCTGTTCACGATCATCGTGCTCGGGGAGTCGATAATCGTCACCGGCCTCGGCGTCGCGGGCACGAGCTGGCGGCCTGGCTCGGTTTTGATCGCGGCCTCCGGGTTCGCGATAATCGCCTGCCTCTGGTGGCTCTACTTCGACCACCTGGACAACGAGGTGATGTACCGTTCCTACTCCGCGGGGGCCAGGGAGCTACTGGTCGGCTACTTCTGGAGCTACGCCCACCTGGTGATCTTCGCTTCCCTGACCGCGATCGCGGTCGGCATAGAGTTCGCCATAGGGGAGGCCTCATCAGGGGCGCTCGATCCGGGCACGCGCGCAGCCCTGTGCGGCGGGGTAGGCGCCTACCTGCTGGCCATCGCCGCCACGCAGTACCTCTCGCTCGGTGCCATAAGCAGGAGGGCCTTTTACGCGCGCCTGGCCGTCGCGGCCGTCGCGCTGTTCCTGGCCGTGATCGGAGGCGCCGTGAACCCGGTCTTGCTCTGCGGGGTTCTCGCCCTCGCGCTCGTTGGCCTGACCGTGCTGGATGCGCAGGAGCCGGCCGAGGCAGCGCCGCGCGAGGAACGAGGGGTGATCATAGCGGATAGCCCCGACGTCGAACGGTCACCTACGGAGAGATAACCTCTGGCGCTCCATTGGGTTGCGCGGGACCCCGATCAACGGGAGTTCGCCGCGACCGTGAACCGGGCCGAGGCGAGCACCGCGTAGCCATCGTCCAGCATTAGCCTCGCCTCGTACTCGCCAGGCTCCAGGCCCCCGTAGAGGTCGCTCTTGCTGAACTCGATCTTTCCTTCGGGTTTGGCCCCGATGTAGAGAAAGCCGTAGTAGTTGTAGGTGTCGGCGTCGCCAGCCTTGTAGATGCCGACCCAGTCGAGCTTGTTGCCTGGTGCGTTGCTCCAGCTGACCTCGACCGGCTCGTCGGGCGTCAAGGTCGGTCTTGCGACCTCGATGCGCGGCTGTGCGTCCTCTTCGAGCACCCAGAAGGGCGAGGTTGCGGCGGCGGAGCCGTCTGAGTCGAGTAGCGCCGCCCGGTACTCGCCTGGCTTCAGGGTATTGGTCGCGAACATCGCGGTCAGGTGGTCCGCGCCTCGGTAGATCGGCAGGGAGAAGATCGGCTCGTCCGAGCCGTCTCCCGGGAGGATGCCGATCGCCCTGTTCTCCTCCGCGTCGGGGAGCGTGTAGCGCACGGTTACCCGCTCGCCCTTCTCGACCACGCGCGGGTCGGCGCCGACGAGGGCGGGGTTCGGGGCCGGCGTGATCTCGAAGTCCGAGACGACGGCGCGGTGATCGGAGGGCCACGGCGAGATCCCGACCCCAACGTCCGGGCCCCCCTTCTCGCCGACCACCCGGCTGTCGAGGGTCTCGGCCGGTCCGCTCGCCATGACGTAGTCGATCCGGTCGAGCGACTCCCCCGCGCGGATGATGGGCGGCGGCGTGCCAGGCGTCCAGGTGAGGCCGGGGTGGGCGACCGGATCCGGGTGCGCCTCGCGGTAGGAGTCGCGGATGCCGGCGTCTTCGAGCGCCTTCGACACGGGCCATTGGACGGGGAACTTCACCTGCTCGCGCGAGGCCGCGGTCTCCTCGGTCCAGTCCAGGTGCGACGGCGCGTTCATGTCGCCGGTCAGGAACACCGGCACCCCCTCGTCGGCGAGCCCGGAGAGCGGGTCTAGGTACGGCTCTATCTCCGGCAGGCGCACCTCGCGCTCCAGCTCGATCGCGTTCTCGGCCGGCTTGCCGTCCCTGATCCTGTGCGGTCCGTACGGGCAGCACGTGAGATGGACGTTCGTTATGGCGGCTACGTGTCCGGGATCCACCGCCACGTACGCGAAGCGGATCCCGTCCCGCTCCGCCGCGTAGAGGGGGTAGCGCGAGATCAGGTGCAGGCTCTCGTCCACGTAGGGCAGGCCGGCCTCGTTCGCGATCTTGCGCGCGTTGGCCTCCGGTTCCTGCAAGCCGACTACGTCGGCATCGGCGGCCCGTATCGCCGCCCCTACCTGGTTGAAGTCGATCGCGTTGCCGCCGTACCAGACGTTAAAGCTCATCACGGCGAGCTCGCTACTCTCCCGCGAATCGTTCGCCCCCGCGGCGTCCTCGCTCGAAGCGTCCGCCGCATTGTCGTTCTGGCCCTGCTGCTCCCCAACGTCGCAGGAGATTGCCCCGACGCAGACCACAAAGACGAGCCAGAGAAAGACCATTGGTCGCGTGGGGGCCATAGATTACTCGCAGGCTAGCAGGTACATGGCCGCTCCGTGTAAGGCGAACGCTAAATGCAGGTTAAAGTCCCTCGCGATCTCGAAACCGCGTGGAGGGATCGCTTCGTTCGTGTGTTCGGGAGTCGGGTAAACGCTCTTGCGACTCCCTACTCCCGACCTCTCAACATTGCGCCCCTACTCACAGGGATCTCGTCATTCCGCCGTCGGCGCGTATGTTCTGTCCCGTGATGTAGCCGGCGTCGTCCGAGAGGAGGAAAGCAGCGGTCTTCGCGATCTCAGCTACCGTGCCCTGCCTCTGCATCGGGATGGAGCGCACCGTCTCTTCGTCCACCTCGAAGCTCTCGAGAAACCCGGGGAGGATGTTGTTCATCCTTACGCCATCTGCCGCGTAACGGTCGGCGTAGAGCTTGGTGAAGCCGGCCAGGGCGGCGCGCAGGGCTGAGGAGAGGGGGAAGGCGGGGGAGGGCTCGAAGGCGGTGAAGGTGGACACGTTGACGATGGAGCCGCCCCCGTTTCGTAGCATCGTCGGCGTAACGAGGCGGGCGATGCGCACGACGTTGAGCAGCACCAGGTCGAGCGCGCCATGCCACTCCTGGTCCGTGAGCTCCAGGATCTCGCCCGAGGGGGGATGGCCCGTGCTGTTGATGACACCGTCAATACGACCGTACCGCTCCAGTGCGTTGCCGACGAGGTACTCCAGGTCCCTGACCTCGGTGACGGACCCGGTCACCCCGAGGCCACCGAGCTCATCGGCCAGCTCAGCGGCTTTTCCCGAAGGCGACATGAGCGCTACTCTGTAGCCCCTGCTCGCGAGCTCTCTGGCGCAGGCGGCGCCGATGCCGCTCCCCGCCGCCGTCACTATCGCCACGCGTTCTGTGCCTGCTCCGGTGCCTCCGTCGTCCACCCGCCTGCTCCTCTGCCTCGGGACCACCGTCGACACCAGGGTACACGAGGCGGGTCTGGGGTGGCGCGGATGGTCTCGTCCGAAACCCCTCTCCCGCCCCAGTTCGATGATCCAGTCGCGTGCGCCATGACCGCCTGGTGGTGCTCGATGACGATGACCGTCTTGCCGGAGTCGACGAGCCGGTCGAGCAGGCCGAGCAGCTGCTCGACGTCGGCGAGGTGGAGGCCCGTGGTCGGCTCGTCGAGGACGTAGACGCCGCCCTTCTCGGCCATGTGGGTGGCCAGCTTCAGCCGCTGCCGCTCGCCTCCGGACAGCGACGTGAGCGGCTGGCCGAGGCTGAGGTAGCCGAGCCCGACGTCGGCGAGCCGGGTCAGGATCTTGTGCGCGGCCGGCGTGCGCGCCTCGCCATCGCCGAAGAACTCCTCGGCCTCGGTCACCGACATCGCTAGCACCTCGCTAATGTCCTTGCCGCCGAACGCGTACTCGAGCACCTCTGCCTGGAACCGCTTGCCCTCGCACTCCTCGCAGGTGGTGGCGACGCCGGCCATCATCGCCAGGTCGGTGTAGATGACGCCGGCGCCGTTGCAGTTGGGGCAGGCGCCGTCGGAGTTGGCGCTGAACAGCCCGGGCTTCACGCCGTTGGCCTTCGCGAACGCCTTGCGGATCGGGTCGAGCAGTTTGGTGTACGTCGCCGGGTTGCTCCGCCGCGAGCCGCGGATCGCGCCCTGGTCGATCCACACCACACCCTCCCCGGCGGGGATTGACCCTTGCACGAGCGAGCTCTTGCCGGAGCCGGCGACGCCCGTGACCACGCAGAGCACCCCTAGAGGGATGTCGACGTCAACGTCCTGGAGGTTGTGCGTCGACGCGCCGCGGATCTCCAGCGCGCCGGAAGACGAACGCACCGATCTCCTCGAGGGTCGCCCGGTCGTCGAGATGGCGGCCGGTAGTGGTGTCACTCCCCCGCAGCCGTTCCACGGTGCCCTCGAAGCAGACGGTGCCGCCCGCCGTACCGGCGCCGGGGCCGAGGTCGACGACGTGGTCGGCGATCGCGATCGTCTCCGGCTCGTGCTCCACGACGAGCACCGTGTTGCCTTTGTCGCGCAACTGCAGCAGGAGGTCGTTCATCCGCTCGACGTCGTGCGGGTGCAGGCCGATCGTGGGCTCGTCGAAGACGTAGGTGACGTCGGTGAGCGAGGAGCCGAGGTGCCGAATCATCTTGGTGCGCTGCGCCTCGCCGCCCGAAAGCGTGCCCGACGGCCGGTCGAGCGAGAGGTAGCCCAAGCCGATCTCCGCGAACGAGTCGAGGAGGTGCTGCAGCCCGGCGAGCAAAGGCGCGACCGACCGCTCGTCGAGGCCCCGCACCCAGTCGGCCAGGTCGCTGATCTGCATCGAGCAGACGTCGGCGATGTTTCTTCCCCTCGATCTTCGACGATCGAGCCTCCTGCTTAGCCGGTGCCGTCGCACTCGGGGCAGGTCGTGAACGTCACCGCCTGCTCCACGAAGGCGCGGATGTGCGGCTGCATCGACTCGACGTCCTTGGAGAGCATCGACTTCTGTATCTTGGGGATCACCCCCTCGTAGGTGAGGTTGACCCCCTCCACCTTGATCTTGGTCGGCTCCCCGTAGAGTCAGCTTCTGGAGCTCCTTCTTGGTGAACTCCGCGATCGGCTTGTCCATGTCGTAGTTCCGCGCCGCTGTAGATGCGGCCGTACCAGCCGTCCATGCTGTAGCCAGGGATCGTGAGCGCGCCCTCGCCGAGCGACTTGGAGTCGTCATACAGCGCCGACAGTCGTAGTCGTTGACCGAGCCCATGCCCTCGCAGCGCTGACACATTCCACCGGCGGTTGAAGTCGCCTTCTCGGTCTTCGTCTTGCCGCCACGCTCGATGGTGATCCTCACCCGCTGGCCGTTGACCGAGGGGACGTTGAACGAGTACGCGTTGGGCGGACCGATGTGCAGCTGCCCGAGCCGGCTGAAGAGGATGCGCAGCATCGCGTTGGCGTCGGTGGCTGTGCCGACGGTGGAGCGGGGGTTGGAGCCCATCCGCTCCTGGTCCACGATGATCGCTGTCGTCAGTCCATCCAGTACGTCGACCTCCGGCCGCGCCAGCGTCGGCATGAAGCCCTGCACGAAGGCGCTGTAGGTCTCGTTGATCAGCCGCTGCGACTCCGCGGCGATCGTGTCTAACACCAGCGAGCTCTTGCCCGAGCCGGAGACGCCGGTGAACACCGTCAGTCGGCGCTTCGGGATCTCGACGCTGACGTCCTTGAGGTTGTTCTCGCGCGCGCCGTGCACGCGGATCAGATCGTGACTGTCGGCAACGTGCAGCGCATGCGACCGCGTATCCGTCCTCGTGGCTCTGCTCATGGTGTCTCCAATCTGTTAGGCGGAGCGCCTTCGCGGTCTCCGCCGGCGCCTGCCTGGCTCGAATTACGTCTAGCCAGTGAAGCCTGGCTGCTAGGTCACGCAGGCAGACGTGAATACCTCTCCCCTGTCGATCATGACATCCAAGTCTGGCCAGCTGCCGGTCTGGCTGCGAGCATTCGCTCGTCCCAGCTCTAAGTAACGACCATTGAGGCGCATTCCTTTGTCCGCCAGACTGGCCTTATCCCAAGACATCTATGTCGTGAGAGCGATGCTCAGCGGCGGCGCTATGGCGTGAGAGGTGTCAGTCAGGTCGTGCAGAGTAACGCTGATTAGCAGCCCCTTCTCTTCCAGCGGTCACTGAGGTCGAATGCCGTCAGAGTAGTCGTCGAGTGCCTGTCGAGCTCGGTAGCTCGGCCGACTTCTCAGTGTAAGTCATTTTTCGGCGAGGGTCGCGCGACTGACTGATCGCAGAGCCGTCTCGGTTTTCCAGCGCGTCCGTATAGTTCCTGCATTTTTATCTCTTGATCTTCTACTTGCGTTCTCATCGCCTTTTTCTGCGCTTCCTCTTTTTGCTCTTTGTCTCATCCTTCATCTCGCTCGTGTTCGTTAGCCGGTGGACGGCTTCAGCGCAGCTCTTGGATGCGGATCAGGTTGCCCGCGGGATCGCGGAAGGCGCAGTCGCGGACGCCGTACGGCTGCTCGGTCGGCTCCTGTACGACCTCGGCGCCGTTTGCCTGCATCTCGCGCTAAGGCGCCGTCGAGGTCGGTGGTGGCCAGGAGGAGCGCGGAGTAGGTGCCCTTGGCCATCATCTCTCCGATGGTGCGGCGCTCTTCGTCGGTGACGCCGTTGTCAGCAGCCCGCTTTTCCAGTTCTATGGACGTGCCGCGCTGGTCTGAGTGGCCGACCGTGATCCAGCGCATCCCGCCGTACCCGACGTCGTTGCGGACCTCGAAGCCGAGTGTGTCGCGGTAGAAGGCCAGGAGTCCTCCTTGTCGTCGTGCTGGAGTAAGCTTGGCGTGAATGGTGATGTCCATGTCGGTCCTTTTCAGTGAACGGTGATGTCCATGGCAGTCATTCTTACGTGCGTCTTCGGTTTGCTGTCCCTTCTCGATTCCTGATCTGTCTGGTCACCTGTTTCAAACCTAGCCGATCTTCGGGGAGAAAACTAGCCGAACGGGCGATGCCCGTTTCCCGAGGTGGGGATAGAGTGTTGCGAGGAGTCGAGAACCACACAGAGGAGCGAACATGGAGAACGTGAAAGAGGGCTCTGACCTTCTCGCGGCGCTGTCGGACGGGATGGCCGACGCGGTGCAGAAGGCGGGCGGGTCGGTGGTGCGGGTAAACGGCCGCAGGCGCAGACCCGCCAGCGGCGTGGTCTACGCCCAGGGTATGGTCCTAACCGCGAGCCACGTGCTCGAGCGCGAGGAGGATCTCACGGTAGTCGCTGGCGACGGAAGCTCGCTGCCGGCGCGCTTCGTCGGCCGGGATCCCTCGTCCGACCTGGCCGTGCTCGCAGTCGAGGGCCTGGCCGTCGAGCCGGCGAGCCCGGCCGAGGGCGAGCCCAGGATCGGGCAGCTCGCGCTTGCGGTCGGGAGCCCGGGTCGCGGCGAGGGGCCCAGGGCTTCGCTTGGCGTAGTTAGCTCCGTCGGGGGGCCTATGCGGACCTGGCGCGGGCCGAGGCTCGAGCGCTACATCCAGACCGACGCGACTCCCTACCCCGGTTTCTCGGGCGGGCCGCTCGTGGACGCCGGCGGGAACGTGCTCGGGATCATGACCACGGGCCTCGCGCGCGGCGCGGCGCTCGCGATCCCCGCGGAGCTGTCGTGGCGGGTCGCGAAGACCATCGAGGAGCGGGGGTCGGTCAAGCGCGGCTACCTCGGCATCCTGAGCCAGCCGGTTCAGCTCCCCGACGGGCAGCGGTTGGGGCTGACCCAGAAAGGCGGCCTGCTGGTCGTCGGGGTCGAGGAAGGCAGCCCCGCCGGCCAGGGCGGGCTCATCATAGGCGACATCGTCGCGACGCTGGACGGCCAGCCGGTCGAGGACACCGAGGACCTGCTGGTCCTTCTCGGCGGCGAGCGGGTAGGCAAGGAGGTGCCCGTCAGGGTGGTGCGCGGGGGCGAGCTACGGGACCTCAGCGTGACCGTCGGCGAGCGCGGATAGGAGGCGCTGAGTGGCAACCGAGGAGATCCGGCATCCGGCCCAGAGAGCTTCGTCCGCGCTCGCGCACGTGGTCGGGCGCGCGCAGGAGAGCGTGGTGCAGGTGCGCGTCCGGGGCCGCGGAGCCGGGGCGGGCGTGATCTGGGACCAGAAGGGCCTGGTGCTCACGAACCATCACGTCGTCGCCGACAGGCGCCGCAACCGGTCGGCGACCGTTGTGCTGCGCGATGGCCGTGAGCTTCGGGCAGAGGTTGTGAAGCGAGGAAGAGACCTCGACCTCGCGTTGTTGCGCGTGCGGGTCAGTCCGGAGGACCTGCCGGCCGCCCCCGTCGGCGACTCGGGCTCGTTGCGAGTCGGGGAGCTCGTCTACGCGATCGGCCACCCGTGGGGACGCCCGGGGACGGTCACCGCCGGTATCGTGAGCGGCCTCGGCGTGGCAGGCGGACCGAGAGGGCGCGCCCGCTACATCCAGTCCGATGCGTCGCTCGCGCCCGGCAACTCGGGCGGTCCGCTGCTGAACGCCAGGGGAGAGGTGATCGGGATAAACGCCATGATCTACGGCCGCATCGCGCTCTCTATCCCGAGCAACGCCGCCTCCTCCTGGCTGGCCGATTCGCGGGAGCGGCGCCCCCGCCTCGGGGTTCGCATCCTCTCTGTCGAGGTCCCCGCCTCCCTGCTCGGCACCCCGGAGCCCGAATCCGGCCTCATGGTCGCCGCCGTCGAGGCCGGCGGTCCCGGCGAGAAGGCCGGCTTGCTCGTCGGCGACGTCCTGATCGCGGTGGACGACGCCGCCAACGACCCAGAGTCCCTGCTCGACGCGATCGCGGCCGCGGGGGACGCCGTGCGCCTGCGGGTGCTGCGCGGCGGTAACATCTCGTTCGTGGACGCGACCCTGGGAACCTCGGGACGCGCCGCCTGATGGCGACGCGGGCCTTCGTCGTTGCTCCGACCCCGGTTACCCGGACGGGGCTACGTTCGATGCTCGCGAACGCCGAAGGAACCGACGTGCGGGTCGTCGGCGAGGCGTCCTCGCCGGCAGACCCCCCAGGCCTCTCCGAGGCCGACGTCGTCCTGCTAGCCGACGACGAGCTGCTCGAGGACGCCTCCGTCGCCGTCGCGGAGGACGGCACCCAGGCCATCGTCCTGATCTCGGACGGTGAACACGCGGTCTCCCGGTTGCGCGCCATGCAGCTCAAGGGATGGGGCGTCGTCCCGCCCGATGCCCCGCCGGAGGAGCTAGCGGCCGCCGTCGCCGCGGCCGCGCAGGGGCTCACCGTCCTGCCCAGATCCCTCACCGAGAGGCTGCTGCCGTACCCCTCCGTCCCCATCGAGGAGCTCTCCGAGACCCTGACAGCGCGCGAGCGCGAGGTCCTGGATCTCCTGGCTCACGGCCTCAGAAACGCGGAGGTCGCCGCCGAGCTTCATATCAGCGAGCACACAGTCAAGTTCCACATCTCTTCCCTCTACGCCAAGCTGGGGGTGAACAACCGAGCCGAAGCCGTGAGCCGCGGCGCCAGGTACGGCCTCATCTCCTTGTAAGAGAGCACGCCGCCTTTCAGGCAGCTTGCTAAACCGGCCAGGTTGCCTCGAGCAGCATCCCGTTGTTGTCCCGGAACAACATGTTCGAGATCGAGCCGAGGTTCGTTGTCGGCGTAGCCTCCACCCCGAAGCCTTCGAGTCGCCGTCTCAAGGCCATCGCGGCCGCCTCGTCTGGCAGGGCGAAGGCGACGTGTTGCAACGCCCCCGGAACGAAGGCGAACCGTTCGAAGGTCTCGGGGTAGGGGAAGACTCGCGCCTCCCGGAGCTCGAAGAAGTGCAACCCGAGCGTCTCGACGTCCCCCGGCTTGATGAAGCAGTGGCGTCCCTGCCGCTCCGTCGCCGCGAAGACGTCCCCGACGCGCATACCGAGGACCTCGCCGTAGAAGCCGATCGTCGCGTCCAGGTCCGGGGTCACGAGCGCCACGTGGTGGAACCCACGCCACGCAGGAACCGGGCTGCCGTCCTCGGGGCCTTGCGGGGACACGCGCTTCTCCTTTGTACGCGGGCGCAACGATTGCCGGCTAATTGTAAACGCGGGACTTCTCCTGTTCTCTCTACGGGCACTCGAGGCGCAACACCGCTACTACGCCGCGTCTGGCTTGGTATGAGTCCACACGCGGGTGTAGAGTTACCTGGGGGAGGCGTGCCGGCAGGAATGGGAATTTGCGAATGGATGCTGTGTGAGGATGAGGATCTTGCCCGTGCTTTTCCTCGCGTTCGTGGTTTTTGGATGCGAGGGAGGGGGGGAGTCCGGCTACGGCTCGCAACGGAGCGGTTCCGGGCCAGCGGAGGAGGTCGTCGCTCCGGGGGGAGTCGCGAAGGCCACGAAGGTGATAGTCACCAGCGAAGACGAGTCGCTGCCGGACGGGTGCGGCACGCGAGCGATTGCCAGGCTGGTGATCGAGTTCGTCGACGCCTTCAACCGCGGGGATCAGGCGACGCTCTCCAGGCTCTTCTTCGTCTCCGAGGGACCGAGCCCCCCGGATTTTTCCGAGGCGGGGTACTACCCGTGGTCGTGGTACTCGGTGAGCGAGGTCGGGGAGGACGGGAAGATCCAGAACGGCTTCGTCACCTACGACAAGAACGAGCTGATGGGCTACCTTGCAGAGCGCCACAGCCAGGGCGAGTACCTCGACCTTATCAAGGTGAGCTCCACGCAGGCCGGGCTGCTGGACGAAAAGAACAACGTCGGCATCGTCTACGTCCTGACCCGCGAAGCAGGAGACCTCGCCCCAGGGCTTGGGGGTCCGGCGCGCATAGCGGTCGGTAAGGGTGCCGTCAACTGCGAGAGCCGCCAGATCTTCGCCTGGAGCATGGAGATGAGGGTGGGGGAGGAGAGGACCCCGAGACAGGCAGCCGGCTGGTTGTGCGAAGATCCCCCGGGCTGGCGGCCGGGCAAGGCCGTGGTCGCCTGCGCTTGAACAGGGGCCAGAGGCTTCGGGTATGGGTGGATGAAGCCTCGGCTCGCGCGTTGGCTCTGATCTCAGTAAAGATCTCTCACGCGAGGGTCAGGACGACCTTGCCGCGTACGTGGCCGGTCTCGACCGCGCGGTGCGCCTCGGCGGCCTCGACGAGCGGATATGGCCGGGTGGCGAGGCGTAATCCGCCTCTGGCGTAGAGGCCGGTGAGCTCGGCGAGCCGGTCCACGGAGCGATCCGTGCTGATTCGGCGTACGCCGAGCTCCTGGGCCGCGGACTGGAAGGCCGTGGTAACGACGCGGTCCTCGTCGCCGACCAACTCGAGCGAGGCGTGCAGGGCCTCCCGCGTGCCGGCTGCGTCGAGCGCTGCGTTCACGCCGCCGGGGGCCGCGGCGCGGACCCTATCGGTGAGGCCATCGCCGTAGGCGACGGGGGTCGCGCCGAGGGAGCGCAGGTACTCGTGGTTGCGCTGGCTCGCCGTGCCGACCACGGTGGCGCCGCGCGACCTGGCGATCTGCACCGCGAAGCTGCCTACCCCGCCCGCCGCCGCATGGACCAGGACCGCGTCGCCGCCACCGACGTTCAGGTCGGCCAGCGCCGTCGAGGCGGTCTGTCCTGAGGCCGAGAGCACGCCGGCCAGCTCCCAGGACTTCTCCGGTGGCTTGGCGACGATCTGCCCTGCCCCGACCACCAGGCTTTCCGCGTAGCAGGCCAGCATGTCCCATCCGAGCACATCGTCGCCCGCGGCGAAGCCCGTGACGTCGTCCCCGACCGCGTCGATGGTGCCGGCGAACTCGTTGCCCAGGGTCTGCGGGAAGGCCGCCGGCATCCACCGGTGCGCCGCGCCGCTTCGGAAAAGGCAGTCGAAAGGCTGCACCCCGGCGGCCCTGACCCGGACGCGTACTTGGCCGGCACTGGGCATCGGGTCTGGAACGTCGATGGGATAGAGGACCTCCGGTCCTCCGTACTCGTCGAAGACGATCAAGGTCGCCACAGCTACCTCCTGCGGCCGGCGGGAGAGTGCACCTCTCCCGCCGGCGTTGACTGATCTTTGGCCGTCGAGCCTAGGCGCTCTTGGCTGCCTGGTATCGCCTCTCGGCCTCATCCCAGTTGAGCACGCCCCACCACGCCTCGATGTACTCCGGGCGACGGTTCTGGTACTTGAGGTAGTAGGCGTGCTCCCACACGTCCAACCCGATCACGGGCGTCTTGCCCTCCATCAACGGGGAGTCCTGGTTGGCCGTCTTCTCGATCGTGAGCGTCCCCTCGGGGGAGGCGATCAGCCACACCCAACCACTCCCGAAGACGCTCCCGGGGGCCCCCACCTTCCCCCACTCCTCCTTGAAATCGTCGAAGGAGCCGAAGGAGGAGCCTATGGCGCTCGCCAGCTCCCCGGTGGGCTCCCCCCCGCCCTGCCCGCTCGGCCCCATGATCTCCCAGAACATGGAGTGGTTGGAGTGGCCGCCGCCGTTGTTCCTGACGGCGGTCCTTATCTCCTCGGGGACGGAGTCCAGGTCGGCGAGCAGTTCTTCGACGGTGCCGGGGTCGGCCTGTGGGTGCTCCTCGAGGGCGGCGTTGAGGTTGGTGACGTACGTGTTGTGGTGCTTGTCGTGGTGCAGCTGCATGGTCTGTTGGTCTATGGTGGGCTCCAGGGCGTCGTAGTCGTAGGGCAGGTCCGGTAGCTCGTAAGCCATGATCGATAACTCCTTGTCTCTCTAAACCGTAACGGAACCAGATACTCATGTCTCGCGTCCTGGACTACATCGCTTCCCTCCTCATCTACAGGGGGATGATGCCCGAAAGCTAAAGGATCAGGTGCAGATCCCCGAACTCGTGCCAGAGGTAGCCTTCTCTGAGCGCTTCGCCGTAGGTGACCCGCAGGTGCTCCCGTCCGGCGAGTGCCTCGAGCATGGCCAGGTGCGAGGAGCGGGGCTCGTGCAGGCCCGTGAGCATCGCGTTCACGGACCTGATGCCGCGTTCGGGCGTGATGATCACGTCCGTCCAGCCTTCGCCCGGGTGCGTGACGCCGCCTTCGTCAGTGACCGTCTCGAGCGCCCGAACGGCGGTCGTCCCGATGGCCACGACCCTGCGGCCGGCGCCGCGCGCCGCGTTCACCAGCCGGGCGGTCTCGGTCGGGACGCGGTAGAACTCCTCGTATGGGAGCTCGTCGTCCTCCAGGCTCGCCACGCCGGTGTGCAGGATCAGGGGCGCGAACTGCACGCCCCGCGCGACGAGGTTCGTGATTACCTCCGGCGTAAACGCCCTCCCGGCCGAGGGCATCTCCGCGCTTCCCGTCTCGGTGGCGTAGACCGTCTGGTAGAAGCTGAGCGGCCAGCTCTCCCCGACGTAACCGTACCGGATCGGGTACCCGTGCCGGTCAAGGTACTCGTCGAGCGGCCCCGGAAGGTCCAGGGTCGATAACCAGAGCCGCGAACCCTCATCCTGATGCGCACGTCCAGGATAGGGAGCGTGCAGGGTTACCGTTGCGTCATCCGGCAGATCCAGCGTCTCGCCCGGCGTCGCGCCGAGGAACGGCTGCGTGGCGTTGCCGGTCGGGCGGCGAAGCTCGACGATCCAGAGGTTCGCGGGCAGGTGGGTGGAGAGGTGGAGCTCCAGCGCCGTGCCGTCCGCCCGCTCGGCGTCGAGAGCGGCGTTCATGGTGGCGCTGGTATTGATGACGAGCACGTCCCCGGCTTCGAGGACGTCCCCGATGTCCCTGAACCCGGCGTGGATCACGCGGTCGCCGTGCCTGTGGGAGACCATCAGGCGTACCTCGTCGCGCGCCAGGCCCCTCGCTTCGGGTGGTTCGCGTGCCTCCAGATTCTGTGGCAATTCGAAGTCCAGGGTATCGAGGGCGATGCCCCGTGGGTTCTGCCCCAGATGGTCGCGTGGCGCGCCCCCAGGTCCTGCGAACCTTGTTAGCGTATCTGTCAATTACAGATCGTCCTCTCTGGGTCTCGTCTTGTTTGCGTCAGGTGGCGTCTGGGTCCTGCGGGCGATCGCCGGTCAGCTCGTATACGTTGCCGTCGGGACCGACGAAGTGCGACCAGGATCCTCCGTCCTCGGCCGCGTGTACCGGACCGATAAAGGAGATCCCGTCGGCTTCCAGGCTGGATCGCGCCTCCTCGACGTCGTCAACCAGAAAGCCCGCCACCGGACCCGTGTCGAAATGTTCGTGCTCCCGGTCACCCGGTCCGAAGACCTCGACCTTGTCCCCGTTTGGCAGCCCGAAGACCGCGAAGTCCGGTTCCTCGTGCTCGGCCTGAAGGCCGA
Source organism: uncultured Rubrobacteraceae bacterium (assembly GCA_963800975.1). Lineage (GTDB taxonomy): Bacteria > Actinomycetota > Rubrobacteria > Rubrobacterales > Rubrobacteraceae > JALYGY01. Next base: position 1,115,268 of record CAWDDB010000008.1, on the reverse strand, counting down.
GCGTATCCTTGAAGAATCTGGCCGTGTCCTCGAACTCGCTCGTTCTCGTACCAAGCCAGGCGATCCCTTTCGCCATCGCCATCGCTCCCCCTACTATCCGGCGGCGCTCGCGTCTTGCGCCCGGATCAGGTCTCTCGCTCCGTAGCGTCCGCTCGGCAAGTCGCCTTCGAGCAGCTCGAGCAGGCCCGGCACGCTCTCTTCCGGCAACGGACGGTCGCTTATGTCCTCGTCCGGGAAAGCCTCCTGGTGCATCCTGGTACGCATGTCGCCAGGGTCCACGCGGTACACGCGCAGGTCCGGGTTCTCGGCCGCGAGGATGTTGGAGAGTTGCTCGAGCGCGGCCTTGCTGGAGCCATACCCGCCCCAGCCCTCGTATGGCTCGACCGCGGCGTCGCTGGTTATGTTGAGGATCCTCGCTTCGGGCTTCATCTCCCGTCGCACGGCCTGTATCAGGGCCAGCGGTGCGAGCGCGTTGGCCTGGTAGACCTCTTCTAGCGACTCCAGCGGGTAGTCGAGCAGGGCAGGTTGCGGGCTCGGCCCGAGGATGCTCGCGTTGTTAACCAGGGCGTCAAGGCCGCCGGCCTCGCGCGCAGCGCCTGCTAGCGCCAGACGGTGCTCCGCGTCTGTCACGTCGCCAGCGATCGCGACGACGCTGGTCAGTTCGGCCAGTTCTGCGCTGGCGGCTTCGAGGTCCTCGGCGCCGCGGGCGTCGATGATCAGGGTCCATCCTTCGGTGGCGAGCCTATTTGCGAGGGCGAGGCCGAGGCCGCGCGAGGCGCCGGTGATCAGGACCGTCTTAGCGATTGTTTCGGTCATATTGTTTCCTTTCGGAGCTCGGTGGAGCTGGTGCGGGCGACCGCGCGCTCGTAGCTCATGCGGAAGAGCTCGAGGGCTCCGGGCACGTCCTCGGGTGTCCGGACCTCATAGCTCGCGGTCGTCCGGCTGTCCGGGAAAGCGGGGTGGGGGATGGCCCTCCCGGAGCGGATCAGGTCGTCCCTGACCTCCCTCGGGAACCGGAAGTCGGCCAGATAGTCGGCCACGCCGCCGTGGTGGACGTGCCCGATCTGCTTGCGGCCGAACTCGTAGCCGGTAACGGGAATCCCGCCCGGTCCGTCTTCGTCCCGCTTTTTCCAGACGCCAGGCCAGGCCAGGACCTCGCGCTCGATCGATGCCAGAAGTTCGTCGGTCATCGGGTTCCTCCTCTGCTGATGTCTATATGGTGCGACGCGGGAGGCCGCAATGCATCGTGCGGGGGTACGGTTGTTGGCCTGTACGGAGGTACAGGTTCGGGCCGGTGCGGACCTCGAAGTTGGCTTCCTCCTCGGAAAGGAGGACCCTTCCGAGAAGGAAGCTAGCCAGGCAGCCGGATCAGGCCGAGCCTTGTGGCTATCCTTGCCGCCTCGGTACGGTTGTGCGCGCCGAGCTTGGCGAGGATCGAGCTGACGTGGAACTTGACGGTTCGCTCTGTGATGTACAACTGCTCCGCTATCTCCCTGTTCTTCAGGCCCTGGGCGACGAGCTCGAGCACTACGTTCTCCCTTGGCGTGAGGGGCTCACGATGCTCCCTCGTGCCCTGAACGTGGTCGAGCAGGCGGGCCGTGACGCCTGGCTGCAACAGCGAGCCGCCGGCGTACACCGTGCGTATGGCCGAGAAGATCTCCGCCCGCGAGGCGCCCTTGAGCAGGTACCCTCGCGCTCCTGCGCGCAGGGCTGCGAGGATGCGCTCGTCGGTGTCGTAGGCCGTGAAGACGACGACGCGGGACACCGAACCGGCCTCGCGCAGACCCTCCAGGGCTGTCACGCCGTCCACCACGGGCATCTCGAGGTCAAGAAGGATCACATCCGGCCGCAGCACCTCGGCCAGGCGCACGGCCTCCGCTCCGTCCGCCGCCTCGCCGACCACCTCGAAGTCTGGCTGGGTGGAGAGGACGGCGACGAGGCCCTCGCGCAGCATGGGGTGGTCGTCTGCTACCAGGAGCCGGATCCGGACCCTACCCTCCAACGCTAGAGCCTGTCCAGCGGTATGGTGGCTTCGATCCGGGTTCCCGTGCCGGGATCGCTTCGCACGTCCAGGGTCCCGCCGAGGACCTCGGCCCGCTCGGCCATCCCGACGATCCCGTGGCGGTCCTCAGGCAACCCTGATTCGTCGAATCCGCTGCCGTCGTCCTCGACGATCAGGCGCACCGTTCCGGGGGTGGCGACGAGCGTCACCGTCGCGCGCCCGGCTTCCGCGTGCCTCGCCACGTTCGTGAGCGCCTCCTGGCAGATGCGGTAAAGGGCCGCCTCCGCGCCCGGCGGGAGCGGCCTGCTGCCGTTGACGGCCTTGTAGCGAGCGGCTACGCCCGTCTCCGCCTCCCAGCGGTACACGAGTGCCTTGAGTGCCTCGGAGAGGGGCCTGCCCTCCAGCGGCGCGGCCCGGAGATCCAGCACCGAGCGTCTGGCCTCCTCGAGGTTGGAGCGCGTCAGGGAGAGCGCGCGGCGCAGGGGCTCGTGAGCGCCTTCCGAGCCGGCGTCGAGCAGGGCGTCGGCCGACTCGAGCTGCAAGGCCGTCGCGGTTAGGCCCTGGGCGAGGGTGTCGTGGATCTCACGCGCCAGCCTGTTTCGCTCCTCGACCGCGCCGAGGCGGGTGCTCCGGGCGAAGAGACCCGCCCGCTCGACGGATATGCTCAGGAGATCTCCGACGGTGTAGAGTAGCTGCAGGTCCTCGGGGGAGAGGCTCCGCCAGTCCGGGCTGGCGACGTTCATCACGCCGAGCTTCCTCTCCCCGGCGTACAGCGGGATGCTGGCGTGGTAGCGGAGGCCGTCGGTGCCGTCCACGAGCCCGTCGAGGCGGCTGCAGGTGAGGACGTTGACGTTCGCCGCGCCCTCGAGGTCGCCCCGTTTGTATGTGTCGAGGCAGTAGCAGTACCCCGACCCGTCCATGCGCCTGGGCTCCTCGGAGAGGACCGGCGGAAGGTTCTGGGCCGCGGCCAGGTAAGGCTCCGACGAGTCGTCGTTCATCAGCCAGATCCAACCCGTCCTCAACCCCAATAGCTCGGCGACCTGGGCCAGGGTGAAACCGAGCGCCTCCCCCAGGTCAACCGAGCGGTTGAGCTCGCGCGCGATCTCGTTCAAGACCGAGAGCTCGTGGTTGAGACGCCGCAGATCCTTGGTACCCGCGCCGCCCTGTGGTTCCGCCATCGCGTCTTGCCTCCTTGGGAGGGAGTCTACCAGCGAAGTCGAGCGCGTCGCGGCAGGCCGGGTCACCGCTCCCCCGAGCGTTGCGCCCCCCATCGGCCCGCGGCTATAGTGGCAAAAGAAATAACGGCTACAAGCGGAGGCAGCATGGGCGGGTCGGACGTTACCCGGCAACTGGAGGATCTCTTCCGCGAGACCGGCGAGGCGCACCACCAGGCGTACATCGAGACGGATGGCGCGGATCCCGAATGGCCGCTCTGGTACGCTGGCTACCTGCACGAGAGACTCGGCCCGCTTCTGGGGGCGAGCTTCACCAAGAGCGAGCTCGTCTACCTGCTCATCTGGGTCGCCAACGAGCAGCCGCTCAACGCCCCGGGCGCGAACTGGGCCCGTTACTACGCGGACTTCTTCACCCAGCGATACGCGGTATAAAGGTTCACTGTTCGGCCGCGAGTACCGGCCAATACTATCGGCAGCCACACGGGAGGGTCGGGCGTCTAGCCCGGATCTTCCTGTCGAAGGAGGGCAGCTTTGAGCGAGAAGTCCGGTCCGCGCAACGAGAAGCGCCGCCAGATGGACGAGCTGCAGAACGCCGGATGGGAGCTCGTCGAGCGGGGCAGCGGCAAGACCATCTGGCGAAACCCCCAGAGCGGGCGTCTGTACCCGCAGTACGTGGCCATATCCATGGTCCGCGACGAACCCAGCCCCCAGATAACCGACGATGGTCCGGGAGACAAGCCCTGATCCGTAGCCCGATACTTCCTATCGCGTCCCTTCGGGCCGGGGGCGACCGCCACTCTACCCGCGGCGACAAAACCTAGCCGTTCGGGCGGTGTTCGGGGCCATCGCCCGGTGTACAGTGAACGCAAGTAGACGGGCGGTAGAAGCGAGGAGGTCGTGGTGACGGAGGGCGTCAGGCCCGGCACCCACAGTTGCGTCGTGAACCCCGAGCTCAAGGACGCGCAGCCTTCTCTCGGGGGCAAATACGGACAGATGTTTCCGGGGCTCCCTTCGTGCGAGGTGGACCTCGACAGCGCGGTCGCGCTCGGGCGAGCCTCCTCGCGCATGGACGCCACCCTGCCCGTAGTCGACGAGGCCCTGGAGAACCCGCGCATCCCCGCGGGGTTCATGATCCTCGGCCAGTTCGTCGCCCACGACATCACCGCGGACAGGTCCCTCCTGGCCCGCCACGCCGTCGCGGGCGAGCTGACCAACTCCCGCGCCCCGCGCCTCGACCTCGAGAGCCTCTACGGCGACGGGCCCGTGGGGAACCCGTTTCTCTACGACAGGGAAGACCCGGACAAGCTGCTCATCGGCCCGGATGCGGCCGGAGGGCTCGTCGATCTGCCCCGCAACCACCAGGGGGTCGCGCTGGTCGGGGATCCCCGCAACGACGTGCACCTGCTTATCTCGCAGCTTCACGTGGCCTTTTTGCGGTTCCACAACCGCGCCGTCGACTGGCTGCGCGAGAAGGGGACGCCGGACGCTGATGTCTTCGAGGAGGCGCGGCGCCTGGTGAGCTGGCATTACCAGTGGATCGTCGCCCACGAGTTCCTGCCGCTCTCGGTTGGGGATGGCGTCGCGGCGGAGGTCGTGTCCAGCGGGCGCGAGTACTACGAGCCCGGCGCGAACCCGACATTACCGGTCGAGTTCTCCGACGCGGCGTACCGGTTCGGGCACTCCCAGATCACGCCGACGTACCGCCTGAACGACCGGATCGGGGAGGCGCGGATCTTCCCGGACTGCCTCGGCGGCGGGCGCGTCGCGAGCGAGCTGGTCATTGACTGGTCGTACTTCTTCGACCTTCCCGGGGCGCAACACGGGCCGCAGCCGAGCAGGCGGCTGGTCGCGAGCCTGACGCACGCCCTCATAGACCTGCCGGAGCAGATAGTCGGCCACACCGAGGTGCCCGAGCACCACTCGCTGGCCGCCCGCGACCTGCAGCGCGGCGCCGCGCTAGGCCTGCCCTCAGGCGAGGCGGTCGCGCGCGCGATGGGCGTCGAGCCGCTGAGCGCGGAGGAGTGTGGGCTCGGGTCAGACTGGCGCGCCGAGACGCCGCTCTGGTACTACGTGCTCAAGGAGGCGGAGGTGCGCGCGGGCGGGGGGCACCTGGGACCAGTAGGAGGACGCATCGTCGCGGAGGTCCTGGTCGGGTTGCTCGATGCCGATCCCGGCTCGTACAGGCGGGCCGATCCCGGCTGGAGGCCCGCCTTGCCTGCGTCCGAGTCGGGCGACTTCAGGATGGCCGACCTCGTCGCCTTCGGGGCAGGAGCGCGATGAGCGACGTATCTGGAACAGGCCAGAAGCCTGGCCGTTCCGGGGAGACGGCTAGCCAGCGGTCGCGTTTCGTGCGGCCGCAGGCCCTGCGCAACCTCACCCCCGAGCAGCGCGCGGAGGAGCGCACGTCGACCCCGCTCGAGCTGTTCTTCGACCTCTGCTTCGTCGTCGCGGTCGCGGTGCTCGCCGGGGGTCTGCACGACGAACCCAACCTCGGCGGGGCCCTGCGCTTCGTCGGCCTCTTCGTACCGGTCTGGTGGTCGTGGATGATCTTCGCCTGGTACGGAACCGCCTTCGACAACGACGATGTCCCCTACCGCCTCACGCTGCTCGCCGCCATGCTCGCGATGCTCGGCCTGGCCGCCTCCGTCGGGGAGGTCGGCGTCGAGCCGGATGCCTCGGTTAGCTTCGTGCTGGCCTACTCGACCATGCGGCTCCTGATAACCGGCCTGTTCCTGAGGGCGCGGCGGCATGTCCCCGCGGACCTGCGTCCCTTCGCGACGCTCTACGCCATCGGCAACGCGCTGGGCGCGGCCATCTGGCTCTCCTCGCTGCTGGTGCCTGAGCCGATCCGGTACGCGGTGTGGGCCGTGGGGCTCTTCGTGGAGCTCCTGGGCCCGATCCTGGCGGTGCGCACCATGTCGAACCCGCGGATGAGCTTCCATCCGCGCCACATCGCGGAGCGCTACGGCCTCTTTACGATCATCGTGCTCGGCGAGTCGGTGCTCGCCGTGGTCGTCGGCACGGCCGATACGGACTGGCAACCGTCCGCGGTACTGGCCGCCGTCTTCGGCTTCGCGGTGGCTGCCTGCATCTGGTGGCAGTACTTCGACCACGTCGGGTCCTCCGGGATCGAGCTCGGCCCGCGCCCCGCGTTCTTCTGGGGGTACGGCCACTTCGCCGTCTACGCGGGGATAGCCGCCTTCGGCGTCGGTGCCCAGCTCGCCATCGAGGCCGCCGCAACCGCGGAGGTCGCCCTCGCGGCGGCCGCCCCCGCGGGCGGCGACTACGGACTCGGGGCCAGGCTCGTGCTGACCGGGGGCGTCGGCTTCTACCTGGCGGGCGTCGCCTTCGTCGACAGGGTGAACGAGGGAGCCGCCGGCGACCGCGCCGTGCTGACCCGCCTTGGGATCGCGGCGCTTCTCGTGGTTCTCGCCGCGCTTGCCGCTCCGCTGTCGCCGGCCGCGTTCGTTGGGCTTGTGGCGTTCGTGATGGTCGCCCTTACGGTCCTGGAATCCCTGCGCGGGCAGAGTGAAGGCTAGCCCGGGAAGGGGATGGTTCGCGGCCGACCTCGCGCCACCTACTCCTCCTCCCGCCGCCGCCTTCTCAGGAACCGCCTGAGCAGCACGGCGGCGATGACCAGGACGACCAGGGCGACGATGCCGTAGCCGAAAGACCTGGCGACCGCGAGCAGGTCGCTCCAGTACGCGCCGAAGGTGTAGCCGACAAGGGTGTACGCGATGGCCCACACGGCGGCGGCCGAGAGGTTGTACGGGAGGAACTTGTAATACCTCATCCTGCTCACACCGGCGAAAAGCGGGGTCATGCTCCTGAGGCCCGGGCCGAAGCGCCCCACGAAGACCATCTTCCCGCCGTGGGCCTCGAAAGACCTTTCCACCTTCTCGAGTGTGCCCTCGTTGATCAGGAAGTGGAGAAAACGCATCTTGAGGACGCGGTTGACCAGGGGGCGCCCGCCGATGCGCCCGATCCAGTAGACGGCGTTGTCCGAGACGAGGGCGCCGCCGAAGCCGGCGAGCATCACGAGCGGCAGAGCGACCCTTCCGAGGTTCGCGTACCACCCGCCCGCGAAGAGCACCACGTCGCCCGAGGCCGGAAGACCGAAGTTGTCGAGCGCCGCCCCCACGAAGATCACGATGTACCCGTGGGAGAGCAGCAGACCCGCGACGAAGGTGAGTATCCCCTGGGGGGAGTCGGGGATGGAGGCGATGAGGTCCGGGAGGCTTTGCATTGGGAGCGGACGTTATACCACGCCGCCGGACGTCCCCGGCGGTTGACGCGCGCCGGGGCCACGGCTATGCTGGCCGGCAAGGCAAGCAGGGGGCGAAGGGGCCCAGGAAGCCGGTGCGAGTCCGGCGCGGTCCCGCCACTGTGACCGGGGAGCGAACCCGATGGCAATGCCACCGCCTGGGTCAGGCGGGAAGGCGGGGGGAGCGGGGATCCGGGAGTCAGGAGACTGGCCTTTCGCCCACAAGATTCCGGCCGGGGCGAGGACCCCGAGAAGGAGGTTCCCGTGGAAAGGCACCCTCTAGATCGACGCATCTCCCTGGGCGAGATGCCGCTGTGGAGCTGGCTGCTGACGCTGCTTCTCCTTGGCATGCTCTTCGTCCTCCTCTCCGCCAGCGGGGATTTGCTCGTGCCCCTGCTCGGGCAGGCGGCCGGGACGACCGACTACCTGCACGAGTTCGCGCACGACGGGCGCCACCTGCTCGCCGTTCCCTGCCACTAGAGGAGAAGCAAACGTGATATCGGTGTACCTGCGCCGGGGCATGGCGGCCGGGTTGCTGGCCGGTCTCCTGGCGGGTCTATTCGCCTTCGTTACCGGAGAGCCGCTCCTCGACCGGGCGATAGGGCTCGAAGAGTCCTCGGCCCACACGCACGAAAGCGGCGCGGGCCACTCGCACGCGGAGGAGGGCGTGGTGGTAGACCGCCCCACCCAGAAGGTGGGCCTGTTCTTCGCCACGGGGCTCACGGGTACGTTCGTCGGGGGGCTGTTCGGGCTGGCGTTCGCGTACTTTCGCGGCCGCCTGGCCTCGGAGAGCGACTGGTACCGCAGCCTGTACCTGGCTGCGGCCATCTTCGCGGGGGCCGCCCTCTTCCCTTTCCTCAAGTACCCGGCCAACCCGCCAACGGTCGGAGATCCCTCGACCATCGGGGCTCGCACCGCGGCGTACTTCGCGATGGTGGGGCTCTCGCTGCTCGCGGTGCTGGCTGCCTGGTACGCCTCTGGGCTGCTGCGCGATCAGGGGGTGAGCACGCCCGTGCGGCACGTCACGGTGGTGCTCGGGCTGGCCGCCGTCTTCGCGGTGCTGTTTCTCGCGCTGCCCGCCACGGCCGACCCCGGAGACTTCCCGGCCGGGCTGCTGTGGAGCTTCAGGCTCTCGTCGCTAGGCACCCAGATCGTGCTGTGGGCCGGCCTTGGCGTGCTTTTCGGGGCCCTGTGCGAGCGGGCGCGCCGTAAGGGCGCGGTTTGAGCCGAACCCTGCTCGTCGCCGGGACCCACTCGGACGCAGGCAAGAGCGTCGTCGTCGCGGGCATCTGCCGCTGGCTCGCGCGCGAAGGCGTCAGCGTGGCGCCTTTCAAGGCGCAGAACATGGCGCTCAACTCCTTCGTGACGCGCGAGGGGGCTGAGATAGGCCGAGCCCAGGCGGCCCAGGCCCAGGCCGCGATGGTGCAGCCGGAGGCAAAGATGAACCCCGTGCTGCTCAAGCCCTCGGCGCGCGACACGCAGGTCGTCGTGCTCGGAAAGCCGTGGGCTACGGCGACGGCGCGAAGCTACGGGGATATGAAGAGGGATCTCCTTCCGGTCGTCCTGGGGTCGCTCGAGGACCTGAAAGATCGGTTCGACGTGGTCGTCTGCGAGGGCGCAGGCAGCCCGGCCGAGATAAACCTGCGGGCGCACGACCTCGCCAACATGGGGCTGGCCCGGGCCGCGAACATCCCCGTATTGCTGGTCGGCGACATAGACCGGGGCGGGCTATTCGCTTCGCTCTACGGGACGCTCGCGCTGCTCTCGGCGCAGGATCAGGCGCTCGTCGCGGGTTTCCTGGTCAACAAGTTCCGCGGGGATCCGGCGGTGCTCGCGCCAGGCCTCGAGGCCATGAGCCGCCTCAGCGGGCGTCCGTTTTTCGGGACGCTGCCCTACGTGTCCGGGCTCGGGCTCGACGGCGAGGACTCGCTCGCCCTCGACGCGAGGAGGGAGACGGGGCCTCCGCTCGGGAGGGACGTATTGCGGGTTGCGGTGGCGCGGCTTGGCAGGATCAGCAACTTCACGGATTTCGACGCCCTCGCCCACGAGCCCGGCGTCTTCGTCTCCTTTACCACCTCGCCGACGGAGCTGCTCGCGGCCGATCTCGCGGTGCTCCCTGGCACCAAGGCCACCGTCGCAGATCTCGCCGGTCTGCGCTCCAGGGGACTGGATCTCGCCTTCGCCGAGCGAGCGCGGCGCGGGCTTCCGGTCCTCGGCGTTTGTGGCGGCTACCAGATGCTCGGCGAACGCATCGTGGACCGCGTCGAGAGCGGGGAGGGCGAGGCCGCCGGGCTTGGGCTGCTCCCGGTGCGGACCGTCTTCGAGAGGGAGAAGTTGCTCGGGCGTCCCGCGGGGCGGGCGCCGCTGTTCGGGAACGCCGGCGTGTCCGGGTACGAGATCCGGCACGGCAGGGTCGCCCGCTCGGGCGGCGAGGCGCTCTTCGTGGGTGATGGATCCGAAGAAGGGTGCAGGGTCGGCACGGTCTTCGGGACCTCGTGGCACGGCGTGCTGGAGTCCGACGCGTTCCGCCGCGAGTTCTTGCGCCGGGTGGCCGAGCTGCGCGGCCTGGACTGGCAGCCAGGCCAGGAGTCCTTCGCCACGGTGCGCGAGAGGATGCTGGACACCCTGGGGGACCTGGTCTCCGAAAACGTGGATCGCGACGCCCTGCTGCGCTTGATCGATGACGGAGCATCCTCCGGACTCCCCGTCGTCAGCGGCCGGCTGTCAGCCACGAGCGCCCAGCGGACCGCGGTCGGAGATGCTCCCGACGCGAACGCGCCGCCTCGGACGAACTGGGCGGTTGCCCCCACCGAATCTCCGGATGGGTGGTCGGTGCCTGGTTACGACGAAGAAGCCCAAGAGCTGAAAGCCGAACTCTGATGGCAGATAGCCTGAATACAACGGAGCTGCTTTTCGTAACCACCGCCGACACCGAGATCCTGGCCGCCGCGAAGGCGACGGAACTGTTGCCCGAGGACTTCCCACGGGTGCGATGCGCGAACCCCGCGAAGATCGAAGAGCCGGCGGCATTCTTCGACGAGGCGTTGCCGGGGGCGCGCGCGGTGCTGGTTCGGCTGCTCGGCGGGCGGCGGGCCTGGCCCGAAGGGTTCGAGGAGCTGCGCCGCCGCTGCGAGGAGCTGGGAATTCCGCTCCTGGCCTTCGGGGGTGAGGCGGAGCCCGACGCCGAGCTGACCGCGCTCTCGTCGGCGCCGTCCGGCGCTGTGGCCGAGGCGTTCGAGTACCTGCGGTGGGGCGGGGTCGCGAACACCGCCAACCTCTTGCGGTTTGTCGCGGATACCCTTCTGCTAGAAGGGCACGGCTTCGAGCCCCCCGCTCTGGTGCCCGATCTGGGCGTCTACCATCCGCGGCTCGCCGCGGGATCTTCGCCGGAAGACCTCCTGGCGCTCCGCAACCCGGGCCGCCCCACCGTCGGCGTCGTCTTCTACCGGACCCACCTCCTGGGCGGCAACACGGCGTTCGTGGACGCGTTGGTCGGCGCGCTCGAGGAAGCCGGCGCGAATGCCCTGCCCGTCTACTGCTACTCGCTGAGGGCAGACGCGGAGGGGCGGGTCGCGGCCCTCGACCTGATCAAGGACCGCGTGGACTGCCTCGTCACCACCGTGCTGGCCAGCGGAGGCTCGAACGCCGCCGACGCGCGGAAGGGCGATGGCCCCGAGGGCTGGCTCGAGTGGGAGGTGCCCGCCTTCGAAGAACTCGGGGTGCCGGTGGTGCAGGGGATCTGCTCGACGTCCCCGCGCGCGGCCTGGCTGCGCTCCGACGCGGGGCTCACTCCGCTCGACACCGCGTGGCAGGTCGCCATACCGGAGTTCGACGGCAGGGTGGTCTCCGTCCCCTTCTCCTTCAAGGAGAGCGTGGAGGCCGCCTCCCCCGTCGGGGCTCCGCTGAGCCTCTACGAGGCCGACCCCGAGCGCACCCGCCGCCTCGCCCGCCTCGCGACCCGCTTCGCCCGGTTGGGGCGAGCCCCCAACGCGCAGAAGAAGGTTGCGGTCCTGCTCTCCAATTACCCGACCAAGCACTCGCGCGTGGGCAACGCCGTCGGCCTCGACACACCCGCGAGCGCGATCCGGCTGCTGCGGCAGCTGGAGGAGGCGGGCTACGAGGTCGACGGCGTCCCCGCGGAGGGTGATGCCCTGATCCATGCCCTCATCGGCGCCGGGGGCCACGACCTCGAGTTCCTCACGGAAGATCAGCTCGTGGGAGCCGCCGGACGGCTGGACGCCGGGCGCTACGCGGCGTGGTTCGCCGAACTTCCGGAGGAGCTGAGAGCCGGGATCGAGGAGCACTGGGGACCCCCGCCGGGCGAGCTCTACGTGGACGGCAGCGAGATAGTGGTCGCGGGCCTCTCCTTCGGCAACGTCTTCGTCGGCATCCAGCCCCCGAGGGGCTTCGGGGAGAATCCGATCGCCATATACCACGACCCGGACCTGCCGCCGACGCACCATTACCTGGCCGCGTACTGGTGGATCATCGAAGACTTCGGCGCCGACGCGATCGTACACCTAGGCAAGCACGGTACCCTGGAGTGGCTCCCCGGTAAGTCCCTCGGTCTCTCGTCTTCATGCGCGCCGGACGCCGCCCTGGGCGACGTGCCGCTCTTCTACCCATTCGTCGTGAACGACCCGGGCGAGGGGACGCAGGCCAAGCGGCGGGCCCACGCCACGGTCGTGGATCACCTTATCCCCCCGATGACCCGGGCCGAGACCTACGACGACCTGGCACGCCTCGAGCAGCTCCTCGACGAGTACTACCAGGTGGAGACGCTAGACCCCTCCAAGCTGCCGGCCATACGGGCCAGGATCTGGGAGACCCTGCGCGACGCGGAGCTGCACCGGGACCTCGGGGTCGAGGAACAGCCCGAGGAGTTCGGCGACTTCCTGAACCACGTCGACGGCTACCTCTGCGAGATAAAGGACCTCCCTATCCGGGGCGGCCTGCACGTCCTGGGCCAGGCGCCCGAAGGCGAGCCCCTGCGCCACCTCCTCGCCGCCATCCTGCGCCTCGGCGCCGGCGAGGTCCCCGGCCTGCGGCGCGCCGTCGGGGCATCCTGCGGCCTGGACGAACGCCTGCTCTCCGAGAACGGCGGCTCGAGGGTGGAGGCCCCGCAGGGACTCGTCTCCCGCTTCCCCGGCGCGGCGACGACGGCCTCTGACCTTCTCGACCGCCTGGAAGAGGCCGCGCAAGCCCTCCTGCTCGCGCTGGAGGAGCGGGGCTGGGACGCGACGGCCGCCGAAGCGGTGTGCGAGGAGGTCCTTGGCACGGTGGACGAAGGGGTCGTGCTCGCCCTTCGCTTCGCCGCCGACGAGGTCGTGCCGCGGCTCCTGCGCACGCCGGACGAGATGGGCAACCTCTTGCGCGGGCTCTCGGGCGGCTACGTGCCGGCGGGGCCCTCAGGGTCGCCCACGCGCGGGCTCGTGAACGTGCTGCCCACGGGGCGCAACTTCTACTCCGTGGATCCGAAGGCCCTCCCCTCGAGGCTCTCGTGGGAGGTCGGGCAGGGATTGGCGGACGACCTCTTGAGGCGCTACCTCGACGAGGAGGGACGTTACCCCGAGAGCGTCGGGATCGTGGTCTGGGGCACGGCGGCGATGCGGACGCAGGGCGACGACGTGGCCGAGATACTGGCCCTCCTGGGCGTGAGGCCTACCTGGAACGAGGAGTCGCTGCGGGTGACGGGGCTCGAGGTGATACCGCCCGAAGACCTCGGGCGCCCCCGGATAGACGTGACGGTCAGGATCAGCGGCTTTTTCAGGGACGCTTTCCCGAACCTGATCTCCCTGATGGACGAGGCCGTCCGCAAGGTGGCAGACCTCGACGAGCCCCACGACACGAACTTCGTCAAGAAGCACGCAGACGAGGAGAAGGCCTCCGGCGCGGACGGGCGGCGCTCGACGACGCGCATCTTCGGCTCGAAGCCGGGCGCCTACGGGGCCGGCCTCCTGCCGCTCATAGACGCCCGAAACTGGCGCGACGACGAGGACCTCGCGGAGGTCTACGCCGTCTGGGGCGGCTACGCCTACGGCAAGGACCTCGACGGGGTGGAGGCCCGCGAGGCGATGGAGTCCAACCTCAGGCGAACCGAGATAGCGGTAAAGAACGTGGACAACCGCGAGCACGACCTCTTCGACTCCGACGACTACTTCCAGTACCACGGGGGCATGATCGCCGCCGTCCGCGCCCTCACGGGCCGCAGCCCGAAAGCATTTATCGGGGACTCGGCCGACCCTTCCCGCCCGAAGACCAGGAGCCTCTCCGAGGAGGCCCGCCGCGTCTTCCGCTCGCGCGTTGCGAACCCGAAGTGGATCGAAGCCATGCAGCGCCACGGCTACAAGGGCGCCTTCGAGCTCTCCGCCACGGTGGACTACCTCTTCGGCTACGACGCCACGGCCGGCGTCGTGGAGGACTGGATGTACCGCGACGTCACCCGCAAATACGTCCTGGACGAGACGGTAAGGGACTTCATGCAGGAATCCAACCCCTGGGCGCTGCGAGCCATCGGGGAGCGGCTTCTGGAGGCGGCCGAGCGCGGCCTGTGGTCCGAGCCCGACCCCGAAGACCTCGACGCGCTCAAAGCGGCGTACCTGGAGAACGAAGGTTTGCTGGAGGAGGCTACGTGAAGGAACCGGGAATCGGGAGCAGGGAGTCGGGAGTCGGGGAAAGCAATGCGACTCCCTACTCCCGAAGCGAGCCTTTAGGCGAGCGCCTCCCTACTCCCGTTTTGTACCCTTTCTCCGCGATAGTCGGGCAGGAGGACCTGAAGCTGGCCCTGCTCCTGAACGCCGTCTCCCCAGAAGTCGGCGGCGTCCTGGTGCGCGGAGAGAAGGGGACCGCGAAGTCTACGGCGGTGAGGGCGCTCTCCCGGCTCCTGCCACCGATCCGGGTCATCTCGGGCTGCCCGTTCTCCTGCGACCCCGGAGCCCCGAACCCCGGATGCCCCGCGGGTCCGCACCCGGAAGGCGCGCCCTGGGAGTGGCGTCCGGCGCGGCTGGCCGAGTTGCCCGTGGGGGCGAGCACGGACAGGCTCACGGGTACGCTGGACATAGAGCGGGCGCTTACGGAGGGGGAGAGGGCGTTCGAGCCGGGGATCCTGGCCTCCGCGCACCGCGGCGTCCTCTACGTCGACGAGGTGAACCTGCTCTCCGACCACCTGGTGGACCTCCTGCTCGACGTCGCGGCGATGGGAACGAACCACGTCGAGCGCGAGGGCGTGAGCGTGCATCACCCTTCGCGCTTTATCCTGGTGGGGACGATGAACCCCGAGGAGGGGGAGCTCAGGCCGCAGCTGCTCGACCGGTTCGGCGTTACCGTCGAGGTCTCGGGCAACCTCGAGGCCGACGAGAGGGTGGAGATCGTGCGCCGGCGCCTGCGCTACGAAGGGGACCCGCGCGCCTTCGCCGCCGAATGGACGGCGAGCGACGAGGAGCTTGCCCTCGGCATCGAGAGGGCCCGCGAAGGCCTCCCCGCCGTCTTCCTGCACGACGAGACCCTGCACCAGATAGCCGCCGTGTGCACGCACCTCGGGGTAGACGGCCTGCGCGGCGACCTGGTAACGGCCAAGGCGGCCAGGGCCCTGGCCGCCTGGGAGGCCCGAGACGTGGTAGCAACCGAGGACGTGCGCCGGGCCGCCCTCCTAGCCCTCTCGCACCGCAGGCGGCGAGATCCCTTCGGGGAGGCGGGCATAGATCCCGAGGAGCTGGAGCAGCTCTTCCCCGAGGACCCCGACCCGGACCCGCCCGGAGACGGCGCCCCTCAGGGCGACGGTGGCGGACAGGACGCGCGGGGCCCCGCGCCGGAGCCTTCCGAGGCGAGGCCGGGCGCCGGGGAGCGGACGTACTCGGCGGCGGAAGGTTTCGAGCCCGCCCGCCTCGAGGTACCCGAGAAGGGGCGCGGCGGTCCGCTCGGCAGGCGAAGCCGGGTGGTGGGGGATCACGGGCACCCCGTCGGAGATCGCGAGGTGGGCGAGGACGCGCGGGACCTGGCGCTGGCCGCGACCGTACGGGCGGCCGCCCCACACCAGCGGGCGCGAGGCCGCGTCGGGGCCGGCCTCGCCCTGCGACGCGAAGACCTGCGCAGGAACGTGCGGGAGGGCCGGGAGGGTAACCTCGTGCTCTTCGTCGTCGACGCGAGCGGCTCGATGGCAGCCCGCAGCCGGATGTCCGCGGTGAAGGGGGCCGTGCTCTCGCTGCTAACCGACGCCTACCAGCGCCGCGACAAGGTCGGCCTGGTCTCGTTCAGGGGCGAGGGGGCGCGGCTGCTACTGCCGCCGACCTCGGGCGTGGATCTCGCCGCATCCCGGCTCGCGCAGCTTCCGACCGGCGGGCGCACCCCCCTGGCCGCCGGGCTGGAGAAGGCGGCCGAGGTGGTCGGGCGGGAGCGCAGTCGGGAAAAGGAGAGGCGGCCCCTCATCGTGCTGCTCACCGACGGCCGGGCTACCGCCGGGCCCGACCCGCACGCCGCCGCCGTGAGCCTGCTCAGGCTGGGCGCCGCTTGCGTGGTGGTGGACACCGAGGATGGATACGTCAGGCTCGGGATGGCCCGGACGCTGGCCGAGGCGCTCGGCGCGCGCTGCCTGCGGCTCGAGGAGCTGAGGGCCGAGGCGCTGGTCGAGCTTGTGGAGAGGAGGCGGGTGGCGTGAGCGAGGTCGGCGAAGCCCGGCAGTCCAGGGAACCGCGCGAGAAAAGGCTGCGACGCAGATCCAACAGGGAACGTCCGCTCCTGATCGTGAACACCGGACACGGGAAGGGAAAGAGCACGGCCTCGTTCGGGGTCATGCTTCGCGGCTGGGCGCGCGGCTACCGCATCGGCGTGTACCAGTTCGTCAAGAGCGGCAAGTGGAACGTCGGGGAGCAGAAGGCCGCGCAGACGCTCGGCAACATAGACTGGTTCAAGATGGGCGACGGCTGGACGTGGACCTCGAAAGACCTTCTCGAGAGCGCGGACAGGGCGCGGGAGGGCTGGGAGGAGGTCAAGCGGCGGCTCGCCGACGAGACCTACGACATGCTCCTGCTCGACGAGTTCACCTACCCGATGAAGTTCGGCTGGGTCGACACCGCTGAGGTCGTCGAGACCCTGAAGAACCGTCCGGGCTTCCAGCACGTCATCATCACCGGCCGCGACGCGCCCGACGAGCTGGTCGAGATCTCCGACCTCGTGAGCGAGGTGCGCAAGGTAAAGCACCCCTTCGACGAGGGCTACAGGGGACAGAAGGGCATAGAGTGGTAGGGGGTCGCTCTGCTCCAGGGAGTCGGAAAGAGCAATACGACTCCCTGCTCCCGCGCCTTTCGACGCCGCGGATAGTTATAGGCGGAACTCACTCGGGCGTGGGCAAGACAACCGTGGCCTCGGGTCTGATGTTCGCGCTCTCCGGCCTGGGCCTTAGCGTGGCCCCGTTCAAGGTCGGACCGGACTTCATAGACCCTTCATACCACGCCCTCGCCACCGGACGACCCGGTCGCAACCTCGACGCCTTCCTCTCCGGACCTGATCTCATCCCGCCGCTATTCGCGTACGGCGCGCATGGCGCCGACGTCGCCGTCGTCGAGGGCGTGATGGGCCTCTTCGACGGTAAGAGCGGGGGCGGCGAGCTCGCCTCGACCGCGCACGTGGCCAAGCTCCTGGACGCGCCCGTCGTGCTCGTCGTGGACGCCTCGGCGATGGCCCGCTCGGTGGCAGCGATGGTCCACGGCTACGCGGCCTTCGACCCGGACCTGCGCCTGGGCGGCGTGATCCTGAACCGCGTAGGCTCCGCGAGCCACGAGAGGATGCTGCGCGCCGCTCTGGCGCCTCTCGGCATACCGGTCCTCGGCGTCCTGCGCCGCGACGCCGCGATAAACACCCCGGACAGGCACCTCGGCCTCGTGCCCGCCTCGGAACGCCGCCACGAAGCCCGTGCCTCCATCGAAGCGGCGGGAGGCGCGATCTCGAGATCCTGCGACCTCGCCGCGGTCCTGCGCCTGGCCCGCTCCGCCGGCAACCTGCGCACGCGTCCCTGGGATCCGGAAGCCCCAGAACCGGGACCGCCGGCGCGCGTCGCGGTCGCGGCAGGTCCTTCCTTCAGCTTCCTGTACGAGGAGAACCTGGAGCTGCTGCGCGGGGCGGGGGCCGAAGTCGCCTTCTTCGACCCTACCTCCGAGGCAAGCCTCCCGGATGGCGCCGACGTCCTCTACCTGGGCGGCGGATTCCCCGAGACCTACGCCGAGGCGCTGGCGGCGAACGAGCCGCTCAAGGCCGAGGTGCGCGCCTTCGCCGCCGAAGACAAACCGGTCGTCGCCGAGTGCGGCGGCCTGCTCTACCTGGCGGAAGAGCTGGACGGGCACCGTATGTGCGGGGTCCTCGGCGCCCGAGCGCGGATGGCGAACCGCCTGACCCTGGGCTACCGGGAGGCGTGCGCGCTTCACGACTCGCCCATCGCCCGGGCGGGGACTCGCGTGCGGGCCCACGAGTTCCACTACTCGGTCGTCGAGCCCGCGGCAAGCGAGAGGGCGGCCTGGGAACTCGAAGGCCGCGGACCCGAAGGGTGCGTGGCCGGCAGCGTGCACGCGAGCTACCTGCACCTCCACTGGGCCGCGACGCCTCAGATTCCGGCCCGGCTCGTGCGGGCCGCGTCGAAATCGAAGACCGGCGCGGGGGTGGGGGCATGAGTGGGCGCCTGATCGGGGTCGGCGTCGGTCCCGGCGATCCCGAGCTCCTGACGTTGAAGGCCCTGCGCGTGCTGCGCGAGGCCGCGGAGGTCTTCGTCCCCGTCGGAGATACGGGGGAGGTCGGCCGGGCAGAGGGAGTGGTGCGACCACACCTCGACCTCGGCCGCGTCCGGCGCCTGCGGTTCGCCCTGTCCAACGATGCCCGAGCCCGAGCAGAGAACTGGGAGCGCGCCGCGGCAGAGATCTCCGAATCTCTTCGGCGCGACAGGACCTGCGCCTTCGCCACCATCGGGGATCCGAACGTGTACTCCACTTTCACCTACCTCGCCCGTACCGTGAAGGAGTATGTACCTGATGTCGAAGTCGAAACCGTGCCTGGCATCACGGCGATGCAGGATCTGGCCTCACGTGGTGGTACGGTGCTCCTGGAGGGCGACGAAAGGCTGGCGCTCTTGCCCTTTACGGCTGGGGAAAGCGCTTTGCGTGACGCGTTATCCGGGTTCGAGACGGTGGTGTGCTACAAGGGCGGCAGCCGGCTTCGGGAGGTGCTGGAGATCGCCTCCGAAATGGGCCGACTGGAAGGCGCGACGTATGGTTCACGGTTAGGCATGGAGGACGAAGTGGTGGTCGACGCCTCCGAGGTTGTCGGGGACGAAGGGCCGTACCTGTCGACGGTGATCTTCAAGGGCAGGGGGCGCGAGTTTGGGTAAGGTCTGGTTCATAGGGGCGGGACCCGGGGCGCCGGACCTGCTGACGATCCGGGGCGCGCGGCTAATTGGCGAGGCGGACGTCGTTATCTGGGCGCGGAGCCTGGTGGACCAGGCCGTTCTGGAGTTCGCGCGGCCCGGTGCGGAGATCGTCGAGTCGACCACCATCCCGCTCGAGGGCGTTCGAGAGCTGTACGAGCGGGCGCACGAGGAGAACCTCGAGGTGGCCAGGATCCACTCGGGGGACCCGAGCATCTACGGCGCCGTCATGGAGCAGGTCGAGCTGTGCGAGGAGATCGGGCTGCGGTGGGAGATCGTACCCGGCGTCTCCTCGCTCGGGGCCGCCGCTGCCGCCATCGGGCGGGAGCTGACCGTGCCGGAGGTCTCGCAGTCGGTGATCCTGACGCGCAGGGCGAGCCGCACCCCGATGCCTGAGGGTGAGGACATTGGGCGGTTCGCTGCCCACGGGACGACCATGGCGATCTTCCTCTCCGCCGCCCGTCCGCGGGCCTTGCAGGAGGAACTGGTCGAGGGTGGCTACCACCCCGACACGCCGTGCGCCGTCGTCTACAGGGCGAGCTGGCCGGACGAGGAGATCATCGAGTGCAGGCTGGAAGACCTGGCAAAAAGGATCCGGGAGGCCGGGTTCACCCGGCAGGCCCTGATCCTGGTCGGAAGAGGACTCGCGGCCGGCGGCACCCGCTCCCACCTCTATAGCCCTCGGTTTTCGCACATGTTCCGCAAGGCGGAGGGGGAAGATGCCCCCTGAGAGGAAGCTGCGCGAGCCGCCCATGCCCCCGAGCATGGCGCGGGCGAGGGACGAGAAGCTAAGGACCGGCTGGACCACGGGCGCCTGCGCCGCCGCCGCGGCCCTGGCAGCGGCGAAGGCCCTGTCGACGGGAGAACGCCAGAGCGGCGCAGAGATAAGGTTGCCCGGAAAGGGCGAGGGGCGGCGCGTCTCATTCGAGGTCGAGCGGTGCGAGGTGGGGGACGGCTGGGCCGAGGCCGTCGTGGTGAAGGACGCGGGTGACGACCCGGACGTGACGCACGGGGCGCACCTCACGGTTCGTGTCTCCTGGACCGGGGGGCAGGGGATCGAGCTGGATCGGGGCGAGGGGGTAGGACTGGTCACCAAGCCCGGTCTGGGGCTCGCGGTCGGCGGTCCGGCTATAAACGACGTCCCGCGGCGCATGATCTCCTACTCCATCCAGGAGGCCATCGACCCGGAAGATCGAGGCGTGCGCGTCGAGATCAGCGTGCCCGGCGGCGAGAAGATGGCCGAGAAAACGACCAACGCCCGGCTCGGCATCGTCGGCGGCATCTCGATCCTGGGGACGACGGGCATTGTCCGTCCTTTCTCGACCGCCGCGTGGGCGGCGAGCGTGGTGCAGGCCGTGGACGTCATGGGCGCGCAGGGGCTCGAGACCTTCGTGCTCTCGACCGGGGGCCTCACCGAGAGGGCCGCGATGCGCCTGCTTCCTGATCTCGAGGAGGTCTGCTTCGTCGAGGTCGGGGACTTTACCGGGCAGGCCATAAAGAGGGCGGTCAAGAACGGGCTGCGGCGTGGCTTCTTCGTCGGGATGGCGGGGAAGCTCGCCAAGCTGGCCGCGGGCGTGATGATGACCCACTGGACGCGCTCCAGGGTGGACAACACGCTCCTCGCCGAGATAACGGCCGAGGCGGGCGGCCTGCCAGCCCTGGTCGAGGAGGTGAAGAGGGCCAACACCGCCCGCCACGCCTACGAGCTGTGGCGGGCGTCGGGTCTGGAGAGGGCTCCTTTCCTCCTGTGCGGGCGGGTCGCGGATAACCTCTCGGCTTACGCCGGGGGCGCCCTGGGGATGCACGCCGTGATGGTGGACTTCGACTCCCTGGAGCCGGTCGGGGCGAGCCCCGGCGCCCTGGAGCTTACGTCCTGGGGGAAACGGTGAGCCGCGTGACCGTGATCGGGCTCGACGGGAGCCCCCTTGGCGCGGAAGCCGAGGCCTACCTCGAAGCGGCCGCGCTCGTTGTGGGGGGGAGCCGACACCTGGCTGCGCTCGCCGTCGAGAGGGGGCGCCGCGTGGTCCTGGAAGGCGACCTCTCGGGGGCGCTCGCCAGGATCGAGGGTGCAGGGGGGCCGGTCGTGGTGCTGGCGTCCGGGGATCCTGGCTACTTCGGCATCGTGCGCCTGCTGGGGGAGAGGTTTGGCGCCGACGAGCTGCGCGTCCTTCCGGCCGTCTCCTCCGTCGCGCTCGCCTTCGCCCGCGCCGGCATCTCGTGGGACGACGCCATCACGGTAAGCGCCCACGGCCGCGACCCGCGCCGCGCGGTCAACGTCTGCCGGGCGCGACCGAAAGTGGCCGTGCTCACCTCGCCGGGGTTCGGACCGGCCGAGCTCGCGCGGGAGCTCGAGGGGTGGGGGCGGACCTTCATCGTCGCAGAGAGGCTGGGCGACCTCGACGAGCGTCTCTATCGGGGCGGGCCGGCGGAGGTGGCGGGTGAGGAGTGGCGCGACCCCAACGTGGTGCTCGTTCTCGACGTGGAACCGGCCGCGGGAGGGAAGCGCTGGATCTCCTCCGGTGCCGAAAGGTCGGGGGGATGGGCGTTGTCCGAGGACGCCTTCGAGCACCGGGGTGGCATGATCACGAAGTCCGAGACCCGCGCGCTCGTTCTCGCGCGGCTCGGCCCCGGCCCCGGGGATATGGTCTGGGACGTCGGCGCCGGGAGCGGCTCCGTGGCCGTTGAGTGCGCCCGTCTCGGGGCTGCGGTTGTGGCGGTCGAGCGGGATCCTACTAGCTGCGAGCGTATCCGGGAGAACGCCGACCGGCACGGCGTCCGCGTGCGGGTCGTCGAGGGCGAGGCGCCGGGAGCGTTGAGGGACCTGCCCGAGCCCGACGCCGTGTTCGTCGGCGGTTCGGGCGAGGGTTTCGAGGAAATCGCCAAGCTCTGCGCCGTCGGGGCCAGGCGAGCGGTGGTCCTGAGCCTCATAAGCCTGGAACGCGTCGTCCCGGCGGGGAGAATCCTGGAGGACTGCGGGCTCGACGTCGAGACGACTTTCCTGCAGGCCTCTCGCGCGAAGGGCGTAGGGCAACTGCACCGCCTCGCCGCCGAAACCCCCGTCTTCGTCGTTTCGGGGAGGGCACGGTGATCGGGCTCGTCGCCGCGACCGCCAACGGCCGCAGGAACGCCGACCACCTCAGGAGATCCTGGCCCGACGCGCGTCTCTACGAGGAGAAGCCCGGAATGGCGTTGCCGCGGGCCTGGGGAGAGTGCGGAGGCATCGTCGTGTTTCTGGCCGCGGGCGCCGCAACGCGGCTCGTCGCGCCCCTGCTCCGAGGACAAGCGTAAGGACCCTGGCGTGGTCTGCGTGGACGACGCTGCGCGCTTTGCGGTCGCGCTCGCGGGGGGACACGGTGGCGGCGCCAACGCGCTGGCCCAGCGCGTCGCGGATGCGCTGGGAGCGACGCCGGTCGTGACCACCGCGAGCGACGCCGTTGGCGTCCAGGCGCTCGACCAACTCGGGACTGACCTTGGCCTCCGGGTCGAGGACGGCTCGGACCTCGCGGCGGTCGGGGCGGCGCTGGTGTCGGGGGAGCGGGTAAACCTGGTCTCCGACGTTCGCAGGCCCTTCGGCCCGCTACCGGAGAACGTGGTGCGGACAGATAAGGTGGAACCGCCCGTGATCTTTGTGTCCGACCGGACCGGTGACGTGCCGCGTCCAGCCGTCGTCTACCGCCCGCCGTCGCTTATTGCGGGGATCGGTTGCAGCAGGGGGGCGAGTTGCGGAGAGATACTCGATCTCCTCGGGAGATCCCTGCGGGAGGCCGGCCTGGCCAACAGGAGCGTCGCCGCACTCAGCAGCGTCGAGGCCAAGGCGGACGAAGCCCGGCTTGCTCGAGGCAGCCGGCAAGCTCGGCGTGCCGCTTCGGTTCCACCCCGCGAGCGTGCTTGCTCGGGCGCGGGTGCCGAATCCTTCGCCGGTCGTCAGGGACGCCGTCGGGACGCCGAGCGTCGCTGAGGCGTCGGTGCTCGCGAGCGGGGCGGCCCTGGCCCTGGAGAAGCGGAAATCCGCGATGGCGACCGTCGCGGTGGGGAGGCTGCCGGCGCGAGGCAGGCTCTTCCTCGTCGGCCTCGGGCCCGGAGACGACGCCCTGATCCCACCCCTCGCCCGCGAGGCGCTGGCCGCCTCCGAGCTGGTGGTCGGGCTCGGGCAGTACGTGGACCGCGTGAGGCACCTGCTGCGTCCGGGAACGAGGATATCCACGCCGCCGCTCGGGCGCGAGGTCGAGCGCGCGGAGGAGGCGCTCGCGGAGGCGCGTGCTGGGGGGAGCGTCGCGCTGGTCTCGAGCGGGGACGCGGGCGTCTACGCGATGGCGTCCCCGGCGCTCGAGCTGGCGGACGAAGAGGTCGAGGTCATCGTCGTGCCGGGGATCACGGCGGCGCAGGCCGCGGCCTCTCTGCTCGGCTCGCCGCTTGGGCACGACCACTGCTCGATCAGCCTCTCGGATCTCCTTACGCCGTGGGAGGTCATCCGGGAGCGGGTGCGGGCCGCAGCCGAGGCCGACTTCGTCGTCTCGCTGTACAACCCGCGCTCTAGGGGACGCGACTGGCAGCTCGGCAAGGCGCGCGAGATCCTGCTCCAGAATCGCCCCCCGGATACTCCCGTCGGCGTCGTGAGGGACGCCTACCGCGCGGGGCAGGAAGTCTCCCTGACCGACCTCGGCTCGCTGCGAACCGAGGACGTGGACATGCTCACCGTCGTTATAGTCGGTAGCTCGCAGACGGAGGTCCGGGCCGGGAGGATGGTAACGCCTCGAGGGTACATGGCATGAGGGTGTTCGCCGTGACGGACCAGTGCGCCGGCTGCGGGGCCTGCATAAAGACCTGCCCGGAGAAGGCCATACGACCCGCGCCCAGGGGCTCCCCTTCGCCCCTCGTCGTGCTGGAGGACCGTTGCACGGGTTGCGCCGAGTGCGCCGAGGTGTGCCCGGTTGCGGCCTGCGTCCAGGTGGTACGGGGGGATAGTTGAGGCGTGCGCACCCTATCGAGAACGAGAGCTACCGCCGGCTGCGGGATCTCGTCGACCTGTCGCACCTCGGGCCGCTCTCTCGCGCGGTGGCGGAGCGCGTGATCCACGCCTCCGCCGACCCCGAGTACGCCGAGAGCCTCGTCCTGGACGAGGCCGCCCTGAGGCAGGGCCTCGGAGCCCTGCGCTCCGGCGTCCCCATCGTCGCCGACGTGCGGATGGTGGCCGCTGGCATCACGGCGCGCGAGGCGCTCTGCTTCGTCTCCGACGGGCGCGCGCAGGAGATGGCCGAGCGCCTCGGCATCACCCGCTCCGCCGCCGGATTCAGGCTCGCCCGGCAGGAGGCCGGCGACGGCGCCGTGTGGGTGGTGGGGAACGCGCCGACGGCGCTCTGCGAGCTGCTCGAGCTCGACGCCAGGCCGGCGCTCGTCGTCGGGTTGCCGGTCGGGTTCGTCGGCGCGGCCGAGTCCAAAGACAGGTTGATCGAGAGCGGCCTGCCGGCCGTGGCCAACCGCGGCCCCAAAGGCGGGTCGGCGGTCGCCGCGGCGGCGCTGAACGCCCTACTGTACTTCGAGGAGGGAACTTGAGAGATCTGCCCATCGCGGCAAACGGGGACAGGCTGCAAGACGGCGCGCCCGCGCTTCTGATCGTGGGTCATGGCAGCCGCGACCCGCGCGGCGCGGCCGAGTTCCACGAGCTCGTCTCCCGCGTACGCCACGATGCCCCGGTGCCGGTCGAGGGCGGGTTTATCGAGCTCTCGCGGCCCCCCATCTCCGAGTGCGTGAGCCGCCTGGCGGGCCGGGGAGCGCGCGAGATCTCCGCCGTGCCGCTCATGCTGCTCGCCGCGGGCCACGCCAAGGACGACGTACCCGCGACGCTGGTGCGCGAGAGGCTAACCCACCCCGGCCTCGAATTCCGCTACGGGCGCGCGCTCGGCCTCAGGCCGGAGCTCCTGGAACTCCTGGACGAACGCGTCTCCGAGACCGTCCTCGAGGGCGAGAAAGAAGATACCGCGGTCCTGATCGTGGGCCGCGGCTCCTCGGACCCCGACGCCAACAGCGACCTCGCCAAGATGGCCCGACTGTTCTTCGAGGGACGGCCGTACCCGCTAGTCGAGACCGCCTACGTGAGCCTAACCCCGCCCGGCGTGGCCGAGGCCCTGGAGCGCTGCAAGACGCTGGGCTACCGGCGGGTCGCCGTCTTCTCCTACTTCCTCTTCACCGGCGTGCTCGAGGAACGCATCCGCGGGCAGAGCCGAGCCTT
This sequence comes from uncultured Rubrobacteraceae bacterium, assembly GCA_963800975.1. Classification (GTDB taxonomy): domain Bacteria; phylum Actinomycetota; class Rubrobacteria; order Rubrobacterales; family Rubrobacteraceae; genus JALYGY01. The sequence continues at coordinate 1,090,194 of CAWDDB010000008.1, read as the reverse complement.
CGCTCGAGCCAACCCGGACGTCGACGTGCGCTACGCCGGCTACTTCGGGCCGGACGCGCGGGTAGCCGACCTGGTCCTGGCCCGCTACCGCGAGTCTTTCGAGGGGGACATCCGGATGAATTGCGACGTCTGCGTGCACCGCGTGGCCCTCCCCGGCTTCGAGGAGAAGGTTGGCGCCCCGGCGACCCCCCACTACCATCCCGACGAGCCCGGACACGACCACCACCGTCACCACTAGCCGTGGCCTTCGAGGAGCGGGTCAGAGAGCTCGCCGCCGAGGTGGAGCCCGCAGACGCCGCAGCGTCACGCAGGGCGCGGGATCTCCATCCCGCGCCTGCTCAAGCCGCCGGGTAGCCTGGGCCGGCTCGAAGCCCTGGGTGCGCGGCTCGCCGGGATGGCGGGGGAGTGCCCGCCGCCCGTCCCCGAGAACCCCGCGGTCGTGATCTGCGCCGGGGACCACGGGGTCCTGGCGCGAGGCGTCTCGCCGTGGCCCGCGGAGGTGACGGCGGCGATGGTCGAGAACTTCTGCGCCGGCGGCGCCGCGGTCAACGCCTTCGCCCGTACGGTGGGCGCGCGGGTCAGCGTCCTCGACGTCGGCGTCGCCTCGCGCCTCGAGGATCATCCCCTATTGCGCACGGCGAAGGTGAGGCCTGGAACGGAGGACCTGAGTGGGGGCCCCGCGACGAGCCGGGAGGAAGCGGCGCGGGCGATCCTCGCGGGGGCCGGCGTCGCCGAGGAGCTGGTCGAGAGCGGCGGCGTCGACCTGCTCGTGACAGGCGACATGGGCATCGGAAACACAACGCCAGCGGCCTGCCTCGTCGCGGCCTTCGCCGGCCGCCCGGCGAGCGAGGTGACCGGCCGCGGCACCGGCATAGACGACGCGACGCTGGCCCGAAAAACGCGTGTCGTAGAGGAAGCGCTCCGGCTCCACGGTCCAGACCCCAACGATCCAGTCGGCGTACTCGCGGCGCTAGGCGGCCTGGAGCACGCGGCGCTGGTGGGCGTGATCCTGATGGGCGCCGTCTACGGGGTTCCGGTCGTTCTCGACGGCATCGTCTCCGACGCGGCGGCGCTCGCCGCCCGCGGGCTCGCGTCCCACAGTGTGGACTACCTGGTAGCCGGGCATCTGTCGGCCGAGCCAGGGGCCGGGGTCGCTCTGGGCGCTCTGGGGCTAGATCCCCTGCTCGACCTGGGCCTGCGCCTCGGCGAGGGGACGGGCGGCTTGCTTGCCGTCCCGCTCGTGCAATCCGCGGCCAGGGTGATGGACGAGATGACGACGCTGCAGGAGGCCGGCATAGCTTGAGCGCGTTGAGCCGGGAGTCGGTCGAGGGTCTCGGAAGCCCACTGGCGACGAGCGTCGAGCTGCACGAGGAGCTTGGCTCGACGCAGGCGCGTGCGCGCGAGCTCGCCCACGCGGGCGCCCCGCACGGCACCCTCGTGGTCTCCAGGATCCAGACCGGTGGGAGGGGACGGCTCGGACGCAGGTGGGGATCGCCGGCCGGGGGCCTCTGGATGTCGCTCGTGCTGCGACCCGGGATCTCGACCGGTGTTGCGCCGCGTGTCACGCAGACCGCGGCGGTGGCGGTGGCCAAGGCGCTGCGCGACCTCGGGGCGGCCGCGGAGATCAAGTGGCCCAACGACCTGCTGGTGCGGGGGCGCAAGATCTGCGGCATCCTGGCCGAGTCGAGCGCCGAGAGCGTCCCCGTCGCGGCCAAGAAGGTAAACGCCGGGGAGGGACGCCGCGTAGATTTCGTCGTCCTCGGCGTGGGCCTCAACGCCAACCTGGACCCCGAAGACCTCGGGGTGCCGGGGAACGAGGTCGCCACCCTCCGCTCCGAGGTGGGACGCGACGTCGACCTTCTCGCCCTTCTCGGCTCCCTGCTATCGCACCTCGAGTTCGAGCTGGGGCGGATAAAAGACTTCGGGGCCATCCTCGAGGACTGGCGAGCCCTGAACTGTACCCTCGGGGAGCGGGTCAGGGTCCGCAGGTTCGGTGCGCTGCTGGAAGGGAGGGCCCTGGATCTCGGCCCCGAGGGGGCCTTGCTCCTCCAGACCGACGACGGCGTGGTCGAGCTGTACGAGGGCGAGGTCGAACAGCTCCGGCGCGGGGGATCCTAGGTGCGCGTCGCCTGCGCCCAGTACTCCGTTAGGGACGGGGATCCCGACCTTAATCTCGACCGCTCCCTCCACTTCATCCGGCAGGCGACCGCGGAAGGCGCCGACCTCGTGGTCCTCCCGGAACTCGCAAACTCGGGATGCGACCTTGGCTCTCGCGACCTAGCCGTGGACCTCGCGGAGGTGCTCCCTGGTGGCCCGACCGTCGAAGCATGGAGATGGGAGGCCGAAGGATCGGGCGTCTGCGTCGTCGGCGGGATCCTGGAGAGGGACGGAGACATCCTCCACAACTCCGCCGTCTTGCTGGGACCCGGGACGTTCGGACGCTACCGCAAGACGCACCTCTGGGACACGGAGAAGCTCCTGTACGAGCCGGGATGCGATCTGCCGACCTTCGACACCCCGCTGGGCAGGATCGGGTTGCTCGTCTGCTACGACGCCTGGTTTCCCGAGGCTGCCCGCGCCCTCGCAATGGGGGGAGCCGAGATCATCTGCATCCCGTCCAACGCCCCCGACGACTGGGTCCCGGAGCACCAGCGCCGGGGAGACCTCACGATGCTCGACGTCCATTGCATCGCCGCCGCCAACGCCAACCGCATCTTCGTCGCCGCCGCCAACCGGGTCGGGGACGGCTACCTGGGCCGCAGCTGCATGGTCGACGCGACCGGTGGCGTTCTGGCGCTCGCGCCAGCGTCCGAGGAGCGTTCGATCTACGCTGAGGTGGACCTCGCGAGGGCACAACACGAGAAGAGGCTAACGGACCTCTCCCACGCCCTCGGAGATCGGAACCCGGCGGTGTACGGCAACTAACACCGAGGTCGATCCTTAGATCCGCGCCGGTAGGCTGGGGAGTGGAGCGGCGCGTGGTTGTTCCCGCGACTCACGTCCCCGACGACGATGCCTCCAGAAGCGATCAGCGGAACATCGAAGGTTCTAGCTCTTGCACCACGTCAGCCCGGTCGATCGGTAACTGCGCCCTTCTCGCATGCTCGAATACGAGTTCCGCGCTCGGGGCCTCGTACTCGCAGTAGAGCTTCCCCTCCTCGGCGGAATAGTAGGAGCGGATCCAACGCACCCCCGGCAGCTGGTCGACGGCCTCTAGCGATCTCTGGACCGCGGCTTCGATATCCTCTTCGGCGAGCTGCCCCACGGTACGAACCACATGGTATTTCGGCATCTCGTTGCTCCTTTCCCTACGGTGACGGCTTCCCGCGCTTACCTCACCGTTTATCCTCTCGACATAGCTTCTTTCCGAGCTTTTCGACTGAGGTCAGCCTCGTCCAGGGCTTCGTAAACCCTGGACAGGTCGTGGAGGACCCCGACCTCGCCTTCTCTGTCCCCAATCTCGCGGCGCAGGCGCAAGGACCGCTTGAGGTAGGTTAGGGCGCTCGGGTGTTGCCCGAGCTTGTGGTGGCTCTCGGCCAAGCTACTCAGCACGTAGGCCTCGGCTTGCGAGTCGTCCAGGTTACGCAGTAGCTCGAGCGCGGCCCGGCCGTGCCGCACGGACTCTTTGAGGCGGCCCAGGTCGCGGTAGACCACGCTCATGCTGGCCAGGGCGGCGGCTTCGTGTGCCGCTTCGCCGTGCTCGCGAGCCAACCTCAGAGCCTCCTCGTAGTCGCGGGCGGAGCCTTCCGGGTCTCCCGTCCGCCAACGCAGACCGGCTATGCTCATCAAGAGCTTCCGCAGCCTGAGCGGGTCTGCGAGCCGCCGGTATATGCTGGCGGCTTCTTCGCAAGCCTCAAGGGCCTCTTGCGGCCTTTCGAGCGAGCGGTGAAGCACCGTGCCCAGGAGCATCAGGGTCTCCGCTTTGCCGAACAGTTCCTCCGGTGCTTCGGACTCCTCGTATGCCATCTGCAGCAGTTCGGTCGCCCGCCGGTAATGTTCCGCCGCGCCGGAGGGGTCATCTCTCTGCTCCAGCGCGGCGCCCACGCCCATGAGCGAGTATCCCTCGTCCCGAGTATAGACTTTCTCCCGGCTGAAACGGGCGGCGTCCCGGAAGTGCCTCAAAGCCTCTTCTGGATCTTCGAGACTCAGGCATAGCGTTCCACAGCTGATGTGCTGGTTGACGGTCAGGTACTTGGTCCCGAATTTGTCGAGCGCGAGCAGGCTCTCGAGGTTCAGCTCAAGGGCGGTCTCGAGATCTCCACGCAGGCGCTGGATTTTGGCCATGCTGGCTAGCCTGAAGGCCTCGCCCAACCTGTCTCCCAGCTCGCGGTCGATCCGGAAGGCTTCCTTGGTCCACCGGATCGCGCTGTCGTAGTCGCCCATGCTGCGGTAGACGTTCGCTATATTGCCGGCATCCCCTGCCTCGGCCCTCCTGTAGCCGAGCTCGCGGTGTATCCAGAGCGCCTGGAGCGCCGCCTCCAGCGCGCCGGCGTAGTGCCGGTTCATCCAGCAGACGTAGCCCAACTCCCGATGTGCCCTGGCCTCACCAGCCTTGTCCCCTAGCTGCCGAAAGATGGACATCGCTTCCTGGCCGGCTTCGGCAGCGCCAGCGGGATCGGCCAGCGCCATGAGCACCCCTATTCGCCTGATGTGGGCCTCGGCGATCCGATCTTTGTCTCCCAGGCGGCGCGCCAGGTCGAGCATCTTCTCTGCCGTCCTCGCCCTCTCTTCCCGGCGATCCACGTGCTCCAGGAAACGCTCTCTGGCTGCCAGCAGATCGAACCTCTCTTCGTCGGTGTCCGGCAGCTTCTCTACGACCTCCAGCGCCCTTGCGTAGCTCTTCAGGGCGGTTTGCCAGGCGTAGTTCTCCCCAGCCCTTTGCGCCGACAGCACGAGGTACTCCAGCGCAGGCCTCCATTCCCTCGCCTGCAAGTAGTGGTGGGCGAGCTCCGCCGGTTCGCCGCCGTCTTTGTCCAGGGCTCTCGCCACCCGGAGGTGCAGCGCCGAGCACCGGGGGTGGCTTATGTCCGCGTAGAGCGTCTGGCGCAGCTTGTCGTGGGAGAAGTTGTATGTCTTTGCCGCCTCCGTCTCGACGATGAGCCCGGAGGAGATCAGCGGTTCGATGATGCCAAGGATCCTGGCCTCTCCCCGACCGGTTGCGCTGGAGAGCAGCTCCAGGTCGTATCTTCGGCCGATAACCGCCGCCAGCTCCAGTATCTCCCTGGCCTCGTCCTCCAGGCCGCCAAGGTGCGCCCGAATCAAGGCCCGCACGCCTGTCGGCAGGCCACCTTCCTCGAGCGTTTCGCTCTCCAGCCCCGAGATGCGCCTGCGGGAGTCGATCCGGATGGCCCCCGACTCTATTAGCCAGCGCAGATACTCGACCGCATAGAACGGGTTTCCCTCCGACTCCCGGTAGAGGAAATCCGCCAGCAAAGGCAGCTCGCCAAAACGCCGGGACGACATGCGGGTGAGGATCTGCGTCAGGTCCTCCAGCGAGAGGCGATCCAGGCTCAGGGTGGTCGACACTCGTCGCTCGGCCAGGCCTTCGAGCCAACCCGAGATCCCACCCGCCTCTTCGCGACGGTAGGAGAAGACCAGCAGGATCTTCTCGCCGGAGATGCGCCTGGCCAGATAAGATAGGAAGTCCAGCGTGGCCGGGTCCGCCCACTGTACGTCGTCGACAAAGATGACAAGGGCTTCGTGCCCTTCGCCGCAGGATTCCCTGACGAGGTGCCTGGTGAGGGTATGGTAGATGCGGGTGACGTCGTAGGGTTTGGCGGCCCACAGGTAGCTTACCTCTTCCTCGTATCGATCTGAGTCCTTGGAGACCAACTGGCCCACGTCCGCCACGGAGCCGAGCGCCTCCGTCACCGGCTCCAGGGGAGGCCCGAGTTCCCGCTCGTAGCATCGCCCTGAGAGCGTCCCGATGCCTCGGGAGCGGGCGTAGCCAAGAAACTCCTCCACCAGGCGCGTCTTGCCCACCCCGGCCTCGCCTTCGACCGCGACGACGCCACCAGCCCCGGCCATCGTTTCGCGTAGCCTTTCGGCGAGCATCGCGTACTCCCGGTCCCGCCCCACGAACTGCGTCCGGCTCAAGGCGTATGGGAGCCGCATAGGTCGGCGGGGTTTCGGATAGCGCCGCAGCTCGTCGATGCCAGGGACGTCCCGAGCTTCGATCCGTTCCTTGAGGCGGACCAACTCCGGCGAGGGGGTGGCGCCTATTTCCTCCTTCAGTGTTCCGGCATAGCTCCTGAAGGCCCTGAGGGCGAGAGCCTGCTCTCCGGCGCTGTAGTGGTAGAGCATGAGCCGGCGGTGGAGATCCTCCCTGAAGCCGTCGAGGGCTACCGCCTCGTTACAGACCTCCACGGCCACCGTGTACCGACCCTGGAGCGCGAGGCATTCGGATAATGACGAGAGAACCGAGAGGCGACGCTCCAGCCACTCCCCCCTGGCCTCCATCGCCCACTCTTCGTAAGGGTCCTCCGCGAGATATTCGCCCCGCACGAGATCCAATGCCTCCCGATACTCCTCGATAGCCTCGTCGATGCGCCCGGATTCCTGGGCCGCCTCACCTTTCGCCTGGCGTTCCTGGAACTCCCAGAGGTCCACCTCGCAGCCCGCCTCGCGATCGAACAGATAACCGGGCCGCTGCCTGCGGACATAGCGCGATTCCGAGCCACGCTCAAGGTCGGGCTCCAGAATGCGTCTCAACAGGCTGACGGTAACGCGCAGGCTACGCTCGGCGGCTTCGGGCGACGTATCCGGCCACAGCGCCTCGAAGATCTCGTCGCGCGAGAATACGCGACCTGGCCGGGTGAGAAGCAGCTTCAATAACGAGCGGGTCTTCTGCCGGTCCCACTCTTCGCTCCCGAGCAGGACCCCGTCCCGCATGACCCGGAACTCGCCGAGGAGGCTGATCTTGATGCTCGTCGTTCTGACCACGTCCTCTCGGAGCCCGCAGGCTCCATGCGCCCATGGTTTGCTCCAGAGTCCACCATATTAGGTAAGCCAGCCCCGCGCATCACGCAATTGAGTGATTTCGCAGAGGATCTCCGGATGCCAACCCGGGCTCCGTAACAAAAGCGTAACTCCTGGCAGCTAGCCTCCCGACCAGTAACCGACCTGATCGAAAGCGAGGAGGATAACCATGTCCGACGCGACCATCCCGCTACTACAGGAAGAGGCGCTGGAGGGCTTGAAGGCCGAACTGCGGGGAGAGCTGGTTCAGCCCGGCGACGAGACCTACGACGAGGCCCGCAAGGTATACAACGCCATGATCGACAAGCGCCCACGCCTGATCGCGCGCTGCGCCGACGCCGCCGACGTGATCGCCGCCGTGAACTTCGCCAGCGAGAACGATCTGCTCCTCGCTGTGCGCGGCGGTGGCCATAACAGCGCTGGCCTGGGCCTGGTGGATGGCGGCCTGGTTGTAGACCTATCGGCGATGAGGGGTGTCCGTGTGGATCCGGAGGCGCGCACGGTTCGCGTCGAGGGCGGCTGCGTCTGGAACGAGGTGGACCACGCCACCCACGCCTTCGGTCTGGCGGTGCCCTGCGGCTTCAACTCGACCACGGGCGTCGGCGGGCTCACCCTGGGTGGCGGCCACGGCTACCTCACCCGCAAGTACGGCCTGACCATAGACAACCTCATCTCCGCGGACGTGGTCCTCGCGGATGGTAGCTTCGTCGTCGCAAGCGAGGAGGAGAACGAGGATCTGTTCTGGGCGCTCAGGGGCGGAGGCGGCAACTTCGGGGTGGTGACCTCGTTCCTGTTTCGGGCGCACCCGGTCCACACGGTCTTCGCCGGACCTACGCTTTGGCACCTGGAGCAGGCGGCCGAGGTGATGCGCTTCTACGACGACTTCATGGCGCGTGCCTCGGAGGACATGTACGGATTCTTCGCCTTCCTGAAGGTGCCCCCGGGGCCGCCCTTCCCCGAAGAGTTGCACGCGAAGACGATGTGCGGGGTGGTGTGGTGCTTCACCGGGCCTCAGGAAGATGCCGAGGAGGCGTTCCGGCCGGTCAGGGAGTTCGGACCACCGGTTTTCGAGCTGCTCGGGCCGATGCCGTTGCCCGCGCTAAACAGCATGTTCGATGCACTTATACCTCCAGGGCTGCAGCATTACTGGAAAGGCGACTTCATGAACGAGCTCTCGGAGGAGGCGATCGCGGCCCACGTGGAGCACGGCTCGAAGGTCCCGACGCTGCTCTCGGCCATGCACCTCTACCCGGTGGATGGTGCGGCAAACCGGGTCGGCAAGGACGCCACCGCCTTCAGCTACCGCGATGCCAGATGGTCGACTGTGTACGGGGGGATCGACCCGGATCCGGCCAGCAAAGAGGTCATCAGCGCGTGGGCGAGGGAGTACTGGGAGGCGGTGCACCCCCACTCGGCCGGCGGTGCCTACGTCAACTTCATGATGGAGGAAGGGCAGGAGCGCGTCCAGGCGACGTACCGCCAGAACTACGAGCGGCTCGCAGAGGTCAAACGCAAGTACGACCCGACCAACCTCTTCCGCACGAATCAGAACATAAGACCGACGGCGTAAACCGAGAGCGATGGGGAGGGAGAAAGTTCCCTCCCCACTTTCGCGTAGAGCTAACATACGCGCGTCCCGGGGCAGAGTAGCCACCGCCCTCCATCCGAACGGCATCCGCCTGACGCAGGACGTAGCAGGCTCCGGCCGGCTCACCAACAACCTCGACTACCCCGTGGGGTCCTTGCTGCATGCCATCTCGACCATGCCCCGCACCACGGTCTCGCTCGTGCCCAAGCGCAAACCATGGCGACACCTCTCGCAGAATTGAAGGACCAAAGCGTCGTAGAGGTCAGAACGAACTCCGGCCGGTAACAAAAGCGAAACGTTGGATCGCTAGCCTCTTTCTCGCAAGCAAAGACAAGCGAACCGAGTGCATCCAGCTCGTCCACTTGCGCGAGCACCAGGCCCAGAGGCCGACGGCGCTCGATCCGCGCAAACAAAGTCCAAGGAGGCACTTCGATGACCCCCGAGACGACCCAAGCATTAGGTGCGGCCGCGACGCTTTACGGCTTGGGCGGCGCCTTATCCGTGCTCCTCCAGGCGCGTCAGATGCACGTTCGCGGTACCTCTGGCGATGTCTCTGCTCGCTTTCTCACCGTGTACGTCGGGGGCTTCGCGGTCTGGCTCCTCTACGGCCTCGGTATCGGGAGCATCCCGATCATCCTGGTCCACGCGGTTGGCCTGGTGTGCGGCACCGTCACGCTGGTGGTCGTGCTAAAGCTCCGCGGACCCGCCGCCCCGTCCGGGAAAACTCGGTTGGCTGGCGAAGATCGAGCGCGAGTGCGACCCGTGGCTCGGGGAGAACCGGCGGATGCTCGGCCTGATGCGCTCCGTACCCGACGGGGTGAAGTACAGCGGCCCGAGACGGAGCCTACAAGGTCAGCGCATCTCGGCGGTCGCAAAGGCCGTCGATGGATCGTCTCGAGGTTTCGGCCTGGATGTGCCGTACATCGGCGGGTCCTCGTAGGGATTGGCCAGCTTCGAGAAGACGGCGCCCGCTTGCGCGGTCATCGATATCGGACAGAGGTAACAGAGAGAGGAGAATCCCATGACGACGTCACTGGTAATCGACACGAATGAGCTGCGAGAGATCTCCGAGCTTCCCGTTGACAGTGCCTTGCGACGGGCCGCCGCCTTCCTGGCCGATCTGGCGGAGGACCCCGCCTACTTCGAGGCGACGATCCTCCCCGTCCTCGAAGAGGCGCGAGGGAAGGAGGAGTGGTACGTGGCCCGCCGCCACGACGCCCCGGACGGCTCCTTTTCCCTGCGGGTCTTCGTCTGGCCTCCAGGGACAGGGACCAACATCCACGACCACGCCTCCTGGGGCGCCTACCGCTGCGCCTACGGCGCCGTGCTGGAAGAGCGCTACGAGCGCCTCGACGACCGTTCGCGGGCCGACCACGCTCGCCTGAAGAAGGTCTGGCGGCTGAGCTGGAGCCCGGAGGACGGGGTCTCGACGGTGCTGCCCGGCGACGGTGGTATTCACCGGGTGGCAAACCCGGGCAAGAGCGCGGCGATCTCGGTCCACCTATACGGACCCCGGATGGGAGAGGTCGACGGCCGAGACTACGACGCCTCCCGCGACCACGTCTGCGACCGGCCGGAGGACGAGTGAAATGTGCATCGGGGACTTCGAAGCCGCGCGCGAACGCCGAGCGGCGCTGTTGCGCGAGGTAGAGAGAGAACGCGTTGCCCGGCGCCTGCGCACAAGCGCTCACCGGAGCGAATCACGTGGGCTCTTGGGCAGGCTGCGCTCTCGAGTCGGGCTGGTGCCCCGCCGCTCAGGGAACGGGATGAAGGACGTGCGGGTTCGATGGGGTCTGCCTGAGGACGAGGGGAAGATCTCGGACCTGCTGCAGCTAAACGGCGCTCCGAGCCGGTTGGCCAAAGAAGGGTTCATCGTGGCCGAAAGGGGCGAGGCGGTGCTGGCGGCGGTGCGCTACCGGACGGAGGCCAAGCGGCTCGTGCTGGGGCTGCTCGTCGCCGACCCGTGGCTAGAGGAGCGGCTGTTGGCGGAGGCACTGTACGCCGGCGCCCGAGAGCTGGCGAGGAAAGTGGGCGTCACGAAGATCCGGCGTGAACCTGCCAGGTGACTTTGCGAAGGGGGATCGTCAGGTGAGACTGGAGACCATCTCGAAACTCCTGTGGGGGGCGGCGCATCCGACCCCGATCCCCTTCGCGCACTGCGCCTGGCACGGCGCCTGGTGCTGAGACTGGTTCCCGTCGGCACAACCGGTCCCGTAACAAAAGCGTAACGCCCGGTCGCTAGTTTCAGGCCGAAAGCAAAAGCGCGACAAGAAGCAAGGAGGTGGTCCCACGATGGATCTCGAACCCGACTAGAGCCCAGGCTCAAACACCAACGTGACGCAACAAAAGGAACAGGAAGGAAAGATGAGAACTTACCTACGAACTACCTCACTAAAGGACAACAACTTCGGCGCGTTTTTGCTGGCGGTGCTGGCTGCGGTCGTGCTGGCGCTGGTCGCGGTGCTGCTGCTGGCGGCGCAGGAGCCAGCGGGGGCCGCATTTCCGGGCAACAACGGCAAGATCGTGTTCGATAGCCAGCCGAGTCCCGCCGGTGACAGGGATATCTACGCCATGAACCCGGACGGCGGCGAGCGGACCCCCCTCACGGACAATCCAGCCGACGACTTCAACCCGGCAGTTTCGGCCGACGGCCAGAGGATCGCCTTCAGTAGTAATCGGGATGGCAATTTCGAGATCTACGTCATGGACGCCGCAAACGGCGCGAACGAGACTCGCCTCACCAACAACCCGGCGGGCGAATTCGCTCCGGCGTTCTCGCCCGACGGTGCGAGGATCGCCTTCCAGAGCGACCGGTTGGGCAACTTCGATATCTTCACCATGAGCGCCGCCAACGGCGCGGGCTTGAGCCGCCTTACCGGTGCCTCGGCGAGCGACCTGCGGCCCGCCTGGTCTCCCGACGGCGCGAGGATAGCTTTCGATAGCAGCCGTGACGGCAACAACAACGTTTACACCATGAACGCCACCAACGGCACCGGGGTGGATCGCCTCACCGAAGACCCGGAGTTCGACGGCGAGGCAAACTGGTCGCCCGACGGCCAGCGGATCACGTTTACAAGCCAGCGCGAGAACGAGGAGGGCACAAACAACTCGAGCATCTTTCGGATGGACGACGAAGGCGCAATCGAGACCCGCCTCACCAACGTCGCCGAAATCGAAGGGAGCGACTCCGATCCAGCCTACTCCCCGGACGGCACGAGAATCGCATTCGAGCGCGGCGGCGAGATCTACGTCATGAACTCCGACGATGGGTCCAACCAGACCGATGTGAGCAACGACCCGGCGCAACGCGACGGTTTTCCCGACTGGCAGCCGCTCACGGGTGAGTGCACGATCGAGGGCGAAGACGGCCCCGACGAACTGAACGGCACGCCCGGCAACGACGTGATCTGCGGCTTCGGAGGCGTCGATACGCTCCGCGGCCGGGAAGGCAACGACGTGGTCCGGGGCGGTCCTGGCAACGACATCCTCTACGGCGGACCTGGTCGGGACAGCGTCTTCGGTGAAGCCGGCGACGAGCGCCGCGTTCACACCAAGGACGGCGTGCGGGGGAACGACCTGGCCAGTGGCGGCTTGGGCAGGGACACCTGCGTGACGGACGGAGGCGACACGAGGGTTGACTGCCCGTAAGGTAGCCACATGGGGAGACGGGATGCGTTGACTCGCATCCCGTTTCCTCGTAGGGAGGAATTGAAGGTGACGAAGAACCTCTTTGGCAAGGTGATGTTGGTCGGCAGGGCGACCGTGTTCGCTGTTGGCCTCGCGGTGATCCTGGCCGTGGTTCTGGGGGTGGCGACCGCGGCGCTCGCAGCCGTCCCCGGCGACCCGTTGAGGCTTGGGCAGGTCAACGCCATAAACGCTCAGACCCGGCTCGTGGGGAACAACGCCGGCCCAATACTGGTGGTCAATAACAACTCGGCGGCGGCAGGCTCGCGGGCTCTGGACCTGCGAGTCGAGCCGAACAGGGCACCGATGACGGTCAACGCGGACGCGGGTAAGGCACTCAACCTGAACGCCGACGAGGTGGACGGCAAGGGCGCGGACGAGGTCGGGATCAACGGCCTGGAGCAGGTCTCGGCTACCAGCGAATTCGATTCGGTGTCCGACAAGGAGGTGGACGCGCGGTGTCCGGCGGGGAAGCTGCTGGTGGGCACCGGCGCCAGGCTGGCGGGCGGGCAGACCGGTCCGTCCGGGGATTTGCAGACAAACGTGGTGATCGACCAGATGGCCCCCGTCAGCTCCACGGCGGTGAGGGTGGTGGCTGTCGAGGAACAGCCGACCAACCTCAACTGGAACGCGACGGCCTTCGCGTTCTGCGCCAGGGCCCCGTAGCTTGCCTGACACCTCCCGCGACCAAGCTGCCAAAGCCGCGAAACCAGGATCGAAAGAAGGCCGATCTCCCGTGGGAACACGAAAGTATCTAGAACCCTTCTCGGAACGGCTGACCTGTTCCGAGAAGGGCGCAATCGGCTATCCGAGGTGGGACTGATGTGCGCCGAGGTGCACCCGGAATAGCCCAGCCGCGAGTAGCGGCTAACCAACCTCTCCCACGCCGCCGGAGATTGGAACCCGGCGGCGTACGAAGCCAAGCGTCTGGACCAGCGCTGACCAGGCCGTCCGCGGCTACTCCTCTAGTTCTTCGACCTCCTCTATCTCCTCCTCGATCGCGGCCGCAGAGGTAGCCCTGAAGATCAGGACCTTGCCCCGCTCGGGGTAGTCCACGATCTCGACCTCCCCGGTCACCGCCACCTGCTCGCCGACGATCTCCTGTGCGTTCTGGACCGCCGACATGTCGACCTCGACCTCCAGGACAAAGCCGGTGTGTTCGCCTTCCGGCTCGACCATGTCTCCCCGAAGCTGTCCCTCCAGATAGGCCATGCTCTACCTCCGTCTCGATTCGTCTGCGGACAAACCATAGTACCGGAAGCCGGGTCCAACCTTCTTGCCGGAGGTCTCCTAGCCTGGCAGCCTGTGATCCGCGCGAGCCCCACGCCCGTAGAAACAGATAGGCTGCGTGATACATGAGCTACGCCAACTTCGCTTGGGGCCAGGAAGAGACCCCCTCCCTTCCTTCGGCCCCTTTTCCTTACCGGCAACTCCTCGAGCCCCGATCGACCTGACAGCAAGGCGTCGGGTCCACCAGTCCGGAATCTGCGTCTGACGCGCCATTCCTCGACCCTCTTGAGGAAGGCCCAGGCGCTTGGTCAGAGAGTCCTCCGGGATAGGACGTCGTAGCCCGGATCTCACCCGCCTAAGGTGACCCGAAAACCGAAGGCGCGCAAAGCGGAGGGGTTGTCCTCCGCTTTGCGCGCCAGGACCTGCCCTCGGCTAGTCGCAGGTTCCGTTGCTGCGGCAGCGTTGATTTCTGCGGCAACAGTTGCAGCCTGCCGACCCGCAGCACGCCTTGCGGCGTCTCCGCCTCCGCCTGCCGTTGCCGTTGCCGCGCCCGCGGCCGCAGCACACGTTGCACTGACGCGAGAAGATGCCGCCCGCTTCACCGCTGTTGTTGCAGAAGTCGCCGCCCCGGCGGTTGCAGCGGCGCCTGCGGATGGCGTCCGTCCCCACCTCCTGGGCCTCGGCCCCTGCCGCACCCACCAAGCCAAGCGTCGAAGCCACGAGCGTGGCGCCGGCGAGTTTGATCGCCCTGCCGCGCGTGATCGCGCCGGTGTTCAGGCCAGTCGCCAGGTCGTCGAAAGACCGGTCCGTCCCTTCACTCCTCACCAACAAAGCATTACCTCCTTTGGTTGTCCCCAGCTGCCTCTACACATCCTAATAGTAAAAGTTACGAACTTCACTAGGAAAATTGTCCTCTTGTTCGCACGTCAGGGGAAAGCCAGAACGCCCCCGCGGCCCCGGTCACGCGTCGCATCTGGGAGATGTCATGGGCTTTACGTTGGGACGGAATCTCAACAAACGGAGGCGAAAAAAATGGCGCCCGATATGGACGAACGCGGACCACTGGAGCCCGAGGAGCCGACGCCGGACCTGCGGCAGGCCCTCACCACCCTCTCCAACCGCGACCAGTTGGCGACGCTGGACCTGACGCTCCTTAAGCTGGAGCGGCGTCTGTACCGGTACGCTCACGAGGGGGAATAGCTCATCTACATGGCCGACGAGGGACTGCTGCTCGCGTCCAGATCAGGGGCGAGGCTGGGGCAGGCGCTCCCGGCAGCCGAGCACGCCGAGGCGCACCTGCAGGTGGTAGGAGTAGGCGAGTGGAACCCCACTAGCACGAGTCTCGCCTGGGACGACGAGCCCAGGCTCGACCAGGGGGATCCACCCGCCGAGGTAGACCCCTAGCCTCTTCAACACCGCCGGCCGCCGAGCGGCATCGGGCCCGTAGAGGTAGTCGCAGCGCCTCCTTGCGGGATTTGCCCTCCGCGATCTTCTTGCGGTAGTAAGTCCCGCCCCTAGTGTCCGATCTAGCTTGGCAGATGGCGACCATGTGCAAGGCGCCGTTGAGCTTGCGGTTGCCGGCCAGCGAGAGCCTGTGGCGCACCACCTCGCCGCTTGAGGCCTCCGCCGGCGCCGTACCGGAGTAGGAGGCGAAGTGGGCCTTGGTCGGGAAGCGCGCCACGTTGCCGATGGTCCCGACGATCTTCGCGGCCAGTATGGGACCCACGCCGAAGTTCTCGGTGAGGGCGGTGCCGGAGGCTTCCACTTCGGCTTCGATGCGTCCGTTTAGGTCCGCGATCTTCCTGTCCAGCGCCTGGATGTCGCGCAGGACCTCCGAAGCCAACCGCCGGCGGAGGCGGTCCGAGGCGCCCCGCGGTCGTATGCCGCGCAGGATGCGCGAGGCTCGGTGGGCCGAGAGCGTTCCGGCCATCCCCCGCCGGGTAGGAGGTCTCGTAGGAGCCCGTGCAGGCGGTTGAGCGCCCGCGTACGCTCGGCCACCAGGTCTTCGCGCCTCTCGGAAAGCAGGCGCAGCACCTCCGAGGCGGCCTCGGGATCTACCGCCGCCAGCCGCACGGTGCGCGTCGTGGCCAAGGCGGTGGCGAAGGCATCGAGCCCGTCGTTCTTGCGGGCGTTGCCGGTAGAAAGCACCCGCACCCTTGCCGAGAGCTTGGGCGGGACGTCCACCACCGACTCGCCGGCCGCCGCCAACCTCCCCGCCAGGTGCCGACCGAGGCCGCCGGCGTTCTCCACCGCCCAACGACGCTCGGGGAAGCGTTTCGCCCAGCGTTCGAGGGACCTCAAGCCGGCGCGGTCCTGCGGGAAGGCGGCACGCTCGACGAGCTCGCCTGAGGTTTCGTCGACCACCGCGACGGCGACCGACGCCTTGTGGGGATCGACCCCGATCAAGACCTTCATGCGCACGCACCTCCGTTTCGGTCGGACCTCTGCCATCGACGCGTGCGAAGGACATTCCGACTTCGGGCCGTGCTCCCATACCTCTTTTGAGTCACTCCGCACGCCGCGGTCGCCGGCGGGACGCAAGCCGAGAACAAGCCAACCCATCGTGTGGGCGGCAGGAAGTCCGCGAGCGATCCCTGTAACCGGCGCCCTAGAAGCTTAGCGGCTGCAGACCACCTAGCTCCTGCTCGGAGTTAAACAAGTCGGAAGTTCGCGTTCCAGGACCATCGCTCGGACGCGTCCGGTTGTCCCGACGTGTACAATGCCTCGGTCACGCAACCGGGGTGGGGATCTCGCTCGATCGTCCCTGCCCCTACGCACGAGGAGGATGGGGATGAAGAGAGTAACGATGCTGTTCGCGGCGATGGTGGCCGTGCTGGTCGCGGTGGTCGGCGGGGTGGCGCTGGCGGCCAACATAAGCTGCCCCAACCGCCCCGACAACGGCTGCGTCGGCACCCCCAACGACGACCGCATCACGGGCACCCCGGACCCCGACTTCATACGCGCCCGCGGCGGCGACGACTCGGTGAACGCCAGGGGCGGCGAGGACGGCGACTTCGGGGGCGACTTCTCCATCGGCGGGGCCGGCGAGGACAGGGTGCGGGGAGACGGCGGGGACGACCAGGTGGTAGGCGGCAGCATCTCCGGCGACTTCTCGACCGGTGACCTCACGTTCGCAGACGACCGGGACGACGTCGTCAAGGGCGGAGCCGGGGACGACCCCACCGTGGCCGGGGGCTTCGGCAAGGGGGGGCACGACAGGCTCTACGGCGGCGAGGGTAACGACACGATGTACGCGGCCCAGAGGCGCTTCCCGTTCCGTGGCGACGTGCGGATCAACATGGAGCTGGTCAACTGCGGGCCAGGGGTTGACGTGGCCTACATCGACCGGGGCGTGGACAGGGTGCTTGCCAACTGCGAGAGGAAGATAAACGGCTTCCCCGACATGGACATGCAGGACGGCTCCTCCGGAGAAGGCTCGGCAGCGGGGCTGTTCGGCGCCTCCGAGTAGCGAGGACCGACGAGGAGACCGGATGGATGGGAGGGCCGGAGGTGTGCTTCGGCCTTCCCCCGCCATTATTCACCCTAGTGCCTAGAGAGGCTGTCCGAAAAGTCCTGGAGATGCCCGGAAGATGGCCCGACGAGACACCGAAGGGGCGCTGTTCGGTCCGTTTGGCCTGAAAATATCGGCCGAATCCATGCTCGGAGTATTGCTCGAGAACCTTTTCGGACAGTCTCAGAAGGCGGGTTCTCGGAAACTCGGGGGGGATTGGTCACGCGATCGGCAGGGGCGGTCCGATAAGCTCCATCCCGTGCGAACTAAACACCCTCCGGAGTGCCTCGCGCTCCGGACCGCCGCCCAACGTCGCGAGTTCATCGAAGAACGCCTCTATCTGGCCCGCGGGCTGCAAGGCAGCGATCTGTCTTCCGGTCCCCTCCCCGACATGGGCCCACACGTGCGCCACCTTCCGCGGCGCGAGGACCGAATCCCCGGGCCCCAACTCGTAGCGCTCCTCGCCGACCTCGATCACGTATTCGCCCTCGACGACGTAGAACCACTCGTCCTGCTCGTGGTGCAAGTGCCGCGCCGGCCCGCCCTCGTCGAAACTGGTTATCTCCAGAACGGAGAGGCCGCCGTCCGTGTCGAGGGTCGAAACCTTGATGTCGATCGCTGTTCTTGTGAAGTGGATGTCGCGCAGCCTCCGAAATCGATCTTCCCCAGCCGGTACGAAAGCCGTGGGTGTCTTCGCGCCTTCCCCTGACACGAGCGCTCCTTTCTAATCGCCGCCGATCCTGGTGGCCCATGATGCCACCCGGTAGTGCTTGACGCGTTAGACCAACGTCTCTATTCACCCACCTTCTGGTAATACTCATTCTCGGAAGCCCGCACAGCCCCGGTCCTATGCGGCGTACATTCCCCGACCGTACAGGGAGCGCGTCTTCCTCATAATACCCCGCGGTAGGCACCGCTTCCGTGGCGTACGGCTGGATAGATATGCGCGCCCCTTGATAATTACGAACGGTTACTATTCGTAAAACCGTATGGTTTGGTCGCGAGGGTTTAGCCTCCCGCCTCGGTTGGTAAAACGCTCGCGGGACCGGGCGCGTATGGTCACCCACCGCAGACCGTCGTCCGGTCCCGTTCTTGACCCCGCGACGTAGCCTGGGCTCGCTTCGCTACTCCATCGAGGACCTCAGGTCCTCGATGCGCCTCTCGATGTCCCCGAGACGGTCCTCGGTCTGCTTCTCCAGGCGCTCGCCCTCGGGGCCGCCCTGCCTCCTGGCTCGCTCTCGTACCTGCTCCAGCCGAGAGCACTGACCCTCCAGCTGCGCGATGACCTCCCTGACCTCTCGCCGCCAACCCATCGTCGGCCTGAATGTACCGCGCGCTTAGCGCCGACCCCGTCGGGGTAGAAAGCACCGAGGCGCACACGCACCTAAGGGAGGAAAAGACAACATGGCAGACCGAGGAAAGGCCCAAGACGTCAACGAGGCGGCCGCCCGCTTCGCCGAGACCCTCGCCGACTCCTACAGGGTCGTCTACGGGCAGGCCGCCGGTTCAGCCGAGCGCCAGCAACGCGGTGCCCGGGAGTTCTCCGAGCTCGTGGCCCAAAACCTCAGGGAGCAGACTGAGGCCGGCCGCGCGAACGCCCGAGAGCTCTCCGAGCAGGCCGAAAGGCAGCAGGAGGCCGGCCAAGCGCTCGCGCGGGAGTCGGTGGAGGCCTACCTCGGGTTTATGGACGACGCCTTCTCCAGCTACCGCTCCGGCACCGCGGAGGCCGCGGAAAGCGCCCGCGAGGGCACGAGGACCCTCACGGAGACGACCACCGGCCTGGTAGGCACGGCCGCCGGGGCGGCGGGTGCGGCGGCGGGTGCCACCTGGGAGGCGGCGGATGCCGCCACCTTCCCGATCCCAGGGTACGACGAGATGACCGTCGAGGAGATCGAAGAAAGGCTGGGCCCCCTCACCGACGACCAGGTCAGGCGCCTCAGGGACCACGAGCGCGACAACGAGAACCGCAAGACCCTCATCGAGCGCTACGACGCCAAGCTTAGGGCATCCTCTTAGGGATGCCCCCGCCGGGGAACGTTGGGGGCGGGGCCTTCTCGGATGGAGGAAGCCGGCACCCCGGTTGCGTGGATCCGTTGCTAGCGGTTGCGACTTGCTACCGACGTACCACGCGACGATTTCTCTACAGCCCGAGGGTGCGCGCCTCGCCGGGTCTTAGGAACGTCTCTACGGCATCTTGCCCGGCCGGGTGTGGCTCGTCGCGATTCGGGCATATCAGCGTTACGCGTACCCGACCTCTGATCTTCGTGTAGACGGGATTCGGTGTCATGCCAGTACCGCAGACCGGGCACGCGGGGTAAGGCTGGCGCATCCCGTCCAGGTCGCGTAGCTGTTGGGCGGCCAGTGTCGGCATCATCCTCCAAACATCCGACGCCACCACGGCGCGGTCGGCGCTACCCGAGAATTCCTAGCGCGGGTCGGGTATGCCGCAATCGCCCGCGTCTATCCGGCTCAACGTGGTCGTTTCTAGCTCGTAGAAAGCCGGGTGCTTGTCGGTGTCGGCGTTGTAGCACACGACGCTTACTCTGCACTCGCCGCTCACGTTCCACATGTACGTGTCGTGCACGCCGAGCGTCGTTTCTCCGCACACCGGGCATGGGCGTACACCGAGGTGTAGATAACGCTCGACACACCGTCGCTGCTGCTCGTCGAATAGGGACATCTAACCTCCCGTAAATTGTTGCCACCACGGACGCGCTCCGGCTCTTTTGGCGTCTCTGAGGGCGGTTCTATCGCCAACGTATTTCTCTAGCTCTGCGAAGGCCATGCTTCGTAAGGCGATAGATGCCCTGCCCGGCTAAGGCCGGATCTTGCTTTTCCCGCTCAACCTCACCCAGCGCCAGCAGGTGGTCGAGCGCCGCCTCGTATTTGGGCGCCCCAACGTCGAGGGCTAGGTTCTGTGCCGCTTCCTCCGGTAGAACGTCGCGCGTGGGGTTGCCTTCGGCCTGGTAGCCCATCTTCCGCAGCAGCCCCCGAGCCGTGTCGTCTAGGCGTTCTATCTCAACCCCCGAACAGCCGGCGCCACCACGAGGGGGGGGTTCCGGGCGCCCCACCGAGGTCGGTGCTGCGGCGCCCGTACTCGTCGGACATGCGTCGCCCGTACTGCTCGGCGCGCTCAGGGCCGTTCTGGGCCTCTACTTCGCCCGGCCAGTACTGGGTGCCGGGCGCGCTCTCGGCGGCGCCCTCGGCGCCCTCGGGGGCGTCTGGGGGCGGTGTGGGCGATTCTAGCGGGGCTTCTTCGGCGGGCGGGTTCAGGGCCTTCACGGCCTCGGTCATGTTCATCAAGATGGCGTCCCGTCGGGCCAGCTCTTCCCTGAGCCAACGCACCTGGTCGCGGAGGTCTTCCACAACCTCGTCACGCTCGGTCTCGGGCTCGTCGAGGACGATTTGCAGCCTGCCCTTCGCGTCGTGCTGGAACTCTATCTGCTTTCTCTGAACGCGCTTTCTGATTGCCGACTCGCTC
Organism: uncultured Rubrobacteraceae bacterium; assembly: GCA_963800975.1. GTDB lineage: Bacteria > Actinomycetota > Rubrobacteria > Rubrobacterales > Rubrobacteraceae > JALYGY01. The sequence goes on along the minus strand of CAWDDB010000008.1, from coordinate 1,069,722 downwards.
ACGCCGAGCCGCCTGGCCGCTTCCATAACTGTGACGTAGTCCCGCACTTTGTCCCTCACTATGTCTCTGGTCAGTCACGGCCATGATAGGACACGCGCGAGGTTGGCGCAGGATATCCGGGGGGGTAATTGGGGTCGGCCGCGCGGGACGGGAGAAGCAAACCTCGTGGCCGTGTCGTGCGAATAAAGGGGCCGCGGCGGTAACGGTGGGGAATGTAGCGCCGTAGAGCTCAGAATGGAGAGCCAGCCGCGGCCCCTGCGCAGCGTAGCGCACCACCCCTGTACCCCAAAAGCGGGTGGGACTAACCTACTGCACCAGGGAAAGCTATCGGGCCGACTTAGCGATTGCACTCGGGAATGGAGGCCGGCCCGAAAAATGGCCAGGCCGTTAAACCAGATGGGGTGTGCGCGGTCGGTCCGCGCGACGCAGGATGGCCTGGGGACTCCAAGGTACCAGAGCGCCGGGGCATACGGGAGTGCCAAATTACCCATATTTGAAGCGGGCCGGTGGGGGACCCCCTCGGGGTCGGGGACGCGCTTCAAGACAACCGCGGGTCGCTACCCCCCGCGAAGTTCCTCGGCCCTGGCCAGGCCCTCCTCCGTGAGCCGGTAGGCGCCCATCGTGGTGCCCAGGGCGGGGTTCCGGGTGCGCTCCAGGTGGCCCAACTCCAGCCGCCGCCTCAGCGCTTGCTCGGTCACCGGGGAGTCGGGGTCCATGTTCAGCCTCTTCGCCGTCGCCTCGGGCTCGACGGCGGCATCGGCCTTGCCCGCCGTCTGGCGACCCATCTCCCGCAACAGCCTCTCGGCCCTCCGTGCCACCGGGTACTCCACGCGAACATACTACGACACCAGGCCAACCCGCGACGTCCCTAGAAGCGGGGCTGAGGACGGGGCAGGAGAGGCGAGCAACGGCTCCCCGCCCCGCTGTCCCTTCCCGCGCCGGTCGCGCTACCCTGGGCCCTCGGCGCCGGCCGCGACCCACAGGAACGCGGCGCTCGTCGCCTGCCACGCGATGAGCCAGAGGAAGCTGTAGAAGAACCCGGTCGGGTACAGGGCGAGGGCGGCGGGCACGCACAGCAGCCCGACCGAGCCCGCCAGTAGCCCCCAGCGCCCCCGCCCGAGGACCGCCGCCCCCGCGACCACCGCGGCCACGTAGGTCGCCCAGAAACTCATCTCCACGACGACGCCCCACGCCGCGCCGACGGCCGGCCCGGCAAAGCCGTCCTCCAGGCCGCCGACCACCACCCACCTCACCGAATTCTCCAGCAGGTCAAGCCCGCCGCTGAGCAGCCCGACCGCCGCGACCACCGCGCCGGCGACCGCGCCCGCCGGCCGCCGCTGCCCCCGAAGCACCGCGGCGTAGCCGACCCAGGTCAGGAGGTGCCCCAGGAGGTAGACGCCGTCGAAGGCGAGGTTGGCCTCGAGGTAGTCGGTGTACGGGCCGACCTGCCCGGGCGAGAGCACCTGCGCTCCGCTGATGATGCGGCCGTGGTCGTAGGGGAAGGGGGGCCTCGGCAGGAACGCGAGGACGACTAGGCAGGCGGCGGCCACCGCCGACGCCGCGGAGCACACCCGCAGGAATGTCCTAGCCCCATCCTCTCCCTTCGCCGCCCCCACGCTCGCCATGTTAGCCGAACCGCCCCGGCGCCGCCCCTAATACACGCGAGCGGCGGTGGGACGGTGTCGTGGGGCACCAACCAGAACCTCGAGTACCCCTTCCGTGAAACGATGATACGCGCGGCGCTGCTGAGCGGATCGTTCGATAAGGCCTTATTCACCCAAATGCCTGGAAGGTGACAGTTCTAAGAAGTTCGCCCGTTCGCTTAAGTGCCGTCCAAAGGGAAGCTCGCCTCCACGCGCGTTCCTTCGCCCGGGGCCGATTCGATCGAACAGGAGCCGCCCATCAGTGAGGCGCGTTCTGCCATGTAGGCAAGCCCTCCCGCTTCGGATCGCTCGCGCGGCTTTCGCTCGAAGCCCCGCCCGTCGTCCTCCACGATGCCGACGATTCCCTCCCGATCGGATCTGACCTTAACGCTCACCTTGCTTGCTCCCGAGTGGTAGACCGCGTTGCGCACCGCCTCGCGCAACACAAAGAACAGCTGCTCTCTCACCCCGGCGGGGACCTCGCCCTCGTCGCCCGCCACGCTAAGCCCGTGGGTCATCCCCTGCGGGACCAACTCGGAGAGGACCTCCGAGAGCGCCGCCTCCAACGCCAACTCCTCCCCCGCTCCCTCGGAGGCCCTCAGCGCCTGAGAGAGGTCCCTCGTGTCCTTCATCGCCTCGGCGGCCTTCCGCTTGGCCAGTTCCAGCTTCTGCTCTGCCGCCTCAGGATCGCGCTGCCGGTAGGCCTCGTAGAGCTGCAGGCTCTGGTGGATCACCCCCATCGTGTGGGCGACGCGGTCGTGCAGCTCGCGGGCTAACATCCTTCGCTCGTGGACGCGGGTGCGTTCCCTTGCCTCGTCCAGGAGCCGGCGCTCGCGCTCTATCTGCTCGGCCACCAGGCGCGCAAGCACCCTTAAGAAGTGCCCGTCCCGCTCGCCGAGAGAAGGTTCGGGCGAGTGGCTCAGGACGCAAAGCGTGCCGTAGAGGGCGCCGTCCGAGAGCCTGATGGGCGCACCCACGTAGGAGCCGATGCCCGCCTTGCCGGTGATCTCCAGAAACCTCACCCGCCCGTCGGCCTTCGCGTCGGCGATCGCGTTCGGAAGGCGCCCCTCCAGAAGCAGCCGACAGAAGGTGTCGTCCAGCGGCACGCTCTCGCCCTCCTCCCAGCCGAAGGACCCGGCCTCGCCGACCATCTTGCGGAAGACCATCCGCTGCCGGTCGAACTCGGAGACGAAGGCCACCTCCATGCCGAGCTCCTCCAAGGCCGCTTCCAGTATCCCTCTTATGGGCTCGGGGGGACGCTCCGAGGTGATCTCGGAGAGCGTGGTCAATTGAGCGGCGGCTTTGTCGCGTTCGACGGTCACGACGGTCCTCCTTTCGGCACCCGGACGCCCCAACCGACCTTATGTTGGCCGGGCTGTCCTAGACGAGGTCCCGATCGATGTGTCGGAACTCGTCCGATGCAGTGAAGATTACCACCGTCGGCGCACGTTCTTTAAATCTACCCACCTTCGGGGAAGTCGGGTTCTCGGAAGTCTGCTCCGTGTGCGCCAAAAGGTACAAGAACTAGTTCATTTGGGGGATGCGCTGCTCCTTGCTCGGGAACTATGCTGCAGTCGTTACGTGCCAGGTGCACCACTACGGGGAGGAGAACTTCATTGTTGCGCAAGGTTCTATGCGGTTTAGCGGCGAGCGCGGTGTTGGCGCTACTGCCCGGTATGGCGATAGCGCAGGGCAGCAATGCCCAGCCCGTAGACCCACCCCAGCAGGTCGCCCAACTCCGGCAGAAGTTCGAAGGGCTTACCCCGCAACAGATAGAGGACGCAGGTTACTCCCCTGAGGGCCCATGCGTCCCGAATCCTCAGGGTGCCGGGGGCATGGGAATCCACGCCATAAACCCGAAAAAACTCCAGGTCCAGTTCCCGAACGGGACGATGGATCCTGCAAACCCGCCCGTGCTCTTGCTCGGCGAGAACAGCGAGGTGATCGGAGTAGAGTGGGAAGCCAAGGATGTAGGGCAAGGACCGATGAAGATGCTCGGGCAAACCATCCGAATTCAGCCGGCACATCCGGGGGTGCCGGAACCTCACTACATGCTGCACATTTACTTCAAGCCCGATGGCAAGGTGCTCTTCGGCACGGACCCCCAAACCGCGTTCGACCCCACGATTAAGTGTACTCCGATGCCCGCCAGCGCTACGCACAGCGGTGCACACGGCGCAACCACCGGTGCTAGCGCGACGGCTAGCGCGAGCAGCAGCGCTTCGGCGCTTCCCGGGTCCGGCGGTGCCGTCGCTTTGACGCCGCTCGTTCCGCTGGCCTTGCTGATGGTAGGTACGGGCGTCCTGGCTTTTGGGGTAGTTATGCGCCGGAGCCGATAGGTTCGAGTATGTCTGGCTAGGGGGAGCGAGTCTCCCCCTTTCACTCACCTTTATTCACCCACCTTCCTAGTAGGCGTGTTCTCGAAAGTACACCGCCCTACCAGAAGACTTCGTTTATGTGGGGGCTGACTGTGCCAGCCGTAGCAAGCTGGCATAATTCTGGTGCGGGAAGCGGGACAAGGAGAAAGGAACATGGAACCCAACGCTGCAAGCGACGTCCCTCAGTGGCATGTTGAGGGGGACTGGTTCGATGTCTGCAGGTGCGACATCCCCTGCCCTTGCGAGTTCGCGCAGGCCCCGACCGACAACTGGTGCCAGGGCGTGCTCGCCTACCACGTCCGTGAGGGGAACTACGGCGACGTTCGGCTGGACGGCCTGAGCCTCATCGGGCTGGCCGCCTTCGAGGGCAACGTGTGGGCCGGGGAAGGCGAGATATCGTTGGGCTTGTTCATCGACGAGCGGGCCGACGAGCGGCAGCGCGAGGCTCTGCAGATGATCTTCGGCGGTCAAGCCGGGGGTTTCCAGGCGCAATTGGCCGAGCTGATCGGGGAGATGCGCGGCGTCGAGTTCGTGCCCATAGAGTTCGAGGTCGCGGACGACCTGGCCTACTGGAGGGCCGAGATCCCGGGCAGGGTGGTGGCGAGTGCCGAGGCCCTCACCGGGCCGACGACGCCCGAGGGGCAGCGCGTGCAGCTGCTCAACCCCCCGGGCAGCGAGGTGGGACCTGGGCAGGTGGCCACCTGGGGCAGGGCGACGGCCGACCGGGCGGAGGGCTTCGGGTTCAGCTGGGAGTGGGACGGCAAGTCCAGCAAGCACATCCCCTTCGACTGGAGCGGCCCGTAGCCCTACCCGCCCCGACCGGCCCACTCACGAGAGGTCGAGGGCCATAGCCGTGGATGGTAGCAGCGCGTTCGCCCCTTCGGTCCTGGAGAGGTGGCGCAGGCGAGAGAACCTTTTGCCTGGGCTGACGCTGTTGGCGTTGGCCATGGGGGGGTGGGCCTACGTCGCCTACCAAGCGGTTTCTGCGGGCAATACGGGTGGCGCCATGGGGGGCATGGCGATGGGCGGCACCGCGGGAGCCGCCCTCTTCCTCTCGGGTTGGACGGCGATGATGGTGGCCATGATGATACCCGCCACGCTGCCCCTGATCCTGCTCTACCGCACCATCTCCCGCAACCGCCTTAGCTCTGACCAAGCTCGGATCGGCATGGTGGCCCTGCTTGCGGGCTACATCGCGGTCTGGGCCATCGCGGGGCTACCGGTGTACGCCTACGCCCTGTTCGCCGAAGGCGCGGGTTCGCTGGCGACGGTGTTACCGGCTATGCTCCTCGTGGTCGGTGGCATCTACCAGTTCACGCCGCTTAAGCGCATCTGCCACGCTCGTTGCAGCACCCCCCTCTCTTTCCTGATGCAGAACTGGCGCTCCGGGGCAAGCGGCGCGCTGCGGCTTGGGGGAATGCACGGCATCGACTGCTTGGGCTGCTGCGCGGGGCTTATGGTTGGACTGGTGGCGCTGGGGATGATGAACTTGGCCTGGATGCTCACGGCGGCGGCCATCATCTTCGCCGAGAAGACGCTCGCCAACAGCCACCGCATCGCTTTTCCATTGGGCGTCGCCATGGTGGCGGGCGGCGTGGTGTTACTGGGAGCAGCTCTGCTCGGCGGGATGACGCCCGGGATGGACTCCATGTAGCTCTCGCGCCACCCCTATTCACCCGAGTGCGTAGAAGGCCTGTTCTCGGAAGGTCATATCCAGCATCCCGCATACCGGTGGTGCAGATGGCCCAGGACGTCCTTGGGCGCCGTCCCGGGGCAAGTTGCATGGTGTGGCGAAGGTTCAGGACGCTGTACGGCCGGATAGATATGCAGGTATCTGACTACTCCAGCGAGGCCCTGAGGTTGTTTATCTTGTTGCTTATCTCCCGCAGCTTGGCCCTGGCCTGCGCCTCGATGCGCTCGGCATCCGGCCCGCCGCGAGTCAGGGCTTTCTGGGACAGCAATTCCAGCCGAAGGCGGTGGCTCTCTAGCTCTGCTATCTGCTCTGCTATCTGCTCTCGTATCTCATCGCGCGGGTCCATCTCTACGTCCGATTCTAGCCCGCTTCCTCGGGAGCTCCGAGATGTCGGTGTGTCGTCGCGCTGTGTCGTGGCGCACCGGCCGCGAGACGTGGCGTATCCCAAGTGCCGAGACGGAGGTCAGATCGCGTACCAGTCGCCTATACGCGGGAGACAAAAGCGTGACGAAATTCTTGGCGTTGTTGGACCCCCGAAGGAGCGCGGAGGCGCTGCCGACCGGCTACCGGTTGGAGTACGACCCCGACGTGCTTCTCATTCGCAGGGACGACGGCTCGGCGGTGGCCGTGTTCAGCGCGCGGGGCGTGGACCGGAACGCGTTGGCGAGGGCCGCCGGTGACGACCAGCTTCGGCTTTCGTCGTGGTCGGGAGAATGCGCGCCTCGCCTCCGGCCTGTGGGTAGCAAGACGGGCATCGTGGACCGCGACGTTTGAGGTAGGCGTGCGGAGGAGCTCGTGGCGGTCGGGCGCTGGCTCTGAGGCCGGGCGAGGGCCGGGTCCCCGCCGTGCTCGGGGAACTCGCGTGAGCCCCCACGATGGCCCGTCGTCCCGTCGCGGGAGACGGGGGGCTCCGGGGATTGGGAGAGCGTACGGGCGCTCCTGGCCACCATGGCCGTTTGCCTGTTCGCCTGGACGCTCGTGGGTGGCTGGTTGGGCCTCTTGGCGGCCCTGGTGGCCGGCCTCGGGCTGGTGCTCGCCGCCGTGACGCCGGAGGACCGTTCGAGTCGGCGGGTGAGGTAGCGGTCGGCTACAGCTCCTCGTTCATCTTCCCGCGCTTCCTGGGCGGGTCCAGCGCTCATCCTACGGACTGAGGCGTGCGGGGTAAGGTAAGCGGTACTCGAAACAAAAAAGAAGGAGCGTGGCAGTCGTGGGTACCACAGAAACCATCGGGCGCATCGAGAAGGCTCTAGGGTTGACCGAGACCTCCCAGGTAAAGGTGTTCGAGGGCATCAGGGAGCATTCAGATGGTAGCGTGCAGGAGGTGAGGGTAGAGGTGTTGGACGCCGGAAAGAGCGCGAAAGCCCGCCGCTACGCCGTCACCCTCCGATTCGAGGCCGGGGGCGGGTCAGATGTGGTCGGCGATCCCGCCCGGACGCTGGACGAAGCTTTGGCGAACGTGAACGGCTGCCTCGGATGACTCTGGTGCTGTAGCGACGACGCCACTCGGCGTCGGAGACATGCTGCACGACGGGCGGCTTTCGGGGTGGATCCACGTCAACGTCGTGTGCCGTACTCCTCCGTGACGATCACACCGGCCACCTCGGACGGGTTCAGGAAGAGCGACACGCGCGACGACGCCACAGACATGGTGGGACCGCTCGGTCGGGCCGCGGATGGAGTGGTCGGCGCGGTCCTTCACCCAAGAGTTCGTCGAAGACCGGGGTAGGGAGGTCGAGGACCCCATAGACTCGCGTGCGAGCTACGAGATAAGTCGCTGGGCGCAATTTTCGGGGGCTTGTCGACGGGGGCCGACGCCCCCGTGGAGGGCACCCCCGCCTGTCGCCTATCTGATCGTCACCTTCTCGCAGTCGCCGGAGACGACGTCGGCCCTGTCCGCGTAGACGCGGTCCACGCCGGGGCCGCAGCGGACGCGGTCTTTGGAGGCGGGGACGTCGCGCGACTGTACGGTGTCGTTGCCCGCGCCGCCGTGGAAGCGGTCCACGGAGGCGTCGCGTCCATGTCCGATGAGGTTGTCCGCCCCGTCGCCGCCGTAGACGAGGTCCTTGCCCCGGCCGTCGACGATCTCGTCTTCCCCCCCGAGGCCCCGTATCTCCTCGGCCTTCTTCGTCCCCTCAAGCTGCTCGCCGGCGTGGGTGCCGATTATGGGGGCAACGGCCAAGGCCGCTCCCGCGGAGAGCATCACCATTAGCACCACCATCGTAGCCGCCACCGCCAAGAAGATCGTCGCCACCCGCGCCATGCCGTCCTCCCGCCCTTGCTCGCCGGAGCGAACCGCCTCTTTCGCGCTCCGTATGGTGGGCACTATGACGGAGGCGGGTTACGAAACGACGACAACCGGGTAACGCCGAGGACAACGTTCGGTAACGCTTCGGTAACGCCAAGCGAGGAGGATCGGTGGCCTGGGCCGGCGGGTACCCTCTAGCCCCCGAGGGCGACGGAGTAGAGCCCGTACACCAACGCGAAGGTCGCGAGCGCGACCCCGACGGAGGCGGACAGTTGCGCCCAGGCGGGCAGCCGCGCGAGCTTCTTGGCGAGCGGCTTGAGGAGGATCCTGGCGTCCACCTCCAGCCGATCCATCAGGCGGGCTACGGGGTAGAACTCGCCCGCGATCATGGCCAGCCCCAAGACGGCCGTACCCCAGCCCAGGACGGGCAGCCACCCGAAGAAGGCGCTGAGGACGATAAGCGCGGCGCCACCGGCGAGGGGCAACAGGCGGGCGGGATGGAGCCTACTACGCCCTCCGGCCCGCGTCTGGCGGAGCCGGTAGCGCTCCCTGAAGCGCAGACCTGGCCTACCGCCCGCAAAGATCCGCCAACTCGTCCTGATGCGCTCGATCATGTGCCGTCTGCTCCGTGCTCGTGCCGCCTGTAGATCTTAGCAGGGCGATCCGGGTCCTCGGGCGGCCCTATTCAACCGACTTCCTAGAAGAAGAGGTGTTCCCGGAAGGTTGCCCACTAGCAACGAGCTAGCGACGTCCTAGCAACGCTAAAGATACGCCATATGAGGGATGCGCCGACCCTCACGAGCCCGCTATGCTGCGCTGGTTGCGTAACGGAGCGGGGATTCTTGCGATGGCCAATAAATTCACACGACGCAGGTTTCTCAAAGCGGTGGGCGCTGGCGCCGCGTGGATCGCGTTGATGAGCGCGCCAGCCTGCAAACCGTCGCGGAGCGCGTGGGACTTCCGCTCGCGCCCGGACCTTAGCCCGCCCGCTGTTGATGTGACCATGCAAGCGCACGACACTGCCGACGGCTACATCTTCATCACTCCGGGGCAAGGCGGCGCCGGGCAAGGCGGCTCGATGATCCTCAACGATGGCGGGCAGGTGGTGTGGTTCCGTCCCGTGCATGGCACGCATGGGCGCGCGATGAACCTCCAGGTGCAGACCTACCGGGGCAGACCCGTCCTTACCTGGGGGGAGATACCGAGCGACTACGTGATCTTCGATAGCTCCTACCGCGAGATAAAGCGCTTCCGTGCGGGCAACGGCTACAACGGTGACCACCACGAGTTCCTCATCGGCCCGCAAGACACCGCGCTTATCACGATCTACAACCCTGTGCCCTGGGACCTCTCCTCGGTTGGCGGCCCGAAGGGCGGGGTGGCGTGGCAAGGTATCGTCCAGGAGCTTGACATCGAGACCGGCGAGGTGCTCTTCGAATGGCGCAGCCTCGAGCACGTAGCCGTCGACGAGACCTACGTCACGCCTTCGGAGGATCACTACCGCGGCATCGACTACTTCCACATCAACTCTGTTGACGTGGACCACGACGACAACCTGCTCGTCTCCGCCCGCGAAACCTCCGCCATCTACAAGATCGACCGCATGAGCGGTGAGGTCATTTGGCGTTTGGGCGGCAAAAAGAGCGACTTCGAGATGGGCCTGGGAGCCCGATTCGCCTACCAGCACGACGCCCGCCGCCAACCCGACGGTACCATCACGATCTTCGATAACGGCACCACGATATTTCATAACGGCATCCCCGAAGCGGTAGTAGAGTCCCGGGGTATCGTGCTGGAACTCGACGAGGCTAAGATGAGCGCAACGCTGGTGCGCGAATACACCCATCCCGAGAAGCACTTCGCCGACGCAGCAGGCAACATGCAGGTGCTGCCGAACGGCAACGTGTTCATCGGTTGGGGCAGGGCACTGGGCTTCTCGGAGTTCAGCAAAGATGGAGAACTGCTCTTCGATGCCAGACTGGCCCCCGAGAACAAATCCTACCGGGCCTTCCGCTTCCCGTGGGATGCAGACCCTAGCGACCAGCTTGCTGCCACAGCAGAACGCACCTCCGAAGACGAGGTTAGCGTCTACGCTAGCTGGAACGGTGCCACGCAGGTCGCTACTTGGGAGGTGCTCGCAGACCCAAGCCCTAACCGACTAGAGTCGTTGGGATCGGTCCCCTGGGACGGTTTTGAGATGGCCATGTTGGCGCGCACCGCCGAGCCGTACGTCGTCGTAAGGGCCAAAGACCGTTGGGGTCGCGTGCTTGGCGCCACCGACCCAGTCCAGGCAAGCCGCTCGACTGCCTGATACCGCCAAGCTGGGCCTCCAACGGGGCTTCGGCCCTATTCACCGAAGTGCGTGGAAGACCGGTTCTCGGAAGTTCGGGCTTGTTCTAACCGTAGCCGTAGTGCTCGCGGATGGCGCGCCGGTACTCCTCCTCCGGCGCGACGCGCGGGTTCGGGAAGGTCGGCGCGCTTTCCACGGTCTCCTGGCCCACCCCCAGCCTGATAAATCCCGGGTCTTCCTCGCTCACGGCTTCCACCGGGACCAGGTGGTGCTTCCTTCCCAGGCCAAGCAAGCCGCTCGTGACGACGTCCAGGAAGCGCAGCCGCCTGCCGTCCTCCTCCACGTAGAGGTTCTCCACCGCCCCCACGATGTTCTCCCCGGAGTCGATGACCATCGTCTGGCGGATCTCGTGGTGCGGTGGAGCGGGATGCTCGTGCCTCTGCAGCCTGATCAAGGTCATGGGTCCTCCGTTCCTGGCCGGGCCTGCTCTGGCCCTACCACTCCTATTACCACCATCGGGGCGTTTTTGAACGTAACGGGCGTTACGCGATGACCACCTTGGGGTATGTCTCTGGTAGCACCAGCGGTGCATCGGGTGAACAGGAGGAAGGAGCATCGGATGTTCGCAGCGATACGGCAGTACCAGGTGGACCCCGGCTCGGTCGAGGAGGTGGCCAGGCGGGTCGAGGAGGGCTTCGTGCCCATCATGCGGGAGACGCCGGGGTTCGTGGCCTACTTCGTCTTGAACGCCGGGCAGGGCGAGATCGGCTCGGTGAGCCTCTTCGAGGACCAGCACAGCGCGGAGGAGAGCAACAGGAGGGCCGAAGAGTGGGTGAGCCACAACCTGAGCGATGTTCTTCCGAGCCCGACCTTCGCCGCCGGGGAAGTCCTGGTGTACGCGGCGAAGTAGCGCGACCGGGGTGGTACCCGCCTCAACGGTTCTCGATGGGCCTATTCGCCCACCTTCCGGTAAGAAGGGTTCTCGGAAGTTTGGGGAATGAGGGCTTTCTAACCCGCCCCTAACGACCCTCCAACGAACGCCTCCCACAATAGGAAGCGTAGGAAGCAGCGTGGCTAGGAAACAGCGTAGGAGGTGAAGCACAGATGGCGAAGTTCACCGAGATGGCCCCGGCCAAGTCTTCCGTGAGGGCCGACTCTAGGAGCGGGCGCGGGCGCAGGAGGCGGCGGCGCAGGAGGCGGCGGCGTCGTGGGTCCCGCACCTAACGCGACGGCGACCCTTACCTACGAATAAGGGCCGGAGCCTCGACGGGGCTCCGGCCCCTTTTGCTTGCTCCGTTGACCCCCTACCGGGCGCGGGCTTCTCGCCATAGACCGGTACCCACCCCACCGAAGGGAGACGGGAATGAGGACACAACTTGCCTTCGCCGCCCTCCTCATCGGGGCCGCCTTGCTCATCGTCTTCGTCGCCGGCTACTCCCTCGGCTCGAGCCGGGTAGAGCAGCCCGGTACATCGCGTTATCCCGCTGGCTCTGATAGCTGAGGTCATAACAGTGGCGACACAGGAAGTAGCGCCCCGGTCCGTAGAGGATGGCTACCCTCCGAGCGCATCCCGCTCCAGGGCAAATGAACCACGGCCTCTCTCCTCCGAAGTTGCAAGCAGTCCAGGTCAGCAGCACAGGTTCCTGCACATCCTCCCACTCTGCACCTACCCCGCTCCGATGACGGTACAGGAAGGTCACACTATCAGGCGGGTGGGAACCATCTACGACGCCTCGAATGGAGCCACTCTCCCTACCGGCACGTGACCAGCCCAATGAGAACCAGCGTCCTGGCGTCAGCAAGCCCTGCCTGTGGAGATAGCGCACGTCGACGCCATGACACTCGCCGGTCGTGGTCTTCTTGTCGAACCTGTGCCAGGTGCCGCTACCCACGCCGCCCATATTTATTCTCCCCGCCCCGCAGCGTGCTCCACATCCACCGGACCTTGAGCAAGGCGCTCAAACAGGCCACGGACGACGGGCTGATACCCCGCAACGTCGCCAGCCTGGTCAAGCCCCCACGGCCTCGGAGAGAGGAGATACGCCCCCTGGATAGCGAGCAGGTCCGGTCGCTCTTCGAGACCACAAGAGGGGACCGGCTCGAAGCCCTCTACGTCGTGGCCGTCACCACCGGCATGAGGCGCGAGGAATTGCAGGGGCTCAAGTGGGATGACCTTGACCTCGAAGCCGGGACGCTACAGGTACGCCGCACGCTCTCCGAGCCGAAGGGCGGCTGGATCTTCGAGGCCCCGAAGAGCGGCAAAGGCCGGAGCATCCGGCTTACTCGCAGAGCCATTTCGGCGCTCAGGGAGCACCGCAAGCGCCAGCTAGAAGAGAGGATGCAGAGGGCCGGGCTCTGGTCAGATCACGGGCTCGTCTTCCCCTCTGCCATCGGAACGCCCATATCCGGCGGCAACCTCAGCCGCTCTTTCAAGGCCCTCCTGCAGCGCGCCGGTCTGCCCGCCGTCCGCTTCCACGACCTCCGCCACACGTGTGCGACGCTACTTTTGAAGCAGGGCGTCAACCCCAAGTACGTCCAGGAGCTTCTCGGCCACGCTGACATTAGCCTTACCCTGAACGTCTACTCGCACATACTCCCCGACATGGGCGCCACTTCCGCCGACGCTATGGACGCCGCGCTCGGTTAGCCGCGTTGGTGTATTTGTGTAGTAGGGCCCCGGCGCTAAACCGGGGCTTTCGTTTTTTCCTATATTTTGCAGGAATTTTGTTGGCGCGCCTGGAAGGATTTGAACCTCCGACACCCGGTTTAGGAAACCGGTGCTCTATCCCCTGAGCTACAGGCGCAAGGCGTGGATAGTGTAAACCACGGTTCCGGCGCGTACCACCGTCCGGGACTCATGGCGGTGGCCGGTTTCGATTGCGAAGAGAAGGCGAAAGCATACCGTGGTTTCGGGTGTTTCTTGGGGTGCAAAGCATGTATGCGATCAAAAGTCCTAACGGCACGTTCAGTTGAATAGAGTTCAGAAAGCGCATATCATGCGGAACCGCGACCGGACGAAACGGCGGTTGCAAGCGTGATTGCTGTGGCCGGCGGGAAAAGTGCGAGCGGTAAGTCTCGCATTCATAGATTGTAGGCTACCAAAGGGGAAGCCACGGAAGCAGACAATAGGGGCCGGGAATCCATCATCCGGGCCGAGCGGGTTTCCAAGGTGTTCGGTCGCGGGGGACGCCAGGCGCTAGAGATGCGCCGCTCGGGAAAGAGCAAGGCGGAGGTCGAGCGCGAGACGGGCTCGACCATCGGGGTCTACGACGCGGACTTCGAGGTGTACCGCGGCGAGATCTTCGTCATCATCGGTCTCTCCGGTAGCGGCAAGTCCACGCTTCTGAGGCTCATAAACCGCCTGATCGAGCCGACAGAGGGCGAGGTCTACCTGGACGGGGATCTCGTCTCCGCCATGCCCTTGAAGCAGGTCAGGGACGTCCGGCGCAAGAAGATGGGGATGGTCTTCCAGCACTTCGGGCTGCTCCCGAACAAGAGCGTCCTGGACAACGTCGCCTTCGGGCTCGAGATCCAGGGCATCGCCGCGAGCGAGCGCAGGGAGCGTGCGTCCGAGACGCTTGACCTGGTGGGGTTGCAGGGGCAGGGGGGCAAGCAGATCGGCGAGCTCTCCGGCGGCATGAAGCAGCGGGTTGGGCTGGCGCGGGCACTTGCCACGGGTCAGGAGATACTGCTCATGGACGAGCCGTTCTCCGCGCTCGACCCCCTGATCCGGCGCGACATGCAGAACCTATTCCTCTCCATCCAGGGCGAGGTCAAGAGGACGGTCGTCTTCGTAACGCACGACCTGGACGAGGCCCTGAGGCTGGGCCACAGGGTCGCGATCATGAAGGACGGCGAGATCGTGCAGCTCGGGACGCCGGAGTACATCCTTACCGAGCCGGCGAACGAGTACGTGGAACGCTTCGTCGAAGACGTGGACTACGCAAAGGTACGGACGGCCGAGAGCGTGATGGTGCGTCCCAAGGAGATCGCCTACGCGAGCGAAGGGCCCACGGTGGTTCTCAGGCGCATGAGGCAGGCCGGACTCTCCCACGTCCTCGTGGTGGACGGCGACAGGCGCCTCGCGGGGCTCTGCGAGGCCGAGGAGGTCGCCCGGCTGGCCGAGCGCAACGAGGAGAGTCTCGGCAGCGCGGTGGACCAGGGCGCGCCTAGGGTCGGTCCGAGGACTCCGCTCAGGGAGGTGCTACCGCTCTTCGTGGAAGACGGGGACGCGCCGGTGGCCGTCGTGGACGAGGAGGGCAACCTCGAGGGCGTGATCGTGCGCGGCTCGCTCATCGCCGGGCTTACCACGAGCACCGAGCACCACGAGGAGGGGAGCGGAGACTTCAGCGGCGTGGGGGTCTCGGATGCCGGTAGTGCCGGACCTAACGAGAGGGGTGAGTGAGTATGTTTGCCCTCGCGCAGAGCGACGTCATTCCTCGCATCCCGCTCGCCGAATGGACCCAGAACGGGGTTGACTGGGTAACCACCAACTTCGACTGGCTGTTCGATCCCCTGACTGAGGTCATAGACGGCTTCGTTGGCGTGTTGAACTTCATCCTGATGTCCCCCCCGCCGCTCGTGATGGTCGGCATCCTGACCGTGCTCGCCTTCCTGCTGGCGGGGTGGAGGGTTGCGCTCTTCACTGTGCTGGGCCTGGTGTTCATCATAGGTCTGGGGTTGTGGGAGGAGGCGATGATCACGCTGGCGCTCGTCCTCGCTGCGACGGTGGTCTGCTTGATCATAGGGATACCCGTCGGGATAGTGGCGGCCAAGAACCGAGGGGTCGAGGCGACGGTACGCCCGATACTCGACTTTATGCAGACCATGCCGGCGTTCGTGTACCTCGTGCCTGTCGTGGTCCTGCTCAGCATCGGCAACCCCCCGGCCATCATAGCTACCGTGATCTTCGCCATGCCGCCCGCGGTTCGGCTGACCATGCTCGGCATCCAGCAGGTCCCGAAGGAGACGGTCGAGGCCGCGCACGCGTTCGGGGCGACGCCGTGGCAGACCCTCCTCAAGGTGGAGCTGCCGCTCTCGGTGCGTTCGATCATGGCCGGGGTGAACCAGGTCATAATGCTCTCGCTCTCGATGGTCGTCATAGCCGCGCTGGTCGGGGCGGGGGGCCTCGGGGTCCCGGTACTGCAGGGTCTGGGTCAGCTCAACGTCGGGCTCAGCTTCGTCGGCGGCATCGGCATAGTTATCATCGCCGTTATCCTCGACCGTATCACCCGGGGCATGGAGAGGGGCAAGGGAGTTCTCGCGACGTTCCGCTCGGCCAAGGCTGGCGGCGACGCTCCGCCGACGGCGAAGGGAGGCACGGCATGAGCGACGGGAGGCATCGTGGCCGCGGGCCCTGAACGTACTTTGATGCGCCTCAAGTCACTGACATTGCTGGCTCCAGAAGGAAGGTAGATGAACGCAAGCAAAAGGCTGTTGACGCTGGTCCTCGCCGTTGGAGTTGCCGCGCTAGTTCTGGCGGGCTGCGGGGGCGGAGGGGGCGGCTCCTCCGAGGACAAGACCCTGACGCTAGGGAGCATCGGATGGAACGAGAACATCGCCGTCTCGACGCTGACCCAGGTGGTCATGGAGGATGACCTAGGCTACCAGGAGGTCCAGATCAAGGGCCCGTTGGAGCTCGGACCGCTTTTCCAGGGCGTCGCCAGCGGCGACCTCCAGGCGTTCCAGGACGTGTGGTTGCCGAACAACGAGAACTACCTGAACAAGTCCCAGATCAAGAACGACGTCGAGCTGCTCGAGCCCTGGTACGAGAGCCAGACCGCCTACGGCATCGCGGTACCCGACTACATGGACATCCAGAGCATCGCCGAGCTGGACGAGGCCGGCACGGACGAGATCACCGGCATCGAGCCGAGCGCATCCTTCCACCCCGTGATCAAGAACGAGGTCATCCCCGGGTACAACCTGGACGTGAAGCTCGTCGAGTCGAGCACGGCGGCGATGCTCTCCGAGCTGGACAAGGCTTACCAGAACGAGGAGCCGATCGTGTTCCTGGGGTGGTCGCCGCACTGGATGAACAACGAGTACGACTTCCACTACCTCGAAGATCCCAAGAACCTGCAGGGCGCCTTCGACGACCCGTCCCAGATCACCACGGTGGTCAACGAGGACCTCGCCGACGACGACCCGCAGGCCTACGCCTTCCTGAAGGCCATCTCGCTCGACGAGGCGCAGGTCAACGAGATCGAGGCGGAGATCATCGACGCCGGCGCCGAGAGCCCCGAGAAGGGCGTCCGCAACTGGCTCAAGGACAACCAGAACGCCGTCCAGCCCTGGGTGCAGGCGGCCAAGGAAGCAGGCTAGGAGAATCGAAGTTTCGCAAGCGAAGCCCGGCCCCCGAAACGCGGGGGCCGGGCAAAGGGAACGTGGGACGTGAACGGCTCTGGGGGAGGAGCCCGGTCTGAGAGTTCAGGGGGAGAGGTGGTGCGACGATGAGCGATACGCGGCCCGACGTGGTCGAGGAGGCCGTGCGTCTCGCGGAGGAGGCGGACCGGCGCGACGCGACCCTCAGACTGCTTGGCGGGGTGGCCATCAGGCTGCGGGCCAGAGACGGTCTGAACCCGGCCTTCGAGCGCGAGTACGCTGACCTGGACTGGATCGTACCCAAGGGCAAGAGCCTCGGAGGCGCAGAGGTTCTTCGAAGCCGTGGGCTACGTGCCCCACGCCCGGTTCAACACCATCAACGGCCGCGAGCGGCTGCTCTTCTTCGACAGGGAGAACGATCGGCAGGTGGACGTGCTTGTCGGGACCTTCCGCATGTCCCACGAGATACCCTTCGGCGACCGGCTCACGCTCGAGCCGGTCACGGTGCCACTGGCCGAGCTGCTGCTCACCAAGCTCCAGATCGTGCAGCTAAACGAGAAGGACGTGCGCGACGCGCTGGCCCTGCTGCACGACCACCCGGTCGAGGAGAGCGACGGCGACGCGATAAACGGCGCCCAGATCGCGCGTCTGTGCGCGGCCGACTGGGGTCTGTGGCGAACCTTCACCGCCAACCTCGAGGCGCTCGAGGGTCACGTCGGCCGCTACGACCTGCCCGAGGAGAGCAAGCGGCGCATAGCCGAGCGGGTCGAGAAACTGCTTGCGCGCATAGAAGAGGAACCCAAGCCGTTCGGCTGGCGCATGCGGGCCAAGATAGGGGACCGCAAGCGCTGGTACGAGTTACCCGAAGAGGTAGAGGGAGGACCCTGAGCCATGATATCCAGACTCTTTAACCGGGAACCCGAGTCCCGCATCTTCTTCGCCACCGACATCCACGGTTCGGAGACCTGCTGGAAGAAGTTCCTCAACGCCGGCAAGCACTACGAGGCGAAGGTCATGATCCTGGGCGGCGACATGACGGGCAAGGCGCTCGTCCCGATAGTCGAGCAGGGCCAGGGCCGCTGGCAAGCGGAGCTGCTCGAGAACCGCTACGACTTCACGAGCGAGGACGAGGTCAAGGAGTTCGAGCAGGCCGTGGGGCGCCGGGGCTACTACCCTTTCCGCACCACCCCGGACGAGATTGCCGAGCTCGGCAAGGACGACGACCTGCGCGAAGAGCTCTTCCACGAGAAGATGCTCGGCACCGTCGAGCGCTGGATGCAGATGGCGGACGAGAAATTCGAGGGGACCGGGATAGAGTGCTTCGTCAGCCCCGGAAACGACGACCAGTTCGAGGTCGACGAGATCATCTCCTCCGCGAAGCGGGTGCGGCTCGCGGAGGGTGAGGTCGTCGAGTTCGGCGGCTACCAGATGGTCTCGACCGGCTGGTCGAACCGCACGCCGTGGGACACCTACAGGGAAGAGGACGAGCAGACCTGGCCGCGAGGCTCAAGAAGATGACCTCGCAGGTTACCGCGCCGCCGGAGAAGACCATCTACAACTTCCACTGCCCACCCTACGGGACGGGCCTCGACGACGCGCCGGAGCTTACCGAGGATCTGCGGCCCAAGCACGGCGGGCGCTCCATAGTCCCCGTCGGCTCGACGGCCGTCAAGGAGGCCATCGAGGAGGGTCAGCCGGCGCTCTCGCTGCACGGCCACATCCACGAGGCCAGGGGAAACACCAGGATCGGGCGCACGCTCGCGATCAACCCGGGCAGCTCCTACGAGCAGGGGCAGCTGCTCGGGGCGGTCGTGGACCTTGACGGCAAAGAGAAGGTCAAGCGGTTCATCCTGACCAGCGGATAAGGGAGGGAAATACTCATGGCGACGAACACAGGCAGCTCGGGCACCGACGACCTCTTCCAGCGCAAGGCCACCGGCTTGCTGCGCGGCTGGTCGGTGTGGGACGGCTTCATCTACGCGGCATTCTCGATAAACCTGATCACGCTTGGCCTGCTTGGCTTGTCCTACGCCCCGTTCGTGCCGGATGGCTCGCTTATCATGGCCGTCATCCTGGC
This sequence comes from uncultured Rubrobacteraceae bacterium, assembly GCA_963800975.1. Classification (GTDB taxonomy): domain Bacteria; phylum Actinomycetota; class Rubrobacteria; order Rubrobacterales; family Rubrobacteraceae; genus JALYGY01. Next base: position 1,051,072 of record CAWDDB010000008.1, on the reverse strand, counting down.
GGGGCTCTACCTCATCTTCCAGACCGTCACCTACGCGTCCCTGATCGCGGTGATGCCCCGGGCTGGCGGCGACTACGTGTGGACGAGTCGCGTCCTGGGCGGCGGCATCGGCTTCGTGCTCGCGGTGACGGGCTGGTGGTTCATCTTGTGGCACTGGGTGCCTATCTACGCCGACCTCCTGAACAAGGAGGTCTTCGTGCCGCTGGCCGCGATCGCGAACCTCGACGGGACCGTCGCCTTCTTCGGCAGCGCCACGGGGCTCTTCGTCTCCTCGATGGTCGTCGCCGTGTTGGCCTCGGTGTACGTCTCGCTCGGGATGCGCGCCTACGCCCGCATCCAGAAGTTCTGCTTCTACGGCGGCCTGGTAGGGCTCGCGGTCATGGTGGTGCTCCTGCTCGTCAACTCGAACGCCGACTTCGTCTCCGCCTATAACCGCGAGGCGCAGGTCCTCTTCGGCGCGGGCGGCAATGCCTACCAGCAGACCGTCCAGGCTGGCGAGGCCGCGGGCGGCCTCCAGACGGGCTCCGCCCTCGGGCCGAACGCTGCTCCTGATCCCCTTCCTCGCGTTCTGGAACCTGTACTCGAACTGGGGCGCCACGCTCTACGGCGAGGTGCGCGGGGCCTCGGACTTCCGCAAGAACATCTACGCGATGGCGGGCGCTCTCCTGTTCACCTCGTTAGCGGCCGCGGTCCTGCTCCTGCTCTTCGCCAAGACGTTCGGCTGGGACTTCTACTACGCGGCGAACGCGGCCTTCTGGGCCGGCGAAGGTCCCGGTCGCGGCGTGGCCTTACCCGGGGCTGCTCGCCGCCATGCTCTTCCAGAGCCCCATCCTGCAGTTCCTCTTCGTGGCCGTGATGTCGCTTTGGTTCTTCGGGTGGGTCGGGTCCGTGTTCCTCTCCTCGACTCGCGTCGTCTTCGCGACGGCCTTCGACCGGGTCCTTCCCGAGTGGGTCTCGAGGACCACGAGCACCGGCGTGCCCTACGCGGCGCTGCTGCTCATGCTGATCCCTTCGATCCCGATCAGCTACATGTACGCGTTCGGGGAGAACTTCGCCACCTACGTTCTGGACGCCGTGCTGGTCATCGCGATCACCTTCCTCGGCTCGACTGTCTCGGCGGCGCTGATGCCCTGGCTCAAGCCCGACATCTACAACGCCTCCCCGATCACGCGCTACAACGTCCTCGGCATACCCCTGATCACGGTCGCCGCGGCGGCATTCGGCGGGTTCCTGATCTTCTGCATCTACCAGTGGTTCTTTAACGACCTCTACGGCGTGAACAATGGCCAGTCCCTCGATCTACATGCTGGTCCTCTACGCCATTGCCCTCGCGATGTACGTGGGCTTCAGGCTCTACCGGCGATCGCAGGGCATAAACCTGAACATGGTCTACAGCGAGATCCCAGAAGATTAACCGAGGTAGGCTACAGGCACCGGGCCACGGGCGTCAGCGACGACCCCCGTGGCCCGGTGTCCTGGACCTGGCGTTCAGGCCTAATCCGGCGCTATCGTGTGCGCGGCTAGGGCATAGTAGTACGGCAGGCAGTCTTCGTAGGCCTCCTGCAGCTTCTCGGGCAGGTCGGGATCCCGGCGTGCCGCGCGCTCGATGCCGGTGCTCTGCTGCGCCGCCTCGTGCCACCCCTCCCAGCTCTTCCACTTCTCTACCTCGCCAGACTCCCACGAGAGCGCGTCCGGCCTGAACGGCAGGCCCACGCGCTCGCAGTACGCGGAGATCATGCCGACGGGGTTCTCGGAGAAGGTCATGGCGTCGACGACCACGGGATCATCCCCGGCTTGCTCGGCGTACTTGAATGCCCAGTAGATCTGCTCGTATCCGGTCTCCTCCAGCGTGAAGTCCGGCCACATCTTGTGGAGCGAGGAGAGCACGTACTTGGGATCCCTGATGATGAAGGTGTTGGTGAACCTGGCTGATGAACTCGGGGCTCATCACGGCCTTGGCCTGGTACGGCATGTCCTTGAGGAAGAGGCGCTTCTCGCGCGGCTTGAAGACCTCGGCCAGCACGTCCTCGTAGGTGCTGTCGGGGCTTCGGGGCCTCGTCGGCGAAGCGTTCGCTCAGGCGGTCGGGCGCCGTAGTAGTACGCGGCGGAGAACGGCTCGTGCAGGACCTCGATGTCGTCTCGTTCCACGAACACCCGCTCGAAGGCGGTCGAGAGGGAGCGGGGCACCGCCCACAGGGCTATCGGCTTGGGAGTTCGCCATCTCTAGCCCGAGATCAGGGCTTTCAGCCTCTCCTGCACGGCCTCGATGGGGATCCGCTCCTGCTCCATCGTGTCCCTGTCGCGGATGGTGACCTTCTTGTCGTCCAGGGTGTCGAAGTCGACCGTCACGCAGAACGGGGTGCCCGCCTCGTCCTGGCGCCTGTAGCGGCGCCCGATAGAGCCCGAGTCGTCGTAGAACAGGCGGTAGTCGCCCTTGAGGTCGTCGAAGAGCTTCTTGGCGACGGTGGAGACGGGCTCCTTCTTGCTCAGGGGTAAGACGGCCGCCTTGACCGGGGCGATGCGAGGGTGGAGCTTGAGGACGGTCCGCTCCTCGCCGCGCACCTCCTCCTCCGTGTACGCATCAACCAGAAAGGCGAGCATCACCCTGTCGGGGCCGACCGCCGGCTCGACGACGTAGGGCACGAAGCTCGCACCGGATGCCTGGTCGAAGTACGAGAGGTTCTCGCCCGAGTACTCCTGGTGCTTCTTCAGGTCGTAGTCGGTGCGGTTGGCTATGCCCTCGAGCTCGGACCAGCCCGCGAACGGGAAGTTGTACTCGATGTCGACGCCGCGGGTCGCGTAGTGCGCCCGCTCGTCGTCGGTCTGCTCCCGCTTGCGGAGGTTCTCCTCCCGCAGGCCGAGGTTCAGGTACCAGCCGAAGCGCTCCCCGATCCAGTACTCGTGCCATTCCTCGTCCGTGCCTGGCTCGACGAAGAACTCCATCTCCATCTGCTCGAACTCGCGGGTGCGGAAGATGAAGTTGCCCGGCGTGATCTCGTTCCTGAAAGACTTCCCGATCTGGGCTATCCCGAACGGCACCTTGACGCGGCTGGTCTGCAGCACGTTCTTGAAGTTCACGAAGATCCCCTGCGCCGTCTCGGGCCTGAGGTACGCCACGTTCTCGGGGCCCTTGACGGGGCCGGTGAAGGTCTCGAACATCAGGTTGAAGGGCCTGACCGGGGCGAAGTCTCGCCCCCCGTCCAGCGGGTCCTTTATCCGGTCGTCGGTCCGGATTATCTCGGTGAGCTTCTCGGGGGAGAGCCCCTCGACGTCCTGGCCCGTGGCGTTCTCTATGAGGTGATCCGCCCTGTAGCGCCGCCCGGAGCTCCGGCTCTCGACGAGCATGTCGTTGAAGCCGGCGACGTGCCCCGACGCCTCCCATACTTTGGGGTGCATGATGATGGCGGCGTCTATCCCGACGACGTCGTCGCGCATGTGCACGACGGCGCGCCACCACTCCTCCTTGATGTTTCGCTTCATCTCCACGCCAAGCGGACCGTAATCGTAGGAGGAGCGGATGCCGCCGTAGATCTCGGAGCTCTGGTAAACGAAGCCGCGTCGCTTGCAGAACGCGACAATCTTCTCCATCCCGACCGTCTGCGACAAGAAAATCCTCCGGAACTAGTGGAACGCTACGCCGTGAAACCATAAGAGTATAGCTCAGGTAGAGACCCGAGTTGAACGGGCTCAGGGAGCCTCTAAGATATAATGTTCACCATGGAGAACGTTCTCGTATTGGGCATCGGTATCGGCCTCGCGTCGGTCGCCGGCGTAAGGGCCTTCGTGCCCCTTGCGCTTGTCGCCCTTTTCGCCGCCGCGGGGCTCTCGCAGCCCTCCGTGGCCTACGCCGACCCAGGCGGGTGGTGGGCGGTCGCGGGCGTGCTCGCGGGGCTTGCGGTGCTCGAGATCGCGCTGGACAAGATACCGGCCCTCGACCCGGGCTTCGGCTACGCGATGGTGCCGGTCAGGGCGGCCTCCGGGGCCGCGCTGTTCGCGGCGTTCGCGCCGGACCTGGGATCCGGGCTGGCGCCCTGGCTGGTGGCCGGGGCGGCGATCGCCGGCGCGGTCGCCGTGGCCAAGGTGGTCCTGAGGCCTTCCGCGAAGGTCGCATCGGCGGGGGTCTCGACATCCTTCATGAGCATCATCGAGGACGTGGTGGCGCTGGCGGGCGGGGTCATTGGCCTCTTCTTGCCGTTCGTGCCGCTGCTGCTGGTAGCGTTTGTGTTGTTCTTCTACTACCGGGTGAGGAGGCGGCGGGGGAGGAAGTTCGGGGGCCTCCGCATCCTCGGCGACTAGGGACGCCTGTGGGGGTGTTATGGAAGAGCGGGATATCAAGGTCGTCAGGGCGGATCGGGAGACGCCGTTCTCGCGCGGCATCCTGGCGCAGACGCTAGCGCAGGCGGGTGCCAAGCCGGAGCTGGCGCACCAGATAGCGAGCGAGGTTCGCGCCGAGCTGCTGGCCGAGGAGCTCTACACGGTCGAGGAGGAGGAGGTCCTTGCCAGGGTCCGCGACAAGCTCGTCAAGAAGGACGCCATCGTCGTGGGCAGGCTCGACAAGTGGCGCATCCTGCGGGAGTCGACCGAGCCGATAGTCGTGCTCATCGGCGGGGCCACCGGGGTAGGGACCAGCACCCTCGCCGCCGACGTGGCGAGGCGCCTCAACATCCAGAGCGTCATCGGGACGGACTCGATCCGGGAAGTCCTCAGGCGCGCCATAAGCCCGGATCTGCTCCCCATACTCCACAAGAGCTCCTACCGTATAGAGCGCGAGGACTTGAGGGTGCCGGTCGAGGAGCGTGAGGCGGTCCTCTTCGGGTTCAGGCAGCAGGCCGCCCAGGTCGCCGTCGGGGTCGAGGCGCTCGTGGACAGGGGGCTCAAGGAGGGCACGAACCTGGTCATCGAGGGGGTCCACCTGGTGCCCGAGGTCATCCTCGGTCGCTACCGGGATCACCCGAACGTCTGCGAGCTCGTGGTGTACCTCTCCGACGAGAACCTGCACCGCTCGCGCTTCTACATCCGCGCGCTTGGCACCGCCATGCGGCGCCCGGCCGAGGAGTACATCGCGTACTTCAAGGAGATACGCAAGATCCACGACTACATAGTCGAGAGCGCCGGCCGCACGGGGGTGCAGAAGGTAGAGAACCTCTCCATCGAGAACACCTCGGACGCGGCGGTCGAGATCGTGACGAACAGGGTCTCTGGGATCGCCGAGCGGGCGGGCGGGCGCTCCTCGTCTTTCTTGCTCGACGCCGCCACCCCCAGGCACGGCGTCCCGATAACCCCGGCCGGGAGCGGTTAGAATGAGCGAAGATGTCCCTAGGAGGCAGACGAAGGTGCTCGACAGTAAGCGGCTGAGAAGCTTCTTGCTCGGCGGGGCCGCGGGGCTACTCGCCGGCATACTGCTCGCTCCGCGCAGCGGCAGGGAACTGCGGGGCTCCATCAAGGAGCGCGCGGGGGAGGCTCGCGAGCGGAGCCGCGAGTCGCTCTTCGAGGCGCAGGAACGCATGCAGGAGCGTATCTCGGAGGCGCGCGAAGGGGCCGACCATGTTCCCGACGCCGACGCGCCGGCGCAAACGGCGCCCTCTCCGACGCAGCGGCCCTACCTGCGGGACGTCTCGCGCGAGGAGGAGCCAGCCGAGAGGTCGGACGAGTTGCGCAAGAAGGTGCGCAAGACCCGGGAAAGGCTGAGGCAGAGCCTCGACCCTACCCGAGACGACGACGGGGACCATAACCTGAGACCGGGCCCTTGAAACCGACTTCCTTCGTACCAACCGTGGGAGAGATCTACCCCGACGAGGCGGGACGGATACCCGGCCTGCAAGCCGCGGTCTCGCACTGGACCGGGGGAACGTCCTCCGCGGATGAGTGGTTCCACGAGGTCAACGCCTCCTGGGGGACGTCCGGCTTCGTCGTGCGACGTGGCGAGGACACCTCGGGTTTCGTGGTGTACGGGCCGAACGAGCACCTGCCGCGCGCCTCGGACTTTCCCGTTGGACCACTCGACGACGGGGCCGTCCTGCTCGCCCACGTCGCCGGAGACGGCCGCACGCGCCGACGACTGCTGGTAAGGATGCTGCGGGATCTCAAGCACCGCGGCGTCGTAAGGGTCGAAGCCATCGCCAGCGACCACGAGACCTCCCACCACGCGCCGACCCAGCTGCTGGTCGAGAGCGGTTGGAGGCCGATCCGTCGCGGGTGGCACCGGGGTAGCCCCTACACGCTGGTGCGCACGGATCTCGGCAGCGCCGTCGAGGTGGGGGAGCTGGCGCGCGGTCTGGTCGACCGGGTCAAGCTGCCGAACCTCAAGGCGCCAAACCCCGCGCCCGGTTCCCTCGTCAGCGCGACAGACCCCCAGAACGGGCACACCTAGAGCAAGCCGCCTACCGCGGTAGGCGGCTTGCAGCACGCTCCGGCTTCGCCTCCGCTTGTCAGCACGGCGCTGTCGCGCCTTGTCAGCACGCATCGCCCTAAGGGGCTCGCTTGTCAGTACGCCGCCCCCTCGGCTTCGCCTGCGGGAGCGGCTCCTCAGCTTGCGCTCGGAGCAAGGCGAAGCTCTTTGCTGAAAGCGAAGCCTGGCGGTCAGCCGGGCGTAGCATGCTGAGAGCTCGTCGCGGAAGGACACCTTCCGCGACGAGCTCTCAAACAGGCACGATTGCCGTCTTTATGGCGGTGGCGCCCTCGGGGGTTGTGGCGCGCACCTCGATAATCTTGCGGGGCGGTTCCCGGACGGCCGTCGGCGTGGAGCTTGCGCCTGTGGTGCTCCCTGGGGGTGAGAGGTCCAGGTAGAAGCGGACGGGCAGTGAATCGCCCTCGGGCAGCTCGTCCAGGTTCTCCCGGTAGTAGCTCGCGTCGGACAGGGCGGTGTTCTCCGAGGAGACCTCGACGGTCAGGTTCACGCCCGAAAGGTCTTCGTCGCCGGTGTTCTGCACGTCGATCTCTAGCGCCTGCCCAGGGAACGCCCGCAGCTCCTCGAGCCCGCCCTGATCCAGCACAAGATCCAGGGCCGGGCCGGATTCGGCCGGGCGCGGGTCGGGGGTAAGGTTCTTCTCGGTCGGCTGCGTGCCCAGGTTGGCGAGAAGGAGGAAGGCACCGGCCGTCGCGAAGAAGGCCAGGGCCGCCCCCGAGATCCATAGCGCCGCCTCCTTCAACGCATCGCCCCCTGTTCTGCGACGGGCACCGCGTAGAGGTTGTAGAAGTCTTCCAGGAGCGCGCTCTTGGGCGCGGCTCGCACGCGGGGCTCTGGCGAGGGCGCGCCGCGCGCGACGATCGCGACGCTCTCGCCGTCGGGGGACCAGGCGAGGTCGTCTGGCCCGGTCTTTATCTCCATGTCTTCGTTGACCGTCAGGTCGTCGAGCTCCTGGGCGGCCATATCGAGAACGTAGAGGTTTATGGGGGCGCTCGAGTCGAGGCGCCCGATGACCGCGAGGCTATCGCCGCCGGGCGAGACCCGGATGCTCGCGGCGACGAAGTCCTTGCCTACCCCCGGCGTCGGTTCGGTATCGCCCGAGTCGGGGTCGATGCTGTAGAGGCCGTAGAGCGGCTGAGCGCCCCCGCCTTGCTGCGTCGCCTCTTTCCCGACGATGTAGCAGATGCCTTCCCGCGTCCACTGCGGCGCGCCGATGATCTCCAGTCCTTCCTTCAGGCGGGCAATCCTGTGGTGTTGGCCTCCCCTCAGGTCGAACACGTGCAGCTCGGAGGGGGTCGGATCCCCGGGTCCGCGCACCGAGAGCACGGCCTTTCGCGCGTCCGGCGAGAGCGATAGCCCGGCGACGCGTCCTGCTATGTCGCCCGTGTAGACCCGTTCCAGCGCGCCGCCGTCGCTGAGAAGTGCCAACCCACTCTCGCCCGGACCGGTCCGGAGGCCGACGAGCAGACCCTCACCTCCTGGCCCGGGACTCATGGCCAGTGCCTTCGGGATCGCCTCCTCGACCCCGAGCGAACCGGCCCGGGAGCTCGCGCGGTAGACGGACCTCGACTCCCCGCCCGCTGCGCCGAAGATGGCCAGGCTGCTCTCGGAGGTCCACTCGACGTCCTCTGCCACGAAGTCCCTGGTGGTCCAGCGGCGAGATTCCCCGGCGCCCACGGGGCTGTCCACCACGTAGCCGTCCACGGTGAACGCTATCCGATTACCGCGTAGGCTCCAGCTCGGGGATCCCTTGTAGCCGGGCCCAAAGCTAAGGGGCTGCGCCTCGGGACCGAGGCCGGGGTCCACCCGCTCACCCGCGGCAGACAGGGGCGGTATGGTGATCTCCTCACCCGTTTGCAGGCACCCAACCGCGAACGAGATAGTCGCGATAAACGCCACCATCGCGACGACGCACCGACCGGCCCATCGAGACGTCCCGGCGGGATGTTTCCGAACCCGGGGTAATGCTCGCACGGTCTCCCTAAAGCGCATGGCTTGCTGAGCGCGAGATGGGGGCCTTGGGGAGGCGCACCCTGAAGGTGGAGCCGGATCCGATCTCGCTCTCCACGAGGATCTCGCCGCCGTGCATCTCGACGATCTGGCGGCTTATGGCAAGACCGAGGCCGCTGCCCCCGGTCGCGCGCGAGCGGTCCTTGTCCACCCGGTAGAACCGCTCGAAGAGCTGGTCCAGGTCCTCCTGAGGTATGCCCACGCCGGTGTCCTGCACTACCACGGTCAAAGACAGTGCTTCCTCGTGGATCGCGACGTCCACGCGGTCGCCGGGGTCGGAGTACTTAATGGCGTTGTCCAGGAGGTTCAGGAAGACCTGGTACAGCTTCTGGGCGTCGCACACGCAGCGGTGCTCTGCGGCGCCATCGAAGTGGACCTCGATGCCGAACCTCGCGGACTTGGACTCGATGGACTCCATGGCCGTCTGGACGATCCTGCTGAGGTCCGTAGGACCGACCTCGAGCTGGTACTGCCAGGCGTCGAGCTGGGCCAGGGTAAGCAGCTCCTCGACCATCAACCGGATGCGTTGTAGCTCCCCGTCGGCCAGCTCGAGCGCCCTGTGCTCCAGCGGATCTAGCCTCCCGCGGGCGCGCTCCAGCAACCCGATGGCGCTCTGAATGGTGGTCAGCGGCGTCCTGAGCTCGTGCGAGACGTCGGAGACGAAGGCCGTCTTGGCTCTCTCGAGCGAGCGGTGCTCCGTGATGTCCCTCACGGCCAGGATGATGCCGGCATCGCCGGACCTGCCGTTGTCCGCGGCGGATCCCTCCTCGCGGTTCATCTGGGCCGCGTATGCCCAGTAGGCCTTGTCCTCGAGCTCGACCTCCCGAACGGCGACCCCGTTCGCCGCGGCCTCGCGCAGGCACTGCAAGACTCCTCGCGGCGTCCCCAGGTCTTCGAGCGTGCGCCCCCTGTCCGAGAGGCGCACGCCGAGCAGGCGCGCCGCGGCGGGGTTGGCCATCGTGACGCGCCCGTCGGCATCGGTGGTGACGAGCGCCTCGGGCGAGGCCTCGAGCACGGCCTCCAGGCGGCTTTTCTGCTCCTGGATCTCCCCGACGTAGTGCTCGATCTCCTCGGCCATGTAGTTGAAGGCCCGGGCGAGCTCGCCGAGCTCGTCCCTGCTCTTGACAGGCACCGTGGTCGTGTAATCGCCCGAGGCGACCCTTATGGCGGCGTCCCTGGTCTCCGAGAGGGGGCGCGTCACCTGGCGTGTGAGGAGGAAGCTTGCCGCCCCGGCCAGCAACACGCTCGTGAGTATGGCGCCGAGGATGCCGTAGCGCAGGAAGGCGAGCGTCTCCACGAGCTGGTCCTGGGGGACGCCGTAGATCATGACGCCCCTCGAGGTGCTCCCGGGGTCGGCGAGAGGCCAGACCGCCACGTAGTCCGATCCCCCGCCGATCACCAGCCGGCCCTCGCCCCCGCGAGACGCCGCCACCTGCCCGATCGTCGCCTCGCTCAGGCCGAGCGAGGCGAAGGCTTTGTCGGGGTCTCGCGGATCTCCGAAGCCGTCGCGGGCCGCCAGGGGCGCACCGTCGGGGCCGACGTAGAGGACCTCCAGCCCGGTCGGGTCCGCCACCGTACGAACCATCTCCTGCGCGTACGCTTCCGGCTCGGGAAGGCTCTGGTCCTCCGGATTGCGCAAGCCTTCCAGGAAGTCCTGGGCGCCCGCGTTGGCCGTGCGGGAGCGCTGCTCGAGCAGCCTGTTCTCCGCGTCGACGAGGCTGTCCTGCGCGAAGTAGTAGAGCACCAGCCCGATGATCAGGCTCGTCACCGAGGAGATGCCGACGAGCGCGACGAAGATGCGGGCCTTGAAGCCCGGCACCAGGAGTGACCTTCGCTCGTCCCTCTTATCTATCCTGGTCCTCCAGGTGGCTAGGCCGGCTTCGCGGCCCGGTAACCGACGCTGGGGACCGTCTGGATGATCTCCGGCTTCGACGGGTCGGGCTCGACCTTGGCCCTGAGCCTGCTGATGTGGACGTCTATGTAACGGCTGGCGAGGTAGTGCGAGCCCGTCGAGACGGCCTCCGAGATCTGGGCCCGCGTGAAGGCTTGCCCCGGACGCCGCATCAGGAGCGCCAGGATCTTGAACTCCGTCGGCGTCAGGTCGAGCGACTCGCCCTCCCGGCTGACCGTGTAGCCGTTGGGGTCGAGCTCCAGCGGCCCGAGCCTGACCACCCCGTCGCGGTCCTTGCCCTCTTGGCGCCCGAACCTGCGCAGTATCGCCTTGATCCTCGCGAGCAACTCCTTGGTGTCGAAGGGCTTGGTGATGTAATCGTCGGCCCCAAGCTCCAACCCCACGACCTTGTCCACCGATTGGCTCTTGGCCGTCAGCAACACCACGGGGACGTCGCTCTGCTCCCGCATCTTCTTCAGTACCTCGAACCCGCTCATCCGCGGCAACATGATGTCGAGCACCACGAGATCCAGAGTCTCCCGGCCCATGAGCCGTAGCGCCTCGACCCCGTCCTCCGCCGTTAACACCCTGTAACCCTCAGACGCCAGCACGATGGAAGTTACCTCCAACAGCGCAGCGTCGTCGTCTACCAGTAGTATGATCTCTTCCAAACCCCCGAGAACCTCCCAGCCCAACGCCTCCGGAGACGTAATCCTACCCTATGCCCGGCCCCGAACGCACGCGTCCACCGCCACGCAAGGAACGTCACATAAACTTGTATATATCACACTAAGATTTTATACTCCTCTCGATTTAGATACGTTGACTCTTTTTCGGGAGGTAAGACGGTGGCCAAGAGCATCGGGATAGACCTGGGAACCACGAACAGTTGCGTGGCGGTTTTGGAGGGTGGAGATCCGGTGGTTATCACCAACGCCGAGGGGGAGCGCACGACGCCCTCGGTGGTGGCCTTCGACCGCAGGAGCGGGGAGCGTCTGGTTGGGCAGCTCGCTCGCAGGCAGGCGGTTACGAACCCGGACCGTACGGTCTACTCGATCAAGCGCTTCATGGGCAGACGCTTCAGCGACGTGAAGGAAGAGGTTTCGCGGGTCGGTTACGACGTCAAGTCTGGCCCCGGTGGGGACATACGGGTGGAGGTAGGGGACAAGGAGTACTCGCCGCCGGAGATCTCCGCGATGACCCTGCAGAAGCTCAAGCGGGACGCCGAGGACTACCTAGGCGAGGAGGTGACCGAGGCGGTCATCACGGTGCCCGCGTACTTCGAGGACGCGCAGCGCCAGGCAACCAAGGACGCCGGCCGCATCGCGGGGCTCGACGTCAAGAGGATCATCAACGAGCCGACGGCCGCCGCGCTGGCCTATGGCCTCGACAAGGAGCAGGATCAGACCATCCTCGTCTTTGACCTTGGCGGCGGGACGTTCGACGTCTCGATCCTCGAGCTGGGCGACGGGGTCTTCGAGGTCAAGGCGACGAGCGGCAACAACCACCTCGGCGGCGACGACTTCGACGCCAAGATCGTCGATTGGATGGTCGCGGAGTTCAAGAAGAGCGAGGGCATAGACCTTTCTCAGGATAAGATGGCCGCCCAGCGGCTTATCGAGGCGGCCGAGAAGGCCAAGAGGGAGCTCTCCTCGACGACGAGCACCTCGATCAACCTGCCGTTCATCACCGCGGACCAGAACGGCCCGAAGCACCTCGACCTGACGCTGAGCAGGGCGCAGTTCAACAACCTGACGGCCGACCTCGTCGAGGCAACGGCAGGTCCGTGTCCGGCGCGCTATGGAGGACGCGGGGTTGCAGAGGGGTCAGGTAGACCAGGTCATCCTGGTCGGCGGTTCGACCCGCATCCCGGCCGTGCAGGAGCAGGTCAAGGAGATCACCGGCAAGGAGCCGCACAGGGGCATAAACCCGGACGAGGTCGTCGCGATCGGGGCCGCGATCCAGGCCGGCGTGCTGGCCGGTGAGGTCAAGGACGTGCTGCTACTCGACGTCACGCCCTTGAGCCTCGGCATCGAGACCAAGGGCGGGGTGTTCACCAAGCTCATCGAGCGCAACACGACGATACCGACGCGCAAGGCCGAGGTCTTCACCACGGCCGACGACAACCAGAACTCTGTCGAGATCAAGGTGTACCAGGGCGAGCGCGAGATAGCGGCCTACAACAAGCTGATCGGCAACTTCCAGCTGGTCGGCATCCCGCCGGCGCCGCGCGGCGTGCCCCAGGTCGAGGTCTCGTTCGACATCGACGCCAACGGGATCGTGAACGTCGGGGCCAAGGATCTCGGCACGGGCAAGGAGCAGAGGATCACGATCACCGCCTCGAGCGGTCTCTCGGAGAGCGAGATAGAGCAGATGGTCCACGACGCCGAGTCGCACGCGGATGAGGACCAGCGCCGCCGCGAGGAGGCCGACGTCCGCAACAACGCGGATAACCTGGTCTACTCGATCGAGCGTTCCCTGAACGACGTGGACGGGAAGGTGGACCCGAACACGAAGCTCGAGATAGAGCAGGCCATAAAGGAGACCAAGGAAGCCCTCGCCGGCGGCGACATAGAGGAGATCAAGGCCAAGCAGGAGGCTCTCGTGACCGCCTCGCACAAGCTTTCCGAGATCCTCTACAGCCAGGCCCAGGAGCAACAGCAGGCGGCCTCCTCCGATCCGACCGACGATGACGAGGTGGTCGAGGACGCCGAGATCGTGGACGAGGAAGAGGACCAGGAGCGAGAGGACCAGGAGCGCAAGTAGCCTGCCGGGCGGCCGCACGGGTGCGGCCGCCCGAACCACCGACGGGAGGAAGACGAGAGACTTGAGCAGCGAAGAGAACAGGCGCGAGCCGGACGCCGGGGAGGAGCAGGCGGAAGACGCCGGAGAGGTCAAGGGCACCCCCGAGGACCAGATCCCCGGCGCAGAGCCGGTCGATGGGGGAACGACCACGGATGACCCCGAGCTCGTTCCTGAAGAACCAGAACCCGAGCCCGCCGCGGCCGAAGAGCTAGCGGCCATGAGCGTGGAGCTGGAGGCGGCCAGGCGCGAGCGCGACGAGTACCTGGACGCCTTGCGCCGCCTGAAGGCCGAGTTCGAGAACTCGCGCAAGCGCCAGGAACGCGAACGCGCCCGCATCCTCGAAACCGCCTCCGAGAGGCTCGTCGTGGAGCTGCTGCCCGTTCTGGATAACCTGGACCGGGCTATCGAGGCCGAAGGGGATATCCGCGACGGCGTGAGGGCGACCCGAGACCAATTCGTCGCCGTTCTGGGCAACGAGGGTCTCCTTCCTGTCGCCTCCGACGGCCAGCCTTTCGACCCAGGCGTGCACGAGGCGGTGATGGGTCAGCCCTCGGACGAGCACGAGGAGGGCACGATCCTCCAGACGTTCCAGCGCGGATACGTGCTTAACGGCAAGCCGATCCGCGCCGCAAAGGTTGTGGTTGCGAGACAGGCTTAGGGTATGGAGACGAAGGACCACTACAAGGTTCTGGGGGTCTCGAAGGAGGCTTCGCAGGAGGAGATCAGGCGCTCGTACCGTAAGCTGGCGCGCGAGCACCACCCCGACGCGAACCGCGACGATAAAGGGGCCGAGGAGCGGTTCAAGGAGATACAGCACGCCTACGAGATCCTCTCCGATCCCGAGAAAAGACGCCGGTACGACGAGGGTCCCCGCGCCTACTTCGGGGGAGGAGGCGGCACCCGAACGGGAGCAGGGGGCGCCTCCACCACGGATTTTTCCGACCTCTCGGACCTCTTCGGAGGGTTCGGCGGCCTCGGCGACGTGTTCGGTCGCTCCGCGGGTCCCACCGCCGAAGCTTTACGCAAGGGTCAAGACGTAACCACAAACGTGAATCTGACCTTTAACGATGCCCTTGAGGGCGTCACGACCAGGGTGAGCGTGCCGGTCGAGGAGTCCTGTGGCGACTGCGGTGGGACGGGGGCTGCGCCGGGCACTGCGCCGAGGACGTGTCCCGAGTGCTCGGGGCGTGGGGTGCGGAGTCGGGACCAGGGGTTCTTCGCGTTTTCGGAGCCGTGCGGGAGGTGTGGGGGGGACGGCGTGATCGTTGAGAAGCCGTGTCCCAGGTGCTCCGGGTTAGGAAGGTTGCGCACGGCGCGCCAGGTCACGGTCAGGATACCGGCTGGTGCGAAGGACGGCATGAAGATCCGGGTTCCCGGCAGGGGAAGCGCTGGCCGCAAGGGCGGTTCGGCGGGGGACCTTTATGTCGTGACGCGGGTAGGGGAGCATCCAGTTTTCAAGCGGCGTGGTGACGACTTCGTGGTTGAGGTGCCGGTTAGCTTCGTGGAGGCGGCGCTTGGTGCCGAGATACGGGTGCCACGACCGGGAGGTGGGACGGTCCGTCTGAGGTTGCCGGCCGGGACGCAGGAGGGCAAGCAGTTCAAGGTACGGGATGCTGGCGCGCCCAAGGCCAGGGCGCGCAGCGAGGAGCGGGGGGATCTCATCGTGCGGGTGCGGCTCGTGGTGCCCAAGAAGCTAAAGAAGAGGGAGCGGGAGATACTGGAGGCCCTCGCCGATGAGAGGAGCGAGGACGTCAGGCAAGAGCTCTTCAAACGGGTGGGCTCATGAGGTTAGGCAAACGGCCGGTGTTCATGATCGGGATAGCCTCGGAGCTGATCGGGGTGCACCCGCAGACGTTGCGGGTGTACGAGCAGAAGGGCCTGTTAAGCCCGCGCAAGAGCATAAAGAACACGCGGCTGTACTCCCAGGAGGACGTCGAGCTCGGACGCTACATCCAGAGGCTCACGCAGGAGATGGGGATGAACCTCGCCGGGGTCAAGAAGGTGCTAGACCTCGAGCGTCGAATCGTCAGGCTGGAAGAAGAGAACAGGCAGCTGCGTGAGGAGTCGCGCATCAGGGAGCTCGAGCACGCCAGGAATAGTCGCCGAGGTGCACCGCAGCTACAAACGAGAGATCGTCCTGCTCCCGCGCGGCGAGATTGCGCCAAGCGGCCGGGACCGGAAGGGACGGTAGGATGGCCGAGACCATGCGATGCTACCGGCACCCGGACAGGGAGACGAGGGTCTCCTGTGCGACGTGCGGGCGTCCGATCTGTACCGAGTGCATGGTTACGACCGACGTCGGGATCAAGTGCCCCGACGACGCCAGGCTCCCGCGCGGCGCGCGGGCTGGCGTTATGAAGGGGAGCCAGACTCACGAGGAGCCTGCTCGCGGGTGCCGCGGTCGCGCTTATCGGGGCGGCGATCGTCTTTTTCGTCCTGCCCCAGATCGGGTTCGGTCGCCTTATTCTGTCTGGCCTCGGCGGCTACTTTGCCGGGATGTTCGTCCACCGCGCGGGCGGGCGCAACGGCGGCCCCGCGGCAATGGCCATCTCCGGCGTATCGGTTGCCCTGGCCTTCGTCCCGAGCCTGCTGGTGGCCATGTCCAACGGTAACCTGCCGGTGTTCCTGGTGATACCCGCGCTCGCGGCCGTCGGGTTCGCCGTGTACAACAGCCGTTGAGCGGGATAGGAGTCGTCGCGTGGATCTGAACAAGTTCTCCCAGAACGCCAGGGAGGTTCTGGACGTGGCGACCGCCGTGGTGCGGCGGGGGAGGTCGAACCAGCTCGGTACGGAGCACATCTTGCTCGGGCTGCTGGCGCAGCAGGGGGGCGTCGTGCACCGCGTCTTCGAGGAGCTTGGCCTCGACCTCGGTCTGGCGCAGGCCAAGACCAACGACGCCATAAGGCGCAACGATCTCTCCCGCTCGCGTGTCTCGGCCGAGCGGGTCCAGACTACCCACAACGCGCGCAACGCCCTCAGGATCGCCGACGAAGAGGCCGAAAGGAGCGCGAGCGACCACATAGGGACCGAGCACCTGCTGCTCGGGCTGGTCCTCGTGGAGGAGGGCACGGCCGCCGGCGTGCTGCGCGAGGTTGGCCTGGACGAGGCCGATCTCAGGCGTGCCCTCGGCAGGGTAAGGGGAGAGAACGCCCTCGGCGAAGATCCGGACAGCCTGCTGGGCAGGCACGGCCGCAACATCACCCGGCTCGCGCGCGAAGGAAAGCTCGATCCTGTCGTCGGCCGCGACGAGGAGATCAAGCGGATGTTCCAGATCCTGAGCAGGCGCACCAAGAACAACCCGGCGCTAATCGGAGAGCCCGGCGTAGGCAAGACCGCCATCGTCGAGGGGCTCGCGCAGAAGATGGCCAGGGGCTACGTTCCCGAGGCGCTCAAGGACAAGGTCCTGATCTCGCTCGACCTCGGGTCGCTCGTGGCCGGCACCAAGTTCCGCGGCGAGTTCGAGGAGCGCCTGAAGGGCGTCATAGACGAGGTCAAGAGCTCCTACGGCCGCATCATCCTGTTCGTGGACGAGCTGCACAATCTCGCGGGCGCTGGCGCCGGCGAGGGTTCTATAGACGCCGGCGAGATCCTCAAGCCGGCCCTGGCCCGCGGCGAGGTGCAGATGATCGGGGCCACGACCATCGACGAGTACCGCCGCTACATCGAGCCCGACGCGGCCCTCGAGCGACGCTTCCAACCGATCCTAGTGGAGGAGCCGACCGAGGAGGAGACCGTCGAGATCCTGCGCGGCCTGCGCGATAAGTACGAGGCGCACCACGGCGTCGAGATCTCCGATGAGGCCCTGCGGGCCGCGGCGCGTTACTCGCACCGCTACGTCGCCGACCGCTTTCTTCCGGACAAAGCCGTCGATCTCCTGGACGAGGCCGCGAGCCAGCTGCGCATCGAGACCACGATGCTCCCCGACGACCTTCGGGAACTGGAGCTCAGGCTGCAGGAGATCACCCGCGAGGGCGCGGGCGCGGTAGAGGAGCACGACTACGAACGCGCTGCCGAGCTGCGCGCTGAGGCCGACGTCCTGCAGGCCGAGTACAGGGAGGCCCGCGAACGCTGGCTGGAGGAGGGCGGCGTCAGGGAAGCGACGGTGGGACGCGAGGAGATAGCGCGCGTCGTGAGCGCTCGCACCGGCATCCCCGTGACCAGGATGCTGAAGGACGAAGCGGAGCGGCTTCTCTCGATGGAGGAGTCCTTGCACGAGCGGGTGGTCGGCCAGGACGCGGCGGTGGTCGCCGTGTCGGAGGCTGTCAGGAAGGCGCGAGCCGGCCTCGCCAACCCCAAACGTCCCATCGGGAGCTTTATCTTCCTAGGCCCCACGGGGGTCGGAAAGACGGAGCTGGCGCGCGCCCTGGCCGAGTACCTCTTCGACGACGAGGACGCCATGATCCGGCTGGACATGTCCGAGTACATGGAACGACACACCGTCTCGCGGCTGGTCGGTAGCCCGCCTGGCTACGTCGGCTACGAGGAAGGCGGGCAACTCACCGAGGCCGTGCGGCGGCGTCCCTACTCCGTGGTGCTGCTGGACGAGATAGAGAAGGCCCACCCCGACGTCTTCAACATGCTCCTCCAGCTCCTCGAGGATGGGCGCCTCACCGACAACAAGGGGCGCACGGTATCCTTCGACAACACCGTCGTCATCATGACCTCGAACGCGGGCGCCCACCTCATACCCGGCGCCGAGGAGATGCGCGGCCGCGAAGAGGAGGTCCGCGACCAGCTCGTGCGCGAGCTGCAGACTTTCTTCCGGCCCGAGTTCCTGAACCGGGTGGACGAGATCATCGTCTTCCACGCCCTTGGCGACGCGGAGCTGAAGCAGATCGCGAGCCTCCTGCTCGAGAACCTTCGCCACACCGCGAGCGACCAGGACATAGACCTGCGATTCTCGGACGCCGTGGTCCAGCGCGTGGCCGAAGAAGGCTACGGCTCACGCTACGGCGCGCGCCCCCTGAGGCGCGCCGTCGGCAAGCTGATCGAGTCCCCCCTCAGCAAGCAGATCATCGCCGGCCGCGTCAAGAGCGGCGATACCGTTCGCGTCGACCTCGACCCGGCCGGACTCGCCACGTTCGAGCCCTTTACCCCAACAACGGCCCAAGCAGGGGTGGAGACCGCTTGATCCCCCCTTACCTGCCCAACAGGTTCACCCTGCCGCTGGCGAGACACCCTGTGGATAACTCTCAAAACCCCTTACCTAAGCCGCAAAAATCCGTACCTTTCTCCAGCCCGGATGACGGCTCCTGGCCGCGACAGCATTACACTTAACCTTTAGATAATATTCAACCTGAAGTTCAGGTTAAGCATCGAAAAATACTTTCAGAAAACCTAGCGTAGCCTGTTCGAGCGTGCTAGGGTTGACGCTATGAGAGAGGATATGCAGTACATAAGCGGGGTGTTGGACGAGCTAGATGCGATCGTCCGCGACGCGTCTGGCGTACCGATACGCAAGGGTCGGGCGGTCGTCGACCGGTCCGATGTGCTTGTGATGCTGGACGAGCTAAGGGGATCGTTGCCCCCTGAGCTGGCGGAAGCCGAGGAGATCCGTCGGGAGTGCGGGGCTATCATGGCGGCGGCCGAAGAGGAGGCCGTGCGCATAGTCGAGGACGCGAACCACCGGGCGGAGGCGATGGCTCCGGAGACGGAGCTCTGCCGGCGCACGGAGCGTCGGGCCGGTGAGATACTGGACGGGGCCGAGCGCTACGCCGGCGAGGTGGCCGACGGTTCGGAGGTTTACCGGGATCGCGTGATGGGACAGCTCGAGGGCTGGTTCCAGGACTCCCTGGTGTCCGTGGGGGAGTCGCGCCAGGAGTTGAACGGGGTACCTGTTCAACGGCCGGCGCCCGCACCGAAGGCGGACGAGGATGAGGATGAAGGCCACGGATGGCGGGTGAGTTCGGCCTAGCCGAACCGGGCACGCTGCAAGCCCTCCTCTAGCCCTTCCCGCAGATAACCATCAAGTGATCTCTCGCGTCCCGCGTAGCCGGGGCCGTAACCGGCGTTGCTGACTCGACCAATCGTGACACCGCGAATGCGACCGCCCGTGCCCGCAAGGGCGTGGTTGCCTCTTCGGGTTGGCAATGTGGGGGTGTTACCTCGACGGTCGCCTTTCAGGGGGGCTTTGGCGTCCCCTGAGTGCGGGCTTCGGGAGGGGACATGGTTTCGCTCAAGGCTTCGAGGCGGGCGTTGAGTTCGTCGAGGGAGGTGTTGAGGTCTGCGGCCCTCTCCGGGTCCCCGCTATCGATCGAGACCCGAACGACCCTGGAACGGAGGGCGAGAAACCCGTCGAAGGTCTTGGAGATCTCTGCGTCCGCCGCGTGAACCTTCTCTTGCAGGGCCCGCGCATCGCCCTCCCTGGCACCAGGCCCCGCAGGCGACGAGCCGGTGTCGTGTCTGTCGAGGTCGCGCAGCACCTCCGCTGCCTGCTCGCGTCTCTCGGCCACGTCAACGAGGCGCCCCGCCGCCGCGTGGAGCTTGGGGATCGCGTCGTCGAGTACGGCGCGGGTCACGTCGTCGGCCTCCTCGATAGCTACGACGACCTTGCGGTAGACGACGAGGGCGGCCTCGACCTTCTCCCTCGTCTCTCCCCGCGGCAACCATCGGGCCCGACGCTCGGGAGAGACGTCAGCGCTTCCGGTTACCTGAGTCGCGGGCCCGGCCTCGCGGCCACGCAGCACGCGGTGGGCGAAGATCGGGTCCCTCGCGGCCAGCATGACGAGCAGGGCGTACGTGACGAGCGCGAGCGCGGGCACCCACCACGCGAGGGTGGCAACGAAGACACCGGCGCCGATCACGAGCACGACCACGTTGAGCGGCCGCAGGGCGGCGGCGCGCGTGACCCGGCCCCTTTCTTCGGGCGTCAGGCTAGACGGCTCCTCGCGGCGTCGCTCAGGCTCCATCGCCCGCGCGTCCGTCTCGGGGCGTAATGCGAACCGTTCCGCCCACCTTGAGCGCGAGCGCGTGCGCCGCGTTGCCCTTGTTGATGGCGAGGCTCAGCCGCCAGTGAGAATCGGGGACCAGCATCAGCTCGCCGGCTTTGGCCGATCCGAAGGTCTCCACGTAGCGGACCGCCATCTCGCCGTCGCCGACGTCCACCCCGAGCGGGGTGCCGTACTCGAGCTTCGACTCCTCCTGAGAGACGGACAACCGGGCGTTGCCGTACCGGTCCACGGCGATGATCCTGGCCGTCACCCCCTCACCGACCCCCTCCGCCAGCTTGCCGGGCAGCGTGAGGCGCGCGAGGGAGGGGGGATCCACCGCCTCGCCCAGCTCGGATATGTCGAGTCCCGCCGCCAGATGCGCGGCCACCGGAGAGAACACGTCGCGGCCGTGGAAGGTGTTGGAGACCGGATGGATGTGGTAGCGAGCGTCGGTAAGCAACACGGCCCCAGAGATGCCACCCAGCGCCTCGGCGGCGGGGACGAGCAGACCGTTGTCTGGCCCCACCAGCAGCGCCCCTCCGCCAGCCCGAATGGCCAGCGCTCGCCGCTTCGTCCCTACCCCAGGGTCAACGACCGCGAGATATACCGTATCCTCCGGCATGTAGCGCGTGGCGTGCTCGAGTATCTCGGCGCCGGCCTCGATCTCGAACCCCGGAACCTCGTGCGCCAGGTCCACGATGGTCACCCCCGGCGCGACGCTTAGCATCACGCCCTTGCACGTGCCGACAAAGTCGTCACCCAACCCGAAGTCCGAGAGGAAGCAGATGGGCCTCATGCCGACCAGTATAAAGCGCGGATCTCCCCGCGCGACACAGAATCGCCCTCGCCCGACCCCGATACAGGGCGCCCCCAGACCTCCGACAACCCACGTAAGCCTCGACCTTAAACTTACCTGAACCTCAACCAATGGTTCATGTAAATTTCGTAACAGGTTAGAATTCTGGTGAAGGCTCAAGATGTTGTGTTGCGAGATTTGTGGTCGCGCACATATCGTATTGAGCACCTGTTCTCGCTGGTTTTCCCTTTAGGTATAGGGATTGGATCTAGTTGCGTTGTGTGGTTGAGGGTGCTAGCTTTTCGAGAGCGCGGATCTCACACGACCGGGGCTCGGTGTACTAAAGCTTGGGTCGAGGTTTGAGATTCGCAACGGGTCTCATCGGCAGGGAGGGGTGATGAGACCCAACGCGAGCCCCTTGCGGGGAGGGGCCGATCGGGGCGGTTCCGGCGACTGCCGGAACCGCCCCGGATTCGTATTCCTTCAGTCCTGGTTTGGGTCAGGGACGAAAAGGGGTCCTGCCGTGCTGGCGTAGGCGATAAGCCAGTACAGGTCTTCGTCGTTAAACGGCTCGGTCGAGTTGCGGGTTGCGTAGACGACCCCGACGGGATGGGCGTGGTGGGACACCGGGACGGCGAGGGAGTTGGCGTAGCGGGCGTTCGTGCGGGCCTGGGGCAGACGCTGAGGGCCGGTGACGGTGAGGGTAGGCTGCGCGGTCTTGAGGACGAGGTCGATCACGCCGCGTTCGGCTGGGGTGAGCCGGTGACGTGATTCGTCGCCCAGGGGGACGAGGTCGGGGGTGGAGATCAGGCCGACCCAATCCGCCTTGAGCTCGCGGCGCATCTCCTCGGCGATCCGGCCCGGCGGGGTACTGGGGTCGAGCCTCGCGGGTTTCGAGGGCCGGAAGACCAGGCGCGAGCTCAGTATGAAGTTGACGCTGGTGCCGGCCGCTATCCCGAGCAGGTTAAAGAGCACGTAGTAGGGAAAAGCGTCGCTCACGTACTTCAGGAGCGGGTAGTAGACGGCAAAGTTCGCGCCGATGCCCATGATGGCGACCGGGTAGGCCAGGGCGCCCCGCAGGAGGAAGTGGATCCTGCTGGAGTGGCGCACGTCGCGCCAGGTGAAGGCGTTGTTCAGGAGGAAGTTGCTCAGGATGCTCAGTCCCACGGCGAACATCCAGGCTATCACCTTGTTGGCGTCGAAGTACTCGGCCAGCGTGATCAGGGTTATGTTGTTTACCAGCACCCCGGAGGCGCCGACCAGGGCGAACTTCCAGAAGCGCCCAGCCGACGGCACGTACCAGAACAGGCTGCCCATGTGCGAGAGGTACTCCAGCCCCTGCCAGAACGTTGCCTTGGAGACGCCCGCGCGGCGCGCCCTGAAGTCCAGGGGAACCTCGATCACCCTGAGCTCGGGGGCGCAGACGAGGATCTCGAGCAGAATCTTGAACCCCGTCGGCCTGAACTGGATGCCGGAGATGGCGTCGTTGCGGACGAGGAAGAATCCCGTCATCGGGTCGCTGGTCTTGCGCGCCTCCTTGAAGACGACCTGGGCCAGGTACTTGCTCCCTACCGAGACGCCCCGGCGCAGCGGCCCGGGTAGCCCGGAGTAGCTGCCGCCTCGGGCGTAGCGGCTCGCCACCACGACGTCGACGTCGGAGCTCCTTGCCAGCTCGAGCATCTCACGCGCCTTCTCCGGAGGATGCTGCAGGTCGGCGTCCATCACGCAGGTGTACTCGCTCGTCTGCACGAACGCCTCGATACCGGTCGTCACCGCCGTGGAAAGGCCTCCCTCACGCTCGGCACCCTTGCGGTGTATAAGCGTGACGTTGCCGTCCTCCGCGCTCGCCTCCCTGATGATCCTGGGCGTCTCGTCGCTGGAGTCGTCCACGAAGACCACCCTGTAGTCGATGCCTTCGAGGCTCTCGCGCATCTCGCGCACCAGCGCGGGAATGTTCTCCGCCTCGTCGCGGGTCGGGATGATCACGGTAAGCAGTACCCTGCGCGGGTCCCCGTCCGTACCCGCGACTTCCCGCTTTCCGACCGCTGCTCGCTCTCCCGCTTCCATGGCCGCTCTAGGCTAGCATATCGGGCAAAAGCGCCCAAAAAGGCGCTAGACTTGGTTCGAGGCATCGTCCAACACCCGGGAGGTCGTGCATGGAGAGCGGGGATAAGGAGCGGGCACACGTCTACATCTCGGGTGGGGTGCAGGGCGTGTTCTTCCGGGATTCCGCCAGGCAAAAGGCCGAGCAACTCGGCGTCGCTGGCTGGGTCAAGAACCTGCCGGACGGCAGGGTCGAGGCGCTGTTCGAGGGCGCGCCGGAGAAGGTGCGCGAGATGATCCGGTGGTGCGAAGAAGGTCCGTCCCACGCCACGGTCGAGGACGTCGAGGCCGAGTTCGAGGATTCCGGCGGGGACCTAGACGGCTTCGAGGTGAGGTGAGCCCCGAGAACGGGATACCCGAGGATCTCCGGCGCGCGCTCGACGAGTGGGGCGTGAGGATCGCAGGCGACCGCGAGATAGACTACGGCACCCAGTACTTCGTCGAGCGCGGCGAGGAGGCGGCGCGCCTGAACGTGTACACGACGGGGAAGGTCACGGTGCAGGGCCCAGGTTCAGGGCTCAAGGACCTCCTCGATGGCAGGCTGGCGGCGCGTCAGGAGAGGCGCGGCGACGCGAAAAGCACCGGCGCCGGATCGAGACCAGCCCTGGACGGCACGCCGAGGGTCGGGATAGACGAGGTCGGCAAAGGCGACTACTTCGGGCCGCTCGTGGTGGCCGGGATCAGGATTTCGGGCCTGGGGGTGGCGGAGGAGCTCCGGGGGCTTGGCGTCAGGGATTCCAAGACGCTCGGCACGGCCGCGGTCAGGGCGATGGCGGGCCGGATACTGGAGATCGTGGGTCCCGAGCACTGCAGCGTCGTGCCGCTGCCGCCCCGGGAGTACGAGGCCAGGAGGTCGTCGGCTGGCAACGTCAACAGGCTGCTGGACGAGGTCGACGCGGGGATCATGGGTGAGCTCGGGGATGGGGTAGAGCTCGTCGTCGTGGACGAGTACGCGGCCTCGGCCCGCGAGCGCCTGCTGCCCTTCGTCCCGGCGGGTGCGCGTCTGGAGGTGCGCAAGAGGGCGGAGGACGACGCGGCTGTGGCCGCGGCCTCCGTCGTGGCGCGGGCGCGACAGCTCGAGGAGATGGACATACTATCGGAGGCTGTCGGGTTCACGCTGCCGCGTGGCTCGTCGCAGGTCATAGACGCCGGCAAGCGGGTATTGAAGGAGACCGGGGAAGAAGGCCTCGCGGACGTGGCCAAGACCAGCTTCGGCATCACGGCAAAGATTCTGGAGGTATGAGCTTTGGTTGTGGATCTTCGCAGCGACACGGTTACGCGGCCAACGGAGGGCATGCGACGGGCGATGGCGGAGGCGCCCCTTGGCGACGACGTCTTCGGGGAGGACCCGACGGTCAACCGGCTCGAGGAGTACGTGGCGGGGCTGCTCGGCAAAGAGGCCGCCCTGTACGCGCCCTCAGGGACGATGACGAACCAGATCGGGGTCTTCGTCAACACCAACCGCGGGGACGAGGTGCTCCTGCACGAGGGCGCCCACGTCTTCGTCTACGAGGCCGGGGCCCCGGCCCTGCTTTCCGGCGCGCAGGTCAGGACGTTGCCCGGCGAAGGCGGCGTCATCTCGCCCGGGACCCTGCGCGACGCCGTGCGGCCCGAGAACGTCCACTTCCCGAGGTCGGGGCTGCTGTGCCTCGAGAACACCCACAACACCGCGGGGGGCAGGGTCTTCCCGCTCGAAGACTTCGCGGCGGTGGCAGACGAGGCGAGGCGGATGGGGATCAGGGTCCACCTCGACGGGGCCAGGCTCTTCAACGCGCAGGCCGCCACCGGCACCCAGGCAAGCGAATGGTGCGAGCACGCCGACACAGTCTCGGTCTGCTCGTCAAAGGGCCTCGGCGCGCCCGTCGGATCGTTGCTAGCCGGGAGCGAGGAGACCATTCGCGAGGCGCGGCGGGCGCGCAAGGCTTTCGGTGGGGGGATGCGGCAGGCCGGCGTCATCGCCGCGGGCTCCCTCTACGCCTTCGAGAACCACGTAGACCGGCTTCGCGAAGACCACGAGCGGGCCAGAGATCTGGCCGACGGGCTGCGCGAAGCCGGATACGGCGTCGAGCGGCCTGATACCAACATAGTGCTCGTCCAGGTTGCGGAGGCCGACCGTTTCCTGGCAGCCCTCGCCCGCGAGGGGGTGCTCGCGACGCCGATGAGCGCCGACACCGTGCGCTTCTGCACGCACCTCGACGCCGGCGATGAGGAGATAGAGGCCGCAATCGAGGCCGCCTCGAGGATCACGGCCGGGGTCTCGGATCCGTGATCGGGATCGAGGTGCGTCGGGCCGGCGTGCCCGAGCTCGAGGGCCCGTTGCGGCTGCTCGAACGCCTTCTCAGGGACGGCGAACCGCTGTCCGAAGATTTCGCGCAACGGCTGCGGGAGGCCGTGGAGAGGGGAGAGCTCGACGTCCTGGCGGCCTACTCGGAGGGCACCGTGGTCGGCGTCGCCGTCCTCGCCTACCGTCTCAGCGTCTCCGCGGCCGGGCTGTTCGCCAGCATCGAGGATCTCCACGTCGAACCCGGCGCGCGGCGGCGGGGCGTCGGAAGCGCGCTGCTCGAAGCGGTGGGAGAGCGCTGCGCCTCGCGCGGGGTGTCGTACGTTGAGGCGCTGGTCGAGGACGACGAGGCGGCGGCCTTCTATGCCGAGGCGGGCTACGAGGCGGAGCCAGGCGTGCGGGTGTTCTCCCGCTCCTACGTGCTGTTCGAACCGGGGGAATAGGGCGCCGCCTGCTCGGATTCGGACGCTTCGAGGGCGGGCTCCATGGGCAGGCCGACGTAGTTCTCCGCCAGGGACATCGAGGCGGCCCGGGATGACATAACGTAGTCCAGCTCCGCCAGCTGCAGGCGGTACTGGAACGGCTCGTCGTCGGGGAACCGGTGCAGCATGGATGTCATCCACCAAGAGAAGCGGCTCGCCTTCCAGGCGCGCCTGAGGCAGATCTCCGAGTAGGATTCGAGCAGGTTCGTCTTGCCGGAGGAGTAGAAGTCCGAAAGCGCCAGGGAGAGGACGCGGACGTCGGCCACGGCGAGGTTCATGCCCTTGGCGCCGGTCGGGGGGACGATGTGGGCCGCGTCGCCGGCCAGGAAGAGCCGCCCGTGCTGCATCGGTTCGCAGATAAAGCTGCGCATCTGGACGATGTTCTTCTGGGTGATGTCGCCCTCGCTCAGCGTCCATCCCTCGTCCGTGGCGAGCCTGGTCTGCAGTTCCTCCCAGATCCTGCCGTCCGGCCAGTTGGCCACGTCGTCCTCGGGATCGCACTGGAAGTACATGCGCTGGATCTCGGGGGAGCGCGTGCTGATCAGCGCGAAGCCTCGCTCGTGCAGCGTGTAGATCAACTCCTCCGAGGACGGCGGCGCCTCGACCAGGAGGCCGAACCAGCCGAAGGGGTAGGTGCGCTCGTACTCGGTGCGCGACTCCTGCGGGATGTGGTGCCTGCACACCCCATGGAAACCGTCGCAGCCGGCGACGAAGTCGCAGCGCAGTTCCCCCTCTTCTCCGTCCTTGCTGTAACGGACCTTCGGCTCCTCGGAGTCAAGGTCGTGGAGCTCGAAGCCCTCGGCCTCGAAGATAATGCGGCCGCCGGCATCGAGGCGGGAGCGTACGAGATCCTTGACCACCTCGTGCTGGCCGTAGAGCGTGATCGCCTGCCCGCCCGTCAGGTCGCTCAGGTCCACGCGGTGCCTGCGGCCTCCGAACTGCACGTTGATGCCGTGGTGGACGGCGCCCTCCCTTTGCATCCTATCCCCGACGCCGGTCTCGATCAGGAGGTCGACCGTGCCCTGCTCCAGGACGCCTGCCCGGATCTCCGCCTCCAGCGCCTCGCGGCTGCGGCGCTCGAGCACGACGGAGTCGATCCCGCGCAGGTGCAGGAGGTGCGAGAGCAACAACCCCGCCGGTCCGCCGCCGACGATGCCGACCCGCGTCCGAGCATCTTCCCCCGTCATTCCGTTACCGCTTCGGCAGGCGCCTGCCTTATGCTCTCCGCGGGGGACCTGGGCACGAGCGAGATAAAGATTGCCCCCAACAGGCCGACGATCGCGAACGCGTAGAAGCCCCAGGGCACGGCGAGCCCGGCGCCGACGAGTAGACCGCCGAACAGCGGTCCGCAGATGGCCCCAAGACGCCCGATCCCCGCTGCCCAGCCAAGCGCCGTACCGCGGCTGCTGGTGGGGTAGTGTTTGCTCACGTAGGCGTAGAGGAGCACCTGCGCGCTGAACACGAAGACGCCCGTGATCGTGACGGCCAGGTACGTCAAGGAGACCGGCATCTGGACGCTCAACAGAAACAGGAAGACGGCCGCGAAGGCGAACCAGCCGGCGCAGACTACCTTTGACCCGTACCTGTCGGCGATCGGTCCTGCCGCGAGCAACCCGATCACGGCCCCGAGGTTGAGCACCAGCAGGAATGCGAGGGCCGCGCCAAGCGGGTAGCCGGCGTCGCGCATGATCGTCGGAAGCCACTGGTTGAGCCCGTACACGAGGAGCAAACCCATGAACGACGCGGCCCAGAAGGCGAGGGTGCCGAGCACGTACCCGCCGGAGAACAGGGTCTTGAGTGCGCCGAACCTGCCTCCCTCGGACGCTTGCTGCTCCTCCTCCCTCACCTCATCCGCCTCCAGTACGATGTCGTAGCGGGTCGCGAGCTCCTCCGCCTCGGCCCTGCGGCCGCGGGCGAGCAGGAAGCTCGGCGACTCGGGGAGCTTCCCGATCATCAGCGGCACCAGAACGAGGGCAGGCAGGGCCCCGATGACGAACATCGCCCTCCAGCCGAGCGAGGGCAGGATCGGGATGGCGAGCAGCGCCGTGAGCACGCCACCGACGTGGTAGCCGGTCATCATGAACGTGATCGAGGCGCTGCCGCGCCTCATGCTCGCGTACTCCGAGACGAGCGCGGCGCCGGTAGGGATCAAGCCTCCCAAACCCAGACCGGCCAGGAAACGCAGCAGCCCGAAGGCCTCTGGCGAGGGGGCTGCCGCGCACAGGCCCGTGAAGAGCGAGAAGGCGGTCACGCTGAGCAGGATCGCCCTGCGGCGGCCGATGACGTCGGTCAGCGTGCCGATGGTGAGCGCCCCGATCAGCATGCCGACGAGACCGTAGGAGGTGATCGCGCCGACCGCCTGGGGCGTCAAGCCCCACGGCCCATACTCCAGGAGCGCCGGGGTGACGGCCCCCAGCACGACGAGGTCGAACCCGTCCAGCGCGACAGCCACCCAGCACAACACCACGACCCATCTCGTCGCGGTACCGCTCCCATCGTTGCCAACCCCTGCGCTCGCGGACACTCTTTAGCCCCTTTCGCTAGTCGCGTTGCTCGAGCCCCGGACGCCTCAGGCCATCCCGGCCCCTACCCGCTACGGGGTCCACTCACCCCATAGCTCAGTCCGACCGCGGAACGATATGGTCGGGTCGAAGCCCGGGTCGACCGGGTGTCCGGGTTCCTGTCGCTCCTGTTGCTGGCTCATGGATACCTCTCCCGAACCGCGGCCCGCGGGACGAACGGGATGCCCGGCTGGCCGCGACCGCGGACTTCCCGTCTCATGTTTGTTCCTTCCCGCGTCCGCCATTCTGGCCGTTGCCGGACCACGGCGCAAATGCCCACAAGGCGTCTCGCTTTGGGGGCCCCATTTGCCAATAGGGGCTTTCCTGGACCTGTAGATCAACTCTAGTACGGCGCGTCGAGGGGTACGATCCGCCAGGGCTCTCCCTCTTGCCAGATCATCACGCGGCCAGCCATCGTCTCGTCCTCGACGAACATCATGACTGCCTCGGCTATCTCTTCCGGGCTGAGGATTACGTTTGGGAGGCGTCGCCTCTCCTCGGGCGTCAATTTGTCGCGGCCGCGCCGAGATGTGGGGGTGTCCACCCAGCCGGGGCAGATGCAGTTCACTCGGACGCCCATCCGCTCCTCGAGGTTACCAAGCGAGGCGGTCAGCCGGACGACGCCCGCCTTGGCCGCGCCGTACTCGGGCAGATCGTAGGGCTTGAAACCTATCCCGCCCATGGACGAGATGTTGACGATTGCGCCGCCCCCGCGCTTCTGCATGGCCCTGACGCCGAAGTGCACGCCGAGCATCGCGCCTCGAAGGTTGAGGTCGATGGCGCGTCCCCAATGCTCGGGCTCGCCTTCCGGGAAGTACGGTTCCGAGACGCCGCCGGCGTTGTTCACTAGCACGTCCAGGCCGCCGAACTCGGCCTCGGAGAAGGCGACCATCCCGGACGCATCGGCTTCGGAAGCCACGTCGGCGAAGACGAAAGCCGCGCGCCCGCCCTCCGAGCGGATCTCGCCCACGGCATCGAGACCGGTGCGTTCGTCCACGTCGGCCACCACGACGGCCGCGCCCTCTCGGGCCAGCCGCACGGCAGCCGCGCGCCCTATTCCAGCTCCGGCCCCGGTCACGAGGGCGACCTTTCCTACAAGCTCCACCGCGTCGCTCGTCCCTTCTCGGGCACTCCGTGGATGCTCCGATCCCCACCTTAACCTACAATGGCAGCTGTCAACTCTACCCGTATGGACCTGGACGCCAGCGGTCCAAGGAGTTGTTTACTTGCAGAGATCCAGCACGGCCTATGACGTTTCGCGTCTGAGCCTGAACCAGATCACGACCCGGTCCTGGAGCCTCCCCGAGGCGGTGGAGGGCTGCCTGAAGGCCGGCGTACCGGCTATCTCGCCCTGGCGCGACAAGGTGGGCGAGGTCGGTCTCCTCGCCGCCGCTCGCCTCTTGCGCGAGTCCGGTCTGCTGGTCCACAGCCTCCACGTAGGCGGGGACTTCCCGGCCGCGAGCGAGGCCGAGCGCCGCGACAGATTGCGGGACAACCGCCGCGCCCTCGAGGAGGCCGCGGAGTTGGGGGCGGACAACCTGACGCTGCGGGCAGGGCCGGCTCCCGATCGCGACATAGACGCGGCGCGCGCGATGGTCGAGGGGGGAGTGGAGGCGCTGATCCCCTACGCCGAAGAGTGCGGCGTGAGGCTCGCCGTCGAGCCGCTGCACCCGGCGCTCGCGGCTGAGCGCTCGGTCCTCGTCACCCTGCGCCACGCAAACGACCTGCTGGACCGGCTGGACTCGCCGCACGTCGGCCTGGCCGTGGACGCCTATCACGTCTGGTGGGACCCGGAGCTGTACGCCGAAATCTCGCGTTCCGCGGGGCGCATCGTCGGGTTCCACATCGACGACTGGCCGGTTCCCAACCCGAACCCCGTTCTGTCGCGAGCCATGATGGGAGACGGCGTGATCGAGCTCCGGCGCATCAAAGCGGCGATAGACGGAGCCGGCTACACGGGCCCTATCGAGGTCGAGATCTTCAACCCCACGTACTGGGAGATGCCGGGCGACGAAGTCCTGCAGCTCATGAAGGACGGCTACGTCGAACACGTCTTGACTGAATGAGGAGTTTGGAGTTGGTAGCCTGAGTGGCTTGCCGGCGCGGCGGGACGGTAGGAACCCCAATTCATAACTCCTCATTCCGCATTCCTAATTCTGATCGTTGCGGCCACCGTCGGCTGTGGGTTAGGCTTGCGACCCATGGAAGTTGATCTACCCGGAGGGATCAGGCGCTTGACGCAAGGTATTGCCATCGGCGGCCACACACGGCTATTGGCCGTGATCGGGTACCCCGTGCGCCACACCCTCAGCCCGGCTATGCACAACGCCTCATTTACGGCCGAAGGCCTGGACTTCGTCTACGTGGCCCTCGAGGTTACCCCCGAGGACCTGCCCGGGGCGGTCAGGGGCGCGGCCGCCCTGGGACTCCGGGGCTTCAACGCCACCATCCCCCACAAGCGGGCGCTCGTCCCCCTGATGGACGATCTGGACGAGGCGGCTCGCATTTCCGGCGCCGTGAACACCGTCGTGGTCGACGGCGAGAGACTGACCGGCCATAACACCGACGGCAGTGGGCTGCTGGAGGCCTGCCGCGAGGCCGACGTCGACGTCGAGGGCAAGAGCATCCTTTTACTGGGCGCGGGAGGCGCCGCCGCATCTGTTGCCTTCGCCTTCGGTCGCGAAGGCGCGGCGGAGCTACGGATCGTCAACCGAAGCCCCGAACGCGCTCGGCGACTGTCGGAAGAGCTGCGCGCGGCCGGCATTGAGCACGTCGAGGTCTATCCGACCGACGCGATCGGGGCAGCCGCAGGCGGGGCGGAGATAATCGTAAACGCCACGGCCCTGGGTATGAAGGACGAAGACCCGCTCCCGATCCCGGCCGCATTTCTGGACGAAGGGAAGACGGTCTGCGACGCGGTGTACCGCGCCGGTCTTCAGACCGCACTGGTCAGGGAGGCTTACGCCCGGGGCGCGCGCGTTATCGCGGGCCAACGGATGCTGCTCTACCAGGGCGTGCAGGCGCAGAGGCTGTGGACCGGACGCGAGCCCAACGTGGAAGCTATGGAAACAGCACTCTGAATTAGGAGTTGTGAATTCGAATCACATTCGCAACTCCTAATTCAGTCCTTTAGCTCTGCACGGTGGTGCCCTTCAGGCCTCGCCGGTTCACCACGAGAACCGGACGGTCGGCCTTGCGGCGCACGGTCTCGGAGAAGCCCGCCCCAAAGATGCGCTCGAACCACGGGCGCTTCTGGCCGCCCGTCAAGATCAAACCGGCGTCCAGCTCCTCGCTGAGGCCGACGACCTCACTTTCGGGCTTCCCCTCCCTGTAATGGGACGCTGTGATGCTTCCCCCGAGGTCGTCGACTAGCTTCGCCTGGGCCTCGAGCAGCCTCAGGCCGTGCATCCTCTTCTCGAGCAGATAAGCCTCGGTCCGCGTCTGAGTCCCCGCACGCGGGTGGGGAAGCACTGGCATCGTTGATACCACATACACGACGTGCAACTCTGAGCCGGTGCCGTTTGATAGCTCCACCGCCGCCTCCGTCGCCAGGGACGCGTCGTGGGAACCGTCCGTCGCCAACAGGATCCTCGTCGGAAACAATCCAACCCCTTACTAGATGCGTGTCACACCTAGATGCTAGCTATTGAAGGGTCTAATGCAAGCGCGGCTTGTGAACCCTGCCACCTGGCAGGGAGGGTTGCGGGCGGTTCTAGCCCTGGTTCTCGCCTGAGCGGCTCTTGACGAGGTCCACGAGGCCTCGCCTCAGGCCCGCCTCGAGGGCGTTCACCATGCCGGGGCTGGAGCCACAGATCACCATGCCGGCGGGGATCGCGACGGCGAGCACGGGCGTGCCCGTCGCTTCGTGGTACATGTAGCCGGCTTCGCCGTGACCCTGGGCGGTCAGTATGTTGCCGAGTGAGTCGGCGGCGAGCGAGGGCCACTCGAACGGGACGACCCTGGCGAAGGTGAGGTACTCGGCGAAAACGAAAGGTTTGGGTAGCTCGGTGCTCGCGTGCCTGGTCTCCTCCTCGAAGCCCCGGTCGAACCTGCGCATGAAATCATCGACGTTCGCCGAGACCAGCAACGCGGCGAGGCTGCGGGCTACGCCGCCGAAAGGCACGTCCGCGATGCGCAGCAGACCTATCGTCTCCAGGGGACCGTCCGGTCCCTGGAACAGGTAGGCGGTGCCCCCGAGCGAGCGGGCCGGCACCGTGACGAAGTGCGCCGAGAGGTCGGAAGCGGTGTCCGCTATAGTCGTCTCGTATATCTGCGCGACGTTGCGCGCCGTCTCGAAACCGTGCCAGTGTTCCATGATGGTTGAGTATCTCCTATCCGCTCGTCTATCACTACGGTATACCCGAAGGATCGACCTGGTATGGACACGTAGCGCCGCAGAGGCCAGAATAGCCAGCGGGGTCAGAAGTAGCAATGGGAGACGGGACGAGGCGGGCCGTTGCGTGGCCCCGCGGAGGTGACGTGCATGAGGAGGCGGCGTGGCTGAGGTAGTGAGCTTGCGGGAGGCTGTCGCAGGGCTGGTAGGCGACGGGGATATGGTCGCGCTCGAGGGTTTCACGCACCTGATCCCGACCGCGGCCGCGCACGAGATCGTACGACAGGAGAGGCGCGAACTCGCGCTCGTCAGGATGACGCCCGACCTGATCTACGACCAGATGATCGGGATGGGGTGTGCTTCGAAGCTCGTCTTCTCCTGGGGCGGCAACCCGGGCGTGGGATCCCTGCATCGCTTCCGTGACGCCGTCGAGAACGGCTGGCCGCGGCCGCTCGAGATCGAGGAGCACTCCCACGCCGGCATGGCGAACCGCTACGTCGCCGGCGCCTCCAACCTGCCCTTTGCGGTGCTGCGTGGGTACGTCGGCACCGACCTCCCGAAGGTGACGAAGACGATAGCGCCCGTCACGTGCCCCTTCACGGGAGAGGAGTTGATGGCGGTGCCGGCCATCAACCCCGACGTCGCGATAATCCACGCCCAGCAGGCCGACCGGCGGGGGAACGTGGCGATCTGGGGTATCGTTGGCATCCAGAAGGAGGCCGTGATGTCCGCGAAGAAGGCAATCGTGACGGTCGAGGAGGTGGTGGACGAGCTTGCGCCACACCCCTTCCAGGTGGTCCTGCCCTCTATCGTCGTGGATGCGATCTCTGTGGTGCCCTTCGGCGCGCATCCCTCCTACGCCGACGGCTACTACGACCGCGACAACGCCTTCTACGAAGCTTGGGACCCGATCGGGCGCGACAGGGAGGCGTTCCAGGGCTGGATGGAGAGGCACATCCTCGGGACGGAAGACTTCGCCGAATACCAGAGGAGCATCCGCGAGGAGGCGGTCCGATGACGGACACCGACGAAAAAGTTGCCCCCTACTCGACCGACGAGATGATGACGGTGGCAGCCTCCAGGGAACTCGGAGACGGGGCCGTGTGCTTCGTGGGCATCGGGCTCCCGAGCGAGGCCGCGAACCTGGCCAGGGCCACGCACGCGCCCGGGTGCTTTCTCATCTACGAGTCCGGCACTCTCGGCGCGAAGCCAGACGTCTTGCCGCTGAGCATCGGCGACGGCGTCCTGGCGGAGCACGCCGACTCGGTCGTCCCGGTGCCCGAGGTCTTCAACTACTGGCTGCAGGCGGGGCGGGTGGACGTGGGCTTCCTGGGCGCGGCCCAGATAGACCGGTTCGCCAACATCAACACCACCGTCGTCGGTGCTTACGGCGACCCGAAGGTCAGGCTGCCCGGTGCGGGCGGGGCGCCCGAGATCGCCGCCTCGGCCAGGGAGGTGATCATCATGCTCCGTCACAAGCCGCGCGCCTTCGTGCGGGAGCTAGCCTTCGTCACCTCGGTCGGGCACGGCGCGGGCGGGGATTCCCGCGAGAGGCTCGGCTACGCGGGTGGCGGACCTACGGTCGTGATCACCGACCTCGGCGTCCTTAGGCCCGACCCCGAGACGAAGGAGCTGACCCTCGCGGCCTTGCACCGCGGCGCCTCCGTCGAGGAGGCGAGGGAGGCCACGGGGTGGGAGCTGCGGGTCGCCGCGAACGTCGAGACCACGGATCCCCCGACGGACCAGGAGCTCGAGGTGCTGCGAGACCTGCGGGCGAGGACCGAGGCGGCGAGGGGAGGCGCGCGATGAGCCACGCCGGAGCACGCGAGGCCTGGATCGTGGGCGCGGTCCGGACGCCGGTGGGACGACACGGAGGCTCCCTGGCCGCCGTCAGGCCAGACGACCTCGGCGCTGCCGCGCTCTCGGCCCTCATGGATCGCGCGGGGGTCCCGCTCGGGGAGGCAGAGGACGTCTACTTCGGCTGTGCCAACCAGGCTGGCGAGGACAACCGCGACGTGGCGAGGATGAGCCTGCTCCTGGCGGGGTTCCCGGACACCGTCGCGGGCGCCACCGTGAACAGGCTCTGCGGCTCGGGTCTCGAGGCCGTGGCGAACGCCGCTCGCGCCGTGATGGTCGGCGAGGCAGACGTCTACGTCGGCGGCGGGGTCGAGTCCATGAGCCGCGCGCCTTTTGCTATGCCCAAGCCCGAGCGCGCTTACCCGACCGGGCACGCGACGATGTACGATACCACGCTTGGCTGGCGCTTCGTGAACCCGATGATGGAGGAGATGGGGCATACCGACTCCCTCGGGATGACCGCCGAGAACCTCGCCGAGGAACGCTTTCGCCTGAGCGCCGGGGAAGAGAAACCCGAGGAGCTGGCGCGGACCTACGACATCTCGCGCGAGCGCCAGGACAGGTTCGCGCTGCGCAGCCACCAGAAAGCGGTAGCCGCCCAGGACGAGAAGCGTCTCCGGGAGGAGATCGTGCCGGTCGAGGTCAGGACGCGCAAGGCCGAGACCGTCGTGGAGGCAGACGAGGGACCGAGGCGGGACACGACGCTCGATAAGCTCGGCGCACTCAGGCCGGCTTTCAGGGAGGGCGGGAGCGTAACCGCGGGCAACTCCAGCTCCCTCAACGACGGGGCCGCGGCCGTGCTTGTGGCATCGCGAGAGTACGCCGAGGCGCGCGGGCTTGAGCCAATGGCTAAGATACGGAGCATGGCAGTGGCGGGCGTACCACCGAGGGTTATGGGTATAGGGCCGGTGCCCGCGACCCGGAAAGCGCTGGACCGGGCCGGCATCGAGCTGGCCGACGTCGGGCTGGTGGAGCTAAACGAGGCATTCGCGGCGCAGTCGCTCGCGGTCCTGCACGAGTGGGAGATGGATCCGGAGGACGAGAGGCTCAACCCCAACGGCGGGGCGATCGCCCTGGGACACCCCCTCGGGGCTTCGGGAGCGAGGATCCTGACGACCCTCGTGCACGAGATGGGCCGCAGACCGGAGGTCGAGTTCGGGCTGGCGACGATGTGCATCGGGGTCGGACAGGGCATCGCGATGGTCGTCGAGAGGGCCTCGTGAAAGTACCGGCAAGAGGAAAGTACCAGGACAGGAGGAGCTAGAGGGCTATGGATCTTTCGGAACGCAGGGAAGTATTTGGCGCCCTAGGGCTAAACCGTTTCGGCGCCATCCACGAGAACCTGCCCCCAGCGCGCCTCGTCGAGGCGGCGGTAAGGAGGCGGGAGGCGATGCTCGCCGGGAACGGGGCGATAGTAGCCCGCACCGGCAAGCGCACCGGGCGCTCGCCCAAGGACAAGTTCATCGTCGAAGACGAGACCACCAGGGATCGCGTCGCGTGGGGAAGCGTGAACCAGCCGTTCTCCCCGGACGCCTTCTCCGCCTTGCTAGATAAGGCCACCGCGTACCTGAGCAACCTCGAAGAGTTCTACGTGGTGGACGCCTTCGCGGGGGCCGACCCGCGCTACCGCCTCGACGTGCAGGTCGTAGCCGAGCACGCCTGGCACGCCCTCTTCGCCCGCCAGCTCTTCCGGCGTCCATCGGAGGACGAGATCGAGTCCTTCGAGCCGGACTGGACGGTGCTCTCCGTCCCCGGCTACCTCGCCGAGCCGGAGGAGGACGGGACGAACTCCGAGACCTTCGTGGGCGTGGACTTCTCCCGGAGGGTCGTGCTCATCTGCGGCACGGCCTACGCGGGGGAGATCAAGAAGGGCATCTTCGGCGTGCTCAACTTCGTGCTGCCTACCGAGTACGGCGTATTCCCGATGCACTGCTCGGCCAACGTGGGCGAAGCGAACGACGGAGATGGTGGGGACGTCGCGCTCTTCTTCGGCCTCTCGGGGACGGGCAAGACCACGCTCTCGGCTGACCCCCTGCGCAGGCTCATCGGTGACGACGAGCACGGCTGGTCCGAGGGCGAGGACGGGGGCGTATTCAACTTCGAGGGCGGCTGCTACGCCAAGACTATCGACCTCTCTCCCGAGAACGAGCCCCAGATCTACGAGGCCCTGCGTTTCGGGGCCGTACTCGAGAACGTGGCAGTGGACCGCCAGAGCCGCAAGGTGGACTACTCGGACCGCTCGGCGACCGAGAACACCCGCGCCGCCTACCCGCTCGAGTCCGTGGCCAACCACGTGCCATCCGGGCGGGGGGGACACCCCGAGGCCGTGCTATTCCTCACTGCCGACGCCTTCGGCGTTCTGCCCCCTATAGCCTCGCTTACCCCGGATCAGGCGGCCTACTGGTTCCTCTCCGGGTACACGGCCAAGCTGGCCGGGACCGAGGCGGAGATGGAGGCGGAGGTCGAGGCCACGTTTTCGACGTGCTTCGGGGCGCCTTTCCTGCCCCTGCCCGCGACCACCTACGCCCAGATGCTCTCCGAGAGGCTGAGGGCGCAAGGTACCCGGGTCTACCTGCTGAACACCGGCTGGACGGGCGGCCCGTACGGGGTAGGGGAGAGGATCAGCCTTCCCCACACGAGGGCGATGGCGCGGGCGGCCGTCTCGGGGAGGCTCGAGGGCGTGAAGACCCGCGAGGAGCCTTTCTTCGGTTTGCGGGTGCCGACCAGCGTACCGGGCGTGCCCACCGGGGTGCTCGACCCGCGCGAAACCTGGGACGACGTCGACGCCTACGACGCGCAGGCTAGAAAGCTGGCGGAGCTCTTCCGGGAGAACTTCGAGGGGTTCGAGTCCGACGTCTCGCAGGAAGTCAAGAACGCCGGTCCTGGCGATCCTGGCCCGGAGGCAGAAGATTAGGGAGGGTCGCGTGGAGCGCAGTAGGGAGAGCGTGCCCGCGGGTTACCGGCGCGACGCCGGGGCGGATCCACCTTACCGGTACCCCGACTACAGGGCCACCCACCTGCGCGCTCCCGACAAGCCCCTCGTGATAGCGCCGCATACCCTCTCCGAGATTACGGGTCCTGCCTACGGACACGAGAAGGTTGGCCCACTCGACAACGACCTCACGCGACAGTTCGAGGGCGAGCCGCTCGGGGAGCGCATCGTCGTTACCGGACGCGTGCTCGACGGCGACGGGCGGCCCGTAATGGACAGCCTCGTCGAGATCTGGCAGGCCAACGCTGCCGGCCGTTACACCCACGCGGGGGACAGGCATCCCGCCCCGCTCGACCCCAACTTCGCCGGCGCCGGCAGGTGCATCACCGACGGCGAGGGCCGCTACCGGTTCGTGACCGTCAAACCGGGGGCCTACCCGTGGGGGAACCACCACAACGCCTGGCGCCCGGCCCACATCCACTTCTCGCTCTTCGGACCGGCCTTCGCCACGAGGCTCATCACCCAGATGTATTTCCCCGGCGATCCGCTGTTCGGGCAGGACCCGATCTTCAACTCGGTGCGTGATGCCGAAGCCAGGCAGCGCCTGGTCTCGAGCTTTGACCTGGAGACGACCGAGCCGGAGTGGGCGCTGGGCTACCGCTTCGACATCGTGCTGCGTGGCCGCGCAGCGACCCCGATGGAGCACTGATGGGGGCGCTGCCACAGACCCCGTCCCAGACCATCGGCCCCTTTTTTCACTTCGCCCTGCCCTTCGAGGGGGGCGAACGCCTCGTACCGCCCGGTGACCCCGATGCGGTCAGGGTCGTAGGCGCGGTGTACGACGGCGCCGGCGAGCCGGCCCCCGACGCGATGGTGGAGATCTGGCAGGCCAACCGCGCCGGCCGCTACGCGCACCCCGAGGACCGGCGCGACGACGTGCCGCTCGAGGGGGGCTTCGCCGGGTTCGGCCGCTGCTCCACCGATGCCGAGGGACGCTACGCGTTCGTGACGGTCAAGCCCGGCGCCGTGCCGGGTCTCGAAAAGGGAACGCAGGCTCCGCACATCAACGTCCTCGTCTTCGCCCGCGGGTTGCTGAAGCAGCTCGCTACCCGGATCTACTTCCCCGATGAAGAGGAGGCCAACGCGAAGGATCCTCTGCTCTCCTCCATCGGTGCCCCCGACCTGCGCGCGACCCTGATCTCGCGCCGCCTGGACGGCGCATACGAGTTCGACATCCACCTGCAGGGCGAGAAGCAGACCGCGTTTCTCGATGTCTAGGCGTCAGCCATCGGGTGTCGGGCATCGGGGAAAGCGAGCGTGACGGGTCGAGACCCTGTCATCGCGGGAACTTTTCGGATGCTTGGGCTTGGGTGAGGGGTTGTTCGAGCCAATCTTCGTCCCGAAGAGGATGCGGGAGGCCGTCTCGGGCCGCGCGTGGCTCGGGGCCATGCTCGAGGCCGAGGCGGCGCTGGCCGCGGCGGAGGCGAGGGTCGGCGTCGTTCCCGCGCGCGCCGCGGAGATCATCGCCTCCCGCTGCGACGTGGCGCTCTTCGACCCGGAGCAGATCGGGGAGGCGGGCGCACCCCAGGGAAACCCCGTCCCGGCCCTGGTGCGGGCGCTCACCGAGGCGGTCTCGGGGGTCTCCGAAGACGCCGCTCGGTACGTCCACGTGGGGGCGACAAGCCAGGACATCACGGATACGGCGGCGATGCTAGTCTCGCGGCGAGCGCTTGGCCTGATCCTGGCCGAGGTGGACGGCATCGCGGAAGCCTGCGCCCGCCTCTCCGAGACCTACCGCGAAACGCTTATGCCGGGGCGCACCCTGCTGCAACAGGCCCTGCCGACCACCTTCGGCCTCAAGGCGGCTGGCTGGCTTGCGGCGGTGCTGGAGGCCAGGATCAGGCTAGTCGAGGTTCGCTCCACACGCCTGGCGGCGCAGCTGGGCGGGGCGGCCGGGACGCTCGCCTCTCTCGGCGGCTCCGGCGTGCAGGTTCTCGGGGAGTTCGCGCGGGAGCTGGACCTCGCCGAGCCCGCGCTGCCCTGGCACACGGACCGGACCAGGATCGCCGAGCTTGCGGGCGCGCTCTCGCTCCTCGCGGGGGTCCTGGCCAAGATCTCGTACGACGTCATCCTGCTTTCCCAGACCGAGGTCGGGGAGGTCGCCGAGCCCGCCGGACCTGGACGCGGCGGCTCCTCGACGCTGCCCCACAAAAGGAACCCCATCCTCTGCGTGACCGCCGGCGCGAACGCCCGCCGGGCGCAGGACCTCGCGCGCACCCTGGGGGCCGCGATGGCGCAGGAGCACGAGCGGGCCGCCGGCGCGTGGCACGCAGAGTGGGAGGCCCTCTCCGACGCGCTCGCCCTGTGCGGCGGGGCCGCCGCCGCGATCCACGAGGTAACCGATGGCCTGGAGGTCCGTCCGGAAAAGATGCGCGAGAACCTTGACGCGACGGGGGGGATGCTCCTGGCGGAGAACGTCACCACCGCGGCGTCCGAGCGTCTCGGAAGGCTCAGGGCGCACGAGCTGGTCGAAGCGGTCGCCAGGCGGGCCACCGACGTCCGGAAAGCCGTTTCGCGAGGAGCTGCTTGGCGACGCAGAGATCCGCGAAGCCCTCTCTCCCGAAGAGATCGACGCCGCGCTCGATCCGGCGAGCTACCTCGGTTCGGCCGGGGTCTTCGTGGATCGGGCGCTCGAGCTTTACCGCAAGGAGGTAACGGAATGACAGACGCCACCACCGTCGAGCTGCACCGCGTGCTGGAGGGCCTCGAGGACGCGCCCGTGCTCGTGATGTCCAACTCCCTGGGCACGAACCTTCGGATGTGGGACGATCAGGCGCCCGCGTTGGGCGAGTGGTTCGCGGTGCTGCGCTACGACCACCGCGGCCACGGCGGTTCGCCCGTCCCCCCGGGCCCGTACCGGATAGAGGACCTCGGCCGCGACGCCCTGGCTATGCTCGACGGGCTCGGGATCGAGCGCTTCTCGTGGTGCGGGCTCTCCATCGGGGGTATGGTGGGCATGTGGATCGCGAGCGAGGCGCCCGAGCGCGTGGAGCGCCTCGTGCTTTGTTGCACCTCGGCCCTGCTCGGCCCGAGAGAGCTCTGGGATGAGCGCATCAAGGTCGCAACCGAGGAGGGCATGGAGCCACTCGTCGAGGGCGTGCTGGCACGCTGGTTTACCGAGGACTTCGTCTCCGCCAACCCGGAGAAGGTGGAGAAGGCCGCCCAGATGCTGCGCGATACGCACCCCGAGGGCTACGCCGCGTGCTGCGCGGCGATCCGGGACATGGACCTTCAGGGACAGGCTTGGCTCGCATATCCGCCCCGACGCTCGTTATCTCTGGCTCGGAAGACCCGGCGACCCCGCCCGAGCACGGCCAGCTCATCGGCGATTCCA
Organism: uncultured Rubrobacteraceae bacterium; assembly: GCA_963800975.1. Classification (GTDB taxonomy): domain Bacteria; phylum Actinomycetota; class Rubrobacteria; order Rubrobacterales; family Rubrobacteraceae; genus JALYGY01. Next base: position 1,010,292 of record CAWDDB010000008.1, on the reverse strand, counting down.
TCCCGGGCGCCCGCTTCGAGGTGATACCCAACGTCTCCCACCTGGCGAACATGGAACAGCCCGAGTGGGTCACGAACGAGATCCTGAACCACCTGGACGCGGAGCAGGGGACATGAGCCAGGAGGATGCGGCCTACGAACGCGGTATGCGGGCCCGCCGAGAGGTACTGGGCGACGCCTACGTCGATGCCGCCGCAGAGCGCACTACCGGGTTCACAGAGGACTTTCAGGACCTGATCACCCGCTACGCGTGGGGCGAGATCTGGTCCCGCCCCGGCCTGGACCGCAAGACGCGCAGCGCTATCACCCTGACCGCGCTTGTGGCGTTGGGCAGACTCGATGAGCTCGAGCTGCACGTTCGCGGCGCCCTGCGAAACGGCCTGAGCGAGACCGAGATAGGGGAGATCTTCCTGCAATGCGCCGTCTACTGCGGCGTCCCGGCGGCAAACTCCGCCTTCGCCGTAGCGCGGCAAGTCCTCGCCGAGCGTTCCTAGAGCACGCCGCGGCCGCGCGTGGCGAACCGGGAGCCTGCGAAGCAGGCGCGCTCTAAAACTCGAGAACCTCGTAGACCGACACCTCGCGGAAGCCGAGTTGCTCGTAGAACCTTCGGCCTCTGCCGTTGGCGGCCGCGACCTGCAGGGAGATTCCGCTGGCGCCGCGCTCCCTGGCCCACGCTTCGACGCTCTTCGAGGAGCGCCCGGCCGATACCGAGGCTCCTGCTCTCCGGCTCGACGAACACGTCGTCCACGGAGGCCCAGGTTCTCTGGCGGAAGGTGGGCGAGCCCTCTCGTAGCTCGCCCGAGATAAACCCGACGGTCCGACCGCCAGACTCGGCGACGAAGAGGAAGGAGTGGCTGCTCGCCGCGAGGTCCGCGAGAAAGCGGCGCATCACGGCCTCGGCCCCGCGCGCGGTGGCGTAGATCTCGTCGTGCTCCGTGTGCTCCTCGGCGCTCTGCATCCAGAGCCGAGCCGCCTCCGAAGCGTCTTCCCGGCGGCCGGGCCGAATCCTGAACTCTCTCCCGTTTGCCACCCCCGAATCCTACCCGATGGGGCGTGAGTTATGATCCCGGCACGCGACAGGGGCGAGGGTATGGGCTCGAAGGGCAGCGAAGGACAGAGGTTCTGGGAGGTTGACGCCGCCCGCGGGATCGCAATAGCGATGATGGTCGTCTACCACCTGGCGTATGACCTCGACTACTTCGGCGGCTACGATATCGACGCCACCTCCGGGTCCTGGGCGCGCTTCGCGGACGCCACGGCCAGCACTTTCCTCTTCCTTGTCGGCGTCTCCCTCGCCATCAGCTACTCCAGGACCAGGCAGAGGGAGCCGGGCCGCAGCCTATTCGCCAAGTACTTGCTCAGGGGGCTCGGATCCTGGCCTACGGCCTGGCGCTTACCGCGGTCTTCCTCGTTTTCGGGATGGGGGTGGTCGCGTTCGGTATCTTGCAGCTGATCGGCGTCTCCATCATCCTCGCCTACCCGCTCCTGGGGTACCGGTTCGCGAACCTCTTTCTCGGGCTCGGGCTGATAGCGATCGGGGTCTACATGCGTATCGAGGGCATCTCTTCGGAGAGCCCGTGGTTGCTCCCGTTCGGCGTGGTGCCGGAGAACCTCGTCATGCCAGACTACCGGCCCCTGCTTCCCTGGTTCGGGGTGGTGCTACTCGGCCTGTTCGCCGGGAACATGCTCTACGGGGGTGGCAAGAGGCCCGAGGTCTTCGCGCGCAAGGCGCCGCTGGTCACGAGGCCCCTCCAGCCCCTCGGGCGTAACTCGCTGTTTATCTACCTGGTCCACCAGCCCATCCTCATCGTGCTGCTCGCCGCCCTCGGCGTGATACAGATCGGTTTTCTCTAGCATTGTTTGGTCCGGGCACGCAGCAGGACCGGGATAAGCTCTACGCACGAGCACCGATCTTTTCTTTTCCGCCGCCAGCGGGTACAGTTAAGCCTTGGCGTAGCAGGATACGAGGAGGTGCGCCGGACAAAGGCGGAGCTGGATCGACGACGGTATCAGATCGGACAGGACCGTAGAGGATCACGGGGTAGGGCAAAACCAGACCAAGCGCCAGGACTCCGGCGCAAGGACGGGCCGGAGTTGACGAGGCAGACGTTCATCGAGGTATTCGGCGGGTACGTCTCGGCCATCGGGCGGTCGTAAGGGCGGCGACAAATCCCGGCGGCGACGCCGGGGACAAAGCGCCGTTCAGCCCGAGAGCATTCCACCCCTTCACCGCTCCCGACGGATCCTGCCCGTGGACGACAGGGGAGGTGTGCCCGTGTGCGGCATAGTCGGTTACGTTGGCAAGGACCGGTGCGTCGAGGTCCTCATGCAGGGCCTGCGGCAGCTCGAGTACCGGGGCTACGACTCGGCAGGGCTCGCCCTGCAACTCGACGGTCAGATAGAGACGATCAAGCAGGCCGGACGCCTCGGCAATCTCGCCGAAGCCGTTGAGAAGCTCAACGGCCACCTCTCGGCGGCGCGGGCTGGGGTCGGACACACCCGCTGGGCGACGCACGGCCCCCCCAACCAGGCGAACGCGCACCCCCAGATCGGGGACGGCGTCGCCGTGGTGCACAACGGCATCATCGAGAACTTCGCCGAGCTCAAGGAAGAGCTGGAGGGCCGTGGCTTCGCCTTCGAATCCGAGACCGACACCGAGGTGATAGCGCACCTCCTGGCCGAGGGTCTTGAAGGGGGTGGGACGCTCCGGGAGGCGCTTGGTGGTGCACTCGCGCGCCTCGAGGGCTCGTTTGCGGTCGCGGCGCTGAGCGCCCGGGAGCCGGGGCGGGTGGTGGCCGCGCGCAGCCAGAGCCCGCTTGTCGTGGGCCTGGGCGAGCAGGAGAACTACGTCGCGAGCGCGATCCAGGCCCTGCTCGGCGAGACGCGCGAGTTTCTTGTCGTCGAGAACGGCGAGATAGTCGAGGTCACCGCCTCGGAGGTCGGCATCTTCACGCTCGCGGGGGAGCGCGTTCGCCGCGAGCCCCTGGAGGTCGACTGGGAGGCGGAGGACGTCGAGCTCGGCGCCTTCGAGGACTACATGCTCAAGGAGATCCACGAACAGCCCGTCGCCCTGCGCAACAGCCTGGCGGGGCGGCTCGGCACGGACGGCACCGTCGACCTCTCCGAGACGGGACTCGACCTCTCTGGCATCGAGCGGGTCGCCATCGTCGCCTGCGGCACCGCCTACCACGCCGGGTTGCTCGGCAAGGAGGCCATAGAGCGGCTCGCGCGCCTCCCCGTCGAGGTCGCCGTGGCGAGCGAGTACCGCTACGCCGACCCCATCGGCGAAGGGAGCACGCTCGTCGTCGCCATCTCCCAGAGCGGGGAGACGACCGACACGCTGGCCGCGGTCGAGGCGGCGAGGGGATTCGGGGGCAGGATCCTCGCGGTGACCAACACGCAGGGCTCGCTCATCACCAGGGAGGCAGACGCCGTCTTGCTCACCAGGGCTGGCCCGGAGATCGGGGTGGCCGCGACCAAGACCTTCGTGGCCCAGATCGCGGTCCTGTACCTCCTCGCCCTCGGGCTGGCCCGGGCTAGGGGCGTCACGCCGCCACACGAGCTCGAGGAGTTGGGACGCGGCCTGCGGCGCGCGCCTGAGAAGGTCGAGGAGGCGCTTGAGTTGATCGAGGGACGCGTCGAGGAAGCCGCCGCGCTCTTCGAGGACGCGCGCTGCGCGCTATTTCTGGGACGCGGTCCTTCCTACCCGGTCGCCCTCGAAGGGGCGCTCAAGCTAAAGGAGATCTCCTACCTGCCCGCCGAAGGGGATCCGTCCGGCGAGATGAAGCACGGACCCATCGCCCTGGTGGACGAGCGCTGCCCCGTCGTAGCCGTTCTCGGGCAGGGGCTATTCAGGGAGAAGACGCTATCCAACGTCGAGGAGACCGTCGCCCGTGGCGCCAACGTCGTGGCGGTGGCTCGCGAGGACGACAGGGCCGCGCGCAGGACGTCTCGCGTCTTGCTCCCCGTTCCGGAGGCACCAGAGGTCCTGGACCCGTTCGTCTGCACCCTGCCGCTCCAGCTGCTCGCTTACCGCGTCGCCAAGAACCGGGGGCTCGACGTGGACAAACCGCGCAACCTCGCCAAGAGCGTGACGGTCGAGTAGGGTAAGAAACACGAGCTTCAGCCGTGGTTCCGGATACGCGGTTTTTCAGGGACGTGTATCTTGCGGAAGTGAGACGATGATCGGAGGGTGTCCGTTGTTCGAGGAGACGAGCCTCATCCTTTTCCTGACGGCCTCGGTTGCGCTCATCGCCGCGCCGGGGCCGGACAACCTCTACATAGTGGCCCGCGGCATCGGCCAGGGACGCATGGCGGCTCTGGTCTCAGCGTGCGGGATGGCCGTTGGTGTGGCCGTACACACGACCTTCGCCACAGTCGGCCTCTCGGCGCTGCTGGCTCAGTCTGCTACCGCCTACACGGTCATCAAGTACGCCGGGGCCGCGTACCTCGTCTATCTGGGGTTGAAGACACTTCTCGGAAAAGAGGCACTTGCCGTCCCCGAGGACGCGGCGCCGATGAGGCTGCGGAGCGTCTTTTCTCAGGCGGTGATCTCTGACGTCCTCAACCCGAAAGTCGCCCTATTCTTCGTGGCGTTCCTCCCGCAGTTCACGACCCCAAGCGCCGGCAACGTCTCGGCGCAATTGTTCGTCCTCGGAATGATCTTTGCGCTAATTGGCCTCGCCATTGACTGCGTGATCGCCTTTTTCTCCGGCAGCGTGGGTGATTGGCTCACGCACAGGCGAGGCGTCGCGAACGCCCTGAGGTGGCTCATGGGAAGCGTGCTCGTGGGCCTCGGGCTCCGTCTCGCCCTCTCCGACCGGCGATAGCAGGGGCGCGCCGTGCCTTTTGGAGACAGTCTGGCGTTGTTTCTGGCGGCCTCCCTGGTGTTCATAGCGACGCCTGGGCCGGACATGATCTACGTGATCACCCGTGGCGTCGCGCAGGGTCGGAGGGCGGCGCTCGTCTCTGCCACGGGCGTGTGCTGCGGCCTCTCCGTACACACGACCTTCGCCGCCATCGGTCTCTCCGCGCTGCTAGCCAGCTTGGCCCTCGCGTTCTCCTTGGTGAAGTACGCGGGAGCCGCCTACCTCGTCTACCTCGGCGTAAGAACCATCCTGAGCAAGGACGCCTTCTCGTCCTCGGAGGAGGTGGGACCGACGGACGTTCGGGTGGTCTTCCTCCAGGCGTGCTCTCGAACGTGCTCAACCCTAAGGTGGCGCTCTTCTTCCTCGCCTTCCTGCCGCAGTTCGTGAACCCTGATGCCGGCGCCGCATCTGCCCAGATGTTTATACTCGGTGCGGTCTTCGCTCTGCTCGGGCTGATCATCTTGAGCATCGTCGCGTACTTCTCCGGAGCCCTGGGGGGGTGGCTCGGGAGCAGGCCCGGTTTCACCGGCGCGCTGCGGTGGCTGACGGGCGGCGTCCTTGTGGCCCTGGGCTTGCGTCTCGCGCTGCCGGAGGGCAGGTAGCTACCGGATCACCTCGAGCGCCCCCGGTTCGACGCGGAAGGACATCGGCAGAACGCCCCAGACCTCTCCGTCGATCTGTACGGGCACCTCGCCGCCGGTGCTGCGGGCGTGTATCTCGCGGGCCCTGAAAGACTCCATCGAGCGGTTGAGCGGCCTCATGGCCATGATGCGCGAGAAGATGTCCGGCCTGAGCAGGAGGCTGGCGCGTCTGATCAGGACCGCCTCCAGCTCGCCGCTGGTCAGCAGCCCCGGACCGGAGACCCTGTAGTCGCCGCCGTAGCGGTGACCGTTGGCTACGATGACAAACCGGGCGGTGTGGCGCGTGTCGTCGTGGGCGACCTCTACCGGGTAGAGCTTCTCGGTAAAGAGCACCTTGAAGGCCGTTATCGGGAAGGCGAGCCCGCGCAGGTAGCGCTTCATGCGGGGCGTGACCGCGCGCACCACCATGGCGTCGAAGCCGATCCCGGCCATGCACGCGAAGCGTCGTTCGGCGCCCCCGTCGTCCCTGGCCACGCCGAGGTCCATCCTTGTCCTCTTGCCGCGCAGGATGCGCTCGCAGGCGAGCTGCGGGTCGAGGGGGAGGTCGAGCTCCCTGGCGAGCACGTTCGCCGTCCCGAGCGGCAGGATGCCGAGGGTCGCTGTCCCGTCCAGGCCGTTTATTACCTCGTTTATGGTGCCATCGCCGCCCGCCGCCACGACCAGGGAGGCGCTCGCGGCGGAGGCGAGCTCGGTGGCGTGGTTCGGGTGCTCGGTGTTCAGCACCTCGACCTCGAGGCCGCCCGAGCGCAAGATCTTCGCGCAGCGCTCGAGGTAGCCCTTGCTTCCCGCGCTCCCCGAGTTCGGGTTGCCGATAATGATCGCGCCTCCACCCATCACGCATACTATAAGCCCTTTTGCGGGCCGCGCATCTGCCGTACCATACGCCTCGTGGACGGTTTCGTGGTACCAGGGATCGGGATCGACGTCGTGGACGTCGACCGGATGAAGTTTGCCTTGGAGCGCACCCCGAGGATACGCCAGCGCCTCTTCACGGAAGCTGAGATCGCTTACTGCGAGAAGTTCCGGTTCGCCGAGCGACACTACGCCGGCCGCTGGGCCGCCAAGGAGGCGGTTACCAAGGCGCTCGGGTGCGGCCTGATCCAGTGGAACGGCGTCGAGGTGATGCGTCAACCTCGCCGCGCCCCATCGGTGCGCATCTTCGGCAAGATCGAACGCTTCGCGGACATGGTCGGCGTCCGCCAGGAGGATCTGTTTATCTCCATCACCCACTCCGAGCTCTCCGCCGTGGCCGTCTGCGTCGTGCGCGGCATGCAGCCGGCCCCGTGAGGCTCTACACAGCGGAGGAGATGTCCCGCGCGGACGAGGGCGCGCAGAGGCTCGGAATCCCAGGCGGCGTCCTCATGGAACGGGCCGGGGCCGAGATGGCCCGCGTCGCGCTCGAGGCGTTCGCCCCGGGGCGAGCCCTGGTAGTCGCCGGCGGCGGGAACAACGGCGGCGACGGGTTCGTCATCGCCCGCGAGCTGCACCGGGCCGGGGTCGACGTCACGGTCCTGCCGACGAAGGACGAGTATCGGGGAGACCCCCTTACGAACCTCGAGGTACTGCGCAACCTGGACGTAAGGTTCGTCGGTCCGGACGAGCTGGAGGCTGAGCTGGCCCGGACGAACCTCGTCGTCGACGCCCTCCTCGGGACGGGCTTCTCGGGGGAGGTGCGCGAGAGGGAGGCGCGCCTCATCGGGAAGATAAACGAGTCGTCTGTGCCGGTGCTCGCGGTGGACGTGCCCTCGGGGGCGGACGGCGCGACGGGCGAGGTCGCGGGGGCGGCCGTAAGGGCCGACGTGACGGTGTGCGCCCACGCGGCCAAGGTCGGATGCGTGATCTCCCCGGGGCTCGAGCGGGCGGGGGAGGTGGTCGCCGTCGACATCGGGATACCGCCCGAGGCCGACGTAGACCCCTCGCACGCGTGGACCGACGCCGACGAATTGCGCGGCAAGATCCCCCGCACGGCCGAGCCGGCCCACAAGTACTCGGCCGGGGCCTTGCTGGTCGTCGCGGGATCGCGCGGCACGACCGGCGCGCCTCAGATGGTCGTGCGCGGCGCCGAGAGGACGGGCTGCGGCATAGTCTTCCTGGCGACGTCCGAGGGTTCGGCCCCTTCCGTCGACCTCGAGCTCACGGAGGCGCTCGTACACGGCGTACCCGAGGACGACGGAGGATACATGACCTCGGCGGCCTTGCGGCGGATCCTGGAGCTCTCAGAGAGGGCTTCGGCGCTCGCGGTCGGACCGGGGATGGGCGTGGGGGATGAGGGCCGCAAGTTGGTCGAGGGAATCCTGAGAGAGATCGAGGCGCCGATCCTCCTCGACGCCGACGCGGTCACGAACCTGGTGGGTACGGAAGCCCTCGCGCGTCGGGAGGCCCCGACCGTGATCACGCCCCACGCCGGGGAGCTCGGGCGCCTGCTCGAGAGCAGCGCGAAGGAGGTCGAGGCCCACCGCCTGGCGTCCGCGCGCTCCGCGGCAGAGACGCACGGGTGCTGCGTTTTGCTCAAGGGATCGGACACCCTCGTGGTCCGGGGGACGCACGTAGCGGTCAACTCGACGGGGAGCGTGGCGCTCGCGACCGGTGGCACGGGGGACGTGCTCGCCGGCGTCATCGGGGCCCTGCTTTCGCGCGGGATGGACCCTTACGAGGCGGCCAGGGCCGGGGCGTGGGCGCACGGGAGGGCGGCCGAGCTCTGGCTCGAGGACACCGGATGGCCCGCGGAGAGCCTGATCGCGACCGATCTGCTCGGATACCTGCCGCTCGCTATCGGCGAGCTCTTGTGAGGCCAGGCTGACCTTCGGGTTGCTGTTCGTCGGCGACGTCGTGGGTGACGCCGGGTGCGCGGCGGTCCTCGATATCGTGCCGAAACTGCGCGAGGAGCTGCGGCTAGACGCCGTCGTCGCCAACGCGGAGAACTCTGCCCCCGGCGGGCGCGGGATCACCGAGGAGAGCGCCTCCGCCCTGCTCTCGGTGGCGGATTTCCTCACGCTCGGCAATCACTCGTTCGACGCCGAAGGGTACGAGGAGCTGCTCGAGCGCGAAGGGAGAGTGGTGCGCCCCGCCAACTTCGGCTCCAGCCTCCCCGGTCAAGGCTGGGGTACGTTCGAGGCCGGCGGCGTCACGGTTGGGGTCACCAACGTGCTCGGGCGGGTCTTCGTGGACCGGACGCCGATCTCGCCTTTCGAGGCGGCCGATCGGGCCGTCTCGCAGCTGGAGGCGCTCGGCGCCGACCTCGTGCTCGTCGACGCCCACGCGGAGGCCACGAGCGAGAAGCAGGCGCTCGGCCAGCACCTCGCTGGCCGGGCGCAGGCCGTGCTCGGCACGCACACGCACGTGTCCACGGCCGACGCGTGCGTCCTGGCCGGCGGGACGGCCTACGCGACGGACGTGGGCATGACCGGCTGCGAGAAGAGCATCATCGGCTTCGACCGGGAGGACTTCATGGCCTTGTTCCTCGAGCAGCCCCGCAGGATCTCGGTGGCTTCCGACGGCCCGGTGGAGTTCAACGCGGTCCTGCTAGGGTTCGACGTAGGCGGACGCAGGGCGACGCGGATCGAGCCCGTCCGCAGGCGGTGGGAGCCCTGGCAGGCGCGGTCGACGAGCGGAGCCGTTTAGAATGAATGGTTGGCGTGTGAGTGACAGATGGGAGGCCAGGTGGAACAGCAGGACATCAGAGACCTCGAGGTGCGAGACATTATGCGGGCGGACTGGCCTGCCCTCGACCAGGAGCAGACGGTCGAGGACGTCATCAAGCTCTTCGCCGAGTCGAGCATCTCGGGAGCCCCGGTCGTGGACGGCGGGAGGCTCGTCGGCATCGTCACCGAGGGGGACCTGATCTTCCGCGACGCGGACATCAAGGCGCCGGGGTTTCTCGACATCCTCGGCGGCATCATCCCGATCGGTAACTGGGACGAGTACCGCGAGGAGACGCTGAAGAGCGCGGCCATGACCGTGGGCGAGGTGATGTCGCGGGAGGTCACCACGGTCGAGCCCGACACCCCGCTCACCGAGGCGGCCACCCTGATGGCCGAGAAGCGATTCAAGGTGCTTCCCGTGGCCGAAGACCGGGAGCTGCGTGGCGTCGTGACACGCATGGACATCCTGACCCTTCACGTCCTCAACCCCAGACGGTAGCGGCGCTTGGAAGGCGCGGCATTGCGAACCCGCACTCCTGGCCGGACCTGGGCGGAGATCAGCCTGGACGCCGTCCGCCACAACGTGCGCGCCCTGAAGCGCCGCGCGCCCGGGTCGCGCCTTATGGCGGTGGTGAAGGCCGATGCCTACGGCCACGGCTCGGTCCCCGTCTCGGTCGCCGCGCTCGCGGCTGGGGCCGACGCGCTTGCCGTCGTTACCGTGGAGGAGGGGGCCGAGCTGCGACGAGCGGGCATAACGGTGCCCATCCTGGTCTTCACCGATCTGCTGCCAGACAAGCTACCGCTGGCGGAGGAGCACAGGCTCATAGTCACGGCGCACTCGCTCCCGAGCGCGCGGCGCCTCTCCGCCCGTCCCGGCCTCGAGGTACACCTCAAGGTGAACACGGGGATGAACCGCTGGGGCGTGGAGCCGCCCGAGGTCGGCGAGGCGCGGAGGATCCTTGGTTCCCGGCTTTCCGGCGTCTACACCCATCTAGCCTCCGCGGACGGCGACGAGAGGGCCACGAGGCGCCAGCTCGCCCTCTTCGACTCAGTCCTGGACGCCCAACCCTTCGGCGGCGCACTCGTGCACGCGGCGAACTCGGCGGCGACCTTGTGGTACCCGGAGGCCCACTACGGATGCGTCCGTCCCGGCGTCGCCGTATACGGCCTGCACCCTGCCGGGGACGAGGGCGACGCGTCCGCCGAGGGGCTCAGGCCGGCGATGGCCCTCAAGAGCTACGTGGCGGCTGTGCGGCGGCTACGCCCTGGCGATGGGGTATCCTACGGGCTTACGTTCAAGGCCGACTCCGAGTCGTTCGCGGCGACGGTGCCGGTGGGTTACGCTGAGGGGTACCGGCGTGCATTCTCGGGTCGCGCGGAGGCCCTCGTTCGCGGCGAGCGCAGGCCGCTACTCGGACGCGTAACCATGGACGCCTGCGTCTTCGGCGTGGACGGATCGGTCGAGGTCGGGGACGAGGTAGTGTTGCTCGGCGAGCAGGCCGGGGCGCGCGTCACGGCCGAAGAGCTCGGCTCGTGGGGCGGCACGATAAACTACGAGGTGACGACCGGGGTCGACCCCCGGCGCGTCGAGAGGAGCTACGAGGATGTTCGAGGACCTTAACTGGGGTTACGCCGCAAGGCGGTCGGCGGTGGTCATCGCGATATACCTAGGTTTGCTCTACGTCTTGAGCCGGATCTTCCCCGACAGCAACTTCAGGCTAGACAACCAGGCGCAGATCCTCAGCCTCCTAGTGAACGCCGTTTTGTTCTTCTTGATCTTTACCCTGGTCTACGCGCTTATCGACCGGAGCCGCCGCAGGCGAATGGCGCAGGCTACCGGCAAGGGCAAGCCCACAAAGTCATCCGCCGCGAGCGAGGACGGGGATGCGGAGGGCCCGCTCAAGGGCCGCCCCAACCCGAACACTAGCCGCAAGAAGGCCCGCCGGAAGCGGTAAGGTCCTTGGGCCTGCTTGAGGCGCTCGGCCCGCCGCTCGACGTGGGGCTGCTCCTGGAGGCCGTCCCCGAGCTTGCGCTCTCCAGGGGCGTCGAGCAGAGCCCGTACCACCACCTGGACACGTTCGAGCACACGCTCGAGGTCGCGCGGGGCGTCGAACGCGAGCTCGCGGAGCACCGGCTGGGAGCCCGGATCCATCCCGATCGCGTGCGGGGCTTGCGTCTCGCCGCCGTGCTGCACGACGTCGCCAAGCCCGTGACGCGGGGCGAGCTAGAGGGCAGGGTGCTCTTCGTCTCCCACGACTCGCTCGGCGCCCGGCTCGTCCGGCGGATCGGACGCCGGCAGGAACTCTCCGCCCCCGAGACGGATCTGGCGGCCACCCTCACGGCCCTCCACCTCAAGATAGGTTTCATGGAGAGCGATCGCACGGATTACCCCCCCGAGCGGCTCGCCAGGGCAGCCGGTCCTTTCGGCGAGGAGCTCGCGGTCCTCAGCTGGGCCGACCGGCTGGCCGCCCAGGGCCCGCGCCTGAAGCCCGAGCACGTCGAGCGCCACGAGGCGCTTTGCGCCCGTTTCTTGAACGCGAGCCGCAAGCTCGGCTTCCATCCGGACCCGGACTACCGGGAACTTTCCGGCAGGCTGACCCGCGATGGCCCCCCGGAACCCGCCGACCTAGGCTACGCGGCGAGCCGGCAGAGGCTCCTGCTGGCCCGCGCGGCGGGCGCGGGAGATGGGTTCGCGGGTACCGCAAAGCTGCTCTAAGGCCGGCATCCTGATAAAATCGCGGCCGTCGGCGCGCCTGCGCCGCAGAGGTCGGGGAGGTAACGACTTGGGCATAAAACGGGCAAAGCACGACCGTTGGATCCTTGGCGTCTGCGGCGGCGTGGCGCACACCTACGGGTGGAGCCCGAACGTCGTGAGGATAATGACGGTCGTGGTGGCGGTCGTTATCCCCGGCCCGAGCACGCTGCTGGCCTTCGCGGCCTACCTGCTGCTCGGCGTACTCCTGCCGGAGAGCGAGGCGTACTAGCTCTTGGACTTCGCCGAGGCTCAGAAGGAGGCCCTGGGCTGCACGAGGTGTGCCCTGTTCCACTCGAGGACCCAGGTAGTCTTCGGCGAAGGCCCCCTCAACGCCGAGCTGTTCGTCGTTGGTGAGGCGCCGGGTTTCAACGAGGACAGGGAGGGCAAGCCGTTCAGGGGAGCGTCGGGGATGCTCCTGGAGCGCCTGCTCTCCTCGACGGGGGTCGGCACCGAGAAGGTCTACATGACCACGGTGAACAAGTGCCGCCCGCCGGGGTCGCCGCCCCGGGCGCCCAAGCCGTCCGAGGTGAGCGCCTGTCGCCCTTACCTGATCGCCCAGCTCGCCGCTGTGGACCCCAAGGTCGTGGTGGCCATGGGGGATCTGGCGAGCCGGGTGCTTACGGGGAAAAAGGAGGCCGTCTCGCGCATCAGGGGCCGGGCCATTCCCCTCGACGGTCGCTACGTGTTCCCGACGATCTCCCTCCCGCTGGCGCTCTACACCCCGGCCGACCGGGCGCTCCTGATCTCGGACTTCTCTCGCCTGCCGGAACTCCTGGCGGCCGACAGGCCCTCGACCTACGAGACCCTCAACGTCTCCCGCGTAACGGCCGAGCCCGAACCCCTGCAGCCGGGTCTCTGGTAAGCCGAAGCCCCTTGGACCTAGAAGGGCTGGACGAGGCCGCGCTCGAGGACCTGGCGGCGAGGCTGGCAGCCCGCCTCGTGCCGGGCGACGTGGTCGTCCTCGCTGGTGAGGTTGGCTCCGGCAAGACGACCTTCGTTCGCGCCGCGGCCAGGGCGCTCGGCGTTAGCGAGCGGGTGACCAGCCCGACCTACCAGATCGCCCGGGGCTACAGAGGCGCGGCTGGGGGGCGACCCGTGGCCGTGAACCACCTGGATCTCTACCGCCTCGAGGGGCTCGAAGAGAAGGATGCCCTGGAGGTCGACGACTACCTAGACCCCGGAGCCATAACCTTCGTCGAGTGGGCCGATCCCGCACTCGGCCTTTTGCGAGATCCCACCATCGTTCGCATCGCCCACCAGACGCCCTCCACGCGCGGGGTAGAAATCGTCGGGCCCGCGACGGAGCGTCTACGGCCGTGCTGATCCTGGTTCTCGACGCCTCGACCCCGGTGATCGCCGTCGCGGTCGCCCGGGAGGACAAAGGGGCCCGTAAGGTCCTCGCCGAGATATCTGTCTCCTCCGGCGGCACCTCCAAAGTCCTGCTCCCGGCCGTCGATGCCGCCCTAAAGCTGGCCGGAACGGACCTCGCATCTGTCGGGCGCGTGCTTGCCGGCGTGGGACCCGGCACCTTCACCGGCATCCGCATAGCCGCGGCCACGGCCCGGTCGCTGGCCCTGGCCTCGGGCGCAACCCTCTCGAAGAACCCCACCCTCGCCGCCCTTGCGGCGCCGGCGATCTCGGGCGGGCATCGCGACGTGCTCGCCGTGATCGACGCCAGACGTGGCCAGGTATTCGCCCAGCGGTTCTCGAAGGCCGGTCCGGAGGGCGGGATCTCCTGCGCCGTGCCCGACGCCCTGGATGCGAAGGGTGACCCGCTGATCGTCGGCGACGGCGCGGTGCGCTACCGCGCCGAGCTCTCGGCCGCGGGGCGCATCCCGCCCGACGACTCGCCGGTCCACCGCGTCACGGCGGCGGGGCACGTGCTCTGCGCCAACCTGGACCCCATCGACCACGAGGACCTCGTCCCCATCTACGTGCGCGAGCCGGACGCCGAGGTCAGGCGTGACCTCAACCCCTGGAGCCGGCCGTGAGCGAAGGGGGCGTGGACCCGCTCCTGCGACCGATGCAGCCCTCGGATCTCCCGGCAGCCATGCGGGTGGACGCCCTGTGTCTGCCCCGCCCGTGGAGCGAGACGATCTGGCGCGAGGAGCTAGAGAGCCCGTTCGGTCTCTACCTGGTCCTCGAGGAGGGCGGCGAGATCCTGGGCCAGATCGGGGCCCGGTACATCGTTGAGGAGCTGCATGTCACAACGCTGGCCGTCCGCCCCGAGTATCGGCGTCGAGGGTACGCCCGCGCGCTCGTGCGCTCCGCGCTCGGGGCGTTCCCCGAGACCCGCCGCGTACACCTCGAGGTGCGGCCGAACAACGTCCCGGCCATCTCCCTGTACGAGGACCTTGGGTTCGTGGCGACCGGACGCCGAAGACGCTACTACGGGGACGAGGACGCGCTGCTCATGACCCTGGATCTCGAGGAGGCCCGCTAGCGTCTCGGCGCCTCTCGCGCTCCTCGCGGCGGCGCTTCAGCGCCTCGGGGGGCTCGAAGGGCTTGAGGATAAGCAGCGCCGGAACCGCGCAGGCCAGGAAAGAGACAAACAGGCCGGCGGCGATCAGGGGGTCGACGGGACCCCGGATCACGTATATCAGGAACATCGCAAGCATGACCAGCGCGATCAGCGCGAACAGCAACGAGAACAACCGCATGAGGCGAGTATAGGTCACGACAGATCTTATCGCCGGCAAGAGATCTCACACGGTTCCCGGTTGTCCGATGCCCGGCCAGGATAATCCTCACCCCAGTAGAGACGCCCCGCCGGGGCGACTTATCCCGCCGGGGCGTCTCTACGGGGGGCGTCTTTTCCGGATCGGGCCTACGAAGAAATATCCCTCGTAACGCTTGCCGTAACGCTTGGGAGACGGTAGCGCTGTAGAGTGGCGTCGTGATGGAAGGAGCAAGGGATCAGGCGGTCGCCGGGTTGAGCGCTCGCGCCGCCGCCTGGCTCGCTTGGTCCTTGTGGGCGATCTCCGTGACCCTGACGGGGTTGAGCCTCGTTCTCGTGGCCCTCGGTCTTTCTTACCCTAACGCTCACGTCTTCGATTGGGGGCTCAGCAACGCGCTGGTCGTGATCGACGTGACCGTTGGCGCGATCGTGGCCTCCCGCCGGCCCGAGAACCTCGTGGGCTGGCTGTTGTGCCTATTCGGGGTCGCCGTCAGCACGAGCAGCTTCACCGCCCAGTACGCCGTCTACGCCCTGCTGGCCCGACCAGGCTCGCTGCCGGCTGGCGGGGCGTCGGCCTGGATCGGTGCCTGGATCCTTCCCATCATCCTCGGCCTGCAGGTCTTCTACATCCTGCTGTTCCCCACCGGAGGATTGCCGGGCAGGCGTTGGAGATGGTTGGCGTGGCTGATCGGAATCTTCATCCTGGTGGGAGTGATTCTCTCCGCGTTCTCTACCGGAGCGTACCTGGGTTCGCTCGGACCTATCCGCAACCCGCTTGGGATCGAAGGGTTCACGGACGTTTACGAGGCTTTTCTGTTCACCACGGCTCCTTTGCTGTACGTCGCAGCAGCCTTCTCTGTGTTCGTGAGGCTACGCCGGGCCGTGGGCGTGGAGCGCCAGCAGATCAAGTGGTTCGCCTACGCCGCCGCGATTTTCGCATTCGGCACTATCCTCAACGTCGTCACCCTGGCGCTCGACACACCGCTCTGGTTCGAACGGGTCGCGGTGGGGATTTTCGTGGCCTCGGGTTCGGCCGTTCCTATCGCGATCGGGATAGCCATACTGCGTTACAGGCTGTACGACATAGACCTCCTCATAAACCGCACCCTCGTCTACGGCTCGCTAACCGCCGCGCTGGTTGTCGTCTACTTCGGGGGCGTGGCGACGATCCAGACCGTCTTCCGGGCGCTAACCGGTCAGGAGCAGCAACCGCAGATCGCCGTTGTCGTCTCCACCCTCGCCATAGCCGCCCTGTTCAATCCTATGAGAAGGCGTATACAGAGCTTTATCGACAGGCGACTTTACCGCACCAGGTACGATGCCAGGAAGACGCTCGAGGCCTTCTCGGTGAACCTCCGGGACGAACCCAACCTCGACGCGCTTAGTGATCAGCTAATTGGTGTGGTTGGCGACACGATGCAGCCGGCCCACGCCTCCTTGTGGCTGCGCCCAGAATCGACCACGCGCAGCGACGACCCGGCCCGCTGAACCGAAGAGCCGCCTCAGGAAGAATGCCGACAGGCCGAGGTGCTATAAAAGTCTCATGATCCTGGCGATCGAGACTTCCTGCGACGACACGTGCGCGGCAATCGTCGAACCGAGTGGCCGCAGGGCGCTATCGAACGTCATCCACACCCAGACCGAGCACGCGCGCTACGGGGGCGTGGTGCCCGAGGTCGCCTCGCGCGCCCACCTGGAACGGATGGACGGCGTGATCGAACGCTCGCTCGCCGACGCGGGGATCGGGCTGGACGAAGTAGAACGCGTCGCGGTTACCGTCAGGCCCGGCCTGATCGGGGCGCTGCTCGTCGGGGTCGCGTCGGCCAAGGGCGTCGCTTACGCCCGCTCGCTACCGCTAGTACCGGTCAACCACCTCGAGGGCCACGTCGCGGCCGCCTACCTGGCCGACCCGACCCTGGAGCCGCCCTTCGTCGCCCTGATCGCCTCGGGCGGCCACACCGCTCTTTACTCCGTGGACCGGGACCACGAGATGGGCCTGCTCGGGGAGACGCTGGACGACGCCGCGGGCGAGGCCCTCGACAAAGGCGCCCGCATGCTCGGCCTCGGCTTCCCCGGCGGACCCGCGCTGCAGATGGCCGCCCAGAGCGGGGAGAGTGATCGCTACGAGTTCCCGGTGGCGCTGAAAGCCAGGGACAACCTGGACTTCAGCTTCTCCGGCCTAAAGACGAGCCTCCTCTACAGGCTTAAGGACCTGGGCGAGGAGCAAACCAGGGAGGAGCTGCCGCACCTCGCCGCGAGCTACGAGGCGGCGGTCGTCGAGGCACTTTCGCGCAAGCTTTGGCGCGCGGCGGACCTGCACGAGGCGCCGGCGATCGTGGTCGCCGGCGGAGTCGCCGCCAACGCCCTGTTGCGGCAGACCCTGCGGCAGGAGTCGGCCAGGCTCGGCACGAAACTCGTGATCCCACCCTCCGATCTCTGCACGGACAACGCCGCCATGATAGGCGCCGCCGCGCCTTTCACCCCCGCCATCGCCTACCCCAACTACCTGAGCCTGAACGCGCGCAGCGTGTAGTGCGGAGATGGGGAGGCCGGCCTCCCCCATCTCCTTCGGGAGTCGGGAAAAGGTAAACCCGACTCCCTACTCCCGATGTTCCCCGGAAGTACCTAGGTTTCGCCATCGACGGCAGTTCCGCATCGCCCCGGAGTGCTGTCCTATCTTGACCTTGGGCACTCCATCTGTGAGAGTGGGATGTGCCGCTGAAGGATGTTGCCGAGTGTTGGGGAGGGCGCTTGACCGGTTTCGGGTGGACGAGGCTGGCTTACTTGCTGGTCGTGCTGTCCGTCCTGGGCGCTCTTGTGCAGCTGGGGAGTCCGGCGGCAGAGCCCAAAACCCTCGCCTCCGAACCGGCCGAAAGCGTTACGGGACAGGAGGATACCTCGCAAGCGATTGCGGAACCTTCAGACACCGGCGTCGGCGTACCTGCCGTGAGCCACGCGCCGCGCGAGGAGTCGGGGCGGCCCGCCTTCGCGAGGCATCTGAGGCGTGAGATCTCCGGTGCTGCCACGACTCCGTCTGGCGGGGGCGCCGCGACGTTCTACCGGCCGACGCCCCCCGATCCGCCCGCCGCGACACCGACGACTTCGGATGCCCCGGCCACTACGGAAGCCGCGCCGACTTCCGGGCCGGTCTGCGGGAACCTCGTAAGGTATCCGGCTGGCAACAGGCTCGTCTTCCCGCTTCCCATGAGGAACACGAACTCCTACGGCGACACCTGGGGAGCGCCGCGGCCGCAGGGCGGACACGAGGGAACCGACCTCATGGTTCCCTCCGGGACCCCTGAATACGCCGTCACGGATGGCACCATCGTTCCGGTCGCGGGCTCCAACGGCAACGGCTGGAACTCCCTTGGCGGTTACGCCGTGATGCTGCGCGCCGCGTACTCGGTCGGGCCGGTAAGGGAGGGGGATCTCTTTTACTACGCGCATCTCAGGCGGGGGAGCGTCCTGCCGCTAGGGGCAACGGTCCAGGCGGGCCAGGTTCTCGGGTACGCCGGAGACACGGGACAGGGTCCCGAGGGAACCCGCGGGCTCTTCCCGCCGCACCTGCACCTGGGATGGTACGACGCGACGGGGACGAGAAGCTACCTGTCCTCCGGCGCCATGAACCCGTATCCCCTTCTCGAATGGCTGAAGTCCGGAGGCGGTGTCCTCGGCGGTGGGTCGAAGGCCCACTACTGCGAGGTCGCGCGACCGGGAGCTCCGATCCCCTCCACCGGCGACCCCAGCTGGCCCGAAGCGAAGGAAGCCGGGGCGAGGCCCGACCTCGACACGGACTCGCAGAAACCGGCCCCCAGCCCCGCCGTCGAGGGACGCGCGCGCGGCCGCCAGGCCGGCCATCCGGAGAGGGTTGGCGGATCCTCGAAGCCCACCACCCCGGCGCATCACAGCCGGACGGCGGGAAAGAACTCGCCCCAGGACCCCGCGAAGGCCGCGCCAGATCCGAAACCTCGGCCCCCGGCTCAGCCATCTGCCGATCCCGAGACCCCCGGCAAGCCGCCGCCGCGCGACGAGCAGCCTCCCGACTCGCCGCCGGAGGACGATGTCCAGCGGCCGCTTCGGGAACAGGATCCGAAAGCGGAGCCCGAGCCCCCGGCACCCGAGAACGACCCTCCGAAAGAACGAAGCGACCGGCCCGACAAAAAGCCGCGGGAGCAACTCGGGAACCCGGGAGAAAGCCCCAGCGCAGAGCCCGGGCAGCAGGAGCCCGGCGGCAACGAGCCGGGAGAAGAGAAACCCGAAGACGATAGGCCGAAGGAAGATAAGCCTGGAAGTGAGGAGCCCAGAGGCGAGGAGCCTGACGGGAGCTCGGCCCCGCCCGAGGAAGAACCGGAGGAAGAGGAGACCACGCCCGAGCCCGAGACGGATGAGGATAGCGAGAGCGTAGAACCCGAAGCCACGACCCCTGAGGCCACCGCTAGCGCTTCGGCTGAGGCCACGACCGCCGAGTAGGGGCGGGTAAACGGTTAGCCGAGAGGATGGTCTCTGTTGTAGGCCTTCGGGTTCTTGGGGTGTGCGTTCAGGCGTCCGGGGGAGACGAGAGGATGCGCTCTCGCTCTTCTCCGACCAGGACTGTGCTGCGGGCGCACTCGATGCATGTGGCGTGCACGTTCTCGGGATGGTTCTTGAGGTAGACCAGCACGACCTTCTTGGGGACCCGGTAGAGGATGTGCTCGGTGCGCGCCTCGCAGCGCTCGCACGGGCGTTCCTCGCGGCCCAGCTCCTTGGGGATCCTGCTCAGGCTCGGTATCCGGTCCACGCTAAAGACGCCCCCGGCGCTCACGTTTGAATTACTACCCCTCTAGGAATATACTCTCTCACGCTGGCACTCTACTTACTAGAGTGCCAAACGTCGTAACAATCGTGCGTCGTGTAGTTTAGCAGAGGAGGTCTGTGGTGGCGCATAAAGAACTACGGTTCGACACCGAGGCGCGCCGGGCGCTAGAGGCGGGGGTAAACAAGCTCGCCGACGCGGTCAAGGTAACGCTCGGTCCCAAGGGCCAGTACGTGGTGCTGGACAAGAAGTTCGGATCCCCGACGATCACCAACGACGGGGTGACGATCGCGCGGGAGATCGAGCTCGAGGACATCTTCGAGAACCAGGGGGCGCAGCTCGTCAAGGAGGTCGCCACCAAGACCAACGACATCGCCGGTGACGGGACGACGACGGCGACCGTGTTGGCGCAGACCATCGTGCGCGAGGGCCTCAAGAACGTGGCCGCGGGCGCGAACCCTGTCATCCTGCGCGCCGGCATCGACAAGGCCGTCGAGGGCGCTGTCGAGGCGATCAGGAGCCAGTCCAAGGAGATCTCTGGCAGGGACGAGATCGCGCGGGTGGGCGCCATCAGCGCCCGCTCGGATGAGGTCGGCAACGTGATCGCCGACGCCATAGACAAGGTTGGCAAGGACGGCGTGGTCAACGTCGAGGAGGGGCAGACCTTCGGGCTCGAGCTCGAGTTCACCGAGGGCATGCAGTTCGACAAGGGCTACCTGAGCCCCTACTTCGTCACGGATCAGGAGCGCATGGAGGCCGTGCTGGACGAGCCCTACATCCTGATCGCCAACCAGAAGGTCGGCAACGTTCAGGACCTCTTGCCCGTCCTCAACTCGGTCATGCAGAGCAACCGCCCGCTCCTCATCGTCTCCGAGGATGTCGAGGGCGAGGCGCTCGCGACGCTCATCGTCAACAAGCTCAGGGGCACGTTCACCGCTGCTGCGGTCAAGGCCCCCGGCTTCGGTGACAGGCGCAAGAGGATGCTCGAGGACATCGCCATCCTCACCGGCGGCGAGGTCATCACCGAGGAGCTCGGCCTCAAGCTCGAGAACACCCAGCTCTCGCAGCTCGGCAGCGCCCGCAGGATCGTCATCACCAAGGACGACACCGTCATCGTCGACGGCGGCGGCGACGCGGACGCTATCAGGGGCCGCATCAACCAGATCCGGAGCGAGATCGAGACCACCGACTCGGATTTCGACCGGGAGAAGCTGCAGGAGCGGCTGGCCAAGCTCGCCGGCGGCGTTGCCGTCATCAAGGTGGGCGCGGCGACCGAGACCGAGCTCAAGGAGCGCAAGCACCGCGTCGAGGACGCCCTGTCCGCGACCCGGGCCGCTCTGGAAGAGGGCATCGTGCCCGGCGGCGGCGTGGCACTTCTGCACGCCCAGACCACCGTGGCCGACCTCGTCGGGACGCTCGACGGCGACGAGAGGACCGGCGCGCGCATCGTGCACCGGGCTCTTGAGGAGCCGATCCGCCAGATCGCCGAGAATGCCGGAGCCGACGGCTCGCTGGTTGTCGACAAGGTGCGGTCGCAGAGCGACTCCTTCGGCTTCAACGCCCTGAGCGGGGAGTACGAGGACCTGGTGGCGTCCGGCATCATCGACCCCGCCATGGTCACGCGGAGCGCGTTGCAGAACGCGGCCTCCATCGGTAGCCTCATCGTCACCACCGAGGTCGTGGTGGCCGAGCCCGAGGACGAGGCGCCCGCGATGCCAGGCGGCGGCATGGGCGGGATGATGTAAGGCTCTCTCACAGGGAGAGACTTATTCGGAACGGCGCCCCGCAAGGGGCGCCGTTCTTTTGTAACGCTTTCTGTTTCGTCGGGGTCTCATAGGGTATATATTCCGCGGCAAGCGGTGATCGAACGGGAGGAAGTGAGGTCAGCGAGGATGGGTAGAGGAATTGGCGTGACCATCGCGATCCTGGTAATCATCCTCCTGGCGGTGCTAGCCATACCGTTCGTCATGTAGAAGGGCCTACCGAAGGAGGAGAGAGATGAGGGGTGGAGTTCTAAACCTGGTGATCGCGGTACTGGTGATCATCCTGCTCATATACATCATCCTCCAGATCGTCTGACAGACCGCGAACAGGAAGAGAGGCAGGGGTGTCCCTAAACTCGGTAATCTACGTGCTGCTGGTCATACTAGTCGTCGTCGTGATCCTCGTCCTGCTTGGGGTGGTATAGGCCGGGGTACGTAGCGGTCGGCGGCTTGACCGCCGAAAGATGGCGGGTTAGCATAACCGCGATTTGCAGCGGTTGGTAAAGAGCAACATCGGGGCCCACGGAGCGCGTTCTCCGTGGGCTTTGTCGCGCTTGCCCGCGGCGACCGGAAAGGAGTCCTGTTACGAACATGGAGATTGAGATCGGGAGGGGGAAAACGGCGCGGCGGGCCTACGGCCTGAACGAGGTAGCCATCGTGCCGAGCCGCAGGACTCGCGACCCCGAGGACATAGACATATCCTGGAGCCTGGGCGATTTGCACCTCGACCTGCCGTGCCTCGCCAGCGCGCTCGACGCGGCGGTTGACCCCGCGACGGCGGGCGTCATAGGTTCGCTAGGGGGCCTCGCCGTCCTCAACCTGGAGGGCTTGCAGACCAGGTACGAGGACCCCGGGCCCGTCTTCGAGGAGATAGCGAGCCTGCCCGAGACCAAGGCCACGAGGGTGATGCAAGACATCTACGCCGAGCCCATCAAGGAGGAGTTGATCTTCCGCCGGGTGCAGGAGATCAAGGACCGTGGCGTCATAGCCGCGGCCTCCCTCACGCCGCAGCGGGTCGAGCGCTACCACAGTGCGGCCATAGAGGCGGGCCTCGACGTGCTGGTCGTGCAGGGCACGGTCGTCTCGGCCGAGCACGTCTCGACCAAGGTCGAGCCGCTGAACCTGATGGAGTTCGTGCCCTCGCTCAACGTGCCCGTCGTCGTCGGTGGCTGCGCGAGCTACTCGACCGCGCTCCACCTTATGCGCACGGGCGCCGTGGGTGTGCTCGTCGGCGTGGGGCCGGGGCGCATCTGCACGACGCGGGGCGTGATCGGGGTCGGGGTGCCGCAGGCCACCGCGGTCGCCGACGCGGCCGCGGCCCGGATGCGCCACTACCTCGAGACCGGCGCATACGTGAACGTCATCGCCGACGGCGGGATGCGCACGGGCGGTGACGTGGCCCGCGCCATCGCCTGCGGCGCGGACGCCGTTATGCTTGGCAGCGCCTTCGCGAAGGCGGAGGAAGCGCCGGGGCGCGGCTACTCCTGGGGGATGGCGACCTTCCACCCAACCCTTCCGCGGGGCACCCGCATTAGCACGAGGACCACTGGCACCCTGGAGGAGATCCTGGTCGGACCGGCCCACCAGAACGACGGGACGCTCAACCTGATGGGCGCGTTGCGCATGAGCATGGCGACCACCGGCTATCAGAACATTAAGGAGTTCCAGAAGGCCGAGGTCATGTACGCACCTTCCCTCGACACGGAGGGCAAGGTAGAGCAGCGCTCCCAGGGCGTCGGGATGGGCGGATGAGAGGGAGTCGGGAAGAGCAGTTCGACCCCCGACTCCCGAAGCGGAGCGAAGCGACGCGCCTCCCGACTCCAGGAGCCTCCGCCAGGAGGCTCCCATGATTCTGGTACTGGACTTCGGCGGCCAGTACGCCCAGCTCATAGCGCGCCGGGTTCGGGAGGCCCGGGTCTACTCGGAGCTCATACCCTACGACACGCCCATCGGGGAGATAAAGGGCCGGAATCCTGACGGGATAATCCTCTCCGGCGGCCCCAACAGCGTCTACGAGGACGGCGCGCCGCGGGTCGACCCGGAGCTCTTCGACCTCGAGGTGCCGATGCTCGGCATCTGCTACGGGATGCAGCTAATGGCCCTGCTGCTCGGCGGGGAGGTAGGGGCCGTCCAGATCCGGGAGTACGGCCGATCCGACATAGCCGTGAGGAGCCACGACGGGCTCTTCGCCGGCACCCCCGACCGGCAGAAGGCCTGGACGAGCCACGGCGACGCGGTCCTCGCCGTCCCTGAAGGCTTCGAGGTCACCGCCCAGACGCCCTCCGTCCCGATCATCGCCTACGAGGAGCCAGGTCGGGGGCGATACGGGGTCCAGTTCCACCCGGAGGTGCGCCACACGGATTACGGGCTGGAGGTTCTCAAGAACTTCCTGTTCGAGGCGTGCTCGTGCGTGCCCGACTGGACGCCGGTGAACATCATCAACGACGCGGTCGAGAAGATAAGGGATCAGGTAGGCGGCGCGAAGGCGATCTGCGGGCTCTCCGGCGGGGTCGACTCGTCAACCGCGGCCATGCTCGTCCACCGCGCCATCGGCGACAACCTGACGTGCGTCTTTGTGGATCACGGGCTCCTGCGCCAGAACGAGGCCGAGCAGGTCGTCGAGGCCTTCGGGCAGAACTCGGAGGTACCGCTGGTCCACGTGGACTCGGCGGGCAGGTTTCTGGACAAGCTTGCCGGGGTCACCGATCCGGAGGCCAAACGCAAGATCATAGGCGAGGAGTTCATCCGCACCTTCGAGGAAGAGGCGGGCAACCTGGAAGACGCGACCTTTCTCGTGCAGGGCACCCTGTACTCCGACGTTATCGAGAGCGGCACGCGTGACGCGGCCAGGATCAAGAGCCACCACAACGTCGGCGGTCTGCCCGAGGTAATGGACCTGGACCTGGTCGAGCCCTTGAGGAACCTCTTCAAGGACGAGGTACGGGTCGTCGCGGCGGAGCTCGGGATGCCCGAGCGCCTCGTGTGGCGCCAGCCGTTCCCAGGACCGGGGCTCGCCATAAGGGTCATCGGCGACGTGACGGCCGAGCGGCTCGACATCCTGCGCAGGGCCGACGCGGTGCTGCAGGACGAGATCCGCTCCGCCGGCCTGTACAGGGACCTGTGGCAGAGCTTCGCGGTGCTGCCGGCGATACACTCCGTCGGCGTCATGGGCGACGCGAGAACGTACGCCTACCCGGTCGTGATCCGCGCAGTAACCAGCGACGACGCGATGACGGCCGACTGGGCGCGCCTCCCCTACGACCTCCTCGAACGCATCAGCAACCGCATAATCAACGAGGTCCCCGGCGTCAACCGCGTTGCCCTCGATATCACCAGCAAGCCGCCAGGCACCATAGAGTGGGAGTGAGGTAGCAAGCCTGCGAAGCAGGCTTGCAGCACGCTCCGGCTAACGCCTCCGCTTGTCAGCCCGCCGCCCCTCGGCTTCGCCTCGAGGGGACGGCTCCTCAGCTCTTTTGGCTCAGGCAGAAGCCTTCTTGCTGAAAGCGAGGCCAGCTTCGCTGGCCGATGCGTGCTGAGAAGCGAGGGGCTGTGGAGCAGGCCCTACGCGTGCTCTTTCCCCGTTTAACGCAGATTTAGCGTGGAGTTTACATAACTGAAACTACGCTCCGAGGCGCTTGCCCTATCATCGTGCCCTGGAAGCCGACGGGTCTTTTACTGGTGTGCTACGAAGGGAGCGGATGGGTTGAGCAGGATCGGGCGTTTCAGGTTGCCGGTGGTAGCGGGTCTTCTACTCATGTTGTCTCTCGTTGTGGCTGCCTGCGGTGGCAGCGGAGGCGGGGGCGAGGCCGTCTCGGGCAACATCAGCATCGAGGGTTCGAGCACCGTGCAGCCGATAACCCAGGCGGCGGCCGAGCTGTTCCGGGAGCAGTACCCGGACGCCCGCATCGAGGTCGGCGGCGCCGGCACCAGCGACGGCTTCGAGGCGTTCTGCCAGGGCGACACCGAGATCTCCGACGCTTCCAGACCCATAGACGTGGCCGAGGAGGTTCCGGTCTGCGAGGAGAACGGCGTCGAGTTCATAGAGATACCGGTCGCCTTCGACGGGGTCTCTGTCGTGGTCAACCCCCAGAACGACTGGGCCACCGACGTCTCGAGCGAGGAGCTCAAGACGATGTGGGAGCCGCAGGCCGAGGGTGAGATCACTCAGTGGAGCCAGGTCAACTCCGACTGGCCGGACAGGCCTTTGAACCTCTACGGGCCTGGCACCGAGTCGGGCACCTACGAGTTCTTCAACGAGGTCATAGTCCAGAACGAGGAAGAGACCAACCGCTCGGATTACGAGGCGAGCGAGGACGACAACGTGCTTGTCCAGGGTGTCTCCGGCGATCAGGACGCGCTCGGCTACTTCGGCTACTCCTACTACGAAAACAACCGCGACTCGCTCAAAGTGCTCGCCGTGGATGGCGTCGAGCCCACCGCGGACAGCATCCGCTCCGGGGAGTACCTGCTCTCGCGGCCGCTGTTCATCTACGTGAACAGCAAGGCGCTGAAGAACAACAAGGCGGTAAAGCCGTTCGTGGACTTCTACCTCTCCGAGGAGAACCTGAACAGGCTGGTGGAAGCCGCGAAGTACGTGACGTTGCCAGACAGCCTGGCTCAGGAGTCGCGTACGCAGTACGAGGACCAGACCACGGGCACCGTGTTCAATGCGGAGGGTGAGCCTAAGGGTGGCGACCTCGAGACGGCGCTCCAGCAGTCACAATAAACGCTTGCGAGGAGGCTGCTTGTAGTAGCATACCGGGGGCCGGCAACTCAGCCGGCTCCCGCCATCGTGATCACGAGGTTTCGGAGGGTATTGGGTGACGACTAGAGCGGGAGGGATGCGGTCCGAGGCGGGGGACTGGAAGCGCAACAGCCGCGCCAGGGAGACCAAGGAACGGGTAATAAAGATCTTCCTTATGGCCTGCGCGTACCTGTCCATATTCACCACGTTCGGTATCGTCGTCGTCCTGTTCGAGGAGACGGTGCGTTTCTTTCTCGACGTCTCCATCGTAGAGTTCCTGACCTCGACGCGGTGGGCGCCGACCCAGGGCGACTTCGGCATCCTGCCGCTCGTCTACGGCACGCTGATGGCGACCGCCATCGCCATAGCCGTCGCGCTTCCCGTGGGGCTGCTCACGGCGATCTACCTCAGCGAGTACGCCCCCACGTCGCTCAGGCGCTGGCTCAAGCCGACGCTGGAGATACTGGCCGGCGTGCCGACCGTGGTCTACGGGTACTTCGCCCTGACCTTTATCACGCCGCTATTCAGGGAGAGCATCTTCCCGAGTATCGGCGCTTTCAACGCGCTCGGCGCCGGCCTCATCATGGGGGTCATGATCATCCCGACGGTGGCCTCGGTAAGCGAGGACGCCATCTACGCGGTGCCGCACAGCCTGAGGGAGGGAGCCTACGCCCTCGGCGCGACCAGGCGCGAGACGGCGACGAAGATCGTGGTGCCCGCGGCCCTCTCCGGTATCGTGGCGGCCGTGATCCTCGGCGTCTCGCGCGCCATCGGGGAGACGATGATCGTGACGATCGCAATGGGTGCCCAGGCCAACTGGCTGGGGAGCCCGCTCGACAGCATGCAGGCCATGACGGCGTACATCGTCCAGGTCGTGGGCGGGGAGACACCGCGCGAGTCGGTAACCTTCAAGTCCATATTCGCGGTGGGATCGGCGTTGTTCCTTATAACGCTGACCCTCAACCTGATCAGCTACTGGTTCGTCAGGCGATTCAGGGAGATCTACTAGTGGCGCAGAGCAAAACGCAGCCGGAACGCAAAGAGGGCGGCCCCGCGGCGGACTTCAGGGGTTCCACGTCCACGCGCTACGGGCTCGACCGGGCCTTTACCGTGCTGGTGACGGTCGCCGCTCTGGTCGGCATCGCCGTCCTGGCGGTTCTCCTGGTGGACGTGATCCGGGACGGCTCAGCGATGCTGAGCCTGAACTTCTTGACGAGCTTCCCGTCGCAGATCTTCCCGGAGAACGGGGGCATCTATCCCGCGCTCATCGGCTCGCTCTGGCTGCTCGGGCTGACGGCGCTCATAAGCGTGCCGCTCGGGCTCGGGGCCGCGGTGTACCTCGAAGAGTACGCCGAGGACACGCGCATCAACCGGATAATAGAGATCAACATCTCCAACCTCGCCGGCGTGCCTTCGGTGATCTACGGTCTGCTCGGTCTTGGCATCTTCGTGCAGCTCCTGGCGCCGGTGACCGGGGGCGGAAGCGTGCTCACGGGCGCCTTGACGCTAAGCTTGCTGATCCTGCCGGTCATAATCGTCGCCACCAGGGAGGCGCTGCGCGCCATCCCCGGCTCCATCCGCGAGGGCGGCTTCGCACTCGGGGCGACGAGGTGGGAGGTGATCTGGAGCCACCTGCTCCCGATGGCGCTGCCTGGAGCCCTCACCGGCGTGATACTGGCCCTCTCGCGGGCCATCGGCGAGGCGGCCCCGATACTGGTCGTCGGGGTCTCGCTGTACCAGACTTACGTAACCACGAGCCCGTTCGAGGGCTACATGGCGCTCCCCACCCAGATCTACGACTGGATCAGCCGCCCGCAGGAGATCTTCCAGGAGTCCGCGGCGGCGGGGATAGTGGTGGCCATGGCGGTGCTGCTGGTGGTGAACTCGTTCGCCATCTGGCTTAGGAACAGGTACCAGACGCGTGCTTGATGGAGACCCTCTCAAAGGAAAGGTGCTAGCCTAATGGATACTGAGAAGGCCAGGGGGGAGCGGAGGGTGTCCGAGGTTTCCAAGGACCAGCGCGAACAGGGGCAGGAGGGCGGCGTGACGCCCGCCGGCGACGGCCCCACGCTGGGCATGAAGGTCCAGGACCTATCCGCCTTCTACGGCTCGTTCAAGGCCGTCACGGACGTCAGCATGGACATCCAGGCGAACATGGTGACCGCGCTTATCGGGCCCTCAGGGTGCGGCAAGAGCACCTACATACGTTGCCTCAACCGCATGCACGAGGTCATCCCCGGGGCACGCGCCGAGGGGAAGGTCACCCTCGGCGATCAGAACATTTACGCCAAGAGCTCCGACCCGGTCGTGATCCGGCGCCGGGTCGGGATGGTCTTCCAGAAGCCGAACCCGTTCTCCAAGTCGATCTACGAGAACGTGGTGTGGGGGGCGCGCATCAACGGCTACCGGGGCGACATGGACGAGCTTGTGGAGCGTTCCCTCAAGCAGGCCGCCCTCTGGGAAGAGGTGAAAGACAGGCTGAAGGAGAGCGGGTACGGCCTCTCGGGCGGCCAGCAGCAGCGCCTTTGTATCGCCAGGACGCTGGCCGTCGAGCCCGAGGTGATCCTGATGGACGAGCCGGCTTCTGCCCTCGACCCGGTCTCGTCCCAGAAGATCGAGGACACCATGGAGGAGCTCAAGCAGAACTACACGGTCGTAATCGTCACGCACAACATGCAGCAGGCCGCGCGCATCTCCGACTACACGGGCTTCTTCTACATCGAGAACATGGGCGACCCGGGCCGCCTCTGGGAGTTCGATGATACGGAGAAGATCTTTTCTAACCCGGACAGGAAAGAGACGGAAGACTACGTTACCGGCCGGTTCGGCTAGGAGCATCGGGTAATGCCGCGAGAGAACTTTCAGCAGGAGCTGGACGGGCTGGTGGTCGACGTCGTCGGCCTCGGCAGGGAGGTCGAGGCGTCCCTCCAGAGAATGGTCAAGTCGATGGAGGGCCGCGACGCTAGCCTCGCCGAGAAGGAGCTCGGGGTGGACGTGCGCTACAAGGCGCGGGGGTCGGAGATCGAGCGCGACTCCATGATCCTGCAGGCGAGGCAGGCCCCGGTCGCCCGCGACCTGAGGCTTCTCTACACCGTGCAGTCCGTGACGAACCACTTCGTGCGCTCCGGCGCCCTCACCGAGCACATCTGCCACGCGCTGGTCGACACCGCCGGGTGCGAGCGGGACGAGGACCTAGAAGCCACCCTAACCGAGATGGCCCGCACGGCCCGCAACATCTTCAGCGAGGGCCTCGATGTCTTCGATGAGCGCGACATCGACCGCGCGCGCGACCTGCAGGCCAAGGACGACAAGGTTGACCTGCTCTACTCCGAGGCCCTGAACCTGATAGCCAACCCCTCGGATGGGCACAGCGGCTCACCCGAGTGGCGCATGCGGGCCGCGCTGATGGTCCACTACCTGGAGAGGATCGCCGACCACGGCGTGGACGTCGGAGGGAGCACCGTCTTCCTGGTTACCGGCGAGAGCATCGAGAACGCGATGGAGCAGTACCTCCGCCGCAACTTAGACGCCGGGCAATAGGCACTTCGCTCGCCGGGCTTCGGACGGCGAGCCGCGGGCATCGGGGGATTGGCGGCGGGGGTCATGGCCTGCCTTTGAGAGCACTCCCTACGCGTCGGCAGGCGTCAAACGACGTGAGTCGATGGGACGCCGAGGCCCGAAGGCTCGAACCTCAGATCCGATGCTTTGAGAGCTGTGCATCTCTGCTACAATCTGAATGGCAGGATGTCTTGCACGGTGGTGGTGTCCTCTTGAGGCTAACGCAGAAGAGCAAGTACGCGGTTCGCGCGCTGGTAGAGCTGGCGCTAGACGAGGGCGGGGCACCATTGGGGGTGGCGGAGATCGCTCGCCGCCAGCAGATCCCAGAGCGGTTCCTGGAGCAGATCTTCGGCGAGCTCAGGCGTGCGGACGTCCTTACCAGCCACCGCGGGGCGCACGGCGGGTACAGCTTCTCTGTGCCGACCGAGGAGATCACCGTGCTGGACGTCGTGGAGATTCTGGACGGCGAGGTCAGGCCGGCCCGTTGCTCGGCCGGCGGGGTGTGCTACATCGCCGACGCCCCACTCTGCTCCACGAGCCGCGTGTGGGAGGAGGCCCGCGTGGCGCTCGAAGGTGTATTCGGCCGCTACAGCATCGAAGCGCTCGCCGCGGCCGAGCGGGAGCAGCGCATCGCGAACGAGGCCGCCTCCGTGGGGCGCTGAGGGCCCCGACCTCCCTGGACACCCTCGAGTCACACCTGCGAGGCCGCACCCACCTGAAGGAGTCGGCCGTCGAGGTGGGCGGCGAGGTCTATCGCATTGTCCACCCGGCCTCCGTCGACGACCTTCTCGAGGACGAGGACTTCGACCACGACGAGCGGCTCCCCTACTGGGCGGAGCTTTGGCCCAGCGCGCTGGCGCTGTCCCGCTTCCTGGCCGAGCAGGATCTGGCGGGCAGACGCGCGGTCGAGCTGGGGTGCGGCGTCGGGCTGCCCGCCATCGTGGCCCTGCGGCGCGGCGCGGAGGTGCTCGCGACCGACCACAGCCAGGCCGCCCTCGACTTTACCGCCCACAACGCCCGCGCCAACCTGAGCCTGCAACCGAGCGTGGCGCTCCTGGACTGGCACCATCCGGAGCTCGATTCTGTCTTCGATCTAGTCTTCGCAGCCGACGTGCTCTACGAGCGGCGCAACGTCGGGCCGCTCGCGGACTTGGTCCCGAGATTGCTGGCGCCAGACGGCGAGGCCATCTTCGCTGACCCGCGGCGGCCTCCCGCGCCGTCGTTCGTGGCGGAGATGGGGGCCCGGGGGTTCGAGGCTTCGACGGCGAGCACGGTCGTGGGGCAAGATGGGAGGGACGTTACCGTCCTCCTGCACGGGTTTCGGCGCGGGTAGGCGGGGCCCCTGCTGGTATAATCCTTTGCCTGTGTTGCTGGAATCTCTAAACCAGACGCAACTCGACGCCGTAGAGCACACCGAGGGCCCGCTACTCATCCTCGCGGGGGCGGGAAGCGGGAAGACTCGCGTGCTCACGCATCGTATCGCCTACTTACTGGAGAGGGGACTCGCCGCGCCGGAAGAGGTCCTGGCGATAACCTTCACCAACAAAGCGGCGGGGGAGATGAAGGATCGGGTCGCGCTGCTCGTCGGGCCGGACTCGCGCAAGATGTGGGTATCGACGTTCCACGCCTTCTGCGCCCGCATCCTGCGCGTGCACGCGGAGAAGCTTGGGTACAAGCGGGAATTCACCATCTACGACGGGGCCGACCAGGTGCGCCTCGTCAAGCGGTGCATCGTCGAGCTCGGGAAAGACCCCAAGCGCTTCAACCCCAGGTCGTTCCAGGCCCAGATCTCTGGCGCCAAGAACGTGCTCATGACCCCGGAAGACTACCTGCGCTCCACCGAGGGCTACATCGCCGAGAACGTGGCCGAGGTGTACGACCTCTACCAGAAGCGTCTCTACGAGAGCAACGCGATGGACTTCGACGACCTCATAATGCAGACCGTGGCGCTGCTGGAGATCTTCCCCGAAGTACGCGAGCGATACCAGTCTCGCTTCAGATACATCCACGTGGACGAGTACCAGGACACCAACCACGCCCAGTACCGGCTGGTGAATATTCTGGCCGCGGCACATCGTAACTTATGTGTCGTTGGTGATGACGATCAGTCGGTGTACTCGTGGCGCGGAGCGGATATTCGCAACATCCTGGACTTCGAGCGGGACTATCCCGAAGCGAAGGTCGTCAAGCTGGAGCAGAACTACCGCTCGACGCAGACGATCCTGGACGCGGCGAACTCGGTCGTGGCGAATAACGCCTCGCGCAAGCCGAAGGAGCTCTGGACGGCCGGGCCGGAAGGGGAGCGCATCCGGGTCTTCACGGCGAGCGACGAGTACTCCGAGGCGCGCTACGTCGTCTCGGAGATAGAGCGTCTCCTGGACGCCGGGACCCGCCCCGCCGACGTCGCGGTCTTCTACCGAACCAACGCCCAGAGCCGGGCACTCGAGGACGTGCTGGTGCGGGAAGGGGTCCCGTACCAGGTCGTTGGCGGGGTCAGGTTCTACGAGCGGGCTGAGATCAAGGACGCCATGGCGTACCTCGCGGTGATCTCCAACCCGGCAGACTCCGGCGCCCTGGCCCGGATAATAAACGTGCCGAAAAGGGGCCTAGGCGCGACCTCGGTGGGCCGCCTGCAGGAGCACGCGGTGAAAGACGGCGTCTCGCTGTACGACGCGTTGGCCGAGGCAGACGAGGTGGACCTCACGGGCGCGGCGAGGAAGGCCTGCCGCGCGGTGCGAGGGCTGTTCGAGGGCTGGCGCGTCGCCGCCCAGGAGGTGCCTCCCGTGGAGTTGATCGGGGCCGTCCTGGACGAGTCGGGCTACCGCGCGGAGCTAGAGGCGGAGAACACGGTCGAGTCCGAGTCACGCCTGGAGAACCTGGAGGAGCTGATAAACGCGGCGCGCGAGTACGAGCGCGTCGAGCCGGAGCCGACGCTCTTCGGCTTCCTGCAGGAGCAGGCGCTCTACTCCGAGCAGGACGCCCTCTCGGGTGAGGGCGGGAGGGCGGCGCTCATGACGCTGCACAACGCCAAGGGTCTGGAGTACGACCACGTCTTCGTCGTCGGGATGGAGGAGGGCACCTTCCCGCACGCCCGCTCGCTCGACGAGCAGAACCTGGAGGAGGAGCGGCGGCTCGCGTACGTCGGCATCACGCGCGCGAGAAAGTCCCTCACCCTCACCTACGCCAAGCTGCGCTCCAACTGGGGAGAGCGCGAGTACCGGATGCCCTCGCGTTTCCTCTCGGAGATACCGGATGGCCTCAAGGCCGGTACCGTGACCCGTACCCTGGCGGGCCGCGGGAGCGGGGGGTGGGGGATGGCGGCTTCCGGGAGGGGCGAGCCGCGGAGGGTGGCCTCCGGAGCGGTGCTTTATAGCGCCGGGGAGAGGGTGCGTCACGCCAAGTTCGGGGTGGGGGAGGTCGTCGAGGCCGGCGACGGGAAGGTAGTCGTGAGGTTCGGCGGGCAAGAGAGGGTCTTCGTGCCGGAGATCGCGCCCCTCAGCAAGGTATGAACGATCGCGGTGCTCCAAGCCGGCGCGCCGCGCGCGGGTGTGCTAGCGTCCCGCGCTAGGGGAAGCCGGCACGGTTTTAGAAGGAGAGTTTTCAATGCCACACGTCTACGTCACAGGACACAAAAATCCGGACACGGATACCATTGCGTCGGCTATCGCCTACGCCGAGTACAAGAACCTGGTCGACCCGGACAACCGGTACGTTGCGGCGCGGTTGGGCGACGTAAACCCCCAGACCGAATGGGCGCTCGAGCAGAGCGGGGCGGAGAGCCCGACCTTCCTGAGGCACATCATGCTGCGGGTCAGGGACGTGATGAAGGAGGACCTGATCACGGCGCACAGGGACGACCCGCTGCGCAACGTCGGGCTCGAGATGGCCCAGCGGAACATAGGCCAGATCCCGCTGGTCGACGACGACGGCGCGCTGGTCGGGATCATCACGGAGAGGGACCTGGCCCGCATGTACGTCAGGGAGTCGCGCGAGCCCTCGAATTTCGAGAGTAGTCCCGTCTCCGTCGGCGCGATAGTGGAGGTTCTCGAGGGCGAGCTGCTGGCCGGGGAAGACCGGGTCTCCTCCGGGAGGCTGTGGGTCATAGCGCGCGACGTCGGGTCCATGGGCCAGTACATCAGGTCCGGGGATCTGGTGGTGGTTGGTGACAGACCGGAGGCCCAGCGCCGGGCCGTGGAGCTGGGCGCCGAGGTGCTCGTCGTCTCAAACGGCATGAGGCCCGACGACGAGATGCTCGAGTTGGCCGAGGAGCACGGGACGACGGTCGTCCTCTCTCCCCTCGATTCGTACGTGACCAGCCGCATGATCCAGCTCTCCGTCCCGTGCTGGGAGGTGATGAGCGAGAACCCGCTTACCGTCGACCCCGACGACCTCCTGCCTGACATCACGCAGGCCGTGATGGAGGTCCACTACAGGGCCGCCATAGCCGTGGACCGGGACAACATCCCCCTCGGGCTGGTCTCCCGCACCGACCTGGTCAACCCGGACCCGAGGCGCGTGCTCCTGGTCGACCACGCCGAGGTCGGGCAGAGCGTCGATGGCGTGGAGCAGGCGCGGGTCGTCGAGATCCTGGACCACCACCACATTGGCGACATCGAGACCACCACCCCGATCGCGGCAACCTTCGACCCCGTGGGCTCGACGGCTACCCTGATCGTCGAACGCTTCAAGGCGAGCGGGCTGAGGCCGGAGGAGAGCACGGCGAAGATGCTGCTCGCGGCCGTCCTCTCGGACACGGTCGTCATGAACTCCCCGACCACGACCGAGCGCGACAGGGAGGTCGTCAAGTACCTCGAGGCGATGCTGGACACGGACGCCCAGAGGTTCGGCACCGAGATGTTCGAGGTATCCTCCGACGTCTCGGGTCTGAAGGCCGAGGAGATCGTGAACCGCGACGCAAAAGAGTACGCGACGAACTCCGGAGACAAGATTAGCGTTTCGCAGGTGGAGACGGTCGGGACGAACATCCTCGACCGCAAGGACCAGCTGCTCGACGCCCTGGAAGAGTTGCGCTCCCAGAACAAATACGTCTTCTCGGCGCTTATGGTGACGGACATAGTGGCCGGGGGGACGGAGCTGCTGTGCGCGGGCGACTGCGCGCCGGTCGAGCACGCGTTCGGCGAGCAGGCCAGGGAGGGCGTCATCGACCTCCCCGGCGTCATGAGCCGCAAGAAGCAGGTCGCCCCCAAGCTCCTATCGGTGCTCTAGGCCGCCCGTGGCGAACTTGCTGGACGGCAAGGCCGCGGCCGCCGAGGTACGCGCCGGGGTCGCGAGAGGGGTGGCCGCGCTGAAGGAACGCGGCATCCCCGTGCGCCTGGACGTCGTCCTGGTCGGCGAGGACCCAGCTTCCGTCACCTACGTCTCCTCCAAGGAGCGCGACGCCGCCGAGGTAGGCATAGACTCGCGGGTCCACCGCTTCCCGGCCGACGAATCCCAAAGTGAGCTGGCCGAGCTCGTCGGGCGACTGAACTCGGACCCTGCGGTCTCCGGGTTCTTTATCCAGTTGCCGCTGCCGGCGCACCTCAAGCCGCAGCCCCTGATCTCCGGCATAGACCCGTCCAAAGACGTGGACGGCCTGAGCCCAACGAGCGCGGGCAGGCTATCCATAGGCCTCCCGAGCCTCCTCCCTTGCACCCCGCACGGGATCATTGGGCTCCTCACGCGCAACGGCGTAGCGCTGGAGGGCGCGCAGGCCGTTGTGGTGGGACGGTCGAACCTCGTCGGCAAGCCCCTGGCGCAGTTGCTGCTGCGCGAGAACGCCACCGTGACCATATGCCACTCGCGGACGCGGGACCTCCCCGAGGTCACCCGTCGGGCCGACGTGCTCGTGGCGGCCGCGGGCCAGCGCGAGATGATCGGGGAACGGCACGTGAGGGAGGGCGCAGTCGTGGTGGACGTCGGCATCCACAGGCGCGAGGAGGGGGGGCTTGTCGGGGACGTCAGGTTCGAGGAGGTCGAGCCGAAGGCGGCCTGGATCTCGCCCGTCCCGGGCGGGGTGGGGCCGATGACGCGGGCCATGCTGATGCACAACACGCTGGAGGCGGCACGAGCGGCCGAAGGTGCCGAGTAAGCCGGTAGCCGAGGTGCGCCGGGGGTTCACAACGGATCCGGGAGCATCGGATCTCGCCGGGCGTCGCTTCGTCCGGCATGAGACACGTGCGAGATACGGGAGCAACGTATGAGGCTCTTGATCGCCAACCATCATCTCGAGTACCGTGCCGGGAGCGAGCTCCACACCGTAGACCTCTGCCGGGGCTTCCGGCGGGCGGGACACCAGGTCGTCGTGTTCACCCTCGAGCCCGGCGCGGTGGCGAACGTTTTGAAGGAGGACGGCTTCCCGGTTGTCTCGTTTTCGGGCCTGCGCTCGTTGGCCCAGGAGGAGTTCGACCTCGTCTACCTGCACCATGCCACCTGCGAGTCCGTCCTTGGGCTGGTCTTTGGTGGCATGGTCCCTATTGTTCGCGGCTACCTTGGCATCGACCCGCCTCTCGAGAGACCCATAAACGGCGACTTCTTGAGCGGCGAGGCATACGTTTCGGAGTTGGTCGAGAAAACATACGCCGCTAATCATCCCGATACTCCTTCAATGATCGCCCGAAACGTCTACGACGACCAACTGCTCGACATGGGCGGCGCGTTCAAGGTACCGCCGCGGCGTTGCCCTGCCTTCGCCGTGGTATCGAACCACCTCGACGTTGCTCTGGCCGAGATGCTCGAAGCGGCCGCGAGCGAAGGTCTCTGTCGCTTCACCCACTTCGGGTTGCCGCACAACAGCGTCTCCATCACCGCGGAGCTGTTGGAGCCATTTGACGCGGTGGTGACCGTGGGTCGGACGGTCCTGGTTGCCGCAGCCCTGGGCGCCCGGTGTACGTGTGCGATAGCAACGGCGCCGATGGCTGGTTGACGCGGGCGAACTTCGACCGATCTCAGAGCCGAAACCTCTCCGGTCGAGCATTCGCAATCAAGGATTGGCGCTTGGTCCGGCAGCACTTGCTCGACACGAGCCTGTGGCCTGGCTCCGACGACCTTGCCTGGCTTCGCGAACGGATCAGGCAGGACCATTCCCTCTCGCGCCGTGTCGAGCAGCTCGAAGCGTTTTTCCGTGAGGTTATCGAGAAGGTCCCGCCGGCCGCGCGGTCGCTGGATGGATACCAGTCGGTGCTCCAGTACCTCGAGGAGAAGGAGGGACTTCTCCGTACCATGCAGGTCGAGCGGCGCAGGCTCATCGATGACCTCACGGGCGTCAGGGACAGGGCCAAGGACCAATCCTTGAGGACGCATGAGCTCGGCATGAGGGTGCGCCAGCTCAACAGGCGACTCGAGGAGCTCGAAAGGCAAAGGCGGCGCCTGGAATCGCGAGCGCATAACCTGGACAGGCAACTGAAGGGCGTGCAGACCTCCAGAACATGGAAAGTCTTGAACAAGCTCGGGCGTCTGCGGGCCGCGTTGCTTGGAAGCAAGCGCGGGCCAGGGTAACCGGAGGTGAATCATCAGGTGGTCGGGAGAGGATCACGGTTAGCAACCCATCTGCGACCACGGAGTTTGACCTCTGGTAGGCTTCTTCGCCGTGGTTGATGGCGAGGCCAAGAGGCGCGCGCGGCCCCGGCGTGGCCGACAACCGCGAATTCTCGCGCTCCTCGCGTTTCGCGACGAGATGGCCAACCTGAAGGGCTACTTTGAGAACGTCGCACCACAGGTAGACGGGATCATAGCCCTCGACGATGGTTCCACCGACGGTTCGGCTGAGTTCGTGTCCGGGCAACCGGGCGTGCTCGAGCTACTGCGAAAACCCACGACCGAACCGCACGTGTGGAACGACAGCGAGAACCACAGGATGCTCGTCGAGGCCTCCTGGCGGCACGAGCCCGACTGGCTGATAGGCGTCGACGCCGACGACAGGCTGGAACGCAACTTCCGAGCTCGGGCAGTGCGGCAGATCAGGCGCGCCGAACGCGAGGGCCATCTGGCCTACACCGTAAGCTTTCGAGAGCTATTCGACCGGCCTGATGCCTACAGGGTGGACGGCATCTGGGGGCGCAAGCGCCAGGCCCGCTTCTTCAAGGCCAGGCGAGATCACGAGTTCGATACCCAGCTTTATCATTGTCATTACGCCCCGCTGAACAGCATGCCCAAAGGCGGCTTCCCCGAGGCGGACCTCGTAATCTACCACCTGCAAATGATCCGGCGGACCGACCGCCAGGCTCGCCAGGCCAGGTGGGAACGGCTCGACCCGGAGAATCGCTGGCAGGCCATCGGCTACGGTTACATGACGGACGAGCGGAACTTGCGCCTCGAGAGGCTTCCTCCCGGGCGCGAGTACGAGCCGCTCGGCGACTGGCCTACCCAGGAAGAAGCGAACGCGGCGAGCGTCGTGCGTCGGCCGGAACCACGCAACGTCGCCCCCCAGATCGCTTGCGTCGTGCTCAGCCTACGGAACGAGCCGGGGTTGGTCGAAGCCGTCAAGTCCTTGCTGGCGCAGGCCAGACCGCCCGAGATCGTGGTGGTCAACTCTGGGGGCGGTGACCCGGCCGGCACGCTACGCGGCGCGGGCCTCGACGTAGAGGTAATCGACGTGCCACGGCGGCTCTACCCGGGCGCGGCCCGCAACGTGGGGATCGAGGCCACGCGGGCGCCTTACGTGGCGTTCCTGGCGGCCGACTGCGTGGCAGAGCCGGGGTGGTCGTCGAGGCGTCTGCGAAGGCACCGAGCGGGGGCGCTCGCCGTCGCGAGCGCCGTAACCAATTACTACCCCCACAACGATTACGCTTGGGCGTCGTACACGCTGTTGTGGTCCCAACGCATGCCGAACCTGCCGATAGGCCGCCCCCGGCTCTACGGCGTCTCTTACGCCCGGGAGCTCTTCGACCGCTTCGGGACGTTCCGCGAGGACCTGCGTTCCGGAGAAGACACCGAGTTCAACAACCGCCTGGCCACCACCGTGCAGATCGAGTGGGCACCCGACGTGCGCACGGCACACCGTCAGCCGACGGGTCTCAGGGAACTGGTTCGGGATCAGTACGCGAGAGGCAGGCGCATGGCTCAGGCGCTAGAGAAGATCTCCGGTATGCCGCACGAGCGGACCGTCGCCAGCAACGCGCTGCGGCGGGTCCCCGACTGCCTGGCCTGGTCCTGGCTGTCCAGCGCCCCGCGTGACCGCTGGCGCCTGGTGAGGGCCTGGCGGCTCGTACCGCTAGCCTCCGCGGCGTACTCTCTCGGAGCCCTTTCTTCAGCCGGGAAGCGCCGACTCCCGAAGAAGAGCGTCCCTGCCGACCCGCAGGACCGGCGTCAGATCCTTAGCGGGGCAACGGGGCCTCAAACCTCGACCGTTCGACGCCCCGAGCCCTCTCAGCCTCGCGAAAGCCGGGTCGAGGAACTGAACGTCAGCCTGGAGAAACAACGCCGGAGAAACCGACGCCTCGAGCGCAGACTCCGGGCCCGCGAAAAACGCATCGAGAAGCTAGAGATCCGGGCACGGCGATCGGCCTCGCGGGCGCGAGAGCTGGAGCAGCAATCGCAGGGCACACGAACATCCAGGCTCTGGAAGCTGGCGCGAAAGCTGAGGATTGGCGGCTGATCGTTGCTGCAGCCCCTATCGGGAATGCTCGTGTTCTTCTAGATGGGTCCCGAAACTCACCCGTCCCAGCCCGGATCGGCCCGGCGGCGCGGACGATGGCGAAAGCTGCGCTAAGATAGAACAGAATGCACGCGAGAGCAGGAGATCACCGCGGATGATAAACGAGGAGCAGGTGCGTCACGTGGCCAACCTGGCCAGGCTCGGGCTAACCGACGAAGAGGTAAAGAAGATCGGCGAGCAACTCGGCGCCATCCTGGGCAGCATAGAGAAGATCCAGGAGCTCGACCTCGCGGACGTGCCGCCGACGGCTAACCCGCTCAGCCTTACCAACGTCTTCCGTCCGGATGAGCCGCGCCGCGAGCTAACCCGCGAGGAGGCCCTCGCGCCCGCCCCCGAACCCGTCGACGGCCTTTTCGCCGTACCGAGGATCGACTGAGGTGGGCGGGTTGCTCGACCTTACCGCCCACGAGCTGGCGAAGAAGGTAGAGGCACGCGA
This sequence comes from uncultured Rubrobacteraceae bacterium, assembly GCA_963800975.1. GTDB lineage: Bacteria > Actinomycetota > Rubrobacteria > Rubrobacterales > Rubrobacteraceae > JALYGY01. Next base: position 970,766 of record CAWDDB010000008.1, on the reverse strand, counting down.
GGTCTCCGCGCGCGAAGGCGCGGAGGCGGCCATCGCGCGCGTCGAGGAGGTTGAGGGGGACATCAACGCCTTCGTGACCCCGACCCCCGAGCTGGCGCTGCGGCGGGCCGAGGCCGTCGACGAGCGGGCGAAGAACGGCGGGATCAAGCCGTGGGAGGGGGTGCCGCTGGTCGTCAAGGACGTGCTCTCGACCCGCGGGGTAAGGACCACGTGCGGCTCGAAGATCCTCGAAGACTTCGTGCCCCTCTACGACGCCTCGGCGCTCCGGACCTTCGGCGATGCCCCGATCATGGTCGGCAAGTCCAACATGGACGAGTTTGCAATGGGCTCTTCTACCGAGAACTCGGCCTACGGTCCGACCCGCAACCCGTGGGATCTCGGCCGTGTCCCGGGCGGCTCCTCGGGCGGCTCGGCCGCGGCCGTCGCCGCCGGTGAGGGGTGGTGGGGGCTTGGGACGGACACCGGCGGCTCCGTGAGGCAGCCGGCCGCGCTCTGCGGCATCGTGGGCGTCAAGCCGACCTACGGCCGGGTCTCGCGATACGGGCTTATAGCGTTCGGGTCTTCCCTGGACCAGATCGGGCCGATGACGCGCGACGTGCGAGACGCGGCGCTCCTCTTGCAGGCCATCGCGGGCCACGATCCTCGCGACTCCACGACCGCCAGCGTCGATGTCCCGGACTACCTCGACCGCCTGGACGGCGGGATTTCGGGTCTGCGGGTCGGCGTCGTAAAGGAGCTGATGGACGACCGGATCGACGCCGGCGTGCGCGAGATCACGAGCCAGATAGCCGGCGGGCTGGAGGAGGCCGGGGCCGAGGTGGGAGAGGTAAGCCTGCCGCACGCGTACTACGCGCTCGAGGCCTACTACATAATTGCGCCGGCCGAGATCTCCTCCAACCTGGCCCGCTTCGACGGCGTCCGCTTCGGGCTGCGCGTCCCCGCGGACGGGGTACACGAGATGTACCGCAGAACCAGGGAGTCGGGCTTCGGGGCCGAGGCGAAGCGCCGGATCATGCTGGGCACCTACGCCCTCTCGTCCGGCTACTACGACGCCTACTACGCCCAGGCCCAGAAGGTGCGCACCAAGATGATCGAAGACTTCAGAGGAGCCTTTGGCCGCTACGACGTTCTGCTCTCTCCGACCTCGCCCTCCGTGGCATTCGAGCTCGGCGCCAAGACGGACGACCCGCTGGCGATGTACTTGCAGGACATCTGTGCTGTCCCGGCGAGCCTCGCCGGCATCCCCGCGATAAGCGTCCCCGGGGGGCTATCGGACGGCCTGCCCGTGGGCATCCAGCTTATGGGCGACGTCTTCACCGAGGACATGCTGCTCCGGGCAGCCCGCGCCGTAGAGGAGATCTCGGACTTCCGGTTCGCCCTCAAGCCCTGAGGCGACACGGTGGGGCGGTTCGCTCGCCACCACCGGTGCGCGAACGGCTGCGCGAGTCAAACGCAGAATGCGAAGGCCGGCGAAACCAGGGGAGGCGCGCTTATGCCCGCCGAATCCTGAAGGCGAAGGCGATCATGGCCAGACCGACGAGCACGGCGAGAACCCCGATCAGCCGCGCGAGCGAGGGCAGGTTTGCGTCGGAGAAGCCGCTCAGGGCCGCGGCGAGGACGACGCCGAAGAGGACCGTGAGCGCGCCGCCGACGATCAACGGCCGCCTGCCTTCGATCTCCCTGCGGCGAACTATCACGCTGACTATCTTGAGAATGCCCGTCACTACGGCCCAGACCGCGATCACGTACAGCAGCCCGTTCACCGACAGGCCTTGCCAGAAGAGTGCGACGACCCCCGCGACCACGCCCACGGCCCCTTCTGTCAGGGGAAGCCACCTCTGCGCGCCTCGGTTGGAGCTCCTGAGGGCCGGAACAAGCGCGAACGCCCCGTCGATCAAAGCGTAGACGCCGAAGAACAGGGTGAGCGCGGTTAGGATGAGACTTGGCCTGAGCAGGACCACGACCCCGAAGAGCACGGCGACGAGACCACGCAGCGCCAGGGCCCGCCAGTTTTCGGCGACCTTGTTCAGCCTTTCACGATAGCGTCCTTGGTTACTCACGTCGTCCTCCTCGAGGTGGCTTGCGGAGCGCTGGGACTTGCGCGGGCAGGGCTTCGGGCTCCAGGGCTCGGTTGGCGGGGGCATCCCCTAACCCGAAGGGAGCTTCCCCGAGGCGCGGGGTCTGCTGCCGGTTGGTGGGCCTCACACGGCATGCTCGACCCCGTCGTTGGGAGGTCCGGCGTCCGTGCCGCCCGGAGCAACGGTTTCGGGGATGCCCGCGCCCATGAGGTTCGCCAGCCAGCGCGTCTCCGGAAACGTGCCGAGCATGACCGCCAGAAACAGGGTTATGGGCAGCGCCAGGAACGCCCCGGATCCTCCCAGCAGCCACACCCAGAACACGAAAGACACGAATACCACCGTCGGCGAGATGCTGAGTCCCCTGCTCATCAGCATCGGCGAGAGCACGTTCTCGGCCAGGTTGTTCACCATCACCACGCCCACGATCACGAGCGCCGCCCGCTCCACGCCGAACTCCGCCAGGGCAAGGACCACCGCGGGCGCCGCGGCCAGCACGACGCCGATGAAAGGAACGAAGCTCAAGAAGAAGGTGAGGATGCCCCACATCAGGGCGAAGTCGACCCCCAACAAGAGCAGCAAGACGGCGACGCCCGCGGCCGTGAAGAGGTTGATGATGGCGCGCAGCCCGAACTGGCGCACCACGCTCTGGCCGACGTGCGTGAGCCGCTCGACCTGTGGGTGGTCCGGACCCGCGCTCGCGCGAACCGGTCCATGATCGCCGGTCCCTCCGCGAGCAAGAACAGGACTATCATCAGGATGAGGAAGATGTTGCTCAGAAAGCCCGCTATGCCCGAGAGGACCGCGCCTATGTAGCCGGTGATGACGCTCGGCTGTACCACCTCCCTGACGTCCACTTCCGCCAGCCCCAGGCGGGCTATCAGGGCGTCGAAGGCGCCAACCTGCTCGCCCAGGCGGTCGGTGTAGGAGCCGATCCCCGTGGTGAAGTTGGAGATCGAGGCCACCATGACGAGGGAGAGCCCCGCGAAGAGCGCGGTGAGCCCCACCAGCTTGACAACGAGGGCTACCGGGGTGGGGACGCGCCGCCTTCTCAGCCAGGCGTAGATCGGGGCGAAAAGAAGGCTCAGGACTACGGCGAAGAGGATCGGGTTGAGGATGGGCGAGGCCAGGCGCATCCCGGCCAGCACGACCACCGTTGCGGCCAGCACGAGAAGTACCCGCGAGAAAGTGGGCCCGCGCCCCGTTGCGGTCTGAGACTCGGCGCTGGGCCCACCGGCCGCGGGGATGTACGAGGCGTCGGCCACGTCCCTCCCGAAAAGGTCAGGTTACACGGGGCGGTCTCTCGTCTCCCTGGTTGTCCCTGCCGCGCACCTGGAAGGACGTGATCAGGAGCAGCACCCCGAACACCACGGCGTAGATTCCGACCAGCCAGATGAGGGAGAGTATCCCGACCGCGGGGAGCACCGCGAGCAGCAGCCCGAATACTATCGAGAGCACGCCGCCGAGGATCAGGGCCCACTCCCCCCGGATCTCCTTGCGCAGCCGTATGCCCGTGGCGATCTCCGAGATTCCGGTGACCAGCGCCCAGGCGGCGACCAGGTAGAGCAGGGCTATCGCCGTGATGCTTGGCAGGAGGAAGGCGATCAGGCCAACGGCGATGCCGACCAACCCTTCGATGAGAAGGAGCCAGCGCGGCGTCCCTCCCCTCGTGCCACCAAAAACACCGACTATGGCGAACACACCGTCGACCAGGCAGTAGGCGCCGAACAGCAGGATCAGGGCTTCGAGCGCGATGTCCGGTCGCAGCAGCGCGGCTACGCCGAACAGTATCGCCACGACGCCCCGCAGCGCCATCGCCCACCAGTGACCGGTCTCCGCCGGTAGTGCGGTTTGTGGCTGGGTCACAGTTCCTCCTCTGGCTCGCACGTCTCGACACGCCGCCCCTTCGCGACCGATAACATTATATGCTCCGCCCGCGTGCTGCGGAACAGGAGCACGCCTGCAATCGCCGGAATCGCTGGCCGCATCAGCGCCGGACACGGGAGCGGGTAAACTTCACTTCGGCGGAACGGGAGGAGATACGTATGGACGCAAGCGGCAACGGCTCACCGGACGTCGGGGGCTCGACGGAGCACGCGCAGCGGGGGGTAGGGCTGAACCGCGCGCTGGCAAGGACCAGCGACGCGCCACTCAGGGATGGCAACAAGCTCGCGCTACTCGAAAACGGGCCCCGCACCTACGACGACTGGCTGGCCGCGATAACGCGGGCCCGGAGGTGGGTGCACCTGGACAACTACATCTTCCAGAACGACACCACCGGCCGGCGCTTCGTCGAGGCCCTCTCGCAGAAGGCTGCCGAAGGCGTGCGCGTCAGGGTGCTGCACGACTGGTTCGGCTGCATGGACGTGCCGCGATCGTTCTGGGAGTCGCTCAGAGAAGCGGGGGTGGAGGTCCGGTCGGTGAATCCGCCCGCGCTGGGCGCGCCGCTCGGGGTGATCCGACGCGACCACCGCAAGCTTCTGGCGGTTGACGGCGAGTACGCCTCGACTGGAGGGGTGTGCATCTCCGACGGCTGGCTTGTCACCTCCCCCGACACCGGCCTTCCCTACCGTGACACGGCCGTCAGCGTCTACGGGCCCGCGGTGGCAGACGTGGAGCGCGCCTTCGCCGGGGTGTGGAACGAGGCGGGCGAAGCGTTGCCAGAAGAGGAGCGGCCCGGGCCCCGGACCATCCAGGCGGCGGGGGAGGAGCAGGTAAGGGTGGTCGTGCAGGAGCCGCGCAGGATGCGCACCCTGCGAATGCTGGAGCTGCTCGCTGCGGGCGTGGCGAACCGGATGTGGGTTACGGACGCCTACTTCCTCTCCATGCCCACCCTTACGCAGGCCCTGATGGCCGCCGCGAGAGACGGCGTCGACGTGCGGGTGCTGGTCCCCGCCACGAACGATATTCGCTGGATCGGGACCGCGTCGCGCGCCGGCTACAGGCAGTTCCTGGAGGCGGGGGTCCGTATCTTCGAGTACGGCGGGCCGATGATCCACGCCAAGACCGTCGTGGCCGACGGCTGGTGGTCGAAGGTGGGATCCACCAACCTCAACATCAGCAGCCTGTTCGCCAACTGGGAGATCGATCTGGTGGCCGAAGATCCCGGCTTTGCCGAGCAGATGGAGAGGCTCTTCGAGAGGGACCTCGCCGAGGCCAGGGAAGTCCGGCTGGTCGGAACCGTGGGGCACCAGGAAGTACGTCCGGAGCGTCCGATCGACACCTCCAACCGGGGGGCGCGCCGGGGCGTCGTGGGCAGCGGGTCGGGGTCCTCCGCGACGATCGCGAGGGTCGGGAGCGTGGCGCTGCAGAAGAGCGGCGCCCCCTTGCGCTCGGACGAGCATGCCCTGGCGGCGGCGGTGAGCGCCTCCCTGCTCGGGATCTCGCTCCTCGGCTTTCGATTTCCCCAGATCCTGGCCTGGCCGGTGGCCTTTATCGGCGTCATCCTGGGAGGCCTCGGCGTGGTGCGAGCCGCGCGGTCGAGGGAGAGTGACGGATCTTCTTCGACGGTGGTGGCGGAGGCCCCCGATCCAAGCGGCGAAGACGTCGCGCCCTGAGAGGCGATCCGCTACAAGCTGACCGTATTCCCGCCGGCCCGCTTGGCGCGGTAGAGGGCTTCGTCGGCCGCGCGGGTCAGGGTGGCGCGTGTCTCGCCGTCCTCGGGGTAGGACGCGACCCCCAGGGACAGCGTCGGACACACGGTGGCGCCCCTGTGCCGGAAGGCGTGATCCTCGACGCGACGCCTTACCTGGTCGGCGACCACGGCCGCCTCTTTCTTGGGCATCCCGGGTAGAAGGGTCTGGTACTCGTCGCCGCCGAATCTGGTGGCCTGGCGGCCCTCCTCATCGTGCAGGTCGCCGATGATCCGGCCTATCTCCCCGACGACGTACTCGCCGAGCAGGTGACCGTGCTCGTCGTTGACCTTCTTGAGGTTGTCTATGTCGGCCATGAGCACGCCAAGGGGTTGTCCCGCGGAGGAGGCCGCTTCGAGCGAATGCTCGAACTCCGCGTCGAAGCGGTTCTTGACCAGCAGACCCGTCAGGTAATCCTGGCTTACCAACCTGTGCAGCGCGCCGTGGAAGTCCGCCCGCACGGGGTCCCCATGCGAATACTCGAGCACCGAGTCGCCGACGAAGATCCTGTCGCCGTCTGAGAGCGCCCGTTCGCCCCTCACGTGTTCCCCGTTTACCGCGGTGCCCTCGCCGAGATCCCTCAGGACGTACCGTCCCTGCTCGGGCTCGCGCACTATCCCCGCGTGCTCCGGCGACACCTCGATGTCCCGGACCACCACGTCCGCCCGGAACGGGTCGCTCCCGAGGACCACTTCTTCGCCCTCGAGGGCGAAGAAGTCCCCGAGGCTGGGCCCGCGCAGGACGACCAGGTGCGGCCTCTCGTCCGCCCGGATCGTCTCGTATCTCCCCGAGATTGCCATAATAATTTCAAGACATTCTAGCACCCGGTGGGGTGGGTGCGCGATGCTAGAATGGTGTTGGAGAGCACCGAAATCGAGGGGTAGTTCACTTGGAAGTACGGGAGAAGCGGACGCACCGGGCGGTCATAGGGCTGGAGTTCCACGTTCACCTCGCGACAACCACCAAGATGTTCTGCGGCTGCCGGGTGACCTACGGCGAGCCGCCGAACACGCACACCTGTCCGGTCTGCCTCGGGCACCCCGGCGCGCTGCCGGTCACCAACGAGAAAGCCATAGAGCTGGGCGTATTGGCCGGGCTCGCGCTCAACTGCGACATCGCCGAGAAGGCGGTCTTCGCCCGCAAGAACTACTTCTACCCCGACCTACCGAAGGGGTACCAGATCTCCCAGTACGATGCCCCGATCTGCACCGGCGGCTACCTCGACGTGCCGCTCGGGGACGGGGAGACGGTCAGGGTCGGCATCACCAGGCTGCACCTCGAGGAAGACGCTGCCAAGAACGTTCACGTCGGGGAGTCGGGCCGCATGCACGGCTCCGTAGGCTCGCTGGTGGACTTCAACCGTGGCGGAACGCCCCTCATGGAGATCGTCACGGAGCCCGATATTCCTTCGCCCGAGGCGGCGCGCGCCACGGCCAACCACCTCAAGAACATCCTCCGGGCGATCGGAGTCTCCGAGGCGGACATGGAGAAAGGTCAGCTGCGGGTCGACGCCAACGTGAGCATCCGCAACCCCGACGGTGCCTTCGGCACCAAGACCGAGCTCAAGAACATGAACTCCTTCCGCTTCGTCGAGCGGGGGCTCGCGCGAGAGCTGGAGCGCCAGCGCGCGCTGATCGAGTCGGGGCGCGGCGTCGAGCAGACGACGTTGCACTACGACCCGGACGACGACGAGGTGCACGAGCTAAGGAGCAAGGAGTATGCCCACGACTACCGCTACTTCCCGGAGCCGGATCTCCTGCCCCTGGAGATAACGCGCTCCTGGGTGCGCGAGCTGGAGAGCAGGCTCCCCGAGCTTCCCGACCAGATGCTCGCGCGGTTCAAAGAGCAGTACGGCCTCTCCCAGTACGACGCAGGGGTGCTCGTCTCCGACAGGGACCTCGCCGTATTCTACGAGCAGGTCGCTGGCGCCTCCGGCGTGGATCCCAAGCAAGCGGCGAACTGGATCACGGTCGAGCTGCGCGGAAGGCTCAACGAGGCGGGCGTCGAGCTGCCCGAGTCAGGGGCAACCCCCGAGCGGGTGGCGGACCTGATCGGGCTCTCTCGACGCAGGCACGATCTCCCGCTCCGCCGCCAAGGACGTCCTCGGCCGCGTTGTCGAGACCGGCGAGTCGCCTTCCGCCATCGTCGAGCGGGAGGGGCTCGCGGCAGTGGCCTCTGACGAGCTGGGCGCGGTGGTGGACGAGGTGATCTCCGCCAACCCCGAGGAGGCCGAACGCGTCAGGGAGGGGGATCAGAAGGTGATCGGGTTCCTCATAGGTCAGGTCATGCGAGCTACCCGTGGCAATGCCGACGGCGGGAAGGCGCGCGAGCTGATCCTTCAGAAGCTCAACCCCTAACAAGTCGTGTCCGCGCCGCGCATCGGCGTCCTGGGCGCCGGCGTCTCGGGCCTGCCGGACGGTGTTCGCGAGGCGAGCGGCGAGCCGGTGCAGATCCCACCGTTCACCGAACCTTCGAGGGGCGGCGTCGCGATGAAGCGCGAGTGGGTCTCCGACCTGGCCCAGATCTCCTGCGCCTCCGAGAACCTCGACGGGATCGTGCTCGCGGCCGAGACGCCGGAGGTGCTCTCCGGGCTTCTCGTCGCGGCGCTACGCCTGGACCTGCCCGCGGTGGTCGCTCCCGACGAACGGACATCTTTCGGTATCGTCCCCTACGCCCTCGGGATGGCCCCGCTCGCGCAAGGCGCGGCCGAAGTCGCCGTTGCCGCGGCCCTGCGCGGCGGCCCGCGCCCCGCGGAGCTGGTCGAAAGTTTCTCGCTCGCGAACGCGCTTCGGGCGGGTTGCGCCCTCGGCGGCGGACCGGAGCTGCTGGTGCATCTCTGCGCCGTTGCCCGCGAGGCGGGCGTTGGCGGGTTTTCGCAGATGGTCCGGGTCCTCGTGCCCGAGACGCCCGCCCTTGCGGCTCCGCTCGACCCCTGGCACGCGGAGCACGGCGCCGGTGGTCTCATCGCCTCGCTCGGCGGTGCCATCAACGACACGCCGACCCTGACGGGTGCCCTCAAGGAGCAGCTCCCTGCTACCCCGACGCCGCCCGACCATGCCGGATCCAGGCTGGTGTTCGTGGAAGGGCGCGCCTCGGGCGTCGAGGCGCTTTGCCGGGTGGCGGGAACGGAGACGGAGGTGGCCGGGACCTGTCGCGTGTTCGGCTCCGAGGAGGAGGCCGTGGGGGCGGTAGAGAAGGGCCTGGATCCGGGTACGCTTCTCGTCGTGGTGGGTTGCGGGCCGCGCGGCGGTCCAGGACTTCTCAGGCTCGAGCGGTTGGGCGCGGCGCTCCAAGAGGCCGGACACGCCGGTACCGTACTCACGGACGGGCTCGCTCCGGTAGGGGCTGGGGACGCCCAGATCTCGCTCTTCACCCCGGAGGCCGCCTCGGGCGGCGTGATCGGGCTGCTGCGAGACGGCGACACCCTGCGTATCGACCTGACGGAGGGCCGGATCCTTACCGGCGTCAGGGCAAGCGAGATCGATGGGCGGGATCCGTTCGAGATAAGCGAGATTAGTGGCAGCGGCTACGCCGCCCGCTACGCGCGCTCGGCCCTGCCAGCGCTCGAAGGTGCCGGGTTCGGGTGATACCCTGCCAGGCATGCGCCTGAGCTCGCTCCACGTCTATCCGATCAAGTCCTGCGGCGGGATTTCGGTGGACGCGTGGGACGTGAAGGAGCGTGGGTTGCTTCACGACCGGCGCTGGATGCTCGTGGACGAGACCGGCCTCTTCATGTCCCAGCGGAAGTTCCCGCGCATGGCCCTGATAGGGATCCGCGCCGAACTCGACCGCCTCGTCGTGGACGCGCCGGGAATGCCCTCCCTCGAGGTGCCTTTCGCGCCGCCGGGATCCAGGCCCGTGCTCACGAGCGTCTGGGGCGATCTGGTCGAGAGCGCGCCGGTCGGAGAAGAGGCCGATCGGTGGTTCGGGGAGTTCCTGGACACGAGGTGCAGGCTCGTCCACATGCCCGAGGAGTCGGTGAGGCCCGTGGACCAGGCGTACGGTTCGTCGGGGGACTACGTCGGCTTCGCCGACGGGTTCTCGTTCCTCCTGATCTCCGAGGCATCACTCTCCGACCTCAACCGCCGCCTGCACCAGCCCCTGCCGATGAACCGGTTCCGCCCAAACGTCGTGATCGAGGGGTGCGAGCCGTTCGCCGAGGACGGCTGGGGCGAGATCCGTATCGGGGCCATCCCCTTCCGCGTGATCAAACCGTGCGCCCGCTGCGCCATTACCACCGTGGACCAGAAGACCGGCCAGAAGGCCAAGGAGCCGCTGCGCACTCTGGCCACGTTCCGCAAGAAAGGGAGCAAGGTCCTTTTCGGCCAGAACCTGGCCCACGACGAGACCGGAACTCTTCGCACGGGCGACAGCCTGGAGGTTGTGAGGTACAGCTAGTTCCGCACGTTTGCCCTGCTATCGTGGTGAGAAAGCAACACTTTGTAAATCGGCTGCGCCATCATGTAGCCATCTGGACGGATAATGAATAGAATAGGCTTGAGTTGTCCGCTGCGAGAGAGGAAAACCTCCCACCCATGATGCACAAGTACCGTCTCATGTCGCCCGGCCCGACCCCCATACCTCCCGAGGTCTCCGCGGCCGGAGCGCTGCCCATAATCCACCACCGGACGCCGGAGTTCGGCGAGGTCTTTACGCGGGTCAACGAGAACCTGAAGCGGGTCTTCCTGACCGAGAATGACATCTTCACCTACGCCGCGAGCGGGACGGGGGCGTTCGAGGGCGCGATCCAGAACCTCTTCTCGCCGGGCGACAGGGTGCTCGCCGTGAACAACGGCAACTTCGGCAACCGCTGGGTCAAGATGGGCCGGGCCTTCGGCCTCGAGGTCACCGAGCTCGCCTACGACTGGGGGGCGAAGGCCGACAACGACGAGGTCGCCCGGGCGCTGGCGGACGATCCCGAGATAAAGGCCGCGGTCTGCGTGCTCTCGGAGACCTCCACGGGCACCGTCAACGACATCGAGGGCTTCGCGCGGGCGACCGAGGGCGTGGTCTCCATCGTGGACGCCGTTTCCGGGCTGGGCGCCTGCCCCCTGAGGACGGACGAGTGGGGCGTCGACGTGGTCGTCGCCGGGTCGCAGAAGGCGCTCATGACGCCGCCAGGCCTCGGGTTCGTCAGCGTCTCCGAGAGGGCCATGCGGATGCACGAGGGGTCCACGATGCCCCGCTACTACTTCGACTGGACCGCGGCGCAGAAGGCCTACGCCAAGGACCCGGCCCAGACGGCCTGGACGCCCGCGGTCAGCCTGATCATCCAGCTCGACATCGCGTTGCAGCAGCTGCTCGAGGAAGGCGTGGAGGATGTCTTCGAGCGCCACGTGTTGCTCGGCAGGGCCGCGCGCGCCGGCATCAAGGGGATGGGCCTCAACCTGTTCGGACCCGACGAAGACCTGAACTCGGCGGTGACGGCGGCCTGGGTTCCCGAGGGCGTGGACGGCAAGCAGTTCGTCAAGATGCTCTTCAGGGAGCACGGGATACAGGTGGCCGGCGGGCAGGGCGAGATGACGGGCAAGATCTTCCGCATCGGCCACTGCGGCTACTTCGACGCCTACGACATAATCGCGACGATCGCGGCCGCGGAGCTGGCGCTCGAGACGTTCGATCATCCCGTGGAGCTCGGCAGGGGCGTCGGGGCCGCGCAGCGCGTCTTCTCGAAGAGCGGGGTAGCCGCTTGAAGGTCCTTATAACCGAGAAGCTCGCGGATGCCGGCGTTGAGCTCTTGAGGGAGGAGTTCGACGTCGACGTTGCCCTCGGGCTATCGCCCGAGGAGCTCCTGCAGACCATCGGCGAATACGACGGCCTCTTGATCCGCAGCGCGACCAGTGTCACGGACGAGGTCGTGCAGCGGGCGGACAACCTCAAGGCCATCGGCCGGGCCGGCATCGGGGTGGACAACATAGACATCGAGGCCGCCACCAAGCGCGGCATCCTCGTCGCCAACGCCCCCGAGAGCAACACGGTCGCCGCCGCCGAGCACACCCTCGGCCTCATGCTCGCGGCCGCGCGGCGCATCCCGGCCGCGGACAGCTCCCTGCGCGAAGGCGAGTGGAAGCGGAGCGCCTTCAAGGGCGTCGAGGTCTCGGAGAAGACTCTGGGCCTGATCGGGCTCGGTCACGTCGGGGCTATCGTGGCGCGCGGCGCCGCAGGTATGGGCATGCGGGTCCTCGCCTACGACCCGTACGTCTCGCAGGACCGGATGCGCTCGATGAACGTCGAGCGGGCCGAGTCCCTGGACGAGGTTTTCGAGGCTTCCGACTTCGTCTCGCTGCACGTGCCGCGCACCCCGCAGACCACCGGGCTGGTGAGCGCCGACTCCCTGGGCAAGATGAAGCCGACGGCCTACCTCATAAACGTGGCGCGCGGCGGGATCGTGGACGAGACCGACCTCTACATCGCGCTCAAGGAGGGCACGATCGCCGGCGCCGCGCTCGACGTGTTCGTCGAGGAGCCGACGACGGACTCGCCCCTCTTTACGCTCCCGAACGTCGTGGTGACGCCGCACCTCGGCGCAAGCACCGCGGAGGCCCAGGATAGGGCCGGCATCACAGCGGCAGAGCAGGTCGCGGCCGCGCTCAGGGGCGCCGTGCCGATGCACGCCATCAACGCGCCGGTGCCCGTGGGCGAGGGGGCCGAGTTCGTGGCGCAGTTCTCGGGGCTCTGCGACACCCTCGGCAGCCTGCTCTACCAGCTCACGGATCGCCCCGGCAACACCCTCAAGATCGAGTACAGGGGCGAGGTCTCCGGCTACGACACGCGCCTTCTCGACGTCTCGGCCCAGAAGGGTTTGCTCGGGCCAATGGTCTTCGAGCCCCTGAACTACGTGAACACCCCGACCCTCGCGCGTGACAGGGGCCTCAAGGTGGAGACCTCCCGACTGGCCGAGAGCGCCGACTACACGAGCCTCGTCACCCTCAGGCTCGAGGACGACAAGGGCGAGAAGGTGGTGAGCGGGACCCTCGTTGGCCCGCGGATGCAGCCGAGGTTCGTCGAGGTGATGGGCATCGACATGGATATCGTGCCGGAGAAGCACATGCTCTTTATCCGTAACGAGGACGTTCCGGGCATGATCGGCAAGCTCGGCACCGTCCTGGGCGAGCACGGCATCAACATCGGGAACATGGCTGTGGGGCGCGGCGAGCCCGGCTCGCGCGCCGCGATGGCCGTTACCGTGGACGAGCCCGTCCCAGAGGAAGTCCTCGGGGCCTTGCTGCAGACGCCCGGGTTCACCCAGGCGTGGGCGGTGACGCTGTAATGGCGTCTCTCGAAGACGTGCTCGCCCGCTACCGGCCGTACGGCCAGACGTACAGGCCAGGCGACAAGGCGCCCTTCTCGGGCACCTTCGTCTGCGACCGGGGGACCATGCTCTCCCCGGTGCGCGTCCAGCTGTCTCGCGAAGAAGAGTTCCCTGAGGCGGAAGGGCTCGGCGAGCACACGCGCTGGCACAGCACCAACATACAGGGCTAGGGAAGCTCCAGATCCTCGGCGGTCGGCTTTCGGCCGCCGGGTGCTAGAATCTTGCCGCTACGGTCCTTCGTGAAAGGCTCGGCGGAGATGGGCAAAAAGGGTGGCGGACTCGGAACCACGCTCGTTCTGGCGGTCGTGATAGTTCTTGTGGGCGTGGGGTTGGGCGTCGCCCTGACCACCTCCAGCCTCATGCAGCGCCTGCCGCTGGTCGGGCCGTTGTTCTTCGAGGAAGTGCCGGCGCAGACCACGACGAGCCCCTTGGTGGTCGAGGGCATCAAGGACCTGAACGAGCTCTCCACGGTGCGCTGGAGGGAGTCCGTGATCGTCACCCGAGAGAGCGGCGGGACCGAGCTGGAGCAGGTCCTCGTCGGGGAGAAGGTTCTGCTCGTCGCCGCTGGGGACGTGGAGGCCGGCGTCGACCTGCAGTCGCTTGGCCGGGATGACGTGCGGGTCAGCGGGGAGACGGTGACGATCCGGCTTCCCGAGCCCGAGATCCTCTCCGTCAGCCTCGACGAAGACAAGACCGCGGTCTACGACAGGGACCTCGGTCCCCTGAACCTCCGCCCGGACGAGGACCTGGTCGAGGAAGCCCGCGCTGCGGCCGTGCAAAACCTAGAGCAAGCCGCGCTCGGCGAGGACATCCTCGCCCAGGCCGAGCAGAACGCGGAAAGCGGCATCCGGGCCTTCGTCACCACGCTTGGCTTCGAGAGGGTCAGGTTCGAGTAGGCGGTCGGCGTTGCCAGCCTGCAGATCCGCCTCATCAACGATCCTGCCAACGACTACAGTCCGGACTGGCAGATCCTTCTAGACTGCCCCCTGAAGCGCTAGTGCGGAGGCGCAATGGCCTCCGCACTAGCGCTTACGCTTCTGCCGACTTTCTTCGGGCCTGCGGCACCGCCGCGAGGCCGTTGCCGCTTTGCCCTTCCGGGTCGTAGCCGAGGTTCGGGGCGAGCCACCTCTCGGCCTCTTCGAGTGCCCAGCCCTTGCGCGAGGCGTAGTCGGAGGCCTGATCCCGCCCGATCTCGGCGACGCCGAAGTACGTCGAGTCCGGGTGGGAAAGGTAGTAGCCGCTGACCGCGGCTCCCGGCGACATCGCGCAGCTCTCGGTGAGCAGGATGCCGGCGTTCGCCTCCACGTCCAGGAGGTCCCAGAGGGTGCGCTTCTCGGTATGCTCCGGGCAGGCGGGGTAGCCTGGGGCAGGGCGGATGCCGCGGTACTCCTCACGGATCAGGGCGTCGTTGCCAAGTTTCTCCTCCGCCGCGTAGCCCCAGAACTCCTTGCGGACCCGCTGGTGCATGTGCTCGGCAAAGGCCTCGGCCAGCCGGTCGGCCAGGGCCTTGACCATGATGGCGTCGTAGTCGTCGTGCTCTTCCTCGAAACGTCGCGCCGCCTCATCCGCACCGATACCGGCGGTCACCGCGAAGAGGCCGATGTGGTCCTCCAGCCCGGTCTCCCTGGGCGCGACGAAGTCCGCCAGGGAGCGGTTGGGGCGGCCGGGCGACTTGACCTTCTGCTGGCGCAGGAAGTGGAGGGTGGTCAGCACCGACTCGCGTGACTCGTCGGCGTAGACCTCGATGTCGTCGTTGGGCAGGGCGTTGGCCGGGAAGAGCCCGATAACGGCGCTTGCCCGCAGCCAGTCCTCCTCGATGCTGCGGTCGAGCAGGGCCTGGGCGTCCTCGAAGAGCCTGCGCGCCTCATCGCCTTTCTCGGGGTCGTCGAGGATCCTGGGGTAGCTCGCCTTCATCTGCCAGGCGTGGAAAAAAGGCGTCCAGTCTATGTAAGGCCGCAGATCCGCGAGCGGGTAGCCGTCGAAGGCCCTGACCCCCAGGAAGCTGGGTTTCGGCGGGGCGTAGCCCTCCCAGGTCACCCTCGTCCCGTTAGCGCGCGCTTTCTCGATGGTGGTCAGCCTCGTGCGGGACCGCGTGCCGGCGTGCTTGGCTCGCACGGCCTCGTACTCGGCCGCTATGCGCTCGGCGTAATTCGTTCTGTGTTCCTCGCTCACAAGATTCTGGAGCACGCCGACGGCACGCGAGGCGTCCTTCACGTGGATCGTGGCACCTTCGTAGTTGGGCGCTATCTTCACCGCCGTGTGCGTCTGGGAGGTCGTCGCGCCCCCGATCAGGAGCGGGATCCCGAATCCTTCGCGTTGCAGCTCCTTCGCGTTGTGCACCATCTCGTCGAGGGAGGGCGTGATCAGGCCGGAGAGCCCGATGACGTCGGCGCCCTTCTCTCTTGCGACCTCGAGGATCCTGGTGCTCGGCACCATGACCCCGAGGTCGACGACCTCGAAGTTGTTGCACTGCAGCACCACCCCGACGATGTTCTTCCCGATGTCGTGCACGTCGCCCTTGACGGTGGCCATCACGATGGTGCCGTTCGGCTTGCGGGCCTCGCCCTTCTCCTCCTCGATAAACGGTATCAGGTACGCCACCGCCTTCTTCATGACGCGCGCGCTCTTGACCACCTGCGGCAGGAACATCCTGCCCGACCCGAACAGGTCCCCGACCACGTCCATCCCGGCCATGAGGGGACCCTCGATCACCTCTATTGGCCGGTCGTAGCTGAGCCGCGCTTCCTCCGTGTCCTCCTCGACGAACTCGGCGATGCCCTTCACTAGCGCGTGCTCGAGGCGCTTCTCCACGGGCCAGGACCGCCACTCCAGTACCTCTTCCTGTCGGGAGGTTTCGTCCCTGCCGCGGTACTCCTCGGCCAGGGCCAGCAGCCGCTCGGTGGAGTCGTCCCGGCGGTTCAGGACCACGTCTTCGACTGCCTCGCGCAGCTCGCCGTCGATCTCGTCGTAGACCGCGAGCTGTCCCGCGTTCACTATGCCCATCGTCAGACCGGCCCTTATGGCGTGGTAGAGGAAGACGGCGTGGATGGCCTCCCGCACGGTATCGTTGCCGCGGAAAGAGAAGGAGACGTTCGAGATGCCGCCCGAGGTACGGGCGTGCGGGAGGGTGCGCGAGATCTCGCGCACCGCCTCGATAAAGTCCACGCCGTAGTTGTTGTGCTCCTCGATGCCGGTGGCGACGGCGAAAACGTTGGGGTCGAAGATGATGTCCTCGGGCGGGAAGCCGACCTTCTCGGTTAGCACGCGGTAGGCGCGGGCGCAGATGGCGACCTTGCGGTCCCTGGAGTCGGCCTGCCCCGTCTCGTCGAAGGCCATCACGATCACGGCCGCCCCGTACCGTCTGAGCAGCCTCGCCTGCCTGACGAACTCCTCCTCGCCCTCCTTGAGGCTGATGGAGTTGACCACCGGCTTGCCCTGCACGCACTTCAGGCCGGCCTCGATGATCGACCACCTGGAGGAGTCGATCATCACGGGCACCCGCGAGATGTCCGGCTCGCCGGCGACGAGGTTGAGGAACCTCACCATCGCCTCTTCGCCCTCGAGCATCCCCTCGTCCATGTTGACGTCGATCATCTGGGCGCCGTTCTCGACCTGCCCCCGCGCCACCTCGAGCGCGGTCTCGTAGTCGCCTTCGAGGATGAGGTCCTTGAAACGCCTGGAGCCGGTAACGTTGGTCCGCTCGCCGACGTTGACGAACAGAGACTCCGGCCCGATGTTGCAGGGCTCGAGCCCGCTGAGGCGGGTTAGGCGCGCAACCTCGGGAACCTCGCGCGGCGAGTGCTCGGAGACGGCCTCGGCTATGGCCTCTACGTGCTCGGGCGTCGTGCCGCAGCAGCCGCCGACGATGTTGAGCCAGCCCTCCCTCGCCCAGTCTCCGACCTCGGCGGCCATCATCTCGGGCGTCTCGTCGTACTCGCCGAACTCGTTCGGGAGCCCCGCGTTCGGGTAGGCGCTGACCGGGACGTCCGCGACGCGCGAGAGCTCCTCGACGTACTGCCTCAACTCTTTGGAGCCGAGGGCGCAGTTCAGCCCGACGCTGACGGGCTCGGCGTGGCGCACCGAGTTCCAGAACGCCTCGGTCACCTGGCCCGAGAGCGTGCGCCCGCTCGCGTCGGTTATGGTGCCGGAGATCATGATCGGGACGTCGATACCTTCCTCGTCGAGGAGCTCCTTGATCCCGAAGATCGCGGCCTTGGCGTTGAGCGTGTCGAAGATAGTCTCGACGAGCAGCAGGTCCGCGCCGCCGTCCACGAGCCCGCGTGCGGCCTCGTTGTACGCCTCCTTCAGCTCGTCGAACGTTGTGTTCCTCATCCCCGGGTTGTTGACGTCGGGGGAGAGGGACGCCGTGCGGTTCGTCGGCCCAATGGCTCCCGCGACGAAGCGCGGCTTCTCCGGCGTCCTCCCCGTAAAGCCGTCGGCCGCCTCGCGCGCGATGCGCGCGGCCTCGCGGTTGATCTCGTAGGCGAGGTCCTGCGTCCCGTAGTCGGCCTGGGAGATGGCGGTGGCGTTGAACGTGTTGGTCTCGATGATGTCCGCGCCGACGTCCAGCACCGCATCGTGGATGTCGCGCACGATGCCGGGCTGCGTGATGCTGAGCAGGTCGTTGTTGCCTTTCAGCCCGCCGGCGTGGTCCCGGAATCGCTCTCCCCGAAAGTCTTCCTCCCCCAGCTCGTAGCCCTGGATCATGGTCCCCATCGCGCAGTCCAGGATGAGGATGCGCTGCTTGAGCAGCGCCCTGAACTCGGAGGCCCGGGCCACTCTCTCCTTGGCTGCGGTCCGTTCTAGAACCATGGGGATGGAGGTTTCGGTCTACTGGCAGCGGGCATCAGGTTCGTACTTCCTTTCCCGAAGCTTCGACATCGAGCGCCTCCAGCACGTCCCCAGCGAGGTCGGGGGCGCTGGCCGGCGGCATGATGTAGGCGCCCCCAACGAGGGGTCTGGCCTTGACGAGGAGGTTCTGGGCCACCTCGACGCCGTACCTCGGGGCGTCTTCGGGCGAGAGGGCGGCGAGCTTCTGCCTTACGTTCTTGGGTATGTTTATGCCTGGGACTTCGTGATGTAAAAACTCCGCCTGGCGGGCGCTCCTCAGGGGCATCAGGCCGAGCAGCAGGCAGACCCGGTCGTCATCGATCCGCTCTAGCGTCTCCTCCAGCGCCCCGATCTCGAAGACCGGCTGCGTCCAGAAGGCGTGGGCGCCGGCCTCGACCTTGCGCCTGAGCTTCTCGACCTCGGCGTCGAGGTCCTCCGCGGTCGGGTTGAAGGCGGCCCCGATCAGAAAGCCCGGGGGATTGCCTATGGGGTTGCCAGCGAGGTCCTCCCCGCGGTTCATCTTCGAGAGGACGTGCACCAGACCGACCGAGTCGGTGTCGAAGACCGAGGTCGCCTCGGGGTAATCGCCGATCTGGGCCGGGTCGCCGGTCACGGCGAGGATGTTCTTCACGCCGAGGGCCGCCGCGCCGAGCAGATCGGCCTGCAGGCCTATGAGGTTCCGGTCGCGACAGGAGATGTGAGCCACCGTCTCGATCCCGACCTCGTCGTGCAGGATCCTGGCCGCCGCCACGGGGTGCATGCGCAGCCTTGCCCTCGCCCCGTCCGAGATGTCCACGGCGTCCACGCCGCGCTCCTTCAAGCGCCGAGCCGCCTCGACGACCTTGCAGATGTCGTTGCCCCGCGGCAGGTCAACCTCCACAGTGACGGCGAAGCCCGTCCGGAGCCGCGCTGCGAAGCCCGAGGCCGGCACGCTGGATATCCGGGTCTCCTCCAGCCCCTGAGCGGCCGACGCTCGCTTCCAGCTTCTTCTGGACACCTTGTGGTTCCTCAGGGCCTCGGAGAGGGCGCTGACGTGGGCCGGGGTCGTGCCGCAGCACCCGCCGATAAGGCGCGCCCCGGCCTCGGCGAGCTTCACGCCGTACTCGGCGAAGTGGCCGACGTCGCGCGAGAAGCGGATGTGGCCCCCAACCAGCTGCGGTAGCCCCGGGTTGGGGAAGGCGGCCACGGGGCCGACCTCCTCCGACATCCCCGCGGCGATCTCGACCATCCGCTGCGGCCCGACCGTGCAGTTGGCGCCGGTGAGATCCGCGCCCCAGGAGGAGATCTCGCGCGCGGTCCGCGCGGGCAACCCCTCGGCCAGCGTCTCGCCGTCCTCGACGAAGGTCTTGTACGCGAGCACCGGCGCACCAAGCGGCCTCACCGCGTCGTACGCGAGCCGCAGCTCCGCGAGGTCGGTGAAAGTCTCGAGGAGCAGCGCGTCGGCGCCGCCTTCGAGCAGAGCCTCGGCCTGCTCCAGAAAGACCTCCCGCGCCTCCCGCTGGCTCACGGGGCCAATGGGGGCGAGCGGACGCCCGAGGGGGCCGACCGCGCCAAGCACCAGCGTGCTATCGCCGCCGACCGACGCGACGGCCCGCTTCGCCAGCCTGGCGCCCGCGACGTTGACCTCGCGCACGCGCTCCTCGAGGTCGTGGATCTCGAGCTTGAAGCGGTTGGCGGCGAAGGTGTTCGTCTCGATAACGCTGGCCCCCGCGCGCAGGTACTCCTCGTGTATACCAGCGACCATCTCGGGGTGCGAGAGGTTTGCCCTGGCGTAAGGGTGACCGAAGCCGACCCCGCGCTCGCCGAGGAGAGTGCCCACGGCGCCGTCGCCCACGACGACCCTGTCTTCGAGTAGTTCTTTGAGGTTCAGGCTCAAAAAGCTGGCCCCTCTCCGTTCCCGGCGTCGCCGGCTAGGCGCTCGCGCTGAGGAGAGAGGCTTCGTCGATAGCTGGTTCGACTCATCTCTCGGAGTCTCCTCCGCGGGAGTTGGCACCTGCCGCGATGCGCTCTAGCGCCTCGCCGGTTGCCGCGGCTTCACAGGGCCCGTCCCTCCACCGCTCTCGATGAGCGCCGCCGGTCGCCCGGCGTCTATTTGAGCAACAATTACATCACGATCGGGGCACGATTGCAATTTTGGCCCGTCGGAGGGAGCGGCGGCTGGCCAGGATCTCGCCCGGGTTCCGAGCGGCGCATCTGGCCGCGACCCCGAGCTTCCCCGCCCTGGATGTCTCCGCCCGGCGCGCGAAGACGTCGTAGCCCTGGGCCTCAATCCGGGCCAGGATCGCCGCGTAGAGCTCGCGCGCCACCACCACGGGGAAGCGACGCCCGCGCGGTATGTAGGCCATCCCCTCGTCGGCGACCTCGTACAGGACGCGGGTGCGACGGATCTCGAACCGCATCAGCTCGACGAACCGTTCGTCTACCACCCCGGCGCCCAGATCGCCCTCGGTGTAGTCGAAGCTCCTCAGGTCCTCGAGCGGCAGGTATACGCGCCCCCTGGCCCAGTCTTCTCTTACGTCCCGCAGGAAGTTCGTGAGCTGCATCGCCACGCCGAGGGCGCGGGCGTGCTCGTCCGCCCTACCGTCGGCGACACCGACGACCCGGCACATCATCAGGCCCACTACCGCCGCGCTGCCGTAGGTGTAGGCCTCCAGGTCCCCGTAGGTCGGGTAGCGAAAGACGCGGGTGTCCATCTTCATGCTCTTCATGAAAGCGACTATGTCCTCGCGGTCGATGCCCCGCTCTCGCACGGTGTTGGCGTACGCTCGTAGCACGGGGTTGGGAACCCCCTCCCCGGCCACGGCGGCCAGCGTCTCCTCCTCGAAGGCCTCGAGGGCGGAGAGTTGCTCCCCGCGCGAGGTCGAGCCCGGGTTGTCCACGATCTCGTCCGCGTAGCGCATGAACGCGTAGAGCGCGTGTACGTGCGGCCGCACCTCGGGCGGGAAGAGCTGCGTGGAGAAGTAGTAGGTCCTGCTGTGGGCCCGCTGCGCGAGCCGGCACAGCTCGTAGCTCTCAGCGAGCGTGAGCCCGGCTTGGAGCCTCTTGCCGCTGGCCGGGTCGAGCCGCACCGCCTAGACCTCGCGCCCGATGCGGTCCGCGACCAGCCTGGCCCCGATGGTCACGAGAGGTACCCCTGTCCCCGGTCGGGTGCTCGCGCCGACGAAGTACAGCCCGCCCACCGCCTGCGAGACCATCGGCGGCCTGAAGTAGCCGACCTGCAGGATCCCGTGCCCGATTCCGAAGGCCGCGCCCTCCTCCAGGTTGTACTCGTCCTTCCAGTCCAGGGGCGTCCTGACGCTCTCGAAGCGGATCCAGCCCCTGTCCACGCCGCACCGCCGCTCCAGCAGGTCGTATACCTTTGCCTTGAAGGCGGGAGCGTCTCGCTCCCAGTCCACGTTCGGTCCCAGGTGCGGCACCGGGACGAGGACGAAGAGGCTCTCCATCCCCTCGGGCGCCATGTCCGGCTGCGTGCGGGAAGGGACGACGACGTAGAAGGAGGGATCGTCGGGTAGCCTGCGCTCGCCGAAGATGGCGTCGAAGTTTTCCTTGTAGCGTCCGGACAGGTAGAAGTTGTGGTGAAGCAGGTGGTCGAGCTTGCGGTCCACGCCGAGGTAGAGCATGAAGGCAGACGCCGTGTACTGGAGCTTCTCCCGTTTGCGCAGCCTGAAGTCCCCGTCCGCCGCGCCGCCCAGCAGCTCGCGGTATGCGTAGGGGAGATCCGCCCCCACGAGCACGGCGTCTGCCCCGATGTCCTCTCCGCCCACCCTGACGCCGCGCGCCCTACCCTTGGAGACGACGACCTCTTCTACGGGGCTGTCGAGGTGGAACCTGACGCCCAGCTCGACCGCCAGCCGCTCCATCGCCTCTATAAGGGAGTACATCCCCCCCTCGGGGAACCAGAGGCCGTCCTCGGCCAGCTCGGTGTAGGGGAGGAGGGAGTAGACGGCCGGGGCCTCGAAGGGAGAGAGCCCCAGGTACATCGTCTGCAAGCTGAACGCCTGCCTGAGCTTGTCCGTGCGGAAAAAGCGCGACACGGAGCGGTAGTAGTTGTTCAGGGCCCTCGTCCTTAGCAGCAGCTTCAGGTTCCTCATGCCGAAGAAGTCCCGCGCGCCCTCGAAGTCCCGCTCGACGAACTCGCTGCGGCCGATGCGGTACTTGTAGCAGGCGTCCTCTAAAAAGCGGTAGAAGCGCGGGGTAACGCCTGGCTCTATGCGCTCGAGCTCCCGGATTAGCTCGGGGAGAGTGCGCCTCATCGTCAGGGAGTCCCCGTCACCGAAAACCACGCGGTACTGCCCGTCCAGGGGGATAAGCTTTGCGTAATCGTCCAGATCGCGGCCAACCGAGGCAAACAGCTCTCGGTACGTGTCGGTCATAAGCAGGAGCGAAGGCCCCGTGTCGAAGGCGAAGCCCTGCGCCCCCAGGCGGCCGATCCTACCCCCGAGCTGGTCGTTCTTCTCGAAGACCTCGACCTCGAAGCCCCGCCCGGCGAGCCGGATGGCCGCCGCCAGCGAGCCCATGCCCGCCCCCACGACAGCTACCCGCTTTGCCCGCGACTCGACCAGGACGCTCGCCTCTCTCTTGGGGGTATATTAACCGTGCGTGACAGATGCTAGCAGAGGTTGGGTCATTAGCAGGGTAAGGAAGGTTACAGGGGAGACAGAACGCCAGGAGCCTGGGGTCGTGGTCGGCGCGCGGGGAGCCGTCCGCACGCGCTCGGGTCACCCCTGGATCTACCGCTCCGACGTCGCCGAAGCCGCGGGACAGCCGGGCGACGTTGTCCGCGTCCTTGACCGCAAAGGAGACCTCCTCGGCCGCGCCTTCTTCAACCCGAGGAGCGAGATCTCCCTCCGCATGGCGGAACGCCGGGACGCGCCGATAAACGAGCGGTGGTTCCACGACAGGATCGAGCATGCCCTCGCCTACCGCGACTCCCTCGGGATAGACGGCGACGCGTACCGCCTCGTGCACGCCGAGGCCGACGGCGTGCCCGGCCTAGTCGTGGATCGGTACGGAGACCACCTGGTCTTGCAGGTAGGCTCCGCCGCCGTGGAAAAGCGGATCGAATGGGTTCTGGGTTCCCTCCAAGCCCTCCTCTCGCCAGCCGGGATTCTCCTGCGAGGTGACTCGGCCTCACGCAAGAGGGAAGGCCTGGATACCGAGGTGCGCGTCCTCTCGGGTGAGGTCCCCGAGACGGTCATCGTCCGCGAGGATCCGGTGCGCTACGAGGCGCACCCGTGGGACGGCCAGAAGACCGGCGGCTTCCTTGACCAGCGCGAGAACCACCTGGCCGCCGGGCGCTACGCCTCGGGCCGGATCCTCGACGTGTTCTCTTACGCCGGCGGATTCGCCCTGCACGCGGCCCGCGGCGCAGAGTGAGGTCGAGGTCGTAGACTCTAGCGGACCAGCGCTGGACGCGGCGCGTCGCAACGCGCAGCTCAACGGGCTCCATAACCTGTCCTTTACCCGGGCAAACGCTTTCGACCTGTTGCACAAGCGCTCGGACGCCGGGGAGTGCTACGACGCCGTGATCCTCGACCCGCCCGCCTTCGCCAAAGCGAAGCGCGACCTCCCGAAGGCGCGTCGCGCCTACAAGGAGATCAACCTGCGGGCCATGAAGTTGCTCGACGCCGGCGGCATACTCATTACCTGCTCGTGCTCCTACCACCTGTCGCGGGAAACCTTCGAGGAAACCTTGCGCTCCGCGGCCGGCGACGCCGGGAGGAAGGTGCGGGTGCGCGAATGGAGGGGACAGGCGGCGGACCACCCCGAGATCCTGAACGTACCCGAGACCCGCTACCTCAAGTGCGCGATCCTGGAGGTGGTCTCCTAGCCTGGGTCTCGTTCAATGTCGCACAGATCCCGCAAGGTCTGATGCGCGTTGCCGCTCACCTTTCTTCGCCCAGTACATCGGCGATCACCTCCTCGAAGGGCGTCGAATAACCCTCTTCCCACGCGGCCGCGAACGTTTCCTCTCCGAGCGCCGAACTGGTGGCGTTCACGGTGTGATCGTGGTCCACCCTTGCGACCGGCGTTAGGGGAGTACCCATCTCTTCGCGCAGGGCCGCGGACGTCCCTAGAATCCTCGCCGCCTGCTCCTGGCGGCCCTTTGCGGCCGCCACCCGGGCCAGCCCCTCCAGCGAAACCGTCATCTCGAACCTGAACTCGAACTTTCTCTCGACGTCGAGGCTCTCGGCGTAGAGTTCCGAGGCCCGGTCGAGATTGCCAAGTTCGCACTCGATGCTCCCGAGCCTGGCCAGCGTGCTCGCTCGCGCGTAGGCGACGCGTAGGGGGTACTTCTCGCCCTGCAGTTTGGCCAGGCTCTCCTCCAGCAACGTCTTGGCGCGCCCGAGGGCCCCCTGCACGCGAAGCGCGTCCGACAGGTTGCAGATGGTAAGGGCAGACCCGAAGCTACTCCCGAACTCCCTGGAAATGACGAGTGACTGCTCGCTCAGGCGCACAGCCAGTTCGTAGTCACCCCGGAAGTACGCGACGGCCCCCAGCTCACGCAGCGGACCGCTCGTCTCTTTTCTGTAACCCAGATCCTGGTAGAGAGCCAGGCTCTCTTCGAGGAGCACCACGGCCCTATCGTAGTCTCCCTGTCCCGCCGCCAGCATGCCCGCCGCGAGGTGCAGGAACGCCCACCTGCGAGCGGGTAGCGGGGGTTCGGCTTCTGCCGTATTACCTAGCGCCAGCACCGCCTCGAGCCACCGGCGGCCTTCGCTCATGAGGGAGCGCGAAGCCCAGAATCTCCACAGCATCAACCCCAATTCGGTCCCGGTCTCAACCTCCCCGCTCTGGATCGCCCAGCGGAGTGCAGCCCGCAGGTTGTCGTGCTCCCTGTCTAGGAGCGCCCAGACCCCCGCCTCAGGCTGCTCGAAAATCTCCGGTCGCCTGGAGACCTCCGGCTGCGCGGCCTCCGCGAGCGTAAGGTAGTAGCGGGCATGCGCGCGGCTCATCTCCTCCGCCTCGCCACCCGACAGGAGCCGCTCGCTAGCGTACTCCCGGATCGTCTCAAGCATGGTGAAGCGCGGTTCCTCATTCTCTGGAGCTCCGGATCTCACCACCAGCAAGCTGTTGTCGACCAACGAGGCCAACGTCTCCAGCACGTCGTACTCTTCGGGCCGGTCCGGACCAGAGCCGCATACGACCTCGGCCGCCTCCAGCGTGCAACCGCCGGAGAAGACGGCCAGTCTTCCGAACAGGGCCTGCTCGGCGGGATCGAGGAGTTCGTGGCTCCAAGCTATCGTGTCGCGCAACGTCTTCTGGCGCCGCGGCAGGTCCCGCGTTCCCGCACCAAGAACGCGCGAACCGCGCTCCAGCCTCTCGAGCAACACGCGAGGAGGGAACAGCTTGATCCGGGCGGCCGCAAGCTCGATGGCCAGCGGCAGCCCATCGAGCCTGCGACAGATCGCCGCGATCGGCGCCACGTTCTCGGGTGTCAGCTCGAAATCGGGCAGGACGGCCCGGGCGCGCTGAAGAAACAACTCGACCGCGGGAGACGGCTCCAGCACCTCCGCAGCCGCTGGCTTCTCGGAATCGGGAAGCGACAGCGGGTGCAGGGGATACTGGCGCTCGCCGCCGAGGCGCAGCGGCGCCCGGCTCGTCACCAGCGCCACCAGCCCCGGACAATCGCTCAGGAGCCCCGACACCGCGGACACGGCCGCGAGCAGATGCTCGAAGTTGTCCAGCACGAGCAGCATCCGTCTGTCCCGCAGGTGCTGGATCAACGCGTCCCGCAGCGACTGGCCCGCCGAATCCGTCACGTCCAGCGTCTCCGCGAGCGTAGAGATAAACAGATCGGGATCTCCCACGGAAGCCAGGGGCACGAAAACAACTCCGTCGGCAAACACCCCTCGCAAACGCCCTGCCACCTCTATGGCCAGCCTGGTCTTGCCGACGCCGCCAGGACCGGTGACGGTCACCAGACGCGCTCCCCCGCGGCGCAAGAGATCCTCCACGGCCGCCGCGTCGTGCTCGCGCCCGACCAGGGGCGTGGGCGGCGCCGGAAGGTTCGAGCGGTGGGCCTGGATCGTTGAGACGCGAGAGGCGGGGCGACGCGCCGCCGCCTCGAACGTGGCGAGGTCCTGCCCTTCGAGTCCCAGGGCTTCGGCCAGTTTCTGCACGGTGTACCGGTGCGGCCGGCGCCGCTCTCCGCGCTCCAGGAGGCTTATGGCCTGGGATGTCAGGCCCGTGCGGTCGGCCAGATCCTCCTGCGTGAGGTCGGCCAGATCGCGGCGGTGCCGCAGTACATCCCCAAATGTGAGTTCGGCGTTCACAGCGCTCGGTTACTTGCTCCGGGACCGTCCGGGGGCATCCTAACACGCCATTGTTTGGTCGATTGTTTGTGCGCTTGTTCGAGTTGTCGCTGGGAGACGGAGGGCGTGAGCAGCAGGATATCTGGCGTAACGAATCGACGAGAGGAGAAACGCGATGATGACGTTGCTCGCGCCGCAAACCGACGAACTGCGCAAGATCTCCGAGCTCCCCACGGAGTCAGCCCTGCCGCAGGCCGCCGCGTTCCTGGCGGATCTGGTGAAGGCCCCCGACTTCGTGGCATCCGAGATCCTGCCCTTACTCGAAGAGGCGAGGGGCCGGGAAGAGTGGTACGTGGCTCGCCGCCTCGACGCAGAGGACGGCTCCTTCTCCCTGCAGGCCTTCGTCTGGCCTCCGGGGACAGGGACAAAGATCCACGACCACGCCTCCTGGGGCGCCTACGCCTGCGCCGCCGGGTCCGTACTCGAAGAGCGCTACGAGCGCCTCGACGATGGCAAGAGGCCGGATCACGCCCGTCTCGAGAAGTCCTGGCAGCTGTGGTGGAGCCCCGATGACGGAGCCTCAACCGTGCAACCGGGGAACGGGGGCATTCACAGGGTGGGAAATCCGGGAGACGAGACGGCAATCTCGGTGCACCTATATGGACCACGGCTAGAAGAGGTGGACGGACGAGACTACGACCCTTCCCGAGACCACGTATGCGATCGGCTAGAGGACTGAGGAGTGATGCCCGAGGAGACATCGAGGGATCGCGCAGCTGGAGAGCACGTGCTGTTTGAGCAAAATGGCAGAAATCAGCCATATGCGACCAGGGGCCCACGGGGTAGCCTACCGGTCAGTTGCCAAAACCTCGAAGGAGAGCCACGGCAGCGAGGGACCGCGTTAGAGGCGTGCTAGCAGCGGAGGTTTGCTGCACAACGATCGAGGCAGACGGACTCCCTATCCTCGGAACCTCCGACGGGCGGGACACACCACAGGCCCGCCCATCCCTCACTAGTAATGAAAGTACGAAAAGTACTGCGGACATGAGCATACGCGACATAAAAGGAGACGAGACGATGAGCACGATGTTATGGACCACGCAGGTAGCGCTGGCCCTGGTTTTTCTCGCGCACGGGCTGCTGTTCCTCTTTCCGCCGGAGGCGATGCGCAAGATCAGGAAGCAGTCGCCCTTCCCTGGGGCGTTCATGCACTTTGTCTGGGTGGCCGAGGTCCTCGCCGCCTTCGGCCTCATCCTGCCGGGGCTGACCGGAATTCTTCCATGGCTGACCCCGCTGGCCGCGGCCGGGCTGGTGCCCATCATGGCAGGCGCGGTGGTCTTCCATCTCTCGCGCAGGGAGATCGGGCCGTCGATCGTGACCGCCGTCCTGCTCGTGCTAGCGGTCCTCGTGGCCTGCGCACGCTGGTTCGTGATCCCCCTTTAGTCAGTAGAGGACGGGGCATGGCGTCACGCTCCAGGATAGAAAGGAATCAAACCATGACCTCGACTTTCACAGAGGCAATAAGGGTGAGTGGCGTGGCCGCGGCGGTCGCGGTTCTTGTGTCGGCATGGGTGCTCCTTGTGGGTATGCCGCGGGAGGCCGAGGCGACCTTTCCCGGCGAGAACGGCAAGATCGCCTTCGCCTCCAACCGCTCCACCGGAGTAGGCGTGAACAACCCCGAAGGCGACTTCGAGATCTTCACGATGAACCCCGACGGTACCGGCCTCGCCCAGCTCACCGAGAACGCCGCCTTCGATTTCGACCCCGAGTGGTCCCCCGACGGCGAGAAGATCGCCTTCGAGAGCGACCGCGAGCGCTTCTCCGAGATCTTCGTGATGAACCCGGACGGCACCGAGCAGACCCAGGTCACGTTCAACCCGGACTTCTCCTTCGACAGGAGCCCCACCTTCTCGCGCGATGGAAGGAAGATAGCCTTCGAGAGCAACCGCGCCGTTGGAGACGGCGTGGACAACCCCGAGAAGGACCTCGAGATCTTCGTCGTGAGCCTCGACGGCACGGGCGTGCGGCAGCTCACTAGGAACGCGGCGAGGGAGCTCCACCCCGACTTCTCGCCCAACGGCAAGAAGATAGCGTTCGTGAGCGACCGGGATTTCCGGCCCGGCGTCTACACGATGGACGCCGACGGGGCGAACCAAAAGAAGCGCTCCAGGGGCGCCGCCACGGTCTTCCAGTTCCCGAGCTGGTCTCCGGAAGGTGAGAGGATCGCGTTCATGAGCAGCCAGGACGGGCCCGACGAGATCCACGTGATGCGGGCCGACGGCTCCAGGCAGGTGCGCCTCACCAGGAACGGCGCACCGCGCGACGACGCCCCGGTCTTCTCGCCCGGTGGCCGCAGGATAGCGTTCAACACCAACAAGGACGGCAACTTCGAGATCTACAAGACGCGCACCGACGGCGCGAAGCAGACCAACCTAACCAACGACCCGGCTGCCGACCTCACCCCCGACTGGCAGCCGGTGGAGGAGCGGACCTAGGCGAAGGCAACGCGGACGGAGGGAAGGCGGCGCCCTCGCACCGACACCGAAGCCCGAAGCCGCGGCTCGCGGAGGGTCGACTCTCCGCGAGCCGCTACAAGTTACCTCTGGGTGAGGTAGGCGATCCCAGCGGCCGCGAGCAAGGTCAGCGTGATGATCAGCACCACTGCGAACGGGATCAGTATGACCAGCGCGGCCTTACCCGTAGTGGTTCTGTGCGCCTCGCGGATGCCAACGATGGCGAGGTACAGGCCGTAGAGCGAGAGCACGGGTCCGAGGATGGGGATCCAGTTCACCAGGCCGGTTACCTGCGTGTAGGAGGCCACCCTGAAGGTCGCCCCGAAGCCCGAGTTGGAGGCCCCCACGATGAGCCTCACGAGCAGCTGTTGGATCGCGGCGGAGATGATCAGGCCGATGGCGCCGAAGATCGGGGCCACGATCACGGCCAGGATCGCTGAGCCAGGCGTGAACACGGAGGGCAGGACGTTCTGGGGGTTCGGGTTGAAGCCGGGGTTCTCTTGCACCCCGGCGAGAACGAGCACGGCGCTCAGGAGCGCGGAGATAAAGATGCAGATCACGGCGAATACGAGGGGGTTGATCAGGGACCCGCTACGGGGCATCGCCGCGAAGTACCGCGCCGGCTGAAACACAACCCTGCGCACCACATCCACGAAGCTGCCCGCCGGGTTGGAGAGATCATACTCTCCACCCGATCCCGAACGACCCATGCCCATACCCGACCCCCTATGGTCTAGCCTACGGCCAGCGTGCCGCCCCGGACCCTTGCGTGGCAAGGCACCCGACGACATACCTCCGGCCCGCTCCACCCACATAGCTTACCCGCGAGGATCGCCGGGCGAAACGGCCCGGACATCTCCTGGCAGAACGATCCCCGCTTCTCCCAGGGTGGTCGCGACGAGCGCTCTCCCCTCGTCTGTGCCGAGAAATGCCTGGTGGGTGCCCTGGTGCCAGGTGGCGCATGGTCGCCCCCAGTGGCGCCACAGGCTCTCCGCCTCGGACGCGGGCACGACTCGGTCGGCGACCCCGGCAAAGATGGCCAGGTGTGCGTGGCGCACCAGCGGATCGAGGACGAGAGGGGAGATGGGGCGCAGAAGCGTGCCCATCTTGTCCTCCGTTACCCCGGCGGACTTCAGGCTTCGCGTCGTCAAGGACAGGGCGTTTCGCCAGAACAGGCGCGACGGGTCCACGGCGGGGTTCCCGACGATAACGCAATCGACCGTCACTTCCAGGCACGCGAGCAGTGCCGCGACGTACCCGCCCAGAGAGTGCCCGATTAGGCCGACGGCCGGCGCGCCTTCCTGGCGCCGCAGCCAGTGGATCAGGCGCCGCGCGTCCCACGCGGCCTGGGACGCGGCGTGCAAAGAATCCATCGTGTCGCCCGAAAGGATACGGTCGCCGCTCACCGGACCGACCTTGCGCGGGCCGTGTATCGGCAACACGGGAAACAGCAGGTTGAGGCCGAGCTCGCGGTGCAGGTAGTCTGGATGGAAGACCCCGAGGTCGGCGCGTGGGGAGCCCATCCTGATGCCGTGCATGCACACGAGCCACGGACGCGGCCCTTCGCTATGCCTCAACACCCAGGCGTGCGCCGTACGGTTTCTCTCGTACGAGAGCCAGCGGTCCCTTCCCGGCTCCTCGGGGTCCGGCTCGTAGGTGCTCTCGAAGGTGAGGTGCTCGAACCCGCTTTCCGGGTGGCGCCGATCACCGGACATCGGCGCGTCGAGCGCGGGTGGATCCCGATGGTAGCCGGCCGGGTCTTCGATCCAGCCCTTCTCCTCGAACAGGACCAGCGCCTCGTCAAGCTCCGTGGCGATACGAGACGCCGCTCTGCCGACCGCGAGCGGCCAGGTTGTGAGCACGATGGCACACATCGAAAGTTCGTCCTCAGCCGCCCGCAGTGCCATGCGCGGGCTCGTCCGAGGGTCCGGCACCCCTGAGGGCGACGATTTCCGGCCGAGCGCCAGGTAGCCGGCGGCGGCGAAGCTGGCCGCCGAGACGAGCAACAGTACCGTTGTGGGCGCGGGTCCGAACACCAGAGCCGCTGGAAAGGAGAGCACGACGCCCGAGATGGCTCCGAGGGTCATGTAGTGGAAGGTGCGCGCATCCTCCGGCCAGAGCAGGCCAGAGAGCCCCGCGGCGAGCAGCAGCGTGCTGGGTATCACACCCACGAGCACCCCCACTGCGCCGCCACGGGCCGCGTACCAGAGCCAAAGAAATCCGACCGCCGCGGATACCAGGGTGGTCAAAGGCCATTCCCGCGGGGCTCCAGGACGGTACCGGTTCTGGCTGCGTTCGTACCCGGACGTCCGAGCGCTCTTTCGGTCAGTACGCACGATCTTGCAGGACCTTTAGACCGCTAGCCAGGGCGGCGTCCCCCCTCCCCGCGGTCATTACCGAACTCAGCCCGGCGGGCTCGGCCGGGTTCGCCACGTGTGCGCGCAGGGCGAGAGACCACCATCCCACGTCGTGCCACCCTCCGAGCTTGTACCCGACCTCGCGGTACACGCCGACCGGACTGAACCCCACGGATTCGTGCAGGCCGACGCTCGCCGGGTTCGGCAACGCGATCCCGGCGTAGGCGTTGTAAAAGCCCTGCAGCGCCAACACGCTGATAAGCGAGGTGTAAAGTGCCTTGCCTACCCCGGCGCCGCGAGTCTCCTCTCGTACGTAGGCCGATACGTCGACCGACCATCGGTAGGCAGACCTCGAACGGTGCTCGCCGGCGTAGGCGTAGCCGAGAATCCGTCCCTGGCGCTCGCAAACCAGCCAGGCATAGCGGTCCCATGCGCCCCCGATGCGGCCGCGCATCTCCTCTGCTGGGGGCACCTCTGTCTCGAAGGAGACGATGCTTTGCGTCACGTTGGGCGCGTATATCTCCGCGATCTGCTCGGCGTCGCGCTCCGCGGCGAGCCTGATGATCGCATGGGCGCCCTGGCCGTTCACCACTTCCGTCGCCTCAACCCTCGCATAGCCCGAGTCATCCAGAATTAGTCTGCACCAACGCGGAGCGCCGCGCATCGTCCCGATGGCCAAATCGCGGGTTGGCGAAACCCTGTCAGCGGGAGGTGCACCACCGGGTCCACTGCGGACGGCTGTGCGTGCGGAGGCTGGCCCTACTCGTACTGTACGGCCTCGACGATGCTCTTGCGTGCGGCCGAGCGGGCGGGGAGGAGGCCGGCGAAGACCCCGATAAACAACCCGGAGAGGAGGGCGGCCAGCGCAGGGACCCTCGGGTAGTAGAAGTCGACCTCGAAGCCCCCCGCACCGGAGCCCATGACGAAGAGGTAGCCGAGCAGCGAGCCCACGACGACGCCGACGAGGCAGCCGATCAGGCTTATCACGATCCCCTCGTCTATCACGAGCCGTCCTACCTGGAGCCTCGTCGAGCCCACCGCCCTGAGGATCCCTATCTCGCGGGTACGCTCGAAGACGCTCATGGACAGGGTGTTGACCACGCCGAAGGCCGAGACGGCGACCGAGACGCCCATGATTGCGTAGAAGAAGACGTACTGGCGGTTGAAGTCGCCCTCGATCTGTTCTTTCCACTCGGCGTTGGAGTAAAGCGAGAATTGCGGGTAGTCGCGCAATAATTCATCGATCTCCCGGGTCAGGGAGCCACGGTCCGTGCCCGGCTCCGCCTTTATGGCCAGGAACTCGCCCTTTTTCTCGCTGAAGTCGCGCGCGAGCGTCTCTCGCGAGAGGTAGATGCCTGCCCCGCCCCCGACGACGTCGTTCTCCAGTATGCCCTCGACGGGGTACTTCTTGGGTCCGTCTGGGGTGGGAAGCTCTACCGCGTCGCCAAGGGTGAGCTTGCGGGTCTCGGCCAGCTGCTTGCCTACGAGGGCTCCGCCGTCTTCGATCCTGGAGAACGCGTCCGGTCCTCCGGCTGCGTAGTTGACGCGGAAGATGTCGGGGTAGCTCTCGTCTACCCCGAAGACGATGCTGACCTCGTCGCCGTCGCGCAGGAAGGTAGAGGCGAGGCTCGTCGTGCTCTCGACGCCCGGGACCCCTCCCACCCTCTGCGGGAGATCTCGCGAGAAAGTGACGTCGGAGTTCTGGCTCGCGGGCTGCACCACGTAGTCGCTGCCGAGCGAGCCCTCCAGGTAGGACCGGATCGAGCCGAGGACGCTTCCCCCGAGGGCGGAGAAGGCGACGACGAGCGAGATGCCTACCATGAGCGCCGAGGCGGTCAGCGCGGTCCTTCCCCTGTTCCTCGTGGCGTTGGCCGCGGCCATCCTTCCCTCGACGCCGAAGAGAAGCCGCAGGGCGGGGGAGAAGAAGGCCGCGAGCGGCCGCACCAGGATAGGGACAATGAGCGAGACGCCCAGGAAAGCCCCAATGATCGCCGCTATCCCGGAGGCGTACACGAGCCCGTCGAGGTCGGCGGAGAGGTTCCTCGCGAGGTAGTAGATCCAGGGCGCCCCGATGCCGAGGAGCACGAGGCCGAGGAGAGGCGCGAGCGCCGATACGAAGCGCGAACGCCGCTTGCCCGCCCCGCTGGCCCGGGAGCGCATCGCCTCGACCGGGCTGACCCGCCCGGCGCGCACCGCAGGATAAAGGGCGGCCAGGACCGTGACGGCCACGCCCACGACCACGGCCGAGACCAGGGCAAAGGGGGAGAGGGCGAGCTCGGTTATCTGGAAAAGGAATGCCCGGCCGAACAGGTAGACGAGGCCCTTGGCCATCCCGAAACCGAAGAGCACCCCGAGGAGCGAGCCGAGGACGCCAAGTATCAGGGCTTCGACGACGACGGAGCGCGCGATCATGCCCCGCGTCGAACCGAGGGCCCTCAGCATGCCGAGCTCCCGCGTGCGCTCCAGGATCGTCATCGAGAGGGCGTTGAATACGAGGAACGCCCCGACGAAGAGCGCGGTCCCGGCGAAGAACAGCAACGACAGCCTGAAGCCCTGCAGCTGACCGCTTATCTCCTGGGTGCGCGTCTCCGAGCGCTCCGCCTGCAGCCCATCCCCAAGCCCCCGGTCCAGCCTCCCCCGCAGCTCGGCGACGGGCGTCCCGCCTGCGGCCTCGACCGCGATGCCGGAGATGCGGCCCGGCTCGTCGAACGCATCCCGCACGTAAGGGAACGGCGCCATCCCGAAACCGAAACCGCCGAAGGAGCCGCCCGGTATCCGCAGGATCCCGACCAGCTTCGCCTTTTCTGGACCCCGGGGCGTGCCGACGGTTACCTTGTCCCCGATCTCGAGTCCCGCGCTCTCGGCCGAGCCCCCGTCGAGCGTTATCTCCTTCCCGCGCTCGGGATACCGCCCATCGGTGAGCTCGAAGCCCGTGGCGAGCGCCGCCGTTTCGGGCTCGACCCCGAAGAGGCGCATGCTCTGGACCTCGGGCAGCCCGTCGTCCGTCCTGGTCTCCAGGATCAGGGACGCTGGTAGCGAGAGGCGCGGGGCGGCGGACTCGACCCCCTCGTAGCTTCGCACCTCGTCGGCGACCGACTCGTCGAAGGTGCCGCTGCCACCGGCCGCGGTGACGATGATGTCTGCGGCGCCGAAGGCCCTGGAGTACAGATCGGTGAAGGTGCTCGACATCGTGTCCGAGAGGGTGACGACGCCGAAGACGATGCCGACCCCGAGCACGATCCCTATCGCGGTGAGGAGGGTTCGTTGCGCCCGGGCCCGCAGGTTGCGCAACCCGATGCCGGAGAAGCGCCGGAGCCTCACGCTTCTCGCGTCATGGCCAGAAAGAGATGTTCGCCCCCGTTGGTGCGGTGCGCGTAGACCTCTCCCCGCCTGAAGCCGGCCCGCTCGTACACCCGGATCGCCCTCTCGTTGAACGCCGCGACGGAGAGGCCGAACGCCACCGGATCGAAGCGCCGCCGCGCAAACCGCAGGCCCGCGAGCAAGAACCCCAGCCCGAGGCCCCCGCCCGTCAGGTCGGGCCTCAGCCCAAGGCCAACGACGACGTTCTCGCCTTCTGCCTCGAACTGGAAGAAACCGACCAGCACGCCCCGATCGTCGAAGGCCGAATAGTAGGAGCCCGCGCGCCGCTCGGGGTCGAGCAGCTCTGCCAGGTCGTCGGCGTCGCTCGGGGCGTCGTAGAAGTTGTAAGGCGCATCGTAGCGCCACCCGGCGATCTCGCGCGCTTCCTCGTCGTTCATCTCCCTGAAGGCGTAGACCGGGACGCTCACCCCGCCGACTCCAGGTTCTTTATCCTTTCGAGGATCTCGTCCGGGTCCGGGTCCCTGGCCTCGTCCACGACGCGGCCGTCGGAGAGGAAGACGACGCGGTCGGCGGAGGCGGCGGCCCTCGGGTCGTGGGTCACCATGAGGATGGTCTGGTCGTAGCGGCTCGCGGACTCCTCCAGAAGTTCGAGCACGCCAGCGCCGGTCTTCGAGTCCAGGTTGCCGGTCGGCTCGTCCGCGAGGATGATGTCGGGGTTCCGGATCAGGGCCCGGGCGATCGCGACCCGTTGCTGCTCGCCCCCGGACAGCTCGTCCGGCTTGTGCGTGCGCCGCGAGGTCAGGCCGACGAGCTGCAGTAGCTCGTCCAGCCTTTCCGCGTACTTGCCGGCCCGCTCGCCCGCGATCAGCGCCGGCAAGAGCACGTTCTCCTCGGCCGAGAGCGTCGGGATGAGGTTGAAGAACTGGAACACGAAACCCATCCGCTCGCGCCTGAGGAGGGTCAGCTTCCTGTCCGACAGCCCCGAGAGGTCTGTGCCGCCGACGACCACGCGCCCCGAGGACGGCTTGTCCAGCGCGCCCAGGATGTGCAACAGCGTGCTCTTCCCCGACCCGGAAGGGCCCATGATCGCGGCGAACTCGCCGCCCGGGAACTCGAGCGAGACGTCCCTGAGCGCCCTGACAGTGGTCGAACCCTCGCCGTAGACCTTGCCTAGGCCCACGGTCTCGACGGCGATCCTGCTCCCGTTTTGCACGCGCAGAGTATATCCGGGCCCGCGTCCCGCAAGGGTGAAAGGTGCGACACGCCGGCGGCACCCCGGGAGAACCTGGCGTTTGTAACACCTGGATCGCGCTGGTAAACTCTGCAGGCAATTTCATCTGCCCCTGCTTCTCGGAACAGGCCGGGAAGCCGCTACCAGACCGGAGGAGGCACACTTGGGTGTTCACGAAGTCATGTTCATAATCATCCCCGAGCTCGACGAGGAGCAGATCGAGAACACGATCTCGCGTTTTCGCACGATCATCGAGCGCACCGGCGGCGAGCCGAGGGAAGCGAACCACTGGGGCCGGAGAAAACTGGCCTACGAGATAGACAACCGGACCGACGGCTACTACGTGGTCATGGAGTTCACCGCGGGCGAGCGCACGCTCGTCGAGCTCAAGCGGATCATGCGCGTCTCGGACGACGTGCTCAGGCACATGGTCGTCAAGCTCCCGCCGACGTACGCGCAAGGGCCGCTACCCGAGCCCGCAGAGGCCGCGAGCTAGGACCGTTCGGAGAACAGGAGGAATTGAGTGGGTAGGAGAAGGAGCGGCGGTTTCAACCGCGGGGCGCGCCCGGCCAAGAACAAGCCGTGCGTGTTCTGCAAAGAGAACATCGCATACGTTGACTATAAGGACTACAACATGCTGCGCCGGTTCACCTCGGACCGGGGCAAGATCCGGGCCCGCAGGGTGACCGCGCTCTGCCCGCAGCATCAGCGCGAGGCGGCGTCCGCGATCAAGCGCGCCCGCGAGATGGCGCTGCTCCCCTACGTGGTGGGTCGGTAGGCCGTGCAGGTGATACTGACCCAGGACGTGGAGAAGATCGGGCAGCGCGGCGACATAGTGGACGTTAGCCGCGGCTACGTGCGCAACTTCCTGGTGCCTCGCGGGCTCGCCGAGGTGGCGACCCCAGGCAAGCTGGAGGAGGCGCGCCGCCTGATGGAGGAGTCCGAGGAACGCGACAGGCGCCTGGCGGAGCGCGCCACGGAGGTGGCGGAGACGCTTAACAAGAGCGTAATCACCATCGAGGCGCGTACCGGCGAGGACGAGCGGCTCTTCGGCTCCGTCACCGCGGCCAACATCGCCGACGCGATCCAGAAGGCCCGCGGCGTCCACCTCGATAGGCGCCGCATCCGGCTCGCCGAGCCTATCAAGGCCCTCGGCACCCACCAGGTGCCTATCCAGGTGCACGGCGACGTCGAGGCAAGCGTCAAAATTATCGTGGTCCCCAAATTGTAGGGACGCCTTACATAACTCCGTAGAGACGTAGCACGCTGCGTCTCTGCGGGGACGGCGCTTATACGTAAGGTGTAGCTTTACGCACAACCTCGACCAGAGAATCAAGGACTCCGTCTTGTAACGGGGTCTTTTTTGCTGCATCCTAGGAAGGCTATGGAGAGGCGAGGGAGGATCCGCGAGGTCTCCACGGGCGAGGCTGCCGCTCGTGTGCCTCCACACGACCTTGAGGCGGAGAGGGCCGTGATAGGCGCCATGCTGGTCTCGGAGACGGCCGTCTCCGCTGTCGCCGAGAGGCTGACCGCGCAGGACTTCTACTCCGAGGTACACCGGATCATCTACGGTGCCATGACGAGCCTCTACTCGCGCGGGGACCCCATAGACCAGCTCACGCTGACTAACGAGCTCAGGAGCATCGGCGAGTTCGAGAAGGTCGGCGGTAGGGCATACGTCTTCCAGATCGTGGAGAGCGTGCCGACGGCGGCAAACGCGGCCAGGTACGCGGAGATTGTGCGCGGCAAGTCGCTCTTGAGGGACATCATCGACGTCGGGAGCCGCATCACGGAGGACGCCTTCGGGGAGCCGGACGACGTCAACACGGCGCTCGACGCCGCAGAACAGCTCGTCTACGGGGTCTCCAACCGAACCCTGCGAGACCATCTGGCCCCCGTCTCCGAACTCGCGCCAGGAACGCTCGAGATGATTCAGCGCCTCTACGAGGCAGAGGGAGAGGTCACCGGCGTCGAGTCCGGCTTCGAAGACCTCGACCGACTCACCACCGGTTTCCATAAGAGTGACCTGGTCATACTCGCCGCCAGGCCGGCCATGGGAAAAACCGCCCTAGCTTTGAATTCTATATGGCACGCTTCTGGCGTAAAGCGAATGCCGGTTGCGATATTCAGCCTGGAGATGAGCAAAGAGCAGCTCGTGCAGCGCCTGATCTCCCAAAACACCAGGATCCCGGCGCAGGCTCTGCGGAGCGGGAACGTCAAGGCCGAGGATTGGCCGAAGCTGGTGCGGGGGGTCGCGGAGCTGAGCAGGGCGCCGATCTGGATCGACGACACGGCGGGGGTCACGCTCATGGAGATCCGGGCCAAGGTGCGCCGGCTTTCGAGCCGGTTGAACGCGATGGGTGAGGCGCCGCTCTCGCTCGTCGTTGTCGACTACCTGCAGCTGATGATCGGACAGGGGGCTCGCTTCGAGAACCGCCAGCAGGAGATAGCGGAGATCAGCCGCGGGCTGAAAGTACTCGCCCGCGACCTGGACGTTCCCGTCCTGGCGATAGCCCAGCTCAGCCGCGCCGTAGAGCAGCGTCACGACAAACGCCCGCTGCTGTCGGATCTCAGAGACTCCGGAGCCATCGAACAGGACGCGGACATGGTTATGTTTCTGTATCGGGATGAGTACTACAACCCCGAGTCTGACGACAAGGGGATCGCCGAGATCATCATCGGCAAGCACCGCAACGGTCCAACGGGCAAGGTCCAGCTTGCCTGGATGGAGCAGTACACCAAGTTTGCTTCACTGGCGCGAAGGTCGTAGGCGCCGAACGACCGTGTCTCCGCTCGCGGCGTAGGGACCGTGATGGGTCCAGAAGAGAACAAGATCGTTGTCCGCCGCCTGGTAGAGGACCTCTTCAACACTGGCGAGCTCGTGATCGCGGACGAGGTTCTGGCGGTGGGCTACGTTGACCACAGCGCTTCGTTTGCCGAGGTGCCGGGCCGCGAGAACATTGGACTCGCCGTCTCCGGGTGGCTCGACGCGTTCCCCGACACGGTCAGCACGGCGCGGGACCTGGTCGCCGAGGGAGACACGGTGGCGGCGCGCTGGACGACCCGTGCCACCCACCGGGGCGAGTTCATGGGTGTCCCGCCGACGGGCGGCGAGATAGAGGTGACCTGGTACGGCGTGTTCCGCGTCTCGGAAGGCAAGATCGTCGAGAGCTGGGATACCTTCAACGTCGTGGAGCTGATGCAGCAGCTGGGACGACCCCTGTAGGGCGGGACCGCGAATCATCCGGCGAGGTAGCATGCTAAGAGAGGCGTTGGTGCGGAGGAGAATAGGTGAGGAAGAAGGCTTCTCCTGGAGGGGCACGGAGGTCTCGCGCCTGGAGGGGTTCTCCGATTCCGTCTTCGCGTTTGCGGTCACCTTGCTGGTGGTGTCCCTCGAGGTGCCCAGTACTTTCGACGAGTTGCTCGCGACGATGCGGGGATTCTTCGCCTTCGCGGTTTGCTTCGCATTCCTCTTCCTCGCGTGGCTCGACCACTACAAGTACTTCAGGCGCTACGGGCTAACGGACTCCGTTACGTTGTGGTTGACCGCCGCGCTGCTGTTCATAGTTCTCTTCTACGTTTATCCGCTCAAGTTCCTGTTCACCCTGCTCGTTGACCAGATGCTCGGGTTCTCGACAGAGGTGCGCTTGCCCGGCGGCAGGGTGGTAGAGGCCATAGAGTATTCGCAGTGGCCCACCTTGATGGTCATCTACGGCGCCGGGTTCGTCGCCGTCCAGGCGGTATTGTTTCTGCTCTACCTGAGGGCTTTCGCGCTGCGCCGCGAGCTCGACCTCGACGCGAGCGAGTTGTCGATCACGCGCGAAGAACTCCAGGGTGCAGTGCTAAACGTGGCCGTCGGGCTCCTGTCCATCTCCGTGGCGGTCCTGGGCGGGCCGGAACACGTCAGCTGGGCCGGGCTCGTCTACCTCCTCCTCTTTCCGTTGCAGACGGCCAACGGACGCTACATGGGTACGCGCAGGAAGAAAGCGGCCGAGCAGGAACGACCCTCCCAGAAGTAAGATGCCCGATGATGCGCTCAGGCACCTGGTCTAGTGTCCGACCCAGGTTGTGCCTTGAACAGCTACCTGATCGGGGCTCCCATCGCGTGGTAGCCGCCGTCGACGTGTATCAGCTCCCCGGTGGTGGCCGGCCACCAGTCGGACAGCAGGCTCACCACGGCCCGACCGACGGGCTCGGGGTCGCCGGTGTCCCAGCCGAGGGGCGCCTGCCGCCCCCACTCGCCCTCGATCTCCTCGAAGCCGCTTATGCCCTTGGCGGCGAGTGTCTTGACGGGACCGGCGGAGACCAGGTTCACGCGGATGCCCCTATCGCCGAGATCCCTGGCTAGGTAGCGCGAGGTCGACTCCAGGGCCGCCTTCGCCACGCCCATCCAGTCGTAGGCCGGCCAGGCGACCCG
Source organism: uncultured Rubrobacteraceae bacterium (assembly GCA_963800975.1). Taxonomy (GTDB): domain Bacteria; phylum Actinomycetota; class Rubrobacteria; order Rubrobacterales; family Rubrobacteraceae; genus JALYGY01. The sequence continues at coordinate 930,823 of CAWDDB010000008.1, read as the reverse complement.
CGCGTCGAAGTCCAGTCCGACCACCGAGGAGCCGGGCCTCATCAGGTCCGCGAGCCCCACCGTGAGGGCCTTGAGCGAGTAGGCTGAAGTCTGCAGGGCCGTTGCTACCGAGGGCCATTCGGCGCTGAGGAAGTTGCCCCCGAGGGCGTCCTCCGGGGCGAAGGCGATGGCATGCACGATGCCGTCAAGCTCTCCCCACCGCTCCTTCAGGTCCGATGCGACGGCTTCGACGTCCTCCGGTTTGTTGACGTCGAGCTCCAGAAGCGGCGGCTCCGGGTCCAGACGCTTTGCGGTGCGGGCCGTGAGGCTCATAGCCCTCCCGAAGCTGCTCAGGGCAAGCTCCGCGCCCTGCTCGGCCGCAAGCCGCGCCGCCGAGAAGGCGATGGAACGCCGATCCAGGACGCCAGTTACCAGTACCCTCTTGCCTTCGAGCAGCCCGCCCATCCGTCCTCCCGGGGATTCGAATATTGCCGCGGCATAGTCTAGGTCATAATGCGCCGCGCCGCGGCCGGATGGGCGGTGCGGGATCTCACCTGTGACACGACGCGTGGTCATCACGCGTGCTCGCTACTTCTTCGAGGTCTGCCGCTCGTAGGTGGCTTCGACCTTGCCCTCCCAGGCCAGAAGGTCGTTGCGCAGGGCCAGGATCTCCTCCTCGCTCAGCTGATCGATGATGTTGTTTTTCTCGTAGGGGTCCTTCGAGAGGTCGAAGTACTCCTCCGCCCTGTTGCCGTAGTGGTAGATGTACTTCTCGTCGTCCGTGGTGCTCGCCAGGCACGTGTGCTCGTGGTAGCAGCTAGCGCGCAGCGTGCGTACCCCTGGCGGCGAGAGCATGGAGGTGCCGGGGTAGGCGCCGCCGCGCACCCTGTATCCAAGCAGGTCGGCCACCGTCGGGAGGAGGTCCAGCTCGCTCACCGCGGGACCGATCGTCGCGCCTTCCTCCCAGCGTCCGGGCTGGTGGACCAGGAACGGGATGTGCAGGCCCTCTTCGTAGATGGTGTTGTCGTGCTGCTTGAGCCCGTGCTCGCCGAACCCCTCACCGTGGTCTCCGAACACCACGAACGTCGTGTCCTCGTAGAGCCCGAGCTCTCTGTACTGCTCGAAGAGGTTGCGCAGGAAGCGATCCTGGTATCGCACGGTGTTGAGGTAGCGGTTGAGCTCCTCGTCCTCGGCGAGCTTCCGCTTGCCGTACGTGTCCGGTACCACGTAGTTGTGATGGGCCGTAACCGTGAGGTAGGTGGCCACGAACGGCTCGTCACCGTTCTTCCGCAGCCACCTCTCGCTCGTCGGCAGCATGATGTCGTCCTCGTAGCCGAAGTAGTTGGCCTTGTCGTAGCCCTTCTTGTTCATGTCCTCCGTCGAGAAGAAGTCCTCGTAGCCGAGGTTCTCCACCAGCTGCGGGCGACGCTCGAAGTTCTCCGTCGCCGACTGGAAAAAGACCGACCGGTAGCCGTGGTCCGCCAGGAGATCGGGCAGGCACCGGGCGGGTATGGCGTCCGGCTCAGACTCGGTCCTCTGGGTGTCGAGCGGCGGGGCGACGCCGCACAGGGAGGCGACCAGCGCCTTGGAGGTGTGCGGCACGAGCGCGTAGGCCCGCTCGAAGAGGAGGCTCTCCTGGGCCAGCTCGTCGAGGAACGGGGTGGTCTTCATGTCTTCGTTGTAGGGCGTCGTGGAGCGCGACCTGGTGGACTCGAGAACGACGACGACGACGTTGCGCCTGTTCTCCTGCGGGGTTTGCACGAGTTCGGTATCGGTCGGGAGCGCATCGGTGGCCAGCTTCGTCTCTATCTCCGGGGCGGCCAGCTCGCCTACCACCATGTTCGCCAGGGCGTCGCGCGAGAAGGCGTTCCCCGCGCCCGTAGCGCTCGGTAGCAGCGACAGCGAGACGAGGCAAATCGCCGCGAGGCAGGCCACGAGCGGGCTCGTTCCCGCGCGTCCGACGCTGCCGGTCGGGAGGTTCCAACCGTGGGTTACCAGGCGCGTTATCACGGCCGGACCGACGGTGCCGTAGGTCAGCGCGACGGGGACGACGATCCAGTGCATGAGGGTGGTCTCGGACGTGATGACCTTCCAGATGTCCCCGAGCGAGGTGAGGGAGTCGAGCACGAAGCTGAACCCCAGCATGGACCCCGTCTTCTCGAAGAAGACGTGGACGCTGGTCGTCAGCGTGACTACTACTATGGCCGAGACGTGGAAGAGCACCAGGAGGATCCGACGCGGGATGCCGCTCCGGATCACGGCGAAGAGGCCGATCCAGAGCCCCGCGTAGCCGAGGTTGAAAAGGAGATCCGAACGCACCTGATCCAGGAAGCCCACCGGACCCGGCGCCTCGAACTGGGTGGCGACGCGTACCACCTTGAGCGTGACGTTGTAGAGGACGAGCGGGACCAGCAGGCTCAGCAAGTAGACCCACTCCTCGCGGGTCAGGAGCCTTCTCAGGCGCGCCACGATACCGGTCTTGCCGTTCTTCTCCGACATAAGCGCGGAGAATTTTAACAAAGGTTTCACACGACCCCGCCGCCTTCGCCGCCGCTACTCCGCATGATTGACCGGGCGCGGGACGGGGAATAATGTTAATCCGTACACGGGCAAGCGTGGAGAGGGAACACCCGCCTTTGCGACAGGGGACCGAAACCGGGCGTCTGGCCGGTCGATCCTGCGGGGTAAAGGGCGGACGCCCTGACATCGTATCCGTGTCGGCCCTCGTGCCTCCACGCCACGAGGGCGGTCGAGTAACAGGGGAAGAGAGGAGAAGATGACCGAAGAGACGCAGGTACGCTCGTACGAGCCTCCCGAAGAGTTCGCGGCTCAGGCCAACGTGAACGACGCCTCGATCTACGAGGAGGCCAAGAAAGACTACGAAGGGTACTGGGCGGAACGCGCCCGCGACCTGCACTGGTTCAAAGAGTGGGACCGGGTGCTCGACTGGGACCCGCCCGAGGCCAAGTGGTTCGCCGGCGGCAAGACAAACGCCTCGTACAACTGCCTGGACTACCAGGTAGAGCAGGGCAGGGGTGACAAGACGGCTATCCTATGGGAGGGCGACGAGCCGGGGGATACCAGGACGTACACGTACTCGGAGCTCACCACCGAGGTCCGGAAGTTCGCTAACGTACTCAAAGGCCTCGGGGTGGGGAAGGGGGATCCGGTCTCGATCTATCTGCCCATGATCCCCGAGCTGCCCATCGCGATGCTGGCCTGCGCCCGCATCGGGGCCCCGCACTCGGTGGTCTTCGGTGCCTTCTCCGCCGACGCGCTGCGCGACCGCATAAACGACTGTGAGTCGAAGGTGCTCGTGACGGCCGACGCCGCGCCAAGGGGGGGCAAGACGACTGCCCTCAAGCAGAACGCCGACGAGGCCATCGACGATGCCCCGAGCATCGAAAGCGTGGTCATAGTCAGGCGCACCGGCGACGACGTAGAGTTCGTCGAAGGCCGCGACAACTGGTGGGACGAGGCGATGGCCGATGCCGACGAGGAGTGCCCGGCTGAGGAGATCGACGCCGAGGACCTCCTCTACATCCTCTACTCCTCGGGTTCGACGGGCAAGCCCAAGGGCATCGTGCACACCACGGGCGGCTACATAACCCACGTCAAGGCGACAACCAAGTGGGTCATGGACCTCAAGGACGATGACGTCTACTGGTGCACCGCGGATATCGGGTGGGTCACGGGACACTCCTACATCGTCTACGGTCCACTGAGCAACGGCGCGACCTCCCTCATCTTCGAGGGCACGCCCTCCTACCCCGAGAGCGACCGCTGGTGGCAGGTCGTCGAGGACCACAAGGTCAACATCATCTACACAGCGCCGACGGCTATCCGGGCGTTCATGAAGGGCGGCACGGAGGCGCTCGAGAAGCACGACCTGTCGTCCCTGAGGCTGCTCGGGACCGTCGGCGAGCCCATCAACCCGCGGGCGTGGGAGTGGTACCACGAGAACGTTGGCGGAGGCAGGTGCCCGATCGTGGACACCTGGTGGCAGACCGAGACGGGCGGGATCATGATCACGCCCCTCCCCGGCATCACGGCAACCAAGCCCGGAAGCGCTACCCGACCGTTCCCCGGCATATTCGCCACGCTCTACGACGAGGAGGGGAACGAGATCGAGGGCGAGGGCCAGGGCAACCTGGTCGTGGAGAAGCCGTGGCCCGGCATGCTCCGCACGCTCTACAAGGACCCGGAGCGCTACAGGGACACCTACTGGGACAAGTACGGCGACGTCTACTTCGCCGGAGACGGGGCCAGGCGCGACGAGGACGGGTACTTCTGGATCACGGGCCGCGTCGACGACGTCATGAACGTCTCGGGGCATCGCATCTCGACCGCCGAGGTCGAGAGCGCCCTGGTCGGTCACCAGGCCGTCGCCGAGGCCGCGGTTATCGGTCGCCAGGACGAGGACAAGGGCCAGGCAATCGTCGCCTACGTCATCCTCGAAGGCGACAGGGAAGGCTCTGACGACCTTATCCAGGAGCTCAATCAGCAGGTGCGCAAGGCCATCGGCCCGCACGCGAAGCCCGAGGAGATCATCTTTACGCCGGAGCTACCCAAGACCAGGAGCGGCAAGATCATGCGCCGTATCCTGCGCGGCGTGGCGGAAGGCGAAGACGACCTCGGGGATACCTCGACCCTCGCCGATCCTTCCGTCGTCGACGACCTCAAGGAGGCCCGCCAGCAGGGCTAGCCCGAATCTGGGTGGCGCCATGGTGTGGGGGCGGTTCGCGAACCGCCCCCACACCCGAACCGCCCCTACTGGGGCAGTTCCAGGCGCATGCCGGGACGGATCAGGTAACCCTCCAGCCCGTTCTCCCTGCGGATCTCCTCCACGGTGGTCCGCGGGTCCTCAGACGGCGGGTACTGCTCGGTCGCGATCTCCCAGAGCGTGTCGCCGCCGGCGACGGTGTATGGGACCGGAGCGGGCTCGGCGCCCGCTCCGGTTGCGAAGTAAAGGGCGTAGACGAAGATGGCGGCCACGAACAGGGCCCCCAGGCGTCTTCTTCTGTAGATCGCAGCTTGCCTCACCAGCGAAAGATACCCGACGAGTATCAACTTCCCAACACCGCATTTCTCGCGCAACCGGTGAAACGAATCATGCCTCCAAACGTATAAGCGTGTAGTAGAATATAGGCCAGTAGAAAGACTCTTTAGGAGGATCAAGTGGGAATCGGCTTCGGTTATCTAATAGTGATGATCGTGGGCGCCCTCATCTCTGGGGCCGCGGCGCTATGGGTGAGGAGATCGTACAGCAAGTACTCCAAGCAACCGAGCGCCAGCGGCATGACCGGGGCTCAGACGGCGCGCATGATCCTTGACCGCAACAACCTCACGAACGTGCGGGTCGAGCCGGTGGCGGGCACGCTCACCGACCACTACGATCCGAGGAGCAAGGTGGTGAGGTTGTCGGAGGACAACTATCGAGGCAACTCGATAGCCGGCGTCAGCGTGGCCGCGCATGAGGTTGGTCACGCCATCCAGGACGGCACGGGCTACGTGCCGATGAAGTTGCGGGCCGGGCTATTTCCCGTCGTGAACTTCGCCGGACAGCTTTGGTTTCCGCTGTTCTTTCTGGCGATCATCTTGGGCATTGGAACCGCGACCGGGCAGCTCTTTATCCAGCTAGCCGTCCTCGCGTTCGCTGGGATCCTGGTCTTCCACGTCGTGACGTTGCCGGTCGAGATCAACGCGTCCACCAGGGCCTACGCTTTGCTGACGCGCTACGGCATCCTCTCGCGTGGCGAGGCGGACGGCACCAAGCGGGTGCTTTCGGCCGCCGCCTTCACGTACATCGCGGCGGCGCTGACCTCGCTGCTCACGCTGATCTACCTGATCGCGCTGAGCCGCGAGTAGCACCGATAGACCCTCAAGCGAGCAAAGGCGGGGCGCGCGCGCCCCGCCTTTTTTCGTGCGCAGCACCACGGATAAGTAGGTTGTAGAATACGCGCGTTGTGGAAGAAATACGCCGCATAAGCCGCCGCCGTCGACGCCTTCGGACCGTCGGCGAGCCGCACCCCTGGGAGCCCAGACACATGCAGCTGGCGGGGACGCGTTACGCCGAGTCGGTCGGCGATCCGCGCGCGAGGCGCAACGTGACGCTAGGGGTCATACAGCACCTCTGGCGCTCGCCGGTCCCGTTCGTCGGGTTCTACCCGCCGGAGGGGATCGAGGTCGCCAGGGGCCGCCCCTACGTGCCGGCTCCCCCGAAGCTGGTGGACGACACCGAATACCTGGTCGGGATCGAGGCCCACAAGCAGGCCTTCGCCGGGGACCTCCAGGAGGGCATGATCCCGTCTGGCAGGCTGCCAGGGTATTTCGAGGTCGCAACCGACGAGGCCTGGAACATCACGCTCGACCTCGCGGGACAGCGTCTGGGGCTCACGGATGGGTGGGGGATGGGCTCCGAGGCCGACTTGATCGGAGATCCGGTGCCTTTCGTTTGGGCCTACCAGCACTGCGGTTTTTGCATCGTAACCATCTACGACAAGGATATCCTCGCGCTGCGCGACGACCTGCTCTTCGTGGCGAAGCGCCAGGGCGTCGAGCTGCGCTGGCGAAGGACGGCGGCCTGAAGACTTGTCCGCGCGAGCTACGCTAGAATACATCGACAGTTGTACGGGAAAAGCAAGGACAACCGGCTTGATCGGATATAATCGGTTTCCGGCATGCTTCGCCGAGATGGGGGCTCCTCTAGAGAGGTAGTAGGATCAGATGCTTGCCAGCCACAACACCGGGGGTTTCGCCGCTACCACGGCGCCAGCCGGGTTCGACCTCGACGACTTCGAGAGGGCGGGCCTCAGGGTAGTCGAGCGCCGATTCGGGCCGAAGGACACGATTTTCACGCCAGGTGATCCGGACGACCAGCTCTACTTCCTGCTCTCCGGCGCGGTTCGTCTGTACAAGATCTACGGCGACTACAAAGAGGCGACCACCGCCCTGCTGAAGGACGGGGGGGTCTTCGGCAAGCTCAACCTGGTGGAGGGGCGCTGGCAGGACGTTTTCGCGGAGGCCGTCACCGAAGCGCGGGTGGCGAGCGTCCAGAAGGCCTCGCTCGAGCGCGTCATCAAGAGCAATCCCGAGTTTGCCTTGAGGCTGTTCTCCTCGCTATCCGAGCGCCTCAGGCAATCCGACGAGGTCATAGAGAGCCTCCTGCACAGGGAGGTCTCTACCCGGCTCGCGACGCTGCTCGTGAACCTGGGCGAGCGCTTTGGCAACGGCAACGGCGGCGACGTGCTTATAGATGTGCGCCTGACCCACCAGGACCTGGCCAACATGATCGCCTCCACCCGCGAGGCGGTGTCTAAGGTCATGAGCGAGTATCAGCGCGATGGAGTCATCGAGACCCGCAACCGGCGTATCGCCATCCTCGACTACGACGCGCTCTCCAGGCGGTCCTCCGGGCCCTCCGGCCTCTCGGTGGACGGCCAGCTGCGTATCTAGGGAAGTCGGCTGCGCGAAGCGCGCAATCTCGGGCCTCCGCCGATCGCTTTAGAATGGGCGCGTGAAGAAGGACGTCGATAGCCGCCTGTTTCTTCTTTATCTTGCGATGCTCCTGCTCGTCGGGCTGGCGACGGTACACCAGATCGGGATAACCTGGGACGAGCCGAACTACTTCACGTCGTCCTACTCTTACCTCTCTTGGTTCGCGCACGTGGCGGCGGAGCCCTCAGACTGGTGGGCCTCGATCGACCGCTTCTGGGAGCAGAGCCACGAGGCGCCGCCGTTCTTCAAGCTGTGGGCCGGGCTCTTCGCCGGTGGCGCCGCCCTTGTTTTCGGAACCGAGGAACTCGGAATCCTGGGCGACGCCTACAGGATGGGTTCTTACGTCCTGTTCCTGCTTTCCGCCTACGCGGCTTTCCGCTTCGTAAGGAGCGAGTTCGACGGCGTGGCCGCCTGGGGCGCCGCCCTGAGCATGCCGCTCATACCTGCCCTCTTCGGCTTCGCGCGTCTCGGGCAGCTAGACGGGGCGGTGGCCTCGATGTACCTACTTGCCGCCGTGGCCCTGTATGGGATGCTCGTGCGCGGTGGGCGAAGGTCCGTGCTCCTCGCGGGTGTTCTCCTGGGGCTGGCGTTCGCGACGAAGTTGAACGTCTTCACCCTGGTACCGGCCGCGCTTCTGTGGGCGCTGGTCTACCGTAGGGAGTGGCAGTCCTTTGCGCGCTTGGGCGCGAGCCTCGGGATCGGGGCCGCGGTTTTCTTCGCGATCTGGCCCTGGCTCTGGCCGGATCCGGTGGGAAGGACGCGGGAGTTCCTGACCTGGACGGCCGGACTGCAAGAGGAGCGGTTCACGTACTACCTGGGGGAGTGGTGGGCCGGGGCCCCCTTGCACTACCCGGTCGCGACCCTCCTGGTGATGGTGCCTGTCGTGGTCGCGCTAGCCGGGGTCCTCGGCGCGATCCGGCTGTTCGGGGCGGCACAAAACCCGGCGGCCGGCTGGATCTTGCTCAACCTCGGCCTCGTGGTCGCGGTGGCGGGGTCGGGGCTGGTGCCGATCTACGGCGGCCCGCGGCAGTTTCTCGCCGCATTCCCGCTCTGGGCGATCTGCGCGGGCGTTGGCATCGCCTGGGCCTCCTCCAGGTTGCCGACGCGGCCCGGCAGTAACGCTCGCGGCCTACGTGGCCCTCTCGTTGCCTGGGATTCTGTGGACCGGGACGGCCAACTCGCTCGAGTACTACGGCGAAGCGGTCGGCCTCGTGCCCGGCGCTCGCGCTCTTGAGTTCGAGACGACCTACCTCGCCGACACCTACAGGCCCGCGGTCGGGTGGCTGACGAGTTCGCCCCCGAAGGAGCGACGGTCTACGCGCAGGCCGGTACCCAACCCGTGCTCGAGAGCTACCGCCGCATCGGGGAGTTGCGGGAGGACCTTCGCCCGGCCTACCTCGCCCCGATAGCGCCGGAAGGACCGGCTCATGGACGAGAGGCCGCGCGAGGACTCGTACTTCCTCTTCTTGCCGCGCCAGTCCATCTACACGAACCAGATGCTCGCCCTGGAAGCGCCGCAGACCGGTCTACGAGCACGAGAAAGGCGGGGTGCCACTCGTCACGGGTCTACTCCGGCGAGGCCGTCGGGGACACGCTCGGTATAAAGGGCGCGCCCGAGCCTCGCGACGTCGGGCCGCTCAACGCGCTCGCGGCCTGCGGCGGGGTGCTCGGGATCCTTTACGCGCTCGTCCGGAGCGCAGGCAGGGCACCCGGAGGAGCAGAGGAGCGCGTTGCGGGCCGCAGCCTGGCCGCGACACCGTTAGGGTCACGCAGGTCGTCGACATCGCCCCCGCGTGGCCCCTCCCGGAAACTTTCGGGGGCGAGAGCGTATACTCATTCTGGTATGGAGCACACACCTGCTGTGACGCTAGGCGGTTGGCGGGAGAGGCTCAGGGGCCTGTCGGTCCGGCGCGAGTCGCTGGAAGACAACGAGCTCGTGGCCAGGACCCTCGAAGGCGACGTGCGCTCCTACGAGGAGCTGGTCCGCCGCTACGAGCGGCTCGTGGGCCGCGTCCTCTACTCCTACGCGCGGCGTGAGATCTCCGTCGAAGACCTGGTGCAGGAGACCTTCCTGCGCGCCTACGACAGGCTGGAGACCTTCAACCCCGAGTACCGCTTCAAGACGTGGCTGCTCGCCATCGCCAACAACCTCGGCGTGGACACCCTGCGCCGCCGCAGGGAGACGGTCGAGTTCAACCCCGAGACGCACGCCGGCGCGGGGCGGGGACCAGAGGCCGAGGCCCTCGATGCCGACCGCTCCCGCAGCGTCCAGGACGTCAGTCGCTACCCTGCCCGAGACCTACGGGGTGCCCCTGATCCTGCGCTACTCCGAGGGGCTCTCCTACGCGGAGATCGCCGAGGTGCTCGACATCACCGTACCGGCGGTCAAGAGCCGGCTCTTCCGCGCCCGGAACATGATGTCCGAGAGGCTCCAGGAGGTAGGGGAGCGGGGATGAGCGGTCCGCGCGAGCGCCGCTGCGATTCCGAGGCCGTCTTCGAGCTCGCCGACGGCGCTCTCGACTCGGACCGGGCGCGCGAGGCGCTCGCTCACCTGGACGTGCTGCCCCGGCTGCCGCGAGCTCTACGAGAGGGAGCTCGAGCTGGACGCCTTCCTGCGGACGGCCGACCTGACCGAGCCGCGTGTCGCGGTCCGTGTGCGCGCTGGTCGCGATGGCGCTGCCGACCCGGCCGCTGAAGGTCCAGCGCTCCTCTGGGCATCCCTCGCCCTGGTCCTGCTCTGCTGGCCTTCGTGGCCCTGAGCCTCGAGGGGACGAACCCGCTGGTCTTCGCCGTCGAACGCCCTCGGACCTTCTGGGGCGTGCTCGCGGGGCTCGCCGACGTGGTCAGGACCATGCTGGTCGCGGCCGCCCCGATCCTGCTTGCTCGCGCTCGCCGTGGGCACGCTGCTCGACCTCTGTCTGGCGTCGGTGGTCTTTGGACGACCAGGCGGCGCTCCCGCGAGGCATGAGCTTCCCGGCTTCCGTCGCTCCCCGCCCCGAACCCTCCTGCGGCCTCTGCTCACCCTCTCGGTTGCGGTACTTGGGCTCGTCGCGCTCGTCAGCGGTTCCCGCCCACGCCTTCGAGAACAAGGCCGCTCGGCGATGTGGTTCGTGGAGCGCGGGCAGACCGAGTCCGACGTCTCGACCCCGGTCGGCGACGTCACGGTGGATGGGACGGTCGAAGGCGACGTACGCTCCGGACGTGGTGACATCGAGGTAGGCGGCGACGGCGTGACGGGGGACGTAAAGGCAGGGTTCAGGCGACGTCGAGGTGAACGGCGCCTGTTGGCGGCGACATCGATGCCGGGTTCGGAGACGTAGACATCAACTGCCCGCGTGGATGGAGACGTCGAGGTCTGGCCGCGGGGACCTGGATCTCGGGCCCGACGCGGTGGTGCGCGGGATCTCCACTACGGCAGCGGCGAGTTCACGCGGCAACAGGGAAGCGGTGGAAGGGGACGATAAGGGCCGGCGGCATGGGACCAGGCATGGATCACGACCCGGATGAGTTCGGGGTGCTGGACATCGCTGGGCTGGATGTTCGCCGCCGCGCTGTTCGCGGCCTGCAGCGTGCTGGTCGCGGTCCTCCGCCCCGGCCGCTCATCCGCCGCGGCGCGGAAGGCGGAGACTTCCCCCGGGATGTCCCTGCTCTTCGGGCATCGCCACCGTGCCAGCGTTCGTGGTGCTTTGCATGGTGCTCGCGGTCTCCATCATCGGGATCCCGCTGCTGCTGTTGCTCGCGCCGGCTTACCTGGCGCTGGTTTTCTTCGGGGCGCTGGTGGCGGCCTACCTGTCGGGAGGAGGGTCGTGTTCGCGGCCGGCCGCTAACACGTGGGGAACGCGATGGCCGCAGTCGTCGGGGCCCTTATCCTCGCGGTGGCGTACCTGATCCCCGTCCTCGGCGGGCTCATGCTCTGCGGCTTTGTCCTCTTCGGGCCGGCGCCTCCATCCTCGCCCTTGTCTCCCGCCGCCGCTCCGGACCTATCCTTACTACGGCTTGGAGACCGGCGAGACGTGTGAACGCGACGGGTGGGGGCTATCCCGCGAGAGGGAGTAGGGTTCTCGGCGCTGGTGCGGAGCGTGTAAAGAATGGATTAAGTTTGGTGTTGGGGAGGTATGCATAACTTGACACGCTTTCACAGCCTCGGTTACAGTGCGATTAAACAACCTTTACCTAGAAAGCGTGGAAATTTCGGTGCAGGGGTGGAAGTTTCCCGGAGAGCTTTGTGCTAGAAGAGCACTTCCTGGGGGCCGCTCCGCCCTTTCGCAGCACTGCCAGAGCAACCCGGGGTCCACTGCGTACACGGCATACGAACTCGCCCCGACATTCGGGGCTGCGCGGGCCGCGTTGCGGGATGAGAAAGGAGAGCCTATGAAGACCAGGACCGTCAGGTTGGGGATGGGGCAGACGTCGGGTGCGACCCGGATAACCCGCAAAGACTTCCTCAAGATCGGGGGCACCGGCCTTGCCGGCGCTGCCCTGCTCGGGACCGCGGGCTGCGGGACGTCTTCGGCGGCGGCGGCGAGGGCGGCACCGGTGGCGGTGCGAGCGCAAGTCCGTCACCGTCAACCTGGGGACACCATCAGGGATCTGGACTCCACCACCACCACGGACGCGGTCTCCTTCAACGTCCTCGCTCAACGTCATCGAGGGTCTCTACCGGCTGGATCCGCGAACAGCAGCCCCATCCCCGACATGGCCGAGAAGCGTGGAGATAAGCGAAGACAAGCTCACCTACATCTTCACCTTGCGCGACGGCGATCAAGTGGTCCAACGGCGACCCCGTAACCTCCCAGGACTTCAAGTACGCCTGGCTGAGGGCGCTCGACCCCGAGACCGCGGGCCAGTACGCCTACATCATCTCCACCTTCGTGGAGGGAGCGGCCGACTTCAACGAGGGCAACGGCTCGGCCGGAGAGCGTGGCCATAGAGGCGCCCGACGACAAGACGCTCGAGGTCAAGCTCGTTGCCCCGTCGCCGTTCTGGCTGGGCCTGACGGCCTTCCACACCTACTGCCCGCAGAACCAGACATTCGTCGAGGAGCAGGGCGAGCAGTACGCCCAGAACGCCGCCGCCCTCATCTACAACGGCCCGTACATCTTGGACGGAGTTCAACCCGACCCAGGGCGTCATCATGGTCAAGAACGACGACTACTGGGACTCGGACAACGGTGAACATCCAGAGGGTGGAGGGCAAGATCGTCAAGGAGCTGGACACCGCCGTCAACCTCTACGAGTCGGGCGAGCTCGACGATGACCGAGATCAGCACGGCAGTACGTGGACGAGTTCAGGGATCGCCGGACTTCTAGTCCGCAGACGGAGTTCGCCTCTTCTACATGGTCCTCAACGTGGACAGCATCCCGCTCTTCCAGAACGTCAACGTCCGCAAGGCCTTGCAGATCGGCTTCGACCGGAGCGCTCTGCGCGACCAGATCCTCAACGACGGCTCCGAGCCGGCGACCGGGTTCGTTCCCGACGGGATAGCCGGCCCAGGCGACCAGACCTTCCGCGAGGCCGAGGGCCCGACCATGCCCGAGTTCAACCCCGAGGAGGCGAGGAGGCTCTTCGAGCAGGGCCTCGAGGAGGAGGGCGGCGAGAACCCCAGTCGAGCTGCTCGCTTACGACGACAGCACCGCGCGCGACATCGCCACCTTCCTGCAGTCGCAGTTCGAGGACAACCTCGGGGCGAAGATCAACGTCAAGGTACAGCCCTTCGACAGGAAGCTCGAGCTGGAGGCCAACGGCGAGTTCCAGCTCTCGTGGCAGGGTTGGATCGCGGACTACAACGACCCGATGACCTTCCTCGATCTCTGGCTGTCGGATTCCCCATTCAACACCGGGGGCTACTCCAACGAGCGCTACGACGAGCTCATCAACCAGGCCCAGAAGGAGACGGACTTCGCGCGCGCGCATGCAGTTGATGATGGAGGCGGAGAAGCTCCTGGTCGCGGACGACGCGGGCCTGCGCGCCGATGTACTTCGAGGGCCGAGGCCACCTCTCAGAGCCGTACCATCAAGAACTTCGTCTACCACCCGTACGGCGCCGGTCTCGATGCCAGGTGGTGGAGGATCCAGAGGTAGAGCGCCGGAGGACAGGAACATCATGCGAGGCACAGGCAAGGGCGGTCTCGATACCGGGGGTGCCCGTGCCGGTCGGCGAAGACGGCTACCTGAGGAGGTGGGCTTGCAGATGATCAGGTACATAGGCAGACGGATCGTCCTACATGCTCATCACGCTGTTCGTTATCATCAGCATTACGTTCTTTATCAGCAAGCTGCTTCCCGGGACGCCCTTCGCCGACGACAAGCTCACGCCCCAGATCCGGGCGCAGCTCTTCGAGAAGTACGGGCTGGACGAGCCGATCTACGTCCAGTACGCGAAGTACATGGCCAACGTGGCGCAGGGGGACCTGGGAAACTCCTTCTACTTCGAGAGCCGCCCCGTGACTGCAGATGATCCTGGAGCGCGCGCCGGTCTCCGCCTTCGTCGGGCCTACAGGCCGTCATCTTCGGGCTGGTGGTGGGGCTGGTGCTCGGCATCGTCTCCGCCTTGCGGCACAACACCTACTGGGACACCTTGGCGGTGGTCATAGCGGTGCTCGGCGTCTCCGTGCCGACCTTCGTCCTGGGACCCATCTTGCAGTACGTCTTCGGGGTGAAGCTCGGGTGGTTCCCGATAGCCTTCTTCGAGAGCTGGAGGTACTCCGTCTTGCCCTCGCTGGCGCTCTCGGTCTTCGTCATCTCGACGGTCGCGCGGTTCGTGCGCTCGGAGATGCTCGAGGTGCTGGGCCAGGACTACATCACGCTGGCGAAGGCCAAGGGGCTTTCGGGACTGGCGGTGATCATGAAGCACGTTATGCGCAACGCCCTCATACCGCTGGTCACCGTCCTCGCGCCGCTGACCATCTACCTCATAACCGGCACGCTGGTGGTCGAGCAGATCTTCGCGGTGCCGGGGATCGGGGAGCAGTTCGTGGCTTCGGTCTTCGTCAACGACTACGCGATGATCCTCGGCACGACGGTATTCTTCTCGGTCTTCTTCATCATCGCCCTTCTGTTGCAGGACATCTCGTACGGGATCATAGATCCTCGAATCCGCGTGTCGGGATGAGCCGGTTGCCGTGGGGGAGACCCGGTGGAGAGGTGGCGGAGACGGCGAAGGACAGCGTAAGGCATGGAAACCAGAGGCCGCGACCTGACGCCGGACCTCTTCGGGACGCATCGAGATCGACGACACACGAGAGCGAGCGGATCGCCGGTCCTCCTGTGGGGTTCTGGAAGGACTCCTGGATCCGGCTCAAGAAGAACCGCGGGGCGGTGATCAGCCTGGCGATCCTGATCCTCCTATTCGCCCTGGCCTTTGTCTTAGGTCCGCTGCTTTCGCAGTACTCTCCCTACGCCCAGGACCTGACCCGACGATACACTGGCCCTTCCGCGAGCTTCTGGTTCGGCACGGACGAGTTCGGCAGGGACATGTGGACGCAGGGTGTGGGCGGGGACGAGGGTCTCGCTCTACATCGCCTTCCTCGCCGCCCTGCTCGACATGTTCGTCGGCGTCACCTTCGGGGCGGTCTCTGGCTACCTCGGGGGCCGGGCGGACGACGTGATGCAGCGCGTGATCGAGATCCTGATCGGCATCCCCTACCCTCGTCATCGCGATCCTCGCTATGGTCGTCTTCGAACCGGGGATCATCACCATCAGCATCGCCATCGGGATAACCGGCTGGGTGTACATGGCCCGCATCGTGCGTGGCAGGATGTTGCAGCTAAAGGAACAGGAGTTCGCCCTGGCCTCGCGCTCGCTCGGGGCCAGCGGGTCTCGTCTCGTGCGCAAGCACCTGCTCCCGAACTCCCTGGGACCGATCATAGTGAACCTGATGTTCACCATCCCGTCGGCGATCTTCGCCGAGGCGTTCCTGAGCTTCATCGGCCTCGGCATCCAGGTGCCGGAGGCTTCGCTCGGTTCGCTCATCAGCGAAGGTGCAGGCGAGATCCGGTTCCACCCCTACCTGCTGGTGTTCCCTTCGGTGGTCTTCTGCCTGCTGATGGTCTGCTTCAACCTGCTCGGCGATGGCCTGCGCGACGCCTTCGACCCGAAGATGCGGAAGTAGCGTATGGCGATGAACGGCGAGAACATACTCCAGGTCAAGGACCTCCAGGTCTCCTTCAAGACCTACGCCGGGGAGGTGCAGGCGGTACGGGGCGTCACCTTCGACCTCAGGCGCGGCGAGACGCTGGCCATAGTCGGGGAGTCGGGGAGCGGCAAGAGCGTCACCGGCCAAGAGCATCATGCGGCTGCTTCCCGAGGCGAACAGCATCGTCAAGGGCGGTGAGGCCGTCTTCGAGGGGCAGGATCTGCTCAAGCTCTCCGAGAAGCAGATGCAGGGGATACAGGGGGTCGAAGATCGCGATGGTCTTCCAGGACCCCATGACCTCGCTCGACCCGACGATGAGGGTCGGACGCCAGATCACCGAGAGCCTGAAGAAGCACCTGGGTATGTCGGGCGCACGGGCCAAGGAGCGGGCCGTGGAGCTCCTCGGAGATGGTCGGCATCCCGAACGCCGAGGACCGCTTGAAGCAGTACCCGCACCAGTTCTCCGGCGGGATGCGCCAGCGCGTCGTCATAGCCATAGCGCTGGCTTGCGACCCCCAGATTCTGATAGCCGACGAGCCAACCACGGCTCTCGACGTCACGATCCAGGCCCAGATCCTGGAGCTGCTGCGGGACCTGCAGGAGCGGATAGGGACCTCGGTCATCCTGATCACGCACGACCTCGGCGTCGTCGCCCAGACCGCCCACCGCGTCGCGGTGATGTACGCGGGCAAGGTCATCGAGACGGGTACGGTGCGCGAGATCTTCTACAACCCGCAGATGCCGTACACCTGGGGGCTCCTGTCCTCGATCCCGCTCCCCACCGCGGACCGTAGCCAGGAGCTCATCCCCATCCCGGGCTCCCCGCCCGACATGCTCGATCCGCCGAAGGGCTGCCCCTTCACCCCGCGCTGCCCGTACGCGATGCAGATCTGCACGGAGGAGATGCCGGATTACACGACCTTCTCTGCCGAGCACAAGGCCGCCTGCTGGCTGCACCACCCGATGGCCCCCGACGTGGAGCCTCCCGTCAGGGTCAAGGGCGCCCGATGACAGCAGAGAGCCCGAACGGCAACGGCAGGCCGCTGCTCGAGATCAACGACCTGAGGAAGTACTTCAGCGTCGGCCGCGAGACGCTGAAGGCGGTGGACGGCATCTCGCTGAAGATCAACAGGGGCGAGACCCTTGGCCTCGTGGGGGAGTCGGGGTGCGGCAAGACCACGGCGGGGCGGGTTCTGGTGAGGCTCTACGAGCCCTCGGGCGGCGAGATCCTCTTCGACGGCAAGGACGTCCACAGGGCGGAGGGCGATGGAGGCCAGCGTCCTCAACCGCAAGATGCAGATGATCTTCCAGGACCCCCAGGCCTCACTGAACCCGCGCATGGTCGTCGGCGACATCGTCGCCGAGGGCCTGGACATCCACCACCTCGTGTCGAGCAGGCAAGAGCGCACGGACCGGGTCAACGAGTTGCTCGAGGTCGTCGGCCTGAACAAGGAGCACGCCAACCGCTACCCGCACGAGTTCTCGGGCGGCCAGCGCCAGAGGATCGGGGTCGCCCGCGCGCTCGCCGTAGACCCCGAATTCATCGTCGCCGACGAGCCGGTCTCGGCCCTGGACGTCTCGATCCAGGCTCAGGTCATCAACCTGATGCGGCGGCTGCAGGAGGAGAGGGGCCTGACCTACCTGTTCATCTCCCACGACCTCTCCGTGGTGAAGTACATCTCCGACCGCGTGGGGGTGATGTACCTGGGCGTCATGGTCGAGCTCGCGTCGAGCGACGAGCTGTACAACAACCCGCTCCACCCCTACACTCAGGCCCTGCTCTCGGCCGTGCCGGTTCCCGACCCCGACGTCGAGCACGAGCGCGAGCGCATCGTCCTTGAGGGTGACGTGCCGAGCCCGGTGAACCCGCCGTCCGGCTGCCGTTTCCGAACCCGCTGCCCCTACGCTACCGAGGCCTGCGGCAGGGAAGACCCGGTCTGGCGCGACGTGGGGAACGACCACTGGGTCCTGGCCTGCCACTGCATCGACTGAGACCCCGACACGGACCAACAGACGCGAGATGAGGTTCGGGCACGAGCGTAGGATCCCGTGCCCGACCGGCGCGAGTAGACGAGGAGGGCGGGATGGCACACCGGGCGTTCACCACCAGGCCCGAGCTTGCGGGAACCCACGGCATGGTGGCCTCCACGCACTGGCTGGCCTCCGCTGCCGGCATGGCCGTGCTGGAGTCGGGCGGCAACGCGTTCGACGCGGCGGTGGCCGCAGGGCTGACGCTCCAGGTCGTGGAGCCCCACCTCAATGGCCCCGGCGGAGAGGTGCCAATAATCGCCCACCGCGCCGAACGGGGCGAGACGCTGGTGATCAATGGCCAGGGACCGGCGCCGGCCGTGGCGAGCATCGCGCACTTCGAAGGGCTCGGGTTGGACCTCATACCAGGCACGGGGCTCCTGCCGGCCTGCGTTCCCGGGGCGTTCGACGCGTGGATGCTGCTGCTCGGCGAGTTCGGCACGATGCGCCTCGCCGAGGTTATCCACCACGCGATTGGCTACGCGGAGAACGGTTATCCGCTCGTGCCCCAGATCAGCGACACCATCCGTGGTGCCGAAGGGCTGTTTCGTGAGGAGTGGCCCTCCTCTGGGCATGTCTATCTGCGGGGGACCGGCGTGCCGGAATCGGGCACCCTGTTCACCAACCCCGACCTCGCCCTGACCTACCGCCGCGTCCTGGAGGAGGCGGAGGCCAGATCCAGCGACCGCGACGAGCAGATCCAGGCAGCCAAGGACGCCTTCTACCGAGGATTCGTCGCCGAGGCCATCGACGGGTGGGTGTCCGCGACGCAGGCCATGGACACCTCCGGGCGTCGCCACCGAGGCCTGCTCACGGGCGATGACCTCTCGAGCTACCGGGCCGCCATTGAGGAACCGGCGACGCTCGATTACCACGGCTACACCGTGTGCAAGGCCGGACCGTGGAGTCAGGGTCCGGTGTTCTTGCAACAGCTTGCGCTGCTCGACGGTTTCGACCTCACCTCCATGGGACGCAACTCGCCCGAGTTCGTGCACACGGTTGTGGAGTGCGCGAAGCTCGCCTTTGCGGATAGGGAAGCCTGGTACGGGGATCCGGATTTCGTGGACGTGCCGCTGGCCGGGTTGCTCGACCGGGCCTACGCCGAGGACCGGCGCGCGCTCGTCGGCGAGGACGCCTCCTTCGAGCTGCGGCCCGGTGCCGCCGGCGGGAGCGAACCTCGTCTCCCCGACCGGTCCAGGGTAGGCACGGCGGCGGGCGGGGGCGCCGGGGCGGGTGAGCCCACGGTGCCGCGCGAGGACCAGGGTAGCGGGGACACGACCCACCTCGACGTGGTCGACCGGCACGGCAACATGGTGTCGGCAACGCCGAGCGGCGGGTGGCTGCAGAGCTCGCCGGTGGTGCCCGGCCTCGGCTTCAGCCTGACCACCCGAGCGCAGATGTTCTGGCTCGTCGAGGGGTTGCCCAACTCGCTTGGCGGCGGAAAGCGGCCCCGCACCACCCTCACCCCCTCGCTCGCGCTGCGCGGCGGGGACCCCTACCTGGCGTTCGGCACCCCCGGAGGGGACCAGCAGGACCAGTGGTCGCTGAATTTCTTCCTGGCGCACGTCCACTTCGGCCTCAACCTGCAGGAGGCGATAGACGCACCGACGTTCCACACGACCCACTTCCCGAGCTCGTTCTATCCCCGCAACGCCGCGCCAGGCGAGGTCGTGGCCGAAGACCGGCTAGGCCCGGAGACCATCGAGGCGCTCCGCGCGCGCGGCCACGACGTTACCGTCGTCGATGGCTGGTCGCTGGGGCGGCTGTCCGCGGTTGGCCGGGATACGGCGACCGGGCTGCTGCGGGCGGCGGCGAACCCGCGCGGGATGCAGGGCTACGCGGCCGGCCGTTGATGGCCACTGGCTTGACCACCCGACCGGTTGCTGTTACTTTTGCCACTCACTGAGATCTAGCGTCGGGGAGCGACCATGGTGGGGATGGTGCGCAGGTGACAAAGATCATCCGTGTTGGGGTATTCGCACTGTTTGCGTTCGCGGCGCTGGTCTTGGCTGGTTGCGGCGGGGGAGGAGCCCCGCAGTCGAGCACGCCGCCTGGCACCCTTTACGTGGCACTCGAGGCGGAGCCGCCCGAGCTCGACCCGAACCTCTCTAGCGCCTACGTCGACCGGCAGGTGATGGCCAGCCTTTACGACAAGCTGGTCGACATAAACCGGGCGGGCGAGATCGTGCCTATGCTGGCCGAGAGCTACGAGGTCTCAGACGACGGCACGGAGTACACATTCGAGCTCAGGAAGGGCGTCAAGTTCCACGACGGCACCCCCTTCAACGCCGAGGCCGTGAAGTACAACCTCGACCGCTACCAGGAGGACGACTCCGTCCGCAGCACGGAGGTCCAGCCCATCGAGTCGGTGGAGGTCGTGGACGATTACACGGTGCGGGTGACCTTGAGCCAGCCGTTCGCTCCGTTCCTCGCGGTCCTTACGGATCGCGCGGGCATCATGGCGTCGCCCAAGGCAATAGAAGACGGTGGGGGCCGCATCTCCGACGATCCGGTCGGCACCGGGCCGTTCGAGTTCGTGGAGAGGGTCAGGGGCGACCACATCACCGTCAAGAAGAACGAAGACTACTGGAGGGAAGGCCTGCCCAAGATCGACAGGATCGAGTACCGGGGCATAGAAGACGAGAACGTCCAGTATCAGAACCTGCAGAGCGGGGAGCTCGACATCATAGACTCGATCCCGTTCGTGGAGTTCGAGGGCCTGCAGGAAGAGGGCGAGTACAAGGTGTCCGTCGAACCCGGGCTCGGCTACCAGGGGATCTGGCTCAACGTCACGCAGCCGCCGTTCGACAACAAGGCGCTCAGGCAAGCCGTCTACAGGCTCGTCGATCGCGAGGCGATCGTCCAGGCTGTGCTCAGGGACGTCGGCGGCCAGCCCGGAAACTCGCCCTTCGGCGAGCAGTCGTGGGCCTACAGCGAGCAGAGCGACGCGTACCCGGAGCGTAGCGTCGAGGAGGCGAAGGCGTTGCTCGAGGAGGCGGGCGAGCCAGACGGGTTCTCCTTCACCCTCAAGCTGGATCCCTCGCCGACCAACCAGCAGATAGGGCAGGTGATCCAGAACAACCTCAAGCCTGCCGGGATCGAGGTGAAGCTCGAACAGCTCGAGTTCGGGACGCTGCTCGAGGACTCGACCAACGGCAACTACGAGGCCCTGTTCCTGGGCTGGAGCGGGCGCATAGACCCCGACCTCAACATCTACGACTTCACCGTCACCGACGGCGACTTCAACGACTCGGGCTACAGCAACCCGGAGGTAGACCGGCTGCTCGAGGAGGCGCGCACCTCGGACGATAAAGACAGGCGCAAGGAACTCTACGGCCAGGTCATGCAGATCCTGCACGAGGACGTGCCCTACGTCTACCTCTACCACAACAACTCGACGACGGACTTCGCCATGCAGCCGACCGTCCAGGGCTTCGAGTCCTATCCAGACGGCATCCTGAGGCTCGCGGGCGTGAGCAAACAGCAGCAAGAATAGGTTAGGCGAGGCGGACTGGCAGGAGGTTCTCGGGCTTGGCGTTCCTGATCCGTCGGCTGCTTCTCACGCTGCCGATCCTCTTTATCGTCAGCGTGGTGTGCTGGTCGATGATAAACCTCATCCCAGGGGACCCGGCGACGGTCATCCTGGGGCCAGAGGCCTCCGAGTCGGCCAAGGATCAGATGCGCGAGCGGTTGGGGTTGAATAACCCGATCGTTATCCAGTACGTCGACTGGCTCGGGAACGTTTTGCGGGGTGATCTCGGCGACTCCCTGGTCGACGGTACGCCGGTCTCCGCAGCTGATCCTGCAGCGGTTGCCCGTTACCCTGGAGCTGGCTTTCGGGACCTTCCTCGTGAGCCTGACGATCGCGGTCTTCGCCGGCATCCTGTCCGCCACCAACCGGCGCACCTGGATAGATTACGTGAGCACCGGGTTCGCGCTGGGTGGCATCTCGGTCCCCCCTTTCTGGCTCGGGATGATGTTCATCATCGTCTTCGCCGTTACCCTGGGCTGGTTGCCGGCCTCCGGCTACGTGCCGTTCTTCGAGAACCCGGCCGCCAACATAACGGCCATGATCCTGCCGGTCCTCGCCACGGGGTTGCGGGAATCGGCGGAGCTGACTCGGATGCTGCGGAGCAGCCTGCTCGAGGAGCTCGGCTCGGATTACGTCAGGACGGCCATCTCGAAGGGTCTCTCCAGGCGCGTGATCATCGTCAAGCACGCCGTCCGAAACGCGCTCATCCCGTTCGTCACCGCCAGCGGCCTGCAGATCGCCGCCCTGCTCGGCGGGCTCGTTGTGACGGAGCAGGTCTTCCAGCTTCCCGGCATCGGGAGCCTGATCGTCGAGTCCATCTCGGATAGGGACTACACGGTCGTGCAGGGCGCCGTGCTCACGGTGACCGTCATCGTGGTGCTCATAAACCTGCTTATCGACATGCTCTACGTCGTAATAGACCCGCGCATCGCCGCGAGCGAGGAGTAGCCTTGAGCGAGACGGGGGAGCGCAGCCCGTCCAGGCACAAAGTAGTCGCTGGGTCGGCCTCTGGCGAGACTTCAGGCGCAACAAGCTCGCCGTCGCCGGGCTGGTGATAGTCGTTTGCCTGATCCTTACCGCCATCTTCGCGCCCCTCATCGCGCCGACCAACCCGCAGGCCCAGGATTACGCGCTCACCCTCAGGCCACCTGGAGAGGGTGGGCTGATGGGGACCGACTCGCTTGGCAGCTCGGTCTTCTCCCGCGTCGTCTACGGGGCGAGGATATCTTTGCAGGCCTCGCTCATCTCGGTCGGCATCGCCATAGGCGTGGGGGTGCCGCTCGGTCTGGTGAGCGGGTACTACCGGGGGTTCTGGGACGAGTGGGTCCTGATGCGGATAGTGGACTCCATCCAGGCCTTCCCCTTCCTGATCCTGGCGCTCGTGATAGCGGCGATCCTCGGAGGGGGCCTGGGCTTCGCCATGATAGCCATCGGCATAGCCTTTATCCCGGCCTTCGTGCGGATCACGCGCGCCCAGGTCCTCACCATCCGGGGCCTCGACTACGTGGAGGCGGCGCGGGCCGTTGGCGCGAGCAACGCGAGGATAATGGTCAGGCACGTCCTCCCGAACTCGCTGCCGCCTCTCCTGGTCCAGGCGTCGCTCGCGATGGGCTACGCAATAATCGCCGAGGCCACGCTCTCTTACCTCGGCCTCGGGGCCGAGCCCGGAGAGCCGAGCTGGGGCTCGATGCTCTACCAGGCGCAGTCCTACCTCACGTCGGCTTGGTGGATAGCGTTCTTCCCGGGGATGGCGATCTTCCTCGCCGTGCTCGGCTTCAACCTCCTCGGCGACGGCGTCCGCGAGGCCCTCGATCCCCGCACCTACGATTAGGGGACGTTGGTGGCCCGAGGAGCGACCGTGCTGTAGTGTACGCTTCGACGTAAGAAGCCGGGATCGGGTGGAGGCCATCGAGTAGCCGTGGCAATGCTGGAGGTCAACAACCTCAAGACGTACTTTGAGACCCAGGACGGGGTAGTTAAGGCGGTCGACGGGGTGTCTTTCTCGCTCGAGCCGGGGGAGACGTTGGGGATCGTGGGCGAGTCGGGGAGCGGGAAGAGCGTCACGTCCCTCTCGGTGATGCAGCTCAACCCTAAGCCGCCGGTCTCGTACCCTGAGGGCGAGATCCTCTTCGAGGACCAGGACCTCCTGAAGGTTTCGGACAAGCGCATGCAGGCCATAAGGGGCAACGACATCGCGATGATCTTCCAGGACCCCATGACCAGCCTCAACCCGGTTTTCACGGTGGGGAACCAGATCAGGGAGGCCATCCGCATCCACCAGACCGTCTCCAAGGGCGAGGCGCAGGAGAAGACGGTGCAGGTCCTCAGGGACGTCGGCATCGCCAACCCGGAGGGGCGCGCTCGCGAGTACCCGCACCAATTTTCGGGCGGGATGCGCCAGCGGGCGATGATCGCGATGGCCCTCTCGTGCAACCCGAAGGTCCTCATCGCCGACGAGCCGACCACGGCGCTCGACGTCACGATCCAGGCCCAGATCCTGGAGCTCATGGTGGACCTGCAGGAGAAGTACGGCACAGCCATAATCATGATCTCGCACGACCTGGGCGTCGTCGCCCAGCTCGCGGACAAGGTGATGGTCATGTACGCCGGACGCGCGGTGGAGAAGGCGACGACCGACGAGGTCTTCTACGACCCGCTGATGCCTTATTCGTGGGCACTATTGCGGTCCCTCCCCCGCCTGGACACGGCGGGCGAGGTGAGACTCCTGCCGATCCAGGGCACGCCGCCTTCCCTGATCCACCTGCCCGAGGGTTGCAACTTCTACCCTCGCTGCCCGTTCGCCAAGGACGAGTGCCGGCGGGACGACCCGAGCCTCGAGGAGAAGAAGCCTGGGCACGAAGCCGCCTGCGTCCTGTCGGTCGAGGAGATAGAAGAGTCCAAGCACCGGATCGACGCGGAGCTAGGCGTGGAGGAGAGCGCGTGAGCGAAGGCCAAGGCCGTGGCGAACGCGAAAACGGGGACGCGAACGGCAGCCCGAACGGCAGCCCGAACGGCTCGGGAGAGTATCTCCTCGAGACGAGGGATCTCAAAATGCACTTCCCGATAAAGGCGGGCATCCTGA
Organism: uncultured Rubrobacteraceae bacterium; assembly: GCA_963800975.1. Classification (GTDB taxonomy): domain Bacteria; phylum Actinomycetota; class Rubrobacteria; order Rubrobacterales; family Rubrobacteraceae; genus JALYGY01. Next base: position 906,569 of record CAWDDB010000008.1, on the reverse strand, counting down.
GGCACACCGTCGGCCACGTGAAGGCCGTCGACGGCGTGGACCTGGCCGTCAGGCGCGGCGAGACCCTTGGGCTCGTTGGAGAGTCGGGTTGCGGGAAGAGCACGCTGGCGAGGCTCGTGTTGAGGCTGCTGGAGCCCACCGAGGGCGAGGTTCTGTTCGAGGGCGAGGACATCCTCGGCTTCGACCGAAAACGGATGCTCGCCGTGAGGCGCAACATGCAGATAGTCTTCCAGGACCCCTACGCCTCGCTGAACCCCCGCATGACCGTCGGCGGCATCGTCGGCGAGCCGTTGAAGACCCACAAGGTAGAGGGAGACCGCAAGAGGCGGGTGCAGGAGCTGCTCGAGGTGGTGGGGCTCTCTCCCGAGCATTACAACCGCTACCCGCACGAGTTCTCGGGCGGACAGCGCCAGAGGATAGGCGTCGCGAGGGCCATCGCGCTCAACCCCAAGCTCATTATCTGCGACGAGCCGGTCTCGGCACTCGACGTCTCGATCCAGGCCCAGGTCATAAACCTCCTGCAGGACTTGCAGAAGGAGTTTGACCTCACCTACGTCTTCATCGCCCACGACCTCTCGGTGGTAAAGCACATCTCCGACAGGGTGGCGGTCATGTACCTGGGCAAGATCGTGGAGCTCACCGACCGCCGCAGGCTCTACGGCGAGCCGCGTCACCCCTACACTACCTCGCTCCTCTCGGCCATCCCGTTCCCCGACCCCGAGAGGGAGCGCCGGCGCAGCCGCATAGTGCTGGCCGGGGACGTCCCATCCCCGGCGAATCCCCCGTCGGGGTGCTCGTTCCACACGAGGTGCCCGCGCGCGCAGGAGTACTGCGCGGAGCACGAGCCCGAACTCATACCCCAGGACGGCGCGGCCGACGAGGCCACCAGCACCCACAGCGCCGCCTGCTACTTCCCCGTCGAGGACGGCCAACCCGTAGAAGAGCCGGCGAGATCCACCCCCTACAAGGTGGGCGAGTCCGTCTAGGCGCGCCGCTTCGCGGCGCGCCCGCACGCTACGCCCGGCTTGCCGCCGGGCTTCGCTTGTCAGCACGCATCGTCCAGCGAAGCAGGCCTCGCTTTCAGTAAGGGGGCTACTGCCCAAGCCAAAAGAGCTGACGAGCCGCCCTTGGAGGCGAAGCCGAGGGGGCGGCGTGCTGACAAGCGACCGGAGGGAGCGTGCTGACAAGCGGAGGCGAAGCCGAAGCGTGCTCCAATAGTACAATCTCAGCGTGTGGAAGAGCACGGCAACCGGGCGTGGCAGGCGCCGCGCGGCGACGTGGGCATTGCTTGTGGCGGTGCTTGTGGTTGCGGCCGCCCTTGGGGCTTACGCCTTCGGCAGGTCTCAGAGCCCGGCTTCCCTGGGCGAGCAAGATCGCGAGAGCCTCGCGCTGTACGCCGAAGCGCTCGACACGGTGCGCGACGACTACGTGGACCAGGGGGCCATCGACCCCGAGAAGCAGACCTACGGCGCTATCGAGGGGATGCTCGACACGCTGGGGGATGAGGGCCACACCCGCTTCCTGACGCCCGAGGAGCGCGAGCAGAACCGCGAGGGCCTCTCCGGGACGTACGTCGGAATCGGCGTCCAGCTCGAAGAACGGAACGGCGAGGTTGTCGTCGCCTCCCCCATAGAGGGCTCGCCCGCGGCAAACGCGGGAATCGAGACCGGCGACGTCGTGGTCGCAGTAGACGGCGAGGGCATGCGCGAGGAGGACGTCTCGCAGATCGTCGAGAAGGTCAAGGGCCCCGAGGGCACGATGGTTCAGGTCACCGTCGAACGCGACGGCGAGGAACGCGTGTTCGACCTCGAACGCGCCGAGATCGAGTCGCCCGTCGCTTCCTGGATCATGATCCCCTCCACCGACGTCGCCTTCGTGCGCCTCTCGTCTTTCTCTGACGACAGCGCGGAGAAGCTCTCGCAGGCGTTCGAGGAGGCACGCGCGGCGGGCGCCCGACGCTTTATCCTGGACCTCCGCAACAACCCTGGCGGCAGGTTGGATCAGGCGGTGCAGATGGCCGGGGACTTTCTGGAGCCAGGCAGCGTCGCCTACCTGCGCGAGGACGCCTCGGGGGACCGCGAGGAGATCGAGGTCGAGAGCGGCGCGGAGCGAGTACGCGCGCCGATGGCGGTCCTTGTGAACGAGGGATCGGCGTCGAGCTCGGAGATCCTGGCCGGAGCGCTGAGGGACAACGACCGGGCCACCGTGATCGGGGAGACTACTTTCGGGACCGGCACGGTGCTCTCGGAGTTCGTCCTGAGGGACGGCTCGGCGATCCTGCTTGGCGTCGCCGAGTGGCTCACCCCCGACGGCGACTTTATCCGCGAGACCGGAATCGAGCCTGACGAGCAGGTCTCTATGGCAGACGGCCAGCAGCCGCTCACCCCGACCGACGCCCGCGACCTCACGGAACGCGAGATCCTCGAGAGAGACGCCCAGCTCGCGCGCGCCTTCGAAAACCTTCGCGGTCTGTAGGGCATCTTACATAAAAAGTCGTCCCCGCATCGCATACTAAGGGGCAGTAATCGTCTAGAGGCACGAGTAAGGAGATCATTTATGGCACAGCGCGTACACGAGAGCGTGGAGGTCGAGGCCCCGCTGCAGGACGTCTTCGGCTACTGGTCCAACTTCGAGAACTTCCCGAACTTCATGCAGAACATCGAGGAGGTGCGGATTACGGGCCAGGACACCAGCCACTGGAGGGTAAAGGGCCCCCTGGGCGCGAGCGTCGAGTTCGACGCCAGGACCACCGAGATGGACCCGAGCCGCGGGATCGGCTGGAACTCCGTCGACGGGCAGGTCATGACCAGCGGCGAGGCACGCTTCGAGGAGGTAACCCCGGACCGCACGCGCGTGGACGTGACCATGAACTACGCCAACCCGCCCGGCGGCAAGGCCGGCGAGGTCGTGGCGGAGGTTCTCTCGAACCCAGAGCGCAACATGAAGGAAGACCTGGAGAACTTCGCCAGGATAGTCGAGCGCGGCGAGCTCGGCGGCTCCGGCGCCCAGCCGCCCAGCCGCTAGGGCCGTCAACCCGGCGCTCGCGTCGAGGCCCGATCGGTTAACATAGGGCCGCCGGACGTATCCGGCGGCCCCATTGGCGTGCGAGGAGGTGGCACGTGAGCTTTGCCATCGTGTCGTTGCTACTCCTGGTCGTGATCGCGATCGTCCTGATCCCCATCCTGATCCGGGTCTTCGGCGAGGCCGCAAGACGCAACCCGAACCGTCCCGAGGGCGAAGGCAGCGACGAGGTGGGCGAGAGGGATCGAACCTCCGAGCCCGGAAGGGAGTAGCAAGCCTGCTTCGCAGGCTTGCAGCACGTCGACCCCTCGGCTTCGCTTCCAGGGGACGGCTCCTCAGCTTTCTTGGCTCAGGCAGAAGCCCTTTGCTGAAGAGCGAGGCCGGCGAAGTCGGCCGATGCGTGCTGACAAGCGGAGCCCGACGCAGTCGGGTGTAGCGTGCTGACTTGCTGGACTTCAGTCCAGCAAGTCTCGCAGCCCCGCGGCGTGCGGGCTGCTCTTGATCTTGGCCAGCGCGGTGAGTTGGATCTGGCGGATGCGCTCGCGGGTTACGTCGAAGCGCTCGCCCACCTCTTCGAGCGTCTTGGGCTGGCCTCCGGTAAGGCCGAAGCGGTACTCGAGCACCATGCGCTCCCGCTCCGGGAGGCCGTTCAGGGCCTCGCGCATGCGAGCCTTCAGCAGGGAGGACTTCGCCAGGTCATGCGGGCTCTCGGACTCCTCGTCCGCGATAAAGTCGCCGAGCTCGGAGGAGTGGTCCTCGCCCACCGGCGTCTCCAGAGAGATAGAACGCCGGCTCACGCGCCGGATGCGCACAATCTCCTCGGCCTCGACCTCCATGAGGCGGGCGACCTCGTCGTCTGTGGGGTCGCGGTTCAGCTCGGCGGCGAGGGCACGCTGGATGCGGTAGTACTTGTTGATCTTCTCGACCATGTGGACCGGGACCCTGATCGTGCGCCCCTTGTCCGCTATGGCGCGGGTGACGGCCTGGCGGATCCACCAGGTGGCGTACGTCGAGAACTTGAAGCCCTTGCGGTAGTCGAACTTCTCGACGGCCCGCATGAGCCCTATGTTGCCCTCCTGGATCAGGTCGAGCAGGGAGACGCCCCGGCCCGCGTACTTCTTGGCTATGGAGACGACGAGCCTCAGGTTGGCCTTCGTGAGATGCGCCTTGGCGCGCCTGTCACCGCGCTCTATGCGCCTCGCCAGGTAGACCTCCTGGGTCTTCGTCAGGAGGGGGGTCTTCCCGATCTCGTCCAGGTACATCTGGACCGCGTCCCCGGTGTACCTGCTCTTGAGGTCGCCTTCCAGGACCTCCTCGACGAGTTGTATGTCCTCCTCCTCGCCCATGGTCTCGGCGAGAAAGCCCGTGTCCACGATCTCGACGCCATGCTCGCGCAGGAGCCCGTAGACTTGCTGGATCTCGTCGGTCGAGAGATCGACCTCCTGCAGGAGGTCGAGGACTTCGCTGGACTCTAGCGTGCCAGTCTCCTGGCCGGTTTCGAAGAGTTCCTGTATCTCTTCTATGTCCCGCAGGTCGCGTTGAGGCTGCAAGCTCTCCCCCGGGTTATCCAGGTCTGAAACCCTTCTGTAGCCTGCACGTAATATATCTGAAAAAGGGCGAGAATCAATTTAACATGCTCGCCTATGGACGGAAAAGCGGTGGAAAGCGAGCTTCGATGGGCTTGAGGAATCTGTACAAGGTGTTCAACGAGACGCGCAAGGCGGCGCGAGAACAGGCGACCCTCGCGGTCGTCGGGGACTCGCCGAGGGCGGCGGAGATCTCGGGCCTCCTCGCGGCGCAGCGGGGCAAGGAGGGGGCGGAGGTGATCCTGACCGTCTCGGGGGACTCGATCTCGCTCTCCGGCACGGCGGTGGAGGATCGGGGAGAGATACCGCTGCCCACCTCTGGCGGCGACGTGCTGGTGGAGGAGCTGACCACCCGCGTCGTGCGGGCGATGTACGAGGACTACCTGGTGGCGCTGGCGAAAGGCCACGAGCCCTTCAGGCGAGCCGTCTGCGAGCAGGTCGTCCGCAACAACGCCCGCCAGAACGCCATAATCGGGCTGCTGCCGATCCCTGGCGCGGACATGCCGGTGATGACCGCCAACCAGGCCAGGATGGTCCTGAACATCGCTGCGGCCTACGGCGAAGAGCTGTCGTTCGATCGGGCGCGCGAGCTCCTCGGCGTGCTCGCGGCTGGCTTCGGGCTGCGCGCTCTCTCCCGCCAGGCCGTGAAGCTGGTGCCGCTGGCGGGCTGGGTCGCGGCGGCTGCGATAGGCTACGCGGGCACCGTCGCGATGGGCCGCGCGACGATACTCTACTTCGAGCGCGGAGGTCAGAGGGTCGGCGAGAAGGAGATGGCCGAGATCCAACGCCGCGCTCTCGAGGAAGGCAGATCGTTCGCCGCCCGCCTCCGCCGGCGCAAGTAGGGGCCGTTCGCGCGTAGGAGCGGTTCGCGAACGGCCCCTACGTCTCTTCTATAATCTTGCGCATGACCTACCGTCTCAGGCGGACGTTCTCGGATCTGCGCAGGCTGGGGTTCCGGGCCTTCGCGGCGCTCACGGCGGCGCAAGTTTTCCTGATCGGCGTTCTCGTGGCGCTGGACGAGCTCCGCAAGCGCCGGCAGGGGCCGCGCGAGGGGTTTCCCTGGGTCGAGGGGGCGCCCATCGAGCTGGAGGCGGGGGAGAGTAGTCTCAAGCTCCACCCCTACGGCGTCCGGCTCTACGAGTCGATGCTCGAGGAGATCGAGCGGGCCGAGAAGAGGATCTTCGTCGGTACCTTCATCTGGAAGGGGGACGAGGTGGGACGCCGCTTCGTAGAGACGCTGGCGCAAAAGGCTCGCGAGGGGGTGAGGGTGTGCGTGATCTTCGACGGCTTGGCCAACGCCTTCGTTCCTCCTTCCTTCAAACGGTTCCCCGAGGAGATCCACGCGCTCCATTTCCGCCCGCTTTGGGGACCGCAGAACCTCGCGAACCCGCGCAACGTCTTCAGATACCACAAGCACCTCATGGCGGTTGACGGTCGAGTAGCGTTTCTGGGCGGGTACAACATCGGGTCCCTCTACGCGGCGGGCTGGCGCGACACCCACGTGGAGGTCAGGGGCCCAAGCGCACGCGAGGTCGAGAACGACTTCGTGGACTTCTGGAACGCCCACCGCGCTCCCGATCTCCCGAAGCTAGAACCCGCTGGGGAGCGCTCGTGGGACTCGTCCGCCCTCTTCCACCGTAACGACCCCTACATGCGGATCTTCCCGATTCGAGCCATGTACCTGGAGGCAATCGACAGGGCCAACTCGCACGTCTACCTCACCCACGCCTACTTCATCCCGGACCGGGCGATGCGGGCAGGCCTCGCGGAGGCCGCCAGGAGGGGCGTGGAGGTCCAGGTCCTTCTCCCCGAGCACTCCAACCACGTAACCGCCGACTGGCTAGGCCGGCGCCACTTCCACGAACTACTCTCTGCCGGCGTCCGGATCTTTCGCTACCGGCACATCATGATCCACTCCAAGACCGCGACGATAGACGGCGTTTGGTCCACGGTGGGCTCTGCGAACATAGACCGCTACAGCCTCCTGGGTAACTACGAGATCAACCTCGAGGTCTACTCCGAGCGCTTTGCCGCCCAGATGGAGCGGATGTTCGAGCTGGACAAGACAAACGCCCGCGAGCTGACCCTCGATGAGTGGGATAGACGCCCCATGCACGCGAAGGTGGTCGAGCGGATCCTCGCGACCCTGAGCCCGCTGGTCTAGAACGGTTCGCGGAGCTTGCCCTTCCGCGTACCGCGCATTCTCCCGCGTTCTGGTGAGCCTGAACACGAAGGCGTAGTGAAGGGCTGCGAAGCGGCCTCGGCCGCAAGGGGGATGCGCTAGTGGTGTGGTATAGTGATCTTAGTATCAAAAACAACATGACGCTGTCTCTCGTGAGTCTTCGCTGGGTGCGCCTGACGGCGGGAAAGTGGCCCGGAGCCCATGGCGCAGAAGACCATCGAGTGTGGTACAGCGCGCTGCGAGGCCCACGAGGTCCCGTTCGGCAAGGTCTACGACTGGCATCCTGCCCGTGTCGAATGCGACTGCGGCGAGCAGCTGAACCTTATCGCGATCAGCGCCGACGTCGGAAGCTTCGTCCACGACCTCCGAGAGCGAGAAAGTCCTCTACTGGCCAAGCTCATGCGCCCCTGGTTCCACGACGCCGAAGCGCGAGCGGACCGGCGCCTGCGAGACGAGGCCGCCTATTCCGAAGGCTCGTCCTGGCATTACGACGATGCCACGGCAGACACCGGGTAGGAACGAGGAGCGCTATGCGAAAGAACCAACTGGTGGCCGAGATGGCGGACGAGGTTTTGGCGCGCCAGGCAGGGACCTGCGCCGAACGAACCGGGGAAGCGTTCGAGGTAGCGCTTTTGGCCGTTCTCGAGACCGAGGCAGGCCGGCAGCTCGGAAGGCTGCGCGACGGGCCGCACTGTGACGCGCTGGCGCAGCGGTGGCACGAGAACCTTGCGCGGGAGCGGGCCGAGGAGCGCAGCAGGGCCCGGCGGGAGGAGCGCGCGTGGCAGCGGGAGCAAGAGCGAGGGAGACTGCGCGCCCAAGCCCGCCAAAAAGCCCTTTGGGAGCGCTTCATGCAGGAGGAGCTGAGGGAGTTGGAGAAGCGCAAGGCCGGTCAGCTCACCGAATTGCTTGGAGAAGCTCTGCCCGGGGAACCGTCAGCAGCCCTGGAGCGACTTGCGTATGAGGACCGCCGGCAGGCGCAAGCCGGGCTTGTTGCGCTGACGGGCGCGGGGAAGGTGTTCTACAAGCACCTGGACGAACTCGCTCCCAAAGACATGCCGGCCAGGACCGCGGCGAACAGGTTGCGTACGACGTGGCTCAAGGAGCGGCGAGACGGGTGGCTCGGTCGCACGGATGGTAACTAGGTAAGCCGCAATGTCCCTCGTTTCTTCGGGAGCCGAGAAGGAGGAGATTCGTGAGTCAAGAGAACGGCTTGGCGCAGCGCCGAGATGACGAACGCGAGAGTCGGCGCGACGAGGCCGACGTGCGCCGGCAGGAGGATAGCGACCGGCGTGAAGCCGACCTGCGGGAAGCCTGGCGGCGAAACCACCCGAGCGAGTCGGAGGAGGGAAGCGGGTAGAGTCGGCCGAAGGCTGGGAGTTTGGCGGGAAGCACCAGCAGATCGTTCGACCTCAGTTCTGCGTCCGGAGGCGGAGTGGACCACCTGAGCTTCCGGGTTCACGTCGGTGGAGCGTACCGACCCGGACGTCTACTGCCTAGTTGCGCCCTACAACCGCGTAGGTTGCGGCGGTGACCGATTCAGCACAATAACCGAACGGACGGTTCTCTCCGGCGGCACCCTGACGGACACGCCCGCTAACAACGTCGCTCTCGTCATGGTCGTGCCGTAGGGGCCACCGGAAGGCGTCGCTCGGGCCCGGTTCTGCCGCTACGTGCCGGGCCCGAGCTTCATTCATCCTACGTCGCGCAGAGACCGTGTGGACAAGTCGCTCGCTGGGCTCTGGGGATCGAGTCCTGGAAGTCGAACGCAGGAACCGCCCTCCGTGCCCCGAGTGAGCGAGCTCGTCGAGGTTCGAGATTGCGAACAGCTCTACGTCCCCCCAGTAGCACCGAACCCAAACCCCGTGGCGCAGGTGTTCAACAAGGTCAAGGCACTGTTGCGCGAGGTCGGAAAGCTTACCGGCAAAGCCCTGCTTGGGGGGATGGCAGGGCGCTCCGGGCGCGGCGTGCCGATAACCGGCGGCGCGGGTTGCGGACTACTTCAGGTTGTGCGGACCCGTCCGATAACGGGGGAGCTCGCTGTATAATGTTTGATGCATACTATTCGGGACTTTCGAGCAAGGGAGGATCTGCTTGGCGCGGTGGCGGCTTATGGAGCCGGAGCCGGATCTGGTCTCGGCGCTAGCGCGGGAGACGGGCCTCGACCCGCTCGGCGCCCGCGTTCTGGCGAACAGGGGCGTCTCGCCCGAGAATGCTCCGGGCTTTCTCTCACCGTCGCTGAGGTCCTTGCGCCCTCCGGAGGAGGAAGCGTGGCGTGTCGCTGCCCGCAGGGTCGCGCGGGCGGTCAACGACGGCGAGCGGATAGGCGTCTTCGGTGACTACGACGCCGACGGCATCACCTCGGCCGCCGTGCTCTACCTCGCGCTCTCGCGCTACGCGCAAGATCTGGTCGTCAAGCTGCCGGTGAGGCAGGTCGGTTACGGGCTGCTGGAGCCGTACGTGCGCGACCTCTTCGCCGAGGGGGTCGACCTGCTGGTAACGGCCGACTGCGGCATCTCCAACCGGGCCGAGGTCGCGCTGGCCGGCGAGCTCGGGATGGAGGTCATCGTGACCGACCACCACATCCCGCCCGAGGATCCGCCGGAGGCTCCGCCGGCCGTGGCCGTCCTCGACCCGAAGCTGTGGGACCCCGACGACCCCCTCGCGGGGGTGGGGGTGGCCTGGAAGTTCGCCTGGGCCGTCGCCCGCGAGATGGGAGACCCCGAAGGTCCCAAGCGGCTCGGGCGGCTGCTGGACCTGGTGAGCGTGGGCACGGTGGTGGACATAGCGCCGCTCGTTGGGGACAACCGGGCGCTGGCCTCGATGGGCCTCAAGCACATGAACCAGGCGCTTGCGGCGGGCCGGGCGCGGGCGGGCATCGAGGCTTTGATCAAGGCGGCCGGTGTGAGGGGCGAGATCACGGAGGAGGACCTCGGGTGGAGGCTCGGGCCGCGCATCAACTCCATCGGGAGGATAAAGAACCCCCGCCCTGCCCTCGATCTGCTCCTCACCGACGACAGGAGGGAGGCGTTGCGAATAGCCTCCCTGCTCAACCAGCTCAACGCCGAACGGCAGCGGCGCACCAGGTACGCGGTCGAGGAGGCGATGGGGGAGGTAGATCCGGACCAGGACTTCAAGGTGGTCGTGACGGAGGAAGCCGGGGGTCTGGCCGGCCTGATCGCCGGCAGGGTCGCCGGCGCCACGGGACGCCCGGCCGCGATCTTGAGTCGTCGCGCCGACGGCTCCTACGGCGGCTCGGCTCGCGCGGGGGAGACGGAAGTCGACCTCTACGGCGCCCTCTACGCGGTCAGGCACCTGATGGGAGAGTGGGGAGGGCACCGCAAGGCCGCTGGTCTCTCGGTGAACCCGGGCAACTACGACGAGTTCGTGGCAGGCGTCAACGAGGCGGTCAGGGCGCAGCACGCGAAGAACCCCGAGGTATTTGTCCCGGCCATAGGGGTGGACGCGGAGATACCCCTGTCGGAGGTCTCGAACGGCTTGCTCGACCTGCACCAGAGGCTGGCCCCATTCGGGAGCGGCAACTACCGGCCCGTTTTCGTGACCGATGGACTCAAGATCGAGGGCTCGCGTCAGATCTGGGAGGGCATGAACCTGCTGAGGTTGGAGGGCGGAGTAAAGGCGAAGATGGCCGGGGACGCGGACGGGCTGCCAGAAGGCGCCTTTGACGCCGCGTACACGGTATACCGCAGCCGGTACTCCGGACAGGCCGAGCTCGAGGTGGTTGACTGGAGACCCGGCTGAACGCTATCGGGGTGGACGTGGGGGGCACCAAGATCGCCGCCGGGGTGGTCACGCCTGAGGGTGAGATGCTGAAGGAGGTGCGCTACCCGACGCCCGCCTCGCCTTCGCGCCTGGTGGAGAGCATCGCCAGGGCCGTGCGGGAGGTGAAGGGTGGCTTCGAGGTCGGTGGGGCGTGTCTCGCGGTGGCGGGTCTCATCCTCGCCCAGGAGAACAGGGTCGTCTTCTCTCCGAACCTGCACGCCGTGGAGGGAATCCCCTTGAAGGACGAGCTCGAGCCGAGGATCGAGCTACCACTCACCGTGGAGAACGACGCCAGCGCCGCGGCGTGGGGTGAGTTCCGTTTCGGGACGGGCAGCGAGGTCGACCACCTGGTCTTCGTCGCCCTCGGTACGGGGGTGGGCGGCGGCGTGATCTCCCGCGGCGCCTTGCTGCGCGGCGCGCAGGGCGCCGGCGGCGAGCTTGGCCACGTCACCCTCGACCCCACCGGACCCCGCTGCGCCTGCGGCAACCGCGGCTGCCTCGAGGCCCTCGTCTCTGGCACAGCCATAAGCCGGCGCGCCCGCGAGCTGGCCAGCGAGAGACCGGACTCCGCCCTCGGCCGCCTCGCGTCCGACCGGAAGGTGCTGGGAGAGGACGTTACCGGGCTTGCCCACGAGGGCGACGAGCTCGCCCTCAAGGTGCTCGAGGAGTGCGGAAGGTGGCTTGGTATCGGCGTCGCGGGTTTCGTCAACGTCTTCAACCCGGAGGTCGTCGTTGTCGGCGGTGGCGCGATGGCGGCGGGGGAGATGATCCTGAAGTCCGCCAGGGAGGAAGTGCGCCTGCGCGCCCGGCCCCCGTCGCGCGACCTCGCCCAGATCAAGGAGGCAACCCTCGGCCAGCATTCCGGGCTGCTCGGTGCCGCCGCGCTCGCGCGAGATCCCCTCTCCGGGGAGAGCGTGCTGGAGAGCTAGGTCGTGACCCTCGTAGTCGTGCCGACCCCGATCGGCAACCTCGAAGACATCACCCTCAGGGCCCTGCGCGCGCTGACCGAGGCAGACCTCGTCGCGTGCGAGGATACGCGCCGCACGGGACGCCTCCTCTCCCACCACGGCATCAAGAACCACCTGACCTCCTACCACGAGCACAACGAGGACCGTCTCGCGCCCGAGCTTGCCGAGAGAGCGCGCACCGAGACGGTTGCGCTGGTCTCCGACGCGGGCATGCCGCTGGTCTCCGACCCTGGCTACCGGCTGGTCTCGGCGTGCATCGAAGCCGGCGTAGACGTTGAGGTGCTGCCCGGGCCTTCGGCCCCGGTCACGGCCCTCGTTGCCTCGGGATTGCCTACGGACGTGGTCGTCTTCGTCGGGTTCGTGCCGCGCAAGGGCAGGGAGAGGAGCGAGCTGCTCGCCCGTATCGCCGAAGAGGAGGCTACCTTCGTCCTGTTCGAGTCGCCGCGCCGTCTGGGGAAGACCCTCGGGGACCTGCCGGCCGAGGCCTCGGTTGCGGTGTGCAGGGAGCTAACCAAGCTGCACGAGGAGGTCTTCAGGGGGACGGCGGGGGGGGCGGCGGAGCGCTACTCCGAGGGAACGAGAGGCGAGATCGTGCTAGTGGTCCGAGGCGGCGCCGCGTTGGAGAGAGCGGGATTCGAGCAAGTCGTGGAGAACGCCCGCCGGTACGTGGCGGCAGGAGAGACCCCGTCCAGGGCCGCGGCGCGGGCCGCGCGCGAGTCGGATTGGAGGAGGGCCGAGATCTACGACCGGCTCGTCGACCCCTGAGACGCGGCCCTTCGGGCACCACCGCGCCCCACGCCGGATTCGTGGCGGCTCTATAATGCCGGGCGTAATTGGTCGGGGGAGAGGCGGTTCTTTATGCTCGTAGACTCGCACACGCACCTCTTGCGGCTCGAAACCTCACCCGAGGAGGCCGTTAGCGAAGCCGCCGAGATGGGGGTTGGAGCGGTGGTCAACGTCGGGACGGATGTCGACGATTCTCAGCGGGGGGCAGAGCTCGCGGCGGTCCTGCCCAACGTCTACTCGACGGCCGGCATACACCCCCACAACGCGGGCAGCTACACGGCGGCCGACCTCGAGGCGCTCGCGGAGCTCTCGGAGTCGCCTGGGATAGTCGCGCTCGGGGAGGTCGGGCTGGACTACTACAGGGACTACGCGCCGCGGGACGCGCAGAAGGCCCTCTTCGAGGACGTGATCTCCCTCGCCAACGACACCAGGCTGCCGCTCGTGATCCACTCGCGCGAGGCGTTCTCTGACACGATGGTCCTGCTCGGCAGCGTCAGGGTCCCGGTCGTGCTGCACTGTTTCGAGGGCGGCGAGCGCGAGGTCCACGAGGCGAACGAACGCGGCTACTACGTCGGCCTCGCGGGAAACGTCACCTACAACAACAGCGAGACGGCGCAGGTGGTCCACCTTATTGACTCCGAGAGGATCCTGGTCGAGACCGACGCCCCCTACCTGAGCCCCCAGCCCGTGCGCGGCGAGAGGAACGAGCCGAAGTACGTCGTCCACACGGCCCGGTTCGTCGCCGGGCGTCTCGGCGTCGGGGAGGAAGAGCTGGCGACCACGACGACGCGCAATGCCCGCAACCTCTTCGGCCTCCCGCTCGAGGTCTGAGGCCGATTGACATCTCCCCGCTCGAACCCGCCGAAGAAGCGCCTCGGCCAGCATTTTCTCAAGGATCCCAACACCGCCCGCGTGGTCGTCGAGGGCGTGACCGATGACGACGTGGTTCTCGAGGTGGGTCCCGGGCGGGGCTTCCTGACCGCTTTTCTCGCCGAAAGGGCAAGGCTGGTCCACGCCGTCGAACTGGACCCCGACGTGCTTGGGGACCTGCGCCGGGCGGTTCGAGATTTCGGTAACGTCGACATACACGAGGGCGACGCGCTCCGCTTCGAATACGCGTCCCTCTCTCCGCCCCCGAACAAGCTGGTCGCGAACCTGCCCTACAACGTCGCTTCGCCCCTCGTGCTGATGCTGCTGGAGGAGGTTCGAAGTCTCGCGTCGCTGCGGTTCATGGTGCAGTTCGAGGTGGCGCGGCGCATGGTGGCCTCGCGCGGAACCAAGGACTACGGGGCGTACGCGGTCCTGGTCCAGCTGCTCGCGCAGACGAGGCTGGTCCACCGGGTCTCGCCGAACGTTTTCGACCCGCCGCCACGGGTATACTCCGCCGTCGTGCACATGGAGCGCCGAAGAACGGGTCTCGAGACCGACGAGTACGGGGGCGTAAAGGTGCTGGTTCTGGCCGCCTTCAGGAGCCGGCGCAAGCGGCTCGCCAACAACCTTCCCGACGATTCGAAAGCCGATGCTCCCCGCGCTCTAGCGGCGCTCGGCCTCGGCCCGGACGCGAGGGCAGAACAGCTCTCGCCGGGGGACTTCGTGGCGCTCTATCGGGAGCTCCTGGGGGAGACGTGACGCGCCGGATCTCGCTACGGGCTTTCGCCAAGGTGAACTACGCACTCGAGGTACGAGGGCTGCGCAGCGACGGTTACCACGAGATCTCGAGCGTGCTGCAGAGCATCTCGCTCGCCGACGAGCTGGAGATCGAGCGCACGAGGGGCGGATTCGAGCTGTACTTCGAGCCTGACGGCGTCGAGGTCGGCCCGCTCGAGGAGAACACCGTCTACAAGGCCTGGGCCCTTCTCTGGGAGGCCCGCGGCCACGAGCTCCCCGTGCGTATACGGCTACACAAGAAGATACCCGCGGGCGCAGGCCTCGGCGGCGGGTCCGCGGACGCCGCGGCCGTCCTCTTCGGTATAAACGAGTTGTTCGAACTGGGCCTGGACGTCGCGAGCCTGCGGAAGATCGGTGCCCGGATCGGGGCGGACGTACCGTTCTGCGTGTCCGGCGGTACCGCCCTGGCCGAGGGTATCGGCGAGGTCCTCAGCCCCCTACCCGCGCCGCCCGCGCACAGCCTCCTGGTCGCCAAGCCGCTCAGGGAAGCGCATACGGGGAGCATCTACCGAGCGTATGACGAGCGCCCGGTGGATGGGACGCCCCTGGTCACGCCGGTAGCTTCCGCGCTACGTTTGGGCGACCTGGCCGCGCTCGCCGCCTCGGTCGGCAACGAGCTCGAGCCGGTCACGGCGGCTCTCGTGCCGGAGGTGGCGTCTCACAAGCAGGAGCTGCTGCGCGCGGGCGCACTCGGGGCCGCGATGTCGGGCACCGGAACCGCCGTATACGGCATCTTCGACGGCGAGGTCGCCGCGGCAGCGTCTCGCGCCCCGTTCGTCAGCCTGTGCGAGCCGGTCCAAGCCGGGGTAGCGATCCTCTGATCCGCCGCGCGACGCTTCAGGAATCATCGGTCTTCCCGTCTTCGGCGGATGGGCGCCCATCGTCCGGGTCGGGCTTCTCCGCCGTTGTCCCGTTCTGGGCCGACCGGTGCATCTCCGCGTTTAGCTCCACGCCAAACAGCACTATCGACGCCGACAGGTAGAGGTAGACGAGCAGCCCGACCGCGGCGCCCAGGCTTCCGTAGGTGACGCCGTAGTCGGCGAAGTTCGCCAGGTAGACGGAGAAGCCGAGCGAAGCGATCGCCCACGCGGTCACGGCGACGGCCGCGCCAATGGCCACGGATCCGAAACTCTGCCTGGCGGCCGAACCGTAACGGTAGACGATCAAGAGCACCACCCACAGCATCAGGAGGGCAACTGGGAAGCGCAGCCACGCCCACAGGACGACCACCAGGTCCTTCATGCCGAGCAAGTCGGCGACGCTCTCAACCACCTGCGGCCCAATGAGCATAAGGCCCACGGCGACCATCACGGCCAGCGCGAAGAGCGGGCCTGAGGCCAGGGAGAGCGCCATCTTTCTCCAACCGCGGCGGGTGACCGGCACCCCGTAGGCGGTGTCGCAGGCGTCGGCGAGGGTGCTGGCCAGCGCCGAGATGGACCACAGCGCGACCCCGACGCCGACGAGGAGCAACTCGCCCCCGACCTGCTTCTGGGCCTGATCCACCATACCTTCTATGGGTTGGAACTGCTTCTTGCCCTGTTCGACGACGGGTGCGAGCTGCTCCGGGACTTGCTGGGACGTCCTCGACTTGATCTCCTCGATTGTCCCGTCCAGCCACCCGGGGGGACCGAACACACTCGCCAGCGCGACGAGGATCAACACGAAGGGGAAGAGGCCGAGGAGGCCCCGGTAGGCCAAGGCCGCCGCGTAGGTGCCCATGCGGTGCACGGAGTAGTTGCCAAACAGGCGCACGGCCGGCTCGGCGATGCGAGCCATCCGCGATCTCGGCCCGTGCTCTCCTCCCTCCGACGAAAAAAGGCCGCCGGATCCCTCAACGCGCGCGCGTGTCGGGTCTCCCTCACCCATCGAGGATCGTCCTCTTCGGGATATCATCCAGCGGCTCGCGTTGTGGTCTCCGGGAAACAATGCGCTGCAGAAGCGAAAGGTCGCGAGGAGCGGGCTTGTGGATCCTCTCGAAGTCGATAACGATCTGGCCGTCTTCCTCGCCGATCTTGAAGTAGTTCAGGCGGAAGGACGGAAGATAGACCGACGGCAACAACCAAAACCGGGTTGGAGTTCGCCGGAGCTTCTTTAGCCACGTGCCCGTGTTGATCACGACCCTGTCGCCACCGTGCTTGAGGGAGGCGTTGTGGGTGTGCCCGTAGATAAAGACAACAGTTTCGGGATCGGCAGCGAACACCTCATCGGCCGCTTCGAGATAAGCTGCATCCGCCTGGCCTATGTCGGGGATCGTGTTGAGCAAGTCGAATCTTACCAGCGTTTTTCGAACGTCCCGGTAGAAGACCAGGAGCGGTATCGACACGAGCACGAGAATGACGATGACGACGGCGTTGACGGTGAAGACCAACCCCAGGATCCGTCCCGCGAAGCCCAGGGGCTGTAGGAGTCGATCGTCCAGGAAGACGCGCGTCCCGATTATGCCGGAGGCTTCGAGGGCCAGCCCTATCACGTTCACAACGCTCAAACCGAACAACAACAAGAAGGGCACGACTGCGTAGCGTAGCCATGGGCTCATCTCCCGATAGAAGTAGTTGGAAATAACCCAGCGAGGGATCTCTCCCAGGGGGGTAACCGACTGCATGTCCCTGAGCCAGTTGTACCGCCCCCGCCCGGACAGACGCCCCGCGGTTCCCACCAGCGAATGGGTCACGAAGTAGCCGACCGGGTTCGCGTGCGGGTTGCCGAAGTCGGGCATGCGATTGCTCGGGTCGCGTTGCATGCCGTGCTCGATCCATATCTTCTTGCCGGCCAGCTCCCTGATGATGGAGACCTCGGGCTTGAGGACGACGTTGTACTCTCGCAAGTGATCCACAAACCGCGGATAGCAGGCGAGCTCGTAGTCGTGGTTGCCCGGGATGAGCGTGATCAAGACGCGCTCTCCGGTGGCCCTGAGTTGCTCGAAGAGCCGCGCGTGATCCTCGACGAGCAGGTCGAACTTCGCTGCTCCCTCGGCGGTCGTGAACTCCCACAGGCCGAAGGCGTCACCCAGGATCACGAGCTCCGTGTCCTGCTCACCCTGTGCGAGCATGTTCAGGAACGCGATGAACTCGTCCTCGAAGTCGACGATCTTGAGTTGTTCGTCTCCTCCTATGTGCAGATCGCTGACGAAAAAGTACTCCGTGGGCATCGCCGACTCCTCCGATTTCACCGTCCCGGCACGGACCCGCTGCACGTCATCGTAGATTACGCGATACAGAGTCGCCATTGCCTGGTGAGTTCTTCTCGGCGGTGCCACGTTCGCGGTCAGCCGTCCTTCGAGCCACGTGCCGGTACGAGCCACCTCGTTTGCCGGGACGCTCGGGTGTAAAGTGTGCGAATAGACCGGACAAGCGGCGCGACGTCGACAGCGGGGCTGGCGGGAATCTCGTCCGCTTCAACTTCGGTAACCGGAGGTCGGTGGGCTTGCCAAGGTACGTGATCCAGGAGCACTACGCGACGAGCCACCACTTCGACCTGAGGCTCGAGCGCGACGGCGTGCTGCTGTCGTGGGCCGTGCCGAAGGGGATGCCCGACGACCCGAAAAAGAACCGGCTCGCGATGCGAGTGGATGACCACGCGCTCTCGCACCTCGACAACGAGGACCTTACGCCCGTCGAGGGCGGCCCCGAAGGCGCCGTAAAGAAGAGGATCTGGGATCAAGGAACCTACGAGGCCGAGACGTTCTCGGAGAGCGAGATCGTGTTCGTCTTGCGGGGCAAGCGACTGCGCGGCAGGTACGCCATCTTCAGGACGCGGGACAACAACTGGCTCGTCCATCTTATGGACTCGTGAATCCAGAGCCGGCGCGGAAAGGTTCGCGCCGAGCGTACTTCCTGGCCCCGACCGTGCGGGTGGCTCGCTCAAGCCACCCGCACGCAACCAGGCTGTAACCCGGCGCCGGACGCGACGCCTTTAGCGGCACATAGCCGGAGGCGTGGAACCTGATAGGTGAGGGCGCCTCCGGTATAATCGCGGCGGCGCGAGACGATGTTGGGGCGTGGCCAAGTGGCAAGGCACCGGGTTTTGGTCCCGGGATCGCAGGTTCGAATCCTGCCGCCCCAGCCCGCGGCCGTGAGTGAGATCAGATCCAAGGAGCCATCAAGAGCCCATGTCCCAGGTAGATACTCCGCCGAACATCTTCGCCGTGGTCCTTGCGGCAGGCAAGGGTACCAGGATGAGGTCGAACCGGGCCAAGGTGCTGCACACCCTCTGTGGCATCCCGATGGTCAATTACGTGATAGGCGCCCTCAAGCCCCTTGCGCCGGAGCGAATTCTGGTAGTCGTCGGCCACCAGGCCGAGCTGGTGGAGGCCGTCCTCCCGCGCGACGCCGAACCAGTCTTGCAGAGGGAGCAACTCGGCACCGGGGATGCGGTCCGCGTTGCCCTGGATGCCCTCGCTGGCCAGGAGGACGGCGTGCTCCTCGTCGTAAACGGAGACGGCCCGCTCATCTCCGATCGGACGCTCGGGGAGCTGGTCCGGAGGCACCGTTCCGCGGAGGTTGGGGCTACGGTGCTCGTGGCGGAGCTCGAGGATCCCACGGGCCTGGGAAGGGTGGTCGAGGATGCCGGCGTGGTCAGGATCGTCGAGGAGCGGGACGCTACCGAAGTAGAGCAGGAGGTCCGGCTGGTCAACCTCGGCCTTTACGCGTTCGACCTCCCCGAGATCCGGGAAGCCATCGGCAGGGTGACGGCTGAGAACGCGCAGGGCGAGCTCTACCTCACGGACGTCCTGGAGATCATCGGCGTCAGGAGCCGGGCCGTGACGTGCCGACTCAAGAACCTGCAAGAGGCGAACCTGGTAAACGACCGCGCGCAGCTCGCGCGGGCAGAGGAGATCCTGAGGCGCAGCATCCTGGACGCCCACATGAGGGCCGGGGTCACGGTGAGGGACCCGGCCTCGACGCACATCGAGGCTAGCGTGGAGATCGGGCGCGACACGGTGGTCTTGCCAGGCACCATGTTGCGCGGCGCGACGCAGATCGGCTCGGACTGCGTGATAGGACCCTCCACGGACTTGCTGGACACGGTGGTCGCCGACGGCGCGCGCGTCGAGCACTCCGTGGGGCGCGGCGCCGAGGTAGGGGAGGGGGTATCGGTCGGGCCGTACTCCTTCCTACGGCCCGGGACGGTGCTGGAACTCGGGGCGAAGGTGGGTGCCTACTGCGAGGTCAAGAACACGCGGGTCGGCAAGGGGAGCAAGGTTCCCCACCTTTCCTACGTCGGGGACGCCGAGATCGGGGAGGACGTGAACCTCGGCGCGGGCACCATCACGGCCAACTACGACGGCGTCGGCAAGCACCGCACCGCCATAGGGGACGGGGCCTTCACCGGCATAAACACGAACCTTATCGCGCCGGTTACAATAGGGGAGGACTCCTACACCGGCGCGGGCAGCGTCATCAACAAGGACGTGCCTCCCGGCAGGCTCGCCGTCGGGGCGCCTGCGCGGGCGATCGGGCGGTCTCCGCAGAGCCTCAGGAAAGAGACGCTAGAGGGCGACGGAAAAGAGCAGCCACGGGCCACCGAGAGGGAGGACTAGCGCGGTGATGCAGAACGGCTATCTGACGCAGACCACGGAGAAGCGGCTGATGATAGTCAGCGGCCAGGGCTACCCCGAACTGGCCGAGAAGATCGCCGAGCGGCTGGACGTGGACCTCAGCGGGGTCGAGCTGATCGAGTTCCCCAACGGCGAGCTTTACGCCCGCTACCTGGAGAGCGTGCGCGGCGCCGACATGTTCATCGTCCAGTCCCTGTGCGATCCGGTGAACAAGAACCTGATGCAGCTCCTGGTCATGATCGACGCTGCCAAGAGGGCCTCCGCGAAGCGGATCGTGGCCGTCATCCCGTGGTACGCCTATTCGCGTCAGGACAGGAAGACCAAGCCGCGCGAGCCCATAACGGCCAGGCTGGTTGCGAACATGATCCAGGCCGCCGGCGCCGAGCGGGTGATGACCATGGACCTGCACTCGGGCCAGATCGAGGGCTACTTCACCTTCCCGGTGGACCACCTGACCGCGATGCACACCTTCGTGGACTACTTCGTGGACCAGGGGTTCAGGAACGCCGACGACGCGGTGGTCGTGGCCCCCGACACCGGCGAGGTCAAGGTCGCCAAGCAGCTCGCCGGTCACCTGCGGCTGCCCTGGGCGATAGTGAACAAGATGCGCGACAAGCCCGACAAGTCCGAGGTGACGCACGTCATCGGCGAGGTCGAGGGCAAGCGCGCGATCATGATCGACGACGTCATCGCCACCGGCGGCACCCTCGTGAACGCGGCTGAGCGCCTGGCGAGCGACGGGGCGACGGAGGTTTACGCGGCTGCCACCCACGGCGAGTTCTCCGGCGATGCCTACCGCAAGATCGAGGACTCCCTGATCCGGGAGGTCGTCGTGACCGACACCCTTCCCTTGAAGCCGGGCGAGCCGCGTTCTAAGATACGCACGCTAACGATAGCGCCGATCCTCGCAAGCACCATAAAAAACGTCTTCACGGACGCCTCGGTGAGCGAGATCTTTATGGGCGAGAACCAGCTCTTCTAGCAAGGACTCCAGGGAGAAAGAACATGGCAGAGAACGTGGACTTGCAGGCCAAAGAGCGCTCCGAGCGCGGCAAGAACGCCGCCCGACGCTTGAGGGCTTCCGGGATGGTCCCGGCCGTCCTGTACGGCGACGGGGAGGGCGGCACGACCGCGCTCGCGGTCCCCGATAGGGTCGTGGACTACACGCTGAGTCACCTCGGCGACAACGCGCTCTACGACATCGACTTCGGCGCAGGCGGCTCGACGGCGCGCATAGTTGATGTGCACCGCAACCCCGTGACGGGCCGTCTCGTGCACGTCGACTTCGCCCCGGTCAACATGACCGAGCGTATCGAGGTGATGGTGCCTCTGCGCGTGGAGGGCGAGGCCCCCGGCGTCGAGGAGGGCGGCGTGTTGCAGCAGGTCGCCTACGAGATCCAGATCGAGACGCTCCCCGGCGACATACCGCAGGAGCTCACGCTCGACGTCTCGTCGCTCGGGATGAACGAGAACCTGACCCTGGCGGATCTCAAGCTGCCCGACGTCATAACCCTCATCTCCGATCCCGAAGAGGTGGCCGCGACGGTCACGGCGCCGACCGAGATCACCGAGGAGGAGCTCGAGGCCGCAGGCGTCGTCGAGGAGGAGCCCGAAGAGGGCGAACCCGTCGAGGGCGAGGAAGAAGCCGAGGGCGAGGAAGGGATCGAAGGCGAGGGTCCCGCGGACGACGAGGACGAGCGGGAATAGCAAGCCATACGCGCTTTTCTGGACCGCTTCAGGAGAGGAGAAGGCGACGGGGGACCATCGCGGTCCCCCGTCGTCGTCGGCCTCGGTAATCCGGGCCGCTCCTACGAGCGAACCCGACACAACGCAGGCTTTCTCGTAGCCGACGAGCTTGCCCGCAGGCACGGCGGCTCCTGGCGCAAGCGAAAAAAGGCCGAGGCGGCCCCGATCGACCTCGGATTCCGGGACGTAACCCTGCTCAAGCCCGCGACGTTCATGAACAACTCCGGCACAGCCCTGACCGGGTTCAGGCCCGAAGACCTGATCGTGGTGCACGACGACCTCGATCTGCCCGAAGGCGACGTCCGCGTTAAGGTCGGCGGCGGCGGCGGAGGCCACAACGGCCTCCGCTCCCTGATAGGACAACTGGGACCCGACTTCGTCCGGGTGCGCATAGGTGTCGGCCGACCGCCTCCTGGTATGGGCGTGACCGACTACGTGCTCGGCAAGATGAACTCGGCGGTGAGGGACGCCTTGCCCAGGGCCGCCGACGCGGTGGAGGCCGTCATAGAGGACGGCCCAGAGGCCGCCATGAACCGCTTCAACACCCGTTCCTGAAGCCCCGCGAAACCCTACATGGGCATGGACCCGATACCGTTCCCGGTTTATCGTCGATCCCCGGTCCGTAGGACGCCCCGATGGGGCGTCTTACCCTGGTGACGCTTCTCTACCGGGTGTGGTGTACGCCGGAGCGTTCGAGCGAGTTCGGTGTGGTCTGCGTCGTCTCTCCCCGTCCGCTAGTCCTTCGTGACGATAAAGTAGCTGTTGCCGATGTCGTGGGGGAGGCGGTTGACCTCCACCTTTGCGAATCCTGCCTCGCGCAGCATCTCTTTGGCCTTCTCCTCGCCCCACATGGTGCCCAGTCCATCGCCGCCCTGAGACAGGGAGACCGTCATGCAGTGCATGGTCGAGACGGTGTAGAGGAAGGGCCCGAGAGGGTGTTCCATGTTCTTGTGCAGGTGGCTGGAGCCTGCGATGTCCTGCATCAGGTAGACCCCGTCCGGTCTCAGCGCCCTCTCGATACCCTTCAAAACCGCCGCCGGCTTCGCCTGATCGTGGATGGCGTCGAAGGTTGTGATGAGGTCGTAGCGCTCCACGTCGTCGAGCGACGCGACGTCCCTGACCTCGAATCGCGCGTTGGTTACGTTGTGCTCCCTGGCCTCGGCGCTGGCGCGGGCTATGGCCTCCTCAGAGATGTCGTGGCCGGTAAAGCGGCTGTTCGGGAACCCGCGCGCCATGAGGTTAAGCGCGCGCCCGCTGCCGCAGCCGACGTCCAGCACGTCGATGCCCACTTCGAGGCGTTTGGTCAGGCCGGGGACGAGCGGCAGGATCAGGTCGGACAGCGCCGCCACGACCGTCTGGCCGCTGTCCTCGGCCATCACCTCGTGGAAGCGCGGGAACGCGGAGTACGGCACGCCGCCGCCTTCCTTGAATCGCTCCAGGATCAGGTCCTCTATCGCGCCCATGAGCGGGATGAACTGGGCGGTCACGGCGATGTTGTCTGGGGAGGCCGCCCTGGTAAGGAACGCGGCGTGCTCCGCGGGAAAGCTGTAGGCCTGTGCTTCCGGATCGTATTCGACGATCCTGCCGACCACCATGGCGGCGAGCCACTCGCGCACGTAGCGCTCGTTCAGGCCAGCCATCGACGCTATCTGCGCGCTATTGGACGGCGGTAGCCCGGCCATGGTGTCGAAAAGGCCCGTCCTGTGCCCGATCGACGTCATGAGCGCGAGCGCCCCGTCGTTCAGGACGCCGAGCATCCTCTCGGCAAACGCCTCGGCCCTGTCCAGATCCAGCTCCCTGGTATCCATGCGTCTCCTTTCCGGTACATCGTTCCCGCCTTACGCGCACCACAAGTAAGATTACCCTTCGGGAGGATCGAAGGGACACTCCTGCCCTACGAATTTGGTCGTATGTTCGACCGTTCGCCTCACGCCGCCAGGTCGGCGACGAAATCCTCGAGGACGGCTAGGTAATGGTCTACGTCCGCGCTCGTGGCGGCGATCGAGACGGTGGGCCCTGCTGTGTCGAGTGCCTCCCACACGCCACGGTTGGCGAAGTACACGCGCTTGAGAAGGTCCAGTTCCACGTTTGCGTGCTCGAAGAACTCGACGGCGTTGCGCGGTAGGCGGTCCGCGTAGGTGCAGCCGGAGCGGGCGTAGAGCCGGTGCGCGCTCCAGGAGAACCCGGCGGCGTGCGTGACCCGCTCGATGCCGTCGGCGAGAACGGCCCCCAACCCTGCGGCGCGCGCATAGGCATCTCCGGTCATAACCTCGCCGAGGGTGGCGCGGGCCGCTGCCATGGAGAGCGCGTTGGCGAAGAGCGTCCCGCCCGAGGCTATCTCCTCGTGCGGATTATCGGGGTCTGGGCTCTCGAAGATGTCGGAGAGCTCGGCGCTCATGCCGTAGGTGCCGATCGGGATCCCGCCGCCGATGAATTTCCCGAGCGTGATCAGGTCCGGCTCCAGCGACCAGGCCTTCGTGAGACCTCCCGGGCCGCAGATGGCCGTGTGCGTCTCGTCGAGCAGCAGGAGCGTACCAGCCGCTCTTGCCCGACGGCGCAGCTCGTCGTGGAAGCCGGGGTCAGGCTGTATGACGCCGAGGTTCGTGAGCGCGGGTTCTGTCACCACGCACGCGACGTCGCCCGGCTCGAGCGCCGTCCCAAGGGCGTCGAGGTCGTTGAAGGGGATGACGCGCACGTTGCTCTGCCCGGCTCGATCGACGCCCAGATACTGCGGGCGGACCTCTCCACCTTCCCGGTCGACGAGCCACTCCTCGTCGTGACCGTGGTAGTGGCCCTCGAACAGGACGATCACGGGACGCCGGGTGGCGAAGCGGGCCAGCCGGATCGCCTCGATGTTGGCCGTGGTGGCCGAGAGGGTGAACTGCCAGCGCGGGAGCCCGAACCTTCGCCCCATCTCCTCAGCCACCCATATTGAGTCTTCTACGGGGAGCATGAACTGCACCCCTCGCTCCGCCCGCGAGGCGATCGCCTCTGTGATCGCGGGCGGAGCGTAGCCGCAGAAGGTGCTCATGTCGCCCACGTTGGTGTCCAGGTAACGGTGTCCGTCGACGTCCACGATATGGGCTCCCGAGCCCTCGGCGACGTAGACGGGGTCCACGTGGTAGAGGCTCAAGAACCAGCTCATGGGTATCCCGTTCGGCATGCTCTCTACGCCCCGGCGCCTCAGCTCCAGGGAGCGAGGACGTTCGCTTCTGAAGCGCGTCTCCTCTCTCGACTTGAGCTCCGACACACGCCCCGGATCCAGCGTCGAGATCACGTCCGCCTCCTCTCTCGTTTTGCAACCCTACCGCGCACCCTGAAGCAACAATCATGCCACCCAGGGAGGCCCGATGCATCACCAGGGAAGGCCATCGATCGTGACGTCGAGTGCAAGATTGTCCAGGGCAGGGCGCAGCAAATGGCCGGCTATGCAGCGGGTCACACCACTGGCGCCGTGCTCACGCCTTGGCTATATTTGCAGCGATCGCACGGGTGGCAGAACTCTCTGGGCCGCCGCTGCGACGTGGCCCGAACCCCGACGCGTGAGGAGGACCGTATGAGGTTGGATCAGGGCCTGGTAGACGCGGCCCGCGAACAGCTCGAAAGCCGATTCCCAAACGACGAAGGCATAGCGGCGGCGATGTACACGGAGGACGGCGATGTTGTCACCGGCGTCTTTTTCGAGCCCGAGTGGGGCGGCGGGGCGCTGTGCGCGGAGACCGGGGCTCTCTGCGAAGCGGAGAGGCGCAACAAGCGGGTCACGGCGTCGGTGTGCGTCTCGCGCCTCTCTGGCTCGGACCCTATTGTGATCCTGACGCCTTGTGGTATCTGCCAGGAACGCCTGTTCCACTGGGGAGAGTCGATGGAGGTGGCCGTCCCGGATCCAGACGATCCTACCGGGTGGATGACCAGAACCCTGGGCGAGGTGCAGCCGTACTACTGGGTGAACGCGTTCAAGTAACACGATTCAGCTAGCAAGCTCACCTCCTTTCGATCCGGGTCTTCGAATGTTCGCCACGTACCCGGCCCGTAACGCTTGTCGTAACGTTTACGAGACGGTCGTCCGCTAGAGTAGGGTCGTGACGGCTGGCACGCGAGCACGGGGTCGTGGAGCGGACGGGACGAGTTCCCGCGCGGCTCGGTGGCTCGCGTGGTCGCTCGCCGTTCTCTCCGTGGCCCTTTTCCTGGCCACCGTCCCGCTGTTTGTGCTCGCCCGTTCGGCGCCGGTGCCCAGCAGTTGGGGTGTTCAGCTATCTGTGGCCAGCCTGGTGTCATCGGCTATCTTCCTGGTCTTCCCGATAGTAGGGGGCCTGGTCGCCGCGAGGCACCCTCGCAACCCTATAGGCTGGATCCTGCTGGCCGACGGTTTGCTGTGGATACTAAGCGGCCTGATGGACTACTACAGCACCTACGGCGGTGCCAGGCCCGGCTCGGTCCCCTTCGCGCTCGAGGTCGCCGGGATCAACAGCTTCCTCTGGGTGCCAGCCGTAGGGCTCCTGGGGACCTACGCGATCATGCTGTTCCCCGACGGAAGGCTTCCTTCGAAGAGGTGGCGTCCTCTTGCCTGGCTCTCTGGCGCCACCATAGTCTTGATAAGCGTGTTCGTCGCCATCGACCCGGGGCCGTTGCAGAACTCCGGAGGGACCCCCAACCCGTTCGGGCTAGAGTGGCTAGAAGGATACCCCTGGATCCTGGACGCGGCGTTTGTCGTACTCCCGGTGCTGCCAGCGTGCATGGTCGCCTCGGCCCTCAGCCTGGTCATGCGCTACCGGCGATCTGCCGGAGAGGAGCGCCAGCAGATAAAGTGGATGGCATTCGCCGCCTCCCTGATCGGAGGCCTCTATCTGGTCGCAATGGCAACCTCGTTGGTCTTCCCGTCCGGGGGCTGGTTCCAAGCGGGCTCACCTCTGTGGATGGACCTCCTGGCCTACGCGGCGCTGGCTAGCTTCACGCTGGTCCCGATCGCCATAGGCTTTGCCGTGTTGAGGTACCGCCTCTACGACATAGACGTCGTCATAAACCGCGCCCTTGTCTACGGCTCGCTAACCGCGACGCTAGCTGGTGCCTACTTCGGCAGCGTGGTGGTCCTGCAGAGCCTCTTCCGTTTGCTGACCGGCCAGGAGTCGCAGCTTGCCATCGTCGCCTCCACCCTGGCCATCGCCGCCCTTTTCGTCCCGCTGAGAAACCGGGTGCAGGGGTTCGTCGATCGGCGCTTCTACAGGCGCAAGTATGACGCCGCAAAGACCCTCGAAGCCTTCTCCGCCACATTGCGCGAGGAGACGGATCTAGGCGCCTTGACCGAAAATCTGACCGGGGTCGTGCGACAGACAGTACAGCCCGAGCACGTCTCGGTGTGGTTGCGCCTCGGAGCCACGGATTCTAAGTTCGAGCAGTCGAAGTAGCGGTTGCTCGTGCAGTAACGGCTTCATGGTCCTAATCCGCACTGCTTGAGGAAACGTCGCCTCACGACCTAAATGGCAAGTCCAGGATGGACCCGAACGTGGAAACTGACGCGAGGTCCAAGCATCGCGCGACGCCGCAGCAGACCCCTGTTGCTCCACGCTCAGAAGGCAGGATAGAGACATTTTTTGGTGAACGTTACGAAATTTTATTATTTTCTTGTTTCGTGACGCTTGTCGTGACGATCAGGAGACGCGTGCCGGCTACGATGGTGACAGTTACATCGGCGGGCGAAAGGAGACTCAAGATGGCTAGGTCGGAGCAATCCAACGGGGCGGTCGGGACTCTTTCGTCCCGGGTCCTCGATGACGGGTCGCGAGAAGGAGGAACCGAAGTGCAAGCGGGCGGCAAGATAAAGAGGTCGAGCAGGAATCCTGGACGCAGGTGGCGGGTCGCGCTGCTGGCCGTCGCGGCCTTCGTGATGTTCGCGGCGGCTGTGGCGCTGCTGGTGAACACGGTCCCCCTCGCGACGAGCTGGCTCGGGGCAGAGGACGCGAACACCAGCGTGGTGGTTGGCTCCGCAGTCATCCACGACGACGCGGCCAACTTGATCCTCGATCTGGGTGAGGTCGTCGTACACGACGATGCAGGCACCTTGAACTCCGTTGCGAGCCCCATCACCGGTCACGACGACGCGGGTAACATCCCTCAATAGCCTTAGGGGACAGGGATCCCGGGGTCCGGGGCCGCGCCAGCGGCCCCGGACCTCCGTTTGACTCTAGCCGCGAGGCTGTCCTCGCAACGGTCGCCGCAACACGTTGGAGGTGGAAGTGGGGAATTCTACCCCGGCGTCAGCTAGTGGGCGAGAAACAGCGTCGCTCAAGCTTCGGCTTCGGCCCGGGGCAGCCGCCGCAGTATTCGCCCCAGCATCTCGATGCCGCCCTTGTCCAGGGTACGGTTCTCCTCGATGATCTCGAGCCCCTCCGGCACGCCGAGGTCGCGCAGCTTCTTCGCCGTGATCGTGGCGCACGCCACGACCTCGACCCCTTCGAGGGCCGCGAGCACCTCCTCCGTACTGTCCTGGTCGACGTAGACGGACCTGAAGTCCAGGTGTTCGAGACCTGCGCCTTCGAGCGAGCGTGAGAGGTTCTCCATGCACGTCTGGCCCCACCCGACCACGCCGACCGGCGTCCCCGCGGGCAATTCCGTAAGACGCCGCAGGCTTTCTATGTTGGCCTCGGCCAGCAGCGCGACCGTCTCCATCCCGAGGGGCTCGACGAGGTCCTGCACCTCGTGGACGTGGAAGAAGGTGGTGACCGCCATCCGCCACGGCGGCCTCTCCTGCGCGGAGAGCCTCGAGGGCAGGTCCTCGAGCAGCACCCGGTCGACCTCGACCGGGAGGTGCTCCTCGAGCTCATCCGAGAGCTGCTCGAGCTCCGCTCCTGTGCACTCGACGAAGAGTATGGGAACCTTCTCCTGCGGTCCCATCCCCGCGCGGGCGAGCAGCGCGTTCCCCAGTTCCTCGACCGAGACGCCGCTTGCGGCCGCGAGGTCCATCACCCGCTCGAGGACCTCCTGGCGCCTGAACTCCCTCTCGTCAACGGGCGGCTGCAATACGTACACCCCGCTCCCGCGCCGGCTCTCCACGAATCCCTCGCGCTCGAGGTCGGAGATCACTCGCGCCACCGTGTTGCGGTTCACCCGCAAGAACCCGGCCAGCGCCCGGATGCTCGGCAGCCGATCCCCAGCCTCGAAGCTCCCCGAGAGGATGAGGTGCTTGATCTGCTCCTCCAACTGTACGTGTACCGGGACGTGACTCTTCGAATTTATCTGCAATTCCACGGATTATCCTATTGTCCTATGTCAGTATGTCAATTATAATTGTCCTAGCCCATTAGGGCAATTATAGCGCACCGGCGAGAACGGAGGTTTACGGTGCACGGTTCGGCGGGATTTGGTGCCTGGGAAGGTCGGCACAAAGAGTTGCTGAGGGAAGCGGAGCAGGCGCGGCTAGGGCGTGTGGTGCGGGGGCGCCGCGGGCGGCACGCGCGCAAAGAGAGCAAGGTCAAGGTTCCGGCGGGGATCGAGGTCCGCTGGGGCATGCTTGAGGACGAGGAGAATGTGGCGGATCTGCTCCAGCTCAACGGGATGCCGCGGTGGGTTGCCTTCGAGGAGCGGTTTATTGTGGCCGAGAAGGACGGCGAGATCCTGGCGGCGTTACGCTACCGGACGGAGCCCAAGCGGCTCTTGCTGGGGCTGCTCGTTAGCGATCCGTGGGCTTCGGAGGCGTCGCTGGCCGTGGCGCTGTACGGAAGCGCCGGGTTGCTCGCGCGGGAGATGGGCGTGAGCGAGGTCATCGCCAGGCCTTGCCCGCGCGCGGACCATCCCGCCCAGGCGGGATACCGTCGCCGGGGCCGCCGCGAGTGGCGGCTGGACGCGAGCCGGTCAGCCGAGGCGCGAGATGGGTCGGAAGTGGGTGGCTGGAGGCGGTTGTTCCGGCTGTTCGGCGTCACCGGCGTGCCGTTCTTCCGGGCCTTCTCGCCCAGGAGGTAGCACGAGGCCGGCCCGCGGAGCGGGGACCGGTCGGGTAGGGCAGACTGGTGCGAGGAGGGTTTGGTGGAGCGAGACGGTACGACGCGCGAATCCGACGGTCGGGGGGCGAGAAGGACCGGCCCCTACCTGGCTGGTGCGCGGGCGTCGGTGCCGTTCGCCATCGCGACGTTCGTCCTCGGGATCTCGTTCGGGGTGCTCGCGCGGTCGCTGGGTTGGGGGATCGTCGCGCCCATCGTCTTCTCCGTTGTCGCCTTCTCCGGGTCGGCGCAGTTCGCGGTCGCCGCGGTGCTTGGCGCCGGGGGTGGGGCGATCGCGGCTATACTGGCAGCCGTCCTGCTCAACGCCCGCTTCGGACCGATGGGCGTCGCCGTCGCCAGGTACCTCAAGGGCGGGCCCATAAGGCGCGCTCTCGAGGGGCAGGCGGTGGTAGACGCTTCGTGGGCCATGGCCAGCCGCGGCGGTGGCCGCTTCGACCGCGAGTTCATGATCGGGGCCACGATCCCGCAGGGCGTGGCCTGGATCTCCGGCACCGCAGTCGGGGCGTTGGCCGGAGATCTCGTGGGTAACCCCGAGCGGCTAGGGCTGGACGTCATCTTCCCTGCGTTCTTCCTCGCCCTGCTCGCGTCGGAGCTTCGCGGCGCGCGGGAGGTCGTGGTGGCGTTGATCGCGGCCGCGTTGGCCCTCGCCCTCGTGCCCTTCGTGCCCCCCGGCGTGCCGGTTGTCGCGGCCTGCGCGGTCGCCCTGCTCGGGCTCAGGAGGGCGCGATGACGACGTTGTGGGTGACGATCGTCGCCGTCGCAGTCGCCAGCGCGGCCATCAAGGCCGCGGGGCCGGTGCTCGTGGGGGGGCGGGAGCTCCCGCCGCGCGCGGTCTCCGTGATAGCGCTGCTCGCGCCCGCGTTGCTCGCGGCCCTCGTGGTGACCGAGACCTTCGGGGCGGATCGGCAGCTCGTGGTGGACGAGCGGGCGGCCGGGGTGGCGGTGGCCGCCGTCGCCCTCGCGTTGCGGGCGCCGGTGCTGGTCGCCGTCTTGCTTGCCGCCGTCACCACCGCGTTGGTTAGGGCCTTTGTCTGAGACGAACACCAAGTTGAGGAGGACCATGATCGTGAGGATCTGGCACGGTGTGACCGCTGCCGCGATGGCCGACGAGTACCACGAGTATCTGGAACAGACCGGCCTCTCGGATTACCGGGCGACGGAGGGGAGCCGTGGCGTTTACCTGTTGCGCAGGATCGAGGGCGATGAGGCGCATTTTCTGACGGTCTCCTTCTGGGAGTCCATGCGGGCGGTGGAGGGCTTCGCCGGCCCTGATCCCGAGACGGCCAGGTACTATCCGGAGGACGAGCGGTTTCTGATGGGCTTCGAGCCGACCGTTCGGCACTACGAGGTTCTGGCCGGGCAGGCTCCGGCGCCCGGCGCGGACACGCTGTAGGCAGGAGCGTTCGCGGCGTGCCCGGGAAATTCGCGCGCCAGAGTGAAACTTTCTGGGCTGCTCGGGTGTTGTAAGGGGTATGGAGACGACGACGCGACAGCACAACCTGGCGGAGGGCCTAGATCCGCTCGCGCAAAGGCTGGCGGAGGGGGATCCCCTGGCGCCAAGGGCCCTGGTCGAGCGACACTACCGCGAGCTGTACCGCTACGCGTTCTCCGTTCTGCGCGAGGAGCGGGCCGCGGAGGACGCGGTGCAGGACGCGTTCGAGCGCGCCTTCGGGGCGCTCGGGCGTTACCCCGAAGCGCGCCTGCGCGCGATGAGGCTGCGTCCGTGGATGTACTCCATCACACTAAACGTCGCCCGCAACCGCTTGCGACAGAGGCGCGAGGTGCCGGTGGAGGAGATCTCCGCCCTAGGCGGCACCGGGCACGACGCGGAACGCGAGGACGTCATGGACGTCCTGGACGCGCTGCAGAGATTGCCCGAGAAGCAGCGGATCGCGCTGAGCCTGCGCTACCTCCAGGACCTGCCTTACGCGGAGATCAGTGCCGCGACCGGGTGGCCCGAGGGAACCGCGAAGACGCTCGTACGAAGGGGCCTGATCCGCCTCAGGAAGCTATTGGTGCAGGAACCAGGAGGTGGTCGCTGATGAACGAAACCTACCGGAACCACGAGACCGGGCGCGTGATCTCCTCGTTGCGCAAGAGCGCCTCGTGGATCACGCCTGAGCAGGAGCCGGACGTGTTGGTGGACGGCGTCTTGGCCGGCTCGACCGATTCCTATTTCACGGTCGAGTCCCCGCTCGGGCCGGTGTACGTCGCGGCCGGGCGGGAAGGGATACGGTACCTCGCCCCCGCCGTCTCGGGTTCTGAGTTTGCCAGGGGGTACCGCGATCGGTTCGGCAGGTTCGTCACGCCTTTGGGAAGCGACGAGGTCACGGATCTCTCGCAGAGGGTGGCGGCGGCGCTCGCCGGCGAGCGGGTGGAGGTGCCTGTGGACCTGAGCGGTACGACGGAGTTCCAGCGGCGCGTGCTAGAGGCGGTAAAGGGCATCGCGCGCGGCGAGGTACGTCCCTACGGCTGGGTGGCGAGCGAAGCGGGATCCCCCGGTGCCTCGCGGGCCGTCGGCAACGTCATGGCGAACAACCCCATCCCGCTGCTCGTCCCGTGCCACAGGGTCGTCCGCAACGATGGGAGCACCGGCAACTACGCGTTCGGGGCCGGCGAGAAGGTCAGGCTGCTGAGGGCCGAGGGCGTCTCGCCGGAGGAGATCTCCGGCTCGCCCTACGTGGCGACGCCGACCACCGGCGTCGTCTGCCACGCCACCTGCCACAACGCGAAGAGAATACGGTCGGAGAACCGCCGAACGTTCCGCAGCGTCAGGAAGGCCACGGAGGCCGGCTACCGTCCGTGCAAGGTGTGCCGCCCCGTGGCGGCGGCGTAGGTGGGGGCGCGCGACTTCGGGGCGCTGCTCCTGCTCGGAGCGCTGTGGGGCGCGTCTTTCATCTTTATCCGCGTTGCCGTGCCCGAGCTCGGGCCCGTCTTTCTCGTGGAGTTGCGCGT
Source organism: uncultured Rubrobacteraceae bacterium (assembly GCA_963800975.1). Lineage (GTDB taxonomy): Bacteria > Actinomycetota > Rubrobacteria > Rubrobacterales > Rubrobacteraceae > JALYGY01. Next base: position 874,329 of record CAWDDB010000008.1, on the reverse strand, counting down.
GGGACTCGCGGCGGTGGCGCTCGTCATCGCGGCGGTGGCCCTGGGGCGCCTGCAGAAGCTGCGAGGTCGCTGGAAGCAATTCTTCCTCCTGGCCACGGTAAACGCGGCGCTCCCATTCTCCCTCATAAGCGCGGCGGAGCTTTACCTGACCGCTTCGCTCGCGGCCATCCTGAACTCCACGACAGTTATGTTCACGGCGATCGTGGCGGCGGTCTGGATGGGCGACGCCCTGACGACGCGAAAAATCCTCGGGGTGTTGCTCGGCACGGTAGGCGTGACGGTGCTCGTAGGGTGGGATCCCGTCGAACTGGACCTGGCCGTCCTGCTCGCGGTCGGAGCAATGCTCGCGGCCTCGCTCTCCTACGGCGTTGCCGCGGTCTACGCCAAACGGACCTTCGTCGGCATGCCCCCGCTGACGATAGCCGTTGGCCAGCAGATCGCCGCCACGACGATCATGCTGCCGCTTGCCGCCGTGGGCATCCCCGAAGTACGGCCCTCCGCGACCGCGATTCTCTCGGTGCTCGCGCTAGCCCTGCTCTCTACCGCGGTGGCCTACATGCTTTACTACCGCCTGATCCGCAACGTCGGCCCGACCAGCACCTCCACCGTGACGCTCCTGGTGCCGATCTTTGGCCTTATCTTCGGCGTATTGCTCCTGGATGAGCCGTTCGGCCTGGGGACCCTCCTGGGACTAGGCATCATCCTCTACAGCGTCTCACTCGTCACCGGTCTGCGCCTGCGCGGAAGGGAGAGGGCCGAAGCGTGAGCGCTCGCAACGGCTGACTAGCCGCGTCCTACCCACGGCCAACCTTCGCTCCGGATGTCCGGGCCGCGGTTGCGTCTGGTCCGGCCGAGGGGTAACTTTCGAACCAGCACGCAGACCGAGCGGCGAGGATGGGGAGAACAGGACGGCCGAGAGCACGCTATTCACGAACGCGCTCCTTATAGACTGCGCCGGACCCGAGCCACACGACCGCGCATCCGTCGTCGTCGAGGGCGAGAGGATCAAGGCCGTCCATCTCGGGGAATCGGTCCCTGACGGCCGGTACGATGTCGCCGTAGACTGCGCGGGGATGACGCTCCTGCCGGGGCTAACCGACGCTCACGTCCACATCGGGGCCGTCGACGTCAACATTCTCGACCAGCACAGAGAGCGGCCTTCCAACCTGACGGCGCTCTTGATGGCGCGGATTCTCGAGGACACGCTGATGCAGGGGTTCACGACCGTGCGCGACGCGGGCGGGACGGACTGGAGCTTCAAGGCGGCCGTGGAGCAGGGGATAGTCCAGGGACCGCGGCTTCTCGTGAGCGACAGGCCGCTCTCGCAGACCGGCGGGCACGGTGACTGGCGGCGCATGAGCGAGACCCAGCCGCCTGAGATCATCTGCCCCACGGCCGGGATGCGCTCCGTGGTCTGCGACGGGGTTGCCGAGGTGAGACGCGCAGCGCGCGAGCAGCTCAGGCTCGGGGCGGACCAGATCAAGGTGATGGCGAGCGGCGGCGCGATGTCGCCAGCCGACGAGCTCTCGGCGACCCAGTACTCCCTCGAGGAGCTGCGAGCGGCCGTGGAAGAGGCCGAGGCGGCCCGCACCTACGTCATGGCACACGCCTACAACGACGGTAGCGTGAGGAACTGCCTGCACGCGGGGGTCCGCTCGATAGAACACGGCAACCTGATCGACGAGGAGACGGCGCGCCTGATCGCCGAGTCGGGGGCCTACCTGGTGCCGACGCTGGTCACCTACGAGGCGCTCTCGGACGAAGGCAAGAGCTTCGGCGTTCCTGACGCCGTGATCCGCAAGATAGACGAGGCGCGCGAGGTAGGCATCAGGGCGCTCCGGTTCGCCTACGAGGCCGGCGCGAAGATCGCCTCTGGCTCCGATCTCCTGGGGCCCTTGCAGGAGCGCAAGGCGCGCGAGCTCGAGATCAAGACCGAGGTAATGAGCCCGATGGAGAGCCTGGTTTCAGCAACCAGGACCAACGCCGAGCTGTTCGGCCTGGAAGGCGAGATCGGAACGGTGCAGAGCGGCAAGCTCGCTGACCTCCTTGTGGTCGACGGGAACCCCCTGGAAGATATGTCCGTATTTCAGGAACCGACCAACCTCAAGCTGATCATGAAGGGCGGCAGGATCGTAAAGAACGACCTCGGAGACCGATGAAGCGTCCACTGCCGGCCCACCTGGCCCGGGAAGCGAAAATGTGAGCGTTCTGCAGAGGCTCGAGCGGCTCCCGATGGCGCGTCCGCAGTGGCGGCTCCTGTTTCAGGGAGGTCTGGGCTACACCTTCGACGGCATGGACGCGGCCCTGGTCGCCTTCATCCTGCCTTCGGCGACGGCGGTCTTCGCCCTTTCGTCCGGACAGACCGGTTTGCTCGGCAGCTCGGTGCTTATCGGCTACCTCTTCGGGGCGCTCTCTGCCGGGGTGCTGGGCGACCTGATCGGACGCAAGCAGGTCATGATCTGGGCCCTCGGGATCTACGCCGGCGCCTCGCTGGTGGCCGCGCTATCCCCTTCCTGGGGCTTCCTGTTCTGGTCGAGGGTGGTGGCGGGCTTCGGCACGGGGGCCGAGAGCGCCATCATCGCGCCGTTCCTGTCAGAGTTCGTCTCGGGCCGCTTCCGCGGGCGCTTTATCGGCGCGCTGGCTGGCTTCTTCTCCTTCGGGTTCGTACTCGCCGCCCTCCTTGGCTACCTCATAGTCCCCAACGTGCCGGCCGGCTGGCGCTGGGTGCAGGTCATAAGCGCCGTCCCCATAGTCATGATCCTGTGGTGGCGACGCTCGATACCGGAGTCCCCGCGCTGGCTCCTCGAACACGGCCGCGGCGAGGAAGCGGAGCGGGTGGTGAGTGGCTTCGAGGAGGAGATCGAACGCCGCACCGGGCAACCGCTGCCCCTGGTCGATGAGGTCGAGGTCCCGCCGGCAAGCTCGACCCCCTCGGGGTCCGTTTTTTCGAACCTCCTCTCGCTGTGGAGGGGAGCGCTGGCCCGCGTCACCGCGAGCACCTGGGCTATCTGGTTCGCGATCACTTTCTCCTACTACGGCTTTTTTACGTGGATACCGACTCTCCTGGTGCAACAGGGATACTCGATCGCCGACAGCTTCGCGTTCTCGCTGGCGATCTACGTCGCCCAGATCCCCGGGTACTACACCGCCGCCTTCGTTGGGGAGTACCTGGACCGCAAGTGGACGATGGGGTTGTACCTGACCGGCGGCGCCGTCGCGGCCCTCCTGATGTCCACCGCCGACACCCCCGCCCGCATCATCGCCTTCGGCGTGCTGCTCTCCTTCTTCATGAACGGCACCTACGCGGCCGTCTACTCCTACACCCCGGAGGTATACCCGACGGCCGTGCGCTCCACCGGGATGGGGGCCGCCTCGGCCTTCGGAAGGGTCGGCGGTATCCTGTCCCCGATAGCCATCGGGCTGGCCTACGGTTCCATAGGCTTCGGCGGGGTCTTCCTTATGACCACGGCGGTCCTGGCAGCCGGCGTCCTCGCGATCCTGGTGTTCGGCCTCTCCACGAGGGGCAGAACCCTCGAAGATATCTCCGCCGAGGGGCTGGGCGCGGACCACGCTCGCCAGGCCGGATGACGCCCCGGCCGGCGGCAACCGGACGTCCGGCTCGCGTTGCGTGTAACTCATGCGCCTAATTACAATGAAGGTTGCCTGCTGGGTAGCGTGATCTGGGAGGATAGATGGTGGAGAGGGAAGCTGCGACTGATCGGTTGGCGCAAAAGTATCGCCAACCGAAGGGCGTCGAGCAGTTCGGCGTGGAACCGATACCCGAGCACCTCAAGACCGTCAAGTCGTACGACATCTTCTTCATAGTCGTCAACTTCATCATCAACCCGGCCCAGATACTCATCGCTGGGCTCGCCGTGGCGGCGGGGCTTTCGTTCTGGGCCGCGGTCACGGCGATCACGCTCGGCGTGCTGGTCGTCTACATCCCGTACCTGATCATGGCGACCGTTGGCGTCGACTACGGGCTCCCCGGTCTCGTGTCGACGCGGATGACCTTCGGGATCCGTGGCGCGAAGTGGATAGCCTCCGTGGTCCGCGTCATCGGGTCCATCTTTTTCTTCGCGTTGCAGACCATCGCGGGGGCCGTCGCCATCACAGCCGTCTTCCAGTCCTGGCTCGGGGTGGAAGTATCCCTCGTAACGGTAAGCCTCGTGTTCGCGGTACTGCAGGTGGCTGTGGCTCTCTTCGGTTACGGGTTCCTCAAGAACCTCTCCCGGTTCGCCTTCCCCGCCAAGATAGTCATCCTGACGATCCTGTTCATCGTGCTCGCGACGCACGACGAGCCGGGGTTCGCGCCGGCCGAGGTCTTCAGCTACGGCGGCGAGGTCGGCTGGGCCTGGGGGGTGTTCGTGGTCTGGTTTACTTCGCAGCTGGCCACCTGGATCAACCTGACCACCGACGCGGCGGACTTCTGCCGCTACTCGAGCACCAGGCTCGATATGTGGCTCGGGACGTTGGCCGCCGCCTTCGTCGGCGTAACCGTGACGTCCATCTTTGGCGCCTACGGGGCGGCCGCCACCCGCGGCGAGGTGGACAACACCTTCGAGGTGATCACCACCGTGACCAGCAGCGGCATCATCCTGTTTCTCGTGCTGGTCGTCGTCGTGCTGGACAACTGGACGATAAACGTGCTCAACCTGTACACGGGGGGGCTCGCCATCTCCAACGCCTTTACGAACGTCGGGAGGTTCTGGGCAACCTTGGTGGTGAGCGTCGGCGGCGTCGCGCTCTCGCTTTTCCCCGAGAGCATCATCAACCGGTTCGGCGAGCTGGCCTTCGCGGTCGGGACCCTGTTCGTGCCTGTGGCGGGGGTCCTCATCTTCGACTACATGTCCATCAAGCGGATGCGCATCGACGTGCTCGCGCTCTTCGACCGGGACGGGCCCTACTGGTACACCTGGGGGTTCAACCTCGTGGCCGTGGCCTGGATCTTTATCGGGGCCGGGATCTACAACGTCGTGCCGCAGCAGTTCGTGCCACCGCTGGTCACGTTCTTCGCGGCGGGGATCGGCTACTACGTAACCGTGCGGATCCTCGCGCCAAGGTTCGAGTCCCTCTCGGCCGGGGCCAGACCAGGGAGGCAGTACGAGGAGATCTCGGCCGAGCAGATAGCCTCGATCACGTGAGGCACTTCCCCTGGCTATACTGAGCCGGCCGCGGGTAAGCTGACCGGGAAGGAGCCTGAGCGTGCCGTACCTGCCCGACCTTCCGGCCCCGAGGGTGCCGGAGGTAGCAACGGAGGGCGCGGTCGCGCTCCTGCCGATCGGCGCCGTAGAGCAGCACGGCCCGCACCTGCCGCTCGCAACCGACGCCCTGATGGCCGAAGCGTTAGCGGCCGCCGTCGACGCGGGGGAGCCGCCGTTCGTCTGGAGGCTGCCGACGCTGTCCTACGGGAAGAGCAACGAGCACATCCGTTTCCCCGGCACCATAACGCTCGGGTCCGAGACCCTGCTACGGGTGCTGGACGAGATCGCCGGGAGCGTCTCGCGGGCCGGGTTCTCGCGGCTCGCGTTTCTCAACGCCCACGGCGGAAACCTGGCGCTCCTCGGCGTGGCCGCCAGGGACATCAGGGTCCGTCACGGCCTGATGGTCGCCGCCCTCAACCCGTTGTCCGTCGTCTTCGGCGAGGCAAAGAGCCCGGAGATAGATCCGGACGAGATCCGCTACGGCATTCACGCCGGCAGGCTAGAGACCTCCGTGATGCTCCACCTGCGCCCGGAGCTTGTGGACCTTGGCGCAGCGACCGGCCGCGTTCACAAGCTACTCGACGGAGAAGGCCTACTCGCCTTCGCCGGACCCCAGAGTGTCGCCTGGCTTTCCGGCGACCTCGCCGCGGACGGTGTGCTCGGAGATCCGTCCGGTGCGAACGCCGAGGAGGGCCGCGCGTACTTCGAGGACGCCGTGCGGCTGACCAGGAGGGCTTTGCTCGAGTTCTCTGCACTGCGATTTGTCTCCGAGTAGACGGAGGATCGATGGCTTTCATGGACGAGCTGAAAAGAGCACTGGGGGAAGGCAAGATCGTAACGGACCGCGAAAAGCGCCAGCGGCTCTCGCGGGATTTCTACAGTTACTCGCAGATCCTGCAGGAGCAGCTGGACGACAGGATCGCTGACGTGGGCGTGTTCGCCGAGGATGAGGAAGATGTCAAGGCCGTGCTGCGGATAGCCGGAGAGCACGGCGTCCCCGTTACGGTGAGGGGGGCTGGCACCGGCAACTACGGTCAGGCGGTGCCCCTCAGGGGCGGCGTCGTGCTGGACATGACCAGGATGAACCAGATCCTGGAGGTCGGGGACGGCCGGATCAGGGCCCAGGCCGGCGCCCGCATGGGCGAGATGGAGCGGCAGGCGCGCGAGAGCGACCTGGAGCTTCGGATCATGCCGAGCACCTACCTGAAGTCCACCGTGGGAGGATTCGTCGCGGGCGGATCGGGGGGTATTGGCTCGACCGCCTACGGAAACCTGTGGGACGGGAACGTACTCGGGCTCCGTCTGGTGACCAACGAGGAGTCTCCCCGCGTCCTCGACCTCGAAGGCGGGGATCTGGACGGCGTGCTGCACGCCTACGGCACGACCGGTGTTATCACGGAGGTTACCCTACCGCTGGTGCCGCGGGCGGACTGGATCCAGCTCATCGTAACCTTCCCAGGGTTGCTCGAAGCCCTGCGCTTCGGCGACGACCTCACGCACGACGAGAGCATCAAGAAGCGGCTGGTCTCGATCTCCGAGGCCGCTATCGGCACCCTCTTGAAGGCCCATCGCACGCTCGAGAGCCCCGAGAGGGACCAGGCATTGCTGTGGATAGCGGAGGAGAATAAAGCGGACGTCTCCGACCTGGCCGCGCAATACGGGGGCGAGGTGTACCGTGAGCTGCCCTACGGCAAGCACCCCATGCTCTCGGACCTCTCCTGGAACCACACCACCCTCTGGGCCAGGAAGATTGACCCTGCCTGGACCTACCTGCAGTGCGTCTTCGACCGGGACAGGTTGGAGGAGCAGGTCGTCGCAGTGAGGGAGCGCTACGGCGACGGGATCCTGTTCCACTTCGAGTACGCCAGGTGGGGAGGAGACGTCAACCCGGTCGCCTTGCCGCTCTTGCGCTACAAGAGCGCCGATCAGGTACGGGAGACCATAGACTTTTTCTGGAGCATAGGGGTGGTCGTCGCGGACCCCCACACCTACGTCCTGGAGGACGGCGGTCACGAGCAACAGCTGTGGGAGGAGATCTACCGGGCCAAGGCCGCCTACGATCCCGCGAACCTCATGAATCCCGGGAAGCTGCGCGGGGTACCGGAGACATGAGGAGGCACCTGCCGCAGCAGACCTTTGCCCCGGCGTGATGCTGGAGCGTCTCGGGGAGCCCGGTCGCCTGCCGTTCGTCCCAGGCGTGAGAACCGGCGACACGACGTTCCTGGGCGGGATACTACCTGATACCAGCTCCGATCCTTTCCCGCACCACTCCGACCCGCTGGCGCGGCACTCGGAGGCCTTACTAACCGAGTTGGAACGTCGCTTGCGAGGCTCGGGCGTCGAGCCGGGCGACGTGCTGCGTCTCGACCAGTGGTTCGTCGGGCCCGGGGACTGGCCGGCCGGCAGCGAATGGTCCGGCATCTCCATTACCCGCTACATGGAGGCTAGGCAGGAGCGCTTCCCTTCCGGAATCCCGGCCTCCGTCGCGGTAGCCGTTCGCCGCCTGCCTCTGGCGGGCGCTCTGGTCGGGATGGATGCCCTGGCCTCGACGAGGCGAGACAGGGAGACGATCATGCCGCCCGGTGAGGAGGATCGGGCCTTCCCCGCCGGCGTCAGGGCGGGCGACCGGGTCTACCTCTCCGGGGAGCTGCCAACCGACTGGAAGGGCAGGGACGGGTCCGCGGTCGCCCCCGAAGCGCGCGTGGATCCGGCGCTCTGGTACGGCTATCCCGCGAGGGCCCAGACCGAATACCTGCTGCGGCGGCTATCTGAGACGGCCGAGGCCGCGGGGAGCGATTTCTCTCGCGCGGTGCACGCGACCGTCTTCCTGGCGGACAGGGATGACTTCGTGGGCTTCGAGGAGGCCTGGAGGGACCGGTTCGCTGCGCATCCCCCGGCCCGAACCGTCGTGCCGGGCGCCGGTTTGGCCTGCAGGGGCTGCCGCGTCGAGGTGGTCCTTGACCTGCTCACCCGGAGCGCGGCGCAAGGGCCAGGGAGGCTTGTCCTCGACGACCTGCCTGGCCCGCCCGGTTGCGAGGCGCACGCCGTTCTCGCCGGCGACCTGCTGTACGTCTCGGGACAGCTGGCGGTGGACGAACGAGGGTTGGATCCGCAGGGCCTGCCCGATCCCCTGTATCCCGATCTCGGCCTGCCAGCCGCCTCCCAGATGGAGGTCGTCCTGCGGCGCATCGAGGAGATCTGCGCCCGCGCCGGGACGGGGCTGGACAACCTGGTGCGGCTGCGCCTGTTCCTGCCGGATCTGTCGCGTCTCGGGGAGGTATTCTCCGTCTGGGGCAGCGTTTTCGGGGGCCGCGTCCCGACGGGCACGGCTCTCGGCGTCGGGCCTCCGCTGGTCCCCGGAAGCCTCGTCGCCGCGGACGCCGTCGCCTGGGTGCCCGGAGCAGGAGGCAGCGATCCCTCCGGGTAGCGCTACCGGGGGTACAGGATCAGCTGCGTGCAGCGGAAAAGGGCCAGAGGCTTGCCGTCGTCCTCGGCGGTGACGGTCGCGTCCCAGACCTGCGTGGTGCGGCCGCCGTGGGCCAGGCGCGCCTCGCACCCGATAACGCCGGTTTGCCGGGTGCCCAGGAAGTTGGTCTTCAGCTCGACGGTCGTGAAACCGTCCGCCCCATCTGGCAGGCCTATGTAAGTGCCGTAGCCGCAGGATGTGTCCGCCAGGGCCACGATAGAGGCGGCGTGCAGGTAGCCGTTCGGGGCCAGCAGCTCGTCGCGCAGCTCGAGGCGGGTCTCGATCCGTCCCGTCTCGGCCTCGAGGACCTGGAGCCCGATCAGGCCAGGCAGCCTGCCCTTGCCCCGTTCGTTGAGGTCTTCCAGAACAGACACGGGTTCGCCTCCTTCTCTCTCGTCCAGGGGGATTATCTCAGGACCCGGGCGGCGTGGACGTTAATACTTTGGGAACGCGCAAACAGCGGTAGAATCGTCCGGTGAGCGAGAGCACACGGACGAGATCTCTACAGGCGCCGCGGCGGATACGCGCCTACCTGGCTGCCAACAACGAGCGGCCCGTGCTGCTGCTTGCCTCGAGCGAGGAGGAAGCCGAGAGGTACGCGCGCGACGCGGCCTGCTTCACGGACGATGCCGTGGTCCACCTGCCGTCTCGCGGCGTTGCCTACGGCGACGTCTTCGAGCCGGCCGTTACCCGCGTCGGGCGGAGACAAAGATCTCTGCGCTCGATGGCGGCGGCGCGGGTGGTCGTGGCGGGACCCGTCGCGTTCATGGAACGGACGCCGCTGCACGAGCCGCTGGAGCTTGCCGGCGGGATCGAGATTGAGCTCGACGCGACGCTCGAGCGCTTGGTGGAGCTCGGCTACGACCGGGTAGACCGCGTGGCCAGGCCAGGTGAGTTCGCGGTGCGCGGCGGCATCGTGGACGTCTTCCCGAGCACCCGTCGCTCGCCGGTCAGGGTCGAGTGGTGGGGGGACGAGATCGAGAGCGTGCGCGGCATCTCGCTCGCGACCCAGCGCGTCGTCAGGGAGCTGGAGTCCGTGACGGTCTACGCAGCGCGCGAGGGCGACCTCGCGGCTCTGGCCGCGACGGGCGAGGGCTTCCCCGAGGAGGCTCGCAGGGGCGTGCGCGTCCCCGGGCTCGACGGGCTCCTGCTCGACCTCGATCCCGTCTCGCCGCGGGGGCTCCTGCCCGACGGCGTCGAGGTGTGGCGCGAGGAACCGCAGGAAGTCATTCGGGAGGATCTCGAGGGCCTGGTGCGCGGGCTCTACGACCCCGTGACGCCCGAGCCAGGCGTCGAGTTCACCACCGGAGAGGCGGGGGAGGTTGTCTCCGCGCCGCCGGTCGCCGCCTACGCCGACACCCTCAGGGAGGCGGCCAGGCGCCTCGACGCGTTGGTGGAGGAAGGTCTCGCGGTCTTCGTAGCCTGCGCCTCGGCGGGGGAGGCCAGGCGAACGGTATACGCGTTCGGCGAGATAAACCGCGCGATGCGCGAGGCGGAGCGGGCGGACGCCGGCCTCCAGCCGGGGCTCTACGCGGTGGGGCGCGAGGTCGAGGAGGGGTTCGCTTACCCGGAGGCCGGGTTCGCGGTCGTCCGCCGGGACTCGCTCTTTGGCAGGAGGCGCGAGGCGCGCAGGCGTCCTGGGCGCTCGATCGGGTCGTTCGCGGACCTGAAGACCGGGGACCTCGTGGTGCACGCCGCGCAGGGCATAGGCCGCTTCGAGGGCCTCGTGGCGCGGGAGGTGCTCGGTACCACCCGCGACTACATGCAGGTGACCTACCGGGGCGGAGACACCCTGCTCGTCCCCTACGAGCAGATGGAGCTGCTGCACAAGTACGTGGGCAGCGACGTCGCGCGCCTCGACAAACTAGGTGGGTCTACGTGGGCGCAGGTAACCGACAGGGTCCGCAGCAGGGTCAAGGCCCTGGCTGGGGAGCTCCTGCAGCTCTACGCGGCAAGGGCCTCGACGCCTGGCTTCGCCTTTCCCGGGGACGGCGAGTGGGAACGCGAGCTGGAGGAGACCTTCCCTTACCAGGAGACCACTGACCAGGAGGCCGCCATTGCCGCGGTAAAGGCGGACATGCTGAGGCCCAACCCCATGGACCGGCTGGTGTGCGGGGACGTCGGCTTCGGGAAGACCGAGGTCTCTGTGCGGGCCGCGTTCAAAGCCGCCCTGGCCGGCAAGCAGACCATGATGCTGGCGCCGACGACGATTCTCGTGCAGCAGCACCAGCGGACCTTCGAGCAGAGGCTCGGCAACTTCGCCGTGCGCGTCGAGAGCCTCTCGCGCTTCACGACGCCGGCCGCGCGCAGGTCCATCCTGCGCGACTTCGCAGCGGGTGAGGTCGACGTGCTAATCGGGACGCACGCGCTCCTCAGCACGGAGGTCGTGCCCCACGACCTTGGCCTAGTCGTGGTGGATGAGGAGCAGCGCTTCGGGGTCAGGCACAAAGAGCGCATAAAGGAGCTCAGGACCTCGGTCGACGTCCTCACGCTGACGGCGACCCCGATCCCTCGCACCATGCAGATGGGGCTCGCCTCCCTAAGGGACATAAGCGTTATCGAGACGCCGCCGGTGGGACGCAGGAGCATCCTCACCCACGTCGGACCCTACGACGAGGACCTGGTAAGGCGTGCTATCGAGCAGGAGGTCGGCCGCGAGGGACAGATCTTCTTCGTGCACAACCGCGTCGAGACCATAGACGAGGTCGCGGAGCGTCTGCGCTCCCTCGTGCCCGAGGCAAGGTTCGTCGTGGCGCACGGCCAGCTACCCGAGCGCGCTCTGGAGGACGTGATGCGCGGCTTTCTCGGGGGCGAGGCGGACGTGCTTGTGACGACGACCATCGTGGAGAGCGGGCTCGACGTGGCGAACGCGAACACCCTGATCGTGGATCGCTCCGACACGATGGGCCTGGCGCAGCTCTACCAGCTTCGGGGCAGGATCGGGCGCTCCACCGAGCAGGCCTACGCCTACCTGTTCGCGCCGCTTGGCACCACTGTCGAATCGCAGAAGCGCCTGGAGGCCCTCATGGACTTCACGGAGCTCGGCAGCGGGTACGCAATCGCCATGCGGGACCTCGAGATCCGGGGCGCGGGGAACCTCCTCGGCGCCGAGCAATCCGGCCACATAGCCGCCGTCGGCTTCGAGATGTACCTGCGCCTGCTCGAAGAGGCGGTCGCGGCCGCAAGGGGCGAGGCGCCGGAGCGTCGCGACGCGCGGCCCGTCATAGTCGAGCTGCCGCTCGATGCCTACCTGCCGCCGGCTTACGTGCTGGACGAGATCGAACGCGTCGACCTCTACCGCAGGGCCTCGGGCCTCTCGTCGCTGGCCGAGGTGGACGACCTCGCGGAGGAGCTGACCGACCGCTTCGGGGAGCTGCCCGAGCCGGCCCTGAACCTGCTCGGCCTCTCGCGCGTGAAGATCCTGGCCCGGGAGGCGGGCGCGAGCTCCGTAAACTTCCGCTCCGGTACCCTCTCGGTCGTTGGCGTTACGGCCAGGCAGTCGCAAGTCCGCGACCTGCGCGAGCAGACCGAGGGCGCGGTCGGCGGGCGGGAGGGCCGCGTCACCGTGCGCGGCACAGCACTCGACCCGCTCGCCCTTGCCGAAACGGCGCTCCGCGTTTTCCGCCCGGCCGCCTAGAGCACTTTTTGGAACTGTCGTAAGCGTGGACCAAGGCCAAGACCAGCCTGCCACGGGCACACCCCCGGACAACGCCAACTGCGAAAGGTTAGCGGGGCCGCTCGATTAGGGGATGTAGGAACCAACCGCGCCCGGCTTCACTTTCCGCGACTGTAGATCCTGCGCTTCGCGCGCCGGTCGCCGAGAGCCCCGTGCTATAATCGCGGCGTTTTTGGCGTTCTAACAGCGAGGTTCTCTGTCGTCTTGAGGAATTCCCTGCTCAACAAGGCGTGGCTGGTCTGCGTGCTGGTCGGAGTGCCCATGATGGTTGTCGCGGCGTGCAGCCCGGCCGAGCCGGTCGCCAACATCGAGTCGCCCTCGAAGAAGGTTGCGACCTTCGACGGGGGAGAGGTGACCCTGGGAGAGGTGCAGGAGTTCGCCCAACAGAGCGGTCTCGGGGAGGTCTCGCCCGGCTCGCCGCAGTTCGAGCAGGTCGTGGCCCAGATCATGCCTCAGCTGGTGGACATCGAGATCGCCAAGGCCTACGCCGAAGAGCAGGGCATAACGGTCTCCGAGGCCGAGGTCGACGAGGAGATCGAGCTCATCAAGGACCAGATCGCCCAGCAGGCCCAGGCGCAGGGCCAGGACGTCGCCCGCGAGGCGGCCTTCGAGGCGGCCCTGCAGCAGGCCAACCTCTCGGAGGAGCAGCTGCGCGCGCAGATCAGGGATCAACTCCCGGTGCAGAAGGTGCAGGAGAGGGTAGCGCAAGACGCCGAGCCCTCCCAGGAGGAGGTCGAGCGGTTCTACGAGGAGAACAAGGCCGCCCAGTTCACCACCCCCGAGTCGCGGTGCACCAGGCACATCCTGTTCAACAAAGACCAGCAGGATCAGGCACAGGAGGTAAAGGGCCAGCTCGAGGACGGCGGGGACTTCGCCCAGCTTGCCCAGGAGTATTCCCAGGATCCGGGCAGCGCCGAGCAGGGCGGGGACCTCGGATGCCTCGGCCAGGGCGAGACCGTCCCCGAGTTCGAGGAGGCGGTCTTCGGCGCCCAGCAAGGCGAGATCCTTGGTCCGGTAGAGACCGAGTTCGGCTACCACATCATCGAGGTCACCGAGATACGCGAAGAGGCCACCCAGCCGCTCTCGGAGGTCGAGGTCCAGATCAGGGAGCAGCTCACGACCGAGGCGCAGTCGGAGGAGTTTGTGGCCTGGCTGCAAGAGCAGCGCGAGCAGCGCGACGTGAAGTACCTGCCGGGTTACAAGCCGCCCGCGTAGGGGCGCCCGTGCTGCATACTGTGGCGCCGCAGCGGGTAAGGGCGTAGAGTTACATACATAGCTGCCAGTTGTCAGCCTGAGGGTGGGACGCGTAACGGGAGGAGACGACCGGACGGTGGTGGATCCAACCAGCGCCGGGGACCTGGCGATGGGAGCACCCCTCGGCTATGCCACCCACCGAAAAGCTGATCGCTGAGAGCCGATGGCTGACAGCTCGAAAAAGGGAGGAAGATGACCGAGATCGTCGCTGTCCACGGGCGTGAGATCCTCGACTCGAGGGGCAATCCAACGGTCGAGGTGGAGCTCGCTACGGTGAGCGGGTTCGTGGGCCGGGCATCGGTCCCCTCGGGGGCCTCGACGGGTCAGAACGAGGCGGTCGAGTTGCGGGACAAGGACGGCGACCGCTTCGGCGGCAAGGGGGTGCTGAACGCCGTTTCCAACGTCGACGGCGAGCTCGCCCAGGTCGTCGTGGGGATGGACGTCACCGACCAGCGGGCCCTTGACCTCGCCATGATCGAAGCCGACGGCACCGATAACAAGGGCCGCCTCGGGGCCAACGCGATACTCGGGATCTCGCTGGCCGCGGCGAAGGCCGCCGCCGAGGCCGCCGCGCTCCCGCTCTTCCGCTACCTCGGTGGACCCGGCGCCTACACGATGCCGGTTCCCTGTGCCAACATCCTCAACGGCGGCGCCCACGCCTCCAACAACATAGACTTCCAGGAGTTCATGGTCGTTCCGATGGGGTTCGAGGACTTCGCGGAGGCGCTGAGGGCCGTCGCGGAGATCTACGCCGGCCTGAAGAAGACGCTCGCGGACCGCGGGCACTCGGGCGGCATCGGGGACGAGGGTGGCTTCGCCCCCGACCTGGAGGACAACGGGGCGGCGCTCTCGCTCATCGCCGAGGCCGTGGAAGAACGCGGGTACTCGCTGGGTGACCAGATCGGCTTCGCCCTCGACCCGGCGGCGTCCGAGTTCTACGAGGGCGGCTCTTACGACCTTGCCGGCGAGGGCAGAACCCTGGCTCGGGAAGAGATGGTCGAGTACTACGTCGGGCTGTGCGACCGGTATCCGATCATTAGCATCGAGGACGGGCTCGCCGAGGACGACTGGGAGGGTTGGGCCATGATCACCGAGCGGCTCGGTGACCGCGTCCAGCTCGTGGGCGACGACCTCTTCGTCACCAACCCCAAGATCCTGGCTCGCGGCATAGAGGAGGGTGTCGGCAACTCCATCCTCATAAAGGTCAACCAGATCGGCACGCTCACCGAGACCTTGGAGACGATGGACCTCGCGCAAAAGTCCGGCTACACGACGATGGTGAGCCACCGCAGCGGCGAGACGGAGGACGCGACGATCTCGGACCTCGCGGTCGCGACCAACGCGGGCCAGATCAAGACCGGTGCGCCCGCCCGCACCGACCGCGTCGCGAAGTACAACCAGCTTCTCAGGATAGAGGAAGGGCTCGAGGGCTCCGGCTATTACCCTGGTCGGATGGCGTTCAATCCGAGGGTCAGGGCCGGGGAGGGGATCTGACGGTGCGCAGGACCAAGATCGTCGCGACGCTCGGTCCCGCGACCTCTTCTCGCGAGAACATAGAGGCCCTGATCCGGGTCGGGGTAGACGTTACCCGGTTCAACTTCAGCCACGGCGACCACAATATGCACCTGCACAACGCCGAGATCGTGCGTTCCGCGGCCAAGGAGCTGGGGCGCAACGTGGCCGTCATGCAGGACCTGCAGGGTCCGAAGATCCGGACCGGCGAGGTCGAGGGCGGCACTCAGCTGGTCGAAGGCAACCAGGTCGTCATCTCCCCCGGGGACTTTGTCGGCGACGCGAGCCGGCTCTCTACCTCCTACGAACGGCTCGTCGACGACGTGAGGCCGGGCCACCGCCTGCTAATCGACGACGGCCTGATCGGGCTCCGCGTCGAGAGCGTCGACGAAGGGGAGGTGGTCTGCAAGGTCCTGGAGGGCGGCCCAGTCTCCTCACACAAGGGCCTGAACTTTCCCGACTCATCCCTCTCCATCAAGGGCCTGACGCCGAAGGACATTGAGGACCTGCGTTTCGGGATGGAGGAGTTGCATCCCGACTGGGTCGCGGTCTCCTTCGTGCGGACGGGGGACGAGGTACGTGAGGTCAAGGAGCGCATAAAGGAGTTCGGTGGCAACGCGCCCGTGGTCTCGAAGATCGAGAAGCACGAGGGCATAGAGAACATCGAGGACATCATTAGCGTCTCCGACGGGATAATGGTTGCCCGGGGAGACCTCGCGGTCGAGCTCGCGGCCGAGAAAGTCCCCATCGAGCAGAAGCGCATGATCGCGCGCTGCCGGCGCCTCGGGAAGCCGGTCATCGTCGCAACCCAGATGCTCAACTCCATGATCGAGAACCCGAGACCCACCCGCGCGGAGGTCTCCGACGTAGCCAACGCGATCTTCGACCGGGCCGACGCTGTGATGACCTCGGGGGAGACGGCCGTAGGGCGCTACCCCCTGCAGAGCATCCAGGAGATGGACCGGATCTGCCAGGCCGCAGAGGGCGCCATAAACTACGGTCGCGACATCCCCGCCTCGGCCTCCTGGGGCCGGGGCGACCGCTACAACGCCGTCACCCACGCGGCCTGCGAGCTCGCCGAGGACCTCGAAGCCGAGGCCATACTGCCCTCGACGCAGACCGGCCTCTCGTGCATCAGGATCGCTCGCTTCAGGCCGCCCAACAAGATACTCGCCGTCAGCCCGATCGAGCACACGGTACGCATGCTTGCGCTTATCTGGGGCGTCACGGCCATACAGGGAGAACAGGCCGGCACCCTGGAGGAGCGCTTTGACGGGGCGGTGCGGGCCGCCAGGGACGCGGGGCACCTCAAGGACGGGGACCAGATCATCCTTACGGGCGGGACCGCGGGCTCCCTGCCGGGCTCCACGAACGTCATCGAGGTCGTTACGGTTGGAGAGGAAGGGTAGGGAGGCCCCAAGGCGATGAGCGTGCCCCGGAGATTGAGACCCCTGGCGGTGCTGATCTACGCCGCCTTCGTAGGTCTCCTTCTCGCTTCCTACGCCTCGCCCGTGCAAGAGATACTCGACAGCCGCGCCGAGATCCCCGCCCTGGAGCAGAGGCTGCACGACGCCGAGGTACACAACGCCGCCCAGGAGCGGCTCGCGAAGGAGCTGAACACCCCGGCCGGAATAGAGCGCGCGGCCCGCGAGCGCTACGGCATGATCCGACCCGGCGAGAAGGTGTACATCGTTCCGGAGAAATAGCCGATGGCCGATAGCCTCGAAGATCGCGAAGCCGTCTCGCGCCAACTCGGTCGCCCCCCGAGGCCCTTCCGCGTCGCCGCCCGCTGCCCCTTTGGCCTTCCCAGCGTCATAGAGAACGAGCGGGCGCGCAACATGCCGACCAGCTTCTGGATCACCTGCCCCAGTCTAGACAGGGCCATCTCGCGGCTGGAGTCCGCAGGCGGCGTCAGGGCCGCGGGCGAGGCCGTCGGCGAAGCGACGGTAGCGGAGATCCACGATCTGCACCTCGCCCGCTACGGAACGCGGGTGGCAGGTGTGCGCGAAGGCGGGCACGTCAAGTGCCTCCACGCCTTCACCGCGCTCCACCTGGCCGGTGCCATCCCCAACCCCGTGGCCGGGTGGACCCTCGGACGCCTGGAGAGGCCATACCCCGAGGCCTGTTGTTGCACCGCGCAGGACCGGCAAACCTGACTGGTATACTCCCGGACGTGCCGGGGGCGTAGCCCAATCGGCAGAGGCAGAGGACCATACTCGCGGGGATTTCGTATGAACAAGGATGTGGATGCGCGGCCCCTATAAAGGTAGAGAATTGGAGTACGCGCGAGCGATCGAGTTGCGCAAGTCTGGCTACGGATACAGAAGCATCGCAAGCGAGATCAATGTGCCTTGGCGAACCGTATGCACCTGGGTGAGGCACATCTCGGTTGACGGAGGCGAAGCTCGGAAGAATGCGGTTGCTCGTAAGAAGCGGGAGAGATTTCCTGTAGGGAAGAGTGCCGTTCGCTTGAGGCTCATAGAAGAACGTGGCCACGCTTGTCAGATCTGTGGGCTGGACAGCTGGCTTGGCGAGCCGATAATGTTGGAGATGCGCAGAGTGGACGCAGGCAAGGGCTACGCCAGAGACAATGTTATTCTTCTTTGTCCCAACTGCCATAGTACGACTGACACCTGGAGAAACAAGAAGCGCGGGGGCGTGGCGGAATCGGCAGACGCATCGGACTTAAAATCCGTGTCCTGAAAAGGAGTGTGGGTTCGAGTCCCACCGCCCCTACTGGAAGAAAATCCTGCAAAAACCGCAAAAAATGGGACGAGGATGGGAGCGTCCGGTTGGTTCGACGGGCGCTTTTGACACCACCGGGAGCGTTGGCCGTGATCGGCGCACCCGAACACAGATAGTGGGCGCGAAGATGACCTCTCGTTGGGACGAAACTTGGCGCAGACTCCGCGACTGGACCAACGGTCAAGCCCCTTCGGAATGCTTGGGTGCCCAGGTCCTTCTCCTCCGCCCTAGAGGCTGTTGGACGCGTCCCTTACCAGCACCTTGGTGATCACCTGGGCGTTGCGTTTTCGCTGAAGGGCCCATCGGCCCACACCCTTCGTCGCCCGTACGCCGCGTATTCACCCGACTTCGGGGAAGGGACTTTCTCGGATTTTAGCAACCCCTAGCAACCGCCATGCAAACGCAAAGATAGCTCATTTGGGGGATGTGGCTGGTAGCCGATGCTTGCTACCGTGGTGGCGTTGTGCAACTCGGCGGGGCTGACGAGCCCGGCCCTTCTGGAGGTGGTGAGAGGACACATGCCCACAACGACGAAATCCTTCGGGCTGCCGCCGCTGGTGCTGCTCGTGCTGGTGGCCCTGGCTGCGAGCCTAATAATGATGGCGGTGGTGCTTGCGCGCCCTGCTCAGGCTGCCTCCTTGACGGTAACCACCCCCGTCGACGAGCTGAACGACGACGGGGACTGCTCCCTGAGGGAAGCAATACAGGCAGCCGACTCCAATGCTGCGGTAGACGGCTGCGCCGCTGGCAGCAACACGGAGCTGGACACTATCGTGTTCGCCGTGGGCCAGGAGGCGACCATATCCCTGAGCTCAGAGCTGGATAATCTGCTCATCACGGACGACGCTGGGCTTACCATAAACGGCCAGCAGAACGAGATCACCATCAGCGGCGAGGATGCGGAGAACTCTAGCGGTGCGGTGTTTCGGGTGGAACCTGGTGCGGTGTTCAATCTGAGAAGCCTCACCGTGGCCGATAGCCACAGCTCCACGTTTGCCGGTGCCCTCCTTAACAACGGGGGCGAGGTGGAGGTGAGAAGCTCCACCTTCTCCGGCAATAGCGCCACCGATAATGGCGGCGCCATAGAGAACGACGTTGGCCCGCTTACCGTGATCAACTCCACCTTCTCCGGCAATAGCGCCGGTGGCGCTGGCGGCGCCATACTCAACGTCGGTGGCCCGCTTACCGTAACCAACTCCACCTTTTCCGGCAATAGCGCTGGTAACGGCGGCGGCATATTCGTCGAGGGGAGCACGGCTACGCTCAAGAACACGATAGTGGCCAACTCCACCCTGGGCGGTAACTGCACCGAAGGCAATGATGGGACGATAGCCGACGGAGGCTACAACATAGATGACGCCGACACATGCGGCTTTAGTGCTTCCAACAACTCCCAACCCTCAACCGACCCCAAGCTCGACGCCCTGGCGGACAACGGCGGTCCCACACAAACGCATGCCTTAAGGCCGGCTAGCCCCGCCATCAACGCCATCCCCAGCGCCACCAACGGCTGCGGCACAGACATCACCACCGACCAGCGGCGCCTCTTCAATAGGCCCCAGGGAGGCAAGTGCGAGATAGGTTCCTTCGAGGACAGCAGCCCCAGAGTAACTAGGGTGGTGCCGGTCGAGAACGCCACGGGCGTGGCCCCCGCTACCAACATCAACGCCTACTTCTCGGAGGCCATGAGGGCAAACACAATAAACGCAAACACCGTCAAGCTCTTCAAGGTGGGCACGACCACCCCCATAGGGGCGCAGGTGAGCTACGACGCTGTGGCCAAGCGGGCGATCATGAACCCCAACGCCAACCTAGAGCTCGGAACCAGGTACAGGGCGCTGGTTACCACGGGAGCAAGGGATCTGCCAAGCAACCGCCTAGACCAGGACCTGGACCCCTCAAACGGCCTCCAGCAGAAGGTGTGGTTCTTCACGGTTCGTAACTAGGGGGCACTCTCATAGAAAGCCAAACCTAAAGAGATCGAAGGGCAAGACGCAGGGCCGGAGCTTCTACGCTCCGGACCGAACGGCGCCCCTTCGGTGCCTCGTCGGGCTATGTTCCGGGCATCTCCAGGACTTTTCGGACAGTCTCAGAAGTCGGGTTCTCAGAGGTTCGCCAAGGTCGCGTAGAGTCGCGTAGAGATTTGACACGTTGGATGGTCGGGCTTAGAAACAGCATCCTCCGTCACCGCGGCAGCGTCCTCTTGCCCGTCGGGCAGCACCGAAGCTGTGGGCGTCAAGGTGACGGCAGTGGGGCGTGCCCCACCATCTCGGACAGGCCGTAGGGTCGACGTTCTTGAACTGCTAGAGCGTGGCGCGCTTGTGCCGGAGGTCGTGGAAGGGGATCTCCGGCAGCCTGGTGCGTCACAATCGAGGATAATTCGTCGCAAACGAGCTGGCCAACCGAGGGGAGGACATGGCGATCGATACCGCGCTGGTGGGGGCCCTGCACGTCGCTCACCTCAAGAAGGACGACCTGGGCGCCGGCGATCATCCCCACCACACGCTTTTCCAGACCTCGACCGTGGACGCTTTGCTCGAGGGGAAGTACGACGGAGACGTTACCTTCGGGGAGCTGGGGGAGCGCGGAGATTTTGGCCTGGGCACGCTCGACGCGCTTGACGGCGAGATGGTCGCCCTCGACGGCGACTTCTACCAGGTAAAGGCGGACGGTAGGGCTTACGCCATCGGCGAAGACGCGAGGACGCCTTTCGCGGTCGTCACCTTCTTCGAGCCTGGCTTGGCGGAGGAGCTCACCGGACCGGTTGATTTCGGCACGTTTTGCACCCGCCTGGACGAGCTCGCCAGGGGCGAGGACTCCTGCCACGCCGTGCGCGTCGACGGTCTATTCGAGTACGTCAAGACGCGGAGCGTCCCCCGCCAGCGCAAGCCCTACCCGCCACTCGCACGGGTCGTCGAGCATCAGCCTACCTTCGAGCTGCGCGACGTGAAGGGCAGCCTGATCGGCTTCAGCTTTCCTGACTACGCCCAGGGCCTGAACGTCGCGGGATACCACTTCCACTTCATCACCGACGACAGGACCGCCGGCGGGCACGTCCTCGCCTTCTCGATGGTCCACGGCGAGCTCCGCGTCGATCACGAGGCCGACCTCGGGCTGGAGCTTCCGTCCGGTGTCGACCTGCCCGAGCCCGACCCCACCGGGGCGAAGAAGGAGTCGATCGACCGCATCGAGCGAGGATAGCCGGGATGGGCGACCGGCCAGGGGATACACTCCGGGGCATGAGCGGAAGCGCCGGGAGAGACGCCTATCTTGCCCTGATGGTCCGGGCGCCAGACGAGCCAGGTGTGCTCCACTCGCTCACCAACGTGTTCCTGGAGCACAGGGCGAACATAACCCACGTGGACATCGCCGAGCGGCGCGAAGACGGTACGACGGTCTACTTCGAGCTCGAGGACGTCGGCGCCCCCGAAGCCCTGATCGGGGACCTCAAAGCGCTGCCAATCGTGCGGACCGTCGAGACGGCGCCGTCTTTCCAGAACGTCTACGGGAAGCGGATTATCGTGGTGGGCGGTGGGGCGCAGGTAGGGCAGGTGGTGGTGGGGGCGGTTGCAGAGGCCGACAGGCACAACATCCGCGGCGAGAAGATCTCGGTCGACACCATCCCGCTGGTCGGTGAGGAGGAGCTTGCCGCGGCCGTACGGGCCGTGGCGCGGCTGCCGCGGGCGGTGGCGCTTGTCCTCGCCGGCGCGCTGATGGGCGGAGACGTCGCCAGCGCCGTCTACGAGATCCGCGACAAGGGGATCGTCGTTCTCTCCCTCAACATGCCCGGTAGCGTGCCAGAGGCCGCCGACCTGGTGGTGAGCGACCCCGTGCAGTGCGGCGTGATGGCCGTGATGGCGGTATCCTCCTCCGCCAACTTCGACATAGATCGCCAGCGGGGCAGACGATACTAGCGCCTGGAAGGCTGGCCCCGTCAGCCGATCGAGGGAAGGAGCCAGGTCATGGCCACACAGCATCACGCTTCGTTCGGTCTGGCATTGGTCGTTGTGGCCGGCGCGGCCTGTCCCCGGCTGCGATGCGGGCCAGGTGGTGCGGTGCACGCCCGGCCCAGGGGGCACTAGCTTGCGGTCCGCGGGCCTGGGTGGCCTCGGGGTTGTGGAGCTGGGCGAGCGCTCTGCCCGCAACTTCCTATCCCACCGCATGACGACCCACGCCGCTGCCATAGCCTACCGTGGGCTGTTCGGGCTCTTTCCTTTCATGCTCCTGGTAGCCCTGCTGCTCGGAGTGCTCCACGCCGACGACCTGTTTCAGCCGATGCTCGACGGGGCCGGCCCTGCGGCCCAGGGCGGGCTCTTCGAAGAGCTTTCGCCAATGTTCGATGAGGCTCGCGACCAGGCGGGGGGCGGCCTGATCTCGTTCGGGGTGGTGGTTGCCCTCTACTCCGTCTACACTCTGGCACGTACGCTCGTCGAGGCTCTCAACGCGTCATACGAAGTGCAGGAGACCCGCGCCGCCTGGAAACGGCTACTTCTCCTGATCGCCTTCGGTCCCGCCCTGGCTGGCGCGACCATCGCCGCGACCGGCGCGATGCTGATCGGGTCCAGCCTAGCGGAACAGATCGCGGGGCTGGTCGGTCTCGATGACGTCGTAGTGCTCCTGTGGTCGTGGTTGCGTCTGCCAGTGGCCCTGCTGCTGGTCGCTGTCGTGCTCTCGATCGTCTACCGCTTCGCCCCCAGCGTCGAACAGCCATACCGGCTCGTCACCCTCGGCGCCGCTGTGGCCGTGTTCTCGTGGATCGTCGCCTCGCTCGGGTTCTCGGTCTATCTTACGAATTTCGCCGATTATGGTACGACCTACGGCAGCCTGGGTGCGGCCATCGGCTTGCTCTTCTACCTTTACCTTTCTACCTGCGTAGTGCTTCTGGGCGCGGAGATCAACGCCACCGTTCGTCGTCACAGCCTGGAAGGTGGCGTGAGTCCGCCTCGGTGAGCCGAGGGTGTGTTGTGCGAAAGATAGTCCATTTGAGGGATGCGCCGCGCGATCCCTTTGCGTTAAGCTACTCTCGTAGCATTGTTGGGACGGAGACTGTTCGCCTTCCCGCCGGAAAAAGGAGGTCCGAGCATGCGACGCGCGGTAGTCTGGCTCACGATCGTCACGGTGGCATTGGCCTTGCTGGGGGGCGGGGTGGCGCTGGCGAAGAAGATCCGTTGCGACGGAGGCAAATGCTTCGGCACCAACAGGGCCGACTCCATGTATGGCACCAACAGGTACGACAACATGTTCGCCAAGAAGGGCGGCGACTACCTTACCGGTAGGGGCGCGGGGGACGACCTGAACGGCCAGGAGGGCAACGACAGGATCTACGGCGGCTACGGGGACGACTGGGTCAAGGGCGGCAAGCACGCCGACGTCGTCAAGGGCAACCTGGGCAACGACAGGATCACGGGCGGTTCGGGAAACAACACCCTGCGGGCCGCCGACGGCATGAGGGACCTGATCGTCTGCGGTCCCAACAGCTACAACTTCATCTACTACGACCCGAACCTCGACCGCTTCAACAATTGCGTCTTCAGGGATGGCGCGCTGAAGGCGAAGGCGGGGGAGACAGAGGCGTCAATCACCGCCAGGGGCTTGCCGAAGAAATCCGGCTTGTAGAACCCGAACGGGGGTACCACGCGATGCGTCCTCGGGCGCATCGCGTTTCTCGTGCGCGCCGAGAGCGTGGGGCCAGGCCAACACAGGGGCTCTCGCCTCGGCTGGCGCGAACCGCCCTAGGCGTGTTATGTAGGAAGGCAGTAGCAGCCAGGAGCAAAGGAGCGTCGGTGTGAGGCTTGCGGGGCGGATGGATCGCCTGGGAACAGAGACGGCTTTCTCGGTGCTGGCCAGGGCCGGGGCGATGGAGGCCCAGGGTCGCGACATAATCCACCTCGAGATCGGCGAGCCCGACTTCGATACGCCGGCCAACATCGTCGAGGCCGGGTGCCAGGCGCTGCGCGCCGGGGCGACGAGCTACACCCCGACCGCCGGTATCCCCGAGCTTCGCGAGGCCATCGCCGAAAACGTCTCGCGAAGCCGGGGCATAGAGGTATTGCCCGAACAGGTCGTCGTCACGCCGGGCGGGAAGCCGATCATGTTCTTCGCCACGCTCGCGCTGGTCGAGGAGGGGGACGAGGTATTGATCCCCAACCCTTCCTTCCCGATCTACGGGTCGATGGTCAACTTCGTCGGCGGGCGGCCCGTATACGTTCCGCTCCGCCAGGAGCACGAATTTCGCTTCGACCTCGACGAGTTCCGGGCGGGCCTGAGCGAGCGCACGAAGTTGGTGATCCTGAACTCGCCCGCAAACCCGACGGGCGGCGTTCTTACGCCGGAGGACATCGCCGCGCTCGCCGATATCCTGCGCGAACGCCCCGATATCTTCATCCTCAGCGACGAGATCTACTCCCGGATGCTCTACGAGACCCCGTTCGCCAGCATCGCCTCCGAGCCAGAACTCGGCCCCGCGGGGCGCACGATCATCCTCGACGGGTTCTCGAAGACGTACGCTATGACCGGCTGGCGCCTCGGATACGGCGTCATGCCAGTGCCCCTCGCCGAGCACGTAACCAAACTGCAGGTGAACTCGAACTCTTGCACCAACGCGGCAACCCAGCACGCGGGCCTCGAAGCCCTGCGCGGGCCCCAAGAGAGCGTCGACGAGATGCTCGACGAGTTTCGCGTCCGCAGGGATCTGATCGTCTCGGGCCTGAACGAGCTCCCTGGCGTCGAATGCATCACCCCGCAGGGCGCCTTCTACGTTTTCCCGCAGATCTCCGGACACGGCTCGGACGCCCTCGCCGATTTGCTGCTCGAAGAGGCCGGCGTCGCGTGCCTCTCGGGCACCGCCTTTGGTCACCACGGCGAAGGCCACCTCCGCTTCTCCTACGCCAACTCGCGCGCGAATATCTCCCGGGCGATCGAGCGCATGGGCGAGGTCCTCTCGCGAACGATCGCCCCGTGAGATACCCTGCCAACCCACCGCGGCTTGTAACCAGGACAACATAGCTCGTCCGCCAATCACCGAAAAAACCTTGAAAAAATCTGCCTCAGGGTGTTTAATCCCTCTATGTGCCGGGTACACATAGATACCAGAGGCAATAAGCTACAAAACAGGAGGTACCGAGTTGGCTAACGCGATGACCAAGAACGTTGAGAAGGCGAACGAGACGGCCCAGCAGATGGCCCACAGCGCCGAGCGGACGGGCAAGATCTGGAGCGGCTACCTGACCGAGGTGCAGGAGATCAACACCGACTTCGCGCGCCGTGCGACGGAGACGTGGATAGACGCGTTCCGCAAGCAGACGGAGCTCAACCAGCGGATGGCCCAGAGGCTGTACGGCGAGGCCGAGGGGCAGTCCGGCGCGGTCAAGGGCATGGTCCAGGACTGGATGGGCGGCTACAGGGTACCGTTCTTCCCTTTCGGTAACGCCAACCCGTTCGCCGATTACTTCCGCGAGGGTGTGCAGCAGGCCTCCAGGAACGTCGAGCGGATGACGGGCGTGGCGCAGAGGACCGTGGCGGCCGGTGTCGCGACCGTCAACGACGGGTTCCCGATCGCCAGCTACGACGATCTGAACGTCGGCGAGGTCTCCGAGCGACTCGGCGGGCTCTCCGTGGATCAGCTCAGGACGGTGCGCGAGTACGAGCGGCGCAACAAGGACCGTGAGACGGTCGTCGAGCAGATAGACCGCAAGATCAAGGCCGCCACCGCTTAACGAACTACGTCGCGAGTAACTTTTTGTGGGCCGGGGAACCCCGGCCCATTTCGCTACCCTGAGACACGACGCGGGCGCTCGCTGCGGGATCGCCTGCGGAACGTCTTGACCTTCGGAGGGCGTTGATGGAGCATCACGGCGGCGGGTCGAGGAACTTGGGCGGTGTGACGCCCAAGACGATCCGCAACGCGTTGCTGGTTCTGCTTTCCCTGGCTGCCGGGTGCGTGGATGCGATCGGCTACCTCGGGCTGGGCCAGATCTTCGTGGCCAACATGACGGGTAACACGGTTTTGCTCGGGTTGGCGCTCGGTCAGGCGAACGGACAGGCGGCGCTGCGGGCGCTGGTCGCGCTTGCCGGGTTCGTCGTCGGCGTCGCCGCGGGGGCGGCGATCGTTGGTCCACGAAGGGAGCGTTCCGCGTGGTCCCCGGCCGTCACGGCGGCGCTCGCTCTCGAGCTTGTCGTCCTGGCCGCCTTCGCGGTCGTGTGGTATCTCGCGGAGGCCGAACCCTCCGGGTCGGGGGTGTATCCGCTGATCCTCCTGCCCTCGGTGGCGATGGGCGTGCAGAGCGCTGCGGTGCGGCAGCTTGGCATCCCCGGCGTAGCGACCACCTACATAACCGGCACCTTGACGGATCTCACGGAGGGAGCGATCTCCCGGCTGCGTCCCGCGGTCTCTGCCGCGGTAGCCGACGGCGATCGCCCCGAGCAGAAGATGCCGTCGGCGCGTGGCCTGTTGCTTCCGGCCGACGTGTGGCTCGCCTACGGCGCCGGGGCCGTTATCGTGGGGATCATGACGCTCAGGTGGCCGTTGGGAGTGCTCTCGGTGCCCGTGGGGATACTCGCGCTGGTGGTTGTGGTCGCGGTGGTCCGGTTTCGACGTAGCGGGTAGGCGGGCCTAGCGAAGGCCCACCGTCACGACCGGCGCGCCCTGGTAAGGTGGCGCTCTATCAGCTTGAAAAGGCCGTCTTCCAGGCCACGCTGGGATTTCATTGCCTCTGGGATCAGCCGCCTCCACTGCTCGAGTGACCCGGCCCCGATGTCCTCGAAGATGGCGTCTCGCTCCTCTATCAGGCGCCAGAGCTCCCCGAGGTCGTCCCGGTGCTCCGGGGCCACGCGGCGATCCAGCTCCTCGAAGAGCCGGTCTTCGATCTCGCGCTGGCGTTCCAGGAGGTCGAGGACCCGCTGCATCTCGAGCTCCTGCGCGCGCTGGTGATCCAGCTCCCGCTGCAGATCTTCGACCAGCATCTCCTGGTCCCACCCTTCGAAGGGTTGGTCCGCCTCCACCGTGATCTCGTGCAGGCGCGCCTGGGTGCGCGTGCGCTTCATGCCTTCGAGCACCCGCTCGCGCCGGCCGAGCGTCTCTCCCAGCTCCATCAGCAACCGATTCAATTCCTGCTCGTGACCCAGGTTCCCCTCGGACATACGCTCCTCCGGTTCGCGAGCCGCCTACCCACCAGGATAAACCCTGCGCGCGCCCGTGACCTGCGGGTCGCGGCTTGCGCAGGGGCGCGGGCATCGGGCCGCTCCGGTGACGATGAACCGAACCGCCGGGCTATTTCGTAGCGTGGCACGACCAGCGACACCGTTGATAGAATGCCCACGGATGGGGCGGAGGAAAGGATGCAACAGATGAACACGTTCCCGACGAAGATCCTCCTGGCAACCGATGCCTCCCAGGATGCGCTTAGGGCGTCTCAGATGGCGAGCGACATCGCGAACATCAGCGGCTCGGAGCTGCACGTGCTCCACATCGGTAACATGAAGGAGTTTCACGTCTCCCCGAGTGCGGAGCAGAGTTTCTCTGCCCGTACAGGATCCCTGGGTGATATGCGGGAGAAGGCCGAGAAGACGCTCGAAGAGGCCGTCGAGCAGGTAGAAGAGATCGGAGGAACGGTCACGGAGTCTCACCTGCGGGTCGGGGATCCGGACGAAGAGATACTCAAGTTCTGCGAGGAGCAGGGCGGGTTCGGCCTGATAGTCATGGGAAGCCGGGGGCTGGGCCCCATAAAACGCCGGCTCATGGGTAGCGTCTCGGAGAGCGTCGTCAGGCACGCGCACTGCCCGGTTCTGGTTGCCCGCAACTAGTTCCGGACGCGTTTGCCCGGAGTAGACGGTCACCCAATCCGCGGAGCTTCGGCGACGGTTCGGGCATCGAGGGTTAGGGCACTGCTCCCCGACGCGCGGGTAGATCAGGAACTACCGTAGGGTTGGAGGTCTTCTCTGGCCGCAACGCGGGCGGCCTCGGGGTCGAGCCAGGCGTCGGTCCTGCCGGAGATGTCCAGGCGAGTCCACTCGGCCACCCAGACCACGCTGTCGTCCACGACCAGCTGCAGCGGTTCGGGGATCTGGAACAGGCCGAAGTCGCCGCCCGGCTCGTAGTCCAGGACCTGCTCTCCGGCGCACAGGCCAGCTACCAGGTCCATCGTCGTCTTTTCGGGTGAGATATGGAAGTCGAAGTGATCCTGCCCCGCCGGCCAGTGGCTCACGACGATCCCGTCCTCGCCGAGCTCTGTCACCACGCGTCGATAGCCTTTCAGGTGGTCCGGGACGGATGCCGCCAGACCCGTGCTATGGTCCGAGAGGCGGGTGCGCAGCTCGGCGTAGTAGGTCTCGTAATACTCGGTGATCTGCTCCCGCAGCTCCTCCAGTTCCTGGAAACTCAATCGATCCAACCGCACCGAGATCACGCTACCGCTTGAGCAGGATCGTGGGCGAGACGTCGAGTGCCCCGGCCAGCTTCCAGATTATCTCGACCGAAGCGAAGACCTCGTCGTCTTCGGCCATGGCCACCGACCCCGATTCCAGCTCCGCGGCCTCGTCGAGCTCGCTCCGCGAGATCCCCGCCTCCTCCCTGAGCTCCTTCAACCTGAGCCCGTCCAGCTTCTGGGCCTCGGGAACGGTTGGCGTTGACGGGGGCTCGGGGAAGGACGTCAAGTCCGAGATGCTCACGCCCAGGGCACCCACGAGCCTCTGCATGAACAGTTCCAGGACGTGGACCCGGCTTTGCTGTTCGAGCTCCCTGACCCAGTTCTTCCCCTGGCCGCAAGCGTCCGAGAGCTCCTCGGGGGAGAGGCCCGCCTCCTCCCTGAGCTCTCGCAGACGCGCCCCGTCCAGGAGGTATAGCTGCACGGTCCTACCCCTCCTCTTCGAGGTCGGGCCTACTCTCGTCGACCGGTTCGGGGGCGTCGGGGTAACTGGTCAACTCCGCGCGGCCGACGAAGAGGATCTCGGCGAGATCCTTTCCCAGGTTATCCCGCACCTCGGTCCTTGGCGAGGTCTCGAGGCCGATGATCACGAACGGGTTCATCCCGAGCGCCTCCGCCAGCTCCTCCTGCGACATGAATACCCGCCCCCTCGCCGCCGCGAGGTTAGCGCCGTCTACCTTCATGACCATACCCCCTCGGTCTTACGACTCCCCTCACCACCATCTTACCCTCAACGCCGCCCCGTCTTCACCCGTGCTGGACCGCGCAGGTCGAACGACCGCACGTCGTCTGACCTCCCACTCGGAAGCCAACAGCCGATGTCAAACCACCCACGCCGCTGCTGGACGGCAACGAAGAACGGTCCCCGCTTCGAAGCGGGGACCGTTCCGTCTTGGCTGAAAGCTGACGGCTGATAGCTAAAGGCTACAAGACCTTCAGGCGGCGGCGGGCCCTGGTCTGGGCGATGCCCGCGGCGATCTCGTCGAAGGCGCGGGTCTGGTCGGTGTCTTCCTCGAAGAGCGAACGCCCAGGCTCGCCCGATGTGTCGGGCCGGATCGGGATGCGTCCAAGGACCTTTTGCTCGAGCTCGCCAGCCACCCGGTCGCCGCCATCGCCGCCGAAGATCCTCAGCTCTTTGCCGCAGTCGGGACAGACCGCGTGGCTCATGTTCTCGACCACGCCGACGAGCTTGAGGTGCGCCTGCACGGCCATCTTTCCGGCCTTGACGGCTACCCGCGCGGCGTCGGCTTGCGGGGTGGTCACCACGAGCGCCTCGGCCTTCGGGATCATCTGCGCCACGGTGAGCGCCACGTCGCCCGTGCCCGGTGGCATGTCCACCACGATAAAGTCCGGCTCGTCCCAGTAAACGTCGCGCATCAGCTGGGTGAGCGCCTTGTTTACTATGGGGGCGCGCCAGATCACGGCCTGGCCTTCGTCCACGAAGTTGCCCATGGAGATGAACTTGAGGCCCTGGGCCGACTCGATGGGGAAGATCACGCCTCCAACCACGTTCGGCTTCTGAAGCGCCCCGAGCATCACCGGCACCGAGGAGCCGTGGACGTCTGCGTCCAGGATCTCCACCGAGTGGCCGGCCCTCTGCAGGGCGGCGGCCAGGTTCACGGCGACCGTGCTCTTGCCTACGCCGCCCTTGCCTGAGACCACGGCGATAACGCGCGTCTTCGACTCGTCCTTGAAGGCGGGGGCGAGCTCGGCGGGGCCGCCGTGCAACGAGGTCATGAGGTTCTGACGGTCCTCGTCGGTCATCACCCCGAAGTCCACCTCGACGGCCCGCACGCCCTCGATCTCCATGAGCCTGTCCCTGATGTCGGTGGTGATCCGATGCTTCAACGGGCACCCCGCGGTCGTGAGGGCCACGCCCACGGTCACGACGCCGCCCTCGATCCGGACGCCGCGCACCATGTTGAGCGAGACGAGATCCCGCCCAATCTCGGGGTCCTTGACGTCCCTCAGCGCCTCTCGCACGCCAGCCTCGGAGAGCCCGTCGGGCGGCTGGCCCGCGGCCTCGCCTTTCGTAACGGTCTCTTCCTGTGGCCGAGCGTCCTGGTGACGCTTGCTCCACTTGTTGATCTTCACCTGCTGACCTCCGTAGTGTTACTCGCGTCCACAGACGCACGGCGTGCGCTGGTAGCTTGTCGCGCCCGATGTTATCACAGGTGGTATTACCTGAATCCCAGGCCCTTTTGCCGTCCGACGCGCTTGAGAGGTCATACCTGTGTTGCTATGATCGGCGTTTGCGAAGGAGGGAAGAATGGCCAAGATCATCCGGTGCACCGAGGCCCAGGCGACCTGGGACTTCGAGGTCGACCCGGAGTGCACGTTCGTCGCCCGCGCTGAGACGGAGGACGAGGTTCTCGCCGGGATAATGGACCACATGCAGTCGGTGCACAACTGGAACGAGCTCTACGAACAGGACTTCGACAAGGCTCGCAAGCTGACCATCCGGGACGCGTAGCCCGCAAGGTGGGGTAGAGGACATGCAATCCTCGCCGGTCCCAAAGCACGTTTTCGTTGCCTTCTACCCTTCGGGTCCACACGCGGGGCCGATCACGCTGGGACTCTTCGGGACGGAGGACGGCGCACTGCTGCCGGTGTTCTCGTCCCGAGAGAAGGCCATAGACTTCGCGGTACGCACGCTCGGCTCGCCCCCGAGCAGCGGCGAGCGCTGGGACGGGGTGGAGCTCCTGGCGGCCGACCTGATGCAACTCCTCCTCGGCGGCGCCGCCATCTCCTACGTTGCCCAGGACCCGGCACCCTCGGGGGACGTGGACCTGTTGTCCACGTCCGAGTTCCTCGACCTCCTCGAGCCAGAAGCCAGGGGGGAGCCTGGGGAGGATTTTCGCCGGTCGATGGTCCGTTCCCAGATCTACGGCGACGTAAGCTGAGGCGCTGGATCCCACTCTGGCGCATACTTTCCAACAGGCCCGGGAACAAAGAGAAAATGCTACAATCTTCGCCACACGTGATTGACCAGACTAACCGCGGCTGGTACCATTCGCGGCTACTGGTAAAGTGGTCGAACCAGCGCCTCCGGTGGTCGGGTTGAGGGCGTGGGGCGACTTTTTCAGGTGGGTTGGAGAGGGAAGGAGAAGGGATGTCGACTGGCAGCGAACCTGGTGACGCGGTCTCTGGGGCTCAAGACTCATTAGAGGGCCGCACCTCGACGGAGGTAAGGGAAGAGGCAAAGAGCGTCGAGATCACCTACCGGGGGATCTTCCAGAAGACCCTGGCGGCCAACCTGTGCAAGCACGTGGTGATGGCGGCGCGCAAGCGCGACTGGCTGGGATCCACGATCCAGCGTTACAGCGACTCGCCGGAGCGCAACGGCATCCCGGCCAAGCAGTTCGCGGTCATCGCGCCGGACACGGAGACGCTCGAGCAACACATGGCCAAGTACGAGCCCAACGAGCTCGACGTGATCACGGTTCTCGACGACACGATGA
This sequence comes from uncultured Rubrobacteraceae bacterium, assembly GCA_963800975.1. Taxonomy (GTDB): domain Bacteria; phylum Actinomycetota; class Rubrobacteria; order Rubrobacterales; family Rubrobacteraceae; genus JALYGY01. The sequence continues at coordinate 842,590 of CAWDDB010000008.1, read as the reverse complement.
GCGACGGGATCGAGTCCTGGGCCTGGTACGGGCGCCAGCCGATCAACGTCCGCCTCAGGCGCGGCGGTACGCTACTGGTGATCTCGAACAGGTCGGCCGAGGAGCTCCTCAAGGTAATTCCCCAGAAGCCGTGGGACTGGACGCTCGCGCTGCTGCCAGGTACGCCTAGCTTCGGGGGCCTTTGGGTCTACCGCGACGACGGCACGGACATGAGGGTGCTCGGCGCCATAGCAAGCGCGCGCCCCGACATCTTCGAGTTCGACGAGATACAGGCCGTGGTCAGGGACGACCAGGGCCTGGGCGAGAAGTATCTGGAGGCCTTGAAGTCCGGCCGGGACGAGGTCCAGGTCCACGAGGTCAAGGCCGGCGAGGGCAAAGAGGACGACTACGAGCCGGTCAAGCTGCCGGGGTGGCGCGAGATGCGCAGCGCGATCATCGTCGAGGCCGTCAAGCCCGGCCAGCGCAACCCGCACTACAAGTCTTCCTCCGACCGTACCATGCGGCCGGTTGTCAACTTCGACACGTGCATCAAGTGCCGCCAGTGCTGGATCGACTGCCCGGACGAGTGCTTCGAGATCAGCGACGAGGCGCTTCACCCCATCAACTACGAGTACTGCACCGGCTGTGGTATCTGCGCCAACGTCTGCCCGGTCGAGGACTGTATCGTTATGGTGAACGACCTCGAGTTCGTCGAGGAGGGCGACAAGGACGTCTTCCCGATGTGGCAGGAAGACAAGGACAGCTACCACGAGTGGCGGGAAGAGAAGATAGAGCGCGGGCGCATAGCCCACGAGAACTTCTTCAACGCCGACACCTGGGCCAAGTGAGGGGACGGGAGATGACCACTCAGGAGACTAGGCGCGAGGTAAAGCAAGAAGAGAAGCTCATGACCGGCACGCAGGCCGTCGCCCAGGCCGTGAAGCTGGCCGACGTCGAGGTGACGTCTGCCTACCCGATACGGCCCTACGACGGCGTCATGCAGGCGGTCGCGAAGCTTATCGCCGACGGCGAGCTCGAGTGCGAGTACATCGTCGCCGAGGGCGAGCACTCCCAGTTCGAGATCTGCAAGCACGCCTCCTCGGTCGGCGCCCGCGTATTCGTAGGCTCATCTGGCGTGGGCTGGATGTACGCGATGGAGTCCAACGCGGTCACGCCCTCCTTGAGGCTGCCCGTCGTGGCCATGATCGGCAACAGGGCCCTGGATGACCCTGGGGCGTTCGGCGTCGAGCACAACGACGCCCTGTGCGTAAGGGACCTCGGCTGGCAGCTCTGTTGGGTGGAAAACGCCCAGGAGTGCTTCGACGCGACGCTAATGGCCTACCGCGTCGCGGAGGACAGCAGGGTCTCCCTGCCCGTCGGGCTCGGCGTGGACGGCGCGTTCATCACGCACTCGCAGGCGCTGCTTCAGATCCCCGACCAGGAGAGCGTGGACGCCTTCCTGCCGCCGTACGATCTGGGCAACCGGGTGCTGCACCCGGACAACCCCATCAGCATAGCCCCCCAGGCCAACGAGGACTGGGTAATGGAGATCCGCAAGCAGACGGATGAGGCCGCGAAGCAGGTCAAGGACGTGATCTGGGAGGCCCACAACGACTTCAAGGAGCTGTTCGGCCGAGGCGGCGACAATCCCTTCTTCGAGGAGTACATGACCGAGGACGCCGAGTACGTGCTCCTGGGGATGGGCTCGCTCGGCTTGCCCGCGAAGGTGATGGTGCGCCGGCTGCGCGAGCGTGGCGAGAAGGTCGGCTTCGTCCGCCTGAAGTGGTTCCGTCCTTTCCCGGGCGAAGAGCTGGCGGAGGTCCTGGGTCGCTTCAAGGCCGTCGGCGTCGTCGACCGCGCCTACGCGTACGGCTCGCCGCAGCAGGGCGGCGTCCTGTTCACCGACCTGCGAGCGGCGCTCTACGCCGCCGAGAAGAGGCCGCGCATGGTCAATTTCATCGGGGGATTGGGTGGTCGCGAGCTAACCCCGGAGATGATGGACGAGATGGCGGACCTTACCCAGAGGGCCGGCGAGGGCGAGGACGTACCCGTCGTCAGCTGGATCGGCGTTCGCCAGTAACCAGGAAAAGGACTAGAGACAAGGGAACAAACAAAGAGAGGAGATCAAGAGAAGTGGTTATGGAGGCCCCTGGACGAGCGCTCAAGCTCGATCCGATCAAGTCTATAAAGAAGGCTCCCGAGGAGGAGTTCTATCAGTCCGGGCACCGCACCTGCCAGGGGTGTCTATCTGCCCTGCCCATGAGGCTCATGGCGAAGGCCGCCGGTCCGCGCACCATAGTGACCGGCTCGACGGGCTGCATGTACGTGGCCAACACCACCTACATGAGCACCCCGTGGGTCGTGCCCTGGATGCACACCCAGCTCGGGGCCGCGGGCTCCTCGGCGGTCGGTACCTCCGCCGGGCTCAAGTCCCTCATGAAGAAGGGCAAGATCAAGGACGAACCGATCAACGTGATAGCGTTCTGCGGCGACGGCGGCGGCGCCGACATGGGCCTAGCCGCTATCAGCGCGGCGCTGACCGACGTCGAGTACAACCTCCTGATCTTCCTCTACGATAACGAGAGCTACGCGAACACCGACATCCAGACCTCGGGGCAGACCCCCTGGGGCGCGGTCACCACCTTCAGCCCCCCGGGCAAGAAGCACCGCATCATGCAGCGCCGGTGGAAGAAGAACGTCCCCGGCATGCTGGCCGCAGGCCACCCCGACACCAAGTACATCGCTTCGGGCACCCCGGCCATCCCGGTCGACATGATGGACAAGGTGCGCGCCGCCCTGAGCGCTGGCGGTCCGACCTACATGCACGTGCTCGACCCCTGCCCCAAGGGCTGGCACTACGACCCCGAGCACTCCAACGAGCTCGGCAAGCTCGCTATCGAGACGGGCATCTACCCGCTCTACGAGATCAAGGAGGGCGTCCTCAAGCTCACCGGCGTCACCAAGCAGATCGCCGAGGGCAAGCGTATGCGGAAGCCGGTGCGCGAGTACCTGGAGAAGCAGGGCCGCTTTGCCCACTTCAAGAACCAGGACTACACCTACTTCCAGAAGAAGGTGGACGAGATGTGGGAGCAGTGGGTCATCCCAACCGTCGTCGCCTTCTCCTACGGCGGCCCGATCAATATTACCAGCGACATGCCGAAGGTCCGCAACCGCAACGTCGAGCGCGAGAACGCATCATGGATCGGCACCCCGGGCCACGCCCACGAGGAGCTCAAAGACGTGGCCGACGACCCCTACGAGCCCTGGCGCGACGACAACGAGCTGAGCGAGTACCCCTGGGCGCTCCCCTCAGCAGGGCAATAAGGGTCCTCAAGACGACATAGGCTACCCAGAGAGCGGGCGGGGACATCCCCGCCCGCTTCTTCCTCCCTACAGCACGCAGTCTATCGGGCCAAGCCAGGCGGGAAAGCCCTTAAAGCGAGAGGCGAAGCGGGCTGACAAGCGAGGGCCGCGCAGGCCCAAGGCCGCTGACGAGCGAAGGCGAAGCCGAAAGTGCTAACTAACAGCAGTCGCCGAAGCGGAAGCTGCCTCTTGTCCAGAACAGCTTGTACTTCCACTCCAGCTTCTTGACGGCCTTGTCCAGGGCGATTGGGGCGTTTTCCCCTTTGCCGCAAGCCTTCAGCGTACGGTAGCCCCGGATCGGGACCACCACCTCGGCGACTACGCCGTCGCCATCGGTGTCGAAGCGCACGCTGACATCGGGCTCGGAGGCGAACATGCGCTTGAGGCGCTCTACCCGCCCGGCGACGTAAGCCTCCGTGATCCCTGCCCCGTAGCCGGTAACGGTCAGTACCATGCGGTCTCTCGCTCCCTCACCGAATCTGCAATATCCGATACATTCTAGCAGTCGGGATGGCGTGGGGGAGGGATTATGCCTGCTTCTCGGCGGCCTGGGGCCGTTTGCTCCCGCGCTCTTCTCTGGTCTGTTTCCGGTACTCACGCCAGGCGCTCACCTCGATGATCTGGCCGTGGATCATCAAGAAGCCGATGCCGTAGGCGAAGCCCATGATCCCCTGATAGACCAGGAACTGCAGCACGTTGGCTTCCAGCTGGAGGGTGATTCCCTGGCCGAAGATCGCCGTTCAGCAGTAGCTCCTGCACCAGGCGTGCTATCGGGAAGGTCAGGACGCCGTAGAGTGCGCTCGGGGCTGCGTAGCCGAAGCTGAGCTTGCCCGCATCCAGTAGCACGTCGTAGATTATGCCGAAGATCGCCAGTGGGATGCCGAGCCCGAGGGCCGCGACGATGATGTAGCCGGCGGGGGCGCCGACGAACGCGGCCAGCGCCCCCACCAGTAGGCCGGCGACGAGGCCCGTCACCATCCCTGGTATCTTCAACCACCTGCAACATGCGCACCTGCTACGCCTTTCCCGAACCTAGATGATGGCCCCGAAGGCGAAGTAGCTGTAGGCCAACGCCCCGAGGTAGAAGAACGCCGCGAAGAGCAGCAAGATGTTGGTGATTATCCCCGGGCGTATCTGCTTCGGCAGGAGCAGGTTGTTGGTCCCCAGCAGCAGCAGGCAGTACGCGCCCATCGCGAAGGTCGAGAGCACCGAGAGTATGTCGAGTATCGCGGCGGGGCCGTCCTCCTCACCGGTGACGAACAGCATGGCGATACCGAACAGGATCACGAACCACAGAAACGCGAAGTAGAGCTTGCTGAACCCGAAGCGCCGCGTAGGACGGACGAAGTAGTACGTCATGTCCGCCTGCCCGCGGGAGAAGGCGTCGAAGATGCCGAAGGTCATCTTCCAGCCGATAACGGCGATGAAGATGAAGAACACGCCCCCCATGAACGCCCCGCCCGCCGCGGCGAAGGCGCCGGCCATGCCGTTTAGCGTGGCCCCCTGATCGTCGGCCAGGATGGAGGCCCTGACACCGGGGTTGATCTGCACCGCGCTCTGCGCGAGCACCGTGTAGATGATCGTGGTCACCATCGTTATGCCCCAGAACAGCACCCAGGCGTCAAAGTGCACCCAGCGCCGCCAGCCCTTCCACCGCCGCATGTTCTCGGGGTCCTCCGTGTCGAACATGAAGCCCCGGGCGGGTATGGACTCCTCTTCCTCGAGGTGGGTCAAGCCCCTGATCCTGGGGATGTACGTGCCCATGCCGGCGCCTTTGTCGCGTAGCCAGAGCGTGTACCACATCTGCTGCATCCCCGAAGGACCGGCGAAGGCGAGGGCACCCACGATCAGCGGGAAGAGCGTCAGCGGCCTGTGGACCACTCAGTACGCCCTCCGGCACGTACCCGAAGGCGAACAGACCCGTGATAGTAGTCCACACGAACCCCAGGTTACCCACCAGCGCCGCTACGATCGCGGAACCCGACCACGAGGACGCCGATGAGGGTCGATAAGATCGCCTCGACAACGTTGTAGACGATCTTCGCGAAGGAGATTATGACGCCGATGAGGATCAGTCCGACTACGGCCGAAATATACCAGCTAATACCCGTCATGCTCTCGAACGCCTGGGCCCCGAGCGCCACGTGGCCTGGCCAGATGTAGACCAATATGGCTATGACGAAGAACAGCCACATTATCGGCCGCCACAGACGGGAAGCCCCGAAGAAGATGCTCTCGCCTGTGGCCGTCGCCCAGCGGGCCATCTCCAGCATGACGACAGCCTGCAGGGTAACCCCGATGAAGAAGAGCCAACGGATCTCCGGCCCGAAGAGGATGACGAGCCGCGGCCACAGATACGTCTCGCCTAGACCCACGCCAAGCGCCGCCAGGAGCATGCCGGGACCGAGGATGTGCAAGGAAGCCGGCGCCTCAGGTAGCTCCCTTATCGGCATCGGCTCCTCCCGACCCGCGTGCCATAGCCTTTCTTCCTGTACCTGCTCGGTAGTTCCCCCGGACGCCCCACCCCTAGACGTGTCCACCAAGATCTCCTTTCGTCCCCAACAGATCAGTGCCAACGGCGCCAGCGATCATGCCCAGACCCCCCGCTGACCCGGCAGACCTAAGCAAGGATGCTTCGGGGCTCGCCCTTGGGTCACGGGCGAGCACCTCACACACCCCCAAACGCGCCCCGAAAGGGCTCGTGTTGCGGACGCCGACGAGCGGCGACCCTCCGTTGCCGATCTTCTTCACCGCCCCTTCTCTGCCTATCCCCTTTTCAACAGGTCATACCACCATACACAGGGCGCTAATTTGTGTCAAGCGGAACATGGCTACCACGCTCTCGTCCGCCCAGATACCGATACAACGCCACTTTGTGATAGGTTTCTCATATTTTGCTACATCTTTGTTTGAGCCTTGCTACATGATCGTTATAATGGTCTCTGACAAAGAGGTCATGCCAATATACGAGAGGCAGGCAAGAGTATGAAAACGTTGAGGACGATCTTCAGCACGAACAAGCCGATGGGCCGGGAGGGCTGGACGGTGGTCTTGAGGACGCTCACCAACGCGCTGACGCCCGGTGCACAGCCGTTTCGTAGGACGGGCAAGGGTTCCCCTGGCAGGGGCAGCGGCCCGCGGCTCACCGACCGGAAGCACTACAAGTAGGCGGCTCACTCCGTGCTTTCTCGGGCGTAGTCGAGAAGGTGAAACAAAGGGTGGCGGTGTTACACTGGTGGCATGAAGCCAACCGAGGCTACCGAACCTGCGATAGAGCCGATCAGGCGCATCAAGCTCTACGAAGAGGTGGCGGCGAGGATTCGCGAATTGATCGCCAGCGGCGAGCTTGAGGCCTGGCCAGGCCTTGCCTTCGGAGCGCAAGCTCGCCGAGCAGTTCAAGGTAGGCCGCGCCGTTATACGGGAGGCCATACGCCAGCTCGAGGTATCTGGTCTGGTCGAGAGTCGCCACGGCGGCGGCAACTACGTGCGGGAGATCACGGTCGAACACCTGGTGGCCCCGATCGCGAGCGTGCTCAACGGGATGGAGCACCTGCGCGGGGACCTTCGCGGGGAGCTGATGGACGCGAGGCTCTTCTTCGAACCGCAGATGGCGCGGGCGGCGGCCGAGCGCGCCACGCCCGAAGATATGCGGCGCCTCGAGGACGTCATACGCCGCCAGGAAGCGCGCGTGGCGGAGGGCAGATCCGGGGCCGAGGAGGACGCGGAGTTCCACGACCTGCTCGCCCAGGCTACGCACAACACGGTCGTGGTGCGCATCATGGAGGTTATCGACGGGTTGCTCGAGGATTCGCAGGCGCGAATGTTCCGCTCTACCGAACGGTCGGAGATCTCCCTCGAGGGCAACCGTCGCATCCTCGAGGCTGTTTTGCGCCACGACCAGGTGGCGGCGCAGGCGGCGATGGTGGAGCACCTCGAAGACATCGCCAGCAACCTGTAGCTGCCGACGGTTCGAGCGTGGCCGGTTTCCGATCTTCTTCTCGCGGTACCCGTGGCCTCGCGGACGGGTGGTCACGGTAGACTGTAGGCGCAGGCCGGCGTCAAGGAGAGAGGATGGACCTCAAGCAGGCGCTCGAAGAGATCCGGCAGGAGTACAGCGACGACGCCGTGGTCATAGCGAGCGAGCGGGACAGGTCGCTTGGCGCTCTCGCGGACGAGACCACGGGCGAGCAGGAGGTCTGGCTCGAGTGGGGCGAGGTCCACACCGCCGACGTAAGCGTGCCCGCGACGCACATCTTCTTTCTGGATGAGGACGGCTTCACCCGCCACGATGGATCGGTATTGTCGGTGGTCTCCCAGCGCGACTACGAGCGTCTCGGATGATCGCCGCCCGCGCCGACGTCGTCGGGAGCCTCCTGCGCCCGCCCGAGCTCCTGGAGGCGAGGCGCCGTTTCGAGAGAGGCGGTATCTCCGTCCCCGAGTTCAAGCGCGCCGAGGATCGGGCGGTCGACTGGGCCATCTCGTTGCAGGAGCGGGCTGGTCTTCGGGTCCTCACCGACGGCGAGATGCGCCGCGAATCCTTCCAGAGCCAGATGGTAGACGCGGTCGATGGCTTCGGGGAGCACGACCTGGACGCGTGGCTGTGGGGAGACTGGCACGGCGACGAGGCCGTGGGAGACCGGAACATCGAACGGCCCGCGGCGCTCGGCGTGGTGGACAAGCTGCGCCGCAAGCGCTTCCTCTCCGTGGAGGAGTTCGTCTACGCCCGCGCCCGAACTGACCGCGTCGTCAAGGTAACGCTGCCGAGCCCGAGCCTCTACGCCAACCTCTGGTCTCCCGAGCTGTCAGGCGAGGCCTACCCCACCCTGGACGAGTTCCTGGAGGACGTGGCGGAGATCCTGCGCGAGGAGGTCGAGGAGCTCGCGCGGCTCGGGGCCACGTACCTCCAGCTCGACGCGCCGCACTACCCGCTGCTCCTGGACGAAAAGACCCGCGCGTTCTACGAGGGCAGGGGCTGGGACTTCGACCGCTGGATGCGGCGGGGAATCGAGCTGGACAACTATGTGATCGGGGATCACCCGGACGTGACCTTCGCCTTTCACCTTTGCCGGGGCAACCAGGGGAGCCGCTGGCTCGTCGCCGGCTCCTACGAGCCGCTGGCTCGTCGCATCTTCGGCTCCATCCGCGCCGGGCGGTTGATGCTCGAGTACGACGACGAGCGTAGCGGCGGCTTCGAGCCCCTGGCCCACGTGCCGGAGGACAAGGTCGCCGTTCTGGGCCTCGTCACCACCAAGTCGGGCCGGCGCGAGACCCCGGAAGAGCTCGAAGCGCGAGTACGCGAGGCCTCGGAGTTCGTCCCGCTCGAGCGGCTCGCCCTGAGCCCGCAGTGCGGGTTCGCGACCTCGGTCGTGGGCAACGCGCTCGGCGTCGAGGACGAGGAGCGAAAGCTCCGCACCATCGCCGAGACAGCCGAGCGGATCTGGGGTTGATCGGAGGGCTATCCCGGGGTTTGGCCCGGTGGTAAGCTGCCCGGTTACCGGTCGAAGAAGAGGAGGAAGCGGATGCTACGGGTGAGGGATGCCATGACACGGGAGGTCGTAACCCTTGGGCCAGAGGCCAGCGCGGCCGAGGCCTGGCACGCATGCCAGGAGATGCGGATAAGGCACCTGCCCGTGGTCCAGGGGGGGCGCCTGATCGGGCTCGTCTCGGACAGGGACCTGAGGGACGTCAGCCCGCCCCGGGGGTCCGGCGGCGAGAGGGACACGCTCGGGTGGGTGCGGCTGAGGGACATCATGAGCACGGATCTGGTAACGATAGAGCCGCTCGACACCATCGAGCACGCGGCGCGCGAGATCTACGACCGCAAGATCGGCTGCCTCCCCGTGGTGGTCGACGGCGAGCTGGTCGGGATCATCACGTCCTCGGACATGATGAAGACCCTGATCGAGCTCGTCGGGGCGCACGGTATCGGGAGCTGGGTCGAGATCGAGGTGCCGAACCAGCCGGGGATGCTGGCCAACGTGACGGACGTGATCCGGGACCGCCAGGTGAACATAGCCGGAATCTTCCTCACGCCCGCCCCGAGGGCTAGCAACCGCCTGATCGTGCTCCGCCTCGAGACCACGAACCCCACCGGAACGGTCCAGGAGCCTCGAAGAGGCGGGCTACAAGGTGACTTCCGTGAAGTCGTCGGTCCCCGTGGAGCCCACGCGGGAGGAGGCCTAGGGAGGAATCTAACGTGAGGTCGGCGGGGGCTGGAGCGGTTCCGCCGACCCGCGGCGGTGCTAGCCGGCATCACTTCGCAGGTACTTCTCCATAACGAAGTTGGTCATGCCCACCCCGCGCCGCGAGACCGTCTGTTCGCGCACCACTTTGAAGCCCCGCCGCTCGAAGAAGGGGCGGGCCGTGATGCTCGCCTCGGTAAAGATGCGTCCGAGGCCCTGGGTCAGGGCCTCGCGTTCGACCTCGTCGTAGAGCAACCGGGCGACGCCCCGGCCCACGGCGTCCTTGCGAAGGTAGAGCATGTCGAGGTGCCCGTCGTCTTCGAGCTCGACGAAGCCGACCACCTCGTCGCCCTCCTCCGCCACGAGCGTTCGGCGACCGGCCATGCGCGCGTGCCATTCGCCCGCGTCAGGCACGCGCGGCGCCCACGCCTCGACCTGTTCTTCGGTATAGTCCGCCCGGTTCACTGATCGAACCGTCTCGTAGAAGAGCCCGACGATCTCGGGCGCGTCTTCCGCCCGGTAGGCCCTGACCTTCGTTCTGAGTGCTGCCACGCTGTTTGGCCCGAGGCTTACTGTTTGAACAAACCAGTTACGCCGGGTTTCAGACGACCGTTCTCGTCCAGGTAGTCGCTCCAGGAGCGCTTAGGGTCGTAGCCGAGCAAGCTGCGCGCCTTCTCGATGGAGATGTAGCTCGCGTCGTCTCGGGGGAGGGGCTTCCTGATCTCGATCTGGTCGCCGTAGTACCGGCTGACTACCTCTTCGAGCGGTCGGTTCCCGACGTTATCGGGGGAGGCGATGTAGAAGACCTCGTGGTCGGGCAGGTCGCTCTCCGCGGCCAACACCAGGGCGTCGGCGAGGTCGTAGACGTCGATGTAGCTGAGGAAGTTGGGCGCGAGCTCCGGAGGCAGCTCTGTCACCCAGGGCCCCAGGTTGCGCTCGTAATTGCCCTCGTGCTGCACCCAGCAGGGCCGGATAGAGACGCAGCGGATGTCCGAGCGCCGCACCGCGGCGTCCATGAGCTGCTCGCCGAAGTGCTTGGCTGTGGCGTATGGGTCCTGGGTCCTCACCGGATGCTCCTCGTCCACCTGGAGATAATCAGGCAGGAAGGGACGCTCGGGAAAGAAAAAACCAGGCACCGTCTCGCTGGAGACGTTGACGAAGCGCGGGACGCCGAAACGGATGGCAGCCTCGAGCGCGTTGAAGGTAGCCATCAGGTTGTTCTGAAACACTACGTGCGGCGGGTTGCTGGTCGGCTCCGGGATGGCCGCCGTGTGCACCACCGCCTCGGCGCCGCGCACGACCGCGAAGGCGTCGCCCGCTTCGGCGAGGTCGGCCTGAAAGTAGTCCGCCTCGCCCGGTTCGGGACGCTCGAAGACCGGTGGCGCCAGGTCGGTCGCCCGCACGTCGTGGCCTGCCCGCATCATCGCCGCAACCGTAGCCCTCCCGACCTTGCCCCTCGCCCCGGTTACCAGTACCTTCACGAAATCCCTCCCGGATAGCCTCGGATCACGGCAGATGGTACAGCATCGCGTTTCGCGCCGGGTCGTCGGGGGTAAAGCGCCGGCATGAGAGTAGTAGTCATAGGGGCGACCGGAAACGTCGGGACCAGCGTGCTGCGGTCGCTCGAGAAGGAAGAACGCGTAGATTCCGTGCTCGGGCTGGCCCGGCGGCTGCCTGGCCTGACGATGCCCAAGGTCGAGTGGGCTTCCGCGGATGTGACGACCGACGATCTGGTGCCGCACCTGCGCGGCGCCGACGCCGTGGTGCTACTGGCCTGGATCATCCAACCGTCCCGCGACCTGAACAAGCAATGGATGGTCAACGTCGAAGGCAGCACGCGGGTGGCGAGGGCAGTCAAGGAAGCCGGGGTGCCCACGCTCCTCTATGCGTCCTCGGTCGGCGCCTACTCTCCGGGGCCGAAGGACCGGCGCGTTGACGAAACCTGGCCGACGGGCGGGACGCCGACCTCCTACTACGCGCGCCACAAGGCTGAGGTCGAGCGCAGGCTCGACCGGTTCGAGGAGGAGGCGCCCGAGGTCAGGGTCGTCCGGATGCGCCCCGGTCTGGTGTTCAAGAAAGAGGCCGCTCAAGGCATCAGGCGGCTGTTTGCCGGGCCGTTCTTGCCCAACGTACTCGTGCGCCCTGAGCTCATCAACCTGATCCCCGACATACCGAACCTGCGTTCGCAGGTCATCCACTCCTACGACGTGGGCGAGGCCTTCAGGCTCGCGACCCTGAGCGACGTGAGGGGCGCGTTCAACCTGGCGGCCGAGCCGGTCCTCGACGCCGGGGAGATCGGAAGGATAATCAACGCTCGCCCGGTCCCGCTGCCGGCGCAGGTAGCCCGCGCCGGCGTCAGGCTCTCGTGGCAGCTGAGGCTGCAGCCCGTCTCCGAGGGTTGGCTCGACATGGCGATGAACGTTCCAATCATGGACACCACGAGGGCGAGGGAGGAGCTTGGCTGGACGCCGCAGCACAGCGCGGACGAGGCCTTGCTCGAACTCCTGGAGGGGCTCCGGACCGGAGAGGGGACAGACACGCCACCGCTCTCGCCGAGCACCGGCGGTCCTTTCCGAATCCGCGAGATACTTACCGGCGTGGGGGGGACGGATCTGTGAAGGCCGTCGTCTGGCACGGCAAAGAAGACGTGCGAGTCGACAGCGTCCCCGACCCGGCGATCCGGGAGCCGACCGACGCGATCATCAGGGTAACCTCGACCGCGATCTGTGGCTCCGATCTTCACCTGTACTCGAAGCTAAGTCCCTTGATGAGGAGCGGCGACATAATCGGCCACGAGCCGATGGGTGTGGTCGAGGAGGTCGGGGCCGACGTCGAGCACATACGCCCCGGCGACCGGGTTGTGGTGCCGTTCAACATCTCCTGCGGCCGGTGCTTTTTCTGCGACCAGCAGCTCTACTCCCAGTGCGAGACGACGCGAGATCGGGGTAGGCTCGCGCGGGCGGTGAACCTGCTGGGGCGGGGTAGGGGCGCGAGCCTGCTCGGCTACACCCACGTCTACGGCGCGGTTCCGGGTGGGCAGGCAGAGTACCTGCGGGTCCCGCAGGCACACTTCGGGCCGATAAAGGTGCCCGAGGGACCGCCGGACGAGCGCTTCCTGTTCCTCTCCGATGTCCTGCCGACCTCCTGGCAGGCCGTCGCCTACGCGGACGTGCCGCAAGGCGGGACTCTCGGCGTCTGGGGCCTCGGACCCATCGGGCAGATGTGCGCGAGGATAGCGCTGCACCGCGGGGCGGAGCGCGTGATAGGGATCGACGGCGTTCCGGAGCGCCTCTCGCTCGCGGCGAAGTATGGGATCGAGACCATAGACTTCGGCGCGGTCGAAAGCGTGCGGGACGTGATCCTTGACCTGACCGGGGGCCGCGGGGTGGACTCGGCCATCGATGCCGTGGGGATGGAGGCGAGCGGCTCGATCGTCGGCTCCATTTTGCAGGCGGCGAAGGTTCAGCTAGACCGGGCTACGGCCTTGCGCGAGTGCATGTCCTCGATCCGGCGCGGCGGCACGCTCTCGCTCTCCGGCGTGTACGCGGGGCCGATCCAGGCTTTCCCCCTCGGGGACCTCTTCGACATGCAGATCCAGATCCGCATGGGACAGGCGAACGTGAGGCGCTGGGTGGACGACATCATGCCGCTCCTTACGGACGATGACCCGTTGGGCACCGAGAACCTCAAGACGCACGAGATGGCCCTCGAAGACGCGCCATATGGTTACGAGATCTTCCAGAAGAAACAGGATGGCGCTATCAAGATCGTCCTGAAGCCCGGCGCGTAGGGGCGTTTCGCGAAACGCCCCTACGACGCGTCGTCGAGCTCCCCTTCGGCCACCAGGACGCCGTCTTCGTCGGCGTAGACGTACAGGCCTGGCGCCCACGTCACGCCGCCGAATCGGACGGTCGCGTCCCGCTGGCCCTTGCCTTCCTTCTTGCTCCTGAGCGGGCTGGTCGCCAGCGCCAGCACGCCCACCTCGATCCCGGCCAGCTCCCGCGAGTCGCGAACGCACCCGTTGATTACGATGCCCTTCAGGCCGCGCGACACGGCTATCGAGGCTAGCTTGTCCCCGATAAGGGCGCAGCGCAGGGAACCGCCCCCGTCCACGACCAGGACGGTGCCTTCCAGCAGGTCCTCGAGCGCCTCCCTTACCAGCACGTTGTCTTCGTAGACCTCGACGGTCGAGACGGGACCCGAGAAGGACGCAACGGCCCCGTAGCTCGTCAGGATCGGCTCACAAACCTCCACGCGATCGGAGAATGCGTCGCAGAGGTCGGCGGTCTTTATGCTCGCGTCTCCAGGGCTCGTCATCCCTATGCCACCACCTTTCTCCAGAAGTCGTCTCTCTCGCCGGGTACGAAGGGCGCGTACAGGGAAACGCGGTCGATCAGTCCCTCGTACCGCTCCCTCAGGGCGTCTCCGACCTCCTCCGGGACCGCCTGCACGACGAAGGCGTCGAGTATCTCGTCGGTGATGAGGTCAGGCATCTCGTCCCACCTCCTCTCCCTGGCGAGCGTGCCCAACTGCTCGCCGACGTCCGCCCAGCCGTGGGCTTCGAGGACGGTCCGGTAGGTAGGGGTCGAGGCGTAGAAGGAGATCTGGGCCCGCATCTCGCCTCGTTGCTCCTCGACCTCCGCTTCGTCCTCCCCGGTGACAACGAAGACGCTGGTTACCAGCTCGACCTCGCCCGCGTCCCGGCCCTCCTGCGAAGCACCTTCGGCGATCGCCGGTTGGACGATCGTGCGGATATACTCCGGGCTGTGGAAGGGATGCACGTGGAAGCCGTCGCAGACGGCGCCGGCCAGGCGTGCCAGCCCCACGTTCACGCCGGCCACCTGGATGGGGATATCCGGGTGCTCGATAGGTCCGGGGTCGAAGAAAGGCGTCAAAAGGGTGTGACGGTAGAACTCGCCCTCGTGGCCCAACCGCTCTCCGGTCTGGAAGGAACGCCAGATGGCCCGTAGCGCCTCGATGTAGTCGCGCAGCCTCGCCGCGGGCTGGTCCCAGGGCATGGAGAAGCGGCGCTTGATGTGCGCCTTTACCTGGGTGCCCAGGCCGAGGAGAAGGCGCCCGTCCGAGAGATCCTGCAGATCCCACGCGGTCTGGGCCATCTCCATCGGCGAGCGTGAGAACGCGATGGCCACCGATGTTCCGAGCTCTAGCTTCTCCGTCTCCTTTGCCGCGATGGCGAGGGGCAGGAAAGCGTCGTGCTTCGTCTCGCTGGTCCAGAGTCCTGCGAATCCCAACGACTCGGCGGCGCGGGCTGAGTCGCCCGCGTAGCGCAGGGCGTTGCCTTCGGTGCCGAGGCTAGCGTCCAGCTTCATCTAGGGGATGAGTATGAGCTTGCCCGTGGTCCTGCGCCCTTCGAGGTCGCGGTGGGCCTGCTCGGCTTCGGAGAGCTCGTAGGTGCCGCCGATGCGCAAGTCGAGGGAGTTGTTACCCACCCAGGAGAGGATGCTCTCGGCACGCCACATCAGCTCCTCCCGAGTCTGGGTGTAAAGGGCCAGCCGGGGCCGGGTCAGGTAAAGAGAGCCTTTGGCATTGAGGACCTGGGGGTCTATGGGCGGTACCGGGCCGCTTGAGGCGCCGAACAGCACCATGTAGCCGCGCGGCTTGAGGCAGTCGAGGCCGCCGTCGAAGGTGTCCTTGCCGACCGAGTCGTAGACCACGTCAACGCCTTCGCCTCCGGTAAGGCTGCCTGTCTCTTCGACGAAGTCCTGCTCCTTGTAGAGGATGACCTCGTCGGCTCCCGCGCCCTTCGCGAGCTCCGCCTTCTCGTCGCTTCCGGCGGTCCCTATAACCGTGGCGCCGCGCATCTTGGCCATCTGGACCAGAAGTAGGCCCACGCCGCCGGCCGCCGCGTGCACGAGCGCCGTCTGCCCCTCCTGCAGCGGGAAGGTGCTGTGCGTCAGGTAGTGGGCCGTCATCCCCTGCAGCATCAGCGCGGCCGCGACCCTGGCCTCTACCAGGGTGACGTTGACCGGGACGAGGCTCTCCGCGGGGGCCACGACGTACTCGGCGTAGGAGCCCGGCACGCTGGCGAAGGCGACGTGGTCCCCGACCGAGACGTCTTCTACCCCTTCGCCCACGGCGTCCACCTCACCCGCGCCCTCCAGGCCTAGGGTAAACGGGGTGTCGTTCGGGTAGAGGCCCGTGCGCATGTACACGTCGATAAAGTTGACCCCGGAGGCGGCCAGCTTCACGCGCGCCTCGCCCTGACCGGGTTCGGGGGTGGGCACGTCCTCGAAGCTCAAGACTTCGGGCCCGCCGTGCTCGTTCACCCGTATCGCCTTCATCTTTCAACCCCTTTCTACGACACCACAACCTATTGTAGCGACAAGCGCGGCCGCACAAGCGGCCACCCGCCCTACCAATAAGCGCGGCGAACCTCTACAATCGCCGTCGGCAAGGGACTGGCTCGTTCTGCTGGGCCGGGGACATCGAGGGAAGGTGGGACTGCGTGGCCAGGATCTCTTACGTCAGAACGTACCCGGTGGCGTACCCACTCGACGCGCCGCTCTCGGATTCCATCCACTACATGGCGGCGCGGGCGGCGCTGTTGGTCGAGCTCGGCACCGACGACGGGGAGATCGGGATCGGGGAGTCCGCCATCTACGGCGGACCTGCTTCGGTCGTGGAAACGGTGATCCACGACGAGCTGGCGCCCCGCATCCTTGGCGAGGATCCCACGAAACCGGAGTGGCTCTGGCAGTTGATGACCGGCCGTTCCCACCAGCACGGCGACGGGGGCATCCTCCCCATGGCCGTCTCCGGTCTGGACATCGCGGTATGGGACCTCGTGGCCCGCAAGGCCGGCCTCCCCCTCTACCGCCTGCTCGGCGGCTACCGCGACGAGGTCCCCGCTTACGCGAGCGCAGGGTTCTACGCCGACGGCAAGGACGCCGATGGCATCGCCGACGAGGCGCGCGAGTACGTCGAGAAAGGATTCCGCCACGTCAAGATGAAGGTGGGTCGCACCACGGACACGCCGGTCAACCCGCTCGTGCACATGGACGCCCCGGACTTCGCCACGGTCACGTTCGCCGAGGATTTGCGGCGCGTTAGGGCGGTGCGCAGGGGCATCGGCGACGACGTTCACCTCATGGTCGACGCGAACAACGCGTGGACGAAGGCTACGGCGCTGGAGGCGGGGCGGGAGTTCGAGCGCCTCGGCGTCCACTGGTTCGAGGAGCCCGTCGCCACCGAGGACCGCGCGGGCAGCGCGGCGCTGGCGGCTTCCCTCAGCGTACCCATAGCCGGTTACGAGACGAGGACGGGCCTGGCGGGCTTCAGGGATCTTATAGCTGACCGGGCGGTCGACGTGGTGCAGCCGGACGTGATCTGGTCCGGCGGGATAACGGCGTGCCGCAGGATCGCCGCTCTGGCGGCCGCGGCCAACCTGCCCTGCGTGCCGCACGTGTTCTCCACGGCGGTGAGCATCGCGGCGAACCTTCACTTCATCGCCTCGCTGCCCAACTCTTACCTGCTCGAGTTCGACCGCAACCCGAACGCCTTGCGTACCGAGCTGCTGGACAGGCCGATCGAGCCCGACGGGCGCGGGGTCGTCGCCGTCCCAGACGGCCCGGGCCTCGGCGTGCGCCTCGATAGCGAGACCCTGCGGCGCTACGCCACGAACGAGCCCAGGACCAGCGAGGTGGGCGCGTAGGTGGTCCCGCGGTCGTGGTGTGGGGGCCAGTGGTCCCTGGCGGATGGCGCGGAAGGCGATCGCAACGCGTGCCGGAAGGGGAGGGTATTGCGAGGTAAGCGAAGTGGGTAAACTACAACCCGGAGTCTAGGGGAGGAGTGGTCATGGACAAGAGCGCCGGCGATCCGCCGGGCGCCGAGATGGCGGCGCGGCTGCACGACCGGAAAGCCTTCTTGAAGCTCTTGGGCGCCGCGGGCATCGGCGCCGCCGCGGCAGGGAGCGTGCTGCCGGGGGCGGCGGGGGGTGCGGTGAGTACCCCGCTTCAGCCCACGGACTTCTCGTTCGGGGTTCGGGAACGTTCCCGGCCTTTCCGCCTCCTGTCGGAGAACTTCGTCCAGCTCGACGACGGCTTCGACGGGAACACGGTCGGCGACTACACGATCCTCCGCCCCGGTCCCCCCGGTGAGGACGACGGCTACGTCCGGGCAGGAAACGGCAAGCTGCGTTTCGCCGGACAGGATGACTATTACACCGTCCTCAAGTCCGACACCGGGCAGCGCGCTCCCTACGCGACCGTGATCATAGACGTCGCGGCGCTGTCCGAGGGCACCGTCTACGCCGGGCTCTACAAGGACGGCGAGAACTACGTTCACGCCTACTACGACGAGGGCACCAACACCGTTGGCCTCGAGGCTCGCGTCAACGGGGTGCTCCACGAGTTGGGCAGCACGCAGCCGGAGCAGAACGAGTTCGGAACGTCGTTCGAGTTCGCCTTTGTGGCCAACGAGAACGAGGTCACGGCTCTGGTTGGCGACCGCTTCATGGACATCGGCGATTTCCGGCCACTCATAAAGAGAAACGCTTCGACATACGACAACGGCACCGCCGATCCTGCGGACGACACGCCTACAGGCCTGGACCTGCGCCGCAGGGGGGTGCTTGCGACGTACAAGAACGGCTTCGGCGCGCGGTCCGCTTCGGGCGGTAACGTTCTCCTCGACCGGGCGCGGGCCGGGTACTTCGGCGAAGCCGGGGTCCGGGACCCGCACGTCGTGCAGTACGCCGACGGGACGCCGTACGTGAAGGACAACAAGCTCTACTTTACCCTCACGAACGCGGGATTGGGCTTCTTCGAGAAGGCCCACTGGGCGGTATGGACGATGGACCTCTCCGACTACACCGACATAGAGCAGGTCGGCAACATCTTCTGGCGTAACGCGGACAACCCCCCGGATGGTGATCCCGGCGACCCCAACAAGGTCTACGGGCATCACGCGGGTCACATCGTCCGCGACGAGGAGGGGGGCCGCTGGATCGTTCTGGTGAGTTCGTGGGGCGACTTCGGCCCGCAGGGGGGCGACCGGGGCGATTTTGGCACGGTAACGTATCCGGACCGGACGCCCACCTACGAGTCGCCCGTCGATATCCTGTACGGCGAGCTGCCCCTCTCGTCGAATATCCTCGAGGGCGTGCACATCCTGGACGGGAGGAAGCACCCGGCGAACGCCGTCCCCTTCCCGACCGAGGGTAAGTGGGACCCGGGCCTCACGCGCATCGGTGGCCGCTGGTACCTCTCCTACGTCGTTGCCCTCGACCTGTTTTCGGACTTCCAGCCGGCCCTTGCGAGGAGCCCAATCGGCGCCGACCACACGGTGCAAGAGTTCGTGGGCGCCGACTGGGAGAAGCGGGCCACGGAGGGCCCAATCATCCAGAAGCTCGGCGGCGAGTGGCGTCTGTTCGCCTCCTGCGGCGACGACGAGCCCGAAAGGTTTCAGAACAGGTACCCGATGTACTACCTCAAGGCGGCCAACCCCAACGCGGCGCCCGATAACCGCCAGCTGGCCGAACAGGGGATGGGACGCAGGCTGGCGTTCGACGGTTACCTCGACGCCCCGCACCCGACCAACATACCGCACCCGATGATCGTGCCGGTAGCCACGACGTCCGGCGGGCGCAGGCAAACGAAGTACATAATGATCACCTTCAACGGGGACCAGTTCTTCGAACGCGTCCTCGGTTACGGCACGCACGGCGACCTCTACGTTATGCAAGCCGAGCAGATGGTTCGGGGCCACGAGTTTCCGCCGCGTTGACCTCGAGCCGCTCTCGAAACCGAGACTGGCCGCGAGCGCGGCCGGTAGAGGGCGCACCCTTGCCGTCGAGGGTGAGAAAGTGGAGGACGGATAGAAAACGTAGGTAGGGGAAGGCAAATCCATAGTCGAGGAAGGGGTGGACGGGAGATAATGGCACGGAGCAAGGGATCGTGGATCGTGGTGGTGGCCCTAATGCTGCTGCTGGGGGCGGCGTGTTCGCCGCCTGGGGCAAACCCCGAGGATCAAGGGACGGGGAGCGGCGGGAAAGAGGGCCAGCAACAGGTGCAGAAGGGCGCCGAATCAGCCAGCGTCGAGAAGTGCGACGTCCAGCCGCCCGACGTCACCCTCGAGGAGGCCACGGTCGGGTTCTCCCAGACGGAGAACAACAACCCCTGGCGGATCGCGCAAACCGAGTCGATGGAGGCCGAGGGCACGAAGCAGGCGGGCAAGTACATCGCCACCGACGCCCAGTCCGAGACCCCGAAGCAAGTCTCTGACGTGGAGGACATGATAGCCCAGGGCATCGACGTACTCATACTCGCCCCACGCGAGTTCGAGGGGCTCGCCCCCGCGCTCGACGCCGCCAACAAGGCCGACGTGCCGGTCTTCCTCGTGGATCGCGAGGCGCGAGGGGAGATCTGCGAAGAGTACATCTCCTTCCTCGGCTCCAACTTCATAGAACAGGGCGAGCGGGCCGGTAGCTGGCTCGTGGAGGCCACGGACGGCGAGGCCGTGATCGCGGAGCTCGAAGGGACCATCGGGGCCTCGGTCACCAACGACCGCGCGGAGGGCTTCCGCAACGCCATCGAGGGCGAGCCCGGTATGGAGATCGTCGCCTCGCAGAGCGGCGACTTCACGCGGGCGGGTGGCCAGGAGGTCATGGAGCAGCTCATCCAGGCCAACCCGAACATCGACGCGGTATACGCGCACAACGACGAGATGGCCATCGGGGCGATCCAGGCGCTCGAGGCCGCCGGAAAGACTCCGGGCGAGGACGTCACCATAGTCTCGGTCGACGGAACGCGCGACGCCCTGCAGGCGATCATCGACGGCAAGCTCGGCGCCACGGTGGAGTCCAACCCGCGCTTTGGGCCCCTGACGTTCGCCACCATCGACCAGTTCCTCGAGGGCGAGCCGATACCGCAGGAGATCATCCTCAAGGACCGCTTCTTCGACAAGAGCAACGCCGAGAAGTACATAGACTCGGCCTACTAGGCGGAGAGGAGGCCCCGCCGATGAACGAGCGAGCCCCGGTCCTCGAGGCGCGCGAGGTGACAAAGAGGTTCCCCGGCGTCCTCGCCCTCGACGGGGTTTCCTTCGGGCTGCTGCCGGGGGAGGTGCGCGCCCTCGTGGGCGAGAACGGCGCGGGCAAGTCCACCTTGATAAAGGTGGTCACCGGCGTCTACACCCCCGACGAGGGTCACGTATACCTCGGCGGAGAGGAGGTCTCGTTCGCCAGCCCGCGCGACTCTCAGGCGGCGGGGATCAGCACGATCTACCAGGAAATCAACCTGATACCGATGCGCTCGGTGGCGCAGAACGTCTTTCTCGGCCGCGAGCCCCGCACCCGCTTCGGCCTGCTCGACGCAGAGAAGATGAACCGGGAGGCGGCCGAGATCCTGGGCCGGTACGGCATCGAAGCCGACGCGACCGCGCCGCTGCACGCCTTGGGACTCGGGACGCAGCAGATGGTCGCGATCGCCCGGGCGGTCTCGCTCGACGCTAGGGTCGTCATCATGGACGAGCCGACCTCCTCGCTCGAGGCGCGGGAGGTCGAGAAGCTTTTCGGGGTGATCCGTCAGCTCCGCGATGAGGACGTCGGGGTGGTCTACGTGAGCCACCACCTCGACGAGCTTTACGAGATCTGCGAGCAGGTCACCGTGCTGCGCGACGGGAGGGTGGTACATAACGGGGACCTGGCCGAGCTCCCGAAGCTCCATCTAATCGCCACCATGCTCGGCCGCGAGCTCTCCGAGGTCGAGCGCCACGCCACCGGGTTCGGTGAGCACCACGAGGTGGGGAGGGAGCCCGTGCTTCGTGCCCAAGGCCTGACCCGCCGCCACGTCCTCGAGGGCGTCTCCTTCGACGTGCGTCCCGGCGAGGTCGTCGGCCTGGCCGGCCTCCTCGGCGCCGGCCGCAGCGAGACGGCCAAGGCTATATTCGGCGCGCAGCCCCTCGACTCGGGGGAGGTGATTGTGGCGGGCGAGGAGGTGAAGACCGGCTCGCCCGCCTCGGCGATCAAGGCCGGCATCGCGTTCTTGCCCGAGGACCGCAGGTCCGAGGGCATCATCCCCGGTCTGTCGGTAAAGGAGAACATCGTCGCCGCGGCCATGCCGCGCCTCTCGAGGGCCGGTCTCGTCTCTGAGAAGGCCCAAAACGAGCTCGTCGAGCGTTTCGTGGAGCGGCTCGGGATCAAGGCCTCCAGCCCGGACCAGCCGGTCGAGGAGCTCTCCGGCGGCAACCAACAGAAGGTGATGCTCGCCCGCTGGCTCTGCCTGAACCCGAAGGTGCTCATCCTCGACGAGCCGACCCGCGGCATCGACGTGGGCGCCAAGGCCGAGGTGCAGCACCTAATCGACGGGCTGGCCGAGGACGGCCTGGGTGTAGTGATGATCTCCTCCGAGTTAGAGGAGGTGGTGGAGGGCTCCGACCGGGTCGTCGTGCTGAAGAGCGGGGCCGTCGTCGGGGAACTCTCCGGCGAAGAGATAAGCGAGGAGAACATCATGGAGGCCCTAGCGGAGGGCGGGGGCCCAGGTGGCGAGGAGGCGGCTGGTGAGTAGGGCGACGACGGGTAACCGGTCGCTCGACGCTGGCACGGTCGTCGGCTGGGCGCGCGACAACGGCGTCTACGTGGCCTTCGCGTTGCTGGTGCTCTTCAACGCGGTCTTCACGACCAACTTTGCGACCGCGGCCACCCTGTTCAACCTCCTGGTCCAGGTCGCGCCGGTGCTGATCGTCTCCCTGGGGATGGCCCTCGTCATCGGGACGGAGGGCATCGACCTCTCCGTCGGTGCGGTGATGGCGATCGCTTCGGCGATCGTGCCGCTCTATCTCGGGTACGGCTGGCCGGTCGCGGTCCTCATTGCGCTCGTGGTCGGAACCCTAGCCGGCGGGCTGAACGGCTTCCTCGTTGCTTTCGTTGGGGTGCAGCCGATTATCGCTACGCTTGCCCTCTTCGTCGGCGGCCGGGGCCTCGCCCAGGTGCTCGTCGGCGGGCAGCTCCAGATCATCAGCGACCCGGCGTTCCTGGCTTTGGGGCAGTCGGAGGTGCTCGGGATACCGCTTCCGGTCATCATCGCCGGCGTGCTGGCCCTGATCGTCGGCTTCCTCGTGAGACGCACCACGTTCGGGCGCTACGTGCTCGCGATCGGCGGCAACCGCGCGGCCAGCTACCTCTCGGGACACCCCGTGAGGGCCGTGCTGGTCGCCGTGTACGCGACCAGCGCGGCGCTCGCGACGATCGCGGGAGTAATCGCCACCGCGCGCCTCAGCGCCGGGGACCCCGCGACGATCGGCATCCTGATAGAGCTCGACGCCATCGCCGCCGTCGTGGTCGGGGGCACCCCACTCTCGGGAGGCAAGGTGAGCGTGGTCGGGACGGTGATGGGGGCGCTGGTGATGCAGGTGATCACGGCAACTTTCATCATGAACGACCTGCCCTTCACCTACGCCCAGATCCTCAAGGCGGTAATAATCTTGCTCGCCGTGTACATCCAGAGAGGGAGGGGGTCGGTCTAGTGGTCGCCGGTCCCGCCGCCGAGGCCGCTGCGAACGAGGAGTCTGGCCGCGGCGAGCGCTTTTTCGCGGTGCTCCAGCGCCACGGAGCGCTCGCGGTCCTGGTATTGGTGCTCGCCGTCTCGGCCTTCGCGTTCGACCAGTTCCTCACCTTCAGGAATCTGGAGAACGTGGTCGCGCAGAGCTCGTTTCTCGGCCTGATCGCGGTCGGGATGACCTTCGTGATCATCTCCAAGGGCATCGACCTCTCCGTTGGTTCCCTTCTCGCGCTCGGCGGGGTCCTTGCGGCCTTCAGCGTGCAGGTCGCCTGGCCGCTCGCCCTGGTGGTGCCCGTGTTGGCCTGCGGGGCGATCGGATTTCTCAACGGGCTGCTCATAGCGAGGGCGAAGATGGCGCCGTTTATCGTGACCCTGGCCGCCCTGCTCGGGGTGCGCGGCCTGGTGCTCGCTATCGCGGGTGAACGGACCATCGGCATCTCCGACGCCCCCGTGTTCACCTGGTTGGGAAGGGGTGAGATCCTCGGGATAGACGTGCCTATCTTCATAATGGTACTCGCATTCGCCATCGGGGCGCTGGTTCTCAACCGCACCAGCTACGGGCAAGCGATTTTCGCCATCGGCGGCAGCGAGGACGCGGCGCAGCTGATGGGGGTCGCCGTGGACCGAACGAAGATAATCGCCTACACGGTGAGCGGCGCTCTGGCCGGATTGGCTGGCACCCTGCTCGCCGCCCGGCTCTCCGCGGGCCAGCCGGTGGTGGGCGCCGCGTGGGAGCTCGACGCCATCGCCGCCGTGGTGGTCGGCGGCACGCTGCTCACGGGGGGGTACGGCACGATGAGCGGCTCGCTCGTCGGCGTGCTTATCCTCGGCGTGCTACAGAACCTCATAAACCAGGTCGGGACCCTGAGCTCATACACCCAGCAGATGGCGAGCGGTGCGTTCCTGATCGTGGTGGTCACGATCCAGATCTACCTTACCCGCAGGCGCAACCTCTGAAAGGCATTCTCTTGGACTTGAGAACGATCCTGGGGCGGGATCCCGCCATGTTGATCGGCGGCTCCTGGGTCACGACAAGGGAGACACGCCCCGTTATCAACCCCGCTGACGAGTCGGTGTTCGCCGCCGTACCGGAGGCCGACGGTGGGCACGCCGCGCACGCGCTCGAGGCGGCCCGACACGCCCAGCGCGAGTGGGGACGCAGGAGCGGCCCCGAACGCGGGGCGGTGCTGAGGGCGGCCGCCGAGGGGATTCGGGCCCGCCGTGAGGAGCTCGCCGCCCTCGTCGTTACGGAGCAGGGCAAGACGATCACCGAGGCCCGCGGCGAGGTGGGCGGCGCGGCCGCGGGGTTCTTCGACTACTACGCCACATTCGAGCGCGCCCAAGTAGGGACGATGTTCGCCCCCGACGAAGCGAAAGAGCAGCTTTTCGTCAGGTCCGTGCCCTACGGCGTGGTGGTCGGCATCGTCCCCTGGAACTACCCGGCTGCGCTCTTTGCCCGCAAGGTCGCGCCGGCCATAATGGCCGGCAACGCGATCGTGCTCAAGCCCCACGAGGACACGCCGCTCTCTGCGCTCGCGCTCGTCGGGATCCTGGAGGACGCGGGCGTGCCTCCCGGGGTCGTGAACGTTGTCACCGGCGCGGGGCGTACGGTCGGCGACGCGCTGGTCCGCCACCCCAAAACCCGGATGGTGAGCATGACCGGCTCGGTCCGGGGCGGGCGCGAAATCCTCGCCGCAGCAGCCGAGAACATCACCCCCGTCTCGCTGGAGCTGGGCGGGAAGGCCCCCTTTATAGTCCTCGAGGATGCCGACATCGTCGCCGCGGTCGAGAACGCGGTGGACGCGCGCTTCTGGAACTGCGGGCAGGTCTGCACCTGCAACGAGCGCACCTACGTCCAGCGCGGCGTCTACGACGAGTTCGTCGAGCGCTTCGTAGAGGCGGCGTCGTCGTTGCGCATGGGGGACCCGATGCGCGAAGACGTGCAGATGGGCCCGAAGGTGAACAAACCCGAGCTGGAAAAGGTCGAGGCGCTTGTCGAGGGGGCCGTGGAGCAGGGGGCCGAGGTCGTCCTTGGCGGCGGACGGCCGCAGGGGGAGGAGTTCGATAGGGGGTACTGGTTCGAGCCGACGGTGCTCACCGGGACCACGAACGACATGGATATCGTGCAACGCGAGGTTTTCGGTCCGGTGCTCCCGATACAACCCTTCGACGACTTCGGTGAGGTCGTGGGTCTGGCCAACGACTCCCCGTATGGCCTGAGCGCCTACGTCTTCACGTCCGACCTGCATAAGGCGATGCGGGCGATAGACGACGTGGACTTCGGCGAGATCTACATAAACAAGGTGGGCCCAGAGCAGCTGCAAGGCTTCCACACCGGGTACCGGCTCTCCGGCATGGGCGGCGACGACGGGCCGTACGGGTACGAGCGGTACCTGCGCCGCAAGACCGTCTACCTGCACTACGACGGGCTCGGCACACCGGCAGAGCTTCATCCCTAGCATATAGTGGAGAGGGGAGAACCGGAGCGGCGTCTGAATGGAGGGATGCGGGCCCTGTTGGTCCTAACTCCCTACGAGGCGCGGACCGCGGCATCGGTCTTCGAACGACTTTTCCCGACGGACGAGAACGGGCCAGGGGCGACCGGGATCGGCGTCGTCGCCTACCTGGATCGGGCGCTCGCGGGCGCCTACCGGGACAAAACCGACGCCTACCGGCTTGGCCTCGCGGCGCTCGACCTCGCCGCTCGCCGGCGCCACGGGCCCCCGTTCGCGGCTTGCACCACTGGGAACCAGGACGCTTTGATCTCCGGCCTCGAGACCGGAGAGCTGCCGAACTTCGGCGTCCCTCCGCAGCGCGAGTTCTTCGGGATGCTGCGCTCCCACCTTCAAGAGGGGCTCTTCGCCGACCCCGCCCACGGCGGCAACCGGGAGAAGCTCGGCTGGAGGTTCTTGGGACACCCCGGCGTCTGGCTCGAGAACTCTGCCGCGGAGAACCTCGCGGAGGAGCCGGCAAACAAGGGGGGCAAGATACAGGCCCTCGAAGACCTCGGCTATTCCCTTGGCGGCTCCCCGAGCGAGCCCGTGGACCTTCCCGGCTACGACTCGCAGAAGGGCGCAGAGCCCCCGAGCGGGGTTGCCGACGTTGTGCTCGTGGGGGTAGGAGCGATGGGGAGCGTTGTCGCTCCCGTTCTCGCCCGCGCGGGTCTGCGCGTGGTGGGGCTCGAGGCGGGGCCTTGGCGCACCAAGCACGATTTCCTGCCTGACGAGCTTGGGTCTGCCTACTACTGCAGGGGCGAGATGGGGCCCAAGTTCCTGAGCGAGACGCCGCGCTGGCGGCGCGACGCGGGGGAGCCCACCCGGGAGGCCACGTTCTCTCTCGGGCGCATGATGAACGGGGTGGGCGGATCCGTCATCCACTGGGGCGGCGCTCTGCGGCGTTGCCATCCGCATCACTTCCGTTGCCTCACCCACGTGCGCGATAGCTTCGGCGAGGACGCGTTGCCGGAAGGGCACACACTGGCCGACTGGCCCGTCGCCTACGACGACCTCGAACCGTACTACGCAACCCTGGAGAATTTGATCGGGGTCGCCGGCAACGACGACAACCCCTTCGTCCCTCGCAAAGAGCCCTATCCGCTCCCCCCGTTGAGGCCGTTCCGGACCGGCGAGATCTTCCGCAAAGCCACGAAAGAGATGGGGCTGCATCCCTACCCGACGCCGGTCGCTGTCAACAGCGAGCCGTACAACGGCTACCCGGCGACGGGCTACTGCGCTTGGAGCGGCGGGTTCGGGCCCATGAACGACGAGCGCTGGCATCCCGGCCTCACCTCGGTCCCCGAGGCGCTCGCGACCGGCAACTTCGAGTTGAGGACCCGCTGCCGCGTCGTGAGCGTCCTGACCGACCGGGAAGGACGCGCGAGCGGGGTAGAGTACGTCGACGCGGGCGGCGAAGCCAGGGTCCAGGAGGCCCGCACGGTTGTCCTGTGCGGCTATACCTTCGAGAACGTGCGTCTGCTGCTGCTCTCCGGTGGCGGGCGGCACGGGGACGGCCTCGGCAACAACGCGGGCCAGGTCGGCAAGCACTTCATGACCAAGATGTGGGCCGACGTCTACGGCTACTTCCCGGACGTGGTCTTCAACAAGCACACGGGGCCGGCGGCGCAGATGTGGGGCCTCGACGACTTCGTGGCCGAAGGCTTCGACTCGGCCTCGCACGGGTTCGTCGGCGGGGCCACCCCCAACGTCGAGAACCAGCAGCTGCCGATTCAGATCAGCCGGGAGGGTTTGCCCCCAGACGTCCCGGCCTGGGGCAAGGGATACAAGGACCATCTCGGGCGCTGGCAACACATCTGCGCGGTCCGCATCCAACCAGAGTCGCTATCCTACGAGACCGACTTCTTGGACCTCGACCCGCGCCACCGCGACCGCAGCGGACTCGGGCTCCCTGTTGTGAGGATCACCTGCGACCTCAGGGAGAACGAGCGACGCCTGGCCGAGTGGACGGAGGCGAAAGGGGAGGAGATCCTGCTCGCGATGGGGGCGACGAAGACCTGGCGCGGCCCACGCTTCCGAGGCGTGTGCAGCAGCCACGACCTCGGCGGGTGCCGCATGGGCGAGGATCCGGCTACGTCGGTCGTCGACCCCGAGCTGCGCGTCCACGACACGCCGGGCCTGTACGTCTTCGGCGGGGCGGTCTTCCCGACGTGTCCCGGCGTCAACCCGACGCTCACGATGTGGGCGCTTTGCTACCGGGCAGCGGAGCGCCTCGCGCAGCGCCTGCGCCGGGGAGAAGAGTAGATCTTGTGCTCAGAGGAGGCTAGCGAGGTGAGCGACGTCTTCGTGCTGGGCTCGATCAACCAGGACTTCGTCCTGAAGGTCGAGCGGCGCCCGAGCCCAGGCGAGACGGTGACGAACGCCGAGCTCTCCACCGGCTCAGGCGGCAAAGGAGCGAACCAGGCCGCGGCCGCGGCGCGGCTCGGAGCCTCGGTGGCGATGCTCGGCTGCGTCGGCGACGACGAGTTCGGCGGGCCCCTCGTCGATGCGCTGGGGGAGAAGGGGATCGACACGTCCCTGATCGAACGCGCCGAGGGCGTGGCTACCGGCGCGGCCTTTATCACGGTTACGCCGGACGGGGAGAACGCGATCACGGTCGCCCCGGGCGCGAACCGGATCCTCACGCCGGAGGACGTGGACGCTGCCGCCGACGCGATAGGGGAGGCCGCGGTGGTCGTCGCCCAGATGGAGATACCGCCCGAGACCGTGCTGAGAGCCGTCGAGGTCGCCTCTGAGAGCGGTACCAGAGCCCTGGTCAACCTCGCGCCAACGTTCGACGTCCCGCGCGAGCTGCTCGAAAGACTGGATCCCCTTATCGTGAACGAACACGAGGCCGCCTTTCTCCTCGACCGCAAGGTCGAGGGCGTCGAGGCCGCGCTCTCGGCCGCCCCCGAGCTACTCTCCCTCGGTCCGAAATCCGCCGTCATCACGGTCGGCGAGGCCGGCGCGGTCTTTGCGCAGGGCGATGACACGGATCACCTGCCAGCCCCCAAGGTAGAGGTCGTGGACACGACAGGCGCGGGCGATGCATTCGTCGGGGCCCTGGCGGCGCGGTTGGCCCGCGAGACTTCGCTGGCCGAGGCCGTAGCCTACGCCGTCCGCGCCGGGGCGGCGGCCGTCACCAAAGCGGGCGCGCAGGGCGCCCTCCCGACACCCGAGGTGGTGGAAGAATTGTGAGACGGAGCGGAATCATCAACGCGAAGCTCGCCGGCGAGCTGGCCAGGCTTGGTCACATGGACCACTTCGTGGTCTGCGATGCGGGCCTGCCGATACCGGCCGGCCCAGAGGTCGTCGACCTTGCGTTCCGGTTCGGCGTCCCGCGCTTCGAGGTCGTGCTCACGGGCCTGCTCGAGGAGCTGGTCGTCGAAGCCGCAACGGCCGCCGAAGAGGTTATCAAGGAGAACCCACCTTCCTACGAGCTCCTTTCGAGCAGGCTGCCGGATCTGGCCCTCGTGTCGCACGAGCAGTTCAAGCGCCTGACCGGCGGGGCGAAGCTGGTGGTGAGAACCGGGGAGGACACGCCATACTCCAACGTCATCCTGCGCTGCGGCGCGCCATTCTAGGGTCGCGAGCAGGAGGACAAAGATCGGCGTACGGCGATTTCTTGTGCGTTTACTTTGCTAAGGAATGGGGCTAGAAGCCCCACGGGGCTGGGAGTCTACCTTTCTCCAGCTCGATCTCACGCCTGCGTTCGTTCTCCCGCCCGCGCTGTTCCAACCACTTGACCTCTTTCTCGCTGAGGCCGTCACCTTCAAATGAGTTGAGGCGTTGCAGTATCTTCTTGCGCTCGGCGTGCCTGCGATAGTCGCCCGTCATGGTACTGCTCCCTCTCGATTCGTAGATTATGGACCAGCGGTGGGGACGGCATCGCGCACGGACTCCTCGACAAGGTCGGTAATGTCATCCAGGCAGCGTGTTCACCGAAGGCCGCGATGCCCCGCCCTGGCCGTTGCAGTAGCATCTAGCGGGAGACAGGAGGAGGGCAGGATTTGACCCGGTCGATCGAGCGACGCCCCTTGACGACGTTTTTTCTCCTCACGTTCAGCATCACCTGGGTTGTGTGGGTGCCACGAGCGGCGGCCACCCAGGGCTGGGTCGCGAGTGACTGGCCGATCGTCCTGGGACAGGTTTGGACGTGGGTCCCGGCCATAGCCGCGATACTCGCGGCTCTTCTGACCGGAGGACGCGCTGGACTGCATGAGCTTGGGAGACGCCTGGTGCGTTGGCGCGTCGGCTGGCGATGGTATGTCGTGGTGCTCGTGGGACCTGCCGCCTTCTCGTTCTCGATGGCAGGCGTCTACGTTTTGCTCGGCGGCTCGTGGGTAGCCGCCTGGCCCTGGGGGTTCGGGGGGGGCTCTTCGGGCTCGTACCCCTATTTCTGGTGCTGGTGCTCACCGACGGCGTTGGCGAGGAACTCGGCTGGCGCGGGTACGCGCTCCCCCGGCTGCTGTCCAGGCATGGCGCCATACGGGCCAGCCTGATACTCGGCGTCCTGTGGGGGCTGTGGCACCTCCCGCTAATGTGGACAGAGGGTGCTCTGCCCTACCAGCAGCCTGTCTGGCTGCTTCTCTTGGACATACTCGCGAAGTCGATCATCTTCACCTGGGTTTTCCTGAACACGCGCGGAAGCGTGCTACTCGCCGTGCTGCTGCACGCCTCCACCAACCTGTTCGCTGTGTCGCCGGGGGTGAGTGTCACGGGGGATCTGGCCCTGCCTATACTCGCCGCGGCCGCGAAGTGGTTGCTGGTGCTCGCCGTGATCGCGGTGTTCGGACCCCGGCTCGCACGCGGCCCGAAACCGGAGGCGCTGCCGACGACCTGAGGCGCGACGCCCATCGTCTCGCTGCGGGTGCTCACGCGATCCGTTTTCGGGCGGATCGACCTCCGACGTACCAGATCCAGCTCCAAGATACTTAATTCTAAGTACGTTCCCGGCTTTCCAGCTAAGAGCTAGCTACGAACCGGCTGCTACGGTGCGTTGAAAAATGAGGACCGTCCTCAAGAAAGGAGCGCGGATGATCGGGAGGGTCTTGGCGAGAGCGGCACGGGTCGGAGGAGATTCCACGAGTAGCAGCAGGCGCTTGCCAGACGTGCGCGGGCTGATTCTGCTCTCCGTTCTGTGCCTGCTCGCCTCGCTTGGGGCGGGTGCGTCTGCCTCGGCGGCGGAGTTGTTCACCAACCCCTCCCCGATCACGATCTCCGACGGGGGACCCGCGTCGCCTTACCACTCCGAGATCGCCGTCAGCGGCCTTAACGGTCCGATCACGGATATGAGCATCACGCTGCACCGCTTCGGTCACGACTTCACGGGCGACGCCGACATTCTGCTCGTCTCCCCGAGCGGCGAGGGCGTAGTCCTCATGTCGGACGCTTGCGGGGGCGCCGACATCGAGGACTTCACCTGGACGTTCTCCGACTCCGCCGTCCTCGGTCCGATGTCCGGCGATTGCTCGGGGTTCGCCTACCAGCCGACCAACGTCAGCGGCACCTCAGACAACTGGCCGGCCCCGGCGCCGCCCGGACCCTACTCGACCAGCCTCGGCGCCTTCAATAACGAGGCCGCCAACGGCACCTGGAAGCTCTACGTGTTCGACGATATCGACAACGACCTGGGCGGCGACATCGAGGGGGGCTGGTCGCTCTCGATCCAGACCGGCCCCGTGGACGTCGCGATCCCAGGTACAGACACCTCAGGACCCGCGAGCCTCTACCCTGCCACCCAGACCGTTTCGGGCAAGAGCGGCCTGATCACGGACCTGAACGTCTACATAGACGGCATCTGGCACCAGCGCCCGGACGACCTCGACATGCTGCTGGTCGGCCCGCGCGGCCAGAAGGTGATCCTGATGTCGGACGCCTGCGGAGCGTACGGCGTCGAAGCCTACGGGTGGGAGTGGGACGATGAGGAGGCGACCACCCCCATGCCGGACGGCGACGGCACCGACGTGTGCGGCACGAGGCTCCAGGGACCGGCCGATTACGAGCCGGGGGACGTCTGGCCCACGCCCGCCCCGCCAGGCCCATACGTCCCCAGCCTCACCATCTTCCAGGGCACCAATCCCAACGGCGAGTGGCGCCTGTTCGTCTACGACGACTCCTCGGGCGCGACGGGCTTCTTCACCAACCGCTTCCAGCTCCGGATCGAGACGGACACGACCCCTCCCAGGGTCACCAGCACTAACCCGGCCAACAACGCAAGAAATGTGGGGCTTGCCGCCAACGTCTCGTCCCTCTTCTCCGAGTACATGAGGGAAACCTCCATAAACCGAACCACCTTCGAGCTCTTCAGGGCTGGCACGACCACGAGGATAGGGGCCACGGTGACCTACGGTGGGATGGAAGGGAGGGCGACGCTGAATCCCAACGCGAACCTGCAACCCAACACCAGGTACAGGGCTGTGATGACGACGGGGGCGAGGGACCTCTCCGGCAATCAGCTCGACCAGGACCCGAACGCCGCAGGCAACCAGCAGAAGCTGTGGTTCTTTACCACCAGGAGATAGGCGCCACGGACGTTGGGTGTAACTGGAGAGCGGGTGACCCTTCGGGCTCCCACTGAGGTCCACCCTCTTCTCTGTGCTGCTTTTGTTACAACAGCTACGGATCAAGCGGAGGAGGCGATGGTATCCATGCTGAGGAAATCAGCAGCGAATGAAGCCCGGAAGATCGAGAGGATCTTCGAGAAAGCGAAGGGGATCGGAAGGGAGGTTCGCCCCGGCGGCCCCGAACCCGCGCCGGAGGCGGTTAGCCGCACGCGTCTCGGAGGCTACAGGAAGGGCGGGCGTTTGCTAGGACTGCGCAGGTTGATCCTGCTTTCCGTTCTTTGCGTGCTCGCCTCGCTCGCGGCGGCGGTGACGCCCGCTTCGGCGGCAGAGTTGTTCAACAACCCGGCCCCTATCACCATCCCCGACTCTGGACCCGCGTCGCCCTACCCTTCAGAGATCGCCGTTAGCGGCATGACCGGTCCGATCGCGGACATGAGCGTCACGCTGCACCGCTTCGGCCACACCTACCCGGCCGACGTCGACATCCTGCTTGTCTCTCCAAGCGGCAGGAGCGTCGTCATCATGTCGGATGCGTGCGGCCGCACCGACATCGAGGACTTCACCTGGGTGTTCTCCCAGTCGGCCCCGAGGAAGATGTCGCGTAACTCGAGCAACTGCGCAGCGTTCGCCTACCGGCCTTCCAACGACGGCACCGTGGACCCGTGGGAACCACCGGCCCCGGCCGGCCCCTACTCGACCAGCCTCGACGCGTTTAACGGCGAGGACGCGAACGGCACCTGGAGGCTCTACGTTCGCGACCAGTTCGCAAGCGAGAGTGGCGACATCGAGGGCGGCTGGTCGCTGTCGATCCAGACGGACACCACAACGCCCACGGTCGTGAGCGTGAGCCCGGCAAGCAACGCTACCGGGGTCGCGGTGGTCGCCAACGTCGGCGCCCGCTTCTCTGAGGCGATGAGGGAGAGCTCCATACACCCGAACACCTTCCAGCTCTTCAAAGCAGGCACGACCACGAGGATAGGGGCGAAGGTGAGCTACGACGCGGCGGCCAAGCGGGCGCTACTGAACCCCACCCCTAACCTGAAGCCAGGGACCAGGTACAGGGCGGTGGTAACCACCGGGGCGAGGGACCTATCGGGTAATCAGCTCGACCAGGATCCGAACATTGAAGGCAGCCAGCAGAGGTCGTGGCTCTTCACCACCAGGAACTAGCAGGTCGGTACGACGTCTACTTCCAGGGCTGGGCCCTTTGGAGTGCCCAGCCCCTATATTTACCGAACCACCTGGATTGCCGAACCTCGCAAACCGAGATGCAACCTGGTGCATGGATCAAGCCTTACGCGGTAGCTTGGCTGCTCCAACGTTCCTCGGAACCGTGCACTTGAACGACACCAATTCGGCGGCGGGTGACCATGTGCGATGTCGGAGGATGGGGTGAGCCGCACCCGGGTCTGGGCCTATGATACTCTGGCAGCAATACGTGGGGTTACGCTACAATCTTCCAATTCCATGCGGGGAGTAAGGCGATAATTGAGTGCCACCAGATATTCTCGCCGGCGATGGTAGTGTCGACGCGTTGACCCCGGCGTAGACAGGCCCGAGCTCCTGGGAGGTTGCGCATGCACGTTACACTTATTCTGGCGCCCTACAGCCTCGGACACGAGGGCATCGACGTGGGCGCCGGTCCGGACAGGCTGGTCGAGGCGGGCGCGATCGAGGCGCTCCGGGACGCTGGACACGACGTCGCCGTCGAGCGCGTCGATCGCGTCGAGGCCGAGCGGCGGGAGGACTACTCGAACGAGGTCGGGGCCTCGTTTGAGGTCATGCGTTTTGTCGCCGTGCGCGTCGGGGAGGTCATCGCCCGCGGCTCGTTCCCGGTCGTGCTCACCGGGAACTGCCTGAACTCGGTGGGCATCGTCGCCGGGGTCGGCACACCCGAACTCGGCGTCGTCTGGTTCGACGCCCACGCGGACTTCAGCACCCCCGAGGGGACGATCGACGGGTTCCTGGACAGCATGGGGCTCTCGATCCTCACGGGCACGGGCTGGAACGCGCTGCGCGAAACCGTCCCGGGCTACCGGCCTGTGCCCGAGCGTAATGTTGTGCTCGCGGGGAGCCGCGACTACGACCAGATCGAAGTGGACCGCCTCGAAGCGTCCGACATCGCCGTGGTTCCTCCGGGCGGGTTTGGGGACGACCTCGATGCGCGCCTCGACGCCCTGAGAGAGCATGTCGGAGACGTCTACCTGCACCTCGACCTCGACGTCCTCGACGCCGGCGAGGGACGGGTGAACCTCTATGCGGCCGACGGTGGACCAACCGCCGAAGAAGTACTCGCGGCGATCGGGACCGTGGGCGAGAGGATGCGTGTCCGCGCGGCGGCCGTATCCGCGTATGATCCTGCCTGCGATCCCGAAGGATCGATCCCGCCGAAGGCGATCAGGCTCCTGGTGCGGATAGTTGGAGCTGCTGCGGATGCCGCTGGCGGGCCCACGCTACGAGCGGGAGTGTAGACGACACGCTAGCGTGCGGCCGCAGGTAGGATGTCGTGCCTCTACGCTCTGGCGCCATAGTGAAGGGGTCGCCCGTCCAGGTCTATCAGTGGCACATTCGCACCGAAATCCATTCAGCGTGCTCCTCTTAGGAAGCCAGCTCTTGCACCGTCGTCATTTAAGCATAATACCGCATGCCAAGCGCTGTCTCTAGAGCCGATCCCGGCGACTAGCGCCGGCAAAGAAGACCGCGCCGTGCGTTACTAGCGGCTCGGGCTCGAATCCAGCGTGGTCCAGCATGCTGCCTAGCTCCTCCTCGTCGAAGAACCGGATGCCGCCTGTCGAGAGAAAGCCTTGCAGGCGTCGCCCGCGAGAGGTTCGGGCACGCAAGATGCCCATTATGGCGAGTCGTCCGCCGGGTTCGAGGACGCGGCGGGTCTCGCGCAGGGCGCGGGCCGGGTCCCCGAGTTCGTTCAGGGTGCCGCCGCAGACGGCTCCGGCGAAGCTGGCGTCCGCGAAGGGGAGGTTGTGGACGTCGGCGCGGGCGAACGAGGGCGTGCCACCGAACCCCCTGGCGCGGCGGGCAGCTTCCCCGAGCATCGAGGGGGAGATGTCTATCCCGAGCGCCTGTCCCCGGGCGCCGAGCTGGTGGGCAAGGCCGCGCGTGTAGAGACCGGCCGAGCATCCGAGGTCCAGGTAGCGTCCGCCGCGCTCCACCCCGATCAGGTCGTAGATCGTCTGCAACTCCCGCTCGTTCGAGAAGCGCTCGCCCGTGAGCAACGACAGGGATCGCACCCGCCAGAGGGGTTCGTACCCGCGGCCCGCGCCCGGCAGAAAATTGGTGATGTTGGCGATGTTGTGGGCGCCGGCGCGTTTACCGAGCAGGTCCAGGTAGCCGTTCTTCACCATGTAGGTCTCGCCCGATGCGGGAGAGCGGACCGTGCCGCCCAGGATCATGCCGTCGGCGTCGATGCCGCCGACGTAGACGAGGCCCGCGTCATCCGTGGGCCTGGGACGGACGATGTCGAGTAGGCTCTCGTCGAACATAGGTCTCCTAGCGGCTCCTGCGGTCTTTGAGGCGTTGCAACCTGACGTCGAAGCCTCGGACCGAGTCCACGAAAGCGCCGGACTCGCCGGGGCGGTCGATCGGCCGCGGGCTGGTGTAGCCTCCTTCGTGGTAGATCAGGGGGTCCTTGCGCGTGTCTCCCAATCTGACGGCAACGACGCGCCCGAGAAAAAGCTCGTGGTCCCCGCCGGGGTAGACCGTCTCGAGCTGGCACTCGATCACCGCGAGCGCGCCAGCCGCGAGCGGGGCTCCGGTAGACCCGTATCCTCCGCCCAGGGAGTGAAGGGCGGGCAGCCCGCTCGACCGCTCGGGCGACGCGAACAGCCTGGAAAGCCCTTCCTGGTGCGCGCCCAGGACGTTCACGGCGAAGCAGCGCTCCTCCCTGATTCGGGGGTTGATGCGGGCATCTTTGTGCACGCTGACGAGGAACAGGAGGGGGTCGAGAGACACCGAGATCACCGCGTTTGCCGTCATGCCCTCCGCGCGTTCCTCCTGGCCAGCGGTGACCACGGTGACGCCGCTCGGAAAGAGGCGCATGGCCTCCCTCAGCGCGTCGGCGCCGGCCTCGTGGACCTCCCAGCCGCCCTGGTCCCCTTCGGGGTGCTCGTCAGCCGGCATCTTCCTCTCTCTCGTCCTTGCCCGACGGCAACAGGGACCCATTATGCACGCCGCTCACCCGCCAGTTTCGCGTCAACGCGCAGCTCCTCGGGCCACCACTCGTCGACCACCTCCCTATCCGAGCCGTACCAGCGCCCGAAGAACGCGTTGTGGTAGACGTCGTCCAGGACAACCGCCTCCGAGCCGGGCAGCAGCGCCGATTCGACCGGCACGACCCCGTCTCCCTCGACCCTGCCGTCGTCGACCAGCCGCTCGTAGCGCTTCCGGGCACGGGCCGAGCTCACCCCGTCAGCAGCCCCGCTCGCGACGGACAGGTATTCCAGGCCCGCGGTTTCGTGCAGGGCGCCGGGGAAGAGTTCATTAACCCTGGAGATCAGGTTCAGGGCATCCTTCGATACGACGTGAGGGGTACCGAGCGTGATCAGGCGCGACACCCGCCTGTGACCCGAGTAGCGGCGGCCCCCGAACGGCGGATTGCCCCCGATGTAGACCCGGCAAGCGATGCCGCCCGCGGAGTGCCCGACCAGGATGGCCTTGCCCGAATCGCTCTCCAGCAACGCCCTGTCCACGGTGCTGGCCACCTCGAAGACGAGCTGCCCGTAGCCCCTGAGGCGTCCCGCGAGCCAGTCCAGGGGCGTGAGGGGCGTCGTGTACACCTCGGAGCCGGAGATCTCGCGCAGAATCTGTGCAAGGGCGCTGTACCTGCTCGGCCACGACACCAACCCGCCAACCAGGACTATGGGATCTCGCGCCATAGACGAGAGTATAAACGCCCGGCGATGGTGAGCCGTGAGCGCGCACTCGAGCGGTTCGCCAGCCGCCCGCACCGTGTGGTCGAGGACGAACCGATCCACGTAGAGCGGGGGTTACGCGAGGAGCGATTCGAGACCGTCGAAGACGAACTGAACGGCCAGAGCGGCCAGCAGCACGCCGAGGACGCGGGTGAGGACGCTGGCCCCGGTCTCGCCGAAAAGCCGCATGATGCGGGGGGCGAGCAGGAGGGAGGCGAGGGTTAGAAGCATAACGGCGAGCAGCACCACCACGAACCCCGCAATACCGGCCAGGTCCCTACCGCCGGTGTAGAGAAGGACGGTCGTGATCGCGCCAGGGCCCCCGATCAGGGGTATGGCGAGCGGGAAGACGGAAACATCGTGCTCGTAGGAGATCTCCTCCTGCTCGCGCACCGTGCGCGAGCGCAGGCCGGAGGGGCTGGCGAAGATCATGTCGAGGGCCAGGATGAAGAGCAGGATGCCCCCGGCGGTACGGAACGCGGGCAGACCTATGCCAAGGGCGGCAAGCAGCGCGTCGCCCAGGAACGCGAAGACGAGCAGGATAGCTGTCCCAAGGATGGTGCCGCGTATCGCGGTCTGCCGCTTGCGCTTCTCGGAGTAGCCGTGCGTTAGGGCCGCGAAGATCGGGGCCAGCCCCGGCGGGTCGATGACCACCAGCAGCGTCACGAAGGAGTTGAAGGCCAGGTCCATCATCGCTCAACTCTACCCCGTCTCGGGGAGGACCCGCCACCCCCCGCGCGTGGCGCGTGCCCTGTCCATTATGGCCTCGTCTGGCCGAGTCACCTCGCCACCGTGGCGCTCGCGCGTCTCCGCGACGAGCGCTTCGACGACCTGGGGAACCGTAGCCGGAAGGTCCCCGACGCTCTCCGGCCTGAAGGGTAGGCGCAGGACACGGTAGAACCTTTGCAGCACGGGCACCAGCTCGGCAGTACGAGCGACCAGGATGAGCGCCTCCAGGCGCGCGGCGCGGCGCGTCACCCTCTGGGCGAGCCCCGCGTGCTTGATGCCGCGCGGCCCGCCAGAGCGGACCGAGTAGGCCCCGGGGCAAAACTCGCCGTCGACGGGACCGCCTTCGGCTCCGACGCCCAGGCGCATCAGCGCCGCCGCGACGAGCTCCACGCCCTCCGTGTAGCGCTCGTAGAGACCGTGGCGCAGGTCGGAGACGGGGAAGGTGAGGGAGAACGAGACGGAGCCTTCGTTCGCCGCCACCGCCCCGCCGCCCGAGTTGCGCACCAGTACGGGGAAGCCCAGGCTCTCGGCCTCCCTCGCTGCCTGGCCGAAGCCGGGCAGGCGGGTCTCCGGGCGTGTGACCCCGAGGTAGCGTGGGGAGGACCATGCGAGCGCGGTCGGGCCGCGTGTGCCTGCGGCGATCTCCTCCAGCACGGCCTGCTGCAACCCGAGTCCGTCTTCGGGGTGGGAAAGTGGCTCGGGGATAAGGATGCGCACGGGCTAACCCCTGGCCACGAACATGCCGGTTTGCTTGGACACCCGGATCTCGCCCCGCTCCTCCAGCTCTCTCTCGAGGAACGTCTCCAGCTCCGAAACTCGGTTTCGGAACTCCCCCCGCGGGGTCAGCTCTGAAGCCGATTGCGAGATCGGGGTGGAGAGCAGGTAGTCCACGAGCGGTTGGGCCTCCGTCACGATGAGCGCGTCTTCGTAAGGGATCAGCGACACCTCGGAGAACGACCGCGAGAGGTGTACCGCGCCGTTCTCCAGGTTGAACGCCAGGTAGTACCAGATAGGCGCGTCGGGGAGGTGCCCCGGGTCGAGGATCGCGAGCATGGGTCCCATCTCGCGCAGGTGGCCGCGGCCGACGGTCGTGGCGTAAAGGGATGCGCCGGGTTTCAAGACTCGGGCCGCTTCGGAGATGGCGCGCGTCAGATCCGGCACGTGGTAGAGCATGTGGTTGGCCACGACGGCGTCGAAGGCTTTGTCGTGGAAAGGGATCTCCTGCGCGTCGGCCACCTCGAACCGCAAGCGAGGATCGTTGCAGAGGTCGCGCTTCGCCTCGCGCAGCATACCCGGCGAGGCGTCCGTGAGCGTGACGCTCAGGTCCTGCGGGATGCGATCCAGGTTCTCCTTCCACAGCAGACCTGGTCCGCAGCCAAGCTCGAGAAGGCGGGCGGAGGGCGGCAGGTCAAGCTGGTCGAAGACCCACCGCTGCCAGCCGTAGGGGTTGGTGCTGAAGCGCGCCTGAAGCGCGACGCGAGCGCCCAGGTTCGAGCCGTCGCGGTACTGTTTCTCCACGGTGCAAAGATACCACCGCTTGAGCGAAGTTCTCGCAGAAGTAGGCCGGGTCGGCGTCGGGTCCGGATCACGCGCTGAGGCAGAAGTACCGCCCCGCCATGCGCTCCTTCCAATCCTTGCGGCCGGCGAACAACCCCGCCAGATCGACGACGGTCTTCTTCCGTGGTTGGGCGAGCAGCTCCGCGAACTCCGGGTTACCGTTCCCGATAACCAGGACGTCGGCGTGGTCCAGAACCTCCCGCGCGTCCGGGACCGCCAGCCTGGATAACCCCGACAGGATGGGATCCGAGGTCCCGCGATGCGCCCCTCTTCTCATCGCCGCGTTCAGGCCTGGGTCGTACACCCTGGGATGGCGACCGTCGCGTATCAGCGCCTCGACGAGCGAAGCGACGGGGCTGGCTCGCAGTTCTTGCGTGCCCGCCTTGAAGGTAAGGCCGAGCACGCCGATCTTCTCGCCTGGCTGCGAGAGCACCAGCCCGATCGCCCGCTCGATGTGCAGGGCGTTGCTCTCCTCGACGCTTTGTAGCAGCGGAAGGTCCACGTCGCGCCGTTGGGCGGCGTCTAGTAGCGCCCTCAGGTCCTTGGACAGGCACGGTCCGCCGTAGGCGAAACCGGGCTTCAGATAGGCCGGGGAGGTGTTCAGCTTGGAATCCTGGGCGAGAAGACGCATGACGTGGTGGCCGTCCGCGCCGACGCTCTTGCTCAGGCTGCCTATCTCGTTGGCGAAGGTGACCTTGAGCGCGTGGAAGGAGTTGGCCGCGTACTTGAGCATCTCGGCGTCTGGCACAGGGACCACGTGGACTGGCGCGTCCACCTCGCGGAACATGGCCTCCGTCGTTGCCGCGCTCTCGGCGTCGAATCCGCCGACGATCGTGTAGGGGGGCTGCATGAAATCCCGGACCGCCGTACCCGCGCGCAAGAACTCGGGGCTGTAGGAGAGCCCGAGATCCTGGCCGCAGCGTTTGCCGGAGGCTCGCTCTAGGATAGGCGCCAGGAGCCCGAGGGTGTTTCCGGGCAACAGCGTGCTGCGCACGACGACCGTGTGCCGATCCGCCCCATCCCGCAGTGCCTCGCCGATGATTTGTACGACTTGCCGTACCTGGGAGGTGTCCTGGCGGCCGTCAGCGCCGGTGGGTGTGCCCACGCAGACGAGCGAAGCCTGGGCCCAGGCCACGGCGTCGGCGGCATCCTGAGTGGCCCTGAGCCTGCCCTTCCGGGTCGCCCTGGAGATCAGCTCGCCGACAGCAGCCTCCGCGAGCGGGCTCCGTCCCGCGTTGACCTGGCGCACCTTTTCCCCGTGGACATCGACGCCCCTTACCTCGTGCCCGAGCTCGCAAAGGCAGGCGGCGGATACCAGCCCGACCTGTCCCAGTCCGAAAATCGCTAGACGCACGCTGTACCCCGGCGCTACGAGGTCGCGAGTTGCTTCTGGTGAACGATGTGCTGGACGAAGTCGAGCGCCTCGCGCCTGCGCTCGGGGTGGTACGGGTTCGCAAGGAAGGCCCTTACGGCGAAAGCGCGCGCCATGCGCAGGTCGCCGCAGGCGACGAGCGCCTCCGCCGTCAACAGGTACTGCCTCCCCAGGTACTGGCTGTTCTGTATCAGGTGCCGCCGGTACTTCTGGAGGAGATACTGGCGGGCGGCCACGAGGGCCCGGTGGTCTGTGGAGATGCCATCCACCTCGTGGTACTTGACGAGCGCTTCTCTCTCGTGAACGAACTCGTAGCGCCAGGCGAGCCTGATAAGCTGCTCGAGATCTATCAGCCGGGACAGCGACTCGTCGAAGAGCCCCACCTGGGAGAAACACTCGCGCTTGACGACGACCGCCTGGATCCCGATGCAGAAGACCTGATAGTCGAGCGTATCCTCGTCCACCACTACGCCCCTGCGAACCTCGGGCGCGGGAAAGTAGGTCGAGCTGCCGTCCCGCGGAACGCGGATCATGTCGCTGTAATGGACGCCAAGTTCGGGCCCGGAGTCCTCGAGCGCGTTCACGGCCCTTTCGAGCTTCTCGGGTAGCCACTCGTCGTCGCTGTCCTGGAAGGCAACGTACCGGCCGCGTGACTCCTCGACCCCGATATTTCGCGCGACCGAGCAGCCGGGGCGGAGCTGGGTCAGAAAACGGATCCGGTCGTGGCGCGCGTACTCGGCCATCAAGCTGGCCGTTTCGTCGGTAGATCTGTCGTCCACGACGATGAGCTCGAAGTCCTCGAAGGTCTGGCACAGCACGCTCTCGATCGCCCTTCCAAGGGTCGGTGCTCGGTTGAAGGTGGGGAGGACTATGCTGACCAGCGGTGGCATGCGGACCCTCCGAACAGACGGCCCGTAATCTGGGCGTTTTTGGCTCAATGCACGGGGCTCGTGCGCCTCCGGAACAAGCGCCGCCTAAGGATAGCTTCGCTTCTACTCATCTCCGGGCACATATTAGGGTTCTTCCGATTCCACGGCAAGCACCCTCGGCAAAGACGGGTCCGGCGTCGTCCTACTTGTCGTCTTGCCTGGTTGCCCCTGCGTTTCCCGCCGTCGCGAGCGCGCGCATCTTCCAGAACATCTCAAGAATACGCAGAGAACATCTCAAGAATACGCAGAATGGACGATGCGCGGTAGGGCGGCTTTTGCTACGCTCGATACGACAAGTGGTGAACCGGAGGAGGATACGCCAACGAGCGGGGTGTCCGCTCAGGATACTGACGATGGACCGAGGAGGAGATCTTGAGAACTGGAAAAGAAGCACCGGTCAAGAACATTCGTCCGTTGCTCGAGGACGCCGCCGGCCACGCGGCCGGGTTTCTCGAAGACCTTCCCGATACCCGGGTCGCCGCGACCGCCACCGTCGAAGAGCTGCGGGCGGCTCTCGATGGGCCGCTGCCAGAAGGGCCGCTGGATGCGCGAGCGGTCGTATCCGACCTCGCTGCGGCGGCCGGACCCGGTCTCCTGGCCTCTGCCGGGAGCAGGTACTTCGGCTTCGTCATAGGAGGCAGCCATCCTGCCGCGCTGGCCGCGGACTGGCTCACCTCCGCCTGGGACCAGAACGCCGGCCTCTACGTAATCTCGCCGGCCGCCTCCGTGGTGGAAGAGGTTTGCGGGGCCTGGTTGGTAGATCTGTTCGGGTTGCCGGAGGGTTGCTCGTTCGGGTTCGTTACCGGCTGTCAGATGGCCAACTTCACGGGGCTTGCCGCCGCGCGCTACCACGTGCTCGCGGACAAGGGCTGGGACGTCGAGACCGCCGGCCTTGCCGGCGCTCCGCCCATCCGGGTCGTGACTGGGGAGGAGCGGCACGTCACCATAGACCGCGCGCTGCGCTTTCTGGGCCTCGGAACCGCGAGCGTGCGCGCGGT
The DNA here is from genome assembly GCA_963800975.1 of uncultured Rubrobacteraceae bacterium. Classification (GTDB taxonomy): domain Bacteria; phylum Actinomycetota; class Rubrobacteria; order Rubrobacterales; family Rubrobacteraceae; genus JALYGY01. The sequence goes on along the minus strand of CAWDDB010000008.1, from coordinate 799,981 downwards.
CCCGGCAGACGGGCAGGGTCGGATGCGCCCCGACGCCCTGAGGACCGCCCTCGCCGAGTCCTCCGGGCCGACCATAGTGTGCGCGCAGGCGGGCAACGTGAACACGGGGGCCATCGACCACCTGGACGAGATCTGCGACGCCGCCCACGCTGCCGGCGCCTGGGTGCACGTGGACGGCGCGTTCGGGCTGTGGGCCGCCGCGAGCCCGGCCAAGAGATCCCTCGTGCGGGGGATCGAGCGCGCCGACTCCTGGGCCACCGACGCGCACAAGTGGCTCAACGTGCCGTACGATTCGGGGCTCGTCTTCTGCGCCAGGCCGGATTCGCACCGGGCCGCCATGGCCGCGAGCGCTGGCTACCTCGTCCAGGGCGGGGATAGCCGGGAGCGAGACGCGTTCGACTGGAACCCCGAGGCCTCGCGCCGGGCCCGCGGGTTCCCGGTGTACGCTGCGATCAGATCCCTCGGACGGGAAGGGATCTCCGACCTGGTCGATCGCTGCTGCGCCCACGCCAGGCGCTTCGCGGACGCGCTTGCAAGCGAGCCGGGGGTAGAGGTGCTGAACGACGTCACCCTGAACCAGGTGCTGGTTCGTTTCGACGACCCGGGCGGGGACCACGACGGTCGTACGCGCGAGGTGATCCGGCGCGTTCAGCAAGACGGCACCTGCTGGCTCGGCGGCACGACCTGGCAGGGCAAGGCGGCGATGAGGATCTCGGTCTCCAACTGGTCCACCACGACCGAGGACGTCGACCTGTCCGTGGCGGCGATCCTGCGCGCCGCGGACGCCTGATCACCGGAGAGCAAGGCGACGGGCGGACCGTTCCGGGGAGGAGAGTGCATTGGACGACCGGCGGCTACCCAACCTCGAGGAGATGGACGAACAGCAGGCGCTGGGCTTCATGGAGGCGTTGGCCTCCGAGCTTAGCCCGGAGAAGGAACAAGCCGCGCGCCACGAGGACTTCGTGATGGAGATGCCCCAGTCCGGCGAGCGCATCCGGGGTGCGGAGAACATGCGTGCGTTCCAGGAAGGCTTTCCCAGCCAATCCAGCCCGCCGAGCATCCGGATACGCCGTGTTCTGGTCGCAGATCGATTGTGGGTGGTCGAGAGCGTGGTCGACTACGGTGGGCAGGTCATGCGCGGCGCCGCCATCCTCGAGCTGCGCGACGGGAAGATCTGGCGGGACACGCGCTACTTCTCCGAGCCGTTCGAGGCGCCGGAGTGGCGCTCGCAGTGGGTCGAGCGGATCGAGCCCTGAGCCAGGACGGGGATAGAGGCGAGCCCTTGCGTAGCTTTCCCTGACCCCGGGGTTTACGACGGCGCAATCGGTATTAAGATAGCAGCCTGCTATGGATGCCAGAACGAGTGCTGCGACGGGAAACGTGACGCTGGAGGACGAGAGCAACCCCTGGCGGACCCTCTCTTCCAGGCGGATCTACGAGAATCCCTGGATCTCCGTGCGCGAGGACCAGGTGCTCCGCCCGGACGGCGAGCCTGGCATCTACGGCGTGGTGCACTACAAGAACGTCGCCGTCGGGATCCTCGCCGTCGAAGACGACCACGTCTACCTGGTCGGGCAGTACCGTTACCCCCTGGAGATTTACTCGTGGGAGATCCCGGAGGGTGGCTGTCCCGAGGGCGAGGAGCCCCTTCGCGCCGCTCAGCGCGAGCTGAAGGAGGAGACCGGGCTCGAGGCCGCTACGTGGCGCAGGCTCGGGGAGGCGTTCCTGTCGAACTCCGTCGCCGACGAACGCGCCATCTGGTACCTCGCCACGGAGCTCGTGTCGGGGGAGGTGCGTCCCGACGGTGACGAGAGGCTTAGCGTCCGACGCGTCCCCCTGCGCGAGGCGCTCGTCATGGCTCTCAACGGGGAGATAACGGACGCGCTCAGCCAGATCGCGCTGACCAGTTTCGCGCTCGAGCAGCAGGCCGCAACGTGACGGTCGCCCCTTTGCCGGCCTGGACGCTAGCGTGAGGGTGCTGGCGCTCGCGGGCGGGGTCGGCGGCGCGAAGCTGGCCGCGGGCCTCGAGGCCGTTCTCGCGCCGGGCGACCTCGCGGTGGTCGTGAACACCGCGGACGACTTCGACCTCTGGGGCCTGCACGTCTGCCCCGACCTCGACACGGTGATGTACACGCTCGCGGGGGTGGCCAACCCTGACACCGGCTGGGGACTGAGGGACGAGTCGTTCGGCGCGCTCGGGATGCTCTCTCGCTACGGGGAGGACACCTGGTTCATGCTCGGCGACGGGGATATCGCGACCCACGTCCTCCGCACCGAGCGGCTGCGGGGCGGCGAGCCCCTTACGGCTGTCACGGCCGGCCTCGCGGCAGCCCTTGGCGTCAGGAGCGCCATCCTGCCCATGTGCGACGAGCCGGTCGCGACCGTCCTCGACTCGCCGGACGGTCCGCTGGAGTTCCAGGAATACTTCGTACGCCGGCGACAAAGGGACGAGGTGCTCGGCGTCAACCTGCGCGGCATCGGGGAGGCGCGCCCCACGTCCGCCGTCCTGGAGGCGCTCTCCGCGGCCGACCTCGTCGTCCTCTGCCCCTCCAACCCGGTCGTGAGCATAGGCCCGATCCTGGCCGTGCCTGGCATGAGGGAGGCCCTGACCGCGTCCCCCGCACCCAGGGTCGCGGTGAGCCCCATCGTCGGGGGGCGCGCTCTCAAGGGACCGGCGGACAGGATGATGTCGTCCCTCGGCCACGAGGTCTCGGCTACCGGCGTGGCCGGGATGTACGCGGGCCTGATCGACGGCATGGTCGTGGACGAGGCGGACGAGGGAGAGCGCGGCCGGATCGAGGCGCTCGGGATGCGCGTGTTCTCGACGGACGCGATCATGCGCGACGCCCGGGACCGGGAGCGGCTCGCGCGGGAGGTCGTCGGGTTTGGGGCCGAGATGGTGGCGCCTTGAACGGGGCAGAGGGCGTCTGCGCGGTCGTGCCGGTAAAGAACCTGTCCGGCACCAAGAGCAGGCTCGCCCCGATCCTGAACCCCGGCGCCCGGGCCGGGCTCACCCTCTACATGATGGGACGCGTGATCTCGGCTCTCATCGGGGCCGGGGTCGCAAGGGTCGGCGTGGTGAGCCCCGACCCGATCGTGCTCGCGGAGGCGGAGGGTCGCGGGGCCGCGCCCATCAGGCAGCAGAGCGTTGGCCTGAACCCGGCCCTCGAGGAGGCGCGACGCTGGGCCACGGATCTGGAAGCCTCGGCCCTGCTCGTGCTTCCGGCCGATCTGCCTCTCCTCGACGCCGACGACGTGCGAGCGGTGCTTGGCGAGAGGACAGGGGAGCCATCGGTCGTGATCTCCCCGGACCGCGCCCGCACGGGCACCAACGCGCTCTTGCTGCAGCCGCCCGAGGCGCTGGCTTTCGCCTTCGGCCTCGGGAGCTTCGAGGCTCATCTGCGCGCGGCCCGCGAACGCGGCCTCGCGGTCGGGCTCTGCGAGCGTCCCCACCTGGCCTTCGACCTGGACACCGCGGCGGACCTCGCGCGACTCGAAGAGACGGAGGTCAGGCGGCGGTGAGTGGCCTCGAGGTGCTGCCGGTGCGGGGCATCCCCGAGGTGAAGCCGGGCGACGACCTGGCCGGGCTGCTCGCCGGAGCGGTAGGGGAGGGGCTGCGCGCAGGGGACATCGTCGTCGTGACCCACAAGGTCGTCAGCAAGGCCGAAGGACGCCTGGTCGACCTGAGATCGGTCGAGCCCTCTGCCCTTGCGGAGGATTTCGCCGCCCGCTACGACAAGGATCCGCGCCAGACCGAGGTCGTCTTGCGGGAGAGCCGCCGCATCGTGCGCATGGACAGGGGCATCATCATCTCCGAGACGCACCACGGCCTGGTCTGTGCGAACGCGGGTGTAGACGCCTCGAACGTTCCCGGAGAGGACGTCGTTTGTCTCCTGCCGGTGGATCCAGACGCCTCGGCCGCGCAGCTGCGCGAGGTGCTTGGCTCAGCCTCGGACGTCGCCGTGATCGTCTCCGACTCGTTTGGCAGGCCGTGGCGAGAGGGCATAACCAACGTCGCGATAGGCGTGGCCGGAATGCAACCCCTTGCCGACTACCGCGGCGATACCGACCCGCACGGCTTCCCGCTAGGCCGCGAGCGTACTCGCGATAGCCGACGAGATCGCCGCCGCAGCCGAGCTGGTCATGGGAAAGACCGCGGGCATACCGGTAGCCATCGTGCGCGGATACCCGTTTGAGCCGGCCGCCGGGACGGGACGGGCCCTGATCCTGCCTCCCGAGAGGGACCTCTTCCGGTAGGCGAACCCTGGTGAACGCGTCGGGCTCTTGCTAGATTCCTCATGAGTGCCTCGGCCGCCGATGGTCGGGGTAGGAGACCCTGGAGGGACTGACGTGCGCGATGGTCCGCGGGTTGGTGCCGATATCGGCGCGACCAAGCTGCTGCTGGTGGCGCTGCACGGCGGGGCTCGCCGGCTGGGCCGCGTGCCCACCGGCCCTGGCACCAGCCTGGAGCGGATCGAGCGCGAGATCCGCGCCTTCGTCTCCCGCCTCGGTGCCCCGCCGGCCTCGCTCGGTATAGCCGTGCCTGGCCTGGTGGATGCCAGCGGGGCGGTGTCGAGCTGCGATTCGATCCCCGGCCTGGTTGGCTGGCGGGCCGAAGAAGGATTCGCGGACCTGGGCTGCCCGGTGTGCGTGCTCAACGACGCCGACGCCGCGCTCGCCGAGGAGACCCACGACCTGATCCCCGGCGCTACCGCTGCCATCGTCATGTCCGGAACCTGGATCGGCGCTGCCGTCCACGCGAACGGGGCTCCGCTGCTCGGAGCGAAGGGTTGGGCCGGCGAGCTCGGCTTCGCTCCCGTAACCTTCAGGAACGGTCGCGTTTGTAGCCTGGACGAGGTCGCGGCGGGCGGCGCGGTCGCCCGCCGCCTCAGCGTCGACGGCGCCAGACTCTACGAGCTCACAGAGCGTGGCGACCCCGAGGCGTCGGCCGCCGTCAGGGAGGCGGGTACGGCCATGGGCCTGGGGCTGGCAACGGTCGTGAACCTGCTCAACCCGGACCTGCTTTCCCTGGGTGGCGGTGCGTTCGAGTTGCCAGGCTACCGCGAGGCCGCGCTCGAGAGCGCGGAGCGCTGGAGCCTGCCCGACCTGTGGCGGGTCTGCGCCGTACGCCCCGCCCGAGCCGGTGCGGCGGTGGCGGCGCTGGGGGCGGCCCGCGTGGCTGCGCCGCAGCTTCCGGCCTGATACGGAACCCGGAGGCGTCGAGCCCGGCCCCGAAGGCCCAAAAACCACCCGACATTGTAACTGAAGATATTAAATAGCCCGCAGATCGGGGCCGATTTCGTTAATTCCGACAAAAATTGTCGGAGTTTTGTTGACGAACAGGCTTTGGGTGCTTACTATCCGGCGCATGGAGTTGCGAGGTACGCAGGGACGTGCGGCGGGGCGGATGGTTCCGGCCCCCTGCCCGGGCGCTCGATGTATCGAGCTGGCCTGACTCAACCCCATTCGCTATCTGATCACATTGATGGAGGATCTCGATGCCCGAAACCCTGCGTTCGCAGCGTGAAGAGATGATGTTACCCAACCCCGAGTCCCTGGAGAGCCTGGCCGGTCATCTCGAGGGGGCCGATCCGCGGGAGATCATCGAGTGGGCCGTGGACACCTACGGGGGCGGGCTCGCGCTCTCGGCTTCTTTCGGTGGCGGCGAGGGGATGGCGCTCGTTGACATGATCTCCAAGATCACCAAAGAGGTCACGATACTCACCATCGACACGGGCTTTATCTTCAAAGAGACGGCCGAGTTCCGCGAGGAGGTCATGCGGCGCTACAAGCTGCCTCTGGAGGTTCTCGAGCCATCGTTGTCCATCGACCAGCAGGTCGAGCGCTACGGCGAGCAGATGCGTACCTGCACGCCGGACCTGTGTTGTCAGGTACGCAAGATCGAGCCTCTGCAGCGGGCCCTGTCGCGCTACGACGCCTGGATGACAGGCATACGGCGGGAGCAGACCCCCGAGCGGGCGAACACCAGGGTCGTTATCTGGGAGGAACGCTACGGGGCGGCCAAGGTGGCGCCGCTCGCCCACTGGACAGACGAGCAGGTGTGGGACTACGTCAAAGCGAACGACGTGCCCGTCAACCCGCTCCTGCACCAGGGGTACAGGAGCATCGGTTGCGAGCCGCAGACGCGGCCCGTCCACCCGGACGAGGATCCGAGGGCGGGGCGCTGGGCCGGACTCGACAAGAACGAGTGCGGCCTGCACTGGGAGAACGGCAAGGCCTGGCGCGCGAGCACCTAGGTTCCCCGGACCCCGATTCGCACACGCACCGTCTCCACGAGAGGTAATCTCTTCATGCGCTTTCTCAGGGAGGGTCAGACCCTCAACAAGGTCGAGAAGATAAAGCTCGAGCGGCACCCGCTCGAGGTCTACCAGGCGATTATAGACACGTATTCAAAGGACCTCGCGGCCCTTGAGGAGGTTCCCGGCGAGGTCGAGCGCCTCAAGTGGGTGGGCATCTACCCGCAGAAGGGAGGCGGCGACGCGTTCATGATGCGCGTCAAGGTGCCCGGCGGCATCCTGTCGCCGCAGCAGGCCAGGGTCATCGGCCGCGTCGCCACGGACTTCGCCAACGGTCCGATCCCCAACCCGCACTTCGGCAACAACTTCCTGGACCTCACGACGCGCCAGGATGTCCAGATGCACTGGCTGAAGATGGGGGACATACCGGAGATCTGGCGTCGTCTCGAAGCGGCTGGCATAACGACCGTGCAGGCGTGCGGAGACTCGGCGCGCAACGTCCTGTGCTGCCCGGTCTCGGGCCTCGGGCACGACGAGGTCATGGACGCCTACCCCGTGGCGCGGGCCATCTCGGATTACTTCACGGGCAACCGCGAGTACGCGAACCTGCCGCGCAAGTTCAAGATGAGCGTCACCGGCTGTCTCGAGGACTGCGCGCAGGCCGAGATCAACGACATAGGCATGCTCCCCGCGCGTCTGGAGGACGGCACGGTCGGGTTCAACCTGCGCGTCGGCGGCGGCCTCTCGGATGGGCCCAGGATGGCGTCCGACATAGACGTCTTCGTGCGCCCCGAGGACGCGGTGGAGATCACCCGCGGCGTCGCCCAGGTGTTCGGAGAGCTCGGGAACCGGGAGAACCGCTGGACGGCCAGGATGCGCTACCTGGTGCAGGAGCTCGGGCCCGAGCGATTCCGCGAGGAGCTCGAGGCACGCGTCTCGGTCGACCTCGGTCCCGCCGGCGAGGACCTGACCAAACGCTACCGTGGCGACCACGTCGGCGTGCACCCCCAGAAAGATACGGACGCCACGGCAGGGTGTCTTCCCCCGGCGGGGCGCCTTTACTACGTCGGGCTCAACGTATCCGTGGGGAGGATGAGCGGTGAGCAGTTCGAGGAGGCCGGGCGCCTGGCCGAGGAGTACGGCGGGGAGGTGCGCCTCGCCACGGATCAGAACCTGATCATCACGGGGGTGCGCGAGGAGAGGCTGGACGACCTCCTGTCCGAGCCCTTGCTCGAGAGGTTCTCGCCCAACCCCGGGGCTTTCGAGCGCGGGGTCGTGGCGTGCACGGGGAGCGAGTTCTGCCGCTTCGGCATCGTCGAGACCAAGATCCGGGCGCTCGAGTGGGCGCGCGAGATGGACCGGCGGGTCGGCGACCCCGGCCAGGAGGCCGTCCGGATGCACTTCTCGGGCTGTTCCGCCTCTTGCGCGCAGCCCCAGATCGGGGACGTCGGCTTCAGGGGCGAGACGGCCAAGAAGGACGGCTCCCTCGTCGAGGGGGTGGACATAGGCCTCGGCGGCTCCCTCGGGCGCGACGCGGCCTTTATCGACTGGGTCGAGGGCGCGAAGCCGGCCGAGGACGTACCAGACTCCCTCGCCCGCGTCTTCGAGCGCTTCAAGGCTGAGCGACGCGAAGGCGAGCGCTTCCACGAGTGGGCGCGCAGGCTGCGCAACCCGGAGCTGCGCGACACCCTGAGGGGCCGCCAGCCAGTCGCGGGGAGGAAGTAGTGCCTTCGGCACCGGGAGCAGGGAGGTCGGGAGTCGGGAAGAGCTATTGCGACTCCCGACTCCCTACTCCCGAAGCGAGCCGTCAGGCGAGCGCCTCCCTACGCCCGATAAACCCGGGTAGCTTTGCGCGAAGAACCGTGGCTACCAGGCAGTCTCGGGCAAACGGAGGAGACGCCTAATGGCGGGCTTCGACATCAGGGACATGATGAACGGCATCGAAGAGGCCCCTGGAAAGGTCTGGTTCTGGGACCTGGAGCGGGCGGTGATAGACGCCGACCGCTGCGTGCAGTGCGGCGTGTGCGTCGCGGCCTGCCCCACCGACTCCATCGGCCTGGGCGAGGACGACCTGCCCACCCTCGTCAAGATGTGCACCGGCTGCTCCCTGTGCTGGGACTTCTGCCCCCGCGGCGGGCTGCAGTACGAGGCGACCTGGAGGCTCGACGACGCGCACCAGAACGGGACGAACGGGGGCAACGGCTCGGGTAGCGAGAATGGCTTTATCGTGGGCAACGGCGCGGCCAGGTCCGTGGACGGGATAGGGCACGTGCACGAGAGCTACTCGGCCCGGGTGGACCCCATGATCGAGGGTTCCCAGGACGGCGGGGTGGTGAGCGCGCTCCTGATCTCGCTGCTCGAGGCGGGGGAGATAGACGGCGCTCTTGTGGCGCGCGAGAGCGAGGAGGAGCCGTGGAAAGGCGAGGCGTTCCTGGCCACCACGCCGGAAGAGGTGCGCGAGTGCGCCGGCAGCTTCTACAACCAGACGCTCGCGCTAGCGCACGTCGACTTTGCCGGCTACGAGCTGCCGCCGAACCCCAGGATCGCGGTGGTAGGCACGCCGTGCGAGATCGAGGGCATAAAGGCGATGCAGGCGCGGCCGTGGACGTGGGGCTCTTCGCGGGTCGAGGCCATAACGCTCACCATCGCGCTTCTGTGCACCAAGAGCTTCAACTACGAGAAGCTGATGCTCGAGGAGATCAGGGACAGGCGGGGCGTGGATCTCGGGGACGTCGGAAGGGTGGACGTCATACGGGGGAAACTCATCGTCCAGGACAAGCGGGGAGAGACTATATTCGAGGAGCCGATCCGGGACTTCCACGGCGCGGCGCTCAAGGGCTGCGACGAGTGCGCGGACTTCATGGGCCACGCGGCGGACATCTCGGTGGGGAGCGTCGGGAGCGTCGACGGCTATTCGAGCGTACTGATACGTTCGGAGGAGGGTCTGGCTAGCTTCGAGCATGTAAGGGACAAATTGCTCACCCGTTCACTTGACAAGCCGCAGGCTTTGGATAAGCTAGACGCTTTGGACAAGAGGGTAGCCTTCGGCAGCCTCAAGCGGGCCTTCGACCCTGACGCCCCGCTGTTTATAGACTACGAGGAGCACCTGAGCAACTACGCCGGGACGGACCGCGCCCCGGTAGAACACGAAGCGGTGAGGTACTGATTGGACGAAGCGCGTGAGAGACTGCCTCTGCCCGGCGAGCCCGCCGAGCTGAGGTTGGCGACCCGCGCCCTGCTCGAGGACTCGCCCGAAGAAGGCGCGCGCCTGGTCTCGGAAGCGACCTTCGTCGCCGGCCCGCTCTGGGAGGAGTGGGCTGCGGCGCTGGAACCGGCGGGCATGGACCGCGACCGGTTTCTCGAGGTCGCCCGCGGCTACTCGGATGAGCTGAGGCTGTGGGTGGTCGGCGAGCGTCCCTGGACCCACTGCGTATCGGGCCTGGCCGGTCGTGTGCGGCGCAGGCTTCCTGCCCCAGAAGCCGCGGTCTACCCGGAGGTGAACCGATGAACGTTGGTACAGAGTACACGACGAGCGTCCCGCACGGTGGCGAGCTCGTCGACAGAAAAGCCCCCGATTCCGAGCGCGAGGAGCGCAGGCGGGGGGCCGAGGAGCTGCGGAAGGTGGCGCTCGGTCCCAGGACGCTATCTGACCTGGAGATGATCTCGACCGGCGTCTTCTCGCCGCTCACGGGCTTTATGGTGCGCGAGGACTACGAGTCGGTCGTCGAGACCATGCGCCTGTCCAACGGTCTGGTGTGGAGCATGCCGATAACCCTCTCCGTCTCGCAGGACGAAGCGGACGAGATTTCCGACGGCGAGGAGATAGCCCTCACCACGGGCGAGGGCGAGATCTTGGCCACCATGACGGTCGAGGACCGTTATGCCTTCGACAAGGAGCGCGAGGCGCTCGAGGTCTACCGCACCACCGACCGCGAGCACCCGGGCGTGGCCGCCGTGCACCGGCGCGAGGACGTGCTGGTCGGTGGTGAAGTAACGCTGCTCGTGGACGAGACTACCCCCAGGCCTTTCCCCGGCTACTACTACGAGCCGAGGGAGCTCAGGAAGACCTTCGCCGAGAAGGGCTGGAGGAAGGTGGTCGGCTTCCAGACCCGCAACCCCGTCCACCGCGCCCACGAGTACATCCAGAAGAGCGCGCTCGAGACCGTCGACGGGCTGCTCCTGAACCCCCTCGTCGGAGAGACCAAGTCGGACGACATCTCCGCCGCGGTGAGGATGCGCTCTTACGAGGTTATCCTTGGCCGCTACTACCCCGGGAACCGGACGGTCCTGGCGGTATTCCCGGCGGCGATGAGGTACGCGGGGCCGAGGGAGGCCGTCTTCCACGCGATCGCGCGCAAGAACTACGGCTGCACGCACTTCATCGTGGGCCGCGACCACGCGGGGGTGGGCAGCTACTACGGCACCTACGACGCCCAGCACATCTTCGAGGAGTTCTCGGAGGAGGAGCTCGGGATCACCCCCCTCTTCTTCGAGCACGCCTTCTTCTGCCTCAACTGCGAGGGGATGGCGACGACGAAGACGTGCCCTCACGGCAAGGACGCGCACGTCTTCTTCTCAGGGACGAAGGTGAGGGAGATGCTAGGGAGGGGAGAGTACCCGCCGCCCGAGTTCTCCAGGCCCGAGGTCGTGAAGGTCCTCATCGAGGGCATGCGGGACGAGGAGCGCGTGATCAAGCAACCCCGCGAATACAAGGAGTAACAGGTAAGACACCGAACAGGAGGGTGGAGATGCAGGAAGGAAACAGGTACGGTCGCGGCTTCACGCTGTGGTTCACGGGCCTCTCCGGGGCAGGCAAGACGACCATAGCCGACATCGTGGAGAGGGAGCTGCGACAGAGGCACGGCAAGGTCGAGGTCCTCGACGGGGACATCGTTCGCACCAACCTCTCCAAGGGCCTCGGCTTTTCGCGCGAGGACAGGGACATCAACGTGCTGAGGATCGGCTTCGTGGCCGACCTCCTGACCCGCAATAGGGTCGGGGTCATCGTCTCGGCCATCTCGCCGTTCAAGGAGATCCGCGACCAGGTCAGGCGCAACGTGGGCGAGGACTTTATCGAGATATTCGTCGACGCGCCCCTCGAGGTGTGCGCCGAGCGCGACGTGAAGGGCCTCTACAAGAAGGCGTTTTCGGGCGAGATCCCGCAGTTCACGGGCGTCTCCGACCCATACGAGCCGCCGTCCGCCCCCGAGCTGCACATCAAGACCAACGAGGAAGAGCCGCAAGACAGCGCCCGCAGGGTTCTGGCCAGGCTCGAGGAGCTCGGCTACCTCAAGCCGGCCAGGGAGTTCAACCGGGCCTAGAGCTTGGACCCCACCCCTACCCTTTTCGGTCTCCTGGTAGGGTTCCTCGTGGGCCTGACGGGGGTGGGCGGCGGCTCCTTGATGACGCCGTTCCTCATCACCGTGATGGGCATCTCAGCGCCCACCGCGGTCGGGACGGACATGGTCTTCGCGACCGCGACCAAGTTCTCGGGATCGCTGCAGCACTACCGCCAGCGGTCCGTCAACCTGGAGATAGCGATATTCCTCGGGCTGGGTAGCATCCCCGCGGGCCTGCTGGGGGTGGCGACGCTGGAGTGGATCCAGGGCTCCTTCGACGCCGAGATGGTGCGCTCGATCATGATCACGATCATAGCCATCACCCTCGTAATCGTTGGCGCGTCACTGATCTTCCGCAACTTTATGCCGGAGCGCCGGGATGGTCCGAAGCCAGGCGTGTGGGACGGCAAAGGCCGCATGAGCCGCCGTCGTCGCGCCTTTACGGTCGTCTTCGGCGCGCTGGGCGGCTACCTGGTCGGGCTGACCTCCATCGGAAGCGGGAGCGTCATGGCCGTCATACTCCTGCTCTTCTACCCGATAGCCCCAGCCGTGATCGTCGGGACGGATATCGCCCACGCGACCGTGCTCTCGCTGGTGGTGGGCCTCGCCCACATGACCCAGGGCAACGTGGACTTCACGCTCGTAGGGTCGCTGCTCCTCGGCGGCATCCCCGGCGTCCTCGTCGGCAGCCGGGTCGCCCCCTGGCTTCCGGGCAAGCCGCTGAAGATGATCCTGGCCTGCATGCTGATCTTCGTCGGCGTCCGCCTGCTCCTGACGTATTGAGGCGTCTAGCCTCGCAAAGAACCAACTTTCGCTATTTCCCGGCCAGCCCTAGAAGATAGGCTCCTGTGTTCGCACCGGCCGTGAACTGTTCTGGAGTCTAGGTCCCGGCCTGAGTACTGTTCTGCCCACCGCTTATGACGAGCAGGACCGGGGCGCCTTGCCTCGCCTTGGACCCCGCGGCCGGCTCGGTGCGCACCACCGTACCGGACTCCTCCTGGCTCTTTACGGTCTGTATGGCCGCGACCTCGTAGCCGGCCTCCGAGAGGGCGCGCGCGGCCTCCTCGACGCCTCGGCCCGAGGTGTCCGGGATCTCTCCTGGTTCCGTCTGCACCGTCTCCTGAGATCCCGATGCATTCGCCGCGGTGCCAGACCCTTCGTCCGCGGCTGAAGGTTGAGGCGGGGCCGCCTTGTTCTGCGGCGACGCGTCGACGGCGGCCCGCTCTTGCGGCTTCCCGTTCGGCGTCGCCTCGCTCCTGGCCTCGCCCGCGAGCGGCGTCCCGTCGACCGACCCTCCCCCAACGAGCCTCGGCAGGGTCAGCGCGAGCACGGCGCACAAGAGCAAGAGCGCCAGCAAGAGCAGCGAGGTGCGGCGCCTGCGGCGCGCCAGGGATCCAAAACCGTCCGAGCGCGACGGGAGGGCGCGGGGCGTGGGGAGGGCCGTCTGGTTGGGTCCGGCTGGTACGGCTCTCCGGGTCCGCGTTCGGTCTCTCCGGTCAGGAAGCGTGACCTCCCGGATCTCGCCGTCGACCTCCTCGAAGACGGTCTTCCGAGGCTTGCCGCTCGCCGTAAGCAGCTCCTCGACCATCTCGGTGAGGTTGAACATCGCCGACATGATCAGGCTCTGTCGCGCCAGGATGGTCCGCATCGCCTGCGAAGAGAGCGCTTCGTCCGCCGCCGAACCGTTTCCCTTCAGCCCTTCCAGGCTCGCCGAGAGTCGCTCGATGCGTTCCTTGAGTTCGCCCGTATCCGGCCCACCCTCGCGCATCGCCCTGCGGACCGACTCGGTGCCGAGTCCCTCCTTGTGGAGGTCCCGAGCCTCCCTGATGCGCGAAAACGAGTCCTCGGGGATGGAGATCTTGCCCGCCTTGCGCAGATGAGGGATGGAGTACTCCCTCAAGTACCGGTACAGGGTCGGGCGAGGGATGCCCAGAAGATCACTGACCTCTTCGACCGTGTAGATGAGCCCCCTCCTGCTTATCACGGGAATATTAGCCGAATTTTTTTCGTCGGCCAGAATCTTAGCACAACTCGCAGCCTGCCTCGCAAGACGGAATAGTACCCCAGATTCGGCATTTCAAAGCACCTTTTTCGGTTGGCCGCGATAATGCTTGCCGGTCGAACTGCTACCGACCCGGACCACAGATTATCGCGCGGAGATAACGGCCGGTGAGGTCTTGAATCCCGCTCGTGGAGCGCGAATACTGCTGCTTGCTACAACCTAATGGTCAACCACAGGTAGACGTGAAGCTAACGCATACGGAGGGGGAATGCGTGGTGCTCAAGCTCTCTAGAATGCTCTGGATCTTGCTCCTGGTCGGAGCGTTTCTGGCGCTCGGCAACGACCGGGCAGAGGCCCGGGTGGGCCTGGCTTCGTGGTACGGGCCAGGCTTCCACGGGCAACTAACGGCGAGCGGCGAGGTTTACGACAAGTACGGGTACACGGCGGCTCACAAGACGCTGCCCCTGGGCACGCAACTCGTGGTCAGCTACGGCGGGAGCTCCGTCGAGGTAACCGTGAACGACCGGGGTCCGTACGTTGGCAGGAGGGTTATCGACCTCTCGCAGGGCGCTGCGGATCAGATCGGCCTGACGGGCGCCGGCGTGGACTACGTCAGGTACAGCCGCGTGGGAAGCGGTTACCGCGCCGCTTACAGGGATGGGTACGGAGGAGTCGGTCGTTACGAGGCCGAGCAGGTAGCCTATTCTGCGGATGGGGGTTATGCCGCCGTCGACTCGGGCGGCGGAGGCGGAGCGTACGTTGTCCAGGCCGGGGACACTTTGTCCGGGATCTCGGCTGAGCTTGGGACGTCGGTCGAGTACCTGGCGGCGACGAACGGGATAGCGAACCCTGACCTGGTGTACGCCGGCCAGACGCTCTACTACTGACCCGCGTGTAAACTTGGGACGCTGATCCTAGCAGAGGAGGCGTCTTGGACAACGACGGTGGTGCCCCGACCTTCGGTCTCTGGTACGACTTTAGGCAGAAGCCGCCGCTAGGGGACTACGCCAGCTTCTACGCCGAGTGTCTCGAAGAGATCGAAGAGTCCGAGCTGCTCGGGTTCGAGGGGGCCTGGCTCTCGGAGCACCACTTCGTGGACGACGGCTACCTGCCGTCGCCGCTGGTAGTCGCGGCGGCCATCGCGGCTCGCACGCGGCGCATGACGATCGGGACGAACGTGTTGCTGCTGCCGATGCACCATCCCTTGCGGGTCGCGGAGGACGCGGCTGTGGCCGACCTCGTCTCGGGGGGACGGTTCGTCCTTGGGGTGGGGCAGGGCTACGTGCAGCACGAGTTCGAGACGCTCGGCTTCGAGCGCAAGTATCGGCCCTCGCTGTTCGAGGAGGGGATAGAGGTCATCCGGCGCGCCATCGGGGAGGGGCGCACCGGCCACGAGGGAAAGCGCTGGCGCTTCGAGGACCTGCCGTTCGAGCCGCGCCCCGAGCGGCCGACCCCGATCTACGTCGGCGCCTTCGCTGACCCCGCGATAGACCGCGCCGCCAGGCTTGCGGATGGGTTCCTCGCCTCCGTGGGCGGGGGCGACCTCTCGGATACCTACCGGAAGGTCAGGGAGGCGCTCGCGCGCCACGGGAGAGACGAAGAGGAGTTCCCCTTCGTCGCCTCCGGCTTGGTCTACGTGCACGAGGATCCCGAGCGCGCCCGCTCCGACGTGGCGCCCGCCGTCGCCTACCAGCGCAGCCGCTACGCCGAGTGGGGCACCGACCGGGACAAGCCCAAGCCCGAGCCGATCCAGCCAGACGACCTGCCGTGGGAGAGGTACCTGGTTGGCGACCCGGATACGGTGGCGCGTGGTCTGATCGGGCTGCACGAGCAGGCGCCCTACGATCATTTCTGTTTCTGGGGCCGTCTGCCAGGCATCACCCACGAACAGGCCCTTCGGAACATGCGGCTCTTCGCCTCGGAGGTGGCCCCCAGGGTCCGCGAAGCGGCCGGGGCGTGAAGGTCGATTCGAAGACGCTGAGCCCCCAGGAAGCGGCCTTCCTCGGGCGGGAGCGTGTCGCCCGGCTCGCGACGGCCGACGCGTCGGGGACGCCCCATGCCGTTCCGGTCTGCTTCGCCTATTCTGGGCGGGCGATCTACGTGGCCCTGGACGAGAAGCCAAAGCGCGTGGCCGCCGGGCGATTGAAGAGGGTGCGGAACATAGTCGAGAACCCGAGCGTCGCGCTCGTCGCGGACCGCTACGCCGAAGACTGGAGCCTCCTGGCTTTTGTACTGGTGCGAGGACACGCCGAGCTGCTCGAGCCCGGAGCAGAGGAACACGGCGACGCGGTTCGGCTGCTGCGCGGCAAGTACCAGCAGTACGAGACGATGAGGATCGAGGAGAACCCGGTCATAGTCCTGCGTCCGGAGAGCGCGACGTCGTGGGGCGCCCTGGACGCCGGGGAGGATCGCGGGACCGTCATTCTGGACGTCGTGCGGGGCCGCCGCTCGGTGCGCCGCTACCTCGACAGGAGGGTGGCGCCTGCTCTCGTGGACGAGGTGCTAGAGGCCGGGCGTTGGGCCCCTTCTCCGCACGGCAGGCAACCGTGGCGCTTCGCCGTCATCGCCAGGCGGGAGACCAAGGAGCGGCTCGCCGGGGCGATGGGCGAGGAGTGGCGCGCGAACCTCGAGATGGACGGCCAGCCCGGAGAAGTCGTCGAGCGGCGCCTCGAGGGTTCTCGGCGCAGGCTACTCGACGCGCCGATCCTGGTGTTGCTGTGCCTCTACGTCGAGGACCTCGACGATTATCCCGACGTGGCGCGCCAGCGGAGCGAGACCACGATGGCCGTGCAGTCGCTCGGCGCCGCGGCCCAGAACATGCTGCTGGCAGCCTACGACCTCGGCCTCGACGCGGGCTGGATGTGCGCCCCGCTTTTCTCGCCGGATCAGGTGGTGGAGGCGCTTGGATTGGACCAGAGGCTCGTCCCGCAGGCGCTACTCACGCTCGGTTACGCGGCCGGCGACCCGCCAAAACGCCGCGGACGGTTGCCGCTCGAGGCCCTCGTGGTCTACGAGGAGCACCGGGCCACCTAGCGATCGAGCCTCATGATGCCGCGTTCCAGGGCCGCGGATACGGCCGAGGCGCGGTCAGCGACGCCCAGCTTGTTGTAGATGTGGATCAGGTGCGTCTTCACGGTGGCTTCGCTGACGTACAGGTTGCGCCCGATCTCCCGGTTGCTCATGCCCTTGCGAACGAGGGCAAGGACCTCGATCTCCCTGCCGCTCAGGTCTTCCCTTCCGGGTTCTCGGACGCGGCGCATCAGGCTCTGAGCCGCCATCGGCGCGAGGTGGGGCTTACCCGCGGCCGTGCTCCTGACCGCCTCCTGCAGCTCTTGTCTGGGTGCGTCCTTGAGAAGGTATCCGGTCGCGCCGGCCTCCACGGCGCGCAGGATGTCGGCGTCGGAGTCGTAGGTCGTGAGGACCAGTACTCTCGTGGACGGGTGCCTGGCCGATATCTCCTCTATGGCCGCGACCCCCTCCATCTCCGGCATCCGCAGGTCCATTAGCACGACGTCGGGGGCGAGCCGCTCCACGAGCGTCAGCGCCTCCTTCCCGTTCCCGGCCTCTCCGACAACCTCGAGGTCTTGCTGCGCCGAGAGCATCCCCTCCAGACCCGCGCGTACCACCGGGTGATCGTCGACGATGAGGATGCGGACGACGTCGGTCAAGGCGAGGACCCAGGGGGTGCCGCGGGGGCGATTTTCGCCGCAAAGGGAAGCTGGACGGCGAGGGTCGTCCCCTCGCCGGGCGTGCTCTCGACGAGCAGCCTCCCTCCCAGGCTCTCGACCCGCTCGCGCATGGCTCGCAACCCGAACCCGCCGTTTACGCCGCTGAAGGAGATCGGCGCCGGGTCGAAGCCGGTCCCGTCGTCTTGCACGTCAAGGACGGCGAGGTCCTCGAGGTAAGAGAGGGTCACGGTCACGTGGCTCGCCCGCGCGTGCCTGCGAACGTTCGAGAGGGCCTCCTGGGCGACGCGCAGGAACGCCACCTGAAGCTCCTGCGGGAGCGGGGTTGGATCCCCGGTCACCTTCACCTGCACGGGCACGCCGGACGCCTCGGAGCACCTGGTCGCGAGACGCTCGAGCGCTTCCGGCAGTGAGGAACTCTCCAGGATCTCGGGCCTGAGGTCGGCCACCAGCCTCCTGGCCTCGACGAGGTTCTCGCGCGCCGCGCGCAGGGCCTCATCCAGGTGGCGGCGCAAGGGCGCGGGTCGGGGAGCAAGATCCTCCTCAGCCGCTTCGAGGTGCGTCACGATGCTGATAAAGCCCTGGGCAAGGGTGTCGTGGATCTCGCGCGCCAGCCGGCCCCGCTCCTCCAGGACGCCGGCGCGACGCTCCTCCGAGGCGAGCTCCTCGCGGGTGGCCTCCAGCTCCTCGATCAGGCGCTGCCTCTCCCGGCTCTGCTCGATGATGGAGTTGATCCAAAGGGCGAAGAAGGTACCGAAGGCCACGGAGAGCAGGCCGGGGAGTATCCACGCGAAGGGGTCCCCGCTGGTCTGGGAGATTCCCCTGACCACGATCAGGATCGTCAGCGCCACGGACCACGCTATGGCCCTGCGCACCGGAAGCACCGAGTATATCTGGCCGTACAGCACGAACAACATCAGCTGATAGACGGGGTGGAGCAGGGCGAGCGCGAACCAGAGCAGTATCGCGACGGCCACGTACAGGGTGGCCTGCCACGTTTTCTCCGGCCAACCCGGCCTGATGATCATGTACCAGTACCAGCCCCCGTACAGGGCGGTCAACAGGATCGTCGCCAGCCGCGCCCGTCCGTAGAGGTCCGCGTCTAGCAAGCTCAGGACCAGCGACAAGCCGAGCAGGATGTAGAACGCGACGTCCCACACCCACCACCAGCGTACCCAGACATGGGTGGAACCGGAAACGTCGGGGCCTGTATTGCCCTGGCGGTCTCCAGGAAGCGTATCCTGCAGCCTTTCCACGGGTGACATCTTACTCCCACCGGAACGTGCGCGAGGAGACGGCCATCGCGGCGGCGAGCAGCACGAGCAGGACGATCGCGGCCGTCCAGTTCCACGCGCCCCCGACCCACGGATCCTGAACAAGGTTCACAACCTGGGTCAGAGGCAGGAGGTCTGATAGCCGGCGCAGGGCGTGTGGCAGCTCGTCCCTGGGCAATGCCGCCCCGGAGAGGAAGAGCATGGGGAGAAAGAGGGCCTGTCCAACGGCCGACGCCACGCGCACGGTGGGGAGGAGCGCGGCCAGGGCGAAGCCCGCGGCAAAGAAGCTGAGGCTGGAGAAGATCAGGGCCAGGGCCACGAGCAGCGGGTCGCCCGGCATCTTGATGTCGAAGACCAGCGTCGCCGTCGCGATCAAGATGGCGACGCCGACCATCGTCATGAGCAGGTTCACTATGACCTGGGCGCCCAGAATCGTCGAAGGATGCAGGGGCGTAGCGCGCAGGCGCCGAAGAACGCCCGTCTCCCGGTACGACGTGAGCGTGGTGGGAATCCCGATGAGTCCGACCGAACCGATGATCATACCGGTCAGCGCCGGAACGTAGAGGTCTATGCTCTTGAGGTCCGTACCCGGGATGGGATAGCCGCCGAAGATGCTGCCGAAGAGAAGCAGTACCATAACGGGGAAAGCCAGCGTGAAGAACACGGCGGCCGGCTCGCGCAAGAACAGCTTGGCCTCGACCAGCGTCATCTTCCAGAGAGCGCGCATGGTTTCCTCCTTAATCCCGGATACCGCGCCCCGTCAGGGCGATAAAGACGTCTTCGAGCGTGGCATGTTCGGTCCTCAAGTCCGTCGGGGTTATGCCCTTCCGGGCGAGTGACCCGACCACAGCCGCGAGCAACGGGCCGTCCCCGCGGATAGAGATCCGCCCTCCCTCGTCCCTGACTTCGCTCACCTGCGGGATGTCTTGCAGGAGCGCCCTATCGAACCCGTTCTCCGCGACGAAGCTCACGCCCGTGCCGGAGCCCAGGCCGTTGACGAGATTCTGCGGCGTGTCCAGGGCGACGAGCCTGCCTGCGTCGACGATGGCCACCCGGTCGCACAGTTGCTCCGCCTCGTCCATGAAGTGGGTGACGAGCACGACGGTCTTGCCCTCGTCGCGGATCTCCCTTACCAGGTCCTGACTCGCGCGCCGCGCCTGCGGGTCAAGGCCGCTCGTGATCTCGTCCAGGAAGACGATCTCGGGGTCATTGAGCAACGCGAGCGCGATAAACAGCCGTTGCTTCTGCCCGCCGGAGAGCTTGTCGAAGACGGTGCCCTCCTTCTCCGCGAGGCCCCACCGCTGCAGCAGCCCGCGTGGGTCGAGGGTCTTCTCGTAGAACGACGAGTACAGGTCCAGCGCCTCCCAGACCTTGAGGCGAGCAGGCAGCGCCGCCTGCTGTAACTGTACCCCGACATATTGCAGCAGCTTGTTTCCCTCGCGGGTGGGATCGAGGCCAAGCACCTCCACGGTGCCGGCGTCCGGTGACCTCATGCCCGTCAGGCACTCGACGGTGGTGGTCTTTCCGGCGCCGTTCGGGCCGACGATGCCGAAGATCTCGCCGCGCCGCACCTCGAAAGATACGTCCTCGACCGCTACCACCGGCCCGTAAGCCTTCCTCAGGTGGTTGACGAGGATCGCCAGCTCTCCGTTCGAAGTCGTCATCTCGACCGCCCCTGCTCGACTGTTCCCGTGGCACCGAGTATCGCGGGACGCCGCGACGAAGTAATCGCCCGTGCGCTCGAATTTCGTGACCACCGGGCGGTTGATCCCGATATCGACCGTCCGGTTGATCTGTGGGGCCGGATCTTCGGGTGTGTCGGCCGGAGGATGCTTTAACCAGACGAACGGGGCGGTATCATTGCCGGGTCGGACGACCTGGAAGGGACAGCATTGGGCTGGAGAAACGGTAGCTACGTCGGGGTGTTGCTGGTGGCGTTCGGGGCTGCCCTGTGGGGCACGGACGCGATCCTTCGGGTGCCACTGCTCGAGGTCATGTCGCCATCCGCGATCGTACTCTCCGAGCACCTGGTGCTCATGCTTTACTCGGTCCCGGCGGTAGTGCTCGGGTGGGGGATCATCCGGACCCTCCGGGCGTCGCAGTGGACCGCGTTGCTCATTATCGCCTGGGGCGGCTCCGCGATCGCGACCCTTCTGTTCACGACGGCCTTCGTCGTCGGCAACCCTACGGTCGTGATCCTGCTGCAGAAGACCCAACCCCTGTTTGCCATAGCCCTGGCCCACGTCCTGCTGCGCGAGCGCCTGCGCCGCGCCTACTGGCCCTGCTTCCTGTTGGCCGTGCTGGGGGCGTACCTGATCTCCTTCGACGGCTTCGTCGAGCCTTTCGAGGCCCTTGGCAGCGCTCAGGCGTTGCCGGCGGCCCTCACGCTGGGCGCCGCCGCCCTCTGGGGCTCCTCGACCGCGCTGGGCCGCTACGTGCTCGCGGATATGCCGTTCCATACCCTCACGGGGGCGCGCCTCCTCTTCGCCCTCCCCGTCCTTTGGGTGATCGCGCTGGCCCAGGGCTCCCTCCCCCAGATGGGCGCCGGCTTCGCGGCCGAGCCCGCGCGCGTCCTACTGCTGGCGCTCGTGCCCGGGCTCCTCGGCCTACTCCTGTACTACCGGGGGCTCTCGGGCACCAAAGCCTCCTACGCGACCCTCGCAGAGATCTCCTTCCCCGCCTCCGCTATTGTCCTGAACTGGATCTTCCTCGGCGTGGGGGTGAGCGCGAACCAGATCCTGGGCTTCGGTTTGCTTTGGGTGGCCATCCTCGCCCTCGGGTACCTGAACTCACGAGACCCAGCGCCCGCGCCGGCAATCGGGGAGCTGGGCGCCGAGAGAACCGGCTGATCCCGAAACCCGACCCAAAAGGTAGGACATAGTTTAGAATGTGCGTCCGTGTGGAGGCATCGGAGGCTGGGCGCGCCTTGACACCATGAGTTCGCGCTCCTAGGCTACGACGTTGTTCACCGATGCAGTGAGGTACATCGAAGAGGAGGATTTGGATGGCATCTTCGGAGCAGGAGATTCAGGAGAAGGGCTACGCGCACCCGGAGGCGCTTGTTACGACGGGGTGGGTCGCCGAGCACCTGGACGACCCCGACATCCGGATCGTGGAGTCCGACGAGGACGTGCTCCTCTACGACATCAACCACGTACCGAACGCGGTAAAGGTGGACTGGGTCGAGGACCTGAACGACCCCCTGACGCGCGACTACCTCAACCCGGAGCGCTTCGCGAGCCTCATGGGCGAGAAGGGCATCACGCCCGATACGACCGTCGTGTTCTACGGCGACAGGAACAACTGGTGGGCGACGTACGCCCTGTGGGTCTTCAGGCTATTCGGGCACGACAACGTGCGGGTCATGGATGGCGGGCGTGTCAAGTGGGAGGCCGAGGGCAGGCCGATGACCCAGGACGTCCCCACGTTCGAGACCACAGACTACCCGGTGCCGACGCGGGACGACGAGAAGATCCGGGCCTTCAGGGAGGACGTCGATCGCCACCTCGAGGCGTCCAACCCGCTCGTGGATGTTCGGAGCCCCGGCGAGTACTCTGGCGAGCTCCTCCATATGCCGGACTATCCGCAGGAGGGCGCCTTGAGGGGCGGACACATCCCCGGCGCGGCGAACGTGCCGTGGGCGCGCGCCGTTAGGGAGGACGGTACCTTCAAGAGCGCGGACGAGCTGAAGGGGATCTACGAGGGCGAGGCCGGGCTCGCGGATGGCGACGACGTCATAGCGTACTGCCGCATCGGGGAGCGCTCTTCCCACACCTGGTTCGTGCTCACCTACCTCCTCGGCTACGAAGGGGTCAGGAACTACGACGGGTCGTGGACCGAGTGGGGCAACCTGGTGCGCGCCCCCATCGAGCGCTAGAGGGTCCTTTGGACCGCAAGGAGCGCATAGCGCTGCTCGTGGACCACGCGCGAAACCCCCGCTTCGAGGGCGTCCTCGAAGCGGCGGACGTGGCGATGCCGGGCGGGGGCCCGGAGTGCGGCGGTTCGGTCGTCGTCTACCTCAAGGGAGACGGCAACGGCAGGATCGAGGACCTCTCCTTCACGGGCCAGGGCGACACCATCAGCATCGGGGCCGCCTCCATCATCATGCAGAGGGTGCGCGACGAGCGGCTCTCGATGGACGAGGTACTTGACCTGGACTACGGAACCCTGGTGGACGAGCTGGGCCGCGAACTCATCGGCAACCGCACCCGCAACGCCACCCTTGGCCTGAGCACGCTCAAGTCCGCCATCAGGAAGTACCAGAGGGACAAGAGAGCGGGCGCCGGGTAACCTCTCCGGTCATCGAACGGCGGGCCGCGTCTCTTGCTACGCGGCCCGGTCGCTCCTGTAGAGGCAAGCAAGTACGCAGAGCGCGAAGGCTACCGTCGAGAACAGCGTGCGCACCCCGTTCCAGTAGTTCCAGGGGCCTTCGTAATCCGCCCGAGCCTCGGCCAGGACGCGCACCGGGGCGTCGAGGCTGACGGTAGCCAGCTCCTCGTTCATGGGCACGCTGACCAGCAGCGTCAGCAGGAATCCGCCTCCGATATATGCTACGCAAGCCAGCGCGAGCAGCCAGAATCGCCACGACCGCAGACCCGGCAGGTGGACCGCCGCGGCCAGGAACAGGAACGCCACCGCCCCGAAGAAGCTTATTGCGAAGAGCCCGTTACGGACGGTCGCGTTGATGGCTTGCATGGTGGCGATGTACCGCTCGTCCGGGAGCAAGGCCGTTCCCCTGGTCACGGAGCAAGCGTAGGCGTAGAAGAAACCCGAGATCAAACCCGTCGTCAACGTGGCACCGATCAACGTGACGGTACGCACCCCCGAAACCAACATCCCAGCTCCTTCCTCTCAGCTACCAACCACCCTGGACACATCGATCTTCTGTTCCAGAACTCTGCCGTACCCATCGGTACGGCTTGCGTACAACCGTACCCTGCGGTACGGTTGTTGTCAAGGGCCCGGTGGTTTGTTGTTGGAGGTTGGCTGCGAACATGGCTTTGAGCGAGAACGGGTGGAAGGAGCGGCGGCGGGAGGAGATCCTCATGGTCGCGCTCGAGGTCTTGGCGGAGCGGGGCTACCGGGAGACCAGCATGAGGGAGATCGCCGGCCGGGCGCGGGCCTCGAAGGAGACGCTCTACTCGTGGTTCGGGAGCAAAGTCGGGTTGTTCGAGGCGTTGATCTCCTGGCAGGCGTCGCGCCTGGACGCGACGCTCTCCCGCAGTCTGGAAGAGCAGCGCGGCGAGCCGGCCGAGGTGCTGTGCTCCTTTGCCCTCGAGTTGTCGAAGCTGTTGCTCGGGGACCGCGCGGTCATCATAAACCGGGCCGCGATCTCCGAGGCGCAGGCGGACCCCTCCCTCGCGGGCATACTCGCGGCGAGGGGCAGGGAGAGCGTTACCCCGAGGCTGGCGCGCTACCTGGAAGAGCAGGCGTCCGCCGGGACCCTGGCCATCTACGACACGGGAGTCGCCGTCGAGGCCCTGATCGGGCTGACCATCGGCGACAGGCAGGTGCGGCGCTTGCTTGGCACCCTGCCAGAGCCCGCCGAGGCCGAGCTGAAGACCCGCGCCGAGCGGGCCGTGAGCGACTTCCTGAAGATCTACGGTAACGGGCGTCCCTGAAGGGGGCGCGGTATCCGCTAAACTGCTGCTGCATGAGCAGCGAGAAGGGGCAACTGTGGGGCGGTAGGTTCGGCTCTTCGCCGGCCGAGGCGTTCTCGCGCCTCAACGCCTCCATTCCCTTCGACGTCAGACTCGCCCCATACGACCTACGAGGCTCGATCGTCCACGCCACCATGCTAGCCGAACAGGGGATCATCTCGCCGGACGAGCGTGCGGAGCTCGTGCGCGGCCTCGAGGCGGTTCTCGCGGAGGTAGAGGCGGGAGAGTTCACGTGGTCGCTGGAGGATGAGGATGTGCATACCGCCGTCGAACGGCGGCTAAGGGAGGTCGTTGGCGACGTCGCGCTCAAGTTGCACACGGGCCGCAGCCGCAACGACCAGGTGGCGCTCGATCTCCACCTCTTCGCGCGGGACGCGGCCGAGGGCATCGGGGAGGCCGTTCTGGCGGCCATGCGGGCGCTGGTGGAGGTGGCTGAGGCGAACCGGCATCTCATCCTGCCCGGCTACACCCACCTGCAGCGCGCTCAGCCTATCTTGCTCTCCCACCACCTCCTCGCGCACTTCGAGGCGCTGAAGAGAGACCTTCGCAGGTTCGAGGCGGCGCGTGAGGCCGCCGGGGTCTCACCGCTCGGTGCCGCGGCCCTGGGTGGGACGCCGCACCCTGTGGATCCCGCCTCCACCGCCGAGCAACTCGGCCTGCGGCCGTTCTCCAACTCGCTCGACGCGGTATCTGAGAGGGACTTTGTCCTGGATCTCCTGTATGCGTGCGCCGTGCTCGGGGTGCATCTTAGCCGCCTCGGAGAAAACTGGGTGTTGTGGACGAGCTCCGAGTTTGGCTTCGCCACGCTGGACGACGCCTACTCGTCGGGCTCCTCCATAATGCCGCAGAAAAAGAACCCTGACGCCTACGAGCTCTTCCGCGGAAAGACCGGGCGGCTAATCGGAGATCTCAACGCTGTGCTCATCACGCTCAAGGGCCTTCCTCTCGGCTACTCCAAAGATTTGCAGGAGGACAAGGAGCCGCTCTTCGACGCGGTGGATGCCGTGTTCGCGATGCTCGCCGTCCTCCCTGAGATGCTCCGCACGGCTCGCTTCGATGGCGAGAGGATGCTGCGGGCGTCCGGGGGGTTCGCGCTCGCTACGGAGCTAGCGGACTTCCTCGCGTCGCGGGGCGTGCCGTTCCGGGAGGCGCACCGGGCGGTCGGGGAGCTCGTCCGACGGTGCGAGGAGCTCGGGGTGTCGCTGGAGGAGGTGCCGGCTGCAGAGCTCGCGGCGGCCCACCCGGACCTTGCGGAGTTGCCGAGGGACTTGCTGACGCCGCGTGGGAGCGTGGCCAACAAGAAGAGCCCCGGCTCGACCTCGCCCGTGTCTGTCGAGGCACAGCTTGCGGCCGCAAGGCGATATCTGGAGGACAACGGTTAGGAGGTTCGTAGCGGTTAAGGCGGTTCGCGATAAGTTCGGGCGCTCTGCGTCTCGAGGCTTCGACGTTCTGGAGTTCCGAGGGGGTCTTGGGCCGACGGGTGGCGGACTTCGATCAAGCCCCGATACCCGAGGGTGCAAGCACTAAAGGCCCGGGCACCCAAAACCCTCTTCAGAACCCCTACCCTCCGCAAACCGTTCTCTGACTGGTCCTCCGATCCGCGCAGCACTCTCGAAGTTCCTCTCGATCTTACACGCCACCTTTGCCTTCTGCGCATCTCTCCGAGATTACTTGGCACCCGCTCCCACGACCATCTCGCACGGGCCCTCGAACCCGTCTGCGCCCGCGAACCGACCTAGCTGCTCCTCGATCTCTTCCCACACCGCACCGCGCTCCGATTCTGGCAACCCGGAGAGCATCTGGTGGAGCGCCCCGAACGACTCTCGCTCGAAGCGTACGCACTCGGCGGCCGAGGGTAGGCGCAGCGGCGAGGGCACGTTCGTATCTTTGGACACGATCAAATCCCACACCAGACATATCTAAGCCAAGCTCGGCGTGCGCGCCCGGCACCAGGCCGTGGGGCGTGCTAGGGAGTTGGGCATCTTCTGACCCGAGGTGATCTTGCACTCGTAGCGGAGCAACACCGCTCGGGACGGCGTACAACGCAAGCGAGGGCGCTTTCGCGATCCGGGAGTCGCATCCAGGTGCAAGAACCGCAATAACTACCTAACGCGAACCAAGCCTCGCCGCCAGGCCGCGCGCGAACTGCGAGCGAAAGGCAACGCCTAGGGAGCGTGCCGAACCCGTAGCCTGTTCGCGGTGGCGACAATGTCGCCCTCACGCCGCTCCTTCCTTATGAGAAGGCTTGGAACATGGTCTGCAATACTTCTGCATGCTTCGTCCTATCGAGGCGCCCCTGACCGAAGGCGCTCTTCAACTCATCGGAAACCGCGACATCGGCCTCCTGGGCCAAGGTCTCTATGGCCAAGGCTCGAAAGGCAAGAAGGGCCTCGTCCTCGAAGCCGGACAGGCGGTACGCCCCTCTGGCGTCTTTGCTCACGCCCCTGCCCAGCACGGGCTTGAGGCCCTTTCTTGCCCCCGAGACGTGGACGTCGTAGAAGCCGGCCAGCTCCCTGTCGGTGGCCCGGCCGCCGAGCGAGTCGAGGGCCAGCACCCACAGGACCGCGGGCGACAGGGACCCGCGGTTCCTATCACCACGTGGGTCTGGCTTCTCCGTCACCGTTATCGGCTAGCGCCGCTTCATTGCCCGGTCCCGGTCTTCGTCCGGCTCTATCGGATGGCGGCGGCGCCAGGCCTCCTCCAGGTCCCGCTCGCGTTGGTCGCTCTCCTCCTGGCGGCGAACGTCGCCCTCGCGCTCGCGACGATGCTCTCTCGCGTTCGTCGTACGGCGGGTTCGTCATGCTGCCCTCCTCGTGTTTCGGCGCCAAGTCCTGGCGTCTGGAAGATTACCAACCGTGGGTAATCCATGTACGCCCCGATCCTATACAACCCCCTGCATCTTTATCCGATCCACTAGACCTGGGTACCCCCGGACCGGGGCGGGGAGGCGCTTAGGAGCCATCCACGGACCTCTGGGACCGGGGTTATGCAAAATCCTGCATCCGGACCTCCGAGGAGAACTCGTCTTCCCCGAAGGGGACCGGCAAACGTGAGGAGCCTTTACGCACCCGCCTGTGTGCGTCCGACCGCGACTCACTTGATCCCTTGGCCGCTCGAAGCGCAACCTGGGCGCGTCGTCAACCAGAATGGCGTACAACGCGAGCGAGGGCGCTTTCGCGATCCGGGAGTCGCATCCCGATCCTGTAGGCTACATAATGCGCCGGGTCGATACGCTTCCAGGAGGGCAGAGAGAGTGCGAATAGTCCAGATCTCCGACATCCACGTGGGCTCGGGCCTATTCAGGCCCGACCTGCTCGAGGCCGCGATCGCGGAGAGCAACGCGCTGGAGCCGGACCTCGTGGCGATAGCCGGGGATCTCACGATGGAGGGTTACCGGTGGGAGTTCGAGGAGGCCAAGCGCTACCTGGACCGGCTCGAGTGTGAGAACGTGGTCGTGATCCCTGGCAACCACGACGCCAAGAACGTCGGCTACAGGCACTTCGAGGAATTCTTCGGGATGCGCGAAGCATGCGTGACGATAGACGTTCCGGAGGGCGAGGCCAAGATCGTTGCCCTCGACTCGACCAAGCCCGACCTGGACGAGGGAGACATCGGCCGCGAGCACTACGCCTGGATCGACTCCGAGTTCCGTAACTGGACTCGTGGCCCGAAGATAGTGATCGTGCACCACCACATCCTGGCCGTCCCCGGCACCGGCCGGGACGTCAACAACCTGCGCGACGCGGGCGACGTCATGGCCATCTTCAGGGAACTCAAGGTGGATATGGTGCTCTCAGGGCACCGCCACGTCCCATACGTCTGGAGCATCTCGGGCGTCAGGATCGTCCACTCCGGGACGGCGTCGAGCATGCGGGTGCGCGGCACGATGCCGCCTTCGTACAACGTGATCGAGTTCGACGACGAGAGCGTCAGGATCACGCTGAAGGAGCCGGGCAAGGGCGAGGAGGGTGAGGAGCCCCTGGCTTCGTTCTCGCGCGCCGCCGTTACGACGAGCAAGTTCTACCCGGACTTCGAGCGCTTCGTCCTCTACGACCGGCTGCCGTTCATAAAGCTGCCGACGGACGATCCGACGGATTCCTCCTAGGACGCTGCTGTCAGGGGATCACCGGACGCGCGGCGCCGAAGTCGCCATGCCGGGCTCGCCTGGCCTGAGCATCGTGAGGAGCGCGTAGGCCAGGGCTAGCGCTGCCAGCATCAGCGTAACGTGGAAGCCGTACTCGATAAAGATGAGGCCTTGGAGGTCATTGCCGTTATGGATGTGCAGGTTGTCGTGAGGCCACCAGGAGATCAGGAACCACCCCACGCTGAGGTAGATGGCCCACGCCCGCCAGGTCGCGCCAACCGCTCGCCGCAGCGGAGCGAAGCCGAACAGGAGGAAGGAAACCCCGAGGCCGAAGGTCAACGCCTCGAACGCCGCGAGGAAGATAAAGAACGGAAGCTGTCCCGTGGACGGCGAGGGGCCGCCGGGAGCTGGGGGCCAGATCACCTGGCCGAGCGCCATCGCCGGGATGGCGACGAGCGTGGTGACGAGAGCTACCTTGACCCAGGGTTTCATAAGGCTCCTTTCGCACTGGTTGCGCTGCGACACCTACACTAGCCGACCGGCAAGGTCCCTCGCCTCCCCAATATGAGTGATTTTTCTATGTTCCCGAGGCGTGCTGGTGGGGGAACAAGCTTAGCTGGCCAGGAACCTCTCGGCTTCGGCGAGCTGGTCCGTCTTCTCGAAGGCCTGGCGCAGGAGCGCGCGTGCCTCGGCGCGCTCCTCGTCGCTCCTCGCCTTCGCCTCCACGGTGCGGATCGACTCCTCGACGCCGGCGGCGTCGAAGACGATGTCGGGCAGGGCTATGATGACCTCCCGGATCTGGCGGTTCACGAAGTCCGGCTCGCCGGCGTAGACCCAGGCCTCGCGTGAGCGGACCCACGCCCAACCCTTCATGCGGATGGTGTTCTCGATGTCCTCGTCCTCGAGCCCCCGCATCTCGATGCGCAGGCGGTGCTCGGTTATGAGCTCCGGCCGTATGCGTACCGTCGCGGGCATGGCCCGCAGTTTAGCAGCCGGCGAGCTTGATCCTCGGGCGAGATCGCATCGCACGTCGAGCTCGCGTCGTTGACCTATACTGTTCGCATGAGGCCAATTTGCTTCGTATCGGACTACGGCATTGACGGCGTGCTCGTGGGGACCTGCAAGGGCGTGCTGGCGAGCATCGCGCCTCGATCCCCGGTAATAGATGTGACCCACGGCGTCCCCCAGTTCGACGTGATTCGGGGCGCGGAGACCCTGCGCCACGCCACCAGGTACATGCCCGAGGACGCCGTCTATCTGGCCGTCATAGACCCGGAGGACAAGACAAAGAGGCGGGAGCTCGCTGCTGAGGTGCGGAGCGGAGCCTATCTGGTCGGCCCGGACAACGGGCTCCTCCTGCCCGCGGCCGAGGCCCTTGGCGGCATCGTACGGGCGGTGAACCTCACCGACCCTCGATACCACAGGCAACCCGTCTCCAACACCTTCCATGGCCGGGACGTCTTCTCCCCGGTGGCGGCCCACCTGGCCGCGGGAGCGGACCTCGACGACCTGGGCGAGCGGGTGCTCCCCGAGTCGGTTGTGTCCATCGATCTCCCCGGGTTCCGGCGGGAACCTGGCGGGGTGTTCGCGGCGGAGATAATAGACATCGATCGCTTCGGTAACGCCAGGCTCTCCGTCATGCAGGAGGACCTGAGCCTCGGATATGGCACGCCCCTGGAGATCGAGATTCGGGGCGACGAGGTTATGGATGCGAGTTACGTCGAGACCTTCGGGGCCGCGGAGACGGGGGACCTGGTTCTGGTTCCCGACTCTCACTGGCGCTTGAGCCTCGCCGTGAACAGGGGAAACGCGGCCAGAGCTCTCCTGCTTTCCGTGGGGGACGTAGTCCGTTTAGAAACGGCGGAAGAGCCGGCTTAATGAGCCGATGGGCGGCTCTCCTCGAGATGCCCCTCAGGGTGGAGGCTGGCTGCCGATCTCGGCGTCGATCTTCTCCTCGGAGCGAGAGTACTCGTGGGTCCTGGGATGAAAGCTAACCGCGATTTCCCGCTTTTTGAAGGGATACTTGCGGAAGACCTCGACCCGCCCGTCCTCGACCTCGATGATGTTGTAGCATGGCCGAGTGTTGCCCCTGACGCGCAGCGTCGAAGCGGTCCCGGAGTTCACGATGAGCATGTCCTCCAGCCTCCAGGAGTACGGCACGTGCTTGTGCCCCGAGAGCACCAGGTCCACCCGCACGTCTATGAGCCTCTCCAGGATGTCCCCGGCGTCGAAGACGATGTTCCGTTCGCGCCCGGTGCCCGGAAGGGAGATCAGGTGGTGGTGTACGACGAACACCTTGAGCTTGTCTTGAGGAGCTTGAGAGAAGGTGTCGACGATAAAATCGTAGTGCTCCCGACCCACCTGCCCGTCGTTTAGGTCCGGCTCGGAGGAGTCCACCCCAACCAGTATCACGCCGTCTAGGTCCATGACCGACTGGCGTTCCCCGAAGAGCCGTTCGAAGTGTACGTAGCCGACGTTCCGGGCGTCGTGGTTGCCTGGGATGACCATGATGTTCTCGCACTCGAACCGACCGATGTACTCAGCGGCTTGCTCGAACTCCTCGCGGTACCCCGCGTCGGTAAGGTCCCCGGCGACCACGACTGCTGTCGGCTCCAAACGGTTTATCTCGATGATCGTGCGGTCCAGAAGATCGGGGATGAAGCGGGCGTTGCCACAGTGGATGTCGCTTACCTGGCAAATGGTCAACCGCCCGTTACCCAAGTTCCGCTCCAGTACTAGCCTCCGCCCGGCAGATCCATGCTCCTTCTCGGAATATGGAACCCTCGGCATCTTCGTTCATCGTCGGAGCCATTATAGCGGGGTCGCCAGCGGTGGCCGCGCGAGTATTCTTTCTAACCTTGCGGGGAGGTGGTCTACTTTATGGCGCAAAGATGTAGCTGCTTTCTGCCGAAACGTTGCGTTAGTCACGCTTATCTTACGACCACTCCATCCATTCTTCGTTGTCCCGGTGCCGCCCAAGTCCCAGGGTGTCGAACTCATCATGGCTGCCCTCGCTCACTACGCCAATGCTGCGGAGAGCGTGGCTGATCGCGCCGTCGAGGAGAGCGGTCTCGGCCCCGGTCTTGAAGGGACCAACTACGGTCTCGCCGCGATCCCAGGAGGTGGCGGACTGGAATCCGGAGCTACCGAAGTAGTCCGTCTTTACCCAGGCAACGGGCTCGTCGAGCGACGACGTGCTGGTCGTATGCTATCCAAGATGCTCGATCTTGCGACCGGCCTTGATCTTCGCCGCAAAGCGATCGCCGCCGAGGTGGTACGCGAGGTAGCGCCAGTCGGGCGCGTCGAGGACGAGCACGTCGGCCCTGTACCCTGGCGCGAGCCGCCCTATACCATCCAGATCGAGCACGTACGCCGCGTTGACGGTGCACGCGCTCAGCGTCTGCGCGGGCGAGAGCCCGAGGCGGGTACACGCCAGGTTCATGACCAGCGGCAGCGACTCGCAAAAGGAGCTTCCGGGGTTGAGGTCGGTTGCCAGCGCGACGATGGCTCCCTGCTCGACGAGCAGCCTCGCGGGGGGGAGGGGGAGTTCGAGGAACAGCCCGCAGGCCGGGAGCAGGACGGCGGCGACGTCGCTCCTTGCCAGCCGGCGCGCGCCGCTCTCGCCCGTATTCTCGAGGTGATCCACGCTCCTGGCGCCTAGCTCTATTGCCAGCGGTATCGCCCCACGCTCGGAGAACTGGTCGGCGTGCAGGCGCAGCGCGAGGCCACGGTCGGCGCAAGCCTCCAGGTACTTCCTCGCCTCGGGGACCTCGAATGAGCCGCGCTCGAGAAACACGTCGGCGGCCCGCGCGAGCGGGGCCGCCTCAGGGAGGACCTCCCGGATCACGAAGTCGACGTACTCCGCCGCGCCCGAGAATCCCTCGGGTACCGTGTGCGCCCCGAGGAAGGTCGGGGAGACGTCGACCGGAAGGGAATCCGCCGCGTCCCTGATGGCGCGCAGGGACTTGAGCTCCGTCTCGCGGTCGAGTCCGTAGCCGCTCTTTGCCTCGGCGGTCAGGGTGCCGTGCTCGAACATCCATCCGAGGTGCGTCCGTACGGCGGACCTCAGCTCCTCCTCGCTGCCCTCCCTCGTTGCGGATACGGTGGAGAGGATCCCCCCGCCGGCGGCGTGCAGCTCCTCGTAGCTTGCGCCCTCCGAGCGCAGCTCGAACTCCCTGGCCCGGTCGCCGAGGAACGCTGGGTGGGCGTGGCAATCCACGAGGCCAGGCAACGCGACCCTGCCCCGCCCGTCCAGGGGCTCGGGATCCGCTCCTTCGGGCAACCCGCGCAGGACCTCCCTCGGGTCGCCTACAGCCACGATGCGGTCGCCCGAGATTGCGACCGAGGCTGGGGCGCGAACCTCGAGGTCGCCAAGGTCGCGGCCCCTCAGCGGCCCAGGGCCCTTCGGAGAGACGGCAGCCTCGAGGTCGTGTATTAGGAGCGTTACCTCAGACATCTCGGTTCCTCTCGTAGACGCGGCGTCCGGCGACCCAGGAAGCGGCTACCACACTGCTCCCGGCCCCGAAGACCAGGGAGGATGGTAGATCCCCGTGTCCCACGTCGGCTACGGCCGGGTGCTCGAGGTCGATCTCGACGAAGTCGGCGGGGTGGCCCGCCGTTACGCCTTCTCGCCCCCAGCCGGCTCGAAGGAGCCAGGGGGTAGGCGAGTCGTCGCCCGGCTGCACGAGCACGTTCCTGGCGCCCGAGAGCCTGCGGGCGTTCGTCTCTATCTCCCTTAGCTCCTCGAACGGGTCGACGCGCGCGTGCGAGTCGGAGCCCACCTGCAGCCCGATGCCGAGCCGCAGGATGCCCTGAGCCGGAAGAAAGCCGTCCCCGAGGTTCCCCTCGGTGGTGGGGCACGCGCACACGCTCGAGCCGTGCTCGGAGAGCAGCTCCAGCTCTCGCTCGTTCGCGTGGGTGGCGTGGATCACGGTCGCGCCTCGGCCGAGAAACCCGGTCTCGGCCAGCAGCTCTATGGGCCGCATCCCGTGCTCTTCCTCGCACTCCCGGATCTCGCGTGGTTGCTCGTCTGCGTGGACGTGCAGCGGCAGGTCGTTGCGGCGAGCGTACTCTCCGAGGCGTTCGAGCCAGGCCCGCGGCACGGCGCGTACGCTGTGGGCTGCTACCCCGACCTCGACCAGTTCTCGTCCCTTGGCCCATCCCCGAAGCGCGTCCACCCTCTCCAGGAAAGCCTCGACTTCCGTATCGCGGAAGCGCGGGATGCCGCCCCTGGCGTACGCGGCGGGCAGCAGGAGGAGCCTTATACCGGCCTCCTCGGCGGCCTGGGCAACGGCCTTCGCGAGCTCGTTCGGGTCTTCGTAGGGGCCGCCGTTCGGGCGGTGGTGCAGGTAGTGGAACTCGGCCACGCTCGTGTAGCCCGCCCGCAGCATCTCACGGTAGCACCTCAAGCTGGCTTCGTGGATGCCGGCCGGATCCAGGCTCTCCGCCAGGCCGTACATCTGCTCCCGCCAGGTCCAGAAGTCGTCCTCGGGGTGATCCGGATCCCTGCGCTCGACCCGCCCACGCAGACCACGCTGGAAGGCGTGGCTGTGCGCGTTCACGAAGCCAGGAGAGAGCGCCCGGCCCGCGAGACGCTCGCCATAACTCGCCGGCCCGACCTCGACCACGCGCCCGCCCTCTACCGTGACGCCGGTTCCGCCGTGGGCCCCGCGCGCGTCGAGGAGCAGGTCCGGAAGTAGGGTGCGTCTCAACCTTCTTGCATCGGCATCCTGATGCCGAGTGATCGGGCCGCCTCCCGGGCGGCCTCGTAGCCGGCGTCGGCGTGGCGGACGACGCCGATGGAGGGGTCGTTGGTCAGGACGCGTTCGAGGCGCGTGGCGCCATCCTTGGTGCCGTCGGCGAGGACCTGGGCCCCGGCGTGGATGGACCTGCCGATCCCGACGCCGCCGCCGTGGTGGACCGCGACCCAGCTCGCCCCGCTGGCGGTGTTCAGTAGGGCGTTCAGGATCGGCCAGTCGGCGATCGCGTCCGAGCCGTCCCGCATCGCCTCCGTCTCCCGGTAGGGCGAGGCTACGCTCCCCGTGTCCAGGTGATCGCGCCCGATCACTATCGGGGCGGAGATGGTTCCGTCGGCCGCGAGCTCGTTGAAGCGCAAGCCTGCCCTGTGGCGGGATCCCGCGCCGAGCCAGCAGATGCGCGCGGGCAAGCCCTGGAAGTGGACCTTCTCTCGCGCCTGCTCGACCCAGCGGGCGAGGCGCTCGTCGTCGGGGAAGAGGCCGAGGATCGCGTCGTCCGTGGCGGCGATGTCGTCCGGGTCTCCCGAGAGCGCGGCCCACCGGAACGGTCCCTTGCCCTCGCAGAAGAGCGGCCTGATGTAGGCGGGTACGAAGCCTGGGTAGGAGAAGGCCGCCTCGAAGCCGCCCGCCTTCGCCTCCGTCCGCAGGTTGTTGCCGTAGTCGAAGGCCTCGGCCCCGCGCTCCCGCATGCCGACCATCGCCGCGCAGTGGCGGGCCATAGACGAGCGGGCTTCCGCGACGTAGCGGTCCGGGTCGCCCTCGCGCAGCTCGGCTGCCGCTTCGAGGGTGTACCCCGCGGGCACGTAGCCGCCGAGGGGATCGTGGGCCGAGGTCTGATCCGTGACGGCATCAGGCGCGTAGTCGCGCTCCAGGAGCGCCGGGAAGACCTCCGCGGCGTTGCCGGTGACGCCGACGGAGAGCGGGAAGCCCTCGCGCCTTGCTTCCTCGGTGCGCTGCAGGGCTTCGTCCAGGTCGTCGGCCAGGACGTCGAGGTAGCCGCCCTCTACGCGGCGTCGGGCGCGGTTCGGGTCCACCTCGACGCAGAGGGCCACGCCCTCGTTCATGGTGATGGCGAGAGGCTGGGCACCACCCATGCCGCCGAGGCCCGCGGTAAGACAGACCCGCCCGCGCAGCGTCCCGCCGAATCGTTGCTCCGCGATGGCGGCGAAGGTCTCGTAGGTTCCCTGCAAGATGCCCTGGGTGCCGATGTAGATCCAGGATCCGGCCGTCATCTGACCGTACATCGTGAGCCCAGCCTTCTCCAGCTCCCTGAAGGTCTCCCAGTCGGCCCACTCGGGGACTAGCAGCGAGTTCGCGATGAGAACCCTCGGCGCGAAGGCGTGGGTGCGGAAGACCGCGACGGGCTTGCCAGACTGGACCAGGAGCGTTTCGTCGTCCTCGAGGCTTTGCAAGGTAGACACGATGGCCCAGAAGCTCTCCCAGTCGCGGGCAGCCTTGCCCGTGCCGCCGTAGACGACGAGGTCTTCGGGACGCTCGGCGACCTCCGGGTCCAGGTTGTTCATGAGCATTCGCAGGGCCGCCTCCTGGTGCCAGCCCTTGCAGGAGATCTCCGTGCCCCTGGGCGCCCGGATGGTAGGGGCCTTCTGCGTGTCGGTCACGGGATGCTCCTCCCTATCTGCCGGAGACGCGACGTTCTCACCTCCACCAGTCTACAGTCTCCGGACTGGAGCGGGGTCGAATAGAGACCGCCGCGCCCAGGAGTAGGACGCGGCGGTCGTGGAGCTACGGAGACTACGGGCCTAGTTCAGGATGCCTGCCTCTTCGAGGTGCTGCTCGGCGACGTCCTCGGGATCTTCCTGATCGAGGTCCACCCTGGCGTTTAGCTCGCGCATGGTCTCGACGTCGAGGCTCGCGGAGACCTCGTTCAGGACCTCCTCGATCTCCGGGTTCTCCTCGAGCACGTCGCTCCTGACCACGGGGGCTGGGTAGTAGAACGGCCAGATGCTCTTGGGGTCGTCCATGACTACCAGCTCGTCCGAAGTGAGCTGTCCGTCCGTGGTGAAGCCCACGCCCACGTCGGGCGGATCGCTGTCGTCGCTCGTCAGGCCCCGGTAGCGGAGCCCGAGGTCGTTGACGATCTGTATGTCGCCGAAGTCCAGGGCCGGGTAGTTCTTCTGCATGTTCTTGTAGCCGTCGGAGCGGTCCTGGAACTCGGAGTAGGAGGCGAAGCTAAGGTCCGGGGAGGCTTCAGCCAGGTCGTTCAGGTTCTGGATGCCTTGTTCCTCGGCGACCTCCTTGCGGACAAAGATGCCGTAGGTGTTGTTGAACGGCGCGGGCTCCAGCATCGTGTCGGCTGGCTCTCGCTGGGCGTAGAGCTTCTTCGCCTGCTGGTAGGTCTCCTCGGGGCTGTTGAGGCTCGCCGGGTCCTTGCCGAACTCCTCATCGACTATCGCCACGAGGGCCGTGCCCGTGTACTCGGGGTAGAGATCTATCTGGTCGTTTTGCAGCGCCCGGTCGGCGATCTGCTCCGAGCCGAGGTTGAGCTTGGTCTCCACGTTGAAGCCGGCGTTTTCCAGGGCCTGGGCGTACATGTTGCCCAGGATGTACTGCTCGGTGAAGTTCTTGGAGCCGACGGTTATGGTGGGCCCGGACCCGCCGCCCGAATCGTCCGAGTCCGAGGAGCTTCCGCCAACGTTGCCGCACGCCGCGACCAAGGACAGCGCGAGCACCGCGAGCAGCGCCGGTATGGCGCGGATCAACTTTGTTCGGTTCTTCATCTTGCCTCCTGACTGTGGTTTGTTCACACCGTTCATTTCGTCCGCCGCCTCTGGGCGATCTTCAGGCCCTTCGGGGTGAAGACGCGCTCGAGACCGCCGAAGAGGATGTCCGTGATGATCGCCAGCACCGCCACCGACAGGGCGCCCGCCACGAGCGTTGCGTCGCCGCGAGAGAAACCCTCTACGATCACGTCTCCCAGACCCCCGCCGCCGATGAACGTTGCCAGCGTGGCACTCGCGACCACCTGCACCGCCGATGTGCGCAGGCCCGCGAAGATCACGGGCGCCGCGATGGGCAACTGCACGCGGGTCAGTATCTGCCCGTCCGAGAGACCCATCCCTCTCGCGGCGTCTATCACGTCGCGGCTGACCTCCCGCAGGCCAACGGAGGCGTTTATCAGGATCGGGGGGATGGCCAGCGCCGTGAGCGCGACCAGCGCCGTCGTGAAGCCGAGGCCGAAGAAGGGCAGGGCGAAGGCCAGGAGGGCCAGCGACGGCACCGCCCGACCGATGTTACCGAGGTTGATGGCGATGGTGGCTCCGATGGGCGAGTTCCTCAACAGGAGCGCCACCGGCAAGGCTATGGCGACTGCTAACAGAAGCGCTAGCGCCGAGAGCTCGACGTGCTGCAAGACCAGGGTCGGGAACCCCGGTTCCGAGAAGGTGCGCAGGAGCTCGCCCACGCTACGCCCTCTTCACCCGCGACCACGGCCTGAGGTACCGCTCCAAGGCCAGCAAACCCAGGTCCGCGACGACTGCCAACAAGGTCGCCAGGGCCGCGCCTGAGATGACCATGGTCGGGAAGTTGCGGGAGATGCCGTCGAAGATAAGGGCCCCCAGGCCCCCGCCGGCGATGTAGGCGCCGATGGTGGCGATGCCGATGATCGTAACGGTCGCGATCCGGATGCCAGCCACGATGACCGGCAGAGCCAAGGGCAGCTCCACCCGAAAGAGGATCTGGCCCTTCGTGAGGCCCATCCCTCTGGCGGCGTCGATGGTCTCAGCCGGCACCGCGTCCATACCGGCCACCGTGTTACGGATCAGGATCAGCAACGAGTAGGCGACGAGCGCGATTATCACCGGCATCGCCCCCAAGGGGACGCCGATGGAGATAAGTATGGCGAACATGGCGAGGCTCGGGACCGCGTACAGCGCTCCGGTGAGGAACGTGACGGGCGCGTAGGCACCGCGTACGCGGGAGACGAAGATCCCGATCGGCAGCGAGATGGCCAGCGCTATTCCTACCGAGACGAACGACAGGAAAACGTGCCCCTGGAAAGCGGGCCAGATGTCCTCCCAGAAGTTGTCCGAGATCCAACCCCAATCTATGAGCTCGGGCTCGAGGTCCTGGAGGAGCAGGCCAAGGCTACCCACGCGGGCTCTCCGGCCTCTTGGTGAGGGCCTCTATCGCCTCAAGGGTCAGCAGCCTCCTCTCCCCGTTCTGCTCGACGACCCCGCGGGTGGTGCCCGCACCGATGATCTCCGAGAGGGCGTCCCGCACGGTCAGGCCGCCGGTGATGAGGGGCAGGTCGGCGCTCCCGTTGGCCGGTTCGAGCTGCATATCCTCGACGCGGAGCAACGAGAGCCGTTTGAGGAACCTGTCGGCCCCAACGAACGAGGCCACGAAATCGGAGGCCGGGCTGGTCAGGATGTTCTCCGGCGAGTCGTACTGCTCCAGAAACCCGCCCTGCCTGAGGATGGCGATCTTGTCGCCCATCCTGATCGCCTCGTCTATGTCGTGGGTGACGAAGACGATGGTCTTCTTGATGTTCTTCTGGATGTTCAGGAATTCTTCCTGCAAGCGCTCGCGCGTGATCGGGTCGACCGCCCCGAAGGGCTCGTCCATGAGCATGATCGGGGGGTCCGCGGCCATCGCGCGCGCCACCCCGACCCGCTGCTGCTGGCCGCCCGAGAGCTCGGCCGGGTAGCGGTCGCGGTAGTCGTCAGGGTCAAGCCCCACCAGCTCAAGCAGCTCGTCGACGCGTTCGCTTATGCGCCCTTTGTCCCAGCCCAGCAGGCCAGGCACGGTCGCGATGTTTTCGGCGATGGTGCGGTGAGGGAAGAGCCCGATCTGCTGGATCGCGTAGCCGATCTTGCGCCTGAGCTGGGTGCCGCTCATGGCGGTGTTCGGCTCGCCGTCGATGAGGATCTCACCCTCCGTCGGCTCGATGAGCCGGTTGACCATGCGCATCGTCGTGGTCTTCCCGCACCCCGAAGGCCCCACCAAAACGCAAATCTCCCCTTCGAGGACTTCGAAGGAGAGGTCGTTGACCACGGGCCCGTCGGAGCCCGCGTAGGTCTTGCTTACGCTCCTAAATTCGATCATTGCATCTCCTGTGCGCCCAAGGGTAATAACGCTGCCGGCGGATGTTACCGACCCTCGAAAACCAGACCACGACTCCTCCAAGTCCACTTGGGAACACTCGGACGAAGTATACGGCATTCTTGTTTGAATGCTTCACGCGCGGCCGCGCCCCGTTACTTGGCCTCGACCTGCTCCGCGATCAGTGCGGCGTAGACCTTCTGCCCTTCTATCTGGAGGTGGACGCCGTCTTCTACGAAGTATTCGGGGTGGTCGACGCTCGCGGCGTACCAGTCGACCAGAACCGCCCTGTCCGGGTAGCGCTCTACCCCCTCGGCGATCACCTCGTTGTTGGGCTCCGCCCAGGTGCGCGGGACGTTGACGTTGACGAAGACTACCCGGCGTACCCCCTTGAGCACCCGCATGGTCTGGTCGAGCTGCTCTTCCGTGTAGACGCCGTTGCTGCCTATGTGGACCACCACGACCTCCCCGAGCTCTCCGGAGGCGCGTCGGGCGGCGAGCACGTCGATCGCGGAGACGGCCTGGAAGCCGACCTCGGCGTCGATGGTCGTCAGGTTAGGCACGGCCTTCTGGAGCCGAACCGCGGACCCGAGCATCACCGAGTCGCCGACCGCGCTCACGGACCCCACCCTGCCTCCCGGATCCGCACCGGCGGCCAGCTTTTTGTTGTCGGGCTTGTCCCGGGCGGGCTTTTCCTCCGGCGCTTCTATCCTCGGGTTGGCCCGTCTGTCCAGGTTCGTGCTCTGGACTGCGGGCGTCGCGGCCGCGTTCTTGACGTCGGGGGCAGGGGCCTTCGGGGTAGGGGCCTTCGGGGTAGGGGCCTTCGTGTGGATCGCGTCGCCGGAGGCCAGGTAGGAGGGCGGCTCGGGTTTTTCCGCCTGCGAGGCGGCGACGCCGAGCGCGACGCAAACGGCGAGGATCGAGACGCCCGCCCCGACCCACGCAAGCGACAGCTGCTTGCGCCTGACCCCCTCAGATTCGCGCAGCTCGCGCCACGCGCGCCCCAGCGCTCCCCTCCGGATCGGGGTCTCCACGTAGCGATACGAGAGCTCCGCCAGGACGAGGGTGATCCCCACCCGCAGAGCCAGCAGCGGCAGGCCCTCGATGGGCACGTCGAGCTGGGGACGCGTCACCATGTAGACGGGCCAGTGCCACAGGTAGATCCCGTAGGAGCGCTGCCCGATCCACCTCAGCGGCTGGCGCCCCAGCACGTCCGAGCCCAGGCGGGCGTAGGGATGGGCGCACGCCGCGATCACCACGGCCGAGAGGATCGCGACCGAGGCCAGACCGCCGCGGTACAGGAACGGCTGAAACTCGCCGAGCCGCAGGCAAAGCAGGACCAGCCCGCCGAGCGCGGCGACGCCCACGACGTCGAGGAGCATCGGGGCGGTCCATCCCCAGCGGCGCCGCAGGCGGCTGCGGCTCGTCCAGTGACGCAGCCTCATGCTCCTCACGGCGGCCGACCCGCCCGGGCCTATCCGCCACGGGGCCCAGACGAACGCGAGCGCGGCGCCCAGGAGCAGACCGGCCGCCCTCGTGTCGGTTCCGAAGTAGAGGCGCGAAGGGTCCACCCCTGGCGTGAAGAGCACGGCCATGAGCAGAACGGACACCGTGGCGCCGAGGAGCGCCACCACCAGGACGCGCCGCGGCCGAAAGCGCGTGGCGCCAATGCCCAGCCCGAGCGCCAGCACCAGCGGCCACACCAGGTAGAACTGTTCCTCTACCGCGAGCGACCACAGGTGCTTCAAGAGCGACGGACGGCCGATGGCCTCGAAGTACGACTCGTTGCCGAAGACGAGGTACCAGTTGGTGACGTACCCCAGCGCCGCGAGGACGTCCTCGCGCAGCCCGGCGACCTCGTTCGGCAGGAAGATTAGCGCGTAGGCGAGCGTCACGACGAGCACCAGGTAGAGCGCCGGAAGAAGCCTTCTCGCGCGCCCGATCCAGAACGCCTTCACGTCCACGCGCCCTAGCTGCCGCCACTGCGAGACGAGCAGCGCGGTGATAAGGAAGCCGCTGATGACGAAGAAGACCTCGACGCCTAGAAAGCCGCCTGGGAGCCAGGACGAGTCGCCGTGGTAGAGCAGCACCGCGATGACGGCGAGCGCGCGCAGCCCGTCCAGGCCGGGCAAGTAGGGTAGCTTGCCCCCGGTCGGCCAGGTGCGGCGCGCCGGGCCGCCAGCGGCGTTGCGTGCCGGAGCACGCTCGGTGCCTTTGGCGGCAGTGCGAGCGCGCGTCGTTCGCCTTATGCTTGTACCCCTCCAACTCACAAGAGATGGAATGATACCAACGCCCAGCCCGACACGCATGCGGGCCCGCACCGCGGGCCCGCAGCACGCTACGCCCGGCTTGTCGCCGGGCTTCGCTTGTCAGCACGCTTCGGCTGGCTACGCCAGCCTCGCTTTCAGCAAGAAGGCTTCCG
The DNA here is from genome assembly GCA_963800975.1 of uncultured Rubrobacteraceae bacterium. Classification (GTDB taxonomy): domain Bacteria; phylum Actinomycetota; class Rubrobacteria; order Rubrobacterales; family Rubrobacteraceae; genus JALYGY01. Next base: position 758,440 of record CAWDDB010000008.1, on the reverse strand, counting down.
CCTGAGCCAAGAAAGCTGAGGAGCCGCCCCGCGAGGCGAAGCCGAGGGGGGGCGGGCTGACAAGCGTGCCCCTTTAGGGGCGATGCGGGCTGACAAGCGGAGGCCGTAGGCCGGAGCGTGCTGACAAGCAGGCGAAGCCTGCGTGCGCGCTGGCGCTAGCCAGCGCTAGCGTCGCCTGCCGACGCCGAACAGGAGGTACAGGACGAAATAGCCCGCCGCTGCGGTGAGGGCTACGGTGTAGAAACTGCTCGGGTCGAAGTCGACCCTACCGGTGGAAGAGACGGCTTCGAGGAGCAGTGTTGCGGGGGCTTCCAGTAAGATCGCGAGGCTGTAGACGGCGTTGGTAAGCCGGTTGGTCTGCTGACCTATGTCCGCGTAGACCAGGCCGACGTGAACGAGAATCAGCAAGATCACGAACGCCAGAATGATGCGTATGAGCCCCAAAGGTCAAGCTCCTTTCGTTCCGGGCCGTTCTGCGTTTCGGGTACGGAGGGCGTGCTGGTGCGCCCAGGGCTAGGAGGCTGCCCTGTTCTGGTTCTTTCTGGTTCTGCCGGAGGTCCCCCTGCGGGCGCGCTTGGTCGTCGGCCTGCGGGTGAGTCCGCCATGCAGCAGGTACACCATCCCGGCGACGAGGAAGCAAAGAACCCCGACGGCGAAGGTGACGACGTCGCGCATCAGCACCCCGGTGGCGGCGGCCGCCGCAGGCACCCACCAGATGGCGAAAAGGCGTCCGGCGTCGCGGTTCTTGGGATCCATCGCCATGAACAGACCGAAGCAGATGGCAGCCACCGACGCCAGGAGCAGGAGAAACCCGATAACGGTCAGTATGAAGCTCACCCGCCTATACTACCGAAGAGTGGGTTGGTTTGACAGATGGCTGCCCCAAAACGGCGACGGTCAACGCCGGCTCATCTCGCGCCTGTAGGTCTTCATCGCGGAGAGGAACTCCTCCCATGCGCGGGATGGGCTCTCAAGCCGGTTGCCGTAGAGCGAGAATTTGTGGACGAGCTCGTGCAGGGCCGTCTCGGTATCCGAGACGCAGCGCGGGTCGGCGACGACGAGCACCTCCCATTCCTCGAGCTCCTTGATGTTGTTGATGGCCGCCTTGAGGCCGGGGCGGTGGTAGAGGAGGTTGCCCGTCGCGTCCAGGTCCTCGTAGGACGCGACCATCTCGTAGCCCATCTCCCTCGCGTAGGCGCCCACGACCGCGCGCTGCTCCGCGGCGGAGGGGAGCTCTCCTGCCGGGTCCGTCCTTGTGTAAGAAGCCGCTCGCACCACGGGCTGCGATGATAGCACGGGGCCCTTCTGATACTATTGGGGAGGAAGCACAGGCGCGTCGGGACGTGGCGCAGTCTGGTAGCGCACTCGGCTGGGGGCCGAGTGGTCGCCGGTTCAAATCCGGCCGTCCCGACTCTTTTGCGGCGCGATCTCACCCACGGAAAGGCCAGGGGCAATGGACACGATCCTACTCGTTGTGAGCGTCTTGGGGTTCTTCGCCGTCCTGGCGATCTTCTTCTTCGGCGGGTTCGTCCTGCTCGACTTCCTGTGGGGCCGGCGCGGCGGGGACGTCTACGACGAGAAGGTGCCTCCGCGCTAGAGGTTTGATCTCCGCGCTCGACGACCTGCGTCTTGTAGACCTCGAACGGCTTAGTCTCCACGAGGCCCACGACGAGGACCGGCTCGCGCGCCTGCGCGAGCGCATGCAGGCCGAGGAGGAGCAACGCAACCCCGTAATAGTCTCCTCGCAGGGCGATTGTTGCCTGGTCCTGGACGGCGCCCACCGCGTGCGCGCGCTCGAGGAGCTTGGCTGCCGCCTCGCGCTCGTCCAGTTCGTGGCGCCGCCCGAGAGGGCCGAGAGCTGGGCCCACCTCCTGGAAGGCATCGGTAAGGATGACGTGAGCACCATCGAGGAGGTCGAGATCGCAGATCCGGGCGAGCACGAGCCGCTCGCCGAGCTGAGGACCGCGCGGGGGGAGAGGCTGGCCCTGCGTTCGCGCGAGGCGGGGCTGCCGGCCGAGACGCGGGCGCTCTGGGCCTTGCAGGCGCTCTATCCCAGGGGGAAGGTCGTGCGTCGGGTCGACCCCCAGGATCCCGCGGCGCCTGAGGACGGCCAGGCGGTGCTGCGTTACCGGCCGTTCACGCCGGGCGAGCTGGTCGAGGTCGTCCGCTCCGGGACGGTGTTGCCTGCCGGCATCACCCGATTCCGCGTCGAGGAGAGGGTCCTCAACGTCAGGTACCCGCTGCAGAAGATGCGGGACGGCGACGCCCCGGCCCGCAACGCCGAGCTCAGGGCGTTCGTGCAGGAGCTCTGGAGCGAGAACCGCATCCGCTACTACGGCGAGCCCGTCGTCCTCTTCGAGTAGCCGGGCCAAGCGAACCCCAAACCGCAAGCCGTTGAACGCAAGCCCGAAGGGGGTATCTTCCCTACAGGCCGGCAGCCATCCGGCGGCGCGCACGCGACGATACGAACCGTTGTATCCTGGCGCCGTCGAGAAGGGAGAAGGACTTGGACCACGGCACGGCGAGTCGGGCGAACGCCACGGGCGGGATCAGCCGACGAGAATTTCTGAGGCTGAGCGGAGCCGGCCTCGCCGGGGCGACGCTCCTGGGTGCCGCGGGCTGCGGAGGAGGAGGCGAGGGTAGCGAGGCTAACACCATCACCCTGACCTTCATCCCCGACGAGGCCGGAGGGTTGAGAACGCTGATAGACGACTTCAACCGCCGGAACCGGGGTGAGGTCCAGGTCAACTGGCGCGAGATGCCAGCCGCCAGCGCGGACTACTTCGAGCAGATCCAGGCCGAGCTGCAGTCGGGGAGGTCGAGCGTCGACATCATCGGAGGGGACGTGATCTGGCCCGCCCAGTTCGCGGCGAACGGCTACATCCTCGACCTTTCGGACCGCTTCACCGGCGGAATGCAGGAGGGCTACCTGGAAGGACCCCTCGGTTCCGTGCAATACGACGGCGGGGTGTGGGGGGTACCCTGGTTCACCGACGCCGGGATGTTCTATTACCGCAAGGATCTGCTCGAAAAAAGCGGCTTCTCCGATCCTCCGGCCACCTGGGAGGAGATGAAGGAGATCTCGGACAAGGTGCAGCGGGAGCAGGGCACGCGCTACGGCTACGTCTTCCAGGGCAGCCAGGACGAAGGCGGGGTCGTGGACGCCCTCGAGCACGTGTGGAACGCCGGGGGCGACGTGCTCGACGGGGACACGGTAGTCGTGGACAGCCCCGAGGCCGTGCGGGGCCTCGAGCTGCGGCGGTCCATGATCACGGACGGCGTCGCCCCGAAGGCGTCGGGGGACTACACGACTCAGGAATCGCTGGTCGTCTTCACCAACGGCGACGTGGTTTTCATGCGCAACTGGCCCTTCGTGTACGGGCTGCTCTCGGACCCCGAGACCTCGAAGGTGAGCCCGGATCAGGTAGACATCGCGCCGCTGCCGGTCGCGGAGGAGTCCGACAAGAGCTTCTCGGGCCTGGGCGGCTGGAACTTCATGGTCAACGCGGCGTCCGAGGACAAGCTCGACCAGATCTGGACGTTCATCGAGTACATGACCGCACCCGAGCAGCAGCGCAAGTTCGCGCTGCAGAGCGCGCGGCTCCCGACCTTGAGGGATCTGTACGAGGACCAGGAGGTGCTGGACAGGCTTCCGGTCGCGAGGCTTGGCAGGGAGTCGCTGGAGAACGCCAGGCCCCGCCCCGTCTCACCTTACTACTCGGACATGTCGCTCGCGATGGCCGAGCAGTTCAACGCGGCGCTCAAGGGGGAGGTCCCAGTGCGGCGGTCCCTCGAGACCCTCAAGGGCGAGCTCCAGAGCATCGTGGACCAGGGCTAGGCCCGGGCATTTCAAAACGCAAAACCTATGTGCTACGCTGCACTCGTGGCAGCGAGCGGAAGCCTCGATCGGCGAGCGAAACGCCTCCATCCTCGACCCTACCTACCCCTATCCCAAGATAGCCGTCTCGGCGTACCCCGGATTTCCCCGGGAGGCAAGCCTTGACGGCGACCGTGGTGCTCGGGCTGGCGTGGGGTGACGAGGGCAAGGGGCGGGTGTGCGACGCCCTTGCCTCCGACGTGGGCTACGTCTCCCGCTACTCCGGCGGCAACAACGCCGGGCACACGGTCAGGGTCGGCGAGGAGGAGTTCAAGCTTCATCTCGTCCCCTCGGGCATCGTGCGCGAAGGGGTCGTCTGCACCATCGGGAACGGGGTGGTCGTGAACCCCGAGGTACTCGCCGAGGAGATCAGGGCGCTGGAGGAACGCGGCCTGCGGGTACGGGACCGTCTCAAGGTGGACGGCCGGGCGCACCTGATCATGCCTTACCACATCGCGCTCGATTCGCACCGGGAGATAGCCCTCGGCAGCGCCAGGATCGGGACGACCAACCGGGGAATCGGTCCGACCTACGAGGATAAGGTCGCCCGAGCGGGCATCCGCGTGCAGGATATCTTCGACGACGGCATCCTGAGGAGCAAGCTCAAAGCGGCCCTGCGCGAAAAGAACGCCATCTTCGAGAACGTCTACGGCGAGGAGCCCTACGAGGTGTCGGACCTCGCGGCCTGGCTGCTCTCGTTCAGGGACTTTATCGAGCCGATGGTCGCCGACACGGGCGCCATCCTGAGGGATGCCCTCGGGCTCAGGGAGCGCGTGCTCTTCGAAGGCGGACAGGCGACGCTCCTGGACAACGACCACGGAACCTACCCCTTCGTGACCTCGTCCAACCCGACGGTCGGGGGGGCGATCGTGGGCTCGGGCGTCCCGCCGCGCAACGTGGAGCAGGTCATCGGGGTGACAAAGGCTTACACCACGAGGGTAGGCGACGGGCCCATGCCCACGGAGCTCTTCGACGAGACAGCCGAGACGATAAGGGAGGTCGGGCACGAGTACGGCACGACCACGGGGCGCAGCAGGAGGGTCGGCTGGCTCGACCTTCCTGCCATCAAGTGGGCGGCGGAGCTGAACGGGATCACCCACCTCGCCCTCACGCTCCTGGACGTCCTCTCCGCGGTCGACGAGATCAAGATCTGCACCGGGTACGAGATAGACGGCGCTCGGGTAGAGGGCTACCCCATGAACCAGACGGACCTGCACCACGCCAGGCCAACCTACAAGGAGCTGCCGGGTTGGGGGACCGACATAACGTGGTGCAGGATGCGCGGGGACCTGCCCGACGCCGCGCGGGACTTCGTCGGGTACGTCGAGGCCGAGGTAGGGGCGCCTCTGTGCATGATCAGCGTGGGACCGGAGCGGGATCAGGCGATAGTAGAGAGGATCGGGACCTAAGGGCGTGAAGGTGTTGGTCGTCGGGGGAGGCGGGCGCGAGCACGCGCTGGTCGAGACCCTGGCGGCGAGTCCCCTGGAGCCCGAGATGTACGCCGCCCCGGGCAACCCGGGCATCGCCCGCATCGCTCGCATGGTGGACATCCCCGCGGACGACCTGACAGGCCTGCGCGACTACGCGCGGGAGAACGAGATAGACCTGACGGTCGTTGGGCCGGAGGACCCCCTGATCGGGGGCATAGCCGAGGCGTTCTGGGAGGCGGACCTGAAGGTCTTCGGACCCTCGCGCGCGGCCGCCCGCATAGAGGGCTCGAAGGTCTTCGCTAAGGAGCTGATGAAGCACGCCGGCGTCCCCACCGCCGGCTTCGAGGCCTTCGACCGCGAGGCGGCCGCCCTCGCCTACCTGCGCCGTGGGCTCGACTACCCGGTGGTCGTCAAGGCCGACGGCGCGGCGGGCGGCAAGGGCGTAACCGTGGCGCGCAGCCGCGAGGAGGCCGAGAACGCGGTGCGGGCTTCCTTCGGGGGGAAGTTCGGGGCGGCAGGCGCGAGGATCGTGATCGAAGAGTTCATGGAGGGACGCGAGGCGTCCGTCTTCGTCATGACCGACGGGCACGAGATGCTGCCTTTCTTGCCGGCGCAGGACTACAAGCGCATATTCGACGGCGGCGAAGGCCCGAACACCGGGGGGATGGGAGCCTATTCCCCGCTCATGTGGATGGAACCCGCGACCTACGCCGCGATCCTGGAGGACATCATCCGCCCGACCATCCACCAGATGGCGCTCATCGGGGCGCCCTACTCGGGGCTCCTGTACGCAGGGGTGATGGTCACGGAGGACGGCCCGAAGGCCCTGGAGTTCAACTGCCGCTTCGGGGACCCCGAGACCCAGGTCATACTGCCCCGTCTCGGCTCCGACCTCCTGGAACTGATGATCGCCTCCGAGGTGGGGGACATCGCCGGCCGTGAGATAACCTGGTCGGCGGACAAGGCCGTGTGCGTCGTGCTCGCCTCCGCGGGATACCCGGAGTCCTCGTCGTCGGGCGACCGGATCTCTGGCCTCGAGAACATCCCGGCCGGCGTCTACATCTACCACGCGGGGACCGAGGAGAGCGACGGCGCGTTCTACACCGCGGGGGGCGGGTCCTCAACATCGTGGGCACGGGACCGACGGTTATTGAGGCGCGCGCCCGCGCCTACGCGGCGGTCGAGCAGATCCACTTCGAAGGCATGCAGTACCGCACCGACATCGCCCTGGAGGCGATAGAGCTGGAGGAGCTTTGAGCCCGAGCGTAGGCATCCTGGTCGGAAGCAAGTCCGACCTGCCGGTCATGGAGAAGTGCACCAAGCGCCTCGATGATCTCGGCGTCGAGTACGAGCTGGAGGTCCGCTCGGCGCACCGCAACCCCGAGGACGTGGCCGAGTACGTCGCGAACGCGCCGGGGCGGGGCATCAAGGTCTTTATCTGCGCCGCCGGGATGGCGGCCCACCTCGCCGGCGCCGTCGCGGCGCGGACAAACCTGCCGGTTATCGGGATCCCCATAGCCGCCGGAACCCTGGGCGGGTTCGACGCGCTCCTCGCGACCGTGCAGATGCCCTCGGGCGTCCCCGTCGCCACCGTGGCCGTCAACGGCGCCGCCAACGCCGCCGTGCTTGCCGTGCAGATTCTAGCGATCTCCGAGCCAGAGCTGGCCGAGAGGCTAGAGAACGGCCCATGATAGAGCGCTACACCCTGCCGGAGATCGGGGCCGTATGGACCGACGAGGCGAAGTTCGGCTCGTGGCTGGAGGTAGAGCTCGCCGTCTGCCGCGCGCGGGCTAGGCTGGGCGAGATCCCCGCCGGGGAGGTCGAGGAGCTAGCGCGGAGGGCCGCCTTCACCGTCGAGCGCATCCGCGAGGTAGAGGCTGAGACCAACCACGACGTCATCGCCTTCGTCTCGACCGTCGCCGAGACGGTGGACGATCCCGTCGCCCGCCACTTCCACTTCGGTCTGACGAGCTCGGACGTGGTGGACACGGCGGGCGCCCTGCAGCTGCGCGATGCGCTGGAGATGATCTCCGCGGAGGCCAGGGATCTGGCGCTCCTGCTCTGCGAGATGGCCCTGCAGCACCGGCGCACCGTCATGATCGGGCGTACGCACGGAGTCCACGCCGAGCCGACCGTCCTCGGGCACAAGCTCGCGGTGTGGGCCTTCGAGATGGAACGCAATCTCGAGAGGCTGGCGCACGCGCGGGAGGTCGCAGCGGTCGGCAAGATCTCCGGCGCCGTCGGCGTCTACGCGAACGTGGACCCCAAGGTCGAGGCGCTCGCCTGCGAGGAGCTAGGAATAAAGCCCGCGCCCGCCTCGACGCAGGTCGTGCAGCGCGACCGTCACGCCGAGGTCCTCTCATCCCTGGCCATCCTCGGCTCCACCATCGAGAAGATAGCACTGGAGATCCGGGGCTCCCAGCGCACGGAGGTGAGGGAGCTGGCCGAGCCTTTCGGCCGCGGCCAGAAGGGCTCCTCGGCCATGCCCCACAAGCGCAACCCGATCCTGTGCGAGCGCCTGTGCGGGATGGCGCGCGTGATGCGCGGCTACGCGAGCGTCGGCTTCGAGAACAACGCCCTCTGGCAGGAGCGGGACATATCCCACTCTTCCGCCGAGCGGGTGGTGCTTCCCGACGCCACGATCCTCGCGCTATATATGCTCCGGACCGCCGGGCGTATCCTGCGCGGCCTGCAGGTGCACAAGGACCGGATGCTAGAGAACCTCAACCTGGGCGGCGGCGTGGTGTACTCGGGACGCGTGCTACTCGCCCTCGTCGAGGCGGGGATGTCGCGCGACGACGCCTACGCGGTCGTCCAGGGCGCGGCGATGCAGGCGTGGGAGGGAGAGGGCGGGTTTCGAGAGTTGCTCGAGGAGAAAGAGGAGGTGCGCGAGCACCTGGGAGCGGCGCTCGGGGATCTCTTCGACCCCGCGCACGCGCTGCGCAACACCGACGTTGTCTTCGAGAGGGTAGAGGCCCTGAAAGGGAGGCTGGAGAGTGCCTGAAGAGATCCTGTACGAAGGAAAAGCCAAGAAGGTGTTCGTGACGGACGAAGAGGACATGCTCGTCCACCGCTACAAGGACGACGCCACCGCGTTCAACGCCCAGAAGCGAGGATCCTGGAAGGACAAGGGCCGCACGAACGCGACCATGAGCGCGACCATCTTCGCCTACCTCGAAGCGCACGGCGTCCCGACCCACTTCGTCGAGCAGGTGGACGATGCGGCCATCAAGACCATGAGGCTCGAGATGCTGCCCGTGGAGATAATCGTGCGCAACGTGGCCGCAGGCTCCCTCGCGAAGCGCCTCGGCTACGAAGAGGGGATCAGGCTCAAAGCGCCCATAGTCGAGCTCTGCTACAAGGACGACGACCTCGGGGATCCCCTGCTCAACTGGTACCATTTCAGGGAGCTTGGCGTCTCGGACGAGGACCTCGAGTTCTGCGAGGAGCTGGGGCTGAAGGTGAACGAGATCCTCACGCCCTTCTTCGACGAGCGTGGCGTCGTCCTCGTGGACTTCAAGATAGAGGCAGGGCGCGACGCATCCGGGAATCTTATGCTCGCAGACGAGATCAGCCCCGACACCTGCCGCTTCTGGGACAAGGAGACCGGCGAGAGGCTGGACAAGGACCGCTTCAGGCGGGACATGGGCGGCGTCGAGGACGCCTACGCGGAGATGCTGAGACGCGTCCAGGAGATAACGCAGCGGGGCGCGGTGGATTGAGGCCACACGCCACAGACCACGGGTCTTCGGGTAAGGCAAGCGCTGCTGAGGACCGAGACCTGATGCCCGAGACCTACAAGGTTCGCGTCCTCGTCCGCCCGAAGGCCGGGATCCTGGACCCCCAGGGCGAGGCGGTCCGCAGCGCACTCCCCGCGCTGGGCTTCGGGGGGGTCAGGTCCGTCCACGTGGGCAGGCTTATCGAGATGGAGGTCGAGAGCGCCGAAGAGGTGGACGCGATGTGCCGAAGGCTACTCGCCAACCCGACGATAGAGGATTACGAGTGGGAGGTTGTTGGATGAGGGAGTTGGGAAAACGCTCCTGCGACTCCCTACTCCCTATCTCCCGACTCCCGAACGCAGGGGGTGACGGATGAAAATCGGGGTAACGACCTTTCCCGGTTCCAACTGCGACCGGGACGCCCTGCACGCGGTCGAGCTTATGGGCGCGGAGCCGGTCGAGCTGTGGCACGCCGACGCGGACCTCAAGGGCTCCGACGCCGTGATCGTGCCCGGCGGCTTCTCCTACGGCGATTACCTGAGGCCCGGAGCCATCGCCCGCTTCGCGAGCGTCATGGCCCCGCTCGAGGATTTCGCCCGCGCAGGGGGACCCATCCTCGGCGTCTGCAACGGCTTCCAGGTACTGACCGAGGCGCACCTCCTGCCTGGCGCGCTGCTCAGGAACACGCACATGCGGTTCGTGTGCCGGCGGGTGCGCGTGCGCGTCGAGATGACGGGGACGCCCTGGACCGCGGCGTGCGACGGAGGCGAGGAGCTCGTGCTCCCGGTCGCCCACAACGAGGGCAACTACTTCGCCGACCCGGAGACGCTCGCGCGGCTGGAGGACGAAGACCGCGTCGTGCTCCGCTACCTCGAGAACCCGAACGGCTCGGCCAACGACATCGCGGGGGTCTGCAACGAAGGCCGCAACGTCGTCGGCATCATGCCCCACCCCGAGCGCGTCTCGGAGGAGCTGCTAGGCTCGGAGGACGGGCTGCGGATCCTGCGCTCCGTCCTGGCTGGGGCGAGGGTTTGAGCCTCCAGGAGACCTACACCTCCCTCGGCCTCTCGGACTTCGAGTACGACCGCATCCTCGAGCTGCTCGGCCGCCCGCCCAACTACATGGAGCTCTCGCTGTTCTCGGTGATGTGGAGCGAACACTGTGGCTACAAGAACTCCAGGCCCCTCCTGAAACGGTTTCCGAGCTCTGGTCCAGCAGTCTTGCAAGGGCCCGGCGAGAACGCCGGCGTCGTCGAGGTGGGGGATGGGTGGGCGCTGGCGTTCAAGGTGGAGAGCCACAACCACCCTTCGGCCGTAGAGCCCTACGAGGGCGCCGCCACCGGCGTCGGCGGCATCATCAGGGACATCCTGGCCATGGGGGCGAGGCCGGTCGCTCTCCTAGACTCCCTCAGGTTCGGGCCGCTCGATGTGGGTAGGAACAGGTACCTGACCGAAGAGGTGGTGCGTGGGATCGGGGGCTACGGCAACGCGGTCGGGGTGCCCACCGTCGGCGGGGAGGTCGAGTTCGCCCCCGCCTACTCGGGCAACCCGCTGGTCAACGCGATGTGCGTGGGCTTGATCCGGAAAGAAGACCTCGTCCGGTCGGGGGCGACGGGGGAGGGGAACCTCGTGGTTCTCCTGGGCTCGAAGACCGGGCGCGACGGAATCCACGGGGCCACCTTCGCCTCGGACGAGCTCTCCGAGGAGTCCGAGTCGAAGCGGTCGAACGTCCAGGTCGGAGATCCCTTCGCGGAGAAGGTCCTGATCGAGTGTTGCCTGGAGCTCCTCGAGGAGGGCCTTCTCGTCTCCCTGCAGGACCTCGGCGCCGCGGGGATAGCGTCGTCTGCCTCGGAGATGGCAGCCAAGGGCGGCGTCGGCATCGAGATAGACGCCGCGAAGGTGCCCTTGCGCGAGAGCGGCATGCAGCCCTACGAGATAGTCATCTCCGAGTCTCAGGAGAGGATGCTCGCCATCATCGAGCCGGAGAAGGAGGATCGGGTCCTCGCCCTCGCCGAGCGCTACGGGCTGGTAGGGGCCGTGATCGGGCGCGTCGCAGAACACGGCGACCTGCGCGTGATGCACGGCGGCGAGAACGTAGGCTCCGTCCCGGCCGAATACCTGGCCGACGCTCCCTCCTACGAGCGCGACGTCGTCAGACCACCGTACCTGGATGAGGTGCAAAGCTTCGACCCCGGCGAAGTCCCCGACCCCCGCATGGACGCCCCGGCGGATCATCCTTACAACGAGGTCTTGCTGAGGATGCTCGCGCACCCGAACCTTTGCTCGCGGCGTTCGATCTTCGAGCAGTACGACCACCAGGTCGGCACGAACACCGCCGTGCTGCCTGGGGCAGACGCCGCGGTGATGCGTATCAAAGGCACGAACCGCGGGTACGCCCTGACCACGGACGGACGGGGCCGCCACTGCTACCTCGAACCGCGGGGCGGAGGCGCCGCGACGGTGGCCGAGGCTTACCGCAACCTCTCCTGCGTCGGTGCGACCCCGGTTGCCCTCACCAACTGTCTGAACTTCGGCAACCCCGAGAAGCCGGAGGGCTACTACCAGCTCGCCCAGTGCATCGAGGGTATGGCCGAGGCGTGCGAAGCCCTCGGCACCCCCGTCGTGAGCGGGAACGTCAGCCTCTACAACGAGACCGAGGCCGGCGGGGTTTACCCGACACCAGTTGTCGGCATGGTCGGTGTGCTCGAGGACGTCGGGTGTCATGCCACGCCCGGTTTCAAGCGCGAGGGGGACATGGTCGTCGTGATCGGGGGCGGGCCCGGCGTCTCGCTCGCCGGGTCCGAGTACCTGGAGATAGTGCACGGTCGAGTAGCCGGCAAGCCACCGTACCCGGACCTGGCTGCCTTGAAAAAGACCGCCGACCTGGTGCGCGAGATGATCCGATCAGGTCTCGTGGACACGGCGCACGACATCTCTGGTGGCGGGGAAGCGGTTACGCTTGCGGAGATGGCGCTGGCCGGTGGAATCGGGTTCGAATACTTAGACGCCGAGCTCGATGCGATCGGATCCAAGGATATCCTCCGGACACTCTTTGGCGAAGGCGGCTCGAGTTTCCTGGTCGCGGTACCAGAGGAACGCTGGGACGAACTGCAGGTCGCGCTCGGAGACGTGGCTTATGACCAGGTCGGCTACGCCAGCGGCGACAGGTTCAAGATCGGCGACCTCGTCGACCTGAGCCTGTGGGACCTTAGGGTAGCCTACGAGCGGGATCTGTTCGGTGCTCCGGGGGTCGCAGAGGTGACACATTGAGCGTCGAGAAGGTGAACGTCGAGGAGAAGTTTGGTCTTTTCGAGGAGCACTGGAGCCCCAAGGTGGTGGGCGAGCTCAACGGGCAGCACGTCAAGCTCGTCAAGATCCTCGGCGAGTTCGTCTGGCACCACCACGACGAGGAGGACGAGCTTTTCTACGTGGTGAAAGGCAGTTTCCGGATGGAATTTCGGGACCGCAGCGTTACCATCGAGCAGGGCGACTTCATCGTCGTCCCGCGTGGGATCGAGCACCGGCCGGTGGCAGACGAAGAGGCACACGTGATGCTGTTCGAGCCGGCCACGACGCTCAACACGGGCAACGTCCGGGACGAGATGACGGTTCCGGAGTTGGACAGGATCTGAGACCAGGAGGGCTCTGTGAGCGAAGGTCTTCACGACGACGGGAAGCCGAAAGAGGCCTGCGGGGTCTTCGGCCTGTACTCGCGCGAGCTCGAGGGCGAGCTGGCCCAGCGCACGTACTTCGGCCTCTACGCCCTGCAGCACCGTGGGCAGGAGTCGGCCGGGATCGCCGTCTCGGACGGCGAGCGGACGACCGCCGTGCGCGACATGGGCCTGGTCTCCCAGGTCTTCGACGCCTCGAGGCTCGCCGCGCTCGAGACTGGACACATCTCGCTCGGGCACGTGCGCTACTCCACCACGGGATCCGCCTCCTGGGAGAACGCCCAGCCCGAGTTCCACGGCAGGGGCGAGCTCAACGTCGCCGTCGCCCACAACGGGAACCTGGTGAACGCCGTGGGTCTTGGCCGGGAGCTCGAAGAGGAGGGATTCGAGTTCAACTCGACCTCGGACACGACCTTCATAGCGGCGGCCGCCGTCAAGGAGCTCGAGCAGGGCCGGTCTGTCGGCGAGGCAGTGCAGGCGGCGATGCGGCGCTTCGAGGGAGCCTACTCGGTGGCCATGATCTTCCGGGACAAACTCGTCGCCTTCCGCGACCCGCACGGCTTCAGGCCGCTCTGCGTCGGCGAGGTGGACGGCGGCTACGCCATCTCCAGCGAGACTTGCGGGCTGGACATCATCGGCGCCCGCTTTCTGCGGGAGGTCGCCCCCGGCGAGGTCATAGTGATCGACGATTCGGGCCTGCAAAGCATCAGGGGCGAGAGCCCTCGCCCGGCCCTCTGCGTCTTCGAGTACGTCTACTTCGCCCGGCCCGATTCCCGCTTCGACGGGCGGGAGGTGGCTGGCGCGCGAGGGACCATGGGGGAGCTGCTCGCCGAGGAAGCCCCGGTCGAGGCCGACGTCGTGATACCGGTCCCAGATTCCGGTGCCTCGGCCGCGGTCGGGTACTCGCGCAGGAGCGGCATACCCTACGCTGACGGGCTCATCAAGAACCGCTACGTTGGCAGGACCTTTATCCAGCCGTCGGATGGGATGCGCCAGCTCGGGTTAAGGCTAAAGCTCAACCCGCTTCCCTCGGTCATCGAGGGCAAGCGCGTAGTCGTCGTGGACGACTCCATCGTGCGGGGGAACACGAGCCGCAAGCTCGTCAGGCTTCTCTTCGACGCTGGCGCGACCGAGGTTCACTTTCGTGTCTCCTCGCCGCCGATCAAAGGCCCCTGCTACTACGGCATAGACATGGACACGAAGGAGCAGCTCGTCGGGGCCAACTACTCCGTGGAGGAGATCCGGGCCCAGATCGGGGCCACCACACTGGCCTACCTCTCGAACGAGGCGATGGTTGCCGCCACCGGCCAGCCCAAGGGACGCCTGTGCCGGGCCTGCTTCGACGGCGACTACCCGATCCGCGGCACCTCCGAGAAGTTCGCGCTGGAGGACCGAACCCACTACGCGGGCGCCGGCACTTGACCACCCCCGAGCTGGATACCGTCAGGGACTGGCACGAGGCCTTGAACCAGGGCGACGCGGACCGCCTCGTGCGATTGTCGGACCCCGAAGTGCGGGTGGGCGGCCCCCGGGGAAGCGGCGCCGGCTCCGGGTTGCTGCGCGAGTGGGTGTCACGGGCGAACGTCGACCTCGAGCCCCAGCGCGTCTTCCACAGGGGCGAGACGGTGGTTGTCGAGGAGGCGGCACGGTGGCGCTCCCCCGACTCCGGCGAGGTCACCGGAAGCGCGACCGTGGCGACCGTTTTCGTCGTCCGAGACGGACTCGTCTCGAGCGTTGCGCGACACGACGACCTCGCGCAGGCCCTGGACGCGGCGGACCTCGATGAGTCCAGCGAAGCCAGGGCCACATAGCCGTTGCGAGGGTCCGAGAGCCCCGACCGCATGACGTCCTCCAGCTACGAGGCTGCGGGGGTCTCCATCGAGCGGGGTGAGAGGTCCGTAGACCTCATGCGCTCCGCCGTCGAGGCGACGCACGGTCCAGAGGTGATCGGGTCAGCCGGGGGCTTCGCCGGCCTCTACGCCCTTGCGGGCTACGATGAGCCCGTTCTCGCCTCGACGATCGACGGCGTCGGTACGAAGGTCCTGGTCGCTCGAGAGGTCGGACGGTACGACTCCCTGGGCGCGGACATCGTTAACCACTGCGCCAACGACGTGCTCGCGGCCGGTGCACGTCCTCTGCTGTTCCTCGACTACGTTGCGAGCGGCAGGCTTGACCCCGAGGCCGTCGCGCTGGTCGTCAGGAGCGCCGCAGAGGCGTGCGGAGAGCTGGGCGTGGCGCTCGTGGGGGGCGAGACGGCCGAGATGCCCGGCCTCTACGTCGGAGACGACCTGGACGTGGTCGGCGCGTGCGTGGGGGCGGCGGAGAGGCGGGAGATCCCGCGCGGCGAGAGCGTGCGCGCCGGCGACGTTGTGCTCGGGCTCCAGTCCAGCGGTCTGCACACCAACGGGTACACGCTCGCGCGCAAGGTGGTCGAGGACGCCGGCCTGTCCTACTCGGAGGTGCCGGAGGGATTCGACCGGTCGCTGGGGGAGATCTACCTCGAGCCGCACCGCGCCTACGTGCGGGAGATCTCCACCCTCGAAAGGGCGGTCGAGGTGCGCGGAATGGCTCACGTGACCGGCGGCGGGCTGCCGGGGAACCTGCCGCGAGCCCTCGGTGGCCTGGGCGCGCGCCTGGACCCAACCTCCTGGAAAGAGCCTGAGGTGTTCGGCCTGATCCGGGGCCTCGGCAACGTCCCGGAAGACGAGATGCGCCGCGTCTTCAACGTAGGCATCGGGTTCTGCGCCGTGGTGCCTGCGGAGGCGGCGGATCGCGGGCTGCGCGCGCTGCGCGACGCGGGCTCCTGCGAGGCGTGGCGTATCGGCGAGGTGGTAGACGGGGGAGGGGTAGAGTTTGCCTGAGGGTCTGCCTGAAGGCTCGCGCTTCGCCGTCCTCGCCTCCGGGTCGGGGACGAACCTGCAGGCACTGCTCGACGCCTACCCGCGCGAGCTGGCCGTGGTCGCCGGCGACAAGAAGGACGCCTTCGCCTTCGAGCGCGCCCGCCGGGCCGGGGTGCCGGTCGAGCACGTGGACCCGGCCGGCTTCGTGAGCCGCGAGGACTACGACCGGGAGCTGGCCGAGAGGGTAGCCGCCCACGACGTCTCGCTCGTCGTCGGGGCCGGATACATGCGGGTGCTCTCTTCGTCGTTTCTCGACAGATTCCCGGCGATCCTGAACGTCCACCCCTCGCTCCTGCCGGCGTTCCGAGGTCTTCACGCCGTGCAGAGGGCCCTCGAGGCGGGGGTAGATGAGACTGGCGTAACGGTCCACTACATGGTCGAGGAGGTAGACGCGGGCCCGATCGTGGCGCAGGAGCGGGTGCCCGTCCTGCCTGGGGACGAGGAGGAGGCGCTTCTGGAGCGGTTGCATCCCGTCGAGCACCGTTTGCTGGTGGGTGCCGTGGCCAGGCACTTCGGGGGGCAGGCGTGAGCCGGCGCGCCCTGATCTCGGTCTCGGACAAGCGAGGCGTGGTCCCGTTCGCGCGCCGGCTGCACGAGATGGGGTTCGAGATCGTCTCCACAGGCGGGACGGCGAAGACGCTCGCGGAGAAGGGGGTCCCCGTTACCCTCGTCTCCGAGGTCACGGGCGAACCGGAGATCCTGGGCGGTAGGGTGAAGACGCTCCACCCAAGGGTCCACGGCGGTATCCTCGCCAACCACGAGGACCCGGGCCACTCGAGCGAGCTGGTCGAGCAGGGGATCACACGAATAGACCTGGTCTGCATCAACCTCTACCCGTTCGAGGAGACGGTGGCCGGCGGGGCCTCAGAAGCGGAGGCCGTGGAGCAGATAGACATCGGGGGTCCGGCGATGCTGAGGGCCGCGGCCAAGAACTTCGGGAGCGTCATCGTGGTCCCGTCTCCCGAGTTCTACGATGACGTACTCGCGGCCCTGGACCTCGGCGAGGTCCCTGCGGAGACCCGCCGCCGCCTGGCCCACTCCGCGTTCCGGCTTACCGCCCACTACGACGCGGCCATAGTCGACTGGTTCGAGAACGGGGAGCGATTCCCGGACGTTCTCGAGATGCGCTACGAGAAGGTCCTTCCCCTGCGCTACGGAGAGAACCCGCACCAGGGGGCGGCGTACTACGCCCGCGCCGGGGGGGAGGACCTGCTCGCGGGCGTACAGAAGCTGCAGGGCAAGGAACTCTCCTTCAACAACCTGAACGACCTGGACGCCGCCCGCTCGCTTCTCGCGGAGCTGGGGGAGAGACCGGCGGCGGTGATCGTCAAGCACGCGACCCCGTGCGGTGCTGCGGCCGCCGAGACCCAGGCGGAGGCTTACGAGAAGGCCCTGGCCTCCGACCCGCTGTCCGCGTTCGGCGGGGTCGTGGCCCTCAACCATCCCGTGGACGGAGAGCTCGCCCGGCGAATAACCGGCGTCTTCACGGAGGTGCTCCTTGCCCCGGAGTTCGCGCCCGAGGCCGTGGAGGCGCTCGCCGCCAAGCCGAACACGATACTGCTGCGGGCCGGGGGTCTCCGTTCTGCGGACCTATCCGGCAAAGACGTTACGGGCGGACTTCTCTTGCAAGAGACGGACCGGATCGAGGACCCTTCTGACTACGAGGTCGTGACCGAGATGGAGCCGACGCCGGAGCAGATGTTGGATCTCCTGTTCGCCTGGAGGGTCGCGAAGCGGGTGAGGAGCAACGCCATAGTGCTCGCGAGGGGGGAGGCGACAGTCGGGATCGGGGGCGGCCAGACCAGCCGGGTCGACGCCTCGGAGCTCGCGGTGAAGAAGGCCGGGGAGCGGGCGATAGGCGCCGCCGCGGCCAGCGACGCCTTCTTCCCCTTTGCCGACGGTGTCGAGGCGCTCGCCGACGCCGGAATCATCGCCGTCATCCAGCCGGGCGGGTCCAAACGCGACGAGGAAGTCGTCGCGGCAGCCAACGAGCGAGGGGTGGCGATGGTGTTCACGGGGCGGCGTCACTTCCTGCATTAGGGAAGAAGTGGCATGATAAACTCCGCGTGGTGTCGGGCCGGTAGCTCAGTGGCAGAGCAGGGGACTTTTAATCCTCGTGTCGAAGGTAGAATCCCCATTCCTAAGCCCATTTCGCTCGCGCGATACACGCCAGTAAGCTGACATTAACTGTCAAATAGTCTGTCACGACAGTGACCGCAACTTGTGCAGCTTCCCTCGTAAATTGTCGGCCTTGTTAACCCTGCCGATGGCCTCAAGTCGCGCTATCTCTGGGGGCCACGATGCCAGTGCCTCGTCGGCGTTGGCGTGCTCGCCCAAGTGAACGTCAACCTTGAACACGCTGCGACGCTTACCCTTGTCGCCGCTCATCTCGTAATGACCAAGCTGGTAAGAGGGTGTGCCCCTGCTCGTACTCTGTCGGATTTTGTGTGCTGGCTCGTTCATGTGAGGGAGTATAGCGTACTGATTTCAGTATGTCAAACAACACCCAGCATGGCATGCCACACAACCATTATTGGCCTAGGTCCTTGTGCGTTTCAATTAGCGTGCGGTTGAACCGTAGCTCCTCCACGACTTCGTCTCGTTCGTGTTGCAGCCGCCGCCAGTGGAGCTGGTCCGCTCGGTTGTCGGGTTTGTCCAGCCACTTGTCCAACTCGAACACCGTGCCGACCAAGTTGTCTTCTTGCGCTTTCAGCCTCAGCAGCTTGGCGTGGGGCGCGCACAGCAGGCTACCGTCCAACTGGACCTCGCCCCTCCCTTGGCACTCTCCTCCTTCGAAGAGGGTCTTGCCGAACTCGCAGCGGGGCCGCTGGTCTGCGGCGTGGGCGTTGGTGTCTTCCGTAGCCACGGGCGCACGCTCCTTCCGTTCCGGTAGGGGTGTACCTCGCCGGTTAACGGAACGCGCCCGCGAAGGCCCGAGTCGAGGGGAGAAGCGCGTCCTATGTTGCGGAGGCTTCGGCCCCAGTAAGGCGAACAGTTGCCCTGTTCGATATCATCGTATCATGCCCCTGCCCGCACCGTGATGGAGGGTGTAAGCGGTGGTGGAGGCATCTAGTCTCGCGTCACCAGCGGCGTAGGATGGGTGCCGTCGTCCATCGCGGTGGTCCTTCACCCTGTTGGCCACAACATCTGGTGTTGGTGTCAAAGGACACACTGTAGCCCACGACACTCAAAAACCCGCAGGGTCCTGCTATATCTCTTGGGCTAGGGAAAGGGAAAGCGGTTGGGGCTAGAGCGTGGTTCTGGCCCCAACTGTGGAGGAAAGGGGTGAGCCTCATGCAGTCGCACGAACCACATCCTGGCATGCTGGTGCGCGTAAAGGAAGGGCACTGGAGGTCGGAATTCGGCGGCAGGCTCGGCACCGCGGAGCACAGGTGGGGCGCTCCTGAGCATCCCGCCTTCGACGTGCGGCTCGAGGACGGACGGTTGCAGTTGTTCTGGTTCCACGAACTGGACGAGATACTAAGGGAGGGTGTGAGGCTTGGAGAACCCGAATACAGGCCAGACAGGCTTGGGCAGGGGACGTAAGACACCGGAGGAGTGCGCCCACGCCGCTCCCATCCTGGTGGAAGGGGTTAGGTACGGGTACGGTGCCAGGTGCCTCGTGTGCGGCACGGTCGGGCCAACGCGGGACAGCGTGGGGGATACGAGGGAAGCCTTGCAGGTGGTCAGATGGTAGGGGCGGTAGATGCGTGACACTCTGCGAGTCTTGTGGATGGGAAGACGTGCCAGAAGAGGTGTCGCCGTAAGGTAGCTTGCCACACAGTCTGTTCCTCGCACGCGGTGTGGCCCGTTACGTAGACGTGAGGCACCTCAAATGTATGCGTGCAACCACGGCACTTTGTATGTGGTGGCCGCTGTAACGCCGTAACATCGTGAGTCGTGTAAGTCCAGTTCCAACACTACGATTGGCGACCACCACAACGATATTGTACCTAAAGAATTGAGGGTAATCACCCTAGTGGGTGTGGCTCTTTCCTTCGTGCAAGGGGATGTACAGAGCCGCACAGACGAAAACCTTATCCGAGTCCAGGAGGGGGGAAATAGGACTCGGATAAGGTCGTTCTTATTGTATCATGCCACAACGCTAAGATATACTTGTCACACTCTTGCTGCACATTGTGCAGGATGCATGGGAATATGATATCATTTGTTACAAGACGGACAGGCAGCGAGTGGTCAGTCCGTCTTGTTGGGGTCGGCGGTGAGAGGAGGGGGCTGTCGGCCTCTTTAACTTGCTGGTCCGAATAAGGCGATGCCACGTACACTTAGGCTTTGGCAGATGATTCGGTTCTTGACGAGATACAGGACAACGCAAGAGAACCAGGTCAACGGCTACGCGCCAGCTACAACGCCATGCGTGCTAAAGGGATGTTTGAAAAGGGTGAATACAGGGAGTTGGAGCAACGGCTGACGATAGCTCTGACGATGATGGTTCTATGATTGCGGCCTTCGCAGTGGGTGCTGCTCCGTTTGAAGTGGTGAGGGAGGCGAAAGAGTACTACCGTGCGACTGGGCGGTGGCTTAGTAAATACCGTTGTCGAGCGCGCTTATGGCGCTTGGGACAGCTCCTGGGTCGGGGTTAAGGGGCGCTAGCTTCTGTCCTGCTCCACCGCTCGGATGCCAGCAGGACTAATCCTGAAAACCTCGAGACCGACTGTACCGGGTTCCTCAATCAGGCCCGAATCCCTCAAGTGCCTGGCCACGGGGTTGAAGTCTTCGACAGTGTGCGGGATGCCTACTCTCTCCGCTGCCTTCACTGAGGCCACCAGCTTATCGGGGCGGCCTTGCGCCAGGTCGTAGATTGCTTCCAATAACGCTTCTCTCTTGGTTCTCTCGTCACGCCGCTTACGAGCATACAAACTTAGAGCGACCAGAAGAAGCGTCGCCAAGACACCTACACCTTGGCAAACGGGGTCACGGAGAAGGTCTCACACTGCTTAGCACCGAACACCCTACGCCAGAATCCTCTAACGCGAAGACACGAGTTCTGATACTTGCTCGTTTATCTCGCGTAGAGCGCCCTTGATGTGGGCTTCGAGCAGCCCACGCCGGTAGTCGTCCTCGATGCCACTGACGTGGCCCAACGCCTCCTCCATAGAGTCGCGCACGTGGTTGAGCCGCCCAAGCAGCTCCTGCAAGTTTTCATGCCGGTCCATCATCTACCTTCCCAAGAGTCGCCTGTACTCAGCCGCTGAGGATTTCTTCGAGTCCCTTGTCGGGCATCCTGTAGAGCCAGTGCGAGGGCTTCGGATAGGGTTCTATGTAGCCCTTGTCGAGTAGATATCGCACGCACGGCCTCGTCGTATTCGCGCTGGTAGGGGTCGATGCCAGCCATCTCAGTCACCTTGAACGGGACCACTTCGCGGGTGGGCTTGCCATGAAGCTGTTCCCTGGTCGCGTGCAGCAGCCGCATGGCGGTTTCTACCTTCACACGGACATTCTACTCTGCGGGCCTCCGTACGGGGCCACGCTACAATGAACTCCAGCGAAGTGCGCACTGGTATGCTCGTAACCCATGCCGACGGTTACTGGTACATCTTCGATGACAAAGGTGAACTTCTGGCCATACCTGACGTTGACGCAGGCTCTGTACTGGTGTCGTCGCAACCGACGACTCAGGGAGAGTAGAGCGTTGATACGTCCAATCCGGGTATAGTCGAAGGGGTCTATTCAGAGGCACGCAGGCACGGGAGTATGTAGGTGCGATGGACTGCGCGAAACGAACGGGGGGAGACTGTACTTGGCGTAGATTGTTTCTCCTGGCTGTTGGGCATAACAGAAACATGAGTAAGTTACTTATGGCTATCGTGGTCATAGTTGTCATAGTCGCAGTAATATGGTGGTTCACGTCTCGCAGGCGTAGTTAGGGCACGTTCGGCGGTAAGCGGACTGGTACGCCGTACATTGTCGCGCCTTTGTAACTGACAGCTTGTTCGGGAAGGCGCCTTGCTTAAAGGGCGAGGTCACGCTGTTCGCGAGTTCTAACCTAACCAACCCAGATGCTGGGGAACTCTGACGCGGCCGAACCGTCGAGGTGTTCCGCTCTTATTGGCGGATTGAGGAGCGTTGGGGCGTTAGCATGGCCCCGACCCTCCGCTGCGCACGCCGAACCTCGCAAGACTCGGTCTATCCGAACGTCGGGATTCTCCGGCTGGTGGGCCGGTGTGCCTATGGGTAGGCCGGCCCAAGAATTCCCCGTAGGAGTCTCGGGGCCTAAGAAGTGTCGCCTCTCTCGACAAGGGTAATCGGGATTGCTTTTTCAAGAGTCCCAACGTCAGAGGAGTAGCGCCATGGGTTCGGGTCGGGTTGGGCCGCTAGCTCAGTGGCAGAGCAGAAGACTTTTAATCCTCGTGTCGAAGGTCGGATTCCCATTTCTAAGTGCAGTTTCTCTCGCGCGATACGCTGTTCCTGAGGCCTACAGGCCAGCGTCCATCATCTCCTCATACGCTGCTACTAATAGGTCGGTGGCGGTGGTGCGTTTGGGCCGGGGCCGGGCGAGCATGCCCGCGTGATACAAGGCACGCCAGAGGCGGTCACGCTTGCGCGCTGCGAGCACGGCGCTCTTAAACTTGCCGGCATACCCTAGTCGCGACTCCTCACGGCGCAGGTAATCTAGGCGCTCGTGCGGGTCATCAAAGTATCCAAGGTCGGCAGCCACCACAAAGCGGCTGCGGCGCTTACCTTTGGGGCCGTACATCTCATACGTGCCGAGCTGGTAGCGGGGCTTGCCGTGTCCATCCTTAAACTTGCGAATCTTCATTTCCTGCGGTCCTTTCTGACGCACCATAGTGGAAGTTGCGAGGGCACCGGTGTGGGGTGGTTGAATTGGGAAAACTTGGCTTACATAAGCCGATTTAGGCGGTTGGAGGATTGCACTTGGGTGTAGCTGGTAGTGTTTGCGCGGGCGGTATGCGTTCGGACATTACGGAGTGAGAGACACTTCCCGAGACGTTCACGCTTACTTGTTCGTCCTACGGTTCGTCTCTCAGGCTCTTCATCCAATCGGCCAACTCTTCGCCGTTGACCAGGCGAACGCCGGTTTTCTTTGCTGCGGCCACGGCGCTCTTGGTGAAGGTGCTGGTGGTTATCAGCCAAGCTTCTTGCGCCTGGTAGTAGAACATGCCCGTGAAGGTGGCTTGGACCGCCGTGTTACCAACTGGGGCGGTCCAACGCTTCAACTGCACGGCTATTTTGCGTCCTTCCACGACCAAGAGAAGGTCTGTTCCCTGGTCGCCTGAGCCGGGAGTTGTTCTTACTGCGTGGCCTTGCTTGCGGAAGAGGTTCGCCATGAACCGCTCGAATTCGAGACCACTCATGTAGTGCACGCGGTCCAAAACGTTGTCTCGTCGGAGCACCTCGTTTATGCGCTCGTTCCTTGCCTCGTCTTCCCGCCGCTTGGCTGCGTCTATCCGTCTATGGTATTTCGCCTTGCGTGCGCGCTTCTGGACCGCTTCTCCTGCACTTCGTACCATTGTTCTCTCTTGTTGCCGCTGGCGTGACTCTACTTGCCTGGCACGCTCCTGTTCTTGTCTAACCCGCTCTTGTTTGACGCGCTCACGTTCTACTATCACTCGGTCTCGCTCGGCCATCCGATAGAGGCGCCACGACGCAAGCCCAAAAACGGGCAGCGCCGCGACGATAAACGGAAAAGTGGGCCAAAGCAAAGCACATGCGACGAGAACCCAAGCTACGTTTTGCGACCCCACCATCGCCTCTACTTCGGGGCCGGTTTTGTCCCAGAAGGCGGCGAAGAGCACCAGAGCGGGACAAGCCGTAATGGCGAAGACATAGAATGTGACCCTGAAGGACTTGGCGCTGGGACTACGCCAGAACTCCTTCATAATCTCGCTCCATCTGGCTTCCGTGCGTTCTCTACTCAAGGGAGCTTCCACCGCACCAGAGGGCCGGCCACCCTACCCAGACGAGTCATGCGCGATGCACTTCGCACGTGTTGCAGAAGCCGGGCGCACCACAGGCTCCCTTCGTCCCACGAAACGTCATGCCAACGGTATGAAGCCCTCTGACCTCGCCCTGCGTGCGCCTCCAATTCTCCACCGGGGCAGCGTAGCAGTCTCGTTACATCGAGCACATCCCCCAAATGGGCTATCTTTTCGTTCGCTCGCGCCTCGCTAGGCGTTGCTGACCTCTCGGGAACGCCGAATTCACCCAGCTTGTGATTAATGCCCGGCTACGAGAATGGAACGCAAGCGCTCTACCCCGACCGGCAAGAATACTGGTTAGGCGATTGGCGCATGAGCCCGGCCCCGTCGAGCACCTTCGTGCGCTCGGACGGCGCGTGGTTCACGAGCGCCGCAACACCAACCCTTGACCCGCGTCCGCAAGGGCCAGTGCTCCTAGAAGAACATGCCAGGGTGGGGATTGGCAAATGCCCTGCCCAGAGAGGAGAAAGCCAAGCGGGGCGGGACGCGCGTCCTATCCGCTACTTCGTGAACCGTCCGGCTGTAGGTCGACGAGCGGGCTACTGTGGTAGGGGGCATCGCACAATGTCGGCTAGCGCCTCCGCTTTTTGCCGGACGTTCTTTTTGCAAGCCAGGTTGTGGTCGTCGGCCACGAGCGCTTCTCTCGTCGCTTTTCGGTTTCTTGGTTGAGGCTTGGAGGGATAGCCTTGCGGTTCCGATAATCGACTCCTTGGGGTGGTTTTGACTTTTGGCCGGCCGGAGGGCCGGTGTGACCCCGCCGACCTGCCGAAAGTGATTGACACAGGGGGTTGACGCCCTCCTGCTCGTCGTCCCGTGGGCGCAAGGTTTAGTCCCAAGAGCACACCTGTGTCCTACCCGGAAGCCGCGCGTTGGCTCCGAAGGAAGCCGTTGGCAACGAACTTAAGGGTGGACGAACGGAGCGCCTAGCCCGAAGTTGTCTGGTGGCGCTGTGTTGTCAACCACGAGTCTCCCTCAAAACCTTCCCTCCCCGTGAGTGCTCGATTGACCACGTTTGTTTCCACTCTTTATGCGGGGTGAAACGTGGAAATAAACCCAGCCTTAGGGATTTGTTTACACACTCCCCTCTCTCTACTACCGGGCGAATCAATCAACCCTAACTCCGAGCCGCGTTCCAGTAGACCTTTGGCTGCCCGCGCTCGTGCACCTCCTGGCGCATACCCGCCCGTCCCTGCGTCACTAACCAGCCGAGCGCGTTGTCTAGCGTGGTGGACTTGATGTCGCCACCAAACCCCTTGCACAATTCCAGAATCTCCGACTTCCGGATGCCGTTATTGGGGCTCTCTGGGAGCACGCTCCTGATGAACGCAACAGCCTTGTTGAACTCTATTTTGCTGTCGGTGCCAAGCGAGACGTAGCGGGCACCCTGAAGCTCTATGTTCCTCTCCCACTCGCCGTAGCGGCCTATGGCTTCGAGCCTGCGGATGTTGGGGCCGTGGTTGCCGTTCCGGCCGCCCGATTCCCACGACGATGTCCGCCTCGGCCTCGAACGCCGACGAGCCCCTGCGCCTTGCCGTCCTTCCCGGCGTGCCGGACGAGTACCAGCTCCTAGGTCATGCTTCTGGGCCATCACGGTTCAGGACACGCAGCCTGTCGGTCACCGCGCCGGAATCGTTCTCCTCGCTGCCCTTGAGCTTCCCGAACACGGCGAAGGTGTCCACTACCAGGGCGTCGAATCCCAGCGCCCGTCAGTCGGAAGCCGCGTGCTCAATAAGGGTCTGCCAGTTCATCCCGGATACGTCCCTGTGCTGGACGACACGGACGTGGTGGGGATGCTCCTCCAGGCCGGCGGCACTCAGCGACAGGGCGAAATTGGTCCCCTGCTCCGTGAGGTAAAGGTACTTCGCCGGGACGGTGTCGAAACCGGCCACGGGCTCGCCCTTGGCCCCGGCTGCTATCGCGTGGCACCAGAAGGTGGTCTTGCCGCCCTTCTTGGCCGGGCCGAAGAAGTCGGTCACGGCGCCGCGCGCTAGTATGTCTTCGATTATCCAGGGCACCTCTTCGCCCGCCTCCTCTACCACCTCGCCCACGCTCCTGCTGGGCAGCTTGAGGGTGTCGATGTTGAGCGCGCGGACTTCGGGACCGGGCCGGTCGGCAATCGTGCTGTTCATTTGTTCTCCTACTCGTGCTCTTGCGGGCCTACTTGACCCGCGTGCTTTCCAGGTATGCGTTCAGGGAAGAGGGCGTCATCCGCAGCCCCTGCACGTCGTCGCACAGGTCGTCGCGGGTGACGCCGCGACCCAGTATGTCGTACGCCTCCAGCCTTCCCTCCCTGACGAGGTTCAGGACGAACCGGGGCGAACAGCCGATTATCTTCCTGACCTCGTTGATGTTCAGGAGGGGGTCGAAGGTTTCCCGCATCTCCCGCTCGCGGGCCTTGAAGTCCTTGTGCTCTATCACGTCGTCTCCTCGTGCTCTCAGATGGTCATTGTGTTGCGGTGGTCGTCCCGTGCTCTTGCGTCCTCGTGCTCCTAACGCATCACCCCGTCCTGTAGTTGGGGTCGTAGACTTTGCGGCAGCCCTTGATAGCATTCCCTATCGACAGGTCCAGGTAGCCTTCCGGGTCCGACTTCCGGCCGAGCGCGGGTGCCAGCGCGGACCCCAAGAACAGGCGCCGCATGCGCTTCGCGTCTCTCGCCGTCCAAAAGGCCAGGCTCTTGAGCAGGTCCCAGTCCGCCTGGCTTCGCGTCTCGAACTCCTCCCAGTCCCCCCGGTAGTACAGCCGCACGAAGCCGGCGCCGGTCTTGGCACGGC
The DNA here is from genome assembly GCA_963800975.1 of uncultured Rubrobacteraceae bacterium. Classification (GTDB taxonomy): domain Bacteria; phylum Actinomycetota; class Rubrobacteria; order Rubrobacterales; family Rubrobacteraceae; genus JALYGY01. The sequence continues at coordinate 732,111 of CAWDDB010000008.1, read as the reverse complement.
GCGCCTTGCGCAGGAGCGCCTCGTCGCTGCCCCCGAACCCGCCACGCGTCGTGTCGATGGTCTCGGCGCGCGCCTCCTGTTCCGGGAACAGCTGGCGGTAAAGCTCGTCGAGCGCGTCCTGCCGGTTTTCGATGCCGTGCCGGGTCCCGTACATCCGTCCGGTGAAGGCGAAGAACCTTCCGGCGTCGTATATCTCAATGTTTCCGGTGCGGGACCGGCTGCCCGGCTTCGCGCCCCTAAGCCAAATCTTGATGCCGGTGCCGCTGGGAGATACCTCGGCGTAGGAGTCCATCACGCGGACAATCTCCTCCGCCCACGGCGCTACCTCTCCGTCCTGTACGCAGTCGTCCAGGTCGATACCGACGTAAGGGTCGTCGGGCGTGAAGACGAAACCCACTCCGTCGTGACCGTGCTCCTCTGCCGCTGCCACGGCCTGCGCGTAGTCGCCCCACGTGCAAGGGTTCGTGCTGCTTGCCTGGGTCCCAGTAGCCGGATTGATTGGCGCCTTCCCCTGCTTCCCGTTGGGCCTGGCCTCGTACCTCCAGCCGACCCACTGCGGGAGCCGGCCGAGTTCCTTCAACGCCGCGCCGCGTGCGGTCTGCGTCTCGCCTTCCCTCACCACCTGTGTCCATCCCTCCTTCTGCCCGTGACGGGCGTCCTATCGAGCTGTCCGGGACGTGCCGGAAACGTCCCCTCACTTGGCACGGGGGACTTTCCGGCGCGTCCCGGGCAGCGGTAAGGAGGGGTTTGGGAAGGGGATTGGTGGGTTGCTACGGCCTTATCGGAACAGCGTGAGCCGCCCCTGTTCTGCGTGAGCATCGCGTGCCCTCCTCGGATGTCGCCTGCCTAGGCGAGCGACTCCGCCGGCAGAGCGCGCGAGGCCGCGCGCCACGGCTACCGGAGGGATTGCGGATGCCTCCAAATGGTCCTTCCCTTTCACCTCTATATTTTAACGCCCGGCGAGCACATAATTGCGCCTTTACGCTGCTTTACGCTGTGGGCGCTATCGTAGGCCCGGGTCTCTGGCGGGCCTATCCAGGCGCCTCCAAGCGTCTCTAACGCACGTGCCTGGGCTTTAGGGCCGCGTCCAGGCCATGGCTGCTATCCCGCTGGGACCAATAGTTATCCCAGAGCTTCGTCTATTCCATCAGCGGCCGTGTCCAACAGTTCGGGCGTGACGTGCCCATACACGGATAGCGTGATTGACACGTTGGCGTGGCCCGCCATCCTCGACACCACCACTATGGGCACGCCGCGCGCCAACAGCAACGAAATGCAAGAGTGTCGCAAATCGTGAAACCGCGTGGAGTGGGGGAGACCGGCACGCTTCAACAGGGGCTTCCACGAACGGTTGTGTAGGTTCTGGTGGCCGATGGTACCGCCTTTGGAGTTGGGGAAAACCCATACTGACATGCGTCGCCTCGCCGTGTTGCGGCGGTGTTTTCTCAAGGCGGCGACGGCCAGTCTTGATAGCCGGATGGTACGGCGTCCCGCGCCGGTCTTGGGCGGACTGATGGCGCCATCGTAGACGCTTCGCTGCACGCGCAAGGCCCCAGAGTCGAGGTCAATTTCCTTCCACTGTAGCCCCAGCAGCTCACCCTGCCGCATGGCAGTGGTGCACGCGAGGACGTACAGGGCTTCGAGATTGTCGCCTCTGGCGGCGTCCAACAGCGCTCGCATCTGCTGCTGCGTGAGCGGCTCAATTACTCTCTGGATGGGGCGGGGCGGTCTGGCCGAATCTGCCACGTTTCGGCTCAAGAATTGGAGCCTAACCGCGTCCTTGAGCGCATTGCGTATCGTGACGTGTATGTAGCGGACGCGCCGAGCGGACAATCCCGCGTTGAGCTTCTCGCGGTAGAGCGATTCCAGTTGCAGCGCGTTCAGCTTGTCGAGCTTCGTGCTGCCCAGCGTCGGGTTTATGTGCAGGCGCGTGATGGCCTCGTAGGGCCTGAACGTCCCCGGCCTCACCGTGTCTCGTATGGTGTCGAGCCAGCGGCCCATGTAGCGCTCCACTGTGAGCCCTTCGGAATCGTAGGCTATCCTCGCGTCTCGGTCCTCAAGAGCTTTGCGGAGCTTCTGCTGTACTTCGAGCTTGCTCTTCCCGGAAATGTAACGGCGCTTGCCGTTGGCGTCCTCGTACTCGCCCACCACGCGCCCGTCCTTGCGGCGGTAGACGCTTCCTTCTCCCTTGCCCCTTCGTTTCGTCATCACTCCTCCAAAGATGGCTCGCGGGCCGGTCATCCAGCCGGAGACACGAGCCAAAGACTGTCAAATAGACTGTCGAGGCCCGCCGGGAGGTCGGGCGGTCCTCTTGGGGATTGCTGGGTTATGCTGGTAGAATCGTGCGGTGGCCGGGCCGGTAGCTCAGTGGCAGAGCAGGGGACTTTTAATCCTCGTGTCGAAGGTTCGATCCCTTCCCGGCTCACCAAACACCGCAGCTTGCACGAGGCAGATAAACGCTACAATAGCGCGTGCGAGCGGCAGCAGGCCCCCATCGTCTAGAGGCCTAGGATTCCGCCCTTTCAAGGCGGCGGCACGGGTTCGAATCCCGTTGGGGGCACCAGCCAGCGTGGGCGATTAGCTCAGGGGTAGAGCACCTCCCTTACAAGGAGGGGGTCGCTGGTTCAAATCCAGCATCGCCCACTCATAATTTCCGCTTACCAAAGCGGAATATCTCCTAAGTAAAGTAACCCCCCGGTGGTGGCCGGAGGCACTTTGACACTAGTTTGACACTAACCCATACGAGCTGCGGCGAACAGATACGGTGGGGTAACTCGCGGATTCGGCTTGTTCGTGCGGATTGCGGTCAGGAACGAACAGCAGCGAAGACGTCGCCGTTATCTCCTAAGGACCAGGTCAGCGGTTCGAGTCCGCTCGTCGGCTCACCCGCAATCGTTGTATACAGGACGAATAACCGCCTGAGCGGGCTGTGGTTTATGGTTATCAAGGCCTTGCGCGCGACCGACAGGAAGCGCAACGGCAATAGATCCTAACCCTTCGGCGGCGGTCGTGGACTCCCAGAGCATAAAGAGGGCACGACGAGTCGGCGGACTGAGACGGCCACGAGGCTCATAGAAAGGGCCACGACACCCACGAACACGTCAAGGGCCGAAAGCGCCATCTCCTGGTGAACGCCCCTGGGCATGCCGCTCTCTAAGAGGCAGCTACATCCCCCCGAGGAGCACCTGACCGAGTAGCACCTGACGGCGCAGCGACAGCTTCGCCAGCTCGTTCTCCTCGTCCTCGGTGAGTTCGCCCTGCTCTCGCCGTCGCTCCAACTCCCCAAGCCGGTAAGAGAGTCGATATATCTCTCCCTCGTTTCCCGTGGTGGGGATGCCTTCTTCCCGGCTAAAGTGGGTGTAGCCATCCTCCCGCCCAACGGTGGCGAGCTGGACCAGGTTCTTTGCCGCATCTTCCGGCTCCTCCGCCACCGGCTCCTCCACCACGATCAGCTCGTGCGGATCGACGCCCAGCACCCCCGCCAGGCGACGAACCGTGTCGGGGCGGAAGGTTCGGTCGGGTTGTTTTTCTATTCGGTTGACGGTCTCGGTGACGACGCCCGCGAGCTGGGCAAGTTCGCGTTGGCTGAGGAGGAGGGCACGGCGTAACTCTTTGACACGGCCCGCATCGATACGTGTTCCGCCGTCCTGCAACGTCTCTCCTTTCAGGTGTTGCTGTCAGCTTTCTACGTTGGTCATATTACTACCTAGTCTTGGTAAGATCAACTTTCTATGTTGCTTCTTTCACAACTCAGTCTTGACAAAGTCATAAGTTAACACTACCCTGTGGACGTAATGAAGAAGCTAAGGCGCGGCAGAAAGGAAGCCACCATGGCCGAAGTGAAAGAGCGTCCCGCGAGCACGCTGCCGGAGATGGAAGCGGCACCCCCCAAGAAACGGCAGGCGGAGAAGAGGGCCGTTTGGGCGCTGGGAGGGCTAGTAGTTCTCCTGGTCGGCCTTGCGCTCGCCGGATTCTTTGCGGTGGGTTACATGCAGCAGCAACAGCAGAAGGCAGCGCAGGACAAGGCCGATCAAGCCTTGCAGGCGCAGCAGCAGGCCAACGAAGACCTACAGAAGCAGGTGGAGGATATGCAGGCGGAGAAAGACGCCCAGGAGAAGGCTGATCTGCAGAAGCAGATCGACCAGCTCAAGGCCGACCAGGAGGAGCAGCAAGATCAGCAGGCCCAGCAGCCGGTGGTGATCGAGAGCAACGAGGACTTCGCCGCCCCTGACGAGGCGCCCGAGGGTGTCGTTGCCGTCGCTCCGAGCTACAACGTCGACGTCGCCACCCAGGAGGAGGTCGCGGTCCTCATGGCCGCCGAGTCCTACTACGAGTCCGCCGAGGTTGGCGACTACAACACCACCTGGAACTTGCTCTCCGGCGCCGATCAGGCCACCTACCCGCTTGGTGACTGGGTCTACGCCAACAACCAGCTAGATTCCGCCGCCGGGGAGTTCGTGATCTACAACGTCGAGCCCGAGCCCTATGCCACGGGCTGGTACTACGTCGACCTCACGGTCTACCTGGCCGACGGGACGAGCTTCGACCGCAGGACCGAGTTCGTCTACGAGGGCGGTGCGTGGCGCCACTGGCTGACCAGCGAGGAAACCAGCATGTTCGACCAGGCGCTCGGTTACTAACGGCTATCGCCAATGGGGAGCGCTTTTGTAGCTGAAAGCCTCCGACTCCGGCTTGCGCGTCGATGCGATGACGATGAAGAGCCACGGCCACATCACCATCGAGGTCTATGAGATCGGCGAGGTCGTGCACTCCGACACCGATAACACGGGTTGGGCGCAGGTCAGCTACTAGGCAGCAGAAACGCCCTCGTGCTTAATAGCGTCACCCCGAGCTGTTCCCGAACGGGGTCCGATGAAGCCTAAGGGACGGCACAGAAAGGAGGGTCCTATGACCCAGGAGAAGATGGAGCAGGCCACGATAGCTCCGAAGGCGAGTTGGTGGAAGCGCGGCGTGATCGGCACGGGGACTATGCTCGCGGTCTTGACGATCATAGGAAGCGGCGTCGCGTTCGCCGCCGAGGCGATCTCGTGCAATCCGTCCGACATCACGTGCGGGGGCTCGAACCATGCGGATCGGATCATCGGCACCAACGGCTACGACGACATCGCCGCCCGTGGCGGCAAAGACGTGGTGAAAGCCAAGGACGGCGGCGATTACCTCGCGGGCGGGCCTGGCAACGATCGGCTCTACGGCGACGGCGGCAACGACGTGTTCGATCTCGACAACTCGCCGGGGTCGGACAAGCTATACGGCGGCGGCGGCAACGACGATTTCTTCCCCGAAGGCGGTGACACGATACGCGCCGGTAGTGGGAAGGATTGGATCGGGGCGTGGCTCAACGGCGGCACCGACACAATCTCGTGCGGTCCGGGCAAGGACACTGTGCTTATCGACGACGGGCGCGATCACGTAGCCGACGATTGCGAGCGAGTGTTCTGAACGACGAAACGCCCCTAGCTTCGCTGCTGGGGGCGTCGTGGGAGCCGACCCCTATATCCCACCTGACGAGTCTACGGGGCGGCGAAAGGAGGGTCATTATGACTCAGGTACAGCACAGCGGAGCGACGGACCAAGGGCAGTTCCCCATGAATCCCGAGCCTCCCAAAAAGAAGGCGAACTGGTGGAAGCGGGGCATCCTGATCGTCGCGGGTGCGTTCGTCCTGGGCATCGGGGGTTGTTCCACCATGGCGGTCCTGGCCGTGGGCGGCGCGGCCAACGAGGCAGCCGACCCCAACGGCGACGTGGCCCAGCCGGTCCACAAGGTAGGCGGCACGGCGAAGGTGAGCGGCGCGAAGTGGAAGGTGGTCGAGGCGCGAGAGGCGGGCAAGCTGGTCGATCCGAACGGCTTCGAGCGCACCAAGCGTGGCAGCTTCGTGGTCGTCGACTTCGAGTTCACCAACACGGGCAAGGAGGCCGTCACGCTCGACTCGCAGCACGCGATGCTGTTCGATTCCGAGGGCCGCCATTCCGACGTGGACCCCGACAGGTTCGCCTACGTGCCCGAGCGCAAGGAACTGTTCCTCGACAACGTGAACCCCGGCACCACCAAGCGCGGTCAGGTGATCTTCACGGTCGCGCCCGACGCCAAGGGGTTCGAGTTCCGAGGCGCGGACATGGACATGCTCAGCGACGGGTCCAACAATGCCCGGTTCGACCTGGGCTTCTAGCAGAAACGGCGCCACGGCGCCGTCACCGGGAGCCGTTCCCCAACCCGGTCCGAAGAAGCTAGGGACGGCAAAGGAGGCAGCGATGCACGCATACGCGGGATTCACCGGAAGAAAGGAGTCGGGCTTGCCGGTCGTGTCGGCGGGCGAGGACGGGGCTGGGATACCCAGCATCGACGAGGCCAAGGCGCTCGCGCTCGCCCTCGACCTTCGCGTGTTCCTGATCGTCCCCCAGGAGCAGGGCTACGACCATTCGGGCTACGTCCGAGACGATCAGGTGCGGGGCGGGTACAGGCGCACGGACACGCGCCTGACCGTCTTCGACTTGTTCACCCACCCGAACTACAAGCCCTGGCCGACCGTGCGACAGGCAAAGGAGGGGCGCTGGTAAGCAGAAACGCCCCACCACTGGGCGTCACCCCGAGCCGTTCCCGAACGGGGTCCGAAGAAGCTACAGGGACGGCAGAGAGGAGCACGAGATGCCAACGCTAAGGGAGAGGCTGTGGCGCGTGCCCGCCGAGACCAGGACGGGGCCGGAGCAAGTGGTCTTACTGGTGTCGGCCTGGGAGCCCCACTTCTTGGAAGGGGCGATGGAGGGGTGGGCCTGGGGCGAGCACCGGCTGAGCGAGTGGACCCGGGCGAACGTCACGCACGTCGCCTTCTACCGGCCCTACCGCGCGGAGGGTCCCGCCATCACCCACGCCGCGCCTCTGGATCGCTTCTACGAGTCGCGGGAGAGGGGCAAGTGGGGCTACGACCTGGCCCGCCAGCCAGAGGAGCTACCGCGAGAGATCCCACGCGGCGAGAAGTGGGTCCAGGGGCCTTGGTTGGTGACGCTGGAGAGCTTGCTCCTCGCCCGCAGCGTCGACGATTTGGAGCACCCGACGAGGGATTAGCAGAAACGCCCCTGCCAATAGGGGCGTCACCGGGAGCCGTTCCGAGAACCCGGTCCGAAGGCGCTAAGGGGGGCGGCAGAGAGGAGCGCGACATGCGCTACGAAGTCGTGGCCACCATCTACGATACCGTAGACGCCGACGGGGCGACAAGGTTACTTCGAGGTGCGAGGACTCTTGGCGTTACTAGAATGCCACTTCTCGCGGGCAAGGGCGAGGCTGCGGAGTTCCTCAACCGGCTGCTCAGTGATGAGGAGGGCTACCGCGAGCAAGCCGTGGCCGACCTCACTGGGTTGATCAGAAGCAACCCGTCCAAGCAAGCTGAAGAAAAGGAGATGAATCTGGCGACGAAGGAAGTGAAGGCAGCGGAGCGAGGCGAAGCCAGAAGGCGGATGAGAATCGCGAAGCCTCAGCTGGCCGCGCTGATCATTGCTGCTGCCGGGGTCGCGATAGTGATTTCTATCTCGATGTTCGCGGCGATAGCTAGGCCGCTGTTCCTGGTCGCGGCGCTCCTGGGCCGAGTTCGGCAGGACGCCCAACGTCCGCCCAGAACCCAAAGAAGCACCAAGTGGCGAATCCCCAGTCGGTCAGTAAGCCGTAGCGCAGGGCCATAGCAGGACAAACCGTGAGAAGCCGCAGCCCCCAGTGTAAGGGATAGGTAGCTAATGTAAGGGCCGAGGCCTACCATGCGGGGGCTCCGGCCAAGGAAGGAGAGAATATGAAGAAGACGCTGGAAGACCTGCGAGCCATGCGAGAGGAATCGTGCCGTCCTCCCTGGAGCGCGTGGCCGAGATGGTAGGGACGAAAGACCTATTCTACTGTTACTACTCGCCGCGATAGGAGGCAAAGATGATGAGGCCTCCCTTCAACTACATCCTGGACGAGTCGGACCCGGATATCGTCATACTACGCCGCCGGGATGGTTGCTCCGTAGCCGCCTTCAGCGCTAGCGGCGCCACCGAGGAGGGCATCCGTGAGGCCGCGATGGAAGACTATAGAATCTTGTTCGAAGCTCACGCAATCTCCCTGGCTCTGCAACCTGACGAAGAGCAGAGGAGTGCTTAACACCGCTAGACGATATGCACCGAAGTGCCTAGTTGAAGACCTCTCGGAAGTTGGCACAGGGTGCGTGCGGCTGGCATCATGTCTACGCCGGAAGCTGTTAGCCTTCCCCGGAATCGGGAAGAGGGGAGTTGCCGCAATGCCACATCTCGAATCCGGGGTTGTGTGGGGCACGGTGTTGCTCGTCGCTGGGGTTCTGGTGGTCCTCAATGCTCTAGGACTCGACATCGGATTGGGTCCCTTCTTTGGCATACTCCTGCTCGTCGCCGGATCCTTGGTGCTGTTCCGGGTGCTTAGGCTGGAAATGGCTACCCGGGCCAGTAGACGGGGGGAGGGGAAGTAGCCGCCCTGATGGAATATCTCCAATCGGGGCTCGTGTGGGGCACGCTCTTGTTCATCGCGGGGGCCGTGTTGGTTCTCGATGCTCTGGGACTCGAAATCGTGTCGGAAGCCTTCTGGGGCTTGGTCATGCTCGTCGTTGGAGCCTTGATGCTGCGTCGAGCACTGGGCGGTAGGAGTGGCCGTTGAAGGTATGACTCAGAGCACGGAATTGCGTAGGGCTTCGGTGGGCAGAGCTAAGAGAACCTCGCCCCTCCATCTCGCTCCTACCCCGACGCTGGACGGGCACGTGGCCGCGGCCGAGGTTGGATTGGGCCTTTGGCTAGCCTTGAGAGCGTATTCGCAGGAGGAGGACTGAGCGCTTGAATAGGGGCGCTTGGTATGGGCTAGATCCCGTGGCGTCCTAAGAACAGGGAGTGACGATGGCCATCGAAAATCCGGCACTTAACGAACGTTCCTTTCAGCGGGGGATCGAGGAGTCCGACGCCGAGCCACGCGGCATGACCGCCGCCGGCACCTACGCCATCACCGGCTTGCTGTTTGTGATCGTGGTGGCTGCGGCGGCTTTCGGCTGGTCGCAAGTCGAGATCGTCACCGTGGCCGGAAGGCAAGAGGCCTTGACCCCCGCCTGGACCTGGCTCGCCTTCTTGCTCACGTTCGTCGTCGCCATCGTGGGCGCCTTCGCCTACAGGGCCGCGCCGATCACCTCCGTCCTGTACGCTTTGGGCGAGGGTTCGCTGCTGGGCGTCGCCTCCCGCTACTTCGACCTGAGGTTCGATGGGATCGTCTCGCAGGCGCTGATCGCCACGTTGTGCATATTCCTGGCGGTCTATCTCCTCTACAGCCTCCGCATCGTCAAAGTCACGTCACGATTCGCAACGGGGGTCATAGCGGCGACGGGAGGTCTTGTGCTGATCTACCTGGTGGTCTGGCTGCTGTCGCTGCTCGGGGTGAATTTCTCGTTCCTGTACACCCCCACACCATTGGGCATCGGGATCAGCGTCTTGATCGTCATCCTGGGCGCGCTGAACCTCACGCTCGATTTCGCTTTCATCGAGAGAACAGCGGCGGCGGGCGCGCCTAGATTCATGGCGTGGTACGGCGCGTTCGGGCTGATGCTCTCCCTGATCTGGATCTACGTCTCGGTTCTGCGGCTGCTCGCGCTCCTTCGGGCTAGACAATAGAAGCACACCAGGCGCCGACTGCAACGTCTTCCTCAAGGAAAGTCAGGGCCAACCGAGACAACGAGAAGCATCCGCCACGTTCCACCCTTCGATGGTGGTGTAGAAGATGGTTCCGCCCAGGACCGCGATGAGCACCAGTAGGGAGCGGAACCGGGGGTCCCTCCTCCAGGCGCTAGCCGTGCCGCAAATCTAGCGGAGCGTGGTGAGTAGTTAGCCTCGTAGCAAGGCGCATGTAACGGTGATGAGCAAGCGGACGTTATGGCGCCCGCCTTCGGTCGCGCTGACGGTCCAGTATGCAGGATCCTGCATACTGGCGTAGAGGTTCAGTCCGCCTACGCTCTAGCTCAACAGGACTCTAAGCGCGATCACGCAAAATCTCGGATCGCGCTTCGCGTCGAGCAGCATCTCACCGTTTGGCGCTCCGCGCTCAGGCGCCGTAGGCGTCGTTGTAGTCCCACCACCCGTAGGGCGCCGTCTGCGGATAATCCTCGGGAGAGTCCTCCCAGTCCTCCTGGCGGCCGAGCGGGGCCATGTCCAGGTAGCTCCAAGTGGTGCCCATGGCCTCGTCGCCGCGGCTGTCTATGAAATAGGTGCGGTAGATCTGGTCACCCTCGCGGATGAACGCGTTGTGCCCGTGCCACTCGTCGACGCCGAAGTCCTTGTCCCAGTCGTCGGTGATTGTGTACCAGGGGATGTGCTCCCACCCGTGGAGCTCCTTCAACTTCTGGAGCTCGGCTTGCGGTGCGCGCGAGGCGAACGCGAGCGTCACATCCCGCGCGTTCAGGTGGGCGGGGTGGGCGACCTGGTCCGCGACGAATGAGCAGCCCACGCACGCCCGCTCGGGGTACGCGTCGCCACGCTCCGGGTTCGCGTAGGTGGTGACCTCCGGCCCGTAGAAGGCACGGTAGACGATCAGCTGAAGGCGGCCCTCGAACAGGTCGGCAAGCGTGGCCGGCCCGTTCGGGCCCTCGAAGCTGTACTCCTTCTCGACCGCCGTCCACGGCATCCGGCGGCGCTCTGCCGCGAGCGCGTCACGGGCTCGGGTGTGCTCCTTCTCCTTGACGAGCAGTTCCTCGCGGGCAGTCTTCCACTCCTCGGGGGAGACGACGGGGGCTGTGTTCACTTTGCTCCTTCCTCCTTCAGGTACTCGTAGACGACGTCCATGAAGCGGCCCCAGACGGCCCGCTGGTGGGCCCACCAGCGTGGCAGCCATCGGGATTACTCACAACAAACTTACCCCACCTATGACCGAAACACTACTACCAATCCGCATTCCTTGGTGTCGGTATTCGGTTTGCCGTGCCCCGGTCCACCTCAACGCGGCTGTACGGCTACACGGCCCCACCTTCGGGTTGCCGCGGCAACCCGATACCAGCGTCGTAAAGTAACCCTGCCACGGGGTCTGTCGCGATCACGCCGGGACGGTCCACGTCATGGAGGTATGCGGCGTAGGCCATCGTTTCGGCGTCTCGCGCGCTACGGGCGTAACGCTGCATCTGCCGGGCGGCCCGAAGCAGCGTAGCAATCCTTCATCAGGTCCCTGACGAACGATGCCCTTCTACCGTTTGGAATGCCCCAACGTATGCGCATGTCCTACGTTATATCACCTACATGTTGTATCCCATGCGAAATTAGCCGTGTTTTGCTACTATTGTTATGAGAGTGGACGGATACGTGGGAGTACAAATCTGAGTACGCGGGGCAGCACGATGGGATCCCGAGGGGCGTGAGCAGGGAAGCGGCCACGCCCCGCAGTCAGGCGAGACGTGGCAAGGTCTGTAAGGAGAAACCGATTGGATAATGGACGAGTGAACAGCGTGCGACAGACAGGCGCAGAGCTAAGGTGAAGCGACAATAAAGGAGAGAGACAATGGCGGACCAGCACAGCGAACAAGTCCCGGGAGGAGTGAGCGCTCCTACGGGCGGTTCTGTCGGAGCCAGCACGGCGCATAGGCCCGGAATGCTTACCTTCGCCGCGGTCATGATGTTCGTGGTGGCCGGTCTTGAGGGCTTGAGCGCGCTCTTGTCGTTCGCGGGGACCGGCTGGTGGGTGACAGAAGCTGGCAACCTCGTGTACGCGAACTTCGTCTTCTGGGGCATCCTCGACCTGATCATCGCGATCATCGCGTTGTATGCGGGCATAGACATCCTCAGAGGAGGGACTTACGGTCTGATCGTGGGCTACCTATTCGCCGTTGTGGGCGCCATCAGGTGGCTCTTCGTCATCCCGGCTGCGCCGGTGCTGGCGGTGGTTGTCATCGCGCTTTGCGTGATGGTCGTCTACGGGCTCGCCAAGCACTCCGACTACTTCGACGAGCGCGCCTGAGTACCCTTCCGGCATAGTAGGCCGGACACAGGGACGTTTCCCTGGCGGCCGAGGCGCCGAGAGTTTGCGATGCGGGTGGGACCTCTCGCCCGCATCGGTTCCACCGGATGCTCATCGCCCTCCAGCCGAGGACGCCGGATATCTTCGAGAGCTCGAATGTTCGGGTGTTTCCAGGTCTCCTGGCTACTCTGCCATACGCGATGAGGCTAGGATTCTGCGGTTGCGGCGCCTTCGCCCGCCGGCTTCCCCGGAGGAGCCTCGAAGAACCCGAGATCGTACAGGACCCTTATGCGGCGAACCGCGAAAGGGTGTGACTGGGGAAGCTGAGCCAAGATCGGCCAGAATCCCCGGAATCGCCGCGCCTGCTCCAGCAGCTCATCGAGATCCACCTCCCTGTAGACGTACCTTCCGGCCGTCAGCAACACCAACCCCTCCTCGCCCTGAGGCGCCAGGTGTGCGCCGTGTCGGTCGCAGGAGTACTCCCTGGCACGAGAGAGGAATCCCCCGAGCAGAGGAACCCGGTCGACGTACGCGGTAGAAAGCTGGTACCAGAGCCTCGTGTGCCCGAGCCGCAGGTGCCCCAGTTCGTGTCCGACGATGAACGCCAGCGCGTCCTTGTTCTTCTCGTAGGTATTGCTGAACAACTCGCTGTGAATAACGACGAAGTCATAGCCGAAGGTCGACGCGGCGAAGGCGTTCAGCACCCCGTTGCCCGACATCAGGTAGATTTCGGGATCCCTTTCCAGGCTCAACCTGCGCGCGAAGTCGTCCTTCACGGCGTGGATGTCGGGGAATTGCCGGCGCGAGAGCCTCACCGCCGATCCCCGTATGCCTGCGCGGGTGAGTTGACGATACACGACCAGAGCCGGCACAAGAAGCAACAGCGCAACAAAGGCCACCCGGATTGCCTCGACGAGGGGACCGGAGAGTGGCTCACCCGCCAAAGCATTCAAGTACCCCAGGAAAAGTACCCCGACCAGGATGAGGGCAACGATCAACAGGTTGACGAGCAAACTCAAGGCGTAGAGCGGGATCTCGTATGGATTTCTTAGCCGCTCACTGTTCATGGGTGAACCCCTTCTCTGTCAATACGGTTCACGGCGAGAGGAGCGCGGGCGAAACAGGCAGGGGAGATGCGCGCCTCGCCGTAAAACCTTCATTGGTTACACTCGTATGCACATCGCCCGGTTCAGATCCCGAATGTTTGCCTGAACGACCACTGCGGTTTTGCTCGTCGCTACTCTGGATGCCGTTTCCCAACATACGACCGGGCAAGGTGAGAAGTCCTCCTCCGTAGACGCATATCCCCTAGGGGATATTAGCCCACGGGGGATGCCTGCGCACCCTTCCTGTGCCTATAATCGGGAGGCGTTAGGGACTCATGAAGGCGTGGAGATCGAAGACACTCTCCAGCTTATCTGCCCCCTGCGGGAGGTGCACGAACTTGATCCTACGGCCCCGACTCTGCCCCCCTGTTCTGCGGCAACGACCGACAGGAGGACGGCTGCGGTGAGCTTGCCGATTCCTCAGAGTAGTCCGATCTCGACAAGCAGCTTCCGAGGGAGAGCTCCTCCTTGATGGATTTACTCCACGCATCGCGTTCGTGCACACGAGAACCGAAAGGAGAGGAGCGAATGGCGACGCTATCCGTGCTGAAGTTCAACGATCCAGGTGGAGCAGACAGGGTGCTCATCGCCCTCCAGGGCATGCAGGAGCGAGAGATGATCACGCTGCAGGACGCCGCGGTGGTCAGCTGGCCCCAGGGCAACAAGAAGCCCTCCACCCGCCAGCTGCACAGCACCGCGGGCGAGGGCGCGGGGATGGGTGCCTTCTGGGGCTTCCTGTTCGGCCTGATCTTCTTCGTGCCGTTCCTCGGGGCTGCGATCGGGGCTGGGATGGGGGCTCTCACGGGTTCGATGGCCGACGTCGGGATCAGCGACGACTTCATCAAGCAGGTGCGAGAGAAGGTGACGGAGGGCACCTCCGCGTTGTTTGCCCTGACCAGCGACGCCTCGGCGCCCGACAGGGTCATCGACGAGCTCAAGCAATACGACTTCGAGATCATCTCGACCAACCTGCCCGAGGAGCAGGAGAAGCAACTGCGCGAGGCCTTCGCGCAGGAGTAGCAGCAGGCGAATTTGCTCTGGAGCGGCCTAGAAATCGACCGCTCCAGAGCGGACGCGAGCATCACCGCGAAGAGATAGAAGTTCAGGGAGACAGGAGGTTTCCGCAACTGTAAGATTCAGACCCGAGTTGCGGGAGCCTGCTTTGGCAGAGGAACCCAGAGCGTGTGGTGGCACATTCTCCGGTGGCGCCGGGCCGACGGGCTGGAAAAGGACTGGATGTGTCTGGTCATAGCCTCGGGTACGCTCGCCTCGCCTGCAGAGCTATCCATCGTCGCGGCGGCCGTGCCTGGTTACCTCTGGCGGCATCGTCACGAGCGCCAACCTGTTCTAATAGTGGCCGATGAAGCACACAACATCTGTCCACTGGAGCCGGCAGACAACCTCGAGGCTGCTGCGACCAGCCACGCGATCAAGATCGCCGGAGAGGGCCGCAAGTTCGGGCTCTACCTGCTCGTGTCCACCCAAAGACCGGGCAAGATCCACGCCAACGTCCTCTCCCAGTGCGACAACCTCGTGCTGACGACGATGAACTCGCCCGCGGACCTCGAGCACATATCACATAACTTCTCGCAGGCATCTGCTACGTTCCTGGAATGGTCCGGGAAAATTCCGACGCCTTCGGAGGCTTCGAGAGGCGATTCTCGGAAGAGGGCGGTACGGAAGTGCCCACATTCTGGGCGGCTCCGCGCAAGAAACAGACGCAACACGGATCGGATGGCGAACCCGGATCGCAGAAACATGACCTGCCATGACTAACGCCGTCACACCGGCGCGGCAGCCGCCATCTATCTTGCGGGTGATGCTGTTCCTAGCCGCGACGATCGTCGTGCTGGCCGGGATGCGCCTGGGCGCGCCGATCGTCACACCTACCCTCTTCGCGTTGGTATTGAGCCTCATCTTCAGCCCGATCTACGCCTGGCTGAAGCGGCGCGGGCTACCTGCCCCAGTGGCTCTCCTCATCATGCTGGTAGGGCTAAGCATACTCTTTACAGTCCTCTTCGGATTCTTGAGTGTCTCGATCGGCAGGTTCACGGGGCGACTTGCCTTCTACACCACCCAGCTAGATTTACGAACCGATGAGCTCCAGAGCCTGCTCGAGGGTCTGGGGCTCTCGAACCTCGATCTCCGGGAGGTATTGGATCCCGGCGCCATCGTCGGAGCCGTTGGCAGTGTCCTCTCGAGTCTTGGCGGCTTTCTGAGTAATCTATTCCTCATCCTGATGATAACCCTGTTCTTGCTCGGCGAAGGCCCTGTGATGATGGAGCGCCTGCGTACGAGCGTGGCACCAAACAATCCGCAACTCGCACGGTTGACCGTCGTAGGACGAGGCGTTATACGCCAGCTAGGGCTGCGGGCGATAACCAACTTCGTCATCGGCACCGGTATCACCGTTCTCTTCTGGCTGTTGGGGGTGGACTTTCCTCTGCTGTGGGGTGTGCTGGCCTTCTTCCTGAGCTTCGTGCCCTACATCGGCCTGCCGATCGCGGCGGCGCCGGGTGTGCTGTTGGCCCTCGCCGAGTTCGGCGTGAGTACAGCGTTGCTGGCAATCTTGGGGGTGATCGTGATCAACCAGCTGGCGGAGTACGGGCTAGACCCGTTTCTTCTGAGCAGGGGCCTGCGGCTGTCTCCTGCAGTAGTCTTCCTCTCCTTCACCCTCTGGGCCTGGCTCCTCGGCGCGCCGGGGGCATTTCTGGCCATGCCCATCACCCTGCTGCTGGCCGCGATGTTCGATACCTTCCCGGAGACCCGCTGGCTTGCCAGCCTCATGACGACCGGGCCAGCAGCCGAGGCACCTGCACCCAGCGCTCAGACACCCACTAGTTGAAACTAATTTGACACTAACCCGGACGAACATTGGCGAACAAGTGCGGTGGGCTGGGCCACGGACTATCCTTATATTTGCGGGTTTCCGGTCAACGGCGATCAACCGCAGGAAGGTCGGTCCTCCCTTACAAGGAGGGGGTCGCTGATTCAAATCCAGCATCGCCCACTTGTGAAAGCCTTTTAGGTAAAGGAGAAACGCGCATAAAGCGAGACCTCCGGCGACAATTCGGGGGTCTCGCTACATCAGCTCTACATCACTAAGGGTTTCTCGACCGCAATGCCCGAGACATCCCGGCGAAGATCGCCCACGATCCGTAGCGGACACGTCCGAGGAATTCACGCGTCACAACGGGCGCAGGTGCTCGATCGTGACGCGGTGCTGCTCGGTCAGCCGCTGGGCGATCAACGAGCGGTGGCATGCCTCAGGGTCGCGCTCTACACAGAGCAGCGCTGCGGTCCCGCTGCTCGGCAGCGCTGACACGATCGGCGTGAGGTCGGCGCGGTCGAGGATCTCGGTGGTGTAGCGGCGGGTGTACTCGGCGGCGAGCTCGCGGCGCGAGCGCTTGCCGACCCCTTGGCGGTCATCCTCGGCGTACTGGAGCTGGCGTAGCTCGGTGGTTGGGGCGAGTTCAGGGTGGTGCTCGTAGGCGATCCGGGCCTGGGCGAGGGCCGCCTGTAGCCGGAGTGAGTTCGCCCAGGCGTACTCGGGTCCGCGGACACCGCGGCGCTGGCGTACGTCGAGTAGCAGGCGGACCTCCGCGTGCCGCAGTCGTTGCAGGAAGGACTCGCCGTCGAAGCCATAGACGCCGATTGTCACCATTCTGAGCACCGAAATCACCCACCTGCCTGATACTCGTGCCGGTTCAACCGGCACGAGTAGCGGAGGCGGCGAGGTCGCATCACGCGGCGGCGGTCCCCTCGAGCTCGACCATCAGGGTGGGGATCGCCAGCCGTGTCACCCCGAGCATCGTGGTGGTCGGCGCCACCCCGGCGGCGCCCAACCGCGACGCCAGCACGCCGTAGTGCTGGAAAAGCAGATCGACGTCGGTGGTGTAGACGTTGAGCCGGACGAGGTTCGCGAGGGACATGCCGGCCTCGCCGAGAATGGCCTCCAGGTTGTCGAGGCTCAGCGCCAACTGTGCCGCCATGTCACCGGCATGCTGGGGTTTGCCGTCGCCGCTCATCGCGGTCTGCCCGGAGCAGTACAGAGTCCGGGTGTGCCCGGAGACGATCTCACCCTGGTTGAATCCCATCTCCACCGACCACGTCACCGGGTTGACTGTCGTTCGCTCCATCGCCACATCAGCTCCATTCGATTCATCGAAGGTTGAGCCTGCCCCTAGCCTAACCCACAATGGTGACAGTTGGCGTCACCTAAATCTTTGGGGAGGAGGAAGAGGTGTCCCGCGCCGCAAGGCTCTTGGAGCTGCTCGTCAGGGTACAGACGAAGCCGCGCATCACGAGTATTGGCCTCACTTTTCACTTGAGGGCGTTAAGGGCCTGGGCCGAGCGCGAGCGCGGCGCGCTGGAGCATGAGGCGGGCGAAGGCGACGAAGTGCAGCTTTCGGTCATTCTCGCTCCCGCTATGCGTCCCGGACATCGTGGCGAGGTTTGCGGGGCTACGCGCGCTGTCGCTCACCCGCCTTGACAGACGAGGCGCACGCAACGCCGACTGGAGTCATCGAAAGAAGTCGAGAAACGATCTAGGTGTGTCTCTATCGAGCGAAGATTGCGGGGGATGACGTTAGGCTTCGAGGAACTTGTCCGTTAGACAGCTCAGGATTTGTTCGATGGCATGGCCGTGATCTTCCTTGGCGCTTATAGCGTACCCTCCCCATCGTCTCCTCGCGAGGAGGAGCGCCTGGCGAAACTCGAGGAGCGCTACCGCCACGAGCTGCTCGACGCCGAGGAGCGCCTGGGGCTTCCGCGACCGGGTGCTCCGCGCTGGGCGTAGGCTAACCCAGCAGGTGTGATATCGCACTCTCTCGTGTAAGATTGCGGACCAAGAATGGGTACTCAAGGACGGCAGCGAAGACGCGGACCATGAACCTCAAAGACCTGGTCCAGTCTCTTCTGTTCTACGTCGGCATCCCGGCCGTCACGCTCTACCCCATCGGGTTTGCCGCGCTCGCCATCCAGCTGTGGAACGACCCGCTGTTTCCCTACTACGACTTCGACACCGTCTGGTACGCGGTGACCTTGGTACACAATACCCAGGTGGTGGGCACCGCCCTCAAGCTCATATTCTTCTCCCTGGTGGCCACGGCGGTGGGCGTGGCCATCGCCTTACGGATCTCTCGGTCTGTGCGCCTAAGGCGTGGGCTTAGCCTCGAAGGGATACCTGAAGGAGGGAGTAGGGGTCGGTGGGCCGTCTACTTGCTCGTCTTGCTGCTCGTGGCGGCGTTCTTTGTCTCGAACAACTTGATCCTCGATACGTGGAGCGACGTGATGGCATTCGGTGGTTTCGTGGTGCTCTCCGTGGGGGTGGGGGTTTTGGTCGGTTACCTGAGGGCGCGCGACTCCGAGAGCTTGGTCCCCACCGGACTGGTCGTCGCCTACGCCGGGGCGGTGCTCGCCGCCTTGTGCCTCGCCGCGATAAACCCGCCGAGCTTGCCGTTGGTGCGTCTCGACGCGCAACCCGGCGTCACCCCTAGTTGCACCAAAATGACGGACAAGACGTTCGTGCTGCTGTCCACGAATTCGGGCTACTGGCACGTGTTCAACGAGGACGGGCTCTATGCCGTCAGTGGTGAGCAGTTAGAGCTGGTGCAATACCAGCACTGTCCGTGGTACCAAATCCGAGGTATCGACCTTACGATGGAATTCTAAGAGGCCCCACCTCGCCAATTACGGATCTCAGCAGCGTCCGGAGTACAAAGACGGTCGCCTCACCGACGATAGGGTAGAGGAAGTGGTGGACTATTTCGAGGCGAACCAAGGGACGATTGTCGCCGAGTTCCTCACGGCGGAGCTACTACAGACACTCATGAGGATGGAGGCTCAGGGGAAGGCCAGCTACGACCCGGCGATCGACGGCCATTACCCCATCCGCAGGGCTTGCAGGTAGTGTTCGTAGCCTAGGCGGCTTCGCGTGAACACGACGAGCAGCACCGCCGTCACACCCAAGCCGATCAACAACGGTACGGCGCCGCCGTAGCCGGTCACCACGGGAGCGGGAAAGAGCAGACCCACGGGTCCCACGAGTACGTCAAAGGACGTATGCAGCAAGATGGCGAGGAGTACGCTGCCTTTCGTGTTGTTGAAGACCCACGTATAGACGATGGTCATGAAGACCACGGTGGGGACAAAGAGGACCATGTTGAGGATGGTTGGAGGCGTGCCCCACACCGTGACCCAGAATAGTGGCAGGTGCCAACACGCCCAGAATATCCCGAGGATGAGGCTCCCGACGAAAGGACCGTGTAGTCGCTGCAGACGGGGGAGCGCGAAACCCCGCCACCCTCCTTCCTCGAACAACGGTCCTCCGAAGATCAATATGAGTGGAAAGGTAACGAGCAAGAGCAGCGGGTCTAGAGGAGCGAGCGTCTGAAACGATGCCAGAGCCCCCGGCAGCAAGATGGTGACGAGCAAAATGAGCACAGGGGGACCGAGAAGAACGACCAAGTACCACCGGAGGCCGACCCTCCACAGCACGTACCGACGCAGCAAGCGGCCTATGCCCGCCCTCCCCTCGGTCACGCCCGTCATGATGAACGCTGCCAAGGTCGGGCCCAGAAAGACCCAAATAGCACTGACAAAGATCACGCTTCCGTCCGGGATTCCGAATGGCAAGAGGCCAACGCCATTCGCGGAGAGTGCGAAGGGTATTGTAACGAGCCATGTGCCGGCGTATGCCAGTATGAAGTAGAAGGTCAGCGGATGCCGAGCGAGCAGGCCCCCGCGGGGAGTAGCCGGCCGTTCGGAGGCGTTAGCGGTGGTCATACTGATCGTCCTTCCTGTGGTGTCCACCCACTGAGGCAACAGTTCGAACGTATCCAACTTTTCTGAAGAACGCAAGGAGTAGAAGAGGAGGCTCTTCTACTGAAAATCTTGCGATGAGGGACAAACCTTCCCCTATTCACCGTGCTGCCGAGAGGTAGGCAGCCTGTCGAGAAATCCCGTGGGGCTTGCCGCAGCTCTCATTTATCCTCCAATCCAATATGGCGACTCGATATGGCGACCCTAATACAGCCCCGCTAGCGGTGCGGCGCCCTACGCACACAGACCAACGCAGTGGTTGCGCTGCGGGCGGCCGCCGCCCAGCGGCTCAAGTCGGTCGTGCGCTCATGCTTGACGCCGAAGCTGCCGACGACGCCTCCTCTGTCGAGTCCCGTCATGGTCGGCGGTCGAAGTCTGTGAGGTCAAGGCGGGCGAGGCGGGCGGGGTCGAGGAGGATGTCCATGATCGTGATCCGCCCGTTGTGCACCGTGAGGGCGGCGATCGCGTAGACTTCTCCGTCGAGCAGCGAGACCCAGCCGGCCGTGCCGTTGATAAGCGCGGGCCGCCCGACGAGGCCGTCTCTCTGCGAGGCGGCCGTCGCCCTGCGGGCGACGTTCTCGGCGCCGCGAACCTCGACGACGGTCCCGCTGCCCCGGTTCTCGCGGAGCACGACGTCGGGATCGAGCACGGCGACGAGGGCGTCGAAGTCTCCATCGCGCGCGGCGGCCAGGAACGCTTCAACGACTCTTTGCTGCGCGGCCGCGTCGGCGTGGGGTGTCGTGTTTGCAGCGCGGATGCGGCGGCGTCCGCGGCTGGCGAGTTGGCGCACCGCGTCTGGCGAGCGCTCGAGGATTGCGCCGATCTCGTCGAAGGGAACCGAGAACATGTCGTGCAGGACGTAAGCGAGCCGCTCTGCGGGGGTCAGCGTCTCGAGCACGACGAGCAGCGCGAGGCCGACGGAGTCGGCTAGCAGCGCCTCGTGCTCGGGGTCGATGCCCTCTGCGCGGTCGACGACGATCGGCTCCGGCAGGCGTGCTTCGAGTGGCCCCTCGCGTCGCCTCTTGCGTGAGCGGAGTATGTTGAGCGCCACGCGTCCGACCACGGTGACGAGCCAGGCTTCGAGGTTGTCGATCTCGCCGGCGTTCGAGCGGGCGAGCCGGATCCACGCCTCCTGGACGGCGTCGTCGGCCTCGCTCGTGGAGCCGAGCATCCGGTAGGCGACGGCTCGCAGCCGGGGCCGGTGCTCTTGGAACCGTTGTGCCAGCCAGCCGCGCTCGTCCATCTATCTCTGTAGACCCGTCCCGGGCCCTAAATGTGACGTCACGTTTCCGCGCCGCCGGGTGTCTTCCTATTGAGAGATAGTAAACGAAAAGAGGGCACAAGGAGATCGACTTCAAGTGGCACACAAGTGGTTCGGCAAAGATATCTCTGGAGGCGAGTAATCGTACAAGCACGCAGGAAGATCGCGGTAGCGGGGGCGACCGGGAGGCTCGGCTGTCATCTCGTCGACGTGCTCGAGGTCCAAGGACACGACGTCGTCGGGATGGCGCGTTCCAGCGGCGTGGACGTGGTCAGCAAGCGATGATTCGAACGGAGGAACGACGATGCTGAAAAAAGTGGTGTACGTGGCGCTGTTGGTGAGCGATCAGGACAAGGCGCTCGACTTCTACACGAACGTCGTCGGTCTCGAGAAGCGGGGCGACTTCCAAACACCCGACGGACCGCGATTCCTGACCGTCGGCGTCAAGGGGCAGGACTTCGAGCTCGTTCTGTGGCCAGGCACACCCGGCAGGGCCGAGGCGGGTTCCGCGGTCTATACCATCGAGGTGGAAAATTGCCGGATGGCGTTCGAGACGCTACAGTCGCGCGGAGTGAAGTTCGAGCCACCCGAGATCCTTGAGTTCCCCTGGGGTTACGCCGCGAGGTTCCAGGATCCGCACGGGAATCTGCTGCAGGTGCGAGAGGGTCGCGGGGCAATTCGGCTTTAGTTACGGGACTCCTACACCCAAGCCAGATCAGACACCACCCTGTTGCGCTTGCCCGTAGGAAAGCAATCCGTCGATAAAAGCTGGGGTTCCCTTCTAGCCTCAGCCTTCTTCATGCCCCTATTCACCGAAGTGCCTGGAAGGCGCGTTCTCGGAAGCCCGCATAGCCCTGTCCCAGACAGCCGGGACCGCTTCTTCGGGCTCGGCAGGCTGGTCAGACGTTGGCGCGGACGGCGCTGCGGATCAGGTCCGCTACGACATCCGGCCGCGACACGTAGATGGCGTGGCTGCCCGCCGCCTCCTCGACGGTCGAACCCGCCCGCTCGGACATCGAGCGCTGGACCGCCGGGGGGATCATCCGGTCCTCGGTCGCGACAAGGTACCAGCTCGGGTTGCTGCGCCAGGCCGGCTCGCTGATCGCGCCCCCCAGGCATTCGACGCCCCATGGCACCTGCTAATCGGCCGTGAACGTCGCCTCCTCGGCGCTCACGTCCGCCGCGAACGACCCATGGAACTTTTCCCGGTCGAGGAACAGGAAACCGTCCTGCGGCGGCAGGATGGCGTCTCCCGCGTTCGGCTCGCCGGTCGGGAAGGTCCCGAGGAGCGTTTCCACCGACTCGCCCCGGTCCGGCGCGAAGGCCGCGATGTGACGAGCAGAGCAGAACGCGGAGGCCCTTAGGCGGCCTCTGGGGGGCCTTTCGGGACGGGGTTATGCAGGATCCTGCATCCCAACCTCCGAGAACAATCCTTCCGCGCACTTCGGTGAATAAGGGCAAGGAGAAGGACCGGAACGTTATGCCCCGGCCCTTCGACTCTGGTCCCTCATTCTGGGGAACCCTTTACGGATTGATAGTGATCTCGCAGTTACTGGTCGTGTCGCCCGGTCCTACATCGACTTGGTCGCGGCCGCCACCGCAAGCGATATCATCCGCGGCCCCATCCTCTGCGAGGATACGGTCCTTGCCGGGACCACCGGAGACCGTTTCCGTTTCACCCGTCCCGGACTCGTTGGCAAGAATCTCGTCCCGGCCGGAAGCCCCGAAGTACTCGTTGTTGCCGCCTCGACCGATCAAGAGGTCCCCTCGACCCCCGCCAAACAGGGCGTCGTCTCCGGCGCTCTCGGTATTCTCGGCCTCGCCATACAGTTCGTCGCTGCCGTCACGGCCGTGGAGGGTGTCGGCGCCCTCGTTGCCGATCACGAGGTCCCTGCCTCCCCGGGCGTCGACGGCGTCGTCTCCTTCCAGGGCAAGGACGCGGTCGCCACCCGCGGTGCCGGTTATGTCGTCCGAGGTTTCGGTACCCGTGCATTCTCCTCCGGGGTCCGGGTCCCCCTGGCCGTCGCAGGTGAAGGCCAACGCGTAGGCAACCCCGCCGATCACGAGCACCGCGAACGACATCGTGGTGGCCAACAACAGGATGCGCCTCATACGCCTTCCCTTTCGTGCGGGGCGGGGTGATAAGCCCCGCCGGTTGGCTAACGCCACCACCGCGATCGTTCCCGCTAGCGGTATCGCCGCGAGCCGACCGGGCACGCCGCCTTACCTCCGCTACCGACCGCCTACTAACCTGGCGGGTTATCGCTTGCCATGCGTAGGATCGCACGCTGGATGGAACAGGCGCATGGGTCGAACGGCACATCCGCAGCAAAAAGCTCCGTGATAGTGGATCCGTTTTGCACCTACCCGTACGCTGAACCTCCGAGGACTTCTCCTCCGAGGACTTCTACCTTCCCCGTAGTTGGGTGAATAGGGGCGATGAGGGTGGGGCCTGGGCACAACGCTCCGGCCCCACCCTGTCTCACTTGTTCAGGGGATGCCGGTCCGCTTGTCTCCCTGAGCCGCCTCGAAGTACCTCGCCGCGTCGGTGCCCGGCCCTTCGACCTCCCGCTGTGGGTCGAACCCTCTCTCTAGCGAGGATCCCCTATTTGCGAACCTCGAAGACCCACACCTTGGGCTGGTTGCCGTTCGTGGGGTCCTCGTCCTGATCCAGGCGGTTGCCCAGGTTGTCCTCTACCCCCGTGGTGATCACGGCCTTGTACCTGCGCCCAGGCTCCAGGCGCCCGCCGGTGGGGTTCAGGATCGCCATCCGCTTCTGGGGGTCGTAGCCCACCTGCGCTCCCAGGGGGTCCTCCGTGCCCATCTTGTAGAGCCTGAAGGTGGAGGCGTTTACGGTCGTCCTGTTCACCCCGTAGCTGAAGAAGGCACGGACGTTGGTCGCGAGGCCCACGCCCGTGGCGCCCTCTTGGGGCACCACCCTGTTTACCCTGGGACTCCTGTCCTCGAAGGAGCCTATCTCGCACTTACGAGCCTGGGGCCTACTCACCCCGCGCTGGTCCGTCGTGGCTATCCCCGTGGCGCAGCCGTTCGTGGCCTTGGGGATGGCGTTCACGGCCGGGCTGCGTGGCCTTAGGGCGTGGGTCTGTGTGGGACCTCCGTAGTTGCCGAGCGCTTTGAGCGAGGGGTCCGTAACGCCGGACTCATCTCCCGTCTGGTCGAAGGCCCCCGTGGCGCTGCCGTCTCCTATGAGGTTGTAGCCCTCCGAATCGAAGGAGTTGGTGGTGGTGCCGGAGTCCACGTCGGTGTTGGCGTTGGCGGAGATGATGCTCGAGAGGACCTCGGTGCGGGTGGAGGAGTCCCCGAAGCTCCGCACGCCGCTCCCATCGTCGTCGGGGGCGGTGTTGTCGGTTATGGTGGAGTGCTCTACGACGGTGAGGCCACCGAAGTTGTAGACGCCGCCGCCGAAGCCCGTCGGTGGTGTTGCCGCTTAGGGTGGAGTTGGTGATGGTCGTCTTTAGGCCGGAGGTGAGGTTGCCGGTGTTGGAATAGACGCCGCCGCCCGAGTTGGGTGCGGTGTTGTCGCTTATGGTGGAGTCGGTGATCGTCAGGGTGCCCCTGCGGTTGAAGACGCCGCCGCCCTGGAAGCCAGAGTTGCCGCTTATGGTGGAGCCGGCGATCGTCACGGTGCCGCCTTCGTTGTGGATGCCGCCGCCGTCATTACCGAGCGCATTCCCGTTGGAGACGGTGATCCCCGAGACGGAGACCACGCTGCCGCTCGAAACGAAGAAGATCTCGTAGTCGCCCCCCGTGTCGCGCCTGACCGTGAACTCGTCGGCCCCCGGTCCCGCTATCTCTATGTTGCTGTCGAGGTCAGGCAATACCCCGGTGAGGTCCACCGTGCCCGTCACCCCGATCTCTATGACGTCGTCGCCGGAGCCCGCCGCGCACTCCCCGGGAGCCGTCCCCGAAGCCGCGTCGGTGTTGGCGGCGGTGATCGCCTCCCTGAGGGTGCACTCCCCGTCGGTCCCGTCGGCATCGTCGGCGAGGCTGTCGACGGTTATGGTGGCGGCCCAGGCCGGGCTGCTGGCCCACACCAACCCCACCACCACCGCCACGAGCGCCAGGGCGCTCGCCGCCAACAACAACCCTAGTCTTCATCCTCGTCGGTGGATAGCCGCGCCCGATCATCGCTCTGTTGCGCTCCTCCCTTGTGGGGGCGAGAGGGAAAGTGTGCTTCTCTCTCGCCCCGGTAACGTCACGCAGGGCAGCGTAGCACCTTCACCACGACCGGTACATACCCCAAGCGGGCTAGATCCGGGCCGTTCTTGCGGTTGCCGGTGGGTAGCCAAGTGTCGCTGGCTTCCGAGAACACACCCTCTCTGAAGGTCAGCGCGTGGCCCTCCTGGCCTTGACAGATCAACGTATCTTGATCTATACTTCCATCAAGAAGACTTGATCGGAGAGGAGCGTCGTCTTGAGCGAGGAGCTACGGGAACGGGTCAAGGAGAGGTACGCGGGGGCGGCCAGGACGGTACTGGAAGGCACGGGGTCGGCCTCGTGCTGCGGGTCGGCGGGCGAGCGGGGCCTCGACTCCGAGGCGCTCGGGGTGGACTGGAGCGGCGGCGAATACTCCGCCGAGGAACTCGGCGGGATACCCGAAGCGGCGGGCGCGGCTTCGTTGGGGTGCGGCAATCCGACGGCGCTCGCCACGCTCTCTCCGGGGGAGGTGGTGCTGGACCTGGGCAGCGGCGGCGGCATAGACGTCTTGCTATCGGCCAAGAGGGTCTCGCCTGGCGGCAAGGCGTACGGGCTGGACATGACCGACGAGATGCTCGAGCTGGCCGAGAAGAACCGGGCAGAGGCGGGGGCAGAGAACGTCGAGTTCTTGAAGGGGAACATCGAAGAGATCCCGCTTCCCGAGGACCACGTGGACGTGGTGATCTCCAACTGCGTCATCAACCTCTCGACGGACAAATCCAGGGTGATAGGCGAGGCGTTCCGCGTCCTAAAGCCGGGCGGGCGGTTCGCCGTCTCTGACATGGTGTTCCTGGGCGACAAGAGCAAGCTCCCGGCCGAAGTGGTGGAGAGCATAGAGTCGTGGGCGGGCTGCGTCTCGGGCGCCTTGGAGAAGGACGAGTACGAGGGGCTGCTGCGCGGTGCCGGCTTCGAGGACGTCTCGGTGGAGGTCACGCACACCTACGACGAGGAGCTGGTCGGCGCCGAGCTCGCGCCCGGATGCTGCGGCGGATCGGGCTGCTGCGGCGACACCGCGACGGCCACGGCTGGGGTCGAGCTGGCTAGCGCGTTCGTCCGAGGCCGCAAGCCGGCCGGGGGCACGTCTTGAGCGCCGAGGAGCTCCGGGTCGTCGAGGAGAACGGCGCCCGCGGGGACGCCCGGGGTAAGGGCGTGGATCGGCTCGTCGCGCTGGGCCGCGCCCTCTCCGACCCCATACGGGTGAGGATGCTCGCCATGATGGCCGAGGGGAGGGGCTGCTGCGACTTCTCCGGCTCGGGCGTCCCGGCCGAGGAGAGCGACGAGGGCATCTGCGTCTGCGAGTTCGAGGAGCACTTCGGGATGGGCCAGTCGAAGGTCTCCTACCACATGAGGAAGCTCAAGGACGCGGGGCTCGTGCGCGAGGAGAGGCGCGGGAAGTGGGCCTTCTACTCCCTGGACCGGGAGGCCGCGACCGGGTTGCTCGGCGAGGCCGCCGACCGCCTGCTCTCCGGCGGCGAGAAGCGGAGCGCGGCCGGTGGCTGCTGCTGAGGCGGGGGAGCGGGCGAGGGTCCTGTTCCTCTGCACCCACAACTCCGCGCGCTCGCAGATGGCCGAGGGCCTACTACGCCACCTCGCCGGGGACCGCTACGAGGTCCACAGCGCCGGGACGGAGGCGACGCACGTCAGGCCGCTGGCCATCAGGGCGATGGACGAGGTCGGGGTGGACATCTCGGGCCAGGAGTCCAAGACCCTGGAGTGCTACGTGGAGGAGCCATTCGACCACGTGGTCACGGTCTGCGACGAGGCGAACGAGTCGTGCCCGTTCTTCCCCGGGGCCGCGAGCAGGCTGCACTGGTCCTTCGAGGACCCCTCTCGCGCCGAGGGCTCGGAGGAGGAGCGGCTCGCGGTATTCCGGAAGGTGCGGGACGAGATCAGGGAGCGCATCGAGAAGGAGCTTGTAGAGCAGCGGGAGTCCTAGACTTCCGCTGCTCTTGCCTACTAGGCAACTCGGTGAATAAGGGCAAGAAGAGGAAGGGCCGTAGCCACTAGACCAGCGCTAGCTTGACCTCCGGCTCCTGTCCCAGCGTGGCGGAGAAGCGAAGCTCAGGGATGCACTGCGTTTGGGAAGTTGATATCGGTCGCCAACCGGGACAAGCGTGCGGTCGTGCTCATAGCGCGGGAGGAATTTCAGGGTGCCAGGACAGACGAGTCTTAACTGCCGCCTTCGACCTTGCCCCAACCCTGGACCACGGTGAACGTCGTTCCCCACCTTGCCGGGTCGGCCAACTCCGCTTCGGCGGCCCGGCGCAGGGACGCAAGCTCATCAGCACCCACGGTCTGCAACAGCGGACGCTCAAGCGACACGCTGAACTGAAGCGGCAGGCGCAGATAGGGGTGGCCTGGCTTCAGCGCGATCACATGCGCATCGATCCCGGGGTCGGCGATGCCGATCTCGCGAAAAAGCTCCGGGAGCTCGCGGCCAGCGTCCCCGCCTCGGGTGGCGAAAATCTCGTACAGCAATCGGATCAGCCGCTCGGCTGCGGGGGCGGGTGGATTGAAGTGCCAGGAGCTCGTATCCCACTCCTCGAGAACCAGCCAACCACCGGGCTTGACCAGGCGCCGATGCGCCGCCACCTGTTCGCGACCACGGCCTAGAGGCGCGATGAGAAAACGGGCATGAACGAGATCGAAGGACCGCGGCTCCAACTTGGTGTCGAATAGATCATCGACCACCAGATCCACGTTTGAGATCCCTTCCGACTCGAGAAATGAACGAGCGGCATCCAGCAGGTGTTCGTCTATGTCGGTGCCCACCACCCGTCCGGAGGGGCCGACCCACTCGCTAAGGATCCGGAGCCAGCTCATGACTCCGCAGCCGACATCCAGAACCCACCCGCCCGAGCCTCCATCGACCTGCGACAGCAACTGTCGCCCGGTGGGCTCCCAGACACGCGATTGCAGTTGCAGCCGCTCGAGCTCCGAAAGCTGCCCGGCCAGTAAGTAGCCTTTCCCTTCATCACTCATAGCAGACTCCTCCTTTTCTTCGGTTTCGCACGACGAGGGCAGAGTAGACTACGAAGGTGGGTGGACGCATGCGTAAGGTTACGCATTCGGGTTACTCAATTTTACGCGCAGCTGGCCCGAACGTCGGAGAACCCGTACGGAGCGGCCTACAGGACAAGTTGCGTAGCCGGTAAGTTCAGAGGGCCGGAACTTAGCAGCCCCTGCCCTTCCCCGAACCTAATACGCGGCTCAAGCAACCGTTCGTTTTTTCAAGTGCGATTTCTTGTGCAACGCCGCCTGGGACCGAACGTGCAGCCAAGAGCTAGACGGCGGTGTCCGAGCTGTGACCAGCAGAGGACTCGCCCCCGACTAGGGTAAATCGGCGCGGTCTGCGCTGAAAACCTGATCGGCTACCCGCTGGAAATCCAAG
Source organism: uncultured Rubrobacteraceae bacterium (assembly GCA_963800975.1). Taxonomy (GTDB): domain Bacteria; phylum Actinomycetota; class Rubrobacteria; order Rubrobacterales; family Rubrobacteraceae; genus JALYGY01. Next base: position 703,324 of record CAWDDB010000008.1, on the reverse strand, counting down.
CTCGAAGATACCGGCGGATAGCTCCCCTAGGTAAGCTCGCCTGTGGAGACGACGACGTTGAAGGCAGCCCTGTCAGGGATCTTCGCGCCGTCCCTGTTGTATACAGCCCACTGGTCAACGTCCCTGTCGTAAAAGACCCCTACGGGGTGGTTGTTGTAGACTCCGCGTCCACCCCCGGGGTTCCAGTTCTGGGTGATCGACACGGCGGCGTCCGGGCGGCCGTTGGTGAGCGGGTCGTCCAGATACGTGGTGTCTCCTACGGTATTGGAGAGCCCGGCGCGGTGGACGAAGCTCTCTGACGCCGCCGGGATGACCACCTCGAACGCCGTCCCCGCTGGCACAGCCGCCAGGTCCTGATTGAAGATAGCCCACCGTTTCTTGTCCCGGCCTTCGTACCAGACGCCAATGTTGTGGTCGTAGGCAGCGGCACTAGCGCTGGCACTGGCACTGGCGCTTTCCTGGCTCCCGACCGGGAAGGCGAGCACGATGGCGTCCGAGTCGCCGTCGACCAGCGGGTCGCTCAGGTAGGTGTAGTCGCCTCGGCTGTTGTCGTCCGTAGCGGTATGCTCGAATGTGGTCTCGGCGTTCCCGTCTAGGTTCGCCTTCTTGTTGTCGCGCGTGGTCTCCTCGGTACCTTTCTCGAGAGCCGAGACCGCGCCGGCGGAGCCGTTTGACGACGTGGACGCGTCGGGGTAGAAGTATCGGTCGTACCATCTGAAGAGCAGAAATGCTTCGACTACCAGCACGCAGAGCGCCAATACCATCACCACCGTTCTTGTGTGGCGCCACATTCAGCTCCTCGCAGCCGTGCCACTATCGCCGCTGTTCTGGCGCACCCGCGTGCTCCCTTCTCTCGAAAGCCTCGCTTCCGGGCGGTTAGCCACGCGGAACCCTGCAGGAGAGGTGCTGCTCGCACTCGTCCTTTCGGGCCGACGAAAAAACCGGCCGCCCGAGGCCTACGTGACCTCGTGAGTAGTCGGTTGCGCCACTAGCTCCGCTCGCCCCAGGTGGGCGCCCATGTTGGGGGCGAGGTTCTGAGCCTCCACTCGTATGTACAGATGCTAGTGTACACCCGTTGCGAGATCAAATACGGGGCACGGTCAAGCTTGGATCATCATCCACGTTCAAGAGGTTCCGGGTAGGATCGGGCTTCCCAGCCTGTGGAGCATCTTGGGCAAAGGCTACGATCATGCGTGATTCGGCGGATCCGCTACTTGGTGGTAGCATCAGGATCCAGCAGCCCGTCCACCTCATCACCGAAGACAGGCTCCGAGAAGTAGAATCCCTGGGCCAGGTCGCAGCCCAGCTGCTGCAAACGATCGAGCTGCACGCGTGTTTCGATACCCTCGGCGATCGTCTCCAGGTCCAGGGTGTGCGCCAACTGGATCATCCCGGAGACCAGCGCGGTGGTGCCTGGATCGCTCCCGAGCTTCGCGACGAACGAGCGGTCGATCTTGACCCGGTCGACAGGGAAGCGCTCCAGGTAGGACAGCGAAGAGTACCCGGTCCCGAAGTCGTCTATGATCATGCGCACCCCGACCTCTTTGAGTTCGGCCAGGGTGGCGGCGGTGGCGGGAGCGTTGCCCATAGCCGTTGACTCCGTGATCTCAAGGTGCAGACAGGTCGGGTCGAGTCCGGTCTCCGAGAGTATGCGGCGTACGGTATCCGTCAGGCTTGGCTCACCGAACTGCTTGGCCGATAGGTTAACGCACACGGCGAGGGGCGGGTCGCTCGGATAGAGGGTGTGCCACCTCTTCATCTGGCGGCATGCCTCCCCGAGCACCACCTCACCGATCTCGAAGATCAGGCCCGTCTCCTCGGCGATAGGGATAAATTCGTCGGGTCGAAGCAGGCCCCTCTGCGGGTGCTCCCAGCGAACGAGCGCCTCCAGACCTGTTATCCGGGGCGCCCTGGTGGCGGTTCGGGCGATGATCGCCCGGCTCCCCACGGACCTGAGGTACCTTTGGACGTCTACGTCCAGCAACATCTGGGGTTGGTATTGAACCTTTAGCTCCCCTCGCTCTATCGCGCGCCTGAGGTCGTGCTCGAGTTCCAGGCGCTCGAGGGCCCGCGCGTTCATCGCCTCCTCGAACACCGCGTAGCGAGCCTTGCCAGAATGTTTCGCCCGGTACATCGCCACGTCGGCGTCGCGCAGGATGTCCGTCGTGCCCTTGCCATTCAATCCGCCGACCGCTACGCCGACGCTCGCCGTGACGAACAGCCGCCGCCCGTCGATGGTGAACGGAGCCCGCAGTTGCTCCTGGACGCGCTCCGTGACGTGGGTGGCGTCCGCCGCATCCGTGTCCTCGAGCAGCAGGATAAACTCGTCGCCGCCAAATCTTGCCACCGTGTCTTCTGGTCTGAGAGCGTCCTTTATCCGCTTGCTTGCCGCCTTGAGCACCCTGTCGCCGGCCGCGTGGCCGAGGGAGTCGTTTATGACCTTGAAGTTGTCGATATCCATGAACAGAACGGCGAAGGGTCGCTGCCTTCGTTTGGCACGGGCCACGGCCTGCCACACCCGGTCGGTGAAAAGGGCTCGGTTTGGCAGACCCGTCAGGGGGTCGTGCAGAGCCAGGTGCTCCAGGCGATCCTCGAGGGCCTTACGGTCCGTGACGTCGTGGACGGTCCCGACCATCTTGAGGGGTTTGCCGGTGTCGTCGCGCAGCACCTTTGCGTGGCGATGCACAACCCTGACCTCGCCGCCGGGCCGGACGATGCGGTGTTCGAGGTCGTAGGGTTTGTCCTCCAGCAAAGCAGCGTCGATGTGCTCGCGCAGCATCTGCCTGTCGTCGGGATGCACCACCTCGAGCAATTTCTCGAACGAAGGCACGAGCGCCTCGGGCGCGGAGCCGTAGATGCGGAATGTCTCATCCGACCACCTCACCCGGTCGGTTCGCAGATCCCACTCCCAGCTGCCGAGGTGGGCCATGCGCTGGGCCTCGGCCAGCATGGCCTCGCTCTCCCTGAGCGCATCTTCGGCCACCTTGCGCTCGGTGATGTCGAAGATGACCCCCTGCCAGAGCACGGTCTTGCCAGATTCGTCCTTGAGCGCTACCGCCTCCTCGCGTACCCAGACCACCGATTCGTCCCTGGACAGGAGCCTGTACTCCTCGACGAAGCGCTCTTTTTCGCCTGACTCGAAGCGCTGGTCGGCGGCCAGCACCCGTTCGCGGTCGTCGGGGTGCAGGCGCTCGGGCCACAGGCGTCCCTGGAGCCACTCCTCGGGTGTGTAGCCGAGCATCTGCTCGACCTGCGGGCTGGTGTAAAGCGGGTCGTCGCTGCCGTCGGCCTTGTCTATGTAGGTCACGGCCGGGATCTGCTCGACGAGCGTACGGTAGCGTTGCTCGGTTTCCCTAAGGGCGGTCTCCGATCGGACACGCTCGGTGACGTCGTGAACGACGCCTTCGAGGGCCACGACGCTGCCTCTCTCATCGTAGACTCCCTGGCCGTGTTCCTCGACGTACCTCACCTCTCCGTCCTTGCGCCTGAGGGCGTAGCGGAGGGCGTAGCGCTCGTGTCTTGCCACCGCCTCCTGGATCTCGTCCCAGAGCCTTTGCCCGTCTTCCTCCGCGATCAGGTCGCCGAAGAGTACGTTACCGTCGATCAGATCGGCCGGCGTGTAGCCCGTGAGCTCGAGGGCGTAATCGCTGACGAACTCGGCCGGCCACCCGGGCTCGTAGAGGCACCGGTAGAGGTAGGCCGGGGCGTTGGCCAGCAGCGTCGAGAGCCGCCGCTCGCTCTCCCTGAGCGCATCCTCTGCCTTCTTGCGCTCGGTGATGTCGAGGATGACGCCCTGCCAGAATAGTGGCACGCCCTCTTCGTCGCGCACTACCACGGCCTCGTCTCTCACCCAGAGAACCCGTCCGTCCTCGGCAACCATCCGGTACTCCATCAGGAACGGCTCGAGGGTCTCGTCGGTGCGCGCGTCCTCCGCGAACACACGCTCGTGGTCGTCGGGGTGAATCACCTTGGACCATTGCTCAGGGTTCGGGAGCCCCTCGACAGGGGCATGCCCGACCATGGCCTCGTACTGCGGGCTCTTGTACGTGAGAACCTTGCCGTTTTTCGAGAGCTCCTCCACGTAGGTGATCGCCGGCATCTGCTCCACCAGCGTGCGGTAGCGCGCTTCGGCCTCGCGCAGCCTTGTTTCGGCTCGCCTGCGCTCCGTGACGTCGGTCGCAACCCCGAGCACGCCAGAGAACTCGCCAGCTTCTCGCAAGGGCGAGCAACGGGTCTCGAACGCCCGCCCGCCCGCCTCAATGATGGTTCCGGACGCCTGGCCCGCTAGCGCGAGGCGTATGGTCTCAACTACCTGCGGAGCGTCGTTGTAGGTTTCGAAGATGGATCTCCCGACTACCCTCTCGGGTTCGAGGCCCAGGATCTCCAGGTCCGTGCCCTCCGTGAGGGTAAACACCCCCTCGGGATCGACCGCGAACAGGGCAACGGGCAGGTTCGCCACGACCCCTCGGTAGGTTGCCGCGGTCCTCCGCGTCGATTCGCCGGCGCGCCGCAGCTCGGCGACCTCGCGCTCGAGTCTGGTGGCGGCGCCATCGTGCCGCGCGTACGTTGATCTAAGCCGCGACCTAAGGAGCCAGCAGTAGATCGCCAGGCCAGCAGCAAGGACACACGAGACGGCGAGCAACCAACCGGGTTGCCCGGGCCAGAGCCGGCCAGCCCACGCATTCAGGCTCTCGAATGCTCCCAGGTAAGCGGCCGCGCCCGCAGTTGCTACTGCGCTCAGGATCGCCAGCGCACTGTTTGCCGTAGGTCTCTTGCCCTTTCCCATGCTCCACTACGACCAAAAGGTTGTGAATCGAGGTACAACTGTAGCATACTCGCACTCTACGTCGCACACGAAAACCGCGAAGTCTTGTTTGTCGAGGTGGCTGTCACCGCGAAAGATGCATGATCTCACCTGGCAGAGCGGCTGTGAACGTAAGGCGCGTCAGGGATCCGCGGTGAACGCTGCGAGCACGGCGGCGCTGTCCTCGTAGCCCTCGAACTTCGAGATCTTGCCGCCTGTCAGCGTGAAGGCGTGGACCCAGTCGGTCGCCACGGACTTTCCCGTGTTCTTGACGGTCAGGGCGTAGTGCCCGAGCACGACGACCATGTCGTCCTTGGCGAAGAAGTTTCGTGGCTCGAATTCCGTCACGTCCACGGCCCCGCCGAACGCCGCGAAGTACCCGCTCACCTGGTCGTGCCCCGTTCGCTGGCCGGCGTAGGGGACGACATCGGGCGGTCCCGGGGTGTACCAGCTCACATCGTCCGTGAGCGTGGAGACAACACCCGCCACGTCGCCCTGACCGAACGCCTCGTAGGCCTTGTGGACCACCCGGAGGTTCTCTTGCTCGTGCATGGCTGCCTCTCCCTCTCGCTCACCCCCTCCGCCTCCGGCCATCATAGTCTCCAGGCCGGGATCCCGCCATCCCGCCGTCGTTCGAAGGCTCGCGAAAGTTCGGTCGACCCTGACATCAGCAAGACTAGCGGTAGGGGGGAGGAGCGATCGGCGCGAAAACCGCAATTACTGAGCCCACGAAAATCTTGAGCCGGGGACCTGACCCCTTGTCCTGCATCTGCTAGAATCTTGCTTCATCCCGAGGTAGGGGTGGCCCACGCGGGGGCGTAGTTCAGTTGGTTAGAACGCCGGCCTGTCACGCCGGAGGCCGCGGGTTCGAGTCCCGTCGCTCCCGCTCCCGTCGCAGAGGTTCGATCGCTTGACGGTAAGCTATACTCGATATCAGATACAAGCAATCTGGAGGTAAGACGGTGAGCCAGCCCGTAGCAGTCAGCGCAGATACGTTCGAGGCGGAGGTACTGAACTCCGAGGTGCCCGTTATCGTGGACTTCTGGGCAGCGTGGTGCGCGCCTTGCAGGCAGGTCGCCCCTGTGATGGACGAGATCGCGCGCGACTACGATGGCTCCGTGAAGGTGGCGAAGGTCGACGTGGACGCCGAATCCTCGCTGGCCGGGATGTTCGGGATATCTTCCATCCCCACCATAGCCTTCTTCGAGCCCGGAGAGCAGCCCAAGGCCGTCGTCGGCGCGATGGCGAAGGAGATGGTCGAGTCGGCCTTCGGCCTGGATCGCTTCTCCTCAGAGAACTAGGCGAGCTCCCGGCGGGGGATCCCTTCGCCCGCTTGATAGGCGTTTGCCTGTGCCGTAGAATCACGCCGCTGCCTTACCCGGCGGGATAGCTCAGTTGGTAGAGCACATGACTGAAAATCATGGTGTCCCCGGTTCGAATCCGGGTCCCGCCACTCACTAAAGCCCTGCAAATCGGCACATAGCGTAAGCCCCCGGCCATAAGGACGGGGGCTTCTACAGTTGTTACTACAGTAACGTCTAGGAAAGGGCGTCTTCCATGGCGTCGGCGAGGCCGTCGTCCATGCCCGGGAGCACGTGGGAGTAGGTGTCCATCGTGATGGCCTGTGCTCATGCCAGCACTCCAACCTTACATCATCGAGCCTATCTGGGAGCAGTTCCGTGCTCTATTGCCTGAGCGGAAAACCAATCATCCACTTGGCTGCCACCGACCTCGTATACCCGACAGGGTGGTCTTCGAGAAATTGGTCGCGGTGCTGGTCTTTGGATGCGCCTACTGGCGGATCGCCGATGAGCGGTGTTCAGCGACCACGCTGCGGCGCAGACGTGACGAGTGGATCTAAGCCGGGATGATGGACGATCCTCGGCAGATGGCTCTGGAAACCTACGATCGCCTTCTCGGCCTCGAATTGACCGACCTGGCTGTCGAATGCTGCATCACCAAGGCTCCTTGCGGCGGCGAGATGGCGGGTAGGAGTCCGGTGGATCGAGGTAACCAAGGCATCAAGCGCTCGATGGTCGTGGATGCTTGCGGCAGCCCCCTCGGGATCGTCATAGCCCTGGCCAACCGCCATGACTCGCCACTCTAAGAGCTTGCGCCAATAGGCGGGCCACTTTTCGCACATCACAACTGTGAGGGGCTGCGCAAAGTCTCTCGACTGCCCCTTGGCACATATGCTACCCGCCTATTGGCGCGGCCTCTAACATGCGCCGGTCTACAGAGCGGGATATCGGGTAGCCATCAGGTGTGGGCGAAACCGTACTGCGTGTGGGCAACATCCGGAGCGAGGATGACCTCGAGCTCGTGCGGAATTTACTGGACGAGATGGGCGCCGACTACGAGCACGTTGGCTCAGACCCGGAAGACTCTTTCCCCCAGACGGCCTACTTCCAGATCACCTCTGACCTCTCCGATGACGCCGAGTATCTCATCACGCGCCTCTCCGAGGACCACGGCTTCGAGCCCGTCGTCCTGATGTGAGTCCGCGGCGCGTCAGAGCAAGCCGCGTCTGCGAAGGTAGAGTACGGCCAGGATCAGGAAGACGACCTGTACCCCGATGAAAGCCCAGAAGCTCCACGGTGCTTGCGTACCAGGTGTGTTGAAGTTGGTAGCGTAGATCCCGTTGAGCAAAGTGAGTGGGCCGATGATCCCGGCGAGGATCGTGAGCCTCCGTATCCCGGCGTCGCTCCGTTCGTCGCGACGCACGCGGTAGGCCTCCACGGCCCCTTCTATGTAGTCCCTGTTCGCGTCGGCCATGTCCACGGCTTCCCGCTGATTATCTGCGACATCCGAGAGATACTCGCGCACCTCCGGGGAGACTCGCGCCAGGCGACGAAGGATCTCGCTCTGGGCGACTGCCAGGCGGCGGAACGCCAGCAAGTCCCTCCGCAGGGTAATGAGCGCCTCCAGCGCCGAAATAGAGGACCGCTCGTCCCTGGGATCCAGCACCTCCTCGAGCTCCTCGGCGATCGTCGAGGCCCGCACCATAACCGGCGGATGGCCGTCGACGAGGGCGTCGAAGGCCGCGTGCGCGAGTGCGGCGCCCGAGGCTCCCGGCTCCGGGGAACGCATCAGTACGTCCAGTCGCCTCTCGACCTCATCGACGGGCCCGTCGCGCAGGGTAACCAGGTACCTCGGACCCGCCACGAGGTCCACCTCCGAGGCCCTCAGGCGCGGCCCGCCGGCTTCGTTCTCCAGGCGGGCGGCGAACGCCGCCACGAACGCTCCCCCTGCCCCGCCAGAAGCATCGCCGTGCAGGACATCCATCTTCGGCATCCTCAGGGGCTCCATGCAGTCCTCGACGGTCAGGGCCCCTAGCTCCAGGGAGTCACGCAACAGGGCCGCGGCCCCTTCTCGCGGATAGAGAACTTCTACCCAGACCAAGAGATCCGGGTCCTCCACGGCGCCTTTGAGCTCTCCCTTGGAGATCTCTTGGTCCTTTCCCTCGCCTCGCAGTAGCCTAGTCACGATGCGGATCTCCTCCTGGCCCTCCTCGACCGGGAGCCCGCTCCCCTCGCGTGTCTCGCCGCCCGCGGGGTCCCAGACCCCGAGGTAGCTGTGTTCCTCTCTATCCTTCCCGCGCTTCATCTAAGCAGGATCAGCGGCAGTTGCCGTTACGCTGCTTGGCCTCGCACTGGTCGCACAGGTCGCCCGTGGTGTGCTTGCTGTCCCGCTCGACGTAGTCGCTGGTCGGCCAGTTGGAGCAGTTGCTGCAGAATTGCCAGGTATCCCTTCCTCGTCTGCGCCTATAGATGTCAGCCATCTCTTCCTCCTTCGCTGGATGGATTCGGTTCTCCTAAGAGGCCGCGCCAATAGGGACTCAGAACACCATTTGTAAGGTGGGCACGGGCTGCTCGATCATCCGGGGAGTTATCGAAGCTTCCCGATGTGAAGGAGTGTATTTCCATGCCCGCCATCCAACCATACATCATCGATCCTATCTGGGAGCAGTTTCGCGCCCTGCTGCCTGAAAGAAAAGTGGATCATCCGCTCGGCTGCCACCGGCCCCGCATACCCGACTGCGTGGTCTTCGAGAAGCTGGTTGAAGTACTGGTCTTTGGCTGCGCCTACTGGAGAATCGCTGATGGGTCGTGCTCGGCTACTACGCTGCGTCGCAGGCGCGACGAGTGGATCGAGGCCGGTCTGATGGACGCTCTGGAGGATATGGCGCTCGAAGCCTACGACCGGGCCATAGGTCTCGATCTGGCCGAGGTGGCCGTCGATTGCTGCATCACCAAGGCTCCGTGCGGCGGCGAGAAAGCGGGAAGAAGTCCAGTGGACATGGGAAAGCAGAGCATCAAACGCTCGATGATGGTGGACGCCTGTGGCATCCCTCTCGGGGTGGTGGCGGCCCCGGCCAACCGCCACGACTCGCCGCTTCTGGCCCCCACCCTGGACGCCCTGGAGGCGCTCGGATTGCCGCCCGAGCCGGTTAGCGTACACCTCGACCGCGCCTACGACTCGAGCCTCACCCGCCGGCTCTTGGAGGACCGTGGCTTAGTGGGTGAGATCTCCGAGAAGGGCAAGCCTTCCCCTCTTGGGGCCACGAAATGGTGGGTCGTGGAGAGGACCAACTCGTGGAGCAACGCCCACAAGAAGGTCGTGTGGTGCACGGAGCGACGGGGGCGCGTCGTGAACTTCTGGGTTACTTTCTCGAACGTGATCATCATCGTGGGAAGGCTCGTCCGAAAAGCCTGGACTCATTACCGCTGGGAGGGCCGACCCACTCGCAGACCATGACCTATTGGCGCAAGCTCTAAGTAACCAGATTGCGTAGGGTTACGGATGATCCCGCCCCCCTCTGCCCCCTAACATGCCTACGTCGTTCGGAGCGAAGACGAGGAGGCACGATGGCCATGTTGAGGAGCGCGGCAAGCAAGGTGATGTGGGTAGGGAGGGCGACGGTGTTCGCGGTGGGGCTGGCCGTGATACTGGCGCTGGTGTTCGGGGCCGCGTCGGTGGCCTTCGGGGCTACCGGGGGCAACTTCGTCCTGGGGCAGACCAACGTGGCGAGCGCCCTCACCAAGCTCACCGGCAACGTAAACGGGGCGGCCATGCAGGTCGCGAACACCAACCCCGGCCTCAACGACCAGGCGCTAAACCTCACGGTGAACCCCGGGGAGGCGCCGATGAGGGTCAACTCGGACGGCCGGGTCACCAACCTAAACGCGGACGAGCTGGACGGCAGGGGCGCGGACCGGATCGGGGTGAACGGCCTGCAGCGGGTCATCGCTACGAGCGACTCCGACTCGCAGTCCCAAAAGGGCGCGAGAGCGGAGTGCCCGGTCGGGAAGGTCCTCGTGGGTACCGGCTACGACCTCTTCGGAGGCAAAGAGGGACCCTCTCCGAACGAAGAAACGAACGTCGTGGTAGATGAGGTGACCCCCCTTTCCAAGGCCGTCAATGTGGCAGCATTTGAGGAGGAGCCGACCGCCTCCGGGTGGAGCGTGAGCGCCTTCGCGATCTGCGCCACTGCCCCGTAACGCGGCGTCGAGGCAGCGGGGAATTTTTCCGGGGGCCGGAGCGTCGTGCCCCCTTCCTTAGCCCTATTCACCCACCTTCGGGTAAATCTTGTTCTCGGAAGTACGTCGTGGCTCGCGCTCGCGGGCCGATCCTTACGGACGCAGCAGCGTCTTGATCGCGCGGCGCTCGTCCATCGCGCGGTAGCCCTCCGCCGCCTCCTCGAGCGGCAAGGTCAGGTCGAAGACCTTGCCGGGGTCGATCTCCCGGTTCCAGATCAGGTCGACCAGCTCGGGCAGGAAGCGCCGGACCGGGGCGGGACCGCCGTGCAGGTGCACGTGCGAGAAGAAGAACTCCTCCCCCGGGATCTCCACGCCGTGGAGAACGCCTACGAACCCGACGTGACCGCCGGGCCGCGCGGAGCGGATGGCCTGCATCATCGACTCCTGCGTGCCGACGGCCTCGACGACCGAGTGCGCGCCGAGTCCGCCGGTGAGCTCCTTGATCCGTGCAGCGCCCTCCTCGCCGCGCTCGCTCACGATCTCGGTCGCGCCGAACTCCCGGGCGAGCCGCTGGCGGGAATCGTGCCGGCTCATCGCGATGATCCGCTCCGCGCCGAACTGCTTGGCGGCGAGCACCGCGAGCAGGCCGACCGCGCCGTCGCCTACCACCGCGACGGTCTTGCCCGGACCGGCCTCGGCCGCCACGGCGCCGAACCAGCCGGTGCCGAGCACGTCGGAGGCCGCCAGCAGGCTGGGGATCAGGTCGTCGGACGGGATATCCGGGGTGGCGACCAGCGTGCCGTCGGCGAGCGGGATGCGGGCGTACTCCGCCTGTGCGCCGGTGGGGGCGCCGGGCTGACGGTGGATGCAGGACGACTGGTAGCCGGCCCGGCAGATCTCGCAGGTGTTGTCCGACGCGAAGAACGAGCCGACGACGAACTGGCCCGGCTCGATCAGGCGTACCTCGTTGCCGACCTCCTCGACGATGCCCACGTACTCGTGACCCATCGGTGTCGGCTGCGTCACCGGGTCGGCGCCGCGGTAGGGCCAGAGGTCCGAGCCGCACACGCAGGTGACCGGCAAACGGATGACGGCGTCGGTAGGCTCGACGATCGTCGGGTCGGGGAGCTCCTCGGAGCGCACGTCCCTGGCACCGTAAAGAACTGTTCCTCGCACGAATTATCTCCTTCCGAACATCGAGGGCTGGGTCGCGTCCTCGTTATACGCCGTCTCGGCCGGCGTTGCGTCGAAGCTCTTATAGTTCAAAAGCCCAGATTACTTTTTGAGGTCGGGACCGACTTCCTCTGGACTCTCCCGCGCCGTGATAAGGATGTCCATGAAACCTAGAGCGAGGAACAAACAAAATACGGCGGAGCCCCGCAGCACATCGCTCGCCGGTAACAAGAGGATGATTAGTAGCGCGCTCCAGCCGAACATCAGCCACGAATGCCTCATATGTCTGCCTCCGTCTCTTTTCTGTGCGTAGCCGATTGTAGGAGGCCCGGGAAGCAGGAGGTATAACTATCGTCGAGGATAGTTGTACGATCCTGCAAACCTCGGAGACGGGTGTTGCAGGTAAAAGTGAAGCGGCTACCCTATGGACTTGATGAACCTTCCACCATCGGAACGAGAGACGCGCGGGGCGCAAGCCGCCCGTGATGAGCTGGTGGAGCGCGTCGCTCGGGCCGTCGACGAGGACGGGGCCGTCGAGGCGCCGGGGGGGCTCCGGCTGCTCCGCCGGTCCTCGCCCACCCCGAAGGATCACGGCGTCTCCGCACCCGCCTTTTGCGTGGTAGCGCAGGGTTCCAAGGAGGTGCTGCTGGGCGACGAGTGCTACCGCTACGACGCCGACCACTACCTCATCACCGCCGCCGCGCTTCCCACCGCGACCCGGGTCACCGAGGCCTCCGAGGAGCGGCCGTACCTGGGCGTCGTCCTAGAGCTCGACCCCGCCTTCGTCGGCTCGGTCATGGTCGAAGCCTCACTCCCCGCGCCGCGGGAGAACGCGGCAGTGCGGGCCTTCGACGTGAGCCAGCTGGACGCGGGCCTCTTGGACGCCGCGGTGCGTCTCGTCCGGCTCCTCGCCTCGCCCGCCGAGGAGGCCCGCTTCCTCCGGCCGCTCGTCACCCGGGAGATCGTCTTCCGGCTCCTAAAGGGGGAGCAGGGCGGCAGGCTCCGTCAGATCGCGGTCCTCGGCGGCCACAGCCACCGCATCGCTAGGGCCCTGGAGCGGCTCAGCAACGACTTCGACCGGCCGCTACGGATAGAGGACATCGCACGAGAGTCCGGGATGAGCGTCTCGGGTTTCCACCACCACTTCAAGGCGGTTACCGCGATGAGCCCCCTGCAGTTCCAGAAGCGGATGCGCCTCCAAGAGGCCCGCCGGCTCATGCTCGGCGAAGATATCGACGCCGCGAGCGCCGGCCACCGCGTGGGCTACGGCGACGCATCGCACTTCACGCGCGAGTACAAGAGGCTGTTCGGCGCGCCACCGATGCGCGACGTGGAACGGCTCCGGGCAGCCGCATTGCGAGAACCCGCAACGGTAAGCGCCAACCTAGCACAGGCGCGGCCGAGCACTTGGTAGCCTTATTCACCCAACGTCGTAGACGGGCCTTTTGCGACCTTCGCCTTGAGGGGGTTTTCGGAAGGAAACCTCGCCGTTAAGTCTGGGACGTTTGGCGAGACCATCGACTGCGAGGTTGGTTGGCTTATGCGTCCCCGACTGCTTGGCGAGGTTCCTCCGGTGTTCCGTCGTTTCCCGCGTCCCTATCCGGTTCGTTCTTCGCCTCTTCGAGCCGCTTGAACCACAGCTCTTCGGCCAAGATCGCGGCCACGATGGCCGACGGGACGGCCAGGATGCTGCCCAGCACGCCGAAGGCCGCGCCCAAAACGGTCACGACCGTCACCACGGCCGCCGGGTGCAACGATGCGGTCTTCTGCATGATCAACGGCTCCACCAAATTGCCCTCGATCTGCTGGATGGCCACGTAGGCCACAAGGACCCACAGGACGGTTGTCGGACCCACGACGAAGGCCAGCAGGAGCGGCGGGATGGCCGATACGATCGACCCGACGAGCGGCACGAACGCCAGCAACCCGGATAGGATGCCCAGGAAGAGCGCCCCGGGGACGCCTATGAGGTAAAGAGCGACCGTCGAGAGTATGCCGACGATGGCCATGTCCGCGATCCGGCCCTTGAGCCACAGGAGCAGGCCGGAGCGGACCTTCGAGAGGACCTCCCGGACCCTGTCCCTGCGATCGGGCGGGAAGAACCTGATGAACCACCCGACCGCGGGCTCGGGCTGTGCCGCCAGGTAGATTGGCACTATGGTCAAGATCAGCACGGCAGTGAATAGGGACGCTAGGCTGCCGAAAAGCCCCAACGCTCCGCCGAGCACCTGGCCTGCCGCGTTCGAGAAGGTGGACGCAGAGAACCCGCCTCCGCCGCCCACCTGGAACCCGTAGCCCCGTGCGAGTTCCCTCGCCCGCTCGACGAGCTGCGTGAGCGCGCTGGGCAGGTCCGAGGCGAGCTGGGAGGCCTGCCTCGTGAGGGCGGGCAAGAGCAGGTAGCCAGCCAGGCCGAGGACGGCGAGCGTACTCAGGACGATGAGGGCGGCGGCCAGGGACCTGGAGACGTTTCGCCGGTGCAAAGCCTCGAGGGGCGCCGATAAGATCACGGCGAGGAGCAGCGCGGCTGCGAGCAGGAGCACCATCGTCGCGACCTGCGCCAGGAAACGGTAGGCCAAAAACAGGGCGAAGGCTAGCAGCACCGCGCGCAGAAGGCCGCGGTCCAGATACGTCGCGCTTGTGCTCCGAGTTCTACCCATCGTCTAACTCACTGTACCTGCGCACCGTGACGGAGCATAGGGCGCCATCTTCACGAACCATCCGGGCTGTCCTCGCGGTCGTTCGCCTGGGAGCGGCGCCTCTGCCGGTAGCCGTAGGCTGCCTCGCGCACCGTGTCCTCGTCCTCCAGGCTGGCCCCCAGAGCTCCAGCCACCGTCGCCAGGGAGGCCGCAAGCCAGGAGAGCGTCAGGTACTCCCCGAAGCCTACCGGGTGCTTGAGGATGGTCTGGAAGAAGTCGCCCGGCACGAACACCCACGCCGCGACGAAGATGAGGGCGAAGAGGATAGTGTAGGCGGAGAGCACCGCCACCGTTATGGTCAGTACGGTCACCCCGTTGTAGAGCGCCGTCCACTTTTGTTGATCCTGGTCCTCGGGGCGCTCCCACAGGTGGTGGGCCACGATGATCCAGGCGACCATCGCCACGATCGCCGTGACCATCAACAGCAGTAGACGCGCCCAACCCACGGAGTCGGCCAGCAGCCAGAGGGTGGTGATCACCAACGCGTAGGCGCCCGTGGCGAAGGCCGCGGCTATGGCCCCCTTGAAGGCGGGAAGCATCTTCCAGGGGCGGTTTGCCAAGACCATCCCCGACCAGAGCCTCATGTGCCCGAGCGGCCCCGTGGCGGCGAAGCGGGCGTCGACGTCCATCTCCTTCATGTCCTCGTCGGGTGGATCGACCCTTCGGAAGGGGCCCACGAACCGGGCCGACTGCGGACCTCGCCTGGGAGGATCGTCCCCTCCTTGCTCCTTTGTCCTCGCGTACAGCTCGCCCACGAGCTGGAGGGTGGCCTCCCGCGCCCTTTGGCGCAGCCGCGTAGCTCCCAAGGCCGGCAGCGAGAGCCCCGCGACATGTCGCTGTACGCTCACGTCCGCCGCGACGAGACGTCCGTCCCTGTAGACTGGTAGATCGGTCAGGAAGAGCGCGAGGTCCCAGCCATTCTCGAGCATCCGCTCGCGGCAGATGTCGAGTATCTCGGGGGCGTCGCGCTCGCTGCCGGTCAGGGGGTCCACGACGACCGAGACGTCCCAGAACACGCTGTTGTCGACGCGCCTGCCGAGGAGGTCGGGGAGCTCTTGTGCGATCTCGTTGGCGATCTTCTCGGGGGTGTCGGGAGCTGGTATGAGCCCCAGAGCCACCGAGCCGGCGCGCGTGGGCCGAGTCGTTCGGACCCCGTTAGGAATAGACGCACGCGTTTCGTCGGCCATTGGCGCCCCCCATCTCCTCACTGCTTACCCGGCACGGATAGCATCAAACGTTGGACCCCGCCTCCACCAACCCCGCTTTGATCTCGGTTTTATTCACCAGAGTGCGTGGAATGAGGAGGTTCTCAGAAGTTCAGCGCTTTTTGGCCGCGTCCATCTCGCGAAGTACGGGTGTGAAGGAGCGGGAGGAGGCCACGACTAGGTAGGAGGCAGTTACAGTCCAGAGCTCCTCTTTTCCGCGTCGACCGGCGGCCCGCTCCCGGTCGGAACTCGTGGTCCGTGGGGCCCCAGACGCCCAGGTGGCCCCTGCCCAGCCTACGTTTCTTTCGCGTTCTCCTAACCCAGCTTGCAGACCTTCGTGGCCGCCGACTCCCGGGTGCCTTCTTCCGCCCTTGGCGGCTCGCTAGCCCGTCGCTCATCCTCCCTCGCCCGGGGGCTCCGCCGCGGTCGCCCCCGCGACGACCTCGAAGGTGAGTCCGCCTGCTTCGCCATCAGCGCCGACAACCACCCTGTCGCCGGGATCCAAGGAGCCCGAGAGGACCATGCTGGCCAACTCGTTGTCCACCCGCCGCTGTATCGTACGCCTCAAGGGCCTCGCCCCGAACTCGGGGTCGAAGCCCTCTTCGCCTATCAGCCCGACCGCCCCTTCGGTGAACTCGACCTCTATGCCCTGGGCCCTCAGGCGCCTCGTCGTCCGGTCGAGCAGGAGGCGAGCGATCTCGCCTATCTGCTCCTTGCCGAGGGAGCGGAAGACGATGACCTCGTCTATGCGGTTGACGAACTCGGGGCGAAGGGTGTTTTTGAGGATCTGCATCATGTCGTCCTTGAGCTCCTCGAAGGACTCATCACGCCGGGCGTGGGCCTGTATCCTCTGTGCGCCCATGTTGGAGGTCATGATGATCACCGTCTGCTTGAAGTCCACCGTCCGGCCCTGCGCGTCCGTCAGGCGCCCGTCGTCGAGGAGCTGTAGGAGGATGTTGAACACGTCGGGGTGGGCCTTCTCTATCTCGTCCAGGAGCAGCACCGTATACGGCCTCCTCCTGACGCTCTCGGTTAGCTGGCCGGCCTCCTCGTAGCCCACGTAACCGGGAGGGGCCCCCACCAGGCGGCTCACGGTGTGCCGCTCCTGGAACTCGCTCATGTCTATGCGCACCATCGCCGCCTCGTCCCCGAAGAGCGCCTCGGCCAAAGTTCGGGCTAGTTCGGTCTTGCCGACGCCCGTGGGACCCAAGAACAGGAAGGAGCCGATCGGGCGGTTGGGGTCCGAGAGTCCGGCCCTTGCCCTGCGGATGGCCTCGGCAACGGCCGTGACGGCCTCGTCCTGGCCCACCACCCTCTCGTGCAACTGCTCCTCCAGGCGCATGAGCCGCTCGCGCTCCTCCTCGGTGAGCTGCGAGACGGGGATGCCCGTGGCCCTGCTGACGACCTCGGCTATGTCCTCCGCGGTGACCTCGGCCACGGGCCTGCGCCCGCCTCTGACCTCTTCGAGTTCTCCCTGCAGCCCGGCGATCTCGTCTCTTAGGTTGCGGGCCATCTCGAAGTCCTCGTTGGCCACAGCCTGGTCCTTCTCGCGCTGCAGGCGCTTGGCCTCCCCCTCGAGGTCCCTGGTGTCCTGCGGCTTGGTCTTGGACCGCAAGCGCACCCTCGCCGAAGCCTGGTCCATGAGGTCTATGGCCTTGTCGGGGAGGTAGCGGTCGGTGACGTAGCGGTCCGAGAGCTCCGCTGCGGCGACGATGGCCTCCTCCGTTATCTTCACGCGGTGGTGGGCCTCGTAGCGGTCTTTGAGGCCCCTGAGGATGTCTATCGTGTCGTCCACGGAGGGCTCGCCCACCAGGACCGGCTGGAAGCGGCGCTCAAGGGCCGCATCTTTCTCTATGTTCTTACGGTACTCGTCGACGGTGGTCGCCCCGACGACGTGGAGCTCGCCCCGCGCCAAAGCGGGTTTCAGCATGTTGGAGGCGTCCATCGACCCTTCAGCCGCGCCCGCGCCCACCACCGTGTGCAGCTCGTCGATAAAGAGTATCTGCCCCTCGGGGTTCTCGCTCGCCTCGTCGATGACCTTCTTGAGACGCTCTTCGAACTGGCCGCGGTACTGGGTGCCTGCCACCAGCCCGGAGAGGTCCAGGGCGAGGACCCTCCTGTCGACCAAGGTCTCCGGCACCTCGTCGTTTACGATCCTCTGGGCGAGGCCCTCCACGATGGCGGTCTTGCCGACCCCGGGGTCCCCGATGAGGACGGGGTTGTTCTTGGTGCGCCTGGAGAGGATCTCGATGGTGGTCTCGACCTCCTCGGCGCGCCCGATGACGGGATCTAGCTTTCCCTCTCTGGCCATCTGGGTTAGGTCGCGGCTGAACTCGTCGAGGGTAGGGATGGAGCTCGCCGGCTCGCGGGCGGCGCCCGTGGCGGTGTCTACCCCGCGCATCACGGCCCCCCTGAGCCTCGTGTGCGAGAGCCCGAAACGACCCAACAGGTCGCCGGCCTCCGATTCGTCATCTCTCGCCAGCGCAAGCAGGACATGCTCGGGGCCTATGTAGGAGGAGCCCAGAGCCTGCGACTCCTCGTAGGCGGCCAAGAGCGCCCGCTTGGCATCGGGGGCCAGGGAGGGGGTGACGTCGGTGCGCCCGCCTTTATCGGCCTCCTCCTCGAGCTGGGCCCGGATCGCTTCGGGGTCTGCCTCCGCTCCTTCGAGCACGCGCCGCACCACGTTGTCTTCGAGCGCCGCATAAAGGAGGTGCTCGCTACTCAGGTCTAGGTTGCCCCACTCGACGGCTTGCCCGGCCGCACGCTGCAATAGTTCCGCCGTGGAGTCGTTAAAGAACTGGGTTATGTCCACCTGTTCTGCCTGCCTCCGGGGGACTACCCCGCCCCCGCTGGGAGACCCGCGGGGAGACCCACGGGGTTCCTCGTCGAAGAACCTGTCGAAGAAGTCGTCGAAGAGACTTCCGCCCCCCAGGGGAGAGCTGCCCCCAAAGGTCGAACGCCCGACCCCTGCCTCCGCGGCGTGGATCTCGCAGAGGTGCTCAACCCTCTCGCCTTCCCCGGGAACAACCCGCCTCACTGTGACGACCGCCGGCCTGATCCCGCAGACGTCGCACATCCTCGTGGCCATCTTCTTTTGCCTCCTTCTCAGGGTCTCTGCCCGGCGTGGTGGAGGTCGTGCTCCGTGCCCGCTTAACGGTCCGATCGGACGTTTCGTAACCAACTCCCGGGTCGGCGCTCCGCTTTACCCCGCCCACCTCGGTGAGCCACAAGCCCACCTCGTTACATACGTTACCCTTTACCCGGTCCCCGAAACGCGCTTCTTCCTCACGGGAGTTTATTCACCCGAGTGCGTGGAAGGTAGGAGTTCTCCGAATTTGCCTCGCCGCTAGCAGTCGTTCATCCTTCCGGCCTCGCACATCGCTCTGTGAAAAGGAAGGTTATGGCGGACAGGAGCATACGACCGGCCGAACCGGGTGACGCCGCGGCGATCCGCGACCTGGTGCGTGCGGCCTACGCGAGTTACGTCGAGCGCATCGGCAAGGAGCCAGCGCCGATGCTCGAGGACTACGCCGCCCTCATCCGGACCGGCGAGGTGTGGGTGTTGGCCGAGGGCGAGGAGGTGCTCGGGGTGCTGGTGATCAGTCCGGCCGAGGACCATATGTTCTTGGGCAACGTGGCCGTCGCGCCCGGGCACCAGGGGAGGGGCCTCGGACGCGAGCTCGTGACCTTCGCGGAGGGGAAGGCCGCGGCGTACGGCCTGCCGGAGGTACGGCTCTACACCAACGAGAAGATGCACGAGAACTTGGCCGTCTACGCCAGGCTGGGCTTCGAGGAGACCGGGCGCGGGCTCGACGGGGGCTACCGGCGCGTCTTCATGCGCAAGCGGCTTCGCTGATGGGGCTAGTGGCGAACCAACCGCTAGCCTCATACCTCTTCATCCAACGTTGGGGACGCCATGTTCTCCGAAGTTCGCTTCGGCTTCTCTCAGATGGCATCATGGTCTGTGGGAACGCGAGAACGCGAGGAGCATGTCGTGTCGGAAGAGAACAAGGCGCTATTCCGCCGTACCTACGAGGAACTGTTGAACCAAGGGCACCTCGCCGTCGCGGATGAGCTGATCGCTCCAGACTTCATTAACCACGAGGCCCCTCCCGGAAGGGAACGCGGCCCCGAGTCGATGCGAGGGCTAGCCATCATGCTGAGAACCGCCTTCCCGGATCTGCACTTCACCATCGAGGAGTTGGTCGCAGAGGGGGACGTCGTAGCGGGGCGCTTGACGATGAGCGGTACCCACGAAGGGCCTCTGATGGGCATGCCCCCGACCGGGCGCTCGGTAAGACAGGACCACATGCACTTCGTGCGCTTCAGAGAAGGCAAGGCCGTGGAACACTGGGGGGTAAGGGACGATCTGGGCATGATGCAGCAGATGGGAGCCATGCCCGAGCCGAGACGGCAAGGGGAAGAAGCCAGCCCAACCTAGTACAACGGCTCTCCTCTCTCCTGCTTCTCTATTCACCGAAATACCTAGAAGGCGCGTTCTCGGAAGTCCGCGTAGCCCCGGTCCTAACGCATGGGACCGAGGTCGTGGTGCTCCGGCAGGAATGGTGTATTTCGGGGCCACGGTCGGCGCATATCAATGGTGGTGGCGGTTCCGAAGAAGGGTCCACGAAGCTTGAAACTTGCGAAGGACATCGAGGTAGGTGATGCGGTACCGGCGTACGACTCCGCGGGCCGCATACATCGCGGGTGGGTCATCCATATCCAACGTCTCCCCGTCAAGAAAGTGCTGGTTACCTGGAGCGCGAGCGGCAACGTTCGAGGGATGGACTTGTACGTGCCGGATGAGGCGGTGGTGGAGTGGGCGGACGCGACGGAGGAACGCGCCAGGGCTAATCTGGTCTAGGTTCGGCACCGGTGCTAGCGAAGCTGGGCAGGGGTGCATGCCCGTAGGGGGAGCACGTCTTCCTCATAATACCCCTCGGTAGGCACCACTTCCGTGGCGGTCCTGGCTTGCTTGGGGTGGGGCGGAGCCTAGGCTAGCGGCGTCGTATCGGCGACTCCTGGTAGCCCTTATGCAACCGTAGTAGGTTGATCCGGATGATGCGAGACGTTAACATGGGAAGTGCGAGTAGTTACATGGGAATGTGAGGAGCCAACAGGGGAGGTGCCACCTTTGCGCCCATCGGCGGGTCTATGCAGGCCCGCATGGAAAGGGAGTAGATGCGGAAAGGGGGTGAAGAGATGGAAACCGATCGCAGGAACCGCAGGTGCAGCAGACGCTGTCGCCGCAGGAACGACCGCAGGGACCGCAGGCGTTGTCAACGCCGTTGCCGCCGCCGCAACCGCCGTAATTAGGGGTCAGGCGCCGGGCGGGCCTTACTAGGGCCGCGCGGTGAACGTGCTGCTATCGCGCCTGCTACCGCTTTCGCTGGCCGATGGGAGCGACGAGCCGTTACGCTCTTAAAGGGGGTGAAGAGATGGGAACCGACAGGTTGAGAAGGAGGCGCTGCAGCCGTAGAAACACGGTCCAGAAGCGCAGGCGTTGCCGCCGGCGTAAGCGCCGCCGTAACCGCCGCAACTAACCAACGCCTAGCGACAATTACGTCCTGGGGAGGCCCTGTTAGTTCCGGGCCTCCTTCTTGTGCGCCTCCTTCTTGTGCATTATCGCACAACTCCCTGGGCGTGTCCCCACATCTCGCCCTATTCACCCGAGTGCGTGGAATATGTGTTCTGCGAACTTCGCCTGTACGGGGTTCTGAGAAGTTCGCAAGAGATACGTTTCTAGCCCATATAGGGGATGCATCACCCTTGCTTACGCGCGTAGACTGCTTGGTGGCAGAAAGGTTGGCACCCGTTAGGGTGTCAGAAAAGAGGAAAGGAGAGACACATCATGGCGGCAGAGGACGAGGTCAGGCAGGCCTCCGAGCGGTTCTACGCGGCCCTAAACCGCGTGCTCGAAGAAAGCGATACCGGGCCGATGGGGGAGATCTGGTCGCACGGCTCGGACGTGAGCGCCATGCACCCGTTCGGGGGTCGGATGGTCGGATGGGAGGAGGTCGGGGACTCCTGGGAGCAGGCCGCCCAAGCGTTCTCCGGTGGGCAGGTAGCGCTGGATGACTTGGTCGTGGTTCCCATAAGCGAGGATGCCGCCTTCACCTTGGGCACCGAGCAGGGCCAGGCGAGCATCGGAGACCAGACGGTACGCATAGAGTGGCGCGCGACGAACGGCTACCGTCGCGAATCGGACGGATGGAAGATGGTGCACCACCACACCGACTTCTCCCCGGAGGTGGCGCAAGCCCTCGGCATGTAGAGGAGCCAAGAAGGGAGTCGTCGAGGGCCGGGACATAGAGCCGCCCCGGCCCTTCCTCTTGCCCTTATTCACCCGAGTGCCTAGAAGTGAAGTTCTCCGCAGTTGGCCTCGAATCTCCTTGGGTGGCATCATTAGCGGTGCTGAGTGGCTCGCCGGGGAAAGCGGGCCCAGAAGGAGGAGAGCCTGTGCCAGTCGCGCACCTCAACGACACGGAGTTGTTCTACGTGGAGGCCGGGGAGGGGTTGCCTTGCCTGGTTATGCACGGCGGCTTGGGAGGGGACCACTCCGCCCTGCACCCCTGGCTCGACCCCCTGAGCGACGTGCTGCGCCTGGTCCACTACGACCACCGCGGCAATGGCCGCTCAGGCAGGCCGCCTTCGGAGACCATCACCTTCGAGCAGCTGTGCGCCGACGCCGACGCCCTGCGCGAGCAGCTGGGCTTCGAGATGGTGGCCTGCCTGGGCCACTCTTTCGGGGGGTTCGTAGCCCTCGAGTACGCCCTGCGCTACCCCGAGCGCATAAGCCGCCTGATCCTGCTCGATACCGCGCCTACCCTCGACTACGGGGAAGAGATAGAGGCCAACGCCAAGCGCAAGGGCGCAACCCAAGAGCAGCTGGAGGCGCTGGAGGCTTCCGCGGAGGACGAAGCCGAGTCCTGGCGCCTATGGAAGCTTATAGAGCCGCTGTACTTTCACACCTTCGACGCGGATCTCGCAGAGCGCGTGATGGGCAAGACGGTCATCAGCGTCGAGGCGGAAGCGGCGGGCGATGCCATCGTAGAGGAGTGGGATCTCACCCGTCGTTTGGGCGAGATCTCCGCGCCCACGCTCATCCTCGTGGGGCGGGACGACTTCATCTGCCCGCCCTCCCAAGCGCAGATCATGCACGAGCGCATCCCGAACTCGGAGTTGGTAATCTTCGAAAACAGCGGCCACTTCACGCACGTGGAGGAACCTGAGGCCTTCTTCGAAGCGGTCCGGGGATGGCTAGGGCGCACCTGAGGAGCGCAATTCACCCGAGTGCGTAGAAGAGGGGTTCTCTGAAGTTCCCGAGTAACGAATCTTCGGAGGTTCGCATAGCCCCGGTTCGCTACCCCCATGAGCCTCTGTGGCTTAGGGTTGTGAGCTGTCTGACCCCTCCTCCGACCTCGCGTAGCGCCGATGCAGCTCCACGGGTGCTGAGCGGGCCCGACGGCGCCGGACCCGGATGTTCAGGAGTTCGACGAAGACCGAGAAGCCCATCGCGAAGTAGATGTAGCCTTTTGGCACGTGCTGGTCGAAGCCTTCGAGCAGGAGGGCCAAGCCGATCAGTAGCAGGAAGCTCAGGGCGAGCATCTTCAGGGTGGGGTGACGGTTGACGAGACCGGCGACGGCCTCGGCGGAGAACAGCATGACCAGTATGGCGATCGTGACGGCGGCGATCATCACGGAGACCTGCTCGACCATGCCGACGGCGGTGATCACCGAGTCCAGCGAGAAGACCATGTCGAGGATGATGATTTGGACCAGGACGCTGGCGAACGTCGCCTTCACCCTGGCGCTGGAGTGGCCCTCCTCCCCTTCGAGGTTCTCGTGGATCTCGTAGGTGCTCTTGCCGAGCAGGAAGAGCCCCCCGAGGATCAGGATCACGTCACGCCCGGAGATCTCCTGCCCGAGTACTGTGAACAGCGGCGCGGTGAGCCCGATGACCCAGCTCAAAGAGAGGAGCAAGAGGATCCGCATGACCAGAGCCAGGCCGAGCCCCAGCCGGCGGGCAAGCGCCTGCCTCTCCTCGGGCAGCTTGTCCACCAGGATCGAGATGAACACGATGTTGTCTATGCCAAGGACGATCTCTAGAGCCAGCAACGTCAAGAAGGCGACCCAGACTTCAGGGTTCAGCAACAAATCCACGCGTACCGCCTCGCCGTTATGTTACGGAAGTTGCGCAGGTTCCTCTCCACAGGCCGTCGCTCTAGCACGTACCTGAAGATGATCTCGGCACCCCCGCCGCTCGAGAGCGAATCGTGGAGCATTCCCGACGCGACCCACATCACCGTCCCCAAGATCCCGCAGGCGGAGCCGACACGGAGAGAAGCTCGTATCTGCCTATTCTCGAACATGCGTCCCCCAGGGAGCCGTACCAGGTCCGTTTACGATCCCCTTGTGAATACGCGTCTTCGGGGCCTGTGGTTTCATCCGCTATTTCTTTGGTGCCCAGGTACGCAAGCATCGGCCCCTCCTCTATTCACCCGAGTGCGTGGAAGGAGGGTTCTCCGAAGTTCAGCTCACGCGCGAGGGCTGCTCCGCTGCCGTGTCCCTTCGCGACAAGAGCGCGTAGCCTATCGTCCCCCACACTATCGCGAGCACGATGTTCTCGCTGCCCACGGCCACGGCCTCCTCCAAGACCGCGCCGAGGGGGAAGCCCACGATGAGCAGCGCCCCGCACCACCATGGCAGCACCCGCGCGCGTATGGTCATGGCCCCGAAGAGTATCGAGCCCACGAGCACGGCCAAACCGCCCACGACGCGGACGGTTTGGCTGGCTTCGCCCCCCGCGAGCGTGATGACGTGCGCGGCCACCAACACGACGGCGTAGCCGACGAAGGTCAGCAAGGCGCCCGCCGCCCCGAGCCACCCGTATCTCCCGCTGCGACCCTGCGCGGCGTGCAGGCCCGCTATGGCGGCCAACACCAAAACGAAGGCCACGACCATGACCACCCTGAGCAGGTACTCGCCCAAGGAACTCGGAGCCCCCTGCGGCGGCGCGATGAGGGCGAGGATGCCAGACAGCAAGAACATCACCCCGGATGCCGCGCCTGCCAGCCCGCCCCACCTAACCATGCTCGGCGTCATACCCACCGCTCCTCCCCGATGCCCTCCGGACGAGGGTATGATGCCATCTCGGACAGGCCCAACGCACGCGACGAAGGCTTATTCACCCAACGTCTTAGAAGAGAAGTTCTCGGAAGACCGCGTGGTCCCGATCCTATGCGTCATGCATGCTAGACCCAAACCGGGACACGAGTCCCGATAATACCCCGCGGTAGGCCCATACCCCGGCATGGGGTCCGAGCCGTCTGGACCGGGGCTACGCGGCACGAGCGGTGTATTTCCAGGCCGTGAGCAACGCATAGCACTAGCAGGAGGCACTCACCCACGAATGTCTTGCGTGGATACGAAACGTGGGCAAGCGCGGACAACAGCTTGTCTTACGGGGCCGAAAGGGGAAGCATGGCCGATGCGCCAAGCCGGTACTGCGGTAACTGCGGGAACGAGCTAAGCCAAGACGACCAGTTCTGTCGAAACTGCGGCACCCCAGCGCAGCAGGCAGCGACGGTGCCCACTCCCGAAGCGGACGTGCCCGTGCCGCCTCCTCCGCAAGCGAGCGGTACTGGCGGCGCTGCGGCCCCCGGATCGCCCGTACAGGAGGGCGGCGGAAGGCGCAGGGGACGCCCCATCTTGTTGGGCTGTCTCGGCATCGTCGGGTTGCTGGTCGTCCTGATCATCGTGGCGGTGGTGGCAATAGGCGGTGGCGGAGGCGAGACCGCAGGTGGCGGAGCTGGCGGCGGCCAGCAGGACCAGGGGCAAAAGAAGGCCCCCGCAGGCATAGGCGAGGAGGTCGTTGTCGGCGACGCCGCCTACACAGTGACTAGGGCGTGGCGCGAGACCGAGCTTAGGGATCCGAGCGGCTTCGAGGAGCCCGTGCAGGGCAACTTCGTGATGGTCGACTTCACGGTCGAGAACATGGGAGAGGAGCCCATGTCCGTCTCCGACATCGGCCTCTACGTCTACGACGGTCAGGGCCGCGAGTTCGAGACCGAGTCCGATGTCCCCTTCGGCGCCATCCCCGAAAACAAGGACCTCTTCTTGCTAGATCGGATCAACCCTGGGCTGTCTCAGGAAGCCAGGGTCGTCTTCTCGGTCCCGCCGGACGCCAAGGGGTTCGAGATGGAGGTCTCCTCGGGCCTCTTCGCTTCCGAAACCCGGCGTATCTCGCTTGGGTTCTAAGGGTTCGGGCACGAGGGCAGGGGTGTCGAAGCCCCTGCCCTCCCTCTTAGAGCCTGCGCCAATAGGTTGGCATCGTCTCATACTTGGCAGCCATCAGAGTACTTAAGAGCGCTCCTGATTCTTGTCAGATAACCCACACGTCAATCGGCGCAGCCATTTAGTCTTCGAGAAGCTACTCGGGTGGCGATGGCGCGGGCTTGCCCAGCGCCTCGGCGAGCGCTTCGAAGATTCGGTCTGCCGGTAACTCACAGGGTATGTTTCGCGGAAACTCCTTCAAGGTCGGATCGTCCTTTGGACAGTCGCCGGAGGAGATATCGCTGTTGACCTCCACTACCACTACGGCGTCGAGTTCCGGATGGTAGAAGAGGTAGGTGTTGAAACCGGGTATCTCGCCGTTGTGCCCTACCCACCCGTGGTCCTTACCGAGCCCGATGCCGTAAGCGAGGTCGCCTTTGAGCGGAGGCTGGTTGAGTGGCGGCACGTCGCTGATGAACGAGTCGAGCCGCTCGGACTGCTGCTCGGGTGAGAGCAGGCCCTTCCCGGTGCCGAGCGCTCGCCCGTAGACCAGCAGGTCATCTACTGTCGAGATCATCTCGCCAGCCGACCATGCCTCGGAGGGACTCCAGTCGGTAGAGTCGATGGGCTTCTCTCCGGAGGACTTTCCTTGGAGGGTGTAGCCTTGGGCATGCGGCTCGGGGATGGAAGGGTCTGCGGGATCGGGGAAGGACGTATTATTGAGGCCTAGTGGTTCGATGATCTCTTCGCGGTACAGATCACCGATGGGCTTGCCCCCTACCTTCTCTAGAACCAGACCTAGCAGCACGTAGTTCGTGTTGGAGTAAAACCACCCGGTACCGGGTTCGAACAGTGGGGACTCCTTGATGCCGATCTGCGCCAGCTCTTCGGGCTTCCAGACTTGGTGTGGGTTGGAGGACCATTCCTTCACCCACTGATCGTCCTCCGTGTAGCTGGCGATCCCGCTAGTCATGTCGGCCATCTGGCGCAGCGTGATCTTATCCCCGTTGGGTACACCCTTAACGTACTTGTCGATTGTGTCGTCGAGCGAGAGGAGACCTTCATCCGCGGCCTTGAGAAGCAAGGTGGCGGTGAAGGTCTTGGTGACGCTGCCTATGCGGTGGTGCATGCCGGGCGTCATCGACTCCCCGGAAGCCCGGTCCGCCACTCCCAGAGCGCGCACCCACCTGTACTCGGGGGTCTGCACCGCGGCCACCACCCCAGGCGCATCACTCTCTTTGAAAGACTTCTCCAATGCCGCGTCAAGATCGGCTGTGGATACTCGCTCGCTACCTCCGTTGGTATGGGTACCTGCAGCGGAATCCCCTTTGCTGCCATCATCCCCGCCACAGCCGCTCCCCAGCAGGAGCACCAACCCGGTTAGGAGAAGAATTACCTTCTTCCACATCGACCGGTGTATATTCTCGACGAACAATCGTGGCTCCTCTTAGCCGGCTATCGCGCCGTATACTTGCACCGGGCGAAACCCGGCGCCACCCTCCGCACCCACATTTCCGAACAGGTCACGGTCGGCGGAGAGGTCGGCCCTCCCAACGGTAGCGGATCCAAGCTTCTCTGACGAGTCGCGCGACGATGATGAGCACGCTCGAGAAAGCCACCCAGAACTCGACCACGCATGCGTGTCGTTCCGTGCACCACACAAGCTTCTTGTGGGCATTGTGCCAGGAGTTTGTGCGTTCGACGATCCATCATCCGGTGGCGGCCACCGGAGCGGCCTTCCCCTTCTCCGAAACCTCCGCCAACAGGCCACGAGCCCACAGCTTCCTGCGGGTGGCCTCCGAATCGTAGCCGCGATCTAGGCGAATGCTTGCTCCCTCCGCCAACAAGCCCGACTCTCGAACGGTGTCTAGCGTATCCGGCAGCAGCAGCGAGTCGTGAAGGTTGGCGGGAGCGGTCACTATCCCGAGCGGGATCCCCTTGGCGTCGACAGCTACCGAGCGTTTGATGCCCCGCTTTCCGCGATCTACCGGACTCCTGCCCGCCTTCTCACCCCCGCAGGGAGCTTTGGTTTTGCAGCAGTCCACTGCCACCTCGGAGAGCTCCAGACCGATGAGGCGGTCGTAGGCTTGCCGAACGATCCCCTCCAGTGCATCCATCGCGCCAAGCTCTATCCACTCGTCGCGCCTGCGGCGCAGGGTGGTGGCGGAGCATCCCTCGTCGGAGATCCGCCAGTACGCGCAGCCGAACACCAGCATCTGCACTAGTTTCTCGAAGATCACCCTGTCGGGGATGCGAGTGCGATGGCAGCCGAGCGGGTGATTGGTCCGGCGTTCGGGTAACAAAGCGCGGAACTGCTCCCAGACGGGCTCGATGATGTATGGTGGCATTGCGGGCATGGAGTCGCTCCTTTGCATCGGAGAGCTTCGAGAACTCCTCGAATGATGAAGCACTCCATGCCCGTTTGCCTTCGGATACGCTCCCTATTGGCGCAAGCCCTTAGTCTTATTCACCCAACCTCGTAGAAAAGGGGTTCTCGGAAGTTCGCTATCGAGAGCTCTATCCCCGCGACTCTTTGTCGGTCCCTTACCCCCTACACTGGGCACCCCTACCAGGTACCGCTACTCCCGGTCGTTAGAGAATCCGGTACCCCTAACCAGGTACTTCTGGCAGTGTGCTGTTGCCCTCGGTGCCATAGAGTCTCATCAGTTGCAAAGATAGTGAGGAAAGGAGTACACCTCATGTCGTTGGTAAGAAGACACCCGCTCATCACGTTCTTCGTGCTGGCCTACGCTCTCTCGTGGTGGCCATCGATCCTGTACGCTCTTGACCTCCTCCCCCAGCCGATCGTGGGCTTCGGGCCTTTCCTCGCAGCGCTCGTGGTGCTGGCACTCACCAGCGGCAAGACCGGGGTGGTGGGGTTACTGCGCCGGATGGTGCGCTGGCGCGTCGGGCTGAGATGGTACGCGGTGGCCCTCTTGCTCCCTGTGGCGATCGCCCTTGCCGCAGCAGTGCTCAACGTCCTGTTGGGCGCCCAGACTCCCTCGTCGGTCGAGTTGGGCGGCTGGACAGGCCTCTTCTCGACGTTCTTCATCCTGCTCCTCATCCCCGGCTTAGGTGGCACTTGGGAGGAGCCGGGCTGGAGAGGCTACGCCCTGCCGCGCCTGCAAGTCGGCCGTTCGGCGCTCTTTGCCAGCCTGATCCTTTGGGTTGGTGTCGCCGTATGGCACCTGCCGCTGATGATAGTGGGAGAGGTCCACTGGTCTGACATCGTCTTCATCCTGGGCTTCGTCGATCGTCTTCAACTGGGTGTTCAACAACGCCAACGGGAGCGTGTTGATCATCATGCTGATGCACGCCATGAACAACACCATTTCGGGCAGCTTCATCAGTCCGATGTTCTCTGGGGCTGATTCGGTGAGGGATTCGTGGCTGTATGCAGCGCTGTGGTGCGCGACGGCGATCGTCGTGGTCATCGTCTACGGTCCGCAGCACCTGTCACGCAAGCATCGCAAGCAAGAGGAGGACCCCGGGCAGCCTGGGATGTCTACGGCCTCCCCTCGGGTAGTTTGACGAGCTTCAGAAGACGCTTGACCGGACTTATTCACCCAAGTGCCTAGAAGGTTGGTGTTCTCGGAAGTTCAGCTCACACGTGAGGGTTGCCTGGCCGAGCTTGCGCTACCCGGAGCGAGCTCAAGCCATGCGGTGGCCAGGAAGAAGCATCCGAAGGCCAGCGTGCCGAAGGGGAAGGGATGCCCCCCCATCAGGAACACCCCCGCCAGTATCAGCAAGATAAAGGGACCTAGGGAGGCGCCCGCGCCCCGAAGCGCCATCGCAGCCGCGACCAGCGCCACCACCCACCCGAGGGTACCCACTATCGAGAGGCCGAAGATTAGGCTCAACTCAGGCATGTCCCTCGCCGCCTCGTAGACGATGGCTTGCCCTTCGCTCGAGAGCCCCTGAGCGTTGCGCAAGACGAACCCCGTGGCGATACCGGCCGCCGCGTCGTAGGCGCTGAAGAAGACGGCGAAGACGGCGATGGCCCAGCGGCTCACCGTCGCCGCCCTCCCTTCCAGACCTTCG
Source organism: uncultured Rubrobacteraceae bacterium (assembly GCA_963800975.1). Lineage (GTDB taxonomy): Bacteria > Actinomycetota > Rubrobacteria > Rubrobacterales > Rubrobacteraceae > JALYGY01. The sequence continues at coordinate 673,650 of CAWDDB010000008.1, read as the reverse complement.
GTGAGCAGGTAGACGGCCAGGACGATGAGCCCGATGAGGGGGAGCTGGATGATGTGGAACCACATGAACCACCCCCCTCGCTCTACGCTCTCCGCGACACCGATGGGCTGCGGATGGAAGATCTCCATCACGGCGAGGGCCAGCGGCGCGCCGAGCAGTACGACCCTGCGCCACGCCGAACGTCGCACTACGCTACTCCTCCCTTTCGCTGGGCTGGCGGACCAACCCTTTATACCGCTACGCATGATCCCACGTACCCGAGTCCAGCGCATCTGCCGAAGGCCTATTTGCCGAAGTGTCTAGAAGGAGCGTTCTCGGAAAGTCCGCATGCGGGATCCTGGATACGAGGGCCTCTGAGAGGCCGTCTGGGGGCATCGGACCGTGCACCTTGATACGCCATGGATGGATGTGCGTCGTGTTGCATTGAGAAGCGCCTCGACGACCTCAGTGGGTCCCTGGGCTGGCGCGGCCCCCACGAGGCAGCCCCCGGCGTTCTCGTCCTCCCGACCGGGAGTTGCCTCGTTTGGGGGCTACTCCCGCTCACCCTGCTTGGGAGTGATGAGCATCTCCTTGGCCCGCGGTACGGGCATGAGGTTGTTCTCCAGGATAGCGCCGAAGTCTCGGAACGCCAGTCCCGTCAGTCGGGTCCGAGTCGGGACCCAGTTCGCTACCTGCCAATGCGGACGCTGCGAAATTCGAGTTCGCCGCACCGACGAGCATCCTTTCGGGATGGAGTAGTCGTTCCACTACAGTAATCACTACAGTAACCGGACCCAAAGTACCCCACGACACTCGGTGAATGACCGATGGGTTGGAATCCGGTTACATGGCGGGTTTTGCCTTTAGGTAAGCCGAACGCAACGGACCCCACGGCACCAGGCGAACGAGGACCGTGCATCTGAAAATCATGGTGTCCCCGGTTCGAATCCGGGTCCCGCCACTCCTTGAACCCCTGCAAAACCGAGAAAACCCAAGAGGAGCCGGGCACCGCCCGGCCCCTACAACACCAACCGGTAGACCAACGCGCTACTTCAGCGCTTCCTCCATCATAAGACCTTCCGAGAAGGTTCCTTATTCGAGCGTCGATTAGAAGCTTAGGGTAGGATGCGTGCATGGCGGAGAGGTGGGTGAAAGTGGCCGCGGCCCCGGACGAATCTGTCGCGCTGCTGATGGACGGCGTGCTTAAGGACGCTGGCATCCCATCGCTGATCCAACGTGCGCCCGGATTCGACGCGCCGGACTTCCTGGCTGCCGGACCCAGGGACGTGCTAGTGCCGGGTTCGTTTGCGGAAGAAGCCAAGCAGATCCTCGAAGACACCACCGGGCTCGGATCGTACGCGCCGTAGCGGTGCCACGGTAGCCTACCGACCTTCAAGACCCCCGATATATGCGAATGGTGGGGCGCAATTTTAGGCCCTTGAGTGTTCTTGAAGCATTGCTCCTACTACAGCTTTACGGGGTTGTTTCTGGTGCGGGATCGCAGTGCCGAGGGGCACTCCAACGCTTGAGAAGGGGCGCTCTGTGACCTACTTGCGTCCGAGCACGTGTCGCACCCGCGGTGCTGAAATGAAGCCCTCCCGAAGATCTTCGTCCTCGATTCTCCCCGATAACATTCTCAAGGTCTGCGCCGCTAGAGAGAACGCCTCTCGGGCTTCTTCGGACTGCCCGCGCTGCTCGTAAAGACAGCCTTTTTTGCTCTGGATCTGCCAGAGTTCCTTCGGCAGACCGATCTTCTCGGCTAGCGTCTCCGCTTCCCGCAGGTGATCCAGGGTCCTTTGATTTTCGCCTTCCCACTCGCTAAGGACTGCTAGGGAGCGCAGATAGGCTATACGTTCACGCTCGTTCGTACGCGGTCGGTCAGCGAAACGGCGCACCCCTGCAGAGGCGAGTTGTTCGTCCCCTCCCCGCAGCAGCGCCTCGATCTCGTGATGGAGGTAGAGGCCGTCGAGCACATCGAAGGAGGTCCCTGCTTCGAGTGCCCTCAGCGCGTGGGCGTAAGCCTCCTTCCAGTCCTCCGAGAGAGCAGCCACCGCGCAGAGGCTGGCGGAGGACAGCGTCTCGTAGTGCGGCCCCACTTGTCCCCCAAGCTCTAGCGCCTCCTCATATACCCTACGCGCCTCCTTCAGGTCAAGCAGTGCTTCGTAAGCCCGCCCGAGGTGGTCGAGGTTGTGCCACAGTAAAAACACATCTTGCGCTTTACGGGCTAGCTCAGTCCCTCGCCGGCAGACCTCGAGCGCCTCCTCGTACTCGCCGCTCGCCAAGAGCCCGAGTGAAAGCGCCGGTGAGCCCATCGCCTCGGCCCGCTCGGGCAACTCGCGGGACTTGCCAAGCACCTCACGCCCGAACGCGATCCCTTCTTGCAGCCTGCCCTGGAAGACCCGGATGTACGCGAGATACATGAGGCATTGGTTCTCCATGGCCTTGTTGCCTACTTTCCACGAGGCCATGAGCCCCATGGCCGTAGGCATCGAAGGGAGGAGCGTGCGCGGTGGAGGACGTTCGGCCAGCTCCCGGCTCAGCTCAGCGCCCTCCTCGGCGTGCGCCGCCGACTCCTCCAACCTTCCCCTAAACAGTTCCAGTCGTGCCAGCGTCTCCAGTGCCCTCGCGATCAGGTCTGGGCGGTCTTCCAACGTCCGAGCGGAGGCCAGAGCCCTCCGGGCGAGAGCGCCGGAGGGCTCGAATTCTCCCGCCCCGTAAGTCATGACGTCCGCTAGTGTGCACTCTATTTCTACCAGCAACTCTTCGAGACCCGCCTCCTCGGCCACCCGTCTGGCGTCCTCCAGGATCCTCCTCGCCCTCGGGGGGTCGGACTCTTGGTGGAAGGCGAGGACCGCCAGGCTGTTGCGGGCGCCCACCTCGAGCCTGGCTTCACCAACCTCTCGGGCTAGAGCGAGCATCGCCTCGTAAGCCCCCCTGGCCTTGCCCCACTTCTCTGACAGCTCGTAGGCCCGGCCCAGCTGAATGTACAGGTGCTCCAGGTCCGGGACCGACGGCTCGCCCAGCTGCCTACCACCGCCGGTTCGTACTCTATCTCCTTCTACCAGCAGGGAGCGCGCCCTTTCGTAGTGCGCGATGGCGTCCTTTACGGCGAACACCTCCACGGCGTCGTCGCCTGCCGCCACACCATACGCGAAGGCCTGCTCCGCCAGACCTCCGGCCAGCGCATGACGCGACAGCTGCGCAGCAGGGGCACCTCCCTCCTCCAGCATCTCAAAAGTCCTGCGGTGCACCAGCCGCCGCCGCGCATGCCCCATCTCGGTGTAGGCCACTTGCCTTATCTTCTCGTGCGTGAAGGAGTAGGTGGCGCTAGGGTGTAGGAGTGGCTCATCTCCTTCTCTACCGCTGGCCTCTTCCTGTAATAGGTGGCGCTCGATAAGCTCGTCTAGCCCTCTCAGGCCTTCTGCTTCTCCCAGCCCCGCTACGCTCACCACCGACTCGAAGTCGAAGCCTCTCTCCAACACCGCCCCAGCCCTCACCAGCTCCGAGGCCTCAGCCGAGAGCCGAGAGAGGCGTGCGCGGATCACCTCTCGTACGCTCTTAGGCAGCAGCCCTCTCAAGGCGCTCTTCTGGCTCCGCCAGGCCGGGCCTACCTCCACGACCGTCTCCCCGTCCGCGCCGCTTCGTTGCAGGAGCATGCCCTCTTCGAGCAGGACCTTGAGCGTCTCCACCAGGTAGAAGGGCTGACCGTCTGTCTCAGCTGCGAGCCGTTCTCCCAACTGCCTAAGACCTAAATCCACCCCGTACGAGCCTTTCGTTTCCTCCCGAGCCCCGGCAAGGGACTTCGACGAGCCCGCCCTTGTTGCCAGCCGCGTTAGGAGCCCCACGACTTCCTCATTTGCCAAGGTGCCAAGGGTCATGCTTCTCAGGGGCAACCTCCGTCCCAAAGAAGAGTGCCACCTCTCGAAGGCGGAGCTTGCATCCGGTTCCTCCGGGCGCGCGGCGACTATCACCAGCACAGGCGCTCTTTGCTCCGCCCAGCGTCTCCCCGCGTACTCGAGCACCTCGAGCGTTGCAACATCGGCCCACTGCAAATCGTCCAGGAAGAGGACCACAGGGGTACGGAAGGCCAGCACCTCCACCAGCCTGGCAATCGCCTCGAATAGCGTTCCTTTAGCCGTCTCCCCTCCGCCGGAGGTAGGGGAGGGAAGGTCAGGGTACCTCTCCTTGAGCTCGGGCAAGAGTCGAGAGAGCTCAGAGAGCCACACATTCTCCAAGAGGTCGTCGGGAGCCCTCTCTCGCTCCATGCGCAGCCTTATTGCCTCTATGAGGGGCCCGTAGGGCAACCCTGCTCCCTCCGAGGCCCACCCCTCTAGGACGTCCGCCTTCCTAGCACTAGCCCAGAGGAGGAACTCCTTTGCCAGGCGCGTCTTGCCTATCCCTGCCTCCCCCAGGATGGACACGACGCGCGTTTGTCCCGTGCGAGCGGCTTGATACTCCGAGACGAGCACACCAAACTCTTCCTGGCGGCTGACCAGCGGCACCTCCAACACCGAAAGCGCAGTAGTAGCTGCAGAGCGAAAAAGGCTCGCACCCAGAGGAGCCCTCTGCTCGACCTCCTCCTGCAACCGGGCGGCCAGCTGCTGCATCCGAGTAGAGGGCTCCATCCCAAGCGCTCTGCTTAGGGTGTTCCGAAAGCCCTCGTAGACCAGCACAGCCCTCTCACTCTCGCCCGCACCAGATAGTAGCTCCATAAGCCGCCGATTGGCGGTCTCCTCTAGCGGTGCCTGCCTCACCCAAAGCCGGGCGGTACCTATAGCCTCCGCTAATAGGCCCTCCTCACCTTCAAGGCGACAGAGCCCCTCGCATAGCTCCCCGAAAACCCGCCGCCACCTCGCGCGCTCACCCTCGAGCCACAGCTCGAACTCTGGGGCATCTTCCAGCGAGAAGCCCTCCATGAACGCACCCCGGTAGAGCCCCAGATCACCTTGCAGCCGGCCGATGAGCTCCCGGCGCCCTGCAGCAGCGCTCCTGCCTCCCAGCGAGGTTTCCTTCCTCGCCAGCGAAACGGCAGCCTCGAACACCTCCAGGTCGAGTTCGATCCCCCGCGGCTCGAGTCCTAAACGGTTGGTCTCGATGACGAAGAAGCGGGCCACTCCGTCATGGGCGCTGCCTTCCCTTAAGGTCTTCCTGAGCTTGTGCAAGACAGCGCGCAGGTCCGCACGGGCGTGCCGCTCCTCGCTCTCTGGCCACAAAAGCTCTGCGAGCTCTCTCCTAGGGCGCGTTCCCCCCTCGGCAGCCAGGTAGCATAATAGCGCGAGCTGCTTCTTTATCCTGAACCGGACGGGCAGCCCCTCAAGGCTTGCCTCTGGCGGCCCCAGCAGGCTGAGGCTTAGCCGCTTTTCTACTTGGCGCTCCGTCTCGACTCTCACGCGCCACGCTTTCGCTACGCCCCACTGCTATGGTGGCTTGTCGTGCAGTTATGGGCGCTGGCTCGCCCCTTTCCCACTCGAATTGTACAGGCACCCCTCGGGGGAACGCAACGGGAAGTACTACCGAGATTGTGAAGTTCGGCACCCAAGACGAAAGAAGGAATCCGCAGATGGCGAGCGCCAGTGGTGGTAGTGGCAACGGTGGGTAGGACCCTGCTGTTAGCCTGGGCTGTCTCGGCGGTTCAGGAGGAGCCCTGGCGGCGGCTTCTGCAGGAGCTTTCGTACGCTCGCCGCGAGGAGGAGTACATGGAATCTCGTAGGCGCTCTGGGTGTCTCGGCCGAGTCGGTGTGGCTCCTGCCGAAGCCGACCGGGGGAGGGGTGGCAGTGGTTTGCCTGGAAGCCTTGGATCCCGAGCGGGCGCTGGGCGAGCTTGCGGCATCGGAGGCGCCTTTCGACTCATGGTACAGCGGAGCAATGCGCAGGCTTTTCGGCTTCGATTTGGCGCGGTCACCACGGGCGGCAGGCTGCGAGCTTCTTTTCGAATGGCGCGATGGTGGTCCGGGCGAGCGTGAGGCTCCGAAAAACCCATGCCCCGACACCCCGGCTTGCTAAATATGGGCTCTGTGGAGCATAGAGAAGGGAGGAACTGTTGGAGGTGAGAGCGAGAGACCTAGAGGAACAGAATCAAACCCGCGATATTTCAAGACAACCCGCGGGCATGATCAGGCTCTCTACTATGGACCTCACTATGCTTGGCATAGCTCCTCACTACGTTCTCACTACGCTCCCCTAGTAGGGTCTGGAGTAGGTGGAAGGTAAGAGAAGGGAGGTGATCCAAATTAGTGAAGTTTTCGATTGAGGTCCTCTGCAACATGGCCCGCCGCAGGCGCTAACCTCCGTTTCTACAGAACAGTGGTGCTCTTGAAGCCGCTTCGCCGGCGAACCCTAACCAGAAAGGATTCACATGGCAATTCGAGAAGAGCGCAGCACCGAGACTCCCATCCGACCCTTCCGCATCGAGGTTCCGGAAGAGGACCTGGACGACCTTCGCCGACGCATCGCCTCGGCGCGCTGGCCCAGCAAGGAGCTGGTCGAAGATCGGTCGCAGGGCGTGCAGCTCGCGACGATGCAGGAGCTCGCGCGCTACTGGGAGACCGACTACGACTGGCGCAAGTGCGAGGAGAAACTGAACGCGCTACCGCAGTTCATGACCGAGATCGACGGGGTCGACATCCACTTCATCCACGTCAAGTCGCCCCACGAGAACGCGTTGCCGCTGATCATCACGCACGGCTGGCCCGGCTCGGTCATCGAGATGCTGAACGTCGTCGGCCCGCTCACCGACCCGACCGCGCACGGCGGTCGCGCCGAGGACGCCTTCGACCTGGTGCTGCCGTCCCTGCCCGGCTACGGCTTCTCGGCCGAGCCCACCGAGGTCGGCTGGGACGCCGGCCGCACCGCGCGCGCCTGGGCGGAGCTGATGCGCCGCCTCGGCTACTCCCGCTACGTCGCCCAGGGCGGCGACGTGGGCGCCCTCGTCTCCGACGCGATGGGCCGCCAGGCACCCGAGGGGCTGCTCGGCATCCACATCAACCTGCTCCCGGCGGTGCTGGCCGTCGCCGACCAGCTGCCGGCCGAATCCGAGCAGGAACGCGCCGCGCACGACGCGTTCAACACATTCAGGGAGAGCGGCTTCGGCTACTTCCTGGAGATGGCCACGCGGCCGCAGACGATCGGCTATTCCCTGCTGGATTCGCCCGTCGGCCTGGCGGCCTGGCTGCTCGACCACGACACGGACAGCTACTACAAGATCTCCCGCGCCTTCGTCGACGGCGAGCCCGCGGGCAACCTCACCCGGGACCACGTCCTCGACAACATCACGCTGTACTGGCTGACGGGCACCGGCGACTCGGCGGCCCGGTCGTACTGGGAGGACGGACGAGCCCTGGCCACAGCTCTTGCGTCCGGCCAGGCTCCTCCTGAGGTCTCGCTCCCGGTCGGCTTCACCACGTTCCCCGGCGAGATCTGGCGGACACCGCGCAGCTGGGTCGAGGCGGTCTACCCCAACGTCACCTACTTCAACGAGGTGGACAAGGGCGGCCACTTCGCGGCGTGGGAGGAGCCGCAACTCTTCTCAGAAGAGGTTCGAGCGACGTTCCGGTCGCTGCGTTAACCGGCGGACGTGGGCGGCGCGCACAGATCGTGCGCGCCGCTCGCGACCCGTGTCGGGCAACTACGAGACCACAGAGCGTGACATGAGCAGCACCGAGCAACAGGCGTCGGGAATCGAGCGCATCGATCTCCAGCAGCACGATCTCGGCATTCCCGGACGCGAAGTCGTCCAGAACCGCGTGGACATTAGCCCGGAAGCGCCAGCCTTCAAGCACAAGCATGCCGGCGAGGAGATCATCTACATCCTCGATGGGTTGCTTGAGTATCGGGTCGAGGGCAAGCCACCGACGACGGTCAAGGCGGGGGAGGTCTTTTTCGTCCCGGCCGAAACGATCCACGCGGTGAAGAACGTAGGCACCGGCAACGCGGCGGAGCTCGCCACGTATGTCGTCGAAAAAGGGAAGCCGCTCGTCGTGCTGGTCGAGTGAGCGCCGGGTGAACACAAATGGAGACCACCATGACCCGTACCGCCGTCAACGCCTTCCGCATCGACATACTGGAAGAGGATTTCCTCGAGCTTCGCCGACGCATCGCGGCGACACGGTGGCCGGACAAGAGGTCGGGGCCGCATTCGGGTCGCTTCGCTAGATGACCGTGTTTCGTGAAAGGAGTTGTTCATGAGCTCGACTTCAACCCGGCTAACTACACCGGAAGTCCCCGGCGCCGGTCACTGGCTCGCCGAGCAGGCTCCCGAGGAGATGGTGGCCGCGCTGACGGAGTTCCTGGCCCCGTACCGCGAGGGCGGGGTGGCTTGCGATGAGCATCTTCCAGAGCCTCTTCCCCGCGCACCGGGAGGCCGGAACGGAAACCTTGCCGAGCGAGGGCCACCTGCCGCCATTCGAGGGCGCGACCGGATGGCTCAACTCCGAGCCTCTGACGCCCGAGGGGCTCCGCGGACGCGTAGTGGCGGTGCAGTTCTGGACCTACACGTGCGTCAACTGGCTGCGAACGCTGCCGTACGTGCGCGAGTGGGCAGCGAAGTACCGGGATCAGGGCCTGACCGTGGTCGGGGTTCACACGCCCGAGTTCGGGTTCGAGCGGGACGTCGACAACGTGATCTCGGCCGCCCGGGACATGAGGGTGGGATTACCCGATCGCGCTCGATAGCAACTACGCCGTCTGGCAGGCCTTCGCCAATCACTACTGGCCGGCGCTGTACATCGCGGATGAGCAGGGACGGATCCGGTACCACCACTTCGGCGAGGGCGAGTACGCCATGTCGGAGATGGCTGTTCAGCAGCTGCTCCGCGAAGCGGGCGAGGAAGACTTCGATCCGGCGCTCGTGTCCGTCGACCCCCAGGGCACCGAGGTGGCGGCGGATTGGAACGACGTGAGAACGCCCGAGACGTACCTGAGTTATGGGCGCGCTTACGGCTTCGCGTCTCCAGACGGCGAGCGGTTCGACGAGCCTCACGACTATCCCGAGCCATCGCGGCTGGGCTTGAACCAGTGGGCCCCCTCAGGCGTCTGGACGCTCGCCGAGCACGCGGCGGTGCTCGACGAGGCGCCCGGACGGATCGCGATCCGGTTCCATGCGCGCGACGTGAACCTCGTGATGGGACCGGCCGAGCGAGGTCTGTCGGTGCCGTTTCGCGTGCTCATCGACGGACAGCCGCCGGGCGCGGCTCACGGGATCGACGTCGACGAGCGGGGCAACGGCACGGTCGGCGAACAGCGGATGTACCAGCTGATCCGGCAACCGAAGCCCATCGCCGATCGACTCTTCGAGATCGAGTTTCTCGATTCGGGCGTGGAGGCTTATTGCTTCACGTTCGGCTGATCCGCGGCAGAGGCCATTCAATCCCTACGACGAACTGGAGAGACCTCATGGGCGGTTCTTTCAAGATAGGACGATTCTCGGGTATAGACGTGAGGGTGCACTGGACCTTCTTCCTGCTCCTGGCCTTCTTCGCCTTCCTCGGCTACCAGACCTCGGGTAGTGCTGGTCGGGGCGCTCACGGCCACCCTCACGATAGTGGCGTTGTTCTTCTGCGTGTTGCTGCACGAGTTCGGCCACTCGCTCGTGGCTCAGCGCTTCGGCCTCGAGATCCACAGCATAACGCTTCTGCCGATAGGCGGGGTCTCCAACTTGGAGTCCCTCCCCGAGAAGCCCGCGGACGAGGTCAAGATAACCCTCGCCGGTCCTTTGGTGAACGTGGTGCTCGCCCCGATCTTCTTCGGCGTGGGCCTCCTGCTCGGAGCCGTACCTCGAATGCCAGCCGACCTGTTCATGGGTATCGGGTCGGTGGGCCAGTTCTTCTTCTATCTAGGCTACCTGAATGTTGTTCTCGCGGTCTTCAACCTCATCCCAGCCTTCCCGCTGGACGGTGGGAGGATCTTGCGGGCACTGCTTGCGACCCGCCTGGGAGCGGTCCGGGCGACAGACATCTCTTCGGCCGTCGGGCAGCTCTTCGCGGTCGCCTTCTTCCTCATAGGGTTGCTCGGCGGCAACCTCCTGCTCGCCCTCGTCGCGGTCTTCATCTACTTTGGGGCAACCGGAGAGGCACAGATGGTGAGGCAGCAGGAGCAGACGCGTGGCCTGACCGTCTCGGACGTCATGGGCACCAAGCCCCGCACCGAAACCGTTACGCCTTATCACACCTTCGGGCAGGTCCTGGACTCTGTGATCCATGGCTACCAGGAAGACTTCCCCGTCGTGGACGAGAACGGGAACCTGGTCGGCATGATCACGCGCGACGAGATCATGACCGCGGCCCACTCCCCGGAGAGGTACTCGAGCGTCCGTGACCTGATGAAGACGAACGTCCCCACGATCTCTTCCCAGGCTGACCTTTTCGAGGAGGGGCTTCCCATCCTGCAGCAGAGTGGCCTCAGGGCGCTGCCCGTCACGGAGAACGGAGAGCTCGTCGGCATGCTCACCATCGAGGATGTCGGCCACGCCAGCCTGCTCGGGCCGCTACCGAGGAAGACTGGCGCTACTGCCATGACGGTCGAGAAAGCGAGAACCAAGGAGGCAACACGATGAGCACAAACCCGCAGGATGGAGCAACCCGGCCCACCGTCGTCCTCGTGCACGGCGCTTTTGCCGATGGTTCGAGCTGGAACGAGCGTGATCGAGCGGCTGCAGGCAGACGGGGTACAGGTTACGGCCCCCGCGAACCCACTACGCGGCATCTCCATCGACTCCGCCTACATCAATAGCTTTCTCGACCAGATCCCCGGCCCGGTCATTGCCGTCGCCCATTCCTACGGCGGCGCGGTGATCACCAACGCCGCCACCAACGCCGACAACGTCGTCGGGCTGGTCTACGTCGCCGCCTTCGCCCCGGACGAAGGCGAACCCCTGGGGGCCATCGCGAGCGACTCGAAGGACTCCGTGGTGTTCCCGACCTTGGTTGCGCGCCAGTACCCGACCGGGGAGGGCAACGAGACGGCGGCGGAGTTCACGATCGATCCCGAAAAGTTCCACGAGGTCTTCGCTTTCGACCTGAGCGCGGAGCAGACCGCCCTGATGGCCGCCACCCAGCGCCCCCTCTCGGAGGTGGCGTTCTCGGAGCCCACGGGGGTTCCGGCCTGGAAGTAGCGTGCCATCCTGGGCGGTGGTCGCTACCGGCGACAAAGTGGTGGGCACCGATGCCGTGCGTTCCATGGCCGAGCGCGCCGGGGCCACGATCACCGAGGTCGAGGGCTCCCACGTGATCATGATGTCGCAGCCAGAGGTTGTCACGGAAGTGATCCTGACCGCGCTCGCAGCGGTCCCCCAGAGGGAGGAAGAAGCCCAATACCCCTAAAGAGAGCAACAGCTTACGCTCTAGAGAGCAAGTTGCCTCCATTCGCGAGCTAATGAGTAAGCATGTGGGATCTCGGAAACCGCACCACGCACTCTGGGAAGGACTTGAGTACGTTTGAGGGCTTCGAGCGGGTTCGGGTCGAGGCACAAGGGGCGAGCATCAACGCCGTTGTTGGGGGAGAGGGGCCGCCGGTGCTGCTGTTGCACGGCAGCCCCCAGACGCTCGCCATGTGGCACCTTCTCGCTCCCCGACTCGCCGAAGACTTCACCGTGCTCGCCAGCCGACCTGCGCGGATACGGCGACTCCTCGAAGCCCCAGACGACCCCAGACCACGCTCCTTGCGCCACCTGGAACGTGGTGAACGGGGGAGAGATGGCCGGCCGATACGAGGCAAGACATTCCTGATGGCGAACAGGCGCGCCACCAGCTCAAAAGCCGGCGGCGAAACTGGCCCGGCATCGGGGCATCTTCCGGCGGGGGAGACGTACCCGGTCCTCGCCACGTTCGAACGGAAGGTCCGTCCCCGCAGCGATCCCCGAAAGGAAGGCGAAGCGATGGCGCGCAGCGAGATCTTGCAGAGTATCGAGGACCTCTCGGAGGAAAGGGAGAGGCTCTTGGCCCGCGAAGGGTCCCACCACGCGGGAGCGGACGACCACCGGAGGCTCGCGGACATAGACCACTCCTTGGGCGTGCTGTGGGACCTGCGGCGGCGGGAGCTGGCCGGCGAGCACGTAGGGCTGGACGAGGACTTCCTCGATCGCTACGTCGTGAGCCCGGGGGACGACGCTCCCGACGATTACACGTGGGCAAGGTAGCGTTTCCGGGCGAGAGCAGACACGATAGATCGACGGGACTCCGTAAGGGCCAGGGCACGGGTAGCGGATCAAGGAGGAAAGGTTATGGCAGAAGGATTCTTCTCCAGGGGCTTTTTTGGCCGCCGCAGGCGGACGGAGGGCGACGACCGCCTCCCGCCGGGCCAGTACCTGAGACGCCGGGGTTCCCGGTCCTCTCCGCGGGTCCTACGCCCCGTACTCCACTCGAGGAGTGGGACTTCTCGGTCGTCGGGCGAGGTAGACGAGCCCAAGAGGTGGACATGGGAGGAGTTCCGTGCTTTGCCAACGGAGGAGAGCACTCACGACATCCACTGCGTCACCAAGTGGTCGAAGTTCGGCACCGGGTGGGAGGGCGTCTCGGTGGACACCCTACTCGAAGGGGCGGAGACCGCCGCCGAGTACGTAACGGCCTTCTGCGACGGTGGCTACACCACGAACCTGCCGCTCGAGGACGTCACGGGCGGCAAGGCGTGGGTGGCCTTCGCCTTCGACGGCGAGCCGCTCGAACCGGAGCACGGCGGCCCGGCGCGGCTGCTCGTCCCTCACCTCTACTTCTGGAAGAGCGCCAAGTGGGTTAGGGGATTGCGGCTCACCGCCTACGACATACCCGGCTTCTGGGAGTCGCTCGGCTACCACGACTACGGCGACCCGTGGCGCGAGCAGCGCTACTGGGGGGACTGAGGCGGTGACCGTGCAGCTGCGTAGGATCCTCTGGCGCCTGGCGGAGGTGGTCGAGGTGGTGGCGGCGACCCCGAGGTCCAGGAGCCTCTTCCTGGAAGTGCCCGGCTGGGAGGGGCACGAGGCCAGCCAGCACGTCGACGTGAGGCTCACCGCCCCCGACGGCTACCAGACCCAGAGGAGCTACTCGATCGCCTCCGCGCCGGAGGAGGAGAGGGTCGAGCTTGTGGTGGAGCGCCTCGACGACGGCGAGGTCTCTCCTTACCTGACCGGGGTGCTGCGGGCCGGGGACAGCCTGGAGCTGAGGGGCCCGATCGGGGGCTGGTTCACCTGGGAGGCTAAGAATGGCGGACCGCTGTTCCTCGTCGGTGGGGGCTCGGGGGTAGCGCCGCTGATGGCCATGATCCGTCACCGCGCCGCCTCGGGCAGCGACGTCCCCTGCCGCCTGCTCTACTCCTCGCGCTCCTTCGAGGAGATCATCTACCGCGAGCAGCTTGAGGCCTTCGCCGCCTCGGACGGCTCGCTGGAGGTCTTCCACACCCTCACCCGCTCCCAGCCGCCCGGCCGGACGGGCTACGCTCGCCGCATCGACCACGAGTGCTCGAAAAGATCGCCCCTTCTCCCGATCAGAGACCACTCACCTTCGTCTGCGGCCCCACGTCGTTTGTGGAGGGGGTGGCGGACGCGCTGTTGGGATTGGGGCACGACCCCGCGCGCGTGAAGACCGAACGCTTCGGACCCACTGGAGGTTAGAGAGCTATGGACGAGCTCAGGCTGGACGGCAACGCTGCAGCTGGCACCCTCGAGGAGGTCTTCTCCTTCGAGGCAACCACCGCGTATTACGCCTGCGAGGGCTGCGGAAGGGTCGATCAGATCGGAGCAGCGATGGTCTACGACGTGAGGGGGCTGGGGATTATCCTCCGCTGTCCTGACTGCGACAACGCCCTGATCCGCCTGACCCAAAACCGCGGGCGACACTGGATCGATCTGAGGGGCGTGAGCTACCTGCAGGTCGCGGACGCCGCCGGGTAAAGCGAGATACTTTGGATACCTGTTAGGCGTTGCGAGAAGGGCCAGGACGCTAACCTCGTCGCCCCAAGAGGAGAAGGAGAAAGCATGACTTACGCCCAACGGATGATCAAAACTAACCCTAGCGGTGCCGCGGTAGACACAGCGACTCTGGTGGAGTGTATCGAGGCCTGCTTTGACTGCGCCCAGTCCTGCACCGCTTGCGCTGACGCCTGCATTGGCGAAGGGGACGTGCAGATGCTGGCACGATGCATCCGCCTCTGTCTGGACTGTGTCGAGGTGTGCGAGGCCACCGGCAGGATACTGTCGCGCCAGACGGCTTTTGATGCAGAGATGGCACGTGCCGCTCTCGAGGCCTGCGCCCGTGCATGCCGGGTCTGCGGAGATGAGTGTGAGCAGCATGCCGACCACATGGAACATTGTCGAGTGTGTGCGGAGGCTTGTCGGCGTTGCGAGAGCGCCTGCAACAATGTCCTCGGTGCTCTGTAGGGTTAGTATCTAATTAGCAGGGTTCCTGAGAAGGCCTCAGCTCTCGGTAGCTCGATGAATTGAGGGATAGATGCCCCTAGCTCTCTATGCGCAAGCTTTAGGCGTAGCAGGCGTTGGCGCGACGCTCCGGGAACTCCTTGGGACACGTACCGCTCTTCATAAGAGACATCGGCCGGCCTCAGGCCCACCAGCCTTGACTAGCGTACCCGAGTCTGATGGGGGTGCTGGCGCGGGTTGCGGTGGTGGTGTGGGTTGTGGTGCTGGCAGGGGGCTTGGGACAGGAGCCGGGGTTGGTCTGGGTGGCGGGCTGGGACTTGGGGTTGTCGTACCTCCGCCCCCTCCCCCGGGGGTTCGACTCTCGCACACTAAGATGCTGTACTCAGCGCCGTTTGCGTCTACCTCCAAAGTGATGGTGCCAGGCACGTCGATTACGCTGCTGCTGTCGGTATCGGTCGGGATAAACTCTGGGTCGACAACTACGAGTGCACTACCACTGCTAGGGTTATCGGGGTCGAATAGAGTCGCGACTGGAAACCTGAGATGAGACGAACCATTGGCTAGAGACGACCCAGTCATAAGGGTACATCTGGCTGCGAGGCCCCACGTGGAACTGAGGGTGACAATATGATCCGCGCGTTCGTCTTCGACCTCGACGGCACCCTGGTCGAGACGGAAGAGCTCAAGGCTCTCTCCTACGCTCGCGCTGCAGCTGAGCTTCGCCCCGACTTGAACGAAGGAGAGGTGACGGAGGCCTTCAAGGATCTGGTAGGCCTCTCTCGACAGGAGGTCGCCGCCGGTCTGATGCGCCGCTTCGGGCTGGAGGGTGCGGCACGCACCCGCATGGCGGAGTTAGGGGTGGATACGCCGTGGCAGGCCTACGTTCAGATAAGGCTGCGTGTCTACGAGACGCTGGTGGCCGATTCCGAGCTCGTCTTGGCCCACAGATACCCACACAACATCGCCTTGCTGTGCGAAGCCAGGCGCGAGGGTTACCCGACTGCCCTGGCCACCCAATCCCACCGCGAGCAGGCCAGACGCGTGCTGGATATCCTGGGGCTCGCGGACGAGTTCGACGTGGTGGTGACCCGCGACGATGTCGAGCACGGCAAGCCCGACCCCGAGATGCACTTGCTGGCGGCTCGCGAGCTGGGTGTTGGGCCGGAGGAGTGCCTGGCTATCGAGGACTCCCCTGCGGGGGTCAAGGCGGCGCTGGCGGCCGGGACGGAGATAATCGCCGTGACCACCGATCTCACCCGCCAGAAGTTCCGCGACACCAACCTCCTGGACCGCTGCCACGTCGTGGACGACCCGCGTGCGCTGCCCACAGTGGTGCGCCACCTTATCAGCGTCCGTGGCCAGCTCCCGGGCGGCTGAGCATATCCATACACATAGACCAAGGCGTGAGCACGCCTACGGAGGTATCCGATGACCACACCGCAAGACAGCACCAACACGACCGATAGGGACACCCGTCCTCCCGAGAGCCCTCCAGACGAACCACGGCGAGCGCCCGGAGCGGGGGCCCGGAGCGCCATGCCGCCCAGAAGGACATGGCTGTGGTTCGCGCTCATACTGCTCGCGAACTTCCTCCTGGTCAGGTTCCTCTTCCCCGGCCCCGAAGCGTCGGTCGAGGTGCCCTACACCTTCTTCAAGGAGCAGGTCAGGGCGGGTACCGTCGAGGCGATCTACAGCCAGGGGGACACCGTCGAGGGCCGCTTCGAGGAGCCGGTCACCTACCCGCCGAAAGGGGAAGGAGGCTCGGAGTCCGGCTCGACGCCTTCGCGCACCTCGGAGACTTTCACCACCGTGCTCCCGTCCTTCGTTGACCCAGGGCTCGAGGAGCTCTTGATCGACAACGGCGTCGAGATCAGCGCCGAGCCGATACAAGAGGGCGGTAACCCGTTGCTGACGCTGCTCTTCGCGTTCGGGCCTGCGCTGCTACTGATCGGGGGCTACATCTGGCTCTACCGGCGCTCGCAGCAGCAGGGCGGTGGCGTGGGCGGCGCCCTCACGGGCGTCGGCCGGAGCCGCGCCAGGCGCTACGACCAGGAGCAGGGCACCAAGGTCACCTTCGACGACGTGGCCGGCATAGACGAGGCGGAGAACGAGTTGGTCGAGATCGTTGACTTCCTTAAGGACCCGACAAAATACACCCGTCTCGGCGGAGCGGCTCCGAAAGGCGTGCTACTGGTGGGAGCCCCGGGAACGGGCAAGACGCTCTTGGCGCGGGCCGTCGCGGGAGAGGCGGGGGTTCCGTTCTTCTCCTTGAGCGCCTCAGAGTTCGTCGAGTTGTTCGTGGGCGTCGGCGCAAGCCGCGTTAGGGACCTCTTCAAGCAGGCCCGCGAGAACGCCCCGGCGATCATCTTCATCGACGAGCTGGACTCCATAGGCCGCGCCCGCGGCCAGACGGCGATCGGAGGATCAAGCGAGCAGGAGCAGACACTCAACCAGATCCTCACCGAGATGGACGGCTTCTCTTCCAAGGAGGGCGTGATCGTGCTGGCCGCAACCAACCAGCCCGACGTGCTCGACAAGGCTCTCCTGAGGCCCGGGCGCTTCGACCGGCGCGTGGTTGTGAACCTCCCCGACAAGGCGGGGCGCGAGTCGATCCTCAAGGTCCACACAAGAAGCGTGCCGCTCGCGCAAGGCGTGGACCTGAGGGAGCTCGCGGCTTCGACGCCCGGGCTCTCGGGTGCCGACCTCAGGAACCTGGTAAACGAGGCTGCGCTCCTGGCGGCGCGACGTGAGCAGGACGAGGTGCGCCAGAAGGACTTCCTCGACGCCCTGGAGAGGATCGTGCTCGGCCCCGAGCGCCCGCTCTTGATGAGCCCGGAGGAACGGGAACGCATCGCCTTCCACGAGGGCGGACACGCCATCCTGGGCCTCGTCGTGCCGGGGGCAGACCCCGTCAACCGGGTAACGATCGTGCCGCGGGGGCAGGCTTTAGGGGTCACCTACCAGCGCCCCGAGGACGATCGCTACAACTACCCGGAAGCCTACCTGAGGGCGAGGATCGTCGGCGCCCTGGGGGGGCGGGCAGCGGAGGAGATCGTCTACGGCACCAGGACCACTGGGGCCGAGAACGACATAGAGCAGGCCACCGACTTGGCGCGGAGAATGGTCACCCGCTGGGGGATGAGCGAGAAGCTGGGGACGGTGCAGCTAGCTCCGCGCGAGAACGTCTACCTTGGCGGACCGGGCGGTTACGGCGGAGAGAAACCCTTCAGCGAGGAGACCGCTCGCGCCATAGACGAAGAGGTTTGGCGCATCATCGACCAGAGCCACGGAGAGGCCCTGCGGCTGCTCACGAAGTACCGTGGGAAGCTCGACGCGCTCGCCCAAGCTCTGCTGGAGCGGGAGACGCTGGACGAGCAGGAGATCCTGGAGGTTACAGGGCTCCCCCCCGCGCCGCCCTTGGAGAATACGAAGGTTCCGGACTCGAGCTCAGATTCCCGCCGAGACGGTGGATAGACGATCTTAGGCGAGGCGGACAACGGATTGCTACCGGCGTGGATCAGGCGTTCTTCAAGTCGGCAGTGTCGACCTTCTCGGCCAGCTATTCTGTGAGGGCCTCCTCCGAAGTCGCGAAGAACCCCGCATGGCATGATGGTACCGGCCATGCTGGTTCGGTCACGATAAGTACGGGAGGTGGACGATGCACGTCTCCGATCACGGCGGTCTGCTGCGAACTCGGGACAATGGCGAGCAGCGGGTTACGCCCCTGGAGCTGTTCTTCGATCTGGTCTACGTCTTCGCTGTGACGCAGCTCTCCCACCGGCTGCTGGAGCACCTGAGCCTCAGAGGAGTGCTGGAAACCTTGATGCTGTTGCTGGCGGTGTGGGGGGTGTGGATTTACACGGCCTGGTTCACTAACTGGTTCCATCCTAATAGGTTGGCGGTGCGCCTGGTGCTGGTCGCCGTGATGCTTGCCAGCCTTCTCATGTCGGTGGCAATACCAGAAGCCTTCGGCAAGCGCGGGCTGATGTTCGCACTAGCCTACGTGGCCATCCAGGTGGGGCGTACCGCGTTCACGTTCATCGCCCTGAGAATGTCTTTGGGCACCTCTCATCCGCTAAGCAGGACCTTCCGGCGGATACTGACTTGGTTCGTGGGAGCAGGGGTGCTGTGGATCATTGGTGGCTTGCTGGGCGGCGAGGTGCGCTACGCAGTGTGGCTGCTCGCTCTGGCTGTGGACTACAGCGGTCCCGTGGTCGGCTACTACGTACCAGGTCTAGGACGTTCCCGGACTCAAGAGTGGACCATCGAGGGTGGGCACTTCGCTGAGCGCTGCCAGTTGTTCGTCATCATCGCCCTTGGGGAGTCTATCCTGGTGACCGGCACCACCTTCGGCCAGATCGAAGCGTCCACGGCTACGGTGTCTGCCTTCGTGGTGGCCTTCCTGGGCAGCGTGGCGCTGTGGTGGATCTACTTCGCCCAAAGCGCCGAGGCGGCTAGCGAGGTCATCTCCTCCTCCGAGGACCCAGGGCGGCTGGGTCGCTCGGCCTACACCTACTTCCACCTGCCCATGATAGCCGGGATCATCGCGGTGGCTGCCGCCGACGAGCTCACCGTAGCGCACCCCGGCGATCGAGGGACGGCCTCCTCCGTCGCGCTGACCCTCGGAGGAACGGCATTGTTTCTGGTCGGGCACGCGTTCTTCAAGTGGGCTGTGTTCGGGATGCTGCCCTGGTCGCACGTGGTCGCGATCGCCACGCTAGCCGCGCTGATACCCGTGGGCTTCGCGATACCAACGCTCGTGCTCAGCGGCGCAGCAGGCTTGATCGTAGTCGTCCTTGCGGTGTGGGACACCCTAGCCCATACAGGACACGTGCGCTGGCCAGCCGGTCCACCACGTGAGTAGGGAGCTGCTCCCTGCGATCTAGTACAGGCGGCTATTCACGAACGTTGTGGAAGAAGACAGGTTGTTGAAAAACACCCTTGGGCGCCACTTTGATTCCAGATCAGGCACCACACGGCACCAAAGACCCTGCTGTTGGGACCGTTGACGCATGAATTGCGGTCGCTATCAGCTCACCGCCGACTTTTTCAACAGCCTGGCACGTTCTCGGAACTTCGCGCCAGACTGCGGATGGTGGCACAATGTATCCGGTGGAAAGGGTGACCCGCCACTAGAAAAGCGGGTTCGAATGGAGTCAGCAATGGGCATAAGCCCGCAGGATGGAGCAACCCGGCCCACCGTCGTCCTCGTGCACGGCGCTTTTGCTGATGCTTCGAGCTGGAACGAAGTGGTTGAGCGGTTGCAGGCAGAAGCGGTACAGGTTACGGCCCCCGCGAACCCGCTACGCGGCATCTCCATCGACTCCGCCTACATCAACAGCTTTCTCGAGCAGATCCCAGGCCCGGTCATCGTCGTCGGCCACTCCTACGGCGGCGCGATGATCACCAACGCCGCCACCAACGCCGACAACGTCCTCGGCCTGGTCTACGTCGCCGCCTTCGCCCCCGACGAAGGCGAACCCCTGGGAGAAATCACAAGCAACTCGAAGGACTCCGTCGTGTTTCCGACTTTGATTCCGCTCCAGTACCCGACCGGAGAAGGCCAGGAGACGGCGGCAGAGTTTGCGATCGATCCCAACCTCGTAGAAGAATGGAGTTCTCGGAAGTTGGGCCGACGGGAGGATGCGCCGCGATCCTTCATGGTGCACACTCACACTCGAGGAGATAGCGACATTAGGAGGTTCCCGTGACCGCCGAGAACACCCCCGACCCAGCCGCCCCGGACACCATCGTGTTGGTTCACGGCCTCTGGGTGACCCCCCGCAGCTGGGAGCACTGGATCGAGCGCTACGAGAACAAGGGATACCGCGTGCTGGCTCCCGCATACCCAGGCCTCGAGGTCGAGGTGGAGGCGCTCAACGAGGACCCCTCCCCGATAGAGGCCTTGACCATCCCCGGGGTCGTCGAGCACCTAGAGGGCATCGTAGGCGAGCTCGATAAGCCACCCATCGTCATGGGCCACTCGGCAGGAGGTCTGTTTACCCAGATCCTGCTCGATCACGGTTACGGAGCCGCTGGGGTGGCCATAGACTCCGCGCCGGCAGAGGGTGTCCTTGTTACTCCGGTCTCACAGATAAGATCCCTCTTCCCGATCCTGAGGAACCCCGCCAACCGGCACAGGGCGGTGGGCTTCACGAAAGAGCAGTTCCACTACGCCTTCGCCAACACCCTAAGCCGGGAGGAGTCCGACGAGGTCTACGAGCGCTACCACGTCCCCGCTCCGGGCAGCTTCGTGTGGGCCGGGCCCCTGGCCAACTTCACGCCTGGCCACCAGGACACCTACGTCGACTTCAGGAACGAAGACCGCGCGCCCTTGCTGTTCATAGCGGGTGGAGAAGACAACCTGATGCCGCCAGCGGTCAACCAGTCTAACGCCAAGCACTATCGCCACGTCAAGACCGTTACAGACTACAAGGAGTTTCCTGGACGCTCGCACTACACGGTGGGGCAGGACGGCTGGGAGGAGGTAGCAGACTACGCCCTTGAGTGGGCAGTAGAGCACGCCACGACCCGCTCGGCATCCTGATTCGTGGCCGCACTTGCCGTACCTGGGTACACCAACCACTACACCAACGCAGCCTAAAACGACAGTTAACCGTGGCGAACACGAAAACGGACAATTCGGCTTAGGTAAGCGGTGAAAACGGACAACGGGGTACAACCAAGAACGAGCCAAACCGGACTGATAATCATGATGTCCCCGGTTCGAATCCGGGTCCCGCCACTTCTTAAAGTCCTGCAAGTACGCGTAAGAGTGAAGACTCCGGTTCTGTCGCCGGGGCCAGTTTACTGCAACCGGGTTCGAGGGTGTGGTTTCTTCCCTGGGCAAGCCTGACCACGAAGTGCGCGAGGTGTAGCGGGACCCGCGCTGTCGGTCAAAACGAGGGCACGGTGCCCCCGCAGGAACCCCTTACGTTAAGCCAGGACCGCGCCATGGCCGTCCTCCCCGATCATCTGCGCGTGGAACCTGGCGCGCGTAGAATCTTGGCGTGCGTAAGGCGCTGACGGGGTCGGTCTTCGTTGGTTTCGGGAGGTGCGTAGCGCATGCGGCCACGGATTCGGCTATTCGAGGATCGAGACACCGAGGCGGTCGTCGACCTCTCGCTGCGGGCGTGGGCGCCGGTCTTTGCGTCTCTCGAGCAGGTGTTGGGTCGAGCGATTCTCAGGCGACAGCATCCGGACTGGCGAGAAGATCAGCGGCGGGCGGTGCAGAATGTCTGCGCTGAGAACAAGGGACGGGTGTGGGTCGCCGAGGTAGGCGCGGCCGTCGTGGGCTTCGTGGCGGTCGAGCTTCATTACCCCGAACGCGACATGGGTGAGATCTCCATGCTGGCTGTTGATCCCGAGCACCAGGGCGGTGGCGTCGGGATCTCCCTGACCGAGTTCGCGCTCGACAGGCTCATAGACGCCGGGATGAAGGTGGCGACGGCCGAGACCGGAGGGGACCCCGGACACGCAGCGGCGCGCCGCACGTACGAGAAGGCCGGATTCGTGCAACTGCCTGTAGCCAGGTACTTCAAGAACCTGTAAACACAGGAGCCGTGGTGTCCCCGGCGAAACAGGCTCCTTCGGTTCGCCCTTCGCTCCATGTTCGCCGCAGATCGCTATCGCTTACGGTTTGCCGTACACCAAGCCCTAACCACACCGACGGGCTACCTCGACGCGTTCTCCATCGATTTGGCCACCGCTTCTCCGGCGTCTGGCAGCATGTGCGACCAGACAGGGATCCGACGGTGAACCGACGGCGTTATCCGTACCACGGCGATTATTGACGATCCGGTTCATAGACGAGCGCCACAACGCCCGAGTCGAAGGACTGTGACCCTAGAAGCTTCAGGGTCGCGGGTGTGCCTTCTTCGAACAGGCGCTGCCCTTTGCCCAGAACCAGCGGGTAAACAAGGAGCCTGTAGGTATCCACAAGATCGTGCTGCATGAGCGATTGCACGAGCCTGGCGCTGCCGTGGACCGTTATGTCCTTACCGTCCTGCTGCTTCAGGTTGGTGATGTGTTCCACGATGTTGTCTTTGATCAGGGTCGAGTTGTTCCACTCCAGGGGCTCTTCGAGGGTCCCGGAGACAACGTACTTGCGCACGTTGTTGAAGTATTCTGCTCCTTCATCCTTTCTCTGGGGCCAGGCCGCCGCGAACCCTTGATAGGTCACGCGTCCCAGCAGCAAGGCATCGCTGGCGGGGGACTCTTCGCCTTTGAAGTTCGCGATCTCGTCGTTCCAGTACTTGAACGTCCACTTTGGCTCTTCGATAACGCCGTCCAACGACATGAACTCGGTTACGACCAATTTCCGCACGATGGCCTCCCATTGCCGTTCGCCGTCTGCAACCGCGATCATAGGGCAACTTAAGGACGAAGCCTTGGAAAAAAACGCAAGCTATCCGATCGTGCTCTTATGGGGGATCTGCGCGGGCGTTCTCCCGATAAAGCGCTTCAGCGAATTGGTCAGGTGGGCCTGATCGAAATATCCCAGCTCGAAGGCGGTGTCCGAGATGGACGTGCCTCGCTCGAGCAGCGAGACTGCGTCGCCGGCGCGTTCGATCTGCCGGATCGTATTGCGGGTTAATCCGGTTGCCCGCAAAAAGCGGTGCTGCAGGGAGCGGATCGACATGTCGGGCGTGTGTCCTCGTATCGCCGCCTCGACCACCGGATCGCGCACCAGTATCCCCCAGCGTATAAGCCTGTCTACGAACACGTCGGCGTTCTCGAATGTCGGTAGTTCCCAGGCGGAGCCGTGGAGCCAGAAGGAACCGCTCGACGCTTTGGGCAGGTTAGCGTCCTGCCTGTCCCGTAGGGTCCTGACGGGGAGATGAGGCATGAACGTGCCGAGCTTGAAGACGATGCCAAAGAACTCGGCGTCGGCGGGGAACTCGGCTTCCGACGCTCTGGTCTCCGGACCTCGCGCGGTGATCCGCGTCTTACCACCCAGGGTCGTGATCACCATCTCCCAGTTACTGGCGGCTGCCGAAGTAAAGGTGCCGGCTCGTTCGCTGCGGGTGCGCCACACCGTCTCGACGAAAGTCGAGTTCACCGACCTGGCGTATTCGAATGCGAAGCCCATGCTGCCTCCCGTCGGAAAGGCAAAACCACCGGGTCAACCGGCAGCCACCCCTCAGCCGCGAGCGCCGTCTTCGTTCGCCACGGTTAGTTGCTCCTCCCGAAGTCGGGTCTTGTTTGAGCCCAGCATACGACAAGAATCGAGGTATCCAATAGTGAATACTAGTCGATAACTAGAAAGCCCCCGGAGGAATAGCCGGGGGCTTTGACAGCGATGCTGCAGCCTTGGTGTCGAGTCAGGACCTCATCGACGGCGTCCGCCGTTCCGTCGCCTGTTCCGAGCGGCACGTGAGCCCGCAGGGGCGAGCCTGCCGGAGCTTAGCTCCTTCTAGGGGCGCGGCTTCTCTTGGGCCGCGCGCTCGCAGCCCTTGGCCCTGTCGAAGCTGTCCTTGTAGACCACGTCGCGGATCCCCTGCCCGCAGAATATGCGGTCCCTGAAGCCGTCCTTGGCGGCCACCTTGTCGGAGCCCTGGCCCGTGTTTATGTAGTCGTGGCCGAAGTCGCCCTCGACGTAGTCGTTGCCGTCCCCGCCGTAGACCATGTCGTCGCCCAGGCCACCGTAGACCGCGTCGTTGCCCCCGTCGCCCTCGACGTCGTCCTCGCCGCGGTAGCCGGATATGGAATCCGCGCCGGCCAGACCCTGCATGGTCTGGTCGTTCTTGCTGCCGATAAGGCGATCGGGGTTGGCGGTGCCAACGCAGTTCCTCTTGCAGTCTATGGTCGCCGCCAGCGCCACCCCTCCGACCACAAGCAAGCTCACCAATGCCACCACCGTCAACAGCACGGATCTCCGCATGCGGTCCTCCCTTATCGTCCTCGTGCCTCCGAGACCCATTATAGGCGAGGGCCAGGCCGCCGCGCACCGTAGGCGGCCCCTAGCGTTTACGCGCCGCCATCGCCTCGATGCCGGCGAGAAGCAGATCGAGGCCGAAGCCGAAGTAGGCGTCCGGGTCCACGCCCTCGCTCAGGGGCGTCGCAGACTCCACGAGCCGCGGGTAGCGTTCGGGTGGCAACGACTCCAGGAAGAGCCGGGCCCGCCGCCGGGCGTCCAGCAGCTCCTCGGATTGTTTCCGGGCGATCACCCCGGGCTCCCCGCTGACGAGGTTTGTGACGGTGCCAAGCGCGTGACGGGCGATCTGAGTCGCCTCCGCCGGCGAGAATCCCCCGCGCCGGAGGATGTCCAGCACGACCTCCGTCGCGCGCAGGCTGCCGTCGGAGTAGGCGGTGCGAGTCGAGAGGAGGATCGCGGCAGAAGGTTGTGCCCGCAGCACGCCGAGCATCGAACCCAACAGCGCCCTCAGCTGTGCCTGCCACGGGGCGGACGCATCCACCGACAGGTCGACCTTCTCAAAGATCCTGGCGGCCATGCCATCTAGCAACTCTCCTTTGCTGCGGAAGTGCCAGTAGAGTGCCATGGGCGTCACGCCAAGCTCCTTGGCCAACCTCCGGATCGTGACCGCCTCGAGCCCCTCGGCGTCGGCGAGCACGAGCGCGCCCTCGACCACCGTCCGAGGCGTGAGGGCGGCCCTGTCGGTAGCGTTTCGGCGACTTCTCCGAGCCATC
This sequence comes from uncultured Rubrobacteraceae bacterium, assembly GCA_963800975.1. GTDB lineage: Bacteria > Actinomycetota > Rubrobacteria > Rubrobacterales > Rubrobacteraceae > JALYGY01. Next base: position 648,680 of record CAWDDB010000008.1, on the reverse strand, counting down.
TCTTGACTATTGTACAGCGTACAGGCTATCCTCTTAACTGTACAACGTACATGTACGGCGTAAGAGCGTGTGCGAGTGTCTTCGTCGGCCGTGCGGAGAGTAGGAGGGCAGCCATGAGCCTGAAGAGGTGGTACTACCGTGGCGGGCGCCCCGAGACCAGGACGCAAGACCCCGCGACACGGGGGTGTCGCGAGGGTGGCGATACCGGCCGGGCGGCCGCAGAAAGGGTTCGGCGCGATCGGGAAAACACGATACTCCGGGGGTCTACGATGGGTTTGCAGCGATGGTTCTACGCGGGCGGGCGTCCCAACCTGATAGCTCGCCTCCTCGACCGGGGCACCGCGGCGGTCTCCGCGCGCGGGGCCGGGCCGGAGTACCTGGTCGCCCTGGAGGTGCCGGGCCGACGGTCGGGGCGTATCGTCAGCTTGCCGCTCGTCGTAGCCACCGTCGGGGGCGAGCGTTACCTCGTGTCTATGCTCGGAGATGATGTGAACTGGGTGCGGAACGTGAGGGCGGCGGGGGGCAAGGTCGCCTTGCGTCATGGGCGTCGTGAGGAGACGTGCCTGCAAGAAGTTGTCGCGCCGGATCTCCGAGCGCCCGTGCTGAAGGCTTACCTGAACCGAGCCACCAACGCCAGCGCGCACCTGCCGATCGACAGGGATGCGCCGCTCGCGGAGTTCGAGCGGTTGGCGCCACGATTCCCCGTGTTCCGGATCGTGCCGCGAAGCAACGGGTGAGCGCCGCCAGGCCTCCGCCCGATCTCGGGTAGGAAGCCAGTGGCCTCGCCAACCCTTCCCGGCTCGATCGAGATGCGCGGTCTCTTGGTGCACCGCCGATCCCGTCTATCTCCAAGACCCCACGCGCGGCGCCAGGACCTCCCGGGAAAATCTGCCCGGGTAGTTTGGGAAACCTTCCTCTACCGCCCGGGAGGGCGGCGCGGCTAGGCTTGTGAAAAGCAAGAGGCGAGAGATGGAGGTGACCCGAGGAAGCAACGTGGTAAGCCGCCAGTGGCGGCACCTCGAACCGCACACGTGACTTTCGGAATCCAAGGAGAAACGACCATGAAAACACAACGACCGCTGACCGTAACTGTCGCTGCCGCCCTGCTGGCGGTGCTAAGCCTGCCGAACCTGATCTTCCCGCTGTTGCCCTCCGAGGGGGTGCCTGACCTCGTCATCTACCTGAACGTGACCTTTGGCGTGGCGGGCCTCATCGCCGCGGGCGGCCTGTGGACGCTAAAGCGGTGGGGCATGTGGCTTGCCGTCGTCCTGAGTGTGCTCGGCATCCTCGCGGCGTCCCCTGGGATCGGCGGGGCTCCCAACGCGCTGATGCAGTTCCTCGCAACGAGTGGGGTGGTGGGCTCGGCCCTGATCATCTTGCTGGTGGCGCTGCCTCTCTCGCGAAGGGCCTACGCGTAACGCTCGTGGCAAAGGACGCCGTCCCCTGAGAGAATTGCAAGGGCCGCGGGTTCCCGGAGCCCTTGGTTTCGGAAACCCGCACGGTCACCCGGAGGAGATCACGTGGCCCGCAACTACTCTCGGCTTCGCAGGCAGCAAGACCCTGCGGAACCTCACGACACGGCGGAGAGGTTGACTCGTAGGTCCCTGACCCGACTCGCGTGGGTGGTATGCGGCGCCGCCCTGGTCGTGGTCATGTTGTCCCTCGCCCTGATCATCCTCGGCTGGTCCACGCCGCTGCCCGGCGGGTGGACGCCATGGCGGGATCAGGCAGTTTTTCTGGCCGGGGTTATCGGCGCGCCGGTCCTCGGGGGCATTATCGCCTCGCGTCGTCCTGGCAATCCTTACGGGTGGCTCTGGCTAGGATTCGGGGTGGGGCTCGCCCTCCAGGGGCTCGCCGAGTCCTACGGCGCTTACGCGCTGGTGGTGGAACCCGGGTCGCTTGCCGCCCCGCGAACCATCGCCCGCGTGCTACAACTCGGGGGGCCGCTCGCCCTCTCCATCGCGCCTTTCCTCTTGTTGCTGTTCCCGGACGGGCGGCTGCCGGCGCCTCGGTGGCATTTGCTGGCCTGGGTCTCGGGCGCGGCGGGGGCGATGCTCCTGGCCCTGGTACTGCTTTTCGGCAGTCCGGAAGAGATCGGAGGGAGGATCACCGCCGTAAGCGTCGCTGTGGTGTTGGCGATCTTCGCCTCCATCGCTCTCTCCGCGCTCTCGCTGGTGTTCCGCTACCGGTGGGCGAGCGGGCTGGAGCGGCAGCAGCTGAAGTGGGTCGCGTTCGCCGCCGTCGTGGCTGGCGTCTGCACCGTGGGCCAGCTGCTCTGGTCCGAACGGTTGTTCGGGGAGTCGGCACAGAACCTCCTCGACGCAGCGATAAACACGGGCCTCTACGCAGCCGTCGGCATCGCGATCCTGCGTTACCGGCTCTACGACGTGGACGTGATCATCAACCGGGCCCTCGTCTACGGCACTCTGACCGCGAGCGTCGTCGGCATCTACGTGCTGGTCGTCGGGTACCTGGGCGCTTCGTTCAGGACGGAGGGAGACCTCTTCGTCTCGCTCGTGGCCGCGGGCCTCGTCGCCGTGCTGTTCGCGCCGCTGCGAGACCGGCTGCAGCGCGGCGTGAACCGCCTTATGTACGGCGAACGAGACGATCCCTACGCTGTTGTGGCGCGGCTGGGGCAACGCCTGGAGGCCACCCCCGCCACCGACTCCGTGTTGCCCACCATCGTCGAGACCCTCAAGGAGGCGCTCAAGGTACCCTACGCCGCCATCGCGCTCGGCGGAGAAGGCTCGCAAAGAATCACCGCCTCCGCCGGGGAGCCTACGGGAAGTCCCATGCGACTTCCGCTCTCCTACCAGAAGGAGGCAGTCGGCGAGCTGCTGGTCGTCCCGCGTAAGGGCGAAGACGGCTTCTCCGCTGCCGATACGCTCCTCCTCTCGGACCTCGCGCGCCGGGCCGGCGTGGCCGCCCACGCCGTGCGCCTCACGCAAGACCTCAGGCGCTCGCACGAACGGCTGGTGACAGCCCGGGAGGAGGAGCGCCGGAGGCTCAGGCGTGACCTGCATGACGGCCTAGGTGCTCAGCTCGCCGCGCTGAACGTCCAGGTTAGCGTGCTGCGCAACCTCATCTCGACAGAGCCGGAGGCGGCGGACGCCCTCGTGGCCGAGCTGCGCGAGGAGATGCGGTCCGCCATCGCCGATATCCGGCGCCTGGTCCACGGCCTGAGACCGCCGGCGCTCGATGAGCTCGGGCTCGTCGGGGCCCTGGAGCGCCTCGCCGAGGCCTGCAACGCCTCCGGCGCGGGGCCCAGGGTGTCGCTGGAGGCGCCAAGCGACCCGGAGTTGCCGGCGGCCGTGCAAGTAGCAGTCTATAGGATAGCGCAGGAAGCCCTCGCCAACGCCGTCCGGCACGCTGGCGCGAGCGGGTGTCTCGTGCGCCTGTTGGTAGATGAGCGCGAGGTCTTCCTGGAGGTCGAAGACGACGGCGTCGGGCTCTCCGAGGATCGTCCCACGGGCGTCGGCCTCCACTCGATGCGCGAACGCGCCGAGGAGCTGGGCGGATCGTTCACCGTGGAACCAGCTCCCCTGGGCGGAACACGTGTCCTGGCCAGGCTCCCGCTACCGAGAGGGCTTGAGATGATGTAAGGGCTGTGCGGCCGCCTCGTCGCCGAGCGCTTACCAGTCCGCGGGCATCATGGCGGCAGGGTAATCCACGTGCCCCGAGGCGACCCGCGGCTTGCTCGAGAGCGCGACGGGGCGATTCTCAGAACAGAGGCGAATGGGTCAGGCCGCGGGCCCGCGACCCCTGTCGATCATGTCGGCTATCACCGGGTACCGGTAGTCCACCCCCTGGTTGACCTGGTATGCGGCGTAGCCCATGTGCACGAAGGGCACCAGGGTCGCCACCAGCATCACCGGGAAGAGCAGGAAGCCGATCAGCACGACCGTCAGGATGCCCGCGATCGTCCAGCCGATTACCAGGATCACCATCCAGGCGACCTGGTACCAGAGCGCCTGCAGAGCGTGGAAGGAGACCCTGGCGGACTTGTCTTTGTACATGAACCAGATGATCAGCGCCGCAACGGGACCAAGAAATCCCGTGATCAGGTTCAAGAACACCGACAGATGGGCCAACATCGACCAGGTGTTCTCTTCGCTGGCGGGCACCTGCGAGACCTGCACGCGCCTGGGGCCGGGTCCCGCGCCGCCTGTGGCTTCGGGCTCTGGCTCTACGCCGTAGTTGCTCTGCTCTTCGGTCACGGACTCGCTCCTCTCGCCGCCCACACTTCTCAATTACTACCTACGCCGTAGCGTCGTCAGGGTTTCTGTCGGGGTAGGTGAACCTCCCCGCGCGTTATCCATGCTACACGCTGCTGTCGGATCTGGGACCAGGCACGTTCATTTCTCACCGGAGGTTTGTCAGGATAGAGGACGGTAACGAAAGTTTAACGTTCCCATTACGTCAAAGAAACCCCCCGGAGAGCTGCTTTGGCTAGCTTACGTTGTGGGAACGGAAAACGAGGGGGTGTAAGGGAAAGGGTTCGTCGGTTCGATTCTTTGCGCATCCGGGCGCAACCTGCGCCACGAAATACCGGGAAAGGCGGTGAGCAAGGGCGCTCCGGCCGTCTTCAGCGTAGAACCGTGACCTGCACGCCTTTAAGGATTGTTAAACATCCGTGCCTGGCGTTGACAGGCCGCGAACGATGGGTATCGTACATGGAAACAAAAATATCATATGCCGCTATTCGGGTACGTCCAATGGGGAAAGGGAAGCTGCATGGCGACCGTAATCGAGTATGAAGCTGGCCACTACGAGGTGCATAAGACTTCTTACGGTGAGGCCTACGTCTGGTGTCACGAATACGTTGTGCTGGAGTGCGACTGCGGGGAACGGCCCGTCCTCAGTGCCTCCAGGGACCTTTGCAATTGTGGCAGAGAACATGCGACCCTGGTACAGGGAGTGCTGGCTTCCCACAGCACGCCGCATCCGTGGGAAGCCGAGTACAGCGAATGGCGGACCAATCAAGACGAGCTCCTCCTCTCGGAAGAGACGTACCGGATGGAGCTGAGGGGACTAGATTGAGGCGGGTCCATTGTCGGGTGGCGGTCCCCGGGCTGTCCATCCGACACCCTGATCGCTAGCTTCTACTTCGCCGACTTCGGGCCCCTCACACCCGGTGAAGGGACCCGGCGTTCAGCCGATACAAGATGGGCGGGTTGTAGCGGCGGGCGGCTTCTCAGAGGAGCTCGAGGGCGAGGCGGAGGGTCTCGTCGGCGCAGCCCCAGGAGAGCGTGACGCCGGAGCCGCCGTGCCCGTAGTTGTGGATGCGGGGGCGTCCGTCGCCGACGTGTTCGGCTTCGAGCCGGACCTCTGGTCTGCCGGGCCTCAGGCCAACTTTGTGTTCCAGAACCTCGGCGTTCGCCAGGTGCGGCTCGAGCGCGCGGCAGCGTCTGAGGATGGCGGCCGCGGTCTCGGCGTCCGGCTCGGTGTCCCAGTTCCCGTCTTCGGCGGTGCCGCCGAGCACGCAGTCGCCCGAGCGTGGGATCACGTAGGTCACGCCTTCGGGGTTGTCTTCGTCCAGGATAAAGCCCTGCAGGCCCGGGTTGCGGACCCGTACGATCTGGCCGCGAATCGGCTCTACCGACTCGTCGCCGACGAGGTCTCGCGCTCCGAGCCCCGAGCAGTTCACGACGAGGCGTCCCTCACCCGCGTCGTCCAGAGAGCCGACGAGGCGGTGCTCGACGCGTCCGCCGGCCCCGAGGAAGCGGTCGAGCAGGTAGCCGAGGTAGACCGGCATCTCGATGACCGGGACGATCAGGGCGTGACCATCGGCGTAGCCCGGCGGTAGCTCATCCCTAGTGCACCGGCGGACGCCCCGCACCGCGCCGGCCCACCACGGGTCGGCGACCTCGTGGCGCCAGATCTCCACGCCCTCGCGCATGCGCACGCCGCTCTCGGCAACGCCGGATATCTCCTCGAAGGCCTCGAAAGTCTCGCGCCCCCAGGCCAGCACGCGGTCTTCGGGGTAGGCCTTGTACGGCATCCACAACGCCGCGGCCACGACGGATGTCGTCTCGGGAGGTAGCGCCGCCGTCACTATCCGAACCTCGAGTCCCGCCTCGCGCATTCGGACGGCGGCCGTCAGCCCGATAACCCCGCAACCGATTACGACAACGTCAGCGCGAGCCACGCACCCGTTCCTCCTTCTTGCAGCTCGGCACACTATAGGCCGTTCGGGCACCCGGCGTGTAGGATGTAGAGGGGCGGAGAGCAATCCCGTAGACGACAGGGGAGTTACCAGCAGATGACCGATCCAACGCAAGGGGCCGGCCAGGCCGCCGTGGAGACGCTGGCCCAAGCCGGCGTCAGGCGCTTCTACACAGTCCCGGGCGAGAGCTTCCTGGAGGTCCTGGACGCCGTTGAGACGCATCCGGAGCTCTCGCTCGTCTCGACCAGACACGAGTCGGGCGCATCGTTCATGGCCGAGGCCGACGCCAAGCTAACCGGGGTGCCGGCGGTGGCCATGGCCACGAGAGGCGTGGGCGCGTCGAACCTGGCCATCGGGGTGCACACGGCGAGGCAGGACTCGACGCCCATGGTCGTCCTGTTGGGCCAGGTCGAGACGCCGTTCCTGGGCAGGGAGGCCTTCCAGGAGGTGGACCTGCCTGCCTTCTACGGCGAGATCACCAAGTGGTCGACCACCGTACACCGCGCGGACCGCCTCGCGGAGTTCGTCGAGCGGGGCCTGCGCGTTGCCACCACGGGCCGTCCGGGTCCCGTTATGCTGGCCCTGCCCGCGGACATACTGGGTGAGGAAGTCTCTGCGCCCTCAGGGGCAAACGCGGGCGACAGGCCTCGAGCAGTGCCGAGCGCCGATGAGGTCAGCGACGTCGCGCGAAGTCTGGGCGAGGCCAGCAGGCCAGTGGTCATAGCGGGCGGTGGGGTCGGCTCGGCGCGGGAGCGTTTGATCTCCTTCGCCGAAGCCTTCAACGTCGGCGTTTACGCCGCGTTCCGCAGGCAGGACGTCTTCCCCAACGAGCACCCCCTCTACCTCGGGCATCTCACCCTCGGCACGCCGCCCGAGACCCTGAGGGCGCTCGAGAACGCCGACCTGGTGCTCGTCCTCGGCTCGCGCCTCGACGAGATCACGACCCAGACCTACGCGCTCCCGAGGTCGGACCAGACGGTGATACACGTGGACCCCGACCCCCAGGAGCTGGCCGCCACCGTTCCAGCCGGGCGGCGGGTGGTCGCGGACGTTGGGGCCGCGGTCTCCGTTCTCCTCGCTCTGGGCCCGGCCCGCCGGCCCGAGAGGGACTGGACGGGGGCACACCGCGCGTACCTGGAATCGAGCGAGATCCCCGCCCCCCGGTCGTCGGGGGGGATAGACCCCTCCCGCGTCGTGGCCGCCCTGCGCGAGGCGCTGCCCGAAGACGCCGTGATCACCAACGACGCCGGCAACTTCTCCACCTTCCTTCACAGCTACTGGCGCTACAACCACCCGCGGACGCAGCTCGCGGCGGCCAACGGGGCGATGGGCTACGGGGTACCGGCCGCGGTCGCGGCGAAGCTGGCCGCGCCAGAGCGCCAGGTCGTGGCATGCTGCGGCGACGGCGGGTTCCTCATGACGGGTCAGGAGCTGGAGACCGCGGTACGGTACGGCGCCCCCATCCTGGTCGTGGTCTTCCGCAACGGTATACACGGGACCATCGCCATGCACCAGGCGCGGGAGGTGGGCCGCACCGCCGGCGTCGAGATAGGGGAGGTGGATCTCGCCGCATACGCCCGCAGCCTCGGTGCTTCGGGCTACTCGGTTCGCGACACCGAAGACCTGGCGCCTGTCCTGGCGGAGGCCGCCGCCTCCGACTCGGTCGCCCTGGTCGACGTGGTGACCGACCCGAACGTCATCAGCCCTTCTTCCCTACTCTCAGACCTCGTGCCCCAGACGGTCAGGAGTCGCCCGGCGCCTGGCTAGAGGGCCTTCGCGGCGTGGTCGCCGGAACAATGCCGACGCGCGTCGCGTATGAAAGGGCAGAGAGACCACAAAGGAGCTGGCGACGCCGATGAACAAGAAAAAGATCGCGCTCTGGGCCCTTCGAAACCCGCGGGCGCGCAGGCTCGTTATCAGGGGACTGAGGAACCGCAGGGTGCGCGCTATGGTCTGGGCAGCGGCAAAGCGGCGCATCAGGCGCTAGCGGGCGGGCGATAGCCGCCGGCGCGGTTGCGTTACACTGGCCGGGCATGGAGAGGCGCAACGACGCGGAGCTCGCGCGGGTCGAGGCCGAGTACCGGCGGGTCCTCAAGACCTCGGTTGCGTTCGAGCGCAGGATCAGGGATCGGTGGCGGCAAAAGTGCCGCGCCAAAAACGAGCGCATCGCCGAGCTCGAGGCGCGCGTGGCCGATCTCGAAGGACGCCTGCGGGAAGCGACCGGCCCGAAGACTACGCCCTGAGTCCTAACCCTGACGCTCCTCGGGGCGCGCGTCGTGGCTCATGTCGGGTGCGCCGGTAAAGGTGTCCTTCTCCGAAAGCTCCTCCGGCTCCTCCACCCTTGCCAGGGCGCGATCCAGCACCTCCTCGTCCACGGGGTACGGCAGATCCAACCTCTCGGCCAGGGTCCTGTCCAGCTCCTCGTCGGAGGCGGACCGCACCTCTTCCTGAATCCTCGCCGCATCCCGCTCGCTTTCGGCGCCGAAGTCGTTGATCATCAGCGCCAGCAGCTTCCGTTCCTTGACGTCGCGATTCGCCATGCGTGTCCTCCCGCGGTTCGTTTCCGTCCCGGCGCCCAAGTCTACAACGCGCCCTCTATTCGATCATGGCCCGATCCCCGCTACGATCTCCTGCGTGCTGATAGACTGGCTCGACGGGACGCGATGGTCGGCGGAGAGGAGACGGTATGCGCGGTCGTAAGGGATCCGGTCAAAGACCCGAGGTTGCGGCGCACACGAACCTGTTGAGTGCGAAAAGCCTGTACAGCATCCTCAGCTTCGGGAGCGTGGGCAGCATCCTGAGCGCGGGGTCGATACTGAGCATTGGCAGCGTGGGATCCATCCTCTCAGTTGGAAGTTCGGGATCCATTCTCTCCATCGGCAGCGCCGGTTCGATCCTGAGCATAGGCAGCGCGGGCAGCATACTTAGCATCGGCGGCGCCGGCTCCAGTCCGGGGACCGAACCCGAAGAGGAGTGAGCGGTTCCCGAGGCGGGGTCCGGGACAGGGTATCGTGTGTCAGTCCTGGAATCGGGCACCCAGCACCCGCTCCCGCCTTGCGGGCGACCTCTGCCGTGGCCCGTCGCGGCCCCTTCTCCCCGCCGCAGCGCAGTACGCCGCAAAGAGGCCCGCGCCGTCGGTTGTCAGCACGTCGCCAGCATCGCTTGGCGACTTGTCAGGACGCCTCCATCGGAAGCTTTTCATCTAGCACCCGGAGTAGGAGAAGCTCTGACCTGAAAGCGAGGCCAGCCGAAGCTGGCCGAAGCGTGCTGAGAAGCGAGGGTCTGCGTAGCAGGCCCTAAACGTGCTGAGAAGCGAAGCCAGGCGGGGTCGGGCGGAGCGTGCTATCCGGGGCCTACCCCCGGGGCCGAGATCTCGTCCTTCAGGGCTTCGATCTCCTGGTCGACCTCGGAGAGGGCCGCGCTTGCCTCGGTCATGCGGGCATGCTCCGTGCGCACGAAGCGGGTGTAGGGCGCGATGGCTTCGCGCATCCGCTCGACGGAGCGGTTGAGCTCGGTCTCGAACTGTCGGCCCACCACCTCGCTCAGGCGCTCGCGCAGCGCGTCGGTCTTCTCGCGGAACTCTCGCCTCGCCTTGCGGCGCCTATTGGGCAGGACGAAGAGGCCGTAGCCCGCCACGATTGCGGCCGCGATTAGCCCCGTCACGTCGAGGAAGCGCGTCGTGGCCAGGGCGACCACCACGGCGCCGATCCCCACAGCGCCCACCTCGGCCACCGCGGTCTGGGCCACCGCGCCCTGGATGGATGCGGCTAGCTGCTCCGACTCGTGGTCCCTGTCGTAGCGTTGCACCACGCCCGTCGCGTTCTTGCCCACGGACTGCAAGAGCTGGCCACGGTTGTACTCGAAGTGGTCTCCGACCTCCCCGATCAGGCGCTCGTCGTATCGGGCCTGGCGCCGGCGCTCCACGTACTCGACGACGGTGCGCCATTGCTTGAGGTTCCTGTCGACCATCCAGTCGATCAGCTCGTCGACGCGCTCGTCGATCAGATCCTCGGTGTCGGCGACTACCTCCCGCTTGAAGCGCTCCTGCACCTTCTCCTGGCGGATTAGCTCCATCACGTTCAGCAGCCGGATGTTGTCCTCGAGCCACGCGTCGCCCCGCTCGTTGAGCGAGTGGATGATGTTCTCGATCTCGGCGAGACGCGCCTGGAAGTCGCGCGTCATGTCCTCCTTGTACAGCTCGAGCTGGGCTTCGACGTTCTCCGAAGTCCTGAAGTCTTCCTCCAGCAGGCTCAGGCGCTCGTCGACCGCGCCTCCGTAGCGCCTGGCCAGCTCCTCCACGACCCCGAGCGGGCTTTCTAGCTTCAGCCGGACGCGTCCCTCCTCGTCGAGCAGATCCGTCACGTAGCTTTCCATCTCCGCGAAGCCGCTCGCGCTCAGCAGAGCATCGCTCTCGATGGTGCTCGTGGCTGCCTTCGCCTTGCGCGCCACCAGGGCGGAGACGAGGAACACGGGCGGCGTGAGGCCGAGGGCGGAGCGGATGCCTCCCTGCACGAAGGAACGGACCTCGTCCGCGGCGTCCGCTCCCTGCAGAAGGTCGGCCTTGTTCACTATCAGGACCACCTTCTTGCCCCAGTCCCGGATCAGCTCCAGGTAGCCGCGCTCGCTCTCGGTGAGGGGTCGCTCCGCGGAGGTGACGAACAGCACCAGATCGCTGCGCGGAACGAACCCCCGGCTCAGCTCCTCGTGGTGGCGGATGATCGCGTTGGTCCCCGGCGTGTCCACGATGGCGATCTCGCGCAGGAACTCGTTGGGGTATGACTTCTCAAGCACCCCGTCCCGGCGCTCCTTGTCTGCCGGCTCCTCGCCGAACCTCAAGAGCGTGATGCGGTCCGTCGTCGGCGTTACTCCCTCCGCGGAGACCTCGGCGTCGAGCAACGCGTTGATGAACGCGCTCTTCCCCGAGTTGAACTCGCCGACCACGACCAGCAAGAACAGGTCCTCGAGGTCCGCGTGCGCCCGCTGCACGAGCACGACGTCCTCGGACGGCGCCCCGAAATCCTTCAAGAAACCTATGAACCGCTCCAGGAGCGCCCGTTCGCGCTCCACCAGAGCCTCTCGACGCTCGTCCAGGATCCGCATCCGCAACCCTCCTTCCCGGCAAATTATAGTGGGGAAGCCACGCAGCCGTCCCGCAACACGTCCTCGCGCCCGCTTTACCAGGCGCGGGTCATTCGGTTGGCGTGAAGGTGAGCGACCTGATCTTGCCCGCCTCGAAGATCGCCTCGGCCATGCCCTGGGCAGGTTTGCCGCCGTTTTCGCCGGCGAGGCGGGGGGAGACGGTCACGGTCCAGGCCACAGCCTCGCCCGCCACCTGCTTCTTTGTCGGGTCGACCATGACCCCGGGTTCGCCGTCGGCCAGGCGCTCCTGCACGAACTTCCGGACCTCCCGTTCGCCCGTGACGGTGGCGGGGCTGCGAAACAGGGGCGCGCCGAGAAGCCTGACCTCGGCGTCCTCGGCAAAGTAGCCCTGGACGGCTTCGGCGTCGCCCGCTCTCCACGCCTCCTCGAAGGCCAGCGCCACGAAGAATTCCTCGGCCCGCCTCTCGCCGTAGTCCATCATCTCCTGGATAAAGTGCGGGCTGCGGTCCAGCTTCGAAGCCGCCCCGAGGGGCCTCGACATCTCTATCTTCCTCACCACGACGGGCTTGTACTCCTTGCCGCTCCTGAGGCGCAGCCGCTTGCCCTCGGTGCCACTCTCGCCCAGCTCCTCGACGAGCTCGTTCATCTTCTCCACGTAGCCCAGCTCCTGGTTGAGCGAGAGGTTGCCCGAGAGCGCGTTGCGCCTGTCGAGGATGTCGATCACCGACGTCGGCTCGTCGCCGGGCACAGGGTCCCGCGGCCTCGGCGCCATCCTGCTCGGGTTTATCTGGATCACCCAAACCTCATCGGGCCGCGCGTCGATGAGTTCGCGGATGGGAGGGTTCTGGGAGAACAGGCCGTCCCAGTACACGCCGTCTCCCACGCGCACGGACCGAAAGACGGGCGGTATCGCGGACGACGCCAGGATGGCGCCGACCCCGATACCGCCCTCCGGGTCGTCGTTGTAAACCCAGGAGGCTTGTCCGCCGTCGTCTCCCGTGCCGCGCTCGTGGCTCCGGAAGACCTTGAACTCGCCGGTCAGGACGTCGACGGCGCCGACGAAGAGCATGGGGCTCGAGGAGCCGATCAGGCCCCCGTCAAGCTCCTGAAAGGGGACGCTGTCTTCGAGCATCTGCTTCAGCCTGTTCTGCCAGTAGTCCGAGAACGCGTTCGGGCTGGTCTCGACCAGGAAGCCCGTCGCCTGCTGCCAGCGCAGCAAACCGACGAGCCAATCGTTAAGCAGCCTCTCCGGGATCTCCGTCGCCGAGTTGTCCTCGAGCCAGAACTTCTCCAGTAGGCGTGCCGCCTCGGACGTACCGGTTGGTCCCTCGCCGTGTTGCAGCAGGGCGTACCAGGCCAGCAGGGCGCACACGGCGCCCCCCGAGGTGCCGCTCAGGGCCACGAAATCGTGGCGCTCGGTGCCAAGGAGCTTCTTCAAGGCGCCGGCCGTGAAGGCCGTGTGGCTTCCGCCGCCCTGGCAGGCGATAGCAACGCGCTTCCTCCCACTGCCGTCCATTGCGAGCCCCTTTCGGTGGACTGCCTTCACCGCGAAGGCTAACACCGCGCGGTACCCGTAGTAAGCTAACGGGGCTTTGTGTTCCTCGGTTTCGCGAACCTGATACGGTAGCTTGGGCATACTTGGTAAACGCCGCTACGTGGTGCTGGCGTTCGCGCTGCTCGTGCTCTTCTGGGGGTCGGCGTTCGCGATTGCGAAGGTCGGGCTCGGGTACAGTCCGCCTGTCCTGTTCGCAGCATTCAGATGCCTGACCGGCGGCCTCGCGATGGTCGTGGCCGCCGTGCTCTGGGAGGGTAGCCCCAACCTACGCCGGGACTGGCCCGTGTTTTTGCTGCTGACCGTGTTCAACGTCGTACTCTTCATCGGGCTGCAGACCTACGCGATCGCGACCCTCCCGTCTGGCACCTCAGCGGTCCTCGTGTATCTGCAGCCGATCCTCGTCGGCCTGCTAGCGTGGCCGATCCTGGGTGAGACGCTTACGGGCGCCAAGGTCGTCGGTTTGCTGCTGGGGTTCACCGGCATACTCGTCGTCAGCGCGGGCAGCGTCACGGGCGCCGCGGAGGATCTCTCGCCGCTCGGCGTTGTTATCGGAATCGCTTCGGCGTTGTGCTGGGCCCTCGGTACGGTCTACTTCAAGAAGTACGAGAGGCGCGTCTCCACGCTATGGGCTGTAGCGATGCCGTTCCTGGTCGGCGGGCTGTTCCTTTTCGCGCTGGGGCTGTACGTCGACTCGTGGGGTGAGATCACGTGGAACGGGACCTTTATCGTCAGCATGCTGTACTCGGGCCTGATCGGGCTCGCGCTCGCATGGGCGATCTGGTTCGCCCTCGTGCGAGCGGGCGAGGCAAGCCGGGTCTCCTCCTACATCTTCGCCGTGCCTCTGACCGCGGTCGTGATAGGGTTCATCTTCCTGGGTGAGCCGCTCGGTTACCCCCTGGTCGTCGGTGCCGCGTTCGTCGTCCTCGGCATCTACCTGGTGAACCGGGAACCACAGAGCAAGCAAGAGGGTGAGAAGCGTCTCGCCTGACAGCGCCGCGCCGTGTGCGAGAATGTCCGCGCGAGCGGATTCCCACGGGCCGCCGCGTTACGGCATAGGACCGCAGGACATAGAAGTCTGGGCGCCGTTACCGCTGGGGCGGCCGGAAGGAGGGAGCTCATGATCGACCACCTCGTGTACCTCGCCACCAACGACGATGCTTCGCCAGAGGACGTCGAAGACCTGATCTCCTCGATCCTGGCGCTGAAAGATGCCGTTCCTGGCGTCCTCGATCTCACCGCCGGCGAGAACTTCAGCCCGCGCTCTGGTGGCTATACGCACGGCATCTTCGTCCGCTTCGAGACCGCCGATGATCTGCAAGGCTACATGGAGCACCCGGACCACCTGGCCGTCGTTGAGAAGCTGGACAGGCTGACGAGCCGGATCGTCGTGGACTACGAGTACTAGCCCGTGCAGCGTGCACCAGACCACGAGAGCATCACGCCCCCGGAACTCAAGCAGAGGCTCGCCGCCGGGGACCGCCCCGAGCTGCTCGACGTGCGCGAGCCCTGGGAGTTCGAGCTGGCCCGCATAGAGGGCTCGACCCTGATCCCGCTCTCCGAGCTCTCGGACCGCTTCTCCGAGCTCGACCCGGCCGCGGAGACGGTCGTGATCTGCCACCATGGCGCCCGCAGCGCCCACGTCACCCGGGCCCTGGGCCGAGCTGGCTTCGTCAAGGTTCTCAACCTCGAAGGCGGCCTCGACGCCTACTCCGACGTGGACGAGACGGTTCCCAGGTACTGACGACCTACCCGAAGCGGTAGCGGAGAACCTCGGCCACGGCGCGATAGCCGATCCGGCGGAAGACGGAGTTGGAGATCGGGTTGCCCAGGTCGGTGTACAGGATGGGGCGATCACCGCCGTCGAGGATCCGCTTCGATAGGGCGCCGACGCACGCCGCGGCGTAGCCGAGGTTGCGCCTCTCGGGCGGCGTGTACGCCGCCCGAACGCGGACGACCCCCTGGACCGGCTCCGACTCGGCCGCCAGCGAGGCAGCCCCGCCGTCGTCCCACAGCCAGAACCGTCCCGCCTCCAGCTGCCTGTCGACCATGGGTCCGGGGTCTTCTATCCGCTCGCCTATGTCCGCCTGGAAGCTGCCGATCCACGACACGACGAGGTCGCGGTCTCCGGGGCCGGCCTTGCGCAGGTGGCCTCCGACCTCGGCCTGGTCATGCACCTCCGGTGCCTCATAGATGCGTTGCCCTTGAAACGGAACGGCGGCGGTCTTGCGTCGCTCGGTCCACCGTCCCGCGAAACGCGCCGCCGTGCCGGCCTCACCGCCCACGCCGGGTAGCTCGATGCCTGCGCCCGAGATCTCGTCCACCACGGCCGCGACCACCTCCGGCGTCATTGGAGTTAGGGTCGCGTCGAAGCTTGGGGGCGACTGGAAGGCCACGCCGACCACCGTCTCGCCATCCTTCGCCACCCAGTACGTGCCGGGTTCGGGGTGCGCGACCCGCTCGTGCAGGAGCGTCAGGATGATGTTGTGCAGCACCGGCTCCGAAGCAAGGAACTCCCCGGCCTCCGCGAGCGCCCAGGCCGGATCCCCCGCCGAAGTGACCTCGATGGCCATACACGGATTTTTCCACGGGCCGGCCTGGCGGGCAACCGGGTCGGGTCGCGCTACCAGGCTCCTTTACCGGTTGAGCGCCTCTTCGACCCTGCGATAAAGTCCTGCGGCAAGGCCTTCGGGCGTCGCGGAGCGTTGCGCGAGCAGCTCCGCCGCGGCTTCCGGGGTGGAGTCGCCTGATATCTCGAAGGTAAGCACGACGGGCTCCGCGTCTTCCAGACCCAGCTCCGCCTCGACGGTCCGCCGAACGTCGCCCAGGGGCTTGCCCGACCTCTCGGAGATCTCGCTGCTCATTGCCTCCGGGTCGAGCTCCTGGCAGATCTCGATGCCGCCCCCGAGCCTGCGTTCCCACCACCACTCGGCGCGGACGCCGGTAAAGCTCTCGCGCACCAGCGCGCCGGCCCTCTCCGCAAGGAACTGGTTTAGCTGCTCGGACATGGCTCCTTTATACCAGCCTGGGGGGTCACCTTACTCGGGAGCGGCTGCCCGTATACAATGCGAGCAGGGAAGGAAAAGCGGGATTCGTGAGAGGTTTTCATGCTACTCGTAAAGGATTCTATGACCCGCGAGGTCGCGACACTCCCGCCGCAGGCCACGGCGGGGGAGGCGCTCGCCTTGAGCGTGGAGAGGCGGATAAGGCACATGCCGGTCGTGGAGGGCGGGCGGCTGGTCGGGATCGTCTCGGACAGGGACCTCAGGTCGGCTATCCCGGCGCTCGGGGATCCCGCGCGTTCGGAGGCGCTCGGTCGGGTCCGGGTTCGGGAGATCATGACGCGCGAGGTGGCGACGGCGCGGCCAGGCGACCCGGTAGAAGAGGCGGCGAACGCGATGCGGGAGAAAAAGATCGGGTGTCTCCCCGTGGTCGAGGAAGGTGCGCTGGTCGGCATCGTCACCTCCTCCGACGTTATGGAGGCGCTCGTCTACCTGATGGGCGCGCACGAGCCAGGCAATCGCCTCGAGGTCGTCATGCCGGACCGTCCCGGAATGCTGGCTGGGGTGGCCGGGATCTTTGGTGAGCTGGGCATCAACATCGTTAGCGCCGTGATGGGGCCGCGCGATGCCCTGCCTGGAAGCCCGGATCCGGGGCGAGTCGCGGTCTTCCGCGTCGACACCATGGACCTCAGGGAGGCCACGGAGATCCTCGGGCGCGCGGGCTATGCCGTCCTGTGGCCGCCACAGCCTTGAGCGGCCGGGCGGTCGTCGTCCACGACGAGGCACTCGAGGCCTACGGGTTCGGCGGCGAGCATCCCTTTAACCCCCTGCGCATCCGGATGACGCTGGAGCTCTGCGAGTCGCTCGGGATGCTTGGGGATTTCCCGTTCGTTGTCTCGCAGCCCGCCACCGTCGAGGACCTCACCACGGTGCACAGCCTGACCTACGTTCGCCTGGTGCAGGAGGCCGGACGCGGGGTGGGGGACCTCCCGCACTTCACGGAATACGGCATCGGGACGGGGGACAACCCGATCTTCCCCGACATGCACGGGGCCTGCGCCCGCGTGGTTGGAGCGGTGCTCGAGGCCTGCCGCATGGTCATGCGCGGGGAGGCCACACACGCGATGTGCGTCTCCGGCGGTCTGCACCACGCGCTACGCTCCAGGGCCAGCGGCTTTTGCGTCTACAACGACGCGGGCGTCGCCATCGCGCGGCTCAAACAGGAGCATCCCGGCATCCGGATAGCCTACCTCGACACCGACGCCCACCACGGCGACGGGGTGCAGTGGCTCTACTACCACGACCCCGAGGTGCTAACCGTCTCCATCCACGAGTCTGGCCGCTACCTCTTCCCCGGCTCGGGCGGCGTGGAGGAGCGGGGCAGCGACGAAGGCGCCGGCTACTCCGTTAACGTCCCGCTCGAGCCCTTCACGGACGACTACTCCTTTATCTCATGCTTCGAGGCCGTGGTCCCAGAGGTCCTGCGATCCTTCGAGCCGGACCTGATCCTCTCCCAGAACGGTTGCGACGCACACGCCCTGGACCCGCTCACGCACCTCCTCGCGACCACACGCCTGTACGAGCATGTCCCGAGGCGCGTCCACGACCTTGCGCACGAGCTGTGCGAGGGCCGCTGGGTCGCCACGGGCGGCGGCGGGTACGACATCTGGCGCGTGGTCCCCAGGGCCTGGGCCGCCCTCTGGGCCGCCGTCTCGCACCAGGAGCTGCCCAAGAAGGTGCCAGAAGAGTGGCTTGCCGCAAGGAGCGCGCAGAGCCCCGTGGCGCTGCCGCGCCTCATGGCCGACGATCCGATGGATTACCCGCCCACCGAGCGCGCAACCGAGATCGCAGAGCGCAACCGGCGCACCACCGAGCGGGTCATCGAGAAGGTTCTGCCGCTGATCCGTTGAGCCCCGCGGCGGGCGTGTGGTAGTCTCCAGGTTCGGTGGAAACGATGCTATCACCCCGCAAGATTGCTGGTCATGCTTACCCGAGCCTCGGCTCGACGGTCAAGCCTGCGCCCGCGCCGAAGGAGAAGACCGAGCGCCGCGTCAGCCAGGAGCCCCCGTACAAGGTCATCCTGCACAACGACGACTTTACCCCGATGGAGCACGTGGTCGCGGTGCTGCGCAAGGTGATACCGCGCATGTCGGTGAGGCGGGCGGTGGACATCATGCTCGAAGCCCACACCAAGGGCAAAGCGGTCGTCACGAAGACCCACAAGGAGCTGGCCGAGCTCTACCAGGAAAGCCTCAACAACGAGGGCCTCATCGCCAGCATAGAACCCGACTAGGCAAGCACGCTCCGGCTGCGCTGGAGCGCCCTACCCGCCGATCTGGCTCATGGTGCGTTTGCGCGACTCCTCGGGGAGCGTGAGGCCGGCCGCGGGTTTGATCCTCGCCGTCTCCCACAGAACTTTGTGGATCGCCGGGATCGGGTCTGCGCTGCGTATTGCGTCTTTGACCGGCACGTCGAGGTCGGTGAGGAGGCAGGGGTGGATCTTGCCGTCCGCGGTGAGCCTGAGGCGCGAGCAGCGCGCACAGAAGGGCTCCGAGACGGGGGTTATGACGCCGAAGGTGCCAGGTGCGCCGTCGACCTTGAACTCGTCGGCTGGGGCCGCGGGGTCCTCCTTCTCGACCGGCTTCAGGTCGCCGAGCTCTTCCTGCGCGCGGTCCAGGATCTCGCGTCCCGAGATAAAGAGAGAGCGGAAGCGCGAGCCGTCGGTGTCGCCGTTGAGGGGCATTAGCTCGATAAACCGGACGTGCATGGGGTAGCGCAACGTCAGCTTCGCCATGTCCGAGATCTCGTCGTCGTTCACCCCACGCAGGGCCACGGCGTTTATCTTGACGGGCGACAGCGGGCTGTCCAGCGCCGCCATCACCGCCTCCCATACCTTCTCGAAGTGGTTGCGGCGCGTGATAAAGGCGAACTTCTCGGGCTGGAGGGTGTCGAGGGAGACGTTGATCCGGTCCAGCCCCGCCTCGACCAGGTCCTCGAGGTTCTCCTTGAGGAGGTAACCGTTGGTCGTCATGGTTACGTCCTCGAAGCCGAGGTCCTTGAGCCAGCCGACGAACTTGACGACGCCGCGGCGAACGAGCGGCTCGCCGCCCGTCACCCGCACCTTGGTTACGCCGAGCTGCAGGCAGGCTTCGGCGAAGGTGAGCATCTCTTCCAGGGTGAGGATGTGGCTCTTGTCCTGGAACTCGATGTCTTCGGGCATGCAGTACTGGCAGCGGAAGTTGCAGCGGTCGGTGACCGAGATGCGCAGGTAGTCCATCTTGCGGTCGTAGCTGTCCGTGAGTTGCGTGAGGCCACGCCTGTCGTTGTCGATAACCTGGGCCATATATCCTTTCAGGAATCTTCCCTGACTGTCAATTGTATCGTCTTTTCGGGGGATCGACGGCGCCCTAGCCGGATGCCTCCGTTGCGGGCTCCTCGATCAGGCCGAGCCTTCTGGCGAGCCACCCGGCGGTTGTGGCCTGCAAGAGGAGCGTCGTGACGACGGCGAGTGCGACGAGGGAGACCGCGATCTCCGCCCCCTCGACCCCGCGGGCCAGGAGTATGCTGGCGACCGCAGCTGGGATAACGCCGGTGTAGCGGCACCAGCTCAGGAAGGCTAGCTCGTTGCGGGTCCACCGCCCGCGCCGGTCCGGGAGCAAGCACGCCAGCACGGAAACGGGGCGGGACACGAAGATAAAGACCACCATGACCAGCAGACCGCCGGCGGCGTACTCGCCCAGCGCCTCGAAGGGCAGGTTGATGCCGAGGGTGATGAAGATCAGGAGCACGGCGATCTCTGCCACCTGGCCCACGAAGTTCTCGAGCAGCTTCTCGCTCTCCTCGTGCTGGCCGAGCCTGAACTCGTGCATGTTGCCCACCACGAGCCCCATCACGAAGGCGGCCAGGTAGGCAGAACCGCCCAGGGTCTCGCTCGAGAAGTACACGATCGTGACCACCGCGAGGATGGCCACGCCGGGCGACTCGTCCCAGATCCCGGCGCGCGCCGTCGAGGCGACGGCGTAGGCGAGCAGCAGCCCGGCTCCTACCCCGATCACGGCGCCGAGCGATAGCTCCTTGCAGAACTCGAGGACCGGCTCCGCCACCGAGAAACGGCCCGCCCCGACCACCTCCACGAGCGTAAGGACAAGCACGGTCCCCGTCACGTCGTTGAAGGCCGACTCGGCGATGACGGTCTGGGACACCTTGGGCCTCAGGCCGAGCCTCTCGAAGAGCGGGATCAGGATCGCCGGGTCCGTGGGGGCGAGCACCGCGCCGATCATGCACGCCACGAGGAGGCTGACCCCGAAGATCGGGGCTACGACCGCGCCCACGATAAGGGCCGTCATGAAGACGCCGGGCAAGACGAGCAGGCCGAGGCCGAGGGCCGTCTGCGAGATCACGCGCAGCGAGATCCCCACGCCGCCGTGGAAGAGGATCAGGGCCACCCCGATGTTGAAGAGGAGCTGCGCGCCTACGCCCCCGAGGGGATTCTGCACGAGCCCGAGAACCGAGGGCCCGACCAGCGCGCCTGCGGCCAGGAGCACGATCATCTCCGGTATCCGCAGGAAGGTGGCGACGAGCTGGGCCACGAGACCGGCGCCCAGGATGAAACCGAAGTCCCGGAGGATGTGCTCTACTTCCAAGGCCTAGCTTTGCCGGGCGAGCTCCACGAGCCTCCCCGCGAGCGTCCCCCAGCTCAGGTGCTCGATACAGTTGCGCCGCACAACCTCTTCGCATCGGCGCCGCTCTGACTCGGGAAGCTCGAGGTAATCCGTGATGGCTCGGGCCAGGTTCGCCTCGAAACCATCCATCCCGACGCGCAGGTCGAACGGCAGGTCGCGACCGACGATCCCGCCCGCCTCCCTGAGTCCCGAATGGTCCGAGACGAACGGAACCGCGCCGCTTGCCGCGAGTTCGGCCGCCACGAGCCCGAAGGCCTCGGGGAATATCGAGGGTACGACCCCGACGTCGGCCGCCGGCATGAGCCTGACCAGGTCCCCGTGGTCGAGCGGCCCGACGAACGCCACGCCGTCGGCTATCCCGGCCGCGTCGCGCAGCAGGGACTCGGAGAGCTCGAAGTGCTCCAGCGGACCGGCCGGATCTCCTTCGAGCACCTTGCCCGTCGCGGCCATGCCCTCGAGGAGGCTAACGTCTCCCGCGCTTAGGGCCCGGGTCAAGGCCTGCAAACCTTCGCGGAAGGTTCCGAAACCGACCACGAGGAGCCTGGCACCGGTCCGGCGCCTCACGCTGGCGAACGCGGCGAGGAGGCTGTGGATACCCTTTGAGTGGATAAGCTTCCCGGCGTAGATGACGAGCGGGGAACCTTCCTCGGCCGCGAGAAAGTCCCCGATCCTGCTGCCGAAGTCGCTGTCGTGCGAGCGGGCGTCGTAGGAGCCGGCGACCTGCCGCAGCAGGACGGCCAGCTCGCCGACGTCTGCAGCGTCGCCGAGGGCACTTCGCGAGGCCGCGTCCTGTTCCGGGCCGCGGCCGGGACCGCCCGAGATCGTGCCCAGGTAGCCCACGTCGAGCGCGTCGGGCTTGAAGAGCTCGGTGTCGACGCCGCCTGGCAGGGCCGAGGTTCTGTCGGCCAGATCCGGAAAATCTTCGGTAACGGTGCCGGCGCTGTGCGAGGACAGGGCCAATATCTGCTTCGCTCCCTCGAGCCCTTCGCGGGTAAACCCCATGTACTTCTCGCTCCTGCGTGAGACGTACTGCAGGGCGCTGCCGTGGATGATGCTCACGTAGGGGACCGCGCCGTCCTGCACGGCGCGGTGGGCGATCAGGGGTCCAGGCACCGCGTGGTTGGTGACGATGGCCTCGGCGCCAGAACTCGCGAGCACCGCACGCACCGCCTCGACGTTGCGGTCCACGTAGAACCAGAACTCCTCGTCCGTCAGATCCAGGAAGGTCTTGACGCGCCAGCCGGCATACTCGTCGAAGACGTAGACCGGCAAGAGGTCGCCAATGTCGGGGGCGTAGACGGCGCAGCGGCCCGGGTATGGGGTCTGCTGCTCTCCGCGCGACTCGATGCGGCCGTCGTCTACGGTCGCGTACTCGGCGACAAAGTCGTAGGCCAGTGGGTTCCTGTCCTGGCACAGGAGGTGCACGTCGTGACCCTCGCGCACCAGCGTGCGGCAGAGGTTCTGGACGTAGAGGTTGCTCCCCGTCTCGGCGAGCCCGTAACCGTGGGTCATGAGCAACCTCACGAGAGCAACCCCTTCTCGACGCACGACGCTAGCATGTTCCCCTCCGGAAGTCGCCGACACCGCGGACCCTTCGCAGCCCATTGCCGGCCAGAATACCAGGAAAGCGGCTGAAGGGGTTTGGTCCGACCTGCTCGGACGAAGGGTAAGCAGGCGTTACCGCAGAGGGTAGGCCGAGAGCCACCATAGCCTGTAGTATTTGGGGTAGCAACTTCACACACCCAAGGAGGGAAGCATGTTCACACGGCGCAGGCAGAACGTGGCGGTGCCGGAAGTCGGGGCGGAGGCTCCCGAGTTCAACCTGCCGAGTGCCCAGGGTGGGCAGCTGAGGCTAGGCATGCGCACCGCCCGCGGTCCGGTGTTCGTGGTCTTCTTCCGCGGGGCGTGGGCGGAGGAAGACGTCGAATACTTCCAGGCGCTGGCCGAGAAGGAGGATGAGATCAACCACTCAGGCGCCTCTATCGTCGGGATCGGGGCCCTCGAGCCCGGCGAGGCGCGCGAGTTCGCCCGCGCGAGCGGCATAAAGTCCTTCGTGCTCTACGACTACGCGAAGATTGCCACGCGTCAGTGGGGTCTGCTCGAGAGGACAAAGGAACACGGTGAGCACGCCAGGCCGGCCGCCTTCCTCGTAGGCACGGACCACAAGATCGCGCGGGCCTGGACGGCAGGGCTGCCCGCGCTGGAGGAGGTCCAGGCCGGGGTCACCGAGCTCACCGGCCTACCGAAGCCGCCAGAGGAGAAGGAGGAGAAACCGCAAGAGTCCGAGGAGGGCGGCGAGAAGCCGAAGAAGATGTCGGCCGAGGAGCGGGAGAGGATAAAAGCCGAGCGGCGGGCCGCGCGCGAAGCCGGCAAGTCTGTGAAGACCGCCCAGCCCGAAGGGGAGGCCGCTTCCCCTGAGGCCCCGGAAGGCGAGCAAGCCCCGAAGAAGATGTCTAAAGAGGAACGGGAGAGGATCAAGGCGGAGCGTCGTGCCGCCCGGGAGAGCGGTAAGTCTCTCAAGAAGCCGGCCCAGCCGGAGGGTGAGGCCGCGTCGGGCGAGGCCGCGTCAGGTGAGGCCCAGGTGACACCCGAGGCGCCCAAGAAGATGTCCAAAGAGGAACGGGAGCGGATCAAAGCCGAACGGCGCGCTGCACGAGAGGCCGGTCAGTCACTCAAGAAGCCGGCCGCCGGGCAGGAGCAGCCCTCCTCGGATGAGACCGCTGCCGATACGCCCGAGCCGGGCGAAGACGGAGAGAAGGCGGGGGACGAGGCCGGGAAGGGGTAGGAGATCGTGGAGGAACCGGACCGCAACGAAGCCAACGGAACCCCGGAAGGCGACTCCGGACGCGCTGCGGACGATACCGCCGAGGTCGAGCAGGAAGGCACCCTTGACCCAGAGGAGCTGAAGGCCCGTCTCGGGATCAAGGACAACCACATCCGCGAGCTCTTCGAGCAGGTGACCGCCTCCCGGCTGGCCGCCGACGAAGCGAAGGCCTCGATGGACGCGAGCGATGGTCACATCGCCGCCCTGGAGCGCGATCGGGCCCGCCTCAAGGAGCGCATCCGGGGCCTCGAGGAGGAGGCCAGGGGGCGTCGGCGCCGCAGGGACGGTCTGGAGCGCCAGTTGACCCGGCTGCGACGCGAGCTTGAGCGCAAGGACGGCGAGGTCTCGCGCCGCGACTACCTGCTCGAACGCCGGGCAGAGGAGATCGAGCTTCTCAGCCAGGAGAGCGAGGATCTCGCGGTCCGCAAGGAGGGGGCGCTGGAGGACGCGCTCCGCAGGATCGAAGGGCTGGAGAGGGATCTGGAGGAGCGGGAGCATACGATCGCCGAGCTGAGCGCCACCATCGAGGAGCTGCGGGGCGACCTCGAGGCCGAGTACGAGCTGCGGGAGCGTCTGGCCGAACCGGCCAACCGGCTGCGCGCCGGCATCGACCTGTTCAACGCCTCAGAGCAGCGCGACTCCATGAACGCGCTCTCCCGTACGCTGGGCCAGCCCGAGGTTCACGTGGACCTCGACAAAGGAGACGAGCCGCCGGCCCTGCTCGCGTTCACCTGGCAGGGCGTCACCTGGCAGACCTACGCCGCAAACCCGAGCCTCGCGGTCGAGGAGCCTCGCGTCTACCTGAAGGACGCCGGAGAAGACCTCTCCGGCGTGGATCGCCAGCCGCCTAACGCCCGCGTCGGACCCGGCGGCAGGGTGTTGCTCGGGCTGTAGGCTACGGGCGAGATCCGAGCACCACAAAGGACGTGCCCGCGGCCCGAGGCCTGGATCCCCTAGCCCTTCGGTTTTTCCTCGTCTTCGGCGTCTTCTTCGATCTCGGTCTTATTTTCGCGGCCGAGGGCGCCGACGAAATCGTGCACGCCGCGTCCCAGGGAACGGAAGAGATCGGCGATGCGTCTTGGGCCCAGGATCACGAACACCAGGAAGACCAGCAGCAGCTCGATCAGGCCAAGGCTCATCGGTACCTTCGCGCCTCCATCAGGTGCTTGAGGCGCGAGAGGGAGCGCTCCCCGTTCTTGCGGGCAAAGCCCTCGATGCCGGCGAGGCGGGCGGCGCGGTCCAGGAGCCTTCGCTTGAGGTGGAACTCGCCCGTGTAGGTGACCGTGCAGCCATCGGCCTCGGGGGAGACGTCTACGCGGCCGCCGCCCTCGATCGTGGACTCGTAGACCCAGCGTATGGACCGGGCGCCGTGCTCGACGACCCTGGCCTGAGGCTCTAGCTTGCCGATGGGGCTATCCAGCCTGAGGCGGTAGAGGTCCACGCCGAGGACCTCGACGCTCTCGATCCCGACCATCCACTCCTGCGCGTTGCGGAAGTCCCCGATAAACTTGGCGACCTCCTCGGTCGGGGCGTAGATGCGCTCCTCGATGCTCAGCGATGCTCCGGAGGCCGGCGTCATCCCCAGCCCAGCTCTTCGAGGCGGTCCTCGTCTATGCCGAAATGGTGGGCGATCTCGTGCACCACCGTTATCCTGATCTGCTCCTCCAGATCGCCCCGCAGGAAGTCCCTCTGCAGCGGCCCGCGGAAGATCGTGATCTTGTCCGGCAGAGTCCCGTGGTACCCCGCGCTCCGCTCGGTGAGCGGCACGCCTTCGTAGAGGCCGTAGAGCGTGTCCTCGGGGTCGCCTGGCACGAGCGGCGTCGAAAGGTCGGGCCACTCCTCCACCACTATGGCCACGTTGTCCAGAAGCTCCGAGAGCTCCGGCGGCAGCCCTTCGAGCGCCCTCTCGACCAGCTCGTAAAAATCCAGGGTCTCACTGTGCACGGGCGTCATTGTACTGCACCGCATCCTCGTGTTTCGTCGCGCTTCCCTGCGGTAGAATGGCTCGTCTGTCGGTGGTCTTACGAGAGGTGCCGCTATTGAGTGTTCTTTCTGGGTCGCGCCCGGGGCGTTGGATCGTCTGGGCCTTCTACCGCGCCTTTAACAAGCCGCTGCCCGTCCCGCACGCCGCGGAGTGGATGATGATCCCCGAGCACTCCGTGGACCAGGTCCTGGAGACGGGTGCCCTGCGGAGCCTCTACCCGCAGGATGTCCTCGAGGCAGCCCGCCGCATGGACCGCCAGCGCCGCGAACATGACGAGCGGTACGCCAACGATACTTGAGGTCGGTCGCGGTGCGTTCTCGCGCGTGGCGGGGCATCGCTGCCTCCCGGCAACCTCCTGTCTGGCGGCTCTTGGAACCGCGCACCGGTAAGCTCGCGGCTACTAGCAACCCGTTTGCAACCGCAAGAAATTCCTGCATCTAGCCCATTTGGGGGATGCGCTGTTCCTCGCAACCCTGTTACGGTGGTCATGGCGGTTTACCAGCTGGGAGTCCCCGTGCGAGGGAAGCTCCGCTTCGGAGAAGGGAGTCGAACGTGGGAAGACGGATAGCGGTCCTGTTGGTGGGGGCTGTGCTGGCTACTCTGGCGGTGACCACTTTGGGAGCAACGGTCGCTGAGGCCGCGAAGTTCAGGACGGTAACCAAGACTTTCAGGACCATCAGCGACGTAGACATCCCTCCGAACCCCACAGCCCCCGAAGACGCGTTTACCCTGGGCGACCCATACCCTTCCAGGATCCCGGTGAGCGGGCTGAATCGGGGCAGAATCCAGGACGTCAACGTGAGGCTCAACTCCTTCTCCCATAGCAAGTGGGACGACGTGGACCTGCTCCTGGTCGGGCCAACGGGCAGGACCGCCATCATCATGAGTGACGCAGGCGGCCAGCCTACCTCCGGCCAGTCAGCTAGCCCAACCATAGACGACGAGGCGCCGATCGCCTTCCCGGATGGAGTGCAAATAGTAACTACTTCCTACCAGCCCTCGAACTACGAGTTTGGGACGGACGACAACTTCCCGGGGGTCGCCTCTAGCGGCAACAGGCTCCTCTCCACCTTCGACGGGACCAACCCCAACGGTCAGTGGAGGCTCTTCGTCAGCGACGACGATGCTCGTTCGTGGGTAGGGTCCCTGAACGGGTGGCAGGTGCAGATCAAGGCCAGGGTCAGGACGTAGCTCCACTTTTCGTCCAATGGCCCTGAGCACTGAACGCCGATGGCGTTCTGGTCGGGAGGTCGCCGCCTTTTCCGAGTAGGGCTTCGGGGTCCTCGCGACCCTTCGAAATCCGTCGGTCGCGGGCCGACCTCCCGGACATCGGGCGGATCGTCGCTGCGCGGGGCCAGGCGTGGCCCTCGCTCGCCCGACTGTTCTGGCCCGGCGCGGAGGGCGGCTCTATGTCGGAGACCTTCTCGCAGCGCTAACGCGGTCCAGGCAGGCTAACGCCGCGCGGCCCGCGTTCGCACCCGAGCCGTCCGCCCGCTGGACCGGCCTCGCCTTCGATCGCGTCTTGCGGACCCCTCGCGAGTTGGTGGCTGGCTTTGGCGCGGCGACGGATATACTGGTCAAAATGGACCTCTTCGACGAATCCGGCACCGAGAGCCTCTCGCGCCGCGCCCCCCTGGCCGAGCGGCTGCGTCCGAGGACGCTGGACGAGGTCGTCGGGCAGCCGCACCTGACGGGCGAGGCACGGTCCGCTGCGTACCGCTGTAGAGCGGGGCAGGATCGGCTCCCTCGTCCTCTGGGGGCCGCCTGGAACGGGCAAGACGACGCTGGCGCGGGTGCTCGCAGGGACCGTGGAGGAGGAGTTCGTTCCCCTGAGCGCCGTGACGAGCGGCGTCAGGGACCTGCGCGCCGCACTGGACGGCGCGCGCGAGCGCCTCAAGTACGAGGGCCGAGGAACGCTCGTGTTCGTGGACGAGGTCCATCGCTTCAACAAGACCCAGCAGGACGCGCTGCTTCCCGCCCTCGAGGAGGGACTGGTCGACTTTATCGGGGCGACGACGGAGAACCCTTCGTTCGAGGTGACGGCCCCGCTGCTCTCGAGATCCCGCGTCCTGCGCCTGCAGGCGCTCTCCGAGAAAGACCTTGGCGTGTTGCTCGACCGTGGCGCCGAAGAGCTTGGGGCGGAGGTCTCGCCCGAGGCGAGAGACTATCTGCTGCGCCTCTCGGTCGGGGATGGCAGGAGGTTGCTCAACGCGCTCGAGGTCGCGGCCTCCGGCGCGGAGCGCGTCGAGGTGGGGGATGTCGAGCGGGCGGTGGGGCAGAGGGCGCTGCGTTACGGGCGCGAGGAGCACTACGACGTCATAAGTGCCTTCATAAAGAGCGTGCGCGGAGGCGACCCCGACGCCGCGCTCCATTACCTGGCCAGGATGCTGGAATCGGGGGAGGACCCCGTGTTCGTCGCGCGGCGGCTGGTGATCCTGGCGTCCGAGGACATCGGCAACGCGGACCCACACGGCCTGCCGCTCGCGGTGGCCGCAGCCCAGGCGGTACAGCTCGTCGGGATGCCGGAGGGAAGGATCCCGCTCGCCCAGGCGACGACTTACCTCGCGTCCACCCCTAAATCCAACGCCTCCTACGTCGCCATCGGGAGAGCGTTGCGGGACGTCCGGGGCGAGGCCGCGGCCGAGGTCCCCTTGCACCTGCGCAACGCCGCGACCGGGCTGATGAAGGAGGAGGGCTACGGGGCCGGGTACCGCTACGCCCACGAGGACGAGCCCGAGGGCATGAACGACCGGTACCTGCCTGAGGAGCTGGCCGGCCGCGTCTACTACGAGCCGAAGGACCGGGGGGCCGAGGCGGGGATCCGGGAGCGGCTCGAAGGCTGGCGCAGGGAGCGCGACGAGCGCGGCCCTACCCGGTGAACGCCCGGATCAGGTACGCCATCCCGACCCCGATGTAGTTGCCGGTGGCGTAGCCGAGCACGCCGAGGAGAACCGCGGGGGTCACGAGTACGCTCCAGCGCTTGGAGATGGCGAGGGCGAGGGCGGTGGAGGGTCCGCCGACCGTCGCCTGGCTCGCCACGCAGAGCGTCTCGATCTCTATCTTCCTCCAGCGCCCCACTTCGAAGACCACCAGCGCGTGGATGGCGACCAGGATCACCAGGAACAGGAAGAAGGTCGGCCCGTCGCCGACCAGCGTGGAGAGGACGGTGCCTGCCCCGAGCACCGCGAAGAACAGGTGGAGCAGGAGGTTCCCGATCTCCTCGCCGCCGTTGAGCCTGTTTACCGGGGTGAAGGCGACCGCGAGCGCCAGGGTCGTGTACCACAGCTCTATCGGGATCTCGAACCCGACCGGCCCGGACACGGCGTTCGAGATAATCTCGGCGACGGCCAGCACGGCGAAGGCCGCCGCGGCGAGGTAGACGATATCGTAGGCGGAGATCTCCCTGCTTTGCCAGATCTCCTCGGACGAAGTTCCCCGGTCTTCCTCGTAAGCCCCTTCCGCTGCTCCCTCGCGGTCGTAGATCGAGGTGTAGAACCTCAAGAACAGCGTGGGGATCAGGGCCGTGGCAACCATCCAGACGTTGGTCATTATGGTGTCGGCGGCGGCGCCCGTCGCGAACAGGGTGTCCGATGCGTCAACCGCCTCCCCGACCGCCGTGTAGTTCACGCCGCCCCCGATGTAGCTGGCGGCGTACATCCCCCCGAGCTTCCACGACTCGGGTCCTATGGCGCCCGAGAGAAGCACCGTCGCCGTCGCCGTACCCAAGATCGTGCCGACCGCGGCCAGGACCCAGGCCGTGAAGGCCGGGCGGCCCAGAAGCCTCAAGCTCCTCAGGTCCGCCGTGGCGAGGAGCAAGACGATGGCAAGCGGCACCGCGTAGTCGGTCGCGAAGGTGTAGAACGGGTTGACGGTCTGCTGACCTTCGACGGGCACGGAAGGCGGCAGGACGCGCGCGTTCACGAGAAGGGCCGCGCCGGTGATGACCAGTATCGCCGTGCCGAGGAACGAGAAGGCGCGAAACCGCCTGTCCAGCCAGAAGCAGAGCGCGATCAGGGCCGTCACCACGGCGCCAACGCCGAACGGGCTGGTGAACAGGGCTCCTCCGGTCAATGGCACCCCTCCCTGCCTATGCTCGAGATCCCACGCCCGCGACCGCAAGGTCTCGCGACGGCGGCGCTTACGCGCAAATCATAGGCCGACCGGCAGCCGGGGAGCAACGCCCCGGAAGGCCGAATAAAGAAGGGACGGCGCTCGTTGGCGCCGTCCCCGAAGATGCCGGGTTGATGCTCTCCTAGCTCTCGGACTCCCCGGAGGCAAGAGCCTGCGAGACGTACGCTCCCAGCTCGCGGCTGCCCCTCGCGTCGATGCCGTAGACGTTGTCCTCCTGCTGCCACAGGTCGTGCAGAGACCGGTGGATACCTGCGTCCCCTCCGGTGAACTCCCGGACCAGGCCCATCCAGCGCGCGGCCAGGGCCTGCACGCGCTCGTCCGATGGGTCGGTTCCGGCCTCCATCTCGGCGCGAACCTCCTGCATGAGCCTCGGCCACTCGGCCTCGACCTCCCGGATCCTCTCTTCGCCCACCTCTTCCCTTCGCTGCTTGAGATACCGCAGCTGCTCCGGGGTGTAATATTTCTCGAACTTCTCGGACATCTCGATCACCTCCATGACCGTATCTACGAACCTCTCAGAGGACACTTCTACTCCAGCCCTCAAGCGGGCCGCGACCGCCTCCAGCCGGTCGCAGAGCCTGCGCTGTAGCTCGATCCGCTCCCGCAACCGCCCCAGCTGGAGCTCTATCACCCGCTCCAGGGGCATCTCGGGGCCGTCAAGGAACGACCCGACCTCACGCAACGTCAACCCGAGCGCCCTGAGAGACTTGATCCTCTGCAGCTGCACGACGTCTCCGGCCGAATACAGCCGGTGTCCGCCTGCGGTGCGGCGGGACGGCGAGAGCAGGCCGAGCTCCTCGTAGTAGCGCAGCGTCCGCACGGACAGTCCCGTCCGCCGCGCGAGATCTCCCACCTTCCACGTCGCTTTCGTCCCGGAATCGACCACTTTTTGCTCCACGGTGCCGTCCATGTCCCAAGGTTACAACCTAACGTAGCGTGAGGTTCAAGGGGATTCATGGATTTTATTTTCAGGGGCCCTTTGCGCCGCCTCGGACTCTGGTGCCGACCGGTGCTTGGGTCGGGCGGTAGAATCGGCCCGGCCACGACCGAAAGGGGGCAAATGACCGAAGGTAACGGTGGATCCAATGCGGCGAACGCGGGCACTTTCGCCGTCGGCGAGGACCTGATAGTCAATCGCCTGGGCTTTGGGGCGATGCGGCTTACGGGCGAGGGCATCATGGGCGAGCCAGACGATCCCGAGGAGGCCAGGCGCCTGCTGCGCAGGGCGCTCGAGCTCGGGGTGAACCTCGTAGACACGGCCGACTCGTACGGACCCGAGGTATCGGAGCGGCTTATCTTCGAGGCGCTGAGCCCTTACCCCGAGGACCTGGTGATCGCGACGAAGGGCGGCTTGACGCGTCCGAACGGCCGGTGGGTGCCCGACGGTCGTCCCGAGCACCTGCGGGAGGCGTGCGAGGGGAGCCTCGCACGTCTTGGGGTGGACCGGATAGAACTCTACCAGTTTCACCGGCCCGACCCGAACGTGGCCTTCGAGGACTCGGTGTGGGCGCTCGCGGAGTTGAGGGAGGAGGGCAAGATCCGCAACGTCGGGCTCTCGAACGTCGGGGTGAGGGAGCTGGAGATCGCGCTGGACATCGTGCCCATCGTCTCGGTCCAGAACCGCTACAATCTCACCGACCGTTCCTCTGAGGCGATGGTGCAGGCCTGCGAGCGTGAGGGCATCGCGTTCATCCCTTGGTTCCCGCTCGCGACGGGGAGGCTTGCCAGGCCGGGCGGGCCGCTGGACGAGATCGCCGCCCGCCACGACGCGGCGCCGTCGCAGGTCGCGCTCGCCTGGCTTCTGGGACACTCTCCCGCGATGCTGCCCATCCCCGGCACCTCATCGGTCGACCACCTGGAGGAGAACGTGGCGGCCGCGGCGCTGGAGCTCGCGCAAGACGAGCACGCGACGCTGGACGAAATCTGAGACGGGGGACTAGCCTTGAACATCGGGATAATAGGGTCGGGAAACATCGGCGGGACGTCTGCGAAGCTCTTCGCGGACGCGGGCTACGAGGTCGCGCTCAGCAACTCTCGCGGCCCCGAGTCGCTGGCGCCCGTGGTGGATGAGATCGGGGACCGGGCGCGCGCGGCGACCGTCGAGGAGGCCGCGGACTTCGGCGAGGTGGTGCTCGTGGCTATGCCCTTTTTCGCCTACGAGGAGCTTCCGGCGGATCGGCTCTCGGGCAAGGTCGTCATTGACGCTATGAACTACTACGCCGGTAGGGACGGCGACATCGACTTCTCGAGCCTCGCGTCCACCGAGGCCGTGGGCCGGCACCTGCCCGGCTCCCGCCTCGTCAAGGCCTTCAACACCATGTACTACGAGACGCTACGCACGGAGGGCCGTCCCTCGGCACCCGCGGAGGAGCGCCTGGTGCTTTTCGTCTCCGGCGACGACGAGGAGGCCAAGGCCACCGTCTCCGGGTTGATCGAGGAGGTTGGCTTCACGCCGGTCGACACCGGGGCCTTGCGGGAGAGCCGCAGGCAGGAGCCGGGATCCCCGATCTACAACGTGCCGATGAACGCGGACGCGGCGCGCGAGGCGCTCGCCGGCATGGATTGACGCGACGCTCTTCGAGCAGGAGATCGCGGGGATCACGGGCCGCCCCCTGGGAGCGGTAAACTAGCCGGTGGGTACGGCGCAAGGACATGAGGCGCGAACATGATGGTTAGAGGAGGCCTGCAGGAGTGACGGAGTATCTGAGGGACGAAATTCGGCTCGATCCCCCGGTCGACGACCGGGACCACGCCTTGGGATCGGAGACGGCCGCCGTTACCCTGGTCGAGTACGGGGACTACGAGTGTCCCTACTGCGGCCGGATGCACCCGATCGTGAGGAAGCTGCGGGAGAGGCTCGGCGACCGGCTGCGCTTCGTGTTCAGACACTTCCCGCTCGACTCGGTCCACCCGAACGCTCGGCACGCCGCCGAGGCGGCGGAGGCCGCTGGCGCCCAGGGCCAGTTCTGGGAGATGCACGATCTACTCTACGAGAACCAGGACGATCTCGAGGACGGAACCCTGAGGCGGCTCGCCGACCGGCTCGAGCTCGACGCGCAGCGCTTCGAGGAGGGCCTGACCGAGCGCCGGCACGCGCCGAGGGTACGCGAGGATCGGCTCGGGGGCGAGCGGAGCGGCGTGGACGGGACGCCGGCCTTCTTCGTCAACGGCCTGCGCTACGAGGGCTCGCTCGACTTCGATGGACTGCTGGCGGCTGTCGAGAGCGCCGCTTCCGGCGGTGGCTCCGGGCGGGGCGAGGGCTGGGGCGAGGGTCGCGGCGAGGCGCGGACCACGCGGCTCCCCGACCCGCTCGACGAGGTCTGCTCGGAGCAGCGCGGGGTCAACACCAGAACCCTCAGGAACGTGGTTCAGCTCGCGGTCGAAGTTGCGCGCGAGGGGCGGGAGGGACGCAAGATCGGTACCCTCTTCACGGTCGGGGACTCCGAGAAGGTCATGAAGCACTCGAGGCCCCTGATCCTGGACCCGCTGGCCGGCCACTCGGATGAGCAAAAGCGTCTCGACAACCCGGATACACGCGAGACGATCAAAGAGCTCGCCCAGCTCGACGGGGCCTTCGTCGTCTCGGACGAAGGGGTGGTGGTCTCAGCGGCCCGCTACCTCGACGCGGTTTCGGAGAGCCTGGATGTCCCGCTGGGGCTCGGGAGCCGGCACATGGCCGCCGCCTCGATGAGCAAGCAGACCGGGGCGGTGAGCGTAGCGGTCTCGGAGAGCTCGGTGGTCAGGATGTTCGACGACGGGGAGCTGGTCTCGGAGATCATCCCCGAGATCTGGCTGCTCGGCGGCTACGGCCCCGACGGCTCGTTCGGGCGTGATACGCGCACCGAGATTACCGTCAGGAACGTCAGGGACTGAGATCGGCTTGAACGGGCTTACCGCTTCTCCGAACCTGCGGAGGTCGGGAAAACCCATCGCCGGCAGTCCTCCTCCTGGAGTGGGTTAGCCTCTTCGAGAGTGGCCCTAACCGGCCGCAGCTCGCTCCGGCTTGCCGTCCCGGGGCTGCTCGTCTTCCTCGCTCGCGTCCAGGGCCGTCTTCTCGTTCGTGGCCAGGAGCAGGGCGAGGAAGACGAAGGGCTCGAACCAGGTCACGTACGGGTAGAACCAGTAGTTGACGGTGAGCTGGAACCCGATCACGAGCGCGGCGGAGAAGGCGGCCAGGCGCCTGATGGTTCGCCTGCGCGGCCACACCGCTACGACGAAGGCCAGCACGATCACGGCCGCCAGGATCGGCTGCTGCAGGAACCCGAGCGCCGGGACCTGGCTGAAGATGCTCCACGGTGTCTCTCGGGCGCCCTGAAAGGCAAGCGTCTTCTCGAAGAACAGCCTCGCGGCCTCCACCGGGCGCCCGTCGAGCAAGATGACCCAGAAGGTAAGCAGGCCCACCCCCACACCGCCGAGGACGAAGTCCACGATCGGGCGTCGCCTCGCGCCGTCGTGCATCATCCAGAGCGGGGCCAGGATGATCGGGTAGAGCTTTACGGCGAAGCCCGCGGCGACGCTCGCGCCGCGCCCGAGCGGAGAGGCGGCCGCGGCGAGCCCGACCGCCGAGACGGCCGCGACCACTATGTCGTTGGTGTTGTTGTTCGCCGCGTACAGGGTGTAGGGGAAAGCTGCCCAGGCGAACACGAGCGCCGCGGCGCCCTTTGGCCCCGAGAGCCTCCATCCCGCAACGAACAGCGCTACGGCTCCCACCACGAAGGCGCAAGCGGTGAGCGCGTGGGCGGCGGGCAGGAAGTCCCACTCCCCCGAGAAGCCGAACATGAGGACGAAGGGCACGTAGAGCAGGTAGTTGAGGGGACCATAGGTATCGCCCGTGCCGACGTCCGCGGGCATGTTGCCGTAGGGCATGGTGCCGTTCAGGATCAGGTCAGCCCCAACGACCCCGGCGTAGCCGACGTCGATGACGCGCGAATCGAGGTTCAGCCCGAGCACCAGCCCACCCGCCAGGCCCGCGAGGGCCAGGAGGAGCCAGGCCGGGAGGTTGCTGGTCCTCTCCACCCGCTCGCCGATGCCGAAACCCATGAGCAGCGTGCGGAAGAGGAGGTAGATCAGCGGCACGTACCACAGGAGCACCGCTTCGTAGACTATACCCTCGCGGAAGAAACCGTGCGAGACCAGGAACCCGAGCAGCGCCGCGACGTCCAGGTTGCGCAGCGAGAAGAGCCGGTCCGTGCGGAGGAACGCCAGGGCGAAGGCCAGCGCCAGCGGCCCCCACACGTACCAGTAGTTGGACTGCTTGCCGTACGCGCCTTGCTCGCCGCGCGCCATCTGCCATCCGACCTGGTCCCCGGTCCACGCGTACTCGACGTCCCAGGTCTCCTCGTCCACGCCGGCGACGGCGACCTCCTTGCCCTCCTCCGATGGCCTGCCGCCCACGAGCCCTTCCTCTTCGACGTAGAAGCGGACCGTCCACTCGCCTTCTTCGTACCCCGTGGTCGTGGAGTAGGGTCCGTGTTGCGCAAGCTCGGCCTGCACCCGCTCGTCGGCCACGGCCAGCTTCACGGCCTCGTCGCTAGTGAGCGACGGTCGGTCCAGGCCTTCGGCGGTGGAGAGGACGTCGACCCCGCCGACCACCCCCGAATCGTCGGAGACGGTCAGGTACGCGACGGGGTCTCCGGAAGCCTCGTCGGTGAGCACCACGCGCCACGCGTCCGTGGCATCCTCGTATCCAACCGTGGGCTCCACGGACGGATTGGAGTAGAGTTCTTGCAGCTCCGGGACGGATCTCGCCTTCTCCCTGACCTCCAGCTCGCTCATGTCCGGCCCAGGCGCGAACCCGGTCGCGAGCAGGACCAGCGCGAGCGCCGACGCGACGGCGAAAGTGCGCGGCGCCTTCCTCACGCGGTGCCTTTTCGGCCCCCGCCGGGCAGAGTGAGCAGGAGGCCCCACAAGAGAACCAGGAGCAGGTTCCTGGCCAACAGGAGCTGCGGCCCAGGGGTCCTCAGGTTCAGGAGGTCGCCGTAGTAGAGCGGGAAGACCTGGGTGGTCAGGAGGCAGGCCGCCAGGAAGGTCGCCGACAGGACGATGCCCGAAACGCCACCCGCGCCGAGGGGGACGAGCGGGAGGAGCCAGATCAGGTACTGTGGGGAGAGAACCTTGGAACCGAGCATGAACGCCAGTATAAGGGCCGCGGCGTAGCGCGGGAACGCCCGCTCGTCCGCCTCGCGGCGCGCCCGTATCATTGACAGAGCGGTCGCCAGAACGAGGGCGCACGTGACGGGAAGGCTGAGCGTACGCGCAAGCTCGACCCCCCATCCGCGCGCCTCGAAGGCACCGTGTTCGAAGACCACGCCGCTTACCCACCCCGCCTGCATCAGGACCGAGGCCGCTACGCTCTCGACCTGCAATCCCCTGTCCGCGTGGTACGCGAAGCTCTCCACAAATCCCGCGCCCCCAAGGACGAGGGCTGGCACGAAGAAGACTGCGAGCACGACGAGGAATGCCGCGGCGCCCTTTCTCGCCTCGCCCTTGAAGGTCGTAAGCGGAAGGACCGCGAGCGCTGGAACCAGCTTGGCAGCCGCCCCGAAGCCGAGTGACGCGTAGGCGACGATCAGGTACCTTCCCCCGAGCGAGGCGCACAACGCGGCGGCGGCCAGCGAGAGGGCGACGACGGCATCGTAGCGGGTCACGGCGACCGGGTACAGCGCGATGGCGCCGCCGCACAGCGTCGCGGCGGGCAGGATCCATCCACCTCCGGCGCGGCGGGCCGCGAGCGCCGTCAGGACGAGCGCCGCCACGAGGGCGAGCGCCATCTCGGAAGAGAACAGCTCGATGTATTCCGCGCTCCCCGAGCTGAGGGCGGCGGGCGGGAGAAAGGCGAGCAGGCTGCCCGGCGGGTACTCCAGAAAAAAGTCGCGGTAGGGGACCACCCCGCCCAGGATGGCCTCCCCGGTACGGCGGTAGATCTCCAGATCGTTCGAGCCCTCCCTCAGGTCGGGCGGCAGGCCGGCGGAGCGCGCCACCAGCTGCGCGTACATAAAGGCGCCGAGTAGCGCGAGCGGGGTCCAGAAGACGAGGAGACCCCTGATCCAGGCCATCTGAGGGCCGTTACCCTTTACTCCGGTTCCTCCAGCTCCTGGCCGAAGAGCTCGGCGAGGGGTTCGATTCCCTCGGGGGCGCCGGTGGCGAGCACCGAGTCCTCGCCACGCAACGTAAATTTGTCGCGCGGTCGGTAGGTCCAGCGGCCGCCGCGGTTGACCGCCAGCGCGAACATGCCGGTCTCGGTCTCCAGCTGCAGCGACCCGAGGGCCTGACCGTCCGCCGGGGAGCCCGGCGCCACGGTCAGCTTCACGACGACCTCGTCCGACTCGCCGACGGCGGCCGAGAGGACCGGGTGGATCTCCTCACCGTTCTCGACCATCCAGACCATCTCCATCGCGCAGTCCGCGATCGTCTCGGAGGCGGTGGCGAGGTGGAGGAGGCCGCGCAGGCGCGAGGAGTCCTCGACGTGGCGTGCCGCCAGCAGTACCCAGCGCTCGAGGCGATAACGCATCTCGTCCATCTCGTCCTCTATGGCGACGACCTCGCGCGCGAGCCCGGCGTCGTCGTAGAGAAGGGCGGAGTAGGCTAGACCCACGGCTACCTCGGAGAGGTTCTTCATCTCGATCAGGATGTCCACCGCCCGCTCCACCTCGGAGAGCCGGTTGCCATCGGTGGGCTCGGGGACGGGCGGCGCCGGGCGGGCCCCGGCCAGCTCCCTTATCTCGGCCACCCCCTCGGGCGGTCCTTGCACGAAGAGCACGTCCCCGGCTCGCAGCACGTCTTCCGGCTCGGCTTCGAAGTCCCAGTCGTCGTCGCTGCGGATGGCTATGGGGCGCATACCCGTCTCGACGGGCAGATCCAGCTCGCCCAGGGAGCGACCGTCGAGGGCGCTATCCGGGTGGATGCGCACGCGGGAGGGAATCTCCTCCGCCTCGGGGATGTCCTGCAGCAGCTCGGGCGGGATGCCGAGCCTCTTGACCACGATCTTCGCTATGTCGTAGGCGGCGTTGCCGATCTTCTCCGTGTCCTGGACGACCTGCAAGATCCCGGCCATCTGCTCGGAGTCGGCGTGGCTCCTGGCGGCGAAGATCGCGAGGCTTCGCATATCGTAGACGAGGTCGTTCAGGCGCTCCTCGAGCCTGAAGACCTCCTCGGAGAGGTCTTCGGAGTTGTAGAAGATCGCCGCGTAGGCCAGGTCCACCATCAGCTCTGAGGTGTTCTTGGCCTCCACCAGCATGTCCTTGAGGTTTCTCGGAGACGAGTCGCGCATGCCTATCCCAACCTATACCAGTCCAAAGACTACGAGGGCAATTATAAGGCTCATGAAGCCGAAGAGGTCTACCGCGGCGGTGATCACCGGTATGCCGTACGTATCCGGGTCGAGCCCGGCCCGGTAGCTGAGGATCGACCCGTAGTACGCGGCGAAGGCGGCGGCCGTGGTGGCAATCAGGCCGGCGAGCGCGCTGACCCCGAGCATGTTGAGGAAGCCAGGGCTGAGCTGGCCCTCGCCGAGGCCTAGCCCGGCCAGCAGCTCGGGGCTCAGGGTGCCGAGGGCGACGGCCAGCCAGTGGGATGCCCCCCCGATAAACAGGTAGACGCCGGTCGCGAAGGTGTAGATCAGGGTGAAGTCCCTGAAGGTGGCGACGGGCGGCAGACCGCGCGGTGCGAGCAGACCGAGGTGTATCTTGGAGGAGAGCCGGCTGGACAGGATGCCCCCCAGCGCTCCCCCCTCCTGCAGGAAGGCCGGCAGGAGGATGAGCAGGGCTGGCAGCGCCACGAACGCCTCCTTCCGATCCTCCAGCGCCACGCCGACGAGGATAGTCACCGTTCCCGTCATCGCGAGAATCGGCAAGCTTTCGGCCAGTATGCGCCTGAGCGCCGGCGCGCCGATCCTGAAGGCCGCCGCGACCACGGCCGCCGAGATCAGGACTAGCGCCCCGGCCAGGATGTTCGAGAAAAGCGGGATCCCGATCAGGTACGTGGCCAGTACCAGCGCGGGGAGGGTGAGGATGTCGCCGCAGGCCGTGATCATGGGCGCCGCGATGTTGTCCATGTCCCACTCGCGCGCGACGCTGATCCT
The DNA here is from genome assembly GCA_963800975.1 of uncultured Rubrobacteraceae bacterium. GTDB lineage: Bacteria > Actinomycetota > Rubrobacteria > Rubrobacterales > Rubrobacteraceae > JALYGY01. Next base: position 610,160 of record CAWDDB010000008.1, on the reverse strand, counting down.
GGCCACGAGGACCGTTATGCCGAGCAAGAGCACCCCCGCTATTGCCCCGCCGACGGTCGAGATTACGACGTAGTCGAAGACCGTCAGCTCGGTCCTGACGCCCAGGAACTCGCAGAGCAACCTGGCCATGAACGCGAGGAACACGCCCGAGATGAGCGAGAGGATCGCTGCCGCCTGCACGTTCTCGGCCAGGATGCCGCGCCTGAGGTTGAAGGTGAAGAGGCCGGTCTGTATGGCGGTGGAGAGCCGGCTGCCCATCGCGCCGAAGATGGCGCCGCGCATCCCGATGGCCGCGGGTATCAGAACCGCAAGCCCGACCAGCTCGTCCAGGATACCGGCGATGCTGGCGAGAGCGATGCCCGCGATCAGCTCTCCCGTGGACGAGAGGAAGAGGGCCACGAACCCCTGACGCAGGGACTCCTTCTCCTCGGTCAGGTAGCCGTAGACGGCCGGCCTGATGCGCGGACGCTCCCTGATCGTGCGCCGCACGGCCTCGCCGCCCGCGCGCACGCGCGACCGCTTTCTTTCCCTGTCTTTTTTCCTGTCGGCCACCCTGGTTGTATAGACGCTAGCACAGCGGTTGTAAAGCACGCTCAGGCCGGAGCGCAATATACTTGCGCCTGGATCCTGCGCGAACGAAACGGAGAGAGGTGCGGATGAGCTCGATGCGCGCGGTCGTAGTGGAACCGAATGCCCAGAGTAGCCTTCAGCTCGTGGAGGTCGCGCAACCCTCGCCGGCCGCATCCGAAGCGGTAGTCCGAGCAGCGGCGATCTCGCTCAACCGCGGCGAGGTGAACCGGGCCAGGACTTCCTCGGAGACCGGCTTTCGCCCCGGCTGGGACGTCGCGGGCACGGTCGAGCGCGCCGCGGCCGATGGTTCCGGCCCGCGCCAGGGCGCCCGCGTCGTCGGCCTTGTGGCGTCGGGAGCCTGGGCCGAGCTCGTCTCCGTGCCGACCAGCTCCCTCGCCGAGCTGCCGGACGAGGTATCCCTCGAGCAGGCCGCGACGCTTCCGGTTGCTGGCCTCACGGCGCTCTACGCTCTGGAGAAAGCGGGCGGACTACTCGGGAAAAGCGTCCTGATCACGGGCGCATCGGGCGGCGTTGGTCTCTTCGCCTGCCGGCTTGCTCGGGACTCCGGTGCCCGCGTCGTCGGCGTCGTCCGGCGACCGGAGCGCGAAGATCTGGTGCGCGAATCGGGGGCCCACGCGGTGGTGGCGGACATCTCCGACGCCCGTGGCCTCGGCCCGTTCGACCTTATCCTCGATTCGGTCGGCGGCGAGTCGCTGGCCGCCGCCCTGAACAACCTGACGCCGGACGGAATCTGCGTGTCCTTCGGGGTGACCGCGTCCGCAGAATCCACCTTCGACGTCCGTAGCTTCTACCTCACCGGCGGCGCCACGCTTTACGGGTTTATCCTGTTTCACGAGGTCCTCGCGCGACCCGCCTCAGACGGTCTCAAGCGCCTGCTTCGGCTCGTCGCGGCCGGGACGCTAGACCCGCGTATCGAGCTGGAGGCGCCGTGGACGGAGATCGGGCACGTCGCGGGACGCCTCATGCAACGGGACTACGCTGGCAAAGCGGTGCTGCACGTGGGCTAGCGTGTTGCGGCGGGCGTGCTCTGCTTCCTAATCGAAGTCCGCCGGGAGGCCGCGGTGGCGGTGATGCTCGAAGAAACGGTGGATCTGGGCCGGGGTGATGCGCGTGAGGGAGAGTTCGGGCAGCTCGTCTTCGCCGAAAAACCTCACCTCTGTCGCCTCTGCGGGCTGCGACGGCTCCTCTTCCAGAAGCTCGCACAGAAATACTAGCTTGTAGACGCGGTAGGGAACAGGGACGCTGGTGTGCCTGTCCCGGTCGTAGGCGGAGATCAGGCGCTCCGCCCGCACCCGGTAGCCCGACTCCTCGAAGGTCTCCCTTGCGGCGCCCTCGGCCGCCGTCTCGCCCACGTCGGCCCAGCCGCCTGGAACCGACCAGGTGCCGTCCCCGGGCTCCTTGATCAGGAGTATCTCGTCCTCCCGGAACACCGCGGCCCGAACGTCTACCTTGGGGGTCGCGGGTCCAGTCTCCAGCTCGAGCAGGTCGCGCGCCTGGTCCAGACTTCCGGTGGAGTGGGCCGCCAGGATCTCAGCGGCTATCTCGCGGACCTGCCCGTAACGGGTGAGGTCGTGGTCATCCCAGGCATAGGTCAGCCCGTCTTGAGCGATTGCCTGTAGCCGCTTGACCCACCGGAGCCAATCCGGGTCCACGGTTTGCCCTGCGCTGCTACGGCCCCTAATCTTCTTCGCCCGTCGGATCCTCGCCAGCCTCTTCCTGCGGCGTCTCCTCACCGCCGCCGGCGTAGAGAACGGTCAACAAGGCCAGCGCAAAACCGACGGGCGCGATCCAGCCCGGCAAACGGATGCCGAGCGCCCGGTCTAGCGAAAACTTGCCAGGGCCGTTGAGCAGGAGCGCCGTCGCGGCGGCCATGTTGGTGACGGGCAACTCCGCGCCGCCCTCGGTTGCCCAGATCGGCTTCACGCTGTGGGCCGTGGAGGTCGCCATCGCCATCGAACCCACGACCCCTAGAGGGCCCATGGGATGAAACAGTCCCAGGACCGTCAACGCGCCTCCGCCCAACTCGGTGACCCCCGCGAGAACCGCCCAGGGCCGACCGGGCTTCAAGCCCAGCATCCTCATGAGACCGGTAGTGCCCTGCACTCCCGGGCCGCCAAACCAGCCGAACAGCTTCTGGGCCCCGTGGCCCGCCAGCAAGGCTCCGAGCACCAGGCGCAAAAGCAGGACCGCGAGGTTGCCCATTGACTTCTCCTTTGTTCGCAAGCTCGACACTCCACGCGTGGCATCGCGTGAGGCCTGACGTACCCGCTGGATAACCCGGTAAACCCGACGGGTGCGTCCCTAACTAGCCTCGATCGGCTCCAGCCCGGCCTCTATCTCCTCGCGGCGCGGCTCGAGGAACGGCGGCAGCGAGAGCCTCTCGCCGAGCCTGGTGGCATCCTCGTCGGTGGCGAAGCCTGGACCGTCGGTCGCGATCTCGAAGAGCACCCCGCCAGGCTCGCGGAAGTAGATGGAGCGGAAGTAGAAGCGGTCTATCTGCGGGGTAACGCCGAGCCCCATATCGCGTATCCTCTCCCGCCAGGCGGCATGCTCCTCGTCGTCGGGCGTCCGGAACGCGACGTGGTGGACGCCCCCACGCCCCAGGTGCGCCTGAGACGCGCTCGGCCGCTCGACGACCAGGACCTCCGTCCCCGGCCCCCCAGGCCCAACCTCGAAGGCGACCAGCCGGCCCCCGTCGATCTCCCGCTCCTCCACCACGCGGAAGCCGAGCACCTCGACGAGCACCCAGGCCGTGGGCTCCAGATCCCGGACCACCAGCTCTACCGCGCCGAGACCTCGTATCCCGGCCTCCTGCGGTACGGAGGCCCCCTGCCAGGGAGTGCCCCCCGCAACCGCCGCCTCGCCACCATCGTCCGCGAGCCTCAGCCGCTGCCCCTCGGGGTCGGTGAAGGAGATCATGGCCCGCCCACCGCGCTCCTCTATCCCCCCGTGCGCGACGCCGAACTCCGCGAGCCGATCTTCCCAGTACTCGAGCACGTCCCGTCCCAAAACCCGTAGCTCCGTGGCGGACACCTCTCCCGCCCCGGCCCGGTTCGGCGCGATCCTCAGGTGCGGCCAGTCGAAGAACGTCACCTCCGTGCCGGGCCTCCCCAACTCGTCGCCGTAGAACAGGTGGTAGGCCGAGACGTCGTCCTGGTTGACCGTCTTCTTGACCAGCCTCAGGCCCAAGACCTCCGTGTAGAACGCGACGTTCTCCCCAGCTTCCGTCGTTACCGCCGTAACGTGATGCAATCCGCCAAGCTGCATGGGACCTCCTCCGCGTTGACAATAAGAAAGTTTAGGACTAAACTCAAATCGTGTCAAGCACACGACAAGACTCGACAAGCAGGGGCCGAAGCTTGAGGAGGCCCGCGGTACTGGGCTGGCTGCGGCTAATGCGGGTGTCTCAGAAGGTCGACCGCGCGTCGGCGGAGAACCTGAAGTCCTGGGGTCTCAGCTTGGCGCAGTTCGACGTCCTGGCGCACGTTGGGGCTTCCGAGGGCATGACGCAGCAGGACCTGGCGGACTCACTCCTTGTAACCAAGGGCAACGTGTGCCAGCTCGTCGGCAAGATGGAAGATCGCGGGCTGGTCTACCGTCTGCAGCGGGGACGCACGAACCTCCTGTTCCTGACGGACGAGGGCCGGCGGTTATTCGAGGCGGTCGTGCCCGAGCACGAGGCGATAATCTCCGAGCGGTTCTCGGTGCTCTCCGCGGGTGAGCAGGCGAGGCTACACGAGTTGTTGCGCAAGTTCGACAGGGCGCTGGACCTGTACGCCGATTGAGCTACAGGCGGTGGTCGGAGAAGGTCTACCGAAAGGAGCACGATGGAAGACGGACGCGGTGAGGGACGTTTGGTTCTGGTAACTGGGGCCACCGGCCAGCAGGGTGGGGCGGTCGCGCGGAGGCTCCTGGAGCGGGGTTTCGAAGTTCGGGCGCTCACGCGGGATCCCGACAAGCCCGAGGCGCAGGAGCTGGCGACCATGGGGGCTGAGGTGGTGGGCGGCGACCTCGAGGACCGCGCCTCGCTCGACGCGGCGCTCGACGGGGTTTACGGCGTCTTCGCGGTGCAGAACTTCTGGGAGACGGGCTACGACCGCGAGGTCGAGCAGGGCAAGAGGCTTGTCGACGCGGCCAGGGACGCCGGCGTCGAGCACTACGTCTACAGCTCGGTCGGGAGCGCGCACCGCGACACGGGCGTATCTCACTTCGACAGCAAGTGGGAGGTGGAGGAGCACCTGCGCGACAGCGGCCTGCGGTCCACCGTCCTTCGGCCGGTGTTCTTCATGCAGAACTGGGAGATGTTCGGGAAGGACCAGATCCTGGGCGGAACGCTCGCGCAGCCGCTTGACCCAGAGAAGCCGTTCCAGATGATCGACGCCGAGGACATTGGCGTATTCGCGGCAATGGCGTTCGCGGATCCAGACGGCTGGATCGGGCGCGAGGTCGACCTCGCCGGGGACGAGATGACCATGCCCGAGATCGCCACGACCATCTCCCGGGTCATCGGGCGTGACGTCAACTACTACCAGGTTCCGTGGGACCAGTTCGAGGAGAACGCCGGCGAAGAGTTCACCGTGATGTACCGCTGGTTCAACGACCACGGTTACGAGGCCGACATAGCGGCGCTCAGGGAGCATCGCCAGGCACTCGTCACCCTGGACCGGTACCTGCGCACCCACGACTGGGAGGGTGCCGCGCTCCCGGCCGGCGGATAACCCGAAGACCCAGCCGCCAGGATTGGGGTAGGATGCCCGACGTGGCCGTGTCACCGTCAGGGTTGGAGGTCTAGTGAGGCGCGGCACCCACACGTTTCTGCAGACGCGGCGGGTGCACTTTGGCTCCGGGAGCCTGGACCAGCTGCAAGCCGAGGCCCGGTCGAGAGATCGGGCCTTCGTCATCACGGGGCGCACCCTGAACGAGAAGACGGACCTCGTGCGGCGCGTCGAGTCGTTGCTCGGCGCAAAGCACGCGGGAACCTTTGCCGGGATGAGCGAGCACACGCCCGGCGGCGCTGTCGAGCTCGCCGCGCAGATGGCGCGGGGCTCGGATCTCCTGGTAAGCGTCGGGGGCGGGAGCGCCGTGGACGGGACCAAGGCGGTAGCGCGGGAGCTCGGCCACCCGGCGCACGTTGCCGTGCCCACGACGCTTTCCGGAGCGGAGTGGGCGCACAGGGTTGGCGTGACCGACGAGGCCGCAGGACGAAAGGCCGGATTCGCAGATCCCGAGGCCGTGCCGCAGGTCGTCGTGCTCGACCCGGAGGCAACGGTCTTTACCCCGCAGACGCTCTGGCTCTCTACCGGGATCCGGGCGCTCGACCACGCGGTCGAGGGTTTGCTGTATGGAGGGGAGCACCCTATCACGGACGTGACGGGGGCCGAGGGAGCGCGCCGTCTCCTCGACTACCTGCCGCGCAGCAAGGATGACCCCGAAGACGTCGAGGTGCGCGGCGAGCTCCAGGTCGCCGCCTGGCTCGCATACTTCGGGCCGTCCAACACCCCGATGGGACTCTCGCACGAGCTTGGGCGCAGGATCGGGGCAAGCTACGGGGTGCCGCACGGCGTGACCTCCTGCGTGATCCTCGCCCCGAGCCTCGAGGTCGAGCGGGAGAACGTGCCGGGTGAGCGCTGGCACAGGCTAGAGGCGGCCGTCGGCGAGGACCCGGCGCGAAGCGTCTCCTCGCTCGTCGAGCGACTCGCGCTGCCTGACAGCCTGCGCGAGGTGGGCGTGCCGGAGGTAGACCTCGAAGGCATCGCCCGGGACTTCGGCGACCGCGAGGGGGACGCGCTCGCGATACTCAGGGCGGCGTACGAGCGGTGACCGAGCCTCCGTACTCCGCGCGCACGCCGACGGTCGAAGACGCGGAGAGCGTGGCTGCCCTGATTGCCGCCTGCCAGCTCGCGGTCGGGGACCCATCCGGGATGACCGTGGACGAGCTGTTGAGCGACTGGGAGGACATCACGCTCTCCGAAGAAGCGGTAGCCGTAGAGGCACGCGGCGGCGATCTGGCCGCCTACGCCGACGTCCTAAACCGCTCTTATGTCTCGGTCTCCGTCTACGGTTACGTGCACCCAGAGCACCGCGGGCGCGGCCTGGGATCCTTCCTCGTCGGTTGGGGAGAGGGGTGGACACGGGACCACATTGACCGGGCGCCCGACGGCGCCAGGGTGGTGGCGCAGTTCTACATCAACCAGTCCGACGGTGCCGCGCTGCGCCTGCTCGAGGCCCGCGGCTACGCTCCCGTGCGGGGTTACTACCGCATGGGCGTCGAGCTGGACGAGGCTCCGCCACCGCCCGAGTGGCCCGAGGGGGTAGCGGTGCGCGCCTTCGAGCCGGGCCAGGACGAGCTTGCGGTCTACGAGGCCGTAGAAGACGCCTTCCGCGACGTGTGGGGACGGCCTCGCGGGAGCTACGAGCGGTTTCTCGGGTTCACGCGCGCGGGCGGCTTCGACCCCGACCTCTGGTTCGTGGCCGCGAGTGGAGGAGAGATCTCGGGCGTATGCCTCTGCAAGAACGTGGCCGGCAGGGGGGAGGTGGACGTGGTAGGCGTGCTTCGCGCCTGGCGCGGCCGCGGGCTCGGGCTCGCGTTGCTCAGGCATGCCCTGGGCGAGTTCTACCGCCGCGGGGTTCGGAAGGTCGGTCTCAGCGTAGACGCCGAGAGCGTCACCGGGGCCCCGCGCCTGTACGGAAGGGCCGGGATGGAGGTCGAGTCGAGCTACACGCTGTTTCAGAGGGAGCTTCGCCCTGGACGGGGAGTAGGGGCGGGTTGAGGGATCGGACGATACGGTTGATACCGGAGAGGAGGAGACATGGCGTCTGGGTTGCGTGAGGGTAAACCGTTCCCGCCGCTGCCGCTGGACGAGTGGGAAGATTCCAAGGAGACGCTCCACCGCTACGCGCAGGTGGTGGGCAAGGTGAGGCTCGAGACCTTTCCCTTCAGGAACCACTGGTGGCATGTGACGCTCTACGTGGGCGCGCGCGGGCTTACGACGGGCCCGGTCCCGTACGGCCAACTCACCTTCGAGATCACGCTCGACCTTTTGGACAACAGGCTCGTGGTCTCCACGAGCGAGGGGGAGGGGTTCGCCTTCGCCCTGGATGAGCTCCCTGTCGCCGAGTTCTACGATCGGCTCTTCGACGGGCTACGTTCGCTCGGAATCGATGTCTCCATAAACGCCGCGCCTTTCGAACTGGACGACGAACAGACCCTCGCGCAGAACACATTCCACCGCGTGTGCGACAGGGAGTACGTACGACGCTACTGGGGCATCCTCGTGCAGGTCGACCAGATCTTCGAGCAGTTCGCCGGACGCTTCAACGGGAAGACGAGCCCCGTGCAGCTTTATTGGCACAGCTTCGACCTGGCCGTGACGCGCTTCTCCGGGCGGCGAGCCCCCGAGAGGGAGGGCGCCGACAGGGTCACGCGCGAAGCCTACTCGCACGAGGTCGTCTCTTTCGGGTTCTGGCCCGGGGACAGGGACGTGCGCGCCCCGGCGTTCTACTCGTACACGGCCCCGGAGCCAGAGGGTCTCACGCAGCAGCCGCTGCGGCCCGAGGCGGCCTTCTGGGCGCCAGAAGGAGGAACGGCGCTCCTGATGTACGACGACCTCCGCAACGCCGACGCACCGAAAGAGGCCCTGCTCGAGTTTCTCGAGAGCGCCTACCTGGCCGGGGCGAAGACCGCGGGCTGGGATGTGGAGGACCTGCGAGCAGGAAGCCTCGCGTAGGTCGCGCCGGAAGTTTGGACGGCCCCGAACGCAGACCTGGTCAAGCGGTTCCTTACGCCCGAGACCTGGCACCTGGCGATCCGAAGAACTCACGGGCTAGGCCCGCTCAAATCTCGAGGCGCGTCTCCTCTAGGTCGAGGTCGCGCTCGATGCGGTGCATCACCTCGTCGCTTATGCGGCCCTCGTTGCGGAGCTGGATCAGGGTGGCGCGTTGCGCTCGCAGCAGGTCGTGCATCAGGCGTTGGTAGGCTTCGGAGCGCTCCTCGAGGCCGTCGTCGTCCGCCCCGTCGAACCGGACGACGAACCTGCTGCGGCGGTAGTTGTACATCCCGCGAATCCGGTCGGCCGTGTCCTCGCGCACCCAGTCTTCCTGGGCCAGCTCGTCGATGCGCGCGAGCGCGGCGTTCGCCACCTTTACGCGACCCTTGATCTCCTCCCGTTCCAGGCTGCCGTCGTCCTCGAGCCCCAGGGCCCGGATCAGCAGCGGCAGGGAGAGGCCCTGGATCACAAGCGTAGTCAGGATCACGCAGAAGGTGAGGAACAGGATGAGATCTCGCCCGGGAAAGGCCGTCGCTCCTCCGACGGTAAGCGGCAGTGCAAGGGCAGCGGCGAGGGAGATCACGCCCCGCATCCCGGTCCAGGCGATCACCGTCACCTGCCTGACCGGGGGGGCCGGGTCGCGCTGGCGCAGGCTCCGGCTGACCCACCGCGGCACGTAAGTCGCGGGGAACACCCACGCGAACCGGGCGATTACGACCGCGAGGCTGACGAGTATCCCGTAGAACGCGAGGTCGACGAACGAGTACTGCGTTTCCTCCGACAGCCGCTCGACGATGCCTTGAAGCTGGAGCCCGATGAGCGCGAAGATCAGACCGTTCAACAGGAACGTCACGAGCGCCCAGAACGAGAAGCCCTGGAGGCGCGTCTGCGGCGAGACATACGCCGAAGCGCGTCTTCCCAGGTACAGTCCCGTCGCGACGACCGAGAGAACCCCCGAGAACGCGAAGTCCCCTTGAAGGCCGAGCTGCTCCCACGCCCAGTGCGACGGCTCCTCGGCCAGGATGTACGCCACGAAGGGCGTCAGCAGCGAGATGGTGTTCTGGATGCGGGGGTCGTCGGCTACGTGCTTTCGCGCCCAGAGCACGAGCCAGCCCACCGCCAGGCCGACGGCGACCCCGCCGATTGCGCCCATCACGAATTGCGTGCCGGCCTGTAACAGCGAGAACGTCCCGAGCACGACCGCCGCGACGGCTATGCGGTAGGCGACGATGCCCGTTGCGTCGTTGACCAGGCTCTCGCCCTCGAGAATCGTGACGATCCGGCGCGGAACGCCGAGCCGCTGGGCGACGGCGGTGGCGGCTATGGCGTCGGTGGGGGAGACGATGGCCCCGAGGACGAAGGCAGGAGCCCACGGTAGCTCCACGACCCAGTGCGCCACCGCGGCGACCACGCAGGTGGTCATCAGCACGAGGCCTACCGCGAGCAGCGAGATCGCCCGGATGTTCGCCCTGAAATCCCGCCAGGACGTGAAGAGGGCCGAGACGTAAAGCAGCGGCGGCAAGAACAGGAGGAAGACCACGTCCGGATCGAGCTGTACCGACGGCAACCCGGGCACGAAGCCGAGCACCAGGCCGCCGAGGACGAGCAGAATCGGGTAGGGAATGTTGATCCTGTTGGCCAGGGTCGCCAGGACCGCCACCGCCGCCAGCAAGACCAGGATCATCTCTATCGCTGGCACGGTCACTGCCCCCTTCTCTGTGCCACTCGAGGTATCAGGCGAACCTTTCGGCCATGATCTGGGTGACCTCGGCCAGTTCGTGCAGCTCCGAGAGGAGCCCTTGCATCACCCCACCCGACATGTCCTTCATGAGTTGGTCAGGGTCCTCGATCTCGAGCGTCACCAAGTAGTCGTGGGGTGGCAGGTCGTCTGAGCCAAGCAACCCGGTCGCCCTGTAGTCCCGCCAGTCCTCGACCGAGGAAATATTCCTCACCGCAGGGGCGTAAGACTCGAGCACCCATCGCTCGTAATGCTTCGGGTTCACGCCCTCCTTCAGATTGACCAGCACCAACATCGAAGGCAATGCAACCCCTTACGTTGCTTCTCGAACCCATGCCGAGGTGGTCCCTGCCCCTTAGACCAGGACCTCGTCGGCGTAGCACCACCGCCAATCCTCTCCCGGTTGAAAGGATTGGATGATCGGGTGGTTCGTGGCCTGGTAGTGCCTGGTGGCGTGTTTGTTTTTCGAAGAGTCGCAGCATCCCACGTGGCCGCAGGACAGGCACTCGCGCAGGTGCACCCAGGTGTCGCCCGTCTGGAGGCACTCCTCGCAGCCCTCGGCGCTCGGGGTGACATCCTGGATCTGGTCCAGGTGCGTGCATTGTGGGGTGGAACTTCCGAACATGGTTCTCTCCTCTCTAGGCCGGGGCGGTCTCGCCCCCGGCCCTGGACCTTTCCTCCGATCGGGCGGTCTGACCTTTGCCCTCGATCAGGATGCCGGCTGCGACGGCGCTCGCGAGGGCGAGGCCCGCGGCGACGTACATCGCCACCCTGAACCCCGCCACGAAGGCTTCGTCTATGGCGCCCTCCACGGCCCTCGCGGTGGCCGCTTCGAGGCTGGCCGGCACTTCGGCTCCTCCGAGGTCCACCTTCTCGGCCTCCAGTTGCCGGTGGGCCTGCGCGCTCAGGTCGAGCTCCGCCGTGCGTGCGTCGAGGCCTGCGGAGAAGGCTATGAACACGAAGATGCCGAGCACGGGTATCGCGAGCAGGCTGGCGGTCCGCGAGACCGCGTTGTTCACCCCCGAGGCAAGCCCGGAGTGTTCGCCCGTGACCGAGTTCATGGCCGTCGTTGTTAGGGGGGCTATGACCAGCGCCATGCCGAGCCCCATCACCGCGACCGCGGGAAAGAACGTCGTCCAGTACGAGCCCCCGGTACCCGGCACGGCAAATAGGAGGAAGCCGGCCGCGGCCACTGTCGGCCCGATCATGAGCGGCAGCTTCGCGCCGTAGCGGGTGACGAGTCCGCCGGCCCACCGTGACATGACGAAGGTGATGACCACGAACGGCAGGAAGGCGCTGCCAGCCGCCGTCGCCGAGTAGCCGTGCACCTGGATCAGGTTGAACGGCAGGAAGTACAGCGCCCCGCCGAGGCCGGCGTACAGGAACAGCGTCAGGAGGTTGGCCCCGCTGAAGTTGCGCGACCGGAAAAGCGAGAGCGGCATCATCGGCTCGGGGGAGCGTCGCTCGACGAACACGAAAGCCACGAGCAGAGCTACGCCGAGCGCGAGCGAGCCGAGCACGAGCGGGTCCCCGAAGCCGTTGCTCTGGGACTCGATCAGGCCGAAGACCACGCCGCCGAGGCCGAGGGTCCCGAGCACCGCGCCGGGAATGTCCAGCCTCCGCGCGTCCGGGTCGCGGCTTTCTGGAACGTGGCGGTAGGCGATCCAGAGCACGACCAACGCCAGCGGCACGTTTATGAGGAAGGCGGCGCGCCAGGAGACGTTGTCGACCAGGTACCCGCCGAGGACGGGGCCTATGGCCGCCGTTATGCCCGAGAAGCCGGACCAGGTGCCGATGGCCTTGCCACGCCGCTCCTCGTCGAAGGAGGCACTTATGATCGCAAGCGATCCCGGGACGAGCAACGCGCCGCCGACTCCCTGCACCGCCCGCGCGGCGATGAGCTGCTCCGGGCTGCCAGCGAGTCCGCACCACACGGAGGCGGCGGCGAAAATGGCCACGCCGAGCGAGAAGATGCGCCTGCGGCCGTAGTGGTCCCCGAGAGACCCGCCGACGAGTATCAGGGCGGCCAGGAGGAGGGCGTACGACTCCACGATCCACTGGGCGTCAACGGCGGTGGCGTTCAGGCGAGCCTGGATCTCGGGCAGCGCGACGTTGACTACCGTTCCGTCGATGAACGCCATGGCCGAGCCGATGATGGTGGCGGCCAGAACCCAGGGTCTCGAGGTCGGAGTGCACGGCGCCGACGCCGCCTTCGACCTCACCACCCCTTCGTCACAAGGCGACTTGATCGCCACTGTCCACCTCCTCGGTCGGAATAATCACGTTGGCCTTCACGCCCTAGAACGAGGACCCGGGCTGTTCGAGGAACTCCGCCTCCTCGGGGGTAGTCTCCCTGTCAAGAATGGCGTTGCGATGAGGAAAACGGCCGAAACGGTCCACGATCTCCTTGTGCCTGACGGCGTATTCCGTTACGTCCGGAGCCCCTGGCTCGGACGCGAGCAGCGCGAAGAGCTCGACTGATCGTTCCTGGCCCGCGATGTTCTCGCTGTGCATGAAAGGCATGTAGAGAAACATCCGCTTGAACGCCGGCAGCTCGCGGTCCAGCGCCCGATCGATCGCGTACCCGGCGGTCTCCAGCGCCTTGCCGTCCGCCGCGTGCGTCCGCCCGTCCCCCCTGAACATGTTGCGGGGGAACTGGTCGAGCAGGATCACCAGCGCCAGGGCGCCTGGTGCATCTTCCCTCCACCCGTCAAGGCCGCCCGCAGCGGCCTCCTCGTAGATGTCCCCGAACCGGTCGCGAACCTCCCGGTCGAACGCTTCATCCTTCTGGAACCAGGCGTCGCGGAACTCGCCGTAGCCGGGTTCTCCCTCGCGACCGAACCAGAACTCCAGGACCTCGGTTGCCTTCTCTCTCATATCTACGCCTCCTCACGGCCTTCGCTCGCGACCGGCAGGCTGACGAAGAAGCGCGTCTCCCCCGGCACGGATTCGAACGTGATCTCCCCGCCGTGACCCGAGACCACCCGCCGCACGACGTCCAGCCCCAGCCCGGCACCGTCTCCGACCTGTCTGGTCGTGAAGAACGGCTCGAAGATCCTTGGCTGGACCTCGGGCGGGATGCCGAGACCGTCGTCTGAGATCTCCACGGTTACGCTTCCGTCGCGATGGTAGGCCCTGACGCAGACCCGGCCCTCGCCCTCCACGGCCTCCGCGGCGTTGTCCAGCAGGTTGGTCCAGACCTGGTTGAGATCGCCAGGACTGGCCCAGACATTCGGCAGCCCCTCCTCGTAGTCCCGCGTCACGGCGACGCTCCCGAGCTTGTGACCGAGGATCGTGAGCGCGCTCTCGAGTCCCTCTCGCACGTCGGTAGGGGCGTGGGAGCCGCGGTCCATGTAGGTGTGGACCTTGATTGCCTGGACGAGCTCGGAGATGCGCGCCGCGCTACGTCCGACCTCGGCGGCCAGCCCGGCCAGCTCGAGCGTCGCCGCAAGCCAACCGAGCGCTCCCGCGAGCGCGCGTTCGTCTCCGAAGCTCCGGGCCAGCGTCTCGACGCGATCGGGCTCGAGGCCGGCCGCGACCAGGGAGGGGGCGTGGCCCCAGGCCTCATCGACGCCCCTGTCGTCGAGCCAGACGGCGAGATCCTCCTCCCGGTCGCTCGTTTCGAGCGTGTCGAGCTCGCCGTAGCCGCTGACGCTGGCCTCGGCCAGCAGCTCGGCCAGCAGCTCCCGCTGTTTCGGGGAGAAACGTTCGTCGTGTTGCAGCGAACCGAGCTGGGCCCGCAGGGCCAGCTCGCCCAGGACCTCCGAGGCGCGGCGGGCCGCGGCCGCTGGGTTGTTCAGCTCGTGTGCGAGGCCGGCAGAGAGCTTGCCGAGGGCAGCCAGCTTCTCGTGCTGCCTGAAGGCGCGCTGCGTCTCACGCATGCGCCGGGAGAGGCCCGAGATAAATACGTCGGCGACGTCGGGCTGCTCGACGGCGACGCTCCGGAAGGTCTCGGAGTCGATCTCGAGGACGCGGCTAGGGACGGTCGCTCGCCCGCGGTGGACCGAGCGCCTACCGGTCATCACCGCGAGACCACCGGTGAACTCGCGGGGGTGGTGGGTATCGATGTAGGTCTCCTGCGCGCCCTCGAGGCGAGAGATTCGGACCTCGCCCTCCAATACCACGTAGAAGCTGTTCACCACCGACGTCTCGTCAAAGAGGCGGTCCCCGGCCTCCAACGACAGCTCCGTTCCGTAGGGCAGCAGGGCCTCGATCTGCTCCCAGGTCAGCCGCTGCTCTCCCGGCGTCGCGTTCCGCGTCCGCATCATCGGCCGCCTTCTCGCGCGGCCCCCACTGACCTGTCCGCTGCCGGCTCCTCCGCCGGAAGGTCCATGGGCAGCCTGACCTGGAAGCGGGTGTCGCCCGGCGTGGAGACGACCCGCATGTCGCCACCGTGGCGGCCCACGACAATGCGGTAGCTCACGTCGAGGCCGAGGCCCGTGCCCGCACCGACGCCCTTGGTGGTGAAGTAGGGCTCGAAGACGCGCCGCTGCAACTCCTCGGGGACGCCCGGCCCGTTGTCCGCGACCTCGACGAGCACCCGGTCGCCCTCGAGGCCGGTGCGGATCCTGATCCTGCCACGCTCCTCCGCCTCCGCGGCCGCGTCGACGGCGTTGTCTATGAGCGCCGTCCAGACCTGGTTGAGCGCCGCGCCGTAGGCAGTGATGCGCGGCAGATCGTCGTACTCGCGTACGACCTCGACGTCTCCGAGCTTGTAGGACATGACCGCGAGCGTGCTGTCGATCTCGTCGTTGAGCTGGACCTCTTGCGAGGGGGCCTCGTCCATGTGCGAGTAGGCCTTCATGGTCTCCACGAGCTCGGAGACTCGCGTCGTGCTCGACTCGACTTCCTCGACCAGACCGGCCACCGCGAGAACCGCCTCGAGGTAGCTTGTCGCGGGGCCGAGGCAATCCGAGCCGACGACGCCGACCACGGACTCCAGCGCCGGCACGTCGAGGCCTGCCTGCGCGAAGGTCGAGGCGAGGTCCCAGGCGTCCTCGACGCCGCCTTCCTCGAGCCAGCGCGTGAGTTCCTCCTCCCTGTAGGAGTACTGCAAGGGGTCGAGGCCTTCCTGCGGGTCCGCGGCCGAGCCGAGGGCGCCAGCCACTATTCGATCCAGCTCGTCGAGCTGGTCTGACCCGAGGGCGTTCGCGGCGGCGGAGCGCGAGATCTTCATGCCCGTCTTGCGCATGCGCTCGAAGCACTCGCGCAAGCGTCCGGCGGCACGCAGGCCGGCTGAGGCCGGGTTGTTCAGCTCGTGGGCAAGCCCCGCGGTCAGCGTTCCCAGCGAGTTCAGCCTCTCGCGTTCCTGGGAGATGGACTGCAGGATCTGGACCCGCTGGGCCATCGTACCCAGTACGGTGTCGGCGAAGGCGGGGTAGTTCGTGAGCATCTTGCGGAAGACGTCGCTGGGGATCGCGAAGAGGCGGCTGTCCTCGAGCGCCCGTCCGTTAGCGAGGAACGGCGTGCCGGAGAGCAGCGGGACCTCGCCGAAAAAGACGCCAGGGGGGTAGGTGTTGATCACGAGCTCCCTGCCGTCCACGAGCTTGGTGATACTCAGCTCCCCCGCCAGCACGACGTACAGGTTCTCGATGGGCTCACCCTCTCGAGCGTACACCTCGCCCCGTGACACCCGCACCTCCGAGCCGTGCTGCATGATCCAGCGCAGCTTGTCGTCGCTCAGACCGTCGAAGAGCGAACACTGGCGCAGTTCCTCGACGGTGGTCACGCCGAACTCCTGGCGCCTGGGCTCACAGGGAGCCGAACCTCGAAGCGGGTGTCGCCTGGCTCCGAAGTGACCCTGATATCGCCGCCGAGCTTGTCGACGACCACCCGGCGGCTTATGTCCAGGCCTATCCCGGTGCCCTTGCCGACCTCCTTCGTGGTAAAGAAAGGCTCGAAGATCCTCTCCCGGATCTCCTCCGGTATGCCGGGCCCGTCGTCTGAGATCTCCACGAGCACCCGGTCCTCCTCGCGCGCCGCGCGTACCCCGACGTGACCCTCGCCGTCCACCGCGTCTATGGCGTTGTCCAGTAGGTTCGTCCAGACCTGGTTGAGCTCGCCGCCGTAGGCGCAGACGGTCGGCAGGCCTTCCTCGTACTCGCGCGTCACCGCCACGTTCCCCTTCTTGAGCTTGTGACCGAGCATGATTAGCGTGTTCTCCAGCCCCTTCCTGACGTCCGCTTCTTTCAGGGCGGATTTGTCCATGTGGGAGTATGACTTCACCGCCGCGACCAGCTCGGAGATGCGGGCCGAGGCCTCCCGGATTTCGCGCAGCAACTCGTCGCCCGTCAGCTCGGACGTGAGCCACGCCAGCACGTCGCCCACCGAACCCGCGGGGAGGCGCGCCTCGAGATCTTCCAGCCAGTCCGCGTCCAGGCCCGCGCCGACGATGCTGGGGGCGAGGTCGCAGGCGTCCTCGACGCCGCGGTCCTCGAGCCAGATCGCCACCTCGTCCTCCAGGTCGCTCCTGTCGAGCGGGTCCAGCTCCGGGGCATTCTCCGCCCGCCCGGCCACCTCCTGCGGTAGGCCGGCGACGAGCGCGCGTTCCTCCGGGCTCATGTCCAGCCCGCCAAGCTTCACCGCCCGTGCGGAGGACCTGAGGAAGACCTCGCGGGCCTCCTGGGCGCTGCGTCCGACGGCGGCGGCCGGGTTGTTCAGCTCGTGGGCGAGGCCGGCTGCCATCGTTCCGAGCGAGATCAGCTTGCCGTGCTGCTGGGAGACGGACTCGTGCAGCTCGGCGCGCTCGACGGAGGTGGCGAGGATGCCGCGCAGTACCTCGGGGCAGATCCTGAGCATCTCCCAGAAGGCGGAGGCGTCGAGCTTAAGCAGGCGGACGGGGGAGACCGCGTGACCCGTGGTGGGGTAGGGGGCGTCGAGTACCATGATGAGCTCGGCAAAGATCGAACCTTCCCCGAGGTTCACCACGAAGACCTCCTCTTTGCCGACGGTGCGCGTCCACTCGGTCTGCCCTTCGAGGACGACGTAGAATCCGTCTGGCGGGTCGCCCTGGGAGGCGATCTTCGTCCCAGCATCAAGCCCGATCTCCTGCCCGTGGTCGGAGATCCAGGCCAGCTTGTCATCAGGCAGGGTCGAGAAGAGGGGTACCCGGCGGAGGGTCTCCGCGACCGTCGCGCCCTGCACCTCAGACCTCCCGCATGTACTGGTGGATGAACTGGACGGCGATGGAGCCCTCCCCGACCGCGGAGGCGCAGCGCTTGACCGAACCGTGCCTCACGTCCCCCGCGACGAAGACCCCAGGCACGCTCGTCTCGAGCAGGAACGGGTCGCGGGCCAACTTCCAGCCCTTCGGACGCCCGCCCTTTTGCGCGAGGTCGGGCCCGGAGAGGATGAAGCCGCGCTCGTCGCGCTGCACGATGCCGTCGAGCCACCCCGTCTTCGGCGCCGCCCCGATAAAGATAAACATCGAGGTGGTCGGCTCCGTCTCGGTTTCGCCCGTCTCCGAGTTTTTCACCGTGATGCTCTCCAGATGCTCATCGCCCTCGACGGCGACGACGCTAGTATTGAGGCGCACCTCGATGTTGTCTTTGTCCTCGATCTGGGTCACCAGGTACTCGGACATGCTCTTCCTGAGGTCGTCGCCCCGGCAGAGCATGACGACCCTGCGCGCCTGGTTCGAGAAAAACATAGCTGCCTGTCCGGCCGAGTTGGCCCCGCCGACGATGTACACGTCCTCGTCCTTGCACGCGAAGGCCTCCGTCTGCGCCGCGCCGTAGTAGATCCCGGCGCCGGTGAGCCTGTCGGCGTCCGGCACGTCTAGCCTGCGGTAGGAGACGCCGGTGGTCACGATCAGGGCGTAGCAGGAGATCTCCGAGCCGTCCGCCAGCGTAACGATGCGGTAAGGATCCTCGACCCGCACGCCCTCGACCTCCTGGGGCGTCAGGATCTCCACGCCGAACCGCGCCGCCTGGTCCACGGCCCGCCGCGCCAGGTCTCCTCCGGAGAGCCCGCTCGGGAACCCCAGGTAGTTCTCGATGCGGCTACTCGTTCCGGCCTGGCCGCCTGGAGCTTCTCGTTCTACCAGAACGGTCCTCAGGCCTTCGGACGCCCCGTAGACGGCCGCGGCGAGGCCGGAGGGACCTCCGCCGACTATGACGATGTCGTAGAACTGCTGCTCGGCGCGGGTCCTCAAGCCTATCTTCTCGGCGATATCGAGGTTCTCTGGCGCCTCATCGTAGGTGCCGTCCTCGTACACGACGAGCGGCAGCTTCGGCGCTCCGTGGTTGGCGTTCTCGACGAGCTGCCGCGCCTCCTCGGATCCCTCGACGTCGAGCCACTTGTGGGGGACGCGGTTGCGGGCGAGGAAGTCCCTGGCGCGGTGGGAAGCCGGGGACCAACGGTCGCCGACGATCCGGATGCCCTCGAAAGGCGGCCTGTAGTCCGCCTGCCAGTCGTCCAGCAGGTCGTCCAGGCTCGGGTACAGGTTTTGCTCGGGCGGATCCCATGGCTTCTGGAGGTAGTAGTCCAGGCCGACCTCGTTTATGGCCCGGATCGCCGCCTCTGTGTCTGAGTAGGCGGTGAGCAGAGCGCGCTTGGCCTCGGGGAACTGCTCGATCGCCTTCTCCAGAAACTCCACGCCAGTTATCCCCGGCATCCGCTGGTCCACGAGAAAGAGGGCCACGGGGTCGCCGCGCAGCTTGAGCTTCCCGAGCGTGTCGAGCGCCGACTCGCCCGAGCCAGCGCGCAAGACGCGGTACTCCCTGGCGTACCTGCGACGAAGATCCCGCTCCACCGCCCGCAAGACCTGCGCGTCGTCGTCAACGGCGAGTATTACCGGCTTGCCCATGAAATGCGCTCCCTAAAAAACCGTTTGTCGAAAAACCGCTTCGCGCCCTCAAAATAGTGGTGCCATCCCCTCGGGGCGCAGAAAAATTCTAACACCGCCGACAACCTGGCCAATCGGCCAGGTACCCAGGGTGAGCCTCAGGAGAGCTTCGCCATGACGCCGGAGAGCCACTCCTTCGCCTCGGCAACCTCCTCGTAGGTCAGGCCGTGCCCGGTTTCGCGCCAGCGCAGGTCCAGGTCTGCTCCGGAACTCCTGAGAATCTCCGCGAGTCGCTCGGCGTTCTCGGGTGGGATCATACGGTCCCTCCGGCCCGCGGCCAGGAACACGGGCATCCCGGAGAGATCCGGCATCTCCTCCGGCTCGAACGGGACCATGGCCCTGAACAAGATGGCCGCTTTCAGCAGCCCAGGGTGCAGGAGCATCAGGCTGGCGGCGACGTTGGCGCCGTTGGAGAAACCGGTGCCGACGAGTCTGGAGAGGTCGAGTTCGTACTCCTTAGAAGCGGCCCGCACGAACTCCGCCAACTCGTGGGTGCGGAAGACGAGGTCTTCCTGATCGAATACCCCCTCAGCCAGGCGCCTGAAGAACCGGGCGGCCCCGTACTCCGAGACCTTCCCCCTCGGGCTGAGAATAGCCGCCCCCGGAGCCAACTCCTGACCGAGCGGTACGAGGTCGTCCTCGCTCCCGCCGGTCCCGTGCAGGACCAGGAGCGTCGTGCCGGAGGAGCCGGGGAGAAAGCGGTGGGTGAAACCGAGGTCCCGGGCGCTCACCGCATCACCGCCGGAACGCTCAGGGGCTCCAGCACCCCTTCGAGCTCTTCCCTGCGCGACTCGAGCCACGGCGGGAGCTTGAGCTGCTCGCCCAGATGCTCCGGATCCTCGTCCGCGGCGAAGCCTGGACGGTCGGTCGCGATCTCGAAGAGCACCCCGCCAGGCTCGCGGAAGTAGATGGAGCGGAAGTAGTTGCGGTCTAGCACGGGGGTGACGTTGTACCCGAGCGCGGCTACCTTCTCGCGCACCTCATGCTGTGTCTCCTCGTCGGGCACGCGGAAGGCTACGTGGTGAACGGTCCCGACGCCGGTCGAGCCGCTGGGGAACTCGGCGCCGCCTGAGACGTCGACGGTGTTCCCGGGGCCGCCCTCTCCCGCCTCGAGGCGAGTCCGGCCCTCGGCCTCGCTAGCCTGCCGAAAACCCAGCGTCTCCGTCAGGAGCCGCGTGGTGCCCGCCGGGTCGAGCGATAGCAGGGTGACGTGGTGCAAGCCCCTCAATGCGTGCTCCGGGGGGACGAGGCTCCCCGACCAGCCACCGCGGCGATCGTCCGGGGCAGCGACGAGCTCGACGCGTAGCCCGTCCGAGTCGGAGAAGCGGAGCACCGTTTCGCCGAAGCGATCCTCGGGCCTCTCGAAGCGCACCCCCGCTTCGACGAGGCGCTCCGTCCAGTATCCCAGGGAGGCGGCGGGAGAGGAGAACGAGGTAACCGTAAGCTGGCCCGAGCCGATCCTGCCGTTCGGCGCGGCTGCCCACGGGAAGAAGGTCATTATGGAGCCTGGGGCGGCCGCGCCGTCGCCGTAGTAGAGGTGGTAGGTGCCCGGATCGTCGAAGTTGACGGTCTTCTTCACCAGCCGCAGGCCGAGCAAACCCGCGTAGAAGTCGACGTTGCGCTGCGGGTCGCCGCAGATAGCCGTGACGTGGTGGATACCGAAGGTTACCGCTTCCATCCCGCTCCTCCTCGGTTCCTGCGGCTCCTCGCAGAGCCAGGTTCACACCGGGATTCTAGCACCGGCCGATGGTGCTCCCGGTGGCGCCCGAAGCGGCGCGGGAGAAGGAATCGGAGGAGTCGGAGTTTCAGGCCGCGTTCCCGAGCGGTGCCTTACCTGTTGCGAGTCGCGTCGCCGGTCTCGTCTACCTCGATCTCCTCCCTGCGGACGTCCTCTTCGATCACCTCGGTTTCTTCGACGACCCGCCTGCGGATGCGGATCTCCTCTTTCACCACCGGACGCTTCTCGACGACGATCTCCTCCTCGATCACGGGGACCACTATCTCGTCCTCGCCGATCTCGATCTCGGCCTTATCGCCCTCGACCGTATCGCCTTCTACCGGGACGCGCTCGACGGTCACCTCGACGCGTTTCTTGGGCACCACTATCCGCTCCCGGTCCGTGCGAACACGTTTGCGCACCCGGACCGCCCCGACCTCTCGCTCGCGCGTCTCGACCCTGAGTTCCTCCTCGGCACGCCGGACGCTGCGCTCGTCCCCGCCGTCGGAGAACTCCGGTTCGCGCGAGACCGTGTCTGGGCCAGCCCCCTCGTGGGTGCCGTATGGGCTTCCCTCGTTGGACGCTGGCCTCGCTGCTAGCCCGTAGTGGATGCGCACCCGCTGCTCGAACTCGGGGGTAAGCTCTTCGTCGATGCCCAGCCTGGGTGCAGACCGGAGGATGGCGTCGGGCCGTGAGACGACCATGCGCCGATCTTCGTCGTCAATCCTGACCACGTCCGCTGGGATAATCGTGGAGTAGGCTGACGTTCGATCCGGCTGAACCCCGACGTACTCGAGGTCGTCGTTCTCGTCCAGGAACAGGTCGTCCGGCTTGCCTACCTCGCGGTCGTCTTGCGAGTAGATCCAGTAACCAGCGTAACGCTCCTCTGGGGATTCGGAACCATCGTCGAGGCTCTCGGGCATCTCCCTCGTATCACCCTCCGGGTCGCCTGGTTGCTCTGCTGCCTCGCTGGTGAGCCGCTCCGGTTGCCGGGTATTCCCCGATGAAGCGTCGTCCGGACCAACGGCCGCCCCGACGGCCCGGACGGCGTCTCCCGCCGCGCCCGTGGCCGCGTCGACCGTCTGGGTCGCCGTTCCGACGAGGTCTCCGTCCGTCTGTCCCGTCTCCTGCCCGTAGTTTCGGTGCTCCCTGACCCTTCCGTCCTGCGCGTGCAGGAAGAACTCGGTCTCCTCGCTGCGTGCCAGGTTCCTACCTTCCTCGGCGGCCTCGGACTGGGTCGGGTGGGTGGAGGTCGCCTGCTTTTTGCCGTCCTGGACCACCGCCCATTCGCCGTCCTTGATCTCCACGTGCACCGGGGGTTTCCGTGCCACTCGCTCTCACTTCCTTTCGATCTGACCGCGCCACGCGGTCGTGGGAGAACCTACCCGTACAGACGCTCGGACTGCACGGTGCCGTCCTTCTTGTAGACAAGCAACTGGCTGGGCGCGGTGTCTCGGGCGAGGCTCGTGGCGCTTTGCACCGCCTCCTCTTTCGTCGGGTGGACGCTCACGACCTGGCCACTGTCGCCGTTCTCGACGATCCATCCCTCTTCCGGCTGGGACACGACGCGGTAGCTGTTCCTCCTGCCTTTCCTGGCAAGGGTCCTTCCTTCGGCCTCCAGCGTCTCGTCCCCGGTCAACGAACCAGCGGTCTCCGTCGCCCGCCCGACCAAGTTGTCCAGACCTTCCTCGGCGCTCGTTCTTCTCCTGCTCACGGCTGTGTTGTCACCTACCCGGTTTCGAATTGCGTACACTCATTAGATGGATCCCGGGCTAACTGCGTTACGTCTGGCACAGCCCGCGGGCATTGCTCGGGACGGTTTCGCGCCGTTCTAGGCCAGGTTCGGAGAATGTGGTTGCTGTCGCGGGCGACGATAAACTGGCCTGGTTTGCTCCGGAGGAAGGAAAGAGTTTACCGGTTGGTCTCGAGTTCGCGATCGCTCTGGTCGCGATCGTCGTCGCCGCTTCGATTTTCACCAACGCCGTCGAGATCATCGGCGGACGCCTGAGACTGGGGCAGGGGGCTGTGGGTAGCGTTCTCGCGGCCGTCGGCACCGCCTTGCCTGAGACCATGATCCCCATAGTCGCCATCCTGGCGGCCGCCTTCGCGGGCCGCGACCCGGACACGGCAGGTGAGATCGGCATCGGCGCGATCCTCGGCGCGCCGTTCCTGCTCGCCACCCTCGCGATGTTCGTGGTGGGAGTGAGCGCCCTGTACTACCGCTCCCGCAGGGTGAGCGGGGCCGAGGTCCGTTGCGACGGCGTCGACGCCGAAGAATTTCCGTGGTGCAAGGCTCCCGGCAAGAGCGTGAACATCGACGCGGACACCATCAGCCGGGACATCGGGTTCTTCCTCGTCTTCTTCGCGGTCGCCGCCACGGCCGGGGTCGTGGAGCTCCTCTACCTCGCCTTCCTGGCTGGCGCCGCCATCGCCTGACGCTATTTCTTGTTGCGGTACAGGAACATGGTGAGCGGCGCGAACACGGCGATCAGGCCCGCAGACGTCAGGAGGACCCAGCCGATCTGCCCGGTCGTTACCGTTCCGTGCATCAGGCCGCGCACCGCCGTCACCAGGTGGGTGATGGGGTTGAAGCCGACGGCCGTCTCTAGCCAGCCGGGCATGGTCTTCGGGTCCACGAAGATATTGCTGGCGAACGTCAGGGGAAACAGGATGAAAAAGCTCGCCATCATGACCGAGTTCGGGGTGCGCAGGATCAACCCGAGCGCGGTCCAGATCCACGATAGACCGAAGCAGAATACCAGTAGAAGCGCCACCGCGAGCAGCACGCCGGCCACGCCGCCTTCCGGCCGGTAGCCGAGTATGAGGCCAAGCACAATGACCATGGTCGAGGCCATCGCGTAGCGCGCGGCGTCTCCGAGAAGGGCGCCGACGAGGGCGGCGGGACGCCAGACCGGCAACGACCTGAACCGGTCGAATACCCCCTTGGTGATATCGGTGTTCAGACCCATCCCGGTGTACATGGTGATGAACACCACCGTCTGGACCAGGATGCCGGGCAGGAGGAACTGCAGGTACGCGCCGGTGGATCCCGCCAGGGCGCCCCCGAACAGGTACGTGAACATGAGGGTGAACATGATCGGGAACGCGGTCACGTCGAAGAGCTGCTCGGGCACGTGCTTTATCTTCAAGAGCGCCCGCCACCCGAACGTGAGCGACGCCGACAGCGCGTTCGGACGTGGTGGCCTGGCACGGGCCGAGAGCGCCGAGCGGATCGCCTCTTCGCGAACGGTCTGTGCTGATGTGGTCGGCATCGTCACGCGGCATCCTCCTCGTTGGTTTCGTCGTCCTCGGCCGGGCGCCCGGTCAGCGCCAGAAAAACCTCGTCCAGGCTCGGCTGCCCGAGCGCGAAGTCCGTGACCGCAACCCCGGACCGGGATAGCTCCGCGAGCGCTTGCGCGACGCGTTCGGGGTCGGAGACCCGCGCCGAGAGCGCCGCCGGGTCGGCCTCGAGGCGGACGGGCACGTCGAGCGCCCGCGAGAGAGTCCGCTCTGCCTCGGCCCGCTGCTCCGGGTCTCGTAACCTGACACGCAGGGCGCCCGAACCTACCGAAGCCTTCAGCTCGCCCGGTGTGCCCTCGGCGATGACCCGTCCGTGGTCGATCACGGCGATCCTGTCGGCTAGCTGGTCCGCCTCGTCGAGATATTGCGTGGTAAGCAGCACCGTCGTGCCGCCCGAGGCCAGGGCGCGAACGATGTCCCAGACCTGATTGCGGCTTCTTGGATCCAGTCCCGCGGTGGGTTCGTCCAGGAAGATGAGATCGGGCGTGATCACTATGCTTGCCGCGATGTCGAGCCGCCGTCGCATGCCCCCTGAGTAGTTTTTCACCTGGCGGTCGGTCGCCTCGGTCAGACCGAAGGCATCTAGCAACTCCTTTGCCCGCGCCTTCGATTGCGCTCGCGAGTGGCCCAGCAGACGGGCGATCAGGATCAGGTTCTCGAGCCCCGTGAGGTCCTCGTCCACCGAGGCGAACTGCCCGGTAAGGCTCACGCGGCTCCGCACCTCGTCCGACTCGCGTACGACGTCGTGGCCGAAGACCCGCGCCGTGCCTGCGTCGGGGCGGAGCAGGGTGGCTAGCATGCGGATCGTGGTGGTCTTGCCCGCGCCGTTGGGGCCGAGGAAACCGTAGATCTCACCCGGAGCCACCTCGAGGTCCACGCCGTCCACCGCGACGTTTTCCCCGAACCGGCGGACAAGTCCCTCCGCGCGGATCGCGAGCCCGCTCGCGTCCTCCGTCGAACCACGCTCGGCGATCATCTCTCCGTCACCTTTTCTCACGGCTCCCTTCTCCTGCATTTCGCTGCACAATACGGTCCTTTACGGCACTCTGGTGCCTATCTGATTATGGGATACGGACCGGTGCTTGCCCACACCGTTCTTCGCGGAGCGAGCGCAATTGTTGGAGCCAGACGGCGGGCACCGCCACCCAGCCTGTCGGACGGCACCTGGTTTGTTCTCGTCGCGCCATCAATGGCTAACGGAGGGCTCCGACGTGGTCACCTAGCCACCGAACGAAGGCGCTGGCGGGTCAGCTGCTCAGGTGGTGGTAGCGGCGAACGGAGAGTGGGAAGAAGACAGCGAGGATAAGCAGCGGCCATGCCACGGCCATGAGCAGTGCGTGTTGCGAGATCCAGGACTCCGAGCCCCATCCCGGGTTGCCGAACAGCTCGCGCGTGGCGGCGACGGTCGCGGACAGCGGGTTCCATTCGGAGATCGCTCCAAGCCACCCCGGCATCGTCTCGGGCGAGACGAAGGTGTTCGAGAGAAAGAGAACGGGCCACACCAGGATCTGCACCGCGACGACCGACTCGGGGCCTTTGACCACGAGCCCGAGGAAGATCCCGACCCAGAGGAGCGAGAACCTGAGCAGCAACAGCAACCCCACGGCTAGCAGCGTCTCGCCGAGGCTTCCGTGCCAGCGCCAGCCGACCAGGAGACCGCACAGCATCATGACAGCCAACCCGAGCGCCGAGCTGAGCATGTCGGCGATGCTGCGGCCAGCGACCACCGCGGAAGGGGCCATCGGCATCGAGCGGAAGCGGTCGGTGACGCCCCTTGCCGCGTCGGTGGCGACGGCGGTCATGGTGCTCTCCAGGCCGAAGGCCATCGTCATGGCGTACATACCCGGCAGGAGGAACTCCCGGTAGCTCCCACCGCCGGGCACGGGGATCGCCCCTCCGAGCAGGTAGCCGAACATCAGGACCAGCATCACCGGGAACAGCAGCGTCACCACGAGCCCGAGGGGTTGGCGCACCCAGTGAATTATGTCGCGCCGGGTGACGGTCCATGCGTCGGCTACGGCCCAGAGCAGTCGGTCCAGCGGCGCGCGCGAGATCGAAGGGCTAGGGCTATTCATGCTGCCTCCTTCTCTGATTCGCCGGCGCGGTGACCGGTGAGGCGGAGGAATACGTCGTCGAGGGTCGGTCGACGCAGACCGATGTCCTCCGCCCCCAGTCCGGCGGCGTCCAGCGCGCGCACCACCTCCGTAAGCGCGGCGATCCGATCCCCGACGGGCGCGCTGATCCGGCGCGCGTCGCCCTCGATCTCGGGCTCCGCGCGGCAGACCCGCCCCAGGATGTCGGCCGCGACGGGTATTTCGTCTTCTTCACGTACGATCACGTCGATCCTGTCGCCCCCGATCCTGGATTTCAACTCGTGCGGCGTGCCCTCGGTGATCTTTCGGCCAGCGTCTATCACCATTATTTTATCGGCGAGCTGGTCCGCTTCGTCCAGGTACTGCGTGGTCAGGAGCACCGTCGTGCCACCGGACACGAGCGAGCGAACGGACGCCCAAACCTCGTTGCGGCCGCGCGGATCCAACCCCGTGGTCGGCTCGTCCAGGAAGAGCACCCGTGGAGACAGGATGAAGCTGGCAGCGAGATCCAGCCTCCTCCGCATCCCCCCCGAGTATTGCTTCGCCTGCTTTCTTCCGGCCTCGCCTAGCCCGAACTGCTCGAGCAACTCGTCTGCGCGGCGTCCGGCTCCTCTCGCGCCGAGGTGGTAGAGCCGGCCAAACATCACCAGGTTCTGGCGTCCCGTGAGGATCTCGTCGACCGCGGCCTGCTGACCCGCGAGCCCGATGCAGCGCCTTACTCGCGTCGCTTGCCTCTCCACGTCGAACCCGGCCACCGAAGCGCGCCCGCCGTCCGGCCTGAGCAGAGTCGAAAGTATCCGTATCGCCGTGGTCTTGCCTGCCCCGTTCGGCCCGAGAACCCCGCAAACCGAGCCCTCGGGCACCTCGAGGTCCAAGCCTTCGAGTGCGCTCGTCTCCCCGTATCGCTTGCGCAAGCCGTTCGCAACGACCGCCAGATCCCTGGAACCCACCTTCACCCCCGTAACTCGCCCCGTATCGCTCCTCGAATCCGCGCCACCCTGCCGTAGCCGTCCCGCATCAGGAGCCAAGCTCGACGGTAAACCCGCCAGGCGCCTCGACGTAGAAGGTGTAGGCGTGGTGCTGCTCGGGAGGCGCCACGTCGAACCCGTCGTCCTTCAATCGGCCGTTGATCTCATCCACCGTCTCGGCGCTCTCCACAAAGAACCCGAGGTGGAAGGTGCTCGGATACGCGACCTTGGTAGCTGTGCCTTGCATCAAGGTCAGCACGAACCCGTCGTCGTCCGTCAGAAAGGACATGCCGGCGTTACCTCCCATACTCCGCAACCCGAAGTACCTCTCAAGGAACTCACGCGCGGCTACGACGTCCGTGACGGTGAGGTTGAGGTGGTTCACCTTCATGACAGCACCCCACAGAATCCCCAGGATCCCTCCATAGCCTCGACGACGCTCGCTCCCTCAGGTGAGGGAGCACAATGCGGCTCCAGAGCGGTCAAAGTCCTCCTTCCGGCTTTTCTCCGTACGTAGTACACAATTAGATGGACTATACTGTACGCTGTACGGATTTACAAGAAGGGATCATGTGAGATGACGGTTGAGTACAGCGGCGGCGGGGATCCGGGGCGCACCATGGCGTTGCTCTGGGGGATCGGGAAGAAGCCGACCAGGGGGCCGAAGCCCGCGCTGAGCGTGGACGGGATCGCTCGTTCGGCGATAGGGCTGGCTGACGATGAGGGTTTGGGGGCTCTGTCCATGCGAAAGGTTGCGGAGGGTCTCGGGGTAAGCACGATGTCGCTCTACACCTACGTGCCTGGCAAGGGTGAGCTGTTGGACGTCATGCTGGACGCGGTACTGGGCGAGGTGGATGGCCCCGGCGACGTTGGTGAATGGCGCGAGAAGCTAGAGGCGGTCGCCCGGCAGAACTGGGAGCTCTCTCACCGGCACCCCTGGCTCCTGCAGGTCGCCGCCATGAGCCGTCCTCCCCTGGGGCCGAACGTCATAGCCAAGTACGACCGCGAGCTTCGGGCGGTCGAAGGGATCGGGCTGACCGACGTGGAGATGGACTCGGTTCTGACGCTCGTCCTCGGCTACGTGCAGGGCTCCGCCCGGTACTCGGTGGAGGCTTCGCTGGCCGAAAGGCGCACCGGCATGACCGACAATGATTGGTGGTTGGCCAACGCCCCGCTGCTCGAGAAAGTCTTCGACCCCGAACGCTTTCCGACCGCCGCGCGCGTCGGGGCGGCGGCGGGGGAGGCCTACGGGGCCGCGCACGACCCCGAGCACGCCTTCGAGTTCGGCTTGCAGCGCGTGCTCGACGGCATCGAGGCGTACGTCGAGCAGCGCGATTCGTGACGCAGGCGACTCGTAGGGGCCGTTCGTGTAGGGGCCGTTCGCGAACGGCCCCTACGATTCGTCGATGTGAGGGACCACGAGGACCGGGCCAGGGGCGGCGGTGACGACCTTCGTAGAGACGCTCCCCAGGCGGGTGCGCGAGATCCCCGCGAGCCCGCGGCTCCCGACGGCGATGAGGGTTGGCTTCTGCGCTTCGCTAGCCGCTTCGAGGATGACGGCGGCCGGGTAGTCGTCCGAGACCATGGTTGTGGGGCGCCTGCCCAGTGTCTCCTCCAGCTCGCCTGCCCGCGCCTCCAGGCTCTCTTCGTCGCGGCTTCGAATGTCTCCGAGCTCCTTTACGGCCGCGTCCCTCGTCTCGCTCGGCGGGATCTCCGGGAGGTCGGGATGAGCGTAGATCAGGAGCATCTCTGCGCCATGCAGCGCGGCGATGACGGCGGCCAGGTCACCAGCCTTGCGGGCATCGTCCGAGAAGTCTTCTCCGACGATCACGCGGTCCGGTGGCCACGCGCTGTCGCCGCGACGCACCACCAGCACGGGGACGTGGGAATGGTGCACGATCTCCTCGGAGTGGCTGCCCATGAGGATGCGTCGGACGGTGCCAAGGCCCCTGCTTCCCACGACGAGTAGCCCGACTTCGAGCTTCTCGCTGAGCTCGATGATCTCGTTCGAGGTCCGCCCGCCTTCCAGGTGCGCCTGCGCGACGGTGCCTCCGGCTTCCTCTATCTTACGGACCTGCTCGTCCAGGACCTCCTGACCCTGGCGATGAAGCTCCCTCTTTACGTAAGCGTGGCGGTAGGGACCGGGAACGTCATGCCAGACGTGGATCACGTGCAGCTCGGACTCCGTCCCGTTCGCAAGGTCGATGGCCGCTTCGATGGCCTGGGCGGCGTCCTCGGAGCCGTCGGTGGCCAGCAAGATCTTCGTCGGAAACAAGCTCATCTCGGACTCCTCTCACGAATGCACGACCGTCAAGATACTACCAGCGAAGTAATCGGT
This sequence comes from uncultured Rubrobacteraceae bacterium, assembly GCA_963800975.1. Lineage (GTDB taxonomy): Bacteria > Actinomycetota > Rubrobacteria > Rubrobacterales > Rubrobacteraceae > JALYGY01. Next base: position 580,804 of record CAWDDB010000008.1, on the reverse strand, counting down.
ACGGGTCCCTCAGCCACCGGCGGTCGCAGCGGGCTCGCGGAACTGGCGCCTGTGGAGGTCGGCGTAGAGCCCTCCCGCGGCAAGCAGCGAGGCGTGGGTGCCGCGCTCCGCAATCTCGCCGCTCTCGATCACCAGGATCTGGTCGGCGTTCCGGATCGTGCTGAGGCGGTGGGCGATCACGACGCTCGTTCGGCCCCGCATGAGGGTCGCAAGCGCCTCCTGGATCAGGGCCTCCGTGCGGGTGTCTATGTTGCTCGTGGCTTCGTCCAGGATCAGGATACGCGGGTCGGCGAGCACCGCTCGGGCGAAGGAGACGAGCTGGCGCTGGCCCTGGCTCAAGGTGCCGCCCCCGGCGCCGATGATCGTGTCGTAGCCGTCTGGCATGGCGGAGATAAAGCCGTGCGCGCTCACGGCGCGGGCGGCCGACTCGATCTCCGCGCGCGAGGCGTCGATGCGCCCGTAGCCGATGTTCTCCGCGATCGAGCCCGAGAACAGGAACGGCTCCTGCAAGACGGTCGCGATGTGGCGCCTCAGGTCTTCGCGACCGACGCTGCGCACGTCGCGGCCGTCGATGCTCACCGCCCCGGAGGAGACGTCGTAGAAGCGGGGGATAAGGTTGGCTATCGTGGTCTTGCCCGCTCCCGTCGGCCCGACGAGCGCCAGGGTTCGGCCCGGTTCGATCTCCAGGCTCACGTTGTGCAGGACCGGCCTGCCCGGCTCGTAGGAGAAGGTGACGTCGTCGAACTTGATGTCGCCTTCGACGCTGCCGAGATCGGGGGTGCCGGGAGGGTCGGGGGGTTCGGGCTCCTCGTCCAGGATGCCGTAGATGCGCTCGGCGCCGGCCAGGGCCGCCTGCGCCTGGGTGTAGACCTGGGATGCCAGCTGGATCGGGCGGAAAAACTGCTGGACGTAGATCAGGAACGCCGTTAGCACGCCGATCGTCAGGGCGTTCTGGACGACCAGGTAACCGCCAAAGCCTATGACAACCGTCGTGGCGAGCGTGGAAAGCACGTCTATCGTAGGGGCGAAGGCCGAGGTTATGGCGACGGCCTGCAGGTTCGCCGCGCGGTTCGCCGCGTTGCGCTCGCGAAAGCGCTCGATATTCTCCTCCGTGCGGTTAAAGGCCTGCGCCTCGCGGATGCCCACGATCTCCTCCTGCAGGCCGGCCGTCACGTCTCCGACCGTCTCGCGCGTCGTCCGGAAGGCCCTCCTCGCCCTGCGAGCGAAAACCACGTTGGTGAGGAGCATGACGGGAATGATCGTGAAGCACACAAGCGCCAGCCGCCAGTCGAGGAAGAGCATGGCAACCACGATCCCGATGAGGCTGAAGAACGATCCCAGGAGCTGGGTGAAGCCTTGCGAGAGCAGCTGGTTCAGCGTGTCCACGTCGTTGGTTACCCGGCTCATCAGGCCGCCTACCGGTCGGCGGTCGAAGTATCCTAGCGGCAGACGCAGCAGCCGCCCGAAGATCCGCTCCCGCAGCGAGGCGAGGATGTTCTGCCCAACGGAACCGACCTGCCGGATCTGGCCGCGCGTGGCGATCGTTCCCGCGACGTAGACGACGAACAGCAGGAGCATGGTCCGAATAAGCCCTGCGTGGTCGCCTCCCAGGATGTTCTGGTCTATGGCCCGCCCGATCAGCCATGGCCCTCCGGCCTGCGAGAGCGCTCCTATTGCTACCAGAACGAGGGCGAGGGCCAGGGACCGCCTGTAGGGCCCCAGCTCGCCAAGCAGCCGGCGTGCCGTCGTGCCCCTGTCCTCGGCACGCTCCCGGGGCGTGCTGGCCATGGACTCTATGCTACGCACGACCGCTACCAGCCGGGTGCCGGGGCAGAGCTGGCCACGTCGCGAGGACATCGACATGCGTCCAGCCTGGCTGCATCAGTGCGAGCGGGTTTGACGAGGGATCGCGGATTCCGATGGTCTCCTTCAGGCGGGCTCCAGCCGCAGGGTGGTGGACAGCACCTCGGCGCGTACCATCGACTCGGTCGAACCCGGCGACCTGCGTCCGTACTTGCTCCGGTAGGCCTCGCTCACCTTCTCCACTGTCTCCGGGTCGGCGGCCGAGACGGCGCGGACCGGGACGCGCACGTCTCCGGCGTGCAGCACGGCGTTCGGATACGCGGAGGCTTCCCTGTACCATCGGCCGTTCTCGCCGCGCACGGAGCGCACGTAAACCTCGCCGTCCAGGGTAACCACCCAGATGATCGTGCGGTGCGCGTGGGCGTCTTCGTCCCGGCGAGTCTCGATATCGACCTCCCCGGTCTCGTCCAGCAGGCGTAGCGTCTCGGCATCGAACGAAGCGTTCACACTGCTCTCCCTTCTCGGTCTCCGTCCCGGTCAGGCACCGGCCGGCTCCTCCTCCCGGATCAACTGCGATCCGAGGATCTCGTTGTATAGCTCGCTGTCTTGCAGGAGTTCTTCGTGGGTGCCGCGGGCGGCTATCTCGCCTTCGTCGAGGATCAGGATCAGGTCAGCGTCCCGCACGGTGCTTATCCGCTGGGCGATGACGAACACGGTGGTTCGGCGGTCGCGCATCATGCGGTCGAGGGCTGACTGGATTGCCGCCTCGGTCTCGGCGTCGACCGCGGACGTGCTGTCGTCCAGGATCAGGAGCCTGGGGTCGATGAGCAGCGCCCGCGCTATCGCGATGCGCTGGCGCTGGCCGCCCGATAGCCCGACGCCCCGCTCGCCGACCACGGTGTCGTACCCCTGCCCCATGGCTTCCACAAACTCGTGCGCCTGCGCGGCCCTGGCCGCGGCCTCGACCTCTTCCTGGCTCGCGCTCGGCTTGCCGTAGGCGATGTTGTCCCGCACGGTGCCGGAGAAGAGCAGCGAGGACTGCATGACCACCCCGATCTGACCCCTCAGGCTTGCCAGCGTGACGTCCCGCACGTCGTGGCCGTCGAGGCGCAGGCTGCCTGCGCTTACGTCGTAGAAGCGCGGTACCAGGTTGACGAGCGTGGACTTGCCGGATCCCGTGGTGCCTAGGATCGCGACCGTCTGCCCTGGTTCCGCCACGAAGCTCACGCCGCGCAGGATCTCCCGCTCGTCCCCGGGGTAACGAAAGCGGACGTCGTCGAACTCGACGCGGCAGTGGATGGGGGGTAGGGGAACGGCGTCGGGGGCGTCCTCGACCTCGAGAGGGGCGTCAAGGACCTCGAAGACGCGCAGGGACGAGGCCCCGGCCCGCGAGATGCTCGCGGCAAGAAAGCCGATCGTGAGGATCGGGAAGAGCAGGAAACCGAGGTAGGTGTTGAAGGCCACGAGCTCCCCGATCGAGAGCCGGCCCCCGATCACCTGCAGGCCGCCGAAGAGCACGATCAGGAGGGTTCCGATGTTGGAGAGCAGGAAGATGAAGGGGAAGTTGTTCGAGAAGGTGCGCACCGTCTCGAGGTTCTTGCCGAGCAGCTCGTCGTTTACCGAGCCGTAGCGGGACGTCTCGTAGTCCTCGCGCACGAAGGTCCGGATCACGCGTATCCCCGCCAGGTCTTCCTGCAGCACCGAGTTGAGCCGACCGAGGGTCTGCTGCACGGCCCGGAACAGCGGCCCGATCTTGCGCACGAAGCTGAACAGCAGGACGAAGATGACCGGCACCACGGCCATGGCCACGAGAGCGAGCCGCCAGTCGATGATGAGCAGCAACGTCGCCGTGCCGAAGAGCATCACGACCGCGGCGGCCATCTGCACGACTCCGCTCCCGGCGAAGGTTCGGATCTGCTCCACGTCGCTGGTCAGGCGCGTGACGAGCTGCCCGGTCTCGACGCGGTCGTAGTAGGCGAACCCCAGGCGTTCGATCCTCGCGAACAGGTCGTTGCGCAGGTCGAAGGCGACCCCCTGCGACGCCCGCTCCGCCAGGTACCCCTGCAAGAACGTGAAGAGCCCGCGCACCAGCGCCGCCGTCGCGAGGCCGCCTACTGCCAGCAGGATGACGTTGAGCCTTCTAGGGGCGATGCCGTCGTCGATGGCGTAGGCGATCAACTGCGGCGCCGCGAGGCTCGCCGCCGAGGCCAGCAGCAGCGCCGCGAACGCCAGGCCGGCCTCCCGCTTGTACGAACGCAGGTAAAGGAGCGCGCGGCGGACGGCGGCGAGGCCGCCAGCGAAGCCCGCCGTGTCGGCGGGGGACTTCTCGGGCGTGCCGCCGCCGCGCCGCTCCAAGACCGCTAGCCGTCCTTCTGGGTTGTGTGCTGCGGCCGCACGAAGACCACAACCCGCTCGTCGCCGGGACGGTGGTTGGGGTGAGGGTAGGTGTCGATGTACTTCTTGGACATCGCGTTTATGAACTCGAGGTCCGGATCCTCCTCGACGCGCTCGACGACGCCCCTGACCTCCAGGTACCTGAGATGGTTGTCTGGGTCCACGATCGAGAAGGCGATGTGGGGATCACGCTCGAGGTTGCGCAGCTTCTGGCGCTTCTTTGTCTGGCTGAACTTGACGTACTCCCCGTCCCAGTCGAACCACACCGGGTTGTTCTGCGGCTCGCCGTCGGGCCCGATCGTCGCGACGTGAGCCACGGTCGTGATCTGCAGTAGATCCTCGAATCCATCCGGTATTCGGGCGGCGCGTTCCGTCATCCCTTCCTCTCCTTTCGACGCTCGTAATACCTGCCCTCGGCCGGGAGACCGGCCCCGATCCAGTCCTTCTTGCCCCCGACGTAGTCCGACACGTTCTCGTATCCCAGCTTGGCCAGTTTGATGGCCGCCTCTTCCGAGGCCTCGCAGGGAGGGTCCATGCAGTAGACGACGATCTCGGCGTCCTTGTCGGGAAGCAGGTCGGGCGCCCGATCCCCTATCTCGTCCACGGGGACGTTGATCGCGCCCGGCAGGTGCGAGTGGCGGTAGTACATCTCCGCGAGCACGTCGACCAGGACGGTATCCTCCCCCCGGTCCAACTTCCCTTTGAGGTCCTCGCGCGAGATCGTGCGTACCACCGTTGCTCCCTCCACCTTTTCGGGCGTTCCAGCAGTGTAACCCACGATCCCGACGCGGCTATGCTCGCCCGGCACTCTCGCCCGCCGCCCGCACTAGCTCGCCGTTACGCACCAGCTCCTCCGCGGACAGCAGGTCCGGGGCCAGGAACCTATCTTCTGCAACGAAAGGCACCTCGCGCCTGATGCGCCGCAAAACCGCGGCCGTGGCCGGACCAGGTCGCAGCGGGGCGCGAAGCTCGAGGGCCTGGGCCGCGCAGAGCGACTCGATCGCGAGTATGCGGGCGACGTTTTCGAGCACCTTGCGCAGCTTGCGGCCCGCGCTCCAGCCCAGGGAGTTGTGGTCCTCCTGCATCCCCGAGGCTGGCAACGATCCGACGCTGGCCGGGACCGCGAGCCTGCGGTTCTCCTCCGCGAGCGACGCCGCGGTGTAATGCGGGATCATGAACCCCGAGTTGGTCCCCGCTCGCGCGCTCAGGAAGGGCGGCAACCCCTGCGAGCGCGTGGGATCGAGCAGCCGGTCTATGCGCCGCTCGGTTATCGCGCCGACCTCCGAGGCGGCGATGGCAAGATAGTCCAGCGCGAGCGCGAGCGGCTCGCCGTGGAAGTTGCCGGTGCTCTCGACCCTCCCGTCCGGGAGCACCACCGGGTTGTCCGTCGTGGACCGGAGCTCCCGCTCGGCGACGCCGCGGGCGAACTCCCGCGTATCGCGCGCCGCCCCGTAGACCTGCGGCGCGCACCGCACCGAGTAGGCGTCCTGCACCAGGTGGGGCGAGTCCCGGTGCGAGGCCACCATCGGAGAGCCCGCGAGGAGCCTGTGCAGGTTGCGGGCGCTCGCAACCTGCCCCGGGTGCGGCCTGACCGCGTGCAGCTCCTCCCGGAAGGCGCGGTCCGTGCCGAGCAGCGCCTCGACGGACATCGCGGTCGTGACGTCGGCGGTCTCGAGCAAAACCCCGAGGTCCTCCAGCGCCAGGATCAACATCCCCAGCATCCCGTCGGTGCCGTTGATGAGCGAGAGGCCCTCCTTGGTCTGCAACCGCACGGGTGACAAGCCCGCCTCCTGGAGGGCTGGTCCGGCCGGCACCGGCTCGTTGCCTTCGAGCACCCAGCCTTCCCCGGTGAGGCAAAGCCCGATGTGTGCGAGGGGGGCGAGATCCCCGCTGGCGCCGAGCGAGCCGTGCTCGGGTACGGCCGGGGTAACGCCTGCATTGAGCATTGCCACCAGCGCCTCCACCAGCCCGACGGTGACGCCCGAGTAGCCCATGGCCAGGGTGTTCGCCCGGATCGCCATCATAGCCCGGACGACCTCGGGCTCCACGAAATCTCCCGTCCCGGCCGCGTGGCTGCGCAATAGGGAGTGCTGCAGCTCACGCCGCTCGGGCGTGGGGATGTGGGTGGTCGCGAGCGCTCCGAAGCCGGTCGTGACCCCGTAGACCGCCCGCTCGTCCCCGATGATCTCCTCGACGTGGCGCCTGGAAGCCTGGATGCGCCGCCTGGCCTCGTCGCCCAGCGCCACCGGAGCCCCGCGCCGCGCCACGTCGACCACCGATCCGAGGCCCAGACGGTCCACGCTCGTTGACCCGTTGCCCACGCTCTCACCCCCGTCTGAACCGTATTCTAGCTTTTGCGGTGTAACGGCGGCGAGGTAGCATTCGACCATCGAACCACCCGCGCGCGACGCGCGCGGTTAACCTATACTTTCGCGGTCGCCCTCGGGTGGCCGGTGCGTCTTCAATCTGTGCCCTGTTTTCTCTCCAGATACCGTTTGCCACGCCACCCAGCAGGAGGACCACGATGCACGCCCGAACCATCCTTGCGCACGAGATCGAACGTTTCGTCGAGGCCGCAGGAGATCCCGACCACAACGAAGACATAGCGGACTACGCGCAGAAGATGTTCGCCGCCGGGTCGATGCGCCCGGAGTGGTGCTACATCGTCGAAGAGACGGAGCGCCCCTCCGGGCGCGTTGCCCTTTGGACGCTCCCCGGCATGGAGAAGCCACTCGACCTGGTGCTCCTCGACGTAGATTGGGGAGATCTTGACGCCGGCGTTACGCTCCTGCGGACCGTCCTCGAAGAGGCGCGGTCCCTCGGGGCCGACGAGGTCGGGCACGTCATCGACTCGCCGCCGATGTGGCCGCAGTGGCAAGGCTCACCGGAGAGGCGAGTGGGACTACTGGAGCGCTGCGGTTTCGCCTTGAGCCGCGAGACGAGCCGCTTCGAGTGGCGCCGCGGCGTCGCCGTGCCAGCCGAGACGCGGCGGCTCGAGTTCCGAACGCTCGACGAGGTTGGCGAGGCGGCGTTCGTCGATGCCATCGCACGCGTCTCGGAGGACACGCTGGACCGCGAAATCTCGGCCGAGCGGGAGGAGCTGGGGGTTCGCGAGGCGGCGCGCCAGTTCTTCGAGTTGGAGCTGCAACTGGAGCACGACCAGGCCTGGTGCCAGCTAGCCTATACCCTTTCGGGGGACCTCGTCGGCCTCGTGATGCCGGCCAAGAACCCGACCACGCCCGTCATCAACTACATCGGCGTCGTGCCCGAGCAGCGCGGACGCGGCTACGTGGACGATCTGCTCGCCCGCGGGACCGCAGTGCTGGTCGCCGCGGGAGCGACCGTCATCCGCGCCGACACCGACACGCAAAACGCCCCCATGTCGCAGGCGTTCCGGCGGGCAGGATACACGGAGTTTGCCCGCCGACTTGAGTATGGGGTCAAACTCGTCCCGCACTAGGCGCTGACCACCACGACACAGCCGCCAGCCCGAAGGCCAGGCGCCTTCGAAGCACGTTGCGGGTGTGAGTTGCCGTTTGGTACGCCATTCGCGACTCGCGGCCATCGACACCACCGGAATGGAGCAACCCTAGCTCCATCTTGATAGATTTGCTACCATTGCCTTTGGACCGGGGCCTAAGGTGCGCAACGCCTCCCCCGGTCCTCTTCGGTGCGGCTCTTGTCCGGATTCGATCTCGGCCCGACCTTCCCGACTGGCCTGAGTCTTAGGCCCGGCGCATGCCTGGGCCCACACTGGAGCGCAAACTTCACGTGATAGCCTACGATAGGCTTAATTCTCCCGGGCTGACCCAGTGCCTATGGCCGTTTAACGGCGGTGTTCAAGAAAGTGGTGGCAGCGGGCATACTCGAAGGAAGGGCTCCGCCAACATTAGCAACGCCTTGCAAATCCCATGCAACCACTAAGATAGTTCATTTGGGGGATGCGCTACGTCTGGTGTTGTGTAAGAATTCACGGCACTATGCAACCGATCGACATGGCAAAGGTAACTTAGTAATGGGGATGCGCCGAGGCGAAAGACATGGGAAGATTAAGATTACCATGCAGGCCAGCGAAGCGTTCCCTAACCCGGGCTGCACAGCGAGGGAGCTACCTTTGCACCTACCGTTACGTTCGCTGGCCGAATGGCAGTGGAGAATCAGCTACTCTGAAAGGGGGTGAAGAGATGGAAACCGATCGCAGGAACCGCAGGTGCAGCAGACGCTGTCGCCGCAGGAACGACCGCAGGGACCGCAGGCGTTGTCAACGCCGTTGCCGCCGCCGCAACCGCCGTAATTAGGAGTCAGGCGCCGAGCGGGCCTTACTGGGGCCGCGCGGTGAAGGTGCTACTATGGCGCCTACCAGCGACTTCGCTGGCCGAATGGCAGAAGAGGAGCAGTTACCCGGAAAGGGGGTGAAGAGATGGGAACCGACAGGTTGAGAAGGAGGCGCTGCAGCCGCAGGAACACGGTTCAGAAGCGCAGGCGTTGTCGCAGGCGTAAGCGCAACCGCCGCAACTAACCACCGTCAAGCGGCATTAGGTTCTGGGAAGGCCCCGCTCGTTACGGGGCCTTCCCTCTTGTAGAATAGGGTTTCGTGTTGATCCGGAAAGGCGTAGCAAGACTCAGGCGGGCGGTTCGCTTTCTGGTGCCTGAGATGGTGGATGAGGACGGGGTCGTAGACGCTGCTCCCGTGATGGAGCTGCGGGAGATCTTTCGGCGTTTCTGGCCCTACGCGCGTCCCTACCGTCGCTGGCTTCCCCTCATAGTGTTCTTTGCGGCACTGGCGTCGGCGCTGCAGGCGGCCACGATCTGGATGTACAAGATCCTCGTGGACGAGGTACTGGTGCCACGGGACTTCGGGGTGCTCCCGTGGGTCGTGCTGGCGTACCTCGGGCTTACGCTGGCCGAGGGGGTCGCGACGTTTTGCGAGGAGTACTCCTCGGAATGGGTGGGGGGACGTTTCATCGTCTCGCTGCGCACCGGCCTGTTCCAGCACCTGCAAGGTCTCTCCTTGAGCTTCTTCGACCGTCGAAGCATCGGGGACATGCTCGCGCGCCTCGCCGACGACATCGAGGAGATCGAGGAGCTCATGATCTCCGAGATGGCCGCGGCCCTAACCTACCTGTTCCAGTTCGTCTTCTTTGTCGGAGCCCTCTTCTTCTTGCAGTGGCGGCTGGCGCTGGTGTCGCTCTTCGTCATCCCGCTGTTCTTGCTCGTGGCCCGATACTTCTCGCGGAAGATCAGAGGCGCAACCCGCGAGGAACGACGCCGCATGGGCTCCATAAACGCGGTGGCAGAGGAGAGCCTTTCCAACGCCGCGCTGGTGCAGGCCTACAACCGGCAGGAGAACGAGGTCGAACGCTTCCGGCGGGAGAACGAGGGGAGCTTCGTTGCCGAGATGGCCGCGACCCGTTACGACGCTCTGTTCGCGCCCCTCGTCAACGTAATCGAGGTGACCGGAGTCGGCGTCGTTATCGCCGCGGGGACCTGGGAGCTTTCCCAGGGTCGCCTCACGATCGGCGGCCTGCTAGTATTCCTGGTCTATCTCAGCCAGCTCTACAGCCCGGTTCGGGGCTTGAGTGAATCGGTCAGCACGTTCTACGAGGCTACGGCCGGGGCCGAAAGGGTCATCGAGTTTTTCGACCAGAAGCCCTCGGTCACGGAAAAGGAAGACGCCTTGGCATTGAATCGCGCTCGGGGCCACGTAGAGTTCGACTCGGTGCGTTTCAGGTACCCTGGCAAGAAGCGCAAGGCGCTTTCGAACGTGACCTTCGAGGTCGGCCCCGGCGAGGTCCTCGCGCTCGTCGGTCCTAGCGGTTCGGGGAAGTCCACGGTTGCCAAGCTGCTGCTGCGCTACTACGACCCCCGCGGTGGCGCCGTCCGGCTCGACGGCCACGACCTTCGCGAGCTGACCCTCCGCTCGCTGCGCGAGAACGTGGCGGTGCTGCTGCAGGAGACCCTCGTCTTCGACGGGACCGTGCGCGAGAACATCGCCTACGGGAAGCTCGCGGCGAGCGAGGAGGAGATCGTCGCCGCTGCCAAGGCCGCCGACGCCCACGGGTTCGTGGAGGCGCTTCCCGAAGGGTACGACACGGTGGTCGGACAGAAGGGGAGGCTCCTCTCCAACGGGCAGAGACAGAGGCTCGCCATAGCACGCGCCATGATCCGGGACGCCCCGATCCTAGTCCTCGACGAGCCGACGACCGGACTCGACGCGGAGTCGAGCGAGAACGTGATGGACCCGTTGCAGCGCCTGATGGAGGGCCGCGCCACCATCGTTATCTCGCACAACCTACTTACGGTCCGCCACGCAACCAGGATCGTCGTGCTGGAAGATGGGCGGGTCGCCGAGCGAGGCACGCACAGCGACCTCCTGAAGAAGAACGGCAACTACGCCCGCCTCTATCGCCTGCATCAGGCGGAGGAGAGCGCGGCCCACGAGCTGTGACGTAGTTAGAGAATACCTAAATGGGGATCGCTCATCGGTGCCGGGACAACCCCCGCTTTGGTCAAGATGGCAAGCGCTGTTCTGAGCTTTTGTGGTACCGGATGGTGCGAGGTCGTCAACCCGCTGGGCAGCGATCCCATTGAGGGATGCTGCGTCCAACCTCAAGGCGCGATGCGAACCTCCACCGAGTTGATGAACCACTGGAAGTCGGTCTTGCTGTGTACCTCCACGTCGTTTGCGGCCGATTTGTCGAACGTTCTGGTTCCGACCGTGACGACGACGGACTGCCCGCCAGGCACGGGTCCGGCGCTGAACAGCTGGGCGAAGTAGTGCTGACCGCGCGTCAGGTTCTCCCTGTGATGAGTCGAGTCGTCGCCGTCGAACTCTGCGTAGAAATTTGACATCAGGGCTAGCGAGGGTTCGTGGACGTTCGGGTGAAGAACGTTCAACATCAGGTAGTTGTTCTGGTTGGTCCAAGACTCCGACCAGCCCCACTCGTCCCCCATACGCAGGTCGTGAGTGCCGACCGTACTCTGGGCGTCGATGAGGACCTCGACGAGACCAGTGGTGGGCGCCTCGAATCCAAACGCTATCTGGGCCTCGGCGGTCGCCGAGGCGTAGTCAAAGTCGGAGGCACTGCCGCAATCCATGGTGGCCTCGTTGCCCACCAGGCCCGTTGATGGTTCCAGATGGAGCAGCCGGTCGACGACGAAGTTGTCGCTGGCTTGGGGTACGAACCTGAACAGGAACCCGAAGAACGGCGGCCTGAACAAAAACCACCGGTGAGGGTCGGATGGATCTTCGACCGGTTCGTACGTCCCCCAGGGCAGCGGAAGAGTGTGCAGCGGAGATAGGCTAGTCCACTTGTCGAGGTTATTCGGTAGGTTGTAACCCGGGCTCAACTTGCCCTCGTCCTCGGTAAGTATCTCGTCCAACCCCTGCTGGGACTGTCTCCCGATCTCCCTCAGCGTCTCGGGACTGGCTCCGAGCTTTCCGACGATCGCGTCGAGCCGCCGTTTGCGCGCCCTGTTCTCGTTTCTGTAGTCGAGATGCAAGTCCACAGGAGGTTGCCAGAGGTCGCTGAAGCGGAGCCGCTCCGCTGTCATCGCCTCCCGCAGCTCAGCAAGTGGCTGCGCCCCCAGGAGATCGTGTAGCTGGCGGTGAAGATGTTCGACGAGCTCTTCGGCCTGTTGACCGCGCGACTCGCTGACCTTGCGCCGCCGCTCTTCCTGGTCGCTGAATGCCTTCTGCGCCAACTCACGATCGCGTGCCGAGAAGTCCCTCAGGAAGGGCAGGTTGCGGGTCATCGAGTAGGACTCCTCGCTCAGCATCGTTCTCCTCCTTTGTGAGGCTTTCTCGCCCAGATGCCTCTTGTCTGAATGCAAGTTAGGGCACCGCGATGAACTGGCGATGAATCGTTGGCGAAAGCTTGTCTCAGCCGACTTTTTCATGCCTTTCTCGCAAACAGAGACCGAAAATACCTAATTCTGGGTACGGATCCATTCCCCCAGTTAAGAGCCGGCTAAGGGGAGACCGCTATCGTGGGTGGTAGGCGACGTGGTGTCCCGGGGGAACCACCGAAGATCCGCGGAAGATCCCCGGGGCCGAGACCGGAGCGGAAGGAGAGACGCGATGCTGAGGAAAGCGGCCGCCAGGGCGCTGTGGGTGACCAAGGGGGCTGCCCTGTTCGGGGGCGCGGTGGTGACGCTGGCGCTGGTGTTGGGTGCGGCGTCGGTGGCCTTGGGGGCCAACGGGGGCAACCTCCTCCTCGGGCAGACCAACGTGGCGAGCGCCCTCACGAGGCTCACGGGGAGCGTTCCGGGGGCGCAGATGGAGGTGCAGAACAACGACCCCGGCGCCAACGACACGGCGCTATCTCTGAAGGTGCAGCCGGGGGAGCCGCCGATGAAGGTCCTCTCGGGCGCCAAGGTGGAGAACCTGAATGCAGACGAGCTCGACGGCCTCGATCCTTCCCAGATAAAGGGCGCCAGGGCCTACGCCGTCGTGGATCCCGATGATGGTCCGGGTGGTACGCCTGGATTCGATCCGTCCGCGCCTTCGGGGTTCAACTCGGTTCAGCGTATCAGCACCGGCATCTACTGCCTGAAGGCTCCGGGCCTGAATCCAGCCACCCGTCCCGCCGTGGTCTCGGTCGACTGGCAGCAAACGGCGGTGCCGGAAGCGCTCGCCGCGGCTTCCTACGGCTCCGCGTCGGGTGGGCCGTGCCCGGTCGACAAGTACGCCGTGGTGACAGAGCGTATCGTCCTCGACTCCAACGCGGCCAACTACTTCCTGGACGACGACGCTGCAGACAACGTCGGCTTCGTTATCGCCGTGCCTTAGGACAGCAGAGGTTCTCTTGGGCCGGGGCATCCCTACGGCGAGCTCCGGCCCTGATAGTTAAGCACCCACCTTGTTGAAGGAGAGCAGCACCTCCAGTTCGGATGTGACGAACGTCAGATGGTGCACTGGCGTCGAGCGGCGGCAGAAACAGATTGGAAAAGCGAGGGGGTAGGTCGATCACGTAACCTCTCGGGCATGAAAAGGACCTACCCAACCGATCTATCCGACGCCGAATGGGGGTGTCTAGAGCCCCAAGTTCCGGCTCCCAAAAAACGCGGACGACCGAGAACCCACACCGACCGCGAGATCCTCGACTCCATCTTCTACGTCCTCAAGAGCGGATGCCCGTGGCGGCTAATCCCCCGAGACTTGGAACGCTTTGGGAGACGGTGTATTGGTGGTTCGGAAGATGGCGCATGGACGGGACCTTCGAGCTCTTGAATGCCAAACTGCGCGAGCCCTTGCGGGTGAGGGGAGGAAGGAACCCGCTCCCGAGCGCGGGCATCGCCGACTCCCGGTCGGCAAAGACCACAGGGGTCGGCGGAGGACTACGAGAGGCTTTGCGCCAGTGCAGAAGTGTTCGTGTACGCGGCGATGATTCGACTGATGGTGAAGAGGCTGGCTCGTGGCTGAGAGTTTCCAAACAGTTTCAGAGGGGGGGTTCTCGGAAGTTGGCGGCAATAGGATATGCCATTCGGCACATGCGCACCTCATGTCGGGTCTTATAGGATGTGCCCACGCGTATTTGGGGCGGGGTTTCCTTCTTGTCTCCGCCCCACTGAACGAGGAGGGTAAGCAATGCAGCGACGCCTCACGATGTTTTCGGCGAGCCTAGCCATGGCCGCGTTTATGGTGGTGTTGGCCATCGCGCTCGCGCCGCCCGCCCACGCCGCCCTGGGCCTGCGGGAGACCCCGGACCAGACGTGGACGACCAACGGCATCGTCTACGACCAGGCCCTCTCCGAGGACGGCAGGACCCTCTACATAGGCGGCAAGTTCACCCAGGTGCGCCCGCCGGCCGGCACCGCCGGCCAAGCCCTCGCCGTCAACAAGGTGGCCGCCATAGACGTCGCCACCGGTGCGCCGGTCAGCGCCTTCAGGCCGGCCGTGACCAGCAACGACGGCACCGCCCCGATCGTGCGCGCCCTGGCCGCAAAGAACGGTCGGGTCTACATAGGCGGGAGCTTCACGACCGTAGGCGGCCAAGCCAGGCGCAACCTCGCCGCCGTCAGCCCGGCCACGGGCGCCGTGGACGCCAACTTCTCGGCCACGGTGGGGACCAACACCTCCACCGTCCACACGCTGGCGGCGGACGCCTCCAGGGTCTACGTGGGCGGCCTGTTCGGGACGGTCAACGGGACGAGCCGCGGCAACCTGGCGGCGGTGAGCCCGGCCACGGGCGCCGTGGACGCCGCCTGGAGGGCGCGGTCGAACAACCTCGTGCGCGAGCTGGAGTTCGGCCCCAACAACGACGGGACGATCTTCGCCGTCGGCGGCTTCAAGAACGTCACGGGCTCCGATGGCGCCAATGTGGCGCGCCAGAGCGTGGCGCGCTTCGTCGCCGCCACTGGCAACGTCCACCCCTGGGCCATCCCAGCGGGCCAGGTCCCGACCGACTCCAACCGCAACAACAACATGACCTGCTGGGACGAGACCGTCACCACCTCGCGCCTGTTCGTCGGCTGCGGGCTGGGCCCCAACTACTCGGCGGCCTTCCGCCTCGACAACGGGAACACCGGCGACCGGCTGTGGCTGACCGGCTGGGGGGGTAACCCGCAGGCCTCGGCGATGAGCCCAGACGGGACGCGCCTCATCGTGGGCGGGCACTTCGGGATCAACCCGATAAAGCAGCAGGTGTGCGGCGAGCCCCTGGGGGGCCTCGTTGCCCTCGAGCCGCTGACCGGGCGGGTAGACTGCACACCACCGGCCTGGGTTCCGTACCTCGACCAGAACAAGGACCCCTCCTACGAGGGAGCCTGGACCATCCTTTCCACCCCTCAGCACGTGTGGGTGGGGGGCGGCTTCGTGGGTGTCGAGGGGCAGCCGCAGGCCAACCTGGCCCGCTTCACCTACGGCCTGACGCTGCCCTAGTCGGTCCGGCCGGCGGGCGCCGCCAGAGCCGTTGTCGGGGGCCGGAGCCTACAGGCTCCGGCCCCCCTCTGTGCCCATATACACCCGAGTGCGTGGAAGGTTCGTTCTCGGAAGGGGCTCGTGTCGCGGCTCCTAGCTGGGGGACGCGTCCTCCTGGCCTTCCACCTCGCCCCCTCGTCTCCTCCGTAGGGCGAAGGTGTGCTTGGCCAAGACGTTGATGAACCCGCCGATGATGCCGAGCCCCACGAAGATGTAGACGACCGTGAAGAGCTTCCCCAGCGTCGTGTCGGGGGCGGGGTCCCCGAAGCCTACGGTGGTCAGCGTGGTGACGCTGAAGTAGAAGGCGTCCACCACGCTCCACCCCTCCGCGAAGCTGTAGAAGGTCGTCCCGCTCACCAGGATGGAGACCACGAGGAAGACGAGGACGCGGAACTCCGCGTCGCTCCTCCAGGCGGCCACGAGGGCCCGAACGAGCCGACGCAAGATAACGAAGACCGGGAGCACGGCTACACCTCCGAACGGCTAGGACGACCCGACAGCCCATCGTACACGCTGCCCACTCTTGGCGGTCCTAGCGAAGCTACCTCTATTCACCCGAGTGCGTAGAGTAGGCGTTCTCGGAAGCCCACGTGGCCCCGGCCCGATGGGCCACGCATACTAGGTCCCGCCTGGGCCACGAGTCCCGATAATACCCCGCGGTAGTCCCATACCAGGGTATGGGGCCCGGTCCGCCGCTTCCTTCGGCGTAGTTGAACTCCTCGCAGGCCCATCCGCGCGACGCCCGCGGCGCGTACTTAATAGTTGGCACCTTCCCGTGGAGGGAAAAGGGAGGTGGGGCAACTAGCGAGTACGGGCCGCGCCACCAACGGGCCCCACAAAGAGGAGGATGTATGCTGAACCGCAGACGACCGTCCGCCCCGGGCCTCTTGGCGCTGGCGATCGCATCGGCGGCAGCGCTGGCCGTGGTGCTGGGCGCTATGCTCTCGGCCGCGCAGGCCGCGCCGGTGGGCAAGCTGACCCAGTTCAAGGTACCGACGCCCAACAGCCAGCCGCGTCACATCGCCGTCGGCTCCGACGGCAACCTCTGGTTCACCGAGGGCAACGATGTCTTCACCCCCGGCCCCGACCCCGACGGGGGCGGCACCTTCCACCGCAACGTCGGCAGGATCACCCCGACGGGCCAGATCACCGAGTTCCGCATCGATGACGGCATAGGGCCCAACGAGTGCTTCTGCCTGCTCAACGACATCGTGCAGGGGCCCGGTGGCGTCCTGTACTTCACCACCAACAACCCCGGCCTGGGGCGTATAACCACCTCGGGGGAGGTCCTGCCGTTCGTGGCCCCGGACAACACGCTCGCCAACGGCGACGGCATCGCCTCCCACGGCGACGACGTCTGGTACGCGGACTTCAACAACGACAGCCTCTGGCGCTACGACACCCCTACCGGCAACTTCACCCAATTCGACGTCCCCGAGCCGAGCGACGTGGCCGTCGACGAGGCCGGGATCGTCTGGTTCACCGTGCCCCTGGAGCAGGGGATCGGCAGGCTCGACCCGGCGACCGGCAACGTGACGCTCACGCAGACCGAGACCCTCGTCCCGCGGGCGCTCACCGTCGCCGCCGACGGGGACGTCTGGTTCAGCGCGCGCTTCGTCCCGCAGGGGGTCGGCGAGCTCGACCCGGACACGAACAACGTCCGCGAGTTCCCGCTTGCCAACAACCCCGGCCCGCAGGACATCGCGGCGGCGCCCGACGGCACGGTCTGGTTCACCCAGACCACCAAAGGCAACATCGCCCGGATCACGGACGCCGGCGTCGTCACCGAGGGCAAGGTCGTCAAGAACAGCGAGCCGTTCGGGATCACGGTCAGGCCCAACGGCGACCCCTGGTACGCGATGCTCGAGGCCAACAAGATCGCCCGCCTGACGCCGAGGTAGGGAAACGAGAGGGGGCGGGGTCGCGTAAGGCCTCGCTCCCTCTTGCGAACCCTATTCACCCAGCTTCCGGTAAGACCGGTTCTCGGAAGTTCGGGGTTGTTCTAACCGTAGCCGTAGTGCTCGCGGATGGCGCGCCGGTACTCCTCCTCCGGCGCGACGCGCGGGTTCGGGAAGGTCGGCGCGCTTTCCACGGTCTCCTGGCCCACCCCCAGCCTGATAAATCCCGGGTCTTCCTCGCTCACGGCTTCCACCGGGACCAGGTGGTGCTTCCTTCCCAGGCCAAGCAAGCCGCTCGTGACGACGTCCAGGAAGCGCAGCCGCCTGCCGTCCTCCTCCACGTAGAGGTTCTCCACCGCCCCCACGATGTTCTCCCCGGAGTCGATGACCATCGTCTGGCGGATCTCGTGGTGCGGTGGAGCGGGATGCTCGTGCCTCTGCAGCCTGATCAAGGTCATGGGTCCTCCGTTCCTGGCCGGGCCTGCTCTGGCCCTACCACTCCTATTACCACCATCGGGGCGTTTTTGAACGTAACGGGCGTTACGCGATGACCACCTTGGGGTATGTCTCTGGTGGCACCAGCGGTGCATCGGGTGAACAGGAGGAAGGAGCATCGGATGTTCGCAGCGATACGGCAGTACCAGGTGGACCCCGGCTCGGTCGAGGAGGTGGCCAGGCGGGTCGAGGAGGGCTTCGTGCCCATCATGCGGGAGACGCCGGGGTTCGTGGCCTACTTCGTCTTGAACGCCGGGCAGGGCGAGATCGGCTCGGTGAGCCTCTTCGAGGACCAGCACAGCGCGGAGGAGAGCAACAGGAGGGCCGAAGAGTGGGTGAGCCACAACCTGAGCGACGTTCTTCCGAGCCCGACCTTCGCCGCCGGGGAAGTCCTGGTGTACGCGGCGAAGTAGCGCGACCGGGGTGGTACCCGCCTCAACGGTTCTCGCTGGGCCTATTCACCCACCTTCCTAGTAGTTGGGTTCTCAGAAGTTCGGGGCTATCCTTCGGCTGAGCACCGACTTCAACAAAAGGCGGCTACGGGTCTTTGGCCCGGTGACGTGGTCCTTCTCAGGAGTCAAGGGGTTTTGTCTCGCTCGTCGGAGGTAAGGCCTCCCCTTCGTGCTCATTCCTGCGCTTGGCGCATTCCTGTTTGTGGCGAACCATCGCCGAGGTCTTCACCGATCCCGACCGCCCCGCAATCTCGCGAATCTGGCCTTTTATGAATCGTCCTTGCTCGCTGCTCTCGGGAAATTCCCCGTAGAGCCTCTGAAGGCGCTCCTGCTCACCGTCCAGTCCGCGAGATAGGAAGTCGAGGCTTTCGAGCGAGGCGCCCTCAAGCCCGTGCTCGAACTCGCCTTCCTCGGTGTTTCTTGCCCACTCCAGCGACAGGTGCGCTGGACCTTGCTGTTCGATGGGATTCCGCGAAAGTAGTAGCTCTTCGGGCGCCACGCCCAATGCTAAAGCCAGCTTACCGATGGTGCCAAAGTGCGGACGCTCGATCTTGCCGGTTTCGATGTTGGAGACCGTGGTAGGGCTCAGACCGGCCTCTCGAGCTAGCCTCGCCTGAGTCCACATCCGCAGGCGACGGACGTTCTCTACGCGCTCACTCAGATCCGTCACGCTCGAACCTCGTCTCCAACATCGTCTCCGACATGTAACAGGAGCATACCATAAACTGTATCAAACATCGATCATTACTGTATGCAGCCAGAAAATTTGCAGGTATTCTCGAAAAACTGTTTGAAAACTGTGTTGAAAGGGTATAAGATCGTCGTGCAAAAGGAAGGTCCCGGTTGAGGGGCCACGGAAAGAAGGAGGTGTAAGGGTCATGTTGAGTCCTTTCCGTGGGTTCTACGACGTGCAGGGCGAGGTGGATCGCCTCTTTAACGAGATGGTGGGCGGTCCGAGCCGTCGGCGGGGACGCCAGGAAGGCCAGCAGCTCGCCCAGTGGGCGCCGGCGATGGACGTACTCACCAAGGACGGGAACCTGGTGATCCGCGCCGAGCTTCCTGGCATCAAGCTGGAGGATGTGGACATAACCCTGCAGAACGGAGTCATGACCATCTCCGGCGAGCACAAGGTCGACCAGGAAGAAGAGCGTGCCGGTTACCACGTTAGGGAGCGCCGCCACGGTTCCTTCCGCCGCAGCATGACGCTGCCGGAGGGTACCGACGAGAGCAAGATCCACGCCCGCTTCGAGGACGGTGTGCTCGAGGTTACCGTGGAAGGAGCCGCGGTAGAGAAGGCCCCCAAGCGCATCGAGATAGAGGGCTCGAGCAGCTAGGGCCAAAGGCGGGCTTTCGCGGGGCGGCAAGTAGCCGCAGCGGGGGTTCCCGCAGAACCGAGGAGGGCCGGGGCGTAGCAACCCCGGCCCTTCTTCTTGCCCTTATTCACCCACCTTCGGGTAAGATTCGTTCTCGGTAGTACGTATCCAAGATCCTGCATAGACGCCGTTCGTTAAAGCTTTACCATCTGGTGATGGGTTGACAACAAGCTTACAAGTCTAAGTGCATTGGTACGCAAATGAATAGATATTCGCTTGGGTAAATGACCGGGTGGGCCGCCACCAACGTACAGCGTCCGTAGATCGACAGTCGGCTCCGGCTACTTCGCAAAGGCCGGCTCGTAGGTCGGGTCGGTGAGGGCGGGACGGTCGAGTCGGAATGCCTCGATCGGGTAGCGGGACTCGCCTTCGACCGCGAGCTGGCTCAGGATCTTCCCGACTAGGCTCGCGAACTTGAAGCCGTGGCCGGCGCCGTTGAAGACGGAGATCTGGGGGTGCTCTGGCAGCGTGCCGAGCACGAACTCACGGTCGGGCGGCATGTCGTAGAGGCAGGTCTTGGTGTACAGCTCAGGCCCCAGTGCGCGAGGGATGTAGCGCTCCAGAAAGCCTCGCAGGGTCTTTGACACCTGCGCGTTTGGCTCGAACGTACGCGTGTCCACCGTTACCTTGTCGCCGCCGACGTCCTGTCCCGCCTTGGTCCCCGGCGCACCGTAGACCGGGAGGCCGTAGAAGGAGTAGTCCGGGCCGCCGTGCCAGATCCAGACCGGGAACCGCTCGGGCGAAAACGCTTCGAGGTCGGGCGCGTCGAAGTACGTCACCTGCTCCTGGGTGCAGGTAATCGGGATCTCCACCCCCACGTGCCCGAGCACCCTGTTGGTCCAGGCCCCTGCCGCCACCACGAGGCGCCTGACAGAGAACGTGCCAGCGTCCGTGACGATCTCCACGCCGTTATCCGTGGTCCGCAGGTCCGTAACCGGGGTGTCGTCCAGGATCGTCGCGCCGCGAGCGCGGGCCAGGGCGACGTGGGTCGCGTTCGCCTTGCCCGCGTCGACCAGACCGGCGTCGGACTGATAGACCGCGCGCACGCTGTCGTCGAGGCTGAACTGGGGGAAGCGGTCCATAACCTCTGACGCAGAGAGTTCCTCGTGCGGGATGCCGGCGGCGCGCATGGCGCCGGCGTAGAGGTTCACGAACTCGGGCTCGTCCTCCACCGGTTCGAGGTCGAGGCCACCGGTCTTTAGGACCAACCGCGTGCCCGACTCCCCCTCCACTTCGGACCATGCTTCGTAGGTGTGGGGGGTAAGGGCCGTGTACTCGGGGGCATGGTAGGAGAGGCGAATGATGCGCGAGTGGTCCTCCGAGCCTCCCTTGTCGTGACCGAGCTGGAACTGCTCGAGCCCAAGCACCTCGTCTCCTGCCACGCGTGAGAGCCAGTATGCGGCGGCGCTGCCTATCCCGCCGCAGCCTATGATGGCGTACTCGAACGCTGACCTGTTCATGGTTACCTCCATTTCCGCACCGTCCCGTTCAGCGCGCGGTGCCAGCCTCCAGCAACGTGAGGTCGCGGGTCTCGGGAGCCCACGCGACGGAGATTACCAGGCCGAGCACCAGAATGGCGGTGGCCCCGAGCATGGTAGGGCCGACGCCGAGTTGCGCGACGCTCGTGGGCAGCAGGAAGGTGCCGATGGCGGCCCCGATGCGGCTGATGGCGGCGGCCATCCCGACGCCCGAGGCCCGCACCTCGGTCGGGAAGATCTCGCTCGGGTAAACGCTCTCCAGGTCTGCAGCCGCGGCTATCACGAAGGCGAAGATCGCGAAGCACGCCATGATCACGGCGACCGGCGCGTCGGGCCAGACGCCGAGCATGGCGCTCGTCGCGGCCAGGATGGCGAAGGACCAGATCAGGAACCCCCGGCGCGGGATCAGGTTCATGATCACCACCCCCACGAGCGCGCCGGCCAGCAGGAACAGGTTCAGCAGGATCTCGCCCGAGAACTCGCCGCTTATGCCCAGCTCATCGAGTATCGCGGGCAAGAACGTGAAGATGGCGAAGTACGGCACGACCTGGCAAAACCAGAACAGACCCGCGAAGGCGGTGCGCCGCCTCCACCTCCTGGAGAAGAGCATCCGGTAGCTGGTGCGCGCCTCATCCTCTATTGCCAGGTCTTCGACGTCGGCGTCTGGGTTGATGTACTCCCTGACCACCTGACGCGCCTCCTCGACGCGGCCCTTGCTCATGAGCCAGCGCGGCGATTCGGGGGTGCCAAGCCGCAAGAACAGCACGAGCACAGCTGGGGCGGCGCTGCTCGCCAGCATCCAGCGCCAGGCCTCGGGACCGATGTCCTGCATGAAATAGCCGACGACGTAGGCCGCGACGAAGCCGACCGTCCAGACAGCGTTCAGGCTCGCGAGCAGCGGGCCGCGCTGCCGCCTGGGGACGAACTCGGCAAGTAGCGCCGGCCCGATGGCGTAATCTGCCCCTATCGCGATGCCCATCAGGAGCCTCAAGATGAAGAGCTGCCAAGGGCCCTCGACGAAGAACTGCAGGGCGGAGCACACGACAAAGACCAGCAGGTCGATCACGTACATAACCTGGCGGCCGACGAGGTCGGTCACCCACCCGAACACTAGCCCCCCGATAAAGATCCCGGCCAGCGCCGCGGCCCCGATGAGGCCGGTCCAGACGGCTCCCAGACCGAACTGCGGCCCGAAAAGCGGGAGCGCGATTCCGATGATCCCGAGTATGTATCCGTCGCAGAAGAAGCCGCCCGTGGTGTAGACGGCGACCCGCAGGTGGAACGCGCTGAGTGGTGCGTCGTCTATGGTCGCCGCACGCGCCAGGCTTACCTCGCTTCTATCGTGGCGGTCCCTGCCGTCACTGGTCTCGCATGCGGTGCAGCTCGTAGCCGGACTGGGCCTTGCCTGTCCTCGTGCGCCACGCGCGCTCCTCGCTCGAGCGCTTGCCGAGGGCCTCGGCCATCGCCCGCACGTGGGCCGCCACCGAACCGCAACAGGACCCGATGTAGTCGTAGCCCATGTCGCGTGCCCTCACCGCGAAATCGGCGAACGCGGCGCGCGGCAGCTGCAGCTTCTCCAGCTCGTATGGGAACTCGGGCAGCGAGACGAAGTTCGACTGGTGGTCGTGACCGTGGAACGCGACCGGTTGGGTGGCCAGGAAGGCGTCCGAGACGGCGTCGCGCGTCTCCTGCATGACCGGGAGCATGTATTCGGGGGAGCGCAGGCAGTTCAGGCCGACGATCTCCACGCCCGTGTCGGCGAGCCGCCGGGCGCACTCGCCGGGCGTGTGGCCCTCGAACGAGTTGGGGTCGTTGTCCGGACCCATCGTGACCATCGCGGGCAACCCCGCGGCCTTGATCGCCTCGCCGGCGATAAGAGCCTCCCCGAGCCAGTTGAAGGTCTCGGCGATCACGAAGTCTACCTTCCCCCCGGTCATGGCCGCGAGCTGCCTGTCGAACATCTCCCTGACGCGGCGATGCGAGCTTTCGTCTTCAGGGTGGTAAGCCCAGGTACAGCTCAGGTTGCCGGCCACAAGGACTTCGCCCCCGGACTCCTCGGCGACGTCGCGGGCGATCCGAACGGCCGCCTGGTTCATCTCGTCCACCCGGCCTTCGAGACCGACGGTGGCAAGCTTGTCCTCGCTCGCGTAGAAGGTGAGCGTCTGGATCACCTCGGCCCCAGCGTCCACGAACTCCCTGTGCAGCTCGGCCAGCGCATCGGGCCTCGTCAGGCTTACCTCAGGGACAAACGGACCCGCCTGCACGTACCCGCGTCGCTCGAGCTCGAGAAGGTATCCGCCGTCCCCGAGAACCACGCCTTCCGACAACCGTTCGAGAATTCCTTTCGGCATGGGGCGCTCCTCTTTGATCGTGACGCTACTCGCCCTCGCAGCCTAACAGAGGGGGCGAAGCGGATTCAATCACCTCTCGCCGCGGCGACGGCCTCGCGCACGGCGGGAACGACCTCGCTCGAGTAGAGTTCGAGCTGCCCGACGTGGTCCCCGGGGGGCCAGTAGATGAACGTGTCCATTCCGAACTCCAGCGCGAAGCTCGAGAGTTGCTCGACCCACCTGGAGACGGGGCCTTCGAGGACGCCATCTCCCTCCGGCCCGATAAAGCCAGATAGGTTGTAGAGGCGCTGGATCTCCCGCGGCTCCCGGCCAGCCTGCGCGACCCCCTCGTCGATGTGGTCGTTCATCTCGGGCAGCTTGTCCGGCGTCGCCCAGCCCAGGGAGGGAACCCAGCCGTCGGCCAGCCGCCCCAGGAGGTTCAGCATCCGGGGTCCGCCCGCCCCGAGCCAGATCCCTATCTCGTGGGCTGGCCGTGGCCCTGGCTTCAGGCCCTTGAGCGCGTAGATCCCACCGTCGAAGCGCACGGAGCGCTCCTCGCCCCAGACCAGGCGCATCACCCGTATTGCTTCCTCGACGGACCTAACCGCCTCGCCCGGGCTCCTGCGGGGCCCGCCCATCGCCTCGATCGCCTCCCAGAAAGCGCCGGCGCCAAGACCCAACTCCACACGCCCGCCGGAGATCAGGTCGAGGCTCGCTGCGGCCTTCGCGAGCACGGCCGGTGGACGCAGGGGCAGGCAGGCGACGTCGGGGAAGAAGCGGATGCGCTCTGTGAGCGGCACGAGGGTGGAGATCAGGGTCCAGGTGTCGAGGAACCTACGCTGGTAAGGATGGTCCTGTATCCCGACGAGATCCAACCCCGCCTCGTCAGCCGCGACCACCACCCGCCGCACGAAATCCGGAGGCTCGGCCAGCGGCGCGACGCTCGCCCCGAATTGCAGCTCTCTGCCGTAATCCGCCACCGTTACTCCTCTGCTTCTTGCGCCGCGCGACGACGCTCCGCCGCTTTCTTCGCCCGGTCGTAGTTCTTGCTCAGGATCTCGATGACGGCCGAGGCGTCTTCGTCGCTCTCCAGCGGGTAGCTCACATATCCCCTGACCCCGGCCCTGTGCGGGCGTGCCCTGCCTGCGGCCAGGACGTCCTCGCGCATCGCGGGGGTCACGGGAAGGTCGGCGATCCGGTCGCGGTGGACGTGCCCTATCTCCCGCTTCCCGAACCTGAAGGAGGTTGCGCCGAACCTGCCCGGTTCGCTGCGCACCTCTGGCCAGCTCAGCACCTCGCGCTGCACCGTCTGCAAAGCGTCGCCTTCCATGGCTTCTCCTTTTCCTAGCCCGCGGTGGACTTCGACTTGTTGCCTTCCTGAAGCCTGGTAGCCGCCACCAGGGCGATAACCAGCGCGACGCCCATGAGCAAGAACGCGTCGGAGTAGGGCGCCGCATCGAGCGCGTACAGGGGGTTCAGCGCCTCCGCGCCAGCCTCCCTGCGAGCTTCGAGAAATGCCCCGACGATGGCGGGACCGGTCCCGCCACCGAGAAAGAACAGGCCGTTGAAGATGCCGAGGCCGACGCCTTCCTCCTCCTCCCTGAGCGCGGCCGCGGCGGCGTTCACGTTCGGGGAGTTGGTGAGGCCGAAGCCTATCCCCAACCCGACCATCCCGAGCGCGACCGCGTAGGGCGTGCCGCCGGCCCCGAGCGTGGAGATAAAGAGCACCGAGAGGAGCATGGTTCCCAACCCGGCGTAGACGAGGTTCTTGAAGCCGATCTGGTCCGAACGCCGGCCCGCCCACGGTGAGAGGATGGCGAGCGCGACGGCCCCCGGCGTTAGGACGAGCCCGGCGGCGCCAGGGGAGAGGTCGTTCACCTGCGTGACGAGAAGCGGAACCGAGACGAGGCAAGAGACGTTTGCCAGCATCGAGAAGAAACCGACGACCACAGCCGCCACGTATGCCCGGTTGCGGAAGAGGGCTGGGGAGACGAACGGGTGCCTCGCGGTCGTTATCCTCCAGGCGAAGCAGATCGCGGCGAGCGCCGAGCCCACGAAGCTGGCCCACGACGACGGAGAAGCGAAGCCCGCGGTCTGGCCCTGCGTGATCCCGAACAAGAACAGCCCCGCGGTGAGCCCGAGCAGGATACCTCCCGGCACGTCGAAGCTGCGGTCCTCGGTCGGTTCGGTGTCCGGAAGCACGTAGTACGCGGCGGGGAGGAGGACCACGGTCAGCGCGAGCGTACCGTAGAAGAGCGACTGCCAGCCCGCCAGCTCCTGCAGGATCCCGCCCACCACCGGCCCTACCGCTGCCCCGATTCCTACGCTGGAGACGATGAGCCCGAGCGCGGTCCCCCGCTCTCCGGGTGGAAGTATCTTGGCCACCGATGCGCTCGCGAGCGCCGGGACCGCAGCGCCGCCGATCCCCTGCACGATGCGCCCGAGAACCAGCAGCAGGAGGTTCGGGGCGAGGACGCAGATGAGGGTGCCGGCCGCGAACACGAGCAACCCGACGGCGAAGGCGCGCCGCAGGCTGAACACGTCGGAGGCGCGACCGTACAGGGGGATGCCCACGGCGTACATCAGGAGGAAGCCGGTGATGACCCAGCCGACCTGTGCGGCAGATGCCCCGAATTCCTGCCTGATGGCCGGCACCGCTACGTTCACCATCGAGCTGTTCAATACCGAGACGAAGACGGCGGAGATGAGCACCGCCATGAGCAGGCGGGTGGAGACCTGCCGATCTCCGCCCGCCCCTGGCGCGCTCAAACCGCGACCCCGACAGCCTCGCCGTTCCGGTCGCCCGACCTGTTGTTCTGGCTGAGCCCCTCGGCCCCGGCCTCCTCCGCAGCAGCCAGCGAGCGTCTCAAGGCCCCGAGGCTGCTCGATCCCTCCCTCAAGGTGCCGCCTATGCCGACGACCTTCAAACGCTCCCTCTCCAAATACATTCTCCTCCTGCAAGTTGGCACGAAGCCCTTGTCCATAGACCTGTTCTACCTGGTGACGAAGTCCGGATCCAGGTTCGCCCGTACGCTGGTCAGGAGCCGGTGCAGGTCGCGGCGCTCCCCGACGCTCATGCCCGCGAACGCATTCTGCTCGGCCCGCTCCCAGCAGCGGGCGACGGGCCCTTCAAGTGCCCGCCCATCTTCGGTGAGGTAGACCCTGAAGCTGCGGGCGTCCCGCGGGTCCTTGCGGCGCTCGACAAAGCCGCAGCGCTCTAGCCGCCGCAGCATCTTGGTCACGGTAGGCGGCTCCACCCCGAGGCGCTCGGCCAGCTCGCCGCCCCTCAGACCGTCCGTCTCCCAGAGCTCGATCAGGACCATCTCCTGGCCCGGATGCAGGCCGATCTCCGCAAGCAGAGCCCCAACGTTTCCCCTGTAGGCCTTGCAAACCTTCGCCAGCGTGTAGCCGGTCGCTTCCTTGACCGGGTGGGCCCGGATCACGCCGTCCTTCTGCCAACCGCGCGGCTGTTGGGCGCGAAGGCGTCGGAGTCGATGCCCCAACCCACGATGCGCTCGGGGTGGATCCGGATCATCTCGGGCGCGAACCCGGGGCCGATCTCGGACCCGCCTTCGTCCAGCAACTCGGTCCTGCCCCTGACCTCGACACCGCGAGGCCGCCAGGGCGGGAGCACGTCGTCGACCACGAACGCCGCCAGCCCCGTGGTTCCGGCATCCCGCCACTTCTTGCTCCTCGCGAAATTGTGCCCCCCGATGTCTATCGCGTCCAGCTCGTCGTTGTACCGGAACGCCACCGGTACCACGTGCGGCTCGCCCCTCATATTGACGGTCGCAAGCCTCCCGAGTCGCTGATCCCGCAGGTAAGATAACTCCGCGTCCGTAAAGCTGCTCATGATCCCTCCATTGCTGTCTCGCCACGCACTTTGCCCCTCGACATGATCCACTCGTAGTTGAGCTGGAACAGCTCCAGAGCGCCGTCCATGTCTTCCCTGCTCCGGATCGGATAGCTCACCCACCCGGTCTCTGGCAGCACGTGGTGTAAGCGCGCCTTGCCCTGCGCCACCAGCTCCCGCCTCATGCTCACCGGGAACGGAAGATCCGCCAGCCGGTCCCCGTGCAGGTGCCCGATCTCATGCCCCTTCGCCCTGAACTCCACCCCGCCGAAACGGTGCGGCCTGGCCTCGACCCCGGGCCAGCTCCTTACCTCGCTCCCGATCGTCTCCGCAATGCCCGCCAACCCTGGCTCCTTCCCAACTAATTTAATTAGCCGGCTAAATAAAGTGTATATCTGCTGAATCGGATGTCAAGGGAGCTTCAGATGCTCCTGGCAGCGTCTAGGTGATGTGGCGTCAATCGGGGCATCGGGCCAGGTGAGGTTGCGTCGAGGTTAGCCTTGATTTTGGCTGGGGTTCGGCTGGATGCTTTCTCTTGCCGTCTGGCGTTCCCAATCGGCCTTCGTCAGGGCATACTCGACGTCGCCGTGTTCGTCGCCCTCGATGGGATCCGGCCACTCCTGGTGGAAGGTGCGTTGCAGGCGCAGGCCGGCCTTCTCCATCACGCGCCGGGAGGCCGTGTTGATCACCATAGTCTCGGCGAAAACGCGCCGCGCGCCGAACTCGGAGAAAGCCTTGCGGATCAGGGCCCGCGACCCTTCCGTGGCGTAGCCCTTTCCCCAGGCAGATCTGCGCAGCCGGTAGCCCAGCTCGGGCGCGTCGGGATCTTCGCCCTCCAGCGGCCGTAAGTGGAACCAGCCCAGGAACTCCCCGCTTGATTTCTCGATCGCGGCCCAGAGGCCGTACCCCTCGAAGCGCTCGTAGTAACGGAGGAAGTAGGGAAGGAAGTCGTCCCGGATCTCCTCCGTGGTCGTAGGCCTGCCGCCGTTTATGTAGCGCATGACCTGCGGGTCGGCGTCGAGTTCGACCAGGTTGTCCACGTCGGCCTCGGTGAGTCGGCGGAGCACCAGCCGACTCGTTTCCAAGTACACGTGCAGCGCCGGATCCTTCCCAAGGCAACGCGACGCGGCCAGCTTATCCGAGGGGAAGGTCGGCGACAAGCCGGCTCGTTGCGGTCGGGTTCAGAGAGGAAGGGTTGCGAGGAGGGCCGAGACGGTGACGACGGAGACGATCGTGGAGACCAGGATGGCGCTCGAGGTGCGTTCGACGTACGTGTCATATTGCTTGGCCACGATAAAGACGTTGGCGGCTACGGGAAGGGAGGCGCCAAGGATGGCCACCGTCGCCCAAAGAGGCTCGACGCCGAGTAATCGGGTGGTCAGGTACATCGCGGCGGGGTGCACGAGCAGCTTGAAGCCGGTCATGTAGGAGACCTCCGCCAGACCCGCGGATACCGGAAAGCTTGCCAGCGTCGCTCCTAGGGCGAAGAGCGCGCAGGGCCCGGCGGCGCCGCCGAGCAGGTCGGTGAAGTTGGCGATGGGGGTGGGGAGGCCGATGCCGGTGGCGGAGACCAGGACGCCGGCGAGGAGCGCGATCATGAGCGGGTTGCGGATCATGGCGCCTGTCACGGAAGAAAGGATGGGCCCGGGTCCCTGGCCGAGACCCTTCTGTGCCTCGATGAGAACTATCGAGAGCGGTATAAGGATCGTTACCTCCAGGATCAGGCCGACGACCAGCGGAATCGCGGCCGCATCGCCGAAGGCG
The DNA here is from genome assembly GCA_963800975.1 of uncultured Rubrobacteraceae bacterium. Classification (GTDB taxonomy): domain Bacteria; phylum Actinomycetota; class Rubrobacteria; order Rubrobacterales; family Rubrobacteraceae; genus JALYGY01. Next base: position 552,043 of record CAWDDB010000008.1, on the reverse strand, counting down.
GCCGCGACGAGGGGAAGGCCCATGTAGCCGGTGTTTCCGAGCACGGCCGCCGCCCCCATGAGCGTGGCCTGGGTGGGTCCGACCGGGAAGATCACGCGTCCCAGCACCGCGGCGACCAGGAACACAGATAACCCCGCGCCAAGGTAAGCCCCGACGAACTGCGGGTTCAGCACCTCGTCCAGCGGCGCGGTGGACATCAGGTCGAACAGGAACGTGGGGAGCGCGAAGTAGAACACGAACGCGTTCACGCCGGCGACACTAGCCTCGGAGAGCAGCCCGAAGCGTCCCGCGCCGTAGCCGCAGAAGATCAGGGCGAAAAACGGCAGCGCCGTGTCGAGGATTACCTGCACGGGTGTCTGCTGGGCTCGGCTACCGGTGGGGGCGTCCTGGCCGTCTCGGCTCTCATCGCGCAAATGAGTAACACACCTCGAGGCCCGAAGCCTCGTTGCCCGTCACTCGGGGTCCTCATTCGTAGAGGCGTGCTACCTCCAGCGCCCTCCCGCGCATGGCCTCGATAAGCTCGGCGGGAGACTCTACGCGAACTTCGGGCCCAACGGCGAGCAGGCGCGAGGCGTAGAAGTCGATCTCCGAACGCGGTATTTCGGCTTCTACGATGGTGCTTCCGCCCCGAGCCACCTCTACCCTTCCGAGCAGCGAGACGAGCTCGAAGTCCCTGGCGCCGCGCTCGGTCACGGATACCCGAAGGCTCAACGTCTCCCTGGGATCTCTCCTTGCCTCCCGCCTCCAATCAGCGAGCGGAACGTGCCGTGGTCGCGGTGGGGCGTCCGGTCCCTCGCGCTCGGCCGAGAGGACGCGGTCGGCCCTGAGCGCGACGTTCATCTCCCTCCTGTAGTCGTAACAGGCGCAGTACCAGAACCCCTGCGAGGCGTACACCCCGAACGGGAAGATCACTCGCTCCGTGGCTCCGGAGCGGATGGATTCGTACGTCACCCTAAGGTGCGCGCCGTCGAGGGCCGCCTTGAGGATGTCTCCGAGTAGGGGTGCCACATAATCGCGCACTGGCTCGACGACAGCCACGTGCTCGCGTAGGGCGTCCAGCTCTCCTACCACGTCCGCCGGGAGCGCGGCTCGCAGCTTGGTCACCGCAAGCGCGCCCTCCGCCGAGAAGGGAGAGACCGGGTAGCGCAGGAGGGCCTCGTAGGAGACGATCAGGGCCAGCGCCTCGTCCACCGTGAAGGAAGGAGAGAGGCGCCTGCCGTCCCGCGGAAGCGAGTACCCGCCCCCCGGCCCCGGCGTCGAGCGCAACGGGACGCCCATCCCGGAGAGAGCTGCCAGATCCCGTAGCATGGTCCGCCTCGATACCCCGAACTCCTCTGCCAGCTCCCCGGCCGTAAAGCGCGGCTTGGTCTGCACCCGCACGAGCAGCTCGAGGAGCCTCGCGGTACGCGACACTTCGTCTCGGCTCCCAAAGATAGGTGACGCTAGATGTCACCATTATACGTTAAGCTTCCTGAGGACGCTCCGGTCGAGAGAGGAGAAGGATGAACGAGTCTGAGAAAGTAGCCCTGGCCAGGCTCCAGGATATTCCCAACGTGGGACCGAAGATGGCAGTCATGCTGCTGAAGATCGGCGTGCGGCATCTGGAGGACGCCGCTGGCCGGGACCCGGACGAGATGTACTTCGAGCTGTGCGCTATCGAAAGCAAGAGGTACGACCCGTGTGTGCGGGACGTCTTCGCCGCGGTGGTCTCCTTTGCGGAGGGCGGTCCGTCGAGGCCCTGGTGGGAGTTCACCCCCGAGCGGAAGAACCGCGAAGCGAGAGAACGCGAGGAGGGCCGGAGGCTGGAGAAGGTCGGGGGGGAGGCGCGATGAGGCTCGGGTACGCGATAGCCTACGTGCGGGATGTCGGGAAGACGGTCGAGTTCTGGGAGCGGGCGTTCGGCCTGAGGCGGCGCTTTGTCGGGGAGAACAACGACTACGGCGAGATGGATACTGGCGAGACGACCCTGGCGTTTGCTTCCAACGACCTTGCCGAGGCGAACCTGCCAGGCGGCTTCCGCAAGAACGACCCGTCCGAGTTGCCTGCTGGCGTGGAGATCGCGCTAACGACCGAGAACGTCGAGGAAGCGTTCCGCTCGGCGCTGGGGGCCGGGGCGCAGGAGGTGGCCGCGCCGAAGACCAAACCCTGGGGCCAGACCGTCGCCTACGTGCGCGATCCCGACGGCTTGCTGGTCGAGATCGGCAGCACGATCTAGCAGCGCATGGGCTTCTACCGTCGGTTGGCGCGGCGGTCGGAGCCCCACGATTCCTGGTTCTACGGGAGCACTCGGACCCCGCGCCCTTCGGTGACCTCGCCGACCACGGCGCCCGACACTCCTCCCGCATCGAGGGAACGGATCAGGCCAGGGGCCCTGTCCGGCGGCACGGTGATCAGCAGGCCCCCGCTCGTCTGAGGGTCGTAGAGCGGGAGTAGATCGTCGTGGGACACGCCGTCGGCGACGACGCGATCTGCGAGGTACTCGCGGTTGCTGTCGAGGCCCCCGGGGAAGCACCCTGCGCTTGCCAGGGGCACTACCCTCTCGAAAATGGGCACCTGCTTACGCCGCAGGAGCGCCCCGACGCCTGAGGCCTCGAGCATCTCCGAAAGGTGTCCGAGGAGGCCGTAGCCCGTTACGTCCGTGGCGGCAGAGGGACCCGTCTCGCGCATGGCATCGCGGGCCGGCTCGTTCAGTCGCGAGGCGGTCTGCACGGCGTCCTCGATCTCCGCTTCCGTGACCAGGTCCCGCTTCAGGGCGGTGGTCAGGATGCCCAGGCCGAGGGGCTTGGTCAGCACGAGCGCGTCCCCGACGCGCGCACCAGTGTTTCGGATCACCGCTTCAGTTTCGACGAACCCCGTCACCGAGAGGCCGTACTTCGGCTCGTCGTCCTGCACCGAGTGGCCGCCGCAAAGGCGGGCGCCGGCCTCGTCGATCTTGGACTGTCCTCCGGCCAGAATCTCGCGCAATATGCCGAGGTCAAGCGCGCAGGGGAAAGCAACCAGGTTCAGTGCCGCTAGCGGTTTGCCGCCCATCGCGTATACGTCCGAGAAGGCGTTCGCGGCGGCGATCTGGCCGAAGCGGTAGGGGTCGTCGACGATCGGGGTGAAGAAGTCGGCGGTCTGCAACAGCAGGCCACCGCCGAACGGGATAAACCCGGCGTCGTCCCGGGTCTCCATCCCGCTCACGAACCCGTCCGTGGCGGCGGGGGCAAGGCCCCCGAGGGCTTGCTCCAGGTCCCCTGGAGCGAACTTGGACGCTCAACCAGCCTTGGTCGAGTACTTGGTCAGCCTTATGCGCTTCCTCTCATCCACAAACCTGAGTATATCCGCCGGGGTGATTGGCCTCCCTCGGGTGGGCGAGATGCTAGAGTCACTGCATGGGGAGGGGAAACGACAAGATCGGGCGCTTCATGCGTTCCCTGAAGGTCAACCCGGTGATACCCGCCGTGAGGGGGTTAAACCAGGACCTCGAGCGGGCGCTGGCGGGCGACCACGCGGCCATTTTCGTGCTGGGCGGGGACGTGTTCAAGATGTTGCAGATGGTGCGGCGCAGGCCCTACAGGCGACCGTTCATCTGCGTCAACGTGGACATGGTCGGCGGGGTGGCGTCGGACCCGAGCGGGATCCGGTTCCTCGCCAGGGAGGTGGACGGCGTGATCTCCACGCACCGCCACGTCGTCGAGCTCGCGAGGGGCAACGGGGCGCTCGCGATACTGCGGCTATTCGCGATAGATACCAGCGCGGTCGAGCGGGGGCTAAAGGTACTGCGCAAGGCCGAGCCCGACGCCATCGAGATACTCCCTGGCCTCGCGTTCCCGGAGATTGCGACGACCTACAGGGCCGCCCTGGACAGGCCGGTGCTGGCGGGCGGCCTGATCAAAAACCGCACGACCGCAGCCAGCATCCTCAGGGCCGGCGCCGTGGGCGTCTCCACGAGCGATCATCGGCTCTGGAAGCTTGCTTGACTGGGTTTTCGGCTGACTGTATGGTTTGGATACAACCGCATAGTCGCGCAGGCGCAGAGATTAGAGAGAGCCTCGCACGAGACCGCGGAGTCCGGTACCCTGGTACCGGAGGAAAGGTTTCGTGCGGGGTTCTCGGCGTGTTAGGAGGTGGTGCGCGGGGGAATCCGAGCGTGGTGTGGTTCGCGATGGGACGCGAGGGAAAGGGAGAGGAATGGCAGGAAACTACGTACTGGCAATCGACCAGGGGACAACTTCGAGCAGGGCCATTGTGTTCAACCACGACAGCGCGACTGTCGGCGAGGCCCAGCAGGAGTTCACCCAGCACTACCCCAGGCCCGGCTGGGTCGAGCACGACGCCAGCGAGATCTGGGACGTAACCCTTGGCGTTATTCGGCAGGCGATGGAGGACGGGGGTGTCGCCCCAGAAGAGATAGCGGCCATCGGGATCACCAACCAGCGTGAGACCGTCGTGGTCTGGGACCGCAACACCGGCGAGCCCGTCCACAACGCCATCGTGTGGCAGGACAGGCGGGGAGCCGGGATCTGCGGAGAGCTCTCCGAGCAGGGGTACGATGAGATGGTCGCGAACAAGACCGGCCTCGTAATCGACGCCTACTTCTCGGGCTCCAAGATCAAGTGGCTCTTCGACAACGTCGAAGGCCTCAAGGAGCGGGCTCAGAACGGCGAGATAGCGCTTGGCACCATAGATTCGTGGCTAATCTACAAGCTCACCGGTGGCCGCGAGCACGTAACCGACTACTCCAACGCCTCCAGGACCCTGATGTACAACATCTTCGACCTGCGGTGGGACGACGAGCTGCTCGAGATGCTCGGTGGCATCCCGCGCGAGGCGCTCCCCGAGGTCAGCCCCAGCTCCTACGTCTACGGCAACACCGACGCTGGCGTCTTCGGAGCCGAGGTTCCGGTCGCTGGCGTCGCCGGCGACCAGCAGGCGGCGCTCTTCGGCGAGGTGGCCTTCGAGAAGGGCCTGACCAAGAACACCTACGGCACGGGGTCCTTCGCCCTAATGAACACCGGTACCGAGCCAATCAAGAGCCAGCGGCAGCTGCTCACCACCATCGCCTGGGGCCTGGGCGACGAGCCCGTCGTGTACGCGCTCGAGGGCGCCATCTTCATCACGGGCGCGGCCGTGCAGTGGCTGAGGGACGGCCTCGGGATAATCGAGAGCGCCGAGGAGACGGAGGAGATGGCGGCAAGCCTCGACTCCAACGACGACGTGTTCTTCGTGCCGGCGCTCGTGGGCTTGGGCGCACCGCATTGGGATTCTTACGCCAGGGGCACCATCGTGGGTCTCACGCGCGGCACGACCAGGGCACACCTCGCAAGGGCCGCCCTGGAGAGCATGTGCTACCAGACGCGAGACGCGGTCGAGGCTATGGAGGCCGACGCGGGGACCGACATCCCGACCTTCAAGGCGGACGGCGGGGCGGCTGCCAACCGCTGGATGATGCAGTTCCAGGCGGACATCCTGGGCACGCCGGTCGAGGTCCCGGAGACGCTCGAGACCACGGCCCTCGGCGCGGCGTACCTCGCGGGGCTCGCGGTTGGCTTCTGGGAAGATAAGGAAGAGCTAAAGAGCCGGTGGAGGCTCAGGCGCCGCTACGAGCCGGAGATGGGCGAGGAGGAGAGAGAGCGGCTCTACGCCAGGTGGCAGGAGGCCCTCGCGCGGTCCAAGGACTGGGCGCAGGAAGCCGTCGAGTCGCCCCTGGCCTGAGAACCCGAAGCGGAGAGGAAAACATGAAGAAGGTGATCAACGCCCCGGAGCAGGTGGTTCCCGAGATGCTCCGGGGCATGGGTCTCGCCCACGCGGGTCTGATCCGGATAATCCCCGAGCAGCAGGTCGTGGTGCGCGCCGACGCCCCGGTTTCGGGCAAGGTCGCCCTCGTCTCGGGCGGCGGCTCGGGCCACGAGCCGACCCACGGCGGCTTCGTCGGGCCAGGGATGCTCGACGCCGCCTGCGCGGGCAACGTCTTTACCAGCCCGACGCCGGACCAGATGCTAGAGGCGAGCAAGGCGGTGGACGGCGGCGCGGGCGTCTTCTACGTCATAAAAAACTACACGGGCGACGTGCTCAACTTCGAGATGGCCGGTGAGCTCGCCGAAGCGGAGGGCATCCAGACCGACTACGTCGTCACCAACGACGACGTCGCGGTCGAGGACTCCACGTACACCAGCGGGCGGCGCGGGATCGCGGGCACGATCTTCGTGCACAAGATCTGCGGCGCCGCGGCGGACGACGGGAAGGATCTCGCCGGCATAAAGGAGCTGGCCGAGCGGGTCAACTCCAACGTGCGCTCGATGGGGATGGCCCTGACGAGCTGCACGCCGCCCGAGAGCGGCGAGCCGATCTTCGACATCGGCGATGACGAGATGGAGATCGGGATCGGCATCCACGGAGAGCCTGGCGTCGAGCGCAAGAACGTCGAGCCCCGCTGACCAGATAGTGGACGAGATGATGCAGAAGATCCTCGGCGACTCCGTGGACTTCTCGGGCTCCGAGGTCGCCGTCATGGTCAACGGCATGGGCGGCACGCCCGATCATGGAGCTCTACGTCGCCTACGCCCACGTCGCCGACATCCTGGAGCGCGAGGGCGTACGGGTCTGGCGGATGCCCTACGTCGGGGACTACATGACCTCGCTCGAGATGGCCGGTTTCTCCATCACGCTGCTCAAGCTAGACGACGAGATGAAGGGCTACCTCGAAGCGCCGTGCGACGTGGCGGCCGGACGACCGTTCTAGAAAGGAGTATTGAATGGCGCAAGCATACCTCGGGGAGTTCTTCGGAACGATGATCCTCATCATCCTCGGTGACGGGGTGGTCGCCGGCGTCCTGCTCAGGAACTCCAAGGCGGAGAACTCGGGCTGGATCGTCATCACCTTCGGGTGGGCCATGGCCGTCGCCGTTGCCGTTTACTGCGTCGGCCAGTTCAGCGGCGCGCACATCAACCCGGCCGTCACCATCGCACTCGCCTCGATAGGGGCCTTCGAGTGGGCCATGGTGCCCGGCTACATCATCGCGCAGTTCCTCGGGGCGTTCGTCGGCGCGGTGATAGTCTGGTTAGCCTACCTGCCGCACTGGGCCGAGACGGCCGACCCCGGCCTCAAGCTCGGGGTGTTCTCGACGGCGCCGGCGATCTACAACACGCCGGCCAACGTCATCTGCGAGATCATCGGTACCTGGGTGCTGGTCTTCGGCGTGCTCGGCATCGGCGCGAACTCCGGCGTGGTCGGGGGCGACCTCTCGGCGGTGATAGCCACCGGCCTCAACCCGCTGCTCGTCGGCCTGCTCGTGCTCGGCATCGGCCTCTCCCTCGGCGGGCCGACGGGCTACGCGATCAACCCGGCTCGCGACATGGGACCGCGCATCGCGCACGCCATCCTCCCGATAGCGGGCAAGGGCGGTAGCGACTGGGGTTACTCTTGGATCCCCGTCGTGGCGCCCATCATCGGCGGCGTCCTGGGGGCCTTCACGTTCAACATAGTCTTCGGCTAGCTTCGGCTAGGCGCGATCGAGGGGCCGGGCTCGTGCCCGGCCCCTCTCTTTTTGCCTGTCTTCGGGGTAGAAGGCGACGCCGACCAGGCTCGGGCCAGCGGACCACCACGGCCGTGCACGAGGCATGGGCCGCCACGTTCTGGCTAACGGACCCTAGGAGCATCCCGACGAACCCGCCGCGGCCGCGCCGGCCGACCACGAGCATGTCGGCGTCCTCGGAGAGGTCGATGAGGACCTTGGCCGCGTTGCCCTGTTTAACCCGAGGCTGTACCAGGCTGATTGATCTTGCGGGCGCGGGCCGTTTTTAGTTGCTTCACCGACTCGCACAGCGGTCTCGGCTCGGCGACCGCGTGAGGAAAACTCGATGCGCCGTATGTCGGTACTGCTCGGACGATTCTAGTTGGCCCCACATCCGGTTCACCAACCTTGCAAGTGCCAAGTTTACATATTCACAATCTCACAATCACCGGACAACTGTGCCAGACGGTGTGAGTCCGCCGTTTCCGACGCATCGAAGCCCGATGGAGCAGCGTATCCGTCCATCCTGCCTGGCAAACGCACCGCGCGCGTCGACTCCCGCATCTGACGGTTGTTCACTCTGGCTTCAACGGCGGACCTCCTGGTCGAGGAAACTGCCGGGAAAGCCGAGGCAAGCGCGCCCGCACGAGCGTTGCGCGAGCGGCGCGGGCGGATGTAACCTAGACCGGGTGAGGCGGTTTGGAACCGATGTCCGCGAAAAGAGGGTAACGGCAAGATGAACGGGCTCTTGGGTGCATGGAGCGAGGGATTGGCGCTTTCCGGGACGAGGTGCGACCGATAAGCTCTACCGAAGATAACCCTCGCGTCGCGGTGAAGCGGGAACGTCCGGCCTCGGTGGTCGAGGCATTCTCCCTCAGGGCGCGCGCGGCGCCGCAGGAGGCGTGCCTGCGATTCGAGGGAGAGGCGCTGACCTACTCGCTGCTGCTCGACCGCGTCTCGGCGTTCGCCGCCGCCCTCCAGACCTGGGGCCTCGAGAGGGGCGACCGCGTGGCGCTCTTTCTCGGCAACCACCCGGACTTCCTGGTCGCGCATCTCGGCACCCACCTGGCGGGAGGCGTCACCGTCCCCGTGAACAAGAGCTACCGCAAAGGCGAGCTCAGGCACGTCTTCGAGGATGCGGGCGTCCGCCTGTGCGTCACCGACGCCGAGGCGCGCCCGGAGCTGGAGCAGGTACGCGGGGACCTCACGACCCTGCAGAAGATCGTTGAGCGAGGCGAGGAATTCGACTCCTTTGTGCGGGAGGCCGGTACCCGCGAGGTCAGGATGCCGCGTGCCGACGACCTCGCGGTTATCGCGTACACCTCGGGAACGACGGGGCGCAGCAAGGGCGCGATGCTCCTGCACCGCAACCTCCTCGCCAACGCCCGGGCGATCTGCGAAGCCTGGGATTGGACGGGGCAGGATCGCCTGCTGCTCACGCTGCCGCTTTTCCACACGCACGGGCTCATGGTAGGGCTGCACGGCACGCTCATCGCCGGGGCGAGCGTCGATCTGCGCCGCGCCTTCGACGCGGCCGAGACCTACGACGCCCTACTTACGGGGGACTTCACCATGTTCTTCGGGGTGCCAACCATGTACACGCGCCTGCTCAGGGAGGCAGAACGCCGAACCGAGAAGCCGCCGCCATTGCGGCTGTACGTCTCGGGCAGCGCTCCCCTGAGCCCCCAAGCGTTCGAGGAGTTCGAGTCGCGGTTCGGGCAGCGCCTTCTGGAGCGCTACGGCATGACCGAGACCGGGATGAACCTGACCAACCCGTACGACGGGGAGCGTAGGCCGGGCACGGTGGGAGCCCCGTTCCCCGGTCAGGAAGCCCGCGTCGTGGATCTGAAGACCGGAGATGCCCTGCCGGCCGAAGAGGTAGGCGAGATCGAGGTTCGCGGCCCGCACGTCTTCGCGGGATACTGGGAGAGGCCAGAGGCGACCGCCGAGAGCTTCGACGAAGGGGGCTGGTTCCGAACGGGGGATCTCGGATCGGTCAGCGAGGATGGGTACTTCGAGATCAGCGGGCGCAGAAAGGAGCTGATCATCTCGGGCGGCTACAACGTCTATCCGAGGGAGGTCGAGGAGCGGATCGAGGGCTGTCCCGGCGTCGCCGACGTGGCGGTGGTGGGGCTGCCGGACGAGGAATACGGGGAGAGGGTTGCCGCCGCCGTCGTGCGCGACGACGACGCCCTGACGGCCGAGGACGTCGTGGCATTCTGCCGGGAGGAGCTCGCCGGCTACAAGAAGCCGCGCGAGGTTACCTTCGTGCGGTCGCTGCCGCGCAACGCCCTCGGCAAGGTTCTCAAGCACGAGGTGCGCGAGCAGCTCATTCGAGGTGAAAGGTAGGTTCTCTTGGGGTCCACGCAAGATACCGCAAGCGTCGTGAAGGAGATGGCCGCCGCGATGGAGGAACACCGGCGGTACCTGACCAGGCTCGACTCGGAGATCGGCGACGGCGACCACGGCACGAACATGCACAGGGGCTTCCAGGCCTCACTGGAGCGCCTAGATGGCGCCGACCCGGGGTCCCCGGCCGACGTCCTGAAGGCGGTCTCGATGGCGCTTATTAGCAAGGTCGGCGGCGCCGCGGGACCGCTATACGGCACGGCGTTTCTGCGCGCCTCGACGGCGCTTCAGGACAAGGAGGAGGTCTCCGCCTCGGACGTTGCCGAGGCGCTGGAGGCCGCCCTCGGGGGCATCAAGCAACGCGGCAAGGCCGAGGTGGGGGACAAGACGATCGTGGACGCCCTAGCGCCTGCCGCTCAGGCCGCGCAGGAAGCTGCCGAAGCCGGCGAGAGCGTAGAGGGGGTCCTCAGGGCCGCCGCGGATGCGGCGCAGGAGGGAGCCGAATCCACGGTGCCGCTAACCGCGCGAAAGGGCCGGGCGAGCTACCTGGGAGCCCGCGCCCAGGGACACCAGGATCCCGGAGCCACCTCCACCTACTACCTGCTGGACGCGGCGGCCAGGGCCGTGGCGGGGACGGGCTGATGGTCGGTCTCGTGCTCGTCTCGCACAGCCCCAAGATCGCCGAGGGGACCGCGGAGCTGGTGCGGCAGATGGCGGGAGAGGTCGAGATGTCCGCGGTCGGGGGCGACTCCGACGGCGGCTTCGGGACCGACCCGGAGCGGATCCAGGACGCCATAGAGCGGCTGGAAGTCGACGAGGTGCTCGTCTTCATGGACCTCGGGAGCGCGGTCCTCTCCGCAGAGACGGTTCTGGAGATGCTATCCTCGGAGACGAGCGACAAGGTCCGCCTGGTGGACGCGCCTTTCGTCGAGGGCGCCTTCGCCGCGGGGGTGCTTGCCTCCGCCGGCTCGGACGCCGAGGAGTGCGTCGAGGCCGCGGCGGAGGCCCGCACCGAATCGAAGCTGCACGGGGAATAAGGAGGAGCTCGCATGCCAACCAGAGTGCCGAAGGACGTAGGCGATTACCCGTTCGACCTGATCGTCGTGGGGGCCGGTATCAACGGGGCCGGCATCGCCCGCGACGCCACCTTGCGCGGCCTCAGTACTTTGCTTCTGGACAAGGGGGACATCGCGAGCGGCACAACGCAGTGGGCGACGCGCCTCATCCACGGCGGGCTGCGTTACCTTGAGCACTACGAGGTCTCGCTGGTACGCGAGTCGTTGAGGGACCGGGAGATACTCCTTCACATAGCCCCTCACCTGGTCAGGCCCCTTGGCTTCCTCGTCCCGATCTACGACCGCGCCAAGCACGGCCCGCGCATGGTGCGGCTTGGCATGATCGGCTACGACACCCTCTCGATGGACAAGAGCCTCTCGAACCACCGCATGTTGAGTCGGGAGGAGGCCCTGGAACGTGAACCCGGCCTGAACCCCGAGGGCCTTCTCGGCGCGGCCTTCTACTACGACGCCCAGGTCGAGTACGCGGAGCGAATCGCCGTCGAGAACGCCATCTCCGCGCGTGAGCACGGAGCGGTGGTACTGACGTACTGCAAGGTCGATGGCCTGACGCGCGACGACGGTGGTGTGACGGGCGTCGAGTTCACTGACGTCCTGGACGGCGGAAGCCACTCGGCCCACGCCCCCGTGACCGTCAACGTGGCCGGGCCCTGGGTCGACGAGGTGCTCGGTCAGAGCGGGGACCGGCGCATGATCGGGGGGACCAAGGGCAGCCACCTGATCGTCGATCCCTTCCCGGGGGCCCCGACGAACGAGGCCCTCTACGTCGAAGCCCGGAAGGACGGCAGGCCGTACTTCATCGTCCCGTGGAACGGACGGTACCTGATCGGGACCACGGACCTGCGCTACACGGGCGACCTGGACCGCGTGGTGGCCGACGAGGACGAGATCGAGTACCTCATAGACGAGACGAACTACGTGATCCCAACGGCCAACCTGACGCGAGAGAGCGTGCTCTTCACCTACTCGGGCATTCGTCCTCTCCCGTTCCAGCCCGAGGGCGCCGAGGGCTCCGTGACGAGGAGCCACATCATCTACGATCACGCGAAGGGCAAGGGCGTCGGTACCAAGCGGAGCAGCATCGGAGAGGGCGCCGCGCGCGAGGATGGCTTGATCTCGATCGTCGGGGGCAAACTCACCACCTACCGGAACCTCTCGCGCCAGACCGTGGACATGGTCTACAGCAAGCTGGGGCGCGAGGCTCCGGAGAGCACCACCTCGAAGGTCCCGCTCCCCGGAGGTGAGACCAAAGACTTCGTTGCCTTCGCCGCCGAGTTCAAGGCGACGAGCGGGCTCGCTGACGCGCTGGCGGAGCGGCTACTCAAGCTCTACGGCGTGCGCGCCCCTGAGGTGCTCGAGATGGCCGGCGACGACCCGTCGCTCAGGATGCCACTGGGTCCCTCCGCCGCGGTCGAGAGCGGGATCATCGGCGCGGAGGTGCTCTACGCCCTGAGACGCGAGTTGGCCGAGACCCTCGCCGACGTGCTGCTGAGGCGAACCATGGTCGGGATGGGCCCTAGCGTGGGCCTCGACGTCGACGAGGCCGCGGCGCAGGTCGCCGTGAGGCACGCGGGCTGGAGCGAGGAGCGGGCCGCGCGCGAGGTGGAGGCATACAGAAAGTACGTGGAGCGCTACACGCCGAAGGGCATGCGGGGCGAGCCCGCCGCGGTCTGAGGCATCGGGCCCGATTGTCCTTTTCTTCACGTTTAGCGCTGGTCAGCGAGGGTAAATTCTAGGCGTGAGTTGAGACCCGGACAGGAGGTCCGCAACGTGGAGACCAACCGTGGTAGCGAGGGAATCCTCGCGCAGGAGTCGAGCGAGAGGCGCGAGGCGATAGTCGAACTACTCAAGACGGCGTATTTCATGGAGCTCGAGACGGTGATGAACTACGTCACCAACTCCGTAAATCCCGACGGCGTGCGAGCCCAGGAGGTCAAGGAGAGCGTCGAGGAGGACATCCAGGAGGAGCTAACCCACGCCCAGCAGTTCGCGGCCCGCATAAAGGAGCTTTACGGGGTGGTGCCCGGCTCGATGGACTTCAAGGCCAGCCAGAACTCGTTGCAGCCGCCCGATGATCAGGTAGACATCGTGCACGTCATCAAGGGCGTCATAGAAGCCGAGGACGGGGCGATACAGCACTACACCCGCATGGTGGAGGAGACTGAAGGGGTCGACCCGGTGACGCAGGACATGGTTATCGACATCCTGCGCGACGAGCAGGGCCACAGGCGCCAGTTCGAGGGCTTTCTGCGCGAGTACGAGGCCGAGGGCCTGGCGTAGGCCCTTTACCTCCCGGCAAGACGACCCGCCAGGTCGTCTCAGCAGGGTCTGTATGACGATCGCAAGGCCCGGACAGTGCGTCCGGGCCTCCTGCTTGCGTTGTGCAAGTCGGCTGCTACGCTATAATAGCGGGTGTAACGTGATTTACGAACCCCTCCTACCGACCTCCCGGCGCGCGCGGTGCAACCGCGCTACGGGTGCGCGCGAGTAGACTTGGAAGACCCCTTCTTATCCTGGTTCAACCTGTTTCTGGCCCTGGTACTCGTGGGCCTCAACGGCTTCTTTGTTGCGGCCGAGTTCGCCCTCGTTCGCGTGCGGGACTCGCGCATCCAGCAGCTCGAGCAGGAGGGGAGCGTCAGGGCCGGCGTGGTGCGCGGCGCCCTGAACGACCTGGACGCCTACCTCTCGGTGTGCCAGGTCGGAATTACTATGGCTTCTCTTGGCCTCGGCTGGGTCGGCGAGCCGGCGGTCGCCCACCTCATCAGGCCGCTCCTGGAGGCCGTGAACATCACCAACGAGCGCATCGTGAGCATCGTCGCGTTCGTGATCGGGTTCGCCATCATCACCTACGCCCATCTGGTGTTCGGCGAGCAGGCGCCCAAGTATTTCTCCATCCAGCGGGCCGAGGGGACCTCGCTCTGGATCATCCGCCCCCTCAGGATCTTCATGGTGACGCTCAGGCCGCTGGTGTGGGTGGTGAACGCCTCCACCAACTTCGTCCTTCGGCCCTGGGGGATCAAACTGGGGGCGGAGATGGAGGCACACTCCGAGGAGGAGCTCCGGATCATGATCTCCTCCGCGACCGCCTCGGGAGAGCTCGAGCCGGTCGAGCGCGAGTACCTCAACAACGTCTTCGATTTCGGGGACCGGGTGGCGCGCGAGATCATGGTCCCAAGACCCGATATCGAGGCCTTGAAGGCGGATTCGCCGCTGCCGGAGATGGTAAACGCGGCGGTCTTCGGGCGCTACACCCGCTACCCCGTCTACGTCGAGGACCTCGACGACATCCTCGGGGCGGTCCACGTCAAGGACCTGCTGCGGGCGGCGCGCGATAACCCGGACGACTTCGACGTGAGGTCGGTGAAGAGGGACTGCCTCGTCGTCCCCGAGACAAAGCCCATCGAGCAGATCCTCAAGGAGTTCCAGCAACGCAAGCTCCAGATGGCGATCGTCATCGACGAGTGGGGCAGCGTCGAGGGCCTCATAACGATCGAGGACGTTCTCGAGGAGCTTGTCGGGGAGATTCAGGACGAGTTCGACGAGGGGGAGGCCGAGATAGAAGAGATCGGGGACGGCTCGTACGCGGTGGACGGCCGCATCCCGATCACGGACGTCAACGATCACTTTAGCCTCGACCTGCCGCACGAGGACTTCGATACCATCGGCGGTTTCGTCCTGGGAGCCCTCGGCCGTCCCCCGGAAGCCGGCGACTCCGTGACGGTCGACGGGGCCACCCTGCAGGTCAAGAGCGTGGACGGTCAGCGCGTCTCGATGCTGACCTTTAGCCGAGAGGCACACGGCGGCCCCTGACCTGGAGCCCGTTGCGGACGAACCCCACAGACCAGCGCCCTACCATGAGGCCGGCCGCCATTGCCGCTTCCGTATGCCCGAAGGTGGCTGGCACTTCGAGCTCCACTTCTTCGAAGCAGTGCACGATGCTGGCCTCGGATAGTTCCCCTTCTCCCCGACTATGGCCATGCCGTGCGTGCCCGTTGGGACGCCGTGGCGAAACCCGTCTGACACGTTGGACTCCTTTCGCTGGCGTTCTCCTGAAGGACCCTGTCTCGTGCGGGGGCAAACACCGCGCGATGAAGTCGCGAGAATCGGGCGACACACGAGCGCCGTTGCTCGATAACCCGGCTGGTTGCGCCTTCTGACGACCCGCGTTCGTGCCTATCGCGTCCCGGAGCGGGCAACTTTGGCCGCGCCCTGCTAACATGCCACGGTCGTAGCCTCAGAGAACATTAGATCGGCCGCCCATTGACGATCGGTAGCGAACACGGGCATAGCATCGAAGCATTGACGAGCGGGGCGATGGCCGAGATCTGGTCGTGGGTCATGAGCAAGCTTCCGCCGGAGACCAGGATATTCGACGCGCACGCCCACGTCGGCGTGGACGTGGACGGGCGGATGATGACCGCGGAGGGTATGCACGAGCGCATGCTGGCCGCGGGGGTTGCGAGGAGCATCGTGTTCCCCCTGAACGACCCGAACGCGCGCGACGACTATTCCGGGCCGAACGACGTGATCTGGAAGGCGCAAGAGGATTTCCCCGGGATTTTCGTTCCGTTTTTTCGCGTTAACCCGCACAGAGACTACGAGAAGGAGTTTGCGCGCTGCGTGGAGCGCGGGTTCGCAGGCTTGAAGCTCCATCCGGTGTCGCAGCAGTTCGAGCTCGATGACGAGCGAGCCGTGCGGTTGCTCGCGCAGGCGGCCGAGGCAGACGTGCCGGTTCTGATCCACACCGGCTTCGCGATGCAGAGGGTGGTCGAGCCGCTGCTTCCAACCATCGAAGCCCATCCGGAGTTGCGCATCATCCTCGGCCACGCGTCGATGGTCGAGGTGCTGGAAGCTGCGCGCGCCTTCGAGGACAACCCCAACGTGCTCTTCGAGACCTCCGTGGTCAGCGCGAAGGACCTCTACGTGCTCTTCTGCTCGGTCGACACGGGGCGTATCTGTTATGGCTCTGACATACCGTATGGCGACTTACCATCGACGCTGCACGCGACGCTCGCCGCCGCGGAGACCGCTGGGGTGCCGCAAGAGAAATTTCCGGCGATCGTCTCGGGCAATATCAGGCGGTGGTTCCCGTGAGCGGGGTGCGGGAGGAGCGCGCCACGTCGAGCCTCAGGGTCGGACACTTGCTTCGGGTAACCGGTTACCTCGAGATCGCGACCATCTCGATGTGGACGGGAAGCCAGCGCGCGCTCGCTACGCTCGGCATGGTGCAGGCCTGCGTGAGGGGCGAGGGCCCAGTCGGCGCGGACGAAGCGCTGCTCGCCAGGCTCAGGGCGCTCGTCTCGGAGGCGCGCGAGTACTACGCTGGCGGCGATTTCCCGGCGGCCATGGCTCGCGTGCGCGTGGCGCAAGATCTGGTGGACCTCCGGATCGTGGTCCTCGCCGGGGAGTAGAGCTGCAGCGCGAGGGGCGATCCTACGGGCTCCCGGACGACGTGCCGCTCGTCGCCGTGCGGCGCGGGGCTCTGGTCGAGAGCCTGCACCGGGGGCGCTTCGTGGTCTGCGACCCGGAAGGCAACGTCGAAGAGGCAGTGGGCGACCCGCGAGGTTACGTCTACGCGCGCTCCTCGGCGAAGCCCTTTCAGGCCCTCCCGCTGATCCTCTCCGGCGCCGCCGACGCGCTGGGCCTTACGGGGGAGGAGCTCGCGGTCGCCTGCGCCTCCCACAACGCGGAGGAACCGCACCTCAAGGCGGTACGCTCGATCCTGGAGAAGGCCGGCCTCTCCGAGGACGACCTCCAGAACGGCGCGCTCCCGCCCATGTATGCTCCGGCAGCCGCGGAGCTCGCGCGCGAGGGCGAGGAGCCACTGCCGATCCACGGCAATTGCTCCGGTAAGCACGCTGGCATGCTGGCGGTTTGCGTTCACCGCGGATGGGCGACCGGCGGCTACCGCGGTCCGACCCACCCCTTGCAGCTGTGGATCCTTGAGATCATGGCCCGAACGTGCGGCCTGGATACGGACGAGATACTGCTCGGTGGTGATGGCTGCGGCGTGCCGACCTTCGGCATGCCGCTTGCGAGCTTTGCTACCGGCTTCGCCAGGCTCGCGAGCGGCGCCCTGCCCGACGACCTCGCCGGCGCGGCCAGCAGGGTCACGAAGGCGATGCGTGCGCACCCCTACATGGTCGGGGGTACGGACAGGTTCGACACAGCCGTAATGCGCGGCAGTTACCTGGTCTGCAAGAGCGGGGCGGAGGTCGTCTTCGGCGCTGGTAGCCCTAACGGCTGGGGCCTGGCGCTCAAGATCTCCGACGGCGCGCCCAGGGCGCTTCGTCCCGCGGCGCTCAGGGTACTGGCGCGCCTCGGCGTGAAGGTCGTTGACGAACCGGAGTCATCCCCAGTTCGCGACCTGCACGACGGCGTCGTGGGCGAGAAGGTGCCTCTGTTCTGAGCCGCGCGTCTGGCAAACGTCAACGGACGTTTCGGTTAGGGGCCGGTCTCCCTGGGAAGGCGATGATTGGTACTTGCGTGGAAACATAGATAACGATATGCTACATCGCACATGGCT
This sequence comes from uncultured Rubrobacteraceae bacterium, assembly GCA_963800975.1. GTDB lineage: Bacteria > Actinomycetota > Rubrobacteria > Rubrobacterales > Rubrobacteraceae > JALYGY01. The sequence goes on along the minus strand of CAWDDB010000008.1, from coordinate 534,596 downwards.
GCATAGTGGCGGCTCGGGAAAAGGAGGCGTTGCGTTGTTGACGAAGAGAGGTGAAGGTACGGTCGCGAGCTCCTTCGACGACCTGGCCGCTGGGCTGAATACCGGCACGGTCACGCGTGGCAGGGCCATGAAGCTCGCCGGCGCCGCCCTGGTGGCCTCGGCGCTTGGCGTGGTGGGAGCGAATGAAGCCGACGCCGACGTTGGGACGTTGGGACGTCGCAGGCGTCGCTGTAACCAGCAGGGCGGAGACTTCTGCAACACGTCGGGCAACGGTCGCCGGTGCAGCATCTGTTGCGGCAAGGGTCGCCGCCGCCGCAAGGCGTGTTGCGGCAGCCAAGGGTGCAACTGCTGCCGTCGAGGCAAGAGGTGCAAGAGCAACGGAAACTGCGACTAACGCTACGGACTATCCGCACGCGGTGAGGTGAGTAGCGGCGGCGAGCTTCGGGACCCGCCTAACTCCCTTGACTCGGTAGCGTATCAACCAAGGAGGGGGCGCCCAGGCGCCCCCTCAGCGCTGCCATACGCCGTATCTTCTGATCGCACTTGGCTGTTGGGGTCTGGCCGGATACCATTAGGCTCATGAAAAGCTGCGACTTCCACCCGATCCCAATGACGCAGTTAGGAGATCCGCCATGGAGATAGTCCTTCTGTTGGCCAGGTTGCTGCTAGCCGGCGTGTTCGCGGTGGCGGGGATCGCCAAGCTAGTCGACCGCGAAGGGTCCAGGAGGGCCGTCGCCGGCTTCGGCGTGCCCGCGTCCATCGCGGCCCCGATCGGCGTCCTGTTGCCGTTCGCGGAGCTTGCCGTGGCGGTAACACTTATCCCCGCGTCCACGGCCCTGCTCGGCGCCGTTGGTGCCCTCGTGCTCTTGCTGCTCTTTTGCGCGGGCATCGGCGTCAACCTGGCACGCGGCCGCAGGCCGGATTGCCACTGCTTCGGTCAACTACACTCCGCCCCGGCTGGACCCTCGACGCTAGCCCGAAACGGCGCGCTCGCCGTCGTAGCGGCGTTCCTGGTCTGGCAAGGCGCAGGTGGCAGGGTGGGCCCGAGCGTGTTCGGCTGGATCGAGGACCTCTCGGGCTTCCAGACCGTGGCCTTGATGGGGGGCGTGATCCTGCTGGCGCTGGTGGGCGCGCAATGGTTGTTCCTGATCGGACTACTCAAGCAGAACGGCAGGCTGCTCGCGCGGCTGAACGCGCTAGAGGCCGGGTTTGTCGAAGCCGGGGTGGAGCCCGCGCCCTCCGCCAACGGCGGCTATCCTGAGGGAGGGCTGCCGGTCGGATCCCCTGCCCCGATGTTCACGCTCGATGATATCCGGGGAGGGAAAACTACGCTCGACGATCTGCGCGCCCGCGGCAAGCCGGTCGCGCTCCTCTTTACCGACCCGAACTGCGAACCGTGCATGGAGCTGATGCCGGATATCGGGCGGTGGCAGCGGGAGCACGCGGACGAGCTTACGATCTCGATAGTTGGCCGGGGTACCATCGAGGAGAACAGCGCGGAGACCTCCGAACACGGGGTCGAGAACGTGCTGCTGCAGGAGGATTGGGAGGTGGCCGACGCCTACGAGGTGGACGCCACACCCGGCGCGGTCATGGTCAGCCCCGAGGGTGCGATCGGGAGCCCCGTGGTGAGCGGGCCCGACGGCGTGGAGGCGCTGGTCGCGCAGGCCGTTGGGGAGCCAGTCAGTGTGCCCACGGCCGGTAGTCCCAGCGCGGGGCAAGACGGGCACGACCACGAGGAGACAGATGGCCCTGGGGTCGGCGAGCTGGCTCCGGAGTTCAGGCTACCCGATCTTGAGGGGAAGCTCGTCGGGCTCGAAGATTTCAGGGGCGAGGAGACGCTCTTGCTCTTCTGCAGCCCGGACTGCGGCTACTGCCAGGAGATGATGCCCGACCTAAGGGAGTGGGAGCGCACCGCTCGGGCCGGGGATCCCAGGTTACTGGTCGTCTCGGAGGGCACGGCCGAGGAGAACGCGCCCATGGGCGTTCGAGCTCCGATAGTCCTGGAGGACGACTCATACGAGGTTTCCGAGGCCTACGGGGTGGACGGCACGCCTTCGGCGGTGCTCGTCGATGCGGAGGGACGCATCGCTTCCAAGATGGCCCTAGGGTCCGGGGAGGTCCTCGACCTCCTGGGATTCGACTGAAGCACGGCGTAACCCGGGGCAGAACCTTGAGAGCCACGCGCCTGCGAGAGCCAGGGGGGCCGGCTAGCCCTCTGGCCTCTATTATTCGGGCATGAGGCTAACGCCTCAGGTGCTCGAGGCATGTTACAGATCTGGCGCCTTCCCGATGGATGACGGGCATGGGCGTACGGGGTTCTACCGCTGCGACCCCAGGTCCGTTCTCGAGCTAGACGCCCTGCACGTATCCAGGTCGCTCGCCAGGGTTATCCGCAAGCGGACCTACGAGGTCCGCTTCGACCACGACTTCGAGGCGGTCATCAGGGCATGCGCCGACAGGGAAGAGACCTGGATCGGGGAGGAGATCATCCGCTCCTTCGTACGATTTCACGAGCTCGGGAAGGCACACAGCGTCGAGGCGTACAGGGACGGCGAGCTGGCGGGTGGTCTCTACGGCATAGCCCTGGGCAGCGCGTTCATGGGGGAGTCCATGTTCAGCCGAATGCGCGACGCCTCGAAAATATGCCTCGTGCACCTCGTCGACCGCCTCAACGACCGGGGATACACGCTGCTCGACTGCCAGATCCAGAACGACCACCTCGCCAGCCTCGGGGCCGTCGAGATCCCCGAGCGCGAGTACCTCGAGCGCCTCGAGCGGGCGCTTGCACTCGAACGGACCTTCGCCTGAGGTTGTGCCGCGGTGCAGCGTGGTAAGCTCACCCCATGGACAACAGGTACGTAACACTGGAGTGGCGGCCCGAACTCGAGCGGCCGGTCTTGATCGCGGGCTTCACTGGCTGGAACGACGCGGCGGAGGCCGCGAGCGTCGCCCTGTCGACGCTGAGTGAGAGCTGGGACGCCAAAAAGTTCGGCGCTTTCGACGCCGAGGAATTCTTCGACTATCAGGCAAATAGGCCCCAGATCAAGCTCCTAGAAGGCGTCGCGCGAACGATGGAGTGGCCGGAGAACCAGCTTCTGGCTACGGCGCGTAGCCTGGACGCCGTGGGGGGCCGCGGCGCCGCGCTCATCTCCGGCCCCGAACCGAGCTTCCGCTGGCAGGCTTTCTCGGCCGCGGTGATCGAGCTCGCCAGGGAACTCGAAGTCGAGCTGGTGGTCACGATGGGAGCCCTGCTCGCCGACGTGCCCCACTCGCGACCCGTGGCGGTCGCGGCGAACTCCCAGGACCCCGCCCTGGTCGAGAACCTTGGCCTTTCGGCCTCGCGCTACGAGGGCCCGACCGGGATAACGGGCGTTCTGCACCGCGCGTGCGCCGAGAGCGGGCTCCCCTCGGTGAGCTTCTGGGCGCCCGTCCCGCATTACCTGCCCGCGATACCCTCGGCCCCGGCCGCACTCGCCCTGCTGGAGAGCCTCACCGGGCTTCTGGAGATGGACGTGGACACCTCCGGCCTCGTGCGCGGAGCCGAGTCGTACCAGGAGCAGGTCTCGGCCGCCGTCTCCCAGGATTCCGACCTGACGTCCTACGTGCGCATGCTCGAAGACCGTTACGATGCCCAGGCCGGTGGTGAGGAAACAGATCTGCCCTCGGGCGACGATCTCGCCAGGGAGCTCGAAGGCTTCCTACGCGAGCAGCGGCGCGAGGAAGAGTAGCCGACCAACCCTGGGACGACTCAACGCCCGGAACTCCACCTGGAAACGCTCGGTTAGCTGCTTCGGTCTCGCCCGGGCTCCCGTAGCGGGTGCAGGTCTGACTGCTGCCTGCTCCCGAGCAGGAGATCCTGCCAGGCCGCTTCCTCGACCGCCTGCGGCGTCATGCCTCCCGCGCTGAACCGTGCGATCTCGACGCCGTCTCTGCGCCTTAGCACCGGCGCGTCGGGGTCGCTTGCCAGGTCCAGGGTGTACCCGTCTGGTAGATTGGTTACTTGTCGCTCCTTCCCTTCTCTGACGCTAAACGTTGCACAGGGACGCTCGGATCACTCCTCCTCCCAGAACTGTTGCTTGTCCTCGCACGAAGACAACCGTTCCTGTCGCTCTCGCGGTCCGCAGTGGGCGCACGGTTTGGTTCTGTGTGCGTCAAGGATGTATTTCTCGATCCTGCGATGCGCATAGCATCCGTGCAGATCGACCGAGGAAGCGGGATTCCTCGAAAATGGCATACCGGCCGTGAGGCGGGGACGAAAGGCCACGGGAATCTCGTGGTGAGAGCGGCCCGCTGCCGAAAGGGGTGGAGAACTGCACCGAATTGGCGTCAGGTTAGATGGGCCTGGGCCCGAAGGCGAAAAAGTGGAACGCGGCAGGCTTCGGGGCGCCACCAACACCCCGAAGCATGGCGGTCCACAGAGAACAGGGATGCTCCCACGGACCAACCACAACATAGCAACGTCAAATACTCGGATTTTGTGTTCGCTTTCACAAGAACCAAGGTGCGAGGGCTTTCGCCCGCCAGGGTTCCAAACAAGACTTTATGGCATACTTATGCCAACTTGTCGCCCAGGAACGGGGGATTAGCGGGTAAGGACGCGCAAAAGCCCGCCCGAGCAGGAGGCCCAGATGGCCGTCCCCTGCCACGGGTGATACCTCCGGGGCCTCGAAGCAGGGGCACGCGGGTGACAAGGTCCACACCGCCGAACGCATGGATAGCAGAGAAGCCTTCGGGCAAAACGTGGAGCGCTACAGGGACGTAGTAGAGGAGCAGACAGAGCTCGTCTGCCGCTACCTGCCGGACCTGACCCTCACCTTCGTCAACCCCGCGTACTGCCGCTATTTCGGCACGGGGCCGGAAGACCTGATAGGACGGACCTTCCTGGATCACATCCCCCAGGAAGACCACGCGTTGTACGAGGAGATCCCCTCCAAGCTGAGCCGGGAAGCTCCTGCCAGAACCGTGGAGCACGCCGTCTTTGCTCCGGGCGGCGACTTGCGGTGGCTGCAGTGGACGGACAGGGCGATCTTTGGGGACGACGGAGACCTCATCGAGTACCAATCCGTCGGACGGGACGTAACGGAGCGCAGGGAAGTCGAGGATGCGCTGCGAAGCTCCCAGCGGCTACTCGCCGGGGTGCTCCAAAGCTCCCTCGACGGGGTCATGGCCTTCGTGGCCGTACGCGACCCCGACGGATCAATTGCGGACTTCGAGTGGGTCCTGGCCAATCCCGTCTCGGAGCAGATAGTGGGGTGTCCCGAGGACGAGCTACTGGGCAAAAAGCTCCTGACCGAGATGCCAGGCATGGAAGAGGAGGGTCTCTTCGAGGCGTTCGAGCGGGTGGTCGAGACGGAAAGACCCTTCGAGGGCGAGGTCTACTACGAGCACGAGGGCATAAGCGCTTGGCTCCGGTTGACGGTCGTCAAGCTGGGGGACGGCTTCGTCATGTCCTTCGTCGACGTAAGCGAACGCAAGGAGGCCGAGCGGGCCTCGCGGCGAGGGCAGGACACGCTGGCCGAGGCGGAACGTATGGCCCACCTGGGAAGCTGGGAATGGGACCTGAGAACGGATGTCGTCACCTGGTCGGACGAGGTCTACCGCATCTACGGGCTGCAGCCGGAGGTTTCCGTGCCTAGCATGGTGATGCTACTGGAGGCGGTGCACCCGGAAGATGAGGACGTCGTTGTTCGGGCGCAAGACCAGGCCTTCCACGAGCACCAGCCCTACGATATCGAGCATCGGGTGGTACGCCCGGACGGGCATGTGCGAATCGTCCAGTCCAGGGCCAAGGTCGTGCGTTCCGACGACGGCGCGCCCTCGCGGATGATAGGTACCGTCTACGACGTGACCGAGCGCAAGGCCCTGGAAGAGAGATTAAGGCATCAGGCGTTCCACGACTCTCTCACCGGCTTGCCAAACCGCAACCTCCTCATGGATCGCCTGCGCACGATCCTGGGGCGCACCGAGAGGAGGCACGCGAGCAAGGCGGCCGTGTACTTCGTGGACCTCGACGACTTCAAGGTCGTCAACGAATCCCTCGGTCACGAGGCCGGCGACGAGCTCCTGATAAAGGTGGCCGAGCGCCTGCGGCGAGGCCTGAGGCTCGAGGACACGCTCGCCCGCTTCGGCGGCGACGAGTTCGTCATCCTTGTCGAGGAGGTCGCCACCACGCAGGAGGCGGCCAGGATCGCCGCGCGCCTCGTCGAACAGTTGCGAGAACCCTACTACGTGCGCCGGCGGCAGCTTTACGTGGCGGCCAGCGTGGGGGTCGCCGTCGGCGACGCCGACACGAACTCTCCGCAGGATCTTCTCAGGGACGGCAACACCGCGATGTACGCCGCCAAGAGGGAAGGGGCGGCCCACAAGCTGTTCCACCCCACAATGCACGCGCAGGCATACAGACGCCTGGAGCGCGAGAACGACCTGAGGCGTGCCATCGAAAAGGAGGAGTTCGTCGTCCACTACCAGCCGATCGTGCAATGCCACGACGACGGGAACGTGTGGGGCATGGAGGCACTGGTGAGGTGGAACCACCCGGAGCGGGGCCTGCTGAACCCATCCGAGTTCGTTGCCACGGCCGAGGAGAGCGGACTCGTGGTGCCGATGGGCGAGCAGGTGCTGAGGCAGGCTTGCCGCCAGGCCGCGTCGTGGCAAGAGGGGTTCCGGCGTACGCCGCCACTGGTCGTGAACGTCAACCTTTCGGCCACCGAGCTCGCCCGTCCGGAACTGACCAGGACGGTGGAGGTGGCGTTGCAGGAGAGTGGCCTGGAGGCGCATTGCCTCGGCCTCGAGGTCACGGAGACGATGTATGTGCAGGCCCTGGAGGGCAACACCGCGTCGCTCGACCGCCTGAGGGCGGCAGGCGTCAGGATCGTCATAGACGACTTCGGCATAGGGTACTCTTCGCTGTCCTATCTCAAACGGCTTCCCGCCGACGCCCTCAAGATCGACCACACGTTCGTCGCCGGTCTGGGATACGACGTCGAGGATACGGCGATAGTGCGGTTGGTGGTCGAGCTCGCGCACACCCTCGGTATGGAGTTGATCGCGGAAGGCGTGGAGACGCGGGAACAGGTGGAGTTGCTCATGGAGATGGGCTGCGACTTCATGCAGGGGTTCTACTTCGCGAGGCCGATGCCCCCCGAAGAGTTGCACCGGTTCATGCCGGGGTAGGGTCGCTAGTTGGCTGGCCCGCTAGTTCGACCTAACGCGGATCAGTTGAACAGCGCGAGCACGAAGACGATCACGCTCAACAGTCCGAGGAATCCCTGCAGCACGGCGGAGGCGGCGTAGCCGATCATGACCCCGCCCGCCGCCCGGGACGCCCTGCGCCAGTCTCCCCGTTCGGACCTGGCGCGGCGGACCCGCGGTTGTTCGGCTCCCTGGACATTCTCGCGTTCCCGGCGCCTGAGGTACTCCCCGAGAAAGACGCCGCCGATCGTTCCGAGCACCAGCCCGAATAGGGCCCCGATGCCGAGGAACAGGGCTCCCACCAGGGCGCCGACGATGCCCCCGACCGCGCCACCGGCCGTACCCCAGTTGCTGGCGCCGAACCGGCGCGCGCCGTAGGTCGTGGCGGCGAAGTCGAGGACGAGGGCGACGGCGGCCAGGACGCCGAGCAGGGCAATGACCAGCCCACCGACGTACTCGAAGTCCGTGAAGATCCCGTAGGCGAGAGCGGCGATGAATATCAGGGGCACGCCGGGCAGGCCCGGTAGCGCGCTTCCGGCCAGGCCAACGAGCATTATGGCCAGCGTGATCCAGAGTATCGGCTCGTTCACGCTCTCGCGGCCTAGGAGATGACGGGGAGCGTTTTGCGGGCTTTCCCGCCCTTGCCAGGCAGGGCGGCGTTGAGGCTGCCGGACGCGTAGCCCGCGAGGTCCAGGGCGACGTAGAGGAATCCTGCGTCTTTGAGCTCTTCGCAGATCCTGTCCCTGGCGGCGAAGGCTCGCTCCATCTCGTCGGGGCCGACCTCGAGCCGCGCTATCTCGCCGTGGTGCCTCACGCGAACCTGCCTGAAGCCATCCGCGCGCAGGAACTCCTCGGCCCGGGCTACCTGCGAGAGCTTTTGCGGCGTGATCTCCTGCCCGTACGGGAACCGGCTGGAGAGGCACGCCAGCGCCGGCTTGTCCCAGCTTGGCAGCTCGAGGTGCCTGGCCAGGTCTCGCACCTCGGCCTTGCCCATCCCGGCCTTGGACAGCGGAGAGATCACGCCCAGCTCCCTGGCCGCTTTTCTCCCGGGACGGTAGTCTCCTTCGTCGTCTTTGTTCGCACCGTCGACCACGCAAGCGTACCCGCGCTCGGCCGCCAGACGGCTCAGGTCGGAGTAGAGCGTGCTCTTGCAGAAGTAGCAGCGGTTGGTCGGGTTGCTAGCGTAGTTGGGGTCGTCGAGCTCCCTCGTGTTGACCACGAGGTGTTCCACGCCGAGCGAGTCGGCGAACGTGCGGGCGAGTCCCAGCTCCGAGGGAAGGTACGTCTCGTTGTTCGAGGTTACTGCCAGCACCCGCTCGCTCGGTAGCGCCCGCGCCGCCACCGCCAGGGCAAGGGAGGAGTCTACCCCCCCGGAGAAGGCCACAAGCGCGCTGCCGTGGGGTGCGACTATGGCCTCCAGCTCCCGCAGTCTGTCTTCTACCCTAGGCATCGGGCGACCTCTCGATGTTATGCTCAAGCCAACCGACGACGTCTTTGGCGCTCCTGTCTGGCGGAAAGACCGGGTAGAAGACCTTCTCGATGCGGCCTTCGTCGATAACCAGGGTGAGCCTCTTCAAAAGAACCATCCCCTCAACCTCCAAGGTGGGCAGATCCAGCGCCTGCGCGAAGTCCAGGTTCGCGTCGCTCAGCAACGGGAACGGGAGGTGCAGGCGCCCTACCGCCTCTCGCTGGTATTCAGTGTCCTGCGTGCTGAGACCGAACACCCCCGCCCCGAGAGCCCGAAGCTCGGCGTGGTGATCCCGGAACGAGCAAGACTGCGGGGTGCACCCCCTGGCGCCAGGTATCTCGTCCCAACCGTCCGGCAGGCTCCTGTCCGGCCTGCCTGTCATCGGGTAGCAGTAGACCACGGTCCTGCCCTTCAGGGTCGAAAGGTCCACCGCCTCCCCCGACGTCGAGGCCAGGGTGCGTAGGGGGAGGCTCATGCCTTGCAGGTGGCTGGCAGCCCCATCGTCGGCTGGAGCCGGCAGGCCGTCTGGAAGTTCATGCACGTCTTGTGCGCTCACCATGCTCTCCCTAGACCCTCTCCAGCACGACCGCGGCGTTGTGGCCGCCGACGCCGAGGTTAGAGCACAGGGCCGCCTCGAGGTCGGGGGCTTCGCATGGTTCGTTTACGACGTAGTCCAGCTCGGCGCAGTCCTCCGCGAGGTTGCTCAGGTTGCGCATAGGCGGGATGGTCCGCTCCCCAAGGGCGAGGGCGCAGATCGCGGTCTCAATCGCGCCGGAGGCGCCGAGGGAGTGGCCGAGGGTGGACTTGGTGGCGGAGACTTTGGCGTTAGGGTTGATCTCCGCCATCGCCCTCGACTCGGGACCGTCTCCGGCAACCGTACCCGTACCGTGCGGGTTGATGTAGCCGACCTGCTCGCCACTCAGCCCGGCGCCCTGGACGGCGAGCTGCATCGCCCGCAAGACGCCGACGCCGCTGGGGTCGGGATCCGTGATGTTGTACGCGTCTGTGGTGCGACCGACGCCGGTCATCTTGGCGTAGGGCTCCGCGCCGCGGCGCTCGACCGAAGCGGCGCTCTCCATGATGACGACCGCTGAGCCCTCGCCGATAAGGAAGCCGTTGTGGTCGGCGTCGTATGGGCGGCAGGCCCCCTCGGGGTCGTCGTTGCGGCGGCTCATCGCGCGCATCGCCATAAAGCCCGCCACGATGACGGGGGTTATGGTGGCCTCCGAGGCGCCGCAGATCACGACGTCCGCGTCGCCACGGCGGATGAGGTCGAAACCGAGGCCCATCATGTCCGTGCCGCAAGAGCAAGCCAGGGCCCCGGTGGAAGAAGGCCCCTGCACCCCGAGCTGGATCGCTATGTGGGCGGCGGCCGAGTTGGGCATGATCTTGGTGACCGAGAAAGGGTTGACCCTGGCCGGACCCTTGCTGTCTATGGTCGCCTGCGTGGTCTCCATGCTCATCACGCCGCCGATGCCGCTGCCCATGATGAGGCCGACCCGCTCGGGTCTCCCGTTAAGCTCGTCCCAGGCGCCCGCGTCCTCGAGCGCTAGCTTGGCCGAGGCGAGCGCCATCTGGCCGAACCGGTCCGTCCTGGCCGCGAGCTTGCGGTCCATGAAGTCGCCCGCCTCGAAGTCCGTGCATTCGGCGGCGATCCTGACGTCGAAACCCTCGGGGTCGAAGTGCGTTATGGGACCGGCGCCGCTCTCGTTCGCCAGCAGCGAGCTCCAGAACCGCTTCCGGCCGATCCCGATTGGGCTGACCACCCCCACACCCGTTATGTAAGCCGCCGGGCGCCCGTTCTCCATCTAGCCCCCTAGCTGGAACGCCGCTTTGCAATGATCCATCGAACTACGAATCTTAACACCGCCTTCCCACCACGACCGCAAGCCGGTGGCAGCCCGTCCGATGGCTCGGACGCAGAGGCTCCGCGTCCTGGCGGTCCACTATCGAAGGGCAGGCGCGCGAGGGCAAAGGCCTATGCTATAACCTTCGAGGATGTTACTGAGGAGCCGGCCTTGATCTTCTACACTGCGACGGCGCTGTTTCTGGCGAACTTCTTGCTAGGGGTGCTGGTGCAGTTCGGGATCGTTGACACGAAACCGTTTCGCTGGCTGCATCACGCGCTTTTCTTCGCCGTGTTCGCCACGGCCGCGCTGGCCGTCGGGGTGGGCTTCTTGCAGGGGGCGCCGTACCGCTGGGCCTTACTGCCGGTCCTCGCGCTGTACTTGCTGTTGCCGCGCGTGCGGGCCGGCACCGCGGGGCACGCCGCGCTCGCTTCCCTCGCCATGATCTTTTACGCTACGGGGCTCGTATCGGTGCTCTAGGAGGCTGAGTTGGATTTCCTCGACGTCCTGAAGAGCCGCAAGACCACCAACGGTCCTTTCCTGCCCGATCCTGTGAGCCTGGAGCACCAGCACCTCCTGGTGCAGGTCGCTGCCATGGCCCCCTCGCACTTCAACAGCCAGCCTTGGCGTTTCGTCCTAGTGGACGACCGCGACGCCATCGAGGAGGTGGCGAGGATCAGCGGCGAGAGCATGACCCGCCTGCTCGAAGAGGGCACGTTCTGGAAGCGCTACCGTCCCTACTTTCGCTTCTCCGAGCAGGAGATGGAGAAGAGGCGCGACGGCATCTACTTCGACCAGATGCCCAGCGTCCTCAAGCCTTTCAGGCGCCAGATCTTCTCCGAGACCGGCCAGGCCGTGATGAACCGTTTCGGCGTCCCGAAGACGCTAGGCGAGGACAACCGCAAGCTCATCGCCGGGTCGCCGTTGCTCCTGGCCGTCCTGCTCGACAAGGCCGAGTACCGTCCGGGCCAGCTCTCCGGCTTCTACTCCGTTTTCGGCATGGGGGCCGCCGTCGAGAACGTCTGGCTCACCACCGCGGCTCTGGGTATGGGCATCCAGTTCGTCTCGACGCCGATGGAGATCCCGGAGAACTGGGAGCGGATCAAGACCCTTCTCGCGGTACCAGACGACCTCGAGCTGATGGCCGTCTACCGGCTCGGCTACGTTCCGGACGACCAGCGCCGTCCTACCATCGACTGGTCTAGCCGCCAGCGCAAGCGTTTCTCCCAGTACGTCTTCCGTAACACGTGTGGGCAGCCAGAGCCCGACCCGGACGTCGCCCCCGGGGCGAGGCCGGCGAAGACGTGAGAGATCGTAACCCCAGGATCCTCTCCGTGGCAACCGCGGTGCCGCCCCACCGCGTGGGACAGAACGAGGCGAAACGGTTCGCGCGGGGCATGTTCGCCGAGGCCCACAGGGACTTCGAACGCCTGATGCCTATCTTCGACAACGTCCACGTCGAGAACCGCCACTTCTGCGTGCCCGTACGGTGGTTCGAGCGGGACCACACCTTCCCCGAGAAGAACGCGCTCTACGTCGAGCATGCCCTCGACCTGTCGGAGAAGGCGGCCCGCAGGGCGCTGGACAGCGCGGGCGCGGATCCGGAGCAGGTCGGCGCCATCTTCTTCGTCTCCACTACGGGCTTCGCGACCCCCTCGCTCGACGCGAAGCTGATCTTCCGCCTCGGCCTCTCGGAGCACACGCGCCGGATACCGATCTGGGGCCTCGGATGCGCCGCCGGGGCCGCCGGGCTCGCGCGCGCCGCGGAGTACGCGAGGCTCTTCCCCGACAAGCTTGTCCTGCTTGTCGGCGTCGAGCTCTCTGGGCTGACCTTCCAACGCGGCGACCTGTCCAAGAGCAACCTGGTCTCCACCAGCCTCTTCGCCGACGGCGCGGCGGCCGTGCTCCTCGGGTCCGGTCCCGGACCCGAGATCCTCGGCGGCCACAGCACCACCTGGCCCGGTACCGAGGACGTGATGGGCTGGGAACTGGTCGAGACTGGCCTGAAGGTCCAGCTCTCCAGGAGCGTGCCGACCATCGTGCGCGAGAGGCTGCGCGACGACCTCCTTCTCGCCTGCGATTCGCTCGGCCTCGACCTGGATGAGGTTGGGCACCACGTCCTCCATCCGGGTGGGGCCAAGGTGCTCGACGCCTTCGAGGAGGTGCTCGGCATCGAACCGGGCGGGCTGACGTACTCGCGGGCCGTGCTGCGCGAATGCGGGAACATGTCCAGCGTTACCGTCCTGTTTATCCTGGAGCGCTTCCTGCGCGGGCGAGAGTACACGTCAGGCGACCTAGGCGTGCTCTCCGCGATGGGCCCAGGCTTCTCCGCCGAGCACGTGTTTTTCAGGTGCTGATGGCCAAGGGCCATCAGCACCTGAGCTATCAGCATTCAGCTATCAGCCATCAGCTTATCCTGCAGAGCATGGGGCAGGGGGTTTGTTGAGCGTTGCTGTTCTTATCGTCGGGGTCTCACTCGTCGGTCTCCAACGACTCTTGGAGTTGCGGCTTTCGCGTCGTCACGAACGGATCTTGCGCGATCGCGGTGCCGTCGAGAAGGGACGCGGGCACTACCCTTTGATGGTTGGGCTCCACGTCCTGTGGCTGGTCTCCACGTTGGTTGAGGGCCTCATGCGCGGCCCGGATTTGCCTGCCTATTGGCCGATTCCGCTGGGCCTCTTTCTGCTCTCGCAGGTGCTGCGGTACTGGACGATCCACTCGCTCGGAGAATACTGGAACACGAGGGTACTGGTCGTGCCCGGAACGACGCTGGTCAGGCGGGGCCCCTACAGGTACATCCGGCATCCGAACTACGTCGTCGTGGCGTTGGAGATAGCCACCTTCCCGCTCATCTTCGGCGCGTGGGTAACGGCCGTCGTCTTCTCCGTGCTCGACGCCGCGCTGCTTTTCGCTAGAATCAGGGTGGAGAACCGTGCGCTCGCGGAACTAGCGGTCAGCGATCCGTGATCAGCGCCAAGCAAGCGCAGGGGGCCGGCGAACCCGAGTGCCGAGTAACCGACAAGTCAGAATGCTGAAAGCTGATTGCTGACAGCTGATAGCTGCCGACCGTAGGGAGGCACACGTGCTCGACCTCAGATACATCCGCGAGAACGCGGCGTCCGTGCAGGAGAACTGCGAGAATCGCGGCGTCGAGGCAGACGTCGGGCTGGTCGTCGAGCTGGCCGACAAACGTTCGCAACTAATTCAGGAGCTGAACGAGCTCAAGCAGCGACAGAACCAGATGGCCAGGAGCATCGGAAGGGAGCAGGATCCCGAAGCCCGCCAGGGCCTGATCGACGAGTCGCGCGCGATGAAGGATCGCATCCCGCAGAGGGAAGCGGGGCTCGCAGAGGTCGAGTCGCGGCTGCGCGAGGAGCTCCTGAAGATCCCCAACATGACGCACCCCGACGCGCCAATCGGCAGGGACGACTCGGAGAACGTCGAGATCCGACGGTGGGGCGAGATCCCGACTTTCGGCTTCGAGGTCATGGACCACGTCGAGCTTGGCGAGTCCCTCGGTGTCATAGATTTCGACGCGGGGGCGAAGGTCGCGGGGAGCAAGTTCTACTTCCTGCGCGGGGACGCGGTCCTGCTCGAGCTCGGCCTGATCAGGTACGCCCTGGACATCATCATGGCGCGCGGCTACCAGCCGACGATCACGCCCGATCTCGCGCGCGACGAGATGCTCGTCGGTACGGGCTTCATGCCGCGCGGCCCCGAGACCCAGATCTACTCGGTCGAAGAGTCGGACCTATCCCTCATTGCCACGGCGGAGATCACGCTCGCTGGCTCCCTCGCCGACGAGATCGTCGACGAAGCGAACCTCCCTATTCGCCTCGCGGGGCTCTCACATTGCTTTCGGACCGAGGCCGGCTCGCACGGCCGCGCGAGCCGCGGTCTCTACCGCGTCCACCAGTTCACCAAGGTCGAGATGTTCGCCTTCACGACCCCGGAGCAGTCGGACGACCTGCACGCCGAGATGCTAGAGATAGAGGAGAGCATCTTCCAGGGCCTCGGGCTCCCTTACCGCGTCGTGGATATCTGCACCGGCGACCTCGGCGGCGCCGCCTACCGCAAGTTCGACGTGGAAGCCTGGATGCCGGGCCGAGACGACTTCGGCGAGGTCACAAGCACCTCGAACACCACGGACTACCAGGCCCGCCGCCTCCGCATCCGGCACAGAAAGGATGGCGGACGCCCGCAGCTTCTGCACACCCTTAACGGCACTGCCCTGGCAATGAGCCGCGCCCTCGTGGCGTTGCTCGAGGTGTACCAGCGAGAAGACGGTTCGGTGCTCCTACCCGAGGTGCTCATCCCTTACGTCGGCAGGAAAGCGTTGGAGCCGGTCCGATGAGACCGCCGAGGCTGCGAGCCGGCGACACGATAGGCGTGATCAGCCCTTCCTGGGGAGGCGGGGCGGAGTTCCCGCACCGCGTCGAGCGTGGGGTGGCGTACCTCGAGTCGCTCGGTTTTCGGGTCAAGGTCGCGAGGCACGCGATGAACTCCATCGGGTACGTGTCCGACACCGCCGAGAACCGCGTCGCGGACATACACGAGATGTTCCTCGACCCCGAAGTGAGGGTCCTGATCTCCGAGATCGGGGGCGATCACTCGTGCCACCTCCTGCCGCTCCTGGACTTCGACCTTATCCGGGAGAACCCCACGATACTCATGGGCTACTCCGACGTCACGGTTCTGAACGTCGCGATCTGGGTCAAGACCGGCCTCGTAACCTTCAACGGTCCGGCGGTCATGATCGAGCTGGCCGAGTATCCTGAGGTGTTCGGCTATACGGAGCGGTCCATGCTCGGGGCCCTTTGCTCGGCGGAGCCAATCGGACGGGTGGAACCTTCCGCGTGGTGGACGGACGAGCTGCTGGACTGGGAGACGAAGGAAGACCTCACGCGTGCGCGCATCGGTGGGCCTTCGAGCGGTTGGGCGTGGCTCAAAGAAGGCCGGGCCGATGGGGTGCTCGTCGGTGGATGTCTCGAGTCCATGCAGCACCTGCGCGGGACGCCTTACTGGCCGGATCTCGACGGCGCGATCCTCTTTCTCGAGACCTCGGAGGAGAAGCCCGACCCCGAGCGCGTAGATGGGATCCTCATGGACTACGAGAACATGGGAGTGTTCGGGCGCATCGGGGGTCTCCTGTTCGGCCGTCCCTACGACTACAGCGCGCAGGAGCGCGAGCAGCTGCGCGAGGTGATCCTGCAGCGCACCGCGGGCTACGACTTCCCGATCGTGGCGGAGATGGACTTCGGGCACACGTCGCCGATGTTTGTGGTTCCCGTGGGTTGCAGGGCGGAGATCGACACGGCCCAGGAACGGTTCGAGATCGTCGAGCCGGCCGTCGCCTGATCCCGGTCCGGCCGGGACGCTATACTTTTCGAGACCATTTTATCCGCAAGAGGGGAGTGTCCCGATGACCGAAGCGGTCGAGAAGCTTACCAGGAAGAGCGAAGACCCGAGCAAGTGGTACTTGCAGCTTGTCAAGATGGCGAAGCTGGTGGACTACGGGCCGGTACGCGGTACCTTCGCGCTGAGACCTTACGGGTTCGCGATCTGGGAGCGGATGCAGAGGGACCTGGACGACCGCTTCAAGGCCACGGGGCACTCGAACGCTTACTTCCCGCTCTTCATCCCTGAGAGCTTCCTCAGGAAGGAGGCCGACCACGTCGAGGGCTTCGACCCCGAGGTCGCGTGGGTCACCAGGGCCGGCAGCGAGGACCTGGAAGAGCGGATCGCCGTGAGGCCGACGTCCGAGACCATCATCTGCGACTTCTACAGGCGTTGGATCCACAGCTACCGAGACCTGCCTGTCCTGATCAACCAGTGGTCGAACTTCGTGCGCTGGGAGAAGGTCACCAGACCCTTCTTGCGCACCATAGAGGTCCTCTGGCAGGAGGGCCACACGGTACACGCCACAGCCGAGGAGGCACGCGAGGAGACCCTGAGGATGCTCGGCGTCTACCGGGACCACTACCTCGAGGTCGCGTCGATCCCGGTCCTGACCGGCGTCAAGAGCCCTTCCGAACGTTTCGCGGGCGCGGTCGAGACCTTTACGTGCGAAGGCTTGATGGGCGACGGGCGCGCCCTGCAGGCCGCAACCAGCCACGATCTGGGGCAGAATTTCGCCCGCGCCTTCGACATCACCTTCCTGGACGAGAACCAGGAGCGGGTGCATCCCTACCAGACCTCCTGGGGTTTCTCGACCCGCGCGGTCGGGGCGCTCATCCTCGTCCACGGCGACGACAGGGGCCTGAGGTTACCGCCCAGGCTCGCGCCCACCGAGGCGGTAGTAGTCCCGATCTGGCGCGGCTCCAACAAGGGCGAGGTTCGCCGCGAGGCCGAGGCCCTGTACGCCGAGCTGAAAGAGGCGGGGCTGCGGATGGAGATCGACCTGGACGAAGAGCATTCGCCCGGCTGGAAGTTCAACGAGCACGAGCTGCGTGGCGTTCCCGTGCGCGTGGAGCTTGGGCCGAAAGACATCGAGAAGAACCAGGCCGTCCTGGTCCGGCGCGACACCGGCGAGAAGGAGTTCGTCCCGCGCGCGGGGCTGGCGGAGAAGCTGCGGGGGCTCCTCGACGATATCCAGGCCAACATGCTCCTGCAGGCTTTAGAGTTCAGGGAAGCCAACACGCGCCGCGCCGAATCGTACGAAGAGTTCAGGGAGATCATCGAGCAGAAGCGGGGGTTCGTGATCGCGCCCTGGGACGGCACCGAGGAGACAGAGCAGAAGATCAAAGAGGACACGAAGGCCACGATCCGGCTGCTGCCGTTCGATCGGGAGGAGGGCAAGGACCTCGTCTCGGGCAAGCCCGGAAAGACCGCCGTGTTCGCCAGAGCCTACTGAGTCGGAGGCCTAGTCAAGGGAACTTCGCCGCTCTAGTTGTTCGGGAGTCGGGATTGTGTACCGCCGGGTTCGCTACTCGGTCTCAGGTTGGTTGCTTTGACTATTCATCCCTGGCTCGGTAGTATGCCCGTGCGGTTGTAAGAAGGGCTGCAAAAGGGAGGGGGGGCCTCCATGAGACCGTTTTGGGCACGGTCATCGCGCCAGGGTACGCTTGCGGTTGAAAGGGGAAGCGGCTGGCGGGCTCGCGGTTTGTGGGTGCAGCTTGGGGTCCTGGTGCCGCTCCTCTGCCTGGTCTTCGCGGGAAGGGCGCAACCTGTCGAGGCGCAAGATTACTCGGCGTACTGGGACCCGGAGAAGCCAGCGACGGCGTTTATCCTCTCTGAAGATGTCAACGCCGAGGAGTTCAGGCGCGAGTTCGATCTCTCCGAGGCGGAGATGGAGGTCGTGCTCGCGGCCGTGAGGGAGGAGAACGACGTCCTCGCGCGCGAGTATGCCGAGAGCGAGCGGGAGATCGGAGGCGACGAGGGTCAGACGGAGGACTCCGTAGCCGAGTACAACGCCCGTGTGAGGGCCGCGATCGCGCAGACCAAGAAGACGGTAGAGGACCAGTTGTCCGAGGAGCAGGTGCCACGGTTGCGCGAGTGGGTGGACGCGAAGTTCGCCCAGGAGAATCGGGAGGCTTCGGAGGACATCTTCTCCGAAGATCGGTCGGCGAGAAGGGCGCAGCCCATACGGTGCAGGGTGTACGCTAGCTACTACGACGCGTTCACCCGGTACGAGGTCGCCTTGCCGCACCGGGCCCTCAAGTTCCGCGGGGGCTACAGGGTCTCGATGCGACCCGCGAGCGGCGGGCGGCGGGTGACGGCCCCGATCAAGGAGGTCGGGCCCTGGAACACCTTCGACAACTACTGGCATACCCGCAAGAAACGGGACATGTGGAGGAGCCTGCCACGCTGCACGCCCGAGGCCGAGGCCGCCTACTTCCGCAACTTCCACAAAGGCCGGGACGAGCAGGGGCGCATAGTCCGCAACCCGGCCGGGCTGGACATGACGCTGGCCGTCGCCCAGAGGCTGGGCATCAAGAAGCAGATGCAGAGGCGGGGCCTCGTCAGGGTCTTCGTGAAGTACCCGTGGGTGCGCCGCTAGAGAAAGTGTTGCCGGTTCGCCCGTCTTTTCCCTTGACGCCGGGCGGCGCGGTGCTTTAGCATCCGAGCCTAGCGCGGACCCGCATCTAGAGCGGCGGAGGGAACTGGCCCCGAGAAACCGCGGCAACCGGCGGCGAGAGAGCCGAGCTCCTTGCCGTGAGGTGCCAAGTCCAGCAGGACGGCCATTACCGTCCTGGAAGATGTGGGGAGAGGTGGGCAGCCTCTTCTTCGAGCGGGTTGCGCGTAAGGCGTAGGACCCGACGACAGAAGGAGGCTACATTACTACCGAGCATGACACTAGACCCGGGGGCCGGGGCTAGTCAGGCCCCGGCCCGTTCGGGCAGACTCCATCACCGCATAGGGCGCTTCGAGCCGGAGCTAGGCGGCTCCCTGCGAGACGTGACCCTGGCGTACGAGACCTGGGGGGAGCTGGACCCTGCCGGCGAGAACGCCGTCCTCGTGGTCCACGCCCTGACGGGCGACGCTCACGCCGCCGGAGAACCGGACGCCGACCACAGGCGCGGTGGGTGGTGGTCGCCGATGATCGGTCCGGGGCGGGCCATAGACACCGAGCGCGACTTCGTCGTCTGCTCGAACGTGCTCGGCGGCTGCTACGGGAGCACAGGGCCTGCCTCTCCCGACCCCGAGGATGGCCGGCCCTACGCGATGCGATTCCCCGTCGTAACCATCAGGGACATGGTGCGCGCGCAGAAGCGTCTGCTGGACCACCTCGGGGTGCGGCGGCTAAGGCTCGTGACCGGTGGGTCCATCGGAGGGCAGCAGGCACTGGAGTGGGCGATCGAGTTTCCTGGCTTCGTCAAGAAGGCGATCCCCGTTGCCGCGACCAACGCCCTGAACCCGCAAGGACTGGGGATGAGCGAGCTCGGCCGGCGCGCCATAATGGCCGATCCGGCCTGGCAGGGTGGCGACTACCACGGAACGGGGCGCGCTCCCCGGGACGGCCTCGCCATCGCGCGCATGGCAGGGATGATGACCTACCAGAGCGCGGCGGGGCAGTGGGAGAGGTTCGGCCGGAGGGAAGCGAGCCGGCCGGCCGTGGTCAAGGAGTTCGGCGGACGGTTCGAGATCGAGAGCTACCTCCAGTACCAGGGTGAGGATCTCGTCGGCCGCTTCGACGCCAACTCTTACCTCTACCTCACGCGGGCGATGGACCTCTACGACGTTGCGGTTGGCTACGAGTCAGAAGAAGCAGCCTACCAGCGCATAGAGGCCGAAGTCCTGTTCGTCGGGATCTCGAGCGACTGGCTGTTCCCGGCCAGCGAGGTCAGGGCCACCGCCGGGCGGGCGAAGGCGGCTGGGGTCGACGCTCGCTACGTTGAGATAGACTCCTTGAGCGGACACGACGCTTTTCTCAAGGACTGGGACGACATGAGAGAAGCTATACAACCGTTTCTAGAGCAAGAATCCGACCGTTAAGAAGGTAGGGACGTAGCGCGCTACGTCCCTACCGGAACCGACCGAAGGGAGACACCGATGACCGACATGGCCGACCAGAAGATGCAGGAGTACGGCTTCGAGACGCTGGCGCTGCACGCGGGGCAGGAGGTCGACCCCACGACGACGGCGCGGGCCGTCCCGATCTACCAGTCCACCTCCTACGTGTTCAACGACACCGAACATGCGGCCAACCTCTTCGCTCTCGCCGAGTTTGGCAACATCTACACCCGGATCATGAACCCCACGACCGACGTGTTCGAGAAGCGCGTGGCCGCGCTGGAGAAAGGCGTGGGGGCGCTCGCTACGGCGTCCGGGCAGGCGGCGGAGGCGCTTTCGATCCTGAACATCATGGGCGCGGGGGACGAGATCGTCTCGGCCGCCGAACTCTACGGCGGGACCTACAACCTCTTCCACTACACCTTGCCCAAGATAGGCATCGACGTGAAGTACGTCCAGGGCGTGGACCCCGAGGGCTTCCGCGAGGCGATAACGGACAAGACCAAGGCGCTCTTCATCGAGACCATAGGAAACCCGGCGCTCAACACCATGGATATCGAGGCGATAGCCCAGGTGGCGCACGACGCTGGCGTCCCACTAATCGTGGACAACACCCTGCCCTCGCCGTACCTGATCAACCCGATCGAGCACGGGGCCGACATCGTCGTGCACTCGGCGACGAAGTTTATCGGCGGCCACGGCACCTCGATCGGGGGCGTGATCGTGGACGGCGGCCGGTTCCCCTGGGACAACGGCAAGTTCCCCGGTTTCACTGAGCCCGACCCCTCGTACCACGGGCTCGAGATCTACCCGACCCTCGGGGAGCTCTCGTTTATCCTGAAGGCGCGCGTCCAGATGCTCAGGGATTACGGTCCGGCGCTCAGCCCGTTCAACAGCTTCCTGTTCCTGCAGGGGCTCGAGACGCTCCCCCTCCGCATGGAGCGCCACTCCCAGAACGCCCAGGCGGTGGCCGAGTTCCTGCAAGGGCACCCGAAGGTCAACTGGGTCAACTACCCTGGCCTCCCCGACCATCCGACGCACGACCTCGCCCGCAGGTACCACAGGGACGGGCTCTACGGCGCGATCCTCGGCTTCGGCATAGACGGCGGCGTCGAAGAGGGCAGGCGCTTTATCGACCGGCTGGAGCTGCACAGCCTGCTAGCGAACGTCGGCGACGCGAAGAGCCTGGTGATCCATCCCGCCTCGACCACCCACTCCCAGCTCTCCGTCGACGAGCAGAAGTCGACCGGGGTCACGCCGGACTACGTCAGGCTCTCTGTCGGCCTCGAGTCGATCGACGACATACTCGGCGACCTGGATCAAGCGCTCAATGCCGCCTGAGGCGGCCAGCGATAGACCCCTCGTCGTCAAGTTCGGGGGTACCTCGGTGGGGAGCGGCGCGGCCTTTGGTCGCGCCGCCGGGATCGCCGCGGACGCGGCCGGCTCGCGCCCGGTGACGGTCGTCGTATCCGCCATGAGCGGTACCACCGACACGCTTCTCGGCCACGCCGACGCGTCCGGCGGCCACAGAAATCGGGGCCCCACGGCCGCCCGCGATCTGTCCGTCGCCGAGCTGTACCGCTCGCTCGCCGAGAGGCACCTGCGGGCGGCAAGCGAGGTTGTCTCGGCCGAGCACCTTCCCGCCGTCGAGCAGCGCCTGCGGGCGCTGCTCGCTGATCTCGCCGAGGCCTTCGAAGGGCTGGAGGAGGTCCCGGCGGCCCGCCGCGCGGCCATAGCGGTGCACGGCGAGCGGTTCTCTGCCGAGATCCTCGCCGGCGCCATAAGGAGCCACGGCGTACCGGCCTCCGCCGTCGAGCAGGACCCGATCTCAACCGACGCCGCTTTCGACGGGGCCGAGGTGAACGCCACCGAGACCCGGGCACGCACCTCGCGGCTCGTCACGCCGCTTCTAGAGGAGGGCGCCGTTGCGGTCGTGCCTGGCTACGTCGGGCGGTCTCCCGAGGGGCTCGCGACCACGCTCGGAAGGGGAGGATCCGACCTCTCCGCAACGGTCCTCGGGCGGGCTCTCGGGGCCGAGGAGGTCTGGATCATGTCCGACGTGGACGGGGTCCTGGACGCGGATCCACGCCTGGTTCCCGACGCCGCGCGTCTTCCACGGCTCTCCTACGAGGAGGCGAGCCTGTTCGCGTCCCTCGGCGCGAAGGTGCTGCACCCCAAGACCATGGAACCGGCCTCGGAGGCCGGCATAGAGGTCGTCGTGCGCAATACCTTCAACCCCGAAGGTCCCGGGACCCGGGTCTCGGGCCTCACGCCCGGCGAAGGCATCCGTTGCCTCGCGTTGCGCCGGCGCTTCAAGGCCGAGATACCCTGCGCGCCGGGCCACAAGCGGGAGGCGGCGGCAGTAATCTGCATCGGGTCGCCCGGCCCTCGCGACCTGGAGCGCGGGCAGAAGTGCCTCGGGGATAACGGAATAGCACCCCTGCACTCCGGCGGGGCCGCTGTCGGGCTCGTTTTTATCGTGACCGCCGACGTGGCCGAGGAAGCGCTGCGCGCGCTGCACGAGGGCCTGCTCCGGCCCGCCGAAGAAGCCGTGGCGTGAAGCGGATCGAGATAGTACAGATCGGCCTCGGCAACGTCGGCCGGGCGGTCGCCCAGATCGTGCTCGAAGAGCGCAAACGCTGGCTCGAGCGCGAGGGACTCGACGTCGTCTACCGGGCGGTCTCTGACACCTCCGGCGCGCTTGTTGGCGAGGACCTGCTGGCGCAGGCGATCCGGGCCAAGGAGGCAGGCGGCAAGCTGGCCGAGCTCGGGGTCGAGCCCCTCGAGGACGTGCTGACCTCTGAGCCCGATCCTGGCCACCTGAGGGTCGTCGTCGACGTAGCGGTGCACGGCGGGACGTTCGACCTGGACGTGCTCGGGGTGCGAAACGGCGCGTGCCTGGTCCTCTCCAACAAGGGCCCACTCTCCGGGAGCACGGCGCGCTACGAGCAGCTAACGCGCATGCTGCCGGACAGGCTCTGGCACGAGGCCACGGTGGGCGCGGGCATGCCTATCATCTCCACCCTCAACGGCCTGCTTGCCGGAGGCGACGAGGTGCTCGAGATCCAGGCCAGCCCGAGCGGCACCCTGGGATTCGTGATGAGCGCCGTAGAGGCCGGCCGCCGGTTCTCCGAGGCGGTCGAGGAGGCGATATCCCTCGCCTACGCGGAGCCCGACCCGCGCGACGATTTGTCCGGACTCGACGTGGCGCGCAAGGCCATCATCCTCGCCCGCAAGATGGGTCGAACGATAGAGCCGGGAGAGGTCCCCTACGAGTCCCTCGTCCCCGAAGGCCTCGAAGAGGTGCCCCTGGAAGAGTTCATAGGGCGGTTACCCGAGCACGACGAGGCGTTCGCCGAGCGGCTGCTCGCGGTCGAGGACCATCACATGCTGCGATACCTGGCCAGGATCCCGCGGTATGGGCCGATCGAGGTGGGCCTGGTGGACGAGCCCGTCGAGAGCCCCTTCGGGCCGATCAGCGGCCCCGAGAACGTCTTCGACTTCCGCACGCGCCGCTACTCGGATGTTACCCTCACGATTCGCGGGCCCGGGGCGGGCCCGGAGCGTACGGCGAGCGGCGTCGTCTTCGACCTGCTGGACATCGCAAACAAGGTCGCCGAAGACGACGGAAAGGAAGTCTGAGATGCGCGAGGGATACACGGTCGCGATCGTAGGCGCTGGTCTCGTCGGCGAGCGCCTGGTCGCCGAGCTGAGGCGGCGGGATTTTCCGGTGGGGGAGCTGCGCGTGCTAGCCCGCAGCGCCAGGCGGGCCGTCCTCGCCGGGGAGACCTTCGAGGTGGGGGTCGCCGAGCCCGACGCCTTCGAGGGGGTGGACTTCGCGTTCTTTGCCGGGACGGAGGGCGAGAAGGGCGCGGCGGTCCAGCTCGCGAGCGAGGCCATAGCCCGCGGCGCGATCGTCATCGATAACGGCAGCGACTTCCGCCTGGATCCCGACGTGCCCCTGGTGGTTCCCGAGATCAACGCGGGGGCGCTGGAGGGGCACGAAGGCCTGATCGCCAACGCCAACTGCTCGACCATCCAGATGGTCGTCACTTTGGCCCCGCTAATCAGGGAGTTCGGGATTCGCAAGGTCGTCGTCTCGACCTACCAGGCCGTTTCGGGCTCGGGCCGCTCCGGGGTCGAGGCGCTTGAGGATGGCAGGGCGGACGTCTACCCCAAGCAGATAGCAGGGAACGCGATCCCGCTTATCGGCGGGGTGGGGGAGGACGGTTACACCACCGAGGAGACGAAGATGAGAGAGGAGTCGCGCAAGATCCTCTCGATTCCCGACCTCGAGGTGCACGCGACCGCTGTCCGCATACCGGTCCACACGGGCCACGCCGAGAGCGTCTTCGTAGAGACCGAGCGCGACGTGAGCCTGGGCGAGGTGATCGAGGTCCTGCGCGGGGCGCCCGGCGTCGTCTTCTCCGGCGACCCGAACGACCTCCCGACGCCGCTGGAGATCGCCGGCGAGCCCGATACCTACGTCGGGCGCATTAGGGTGGGGGACCGCACCGTAAGCTACTGGTGCGTCGCGGACAACCTGCTCAAGGGCGCGGCGACCAACGCGATCCAGATCGCCGAGGCGCTCGTCGGGGCGCGCGTCTGAGCCGGTCTCCCCGTGGCTGAGATCGGGATTCGGGTCGCCACGCAAGCCGACGTTCCGCTCCTTCTCTCGCTCATAAAGGAGCTGGCCGAGTACGAGCGTCTGTCGCACGAGGTGGTTGCTACCGAAGAGGCGCTTCGAGATACGCTATTCGGGGAGCGGCGCTTCGCGGAAGCGGTGCTAGGATACCTCGGCGACGAGCCCGCTGGGTTCGCCCTGTTCTTCCACAATTACTCGACCTTCCTGGGCAAACCCGGTATCTACCTGGAGGATCTCTACGTCAAGCACGAGTACCGGCGCGCAGGGGTTGGTCGTGCTCTGTTCCTTAGTCTGGCGCAGCTCGCCAGGGAGCGTGGCTGCGGGAGGTTGGAGTGGTCGGTTTTGGATTGGAACGAACCAGCCATCGGCTTCTACAGGAGCATCGGCGCCGTCCCGATGGACGAGTGGACCGTCTACCGCCTGACAGGTCGGGCGCTGGATGTCCTTACCCCCGGCGATTGACGCCCCGTCTCTCCGACCGGGACGGCCATCAATGTCTCTTCTTTCTCACCTCATGCTTTCTGGTTCGTCCTCACAGTGCGTCTTCTGGCCGCAACTGCGACCCGGCCGTTGATGCCCATCGTCTCGGAGCAAGGGTCATGGTACTCCTCCGCCTCGGCACCACGCACCGGTGAACCGCGTTCAGCACCTCGCAAGACCCGCCGAATGCACCCGCCCAACCGTTGGCGACCCTTCCTCGCCGCCGGGGAGTACAGGGGCCTCGACCTTCGTTGCCCGTCCAGGCTTCGCCCCGGTCATGTGCCCTCCCATCCACTCTTTGCGGTTGAAAGGTTTCTTGCCCCCTCTAGGTCACGGTCACGGCGTTCGAGAACTCGGAGGTATCACCAAAACCGTCTAGGCTCTGGTTAATCGCCGTGGCGGTCACGACCTGCCCCTTCGGCACCTTCTTCGAGGTCGTGAAGGTGAAAGAGGCATCGCCGCCACCGTCCGTGACTACGTTCCTCTCGAACCTGAAAGTCTTGCCCTCGCCGTTGCCGGATGGGTCCGCCGTGGGGCTACCGAAGAACTGCAAGGTGTACCCGGTATTGGCGGTGCCGTTGAGCGTCCCCTTGATGGTCGTGTTGTCGACGGAGGTCTTGGCCGACGTCAGCACGGGGAAGTTCTGCAGGCGGTTGGGGCCGGCGTCCACGTCGCCCGCGTCGTTTGGGGTGACGCCGTCAGAGCCCAGGTTGATCCCGAGCCCGCCGTTAGCGTAGATGGAGTTGGAGAGGATGAAGTTGTTGGTTGCCGTGTTACCAGTGATAAACACGCCCTGTGCGTTGTTGCCGGAGATAATGTTGCCCGGGTTGCTCGTGTCTGTCACCTCGCCCCCGATGGCGTTGAACGCAGCATCGCCGATGGCCACCCCATGCAGGTTGCCCAGGCTCCCTGTGCCCGACGCAGCGGTGCCGATAAAGTTGCCGATAACCCTGTTGCCCATGGCATCGGCGCCGGAGATGATGACGCCGGACCCTTCGTTCCCCGAGATCAGGTTGCGCGCACCAGCCGTCGTGCCCCCGACAGTGTTTTCCGGCGCGCCATCGATGACCACGCCGAAAGCGTTGCCCAGTGTCCGCGTGCCCGAGGCGTCGGTGCCGATGCGGTTGCCCATGATCTTGTTGCCCGTGGCAACTGCGCCGTCGATGGTGACGCCGCGAAAACCGTTCCCCGAGATCAAGTTGCGCGGGTTGCTCTGCTGCGTCACCAGACCCCCGATGACGTTGTCCGGCGCGGAGATGTTCACGCCACTACTGATATTGCCCAACTCTAGGATGCCCGAGGCGTCGGTGCCGATGCGGTTGCCCATGATCTTGTTGCCTGTGGCGTCGGCTCCGGCCACGCTGATACCGTGGCCGTTGTTCCCCGAGATCAGGTTGCGCGTCCCGGACGTCGTGCCGCCGACCGTATTGTTGGCTGCGTTGTCGTGGATGAACACGCCATCACCGGAGTTGCCCAGGTCGGTCGTGCCGTTCCTGTCTGTGCCCACGTAGTTGCCGATCACCTTGTTGCCCGTGGCACCGGCGTTGGCGATGGAAATGCCGAACGCCTCATTTCCGGAGATTACATTGCGCGTCCCAGGAGTCGGGCCCCCAATGGTGTTGTTTGGAGCGTCGCTGATGTCCACGCCGTTGTCGCCGTTGCCCAGGTCCTGCGTGCCCGAGGCGTTGGTGCCGATGAAGTTGCCCGTTATCTTGTTGCCGATGGCGTTGGAATCGCCGATCCTTACGCCGTTGGCCCAACGGTTGATGACGAGCCCCTTCACCGTGGTGTTGGGCCCGCCGATCCGAAGCCCGGTTCCGCCCGGCACGCCAGTCCCGCTGAGCTGTATCCTGAGCGCCGCGTTGTTGCCGACCGCGAGGCTGTTGGGCTTTGCCCCTCTCTGGGTGTAAGCGTCTATGGTCACCGGCCTGGAGACCACAGGCAACTCGGAGGCGGGGGAGATGGTCTTGACACCAGTCCCGGAGATGTTGAAGTTTATGATGTCCGCTCCTGGGTTGTCGTTTGCCTCCTGTATAGCCGCCCTAAAGGTGCACTGGTTGCCCGCTGCCGAGGCGTTCACGTCGCACACTGCGTTGGCAAGGTTGGCGTCTGGGGCGTCACCCGTGAGGTTTACCGTGAAGGTGGCGGCGTGGGCGGGTCCTGCCGCCAACAGCACGAACGCGGCCATGGTTACCGCCAGCGAGAGGCCCGTAACCAGCGCCTTGACCTTCGACGCTCTCTCCAGCTGCGCTCCGATCATGTTCTCTCCGTTCCTCTCATCGTGGACGCGAGGCACTCGCCCTACGCCACCAGCGGGCCGGCTGCAACGACCTCGACATCCCGGCCGAGCACGCGCTTGCTCGTCTATGCTACCTGAGTAGCATACGCCTGGTCGGGACAGGGCGCCTCACGCAAAATGCGTATATTCCCAGCCTTCCGAGAAAACTTGGCAGGCGGCCAGAGTCCGACAATTACTTTCCGCGAGCATCCGTAGATCTAGCGATGGGCGCCCGCGAGGTAAAGCTGTCGAACAGGACGATCGATGTTCCACAACCTCCTCGAGCTCGATGGTTTGGTCTGCATCGCGATCATCCTTGTGCTTCTCTCTTGGGGGTGGGTGCGAAGTTGTCCCGCCCGTGCCGTCCGGTCGCTGGTAGCAGGCGTGGGCCTCCAGCCCTGATCCACGCTCCGTCGTGGGCATCCATGGTCATAGGCCCTGTCCGATGGCTTGCAGCATCCAGAGCGTCGCCATGCCCCCGCAGAGGGTGAACAGGACGCTCCTGGTGCGCCAGGCGATCAGGATCGCAACCAGCCCGGCGAGCAATCGCTCGTTGCCGGGCGAGACCTCGAGGGTGCCGTTTACGTAGAACAGCAGCGGGATCACGAACGCCGTTAGAACGGCCGCTGGCACGAACCGCAGCGCCCCCAGCAGAGCGGATGGCATCTCGAACCGTCCCGGTAGCACGATGAACGAGAGGCGCAGCGCGAGCATGACGGTGCCTGCGCCAACGATCGTTAGCCATAGAGTAGAGACGCTCACTTGCTTCTCCTTTCAACCGCGCCCGCGGCGATCAAGCCGCCTAGGACGCCGATCAGCGTGGCGGCGATCAGGCCGAGGTTGAGGGGCAGCACCGCCACGAACACGGCCGCACCTCCCGCCGACAGGGCCGCAACTCCGGTTGCTCTATCCTTCAGGCCCGGGACGATGAGCGCGATGAGGGTCAGGGGCAACAGGAAGTCCAACGACCAACCCGCGGGCACCCAGGGGCCGAGGAAGACGCCCGCCACCGCCCCAACCTGCCAGGTGATCCAGATTGCCAGTGCCGCGCCGAGGAAGTACCAGCGCTTGTGCGGCTCGCCTGCGTTCTTGTCGAAGTGGGTGATGCTCACCGCGTACGCGGGATCGGTGAGAAGGTAGGAAATCGGGCCTTTCCAAACCTCCGGCAGCGTCCGGAAGTGCGGTGCCAGGGAGGCGCTAAACACGGCGAGCCGCAGGCTGATGATGAGGACGGTGAAGACGACGATGGCAACCGAGGCTCCGGAGGGAGCCAGGTCGATCACGGCCAGCTGCGCCGCGGCCGACAACAACAGCGCCGACAGCGCCATTACCTGTAGGGCGGAGAACCCGTTGTTTATCGCGGCGTCTCCCAGGGTTACCGACAGAGAGAGCAGGCCGATAGATACCGGCAGCGCGGCCCTCGCGCCGGAGACAAACACCGTCGTGGGGGAGAGCGTCTTCGGCTCCTGCGGGGTAGCCCCGTCGAGATCGAAGGCGACGTTGCCAGGCCGGGTTCCTTTGAAGGACGCGAATCCTGGGATCCGGCTTCTCCCCGAGTAGCTTTGTTCTCGGGCTGGCGCGGTCCCTCCACGATAGTCTCTGCCGTTCTGCTTGCTGATCGTGGTCGTCGTCATTTGTGATCTCCTCTGGCTACGCTGCGTTCTCGTTTGCACTGACCGGACTGTAGCGGGACCCGCATAACTGGTCCTTACCTGCAGCGGCGTCAGACGTACGTAGAAGTACGTATTTGCAAAGGTTCGTCCAGAGACCTCTCCGATGAGAATCCTCGCTCCTGCATTCCGCCGGCCTAGTCCTCCACCCGGTCGCAGACGTAGTCGCGCGAGGGGTCGTAGTCGCGGCCATCCACGGGGCTGATGCGGGGCCCGTACAAGTGCACCGATACGGCCGCCTCCACGTACGGATTCCCTACCCTGTGAATCCCCCCGTCGCCGGGAAGAACCGTAGAAGCCCCGTCTTCCGGGCTCCAGGGCAGCTGCCAGGCCTCCCTGAGGTGGGCGAACTCGAAACGGGACCCATCGTCGAGTCGATCGTAGCGCTCCTCGAACACGGTGCCGGCCGCACAGGCGTAGGCGCCCCAGGCGCTGTGGTCGTGGATCATGGTCCGCCGACCCGGGGGCCAGACGAAGACCTGCAGGGAGAAGGACTTGTCCGCGCCGTCCCAGCGTCGAGCCACGTACCAGTCCGTCGCGGTGCGGACCTCTTCGAGCAGAGGCAAGACCTGCGAGCGGAGGAACCAGCGGTCCCGTACCAGTTCTGCGAGGAAGGCCGCGGCCCGTGGCAGAGCTTGTGGGGTGGGCAGGGTAGAAAGGTTCTGTAATTCGTTGGTATCCAGCGTGAACGTTGTCGTCATCATGGTTTTTCTCCTAACTCGAATGTTGTGTGCCTGGATGCCGCCCCGGCGGAGGGGAAATTGCCGCAACGGGTCTCTATGCTGCGTTCGCACATCACTGACAACCTCACTAAGCGGCGCGTCGAAGGATTCGTGCAGGACCCGGCGCCTCTTGCGTCCGTAACGGCGCGCGAAAGTGGTAGACGCCATCAACGATCTCACGCTTGGCCTCGGCGAACACGGTGCCGATCAAGCCGAGCATGCGCCGGTTCTCCAGGAGTACCGTGCCCACGAAGGTCTCGACGCCCCGGCTTCTGGCTCTCTCGACGAGGTTGCGGAGAAGCGCCTTACCCACGCCCCTGGACTGCAACGCGTCTTCCACGATGATCGCCATCTCGGCTTCGTTGCTGTCCCCGAGCTTCACGTACATGGCGTGGCCGACGATCTCTCCCTTCGCGACGGCGACGAGGCATTCCGCTTCGTGGCGATCCTGGCTAACCATGAGCTCCAGCATCCGCTCGGGCACGTCCAGGTACGAAATGTGGAACCTCTGGTAGGTGGTCTCGGAGGAGACGCGGGAGAACATCCGGCGCAAGCCTTCCGTGTCCGTGGGGTCTGTGACACGGACGAAGACTCGCTCATCGATCTGCGACTTCTGTCCGTGGGTCTGTTCTGCTGACGCGGGAGCTGGTGCTTTCCTTCTGGTTTCCACCAGATCCCTGCTGGTCCTGACAAGTCCATCGTTCACCGTTTGCTCCTATCTCTCGGGGCGGAGAACTCATTTCCCGCCGCTACAAGGAGCAGCTTAGGGGGCGGCCCTTACCCGGCTCTTACCTGAGGGGGCAGGGGTAGTACGTAGACATACGTATTTTCTGGAACTTGTTCCGACGAGGAAATCGTCCGGGGCACAACTGCCCGCCGGGGCATGTCGGGTGGCGGGGACAACAAGAGAGCCGGGGTTCAACGAACCCCGGCTCCTCACTACACACTTGGTGGGCCGCCACCGCTGTCGTCACGAAGCTACTTCAATTTCATCTACCTGCCCCACTCGGGGGTGGTGTGATCGACGGCCGGTCCATGATCCCGCTGACGCCATCTCGGCGCTCCTTCTTCGTCTCCTGCGCCACCTCAGTCAACCGCGTCGGAGGCCGTATTGTTGGTGAGATTAACCTGGCCTAACCCGCTGGCGTTCATGCGGTAGACCTCATAGTCGCCCTGCGGGTTGGAGGTTTGCTTGCCGTAGCTGTAGTAGTTGAGCCTCTTGCCATCGGACGCGTAATCGGGGGAGAAGTCGTCGACCTCTTCTCCGTTGTTCGTGAGGTTCCTCTTGCCGGACCCGTTCCCGTTCACCGTATAGACCTCGTTGTCGCCTTCGGGGTTGGAGGTTTGGATGCCCGCGCTCCTGAAGGCGATCTTCTGTCCGTCGGGAGAGAAGACAGGCTCGCGGTCGTTGACGTCAGCGGCGTTGTTGGAGAGGTTGATCTCGTTCAATCCGCTGGTGTTTCGCACGTAGACTTCGAAGTCGCCCTCGGGGTTGGAGGTCTGGACGCCTGTGCTCGAGAAGACTATCTTCTGTCCGTCGGGCGAGAAACTGGGATCGTAGTCGTTGACGCCTGCGCCGCTGATGTTGGTAAAGTTGGACGGGCTAGATCCGTCGGCGTTCATCGTGTAGATGTCGTGGTCGCCCTCGGGGTTGGAGGTTTGGACGCCCTGGCTCGTGAAGGCTATCTTACTGTCGGGCGAGAACGCAGGGTCGTAGTCGTGGACGCTAGCTTCGTTGTTGGTGAGGTTCTTCTTGCCGGAGCCGTTCGCGTTCAGAAGGTAGATCTCGCTGTCCCCCTGGGAATTAGAGGATTGGGGGCCGTTGCTCTCGTAGGCGATCTTCCGGCCGTCGGGTGAGTAGGCGGGGGAGTCGTCGAAGACGTCAGCGCCGTTGTTGGTGAGGTTCTTCCCGTCAGAGCCGTCGGCGTTCACCATGTAGACCTCGGTGTCGCCCTCGGGGTTGGAGGACTGCTTGCCGTTGCTCTGGTAAGTAACCTTCTGGCCGTTGGGAGAGAGCATGGCGTTGTAGTCGAGCGCTGCGTTCCTGGTCAGCTGCTTGGGGTTAGTGCCGTCGGGGTTCATGATGAAGATCTCGTAGTCACCCTGGGGATTGACCACCCCCGGTCCAGTGGTCCGGTCGCTGGCGAAGACGATCTTGCCCGTGCCCGCGGCGGCCTTCTCCCTGGCCTCCGCGGGACCTACCGCGACCGCCGCCAGCAACGCCAGGGCCGCGGCTCCCAACGTTACGCTAGTGAGGAGACCCCTTCTCCTGTAGCCCCGTATTTCGATCTCTTGTGCCGCCTTTTGCGTTGTCATCTCTGACTTCCTTTCTCAATCTGGAATATGCTGCACAATTTGCAAAGTTCTTCTCGCTGCAACGAGAGGAAGCTCTTGACCTACGCACTCCTTCCTTAGATCCATACGCCATATTCGTCAGCGGGACTTCTTACCTAGGCGCGAAACGCCTTCAATAAAGCCGCCGCGGACACGCTCAAAAAGCCAGGCAGCCTTTCCCGGCTACCCGTCCGAAGCTGAGCGGTGCTCGCGGACGGCAGAGCCGTATCCAAGCGCCACTCGCCCGCCCTCCTTCGGTAGCCCGCCTCGCGCGGATAATCCGCGCGCCCGGCCGGTTGGGCCAGGATCTCCTGCACGCCCATCTCCTGTGCGAGAACCCTGACCTTGGCGTACAAGGCCACAGCCCACTCACGTTCGCCGGCCCACGGGTCGACGACAAGAAGCTCCAGCAGCAGACGCTTGGGTGCCGTGCGGTAGCGCATGGCCGCCAGGACCTCCCCGTTCTCCTCGGCGACCACGAACTGCTCCTCGAAGGCCGCCTGGCGCGGCATTCCGTTCAGCTCCAGGAGCTCGGCGATCTTCGGCTCGTCTTCGGAGAGTCCCCAGCGTACTTCGATTTCCCTCTTCATGGGCTTGCTCGCCGCCTCGTTGTGATGCTTTACCGTTTGAGCCTTACGCGCCGCCTCCAGTTCTCGCACCAGCTGCGACCGCTGTGCGTCGCGCATCAGCCCATCGAGATGCTCTCTATCAACCTCGAGATCCAACCAACCGTTCATCGTTTCCTCCTTGCTCTCGGGGCGGGAATCCCAATTCCCGCCGGCTGTACGACCATATTAGGAAGCGACCCTTACCTGGCCCTTACTTGGAGCGGTCAAGGGCATACGTAGAGCTACGTATTTTCTGGTTCTGTGTTGTCCTGATCGGGAAAAGGTTGCGGGGCTGGTGCTTAGCCCAACACGGAATAGGGGCTCTTGAGCCGCCGGCCTCGGATGTGGCAGCGATCTTCTCCCGGGCTCGGGATGGTCACCAGGGACTCGGACGGTGGGTGGAGCACGGAAAGAGCCGGGGTTGGTGACCCCGGCTCGTCCTATCGCTGCTGGAGTGGGCTTGCCACCACGAAAAGCACAACAACTTCTCTAGTTCGACTTATCCGCCCCACTCGGGATAGAAGTCGTCGACGCCGTTGTTTGTGAGGTTCGTCTGGCCCAACCCGCTGGCGTTCATGCGGTAGACCTCGTAGTCGCCCTTGGCGTTGGAGGTTTGCTTGCCGTTGCTGTGGTAGACGAGCCTCTTGCCGTCGGGCGCGTAGTCGGGGAACTCGTCGTCGACCTCTTCTCCGTTGTTCGTGAGGTTCCTCTTGCCGGAGCCGTTCCCGTTCACCGTGTAGACCTCGTTGTCGCCTTCCGGGTTAGAGGTTTGAGCTCCCTGGCTCCTGAAGGCTATCTTCTGGCCGTCGGGGGAGAAAGCCGGATATTGGTCATGGACACCGTTACCGTTGTTGGAGAGGTTTATCTCGTTCAAGCCGGAGGTGTTTCGCACGTAGACTTCGAAGTCGCCTTCGGGGTTGGAGGTTTGCTTGCCGAGGCTCGAGAAGGCTATCTTCTGGCCGTCGGGCGAGAAGACGGGCGCGTAGTCGTTGACGCCTGCGCCGCTGGTGAAGGTGAAATTAGACGGGCTAGATCCGTTGGCGTTCATCGTGTAGATGTCGAAGTCGCCCTCGGGGTTGGAGGTTTGTACTCCGTAGCTCATGAAGGCTATCCTCTGTCCGTCGGGCGAGAAGACGGGGGCAGTGTCGCTAACGCCCGCGGCGTTGTTGGTGAGGTTCTTGTTGCCCGAACCGTTCGCGTTTACGACGTAGACCTCGAAGTCACCCTCGGGATTGGAGGTCTGGGGTCCGCCGCTCTCGTAGGTGACCCTCTGGCCGTTGGCGGAGAGGGTGGGGGAGTAGTCGTTCACGCCGCCGCTGCTATTGGATAGGTTTTTCTGACCGGATCCGTCGGCGTTCATTATGTAGACCTCAGGGTCACCCTCGGGATTGGAGGTTTGAACTCCGTCGCTCCTGAAGGCTATCTTCTGGCCGTTGGCGGAGAGTGAGCCATTGAAGTCGGGCCCCGCGTTCCTGGTTAGCTGCTTCAGGTTAGTGCCGTCGGGGTTCATGATGAAGATCTCGTAGTCACCCTGGGGATTGACCACCCCCGGTCCAGTGGTGCGGTTGCTGGCGAAGACGATCTTGCCCGTGCCCGCGGCGGCCTTCTCCCTGGCCTCCGCGGGACCTACCGCGACCGCTGCCACCAGGGCCGCAAGGACCGCTCCTAGAGCCGCGATCAAGAGCAGACCGCTTCTCACCTTACGTGCTTCGATCTTCAGTGAAAACAGTTGTGCCGACATTGTTGACATCCTTTCTGTCAAACATTTCGTTGCGAGTGTGTTTGCCTGGGCTTCCGTTGCATCTCTTACTGTCGCGGTGGGCGGGGCGGCACCTCTCGCCACGCCCGGCGCGATGTCCCTTTGCTCAACGCTTGACGGCTACCACCTCCAGATAGTCGGATGGCACGACGACCGTCTCGTCGCCGGAGGTGTTCCGG
Source organism: uncultured Rubrobacteraceae bacterium (assembly GCA_963800975.1). Classification (GTDB taxonomy): domain Bacteria; phylum Actinomycetota; class Rubrobacteria; order Rubrobacterales; family Rubrobacteraceae; genus JALYGY01. The sequence goes on along the minus strand of CAWDDB010000008.1, from coordinate 499,959 downwards.
TCGTGGAGCAGCTCCTCGAGGTCCCTTTTCAGGGCGTCCTGCCCATCAGGATCCAGGGCAGCGAAGGCCCTGACGGTTGGGCCGTAGTACTCGCGGAACCAGGCCACGAAGTGCTCGACGGACGGGTACCGGAAGTTGTAGACCCGGCGCGTCGTCTGCAGTGAGGAGACTCCATCGCCGAGAAGCTCTTGCAGCCGCATCTCGGTTCCCCACAGGGGCGGCGGCTTCAGGCCCGGGGGCGGGGAGACGTGCTTGCCGACGGTCTTAAGCATCTGCCCGACGAAGCCGTCTGGCGCCCAGTTCGCGAGCCCGATCTTTCCGCCCGAGCGGCACACCCGGAGCAGCTCGGACGCCGCCTTCTCCTGGTCGGCGGCGAACATGACTCCGATGGTGGAGAGCACCACGTCGAAGGAGCCGTCGTCGTAAGGCAACTCCTCGGCGTCGCCGACCTCGAAGGTTATCTCCATGCCTTCTGCCTCGGCGCGGCGGCGGGCATGTTCGATGGACTCGGGGGCTAGGTCCGAACCCGTGACGTCGCAGAAGCGCCGTGCGGCGGAGATGGCCGTGTTGCCTGACCCGGTCGCCACGTCCAGGACCGTGTCGCCGGAACGGAGGTCAACGGCCTCGCAGAGCAGCTCGCCCATGATAGCGATGGGGTTGCCGATCCTCGCGTACTCGCCGGCGGTCCAGATCTTTACCTGCCTGTCCTTGATCGCGTTCACTTCCATCGTCGCTCACTTTCTCCTTTCGGTTCGGCCTGCGCGTTGGTCTCTTTCCGAGTCTTCTCCAACGCCGGCATTCTTATTACTTACAGGACTGTAGCGGGCGTCCCTTAACCGGCCCTTACCTCGAACGCAATCCGCATACGTAGAAGTACGTATTTCTTGGATTTGTTCGGCCGGGACGTCTCAGATGCTTGTCACCGATTCGCAGTTGGTGGCGGCGTCCTCTGCGTCCTTTCTGATCTCGTCGTTGCCCTCCCCGCACTCGATCGAGTCGACGGTGCCGTCTACGGTGTAGATGAAGTCGTTGCCCGCTCTGGCGTTTACGCGGTCAGACCCGCCGGCGAAGGGTTGGATGTTGTCGGCTGTGAGGCGCCCGATGATAAGGTCGTCGCCCTTGCCGTCGATCACGCGGTCTATGAGGTCGTTCTCCCAGTCGAGGGTGTTCGTCAGCGTCCCGTCTCTCCTCATCACTTCGGGCTCCGCCCTCGAGTTCATATCGATGATCAGGTCCTCGGTGACGAAATCGAAGCGCACCTCGTGCGCGGTGTTGATGTCGGTGTCGACGATCGGGGTATCGACTATGGTCTCCTTGCCCCAGTTGTTCTCGTGGAAGAAGTAGGAGTCGAAGTCGTCACCGCCCTCGAGCACGTCCTTGCCGGTGCCCCCGCCCAGGTGGTCTACTCCTGGGCCGCCGTAGAGCCTATCCCTGCCCGACTCGCCCCGCATGGCGTTATCGTTCCCGTCTCGACCAAACAGCACGTCGTTACCCCTGCCAGCCGACATGTTGTCTGGACCGGTAGCGCCCATGAGTCGATCGTTCTGGTCGGTGCCGTTGCAGGCATTTCCACCGGCGTTGGGACAGGTGATGCTGGCCGCCAGTGCTACCCCAGATATCGCCAGGGTGAGTACCGCTGCGACAATGAGGAACAGAAAGGTCCGGCCCACCTTGCCACCTCGCCGAAGGCGCCGGACGATCACGCCTTCTGCTAGCGGCTCTCGAAGGTTTTCAGGTCCGGTGTTTGTGTTGCCGTCGAATACTCTCGTCATTTTGTCTTTTCTCCTCTCGGATTGCCTTGCCGTTACATTTCCTCAGCTCTGTGCCGCCATATGAAGCCTCCCTTCGCTCCCGCCGCGACTCGTCGACACCACCCGGAAGGTCAGCAGTAGATGACCAGGTGAAAGGGGAAGTCATGGCGGTCGGTGAAGACGAGATTGTTCCTGGTGGTGATCACGGTGAGGCGGTTGACCTGCGATTCTGTGTGGACGGAGATCTCGCCTCCCCCAGGGGTGTTGACAAGGGTGGCCCCGTAGCACGCACCCTGCCACGGCGCGATTGTTCGCGAACTCGAACGCGTAGTAGCCGGAGTTGGGAGTGTGCGTGACCGACGCTATGGTGTCGTTCGACGCAAGATCGCCATCGGCCTCGACCCTCATCAGAAGCGGAGCGTTCTGTCCGTCGAGCCTGTCGGCGTTGAGCCCGGTGACTTTCGTGACCGAGTTGACTTTCATCGGCGCCTTGCCCGGCTGCACCTGCAGGTCCAGTGCGGTGGCGTTGGGGCCGGCCGAGTCGTTATCCACCCTGAGCATGGCGTTGTTCGTACTGCCCGCCAGCGTGGTGATCCGGTCTATGGGGTTGACCTGACCCAGCTTGAACGGGTCTCCGGGGACAGCGGCCAGCGCCGTCGTTGCGACACCCAACACCATGGCGAGCATCAGCCCCAGACCCGCCACCGTTGCGGTCGCTCTTCCGAGCCACGCGATCTTCTCGAGTGCCTTTGTCGTCATCCCAGCTACTCCTTACTCGGGGCGGATCATCGCGTGTCCGCCGGTGTAAGGAGAAGCTTAGAGCGGCTCTCTTACCCGACCCTTAACTGGAGCGACTTGGGGCATACGTAGAAGTACGTACTTTCTTGGGTGGTAGGTGGATTCTTGGCCGAGGCGCTCTTCAGAAAGCGGTCACACAGGGTCCGGCTGATCGATGGTCTGTCCGGATACGGTGCATGGCACGTAGAGACGTAGCATGCTACGTCTCTACGACTGGTTGTCTATCGCCGGCCGAAGTCGCCCCACCGGGGCGTCTCTACACGGGGTCGGGGCGCACGGTTTCCGATACCGTTCACCCGCATCCGGTATCACCTCTCGACCATCAAGGCGGCTACCTGCGCCCGGGAGGTGGCACCCAGCTTGTTCAGGATGCGGCCCACGTGGGTAGTGACGGTGCGCTGGGAGATGGAGAGTTCGGAGGAGATCTGGCGGTTTGTGAGACCGCGCGAGATGAGGAGGGCGACCTCGCGCTCGCGGTCTGGTGAGGGAGGGGGCCGACTCTTCCGATACGGAGGCCGCGGGTGGAACGGGCTCCTCCAGGGAGAGCGCGTAATCGATGGCTTGCTCGTTCGACATCGCCTTTCCCTCCGACCAGGCCGCCTCCCAGGCTATCGGGTCGACCGCGGAACGAGCACTCGCCACGTCCCGTTCGTAGTCCGAGGCGGACAAATCGAACCGGGATAGCGCCATGCCCATGTACTCCTGGGTGGCCTCGACGGCACCCCAGAGCCTCGCGGCGCGGAGGGGATCCGCCCTCTTGGCGGCCAATCTGGCCAGCCCCAGGCTGAAGTAGAAAACGCCGACCACATCGCCAAGCCGCCGCGTTATCCCGGCGCCTTCCTGGAGCAGCGCCGCTGCGCGCTCGAGGTCGTTGCGGGTCAGCTCTACTGAGCCCAGGATGAAGAGGGCCATGGAAGCGTCCCGCAGGTCGCCCAACTCGCGGCACAGGGCCAGGCTATCTTCGAGCTGCGCCGCCGCCGACTCGAGGTCGCCCTCCTCTATCGCGGCACAGGCCAGGACTATGCGCAGGAACGCGCGGGCGTGGTCGTCCAGATCTCCTGCCATCATGGCCTCGCCTTCTCGGACGAAGGCAGGCACGCGCTCGTGGTAACCCCCGTGCAACACGGCATAGCCGAGGTTGCCGAGCGCGACCGCGGCGCCGGAGGCGTCCCCAAGCTCTTCCTGCAGGGCGACCGCATGTTCGAGGGTGCCTATCGCTCGTGCGTAATCCTGCTGGAAGAGAAGAATGAAGCCGAGATTAGCGAGAACCTTGGCCCTGGCGCCCGGGTTCCCTTCCGGGTCCCTCTGCAGCGCCGTTCCAAGCCATCGTTTGCCTTCCTCGAAACCTTCCACGCTCCAGAACCTCTCTCCGAGAGCAGCCGCCAACCGCAGGCCGATCCGTCCGCGCTCTCGCTCATCATCGCCCCTTTCCAGGGACCACGCGAGCGCCGCCCGCAGGTTTGGGAACTCGGTCCGCAGCCTCTGGAGCCATTTTCCCTGGTCCACGCCCACCAGCTCGGGTTCGGCCGTCGTGGCGAGATCCAGATAGTGCTCGGCGTGCCGCCGCCTGACCAACGGAGCCTCCGCGCTCTCGCGCAGCTTCTCTCGACTATACTGCCTCACGGGCTCGAGCATCCTGTAGCGCAACGGCTCGGCAGCTTCCGCAGAGACCTCGGCGACCACCAGCGATTTGTCCACGAGGGCCGTGTGCAGGTCCATCACGTCGTCGCGCTCGATGCCACCGCCCGAGCATACTTGTTCCGCCGCCTCTAGTGTCCAACCCCCGGCCAAGGCCGAAAGCCTCCGGAATAGCGCCTGCTCGGCTCCCGAGAGCAACTCGTGGCTCCAGTCCAGCGTCGTCTCGAGCGTCTGGTGCCGGGGCTCGCCCGTACGGCCTCCGTCGGCCAGTAGCTCGAGGGAGTTGTCGAGTTGCTCCGCGATGTGCTCGGCCGCCAGAGTATCCATGCGCGCTGTCGCCAGCTCTATGGCCAGGGGCATACCATCCAGCCTGCGGCAAATGTTGGCTACCGTCTGGGCATTCTCGGGCGTCAGGTCGAATGCTGGCAGCCGCGAACGGGCACGCTCCACGAAGAGGCGTACCGCCTCGTACCGCGCCACGCTCCGCGTGTCGGAGTTTGCTACGGCGTCGGGCACGGTGAGGGAGAGCACCAACCACGTGACCTCGCCCGCAACCCCCAGGGCCTCTCGGCTGGTAGCCAGGATGCGCAGGTGTTCGCAGGCGCTCAAGAGAGTATTCGCGAACTGGGCCGCGGCTTCGACCAGGTGCTCGCAGTTGTCTAGGATCAGGAGCATCCGCCTGGGTCGCAGGTGGCCCACGAGGGTGTCGGTTAGCGGACGACCAGGCTGCTCGAGCACTCCCAGGGTTTCCGCCACGGCGTTCGGCAGGATCTTACCTTCTGTAAGTGCCGCCAGCTCGACGAGCCACACCCCATCCGGGTAGGTGGCTGCGACCTCGCGTCCCACCTCCAGCGCGAGACGCGTCTTGCCCGAGCCGCCTGCGCCAGTCAGGGTCAGGAGACGGCTCCTGGAGAGGATGTTCTCCACCTCCTGCTTCTCCCGTTCTCGTCCGACAAAGCTGGTCTGAGCCGCGGGGAGATTGTCCAGGACGGGACTCGAAATCTCGGGCGGCAGGCCACCGTCAGGCGGAATTGCACTCGAGACCCGTCCGGCACGTATCTCCCTGTAGAGACGCTTCGTCCGCGCTCCGGGCTCCGCTCCAGGCTCCAGGGAGAGGGTGTTCCAGAGCTGCTCGTATTGCAGCAGCGCCTTGTGGTGCTGGCCGGCCATCGCTTGCAGGCGCATCAGCCCGTAATGCAGCTCTTCGCGCGTCGGATCGAGCGCCACCGCCCTGTCCAGCGCGGAGATGGCCGACGCGAACTCCCTGCGCTCCTCGTACAGGACGGCCAGCTCGACCAGCAGGACGAGGCACGTCTCGCGCAGGCTTTCCCGTCGGGCCTCCGTCCAGCCCTGGTGGCGATCTTCGGGCAGCAACTCGCCGGCGTACAGTTCGGTCGCTGCTCGGTAGGCCGCCGGGTCTTGCGTACGTTGCGCCGCGGCGGCCGCACTCTCGAATGCCTCTACGTCTACCCACGGCGGCGTGCCCGAACACAGGTAAATGGTTTCGTCATTCAGTTGCAGATAACGAGAGGAGGAGGCGGGGACAGGCTCGAGAATCCGGCGGGCCAGGTACAGCGTCCGGTGCAGGTTGTTGGCCGCGGCCGCAGGGGCGAGCTCCGGCCAGAGCAGGTCCATGATCCGCTCCCGGTGCAGCCGGTGGCCCGGCGCCAGGGTGAGCGCCTTGATCAGGCTCGCGGCCTTGCGCCGACGCCACCGCTGATCTTCGATGGTCATAGGCCCAACTGACACCCTGAAGCCCCCGAGCAGGCGAATGCGCAATGCGTCGGGCTGCTCAGGAGCCGAGACCGACGGGAATCGCTTCTCCGGGGCCGCTCGCCGAGAACCCATTATTCCTCTCTCCCTCGACGCGGGACGACGGCATAATTAATGCCGCATGTTGGCAAGTAGCGCAAGGTTTGGTTTCCCGGTGACGAGATGCTGGGGTGGAGCGCGGTTTCCTCCGGAAGCTGCGAGGATGGCTTACCGGGCGCCGTACTCTCCACGCGCCACCCTCTTGCGAACAAGGGCACGAACCATCATGGGATCCCGGCCATAAACGAGGTGTCTACTCCGGGCCTTCACCCGAGAATGGTTGATGTTGGGCAACCCAGGCCGCGACCTGGACCCGGGAGGTGGCACCCAGCTTTTTCAGGACGTGGCCCACGTGGGTGGTGACGGTGCGCTCCGAGATGGTGAGCTCGCCCGCGATCTGACGGTTGGTAAGCCCGCGCGCGATGAGCTCGGCTATCTCTTGCTGGCGGCGGGTGAGAACGGCCGGTGCTTGCTCGGATGCGGACGCCGCCGTGGGAGCGGGCTCGTCCTTACAGAGCGCGTAGTCGATGACCTGCTCGGGGGACATCGCCCGCCCCTCCGACCACGCCGCCTGGAAGGCTCCCTCGCCCATCGCGGCTCGCGCTGACGCGATACCCTCCTCGAGGTCGGCGCGCTCGCACAGTGGCACCGGGACGCCGATAAACTCGCGCACGGTCCGGGCGCAGCCGAAGAGCCGCGCCGCCGGCTCAACCCGTCCCTGGGCGCAAAACGCTTCCGCCAGGCCTTCCAGGACGCTCGCTGAGCGCCACCTGTCCCCGAGTCCTAGGTGGATCTCCAGGCTCTCTCGCAGCAGCTCCGTCGCCCGCCGGTGATCTCCCTCGCGGTTGATGAGGACGCCAAGCTGGTTCAGCGACCAGGCAACGCCTTCCTTGTAGCCAACCTCCCCGGAGAGCGCCAGGCTCTCCTCCAGGAGCTCCCGACCCCGCCGCGCATCACCGGCGTAATGCGCGGAGGAGCCCAGGCTGATCAGTGCCCACGCGGTGACCTCGTTGTCGCCCAGCTTTCGGAAGCGGAGGAGCGTCTCCTCGCACAACTCCCTGGCCCGATCGTGCTTCTCTTGCAGCCACGCCACGTACGCCAGGTAATTGAGCGAACGGGCCTCCCCGACCTCATCTTCGAGCGAGCGGTAGAGGATCAAGCTCTCCTGGTGCAGTGCCTCGGAGTGCGCGTAGTCGCCGCGCTCGCGAGCGATGCTTCCCAACATCTGGGAGGCGGAGGCCACCCCCCGCTCGTCGTCGAGCTCGTAGTACAGGGAAAGCGCCTCGTCGAGCCGGCATCGCGCGCGGTCGTACTCGCACTGCAGCAGCGCAAGCACGCCGGCCCCCAGGTGCGCCTTAGCCCTGGAGGAAGGCGGCGCGTCACCTCGCGCGTCCAGGGCTCCCTCGAGCCACCCGAGCCCCTCCTGGTAGTGGCCGTGCAGGTAGCAGTAGCGCCACAGGGCGCCCGCCAGACGCAGGTGGGCTTCGCGCTGTCCACTCTGGCGCAACCGTCCCATCGCCGCCCTGAGGTTATCCAGCTCGCCCTCCAGCGCCGCCAGCCACGCCGTCTGTCCCTCGGCGCTCAACTCGGGCTCGGCCTTCTCTGCCAGATCCAGGAAGTAAAGCGCGTGACTTTGCCGAACGTTTGCCTCGTCACCGCCTGCTTCGAGCCTGGCGGAGGCGTACTGGCGAACGGGCTCGAGAAGACGGTAGCGGGCCTCGCCGCCGCGCCCGGTAACGAACACCAGGGACTTGTCTACCAGGCGCGTTAGAAGATCCAGGGTGTCGTGCGGTCCCGCGACCGAACACACCTCTTCCGCCGCCTGCAGAGTCCACCCCCCGGCAAAGACGGAGAGCTTTGCGAACAGATCCTTCTCCGGCTCGGGAAGCAGGTCGTGGGTCCACGCGATCGCCGCCCGCATCGTCTGGTGGCGGGGATCCACCGTCCGAGGGCCTCCGGTCAATAGCTTGAGGGAGTCTTCGAGCCTCGCGGCGATCTGCTCCACCGTCAGCGACCCCATCCTTGCGGTGATCAGCTCTATCGCGAGGGGTATGCCGTCCAGCCTCCCGCAGACCTCGGCTACCGCCCGAACGTTCTCTTCGGTCAGCTCGAATGCTGGCAGCCGCGAGCGGGCACGGTCGACGAAGAGCCTTGCCGACTCGTAGCGCAGCAGGCCTTCGACGGTACGCGCCCCGTCCGCATCGGGCAAAGTGAGGGGGGGCACCGTCCACAGCGCTTCGCCGGGCACGTCCAGAGGCTCGCGACTGGTGGCGAGGATCTTAAGGTTCGGGCAGGCGCGGAGCAGGGCGTCCGCCAGGCGCGCCGTTCCGTCCACGAGGTGCTCGCAGTTGTCGAGCACCAGGAGCGCATTCTTTCCCCGCAGGTGGTCGGCGAGCGTGTCCTCGATCGGGCGGTTCGGCTGCTCGGGCACATCGAGCGCGGCTGCCACAGCCTGCGGCGCCTGGGCGGGATCCGAGAGCGGCGCCAGTTCCACGAACCACACCCCGTCTGGGTACGCTCCGGTGAGGTCGCGGGCCATCTCCAGCGATAGCCGTGTCTTGCCGCTGCCGCCCGCGCCGGTGAGGGTCAATAGCCGGCTCATCGAGAGCAGCCGCTTGACCTCGAGCATCTCGTGCTCCCTTCCCACGAAGCTGGTCAGGGAGGCGGGCAGGTTGTTGGGGGATGGGTCGCTCGGCGCTACTGGTTGGTGGCCGGTGGAGGGGAGAGAGGTCGACTTGAAACTACCGGCCTTTATCTCTTCGTAGAGCCGCCGGATGGCTGGGCCCGGCTCCGAACCTAACTCCCTGGACAGCTTCTCCCGCAGCGCTTCATACTGGAGGATGGCCTCGCGCTGACCTCCGCGAAGGGCGAGGAGGCGCATCAGGCCGGCCCGCGCCTCCTCGTCGAGCGGCTCTTCCGCCAGCGCCCGCCGCAGGGCATCGATGCCAGGTTGGTACTCGCCGCGCTCCTCGTGCAGCGCGGCCAGTTCGACCAGCAGGTCGAGAAGGGACGCCCGCAGGTGCTCTCGCCTCTCCAGCGTCCAATCCTCGTAGCGGTCCTCAGGCAGCAACTCGCCAGCATAAAGTTCGATCGCCGAGCGGTACGCCGCCGGTTCGCGGCCGCGACGCGCGGTGGCGGCGGCGTCCTCGAAGGCTTCGACGTCTACCCGGAGATGTCCGTCCTGACACAGGGAGATCACGCCGTCCCGAAGCGTCAGGTGCCGGGAACCGTCGCTCGTCTGTGCGGCGTCTAGCAACCCACGGGCGAAATGGAGAACCCGGTGCAGGTTGTTGGCCTGCGACTTCTGGTCGAGATAGGGCCACAGGGTGTCCATGATCCGCTCCCGATGCAGCCTGTGCCCCCTGGCGAGGGCGAGGAGCTTGACGAGGCTCGCAGCTTTCCGGAGCCGCCAACTGTCCTCTTCGATGCTCCTGGAGCCAACCGATACCCCGAAGCCGCCAAGCAGCCGGATGCGGACAAATCCTGACTCGTTGCTCTCTGATCCAGGCCGCGTTCGGGTCGCGAGTAAGTGCTGTGTCATCCTGTCGTCACTGCTCCAGAGCCCGGAACGGGACCTGTTTCCTTCGGATTGCTGGTGCAACAGTGGTGGTGGTGACGCCGGCCGGGGCCACGACGTACTCGAAGATCACGCCTGGACCGCGAAGGGAGAGGTGCAGCCTCGCCTGCCAAAAGTGCCTCCTTTAACCCACAACGTAAGACATCATATGTCCTACGACACAGCCTAGAGCAGTGTGACTCGTGTGTCAAGGGGATAAGAGATTTGACCTACGGAGGCGCCTTCAGGAAGTCGCGGTCGGCTCCGCGCTGCGGGAGCCCACGTCTCCCGCTCGACGCATCCACCGATTGGGAAACCGTTCCTCGGGCGGATCGGAATGGTCCACGCTGGACCGTAGTGAGCCTACCGTGGGCTTGCACGGCGAGTTTGCACCACGCGGCCGTCAGATGGAGGGCCTGCTGGAGAACCGGGAACGCCTGGATCCCGCGCCACGCGTAGCCGAACTCCTCCATCGGTCGTTCGCCCATGGCGCGGGATCTAGACCGGCGGCCCGACCTCCGTTCTTAGCCCCGCTCACCTCTAGCGCCTGACCGTGAACCTCCAGTTCTTGGGCTGGTTGCCCGTGGCGTTCGGGTTCTGGTCGAGCTGGTTGCCTGACACGTCCCTTGCCCCTGGCGTAATCGTGGCAAAGTAGGTGCTGCCAGATTTCAGGTTGGCGTTGGGGTTCAGCGTCGCCCTCCCGGCGGCGTCGTCGTAGGTAATCCTGGCCGCCACGCTCGCCGAAGCTCCCGCTTTTCTGAGCCTGAACGTGGTCGTGCTCAGGCTCTCCGGGCGCATCGGCTCGGCGAAGAAGGCCAGGACGTTGGCGGCGGGGGAGATGCGGGTCGCATTTTCGGCAGGAACTGCCCTGCTCACGGCTGGCGCTATCCCGTCCGCAACTGTCTTGGGCGCCGAGAACTCGGAGGTGTTGCCTTGGGCGTCCGTGGCCGTGGCGGTCACTGTCTGGCCGGACGCGACCAATACGGGAAACGTAAACGTGAAGGAGTCGTTTCCGTTGGCGTTGGTGGTGACGGACCTCTGGCCGACGAAGGTCTTGCCCTCGTTGCCAGATGGGTTAGAGAAGAATTGCAGGGTGAACGTCTGATTGGGAGTGGAGTTGAGGTTGCCCTGGACGTTGGTCGTCGCCGCGGAGTTGGTGGCCGAGGTCAGGACGGGGAAGTTCTGCAGGTTGTTTGGGCCCGCGTCGGGGTCATCGGGGTCGTTGGGGGTGACGCCTGTTGGGCCGAGGTCTATGCCCAGTTCGCTGTCGGAGTCCCCGTTGGCGTAGATGGAGTTGGAGAGGATACGGTTGCCTGTGGCTGCCGAAGAGAGACGCACCCCGGACAGGTCGTTGCCCAGGAGGTTCCCGTTCCTGTTGACGCCGATGAGGTTGCCCTGGATCCTGACGCCCGTCGGCCCGCCCTCCAGCCACACGCCGAACGCGTCGTTGCCCGAGATGACGTTGCGATCCTCGGGGTCGGTGCCTCCCACGGTGGAGTCACTCGAGGCCGAGAAGTGCACGCCGTATACGTTGCCCTCGTCAGCGGTCCCCAGAGGTCCCGCGCCGATGAAGTTGCCTTCGATCTTGTGGCCGCTCCCGGAGCCGACGAGCGTGATGCCCTCGCCGAAGCTGGAGATCGCCAGTCCCTTGATCGTGACGTCCGTGACGCCGATGCCGATGACCAACCCGGCCGAGTTCGTGGCGGGTGGGTAGGGCCCGCGGAGCCGGATCTTGAGGTTCGCGTTGGACCTGCCCGGCTGGGTCTCGGTATTGGCGTCCGCTCCCGGTTGGGTGTAGCCGTCTATGGTCACGGCCTCGGTGATGTCGGGCAACCGTGGGTCCGGGGAGATGGTGCAGATCCCCGTGTTCGCGTTGCAACCGGAGTCTTGCGCGCTAGCGATTCCGAAGTTTATGTTGCCCCTTCCCGGGGCGGCGTTTGCCTCCTGGATGGCGGCCCTCAAGGTGCACTGCTCACCCGCGGCGGACCCATCGGCGTCGCAGATGTTGTCTCCAGGGTTTGCATCTGGGCTGTCTTGGGTTGTGTTGACGGTGTAGAGTGCCTCGAAAACCTGGGCTCGGCTCGCGGCCGGCACCAGGCAAATGGCCACGAATACCGCGACTAGGACACCGAGTATCGGTCTCGTGGCCACGATCCCTCTCCTCCTCTTTGCTGAGATCATCGTCGTGCACTCCTCTCTCGGCGAGGGCGCCAACGCTGGCGCGGCCAGCCGATGGATGCCGTTATCTTCCCAGTCAACACCGGTGCCATGGACCGAATAAGGGTCTTCCACCTCAGCCGTAGGACTCGCGGAGCGGATCAAAGAACAGGGCCTCACCTTGAGCCCCCCGTAGAGAGGGTCGACCTATCGGCTACCTCCTGGTGGTGAAGAACCAGATCTTCTGCTGGTTGCCCGCCGCTGCCGGGTCCTGGTCTAGTCCGTTGCCGAAGAGGTCCGTAGCTCCCGTCTTCACCACCGCCCTGTATCTGGTGTTGGGCTTGAGGTTGGCGTTGGGGTTGAGCGTCGCCCTCCTGGCCGCCGCGTCGTAGCTCACGGTCGCCCCTAGCCTGGTGGAAGTGCCCGACCTTAAGAGCTCGAAGGTGCCCGTGTTGACGGAGGTCTCCCTCATAGCCTCCGAGAAGCGGGCGCCCACGTTGGCCACGAGCCCCACGTTTCTTGCGTTGTTGGCCGGGCCCGTGCTCACCACCCTGGGAGGGGTCGTGTCCGCCGTCGCGATTCCGAGGGTGAAGCGGTTGGTGAAGAAGCCCGTGTTGCCGGGGGAGTCGTCGTTGACGAACAGGCTCCACTCGCCGTTGGGGTTCGTGCCGTCGAAGGCGGAGAGGAACGGGGAGTAGGGTTCGGGCGGGGCCGGCGCGGGCCAGGGGTCGCCTGGCTCGTAGTCGGCCGGCCTGTGGAACCTTGTGCCGCAAACGTTTGTGCCGTCGCCGTTCGGCATGAGGGCGGGGGCCTCGTCGTCCCACACCCACCCGTAGGCTTTCACGCCGTACGATCCGCAGGCGCCGGCCATCAGGACGACCTTCTGGCCCTGCGGCCCGACGAGGAGCAGGTCGAGGTCGTCGGGGTTCTGGTGCCAGATGCCGTCCACGGTAACGTCCACGTCCGTGATCGGGCCCTGGAATCCCGAGACGGTGCGGGTGGCCGGGTAGGGGCTGGCCGGGCCGGAGGTGCCGGTGTTGCCGGGGATCGCGACGTCCGCGGGGCCGGTCTGGATCGAGAGCGACCACCCGCCCTCGATGTCGCCGCTGTCGTCGATGGTGTCATCGACCACGAAGAGCCTCCAGGTGCCATTGGCGACCTCGTTGTCGAAGGCGCCGAGGCTACCCGCGGGCTCCGAAACGGGCCAGATTTCCCCGCCGCCGATGTTTGTTGGCCGGTAGGCGAACCCCGAGCAGTCGCCCGACATGGGGCCGGGGGCGGAGTCGGAGAACGTCCAGGTGAAGTCCTCGATGTCGGCGCCTCCGCAAGCGTCGGACATGAGGACGACGCCCGTGCCGCTCGGGGAGACGAGCAGGATGTCGACTTCGGCCGGGAAATTGTGGCCGAAGCGGCGAAGCGTGACGCTCACGTCCGTGATCGGGCCGGTCGTGCCATTGACGGCGATCTCGGAAGGGTAGGGCGACGCGGGTCCGTCGCTGAGGATAGTGATGGGGGTAAAGTTGGTGAACGTCTCGGCCGCCGAGGCGGACGTGCTCACCGCGAGCGAGGCGAGTACGCAGAAAACGGCCAACAGCACCAACCTGCGCAAGACGGGCGGGCGATCGCTGCTCCGGGTCTCCTCCACGACCGGCATCGCTTTCTCGAAGGCCCTCCCAATCATCCTCGCCCCTTTCGCCACGACAGATCTCTTATCCCAGCGCACGGTAGCAGCCGGTCCTTAGCAGGCTCTTAGCTGAATGGCCAAGAACGTACTTAGAATTGAGTATCTTCGGGCCCCGAACCACGCTTCGGGCCGGATCCGACGCCCTTGGGGCTTGATTCGCCCGAAACCCGGCCATCAGGAATCCGAGTGTCCGCCTCGACGTTTCATCCCTTGCCCGACCTTGCTGGGATCATCGTCACAAACTCCGCTCTGATAATCCTTGCGCTGAGCCAGATGTTGCTGACTTCCCAGGAGATGTCCCCTCGGCCTGTGGGTGCATGAAGTAGGGAAGGCCCTTCGAAGGGCCTCCCACTCTGCTGGTACTTGAGGTCCTGGAGGCTACCTCCTCGTTGTGAAGAACCACTCCTTGGGCTGGTTGCCCGCCGCTGCCGGGTCTTGGTCCAACGCGTTGCCCGAGAGGTCGGTCGCCCCGGTCGTCACCACCGCCCTGTACCTGGTATTGGGCGCGAGGTTGGCCTTGGGTCGAGCGTTGCCCTTCTGGCCGAAGCGTCGTAGCTCACGGACGCGCCTATCCTCTTGGTGGTGCCTGCCCTGAAGAGCTCGAAGGTGGTGGGGTTTATGGAGGTTGCCCTCATGTCCTCGGAGAATCGGGCGCCCACGTTGGCTACGAGCCCTATTCCTTTGGCGTTGTCGGTCGGGCCCGTGCTGCTGACCGTGGGCGCGGTCGTGTCCGGGGGGGTCTGGTCTCGATCGAGAGCGACCACCCTCCCTCGATGTCGCCGCCGCTGTCCCCGCCAACATCGTCTACCACGAAGAGCCTCCAGGTGCCGTTGGCGACCTCGCCGTCGAAGGCGCTGAGGCTGTGGTAGCGGGGGTTGCCGGGCGGTGCCGGCCGGGGCCAACGGTCCGGAACGCCAGGATTGCTGATGTCGGTAAGCTTGTAGACGAACCCTCCGCAGTCTCCCGACATGGGGCCGGGGGCGGAGTCGGAGAACACCCAGGTGAAGTCCTCGAGTTCGGCGCCTGGGCACGGCACGTCGGACATGAGGACGACGCTCTTGCCGCTCGGGGAGACCAGCAGGATGTCGACGTCGATCGGAAAGCGGTGACCGAAGCGGTGCAGCGTCACGACCACGTCCGTGACCGGTCCGGTCGTGCCACCGACGGCGATCTCCGAAGGGTAGGGCGACGCGAGTCCGGAGCCGGGTATCGAGATCGGAGCCCGGTTGGTGAACAACTGGGCGGCCTGGGCGGGCGTCGCCACCGCCGCGAGCGCGACGGGCGCGCACAAAACGGAGAGCAGGATCACCGCCCCCACCAAGGGCAAGCGCCCGCTCCTGCAGGCTCCTGCCCCGAGGGCGCGCCGCCGGTCGCCGTCGGGTAGGGGCCGGTGGGTCCGGTGCCGCCGCGGCGAGCCGCCCTCACGATCCGCTCAGCTTCCTCAACAACCTTCCCGATCATCCGCGCTCCTTGGTCCGACCTACCAACCGACACCACCGTAGCGGTCTTCTCTTAACCGGTTCTTACCTGGGGGGCGTACGTATACGTATCTTTGGAGAAACTATCGCGATGCGATCGCGTTCAGCCTGTCTCGTGCCGCTGCTCTGCCAACCAGATCGCGACCTGCTCTCGGGAGTCGAGCCCGAGCTTCTTGAGAATCTTGCCCACGTGGGTGTCCACCGTCCGCACCGAGATGGACAGCTCTTCGGCGATGCGGCGGTTTGTGAGGCCGCGGGCGGCCAGGAACGCCACCTCCTGCTCGCGGCCGGTGAGCAACCCCTCTGGTTGCCTCCCGGCCTGCGGGTCTTGCGCGAGGTCCCCTCGAGGAGGGGTATACCCTTCATCTTCTGTTACCGCGAGTGCGTATGCTACGGCCTGTTTGCTCGACATCGACTTGCCCTCGGCCCAGCACTCTTCCCACGCCGTCGCGTCATCCTTCGCACGGGCTGAGTCGACGTAAGGACCGTAAGTGTGGAGTTCGAGGGGGGAGAGGATGGCGCCTATGGTTTCGCGTAACGACTCGGCTGCTCCCCACAGCCGGGCCGCGCGGGCTGGGTGACCTTGCGATCCCGCGACCGCGGCCGAAGCGTGCAGCAGGAACCCGGTCACGACCATTACGGGTGGCTGTGGAGACGCGAGGAAACCTTCCTCACAGAGCTCCTGCGCCCGCCAGAAGTCGTCGCAACCGAGGTACGCGAACGCGCCCAACCCGAAGGCGAGCGCGATCGTCGTGTTGTCGCTCGCTACTCTGGCCAGGCTCAGGCTCTCCTCGTGCAGCGCCACGGCCCGTTCGTGGTCGCGCCTGGCTACTGCGGCCAGGCCCGGGATCACGAGAGCGCGAGCGATAGCACCGGAGTCTCCCGTTTCACGCGCGAGCGCCAGGGCATCTTCGGCCAGCGCGGAGGCCTCGGCGAGATCGTTGTTCAACAACGCCACCCAACCCCGGCTGGAGAGCGCCGCGACGATGCCAGCCGTATCCCCAAGCTCCCGCGAAAACGCCAGGCTCTGCTCGCTGAGATCGAGCGAGCGCTCGTAGTCGCCCTGTTCCCAGGCGATCCATCCTGCTCGGGCGAGTGCCCTCGCTCGGGTTGGCGTCGGTGGAGCATCGTGGCTCCTGTCCAGAGCCGCCTCCAGCCAGCGGCGCGCTTCGCTCAGGTTCCCGCTCATGTACCAGAACTCCGCCAGCGCCCCGCCGAACCAGAGCCCCAGGTCGGACTCCCCGTTTTCGAAAGCCCACTCGAGCGCCGTGCGCAGGTTGCCGTACTCCAGCTCCAGCCGCCCGCGCCACGCCTCCAGCCAGGCCCCCCGCAGCCACGGCTCGGCACCCTTGGCGAGCTCGAAGTACCAGTCCGCGTGCTGGCGCCGAACGACGCCGGCCTTACCGCTCGCCTCGAGCCGTCCCCAACCGTACTGGCGGACCGGTTCGAGCATTGTGTAGCGAAGTTCGCCACTCGGGTCCGGCTTCGACTCGACCACCACCATCGACTTGTTCGCGAGTCGCGGGAGGAGGTCTATTATCTCGCCTACTTCGAGCTCCCCGCCCGTACCCACGGCCTCTGCCGCCTCGAGGGTCCACCCGCCGGCGAAGACCGAGAGGCTTTCGAAAAGCTTGCGCTCTGGCCCGGAGAGCAGCGCGTAGCTCCAGTCCAGCGTCGCGCGGAGCGTCTGGTGCCTGGGTGCGGCCGTCCGATCTCCGCCGGTCAGGAGCTTCAGCGAGTCCTCGAGCCGCTCGGCGACCTGCTCAACCGCCAGAGCCCCCATGCGCGCGGTGGACAGCTCTATGGCCAGCGGCAGTCCTTCCAGCTCCCGGCAGATCGTCGCCACGGAAGGCGCGTTCTGCGGGGTGAGCTCGAAGGCCGGCAGCCGGGAGCGGGCGCGATCCATGAACAGGCGCACGGCCTCGCAACGCATCAGACCCGCGACGCTCGAATCCCACTTCGGATCCGGGAGTGATAGGGACGGGACGGGCCAGACGGTCTCGCCGACGACCCCAAGGGGCTCCCGACTGGTTGCCAGCACCTTGAGCTTCGGGCACGAGATCAACAGGTCCCTGGCCAGCTGTGCCGCCGCGCCGATAAGGTGCTCACAGTTGTCCAGAACGATCAATGCCCGACCGGAGCCCAGGCTCTCGCAGAGCGTGTGCGTGAGCGAGCTCCCTGGCCGCTCGCGTATGCCGAGCGCCGCCGCGACCGTCCGCACCACGAGAGTGGGGTCCGAGAGAGGCGCCAGCTCGACCAGCCACACTCCTTGCGAATACGTGCCAACGAGGTCCGTCGCTAACTGCATGGCAAGACGCGTCTTGCCCGCTCCCCCTGGCCCGGTCAGGGTCAAGAGACGGGTCATCGACAGCGAGCGCTTGATCTCCAGCGTCTCCCGCTCGCGGCCGACGAAGCTGGTGAGAGGAATCGGCAGGGTGCCTGTCTGCGGGCTCTCGCCGACGTCCGGCCCACGGCTGGCACGGAGGGTGTGGCCCGACAGAGGTTCCCCGTCGATAATCTCCTGGCGCAGGGTTTCGGTGGTGTCTCCCGGCTTGGTGTCGAGCTGCGTCGAGAGTGCCTGGCGAAGGCGCTCGTATTGCCGTATCGCCTCGTGCGGCTGGCCGGCGATGGCGAGCAGGCGCATCAGGCCGGCGTGCGCCTCTTCGTTCCCCCTGTCCTCGTCTACCGCCCTCCTCAAGGCCTCTTTCGCCGCGGCCTGGTCCCCGCTCTCCTCGTGTAGCTCTGCCCTCCCCAGGAGCAGCGATAGGTACGCCTGCCGCAGGCTTGTCCTCCGCTCCTCCGCCCAGGGCTCGTAGAGATCACCGGGCAGGAGATCTCCCGCATAAAGGTCCGCCGCGGCCGTATAGGCTGCAGGGTAGCGGGTGCGTACCGCGGCGGCCGCAGCTTGTTCGAAGACCACCGCGTCCACCCAGACCGTTCCTCTCCGGCACAGCTCGATCTGCTGGTCCGTCAAACGCAGGTAGCGCGTGCTGGAGGCTGGGGCGTGAGGGTCCAGGGTCTTGCGGGCGACGTGTAGGGTGCGGTGCAAATTGTTGGCTGCCGACGTAGCTCCGAGGTCGGGCCAGAGAAGGTTCATTATTAGATCCCGGTGCAACCTGTGCCCGCGCGTCAGGGCGAGGAGCTTCACGAGGCTACCCGCTTTCTTGAGGCGCCAGCCGTTTGCCTCGATGAGTCGGGTACCCACGGAGACCTCGAAGCCACCTAGAAGCCGGATGCGGACGGTGGGCTCACCGGCGTTCGCGAGACCTTCGGAATGGCGCCGCTTCTTTACCATGAGTCGCTGTGGCATCCCTCTCGCCCTATGCCCGAAGGAGAACGTGGCCCCCTCCAGATCATGTAACGAGAGCATCTTACACCTGGATCTGGCTGCATTGATCACTCAATTGGCGTATTTGTGGTACCAGAGATCTTCTTTCGGCGACCGGCTTGCTGGCTCTCCTGCGTAGCCGGTCGCGGCGCTATACTCGTGGCCGGAGGCCCACAAACGGGTTAGAGAGGAGCGCCGGATGTCTGAGGAAAGCAAGAAGCGATCCTTCTGGGACCGCCTTTTCAGCCCCGAGTTTCAGTCCCACCGCGAGGACAGGGTCATCGGCTACATCATCCACCGGCTCGGCGACGGCGCCGGTCTGCAGGAGATAGTCAACGAAGAATACGTGCGGCGTAACGCGTCGGAGGTCGAGGTGGACGAGATCATCTCGAGCCCACGCCTGGTGGAGGCCGCGCGCGAGCGTATGGAACAGGATTTCGGCTCCGAGGACCTCGACCCGACCCGGCGCCCTTAGACACGTTTGAGGCTGCGGCTATCCGGCGGCCCCAGGGACGGTATAATCTGAAGGTTGTGGGTTTGTAAGCAGTGGAGGCCGGATGCCGATCTACGAGTACAAGTGCGAGAACGGGCACATCTTCGACGTGATGCAGAAGCTCGCAGAAGATCCCCTGACCACCTGCGTGGAGTGCGGCGCGCCGGTCAGGAAGGTCATGCAACCGGTAAGCATCGCGTTCAAGGGTTCCGGCTTCTACTCGACCGACTACAAGGGCAGCGGTTCCCAGAAGACCGAGTCAGCCAAGAACGGCGAGTCGACCAAGAAGGAAAGTTCCTCTGAGAAGAAGGGCTCCTCTACCGAGAAGACCACCGGCAAACAGGACTGAGGGAGTTGAGCCCGAGCACCGAGGACCCGCAACAAAGGATCAGCCCGGACGGCAGCGTCGGCCGGACCTTCAGGTGGTTCGTGCTCGGCATCACCCTCATCTTCGTCCTCGCCGCGCTCGCTATCTCCTCGGCCCTGGTCGTCTACACGGCCTGGATCCACGACCTCCGCAACGGCCTATTCGCCCTCCTCTTCGCGATCCTTAGCGCCCAGATAGCCCTGAACTGGCTCCTCTGGCGCGACGACGAGGAGGAGTAGCCGACGCAGCCGGCTACTCCGCACGCTGCTCTTTTGGGCAGCGTGCAGGCAGGCCGCGGGCCGGCCCGCGGCCTGCCTGAAAAGTCCTGCAAATTAAACCTCAACCTCCGGTCTAGGGGGTAGACAAGTCGCTTCCTGGTTTCGTATAGTCCTTTTCGTCCGGGATGGACGGGAGAATGGGCATAGGCGGCGCGGTCGATCTGGCTGGCGCCGCCGGAGCCTTTTACTACGGGAGGAGAAGGTTTGGGGGGCTCGTCGGGCGGCGCTTTCGCGCACTTGCACTGCCACTCCGAGTACTCGATGCTCGACGGGGCGAGCCGCATCAGGGATCTGGTTTCCTTCGCGAAGGCGGAGAACATGCCGGCGATCGCGCTCACCGACCACGGCGTGATGTACGGGGCCGTCAGGTTCTACAAGGAGGCGAAGGCCGCCGGCATAAAGCCGATCATGGGCTGCGAGGTGTACGTGGCGGCCGACCGGTACGACCGCAGCCGCGCGCCCTACTATCATCTCACCCTCCTCGCGCGTACGGCCGAGGGCTACGGGAACCTCATAAAGCTCTGCACGGCCGGCTACCTCGAGGGCTTCTACCGCAAGCCACGCGTGGACATGGAGTTGTTGCGGCGCCACGGGCGGGGGATCATCTGCCTGTCTGGCTGCCTGAGCGCCGAGGTGCCCACGCGCATCCTGGAGGGGCGCATCGACGAGGCCAGGCGGATCGTGCTCGAGTACGCGGAGATATTCGATGCGGTGTACCTCGAGATGCAGGACCACCTGGCGATCCCCGAGCAGAAACGGGTGAACGAGGGCCTGATCCGGCTGCACAAAGACACCGGGATAGACCTCGTCGCGACTAACGACTCCCACTACACGGCGAGGAGCGACGCCAGGATGCACGACGCGCTCCTTTGCATCGGCACGGGCAAGTTCCACAGCGACCCCAAGCGGATGAAGTTCACGGGCGAGGAGTTCTACGTCAAGTCGGCCGAGGAGATGGCCGGGCTCTTCCCGAACCACCCGGAGGCGCTGGACAACACCATCAAGGTCGTCGACCTGGTCGAGGACGTCGGGATAGAGCTGGGCAAGACAAGGCTCCCCAACTTCCCCAAGCCGGCGGGGTACACGGCTGACGACTACCTGCGCGAGCGTTGCGAGGAGGGGCTCGCGAGGCGCTACGGGGGGATCACGCCCGAGATAAGGCGCAGGCTCGACTTCGAGCTGGCGACCATCGCGAAGATGGGCTTCGCAGACTACTTCCTCATCGTCTGGGACTTCGTCAAATACGCGAAGGACCGCAAGATAGCCGTTGGCCCCGGTCGCGGGTCCGCGGCCGGGGCCATCGTGGCCTACGGGCTGGAGATCACGGACCTCGATCCTCTCGAGTACTCGCTCCTGTTCGAGCGCTTTCTCAACCCGGACCGGATCAGCATGCCCGACGTGGACATAGACTTCTCCGTGCAGGGGCGCGGCGAGGTGATGCGCTACGTCACGGACAAGTACGGCGGGCACGAGCACGTGGCCCAGATCATCACGTTCGGGACCATCGGGGCGAAGGCGGCAATCCGCGACGCAGGCAGGATCTACCAGTACCCCTACTCCGACACGGACAAGCTGGCCAAGTTCATACCGGAGAAACCAGTCGGGACCACGCTGCGCGACGTGCTCACGCCGGGCGAGGACGGCTACGCGGCGGGGGAGAAGCACCCGGGCGCCGCGCGGGACATCATCCGCTTCGTGGAGAGGGACGAGGCCGCGAGGCAGGTCCTCGACACGGCGTTCGAGATCGAGGGCTTCGCCCGCCACGCGGGGACCCATGCGGCCGGCGTGGTGATCTCCGAGGAGCCCCTGACGGACATCGTTCCTCTGCAGCGCGTCGCGCGGGACGAGAGCTCGGTTATGGTCCAGCATCCCATGGGCGACGTGGAGGCGCTAGGGCTGTTGAAGGTGGACTTCCTGGGCCTGAGGAACCTGGACGTGATCGAGGAGACGCTCGGATCTATCAAGGCTTTGACTGGCGAGGAGGTGGACATTCGCACCATCCCGCTGGACGACGAGAAGGCCCTGAAGCTCTTCGCGAGGGGCGACACGTTCGGCGTCTTCCAGTTCGAGTCTGGTGGGATGCAGCGCATGCTGCAGGAGGTCAAACCCGACCGTTTCGACGACCTGGTCGCCCTCAACGCGCTGTACCGTCCCGGGCCCATGGACTACATCCCCAACTTCAAGCGCGGCAAGCACGACCCCGCGAGCGTGCGGTACCTCGACCCCCGCCTGAAGCCCATCCTGGAGCCAACCTACGGGGTGGCCGCCTACCAGGAGCAGCTGATGGAGATCTCCAAGTCCCTCGGCGGTTTCACCCCGGGCGAGGCCGACACCCTGAGGAAAGCCATTGGCAAGAAGAACGTCAAGCTGCTTGCGCCGCTAAGGGACAAGTTCATCGATGGCTGCTCGAAGAACCGGGTGGCGCCAGAGGCCGCCGAGGAGCTTTGGAACTGGATGGAGAAGGCGGGTGGCTACTCTTTCAACAAGAGCCATTCGGCGTGTTACTCGTTCCTCGCCTTCCAGACTGCTTACCTCAAGGCGCACTACCCCGAGGCATACATGGCCGCCCTCATGAGCAGCGTGATGAACACCAAGGACCGTGTGCCGCAGTACGTCGCCGAGGCGCGGGCGATGAAGATAGATGTACTGCCGCCCGACGTCAACGAGAGCGGTCGCCGCTTCACGGCGGTCGGCGACACCATTCGCTTCGGGCTCTCTGCCGTGAAGAACGTCGGGGAGTCCTGCGTCGAGGCGATCATCGCAGCGCGCGAGGAGGACGGCCCCTTCGAAGACGTCTTCGACTTCTGCGAGCGCGTCGGGGCGAGCACAATCAACAAGCGCGCCCTCGAGTCGCTCATAAAGTGCGGGGCGTTCGACTGGACCGGACACCCGCGGGCGGCCATGCTCTCGGTCCACGGACAGGCTGTCGAGAGGGTGGCAAAGAGCAAGGCTACGGGCGACGACGACCAGTTCTGCATGTTCGACTCCGCCGAGCTGGCAGACCTCGCGCCTCCCAAGCCCGAGATCCCCGCCCTGGAGGACGACAGTCGCGAGAGCCTCGAGTGGGAAAAGGAGACCCTGGGGCTATTTGTCTCGGATCATCCGCTGCGCCCGGTCCTGCACAAGCTGAAGAAGCACGCCGACACGACCGTCTCGGAGCTGGAGAGCTGCCGGGACGGGGCGGTCGTGTGGGTCGGGGGGCTCGCCACCTCGGTTCGGGTCAACACCACCCGAAAAGGGGATCAGATGGCGATGCTGCAGCTCGACGACACGCGAGGGCTGGCCGAGGTCATCGTCTTTCCGCGGGTCTTCGCGAGTTGCGCGGAGTGCGTCAGGGAAGACGCCGTGCTCAAGGTGAAGGGGCGCGTCGAGCGCAAGGAGGGGATCCCCAGGATAGTGGCGCTGGAGATGGAGGAGCTGCACCTTGAGCCGGGCCTGGAACCCGTCTTTCTCCACGCCGCCTGCTTCGTGGACCTTCCGCGCTCGGCCGCCGAGAAGGCCTTCGAGATCGTCGGCCGCCACCGCGGCGGCAGCCCGCTGTATCTGGTCTCGAGCGAGGGAGACCTCGAAGAGCGTATCGGGGCCGTCGAAGACTCATCCGACCTGCACGCTGAGCTCAAGCAGGTGCTCGGTCCGAGGTGCATAACCTACGCGAAGCCTCGGGCCGCCGAGCCGGAGATGGAACAGGTTTCCTAGAAGTTTCAGTTAGCAGGCCTGAGGTCGAGTTTGCCTTTGCTTGGCTTGCGGGATCAGGGGATCTGCGCCCGTGCGTGTAAACTCAGGTCGTTGCTTGTTTGGGAAACGAGGTGGCTTTGTCTGCTGGAAGAATTACGTTGCGCGGCGGCTGCCAGTGTGGCTCGATTCGTTACTTGGCCGAGGTAGACGACGACGAGGCGTATTACTGCCACTGTCGCATGTGCCAGGTGGCGTTCGGTAACCTTTTCGGCGCGTTTTTCTTCGCGCCGCAGGGATCGGTTCGTTGGGAGCGCGGGGAGCCGGCCTACTTCCGCTCCTCGAAGATCGCGCGTCGCGGCTTCTGCCGGGAATGCGGCACCCCGCTTTCGTTCGAGGACCGGGAGGCGGGGGAGATCCACCTGACGGTCGGTAGCCTCGACGAGCCGGGCCGTCTGCGGCCTGTGGCCCACTACGGTTTCGAGGGCCACGTTAGTTCCTTCTTCACGGATGACGGGCTACCGCGCTCTCGCACCGAGGATAGCGAGGAGTTCGTTGCCAGGTGGAAGGAGGCCCACGGACAGGACTCGATGCCGGGACCGCTGGCCGGCCCGTCCTCTTGAGCACCGAACGGCTGGCCCCCGGTTTCTCATTCTCTGTCGTACGGCAGACGACTATCGTCGAGCCAGAAGGAGCCCGTTTATGAATCACGAGGAAGTGCAGGCCTGGCTGGACGACTACGTCGAGGCCTGGCGTACCTACGATCCGGCGTCGATCGCGGCACTTTTTGCCGAGGACGCCACCTACGCCTTCCACCCGTGGGACGACCGGCTGCACGGGCGTGGTGCCATAGTCTCCAGCTGGCTCGAGGACCGGGATCCTGACGGGTCGTGGGAGGCAAGGTATAGGCCGGAGTTGGTCGCGGGCGACCGCGCGGTTGCAACCGGCACCACCGCGTACGCGAACGGAGACATCTACTGCAACCTGTGGATGCTCGAATTCGACGAAGGCGGACGCTGCAGGGACTTCGTGGAGTGGTTCATGCTGACGCCGTCGGATGAGACGCCGTGACCTTCGGGCGGCCAGGTGTCCGAAGGTTGCATCCGTCCCCGGCCACGTGGAGAATCATGGATCGAGGAAACGAAGAGAGGTAGGGTTGCATGGACGATAGGATCGTGTTCACGCGTGGCGTCCCGCCGCCCGAGGCGTTCCCGACCGAGGAGCTGGGCGAGTGCTTCGAGGCGGCGGTCACGCAAGACCCGGCGATCGTGTTGCAGTACGGGCAGCAGCCAGGATACGCGCCGCTCAGGCGCGAGCTGGCCGCCGAGTACGGCGTCGAAGAGGACCAGATCCTGGTCGGCAACGGGTCGTTGCAGCTGCAGGACCTCGTCTCGGCCTACCTGGTCAGCCCTGGCATGGCGGTCTATACCGAGCAGCCGAGCTACGACCGCGCGATCACGACGTTTCGGAGGCGGGGCGCGCGGGCCATAGGTATCCCGCTCGAGGAGGACGGTATCAGCGTCGAACGGCTCGAGGCCGCGCTGCAGCGCGAGGTGCCCGCGTTCCTGTACCTGGTGCCGGACTTCCAGAATCCCGCAGGCGCGACGCTCTCGCTCGAGAAGCGGCGCTGGGTGGTCGAGCTGGCGAACTCTTACGGGTTCTTCGTCATCGAAGACATCCCTTACCGCAAGCTGCGCTACGGGGGGGAGGATCTGCCGATGTTGCGCGAGATAGATCCCTCGCGCGTCCTGACCATGAGCTCGTTCAGCAAGCTCCTCAGCCCGGGCATCCGCGTAGGGTTCATGATCTCGCCCCCAGACCTGATCGGCGCCCTTACCAAGCTCGGCGAGGACACCTACCTCTCCCCGGTGCTCCCGACGCAGGCCGCCGTCGCTGAGTATCTGCGCCGTGGCCTGCTCCAGCCGAACATAGATCGCCTGAAGGACCTGTACACGCCGCGCTGGAAGGCTATGGCCGAGGCGGTGCGCCGCGACCTGCCCGACGCCCAGGCCTTCGTTCCCGACGGCGGCTTCTTCGTGAGCGTCATCCTGTCCGAGGACGCCAACACCGAGAACCTGGTGGATCGGGCAATGGAGCGAGGGCTCGTGCTCACGCCCGGGGCGGCGTTCTTCGCGGACCCCGACGACGGCGGCTCCCTTCCGGGTGACAGGTTCGTGCGGCTGCCCTTCTGCGCCGTGACCCCCGAGCAGATAGGGGAGGGCGTGGGGCGCCTCGCGAGCCTGCTCTGAATCGGTTCTCGAGGAGGGAAAACCCCTTCTAGAACCGCCGTAGCGAAGACAATGAACCTGAGGCATCAACCCTGCCGGGTGCCCTCGTCGCTAGGAGATTCTGGGTCGGTGCTCGGGCCATGGGGCTCCTGGCCCGAGCGGTTCGTTCCCTCGCTCGCTAGGGTGTGGGAGCGTACCTGATGCGATGGTGTAGGTCCCCGATGCGCAGGTAAGTGTCTCAGGTGTATCATGCGCTGCGGAAAGTGTGGTGGCGGCGCGAATCGGGGGTGCGGTGGACGGCGCGTTGGTGCTGATAGTGATCGTCGTGGTTGTGGCGCTGGTCTTCGATTTCACGAACGGGTTTCACGACACCGCCAACGCGATGGCCACCACGGTCGCCACCGGAGCGCTCCCCCCCAGGGCCGCCGTGGCGCTCGCCGGAGCCCTCAATTTCGTTGGCGCGTTTCTCTCCATCTCGGTCGCGGCGACGATAGCCGAGGGGCTCGTGTCGTCCAACGCGATCTCACCGGCGGTGGTTTTCGCCGGGCTCATCGGGGCGATACTGTGGAACCTGATCACCTGGTACCTGGGGCTGCCCTCCAGTTCATCACACGCCCTTATAGGCGGCGTCGTTGGCGCGACGCTGGTCGCCGCGGGACTCGGCGGGGTGGAGTGGTCTGGGCTCCTGGCGCTCGTGCTGGTCCCCGCGGTCGCGGCGCCCCTGATCGCCGCGGTCGTCGCCGCAACGGCGACATACTTGGCGTACCGGATCGTGCGCGGCTTGCCAGATGAGTACGCGGACAGGGGATACAAGTGGGGTCAGATCGGCTCGGCCACGCTCGTCGCCCTGGCGCACGGTACAAACGACGCCCAGAAGACGATGGGGATCATAGTGCTCGCGCTGATCGCGGGCGGGTTCCTGCCCGGTGGGGAGGAATTCACGGTGCCGATGTGGGTTATCGTGTCCTCCGCGACGGCGATCGCATTCGGCACCTACATGGGTGGTTGGCGCATCATCCGCACGCTCGGAAACCGGGTATGCGACATCGCGCCGCCGCAGGGATTCGGCGCGGAGACTGCCTGTGCCGCCGCTATTCTCGCGTCGGCGACCCTCGGGTTCTCCCTCTCCACGACCCAGGTAATCTCCGGTGGCGTCGTGGGCTCCGGCCTGGGCAGGTTCAGGAGCTTCGCTTCCATAAACTGGGGCGTCTTCGGCAGCATAGCGGTCGCCTGGGTACTCACCCTGCCAGGGGCGGCGGCGATGGCCGCCACGGCAGGCCTAGCCGTCAGGTTCCTCGGTCCCACGACGGGCGTGGTGCTCGTCTCGATAGTGGCCGGGGCGGCGGCCGGCGCGTTGTGGATCGCTTCCCGGCGTGATCCCGTGACAGCAGACAACGTCAACGACGTGGGCCCGGTGGCACCGCCGCTCGGCGCGCCAGGAGGAGCGGCATGAGCGAGCTGGTCGACATCCCCGCCCTTCTCACGGTCGCCGCGGTCACCTTTCTCGGCGCCAACGCCCTCGTCCTCTTTTTCGGGTTAACCCTGGTTGGGCTCGGTCGCTACAGCGAGGCCCGCTCAAACAACCAGGGTGGCCTATCCTACGCGGCGGTGGCCATCCTCGCGGCTGCGGCCTGCGTTGCCCTTCTCGTCGCCGGTCTGCTGGCGATACTCGGGCACTGAACGAGGAAACAGTGTTCGGGAGTCTCGTGCTGCTGGCCACCGACGGCTCACTCGAGGCTCGTCGCGCTGGCCGGGTGGCTATGGATCTGGCGCGCAAGCTCGACCTCGAGTTGCACCTGGTCCACGTCGCGCCCATCTCGAGCGTTTACGCCGTGCAGGGGATGCTCTCCGTCGTGGACCTCGTGGATCCCGCCCTGAGACAGAAGCTGCACGAACACGCCGTGCAGAACGCGCGCGAGGTTCTCGACGAACAGGTTCGCCGGATCACGGACGCGGGGGGCAACGTGACCGAAGCCCACGCCGAGGTCGGACGGCCGGACGCGGAGATAGTGCGCCTCGCGGAGGAACTCGATGCCGGGCTGATCGTGCTGGGGAGCCGCGGCGAGGGACCATTCAAGCGCGCGGCCGTGGGGAGCGTCGCCGAATCCGTCGTCAAGCATGCGCATTGCCCAGTTCTGGTAACACGGACGGTGGCTTGATCCGTTGAACCATAGGCCGGGGTGCCGTCAAGAGCCTCTTGTGGACGAGGGGCGGGCCATTAGACTCCGCGGGTGGGCAAGAAGAGTTCTCCTCGAAGGCGGCGTCTGAACAAGAAGAAGGTCGAGGCCGTGCGCGAGGCCTTGATCTCCGCCTACCGGGAGCACGGCCGTGACCTCCCCTGGCGAAACACCCGAGATCCCTGGCGGGTGCTTGTCTCCGAGGTGATGCTGCAGCAGATCCAGGTCGTCAGGGCCATCCCCTTCTACGAACGGTTCCTCGAACGGTTCCCGACCGTGGAGGCCCTGGCGCTGGCGCCGGTCGCCGACGCGATACGGGCGTGGGGCGATCTCGGACGTTACAGGCGCGTAGTGAACCTGCACCGCAGCGCGCGCATCATAGTCGAGGAACACGGCGGCAAGGTGCCGTCGGATCCGGCGTCACTCATCAAGTTGCCCGGCGTCGGGCCGTACACGGCTGGCGCCGTCGCCTGCTTCGCCTTCGAGAAGGACGTTGCGTTCCTGGACACCAACATGCGCCGGGTCCTGCACCGGATCTTCGTTGGCCCCGACGTTCCCAACCCAACCGCCACCGACCGTGAGCTTCTAGACGTGGCGGGCCGTCTCGTGCCCCCCGGAGGGGGTTGGGAGTGGAACCAGGCGCTGATGGAGTTCGGCGCCACGCGTTGCTCCGCCCGCAGGCCCGCGTGCGACGACTGCCCCGTGCGGGCCCAGTGTCGCGCGCGTCCCCGCTTGGGATCCGCCCTCGCGGCGCTGCCGCGTGGCTCGAGGAAGGAATCCGGCTACAGGTACCAGGACACCAATCGGTACCATCGCGGCAGGGTGCTCGCCCATCTGCGCGAGGACGCGGCCGCGAGCGGTCAGGGCATCGCCCTGCGGGACCTTGGACGCCGTTTGCGCGACGGGTTCGAGGACGAAGACCTACCGTGGATCTCCGGCGTGGTGGACAGCCTACGGAGGGATGGGCTGGCGGTCGCGGAGGAGCGGTCCGCCTACGGCTCCGAAGACGGCGAGGAGCCGTGGGTCAAGCTGCCGTAGCAACCCTATCTTGACCGGCTTGCCGGGCCGTGACTAGAATTGGACGCACAGCGCGTGGGGAGAGTCGGCCAGGAGGGAGGAGGGGCGGATGGACGAATCCGTATCTCACGAGAGGGAGCACCCGGACCTAAAACGAGGCATAGGGCCGTACCTGTTGCTCTTCTTCATTCTTGGTGACATTGTCGGGGCGGGGATCTACGCGCTGGTCGGGGAGGTCGGGGCGCTGGTCGGCGGGGCCATCTGGGCGGCCTTCCTTTGCGCGTTCGTGCTCGCAATCTTCACGGCGTCGTCCTACGCCGAGCTCGTGACCAAGTACCCGCGGGCTGGTGGGTCGGCGACCTACATCAACAACGCTTTCAGAAACCAGTTCATAAGCTTCATGGTGGCGTTCGCGGTGATGGCGTCAGGAATCACGTCGGCGTGTACCCTGACCCTGGCCTTCAGCGGCGACTACCTGGCGCAGTTCATCTCCGTGCCGATAATCGGTGCGGCGCTCGTTTTCATGGTGCTGATCGGCTGCATCAACTTCTACGGCATCTCCGAGTCGGTGAGGATCAACGTGATACTGACCTGCGTCGAGATCACCGGCCTCATCCTAATCGTCGCGATAGGCGTGGCGGCTCTCTCGACCGGGGAAGGGGATCCGAGCCGGGCGTTCGAGTTCAAGGAGGGGACCAGCGTCCTGACCGCCCTTCTCGCAGGTACCGTGCTCGCGTTCTACGCCCTGATAGGCTTCGACGACTCGGTCAACGTGGCGGAAGAGACCCAGAACCCGAGCAGGAACTACCCGCGCGCCATCTTCGGAGCCCTGATCATCGCCGGCATCGTCTACCTCCTGGTTACCTTTACCGCATCCATGGTTGTCCCAACGGGGGCCCTCGCCGAGTCGAGCGGGCCTCTACTCGAGGTCGTGGAGAGAAGCCCCATAGCCATACCGACCAAGCTCTTCGCGGCCATTGCGCTCCTCGCCGTCTCGAACGGGGCCCTGATCAACATGATCATGGCCTCCCGAATTATCTACGGCATGGGAGACCAGGGCGTGATGCCGTCCGCGTTCTCCAGGGTGCACCCGGGGCGCCGCACCCCGTGGGTGTCGATCCTCTTTACTACCACGATCGCCCTCCTGGTCCTCGTGACCATCGGGCGCAACGACGAGGCACTCGGAACGCTAGGCAGCACCACCGTGGTGCTGCTCCTCACGGCGTTCGTGATGGTCAACATCTCCGTGCTAGTGCTGCGCCGCGACGACGTAGGCCACGAGCACTTCCGCACTCCGACCGTGTTCCCGATCCTCGGGGGAGCGATCGCAGCTGGGCTCCTGATCTACCAGGCCTTTACCGACATCGCGGTCTTCTACGTGGCCGGTCTGCTGCTGCTCGTGGGT
The DNA here is from genome assembly GCA_963800975.1 of uncultured Rubrobacteraceae bacterium. Taxonomy (GTDB): domain Bacteria; phylum Actinomycetota; class Rubrobacteria; order Rubrobacterales; family Rubrobacteraceae; genus JALYGY01. The sequence goes on along the minus strand of CAWDDB010000008.1, from coordinate 470,120 downwards.
CTGGTCCTCTACGGCGTGAACGTCCTGGTCAAGCGGAGCACGGACCGGAACACCTCGCAACCAGGGTAGTAGCGCAAGCTTCCGGTTACTTCTCGCAGCCTCGGGGTAAGCTAGCTCTGTCCGCGGCGGGATGCTCGTCGCCGCGCGCCCGAGTGCGACGTGTGGGCCTGAAGATCGGAGACCGCTCGAAGATGGAACAGCTACGATGAATGGGCTACTCAAGGGTGCCCTCGCCGTTGGAGGGGGCGCCGTGGCCGCGGAGGCGCTGCGGCGGGCGTTCCGGAAAGGGCCGAGGTACGAGGCATGGGAGAGGGTGCCCTACAAGGACTTCCCCAACCGTGTCCTGGTAGTGGGCGGGGGGTTCGCCGGCTACAAGGCGGCGGAGACGCTCTGCAAGCTCTCCAGACACCGCGACGACGTCGGCGTCATGCTCGTCTCCAGGGAGAACTACTTCACCTTCTGGCCGATGCTCGCCGGCGTCATCAGCAGCGACGTGCAGACCCACAACGTCGCGCAGCCCTTGAGGAGGGCGCTCATCCGTCTCGGCGCCAGCTTCCGGAGGGCCACGCTCGACGGCGTCGACCCGGATAACAACATCGTCATGGCCGATGGGCGGGAGTTCCCTTACGAGCACCTGATCCTGGCGCTCGGCGCGGAGCCGGCGTACTTCGGTATCCCTGGCGTGGAGGAGCACTGCATTAGCATCAAGGGCATCGACGCCGGGGAGCGGATCTGCAACCGCGTGATCGAGCGCTACGAGGAGACGACGCTCGCGGGAGGCGACGTTCCCGACTCCAGGCTCACCTTTGTCATCATAGGAGGTGGCGCAACCGGTGTGGAGGTCGCCGCGGAGCTGCACAGCCTCGTACACGACCTGCTGGTGCCGGATTACCCGAACATCGGCCCGCACCGGACCAAGATCATACTCGTCGACGCCAACAAGGAGATCCTGAAGGAGCTTGACCCCGCATTGCGTCGCGTCGCCCGCAAGAAGCTCGCGGACATCAGCGTCGAGGTGCTCAACAACGTCAAGGCCAGGGAGGTCACCGCGGAGACGGTGATACTGAACGACGGACGCGAGATCGCCGCGGAGAACGTGATCTGGACCGCCGGGGCCCGCGCGAGCGTGAAGCTCGAGGACCTGCCCTTCCCCCACGACCAGCGAAAGGGCCTCGAGGTGGACCGCTTCCTGCGCGTGCGGGGCCACGACAATGTCTGGGGCATCGGCGACAGCGCCGCCACCGTGGACGCGAACGGAAAGCCGGTACCGCCGAACGCCCAGGCGGCGGTGCAGGAGGGCGAGGCCGTGGCCAGGAACGTGCTTGCTGTCATCGACGGCGAAGAGCCCGAACCTTTCAAGTACAAGGCGCTCGGTCAACTCGTGGAGTTAGGGAGCGAGTTCGCGGTCAACGATGTCATGGGCGTGAAGTTCAGCGGCTTTATAGCCGCGCTCTTCTGGCGGGCCACCTACCTCTACAAGCTCGAGAGCCCCAACAGCCGCGTCAGGATCGCCGCCGACTGGCTGCTCGACCTCTTCTACGACCCGCCCGTCACCCAGATCCGACGCCAGGGCTGACGTTCCCGACGCGAATAGGGATCACGCGTCCTACTCGATCTCTGATCCCAGCAACCTCAGACGCCCGACGCCTCAAGCCTGATTCCCTCGCGCAGACGGACGGGGTGGCGCGTCCACGTGCCGGCCGACATGAAAGCCTGCTACTCTAGGCCAAGCTTCTTGCGCAGAGCCTCCTTGCGCTCCTCGTATTCCTCGTGGCGCTCGGTCTTCTTGTGCTCCCGCACGGTCTGGCGAGCCTCGCGCTCCGCTGCCTCTGCTGCGGCGTGGGCGGCTTCCAGCTCCGCGAGAACCTCGTCCGCGGAACGGCGAATCACCGTGCCACCGAGCTCGCCCATCTCGGAGTCGATGACCCTGATGTCATCTTCGTCCACCTCGGCAACCAGTGCCGCGGTGCCAGGCGGTATCGCCTGGCCGAACTCGGCCATAACGTCCTCGCTCTGGGCCGACCTTTGGACGTCGAGCGCGCCGCCGATGAGGGTGCCGGTGCCCCAGCCGATGAGCATCCCCACGGGGCCGCCCAGGATGCCAACGAAAAGCCCGATCAGGCTGCCCCCGAGCGTTCTCTCTCCGGCCTCGGGGTTGACGGACTCCGGAATGCTGAGGCCCCCCGCCTCGTCGCGTTCCACGATGGCGGCGCTACGCAGCCCGACGCGTCCTGAGGCGGCGACGTCCCTGAGGACGCTGAGGCCCTGGTAGGCCTTGCTCTCCTCCCCGAAGGAGACGGCGATCACGTTGGTCTCGGGCATGATTCCTCCGTTCGTTGGCCTGCTGGGACGAAGATCTCAACGAAGTGGCGGGTCGATCTGGCGAGCGCGGTCGCCTTTCTCTCCCCTCGACTATCCTCCACTGGTCCCAACGCAGGTCGATGACAGCAGCATTGTAGTTGAAAGCCTCAGCCGCGTGCCGTCGAGCTGGGATGGGTAAGCACCGAACGGTACGCGTCAGGGACAACCTTGCGGCTCGCCGCCGCGCTCCCTACGATAACCGCCCATGGCGAACAACGTGCGACTCCTCATCTCGTGTCCGGACAGGAAAGGCCTGATCTCGGCCATCTCCTCCTTTGTCTCCATGCACGACGGCAACATCCTCTCTGCCGACCAGTACGTGAGCGACTCCGAAACTTTCTTTATGCGTCTCGAGATAGAGGGCGAAGGCTTCGGCCTCGCGCGCGAGGAGTTCGCAGGCGCTTTCGCTCCGCTTGCGCGCCGCTATGGGATGGCCTGGCGCGTGTCCCACACCGGCACGCCGAAGCGGATGGCGATCCTGGTCTCCCGCTACGACCATTGCCTCATAGACCTCCTGTGGCGCTGGGACGCGCGCGAGCTCGACGCGGAGATCCCGCTCGTCGTCTCCAACCACCGCGACCTGGCCTCGCGTGCCGAACAATACGGCATCCCCTTCCACCACCTGCCGGTGACGATCGAGACCAAGGCAAAGCAGGAGCCGGAGATCCTCCGTCTCCTGTCCGAGAACGACGTGGACGTCGTCGTACTCGCCCGATACATGCAGATCCTCACGCCGGCCTTTGTGGAGGCCTACCCGAGCCGGGTCATCAACATCCACCACTCGTTCCTCCCTGCGTTCGCTGGAGCCGACCCCTACCGCAGGGCCCACGATCGGGGCGTGAAGACCATAGGCGCCACCGCCCACTACGTTACGGCGGAGCTCGACGCGGGTCCGATCATCCACCAGGACGTTGCCCACGTGACCCACCGCGACACCGTGCAGGACCTGATCAGGGTCGGGCGCGAGGTCGAGCGGCGCGTCCTCGCCCGCGCCGTCCGCTGGCACCTCGAGGATCGCATCCTCGTAGACGGCGACCGCACCGTCGTCTTCGAATAGGCGATCTCCAGGAGCCTATCGTTCAATGCAGCGGTTCGATGCATTGGATCGTGGCCAGCAGGGTCGGCAACAACCCACGGACGCGGGACGTCTGGGTTCACCGTCCCCGCCTGCCCGAACCCCGTAGAGACGACCCGCCGGGTCGTCTCTACCAACCACGCACCTTTCTAACAGGCGTGATCCCGTTTCGGTCGGTCTGTCGCTTTACGGCTCGGTGGCGCAGATCGCGGTGGCGCTCAGCAGCTTTACCAGCCCCGCCGCCTTCTTTAGCCGCCAATCGTGCGCATCGACGGTTGTAGATCCAACCGACACCCGAAAGCCGCCGAGCAGCCAGACGCGGACAACCTCGGTCGTCCTAATTCCGCTACGGTCTACCAGTTCGTGGTCGAGCCGCGCCATGGGCAGGCGGGGTGAGGTCCCGCCCGGACCCCGCACCGTGGGCGATGAGGTTGGTGCCATCTCACCAGCCATGAAATCGTCCCCCTGGAGGAGAGTCTCCTCCAGTCCGTGTTGGCGACGCCTCGCATTCGCCGTTCCCGGGGCGTCGTCCATTTTCCCCGTTGCCTGGTCTTTGTAACTTACATGTTGAAGAAATTTGGTGCATCACGCAAACATCGTATTTTCGGTTTCCGAAGGCTTGCTGGCCGACGAGCCGCGAGCTTGGCTCCAACAAGCCTTCGCAAGCCAGGGCATAAAGTGGATTATTCTCGCGGTTCGTAAAGGACAATGCATCGGTTAAGATAGCGGTTCGATGCAGAGTGGCGCGACCAGAAAATTCACGACGACGCCGGGCACGCGGGACATCCTGCCGCCCGAGTCCACGCGGCTGCTGGACGTCCAGGCGAGGATACTGGGACGCTTCAGGCTGCACGGGTTCAGGGAGGTGATCACACCGGCCCTCGAGTACTCGGAGGTGGTCGAGGAGCCAAAACTGCGCGACGCCTCCTTACAAGCTCTTCGATCCGGACAACCAGATGCTCCTGCTGCGCCCCGAGATGACAACCCCGATCGCGCGTCTCGTGGCCCAGCGCCTGCGCAACAGCCCCAACACCGCACAAGCTCTCCTACAGCCTACCGGTCTACCGGCGAGCCGGCGTTGGCCACGGCCAGAGCGCGGAGTTCCACCAGGCCGGCGTCGAGGTCGTCGGCTCGGCGAGCCCGGCGAAGACGCCGGGACCATCGCTCTACTCGTGGAGACGCTTCAGAGCCTGGGTCTCTCGCGCCCCGCGGGACTTCGTCCTGGTGCTCGGACAGACGCGCGTTCTACGAGGGGTATCTGCGCCGGGTCGCCCCGGAGGCTCGCCTCCGAACTACTCGCGGCGCTCGCCGCCAAGGACCTCGTGCGGGTGGACGAGATCTCACCGGACATCCCTGACGAGGCCGCCGGGGTCCGGGAGATACCTCGCCTCGTCGGTCCCGCCACGGACGCCTCCATCATGCAGATGGCCGAACGTTACGCGGAGGGCGAAGCGGTGGCGGCGCTTGAGAACCTGCGCGAGATCCTGGCTCACCTCGACGCCGGCGGGCACCTCGATTCGGTGATGCTGGACTTCGGCCTGATCGGACGCCACAACTACTACACCGGCGCAGTCTACGAAGTTTACGCCAGCCGGCCTCGGCTTCACCGTGGCGAACGGAGGACGCTATGACAACCTGCTGCGGCGCTTCGGCGAGCCGCTCCCGGCCACCGGCTTCGCGATCTCCCTCGAACGGCTGATGTCTGTTCTGCCCGACAGGGAGCCCCCGCCGTTTGCTGTCCTGGTCGGCGGTGCCGTCGAGGCCACCCGGCTCGCCGCGCAGCTCCGCGCCTCAGGCGTCCCGGTCCTTCACCTGGCCGATGACCTTGCCCCCGAGGCAGCCCTCGACTACGCCATCTCGGTCGAGGCCTCCTGGGTCGGGTATCCGGCGCCCGAGGGGCGTCGAAGCTCGCCCCGGCCGAAACCGGCGGCGAGTTCGAGCCGACCCCGGCCGAGAAGGTGGCCGGGAGGGTGCTCTCGTGAGCGGGCTGCGGGTCGCGGTACCCAAGGGCGCCATCTTCGAGGACGCCCTCGCGGCGCTCGGTGGGCCGGGGTTGCCGGTGGAGGTGTTGCGGGAGAACGGGCGCAGGCTCTTTACAAGGGCGAAGACGCGGAGTTCATCGTGAGCCGGCCCTCCGACGTGCCGGTCTTCGTCGAGCACGGCGCGGCGGACGTCGGGATCGTCGGCAAAGACGTGCTGGAGGAGCAGCGCCCGAACGTCATGGAGCTCAGGGACCTCGGGCACGGGCGCGTGCCGCATGATCCTGGCCGCGCCGAAGGCAGGCGCGGAGGAGGTGCAGAGGGCCATCTCGCACGCCGAGGTAGTGCGGGTCGCGACCAAGTTCCCCAACACCGCCAGGCGATACTTCGAGTCGCTCGGGCGCCAGGCGGAGATCATCGAGTTCCACGGCTCGGTCGAGCTCGCCCCGCTCGTCGGCCTCGCCGAGTGCATCGTGGACCTCACCGCCACCGGCACGACCCTGCGCGAGAACGACCTGGTCGTCCTCGATGAGATCTCACGCTCCACAGCCCGCCTGATCGCCAACCGCGGCTCCTACCGCCTCCGCCACGCGGAGATCTCGGTCCTGCTCGACGCCATGCGGGGAGCCTGCATGGTTAAGAGTATCGACGCCCGCAAGATGGGTGCTGAGGAACTCGTCGCGCAGGATCAGGCGCCCGGGCGGGTTCCTGTCTCCGGAGGTCCGCGACGCCGCCCGGCGCATCGTCGAGGACGTAACGAGTGCGCGGCGACGAGGCCGTTGCTCGGACTACACCGAGCGCTTCGACGGCGTACTGCCGGTGCAGTTCCGGGTCCCCGGGAAGGAGATCGAGCGCGCGCGCGCGTCGCTGCCCTCCGAGCTGGAGGAATCCTTCCAGGCGGCGTTCGAGAACGTTCGCGCGTTCCACGAGCGGGAGATGGACCGCTCGTGGGAGATGAGCCGCGACGGCGCGACGGTGGGACAGCGGGTTCGGCCGTTGAGGAGGGCTGGGCGTCTACGTGCCAGGCGGGCACGGGGCCTACCCGAGCACGCTGATGATGGCCGCGATACCCGCCCAGGTCGCCGGTGTGGGGGAGATCTGCGTCTGCGCCCCGCCCGGCTCCGGACGGAGAGGTGAGCTCCAGGGTGCTCGCCGTAGCGGGCCTGCTAGGGCTGGAGAGGTCTACGCCGTCGGGGGAGCGCAGGCGGTGGGGGCGATGGCCTACGGAACGCAGACCATCCCGGCGGTTCAGAAGATCGTCGGCCCCGGCAACGATTACGTCACGGCGGCCAAGCTAGAGGTCTTCGGCGTCGTGGGCGTGGACGCCCCGCAGGGGCCGAGCGAGGTTCGTGTGCTAGCCGACGCGTCCGCGTTACCCGGAGTGCGTCGCGCGCGATCTCATGGCCCAGGCCGAGCACCTCTCGGGCGCTTCGGCCGTTCTCCTGACCCCGAGCGCCGAGCTCCTGGACAGCATCGGCGCCGCTGCTCGCGGGCGAGCCCGCCGAGCTGTCACCCTCGCCCACGTGCGCGACATCGAGCAGGCTGACCGAGATCTCCAACCTCTACGCCCCGGAGCACGCGCACGTGATCTCCGAGGATCACGAGGCGATACTGCAGGAACTCGACGCCGTAGGGATGGTCGCCCTCGGCGATTCGAGCCCTGTCGCCTCGCAGATTACGGCGCTGGACCATCGCACGCGCTGCCGACCGGGGGGACGGCTTCGTGGGCCTCGGCGCTCGGCACCCACGACTTCACCGCCCGCACCAACTACGTCCACTATACTGGCGAGGCGCTCGCGGCCTTCGGTCCTCACGTCGAGCGCCTGGCGCGACTGGAGGGCTTCGAGAACCACGCCGAGAGCGTCGCGGTGCGCCTCGGACGAAAGGGGGGAGATGGCGCGTAGTGGCAGGGCCGAGCGCGAGACGGGGGAGACCTCCGTAAGGGTCGAGCTGGAGCTCGACGGCTCCGGTAGGGCGGAGATCTCGACGGGGGTGGGGTTCCTGGATCACCTCCTCCATCTCCTGGCGCACCACTCGGGGATGGACCTGCGGGTGGAGGCGAAGGGCGACACCTGGGTCGACGACCACCACACCGTCGAGGACACGGGACTCGTCCTCGGCCGCGCCTTCGACGAAGCACTCGGGCGACCGGTCCGACCTGGTCCGCTTCGCCGACGCGAGCGCGCCCCTGATCGAAGCCCTCTCCACCGCCGTGGTCGATCTCGGAGGCCGCGCGCACCTCACGTGCAACCTCGGCCGGATGCCGGAGAAGATCGGGACCTTCGATACCGAGCTCTTCCCCGAGTTCCTGCGCGCCTTCACCCAGTACGGCCGCTTCACGCTGCACCTCAACTGCCACTACGGCGAGAACGCGCACCACAAGGTCGAGTCGGGCGTCAAGGCGCTCGCCGTGGCGCTGCGTGCGGGGATCTCCCCGAGGACCAGCGGCAGCGCCTCGACCAAAGGGGTCGTCGATTAGCCCTCAGCCATCTGGCTTGAACGTCGCGGTCGTCGACTACGACGCAGGGAACACGCTCTCCGTCACGCGTGCGCTCGAGAAGGTCGGCGCGAGGGTGGACCTCACCCCAGACCCCGCGCGCGTGGCCGGGGCCGACGCGGTGGTTTTGCCCGGCGTGGGGGCCTTCGGGGACTGCATGAAGAAGCTCCGGGGGCGGGGGATGGACGAGGCCTGTCGCGAGGTGTTTAGAGGTGGGAAGCCCTTTCTTGGCGTGTGCGTAGGGTTGCAGGTGCTCTTCGAGGGCTCGGTGGAGTCGCCAGGCGTCGAGGGGCTCGGGTTGCTGCCAGGCGTCGTGGTCCGGTTCGATGTTGGCGACCTCAAGGTGCCGCACATGGGTTGGAACCAGTTGGATCTGGCACGGGAGCACCCCGTGTTCGTGGGCCTCGACGGCGAGGCGTTCTACTTCGTGCACTCGTACTATCCCGACCCGGCCGAAGCCGGAGATCTGCTCGGTACGGCCGATTACGGCGAGAGGTTCTGCGCCGCCGCCGGCCGGGAGAACCTCGCGGCGGTGCAGTTTCACCCCGAGAAGAGCAGCCGGGCCGGCCTCGAGCTCTACCGGAACTTTCTGCGGTGGGCGCGGGCTTCCTGAACGACTTCACGGTCTTTCCGGCGATAGACCTGCGGGGCGGCCGATGCGTGCGCCTGGTGCAGGGCGACTTCGGGCGCGCGACGGAGTACGACGCCGATCCGGTAGAGCGCGCCCGCGAGTGGGAGCGGCGCGGGGCGCGGGCCCTCCACGTCGTGGACCTCGACGGCGCGGTCGAAGGGCTGCCGGTTCAGCTGAAGCTGGTGCGACGGATCTCGCGCTCAGTGAGCGTGCCGGTGCAGGTCGGTGGTGGGATCCGCACCCTCGAGGACGTGCGCGCCGTGCGGGAGGCGGGGGCGACCCGGATCGTGCTCGGCACCTCGGCGGTCGAGAACAGGGACCTCAGGCTACGCGCGGTCGATGAGCTCGGCGTGGGTCTCGTCGTCGCCGTCGACGCCCGCGACGGCGTCGTCGCCACCCGCGGCTGGCTCTCGTCCAGCGGCGTGGGGGTCCTGGATCTCGCAGACGAGCTGACCTCGGATGGGGTCTCGACGGTGCTGTTCACCGACGTGGCCAGGGACGGAACCTCGGCCGGGGCGGCTCTGGAGGATACCGCCGCCGTCGCCAGCCTCGTCCCGACCATCGCGAGCGGCGGCGTGCGGGGCGCCGAAGACGTCGCCGCGCTCTCCGCGATCGGGGGCGTGGTCGGGGTCGTGGTGGGCCGGGCGCTGTACGAGGGTCTGGTCACGCTCGAGGAACTGCTGCAAGCGGCCAACAATCGTTAGCCTCGGCGCCCCCAGAATTCACCCATTTGGGGGATTCGGGCATTGGGCGCGGACGGGAGGCTGGGTCATACGAGAACGGTGGGCGCTAAGCACGCCCCTGGATAGGAGCGGCGATGATTGGTCGGAGGGCAGTGCTGATGGTAGCGGCCGCGATGGCGGCGCTCGTGGCGGTGGCCGGGGGTGGCCCTGGCGGAGACGCTAACTGGCAACGACAGGGACAACAGGCTCATCGGATCCAACCAGCGAGATTCGATCAGCGGCGGCGGAGGCGACGATCTCATAAAGGGCCTCAGGTCGAGGGACTCCCTCAATGGCGGCTCCGGAAACGACGACATCTACGCCGGGCCGAAGCGGGAAGAGGCCAGGGACACCGTCGTGGCCGGCCGCGGCAAGGACTTCGTCAAGTCGTACAACCGGCCCGCGGTCCTCGACGTCGTGAACTGCGGCAAGGATCGCGACCGCGTGGTGGCCGATCGCAAGGACGTCCTCACGGATTGCGAGCGGGTGTCTCACCGATAGAAGAATTAGGGATTAGGAATGAAGAATTCTGAGTTCTTCATTCACCATTCCCAATTCTAGAGCTGTAGGCTCGAGGTGACCGGCTCGCCGCCCGCGTACTTGGCTGATTGCATCGTTCGCCAGGCGAACTTGGCGAGGGCCTCTTCGGTTGGACCTTTGAGGTCGGGGCTGGCTTCGGAGATGGCGGCGCGGGCCTCTTCGGACGCCGCATCTAGGGCGGCGTTTATCTCGTAGGCCCGCGCCGCCTGATATCTGACGCCTAGCTCTCTTGCCGGTGCGTCCTCGACGGCGATGGACAACTCGTACTCCTCGGTGCGGCTCTCGAGGTCCCCGACGCGGCGTGCGGTGCAAGTAAGCTCGGGCATGCCGGCATCCTAACATCGGCGAGCGCTCCCTTCCGGACGGGTCGACACGCGGGGTGCGTGAGAGAGACCTGCCTTGTGAGGTAGACTGGTGCGCGGGAGATCCGTGAACAGCCTCTTCGAGACAAGCAAGAAGGCCTCCAAGAAGCGCCGGCTTGGCCTCTTTCTAAGGACCCTCCGGCTTCTGTTCAACCTCGCCCTGATCATGGCCGTAGTCTCCGTTATGGTGCTCGTGGGCTCGTACTTCTTCGTCGTCGGGGGGTACGGGGATCGCCTCGACCGCAGGTACCCTGAGCTGGCCCAGGACTCCTACGTCTACGACGCGGAAGGCAACAAGGTTGGCGAGTTCTCGGTCGAGGAGAGCCGGGAGACGGTGGATTTCGAGGGCTTCGGAGAGCATTTGCCGCGTGCCGTCGTGGCCGTCGAGGACAGGCGTTTCTATCAGCACACGGGTTTTGACCCCGAGGGGGTGGCGCGGGCCGCCTGGACGGACCTGCGGGCGCGGGAGGTGCAGGAGGGCGGGTCGACCATCAGCGAGCAGCTGATGAAGAACCTTTTCGTCCCTGAGGACGAGCGGCTCGAGGTCTCCTTCTGGCGGCGCTTCGTCCAGTCGGCGCTCGCCTTCTCCTACGAACGGCACCACACCAAGCAAGAGATCCTCACGGCCTACCTGAACACGGTCTACTTCGGCAACGGGGCCTACGGCGCGGAGATGGCGGCGCGCAGGTACTTCGGCAAGAGCGCCGACGAGCTGACGCTCTCTGAGGCCGCGGCGCTTGCGGGCTTCCTCGACGCCCCCTCTACGTACTTCTCGACCGGAGATACCACGGGCTCCGAGCACGCCACGCAGAGCCGGGACACGGTGCTGCGGCTTATGCGGGAGCAGGGCATGATCTCCGCCCAACAGACGAGCGAGGCTCAGGGCGTACCGCTGGAGTACTCGCCCGCCCCGCCCGCGGGCGATGAGACCTTCGAGCCCTTCCTCGAGCGTGTGCGCAGGGAGGTCGAGGGGAAGCTCGGGCCGGAGGCGCTTGGCCGGGGAGGTTTGAGGATCTACACGACGCTCAGGCCCTCGCTTCAGCGCGCGGCGGTGGAGTCGGCGCGCGGGGTACTCTCTCAACCGGACGATCCGTCGGCCGCCGTGGTTACCGTGGAACCCCAGACCGGAGCGATAAGGGCCCTCGCCGGGCAGTCCGAGGGTTTCAATCTGCCGCTCGACGCGCGGCGTCAGCCTGGTAGTGCCTTCAAACCCATGGTGCTCGCGGCGGCCCTCAAGGAGGACGTCTCCCCGCAAAGCGTCTACGTCTCCAGGGACCTTGGCTTCACCTTCCAGAACGAGTACTACGAGGTCAGCAATTACGACTTCGTGGAGCGCGGGGAGATCTCCGTCTCCGAGGCCATGGCCGAGTCGGACAACACCGTATTCGTCCAGCTCGCCGCCGACGTGGGCCTGGGAAAGGTGTCCCGGACGGCGAGGGAGCTCGGCATAACGACCCCAGTCGAGGCATACCCATCCACCGCCATCGGCGGGCTCGGCGTCGGCGTGAGCCCGCTCGACATGGCCTCGGCCTACGCGACGTTCGCCGGCGGAGGCATCCACCGTGCCCCCTACGCGGTCGAGCGGGTCGAGAGGACCAGCTACGGCGAGAGCGAGGACCTCTACTACCACCGGCTTACCGGCCGAAGGGTCCTTACCGGCAACCAGGCCGCGGTGGCAAACAACGTACTTCGTGGGGTGGTCCGGGATGGGACCGCCAGCATGTACCACGATCTGGACGAGGAGATCGGTCTGCCTTCGGCCGGCAAAACGGGCACCACGAACGATTTCGTAGATGCCTGGTATATCGGCTACACCCCGCGCCTGGCCACGTCGGTCTGGGTTGGCTATCCCGAGGGCCGCAGGTCCATGGTCGGCGTGCACGGCCTGAAAGAACCCAACGGGGAGCGGCTACCGATGGATGTCTGGTCCGCCTACATGGCCCGCGCCACGGAGAGCGACCCGGCGCTCGACTTCCCAGAGGGCGACAGTAGCGGCCTCAGGATACTCTACGGTGGCTACTACGAGATCGTTTTCTGACCGGACGTCCGCCTAGCGGCCTCGGGTGCGGCCGTTCAGCACGGAGCGCAGCCACCTGTACGGCCCGAACAGGCGCCAGATCGTGGACTCCTCGATCTCTTGCAGGCGATCCACCGAGGCAAGGTTCAGTGCCTTGAGGGCGCGGATCTCGGTCTCCTGCTGCTCGCTCTGGGCCGTGAGCTGCTCGATCCGGTCCTCGAGCCGTTTGTTCCTGACCTCCGCGCGTTCCTGCTGGGCGATGTGCGCCAGATGTCGCTCGTGGATAGTCGCCTTCGAGCGCTCCAGCTCCTGCTCCGTTTCCCGCCTGGCGTCCCTCTCGTCCTCAAGCCGCTCGTGTAGCGCGGCGATGGTATCGTACGCCTCTGCCGAGTCGTCCCCGCGGGAGCTGGAGTCGGGCTCGGGAGCCGATGCTCTGGGCCCGGCACCTCTTCGCCGCGCGGCGGCGGTTGTGATCAGGTCCGCCAGACGATCGAAGTGTTTGCCCGCCCCTTCTCTGAACGACTCTGCTTTCTTCACCCAGTCCTTGCGGGGCGCGGCGGCTAGCCTCTCGAAGCACGGCTCCAGGTCGTCCCAGTCGGTGATGCGAAAGTCCTCTACGCCGGCTTGCTCGACGTAACCTTCGAGCTTGGCGGCTCGCACCGGGTTGTTTACCACGACGTGCGGCAGCCCGAAGGATAGGGCAGTGAGGTTGCCGTGCAGGCTGCTCCCGACGAAGTAGTCGCACGCCCCGATCACGGCTCCCATCTCCAGCGGTAACACCACATCTTCCAGCAGCGTGAAGCGGCCCGAGCTCGCATCCTGTATTGACCTGAGCGCCTCCACGTCGTTGTGGCAGACCCCCACGGGGAGCAACACGATCTCGAGTTGCTGTCGCCTGGCGATGTTGGCCAGCGCTGCCGCGACGGTTCTTGGGCGGTTCCTCAGAAAGCCGGGACTGCACTGGAAGCACAGTCTGCCCCTCGCATCGGGAAAGCTGCCTCGCCGTCCCAGCTTCTCCTGCGTCGCCTCCAGGCTTGCGTGCGAGCGAATCGTCTCCGCGAGCAGAACGCCGTTGTCCGGAACTACCTCCACGTTGCCCTCGACACCCGCCTCCAACAGGTACCCCTTCGATACCTCGTCCCTGACCGCTGCGTAGCGGACCTGGGAGAGCGCCCGCCGTACCAGCAGCCGCCGCGAGGGTTCGAAGGGGAACGGAACGCCAGGAGCGTTCCACAGAATGTCGGGGCGGTTATCTCCCCAGCGGAAGTCGAGGAACGGGTCGTAAGGTTGCGCGGGGCTCTGCCTCCCAAGCGCGTCGTAGCCCGGTTCCGACGGGTCGAACCGCAGGAGATCTCCGCCTCCGATCAGGACCGCGTCGAAGTGCTCGGCGAAATACGCTCGCCGATGCCGGTCCAACGGACCTCCTCCGGGGACGAGGGGAAACAGCGGCGGGCTACCAGGAGGCAGGGAGGCGTGGCCGAGCGGCGCGAAGCACACGAGGTCCAGATTGGGAATTCGGGCCGCAAGCTGCTCCTTCGCGACCAGGGGGAAGACCTGGTCGCCGTAGTTGGCGACGTCGAAGGCCCCCCATTGGCACACCCTGATCCTGTCCTGCATGCGAATCCTCACCCGCGTGGCGGTCGACTGCCGTGCGCCGAAGAACGGCTCGTAGAGTCTAGCCGAGATCGAGCGCTCGTGGGAGGCGGCCGGAATCTACCCCGCGCTCCCCAGGGGTGTGTACTACAAAGCGGCGACGTTGCGCTCCGGCGATGGGCCCATGCATTAGAATCGTCGACGATGGACCTCGAAAGGCTCTACGCCGGATCCTTTGTCGATTGGGAGCGGGTCGCTACGTCGTGGGCCAAGCGCACGGTCTCCTCGCGGCTCTTGCTCTTCGCCGCTCGTAGGTACCTCGCGGAGCTCCCTTCGGAGTCGGATCCCGCGATGACCAACGTCCCGGATCCCGCGAGCCTACCGGGGGAGGTACGACAGGCCCTCGCCTCGCCGCCGGACCCTTCCGCGAGGGAGGTGGGACTGTGGGGCGAGTTCGTGGACGCTGCGGTTGGTGCGGAGCTAGAGGTGATCTCCTATGGCGAGCGGCCGCCGCTGCTGCACGAGTTGCGGGCCGGGCTGGAGCAGGCCTCGGGCGAGGCGGGCCCCCGGACGGAGCTCGGAAGATGGTTCCTGGCGCGGCGCGAAGCCCTCCCCGGAACGGACTTGCCGGACGACCCGGCATTCCTGCCGGTTTAGGAGGTCCGCAGCATCGGGTAGCAACTGGCCCGTGGCGCGCTGTCCGATCCCTGGCTGACTCGTTTACCGGAAGCGGCGGCTACAATACAATCTTTCGCAAAGACGCAGAGGGGAAAGGAACACCTGCATGGAAACCATACCAAGCGCGAGCTACAGCTTCACCCTGCGGGTCGAGTTCCCGCACCGGGCCGGGTCGCTCGGCAAGATCCTGACGACCGTCGGCGACGCGGGCGGCATGGTCGGCGCGGTAGACATCGTTCGGATGGGGCAGGAGCGGAGCACCCGCGACATCACGATCAACGCGCGCGACTCCGAGCACGGACAGGACATTCTGAAGGTCGTCGACGGGCTACCAGAGGTCAACGTAGTGAACGTCTCCGACAGGACGTTCCTGATGCACCTTGGTGGCAAGATCGAGGTCCGGTCCAAGATGCAGATCAGGACGCGCGACGACCTCTCGATGGTCTACACGCCCGGCGTCGCTCGCGTATGCCGGGCCATCGCCCAGGAACCCGAGAGGGCTTTCAACCTCACCATAAAGCGAAACACCGTTGCGGTCGTCTCCGACGGCACCGCCGTCCTCGGCCTTGGTGACATCGGGCCGCGGGCAGCCATGCCCGTCATGGAGGGCAAGGCCGCGCTCTTCAAACAGTTCGCCGGGGTCGACGCTTTCCCCTTGTGCCTCGACACCAAGGACACGGACGAGATCGTTCAGACCGTCAAGAACCTGGCCCCGTCGTTCGGCGGGATAAACCTCGAGGACATCTCCGCCCCGCGCTGCTTCGAGATAGAGGAGCGCCTCAAGGAGGAACTCGACATCCCAGTCTTCCACGACGACCAGCACGGCACCGCCGTCGTCGTGCTCGCCGCGCTCATAAACTCCCTCAAGATCGTGGGCAAGAAGATCGAGGAACTCCGCATCGTCGTGAACGGCGTCGGCGCCTCGGGGGTGGCGTGCGCGAAGATCATGCTCTCCGCCGGCGCGACGAATATCGTCGGCTGCGACTCGAAGGGCATCGTGCACAAGGGCCGAGAAGGTCTCAACCCGGCCAAGGAATGGTTCGCCGAGCACACCAACCCGGAGGACAGGACGGGTGACCTGCGCGACGCGGTTGAGGGGGCCGACCTCTTCCTCGGGCTATCGGTCCCTGGCGTGCTGACCGTGGACGATCTCGAAAGCATGGGCGAGGACCCGATAATCTTCGCGATGGCGAACCCCGACCCGGAGATCCGACCCGAAGAAGCCTTCGGGCACGCGCGCATCATCGCCACGGGCCGCAGCGATTACCCGAACCAGATCAACAACGTCCTGTGCTTCCCAGGCATTTTCCGCGGCGCCCTGGACGTGCGCGCCTACGAGATAAACGAGGACATGAAGCTCGCGGCCGCCAGGGGGATAGCCGATGTGATCCCCGAAGAGGAGCTCTCCGAGGACTACATAATCCCGAGCGTCTTTGACGAGCGGGTCGCGCCAACGGTCGCCGAGGCCGTGGCCGAGACCGCCAAGGAGAGCGGGATGGCCAGACGCGTGCAGGAGCGGGCCGAGACCGGCCTCTCGGCGACGGCGTTCTAGGTTTCGGCTCACGGGCGTCTGGTCTTGGGGGCCCATGTGGCCCGAAGCCCTCACCGGCTGGATTTATCTCCGGCTCGGCTTAGAATCTGTGGCGTGGCCAAGCTTCGACAGATCTTCGTCTGCGCCACGCCTGGTGAGGGGCGGTGCGGGTCCAAGGGGGGAGGAGAGCTCCTCGAAGCATTTCGTGCCGAGGTCGAGCGGAGAGGCCTTCAAGCGGCGGCGGTTCTGCGCAATGTGTGCTCGCGTCGCCACGACCAGGGCCCCGTAGTTTTCGTCTACCCGGACGACGTCTGGTACACCCGCGTAACGCTGGACGAAGTGCCGAGGATCGTCGAACGCCACCTGGCGCCTGCCAGGGTCGAGTCGTAGCCGGCAGACGTGCGGCCGTGAGGCGGTACTACGATCTGCGCGCCTCGGAGTACGACGATTGGTACAGGGGCACCGGCCTCTTCGCCGACCGCGAGAGGCCCGGATGGCACGCGGAACTGGGCCAAGTCGAACGCACGATCTTGGGGCTTGCTCCCGCCCGCACGCTTGACCTGGCCTGCGGCACGGGATACCTGACCCGGCACCTGAGGGGGGAGATAACGGGGTTAGATCAGAGCGAGGGTATGCTCGAACTCGCCAGGAAGAGGGTGCCGAGCGGACGGTTTGTCGTTGGAGACGCGCTAGCGCCGTCCTTCCCGGACGATTCGTTCGAGAGGGTGTTTGCCGGCCACTTCTACGGCCACCTGCGGTCAGCGGAACGGGCCCGGTTTCTGTTAGAAGCCCGCAGGGTTGCGGAGAAGCTGGTCGTGGTTGACGCGGCGCTCAGGCCGGACCATCGGCCAGAAGAGATCCAGGAACGCGTCCTCAACGACGGCTCGCGCCACGAAGTCTACAAAAGGTACTTCGATCCGAGGGATCTCGCCGAGGAGCTCGGCGGCGGGAGCGTCATTTTCTCCGGGGACTGGTTTGTGGTGGTCGAGGCCTGAATCCTTGTGGCCGGGCTTCGCATATTTCTCAGTAGTGATGTATCTGGCCTCTGACGATCCTTCTCCGGGTCGTCCGGGGTCGAGCTGTGGCCAGGTGGCGCGGGCTGGCTGGAACTTTGCCGGTCATGTACTGACGCCCGACACCTGTGCTCCCAAACCATTCGTCGGCCGATCTGCTTCGAAGCCCACGCGTCCGATGGTCCGTTCCATAGCCCAGTCGGAGGCGGCCAGCACGCGATCGCGGCGGCTCTTGAGGTAGTACAGGAGCACGCTCCGGTAAAGGGCCTGGGCCGCGGCCCCCTTCAGCCTGACGCCGAGCGGGTCGGCCACCGCGTTCTCCGGTCCGAGGCTGACCGCGTACCCGCGGTTCAGGAACCTGAAGGCGGGGCGTTGTGCTGGGGGCACATTTTTTCGCAGCCGGCGCGAGAGGTCCCTGGCGGTCCACGGTCCCTGTTGTACGGCCACGGACGCGGTCGGGGGAAGTGCCCCGAGGCGGGAGTCCTCGTAGATCCCCGCGTCGCCAAGGACGTAGACATCGTCGTGAGCCGGGAGGGTGAGGTGGGGGGTTACCTTGACACGCCCGGCGATGCCGTGCTCTCCGGGCAGCTTCCTGATCAGGTCCGAGATCTCCAACCCAGCCGTCCAGACACGGACACGCGCCGGGAGATGTTCGTCTCCCGCCCGCACGCCTTCCTCGTTCGACTCCTCGACCCTCGTGCCGAGCCGCACCTCCACGCCGAGGCGGCCGAGCTGGCGCAGCGCCTCCCGGTGGAAGTATTCGGGTAGCCAGCCGATCAGGCGTTCCTCTGCTTCGAGCAAGACGACCCTTGGCTCGAACACCGGGCTCCTTGCGGTCCTCTTCCCGAGGTACCTGAACAGGGCCGCGATCTCGGCTGCCAGCTCAACGCCTGTGGCACCCCCGCCCACGATAGCGACGGTGAGTTCGCCCGGCCCGGAAGCGCGGCCGGCGGCACGGCCGGTACTCGCGTGCCAGGCCTCCCGGAGCGAGCCTCGCAGGCGTAGCGCGTCCGCAAGCGTCCAGAAGAGCTGGAAGTGGGGGGCCATACCGTCCGGGGGACGCGCCGCTTCACTGCCGGCCGCGAGCACCAGGTGCTCGTAGCCGATCACGCCCGCCGAGGTCGCGAGCTTCCGATCTGCGGGATTCACATCTAGCGCCTCGGCTTGCAGGAAGCCGCACCGACTCTTGCACAGGGAAGGGATGTCCGAGATCACGCTAGCGGGATGAATCCTGCCCACCGCGACCTCGTGTATCAGGGGTACAAAGGGGTACTCATCCGACCGGTCCACCAGCAGCACGTCCCCAGGACGACGCAGCCCCGGCGGCAGGCTTCGGATCAGGGAAGCCCCGGCGAATCCCGCGCCTACTACAACCACCCCGGCTTCGCGCCGGACAATCTCCGTGCTGGCCGCCTCTGGCCCCGGGTCTCGCGGGTTCTCGCGCACTAGATCGGGGCCTCCGTTCTTCTGCCTGACGACGGTAGCTCGAGCAGTATATCCGGGAGTGGGGCGCTTTTTCGGGTGACGCTTTACAAAGCCCGCGTGTATACGTAGACTTCACGGACCGCCGCCTTGCTGGCGCCGGCCTTAGGGGTATTAGAAGAGGGGAACGACCCCGTTTCGGGTCTAGAAAGGGGCCTTCGTGGCCAAGGAGGCAGTGGGGATCGGGGACATCGCTCCCGGGATCATCGTCAGGCACACCAACCGTCGCCTCGGAAAGCTGGAGCCTTGCGATGCTTGTGAGCGATTGATCTCCGGGCGCATCTCGTTTTCGGAGTTCGTCGACCAGGTCGGGGAGGGCTTTCGGGAGCTGCTCGACTTTATGATGGAGCACGACCTCCACCCCGGGAGGCCCGAAGAGGTGATCTTCTGCATAGACTGCCACGCCGGGCTCTGCGAGCGGGACGTGCTCCGCTCGCAGCTGGAATACCTCTACGCCCGGGAGGGAACCCAGAAGGTAGGCTAGCGCGCGAGGGAAGCGTGAGCGACGACGCGAAAAAACGTACGATCATGATCCTGGCCACTGCCGTCGCCTACTTGCTGGCCGACCGCCTCGCAGGCAGGTTCCTGGATCAGCCCGAGGCCCGTGGGATCGGGGACGATCTGAAAGAGGGGCTGCTCAGCGCGGCGAGCTCACTTGCCCTGACCGTATTGGCCTCGCTGGTTTATTAGGCGGATGGTGCGCGGCAGCTAGCGCGTCCAGGTCCGTGTGTTCGATCGACGCATGTGGGTTATTATTTCGCCCATGAGTGCCATCTTGATAGTCTTGCTTCTTGTAGCCGGCGTCGTGCTCGCGACCTCGGTCGCGCTTGGTAGGACCTCGTACGAGGTCGAGAGCGTGACCGACACCGAGTACCTCGAGCTCTCCGGAACCTGGATCCGTTACAACGTGATCGGAGGCGGACCGCCGGTTCTCCTGGTTCACGGGTGGCTCTCGTCTTCAAGGGTTTGGGACCAGCTGGCGCCGCGGCTGGCGCAGCGCTTTACGGTCTACACCCTTGACCTGACGGGCTTCGGAGAGTCTGACAAGCCGCTCTCGGGGTACGGCGTGCGCAACGGCAGCAGGCTGCTATACGCTTTCTGCGCTCACTTCGGGCTCACGCGCACAGGCGTCATCGGTCACGACCTTGGCGGGGCGATGGCCGTGAAGCTCGCGGCCGACCACCCCGACGTGGTTGGTCGCCTGGTCCTAGTCGCGGCCCCGGCGGACGACGACCAGATCGATCTGCCGACGCCCCTGTGGCTCGCAACCCTGCCCGTCCTCGGCCCGATCTTCTACACCCTCGGGCGCCTCGCCCGTCCGGTGCGTAGGTTGTGGGTACGGCCTTTCGTAGCAGACTCGCAGGATCTCACCGAGGAGGTGGTGGAGGACGCGGGCCGGTCCACCCCGGCCGCTGCGAGCCAGACGCTGAGCATCTCGCGCCGGGAGATAGCGCGAGGCAGGCTCGCTCGTCAGTCGCGCATCATCAAGACGCCACTGCTGCTCGTCGCCGGCGAGGAGGACCAGATCGTCGACCCGCAGGCGATCGGGGATTGGGGGGGCAACGTCGAGCAGGCCGAGGTCTGCCTCATCGACGATTGCGGTCACATTCCCATGATAGAGCGTACGGCCGAGTTCAACGCCCAGGTACTCGCCTTCCTGACCGGCGATAGGCGGTATCTGGATCAGGTCGATGCGGGCTCCGGGTCCGATGAGGACCTCGAGCAGACCGACGAGGGCGAGCTTGAGCCCGCCCCCGCGGAGGATGAGCCGGCTCGGGCGCCCGATGACGTTTCCGACGAGGGGATGAGCGATTCGACTCCGCGGCGTAAGGAGGCGGAAGATCCGGAGCCCAACCACGAAGAGGTGAACTCCAACATCTTCCGCAGGCGGCGCGGAACCTTCCCTTCCGGCAACGGCGAGGCCGAGGAACCGGAGCCCGAAGGTGCCCAGTCGGAAGACGGCGGTGATGGCGAGGGGCGGATCAGGCCCCGGCGTACGCCGCCGGACGACGACGTCATTCCGCAGCTACCCGATGATCTCTTCGATTGGCCCGAACCGCGCGAAAAGTTCCAGCGCCGCGAACGGCCAAGGGCGGTATTCCCCGAAGAGCACGCGGACGTCGACGACCATGAGGACGACGAAGAACCGGAAGAGCCCACCAAGCCCTGAAGCGGTCCGGAAGGGCTCGAGCAACCCCTGATGGAACTATCGGCGAGGTTCTGCGAACACCGTAGGTAGAACCTAAAGTTCGCGCCGGCAGGTGCCGAACAGGTATCTGTGTGGGCAGACTACTGAACAGATACTTTCTCGTGAGCTCACTCTTTCTTGCGGCACTTGGTGTCTCACTCCTGCTTCTACGCCCGGGGCCATCCCAGATTGACGGACCCGAGACGCCAGGTTCAAGGACGTTCGACCTCGCGGTCGCAGGCGGCGTGATGACCCCAGATACGGTCACGGTGGCGGAAGGGGACCTTGTGAGGCTCCGGATCTCCTCTGCGGAGCCGACCCGGGTACACCTGCACGGCTATGACCTCGACGGGTTTATCTCACGCAGAGAGCCGGCTACGTTCTCCTTTGAAGCCACCGTAACGGGAAGGTTTGAGATAGAGGATCACGGCTCGGAGAGGGTGCTGGGCTCGCTCGTCGTTCGACCGCGTTAGACGGGGGAGTGCGCAGACTCACCGTCATGGCGCTGGCGTGGCTCGCGCTGGTGCTAGGAGCCCAACCGTCGTTTGCCCACGGTGTCGGGCAGAGCTACGACCTGCCGCTCCCGCTCTGGCTCTATACGTACGGGGCTGGGGCAGTGGTCCTGCTCTCGTTCCTCCCGATAAGCCTGTTTGCCGGAGGCGGTCGTCGCAGCGGCAAGCATGGCCACTCGCGACGGAACCTGCTCGTGTTTGCGCCCATCCGCACGGTGCTCACGAACCGCTTCGTCCTGAACTGCGCGCGGGGACTCTCGGTCTTCCTATTCGCCCTGGTAGTTGTCTCGGGTTTCGTCGGCGACCAGTCCGAGGGATCAAACCTCTCTCCGACCTTCGTTTGGATCATCTGGTGGGTGGGCTTCAGCTTCTTCACGGCGTTCGTGGGCAACGTATGGCCGCTCCTGAGCCCCTGGAAGGTCATCTTCGATCTGGCCCAGTCCCTCGCCGGGAAACTCGGAGTCCGGTTGGGGTGCGGCGTACAGTACCCGCAGGCCTGGGGAGTGTGGCCGGCTGTGGCGCTCTACGGGGCCTTCGTGTGGGTCGAGCTCGTGTTCGAAGGGGCTGCCGTGCCCCTCAGCATCTCCGTCCTGATCGTTGCCTACTCGATCGTGACGTGGGGCGGGATGGCCGCATTCGGAAGCGATGCCTGGGTGCGCGGGGGAGAGGCCTTCGCCGTCTACTTCGGGGTGCTGGGACGCTTCGCACCGTTCGAGCTACGAGTGAACCCTGAGCGCGTTGCAGAACGGGAGATCGAGTTGCGCCTACCCGCGGTCGGTCTCGCCGCGCCAGGGTGTCAGCGCGCTGGTATGGTGGCCTTCGTCGTCTTGATGTTGGCCGGGGTGGCCTACGATGGCCTGCTGGCGACGCCGCTGTGGCTGGAGGTTTTGCGGCTAACGCCCGCCACTCAGACGATCGGGCTTGTGGTGCTGTTCTTGCTGTTCCTTGCTGCGTTCCTCGGCTTCGTCTCGCTGAGCTGGCTGGTCGGCGGAGGCGGCGTGCCCGTGGCGCGTCTGGCCGCGGCATACGTCTACACGCTGGTGCCGATCGCGGTCGCCTACCAGGTATCCCACTACTGGACGTACCTCCTGATCCAGGGCCAGGCCATCATCTCGCATGTCTCCGATCCACTCGGCCTCGGCTGGGATTTGTTCGGCACGGCGGGGTACGAGCTCCGGGTCGGCTTCCTGGACGTGGCGCTCGTGTGGTACGCGCAGGTCGCGCTCGTGGTGGCGGGTCACGTCGCCGCCGTCTACCTGGCCCACGTTGTGTCCAATCGTTACTTCGCGCCGCCGACCCTTGCTATCAGGAGCCAGCTACCCATGCTGGTGCTTATGATCCTGTATACCGTCGCGAGCCTCTGGATCCTCTCCCAGCCGATCGTCGATGACGAGGCGTCGGGCCGCGAGCACCGGGCGTCGTTCGTGGTCGGCGTGGTTCCGGGTTCGCCCGCGGCGGGCTGAAGCCCTGAGGCATTGTTGCTCTAAAGAGCTTTGTTCAGGTAGAGCCAGTCCCGGATATTCAGGAAGTAGCCCGTCAAGAACGAGCGCTGGCGAGAGACCTCCTCGTATCCCTCCGCTTCGTAGAGCCGGAGCGCGGCGAGGTTGTTACCGCTGACGTGCAGGCCGATGGTATCCTTGCCAACCTCTCGGGCGAGCTCCTCGCCCCCCTCGAGCAGGATTTTGGCCATGCCCCGGCGCCGGAAGTCCGGCGAGACGACCAGGCGCTCGATGTAGGCCTCCGAGGATCTTGGCGAGTAGCGCGGGTAGGAGAGCAGCGTCGTTGCCCACAGGGCTCGCGGGAGTCCGAGGTTACGCTCCAGGGTGCGCCACAGCCCGCGGGCGAGTACGTCCTCGCGGGAGTCCGCGGTCCTGACGCCTACGCTGCCGGCTATCTCTCCGGCACCGTAGCCCTCGATCACGAGCGAGCTAACCCCACCCGAGGCGTGTTCGAGCCGGACCCACTTCTCCATTATCTTGACCGAACGGTCCATCCGGCTACCGAACACGGGCCTGAACTTGTCGATAAAGCCCTCGACGACGAGCGCGGCTATCGCCGCATCCTCGTCAGGCCCCGCGAGGCGCACCGTGAATTGTTCGGCCTCCATTCCGGGCCCATCCTACCAGAACTCGGGGCTCAGCCGATGAGGCGGCGCCGCATGATCTGGATCGGGACGAGCGCGAGTGCGAGCGTGAAAACGAGTATCCACGCCACGTCTACCAGCACCGCGGGGCTTGGTCCGGTGGCCAGCGCCCTGCACAGGTTTACCGCGTGGTAGAGCGGGGTGCACCAGGCGATCTGGGGCACCGGCGCGGGGAAGTCCTCGACGGGGAAGAAAATTCCGGAGACCAGGAACAGGGGCGTCACCACCAGCGTGAAGTAGTACGAGAAGAAATCGATCTGGTAGATGAGGCTTGTGAACAGCGTACCCATGACGCTGAACATGATCCCGATCAGCAGCAGCGCCGGCGGTATGAGGATGGCCCACAGGGACCCGATGAGCCCCAGGACCGCCAGCACGATCAGGAAGGCCGTGCCGTAGAGCGCGCTGCGCGTGCCAGCCCAGAGGTACTCTCCGGCCACGACGTCCTCGGCGTTGACCGGGGTCGTGATGATCGCGTCGTAGACTTTGTCGAACTTGAGCTTGACGAAGGTGTCGAAGGTGCTCTCGAACGAGGCGGCGAACATGGCGTTGCTCGCGAGCAGGCCGGGCGCTATGAACTGCACGTAGGTCTGACCATCTATGCCGCCCTGCTGGATGTACGCCCCGAGCCCCAGGCCCAACGCCCCGAGGTAGAGCAGCGGCTCGATGAAGTTGGGGAACATGATGCTCTTCCAGTACTTGCGGAAGATGGTCACGTTCCGTTGCCACACCCGGAACGCCCCGCGCGGGGACGGTAACCTCACCCGTTGGCCCATCAGTCCGTCAGGCTCCTTCCCGTAAGGCGCATGAACACGTCTTCGAGGCCGGCCTGCCGCCGAACGATGTTGTCGACGCGCACCCCCGTATCGCGAACCCGCTCGGCGACAGCGTCGGGGTCGCGGGTGAACGCCAGCAGCGCGTCCTGGCTGCCGCCCACCTCGACGCTATCGGAGACCTCCTCCAGCAGCGGCCTGAGCTCGCGCAGGGACGCGCGGTCGGAGCGGAACTCGAGCACCTGCGGGCTGACGTGCTCATCCACAAGCTTCTCCGGCGAACCCTCCGCGATGATCTCGCCGCCCTCCATGATGACGAGCCGGTCGCAGAGTCTCGCGGCTTCCTCCATGTAGTGCGTGGTGAGGAGCAGCGTCTTGCCCTCCCCGGTCAGCTCCCTGAGCCTGTCCCAGACGAGGTGCCGGGCCTGCGGGTCGAGGCCGGTGGTTGGCTCATCGAGGACAACGAGGTCAGGATCGTTTATCAGGGCGCGGGCTATGAGCAACCTGCGCTTCATGCCGCCTGAGAGCTCCTCGACCTGGGCGTCGGCCTTCTCGGCGAGCTGGACGAAGTCCAGCAGCTCTTCGGCCCTGCGGGTCACGACCTTGCGTGGCAGGTCGAAGTACCGGCCGTAGACGAGCAGGTTCTCGCGCACCTCCAGGCCCTCGTCAAGATTGTTCTCCTGCGGCACGACCCCGATGCGCCGCTTGACCTCCCGCTCGGAGCGCGTCACGTCGAGGCCGACGACCGAAAGTTCTCCGCCCGTCGGAATGGCGGCGCCGTAGATCATCTTCATCGTGGAGGTCTTGCCCGCGCCGTTCGGACCCAGGAACCCGAAACACTCCCCGCGATGTACCTCGAAGTCGACGCCCTTGACGGCCTCGAAGCCGCCGTAGCTCTTCTTGAGATCCCGCGCCATCAGCGTGGTCGTGCGCGACTGGGTCCCGGTCAACTCTTTTGCCTCCGTGCTAGAGCGTCAGACTCCGCGATTCTACCGGCGGCGATGGGTACTCCCAACACCGCGCGCGCCTCGAGGGCGCCTTTTGTTCTCGGGCCGATCCGGCCGCGTCGAAGCCCCCGTAAGGCGGGGAACTCAGCATATACTACCCCATCTTTCCGAAAGGTCCCGCGCACGATCTCTGGCGATCCGCCGTAGCCAGGCCAGGCCAGCTGTAGCGCGAGAAATACACAAAACTTAAGAAATCTACCGCGTAGCCCCTTCCACACCCGAAAATCTATTGATAGAATCCCCCGCATGGGTAATAGGTCGCAGATGCGAAAGTTCAAGAAAAGGCGTCAGAGGGCCGGCTTTGCTCTGCTAGCATCGTTTGCCATCATAGTTCTCGCGGTAACGCTATTCTTACGCACCGAGCCCTTTGGAGGGGCGAGCGAGACGGCATCGGTCGAGAGGATAGCTGTGCCCATGATCTCCGGTGCCCCGGAGGCCGTGCCCGAGGATGCCGGTCAGCCGGCGGCGGATACGGCCGAGGCTTCCGGGCCGCCGATGGCGCATCGAGCGGAGGAGACTCGCGCAGCGGTGGCCGCGAGGGCACGGCGGAGAAGCAGCAAGCCGAGGTAAAGAAGCCCGCTATCCCGGTGCCCGCCACGAAGGATATGTGGGTCACGATCCCCAAGCTGGGCCTGTACGAAAACTACGTCAGCAACTCCAACGCCCACTCGGCGCTGGACTACGGCGCGGCCAAGCGGGTGGAGACCGGTTTCCCGTGGCAAAACGACGCCAACACCTACATCTCGGCGCACAGGCTGGGCTGGCCAGGAACCGCGAGCGACCACCAGTTCTACAATCTGCCGAATTTAGCGTACGGGGACAAGGTCTACGTCTACGACGCCAACGGGACCACCTACACCTACGAGGTGACCGAGATCTTCGAGGTACTGCCCTCCGAGACTTGGATAACGGACTCCGTGGCGGGCAGGGACATGATCTCGTTGCAGACGTGCATCGAGGACTACGGCGACTACTGGACCATGGGCCCAAACTGGTACGTCCGCTACGTGGTGCGCGCCGACAGGGTCGACGTTTCCAAGGCCTGATCTCGGGCCAATAGATCTTTGCTTTTCGGGGCGCCAGTCCGGCGCCCTTTTCTTGTCGCGCGTCGCCAAAGTATCGACCGCCGCTATGCTAAAAGGTTTCGGATGTGAGGCCGCGGATCTAGCACGGATTCTTGCGGATGGTCTCGCGCGGTATCTCTTGATGCGTCCTAGGTTTCGGCGTTGTCTACCCACTTGATAGTCTGCGGCGGCCGGTATCGGGCGAAAGCTTGCAGGAGGGGCTCGGGTTCGGCCGCTTCGAGCAACATCGCGCGGTGCTCCTCCTCAAGGAAGCCGTTCTGGACCATATGGTCGAAGACGGTCAGTAGCGGGTCGTAGTAGCCGGAAACGTTCAGCAGGCCGCAGGGCTTGCGGTGCTCGCCGAGCTGCGCCCAGGTAAGTACCTCGAAGAACTCCTCGAGGGTACCGTTGCCTCCGGGCAAGGCGATAAAGCCTTCCGAAAGTTCGGACATGAGCGCCTTTCGCTCGTGCATTGACGCAACGACGTGCAGGTGCGTGAGCCCGGTGTGGGCGATCTCACGCTGCACGAGCGCCTTTGGCATGACCCCAATTGCCTCGCCGTCGGCGGCGAGGGCCGCGTTCGCGAGCACGCCCATCAGGCCGACGTGCCCGCCACCGTAGACTAGCGTCACGCCAGCCTTGGCCAGCGTCCGGCCCAGCTCGCGTGCGCCCTCTGCGTAGGCTGGATCCGTACCCGTCCGCGACCCGCAGAAGACACAGACGCTCTTCAACGTTGTCGTCGCAGACCTTCCGCTTTCCGCTGCAACGTCACCTCGGTTCGTAGACGTCGTACAGGATCGGCTCGAGGCCATCCTCTCCGACGCCAGTGCGGTACTGGATATAACGGGCGCGCTGCAGATAAGCCAGGGCGGTCTTCGTGCGGTCCCTGAGGTCCGGGATCTCCTCCCCGAGCTCCTCGAGTATCGCGGAGTCCAGGATCACGTCCTCTTCGTCGTTGTCTTGCCAGATCTCCCAGAGCCGGCGCCAGAGGGTCTCTGTCTCAGGGGTCAGCGGTTCGCGGTCCATCAGGTGCCCTCCTCATGCTTTCTGAGCTCGAAGACGATGTGCGAGATCTCCGGAATCGAGGAGCTTCTCGACGGCCAGCCGCACGCCGTTGCGCGATCCGGGCAGGCATGCTACCAGCTTGGTGCCAACCGCGCCGGCGACCGCGCGGCTGAGCACGGCCGCTGCCCCGATCTCCTCGTACGAGAGCATGCGGAAGATCTCGCCGAAGCCGTCGAGTCTCTTCTCCAGCATGCGCTCGACGACCTCGTAGGTCGTGTCGCGGGCCGAGATCCCGGTGCCGCCGGTGGTGATCACGGCGTCCACGTCGGAACGGGCCAGGAGGTTCACCAGCTCTGTCCTTATCCGAGCGGCGTCGTCCTTGATTATGTCCCTGCTCACGACCTCGTGGCCCGCGCCGGCCATCAGCTCTTCTATCGTATCCCCGCCTGTGTCGTTCTCGGGTGTGCGGGTATCGCTTATGGTCAGCACTGAAACCCGCACGGCGTCGGGCGCGGCCTCGCGGTGCTTGTGGACGCTCTCGCTCAAAGAAGTCCTCCTCGCAGGAACGGGTTGATGCGCCCGCTCTTCGCCGATCGTGGTCACTGGCCCGTGGCCCGAGAGTACCCTGGTCTCGTCCGGCAGGGTCATCAGGCGCTCGTTTATGCTCTGCATGAGAACCTCCGTGTTGCCGCCTGGCAGGTCTGTCCGTCCCACGCTTCCGGCGAATAGCGCGTCGCCCGCGAGCACCACACCCTCGCCTTCGACGTAGAAGGCCAGGTGACCGGGCGCGTGCCCTGGAGTGTAGAGCGCCCTCAGCCGGAGGTCGCCTACCTCGAGGACCTCTTCGTCCGCGACGTGGCGGTCCACCGCCGGCACCTTGCCGAATCGGAGGCCCATCATCATTGCCTGGGTGGGCAGCTGCTGCAGCATCGGCTCGGCTTCCGCGTGCATCAGGACGGGGCACGCGTACTCGTCCACCAGGGCCGCCACGGCCCCGACGTGGTCGATGTGGGCGTGCGTGATGATAATCTGACCTATCTCGAGGTCCGTCTGCTCCACGGCGAGCGCGATGCGCGTCGCTTCTTCGCCGGGATCCACTATCGCGCCCGAGCCCGTCGCCTCGTCCCCCAGGATGTAGGTGTTCTCCCCATACGGGCCTACGGTCATGGATTCGAGGATCATGGCTCCCTCCCGAGAAGAAATTCGACCAGGAGGCGAGCCGGGGCTCCGGTCGCGCCCTTGGGTGTGTAGGGGTTCGCCTTCTTGACGTAGGCCGTGCCGGCGATGTCCAGATGCGCCCAGGGGTAGTCGGCGAACTCCTTCAGGAACGCGCCGGCGGTGAGCGCGCCGCCGTAGCGACCGCCAGAGTTCTTGATATCGGCGACGTCGCCCTTGATCTGTTCCGTGTACTCGTGGAACAGGGGGAGTGGCCACGCCCGCTCTCCCGAGGCCTCCCCCGCGGTCTGGATCTCCGCGATAAGGTCGTCGTCGTTCCCCATCAACCCGGTCGCGTGGTCGCCGAGGGCGACGTAGCACGCGCCCGTCAGGGTTGCGCAGTCCACTACCGCCGCCGGCTCGTAGCGCTTCGCGTACGAGAGCGCGTCGGCCAGGATCAAGCGCCCCTCCGCGTCGGTCGTGACGATCTCTACCGTCTTCCCCGAGTGCATGGTAAGCACGTCCCCCGGCTTGAAGGCGTCCCCGCCCGGAAGGTTCTCCGTCGAGGGTACGAGGGCGACGACGTTGAGCGCGAGGTCTAGCTCCCCGACCGCCTGCATGGCCCCGAGGACCCCGGCGCCCCCGCTCATGTCGAACTTCATGTCCTCCATCCCGGCCGACGGCTTTATGGAGATGCCGCCGGAATCGAAGGTCACGGCCTTGCCGATGAGGACCACGGGGGCGTCGTCGCCGCCTTTTCGGTGTTCCAGCACGATGAAGCGCGGCGGGTTTGCCGCCGACCGGCCCACCGTCGCGAGTCCGGTCAAACCCTCATCGTCGATGCCGGACCGGTCGAGGACGTTGACCTGCATGCCGTACCGGTCTGCGATCTCGCGCGCTTTCTGTGCCAGGTACTCGGGGGTCGCCACGTTGGAAGGCTCGTTCGCGAGGTCTCTGGCCACGACCGCGCCGCGCGAGGTCTTCTGCCCGATCTCGGCCCCCTCCGCAGCCCTCGAGAGGTCCGCTTCTTCGCAGACCAGCCAGAGGGTCTCAAGCTCGTGGTTGTTCGTGGCGCTCTTGTGCCGGTCGAACCGGTAGAGTCCCAGGCGAGCGCCCTCGGCCATCACCTGGGCCGAGGGCCGCGGATCCGAGTCCGGCGAAGCCGGTATCAGCAACGCCGCGGTGTCCAACTTCAGCGTCCTGGCCCGCCTGGCGGCGGTGGCGGCCGCGCGGCGCAGCCGGTCCCGAGAGAAGCGCTCCCGCTTGCCCAGACCGACCAGCAGTAGCCGCGGGACGCCCAGCACTTCCACACCGTAGAGCAGGGACGTTTCGCCTGCCCTGCCGCCGAAATCTCCGCTCGAAACAACCTCGGCCGCAGCCCCGCCCAGCCCTTCCGGGTCCTGTCCCTCGAAAAGGCAGGCCGCGAGCAACTGTGCGGAGAGATCTCCCGGAGCATCGCTTGTGGCGTGGATCGAGACCAAGCCAACCACCTCCAAGCCGAAGGACGAACGGCGTAGATTATAGGGGAAAGCCCGCAGGCCACGTCGGCGTCGCGCGGTGATGCTATGGTGCGCAGATGGACCTGAAGGGCTACCTCGACTTCGCTGCCGGGACCGCCTACGAGGCCGGCCGGCTCACGCTCGGGTATTTTCGGACAGAGGCAGCCCGCCCCGAGTTCAAAGAAGACGGCTCGCCCGTAACCGTAGCAGACAGGGAGGCCGAGCGGCTGATGCGCTCCAGGATCCACGCGCGCTTCCCCGGCCACGCCGTGGTGGGCGAGGAGCACGGGTCCCGGGAAGGCGAAGACGCGAGCCACCGCTGGATCCTCGATCCCATCGACGGTACGAGGGCGTTCGTGAGGGGCGTGCCGTTGTACGGCGTCTTGATCGGGCTCGAGATAGAGGGCAACTGCGAGGTGGGCGTCGCCTGCTTCCCAGCCCTCGACGAGATGGTCCTGGCGGCCGCCGGCGAAGGCTGCTACCTCAACGGCCGGCGAGTGGCTGTGTCGACCACCGGGACGCTCGCGGACGGCATCGTCTCCTTTACGGACGCGACGACCTTCGAAGAACACGGCCGCGAAGACGCCTTCCGCAGGGTGCGGCGCGCGGCGAGCACGACACGGGGCTGGTCGGACGCATACGGCCACGCCCTGGTCGCCACGGGGAGGGCGGAGGTCATGCTGGACCCCGTGATGAACCCGTGGGACTGCTCACCCTTCCCGCCAATCCTGCGCGAGGCCGGCGGCTACTTCGGCGACTGGTCGGGCCGGGAGACCATCTACGCCGGCGAGGCCCTGAGCACCACCAGGAGACTGCTGCCCGAGGTGCTACGCCTCATACACGGCAATTGACCGCAACCGTTCGATTCGAGGGAGAGGCGTAGCTGTGCGAGGAGTGCCTCAGATGGAAGTACCAGCGCGCAGATGCGTACGACATCGATCTCCCGCGGCGGGCCTGAGACGCGAGAAGGGGCGCGGCAAGCGCCGCGCCCCAGAACCTCCTGGCAGAGCCTGTTGCCCGAAGCCTACAGGATCGGCAAGAAGTTCTGTATCTCGTACGGCGTGACCTGAACCCTGTACTCTTCGAACTCGGCCCGCTTCAGCTCGAGCAGCCTGGTGAAGACGTGCTCGCCCAGGGCCTTGTAGAGAAGCTCGGAGTTCTCGGCCTCCTGGATCGCCTCCCCCAGGTCGGAGGGAAGGCTTTGGATGCCGAGCTTCTCGCGCTCTTCGTGCGAGAGGTGGTAGAGGTTGCGCTCCATCGGCTCGGGGAGCTCGTAGCCCCTCTCGATGCCCTCCAGGCCCGCGTGCAGCAGGGCGGCGAAGCACAGGTAGATGTTGGCCGCGGGGTCGGGACAGCGTAGCTCGGCCCGCGTGGCCTTCTCCTGGCCGGGGTGGTAGAGCGGTACCCGGACCAGCGCCGACCGGTTGCGCCGGCTCCAGGCTATGTAGACCGGAGCCTCGTAGCCGGGGACCAGGCGCTTGTAGGAGTTCACGAACTGGGCGAAGATGATGCTGATCTCCCGCGCGTGCACGAGCTGGCCCGCGATGAACTGCTTGGCCGTGTCCGAGAGGAAGTACTGGTCGTCCCTGTCGAAGAAGGAGTTCTGGGTGCCAGAGAACAGGCTCTGGTGGGTGTGCATGCCCGAGCCGTTCTGGTCGCGCAGCGGTTTCGGCATAAAGGTCGCGTAGACGCCGTGCTTGGTGGCGATCTCCTTGACGACCGTCTTGTAGGTCATGACCTTGTCGGCCATCTCCAGGGCGCTGTCGAAGCGCAGGTCGATCTCGTGCTGGCTGATGCCGACCTCGTGGTGCGAGTACTCGACGCCGATCCCGAAGTCCTGCAGCGCCAGAACGGTCTCGCGCCTCAACGCGGTCGCGGCGTCCAGCGTGGTCAGGTCGAAGTAGCCGCCGTAGTCGAGGGGCTCGGTGCCGGCGGAATCCTTGAAGTAGAAGAACTCCAGCTCGGGTCCGCAGTAGAAGTTGTCGAAGCCCATCTCGTTGGCGCGCTCTAGCGCCCTTCGCAGGACGTGGCGCGGGTCGCCCACGTAGGGGTCGCCGTCCGGGGTCCTGACGTCGCAGATCATGCGCGCCGTCGGGGCCTCCCCGGGGCTCCAGGGTATGGTCTTGAAGGTCCCGGGATCGGGCATGGCGATCATGTCCGACTCCTCGATGTCCTGGTAGCCCGTGATGGAGGACCCGTCGAAGCCCATGCCGCCGTCGAGCGCATCTTCTAGCTCGTCGACCGTGATGGCGAAGCTCTTGAGCGTGCCGAGGATGTCCGTGAACCACAACCGGATAAACTTTACGTTGTTGTCCTTCGCCTCCTGCAACACTTGCTGCTTGCTCGTCGTGTCCAAGCTACCTCCTCGTGATCTGGCTTTGCGTGCCCCCGCGGCACGGGGTATCCTGACGACACGAGCCATGATAGGAACGCCCACTCCGGTTGGATATGGCCCAGCGCACAAGCCAGGCGTCGGTGTTATGGCTTATTATGGGCCAGATGTACAATTACACACCAGGCGTTGCGATAGGTCCTGGCGCGCCGTAAAGGGGGAGAGATGACCGATAAGCCGGAAGATCGTCCTGAGGAACGCCGCAGGACGGGTCCCCTTGGCGACGACGCAGATTCCGAGGCGACCCGCAAGGACCAGCCAGACGCTGCGGGTGACGGACCGACGCGCCGCATACCGGACGGGCAGCCTTCCGGGGAGCAGCAAGGCACCACGCGCGAGACGGAGCGCGCCTCCCAGCGCCCCCCGGCCGAGTCGGACGATAAAGAGACTCGCGTAATCCGGACGCCGCCGTACGGGGCGCAGGGCGATACCAGCCAGGGCTATCCGCGAGGATACTTCGAGGCGGCCGAGGAGCGCGAGGACCGTCTGAGAGACATGTACGGCGGCGTGGACTGGCTCGCCAGCTTTCTGGGGTTCGTCTTTGCGATCGTTGCGGGGACGCTGTTCTCGGTGGTCGCCGGGCTTATTCTCGCCCCCCTGGGCCTCTCGCTCGACCTCGGCGAATCCGAGCTCGGGGCCGCGGCCATCACCGCTCTGGTTCTGATCGCGGTCCTCGTCTTTCTGACGTTCTTCTTCGGGGGATACGTGGCAGGGAGGCTCGCCCGTTTCGACGGCGGGCGTAACGGGGCCATGTTGCTCCTGTGGACCGGCGTCGCGGTGCTCATTCTCGCCCTCATAAACGCGGTGCTGAGCAGTTTCTTGCCAGCGTCAATAACTGAGGGCGTGAACAACCTGATCCAGAACAACGTGCTCTCGGCCATCGGCCAGCTCTCCCTGCTCGGGGCGGTGGGCGTCGTGATCTTCGCGGGCGCCCTGGTGGTCGCCCTTCTCGGTGGATTCCTGGGGGGACGCCTGGGCAGCAGGTACCACACCGAGATCGACCGAACGACTTGAGACACCGGGCTGCGGGTATCGGGCCTCGGACCGATGCCCCGAGCGGATTTCCTCCCGAATGGCCCCGGGCTCTCGTGCGCGGAATCGCCGGATAGCTCCTGCGTGGGCGAGCACGTTCTCTTCAGAACCGGGATCAGGCGCCTCGGCTCCAAGGAGCGGGGATTCTTCTACCGTTACCCTGATTCGGGGGAGACGGTGCGCGAGGACCGGGTGCTCTCACGGATCGAGAACCTAAAGGTTCCACCGGCCTGGGAGGACGCCCGCATCGCCAGGAGCCCGTCCGCCAAGGTACAGGCAATAGGATACGACTCCGCCGAGAGGCTGCAGTACCTCTACCATCCGAAGTACCGCGAACGCAAGGAGCGCGAGAAGTTCGAGCGCGTCTTGCGGTTCTCGGAAGCGCTGCCCAGCATGCGGGAGACCACGAGCCAGCACCTGCGGCGCGAGGAGCTTGACCGCGAGAGGGTGCTGGCGGCGATGACGCGGTTGATGAACGCGGCGTACTTCCGCGTGGGCGACGAGCGCTACGCCAGAAAGAACCGGACCTACGGAATAGCGACCCTGAGACGCAAGCACCTGCGCATCGAAGGCGACGAGATGATCTTCGAGTACGCGGGAAAGTGGGGGCAGCACCAGCGCAAGGCCGTCGCGGACGCCCGTTTGCGCGAGGTGGTCGAGGAGTGCGTCGCGCTGCCAGGCTACGAGATCTTCAAGTACAGGGAGGAGTCGGGCGAGATCAGGGACGTGAAGGCCCGCGACCTGAACGCCTACGTCAAGGAAGTCATGGGACCGGAGTACACGCCCAAGGACTTCCGCACCTGGGCCGGGACGCTGTTCGCGGCGGTAAAGCTCGCGCAGCTCGGCGCGCCGGAAGATCTCGAGCAGGCGGACGAGAACGTGCTCGAGGCGGTCGACGACGTTGCGCGTAGGCTCGGCAACACGCGCGACATCGCCAGGGCCTCCTACATCAGCCCTAGGGTGATAGACCACTACTTGGAAGGCTCCGTGGTAGCCTATTACGGCGAGCGATTGGAAGAGGTGATCGCCGCCGAGCAGGGCGGGCTGACCGAAGGCGAAGAGGCCCTCCTCAAGCTGTTGAACAAGAAGCTCCGGCGGGAGCTGGGTGAAGCCGCGTAGCCAGCGATTTTCCGAGAGGCGGATTGGTGAACAAGACCAAGATAGCGTTGACGATACTCAAGAACAAGAAGGCCAGGCAGCTGGCCGTCAAGGCCCTGAGCAACGAGAAAGTGCGCAGCGTCGTAACGAAGCAGGTCGCCCGCCGCGTCCTCGGCAAATAGCACGATAACGTCGACGTTTCACGCTATTTTAGGCTTGCCGAGAGGCGGGTCCTCCTCACCAGGTCCCGCGTAACCTCGACCAGGGACCCCGTCTCGTTCCAGACCTCGAGCTGCCTGACGGATTCCGTTGGCTGCTCCAGGAGGAGGCGGAGGGGACGGAGGTCCCTGCTCGGCGAGGCATCCAGCTGTTCGAACAGCACCTCGACCGCGCGGCGGGTCTCGATGGCCTCGTGCGTGTCGTGGTCCGAGAAGTAGCCGTCCATGCCGTAGCGTTGGGCGCTCCACTTGTTCTCCTCGATCTCCCTGTTCGGCCGGATCTCTCGCAGGTCGCCCGAGTCGTACTCTTCGCAGAGCAGATCGCAGACCGCGGCCGAGAGCGTGATAAGGGCGCCGCTGCGCGCCGGATCTGTCTGCGCGTCGAAGGCCCGCAACTCGATGGTCCCGAGGCCCGGATGGGGACGAACGTCCCACCAGATCTCCCCTAGCGTGTCGATGGCTCCCGAGCGTTGCGCGAAGTCCACGTACTTCGCGTAGGCATCCCAGGAACCAAGGGGCTCGGGCATGCCCGCGCGGTGGATGGAGCGAGAGAAGATCAGGGCGCGGGTCGACTGCATGTCTGTCACCTCGCCCTGCCAGAAGGGGGAGTTCGCCGAGAGGGCCAGGAAGTGCGGAACGTACTCCCGCAGCCTGTCGAAGAGGTAGACGGCCTTCTCTCGGCCCCGAACGGCGTAGTGGACGTGCAGCGAGAACGTGTTGTTGCGCCGGATCAGCCATCCCAGTTTGCGCTTGAGACGCTGGTAATGGGGCTTATCTATGATCTCCTGCTCGTGCCAGTCCCCGATAGGATGGGTCCCGCTGGTGCCGAGGAGGCGTCCCAGGCTGTCGGCGTGCCCGAGCAGGATCCGGCGCCGCGACAGCAGGTCGCCGCCGACCCCGGCCGGATCCGCGTGTACGCCGGTATTCGACTCGATCTCGCAATCAATTAGCTCCCCCGAGAACCGATCCTCTGGCTCGGAGGCAAGTATCTTCTGCGCCCCGCCCGCTAGCTTCAGGGTCTCTGGGTCGGCGAGCCACAGTTCCTCCTCGGCGCCCAGGGTCCCTTCTGGGCCGCCGGTCTCGAAGGCATCTTCGCGTATGAGGGAGGGCTTCTGGGCGGTGTTCAACTCGGCGCCCCTCGTCGCTCGGGTGCATTATCCATCGCGTCGTATATATTAACGCTTTCGCGCGGCCAGCCGGGCGAAAAACGACGTCGGTTGCGGCTAGGGCTCCTCGAGGGAGGCACTTCGCAGAGAGATGGAGCGGTCGAAAAGAGATCCGGTACCCGAATCGCTGGTGGCGAGCAGCGCCGCCACGGCCCTCGTCTTGCTGTACAGCGCCCCGACGCCAGGCGCGGGATCGAGGTACGTGGACCGCGGCGTACCGCACGAGTCGCGCGTGCTTGCCGCGTTACCGGCGCAAGAGGCGCTGGCTGAGGCCGGGCGCCTTGGTGTGGGGGAGACCGTTCTGCGGGCGACCCTTGCGTCCCTGGCGATCGCTGGCTTTGCCGACGCGCGAGGGATCGGTTACCTGGCCCCGCTCGCCCGCGCCGCTGTGCTTGGCGAGACACCTTCGCGCGTGCTCGCGCGACTGGGTCGTGATGACCTGGCCCCCTTCTCTCGCGCGCTGGAGGAAACGGGGTTCGACGGACCGCTCCCCGGCGCCCTCAGGATGGCGCTCGGCGCCGGCAGGGATGCCACGCTCCGGGATGCGGTTCGCTTCGCCGCCGCCAGGGACGCGCTCGCGCGCGAGTACGCCAGGGGGTTCGAGGTGACCAGGGAACTCGCGCGGCCTGCCCTGCTGACCGCGCTTTCGCGCGTGGATTCAGTGCGGGGGGCGCTCGTCCAGGCTTATCTCGAGGTCCTGGCGGAGGTTCCCGACCTGGACGTCGCCGGGCGGGCTGGTAGCGGCGAAGCAGAGGACGTCTCCCGCATGGCCAACGGGGTACTCAAGGCCGGGGGCGTGCATTCCAGGCGAGGCCTGGAAGGGATCGCCAACCTCGACGGGTTGCTGCGCGCCGACCCGCGCCTCGTGCCTTCCGCGACGGAGCCGCCCGTCGCCGCCGCCGCGTTCCTCGTGGCGCTCGAGCACGGCCCCGGCGCTCTGACCGGGCGCCTGAGGCCCGCCAGGGGTTACGACAGGGGCCGATGAGGCGAAGGGTGAACGGTTTACCCTGCCCCGATACGCTCTGGGATAAAATCCGGCTCATGATTACGCGCACTGACTCGGCCAGGAGGGTTCCCAACTCGTGAGGGCGCTCGTGATCGTTGGACATGGCTCGCACCTGAATGGAGACTCGAGCCTGCCCGTATACGAGCATGCCGCGCGCATCCGCCAAACCGCTGAGTTCGACGAGGTGGTGGAGTGTTTCTGGAAGGAAGAGCCTTCGATGCGCCACGTACTCGACACGGTCGAGTCCGAAGACGTGGTGGTCGTCCCCGCCTTTATCTCGGAGGGATACTTCACCCAGCAGGTCATACCGAGGGAGCTCGGCCTCAGCGGCCCCGTGACCAGGAAGGGCCGTAAGACCGTGCGGTACGCCGGGCCACTCGGGACCTTCGAAGGGATGGCAGACGTCATACTCGAGCGGGTCGGCGATCTGATGCACGAGCGCGAGACGTCCGGGCGCACCGCCCTCGTCCTGCTCGGGCACGGCACCGACCTCAACAAGAACTCGGGCGGCGTCATCTACCTCAACGCTCAGCGCATCGGGGAGCGAGCCCTGTTCGACGAGGTCGAGGTCGGGTTCCTGGATCAAGAACCCGAGATCGGGACCGTTGTCGAGGGTGTCGAGGCCGAGAACGTCGTGCTGATACCCGTGTTCATAGCCGAGGGCTGGCACACGCGCGAGACGATCCCCGCCGACCTCGGGCTGACGGGCGAGGTCACCGAGCGCTCGGACAGGACGATCTTCTACGGGGCGCCGGTCGGCACCCACCCTTCGATGGCGAAGCTTATCTCCGACCGCGCCGCGGACGCGAGGCGAGGGGATCGGGTTGCCAGAAGCGCCACCTGAAGCCACGAAGAGCATCGCGGCCGCGTCCCGCGAGGCATTCGCCGCGTGGGTGGACGAGTCATCGGAGGGACGCGGCTTTGGCCAGGTACTCGTGCGCGGCATGGGCGGCGCTTACTCGCTGTGCCACACTGAGGACGCCAATGCTACACACCTGACGGTTCACGATAACCCGCGAGCGGCGCGCGAGATATCCAAGCAAACGGCGAGGGGCGAATACAGGCCGCTCAAGAGCTCTCCGAACCTTCGGCGCGGCTGGGAGGTCAGGGTCTCGGGGGTGCGGGAGCTCGCGATCGCCATGGACTACCTCTACCCGGCCGGAATCGCGCACTGGTTCCTGCAGCGTGAGGGCAGGCTGCAGATTACGCATTTCAGAGAGAACGCCGCGCGGCAGAGCGGCATCTACAAGAGGATCCAGCACCTCTCGGACAGGGGTGTGCGAGACGCGGCCAGCGCCTGCTGCGAGGATGCGGTCTGCCTGAAGAGGCGACTATGGGACGTGGACGACAGCACCCCGCTCGCGACGGGGAGAGGCGAGGGTGAGATCCCCTGCCCCGAGCCGTGCAGCGTGTTCATCTCGTTCGCCCGCCGGGTGAGGCTGTTCGAGCGCGAGGAGCGCGCCCTCGACGCCGGCGACCTCTCGCCTTCGGAGCGGGAGGACCTGGCCGCTCTGGTCGATGCCGCGGCCACCGGGGAGGTCGAGTTCGCCCGCGAGGCCGAGTTCGAGGTGCCGCTGAACGAGCGCCGGATGCGTTACCGTAGGCTGACCTTGTTGCCCAAGCTGGAGAACGGAGAGTAGTCCTGTGGTTCACGGTGGCCTGATCCGGACCAGGCCAACTACGCAGCGAGGAACCCGGAACCCGGCCGTTGAAAGATCGGTTCCATGGCACGCAAGACCTTCAAAGGTGTCAGGGCGACAAGGCGGTCCGGCTCGAATGGACGGTTTCCAGACGGGCGGTTCCGGGTATCTCGGCTCGAAAAGGAACTCGAGAGACGGAGGTAGTTGATGGCGAGCAAGAAGAGAAAGGCCGCCAGGGCGGCAGCCAAGGGCGCCAAGCTCGGGCTAGGCGCGAGGGTGGCCCCCAAGGCCGGGAAGATCGCCGGCAAGACCGCGTGGAAGGCTGGCAAGGCCCAGGCCAGGCTCGTGCGCCAGGCCGCGAGCTCGCGCGAGCCTCGGAGCATCAGGTTCCTCAAGTACGGGTTTTTCGCCCTGGCCGGCCTGGCGGTGGGGGCTTTGATCTCCCGTTCCGGTAGGGATAGCGACACCAGCTCCTCGTACACCGGTCAGCACTCGCCCGACGCCGGGAGCCCCGCGGGGCAGCGCGGCCAGACGTGGGGCAGTGGAACGCCGACAGCAACGCCGGGGGCGGGCGGCGCCGGCGCGCACCAGCGCCCCGAGGATCCCAACCGCACGGGTGCCGAGCGCGACTACTCCGATCCCTCCTCCGGTCCCTTAATCGGGGAGCAGCACAGGGGCAACGTCGAGGGCGTGCCCGAGCAGCAGGAAGAGGTCGAGCAGCGCGTGCGGACCCGCATCGGGGAGGACCCGAGGACCGCGGACATGTCGCGAGTGAACGTGGAGGTCAACGACGGCGTCGCTGAGCTGCGGGGGGTGGCCAGCTCCGAGGCTCAGGCGCTTGCGGCTGGTGAGGTGGCCTCGGCTGTCGATGGCGTCCGCGAGGTACAGAACATGATCACGGTGGGCTGAAAAGGAGGCTTCGGGAAAGAGCCAGCTGCGGCGGCGCCCCTGCGCGGGGCGCCGCTTTTTCGTGTCGAGCCGGCAATCGAGGGCCGTGACGTAGGACCTGGACGAGTCTCGAAGAGAATCCACGTCGGTTGAGGGTCGAGCACCGGACCCGATCCGAACCCGGTGCCTGCAGCCCGAAGCCGCGCGTGGCAGAGGCCAATACCTCTGCCACGGGCTCTAGCTGCGAACGAGATCTAGAAGCTCGTCGCGCCTTTCCTCCATCGTCTCCCTGTCGCTGGCCTCGACGTTAAGTCGGAGCAGGGGTTCGGTATTCGAGGGCCGCAGGTTGAACCACCAGTCCCCGTAGTCCACGGTAAGGCCATCCAGGTGATCTACCTTGGGGTCGCCCTGCTGCGCGTAGTGCTCCTCGACCTTCTGAAGCGTTGCCTCCTGGTCTTCGACCTCGGAGTTGATCTCACCCGACCTGACGTAGGGATCGATGGGCCGGAGCAGCTCCGACAGGGGTTCCTCCTCGCGGGCGACGAGCTCGGCGACGGTGAGCATGGCAATTATCCCCGAATCGGCGAAGTAGTTGTCCCGGAAGTAGAAGTGCCCCGAGTGCTCTCCCCCGAAAGCGGCGTCATGCTCGCGCATCTGGGGCTTGATTATGGAGTGGCCTGCCTTGGTCCTGATGGCGTGTCCACCCTCGTCTTCGACGAGCTCCGGCAGAGCTTTGGAGCAGACCGCGCTGTAGAGGATGGTGGCGCCCGGCTCTTTTTCGAGGACGTTCTTGGCAACAAGGGCTGCCAGCAGATCACCGGAGATGGTCACACCCTTCTCGTCCACGACGAAACACCGGTCGGCGTCGCCGTCGAACGCGACGCCGAAGTCCGCCCCCTCCGACTTGACGCGCTCCTGCAGCTCCTCCATGTTCTCGGGCTCGATGGGGTTCGGGGGGTGGTTCGGGAACGAGCCGTCGAGTTCGAAGTACATCGGCACGTACTCGAAAGGCAGCTTCTCGAAGATGGGCGGCAGCATCTTGCCGGCCATACCGTTCCCGGCATCGACCACGATCTTCAGCGGTCTGAGGCCTTCTGTGTCGATAAAGGTCAGGCAGTGTTTAGCGTACTCCTCCGCGATGTCGCTCTGCTCGACCGAGCCAGGATACTCCGCCGGTTCGGGCAGCTTGCCGGAGGAGATCAGGTCCCGTATCTGGCCAATTCCGTGCTCGCCGGAGAGCGCGATGGCGTCTTCCCGGCACAGCTTGAATCCGTTGTAGTCCTTGGGGTTGTGGGAGGCCGTGATCATGGCCCCGCCCGGCTCCTCCAGGTGGCCGACCGCGAAGTACAGGGCGTCTGTCGAGACGAGCCCGAGGTCGAGCACGTCGGCCCCGGCGCTCGTTACGCCCTCGATAAATGCGCTCTGGAGGGTCTCACCGCTCAGGCGCATGTCGCGGGCTACCACGACCCTGGAGCCGGAGAGGCCGAGGTAGGTGACGAAAGCCCTACCGATGTCCCTGGCGACGTCTTCGTTCAGGCTGTCGGGGTACAGGCCGCGGATGTCGTACGCCTTGAATATCGACTCGTCGATCATCGTCCCCTTCTACATCTCGGATCGTTTTGGGCATCCGGTACAATAGCGCCTCATGGTCTCTCGTGCAGATTGCGCCGGGTAGCCCCCGGGGACGCGCGTCATGGGTCCCCGCTTCGTTCTGTTCGCAGGTCTTTTCTATGGTCTGCTGACCGCGGCTGCGCTGCTCTGGGGCGTGCTCCGGGACTTCGACCTTCCGCTCGTCGGGGCGTCGCCCCTCCTGGCTGCGTTGCTTGGGTGCGCCACCGCGTGCGCCACTGTGTGCCTCGGGCTTGTGGCCTATCGCGTGCTTCCGGTTCTGAGGCGCGTGGCGGACGAGCTCGGCCCGACCCTCGTGGACGGCGCCGGTAGCGGGAGCCTGATACTGGTCTCGGTCTTCTCCGGGGTGGGGGAGGAGGCCTTCTTTCGCGGCGCGGTGCAGCACGAGTTTGGCCTGGTGGCAGCATCTCTCCTCTTCGGGCTCGTACACATCGGGCCCGATCGTCGCTACCTGCTCTGGACGCTCTGGGCCGTCCTCGCCGGGTTCCTGTTCGGCGCCCTCTACGATCTTACAGGCGCGCTTCTTGCCCCGATCCTGGCCCACGCAGGCCACAACGCCGCGACATTCCTGATCTGGAAACGTTCGAGGCAGAGGACGGGAGCGGATGATCCACTGGGGCGCGCCGGACCGTAAGGGATTTCGGAGAGCAAGCCGGGCGCGTACGGCGGCGGAAATAGTACTTTCGCGACAAGGCCTAGTAGTCGCCAGCTTTTTGGATACAATGGGTTGCGATCTAGCCGTGCAAACCTGGGCTAATCGGGGAGGAAGCCAATAGCGCGCGTCAGGGACACGATCTTGAACGTGATGAGCCTCGGGCTGGTAGGCTTGGGTCTCGTCCTGACGGCGACGTTTTTTGTCGGTTCCCCTTTCACCGAAGCGGTCCCCGCCTCCGAGCGCGCCGTCGCGGACCGCGGCGAGCCCGCCGTGCCGGCAATCACGCCGACTCCAGGCCAGAAGGCGGACCGCGTTGAGCCCGTCGATCGGGAGAAGCTGGAGAGGCGCAGGGAGAGACGCGCGGCCATCGACGTTCCGAAGGACAAGACGCTGCGGGTCACCGTACCCGCCATGAACCGGGTCGAGGACGCCACGTTCCCCTACGCAGGGGGAACCGACGAGGACGCCTTCAAGCACAACGCCGGGGTCCACCTGCGCGGCACCGGCTTCCCGTGGCAGAGGGTCGCCAACGTCTACATGGCCGGTCACCGCCTCGGCTACGTGGGGACCCCGAGCTTCCTGGCTTTCTGGGACCTCAACGAGGTCAAGACGCGGGGACGAGGTCATCGTCACCGATGCGGCCGGGAGGCGCTACGTCTACAAGGTGTTCAAGGAGTTCATCGTCGATCCCGAAGACGTACACGTGACGCGGCCCCTGAAGGGCAGGAACGTGCTAACGCTCCAGACCTGCACGCTGCCAGATTACTCGCGGCGCCTGATCATCCAGGCCGAGCTGGTCGAGGATCCCGTGCCACCCGTCCCGGGGGAGGGCAAGGCATGATCCGGCTCCCGGTGCGCGAGGAGAAGAAGGCGCGGCCCGCCAAGAAGCGACCGGACACGCCACCCATGACCAAGGGCAACATGCAGGTCAGGGTCGTATCCTTCGCGATCATAGTCGCGGCGGTCTTCCTGGTCCTCGCGGCCCGGCTGTGGTACCTGCAGATCCTCACCGGCACCGAGTACTCGATCGCGGCCAGGGCGACCCAGACGCTCGAGGTCAAGGATCCGGCCCAGCGCGGCGTGATCCGCGACCGGGACGGAGAGGTCCTGGCGAACAACGTCCCCGGCCTCAACGTGACCGTCACGCCCGAGAACATCTCGCGCGAGAAGGTTGGGGAGCTGGCCAAGATACTGGGTGCCGACCCAGAGACGGTGCTCGGCAGCTACGACGCGGCCTACGACTGGGGCACCCAGTACAGCCCGATGCTGGTTAAGGAGAACGCCCCGCGGGACGGCGTAACCTACGTCATGGAGCGCACCGAGGAGTTCCCCGGCGTCGTGGTCAACGACGACTACGTCCGCAACTACCCGGCAGGGGATACGGCCGCCCACATCCTCGGCTACACCGGCGCGATCACCCAGGAAGAGCTCAAGCTCGACGCCTACAAGGGCCTAGCCAACGACTCGGTCGTAGGAAAGAGCGGGATCGAGCTCTACTACGAGGAGGTGCTTGCGCGGCAAGGCCGGCAAGCAGGTGTACAAGGTGGACGCCCTCGGTCGGATCGTGCCCGACGGAAGCCGGGTCGACTCCCTGGGCCGGTTCGTGGACGAGAACGGCGAACCCATCCCGGTTGACCCCAGCAAGGAGCTGCCCGACCGCGTCGAGGACCCCGTGGCGGGTCAGGACCTGAACCTCACCGTGGACCTGGACCTGCAGCGGGTCGCCGAGGACGAGCTAGACGCAGCCATCGAGCGTGCTCGGAACTCGGGCTACGCCGGGACCGGAGGCGCCGCGGTCGCGATGGACCCGACGCAACGGCGAGATCCTGGCGCTCGCAAGCCGCCCCAACTTCGACCCGCAGCTCTTCGTTGGCGGTATCTCCGGGACGCGGGAGATCAGGACCTTCGAGTACCTGAACTCCGAGGCTCGCGAACGACCCGTTCACCGACAGGGCGATAACCGGCGGCCAGCCCGCGGCCTCGACCTTCAAGCTCTTTACGGGCTGGCGGGCCTCACGTACGGCGTCATCGACGCCTACACCACCTACACCGATACGGCCAGTGCTGGCAGCCGACGGGCTCGGACTGGGGCTGCTGGCAGAGCTGGCGCCAGAACAGCCCCAACTACTTCTACCTCGGGGACCACGGCACCCAGAACTTCTCTGAGGCCATCAAGGACTCCAACGACAAGTTCTTCTACCAGGTCGCGGACTGGCTGTGGCAGGCCACCGCCGACAAGAACTGGTTGCCCAAATTCTACGAGCGGTTCGGCTTCGGCCACCTCACCGGCGTGGACCTGGCCGGCGAGACCGCCGGAAGGGTGCCGACGCGCGCAGGGGAGAGGGAGCTTGCGGCCGCGCTTGGCACGCCCGAGGAGGCGTACTGGAGCGTCGGGGACTGGGTGAACCTCTCGATCGGCCAGGGCGACCTGCTCGTCTCGCCGCTCCAGCTCGCCCGCGGCTACGCGGCCATCTACAACGGCGGCACCCTCGTCACCCCGCACGTAGGCGGCGAGATCCGTGACGACGGCAAGCTCGTAAAGGAGATCTCCCCCGAGCCCGCGGATCAGCTCGACATCGAAGACTACCACTTCCATCAGGTTGTCAGAGGGGATGAGGGGGGTCACTGGAGAAGGCGGAACCGCCGAGTCGGTCTTCAAGGGCTCCAAGCTGCCGACGGCCGGAAAGAGCGGCACGGGCGAGCTGCCCAACGGTGAGTTCGTGAACTGGTTCGTCGGCTGGGCCGAGTACGAGAGCCAGCCCATGGTCGTGGTCGTGATGATCGAGGACGGCGGCGCATTCCAGACGGGCAGCGAGATGACCGCGGGCCCCGCCGTGCGCCACATCCTCGAAGCCGCCTACGGCGTCAAGCAGTCCTCCG
The DNA here is from genome assembly GCA_963800975.1 of uncultured Rubrobacteraceae bacterium. Taxonomy (GTDB): domain Bacteria; phylum Actinomycetota; class Rubrobacteria; order Rubrobacterales; family Rubrobacteraceae; genus JALYGY01. Next base: position 425,689 of record CAWDDB010000008.1, on the reverse strand, counting down.
AGGATCCGCATCGCACCCTGACCGAGCCCCTCGCGGAGCCACTGGGCCGGTAGATGACCGCCCCCTCCCTGCTGCTGTCGCATACCCAGCCCGGCCTCGCCGATTATCTTCGAGGCGGGGCCGTTGGCCCTTCGCTGGTACGGGCTGTTCATCGCACTCGGCATCATCGTCGGCACCTGGCTCACCGGGCGCGAGCTCTCCCGCAAGGGCCTGGACCCGGCCCTCGCTCTGGACTCCCTCTTCTTCGTCGTCCCCCTCGGCTTTGTCGGGGCGCGCGTCTACCACGTCGTCACCGACTACGACCTGTACGCGGACGACCCTATCCCGGGCGTCTTCGCCGTCTGGAACGGAGGACTGGGGATCTACGGCGCGGTGGCTGGCGGCTTCCTGGGCCTCGTCCTCTTCGGCCTCTACCGCGGCGTCAGCCCGCTGGTGCTCGCCGACGCCGCCGCGCCGGGCCTGATCCTCGCCCAGGCCATAGGCCGCTGGGGCAACTACTTCAACCAGGAGCTCTTCGGAAGGCCCTCAGACCTGCCGTGGGCTATCCGGATCTCCCCCGAGAACAGGCCGGCGCAGTTCGCCGACGTCGACATCCTTCCACCCGACCTTCCTCTACGAGTCGATCTGGAACCTGCTGGTCTGCGTGGTGCTCCTCTGGGTAGCCCGCCGCTTCGCGGGCTGGCTCAGGGACGGGGATATGGTTTTGATCTACGTCAGCCTCTACTCGGTGGGACGCTTCTTCGTCGAGTCCCTGCGCGTTGACCCGGCGTTCCTGATCGGGGGCTCCATCCGCGGCAACCTCTTCGTCAGCAGCCTCCTGGCTATCGGCTGCGCCATGATCCTGCTCCTCAGACATTCCCGACCCGCGCCCAAGGGCCCGGGATCCAGCTAACCTCGCCGAAGCGCCCTTGAACACGCCCGCTTCGCCTGGTAGCCTGCTGGCCCTAGATGAAAACTTTTTTCGATTAGAAGGCAGGGGCGTGGGGCAACGGGCGATAATCGGGAAGATACGGGGTAGCGGGTACAAGGCAACGCCTCAGCGGCTTGCGGTTCTGCGAGCGCTCTCGGAGCAGCAGCACCAGACGCTGGAGGAGATTCGGGTTCGTTGCCCCGAGGTTGGCCTGGTGACCGTTTACAGGACGTTGGATCTCCTCTCCGAGATAGGGGCTGTGCGCAGGCTGGAGCTTGGGGATGGGCCGCGGTACGAGCTGGCGGAGGACCACCATCACCACCTCGTGTGCGAGTCGTGCGGGGATGTCCGGGAGTTCGAGGAGTGCCCGCTCGAGCTCGGGCGTCTGGGCGACGTGGGTTTCGAGGTCAGTTCGCACAGCGTCGAGATCTATGGCCGCTGCGCGGTTTGCAGGTAGGCGAAATCGAGAGATGATGCGGTATCCGAGAATGGTTGAATCGTCGGGGGGCGGGGGATCGCGCCGATGACCGCGCTCTTCATGGCCACCATCGCCGCGGCTGGTTTCATGGGAGCGAGCCTGCTGGCCCTCTTCGGCGGCGAGTTCGGGGCGAGGGGCAGGGCATATTCGGCCGCGTTTGCCTCTGGCATCTTGCTCTCCCTGGCGTTCGCGGATCTCTACCCCGAGGCATTGGAGCTGGCGGGCGTGGCTGGGATCTTCGGTTTTGTCGGGGGCTTCGCGTTGTTGTTCCTTACCGAGGCGCTCACCCAGGCCCACACCCATCACTCGCCACAGGAACACGTCGGCAAGCACCCGATGGGGCCGTTCGTTCTCGGGTTGGCGATACACAACCTGGCCGACGGTTTCGTCCTGGGAGTCGGGGCGAAGGCCTCGGCTGTAACCTCGTGGCTCGTAGGCATTGGTGTGCTGGTCCACCAGGTGCCCGTGGGGATCTCGCTCGCCGCGATCTTGCTGGCCGCGCGTGCGGACCGGTCCAGGGTGATTCGCACCACGGTGCTGCTAGGGCTCGCGATACCAGCCGCGGCCGCCCTGACGGTGGCCCTGCCGGTGCCAGGAGAAGGGACGCTCGGGTTGTCGATCGGGGTCGCCGGGGGTGTGCTCGCCTACGTCGGCTCGGCCCACCTGCTCCCCGAGGCGCAGGCCGAACGACCGAACAGAATCTCGGGCGCTATCTTTGCGGCTACCCTGGTGGTGACGACAGTTGGCCTTATGACCGTGCTGGCCGGGTAGCGCGGCCACGAAGGTCGCCGGGCTGGATCAAGCGAGTAACAGGAGCCAGGTGGCGAGGAGTAGCGCCTCCGCGCCGAGGACGATGGCTACGGGCGAGACCGCGCGCAACCGCTTGCGCGTGTAGACAGAGGGCGCGACGAGCCACCCGAATACGAACCCGCCCACGAGCCCTCCGATATGGGCCGTGTTGCTAATGTTGGGTATCGAGAAACCGATGTAGAGGTTCAGAGCGAGGAGTATGAGGAGCTGCCGGATCAGGGGGTTCTGCCAGGAGAAGGTTCCGCGGCGCAGGGCGTAGCCCAGGATGCCGCCGAGAAGCCCGAAGATCGCGCCCGAGGCTCCGACCGCCGGCGAAGTGAAGCCGCCGAAGTACAGGTAGGCGAGGCCGCCAGAGAGACCGCTCAGGAGGTAGAGCGCGAGAAAGCGGCCCCGGCCAAACGCCACCTCAACGAATGAGCCGAGAAAGTACAGTGAGATCATGTTGAAGCCGAGATGGACGATGCCGGAGTGCAGAAAGACGCTCGAGAGGAGGCGCCAGGCCTCACCCTGCGCGACGAGCGCCGGGATCAGGGCCCCGTTATTCAGCACCTGCGTTGGCTGGAGCACGAGGCCGACGTTCCAGGGGATCCCGAAGGAGGCGCCGACGGCCGCGACGCCCGCGTAAACAAGCACGCAGGCCGAGATCAGGCCGAAGGTGACCGGAAGGCGAGGGGAGTCGGCGCGGGGGATCAGCTGCGCTTGATCTCCCTGACGGCGTCTCCGACCTTGACCTTGGAGAGGTCCTCGAGCGGGCCGCCCAACATGGATTCGAGGTCGGGATCGCCGCCCTGGCCGCTGCCAAACCCCTGCACCCGAACGTCCTCCCCGAACATCTGGCCGAACATGCGCTGCAAATTCTCCTGCATCTCACCGATGTTTACGGCGCCGAAGGGCGCGCCGGAGTACTGAAGTCGGGCGACGGCGAGCCTGTCCTTGACTTCGGTAACCTCGGCCTGCGCCTTGACGTCCTCGACCGTGCCGAGCGTCTCGCCCGTGTCGGGGTCCCAGACCTCCTCCCCTTCGGGCGCAAACACCTCGAAGAGCATCCCAGGCCGTACGCCCTCGGTGCGCCCTCGGTTTATTACGATCTCGCTGTTGCCGAGTATCTTCGCTACCTTGCCTTCGACCGCCATGCGGTGAACTCCTTCCGAGTTTTCTGGATCCAGAAGATTATATCTCTCACAACCCGAGGCGCCCTCACCCGCTAGAATCCTCGCCATGCCAGAGAGGACCAACAGGATCGGTCGCCACCTTCGCACCTCGGGTGGCCTGAACAAGACCATCGAGATCGCAACTGAGCTCGGGTGCGAGACGGTCCAGATCTTCGTCTCCAACCCGCAGGGCTGGGCCGTACCTGCTCCGCGCCCCGATGCCGAAGACTTTATCGAGGGGAGTCGGAAGCTTGGCCTCTACCCCGTGGTCGCGCACGCGAAGTACCTGATCAACCTTGCCTCGCCCGACCCCGAGCTGCGCGGACGCTCCGTCGAAGCCCTTGCGCGCGAGCTGGTCACGGCGGGCTCCGTAGGCGTGGACCTCGTGGTGGTTCACGCGGGCAGCCACGGTGGGGACGGTGAGCAGAAGGGGATGGACCGGTTGGTGGAGGGTCTTGGTAGCGCCCGGGAGCTCGCACGTAAGCTGGTTGGACCGGCAGGGGTCGTCTCCGAGCCGCTGGTGGAGAACTCGGTCGGCGCGGGGACGCAGCTGTGCTCGGCCCTCGAATCACTCGGAGAGGTCGCGCGGCGGGCCGGGGTCGGCGCGTGCCTGGATACCGCCCACGCTTTCGTCGCCGGCTACGACCTGTCCACGCCGCAGGCGGCGCGCCTGTTCGCCGGAAAGGTCGGAGCCATTGTGGGCTCGGAGATCGCGCTCGTGCACCTCAACGACGCGAGAAACGAGCTCGGGAGCCATCGAGACGGACACCGCAAGATCGGGCAGGGCCAGGTGCCGATCGCTTCGTGGCCCGAGTTCTTCGCGGGCATTCCCGGGGTCCCTGTCGTCATGGAGACACCGTACGACGGTCTCGATGCGGATGCCGAAGAGTTGCGGCGCGTCAAGGAGCTCGCCGGTGGGTTGCTTACTCGCCCTGAGGCGGTATAGAATCTTGGGCATGACGACGGTCGACATACCTCAGGCGAAGCAGAGGGGCGATCTACTTTCTGCAATCGGCGATACCCTGAGGGCGGAGCGCAACGAGAAGGGCCTTACCCTGAAGCAGGTTGCGGAAGAGGCGCACGTCTCGGTCTCGTATCTGGCCGAGATCGAGCGGGGGGAGAAGGATCCTTCCTCCCGGGTCCTCGAGAGCATCGCGGGCGGGCTCGAAGTTGAGCTGAGTGAGCTCCTCGTTCGGATCGCCACCGCCCTGGAGCCTGCGCCCGTTGTGCAGGTCGCGAACTCGCTGGCCGCGTAGAACTCCTGTATCGGGGCGGCTCCCGAACCGCTCCCGCTCGGCCTAGCCCGACGCTTCGGTCAGAAACCCCAGCGCCACTCGATTGAATTCCGCGGGTCGTTCCATGTTCGGCAGATGGGCCGTGCCGCTCATGACCACCTTCGACACGTCGGAAATGCCTCGCACCAGCAGTGAGGAGCGGGCGAGCATCCCGGGCTGGTCAAGGTCACCAATGATGATGAGCGTAGGGACCCGAATCTCCGCCAACCTGCCGGCGGCGGGCGGGTCCACAGTTTGTTCTTCGCCCAGACCGGATTCTTCGTTATGGAGCGCGATCAGGTTCATCTCCCGAACCAGGTCACGCACCGCCGCGGACACCGCTTCTGGGCCGCGCTGAGGACCGTCCACCCAGATTCGAACCTCCAGCTCCGACACCCGCTCGAGGTCACCCGCCTCGTCCGCCGCGACTAGCTCATCCCATTCTCTGGGCTGAGGATCGTCGGACTCGAAGCCACCGACGGCGGAAGCGACCAGAATCAGGGCCCGTGCGCGATCCGGGTGGTCAAGGACGAAGTCGATGGCGACCGCACCACCCATCGAACATCCGATGAAGCTCGCGCTCTGGATACCCAGATGGTCGAGCAGGCCGCGCAGGTCGTCGGCGTGGGAGAACGGACCTTCTACCATCTCGGAGAGGCCGAAACCCCTCCTGTCGTAGCGGACCACGCGATAGTCTCGCGCGAACTCCTCGAACTGCCCGTCCCACATTCTGCGGTCGGCGATCCCGGCGTGCAGGAAGACAAGCGCGTGTCCTTCTCCCGTAACCTCGTAGTAGAGCGAAGCGCCGCTTACCTCGGCGAACCCCGTCTCCGCTGCTCTTTTCAACTTGCCCCCTTACGCGAGGTAGTACGTCAGGAGTATCGCCAGAGCATTATAGGCGGCGTGGGCCACGAAGCTGGCGGTGGTGTTGATCCGCTCGCGTATCAGCCCGAGCCCGAGCGAGAGCAGGAGCACGAACCCGAGCAGGACCGAGGGACCGTACTGCACGTGCATAGAGGTGAAGAGTACGGAGGTGGCTACGATCCCGAGCCGCGGCTGCACGGCGCCGCGGAAGAGCGTCTCCTCGCCGAGACCGGCCCCCACCCCGACGACCAAGGCAAACAGCACGGCCGATCCCGGGCTGAGCCCAGTGGGATCGAACAGGTTCTCAGAGATCCTGCCCACCTCGCGGTATAGGTCCGGCTGCAGCACCGAGAACAGGGCGTCTGCCGCGAGCGACAGCGCGAGCGCCGCGGCTACGAACAGCACGATCGCACCCAAGTTGCCGGGGGATAACCGCCCGTAGCCGAGTCTCTGGAGCGTCTCGCGCGCGCCTCGCCGAACTCCGAAGCCCACGCCAAGGATTGCTAGCACCAGGAAGGGCAGCTGGCTCGTCAGGACGGAGGTGGGAGAGAGCCTGCCCGTGGGGATTATGCTGGCGAGGTCGGGAAGCTGATCGAACAGCAGAAGGCTGATCACGTTGTTGCCAAGCACCACGACGAACAGCCAGAGGGCGAGAAACACTGGCGGGTCGGCCCAGAAAACCCCCGGGCCCTGTCGTCCGGTCACGCGACGCAGCGGCGGGATGCAAAGCCCGACGCCCGCCAGGCCAACCAGGAGCGCGATACCCCCTGCCGCCGCAAACGCGAGAGGCGCCGCCGCCCCGGGCGCGCCTCCCGGAGAACCATTGAACGCCATCAGCAGCAGCCCGAGCCCCGTCAGGGTCCCCAAGGCTGCCCCGAGGACCGAGAGCGCGAGGACCACCACGATCAGGGTGACGTCCGCTCCCCGGCTCTTGCGGCCCATCTGCGCGAGCACGGCGAGGCCGCTTACGAAGGCGACCACCAGTAATGTCAAGAGGGCTGCGGTCACGTGGGCTTCTCCAGATCGGGTACCCACCAAGCTCGCCGAGAGGGTAGCACACAAGAAAACCGGGCCGCGCATGATACGCGGCCCGGGCACTTCTCCTGGGCTCGAAGGGGGAGAGCCCATCGGCAGGCACTGTAACAGTACGCTGTTACAGCGACGCTACCTGCCGGTAACGGTTTGGTAACTATTGGGCGCGCTACGCCCGGATGCACCGGGCGTAGCGCGCAGCACGGCGCCAGCTTCGCCTACCCTCGCTTTCAGCAGTCGGGGTTCTCCTCTCTACGAGAAGCTGAGGAGCCGCCCCCTCGAGGCGAAGCCGAGGGGGCGGCGTGCTGAGAAGCGAGCCCTTGCAAAGACCGGAGCGTGCTGACAAGCTTGCGTTGCAGGCGTGCTAGCTCAGGCGAAGCCTGAGCCTCAAGGGTCCCGATTTTCCGGGCGTTCCAGCCCGTCCAGGATGGGTCCGAGCGTTTTGTCGCGCGTTGCTTCGAATTCTTCCAGCGAACCTGCGCCCCTGGCGGAGGTGGCGAGCAGACCTGTTAGGCCCGTGCCGCCCTTCGCGGCGAGGATTCGCCAACTCAGGACGCGGTACGCGCGCTCCAGGCGGGGATCCGCGGGCTCGGACTCGAGCAGGTCTTCGAGAGCCGCGTGCACCGCCTCCGCTTCCTGCAGCTGGAGCGTAACCTGGGCCTCCGGTTGGTTAACCGGTCTTCTCCAGGTAGATGCGGTCCTGGGTGATGATCACCTGCAGGTCCTCCGGTGCGCCGCGCAGGTAGCTTCGCCATTCTCTGTCGAAAACCTCGGAGTCGCGAGCGTCCGTCTTCAGCAGGATTCCTTCCTCTGTCTCGTCCAGGATCGCCTGGTGCTCCGAGAGCTGACCGCGCCGAACGGGGTCCCTGCGGTAGATGGAGTTGCGCGAACGAAAGCTCTGGACGCTCGAGGGTGTAGTGTTTAGCTCCTGCGCGATCCAGTCGTCGTTGCGCCCTTCTTCGACCCAACGTCGGATCTTCGATGCGTGCGGCTTTAGCGCCACCCTTCTGTTGCCCACTGATCCGCTCTCCTTTTACGGACTAGTCATTATAGTCCATATGTACCACTTTTTGTTACCCGATGCTAGATGTACCTCACGTTACGCGGCAGGTAGTGACCGAGACGCCTACGCGATAGCCTGCCAGATCATCCAGAGCACTAGCACGCCGCGAGCGGTCCACGCGGCCGTGCGCAACCAGTTCGAGAGCACGAGTGAGCGATGCGGCGCGGGGTCGAAGCCGGGGGCGAGCGCGCGGTGACGCGGCATCTGAAGGATCGCGGTTGACAGCCAGATCACGGCGAGAAGGGCGAGGCCGATCCACGCCAGGGACGCGGACACGCCTTGCGGCCGGAGGAAGAGCAGCGTCACGGCGGTAGCAAGCTCCAGGAGCATGGGCGGCCCGACAACGAGACCGGTGCGGTAGGTGTGACCCCCCGCGTAGGCCGGAAAAGAACCCTTGCCCACGCGCTCGAAGAGCGGGTAGTGGACGATCTGAACGAACCAGATAATCCCGACCATCACGAGCGTTGCCGCGACCTGCGCGATGAGCAGGAGCTGCGCCACGGTTTACCCCTGTCGGCCGAGGAGGCTGTCCGCTGCGGCGAGACCCGAGAGGGTCGCGCCCTCGACCTTAGGGGCTCCGAAGGCGTCCCCAGCGAAGACTAGGGGAGGGCTATAGACCGCCACGAAGCATCGCTCGGGGTCACCCTGCGTGACCCAGCTGTAGCGCCAGCGGGCCAGCGAGGACTCTGCCAGGTTCGGGGAGAGATCGGCTCCGAGCTGCTCGCTTGCGAAGCCGAGCAGGGTGGAGGAGATCCAGGCCTCGTCGGCGTCGAAATGTTCGGCGCTCCATTCCGGTCCGGCGTGGATGGTGATGCCGGGCGCTTGCGAGATGCCCTTGCGCTGATTGTCCGCGATCCAGTCTAGCGGCTCGCCCTTTACCTGGACGCCGCCCGGCTCGGGCACTCCCGTCGGTCCTTCGAGCAGGGCCAATAGCGCGAAGCACGGGGAATAGGAGATCATCTCGAGCCTCCGCCGGGCCACTTCTGGCAACCCGTGTCCCTGGTCGAATAGTGCCAGGGATTGGGGGACCGGGGCCGTAACCAGCACCGCGTCACCGACAATGCTCGTGCCCGACGCGGTGTGCACCTCCCAGGCTTCGCCTTCGAGCGCTACCCGATCGACGCGCTCATCGGTACGCACGTCCAGGCCGCTTGATAGGTGTTTGGGAACGGACGTCATGCCTCGGGTGCCGCGGTATCGGGGGTGGCCGTCGTCGGCGAGCTTACCTTCGGCGTCCGCGAACCCGCGGGTCCACACCTCAACGACGCCCGCCCGGCGCCACCGTTCTACGAGCCCCTCGAAACGCTCGCTGCGCGCGGTGAAGAACTGGGCGCCGTGGTCGAAGGTGCCGTCCCCTAGGCGCCGGGTGGCCATCCTGCCTCCGACCCCACGTCCTTTGTCGAGCACGACCACGTTCCACCCGGCCGCCGCAAGCTCCCCGGCGGCGATCAGGCCGGAGACGCCAGCACCGACGACCACGCAGGTATTCTGCGTTCCCGTCACGGCCACCACCTAACCACGGGTCGCCTCCTTCTCGAGCTCGAGGAGAACCGCGGCCCTCCGCAAGGACTGGAAGTGAATCTCCACGGTGTCCTCGACATTCCGGGCGTAGCCCCCAGCCATCGTTATCGCTACCGGGATCGACCGCTCGCGGCAGGCTTCGAGTACCACTTTGTCGCGCTCCGCGAGGCCGGCTTTGGTCACCCCGAGGCGACCCAGGCGGTCGTCCTCGAAAGGGTCGGCCCCGGCGAGGTAGATCGCGAGTTCTGCCCTGGACGCGTCTAGCGCCTGCTCGACTCCATCCTCCAACGCGCGCAAGTAGGCCTCGTCGCCCGTCCCGTCAGGGAGGGCGACGTCCAGGTCGCCCTCCTCTTTGTGGAAAGGATAGTTCTTGGCCCCGTGGATGGAAAACGTGAACACCGAAGGATCGCCGCGCAGGATCGCCGCGGTCCCGTTCCCCTGGTGCACGTCCGTGTCCAGGATCACGACCCGCCGTACGAGCCCCTTCTCCTGCATCGCGCGAGCGGAGATCGCGCTGTCGTTGAAGACGCAGTAGCCTTCGCCCCTGTCTCTGAAGGCGTGGTGCGTCCCACCGGCCAGGTTCGCGGCGATGCCGTCCTCCATCGCGGCGAGGCACGCGCCCAGGGTGCCGCCGGACGCCCGCCTGGAGCGCTCGACCATCCTCTGGGACCAGGGGAACCCGATCCGCCGCATCTCTTTCCTGGTGAGCGACCCGGCGACGACGCGACTCAGATATACCTCGTCGTGGGCCCTGAGAATCTCCGTGTCGGAGACCGGGGCCGGGACGCGCATCTCACCTGGCCCGTTGAAGCCGGAGGCACCAACCTTTTCGCGCAGCATCGAGTACTTGACCATCGGAAACCGGTGCTCCGGTGGCAAGGGCAGCACGAAGTGGTCGCTGTAGTAGACCTTCACAGTTTCGACTCCCGCGAGTACACCTGGGTGAAGCCTAGTACAGGCGGCCGTCCCGCGTTGGAAGAGTTTTCGCAATAGGTGCCAGGGTGCTGTGGTAGCATCCCCACTCTTGGAGGGCATGGACGAACCGCGACAAGAGCGTCTTTTCGCAGAGAACCCAGGCAGGACCTCACCTCCCGAGCCGGGACTGTACCTGGGCACGGCGGGATGGTCGTACGCGGATTGGGAGGGCACGGTCTACCCCGAGGGCATACCGGCGGGCTCAAGGCTAGCCGAGTACGCCAGGCACTACGCCACGGTCGAGATAGACTCCACCTTCTACGGTACCCCTCGCTCCTCGACCGTCAGGAGGTGGCGCGAGATCGTCCCCGAGGGGTTCGTGTTCGCGGCGAAGTTTCCGCAGCAGATCACGCACGAGAACAACCTGGTCGACAGCGAAGTTGCGACCAACGCCTTCGTGCGGACCATGAGCGAGCTCGGCGACCGATCGGGCCCGCTGCTCGTGCAGCTGCCACCGTCCTTCTCGGTGGAGGGCATGGGCGTTCTGGAAGATTTCTTGTCGGCGTTGCCCGCAGGGGCACGCTACGCCGTTGAGGTTCGCCATCGGAGCTGGGTCGGCTCGGATCTGCCGGCGCTGCTGCGCGAAAAGGGCGTCGCCCTCGCCCTGATCGACTACCCGCGCATGCCGCGTATGGAGGATGCGACGGCGGATCTGGTCTACGTTCGCTGGCTGGGCGACCGGCGCGAGTTCCCCTCGGGCCACACCCACCCGAAGCGTGACCGCGCCGAGGACCTCGCCTGGTGGGCCGAGAGGATAGACAAGTTTCTTTCGGAGGGGCGTGAGGTTTTCGCCTACGCTAACAACCACTACCAGAACCACTCGCCATCGACGCTGCGGATGTTCCTGGAAACCCTGCGCGCGAGCCGATGAGCTTACCCGTCGTCTTCAGTACGGGCTCCCTGTACCCGTTCGGCCTGGCCCGGATCTACTCCTGGGCGGCCGAGGTCGGGTTCGATGGTGTGGAGGTCATGATGGACGAGCGCTGGGATACCCACCAGCGCGCCTACCTCGACCACCTGCGGGAGCGCCACGACTTGCCGATCGTTGCCCTCCACCCGCCGCTGCGGCGCGGCGCCTGGAACCTCCCGCCCGAGGAGACGCTCGTGCGGTCGGGCCGTCTGGCCCGCTCCGTCGGGGCGAAGGTCGTCGTGGCGCATCCCCCGCCGCCTGGAAGGCCGCTGCAGCGTTGGGCTGCGGGCCCGTTGCGTGAGGCCCGTAGGGCGGGCGATCACCGTTGCGGTAGAGAACATGCCGCGCGGCGAGGCACGTCGGCTCTTCAGCGTGGGACGCTACCGTAGCTGCTACCTGCCCGAGCACCTCCTGGGTCTGGGAGCGGTGACCCTCGACACGAGCCACGTCGGGGCGAGCAGGGTGGACCTTATGCACGCCCACGCGACCCTCGCCCAACAGCTCGGCCACGTCCACCTCTCCGACTCCGACCTGACCGGAGGCGACCAGCACCGTCTGCCGGGCAAGGGCCGGCTCCCCCTCAGGCCATTTCTCGCGGCCCTGTCCGAGGGCGACTATTCCGGCGCCGTGTGTCTGGAGCTCAAGCCTTGGCGCCTTGGGGCGCCGGATCCAGCGACCATACTGGAACGAATGCACGCCGCGTTGGAGTTCACCCGCACAGCGCTGGCCTAGGACGCGCGAGGGGGCCAAGAACAGGTGGTAAGCTCTTGGTTTGAATCTCATCCGGAGGAGCACGATTTATGAGAGACGCGCGGTTGGAGAAGCTGGCAAGGGTCCTGGTCGACTACTCGGTCGAGGCTTCCGAAGGGGAGCAGGTCTTGCTCTCGGGCGGCGCGCCGGCCGAGCCCCTGATCAAAGCCGTCTACGCGCGCTTGCTCGACGTCGGCTCAATCCCCATCACCCAGGTGTCGCTTCCGGGGCTGCAGGAACTGTTTTTCGAGCACGCCGAGGAGATCCACTACGCCAAGACCCCGCCCGCCGTGCGCGCCATCTTCGAGAGCGTAGACGCCGTCATCTCCATAATGGCACCGCATAATACCAAAGCGCTGGCTCAGGTAGATCCCGGAAAGCAGCAGGCGCTGGGCAAGAGGGACAAGGAGATCCAGGACCTGGTATTGCAGAAGGATCGCTGGGCCCTGACGCTCTTTCCGACGCAGGCGCTGGCCCAGGAGTCCGAGATGGGGCTCGAGGAGTACGAGGACTTCGTCTTCGAGGCGATGGCGTTGAACGAGGACGACCCTGTGCGCTTCTGGCGGGAGAAGGCTCGGGAGCAGGGCCGGCTCATAGAGCGTCTGGAGCAGGCTAACGAGCTACGCATTGTGGGGCCGCAGACGGATCTGACGCTATCCGTCGAGGGCCGCAAGTTCCTGAACGGCGACGGTAAGCACAACATGCCGTGCGGGGAGGTATTCACCGGGCCGATCGAGGACTCGGCGAACGGTGAGATCTACTTCGGCATCCCGGTCGCGGTCGGGGGACGCGAGGTCTCGGACGTCCGCTTCCGGTTCGAGGCGGGACGCGTCGTGGAGGCGAGCGCCGAGAAGGGCGAGGAGTACCTGCGGTCGATGCTGGACGCCGACGAGGGGGCACGCTACCTCGGGGAGCTCGGAATAGGCACCAACTTCGGCATCCCGCGGTCGACCAGGAACATACTCTTCGACGAAAAGCTCGGTGGGACGGTGCACCTGGCGATCGGGCGCTCGTACGAGAAGACCGGCGGCACGAACGACTCGAGCGTGCACTGGGACCTGATCTGCGACCTCCGGGACGGCGGCGAGCTCTACGCCGACGGGGACCTCGTCCAGAAGGACGGAACATTCCCCGATTACGACTTCGCGGCCTGAGGGCGCATCGTGCAGGGAGAGACGATGCTGCGGGTCGCAAACGTCAGGAACGAGGCGGCGCTCGAGGGCGTCAGGGACGCCCTGGACTGGCTGGACGTTCCCTACGAGCACGTGCGTTCCGAGCCAGACGAGAACACCTACCCGCAAACCGCCTACTTCTACGTCCCCGATCGGTCCGCCGACGCAGTAGACAACGCCATGCAGCGGCTCGCCGCGCAGCATGGTTTCGACACCGAACTGCTCTGATAGGGGTGTCGACGCACGACCGGGCTATACTGGACGACCGTAGCATTTCGGTAAGAAGAGGGGCGCTTGCGGTGGCGAAAGCGTATGGTAGCAAGACCAAACTGGGGCCCCTGCGGAAGCGCGGCCGGAGGACGGTCTAGTTGCGATACGACGCGGTCTTCCTGGACGTGGACGGCACCCTTCTGTGGGTCGATCTCGACGTCGAAGGCTACGTCGAGCAGCTCTCTTCATACGCGACCAACGGGGCCGTGACGGTCGACCGTGCGTCGGGTCCGGTCTGGGCCGGGCTGCGGCGGCACATCAAGGAAAACGTCGCGTACCGCACGCCCGATGATCTCGCCGGCTTCAAGCGCCGCAACGTGCAGATGACCGCGAGCGAGCTCGGAATAACTGCCCCGGACGAGGTTCTCGAGCGGGTGGCGGAACGCACCATCTCATTCAACCCGTACCCCGAGTCCGAAGCCGTGTTGCGCGAACTTAGTGAGACCGGGGTGGGGATGTACGTCCTCTCGAACTGGGACGTGGAGCTGGTCGAGGTACTCGACGGCCTGGATTGGATGCGCTACTTCGACGGAATCGTAGTCTCGGCGGTATCGGGCGTCGAGAAACCCGACAGGAAGCTATTCGAGGAGGCGCTCGAGCTTGCCGAGGTCGACAGGGAACGCGCGATACACGTGGGGAACGACCTGGATACCGACCTCGAGGGGGCGCAGGGAGCTGGCATGGACGTCGTGATCGTGGATCGTTGGGGCAACCTGGAGGCGCGGGGCGCGACATTCGTCGTATCCGACCTCAGACTGCTGCCCGACTTGCTGAGGGACTGAACGATGCCTGGTCGAAGGCCGCAGAAGCACCAGGTAGACGTCGGGCGGATCGAGGGGGCTGTGCGCGAGATCCTCATCGGCATCGGCGAGGACCCGGACCGGGAGGGTGTGCTCGGTACGCCCGAGCGCGTCGCCGAAGCCTACGCCTACCTTTTCGCGGGCCTGGGAGAGGATCCCACCGTGCAGCTCGAGGTGGGATTCATGGAATCGGCTCGCGACACGGTCCTGGTTCGCGACATACCACTGGCGAGCATCTGCGAACACCACCTCATGCCCTTCATAGGCAAGGCTCATCTGGGGTACGCGCCCGACGGAAGGGTCGTCGGCCTGAGCAAGCTTGCGCGCCTTGTCGACGGCTACGCCCGCCGCCCCCAGCTGCAGGAGCGGCTCACGGCCCAGATCGCCGACGCGCTCTACGAGAGCCTGGGTTCGCGCGGCTCCATCGTTATCGTCGAGGCCGACCACACGTGCATGACGATCCGGGGGATCCAGAAGCCGGGCAGCATAACCGTCACCTCGGCCGTGCGGGGCGTCTACGAGTCCGACGAGGCGCTGCGGTCCGAGACGATAGCCATGATCTCGCGCGGCTCCGCGCGCTAGATTTGTCTGCGTACCTGAGAGAGATCGCCGAGCGATGGATGCGGGACGTCTGGAGGGACCAGGACCTCGACGCCATCGACGACCTGCACGCTCCAGATTACAGGGACCGCAGTCTGCCCGACCGGCTTGGCCCCGAGCCGTACAAGGCGGTAGTCGCCGAGTTGTTCGCGGCGTTCCCGGACTTTCGCGCGACTACGGAGGACATGGTGATCGACGCGGAAGCCAACAAGGTGGCCGTGCTCTGGACAGCCATGGGGACGCACCTGGGACCATTCATGGGGGTCGCTCCTACCGGCAGGCGCATCGGGTTCGCCGGCATCGAGGTCCTCTGGATCGAAGACGGCCTCATCGCCGGGCGCTGGGGCGAGTGGGACGGCGTCTCGTTGCTCAAGCAGATGGGCGCTGTGGACTGACCCGCCCGATCGGGCTCGGGCGGAGGCTGCGCTACTCGGCCGCCTTTACCGCGGACCTGTCGGGGAGGCCGGCGAGGGCAGCACCGGCGATTCCGGCCTCGTTAAGCATCTCCGCGGCGACGATCTCGGTGCGCGCCGTGAGGTGCCCGAAGAACTTCTCGGACTTCTTGGATATGCCGCCCCCGATCACGATCAGGTCTGGCCAGATCAGGTTTTCTATCTTGTGGAGGTACTCATCCAGGCGCTTCGCGTATTGCTTCCAGCTGAGGTCGTCGCGCTTGCGGGCGCTGTCGGCCGCGCGGTGCTCGCCCTCTTTGCCCCTGACCTCGATGTGCCCGAACTCGGTGTTCGGAAGGAGCCTGCCGCCGACGAAGACGGAGGATCCGATGCCCGTGCCGAGCGTGAGCATCAGCACCACCCCGTCGCACTCCCGTCCGGCGCCCCAGCGCATCTCGGCCAGGCCCGCCGCGTCGGCGTCGTTTATCACGACGACGGAGCCCTGGATCTCTTTCTCGAGCGCTTGCCCCAGGTCGAAGCCGATCGCCGCGTCGTCGATGTTCGCCGCGGTGCGCACCACCCCGTTCTTGACCACCGCCGGAAAACCGCACCCAACAGGGCCCTCCCAGTCCGACCTTCGAACCACCTCGGCGGCGGTCGCGACTATCGCCTCGGGCGTGGAGGGGCTTGGCGTCTTGATGCGTACCCTCTCGTCCACCAGCTCGCCCGTCGCCGTGTCCACCGGCGCGCCCTTTATCCCCGACCCTCCAACGTCGATGCCGAATACGTTCACGCTTCCTCCTGAGATGACGATTACCCCAGGCTAATTGTATGTCGGCGCGCCGTTCGCCGCCTGTCACGCATCGCGAACGGCCCGGAATGCTGCCCTATGCCCTGGGGAAGACGGCGGCCGATCCCCACACGTCGACAGCCACGCGCTCTCCGAGGGCGAATCCTGGCCCGCCGACGAGCCGCGCCCGCAGCTCGCCTCCGGAGTCCAGACGCAGCTTCAAGAGCTGGTCGTGGCCGTAGAACTCCCGATCCTCCACCCTGGCCTTGCCGTCCGGCAGTGCTCTTAGCACGAGTGCCTCGGGGCGGATCATGATCTCTACCTCGCCCTCACCGTCCCCGACCACGGGGATCGTTCCGAGCTCGCAGCGAACCTGCCCGTCCTCGGCCGTGCCGGGTAGGAAGTTTGCGTCGCCCACGAAGCCGGCGACCTCGCGCGTCGCGGGTCGGTGGTAGAGCTCCTCGGGCGGAGCAACCTGGAGCACAGCTCCCCGCATCATCACGGCTACCTGGTCGGCCAGGCTGAGCGCCTCCTCCTGATCGTGCGTGACGAAGACGGCCGTTGCCTCTGCGTCGCGCAGGATCTCGCGCATCTCCGAGCGGACGCGGACCCTCAGCGTGGCGTCCAGGTTGGAGAAAGGCTCGTCGAGCAGAACGACGGCCGGCTCCGGCGCGAGCGCCCTGGCCAGCGCGACCCGCTGCTGCTGGCCGCCTGAGAGCTCGTGCGGCATCCGTCGCCCGAGCCCTTCGAGGTGGGTCAGGGCGAGCACCTCTTCGATGCGTCCCTTGCGCGCCTTGCCGTTCGCGAGCCCGTACGCCAAGTTCTGCTCTACGCTGAGGTGCGGAAAAAGAGCGTACTCCTGAAAGACCATGCCGACCCGCCGCTTCTCCGGCGGCACGTTGACGCCGCGCGCGGCGACCGTCCTCTCGCCGACCTCGACCGAGCCGCGCCCGGGGGACTCGAAGCCCGCGATCAGGCGCAGTGTGGTGGTCTTTCCGCACCCGGAGGGTCCGAGCAGGGCGAGTATCTCGCCCCGCCGAACGGATAGGTTCATGTCGTGCACCGCCCTTACCGGGCCGTAGCTCCGGCTCACGCCCGAGAGGCGCACCATTATCTCGCCATTCACTTGGCCTGATCCCTGATGACCAGCAGGTACATCGGTATGGCGGAGATAAGGATCAAGAGCAGGGCGGGAGCCGCCGCGCGCGCGAAGAAGGCATCGGTCGTCGCGCCCCAGACGCGCGTTGCCAGCGTCTCGAAGCCGGTAGGGCTGAGGAGAAGCGTTGCCGGTAGCTCCTTCATCGTGGTCAAGAATACCAGCGCCGCTCCGGCCAGGATACCGGAGGCGGCGAGCGGCGCTGTGACGGATGCCAGAACCCCTGCCGGGCCACGACCCAGGCCGCGAGCGGCCTCCTCGAGGCTCGGGCTAACCTGGAGCACGGCCGCCCTGGTGGCGCCCACGGCCTGCGGCAGAAAGTGCACGGCGTAGGCGAACACGAGCATTCCGAGCGTCTGGTAAGCCCAGGACGCGTAGTTGGCGCCGAAGAAGACGAGCGAGAGAGCGAGGACGATCCCGGGCAGCGCGTAACCCAGGTACGCCGTCCTCTCGACCAGCCTGGAGATTCTTCCCGGGAAGCGCACCGCAAGCACGGCCACCGGTACGGCCGCGACCGCGGTCACACCCGCCGCCAGAATCGAGACGTAGACCGAGCTCCACGCCGCGGTCCACAGCGGCCTAAGCGCCTCGCCCTCGGCGAGGCCACGCACCAGCCAGAATGCCAGGACGCCCACAGGCGCCGCGAGCGCCAGGGCCACGACCGCGCAGCAAAGTAGCAGCGCCGGCCACCTCCACCGTCCCAGCTCGACGAGCGCGTTGGACCGGACCACAGAGCTGGGGTCGTAGCGGGCCCTCCCGCGCGTGCGGCCCTCGATGATCAGGATCGTGGCCGTGAGCGCGACAAGCATCAGGCCGAGGATCGCGGCCGGTGTGCGGTCGAATGCCGACCGGTACTGGATGTAGATTTCGCGCGAGAACGAGTCGTATTGCAGCAGCGAGACCGCGCCGAAGTCGCTGAGGGCGTAGAGCGCGACGAGAAGCGACCCCGCCACGATCGCCGGGCGCATCCGCGGCAAAGTCACCCTGAAGAACGTGGTCCAGGTCCCGCTTCCGAGGCTGCGCGCGGCCTCTTCCAGCGCGGGATCCATGTTTCTCAGGGCGCCCCTCACGGTCAGGAACACGTAGGGGTAGCTGAAGAGCGTCAGGGCGAGGGCGGCGCCGGGGAGGCCGTAGATCTCCGGCAGACGCTCCACCCCGAGCGGCTCGAGAGCGCCCTGCAGCATCCCCCTGGGGCCGAGCGCGGCGACCAGCACGAACCCGCCGACGTAAGACGGAATGACCAGCGGCAGCGCTGCGAGCACGGCCCAGGCTCGCCTTCCCGGCAGGTCTGTTCGGGCCGTCAGCCAGGCGAGCGGCACGGCGATAACCACCGAGGCCCCCGTGACGATCGCCGCGAGCAGCACGCTGCGCACGAGCACCCCAAGGGTCTCCGCGTCCGCCACGACCTCGACTATTCCGGACCAGCCGTCTTCTCCTGCGCGGACGACGAGGTAGGCCAGCGGCAGCAGCATCGCCGCGACGACCAGCGCCGCAGGCACCCACACCACGGCGTGCGGCCTCCTGCTTGGGATCGCCCTCGCGTTTCGCACCCGCGCCGCAAGACCGGCAGGCAAGCCCTCCAACCTACAACGCCCCTGTCTCCTGCAACATCTCCAACGTACCTTGCAGGTCGTCGAGGTTGCTCAGGTCCACGTCTGGGCTCTGGATCTGCGAGAGGGGTAGGATGTCCTCGGAGGGCTCCACGCCGTCGACCAGCGGGTACTCGTAGGTCTCGTCGGCGAAGTACGTCTGCGCCTCGTCGGAGAGCGCGAAGTCCAGGAAGGCCTGCGCCGCCTCGGGATTTTGTGCCGTATCGAGAATGCCGGCTCCGGCCGCCAGAACGAGGGCGCCCGGGTCCCCGTTCTTGAGGTAGAAATTGCGCGCCGGGAAGCTCTCCCCCTGCTCCTCGATCAGCTGGTACAGGTAGTAGTGGTTTACGAACGCCACGTCTACCTCGCCCGAGGCAACGCCTTCCACCGCCGTGAGGTTGTCGGGGTAGACAAACGGGTCGTTGGCCTGGATTCCCTCGAGCCACTCACGCGCCGCCTCGTCCCCCTCCAGGACCCGCAACGCCGTGACGAAGGCCTGGAATGAACCGTTGGTGGGCGCCCAGCCGATCCTGCCCTCCCACTCTGGATCCGTGTAGTCGAAGATGGAATCGGGCAGATCGGCCTCGCTCAGCTCCTCGGTGTTGTACGCGACGACCCGCGCCCGACCGGAGGTGCCGACCCAAACCCCCTCGTCCGACCGGAAGCGGGCCGGTACACGGTCGAGCATATCTTGCGCTAGAGGCGTGAACCTCCCCTCGTCCGTGAGCGCCCCCAGGGCGCCAGGATCCTGGGCGAAAAAGAGGTCGGCGGGGCTGTTCTCGCCTTCCTCCAGAATCGTGGCGGCCAGCTCGGCGGTGTCCCCGTACCTTACCTGGACGTCGATCCCGCTCTGCGCCTCGAACTGCTCGAACAGCGGCCCGACCAGCTCCTCGCTGCGCCCGCAGTAGATGACGAGCGAGCCCTCACCGGGCGAGAGCGCCTCCTGCTGCGTCGTCTCGGCCCCCGTGGTCTCCTCGCTCGTGCCCGAGCCGCCCTCCTCGGGAGGGGCTTGGCCACAGCCCACGACCAACGTCGCGAACAGCGCAACGACCACCAACGGCCAACCTCGCACTGACCCCAATCCGCTATCCCTCCTGCAAGGACACCGGGTCCCCGGCATAGACCGGTTTCCGAGGCTTGTCCTTAATGATAATCGTTTGCAATAACCCTGGGACAAGGTTAGTCTACGGCGCTATGATGAGTCAAGGCGTAGGCGGAGGGTTTGTGAGCTGGATCAAAAAGGGGTCTGGATGAGCGCGGTAGTGGTAACCGGCGCCGCCGGCTTCATCGGCTCGCACCTGGTCGATCGCTTGCTCGCTGACGGGAGAGAGGTCGTCGGTGTGGACGCGTTCACCGACTACTACTCGCGCAGACGCAAGGAGCGCAACCTCGAGCCGGCGCTTGGCCGGGATGGGTTCCGGCTTGTGCAGGGAGACCTGCTGAGGCTGGACGTGGACGAACTGTTGGGAGGCGTGGAGGGGGTGCTACACCTGGCCGGCGAGCCCGGCGTCCGGCGGAGCTGGGGCGGCGCGCTGCCAAGGTATGTCGAGCGCAATCTGCTTACCACGGAGCGCCTGCTAGAGGCCGCCTGGCGAAACGGCACGCCCAGGTTCGTCTACGCGTCCTCGTCCTCGGTCTACGGGTCGGACCCGGGCTATGCCGTCGAAGAGGACCATCCCAAGCGTCCCACCTCGCCCTACGGGCTGTCGAAGCTGGCGGCGGAGGAACTGGTCGGGCTCTACGCGAGGGAGCGTGACGTGGCTGGAACCGTCCTGAGGTACTTCACGGTCTACGGGCCTCGCCAGCGGCCGGAGATGGCCGTCACCCGCTTTATACGCTCGGCTCTGCGTGGACGCCCGTTCGAGGTGTACGGGGACGGCGAGCAGGCCAGGGACATGACATACGTCTCGGACGCCGTGGAGGCCACCGTGGCCGCCCTGGACGCTCCGGCCGGCGTCTACAACGTCGGTGGCGGCACGCGAACCACCGTCAACGCGTTGCTAGACATCGTCCGCGCGGTAACCGGGTCGCAGGTCGGTGCCAGGCACCTGCCCGCCGCCGAGGGCGACGTCCGCTCGACCTGGGCGGATTCCAGGCTTGCGAATCGATACCTCGGCTACGAGTCGCGAGTGGGCCTCGAGGAGGGTGTTGCTGCCCAGGTCGAGTGGGCAAGGCAGGACCCCATCGCCGCCACGGCCTAGAAGATCATGGCGCAAGCTGTTCTGGTTCTGGCGGCGTTGTACCTTCCGGGACACTTTCTGGGACGGAGCCTCGCGCGAAAGGGCGACAGGGTCTTCGAGCTGGCGCTCCTGCGCCTGTCCGCATCCGTCGCCGTGGCCGGACCCGTTCTGACGTTCCTGGCCGTCCTCGGGTGGTTCACGGTGCCTGCGATCCTGGCGTCCCTCGCCCTGTGCGCGGGGATAGCGTACTACCTCAGGTATCACCTCGGGCCGGTGTCCGGCGCGGGGGTGCGGGTCGGGCCGTGGGACCTCGCTGGCATCGGGCTGCTGACCGGCAGCCTCGTGCTCTACTGTCGACCGGCCGAGTACGTTCTGAACAGCAGGGACCCCGGGGTCTACACGCTCTTCGCCGACAAGCTTGCCCGCACCGGGGTGCTCTTGCACCGCGATCCGCTGGTAAACGCGGTCTCGACGTTCCATCCGTTTCTCGAGGGCAAGAAGTACCCCGGCTTCTTCGTGTACGGTCAGGACCTGATCGTCCCGCAATTCTTCCCGGGCCCAATCGCCATTCTGGGCGCGGGAAATCTCTTGGGGGGTTTGTGGGGCAGCCTGTTTGTGGTTCCTTGCATGGGCGCCTTGGCGGTGGGGGTGGCGTTTGCCCTGGGTAGCGAGCTCTTCGGAAGGTGGGCGGGGTTTGCTGGCGCAGCGCTGCTCGGGGCTAGCTACACGCAGGTGTGGTGGGCCCGTCATCCGTCAAGCGAGGTGATGGCGCAGCTCTACATCCTTGCCGGGCTCTGGCTGGCCGTCAGGTTCGCCAGGGGCGCGGGTCCTCTGTCGGGCGTGCTGGCTGGGGTCCTGCTTGGGGGAGCGATGCTCATCCGGGTCGACGCCTTCCTCGCCGTGGCGGCGCTGCCACTGGTCGTCGGCTACGCCGCGCTGACCCGCCGGCAGGCCGCGCGGTGGCTCCTCCTCGCCATACCGTTAGCCATCTTCGCGGGTCTCATGTTCCTCTACCTGAACACCGTCGGAGGGCGCTACCTCTACGTCATCTACTCCGAGCACGGTCTCAAGGAGGCGCTTGCGCTCCTTCCGATCGCCGCCTTGGTCGGGGCGGTGGCCGCGGGCGGCTTCCTGTACGCGCGACGAAGATGGGGGGTGGGGCTTGGAGGCTATCTCGAGGCTCGGGGACGCTGGATCGCCGTGACCGGGGCAGTGCTGGTCGTCGCCCTGGCGCTGTGGGCTTACTTCGTATGGCCCGTGCCGTGGGAGAGCCTGCCCGACGGTTCGAGGGATTTCGACGCTTATCGGACGCAGATCCTGGTCCGCATGACCTGGTTCATGACGCCCGCGGTGGCGGTGCTCGGGCTTACGGGGTTCGTGCTGGCGTCACGTTATCTCGACGCTTCGCGGGCGCTCGTTATCGGCGCCTTCCTGGGCTTCGGCATCCTGTACGCGGCCATTCCCAATGTCTCACCCGATCTGCCGTGGGCCACCCGCCGTTTCGTTCCAGCGGTCTTCCCGATCCTGAGCCTGTTCGCAGGATACGCTGCCGTGGAGATTGGCAGATGGCTGGACCTGGTATGGAGGCGCGAAGCAGGTGTGGCAATCGGAACCGTGCTGGTGCTACTCGCATTCGGGTGGACAGTCGTGACAGCCTCTCCTATCCTCGCCTTCCGCGAGTTCGAGGGAGCGATAGCGGGGTTCGACAAGATCGAGCGCGAGATACCCTCGGCCAACCTCGTTATCATGGAGATGCCGGAAGGCTACGACGTTACCGCCTCTACCTTCGAGTACGCCTACGCTAGGCACGTTCTGCCCTACGATCGCGACCGTTTTATCAGCGAAGTGGACGAGCTGGAGGCCGCGGGTTTGCTGCGGAACGCCGTCTACATCACCACGGACGGCGGACCGGCGCCCCTGATGGCCGACTGGGACTTCCGCCAGGTCGCAAGCGCAGAGTTGGACCTTCCGCGCCTCGAGGCGGTGGAGAAACGGCTGCCGACGCGCAAGGAGACCCTGCACCTGAGCTACCGCGTGTTTCGCGTGCAACACGAAGACGGGTAGGGTAGACCGGCCGGATCACCTACCCGTCTGGGCCGCGCGAAAATGGCGCTTCCTAAGCCGGTTGCGTCCTGAGTTTCTGCCGCCGCCTCTTGGCACGGCGCTTGAGAAGCCACATGGTCAGGCCTGTTACCGCGAGGACCGTCGGCGCCAGTCCGACGAGCGCCCAGAGGATGCGGACGGGCAGCCGGCCAAAAGAGCCGGTGTGCACCGGGAAGATCCACCCTTCGAAGAGCCGCGCCGATAGCGGAAGCTGCCTCGGGTCGCGCTTCCAGAGCACCTCGCCCGTGTAAGGATCAGCAAAGGCGTAGACGTTGCCGTCGTAGCCGTTAAACTCGGCGTAAGGGTCCCAGGCGGCCGTGAGACCAACCGAGACGGCCTCGTCCTTCGGCCCGCTAAGGTAGTAGAAGTTGGTCGGCCGAGCGTCGGTCCGGGACCCGACGCTCGCGGCGAGCTCATCAAGCGATAGGCGCTCCTGGCCAGAGGCGTCTACCCTCGGCGTCGTCGCGGGATACTCGGGCGGTGGCTCCGTGAAGGTGGCCGCGTACCATACCGTCCGCGACGTTTCGTAGAAGCCGAACGTGGCGCCGGTGAGTGCGATCAGCGCGAGCACGGGCACGGTAACGATGCCGATCACTTTGTGGTAGTCGTGGTTGCGCGCGTGGCGGTCCCCGCGCCACCTTATGCGAAAGCCGGAAGCCCACCGTCTGAGACCAGGCCACCAGAGGTAGACGCCGGTGATAATCATGACAAGCAGGGCGAGCCCGACGGCGCTTACGACCTTGAAGCCGATCTCGTCGGTCAGACCGAGCTCTCCGGCGAAGAGGTAGAAGTGCACCTTTGTCATGAACCCGTTGAACCCCTCGGCGTAGGCATCGCCGCGTGTCCCGAGGACCTCGCCGGTGGCGGGGTCTATGGTCGCGTAGACGTAGGAGCCGTCTTTGTCGAGCATGTCTACGTGGTAGACGCCGCTCATGACCTCCGGCACCACGATACCGTCGACCTGCAAGTCGGGGTACTTGGCTTGCGCGATCCGACGCGCTTCCTCGATGCTCGTGGTGGCGGCACCGGAGGTCTCGCGGTACATCTCTGGGTAGAAAAGGAGCCGGTCCGTCTGGTCTCGAAAGACGAGGGCCGTGCCGCTAAGAGTCACGATTATCACGAATAGTCCTACCACCAGGCTTGTCCACAGATGCACCCACAGGATCACCTGCCTGAGGCGCGACCCAGGAGCCCTTTTGCGGCCTCTGCGACGCTTCTCGCCAGCTCGCTTCGGCCTCTGCGTGGCCTTCGAGTCCGTCATGCTCCCACCTCCTTTCACGGCCGTCTTGCCGGGACGTCCTCAAAGCTCCGCGCGGCGCGTTGCACCCACTCGCATGCTCCGTCCACGTCGGCGTCGTCCACGAGACCGTCCAGCTCGTGACGCTCCAGAACCTCCCGCGCCCCCAGTTCGCTCAGGAACCTGCTCCAGGTCTTTCCCGCCATGCAGAAGTCCGGGTAGGCCCTGTCGCCGAGCCCGCACACGCAGAACAACAGCCCGCTGAGGTCCGGCTTCGCTCGATCCAGGGCCTCATAGAAGTCGAGCGAGTTGTAGGGTAGCTCCCCGTCGCCGTGCGTCGCCGTGCACACGACGACGCCTCGCTCCCCGTCCAGAAGGCCGGCGTCCGCATCCTCCATGTCCACTATCTCCGCGTCGATTCCCACATCTCGCAGCGTCGCGGCCAGGCCGAAGGCCACGTCTTCTGCCGTTCCGGTCTCCGTCCCGACCAGGATGACCGCTCCTTTCATCCTCCTCGACCTCCTTCACGGCTCACGTCCTCTGGTGGCCGCAATGCGGCTGCCGCCACAGCGGTGCACTCGTAGACCAGGCCATAGGGTAGAAACGAGAGCTTGTTGGTAATGAGAGTCATTACCAGAGATTATCCGCACGAAAGTCGGGTGTAGGTCAAGGGCCGAGAGCGGGTGATGTGATCTCGATCCGTGACCCAGATCAAAGAACCAGAGAACTAGACGAGTGGACGGGCACGCAAGCCGTGTATTTGCGGTCTTACCCGGGCGAAGCAAGGTTCTGGCGTATCGCGCGCAAGGTGCCCAGGGCTGGCGCCCAGGGCTAGTTTCGTTTCAGGTGTTCGAGAACAGCCTGTCGCCGACGAACCCGCCTTCTGCAGCACCCGGCGGGATGGCGAACAAGGCGCTGGCGGTGTGACGGATGTACTCGTTCAGTCGGTCGCTGGCGGCGAGCCGTTCTTGCAGGGGTATGAACTGCTTTCTCGGGTCGCGCTGGAAACAGATAAAGAACAGCCCGGCGTCGAGCTGTCCGCGTTCTGCGTCGAAGCCGTCGGTAAAGGAGTAGCCGCGGCGTAGGATCTTCTCGTCGGGGCTTTGCCGGGCGAGCCGAACGTGGGCGTCCTGCGTGATCAGGAGTTCACCGCTCTCGTCGGTGGCCTGCAGGTCCACCTGGTCGAACTCGTCTTCTTTCCCGAAGGGAGCGCCGCTGTACTTGTGCCGCCCGATGCTGCCCTCCTGCTCGGAGAGCGATACCCGGTCCCAGACCTCGATGAGCATCCGGATCCGGCGCGCCACGAGGTAGGTGCCGTTCGTCATCCAGTCCGGTCCTTCGCCTGCGGGGACCCACACGTAGCGGTCCATCTCGCCCGTGTCCTCGGCCTTTATGTTGTTGGTGCCGTCCTTGAGACCCATAAGGTTGCGGGGCGTGGCCTGGGTCTTGCTGGTGCTCGCGGTCCGGCCGAAGCCGAGCTGGCTCCAGCGCACCACGGCAACGCCGCGCGCCATCCTGACCAGATTTCTTACCGCATGGAAGGCCACCTGGGGGTCGTCGGCGCACGCCTGGATACAAAGGTCCCCGTGCGACCGGTCCTCGTCCAGCACGTCGCCGGTCAGCGGTGGCAGGGGCGCGAGCGCGTCCGGCTTTACCGACGCGAGCCCGAAGCGGTCCGTCCCTTCCTTCTCGAAGAGGGAAGGCCCGAACCCAAATGTCAGCGTGAGCCTGGCGGGGGAGAGGCCGAGCGCCTCGCCCGTGTCATCCGGCGGCAGGAACTGACTGTAGTTGTCTTCGCCAGCCGGTTCGCCGGCCGTCATGCGAGCGCCTGCCTCAGACCACGTCCGCAGCAGTTCCCGCACCTCGGCGACGTCCTGCGTGATGAGATCGAGGGCCGCGAATTGCATGTGCTCCTGCTGCACCGTTGCTATCCCGGCCTGGTGCGTGTCGTGGAAGGCAACGGTCGTGAGACCGGGCAGGGTGCCAGTCACGTCGCCAGCGTCCCTCGCTTCGACGGCACCCTGCAGCGCCGCGTATCCGCCGGCCCCGAGGGTCAGACCCGCGCCGCCCGCGCCGGCGATGCGGAGCAGGTCCCTGCGGCTGATCTTGTTGTCGCGGCCTTGGTTTTTTTTGTCGCCCATGTTGTTCATCGGTTTGCCCCTGCTCAGCCTTGCTGCTCGAGCACCTTCCCGACCTGGGAGAGGGGCTCGGCGAGGGCGTCTACCTTCTGGCTTAGCGCCCGGCGGTCCGCCTCGTCGAGCTTCTCGTAGGAGACCCAGCCGTCGCCCCGCCTGTACTGGTCGAGCTCCTCGTAGACGGCGTCGAATCCCTCGACGACCTCGTTCGCCAGCGCCATGTCCTGGCCGGCGAGCTCCGGTTTGAGCTCCTCGAAGGCCACCTCCGAGCCCTCGACGTTGGCCTGGATGGCGTAGAGGTCGGTGTGCGAGTAGCGTTCCTCTTCGCCCGTTATCTTACCAGCCGACACCTCGTTGAGAAGCTCGACCGACCCTATGACGAGGTCCTCCGGCTCCAGCTCGAGGTCCTCGACCTCGACCTCCAGGCTCTGCACGTCTTCGAGCAGCCACCGGGCGTACTTGTCCATGCCATCGGTCGTGTTCCTCTCCCAGAGCGCCTGCTCGATCTTGTGGAACCCGCGCCATTCGTCCGCCGGAACGTCTCCATCGCGCGCGTCTATGTTCGGGTCGTAGTCCCCTAGCTGGGCCGCTATCGGCTCTATCCGCTCCCAGGGCTCCCGAGCTGGCGCGTAGAGCTCCTTCGCCAGCTCGACGTCACCTGCCAGCACCGCGTCCGTGAACCCCTCCGTCAGGTCCGCCAGCAACACCGTCTGCTCGGCCACGTACTCCTCGTACTCGTCGGCCGCCGCATCGAGCTCCGGACTGCTGTCGACGTCGACCGTGGTGGTCTCCGCCGTGGTCTCGCCCGTGGTCTCTCCGCTGGCTCGCTCGTTGGTTACCGCAGGACGTCCGCACCCGCTCACCGCCGCAACGACGCAAAGCAGCGTGAGGGATGCAAGTAATAAGCGTCTCATCGGCTACCCCCGCGCCTCGACCGGCTGCCCTGCCGGGGGGGCAGGTCGAACCGGTCGCAAATAAATGTAGCAGACTACGATCAGGTAGCCCGCCCACGCCACGAATTCCAGGAGATCGGGCATCGGGTCCCAGCCAAATAACGCGGTTAGGGACTGCCCAACGATGCTCTCCGAAGTCAAGACCGGTACGTTCGTCAAGTCCCACAAGGGATAGAAGAGAGCCGGGATAAGGCCCTCGATCTCCAGAATCGCTACCCCACGAGCTAAGAGCCCAGCCGCCACCACGATGAGCAACGCCCCCGTGATCTTGAAGAACGCGCCCAGGTTTATGCGTTTGCCCCCGACGTAGACCGCGTAGCCTAGCCCGATAGCGCAGGCGAGACCGGCCGCGCCGCCGACCACGACCCCGAGGGGCGCCGAGGTTTGACTTACGCCGAACATGAATAGCCCCGTCTCTATGCCTTCGCGTAACACCATCACGAACAAAAGCGCCGCCAGGGCCAGCCCTCCGCCTTTATCGATGGCGGCGTCCACCCCATGCCGTAGCCCCCGAGCGACGGTGCGCGACTGTCGCCGCATCCAAAACACCATGTATGTAAGGAAGCCGACCGCGAGCCACATGGCTGCTACCTTGAATACCGCCCCAGCCGTCCCCACCAGCGCACCGGCCGTCGCGAACAGCGCGCCCGCTGTGGCCAGCGATACTAAGACCGCGGCCCCCACACCGTACCAGACCTCTCGAAACCCTCTCTCATGACCTATCTTGGACAGATAGGCGAGCACGATGGCCACCAGGAGGGTCGCCTCGAACCCCTCTCGCAACATCAACAAGAAAGCTCCGACCATCCTAATGCCTCCCATCTCCAAGCTTTCAATCACAAATGACAATCATTTGCAGTAACAGCCAGACTACGGTAATGTGCCGGGGCCTCGCAAGTCAAGCCTACGGGCGATTGGATGTGAGCTGGATCAAAAGTCGAGGGTTGGTGCCTTGGTTGGCGGGGGGCTGTTTGGCGGGCTGTGATTGCTTGCGCGTCCTGGTCTTCCGACCGGGATTCGGGTATAGAAAGGAGCTGCCGCGGTTCCGATGAAATCGGCTTCGAAGTTCGAGATAGTCGCGGCCAGGGCGTGGAACGTTCTGAACGAGGGCAAGTCGTTCCACCCCGTGTTCGTTCTCGGGACGTTTCTGCTCCTGCACTTCACGCAGTTGGCTGATACGAGCTTCTGGGTGCGGGCGTTGCCCGCGCTCGGGCTCACCCTTCCGCTGGTCGCGATCTTCATCAGGTACGATTTCCCGCTAAAGCTTCGGTGGGCGCTTCCTTGTTATCTCGTCCTGTTCGTGGTCGTCTTCCGTTTCTTCTCGCCCGGGGCGCTACTGCTCGCCCTCGGGCTCTACGTTTTCTTCACGGTCTTCTTCTGGGGGACGTTCTACTACCACCTCCGCACGGGAGCGCCGAAGACCAACTTCGTACGGTTCTGGAGGCTCGTCCTCGAGAACCCGGACTCGACCAGCGGGAACTTTCTCGAGCAGGTGCCCAAAGCCCTGCTGACTCTCTTCATGCTGCAGTACCTCGTCTTTGAGCCGATCAGCGTCGGGCGCGTCGGGCTCGTTCTCGGCTTCACGGCGATTGTGGGCGTCGCGAGCTACCTGGTGCACGAGCGGTTCTTCGACTGGAAGCCCAGCTACCCGCTGCAGGCGACGCAGGACGTCAACCGCGACGAGCCGCTCGCCAGGCGCGTCATCGTGATCGTAATAGACGGCTGTCGGTTAGATCGCTTCCACGAGGCGGAGAAACCGTACCTCGAGAAGATGATCCTCGGCGGCGTAACCTTCGAGAGCGTCGAGACCGTATACCCGGCTCGCACGGTGGTCTGCTTCTCTTCGATGTTCACCGGAGCGCCGCCTCAGGTGCACGGGATCACCTCCAACCTCGTCCTGAAGCTGGGCCTCAAGGTCGACAGCGTATTCGACGCGCTGCGAAGCGCTGGTAAGAAGGGCAGGCTCGTCGGCATAGCGCACCTGATCGACGCGTTCGGGGACGACGTGGCGAGCGTGACCAGCGTCGCCCACAACGACAAGATCGACCAGAATCTCATAGCTGCGGCCAGGCGGCAGCTGCAGGAGCAGGACCCAGACCTGCTCGTGTTGCAACTCCTCGCCGTGGACCAGAACGGCCACGTACGGGGGACCTACTATCCCGAGTACGTGGAGCGCATAGAGATAACGGACCGGCTGATCGAGGAGTTCATGAGCTGGTGCGAGGACGAGGGTTATCTCGACGGTGCTGCCGTGGTTCTCATGGCGGATCATGGTCAGGGGCGTGGCATAGGGGCGCATGGGCACCTCTCCGAAGGTGAGCGCTTCGTGCCGTTCGCCATGTGGGGCAGCGGCGTGGCGCGACAGCAGACCGTGCAGGATCCACACTCCATTCTCGACCTGGCGCCGACGATCTGCTACCTTCTCGGCCTGGACCCGCCAGGTGGTTCCGTCGGTCGGATCCCCATTCGGGCGCTGGAGCGCGAACGTTGAATGTGATCTCCGTGGTCGTGCCCGCAAAGGACGAAGAAGCGACCCTCGGAGAGCTTCTCGATCGCATCGCCCGCGTCCGCATCGACGGTTACGCGTTGCGTCCCATCGTGGTCGACGACGGGTCCGCCGACGGGACGGCGCAGGTTGCTCTGGAGCGTGGGACGACGTTGGTCCAGCACTCCACGAACAGGGGACTCGGTGCGGCCGTGAGGACGGGTCTGAGGGCTGCCGTGGCGACCGGCGCCTCGGCCATCGCCTACCTCGACGCCGACCTCGAGTACTTCCCCGAAGATATCCCCGAGCTCGTCCACCCGATCCTGGCAGGGCGAGCCGACTACGTGCTGGGGAGCCGGTTCGCGGGCAGGTCGCCGCGGATGAGTCTGCACCGGCGCCTGGGCAACCTGGCTTTCACGGCGTTGGTGGCGGCACTCGTGGGGCGCGAGATATCCGACGGTCAGACGGGGATGAGGGCTTTCTCGCTCGAGGCCGCGTCCCGGGCCGAGATAATCCACGACTACAACTACGCCCAGGTGCTGACCCTCGATCTCCTGCGCAAGGGCTTTCGCCTGGAGGAGGTCCCGATCCGTTACCGCGTGCGCAGGTACGGGACCTCTTTTGTCAGTTGGCGGTATCCCGCAAAGGTGTTGCCTGCCATCTGGCGCGAATTGCGCAGTCCGTAGGGGCGCTTTGCGAAGCGCCCCTACGGGCCGCGATCAACGGCCCAGCCGCTCGAGCACCGCCTCCGTAACTTCGTTCGTCGTCGCGGAGCCACCAAGGTCGTGCGTCTTCGTGCCGTCCGCCAGCGTAGCTTCGAGCGCTTCGAGAACTCGTGCGGCTGACTCGGTGTCGCCCAGATGGTCGAGCATCAGGGCACCGGCCCAGATCGCCCCCGCGGGGTTCGCCACACCCTGGCCCGCGATGTCCGGGGCGGAGCCGTGGATCGGCTCGAAAAGCGAGGGGTACTCGCCACCCGGGTTCAGGTTCGCCGAGGGGGCGATGCCGATGGCGCCCGAGACGGCCGCCGTGACCTCCGAGAGGATGTCGCCTAGGAGGTTGGACCCGACGATCACGTCGAAGCGCTCCGGGTCGAGCACCAGCCTCGCCGCCAGTGCGTCTGCGTGCATCAGGGAGGCCTCCACCTCAGGGTACTCCTCGCCCATCTCGCGAAAGACCTCGTCGAAGAAGGGCATGGTGATGCTGATGCCGTTGGACTTCGTCGCCCCGAGGAGCAGGCCGCGTCTCCTGCTGGCCTCCTCGTAGCCGTAGCGTATGATCCGCTCGACGCCGCGCCGGGTGAAGATGCTCTCCTGGACGACGATCTCGTGCGGCGTTCCCCCGTAGATTCGCCCTCCCGAGTCCGAGTACTCGCCCTCGGTGTTCTCGCGAACGACGGTAACGTCGAGGGCGCCAGGGTTCGCCAGCGGGCTCTCGACACCACGCAATAATCGCGCCGGACGCAGGTTGACGTACTGATCAAAGCTGCGCCTGATGGGTAGCAGCAGACCCCAGAGCGAGACGTGGTCGGGGACGGTCGGCCAGCCCACGGCCCCGAGGTAGATCGCGTCGAATCCCGAGAGGGTCTCGAGCGCATCGTCGGGCATCATCTTGCCGTGCTCCAGGTAGTACTCGCAGCCCCACGGGAACCGCGTGACGTCAAGGGACGTGGCCTTCTCTAGGACCCTGAGCCCGACGTCCACGACCTCGGGTCCGATACCATCTCCGCCGATAGCCGCGATCCTGTACCCGCCGTTCTCTTGCAAGTGTCTCCTCCCGCCCGATTTGCTGAGGTTATGCTAGCAAGCCGGTCCCGCGCGATCCAATCTTGCGCCGGAGGCGGTATCATAGGGGTTCAGGGAAGAGGAGGTCTGGGATGGACGAGAAGGACCCCAGAAGAGACGTGGATCCGGCAGAGGAGTTGGACAAGATAGCGCGCGAGTCCTACAAGGTCGCGGTCGACCGCGCTTTCGAGGCCCAGAGGAGCGGGATTCGGCTGTCGAGATCGTTCTTCGAGACTTGGGTCGAAACGCTGGAAGACCACGCGGAGCTGAACCGACGCACGATGCAAGACCTGGTGCGAATGGCTCGAGAGCAACGCGAGCTCTTCCAGGAGCTCTCTCACGAATCGAATGACGCCTACGACGGCTTCGTCTCCTCGCTCTCTGCTTACCACGACGAGGTAACGGAGGAACCCGACGGATAAAGGCCAGCACGAACGCGGCTGCCAGAATTCACGCCATAGGGTTGCGACCACGCGGCTGGTTGTTTAGATTTGTGCACTGCAGGTCCCACCAATCACGGAGATTCATAACTCCCCATGCAGGAGGAACAGCTTCCAGAGCGCCTACCCGGATCTCAGGCCGGCCGTGACCTCGAACGCGTCAACCCGCTGGCCGCCGGGGTCTTGCAACGCAACGGGATCAAGTCCTGGACCAAGCCGGCTCCGTCGCTCTACCCGCATCAGTGGAGTTGGGATAGCGCCTTTATAGCTCTCGGGCTTGCGCACGTCGACAACCGCAGGGCCAGGGACGAGCTGGAGTCGCTTTTTGCGAGCCAGTGGGCAACGGGCAAGGTGCCCCACATAGTCTTCAACCCGGAGGCACCGCCAAAGAGTTACTTCCCAGACGCGGAGCGCTGGAACTCCAGCGCCCTATCCCAGGATGCCCCTTCGGGTTCGCATACCAGCGGCCTTTGCCAGCCGCCGGTGCACGCCATTGCCGTCCGGAGGATCTGGGAAACATCGAGGGGAAGGGAGGAGGAGAGGGTCGAGCGCGCCCGCCGTTTCCTGAGCGCCAATTACCCTCGCCTCTTTGCCTGGCACCGCTACCTGGCGACGGCCAGGGACCCGGAAGGGTCCGGGCTCGTCACCATCTACCACCCCTGGGAGTCCGGCACCGACAACTCCCCCCGCTGGGACTCCCCCCTGGAGGCCGTCCAGGTCGGGGACCTGCCCCCCTACACCCGCTATGACCTCCAGCACGTGACGGACCCTTCGCACCGTCCCACCGACGCCGAGTACGACCGGTACCTGTGGCTCCTCGAGCTGCTGAAGCGAGAGCACTACGATGAGGCGGAGATCTACGAGTCGCACCCGTTCCTGGTGAAGGACGTCTTGTTCTCGGCGATCTTGGTTGCGGCCAACGAGGCCCTGGCGGAGATAGCGCGGGTGGTGGGGGCGCCGGAGGAGGACGTGGCCTTGGTGGAGGGGTGGATCGAGCGTGGGCGAGGTGGGCTGGAGGGGCAGTGGGACGAGGGGCTGGGCTTGAGCCTGGACCGGGACGTGCTCACGGGCTCATCGCTGGGGGTGAGGACCATAGCGGGCTTCGCTCCCCTCGTGGCTGGCGGCCTTGGCGAAGAGCGCCTCAAGGCAATGCTCGATACCCTCGAATCTCCGGCTTTCGCCGGGCGCGCGGAGCTGAGGCGACCGTTGCCGCCGTCGACGAGCCCTGAGGAGCCCGCCTTCCACCCCCGCAGCTACTGGCGAGGTCCCGTCTGGCCCGTCGCCAACTGGCTCCTGTGGTGGTCCCTCATCCGCGCCGGCGAGGCAACGCGAGCAGCGCAGATCCGGCGCGAGACCCTTGCTCAGCTCGCTGAGAGTGGGTTCGCCGAGTACTTCGAGCCTTTTACCGGCGAGCCCCTCGGCTCCAACGAGCAGTCCTGGACCGCGGCCATCGCGCTCGATATGCTCGCCGTGGAGAGCAAGAGCGGCTAGCGACCGCAGTCCTGCCAAGCTCGGACCGTTCCCCCCTCGACGTGGATTATGATTAGCCCGTGAGCGCCAAGGGAGAAGGCAAAGAGGCCGCACGACTGCGGGAGGCGGTACGTCGCCCGCTCGACAGCTGGCGCGAGGTCTACGAAAGCTTCTCGCCCGTGGATCTGGAGACCGGACTCCGGCGGCCGCGCCTCCCGCCGCCTGAGGCTGACTCGCGCCGCGCCGCCGTCCTCGTGCCCATCCTGCTTGAGCCGGAGGGGGCGAGGCTCGTCTTCACCGTCAGGAGGAGCGACCTGCAGGAGCACGCGGGTCAGATCTCCTTCCCCGGCGGTAGCATGGAGGCCGGAGACGACTCTTTGCTCGAGACGGCCCTGCGCGAGGCCGAGGAGGAGATAGACCTTAGCCCAGATCTCGTCGAGGTGGTGGGCGAGCTCGAGGAGATGTACATTCCTCCGTCGGATTTCCTAGTGCGCCCCTTCGTGGGCCTCCTGCCTGCCGAGGCCGAGCTGGTCCTCGCCCCGGACGAGGTGGAGGCGATCTTCACGGCGTCCCTGGAGGAGCTTATGGATCCCAAGAACTTTCGCCGCATGCTCTGGACCCGTGAAGGCCGCGAGTACGAGGTGCCCATCTTTGCCGTCGAAGGATCCGGCGTGCGGCGAGAGATCTGGGGGGCGACGGCCGCGATGACCGCTTCGTTGCTGGTTCGTCTGGGCTGGGAAGGTTTTCGTTCGGTGGGGCGGGAAATCTAGGCGAGCCCGGTTAACGCCTAATGACAAGATAAGGTGCTTGTGGCCACTTTTCTCGGACTTATCCACAACATGTTGTGGACAAAGTCGAGATAACGGGGGATAACTGCACCAGGTGTAACAAGGACTTAACAAAGGCTAACTTGAGAGCCCGAGGGCCATCGCGGGTGTGTTGGAGGTGGAAAGCGCTCTCGGTACCGATACAATTGAAGTGTGGAGCAAGCAAGAGAGAGGCCGAGAGAGTGATAGGCGAAGAGCGAGTCAGAGACCAGCTCAGGAACGTCATAGACCCGGAGATCGGGATGGATCTGGTAGAGCTGGGTTTGATCTACGACGTGGGTGTTCACGACGAGGGGCGTCATGTAGACGTCACCTTCTCCCTGACCAGCCCCATGTGCCCCGTGGGCGACCTGATCCAGGAGCAAGTGGAGACGGAGACCTTGAGCATCGAGGGGGTCGAGACCGTGACCGCCCAGCTCACCTTCGAGCCGATGTGGAACCCCGACATGATGAGCCCGGCCGCCAAGCTCTTCTTCGGCAGGTAGGTTGACCTCACCGGCGGCGCAGCCGGTGGATAACGCCGGCTTTAGCTACCTGCTCGAATGTGGAGACCCGGTCATGGCGGGCCTCGTGCAGCGGGTCGGCCCGCTGGACCAGGCTTCCCGTCGCAGGGGCCGACCGGACGAGGCGTACGGATCGCTCGTTCGCACGATCGTCGGCCAGCAACTCTCAACGACGGCAGCGAGGACCATCTACGGCCGCCTCCTCGCGCTATTTGGCCACCAAGCGCCAGAACCAGGCGTGCTGCTCGCCCTCGAGGAGGACGCCTTGCGAGGTGTAGGACTTTCGCGGCCGAAGATCTCATTTCTGCGAGACCTGTCTGAGCGGATACACAGCGGCGACCTGGATCTGCCAGGACTTCGCGGCCACTCCGACGACGAAGTCCGTGAGCAGATCACGGCCGTAAAGGGTCTCGGACCCTGGAGCGCGGACATGTTCCTGATATTCCACCTCGGACGCCCCGACGTGCTGCCCGTCGGCGACCTGGGAATAAGGCGCGCGGTCGAGAGGGCCTACGCGCTACCGGCTGCGCCCGACGCCGACGAACTGCGAGCGCTGGCCGAAGCCTGGCGTCCGCAGCGCACCCTGGCTAGCCTTTACCTCTGGGAGTCACTCGACGCCACCTCCGTTGCCGGCTAGATCCTTGCGGGTCTATGATGGGCGCATGCGCGTTGAGGGGCTGCTGCTCGATCTGGACGGGACGCTTTACGTCGGCGACCGGCCCATAGATGGCTCCCGCCAGGCCGTTGACTGGCTCCGCTCCAGCAAGTTCGCCATCCGCTACGTCACCAACACCACAAGGAAACCGCGAAGGTCCGTATGCGAGCACCTGCGCGCCCTAGGATTCGATGTCGAAGAGGCGGAGATCTTCACGCCGGCTGCCGCGGCTGCCGGCATGATCGGGACCAACAGATGTTTTCCGCTGGTGGACGAGTCGCTGCTCGAGGACCTGAGCGAGGTCGAGATCGTTGAGGACAGCGCGGATTACGTGCTGGTCGGAGACCTGGGCGACGGGTTCACCTACGATCGCCTGAACGCCGCGTTCCGCTGCCTCGCGGGCGGAGCGGATCTGATCGCCTTGCAGAAGAACCGCTACTGGCGCGCGAAAGAGGGACTGACCCTCGACGCAGGACCGTTCGTCGCCGCCCTGGAGTACGCGAGCGGCAAGAGCGCGACCGTCGTCGGTAAACCCGAGGGTGAGTTTTTCAGATTAGCTCTGCAGGACATGGGACTAGAACCCGGCGCGGTAGCCATGATCGGAGACGACGCCGAGACAGACGTGGCCGGGGCGCAGGCCGCCGGGCTTCGGGGTATCCAGGTCAGAACCGGTAAGTACACAGGCGGGGTACAGGGAACGCCGGATCTCACCCTGGAAAGCATCGCCGCACTGCCAGGGGCGCTCGGATCACAGGAATCGGGTGGGTTTCAGACCTCAGCAAATGCTCGAAACCCGGCACCTGGGACCCGTCCGAAGGGAGGAGCATGATCGTCGACGTGCAGACACGGACCGGCGCGCGCTACGAGTTCGTGTCTATAACCCAGGAGGTTCGCGACGCCGTGAGGCAGTCGGGCGTGCAGGAGGGACTCTGCGTGATCTCCTCGACCCACACGACCGCGGCCGTGACGGTCAACGAGGACTACGACCGGGATGTGCCGCGGGACCTCGCGGCGGCCTGCGAGGCGCTCATAGCTTCGCTCGACGTGCGCTTCGAGCATGCAGAGGGCAACAGCGACTCCCACCTGCTGACCAGCCTGTTCGGCGGAACCCAGCAGGTGCTGGTCAAGGACGGAGACCTGGACCTCGGTCGTTGGCAGGGCGTCTTTCTTGCGGAGTTCGACGGGCCCAGGCAGAGAACCGTACGGGTCGCGGTCTTCTAGGGGATGGCGCGAGGCGCGAAGGTTTTTCTGTTCGCCCCGTCAGGTAAGATAGGTATCGGGTTGGCGGGCTGGTGCTTCGATGCCCGGGTGACGTAGATCGCGGGAGGTCGCAATGAACTCATGGGTCAAGGGTGGACTGGCGCTAGGTGGGTTGGCAGTAGGCCTTGGGGCCCTCAGGAGAGCCCTCAACCCTGCGCCTCGCTACGCCGCGTGGGAGAAACCGCCCTACGAGGAGTTCGAGACGAAGGTGCTCGTGCTCGGGGGCGGCTTCGGAGGGTACACGGCGGCCAAGGACCTATGCACCCTCGTCAAGGACCGCGACGACGTCGGGATCCTGATGCTTGCCAAGAACAACTTCTTCACCTTCTGGCCCATGGTGCCAGGTATCGTCAGCAGCGACATCGACGCCCGCAACGTCGCCCAGCCGTTGAGGCGGGCCCTGATCACCGCCGGCGCCAGCTTCCGGCGGGCCGAGGGCAAGAAGATCGACCTGGACCGTCAGGTGGTGGTCGCCGACGGTGACCTCGAGTTTCCCTTCGACCAGATCATCGTCTCGCTCGGCGGCCTGCCCAACTTCTTCGGCATCCCGGGTGTGGAGGAGCACAGCCTCACGATGAGGGGCGTCGAGGACGCCGAGGCCATAAGGAATCGGGTCATCGAGCGCTTCGAGGAGGTCTCCCTGATCAGGGGCGACGTGCCGGAGTCCAAGCTGACCTTCGTCGTCATAGGCGGAGGGGCCACGGGGGTCGAGGTGGCGTCGGAGATACACACGCTCGTGCACGAGAACCTGGCACCCGACTATCCCAATATAGACCCGCACCGCGTGCGGATAATCCTGCTCGAGGCCCTGCCGAACATCCTGCCCGAGCTCGACCCAGCCCTGCGCAAGGCCGCGAGGGCGAGGATGGCCAACCAGCGGATCGAGGTAAGGACCGGGGCCATGGCCGAAGAGATCACCGACAGCTGCGTCAAACTCAAGGGCGGCCACGACATCGATTCGGAGAACGTGATCTGGACCGCAGGAAACCGGCCCAACCTCGGCATAGAGACCGACGGCTTGCCCGTGGACCAGCGGACAGGCGTAAAGGTGGACGGTTACCTTCGGGTCGAGGGGCGCTCCAACGCCTGGGCCATAGGGGACTGCGCCGCGGTACAGGACGTCCGCCCCGGGCAAGATGGCAAAGTAGTCCCGCCCACGGCGCAGGCCGCCATCCAGGAGGGACACGTGGTGGCTCGCAACGTGCTAGCCGCGATCGACGGCCGGGAGGAAGACCTCACGAGCTTCGAGTACCGGCCGCTCGGCCAGCTTGTCGAGCTCGGTAGCGACTTCGCGGTAAACGAGGTGATGGGCGTCCGCTTCACCGGCTTGCTTGCGGCTCTGTTCTGGCGCATGGCCTACCTCGTGCGTCTGAACAGCCCCCAAAGCAGGGTACGAATTGCGGCGGACTGGCTGTTCGGTTACTTCTTCACGCCGGCCGTAACCCAGATCCGGGGCACCTCCGAACGCTAGTACGACCGCCTTGAGACGAGGCGAGAAAGGTGCTAGTTTGGCTGCGGGATCCGAGCGGCGGTCCGAAGTTTCGAGAGAGGGATCGGTTTGGCACGCGAGATAGGACAACAGCGGTGCGCCTGACCCTCGCCAACCAGCTCACCCTAATTCGGGTTGTGGCTGTAGTGCCGCTCATGATCGCGCTGTATCTGCCCTTCGGCTGGGCCCGCTGGTTGGCGGTCGCGATCTACGTCGGGGCCATCCTGACGGACTACTTCGACGGCATCGCCGCCCGCCGCTCCAACGAGGTCACCGGTTTCGGCAAGCTGATGGACTCGATCGCCGACAAGGCGCTGATAGTCTCGGTCTTCTTCGTGCTGGTGGGAGAGGGATCGATGCCAGCCTGGATGGCCGCGATCATGGTGATCCGGGAGTTCGCCGTGACCGGGCTGCGGATGGTCGCCCTGGAATCCGGAGAGGTTATCGCCGCCAACAGTTGGGGCAAGGCCAAGATGAACGCCCAGAGCATCGCGGTGTTTATCTTGTTGTTGGGCGAGCCCGGCGCCTCCGGGTGGCGCGGGGTCATGAGCGAGGTGGGCTGGTGGGCGATGCTCATCGCCGTGATCCTCACGTTGTTATCCGGCTGGTCTTACCTCAGGGACACGCCGCGAATCCTCTCGGTTACTTCGAAGCGAGATCAGAGGCTCTGAAACCTGTAGAATCGGGTCCCGTATGGCGGAAGAGCCGACCAAGCGCCTGAGACCCGCCGAGGTCGAGATGATCCTGCGCCGCGCCGCGGAGCTTAACGCGCGGCGCTGGTCGCGCGACGACGATGGCACGCCTTCGGTCTCCCCGGAGATACTGGTCCAGGTGGCCGCAGCCGCCGGGATCCCCGAGCAGGACGTTCGCAGGGCCATGTGGGATCTGGCCTCCGAGAAGACCGCCGAGCCGCGCGGCCTGTCCTGGAAGGCCTACGGGCCCGCGCGTCTTCGGGCCGTGAGGGAGGTGGAGCGCTCCCCCGTCACGACGCGCGAGCACCTGGAATCGCTACTGCGCCTCGAACAGGGCCTCAAGCTGCGGCGCAAGACCGAGAGCAGCTCACTCTGGGACTCCGGCGACCTGCTAGGCGTCGTCCGCCGCACGCTCGACTTCTCCGGCAACCGGGCCCTGCTCAAGACGCACTCGGTCGAGCTGCGCGTCGAGGATCTGGACGAAGCCCGCTGCGACGCGAACCTGACCGCGGACGTCTCAAACCAGCGCGCGGAGTACCTTTCGCTCGGCGGGATCATTGGTGTAACACTCGCGGTGCTGTTCATACTTGCCGGAGCCCAGAACCCGTTGTTCCTGCTAGGCGTGATCCCTGCCCTTGCCGCGCCCGGCCTGGCCTTCAAGTTCGCCTACCGCAGGGCTTGCGCCGACATCCGGCGCAGCCTCGAAGACCTCCTGGACGCCGCGGAGGAAGGGCCTCCCAAGGAGGAGAAGCCGCCCCCCGACCGAGGGGACAGGCCGCCGGGACACATCCAGGGCCTCAGACCAATACCGAGGTTCGCCCCCCAACAGCGAGAGGATTAGTTTCGAGGCCAGGCTACGCTCTTGCGGGCTCCGCGGGCCGAACCGCTTTAAAGCCTGCGGTCGAGGCCGTATATTTGGGTAGTGCCAGCGAGGGTGCTCAGAGAGATTTTTGGATTCGACTCGTTTCGGCCTGGGCAAGAGGAGACCATCAGGGCGGTTCTTGAGGGCCGCGACACCCT
This sequence comes from uncultured Rubrobacteraceae bacterium, assembly GCA_963800975.1. Taxonomy (GTDB): domain Bacteria; phylum Actinomycetota; class Rubrobacteria; order Rubrobacterales; family Rubrobacteraceae; genus JALYGY01. Next base: position 385,949 of record CAWDDB010000008.1, on the reverse strand, counting down.
CGCGGTGATGCCCACCGGCGGCGGGAAGAGCCTCTGCTACCAGGTCCCTGCCCTCATGCAGGAGAGCCTCACGGTCATCGTGTCGCCCCTTATCTCCCTGATGAAGGACCAGGTAGACTCCCTGATCCAGAGCTCTGTCACGGGGGCTGCCACGCTCCACTCGGGGCTCTCTCCGGAGGAACGCTGGGACGTGGAGCGGAGGGTGCGAACAGGCGAGATCAAGATGCTCTACGTTGCCCCGGAGCGTCTCCGCTCGCTGGAGTTCGTGCTCTCGTTGCGCCGCGCCGGCGTAGGACTGTTCGTGGTCGACGAGGCGCACTGTATCTCGGAGTGGGGCCACGACTTCCGCCCGGACTACCTTTTCTTGCCCCGCGCCGTGCGAGACCTGGGCAGCCCGCCCGTACTCGCGCTGACCGCCACGGCCACGCCGCGCGTGCGGAATGACATCCTCCGGTCGCTCAAGATGCGATCCCCCGAGGTCGTGGTGACGAGCTTCAACCGCCCGAACCTGACCTACAAGGTGTTGCCTGCGCGCGAGAAGAAGCACAAGCTGCCCCTGATTCTCGACGTCGTCCGGAACGCGACTCCGCCCGGTATCGTGTACGCGACGACGCGCAAGGACTGCGAGGAGCTTGCCGCGCACATGCGCCGCTCGGGCGTTGACGCCGCCGCGTACCATGCCGGCATGGGACCGTCCGAGCGTTCGGAGGTGCAGGAGCGCTTTATGACGGACGAGCTCTCCGTGGTCGTCGCGACGATAGCTTTCGGCATGGGGGTGGACAAGCCAAACGTTCGTTTCGTGGTCCACTCGAGCGTGCCGGGTAGCTTGCCGGCGTACATGCAGGAGTCCGGACGAGCAGGCCGGGACGGGGATAGGGCCGAGTGCGTGGTTCTGTACCGCAGCGCCGACCTGGGGCGGCGCAAACGATTCGTTACCCTCGGCACGGCGGGAGAGAGCGAGGTGGGGGCGCTATTTCGGGCCCTCGCCAGCCTGGAGCGCGACGGCAGGGTGAACGTGCCCCCCAGCTCGCTCGCCGCTCTCGGCGGGGTCGACCCTGACTCGGCCTGGATCGTCCTGGGCAGCCTCGAGGACTCCGGGCTCGTCCATCGCGGCTATGACCTGTGGGCCGAGGTGGAGGTGCGGCGCGTCGAGGAGGAACGGGAGGGCCTGCGAGAAGAGGTGGCCGCCGTGCACGCCGCGTTGCCGGGCGAGGGAACCATTGCGGTGCCCGAGCTCGCCCGCCGCGCGGGGGTCAGGCCAGCCGTCGCGCAGGGTGCCCTGTACCGGATGATGGTCGACGATATAGCCGAGATCATCCCTCGCGGCTCGGTTGTGGACGTGAGGCTGAAAACCGATTCGCTCGACGCGCAGAGCCGACGCAACATCGCGGCAAGGCTCAAAAGCCGCTCGGGGGCAGCATACGCTCAGATTCGGGACGTCGAAGCCTACGCTGGACTGACCACCTGCCGCCGCGAGCGTCTCCTGAGACATTTCGGAGACCTCGAGCCGGTCGCCCCTTGTGGTGCTTGCGACGTGTGCCTCGGGGAGAGCGAGGCAACGCCTCGTCTCAAACCCGCGGCGGCATCCCAGGACCCATCTGAGCCCGAACCGAACGGTACCCCCGTCGCCACGGACCGCGTCCTCTTCGAGAGGCTCAAGCGCTGGAGGGGAGAACAGGCGAAGCGCCAGCAAGTTCCGGCTTACGTCGTGCTCCACAACTCGCACCTGGAGGAGATCGCGCAGCGCAAGCCGCGGACGGTGCACGAGTTGGGCACCATAAAGGGCATCGGCCTCAGGCGCGCCGCCCGCTATGGCGAGGACCTGCTGGCACTCGTGCGCGGGGAGCAGGCCGCGGCCCCGGAGGAGCACTCGATCCAACCCGACTACCGGGCGCACCTCGACGCCGCAGAACGCCTCCTGCGCTCCGGAAGCGGGGCCGATGCCGTGACCGAGCTCGCGCGCGCCCTCGAGCTGGGCGGAGCGCAGGCAAGAGAAGCCGTGAACGTATTGCTCGCAAAGCAGGTCGACAGTTCGACCGCTAGAAAGGAGGACGCATGAGACTAAGCGGGAAGAAGGTCGCCGTGCTGGTCGCCGAGGGATTCGAGGACCTCGAGTACTGGGTCACGGTCATGCGGATGCAGGAGGAAGGCGCGGAGGTGGTCTCCGTCGGGCCGGATCTGGAACCCGTACGTGGCAAGAACGCCTTGCAAGCGCAAGCGGATGCGACGGCCGGGGACGTGGACGCCTTAGATCTCGACGGCGTCGTGATCCCGGGCGGTTGGGCGCCTGACAAGCTGCGCCGGTACAAGGAGATCACGGACCTCGTCCGGGCGGTGCACGACAGGGGAAAGACGGTTGGCATCATCTGCCACGGGGGACTGGTCGCGATCTCGGCGGGCATAGTCGAGGGCATGAGCGCGACAGGCTCCCTCGGTATCAAGGACGACCTCGTGAACGCGGGCGCGACCTGGGTGGACAAGCCGGCTTTCCGCGAAGGAAACCTGGTCTGGGGTCGCGTGGTTCCCGATATCCCGGACTTTTGCCGCGAGCTCGTCGCGGCGCTCGCGGACGGGTAGCCCGACAAGGAAACCTCAAGCGAGCGGCGCTAGGTACCTCAGCACGGCCCAGAAGTGGCAGGCGCTTCCGGCCAGGACGAACAGGTGCCACAGCTCGTGAAACCCGAAGACGCCAGGTATGGGGTTGGGTTGCCGCAACCAATAGACCACGGCGCCGGCGCTGTAGGCCAGGCCGCCGGCCAGCACCCAGGCCATCCCGGCCAGCGGGACCGCGCTAAACAGGGCGGGAGCTGCAATGACGGCGACCCACCCCATGCCAAGGTATAGCGCCACGGACACCCAGCGCGGGGCGTCCATCCACAAAGCCTTAAGAAGGATGCCGCACAACGCCAGGCCGCAAACAAGGGCCAGCAATCCCCACCTCCACCGGCCTTCCAACGCGAGCAGGCAGAAGGGTGCGTACGTGCCCGCGATGAGGACAAAGATCGTCATGTGATCCAGCCTCCTCATCTTCGCGACCCCGGCTGGGGAGAGCGGCAGGAGGTGGTACAGGGCGCTGACCGTGTAGAGCGAGACCAGGCTTAGGCCAAAGATCCCAAACGCCAGGGCCTGATCCGCGCTACGCGCGTCCGCTAGCAGCACTCCGAGCCCCGCAGTTGCGAGCAAGGCCCCCGCCAGGTGGGTGAACCCGTTGACGGGCTCCCGCACCTTTCTCTGCGTCGTTTGTTTCACGCGCATATTGTCCCGCTAGTGTGTCGGCCCAACCTCGGTGTCCGGTAAGGGTACCGAATTCCGCAGCAACCGGGCGCCGGTTGGCGCGAGCACGCCCGCGAGGAGGGCGATTGGTTGCAGGGATTCGAGTAAGAGAGATTGGGCCGGTGGTTCGTGCGCCGCGTGTGGTGTCGGCACGAGGCGTCGCGCCTCAGGTGTCGTAGCTGGGAAGGGGGCCGCCGGCGTCTGCGAGGACGTACTCGTCGTACATGCGGCGGGCCGTACCGGGATCCGACGCCGCTAGATCACGCCTCATCTCCGGGTCGGTCCCGATGTCGAAGAGTTTTGGGGATGCGCCGTCGTTGCGGCAGAACATCACGTATCGGTCGTCCCTTGCCAGAACGAAGTTGTGGTAGCCCAGCGTAAAGTGTTGCCGGGGTTCGACTTCGTCCCCGTATAGTAGTCCTGAGAGGTCCTGCCCGTCCATGGGCTCATCGGGCTCTATGCCGAGGAAGCCGAGGATCGTTGGCGCCACGTCGTGGGTCGAGGCGAAGTAATCGCTACTCTGGCCAGCCCCCTTGCCTTCCGGGTGCCGGATCATGAACGGGATGTCGGTAACCTCGGGCCAGAGCGCGTTGGGAGGCTTGCCCATGATGCCGTGCTCGCCGAGGGCGACGCCGTGGTCCGAGAGGAGGATGAGGAGGGTGTTATCCATGAGCCCGAGATCCTCCATCTTGTGCAGGAAGCGGCCGAGCCAGCGGTCGACCATCGTGATCTCACCGGCGTAGAGCGCGCGCATTCGCTGCAGCTGTCGCTCGGTGAGATAGTCGCTTGGGCCCTGCACGGGAGAGTAGGGCTCAGGCCCATCGTAAGGTTCGTCGTACATTGCTACGTACTCGTCCGGAGGGTCGTTAGGCGGGTGCGGGTCGTAATTGTCCACCAAAAGGAAGAACGGCGACGCCCCACTGGCTGCTTCGAGCATCTCGGTCGCTCCCGCGAACACCCTTGGGGCGAACCAGTCCTCCTCGGCCCGGCGGTACGAGGTGTTGGCGAAGTACTGCTCAAAGTAATCTCGTAACCCCAGTACGCCCTCTACCTTGCTCGCCGGGGCGGTCCAGGGCGGCGCGTAGCCGTCGGTCGTCTGGCCGCGGATAAAGTCGAAGACGTCGAAGCCCTGCTGGAAGTTCATGGAGGCTTCGTACTGGTGGAGGTTGTCCGTCATCATCAAGGTCTGGTAGCCGTCCTGCTTCAGGATATCCGCCAGGTGCGCCTGTCCGTCCGGGATCGGCTGCCAGCCCCAGAGCGGAGTGTCTACGCCCTTGTAGCGACGCCAGTCCCTGAACGGGAAGGTCCTGAAGCCTGTGTGGATGGCTCGCCTGGCGCAGATGGTCGGAAGCGACTCCGGGTAGGCTCGCCCGAAGAGCAGGCTCTGCCGGGCTAGGGCGTCGAGGTTGGGGGTACTTATCCAGGGGTTGGCGTAGGCGCCGATGTGGTCCCTCCTGAGGCTGTCCACCACCACCAGGACCACGTTCGCGCCCGAGCTCCTGGTCAGAACGGGGGTACATCCCGCGGAGAGGGCCGAGGCGCCGAGCAGGGTCGCGCCCGTTGCCTTGAGAAAATCTCGTCTCGTTAACGTCCCCGTCAACGCGCTCCTTTGCCCGGTGAGGATGTCAGGCCGGCTTTGCCGGGCACATTCTAGCTCAAGCGAGCCAGGATTCTGGCCCGGGTACAGGCCGCCGCCGGGTTACGGCGTGCCCTTGAGCGTATACTCCCCGGGGCGAGCAGGCGTCAGCGGGGACGGTCGAGAGCTGCGATGGATACCGGGCAACTTCCCAGACCGCGGGGCGCAGACCAGGCGTCCCGCGGTCCCGTGGTGTCCCGGCGCGGCTTCCTGAAGGCCGGCGGGGGCGCCCTTGCTGGTATCTACGCGCTCAGGCTGACTGGCTGTGCGCCTCGCGAGGGTGAGCGCAGGCCCAACATTCTCTTCCTGATGGCGGATCAGTTTCGATGGGACGCACTCGGCGCCGTTAACCCGCTGATCAAGACGCCAAACCTCGACTCCCTGGCCGAACGGGGCGTGCGGTTCGACCAGGCCACGGTCAACGCCCCGATGTGTTTGCCCAGCCGCTATTCCATGATGACGGGCCTTTATCCCTCGCAGGTTGGCGTGCGGCACAACGCCCAGATGTGCCCGAGGGACGCCGACCTGCCGGCACCGGTGCTCGCCCAGCGGCTGCGCGAGGCGGGTTACGAGACGGCCGGGTTCGGCAAGACCCACTGGTACCTGGGCAAGGATCTTGCGCCAAACATCCCAGTAAAGACCTCGACGAGGGGGTTCGAGGTCAGGGCCCAGAGGAACACCGACGAGCCTGGGCGGGTCGAGCCCGGCGCGACCCAGATGGGCCACGAGCGTCCGAAGGACTTCGCCGCCTTGACTGACGAGACACGGCCGTACGGCAGCGGGGAGACCGTCGAGGCGTACAAGGGCTTCACCAGCTCCGTGCCGCCCGAGAGGCACACGGAAGCCTGGCTTACGGACGAGGCGCTCGATTTCTTGAGCGATGGCCGGGACCGGGAGAAGCCTTTCTTCGTGTACCTTTCCTTCGACTATCCGCACGCGCCCTTCAACGTACCACCGGGCTACGAATCGTTGTACGACCTGCACGAGATGCCGGATCCTCCCGAGGCGACCGCGGGGGCGGACCTATCCGGTCACGCCGGCGAGGAGTGGGACCTCTGGGGTGCGTGGCTCAGGGAGACGGGCACAGACGAGCGCCGGATGAGCATGCTCCGGTATTACGCCCTGTGCTCGTACGTCGACGCTCAGTTCGGTCGGGTTCTGAGACGGCTGGAGGAACTTGGGGAGGCGCAGAACACCTTTATCGTGTTCACCTCGGATCACGGCGAGATGCTGGGCGAGCGTCGCCGGTTCTCCAAGTACTGCCTCTACGAAGGCAGCGTGCGGGTACCCCTGATCCTGGCGGGACCCGGCATGACCGAGGGCGAGATCGACGAACGTCCGGCCGAGCTCGTCGACGTACTTCCGACGTTGCTCTCGGTCGCCGGCGAGCCTGCTCCACTCTGGCTGCCCGGCGCCAACCTCCTCGCCGAACCGGTCCGTGCCGGCGGGTTCTCGGAGATGCACGGCACCGGTTACGAGAACACGCAGAAGGCTCCGGCCTACATGTGGCGCACCGGCGACTGGAAGCTCATCAGGTACCTCGAGGGCGACGCGGCCAGCGTGCAACGGCGCACCAATGAGATCCGAGGCGAGCTCTACGACTTGCGGGTGGATCCGACAGAGCTGGATAACGTGCACGACGATCCCGCTTACTCGGACGTAAGGGAGCGGCTTACCGGGGAGCTGCTCGCCCACCTATCGTCGGTGTGGGCCACGTATCCGATGCAGGCAGCGAAAACGCGCCTCGCCTGAGGCTCATCCGGGCGCCTCCGACGGGGATGCCCGAGGGGAGAGGATGATCACGGCTCCGTTCTCGAACGCATTCCGGTATTCTCCGGTCGCCCCCTCGAAGGTTCGCCAGGGCACGCCCGGATACCTCTTGTAGAGGACCACGTAACCGACGTCGTACCTCAAGAGAAGCCGCCTCGTACGCTCGTCGACCGGGTGCCGCAGCACCCAGCTTGCGGCGAGCAGCGGTTCTATTCCGGATGGCGGCAGGGCCCTCGGCGTGCGCAGTCGTTCCTGCGTGTAGGAACGGAGCCCCGTGTAGCCGCCCGAGGCAAGCATGGCGCTGCCGGGCACATGGTCATTGAGGTAAGGGGTCACGATGATGTTTCCGCCTGTATTGTGATCGCCGAGCCAAGCGCCTGCCGCGGCGACCTCGGGCGAAACGACGTTGCGGCTGGCCCCGCGCGCCTCACCCAGGTTTTGCCAGGCCTGCAGACCCACGAGCCCGACCACCAGGATCGCGGCTAGCGGCGCAATCAGCTTCGAGAAACGGGAAACCGCCGGGCTGCGGAGCGGTGCGGAACGCAGGATCGTCGCGAGGGCCAGGGCGCCAAGGACCGCGAGCGGAAGGCCCAGGTCGCGCTCGAAGCGCTGTGGGAAGCCGCTGAGGGCGGTGCGGCTTCCGACGAACAGAAGCATCGCCCAGAGGACGAGTGAGAGGTAAGCAAGCGCCTGAGCCGTCCCGACCCTCCCGCGCAGGACCTCCCCGGCGGCGAGCACAGCGCCAAGGAGACCGAGCCACGCCACCGGCTTGGACGTGGTCGCGAGCAGGTGGGCCAGGTCCAGGGGCTCCTGGGAGCCTATGGCGATTGCGACGGCCGTGCCACCCGCCCCCGTCGAAGGTCCGCCGAGTACGCCGGCGATCAGGGATGGAAGGTCGTACGTCTCCCACGCAAAGAGAACCGAGAGAACACCCAGCGCCCCTAGCGCGAGCAGCAGCCACGTTCCCTCCGATCTACGGCCGGTGAGCAGCAGGAACGGCACGAACAGCGCCCCAACCAGCGCGAGGAGCAGCGCCAGATAGAGGCTGCCGACCTGATGGTAGAGGACGGCCGAGGAGCCGAGGATCGCCAGCAGTGCCGACGAGCGAGCTCCGGACATACCGTAGAGGGCGAACAGGGCAGCGATCGCCATCACCAGTAGAAAATCTGCCGAGAGGATGTTGGGGTAGCGTGCCTCCGCGAGGCTCTCGTGCGGACCGGAGAGAAGCAGTCCCGCCAGGATAGCCGCCGTCAGCCCGTAGCCCCTGCCCCAGAGCCGGCTGGCGAGCGCGTAGCACGCCAGAGGCGGAAGCACGCTGAGCGCTGGGGCAAGGATAGGGAACAGCTCGAGCGGCTCGAGCCCGCTCAGGCGCGAGACCATTGCCGTCATCGTGTGAAAACCGGGGGGGTAGATCAGGTACGAGTCGATCCGCCCCTCGGAGATCATGAGGCCCGACATCACGGCGTGGGAGTACTGGTCGCCACCGCGGATAAAGGGCCAATCGTGCATCACGGGTCCCAGGTACCCTCGTACCGCAACCAGCACCAGCACGGTCGCGGTCGCGATACCCCATATGGGCGAGGATTGCGCCAGGGAGCGCGCCTCGTCCGGGGGAGAAGACCTCCGCGCCCCCTTCTCCATCGTCGCAAGCGCCCCCGCAAGGACCACGAGGGCAGCTTCCGCCAGCGGGTACCAGGTGGTCGGGCTCGGATCCAGCGTAGACAGGAGCGCCAGCCCGAGAGCGAAGACTAGCGGCACCAGGGCGTACGGTCCGATCGAGAGCGGCGGCCGTATCAGGGGACCTCTGGCGCCAGCGGGTTTAAGCAGCCTGTACGAAACGGCCCCGGTCGCGAATACCGCGAGCGGCGAGACCGCCGCGATGTAGGTGGTTATTCCCGTGCCGAAGACGCGCGCCTGCAGGATGGCGGCCGCCGGGACGAGCGCCATAGAGAGCGCGGTTGAGTAGGCCAGTAGCTCGAAGAGGTCGGAGGCGGGAGAGAGGCACCGCGCCCAGAGGTAGCCAGGTAGCGTGCCGATGGCAACGGCAACCGGCAGCGCAACGAGCGACTCAGCTAGCAAGCCCGTCCGCGGTGTGGTCCATCCAGAGCACTGTGGGCCAGCTTAGCAGGAGCCGCGCGCGCCCTCACGTCCCGGTATTCGGGTGAAGGCTGCCACGCGCCGTGCGGATGACCGTTGATAAACTTGGTTCATGTTGAGGAGCGTCACCGCCGTTGGCCTGGGCGTGCTGGTCGCGCTCGTCATCGGGCTTCTGGTCGTATTCGGGATCCTAGCGCCCCTGTTCACAGTGCTGTTCGGGATGGAGATCGCGACCTCCACGGCCGTCCCGACGGCGTTGCTCGCCTTCACGGCTGCGTTCTCCTTCTACTTCGGCGGCATGGCCGCGAGCTACCGGGCGACCACGCGCCGGCGCCTCCACGGTGTCCTGGTCGCGCCCGCCGCGTTCGTGATCTCCCCGGTCATCAACCTGGTAACCGGGCAGGGCGCGTTCCCGGGCCTGGACAGCGCCGTGCCCATCGCGCTGGCGGCCGTGGTTCTGGCGGTCTCTATCGCCGCAGCCTACGTCGGGGGAAGGCGCGGCGAAGCGCTGTTCGCCTACAACCAGCGAGCCGCGAGTCGCCGAGCACCACCGCGGTAGGCGGTTCGGCGTTAGCGCGCCTGGACCCCGAGGGTCAGCTTCCCCTGGGCATCCATGCGCGCGTTGGGTTCCCGGTCGGAACCGTCGATCTCGGACGGATCGTCGCCCGTTCCGGTGAGGTAGACCCTGGGTTCCTCCACACCTTCGGTAGGATCCGAGACATAACGGCGCCAGGCCATGTCTCCCCAGGCGAGCGTGAGAACGGGCTTTCCGGGTGATTCCCCGCTCAACGCCGCGTGCACCCGAGGGAGGCCGAGAGACTTGGAGATGGAGGCGACGGCCCTGGCGTGCTCACTCGCGTTGAATAGCGCGATGCCGTCCCTGAGCCGGCGCTCGGGATCGGAGAGGCGCTCCAGGCTCTCGAGCGTCTCCTCCAGCTTCTCGGCGTTACGGCGGTTCTCTTCCTGCGTCTCCCGCAGCCTGGCTTCGAGATCGGCGATCTTCTCCTCGGCCAGTAGCTTCTCGGCGTCCAGCTCCCTCAACCGCCCGTTTTGCTCGTCTTCCAGCTCCTGACCGTCGCGCGACCCGCCGGTCCGCAAAGGTTCCCCGCTCTCCGCGCGGCGCCGGAACTCGGCGAGCTCTTCCTCCAGCTCGTGCCTGAAGCTCTCGGACTCTTCGAGGGACTCCTCAAGCGCGGTGATGCGGTTCTCCAGGTCCGAGATCTCCCGCCCGAAGCCCTCGACAACGCGCTCGAGATCCTCCTCCGCGGAGGTCTTGTGGGCGAGCCTGGCGGCCTCCAGCTCCGTAAGACGGGCCGTGTAGGCGCGGGCCTCGGACTCGCGCTGGATCCTGGCCTCCCCGAGTCTCTCTTCGAGCGCCCAGGTCTCGAGCTTGCGTCGCTCGTCCTCGGCGGCTAGGCGCTCCTCGTACTCCCTTCTGAAGCGCGCGATCTCCTCGGCGTGGCGCGCTCGAAGCGCGCGGTTGTCCGCCTCGCGTTGCGCCTGGAGTGAGGCAACTCTCCGGTCGGCGGCTTCGTTGGTCTCCGAAAGCTTCGAGGCCTGAGACCGCCGCAACTCCTGCTCCCGGTTCTCCGCTTGCGTCTTGATCTTGCGCAGCTCCTGCTGGCGCGTCCCTTCGGATTCGCGCTGTTGCTGCTCTAACTGGTCGCGAAGCGACTCCAACTCGGATTGTTGGCTCTCGATGACCGCCTGATAATCGTTCTGGAGCTCAAGTTCGCGCCCGGCGGCGGCGTTCCTGAGCGCGTGCAGCGCCGTCTCCTGTCTCTCGTCCGCGGCTCGACGCTCCTCGCCGTAGCGGCGCTCGAACTCATCCCTGAGCCTCCAATCGAGCTCTCCCTTTCGCTGCTCCACCTCTAGCTGCATGGTCTCGAGCTCCGCCGCGTGGCGCTCTTCTTGCTCCCTGTAGCCCTCTCGCAGTTTTTCCTCCCACTGCTGCGACGAGGTCCTGAGCGACTCCAGATCCGCCTCGTGACGCTGCATGAGCGCCTCGCGCTCGCGCCTGAACTCCTCTTTCAACGTCGCGACGCGTTCCTCTGAGGACGCCGCCTCCACGTCCGCGCGGCGCTGTTCTTCGAGCGCCCGGCGTAGATCGGCGAGCTCGTTGATGTGCTCGTTCCTCAGCTTGAGCTGCTCGTCCGAGTGTCGGGTGCGCAGCTCGGATAGCTCCGCGCGGAGCTCCTCCAGCCTTCGTTCTGCCCCGGCGCGGGCGCGCTCCGGCTCCTCCAGCGCGCGTCCCCTGGCGGACACCTCTTCCTGGGCCGCCTTCAGCGCCACGCTGGCTTGCTCCAGGTCGCGGCGCAGGTTTGCGACCTCCTCTTCGAGGCTCTCGATCAGGGCGCCGGCTGCCTCCATTCCTTTGGCGAGTTCTTCCGCCGCAGCTCTGGGTTCTTCGCTCACCCAAGACCTTTCCGCGTAACTGCCCGCATCGCTCATACCTCGCGTTGCTGCCAGGATCGCATTCAGCCCCTTAGGGTAACTTCCGTCTGCTCCGGGGTAAAGGGTAGAGCCGCCAGCGCCGGTGTTCCGGTCGGTCCTTATCCCTCCGTTAGCCTGGTACTCCCTGGCGGCGTGTGCTCAACTAGGGCGTCGGAAACGTTGCATGCGAGGTGGTCCTGCAACGCGGCAAACCCTGACACGTGGCATACCGGCTGAGTTACGTTCCAACCACACCTCGATCGAAGACTGCCGGGTGGCAGGCTCAGGTCGATTCTGCGCAGGAAGGGCACAGTCCTTCGATGACCAGCGCTGCGCGGGTCACCTGGTAAGGAGTGTTCTCGCGGATGCGCGCCTCAAGGTCGCCGAGTTCGACGCCTGGTATCTCGGCCACCTGACCGCACCCGGCGCACCTGATGTCCAGATGCGGCTCCAGGTTCAGGTCGTAGCGCGTCGGGGATTCCGACCAGTGCTTGGAGTCGATCACGCCGATCTCTTCGAGTACCGATAGCGCCTGGTACACGGTACCGAGCGCGACGCGCGGGTTCTTGCGCTTGACGATAAGGTAGACGTCCTCGGCCGATGGGTGTCCGCTGGCCTCCTCGAGCGCCTCCAGAACGGCCCGACGCTGAGAGGTCAGGGTGTACCCCGACCGACGAAACTTCTCCCGAATGTCCTGCTCCAGAACGCTAGACATCGTTAGGCCGCTGTTGGATCAGTAACCATTCCTATTACGGAGTCTATCACAAGGCATCCCCGCCGCTCCGGTGTACCATTAGGTCGCGATGTCGCTCCTTGTGGACGCCCTGGTCAACCTCTGGATCCTGCTTCGGAACGCCTGGGCGCGGGCGTTCAGGAGGCCGCCAGACTACGTCATTCTCGACGCCAGTGGGTCTCTGCCCGAGCTTCAGTCTCGGGTCGGTTTTTTGCGGAGGCGGCTATCCCCCGGCCCTGCCGGCCCGAGCTTGGAATCGATCCGGGACCGGCTGGGCCGGATCTCTGCGGACGGTCGGGTTCGTGGGGTGGTGTTGCGCATCAAGGGGCTGGACGCCGGGTGGGCCCGGCTCGAGGAGCTGCGGGGGGAGATCTTCGCCCTGAAGGAGCGGGGCGTAAGCGTGGTCGCGTACCTCCCCGACGCCGTGGACAGCCGGACGTACTACCTGGCGTGCGCGGCGGACCAGATCGTGGCGACTCCCCTCGCCACGATCGAGGTGACTGGCTTGCGCGCTCGGGTCATCTTCCTGAAGGACGCGCTAAGCCGGGTGGGGCTAGAGGCGGAGGTGGTCGCTGTGTCGCCGTACAAGTCCGCTGGCGACGCGTACGTTCGCAACGACTTCTCGCAGGAATCTCGTGAGCAGGCCGAGCGGCTCCTCTCCCGCAGGTACGAAGAGCTGGTGGGCGCGGTGGCGGAGGGGAGAGGGCTGGAGCTGGGGGAGGCAGGCGCGGCCATCGATGGTGCCCCGTATGCGGCGGCCGACGCCAGATCGCGAGGCTTGCTCGACGGGGTTTGCTACGAGGACGAGCTACCGCGAGAGCTCGCAGGTGCCGAGGGAGATGCCACGCTGGCGGAGTGGGGTGTTGCACGCAGGGCGCTCCGCGCCGTGTACCGGAGGCGGCCTCGCGGGCGCGTGGGGTTGGTCAGCCTCTCCGGAGCCATCGTCAGGGGCAGGAGCCGAAGAATACCGATCCCACTGCCTCTCGTGGGCGGCGAGCAGGCAGGAAGCGAGTCGGTTGTGGCCGCTCTCAGGGTGGCGGAGAAGAATCGACGCGTGGCCGCCGTCCTCTTCCACGTCGATTCGCCCGGTGGCGACGCCCTAGCGTCGGACCTTATCTGGCGCGAGGTGGAGCGAATTCGGGCGAGAAAGCCCGTCGTGGTCCTCATGGGCAACGCCGCGGCCTCGGGAGGCTACTACGTCTCGGCCGCCGCGAATCACATCGTCGCCCGCAAGGGCACCATAACCGGCTCCATCGGTGTGCTCTCCATACGTCCGGTCGCTGGCGGCCTCTACGGGATGCTCGGCGTGCACCCCGCTACGGTCCGGCGAGGAGCGCGCGCCGGACTCATGGACCTGAGCCGCCGCCCGACGGAGGACGAGATGGGCGTTCTGCGGAACCAGGTTGCGTTCATATACGACCAATTCAAGGAACGCGTCTCGCGTGGGCGTGGCATAGAGGCGGCCGAACTCGAAGGGATGGCTGCCGGGCGGGTCTGGACCGGCGCGGAGGCACTTGACCTCGGTCTCGTCGACGAGGTAGGCGGCTTTTGGGAGGCGCTCCGCAAGGCTCGGGAGCTTGGCAAGATAGAAGGGGACGGCTTCGGGACCGTGGTCAAGATCTCTCCTCCCCGAGGCAGTCATCCCGGGCCGGGGAAGCCCGCGGACGTGGCCTGGGAGACGATCGGGCAGATCAAGGACGCCATGCTCGCCTTGTGCTCTGGAAGCGTGTGGGCTGCGGCGCCCTACGATGTGGGCGAGGACTGATAGTATCCCTTTCGTGTCTGGCGGCAGATAGGGACAAGTATCTGAGCGAGAGCCCCAAAAAAGGCGTGGACCGGCGATCCATGGCGGCCCTTTCCGCGGGCCACCTGTTCACCGATCTGAATCAGGGTGCCGTCGCGGCGCTCTTGCCGTTTCTCGTGAACGAGCGCGGCATCTCGCTCGCGGCGGCCGGGACGCTGGTGCTGGCGGCGACCGTCAGCTCCTCGGTGGTGCAGCCGCTTTTCGGTATCTTCTCGGACAACCGTCCGCTTCCCGCGCTGATGCCGCTCGGGGTATTGTTTGCGGGCGTCGGTATGGCCATCGCCGGCGTCGTTCCGAGCTACGTTCTACTGCTATTTTGCGTCATCCTGAGCGGCATCGGGGTCGCCGCCTTTCACCCGGAGGCCGCGCGCTTCGCGAACTACGTCTCCGGATCTCGGCGCGCTCGCGGGATGAGCTTCTTCTCGGTTGGCGGAAACGCGGGCTTCGCGCTTGGACCGGCCCTGACAACGCCGCTCGTACTAGTTTTCGGGTTGCCCGGCACGTTGTTCCTCGCCGTCCCTGCCGCGGTGATGGCGGCTGTGCTCTTCCGCGAGATCCCGCACCTACGTAGCTTCAAGCCGGAGGAGGCAACGAGCGATAGCGCCCGGTCCGAGACCGCGGCAGAGCACTGGGGACCGTTTGTCCGAATGATCGGGGTGGTTACCGTACGCTCCGTGGTGTATTTCGGTCTCGTTGCCTTCGTCTCCACGTACTACCAGCAGGTTCTTGGTACTTCGGCCGCTTTCGGCAACGTGGCCCTCACCGTGATGCTGTTCGCCGGCGCGGCCGGGACGCTCGTCATCGGTACGCTCGCGGACCGGTTCGGCCGCAGGGCGGTGCTCACGGTGTCCATGCTGGCTCTGCCTCCGCTCATCTACGTCTTCACCCTCGTGGGACCGGTGCCCGGGATAGTGGTGCTGGCGCTCGTCGGCGCGGTCACCGTTGGGACCTTCGGTGTCACGGTGGTCATGGGGCAGGAGTACCTGCCCGGGCGCATCGGGCTAGCGGCCGGGATCACGATGGGGTTCTCTATCGGCCTGGGCGGGGTGGGCGCGCCGCTGCTCGGCCTGTTCGCAGATAACGCGGGCCTCTCCGCGACCATGATCGCGATCGCCGGGATGCCGGTTATTGGTCTGGTGCTCGCGTTGACCTTGCCTCGCAAGGTTCCCCAGACGCGAAGGGCATAGGCCCTCGCGCGGCGTGGTGTGATCTAAAGCCCAGCCGCGGGTCGTGGGTCGGTTACCATATCCCGGATGAAAGCATTCTCTGAACGGAGCGCCGCACCGAGTTGAGAATTTTCCAGCTCCTGGGCACCTTCACCTACCGCTGGCGGTGGGCGATCCTGGCCGTGTGGACGGCGCTGGTCGTCGCCAGCATATTCTTCGCACCGGATCTCTCCGGACGCCTCAAGGGCGGCGGGTTCGAGGGATCCAACTCCGAAGCAGAACGGGTGCAGAACGTGATGTCCGACGAGTTCGGAGTCTCGCCGGCTACCCTCGTGGTGGTCTTCGAGGGCGAAGGGCTCTTGGCTCGCGGCGAGGAGTTTCGGAACGCGGAGGACGCCGCGCTCGAAGAGGTGCGCACGATGCCGGAGGTCCGGTACGTCACGACATTCGCAAGCTCAGAGGACCCGCGGTTCGTCTCCGAGGATGGCGGCAGCTCCTACGCCGTTATCGCCTTCAACGTATCCATAGACCAGACGCGCAACGTGGTCGACGAGGTTCGAGGCAAGGTGAGATCCGAGACGCTCGACACCTACGTCACCGGCGCCCCGGCCGTCTACCAGGACCTCGAGGAGGCGAGCAACGAGGACATAAAGCGCGCGGAGAAGTACGCGTTCCCGTTCGCGTTGCTCATCCTAATCCTGGCATTCGGCACCGTGGTCGCTGCGGGCGTGCCCGTGCTGATCGGGGGCGTAAGCGTGCTCACCACGCTCGCCACCCTGTACTTCGTCGCGGGCTCCTACGACATGTCCGTTTTCGTGCTGACGCTTTCTACGATGCTGGGGCTAGGCCTCGGGATCGACTACGCCCTGTTTTTCGTCAGCCGGTTTAGGGAAGAGCTCGAGAGCTATCCCGCCGCTGAGGCGGTCCCGCGCGCGGTGACGACGGCGGGCAGGTCCATCTTCTTCTCGGGGACCGCCGTGCTCATCGGGCTCTCGGGGCTGCTCTTTTTCCCGTTCATGTTCATGCGCTCGATCGGGGTGGCCGGCGTGATGGTGGTCTTTGTCTCGGTCGCCGCGGCCCTCACGCTGCTCCCCGCCTTGCTTGGCGTGCTCGACTACAGGATCAACTGGCTCCCCGTGCGCAGGCGCGGGCTGCGTTCCGGGAGCGGTTTCTGGAGCCGGAGCGCCGAGGTGGTGATGCGCCACCCCTTCGCCGTGATCCTGGTGGTCGCGGTCCTGCTCGCGACGCTCCTCTATCCTGTGACCCACATGAAGGTCGGGATCCCCGAGGCGAGCGTGCTGCCGCAGGAGTACGAGTCCCGCGCCGGCGACGACATTCTCAAGCAAGATTTCGAGTACGCTGCGCTCAACCCCATGGAGGTCATCGCCACCCTGCCGCAAGATCCGCTCGGCGCCGAAGGCCTCTCGGATGTGAAGGCGCTGGGCGAGAGCATCCGGGATACCGGCGAGGTCGCGAACGTCGAGAGCGTCTACACGGTGGGGGAGACTGCGGCGAGAAACTACGCCAGCACCGTCGCCCAGGCACGCGAGAACGCCGAGAAGGACGCCGGCCGAGGCGTCGACGAGGCGGTCGAGCGAGAAGTCGATGCCCTTCGGGCGCAGTACGGCTTCGTGCCGCCCGGGGCGGAGGAGCGCATCAGGTCCGAGGCGGAACGCCGGGCCGAGCAGGAGATCGAGCGCCGCGTTCCCGATGTTCCCGACGGCGTCTCGGCGGAGGGCGAGATCTCGCCGCGGGGGGTCGCCAGTTTCTTGAGCTCGGAGGAGGCGCGATCCTCCGCCGCGGTACAGGACGCGATTGATCCCTACGTCGCGGGAAACAGAACCCTGATCCGTGCCACCACCGAGGCGAATCCCTACACCGAGGCCGCCTACGCTGCCGTCGACGAGGTGCGCGCAACCGAGGCCCCGGAGGGGGTGACCTTTATCGTGGGCGGCCTGTCGGCGGGCCAGAAGGACTTTATCTCAAGCCTGTACGGCAAGGCACCCCTGGCGGCGGCGTTCGTGGTGATAGTGACCTACTTGATACTGCTGCTCACCTTCCGCTCGGTCTTCATCCCCCTCAAGGCGGTCATCGTCAATATCCTGAGCCTTACCGCGAGCTTCGGCGCCATAGTGTTCGTCTTCCAGGACGGGAACCTGTCCGGGCTGCTCGACTTCACGCCGCTAGGCTTCGTCGACGCCACGCTCCCGATCCTGATGTTCTGCACGATTTTCGGGGTCTCCATGGACTACGAGGTCTTCCTGCTCTCCCGCATCAAGGAGGCATACGAGAACGGTGACTCGAACACCGCGAGCGTCGCCAAGGGCCTCGTCGCCACCGCGGGCATCATCACCTCGGCGGCCGCAATTATCATCGTCGTGACGGGCGCCTTCGCTTTTACCGGCATTATCCTCACCAAGGCGGTCGGACTGGGCCTCGCCGTGGCAGTTTTCGTGGACGCGACCATCATCCGGATCCTACTCGTCCCAGCCACGATGCGTATTCTCGGCGACTGGAACTGGTGGCCCGGCGGCCGCAAAGCCACCTTCTCCACCAGCTCGAAGAAACCCGCCGGTTAGCCTACGGACGGTGACGAGAGGCGACGACACGTCACGTGCCCAACGGATCACGTCGGTCTTGTCTCAGGTCCGCCCTGCGGCATCCCTCTTTCGGGCTCAAGCCACGAACCCTTTGCGCTCGCCTCGGGCCGCCGGAGGAAGGCGGCTCTCAGCCAAATGCGCATCCCGCTTCGGTATGGAGGGAGGATGTCGGACCTGTTAATCTTCTCACGTTGCGACGGTGGAGAGAGCGGTCCTGAAGGAGGAGCTAGTGGAGATTAGGAGCATCGAGATCTGGTCGGCCGCCAAAGTTCTTGGCGCCACGTACGCCCTGATCGGCCTCATCGTAGGTGTACTTTCGACTATCGCCGTGCTGATCGGTGGCGGCGGCAACGAAGGCTATATGGCCGCTGGTAGCGTGGTCGGTACGTTCCTGATTATCATCGTTTACGGTATCGGGGGCTTGATCGCCGGCGTTCTCACCGCGGTCTTCTACAATATAGTCGCCAGCGTGGTCGGGGGCATAAGGATCCAGACGCGCTAGGCCTTACGACCAAGCCCCGCAACGACCCTGAGGAATCATGAGGCCGGGAGACGTTCGCTCCCGGCCTCTTCCTTGTCTGCGACCTGTGCCGGATCGGTGTCCCGGTTTCAACTCGTACCGACGATAGCCTTGGAATGTTCAAGATCAATTCTTGATACTGGTGAGACGCGGGGCTAGACTTAGGGTGATGGTAGAGTTCGAGCGGATACTCAGGGACCGCGGTTACCGGCTAACCAGCCAGCGGCGCGTGATCGTGCGGGGTCTAGAAGGAGACAGGCACCTATCCGCGGAGGAGATCTACGACCGCGTCAAGGGGGAGCACCCGGAGATCGGGCTCTCGACTGTCTACCGCACCCTGGATTTGCTCCACGAGCTCGGTATCGTGCGCAAGGAGGACTTTGGGGAGGGATACTCGCGCTACGAGCTTGCGACCGAACGGGTCCACCACCACGCCCGCTGCCGCGAGTGCGGCTCCGTCATAGAGTTCAACGAGGAGCTCATGGAGTACCTCGCGTTGCAGGTAGAACGCGAGACCGGCTTCGTCACCGACTGGCACGAGATCACGCTGCACGGCCGCTGTGCGAGCTGCGTCGCCGCTGACCCGACCTAGACCTCGAACCTTTTTCCGTCTTGCGCGACGACTACCTTACCGTCGTACCCGCGACCGATCTCGGCCCGAAGGTCTAACCGCTCCACGGAAGGGTAAAGGTGGGTCAGGACGGCTTTGTCGACGCCGGCCTCCGAAGCCATCCTCGCGACTCCGCCAGGTGTGAGGTGGCCTGGGACTTGTGCGTCGTCTGGGAAGGAACACTCGATAAGCAAAGTGTCCGCGCCACGCGCGAGTTCGACGACCGCCTCCGAGTACTCGGTGTCGCCGGTGTAGACGAACGCGCCGGTTTCGCTGTCGAGCCGGTAGGCGATGCTCTCCGGGCGGTGCTGTGCGGGTGCCCACGAGAGCCGGCAGCCCGGCAGGTCGAGGGGCGCCGGACACTCGTGCGGCAGCTCCGAGAGGTGTGTGGGGTAGTCGCCGATCATCCACTCGCCCCAAGCCGCCGTTGCCGACCCCCAGAACCGCACGAAGGGCTCTGGACCGGTGATGTGCAGGGGACGCTCCCGTTGCTCGCTAGCCCCGTACTTGATTGAGAACATCAGCGGCACGATGTCTGAGGTGTGATCCGGGTGAAAGTGCGTGAAGAAGAGGCGGTCTACGGCGAAGGGGTCGAGACCCGCGCTCAACATCCCGCGCACCGCTCCCGATCCGAGGTCGAACACGAGCATCTCTTCGCCGGTCTCGACAACGACGCAACTCTGCCGTCTCTCCAGGCGCGGCACCACCGTCCCCGTTCCGACGACCGTAATCTGCAAGTGTTCCTCCCCTCGATCGGAAGCACTCGGCTGTCCGCGATCGGTTACTCGGGCAACCGTTCTCGCTCCGAGATCCTGTACCGCTCCTTGTGGGTCCGCCCCGACTTTTCTCGTTGGCTTTCCCTCGTCGTGTGCCGGCCTTCAGGTCTTGGCCGATCGGTCCGAGAATGCCCAAGCGAGCCCCGCGACCCCGAGCAGGGCTCCCCCGAGCACGTCGGAAGGCCAGTGCACGCCCACATAGACTCGGCTCAGGAACACGCCGGCCAGGATCGCCACCACCGCCGCCCGTAGCACACGGTTAGGCCAGAGCAGGTAGAGAGCGCCGAAGATAATGACGGAGCGAAGGGTATGTCCGCTGGGATAAGGGTAGGGGTACGGAACTTCGACAAGGGTTGGGTCTGCCGAGCGTGCCGCCTCGGGTGGGACAGGAACCGCCGGCAGCCAGGTCTTGAGGGCCAGCTCCAGTACCCCGGTGATCGCGAAGGCGAAGATGAGTCGTCCCGCCAGGCGCCGCCGACCCGTGAAGAACAGAAAGCCGGCCAAAGAAATGATCGCCACCCCTGAGAACTCGGCCCCGCCGGGCACGGAGAGAAAGGTTCCTGCCACGTCGAGGACCTCGGAGGTATGCGTCTGCGCCGCGCGAAGAACCCAGGCATCCGGTGGGTAGACTAGCCCCGCTGCGACCAGCGCCGTGAGCGCCACGAAAGCCAGGGACGAGATCCAGAACCACCAGTTAGTCCCCCGCTTCATATCCGTTAAGGCTAACAAACGGCCCTACAGGGGACAGAGACAGAAAGGGCCGGGCCCGAAGGCCCGGCCAGGGTACCACTGGAAAATGTCGCCAGCTACGCGACGGCGTCGCGCAGGACGCGCCCGTACTCCCCGCCCTTGAGGATACGCTCGGCCTCGCGCTGCAGCTGCCTCACCCGCTCGCGCGAGATGTCCAGCTCCTCGCCCAGCTCCGCGAGCGTCGCGGGCTCGCGGTCGTCGAGGCCGTAACGGCGCACCAGTACGTACCGCGCTCGCTCGGGCAGGTGCTCGATCGCCTCCTTGAGCTGGATGGTTTCCATCTCGCGCATGACGGTGTCCGGCGTGTCCGAGACGCGCTCGTCCTCGATAAAGTCGCCAAGCTGGGAGGCCGTGTCCTCCGAAGAAACCGGCTGATCGAGGCTCGTGGCGTCGGGCATAGCGCTCATCGTCAAGCGTACCTCGTCGGGGTCCCATCCGAGGCGTCTGGCGACCTCATCTTCGGTCGGATCGCGCTCGAACTCGACCGCAAGCTCGCTGATGGTGCGGCTGACTTTGCGGATCTTCTCCGTCATGTGGACGGGGACGCGGATGGTGCGTCCCTTGTCCGCGACAGCCCGCTGCACCGCCTGACGGATCCACCACGTCGCGTAGGTGGAGAACCTAAAGCCCCGCTCGGGGTCGAACTTCTCCACGGCCTTCATGAGGCCTATGTTGCCCTCCTGGATGAGGTCCTCGAAGGGGAGCCCGTAGCCCCTGTACTTCTTGGCCACGCTGACCACCAGACGGAGGTTCTTCTCGATGAGGCGCTGGCGGGCCCTCTTGTCCCCGGCCTTGGCGCGCTCGGAGAGCTCTATCTCCTCGGCGTGCGTCAGCAGCGAGCCCTGACCAATGTGCGCCAAATACTTGGCTAGCAGCTCCGGCGTCTCCGACTCTCGTATGATCTTCGCCGTCTCCGGCTTCTTCTCCAGACTCGCAGTCAATCTACCCTCCTCGCGAAATGCGATTCTACCCGAAATCAGTTTTAGAAACTACTCTTAGTTTTCCCTCGCCACCGTCTTCCTAAACCTGGCCGTCCGCACCCGTATTTACCCGCAAGGCACCATATTTTCACTCCTGCATCTGTATATACGTGGCAGCGGGAAAAAAGGTTTCATGGCTACAATCCAGTTTGTGATCTGCATCACTTCCAAACATCAACGCTACAATCGGAGGGTCACCTGGTGGCGCGCGTGGGTATACTGAGCGTATGGAGAACGCGACCCGAATTTCTGACTGCATTCGCCGGGATTTGCCGACCATAGTCGCCTCGTGGAGGCAGAGTCGAGGAGGAGACGACGGCGATGGAGCTTATGGGCGCCTGACGGCCAACATGGAGCAGCTTGTCACCGTGTTCATCGACTTTCTGCGCAGCCCCGAGTCCGTAGAGACGTTCAGCCAGGGGGGAACCATACGAGGGCTGGTAGGTGAGATCGCGGAGAACCAGCACGAGCTGGGGCGTGACGGCGTTGGGGTCATCGAAGACTTCGCGACGCTGCGGCGCTGCATCTGGCGAGAGGTAGAGAAAGGCGTGGATCTCCCGGCGCTCGGCGGGGGCGAGGTCTCCGCGTTCTTCCTCAAGTTGATGCGGGCCTCGGATTGGGTAACGGAGTCGGGTCTGGAGGCCTTCGACGCGATCGTGCGGCGCGACATGGAGCAGGCCCTTGGCCAGGCAGCGGCAACGGACCTGGTGACGGGATTGCCGGATCGGGACCAGTTCAACCGGCTCCATCTTCCGCGGGCGATCGCGGCTCAGAAGCGGTTCTCGGTGGCTATCTTCGACGTGGCGAACTTCACCGAGATGGTCGCCGATGGGGAAGTCAAGCGTGCCAGAAAGATCCTGCGGAGGCTGGCGGAACTTGTGAAAGAGACCTCCCCGGACCTGGCCATTCACGCTCGATTTGGCGACGACGAGATCGTCGTGATTCTGCCGGAGCAGGGCGGCGAGGGCGCCTACGTGGTCGCCGAACGTGTGCTGGAGCGCCTCAACGATGAGGCCGCGCCATTCGAGTTAGATGTCGGGGTGGCGGAGTACCCGGAGAACGGTTCGAGTGCCGCGCAGTTGATGGGCGAGGCGATGAAGGCTCTCAAGACTGCCAAGCGCGTTGGCGGCGGCGGAATAGTGGTGGCCCATTGATCCGCGCAGCTAGGGGATACGGATGATCGCCGTCATAAATCGACTTCCGGTAAAGGAGGGGATGGCGGATCGGGTGGTCGAGCGGTTCGCCAGGGGTCAGGGTTTCGTTCAGGATTTTCCGGGCTTCCTCTCGCTGGAGGTCCTACGCTCCGATGGCGCCGACGAGGTAGTGGTGATCACGCGCTGGCAAGACAAAGAGGCCTTCGATACCTGGGTACGCAGCGAGGAGTTCAAGCTGGCCCATGGCAGGGGTGGTGGCACCGGCTTGTTGCGCGGACACCCGCAGATGGGAACCTACGAAGTCTCGGTGGTGCGAGAGCCGGGCGGCTAGCGGCGTCTGAGAGAAAAACCAAGCATCGTGTTGCCAGGCCGGAGGCGCAACCTGAGACCGAGGGTCAGGCCGAGAAGGTGGAGATCTCCGCTGGCGATGCCCTGCCATCGGAAGGCTCGTACTCGCCCTTACCCAGAACGGCGAAGGTAAAAGCGAACAAAAAGATCAGGACCGCGATCAAGATCAGGAAAGACACACGTTCGCGCACCCAATCTCCTCTCTAGTCTTCGTGACGCTGCCATTCTATACCAGTGCCCGCCGTCGCGACTACGGGAAGCCCAGGCCGGGATCATAAGGTACAATGTAGCAACATGTAGCAGGCTCGTTCTACAGAGGACCCGATATAAGCATATATGTAACAACTGGTTGCGGCGGGGGGACAAGTGAACGTTGATCCCTCGGTACCCGAGTACACAGAGTTACAGGAACAGCAGTGTCGCAAGCTGCTAGGGCTTCTGGAGACCATGGGCATAGCCACGGCGGACCGAGCCTACGCGCCGGGGGATGCCGTGTACCGCGAGGGCGAGTACGGCGACGCCCTGTACGTCCTAACGTCCGGTGTCCTGAAGGTGTTCAGGCCCTATTCCGGGAGCAAGGAGGCCACCCTCAGGCTTCTCAGGCCGTGGGACATCTTCGGGCACCTGGCCTTCGAGGGCGAGGCCAGGCAACGAGCGTACGTCGAGGCCGTCACGGAGTGCAGGGTAACCAAGGTTCCGAAAATCTTCGTGGAGCGCGCGATCCGGCGCGAGCCGCAGGTGGCCTTCACCTTGATGACGCTGCTGGAGCTACGCCTCGTGCAGTACGAGGAGCTGGTGAAGTGCCTCTTGCCCCGTGAGACCGAGGTCAGGCTCGCCAATCTGCTCCCCATTCTGGCCCAGAAATTCGGCGACAGGCGCGACGGATTGGTGACCATAGGGCTGCGGTTGACCCACCAGGACCTCGCGGCGATGGTCGCCTCCACGCGGGAGTCCGTCACCAAGGTACTCAACGAGATGCGGAGCCGAGATCTGATCGAGATCGAGGCCGGACGCATCACGCTCAAGGATTCGATCGCTCTCGCCAGGCTCAGCAGGCCATAGGGCAGCACCCCCGAGGTGATGCGTGGTTTATGGACCGGGTCTGATGCGACACGTGGTGCCTCGTGGCTGCAACGACGAGCGGCATTTGGCATAGTACCTCCGCTGTACACGTGAACGTCGGAGGATCCTAGAGAGTGTTCGAGTTACTAGCCGCGGTTGTCCTGGGAGTACTTCAGGGTCTGACGGAGTTCCTGCCCGTGTCGAGCTCGGGGCACCTTTTGCTCGGCCAGTATTTCCTGGGTGTGGATCAGGATCGCTTCGGCCTGTCCTTCGACGCGGCAATCCACACGGGAACCGTTCTCGCGGTTGTGACCTACTTCTGGCGAGATCTGCTACGGATGGCCAGGGCGTTCGCGCGTTCGCTGGTCCCTGGTGGCAGAGATCTCTCCGACCCGGATCAGCGCATGGCCTACCTGATACTGGTGGCGACGATCCCGGCCGGGATCGTCGGATTCTTGTTCGAGGACTTCTTCGCGCGGGCCGTGCGTTCGCCGTGGCTGGTGGTCTTCAACCTGGTGCTCGTTGGCGTCCTGTTTATCGTGGGCGAGGCCGTGGGGACCAGAAGCCGCGGGGCCGACAAGCTCAAGTTACCGGAAGCGCTGGGGATCGGGCTCGCGCAGACCGCTGCCCTTTTCCCTGGCGTCTCGAGGTCGGGAGCAACGATCACGCTCGGCCTCTTTCTGGGACTGCGCAGGGACGAGGCGGCGCGGTTCTCGTTCTTGATGAGCGTCCCGATCACTGCGGCCGCCGCGATGTTGAGCCTCGCGGATATCGCTGGGCGTGGTATGGACGCTCGCGACGCCCTGCTCTTCTTGATCGGGGCCGTCACCTCGGGGGTCGTGGGATACCTGGCGATCCGGTTCCTGCTCAGCTACCTGGCGGGACACTCCCTGCGCATCTTCGCCTATTATCGGTTCGGGCTCGCGGCCGTCGTGACGGTCCTGCTCCTGCGCGGGGTGGGGGGCGGGTTTTGACAGGAACGACCTTTATTTGGTACTTTGGCTTCGTTATGCGGGTTGCGAACTCGAACATGGCGCGATTTATCGAGGAGGGGGGCTCCCGAACCGGCTGCCCGTCCCTCCCGCGCTGAACGCCGCGTAGCCTCTACCGAAAGGTCGCTTCCCCATGACTTCCTCCGACGCACCAAACGACACGTCCGCAGAAAGCACGCCCGACCCCGGCGCGGACGTGGGGTTGAGAGACGAGATGGTTGACCTGCGGGCCGGCATAGACGAAGTAGACGAGGACATCGTTCGTCTGCTCGACCGCAGGGCGCGGCTGGCGCGCAGGATCGGTGAGCTCAAGCACCAGAAGGGCCTCGAAGCCTACGTACCCGCGCGAGAGCGGGCCGTGCTCGACCGGGTCGCGGTCCTCGGCACCGGCGATTTCCCGTCACGAGGCCTCGCTGCCGTGTTTCGCGAGATCATCTCCAGCTCAATCTCTCTCGAAGGGCGTCTCGTGGTCGCGTACCTGGGGCCTGAGGCCACCTTCACGCACGAGGCGGCGCTGCGCGCGTTCGGGGCTAGCGTGGACCTGGAGCCGCAGGCCACGGTGGCCGAGGTATTCACCAGCGTGGAGCGCCGCGAGGCAGAGCAGGGCATCGTCCCCGTCGAGAACTCGATGGAAGGCACCGTAACCCATACCCTGGACGAGTTGATGAACAGCCCGCTGAAGGTCTGCGGGGAGGTGTACCTGCCAGTCTCACAGAGCCTTATCTCCTCGGAGCTGTCCCTGGATCGGGTGCGCGTCGTGTGCTCGCACCCTATGGCCCTTTCGCAGGCGGCCGCGTGGTTGCGACACCGGCTGCCGGGCGCTCGCCTCGAGGAGGTCGAGTCGACCGGGGAGGCGGCCGGGCGGGCGGCACGCGAACCGGGTGTGGCGGCGGTCGGCAGCGTCCTTGCGGCCGAGGCCCACAACCTGAACGTCCTCGCCAGGGACATCCAGGACGCCCGCGCCAACGCCACCCGTTTTATCGTCCTTGGTCGCTCCTGGGCCGGCATGACGGGAAACGACAAGACCAGCGTCGTCTTCTCGGTCAAGGATCGCCCGGGCGTACTGCGTGACGCCCTCGCTGCCTTCGCCGAAGAGGGGATCAACCTGACCCGCATACAGAGCCGACCCTCGAGAAAGCGGGCGTGGACTTACGTGTTCTTCGCGGACTTCTCCGGCCACCCGGAGGAGGAGAGGGTACAGAGGGCGCTCATTGCGCTCGAGGAGCACTGCCCGTACGTGAGCCTGATCGGGGCCTACCCCGCCGCCTCCCCGGAGGCGCTCGGCTAGGCCGACGATGCATTTCAAGGCCGCCGCAAGGGAGGTGCTCCGTGAGGTGGGCCATCCCCTGCACTACTCGGACATCACGCAGTTCGCCCTGGAGAGCGGGTACCTCTCGAGCACCGGGCGAACGCCCCAGAACACCATGCGCGCCCGGCTGTCGGTCGACGTGAGGGACAACCCCCGATCCCCTTTCATGCAAACGGCGCCGGGAGTCTACGGCCTCAGGGGCGGCGATTGAGGCGGCTGGTATGCTGTATATTGAGCATTCGAGGGGCCAACAACACCCGAGAAGTACCAAGGAGAATCCATGGTTGAGGTAGCAAACAGGGCTGCGGATGCGGCCTGGAAGATCCGAAACCTCGAGGACTACGACGCCAGGCTAGAGCAGGCCGCCCGCAGGGTGGACGAGCTCTCGAGGGAGCACGAGACCGCTGCCCTCGTGATCTACGAGGCCGCCCTGGCCAAGGGGGGACGCCCGCTGGAGGAGGTGCGCGAGACGGTGCGTCGCTTCGCGGAGACCTTCGAGGACGAGGAGGACCCGCTCACGATCCCGCGCACGAGCGGCATCATGAACACCCAGGACGACTCCTGGTTCTTCGGCGACGAGAGCCTCAGGGTGCTCACCGGGCGGCTGCTCGGACAGATCCAGCACAGGGTCGCGCAATACAACTACATCGACGAACGCGAGGTATTGAGGCGCTGGGCCGATAGCTACGACACTCGACTGTTTATCAGGCGGCGCATCTTCGAGACGGAGCCAGTGGTCGGCGTGGTGGGCGAGTTCGACCTGAGGCTCCTGCAGTACTTGCGCCTGATCGCCGGCGGCAACACCCTCGTCCCGTCCGAGAACGTAGCCGGGGCCCTGGAGGCGCTCGGCTACGACGAAGAAACCGACCAGTACGATGTGCTGGCCCGCGCCGAGGAGCTGGCACTGTACCTGGAGTTGCCCGCCCCGCTGGTCGGGGAGATGCTCGAGCGGCTAGGCCGGGAAGGCCACACCGAGTTCCCCGAACCGCCGCGCGAGGCTCCCGAGCCCGAGGAGCCCGCCGAGGACGAGGCACCCGCCTCCGAGGCCGGCGCCGCAGAGTCTGACGAGGACGCGAGCAAGGGGGCAGAGCCCACGAGGGTGCAGGATCCCCAGGCGAAGGACGCCCCCGGGGTTGGTGAGGAATCGGGCGGCGAGAAAGCACCGAAAGCCCCGGAGGAAGGTCGCGGGGGGGCCTCGGGAGGCTCGGACCGTGAGCCCGGTTCCTGAGCCTACCGGCGAGATGATAGAATGCCCAACAACATCAGTGGTACTTCGTGAATCTACCGCTCAACATCACATCATCAGGGGGATCGGTTGAGGGGTAACAAGGAGCAGGCGTCGAGATGGCAGATTCCAGAAAGCGCATAGCGTTAAAGCCCCACATGGAGCAGATCCGAGAGTGGGTGGAAGCGGGAAGGACGGACGACTGGATAGCCGACGCCCTCGGTACCAGCGCGTCCTCCGTACAATCCTTCCGCTCCCGCAACGACATCTACCGCAGGGAACGCGGCCCGCGCGAGGCGGAGAGCGTGTTCGAAGGCGTGCTCGACCACGGGGAGCGCGACGGATGGGGGTTGTGGCTCGACCCGTCGGTGGCTGAGGATCCCATCTGGAGGGAGCACTGGTCCCGCGTCGAAGCCGTGACCGTCAAGGTTGCCGAGGACTCCATTGTTCTCGAGGCGGACCGCGGAGAGGCGGCCTCTGTGGCTGAGAACGGGTCTACGCAGTCCCTGGCCGACGGCCAATCCGAGGACGGCGCAGAAGCGTCGCGTGAGCGAGGCCGCGTGAAGTGGTTCGACGCCGAGAAGGGCTACGGGTTCCTGGTGCGGCCAACGGGCGAAGACCTGTTCGTCCACCACTCCGAAGTTAGCGGGGACCCTTCGGCGCTTTCGCCTAACGACGAGGTAGAGTACGAGGTTGGGCGCAACGACAGGGGACCAAACGCGCGTCGCGTCGAGGCCGCCGACTAGCTCCTTACGCTCTCACCTATCCGCAAGGCCGGCCCGGGCCAAGCCTGTGTTGGCTCACTCCGTGACCGAAGCGCGGGGTACGGAGGTCAAGTGCCGCGTGTCGGCGAGCTCCAGCAGGCGGGGCTCACCTTCCGCCGGCCAGACGAGCCGCGTGATCGAGGTGTTTGCCGCTCTCTCGGTGCCGGGCAGCACACCCGGTCCGAATCTATCCCTGAGGAAAGCGCGCATCACACCGCCGTGGGAGACCACGATCAGTCGGGCGTCGGAGCGGTGGCGGGCACGCAATCCCGACATGGCCCCCTCGAAACGGCCCAGGACGTCTTCGTCGGTCTCCGCCCCGACCAGGGTCCAGCGCTCTTCCTCTGGCAGCGAGAGCAGCTTGCGCGCAAGCTCGGGGTTGCGTTCCTCGCGCTCGGGCTGCGTGGTCCCTTCAAGCGAGCCGCCGTGCCGCTCCATGAAACCATCCACGGGTACGATCTCATCCCGGAAACCGATCTCGCGGGCGATTATCTCGGCGGTCTCGAACGCCCTGCCGAGCGGGCTGGAGTAGACCGCGTCGTAGGTCTTGCCGGAGAGCGCGGCTCCCGCAAGACGCGCTTGCCGGCGCCCTTCGTCGGAGAGCGGGAACTCCATCTGGCCCTGCCACACCCCGTTTGCGTTCGCCGTGGACTGGCCGTGGCGGATCAGGAGAAACTCTAGCTCGGTCATCGGGTAAGGTTATTCCATCAACCCCGCTTTCGGCAAATGCCCCGGGTTGCTAGAATCTTCTGATTGCCTCGGGATGGCGATACGGGAGGCCAGCGCGGATGCTTTGGAGAAACGCCGGGGACACGCCTGAAGAGGACCCGCCAACGGAGAGGGAGCTCGCAGGCCCCGTCTTTGTGCAGCCCGACTCCCCGCGTCCGGCGACCATCCTGAAGGTGGCCACCCAGCTGGAGGAGCGGGGGGCCGAGATCCAGGAGCTGTTCAAGGAGATCCGGAGCCCGCTGGGAGACGTGGCGTGGCCCATCCACCTCATTCGCGAAGGGAAAGACGTGTTCGTCGAGGTCGAGACGACAAGCTGGACGCCCAGCACGATCGAGGAGATTGTTGGCAAAGCCGCCGTGCTGCGGGACTCGGAGTACGCCAGCGCGGACCTGGAGATGCTGAGCGCTTACACGATCCCGAGGGAGATCGAGTTCTTTTTTGGCGACTCCGCCGCCGCGTTGTTCCAGCTCGCGCTTATTCGGGCCGACCCCGATAGGCCCGAGGAAGCGGCTTCCCTGTTCCGCGCAGCCGCAGGCTCCAAGTGGGGCCTGCAACTCGACTACCAGTCAGAATACCTACCCCTGGTCGAGGAACTCCTGACGGCCGCGTTGCAAGAAGGCGAGTCGCCCCCGATCCTCGACGCCCTGGTGGTCGGACTCGGTTGCTTCGTGGGAGAGACCATCAGGCGCAACGCCAACCCACCGGGTGCCTGGCGCCTGGATGAGGAGTGGGGTGAGGGTCCCATACTCGAGGTGGGCGGGCTCTTGCTCGATCCAGTGGGAAAGGCGCGAGCCTTCCTGCTCGAGGGCGCAGAAGACTCCGTGGCCTTCTATGCTACGTACGTCCTGGATCAGCTGGCCCAGGACGCCGAGGAGTCATAGCCTAGCCGTAGCGCCGCCGCAGCTCCCGGACGATGTGGGGTGAATCGACGAGCACCTCGTCGTCGATGGTGAGGATCGGGATCGCCCGCTGCCCCGACAGACGTATGACCTCGTCACGGCCGTCGGCGTCGGCATCAACCACCTCGTAGTCTACCCCGAGTCTCTCCAGCTCCCTCTTTACGATCCGGCAGTAAGAACAGAAGATGCCTGAATACAGTTTTATCTGAGCCGTCTTACACAAGGTAGATTCCACGATAGTCCTCTCGTCGCTGCACCACACTAATTATATCCGATAAAACAGATCATAAACCCGGCTGGCGGAAAGTTGACGGTCCGGTTGCGGTCCTAGGCGTCGAGCTCGGCGACCAGCTCTACCTCCACCGGAGCGTCCAGGGGAAGCTCGGCCACGCCCACGGCCGAGCGCGCGTGCAGACCGGCCTCTCCGAATACGTCGCCGATGAGCTCGGAGGCGCCGTTGAGTATCTGTGCTTGAGCGTTGAAGCCCTGGGTCGAGGCCACGAATCCGGTGACCTTGACCACGCGTCGCACCCGGCTCAGGCTGCCGGCTGCGGCGGCGATAGCGGCCAGGCCGTTCAGGGCGCAGAGGCGCGCGCACTCGTAGGCTTCCTCGGGCGAGACCGCCTCGCCGACCTTGCCCACATTGATGAGCTCGCCTGCCCATAGCGGGAGTTGGCCGGCGGTGAAGACGAGGTTGCCAGTTCTGGCGGCGGGGACGTAGGCGCCAGCCGGCTCGGGCACCGGTGGAAGCTCCAGGCCTAGCTCTCGAAGGCGCGACTCAGGGTCGTGCGTCATCTAGCGCAGCGCCTCTTCGTACTCCGTGCGGTCGTAGATCAGAGGGAAGCCGTCGCCGAGGGGCTCTCCTGCCATGACCTCCCCCACGATCACGGTGTGGTCGCCAGCCCGAACGGTGTCTACCACCTTGCAGTCCAGGTAGGCCAGGGCATCGAAGAGGAAAGGCGAGCCGCCGGGCGTGAGCCCGTAAGGGATGCCCTGCAGTTTGTCGTGGTATTCGCCGCTCGTGTCGGAGAAGTGCGCCGCGACGTCGACCTGATCTTCGCGCAGAGCGCTGAGCGCGAAGGTCGAGCTATCGAGGATCAGGTCGTGCGAGTAACGGTCGTCGCGGACGGCGACGGCGACGTAGGGGGGACGTTCGGAGGTCTGCATCACCCACGACGCGGTCATCGCGTTGGACTGGCGGCCCCTGCGGGTGCCGAGAACGTAGACGCCGTGGGTCATGTGACGCATGGCCTCGAGAATGGAGCCACGTTCGTGCGCGTCACTATCCAAAAGATCCTGCTCTCCGGCATGCGACCACGAAAGGTATTCTATCAAGAGCGAGTATACTGCTGCGCATGTTGCCCTGGAAAGGTCCGTGGGCGTGACCCTGAGCGGTACTCTGATCTGGGCTGGCGTCTTCCAGACATTGCTGTACCTGCTTTTTATGCGCGCCATAGACCTGTACGAGCGCGAGCCGTTGCGCTACGTCTTGCCCGTCTTTATCTGGGGCTTCGCGGTGGCGACCAGCATCTCCATCTTCTTCAACACCGTGGCGAGCATCACGTTTAACGCGCTCGTGAGCGAGCAGACCGCGGGCTTCTTGACCGCCGTGTTCGTCGCCCCGGTGGTGGAGGAGAGCGCCAAGGGGTTGGCGCTCTTGATAGTCTTCATCGTGGCCTACCTGGCTTCTCGCAGGCGGCGTCTCATAGAGTTCGCCGGGGTGATGGACGGAATCGTCTACGGATCGGCCGTCGGCTTCGGATTCGCCATCGCCGAGGACATCCTTTACGGGGTGCAGTACGGGGCCGAGACCTTTCTCGTCCGCCGCATCTTCGGCGGCTTTGCCCACGCGGCCTTTACCTCCCTCACTGGCATCGGGATAGGTCTGATCCCGTTCGTCCACAACAAAGCCTTGAAGGTCGTCCCGCCGCTCCTGGGGTTGCTCGGCGCCATAACCCTGCACGCCCTGTTCAACTTCACAGCAACGGTGTTCGGTCCGTTGGCCTACGTCTTTATGTTCGTCGTGGTGCTGGTTTACCTTCTCACCATCTTGTTGTGGCTGACCTTCGAGCGGCGCACGATCCGGGGTGAGCTCAAGGAGGAGGTTGAGGAAGGTCTCTTGAGCCCGCAGGAGTACGCTATCCTCCCGACCTACTTCCGCAGGTCTGGGGCTTACCTGCGGCTCATCTTCACGGGGCGCCTGGGCGCCTGGACCAAAGCTCGCAAACTGCACTCGACTGCGGTGGACCTTGCCTTCGCCAAGCGTCTCGCGGGACGCTGGCCGAGCCCGTCCAGGGAGGAACGTGTGGAGGCGCTGCGACAGAAGATGCTGGACCTGAGGCCCCTCGTGTCGCAACGGGGAAGTCCCTGAGCGGTGCAAGGGAAGGTCTCCGGGATAATACTCGCTGGCGGGCAGAGCCGGAGGATGGGTCGCGACAAGCTTCTACTCGAGGTGGGAGGGATTCCGCTCGTGCGGCGCGTCGAGATCGCCCTCGCGGCTCGGTGCGCCGAGGTGATAGAGGCGGGAGGGCACGGGCGCCTTCCGGATACAAGACACGTGCCCGACGCGCGGGCCGGCGGACTGGGACCGCTCGCCGGGATGGAAGCTGGCCTGGACGCCGCACGACACCCGTTCGTCTTCGTTGCCGCCGGCGACCTGCCCCTGCTCCCGGCCGACCTCGTCGGGTTCCTGCTGCTGCGTATGCGCGAGCAAGGGTCCGTGGCCGCGGTGCCGCGTCACGCAGGCCGGACGCACCCGCTTTGCGCAGCATACGACCGCGCAATCGTCGCCCGCATTCGTTCGGAACTTGACGCGGGCACGCGCTCCATGCGCGGGTTCCTGGGAGGACTTGAAGGCGTGGACTACGTCGAGGAACCGTTGCGTCGGTTCGGGGATCCCGACCTATACCTGACGAACGTGAACACCCGGGGGGATCTGGAGCGGGTGCGCCGGATCTGCGACGGGGCGCCTTGAACCGCATCGCGGGCGTTCTGCCAGAGCTACGGGTCCTGCACGCTGTTTATCTAGGGAGGGCGTTTACGCGGGCCGCCGCGGACGTCAGGGTGGCCGTGATTCTCGGCACGCAGGTGATGCCCGACGGTAGCCCCAGCGAGACGCTCGCCGCGAGGGTAAGGCATGCGGCGGGGCTCTATGCGAGCGGAAGGGTGAGCCTGCTCATCGTGACCGGCGGCCTCGGCAAGCACCCGCCAGCCGAAGCGGACGTCATGGCCAGCGTATTGCGGGACGAGGGGGTTCCGGGGCACGCCGTGATGCGCGAAGATCGGGCGCTCAACACCTGGAACTCTGCCGTGCTCGTATCGCGCATGGCGAAAAAGCTTGGTGTGCGAGATGTGCTGGTGGTGACGGATCCTCTGCATTGCGTCAGGGCGGTAGCATCATTCGAGACGGCGGGCCTCGGGGCGTGGGCCGACCCAGCCTACGGCAGCCCCATGTGGCGCGATCGGTGGCAGAGGCTGGGTCAGCTGTGCAGGGAGTCGGGGGCGCTTGTTTGGTACGGGATTAGGTACGGAGTAGGCTCGCGCTCCCGGCCGTAGCGGTCGTTCTCGTCTCGACACAGCCGGTCTTCGCGGCGCTCCTGGCCTGGCTGGTACTCGCAGAACGACCCGACCTCCAGACCCTCCTCGGCGCAGCCATCGTCCTGGTCGGCCTCTTCCTGCTCCTGCGCGGGCACACTCCCTCCGCCGTACCCGGCCCGCGTAACGAGGCGCGCGCAAACGGGCTGGCCGGCTGATCACCGATTCACAATAGCGTCGCGCTCGATGATGTATGCTGCAATTTCGGGGCCACGACGCATCGCTGGAGGGCGCTTTTGGGACCGCTCAGGATCGGGTTCTTCTACGGCACCATAGCGGTGGTCGTCGCGCTCGCCGCGGACCTGCGGTTCCTCTTCATTGACCCGCAGGGAATGCCCGACTGGATCCTCACCGCCATAGAGGAGTTCCGGGTCCAGTTCGCCCTCACAACGATCCTGTTCCTGGGAATTCTGGCTGCGATCAGGACCAGGCCCGCGCGCGCAGAAGCGGGGGTCCCGTACCGTTCTGTGCTGCTTCGTGACTGCGTGCTCGCGGCCACCATCGTGGCCGTCATGGCGGGAATGGCGCTCTTCGTGGCTACCGCGCTCAGCGCAACCGTCTTCGCGGACGAGATAACGACGTACGCGAGCGAGGCCACCCCAAGCATAGTCGCCTACAACGAGAAGGTAGCCGCGCGCCTAGGCGACCCGCCGCCGCTTCCCCCGGCCGCCGAGATCGAGGAGGATCTGCAGCCTCCCACCGTCCGGGACCTGGGCCGCTCCGTGGCCAACCTCGTCTTGCGCGCCCTCCTCGTGGGCACCGCTGGCGGGGTAGTCGGCCTGATCCGTGGCCGGTTCGGTGCCGGGAAGCCCGCCGCGGGATGAGCCGGCGACACGCGGCGGAGGTCGTCGCCGCGCTGGCGCTGGACGCGGTGTTTGGTGAGCCTCCGGAACGGCTGCACCCGACTGTGTGGATGGGGCGTGTGATCTCGGCGTGCGAGACCCGGGCTTTGCGGTACGCGAATCCCGACAGCAGGCGCATCGCGGGTATCGCACTGGCCACCGTCCTTCCGGCCGCCGCCTTCCTCGCGGTCCATTGCCTGATTGGGAGCTTGCCCCGACCGCTGCGGTCGCCGTTGGGCACGGTGCTGATCTCAACCACCCTCTCGATGCGGGGCCTCGCGAAGGGGGCGGGAGCGGTTCAGATCGCGCTGCAAGAGGGCGAGCTTGCCCGTGCTCGCGAGCGTGCCGGAGAGATGGTCGGTAGGGACACCGACGGCCTACAAGCGAGCGAGCTCGCGCGAGCCGCGATAGAGTCGGTCGCCGAGAACACGAGCGACGGAGTAGCCGGTCCGTTGCTCTACGGGTATCTTCTCGGCGCTCCGGGAGCGATAGCATACAGGACCGTAAACAGCCTGGACTCGATGATCGGGTACCGGGTCGGGCCCTACGCGGAGCTCGGATGGGCCTCCGCCCGGCTCGACGACCTTGCCAACCTGGTGCCGGCGCGGATTACGGTGCTACTTGCGGCGGCCGCCTCTGGAAGGCCGGCTCGGACCCTGGCAGCGGCTCGGCGCTACGGACCGCTCACCGATAGCCCCAACGCGGGTTGGGCGGAGGCCGCCTTCGCTGGAGCCCTCGGCCTGCGGCTCGGAGGAGTCAACTCCTACGGTGGCGTGGCCCGCAAGGGGCCTACCCTGGGCGACGGAAGGCCTCCCCAGCCAGAAGACATCTGGCGCGCGGTTGGGTTGATGCGTCGTACCTGCGGGTTGCTCGCCGCGGGCTTGCTGCTCTGGGAGGCGCGACGTGGTTGAGGGGTGGACCGGCCTTCCCGACGGTCGCCATCACGGGGCGCACGGGGCGACAGCCTCGCGGGAGCTCGGGTTGGCGGAGCGGGACCTCCTTGACTTCAGCCAGAACATCAACCCGCTCGGTATGCCGTCCGCGGCGGCGGAGGCCGCCGTTCGGGCGCTGCGCGAAGACGGCGGCGTTTACCCCGACGCCCATTACCGGCATCTGCGAGAAGCGTTGGCAGGGTACCTGGATGTTTCGCCCGAGCGGATACTCCCCACCAACGGTGGCGCGGAGGCCTTGTTTCTCGCGGCGCGTGGTGCCCGCGCGGGATCCAGGGCTCTAATCCTCGAGCCGACGTTCAGCGAGTACGCGGCGGCCGCTACCGCGGCCGGCCTGGAGCCGGTAAGCCGGGTAGCTCGGCGGCCGGAGAACGGGTTTCGCCTGGATCCCGCGGCGCTCGAAGATCTGGACCGGGTGGGCCTCGTCTTTCTCTGCAACCCGAATAATCCGACCGGCGAAGCGCTGGAACGGTCGAGGGTGCTCGAGGTGGCAGAGCGGGTGCTGGGAAGCGGAGCGGTACTGGTGGTCGACGAAGCGTTCGCCGACTTCGCGCCCGACATCGGTGTCGTGGCCGAAGCACGACGGAACCTGTACGTCGCGCGGTCTCTTACCAAGTTTTTTGGGATGCCTGGCTTGCGGTTGGGTTGCCTTGTATGCGTCGACCCGAGGAGAGTGCAGCGGTTCCAGCCTTCGTGGCCCGTGAACGCGCTCGCGGCCGCCTCGGGAGCCGCGGCCGTAAGACAACTCGCGTTCGTTAGGTCGTCGATCGCGGAGGTGAACCTTCTGCGCGAGGAGCTTGTGGCTGCCCTCGGGGCCCTGCCAGGGTTGACCCCATTCCCCGGCGCGGCCAACTTCTTGCTCGTCCACGGCCCCGAGGGCTTGTCCGGGCGCCTCGCCCGACGAGGAATCCTGGTGCGTAGCTGCGAGCCTTTTGCGGGGCTTGGGCTCGGTTACTTCCGCGTGGCTGTGCGGGCCAGGGCGGAGAACGAGCGCCTGGTGGCCGGCATTCGGGAGGAACTGTGACGGTTCGAGCCCTGGTACTCGGCGGCGCCCGTAGCGGGAAGAGCGCCCTGGCCGAAGAACTCGCGGCCGAGCTTGGCGGCTCGAGCGTGCTCTACGTGGCGACGGCGATCCCGAGCCGGGATCCGGAGCTCGAAGAGCGCGTCCGCCAGCACAGGGAACGACGGCCGGCGGAGTGGGGCACGCTGGAGCTCGGCGGTGGGGATCTGCAAGCGGTGGCGAACGCCGCGGACGGCTGGGGTGCCGTGCTCCTTGATTCCATTACCCTGTGGGTCTCGGCGCGAATGATCGGAGGCCATGACGCGAACGGGACGCTCGACGAGGTGGAGCGCTTCCTCGAACGCGCGACCGAGCCAGGCACGCCCATCGTCCTGGTTAGCGACGAGGTCGGCCTCGGGGTGGTTCCAGAAAACGCGACGACACGGGCCTTCCGGGACCTGCTCGGGCTCGTAAACCAGAGGGTCGCGCGGGTCGCGGAGGAGGTTCGCCTCTGCGTGGCGGGCCTCGGCGTGAGGATCAAGTAGTTGCGGCCGCTGCTCTCGTTCTTCACGGCTCTCCCTGTGGGCGCCGCTACCCTGGAAAAGGCGGCCAGGAACGTCTATCTTCTGCCGCTCGTCGGGGTGTTCGTCGGTGTCCCTGGGGCGGTCGTGATCCTCGGACTCGGGCCTGCGTTGCCGCCGGGCGTTCTCGCCACGCTGGCCCTAGCAGCGGTGCTGCTTGTGGCTGGCCTCCACCACGCCGACGGAGTTCTGGACGTGGGCGACGCCCTCATGGTCAGGGGGGATCCGGACCGGCGCCGCGCTGTGCTGAAGGACACCCGAGTGGGCGTTGGCGGCATCGGGGCGCTATTTGTCGTCTACGGCCCGGGGCTCGCCGCGCTTGCTGCCTTGATCGAAGAGTCACCGGCCCGCGCCGCTCTCGCGCTGGTCGCGGCGGAGGTCGCGGCTCGCTCGGCGATGCTCGTCGTCCTCCTACTTGGTGGGGCGGCAGAGGCAGGGTCTTCGTCCGTGCCATTCGTCCGCTCCTTGAGTGGCTGGCGCAGGCCCCTGGGCGCAGCCCTCGCCCTCCTCGCTCCGCTACCGTTCCTCGCGCCCCTTGGAATCCCGGCAGTCCTCGCGATCGTTTCGGCACCGGTGACCGCGCTGATAGCTCACCGCGTGTGGCGCGAGAGGTTCGGGGGCATAGGAGGCGACGCGGTTGGGGCGACCGGCGAGACGGCCAGGACCGTGTTGCTCGTCACCCTCTCCGCAATATCCTAGGAGCGGCTACTGGAGTGGTCTAGGATGCCAGGTCGTCGCCTGGCTGCATGACGTGAACGTTGACGTTGGGTGCGATCCCGCTCAGGTGCTCCTGAAACTCCTCCGGCGTGCCGGGCAGGAACGGGAAGGTGCCGTAGTGTATGGGCACCACATGCTCGACGTTAAGGAGCCTGGCGGCGTGGGCGGCCTCGAAGGGGCTCATCACGACCTGGTTGCCAATGGGCAGCAGGGCGAGATCTGGGTTGTAGAGCTCGCCAATGAGCTGCATGTCTCCGAAAACGCACGTATCCCCCGCGTGGTAGAGCTTGAAGCCGCTCTCGAACTCGACGACGTAGCCGAGGGGTTCGCCGGCGTACATCACGCTTCCGTCGTCCAGCGCGATGCTCGAGGAGTGGAAGGCGTTGGTCGCGGTCACGGTTATGCCCCCGACCTGGGCCGTGCCACCCTTCTGGATCGGCATCGCGTTCTCTACGCCCTCGCGCTGCAAATAGGAGAAGATCTCGAAGTTCGAGACGGTGGTCGCGCCCGTCTGGCCCTGAAGCGGCATCACATCGGAGAAGTGATCGAAGTGGCCGTGCGTGATGAGGATCGTGTCGAGCTCCCCCACCCGCTTCAGGTCTTCCGGGGTCTGGGGATTCTCGGTGAGGAACGGGTCTATGATGATCTGCTCGTCGCCCGCAGTAGTGAACCTGAAGGTCGCGTGACCGAGGTACGTGATCCTGGCGCCGCCTAGCATCTGTTCCACCGGTTACCTCCATGGGTTACTTTGCTATTTACGGAATCGCGACAAACGTACGTATACCCGGGAGGTTTCCAGCAGAAACAAGCGGCACCGAGGCTGTGCGTGCGATCGGGATACTCGCGGGTCGCGGTGTAAGTTCGAGCACAACGGCGGACCCGCGCATCCGCTAACCTCGAGTTCCACGTCAGGGGCGAGACCATCTTCCCCTCTCGCCCCGCCTTTTTCGGGTCGGTCCTCTCTCATCTTCCCCCGACCCGCATCGTGTGCCCGAAAATCCTCACAAGCCGGTAAGATACGCACCTGAGATCGGGCCACCACAGGACAAAGGACGAGAGTTGGGCTACCTTCCGATAGAAGATCACGGGATCGTGGGGGATCTCCACACCGCGGCGCTGGTCGGGAGAGACGGGACGATCGACTGGCTTTGTCTGCCCGCCTTCGATTCCCCGAGCGTCTTCTGTGCCATCCTCGACGACGAGAAGGGCGGGCACTTTAGCCTGCGTCCGACAAATTACATGCGTAGCCAGCAGCTGTACCTGCCCGACACCAATGTTCTCCTCACCCGTTTCTTCGCCCAGGACGGAATGGCCGAGATACTGGACTTCATGCCCATTCCGGGGGTCGCGGGAGATCGCCACAGGGTGGTTCGCAACGTGCGTGTCGTGCGCGGGAAGATCACCTTCGATGTCGAGTGCCGTCCGGCCTTCGACTACGCGCGAAGGGATCACCTCGTCTCGCTCGCAGACCTCGGCGCGGTATTCGCTTCCAGGGACTCGTCACACGCCTCGCTCGGGCTCTCCGCGGAAGTCCCACTTCAGCTCAGGCCAAAAGGCGCGGTTGGGGCCAGGTTCACGCTATCGGAGGGCGAGGGCGCGACGTTCGTGTTGTCGGATATCGAGGAGGGTGAAGGACCGGGGCAGCCGCTCTCGGAAGGCGAGTTCGACGCGATGCTCGCCGCGACGCTTACGTTCTGGCGGAGGTGGCTCTCGAAGAGCACGTACCGCGGGAGGTGGCGGGAGGAGGTGCACCGCTCGGCGCTCGTCCTCAAGCTGATGGTCTACGACCCGACGGGGGCCCTGGTCGCCGCTCCCACCATGGGGCTCCCCGAGAAAATCGGGGGAGAGCGCAACTGGGATTATCGTTACACCTGGCTCCGCGACGCTTCGTTCACTCTATACGCGCTCCTCTCCATCGGTTTCGACGAGGAGGCGCGCAACTTCATGGGCTATCTCAGGAACCGCTGCGAGTGCGACCAGGATGGCCTCCTGCAGCCTCTCTACGGCATAGACGGCCGGGAGAACATCGAAGAGGTACAGCTCGATCACCTCTCGGGCTACATGGATTCTCGGCCGGTCAGGCTCGGAAACGGCGCCTACGGCCAGGTGCAGCTCGACCTCTACGGGGCCGTTCTGGATGCGGCTTACCTCTACAACAAGCACGTCGCGCCCGTGGACCACGACCTCTGGCAGAACCTGCGCAGGATACTCGCCTGGCTGAGCGACAACTGGCGAAATCCAGACGAGGGTATCTGGGAGGTCAGGGGCGGCGCCCAGCAGTTCGTCTCCTCCAAGGTCATGAGCTGGGTCGCCCTGGAGCGGGCCGGCCGTATCGCCCGCCAGCGCGGCCTGCCGGCCGGGGATGGGCGCTGGATCGCCGAGCGGGACAGCATCTACGAGGAGGTGATGGAGAAAGGCTGGAACCCGGAGAAAAAGAGCTTCGTCCAGTACTACGGGTCCGACGCCCTCGACGCCTCTCTGCTGCTCATGCCGCTCACGAAGTTCGTCGGGCCGACGGATCCCCGCTGGCTATCCACCCTCGATCGCATCCAGGAGGAGCTGACCTACGACACCCTGGTGGACCGCTACGAGACGCGCGAAGCCGCATCTGACGGACTGCAGGGCGATGAGGGCAGCTTCAGCCTTTGCTCGTTCTGGCTCGTCGAGTGCCTGACGCGGGCTGGCCGGGTAGACGACGCCAGGCTCGCCCTCGAGAAGATGTTCTCCTACGCCAACCACCTCGGGCTCTATGCCGAGGAGATCGGGCCTGGCGGCGAGGCGCTGGGCAATTTCCCCCAGGCGCTGACGCACCTCGCCCTGATCAGCGCCGCCGTCCACCTCGACCGCGCGTTGGGCACGGACTAGATCGCCCGATGCGATCACAGCTATTCGAGGCCGTACCCAACTTCAGCGAGGGCCGCGACGCCGAGAAGATCGGGCGCATCGTCGCAGCCGTGAGTGCCGTCGATGGCGTACGCGTGCTCGGGCTCCACTCCGACGCGGACCACAACCGCAGCGTCCTGACCTACGCCGGGGAGGAGGGGCCGGTCTTGGAGGCAGCCGTCGCCCTGGCCGACGCCTGCGCGAACGAGATCGACCTGGCGTCTCAGACCGGAGAGCATCCGAGGGTGGGCGCACTCGACGTGCTGCCTTTCGTGCCGCTCGAAGGCGCGATGCTCGGCGCCGCGGTGCAGCTGGCCCGCAAAGCAGGGGAGATGCTAGGAGCACTGGGCTTGCCTGTGTTTCTCTACGAGGCCGCGGCCACCGCTCCGCACCGCAGCAACCTGGCCGACGTGAGGCTGGGCGGCTTCGAAGGGCTCGCCGCCCGAATAAAGGACCCACGCTGGCATCCCGACTTCGGCCCTGATGGCCTCGATCTGCGCAGCGGGGCGGTTTGCGTGGGCGCCCGCCCGTTTCTCGTGGCCTTCAACGCGTTTCTCGATACCGACGACGTCGAGGTCGCCAGGGCGGTAGCCCGCAAGTTGAGGGAGCGCGACGGCGGGCTACCCGGCGTAAAGGCTCTGGGATTCATGGTCGGAGGAGTGGCACAGGTGTCGATGAACCTCACGGATCTGGAGAAGACCTCTATGCCTATCGCGCTCGAAGCCACCAGAGCCGCGGCAGCTGCCCACGGGGCATCGGTCGAGTCCACGGAGCTGGTCGGGCTCGCGCCGCTCGAGGCCGTGCTGTACACCGCCAGGCATTACCTCGGGCTCCGGAATCTCGACCGCAGCCACGTGCTCGAAGCGGCGCTCTGGGCTGCGCTGCCGCGCGAAGGCGAAGTGTGCTGATCTACCTGGCAGGACCGCTGTTCTCCGACGCCGAGAGACGCTTCAATCAAGAGCTGGCACGCTCTCTCGAGGGCGAGGGATACAGCGTGTTCTTGCCGCAGCGCGATGGCGTCGAAGCGGACAAACCACCATTCAACGCGATGTCGCGCAGCGAGCGACGCAACGCCATGTTTCGTCTGGACGCGTCGAAGATCCTGGAGGCCGAGGTGTTCCTCTTCGTGCTCGACGGAAGGGTCCCCGACGAGGGAGCCTGCGTCGAGCTAGGAATGGCCTATTGTCAGAAGAAACATGGTGTCCGGAACAAGCTTCTCGTTGGGCTTCGAACCGACTCGCGCGCGGCGTTTCTTGGTTCTTGCCTTAACCCGATGGTGCGTGTCCCGCTCGAGTACATCGCAACGGATGTGGTAACACTCTTGCATATGCTGCAAGAATTTCGAACTACGCTTGGTCGGGAGACCAACGGCGGTGACTGATACGAGGTCCGATCAAGAGGAGGCTTTACGGTGAACCGAGGTGAACTCGTTGCGGCGGCGATCCAGATGTCCTCGACGCCGGACAAGGAGGAGAACAAGGTCGTGGCCGCGCGCCTCGTCCGGGAAGCGGCGTCGGCGGGCGCCGACCTGGTGGCGCTGCCGGAGCTGTGGAGCTGCCACGGCCTGGACAAGGTCTACCGCGAAAACGCCGAACCCGTGCCGGGTCCGACAACGGACTTCCTCGGCGACCTGGCACGCGAGTTCGGCGTTTACTTGCTGGGTGGATCGATCCTGGAAGGCCAGCCGGGCGCCGAGCGGTTGTCCAACACGTCGACCTTCTTCGACCCTTCCGGAGAGCTGACGGCGGTCTACCACAAGATCCACCTCTTCGACGTGAAGGCCCCGGACAGGGAGTACCTGGAGAGCGCGAACATCTCGCCGGGCGACGAGGTCGTGACCGCCAAGGCAGGGGCGGCTATCCTCGGCCTCTCTGTCTGCTACGACGTCCGCTTCCCCGAGCTGTATCGCCTTCTCGCCCTGCGAGGTGCGGAGATTCTCGCCGTCCCAGCGGCCTTCACACTGCAGACCGGCAAGGACCACTGGGAGCTGCTACTCAGGGCTCGCGCGGTCGAAAACCAGGCCTACGTCGTCGCCCCGGCTCAATGGGGCCAGAAAGCCGACGGGCGCTGGACGTACGGGAGGTCCATGATCGTGGACCCGTGGGGCACGGTCCTGGCCACGTGCCCCGACCGGGATGGCTACGCGCTGGCGAGGCTGGATCTCGATTTCCTGGACGGCTTCCGGGCCTCGTTCCCTTCGCTCGCCAACCGCAGGCCCGAGGCCTACGATTGGGAGAACGATCGGGCCGACTAGCGGAGCACCAGCCCCGCCAGGCTCAGGATCGCAACACAGACGAGTACCGGCGGCAGAGCGGCCCGCGTAATGTCTCCCTCGCGGCCGAGCAGCCCCGTGGCGGTCGCGGCCAGAACCATGCGCTGCGGCGCCAGCAGGCTCGCCTGGCTGCCGGAGACGTTCTGGGTCGCGGCCGTGAACCGCTCCGAGATCCCCAGCTCCCTCGCCGCTTCGATCTGAAACGGCATGAACAACGCGTTGGATGCCGCGTTAGATCCCGTCAGGACGCCGCCGAGCGCTCCGACGATCGGGGCCACGGCCAGGTAATATGCACCAAATGCTGTCGCCCCCGACGCGAGCAACGCGGCAGCCCCCGAGCCGGCGACGACCTGACCGGCGAGGACGAACGTGAGCACCGCCCCCGCGGTAGGAAGCCACTGCCGGATGGTCCCAGAAGTTGCCTCTCCGACCTGACCTGCCCCGAGCCCGAATAGCACCGCCGCGAAGGCACTCGATAGCAGTAGCGGCAACCCCGGGCCGACGAAGATCGGGCCCAGACCCTCCGCGAGCCGCTTGAGGACCCCGAATCCGTTTGCCACGAGCAGCAGCCCTAGCAGAAAGGCGTAAGGGATCAACGCCCGCGCCGGGACAGCCACCCCGCCCAGGCGCCGCCACCGCACGGCGAGAAAACCGACCGTCGCCGCGAGCCCGCCCACGGCTCCGGCGAGCTCGGGCACCGCGAAGACGCTCGTCAACAGGGTGGCGAGGCCGGCCAGTATCCCGAGCCCGCAGGCCTCGAGTCCGTGGCGCCTGAGCCCCGCTACGCCGCCCGCGAACGCTACCGCTGCCACAGCGTAAACGGGGAAAAGGGGTAAGCTCAATATCGCGCTCCAGTCCGAGAGCGCAGCGAAGCTTACCCCCGACAGGTCGGCCCCGATCACGGTGCCAACCCCGAGAGCGCCCCAAGGGACTGCGCACTGGCCCCAGCTGGCGAGGACGGCGGCCCGCAGCGGCGAGAACCCGGCGGCCAGCAGGATGGGCGCGCTGATCACCACCGCCACGCCAAACCCCGTGACCGATTCGAAGAAAGGCGCGGCCCCAACCACCACGCCGGCCGCCAGAGCCTCCTTCTCGGGCTCCAGCTCCCCGAGAAACCGAGACACGGCCTCGATCGCCCCGGCCGCGGACAGCACGTTGTAGAGCAACAGGCCGCCAAACAGCACGTACAGAACCGTCCCAGAGGTTCCCAGCCCAGCCGCGATCGCCGCCGGTAACGCCGTCGCCTGCAGCCCAGGCCAAGCCACCGCCCCGGCGATCGCCGCAAGGAGTGTCGCCACGCCGGCCCACACCGCCGATAAACGAAGCACCAGAAGCGCCACGCCAGCCACCACGAACGGCGAAGCCGCAACCAGGATACCGGCCGTATCTACCATGATAGACTGATTTCTACCAAAATGGGTGATGTGAGGACAAGTGAGCACGGGGTTGCGGCGGAGGTTACATCCGGACGGCTTGGGGTGCGGGTGCGAGGTTTGCGTCGGGAGAAAGGATGGACGTTGGATCACCTCGCGGCCACATCGGGGGTTAGCCGCGCCATGATATCCAAGCTGGAGCGCGGCGAGAAGAACCCAACGCTGGTGGTCGCCGCCAGGGTCGCAGAGGGCCTCGGGGTGAGTCTGTCCCGCCTCGTCGGGATGGAGGAGAAGGACAGGGTCGTCGTCGTTCCTCGGGAGGACCGCGTGACCATGCGCGACCCCGAGACCGGGTTCGAGCGCCAGCTTCTCTCTCCGAACCGGGCCGAGATAGGGATAGAGTTCGTGCGGAACGTAGTCCCACAGGGGTCTAGCTCAGGCAAGTTACCGCCGCATCGGCGGGGCGTCCAGGAATATCTGGTCGTCGAGACGGGACGGTTGAGGGCGGTGGTCGGGGATCAAGCGTTGCGTCTGAAGGAGGGCGACGCGGTTTACTTCGAGGCCGACGTGCCGCACCGTTTCGACAACGACGGCGAGGGGGAGTGCAGCTACTACCTGGTCATAGACCCGAAGCCGGCCTGAGGCGATAGGGGCGAGGCCAAGCGCTAGAGCCTCAGGAGGCTTCGAGAGGGTCGACCTCGCGCAGCCGCGCTTCGCGGCCCGCGCGGTGTCCCCTGTAGTAGTCGAGCCTGTCGGAGGCAGATTGCAGGCCGGTGAGTCGCGGGTTGTCCGTGAAACGGCGACGCTCGCCGTAGCGGCCGTCATCCCACCCGTGTCGATACGCCGCGGTTTGGCGTGCCGGGGAGGAGCTCATGATCCCGGCGCCACCGGGACGACCTCCGAGCCGCAAGCCGGACACCAGTACACTCCATCTGGCAGGCGCCGCATCTCCGGGTGGCCGCACTCGCAGGCGTGGCTGCCAATGGCGTCGGTTAGCGTTGCGATGGAATGCAGGGTCTCGAGGAGCATGCCGGTCAGCAGACCCCCACAGTAGTCGCAACGGGCCGCGTTGTGGCCGAAGGCCCGCAGCTCGTGCGCCTCGCAGAAAGGGCACGTGAACGGGT
Organism: uncultured Rubrobacteraceae bacterium; assembly: GCA_963800975.1. Classification (GTDB taxonomy): domain Bacteria; phylum Actinomycetota; class Rubrobacteria; order Rubrobacterales; family Rubrobacteraceae; genus JALYGY01. The sequence continues at coordinate 340,983 of CAWDDB010000008.1, read as the reverse complement.
GAGACTTGGCGACGGGCGCTTCTTTCATCACGGGTCCTCTCGCGTTCCTCGTACCTGCACCCCAAATTATGGAGGGCCGAGGTGGCTGCCACATCGCGCAAATGGGTGATCTTTATCTAGTTAGTTTTGGGTAGACAGAACTACAGGTTACAGGCCGTAGGCACCGCTCGAAAGCTGGTCGAGGACGCGTTCCCGCAGCTCGTGCACCTCGGGATAGCCTGCCTCTGAGAGCGGCTCGAGTAGCTCGCGCGCGCCTTCGGGTACCGGGTTCGAGGCTGGCACGGTAACGCGGGAGCCATCGGTCAACCGCAGCAGCCGCTTGCGACCGCCGCGCTTGCCGCGCTTGGACCTGTCCTCGCCTGCCACCTCGACGATGTCGAGAGAGTAGTCGATCATGGGCGCGTCGGCGATGGCGCCGCCGACCCCGTAGGCGTCGCAGACCGGGTTGAGGTGCAGGATGTACTCGACATCCATGCCGCCCGAGGCGAAGATCTTGACGTGTCCGAACCCGTTACGGTCGAGCTCCCATCGGACCTCGCGCAGCAGATCCCTGAAATCCCCGCGGCGGTTCCCGGGGGTGTCGAGCCGCACGGCGAAGATGGAATCTGGGATGGCACGCGCCGCTATCAGGGCTCCGAACTTCTCGTCGTCAAACGTGTCCACGAGGATCGTCCTGTTGACATCTGGGGCGATCACCTCGTCGAATGCTTGCGCGGCCTCCGCGGTCGAGCCGATGATCAGGACCAGCGCGTGGGGAAGGGTGCCGCTGGCTGGTATCCCGAGGCGCCTCGCGGCGAGCTCGACCGCCACGCCGTCGCAGCCGCCGACGTACGCGGCACGCTCTATCATCGGCGTGATCGCCGGGTGCATCCTCCTCGCCCCGAAGGAGATAACCGGCTTCTCGCCTGCGGCAAGCCGGCAGCGTGCCGCGCCTGTGGCCACCCCGGAAGCCTGGCAAAGAAACCCGAGTATCGCCGTCTCGTGCTCCGCGAAGGAGTCGTAGGGACCGGCGAGCGTGAGCACCGGCTCGTTGGGACGGCAGATCGTGCCCTCCGGTACCGAGCGCGCCTCGACGCCGGTGCCATCCAGAAGGCGGGCGACCTCATCCAGGCCCGTGACCACGAACCACTGATCCGGATCGGATGTCTTGTAGGCGACCTCGGCGTGGACGTGAACCTTGTCCAGGCCGCGAGAGCGCAGGATTTCCATGGTCCTGTGGAAGTAGACGTCGGCGACCTCGGCGCCCTTGATCTCCTCGTAGGACGCGACGTTGAAGCCCGGACCCCCGGTTGGTGCGTTTCCTTGGTGCAATGCCGCGAGCCCTTTCGCCTCGGTTACAGGCACCACATGATAGCCAACAACGGCGTCAACAGGTCAACCCGACGCCACGATGTTCGTGATCGTGCGCCTTTGCAGGCAAAAAGCACCCTGCTACCGGGTAAGGCGTCGCAAACCTTGGTCGAGCTGGACAGAACGCACGGTTCGTAGGGCCTCCTCCTATGGCATCTGGCGCGGAACTCGTGGCATACGCCTCGGTTAAAATGGCGGTCCATGGACGACGCGCAACCAACCAGGACCTTCGCGGCCGCAGCCGGGACTCCTTACGCGGCCGAGGCCGCCGCCGAGATCTACCGCGCGGGCGGTAACGCTGCCGACGCGGCGGTCGCTGGAGCTGCCGCCGTGAGCGTCACCGAGCCACTCCTGAGCTCCGTTGGGGGTGGTGGGTTCGCCCTCGTACGCTGCCCGAACGGAGCCGTCGAGCTGATCGACTACTACGACGCGATGCCTGGCAAGGGGCTGCCCCGGACGGCCTTCGGGGCGGGCGGAAGCCCGCAGACCGTCGTGCTCAAGTACGGCGCAGGCGTGAACTCTACCGTCGGCGGGGCTTCCGTGGCCGTACCGGGCGCGGTCAGGGGCTGGGAGGCCTTGCTCGAACGGCACGGGAGGCTCACGCTCGCCCAGACCCTCGCGCCAGCGGTGAGGCTCGCTCGTCAAGGATTCAGGCTCTGCAAGACCAGTGGCATGTGGATGCAGGTCGCAGAAGAGGTGCTGCGGCTGACCGACGAGACGCGCAAGAACTTCTACGATGGCGACCGGGTCTACCTCGAGGGCGAAGAGGTACGCTTCCCAGAGCTTGCCGACACGATCGAGGCCATAGGCGAGGCCGGCGCGGATCTGCTGTACGAGGGCGAGCTCGGGCGCCTTCTCTCCGAGTACCTGCTCGGGATGGGTGGGATCATGACGGAGCGAGACCTCGCCGAGTACCGGGCGATCATACGAGTGCCGCTCTCGGTGGCATACGGGCCTGGCAGGATCTACACCAACGGCGCGCCCTCGGCGGGGGGACCGACGCTGGCCCAGATGCTCCGGATCGTCTCGGGTTACGACCTGGCCTCGATGCCTGTGGAGGAATACGCGGAGGTCCTGGCCGGCGCTATGAGGCTCGCCCTTCAGGACCGCGAGGTGGCCTACGTTGACGGCGCCGAGAACGAGATAGTGGCCCAGCGCCTGACGAGCGAAGAGTACGCCAGGGAGCAGCGCCGGCGCATCTCCGGTTCGCCGCAGACCTCGCACATCTCGTGCGTGGATGACGAGGGATTCGCCGTCTCCATAACCGCCACCATGGGCTATGGATCCGGGCTCGTCATCCCGGGGACCGGGATCCCGATGAACAACACCCTGGGGGAGCCGGAGCTCAACCCGAGGGGCTTCCACGCGCTCGAGCCGGGCGAGCGCCTCATCTCGAGCATGTGCCCGACCATTGTCGTCTCGGAAGAAGGGGGCCTGATATCGCTCGGCTCGCCCGGCGCGTCCCGGATTCCGACCGCGATCATGCAGACGCTCGTGAACGTTCTCGACCTGGGTATGCCGCTCGAGACGGCGGTCCTGGCCCCGCGTCTGCACGCCGAAGGCGACCTCTTCGCCTACGAAGCAGGCGCGCCCACGGCCGGGCTCGACCGGTACGGTCAGGTGCTCCCGTTCGAGGAGCCAAACATGTACTTCGGCGGGATCAACGCGGTCAGGCGCACCCCCGAGGGTCCCTTCGAGGCGGCCGCCGACCCGCGACGTTCTGGGGGTGTGAGCTATGTTTGAGGGGGCTAGAAGGCCGCCAGGGATCCTGGGCGTGCCGATGGATCTCGGGCAGGACAGACGAGGCGTGGACATGGGCCCTTCGGCCATTCGCTACGCGCGGCTGCAGGGCGCGCTCGAGGAGCTGGGGTACGACGTGGCGGATCTGGGCAACGTCGCGGTTCCTATCCCCGAGACCGTTGAGAAAAAGGGGGAGATAAGGCATCTCGCGGCCGTTCGCGCTGTGTGCGAGGAGGTTGCCACGCGGGCAGAGGCGATGACCTCCGCGGGGCTCTTCCCGATCTTCCTCGGGGGCGACCACTCCGTCGCTATCGGGACCGTGGCGGGCGTCGCGAACAACGCGGGACGAACCGGTGTCATCTGGCTCGACGCCCACGCCGATTACAACACCCCCGGGTCGTCGCCCTCCGGAAACATCCACGGGATGCCGCTCTCGGTACTGACCGGCACAGGAGATCCGGCCCTCGTAGAGATCGGCGGCCAGGGCGCGAGCGTGCGCACGGAGGACGTCGTTATCCTGGGGCTCAGGTCGGTGGACCTCGAGGAGAAGCGGCTGTTGCGGGAGGCGGGTGTCCGCGTCTACACGATGAGGGAGATCGACGCGTACGGAATCGCGACCGTCGTGCGCCGGGCGCTGAAGGCGCTCTCGCACCTCGACAGGGTCCACGTCTCGCTCGACCTTGACGTGCTCGACCCCGACGTTGCTCCCGGCGTCGGGACGCCGATCCCCGGCGGCCTGACGTACCGCGAAGCGCACCTGGTGATGGAGTTGATCAACGAGTCCGAGAGGGTCACCTCGCTCGACGTCGTGGAGGTCAACCCTATCCTGGACGACAGGAACGGGACCGCCGCCCTCGCGGTCGAGCTCGTCGCCAGCCTGATGGGGCGCAGGATCTTTGACCTGCCCGCGTAAGGGGGCAGCTGGCAGCCAGATCGGCCCGGTAGTGGAGGGATAGGCTCGTGGGGCGTAGAACGCGCATCCCGCGCCTGGTGGTCCTCGGCTTCCTGGTGCTGGTAGCCACCGGCACGGTGCTGCTCAAGTTACCGGCTTCCACCCAGCAAGGAATCACGTGGGTCGACGCGGCCTTCGTGGCTACCAGCGCCTCCAGCGTCACGGGACTCTCGACCCTGGACATGCCCGCCACCTTCACCGCTTTCGGAAGCGTCGTGATCATGGTGCTCATGCAGATCGGTGGCCTCGGGGTCATGACGGTAACGACCCTGGCGGTGCTCGCCATCGGGCGCAGGGTTGGATTCGGCGACCTGTTGATCGTGCGCGAGCAGCTGGAGAGCGTCGACTCCATCAGGAACACCCTGCGCCTGCTGGGCCAGATAGCCGCCATAACCTTCGCCTGCGAGGTGGTCGGGGCGGTGGTGCTCGCCATCGCCTTCGCCAGGGCTGGCCTCGACCCGGGCCAGAGCGCTTTTCAGGGGGTGTTCCACGCCATCATGGCCTTCTGTAACTCGGGGTTCGTGACCCTACCGGAGGAGGATCTCACCGCCTACGCGGGTAACTGGATGATCGTGGGTACCCTTGCCTTACTCATCGTGCTCGGTGGGCTCGGTTTCCCGGTGCTCGTCAACCTGGCGTCCTACATGCGGGTTCGGCGGCTCGTCCTCAACTCCAAGGTGGTGCTGGTTACGACCGCGGTGCTTCTCGTTGTTGGCGTGCTGAGCGTGGGATTGCTCGAGTGGACCAACGCTCGTACGCTCGGGGGCGAACCGGTCGGGACCCGGATCGCGATGGCCATGTTCCAGGGCGTGACCCCCCGCACGGCCGGGTTCTCGACCGTGGACTACACCCAGATGCGCGAGCCGACCCTGGTGGTGCAGACCGTGCTGATGTTTATCGGGGCAGCACCGACGTCGACCGCCGGCGGCGTCAAGGTCACCACGATGGCGATCGTCGTCCTGATCATCTGGGCCCAGCTCCGGGGCAGAAGCGGTGTCACCTTGTTCTGGCGCGAGGTGCCGCAGCCGGTCGTCCTGCGCGCTCTCACGCTGTTCGCGCTGGCTATCGTGCTCGTGCTCGTCGGGACCGTGGCGTTGATGATCTCGGACGGCCTGAGGTTAATGCTGGCCGTGTTCGAGGTTACCTCGGCCTTCGGGACGGTCGGGCTCTCCCTGAACGTCACGCCCGACCTCTCCACCTTCGGAAAGGTCCTGATCTCCAGTAATAATGTTCCTGGGCCGGGTGGGCCCGATAACGCTCGTCCTCTCGCTCTCCGCGCGCCAGGCCAGCCAGGAGTACGCGTTCCCCAAGGAGGACGTGGCGATAGGATAGGCGCCCCTCGGGACCTCAGCGGAACAGATCTAGCCTGTCCAGCTCGTCCTTGCGGCCGCCCACGACGACAACGTCATCGGCGTTGAGGCGGGTGTCGCCTTTCGGGATGGTTCCGGAGCCTCCCTTCGACTTGAGCGCGAGGATCGTTACGCCGCTCTTGCGGTAGAGGTTCAGCTCGGCCAGGGTCTTTCCGGCCCACTGGTCGGGCACGTGGGCTTCGATCAGGGCTTCGTCCTCGCCGAGGTCCACGTAATCCATCACGATAGGGGCGGCCATGGTTCGGGCTAGCTGGGCGCCCATCTCCTTTTCCGGCTCGACCACGCGGTCGGCCCCGATCTTCTCCAGCACGCGCGCGTGCAGCTTGCCCGTGGCCCGCGCAACCACCGTCCCCACCCCCAGCTCCTTGAGGTTCGCGGTCGCCAGGATGCTCGCCTCCACGTTCTCCCCGATCACGACCGCTGCCTGGTCGAACCGGGCAACCTCCAGGTTTCTCAGGACCTCCTCGTCCGTAGCGTCCGCGGCCACAAGGTGGGCCCGCGGAAGCTCGTCCGCCAGGTCCTGCACCACGTTTCGGTCCACGTCTATACCAAGCACCTCGTGACCGAGCGAGAGCAGGGTCTCGGCCATCGCCACCCCGAGGTGGCCGAGACCGACGATGACGAACTCCTGCTTCACCGGCCACCGACGTGGATCGCTGGTCTCTGCTCGGCTATCGGCTCCGCCTCCCTCAGGACCTCATGCGTTACCGGCGCGGTATCGCCCTCCCCGAACAGGAGGTATCGGATCAGGTATATGACCGGGTTGCCCTCCGTCCAACCGAAATAGCAGTGCGGTGTCCTCCCGGTGGTGTCGCGCAGGTGCAGCAGGAAGGCCGCGATCGCGTTGGGCACCACCGAGCTCACGGCTCGCAGCACCTTGTGCCCGCCGACCTCGACGCCTCGCACCTCGAGCACGTCCGTGAACTCCGAGGCATCCTCCACGTCCACCTCCAGAAATAGTATGGATTCTCCGCTCGGTATGTGGTTATCCTCCCGCTGCTCTTTCTCCTTTCGGGCGTACTCTTCGGGGTCGTCCCCGGTCCTGCGCCGGTGCGCGACTATGTGGATCTCGCCTTCCCTAGCCGCCACGTCTATAAACTTCTGGGCGATCTCGTCGATCTCTATCCGCTCCTGGCGCAACTCCGTCGAACGGTAGACGCGCGAGAACAGCGAGGTGCCCACAATCGCGACCACGAAGAAGCCCGCTATGAGCAGGCCATCCGGCCGCTGTATCTCGTTGGCGACGAGGGCGTAGATGAACACGGCAGTTACAAGGCCGAACGCTAAGGCTTCGCCTTTCGAGCCCCTGCGGTAGGACGACAACGACACCGCGAAGGCGGCCGAGGTCATCATTGCCAGGACGCCGGTCGCGTAGGCGCCGGCCTGCGCGTCCACGCTCGCCCCGAAGATAATCGTGACGGCGCAACAGACGACAATATAGACCAGGACGAGGGGTCGGATCGCGCGCCCCCACTCGGGGGCCATGCCGTAACGGGGCAGGTAGCGGGGGACGATGTTCAACAGGCCCGCCATCGCCGAGGCGCCCGCGAACCACAGAATGGTTATCGTCGATATGTCGTAGACGGTGCCAAACGCGTCGCCGAGCTGGTTGTGGGCGACGTAGGCGAGCGCACGCCCGTTGGCGCTGCCGCCCTCATCGAACTCCGCTGGCGGTATCAGGAGCGCCGTGACGAAGCTCGTCGTGACCAGGAAAAAGCTCATCGTTATGGCCGCGATGGTGAGCATCTTGCGGGTGTTGCGGATCCGGCCCACGGGGTGCTGCGGGTCGTCTTCTGAGTCACCCCGTACCAGCGGCATCAGGCCGACGCCGGTCTCGAACCCGGAGAGGCCAAGCGCGAGCTGTGGGAACACGAGCATGGAGACCGCGAGCATCGTCAAGGGATTGCCGTAGCTGGTGAACAGCGCCTCCTGCCAGTTGGATATCGTCACGAGGGTTCGACAACATCTCGTAGGCTCCGGCGACGACGACGATCAGGTTCAGGAGCAGGTAGGAGACCACCACAAGGACGGCGATACCGATCGCCTCCCGGAAGCCGCGGAGGAAGATCGCGCCCAGGAACGCCAGCAGCACCAGCGTGATCGCGACCTCTTTGTCGTGGAAGTACTCGGGGACCAGCGGGTTTTCGACCACGTGGGCCGTGGCGTCGGCCGCCGACAGGGTGATCGTGACCACCCACGCCGTGGCGACGAAGCCGAGGAGGATCAGCACCAGAACCTTCCCCCTCCAGAACGAGAGAAGGTTCTCGAGCATCGCGATGGACCCCTGCCCGTGCGGGCTCTGATCCGCGACCCTGCGGTACATCGGAAGCATCCCGAAGAGCGTGAGCAGCACGATTAGGAGCGTAGCCACGGGGGAGAGCGCCCCGGCGGCGAGCGCCGCAATCCCGGGTATGTAGCCAAGCGTCGAGAAGTAATCCACGCCCGTGAGGCACACGACCTGCCACCAGGGGTGTTTCTCGCCGCTCTCCTTGGCCTCCGGGCCCTTGGCCACCTCCTCCACCTGCTGCTTGAGCAGCCAGGTCCTGACTCGACGCCTAATTGTCGTGGGTGAGCCCGTCAAGTCGGCCCTTGTTCCTCTCGTGCGCGGTGATGGTGTTTCAACACGTCCACCATTCCAATGCGGGCCAGGGTAGCGTGGGTTGCCAATTTTATCCCGCCCCGTGGCTTGTCGCCCGCCTCCCCGCGCTTTGCCCAGAGACCGCTGCTCACGGCGACAGGGTCTTAGCGAGCTCTGCAATCGCGCGGGGATAACGGTACTGGATGCCCATATGGGTGCCGTCGAAGAGGTCAAGGGTGTGCTCGATGCCCAGGGCTTCCAGCTCCCTGGCGAAGGCGCTGGCGCCGAGGTCGAGGTACCACTCGTCCGACTTGCCGGCGTCGAGGTAGATCCGCCGCATGCTCGCCAGCGCGTCTCCTTGCTCCGGCGCCATTCGCACGGGGTCCCACGCGAGCCACTTGCGCCATACTTCCTCGTCTAGCTGGCCCGTCTCCAGGTCGAACGGAAGTGACGCCTTCCCGGGATTCGCTTCGTCTGGCGAGTAACAGGCCGCGTAACCGTAGATCTCGAAAGGCTTGCCGAAGCGTTCGAAGTCCAGCCGATCCGATGCGGCGAAGCGCTCGAAATAGACGTCGTACGAGCCCTCGAAGTCGTTGCGCAACTGGCGCGATACCTCGCGAAAATCTGGCGCGTAGCAGACCTCGAATAGCGCGTCGCCCGCGTGCGAGGCGAGCGCTCCGAACGTGTCCGGTCGCAGCATCGGCACCACCATGGCCCCGTATCCTCCGCTGGATTTGCCGCTGAGCCCACGGTGATCTCGGCTAGCCAAGGTCGCGTATCGCTCGTCGACGAAAGGCACGACCTCGTCGCAGAGGTAGTCCATGTAGCGCCCGGTCGAGACCGAGTTGATGAACTGCGAGCCGCCGTAGGACGTCCACGCGTCCACGAAGATCACCACGCAGGGCGGACACTCGTTCGAGGTGAATAGCTCGTCGAGCCGTTCGAGCATCGTCGGTTCGAACGCGGATCGGTTCAGCCACATATCAAGCTGACCAGTGAAACCCTGGATCACGTAGATCGACGCGAGCTCCCCGGAGGCGTCCGCGCCGGGCGGCTCGTACACGTAGAGCGGCCTGAGCGAGGGATCCCCTAACGGGTTGCCTGCCAGGAACTCCGAGCGCACGGTCAGCACGTCAACGCGCCCGTTCAGCCGCCGGTTCCAGGGGCTGCCGGGCGGTCCTTCGACCTCCCTGAGGGCCACGGCTAGGCCAGCGCTTCGGCCACGAGCTCGGCCACCTCGGAGGGGTTCGTCGCCGCCCTTATTCCCGCCTTGCGCAGCGCCTCGCTCTTGGCCTCGGCGGTACTCTCACCGCCCGAGACTATCGCGCCCGCGTGACCCATGGTCTTGCCCTCGGGGGCTGTGAAACCGGCTATGTACGCGACCACCGGCGTGGTCATCTCGCGCTGCACGTACTGCGCGGCCAGCTGCTCGGCGTTGCCACCGATCTCGCCTATCATCACGGCGCAATCGGTCTCGGGGTCCGCCTCGAACTTCTCGAGGATCTCGATGAAGTTCGTCCCGATGATGGGGTCGCCCCCTATGCCGACGGCCGTGCTCTGCCCGATACCCCGCTGCGTGAGCTCGTTGACTATCTGGTAGGTTAGCGTCCCGCTGCGGCTAACGACCCCGACGTTGCCAGGCATGAAGATGTCGCGCGGCATGATGGACACGTTCGCCTTCTCGGGCGAGAGAACGCCGGGGCAGTTGGGCCCTACCAGTGTCGCGTCCTTCGTCTGCAGGTAGTCCGCCACCCGCATCATGTCGTGCACGGGGATACCCTCCGTTATGCAGCAGACGGTCGAGAGGCCGGAGTCGAGCGACTCGAAGATGGCGTCGGCGGCGAACGGGGGAGGGACGAAGATGACGCTCGCGTTGGCGCCGGTCTCCTCGACCGCCCCTCCCACGGTGTTGAACACGGGAACGCCTTCGTATTCCTGCCCGCCCTTGCCTGGCGTAACGCCGGCAACGACGTTCGTGCCGCTCTCCAGCATGCGTCCCGTGTGGAACGCGCCTTCCCTGCCCGTAATCCCCTGCACGAGGAGTCGTGTATCGTTGTCGACGAGTATCGCCACTAGCGTCCTCCGTCCCGCGCGAGCTCGACGGCCCGCCTCGCCGCGTCAAGCATCGTCTCCTCGGTCACGACGTTCTCTGGTGTGTTCTCCGCAAGTATCTGGCGCCCTTCTTCGGCGTTGGTCCCGTCGAGCCGCACGACTATCGGGAGGTCTATGCCGGTTCGTTCTATCGCGGAAAGGAGCCCACGGGCCACCTCGTCGCCACGCGTGATCCCGCCGAAGATGTTGAAGAGCACGCTCCTGACCTGCTCGTTCGAGGTCACAATGTCGAGCGCGGTCGAGATCTTTTCGGCATCCGCCCCGCCACCGACGTCGCAGAAATTGGCCGGCTCGCCGCCTGCCTGCGCGACCACGTCGAGCGTGCTCATCACGAGACCGGCCCCGTTTCCGAGGATGCCGACGTCTCCTTCCAGCTTGACGTACTGCAGGTCGGCTTCCTGGGCCCGCTGCTCCTGCGGGTCGGCCGCCTCCGCGTCGTGCAACTCGGCGATGTCGGGGTGCCTGTAGAGGCTGGAGTTATCGACCGTGACCTTGGCGTCTAGCGCGAGCACGCGTCCGTCGCCCGTCACGACGAGGGGGTTGATCTCCACCAGACTCGCGTCCAGGTCCTCGAAGGCCCTGTAGAGATCGTTGAGCACCTTGCCTACGCCCTTGGCTGCGTCGCCCTCGAGCCCGGCGGAGAAAACGACCTCACGCACCTGGTAGGGGAGCAGTCCGACGAGTGGATCCACGCGCAGCTGCACGATCGCCTCGGGGTTGGTCTCGGCGACCTCTTCGATCTCGACGCCGCCCTCTGTGGAGAAGAGTATCAGCGGGCGCTTCGCCTCTCGGTCTACGGTAACCGAGAGGTACATCTCCACCACGATGTCGGCCCCCGCCTCGACTAGCACGTGACGCACCGTGTGGCCCCTGATGTCCATCCCGAGGATCTGATCCGCCGCCTCCTCGGCCTCGTCCGGGCTCTGAACCACCTTGATGCCGCCAGCCTTGCCTCGGCCGCCGGTGAGCACCTGTGCCTTGACGGCGACGGTCCCGCCGAAGCTTTCCGCAGCCTCACGGGCCTCTCGTGGTGTCTGGGCGACGATGCCTTCTAGCGTCTCGACGCCGCTATCCCTCAGCAATTTCTTCCCCTGATACTCGTACAGGTCCAAGTTCTAGACTCCCGCGAAGCCCGCCATGACGGCCCAGCATTATACAGGCTCCCGGCGCGGTACTATTGCCCCAGGTCGAGAAGGCCTCAGCCGCAAATACCAGTGTCCTATATCCCATTGGTCCACCTGGGATCGTGGCCTCCTGCCGCAGGCCGCAATCGCGACCCAGAACAGCGACCGTACCAGCAGCGGCAACGGTCGGCTCTAGGAACGCGTCGAGACACCCTCGCTCCTGCACCCTTCGCCCGGTATTCGGAACCAGAACGCTTTTGGGATGCGCTTTCCCTATCCCAGCCTGTATGATGTGATCGATAGGTTGTGGGGAGGCGGCAGGCGAGCCGCGGGGGTCGAGGCGAACGTTGGAATGTCCTGCTTGCTGGCGCGGAACCTTAGGGTCACACGTGTGGCCGAGTTTGGGGCGCGATCAGAAGAGGACACTCATGGTGGCGTTCTAGACCGTCGCAGTACCGGGAGGAGCTGACACCTGGACCTCAACACCATCGCTTCGGTTCGACGGATGACCCGAAACGGAGACGACGAATTCGAGTGGCGCGACGGAGACAGCTGGCTTGCCGGCGGCACGTGGCTCTTCTCGGAGCCGCAGCCGCAACTGCGCCGGTTGCTGGATCTGCACGGATTTTCCTGGGCGCCGTTCGAGATTGGAGAGCAGGGACTCCAGATCTCACCCACCTGTACGATCGCTCAGCTGGAGGCCATGCAAGCGCCCGAGCATTGGACCGCCGCGCCCCTGATCCGCCAGTGCTGCTACTCGTTCCTGGCCTCGTTCAAGGTGTGGAACACGGCGACCGTCGGCGGCAACATTTGCATGTCGCTTCCGGCTGGTCCCATGATCTCACTCACGGTCGCGCTCGAAGGCGAATACACAATCCTGCTTAGGGATGGCGGGGAGCGTCGCGTTGGTGCGGAGGAGTTCGTTACGGGCGACCACCAGAACATCCTCCAACCGGGCGACTTGCTGCGGTCCATCGAGCTGCCGATCGCGGCCCTGCGAAAGCAAACGAGTTTCAGGCGCGTGTCGCTGACGCACCTGGGTCGCTCGACCGCGCTGCTAGTCGGCACGCTCTCCCCGCACGACGGCACGTTCGTGTTGACGGTCTCCGCCTCGACTAAGCGGCCGATTCGCTTGGGCTTCGACCTGGTACCGGATCCCCCGGCCTTGGACGAGCGGCTGCGCCAGAAAATCACCGACTCCATGTACCACGACGACGTCCACGGAGCACCCGAGTATCGCAAACACGTGACGTCCCACTTCGCGCAAGAGATCCGCAACGAACTGTCCGGCCTCCGGAACGCGTGAGGAGTCGTCCATGAGCTATCACGTCAACGGCAAGACGTTCTCCAGCGAACCGGCGCCCGGTCAGTGTCTGCGCACCTTCCTGCGCGAGTTGGGCTGGTTCGGCGTAAAGAAGGGTTGCGACACCGGCGATTGCGGCGCATGCACCGTCTGGCTTGACGGGAAAACCGTCAACAGCTGCATTGTTCCGGCGTTCCGCGCCGAAGGTTGTCGGATCACGACCATCGAGGGGCTTGCCCCAGCCGGAGAGTTGCATCCGATGCAGCGCGTCATTCCTCGAAGCCCAGGGCTTCCAGTGTGGTTTCTGCACCGCCGGGATGATAATGGCTTCGGCCCACCTGACCGAGGAGCAGCGCCAGGACCTTCCGCAGGCCCTGAAAGGCAACCTGTGCCGGTGCACGGGGTACCGCGCCATAGAGGACGCGATCCGGGGGAACAGGTCAATCGAGGAGGACCTGCCAGGCGCGGCCTGCGGGGCGAGCCTGCCTGCTCCCGCGAGCGAGGAGATAGTCACGGGCAAGGTGCGCTACACCCTCGACACGGAGGTCGATAACCTGCTGCACCTCAAGCTGCTCAGGTCGCCCCACGCCCACGCCCGTATCGTCGAAATCCGCAAGGAAGCAGCGCTTGCGACGCCTGGCGTCGTGGCGGTCTATACCTGGGAGGATGTGCCCAGACGCCTGTACACTACCGCCATCCACGACGACCACCTCGCGGATCCCGACGACACCTATATGCTGGACAACGTGGTGCGTTTCGTCGGCCAGCGGGTGGCCGCCGTGGTGGCCGAAAGCGAGGCCGCTGCGGAAGAAGGGTGTCGTCGCATTGAGGTTGACTACGAGCACCTGCCTGCGGTCTTCGACCCTGAGGAAGCCATGCAGGCCGGCGCGCCCCTGCTCCACGACAAGCAGACCGAGGACCCCTTCGTCCGGCGGGCCGAGCGCAACGTCCTTCTAGACGTGCACGGAGGCGTAGGCAACGTAGCGGCCGGCTTCGAAGAGGCGGACGTCCTGCACGAGGCCGAGTATTCGTCCCACCGGGTGCAGCACGCCCACCTCGAGACCCACGCGACGATCACGTGGCTCGACGAGCGGGGGCGACTGAACGTGCGCACCAGCTCGCAATCCCCCTTTATCGCCAAGGGGAAGCTCAGCTACCTGTTCAGCCTCAACCCGGTCGATATCCGGGTGTTCTGCGAGCGCGTAGGCGGCGGCTTCGGCGGAAAGCAAGAGGTGCTGACCGAAGACGTCTGCGCTCTCGCCACCCTGAAGACCGGCCGGCCCGTCCGGCTCGAGTTCACGCGCGAGGAGGAGTTCGTCGGGGGCCCGGGTCGTCACCCGATGCGGATCCGGATCAGAGCCGGGGCGCGGCGCGACGGCACCCTGACGGCGCTGGAGATGAGGATAGTGTCCAACACCGGCGCCTACGGCAACCACGCCGGCGAGACGCTCTACCACGCCTGCAGCGAAGCGGTCGCGGTCTACCGGTGCCCCAACAAGAAGGTCGACGGGTACGCCGTCTACACGAACCTCCCGCCTGCTGGCGGCATCCGCGGCTACGGGCTCTCCCAGTCGATATTCGCCGTGGAATCCGCGATGGACGAGCTGGCTCAGGCGCTCCAGATGGATCCGTTCGAGCTTCGGCGCCTCAACGTCGTGCGGCCGGGGGATCCGATGATCTCCCTGAGCGAGGAACCAGAGGATGTCGAGTACGGCAGCTACGGGTTGGACCAGTGCCTCGATTTAGTTCAGGACGCCCTGGAGCGCGGACAGGGTGCCGTTGTGCCGGAGGGAGACGACTGGCTCGTGGGTCAGGGCATCGCTATGGCCATGCACGATACGGTGCCGCCGACCGAGCACAGGTCCGAAGCGCGTCTGGGCGTCGGCGAGGACGGGGTCTACCACCTCGCCATCGGTACCGCCGAGTTCGGCAACGGCACGACGACCATGCACGGACAGGTGGTTGCCAGCCTGCTCGGGACGACGATGTCCAGGGTGCGTATCGTCCAGTCCGATACGGATCGCACGGGCTACGACACTGGCGCATTCGCCAGCACCGGCACCACCGTGGCTGCCAACGCGGTCCGGCTCGCCTCCGAGGCGCTTCGTGATCGAATCCTGGACTTTGCCTCGGCGCACGCCGGCGCTAGCCGCGCCTCTTGCCGCCTCGACGACGACGCCGTGAGCTGCAACGGTTCCAGGATCCCCTTGTCAGAGCTCCTTGCCGCGGCTGAGGAGGCCGGGCAACAGCTCGAGGTCGTCCGCAAAGCGCACGGCGCGCCGCGCAGCGTGGCGTTCAACGCGCAGGGCTTCCGCGTCGCCGTGCATCGCGTGACCGGCCAGATCGACGTCCTGCAAAGCGTGCACGCGGCTGACGCCGGTACCGTGATTAACCCAATGCAGCTGCGCGGCCAGGTCGAAGGCTCGGTCGCGCAGGGGCTCGGCTGGGCGCTGTACGAAAGGATGGTCTTCGATGAAGAGGGGCGCGTGGTGAACCCGACGTTGCGCAACTACCGGATCCCGGCGTTCGCGGACACGCCGCGTACCGAGGTGTTCTTCGCGGAGACGCGGGACACCGTCGGTCCGCTCGGCGCGAAGGGCATGGGGGAGTGCCCCATCAACCCGGTGGCGCCTGCCCTTGCCAACGCGCTGGCCGACGCGACCGGCCTCCGCTTCCGCGACCTTCCGTTCACGCCGGACCGGATCTACCGCCTGATCTTCGAGCGCCACGTGGTTTGAGTTCTGGGTTTCGATTCCGTCTCGTGACATCGCATGTGACCGAACCCCTGGAGGGTCACAAATGTACTTGAAGGGGAGAACCGGCTGGTGACTACGGCCGTTCTTGACCAGCTAACGAACGATCGCCTCGCATGAGGTGAGTTAGGAGGATACGGACTTGCCAACGCTTCTGGCACGTAACGCCGATGTCCTGGTCACGATGGACGATGAGCGACGAGAGATTGCTGACGCCGGACTGTTCGCGAGGGACGGAATCATCGAGCAGGTCGGCCCCACCTCCGAACTTCCGCGAGGTGCTGACGTCGTGCTGGACATGAAGGGGCAGGTCTTGTTGCCCGGCTTCGTGAACACCCACCATCACTTAGATCAGACGCTGACCCGTGCCCTCCCGCAGGGCCAAAACATCAACCTCTTCCCCTGGCTCAGGGCCCACTACCTGATCTGGGGCCAGAGGACGCCCGAGGCGTCGCGCTGGTGCACCCTGGTTGGCCTGGCGGAACTCGCCGCGTCCGGTTGCACCACGGTTTTCGACCACACCTACATCTTCCAGAACGGCTGCCGGCTGGACGACCAGATCTCGGCCGCGCGGGAGATCGGCGTGCGCTTTCATGCCTCTCGCGGCTCCATGTCACTCGGTGAGTCCCAGGGCGGCCTTCCGCCGGACAGCGTCGTCGAGGATGAGGCAGCAATCCTCGAAGACTCGCGGCGGGTGATCGAGAAGTACCACGATGCCTCGCGCGGCTCGATGACCCAGGTGGTGCTGGCGCCTTGCTCGCCTTTCTCCGTAACCCCCGAGCTCTTGCGGGAGACGGCGGATCTCGCCCGAGGGCATGGCGTCCGCCTGCACACCCACCTCTGCGAGACCTTCGACGAGGAAAGCTACACGCTCACGCACTTCCAGAAGCGCCCTGTCGCCTGGATGGAGTCGATGGGCTGGCTCGGCGACGACGTGTGGTTCGCCCACGCCGTGCACGTTAACGACGACGAGATCCGTGACTTCGCGAGGACCGGGGCAGGGGTGGCGCACTGCCCGTGTTCGAATATGCGGCTCGCTTCCGGCATCGCCCCTGTCAAGAAGTACCTCGAGGCCGGCGTGCCGGTCGGGCTGGGCGTTGACGGTTCTGCCAGCAACGACGCGTCCAACATCCTGCTCGAAGCGCGGCAGGCGATGCTGCTGGCCAGGCTCCGTTTAGGACTGCTCCCGCCTGAAGGTCCCGAAACCCTGCTCTCGACGTCGGACCCGCTCAGGAGCCACGAGTGGATGACCGCAAGGGAGGTTCTCGAGGTCGCGACCCTGGGCGGCGCCGCCGTACTGGGGCGCTCGGACATCGGCTCTCTGGCCCCGGGGATGTGCGCCGACTTCTTCAGCATCGACTTGAACACGATCGATTACGCCGGGGCGTTGAATGACCCGGTCGCGGCAACTGTTTTCTGCGCGCCGCAGAAGGCACGCTACACGGTTATAGATGGTCGGGTGGTCGTGGAGAATGGCAGGGTCGCCACGGTCGACATGGAAACGGTCATCGAGGAGCACAACCGCTTCTCCCTCAGGCTGCCCGGCGCGGGGGGCACTAGTTGAGCGAAGCGACCGACGGTTCGAGGGTAGCCACGGCGGTCTTCACAATCCGCGTCCGCAACGGCGAAGAGGGCAGGTTCGCCCACTGGTTGACCCGGCTCAACGGAAAGATGGCGGGCTTCCAGGGGTACGTAAGCTCCGTCGTGATTCCGCCCGCGCCTCCGGTGCAGGCGGACTGGGTCCTGGTACAACGGTTCCAAAAGATCGATCAGCTGCGGGCGTGGCTCGACTCGGACGAGCGGCGCTCGCTGATGCAAGAGAGCACATCGTTGCTCGTGGACGAAGGCACCACCAACGTGTTCGAGGGCGCGAACACCGAGCCCTCCCCGCATGAAATGGTGACAGAGATCATCACGGTCAAGGTCGAGCCTGGAAAGGAGGCGGCATACCACGAGTGGGTCGACCGCATCAGGCAGATGGAGGCGACTTTTCCGGGCTACCGGGGGCTCCAAGTGCAGCCGCCGATCTCGGGGTTGCAAGATCACTGGGTCTCGATGCTGCGCTTCGATTCCGCCGAGCATATGAACGCCTGGCTCGAGTCAGATGTGCGCCGCGACGCCTTGCGGGAGATAGAGCCATTTATCGAACGGAGCGAGCGGCAGGTCGCCACATCCTTTTCCGGCTGGTTTACCTTCGCGGACGCGCCAGGCCAGGCGCCGCCTAACTGGAAGCAGTCCATGATAGTGCTGCTGACCCTGTACCCGATCGTAATGCTGGAGCTGATTTTCCTCTATCCGACAACCTCGCAGCTGGGCTTGGCGGAGTCCACCTTCATCGGGAACTTAATCACCGTCGCGGTCACAGGCTTCCTGTTGATCCCCCTAGCCATCAAGGCCTTTGAGTGGTGGCTGATCCCGTTGCCCACCGGTCCGAGATGGGTGACCCCCGCCGGGGTTGCGCTCATCGTCGGCCTGTACGGGCTGTCCGTCGGGATCTTCGCCCTGCTTACTCAGTGATCGCGCACGCCGTAGTCAGTCCTAGAGGTAGGCGAAACGCGGCCTCGGGGCCGCAATGACGCTGGCTCGGTCCGCAACGGATTCACTTCGCGGCTTCTCTAACCGATATGTCGGATGGCGAAGGTCGTGAGAGCCAGGTAAGACCGTGGACTTTGCCGTCGAGGATTATACTGCCTGGCTTATGGGTTTCGGAACCACCATCAACGTCGTCGCGGTACTTGTTGGAGGGGGCATCGGTACGCTCGTCGGCACGAAGCTACCCGAGCAGATGCGCGCCACGGCCATGCACGCCATCGGGCTGGTCACGCTGCTGGTTGGGGTCGCGAACTTTCTCGAGTTCGAGAACCCGCTCGTGCCGCTGGTAAGCACGATCGCGGGCCTGGTCGTCGGCGAGTTGCTTGGCATTGACGACGCGCTCCGGCGCCTCGGCGACTACCTCGAGGCGCGATTTTCGAGCGGGGAAAGCCCGGTCAGCCGGGCCTTCGTGACGACCAGCCTCCTCTTCTGTGTCGGTCCCCTGACCGTGATCGGCTCCCTCCAGGACGGCCTGAGCGGTGATTTCAGCCTGCTCGCACTCAAGAGCGCCCTCGACTTTATCGCCGCCCTAGCCTTCGCTTCGGTGCTCGGGTGGGGGGTTCTGCTCTCCGCGGGTACGGTCCTCGTCGTGCAGGGGTCGTTGACCCTTGGCGCGTCCTATCTCGACGCCGTCGTAACGCAGCCCATGATCTTGGCTACCACCGCGACCGGGGGCATACTTATCCTTGGTCTCGGGTTCGGGCTGCTGGGCCTCAAGGAGATTCGGGTGGCGAACATGCTCCCGGCCCTCCTGTTCGCGCCTGTGCTCGTCGCCGCGAGCCCGCTGTGGCCGCTCTAGGCCCCGGATACTGGTAATATTGGCCTCGACTCAGGGTGCCGCAGTCGACACGGAAGGGAGCCTCGGTTGGAGGAGAGAGACAGGGAGTGGCGCGGTAGCCCCCTCGACATGGCGGGGGGTATAGACCCGTACAAGATCCGCGAAGTTGTGTTCGAGTTCGACAACGGCGACCGGGACGTCTTCAGGCCCCGGATGCGCGAAGAGTTTGGGTCCTACGAGCTGCACATGATGTCGGCATACATAGACTCTATCGCCCACAGCGTCCGTAACTCGCAGAGGGATTAGGGGGTACCTTGCAGGGAATCGAGAGGCACCGCGAGATGAGCAAACCCGCGGGCTCGCAGGGCGGCATCGACAAGGTGGTGGTCCGTTATTCCGACGGCCGCGAGCTGACGTTCGTGCCCGACGCGCGCAGAGAGACCTTCTCCGAGGATGACATCCTGGAGCTAAAGAAGATAATCGAGCACGCCTCTTCGACCGCCGAGTGGGCCGAGATCAACACGCGGCTAGGCTTCTGAACTAACCGTACGACGCATTGGTGGTTCGCAATCTGTCCTTACTCGCAACGCCCTCGCTACCTAGCGGTACTGATCCGGCGCGTCGTCGCCCGGGCTGATGTCGTAGCGGTCGAAGTAGTCCTCGTCCAGGTCCACGGTCTCCCCGGCCAGCTCGCGGCGCCTGAGGTCCCATAATACCTGGAGGTCGTGGTCTATCTGCCTTAGGCGTTCCTCGTCTTCGCGGCTTGCATGGTGTGCGCCCACGCGAGCGAGCAGCCGCTCCTTCTCACGGGTGAGCTCCGAGATTCTGCCCATCACGCCCTGCGCCATCCCCCTGTTCCTCCTCGGTAGGTTGCGGGTGTGATTCTATCCGAAAGACCTGCGGTCCGGCTTTGGCTACAATCTGGTCGTCACCCGATAAAGGAGAGCATGCTCCGGAAGGTCCACCATCTCGGTTACGCAGTTGAGAACGTGGAGACCGCCTCCAGGTTCTATGAGGAGAGCTTCGGCGTGGAGCCCTCCGCGCCCGAGATCGTCGAGGAGCAGGGCATCGTCGCGACGATGTTCCGCGTAGGGGAGTCGACGATAGAGCTGATGCAACCCACGCGCCCCGACTCGCCTGTAGGCAAGTTCCTGATCACGCGCGGCGAGGGGTTCCACCACGTGGCCTTCCAGGTTGACGACCTCGAGTCGGCACTTGCGGCCCTGACGGCGCGGGGGGTGGAGCTGGTCGACGCGCAGCCAAAGGCCGGATTGGGTGATTCTCGAACAGCCTTCGTTCACCCGAGGGGCGCGTTTGGTGTTCTGACCGAGCTAGTAGAATTGCCAGGCAAGGGTCGATGAGAGGGGTGCGCACGGCATGGAAGTAGACGAGCGCCACACGGAGTCCGGCATCGAGGTAAGACCTGTCTACAGGCCGGAAGATGTGGGAGAGGACTTCGACTACGCTTCCCGGCTCGCTGACCCCGGCGATTACCCTTACACGCGCGGGCCGTACCCGAGCATGTACCGGGGGAGGCCGTGGACGATGCGCCAGTACGCGGGCTTCGGGACGGCGAGGGAGACAAACGCCCGCTTCAAATACCTCACCGAGAACGGCCAAACCGGGCTCTCCGTGGCCTTCGACCTCCCGACGCAGATGGGCCGCGACTCCGACCACGAGCTCGCGCTCGGCGAGGTGGGCAAGGTCGGCGTCGCCATCGACTCGCTGCTCGACATGCGGGAACTCTTCGACGGGATACCCCTCAAAGAGGTCTCGACCTCTATGACGATAAACGCGACGGCCTCGATCCTCTTGCTGCTCTACGCCCTGGTCGCCGAGGAGCAGGGCGCGCGTCCCGAGGATGTCACCGGCACAACCCAAAACGACATCCTCAAGGAATACCTCGCGCGCGGCACCTACATCTATCCGCCGAAGCCGTCGATGAGGATCACTACGGACACGTTCGCCTATTGCGCCAGGGAACTGCCGCGCTGGAACACGATCTCTATCTCCGGCTATCACATCCGGGAGGCCGGCTCCACCGCGGTGCAGGAGCTCGCGTTCACCATCTCGAACGCCATCGCGTACGTCGAGGCCGCGCTCGAGGCGGGCCTAGAAGTGGACGAGTTCGCCCCGCGGCTCTCTTTCTTCTTCAACGCCCACAACGACATCTTCCAGGAGGTGGCCAAGTACCGAGCCGCGCGCAGGATGTGGGCCAGGGTGATGAAGGACCGGTTCGGCGCGACGGACGAGCGGAGCATGAAACTCAGGTTCCACACGCAGACGGCCGGATCTTCGCTCACTGCGCAGCAGGCCGAGAACAACATCGTCCGCACGACGGCTCAGGCGCTATCCGCGGTGCTGGGCGGTACCCAGAGCCTGCACACCAACGCGTTCGACGAGGCACTTGCGCTGCCGACCGAACAGAGCGCCCGAGTTGCGCTGCGCACCCAACAGATACTCGCGCATGAGGGCGGCCTGACCGGCACCGCCGACCCGCTTGCCGGGTCCTACTACGTCGAGTCGCTCACGGACGCGGTGGAGGAGCAGGCCTGGGAGTATGTCCGGCGCATCGACGATCTGGGCGGGAGCGTTCGCGCCATCGAGGAGCGCTACATGCAGCACGAGATCGAGGAATCCGCGTTCCGCTACCAGCGCGAGGTCGAGCGCGGGGACCGCGTAATCGTGGGGGTCAACCGCTACGCCAGCGAGGCGGTCACCGAAGATCCCAGCATGGACCTTCATGCCGTAGACGAGTCAATTCGCGACCAGCAGATGGAGCGCCTCGCCGCCCTCAAGGATGGCCGCGACAGCGCGGAAGTGGAGAGGGCGCTAACCGGGCTGAGATCCGCCGCGGAAGGCGCGGAGAACGTCCTGTACCCGATGAAGCAGGCTCTGGCCAGCCTGGCTACCCTTGGCGAGGTGTCGGACGTCCTGAGAGAGGTCTACGGGCAGTACCGGCCCTGACCCGGTTCGGACGACGGAATACCTTCGCTGACTCGCCGCGTGCGAGAACACCTCTCGTAGCGTTGTAGTGCAGACCGCTCCGGAAATGGTCCACCAGAGCGAAGCTAACGACTTGAATACTATGAATAATCCCGCGGGTGTCGCCGACCCGGCGTTCGGCACGATGTCGCTCCAGGTCAGGTAACGTACGCTGGCGGTCTGAGTTTAGAGGGGCCGGGGTAGAGGCGTTGCATGCAACGCCTCTACCAAGCTCTTTCTAGCCGTGCAGGACCTCCACCAGCTCGCGGACCGCGC
Source organism: uncultured Rubrobacteraceae bacterium (assembly GCA_963800975.1). GTDB lineage: Bacteria > Actinomycetota > Rubrobacteria > Rubrobacterales > Rubrobacteraceae > JALYGY01. Next base: position 319,070 of record CAWDDB010000008.1, on the reverse strand, counting down.
CGGCGCTGTTCTTTAGATCTTCCAACTCGTCGTCTTGCAGGTCCAGCTCCACCACGTCCTCGATTCCGGACGCGCCCAGCTTAACCGGGACTCCGACGAATAGTTCGTTGATGCCGTACTCGCCCTGCAGGTAAGCGGCGCACGGCAGAACGCGCTTCTGGTCGAGCAGGATGGAGTCGACCATCTCCACGGCTGCGGCCGACGGGGCGTAGAAGGCGCTGCCGCTCTGCAGGAGCTGGACGATCTCGGCTCCCCCGTTGCGTGCCCGGTCTACGATCGCGTCCACCCTGTCCTGGGGCATGAGCTCCGTGATCGCCACACCGCCGACGGTCGCCATGCTCGGGAGCGGAACCATCGTGTCGCCGTGGCCGCCGAGCACCAGGGCGAAGACGTCGCGCACGGAGACGCCAAGCTCCTGCGCGATAAAGGTCCTGTACCTGGCCGTATCGAGGATGCCCGCCATCCCGACCACGCGCTCGCGCGGGAACCCGCTCGTCTCCATCGCGACGTGGCACATGGCGTCCAGCGGGTTGGCAACGACCACCAGGATCGCCTCTGGGGAGTGCGCTATAGCCTCCTCCGTCACGCTCGACACGATGTTCTGGTTTGTCTTGAGCAGGTCGTCTCGGCTCATCCCCGGCTTGCGCGGGCTACCGCTCGTAATAACCACCACGTCCGAGCCCGCGGTGTCCTCGTAGCTGTTGGTGCCGACCACGTCGGCGTCGAAGCCGAGAACCGGGCCGCTCTCCAGGATGTCGAGCGCCTTGCCCTGGGGTAGGCCCTCGACGATGTCGACCAGTACAACGTCCGCGTAGTTACGCTCGGCCAGTCGCTGCGCGGTGGTGCCGCCGACGTTACCGGCGCCTACTACCGTAACCTTGCTCTTTGCCACGGGTTCTCCCTCTCTGTGCGTGCTACTGTGTGCGGGCTCATGATAAGTGAATTCTGCACGCTGTGCCGTCGCCGTACTCGCTAGAATAACCACCAGAATGGATGTATCGAACGCCATAGAGACTCGCCAGAGCGTAGGGCGCGTCAGGCAGGACCCGGTGCCCAGGCGCCTGATCGAAGGCATCCTGCAGAGCGCCGTGCACGCGCCGAACCACAGGCTGACCGAGCCGTGGCGCTTCCACGTTTTCAGCGGAAAGGGAAGGGGAGAGCTCGCCAGGGTAAGGGCGGAGATCGCCCGCAGGGATGCCGACGCGGAGGGGGAGAGCGAGGAGATGGCGGCCGGTAGGATCAGCCGCGAGCGCAAGAAGGCGTTCCGCGCGCCGGTCGTGATCGTCGTCATTTCGAAAGCGGGCCGCGACGAAATCGAGACCCTCGAGAATTACGCCGCCTGCGCGGCCGCCGTCCAGAACATGCAGCTAACGGCGCACGCCCTAGGCCTCGGCGCCATGTGGCGAACAGGGTCGATGGCGTACAACGAACTCATGCGCGGGTTCCTCGGGCTTGAGGAGGGGGACACGCCGGTCGCTCACCTCTACGTAGGTTACCCCGATATCGGTCCGAGACCTCGAAGGCGCGAACCCGCCGAGGCCATGACCATCTGGCACGAGGGCTGACCCGCAGCCAGGCGCCCGGATTGCGCCCGTGTCACTGGCGCGGGATCGGCTTCTATTCCTTTGCCGGGACTGCTTCGAACCCCTTCTCCGTGCGGCGTATGTTCACGAGAAAGTCACCGGGCTCGTGGTACAGAATAACCGTTGATTCCCTCGATTCTGCTTCCTCGAGCACCTCGATGCGGTTGCGCCTGGCGGCTTCGGGATCCGTGTCGACGCCGCTGATCAAGTCTGGGTCCAGCCAGATTTTGGCCGGCGCCAGATCGGCCGTGTAGAGCGCGGATTCGTCGCCTGAGTCGATCCAGACGACCTGGTGCCCGGCGGAGTGTCCGGCCCTCACCTCGACCCTGACACCCGGGACTATCTCGCCGCTCCCGTCTAGCAGCTCGCACCACCCTTCTTCGACCCCTTTCTCCACGCCCGGGATGGCCTCGCGGCGACCGTCACCTTCCGGCATCTCCCTGGCTTCCTCGAGCGCGTCTTCCTGAACGTAGACGGTCGCGTTCGGAAAACTTGGCGGGTCCAGCGCCCAGCCGACGTGGTCGGCGTCGAGGTGCGAGAGGATCACGTGCGTTACGTCCTCCATCGCGTGCCCGGCCTCGCCAAGGTGGTCGGCCAGGTTCTCCTCGCGCTGCAGCTCGTAGCGCCCGACCAGCGCCTCGGGTAGCTCGGGCCCGAATCCGGCGTCGATAAGGACGATCGCGTCCCCGGTCTCGACCAGCACCGCGTGCATGGCGCCCTTGATGCGCATCTTGCGCGAACCACCGAACAGGTTGCCGGCGTCCGTGACGAACAGGCCGTCGTCCAGGATGCGTACCCGCGTGTCTCCAACGTCGAACGATGTATTGGTGGCCAAGTCGCGTCCGCCTCCCTGGTCCGTGGACAAGCAATGATAGCCTCACCTGGCCTCACCTGCTCTGGACGCAGACGCCAGAGGGCTTCTAGCCAAAAGTAACTAGATAAAGATCATCAGTTTAGAGGATGCGCAAAGCGGCCGGGGGCGTCATAATCCCCGGGATGGTGGGATGGAGCAACATACCGAAGAAGCGACGCCTGCTGGGATACGCGGCCGTCGTCGTCGCGGTTCTCGCCATTATGGTCGCCGGGATAAGCGGGAGGGCCGACGCGGCTTCTTACGACCCAGAGGAGCTGCAGTTCCTCGAGCTAATCAATGGCTACCGCAAGGACAACGGGCTGGGTCGACTCATCCTCTCGGACACGCTAGAGGTGGCGGCCGAGCGGCACTCGCTCGACATGGCGCGCTATTCTTTCTTCGCGCACAACACCGAGGCCAGTTCCTATTACCGCAACGGAGCGGAGCCGTGGGATCGTATGGCCGCGGAAGGATACGACCACAACACGTACAAGGGCGAGAACATAGCGGTCGGCTACGAGACCGCCGAAGAGGCCTTCAAGGCCTGGCGCGAGTCGCCTTCCCACAACCGCGCGATGCTCGACGGCAGGTACCGCGTCATCGGCATCGCCCGCATCAACGATCCCGACTCCGTGCACGGCTGGTACTGGACCACCGACTTTGGCGGGACCGTCGACTCCTCGACCCACGCGCCCGGGTCGAACCCACAACCAGGCGCAGGCAGCGGAGACAAGGCCAACGAAGCTCGGGACGGTCGCGCGGAGGAAGACGAGCCTCCCGTGGACGGGCCAGGCCTGGAGAACGGCGAGATGAGCGGACAGGCCGTCTGGAAGCAGGAGGCGAAGGATGGGGCCGAGCTTATCCTCGATGGCTACGCGCGCCTCGGCGACTACGACGACGGAAGGGACCGGCTCTACCAGAGAATCCAGGTCGGCGAGGGCACCACGCTGACGTACGAGGTCAGGGTGCAGACCAACGAGAAGCGGCACCCCTCCGACCGCCTCGTGGTTCGGCTGACCGACCGGCGGGGCGACCAACTCGCCGTTCTCGAGCGCCACACGGACGACGAGGCGGGCGTCTGGCGGCGCGAGTCGGTAGACCTTTCGGACTTCGCGGGCGAGACCGTTTATCTCAGCTTCGACGTCCAGACCGACCCGATGCTCCGCACCGCCTTCCACCTGGACCACGTTGCCCTCGAAGAGCGTCCCTAAAGCGCGACCCGGGGCCCTCAGCCCTCGAGTTGCGCGGATTCGGTCAGGGCTAGGACCGCAGCAAGTCTCCGGCGCCCTCTCGCAGGGCACCCGCCAAGGCTCGCGGGTGCTTGAGGAGGCTGTAGATGGGGGAGTCTCCGGTGAAAGCCTCGATAAGCGAGCGCCTTGCCCCCGGGTCTTTTTCGCAGGCCTTGAAGACCGGTTCTAGCAGCGTGAGGTTGGGGACGAGGTTGACGAGGGCGTGCCCGGAGATGTGCTCGCGGCCCCTCTGGCGCCTCAGCTGGCGCTCGTAGCCAGCGAGCAACCCGGGCGAGAAGTCCTTGCGCTCATGCGCTTCGTGGACCCAGGATGAGGCCAGCCGTCCCGACTCGATGGCGTACCCGACGCCCTCCCCGCTGATCGGGTGGATCATGCTCCCGGCGTCGCCGACCATCAGGAGGCCCTGGGCGTAGCGCTTGGCGCCCCACATCCCCATCTTGAGGGACCAGCTCTTGGCCGGACCCTCTGCCTCGGCGCCATCGAGCCACGCGGCGAGTTCCGGCTCTTCGAGAAAGCGGTCGAAGTAATCCTTCAGGTTGCGCCCCGTGCGGGCGAGCGTCCTGGTCGAGACTCCGGCTCCGACGTTGGCCAGGCCGTCTCCGAGGTAGAAGACCCAGCCGTATCCGGCGCCGCGCTCGTTCATGTCCCTGGTGATAAAGATCTGAAGATTCTGCTTGTCGGGGCCGTTGACGCCGCGATAGTAACGCCTCCTCGCGACCGCGTTCTGGTGAGCCTTCATGCCCTCGTTCGCGAACCCGCCAACGCCGTCAGCGCAGACGACGATTGGTGAGTCGAACCGCAGGTCTTCACCGGCGCTCTCCGCCAGTACCCCGGTGACGACGCCAGATGGCGAGCGACACAGCTCCGTTGCCTTCGTCCTGGATCTGAACCGTGCCCCGGCGGAGATCGCGCAGTCTAGGAGCTTCGCGTCCGTCTCCTCACGCTTGGCCACGTAGCCGCGCGGGCCGTGCAGGGACGGCGGGACGCTCTGGCGCAGGTACGCTGTCTCGGTGTAGACCGAGAACCCAGTGAACTCGCCGTGGTGCGGCTCACGCAGCCAGTCACCGAGGCCCATGAGCGAGACCTCGGATGCGGCATGCGGCATCAGGCCGTCGCCGCAGGGCTTGTCGCGGGGGAACTCCTGGCGGTCGAGGAGCAGCGTGCTCAGGCCGGCCCTCGAGGCGTAGTAGGCCGCGGCGGACCCGCCCGGCCCTGCTCCCACGACGATGAGGTCGTAGCGTTCGGTCATCGCCCTCCTTATCAACTTCCCGTGGCCTGTGCCAGAATAACGCACGTGCCGCGCCACGCGCGGCACACATTATACTTTGGCCGCGAGTTGGGAGGCGCCCTTTTGGTCGACCGCAATCGTCCGGCGCGATACGCCGTTGGAGGCCGGGCCGCGCTCAAGGCCACGGGCCAACCGGTAGAGATACTGGAGGTCCGAAGAGGGGAGTTCGTCCCGGATTTCGTCTACAAGGTCCGCGTGCTCGCCGAGCGGCCGGCTCGGCCCTACAACCTCTCCGTGCCTGAGCACGACCTGTCAGACGCTTGAACCCGCCGGCTCGGACCGCGAAGACTGCTAGAAGCTTTCGCCGGCCGTGACGTTGAGGTACGCGATGTCGACCAGGGGAACACCGGTCAGCAGGGCGCGCTCTACGGATCGCCCGAGGGCCTCCGCCGCGACGCCAGGGTCGGGAAAGTGGCTGTCCAGAAGCCTGGCGGCGCGTGCTATCTCGTAGAAGGAGAAGCGGCGGCGCTCGCCGGTGAGCTCGTAGACAGCCTCGAGGACGTCGAAGCGCAGCGAGATCAACTGCTCCAGGCGCCACCGGATCTCGTCGACCGTCAGGTTCATGGTCTGGTACAGCCGCGCGATCTCGGCCACCTGGATCAGGGCCGCCGTACGCTTGGCGAGACGGCCGACCGAGTTCTCGTCCAGATAGCGTCGTGCCGTAATGCGGGCCAGGGCCACGCGCCCTTCCTCGTTGTCGTAACCACGCAGTGGCCTGTACTCGCAGGTGCCCCCGGTCGGCGCCCGCATCTCCACGCCGCCGACGAAGACGCGCGGGGTGTGGCCACCCGCGAAGTGGGAGACGTGCCTGGCCATCGTCTCCACCTCGGCCGAGCGTCCCGCTGCCCGGATCTCGACCCACCGCCGCACCGTTCCCGAATACAGACGTTCGAGCGCCCTCCAGGTCGCGTCGCCGCGCAGGTCTAGCTCCCCCGGCCTCTCGGTCACTACCGTTACCTCGACCTCCGGCATCGAGCCCCGGTAGGCGTCTTTGATCGCCTCGAGCAATCCCTCGAATTCCTCGTCAACGGTCCCGGACAGATAGCGGCGCCTCTCGGCCGGCAACACGTACATCAGGCGGCTCTTGATCCTGCGTTCCTTGCCCTCGGCTGCCTTGAGACGGTCGATCGCCTCGTACAGCTCCCTGCGTCTCTGGTACACGAGGGACGTCAGCCGCTCAACCTCGGGATCCTCGGCGAAACTCTCAGACCACGCCTCGTCTCGGGCCGAGCACGCCGCCTCGTGGGCGTTCTCCGCCCTTATAACCGCCCGCTGTTCCCTCTCCCTCTCCGCCTGGGCCTCACCGAGCTCTCGCTCGAGTGTCTCTATCGTCGAGGACACCCGCGGCTCCCCTTTCCTACCTAAAGGCACATGGTGCCAAATATTCTACAGTACACCGTAGGGACCCGGATTATCGTTGCGCCTGGTCCAGGGGAAGGGTACATTGCTGTAAGCCGTCTTCGAGGTTTGCGAAAGGAGACCCGCATGGACTTCAACACGGGGACGGGAGGAGCAGGAAGCTCCGGGGAGCCTCCTCCGGCATCGGGGGGCGGTTCGTCGGGTCCGTCTGCGAGTCCTGCGGCCGTCGAGTTTCGTTACACCGATCCGGTTCAGACGTTCGTCGCCACCGTGCGGGGCGTCGTCACGCAGCCGGCGGCTTTCTTCGGCGGCATACTGCGCCAGGGCGACTTCGTCAACCCCCTGATCTTCGCGATCATTTGCTATGAGGTGGCGGCCATCCTCACCGGAATAATCGGTATCGTCGTCGGCCGCCAGGGCATTGGGGCGCTGATCGGCAGCATCTTCGGCGTGCTCATAGGCGGCGCGATAGGCCTATTTATCGGGGCGGGGATCATACACTTGCTCGTCATGCTCATCGTCGGTTCCCGCAACAGCGGTTTCGAGGCCACCTTCAGGGTCTTGTCCTACTCAACCGTGACCTCGCTGGTTAGCTGGATCCCGTTTATCGGGTGGATAGCAAGCCTGTACGCCATCTACCTCGGGATCGTCGGGATACGTGAGATACACAACACCACCACAGGCAAGGCCGCGATCGTAGTCCTGATACCGGTCGTCGTGATTTTCCTGCTCATCCTGGCCCTCGTCGCGCTGGTTGGCGCCGCCCTTTTCTTCAGCGCCCAACAGTAACGAACAGGAACAGGGGGACGCCTCGCCGTTCGCGGTTTAGCGACCCCTGCTCCGGGCAACTATACTAGTCGCGGTTCTTTGAGAAGGGAGATTTGGTGGCGCACACGGTCACGCTCATTCCTGGCGACGGTATTGGCCCGGATCTGACGGATTCGGTTAAAGAGGTCATCGGTTCGCTCGACGTGGACATCGAGTGGGAGATCTCCGAGGCCGGGGAGACGGTGATGGACAGGGAGGGGACGCCGCTTCCGGAGTCGGTGCTCGAGTCCATCCAGCGCAACAAGGTGGCGATCAAGGGTCCCCTGACCACCCCCGTCGGGACGGGTTTCCGTTCCGTCAACGTGGCGTTGCGCAAGGAGCTGGACCTCTACGCCAACATACGACCATCGTTGAGCCTGCCCGGGATAGAGCTCCCTTACAAGGACATAGACATAGTCATCTTCCGCGAGAACACGGAGGACCTGTACGCGGGGGTGGAGCACATGGTGGGCAAGCACGCCGCGGAGTCCATCAAGATCATCACGCGCGAGGGCACCGAACGGATCTGCCGCATGGCCTTCGAGCGATCCAGGGAGCAGGGCCGCAAGCACATTACCGTGGTGCACAAGGCGAACATCATGAAGTACACGGACGGCCTCTTCAGGGACGTCTTCTTCGAGGTGGCCGAAGAGTTCGAAGACGACTTCGAGGAGATCGACGACCGCATCGTGGACAACATGTGCATGCAGTTGGTGATGAAGCCCAACCTCTACGACGTGCTCGTGTGCCCGAATCTGTACGGCGACATCCTCTCGGACCTCTGCGCCGGGCTCACTGGCGGCCTGGGCGTGGCGCCTGGAGCGAACATCGGCGAGGAGATCGCCGTGTTCGAACCGGTACACGGTTCCGCCCCGAAGTACGCCGGGCAGAACCGCGCCAACCCCCTCGCTACGCTCCTCTCGGCGAAGAACATGCTGTACCACCTCGGGTACAACCAGGAGGCGGAGCGCATGCAGAACGGCATCGAGGCGGCGCTCAAGAGCCCAGAGACACGCACCAAGGATCTGGGAGGCTCTGCCGGCACCAGGGAGTTTACGCAGGCTATCGTCTCGAACCTATAAAGAGAGGGCGGCTCCCAGGTCGGTGCGCATCGCTTTTTTCACCGAGACCTTTCTGCCGGCGACCGATGGAGTGGTAACCAGGATGCGCCACACGATCGAGGAGCTCGCTCGCAGCGGCGAGGAGATGCTCGTCGTAGCGCCGCGCTATCCGGACGGTGGTCCCGACTCCTACGCGGGCGCGGAGATTTACCGGGTCCCCGGGGTGCCTTTCCCGCCGTACCCCCGGATAAAACTCTCCTTCGCGAACCCGGGTGTCGGCCGCAGACTCGGCGGATTCGCGCCGGACCTTATCCACGCGGTGAACCCTTTCGTGCTTGGCACCGGCGGCATGTACTACGCCTGGAAGCTTGGGGTTCCGCTCGTGGCGTCTTATCACACCAACGTTGCTGCTTACGCCCGGTACTACAACCTCGAGCTGCTTTACAACGCCGCTCGCTGGTGGACGAGGCAGCTCCACAACCGCGCGGACGTCAACCTCTGCACCTCCCACGCCGCAATGAATTATCTTCTGGAGGAGGGCGTCAAGAGGATTCGGTTGTGGCCGCAGGGGGTAGACGCCGATCGCTTCCGTCCCGAGAAAGCCTCCGCCGAATGGCGCGCCAGACTAACCGGCGGACACCCGGAAGACAAGCTGTTGCTCTATGTCGGACGGCTGGCCCCCGAGAAAGGCATCGAACGACTCAAGGCTATTCTGCTCGAGGTCTCGGGTACCCGCCTTGCCGTCGTCGGCGATGGTCCCGCTCGGGAGAATCTGCAACGCGAATTCAGAGGCACGCCTGCGGTGTTCGCGGGCGTGTTGCAGGGTGAAGACCTGGCCTCGGCCTACGCCTCGGCCGATGCTTTTCTGTTCCCATCGACGACCGACACCCTCGGGCTAGCGATGCTCGAGGCCCTCGCTTCCGGCCTCCCTGTTATCGCGGCCCGCAGCGGTCCCTCCAACGAGGTCGTCAGCGCCGGCGAGAACGGGTTGCTTTACGAGGCCGACTCCGCGGCGTCCTTGATCTCCGCGGTGAGGCGGTTGTTCTCGGACGAAGCTCTCCGGGCGGCACTCGCGCGCGGGGCGCGGGCGGCGGCCCTGGAGCGCGACTGGGGATCGGCGACGCGAGCCCTTCGTGGGTACTATGCGCAGGCGCTAGTCCGGTATTGAGCACGGCGGGCAAGAAGCTCAAGCACGGGGGCCTGCGTTTCTCCAAGTTCACGCTCGTGGGGTTATCCAACGCCATCGTCGACATCGGGACACTCAACTTGTTCCTGTGGTTTGCTTCGACGCGGGATCCAACGGTGCTCGCCCTCTACAACGGGGTGGCCCTCGTGCTGGCCAACCTCAACAGCTACTACTGGAATACGCGCTGGACCTTTCGGGGCCGGGCCAAGCGTCGTGATGCGCGGCAGAGGACGCTCTTCTTCCTGCAGGCTATGTGCAACATATTCGTCAGCAACGCCCTGTTCTTCTTGCTCATCCGGCCGGTGCTCGTCTACACCGAGGTCCCGGCTTATCTCGCGGGAAACGTGGCCAAGCTTATCTCCGTCGCGGTCGCCTCGACGCTCAGCTACTTCATCCTGCGCTACGTGGTGTTCTCCCGCAAACGGCGCTTCGGAGGGCGCTTGTAAGCGCCACAGCAGCGTGCTAAATTTACCCGGGCGCGGACGTAGCTCAGCTGGTAGAGCATCACCTTGCCATGGTGAGGGTCGCGGGTTCGAATCCCGTCGTCCGCTCTGGCCGCGGGGCGACTGGCGGCATGGCCGAGTGGTTAGGCAAGGGTCTGCAAAACCCTGTACCCCGGTTCGATTCCGGGTGCCGCCTCTCGTGCGGGACAACAGGGCGATTAGCTCAGGGGGAGAGCGCTTCCTTGACGCGGAAGAGGTCAGTGGTTCGAATCCACTATCGCCCACTTTGAAGTAGCGGCGTAGCGTACTAGAAACGCCGGGGAACGATCGGAGCCGGGAGAGGATCTCCCGGCTCTTGCGGTTGTGGTGTGGCTTGGCAGCTTCGGTTGTCGGCGCGCTGCCTGTGGCGCGCGCCGTCGCGCATCAGGGTAGGCCGAGGCTTTGCCTGACCTGCTGAATGAACTCGGAAGATCCCGCAAGCCCCACGTTTATGAAGGTGCAGTTCTCGAACGTGCAGTTACGGGCCAGTATCGCGCCGATCACCTCGGGACGGTCGGGTGGGATCTCCCACAGCACCGCATTCGCGTCCCCCACCAGGTTGCTATTGGCCAGGTTCGAACCCTGCGGAATCAGCACCGCCGGTCCCTTGATGTCGCACCCCTCGAACACGAAGCCGTCGAGAACACCTCCATCCCCAGCGAGCTCTGCGACACGGATTACGGCGTCGCGGTAAATGTTGTCGCCAGGCTGCACCCTTCCTCCCATACGTCGAGTCGCGAACGTACGACCAGCTGTAGGGAAATTGTAGTTGATCCACAGGCGAAGTACGGGCAGGTGGCACGCCCGAGTTTTCGAACGGCTTCAGGCAAGCTGCGCCTGTGAGGTCCCGTCTGGTAGCGGGGCGACGCTCGCTTCGCAACACAAACACCGGCTTATGTAACAGCAAAAATCACTCATTTTGGTTATATCGGCGCGCTCCGCTCTCAGATAGGCTACCAACGTGGTTATGGTATGAGGAGTGAGGCGGCTTTGCTCACCGCCAGGGAGGAGAAGGGAAAACTCTGAAGACGGTCCGGCGGGCAGCATGCCTGGGGCGGGGGTCGGACGTGGCCGCTGTTCATGCGGGGTCTCTGACGCGCTAGCTCCCTGGGGAATGGATATTGATCCGCTTGATCGAACTGATGTTGGGTAACAGGCGGATTCGATGCGCCGGGGGGCGCCAGGGAACGCCCTGCGCGCCCCGAATGAGTCTTCCGTCGTGAGCGGGATCTTCGATCCCCGCGTCTGGCGCAAACAAGGCTGGCGCAGCGTGGCCCCGGTTTAACGGAAAGGAGATCGGCCCCGACCAGACGAATCGAAATCCGGGCACCGCGAAATCTACGCGAAGGAGGAAACGTTGCAGGACGAGCCCAGGAAACCAGATGAGGAGCCTCAAGAAGATCCGGCCGCTGGAGCGTCTGAGTCTGAGAGAGGCGAGGCACCCGAAGACCGCCTGAGGGCGATCACCGTCGTCCAGCAGAACGCGGTAATCGTCACCGGCCGGATGCCGAAAGGAGTTACATCCAGCACAGAGAAGCCGAGCTCGGAACGCTGGCTGTAGAAGGTTCCTGGCGGGCGGAGAACAAGTCGGGGGGTTGACTTGCAAGGCAGACTCGGCCCACGCACCTGATACGCCTGCTCGGGAGGTGATTCTGGAGGCAGTAGAGAGAAGGCCGCCGGTCCAGAGTGCCTCAATCGACGCAAATGAAGCGAGTTGGCCCGATGCGGATTAGCCCGCGACGGGTCCGGAATTGGAGACTAATATGGTCGAGCCTGGCTCGCAAACCCTCGCCCCGAACCTGATCAATCCGACCGAGCCGGGGCCGACCCTCGCGCCGCGGCTCGTGGAGCAGGTCGAAGAGAACCCCAACCTCGTCAATACGATCAACCAGAATCCGACTCTGGTCAACGCGATCAACCAGAACCCGGATTTCATACCGATAGCGGCGGAGAATCCGCAACTTCCCGAGGCTATCAACGAAAACCCGCAGATAATCAACGTCATCATCCAGAACCCCATCATCATAAACGTGATGGGCGACAACCCGGGCATTATCAACGTCATCCAGCAGAACCCGGTCATCGTCAACGCGATGGGCGAGAACCCGAACCTGGTCAACGTCATCCAGCAAAACCCCATCATCATAAACGTGATGGGCGACAACCCGGGAATCATCAACGTCATCCAGCAGAACCCGGTCATCGTCAACGCGATGGGCGAGAACCCGAACCTGGTCAACGTCATCCAGCAGAATCCGGTCATCGTTAACGCGATGGGCGACAATCCCAACCTGGTCAACGTCATCCAGCAGAACCCCGCGATCGTCAATGCGATGGGCGAGAACCCGAACCTGGTTAACGTCATCCAGCAAAACCCCATTATCGTCAACGTGATGGGCGACAATCCGGGAATCATCAACGTGATCCAGCAGAACCCGGTCATCGTGAACGCCGCTGCTGAGAATCCGAACCTGGTTAACGTCATCCAGCAGAACCCGGCTATCGTTAATACGCTCGGGCAGAACCCAAACGCGGTCAACGTCATCCAGCAGAACCCCGCGATCATCAACGCCGCGGCCGACAACCCCAACCTGACGAACGTGATCCAGCAGAACCCCGCGATCATCAACACGCTTGGCGAGAACCCCAACCTGGTCAACGTGATCCAGCAGAACCCGCTGATCGTGAACGCTGCGGCGGACAACCCCAACCTGGTCAACGTGATCCAGCAGAACCCGTTGATAGTGAACGCCCTGGCGGACAACCCGGGTGCGGTAAACGTCATCCAGCAGAACCCGCTCATCGTCAACGCGATGGGCGAGAATCCGAACCTGGTCAACGTGATCCAGCAGAATCCGGCCATCATCAACGCACTTGGGGATAATCCGAACCTGGTCAACGTCATCCAGCAGAACCCGCTCATAGTGAATGCTGCTGCGGACAACCCGAACCTGGCGAACGTGATTCAGCAGAACCCGGCTATCGTCAACGCTTTGGGCGACAATCCCAACGCGGTTAACGTGATTCAGCAGAACCCCGCGATCGTGAACGCGATGGGCGAGAACCCCAACCTGGTCAACGTCATCCAGCAGAACCCGCTGATCGTCAACACGCTCGGCGAGAACCCGAACCTGGTTAACGTGATCCAGCAGAACCCGCTGATCGTCAACGCGATGGGGGACAACCCCAACCTGGTCAACGTGATCCAGCAGAACCCGCTGATCGTGAACGCCCTGGCGGACAACCCGGGTGCGGTAAACGTCATCCAGCAGAACCCCGCGATCGTGAACGCGATGGGCGAGAACCCCAACCTGGTCAACGTCATCCAACAGAACCCGCTGATCGTCAACACGCTCGGCGAGAATCCGAACCTCGTTAACGTGATCCAGCAGAACCCGCTGATCGTGAACGCCGCGGCGGACAACCCGAACCTGGTGAACGTCATCCAGCAGAACCCGTTGATAGTGAACGCCGCTGCTGAGAATCCGAACCTGATCAACGTGATCCAGCAGAACCCCGTCATCGTGAACGCGATGGAGCAGAACCCCAACCTGGTTAACGTCATCCAGCAGAACCCCGTCATCGTGAACGCGATGGGCGAGAACCCCAACCTGGTCAACGTGATCCAGCAGAACCCGTTGATAGTGAACGCCCTCGGGGAGAACCCCGATGCGGTCAACGTCATCCAGCAAAACCCGGCGATCGTGAACGCGCTCGCTCAGAATCCGGCTGCGGCCCACGCGGTCGCGCAGGATCCTGCCCTGGTCAACCAGATCCAGCAGAACCCGGCGATCGTCAACCAGCTTGCCGAGCAGGCCCCGACTCTCCCTGCAGAGCTCACGGACCCGACCGCGCCTGGCCCGACCCTCGCGCCGCGGCTCGTGGAGCAGGTCGAGCAGAACCCCCACCTGGTCAACGTGATTCAGCAGAACCCGCTGATCGTGAACGCCCTTGGCGAGAACCCGAACCTGATCAACGTCATCCAGCAGAATCCCGTCATCGTAAACGCCCTGGGCGACAACCCGAACCTGGTCAACGTGATCCAGCAGAACCCGTTGATCGTCAACACGCTCGGCGAGAACCCGAACCTCGTTAACGTGATCCAGCAGAACCCGCTGATCGTGAACGCCGCGGCGGACAACCCCAATTTGACGAACGTCATCCAGCAGAACCCGTTGATCGTGAACGCCCTGGCGGACAACCCGGGTGCGATCAACGTGATCCAGCAGAACCCCGCGATCATCAACGCCGCGGCCGACAACCCCAACCTGGTCAACGTGATCCAGCAGAACCCCGCGATCATCAACGCGATGGGCGAGAACCCGAACCTGGTCAACGTCATCCAGCAGAACCCGCTGATCGTGAACGCGCTGGGCGAGAACCCCAACGCTGGTAAACGTGATCCAGCAGAACCCGTTGATCGTCAATGCGCTTGGGGATAACCCGAACCTGGTCAACGTGATCCAACAGAATCCCGTCATCGTCAACGCGATGGGCGACAACCCGAACCTGGTCAACGTGATCCAGCAGAATCCGGTCATCGTAAACGCGCTGGGCGACAACCCGAACCTGGTCAACGTGATCCAGCAGAACCCGCTGATCGTCAACGCGCTTGGACAGAACCCGAACCTGGTCAACGTGATCCAGCAGAACCCGCTGATCGTGAACGCCCTGGCGGACAACCCGGGTGCGATCAACGTGATCCAGCAGAACCCCGCGATCATCAACGCCGCGGCCGACAACCCCAACCTGGTCAACGTGATCCAGCAGAACCCCGCGATCATCAACGCGATGGGCGAGAACCCGAACCTGGTCAACGTCATCCAGCAGAACCCGCTGATCGTGAACGCGCTGGGCGAGAACCCCAACCTGGTCAACGTGATCCAGCAGAACCCGTTGATCGTCAACGCGCTTGGGGATAACCCGAACCTGGTCAACGTGATCCAGCAGAATCCCGTCATCGTCAACGCGATGGGCGACAACCCGAACCTGGTCAACGTGATCCAGCAAAACCCGTTGATCGTCAACGCGCTCGGGGATAATCCGAACCTGGTCAACGTGATCCAGCAGAATCCGGTCATCGTCAACGCGATGGGCGAGAATCCGAACCTGGTCAACGTGATCCAGCAGAATCCGGCCATCATCAACACGCTCGGCGACAACCCGAACCTGGTTAACGTCATCCAGCAAAACCCATTGATCGTCAATGCCGCGGCGGACAACCCGAATCTGGTCAACGTCATCCAGCAGAACCCCCTTATAGTGAATGCAGCGGCGGACAACCCCAACCTGGTCAACGTCATCCAGCAGAACCCGCTCATAGTGAACGCGCTGGAGCAGAATCCCAACCTGGTGAACGTCATCCAGCAGAACCCGCTCATAGTGAACGCGATGGGCGAGAATCCGAACCTGGTCAACGTGATCCAGCAAAACCCATTGATAGTGAACGCGATGGGCGAGAACCCCAACTTGGTGAACGTCATCCAGCAGAACCCGCTCATAGTGAACGCGCTCGGGGAAAACCCGAACGCCGTAAACGTGATCCAGCAGAACCCGGCAATCATCAACGCGGCGGCCGACAACCCGAGCCTGGTCAACGTGATCCAGCAGAACCCGGTAGTTGTCAACACGCTTGGGGACAACCCGAACCTGGTTAACGTCATCCAGCAGAACCCGTTGATCGTCAACGCGCTCGGGCAGGATCCGAATCTGGTGAACGTCATTCAACAGAATCCCGCCATAGTCAACGCGCTCGAAGAGAACCCCGACATGGTCGAGGCGATCGCCCGGGACCCGGGCATAACCGCCGCCATGCAGCAGAACCCGGCCCTGGTCAACGAGGTCCAGGAGAACCCGGCGATGCTCGAAGAGCTCAGCCCGACTGCCTTACGGACATTCGCGCCCGAGGACGCCGGAGAGCCCACAGCACCCGAGGCGGATGAAGGGGGAGTGCGCCCGCTCGAGGTAGACGATGTTCCGGAACCCGAGCCGGACGGTGAGGCCCTGTCGCGCGTAGATCCCGACTTGCTCGACCCGAACGCGCCGGGTCCGACCGTCGATCCCGCGTTGCTCGATCCGGAGGCCGAGGGACCCACGATCGACCCGGACCTGCTCGACCCGAACGCACCAGGCCCGACCGTCGATCCCGCCCTGCTCGATCCCACAGCAGCGGGCCCGACCGTCGATCCGAACGCCCTCGACCCGAATGCGCCGGGGGAGACCATCGACCCGAACTTGCTCGATCCTACGGCACCGGGCCCGACCGTCGATCCGGCGACCCTCGACCCGACCTTCGCGGAGCCGAGCGCGGCCCCCGATCCGACGTTTGCCGACCCGACGCTCACGGACCCGAGCCTCGCGCCTCCGCCGCCCACGACCGACCCAACCCTCGACGACCCGCTGAGTTAGTGACGAGCTCAGCCGACACGCCAGGGCAGACCGAGGGGGTTCGCCAGCAGACCGTCGCCGTCCTCGACGAATTGATCGCGAGGGCCGACGAGTTCGAGCTGGCGGGCCCCCCGCCCGCCCTCGAAAGTTACCGCGAGAAGCTACGGGAAAACTCGTACAAGGTGCTCGTTGTCGGCGAGGCGAAAAGAGGAAAGAGCACCTTCGTCAATGCCCTGATAGGTCGTGATCTCTTGCCGACCGATGTGGACGTCGCTACCAGCCAGGTCTTCAACATCCGTCCCTCCGAGCGGGAAGCGTGCCGTTTGCGGTTCGAGGACGGCTCCACGCGTGAGATCGGGGTCGAGGAGCTCTCCACTTATGGCTCACAGGTGATGCTCGACGCCGGGGCTGTTCCCGCTCCCAGAGAGATCATCCGTTGGATCGAGGTGGACGTGCCGATCCGGTTTTTGCCTAGAGGCGTTTCGATTCTGGATACGCCGGGCCTCGGAGCGTTGTATGCCGGACACGCTCGGATCACGCACCGCTTCGTGCCGGAGGCGGACGCGGTGATCTTCGTTCTCGAATCGAGTCAGCCTGTGATCGAGGACGACCTGAAGTTCATCGAGCAGATCCTGACCGTAACGAGGAACATCTTCTTTATCCAGACGAAGATCGACCAGTACTCCAGGGACGACTGGCAGAGCATCCAGGTCCGCAGCCAGGAGATCCTCGGTGGGAGGTTCAAGGGCAGGCTGACCGACACCCGGGTCTGGCCGATATCCAGCACGAACCTGGGCGCGGCGGCTTCCGCCGATGAGAAGATGAGACAGGCCTACCTGGCGGCGAGCCGCTACAACGAGCTGGCCGCCGCGCTGCAAGCGTTCCTGGCCCGCGTCTCGGGCCAGGGCCGGACCGCCGGGGCCGCGGCGCTCGCCGTCAACTACCACGCCACAGGCCGCAAGGTGCTCGCCGGTCGCCTCGCCGGTCTGACCACACAGTCAAAGGAGCAGCAGGCGAAACTGCAGCAGGTCGCCACGGAAGGCAAGCGGCGCTTCGACGCCGAGTGGGGAATTCAGGGCCAGAAGTACCGGGAGCTGAGGGAGAACTTGCAGCGGGCCACTTCGGTCGGTAAGCAGAGCTTCTCCAACATAATGCAGCCGGGCAGCGACATCGAGCTGGTCCAGAAGGCCAAGATAGACAAGGTCGGTTCGTTCAGGCAGGCGAACCGGGTAGCCGAAGAGATGCCTGGCGAGATCATCACGGCGGCCGTGAACGAGTGGGCGCGGATCTGCGACGAGGTACAGCGGCGGTGCGTCGTGCTGCTCGGTCCTTTCGCCGACGCCGTGGACGACATCGGCGCCCCGGTGGACCCCGAAGTGCCCGTCTTCCCCGACAGCGCAGACCCGGGAGATAAGTTCAAGCGCGACTACTTCATGGCGCTCAGGAGCGCGGCGGGCGGGGGGATGCTCGTGCTAGGCGTCAGCGGGATGGCGTCCCTGGTTGCGCCCTCGGTTGCGGCGGCGGCGCTCGCGTCGACGGTGATGCCGTTCGTGGCCGTCCCGCTGCTCGCGGGGCTGGTAGGCGGCGGGATCAAGGGCGCCTTCGCGGGCCAGGTCACGACCGCCCAGCAGCAGTTGCGGATACGTCTCGCGGAGCAGTTCCAGAAGGCGCGCCGTTACTTTTTCGACGTCGACCTCGTGTCCGGAAGCTACAGCCGGGTCGACGAGTACTTCAGGGATCTCGACCTCATGGTGAACGAGTACGTGCGCGAACTGGTCGCGAAAAAATCCAAGGAATCGCAGGCGGAGATAGCGCGTCTCAAGGAGACGATGCAACTTGGTCACGACGACCGCGAAACTGGCACGAAAAAGGCCCAGGAACAACTGGCGGTGTGGGATAATATAGGCAAGTCCCTTGGAAGCGCGATGAGCCAGAACCGGACGCCGCAAGTGCCTGCAGCCCGGGTATCATCGTAGACCGTCGCGCTGGAGGTTTAGAATTATAGGCGCGTACGTCCCGTCTCTCGGCATAGACTTCGGCACCACCAACTCTAGCGCCGCCTGGCACGACCCGCGTACGGGCGAAGTCGAGGTCATTCTGAACGCCGAGGGGCAGCCGAAAACCCCTTCGCTGGTCCACTTCGATGGGAACGACGTCCTCGTCGGCGAGCCCGTCGAAAGCCTGATCCAGGACGTCTCGACGGACAGGGTGCGTCGCGACGAGATCTTCCGAAATACCGTGGCGAGCATCAAGCGAAATCTTCTCTCCCCGCCCAGGATCGCCCTGCCCGGCGGTCGTTACGTCCGCCCGGTGGGCGTTGCCGCCGAGATCCTCAAGAAGCTGAAGCGCGATGCCGAAGACGGCCACTTCCACGAAGAGGTCAACCGGGTCGTCATCACCTGTCCTGCGGAGTTCAACGTCTTGCAGCGGCAGAAGGTCGAAGAGTCCGCCCGCCTGGCGGGCTTCGACGAGGTGGCGTTACTGGAGGAGCCGGCGGCCGGGGCCCTGGCCTACGCCAGGGCGGGCCTCGACGTGGGCAACCACGTCCTGGTTTACGATCTGGGCGGCGGGACGTTCGACCTGGCGGTGCTGGACAACGAGGGCGAGTCGTTCCAGGTGGCGATGGAGCCCAAGGGCATGGAGCGCTGCGGGGGAGAAGACTTCGACCTCGCGCTTTACCACTACTGCGACGAGGTCGCCCGCGAAAACCTAGGCCGGCCCATAAGCCTGTCGCGGGCCGTGGACCTGACCTTCCTGGGAGCCTGCCGCAGGCGCAAGGAGAGCCTCACTTACCGGGATCGGGGGAAGTTCAACCAGTATCTGTCCTCGGAAAACGGCCCCATCTATTTCGAGCATGAGGTGGACCGCGCTACGTTCGAGGAGCTTATAGGCGAGTACGTCGAGACCACCACGCGCCTGACCACGGAGATCCTCGATCAGGCCCAAGCGGCGGGCCATGAGGTAGATACCGTCGTGCTCGTCGGAGGCTCCGTACGCGTGCCCCTGGTAGTACGGACGCTTGAAGAGACTCTCCCGGTGAGCCCGCTGGGGTTCGACAAGAGGGACGTGGCCGTCGCCCTTGGTGCGGCCCACTACACGAACATCCTGTGGGGCGAGAAGCCCACGCCAAAGCCGCCGAGAACCGACGCTCCGGTTACCGCCACTCCACCGCACCTCCAACAATACCGCGTGGCGGTCGAGGCCGTTAGGGGTAAGAAGCTGAACAGGGTAGAGGCAGACCGGCTGGAAGCGTCCGCGGACCAGCTGGGCGTGAGCAGGGAGGAGGCCCGCGAGGTCGAGGTTCGGATCCTGGGCGACTCCAAGGAGGACCTCCTGTTGCGGCGCTACCACCAGGCCGTGGAGATGGCCTGGGCGGACGGGAAGCTCAGCGGGCTCGAGGCCGAGTGGCTCGGGGCGCTGGCGGATGAGTTGGGGCTGGAGCGGCATCGGACCTCCGGCGTAGAGAGCGAGGTAATGGGCGACGTCAAGGAGGCGGTCCTCGGACGACAGATCCCGCCGACGGGCACCTCCGGCAGCCGGGGAGAGGTCGTCCTCGCCCACACCCTGACCGGACACTCGAGGGAGGTCCACTCCGTCGCGTTCAGCCCCGATGGGCGCTTCCTCGCCAGCGGAGCCTCGGATCACGTGGTCATGGGTTGGGACGTGCAGAGCGGACAGTCTGTCGGCGCGCTCGCCGGGCACACGGGAAGGGTCAACTCCGTAACCTTCAGCCCAGACGGTAGGCTTATCGCCAGCGGCGGCTTCGACCGGAGCGTCAGGATATGGAAGCTCCCGAACGGGGAACCCTTCCACAAACTCGGCCATTCAGACTGGGTCTTCTGCGTGGCTATTGGGGAGGACGGTCGGCTCCTCGCCTCGGGCGGCGCCGACGCAGAGATCACGCTGTGGAACCTCGAGACCGGCGAGCCGCTTCGCACCCTCGGGGGGCACACGCACTGGGTTCTGTCGGTTGTATTCTTCTCCGAGGGGCGGCTGCTCGCCTCGGGTGGCGCGGACGGGACGGCCAGGGTCAGGGATCTCGGGACCGACGAAACCCTCCACATCTTCGAGCACCCGGGCTGGGTGAGATCCGTGGCCGTCGGCCCGGACGAGCGTCTCCTCGCGACCGGCGGAGAGGACGGTGTGATCAGGACTTGGAGCCTGGAGGATGGCCGATTACTGTACGCCGTCGCCGGGCATTCGGGGCCGGCCCTTTCCGTCGCAGTGAGCTCGGACGGAAGGCAGATCCTCAGCGGCGGCGCGGACGGCAAGATCAAAGTCTGGAACTCGCGGACCGGAGAGCCGCTCTCCATCCTTTCCGGGCACCCGGAAGGGACGGCGTCCGTCGCGATCGGCGCGGAGGGTCGGCTGCTCGCCAGCGGAGGTTACGACCGCGCGGTCAAGATCTGGAGATGGGTGTCCGGCTCTGCCGGTGGCGGATCCGATGCTCCCCCGTCCACTATGTCGGCTCAGGTCATGCCGCCTGACCTCCCGGATTGACCTGGTACCTCACGTGAAAGGGATTAGCGGTGGACTTTAGGGCTCGGGGAGAGAGTTTCGAGGATGCCGACCGCCAATACGCCGAACTCGCGCGCCAGCGCGACGCCGGCAACATCAGCGACGAAGAGTTCGAGGCGAGGCTCCAGGAGCTCATGGTCCGTGACGAGGAGGGCCGCTGGTGGGCCAAGCTTGGCGAGGCCGGGGAATGGCACCGCCGCGACGGCGGCAACTGGGTGCGGGCCTACCCTCCAAACTACCAGGACCCCGAGACCGCGAGGAGCGAGCTACCGGCGAAGCGTCTCCCGTCCGAGGGAGGCGGAGCAACCCGGCGCCGGAGATTGCCGCTCTGGATCGGGCTTTTCGGGACCGCACTAATAGGTGCGGTCCTCGTTGTCTGGGTGCTGGTGCCTTATCTCCAGGGCGAGGGGCTTCCCCGAGTCGGCGAGCTTGTAGGGTTTGGACAGGAGGGAGGTTCGGGGCAGGGGGGACAGGACGGGCAGTCGCAGGGTACGGGGTTCGATGCGGTATTCGTCCACCGCGCCTCGGCCAACAACATCTCGGCCAACAGCACATACATAGACAACCCCCTGACCAACGGTAACCCCGACGCGGTCCTCATCGTCACGCAGAACTGGAACCCCGGTGGGAGAGGCGGCACCTACAACGACCATTCCGTCGGCGTCTGGTATGACTCCGGTCGCAAGAGGTGGGCGATCTTCAACCAGGACCGCAATGCGATGACCGAGAAGGCCGCCTTCAACGTGGCCGTACGATGAGTAGAGCGAGCGGGTGAGTTATGGCCTTTCGAGACCGTAACCTGGACTTCGAGGAAGCGGACCGCCGGTACGGGGAGCTGGTGCGAAAGCGCCGTTCGGGTAGTATCAACGATCGGGAGTTCGACGCCGAGCGTCAGCGGCTTATGGTGCTCGACAAACAGGGCCGCTGGTGGGCAAAGTCGGCCGCGACGGGCGAGTGGAACTATCACGACGGGAAGGCCTGGGTGCGAGGCGTCCCGCCGGGCTATCGGTCGCCGGCAGGAGGGGCATCCGTGGAGGGCGCGCCAGGGTCGCTGGCGGAATCCAAGAGAAGCGATTCGCCGTACTCGAAGAGCCCGGCGCAGGAGGCGGACGACGGCGAGCAGAGCACCTCCCGGGCGCCGCTAATTGGCTTGATCCTTTTCGGGGCGATATTGCTCCTCGGCTTGCTCGGCTGGGGCGCCTACACCCTGACCCGCGACACGGTCGAGGAAGTCAAGGTGCCAGACCTGGCCGGCGCGGCCTCCCTGGAGGAGGCGCGTAGCATAGCGGGCGAGGAGTTCGAGGTCGTCGAGGGAGACAAGGTGGATAGCCGGAAGCCAATCGGCACGGTCGTCGGCCAGGACCCGGCGGCCGGAAAGATGGCAGAACCCTCGTCGTCTATCTCCGTGGACCTCAGCAGGGGCGTGAACCTTCCCGACGTCAAGGGGGAGACGCGCGAAAAAGCCGTGCGGATCCTCGCGGAAAAGGGATTCCAGGTCGAGGGGAAGTTCAGGAAGAGCTCGGCTGAGGACAAGGACCGTGTGATCGGGCAAGACCCCAAAGGGGGTGAAGGAAAGAGCGTCGAGGTAGGGACGAGCGTCGAGATCACGGTAGGCACGGGACCCGCCGACGCGCAGACCGATACAGGCGTGGACGACGCCACGGTTACTGATCAGAGCAGCCCCGGACCTACCCAGGAACCCTCCCCGGACGTCGTGGGCACGCCTGGAGAACCGGCTCCGGGGGCGTCTCCCCCCGCGTCCCCAGACCCTTGGACCCCGGAACCGTGGACCCCGGACCCGTCGTCGCCGAACCCGTCGTCCCCGGATCCGTCGTCTACGGAAGCGTCGCCCGCACCGGCCGACGAAGGCAGCTAGGTGCTCCTACGAGGCGCCCCGGAAATTGTGGATCAAGCGTCGCGAGGATGCCGCTCCGCGCTAATGGCAGGAGACGCAGGCGCTGAACTGCGGGAGGATGGCGGCTGGACGTGAACGAGGAGACCCTGATCGCCATCCTGCATCGGGCGGCAGAGCGACTGCGGGAGGCGGGTTTGCCGGTCGAGCTGGCGGAGCGAATGGAGGGACTGGCCGCGCAGGTGCGTCATCCCTGCGTTGTCGCCGTGGTGGGACGGGTGAAGGTCGGAAAGAGCACCTTCGTAAACGCCTTGCTTGGGGAGGACCTGGCGAAGGTTGGAACTACCGAGACGACGGCGACAATCAACTATTTTACCTACGGACACCCCGACCCCCAGCACCACGTCCGCTGTCATTGGCGTGGCGGGAAGGTCACCGAGGAGAGCAAGGAGTTTCTGGACGGCTTGCAAGGGAACGACCTCGAGACCCTGCGGCGGGCGGATGGCATCGACCATCTGGAATACCTCTTGCCCAACCCTCTGTTGCGCCAGATCACGCTTGTGGATACGCCCGGTACCGGGGCCGTGGTGGACGAGCACCGGGATCGGACGGCGGAGTTCATGCGGCTGAACAGCCAGCTGCGCGACCGCCACGACCAGGATACCAGGAGGCTTGGCGACACAGCGGATGCTGTCATCTATCTCGTTGGTCAGGTAGCCAGGGTCACGGATCAGGCGTTCTTGCGGGAATTTGCCGAGACCACAGGTGGGCGATCGAGCGCACTGAACGCCATCGGTGTCCTGTCGAAGATCGAGTTGCAGCCTGAGCTACTCGCGCGTCGTACCGAGCTAAGCGCGAAGATCGCATCGCAGCTCGATGAGAGCCTGAACGTCGTGATCCCGGTCGCCGCCGGCGCCCGCAGGGCGCTGGACCAGTTGCTCGAGGACGATGGCGCGGGTATGCGCGAGATGGTCGGCACGCTGCGTCGTATACCGCCCGACACGCTCAGCATGCTTCTCGACGCCGAGGAGTTTTTCTGCGACCTGGACTTCCCCGAATCTCCGGTCGGGGCCGCCGAGCGCCGGCAATTGCTCGGTGACATGAAGTGGGGGGTGTTCGCTACCATAGCCCGCGTGGCGGCTGACGTCGAGCTGGATCTGGAAGAGGTCGTGCAACGGCTGGAGGAGATTTGCGGATTCGAGCCGCTGTGGGAGATCCTGACAAAGCACTTCATCGAAAGGGGGCACATCCTCCGGGCCTACAGGATCGCGAGCGAGGCCCAGGAGGTGCTTAACGAGATCCGATACTCCGAAGTACCTCGGCTAAGAATGGATGCGCGCCGGAGCCGAAGTCTCCTGAACAGGTTCCTAGGGTTTATACACGGATCGGAGGGTGACCCCGAGACCGCAGAAGAGCTGGAGGAATTCGTGAGGAGCCACCTGGACGCAGAGCGCCGGGTACACGAGTTGGAGGTGCTGCATGGGGAACTCGAAGCCAAGCTTGGAGGCCTGCTCGTCGAGCTGCTCGACTACAACGAGGACTTCGAGGCGCTGCAAAGGCTCGAGGCGGCGTACGACGCCTTCTCCGCGGCCGAACTGGCCGAGCTGCGACCGCTGCTTGGTCTGTACGGTGGCGAGGTTGCAAAACGGCTGCCACCTGGAGCGGCGAACGCCGAGTACGCCGGATGGCGCCAGATCTACTGGGGCCAGAGGCGGGCGGAGACCGCATACGACACCGCCGAGTACGCAGTGGCGCTCCGGGCCTACACGCGCTACGGCCTGATTCTGGACGAGATCCTAGAAGGATCGTAAGAAGCCAAACTTAGGGGTTTGCAGCTTCTGGGGACTCCGAATCCGTGGTAGCTCCCAGCGTTTGACCTTCGGAATCCGTGTCCGCGGACGCGCGTTGCGTGGTACTTTTCCTGGTAGCATCTTCTCTATGGAAGGTCAGTCGATTGGCTAATGACGAACGCACCGGACGGCAGGGCCCGCGGCCGAGAGTCGAGGGCTGAAAGCGCCGACCGGAGGGAGGCTTATGGCGGCGGTTACGCTCCCTGATGGGAACCAACTCGAGATAAGACCGGGCGAGCGCGCCCGCGATGTCGCCGGGAGGATCGGCCCTCGCTTGCTGCGAGACGCCGTCGTCGCCAAGCTCGACGGGAGGCTCGTCGACCTCGACGAGCCGCTCAACGGCGGCGGTCGATTCGAGGTTGTCACGAAGGATTCGCCCGAGGGACTCGAGGTACTGAGGCATTCCACGGCGCACGCCATGGCGCAGGCCATCGTGGAGCTGTACCCGGGGAGCAAGCTAACCCTAGGGCCGCCCATAGAGGACGGCTTCTTCTACGACATCGAGGTGGAGGGTAGGATCTCCGACGAGGACCTGCCACGTATCGAGGAGAAGATGCGCGAGATAATCGAGCGCGACCTCCCGATCGAGCGCGAAGACGTCTCGAAAAAGGAGGCCGAGCGGCTGTACGCGGACAACCCGTACAAGCTGGAGATCATCCGCGACCTCGAGGACGGCGACATCTCGGTCTATCGTCAGGGAGGGTTCTTCGACCTGTGCCGAGGACCGCACGTGCCGAGCACGGGCGCGCTTGGCGCGTTCAAGCTGCAGAACATCGCCGGTGCTTACTGGCGCGGCGACGAGAACAAGCAGATGCTTACCCGCGTTTACGGCACCGCCTGGCCGACCGAGAAGCAACTGAAGGCTTACCTCAGGCGCCTCCAGGAAGCCAGGGAGAGAGACCACCGCAAGATCGGGAAAGACCTTGGGCTATTCACCTTCTCGCCGGAGGTCGGGGCTGGTATACCGCTCTTCCTGCCAAAAGGCGAGACCATGCGGCACCTGATGGAGGGCTACGTGCGCGAGGTCCAGACTCGCCACGGCTACGATCACGTCTGGACCGGGCACCTGGTAAACGAGAAGCTGTACGCCAGGAGCGGTCACCTCGAGCACTACAACGACTCGATGTTCCCGCCGATGGTCGACGGAGACACTCGCTACCGGCTCAAGCCGATGAACTGCCCGAGCCACATGACGCTCTACAACTCTAAGGCGCACTCTTACCGCGACTTGCCGTTGCGCTACGCCGAGTTCGCGACGCTCTACCGGTACGAGAAGAGCGGCGAGCTCACTGGCCTGACCAGGGTGCGGGCGCTCACCCAGGACGACGCCCACGTTTTCTGCACCGAGGATCAGATCCAGGAAGAGTTCGGGCGCGCGCTCGAGATCATCCGCGAGGTTCTTGACACCTACGGGTTCACGGACTACCGGGTGAGGCTATCTTTGCGTGACCCAGACGATCCCAAGTACCTGGCTGGCGACGAACGCTGGTCGCGCGCGGAGGACTCACTACGCAGCGCGCTCGAAGCCTCGGGCATCGACTATTATCCCGGGGTCGGAGAGGCCAACTTCTACGGACCTAAGGCGGACTTCATCGCTAAGGACGTGCTCGGCCGCGAGTGGCAGCTCTCGACCATACAGGTGGACTTCTTCCAACCGGGCAGGCTCGGCTGCGAGTATGTGGGCGAGGACGGCAAGACCCACACGCCGGTACTGTTGCACCGCGCCGTCACGGGGACGACGGAGCGTTTCCTGGCCGTGGTGATCGAACACTACGCCGGTGCCTTTCCCGTGTGGCTCTCGCCCGTGCAGGCGGTGGTTATCCCCGTCGCGGACAGGCACCTGGGCTACGCCCGAGACGTGCGGGATGAACTCTCCGATAGGGGCGTGCGCGCCGAGGTAGACGACTCGGCCAACAGCATGCAGAAGAAGATCAGGGGCAACGCACGACAGAAGATACCGTACCTGCTCATCGTTGGCGACGCCGAGGTCGGAGAGCGGACCGTCAACGTCAGGAGGCGCGGAGACAAACGGCAGGAGGCCGTGAGCGTTGGATCCTTCGCCGAAAGGGTGCTGCGGGAGTCCGCGGAGCGCCGGTGACCTTATGGACAGGAGCGGTCGGCGAGGGGTATAATCAAGAAGGTAGCTGGGGTCCGCGTCAGTTCGACGCCTTAGAGAGAACCAATCGTCGGGCGAACCGTCGGCCCCCAAGTCTGGTTTTTGAGAGGAGTGGTGCACAGTAGCAACTGAAGAAGAACCGAGAATCAACGGTCAGATCCGAGCCCGTTCCGTGCGGTTGATCGCGGCCGACGGAGAGCAACTCGGGATAAAGCACATCCGTGAGGCGAGCGACTACGCCGAGCGGTTGGATCTGGACCTCGTAGAGGTGGCCCCGAACGCAAACCCGCCGGTGGTACGCCTCATGGACTACGGCAAATACAAGTACCAGAAGGAGCAGGCCCGCAAGGCCGCCCGCAAGAAGCAGGTCAACGTCAACGTGCGGGAGATGAAGCTCCGTCCCAAGATAGGCGACCACGATTTCAACACCAAGCGCGGCCACGTAGAGCGATTCTTGCGCGGCGGCGACAAGGTGAAGGTCACGATCATGTTCCGGGGCCGAGAGGTGCAGCATCCCGAGCTTGGTGAGAGACTGCTGCGCAGGGTCGCCAGCGACCTCGAGGAGATCGGACGCGTCGAGAGCCAGCCAAACCTCGACGGCCGCAACATGGTCATGGTCATGGCCCCGAGAAAGGAAAACAAGGAGGCGCAACCCTCTCAGGAGGCCCCTCAGACCAGCGACCGGCGCGAGAGGGCGACTCGCAGCTAAGCAACAGTTTGATACAATAGCGCATCGTTGGGTGCGAAGCGGCCTATCTCCCGTGCCGCCAGCCCCGCAGAAATAGCGACGGAAGAACAAACGCGGAGGAGATCCATGCCGAAGACGAAGACCCACCAGGGCGCCGCCGGGCGCTTCGAGGTTCGAAAAAAGGGCAAGCTCAAGCGCCGCAGGTCTGGCCACAACCACTTTCTCCAGAAGAAGAGCACCAGGCGCAAGCGGCGTCTCAACAGGGAGACCGTCGTCAACCCCGCTGACGAAAAGCGCATCAAGCGTCTCCTGGGGGTGAAGTAGTTGGCTCGCGTAGCGCGCAGCGTCCACGCCCGCAAGAAGCGCCGCAAGGTGCTCGAGCAGGCCAAGGGCTACAGGGGAACCAAGCACACCTCCTACAAGCGGGCCAAGGAGCAGGTCTGGAAGAGCGGTGTCTACGCCTACCAGGGTCGCAAGCAGCGCAAGCGCGACTTCAGGGCGCTCTGGATCCAGCGCATCAACGCCGGGGTTCGCGAGCATGGGCTGTCCTACTCGCGTTTCGTGTACGGTCTGAGGCTGGCCGAGATCGACCTCGACCGCAAGATCCTGGCCGACCTCGCCGCAACCGAGCCGGAGGCTTTCGCTGTCATCGTCGCCCAGGCGAAGAACGCCCTGAACGGAGAGACGGTCGAGAGGCGCATCGAGGTCGACAGAAAGGCGCGAGAAACCGCCGAGCTGGCCAGGAAAAAGCCGAAGGCGAAGCGTAAGGCACCCAAGAAAGCGGCCGAGCGCCAAGAGGATGCCGAGGTAGAGGCAACCGATGCCGCCGAGGAGAGAGCCGAAGATCTGGGCGTCGATCTGGAGTCCGTCGAGCCGACAGGCGCGGAGGGTCAGGTCATCATCGACGACGTGGAGGTCGCCGCCGAGGAGGAAGGAAAGGCCCACGCCACGGAGGCGGCCGAGCGCAAGGCCGAGGAGCTTGGCGTGGATCTCTCTGCTGTCGAGGGCACGGGCAAGGACGGCCGCATAACCGTCGGTGATGTCGACAAGGCGGCGAGGGCTCAGGCTGGCGGGGACTGACCACCGGCCGCCGCCTGGCTTCTCCCTCAAGCGGGCGGCGAAGCTGGGAGCCAAGAAGCATCGCGAGGCGGAGCGCCTCTTTCTGGCGGAAGGTGAGAACCTGGTCCTGGAATCCGAGGATCCGCCTCGCGCGCTTTTCACCGAGCCCGAACAGGTAAGACGCCTCTCCGCGCTCACAACCCCCACCGGCCCGGTGGGGGTTTTCTCCTACATAGATGTCTCCGCCGAAGAATTGCTGACGCAGCGAGATCGGATCGTGCTCCTGCACGGGGTGCAGGACCCGGGGAACGTCGGCGCGGTTATCCGGTCGGCCTACGCCTTCGACGCTGGGGTCGCCCTGTCTACCGGGTGCGCCGACCTGTACAACTCGAAAACCGTGCGTGCGACGATGGGCTCCCTGTTCCACACGCCCGTCTCGCGGGAGATTGAACCCCTGAGCTTCCTGGCGATGGCGACCCGCGCCGGTTTCGGCTCCGTCGCGGCTGTTCCGAGGGGGGGAGCGTCGCCGGACGGTCTCTACCAGGGCAAGCTCGTAATCCTGGTCGGAGCGGAGGGACGAGGGCTGCCCGCGGAAGTGGCAGAGGCCGCCCGAACGAAGGTGACGGTGCCCTCGCAAGCCGCCTCCCTGAACGCCGCGATTGCGGCGTCGATCCTGCTCTACGAGGCATATTCTCGTGTGCTACCATAACCGCCCACTATGGCGGTAACGCAGCGGATCGAAGACATCAAATCGGAGGCGCTCTCCTCGGTGGCCTCCGCGGATACCACGTCGGTACTCGAGGGCGTGAGGGTCCAGTACCTCGGCCGGTCCGCGGAGCTAACCAGGATCAAGAAGAGCATAGGCACTTTATCCCCGGAAGAGCGCAGGGTAGTTGGACGATCCGCCAACATAGCGTCACGCGAGATCGAGGGCGCGCTCGGCGCCAGAACCGATGAGCTTGCTTCGGCCGAACGAGAGGATCGCCTGCGGGAGGAGGCCGTAGACGTCACGCTGCCCGGGGTCCCTTACCCGCGGGGCCACCTGCACCCGACGCTGCGCGTGATCGACGAGGTCGTGGACTTCTTCGTAGGCATGGGATACAGGGTAGCGGAGGGGCCAGAGGTCGAGACTGACTACTACAACTTCACCGCCTTGAACATTCCGCCGGGCCACCCGTCGCGAAGCGAGCACGACACGTTCTTCCTGGACGAGGGCCTGGTATTGCGAACGCACACCTCGCCCGTCCAGATCCGGACGATGCTCTCCCAGGACCCGCCCGTCTACGTAGTATGTCCCGGCCGCACGTACCGGCGGGACTCCGACCCCACCCACACGCCGATGTTCAACCAGATCGAAGGCCTCGCCGTGGATCGGGACCTTACCCTGGCCCACCTCAAGGGCACGCTTGCCGCGATGGCCCGACAGGTCTTCGGCGCGGGCGTGCAGGTGCGCCTGAGGCCAGGGTACTTCCAGTTCACCGAGCCGAGCGTGGAGCTGGACGTGAGCTGCTTCGTCTGCGATGGAAGCAACCCCAAGTGCAAGGTTTGCAAGGGCGCGGGCTGGCTGGAGATGCTCGGCGCCGGGATGGTGGACCCGTCCGTCCTGGAGGAGGTCGGATATAACCCGGAGGAGTACAACGGTTTCGCTTTCGGGATGGGCCCGGATCGCATGGCGATGGTCAAGTACGGTATCCCCGACCTGCGCATGTTTTTCGAGGGAGACCTTCGCTTTCTCCGTCAATTCTAGAGACGGTGTACGCGGAGCGTCTTGATCCCGAATTGGTTCCACCCGACGGCGTCAATTACTAGAGAGGTTCAACATTGCGCGTTCCCCTGAGCTGGCTGCGAGAGTACGTCGACTTCGATCTCACCGCCGACGAGTTCGTAGATCTGTTCACGCTGCGTAGCCAGGAGGTCGAGGGAGTGTACCGGCTCGGCGTGCTCGACGGCGAAGTCGTCGTCGGAGAGGTGGTGGAATTCGGACCGCACCCTAACGCCGACCGGCTATGGGTCGCCAAGGTTGATCTCGGCGGGCAGGTGGTGCAGATCGTGGCCGGGGCATCCAACCCGTATCCCGGCTCGCGCGTGCCCGTCGTGCTGCCCGGGAGCGTGATGCCCGACGGCACCAGGCTGAGGAAGGCGAAGCTGCGCGGGCTGGATTCTCACGGGATGATGATGAGCGAGCGGGAGCTCGGGATCTCCAACGATCACGACGGCATCCTTGTTCTCCAGGGGGACCTCGAGGTCGGACGTCAGCTGGCTGACTACTTTCCGGTTTCCGAGACGGTGATCGACCTCGCCGTCACGCCTAACCGGCCCGACTTGTGGGGAATGCTCGGGGTAGCGCGAGAGCTGGCGGCGATATTGCGGACTGACTTCCGCGTCCCGGAGACTTCCTTTGAGGGCAATGGCAAGCTCGCGAGCGACTTTGGCTTGCGCGTCGAGGCGCCCGAGCTGTGCCCCAGATACGATCTGCGGCGCGTCTCGGGCGTGACGCCGGGAGGCACGGCGCCGCTCGAGACGAGGCGCCGCGTATTCGCGGCCGGCATGCGCCCGATAAACGCCATCGTCGACGCCACAAACTACGCAATGCTCGAGACGGGCCAGCCTATCCACGCCTTCGACGCGGCCGAGGTCCGCGGGGGCATTGTCGTGCGTCGCGCGCGGTCTGGCGAGAGGATAACGCTGCTCGACGGCACTGCGCGCGAGCTGGACGAAGCCATGCTGGTCATAGCGGACGAGGAGCGTGGGCTCGTTATAGCCGGGGTCATGGGCGCCGAGGACGCCGAGGTGGGGAACGAGACCGTGGACGTCCTGATCGAGGTCGCCAACTTCGATGGGCGCAACATCCTGGAGACGTCCCAGCGCCTCGGCCTCCGGACAGAGTCATCGAGCCGATTCGAGCGCGGTCTCGACCCCAACATGGTTGACTACGCGATGGACCGCGTCACCCAGCTGTTGACGAGAAACCCGGGCGGACAGGCCTCACCAGACACCCTGAGCGACTACCCCGAGCCCGTCGAACCCTGGCTGGTGCCGCTGCGGATTCGGCGCGCCAGCGCGTTGCTCGGCATGCCGGTGGATTCAGAAGCGGCTGCCACGAGGCTCGAATCACTCGGTTGTGAGGTAGAGCGCCAGGACGGTCTGCTTTCTGCGCTGGTCCCGACCTTCCGGAGGGATCTCAGGCGGGAAGCCGACCTGATCGAGGAGGTGGGCAGGCTGGTCGGCCTCGAGCGAGTTCCGGAGGATCTGCCGGGGGTGTCCCAGCCCGGTGGCCTTACCGATAACCAACGCACGGCTCGGGTGCTGCGGCGCGTCCTCGCCGATCTCGGCCTAACTGAAGCGGTTACCTACCCGTTCGGACCCGAACGGTGGACCGGGGATCTCCGGCTGGATTCCGGAGACGCGAGCATCGTCAGGATAAGGAACCCCCTGAGCGTGGAGGGCAGCAGCCTGCGCAGCATGATCCTGCCCGGGCTACTGGATGCCGCTGCCCGCAACCGCGCCTTCGGGGCGCGCGGCCTTGGCCTGTTCGAGGTGGGGACCGTTTTCGACGGAGAACCGCTCGGGGCCGACCTGGGCGAAGCGGCGATCGAGTTTCGGCTGACCGGCGCGGTCGAACACGAAGTCGACGCCTCGCGCCTGATGGGCGTGAGCGAAAAGACCAGGGTTGGCGTGCTCCTCGCTGGCACCGTCCTCCCGGACGGCTGGAACCACCCCGAGCGTGACGCCGGTTTCTTCGAGGCCAAGGGTATGGTCGAGCGTATCGTCCCCTCGGCGCGTTTCGAGACCGCAGAGAAACCGTTCCTGCATCCAGGCCGATCCGCGGTGGTGCTGGTAGATGGTGCCGAAGCCGGATGGGTGGGCGAATTGCATCCGGAGGTAAGTGAGAGGTTCGACCTGGGCGGTTGGCCTGTGGCCGCCCTGGAGCTGGCGGTCGAATTCTGCGAGCCGGATCCCGCGCCACGCTTCGAGCCGTTCGTGAACGTTCCGGCCGTTAACCGTGACCTGGCGGTCGTGGTGCCTTCCCGGGTCCCGGTTGGGACGATGCTGTCCGCGATCGAGGAGGTACGCGGTCCCATCCTCGCCGACGTAAGGGTCTTTGACGTGTACGAGGGACGCCAGGTCCAGCAGGGATACAAGAGCGTCGCGCTCGGCCTCACCTTCCAGGCGGACGAGACCCTGACCGACGAGGCCGCAAGCGCTGAGGTGGACCGCATCGCTGCCCGGCTCGAGGAAATGTTCGGGGCGAGAATCAGGGGCTAGGAGTCTGGCGAGATCCACTCTCTCTTCAGCACGCTCATCAGGATGGCGTCGTGAAACCCGCCGTCTCGTCTGAGCGCTTTGCGCAGACGCCCCTCCTCCCGGAACCCGAGCTTTTCGTACGCGGCGTAGGCGCCGAAATTGAAGTCGAAAACGCTCAACCCAACCCGGTTCAGGCCGAGCTCCCCGAACGCGTAGTCGAGCAGAACCGCGATCGCCTCGGCGCCGAAACCCTGGTGCCGGTCGTCGGGGTGGCCGACTATGATGGAGAGCTCGCCGGAGGAGTTAGCGTCGCTCAGGTTCATAAGGCTGATGACGCCGATCGGCGTCGGTTCGCCCGCAAGATGGATCGCGAACGAGTCGTCCACGGGGGAGTGTTCCCTGTCTTTGAATAGCCTTTCCACCACGGAAGGACTCAGGGGGGCCTCGGCCCAGCTGGTCAGGCGCCAGATCTCCGGATCGCCGTACCACTCGGCGTAAAGCCGATAGTTATGGGGGTCGTGTCGCAATAGCTCGACCCGCTCGCCTTCTAACCTCCTGGCTCTCCTAAGCGCGGCCACGATCGGAATATAGCCGCTGGATCGGGGACACGCCAGGTTGCGGCCGGGTTGAGGCTAGGGCATAGTATCTACGCCGGACTGTTGCCGATCGGGGGCTAGAGGTGACTCGAAGGCTCACGCGACGAGATTTCTTGGTTACAAGCATGGGGCTCGGGTTGGGCGTGGTCGTCGCTGGACCCGGCCGCCGGGGCCTAGCTGCGCCCCTCCAGCTTGACGTGTTTGGGGACCACCCGCGCGCCTTCTCCTTCCGCAGGCCCGAGGGTGATGCCAGGATCGGGCTGTCTTTCGCGGAGTGGGAGAGGAGGTTTCTGCCGCTCGGCGGCATCGCCGGCAAGGTTCTCAGCGAGGAGAACTACTTTGAGGAAGAGGACAACCTTCGGTTCTTCGTGGACTACAAAGCCCGCAACCCCACTAAAGTAGTCTTGCTTCACTACAACGGCACCGGTCGTCGGGCGACCGACGAGGCGAATCGTTTCTACAACGGCCACTGGCTCTACTACAGGGGCACCAGGCTTACCGGGGGAGTCGGGTCGAGCAGGCGCGACAGGGTGCTGCGCGTGACCAATACGTCTGTCTTCAGCATGAGGAGGTACCGCTCCGGGGTCGCCGACGACATAGTGATCGCGCGCATGGGCGCGGGAGGCAAGCCAAACTGGGAGAGCGCCGAGCACGTCGGGTTGGCGAGCATCAA
Organism: uncultured Rubrobacteraceae bacterium; assembly: GCA_963800975.1. Lineage (GTDB taxonomy): Bacteria > Actinomycetota > Rubrobacteria > Rubrobacterales > Rubrobacteraceae > JALYGY01. The sequence continues at coordinate 285,217 of CAWDDB010000008.1, read as the reverse complement.
CAACCGCGGGAGGACCATAACCGTCGTGCGGGGCAAATACGGCACACGCAGGGGCGCGTTCCCGAAGGGCTCCTACGTCGCCGCTCACGTCATGACGGGCCCCTATCGCCGCAACAACACCCCGCAGGAGAGCATACCGCTGTGGGCATACAACCTCTCCACCGTGTGCCCGCCCGACCGGGGACGTCGAGGCTGCGCAGACGTCCTCGCCGATTACCTGCGCGAGAAGCTGGGGCCCGGAGGAGACCTCGAACTTTTCGACGGGATCGTCTTCGATGTCCTCAGCTTCAGGGCGCGGTTCGGCCGCCCGATGCAGGAAGTCGACGCCAACGCCGATGGCAGGGCGGACGGCGGGGTGGTAGGCGGCGTGAACGTGATGGGGCTTGGCACCAACCGCTTTCTCGCTGCCCTCCGGGAGCGGCTGCCGGGCAAGATCCTCCTCTCGGACGGGCACGAGCCGCCGGAGGACGCGCGAGGCTTCGGGCTCCTGAACGGCATAGAGAGCGAAGGCTACCCGGACAAGTACGACATACAGCTAGATCACCTCTCCAGGGGCGAGAACGTCTTCAAGTACTGGAAGCAGAACAGCGCTCCGCCCCCTAACCGCCAGTTCAGCTTCGTCAACTTCAAGCACAAGGACAGGCGCCCCGGGAGAGACAGGAACACGTTCGTACAGCCAAACCTGGGTCAGGACAGGAGCTACGAGAAGCTGCGCCTGTCTCTAGCCTCGGCCCTCTTCACCGACTCCGCCTTCGGGTTCGGCGTGGGAGAGGTTTGGATGCCGCCCGAGGTCGTGTGGAGAGATGCGCCCGGTGGCGAGACGAGGGTGCGGATCTTCGACGAGCTTTGGCAGGGAACTGAGCAGGTGACGAACTGGCTTGGCCAGCCCCTGGGACCGGCCGTTCACCTCGCCGCCGCAGGCCCCCGACCTTCTGGGTGGGCGTGGCGAGAGCTGGACCCAGCAGTTTATCGAGCGTTTCACCGGCGAGGGGGTTGCCTTCTCCAGGGTAGGTTCGGACCTTGCGGCGTCGATGCTCGTCAGGTCGACCCGCCGCGCCAGTCGCTCTCTTTCGTTCATGCTGCCTGGCATAGACGTCCCGCTCCGGGACCTCTTCGTAACTGTGACCCTCGAGGCGCAGCCGCTCGAAGGCTTCCCCGCCTCGGTTGCTCGTCGTGTGGACGTGAGCCCCGCGCCTGCGGGAGCGACGCCGACCGCAGCTGGCACAGAGTTCACGTGGGCAGGCGCGCAACCGTTCGAAGCTACTTTTTACTTCAAGGACGTCGGACCCGGCCCTGTGCATCTCCGCTTCGAGGCTGAGGGAGGAGGAGCTGTTTACCTAAGGGGGATGACCGCGCGATCCGCGCAGAACGGATGCTACAGGGAGTACGACAGAGGCGTGGTGTTTGCCAACCCCTCGACGCGGATCTTCACCTTCGACGTGGCGAGCCTGTTCCCCGATGACACTTTGCGGCGGCTGCGGGGGTCCGCGAACCAGGATCCCGACTTCAACGATGGCACGTTGCTAGGCAACCAGCTCACTCTCTCGCCCAAGAACGCCTTGTTTGCGCTCAAGGAAACCGGCGTGTGATCCTCTGGTGATGCTATAAATATACGTGAAAAGGAGCCCTTGTCATGAAGATAGTGCCTGATCGCATAGTACCTCTAGGCTTCGGCAAGTACGTTCGCGCCGATCGCATCGCCGCGCTCGTGCCAATAGAGGAGGATCGTGGCCCCGGCCGCCGCACGCACGTCTACGTCGACGGGCTCAAGGAGCCTCTGGTCGCGGGCCGCACCGAGGGGACGATCCTGCGGGACATGGTCGGTCCCGAAAGCGGCACGATAGAGCTTCTGAGGGAACTCCAGATGCAAATAGGCCAAGTCCGTCCCCTGCTGAAGTCTTCGATTAGGTCGGAGGCCGGTCTGGATCTGGATGAGCTCTCCCGGCGCATCACGGATCTCACCGGCGAACCCGAATCGCCCCGGATATTCTAGGCGTTTCGTTCTACGACAGGGACCCCAGGCAGGTGGCCGTTGACCTGCTAGGCTGCGTCCTGGTCCACGAAAGCCCAGAGGGCGTCGCGTCTGGCGCCATCGTCGAGACCGAGGCATACCGGCCAGAGGACCCGGCCTGCCACGCCTATAACGGCCCAACCATGCGCAACCGCACCATGTTCGGGGCGCCAGGTCTCGCCTACGTCTACCTATCCTACGGAACCCACAGGCTGCTCAACGTTGTGTGTGAAGGAGAAGGCATAGGCAGCGCCGTCTTGATCCGGGCACTGCGCCCCCTCGAGGGGAGGGAGCTCATGGGCCGGCGGCGCGGGCGTCCGTCGGACCTGTGCAGCGGGCCCGGCCGGCTCACGCAGGCACTCGGCATAGGTCTCGACCTGGATGGACAGGCGCTTTCGGGTGGGCCGCTGCGGATCGAGTGGGCTGAACCGGATGGCGAGGTTGTATCTACAACCCGAATCGGCATCACGCGAGGCACGGAGCTACCGTGGCGTTACCTGATCTACGAAGACGGGAGCGTCTCGGTCAAGCCGAAGCTTATCGAATCCCGCGACCTCCGGAGCGCCTGGAGGGGTTAGCGCTCGCGGGAGCTGCGCTCGCGGGTCCCGCCGAAGCGGGTGCTACCCTCGAAGGTGTCGCGCTGGACGCGGGTGCGCTGGACGGGGCTATGTTCGGGGTGTTGTTGCCGGCCGCGGGGCCTGGGAGCAAGATGGCGTCGTCACCGGCGTTGGCGCGGGGCGGGGGTGCGTTCGTGGGGGTGGTGCTCTCGGGTGTGGTGCGCTCCTTTTCTTCGGGCAGCTCGACGCCCTCGAACTGTTGGATGGGTTCCCCTTCGAGCGCCTGCTCCATGTAGGTCTTCCAGATCATTGCTGGTGAGATGCCGCCCGACAGCCCGTTCAGCTCGCGAGCGTACTCCAGATCGTACTCGAGTGTCTGCCCGCCTTCCGCATACCCCATCCAAATTCCGGTCAGCAGCTGCGGAGCATAGCCGACGAACCACGCGTCGAAGAAGTTCTCGCTCGTTCCCGTCTTTCCGGCTACCGGACGTTCACCCATGTCCGCGTCCTCCGCGATCCCTTCGGTGACGTCTCCGATCATGATCTCGGTCACCTTGTGGGCGATCTCGGGCTCGATTACCTGCTTGCCCTCCGCTTCGTTCGACGCTTCGTAGAGTACCTTCTCATTGCTCTGTCCCTCGTCGCTCACGACCCTGGAGATGACGGTGGGTTCGACGAGGCGTCCCCCGTTCGCGATGGTCGCGTAGGCGATGGCCATGTCGAGCGGTGAGACCTCCTGGGTGCCGAGGGCAATGGAGGGGTGCGGTCGCGATCCGAAGTTCGCCGTCACCCCGAGCCGTTTGGCGGCGTCGACAACGGCCGAGGGGCCGTTGTCCAGGCCCTTGCCGCCCGCGTTCATCACGAGGTCCGTAAAGACGGTGTTGTCCGAGTACCACAGGGCTTCCTGGAGGGTTATGGTCCCGCGTTCGATTCTGTCGTAGTTTCGGACCCGCCAGCGCTCGGGCTTGTCGGTCCCCACGTCTACTTCGTAGACCTTCTTCTCGGAGACGAACTCTGTCTTCGGATCGATTCCTTGCTCGAGCGCGGCCACGAGCGCGAACGGTTTGAATGCGCTTCCCGGCTGGCGCATCCCCTGCGTCGCGAGGTTGAACTGAGATTTTGGATCCTTGTTGCCGACCATGGCGATGATTTGCCCCGTCTCCGGGTCCATGGACACCAACGCGGCGTCGGGAGACTGAGACGTTGGCAGGTAACCGTCCGGCGCGTAGAGGATCTCTCGCGCCGCCACCTGCGCCTCGAGATCCAGCGTCGTGTAGACGTTGAGACGGCCATGCAAGACCGTGTTGACGCCGTACTTGCTGATGAGCTCTCCCTGGACCATCTCTGCGAAGTCGCGGGTCATGCTCGGCCCGGTGAGCCCGGTCTCGACCATCGGCGCCATGGGCCAACGGCGAGGCATATCTTCTTCCAACGCCTCTATCGAGTCGGTGCGACTGATGTAGCCTGCATCGGCCATCTTGTCGAGCACCAGGTCGCGCTGGTATCTCGCCGCTTCGCGGTCCTCTCCGAGCGTCGAAGGCGACCAGAGCAGCCCGACCAGCGTCGCCGACTCCGCGACGGTAAGGTCCTCGACCGACTTGTTGAAGTAGGTCTCCGCAGCCGCCTCGACACCGTAGGCGTTGTTGCCGAAGTACACGGTGTTGAGGTACTTGGCCAGTATCTGGTCCTTGTCGTCGATCTTGCGCTCTATCTCGAGCGCGATCAGGGCTTCCTTGATCTTGCGTCGCCAGGTCTGATCGTGGGTGAGGTACGCGTTTTTGACGTACTGCTGGGTGATGGTGCTGGCCCCCTCGACGGTATCACCAGCCCGAATGTCCACGTACAGCGCGCGCATGATGCCCCAGAGATCGACGCCACCATGCTCCATGAAGCGCTCGTCCTCCTTTGCGACGAGCGCGTTGAGCAGGTGTATAGGCATCTCCTCCCCCGAGGTTGTCTTGCGGTTCTCGCCCTGAAAGATGGTGCCGATCACGCGCCGCGAGTCGTCGTTGTCCGCGAGGGGGGCCGAGTAGATGTAGGACGGGCGCGTCTCGGTGTTCTGCGGCTCGCCTATCCGGTCGACGCTCCTGATCAAACCCGCGTAGGCCCCCATGCCGAACGCCACGCCGGCGACGGCGATGCACAATAGTAGTAGGCCCACTGCTCGCAGGATCCTTCCTTTGAGGTCGCCGTAGGGGAATCGACCCCTTCTCGACGCCGGGAACCGGACCGGGCGTTGCGACGACGCTCGTCGGGACGATTTCGTCCCGGAGCGTCCCTGTCTCTGGTGGGTGCGGGCCATCGAGCCGCTATAGTACACTAGGCTACTGTGCGTTACATTCGTATTGCGAGAGAGTTGCGTTTCGTTAATGAAGGCTGATCCCGGCGCAGATCGAATACTTCGCAACTCGGTAGACGTGATCCCGCGCGAGGAGCTGCTGCGCCGCTTGCGGGGAGACCGCACGCTCAGAGTAAAGCTCGGCATCGACCCCACGGCGCCGGACATCCACCTTGGCTTCGTGGTGGTTCTGAAAAAGCTGCGCGACTTTCAGGACCTGGGGCACACGGCGGTCCTGGTGGTAGGTGACTACACGGCCAGGGTGGGCGACCCATCTGGCAGATCCAAAACGCGCCCGGTCCTCTCGCCCGACGAGATCCAGGCGAACACGGAGACCTATCTGGAGCAGGCCTACCTGGTTCTGGACCGCGACAAGACGGAGGTGCGCCGTAACTCCGAGTGGCTTGCGGGACTTACGTTGGCGGACCTCATCGAGCTTACGCGCGCAACGACCGTCGCCCGCATCCTCGAGCGCGACGACTTCAGCAAGCGTTTCGGGGCGGGGGAGCAGATCTCCCTGACGGAGCTGCTGTATCCGCTCATGCAGGCCTACGACTCGGTGGCCCTCGACGCGGACGTGGAGCTAGGCGGCACGGACCAGCTCTACAACCTTCTCATGGGACGCCACGTGATGGAGTACTACGGTAAGACCCCGCAGTGCGTGCTGACGACCCCTTTGCTGGTCGGCACCGACGGTACGGCGAAGATGAGCAAGTCGCTCGGCAACTACATAGGCGTCACCGACCCCCCAAACCAGATGTTCGGCAAGGCCATGAGCATCCCCGATCAGCTGATGCCGGAGTACTACACCCTCGTGCTCGACAGCCCGATGCCAGAGGCCACCCCGGTCGAGCAGAAGCGCCAGCTCGCCCGCTCTCTCGTCGGCGCGTTCCACGACGAGGGCGCGGTAGTGGAGGCCGAGAAGACCTTCGACGTCCTCGCGCGCCGCGAGGTGCCTGACGACGTTCCCGAGGTAGCACTCGACCTGGGGGAGGGCGAGATCTGGATCGTGGACCTCATCACGCTGGCGGGTTTCGCCAGTACCAACGGCGAGGCGAGGCGGTTCATCCGCGGGGGTGCCGTGCGGCTGGGTGGTGAGCCGGTCCAGGACGAGACGCTGTCACTGGATCCTCGGGATATCCTGGGCAAGGTCCTCCAGGTCGGCAAGCGACGCTACGCTCGCTTCGTTCCGAAAGACTGAACGGGCTCCCGTTCGAGAGATTCTGCCGGAGCCGCTTGACGAATCCGGGCGCGGCGCTACAATAGCCCGCGCTGACATCTGGGCGGCGCCGATACCGGCGCCGGAGAGAACCTCGAAGTTCTACAACCCGGGCAGGGAGATCCCGCCGAGAGGCGAAGGATATGCGTTCCCGAGGTCAGCGCGAGAACAGAGGAATGTGGCGCCGAAAATGGGCATCAGGTTGTTGACAGCCGGTACCCAGGTGGTATACTCCTCTGGCTGATGACGGGGGACCTTTTGACAACCGAGCAGGGGCACTAGAGGGTAGCCTTCCCACACACGGGAGAGTAGATCCGGCCCGCCGAAAGGTGGGCGTTTTAGTGGCTCGGCCAGGTTCGAGGGTTCGCCGGCTAGCTCCGCCGAGAGGCGAGGGGCTTGAGGCCTTGAAAACTGAATAGCAGCGAAAGATCGGGAAAAGATGTAACAACCCGTCTTAAACGTCGAGACCGACTCTTCGCGATCCGAGAGTAAAATGCGGGTCGCCACGCGGGTAGTGCCCGCACCAACCATTACCGAAAGGCGCTTCGGCGCCAGAAGGTATAGTTCGGAGAGTTTGATCTTGGCTCAGGACGAACGCTGACGGTGTGCTTTAGACATGCAAGTCGAACGAGAAAGCCCTTCGGGGTGAGTACAGTGGCGAACGGGTGAGTATCACGTGGGCAACCTGCCCCTCGCAGGGGGACAACCGGAGGAAACTCCGGCTAATACCCCGTACGCTTGCTGGGTCGCATGGCTCGGCAAGGAAAGGTAGCTTCGGCTATCCGGCGAGGGATGGGCCCGCGGTCCATTAGCTAGTTGGTGGGGTAACGGCCTACCAAGGCGACGATGGATAGCTGGTCTGAGAGGATGATCAGCCACACTGGGACTGAGACACGGCCCAGACTCCTACGGGAGGCAGCAGTCGGGAATCTTGCGCAATGGGCGAAAGCCTGACGCAGCAACACCGTGTGGGCGACGAAGGCCTTCGGGTCGTAAAGCCCTGTTGTTGGGGACGAAGGGCGAAGGGTTAATAGCCCCTAGCCTGACGGTACCCTTCGAGGAAGCCCCGGCTAACTACGTGCCAGCAGCCGCGGTAATACGTAGGGGGCGAGCGTTGTCCGGAATTATTGGGCGTAAAGAGCGTGTAGGCGGTTCGGTAAGTCTGCTGTGAAATCCTGGGGCTCAACCCCGGGCGTGCAGCGGATACTGCCGGGCTAGAGGGTGGTAGAGGCGAGTGGAATTCCGAGTGTAGCGGTGAAATGCGCAGATATTCGGAGGAACACCAGTAGCGAAGGCGGCTCGCTGGGCCACACCTGACGCTGAGACGCGAAAGCATGGGGAGCGAACAGGATTAGATACCCTGGTAGTCCATGCCGTAAACGATGAACACTAGGTGTGGGGGGAGTCGAATCCCTCTGTGCCGAAGCCAACGCGTTAAGTGTTCCGCCTGGGGAGTACGGCCGCAAGGCTAAAACTCAAAAGAATTGACGGGGGCCCGCACAAGCAGCGGAGCATGTTCTTTAATTCGATGCAACGCGAAGAACCTTACCTGGGCTTGACATGGTGCTGCAAGCGCACGGAAACGTGTGACCTTCGAGGGTGCACCACAGATGCTGCATGGCTGTCGTCAGCTCGTGTCGTGAGATGTTGGGTTAAGTCCCGCAACGAGCGCAACCCCCGTGGCGTGTTGCCAGCATTAAGTTGGGGACTCACGCCAGACTGCCGGTGACAAACCGGAGGAAGGTGGGGATGACGTCAAGTCATCATGGCTCTTACGCTCAGGGCTAGAAACGTGCTACAATGGCGCCTACAAAGGGCAGCAAGACCGCAAGGTGGAGCGAATCTCATCAAAGGGCGTCTAAGTTCGGATCGGGGTCTGCAACTCGACCCCGTGAAGGCGGAGTTGCTAGTAATCGCGGATCAGCATGCCGCGGTGAATACGTTCCCGGGCCTTGTACACACCGCCCGTCACACCACGGGAGTAGGCAATACCCGAAGTCGGCGCGGCCAACCTCTTATGAGGAGGCGGTCGGCGAAGGTAGGGCCTGCGACTGGGGTGAAGTCGTAACAAGGTAGCCGTACCTGAAGGTGCGGCTGGATCACCTCCTTTCTAGGGAGCAGGTAGGGCGGCAACGCCCGACCGATCGGCCACCGAGAAACACCGGCTCGAGCTTCTGCTCGCCGGTTCGGTGGACCGCTCTAGGATATTTCGACCGGTCTTATCGGCGGAGGGTTGTATGATCCTCCCTTTCGAGTAGCTGCTATTCAGTTTTCAGGGCCTTCTCAGGCTCTGGGGCTTGGTGGGGTGGACACGGCGACGTGCCACTCCTTTTTTGCGCCCGCGAGAGCGTAGGCGTCTGGTCTTTGAAAACTGCATAGCGCGAAAATCCATACCATTAAGATAGTAAGGGCGTATGGCGGATGCCTTGGCACCGGAAGCCGATGAAGGACGTGGCAAGCTGCGATAAGCCGTGTGGAGCCGCAAGCGGGCTATGAAGCACGGATCTCCGAATGGGGAAACCCGGCACGGGTAATGCCGTGTCACCTGCACCTGAACACATAGGGTGCGAGGAGGGAACCTGGGGAAATGACACATCTGAGTACCCAGAGGAAAGGAAAGAAATTCTCGATTCCCTGAGTAGTGGCGAGCGAAAGGGGAATAGCCCAAACCGTACCACGTGGAAGCCTGCGGGCGTTGCGTGGGCGGGGTTGTAGGGCCAGCATGGTCGCTCCGCAGAGCGGCCGAGGAGTTACAAATCGCGCGGGTAGTCGAACGGCGCAGGAAAGCCCGACCGTAGAGGGTAATAGTCCCGTAGACGAAACTCGAGCGACTCCTTGCTGGTTCCTGAGTAGGTCCGGACACGAGAAACCCGGATCGAATCCGCGGGGACCACCCCGCAAGGCTAGATACTAACGGTGACCGATAGTGAACCAGTACCGTGAGGGAAAGGTGAAAAGTACCCCACAAGGGGGGTGAAATAGTACCTGAAACCATACGCTTACAAGCGGTCGGAGCAGCACCTCGAGTGTTGTGACGGCGTACTTTTTGCATAACGGGCCAGCGAGTTGCTGGTGCCTGGCAAGGTTAAGCCAATAGGCGAGCCGAAGCGAAAGCGAGTCTGATAAGGGCGTACAGTCAGGTGCCGCAGACCCGAAACCGGGTGAGCTATCCATGGCCAGGCTGAAGCGGGGGTAAGACCTCGTGGAGGGCCGAACCGACCTGGGTTGAAAACCGGGCGGATGAGCTGTGGATAGGAGTGAAAGGCTAATCAAACCCGGCGATATCTGGTTCTCCCCGAAATATATTTAGGTATAGCCTGGCGCGTTTCGTCGCGGGTGTAGAGCACTGTTTGGGCGCGGGGCCCCACAAGGTTACCAACCTCAGACAAACTCCGAAGACCGTAGACGTTAGAGCGCTGGAGTCAGGGACGCGGGGATAAACTTGTGTTCCGAAAGGGAAACAACCCAGACCGTCGGCTAAGGTCCCTAAATAACGGCTAAGTGGTTTAAAGGATGTGGCGCTGCACAGACAACCAGGATGTTGGCTTAGAAGCAGCCATCATTTAAAGAGTGCGTAATAGCTCACTGGTCAAGTGGTGTTGCGCCGAAAATTCATCGGGCCTTGAGTCGTTTACCGAAGCCACGGACTTTAGGGGTAACCCTAGAGTGGTAGGGGAGCATCCTGTACGTGCGAAGCGGCGGCGTAAGCCAAGCCGTGGACGGATCAGGAGAGAGAATGCTGGCATGAGTAACGAGAGACAGGCGAGAAACCTGTCCGCCGAAAGCCCAAGGGTTCCTGGGTAAAGCTAATCTTCCCAGGGTCAGTCGGGACCTAAGCCGAGGGCGAAAGCCGTAGGCGATGGACAGCAGGTTGATATTCCTGCACCGCGGACGTAGCGTTTGAGCGATGGAGGGACGGAGAAGGGTAGGCCAACCGTGGCGCTGGTAGACCACGGGGATTGCCGTAGGCCGGGGACCAGGAAAATCCGGGCCCCACAAAGGCTGAGGGTCGTACCGAGCCCGCTTTAGGGCGTAGTGGCCAATCCCATGCTTCCTGGAAAAGCTTCTAAGCGAGTTGCGTGCGCGCCCGTACCAAAACCGACACAGGTGGGCGAGTGGAGAACACTAAGGCGATCGAGCGAACTATGGTTAAGGAACTCGGCAAATTGTCCCCGTAACTTCGGGAGAAGGGGAGCTCTGGACGGTGTAGGGCCTTGCGCCCCAAGCTATTCGGAGCCGCAGAGAAGAGGCCCAGGCGACTGTTTACCAAAAACACAGGTCTCTGCTAAGTCGAAAAGACGATGTATAGGGGCTGACGCCTGCCCAATGCCAGAACGTTAAGGAAGCCGGTTAGCCTTGCCCTTCGGGGCCTGGCGAAGCTGGCGACCGAAGCGCTGGTCAATGGCGGCCGTAACTATAACGGTCCTAAGGTAGCGAAATTCCTTGTCGGGTAAGTTCCGACCTGCACGAAAGGCGTAACGATCTGGGCGCTGTCTCGACCATAGGCTCGGTGAAATTGTAGTCTCGGTGAAGATGCCGAGTACCCGCGGAAAGACGGAAAGACCCCGTGAACCTTTACTATACCCTGGCATTGGATGCTGACACACCTTGTGCAGGATAGGAGGGAGGCTGTGAAGCCGGGACGCCAGTCTCGGTGGAGTCGTCCTTGAGATACCTCCCTTGGTGTGTTGGTGTTCTAACCCCGCGCCGTGATCCGGGCGGGGAACAGTGTCAGGCGGGTAGTTTGACTGGGGCGGTCGCCTCCCAAAGAGTAACGGAGGCGCCCAAAGGTTCCCTCAGCACGGTCGGAAATCGTGCGCAGAGTGTAAACGCACAAGGGAGCTTGACTGCGAGAGAGACATCTCGAGCAGGGACGAAAGTCGGGGTTAGTGATCCGGCGGTAACGAGTGGAAGTGCCGTCGCTCAACGGATAAAAGGTACTCCGGGGATAACAGGCTTATAGCCGCCAAGAGTTCACATCGACGCGGCTGTTTGGCACCTCGATGTCGGCTCGTCGCATCCTGGGGCTGGAGTAGGTCCCAAGGGTTGGGCTGTTCGCCCATTAAAGCGGTACGCGAGCTGGGTTCAGAACGTCGTGAGACAGTTCGGTCCCTATCTTCCGTGGGCGTTGGAGGTTTGAGAGGAGCGGCTCCTAGTACGAGAGGACCGGAGTGGACGTACCTCTAGTGTACCGGTTGTCCTGCCAAGGGCACCGCCGGGTAGCTATGTACGGAAGGGATAACCGCTGAAAGCATCTAAGCGGGAAGCTCGCCTCGAGATGAGACCTCCCATCCCCATTGAGGGAGTAAGACTCCTGGTAGACCACCAGGTTGATAGGCCACAGGTGTAAGTGCAGCGATGTATTGAGCCGAGTGGTACTAATAAGTCGAGGGCTTAATGGTTTAGTAGCGCTATGCAGTTTCCAAAGATCAGACGCCGGCTTCGCCGGCGCCTACAACCGAATAGTAACGCCGTTTTTGAAAGGGTGACGATGGCGGCGGGGATACACCTCTTCCCATTCCGAACAGAGTAGTTAAGCCCGCCAGCGCCGATGGTACTGCAGGGGAGACCCTGTGGGAGAGTAGGTCGTCGCCCATTTTTTTGTTCTGCTTTTCCTCTCCGTTCTCGTAGCGGCGGGCCACCATCGTGATCCGACGGACCGCTTCTGGTTGCAGCACTGCTCGCGAGAACTCCTTACTGCGCTCGGCTCGCAGCCTCACGTCACCCACCCTCAGCGTACTCTGGGAAGAGGTTGCTGCGGAACGCGTCGGGGATCCAGGGAAGCGAGGAGGCGAGCGCGGCGCTGGAGGAAGCCCTGTCCCAGGCGCGCTCCATACCCCACCCATACGCAGAAGCTAGGAGTCCTGCGCGAGCGTGGGAGCCTACTCGCCCACGAACGGGAACCCGAGCCTGCGCGCGAATTACTCAGCGCAGCCCTCGACATCTTTCGCCGGTTGGGAGCGAGAGCTGAGGCCAAGCAGACCGAGCGAGAGCTCGATTCGGCAGCCTTCCTTCGCCCATAGAACAAGGGACGACGTGTGGGGATCCTGGATCTAGACATCATGGTTCACACGCTCTGACCCTGAAGTACCAGCGCTGAACTTCGTCGGGTGCAAGAGGCCGTCGAGCTGGCATTCAGCGGCGCGCGAAGTAGTAGCTCTATCTTCCCGGTACCTATGGCATCATGTATAGTTTTCGCAGGGTGTACGTCCGGTAAGCCAGGGCAGAAGCTGGCCGGGAGGGAAAGGTGGCGGATCGCAAAGTACTCCGGGTGACGCTGCGGTATGCGGAGATCGACTCACTGTTCGAGCCGCCAAAGGTATCACCGTTCTCGGAGGACTATCACGAATACAGCAAGTTGCCTGGCATCGAGTACATATACAACGAGTTGCAGGCCAACCCGTCGCTGACAAAGGTCGAGACGACGATCCTGCTCCCGCCGGAGAAGATCACGCCGAAGCTCGAGCAGCGAACCCAAGAAGCGATTCGGCGCTACTGTCTCGCCGCGGCCCGCGAGGTGAAGCAGAGCGAACGCGCGCTCCGCTGGCGAGCAATACGTGCGCTCGTCATCGCTCTCCTACTATTCGTCGGCTACGTGTTTTTGCAGGAGAGGATGCGGGGCACCGAGATCCTGGTCCTCAATCTCATCGCAGAAGGTCTGGATATCCTTATCTGGGTTGCGCTCTGGTTCCCGCTCGATGCGCTCGTCTTCGGCATCCAGTCATACGACTTGAACTCCGGAAGCTACAAGCGCGCCTCGGAGATGCAACTGAAGATCGAGCCTGCTTGAGATATCGGGCGACGTGTGGATAGCCCTGTGACGCGTCCCTCCAAAACCAACTCAGTACAAGGAGATCCGCCATGACGCAACCAGTTTCGGGATACCCAAGCACCTCCGACCTGGCCGGCGACCTCGATCGGGGCTTCTCGCTCCCGGCGTCCTGGTACACAGACCCGGCGATCGTGGACCTCGAGCGGGAGCGGATCTTCCTGCGTACCTGGCAGTATGTCGGGCGAACCGCCGAGGTCGCTAACGTCGGCGATTACTTTACCGCCACGCTCCTGGACCTGCCCGTGGTGGTCGTGCGCGGAGAGGACGGTTTGCGGGCCTTTGTCAACGTGTGTCGGCACCGCCGGCATCTGGTGATGAGCGGCACCGGGAACAAGAAGGCCCTGCAGTGCCCTTATCATGCCTGGACCTATGGCCTCGACGGCTGCCTGAGGGCGGCACCACGCTCCGAGCGCGAGAAGGGCTTCGACAAGAACGACTTCCCGCTTCTCCCCCTCAAGCTTGACACCTGGGGACCGTGGGTATTCGTGAACCCTGATCCGGAGCCCGAGCCGCTGGCAGATATCCTCGGACAACTGCCAGCCGTTATCGTCCAGAGCGGCCTGGACCCCAACCAGCTTCAGTTCTGGCACCGGAAGGAGTGGGTGCGCGATGCGAACTGGAAGGCGATGCTCGAGAACTACCTCGAGTGTTACCACTGCCCGACCCAGCATCCTGGCTTCAGCGCCATCATCGACGTGGATCCGGAGACCTACTCGCTGCAGCCCCACGACTGGTTCCTGAGCCAGATCGGGCCGGTGCGTTCGGCCGTCCTGGACGGGACTACCAAGAAAGAGGTCGCCTACGACGCTCGCGGCCCGCTGACGCAGTCGCAGTACCATTTCCTCTGGCCGAACATCACGATCAGCATCAACCCCGGCTTGCCGAACCTGTCGCTCGAGGTGTGGCTGCCGGACGGTCCGGAACGAGCTCGCGGCTTCTCGGAGCAATACTTCGGCGCTGATGTGCCTCTGGAATTTGCCACGGAGATGATGAAGTTCGACGACCAGGTAGGCGCCGAGGACGACGCGTTGACCGACTCCGTCCAGCGCGGCCTGCGTGCCGGCGTGCCAGCTCAGGGCCGTTGCTTCGTGGAGAGCGAGAAGCTGGTCATCAGCTTCCAGAGGATGGTGCTATCGGCCCTGTCGTGAAACCCGCCGATCGAGGCTCGCTCCGATCTACCGAAGGCAAAATAGAGATACTGGGTAAATTCTCTGGCGCCCCTGTACGGCCACTACGACGTCGTCCCTGGTTGCTTGCGTTCCTGGTTCCACCGTTTCTGCTCAAATACACCTACCGATAGGCGGTTCCGTTTGCGAGTCGAGAGCGCGCCGGTAACTTGTGCCGGGCGGTTCCCTTTTACGGGCTTCTGTATCATTACCGCATGACCAAATTTCGCGGCGTCGCGACTAGTTTACCGCTGCCAGGCAAAGGACGTCGCACCTTCGAAATATGGCGGAGCTGCGGATGCGTGGCGGGCCGAAATTGAGGCTTGGGTCCCTCGAAACCTGGGAGGCAGTCCCAATTGCTGCCCCTATCAAGGATGCGGCCGCGGCGCGTAACATGGCGCGTCCCTGGGCAGCCGTTCGGGTCCCAGGGCACTGGCAGCTCGAGGAGGCGTTCACTTCCTACGATGGCCTGGTGCTGTACCGGAGTCGATTCGTGGTAACGCTTCCCGCCCAAGATTCTGCCACGGCGCTTCTCCGGTTTGGAGGAGTCTATTACTCTGCGCGGGTGTGGCTCAACGAGACCTACTTGGGCGACCATGCAGGCTACTTCTCCGCGTTCGAGTTCGATGTCACTGACGTACTGGTCGATGGCCAGAACTACCTGCTCGTCGAGGTAGATAGCCCGAAGGAGGCCGACGAGAACGACCGGCGCACGGTGGGCGGCGCGTGGGCCAGGTGGGACGGTATGTCCCCCCACTACAATCCCGGCGGCATATTCAGGGAAGTAAGGTTGGAAGAGGTCGGGACGCTTCCCATCAGATATCTCGGTGCCTTCGCAGACCACGAAGGGAACGGCGGCGCCACGGTGGAGATCCACGCGCGTCGAGAATCGCGGGCTAGGCTGGAGGGGCAGGTGCGAGCGATCGGCTTCGAGGCACCTGGCGCCGAGTTCGAGACGGAGGTTCAGGTTCGGCGCGGCAAGAACCGTTTCGAGGTGAGCTTTCGGCTGCCCGCGGTCCGAACGTGGTGGACCTGGGACAGGGGCGAGCAGCCCCTGTACGAACTGGAGTTGCGATGCGAGGGGGAGACGCAGAGCGTGCGTTTCGGAGCGCGCACCGTCGAGTTGCGCGGCTGGACCGTGTTTCTCAACGGTGCGCGCCTGTTCTTGCGCGGGATCAACTACCTGCCATCCGACGTCTACCCCGCGCGAGCGCCGCTTGATCGCCTGCGCGTGGATGCCTCGATGGTGCGGGAGGCCAACATGAACTCGGTCAGGGTTCACGCCCACGTGGCCGAGCACGGGTTCTACGAGGCCTGCGACGAGATGGGACTCCTGGTGTTGCAGGACTTCCCCCTGCAATGGACCCATCGGAAGACCGTTCTCGGGCCGGCTATTGCCCAGGCGGCGGAGATGGCCAGGGACCTGCGCAGCCACCCTTCCGTCGGGATCTACCTGGCGCACGACGAGCCGTTCTACGTGGCGCCCCCAGAGAAATGGACCGTCTTCGGGCTCGGGCGAACGGCCGCCGAAGTGCTCTCACCGCGCTGGCTACTGTGGCAGCGACGGGTCCTGGATCCGGCGATAGTTCGCGCCATCTCTGGGGAGGACCCGTCCAGACCGGTGATCGAGGCGGCGGGTCACCCCTTGACGACTAACCACCTGTACTTCGGCTGGTACTACGGGACTTTCAGGGATCTGGAGCGGGCCGTAAACATCGTTCCGGGACTCTCACGCTTCCCGACCGAGTACGGGGCCGAGGCGCTCCCGGATCCAGCGACGCTGGACGAGATTTGGCCCAGGGGCATGAATCCGGACTGGGAGATCCTATCCCTCAACTACCGCCTCCAGGCGAAGCGGATGCTTCGCTACGTGGCGTGGAAGGGAGACAGGGACCTGTTCGCCGCGGAGAGCCAGCAGTACCAGGCCAGGGTCCTGAAGCACGCAACGGAGCTCTTTCGCCGACGAAAGTATCACCCGACCGGCGGCACGTTCGCCTTCATGCTCAACGACCCCGCGCCCGCCATCTCCTGGTCGGTCGTGGATTGGGTGCGGCGTCCCAAGGCGGCGTACGAAGCGCTCAGGACGTCCATGTCCCCCGTCCTCATCTGCGCAGAGTACCCGCACAAAGACGTTTATGAGGTGGGTGACGAGATCTCCCTGCCGGTCTTCTTGATCAACGATCTTGCGCGCGAGACTGGAAGGGTTGGGATGGGCATGGGAGCTGGGCATCGGAGGGAATCCCATAGACCGAGGTTCTGGGGAGACCGAGGTTTCTGCTGACTCGGTAGCGGTGATCGGGCGCGTCAGGGTCGCGCTTCCGGAAGAGGGACGCGCGAGGCTGCGGCTGAGCCTGTTTGGGTTGGGTGTGGAACTGACCAACGAATACGACTTCGACGTCATAAACGGTGCCTCGGCGCCCTGAAACTCGCGCTCGGGTCGATCGTCGCGGGCACTACGTGCGTGACCTCACCCGAATCTCCGGGCAATTGCGACCAGGATCGACGTAGACTAGAATGCTCGGGACAAATCGAGTCGGAAAGGGAGCCGATGGATACTTCGGGTTGGTGGAGACGCCTCGGGCCCCCCGATCCTTTGGCACGAGACTGCATACGCGCAAGAAAGCTGGTGGCGCCCGAGCCCATCCCTTTACTTCTCAGGCCATGATCATGGCGGCCCGGGCTTGAGGCGCTTCGCAGACTCCTCGATCGGCAGGTTGTTCGGCGGGGGAGGGGCGCACACCACGACGGTCGCCTCGGAGGAAACCGAGGCGCACCCGACTCCCATACGGATCTCGAAAAGAACCCGCAACGCGCTGGTCATACTCTGCATCGCGGTGGCGGCGTTCATACTTTGGAGAGTTCCGGAGGCCCCGGTCGCCCTTGTCGGAGGCTTCGCGCTGGCCCTGGTGCTCTCGTTTCCGGTCAGGGCACTCTCGCGCCTCATGCCGCGTGGTCTCGCGATCTTCGTGTCGTATCTGGTCCTCATCGGCCTGGTCCTGCTGGTGGTCCTGATAATCGTGCCTATCGCCGCCGTGCAGTTGGCATCCCTCTTTGGAGCGCTTCCAGGCCTTATCTCGGACACAAAGCGCTACGCGCTCGTTGGCCTGAACGTGCTGAACGAAGCTGGGGTACTTCCCGGCACCCCGAAGGAGATCCTCGCCAGGATACAGGAGGAGGCTTCGTCTGGCGCAACCGCGGTTGCGGAGAACTGGCTCGGCGGGCTCCTGGAACGGTTGACCGGCACGGTCAGCGTTGTCCTCTCGGCCTTCGGGATCGTCTTCGTGTCGGCCTACCTGTTGGCCGACGTTAGAAAGCTCAAGGCGGTCTACATACGGGCGGCTCCGGCGGCTTACAGGCGAGATGCGCGCGACCTCTGGGACGCATTTGGATACTCGCTCTCGCGATACCTGAGCGGGCTCGCCGTCGTGGTGGCCATCCAGGGGACGCTGGCGGCAATTTTGCTTTACCTGCTGGGCGTGCCTTACGCCGTCGCCCTCGGCGCGTGGACGGCCCTGACGGCCCTGATCCCTCTGTTTGGAGCCTGGCTTGGCTCGATACCGGCCCTGATCGTAGCGTTCTCGGTCTCGCCGACGATAGCCCTCCTGACCGCTGTGCTTTTCCTGGCGCTGCACCAGCTGGAGGGTAATTTTCTGGCGCCAAGGATCCACGGCCAGACCCTGAGCGTCCACCCGATCCTCGTTTTCCTGGCCATAATCGTTGGTGGGGGTCTGTTCGGCATCTTTGGCGTGCTCTTCGCTGTGCCTGCCCTCGCCATGCTGAGGGTTCTGTTCGATTTCCTCCGGGTCAGGCTGCGTACCGAAGTCAAGGTTGATAGTCCCGAGGCCGCCAAAGGCGTCGGCGTAGTTCGTGCTCCCGCCGGCAGAGAGGGCCCAACAACTATGTACGATGGATAGCCGCGCAACGTCGACTGCGACAGGCGGACAGTATTCGGGCTCCCGTCAGGCGTTTCCTGGTTGCCCGTCAAGGGCCATGAGCTCGGGGACGGTTACAAAGCGGAACCCCTGTTCCTTGAGAGAATGGATAATGCGCGGCACGGCGGCGATGGTGCGCGAGCGGTCGGCTTTCGGGTAGGCATCGGTATCCTGGCCGTCGTGCAGGAGGGTGATGCCTCCTGGTCCGGCTCCGTGCAGGATGCGGCGCGTGATCGTCTCCTGGGGCGGCTTGTTCCAGTCCCATGCCATTACCGACCAGCCGATGCACGACATGCCGAGGTCGTTCGCGGTGGAGATGACCTGCGGGCCGTACCAGCCATGCGGCACGCGGAAGATGGAGGGGACCGTGCCCGTGGCGTCCTGGATCGCCTCCTGGCCGCGTTGTAGCTCGTCCCGGACCGTGCTAGGTAGGCTCCAGGTCAGGTGCGGGTGCGTGTTGGTGTGGTTGCCCACCGCGTGTCGCGAAGCCACCTCGGCCGCCAGGGTCGGTTCGCGCCGGACGTTGTGGCCCGGCATGAAGAACGTGGCCCGGATCTCCTCGCGATCGAATAGCTCCATCAACTGCTCGGTGTAGGGATGACAAGGCCCATCGTCGAAGGTCAGGGCGATGATGGGCTCTTGCGTGCGCGCGTGCCAGAAGACCGGCCCGTAGATCCACGAGCGTGGCGTGAGCCACTCGTACACGATCACGCCGCCGGCCGCGACCCCGAGGCCGGCGGCGGCCAGGGTGGGGGCGGATCGGAGGGGCTTGCCGGCAAGGGTGCGGGCTCCGGCAAGGGCGGCGCCTCCGGCGGCTAGCCCGGCGATGGCTTGCCACGCGCGGGCGCGCGGGTGTCTCATGTTGTGCCCTCCAGGACGAGTTCGGCTGCGGTGCGGGCCGAATGCGGGCGGTGCGCGGCGCGCGCGGACTCCTGCATGCGGCTCCTGTGGTTCTTGCTGGTAAGGATCTTGACGGTCTCTCCGAGAATATCTGCCGTGTTCTCGACCATCACCCCGGCGCCGTACCTGACCATCGCGGCGGCGTTGTCCTCCTCCTGTCCGGGTATGGGGTTGAAGAGGATCTGGGGCAGGCCTGAAGCAAGGGCCTCCGTGCAGCTCATACCTCCGGGCTTGGTGACCATCACCTGCGAGGCTGCCATGAGATCGCGCACCCGATCCGTGAACGAGAGGTAGGTGGCCGTACGGCCGCGTGTTTCGGCCGTGCGCTTCAGGCGGTCGCAGGTCTGGGCGTTGGAGCCACAGAGAATGACCAGGTGCATGGCCGGGCTGGCTTCGAGCAGCGAGGTGACCGAGCTCCCCAGGTGCCCCCCGCCCAGCCCCCCGCCCATAACTATGACGATGGGGAGGTCGTCCTCCTCGTCGTCCGGGAACTTCAGAACGTCGCGGCGCACGCCGGCCACGTCCGCGGCCTCTTCGAAGATGGGGTCGATCGGGATCCCCGTCGGGTGAATGCGGTCCTCGGGTATGCCTAGCCTGCTCACGGCCGCGGCCGCGGCGTCGTCCGCGACTATGTACAGGTCGAGGTTGGGAGGAACACCGAGCGGGTGGGGAACGTAGTCTGTCAGGATCACCGCGGTGTAGGTCCCCGGGTGCTGCTCTTTGTACTGCCCGAGCGTTGACGCGCCGTAGAAGTGTGGAGCCATAAGTACGCTCGCGCCGGTCTGCTCGACCAGCCGCTCCAGGGCCCGCAGGGCTACGCCTTTCAGGTGGTAGCTTTCGTCGGTTGTGCCGGACCCGTAGCCGGGGTCGTAGCGAGATGCCCAGAGCTCCGAGACCTTCTGCACCCTCTGGTACAGCTCGGAGGCTCGGCTAGGCTCGCGCTGCTGCGTCGCCCGCTGCTCCGACATCCGGTACATCCTGCCGTACAGCGCCGGCATCAGCTTCAAGGATTCGAGGTAGGAGCGGCGCAAAAGGTCCTCGATCGCCGGAGAGACCTCGTGAGGGAAGTCCACGATCTTGCAGCGGACCTGCGGATCGCACAGCGCCACCCCTTCGGTGAAGGCCGCGCTTGCGCGCATGTGCCCGCTGCCGATGGCGCTCGAGAGTATTAGTACGTCCGCTTTCTGGTTGTCGTCGGGCACGGCCGCATTATAACCAGACTTCGGCGGCCGGGATTATAATTCCCACATGCTCGAGCTTGGCTCCGATACGTTGATAGTTTTTGTTTCGGACTCTCACATAGGCGGAGACCCGGGTTGCGACGGCTTCGAGTCGCCCGCCGAGCTTGGCGCTCTCTTCGACGAGCTGGCGGCGCGCGAGGGTCCGGTCGAGCTGATCCTGGCCGGCGACTTCTTCGACTTCTTGCAGATAGGCCAGGTGCCTGAGGGAAAGAACAGGGCGTCCTTGACGATGGAACGCCCCGAGTACCGCGACCTCTTCGCGTCGCTCGGACGTTTTCGCGGCACGGACGGCAAGCGCGTCGTGTACCTGCCGGGCAACCACGACGCGGAATCGTTCTGGAACCCGGAGGTTCAGGAGACTCTTCGGGAGCGCGGCCTGGTCGACGAGTTCGCGTACTCCTACCTGGCATCGGTGGGTTCTGGAGACGAGCGTCGGATCGTCTATTGCGAGCACGGGAACCAGCTCGATCCTTCGAACACCGTAGACAATTACCGCGACCCGCTGGACACTCCGCTGGGGCACCACGTCGTTATGGACTTTACGCGGCGCGTGGCCCCGCTTGGGGAGGTGTCGCCTGGGTTGGACCTCTCGGAGATAAAGATGGTCTACCCGCTCGTGGCGATCCCGGGGTGGGTGACGAGCCGCTATTTCTACGACTTCGCGGGGAAGGTGGCTTACTATCTGCTGCTGCCGCTAATCGCGGCCTACGTGATCTACCGGATGGCGACGTTCGTCCTGGCTAGCAGGCGCGGAGACGCTTCGAGCCTGCTCGGCAATTCGTTAGAATTGCCCTGGGCTCACGTCTTCTTCGCAGACACGGTGCTGTTCTTGTTGATTATCCTGGCAATCTTCACGATCTTCTTTCTCGCGGTTCGGCACACCATTCGCAGGCGGGTCGCGACCATCAACCCGGGCGGAGGAACACGCTACTCTCCCGCCGAGGCGTCGAAACAAAAGATCCGGGCGATCCTTGGCGGAGAGGCCAGGGCACCGATGGATTCGACCCTGGACCCGAAGACGGTAGATGTTCTCGTCTCCGGACACACCCACCTTCCGTCGCTGGACGAGGTGGAGAGGCCCGACGGCAGTCGCGCGATCATGGTCAACTCGGGATGCTTCTTGCGGCAGCTACAGCCGGTCGCGCCGCGGCTGAAGGGCCCGCCGGTCTTCGTGTCGACCTACGTGCTGACCCACGTGCGGGTCTCCATGCACGAGGGGAGGCTTCGGGCAGAGCTGTGGGAAAAGCCAAAGCCTGCCCGCCAGCGCCTGACGCGCCTGGAGCGTTTCCTGTCGTGGGGACGCAGGCCGTCGCAGCCGGAACCCGACGCGAAGGCCCGCGTCGTGGCATCCGCGACGGTGTAGTATTGGTGCGTGGCGGGAACACAATCTTGTATCTTGCGTAACCTTGATGTTGGAGGGATCTAGTTTATGGCTACGGGAAGCGAGCTCGACGACAGCTTCATTGCTCACCAGAGAGAGCGACTTCAGAGCCTCAGAGAAGAACTTTACCGGGTCGCGCGCGGAGCGGAGGATGACGAGCGCGACCGGGGCGAAAGCGAGGGCGACTTCACCGAGCACGACAGCGGCGACATGAGCCGGGACATTTACGACCGCGAGATGGACGCGACCATCGCGGGCCAGGTCGAGGCCAGGCTCGAGATCGTCGAGCGGGCCCTAACGAAGATGGATGAGGGGACCTACGGACTCTCCGACGTGAGCGGGGAACCGATTCCGCGCGGGCGGCTCGAGGCCGTCCCCGAGGCGATCCGGACGGTCGACGAACAGCAAGAGTTCGAAAGGGAGCGTCGACCCCCGACTTGAGGGCCAACCTGTCCTTGCCGCAACTGGCCCGGCCGGGCGGCGCTGACGGGCCCCTGGCGGGCTGCCCGTAGCTGCGCTCGTTTCCTGGCCGGCGGGATATACTCTGGTTATGGATAAGACCGCGTTTCCCGAACCTCGCCGGGAGCACCGAGAGCCCATTTTCCGAAGCGGCTTCGAAGACAGGCGTCACGTCGCATCTACCGATGCTCCGCCGGCCGGCACCGGCGGACGGAGAACCTGGGTCCGACGCCTTCTCGCGCCGCTCGTTGCCGTCGGCTTGTTGCTTACCAAGTTCAAGGGCCTCGCTCTGCTGGCGTTAAAGGCAAAGTTCGTCGGTACCGCGTTGACGATGTTGGTCAGCGTGGCTGCCTACGCTCTGCTGTTCCCGGTCTGGTTCGCCGTTGGGTTCGTGGTCCTGATCTGGGTCCACGAGATGGGGCACGTGCTGCAGCTGCGACGCGAGGGGATACCCGCTTCCGCGCCCATGTTCGTGCCATTTCTCGGCGCGTTCGTCGCGATGAAGCAGATGCCCAAGAACGCCCTGGCCGAGGCACGCGTGGGGCTTGCCGGTCCGATTCTCGGCTCGCTCGGGGCGCTCGGGATGTGGGGCGTCTACGAGGTGACGCGGGAGCCCCTGTTCCTGGGCCTCGCCTACATTGGCTTCTTTCTGAACCTGTTCAACCTGCTGCCGATGCTGCCGCTCGACGGCGGAAGGGCGGTTGGCGCGCTCTCGCCGTGGTTCTGGCTGGCTGGTATCGTGGGTGTGGTGGCGCTGGTCGTCCTGACCGCGAACCCGATCCTCATCATCATCGCCTTGCTGGGTGGAATGGAGCTTTGGCGACGCTGGCGGGCACGCAACACGCCCGAGGGTCGGGAGTACCATCAGGTCGAGCCCAAGCAGCGGCTGCTCGTTGCTCTCGCGTACTTTGGCCTCATCGCGGTCCTTGCCGCGGCCATGGCGGCGACCTTCGTGGCCGACCCCGCGGCGCTGCAAGCGTGAGGACTATTCTCTACACGGGGAAGGGTGGCGTCGGCAAGACCAGCGTCGCGGCGGCCACCGCGCTCGTGGCGGCGCGGTCGGGAGGGAAGGTGCTGGTGATGAGCACCGATCCGGCGCACTCGCTCTCCGACGCCTTCGACGCCGAGGTCGGGCCTGAGCCCAGGGAGATGTCTCGGGGGGTATGGGCGCAGGAGGCAGACTACACGGCGATGCTCGAGGACAACTGGGCCGAGATCCAGGCCTACGTGACCACGGTCTTCGAGTGGCAGGGCGCGAACACATTGGCCGCCGAGGAGCTCGCGCTGCTCCCCGGCATGGACGAGCTCTTCGGCCTGCTGTTGGTCAGGAGGCACCACAAGGAAGCCAACTACGACGCGCTCATCGTGGACGCGGCGCCGACGGGAGAGACGCTCAAGCTGCTGAGCCTCCCCGACCAGATGAGCTGGTACATCGAGAAGATATTCCCGATCCAACGCCGCGCGGCCAAGCTCGTGCGTCCCCTCGCCAAGCGGGCAAGGTCCCTGCCACCTTTTCCCGAGGACAGCGTGTTCGCGGCAGGACAGAGGTTCTACGAGGCCATAGCTGGCGTGGAGGAGATCCTGACCGACCGGGAGAACGCCTCCGTGCGGCTCGTGGTCAACGCGGAGAAGATGGTCGTGGCCGAGGCTCGCCGCGCGTACACGTACCTGAACCTATACGATTACGGGGTGGACGCCGTGATCGTCAACAGGCTGCTTCCCGAGGAGGTCTCGGATCCCTACTTCGCGCGCTGGCGTGAGGCCCAGAAGGAACACCTCGGGACCATAAAAAGCGCGTTCTCTCCGATACCGCTTCTCATGGCAAGGCTCTTCGACCGCGAGATGTATGGCCTAGATGCGCTCGGCGCGCTGGGGGAGGACGTTTTCGCTGATACGGACCCCCTCGCGGTGCTCTTCCGGGGCGCCACGCACGAGATAGAGAAGAACTCGGAGGGGTACGACGTGGTGTTCAACTTGCCTCTCGCTGAGAAGCGGGATGTGGATCTCTCGAAGCGTGGCGCGGAGCTCTTCGTTCGGGTCGGAACGTACAGGCGGAACATCCTGCTCCCCGACACCATAGCCCGCCTGGACGCCGCGGGGGCAGGCATCGAAGATGGCACGCTCAGGGTGAGGCTGCGCGATGGCGCCTCCTGATCCCAAACGCTACCCGTTGCTTGGGCTCGTCGCCTACGCGCTCGTGCCGGGCGAGCGCCGGGCGCGCGCCGCGACTCACTTCCGGCGTGCCGGGGTCGAGTTCCTCAAGGGCGTGGGGTCGCTCGCGGCTCCCGAGAAGAGGCAGGGGTCCGGCGCCGCGTCCGAGCGGGAACGCATTCGGCTAGACTGAGGTACACGAGACCGCCGTCCGGCCCGCTTTCTTGGCGAGGGAGCGATGAAACGAGAGATAGTACGCAAGGTGTCCGAATCCGCCCGCAGGGAGTGGAGAGCGGCGGTACCCGCCGCACTGCGTGCGGCTTCTCACGCCGGTAAGGAGTTCCTGAAGAAGTTCTCCGAGGAGTTCCCAAAGGAGCGCAAAAAGCTCTAGGGAACGGCCGGGCGTGAGCCTGTCGCGTTTGGCCTGAGGGGGCGCCGGTAGTAAGATATCTCTTACGAATTCTAGTAAGCAGCGGCGGGAGAAACGTATGGCGGACAACGGGCAGGCGACAGGCACTTTCAGGGTGAAGAGCGGGATGGCCCAGATGCTCAAGGGCGGGGTCATAATGGACGTGGTCGATGCGGAGCAGGCCAGGATAGCCGAGGAGGCTGGGGCCGTCTCGGTTATGGCTCTGGAGCGCGTACCCGCGGACATCAGGGCGCAGGGTGGCGTCGCGCGGATGAGCGACCCGGAGAAGATACTCGAGATCCAGGACGCCGTGAGCATACCCGTGATGGCGAAGGCCCGCATCGGCCACTTCGTCGAGGCCCAGGTTCTCCAGGCGCTCGAGGTGGATTACGTCGACGAGTCCGAGGTCCTTACCCCGGCCGACGAGGCGAACCACATCGACAAGTGGGCGTTTACCGTGCCTTTCGTCTGCGGCGCTACCAACCTGGGCGAGGCGCTGCGGAGGATCGGCGAGGGCGCGGCCATGATCCGGTCCAAGGGCGAGGCCGGCACCGGCAACGTCGTCGAGGCCGTGCGCCACATGCGCGCCATCACGGGCGGCATCAAGCGCCTGACCACGCTGGGTTCCGAGGAGCTGATGTCGGAGGCCAAGAACCTGGGGGCCCCTTACGACCTGGTGAAGTGGGTGGCGGAGAACGGGCGGTTGCCCGTGGTCCTCTTCACGGCCGGGGGGCTCGCCACGCCCGCCGACGCGGCGATGATGATGCAGCTCGGGGCGGACGGGGTATTCGTCGGAAGCGGCATCTTCAAGAGCGGCGACCCGTCACCGAGGGCGAGGGCCATAGTGAAGGCAACTACCCATTACGGGGATCCCGCGGCCGTTGCCCAGGCGAGCAAAGGCCTAGGCGAGGCGATGGTCGGCAGGGAGATGGGGGACCTCGCGGAAGGGGAGCGCCTGGCGTCGCGTGGATGGTAACGGCGACAGGAGAGCTGCGGACTCCCCGACGATCGGGGTGCTGGCGCTGCAGGGGGACTTCAGGGAGCACGCGCAGATACTCGAGAGGCTTGGCGTCGAGCCCGTAGAGGTGAGAGACGTACGTGACCTGGAGGGGCTCGCTGGCATAATCGTGCCTGGGGGCGAGTCCACCGCGATCGGAAACCTGATGGTCTCCTCGGGGCTACTGGACGGCGTGAGGAGCTTCTTCTACAAGGGCGGACCCGTGTGGGGCACGTGCGCCGGGATGGTGCTCGCTGCCTCGGCTACGACGGGTGAGCGCCAGCCGCTACTCGGCCTGATGAACGCGCTCGTCGAACGCAACGGTTTCGGACGGCAGGTGTACTCGTTCGAGCGGGACCTCGACGTCGAAGGCTTCGACGCGCCCTTCGTGGGCGTGTTTATCCGGGCGCCGTTCTTCGAGGACGTGGGTCCAGGGGTCGAAGTGCTCTCCGAGGTAGACGGCAAGGTCGTCGCCGCGCGCGGGGAGAACATCCTCGTAACCGCGTTCCATCCGGAGCTGACGGACGACACCAGGTTTCATGAGTACTTTTTGCAGGAGGTATGCGATATTGAGCGGTCATAGCAAGTGGTCGACGATAAAGCGGAAGAAGGGCGCGGCCGATGCCAAACGGGGCGCGCTCTTCGGCAAGCTGTCGCGGGCCATTACGGTCGCCGCGCGCGAAGGCGGGGGGGACATCGACATGAACCCGGCGCTCAGCCTCGCGGTAGCAAAGGCCAAAGACGGCAACATGCCAAACGACAACATCCAGCGCGCCATAGACAAGGGCACCGGCGCCGGGGCCGAGGCCGACGCGTACGAGCGAATCACCTACGAGGGCTACGCCCCGGGTGGCGTCGCCGTGCTCGTCGAGGTGCTCACCGACAACAGGAACAGGGCGGCATCGGACGTCCGCTACCTGTTCTCCAAGAACGGCGGCAAGCTCGGAACGAGCGGCTCGGTTGCCTACCTCTTCGAACGCAAGGGCGTGGTGCTGATCCCGAATGCCGCGGTGGACGAGGATGAGTTGATGGAGCTCGCGCTAGAGTCCGGCGCTGAGGACGTCGAGGCTACCGAGAGCGACTACAGGGTGGTGACGACCCCCGAGGACTTCACGGTCGTGCGGGATGCCCTGCGTGAGGCCGAGATCGGGTTCGAGAACGCCGAGATCACCATGCAGCCGCAGAACAGCATCGACCTCGACGCCGGCACCGCCAAACAAACCCTCAGGCTGATCGACGCCCTGGAAGAGAACGACGACGTCCAGGAGGTCTACGCGAACTTCGACATCTCCGACGACGTCATGGCCGTCGTCGCGGGCGAAGAGCTGCGCTAGCTCCGCTCCGGCCGGCGAACCTGCCAGGCGGACCCGCTCGAGCGCGGATTCCGCTGAGATTACCACTGTGGTTGGGGCGCAACGGTAACGGGATCTAGTGCTCCCTCCAAAGAAGCGCCCGTGTCTGCGCAACCACCCTGGATTCATCCCGCTGGGGTGCACGCCTGTTACACAGTTCGGGCCATTTTTCGTGCCTTGGCGGCGTGAGCGGGCGACCGAGATCGTTATTAGGTCTACGATAAACCTAACTGGCAGAGACGAGAGGCAGGACGATGGCTATGCTGCGCTGCGCGTGTGGGAACGGCAGCGATATCTGGGGCGAGTTGTGGTGGGTCGGAGGGCGGCACCGCTGGGTGTACTTCGACGATGAAAACCAAAGCGAGACTTACTCCGAAATGATCGATAACTGTCCCCGATGCGGCACCCGACTCGAGCGCGAGAACCTCACGTTGCTGCATCCGGTTCGCTAGCAAATGCGCCCGAGCGGGGAGACACTCGGTCGGCATGGGGACGGGTCGTACGGTTGGGGGGCCGCGCAGGCCAGGGGCTGGGAGCTGTACCTGGCGGGCGAGAGGCAGATGCTGGCCAGAAGCGCCGGGGGCGGTCTCGCGAATGCTCTGCGCAGCACTCTTCCTGGTGAGTCGCGGGAGCAGCTTGATCGATTGGCCGAAGAGGACCGGCGCCTTGCTCGGTCGGGCCTCGTGAGGCTCGTGGCGCCAGAGGGTGAAGTCAGCTACAAGCACGTCGAAGACTTGACGCCCGCAGACGTGCCCGCGAGGCGCAGGGCGGAGGCCATCCGCCTGGACTGGCTCATGCGGCGTACGGACAGGCTTCTCGAGTTACTCGGTGTCGAGTTGAACTGTGCCCATGGCGTGCCGCGTGACACGTCGTCTCCGGAGACATCCCGTTCTCAGGGATGCGATGGAGTGGTTACGTAGCGGATCTCGAATCCCTCCGCCTGGTCCTCGACGAATCGTAGCAGACGGTCCCCCTCTTCGATCAGGGTCCCTTGCACCGCTGCCCCGAGCGGCTCGAAAGGCTCGATGGCGAGCACGGCAGTGTCGCCGGATCTTTCGATCCTCCACGTACCGCCGACGGCGCCATCTAGCAAGAACGTCGCGCGCACTCGCGCCGCGGAGAGGAACACCTTCTTGCGGTGCTCGTCCGGCACGAACCGCGTCCTGTCGGCGTGGGAGAGCACGAGGTTATCGTACTCCGGGAGAAAGCGCACAGGCGCCGGTGTGTCTGCTGGCGGAAGAGCCATGTCGGGCAGATCCAGGAGCTCGTTCCCAACCTCGTCCTTGTAGACGCGCAGCTCCGACTTGAGAGCGTCGATCCGGTCTGCCAACCGGACCAGGCCCGACCAGGTCTGGATGTCCTTGACCGTTGCCGGTCCGAACGCCGCCAGGTAGTGCATTACCAGGTCGCGCGGGTCGTCCGTGGCCGAGATGGGGCGACCCAGCCATTCCTCAGCTAGGGCGTAGGCGATCCGACCACCGGATCTCCAGGTCCCCGCCGGGAAAACCTGGATCAAAGGCAGATAGGAGCGCACGACGTAGGCGAGGGCATCGGGGTCCCGGTCGGGCTCGAGGCCTGAGAGCTCCGCTCGCAACTCGGCGAAGCTCTTCGGGCCTTCCACCAGTTGGGCTCGGGCGGTAGAGATCAGGCGGTCCAGTTCGAGATCCCTGGCCTTCTTGCCGAAGAACGCGCCGAGGGCACGGACCAGGGCCGGCTGCACGGCCGGCCAGAGGCTCAGGTAGTCCTCGGCCGTGGTCAGGTGAAGCGTGGATCTGAAGAAGGGTGCCCGCACGACCGCACGGTTCTCGAGCTGGCGGGTAAGGTCCTCGCGACGGAAGTCGCGAACCCTGCTCCAGAGACCGATGTAGGGTGGGTTCTGTACCTGGGCCTGCAACCCGGCGAGGCTGCCGACCGCGGCGGGCACGTCCGCGGCTTCGCGCTCGAGCAGCATCTGCCTGGAGAGGGTGGCCCGGTTGAGCTCTCGCTGGGTCAGGACGATATTCGCCAACGCCTCAGTCCTCCCGTTTCCCGAAACCGGCGTGCGCCTTCACGGCGCCATGCTACCAAGCAGGGGGGTAAGCCGCCCCGCACCCGAGCGATGATCGCGCGTGATCACCCAGGACCCACGTCGCCGCGATCCCGCTCCGACCCCCTGCCGGCAACGGAGATACTGGTTCCGGCAGGCTGGCAAGGAAGGTCCTGCGCGCTACCCGCCGGGAGCCCTTCGAACGATTGATCTCTGCGACGCGCAAGCTCGGCCTCGCAATCGCGCACCAGTACCGGCGGTTCCTGGGGATCGCCCAGGCGGTTTCGGAGACGGACGGGTGGCTCGTCCGTCGCTAGGGGCGCCGGCCGGATCGTATACCATATGTAGAAGGCGGTGCAAGCGGGAGTGCGAAGGGGTAACCTTATGCCATGCTGACCGCTCGCAGCGCCGGACGCACCATACTTGGGATTGATCCGGGGACCGCGACCATGGGGTGGGGCGTCATACGGCAAGAAGGCAATCGCCTGCGCTACATCCAGCACGGCGCGGTTACCACGCCTTCCAGCTGGGAGATGCCGCGGCGCCTGGGGCGTCTGTACGATGGCATTACGGAGCTTTTGCAGGGGTACAGGCCGCATACGGTGGCGGTGGAGGAGCTCTTCTTCAACACCAACGTTAGCACGGCGATCACGGTGGGGCAGGCGCGGGGGGTGGCGATCCTGGCCGCGTACAAGGCCGGGGTCGAGGTGCACGAGTACACCCCGTTGCAGGTGAAGCAGACGATCACCTCTTACGGACGTGCCGACAAGCGGCAGGTCCAGGAGATGGTGCGGGCGCTGCTGAACCTGCGCGAGATCCCGCGCCCAGACGACGCGGCCGACGGACTCGCCATCGCCATCACCCACGCCTTCTCCTCGAAGATGTCGGGTAAGGTTGGGGTGGGGAAATAGCGGCTCGTGCGGGATAATTAGCCGATGATACACAGACTGCGCGGGATCCTGGTTGAGAAAGATACGGATGGCGTCATTCTTGACGTTGGTGGGGTCGGCTACAGGGCGTCGGCCTCCCTTGGGACGCTACGGGCGCTGCCTTCGGTCGGCGAGGAATGCGTCGTACACACGCGGATGGTCGTGCGTGAGGACGCGATGCTCCTCTTCGGCTTCGCGGCGCCGGAGGAGCGGGCCGCCTTCGACGCGCTGACCGCCGTGAGCAAGGTTGGGCCGAAGCTGGCGCTCTCCGTGCTCTCGACCATGACACCGCCCGAGGTCTCCGAGGCCGTTGCGCGGGGCGACGTCCTCAAGCTCTCGTCGGTCCCGGGACTTGGCAAGAAGACCGCGGAGCGGCTGGTTCTGGAACTCAAAGGCAAGGACCTCGCCGTGTTCGGGCCGCCACCTGTCGTTTCCACCGACGGCGGGGGTGGCCCGTATATGGAGGCGCGGGAGGCGCTGACGGGGCTCGGGTACTCGGTCGAGGAGGCGGAGAAGGCGCTGAACGGCATTCCGCCGCAAGATAGCGTCGAGAAGTACATCAAGGAGGCGTTGCGACGGATAGGGAGCAGGCGTTGAGCATGGAAGAGATGGACGACTTCACCGTTCGCGGCGAGGGGACCACGGAGGCGGAAGCTCCTCCCGATCATCCCCTGGACCCCGAGGCGTTTCTCGAAGACGACGAGCCTACCCTCAGGCCCCGCAGCCTCGACGAGTTCGTCGGACAGGAAGAGCTCAAGGCCAACCTGAGGATCTTCGTGCAGGCGGCGAAGCAGCGGGAGGAGGCGCTCGACCACATGCTCCTGGCCGGTCCGCCCGGTCTCGGGAAAACGAGCCTGTGCCGGATACTGGCGCACGAGATGGGCGTGCAGCTTTACCCTACGAGCGGTCCGAGCCTGGAACGCGCGGGGGACATGGCCGCCATCCTGACGCAGCTGGACGAGGGCGACTTCCTGTTCATAGATGAGATACATCGCCTGAATCGGCAGATCGAGGAGGTCCTCTATCCGGCGATGGAGGACTACGCCATGGACATCGTGCTCGGTCAGGGACCGTCGGCACGTACCATTCGAATGGATCTGGTGCGGTTTACGCTCGTGGGGGCCACGACGCGAACCGGGCTCATGACGAAGCCCCTTCTCGATCGCTTCGGCTACTCCGCCCGGCTCGACTACTACGACCCGGCGGACCTCAAGAAGATCGTGGAGCGTAACGCGAAGATACTGAAGATCCCGATCACGGAGCCTGGGGCGGAGCAGCTCGCGCGTCGCAGCCGCGGCACGCCGCGCGTCGCCAACCGCCTCCTCAAGCGCGTTCGCGACTACGCCGAGGTCGTCGGGGACGGCAGGATCGACGAGGCTACCGCCAACGCCGCGCTCGAGATGCAGGGCGTGGATTACCTCGGCCTCGATCGCACGGACCGCGACTACCTCGGCCTGATCATCGAAAAGTTCGACGGTGGCCCCGTCGGGGTGGGCACGCTGTCGGTCGCCCTCGGAGAAGCGCGCGACACCGTGGAAGACGTCTACGAGCCCTACCTGTTGCAGAGTGCCCTGATCCAGCGCACCAGCCGCGGTCGGGTCGCCACGAGGCGAGCCTACGATCACCTCGGCGTCCCAATGCCGAACGGCGGCTAGGGGCGCAATAGCCGTAGCAGGCCACGGCTGCCTCTGCCACCGAAGCCGTTGGCGCACTTCTCCGTGCCCGGTAGCATCGAACCACCTCCGGTAGTGTGGTAGCGCGGCTCGTGTGGTAAATAGATGACGCAATGGTCGATCGGACCGGCGAGAGGAGATCCGAGTTGGTCTCTCAGGAGTGGCTTGCTCAAGCCCCGAAGGTATCGGATGCCCTTAAAAAGGGGATGTCCGTCTCGGTCGCGACCTGGAGTGGGCAAGAGGTTTCGGGCGTGGTGTGTGATCGGGAGCCTTCCGGAATGCTCCTGGAGGTGCGCGAGACCGACGCGGTTGGCTACACTTTCCTACCGTGGTCCAGCATCGAGCAGGTAAAGATCCAGGAGATAACCCAGCGGCGCGTCAAGTTCCTTCCGAACTGAGCGGGAAGCGCCCCACTTTCGAACCTTCCCGCGTCCGGCCAGAGGAACGCGTTGCAGGCGGATCCCTCGATTGAGCTACAGGCGCATGCTGCTAAGCGCGGCGAACGCTCTCGAGCAGCGCTTCGACAGGCTCAGGTTCGAGGCAAAGCGGCGGCTCGGTCTGCTGAATCCGTTCGAGATCCTGCCCTACAGGGGACACGGCACCAAGAGCGAGCTGTTCCTCAAGGGCCGCGTGCTGGAGAAGAGCGGCATCACGCGCTCCGCCCAGGACGATAACTGGTGGGACAACCTGCGCAACATGGCCAGGCGCTTCGCCAGCGACGAGGTCCCTGGCGCTGTGGTGCGGGCCACGTCAGGGGAGCTGGCAATCGACACCGTGGCTGATCAGGAAGGATTCTTCGAGGTTCGCATCGGGGCCAACGAGGAGGCCAAGGGAGCGTCGAGCTGGCGTCAGATCCGGCTCGAGCTCTTGCGCCCGGCCTCCCCGGGCGGAGGCGTGGTCGTCTCCACAGGTCAGGTGCTTGTACCGGAGGAGGCCGGCTTCGGCGTGATCAGCGATCTCGACGACACGGTGGTCCACTCCAGCGCCACGAACGTTTTGAGGATGGCCTGGACCGTGGTGCTCAACAACGCCTACACCAGGCTGCCCTTCGATGGCGTTGACGCCTTTTACGGTGCGCTACAGCGCGGCGCGGGAACTGGACGCAACCCGATCTTCTACGTGTCGAGCAGCCCGTGGAACATCTACGATATGCTCGAGGACTTTCTCGACGTGCACGGCGTCCCCGCAGGCCCCCTGTTCCTGAAGGACTGGAGCCCGACGGTGCTAGGCAAACATGGCGCGCACAAGCTCGGGATCATCCGCGACCTCCTGCGGACGTACCCCGATCTGCCCTTCGTCCTGATCGGCGACTCGGGCGAGGAGGACCCGGAGATCTACCTGCAGGCAATCCGCGAGCATCCGGGCCGAATAACGGCGGTCTACATCAGGGACGTGACGGCGGGCAAGCGAGACCGCGATGTGCGGGACATCGCTGATGAGTCACGGTCCCTCGGGACCGAGGTGGTCTCCGTACGCGACACCGTCGCCGCCGCCGAACACGCGGCTTCGATCGGCCTGATCGGAGCCGAGGCCGTGGAGGAGGTCCGTCGACGGACCTCCTCCGCTTGATCTATCGCGCCAGGAGAACGACGCTAGAGGCGCTGGTCGACACCAGGAGCGAGACCCGGGTCGGTGACGGCTCCCTCCGACGCCGAAGACACGAGGGCCGCGTACTTCGCCATTACGCCCGTGGAGAAACGAGGCTCGGGCTCCGTCCAGTCTTGCAGACGCGCCTGCAGCTCCTCGGGGGACAGGTCGACCGAGAGCGTCCTGTTCTGGATGTCGAAGGTAACGGTGTCGCCGTCGCGCAGCGCGGCGATGGGCCCGCCGTGTGAGGCCTCCGGCGCGACGTGGCCTGCCATCAGACCCCTGGTCGCGCCCGAGAAACGACCGTCCGTTAGCAGGGCGACGGTCTCTCCCACGCCCTGCCCGACGAGGGCGGCGGTTACGCCGAGCATCTCCCGCATGCCGGGCCCGCCGCGCGGTCCCTCGTAACGGATCACGACGACGTCCCCGGCTGCGATGTTCCCGGCCTGGACGACTTCCATCGCCTCTTCTTCGGAGTCGAAGACGCGGGCCGGCCCCGTGTGCTCGAGTCTGGTGTACCCGGCCACCTTGACGACGCAGCCCTCGGGGGCAACGTTGCCCTTGAGGATGACTATGCCGCCGGTCTCGCGCAGCGGCCTATCGACCGGCGCGATCACGTCCTGGCCCTCGTCTTCCTCGGCGTTCTCGACGTCGTCGGCGAAGACGTTCCCGCTCACGGTCATCTGCGTCCCGTCCACGAGTCCCGCGTCGAGCAGGCGCTTGGCGAAGAGTCGGGTTCCGCCCGCGCGGTCCAGGTCGACGGCCGTGAAGCGGCCGCCGGGCTTCAGGTCGGCGATTATGGGGGTGCGCTCGCTCACGCGGTCGAAGTCGTCTATGTCCAGCGGTATGCCGGCCTCGCGGGCAATCGCGAGCAGGTGCAAGACCAGGTTCGTAGACCCGCCGCTGGCGGCCCCGCCGGCGATCGCGTTCTCGAACGAGGCTCGAGTGAGAATGCGGTCGGGGCTCAGGCCGCGCTCCAGGAGCTTCATCACCAGTTTGCCGGCAGCCACGCACTCGCGGTCCTTGCGCCCGTCGAGGGCGGGAGGGCTAGCGGAGCCGAACGGGGAGAGGCCCAGGAACTCGAGGGCCATAGCCATCGTGTTCGCCGTGAACTGACCGCCGCAGGCTCCCGCCCCCGGACAAGCATGCATCTCGAGCTCCAGGAGATCCTCGTCGGACATCTTGCCTGCCGCGTTTGCGCCAACGCCCTCGAAGACGTCCTGGATCGTCACGTCGTGGCCCTTGAAGCGGCCTGGCGCGATGGAGCCGCTGTAGATTATTACGCTCGGAACGTTGAGGCGCACGTGGGCCATGGCCGCGGCCGGGAGGGTCTTGTCGCAGCCGACGATGGTAACTATGGCGTCAAACATGTGCCCGCGGCCGACGAGCTCGATCGAGTCGGCCATGACCTCGCGGCTGACGAGAGAGGTCTTCATCCCCTGCGTACCCATCGTGATGCCGTCCGAGATGGAGACGGTATTCAACTCCATGGGTGTGCCGCCCGCCTCCCGGACGCCCTCCTTTACCTTCTCCGCGAGGCGACGGTGATTGTAGTTGCATGGCATGGTCTCGATCCACGAGTGGGCCACGCCAACGATGGGCTTGTGGAGATCCTCGTCCGTGAAGCCCATGCCTTTGAGGTAGGAACGGGCCGGAGCACGGTCGCGCCCCTCGAGGATGGTGCGACTCTTGTGGCGCGTATCGGTTGTCTCCATGCTGCCTCCTACGGGGTATGGGTTCCCGGCCCCGTGAGTATAGGAAGCGTGCACCTTCGGCGCCAGCGGCTCAGGGCGCGGGCCCGACCTCCAGCGCCTCGTAGTCGATGACGGCGGTTGGATCGTAGCGGTTCACCGCGTATAGCTTGACGTACAGGCGGTCGTTGGCGCCATCGTAGTAGTAGCCGGAGACGGTCTTGGATCCCAGGTCCTGGAGGCTAGATGCCTTTCCGCCCCCGCACCACTCGGTACTCGAGACGTCACAGCCGTACTTCGTTACCTTTGGCGTTACGGGGTACGGCATGCTGAGGCGCAGCCACCTTGCGTTACCGTACCGCAACACGAACCGCATCTTCAACGGCGAGCCGCCGTTGAAGGCGACCCTGTAGCCTCGGTCGGGGAGCAGGTTGGTGAAAGCGTCCGTGGAGTCTTCGCAGCAGCCCATCAGGGTCTGCGGCTTGCCGTCGGATTCGCGGGTTATGGTTAGCGGCTTGACGTAGCTCCTGAGTTGCCTGCCCGGGTCGCCTTCGAGCGCGTAAGCGATGAGGCCGACGTGCCGCGTGTCGGGTGGGCACACGTTGGCGTTCCATCCGGCGTTGACCGGGCACCCCTCGGGGACCGTGAGGAAGGCGTTTCTCGCCGTTACGACCGACCCGGCCCTGCCCGTCACCGAGCCGGTCTGGTCCACGAAGACGGCTGAGTTGTCGCCGTCCTTGCCGGGCTCGGGACCCCGCATGTAGAAGCGGTTCGCGTCCACGAAGCGCAGGCTCGAGGCGAAGTTGCGCGGGTGCAGCGAGAAAGCGTCCGCGAGCAGCACGCCCAGCCCGCTCGCTTTGCGCTGGGAGTCGGGCGTAAAGTTCACGAACGCGGAGTCGCGGGCGCCGACGCGGCCGTCGTAAAATTCGAAGCCGCGGATGGGGAAGTCCGGTTCCCAGAAACGGGGCAGGCTACGGCCGTCTCGCCCGACCGTCTCCCACGACTCGGGCGAGCCCTTGTTGGCCGACTCGCCAACGACCAGTGAGCGGTCCAGGAAACTCTCGCTCGAGGCGAAGGTCGCGCCTATGGCGTTGTCGGCGAGCGTAGCTCCCGCGAGCCGGTGGTTCTCGCCGCGCAGCCACACCGCCCGATTGCGGTTCTTGTAGCCAACGAAGGTCTCGAAGTTCGCCACGACTTCGGCCGAGCCCGTGTCGCTCGGGTCCTGGCGCGGGTGGTAGTACGTGGTCTCGGTCTCGCCGTCGGGTCTCGGGCCGTTGTCGACGTGTAGCCCGTCGCCCCCATTGGAGTGGGCGACTTTGCCGGAGAACTCTCCGAGGGGGGTGCGCCTCGGCCAGACGTCGTCGGTAGCCGAGAGGCCGGTCGGATGCTCTGGGAAAGCCAGCCAGAATCCGGAGCCGTCGGAGCCGGCGGCGACGTTGTTTCGCACGACGTTGTCGGGGTTGGTGATCCAGAACGTAGCAGGGGACCCGTCGCTCGGCAGGAGGCCCTGCCCCTGTTCTGGCTTCCGGGTCCCGAAGCCGAGGTTGCCGGTGATGAGGTTGTCGTGCTCGGCCCCGTCCTCGAGGAAATACCCGTGACCCAGGTGATCGAAGCAGACGTTGTTCTGGACGTCGAGCCCGTTCGTGCCGTGCACCACGACGCAGCGGTTGAAGGTGTGGTGCGCGCTGGAGTTCTTGAGGTAGGATTGCGCGCCCGCGTCGCCGAGCATGTGGAAGTGGATGGGGTAGCGCCTGAGGACGTTGTTCTGGCCCATCCGGTCGAGCTCGACCCCCTCGAGCCGCGCGGTGCTCTGGTGTGTCGTCCCTCCCATCTCCATGTTCATAACCATGATCTGGCCCCCAACGCCGTTGGCGCTCGAGGTCTCTTCGCCACGAACGGTGATGTTGCGCGAGAGCAGCGCTACCTCAGCCCGCTCGTCCACCCGGCATCCGTCTATGGTCTGCACGGTCCCCCAGTGCTGGCGCGTAAGGGGACGATCCAGGGTCAAGGTGTTGCCCGAAACGGCGGTGACCTCGCGCTCCTCGCTCTGGGAGTAGGCGTAGTCTGTGGAGGCGATGGCGATGCGATCCCCGACCCTCCAGCCCGGATTCCCCTGCAGCGTGAGCGATCTGGAGCCCTTCCCGGCGGTGGCCGCGAGGCGGGTCCAGCCAGCGCGCCGCTCCCCGTGCAATTCCAGCGTGCCGCCCATCACGCCCAGCACCTTGTCGCCCATGTTCATGACGTTCTCGCCGGGATTGTCGTCGGTGAGCGTGATGGTGGCCTCGTTGCGGAACGGGGCCGCCGCGGTTCCGATCTGGAGCTTGCCGTGCACCATGATCCAGTCCGATTGCAGCTCCAGGTCCGCGTTGTCGAAGACGAGGGTGCCCCGAACGTCCAGGCTAGCCAGCCTGACGTTGCGGTCGAGCACGACCGTCTCCCCGGCCGGGACGGTCGCCGCCGCACCGTCCTGGGGGACCTGACCGCTCTCCCAGGTGGCCGGGTCGGACCATCGCTGCCCCTGAACGGGCGCCGAGGGCTGCGCGGGCCCCACGTTAGGGGGCGCGGGTGAAGGGGTCGGACACGTCGCGTTGGGCGGCTGGGGGGAGGTAGGAACCACCCGCAGCCGAACGCTCGCGCGGCGCGACGCCGTTTCGGCCAGCACCGGCCCGCTGGTCGCCCCGGCCGGGACCGTCCAGCGGGCAGAGAAGGTTCCTCGGCTCGAGGTATCGAACCGGGCGACGGTCCTGCCACCGAAGTTAACGGAGCCCCTTACCCGGTTGGGGAAGGCGCGGCCGGTTACGACCACGCTCGTCCCGGGGTCTACGTCGTTGGGCGAGATCGAGATCTTGGCCGGTGACGCCGGGGTCGCCGGGGTCGCCGGCTCGGCCACCACCACGAGCACCGCGACGAGAGCCGCCACCACGAGTACCGTCGATCGGATCCATCGACTGGGTATTCCTGGCCTGATGGTTGGGGACATCTCGCCTACTCCTCGCGAAATGCACGTTGCAGGGACGATGTCCTCGGTACGGCAACCCGGCCACCTCTAGGTCGAGGTCCGGAGGCTTTGCGTCCCCGCCTCGCGACGGGTTTGCCTTTATCGACCTTCCATCTTACACAGCCCTGAGAAGAACCGCGAATATAATGGGCGGATGAGGCATCTCGGTTCGGGTGCTGGCGTTGTACTGGCGCTCTCGACGACGATCTTGCTCTGGGCCTCGTCCTACGCGGCCATCCGGGCGGGGCTTCTGGACTACGGGCCCGGTCAGGTGACCCTGTTTCGGCTGGGCGTGGCGTCCGCGGTGCTTGCGCTTTACGCGCTAGTGGTACGGATGAGGCTACCGGA
The DNA here is from genome assembly GCA_963800975.1 of uncultured Rubrobacteraceae bacterium. Classification (GTDB taxonomy): domain Bacteria; phylum Actinomycetota; class Rubrobacteria; order Rubrobacterales; family Rubrobacteraceae; genus JALYGY01. Next base: position 247,020 of record CAWDDB010000008.1, on the reverse strand, counting down.
GGCCAGGGACCTGCCGGCGGTGCTCGCGCTGGGTTTCCTTGCCTTCGCCGTCTACCACACGGCGCTCAACTACGGTGAGCTGACGGTCAGCTCCGGCTCGGCCGGCGTGCTCATCGCCACGGCGCCGGTCATCACCGCGCTGTTGGCCGCCGGGTTTCTGGGCGAGAGGCTCAGGGCGATCGGCTGGGCCGGGCTGGCGCTCAGCTTCGTCGGGGCCGCCCTGGTCTCCGCGGGCGAGGGCGAGGGTTTCGCCCTGGACCGCGGGGCGTTCCCCATTCTGTTCTCCGCAATTTGCGTCGGCGCCTACTTCGTGCTCCAGAAACCGTACCTGCGAAAGTACGGCGCGCTGGCTTTCACCACCTACGCCATCTGGGCCGGGACGCTCTTCTCCCTGATCTTCTTGCCAGGGCTCGTTGTTCAGGCAAGCCGGGCCCCGGTGGGCACGACGCTCACGATGGTCTACCTGGGCGTCTTGCCGACTGCCGTTGCCTACGTTACCTACGCCTACGCTTTCGCACGCCTGAACGCCTCGGTGGCGGCCAGCTTCCTCTACGTCATCCCGGTGCTGGCGTACCTGATAGCCTGGGTCTGGCTCGGGGAGGTGCCGACGCTCGTAACCGCCGCAGGTGGCATCCTGGCGCTCGCCGGCGTCGTGGTCGTAAACGTCTACGGCCGGCGCGGTATGATACCTGCGCCTTGAGGGACAGAAGGAGGCGACAGGGATGGAGACCGAAAAACGCTCCCGCCGCGTGGTGGATTCGAGGACCCGCATCGGGCACGTACACCTGAAGGTGGCGAACATCGAACGCGCCCTGGGCTTCTACCGGGATATTCTCGGCTTCGGGGTGACCCAGTGGTACGGCGAAGAGGCAGTCTTTCTGTCTGCGGGCGGCTACCACCACCACATCGGCCTCAACACCTGGATGAGCAAGAACGCGGCACCCGCCCCGCGCAACGCCGCCGGCCTCTTCCACCTCGCCATCCTGTACCCGGAGCGGCGAGAACTCGCGCAGGCCCTGCGCTGGCTCCTGGACGCCAGGTACCCGCTCGACGGGGCCTCGGACCACGGCGTCTCCGAAGCGCTTTACCTGCGCGACCCCGACGGTAACGGCGTCGAGCTGTACCGGGATCGCGAGCAGGAAAGGTGGCCGCGCGACGCCGAGGGCAACCTCGCGATGGATACCCGTCCGCTCGATATCGAGAATCTTCTCAGCGAACTCCACGACCGTTAGCAATTCGTTTCCGCCGGGTTCTGGACCCGGACGGCGCTATAGCAGGGGACCTTCGCGGAGCGGGTTGCCGAGGCGTGCTCTGTGGACATTCCCGGCACCACCAATAGAATATGCAAGTGAGCATCGAGGGCATCGGCAGGATCATGATCGGGGTGGCGATCCTGTTTCTCGTGCTTGGAGGCGCGTTCCTGGTACTCGGTCGCCTCGGGCTCGACCGTCTGCCTGGTGATCTGGTGTTCAGGCGTGGCAACTTCACCATCTACTTCCCCGTCGCGCTGATGATACTGCTCTCCGTGCTCGGCACGATCCTGCTTAACCTGTTCCTGCGGCGCTAGGCTTGTCCGTGCTCAGCTCGGACCTTGACTACGCGTTGCCGGAGGGGTTGATCGCCCAGTCTCCTGCCGAGCCGCGCGACGCCTCGCGCCTCATGGTGCTCGATGCTAGAGCAGGCACCATATCCCACCACGTGTTCCGTGAGCTGCCCGCCTTGCTGCGCAGCGGCGACGCCCTGGTCCTGAACGAGACGAAGGTGCTCCCCGCGCGGGTTCTTGCCCTGAGGCCGGGCGGGGGCAAGGTCGAGCTGCTCTTCTTGCGGGACCTCGGCGGGACTTGGGAGGCACTCGCCAGGCCGAGCAAGCGCCTGAGGGCTGGGATGACGGTCGACGCCGGGGGCGAGGAGGTTCGTATCCTGGAGAGCCTGGGCGAAGGACGCTGGGTGGTGGACGGCAGCAACCTGCGGGGCACGATGGAGCGGTGCGGACGGGCGCCGCTCCCACCTTACATACAGCCGAGCGCGCAGGCCGAGCAAGCCTACCAGACCGTGTACGCTCGCAATCCCGGCTCGGCCGCGGCCCCAACGGCCGGGTTTCACTTTACCGAGGAGGTGCTCGAAGGCGTAGTTGAAGCCAATGCCCGCATAGCACGCGTAACGCTGCACGTGGGAACGGGGACGTTCGCCCCGATCCGCGTGGAGAAGCTCGAAGAGCACACTATGCATGCCGAGCGCTACGTCGTGCCGGAGGAGGCCGTGCGGGTCGTGCAGGGGGCGCGGAGGGTTGTGGCAGCCGGGACCACCGTGGCCCGCACGCTCGAGACGTGGGCCGAGACCGGCGAGCGCGAAGGCGAATCCAGCCTCTTCATCTACCCCGGCTACGGTTGGCGGCGGGTCGAGGCCCTGATCACCAACTTCCACCTCCCGCGCTCGACGCTGCTCGCGATGGTGATGAGCTTCGGTGGCGTGGACCTGCTGCGTGAGGCCTACAGGGTGGCGGTCCAGGAACGCTACCGCTTCTACTCCTTTGGAGACGCCATGCTAATCCTGAACGGGGGCCGAGCGCGGTAGGGGTGCCGGTATCCATAGAGGTTGTGGCGCGAGACGGCGAGGCACGAGCCGGCGCGCTGCGAACGCCGCGCGGCGCGGTCGAGACGCCTACCTTCATGCCCGTCGGTACCAAAGGGACGGTAAAGGGCCTTACGCCGGGAGATCTCCGAGCGATGGGCGCGGGTATTGTGCTGGGCAACACCTACCATCTGTACCTGAGGCCTGGTCCCGACCTGATCCGGGCGGCCGGTGGGCTCCACGCGTTTTCCGGGTGGGACGGGCCGATGCTGACGGATTCGGGCGGCTACCAGGTCTTTTCGCTCGCGGACACCCGCAGGATCTCCGAGAGTGGCGTTGAGTTCGCCTCCGTTTACGATGGATCGCCGCATGTCTTCACCCCTGAGCTCACGACGCGAGTTCAGGAGTGGCTCGGGGCCGACATCGCGATGGTGCTGGACGAGTGTCCGCCAGCCAACGCCACCCGGGAATACCACGCGCAGTCCCTGAGGCGGACGGCACGGTGGGCCGAGCGGTGTAAAGAGGCGCACGGGAGGGAAGACCAGGTCCTGTTCGGGATCGTGCAGGGCGGCCTCTTCCCCGACCTGCGGGAGGAGAGCCTGCAGCGAACGGCGGAGATAGGGTTCCCAGGATACGCGGTCGGGGGGCTCTCCGTTGGCGAGCCGCGAGAGCAGATGCTGGAGATTCTCGCGGACACAGCGCCGATGCTCCCGCCCGACGCGCCGCGCTACTTTATGGGGATAGGAGATCCCGTCGGGATCCTGGAGGTCATTGGGCTTGGGGTGGACATGTTCGACTGCGTGCTGCCGACCCGGCTCGCCCGTCACGGCTCCGCGCTCACGCCTGACGGCCGCATCAACCTGAGAAACGCCGCGCACCGCAAAGATCTCGGGCCCCTCGACGCCGAGTGCCCCTGCGAGACTTGCACGGGCTACAGTCGGGCCTACCTGGCTCACCTGGTGCGCGAGGACGAGCTGCTCGGGCACCGCCTGTTAACCTTCCACAACGTGCGCTTCACGGTCGAGCTGTGTCGCGTGGCACGCGAGCAAATCTTGCGCGGCGGCTACCAGGCGTGGGCTCGGGCCTGGATCTCCCGCTTCGCCGGTAGCTAGGCCCCAGGCTGCGGGCGCTGCCCGATGCCTGAAGCCTCGCTAGCAGACAAGTTATAATCCGACACGATGGGAAGCCGAAGAAACAATCTGATCGTGCTCGGCCTCGTGGTCGTGCTCATCGGGATCTCTGCGTATCTCATCTTCTTCCGCCAGCCCGTGTCCGAGGCTACGCAGCTCGGCCTGGATCTGGAGGGCGGGGTAAGCGTGCAGCTCGAAGGCTACCAGACGGACGGTAGCCAGGTTACACGCGAGGAGATGGACCAGGCGGTCGAGGTGATCCGGGAGCGGGTGGACAGCCTCGGGGTGACGGAGCCCGAGATACAGGTTCAGGGCCAGAACCAGGTCGTGGTCAACATCCCCGGCATAACCGATGACCAGAGGGCGGTCGAGGTGATAGGCCGCACGGCCCAGCTCGGCTTCTACGAGGTCCTCGCCTTCGAGGAGCAGGTGTCCGTACCGCAGGAGGATATCGAGGAGACCAAGGCCGAGCTAGAAGAGGACTTGCGGCAGGACGACGCCTTCGAAGCGGGGGAGACCAAAGTACTCTTCGAGGAAAGCCCCTCGCCGGCCGGCGACGGTACCTACGTCGCAGGGTACGTGGTAAGCGAGCAGCCGTCCATCACGGGTGGGGCCCTGGACAGCGCCACCATGGGGCGCGACCAGGCCGGCAAGATCGAAGTCACGATGGAGTTCACGCGTGAGGGGGCCGGGCAGTTCGCGGACCTTTCTGGCAGTATCGCTGAAAACGCCCTGGCCGCGGGGCAGCCGGGTGCCGGGCGCCTGGCCATAGTCCTCGACAACGACGTCATTAGCGCCCCGACCGTGCAGGAGAGCATCGTCGGGGGTAATGTCTCGATCAACAACGACGCCTCACCTACCGGGTTGCCGGAAGAGGAGGCAAGGGAGCTGGAGATCGTGCTCCAGACCGGGGCGCTGCCGGTAAACATGCGCGTGCTCTCGGTGACGACCATAGGTCCTACCCTCGGCGCGGAGTCGCTCCGGAGCGGGCTCTTCGCGGCGCTCGTGGGGTTGGCGCTGGTGCTGCTGTTCCTGGTAGCGGTCTACCGGGTGCTCGGGGTGGTGGCCGACCTCGCGCTTGTCGTCTTCGCCTTCCTGCTCTGGGGGCTTATCGTGGCGATCCCGGTAACCCTGACGCTGCCAGGCATCGCCGGTGTCGTGCTCAGCATCGGGGTTGCGGCCGACGCGAACATCGTGATCTTCGAGCGCATCAAGGAGGAGATCCGGCGCGGCAAGACGCCCCGTACGGCCGTCCAGACGGGTTACCGCAAGGGCTTCCGGGCGATCCTCGACGGAAACGTGACCACCCTCATCACCGCGTTCATCCTGTTCGCGCTCTCGAGCGGGTCGGTGCGCGGTTTCGCGGTGCTGCTGTGCATCGGCGTGGTCCTGAGCATGTTCACGGCCATCGTGGTTACCCGTGCGCTCCTCGGGGTGGTATCGAGTCGCGGGTTCCACCTCTCGGCCGGGATGATGGGCGTCCCTAAGGCCGAGATCCAGGGGAAGGGGCGTTAGGGCGGTGTTTCCGACGCTGGACTTTGTTGGCCGGTGGCGGTTGTGGTTCGCCATCTCGGGCGTCCTGCTGCTGGCCGGGGTCGCTGCGATCGCTCTTGGCAACCTCAACTTCGGCATCGACTTCGAGGGCGGATCGAAATTCACCGCGGCCAACCCGGACACGCAGCTTACCGAGGGCGAAGTCAGGGATGCGCTCCCCGAAAACGTGGCGGGAGACGCAGTGATCCAGACCGCGGACCAGGGCTGGGAGGTGCGGACGCCTGTGCTCGACGTGGCGGAGCGGGCGCAGGTCAGGGACGCCCTGAGCGAGGCGCTCGGGGCTGAGGTGAGCGTCCAGAGCGTCAGCCCGACTTTCGGCGGTCAGGTGCGGGATCAGGCGCTGCAGGCGGTGGCTGCCGCGTTGCTCGTCATCGTGGCCTTCATAAGCGTCAGGTTCGAGTTCGCCTTCGCCCTCGCGGCGATGGCCGCCCTGGTGCACGACATCCTCCTCACGGTGGGCTTCTACGCCATCGTCGGGCGGGAGGTCACCCTGGTGACCGTGGTCGCCGTCTTGACCGTGCTCGGATACTCGCTCTACGACACCATCATCATCTTCGACCGGATCAGGGAGAACGTGCCAACGGTCGGCTACAACCGCCGCCGCTTCGACGAGACCGTGAACGCCTCTATCCGGCAGGTCGTGAGGCGTTCGATCTACACGTCGTTGTGCACCGTGATCCCGATTACCGCGATGCTTATCTTCGGCGAGACGACCCTGGGCGACTTCGCCTTCGCGCTCCTAGTGGGGATCATCGCCGGTACCTACAGCTCGATCTTTATCGCGTCCCCAGTCCTCGCGTTGTACAAGGCCTGGAGGGCGGGCCGGCTCCGCCAGGTCCCGCGTTCGGCCTAGAGCCTCTTCAGGCTCTCGGCGAGGGCGTCGCGCAGGTTTTGCGCCCGCGGGTCGTCGAAGACCCTGAACCCTGGCCTCGTCATGGCGTAGGCGAAGCCGATCTGCGTGTCGGGATCCGCGTACCCGAGCGAGCCGCCGATGCCGCCTATCCCGAACGCCTTGCCACTGCTGCCGAAGGTGAAGCCGCCTGCCGGCTTTCGGAAGCCCAGCGAGTACGACGTGTCGCCGAGCAGCACCACATCCCGCAGTCCTGAGGTGGGATCGACGGGCGGCGCCTCGAGCGCGGTCCATCGTCTCCTGAGAGATGTCCAGCTCCTTACCGCCGGTGGCGAACTCCCCGTATAGTTTGGCCAAGCCGCGAACCTCCCCGATGCCGTTGGCCGAAGGCATCTCCACCGCCAGCGAGTCTCTGCTGTCGAAATCCGTGGCTTTGCCGGTGACCATCGGCGGGTTGGACATAGTGCGCGCGGTCATCGACCTCGGGTACAGGATCGCCGCCGTGAACATGAGTGGCACCTCGCGCAGGTGCAAGAGCACGTCGAGGGGCCTGGTGGTCTCGACGATGGCGAGCCGGGAGTCTGGAACGTCGCGCGGGAGGCCGATGTAGAACTCGATGCCGAGCGGCTCGGCAACCTCCTCCCTGAAGTAGTTGCCGAGGCTCCTGTGCCGCGGGTCGACCCTGCGGATGAGCTCGCTCTGGTACAGTCCGAGGCAGAAATGGTGGTATCCGTGCTTGGATCCCACCTCCCACTGGGGTCTCTGCCTCGCCAGAACCTCGGACAGCCGATCCCGATCCGAGAGCACCTCGAGCTCGAGGGTCTCGTCGACGACGGAGATGCCAGCCTGGTGCGCCAGAAGCTGCCTGACCGTTATGTTCTGCTTGCCCTGCTGGCCGAACTCGGGCCAGTAGGTCGAAACCTTCTCGTCGTAGTCGAGCAGCCCACGGGAGTTGGCGAGCGCAAGCGTCATCGCCGCCACGCCTTTGGTGCTCGAGAACATCAGGACAAGGGTATCTTCCTCCCAAGGGGCGCTGCTCGAAAGGTCCCTGTAGCCGCCCCAGAGGTCTACCACCTTCTCGCCCCGGTGGTAGACGGCGCATGCCGCGCCATACTCCCTGCGCCGCTCGAAGTTCTCTTTGAAGGCTTCCATTACACCTTCGAACCCCGGAGCTACCTCGCCGTGGATGGTGGACGGGCTGGCCTTCGTCCGGAGCATTCGGTCCCTTCCCACGAGGTTGCGTCGGGTCAACTGTACCATGGGCTACCAACGCGGGCACCTCGGCGTTGTCACCCTTTGGGCGCCCACGCGTTATCATGTCTGAGGCTCACTTCACGACCGGGAGGTAGCAGATGCGCGGCACCATCGGAGAGACGTTCGAGCGCTTGATCCTATTGCAGATAGGCGCCGCCGCCGCGACGCGCGAGCGGATCGAAGAGGTCGTCGACGGGCTCGTCGAGCAGGGCCGCATCCAGCGCGACGAGGGGAAGACCCTGGTGGATCAGGTCGCCGGACGCGCCCGCGAGCGCTCCGCCGGCGCCCGCTCGCTCCTTGACGCCTCGGTGCAGCAGGGCTTGAGGCGCGGCGGCGTGCCGACCCGAGAGGATTACGAGGATGTGGTCTTTCGCGTTGAGCAGCTGGAGCACCGGGTACGCATGCTCGAAGACCGGCCAGCCGCTCCACCCAGCGCCCCTCCGCCCGCCGGCGGCCCTGAGGGCGTGACCGATTCTGAGGGCCCGACGGTAGGGACCGATCTTCCCGACGAGCCTCCGCTCGACGAGCCGGAGGGCACCGCCGGCCGCTAGCCGGCTTCCAACTTGGCCAACGGAGCAGTCTCACCGACGACCTCCTCGAGCAGCCTTCGGCGCTTCTCCCAGATAGGGCGCGTGCTGATCCGCCACGGGTTCGGGTTCGTCTTCGACGTCCGGCGGGACAGGCGAGAGAAAAAAGGGGTGCAGGAGTTCCTCGCCCCTAACTTCGGCGTCAGGCTCCGGCGCACGCTCGACGATCTCGGCCCGACTTTCGTCAAGTTTGGCCAGGTGCTGTCCACCCGCTCGGACATCCTGCCAGAGGGCGTGCTGGCGGAATTGCAGGAGCTACAGGATACGGTGAAGCCAATGCCGCCGGGGATCGCGCAGGCGATAGTCGAGCGGGAACTCGGGGCGCCTCTGCAGGAGGTTTTCGAGAGCTTCGATCCGGTACCGCTGGGAGCCGCGAGCATCGGCCAGGTGCACCGGGCCGTGCTGGTGGGTGGGGAGGTCGTTGCGGTCAAGGTTCAGCGACCGGAGGCGCAGCGCAGGGTCGAGTCCGATCTTGCGCTCATGCGCGACTTCGCGAACTTCCTGGACAGCAGGTTCGGGGGCAGGATCCTTATCGACGTACGTGGGCTGGTCGCCGAGTTCGAGGCGGTCATCCGACGCGAACTCGACTACACGGCCGAGGCCGCCAACGCGCGCCGTTTCGCGGCCAACTTCGCGGACACGCCCGTGGTAATCCCGGGTGTCTACCTGGAGTACTCGACCACCAGGGTGCTGGTCTTGCAACACATCGAGGGCACGCGCTTCAGGGACATCCGACCGCTGCTCCTGACCCCGTCGGAACGCCGGCGGGTGGCGTCCATGGGGGCCGATGCCATCTTCAGGATGGCCTTCGAGGACGGCTTCTTTCACGGCGATCCGCATCCCGGCAACCTGATTCTCACACCGGAAGGTCACCTGGCCCTCCTGGACTTCGGCATGGTCGGCTACATGAGCCGAGGGGACATAGAGGCCCTCTCTGGGCTCTTTATTGCGGTCGTGCAGCGCGACGGTGCGGGCGCTTTGCGGGGCCTCGAGTCGCTCGGCGTGCGCTTCTCGCCGGAGGTGCGCGGCGATCTGGTGCGAGATCTGCGCGAGTTTCTGAACAAGTACTCGGGCCTCTCGGTCGGAGAGGTAACGCTCGGGCAGGCGCTTTCGGAGCTCATCTCGCTTGCGAGACGGTACCGGTTGCAGGTACCGCCCGTATTCCCGCTTCTCACGAAGGCGCTCGTTACGGCCGAAGGCCTGGCTCGGGCCATAGACCCTACGATCAACGTCTACGAGATCGCCCGCCCGTACGCGCGCAGGCTGCTGGCCGAGCGTTTCGAGCCCGACGCTTTGCTCGATGGCGTCCGCGAGAAGGCCTTCGAGTACGCTCGCTACGCCGAGGACTTTCCGGAGCAGATACGGCTCCTCCTGACCGAGGTGTCAGACGGGGAGCTCGAGGTGCGACTCAGGCACAACGGCCTGGATGAGCTAATCGGCAGGGTGGACGTGCTCGCCAACCGGCTGGTGTTCGCGCTCGTGACGGCGGCCTTGCTCCTGGGTTCGTGCATGCTCGGGGCCTTCGAGGAGTCCGGGCCGGGCGTGCCCTACTTCAACTTCCCGATCGTCAGCTTCCTGGGCTTCACGCTGGCCCTGATCTTCGGCACCATATTGCTCGGTATCATTCTCCGGTCGGGAAGGCTCTAGGGGCCGCCCCTGGAGCCCTGGTCTGCCCCGGAGCCTGGTTCCTCCCTGGTATAATATGCGTATGGAACCGGTACGCACAGAGGAACGCCCGAGGGCCATCCCGGCCCCTCCCGTAACAATTTCCTCGCTTATCGAGAAGGTCGCCACCTACGGCCCGGAGGGCACCGAGGAGCTGCTGGCCGAGGCGTACGCGGTGGCCCACGCGGCGCATCGGGGCCAGATCCGAAAGAGCGGGGAGCCTTTTGTTTACCATCCGCTTGCCACAGCGGATATCCTCGCGGAACTCCGCCTCGACCCCACCACCATCGCGGCCGCGCTATTGCATGATGTGCTCGAAGACACGGGCATCACCAAAGGCGAGCTTGCCTCGACGTTCGGCCCCGAGCTGGCGGATATCGTGGACGGGGTCACCAAGCTCAAGAGGCTGCCCTCTGGGAACCTCGAGGACGCGCAGGCCGAGTCGCTGCGCAAGATGATCGTGGCGATGAGCAAAGACGTGCGGGTCATCATAATCAAGCTCGCCGACAGGCTGCATAACATGAGGACCGTCGCCTACCTCAAACGTGAGACCCAGCTAAGGAAGGCGACGGAGACGCTCGAGATCTACGCCCCGCTCGCCCACCGGCTCGGGATCTATTCCCTCAAGTGGGAGCTCGAGGACCTCTCGTTCGCGACGCTGCACCCCAGGCGCTACGAGGAGATCAAGCGCCTCGTCGCCGCGCGCCGGGGCGACAGGGAGGCCTTCATCAACGGCACGGGCGCGGAGCTGATCCGCAACCTGCGCGACACCGGGATAGAGGCCGAGGTTCGGGGTCGCGTCAAGCACTTCTACTCCATCTACAACAAGATGGTGAGGCGCAACAAGGAGTTCAACGAGATCTACGACCTGGCAGGACTTCGAGTCGTCGTAGACTCGGTTCGCGACTGCTACGGTGCGCTCGGCGTCATCCATTCCCTGTGGAAGCCGATCCCGGGCCGCTTCAAGGACTACGTCGCGATGCCCAAGTTCAACATGTACCAGTCACTGCACACGACGGTGATGTCGAACGAGGGCAAGCTGCTGGAGATCCAGATCCGGACCCGCGAGATGGAGGCGACCGCCGAGTTCGGCATCGCGGCCCACTGGATGTACAAGCAGGGCTCGGGCGATGGCGACTCGGCCCGCCTCGGCTGGCTCAATAGCATGATGGAGTGGCAGAAGGAGACGACCGACGCCGCGGAGTTCATGCAATCCATCAAGGGCGAGCTGGTCGCGGACGAGGTATACGTCTTCACGCCGAAGGGCGACGTGATCAGCCTCCCCTCCAACGCGACGCCGATAGATTTCGCCTACCACGTGCACACCGAGGTTGGGCACCGGACCATAGGCGCAAAGGTGAACGGACGCATCGTGCCGCTCGACTCCGAGCTGGTCTCGGGCGATCGCGTCGAGGTGATCACCGGCAAGTCCGCGAGCCCGAGCCGCGATTGGCTCGCGGTCGTGCAGAGCGGACGCGCCCGCAACAAGATCCGGCAGTTCTTCAACCGGGCCGACAGGGAGGACAACCTCTCCACTGGGCGCGAGAAGGTGGTCTCCCTCCTGAAGAAGCAGCGGGTCGGCAAGGTGCCATCGGGCATACTCGAGGACGTCGCACGCTTCACGAACTACTCGACCCCGGACGATATGCTCGCCGCGGTCGGCGCTGGCGTCCTCTCCGCCGAGAACGTCGCCCACCGCATAGTCGAGCGCGTCCACCCCAAAGAAGAGGACGAAAGCACGTCGGCCCTGGTCTCGCTGCCGCTGCCAGACTCCGAGGCCGGCACCGGGGAGGAGACGGGGGTTCGGGTCGTCGGCTCGAGCGGCATCCTCACCCGCCTGGCTCGCTGCTGCACGCCGATGCCGGGGGACGACATCGTTGGGTACGTCTCCCTCGGGCGCGGCGTCGTGGTGCACGCCAAGGGCTGCACCAACGCGAGGGCCCTGAGGGCGCGCGACCCGGAACGATTCGTGGAAGTCGAGTGGGCGGCCGCGGAGGGCAGGCTATTTACCGTGGAGCTCCTGGTCGAGGCGCTTGACCGGACGCACCTGCTGAGCGACATTACCCGCACGATCTCGGACGCCGGGGTGAACATCCTCTCCGCGCGCGTGGACACCATCGAAGACCGCACGGCGCTGAGCCGGTTCGCTTTCAGGGCCGCCAGCGTGCAGCACGTGGACGAGGTTATCCGCAAGATCCGGGGTATCCCGGATGTCTACGACGTGCGCCGGATCTCGCGCGACGGGACGCCACTGGAGCGCCAGGAAACCTCGTGACGGAGGTCCAACAGGTTACCGTCTCGATGGGCGGCTTCGAGGTCAACTCCTACGTCGTCCACGGCCTGGATGGCGACGTGATAGTGGACGCGGGGGCCGAGCCCGGGAAGATCCTTGCGGCGGTCCGGCAACCCGTGGAGGCCGTCCTCATCACCCACGGTCACGCCGACCACGTGGAAGCCCTGGGCGACGTGCTCTCGGAGACGAACGCCCCGGTCTACGTGCACCCTGACGACGCAGACCGGGCCGACGTTTCGGTATACGAGCCGCTCGACGACGGCCAGGAGCTGCGCATCGCCGGGGAGACGTTTCTGGTCTTCCACACGCCAGGGCACTCGCCCGGGTCGGTGACGTTTGTGCTGGGGGAGGACCAGATCGTGGGTGACCTGGTCCTGCCCGGTAGCGTCGGCCGCACGGACATCCCTGGCGCCAACTGGGAGGATCTGGAGCTTTCCCTGCGCAAGGTGATGCCCCTTTGGCGTGAGGCCACCCGGCTCTACGCCGGCCACGGGCCCGTGCTGGGCGCGGCCGACGAGCTACGCTCGAACCCGTACCTGCCGCCGCTCCTGCCGTGACGGCCTTTCAGGGGCCGAGGGGTACCTACGACGCGTTCCCGGCCGGGTCGGGGCAGGATCGCGAGCCGCACGAGCGTCCCGAGCTGTGGTCTTTCGTGGAGGAAGTGGCGCGGGAGATATTCCGCCGCTATCGCTACGACGAACTGCGCGTGCCAGTCTTCGAGGAGGCCGATCTCTTCACAAAAAGCGCTGGCGAGGGCTCCGACATCGTGGTCCAGAAGGAGATGTTCACCTTCACGGACAACGGCGGGCGCGCACTAGCGCTGCGCCCCGAGGGAACCCCCGGCATCATCCGGGCCTACATCGAGCACGGCCTGTACAAGCTGGCCCAACCGATGAAGCTCTGGTACATGGGTCCCATGTTCCGCCAGGAGCGCCAGCAGCGGGGCCGCTACCGGCAGCACAGCCAGATCGGGGTGGAGGTCCTAGGGTCGGAGGATCCACTAACCGACGTAGAGGTGATCGCGCTGCTCTACGACATACACCGCGCGGTCGGGGTGCGTGAAGAGGTCGTGTACGTCAACAACCTGGGCGACATGGAGACCCGCCGCAGGTACGTGCCCGAGCTGAAGAACTACTTGCGAAAGCATACCGCCGACCTGGACCCCGAATCGGTCGCCCGCCTGGAGACCAACCCGTTGCGCACCTTCGATTCCAAAAGCGAAAGCACCCAGGCAGTGCTCGCCGCGGCGCCGCTGATCGGGGAATTTCTCAGCGACGAGGCGAGCGCCCATCTGGCGGCGGTCAAGGACGGTCTCGAGGCCCTGTCCATCCCCTACGAGTTGGACGAGAGGCTCGTGCGTGGCCTCGACTACTACACCTCGACGGTGTTCGAGGCCAAGAGCGCGGCGCTCGGGGCGCAGAGTACGGTAGGAGCGGGTGGGAGGTACGGCGGCCTTATCGGAGATCTCGGTGGCCCGGACCTGCCCGGCATCGGTTGGGGCAGCGGCGTGGAACGCATCTTGCTGGCTGCCAGCGAGCGGGAGGCGAGAAGGATCCTGGACGTTTTCTTCGTGACGCTGGCTCCGGAAGCGCGCTTGCCGGCCATGCGGCTGGTTGCAGCGTTGCGTGGGGAAGGCGTCGCTTGCGACCTGGACTACGGCGGGAGAGGAGCCAAGGGCCAGTTCAGGCAAGCCGACCGCTCAGGCGCGGCCTACGCTGCCATCCTCGGCGAGGACGAACTGCAACGCGGCATCTGCAAGCTACGCGACATGAGGTCGGGCGAGGAACGGGCCGTCCCGGTGGCGGACGGGGCGAAAGAGCTGCTCCTGGCAGTGACCGGGTGACCTCGGAAGCCGACCCCACGATCCCTGAGGACCTCACCGAAGCCCTCCGCCGGGCGGAGCGAGTGGTCGCGCTGACCGGCTCTGGGATCTCCGCCGAGAGCGGGGTGCCCACTTTTCGCGAGGCACAGACGGGGCTCTGGGCGCGCTACGACCCGCAGGAGCTCGCGACGCCCGAAGCCTTCGCCCGCGAACCCAGCCTGGTCTGGGAGTGGTACGCGTGGCGGCGCAAGCTGGTCGAGGAAGCGGCGCCCAACCCTGGTCACGTCGCTCTCGCCGAGCTGGAGAGCAGGGTTCCGTACTTCACCCTGGTGACGCAGAACGTAGACGGGCTGCACCAGCGAGCCGGCAGCAAGCACTCAATCGAGCTGCACGGGAACATCCGTCGCGCCAGGTGCTCCTCCGAGGGGTTGATCGTGGAGCCGCAGGAGTCGGGTGTCGCGCCTCCCGCCTGCCAGAATTGCGGCGCGCCCCTGCGCCCGGACGTGGTGTGGTTCGGGGAGGCGCTGCCTCGAGAAGCTATGGAGATGGCTTCTGCGGCAGCACGCGGGTGCGACGTGTTTCTCTCGGTGGGGACCTCATCCCTGGTCTACCCGGCCGCGGGACTACCATACGAGGCGCTCGAGAGCGGCGCGCTCGTCGTCGAGGTGAACCCGGCTGAGACGTCCCTGACAACGCACGCGGATCATGCATTGCGCGGCACGGCGGGATCGGTGCTCCCAGAGCTAGTGCGCAGAGGTTTTTCGCGACCGGCATCCTAGGCCCCGTGTGTTTTTGGCCACGTTGTTTTCGGTTGTCGCTCGTACATTCAGGCGAACGATTCGAAAGGAGCCGGTATGTCGGTAGAAGATCTACGTCAGAGCCCGATGATGGCGCACATGCTCGACGCGCTGGACGACGGCGATGACATCGGGCACTACGGCAGGTTGGTGTTCGCGATGGTCGGTCGTCACTTCGTAGACGACGACCAGCTGGTCGAGCTGCTCACCAAGGACCGAGACGCAGATGAGGCTGAGATCCGGGCTATGGTGCAGCAGGTCAAGGACAAGGGGTACAGCCCGCCCAGGCGCGACCGCGTCCTCGAGTGGCAGGAGCAGCAGGACTTCCAGATCTGCCCCAACCCCGACGACCCGGACGCCTGCAACGTGTACAACGAGCTGCAGTTCCCCGACGAGGTATACGAGAGCATCCAGGAGTACCAGGAGAAAAGACAGACTTCCTGACGCCTAGAATCTGGAGTGGCCGAGAAGGCACAGCCTCACGACGTTCGGTTGCCCGAGCCGCCACGGTGCGCCGGTTCGTTCACGTGATAGGCCCGTTCGGGGACCCGGGCGATCTCGGAGATTCTGAGCTCCAGTGCGCAACTGTCTTGCCGGTGGTCAGGTCGTGGGGACATAACTCACTACCCTGACTGGGGAAAGCAAGTGCCGGGTCATAGCTGCCTCTGCTGTGAAGCGCAGGGGTTAGCGTGTGGCTCGCTTGCCGCGTTCAAGGATAACCCGCGAGAGGTCGTGGGCGAGGCCTCGCCCGGCACGGCCCACCAGCCGGCCCGAGGTCATCGCTCGCACGGAACGCAGGCGCTCTACGGGGATACCGTGTTGCACCAATACCCTCTCCAGGCCCTCGTCCTCGAGCACCGGCAGCGGTTCGAGGCCGCCCACCTCGCCGTAGACCTCTGCCGTGATGGCCAGGGAGGCGCCGCTGAACTGCCAGTGTTCTGTTCTGCCTACCCGGTCCGGCTCGGAGAGCAGTTTATGGAGGCGTCTTCGGCCGCGCTCGGCGTGCCAGTCCAGCAGGTGCTGGGGCACCGATCCGTCGACCGGGAGGTCGATGCGGCCGCCGATGGCCTTCGCGCCGCTGGCAACCGCGTCCAGCTGGGCAGAGAGCCAGTCCGAGGCCACTATCGTGTCTGCGTCGGTGGAGGCGATTAGCCCGTCGGGGCGCCCGCTGGAGTTCAGGCGGGCGCACGCGGCGTCCATTCCCACCCTCCGGGCGTGACCCGATCCAATCCCCGGACCATCCAGAAAGTACAGGCGAAGCGCTGGGTTGACCGTTGCGACCTCGAGGGCGCGCGCCTCGGTGCTGTCCGCGCAGGCATCGAGTACCAGGAGCACCTCGTACTCTTGGTGTCCGACGTCCTCCTGAGCGGCTAGGGCCTGAAGGCAGGCGGATACAAGCTCCTCTTCGTCGCGCGCCGGAACAACGACGCAGGCCCGGAGATCCGGGCTTGGGGCGGGCAGCGTCATGTGGTGAACGGGGCGCCGGCTTCGATCAGGACCCGACCCTCTTCGTAGTCCTCGTCGGCGCCGTGGGCGAGTATACCCACGAGCACGCCGCCCTTGCCGTACCTGACGGCGAAGGATTCGCCTTTCTCTTCGTAGCTGAGGTCGTCCCAGCCGTCGCCCCAGGCCCAGTACTTGATCGTCTTGTCGCCGATGGTGGACCAGAACCCTGGGGCCATCGTCCAGGCGGCCTCGCCGCCGGCGATGACGGTCCCCGCGACGCGCCCGTGCTCCAGGGCGTCGCCCCAGTGCTCCACGCTCAGGTGGCGCCCCGCTGACTCGTTGTAGGCCCGCGCGATGTCCCCGACGGCGAAGATCCCGGGTGCGCTGGTCCTCATCGACGAGTCGGTGATGACGCCCCCGTCGATCTCCAGGCCTGCAGCCATTGCGAGCGACGTGCGCGGGCTCACGCCTGCCCCGAAGAGCACGGTCTCCGCTCGCAACGTCATACCGCCTTCTACGCTTACCTCGAATCCGGCGTTACTGCGCTCGATGCGTTCCAGGTTCGCGCCCAGGCGCAGATCGACCCCGTAATCGGCGAGCCAGCCACGGATCCGCTCCCCCGCCTCGTTGCCAAGGCGTTCCTCCTGCGGCAAATCTTCGAGGCTTATGAGGGCAACTTCGGCGCCCCGCAGCGAGAGCGAGGCCGCCGCCTCGCACCCTATGAACCCGCTCCCCACGACGACGGCTCTGGACCCCTGGCCGACCCGATCCTGCAGGCGAGCTGAGTTCTCTATGGTCCGAATGACCAGGATCTCCGGGTCGTCACCGCCCGGCACGGGGATGCGGACCGGCTCCGAGCCGGTGGCGAGGACGCAGGCGTCGTAGGGCACCACTTCGCCGGCGTCCGTCTCAACGACCCCGCGCTCCCGATCCACGGCCGAAACCTCCGTCTGTAGCCTGAGCTCTACGGCGTTATCCTCGTACCAGTCCGGGCCCTGGATGGGCAGGTCTTCCTGCTCCATCTCGCCGCGCAGGTACTCTTTGGTGAGCGGGGGGCGATTGTACGGCGGGTACGGCTCGGACGTCAGGATCGTGACGCTGCCGCTTCCGCCCGACTCGCGGTAAGCGCGGGCGGAAGAAAGACCAGCGGGCCCACCGCCAACCACGACAATTCTTTCCTCGTTGTTCATGCGCCTTCCTCGAAAAGATCCAGCCGATACTCCGGCTCGGTTACGGTCAACGTGTTCGCCAGGCCTGTGTGGGCGAGTAGCAACTCGTGCACCTCGTCCCCCTGAAGCGGATAGGTCTTCGTCTCCTTGCGCCAGTGCACTGCCAGAAGTAAGCCGTGCGGTGCGATCGCGCCCTCGAATTGCTGAATCGCCTGGAGCACGACCTCGCCTGGCCAGTAGTAAAGGACCTCCGACGCGACGATAAGGTCGAACGGCCCTTCGGGCATCTCCTCCGGCAGGGTACGGCGCTCTACTCGAACTTGATGCTGGTCTGCCAGGCGATCGCGGGCTACGGCGACGGCTTTCTCGGAGGCGTCCACGGCGAGCAGCTCGTCGCAGCGGGGCGCGAGCATGGCCGTGAATACCCCGATGGATGAGCCTACCTCGAGCGCCCGACGGAATCTGCGCCCCTCGATGCTGCGGAGGGTTGTTTCGTACTTCCTGCGTTCGTAGGCGGACGACTCGAAACCCCAGGGGTCGGGTGACTCGGCGTAGAGCGCCTCGAAATAGTCCCGTCCGAGCCGTTCTCTGCTCAAACTTCTCCCCGATTCTGGACGGCCGCCTTTCCGGCACGGGCCAGCGCGGGCTCGATGCGGTGCTGCAGCAAAAAGAGCTCGAGGTCTCGCCTGGAGCGGTCAAGCGCGCTGCCGGTGACGAACGGGCGGGAGCCCACGGCTCGGGCTGCCTCGACCAGGATAGAATTACAGGCCGATGCCACGGCCTCTCTCAGGTACACGGCGAAATGGGCCATCGAGGCCCCGGGGTCGTGATCGGCGAATCGGCAAGCATGCTCGAGCCAGCGGTCGATCGTCGCCTGGTGCGTGACGATCCTGCCGGCGGCCAGGGACACGATGTCGTCGGGCGCGCTGCCCAGGGCATCCGACTTCGCCCCTAGTAGCTCCAGCGTAGCCGCTACGGCCGAGTCCGCGATCCCGGCCCACACGAAGGCGGTCCTGACGGCGTCCCGACCAAAGAAGGGTTCCCTGACCAACTCCCCCGGGCCGCCGAGTATCGCGAGCACCGGCGTTCGACTGAAGATCACCCTGTGACTTTCGGAGGCCCGCATCCCGGCGCCCCTGTACCAGCTCCTGTCGACCTCGATCTTCTCTCGAGGGGCAACGTACGCGAGTAGCGGCGGCTCACCCTCTGGGCCGCGAACGGCCACCAGCGCCCGATCCAGGCTCGCGGCTCCGCTGCAGAATGTCTTGACGCCCTCGATGACGGGCGTGCCCTCGGTCTCCACGAGGCGCGCGGGCTCTCCCTCGCCCGGGATGGGATCTGCCCCCCAGACCCCCAGGACCAGCTCTCCTGCGCCAACGGCTTCGAGCTCGGCCGAGCGCAGCGGCTCGGGAGCGAGCACGGAGAGCCTCTCCACGCCATTGAGGTGGCCGTCGAGGATCCTTCCGACAGAGCCGTCCGCTCTCGCGACCGCCCTCAACGCGCGCCACTCGTCGGCGAACGAGGCCCGCCGTCCGGCTTTCGCCACCGGGAGCGGAGCCGGCATGGCCAGTACGCCGCTCCCGGCGAGCCACCGTAACGGCCCTTCGGGGAAGGCCGGCCTGGCGTCGCGCCCGGCTGCGCCCTCCGCGATCTCCGCAACCACAGGCGCGAGGTCGGCTATCTTCCACGCAGCAGCGGCGTCGAACCGACTCACGGGCGCTTCCTCCCTGACGCCAGCGCGGCGGGTTGGCACCCCACTTCGCGGACGCGCTCAACGAGCCCCCCGATCAAGGCTACGGTCTCCTCGCAACCGCTCCTCAGGGCCCCGGGCCCGAGGGCGTCGTGCATCAGGATCACGGAGCCTGGACCAAGGTTGGGACCGATGGCATCCAGCATCTGTATTGCTGTGTCCCCACGCCAATCGTGTGTGTCGACGTTCCACCCGATGAGATCCAGACCGCACGTTTGCGCCACCGCCTCCGTCCACGGCGCGAGAACACCCCACGGAGGTCGCCACAGCCGCGGCAGCAGCTCGAGTCGGTGCAGGTCGCGCAGCCCAAGTCGGGTGTCCCAGGCGACCAGGGTACGGTCGAGTTCAGTGTGCCGCACGTGCCTGACGCAGTGCAAGCCAACGGCGTGCCCGTCGCGCACGATCTCCCGGATCAAGGCAGGAAAGCTCCGTGCCAGGGGCGCCATGACGAAGAAGGTGGCCGTGGCTCCGGCCGCGCGTAGCTCCGCGAGCACGCGCGGCGTCCACGCGGGGTCGGGGCCATCGTCAAACGTGAGGTAAATGGGGGGCTTTCCCCGCTCGTCCATGCCACCGTTCCTCCCGGCATCTTACTTTGTGGCGTCCGCACGATTTCCTCGGTCCGTGCCTGCTCGGCCATGTCCGGCTGCACCGGTCGATGGGCGCAAGCCTCGCAAATGGTAGCCGCGACCATCATTATGTTCATGGGTGCCGTTTCACATCGTATTGTGTAGCGTGTACCCAAGATCCGTCGTTGTGGAACCCGCCTGCGTGGGCTGGCTCGCGGCACGGTCTCCTTGGACCATTCCTCCGATGCCGAATGATTTTCGATCGAGTCGAGAGGTCGCCGTGGCACCGCTGCACCCGGTGCGGGGTAGCGGTGCCACCCGGTGGCCGGAAAGAGATCTGTTGCGTGGTATCTTTTGTGCAACTTGGCCCATCACAGAAAAGAGGTAAGGTGAAAGTACAGAAGCTGGATCATGTCGCCCTTTACTTGCGCGACAGGAGTGCCGCCGCCGATTTCTTGACCTCGTTCCTCGGTTTTCACGTGGTCGATCTAACGGAGCGTTACACGCTCGTAGGCGCGGGGGGCAGGATCGGCAAGCTGACGCTCTTCGATGCTCCAGAAGGATCGGAGCCTACGCCTGGGGTCGTCGAGCGCATTGCGTTGCGCGTTGCTGACCCGGACGCGGCCGCGGCTCGGCTACCCGAGGGCACCGATATCGAGGGCGCTGACGGCAGCTATCGGTTTGCGGGGCCAGAGGGATTGCCGCTCTCCCTGGTTCCCGGCCGCGGCGACTTCACCGACTACGACCTCGAGGGCCTTAACCTTCGTTCGGGAGATCCGGAAGGCTCGGCGCGCGACTTTCTGGAGATGGGCTTCTCGCCTGGGGATAATCCGACGAGCGTGAGCGCGGGCGAATACGTTATGCGTCTGGTGCCGACGGCTTCGGGTGATGGACCTGGAGGCATGCTCTACCACCTCGGCTGCCTGGTGGACTCTGCGGAGGATCACCGAAGGCAAGCCGAAGAGCAGGGGCTCGAGATACAGGACTTCGTCGAGGGACCGAACACGCTGGCGGTCTTCGTCCGCGGTCCCGAGGACGTGAGCGTGGAGTACGTGGAGCACAAGCCCACTTTCTCGTTGACCTAGGCCTCTTGAATGTTCTCGTCGCCGGTGGAGGCCTCGCCGGGCTCGTGACCGCCGCGAGCGCCCTCGAGCTGGGGGCCAGCGTAACCCTGCTCGAGAAAGGCGACCGGCTGGGTGGCTCGTTCGTCTATTCCAGCGGCTACGCTTGGACATACAGGAACCACCACACGTTCAGGGAGCAGGCCCCAGGTGGCGACGCCGCCTTGCAAGACCTCATTCTGAACGGGCTGGAGCCAGGGCTGGCGTGGCTGGAGGAGCTCGGCGCGCCCGTCCTCGCGCGCGATACCGGCAACCCCCTTACGAACGGAGCCCGGATCGATCCTTCGCCAACGGTGGCTGCCCTGGTCGGCCGGATTGCCGACTCTGGGGGCACGATCCTCTGGGGCTCGGCACTCGAAGGCCTGCTACAAGATGACCGGGGGCGTATCCGGGGCGCGCGCGTGTCGTCGGCCGAAGGAAGCCGGGCCGAAGAGGCGGACGCGGTGGTCCTGGCCTCCGGAGGGTTCGCTGCCAATGCCGAGCTTGTCCGGCGATACATCATTGGAGCACCGGGTACCTTGCGACTGCGGGCGCATCCCCATAGTACCGGGGACGGGTTCCTCGCGGCGCTGGCGGCGGGGGCGCGCGAGAGCGACGGACTCGACGAGTTCTACGGCCGCAACCTCCCCGCGCCGCCGGCGGCCTTTTCGGCTGACCGGTTCGTCGAGGTCTCTCAGCTCTACGGCCGCTACGCCGTAGCGGTGAACCAGAATGGCGAACGCTACGCCGACGAGGCCGGTGATTGGTCCGAGACAGCGCTCACGAGGGCGACCGCCCATCAGCCGGGACAGCGAGCGTGGTACCTCCTGGACGAAAGTGGTCTGCAGCAAAGGGTCAGAGAGCGAACCGTGCGCGAGATGGTCGCAACGGCCAGGGAGATCGGTGGGCCGGTTGTGGACGCCGCGAGCGTCGAGGAACTTGCCGGAAAGCTGGCGGCGCGCGGCGTACCGCGGGACACGCTGCTCCGCACCCTCGCCGAATACAACCGCGCCGCTGCCTCCGGGCTGACGGCGCGGCTCTCGCCCCCGCGCGGCGAGCCGGCCGCGACCCGTGAACGAGCCGCCGTTTGTGGCTGTGGAGGTCGCCCCAACCATCACTCACACTATCGGCGGGCTTGCCGTGGATGCGCGTTGCCGGGTCCTGCGACGGTCGAACGGCAGGCCGATACCTGGCCTTCTCGCCGCCGGGGTCGAGGTCGGCGGCGTGGCCGTCGGCGGGTACACGAGCGGTCTCGCGGCCGCGATCGTGTTCGGGCGCGTGGCAGCACGATCCGCGCTCGCGGGGGTGACCGGCTAGCCCATGCGCGCGGGGCGATCAAACTCACGGGTGCCTTGTGCGGCCCTACTCAGGCCGTGTCCGCGACCAGGCGTCTGGCGACGTCCTCGAAGGAGCGGCGTCTGGCGAAGGCGTCGCGTTGTATGTCCGCGCCGGTCTGGCCGTCCGAGATATCCAGCACCGACTCCAGCTCAGCCTCGCAGCCGAGATCCTGGGACACCGGACGCAATCGTTGGACGAGATCCCTGGCCACGTCCCTGGCTTGGGCTTCGCGGCGCGTGGAGAAATCGTAGAAGCGGGCGTCGATGCCGTGGCGGGTGGCACGCCACTTGTTCTCCTCGATGAGGAGGGGATCTTCCGGATCGTGCTCCTCGTGCGTGGCTACCAGGCACTGGGCGAGCGCGGCGAGGGCCGCCATGCGCCAGGACTCCGTCTGGGCGTCTGGGGCGCGCAGCTCGACCGTCCCGAGCCGCGGGTGGGGTCTGGCGTCCCACCAGCACAGGGTGTAGTCCGGGATACTGCCCGCGGACACCAGGGCGCCGACGTAGCCTTCGAACTCCTCCCACGCTTGGAAGGGCGGGGGCACGCCCGTGCGCGGGACGAGACCGAAGACCTTGGTCCGCACGGAGGCCAGACCTGGTGTCCGCGCCTGCCCAGAAGGGTGAATTGGCCGACAGGGCAACGAAAAGGGGAACGTACCGGGAGAGAGCGGAGACGGCGCCGATCGCCACCTCCTCGTTCGCAACCGCCACGTGGACGTGCAGCCCGTAGATGGCCTGCATGCGAGCCGGCCATCCCATCTCAGCGTCCACCCTGCGGTAGCGTTCTTTGTTGGTTATCTCCTGATCTGTAGCCACGGAGAACGGGTGCGCGCCGGCCGCCGCGAGAAGCGCGCCGCTTGTCTCGACCAGACCACGCAACTCCCGGCGCAGACCGGGCAACGCTTCGGCCAGGTCAGCGACCGTTTCGTAGATCGGGGAGCGCATCTCCACGCAAGATGCCGAGAGCTCCGAAGTTATGGAGTCCTCTGGCACTCCTGCGGCAGCCCTGGCGTCCAGCACACCGTCTATCACCGGGGTCAGCGCGAAGGAATCGCGGTCCAGGAGCTGTAGCTCCTCTTCGACGCCCACGGTGAGGGGCGTGGTCGCACCAAAGTTCGTATCCATGGCGCTACTCCAAACATTTGCGCCGCCGCGTTCATGCGGCCGGCCGAGATCATCGCGCGGTCGGCGTGCGACCGGTGCTCCTACGCGTTCGCCTCCTCCGGACGCGCGGTGGGGTCGGTTCCGGTCGGTTCGGAGCCGGCGCGTTTGCGTACGAGGACGTGCAGGTCCTCGAGCTGGTCCTCGCCCACGGGTCCCGGCGCGTCCATCATCTCGTCCCTCGCCCCCTGGGTCTTGGGGAACGCCATGACCTCCCTGATGTTCGGCTCGTCCCTGAGGACCATGATCAGGCGGTCGATGCCAGGCGCCATGCCGCCGTGTGGCGGGGCGCCGTATCGAAAGGCCGTTAGCATCGCTCCGAACCGGCGTTCGGCTTCCTCCGGGGAGATGCCGATAACGGAGAAGACTCGCTGCTGCAACTCGGGGCTGTGGATCCTGATGCTCCCCGAGGCGAGCTCTACCCCGTTCGCAACGAGGTCGTAGAGCTGCCCGATGACCCGCAGTGGATCGCTCTCCAGGAGCGGTAGATCTTCCTCGCGCGGCATCGTGAACATGTGGTGCATCGGCTCGATGCGTTCTTCGTCCTCGTTCCACTCGAAGAGCGGGAAGTCCGTGATCCAGCAGAGCCCGAGCACGTTCGGGTCGGCGAGGTCCAGCTCGTCCCTGAAATGTAGCCTGAGCCGATTCAGGCTCTCGAAGACGACCGCGTCGTCGGCCGCCACGAAGAACATGTAGTCCCCGACCTTGGCCCCGAGCTCTTCGCGCAGGGCCGACTGCTCCTCGGGCTTGAAGAACTTCGCCACGGGCCCGGTGAGCGCTTCCTCCTCCACCAGCAGGTGGGCCAGGCCGCGCGCGCCGCCGGCCGCGGCGACGCCCGCAAGCTCGTCCAGCTCTCGGCGCGAGAGGTTGCCGAGCCCGCCGACCGAGATGCCTCGTACCGAGCCGCCGGCCTCGACGGCTCCGCGGAAGACCTTGAACTCGGACCCGCGGGCGACGTCACTCACGTCCGCGAGCTCCAGCCCGATGCGGATGTCGGGCTTGTCCGAACCGAACCGGCTCATGGTCTCCGCGTAGGTCAGGCGCGGGAACGGCTTGGCGAGAAGCTGCTTGTCCGTCAGGTCCTCGATGATCTCCACGACCAGGCCCTCGACCAGGTCGAGGATCTCACCCTGCGTGGCGTAGCTCATCTCGAGGTCGAGCTGGGTGTGTTCCGGTTGCCTGTCGCCGCGCTGGTCCTCGTCGCGCAGGGCGCGCGCGATCTGGAAGTAGCGCTCGAAGCCGGCGACCATGAGAAGCTGCTTGAACTGCTGGGGAGACTGGGGAAGGGCATAGAACTGGCCTGGGTACAGTCGGCTGGGGACGAGGTAGTCGCGGGCGCCCTCGGGGGAGGATCTGGTCAGCAGCGGCGTCTCGATCTCGATGAAACCCCGCTCGTCCAGGTAGTCGCGCATGTGCTTGACCACTTCGTGCCTGAAGATTAGGTTGTCACGCATCCGGGCACGCCTGAGGTCGAGGTACCGGTACCTCAGCCGCAACAGCTCATCGACCGACCGCTCGCGGTCTATCTCGAAAGGCGGTGTCTCGGACTCGTTCAAGACCGAAAGGTCCGTGGCTTCGACCTCGATCTCGCCGGTGGGCAGGTCAGGATTCTCGTTACCTTCGGGGCGCCGTACGACTTCTCCCTCGATCGAGATAGACCATTCCGGCCTGAGCCGCTCCGCCGCCGCGAACACGGCCGTGCGGGCAGGGTCGAAGGTCACCTGGGTGATCCCCCAACGGTCGCGCAGGTCGATAAAGATAAGTCCACCGTGGTCTCTGCGGCGGTTGACCCAGCCGGCGAGCCTCACGGTTTGCCCGACGTTGTGCGCGCGCAGCTCGCCCGCGGTGCGCGTCCTGTAGGGATTGGCGTCGTGCTGCCCTTCCTTGTGCAAGAGTGGCTCCCCTCTGTTGCGTGCAGCCGCCGATGGTTCCGCCAGCGTCTCACATTAATGGTAGCCCAAACGTTCGTCGAGGTTGCACCGACGGCAGTCCCCCGCGGTTCGTTGCGCCCCCAGGGTCCGCGTGCTACCTTAGCGCCGGACTAGATCGCGGCTCGTGCGGCTAACCTGCGGGCCGCAGGGGAGATGGGTATCCGACTACACTGGTTCAGCAGGGGTGCGCCCGCGAGAGCCGGCCTGATCGTGATCCTGATCTCGACCCTTGTTGTGGGATGCGGTGGCGGCGACGACGAGGCTACCGTCCCGCCTCCCTCTACCCCGGCGGCGATCACCCAATCCGAGACGACGCAGGAGGTGGGGATCGGCGAGGCGGAGGGCTTGCGCGACGCGCCGTTCAGGCTGGCTACCGACCAGCCGGTCCCGCCCGAGTTCGCCGAGGCTTACCAGCGGCGGGCCCTCATAACCGTACAGTTCTACAAGGAGTCCCAGGACCCCCTCGGCTATCCTCAGGGGCTCGAGGCCGACCGGCGTGTCCGCGAGGCCATAGACAGGCTCCGGACGCGCTACCCGACGATCGAGTTCTTCGGCTACGACATAAGCGACCCCGGGAGAGCCGCGAGGAGCGAGGAGCTGCAGCCAGGCCAATACGGGACGCTGGCCGCGCAGCTCGGGGTGGATTTCACCCCCTTCGTCGCGATGCTCGCGCCGAGCGGGGATGGGTACGTGATCACCAACCTGTACCAGGGTTACGTCTCGACGCCCGTCCTGAGCCAGGCGCTGTACGACCTCTCTTCCGTGGAGGTCGAGGACAACACGAGCGACCTGGACGTGGTCCTCGAGCGGCTCGTCCTGACCGACAGCGGCGGAGGCATAGAGTACGTCACTGTCCAGAACCGGAGCACGCGACCCGTCGACCTGCAGGGCTTCTCGTTGAGGGTCCTGGATCCCGAGACCGCGCAGGTCGACCCCGACTCTCCGGGCGTTACGATCAACGAGCCGCTAGAGGTCCAGCCAGGCTCTGCCGTCTCCGTCGGCCGCGTTCCTGACGTCGTAGACGGGGACGGAGACCCGGTTGCTGGTACTTTCGAGGGCGGAGAGGCGCTCAACCTCTCGCCCGGGGATCAGATCGCACTGCTCGACTCGGGCGGCGCCGTCGCCTCGACCATCACGGTTTGATGCGCGCTGCCGGTGGCAGCGCGCACTGCACGCTACGCCCTCCGGGCTACGCTTGTCAGCACGCTACAGCGGGCTGGCGCCCGCTTCCGCTTTTCAGCACGCGTCGGGCAGCCTTCGCCAGCCCTCGCTTTTCAGCACGCTTCGGCGAGCTTCGCCCGCCTCGCTTTCAGCAAAATGGGCTTCTCCTGTCTCTGGGTGCAGGCTGACAAGCCTGCGAAGCAGGCGTGCTGACAAGCCGTTCGTTGGCTGCAATCTCCTTGCCTTGCGTTAAACTAGTTGCGCTATGGAGCCTCCCGTATACCTGGACAACGCCGCGACGACGCCGCTCGACCCGCGCGTGCTCGAAGCCATGCTGCCGCACCTCGGGGGGGCGCGGGGCAATCCTTCGTCCTTGCACGCCGCTGGCTCGGCGGCCCTCGACGCCGTTGAGGAGGCTCGCGCGGCGGTAGCCGACATGATCGGGGCGTCTCCGGAGGAGATCCTGTTCACCGGAGGCGGCACCGAGGCCGACAACATCGCGGTTCTCGGTCTCGCGCGCGGCGCCGACACGACGAAGCGGCACGTCGTCGTGTCGCGCGTGGAGCACGCGGCTGTGAGGGAGGCGGCTCGCAGGCTCGAGGTCGAGGGCTTCGAGATAACCTGGGTTGGGGTAGATTCGGACGGGCTCGTGGATCCCTCAGAGCTCGCCGACGCGCTGCGTCCGGATACCGCGCTCGCGGCCGTTGTCTGGGCCAACAACGAGGTCGGGACGGTGCAGCCGATCCCCGAGGTGGCGCGATCGTGTGCCGAGATGGGGGTACCGTTGCACGCCGACGCGGTCCAAGCGGCCGGCAGGTTGTCCATCGACGTCGGTGAAGTTCCCGTGGCGAGTCTCGCGCTGTCCGGACACAAGCTCTACGGCCCGCAAGGCACGGGCGCCCTGTACGTGCGAGGTGGGGTCCTTCTGGAGCCAATTCTCTTCGGCGGCGGACAGGAGCGAGGCTTGAGGAGCGGCACGCACAACGTCGCTGGTCTGGTCGGTCTCGGCGAGGCCGCCAGGCTGGCCGCTGGCGAGCTCGAGGAGCGGGCGCTGCACGAGACTACCCTGCGCGACTTGGTACTGGCGGGAGCCACGACCATGCCTGGAGTTACCGTAAACGGGCACCCGCAGCAGCGCCTGTCCAACAACGCCCACCTCTCGGTGGATGGCGTCGAGGCGGAGGGGCTCGTGCTGATCCTGGACTCGCTCGGGTACGCCATCGGCAGCGGCTCGGCTTGCGCGTCCAACTCGGCCGGCCATAAGGCCTCCGCGGTGCTTCTCGCAATGGGACGCGCGGAGCCAGAGGCGTTCTCGTCGGTCAGGATCACGGTCGGCAAGGACAACACCCCCGAGGAGATCGAGGGCTTCCTAGAAGCTTTCTCCGGGGCGGTGTCCCAGCTACGTCGACTCTCACCGCTTTACACGAGCTGAGCGGCGATGGCTGACCGCTACAAGCCGCAGGTAATCGAGCACCTCGTGCGTCCGCGCAACGTGGGCGAATGTACCCACCCTTCGGGGGTGGGCGAGTCGGGCGATTCCGCGTGCGGCGACGTTGCCCGGTTCTCCGTGCGGATCGAGGACAATAACCTCGTGGACGTTCGGTACAAGGTGTACGGCTGCGCGGCGTGCATCGCGGCGGGTTCGGCCCTCGCCGAATCGGTCCAAGGCAGAACGCTCCTCGGCGCGGCCGGTTTCTCGAAGGAGGACCTGGTGCAGGCCCTCGGTGGCCCTCTTCCTTCAGGGAAGGAACACGCGCTTACTCTCGTCCTAGATGCGCTACACAAGGCATTCGAGGATCACCTGGATGGCGCTGCTGGCGAGTCGCTAGTAGAGGGCTACGTGGAGTCGGCCGGGGGGACCCGGCAGGGAGACCGCCAGGGCGTCGTGGCGGCCATGAGCGGCGGGGTCGATTCCGCGGTGACCGCTCTGCTGCTAAAGGAGGCCGGGTACGATGTGGCGGCCGTCACGTTCAGGCTGCACGATGGGGAGCGGGGGAGCCGATCCTGCTGCTCGCCCGACACGGTTCTATTCGCCCGCGACACGGCGCACCGCATGGGAATCCCGCACTTCACCTTGAACCTCAAGGACCTGTTCGAGAAGCGGGTCATGCGCGACTTCGTTGGCTCGTATAGTGAGGGGCGGACTCCCAACCCTTGCGTCGCGTGCAATGCGCACGTCAAGTTCCACGCCGCCGCTTACCTCGCGGACGTGCTCGGCTTCGAGAAGATCGCCACCGGGCACTACGCCAGGATTGCCCCAGGTCCGACGCTTGCCCTGGCCGAGGACGAGACCAAGGACCAGACCTACGTCCTCTGGCCGATCCCGCGGTCCCTTCTCGGGCGGGCTGTTCTGCCTCTGGGCGATTACCGAAAGACGGAGGTGCGCCGGATCGCGGAGGAGGGTGGGCTCGCGGTGGCGTATACGCCCGAGAGCCAGGACATTTGCTTCATACCGGACGGCAACTACCGCCGGTTCGTCCGCAAGAAGGTGAAGGCGGAGCCGGGCGAGGTGGTTGACGGGGGAGGAGCCGTGCTCGGCCGTCACCAGGGCGTCGTCGACTTCACGGTAGGCCAGCGGCGGGGGCTGGGCGTCTCCGCGCCGACCCCGCTATACGTCACCGAGGTGAGACCGAAGACCAACCAGGTAGTCGTGGGGCGAATGCAGGATCTCCAGGTAGAAGAGTTGCGCGTGACGGGGACGAACTGGTTCCTAGATCCGGCCGAGGCCAGTTACGTGCAGGTTCGCTACAACAGCGGGCCGGTCGGATGCGAGGTCGAGGGGGACGATGGTGAAGGGTGGGTCGTGCGGCTGCGGGAACCCATTGTTGGGGTAGCGCCCGGGCAGTCGGCGGTGTTTTACGCGGCCGACGGGGAGCGGGTCGTGGGTGGGGGAGTGGTCGCGCGCCGTGAGGCGTAGTTCGGCGCTATAATGCGGGTTCTCGTGCGGGAGGTGCGGTAGGACTTGGACGCTTTCGTGGAGCTGATGAAGGGAATACTCTTTGGCGGGATCGCGGTCGCCTTCTTCGTGCTGGCGTGGATGTTCCTTAGGCTTGCGAACATCTTCTCCACGACCGAACGGGCGATCCAGGACGTCTCGGAGCAGGTCGTGCCGCTGCTCGGCAAGACGCACGTAACCGTCGACAACATCAACAGCCAGCTCTCGCAGCTGGATGAGGCCGTCGGGGACGTCGCCGGCATGACGGGAGAGCTGGATCAGACGACCGCGGTGATCACCAAGGGGGTACGGAGCGGCGTGATCAGGGTCTCTTCCGCTACCGCGGGGCTCTCGCGGGGTATCAGCACGTTCATCGGTGGCGAGAAGGAACCTGAGGAGGAAGCTTAGTGGAGGGCTGGGGCAAGGTCGTGGCCGGGGTTGTGCTCGGGGTCGCTGGCACCGTCTACGCGACGAACGAGAACGTTCGCAAACGGCTGCCCAGGTCGGCCCGCGACCTCCCGGACGCCGTGAAAAACCGCTTCGAGACGGCGGTCTCGGCCGCCCGCGAGGCCTCCACGAGGCGGCGCGAGGAGATCCTGCGCGACCTCGCCGCGCACGAGGCTCAGGAGGACCGGCTCGCGCGCCAGGCGCGCGAGGAGGCCGCTGCCCCGCGCCCGCACGAGGCCGCGCCAAAGGTGACCAGCAGCGCCGAGGAGGGCTCGGCTTGAGCGTGGATGAGCCAGGAAGAGAGTACGCCTACCTGAAGGTTCCTCCGGACAGGGACCTGAGATCTTGCGTCGGGCTCGTGCTGGCGGGCATGGCCGCCCGCGCCAAGGTCGGCGTCGGCGGGCTGGACGAAGCGGTGGAGCTGTTGCTCGGCTTCTACTCGCAGGACGCCCCCACCTGCTATCGCTTCTCGTTCGGCGACAACGGCGTGCTCGCGGAGGTCGAAGAGCCCGGCGGGTCCAGATGGCGCACCGTGGTAGAGCTAATTTCGTGACCCGGCGCTACAAGCGACCAGACAAGGCTCGCACCCGCATGTTGCTCGAGCGATACCACCGCCAGCGGGATCAGGACGCCCGCGAGAGGGTGATCCAGGAGCAGCTCCCGCTAGCCGAGTTCCTTGCTCGCAAGTTCTCGGGGCGCGGCGAGCCGGTGGACGACCTGGTTCAGGTAGCCTCGGTCGGCCTGATCAAGGCGGTCGACCGCTTCGACGTGGATCGCAACATCGAGTTTTCGACCTACGCCACGCCGAACATACTGGGGGAGATCAAGCGCTACTTCCGCGACAAGGGCTGGGCGATGCGGGTGCCGCGCGGCCTGCAGGAGCTAAGGCAATCGGCGAAGGAGGTGATCCGGGACCAGACCGTGCGGACGGGCCGCTCGCCAACCATTCAGGAGCTGGCGACGACGCTCGATTCCGACGTCGAGAGCGTCGCGGAGGCGCTCACCCTCGGCTGGGCGTACAACACCGCGAGCCTGGATGCCCCCGTGAGCCAGGACGAGCCGGATGGAGACTCGATCATGGACCTGCAGGCCGACGAGAAGTCTCCGATCGAGGGACTCGAGGACAGGGTGTTGTTGCAGGAGGCGATCGAGGGCCTCAAGGACCAGCAGCAGCAGATCCTCAAGCTGCGCTTCAACGAGGGCAAGACGCAGACGGAGATCGCCGACCACATCGGGGTGAGCCAGATGCACGTCTCCCGGCTGCTGCGCCGGGCGCTCGAGGATCTGCGCAGCGAGCTGCATGAGCTGGAAAGCAATCGCTGAGTAAGTAGAATATTCCGAGATGATCGAGATGACGAGTAGCGAGATTCGCGAGCGATTCCTGGCGTTCTTCGAGCGCCGGGAGCACCGGCGTTACCCCAGTTCTTCCCTGATCCCCGCAAACGATCCGACCGTCCTGCTTACGACGGCCGGGATGCAGCAGTTCCTGACGTACTTCACCGGTCAAGACGCGCCCCCGTCCCCTCGGGCGACGAGCTCGCAGAAGTGCTTTCGCACGGTAGACATAGAAGAGGTTGGTGACCCGAGCCACCTGACGTTCTTCGAGATGCTCGGCAACTTTTCCTTCGGGGACTACTTCAAGAAAGAGGCGATCGAGTGGGCCTGGGAGTTCCTGACGCGGGACCTTGGCATCGCCCCCGAGAAGCTCTGGATCACGATTTTCGAGGGCGACGAGGACGCCCCCGAGGATCTCGTCGCCAAGGAACACTGGATCGACGTCGGCGTTCCGGAGCACAAGATCTTCGGGC
The DNA here is from genome assembly GCA_963800975.1 of uncultured Rubrobacteraceae bacterium. Taxonomy (GTDB): domain Bacteria; phylum Actinomycetota; class Rubrobacteria; order Rubrobacterales; family Rubrobacteraceae; genus JALYGY01. The sequence goes on along the minus strand of CAWDDB010000008.1, from coordinate 215,686 downwards.
TCCCCAAGAGCGAGAACTGGTGGGGACCGCCGGGCGAGTCCGGTCCTTGCGGTCCCTGCTCGGAGATCTACTTCGACTACGGCGAGGAGTACGCGAAGGGGGATCCGACCGAGGATCCGAGGTACGGTCCAGGCGGCGAAGAAGGCGACCCCCGCTTCCTCGAGATCTGGAACCTCGTCTTCAACCAGTACGAGCAACTCAAGGACGGCACGCTGAAGCCTCTGGCCAAGCCAGGCATAGATACCGGCCTTGGCCTGGAGCGCACCACGGCCGCGGTGCAGGAAGTCCTCTTCGTGTACGAGACGGACGTCTACGCGCCGATCTTCGAGAAGGTGCGCGAGTACTCCGGTGTGGAGTTGGGGACCTCCGAGGCGACAGACAGATCCCTGTACATCATGGCAGACCACGCGAGGGGTATGGCCTTCCTTATTGCGGACGGGGTCAGGCCTGGAAACCAGCGCCGCGAGTACGTGCTCAGGCGCATCATCCGCCGGGCGACGCGGGAGGGCCTCGGCCGTCTAGGCCTCACGGCGGAGCAGATCGCCGGCGTGGTCGATGTGGTCGCAGACCAGATGGGGGACTTTTACCAGGAGCTGCGCAACGCCCGAGACGACATCCGCAGGGTGGTGACCGCCGAGGCGGCGCGATTCGTGGAGATCTACGAAGCCGGAACGAAGTTGCTCGAGGCGGAGATCGGTCGCCTCTCGAGCGAGGAGTTCCCGGGCGAGGTCGCCTTTATGCTGCACGACACCTACGGCTTCCCGGTCGAGGTCACCCGAGAGGTGCTGACCGAGCGGGGAATCGTGCTGGACGAAGCGGCTTTCGAGAGGGCCATGCTCGCCCAGCGAGAGCGCGCCAGGGAGGCCGTGCAGGGCTACGACAGGCTGGTCGCGGCGTTCAGGGATAGGGACGTCAAGAGCCGGTTCGTCGGGTACCAGCGGGAACAGGTGGAGACCAGGATCGTGGCCCTCGAACCGGTCCCCGACGCCGTGGACGAGCTCTACCTGGTGCTCGAGGAGGACCCGTTCTACGCGACCGGAGGCGGGCAGGTGGCGGACGAGGGTTGGATCACGTCGGACCGCGGTCAGCTCGAGGTGGTGGAATCCGCACCCGCCGGTGACTACAACGTGCTGCGGGCACGCGTGGAGCGGGGCACCTTCCTGGCTGGCGACGCGGTGACCGCCTCGATAAACCGGGTGAGACGGCAGCAGATCGAGGCCAACCACACCGCGACGCACATCTTGCACTGGGCTCTCAGGACGGTTCTTGGCAAGGACGTTGTGCAGGCTGGGAGCTACGTCGGGCCTGACAGGCTGAGGTTCGACTACCGTTACACGGGCAAGGTTGACGAGGAGGAGCTCGGGCGCGTGCAGGAGCTCTGCCTGCAGAAGATAACCGAGAACCAGCCGGTGCGGTACTACAACACGACGCTCGAGGAGGCCCGCAAACTCGGCGCCATCATGCTCTTCGGCGAGAAGTACGGCGACCTCGTCCGAGTGGTCGAAGTGGACGGGTTCTCCCGCGAGTTGTGCGGCGGAACCCACGTGCGTGGGACGGCCGAGATCGGGGCGTTCAAGATCACGTCCAACCGCAAGCACGGGGCCGACCTGTACCGCATCGAAGTGATAACGGGGCGCGAGGCGCTCGAGTACCTGACGCTCGCGACCGAGACGGCCGAGGAGTTGGCGGGCGACCTCCGGGTGGACCTGGATCTCCTCCCCGAGACGGTCTCCAGCTTGAGAAGCGAGGTCGAGCGGGCCAGGGAGGCGGCGAAGGAGAGTACGCTTCGTCAGGGCCTCGGCGAGGTGGGCGACCTGGTAGACAACGCCGAGTCGGTAGACGGCACCAAGGTCGTCACGGGACAGGTCGCTGCGGCCGACGTCAAGGGCCTGCGCCAGATCTCAGACGACGTCAAGAACCGTCTCGGCGGACCATCCGCCGTCGTCCTCGCCGCCGCCCTGGACGGCAAAGCCGTTCTGGTCGCCAACTTGCATCCCGACGTCTCCGCGAAGGTCAAGGCCGGGGACATAGTCAGGGAGGTCTCGGGAGTTCTTGGTGGCGGCGGCGGCGGTGGACCCACCATGGCGCAGGCCGGAGGCGGAAACCTCGAGGCGATCCCGGAAGCGCTAACTCGCGTGCGCGAGATCCTGAGCCGACGCCTTGCAGGCACCGGGGAGTAGCTCCTGCCGTTGTCCGCACAACTGCAAGGGCGCGTCGCTGCCCTAGACCTCGGAGAGGTCCGAACCGGCGTCGCGGTCTCGGACCCTACTAGGACAATCGCCCGCCCCGTCGCGGTGGTGCCGAGCCAGGAACTTACCCAGACCCTGAGACGGCTGGTCGCCGAGGAGGGAGTCTCGAAGATCCTCGTGGGCGTCCCGAAGACGATGGGCGGCGAGGTTGGTTTCCAGGCCAGAAAGGTCCTGGCCACGCTCGAAGCCTTGAGAAGCGAGTTCCCGGGGGTGTCCTTCGTCGAGTGGGACGAGCGGCTCACGACCCGCATGGCCGTCGGAGGCATGAGGTCGGGCAGCCCGAAGCGTACCGGACGCGTGGATCACCTCGCGGCGGCCCGGATGCTGCAGGAGTACCTCGACGCGGGGGGGGCTTCTGAAGCGCCACGATAGAACGAACCCGCGCGATCGGGACGAGCTCGACGACCGCCTCGTCGCGCTCAGATCGTCCGCGCCCAAACGCACGCGCAAGCCACGCTCCAACGCCGGGCCGCTCGTGATTGGCTTGTTTTTGTTGGTAGCGGTCCTCGGCTCCATCTTCGCGGCCGTGTCCCTGATCCGGGGTGGTGAAGAAGAGCGGGTGGGGCCTGCTACGGTGAAGGTGATCAAGGGCGACACCCTCTCCAGCGTTGCCGAGAAACTGGAGCGCGCGGAAATCATCGACAGCGCCTTCATGTTCAAGTTGCAGGCCCGCGTGGACGGTTACGGCACCGAGATCAAGACCGGCGAATACACGTTCGCCCGAGGCACCGAGAGCCGGACGATACTTGAGGAGCTCACGGCCGGGGAGGCGATCCCGACGCTCCAGATCACCGTCCCCGAGGGCCTCAGCCTCAAAGAGACGGCGGCCGAGGTCGCGGCACAGAGCGCCGTCTCCGCGTCCGAGTTCGAGAAGGCGGCCGGGAGGACGGATTACGGGTATGGATTTCTCGAGGATCGGTCGATAAAGAGCACCGAGGGCTTCTTGTTCCCGAAGCAGTACGAGTTCGAGGAGGGTACGGAGGCCCCCCAGATGGTGACCCGAATGCTGGAGCAGTACCTTTTGGAGACCCAGGCCCTCGACATTCCCGGCGCGAAGGACCGCCTGAACCTGAGCGAGCAGGAGCTGGTCACTGTGGCGTCGCTGATCGAGAAAGAGGCCGCGCTGCCCGAGGAGCGTCCGCTGGTTGCCTCCGTGATCTACAACCGCCTGCGCAAGGACATGCCGCTTCAGATCGACGCCAGCGTCCACTACGCGCTCGACAAGCAGGGCGAGGAGCTTTCGCTCGCCGACCTCGAGGTGAACTCCCCATACAACACGTACGAGACAGAAGGCTTGCCGCCCGGACCGATCTGCAGCCCCGGACGCGCGTCGCTCGAAGCGGCGATGAACCCCGCGGACTCCGACTACCTTTACTACGTGCTCAAGGCAAGCGGAGAAGAGCACGTTTTCACCAGCAGCTACCGCGAGTTTCTCGACGCCAAAGACAAGGCCGGCCGCTGAGTCATGGCATTCCTCGCGTACGCAGCGGGGTGAGCGAGCCGAATAAGATCTGAGCTCAGCCTGTTCGCCCAGGAGGGTAGGTTGTTCGCCAGCATAGCCGGGCTGTTCGGGTTGCTTGTAGGTAGCTTCCTGAACGTCGTAATTTACAGGGTGCCGATGCGCCGATCGATTGTCTCTCCTTCTTCACGATGCGCCACGTGTGGAGATGCTATCCGGGCCAGGGACAACGTTCCGTTGTTGTCCTTCGCGTTGCTGCGGGGTCGCTGCCGGAGCTGCGGCAAGCGCATCTCCCTGCGCTACCCGATGGTCGAGGCCTCGACCGGACTTCTATTCGCCGCGGCCGCATACCACTTCGGGTCAGGTGTTCGCCTGGCGTCCGCGCTTGTATTGATCCCGGTGCTCCTGGCGCTGGCGGCCATAGACCTCGAGCACAGGCTCTTGCCGAACGCCATAGTCGGACCCGCGGCCGTGGCCGGGCTATCCCTCTCGGTGGTGCGCGATCCCTCCGTCTGGTGGCTGTATGCGCTCTCGGCCGCGGCCGTGTCTGGCGCGCTGCTTGTTCTCGCAGCGCTGTACGAAGACGGGATGGGGATGGGCGACGTGAAGATGGCCGGGATGTTGGGCTGCTTCCTGGGACCCTACGCCGCGCTCGCCACATTGCTCGGCGCCGTATTCGGCGCAGCGGTGGGTGGAGCCCTGGTCTACGGCGGCCGGATGGGTCGCAGGGACGCGCTTCCTTTCGGTGCGTTCCTCTCCCTCGGCGCCCTGGTGACCCTTTTCTTCGGACCAGAGCTCTGGGGTATGTACCTGAATGTGGTGTCGGCTCTGGGCGAGATGCTGGTCAGGGGCGTGTCCACGACTTCATGACGCACTGCTGAGGGGGCGAATAGGCCAGACCCCGGTACGCTGGGGTAAGCAAATCGGGCTAGCGGTCGAGAATAGGGTAATGATCGAGGGCCCTGGCCACAAGGAGGCGGTGCTCGGCGGAGACGAGATCGGCTCTATCCTGCTCGAGGATGGATTGATCACCGTCTCTCAGCTCGAAGAAGCGCTAGAAGCAGCGCGACGCCAGCGCCGGCCGCTAGCCCAGGTGGTTCGGTCCCTCGGGTACTGCGGTCCTGCAGACGTGGCCAGGGCCGTTGCGAAGAAGCTTCGACTCCGGTACGCCGAGCTGACCGAGAAAGACGTCGAGCCCGCTGCGGGGAACCTTGTGGACCATAAGGTGCTACGCAGGCACGGGGTGTTGCCGCTGCGTGTCGAGGACGGCCGCTTCTACGTAGCCATGAGCGACCCCACGGATCTGTACGCGCTCGAAGACATTAGGATGCTTTCGGGATACCCGGTGGTTCCCGTCGTCGCGGTTCAGACGGAGATAGAGACGGTCTACAACAGGGTTTTCGCCATCGGGCAGGAGGTAAACGAGCTTCTGGAAGAGGCGGCCGAGGCGGGGGCGGAGGATGGCTCGAGAGACGTGGAGCTCGGTGGGCACCTGGAGGCAGGCAACGCTCCCATCGTGCGCCTCGTGGGGTCGATCTTGCAGCGGGCGGTCGCCGAGGGCGCGTCGGACGTTCACGTCGAGCCTCGCCCTGGCGAGCTGGCCGTCCGATTCCGCGTCGACGGCGTGTTGCGCGAAGTGGTAGCGGCCCCGCCCACATTACAAAGCGGAACCATAGCGCGCCTCAAGATCTTGTCGGATCTCGACATAGCCGAGCGGCGGTTACCCCAGGATGGTCGCTTCTCCGCAAAGTTGGGGACGCAGAAGGTAGATCTCAGGGTTGCGACCCTTCCAACGGTTTTCGGGGAGAAGGTAGTACTTCGTCTGCTGGACGCGGAGAACGCCGAGGCGGACCTGCACCGGCTAGGATTCCTGGATGAGGACCTCGAGCGCTTCGAGGGCGTCTTCCGCCGTCCGTCGGGCACCATCCTGGTGACCGGACCAACGGGAAGCGGGAAGTCCACCACGCTATACGCGACGCTGGGCGAATTGAACTCCCCACAAAAGAACATCATCACCATCGAAGACCCCGTGGAGTACAGGATTCGCGGCATCAACCAGATTCAGGTCAACCCCAAAGCGGGTCTCTCGTTCGCCTCGGGTCTGAGGAGCATTCTGCGCTGCGACCCCGACGTCGTGATGATAGGCGAGATACGCGACCGAGAGACGGCAAAGACCAGCGTGGAGGCCGCGCTCACGGGCCACCTGGTGCTAGCTACGCTTCATACCAACGACGCGCCGGCGGCCGTAACCCGCCTTAGCGATATGGGCGTCGAGCCGTTCCTTACCGCGTCCGCGGTCGACTGCGTCATAGCCCAGAGGCTAGCGAGGAGGCTGTGCGAGAGGTGCAAGCGGCCCACCAGGGTAACCGAGGAGGCGCTCGCGGAGGTAGGGTTCCCATTCGAAGGCAATCCTGACGGCGAGCATTCATTCTGCGAGCCGGTCGGTTGCGACCGCTGCGCCGGCGTGGGTTATCGTGGCAGGATCGGTATCTACGAAATGATGATCCTCACCGAGCACTTGCGCAAGCTCGTATTGCGCAGGGCCTCGACCGACGAGGTAAGCCGAGCGGCCGAGAGGGAGGGAATGAGACGGTTGAGGAACGACGGCATGATCAAAGCTGCGCTCGGCATCACAACGATAGAGGAGATTTTGAGGACCGTAGCGTGAGATGGGAACGTCGAAGTCACCGCGCGCGACGCGGCAGCACGTGACGGGAGCTGCGGTGGGACATGACCTGGAGAGCTACCTTCGCGAAACGCTCGAGAGCGAAGCCAGCGATCTACACCTCACGGTCGGGCTGCCGCCGATGGTGCGTGTGGACGGCGAGATGCGAGCGCTTGAGCATCCGAAGCTGACACCAGAGGCCACGCGCGCACTCATCCACGGCGTCCTCACGGCCCCGCTGCGCGAGCGTCTCGAAGAGGATTGGGAGCTAGACTTTGGCCATTCTTTGCCCGGCGTCGCCCGGTTCAGGGTCAACGCGTACTTCCAGCGAGGCGTGCTTGGCTCGGCATGGCGCGTTATACCGCGTGAGATCAGGGGCCTCGAGGAGCTGGGGCTTCCAGAGGTTACGCTGGCGATGACCGAGAAACGGCGGGGTCTGATCCTAGTAACCGGGCCGACCGGCAGCGGCAAGTCCACGACGCTGGCGGCGATGATCGACCGGATCAACGAGTCCAGGCGCGAGCACATCATAAGCATCGAAGACCCGATCGAGTTTCTGCACCGACACAAGGGTTGCGTGGTCAACCAGCGAGAGATCGGCCAGGATACCCGAAGCTACGCTCATGCCCTGAAGCACGCCCTCAGGCAAGACCCCGACGTCATCCTGGTCGGAGAGCTGCGCGACCTCGAGACGATCTCGCCCGCCGTCACCGCCGCGGAGACGGGTCACCTGGTCTTCGCAACGCTGCACACGCGGGACGCCCCCCAGACCATAGATCGGATCGTCGACGTGTTCCCGCCGCACCAGCAGCACCAGATCCGGGCGCAACTCGCCAACGCGTTGCAGGGCATAGTGGTCCAGACGCTCATCCCGCGCAGCGACGGCAAAGGACGCGTCGCGGCGTGCGAGATCCTGATCCCAACCCCGGGCGTGAGGAACCTCATGCGGGAAGGAAAGAGCCACCAGATCTACTCGGCCATGCAGACGGGCGGTGGGGTGGGTATGCAGACCATGGATGCGGCTCTGGTCGATCTGGTTCGGCGCGGCCTGGTCTCGCGCGGTGAGGCCGAGAGGCGCTCTGACCACCCGGAGGAGGTGCGTCGTCTGGCCCGGGAACCCTTCACGCCTGCCAGCCCCCGCGGTCTCGCTGCGCGTAGGAGCTAGCGTAGATGGCGACCTTCCGCTACAAAGCCCGCACCGGGGACGGCAGGATCGTCCAGAACAACGCGGAAGGCGACGACGCGATCAGCGTCGCCTCCGCCCTTCGCCGGCAGGGCCTTCTGGTCATAGACGTAAAGGCGCGCCGGACGTCGCAGGGAGCCATCCTCGACGTATTCAGAAAGGTTGGGCAGGACGATATCGTGGTCTTCACCCGCCAGTTGGCCACCATGATCAATGCTGGGCTACCCATTACTCGGGCGCTCGGCGTGCTGACCGAACAGACGGAGAACCAGACGTTTCTGCCCGTCATTGGCGTGGTGCGACGTGACGTGGAGGCTGGGCTTGCACTTTCGGAGTCGCTCCGCAAGCACCCTACCCTGTTCGACCGGCTGTACGTCGAGATGGTCAGGGCGGGAGAGATCAGCGGGAGGCTCGACGCGGTGCTGCTGCGCATCGCCGAGCAGCTCGAGAAGGATCGTGACTTGCGCCGCAAGGTCAAGAGCGCGATGACTTATCCGATCGTCGTGCTCCTCCTGGCAATCCTCGCGGCATCGTTCATGCTCCTCTTTATCGTGCCGATATTCGCGAGGATGTTCGAGGACCTGGGCGGGACGCTCCCCTTGCCAACGCGGATAGCGATGGGCCTGTCCGACGTCCTCACCGGTCCAATCGGGCTGCTGGTCCTCCTGGCCCTGGGCGCGGCGGCGGTCGCGTTTGTCAGGTGGAAAAGGACGGAGGGCGGCAGGAGGATCTGGGGCCGGTGGGTGCTGAAGATTCCGTTGCAGATCGGGGGAACCGTCCACAAAGTTGCGCTGGCTCGATTCGCGCGCACACTGGGCACGCTAACCGCGGCGGGTGTCCCGATTCTGCAGACCATCGAGATCACGGCGGTTTCGTCGGGAAGCCCGGTCCTGGAAGAAGCCCTGCTCAAGAGTCGAAGCGCCGTACGCGAGGGCCTCCCCATGCACGTGCCGCTCGAGCACGAGCCCGTGTTCCCGGCGATCGTCACCCGTATGGTCGCGGTCGGAGAGGAGACCGGGGACCTGGACGGCATGCTCGAGAAGGTTGCCGAATTCTACGAGTCCGAGGTCGACGCGTCGGTAAGGGCGCTGACCTCCGTGATAGAGCCGCTAATGATCGTGGTCGTCGGCGGGATCGTAGGAGGCATCATTGTCGCCATGTACCTGCCCATGTTCCGCATCTTCGAGCTGATCAATTAGCAGGACTTGCGGCGCCCATTCTATTGGTTTGCGGCGCGCCCCTTGCCCGACCTTCTGGCGGTCATCCGTTTCGTTTGAACGAGCCTTGCGGGTCTCCGTGCTGGGGCCCTTGATGAGCAATCGCGCTGGCCGTGGTACTGCTCGTCGCTCACGGCGAGCGGCAGGTTACCGGCCTGGAGCGCCGCGAGAGGGAGACGTCGCAGTAAGCCACACGCTTTTTCAGATTCCCTTCAAATGGTGGTCCCACTCCGTAACGCCCCGGTCCGTTCGCGTGAACGATCGTTGTCGGTCCCTGCTCGGAGCGTAGTGCCCGACTCCGCGCGTCCGGTTTACTGTAAGATTGTCCGGCGTTGCGGGCTACGCGAGGAGGGTCTGGCTTGGGGTTCTGGGGTGAGTTAGGCGACAGGGTTGTTGGCGCGCCTTCTATCCTGGCGGCCGACTTCGCGAACCTCGCCGAAGAGGTGCGCCTCGCTCAGGAGGGTGGTGCCGAGCTGGTCCACTTCGACGCGATGGACAACCACTTCGTCCCCAACCTCACGATCGGTCCGGTGGTGGCGTCGTCGTTGGCAGACGCTGTCTCACTTCCGATCGACGCGCACCTGATGGTCGACAACCCGGACAACCTGATCGAACCCTTCATCGAGGCCGGCGTGGCCAGCATCTCCGTCCAGCCCGAGGCCGTCACGCACCTGCACAGGATCCTCGAGGTGATCCGTGGCGGCGGGTGCGAGGCAGGCGTCGCGCTCAACCCGACCACCCCGCCCGAGTTCATCGAGTGGGCCCTGCCTTACCTGGATTACGTGCTGGTTATGAGCGTCAACCCCGGCTTCGGCGGCCAGAGTTTCATCCCCGAGATGGTCGACAAGGTCCGACGCGTCAGGCAGATGACGGACCTACCCGTCCAGGTCGACGGCGGCATCACGGCCGAGACCGCGCCGATCATGGTCGAGGCCGGAGCGCAGGTGCTCGTGGCCGGTTCGGCGGTATACAGGGGGGACCCCGTCGCAGAGATGCGAAAGATCATCGACGCCGCGCGCGGTGCGCGCTAGCCGCTAGCTACGCCGTTTCCTTGTGAGAACGCTGCCGTTGTGGTATAGCTTCGAGCGTAACTTTCGGGGGCGGGTGGAATTCCCGCACCGGCGGTGAATCGGTGTGCCGGGCGAGCTCTGCGAGACGCCCTCAACACCGGTGAGCCCGCGAACCTCTAGGGCGCGACCCTGGGGTTGAGACGGTGAAGGCCATGTGGCCGTACTCCGGCGCCGACGGTGAGAGTCCGGATGGGAGAAAGGAAGAGGTGTCAGGAGATTCGTTCATGGATCTCGCCCGCACGCTGGCCGAACGCGGGCGCTACACGGTCGCACCAAATCCCCTTGTGGGCGCGGTCGTGGCGCGCGACGGATCTGCCGTAAGCGAGGGCTGGCACGCCAGGGCGGGCGAGGCCCACGCTGAGGTCGCGGCGCTCGCGGACGCCGGGGAGCGGGCCCGAGGCGCGACGATGTACGTGACCCTGGAGCCGTGCAACCACTACGGACGCACGCCGCCTTGCACGGAGGCCGTATTGCGGGCCGGTATCTCTCGCGTCGTCGTCGGACACCTCGACCCTGACCCACGGATGCGTGGAAAGAGCGCCGAGATACTGCGCGGGGCCGGCGTGGAGGTCGAGGTACTCGACGACCCGGCCTTCGAGTACCAGAACGAGCAGTTCGCCCACCACAAGCGCACCGGGCGTCCCTTCGTCCACCTCAAGCTGGCCGCCACCCTCGACGGCAGGATCGCCGCCCCGGGCGGCGACAGCCGGTGGGTGACGGGGGAGGTGGCCAGGCGCAGGGCTCACGCATTGCGAGCCGAGGCCGGGGCGGTGCTAGTCGGGGCTGGCACGGTCAGGGCCGACGATCCGTCGCTGACCGCGCGCGGGCTGGGGGAGGTGCCCGCCCCGATCACGCGCGTGGTCCTGGATCCTAGCCTAACCATCTCCGCAGAATCTCGGCTCGCGCAGACAGCCGAGGAGACGCCCGTCGTGGTCTTCGCGGACGAGACGGCCCTGGGTGGTCGCGAGCAAGAGCTCGGAGCGCTCGGGGTGGAGGTCGTGCGAGTGCCGCGCGATTCGCGGGGTCTCGACTTGCGGGTCGTGCTGGAGGAGCTTGGACGGCGTGAGATCCGCGGCGTCCTCGTCGAGGGCGGTGGCGAGACTTGCGCCGCGTTCGTGGACGCTGGTTTCGCGAACAAGCTGACCCTGTTCTACGCGCCCAAGCTCGTCGGCGCGGGCGGTGTACCGATGATCGGCGCGTTGCGGGTAACGAAGATGGCCGAGGCCCTGGACTTCTCCGTTGTGGAGGCGGAGAAGGTCGGCGAGGACGTCGCCGTGACGCTCTACCCGAAGCGGGAGGAGGAACGTGTTCACCGGGCTGGTTGAAGCCGTCGGGCGCGTGTCGAGGGTGGACCAGGAGGACATGACCCGCCTGACAATATCCGCCGGCCCTGTCCTCTCAGACGACCTCGGCCGGGGCGACAGTGTGTCCGTCAACGGCGTGTGCCTGACCCTGAGCGAGCGAGACGGCGAGACGCTGGTGTTTTACGCCATGCCCGAGACGATCAGGCGCAGCGCGCTGGGTGATCTCTCGGAGGGTAGCGCCGTAAACCTGGAGCGGGCGATGAGCGCGACGGACAGGTTCGGCGGCCACATCGTGCAGGGGCACGTCGACGGGGTCGGGTACGTCCTCGGGGTGCGGCCCGAGGGTGAGGCGGAGATCTGGGAGTTCGGCGCGCCCGAGACGGTGCTTCGTTACGTCGTCGAGAAAGGGAGCATCTGCGTAGACGGCATAAGCCTCACCGTCGTCGCGGTGCGGGAGGGATCGTTCACGGTCTCGATCCTGCCCCAGACCCGGGAGAACACCAACCTCAAGACGCTCCGCGTGGGAGACAGGGTCAACCTGGAGGCGGACGTGATAGCGAAATATGTGGAGCGGCTGCTTGCGCCGCGGCAGGAAAAAGTGGTTCGAAACCTCGAGAGGAGCGTCGAAGATGCCGTTTAGCCCGATGGAAGAGATCATCGATGACATCAAGGCCGGCAACATGGTTATCGTGTGCGACGACGAGGACCGCGAGAACGAGGGCGACCTCACGATGGCGGCCGAGCTCGTCACCCCGGACGACATCAACTTCATGGCCTCGCATGGGAGGGGCCTGATCTGCCTGCCGATGGCCGAGGAGGTGCTCGACCGCCTCGAGATTCCGCAGATGACCATCCACAATTCCTCGAGGATGGGTACCGCTTTTACGGTAACCATAGAGGCCAAGGACGGCATCACCACGGGGATCTCGGCTGCCGATAGGGCGCACACCTGCCGCGTCGCGGTTGACGACGCCACGGGCCCCGAAGACCTGGTCATGCCAGGTCACGTCTTCCCGCTCAGGGCAAAACCGGGCGGCGTGTTGCAGCGCGCCGGGCAGACCGAGGCGGCTGTCGACCTCTCGCGGCTAGCCGGGCTGAAACCGGCTGGGGTTATCTGCGAGATCATGAAGGAAGACGGCACGATGGCGAGGGTGCCCGACCTGGAGAAGTTTTCGGCGGAGCACGGGGTCAAGATGGTCACCGTGGCCCAGATAATCGAGCATCGCCGCACTTACGAGACCCTCGTCCGGTGCGCCGTCGAGACGCGCCTGCCCACGCCGTTCGGCGACTTCAGGCTTCGGGCCTACGAGAACGAGATAGACGACCTGACGCACCTGGCGATCATCATGGGAGAACCGGAAGGCAAAGACGACGTGCTGGTGCGCGTTCACTCGGCCTGCCTCACCGGAGACGCCCTGCACTCGCTGCGCTGCGACTGCGGGGCCCAGCTCGAGGCCGCCATGCGGGCCGTGGCCCGCGAGGAAGAGGGGATCATCGTCTACATGCAGCAGGAGGGCAGGGGGATCGGCCTCCTCAACAAGATGAAGGCCTACCACCTTCAGGACGAGGGGCTCGATACCGTGCAGGCCAACCAGAAGCTCGGGCTTGCGCCGGACCTCAGGGACTACGGGGTAGGGGCCCAGATCCTCAAGGACCTTGGCCTGCGGCGTATCCGCTTCCTGACCAACAACCTGACGAAGGTCGTGGGGCTGCAGGGCTTCGGGCTGGAGATAGTGGAGCGGGTACCCATCGAGATCGAGCCCAACGGGCACAACGAGCGGTATCTCAACACCAAGCGCGAGAAGCTCAACCACGTCTTCGAGAGCTTTTAGGTCGGGCAGTTGCCCATGCCCGACGGAGCAAACTATGTGGAGGGCAATCTCTCGGCCGCCGGCCGCTCGTTCGGCATCGTGGCCTCCCGCTTCAACGACCTGGTCGTGCGGCGGCTGCTCGACGGCGCCCTCGACGCGATACGGCGCCACGGGGGCGACCCCGGCTCCGTCGATGTCGTCTGGGTCCCCGGATCCTTCGAGATACCGTTGGCGGCCAAGCGCCTGGCCCTCTCGGGTCGCTACGACGCGGTGATCTGCCTCGGGGCGGTGATCCGGGGCGCGACCGCCCATTTCGACTACGTGGCGAACGGGGCCGCGAGCGGCATCTCGGCCGTCGCGCTTGAGACGAACCTACCGGTGATCTTCGGCGTCATAACCACCGAGACGATCGAGCAGGCCCTGGAGAGGGCCGGGGTGAAACTTGGCAACAAGGGCTTCGAGGCCGCCGCAACGGCCATCGAGATGGCTGACCTGCTAGAGAGGTTGGACGAAGACGGCAGCGCGCGAGCGCGGCCGGGGGTGCCCTAGACGGTCTCGGAGACCGGCGGCGGTGCGATGGCGCTGGCCTTCTGCACCTTGAAGGCCTTCAGGCAAGAGACGCACACCCACTCGCGCCTGGTCGCCGCGCCCTCCTGGATCCTGACCTTCTGGAGGTTCGGGTTCCAGCGGCGGCGGGTCGCGCGCAGGGAGTGGCTGCGGGCGTTGCCGAAGCTTGGCTTCTTGCCGCACGAATAACAGACTTTAGCCACTATAATTCTCCTGTGCTAGGATACCGATCGACTTGGGGGACCCGGGCGACTCCGCTTCAACGGCGCCGTCGGCGGGTATCGGGCGCAAATTGTATCAGATTCTCGAGCGCAACACGGTCGGCCCGGCTCACGGGATTCTGCAGGGAGAGCGTGCCGGGGGAGCGGAGTTGGAGCGGAACGTGACGGGTCGAATACGATGGAGATAACCCTTGCCCAACTTGTGGGGACGGCGCACGCCTCGCTCAAGGCCCACACCCCGAGGATCAACGCCCTGAACGTCTACCCTGTGCCAGACGGCGACACGGGAACCAACATGCTCCTCACGCTCGAGTCGATTCTGCGCGAGACCTCAGAAAAGGCGTACGAGACGCTAGAGGCGGCGAGCAAGGCAGGATCTCGCGCCGCGCTCATGGGAGCCAGGGGGAACTCGGGCGTGATCCTGTCGCAGATGATCCGGGGCGCATGCGAGGTTATCGGTGACCACGACTCGGTCTCGACCGAGATCGTCGCCGCCGCGCTGGAAGGCGCGCGGGATCGCGCGTACGCCTCCGTGCGCGAACCGGTCGAGGGGACTATGCTCACGGTCATCAAGGATGCGGCCGGGGCGGCGCGCGAATCTCTCCCGGACGCGGACGTCGAGTCGGTGCTGCAGGCAGCGGCTCGCGAGGCCCACTCATCGGTTGCCCGCACTCCGGACCTTCTCGACGTTCTGCGCGAGGCCGGGGTCGTTGACGCCGGGGGGCTCGGGGTGGCGGTGATCCTGGACGGCCTCTACGCCTTCGCGAGCGGAAAGGAGATCGAGGCACCCAACACCGAGAACGGAGCCTCCTGACCTGGATGCTATCCACGCGGAAGAGGAGGCCTGGGGCTACTGCACGGAGTTCGTGGTGACCGGATTCTCGGGCGATTCGCGCGAGTTCGAGGATCACATCCACGACTCGGGCAGGAGCGTGCTCGTGGTCTCGGACGTTGACCTGGTAAAGGTGCACCTGCACACGCAGGACCCGGGCAGCGCTCTCTCGTACGCGGGAGGCTTCGGCCGGCTCTCCGGCGTCAAGGTGGACGACATGGAGGCCCAGGTACGAGCGCGAGGTGGCGGCTCCCCTGGCAGAACCGGCGACCTCGGCGTGGTCGTGGCGAGCCGGGGAGACGGCAACCGCAAGCTATTCGAGCAGATGGGGGCGGTCGTGATCGAAGGCGGTCAGGGGGCAAACCCGAGCGCCGCCGACTTTGCGCGGGCCGTGGATCGTACGCGAGCCGGGTCGGTGATCCTGCTGCCCAATAACAAGAACATAGTTCCGACGGCGGAGCAGGTGCACCAGCTCGTCGAGGCGACGGTCTACGTGGTCCCGACGACGACCATTGCGGCGGGGCTTGCGGCCATGGTCGGATTCGACGAAGAGGGCGAGAGCGGTGAGGTCGTCGAGGAGATGCGCGAGATCGCCGCTGCTCTGCACTCGGCCGAGGTAACGCGAGCGGTTCGGGACGCGCGCGTGGACGGCAGGCAGGTGCCAGACGGCGCGTACATGGGGATGCTTGACGGCAGGCTGATCGCCGTCGAGGACGGCGTCGAGGACGCGGCGGTCAAAGTTGCGGAGCGGATGCTGGAGAACGGAGCCGACATCGTCACCTTGCTGAGGGGTGAGGGGATGGACGAGCGCTCGGCCGCCGGCGTCGCCGAGCGGATAATGGATCTTGGTCGCGACGTCGAGGTCGAGGTACAGGACGGCGGACAGCCGCTTTACCCGTTGCAGATGGTGGCAGAGTGACAACCGCTATCGTAACGGACTCCACGACGAGCCTCGCGCCCGGCGTGCTCGAGCGCCCGGATTTCAGGATGGTCCCGCTCACGTTCCACTTCGGGCCAGACGAGACGTACAGGGACAAGATCGACATGTCCACCTCGGAGTTCTACGACAGGCTGTACGCGGCCGAGGAGTTCCCGACCACCTCCCAACCCGCTCCTGGGCTCTTCGTGGAGGCTTTCGAGGCGCTGGACGCTTACGAGCACATCCTGGTGCTCACCCTGTCGCGCAAGTTCAGCGGCACCTACGACTCCGCCGTCTCCGCGGCCGGGATGGTAGACAAACCGGTTGAGGTCCTCGACACGCGCAGCGCCGAGATGGGGTCCGGTTTGATCCTGGTGGAGGCTCTTCGCGTGGTGGACGAAGGCGGGGATTTTAAGAACGTTCGCCAGGCCGCCGAGGCAGCCATAGACCAGTGCAGGATCCTCTTCGGGGTGAACACGCTTGAATACCTCGCGAAGAGCGGACGCCTGGGGCGGGCCAGGCAGCTATTGGGGACCGCCCTCAACATACGGCCGGTCCTGAGCATCGAGAACGGCGAGGTGGTCGCCTACAAGCGGACGCGCGGCCGCAAAAGGCAGATGGCGGCCATCGTGGAGGAGGCCAGGCCCGCGGCCGAGGCCGGTCGACCGCTGTTTTTCGGGCACATCGCGGCCCCCGAGCTGCTCTCCGAGCTTGCCGACGAACTCGGGGTCGAGGAGAAACTGGTTGCAGAGATCAGCGGCGTGGTTGGCTCCCACGTCGGCCCTGGTGCTTATGGCGTGGCCTACCTCTAGCGTCGAGTCGGGAGCGGTCTGGGGACCGCCGCAGCGTAACACCCTCGCCGACCTCCGCGGCCGGCCCGTAACCGAGCTCCCGGGCGTGGGCCCGCGAATCGCGGCGGCGCTAGGCGAGCTCGGGGTGACCACCGTGGGGGATATGGTCTCCCACTTCCCCTCACGTCACGAGGACCTCTCGAACGTCAAGAAGATCTCGGAGCTGCGCGTCGGCGAGAAGGCGACCGTGGTGGCAAGAGTCGTCAGCACGCGACCCGTCGGCAGGCCGGTGCGCGGCCGTTCGCCCGGCTTCTCCGCCCAGCTCTACGACGGAACCGGGTATCTCCCGGCCACGGTATGGGGACGGGGTTGGATGCTCAAGGGCCTCGTTCCCGAGAGCAGAGTAGTCGTGTCGGGCGAGGTGCAGCGGAGGTACGGCATACAGCTGGTGGCCAAGAGCATCGAGGTGATAGACGACGAATCGGGCGGATCCAGCGGTCCGCACTCGGGCCGATTCGTCCCGGTTTACCCGGTCAACAAGGGCATTCAGGCGAGGAGGATGCGGACGCTGGTCCATCGCGCGCTCGACGACGCCGGTCACATCGTCGACCCCCTGCCGGCCGAGGTCCTCTACCGCCACGACCTTCCCAACCTGCACGACGCGATGCACGAGGTCCACTTTCCTTCGGACAAGAAACGCCTCGGGGCCGCGATGCGGCGTCTTATCTTCCACGAGCTATTCCTGATCCAGACCGGGCTCGCGGCTCGCAAGATCCGGCTCGAGGCGGACGAGATGGGCGCGCGCCATCCGGGTGACGGAAGCTTGCTGAACCCGTTCTTGCGTGGCCTGCCTTTCGGGCTGACGGCCGCCCAGGAGAGGGTGGTGGACGAGGTCCTAGGCGGCATGCGCTCCGAGAAGCCGATGCGCCGCCTCTTGCAAGGCGATGTGGGGAGCGGAAAGACGGTGGTCGCTGTGGCGGCTTTGCTCACCGCGGTGGAGGCGGGGGGACAGGGTGCCATCATGGCACCAACCGAGGTCCTGGCGGAGCAGCACTTTCTCTCCGTCTCGACCGCCCTGGCCCATCTCCCGGTTCGGGTCGTGCTGCTCACGGGCTCCCTTGGCACGGTCGAGCGGCGGGAGGCGCTGCGGGCGATAGAGAACGGCGAGGCGCACGTCATCGTGGGGACGCACGCGCTTATCCAGAAGGGCGTCGAGTTCGATGACCTCTCGGTCGTTGTCGTGGACGAGCAGCACCGCTTCGGCGTTGGCCAGCGCACGCTCTTCAAGGAGAAGGGGCGCACGAGGCCAGACACGCTCATCATGACAGCGACGCCCATACCCAGGACGCTCTCCCTGACGCTCTACGGGGACCTGGAGGTCTCCATCATCGATGAGCTCCCGCCCGGGCGCAAGCCCGTGGAGACCAGGCTCGTCGGGCTTGCGGAGCGTCAGGAGGCATACGAAGCTGTTCGCCGCGAGCTCGAGGCCGGGCGCCAGGCGTACGTGATCTGCCCGCTGGTCGAGGAGTCCGAGGCGCTCGAGGACGTTCGCGCCGCGGAAGACCTGCACGAGGAGCTGGAAGCAGAGATCTTCCCGGAGAGGCGCGTAGGGCTCTTGCACGGCCGCATGAAGGCGGAAGAGAAGCGAGAGGTGATGGCCTCGTTTCGCGCCGGGGAGATAGAGGTTCTTGTCGCCACCGTGGTCGTCGAGGTGGGCGTCGACGTCCCCAACGCGAGCGCGGTCGTGATCGAGGGCGCCGAGCGCTTCGGGCTCTCGCAGCTGCATCAGCTCCGCGGACGCGTGATCCGGGGCGTCCACCACCCGAAGTGCTATCTCGTCGCGGAGGCGAAAACCGAGGACGCTGAGCGACGGCTGGAGGCAATGACGCGCTACCAGGACGGCTTCAAGCTCTCCGAGGTCGACCTCGCAATCAGGGGTGAGGGCACGTTGTTCGGGAGCCGCCAGAGCGGCATGCCCGACCTCAAGGTCGCGAAGCTTTTGCGGGACATGGACGTCCTGGTCGAGGCCAGGCGAGAGGCGTTTTCCATGGTGGCAGGGGATCCCACGCTCAAGAAGCCTCACCACAGGCCGCTGCGGCGCGAGATCCGGGACCTCCTCGGCGCAGACGTCGACTGGCTGTTCCGCGAGTGAGAGAGGATCGGGGAGCACCAGGCGACTCGACTCCCGACCTATCGCCGTGAGGATCATCGCCGGAAGTGCGCGCGGGACGCGCCTGGCCCCCGTCCCGAAGGACGTGCGCCCGACCTCCGATCGCGTCCGGGAGAGCCTCTTCAACTCGCTGGGGCAGTTCTTCGAAGGCGCGGCCCTGGATCTGTACGCGGGGACCGGCGCCCTCGGGATCGAGGCCCTGAGCCGCGGGTGTGGCTCCGCCGTGTTCGTCGAAAAGGACAGGAGGGCCCTGGCGACCATACGGGAGAACCTGCGCAGGACCCGGCTCGAGGGCAGGGCAGAGGTGGTGCCGGGGGACGTCGGCAGGGTGCTGGATCGGATGCTTACAGACCGGCGACAATTCAATTTGATATTCGCTGATCCGCCATATAGAATCGCGGCGACGGAGGTCGGGGCCCAGTTATCTCGGCTCGGCAACCTGCTCGCGCCTGGTGGTCGGATCGTGATCGAGAGCGGCGATCCTCAGGCGGAGTGGAGCACCGGCAGGAAAGGGGTCACGCGTCGCTACGGCGGCACGTACGTGACGATACTTGAGCGGTCTGAGATCACGATGATAGTAGCTGTTTGTCCGGGTAGCTTCGACCCCGTTACCGCCGGCCACCTCGACATAATCAGGCGCGCGGCCAAGATTTTCGACCACGTCGTCGTGGCGGTCGGAAGCAACAAGCGCAAGGAGCCGAGGCTGCCGGCCGTGGAGCGGGCACGCCTGGTAGAGAAGGTCACGGCGGGGATGGAGAACGTTTCGGTCGAGCTGATGGAGGGATTGCTGGTCGAGTTCGCGCGCGAGCAGGGCGCGCGGGCGATAGTAAAGGGCCTGAGGGCGGTGTCCGATTTCGAGTCCGAGTTCGAGCAGGCGCAGCTGAACCGTACGATGTTCCCGGAGCTCGAGACAGTCTTTATAATGGCCTCGGCGGAGCACAGCTTCCTATCGTCCAGCGCGGTGCGAGAGATTGCGTCGTTCGGCGGCGACGTGCGCGGGCTCGTCCCAGAAGGCATACTTGAGTCGGTGCGCGAGATATACTCGAGCCCGGACGGTAATATAAAGGGGCTTGTAAGCGAAGGATAGGTTTGTAGCATGGACGTACTGGTGCTAATAGATAGGTTGGAGGAGCTGGTAGAGGAGGCGAGGAGCTTCCCCGGCTTTGGCAACACGGCCATGATAGACCGGGACGCCGCCTTCGACATCATCGACCAGATGCGCCAGACGATCCCGGAGGAACTCAAACAGGCGCGCTGGATCGTTAAAGAGCGGCAGGCGATGCTAGACGAGGCGCGCAGCGAGAGCGACCGCATCATCCGCGGGGCGCAGGACGAGGCCGACAAGATCACCTCCGAGGAGGAGGTCCTGAAGCGGGCCGAGAAGCGTAGCGCGGAGATCATGGAGGACGCCCGCCGCCGAGAGCGCGAGATCCGGCTCGGGGCCGAGGACTACGCGGACGAGGTGCTCGCGAATCTGGAGGACAACCTCGGCAAGCTCCTCGAGGCCGTCCAGCGCGGGCGCAACAAGCTGCAGGGCGTTCCGGAGGAGTAACCCGTGGGTTCGTTGGTCTCTCTCAGGCGTCCAGGCGCCGAGGTCGGGGCGCGTCACGAGATGCGCGAGATCTTTGGCGTGGAACCGTTCGAACTGTACGGGCGTCACCACGAGGTATCCGAAGCCGAAGCTGACGTCGCGGTGACCCGCCTCTCCGAGGGACTTCATCTCGACCTGGCGATCCGAGCGACGGTGATCACCACCTGCGACCGCACGCTCGAGCCTGCTGAGCTTATACTCGAGTTCGGCGAGTCCGAGTTCCTGCCCGAGCCGGACAACCCCGAGCTGTCCATCGAGGACTGGGTACTGGACCTCGGGAACTACACCAGGCACGCGCTACCGAGCGAGGTGCCGATGCAGGTCTTCCGCCCCGGCACGGAGCCGGTCGAGCCTACGGGCGACGAGGACGAGATCGACCCCAGGTGGCGTGGCCTTGGCGGGCTTTTCGCCTCTGGCTTCTAGTAACCTGAATCCGAACAGGAGGTAGCACTATGGCAGTACCGAAGAAGAAGACGTCTCACGCTCGCACCAACCAACGGCGGGCGCACCACGCGATGGGGCAGCCGACACTCGTGGCTTGCCCGAATTGCGGAGAGCCGCACAGGCCGCACCGCGTTTGCCCGAGCTGCGGCTTCTACAAGAACCGGACCGCGGTCGCCGTGGAAACTACCGAGTAGGCCACCACCCGCTTCGGGCGCATGCGCATAGCGGTAGACGCCCTTGGCGGTGACAGCGCGCCCCGTGAGACGGTCGCGGGGACCGTCGCTGCCGCCACAAGACTTCCGGATGACGAGTTCGTCCTGGTGGGTGACCGGTCGCTGGTGGAGCCTGTGCTCGAGCTTGATCCGCCGCCAAACCTCTCTTTGCGCGACGCCGGGGACGCCGTCGGCATGAGCGAGGAGGCGGCGTCCTCGCTCAGGGCACGCCCCGACGCCAGCGTCGTCGTTGCCGCGGAGATGGTGCGGGACGGCGAGGCGGAGGTGCTCTTCTCAGCCGGCAACACCGGCGCGACGGTTGCCGCGTCCCTCCTCAGGATCGGGCGCCTCGACGGGTGTCGCAGGCCCGCGATCGCAACGGTCTTGCCGCTCACTTCGCCGGTCCTCCTGCTCGATGCCGGGGCTACCGTGATGTGCAGACCGCAGGATCTTCTGAATTTCGCTATTCTTGGTGGCGTGTTCGCCAAGCGCTACTTCGACCTGGACGACGAGGCCCGCGTCGGCCTGATCAACGTCGGCGAGGAGCCGTCGAAAGGTACGGATGTGGTCAAGGAGGCGCACAGGCTACTTGCCGCCTCCGAAGCCGTGCGGTTTGCGGGGAACGTCGAGGGTAGGGACCTGGGCAGCGGAACCGTTGACGTGCTGGTCACGGACGGTTTTACCGGCAACGTCATCCTGAAGACGGCCGAAGGGGTCGCCCGCGAGATTTTCGGGCTGGTCCGCTCCGCCGTGACGGGTGACCTGGTAGGCAAGCTGGCCGCCGGCGTCCTCCGCTCGCGGCTAGCCGGGGTGAGGGACAGCGTCGACCCCGAAAACTACGGCGGGTCCTTCCTCCTGGGCGTACGGGGGTCGGTCGTGATCGGGCATGGCAATTCGCAAGCCAGGGGGGTCGAGAATGCCCTTGTGGGGGTCTCGCGTACCGGCGCGGGCCTACCTTCTGCCCTGGAAAGAGCCCTCGCCACCGCGCGCCCGACCCTCCCCGAGGTGAAAGGGCCATGAACGGCGTCAGGGCCGGGGGTAAGATCGTGGGCGTCGGCAGGGCCCTCGGCAGCCGCGTGATCACCAACGCCGACCTCGAAGCCTCGCTGGACACCACGGAAGACTGGATCTCCTCTCGCACCGGAATCGTCGAGCGCAGGTTCGTCGGCCCGGATGAGGATTGTGCTACCCTCGCGATCGAGGCCGCCAGGAACGCTCTGGAGCATGCCGGGGCTTCGGGTGACTCGCTCGACCTGATCGTCTGCGCCACGTCGACGGCACCCGAATCGATGCCTTCTGTCGCGTGCCTGGTCGGCGAGGCGGTCGGCGCCGCCGGCGTCGGGGCGATGGATCTCGCGGCTGCCTGCGCCGGGTTCTCTTACGCGGCCTCCGTCGCGGACTCCATGATCGCGAGCGGGGCTTCCAGCCGAGCGCTCCTCATCGGGGCCGACGCCATGAGCACGATCGTGGACCAGAAGGACCGATCGACCGCCGTCCTCTTCGGCGATGGTGCCGGCGCCGTGGTCCTCGACGCGACCGAGGACGGCACCGGCTTTGTTGACCACGTCCTCGGCGCGGACGGCCGGATGGCGCCCATGGGACGCGCCGGACACCCGGGCGACGAACAAAAGCTCTACCAGAACGGCCGCGAGGTCTTCAAGTTCGCCGTAAGGATCCTGCCCGAGATGGTCGAGAAGCTCATCGTCCGCAACGGCATCTCCCTCGAAGACGTCCAGTACATCATCCCGCACCAGGCAAATGCACGCATAATACAAGCAGCGGCCAGGAAGATGGAGGTTCCGGGGAGCAAGATCGTTGTAAATCTGGACAAGTTTGGGAACACATCGGCCGCGAGCATCCCGCTCTCCTATCCCGACATCTACGACGGGCTGGAGCCCGGTAGGTATGTGATCACGGTTGGGTTCGGGTTCGGGCTGACGTGGGCGGCGAACCTGTACAGAGTCTGAGCAGTGGCGGAGGGTAGCGGAAAGCTTGCGGTCGTCTTTCCGGGTCAAGGCTCGGGCGGGAGCGAGGGCTCCGGCGAAGTTCTGGCGGCGGTTCGGGCGGTCATCGGCGGGGACGAGGTCCCGTACCAACTTTCCGTGTTCGCGGGGTCGGTCGATCTGCTTTACCGCTTGCGCGAGGCCGGGGTGGATCCGAACGTGGTGGCCGGTCATTCGCTGGGTGAATACGCGGCGGCGCACGCGGCCAGAAGCCTGGGGCTCGAGGAGGCCGTGCGGCTCGTCGCCGCGAGGGACAGGCTGATGAACGAGGCGGCGCGCCAGAGACCGGGTCGGATGGTGGCCTTGATCGGCGCGGATCCAACGGAGGTGGTTCGCGTGGCGGAAGAGACCGGCGGGGTCGTAGTCGCGGCCAACTTCAACACCCCGCGCCAGACGGTTATCTCGGGCGAGAACGATGCCGTCGAGGATGTGGCGGAGCGGGTGCGGGGGCGGAGAGTGGATCTCAGGGTCGCGGGCGCGTTCCACTCGCCGCTCATGGCGGAGGCGTCCGAATCGATGGCCGTGCTGCTTTCCGCGGCGCGCGTAGACGACCCCGCGATACCGATTGTGGGCGCATCGGATGGGGAGGTACTGGCCAGCGCGGAGGAGGTAAGGTCCGCGTTGCGGAAACAGATGCTCTCGCCGGTTCGGTGGGGCGCGGTGATCCAGACGTTTCTGAGTATGGGGGTGTCGGAGATCGTGGAGTCGGGACAAGACGGCACGCTAACGCGGATGTTGCGAGACTTCCGGCGAAGGGACGTAACGGGCCTTACGGCAACGGAGTTGCTAGCGTGAAGCTCCCGCTGGGACCCGCGGAGATCCGGCGTCTCATACCGCACCGATACCCGTTCTTGCTGGTCGACAGGGTCGAGGAGCTGGAGCCTGGGGTGCGGGCCGTCGGGGTGAAGAACGTCACGCAGAACGAGCCATTTTTCCAGGGGCACTTTCCGGACTACCCGGTCATGCCGGGGGTGTTGATCGTGGAGGCGCTGGCCCAGGTCGGTGCCGTAGGCGTGATGGCGGCGGGAGAGCACGCCGACAAGCTCGCGCTGTTTGCCGGCATAGACGGCGTCAGGTTCAGGCGCCAGGTCGTCCCCGGCGACGTGCTGACCCTCGAGGTCGAGATCGACCGGCTAAAGGGGCGCGTTGGCCGGGGGACGGGGCGGGCGGCGGTCGGAGGGGAACGTGTGTGTGAGGCGCAGCTCATGTTCGCCTTTGCCGATAGGGGGGAGGTCGAGTGATACAGGACGGGCGGGTGGCATTGGTGACCGGTGGTGGCCGGGGCATCGGCAGGGCTGTCGCCGTGAGGCTCGCCAGGGAAGGGGCCAACGTTGCGATCTCTTACCGTTCCGACGACGCCGCAGCGGAGGAAGCCGCCGAGCTTGTAAGGGCATCCGGGGTGGACTGTCAGGCATTCAAAGGGGATGTGGCTGCGCCTGAGGACGTGAAGGCTCTGTTTGCCGGGGTCGCCGATGCCTTTGGACGGTTGGACATCCTGGTCAACAACGCCGGAATCACCCGCGACAACCTGATGATGCGGATGAAGGAAGAGGAGTTCGACGACGTGTTACGGACCAACCTAGGCGGGACCTATCTGTGCACCAGGGCGGCGCTCAGGCCCATGATCCGGGCGCGGTGGGGTAGGATCGTCAACGTCTCCTCCGTCGTCGGGCTAGTTGGTAACGCAGGGCAGGCCAATTACGCCGCCTCCAAGGCGGGGATAATCGGGTTCACCAAGAGCGTCGCACGGGAGGTCGCGCAACGCGGTATCACGGCCAACGTGGTCGCGCCCGGGTACGTCGATACCGAGCTTACGGGAAGCCTCCCCGATAACGTCAAGGATCAGATAAGAGAACAGGTACCCATGGGTCGGTTCGGCGAGGCCGAGGAGGTAGCAGAGGTTGCCGCGTTTCTGGTGGGGGAGGATTCGGGGTACGTAACCGGACAGACCATCGCCGTGGACGGCGGAATGACCATGCATTAAACAGGTGATGCGGTTACACTACGCGCTGTGCCCGCCTGGGGCAGATGGGGATGTCGTAAAGTTCAGAGAGGAGTCTGGCCTTGGATCGCGAAGAGATACTGAGCAAGATCCAGGAGATAACCGCCGACCGGCTTGGCGTCGACGAGAGCGACGTCACCTCCGACGCTTCTTTCCGAGAGGATCTGGAGGCTGATTCGCTGGACCTCGTGGAGCTCATAATGGAGCTAGAGGAGCAGTTCGGGATGGAGATACCGGACGAGGAGGCGGAGAAGATCACGACGGTCGAGGAGGCCGTGGACTACGTGCAGGAGCACCAAGCCGCGTGACCGAAGCGGGATCGAACGGCAACGGCCGCGCGCTGATCACCGGCGCCGGCGCCGTGACGCCCCTCGGGACGGGGGTCGAGAACTTCTGGGACGCGGCCCTGCACGGCAAGAGCGGTATCGGGGAGATCACGCTCTTCGACTCGTCGCCTTTCCCGTCGCAGATCGCGGGCGAGTGCTCCGACTTCGACCCGACCGACTACATGCACCGCAAGGCGGCCCGCAGGATGGACCGCTTCGCCCAGCTCGGCATCGCAGCGGGTCTCGAGGCGGCGCAGAGCGCGGGCATAGCTGATCTCGTGCGCGAGAGACCGGAGCGCGTTGCGATCGTGATGGGCAGCGGCATCGGCGGGCTCTCAACCTGGGAGCGCGAGTACCGCGTCCTGAACGAGCGGGGGCCCGGCCGGGTCAGCCCGTTCCTGATCACCATGATGGTCCCCAACATGGCCGCAGGACAGCTCGCCATCATGCTTGGCGCCACCGGACCGAGCCAGTGCCCGGTTCTCGCGTGCGCCACCGGGGCAGAGGCGATCGCCGAAGGGCTGGAGCTGATCCGGCGCGGCGACGCCGACGTGGTGATAGCGGGCTCTTCCGAGGCCCCGATCACGCCCCTTTCTATGGCGGGATTCTGCGCGATCCGGGCAGTCTCCAGGCGCAACGATGAGCCGCACCGCGCGAGCCGGCCGTTCGACCAGGCGCGCGACGGCTTCGTGATGAGCGAGGGCGCGGGGGCCCTGATCCTGGAAAGCCCCGAGCATGCCGAGAGCAGGGGCGCGGAGCCCATCGCGGCCGTCGCGGGATACGGGCGCACGACGGACGCGTACCACGTGACGGCTCCAGACGAGCAGGGCCGCGGCGTCGAGCGTGCCATGCGCCTGGCCATGAGCGACTCCGGCCTCGAGCCGGAGGATGTCGGGCACGTGAACGCGCACGCCACCGCTACCCCGACGGGGGATGGACCGGAGACTAAGGCGATCTCTCGCGTCATGCCGCACGCCTTGATCTCGGGCACCAAGTCCATGACCGGGCACTCCTTCGGCGCGGTCGGCGCAACTGAGGGGATCATGTGCGCCCTGGCGCTGAAGAACTCGGTCGTTCCTCCTACGATCAACTTGGAGAACCTCGCCGAGGACTGCGAGGACCTTAACTACGTGGGGGCGGAGCCACAGGAAGCACCGGGTCTAAAGGCGGCCATCTCTAACTCGATGGGATTCGGTGGGCACAACGTCGTGGTGGCTTTCTCCACGGTGTAGAATAGAGAACGTAGTGTCTATAAAAGACCTGATAACGATTCTGCCAGAGCCATTGAGGCAGCGATCGCTCACCCACCCGAGCGTCGCCGACCCTTACGATTCCAACGGACGCCTGGAGTTCCTGGGCGATTCGGTCTTGAACAGCAGGGTGGCCGAGCTGGTGTTCCACGGATACCCGGAGTTGCTGGAGGGCGACCTCACGCGCATCCGCGCCCACTTGGTCCGGAAGTCGTTCCTTGCGGCGGTCGGACGCGCCGAAGGGCTGGAGGAGATGATCGAGAGCTCCGTGATAAACGACTCGGTTATCGCGGACACCGTGGAGGCTATAATCGGGGCCGCGTATCTCATCGACCGCGAGCTCGTGCGGCGCACCATAGATGAGATCTTCAATCCTTCTGAGGTCAACACCGACGAGCTGCGCGACTGGAAGACGCTCTTGCAGGAGACGCTGCAGGCCGACGGCCTCAGGCCGACCTACCGCGTGATCTCCAAGCAAGGTCCCGCGCACCGGCCGAGCTTCACCTCCGATGTCTCGATCGACGGGCGTGAGGTCGCCACCGGCGAAGGCAGCTCGATCAAGGAGAGCGAGCAGGCCGCGGCCCGCGCGGCGCTCGAGATCCTGGGCATACGTCCGGTTCCGCGCTCAGCCGTCGAGGTCCACGTAGGGGCATAGGTAGTCGGTACGCGCGCCGCGAGGACTTCGAACCCGCATCGGCGTGCGGCCTCCGTACTCAGAATTCATCCCCGAATCGCCCTGAATCGGGCGTGAAGCATTCCGCCGGGTTCTGCGGGCTTCGCCGCCGGCAAGCCCCGCGCTCGTAACCCGCTGCCCTGACCGACGGGGCCGCAACGGCAAAAGGGGAGATTGGCTGCGGGAGCGCGCGGTGGGCAACACAAAGCCCAGGCCCGAAGTTTGGTAACTCATTTGCTGCACTTTTCTGCGTGCGTTTTACACGAAAGTTACGTAGAATGCGTCGTAGTGCTGTCGGGGATCTATATCAAGGGCTTCAAGACGTTTGCCCGGCCGGTCAGGATGCCGCTTGAGGACGGGGTAACGGCGATAGTCGGTCCCAACGGCTCCGGCAAGAGCAACATCACCGACGCCGTACTCTTCGCGCTTGGGGAGCAAAGCCCCGGGGTTTTGCGCGCGGGAACGATGAGCGACTTGATCTTCTCCGGCTCGGAGACGCTTGGCGCGGCCGCCGCTGCCGAGGTGACCCTGGTGCTGGACAATGCCGCTGGGGAGATCTCGCTTCCCTATGCCGAGGTGTCGCTGACGCGCCGGATCTCGCGCGCCGGCGAGACGGAGTACAGGATCAATGGCTCTCGCGCCCGGCTGCAGGACCTGCGAGCTGTCGCTGGCGAGGCGGGGATTGGGCGACACAGCATCCTTCGCCAGGGTGCTGTGGACGCTATCGTCGCCGGCGGCGCTGCGGCCTGTCGCCTTGCGCTCGAAGAGGCCGCCGGGCTCGGCGTATACCGCCGGAGGCGCGTCTCTGCGACGCGCCGCCTGGAGAAGGCCGATTCCCAGTTGCAAAGGAGCCGGGAGCTAGAGGCTGAGCTGGCGAACCAGCTGAGCAGGTTGGCTCGGGAGGCCGCCGACGCTCGCGCGTACCGTGAGATCGAGGCGCGCTACCGCCAGCTCTCCCTGGCGCACCTCTACAGGGCCGCCACCAGGGACCTGCACCTCCTGGAGAGGCGCCTGGGAGACGGTCGTTCGCAGGTCACCGCGCTCACGAATCGTGGGGAGGCTCTGCGAGCGGAGGAGGAGGTCCTGGCTCGCGAATCGGCGGAGCTCGAGGAGCAGGCGCGAAGCGCGGAGGAGATCCTGGAGGAGATCGAGGACGCGGCCGAGGGGCTCAGGGGCGAGTCCTTGAGGGTGGACAGGAACCTGTTCCGGTACGAGGCCGGTAGCGGTGGCAACAGGCGCAGGGCGGTTTCGCGCGCGGAGGAAGAGTTGCGTCGCCTGGTGGGGAAGATCCAGTCCCTCGAAGTCGAGCTGCCTGAACTGGATAAGGGTCACGCGGCAGACGCGGCGGAATCGTCGGGGCGCCGTCGGGTCCTGGCGGCCGCGAGGCAACGGGCGGCCGAGGTGGAGAGGGAGAGATCCCGGCTCGACGCTGAGGTGGAAGCGCTCCGCGCACGGCTCTCCCGTGCGGCCGCCGGCGACCGCGACGCGCTCGAGGAGGAGGACCTGCAGTCTTTGGCCTCTGCTACGGCGGACATCGAGGGCCAGGTACGGATCGATTCGCGATCCGACCTGGCCGCGCTGGGCGACCAGCTCCGAGAGCGGATCGCCCTGATCGAGGCCCGCGTCGAAGACGCGGACCGGCGCCGAGGCGCGCTTGCCGCCGCGATAGGGCGGGCCGAGGCGCGGGTCCGCGCGCTACATGAGGCCGCGCCGCGCAACACGGGTACCAGGCTTTACGAGGTGATCCGACCACGCGCCGGGTTCGAGGCGGCCGTCCAGGCGGCGCTTGGACAGGCCGGGTCAGGCGTTCTGGCCGAGAACGTCGACGCCGGCCTCAGACTGCTCTCCGGTACGGATCCCGTGGCCGTCCGGCTGGACGCCGGTAGGGTAAAGGAAGACGGCCCCCTGCCAGGGAAGCCGCTTATCGAGTGCGTGGAGGTCCTCGAGGAACGCTACGGGGAGGCGGTCGAGAGGCTGCTGGGCGGAATCTACGTCACAGAGCGATCCGAATGGGGCGCCGCGGCCAACGGCTATGTCGCCGTAACGCGCGATGGCGTGAGGCTCACCCGCACGACCGTGAGCATGGTAACCGAACGCGACGAGTTCGCGCGTGAGGCGCGGCTCACGGACGAGATGCAACACCTCGACGCGCTCAAGCGGGGACCGGGCGAGGCGCTCTACGACCTGAGGGAGAGGATCTCTGCTGCCTCCCTGAGGTTGGACCGGCTGGCGGCAACCTCGCAGCTGCTCTCCGGCGTCGCCGATCGGGCGCGTCGCACGGGCACACAACTGGCCCGCGACATTGGACGCCGGCGCAAGGCTGCCAGTGACCTTCGGGAGAACGTGCTCCAACTGCGACGCCAACGGGAATCTCTCGCAGAGGAGGAGCGGCAGAAGGCCGAGGCGCTGTCGAAGGTCGAGGCCAGAGCCGACCCCACGGAGAAGGAGGCACGGGAAGCCGCCCAAGCCTCTGCCGCTGCGGAGGAAGCCGCCGAAGAGTCGGGCCGGAGGGCGAGAAGCCTCCGCACCGAACTGCAGGAGTGCGAAAAGCGCCGTGACAGCCTGGGTCTGCGTCTGGCCCGGGCCAGGGAAGCCCCGGAGCGTGATCTCGACCGGTCCTCACGCATAGCGGGGAGAGCCGCCGGCGCATCCGTCAAGCTGGCGGCGTCAGTCCGGTCACGGCGGAGCGACCTGCGCGCGACGCGCTCCCGAACGTCCGACGCGTACCGCAGCGCATCGGCCCAGCGCAACGACCTGGCGAGGCAGGCCGCGTCCCTGGCCGGTGAGCTGGCCGCAGCCCGCGCCGCGGTCGAGCGGCTCTCCGAGGACCTCGAGCGGGCGCGGGGCGCCACGATCGACGCGTCCGAGGAGCTGGAGGCGGAGTGGGGTGCCAACCTCGAAGCCGCCAGGCTCGCAGCCGACAAGCACCCGCCCGAAACGGACAGCGAGCGGGCTCGCCTCGCGCGGAGGCTCAAGCGCTTCGGCGACGTTAACCTCCTCGCCCTTTCTCAAGAGCAAGAGTTGCGCGAGCGTCACGAGTTCATCGCGACTCAGCGGGCGGACGCAGATGCGGCCGCCGGCGAGCTCGAACAGATGATCTCGGTCATAGACCGCGAGATCGAAGCCCGCTTCGCGCAGACTTTCGGGCGGGTCAAAGATGCCTTTGGGGAGATGGTGCCCCGCATGATGCAGGGGGCATCGGGGATCCTCGAGCTCTCGGAGGAAGGGATAGAGGTGGGTCTGCGCCTCGGGCGCCGAGGATGGAAGCCGCTGCGGGTCCTCTCCGGAGGCGAGCGGGCCCTTCTCGCGCTGTCTTTTCTGTTCAGCATCTTTCTGAGCCGTCCGGGCGGTGACGCGGGGGCGTTCTGCGTGCTCGACGAGGCGGAGGCGGCGCTGGACGACCTCAACCTGGCGCGATTCCTCGCTGTGGTAGACTCTCACCGGACCACCGGCCAGTACTTGCTGGTCACTCACCAGAAGCGGACCATGGCCGCAGCGGACGTGCTTTACGGCGTGGTGCAGGACTCGGCCGGGGCCACGACGGTAGTTTCGAAGCGCATGCAGGGAGAGTAGAGAAGCAGTCCATGGCGCGCTCGTGGCGTAGTTTTTTGAGGCGGGAACGAGAAGAGCCCTCGGGCTCAGGTCTGGCGACCCGAGAAGTAGACCAGACCGAGGAGCCCAACGGAGCAAAGTCAGAGCCTGGCGAGGCCGAAGAGGCGTCACCGGCGCTCACGCACGCAACTGACAGCCCTGAGGCGGCCGAAAGGGCGGAGACCGAAGCAGGCGACGGCGACAACCCGGAATCGGGGGTAGTCGGACGCGGCGGGGATTCCGAGCCAGCGCAGGCCGGTGGCTGGTTCGGTCGGCTGCGGCACGGGCTCAGGCGGAGTCGGGAGTCGGTGGTCGGCCAGCTAAACGCGGCGGTTGCGGAGTTCCGGGACACGGAGGACGAGGAGTTCTGGGAGCGGGTCGAGGAGATCCTCATCGCGTCCGACGTCGGGGTCACCACCACGGCGAAGCTCGTGCAGGAGCTGGAGCAGGAGGCGTTGGAGAGGAACCTCACGAGCGGCGCGGAGCTCAGGGAGCTGCTCATCGAGCGCTCCACCAAGATGCTCGAGGGTCCGGTGGAGCTGGACGTCTCGCGCACGCCGACCGTGATCCTCATGGTAGGCGTTAACGGGACGGGAAAAACGACCACCATAGGCAAGCTCGTCAGGTTTCTCCCCGGCACGGTCATGCTCGCGGCCGGGGACACTTTCAGGGCCGCGGCGATCGAGCAGCTACAGCGCTGGGGCGAGCGCACCGGCGCTCCGGTCGTGGCGCGCGAGCGCGGGGCGGATGCGGCCGCCGTCGCGCACGACGCCGTCGAGGCGGCGAAGCGAGACGAGGTCGACGTGCTGCTCATCGACACGGCCGGACGGCTGCACACCAAGATCAACCTGATGGCTGAGCTGGACAAGGTGCGGCGGGTTATAGGCAGGCAGTTGCCCGGTGCTCCGCACGAGGTGCTGCTCACGGTCGACGCCACGACGGGCCAGAATGGGCTAAGGCAGGCCAAGATGTTCGACGAGGTGGCAGGGGTTACGGGAGTAATATTGACCAAGCTCGATGGCACGGCCAAGGGTGGAATAGCCTTGGCCATCGCAAACGAGATAGGGGTGCCCATAAAGCTGGTCTCGGTGGGCGAGAAGGTGGAGGATCTCCACCCGTTCGACGCTCGCGAGTTCTCCGAAGCGCTGTTTGGGGAGCTGTAGCGTGTTCGATACCCTGGGAGAGAGGCTCAACTCCGCGCTCGACGGCGTGCGCGGTAGCGGGAACCTGACCGAGGACCAAGTCAAGAAGGTGACGCGCGAGATACGGCTCGCGTTGCTCGAGGCTGACGTCAACTACGCCGTCGTCAAGGAGTTCGTCGGCAACGTGCGCGAGCGGGCGACCGGGGCCGAGGTCTCCAAGGCGCTCAGCCCGGGCCAGCAGGTGGTCAAGATCGTCAACGAGGAGCTTGCGAACCTGATGGGCGGGACGGCCCACAAGCTCTCGTTTGCGGGCAGGCCCCCGACGGTGGTGATGCTCGCGGGGCTCAACGGCCACGGCAAAACGACCGCGGCCGGTAAGCTCGCCCTGTTCGTGCGCAAGCTTGGCAAGAACCCCTACCTCGTCGCGTGCGACACCTACAGGCCGGCCGCAATCGACCAGCTCGCAGCAGATCGGGCGCGAGCTCGGGGTCCCGGTTTACTCGGAGGGCACGGAGCCGGCGCCAGAGGAGATCGCCGAGCGCGGCATAAAGGCCGCCAGGGACGCCGGCTACGATTTCGTCGTGGTGGACACGGCGGGACGGCAGGTTGTCGACCTGGAGATGATGGAGGAGCTAAAGAGGGTGCGCGGCGCCTCCAGGCCGCACTCCGTGCTCCTCGTCCTCGACGTGGTCACGGGGCAGAACGCCGTCGAGGTGGCCCAGGCGTTCCAGGAGTACGCGGACTTTGACGGGATGGTGCTCACCAAGCTCGACGGTGACGCGAGGGGCGGGGCCGCGCTCTCCGTCGTCTCCGTGACGGAGCGGCCGATCCGCTTCGCCTCCGAGGGCGAGAAGATGAGCGAGTTCGACTACTTCTACCCGGACCGGATGGCAGGCCGCATACTCGGCATGGGCGACGTGCTCACGCTAATCGAGAAGGCCGAGCAGCAGATGGACCGCGACGAGGCCCAGGCTGACGCCAAGCGGCTCATGTCTGGCAAGTTCACCTTCGAGGACTTCCTGAAGCAGATGCAGATGCTCAAGCGCATGGGACCGCTCTCTGGGCTGCTCGGCATGATCCCTGGCCTCGGCAAGCAACTGCAGGGCGTCGATGTGGACGACAGGATGCTCGGCCGGGTCGAGGCCATGGTGACGTCCATGACCACGACCGAGCGGCGCAACCCGAAGCTCTTGCAAAACCAGAGCAGGGTGCGTAGGATCGCCCGCGGCTCCGGTAGCACGCCGCAGGAAGTGCAGAAGCTTGTGAAACAGTTCAACGAGATGCAGAAGATGATGCGGCAGATGGGCAAGGGCGGCGGGATGCCGCGCATGCCCGGCCTGCCCGGACGCAGATAGCCTTAGAAAGCACGAGAGGAGCGAACATGGCGGTAAAGATCAGGCTCGCGAGGCACGGCGCGAAGGGCTCGCCGTACTACCGGATCGTGGTGGCCGACTCGCGCAGCCCGCGCGACGGTCGCTTTATCGACCGTATTGGGACCTACAACCCGCGCACGGAGCCGTCGGCCATCAACGTCGACGCCGACAAGGCGCGCCAGTGGCTAGACAAGGGGGCGCAGCCGACGGACCAGGTCCGGAAGCTGTTGAAGGTCTCCGGGGTCCTCTAGGGTCGCGGGATGGGCCGGCTCGAAGAACTGGTGCTGATCCTGGCGCGGGCGCTCGTTGACGAGCCCGATAAGGTCGAGGTTTCGGGCACCGAGACGGACTCGCGCGTCGACCTCGAGCTGAGGGTGGCGCCGGACGACATGGGCAAGGTCATCGGCCGGGGCGGGCGCACCATCCGCGCCATCCGCACGGTCGCCAAGGCGGCCTCCGTCAAGCTCGACAAGCGCGTCAACGTGGAGGTGCCCGACTAGGAGCGTGGAGCCCGCGGACCCTGTCGTAATCGGGAAGATCGTCGCACCTCACGGCAGGCGTGGGACCCTCAGGGTACGTGCCACGGGCTCCGGAAGGCACCTGCGAGCCGGCGTCGAACCGTACGTGGCCGGCCGCCGCAGGCTCATCTCCCAGGCGCGGGTAACCCCGAAAGGCTTTCTGGTCGATCTGCAGGATGTGACCGAGCGTTCCGCGGCGGCCGCGATGCGGGGCGAAGTTCTTGCACTGGACAGGCATGAGCTCGACGTGCCGGCGCAGGACGAGATCTACGTGGACGATCTCGTGGGGCTGGAGGTTCGGGCGGAGGGCGGGGAGGTCCTGGGTGCCATCCAGGAGACGTTCGAGACCCCCGCGCACGAGGTGCTCGTCGTCGGAGAGGGACCAGACGCGCCCGTCCGGTACGTCCCCTTCACCCTCGTGCACGTTCCTGAGGTGGATCTGGCATCGGGGCGGGTAATCGTGCGTCCGCCGCAGGTATGACGCAGTGAGGAATATCGACGTGTTCTGCGTGTTTCCCGAGGCCGTCGACGCCAACGTGCGGGTCGGGGTCGTGGGCCGCGCCGTCGAGCGGGGACTCGTTGGTTACCGCAGCTTCGACCTGAGAGATTTCGCCCCCGGCGGTCGCATCGACGACATGCCATTTGGGGGAGGGGCAGGGATGGTAGTCCGCGTCGACGTGGTCGCGAGAGCGCTCGAGGCGATCTACGGCGTTGCCGCGTCTGAGGTGCGGCGCGAGCGACGGGTCGTCCTCACCGAGGCCTGGGGGCGGCCGATTGACCAGCATTACGTCAACGAGGTCGCGGCCGGGCCTGACCTAACGGTCGTCTGCGGTCGCTACGGTGGGGTGGACGAAAGGGTAGCGACGGTGATTGCGACGGAGGTGGTCTCGCTCGGCAACTACGTGTTGTCAGGCGGCGAGATCGCGGCCTCCGCGCTCGCGGATGCGGCGATCAGGCGCGTCCAAGGCGTGCTCGGGAACAGCGAGAGCCTCGTAGGAGAATCGTTCGAATCGGTAGGCAGGATCGGACCCCCCAGTACACGAGGCCGGCCGAGTGGGAGGGCGCGAGGGTTCCGGACTTGCTCCTGTCGGGCAACCACGCTCAAATCAACGCCTGGCGCGAAGAGAAGGCACGCTCGAGGGCAGCCAGGAAGCAGCCCTAGTCGTCCCTGACCCCAGGATCCACCCGCCCATCCGGTCCGCCCTCCTACGATGCATACGCGACCGCGAGGTGCCACGAAGTTGGAAAGACGAGGTAATCGCCGCGGCGGTACCGCTGCACCAGGGGTTGCGTCTCGCGAGCGACCGCTGCGGTTAGCGCCGAAAGTGCCGCTGGATCCGCCGGATCGAACGTCGGCACCACAGCGGCCCCCGCCAGAACCGTGAGCTCCACGAAGCGATCCGGCGAAGGAAATCGAATGTCGAGCGACCTGGAAAAGATCTGTGTGCGCCGGAACCCCGCCTCGCCCAGTAGGGCCCGGAGTTCTCCGAAAGCGGGTAAAGACCAGGGAGATGCCACCGCGGAGAG
This sequence comes from uncultured Rubrobacteraceae bacterium, assembly GCA_963800975.1. Classification (GTDB taxonomy): domain Bacteria; phylum Actinomycetota; class Rubrobacteria; order Rubrobacterales; family Rubrobacteraceae; genus JALYGY01. Next base: position 180,576 of record CAWDDB010000008.1, on the reverse strand, counting down.
CGGGATGTCGAGGTAGCGAGCTTCCGCATCGCACAGGGCTTTATAGACTGGATGAAGATCCAGGGCCTGCCATACGCTGACGGCGACGCGCCCTTTGTCCACGAGTACCCTGCGCATCTCTCGCAGCGCGGCAGCGCGGTCGGCAAAGAACTGCAAACCCTGCTGGCAGAGCACGAGATCGAAGACGCCGTCCGGCAGGTCGTGGGAAGTGGCATCACCTTGTCGCCATTCGATCCACGCGCCTTCAGGCGCTGGGTGAGAGCGGGCGACGGATAGCATGTCCGGGTTGATATCTAGCGCGACCACGCTGCCGTTCGCTCCGACCATCGGCGCGGCGTGGAGCGCCACGGTGCCGGTTCCGCACGCCAGGTCGAGCGCACGCTCTCCGGGCTGCGGGTCGGCGTACTCGAGAAGTACCCGGGCCCAGGGGGCAAAGAGGGCCGGCCGGAAGTACTGGTCAAACATCTCCGCCGGGGAAGGACTCAATTGCTGGCTCACACGATGCCACCTCTCTGTACGTTTGCTTTCGACTTCAGCGTCGCGGCGGAGTTGTTGACCATGTTCCTCCCGCCTCACGTTGTTGCATGAGCCTACAGCGCTTCCGCACCAGCGACTTCGCAAATATTGGCTATCTTGCCTGGAGTTGTTCCGTAGCCAAGATTGGCTACGGACCGGAAAGCTCACGGCCTGTGCACGGTATCTGGTATCAGACCTCAGGGTCCGACCTTCAATGCCTCGCGCGACGCTCTCTCCCAGTATGGTGCGTCCTACACGGAGGGCTCTTGAGGCGGCGCTGGAGAATCCGCCAGCACGAGTCCGCATGTCTGCACCCCGACGCAAGCCCCCCTAGAGCAAGCTGCGCCGGGCGGCGTAGGCCGCGGCGGCCGCGCGCGACGAGAGATCCAGCTTCGAGAGGATATTGGAGACGTGGCGGTGGACTGTGTGCCGACTCAGTACCAGCGTGGCGGCTATCTCCTTGTCACCCAGGCCTTGCGCCACCAACCGGAGCACCTCCAGCTCTCGCTGACTCAGGCCAACAGAGGTGGGTGAGTCGTCACTCCGCTGGCCGGTGCCTGCCTCCCGAAGCATGGCCCTCGCAGCGTCGGCATCCGCGACCGCGCCGAGTTTCTCGAAGGCGGCGAGCGCGGTCCGGGTCTCCGCTTCGGCGGGCTCCGGGTCGACGTCGCGTAAGGCCTGCGCGAGTACGAGGCGCGTGCGGGCCGTCTCGAATGGCATTTCGAGCCGGGCGAACTCGCTAAGCGCCGCGTTGAGGTGCTGTCTCGCCGCCGGATCCGCGCCGGCCGCGAGGGCGTGGCCCCACAGTCGCTCGCCGTGCGCGAGCATGACCCGGCAACCGAAAGTGTCGCCCAGCGCGGCGAGCTTGCGGCCCCTCTCGGCGGCCGCATCGGCCTGGCCCTGGCCGATCTCGGCCTCGCCAAGCACCTCCAGCAGCAGGGCGCTCTCCAGCCGGTCCTCGCCGACCACGTCGAGCCGGCGCCTGACCGTCGCTGCGGCCAGGGCGATTTTGCCTCGAAGCAGGTGGATCCGTGAGCACACGGGCACGGCCGCTTCGTGGTCCTCGAAGCCCGCAAGGAGCCTCTCGGCCTCCTCGATGCGTCCCTGAGCCAGCCTCAGCTCGGCCAGCCTTGCGAGGGCCTCGCCGCGCACCGCGGGCAACGCGTCGCCCGAGAGCTCCAATGCCGCCTGCAGCTCCTCCTCGGCGCTGCGCCAGTCCCCGGTGGTGAACAGGACGCCTCCGTAGTGGGCGCGGCACGTGGCGTTGAGGTACGGGCAGCCGTAGCGTTCGATGAACCGATCCGCCGCCCGAACCCACTGCACGACTCGCTGGAAGTCGGCACAGCGATTGCACGAGTGGATCATCTGGCAGCTGGTGAAGACCACGGTGTCGAGCTGTCCCTCGCCGGCGAGCGCGCCCGCCATCGCCTCGTCGATCAGGGCAACTCCTTCACCGGTCCTGCCCTGGTCGATCAATGCCACCCCGGTCTGGCTCAGGGCGCATAGCTCGAGGTCACGGTCGCTGACCTCTGCCCCCAGCTGGAGCGCTTGCCGTGCCAGGGTCTCGCACTCGACGGGGTCGAGGCTGCCATTCGCCCTTATGAGCCACACCCAGCCCTGCATGGGTGCAAGGTCGAACTCGTCTACCAGTCGCGCGGCGCGGGCCGCCCATCCGGCAGCGGCGGCGTGGTTGCCCAGGTTCGCCCGGTACATGAAACTTAACTGGAAGGCAACGTTGGCAGCCTGTACGGGGTCGGGACGTCGGCGGAAGGCGGCGTAAGCCTCTTCCCAGCAGCGCAGCGATCCTCGGGTCTCACCCAACCACCAGAGTGCTACTCCCAGCCCGAACAAGACCGCTGCGGAATCGTCCGGCATGTTTCCCGCGCTCGAGGGTTCAATCGCCGCAGCAGGATACTCCGCTCCCAGCACCCGTTCGAACGCTGAGCGTGCCTCCGCCCAGGCTCCCCGGGCCAGGGCATCTTGACCGGCCTCTAGCAGCACGGTGGGCTGGGGCGGTTGGTTTGCGTCCAAAGGCTGGCCTTACCAGGTAAGCGATGCTGTTTGCCCGACGTTTTCGTCAGTGAATGCTACTCTTTTGGCAAGCCACCGGCAACAGCAGCGAACTCTATGGAGAGGCTGCCTGCGGCATGCTATTATCCGGCAATCGAGGCGATTCTTGTCTTGCACGAGCGTGCCTCGGGTCAAGCGCGGCGAGGACGGGATGGTCCCCGCCGCCCTACGAAAGTCCACCCACGAGAGGAGCAAACATGATAACGAGCGAGAACCTGCAGCAGCGGGATGTCACCTTCAAGCCCGGGGACACGGTGCGGGTGCACTACCGCGTGATAGAGGGCAACCGAGAGCGGATCCAGGTCTTCGAGGGCCTTTGTATCGCGCGAAAGGGCGCGGGAATCGGCGAGACGTTCACGGTCCGCAAGAACTCTTTCGGGGTGGCCGTGGAGAGAATCTTCCCGCTCCACTCTCCCAAGATAGCTAAGATCGAGGTAGCCTCGCGTGGCGCCGTTCGCCGCGCGAAGCTGTACTACATCAGGGACAAGGTCGGCCGCAAGGCCAGGGTGAAGAAGGCCAAGTAGCGGCCCTTGGCCGGGGACCACGCTTCCCTCTACGCCTTCGACGCGGCCTGGATGGCAGAGCGCCGTCGTCCGCTTGCGGGCGCAGACGAGGCGGGCCGCGGCGCGCTGGCGGGGCCGTTGGCCGCTGCAGCCGTTGTCCTCGGGGATGGCGTTATCCCTGGCATCAACGACTCCAAGGCGTTGAGCCCCGCCACACGGGAGAGGTTGCTGCGGGAGATCTTTGATCACGCCGAAGCCGTTTCGGTGGTGACGCTTCCGGCGTGGTGGATCGACCGCCACGGCGTCGGGGCGGCGAACAGGGAGGCGCTCTCGCGGGCCCTGGCGCTTCTGGAAACGAGCGCGGGCTGCAGGCTCGCCGACGGCAACCTTGCCCTCGGGCCGGAGATAGAGTGCCTGCCACGGGCCGACGGCAGGAGCGCCACAGTGGCCGCTGCGAGCGTCGTCGCCAAGGTTCTGCGCGACGGCGCCATGCGAGCCCTCGCCGGCGAGCACGCCGGCTACGGGTTCGAGAGGAACCGGGGGTACGGTACGCCCGAACACCGAATGGCGCTGTCTCAGATCGGCCCTTGCCGCGTCCACCGCGTGAGCTACGCGGGGGTCGGCCCCTGAGCACCCGCGCGAGCGGCGCGTGGGGCGAGGATCTGGCGCTGCGATACCTCACCCAGCGGGGCTACGAGCTGATCGAACGCAACTACCGCACCCGCTACGGCGAGCTGGACCTGATCCTGCGCCACGGAGACACCCTCGTCTTCGTCGAGGTGAAGTTGCGCCGCGGAACAGGGTTCGGCGACCCCCTCGAAGCCGTGACCCCACGCAAACAGGCCGCCATCCGCTCCCTCGCCGAACACTACCTGGCCCTGAAGAAGTCCGACTTCGATACGGTGCGCTTCGACGTCGTCGGGATTCGAGCTCGGGAAGGCTCCCCGCGCGTCGTCCACATACCCGACGCCTTCTGAGAGCGGGGTTGAAGACGCTTGATCCCCGAAAGCGCAGCCGCAGCAGGTAAACCGGCCTGAAGTGCGATGGGTGGCCAATGCGCCGGGGCTCGGGACCGGACTACCATCCGTGGAATATGTGCCATTTGGGGGATGCGTTCCCGTTCCGTTTCCCCGATACTCGGGGGTGCTATAGCGGCCTTACGTGCGGGACGGAGGTTACTTCCTTACCTCCTTGCCGCGCGCTACAAGAGGAGGATGGTAAGAGTGGGAAGGGTCCTCTTGATTCTCGCTTCGGCGGTCCTCGCGTTGGGCTTGCTTGGCGGCGTGGCGCTCGCCCTTCCCACCGAGGCCCCAAACGATACCCTGATGGTCAACGGCCCCGTGCGCACGATCGCCCAGATGGGCAACAACGTGTGGGTGGGGGGCAACTTCTCCCAGGTCAAGCAGCGCGACGGCACCGTTCTGGACAACGTTGGAGGCCTGGCAGTTTTCGACTCGACAACGGGCCAGTACAACGACATAGCACCCAACCTCAGCGGCACCGTCAGGGACATAGACGTCTACTACGGCACATACATAGCGATAGCCGGCAGCTTCCCCGGACCTAGTTCCACCCAGAAGAACCTGGTGCTTGTAGACGGGGCCACGGGCGAGGTGGTGAGGTGGTACAACGCCCCGGCCCTGCAGTCGGTATTGGGGGTCCCCAGTCTGGGCAGGATCTACGGCGGCGGGGTCTCCCTATCTGCCTTCGACTTCTCGACCGTGAAGCCCGTTTGGACCCGCGCCAAGACCACCGTCGACCCGAGCCTGCGCCCGCACGTCACGCCACCTGGCTACCTCGACCTGGAGCTGGACGCCGACGGGCAGACCATTTGGGCTGCGTGCGCCTGCGACTCTATAGACGGCCAGCCCGCCAAGGCGCTCGCCAAGATCGACGCCGAGGGCAACCGCGACCCCGCCTGGCTGGTCAACGCAGGGATCCAGGGCTACGGCATCTCGATGGTGCAGGATGCCGACACGCTCTACCTCGGCGCCGGGGGCAACGACTTCCTGGCAGCCTACCGCAAGTCGGACGGCTTCCGGACCTGGTGGAGGGACACCTCGGGCTCCACGCAGGCGGTGGAGAAGATGGACGGGCAGCTCGTCGTAGGTGGTCACTTCTGGGAAGTCGGAGACCAACTGAGCGACAGCTGCGGCAACCGTTCGTCGAACAACGCCGCGACGCTGGACCTCAACGGGCAGTGCGAGACGAGGCATGGTTTGGCCGCCTACACCTTTGGCGGCACCCTGGACCCCAACTGGGACCCAATGGTGGAGGGCCAGTACAACTTGGTGTGGGCCCTCTACCCCGACCAGCTTGACCCCGAGAAGCTGCACATCGGGGGCGATTTCACCACGGTAGGCGGGCTGTCGCAGACCTACTACTCGAGGCTCTCCGTGCCGGGTTCGGCCGACCAGACCGCGCCGGCGGTGCAGGGGCCAGAGCAGGACATCGGCCCGGTGAATTCCACCCTCGGGACCTCCACAGTGCCCGTAAGGATCGGCTGGTCGGCCACCGACGGGGTGAGCGGCGTCTTCGCCTACGAGATGCAGCAGGATAACCACGGCCGCTACTACACGAGCCTCGCGCTTGCCACCCCCACCTCCACCTCCAAGACCCTCCAACTCTCGCCTGGCGGGCCCTACCGTTATAGGGTGAGGGCCACCGACGGTGTGGGTAACGTGAGCGCCTGGTCCACGGGACCACCGTTTATGGTAGACGTTCATCAGGCAGCAAACGGGTCGCTGGCTTACGCCGGGGCCTGGACCGAGGAGGCGCTCTCCACGGCCTACGGAGGGAGCACGATGCGCTCCTCTCAGGCGGGGGACACGGCCACTCTTACCTTCACGGGCAGGGATGTCTCTTGGGTGGCGCGGAAGGGACCCGACATGGGCAAGGCGGAGGTGCGGCTGGACGGGGCGCTGGTTGCGACCATAGACCTCTACGCGGCATCAGAGCAGACGCGCAGGGTGATCTACAGCGCCTCCTCCCTCGACCCCTCCGTGCCGCACACCATGCAGGTGAGGGTCTTGGGTACCAAGAGGGCTGTCTCGACCGGCACGCGGGTGGACGTGGACGCCTTCGTGGTGCTGCGCTAGCCAAAAGGGAAAGGACTAGCAATCACATAGATCCGGGGCGTTGTGCCTCGGTCCTCCTGCCTACTGCTATTCACCGAAGATCGTAAAGGTGCGTAGTCGGAAGTAGAGGTCTTCGATGCTGAATGGTTCGGCTCCCTCTAACCACCATACGACCCGTTAGTCCATGTTGTATTCGGAAGCTTGGCACCTCAGGAGTAGCACGCTGGTGTTCGCCGAGGTCAACCTGCGCCGCAGACCAGAGTACGGGGATCTACTCAAGGCCGTGGACGCCCGCAAGAGGTCCACCATTCGCTCCCTAGCCGAAAGGGAACCCGGCTTCGAAGTTGTGCGATTCGACGTCGTCGGAAACCTTGCCGGCCGGCGCAAGCCGCGCGTAACCCACATTCGGGACGCCTTCTAGGTAGACGCGAGTCTAGGTAAAATATAATGAACACTTGTAAAATGAAGCACACCTGATCTATACTGCTCGGGTCCGCGAAGGGAAAGGGCGAGGGTTGGCGGGCGAGGAGCGGGGTCGGTAGCCGATGGGCGTATGTCGGGTGATCAGTCTTGCTTTGCATGGCATAGACGCGGTTCCCGTAGAGGTGGAGGTCGACGTCAGCGCGGGGCTGCCAGGTTTCGCGATAGTTGGGTTGCCAGACGCCGCGGTGCAGGAGGCGCGGGAGAGGGTTCGGGTGGCCATCTCCAACAGCGGCTTCAAGTTCCCCACCAAGAAGGTCATAGTGAACCTCGCTCCAGCGAACCTGAGGAAAGAGGGCGCGGCCTTCGACCTTCCGATTGCGCTCGCGATCCTGGCGGCGTCTGGGGTGGTATCCGAGGCCTGGCTGGAGGGATCGGCGGTCGTGGGCGAGCTCTCGCTCGACGGCACGTTGCGGGGGATCAGGGGCGCGCTCTCGGTCGCGGAGGGTGCTCGTCGGGAGGGGATTCTCTGGCTCGTCGTGCCTGAGGCGAACGCGCCGGAGGCCTCCGCCATCGGTGGCGTCGGCGTCTACGGCCTGGCCACGTTGCGCGACGCAGTCGCGTTCCTCGGCGGGCAGGTGAAGATCAAGCCCGCGCAGCCGGTCTACGAACGCGATGGCGTGCCGGGCCAGGAGGACTTTGAGGACGTGGCGGGTCAAAACTACGCGAAGCGCGCCCTGGAGGTGGCGGCCGCCGGGGCCCACAACATGCTGCTAAGCGGGCCCCCTGGATCCGGCAAGACTATGCTCGCGCGTCGGCTCCCTGGTGTGCTGCCTCCGCTCACGCTGGACGAGAGCATAGAGGTGACCAAGGTCCACAGCGCGGCTGGCGAGCGCAACGGTGCCCTGATCGAAGCGCGACCCTACAGGTCTCCGCACCACACCATCTCCACCTCGGGGCTTGCCGGCGGTGGGAGTAACCCCCGGCCGGGAGAGGTGTCGCTCGCGCATCACGGTGTGCTCTTTCTCGACGAGCTTCCCGAGTTCAGCAGGGCCACGCTCGAGGTCCTGCGCCAGCCGCTGGAGGACGGCCACGTCACGATATCCCGGGTGGCTGCCACCTTGAGCTATCCGGCGCGTTTCACGCTGGTGTGCTCGATGAACCCCTGCCCGTGCGGCTTCTCCGGAGATGGGAGCAGGGCGTGCCGGTGCACGCCGCAGCAGATACAACGCTACCAGGGTCGCCTTTCCGGGCCGCTTCTGGACAGGATCGATCTCTTCGTGGACGTCCCGCGACTCTCGCGCGAAGAGCTGCGCTCTGGACGGAGCGAGGAACCCTCGAGCGCGATCCGGGAGCGGGTTGTGGCGGCCAGGGCTGCTCAGGTGCTGCGGCATGGCAGCCCGAACTCGGTGCTCTCCGGCCGGGTGCTGCGAGAGGTCTGCGCGCTTGGGCCGGACTCGGAGGCGCTGTTCTCGCGGGCGATCGACCGCATGGGGCTCTCCGGTAGGGGCCACGACCGGGTCCTGCGGGTAGCCCGCACCATCGCGGACCTGGCTGGCGCGCAGGCGATCGCCGTCGAGCACCTCGCCGAGGCTCTCAACTACCGAAGAGCACGCCACGTTGCCGGCTGACCGTAGATCCGGCTACCTCTTCCTCTCCCTGCTGCAGGCAAAGACGGGCGCGAGCCTGATCTCGCGCCTCGGGGACGCGCCGCCCGACGCCCTGTTTCGAGGATCGCCCTCGGAGCTGGCGGCTCGGTTTCGGATGACGGAGAGGGCCGTCGAAGCGATGGAGAATCTCAGGGCGAGCTTCGACGAGGAGGAGATCTACGCCCGCCTGCGCGAACGGGGTATCGGCGTGGCTACGCTGGCGGACGACGGGTATCCGGCCAGGCTGCGGGAGATCCCAGATCCGCCGCCAGCCCTGTTGGTTCGGGGGACCTTGCAGGACGCCCCTGCCGTGGCCGTCGTGGGTTCTCGAGGAGCCACGCCGGGAGGGGTCGAAGCCGCGAGCGCGCTCGGACGCGCGCTGGGCGAGCGCGGCGTGTGCGTGGTGAGTGGTCTGGCCCTAGGCATCGACGCTGCGGCGCACCAGGGGACCCTCGAGGTGGGCGGCCCGACGGTCGGGGTTCTCGGTTGCGGCATCGATGTCGTCTACCCGAAGGAACACGCTCGGCTTTTCGAAGGCGTAATGGGCGCCGGGGCCCTCGTATCCGAGTACTTCCCGGGTGAGCCTCCGTTGGCGTGGCGGTTTCCGGCGCGCAACCGGATCATCGCCGGGCTGTGCGACGCGGCCGTCGTGGTAGAGGCGCCCTCGAGGAGCGGCGCCCTAATAACGGCTCGTCATGCCGCGGAGTGCGGCAGGGACGTCTGGGCCGTGCCAGGTTCGCTCGGTAGCGCGCGGTGCGCGGGTTCCAACAAGCTCCTGGCTGATGGCGCTGGGGTGATTTGGGACATAGACGAGTTCGTGGACGCGTACGCCACCGAGGCGCGCGGAAGCAATCGCGGCGACCCTGCTGCAGATAGGGCGGCCGTCCCTGCCTCCCTCCCCGCCGGCGAAGCGCAGGTTCTGGCGAGCGTAGGGTTCGCACCTACGGAGGTGGACGTTATCTCGACGCGGAGCGGTCTGGAGACCCACAAGGCGCTCTCTGCCCTCTCGCTACTCGAGATCAAGGGCTACGTTGCCCGCGGCAGTGGCGGCACGTTCACGCGAAGGCCCGCGTTGTGAGGCGCGGCACGATCGGGTGGCTCTGGACGCGCTACCTGGAGGTTCGCGCGACGCTGGAGACAATGGACGTTGCCGTGGCGGAGCGAGAGGGAGCCGAACGCGAGGCGCGGCAGCTCAGGGACAGGCTAGTTGTGAACTACTCCCCGCTGGTCAAGTACGTCGCGGGCAGGCTCGTAGCCAGGCTCATCGCGCCGGTCGAGATAGAAGATGTCCTTTCGTGGGGCGTTTTCGGGCTACTCGAGGCGGTCGAAACCTACGACCCCGGGCGCCGAACCAAGTTCGAGTCCTACGCCATCTCCAAGATAAGGTGGTCCATTCTCGACGAGTTGAGGAGGTTGGATCCTCTGACGCGCCGCGTGCGCCGCAGGGCCAGGGAGGTCGAGGCGGTCAGGTCCGAGCTCGCGCAGCGGCTCGGGCGGACGCCGACGGAAGAGGAGGTGGCGCGGGAAATGGGGGTGGGGTTGGAGGAGCACGGGGCGTTCCTGGCCGGTCTCCTGCGGGCGCAGGTGGGTTCGCTCGAGGCGGTCCTCGACCCCGGCGGCGGAACCGGAAGGGACCTGCACCAGCTGGTAGCCGACCGGAGGGCGCCGGACCCGGAGTCGGCCGCCGAGGACGCCGAGGTGCGCGCCCGGCTCGCGCAAGCTATAGACGAACTCGCGGAGAAGGAACGGATAGTAACCACCTTCTACTATTACGACGGGCTCACCCTCAAGGAGATCGGCGGCGCCCTCAACCTGACCGAAGGGCGAATCTCGCAGATCCTGCACAAGTCGCTCGACAAGTTGCGGGACGCCCTCGTCGAGAGTCTGGAGCATACCGGGTAGCTGCGGTTCTAGAAGCCCGGTTGGCACTGTGCTAACATCTGCGAGGCCAGAAAAGAGGGCGTGTCCTAAGCTCGGATATCGACCTCTGGTCTGGAACCACGCACGCCCGCCGGAGGGCCGAGTTGCCCGGGTGGTGGTCCGCTCCACAGATGCGAGCCGGATTGCGAGGCGCGGGCGGAGGATACCAACCACCTGAATTGAGAGGTAGAGCAACATGGAGACTACGACCGAGCGTGTAGGGATCAGAGAGCTGCTCGAGGCAGGGGTCCACTTCGGCCACCAGGCGAAACGGTGGAACCCCAAGATGAAGCGCTACATCTTCGCCGAGCGAGCCGGCGTTCACATCATCGACCTGGACCAGACGCTCACGCTTCTGGACCGCGCGCTCAACTTCGTGCGCGCCGTGGCGGAGGCCGACCGCGAGGTCCTCTTCGTCGGCACCAAGAAGCAGGCCCAGATCCCGATAGCGGAGCAGGCCCTGCGCAGCGGACAGCCTTACATCGCTGAGCGATACATCGGCGGAATCCTGACCAACTTCCAGACGATCGCGCCCCGCATCCAGTACTTCAAGGATCTCGCGCGCAGGGTGGACGAGACCCCCGAAGAGGACCGGTCCGGTAAAGACTGGTTCGCGCTCAACCGCGAGTACCAGAAGCTCAGGCGCAACTTCGCCGGCATCACCGAGATGGAGCGGCTGCCTGGCGCGGTCTTCGTTATCGACCCCAAGCGTGAGGAGCTGCTGGTCAAGGAGGCGAATCGACTCAAGATCCCGGTTGTCGCCCTCACCGATACCAACTGCGACCCCGAGGTGGTCGACTATGTTATCCCCGGCAACGACGACGCGATACGTGCGATCAGCCTGATCTCGCGCCTCATCGCCGACGCGATAGTGGACGCTCGCGGCGAGGAAGCCGTGCCTGCGGAGGAGCGGCCTGTGGCGCCGGTGATCGAGGAGGCGCAGGTCTCGGAGGAGGCAGCCCAGGAGGTCGCCGCCGAGGAGCCGGCCCAGGTCGCTAACGGCCGCCCCGAGCCAGGCCCGACTCAGGCAGAGGCACCCGAACCGGAAACATCCGAACCGGAAGCATCCACATCAGAGGCACCGGTTACGGAGGAGGCGGACGCCGAGGCAGTCGAAACACCCGCGGTCGAGGCCGTCGATCCCGACGTGGCAGCTGAGGCCGAGGAGGAAACCGTCGTGGCAGAGGTCGAAGAAACCGAGACGGACGAGCCCGAGGCCGACGAGCCCGAGGCTGAAGAGGTTGAGGCTGAAGAAACCGATGCTGAAGCGGCTGAGGCCGAAGAGGCCGATGCTGAAGTGGCTGAAGCTGAAGAGGCCGATGCCGAAGAGGTTGAGGCTGAAGTAGCTGAAGATGAGGCTGAAGTAGCTGAAGAGGCTGGGGCTGAGGAAGCAGAGGCCGAGACCGAAGTGCCGCCGTCGAGCGAGTCTGAGGAAGAAGTCGAAGAGGAGCCTGCGGGCAAAGAAGACGAGGAGAGGTAGAGGTTTGGCCAGCACCATCGAAAAGATAAAGCAGCTTCGCGAGGAGACCGCGGCAGGGATGATGGACGTCAAGAACGCGCTCGAGGAGTCCGGGGGCGACATCGACGGGGCCAGGCGCGTGCTGAGAGAGCGCGGCCAGGCTCTGGCCGCGAAGAAGAGCTCCCGCGAGGCCTCCGAGGGCCTCATCGACGCCTACGTACATTTCAACGGCAGGGTAGGCGTGCTGGTGGAGGTCAACTGCGAGACGGACTTCGTGGCGCGGACGGCGGAATTCAAGGAGTTCGCGCACGACGTTGCGCTGCACGTCGCCTCGGCGCAGCCGCAGCCCCTCGCGGTCGCGACGGAGGACATCCCGACGGAGGAGCTCGAGGAGGAGCGCAGGATCGTCGAGAAGCAGGTCGCCGAGATGGGCAAGCCGGAGGACATCGCGCGCCGCATCGCTGAAGGGCGCATGCAGAAGTGGATCTCCGAGCGCGCCCTGCTCACGCAGCCGTTCGTCAAAGAGCCCGACACGACCGTCGAGGAGCTTTTGCAGCAGACCATCCAGAAGGTCGGCGAGAACGTCGTGGTGCGGCGCTTCGTGCGCTACGCGATCTAGGTCCTCTCTTGGAGGACGGAAAACCCGGCAGCCAGGCCGAAGGAGCTAACGGCACGATCTCTGAGCTCGGGGCTGTTCGTCGAGTTGTTCTCAAGCTTTCTGGGGAGAGCCTCGCGGGCGAAGGAGGGTACGGCATAGACCCCGAAAGCCTCGGCTCAACCGCGACGCAGGTGCTGGAGGCGGTGGAGGCGGGGGCCGAGCTGGCCGTCGTGGTGGGCGGCGGCAACATCTTCAGGGGTTCTCAGGTCGCGGACGAGCTCGCAATCGAGAGCGCGACGGCGGACTACATGGCGATGCTCGGAACCGTCATCAACGCGCTCGCCTTGCAGGCCGCGCTCGAGGGACGGGGGATCCCGACCCGCGTGCAGTCGGCGATCGAGATCCAGGAGGTGGCCGAACCGTACATCCGCAGGCGCGCGATCCGGCACCTGGAGAAGGGGAGGGTTGTCATCTTCGCTTCGGGAACGGGCAACCCGTTCTTCACCACGGACACAGGCGCGGCCCTTCGCGCGCTCGAAATCAACGCCGACGCGCTTCTTATGGCCAAGAACCGCGTGGACGGCGTCTACGACAAGGACCCGCGCAAGGAGCCCGACGCCGTCCGCCTCGACCGGCTCAACTACATGGACCTGCTCTCGAACAACCTGGCCGTGATGGACCACACGGCGGCCACGCTTTGCAGCGGCGAGAACCTCCCCATAATCGTTTTCGATATACTGAAACAGGGCAACTTGCGCCGTATTTTGCAAGGCGAGCGCGTGGGATCCCTGGTCTGGGGCGCGCAACCCGGGGCCAGGAAAGGGGCCGGAGGAGGCTGAGCATGTCCGATGTCATAGACCTGACCATGGCCGAGCGGCGGATGCAGGGGGCGGTTGACGCCACAAAGAACAACTTCGCCACGATACGGACCGGTCGCGCCAACCCCACGCTTCTCGACCGCATCGAGGTAGACGTCTACGGCTCTCGCATGGCGCTCAGGAGCGTGGCCAACGTTGGGGCACCCGAGCCCAGGCTGCTAACCGTAACGCCGTTCGACCCGAACTCCCTCAAGAACATCGAACGAGCCATCTTGGACGCCGACATCGGCCTAAACCCGCAGAACGACGGCAAGATCCTCAGGCTGCCGATCCCCGAGCTAACCGAGGAGCGGCGCCGCGAGCTAATCCGCCTCGCCAGGAGCATGGCCGAGGAGGCTCGGGTCTCCGTGCGCAACGTCCGGCGCGACGAGATGCGCGACGTGCACGAGCTCCGCAAGCTGGGCGAGATCTCCCAGGACGACGAGCACAGGGCGGAGGCGGAGCTGCAGCAGCTCACCAACGACTACGTCGAGCGGATCGACGCCTCCCTCTCCGATAAAGAAGCCGAACTCCTGGAGGTCTAGGCGCTGGAACCCGTCCAGCAACATCCCGTCAACGCTCCCGGCGAGGCTCGGGTCCTCACGCGCATCGAGGAGGACCGCACCCCGCGCCACGTGGCCGTCATCATGGACGGCAATGGGCGCTGGGCGCAGCGCCGCCGTCTCCCTCGCGCGGCTGGCCACCGGGCTGGCGTCGAGGTCCTTACCCCTCTGCTCGAGGTGGCCGGCAGGGTAGGCGTGCGCACGCTGACCCTGTACGCCTTCTCTACCGAGAACTGGACCCGCCCGGAGGACGAGGTGGACACCCTGATGACCCTCTTTCTCGAGACCGCCCGCGCGAAGGTGCCTGACCTGAACGAGCGAGGCGCGAGGCTGCGTTTTCTGGGCCGCAGAGAACACCTCCCCGATTCCGTGATGGCGGCGATCCGGGAGGCCGAAGAGCTGACGGCCCACAACGACAGGCTCGACGTCTACGTCGCCCTGAACTACGGCGGCCGCACGGAGATCGTGGACGCGGCCAGGCGAATCGTCGCGGCCGGTCTCTCACCGGACGAGGTGGACGAGGCCACGTTCGCCCGCTTCCTGTACGCTCCCGAAGTGCCCGAGGTCGACCTCGTGATAAGGACGAGCGGAGAGCTCAGGGTCTCCAACTTCCTCCTCTGGCAGATAGCCTACGCCGAGTTCTACGTCACGGACACTTTGTGGCCGGACTTCTCGGCGGAGGAGTTCCTGCTTGCGATGGATTCCTTCGCGTCCCGGTCCCGGCGGCGCGGCGGGGTCTAGGGGCCGCCAGATGCTGAGGTGGCGCGCCGCCACCGCGCTCCTTCTGGCTCCGATCGCCCTGGGCGCGATCGCGCTCGGCAGGTGGGCCGTGCTGGTCGTCGTCCTGCTCGTCGCGGCCCTCGCCGCCTACGAGCTCTCGCGAGCCCTCGAGCCACTCCCCTTCCCCGCGGCGCTCGGGGCTGGGGCCATACCCGTCCTGCTCGCCGTACCGTACGGTCCGACGGGGATCCTCGTCGGAGCGCTGCTGTGCCTGCCGTGGGCCATGTTGTGGCTCGCGGGAAGGCCGGATGCCCGCACCCTGCGCGCGGTCCTGGCTGTGCTGCTGATGGCGCTGTGGGTTGGCGCCCCGCTCGCCCACCTCGGGCTATTCGAACGGTCGACCTACGGCGTGATCCTGATGCTCATAGCCGTGGTTGGGCCCTGGATCTCGGACTCCGGGGCGTACTTCGCCGGCCGCTTTTTCGGCAGGCACCTGCTGTTCCCGAGCCTCAGCCCGAAAAAGACGGTGGAGGGGGGGCTTGGGGGGTTGCTGCTCACGACCCTGGTCGTCGGCGCCGTGGCCTACGAGTTCCTGGACTTCACGCTGGCCAAGGCCGCCGTAGTCGGGGCAGGCGTGTCAATCTTCTCCCAACTTGGTGACCTCTTCGAGTCCATGCTCAAGCGGATCCTAGACGTGAAGGACCTGGGTCATTTCTTGCCGGGCCACGGCGGCATCCTCGACCGCGTCGACAGCCTGCTGTTTACGGCGCCCGCGGTATACTATCTCTCTCTGCTTGTATGAGATCGTTACCCACATCCCCGCTATGAGGCGAAGTCTCACCATCCTGGGCTCTACCGGAAGCGTCGGCAGCCAGGCCCTGGACGTCGTGCGCGCGCACCCAGACCTCTTCGACGTGGTCGGCCTCTCTGCCAACTCCGACGCCGAGACCCTGCGGCGCCAGGCCGCCGAGTTCGAGCCGGCCGCCGTCGCCCTCGAATCGCCCGATTCGGCGTCGCAAGACGGCTTCGATTGCGAGCTCCTCACCGGTCCGGGCTCGTCTGAGCACCTCGCGAGGCAGCCCGCGGACGTAGTCCTGAACGGCATCGTTGGCTTCGCGGGCCTCGCGGCGACGGTCGGCGCCCTCGAAGCCGGGAATCGGCTCGCGCTCGCCAACAAAGAGTCGCTCGTCGTCGGTGGTGAGTGGGTGATGAGCCTCGCCGCGTCCAATCACGTAATACCCGTGGATTCGGAGCATTCCGCGATTTTCCAGTGTCTGGAGGGCAAAGGATCGGCGAGCGCCGTCCTGCTCACGGCCTCCGGAGGACCCTTTTTCGCCCTGCCGAAGGCCGAGCTGCTGGGCGTTGGCCCAGAAGATGCGCTACGGCACCCGACGTGGAGCATGGGGCCCAAGATCACGATCGACTCGGCTACGATGATGAACAAGGGCCTCGAGGTGATCGAGGCGCACCACCTGTTCGGCGTCTCGTACGACGACGTGCGGGTGGCCGTGCACCGCCAGTCCGTCGTGCACGGGGGGGTCTTCTTCGAGGACGGCTCGCTGGTTTTGCACGCCGCTCTTCCCGACATGAGGCTCCCGATTGCCTACGGATTGCTCTACCCCGACAGGGTGGATGTGGGCGCTTCGCCGGTGCCTCTGGGCGCCTCCACGTGGACATTCGAGGAGCCAAGGGACGATCTCTTCCGTTGCCTGCCCCTCGCGATCGCGGCCGGACGCGCCGGTGGAGCCTACCCCGTGGCCATCAACGCGGCCAACGAGGTGGCCGTCGAGGCGTTCCTCGGGCGGCGGCTGGCTTTCATGCAGATAGCAGACGTGATCGAGGAGGTGCTCGAGAACCTGCCGGGGCTCGGCGAGATGCGCGGCCTCGAGGCAATTCGCGGGGCCGACGCCTGGGCTCGCGAGGAGACTGAGCGGCGCGTGCGGAAGGCGGCCGGATGACCGTAGTGGTAGCGATACTTGGCTTGATCGTGCTCATCGTCGTGCACGAGCTGGGGCACATGCTCACCGCAAAGGCTCTCGGCGTGAGGGTCCCCGAGTTCGGCGTGGGGTTCGGGCCGCCGATTTTCAAGAAGAAGTTCGGCGAGACGGTCTACTCGTTTCGCATAATCCTGCTTGGCGGGTTTGCCAAGATGGCCGGGATGGGCGACGGTGCCGAAGGGCCCGATACGTACCCTGCCAAGCCGCCCTGGCGCCGGGCGCTGATCATATTCGCCGGACCCTTCGCCAACATCCTTGCCGCCGTCGCCATACTCGCCGGGGTCCTCATGACCACGGGCGCGGTTACGGGGGTTACGCCCGAGGTGCAAGAGGTCGAGCCGGGCTCCATGGCGGATCACGTCGGCATACAGGCGGGCGATAGGCTCGTCGCGGTCGACGGCCGCAGGATAGGGGCGTGGGAAGGCTTCACGACCGAGGTGGGGGACAGGCGGCCGGGAGAGGAGATCCGGGTCACGGTCGAGCGTGGCGGGGCTGAGCGGACCTTCGCCGGGGAGCTTGGCGCCGATCCGAACGACCCGGATCGCGCTCTGGTCGGCGTCAGGCCTGTGGTCGAGACGACGAGGTATGGGCCCTTCGAGGCCGTGGGTCTCGCGGTGGGCCAGGTCGTGCGGGTTACGGGGATGCTGGGCGCCTTCGTCGGCGACCTGATAACCGGGGAACGGAGCCTATACAACAACGTGACAGGGCCGGTCGGGATCGCGTCGGTGGGGAGCACGTCGGTCGAGCAGGGGTTCTTTCCGCAGCTGCTCGCCCTTATCAGCCTGAACCTCGCGCTCTTCAACCTGCTCCCGCTGCTGCCGCTTGACGGCGGTCACCTCTTTTTCATCGCGGCCGAGAAGGTCAGGGGCAAGCCTCTTAGCCAGGAGACCATGGGCAGGATCGCCGCCGTGGGCATAGCGCTGGTGTTGATGCTTTTCTTGTTCGCAACCTACGCCGACCTTAGTAAAATCTTCACAGGACAGCCGTTTATCCCGGAGTAAGATCGTCGTGGGAGCGTGATGACAGAAGCAGCTTTGCAACAACGTCCGGTCACGAGTCGGCAGATCAAGGTGGGCGACGTCCCGATCGGCGGCGGTGCCCAGGTGGCCGTGCAATCCATGACCAACACCATGACCTACGACGTCGAGGCGACCGTGCAACAGGTCTACGACCTGAACGCGGCCGGGGCGGACCTCGTGCGCGTCTCGGTCAACGGTTCCAAGGCGCTCAACGGCTTCCGGGAGGTCGTCTGGCGCTCGCCCGTGCCGCTGATCGCGGACATCCACTTCGACTACCGCATGGCGCTCGGCGCCGCCGACGCGGGTGCCGCGTGCGTGCGCATCAACCCAGGCAACATCGGCGGCGACGACCGCTTCAGGGCGGTCATCGAGAAGTGCCAGGAGACTGGCGTCGCGATGCGCATCGGGGTGAACTCGGGGTCCGTGGAGAAGCGGTACTGGGATCTGCCCAAGGCCGAGGCCCTCGTTACGAGCGCGCTGCAGAAGGTGGAGATCGCCGAGGAGATGGGCTTCTTCGACTTCAAGGTCTCCCTCAAGGCGAGCCATGTCCCGGAGATGGTCGAGGCGAACAAGGAGTTCCGCAAGCACTCGGACGCGCCGCTGCACCTCGGCGTCACCGAGGCAGGGACCAGGCTCCCTGGCGCGATCAAGAGCGCCGCGGCGCTCGGCCAGCTCCTTCCGTACGGCATAGGGGATACGATCCGCATCTCGCTTGCCGAGGACCCCGTGGAGGAGATACCGGTCGCCTACCACATCCTCTCGGCCCTCAACCTCCGCCACCGCGGTCCGAACGTGATCGCCTGCCCGAGCTGCGCCAGGACGCTGGGATTCGACGTGATAGGTATGGCCGCGCAGGTCGAGGATAGGCTCAAGCACTACGAGGACCACTTCACCGTCGCCGTGATGGGCTGCATCGTGAACGGACCCGGCGAGGCCAGGGACGCGGATTACGGCGTCGCGGGGGGCAAGGACGACGGCGTGATCTTCTCCAAAGGAGAGCCGCTGCGCAAGGTGGAGCGGGACGGGATCTTCGCCGCCCTCTTCGAGGAAATAGAGAAGGACGGGCGCAAGTAGGGCCTTGCGCCTTGCGGGCGGGTCCGCGCGCCGCGCCGGTCGCCTTGTAACCTACATACTCTGCGATATAATCGGGCTTGTTGTACGAGAGCAAGGGGTCCCGGCGGACCCGTTGCTTTTTTTATCGTTTGGAGAAGGTGAGAGAGACGGCGAGGCTGGAGAGATTGGCGCAGGTCGCGCAGGAGAGCTTGCCTGCCGGGTGCGAGCTCGTGGAGGCCCGCTTTTCGGCGGGGCCGCTCCTCACTTTGCTCGTGGACCGGGAGGACGGTCCCGTGGACCACGAGTTCTGCTCCCGCGTCGTGTCGGCCGTCTCGCCCGCGCTCGACGAGGAGGGCTACGACGGCATGTTCGAGGTCTCTTCGCCCGGCATCGAACGCCCGCTCACGAAGCCCGAGCACTTCCGCCGCTTCGTGGGACACGAGGCCAGGGTGTCCCTTTCGGAACCCATGCATGACAGGCGCAACTTCACGGGCGTCATAGAGCGCGTCGGTGAGAGAGATTTCGTAATAAAACTCTCTGAGGGGGGAGCGGAGGTTGAGTTGCCGTTCGGCTCGGTCTCCCGCGCGCACCTCAAGGAGGAAATATAACCATGAACACGGCATTGTTATCTGCTTTGCACGAGATAGAGACGGACAAGGGCATCCCGTTCGAGACGGTGACGGGCGTCCTGGAGGAGTCGCTGCTCGCGGCCTACGAGAACCGCGAGGGCGCCGAGGAGGGGGCCAGGGTGGTCCTCGACACGGAGACGGGCGACCTCAGGGTCATGAAGGACTCCGAGGACATAACGCCGCACGACTTCACGCGCATAGCGGCCCAGGTCATGCGCCAGACTTTCTACCAGAGGCTGAACGAGGTCCACAACGCCCAGCTGCTGGAGGAGTACGGTGAGCGCATGGGCGACGTCGTTACCGGCATCGTCCAGCAGGCGCACCGAAGGATGACGATCATAGATCTGGGACGCGTGGAAGCTATCCTGCCTGCCAGCGAGCAGGTCCCGAACGAGCGGTACGAGAACGGCCAGCGGCTCAAGGTGTACCTGCTCGACATCCGCGAGCCGGGCAGGGGACCGAACCTGGTCGTCAGCCGCAGGCACGAGGGTCTCCTCAAGGGGCTGTTCCAACTCGAGGTGCCCGAGATCTACGACGGGTTCGTCGAGATCAAGGCCGTTGCCCGCGAGGCCGGATTGCGTTCGAAGGTAGGCGTGTGGTCCAACGAGCAGGGGATCGACCCGGTGGGTGCCTGCGTAGGCCCGCGTGGCAGCCGGGTGAGGGCGGTCGTTTCCGAGCTGAGGAACGAGAAGATAGACATAATCCAGTGGGACCCCGAGCCGGCGCGCTTTATCGCCAAGGCGCTCTCGCCCGCGCGCGTGCGCGAGGTCTACCTGGACGAGGACGAGAAGCAGGCCGAGGTCATCGTTCCCGACGACCAGCTCTCGCTGGCGATCGGCCGCGAGGGCCAGAACGCCCGGCTCGCCGTCAAACTGACCGACTGGAAGATAGACATAAAGCCCGAGAGCCAGGCCATCGAGTTCGAGGACGAGGAGGAGGACTGGGAGCCCGACGAGGACTCCACGATGCACCGCTGTCGCGCGGTCCTCTCCAACGGCCGCCGATGCGCCAACATGGCTCTGCCTGGCTCCCTATTCTGCGGCATCCCTTCGCATCAGGCGCAGGCCGCGGAGTTCGAGGGCATGGTCGAGGGCACGCAGGGGGTATCGGATGAGTAAGCGCGTATACGAGATAGCCAGGGAGCTCGAACTGGAGAGCAAGGACGTGATAGACCGCCTGAAGGAGGCCGGGGTAGTGGTGAAGAGCCACTCCTCCTCCGTCGAGGACCCGGTCTACGAGCGGGTTTTCGGCGAGGGGTCGGGCACCGAGAACGGCCGCACCGAGGCCCAGGAGGCCGAGGCTCGAGAGGCACGCGCGGAGGCTGAGCGCTCGGGCCATTCGGCCACCGTCGCGGCCGCGCCGGCCGAGGAACCGGTCTCGGCGCCGCCCCGCAAAAAGGAGAAGAAGCGCAGGCGCGTCGTCATCGACGCGAGCGCAACCAACCGCGCGCCGCGGCCGACGCCGGCGCCCGCCTCCCCGAAGGAGCCCGAGCGAACCCCCGAGGAGGCGGTCGCGGAGGAGTCGCCCGGCGTGCGCGTCGAGCCAGGGGCGACGGTCAAGGACCTGGGCGACGCCCTGGGCGTGGCACCGACCCAGATCATCAAGGTTCTCATGGGCCTCGGGGAGATGAAGACGCTGACCCAGACGCTCTCGACGGAGGAGATCGAGCTGGTCGCGGAAGAGCTTGGGGTCGAGGTAGAGATCGGCGCGGTGGAGGAACCCGCGCCCGAGGAGATCGCGCCCGAGGACAACCCCGAGGACCTCGTCGAGAAGCCGCCGGTCGTGACCGTGATGGGCCACGTTGACCACGGCAAGACGAGCCTCCTGGACCGGATCAGGAGCGCGAACGTCCAGTCCGGCGAGGCCGGCGGCATCACGCAGCACATCGGTGCTTACCAGGTCGAGAGCGGCGGGAAGCGGATCACCTTTATCGACACCCCTGGCCACGAGGCGTTTACCGAGATGCGCGCCCGCGGCGCGCGGGTGACGGACATCGTGGTGCTCGTGGTCGCGGCCGACGATGGCGTGATGCCCCAGACGCAAGAGGCCATCGAGCACGCGCGCGCGGCCGAGGTCCCGATCGTCGTGGCCATCAACAAGATCGATGTGCCGAACGCCAACCAGGACAGGGTGATGGGCGAGCTGGCCGAGCGTGGCCTCACCTCCGAAGCGTGGGGCGGTGAGACGGTGACCGTTCCCGTCTCGGCCAAGACCGGCGACGGCATCGACGAGCTGCTGGAGAACATCCTAGTGGTGGCCGAGCTTGAGGACCTCAAGGCCAACCCGGACGCCCCGGCCAGCGGGTACGTGATCGAGGGCGAGCGCGACCCGGGCCGCGGCCCCGTGGCGACGCTCCTCCTGGTCCGCGGCACGCTGCACAAGGGCGACGTGGTCCTCGCCGGTACGGCCTACGGCCGGGTGCGGGCGATGCTGGACTACACCGGCGTGCGCATCAAGGACACGGATCCGGGCAGCCCCTCGGAGATCCTCGGTCTCTCCGGCGTGCCCGAGGCGGGCACGCGCTTCGAGGTGGTCGACCACGAGCGCATCGCGCGCGACAGGGCCCAGCAGGCCGAGGCCGCCTTCAGGCGCCAGGAGCTGGCGGTGCAGGGAGGCACGCGCCGCACGCTGGAGGACCTGCTCGGGGAGGGCGGAACACAGGACCTCAACCTGGTCGTTAAGGCCGACGTGGCCGGCTCCGTCGAGGCGCTCAAGGAGGCCCTCGCCAGGCTCACGAACGAGGAGGTTCGCGTCAACATTGTCCGTAGCGGCGTCGGCGCCCTCACGGATTCCGACGTCATGCTCGCCTCGGCGAGCGACGGCATCCTGCTCGGCTTCAACGTCAGGCCGACCAACTCGGCCAAGCAGGTCGCCGAGCGCGAAGGCGTGGAGATACGGACCTACGACGTCATATACAAGGCGCTGGAGGAGATAGAGGCCGCGATGCGCGGCATGCTCGCCCCAGAGACCGCCGAGAACGAGACCGGCACGGCCGAGGTGCGCGCCATCTTCAGGGTTCCCGGGGCCGGCACGGTCGCCGGGTGCTACGTCACCCGGGGCGAGATCTTCCGCAACAACCGGGTACGGGTGGTTCGCGACGGGGCCGTTGTGTACGACGGCAACATCGCCTCCCTAAAGCGCTTCAAGGACGACGTGCGTTCGGTCCGGGAGAGCTTCGAGTGCGGCGTCGGCATCGAGAACTTCAACGACGTCAAGGAGGGCGACGTCCTCGAGTTCTTCGAGGTCGTCGAGGTCGCGAGGTAAACCGGGGCCCCTTGTTCTGCGCGGTTAGGCTGGAGCTGGAGCTGCCCTTCGCCTCCAGCCTGAAGGAAAAGCGCCAGACGTTGCGCTCGATAAAGGATCGGCTGCGCCGCAAGAACGTCTCCGTGGTCGAGGCCGACCACCACGATTCGTGGCAGCGCGCCACAGTGGAGGTGGCGCTGGCGGCGGTCACCTACCGGGCGGCCGAGCAGAAGCGGGAGGAGATACGTCGTCAGCTGTTGAACTACGACGACCTGTCTATCCTCGATTGGCGCGAGGAGTTTGTGAAGCTGTGATGGGAAAGCCGCGATGAGCGGGCGCACCCGCAAGGTCGAGTCGCAGCTCAAGGAGATCGTGGGCGAGGAGGTGGCCGCCCTCTCCGACCCGCGCATCGGGGGTCTCGTCACGGTCACAGACGTGAGCGTGAGCCCGGACCTGGCGCAGGCGACGGTCTTCTACACCGTACTCGCCGGGACGGACGAGGAAGAGGCCCAGGCAGGGCTGGCGAGCGCGGCAGGGCGCATCCAGGCCGCCGTGGGCACGCAGACGCGCCTGAAGCGTACGCCGAAGCTACGCTTCGAACCGGACCCGGTCCTGGATCGGGTGACGAAGATAGAGTCCGCTCTTAGGGAGGTAAGGTCGGGTGACGACCCGCACGAGGAATAACACCGTTGCAGAGGTTGCCGAGTTTCTTGGGACGCTCGATCGCGTCGCCGTGACGACGCACGTGGGAGCGGACGGGGACGCCATCGGCGCGTCCGCGGCTTTGGTGAGGTTGCTGCGCTCCCTGGGCGCCTCCGCGGTCTTCTGCCACGCCGAGGATGTCCCCGGCTACCTGAGGTGGCTGGTGCCGGGCGAGCCCCTGCGCGAGTTGCCGGAGGGCCACGACCTGCTCGTCGTGGATACCTCGCGCGCCGACCGGGCCGGGGTCCCCGTCCCCGCGGCCGGCGCGCGCCTCAACCTCGACCACCACGAGGACAACCCCTTCTACGGCGAGTACAACCTGGTCGACCCGCGGGCCGCCGCCAGCGCCGAGATCGTGGCCGCCCTCTACTCCGCGACCGGCGTGCCGCTGGACAGAGAGGCCGCGGAGGCGATCTACGTCGGCGTCAGGACCGACACCGGAGATTTTCGCTTCAGGAACATCTCGCCCGTGGCGCACGAGCTGGTCGCCGACCTGCTGAGGGCTGGCGTGATCCCCGCCGAGGTGCACGACAGGATCAACCGCAGGGGTTCCTTGCAGCAGCTGAACATAGTGGGGGTGTGCCTCGCGAACGCCCGCCAGTACGGCGAGGTCCTGGTCTCTACCGTGGACAAGGCCGACTACGAACGAACCGGCGCGGGCGAGCTGGACTCCAAGGAGGCCATAGACCAGCTGCGAACCGTCTCGGGGGTGGACGTCGTGGCGCACCTTCGGGAGGTCCCCGAGGGCACCAAGGGATCCCTCCGCTCCGAGAGGTTCGACGTCGGCGGGATCGCCCGCCTCTTCGGCGGCGGCGGCCACAAGCTTGCGGCGGGCTACACCCGGCCAAACATGACGCCACTGCAGGCGAAGGCCGAGCTTCTCGACGCGCTCGAAGGCCGCGTGGACCTGGGGGAGAAGAGATAACGGACCTACTCCCGACCCCTCGCGGCGCCCTGCTCCTCGACAAGCCGCCCGGAATCACCAGCGCCAGGGCGGTCGCGCGGGTCAAGCGTCTCCTTCCCAGGAAGACCAAGGTCGGGCACACCGGAACGCTCGATCCCCTCGCCTCGGGCCTGCTGGTGCTTCTCCTGGGCCGCTGGACCCGGCTCTCGCGCTACGTCACCCTCCTGGACAAGTCCTACACGGCCACGGCCCGATTCGGCGCGGTCTCGGACACCCTGGACGCGGAAGGCGAGATCTCACCCCTCAACACCCCGATGCCCGACGAGAAGGCCATCCGGGCCGCGCTCCCCGCGATGACTGGAGAGATCCTGCAGGTCCCGCCGATGGCCTCGGCGCTGAAACGTGGTGGAGTCCGGCTTTACGAGCTGCACCGCCAGGGTATCTCCGTCGACGTCGAACCCCGCCCCGTCACCGTCCACAGCCTGACCCTCGTCGCAACGAACCCAGGGGAGATGACCGCGACCTTCGAGATCACCTGCTCCAGCGGCACCTACGTCAGGACCCTGATCTCGGA
Organism: uncultured Rubrobacteraceae bacterium; assembly: GCA_963800975.1. Lineage (GTDB taxonomy): Bacteria > Actinomycetota > Rubrobacteria > Rubrobacterales > Rubrobacteraceae > JALYGY01. The sequence continues at coordinate 156,103 of CAWDDB010000008.1, read as the reverse complement.
CCTCGCCCAGGCCCTCGGCTCGGGCGCCTACCTGGCGTACTTACGGCGTACCGGCGTCGGCCGCCTCTCTGTCCTGTCCGCAACCCCACCCACGGACCTGACCCACGAAAACATCCATAACCACATAATACAAACAACGGATGTCCTGGCGCACCTACCACGTGTCGAGGTCGGCGCAGATGAAGAAATTGCGGTGAGCAGCGGTCGACGGCTGCCCCGGACCGGGTTCGATGGCAGCTTCAGGGTCGAGCGCGGCGGAGATTTGCTCGCGGTCTACCGGGACGAGGCAGAGGAGGCGAGACCCGAGGTGGTGTTGTGCGGAAGGTAGGGCAAGGTCGGGCAGAGACCATGTCGGTAGAGACGCCGCCTTGGACGCCCGCACGAAACCGGTTGTCGGAGGGCTTGCGATGAGATCCGTCGTCGCGCTCGGCAACTTCGACGGGGTGCATCTCGGGCACGAGGCGGTCGTGCGGCGGGCGGTCGAGGAGGGGCGAAAGAGGGGGATGCGGGTCGTCGCGGCGACCTTCGATCCCCATCCGCGGGCGGTGCTTGCGCCCTGGAGCGAGCCGACGTTGCTTAGTTCGATCGGGCTGAGACGGGAAGTATTGCTCGGCCACGGGGTGGACGAGGTGCGGGTCATACCCTTCGACCTTGCCCTGTCCAGGAAGAGCCCCGATGAGTTCGTCGAGGGTGTGCTGATCGGCGAGATGGAGGCCGAGGTGGTCGTTGTCGGGGAGAACTTCCGGTTCGGGTACAAGGCCTCCGGGGATGTCGCGGACCTTGGCAGGGTCATGCGTCGTAACGGGGGGAGGCGGTCGTCGTGCGGGTAATGAGCGAGGGCGGGGATGATCCCATAAGCTCGACACGAATCCGGTCTCTCGTTCGTGACGGGGAGGTAGGTGAGGCGGCGCGGCTTATCGGTCGACCGTACGTTATGCGGGGTGAGGTGGTTGCGGGCGACAAGCGGGGAAGGACGATCGGTTTCCCGACGGCGAACGTGGATCCCGGGACCGGGTACGCTATCCCGGCACGCGGAGTGTATGCCGGCTTGGTGCGCGTCGGAGAGGAGACGCACGCCGCCTGCATCAACGTCGGCGAGGCGCCGACCTTTGCGCGCGGGGAGAGCCGCGTCGAGGCGTACCTGCTGGACTTCGAGGGGGACCTGTACGGGCGCGAGGTCGACGTGGGCTTCCTGGAAAAGATACGGGACGAAAAAAGGTTCTCGGGCGTGGACGAGCTCAGGGAGCAGATATCGCGCGACGTGCGAGAGGCGACGAGAGGATCACCGACGGTGCAATCTGATACTTGTGGTAGCATATGTGGTTGAACAGAGTGAGACGAATAGACAGAGAGTAAAGAGGAGAAAGAGGAAGTTGGCGGCAGTTCAAGACAAACAAGAGACGATACAGGAGCACCGCACGCACGAGGGGACACCGGGTCCTCTGAGGTGCAGGTCGCGGTGCTGACGCGGCGCATAGCGCACCTGACCGAGCACCTGCGCGAGCACAAGCACGATTACCACTCGCGGCGGGGATTGCTCAAGATGGTCGGCCGGCGGCGCCGGCTTCTCAAGTACCTGCAGAAAAAGGACGTCGAGCGCTACCGCGCGCTCATCGCCAGGCTCGGCCTGCGCCGATAAGTTCCACCTGCAGCTTCCGTAGATCTCAGAAAAAGAGGAGAAGAAAAGAACATGCGTCTAGAAATCCCCGTAGGCGAGCGCTCGATCGTGCTCGAAACCGGAAAACTTGCCCGCCAGGCCGGCGGCGCGGTTAGCGCGAGGCTTGGCGACACCATGGTGCTCTCCACGGCCACGCGTTCCGCATCGCCGAGGCCGGGCGCCACGTTCCTGCCCCTCAGCGTGGACATCGAAGAGAGGATGACCGCCGCGGGCAAGATCCCGGGCGGCTTCCTGAAGCGCGAGGGAAGGCCTTCAGACAGGGCGATCCTGACCTGCCGGCTCACGGACAGGCCGCTAAGGCCCCTGTTTCCCAAGGGCTACCATTACGAGATACAGGTAGTCGGAACGGTGCTCGTCGCGGATCAGGAAACCCCCTACGACACGCTCAGCATGGTCGGGGCCTCCGCCGCGCTCTCGCTGTCGGACATCCCGTACGACGGGCCGATCGGGGCCGTCCGCGTTGGGCGCGGACCCGACGGCGGGTTCATACTCAACCCAACCTACCAGCAGCTCGAAGAGAGCGACCTCGACCTCGTGGTGGCCGGCACCAAAGAGGCCATAACGATGGTCGAGGCCGGAGCCAACGAGGTAGACGAGGACGTGATGGTCGAGGCCCTCGGCGTGGCGCAGGACGTCATCCGCGAGCAGGCCGAGGCCATCGAGGCCTTCGCCGCCGAGCACGGCAAGCAGAACCAGGAGTTCGTGGAGGCAGAGGAGAACCCGTTCGTCGCCGAAGTGCGCGAGCGCTACCTCGGGCGCATCAAGGACGGCATAGTCAACCCCGACCGCAGGGAGCGCCACGACGCCCTCGACGAGCTGAGCGACGAGCTCACGGAGGGCCGCGAGGAAGACGAGGCGCAGCAGATCGCCGGGGCCATATCGGCGCTCGAGAAGGTAGCGTTCCGGGAGCTCTACCTCGCCGACCGCAAGCGAACGGACCTGAGGGAGCTCGACGAGATCCGGCCGACCACGGCCGAGGTCGGTGTCCTTCCGCGGGTGCACGGAACCGGGCTGTTCACCAGGGGTGAGACCCAGGTGCTGAGCTCGCTCGCGCTCGCGGACATGGGGCTCGCGCAGAGACTCGACACCATCGACCCGCAGACGGGCAAGCGCTACATGCACCACTACAACTTCCCGCCCTACTCGACGGGCGAGACCGGACGCCTCGGGGCGCCGCGGAGGCGGGAGATCGGACACGGCGCGCTGGCGGAGCGCGCGCTGGTGCCCGTGGTTCCCGACGAGGAGAGCTTCCCCTACGCGCTGAGGATCATCTCGGAGGTGCTCGAGTCCAACGGCTCGTCTTCGATGGCCAGCGTGTGCGGCTCGACGCTCGCGCTAATGGACGGCGGCGTGCCGATCAAGGCCCCGGTCGCGGGCGTCGCCATGGGCCTGGTCAAGGAGGGCGAGGATTACGTCATCCTCAGCGATATTCAGGGCCTCGAAGACCACCTGGGCGACATGGACTTCAAGGTCGCAGGAACGCGCGACGGCATAACCGCGCTGCAGATGGACATGAAGATCACGGGCGTCTCCGCCGGGCTCCTCAAGGAGGCCCTGGATCAGGCCAAGAGGGGCAGGGTCGAGATCCTCGACATAATGCGGGCTGCCATCGCCGAGCCGAGGGCCGAGGTCTCGGACTTCGCCCCGAGGGTCGAGGTGCTGCAGATACCGACCGACAAGATCGGGCTCCTCATCGGTCCGGGCGGCAAGACCATCAACGCCCTGCAGGACGAGTACACCGTCAACATCTCGGTCGAGAACGACGGCACCGTCTTCGTAGCAGGCGTCGACGGCGGCTCCGTCAAGAGCGCCCTCTCGGCGATCAACGGCATGACCAAGGACGTCGAGTCGGGCGACATCTACACCGGCAAGGTGGTAAAGACCACCAACTTCGGCGCCTTCGTGGAGCTGATGCCTGGGCGGGATGGCCTCATCCACATCTCGCGCCTCGCGCCCGGCAAGCAGCGGGTCGAGCGCGTCGAGGATGTCGTGAGCGAGGGCGACCGGGTCAAGGTCAGGGTCCTCGACATAGACAAGCAGAACCGCATCTCGCTGGAGAAGCTGGAGGAGTAGGGGTTGACCGATCCCAACATAGCAAAGAAGGAGCTTCCCGGTGGCTTGAGGGTGCTCTCCGAGCCCCTCGAGGAGGCTACGAGCGTCTCCCTGGGCGTCTGGATCCGGGCCGGAAGCCGGGACGAGAAGGCGGAGGTGGCGGGGATCAGCCACCTGATGGAGCACATGCTCTTCAAGGGCACCCCCGAGATGGACGCCCTCCAGGTCGCCCAGGCCTTCGAGGGCATCGGTGCCCAGGAGAACGCGGCCACCGGCGAGGAGTACACCGTGCTCTACGCGCGTTTCCTGCCCGAGCACCTCGAGCGGGCACTCCAGATCATGGGCGATATGATCCTCAGGCCGACCCTCGTCGACCTCGAGCGCGAACGCGAGGTCATCGTCGAGGAGATCCGGATGTACGAGGACCGTCCCGACCAGATGGCGGACGAGCACCTCTCCGGCCTGATCTTCAACGGCGACCCGCTTGGGCGCCCGATCATCGGCTCCGCCGAGACCGTTCGAGGAGTAGACCAGGACCGCTTGAGGACTTTTCACAGCGACACCTACACGGCCGCGAACGTCTTCGTCGTGGCCGCGGGCAAGCTCGACAGGGATGAGCTGGAGCGCATGGTCGAGCAAACGTTCTCCGGCCTTCCCGATGGCGAACCCTTCGACAGGGAGGCGAACCCCAGCCCGCCCGAGAGTCGCTTTTACTACAAGCACAAGGAGACCGAGCAGTACCACGTCTCGCTGGGTTCGCACGGGATACCGGCCAAGAGCGAGGAGCGTTACGCGATGGCGGCGCTGAACAACGTGCTTGGTGGCGGGATGAGCAGCCGCCTCTTCCAGGAGGTTCGCGAGAAGCGCGGGCTTGCCTACGCGGTCTACTCCTACCACCAGGGCTACTCGGATGCCGGCGCCATAAAGACCTACGTCGGCTCCACCACGGGCAACGTCGAGGAGGCGGTCCGGGTCATCGCGCAGCAGCTCGGCAGGGTGCAGGAGGAGCTGGTCTCGGACGAAGAGCTGGACCGCACCAAGCAGCAACTCAAGAGCTCGACGCTGCTCGCTCTCGAGAGCACCGCGGCGAGAATGAACCGAATCGGCAGAAGCGTCATCACCGGAACCGAGCTCCTGACGCCGGATGAGATCGCCGAGCGAATCGAAGCGGTCTCCGCCGAGGAAATCCGGCGCCTCGCGAGAAAGCACCTGAACCTGAACAGCATGTACCTCTCCGCCGTCGGGCCCGAGGAGCTCGACCTGGGGAGGCACCTGAACGACTAGGCTTCGGGCGTGGGGGCGTCTCGGGCTCGGGATGAATGCCCGAAACCGGACGCCCGCAACCCGGAGTCGCTAATACAAGGAGGTAATCCGACTGCTAAGTGAAAACACCTTGCAGGTCGTGCCCCTAGGGGGGCTGGACGAGATCGGCAAGAATATGACCGCGGTGCGCGGGAGTGGCGGCATCATCCTCGTGGACGCCGGGATAGCGTTCCCGGACGAGGAGATGCCGGGCATTGACCTGGTGCTGCCCGACTTCACATATCTGAGGGAAAATTCGGACGAGATCAGGGCCATAGTCCTGACCCACGGGCACGAGGACCACGTCGGAGCGTTGCCTTACGTGCTTCGCGAGTTCGACGTCCCCGTCTACGCGACGAGGCTCACCCTCGGGCTTGTCCGAAGCAAGCTGCAAGAGTTCGGAATCAAGAACGCCGCCCTCCGGGAGTTGCAGGCGGGCCATAAGACCGAGGTCTCGGGCTTCGGCCTCGAGTTTATCGGGGTGAACCACTCGATCCCCGACTCCGTCGCTATCGCCATCCGCACCGGTGCGGGCCTGATCGTCTTCTCCGGCGACTACAAGGTAGACCTCACGCCCATCGAGGGGAGTCCTATGGACCTCACGCGGCTTGCGACCCTGGGTGAAGAAGGCGTCCTGGCCTACTTCGGAGACTCGACCAATAGCGAGCGGCCCGGCTACGTACCCTCGGAGCGCGTCGTCGGCGACACGTTCAACCAGATCTTCGAAGAGGCGGAGGGCAGGATCATCGTCGCCTCCTTCGCCTCGCACATCCACCGCATCCAGCAGGTCGTCGAGGCCGCCAAGCGGCACAACCGCCTCGTCGGCGTAACAGGCCGGTCCATGATCCGTAACGTCCAGATCGCGCGCGACCTGGGCTACCTGGACCTGCCGGACTCGATGCTCGTGGAACAGCGCGAGATCAACCGCGTCCCCGACGGGGACATAGTGGTTCTCACCACGGGATCGCAGGGCGAGCCGATGGCTGCTCTCTCTCGGATAGCCAACGGCACCCACCGCACGATCGAGACCGGCCCCGGCGACGTCGTCGTGATCGCGGCGCACCCGATCCCGGGCAACGAGCGCGGCGTATCCCGCACGATTAACAACCTGATGAGGCGCGGCGCCGAGGTCTTCTACAGCCCGCTCATGCCGGTCCACGTCTCCGGTCACGCGGCGCAGGAGGAGCAGAAGCTTGTCCTATCGCTCCTGAAGCCGCGGTACCTGGTGCCCGTGCACGGCGAGTTCAGGCACCTCAGGCACCACGCGGACACGGCCCTCTCCCTCGGCATACCGGAGGAGAACATCTTTATCCTCGAGAACGGCAGCCGCCTCGAGTTCCACGATGGCCACGCCCGGCGCATCGACAACGTACCCGCCGGCATGTTCCTCGTCGACGCTGGCGCCGTCGCCGACACCCCCGAGGCGGTCATGCGCGAGCGACAGCAGCTCTCAGAAGAGGGCATGTTTATCGTCGTCGCGCGGATCAACGCCCAGACCGGCGCCTCGCTCGGGCCCCCGGACGTGATCTCGCGCGGCGTCGTTACGCCGCAGGGCGCAAACGGGCTCGTCGACGAATCGGTCGAGGTGGTCGAGCGTACCCTTCGACGTACCGCGGGCCAGAAGGTTACGGACTGGGGCGAGCTGAAGAACGCGATCCGCCGCGACCTCTCCGGCTTCCTGTCCAAGCGTACCCGCAAGCGCCCCCTCATCTTGCCGCTAATAGTTGAGGGTTGAGGCTAAACTTACACTATATGGTGTAGATGATGCTGAAGGATAACCTTATGCGCTAGACTTGGGGCGTGGCTACCAGCAAACGCGCGCCGAGCAGAAAGCCGCAAAAGAGGGGCAAGAGCGGCAGGAGCAGCAAGAAGGGCGGGACCAAGGCCCGCGATTGGGCTGGAACGTTGCGTGGGGCGCGCGACGGCGTCGGTGCCGTGCTAACGCGCGAGGTCGTTGGCGGGGTGCTGCTGGTCGCCGGCCTGTTTTTCGGCGTCGCCTTCTTTAGCGGACGCGGGGCGGTTCTCGGCGAGTTCGGGCTGCTGGCCGTGACGCACTTCATGGGTCTGGTTGGCCTCGCGCTACCGGTGATCGCCGCCCTGGTCGGTCTGCTTCTGTTGTTGCGGGTTTTGCCATTGAGGATGGCGCTCGGGACGGGGCTGTTGCTGGTAGCCGCCGCGACCACGCTGGCGGCCTCGATACCGTCACAGAAGATGTTCGCGAGCAGGTTCTACACCGAGGCCGGCGGGGTGGTGGGCAGCGGCGTCTACGCGGGCGTGGATTGGGCAGGGGGGACCGTTGGTGCGGTGCTCATCCTCGTCGTGCTCTACGCCGTTGGCCTCTCACTGGTGACGGGGATCTCCCCCGTCGCTGCTTTTGGGGCGGTGCGAAACGGTGGAGCGCGGGTAGCGGGTTGGATAAGCGAGCGGCGCCGCGAGCGCCACGCCGCGAAGGAAGCGCGCCAGGCCAGGCCCGCCAGGAATGAGACCGCGTCGGAGGAGCCGATGGAGCCCCCGGTCGCCGTAGGAGAACCCGACCCAACCGACATGGAGAAGACGCGGGAGCTCGAGATCGTGCTTCCCGTGCGGCCCGAAGGGGTCGGCCTCGGCGCGGAGCGGGAGCAGATTCCTGGCGAGTACACGCCGCCTTCGCCATCGCTTCTGAGCCTGGGAAGCGGCGACGCGGAGCACGACGTCGAGGAGACCAGCCGCAGGCTAACGCGGGCGCTGGCGGACCTCGGGGTCGAGGCGCAGGTGGTCCGGGCGGTGGTTGGCCCGCGGGTGACGCGATACGAGCTAAGGCTCGGGAGCGGGGTCAAGGTCGGGAAGGTGCGCAACCTGCAGCAAGACATAGCCTACGCGCTCGCGGCGACCGAGATCCGGATCCTCGCGCCGATCCCCGGAAAGAGCGCCGTCGGCGTCGAGGTGCCGAACTCGCGGCCGGCGAAGGTGACGCTAGGCGACGTGTTCCTCGAGTACCCGGAGGGCAACGACTGGACGCTACCGGTCGGGCTCGGCAAGGACATCTCGGGGCGGGCGGTTTTCTTCGATCTGGCGGACATGCCCCACCTGCTGGTCGCAGGCACTACCGGCAGCGGCAAGAGCGTCATGCTCAACGCGCTCCTGACCTCGCTGCTTTTGACGACGGACCCGCGCCAGGTAAAGATGGTGCTCGTCGACCCAAAGAGGGTAGAGCTCACGCACTTCGCGCGCGTGCCGCACCTGATTACGCCCGTGGTGACGGACGTGAAGAAGGCCGCCAACGCGCTCGCGTGGGCCGTCGCCGAGATGGAGCGTCGCTACGAGGTGCTAGAGAAGTCGGGCGCTCGCTCGCTCGACGGCTACAACGCGCGCGCGGAAGTCCAGATGCCCTACGTCGTCATCGTCATAGACGAGCTCGCCGACCTCATGATGCAGGCGGCGGCCAAGGTAGAGGACGCGGTGATCCGGATCGCCCAGAAGGCCAGGGCGGTCGGGCTGCACCTCGTGGTCGCCACCCAGCGGCCAAGCGTGGACGTCATTACCGGCATGATCAAGGCCAACATCCCGAGCCGGGTCGCGTTCGCCGTCTCGAGCCAGGTGGACTCGCGCGTGATCCTGGACGCGGTCGGCGCCGAGGCCCTCCTGGGGATGGGGGACATGCTATTCAAGCCGGTCTCGGCGATGCGGTCCTCCCGGGTCCAGGGCGCGTTCATCTCGGAGACCGAGGTGGAGCGGGTGGTCTCCGCCGCGGCCGACGGCAGCCGCGGTCGCGTCGAGCCCAGCTACGTGGTAGAGGTCACCGAGCCCAAAGAAGAGGCAAAGGCCCCGGACGAGCCCGAAGACGAGCTACTGCCCGAGGCCGCCAGCTTCGTGGTCTCGACCCAACAGGCATCCGTTAGCGCCGTGCAGCGGCGCTTCAGGGTTGGCTACTCGCGGGCGGGAAGGATCATCGACGCGCTCGAGCGCAAGGGGGTGGTCGGGCCCTACGAGGGTTCCAAGGCCCGATCCGTTGTCGCCACCGAGCTGGACCTGGAGGCGATCTTCGCGGCGAACGCGGCGCCGGCGGGCGGGGCAGACGGCGGCGAGGGTTGGTAGGTTTTGTGTTAGGCTGGTAGCCGCCATGGAAGACGACGCCCGCATCCTACGGAGCGCCAACGGAGCGTCGGGATCCGACGCGAAGATAGGGCCGATTCTGGCGCAGGCCCGCAAGGACAGGGGCCTCTCGCTCGAGGAAGCGGAGCAGGCTACCAAGATCCGCAAGCGCTACCTGGACGGCCTCGAGCGCGAGGACTACGCGGTACTCCCCGACGGCGTCTACGCTCGCGGGTTCCTGAAGACCTACGCGAACTATCTCGGCCTGGACGGCGAGGAGCTCTCCCGCCAGCTCAGGGACCGTCGCAGGCCTCGCCGCGAGCGGGGGGCCGGCTACAATGCCCCGAAGCAGAGCACGTTCGACCACCCCCTCGTCAACCCCGGCGAGCTGTTCGAGAAGCGGAGACCCCGGATCTCCTGGGGCGCGGTCCTGAACCTGGTTGTGGCCCTGCTCCTTCTGGCGGGGGTCGTCGGGGGCCTGTACTTCGTGGGCCTCGGGGCTCAGAGCACGGGGCAGGGCGAAGATGCGCCGCAGCCCGCCGCACAGGTCCCGGCGAACGGGGCCGAAGGCGGTCCACAGGGCGCGGCCGCGCCGCCACCCGGAGTCCAGGGCAACGGCCCGCCAGAGCGGCCGCAGCCCCCGCCGCCGCCCGACACCCTGACGGTGGCGCTCAGCGTGCGGGGAGACCCATCGTGGCTGAGCGTCCTGGTCGACGGCGAGCTGGTCTACGAGCAGATCGCCGAGCCCGGCTTCTTTCGGACCTTCCAGGCGGAGCGCGACGTGAGCATCAAGACCGGCAACGCCGGCGCCGTCGGCGTCGTGGTGAACGGTCAAGACCAGGGTGCCCTGGGCGAGAGCGGGGAGGTCCTCACCCGGGATTTCAGCCTCAGGAGCGCTAGCTGAGCCTCCGGAATCGGGGATAACCTATTGGGAGCCCAGAATCCCTGCAGTATAATCCGGTGCGGTAGATGCCGATACTAATTGTTCAGCCACCACGGCCCTTTTATGGAGGATGCATTGGATAAGAGCAAGGCCATCGACGCCGCCGTCTCGCAGATAGAGCGCCAGTTCGGGAAGGGCTCGATCATGCGCATGGGCGACGAGGAGCCCCAGAAGGTAGCCTCGATTTCTACAGGTGCCTTGGCACTAGATCTGGCCCTGGGCGTCGGCGGCGTCCCGCGTGGCCGCATCGTCGAGATCTTCGGCCCGGAGTCGAGCGGAAAGACCACCCTCGCGCTGCACATCATCGCGGAGGCCCAGAAGGCAGGGGGGCTTGCCGCCTTCATCGACGCCGAGCACGCCCTCGACCCCACGTACGCCCAGGCTATCGGGGTCGACCTCGAGAACCTGTACTTCTCCCAGCCGGACAACGGCGAGCAGGCCCTGGAGATAGCGGACACCCTCGTTCGCTCCGGGGCGCTCGACCTCGTCGTCATCGACTCCGTCGCGGCCCTCGTGCCTCGCGCTGAGATCGAGGGTGAGATGGGCGACTCTCACGTCGGGTTGCAGGCCAGGCTCATGAGCCAGGCGCTGAGGAAGCTCTCGGGTTCGCTCAGCCGGTCGAGGACCACCGCGATCTTCATCAACCAGCTCAGGGAGAAGATCGGGGTCATGTTCGGGTCGCCGGAGACGACGCCCGGGGGTCGCGCGCTGAAGTTCTACTCGAGCGTGCGGCTGGATATCAGGCGCATCGGCGCGCTCAAGGCAGGCAACGACACGGTCGGCAACCAGACGCGGGTCAAGGTTGTCAAGAACAAGGTGGCGCCGCCTTTCAAGATGGTGGAGTTCGACGTGATGTACGGGGAGGGCATCTCGAAAGAAGGGAGCCTGCTCGACATCGGGATCGAGAACGGCGTGGTCCAGAAGTCCGGCGCGTGGTTCGCCTACGGCGACGAGCGTCTCGGCCAGGGCCGCGAGAACGCCAAGCTGTTCCTGAAGGAGAACGACGGGGTGCGCGAGCGCATCCTCGCCGACATCTACGAGGAGCTCGGCCTCGCCCCGGCCGAGGACGGAGCGGGCACGGGCGTCGAGGAAGAAGAAGGGGTTCCCGAGCGGCCGCTGGAGGAGGCGGCCCGACCGGCCTTCTAGGGTTTGCAGGGGCTTTCCGGGGCGTAGCCGTGCCCGAGATCACCGGCATGAAGGAGCGTCGGGGTAGGGCCAGGATCTGGGTCGACGGCGAGTTCTGGGCCGAGATCGACGCCGAGGTCGCCTTCCAGCACGGCCTTCGGGAGGGGACCGCCCTGGAGCAGGATGACCTCGACGCGATCAGGGCGGTGGGGGAGCGGGCGCTGGCGATGAACCGGGCGCTTCACTACCTGGGCTACAGGGCACGCTCCAGGAGGGAGGTAGGGGACCGACTTCGGCGCTACGGTTACGGCGAGGAGACCGTGCACGCCGTGCTCGAGCGCCTGGAGGAGCTTGGCTACCTGGACGACGAGGAATTCGCCCGCAACGCGGCCCGCGAAAAGTCGCGCAGGTACGGCCCGCAAAGGGTCGTGGCGGATCTGAGGCGTAGCGGCGTCGCCCCCGAGATGGCCCAGGAAATCGTCGAGGCGGAGTTCGCCGAAAAGAGCGAGCTCGAGCAGGCTCGCCTGGCGGCCGAGCGGCGGTATAATGGGGGAGGATCCGACGCCCAGGTGCGTAGGGTCTACGGCTTTCTGATGCGCCGGGGGTACTCCGCGGACGTATGCGCAGAGGTAGCCCGGGGGTACCGCGGGGCTCGGGAGGCCGACTAGAGGTCGAGCGAGCTTGCGTGCGGGCCCGCCCTGTGAGGGGCGGCCCGGTGGAGGAAAACCTGTGAACTTTGTATTACTGGTCCTGGGACTGGCCGTCGGGCTTACCGTCGGCGCCGTCCTAGGCTTTCTTGTTTGGAAGTCAAGAATCGGGAGTCGTCAGGAGGAGGCCCGCTCCGATGCCCGCTCCATCATCGAGGACGCGGACCGCGCCGCCGAGACCAAGCGTCGCGAAGCCGAGCTCGAGGCCAAAGAGGCCGCCCTGAGGGTCAAGGACGAGGCCGAGGCCGAGGTTCGCACCAGGCGCGCCGAGATCGCGAGGGTAGAGGAGCGTCTCGACAACCGCGACACGGCCCTCGACAGGCGCGAGGGCGAGCTCGAGGAGCGCAGGCGGCGCCTCTCCGAGGGAGAGGGCGCCCTCGCCCTGCGGGAGGAGGAGCTCAAGGCGCGCGAGGCCGAGCACCTGCGTGCGCTCGAGGAAATCTCCGGCCTCAGCAGGGACGAGGCCGAGCGCAGGCTGTTCGCCGGCCTGGAGACGGAGCTCGAGGACAGGATGGGCCGCCTTATCCTCGACCGCACGCTCGAGGCCGAGGAGAAGGCCGACACCGAGGCGCGACGCCTCATCTCCACTACCATGGAGCGTCTCGCCTCCGACCTGACCTCCGAGTCGACGGTGAAGGCCATAGCGCTGCCCTCGGACGACATGAAGGGCCGCGTCATCGGGCGCGAGGGGCGCAACATACGCGCCTTCGAGGCCGCAACCGGTGTGGACGTCATCATCGACGATACGCCCGAGACGGTCGTGATCTCCAGCTTCGATCCCGTCAGGCGCGAGGTGGCGCGCGTCTCGATGGAGCGGCTGGTGCAGGACGGCAGGATCCACCCTGGCCGGATAGAGCAGATCGTCTCCAAGGCGCGCAAGGACGTCGAGAAGGAGATGAAGGCGGCGGGCCGCCAGGCGCTCTACGACGCGAACGTTTCGGGCGGCATGCATGGCGACCTGCTGAGGCTCCTCGGCGCGCTCAAGTACCGCACTTCCTACGGCCAGAACGTGCTCGCCCACTCGGTCGAGGTCGCAAACCTCTGCGGCATGATGGCCCAGGAGCTTGGCGCGAACGTCAAGGTAGCGCGCCGGGCAGCGCTGCTGCACGACGTCGGCAAGGCCATTGACCACGAGGTGGACGGCACGCACGCCCTGATCGGCGGCCGGTTCGCCAAGAAGTCCGGCGAGTCCGACGACGTGGTCAGGGCCATCTCCGCCCACCACCACGAGGTCGAGATGGAGACGGTCGAGGACGTCCTCGTCGCGACGGCCGACGCGGTCTCGGCCGCTCGTCCGGGCGCCAGGCGAGAGACGACCGAGCTCTACCTCGAGCGGCTGCGGTCCCTTGAGGACATCGCCCTCGGCCACCGCGGCGTGGACAAGGCCTACGCCATCCAGGCCGGGCGCGAGATCCGGGTCATGGTCCAGCCCTCGGAGGTGGACGACCGGGTCGCCGCGAAGCTTGCCTACGACATCTCGAAGCAGATAGAGAGCGACCTGGACTACCCGGGCCAGATAAAGGTGACCGTGATCCGGGAGAGCCGCGTGAGCGAGGTCGCCCGCTAGGGGCGTGGAGGGACCTTACCGCGACCTGGGCTCCGGCTTCGCCCGCCTCACCGGCTCCGAAGGCGCGCGCCGCAACCCCTCGGCGCTCCGGTTCGTGGAAGACGCGCTTTTCGAGCTGGTGCGAAACGCCCGCGACGCGGGCGCGACCCGGGTCTTCGTGGCCTCCACCCTGAGGCGCCGTCGCTACCGAGTCCTCACCGTGGTGGACGACGGCGCCGGCATCCCCGAGTCGTACGGGTCCCTGATCTTCGACCCAGGCGTGACCTCGCGGCACCTCGAGCCCGTGCCAGACCCCACGGACCCCAGCGTCAGACCGCACGGAGCAGGCCTCTCCCTCTACCACCTCGCCAACGCGGCCATCGACGCTCGCCTTGTCTCCACTTCTTCACCCACGGTCTTCAAGGCCATCTTCGACACCCACACGCTGCCGGAGCGCGCCCTGCAGTCTGACTCGAGGACTTCGCGCTCCAACCTCCTTGCCACCCTCCAACCCTTCGCCACACCCGACCTCTCCCTCTACCTGGGGTCCCAGGCAGAGATCCTGGCCACCCTCATCGATAACCACATAATACAATCTCCTGGCACGGGACGGGAGCTAGAAGAGGCGGCCTCCCGCCTGGGTCTCGACGTGTCGCTGCGGACGGCGCAGAGGGTCTGGCGCGGTGAGATTGAGCCCGCCAGCGCGGTCTCGCGGCCCGATGGGAGGGAGTCCAGAAGCAAGCCTGGGGGTCGGGGTAGCGTTGGAGAAGGTCCCGTGCTTGCCATGGGCGAGGAGGAAAAGAGGGGCATCGAGGATATACTGAGGCGCGCGGCCAGGGCTAGCTACCTCGAGATCGGGGAGTTCCGGCTGCAGAGCCGCCCGGGGGAGGTCTCGGTGTGGGCCCGCATCTACGAGCCGGAGGACGAATATGAGTGACACCCTGACAGGGTCCACCCCGGTACGCATCTCGCGCAAGCCCGAGGCGCGCGGCGCGGCGCCCCGATCCCGCGCCGACGGGGAGACCATGACGGCCTGCATCCGGACCTTCGGCTGCCAGATGAACGTCCACGACTCGGACCGGATGCGCCGTATGATCCTCGACGCCGGCTACGCCGAAGTGCAGGCGTACGAGGACGCGGACCTCGTGATACTCAACACCTGCTACGTGCGCGAGAACGCCGTCGACCGGGTCCGCGGCCACCTAGGGGAGCTCAACCGCCTCAGGCGCGAGGGCCGCGTCAAAAAGGTCGCCCTGACCGGCTGCATAGGCGCCTCGGCGGAGGCGGAAGACTTGAGGCAGAAGTACGGCATAGACCTGGTTTTGGGTACCCATAATACGTACGAGCTGGCCGAGTTCGTGGGGCTACCGACGATGCGCGAGACGTACACCCCTGAGCTGAAGGGGATGGAGGGCGAGCACAGCGCGTTTGTCACGATAATGACCGGGTGCAACTACGTGTGCAGCTACTGCATCGTGCCTTCGGTGAGGGGCAGGATGGTTTGCCGGCCGCCGGAAAACGTCGTCTCCGAAATAAAGGGGCTGGTCGAGAGCGGGACCGGCTACGTGACGCTGCTCGGCCAGACGGTGGACGCCTGGAGGCACGAGGGACTGAGGTTCTTCGATCTGTTGGAGCGGGTCGCCGACGTGGCGCCGCGGGTGTGGTTTACCACCAGCCATCCCTCCAACATGGAGGACCGGACGCTGCGTCTGATCGGGGAGCGGGACACCATCGTCAAGAGGCTGCACCTCCCGGTGCAATCGGGCTCTGACAGGATGCTGAGGATCATGCACCGCGGCTACAAGGCCGAGAGGTACAGGCGCAAGATCGAGGTCTTCAGGGAAGCCGTTCCGGACGGCACGTTGAGCACGGACATCATCGTCGGGCACCCCGGGGAGACGGAGGAGGATCACGAGCAGACGCTGAGGCTGGTCGAAGGTTGCGCCTT
Source organism: uncultured Rubrobacteraceae bacterium (assembly GCA_963800975.1). Lineage (GTDB taxonomy): Bacteria > Actinomycetota > Rubrobacteria > Rubrobacterales > Rubrobacteraceae > JALYGY01. Next base: position 140,731 of record CAWDDB010000008.1, on the reverse strand, counting down.
CGATTCCGCGTACATCTTCAAGTTCTCCCCGCGCAAGGGCACGGAGGCCGCGCAGCTCGGGGGCATGGTAGACCCGGGGGTCGTGCAGCGCCGCTTTCTCGAGATCCTGCGCGCCGTAGAAAGCAACGCGTTCGCCCGCAATCAGCGCAAGGTGGGCGGCGTCGAGGAAGTGTACGTCCGTCACGGCAGCACGGAGGACGGCAAGGCGATAGGCGAGACCTGGAGCGGGCACGCAGTGCACGTCAAGACCGAGGCGAGGCCGGGAGAGTACGTCACGGCTAGGGTCGGATCCGCGGGTCCCCACGTGCTCTACGCGGACGAGCTGCCTCGCGCAGCATCCTGACCCGAGGGCGCACCGCAGAGGGTTCTGGGTCCAAGAGGAGAGCCCTGGTCGTGTGCGGGCCGACGGCCAGCGGCAAGAGCGAGCTTTCCGATGCCATGGCAGACGCTCTCTCGCGGGCGCACGGGGCCGAGGTGCCGACCATCGCCGTGGACTCGATGCAGGTGTACCGCGAGGTACCGGCCATCACCAACCAGGCGAGGCGCCGCCTCGCGGAGCTTATAGGGATCGTGCCCGTAACCGAGGAGTGGACCGTCGCCAGGCATCGGTCGGCCGCGCGGGAGATTGTCGCGAGAACGGAGTCTCCCTTTGTGCTAGACGCCGGCACGGGCATGTACCTGAACGCCATCGTCCTCGACGTCCCGCTCGCGCCGCGCGTGGAGCCAGAGACGAGACTGGTCGCCCAGGGCCTAACCGCGGACTCCGATAACCCGCGGCGCGCCTCTCGGCAGAAGGAGCTCGAGCTCGCCGGGGCCCCCGAGCGCGGCTCCATCTGGGACGGCGAGCTGGCCTACGACCTGGCCTTGATCTACCTTCGCCTCGACATCCCAACCCTCGACGCCGCCATACAACGCAGGTCGGAGGCGATAGCGACCCAGGGCCTCGAGGAGGCACGGCTGCTCGCTTCGATGCGCCAGGAAGGGGCCAGGATCTCCGCCTCCGTGCTGGACGCGATCGGGGTGCGCGAGCTCCTCCTCCACATCTCGGGGGACCTAAACATAGACGAGGCAACCACGCGCATCGCTACCCGAACCCGACAGCTCGCGCGTCGCCAGCGGCGCTGGTTCGATAAGCTGGCTCGCACGGTGGAGGGTCGGGCTCACACCCTCGTTCTCGACCAGCCAGTTGATAAAAATAGTATGCATAACATGGCGGTGCGTGGTAGAATGTGGTCATGAGCGAGGAGAGAAACGGAGATCTGGCGGTGCTGGTGGGGGCGGGGGAGCCCCGGTACGTGTCCGAGCTCGGCCGCCTGGCGACGACGCTCGGAATGCGGGTCGCTGGCGCGCTCGAGCAGAACCGATTCGACGGCACCGGGTACATAGGGCGCGGCAAGCGCGAGGAGCTGCGAGGCCTGGTGGCGGACCTCGGGGCGAGCTTCGTGGTCACAGACGACGAGCTAACGGCGTCGCAGGCGCGGGTTCTGGAGAAGGCCGCGGGGACGACGGTCGTGGACAGGACGGAGTTGATCATCCGCATCTTCGAGGCGCACGCGAGGGACGCGGCGAGCCGCCTCGAGGTGGAGCTCGCCGACCTGGAGTACAGGCTGCCTCGGGTCAAGGGCAGGAACCCCGAGCTCAGCCGTCTCGGCGGCGGCAGCGTGCTCGCCAGGGGACCGGGCGAGCAGCAGCTGGAGTACGACAGGCGCGCCATCAGGCGCCGCATGGACACGATCAACCGCAAGCTCGCGGACGAGAAGCGGGCCAGGGCCGTGCGGGGCACGCGCCTCAAGGAGGATGGCCCCCCGACCGTGGCCCTCGTCGGCTACACCAACGCCGGCAAGACGACCATCCTGAACGCCTTGAGCGGCGCGGGCAGGTCCACCAAGGACCGGCTCTTCGAGACCCTGGAGACGACGACCCGGCTGGTGGAGGGTGTGGCGCACGCGAACGGCGACGAAGGGGCGCGGCCCGACTTCGTGGTCACGGACACGGTGGGCTTTATCCGGAAGCTCCCGACCCAGCTGGTTCACTCCTTCGCCTCCACGCTCGAGGCCGCGGGGGACGCCGACGCCAGGGTGCTTTGCGCCGACGCTTCCAGCGAGGACCTGGAGGACGAGGTCCGGACCGTCAGGCACACCCTTGCGGAGACCTTGGGGGCTACCGAGGGACCTGCGGACGCGATCCTGTGCCTGAACAAGATGGACCTCGTCTCGCCGGCGCGCGCCAGGGAGCTGCGCGCGAAGTACCCCGGCGCGGTGACGATAAGCGCCATCAGGGACTGCGAGGCGCTGCTGGAGGAGATCTACGCCTCCATCGCCTCAGATCGCGAACGCATGCAGGTGTTTATCCCGCACGCCGAGTACGCCGCGGCCAGCCGCCTGTACGGCCTTGCCGAGATCCACGCCCAGGAGAACACCGACTCGGGCCTTCGCATGGACGTGAGCCTGCCCCGGGCGGCCGCCGCTAGGTACGCCGCCTTCAGGGTGTGACCGCCGCCGTTTGACCGAGAAGGCCACGAGGCTCTACCCGCTTCCTCCCCGCGAGATCCCCGCGCACGCCATCCATAGAGACGTGGAGCTGCCGCCTCCCGGTTGGGGAGATCACCACAGACCGTACGTCGTGATAAACATGATCAGCTCTCTCGACGGGGCCACCTCGGTGGGGGGCAAGGCGTCCCCGTTGGGCAGTCCCGTAGACCGTCAAACAATGCGCAACCTCCGCGCGAAGGCGGGCGCGGTCATGGTAGGAGCGGGAACCCTGCGCGCCGAGAAGCTCACCCTCGGCCTCGACGATCCTCCGCGCGGAAGGCAGCCTCTCGCCGTGGTAGTCACGAGCGGCGGCGACATCCCGCTCGGAAACCTCGCAATCGGGGAAGACCAGCAGCTGCTGGTCTTGACGACGCGCAGCGCCGAAGTCCCACGCCTTCCGAACAGGGCTAGGCTGCGTGCTCTCTCCTCCAACCGAGGTGGCGCTCTGGATGTCCGAGAAGCCCTGCGCGCGCTCAAGGCCGAGCACGGGGTGGAGGTCCTCCTGGTCGAGGGCGGCCCTGGGATCAACAACTCCCTTCTCTCCGAGAACCTCGCCGACGAGCTCTTCCTCACGATTGCCCCTAAACTTGTTGGCGGTACGTCAAAACGCACTATCCTCCAGGGCCCCACAACAATTGCCACGGCCTTGGAACCCCTCTCCGTACACCAAGCTTCCGCGGAGCTGTTCTGTAGGTACCGTCTTGCTATTGTCTTATAATACTTCTCTGCAATTACCGATACCAGGTATGCCAGGTAACGAGAACGTAAAGATAACCACGATAGAAAGCAACATCAGCAGTACCACTTAAGACCGGAAGACCACTGCCTTCGGACCTAGCCCGCTTAGAGATTGGCTTCCAATACGATCCAGCACCGACAAACGCCAGCTGGTCTAATCGGCCAGTACCCGAAACCCTACGGGACGCCCTAGCTCTGCTGCCAGGGGCAGATGACGGTCCGACGCCGATCTCGATACACACTCAACAAAGAATCCACCTGCGCCGGAGTAGCTGTCACAAACACGGTCCCTTGCACCCTTGAGGACCTCGCTCGGCGAACTTCCGAGAATCCCCGTTATGCGAAGTTCGCGGTGACCAGCAGATGGAGCATCTTTGCGTTGGAGGAACCCGCTGCCTAGCTCTTAGCTGTTCCTCCTTCTGCCGGCTTCTTATCTTGCCTGCCTTGGTCTTCTGCTTTTCGCCAGCTCGAGGGTGTCCACCGCCGTTAGCTCCGCCTTGAACTCTTCGACGGAGCTGCGCGCTCTGTAAGCGAATCTTCCAACATCGCGGGCCATCTGACCAACCCTCGCCGGCCCGAACACGACCAACAAGAGAAGCCCTATGATCACCAGCTCCTGGCCACCGACCCCAAAAACGGCTAGTGCTCCCTAGGACTTCTTCTGTTTGGCGAAGACGGCTTCTTCGGACTCTGGCGGGGAGTCGGAGGCCTCGTTCTCATTCTCAGGCAGCCGCTTATCTTTCCCTACCGCCCCCTCGTCTTGGCCAGAGACACCTTTCCGAAATTCCTTTGTGCCTTCACCCAACGACCTCGCTAGGCTCGGGATGCGCTTAGCCCCGAAGAATAAGAGTATTATGCAGAGAAGTATGGCTAATTCTACCCCGCCTACTTGCGGCAGTCCGGGAATCATAACGAAAAGGCTCCCTTCGGTCGTACCTAGTTTACTACTCCGCTCCAGGCAAAAATTACTGCGAGGACCCAAACGGCGATGCCGTAGCCCGTCGGGTGCGTCGCCCAGTGCGAGCCCACACACTATCTCTGGAGGAGTCGAGGAGCGCAACACCCCGCGGGTATGAAACGTGCCCTACCAACGGGGTGAGTTTCGCGGGGCCGCTTTATCAGGGAACGCGGGGCAGCACCATACCGCTCGAGCTCAATTCCCTCCGCGGATTTGTATTATGTGGTGTAGCACGGTGTAACCGTGCTACACCACGCGATATGGGGGTTTTCCATACCCAGAAGGAAAGTAGGGACCGGAGAGCTTGTGCAGGACGCTCAAGGGAAGACGGCTCGTGACGACGCGGGTCGCACCGAACGGCAGTCACCACCCAATGAGCAGCTTCCGAGGAGGCTCGAAACGCACGCTATTAGTTTCGCCGCCACGGCGTCCAGCGCGGCCGCGCTGGGTAGTGCCGCTCCAGGGGCGGCGGGGACATGACGAGGTCGCCTCCGAAGCCCATCTTGAAGTGGTAGATCCCTTGCCAGTTTTCGCCGCGCGATGACGGGTGGGCCCCCTCCACCGGGGGCGGGTCCTCGTCCGGAAGGCCCCACATATCGAAGCGCATGCAGCCGCGGGCACGCGCCAAGCGCATTGCCGCGTACTGCAGGTAAGCCGTCGCGCCCTTCACACGAAGCACCGTCGACGACGCACTGAAGAGGTTAGCCCCCTCGTTTCCGAAGCAGGTTATGATCAGCCCAGCCGCCACGCCTCGCTCGGTGCGCGCGAACAGCAGGACCGCTTCGTCCGCGAGATGGCGCATGAAGCTTTCGTAGAACGAAAGTTCCTCGATGGAAAACTCGGTGCGCCGGGCGGTGTCGTCGAGCAGCGCGTAGAAGGTCATGAGCGCCGCCGCGTCGGGCGCCACCTGCTCCACCACGACTCCGTCCCGCTCCGCTCGGCGCACCTGCTGGCGCGTCTTTTTGTGCATCCTCCGGAGAAGAGACTCGTCGTCGAGGAGGGGCACCACCACCGTCCGGCCAGGGCAGCACCACCGCTGCGCCCTCCGCTTGAAGCCGGCCGCCTCCTCGCTATCGGTGAGCGGAAGCGGGCGCGGGGGGCTCGACGATGAGGGTGAGCGGGCGATAGCGCTCGCAGACCTCGTCGACGGCGGCGAACAGCTCTTGCGCCACGGCCGCCCCGTCGCCGGAAAGGAGTGGCCCTCGCGCGAGGCGAGCATCGGCGACAGGCCCGTGCGGCCACACCATGACCTGCGCTAGGCCCGTACCAGTGGCCCGTCTACCAGGACCCGCTCAACCGTGAACCCCCAGTGCCGGAACCCGACTCGCCCCACGCCCACGACTGGAGCACGCCGCCGCCGCCGGCCTTGACAGCGGAATCCCACCAGCTGCGCTCGACGACACTGGATTGCTCCAGCCCCGCGCCGTCCCGGATCTATTCATCTCGCCTCCTGTAAAGTACAGTTTCAGTTTCTCTTTTATACGGACGACGCAGCGAAGCGATGAGCAGCCGACGATATCGAACGGGATCTTCATCATCCTCTTGTTACCTCGAGGAATCGTTGCAACCACCTTTTTCGCCCCCCTCCTACGCGCGTAAAGCTTCGTGCAGCACATCTAGTACCCAATTATCGCTACCCACTCATTTGAGCAAAGCGATACGAGAGCCTTGTAGCTAGAGGAATTCCATCGGCGAATCGGGGACCCTCCCGCAGTCGTAGATTCGCTTGTCTCATACCCACCGATCACTTGTAGCATCGGACGACGAGTAGCAGTGATGGAGATTACCGTCCGCCAGATCACTCTTCTTCAGCGAAGTCTTTAAGCGTGAGCTTGGTCTGATGCTTCTTGTGCGGATCCCCTCTTGATCATGCCTCCAACGCAATCCTTCTGCCAGCCGCTTGTGCTCAGATCAGCGCGAGCACCCTTGGGGTCCCACAGCTAACTCAGAGGCTATCTGCCCTGCTCGTCGATGAGCACAGCGGATGGTGTACCGGCGCGCCGAACGCTCGTCCTACGGTGAGCTGCTCGTTGAAGTAGCACCTGCTTGCTAGCCCATCTCTCAGTCAGCTTCCTCCCCGCCGGTCGAAACGACGAGGAGCTTCGGTGCTTCCCCGGAGGATTGCCTTCAAGCTTTCAGTTGGGAAGCATCTCCCGATAATAACCCGCAATTCCCGAGTTCCTTAGAAGAGCACGAAACCCTCTCGCCCATTAAATACGTGAGAGAGACAGTTGCGCCATTCAGGTCAGGAAGCTCTATCTGGGGTAGCTTCTCATTAGCATCCTCTGGATGCGGTCTTGTACGCAGCCTCTTCGGAGTCGGATTGAAACTCTCCTCGTTAGCTCACAGAATACATCGGTGCAGCCGCTGCGCTCCCTTACTGCGTACGCGAGGAGCGCGCTTATGGCATCAGCACCCTCGAGCACCGGCTGCCTATCGTCCCGTTGGACCGGACGAGCACCGCGCTCAGCGTGGACTTGACCCTGTAGCCTCCGTAGACCTCCCAGTCTTCCAGAAGATGCCCCCCAACTCAGTGCTCTGTACTCGTGCGCAGTTCTCCTCGACGGTGCCCCAGCTCACGAGCGAGATGGTCAACTCCTCAGCATGTCTTTCTGCCACCAGCGTATCTCCGCAGCATCGCCGTGCAGAGACCGCAGTTCGGTCAGTGAATAGCAGCATCACCAGCTTTTCAGCAGCGCGCAGAGCCTCTAGCGTGCGCGTCTCCCCGTGAAGCCGGAGTTCAAACTCCGGAGCCGTGTCCCCGTATTGTAGCCCAGCTGACAGTTGGCTCCGCCGCCGTCGGGATGCGCAGCACCGCCAGCACCGCGCTCCCGCTCCAGCGCGTCTACGCGCACCAGGAGCCGCCCATACTGTCTTAGCAGGTTCAAGCAAGACACTCTGGAGGCCAATACAACGAGACTGCGGATACCCCAAGACCAGACCTACGACCTGGCGCCGAAAGCCCGCGAGCCAAGCCACCGCGCTGGTCCGCGCCGCGTAGCCCTCCCACACACGAAGCCGCCACACGCCAATACCCCGTTGCGCACGAGGTCTTCCAGCCGCGTTCCATCGCAGTTTCCCGAAGCAGCGGCACTCCGGCTTGCGCCCTGACGTCCGCGCGATCCCCACACGAAGAGGAGCAGGAGCACCAGCGCCCCGTCGCACCCCACCACGCACTGGATGCCGTATCAAGCGACTGCCACAGCCAGCTCGCGAGCGCAGCAATATCCCCAACGCGGCGCCAAGCGGTGGCACCCCGAAGTCCGTCACTGCCCGCCTCGATCCGCGCGATCGCGGAGCTTGCCACGCCGGCCACGACGAAGACTGAGCGAGCAGCAACCGGCCAAGAGCAGAATGACATCCATGAGGTCCTTCCCTTTCCAGCTCCCTTGTGCACTCTAGTCTTCGTGATGACTCTGCCGAGCCAGCCCACAGATTCAGCGGGCAATCTAGCGACTCCCTCTGTACCTCCCTTTCTCCGCACCTACGCAGCAGTGCGAGCCCACACACACTATCCCTAGGGTCGAGGAGCGCATCACCCCGTGAGTATGAAACGTGCCCTACCGTTGTGTGAGCGGAGTAGAGCTGGATTAAGTAAGCTGCGCTACTCATTCGTACTTCGGGAATACTCAGGGCGTTTAGCTTCCAGCAGGAGGTAGCTAGCGTGTCGCGTTACTATCGGATGGCGACGTATAACGAGTTCACGGACGTTTATTTCACCCTGCAGACTCTCCGCTTGTATTAGGATATGCGCGACACGGAATTACTGGTCATCGATAGTTACAGCTGCCCGAACACGAAGGAGCTGGTCGAAGTTGGTGCACGGGAGTATCTCCTCGCTACAGAGTGAGCACAGCCGCGCCCAGAGATCTGGTGTTCCGTGAGGCGCCGGAGAAGCGTCCTCTGTTGCGACTCGCACGTGCTGTTCGCTCCCGTGCGATAAAGAGTTGAAGCAGTACTATCTGAGCACCTGACTGCGCCTATCTCTTGCAGTACCCTCGTGTACACGATCTCGAGGATATCCACGTACTTTGAACCCGTCTGGCGGGCCGAGATGTGGGGGATTTGGCAACCGATCCCACAGGCAAGATCCGGAGGGGGAACCGTTCGAGATACCCATGCAAGGCCTGGGAGTCTTCAGTTGCAGGAAGGACGCCTGGCCCGGTTTCAACCCGATGTTTCGGGGTTTTGGGGGGAACAGGCTACATCCACGAAAAGTTCCGACAGGCTGGCGGCCGGTGCCTCTGCCGGCCCTGGCTTCGATGGACGCATCGCTTCGGCAGGCCTGCCGGTATCGAGTATCCTCTTACCGTCGAGGATAAACTTAGGAATTACCTCATCGGGCACGCCGAGCTCGGGCTCTATCTCACCCCCGTGCTGGCCCACTTCTCCGAGATCTTGCCGGAGGATCGGGTTGTTGCCGTCGCCGCGGAGGGCTGGGGTGCCGCCACAGGCACCCGAACCAACGGCTACGACGCCTCCCGAGGTCGAGCTGGTGCAGCGTGCGCCGCCGAGCCGGCGACGCTAACGCAAGGCAGACCAGATTCTGCAAAGCCCACTACTACGACGACTGCCAAGCCCACTACTGGCTCTCTTGTTGATCGTGTTCGGCCGGCGAGGATCGGCCAGATGGACCACTCTCTTAGAGGTTTGCGTTGCGGCGCGCACAGCTCCATCCAGGAGTCGAAGCCGAACCAACGTCACGGATCATCCACAACCACTGCAAAGCCCACCACAGCGACTAAAGGACCTTACGGTTACTAGGTCACGCGCGACGACCTCGCCTTCGGATCGACGAGTCCCACAGGGTCGCAGCAATCGGCGGCAGGGCAAGTCGCCGCGCCATCGTGTGCTTCGTCGAGGACGACCGGCACCTCATCCAGCAGGCGCTCGCGCTGCGCCACTCCTGGCTGTACGCCCGAGAGCCCCGATACCGACCTGGTGGTGATGGGGCCGGCCGATGTGCTGGCGCGCCTCCCGGACGACCTCGTCAAGATCGAGCAGCAGCCCGCGGCCGACGACCCGGTGTGGCGTGGCTATCGTTACGCGAACTCCATCGCCTGCCTGAACGGCGCCGGCGCGGAGCGGCTGGACCGCTACACCCATATCCTGCGGACGGACGTCGACACGTTCATCACGCCCGCCTGGAATGACTTCCACCCGACCAGCTTCCTGGTCGGGAACGGCGCCTATTCCAACGATGACGAGGTCCGGCAGCGGATCCGGGACATCGCGGCGCGCTACGGGCTGGTCCACCGGGGGCTCACCAACGTCGGCTCGACGTGGTACGGGCCGACGGAGGCCGTACGGCGAGCGGGCGCCTTCGCCGAAATGCTGACGAAGCACATCCTGACGCACTACTTCTCCGACCACGAAGGCGAGTGGCCAGGCTGGTACCGGGGGGTTGCCTTGCGGTACGCGGGCGAGATCGCGGTGAACCACTGCGCGCCCGACGCGCAGCGATCGGAGCTGCTCGACGCCTCGAGCACGTCGCAGGAGCCGCTCTCGCGCTACGCCCACATCCACTGCTGGCACACCGACGAGAAGTTCTCGAAGCACCGTTTCATGAGCGGCCGGTATACGCCCGAGGACGCCCAGGACCTCGACCTCCACGTCGTCCGGGACTACTGCATGGCCATGTCGTTCCGTTCGCTCGGCGATCTCAAGGCGCTCCAGGGCGTCGAAGACAAGCCTCGGCGCGAGGTCGTCGAGCACGCGCAGCACCAGCCGGAGGAGCGGGCCCCGGTCGCGGCGTCGGTGGCAGCGCGCAGCAGCTCGGCATGCTGGCGTCTCCAGCGGGTCCGCACACGCAGGCCTCGGGCCAGAGGCGACCCTGCCGTTGGTCAGCTGCATCTGCCCCACCTATAACCGTCCCCCGCACTACCAGCACCTCCTCGAGGAGGCCATCGCGTCCTTTTTGCGACAGGACTATCCGAACAAGGAATTGATCGTCCTCAACGACTGCCCCGGACAAGAGCTGATCTGCGACGCACCCGGCGTGCGCGTGGTGAACGTCGCCGAGCGGTTCCCATCCCTAGGCGACAAACAGAACGCCGCCGTTGGTCTGGCACGCGGCGAGCTCATCGCCCCGTGGGACGACGACGACATCAGTCTGCCGTGGCGGTTGTCGCTCTCGGTCGAGCGGCTCGGCGATGCCGACTACTTCAACCCGCAGGTGCTACTGGTTCTTGGACAACGACGGCCTCCACTTCGATCACGCCGTGGGCTACGCGCACAATGCCAGCCTCTTCAGGCGTGCGGCCTTCGAGGGGGTCGGCGGCTATCCCTCGAGTCAGTTTTGGGGACGACGCTGCGATCGACGCGCGCTTTCTCCAGCGTTGCACACATGGCGTCGACCCGCTCAGAGGAGACAAGGAGCTGACGAGGAGCGAGTGGTTCTACATCTACCGGTGGGGGGTTAGCCCGGTGCACATTTCGAGCTCGAGGTGACGAGGACTTCTATCGGGAAGTTGGCAAGCTGCCAGTCGTGGAAGGCGCTTCCACCTGTCTCCTCATTGGCGGAGGGACTACGTAGCAGAAACCCGCCGAATGCTGGAGGGCTAGCTTAATAGGCAGGGCGGCGTCATCCCGCGAGCGGGTGTACAACCCCAATGATGACCCGTCGTGGCCCGTTCGCCCCCGGTAGGCCCCGCAGAGGGGACCCACCAGCCGCCCACTCCGCGTCTGCGAGCCACCGACCCTGCCAGTCTCTGTCACAGAGACTGGCGAGTCCTCGTAGCGTGGCCTAGGGCTGAGATTGTGGGCGCCTTAGTGTGGCTTAGGCGTCGTCGTGGGGGGCGCCTTGGTCGTCGTCGTCGTCGTCGTGGGGGGCGCCTTGGTCGTCGTCGTCGTCGTCGTGGGGGGCGCCTTGGTCGTCGTCGTCGTCGTCGTGGGGGGCGCCTTGGTCGTCGTCGTCGTCGTCGTGGGGGGCGCCTTGGTCGTCGTCGTCGTCGTCGTGGGGAGCGCCTTGGTCGTCGTCGTCGTGGTGCGCCTTGGTCGTCGTCGCCTCCTTACGGCGTTGGGCGCCTTTAGCGTGTATTTAGGCGGCAGTACGGATTATCTCTGTAAATCCCTATCTGCTGTGCCCTCGTGGGCGTTTTGGGAGCGCCGAATCGTGATCTCCACCCTGGTTTCTCGCGGAGCCCGTCACGTGCAGATAGTGACCTTATTCTTTTGCCCGCTTTCGGGCCAACGAGCCGGATCATGCTTACCGAGCGCAGTAGTGGCGAAAAGCTTCAGCGCCCGACGCCGCTATGGAGCCGGCGACCGCGCGCCAACTCGTCGAAGCCCGGACGGCCTCGGGGTCTTCTGACACCTATTTATCCTTTCTCGTACGCATTGGCCTTCTATATAACGTAAATATGGCCATGCCTGACCGGAAAAAAAAAAAAAAAAAAAAAAAAAAAAAAAAAAAAAAAAAAAAAAAAAAAAAAAAAAAAAAAAAAAAAAAAAAAAAAAAAAAAAAAAAAAAAAAAAAATAGCGAAGTATTATGCAAAGAAGCATGACATATAGACTACCCTATTGAGTTAGTCGCCCACGTACCTGCCCCAGAACGTGCGCGAAGCGTAACTCTAGAGGCGCCCGCAAAGCTTATCTCCGCCACCTCCTCCCTTGAGTGCGCGCGGTGAAGATCAGTACAGCGGCCGGTCGTTGGAAGAACACCTTTAGTTGCTTGCAGAGCGCTAAGCCCTCCCGCGCTTCTCCCAGCCTGATGTCGAGAACGACCAGGTCCGGGCGCAGTGCGCCGTTTAGATACAACGCTTCTTCGGTAGTGAAGACCTCGCCAACCACCTCCACGCCATTCCAATCTCGCACGCTCATGGTGAAACCGAGGCGCGTAACAGGACAATCGTGAAGCCAGGATCACCCTAGCTGTGCGCTGGCTAGCTCTCTCCCAGTTTTCGCCGCTCGACCGATCGTAGAGCGTGCACTTCCGACCCCGAAGGCTCGAGGGTGGTGTTTCTCCCTCGCGTGAGTAGGTGCTCCGGGTTGAGAACGACGAACCCTGTCGCTCACTTCGACTCTTCCCCCTGGCCGCAAACCCGGATAATCTTCGGTGATAGTCGCCCGGCTTTTTGCTCCCCCGAAACACTGCCCCACCAAGTGGCGCGTACCCCAACCGTCAGGCATGGGCGCGTTGTCCCCGGTCGTTGATCTTCGCTTACAAACTCAGGTTAGGCCAAATACCAGAGGGACACATCACCTTACTAGTGCACTTTTTCTCCTCACTTTTTGGATGATGGTCGGCCCTCACTATCTCTCGCCGACTCTCGAACCCCAACTTCCTGAGGTATGCTCGCTTACGTGAGTCTTGACGGTGTTGCAGCTTCGGAGAGCTGCTCGGCGATCTCCCCGTTTGTGTAGCGCCTGAGCAGGAGGGTGTAGGACTTCTTTCTCCTTGTTGGTCAAATCTCCCTCGGGCAACGCGAGTGCTCGTGAGCGGTGGCCGGGGCCACCGAAAGACGGGTGATGACACCAGCCGCGAGACCCTCACATGCACCTTGAAGCCGTAGAAGGTCTACTTAGAACGCGTGTCCTTTCCGTAAGGCGGCCTCCCCACAGAAGATGCGGCAACGGCGGCTCAAGCGATGGGATGTTGGCAAAGGCAAAGAGTCGCAAAGCGCGAAGACATCCGCTAAGTCCCGGTTTTCTCTCCACTGAACTCTTCGATGGAGCCTGTCTCTGCGGTGCAAAGGGGGTGTATTATACGTACAACGATCACTGCTTTCTCCTACTCCTTCACTAGTGGGTGGTATTCTACGCGGGAGGTACATGGGAAGGAGAAAGGTGCAACGAGTTCTCGTGTGGATGTTGGTGATGGCGCTAACGTTGGTAGTGGTCAGCGGGGCAGCGCTAGCTGTCACCACACAGTTCTGTCCCAACAGGTCCGACGTGTTCCTGCTACGGCACCAAGAGGGCGGACACGATGAACGGCCGTCCCACTGGCGACGACGAGATGTACGGTCGCGGCGGCGACGACGTCATGCGCGGCTACAATGGCGCCGACTATCTGCAAGGCGATGGCGGCAAGGACAAGCTGTACGGCGGCAATCGCAGCGACACCCTCTGCGGCGGGGGCGGTACGCGCACCCACCCCAACGACAGCCGCTACGACGTTGTCCACGACGTCGGCCGCGACGACTACCTTTACAGTGGCTTCGCCAAGGGCGTGGACCCGGTCTTCTGCGACGATGAGCATCGACATCGTTGAGGCCTAGCGGCCTATTGATTGCCCAAGACGAAGGACATCGTGAACTGCGGGGGGGTACCCACGATACGGTCTCTTTCGACCGAGGCTAGACGAGGTGAAAAATTGCGAGAGAAAGGTACCGCGCTAGCGTCGCCTTCGGAAGTCGGCCCGGCAACAGGCGCCGGCCGCCGCCCCTCACGTGTACGCTCTTACCCTCCACCTTGCCGGTCGACGCGTGATGATGTCTTCCTCCACGGTGAAGTAGGTGACGGCCGCGTTTGCCTTGGGGCTCTCGCGTGCGCCATCACTTTTGCCCTTGCTCTCGTAGATACCGTTTGTTCTCAGGTCGGCAACGGATCTCAAGACGTATCGTCCAGACGGCATCGGCGTCGTCCCCAGATCTATCCACTTGTTATTGGAGTGATTCTTGTCGGTATCACGCGAACCCACAGAGAGACCCTGGAGATATCAGTCCCGCACTCGTCGTACACCGCATACCGCGGACCGCCCGGCTTGATCGCACCCGTTCGTAGTCCGTGATGCAAAATGTGACCTTGCTCGACACCCAGTAGACGCGCCTGGGGGACCACTCGGTTCTGGCGCTTCGCAGCCACGCTTCGTATTCTGCCCTCGTCCAGAGCTGGTACTCGGCGAAACTCCCGAAATGAAAGTGGTCGTGGGTCGGGTGGTAGGCGAACGTACCAACGGCGTTAGTCATAGCACGCTTGCCTGTGGAGCCGTAAAGCCTCTGGTAGACCCTCGTCTTCTCCTGGCCTGTGGGGGTCGTGGTGGTCTCACAGATCAGCTCCAAGGGGCCGGCTGCCCCTCATTATAGGCCGTGTTGGAGAAGCTCTGCAAAACCCTGGTGGTGTCGTCCCGCCTATGGTCGCTGTCGTAGGCGGAGGTCCGTGGGCTTCAGGTCTTCAGGTTCGGGTAGAAGAGTTGCGGCTCGGCCTGCGCCCGACCCGATAGCATCAGCGTCACCGCAACGCTACCAACGAGCAGCGCCAACGCCATCGAAGCGAACTGGAGGACCGTGTGCTTCCTCACCAAAATCTTCCTTCTTGGAGGGCACCCCTTACCGCCCGGTTAGCGCATAATGTGACATCACGGGCGAAGCCGGGCGGTTTTTCGGGTTCCCGCCGAGCTGGCCACGAGCTCGGCTATCTCGTACTCCCCGCCGCGTACCGGGCTGCCGATGGTGCCGTCGGGCCGGACGAGCACCGCGCTGGGGGTGCCGTCGACGCCGTAGGCGTCGAGAGCTTCCAGTCATCCTGCAGCGCCACGTTCGTCAGGGCGTACTCGGAGGCCTTGGCGGCGTTGTCGTCGAGGTCGCCCCGGCTTACGAGCGCGACGGTCGGTGTGTCAGCGTGCTCCTCCTGCCAACAACTGACCAGCGACGTTCGTGGCCGATGCAGGGGTACAGACGCGGGTCGGTTCGAACAGGAGGTGCGCCGGCTTACCGGGGGCACGCAGAAGTCTTCTCAGCGTGCTCGTCTCGCCGTGGAGGCCGCGGGAGCTCGAAGTCAGGGGCCGCTTCTCCGACCGGGAGTCCCTCCGGCGGTTCGTACCCGATACCGCCTCCTCGAGCGTTTTCAAGCGCCACCACCGAGAGCCGTCCATTCTGCCTGAGAAGGCCGAGGAGGAACCACCAGCTGGGCGGCGAGCCCCGCAAGCCGCAGCCCCAAAGACGAGGCCCACAGCACGGGGCGCTTAAAGAGGACCGGGAGCCAGCGCCCGGCTGGCTCCGGCACCGCCGTAGCCCCGCCAGACGACGAAGCCGGCCACAACGGCGAGGACCCCGTCGCGCGAGGGTCTCCGACCGTCAGGTTCAGAATGGAGCTGCCCGAGAAAGCGATGGCGCTCCGGCCTGCGGCCGCGGGCCAGGTTGGCGCCGATCCCCGCGACGAATGCCAGCAGGAGCACGGGCCCCCCGCCGCACCCGCCCTTTCTATGGCGGCCGGACCCAGGCGGCCGCCGCGGCCGCTCACCAACGGCAGCAAGATCCTCACCGTCCGCCCAGCGGCGCCGGTACCCCGAAGTCGGCCACGGCCTTCCTCGAACCAGCGCGGTCGGCGAGCTTGGCCACCCCGGCCACGACGAATACCGCTGCGAGCACCAGGCGGCTACGAGCAGAGCAACCTCCATGAAATGCCTCTTCCTTTCTAACGCGGCGGCTCTCGGCGGACCAGCCAGGGATCGTGGTGCTGCCCGCGAGACCTCGCCTGCCCGTGCAAGCCGCCGGCGCGGCGCCCCGCCGACGGGCGCCGCACCCGACGAACCTTCTTTCGCCGACTTCTTCGGCCTAAAGCTGTAGTGCTTCTTCAGCTTGCGCAGAATTTCTTCTCCGCCTTGCACGCGCAGAACTTCTTCTTGTCCTTCACGACGCACCCGGCAGCCAGCCCACTCTCGCACTCAGTGCCCTTCTTCGTCTTTACGCACGAGAGGTCTTTCTTGACCAGCACTTCCTGCTTACAGGTGCACGTTTCGTCATGCTTGGTGTCGCAGTCCTTATTCTTCTCGCACGGCTTCTTCTTGTCGCACCCACCTGTCGACCCGCTTCTTCTCGCAGCGACGGACGTTACCAGGCCCTTGCTGCGTACACGTGAACCCCTCACAACACTCTTTGGGGTTGTAGTCCGTGTTGCCGTTCTCGCAAGTTGCCCTTCCTTACGACACTGGAATCCGCCTGGAGGATCTCCTTCCGCTCTGCTACCCCACCGGCAATGATGCGCCCGCAGCACCAGCCCCGAGAGCCGCCAGCGCCCGACGGCGGTGATGGTCCCGCTGGCCAGCCCGCTGGCCAGTTGGTCCAAGTTCATCGACACGATTGACTTCCTTCCTGTACTTGACTTAATGACTTAACTGACCTGACTTCTTCCCACCACATGTGAGGCAGAATCGCCTATCGAATCTAGGTTCCCACCTCCCCTGTTCAACCGTATGAGCGATGTACTTCGCTTACAAACTCAGATTAGACCAAATACCACAGGCACACATCACCTTACTAGTGCTATCTTTTCTCCTACTTTTTGGATGAGGCGGCCCTCACTATCTCTCGCCGACTCTCGAACCCCAACTTCCTGAGGATGCTGCTTACGTGAGTCTTGACGGTGTTGCAGCTCGAGGAGAGCTGCTCGGCGATCTCCCCGTTTGTGTAGCGCCTGAGCAGGAGGGTGAGGCCTTCTTTCTCCTTGTTGGTCAAATCTGCCTCCTCGATCAACTCCTCGAATTGGGTGTGAACTCCGCCGTCGACGGCCCCAAGATCCAAACCCGCTCGCCTTCGAGCATCTTGCTCACCGTTTCCGGGATCTTTACGCAGTCGACAGTCTTATGGAGGTACCCGTCGGCACCCACCAGGCTCACTGCCGCAAGATCCTCCCTCGCGTTATGGGCCGTGTAAACCAGCACCTGGGGCCGGTTGTGCGAAGACTCTTTCAGGAGCTTGCAGAGCCACAGGCCCTCCTTTTCCTCTTCCAGTTCGATGTCGAGGATCACCAGATCCGGGCGCTGTTCGTCGTTCAGATGCAAGGCTTCTTCGGCTTTGGAAGCTTCGCCCACAACCATCATGCCCTTCATCCGTAGCAGGCTCACGCTGATACCAGGCGGTAGCAGCACAGTCAGTCAACTAGAACTACCTCGCTTCTCGCCTTACGCTTTGCGTAGTGAGAGACTTGGGGTGGAGATGCCGACTCATCTTGAGGTCACCATGTCGCTCAATTTGGCAAGATTGGAAATCCTCCTGTGGTCTTTGCACAGGCATGGCGCGCTATCCTTCTTCGACTCGTACTTTTAAGTGAAGCCCTTGCACAACCTCAATCACAAAGCATCGTCCAGATCGGTGTCAAGATCACCAGATCCGGCCGGTGTTCGCGGACAAGCCGCAAAGCTTCTTCGGCGCCGGCAGCTTCGCCGGCAACCCCGACCTCGCTCATGCCCCTCAACGCGAGCCCGAGGCCAAGACGCGTCGTGGGACAGGGGTCCAGCGAGGAGCACCTTGGCTTTTCTCCCGGCATCGACTTCGGTCCGATCGGTATCGGGGCTCGAAACAAGCATCCTTGCGGCTTGCCAAGCAGAGGACGATTCGTCAGCGTTTCTCAAGTAACGTCTGCTAGCGGCCAAGGCTCTCACCGGTCTGGTTCCTGTCGTTGCCTCTACCTAAGGTTCGTCGACTGCCATCCTGGCAGCAAATTGCAATCAACCAAGCACCCTCGCGCCCGATCTGCCGGTTGCGCCACTGGCTCCACCCAACCGAGGCGCCCAAGTTGCGGGCCGGGTTTCTCCGCCTCTATCGGTCTTCTTGTACAATAACAGAGCCCCTGCACTCTTTACGTAGCGTCATATACATAAGCGAAACCCGGGTATAGCCGTATACATAGAGCCGCCACTAGCGTATTTTTCCAGGTTGACGCGCGGCGACTTGCCACGACGGCGGGCGTCCAGCGCCAGGCGAGTAGCGCCTAGCAGCAAAACACCCCTGAGGGTTTCCGGGCTTCCACATTCCCTGGATTGCCCTCGATCGTCCGAGTACCACTTACCCCGTTCTTGGTCTGCGGTGTGGCGATCCTCGGCGCCCCCGTTCCTTACCGCTGAGGTACTATCGGAGACGGAAGGCCCCGAGGCGAGTTCGATCCGGCGCTCGTAACCCTAGCTGGCGCGACCGTACGGCGTGGTTGCCCCTCGCTAGCGTCCCCGAATTGCCAACCCTCGCAACCTCTATTGCGCTTGTATCCGCTTCTATCGATGGGCACGCTTCAAGCCACGTGCTCACCTCCTGGCTTGCCTGCTCGCCGACGACGCAGACGAATAGGTTTGTCGAGCTGCGGTAGGAGAAACCGGGCCGAGGCTCGCCGCCGAAGAAAGCGAGGCGCGTCCAGTTTCGAAAGGCGGCGTCGCTCGAGGGCCCTTCAGTATTCCCCGGTTCGCGCCGCGAATGGGCTTAGCGAGCGGCCTTGGAGATGACCGAGCTATCGCTCTTCGACAGCAATGCGCTGCAGGATGTTCATGTCCTTGATCCTAATTCGGTGATTCGCAATCTCCAACGCCCCGGCCTCCCGGAGGTGATTGAACGCCCTGGTCACCGCCACGCGCTGGGCTCCGATCATGGCTCCTAACTCCTCGTGTGTGTTATGGATAGGTATTTCGTATCCCCAACGGCTCACCACCCCCTCCTGTTCCAGCAGCGTCAGCACGAGGCTCGCCAGGCGTGAGGACACCTTCTTCCGGGTGACGTCGAACAAACGGTCGACCAACAGGCGCACGTATTCGGTTAACCTCTCTATGAGCCGGAGTCCCACTTCCGGGTGTTCACCGATGAGCTGCTGCAATCGTTGCCTGTTGACAAACATTAAGACGGATTGGGTCAAAGCCTTGACACGCAATCCTTGCCGATGCCAGGTACCGAGTACCGTCCCGGCAGGTAGCGTAGCGAGCGTAAGCGATTTACTCGTGGAGCCAGCCCTGAAAAGCCGCACGCGCCCGACTTTGACCACCAGTAGGCCCTGGTAGTACGCATCCTCAAGGCCATCCAAGTCTTGATCCTCTGCCAGATGTATTTCAGGGCTGCGCGAAACTAATTCTTCCATCTCCTCTTCACCGAGCGATTCGAAAACGTCCATCAAGGACAATAGCCTGAATGGCCGCAATCCGTCGGACACGCGATAACCCCCTAACTCTCGATGCTTCGTCGGCTTCAAACATCAGACTGCGCATCTGCTCGAAACGAGACACTTCCCACTCGGCGCCTCAATCGCGCTGCTAAGAACGTCAGTAACGAGGAACCGTCCAAGTGATCGTCGCTAGCACTTACGGCCGACGAGACGGCGGTGGCGGGTACCGCATTCTAGAACCGAGCGCCGCGGCGCTCTGTTAATGATTGGGCTTTTCCTATTAGGAACCGTGCGGCCAAGAGAAAAAGCAGACAAACCGGTATCCCAGTATACAAGGTGAACCTTGACCAGAAGTCCACGTTGGTTACAATGATCACAAGGACAGGACAATCGGACCCTTAGTGTAGAGGCTAAGAAGCCCGCCCCGGAGGATGGGCGCTCGTATGTGTACGGGACGGGTTGAGCCAATAGCGCAACCGGCTACCGGAGGATCTTCAGAGATCCGGCGGCCGGTTGCCTTTTTGGTAGTGCCCGGCGAATAGGGGGAGGTGGTGCCGTTGCAGGATCAACGCACACACGGCCTTCCGAAGGGACCCGCCCGCGTTCGGGACCCTTCGCAGCACGCCACGGAGCGTGATCCCATGAACGCCTTCGGCCCGTAGAGAGGGAACTGGGTGCTGCCTATGAAGGAAGAACGGCAGGTTAAGCTCCTTTCGTACGTGGACGTCTTGGAGCCGCTCTCCGAGGAGGAGCTGAGGCACCTCGCACGGCGCTGCCCCGACTTGCGCCGTCGAAGTCGGGGAGGACTTCTACCGCCCCGAGAAGCACGACGGCGGACTGTTTCTGATCAAAGAGGGGCGCGTGCGCGTGTACGCTAACCTCCCCCGACCGGCAAGCAGACCACCCTGGAGCCTGCTCGGCAGCGGCACGGTGCTTGTGGGCCAGGAGGCTCGAGGCATTGCAGGCTCACGCCGTGCACGCCCAGGCCGTCGGAGCCCACCGTGGTCGCCTTCATGAACCGAGACGCCCTCGACCGCTTCGTCCTCAAGAACCCCGAGGTGAGCCTGAGGATGATGGACCTCCTAGCGGAGCGCCTCGGCTCCACCAGCGAGCGCATGGCCGAGGTCGCCCAAAAGGGGGTCTTCTCTCGTCTGGCGAGCCAGATCCTGCGCCTGGTGGAGAGCGAGGGAGTGGTAGAGCGCGGGGGAGGGAGCTACGGACTGCCTTCCGCCTACACCCACGAGGAGCTGGGCGCCATGATCGGGGCGGGGCGCGTGGCGGTGAGCCGGGCACTAAAGGAACTCAGGGAGGCGGGGGCTGTGGATACGGGCCGGGCGAGCCTGCGCGTCAAGAATCTCGAGGTCCTCCAAAGGTTCGCTCGAGGAGAACGGTAGCGTTCCCCGCCCGCGCCGGGCTTATCCGCCTTGGCCCGTAGAATCAAGACATTTCGAAGGCTAGGCCTAGGAAGGCGAGCGCAACCCTCGAATTTGACACAGTTGGAAGCGGAAAGCAGACGTTAGTTCGATGAGATGGCGCTAACCGGCCAGCGCCACTCGCTTACCGCGACCCGAAGTACTCGGGGAAATACTGTCCCCGTTGCTCCTTGGCCTCCTCCTCCTCGTAGGTTTCCTCATCGTGGTCTAGCCCCGCAGGAGAGGGATAAAGCGAGGCCACGGCCGATCGGCCCGGAACAAGGTTCCATAGCCAACTCGTGCACCCGGTAACCGTCGGGACACTCATACAATCGTAAGACGAATCCGTAGACGCCGCCAGGGTCCACGGTGTCCGTCCACAATCCGTCACTTACGCCCACCTCCATGCCCCCGAACTCGATCTCCCTCCCCCTAAACCTGCCATCGGGGAGGTACTCGCCCACCGGCACCTCCACTACCGGGATCTCCTCCATCGTTACCTCCTACGCACCGAGGACCGTATTCCCAAGCCCGGGCAAGAAGCTCAAGATGAGCCTCTCCTCTTCTTCGCCCAGTCGCGGGTCGGTGTCCCATGTTCGTTGGATGCTCGTGGGATTCCATTCTCCCACCCCGACTATCTGCAAGTGGCCTTCGGCGTGCTCGGCCGAAGAGAGGGCTTGCCCCAACCGTGCCTGGGCCCTAACGGCCAACAACAATCCCACGTCGGCCATCTCCAGAAGCTCTGGCCCAACGTGGGCGTAGCGGTATAGTCGCTTCTCCAGCTCCAACAGCGCGAAATCCAGGGCGCTCAGCAGTTCGGCGTTGGTTAGGTGAGCGAATGCCTCCTCGAGATCCCGGAATTGGTCCTTTCGACTCGAACGGTTCACGCTCGTCTGCCCCTGAGCCCATAAGCTGAAACCTCCTCGTTGTTCGACGACAACCCGGCGCCGGTTGCCCCACGCATTCTAGCGTTCTAACCCTGTTTCAACACGGCCCGTGATCAGATTGGTAAAGTATTATATTGGTATGCTCTGACTGCCAGTTCCTCTGCGCGGCGGATGTAACGCATTGTGGTCTTGGGGTCGGAGTGGCCGAGGAACTGCTGGATCACTAGCAGGGGCGCTTCGTTGAGGGCCATGTTCGTCCCTACGGTGTGGCGAATAGAGTGCGGAGAGATGGCCTTGGTTATGCCCGCGGCGACGCACGTACTTCTTGCACTATGTTCTGGACCGAGCGGGTAGTGAGCGGTTTGTCCTTACCGACCCGCGAGACGAACAGGGGCTTGCGGGCGTCAAGATGGGAACTAAAGCTGCGCCTGGTAAGGAGAACGAAGCGCTGGACGAGTTGCCAGAGCTCCAGGGAGACCGAGACGTTGCGGACCTTCTCCCCCTTACCCCGCACGCGTAGCAGTACCTAATCGCGCCCCACGTCCTGGAAATCTCCAACCCGGATTTCCACTACCTCAGCCTCTCGCAGACCGCACGCAGCCATGACCGCTAGCAAGACGTAGTCCCTGTAGTTGGTCGCGCGGGCACCAGCGAGCATCCGTGATAGCTCCTCGTCGGTGAGGACGTTGTACGAAGGGTCCTGCCGCACGCGCAGGCTCTTGGCGAAGAAGCGCAGCGCCTCCGGGTTCACGCTCGTGGCGCCAGCCCGGTAGGTGAAGATCAGAAAACGCCGCAGTGCCGCGAGCTTCTTCGCGGCAGTGGCGGGCGCGTAGGTCTTTACCAGGTGCTTCCTGTAGAGCGAGAGATCCTCCGCCGTGACCTCCTCTAGCCTCTTCCCCAACTCCCCCGCCACGTAGGAGACGAACATCTTGAGCTTTGTATTATAGGTTTTTATCGTCTGAGGGGAGGAGAGGGTACGGAGGTATACTGAGATCAGGCGCTCGGGGTCGTGCGGGGTTCTGTGCAGGGCTGATGGGGTAGGTATCACGGGTTCGGGGAGAGGTCAGCGACGTCGGCGACCGTGCAGCTTTTCCATCGGTGCGAAGGCCATAACCGCGCCTCCCGGTAGCAACATGCTTGCTCAGCTGACTGGTCAGAGGCACTAGACACGGACCCGGAATGTGCCCGCACACCGAGCGCGCTTCCCAAGAGTTGGGTGACCTGAATGATGTGAAAGATGTGAAACCAAGTGATATGTCGGTATTATGTAGAGAAAATTGAGGCTCGGCTTCGATTACGGCCGGAGAGGAGGACCGGAGGGCCGGGAGTTCCTCTCGGCATCTTCGACGACTTGTTTCTCGAACACCCTCAGGGCTCGCGCGACGGCCTGGTCCATGTTGTAGTAACGGTAATCGGCGAGGCGGCCGGCGAACAGTACCCTCTCCCTCAGGCTCTCGACCTCCGCCAGATAGAGATCGTAACGCTTTCGGTTCTCCTCGCGCGGGACGGGATAGTAAGGCACGTTCTGTTCTCTAACGTACGCCTCGGGGTACTCCATAGAGACAGATGTGCCGTTGGCGCGCTGCCCAGTGATGTGTTTGTACTCCGAGATGCGAGTGTACGAATGCTCGTTAGGGTAATTGACCTGGGCTACTTCCTGGTAGACGTCCACCGAATGGTGGGCGAACTCGAACCGCGAGCTGCGATAAGGCAGCTCGCCATGAACGTAGTCGAAGAACTCGTCGATGAGACCGGTGTAGACCATGCCATCGAAACTGACGTCGCCCTCGATCTCCCGATAATCGGCGTTGAGCAGAACCTTGATGTTCGGGTGATCAGCCATGCGTTGGAACATCCGTGCGTAGCCGTGTTTGGGTACCGCCTGATACCTATCCTGAAAATAGCGATCATCCCGGCTTATGTGAACGGGCACCCGCCCGGTCACGCCTGGACTAAGCTCTTCCGGGGTCAGGCCCCACTGCTTCAAACTGTAGCCATAGAACACTTTCTCGTAGATGTATTCCGCCAGAAAGTGCAACTCGCCGGTAGCCTCCCCGCGAAGTTTTAGGATGGGCACCTTGCTGCCCGGTCCGTAGTGCTTCAGTAGGAGCTCTTCCACCCTAGAAGCATATCCGGGCGAGAAAACGGCATAAAGACTGTTGAGGTTAAACGGGACCGGCACCTTCTTGCCGTCCACCAGGGCAAGTACCTTATGACAGTAGGGATGCCACTCGGTAAACCGCGAAAGGTAGAGCCATACCTTCTCGGAATTGGTATGGAAAAGGTGGGGACCATAGCGATGAACCAGGATCCCGTTGTCGTCGTAGTGGTCGTAGGCATTGCCGCCGATGTGGTCCCTACGCTCTACCACCAATACCTTCTTGCCAAGTTGGCTAGCGATACGTTCCGCCAACACGAGGCCCGTAAACCCAGCCCCAACGATGAGCCAATCGACCTTCATGCTGCCCACTCGTGAAAATGGCCGACGACTTCGAACAAGATCTCTAGCGTCCTGCGGGGACTTGCGAGAAGCAACTGTCAACCGCCTTTCGTGGGGCTCGACCTCCTACCGGCTACGCGTCATAGAGGCAGATCTGATGCTCCGGCATAGCCACCCACTCATTAAGCAATCCTATGAGCGCCTTGTCGACTGACGGGACCTCGTGGGGCGGGTCTGGGACCCTTTCCCAGGGCCTGTAAAATCGCTTGTCCCAGGACCAATCGTGTTCGGCAGAGGACGAAGCGTAACAGTAGTGTACGATCGGCAGATCGGCTTGATCCTCCCCCTGCATCCGGGCTAGCCCACGCAGCTGGTGTCGTAACCCCATCTCGGCCGCGGCGATCGTGTAGCCCCACATATCTGCGATCCATCCCCCACCGAGGAGCTCACGGCTAGTTGGATCGTCACGAATGTCTTCGGTCTTCTGGATCCAAAGCGGGATCAAGTCCACCAGGTCATCTCGATGGATGAGGAGGGTTGGTATGCCCGCGGGGTCCACCAGCCCTGGCCTCGAGCAGTGCCTTTGGAGGAGCTCAGCATTGGGCAACGGGTCCATGTAGCCTATGGGATGAGATACGGGATACCCACGACTCACCAGCTCTCCGGTAAGCGAACCCAAGAATACGCAATCGGGTTCTATGAGTAGAATCACTTTCTCTGCGGGAGGGTTCTCTGTCAACCAGGCCCTGAGAGCCATAATCCTGTTATATGGGGGGTAATAGTCCCCGGTGGCGGGGTGGGGACAATACGACCCGGTACGAAACGTTCGGCCCGCGAATCGGGTCGGCGGCCTATCGGAGGACAACAAGCGGGTCAAGGGGCCAGGCTGGCCCGCCTTAAGGTGCGAGTACGCGAGCAGATCTGCCTGCCAGCGCTGGTACAGAGAGCCGTCGACAGAGAAAACCGTGTGCACCTCCGATGTAGTCCCTGGCACCGATGGACCTTCCTTTAGGGTCTAGAATGGGCAAATCTGCTGTTCCGGCTTGCGGCCCAGGATCTGTGGGGCCAGCCAGAGCGTTACGGGGTCCGAAGGCTTCTCGAGCAAGCCTGCGAAGTGCACGCTCGCAAAACCGCACGGGTTGCCCGCGTAGTCGTAGCCACGCAGGCCACCCGGTAGGCCCTCGCACAGCGGGAAAAAGTAACGCTGGGAAGAGAGCTGGTGGGCACTTCTGCGCGCGTACAAGGTCGCAACAAAGCCTTGGTCGTACCACATGGGGGCTCCTACGTTTGGCTCGGAGTTCGAGATATAGTCGGCAATCTTTCGGGGCTCCGTGAAGTGCCGGATCCAGAACAGGCCCGTGTTCACCAAACCCGTTGTGGGCAGCGCCTCCAGTCCCCCATCTATAAGGGCTCCCCAGATTTTCAGGTACCCTTCGCCCCAATTGAACATATCTGGGCTGTACACCAGATCGCACCGCTCGAACGCTTCAAGCGCGTCGTCGACCCGATCGAGGATGAACACGTCGTCGTCCATCACGCAGCTCTCTTCGGGTGGCGAAAACAACTGGATCAACGACTTGAAAACCCACCAGTGCTCCTGGGTCATCTCGACGAGTTGGGAACCGCCTATATCTCCGACGTCCTCCATTAATCGCCGCGTCGAGACGAACTCCGCGAAGGGGAAGGCACTGGCGAACAGCTCGCGGGCCTGTTGGTTCCACTGGTGCTCACCGAACAGCACCACCTTGGAAGGTGCGTATCCGTTCAAAATCATGCTGTAGAGCCCCACTATGGTGCGAACGGGATCTCCACCGCCCAGGCACATCTTCAGCGGCGGACCGTCCGGGTGCCTGAGACGCTCCCGAACCGCGCCCAGGTAGAGATGCACCAGATCGGCCGGCGTCCTCAGGCGAGGCTCCTTCACCGGATCGACCAGCTGCGCGCCCCACAGCCACTCCCCGTCGTTTTGCCACTGGGCTACCCGCAGCCCCTCCCCGCGCTGGACATCGATCTCCACTCGGGTCGGCGGGTGGGCGCCCCGGTCGGAGTGTATTACCTTACCGTTGCGAGCAATCACGCATCCGTCGTCGCTCCAAAATGCGAGCTTTCCGCTCTCCTTGATACGCAGGTGAGACACGACGTGGAATCGGCGCATCTCACCCCCTAGAGATTCATGATAAGGCTTTGTACCGCGCCTGAAGAACTCCCGCCAGTCGATGGTCCAGCACGGTCGTTCGTCGAACATCCTCCAGAAGGGTAGGGGCCGGGTGGGCATGAGCGGCGCATCCCACTCCGGCTCGGAAACCCATCCATCGTCCACCACTTCGACGGGACGAGGCCACGAGCAGCCAACGATGTCGAATGGGACCCTCATCACCCTCTTGCTTCCTGGGGCCAGGGTGCGCAAGGCGGGGCGGCATCGCCTCCGAAGTTCCCCAGTACGAAGACGGCACACCTCACCCTTGTTCGGCGAAGTCCTTGAGCCTGAGCTTGGTCTGGTGTTCCTTCGCCCGGACCCCTCCGAGGGTCATGCCCCGGACGTAGTCCTTCTGCCAACCCCGCTTGGCGGCCTCCGAATCCGGCTCCTCCAGATCCTGGTTGAACTGCCCCCGGCTCTCGGCCCACCGCTCGTAGGCCTCCGCGAGCGCCGGCTCCTCCCCAATCTCGCTGATCTCCGGCTCGAAGGCCTCGAGCTCTCCTCGCCTGCGCGGCACGATCATGCAGATCGGCTCGTCCGCCTCGAAGACCACGGGGACATCGGCGCGGGTTAGCTTCCAGTTCATGGTGAAGGTGGACTCCAGCCAGTCGGTCTCAACGATCCCCTCT
Organism: uncultured Rubrobacteraceae bacterium; assembly: GCA_963800975.1. Lineage (GTDB taxonomy): Bacteria > Actinomycetota > Rubrobacteria > Rubrobacterales > Rubrobacteraceae > JALYGY01. The sequence continues at coordinate 114,139 of CAWDDB010000008.1, read as the reverse complement.
AGCGCGTACGCCCCGTCCTTGGGCCAGTTCGCCGGGCCGCGGACCTGGAGGTTGTAGCCAGGGGCGGTCCTGAAGAGGAAGGGCAGGTTCCAGGTGAGGATCCCGCTCCCGAAGTGGCTACTCGCGAAGCTTGCTTCTTCCCCGCTCAAGGATTCTATCTCGACATCCGAGGCGTCGTTGCCGCCGTTCCAGGTCACGCGCAGGGCATGGCTATTCAGGACGAACCATCCGGCCTGGGCGGCGATCCTCAATGGAAGGCAACGGTTGGCGAACCGATAGGGGGTAGCGTCCATCCAGTCGCGATCGGCGGGCGCCACGACGATGCGCATCGGAGGCCAGGGTCCGGTGCGATAAGCGATCAGTTTGGGGCTTTGGCCTTTGTCGCTCCTTCCCTTGGGATCCTCTACGGGGCCATTAGACACTGCGCCCTCCTTTGCCCGCGTTAGGGGAGATCTCCTGCCCGTCCTCGTTGTCGCGGGGCCGCTGCTTCGTCTCGTCCTGATCGCCCAAGCGGGCGGCCTCCTCGCCGGGTTCCTTCGTCTCGATCCCGAAGGATCTATTGATGGCCGCCAGCAACAAGATTGCCAGAAGGAGCGGTAGCCCTGCTCCTCCCATGCCGCCTATCCCTTGGACCATGCTGCAAACCCTTCGTTCTTTTGGCCCGCGTCTCACTATGGGGCCTGCGCCAGCGCGAGGACCGCTGGGGCGCCCACCGCCAGCTCAGAGGCTACCCGACCTTGCTCGTCGATGAGTACGGCGGATGGCGCACCGGGCGCACCGAAGGCCCGCGCCGCGTCGAGCTCCGCGTCGAGCAATACCGGCAAGCTCAGGCCCAACTTCCTTGTGGCCTCCTCGGTACCGGTCGAGACCACGAGGAGAGTAGGCGCCTCTTCAGGGGCGTTATCCTCCCAAGCTCTCAAGTCGGGGAGCATCTCGCCGCAGAATTGGCATTCCGGGTCCCAGAAGAGCACGACCAGCCTCTTGCCCCCGAAATAATTCAAGGAGACAATCGCCCCGTTCAGGTCCGGAAGCTCTACCTGAGGGGCGGGCGTGCCCAGCATGGTTCTGCTTAGCTCCCCCACCGTGCGCTCCAGGAGGGCGCCTATGGCATCCGGACCCTCGACCACCGGGCTGCCGATCGTACCATCGGCCCGAACGAGCACCGCGCTCGGGGCGGCCCCGACCTCATAGTCCTCCGAGACCTCCCCGTCTCGCTGTATCAGGATACCCCTCAACCCTTGCTCGGTGCTCTTGGCGCGGTTCTCCGCGACGGTGCCCCGGCTCACGAGCGAGATGGTCAGATCCCCGGCATGGTCTTTCTGCCAGCGGCGTATCTCCGGGAGCATCGCAGTGCAGGAGCCGCAGTCCGGGTCCGTGAACAGCAGCATCACCGGCTTGCCCGAAGCGCGCAAGGACGCCAACGCGAGCGTCTCGCCGTGGAGGCCAGGGAGCTCGAAGTCCGGCGCCGGGCTACCGATCGGTAGCCCAACCGGCGGTTGGGCCGCCACGTCGCCGTTGGGGTATGTCGCCGCACCGCCGCCGAGTCCCCCCTCCAGCGCTTCCACGCGCATCAGCAGGCGCCCGTTCTGCCTGAGCAGGTTGAGGAGCAGCAACCCCTGGATGGTCAACACACCCAGCACGGCCATCCCAACGACGAGACCCACAACCTGGGCCGCCGAGAGGCCCGCGAGCCACCCCAACGCGCTTGGGCCAGCATCACCGAAGCCCCGCCAAACCACGAAGGCGGCAATGGCGGCCAGCCCGCCGTTGCGCGCAACCATCTTCCAGGTGGCGGGTTCCGAGCGCAGCTGCCCAAAGCAATGGCACTCCGGCCTGCGGCCGCGGGCAAGGTTGGCGGCGATGCCCGCGCCGAACAGGAGCAGGAGCGTGAGAGCCCCGGCGGCGCCCCACCAGGCGGTGGCGGCCGGTATGAGTGCGACCGCCACCGCAAGTTCCGCCAGCGGCAGCAACACGGCTAACGGAGTCGCCAGCGGAGCGGGCACCCCGAAGTCGACCGCCGATCGCCGCGATCCTTCGCGATCCGCGAGTTTGGCCGTACCTGCCACCGCGAAGACCCCGGCAAGAAGCAAACGCGCTAGGAGTAGCGCGAGATCCATGAAGTGCCCTCTCTAGCGTTCCTTCGAGCGCCCGGAAGGGGGGTGACCCATCCGCGACATTGACATTCTTCGGGATCCTCCCGGAAGGCGCCCACCGCGCCGGCTAGTGCCTGACTAGTCTTTACTCCTCCTACCCACCTTACGGCCCTGGTGGTGGCGGTGGTGGCGACGGCGGTGGTGGCGACGGCGGTGGTGGCGACGGCGGTGGTGGCGATGGCGGCGTCCTCACACAACGCTTCACGCCGTTGGCGTTACGCCTGCACACTAACGAACCGCAACACCTCGGCTTATTCCCCCCGCAGCGCTCTCCTGCCCTGCGACATCTGCGCCTTGTAGCTCCTGCGACACTGGCCGGGAGTAGTGAACCGAGCACACTGGCGGCAAAGAGCTTCAGCGCTCGGCGCCGGGTGACCGTGCCCGCAGCCAAGCCGCGCGTCAGCTCATCGAAGGCAACTTCCCTTCTAGATACTTCCGACACCAGATCACCCCTTTCCATGCTACCCGAATACACTTTGCACGAGGAGCAGCAGTATGTCAACCGATTGGGAGATCCGAGCCGGTCAGATTGGCAGGGTATTATATTGGTATGCTCTGGCTGCGAGCTCTTCCGCGCGGCGGATGTAGCGCATGGTCGTCTTGGGGTCGGAGTGTCCGAGGAATTGCTGGATGACGAGTAGCGGGGCCTCGTTGATGGCCATGTTGGTGCCGACGGTGTGGCGTATGGAGTGCGGGGAGATGGCCTTCGTGATTCCGGCCGCGCGGACGTACTTCTTGACGATATTCTGAACAGAGCGGGTGGTGAGCGTCTTGTCCTTACCCACCCTTGAGGCGAAGAGAGGCTTCCGGGCGTCGAGGTGGGAGTTGAAGCTGAGCTCCGAGAGGTGGACGAAGCGCTGGACGAGGTTCCAGAGCTCGGGAGAGATCGGTACGTTACGAATCTTGTCGCCCTTGCCCCGCACCCGGAGGAGCACCTGACCGTGCCCGACGTCCTGGAAGTCCCCCACCCGGACGTCTACCGCCTCTGCCTCCCTGAGCCCGCACCCGGCCATGACGGCCAGCAGCACGTAGTCGCGGTAGTTCGAACCCCTGGCCGCGCTGAGCATCCGCGAGAGCTCGTCCTCGGTCAGGACGTTGTACGAGGGATCCTGCCGCACGCGAGGGCTCTTGGCGAAGAAGCGCAGCGCCTCGGGGTTCACCGCCGTCGCCCCGGCCATGTACGTGAAGATCAGGAACCGTCTCAACGCCGCGAGCTTCTTCGCGGCGGTTGCGGGCGCGTAGGTCCGTATCAGATGCTCCCTGTACAGCGAGAGGTCCTCAGCCGTGAACTCGCCCAATCCCTTCCCTATCTCACCCTCTACATACGTGACGAACATCCTGAGTTCTGTATTATAAGTTTTTATCGTCTGAGGCGAGGAGAGGGTGCGCAGGTAGACGGAGATCAGGCGGTAGGCGTCGGCGTGTTGCGTCAACGCGGGGGTAGCGTCATGCCTCTCGGGGAGGTTACTCGTCTGGGTCATCGTAGGTGATGATGGAGACGACGTCGTAGGGTTCGAGGCGCGAGCGACCGTTCAGGTAGGAGAGCTCTATGAGGAACGCCACGCCGGCGACGGTCGCTCCGGCGTTCTCGACCAGCTGGCACATCGCGCGGGCCGTCCCGCCGGTCGCGAGGAGGTCGTCGGCCACGAGGATACGGGAGCCGGGCGGAATAGCGTCGACGTGGGTCTCGAGGGAGTCGGTGCCGTACTCGAGCTCGTAGGACGCCGAGATGGTCTCGCGCGGCAGCTTGTTCGGTTTTCGGGCGAGGATCAGACCCTTTCGCGCGCGGTAGGCGAGCGCGGTGCCGAGGACGAAGCCTCGGGCCTCGGCAGAGAGGATGCGGTAGTAGTCGAGGCCGTAGGTCGCGAGCGCGAGGGCGTCTACCGCGGTGTGCAGGGCCTCGCCGTCCTCGATCAGGGGGGTTATGTCCTTGTAGGAGACGCCCGGCTTGGGGAAGTCGGGTACGGTCCGGATGTGGCTCTCGAGGTCGCGAATGATCTCGCGGGTTCGGTCCACCTCTGGCCGCCTCAGGGGGCGAAGGTCTCTATGACGTTGGCCATCATGAGCTCCTTCATGCGCGAATCCACGGAGGCCAGGTGCCTAGCCTTGTTCATGGCCTCGCCAACGCGCTGGTCGTCTCCGCTCCTGAGCTCGGGGTTGAGGATCTGCTTGAACATCGCGGCTTCGCGGTCGACCGCGGCCATGATCCCGCGCAGGTGGCGAGGCTGGATCGCGTACTTGGCCATCTCGAGGGCCATGCGCGCGATCTCGGCGTCGCGCTGGGTGAGCTCGCCGGTGCGCCCGATCACGCCGACGGCGACCAGATCGTCGACGAAGCGCGTATCGGTCTCGAGGGTCTCGGCGAGCTCGTCGCTGGTGTAGGTCCTCTCCTCGAGCACGCGCGAGAGGTCGCCCGCGGAGTCGGTGCTCGTGACGGGGGCGCCGCCCTCGATTCGCTTCTTTATGACCTTGAGGGGGAGGTATTCCTTGTCCTGGAGGGTGAGGATGTAGCGCAAGAGCTCAATGTCCTGGCTGGAGAAGAGCCTGTACCCGCCGCGGGTGCGGCTCAACGTGATAAGGCGCCTCCGCTCGAGGTAGCGGATCTTGCTGACGGAGAGGGTCGGAAATTCGGGCCTGAGGCGCGCGACGACTTCTCCGATCGTGAAACTATCCTTGACACCGCCGCCGTTCTCCACTGGCCGCTCCCTACCGTCCACTCTTGACCCTCCGTTCCCCCAAGGCTCCGCGCTCACGCGAACACGAACTTGAACCTGTACTTACCGACCTGTATCTCGTCACCGTTGCGCAGGTCGACCGCGTCGACCCGGACGCGGTTGACGTAGGTGCCGTTCAGGCTGCCGACGTCGCTGATCCTGTACCCGCGCTCGCCGCGCTCGATCTCGGCGTGCTTCCTGGAGACGGTGACGTCGTCCAGGAAGATGTCGCTCTCTGGGTCGCGCCCGACCGTTACGACCCCCTCGCGTATGTCGTGCATCCGCCGGCCCGCGGTCCCCTCGACCTGGTCGAGCTCGATGAGCGAAGCGCCGTCCAGACCCGTCGTCGCCGGCGGGGCCTCCTGTTGCTCCTCGAATGCGGGGGCGTAGGAAGCGGTAGACTGGCCGTGGTCCAGCTTCAGACCGCACTCGGGGCAGAACTTCATGTCGGCGTCCACCTTGGCGCCGCAGTTGGCGCAGACGTTCACGACCCGCCCTCCCGGCCGCCGAGCAAGACGCGAGCCAGCTCCTCCGAAGAGGCAGAGACCCCCCCGCGCCGCACGAGCTCGGCCCGGACCACGTCCATCCTGCCCTGCGCAATGCGCAGCCTGTAGCCAAGCGCCCGCTCTTGCTCGGCCAGCGCCTCGAGCTGGGCCCTCAGACGCGTATCCGAGAGCGCCGTAACGTCCTCGGCCGCCTCCCAGTCGAAGCCCCCGTCCCCCTGCACCCCGATATCACCCATAAGCGGAAGTATAACCCGCCCTGAACCTGAAGTACATTCTTAAGGGCCGGAGATTCTGCCCCGGTCTAGTCTTCTTCGTCGATCAGGGAGCGGACGAGCCCGACGTACTCGCTCACGAGCTCTTTGGGTTTGGTTCCGTTGGCGCCGTCGGGCTCGGCGTAGACGTAGAAGGCGGGGATGTCGGGGTCGGGGAGCATGAGGACCCAGCCGCCCTCGACGGCGAGCTTGACGCCGTCGGCGAAAATGGCATCGGGGTCCCCGCCTAACCTCGCGGCGAGGCCGCGCTTCACGCGTCACTTGACCGCCCAGGGGCACTCGATGCGCTCGCGCGCCGTTTCCGAAGCGCTCCCCGAACCGGCGGCGGGTCTTGGAGATGGGGGCTCGTCCCCGAAGGCCTCCCTGGCGCGGGCCAGGGAGATGTATCGCCCATCCACGAGCCCCGCCAGCTCGGCCCCCGAGCCCGCGGCCTTTATGGTCACGTTGTCGGATCCCGTGCGGCTCATCTCCACCGCGCCGCCGCGCTCCTCCACAAGGTCCGTGAAGGCGTGGGAGGGGTTTGCGGGCAGCACCGCCGTCTGGAGACGCAGTCACCGGCCCGATACGACGCCGCCCCTGAACATCGTGCGCAGGCCCATCGGCTCGTAGATCAGGGACTGCGCGACGTTGGCGCCACGATGTACTCCATGCACGGCAGGTTCACTATCCGGATTATCGGCTGCGGCTGGTCGCTCGTCAGCGGCCGCAGCCGCGTCCCTTGCCTCCCGCCATGATCGTCGCCTTCATCTAGCCTCACCCCCGCCTTTGAGCGCCCGTCTCAGGCTCGCCGCGTACATAAGTCCTGCCGCGATGGAGAGCGCGAATCCCACGTAGAAGACCGTCTCCCCCACCACGCCGGGCCTGATCACGACGAGCGCGACGGCCCCCATGAGCACGGCGGTAGCGGCCTTTCCTACCCGGTTGACCTTGATCTTACCCTCCATCACGACGCCGCCAAGCAGCGCCAGCAGGTCCCGCCCGACCAGGAGGCCCACCGCCCATACCGGCAGCAAACCCCTTATCGCAAGCACGACGGCGACGCTCGAGAGCATCAACCTGTCGGCGATGGGGTCGAGGATCATGCCGAGCCGCGTCGGACCGGCGCGTCGCGCAAGCCTGCCGTCGATGAAGTCGGTCAGCGCCGCGAGCACGAAGAGCGTTGCCGCAAGGCGGTCGGAATGGTCCAGGAGCAGCGCCACCACGACCGGCACCATGCAGAGCCTCAGGAGCGAGAGCGCGTTGGGCAACGTCAATACCCGGTCGCCAGGCCTCAGCCTTTTCTCGGATCCGGGCATACCCTAGCGGCTACTCTTAACCTTTATCCTCACGCTTACCCCCCACAGGTCATACCTCTCCCTGAGCGAGTTCTCTACGTAGCGCAGGTACGAGTCGGGGATATCCGCGGGCCTGTTGGCGAAAAGGATGAAGCGCGGCGGCGCTGCCCCGGTCTGGGTGGCGTACCTCACCTTGACGCCGCGCGGCGGCGCGGTTCGTCCAACGACAGCGTTCACGAACTCGGCGACCTCGTGCGTGGGGACGCGGAGGTTGTAGGCGTGCCTCAGCCTGGAGGCGAGGGGCAAGACCCCTTCGACCCCTGCGCCGGTCAACGCGGAGATCGGCAGCGCCGGCGGCTTTAGGTCCGTCATGCGCGCGAAGAGCTGATCCTCTATCTCCTTCACCCTCTCGGGCGCAACCAGGTCGCGCTTGTTTATGAGGACGCCGCAGGAGGAACCGGCGTCCTCGATCTGGCGCGCGATCCTGAGGTCCCCCCCCACGAGCCCGTCCACGGCGTCCACCAATAACAAGGCGACCTCGGCGCGCCTTATGGCGTCCGCGGTCCTTAAAGAGGCGTAGTAAGGGACGCCGCTCGCCTGCCTGATGTTCTTGGCCACCCCGGCGGTGTCGAGCAGCAGGTAGCGCTCGGCCCCTCCATCCAGGGCGATCTCGCCAGCCACGGCGTCCGTGGTGGTGCCGGCAACCTCGGAGACGACGGCCCGCTCCGCGCCAAGCAAGCGGTTCAGAAGGGTGCTCTTCCCGACGTTCGGGCGGCCGACTATCGCGAGCCGCGGCAGCCCGTCCTCCTCCTCGGCCGGCGCCTCCGGGAGGAGCGAGACCACCTCGTCGAGCAGGTCGCCGACCCCGAGGCCGTGCAGGGCCGAGATGGGATGCGGCTCACCCTCGCCCAGGGAGTAGAAGCCGTAGCGCTCGGTGTCATCCGAAGGGTTGTCGAGCTTGTTCACGGCGACGAGGACACGCCCGGGCGCCCGCCTGAGCTCGCGCGCTATCGACGCGTCCGCCTCCGTCAGACCGACCCGAGCGTCGACCACGTGCACCATCACGTCCGCCTCCTCGACGGCAACCTTCGCCTGCAGCGTGACGAGGGACTGCAGCCCGACCCTAGCCGCCGGCTCCATCCCCCCCGTGTCGACCAGGACGAACTCCCTCCCGGCCCACTCGGCCCGGTTGTAGCTCCGGTCGCGCGTCGTGCCAGGCTCCTCCGAGACGACAGCCCCGCGCCGACCGACTATGCGGTTGACCAGCGAGCTCTTGCCGACGTTCGGGGCCCCGACGACGGCCACGACTGGCAAACCGCTCACACCTCTCCCCGCCCGACGCCCGCCTTGGGCAGCGCGTAGACAACCTCTAGTATCTCCTCGGCCGCCGCCCTGTAAGCTTCCCTGCCGCGCAGGGAAGGGTCGACCTCGATGGGGTCCCCTACGTGGATGAGTAGCTTCTCGCCGCGCAGCCTGCCTAGCAGACCAGGGGCCCGACCGACGTGGACGGGCAGTACCGGGGCACCGCCACGCAACGCGAGCACCACGGTACCGCTCCTGGCCTCCCGCGAGCCCTCCCCGGTCTTGTGGGTCCCCTCGGGGAAGATCCCGAGCGCCCATCCCTTATCGAGGAAGTTGATCGCCGAGCGCAACCCGGCCCGCCCGCCGCCCTGGCGATCGACCGGGAACGACCCGATGAAGTAGAAGAGGGGGCTGTACGGGAACGCGAAGAGCTCCTTCTTGGCCATCCACTGCACCCTTCGCGGTATGGCCATGCACACGTACACGGGGTCGAGGTACTGCGAGTGGTTTGCCGCCACAACGAGCGGTCCCGTGCGCGGCATCTTCTCCTCGCCCACAACCGTGAACCCGGCCAGCACCCACCCAAGCAGGCGCATTACCCACCGGAAAAACGTGTAGCGCCCGGACATCGACGCCGGCTTGCTCCGGTTCTTCGGAGCCTGCATGGCCTCCATCAAGCCCCCTTCTCGAGCAGCTCCCGCGCGAGCTCTAGCACGCGCGAGACCACCCCGTCGAGGTCGAGCGAGGTGGTGTCGAGGATAACTGCGTCGGCGGCAGGCTTTAGAGGCGAGGTCTCGCGCTCGGAGTCGCGCAGGTCCCTCTGCCTCATCGCCTCGCGGATGCGATCCAGCTCCTCCTCGCGGCCGGTCTGGTGCGCCCGCCGGCGCGCTCGTTCCTCCGGCTCGGCCGAGAGGAAGATCTTGAGGTCCGCGTCGGGCAGCACGACCGTACCTATGTCCCGCCCCTCGACGACAGCCCCGCCTTCGCTGCTCGCCGCGCTGGCCGCCTCCCGCTGCACCGCGAGCAACACCTCCCGCACCTCGGGCCTCGCCGAGACGGCCGAGGCGGCGGCCGAGACCTCGGGCGAGCGCAGGTCTTCGTCACGGACGGGCTCCCCATCGACGCGGGCGCCCCAGGCGTCGAGGCTCACGCGGCGCGCAACGTCGGCGAGCCCTGCCCCGTCTTCCGGGTCGACGCCCTCGCGCAGCGCGACAAGCGCCACGGCCCTGTAGGCCGCGCCGGTGTTCAGGTTGGTGAGGCCGAGCTTCTCGGCGACCGCCCGCGCGACCGAGCTCTTGCCGCTGCCCGCCGGCCCGTCTATGGCTATTAGGGATGCTGCCATTGGTCCAGGAGGAGTATAGCCGAAAGCCAGGCCCCTCAGCGCAGCGTCTCGAGCCGCTCGAAGTAGTCCGGGAAGGTCTTGGTGACGCAGCCAGGGTCCCGGATCGTGATGCCCGGCGCGGCCAGCCCCGTAACGGCAAATGCCATGGCCATCCGGTGGTCCCCGTAGGTCTCCACCACGGCGGGACGCACCTCCGCGGGCACGATGCGCAGCCCGTCCGGCCTCTCCTCGACGGGGACCCCGAGGCGCCGCAACTCCGTGACCACCGCGGAGATACGGTCCGTCTCCTGGCGCCTGGTGTGCCCGACGTTGTAGATCTCGGTCGGCGTCGAGGCGAAGGGGGCTATGGCCGAGAGCGTGATCATGGTGTCCGAAAAGGCGTTCATGTCGACCTCGACCCCGCGCAGGCGCTGCGGGCCAGCCACCTCTATCCGGTCCCGCCCCACATCGACCTCGCAGCCCATGTCGCCGAGCACCCGCGCGAAACGCACGTCGCCCTGCGGGGAGTCGGAGCCGAGCCCGGGTATCCTCACCCTCCCGCCCGTCACCGCCGCCGCGGCCATGAAGTACGAGGCGGCAGATGCGTCGGGCTCCACGGCGTACTCTCGCGCGCGGTACACCGCGGGCCGCACCGAGTAGCGCGCGCGCCCGGACTCGACCTCCACCCCGAACGACCGCATTACCTCGGCGGTGATGCCGACGTAGGGCCACTCCTGCCTGCCCTCCGCCTCGAGCGTCACCGGCTCCCTCGCGTACGGCGCCGCCAGCAGCAACCCGCTGACGAACTGGCTAGAGCTCCCCGCGCGCACCGTGGCCTTCCCGCCACGGATCCCACCCCCCTCTACGCGCAGCGGGAACCGCCCCTCGTCTTGCTCGTAGCCGACCCCGGCACCAAGCCGCCGCATCGCGTCGACCAGGTCCCCGATCGGACGCTCCCGCATCCTCGGCGCGCCGTCCACCACGTAAGGCCCCCGCCCCAACGCGAGCGCCGGCGGCAAGAAACGCGCGACCGTCCCGGCGTTGCCGACGAACACCTCCACCCCGCTCCGGGGTATTACGCCTGTTTGTCCGGAGACCGTGGTCTCGCCGGTCTTGCCGTCGGCCCGGACCCCGAGGCCCAGCTCGCTGATGGCGCGCATGAGCCAGTAAGAGTCCTCGGAGAAGAGGGTGTTCTGGATGGTAGAGGTCCCGTCGGCAAGGGCTGCTATCAGAAGGGCGCGGTTGGTGACGCTCTTTGAGCCGGGAACGCCGACGGTGGCATCCGCGGGTCGCGCGAGCGGCCGTATCTCGAGCGTTTCTGGGAACTCTCCGCGGACGTCCTCGACCGAGAAGTCGGTGCCCGGAACGCCGAAGACACGACTCATGGAAGCGCCCCGAGCTCCTCCTCGGTCAGCTCGCGTAGCTCGCCCTCGCGCAGCCCCCCGAGAAGGACGGGGCCTATTCGGGTGCGCTCGAGTCGTACCAGATCCAGCCCCACCGCCGCGCATGCTCGCCGTATTATGCGGTTACGGCCCTCGTGGATGGTGAGGTCGAGGGTGGTCTTGTGGTGGTTGCTGTGTATGTTTTCGAGCTTTGGGGAAAGCATCCTGCCGTCTTCCAGGGTTGGGCCGGCTGCGAGGGCTGCGAGGGCCGCCGCCGGCGCCGGTGCGCGGAGGGTGAGCCGGTATTGTTTCTCGATCTCGGAGGATGGGTGGGCCACGCGGTGGGCGAATGGGCCGTCGTTGGTCAGTAGGAGTAGGCCCGTGGTGTCGGCGTCGAGGCGGCCGACTGGAACGAGGCCGGGGAGGCACGGTATCAGGGTGCTAATCGTGGCGCGGTCCCGGCCCGGCTCGTCTCGCAGGGTCGTGAGGTAGCCAGGAGGTTTGTTGAGGGCCAGGTAGGCGAAGGTCTCGGGCAAGGAGACGGGGCGTCCGTCCAGGAAGATCTCGTCGTTCGGAGAGACGGAGGCGCCCAGGGTAGGGGTCTCCCCGTTCACGGTGACGCGGCCGGCCGAGATCAGGGCCTCGGCCTTGCGGCGGGAGGGGGATGCCCCCGCCCTGGCCAGGAACGCCTGTAGCCGCACGCTATTCGGGCTCCGGGGGGGATTCGCCCGCCGGGAGGAGGCGCTCACGCAGGCGGGCGAGCTCCTCCTCCCCCACCAGGGTCTCCAGCGCAGGGAAGTCCTCCCTGGAGGAGGCTCCGGTGGCGAGGATGAACTCCTGCGTGACGTCGATGAGGGCCGGGGCGCCGGGGTGTTCGCGGTCCTCCCCCACCTCCGCGAGCAGGCCGCGATCCAGGAGACCTCGCACGACGGCGTCGGAGTTCACGCCGCGCACCTCGGAGATAGCGGCCCTGGTCAGGGGTCCGTGGTAAAGGGCGCAGGCGAGTACCTCGAGTGCCGCGCCCGAGAGCGGGACCGGGCGCGCCTCGTCGCGGAAACGCTCGACCGCATTCGAGCAGCTCGGGTTCGTGGAGAGCAGGTAGCCTCCGGCCACCAAGCGAAGCACTATCCCCGACGCCTCGGGCGAGTAGCGGTCGGCGAGCTCGGCCAGGGCAGAGCTCGCCACGTTCTCCGGGAGGCCGGTCGCGGAGCACAGGGAGGCGACATCAATCGGGCGCGCGCTGGTCAGCAACACCGCCTCGAGCAGGTGCGCGGGCTTCGGCTGCGCGCCGTTGGCCCCGCTCACCCGATCGGCTCCAGGGTAAGGGGGCCGAGGGGCTCAGGCTGTTCGAGCCTCAGGCGGCCCTCGTGGGCCAGCGAGAGCGCCGCGGCGAAAGCAACCGCTGAACGCAGGCGGTCCATGTCCCTGATCAGGTCCTCGTAGGCGACGGGGCCGCGGGCGAGGGACGAGCGAATGACCGAGGCGAGCTCCTGCAGGGTCACGGTTATGGGCCCGAGGTGGCTCACGGGGGGCTCCGTCGGTCGCGAGAACGACCGGCGGGCGGCCGCGAGGATCCGGTCCCGATCCAGGAGCAGCCGGCCCGGGCGTGGCGCGAGCAGGTGGGCCGAGCCGTGGTGGCCGGCGTTAGCCGCGAACCTCCCCCTGAGCGCCTCGGCGCCGCGCCGGATCATCAGGTAACGCTCCAACCTCTGGGCGAGCTCTTCCGGGGCGAGGGCGTCCTCCTCGGCGTGATCCTCCTCGTCGGGCGAGGGCAAGAGCGTGCGGCTCTTGAGGAGCACCAGCGCGGCCGCCGAGCCCGCGAAGTCGGTGTCGCGCTCGAGGCCCGCCGGCGAGTCGGGGTCGCGCGAGCGAAGGTAGAGCGTCACAAGCTCGCGCAGTGGTACCTCGAAGATCTCCACCTCGTCCTTGAGGATGAGCGCGAGGAGCCACTCGTACGGACCCGAGTAGACGTCGAGCTCTACCGTGAAGTCCGAGAGGGCCCTCGCCGCGGGGTCGACCATCACCTGGCCTCGGAGTGGAGCGGCAAGACCGAGGAGAGAACGTTGTGCTCCGTCCCGGTGGCCCTGGCCAGGACCGCATCCACGACCCGCCCCTCGGCGACGGCGACGCCGCGGCCAAACTCGGTGTCGGAGGCGACGGCGTCGGCAAGGCCTCGGCCCGCCACCTCGCGCACGTACGGCAGCAGCGCGTTCGAGAGCGCCCTCGTCGCGGTGACGGGGACGGAGGCCGGCACGTTCTTCACGCAGTAGTGGGTGACTCCGGACTCGACGAAGGTTGGCTCCGCCAGCGTCGTGGTCCTCGAGGTCTCCACGCATCCGCCCTGATCCACGTCCACATCGACTATGACTGCCCCCTCCTTCATGCCCTCGACGGTCTCCCGGTTCACAAGAGCCGGCGTGCGCGAGCCCACGATCTGTACCGCCCCGATAAGGAGGTCCGCCTGTAGGACGGCGTCCCTTGTCGCCATGTTGGTCGAGGCGAGGGTGCTGATGCCCTTGAGTCCAACCTCCTCGAGCCGCCGCAGGCGCTGCAGGTCGCGGTCCATGACCACAACCCGCGCCCCCAGACCGCTGGCCACGCGGGCGGCGGCCGACCCGACGATGCCGCAGCCGAGGATCACGACCCGCCCCGGCCTCACGCCGGCCGACCCGCCGAGCAGTATGCCGCGCCCGCCGGACTGGTACTGGAGGTAGTGGGCCCCGATCTGGGGCGTGAGACGGCCGGCGATCTCGCTCATCGGCGTCAGGACGGGGAGCCCTCCGGAACGGTCGCGGATCGTCTCCATCGCGAAGGCGACGCACCGGGAATTCAAGAGCGCCTGCATTAGGGCCGCGTTCACAGGCAGCGAGAGGAACGCGAAGAGGATCATACCCTCCCTCAGGTACCCCTGCTCCTCCTCGACGGGGCCCTGCACCTTGACGACTAGTTCGGACTCCTCGTAGACTCGGGCGACCTCGGGCACGACGACGGCGCCGGCCTGCTCGTAGGCCTCGTCGGTCGCTTGCGAGCCCTCCCCGGCCCCCGACTGGACGAGCACCCGGTGTCCGGCGCGCGCCAACTCGTGCACGGCGTGCGGACCGAGGGCGACCCTGCTCTCGCCCGGCGCCACCTCCTTGGGGACCCCGATCCTCACCGGCGAGCGCCTCCCAGGGCGAGGGCTACCGCGGCCACGGCCGCGTCGAAAAACACCGGATCATCCGCGTATGCTCGGCCCATACTCCGGAAGGTTACCCCGAAGCGGCCATCCAATCCAGCCGCGCTCGCGCCCACGGTCTCGTAGTCGTGGCTGACCGGTAGCCCCTCGGCGATGGCACCGGCGCTCTCGGGGAAGGCCACGCGGCATCGTCCGAGCGCGGCCCGCAGGACGGCCCTGGTGTGATGGGAGACGCCGCGATGACGCTCCCTGGGTTCCGCGTGGGAAAGCCGCGGGGTCAGAACCGGGTTCGCGCCCAGGGAAGAGGCCGCGTTGAGGGCAGCGGCGGCGGCCATTCCGCCGTGCCCGTAGTCTGTCGCGGTGCCTACGACCCCAGGCCCGATCCCCACGAGCACGACGTCGGCGTCGCAAGCCGCGGCCAGGAGCCCAGAATACACGTTCGGTGCCTCGAGGTCCCCGCCGAAGCTGCTCCCGGCGGAGACTACGGAGCTCAGGAGGCCGCGGCTCTTGAGCTCGGGGACGGCTCGCGAGAAGGAGACGGGCAGCGCGCCTCCGTCTTGCCACACGAAGGCCACGCGACGCCCCGGTTGCAGCGCGGCCGCCGCGCAGCACGCCGGGGCCAGGTGCGAGTGGAGGGGCAGAACCACCACGACGGCCTCCGAGAGGCCTTCGGCCTGTGGAGGTGGGGACGCCGGGAACTGCAGCGGCGTGTACGGAAGCTTGACGAAGTGGTTGTCGTTCGTCGGCGCGGTCTCACCCGCCGTCGGGGCGAGGACGAAGGCGACACCCCCAGTGCCCAGGCCCATCTCGAGGCCAACGGTGTTGGCCGAGACTTCGTCCCCCTGAGATGGCCTATCGCCGAGCTCTTCGTAGGCGACGCCGTCTACGGTACGACCGGCGAGCGGCCCCTCGAGGAGTTCCAGCTCCAGGGCGCCGCCGGCCCGAGCGGCGACAACGCGCGCGCGGCGCAATACCGGCGGACCCGTCAGGCCGCGTGCCACGACGGGTGTGACCGGACGAATTCTGCCAGGTCCTCGCTGCCCCGCACCCCGAGGTAGACGTCGGCCCAGGGCGAAGGCGTCCACGAAGGCGCGAACCGGACGGTGTACCCGGCTTCCCAGACGTCGCGGGCCAGTAGCTCCAGCGATCGCGCGCTGGCGACGCGCGGCGGTAGCGCGCGGGCCGTCGCCAGCTCCAGCGTCGCCTCCGTAAGCGCGGCGAACGCCGTGATCTCGCGCATCACCGCCTCGAGGGCAGCGCCGAGGGCCACGCGACTGAGGGCCCGTACGTCGCCAGTGAGCCTTCGGGTGGCCTCCTGCGTGTCGGCCGCTTCGAAGCAGGAGAACCTGGCATCCTTGCTGTCGGGCGGGGCGAAGGCGGGCAGCTCGGGCACCTCCTCCGGGGTTCGCCAGCCGAACGTCGCCCGCACCTCGACCGCCCCCGCAACGCGGGGCGCGAGCGTGCCGGCCGGCTCGGCGGCCAGTAACGCAAGGGGCCTCGGGGCCAGCTCCCTGGCGAGGCCGGGCTCGTGTCGGCTCGGCGCCCTCAGCTGGCGGCCTGCTCCTCCGCGCTGCCCACCGCCTCCGGGACGGCGCGGGAGGTGCCCCCGCACGCGCCCACGAAGCCGTAAAAAAGCGGGTGTGGCCGAAGCGGGCGGCTCTTGAACTCGGGGTGGAACTGGCTCCCGATGTAGAACGGGTGGTCCTTCAGCTCCGCTATCTCGACCAGCCTCCCGTCGGGTGAGGTGCCGGAGAAGACCATCCCGGCGTCCTGCAGCGCTTCGCGGTAGCGGTTGTTGACCTCGTAGCGGTGTCGGTGCCGCTCGTATACCAGCTCGGCGTCGTAGACCTCGGCCGCCAGGGTGTTCGGGCAGATCTTGCACGGCCAGCGCCCCAGGCGCATCGTGCCACCCATCTCGACCCCCACCTGGTCCGGCATGATGTCTATGACCGGGTGCGGGGTGTCCTGCTCGAACTCCGTGGAGTTCGCCATCTCGAGCCCGGCGACGTTTCGTGCAAACTCGACGACCTCGATCTGCAAGCCAAGGCAGAGCCCCAGATACGGCGTGCCGCTCTCGCGAGCGAAGCGTGCAGCCTCGATCTTGCCCTCCGCTCCCCGGTGGCCGAATCCCGGAAGCACCAGGACCCCGTCGGCGCTCGCGAGTCGTCTGGCGGCGGACTCCCGGTCCGTGAGCTGCTCGGAGTCCACCCAGTCGAGCTCGACCCGCAACCCGTTGGCCCCCCCGGCGTGCCCGAGGGCCTCCACGACCGAGAGGTACGCGTCCTGAAGCTTGATGTACTTCCCGATGATCGCGACCCTGACGGTCCTCTCGGCGCGGAGCATGCGCGAGACGAGGTCGCGCCACTCCGCCAGGTCGGCGGGCGGCGCGCCGAGCCCGAGCTTCTCGAGCGCCAGGTCGTCGAGCCCCTCGTCGTGCAGGCTCAGCGGTATGGCGTAGAGGTTGGGCGCGTCCTCGGCCGGTATCACGGATGAGAGCTCGGTGTCGGCGAAGAGCGCGATCTTCTTCTTTATGTCCTCGCCCATCGGCCTGTCCGCGCGGCAGATCAGTATGTCCGGGCTTATGCCGATCTCCCTCAGGCGCTGCGCCGAGTGCTGGGTTGGCTTGGTCTTGAGCTCGCCGGCCGCCTCGATGAACGGGACGTAGGAGACGTGGACGTAGAGGACGTTGTTCCTCCCGACGTCGTTCCTGAATTGCCTTATGGCCTCGAGGAACGGCAGGCTCTCTATGTCCCCGACCGTGCCCCCGATCTCCGTGATGACGATGTCCTTGTCCTGGCCCAGGCGCCCGATCCGGTTCTTGATCTCGTTGGTTATGTGCGGGATGACCTGGACGGTCGCCCCCAGGTAGTCGCCCCTCCGCTCCCGGCTTATGACCTCCCAGTACACGCTCCCAGTCGTGACGTTGGAGAGCTTGCCAAGGTTCTCGTCGAGAAACCGCTCGTAGTGACCGAGATCGAGATCCGTCTCCGCCCCGTCCTCGGTCACGAAGACCTCGCCGTGCTGGTAGGGGTTCATGGTCCCGGGATCTACGTTGATGTAGGGGTCGAACTTCTGCAACACTACCCGAAAGCCCCGCGACTTGAGCAACATTCCGAGCGCCGCCGCGCTCGTGCCCTTTCCGATGGACGACACGACGCCGCCCGTAACGAAGATGTACTTGGTCTCACTCATCGCCACCACGCCCCCAAAGATCTAGCCTCCGTAATGCTCCTGCCTCCTCTATGAGCCGGGAAATGGACGAGAACTCCGCGACGGCGGTGAGGACGACGATCGCCCCCCCGGCGACCCACCAGACCAGACCCGGTCCGCTCGTCACCGCGAGGTAGCCCAGAACGGCCCCCCAGATCGCGGCTCCCGCATCACCGAGCATGATACGCCCTCTGAGGTCAAAATAAAACAGCGAGACCGCGCCCCCGATAACCCCGGCGACCGCGAGCACCGCCTCACCCGGCGCCACGAAGACCAGGGCCACGACGGCCAGCCCCACGAACTTGAGCGTCCGCCCAGGCCGCACGTCGAACAGGTTGGCCAGGTTCGCGGACCCGGCCAGCAGAAAGGCAGCGAAGAGCGCCCGCCAGCCGAAGCCGAACATCGCAAATCCCAAGATCAAGGCCCCTACCCCGAGCACGACCACCTTCGCCAACCCCGTCGTCACCCTGCCTCGCCCCAGAGCCCCGAGATGCCCCGCGAAGCCCCGATTCCCCTCCCCACCCCACATATCGTCCGCAAACCCCACTATCCCGGCCGCCAGCGAATACCCCAGGTACAGCAGACCATCCTCCCCCACGTCGACGTAACCGAGGAGGGATCCCACCAACACAACAAGTATTATGGGTAAAAAACACAGGCCGGCCGAGGTGGGGATGGGGTGGCCCGCGTGGTTCTGGCGGGTGGGGAGGAAAGGGCGGGAGAGGGCGAGGGTGAGGAGGGTCAGGGCGGCGCCGAGGACGAAGGCCGCCGCTACCACGGGATGCGGGCTCCGCGCAGGGCGCGGGCGACGTCGAGGCCCTGGCGGGCGCGGTGGGCGAAGCCTGCGAGGTCGCGGCCGGTGGGGCGGTGGCTGAGGGGGAGCGGGATCTCGAGGGGTTCGATCCCGGCGGCGAGGAGATCGAGGGTCATGCCCACCTCGGCGCCGAAGCCCGGGGCGATGCCGGGCAGGCGCTCCAGGACGGGGGTCAGGAGGGCGCGCTGGCCCGAGAGCGGCTCCAGGGGAGCGAAACCGGTGCGGCGGGCGATGGCGTGGCGGGCGAAGCGCTTCACGAGCCCGAAGCCGCCGCGGTCGGCCGGCGGGAAGGCAGCGACCGCGAAGGGGTGCGAGGCGTCGAGGGCGGACAGGAGGGAGGCCAGATGGGTGGCGGAAGTTCCCAGGTCCGCGTCCGCGAGGAGCACGGCCTCTGGGGAGTAGGAGCGGGCGCTGCGCAGGCCCGCCAGGAGGGCAGCGCCCTTGCCGCGGCTCCTGCCGGCGGGAGCAACGGCGATGACCTCCGCGCCGAGGGCGCCTGCGACCTTCGGCGTGGCGTCCCGGCTGCCGTCGTCGGCCACGATGAGTTGGGACGGGCCGACGGCCTCGAGCACGGCGCGCAGCGTCGCCCGAAGGGTCGCGGCCTCGTCGCGCGCCGGAATCACCACTGCGGTCCGGTCTAGCACCACGCGGTAAGTGTATAGCCCTGGATCAGCCCGGAGGCGGGAAGGCCTCCGAGGCGCTCTCTTTGGTGCCGTAGGTCCCCTCGCAGTCCTCCATGGTCGCGCACCGGATCACGGCGGCGCGCCCGGCCGCCTGGTCCGCGTTGTCCACCGAAGGCACCCCGGCGTTCTGGAAGAATGGGACCTCAGAGCGCCCGGCCTGCGTGGGCTCAGCCCCGATAACGCGCGCGCCCGCGTCGAGCCAGATCTCGAAGACCCTCCTCTGCACCGTCCTCAAGGCTTCCTCGGTGCCGGGTTCGGCCTCGGGGGGATCCTGCCGCCGCCGACGAAGACGATTATCTCGGGGAACTCGCCCTCATCCGAGTCGAAGCCGAGTACCCGCCTGGCGAACTCGTCGGCGTAGCCGGAGGCAAGCTGCGTGGTGGCCTCGGTCGTGGTCAGCTCGGCCGCGGTCACCTCCTCAGGGGGCGGAAGCTGGAGGGTCTCGAAGGTCGTGATGTTCGCGCCGGCCTCCGAGAGGTCGCTCTGCACGGCCCCCGAGACCTCCGGGTCCGCGTATGGACCCGCGACCAGGGCCACGTCGGCGTCCTGGAGGCTGTCCGAGATCATCGCCTCGGACATGCCGGCGAGCACCGCCTCCTGGTCCGCGATCTGCGCGTCGCGCCGGTCGATCTCGCGCTCCTGCTGGTCGAGTTGCCGCTGGATGCTGGTGATCTCCGCCTGTACCCTGGCGCTGACGACGCCCCTGTCGGCCATGGCGACGCCGAGCAGGATCCCGATCGCGAGCGCGAGAAAGACCGAGATTAGCGAGATCAGGTGGTACCTGAGGTCGGGCATGGCCTAGATGCCCAGCAGCAGACGCAGCTTTATCGCCAGAATCTGGAAGATATCGGCCAGGGAGGTAGAGGAGTAGACGATCGCCGAGACCGCGACGAGGCCTGCGACGACCAGCGCGACCAGGTGTCCCACCGAGACGCGCGAGGGATACAGCTTGCTCACGCCTTTGGCGTCCACGAGGCGCGCCCCGACCTTCAGGCGCGTCAGGAAGGTCGACGAGGCGCCCTTGCGGCCCTTGTCCAGGAACTCCACGAGCCCGACGTGGGTCCCAACCGCCACTATCAGCTCCGCCCCGCACTGCTCGGCGAGCAGGATCGCGACGTCCTCCGAGAGCCCCGGGGCCCTCAGGGTCTCCGCGTCCTTGATACCGGCCGCGCGCACGCGCTCAAGGCCTGGCGCTCTGCCGTCGGGGTAGGCGTGCACCAGGACGCGTCCGGCGTGCGCGAGGCCCGCCCGCGAGACGGAGTCCATGTCGCCGAAGACCAGGTCGGGCCTCCATCCGGCCTCGAGCAGGGCGTCGGCCCCGCCGTCCACCCCGATGATGAAAGGCTTTACCTCGCGCAGGTAGGTCCTGAGCGCGGCGAGGTCCTGCCGGTAGTCGTAGCCGCGAACGACCACGAGGGCCTGGCGGCCCCGGATCTCGCGCGCCAGCTCCTTCGGGATCTCGAGCGTCGAGAAGAGGAGATCCCTCTCGTGGCGCATGAACTGCACCGTGTTCTGGGCAAAGCTCTCTAGGGCCGCGCCGACGAACTCGCGGCTCTCGCGCAGCCTGCGTTCGGCCACCTCTTCGTCGAGGTGCTCGCCCGCGGCGACGAGGTCCCCGTCCTTGTATACGCCGTCGCCCCGGAGCTCGATCTCGTCCCCGGTCGAGAGCCGCTCGAAGACCTTGGCGCCGACCCCGTCCAGGATGTAGACGCCAGCCCTCGCCAGGATAAACGGCCCCGTGTTCGGGTACTCGCCCGTCGCGGAGCCCGACGCGTTTACCACCGCGTTCACTCCGGCCTCCACGAGCGACTCGGCCGTTACCCTGTCGAGGTTCTCGTGGTCGAGGATCGGTATGGTGACGCCGTTCAGTAGCGGCAGGATCTCCTTGGTCTTCGTCCCGAGGATCGCCTTGCCCGAAAGCCGAAACTCGGCGTTCGAGCCGGTCAGGCCGAATCCCTCGTTTGACCTCATATCCCACCAACCAGGAGCTCAGATGCGTGGGCCAGGGAGGCCTTGTCCACGCGGCCCGAGAGCATCCGCGCGAGCTCCCTGCGGCGCTCCTCGCCCTCGACCCGCCGGATCCGGGTTATCGTGCGCCCGCCGGTCTCCTCCTTCGAGACGACGACGTGCGAGAGGGCCTCGGAGGCGATCTGGGGCAGGTGGGTGATGGTAAGGACCTGGTTGCGCTCCCCTAGCTCGCGCAGCTTCGCGCCGACCGCGGTCGCCGTCTCGCCCCCGATGCCGGCGTCGACCTCGTCGAAGATGTAGGTCGCGCCCGGCTCCACCCGCTCCTGCGCGAGCCGGATGGCGAGCATGATCCTCGAGAGCTCCCCGCCGGAGGCGTAGCGCCTTACAGGTAGCTCCGGCTCGCCCGGGTTGGGCCGGATGACGAACTCGGCTCGCTCGAGCCCCGTGGGCCCTGGCTGGGTGGGGACGAGCTCGGCCTTGAAGGTTGTCTTCTCCAGGTTGAGGTCGGCAAGGTTCTCCTGCACCTTCGAAGACAGGAGCTCCGCGGCCTTTCGCCGCCCGGCGGTGACGATCTCCGCCAGCTCACCGAGCCGTGCCTCCCCCTCTTCGATCTTCGCTTCCAGGCCGGCCGTCTCCTCGTCCAGGTTTTCGAGTCGGGCCAGCCGTCCCCTGGCATCCTCCAGGTAGCTCACCACGTCGCCGTACTTGCGTTCGAGGGCCCTGAGGGCGGCGAGGCGTTCCTCGACCGCCTCCAGGCGGGCTGGGTCGGCCTCGAGCCCCTCCACGTAGGATCTGAGCTCGTACAGCACGTCTTCCAGCTCGGCCGAGAGCCCGCCGAGGCGTTCGTGAAGCGCCGAGAGAGCGTCGTCGTGACGGGACGCGCGCTCGAGCTCGGAAGCTGCGTGGGCCAGGGCGTCGATCGCCCCCCCTCCCTCTTCCTGGGAGAGGGCAGCGGAGGCGGCCGCCGTCGCCTGCAGGAGGTCGGTGACGTTGCGCAGGCGTTCGCGTTCGCGCGTGAGGTCCGCGAGCTCTTCGGCGCTGTAGTCGCTCGCCTCGAGCTCTGCCAGCTGGAAACGAAGAAAGTCCACCTCGCGCAGCCTGGCCTCCGAGGAGGCGCCCAACTGCGCGAGCTCCCTGCGGTCCGCCTCGACGGTTTGCCAGAGCGCCGCGCGCTCTTCCCTCGCGCGCGAGGCCGCTTCGTCCAGGAAGTCATCCACTATGGCGAGCTGCTCCGCCGGCTCCGTGAGGCGCGTCTGCTCGCGCTGGCCGTGGTAGGAGACCATCCGCTCGCCGAGAGAGGCTAGCGCCCGGACCGGGACCGCCACCCCGCCCACGTAGCAGCGCGACCGGCCTTCCTCGGTCAGGGTGCGCCGCAACAGGATCCCGTCGTCCGCCTCCACCTCCTCGGCCAGGTCCCCGAGCGCCTCCGAGAGCGTCGCGGACCGTGTCTCGTCGGGCAGCCAGAACGTGCCCTCGACGGTGGCCTTGCTGGCGCCGGAGCGCACGGCCTCAGAGCGGGCGCGGCCACCGAGTAGCAGCTGCAGGGCGGTCGCGAGCAACGTCTTCCCCGCCCCAGTCTCCCCGGTGATCGCGTTCAGGCCGGGCGTAAGCTCCAGGGTTGCCTCCTCTATCAGGGCCACGTTCTCGACGGAGATCTCCGTCAACACTACAGGAAGGTCCTCCGCACGGCTCTCCACCAACTCCAGTCTTCGGTCCGGCCTATTCTAACGCTTTCTCGGGAGAGCTTGATCTCGACCCTCCCGCCGTCGGGGATCTCGCGTGGCTCCTCCCCGTCCAGCGAGAGGAGCGCCTCCCTGCCCGCGAGCTCGAGCTCGGCCACCTGATCCACGCCAAGCACGAGGGGCCGGCTGACCAGCGCGTGGGGGGCTATGGGGACGAGCACGTAGCAACCGGCGTCCCCGCTGATGATCGGGCCGCCAGCGGAGAGCGCGTACGCCGTGGAGCCAAGCGGCGTCGCCGCGATAAAGCCGTCGCACCTGAAGGCGAAGAGTTCCTCTCCGCCTATTCGCACGTCCACGGAGATCAGCTGGTGCGGCCGCTTCTTGATCAGCACGGCGTCGTTGGCTGCCAGCCGCGCCGCCTCGCCCACGACCTTGACCTCGAGCGTGCGGTATTGCTGCACCTCGAGCCCGCCGCCGAAGACCTTATCGACGCCCGCCTCTATCTCCTCCGGGAGCATGCCTGACATGAACCCGACCTTACCCAGATTCACGCCGACCAGCACCCGCCCCGGGAACATCCTCGTCGCCCTGAGCATCGTCCCATCGCCGCCGAGGACGAAGACCAGATCGGGCCGCGTCGCCCCGTCCGGCTCGTCGTCTGGCCTTATCTCGGATATCTCCACCCCGCGCTTCTCCAGGGCCCCGACGAGCCGCTCGAAGTAGCCCTCGCTTACCCCCGGCTTGGCGACGA
The DNA here is from genome assembly GCA_963800975.1 of uncultured Rubrobacteraceae bacterium. Classification (GTDB taxonomy): domain Bacteria; phylum Actinomycetota; class Rubrobacteria; order Rubrobacterales; family Rubrobacteraceae; genus JALYGY01. The sequence continues at coordinate 90,932 of CAWDDB010000008.1, read as the reverse complement.
TTCCGACGCGGCGCACCTCCCCCGGATCCATCCTCTCAGCCAAGGCCAACCACCTTCCGGATGTCCTCCTCTTCAACCGAGGTTGGCAGGCCCCGCGCCAGCAGCAGCGGGTACTCGCGGTTTCCGGCGCGGCGGCCTGCGACGGAGGCCCGCGCAACGCCGCGGGCCCCGAACCCGAGCGGCTCGAAGTGGGCCGCGACCTGCTTTATCGCGGCGGCCTGGACCTCCGGGTCGCTCACAAGCCCGCCGCGGCCAACCGAGTCGGGGCCGGCCTCGAACTGCGGCTTCACCAGCAACACCGCCTCGAGGAGCGCCGGGGTGGTGGCGAAGAGGCCTCTCAGGGCGACGCCCAGGGAGATGAAAGAGAGATCGGCGACCAGGAGATCTGGCCCAAAAGGTAGGTCGCTCCCTTCGAGGTAACGCACGTTGGTGCGCTCCATAACGACGACCCGCGGGTCGTTACGCAGCGACCAGTCGAGTTGCCCGTAGCCGACGTCGACGGCGAGGACCCTCGCGGCCCCGCGCCGCAGCAGAACGTCGGTAAAGCCGCCTGTCGAGGCGCCGGCGTCCAGGCACGACCGGCCTGCCGCCCGAACCCCGAGCTCGTCAAGCGCCCCGTCCAGCTTGTCTCCGGCGCGCGAGACGAACTGATCCGGCTTCTCGACCGAGAGGGGCTGGTCGGGCGGGACGCGGAGGCCGGACTTGGTAACGACCGTGTCCCCAACGCGCACCGAGCCAGAGAGGATAAGGCCCTGCGCCCGGCTCCTGCTCTCAGCAAGGCCTCGTTCGACCAGCAAGACGTCCAACCGCTGCGGCGGGTCCTTCATGCGCGGGTGTCAGCTCTCCCGGTGGCGCACGAAGACGGCCAGGTCCCTGAGGCCCGAGGTGTCGCCGTCGAGCCGTGAGAGCGCGGAGAGGGCGCCCTCGAGCACCCTGTCCGCCTCCCGCCTGGCACCCTGGAGGCCGTAGGCACCAACGAAGGTTGCCTTTCCCTGTTCGGCGTCGCTCCCGGCGCTCTTGCCCAGGGCGTCGCTGGTGGAGGTCGCGTTCAGGACGTCGTCGACTATCTGGAAGCAGAGGCCCAGTTCCGAGGCGTACTCGACGACCGCGGCCTGCTCCGCCTCGCCCGCGCCGGCCAGTATCGCGCCGATGCGCGCGGAGGATTTGATCAGGGCGCCCGTCTTGTATTTGTGGATCATGTACAGCGTCTCGAGGTCGACGCCGGAGCCCACGCCGGTCTGGTCCATGTCCATGACCTGGCCGCCGACCATCCCGTTGACCCCGGTGGAGTCGGCCAGCTCCCTGACCACCTCGAGCACCTGCGGGCAGCTCCCCTCCTGGTGCACGGTGATGAGCGTCAAGGCCTCGCCGAAGAAGGCGTCCCCGGAGAGTATCGCCATCGCCTCGCCGAACCTTTTGTGGGCGGTCGGGCGCCCGCGCCTGAAGTCGTCGTCGTCCATCGCCGGCAGGTCGTCGTGGATGAGGGAGTATGTGTGGATCAGCTCGACGGCGGCGGCTGAAGGTAGCACGTGGGCTGGGTCTGCCCCGAACACCCTGGCCACCTCCATGCAAAGCGTGGGCCGGACGCGCTTGCCGCCGGCCAGCATCGAGTAGCGCATGGCCTCCTCGAGCCCCGCGAGACGCGCCTCCCCCGTAAACCTCAGCCCGCGAATGTACTCCTCGAAGACCCGCCTGTGTCTCTCCCAGCGCAGCGCGCTGCGCGCGCCGCTAGCCCGCCTGGCCATGACCCACCCCTACGCGGCCCTCCGCCCCGCGCAAGACGCCCCCCACGAACGCGGGGGCCTCCTCGCTGGAGAACCCCTTCGCGAGCTCCACCGCCTCGTTGACCGCGACGTCCGGCGGCACGTCATCGACCCAGCGCATCTCGTACAGCGCCATCCGCAAGATGGTGCGATCCACCGCGCTCATCCGGTGCACGGGCCAGCCGACCGAGACCTCGGCGAGCAGCGCGTCGAGTTCCGCCTTCGCCGCCTCGACACCGCGCGCGAGACGCTCCGCGTACTCTTCCAACCCGCCCCTGTACGAGCGCCAGCGCTCGAAGGTAGCCTCGACCGGTACCTCGTTGACGTCGCTCTGATAGAGCACGAGAAATGCCTGCTTGCGCGCCCTGCGCCGGCTCAACGTTCAGACCCTCGTCAGGTACTCGTTGGTTCTCGTGTCCACCCTGACCCTCTCGCCGACGTTCACGAATAGGGGCACCTGGACGACCACGCCCGTCTCCAGCGTCGCCGGCTTGCTGCCCCCCGTCGCCGTATCCCCCTTGAGCCCGGGGTCCGTCTCGGCAACCTCGAGGTCGACGTGGGCCGGCGGCTCCACGCTCACGACCTCCCCGTCCGCCGAGAGCACGCTCGCCGTTCCGTTGGGCGCGATGTAGCCGACGGCATCACCGACGACCTCGACCGGCACCGCGAGCTGGTCGAACGTCTCGGAGTCCATGAAGTGCAGCAGGTCCCCGTCCCTGTAGAGGTAGGTCATCGCCCTCGTCTGGGTTCGGACGCCCTCGAGCTTCTCCCCGGCCCTGAACGTCTTCTCTACCACGGCACCCGTGTCAAGGTTCCTGAGCCGGGTCCTGACGAACGCCGCGCCCTTCCCCGGCTTGACGTGCTGGAAAAAGAGGATGGTGAACCGCTTGCCATCTACCCTAATGGCGCTACCGTTCCTGAACTGGTTGGTGGATATCATGCCAAAAACTTCCCTTCGATACGCCTCGTCGCCGCGATACGACGCACCTCGGAACCGGCGCGGACGCCGCGATATTATCGCACAGATTCGCGCCCGTCCGAAGAGCCTGCCTGACTAACCAGGCCCAAGAAACCTCTACCGTCCAAGCAGGAACCCGACGGCCGCCGCGTACCCGGACGGACCCATACCGGCGACGACCGCGTCGACGGCCGGCGAGACGACCGATACGCGCCTCCACGCTTCCCTGGCGTGCACGTTCGAGAGGTGCACCTCGACCTTCGGCACGGAGAGGGCCTCCAGGGCATCGTGCAACGCGTACGAGTAGTGCGACCAGGCCCCCGGGTTGACCACGAGCCCGTCCGAGCCGGCCGATTCCCGGATCCAGGCCACGAACTCGCCCTCCGAGTCCGTCTGGCGAAATTCGATCCCGACTTCCGGGAACTCGCGGCGCAGGCGATCCTCGATCTCCGCCAGCGTCTGCGAGCCGTATACCTCGGGGCGGCGCTCGCCCAGCGTGCCCAGGTTCACGCCGTTGAGCACGAATACCCTAGCCAACGACGGCCTCGATCGCTTGTCGGGCTTCGTGCTCCCCTACCGGCACGTCCCACACGGGACGGCCCACACCCTCGAGGAGAACGAATCGGTGCGCCTCGTCTCCGCCGCTCAGGCGCCGCTTCTTGTCCCGGCCCATGGCCGCCAGTACCCGCTCGGGGTCGACGGCTGGCGCCCGGGTCGGGAGGCCAGCCAGGCCAAGAAGCTCGGCATGCAACGGCACCAGGTCTACCCCCAGCTTCGAACGGGCCAGGTGCGCGGCGGCGAGCATCCCCGCGGCGACCGCTTCGCCGTGCCGCAGGCCGTAGTCGCTGGCCGCCTCGAGGCCGTGCCCTATGGTGTGCCCGTAATTCAGGATGGTCCTCCTCCCCGACTCCAGCTCGTCCTCGGCCACCACGCCTGCCTTGAAGCGGACGGAGTGCAGTATCAAGTCCCGTAGCGCCTCCGGCTCCCGCTCCCTCGCCTGCCCAAGGGCCTCGAGGGCGTCGAAGTAGCCCCCGCCAGCCAGCAGGCCCATCTTGACGACCTCAGCAAGACCGCCCGAAATCTCCCGGTCGGGTAGGGTCTCCAGCCACCTGAGGTCTGCCGCGACTAGGCGCGGGCGCACGAAAGCCCCGACCAGGTTCTTGCCCTCCGGGAGGTCCACGCCGGCCTTGCCACCCACGGCGCTGTCCACCATGGCCAAAAGCGACGTGGGGAGCACGACCAGGTCGATGCCGCGCGCGTAGGTCGCCGCCACGAACCCGCCCAGGTCCCCCACCACCCCGCCCCCGAGGGCGAAGAGCGTCGCGTCCCGCGTTACCCCGGCGCGGGCGAGCCTTCCGACAACCTCGCCGTAGGTCGCGAGTCCCTTGGAGCGCTCCCCGGCGGCCACCTCGGTAAGCTCGGCGACCCGCCACCCGGCATCCTTGAGGGCGCGTTCAAGGGCGGGCGCGTGCAGCGGTCCGACCTCGGAGTCGGTGAGGATCGCGGCTAGCCCAGGCCGCGCCTCGCCGGAGACGACATCTCCAAGCTCGAGCCCGGCCCCGACCACGACCGGGTAGGGCGGGGCGACCGCAACCTCTACGCGTCCGAGACCCACCGCTTTATCTCCTCCGCCAGCACTCGAGGTCCCCGCCCGTCCGCGGCGAACCGCACGTCCGCGACCTCCTCGTAGAGCGGCAGGCGCGCCCGGTAGCGCCGTTCGAACTCCTCGAAGGACGCGGCCCTGAGCGGGCGCCTCGCGTCCCTGGTCCTGCCGAACAGGATCTCGGTGTCTGCCCGCAAAAACACGGTCGGGACGCGCGCGAGCAGCTCGCGGTTCTCCGGTCGCAAGATAATGCCGCCGCCGCAGGCGACCACGCGCTCGGCGCCGGCGCCGAGCGCGTCGCGCAGCGCCAGGTGTTCCAGATCGCGGAATCGTTCCTCGCCGGAAGCCTCGAAGATCTCCCGAATCGTTCGCCCGGCGCGGCGCGAGATCTCCCGGTCCAGGTCCACGAAGTCCCAGCCAAGCTCGCGGGCGAGGATGCGGCCGACGGTGGTCTTGCCGCTGCCCATGTAGCCCACGATGGCGACCGGTCCGCGCAAGCTTTCAGGTCCGCTCCCCGCGGCCAGTGGACTTTATGCGCTCGATATAGGAGTCGTGGGCGGCCCTGATATCCGTCATGTTGTCCGCGCCGAACTTCTCCAGGAAAGCCTCGGCCAGCACCACGGCCACCATGGACTCCCCGATAACGGCAGCCGCCGGCACGGCGCACGAGTCGGCGCGCTCCTTGAAGGCCCGCGCGGGCTCTCCCGTCGAGAGGTCCACGGTGCGTAAAGTTCTGGAGATGGTCGAGATCGGCTTCATGGCCGCCGCGACCACGACCGGCTCGCCGTTGGTCATGCCTCCCTCGAGGCCGCCCAGCCGGTTGCTGGCCCGCGCGGGGTGATCCTCGCCAGGCAGGATCTCGTCCTGAACCTCGCTGGAGCGGCGGGCCGCGAGGTGGAAACCCATGCCGAACTCGACGCCCTTTATGGCGTTTATGGACATGACCGCGGCGGCTAGCCGCGCGTCGAGCTTGTCGCGCCAGTCAACGTAGGAGCCCAGGCCAGGCGGGCAGCCCTCCGCCACCACGACGAACTCCCCGCCCAGCGCGTCGCGCGCGTGCCTGGCGGCGTCTATCTCGGCCTTCATCTTCTCCGAGACGTCCGGGTCGGGGCAGCGCACCTCGGACTCGTCGGACTTGGCCGCGTCGAGGGCGGCCCGCTCCTTGGGATAGGCCACCCCGCCTATGCGGTAGACCGCGCTACGGATGTCGACGCCGAACTCGGCCAGGAGCTTCCTTGCAACCCCGCCGGCCGCGACACGGGCAGCGGTCTCCCGGGCGCTCGAGCGCTCGAGCACGTTGCGCAGGTCGTCGAAGGCGTACTTCTGCATCCCCGCCAGGTCGGCGTGACCAGGACGCGGGAGCGTGATCGGGTCGGGCGGTTTCTCGACGGGTTCGGGGGACATGCGGTCCCGCCAGTTCGCGTAGTCATCGTTGCGGATGAGCATCGCGACGGGGGAACCCAGCGTGACGCCGTGGCGCACCCCTCCGATAAACTCGACCTCGTCCGTCTCTATCTTCTGCCTGCCGCCCCTGCCGTAGCCCTTCTGCCGCCTCGACAGGTCCCGGTCGACATCGGCGGCCAGGAGCCCGAGGCCCGCGGGCACCCCGTGGACCAGAACCACCCCGCCGGGCCCGTGCGACTCACCCGCGGTCGAAAAACCGAATCTCACCGTAACCGCAACCTCTCCAAACAGCGCCTCCGACAACCTCGCAGAGGCTAATACAAAACACCGGTTTCTGCCCGTACGGCCCGCGACGGACGCCGCCTAGGGGGAGGGAACCCTACCCCCGCTCTCGGGCAGATCTCGCGTCGCGCGCCCACCATCGCCACTCCTGGGTCCGTCGCCCCGGCCGTCTTCCCCGGCGTCGCCCGCGTCGCCACGCCCGCTCGCCTCGTCGTCCTGACCGTCGAGGGTACCGTCCCCATCGGAGTCCGGGTTCGCCGGGTCGAGGCCGAGATCGAACTCCCTCCGGTCGGAGAGACCGTCGCCGTCTGAGTCGGATCCGGTCAGGCTCGGATCCCCGCCGCCGTCATCTCCGCCCGCGGGGTCGTCTGTCGGCGTGGTGGTCGGGGTCGTCGTTGGGGTCGGGGTCGTGGCCGGCGTGGTGGCCGGCACGGTGGTTGGCGTGGTCGTCGTGGTGGTCTCGGCCGGGGCCACCAGCTGCCTGAAGGGGTCCTTGAACTGGTAGGCCGCGTAGGAGTCGACGTTCGGGTTGTCCACCTCGGGAGCGGGCGGGTCCGAGGCGCCTGGGTCCTCTGCCTGGGCCACCTGCGCCCTGTTCGAGACGGGCTCCCCCTGGGGACCGCCGAGCATCGCGCCCGCCACTATCCAGGCGAAGACGACGAGGGCGAGCAGTGCCAGCACGACCGGAATGACCTTGTTGTCGCGCAAGAAGGTGTCGACGACCCCCGAGCCGAAGCTGCCAACCCGACGTCCCGCGCCGAGAAACGACTCCCCCACCCTACGGAGCATCAGTCTCCTCCGGTTCGGGGGCCGTCGGAGCGTCCCCAGACGGGACCTCGGAAGGCCCGACGGATGGCTGGAAGTACACCTCGGCCTCTATCTCGACCTCAAGCACCTGCTCGATCTCCTGCAGGGTGGTACCCTCCCGCGTCGCCTCCTCGTAGGTCAGCCCGTTGACCGTCACCAGCCTGGCCAGTTCGCCGGTCCTGCGCAGAAAGTCCACGAGCTGCTCGTAGGTGCCTTCGAAGGACATTGTAATCGGCACGACGGAGTAATCGCCACCCCCGGGCGGCGGCGCCGGGTTCCCTGGCTCTATCGAGAGCTGGGTTACGCCCGAGGCGTCCGCCACCTCCTCTATCTGGATGAGGAGCGTCTCGATCTGCGGCTGGGTCGGGATGCGCTTGCTGTACTCCAGCAGCTGGCGCTCGGTCTCCGGGGCGTTGCGCTGGATCGCCTCGAGCTCGGCCACGTCCTGCTCAAGGTTCTCGAGTTGCGCCTCCCTGGCATCGCGTTCCTGGGCGCTCGCGTCCAGGCGACCCATCAGCGGCCCCAACAATAACAGCGAGTAGGCCACCACCACGAGCACGATCGCGCCCGCCCCGACCAGGAGCAACCTGCGCTCGTTGCGGCCCACTACCGCTCCTCCACCCGGCGCTGGACGCGGGCCTGGTAGGGCTCGCCGGCGCCGGCGGACTCGCCCGGTACCCCGGTGTCGAGCCGGACCTCCGTCCCGTTCTCTCCCACGACCGTGATCAGCTCGGAGGCGACCTCGAAGCTGATCGCGGGCTGCGCGAAAGCCTCGCGGTCGAGCTCGGCCGAGTTGAGCTCGGCGTTGGAGAGGAACCGCAAATTGTTCATCTGCACCACGAAGTCGGCGACGTTCTGGTAGCGCGGTAGCGCGATCCCCGTAAAGGTGACCGCCCCGGGCGGTTCGAGCGGCTGCTCGGGCGGCGCGTCGACGCTTACCGGGGCCGCCTCGGCCGTGAGGGTCTCCAGCGCGGTGCTCTCCGGTATGACGAAGGCGAGGCCCTCGAGGAAGTCGCCCCACAAGAAACGCGTCCTGAAGATGCCGTCGGCCACGGGCTTCTTGGCGTCCAGGCGGGCCTGCAGGTCCCTGTACGGCGCCAGCTCGACCAGGCGATCGTTCTGCTCAGCGATCTGCCCTTGGAGCGAGGTCAGCTCGTTCTCCACGCCGTTGAGCCGGATGAGAAGGATGAGGTACACGCCGACCATGGCGATGAGCGCGACGGCGGCGGCGACGAGTAGTATGCCAGCGGGCCCACCGCGCAGCCTTTCGGCGGCACCGCGGCGCTCTTCGGGCGGCAGGAGGTTTACGCGCCTCATTCGTCCTCCATCGCGAGGCCAAGGGCCACCGTCAACACAGGCTCCATCGCCCGCAGCTGCTCGTCGGAGATGTTGGACTTGTTGGCGCCGAGCTTGCCCGCCGCGTGGGCGCGGCGGACCTCGAACCCGAGAAGCCCGCCGAGGTAGGCGTCGAATCCGGGGATCAGGGCCCCTTCTCCGGAAACGAATGCCTGATTGACCTCCCTTGTTCCAGGCTGAGAATGATGGTACTCGATGGATCGTTGCACGTCCTCGGCCAGCGCCTGCAACGCCTCCTCCAGCCCCCTGCGCACGTCGTAGACGAGGGCGGGGTCGAACCCGTCCTCTTCCTCCAGCGCGTCCCCCTCGTCGATTTCCTCTCCGTCCGCCTCGTGGCCCAGCCCGACCCGAGGGTTCAACGCCTCCCCCTCGGCCTGATCCTCGGGCAGATCCGCGGCCTCGGACACGGCCTCGACGAACCTGTCCAGGCCAACCGGTATAAAGCGGGTGAGCGTGGGGGTCTCCCCCTGCGTGATCGCAAGGTTCGTGATCTCGGTGCCTACGTCGAGGAGAAGCGTGGCGCCCTCGTCGAAGAAGGTGTCGGGGAGCGCAGAACGGGTGAGGGCGAGCGCCTTGACGTCTACCCCCTCCACCTTCAGGCCACCCGCCCGCAGCGCCGAGGTGTAGCCCCCGATCATCTCCCTGTGCGCCGCCACGAGCAGAATGCGGTCGAGGTCGGATCCCTCGTCCTGCGGTCCCAACACCACGTAATCGAGGACGGCTTCCTCGAGCGGCATGGGGATGTGCTCCTGGGCCTCGAACGTTATGGCGCTCTGAAGATCCTCCGGCTCCATGCGCGGGAAATCGAGGAGGCGAACGACCACCCTTCCCCCCGCCACCCCGAGGACCACGGATTTACCCCTGAAGGAGTGCGAGGACCAGAACTCCCGAATCTCCGAGGCAAGCAGGTCGGCGTCACCGACCTCACCGTCGACCACGGCACCGGGCGGCAGCCGATGGTAACCGACGTGGCGCAAGCTGAGCGCGTCTGCGCTCCTAGAGATCTGGACGGCCTTGAGGGCGCCCCGGTCGACGTCCAGCCCGATGGTCCGGGAACCGATTGGTCCGAACCCGCCTAGGCGATCCACGCCCCCAGCACCTCCCGCGCGCGGCCCCCCAACCGCGAGCTCAACCCCCTTCCCGCTCGACGCTGCGCAGCGCCCCTACCTCCACGTCACCAGCCACGACCGCCTTGCGCTCGACGCTCGAGTTCGGTCCGAGAACGACCCTGGCGCCGACGCGAGAGCCGGGCCCGAGGACGCTGCCCGCCGAGACCCACGTACCCGCCCCAATCTCCGCGTCCCGGTCCACGACAGAGTGCGGGCCCACGTAACAGTGGCTGCCCACGGCCGCGTCCGGATGCACGACGGCGCCTGCCGCCACCACACACCCGTCACCCACCACGGCGGCCTGGGAGACGTATGCGCAAGGGTGCACCACGGTCAGAAACCGGGCGCCCAGGGCGCGCAGCGAGTTGGCGACCTTCAGCCTCGCGCCGTTGTCCGTGATCGCCATCACCACGTGCACCGGCTCCACGGACAACATGCTCTTGAGCATGCCCACGTCGCCGAGTATGGGAACGCCCCTTACCTCACCCGATAACGCCGAGTGGGCGTCGTCGTAGAACCCGAGTACCAACTCCCCTAGACCGCTGGCAAGCAGCACGTCCAGGGCGACCCGTCCGTAGCCGCCGGCCCCAACGATCGCTACCCTCACTTCGTCGTCGAAGCCTATACGCTGCATCTCGACCTCGGGTTCAGGCATGGAAGTGGCTGCTTCGGGCTCTCTTATCTTGGTCCTCCCCCGTCGAAACGCTCGCCGGATTCTTCGGGCAGTTTAGCACTGTCGCAAGCCGATTGCGCCCATCCGGGGCATCCCGGGCGGCCCTTCGACGCGCAGCCTTGCGCACCGCCGCTTACCGCAGGAAAGCCCCCTCCAGGGCGTTACCACGCAGGAATTCCCGTGCGGCCAGGCGCCTGCCGCCGGGCACCTGAAGTTCCAGCACTTCTATCCCCCCGGAACCGCATCCCACGAAGAGCTGGTCGCTGTGTACCCCGATCTCGGCTGCCGCAAGCTCGGCGGCCTCGCCGTGCGACGATCGGGCGCGCCAGATCTTCACGGGGCCCTCGTAGGCGGGATGATGCGCCCTCGCGCCCGGACGCGGCGAAAGGGCGCGGACGAGATCCACGACCTCCCGAGCCCCATGGCCCCACTCGATCTCGAAGTCCTCTTCCGTCAGTTTGGCAGCATAAGTGGCAAGTAGACTGTCCTGTTCGACAAGGTTGACGGTGCCAGATTCGATCCGATCCAGAACCTCGACAATAGCTTTAGCCCCAGCCTCGGCCAGCAGACCCGTAAGTTCGCCGCCGGTAGCCTCTGGCGTAATCTCGACGGGTAGGTCGAGAGCCATCGGGCCCGTGTCCAGGCCTTCGTCCATACGAATCACGGTCACCCCGGTCGTTTTTTCACCGGCCATGATCGCCCTCTCGATCGGGGCCGCGCCCCGATACTTTGGCAGGAGCGAGGCGTGAACGTTCCAGGCGCCCCGGCTTGCGGCGTCGAGGGTGTCGGGGCGCAGTATCTGCCCGTAGGCCGCAACGACGAGGACGTCGTGATCCGAGATCTGCGCTGACACCTCGGAGATGTGGGACGGTTGGCTCAGGGGAATATCCAGGCTCAGGGCGAGCTCGGCCACGGGGGTACGCTTCAAGACGCGGCCGCGCCCCCTGCGGGCGTCCGGCTGCGAGACCACGAGGCCCACTTCGTGGACGGAGGATACGATGCCGCGCAGTATCGTGGCGGCGAACTCGGGGGTGCCGGCGAAAGCTACCTTCAAGGCGATCAGGAGGGGGGCTAGCTCTGGGCGACCATACGCTCACGCAGCTCGCGCATCGCGGCCTTGCGGGAGGCGCGGTCGGTGCGGTCCAGGATCAGCACGCCGTCGAGGTGGTCGATCTCGTGTTGCAAGATACGTGCGAGCAGACCGGTGGTCTCTATTCGCAGCGGGGCGCCCGTGGCATCCTTGCCGCTGACCGTCACACCGGTCGCCCTCTCGACCTCGACCTGGATTCCTGGTATCGAAAGGCACCCTTCCATCTCGGTCTCCTTTGTCTCGGAGACCTCCTCGAGTGATGGGTTGACGATCACGTACTCCTCGTCTTCGGTGCCGACGACCAGGATCCGCTTCAGTCGGCCGACCTGGTTGGCGGCCAGCCCCACGCCCTCATGCTCCCGCATCGTCGAAAGCATCTCCGCGGCCAGGTGCGCAAGCACATCGTCGAATGCATCGACGGGGGTGGCTCGGGTCTTGAGCACCGGGTCGCCGAACGTTCTGACTTCGAGCGCCATGTCTCTTACACCTCCTCGGGATCCACGACAACGCGCGCCTTCGGTCCTCGCCTCTGCGCGAACAGCCGGGCCGCCCTAGTAGCGGCGCTGGCCACGGCCGAGCGGTCCGGGGACCGGAGCAGAACCCTCCAGCTCGGCGACGCCCCTGCGGGCGCGACCGGGACCGGCCCGGAAAGCTCCACGGCCGGTTCCAGCGCAGGCCGCAGGCGCGATTCTACCGCACCGCGGACCGCCCGCCCCTGCCCCTCGAGAGTCACGGAAGCCAAGTGCGAGAACGGCGGGTAGCCCAGGGCACGCAGACGGGGCAACTCGGCTGCGGCGAACGCGGGATAGTCGCCGCGCGCCGCATCCCGAAGCGCGTGGTGGCGGGGAAGTCGTGTCTGGACGACGAGCAACTCGCCGGAGGCTTCCGCGGCCCCGTAGACGAGCCGGAAGGCGCGCTCCAGTGCCGTTGTGCCCGAGCCAAACAGTAGGGAGTCGACCTCGGGAAGAAAGACGGCGTCCCAGCGCTTCGCGAGGATATAGCGCGAGGTCCCGACGACCACCGGCTCGTTTACAGCCTCGCTCTCGCTCGCGGTGAGCAGCCCGATCGGCCCGCCCAGGCGAGCGGAGAGCTCCGCCCTCACCCCGGCGACGCCGAGCCCCACAGGGCTGGCGCGGTCGGACCCGCACACCCGGCATCGGTCCGCCATTCTCTCCCGGTGGCCGCAGCGGCCGCAGAAAAGTAGCCCGGTCCGGTCGTTCAGCGTAAGGGGGAGCTCGCAGTCGGGGCAAGCGCGCACGGTACCGCAGCCGTTGCAGGTGACGGCCGTGGCAAAACCGAGCCTGTTCGCCACGACGCCGATACTTCCCCCCGGCTCCAGGATCTCCAAACAAGCGTCGAGCGCGGTGGCGCTCAACGAAACGCCCGAGCCGCGCGTGTCCACTATCCGGATCGACGGCCAGCGGGCCGGCGTCCGAGCCGAAAGCTCACGTACACTGCGTCGGCCCACGCCCGCGTAGAGCCTCAGCGAAGGGAAGGGCGAGAGGCAGATTGCCCCTGACCCCTCGATCCGCGCTCGCGCGAAGGCGACGTCACGCACGTGCATCGGGAAGCCCTCGAAGCCAGGATCGGCCCTGTGGCCCTCGTTCGGTTCGTCGACGACGCAGATCATCCCTACCCGCGCAAGCGGCAGCAGCGCCGCGGATCGGGTGCCCACGATTACGTCGACGGCTCCTGCCCGCGTCGCTTCGTACAGCGCCGCGCGTGTCCGCCCAAGACGGCTGTGGTAGGGCGCCACCTTCGTACCGGCGGGCAGCGCCCGGCGCAGCACTTCGACGAGTCGTTCGGCCCGGTCGATCTCCGGTGCCAGCACGATCGCCTGCTCTCCCCTCTCTACCGCAGCCCTGGCCAGGGCAGCCGCCGCCGCGGCTCCCTCAGAGGTGGGCACCCTCCACACAAACGCGCCGCCGCGCTTGACGGCTGGCCTCGCCTGGCGATCGAAGTCGTTCACGTCCACGGCATCCTCGGCGGCCGATATCGGGAGCGGCTCCGGCCTCTCTTCGAGCGTCACGGCGCCCCGCCTGACCAGCTCGCGCAGGGCGCTCCGCGCCGCGTCGGCCTCGGCCAGCAAGGCGGAGGTCGGGAGCTCGCCGCCGTGCTCTTCGAGCACCTCGATAAGCCTGCGTTGGCGGGGAGCGCGGCTCAGGTCCGGGGAGGCAGCTCTCCTGACGATGGCCAACTCCCCGGTGGCCCGCTCCGGCACGGCAGGCGAGAGCGCGATTCGCCCTTCCATCTCCGCCTTTCGCAATCCTTCGGAGCCCAGGTCGCGTTTCAGGCGCGCGCGGGTGACCAACTCACCGCGCGCGTAGCGCCAGTCCACGTCGGGACGGGACACTAGGTACCTGCCGGTGTCCAGCCCGGGCGGAAGCGCGGCGCGCAATGCGGCAGGCAGCGGCACGGCCGCCGCGACCGAGATCCACTCGCAAAGCTCCACCAGCTCCGGCGCGAGCGAGAGCCAGCCCGCGACGTCCCTAACGTCCTCCCTGGCGTCGGGATCCCCCGCCGCCGTGGCGACCACGATCCCGACCCGGAGGCGCCCGGAGAGCGGCACGACCACAGCCGTCCCGACGCGCACGGCCCGGCGAAAACGTTCAGGCACCCCGTAGCTCAGGGGCGGGATGGCGTGCGTGGGGATCAAGAGGCTGACCCTCGCCGCGCCCGGCGCGCGAGATGTCGGGCTCACAACCGGTTGGGGCACCTACAGGCCGGCGGCGCGGCGCAGCTCGGCTGAGCGCTCGGTCTCCTCCCACGTGAAGCCGGGCTCGCGCCGGCCGAAGTGCCCGTAGGAGGCGCTGCGCGCGAAGATTGGCTCGCGCAGCCTCAGGTCGCGGATGATCGCCCCGGGCCTGAGGTCGAAGTTCTCCCGGATCAGGGCCCCTATGGCCGCGGGGTCCACCTCCGCCGTCCCGAAGGTCTCCACCATCACGCTCACCGGGCTCGCCACCCCGATGGCGTAGGCCACCTGTATCAGGCACCGCCTCGCCAGCCCCGCCTCCACCACGTTCTTGGCCACCCACCTCGCGGCGTACGAACCCGAGCGGTCCACCTTGGTCGCGTCCTTGCCGGAGAACGCCCCGCCCCCGTGCGGGGCCGCCCCCCCGTAGGTGTCCACTATGATCTTGCGGCCGGTGAGGCCCGTGTCGCCCTGGGGGCCCCCGACCACGAAGCGCCCCGTGGGGTTCACCAGGATCTCGGCCGTGCGCTCCTCGTAGAGCCCTTCGGGCATCGCGGGCCGGATCACGCGCTCTATGAGGTCGGCCCTTATCCGGTCCTCCGCCCCGTCGCGGTGCTGGGCGCTCAGGAGGACCTTCTCCACCCCCACGGGCCTGTCCCCCTCGTAGCGCACCGTCACCTGGCTCTTGCCGTCGGGCCTGAGGTAGGGCAGCTCCCCGCTCTTGCGTACCTCCGAGAGGCGGCGGGTGAGGGCGTGGGCCAGCGTGATGGGCAGCGGCATCAGCTCGGGCGTCTCCGAGCAGGCGTAGCCGAACATCATCCCCTGGTCGCCCGCCCCTATCTCCTCGAGGTCGTCCCCTGGGGCCTCGCGCGCCTCCAGGGCCTTGTCCACGCCCTGGGCTATGTCGGCCGACTGGGGGTCTATGGAGGTCACGACCCCGCAGGTGGCCGCGTCGAAGCCGAACTTCGCCCTCGTGTAGCCGATCTCGGCGATCTTCTCGCGCACTAGGTTGGGGATGTCCACGTAGGTCTCGGTGGTCAGCTCCCCCGCCACGACGACCAGCCCCGTGGTCACGAGCGTCTCGCAGGCCACCCTGCTGGTGGGGTCGTCGGCGAGGGCGGCGTCGAGGATGGCGTCGGAGATCTGGTCGGCTATCTTGTCGGGGTGCCCCTCGGTGACGGACTCCGAGGTGAACAGGTGCGACGTCCTCAGCTTCTGATCGTCCGCCGCGCTCCAGGCGGTGGACCCGACCGTCTTCTCCGCCATCTAACCCTGCCTCTCTTTGCCCATCTCCGTCAACAAGCTTTCCAGAATAGCGCGCGCAATCTCCCGTTTAGTTGCGCGAGGGACGAATCGCTCGTCCGCTCGGCCCACGATGTGGACCTCGTTTTCGTCGCTGCCGAACCCGAGACCGGCGCGTGAGATATCGTTGCCGACCACCAGGTTAACGCCCTTGGATTCGAGCTTGGCGCGGGCGTCCGCGACCGGGTCGCCGTGCGTCGCGGCGAATCCTACCACAAACATTTCCGGATACCTCTCCCTGACCGCCTTGAGGATATCCGCGGTCGGGACCAGCTCGAGGCTCAGCCCACCTTCTCCGCGCCGGATCTTCTCCCCCGCAGGCGAGGCCGGCGCGAAGTCTGAGACCGCCGCGGCCATAACCAGGGCGTCCGCCCCTGACGCCAACTCCAGGACCTCAGAACGCAACTCCTCGACCGTCTCGACGTCGTGGGTCTGCGCGCCAGGCTCCCTCTTCGCGACGTTGGCGGCCACCACGGTCACCCGCGCGCCAAGCCGCAGCGCTTCGTGCGCGATGGCGAGTCCCATCTTCCCCGACGAACGGTTTCCGATGTACCGCACGCTGTCGATCGGCTCGTGCGTGCCGCCCGCCGTCACCACCACATGCAGCCCGCCCATGGGTCCCCCGAGACCCCCGACCACGGCGGCGACAACCTCACCGGCCGGCGCCATAGTCCCATCGGGGCTTTCGACCACCAGAAAGCCGCGCTCACGCAGTAGCGTCAGGTTTTCGCCGACGGCGGGATGGTTGGCCGTGCCGGCGTCGAGGTCGGGAACTACGACGGCGAAACGGGCTCCGTAATCGTCATCGAGGCCGTGGGCAAGCCTGGCGATGGTGCCCGCCGTAGCGGGCGCGAAAATCGCGGCCTCGGGAGCCTCGGTTGGCTCATCGACGAGACGTCCCTCGAACGCCGCGGGCCCGACGAAGCCGCGAGCGTGTGGTTCCAGCATCACCTGCACCGGATGGCCGGCTTCCGCCACCTCCCGGGCTATCCCGGGCGCCTCCAGCGCGCCAGGGGCCGGGCCGACCAGGTGCAGGATCAAGGGCTCGAGTGCCTAGGCGGCGCCCTCGTCTTCGGTCGGCACCTCTTCCGACTCGTCGGCGACGAGGGTCTCGCCCGGCGTGGCGCTCAGGAAGTCGTCGCCGCCAGCGGCGCCGGCCTCATCAGGGTCTCCGATATCGACCTCGAGCTTACCGTCGCGCAGCTCCTCTATGGCGATGCTGAGGGGGTGCTGGGAGCGGGTGTGTACCTGCGGACCAGGGATGCCGAGGGCGTCGTTGAGCCCGAGGGTCGCGGTGTACTCGTTGATCTGGCGCGCCCTCTTGGCGCTGGCCACGACCAGGCCGTACCTGGAATCGACCTTGCCCAGCAGTTCGTCAATCTTCAGGTCGTGCATCTGCGTCTCCTCCTGCTACGATTCTCTTTAGCGTTGTGATCATTTCCTGGCGGGCCTGCCCGCGGTCTCCGTTGACTATCTCGTGGTCGAACTCGTCGCGCGCCGCGACCTCCCGCATTGCGGTCGCCATCCGGCTCTCGACCGACTCCGAGCTGTCCGTGGCCCGGTTCTCCAGACGTCGGCGAGTCTCCTCGAGCGAAGGCGCCCGGACGAAGACCATCGCCGCGTCGGGGCGACGTTCCTTGATCTGCCGCGCGCCCTGCAACTCGATCCTCAGGATAACGGAGCGCCCCTTCTGCAGCAGATCCTCGACGCTCTCGCGCGGTGTCCCATAGAGGTTACCAGAATACTCGGCCCACTCCAGCAGCTGTTCCTCCTCGATCCACCGCTCGAACTCCGCGCGCGATAGGAATACGTGGTCCTTGCCCTCTACCTCCCCGGGCCGCGGCCTGCGCGTCGTGGCCGACGCGATAAGGGACAACTCGGGTATCGCTTCGAGGGCATCCCCTATAAGGGTGTCCTTGCCGGCTCCGGAGGGCCCGGAGACGACGATCAGACTTCCTCTTCGCACCCCAGAGCCTTGATCAGCCGGTCCCTCTGGCCGTGGGTGAGCCCGACGAGGGTCTTCGAGCGGCTGACCCCGGCCTCGCGCATGACGCGCGTGACCTTTATGCGCCCCATGCCCCGAACGGCTAGGAGCATCTCCTCGACCTTGGCGCCCTTGAGCTCCTCCGACGGGTCCATGAGCAGATCGTAGATGCCCAGCTTCCCGGATTTTAGCTCGCGTTTGGCGGCGGCCCGCGCGAAACGCACGCGGTTGGCCTCCTCGAGCGCGCTGCGGCGCTCCTGCGTCGTCCTCTCTGGTGCCCGCCTCAACATCGACCGGCTAGTATATCATCGAGCGCTATATCTCGCGTCCGACACCTAATTTTCCTGCAAAGCGGCGTTCAACTGGTCGGCCCTCAGCCCAACCTTCTCCAGGTAGGCGGCGAACTCGCCGAGTATCTCTCTCGGGTCCCTGACGAAGCTCGCGGTCCCGACCTGCACGACCGTGGCACCGGCGAGCATGAACTCCGCGACGTCGACCCCGCTACCTACGCCGCCGCTCCCCAGCACGGGCACACCCACGGCTCTTGAGACGTCGTAGACGGCCCGCAAAGCTACGGGCTTTATGGCGGGCCCCGAGAGGCCGCCGCGGACGAGCGCCCGCCGCTCGCTGGCGTCGATCGTGAGGGCGGGGATCGTGTTCATGACGGTCACCGCGTCGGCGCCAGCGGCCTCGGCCGCGAGCGCGTTCTCGACTACCCCCTCGAAGGTGAGCTTGGCGAAGATAGGCTTGGTGGTGGCCCGGCGGCATACCGCAACGACCTCCTCGACGGAGGCGGGTCCCGCACAGAAGGTCAGCCCCCCGCACTCCACGTTGGGGCACGAGAGGTTCAGCTCGATCGCGGAGGTCCTGTCGTCGGCGCCGAGGCGCTCGCACAGGGTACCGAACTCCTCGACCGTATCCCCGGCGGCCGAAACGAAAAGCGGGATCCCGGTCTCGAACGCGTCGAGGTCCTCGAGGAACTTGTCCACGCCCGGATTCTGCAAGCCTATCGAGTTGACCATGCCGGCGTAGGTCTCCGCGACCCGCGGCGGGGGGTTGCCTGCCCGCGGCGACGGCGTCGTGGTCTTCGGCAGCATCGCGCCGAAGACCCCTTCGAGTTCTCCGATCGCCTCCTTCGAGAGCGTCCCGGAGGCGGGAATCAGGGGCGTCTTGAGGGGTATGCCGCAGAGCTCCACCGCGAACCTGGATCCGGTCGACCTCTCGTGGACTACCACGCCAGGACCTCCGCGTCGAAAACCGGTCCCTCCACGCACGACCTCACATACCAGCCCCCGCGCACGGGGACCGCGCAGCCGTTGCATGAGCCGTTGCCGCAACCCATCCGCTCCTCCACCGATAGCTCGCACAGCTGGTCGCGGCCTGCCGCGCGCTTTACCGCGGCGAGCATCGGGTTGGGGCCGCAAGCGTAGACCGCAGCGTAGCTTTCGAGGTCGGGGACCGCATCGAGAACCGTGCCGCGCGTCCCCGCAGAGCCGTCCACAGTAGCCACGGTGGCCGCGCCGAGGTCTTCGGCGGCGCCGGCGGTAGCGGCGTCGGCGAACCCCACGAACGTGTCGTGCGGCACGCCGAGCGCGCTCAAGCGCCGACCCAGGATCTTCAGCGGCGCAATGCCCACCCCCCCGCCGAGCAACGCCGCCCTGTGCGGACGCGGATGCAGGCGAAAGCCGCGGCCTAGCGGCGCGCTTACCTCGATGTGCTCGGCCGTGTCGAGCAGCGCAGTGCCGCGCCCGCGCACCTCGAACAGGAGGTCTGCCCACTCGCCGTCGTGGTCGTAGACCGAGAACGGTCGCGCCAGGAAGGGATCGAAGGTGATTGGGAAGCCGGCCGGCCGGGCCATAACGAACTGGCCAGGCTCGATCGGGCCGGTCCAGCGGTAACGGAGCACGACGTACCTGCCGATCTCCCGCCGCTCCCGGACCTGTACGCCGTGGAACCTCATGTCTGGGCCGCGTAGAGTCCCTGAAGCGAGTTGACACGCCGGGCTCCGCCCCGGATCTTGGCCTCGATACCCTGGACAGCCGCGGCCGCTGCCGCAAGCGTCGTGATGCAAGGGACGCCGTGCATGAGGGCCTTGCGCCGGATCAGGTACCCGTCCGTGCGCGCCCCGCGTCCCCAGGGGGTGTTCAGGATCAGGTCCACCCCGCCGCTCTCTATCATGGCAAGCACGTCCCCGCCGAGCTCGCCTATCTTCGGCACCACCGTGACCGGAAGGCCGTTGTTTTTCAGGACCTCGGCCGTCCCCTCGCTCCCGCAGATCTCCAACCCGAGATCCGCAAAGGCGCGCGCGATCAGGACCACGGCCCGTTTGTCCCGGTTGGCGACCGAAACGTAGACCCGTCCCGAGGTCGGGAGCGTCTGCCCCGCCGCCGTCAGGGCCTTGGCGAAGGCCCCGCCGAAGGTCCGGTCTATCCCCATGGCCTCACCGGTCGAACGCATCTCCGGTCCGAGAAGGGGGTCGACGTCGGCGAACCGGTCGAAGGGGAAAACGGGAGCCTTGACCGAGAAATGACCGTTCTGTGACCTCTGGAGCCGCATGTCCCGCAGCTTCTCGCCGAGCAAGACCCTGGTGGCGACCTTGGCCAGCGGCACCCCGGTCGCCTTGGAGATGAACGGCACCGTGCGCGACGCTCGCGGGTTACACTCGATAACAAGCACGTCCTCACCCCGCACCACGAACTGTACGTTCATTAGCCCGAAGACCCCGACCGCCAGCGCCAGGCGCCTGGTGTACTCCTCGATCTTGTCCAGCAGCGCCCGGTGGATCGTGATCGGCGGCGTCACGCAGGAGGAGTCCCCGGAGTGCACGCCCGCTTCTTCGACGTGCTCCATGATGCCGCCGATGTATACGTCCTCCCCGTCGCAGACCGCGTCGACGTCTACCTCGACGTAGTCCTCCATAAACCTGTCGATCAGGGTCGGATGTCCCGCGCTTGTGTCGGCGCTGGTCCTGAGATACAGGTCGAGGTCCTCCGTGTCGTAGACGATCTCCATCCGCCTGCCGCCGAGCACGTAAGAGGGCCTCACGACCACGGGGTATCCGAGCTCTCGGGCGACCTCGCGCGCCTCCTGCGGAGTGGAAGCGGTACCGAAGCGGGGGTGCGGGATGCCGAGCTCGCTCAGGAGCTGGCCGAAGCGCGAGCGATCCTCCGCGAGGTCTATCGCGTCCGGGGAGGTGCCCAATATCCTGGCGCCAGCCCCCTCGAGCTCTCGCGCAAGCTTGAGCGGGCTCTGACCGCCGAACTGCAGGATCACGCCCTCCGGATCCTCGCGCCTGATGACCTCGAGGACGTGCTCGGCGGAGAGCGGCTCGAAGTACAAGCGGGTCGAGGTGTCGTAGTCCGTGGACACGGTCTCGGGGTTGGAGTTGACCATTACCGCGTCGAAGCCGCTCTCCGAGAGCGCGTAGCTCGCGTGGACGCAGGCGTAGTCGAACTCTATACCCTGACCGATGCGGTTGGGCCCGCTGCCAAGAACCACGACGGAGGCGTTGTCCCCCCGATCGACCTCGTCCTCGGTCTCGTAGGTCGAGTAGTAGTAAGGGGTCTGCGCCGGGAACTCCCCCGCGCACGTGTCCACGGACTTGTACGTCGGCGAGATGCCGAGCGCCTGCCGGATCCCACGGGTGACCTCGGTCGAGGTGCCGGAGGCAGCCGCCACGGCGTCGTCGGTGAGCCCGGTACGCTTGAGCTCGCGCAGCTGCTCGGCGCCCAGCGGACCGCGGACGGAACCCTCGGCCGCCACTATCCTGGCCATCGAAGCGACGAAAAACGGATCCATCCCGGTCCTGGCATAGATCTCGGGCACGTCCATCCCGGCGCGCAATGCGTCGAAGACCGCGAAGACGCGGTACGGGTTGGGTTCGTCCAGCCTCGCCTGCACGTCCCTGGCGTCGAGCTCGAGCGAGGCCATCGCCTTCGTAAGGCTCTCCGTGAACGTACGGCCTATGGCCATCACCTCCCCTACGGAGTGCATCCTCGTCGTCAGGCGCGGCGTAGCCCCGGGGAACTTCTCGAACGCGAAGCGCGGAATCTTGGTAACCACGTAGTCAAGCGCGGGCTCGAAGGACGCAGGAGTCGCCCTGGTTATGTCGTTGGGGATCTCGTCCAGCGTGTACCCGACCGCGAGCTTCGCCGCTATCTTGGCGATCGGGAACCCGGTCGCCTTGCTCGCCAGCGCGCTCGAGCGGCTGACCCGGGGGTTCATCTCGATCACGTACACATCCTCACCCTCGGGGTTGACCGCGAACTGGATGTTCGAGCCCCCCGTCGATACCCCGATCTCTCGTATTATGCGGATAGCTGCGGTACGGAGGGTCTGGTACTGTCGGTCGGAGAGGGTTTGTGCCGGGGCGACGGTGATCGAGTCGCCGGTATGCACGCCCATGGGATCGACGTTCTCGATCGAGCAGACGACGACGACGTTGTCCGCCAGGTCGCGCATAACCTCGAGCTCGAACTCCTTCCAGCCGGCGATGCTCTTCTCGACCAGGACCGAGCTAACCGGGCTTGCGTCGAGGCCCTCGATGACCGCCCGTTTGAGTTCGCGATGATCGTTGGCGGTCGCGCCACCCTTCCCGCCAAGGGTGAAGCTTGGGCGGATGATCAGGGGGAACCCGATCTCCGCGGCGAGGTCCTCGGCCTCGGGGAGGTGTCGCACGGTTCGGCTGGCGGGCACCTCGAGCCCGATACGCTCCATCGCCTCGCGGAAGAGCCTGCGGTCCTCGGCCTTGCGGATGGACTCGACGGAGGCGCCGAGCAGCTCGACGCCGTAGTCGTAGAGGACGCTCGCCTCGTGCAGCTCGACCGCCAGGTTCAGGGCGGTCTGGCCGCCCAGGGTCGGGAGCAGGGCCTCGGGACGCTCGCGGCGGATGATCTCTTCCACGACGCCGGCGGTAAGCGGCTCCACGTAGGTGGCGTCCGCGACCTCGGGGTCGGTCATTATGGTGGCCGGGTTCGAGTTCACGAGGATCACCCGGTACCCCTCTTCGCGCAGCGCGTGGCAGGCCTGGGTTCCAGAGTAGTCGAACTCGGCGGCCTGCCCGATCACAATCGGACCCGAGCCGATGATCAAGACGCTCGAGATGTCGTCGCGGCGTGGCAAGGGCTACGCCGGCGCCTTGGCGGAGATGCCGTCCACGAACTCGTCGAACAGGTACCCGGAGTCTCGGGGCCCTGGACTGGATTCCGGGTGGTACTGCACGCTCCAGGCCCTCAGCCCGCTGTCCTCGAGGCCCTCCACCGTGCCGTCGTACAGGTTGCGGTGCGTGAGCTCGACGCCCGGCGGCATGGTCTCCTCGCGCACGGCAAAGCCGTGGTTCTGGCTGGTGATCTCGATCCTCCCCGAATCCAGGTTGCGCACCGGGTGGTTGGCCCCGTGGTGTCCGAACGGCAGCTTGAAGGTCTCGCAACCGAGCGCCAGCCCAAGGAGCTGATGGCCGAGGCAGATGCCGAAGACCGGCACCTTGCCCAGCACGGGCCTCAGCGTGCTCACGGCCTCCTGGAGGGCGGCCGGGTCGCCCGGTCCGTTCGAGAGAAAGACGCCGTCCGGGTTCGACGCGAGAATATCCTCAGTGCTCGAGGAGCCCGGCATCGCGAGCACGGCCGCCCCGCGGCCCCTGAGCTCCTCGTAGATCGAACCCTTCACCCCGTAGTCGAGGGCGGCGACCCGGCAGCGCTCCTCCCCGAACGCGGGCATCAGCGTCGGCCCGGTGAGGTCGGAGCTCGTGGAGGCCAAGTCGAGGCCAACCATGGACGGGTGCGATACGGCCTTCTCGCGCAACGACTCGGGCTCGTGATCTGAGGTAGAGATCACACCGCGCATCGCGCCCCTGTCCCTGAGGTGACGCGTCAGGGCGCGGGTGTCTACGCCTTCTACCCCGATCACACCGAACTCCTCGAGCAGCTCGGCCAGCGATCTCTCGCTCGCCCAGTTGCTAGGGTGCGAGGTGTACTCGCGCACGATAACGCCCGCGGCCTGCACCCTTCGGGATTCTTCGTCTCCGGAGATGACGCCGTAGTTCCCGATCAGGGGGTAGGTGAAGAGCACGATCTGGCCCCGGTAGGACGGGTCGGTGACCGTCTCCTGGTAGCCAACCATGCTGGTCGTGAAGACGACCTCGCCTGCGACCTCTCCCTCGCCGGCGAACGTCCATCCTTCGAAGGCCGCGCCGTCTTCCAGAACTACCGCGGCTCTGCGCCTAGGCCCTGGCTGCAAACCGTGCTCCCATCCTGTCGTGTACCAGCTCTCCGCCCACCATGGTACCCACCACCCGGCCGGTCAGGGCCCGCCCCAGGTATGGCGAGTTGGAGGAACGGCTCTGCAGCGTACCCCGCCCTACCGTCCAGCGCTCGGAGAGGTCGAGTAGGACCAGGTCGGCAGCGCTACCGACAGAGACGGCGCCCCCCTCGCCTACCCAGCGACCGGGCGCGCAGCTCATCGCCTCGACCAGCCGGGAGAGCGAAAGCTCTCCCCCGAGGACCAGCTCGGTATAGAGGGCGGCAAAGGCGGTCTCGTGCCCGAGGAAACCGGGCGCCGCCTCCTCGAACGGCATCTCCTTCTCCTCGGAGGCGTGCGGCGCGTGGTCCGTTGCCACGAAGTCCAGTACGCCGGTCCGCAGGTCCGAATTCACCGCCAGGCGGTCCGTCTCCGGCCGCAGGGGTGGGTTTACCCTGTACATGCCGTCCAGCGTGGCGACGAGACCGTCGGTCAAGGTCAGGTGGTGCGGGGTGGTGTCCGCGCTCACGTCGGCGCGGTCCTTGAAGAAAGCCACGAGGGCGGCCGAGAGCGCGGTACTGACGTGGGTTATGTGAACCCTCGCCCCCGTTTCGGCAGCGAGGACCAGCGCGGTCGCGGTGGCAGCGTCCTCGGCGCTGGCCGGACTGCCGGGGATACCGGCCAGGGCGGCGTAGGCCCCGTCGTGCACGACCCCCGTCGCGAGGGTGTGGTCTTCGCAGTGCAGGATCACGGGCAGACCCGCGGTCCTG
Source organism: uncultured Rubrobacteraceae bacterium (assembly GCA_963800975.1). Lineage (GTDB taxonomy): Bacteria > Actinomycetota > Rubrobacteria > Rubrobacterales > Rubrobacteraceae > JALYGY01. The sequence goes on along the minus strand of CAWDDB010000008.1, from coordinate 66,905 downwards.
GCGTAGAGCATCCCGTTGCGCAGGACGCCGGCCGAAGCGGTGCCGAGCCCGTCGTCCGAGACGCAGTACGCGCCGGCTCCCTTGAGGAGGCGCATCTCCGTGAGTCGTTCGCCCTTCAGCCCCGCGTGCAAGGCGGCCGAGACGTAGGCACGAATGCTGGACTCCCTCTCGACGCGCCGCACGAGGCCGCTCACCACCGCGGGCGTGTCCACCACGGGGTTCGTATTTGGCATCATCACGACCCCGGTGAAGCCGCCGGCGGCGGCTGCGGCAGACCCACTTTCGATGTTTTCCTCATCCTCGTGACCCGGGGTGCGCCAGTGGGCGTGCACGTCGACGAATCCCGGGAACAGATGCAGCCCCTCGGCGTCGACGTATCGTACCCCGCGCAGGTCCCGCCCGACCTCCGAGACCCGACCCTGCGAGACGCGCACGTCGAGAACGGCGTCGAGTCCGTTGCCTGGGTCCAGAACGTGGGCGCCGCGTATGACGAGGTCTGCGGTCCCGTTGGGGGTGCTCAAGCCGCCACCTGGTGCGCGGCGCCGGTCGCTATCGCCAGCACCGCCGAACGCACATGAACGCCCGCCGCGACCTGGTCCGGAATCAGGGACGCCGCGTCCAGCACGACGTCGCCGGAGATCTCCACACCCCGGTTGACCGGTCCGGGGTGCATAACGAGAGTGCCGCCATCCAGGTGCCGCCTGGATACCCCGTAATAACGAGCGTACTCCGCGAACGACGGTATCCTCGCCCCGGTCATGCGCTCTTTCTGCAGCCGCAACATGTAGAGCACGTCCGCGCCCCACGCGAGCGCCTCGTCGACCGAAGATAGTACCGGCGCTTCCCACACCCCCGCATCACGCGGTAGAAGCGTCTCCGGTGCGACAAGGGCGACATCCATACCGGCGGCCGCAAAGGCAGGCAGCACGCTGCGGGCCACCCTGCTATGCAACACGTCGCCCACGACGGCAACGCGGCTGCCTGCCAGCTCCTCGAAGCCACCCTTGGCTTCGCTCAAGGCGTACAGGTCGAGGAGGGCCTGGGTAGGATGCTGGCCGCATCCATCACCCGCGTTGACCACGGCAGCGTCCGTGTGTCTGGCTGCCAGGGCAGCGGCGCCGGTCGCGGGATGGCGAAGCACCAACGCGTCGGCGCCCAGGCTGTCCAGGGTAACGACGGTATCGACCAGCGACTCGCCCTTGGAGATCGCGGACCCGCCCTCGGAGAGCGAGATGACGTCCGCCCCGCAGCGCCGCGCGGCGAGCTCGAAGGAGACCGCCGTCCGGGTCGAGGACTCGTAGAAGGCCAGGCAGACGGTCTTCCCGGCAAGCGGGGTGCCCGCCGCACCCCTCGCGTGCGAACGGGCGAGTTCGAGCACGGCCCGAAGCTCCTCGCGCGTCGCGTCTTCCAGGGTCAGAAAGTTCCTAGCCATGAACGACGATCACCCCCTCTTCCCCGTCGGTCTCGGTCAGGCTGACGAGCACGCGCTCATCACGCGAGGTCGGCAGGTTCTTCCCCACGTGGTCGGCCCGGATCGGCAGCTCCCTGTGGCCACGGTCTACCAGGACGGCGAGCCGAATCGCCGCGGGCCGACCGAGCTCCAGCAGCGCGTCCATCGCGGCGCGCGCCGTCCTGCCGGTGTACAGTACGTCGTCGACCAGCACGACCGTCCTGCCCGTCACCTCGAAAGGCACCCGGCTCCCCCTCACCTCGGGCTCGTCGACCTCCAAGTCGTCGCGGTGAAGCGTGATGTCCAGGGAGCCCACCGGCACCTCTAGACCCTCGAAGAGCCTGATGTTCTCGGAGATGCGCTGCGCCAGCGGCACGCCACGCGTCAGAACGCCAACGAGGGCCAGCTGATCAAGGTTGAGAGCGCTTCTTTCGAGGATCTCGTGCGAGATGCGGCGTAGCGAGCGACCGATGGCGTCGGGGGTGTGTACCCTTGAGTGAGCGTGTTCGTGGACGCTTGTCCGGTCCAAGCCGTAACCTCCTTCGCGCCTCTCTGGACGCCGTTAAAGGTTGGTTGTCTTGTGCAAGCTACCAGAGCGTCAGGAGAGCGTCAAGGGCACCGGATCCCGCACTCAACCGACCATCTATCTCCCCGCGCCCCCAACCGAGCGCACGGCTTCGACCCACTCCCGCTCCAGACGTGCCATCGACGGCCGCGGCGTCACGCAACGTGACCTCGAGAGCCACGGAAAGCTGCACCATCAGTGGGTCGAAGCCGTGCGAACGCGAGCCTCGCGGCCAACGTGTCCTGCTGCCCGTTGTAGTCCAAGTCGGCCCTCCAGTTCGGGTAACCCGCACCTGCCACACGCACGTACCCGCAGAGTACCACCACTTTCATCGAGGGCAGCAGTACCGGTCGCGCCGCCTCGAGCAGCGCCAGGCTGGTCCAAGGGCCGACCCCAACGAACGTCTCAACTATCCCGACGACCTGCGCCAGGAGGTCCATCGCGGCCCCGGGTCATGCTGGCTCCGGGGCAACATGCTCTGGCCAGTAACGGTTCAGGTCGGTGATGCCGGGTCGGATGCGGTATCCACCGAGCGAGCCGCCAGGACCCGCGTCGACGGGGACGTCCTGACGCTCGGCTAGCCGCAGCGCGCAGCGGGCGAGCCCGGCCCGAAGGCCTCGGGTGGTCGCAGGTCGTCATACCCACGAGCTCGACGCCGGGCCAGCCAAGCAGCATCGCTAGCGCAGAGGTCGTCCGTGTCCCCGCCGACGTCGGTGTCCAGGTGTATACGTTTCACGGCCCTGTCCTTTTCAGAAGGGTGTTCTGCCGTTACTGCCCCGCTTCGTCGAGGCCGAGGAGGGCCTCCGATTCCCTGAGGTCTTCCGGGACGGGGGAGACGAACTTCAGAACTTTCCCCGTTATCGGGTGCCGGAAAGCCAGCCGCTCCGCGTGCAGCCAGAGCCGGCGGCCCGGAACCGCGGTCCCGTATAGCGGATCGGCGTAGACGGGGTGGCCGATCGCGGCCAGATGGACCCGGATCTGGTGCGTCCTCCCGGTCTCGAGCCGCACCGCAAGCATCGCGTGCCCGGCCGCCTCCCGCACGACTTCGAAGTGCGTGATGGCCGGCTTTCCCACGCCCGCGGCCATGCGCGTCGGGGTATCGGGATCCCGGCCAACCGGCGAGTCGATGGTCCCCGTCTCCGGCAGCCCCTCGCCATTGACGACGGCAACGTAGCCCCGCCCGACCTGCCTGGCGGCCATCATCTCGACGAGCCTCGAGTAGGCCGGCTCCCCCCTGGCGACGACCATGAGTCCCGAGGTGTCGCGGTCCAGGCGATGCACGACCCCTGGCCGCGTCGGATCCTCCCCTCCAGCGATGCCCCTGCCCAGAAGCGCGTTTACGAGCGTCCCGGACGGGTTCCCGGCGCCCGGGTGCACCACCAGCCCCGCCGGCTTGTCCACGACGATCAGGTAGTCGTCCTCGAAGACAACCGGGACCGGGATCTCCTCCTCCGCAAGCCCCTCCTCGGGTATCCAGGCCTCCACGAACTCACCACCACGCAACTTGCGTGACGTGTCGCTCGTCTCGTTATCCACGAGCAACCGGCCTTCTTGTATTATGCGTTTAATTGAGCTGCGACTTGTCTCCAGGCGGCGTGCCGCGAGGCGGTCGAGGCGTTCCCCGGCCTCGGAGGGATCTACCACGAAGCTACGCTTCTGCACGCGGGTTAGGGGAGGTGGGCCGAGAGGGCGATCTGCGTGTCGGTCCTCCCGAGGCCGCGTACGAGCATCTTCTTGTCCCTGCTGGAAGTACCGCCGATAACGGCGACGTCGCGGCGCGCGACCCCCAGTGCCTGGGCAAGTAACCGCTCGGCCTCGTCGTTAGCTCTGCCCGCCGTGGGTGGCGCGGCGACCCTGAGTTTCACCGCGTTCTCGCCATAGGGACCCTCGATCGAGGTGCTCCTGGCGCCGGGAGAGACCCTGACGCTGATGATGGTCCCGTCCTTTGCTTGGGCCAGGAAGCCCTTACTCACGCCGCCGAAGAAAGCGGCTGGCCCGGAAGATGCGGCTGTCGCCCCCACCCTGCTGGGAAGAGCCTTCGCCTTCTTCCTTGTCGAAGAACGTGTCCGAGTTCTTCTCCTCGGCGAGCGTGGGCTCCTCGCGGTCGACCTCCTGGGCTGCCGGCTCCTCGTTGGACGGGGCGGGCTCGTCCGCGGGCTCCTCGTCGGCAACCGGCTCCTCGTCGGCAACCGGCTGCTCCGGGGCCGCTTCGGGCTCCGGGGCGGCCTGGTCCTGGATCTCCGTGGCGGCCGGCTCCTCTGTGACCGGCTCCTGCGCTGGGGCCGCATCCATCTCCGGCTCGGTGGCCTCGAGCTCGGCTATCTCCGAGTCGATCTCCTCCGGCGTGGGCTCGGTGGCCGTCTCCGGCTCGATACGCTGCGTGGCAGCGTCGTCCTCAGCCGATGCGGCCTCCGCGATCACCGCGTCGTCGTGGGGCTCGGAATCTTCGGCCTCTGGAGCCAGTGGTCCCGAGTACTCTGGCTCCTGCCCCGCGGCTTCATGGGCGACGGCGATCGACTCGGTGTCCAGGCGCTGGCGCAGGGAGGCCTCGATCTCCCTGGCCGAGGAGATCTCCATCTTGTCCATGACGTCGGCGTACGTTTTGAGGAGCTGCCGGAAGTCGTTGGTGAACCCGCGCTTGGCTTCCTGCAGGGCGTCGTAAGACTCCTGGATGCGTTCCACGCGCGACGAAGTCTCCGCGAGCATCTGATGGGAGCGGGCCTGGGCCTCTCGGATCGTCAGATCCGCGTCCCTGGCAGCGCTCTTGCGGACGTCGTCGGCCTCCCACGTAGCGGTCCGCCGCAGGTCGTTCGCGGCCTGCTCGGCGTGCACGAGTGCCGAGCGGATCGAACCCTCCAGCTCCTCGAACTGCTGCAGCCGCTCGCGCAGGCTCGACACCTCCTCGCGCAGCCGCGAGCTCTCCGTGTAGGTGCGCTCGAACTCGTCGGCCACCGCGTCCAGGAAGTCGTCGACCTGGTTTGCGTCGTAGCCCCGGAAGCCGTTGCGGAACTCCTTGCGTCTTACGTCTATCGGCCTGATCGGCATGCGTGCATCACCCCGTTACTGGTCCTATGAACTCTTCAATGACAATGAGCAGCAGGCTGCGCGCTATCGACAGCCCGAGGATGGCGATGATCGGGGACAGATCTATCCCGAATCCCCCGAGCCTCAGCATCGGGACCCGGCTCCTTATCGGCCAGAGTATGGGATTCGTCACCGCTCGCACGGCGTCGTAGATGGCCTGGAAGAAACCGCTCGAAGGGTAGGAGGGGAACCAGGAGAAGAGGATGGAGGCGATGATGGCCCCGAAGAGTATGTAGTAGGCGTAGTTGACCACGGCCGAGAGCAGGCCGGCTATGCTGTAGGCGAATTCCTGCAACACGAGGAGGGCCGCCATCATCCTCCAAGCCTGCGGGCCTGCTCGGTCGCCGCGTTGACGCCGTCGTAGACCGCGGCGACGAACCCTGCTTTCTCCATCGCGACAAACGCGGCCGCCGTTGTGCCACCAGGGGTCATTACCTCGTCGCGCACCTGGTGGGCAGCTCGGTCCTTCAGCAAGACCGCCGTGCCCCCTATCGTCTCCACCACCAGCCTGCGCGCGACGTCGCGCGGGATGCCTTCCCTGACGCCGGCCTGTATTAGCGCATCAGCGAAGAGCGCCACGTACGCCGGCCCGGAACCGTGCAGCGCCGTCGCCGCGTCGAACAACCGCTCGGGCAGCTCGAGCACGTCCCCGACGTGGCGGAAGATGTTCACCACGGTCGGCACCATCGCCAGCCCGGGCTCATTCGCCGTGACCACAGCGGAGCCGAGCCCGACCGAGGCGCACACGTTGGGCATGACGCGCAAAACGGCGGTGCCGGGCGGCAGGTTCTCGGAGATGGTCGCGATCGAGACCCCCGCGGCGACGCTCGTCAGGGCCTTGTCCGACGCCTCGAAAGCGGGCGAGATCTCGAACAATACCCGCGCGACATCCCAGGGCTTCACCGCGGCCACGACCAGATCGCACCACTCCGCGAGCTCGCGGTTGGAGGAGGTGGTGCGTACGCCGCTGTCCTCGTAAGGCCAGAGTTGCTCGGGGTGGATGTCGCTCACGGCAAGCTCGAACCCGTCGGACTCGGCCAAGCGTCCCAGGAGAGAGCCGCCGATCTTGCCCGCCCCGATTATCCCTACCTTCTCCAAAGTCCCCCTAGGGTCGGCAGATCAGAGCTGGTTGAAGAACGCCCGCTCGGCGATGCGCTTGCGCTCCTCGGCGCTCACCTCGACGTTGCGCGGGGTCAGCAGGAAGACGCGGCTCGCCACGGTCTGGATCTGCCCGTCCAGCGCGTAGGTCAGGCCCGAGCAAAAGTCCACCATCCTCCTGGACAGATCGCCGTCGACGTTCTGTAGGTTCAGGATCACGGGCTGCTGGCGCTTGAAGCGGTCGGCCAGGGACTGGGCGTCGTTGAAGCTGGAGGGCTCTACCACGCTCACCCTCGTGGGACGCTGGTCCGGGACGGCGCGCAGGTGAGGCTGGGACTGCTGCGCGTAGCGCTCGCCCCTGCTCGGCCCTTCGCTGCCGAAGAGATCCCCGAGAGACGTTCCGAAAGCCGAGGATCGCTCGGCGCGCCCGAGGCGGCGGACCGCGGGGCTCGGCTCCTCGCCTGCCGCCCCGTTCTCGTAAGGGTCCTTGCCGTAGCGGCCGTCCTCTCCCTCTTCCTCGTCATAGTAGTCATCGTCGTCGACGCCGAAGCCGAACCAGGCCGCGACGCGTTCCAGACGATCCCTAACTCCCATCCTGCCTCCTTACGGGCCATCCTCCTCTAAAAGCACTCGCCCGATCCTGACCAGAGTAGCGCCTTCCTCGACCGCCACCGCGTAATCAGCGCTCATCCCCATTGAGAGTTCGGAGAGGTCGAAGTGCCGGCTCCAGCTTTGGCGTAGCCTATCACGAATCGTTCTAAGTTTCGCGAAAACATAGCGCACATCCTCGGGGTCTTCAACCAGCGGCGCGAGCGTCATGAAGCCCCTGGCGATGACCTTGCCTCCCGTCTGCGCCGCGGCGTCGAGGAGGCCCTCTACCTCGCCTTCGGGGACCCCATACTTGGACTCCTCGCCGCTCACGTTCACCTGCAAGAGAACCTCGACCGCGCCCCCGTCCGGGGCTCGCTTCGCCAGCTCCCCGATCAGCTTGGCAGAGTCGACCGAGTGGATCAGGCTCACGCGAGGGACCACTATCTTTGCCTTCCTGCTCTGCAGGTGGCCGATAAAGTGCCACTCGAATCGGTCCCCGAAGCCTTCCTGCTTCGCGACCAGATCCTCCGCCCTGTTCTCGCCGAGTAGGTCGGCGCCTGACTCGGCGAGCGCGGAGATCTGGGCCGTCTCGTAGTACTTGCTGGCAACGAGGATCCGCGCCTCGCCCGGAGGCCTCCCGCTCCGCTCTAGCGCCGCCCCTACCTCCTCGCGCACGCGCGCGAGGTTCCCTGCGATAACGGTCCCCGCCCTCAATCCACCACCTTCGCCACCACGGCGAGGTTCCGGCCGGTCACCGGACCCTGCATGCGGTGGGAGTAGAAGAGATCCGGCCTGCAACCGCTGCAGAGCCCGAGGTCGTGCACCTCCTCGACGCCAGCCTCCTCGAGGTCTACCCGGATCGCCGCGGGCAAAGACAGGTGCCGGCCGGAGACCACATCGTCGCCGAACCTCCCCGCGAAGCGCCCTGCCAGCTCCTCGGATACCTCGTAGCAGCACCCCCTGATGCCCGGACCGATGTATGCCGCCAGGGCTCCATCGCCCATACCGCGCGCGGTCTTGCCGGAGATCCCGGCGAGCGTACCCCGCCAGCCCGAGTGAACCATGCCGGCGCCGCGTTCGCCTACGAGCGCCACCGGCACGCAGTCGGCCACCGCCACCGCGAGGCACAGATCCGCGGTTTCGCTTACCAGCGCGTCCGCCTCCCCGGCAAAGCCGGCCCCGGATACCCGTGCCACCCCGTCGCCCGCAACCTGCCGCACCCAGGCCGAGGCTCTGTCGCCAGTGGCCTGCCGGATGAGCGAGATGTTCTCCTCGACCGCCCGAGGGTCATCGCCCACCACCTTGGAGACGTTCAGGCTGTCGAAGGGGTTCTCGGAGACCCCGCCGAGGCGCGTGAAGAACCACACCCTGGCCCCCTCGGGCCCGGGGTCGGGCGTGACGTGGACGGCGCCGCGCCCCGAGTCCTCGAGAACAAAACGTTCCAGGCTCACGCCCCCAACGCGGGCTACCGGCGACGTAGGAAAGCCGGGATGTCCAGCACGTCGCCGTCTTGACTCGCGGCGGGGGCGGCCGCGGAGGCCTCCTCCTCGCCGCGCGGCTCGGCGGCAGGACGCTCGGCTCGGCGCTGGTTGGCGAGGCGCTGGTCGAAGCCCGTGGCGATGACCGTCACCGTCACCTGCTCCCCGAAGGACTCGTCGATCACCGCGCCGAAGATCAGGTTCGCGTCCTGATGGGCGGCGTTGTGGACGATCTCGGCGGCCTCGTTGACCTCGAAGAGCCCGAGCTCGCTGCCGCCGGTGATGTTCAGGATGATGCCCGTCGCGCCCTCTATGCTAGCCTCGAGCAATGGGCTGGAGATAGCCAGCTTGGCCGCCTCGGCGCCCCTGCTCTCGCTGCTAGACTCCCCTATGCCCATGAGCGCCGAGCCCGAGTTGTGCATGATCGTGCGCACGTCCGCAAAGTCCAGGTTTATCAGGCCAGGGACCGTGATGAGGTCCGTGATGCCCTGGACGCCCTTTCGCAGGATGTCGTCCGCCATCTTGAAGGCGTCCATCATGCTCGTGCGCTTCTCGGCCACCTGCAGGAGCCGGTCGTTGGGGATTATGATCAGGGCGTCGACGTTCTCCTTGAGGCGCTTTATGCCCTCCTCAGCGTACGTCGCCCGGCGTCTGCCCTCGAAAGCGAACGGCCTCGTGACAACCCCGACGGTCAGCGCGCCAGAGTCCCTGGCGATCTTCGCGACCACCGGTGCGGCCCCCGTTCCCGTGCCGCCGCCCTTGCCGGCCGTGACGAACACCATGTCCGCACCGCGCAAGGCCTCCTCGATCTCCGCCTTGTTCTCCTCGGCGGCCTCCGCCCCGATCTTCGGGTCGGCGCCAGCCCCGAGCCCGCGCGTGATCTTCTCCCCAACGTGGATCTTCTGGTCGGCGTCGGTCATCTGGAGAGCCTGGGCGTCGGTGTTGACCGCGATGAACTCCACGCCCTGCAGGCCAGAGTTGATCATGCGGTTTACCGCGTTCGTCCCCCCACCACCAATGCCGACGACTTTTATTACCGCCAGATAGCTAGTCCCCGCGTCTAACATCGCCTCTTTAGCCCTCCATCGCCTTATCTAGGGTCTCGCCGGTTGTCCTCCCAGGAACCAGCTCCTGACCGCCTCCACTATGCTACCAAAACTCGTTATCCCTGCACCTTTAACCTTCGATCCACGGTCACCGTGTTCGGCCGAAAAGTATAACAGACCTACAGAGGTTGCATACTGAGGTTTCTGTATAGGTTTAATCTCGCCCTTGACCAGCCGCGGGGAGGCGGTGCGGGCGCGCATGCCGAGGATGTCCTCTGCCAGGTCGGTCATGCCGTCAAGAAGGGAGCCTCCCCCGGTAAGGACGGCGCCCCCAGGTACGAGGTCCAGCAGGCGGGCGTACTCCAGGGATTCGCGCACGTAATCGAAGACCTCCCTGGCGCGGTACTCCAGGATCTGGCTCACAAAGTTGGCGTTGTAGTAGCGGTCGTCGAGCTTGACGGCGGCGACGGGGTCGACGGCGTACGAGAGCACGGTACCGAACCGCAGCTTTATCTTCTCGGCGGTGGGCTGCGGAACCTTGAGCCCGTACGCGAGGTCCGCGGAGAAGTTCTCTCCGCCGATCGGGATGACGGCGGTGTGGGTGAGCGCGCCGTTCATGAACGCAGCGACGTCGGTCGTACCGCCACCGACGTCGACGAGTACCACACCGGACTCGCGGTCGGATTCGAGGAGGCATGCCTCGGCCGAGGCGAGTGGCTCGAGCACCACGCGCGAGACGTTCACGCCGCAATCCTCGACCACGTTAAGGAGGTTCTGGATGCTCGAGACTGCCCCGCTCACCACGTGGGCCCGCATGGTCACCTTGCGGGCGGCGAGGCCGAGGGGCTGCTTGACGCCCTCGGAGCCGTCGAGCACGTACCCGCGGGGGACGACGTGAACCACCTGCTCGTCCTCGTGCAGGTCCAGCTGGCGCGCCTCGTCTTCCAAGCGGTTCAAGAATCGCCGCGAGATCGCGAGGTTCCTGGAACGATTGAGGAGGGTGACCTCGGAGTTGAAGGAGGTGATGTGGCTGCCGGCGATGCCGACGCTGACCGGACCTCCGCGCACCCCACAGGCGTCGATCGCGGCGGCTATTGATTCGCTCGCGGCCTGTCGGTCGACCACGACCCCCCTCTTGAGGCCGTGGCTCGGGGCTTCTCCCATGGAGAGCACCTCGACCCACCCGCGCCGCGTGTCGACGCGCCCGGCCAACGCGACTATCTTCGTGGTCCCCACGTCGATTCCGTAGACCAGCGGCTGAGACATGGACCCGTCCTACCCCGCGTCTTCGTCGCTTTTCGCGCCGACCCGAGGCGACCCCCCGACTACCACGCGCTCGGGCGAACGCAAGTCGAAGATGGGCGCGTTCCGGTTGGCAGCCATCACGCCTTGCAACGCCCTCGCCTGCCCAGCGCTCACGCCGCCGGAGAAGATAACGCGCCGGCCCTCCACGGTTGCCTCTACTCCCCCCGGACCGACCGCGTCGATCGAATCGAGCCGAACACCCGCGCCCCCCAGAACCTCCGTAAACCCCACGATCTCCCTCAGCACATCTTCCTCCAGCTCGACCCTGTCGAGCCTCGCCCCTCCTAGCCCCGGGAGCCTCTCTCCGTCGGACGACACTATTACCCGCCGCCCGTCCAACTCCGCGTTCAGAACCGCCCTGCGTTCCTCAACCTCTACCGTAACTATACCGGACTCCCGATTCTTGGTCACCGTCGCACCTTTAACCCAAGGATTAGACTCCATCTTTTTTTCCAGGGTGGAGGTGTTGAGGGTCAGGAGGCTAGCGCGGTCTGGGACGGCGTCCCAGGCTTCAGATTCGGGGAACATACGCGCCCCCACGACCTGCACGCCGGTGACCGGAAGGTACAGGTACGAGACGAGGACCACGAGGACGGTCGTGAGGGCTCCGACGACCACCGAGACGCCCAACGCGCGCAGCAGGTGTCTGGCGGTCTGGATCTCAGGCCCCCAGGAGTTCCAGCAGCTCTTCGCCGGTCCTGGAGATGTCGCCGGCTCCGAGGGTGAGGACAACGTCTTTGGGCTCCGAGACCTCGCGCAGCACCCTCGGCAGCTCGTCCTGGCGGGGGATGTAGTAGACGTCCGGGTGTGCGCGGGTCTCGCAAATAGCGTCCACCACGAGCTTCCCGTTCACGCCGGGCTGCGGCATCTCGCCGGCGCCGTAGACCTCCGTTACGAGGACGGCGTCGGCGGCGGCGAAGGCTTCGCCGAATTCCCTGTAAAGCTTGCGCGTGCGGGAGTAACGGTGCGGCTGGAAAACGGCGACGACGCGTCCCCCGGCCGGCATCGTGGCCCGCGCCGCCTCGAGCGTTGCGGAGAGCTCCGTGGGATGATGGGCGTAGTCGTCGACGACACGGATCTCGCCCCGCTCGCCTTTGAGCTGGAAGCGACGGCGCACCCCGGCGAAGTCCTTGAGCGTGTTGGCGGCGTCGAGCGCGTCGTGGCCGAGCCAGCGTGCGATCCCGGCGGCCGCCATCGAGTTGAGGATGTTGTGGCGGCCGAAGACGCCGAGCTCGACCGTTCCGCGTCTCTCGCCACCCTCGTAAAGTACGTAGCGGTTCGGCGAAAGGACGTCGGCCCTGAGGTCCCCGCCCGAGAACCCGTAGGTGGTAACGGCGCAGCGGGCTTCCGAGGCGAGACGGCGGCACGAGGGGTCGTCGGCGCAGGTCACGAGGTGTCCGTCCGCGGGGAGAGCGGCGACGAACTTCGAGAAGGTGTCTGCCACGTCGTCCAGCGAGTCGTAGAAGTCCGGGTGATCGAACTCCACGTTCGTGACGACTGCGGCCAGCGGCCTGAGCTGGAGGAGAGAGCGGTCGCTCTCGTCCGCCTCCGCGACGACCAGGTCCGCGCGACCGAACGCCACGTTGCTGCCGATGTCGTTCAGCTCGCCGCCCACCAGCGCCGTCGGGTTCTCGCCAAGCGCCCTGAGCGCGTGGGCCGTCATGCTGGTGGTCGTGGTCTTGCCGTGGGTCCCGGCTACGGCGATGCCGCAGCTCCCCTCCAGGATTCCGGCGAGCGCGGCGGCGCGCGGTACTACTGGTATGGATCTGCGCCTTGCCTCTAGCAGTTCCGGGTTCGTCTTCGGGATCGCGGTAGAGATGACTACCTGCTCGGCGTCCCCGACCTGACCGGCCGCGTGCCCGATAAAGACCATTATGCCGGCCTCGCCCAGCCTGCGGGTGTAGGGCGATTCCTTGAGGTCCGAGCCGCTGACGGTGTGCCCCCTGCTCTTGAGCACCTCCGCGATACCGCTCATACCTGCCCCGCCGATGCCTATCATGTGGATCTTCATGCGCCGATCACTCCTTTCGCGCGGCGGCACGCAACAGCCTCGCCGCTACCTCGTCTGCCGCCTCGGGGGTCGCGAGCTCGCGCATACGGCTTGAGAGCCCATCCCGCCTGCGGTGGTCTTGCAGCAGCGCCTCGACCCTCTCTCGCAGCGCTCCCGCGTCGACGTCGCGGTCCAGCATAAGCTCCGCCGCCCCTCTCTCCGTGAAAAAGCGGGCGTTGTGCAGCTGGTGATCCCCAGCGGCGTACGGAAACGGCACCAGGATGCAGGCGCGTCCCACGGCCGCGGCGTCGAACAGGGATCCCGCGCCCGCCCGGCTCACCACCACGTCCGCCGCGGCGAGGTAGCGCCAGATGTCGTCCGCGTACTCGAGTATTACGTGCTTCTCGTTTGTGGTCGAGAGTCGGGGGAAGTCGCGACTGCCAGCGATCTGGACCACCGTGTAGGGCGTCGAGAGCCCGAACGCCTCGGCCGCGGCGAGGTTGAGGCTTAGGGCGCCGCCGCTGCCGCCGAAGATCAAGACTAGAGGCGGGGCGAGGCCGAGCTCACGCAGGGAGCGCTCTCTCGAGGCGCCGAAGAGCTCCTCCCGGGTCGGCATACCGACCCTTACCGCGTGCCGGAGGTGCTGCTCGGCGGCGGGAAACGTCACGAAGGTCTCGGAGGTGATCCTCGAGGCCGCGCGGTTCACGCGCCCAGGCACCGAGTTCTGCTCGTGCAGGAACGTCGGGATCTTCATGGTGCCGGCCGCCACGACGGCCGGGGCGCTCGCGTAGCCGCCTACCCCCAGCACCGCGTCGGGGCGCAGGTCGCCCAGCAATCTGCGGCAGCGGCCGAGGGCCCTGAGGAAGAGCAGGCCGGCTCGGGCACGAGCGACCGGGCCGCCGGAGAGGCTCCTGAGCGGCAGGTAGTAAAGGCGGTATCCGGCGCGGGGGACGAGCGTCCGCTCGATGCCCTCCTCGGAGCCGACGAACTCGACGAGCGCTCCCCGTCTCCTCAACCCGTCAGCCACGCAGAGCGCGGGAATCGCGTGTCCCCCCGTACCGCCGCCCGCGATCAGTACCCGCGGCGGTTCGGGGGGGCGGTTTGGCCTCTCTCGCTCGCTCACTGTCCTCCGATATTCGGTGCAGGATGCCGACCGCAGCGAAGCACACCATCAGGCTCGACCCACCGTAGCTGATAAAGGGCAGCGTCATCCCGGCGAGCGGGAGGACGACCATCGCCGCGCCCATGTTGAAGATAGCCTGAACGGCGAGCATGGTGGTGAGGCCGGCGGCCACGCACCGGCCCATAACCGTGGGAGCCCGCAGGGAGATCCTGAGCCCGGCGAAGGTGATGAAGCCGAAGGCGGCGATCACGACCACCATCCCCACGAGCCCCAGCTCCTCGCCTATAAGCGTGAAGATCATGTCCGTCCACAACGCAGGCACAGTAGCGCCCTGGGCGCCGGCGCCGGCGCCGGCGCCGAAGAGTCCGCCTGCCTTGATCGCCACCATGGATTGCACCACCTGGTAGCCCGAGCCGTCGGCAGCGGCCCACGGGTCGAGGAAGGTCATGAATCGCTCGCGGCGGTAAGGAGCGAGCCACATGACGCCGACGAGCGCCACGGTGACCGCGGCGGCCGAGAGCACCAGGTCGCGCGTCCTTAGCTCCGATGCCCAGAGCACGCCGGCCGCCCCAGCCAGCAGCACCACCGAGGTGCCGAAGTCTGGCTCCAGGAGCACCAACAAGAACAGCACGCCCACGACCGCCAGTGGCCGCACGGGGAGCCCGGAGCCGGCCGGAACGCGCGCAACCGCGCAGCCAAGCACCAGCACGGCCGCCAACTTGGCGAACTCCGCTGGTTGGATGCTCATCGGACCAAAGTCCAGCCACCTGCGGGCCCCGCTTACCTCGGTTCCGATGCCCGGGATCAAGACCAGGACAAGGGCCACGAAGACGACGAGGTACAGGGCGGGGGCGTAACTGCGCCAGGCCGTGTAGCGGATCCGGCTCGCCACCAGGTAGCAGCCGATCCCGAGCACCAGGTGGCCCGTCCGGACGAACAGGTAGTAGGGGCTGTACGTCGCCGAGTAAACCATGACCAGCCCGAGCAACGAAAGTCCCAGGGCCACCAGGAACATGTTCGCGCGCAGGCCCGTCAACGCCGGACCTCGCCGCCAACGTTGCTTTCGGCCACCAACCGGGCAAACTCGTCCCCGCGCTCGGCGTATCCCGCGAACTGGTCGAAGCTCGCGCACCCAGGGGAGAGCAGGACCACGTCTCCCGGTCGGGCGCGCGCAGCGGCCTCGGCGACCGCATCCCTCAGATCGGCGACCAGGTGGGACACGTCGCCGTAACCGGCGTCCTGAACCTGCGCGAAGATGGCGGGCCCGGCCTCACCCTGGCAGACGATCGCGCGGCAGCCATACAGGAGAGGAATCACCTCCGCGAAGTCCGTCTGTTTGTGCGAGCCGCCGAGGATCAGCACGACCGGACGGTCGAAGCTGTCCAACGCCGCCGCGACGGCCGCCGGGTTCGTGGCCTTGGAGTCGTCCACGTAGAGTACGTCCGCGCGCTCGCCCACGACGTCCATGCGGTGCGGCATCAGCCGGTACTGCAGCAAGGCCGACCGGATCTGCCCGACTCCAGCGCCGAGCCCGTGCGCGGCGCCGGCCGCGAAGAGGGCGTTGGTGAGGTTGTGGCTTCCCACGAAGCGCAACTCGCCCTCCGACGCCACCTCGTAGCCCCGCAGCAGGAGCCTGCCACCTCTCGCCCCGGTATCTCCCTCGCCCACCACGAGCACCTCCGCGTCGAGGCTCTCCGCTGCCACGAGGCCTACGGGATCCCCGGCGTAGACGAGCGCGAGGTCGTCCGCACCCTGTCCTTCGAAGACGCGCAGCTTGTCGCGGGCGTAGTCTTCGAAGGAGTCGTGCCAATTCAGGTGATCCGGCCTCACGTTCAGCAGCGCGGCAACCTCGAAGGCGGGGTTCCGCGTGTAGTGCAGCTGGAAAGAGGACACCTCCAGCAAGAGCAGACCGGTGGCCCTCGCCTCGTCCAGGCACGCAGTCAGGGCGCGCCAGGAGTTTCCGGCCACGACGTGTGGCACCCCGACCATCATCTCGTGCAACATGTCGACGACGGTAGTCTTGCCGTTGGTGCCGGTAACGGCGGCGACCCGCACCCCGGACCCGAGCAACTCGAGCCCGAGCGCGACCTCGGAGACCACGGGCACGCCGCGCTCCTCGGCCGCCCGCAACACGTCGTCGCCGGGTCGGATACCAGGGCTCACGACTACCCTGTCGGCGCCGTTCAGAACGTCTGGCCCTGCGCCGAGCACGCCCTCTACGGCAAGGTCTTTGACGGAGTCGCGCAGGCGTGGGTCGTCGCCCGCGTCCGCAACCCTGACCTCCTCTCCCACCTCGATCAGCGCGCGCGTCGCCGCGATGCCAGACTCTCCGAGCCCGTAGACCAGCGTAACCACGGGGCTCACCCCGCCGACTGGTAGAGGAAGTAGTAGTAGAGAAAGAACCCGGTGGCGGCGAAGGCCGCCTCGGCTATCCAGAACCGAACCACGACCTTGTTCTCTTGCCAGCCGGCCATCTCGAAGTGGTGGTGGATCGGCGCCATCTTGAAGACGCGCCTCTTGCGGCCCGTGAGCCTGAAGACGGCGTACTGAACGATCACCGAGAGCGCCTCCACGACGAACAGGCCGCCGATCACCGGCAACAGCAGCTCGGTCTTGGTGAGGACCGCGGCCGCGGCCAGGACCCCGCCTATGGCGAGAGAACCGGTGTCCCCCATAAAGATGTCGGCCGGGTGGGCGTTGTACCACAGGAACCCGACTATCGAGCCGACCATGGCCCCGCAGATGATGGCGACGTCGTACTGGCGCTCCAGAAAGGCGATAGCGGTGTAGACCACGAGCGCGATAGCCCCCGCCCCGGCTGCCAGCCCGTCGAGCCCGTCCGTCAGGTTGACCGCGTTGGTGGTCCCGACGATCACGAGCAGCAAGAAGAGGCTGAACAGCGCGATCCCCACGACCCCGGGGCCGAGGACGATATTGCGGTCGAAGCCGGGAACCACGAGGTTCTGCGTGACCCCTACGTATCGCAGCGCAAGGACGTCGGCAAGGACCACCGCGAGGGTGAGCAGCAGGAACTTGACGCGCACGCTCAATCCCTCGTTCGCCTTCTTGGAGATCTTCTGCCAGTCGTCGTAGAGCCCGATCCCGGCCACCGCCGAGACTATCAACAGCGTCGCCAGCGTCGCCACGTTCGGCCGCGCGACCACGAGCAGGGCGGCCATAAGGCCCATCAGCATCACGACCCCGCCCATCGTCGGAGTGCCGGCCTTGATCAGGTGCGTCTCTGGCCCTTCTTCCCGCACGAATTGGCCGAACTTGCGCGTCTGCAGGTACTCGATGAACTTGGACCCCAGTACCACCGTGACCACGAACGCGATGGCCGCCGCGAGCACGACGCTAAACAAGGGTCAGGCTCTCTTTCAGCCTGCGGGTCAGGGTGTCCAGTCCGACACCCCTCGAACCCTTGACCACAACGTAATCCCGTGGACACAACCAGGCGTCGAGATCGTCGGCGGCCGTCGCTGCGTCCGAGTAGAACAGCGCCTTCCCTGAGTAGGTCTCGGCGTACCACCGGGCCTCGTCGCCGACGCAAACGAGCAGGTCCACACCGGCCTCCGCCGCCAGCCTGCCCGCCTCCTGATGGTACGCTCGCGCGGCGGCGCCCAGCTCGAACATGCCGCCGAGAACGGCGACGTACCTGCGGTCGTGGCGGGCGGCCTGGGCGGCGCCGTATCGGAGCACGGCGGAGACGGCGGCTGGAGAGGCATTGTAGGAGTCATCGTAAACGACGATGCCCTCGCGCAGCCTGTAGAGTTCGCCCCTCAAGCCGGTCCGCCGCAAGCGCGAGACACCTCGGGCGCACTTCTCTAGGTCGAGGCCGAGCGCGAGCCCCCCGCCGATGGCCGCGAGCAGCGGCTCGACCAGGTGGGTCCCGAAGACCGGAGAGCGGACCTCCGTCGAGCGATCCCCAAGGCTTACCACGAAACGCAAGCCATCCTCGCTCTCCTCGACCTCCGAAGCGGAAAGGTCGGAGTGTCCCGCGCCCTCGAGACCGAAGGTGATGCGACGCCCGAGTCGCCTCCCCAAGCCGGTCGCCGACTCGGGGGCCGCGGACGGTGATACAAGGACGCCATCATCGGGCAAGGCGAGCGCCAGCTCGCCCTTTGCGGCCGCGAGGGCCCCGAGCTCGCCAAAAGAATCGAGGTGCACGGGCGAGATCGCCGTCAATATCCCTACCTCGGGGGGCGCGATGCCGCAGAGGTGCTTGATGTCCCCCGCGTGGGTTGCGCCCATCTCCAGCACAAGGACCTCGGTGCGCTCCTCGGCCGCGATAACCGTCAGGGGGAGCCCGATCTCGTTGTTGAAGTTCCCGGCCGTCGCCGAGACCCTCTTTCCTGCTTGCCTGAGCAACGTGGCCAGGGCGTCTTTTGTCGTTGTCTTGCCCACGGTGCCAGTTATACCCACGATCAGCGGGGCGGCCGCGCCCTCGCACACGAGGGTCCAGCGTGCGAGGCGCTGCAACGCCTCAAGCACGTCCTCGACGACGATCGTGGGCGTCTCGAGAGGGCGGGTGGCCACCGCAGCGACGGCGCCACGCAGATACGCCTCGGCGGCGAAGTCGGCGCCGTCTGTCCTGCCCTGCAGGGCGAAGAAAAGGTCGCCGTCGCGAACAACCCTCGAGTCCACCGCGGCCCCGCGCACGAGCTTCTCCTCACCGGAGGTCAGGTCCCCCGCGAGCGCGTCCGCCACCTCCCCCAGGGTTGCTGGCCTCAAGGACGGGCTCCTTCGGCACGGGCCCCGGAGGTGCGGTCCGGCGGCACGTTGAAGTAGCCCAGGGCGAAAGACATAACCTTGTGGAACGCGGGAGCAGCGGCGACCTCTCCCCAATAGGTACGATCCGGCTCGTCCACGGCGATCAGGGCGACAAGCTCGGGATCGGTGGCCGGAGCAAAGCCCACGAACGAGGCGACGTACTCGGTACCGTAGGTGCCAGTCTCGGGGTCGACCTTCTGCGAGGTCCCGGTCTTGCCGGCCACGGTGTAACCGGGAATCTGGGCGTAGTGGCCCGACCCTTCGTCGACGACGCCCTGCAACATTCCGCGTACTATAGCCGAGGTCTCTCCGCTTATCACCCTGGGCCCGGGCGCTGCCGGCGCGGCCTGCTCGCTCAGGTGCGGCGTGACCCTGCGCCCCCCGTTCGCGATGGCGGCGTACCCGGACGCGAGCTGAATCGGGGTCACGGTGAGGCCCTGCCCCATAGGGATGGTGCCGATCGTGGATCCGCTCCAGTCTTCGTAGGCCGGCACGGTGCCGGTATCCTCGCCCCACAAATCGACGCCGGTCCCCTCGCCGAACCCGAAGCGCCGGATGTACGCCTCGAGCTTCTCGCCCCCGAGCTCACCGGCTATCTGGATCGCGCCCACGTTGCTCGACTCCTTCAGCACGTCGCCGGTCGCCATGACCTTCGTCTCGTGCGGCCTGGAGTCGTGGATCACGCGGTCCGCCACCGTTATGTGGTCGGCGACGACGAAGGTCGAGTCCTGAGTGACCGCCCCCTCTTCCAGCGCGGAGGAAACGGTGATCGCCTTGAAAGTGGACCCCGGCTCGTAAGGATCCGTCAGTGTCCGGTTGCGCTGCGCGTCGAGTGGCGCCTTTTCGAAGCGGTTGTTATCGTAGCCGGGGGAGTTCGCGAGCGCCACGATTGCGCCGTCGTCGGCCCGCATGACCAGCCCCACCGCGCCCTCGGCCTCGTTCTTCTCTACGGTGAACTCGAGGGCTTTCTCCAGCTCCCGCTGCACAGCGGTGTCCAGGGTAAGGGTGACGTCGTTGCCACCCTCGAGGCTATCGTCGTAGCTGGCCTCAACGCCGCCGAAAGCGTCGCCGTACTCACCAACGTGCCCGACGACCTGGCTAGCGAGCGCCCGCTCTGGGTACTCCCTGACCGTATCGGGGGCTATCGTGATGCCAGCGAGACCAAGCTCCGCAACCTTCTGGGCTGCCTCTGGCGGCACATCGGAGGCGACGACGCTGTAGCCGCCGAGGCGCCCGTCCGCCTGCCGTTTGGTCAACGAAGCCTGTATCTCCTCGACGCCTGCTCCTGACTCGGGTCCCAGGGCACCATCGAGCTCCTTGGCGGCCTCGGACGGCTCTTCTATCTGGTAGGGGGTGGCGACGATCTTGGCCGCCCGGAGGCTGGTCGCCAGCTTGCGGCCGTCCCCGCTGATAATGCTGCCGCGGGGCACGGCTTCCGGCTCGGACCACACCGCGCCCTGCTCCGCGGCGAAGGCCTGGTACCGTTCGTCGTCGGAGGTGATCATCTGCACAGCCCTGCCGCCCAGGAGCAGGCCGACCACGGCGAAGGCCACCACTACCAGGCGCAGCCTCCGGCGGCCGGACGACCTGGCTTCGTTCCTCGTAGATGACGTACGCGTGATCGGGCGACCGGAACGACGTCGCGCCCGACGGCTCTCGTGCAAGTACACGACCCCATCGCCAGAGCTCCGGGGGCGCGAGGATTTGCGGGCGCCGCGGCGGCTCGCACCGCTCGGGGTGCGATTCCTGCCTTTCCTACCGCGGCTTCCCTCCTTCCTTCTCTCCCCCATCGCTTGTCCCATCCTCCCTGTTTGCTTTGTAGACTTCGAGGTCCTCGCCGCCGGGATCCTCCATCCCGTGTTCTCTGGTGGCGAGGTGTCTTATCCTCTCGGCCGCGGATAGCTCCGCAACGCGAACCTCAAGCCTCTCTCCCTCGGCCCTGGTTTGCGCGAGCCGCTCTTCGAGAGAGGTGACATTGCCCGTGAGGCCGGCAGAGACCGTGTGCAAATAGACGCTCCCCAGCATCAACAACACCGGCACCACGACCACGACGGCGAACCTGCGGCGGCGGCCTGCCGCCTTGCGGCGCGCCGCGGTACCAGGCACCTTGCCGACCCGCTCCCTCGCGGCAGGCGAAGCGAAGGGCCCCGGTAGCGACGAGGCCCGGTAGCGGCGCTGGGGAGCGGCCATCAGGACCCATCCCCTGAGCCCTCTAACGGTTCGGCCGTCCTGGTCGCGACCCTGAGCCGGGCCGAGGCGCTGCGCGGGTTCTCGCGCACCTCCCGCTCGGACGGCCTGCTAACGGCGCCCCGGCGGAAGATCGGCCTCGCCCCGCACACGCAGACGGGCAGATCCGGTGGACACACGCACCGCCCCTCCCGCTCCGCGATAAAGCGCTTGACCAGCCTGTCTTCGCCGGATTGGAACGTCAGAGCCACCAGCCGTCCGCCCGGGACGAGCAACCGTTCGGTTGCAGCGAGCGCGCGCTCGAGCCCGCCGAGCTCGTCGTTGACCTGAACCCGGACCGCCTGGAAGACCCTCTTCGCCGGGTTGCCCCCGCGCTCGGCCCAACCGATCGCCGCCCGCACAGCCTCGTACAGATCTGTCGTGGTCTGCAGCGGTCTGCGGCGTACAACCTCCCGCGCGACCCGCCTGGCCTCACCTCTGGGCACGTCCCCGTAGGCGGTCAGTACCCTGGCGAGCTCTTCCGGCTCGACCTCATTCAGGTACCTGGCCGCCGAGTCGCCCGAGCGCGGGTCCATGCGCATGTCCAGCGGCCCCTCCCTGACGTAACTGAACCCCCGTCCTGGCTCCTCGATCTGGTAGCTCGAGAGCCCCAGATCGAAGAGAACCGCGTCGACCCGCGCGCCCTCCTCGACCATCTCCCACATGACCTCGTCGAAGGCCTCGGACTCGAAGCCGAAGCGCGGGTCCTCCGCGAACGCCGAGGCCCGCTCGATAGCTCGAGGGTCCCGGTCCACGCCAACAACCCTACCTGCGGACGAGAGCCTCTCGAGTATCCGTCGCGCGTGCCCGCCGCCGCCGAAGGTAGCGTCGACGATCGTCTCCCCGTCACGCGGGTCGACCGCGGCCACAACCTCGTCCACCATCACGGGTCGGTGCTCGGTCGCCATCACGTCCCGAGATCCCTCCCCGCGAACTCCTCCACTATCTCGGCGAAGGTCTCGTCCGCGCCCGCCAGGTAGCCGTTCCACTCCTCGGTGTCCCAGATCTCCAACCGGTCGTCCACGCCGGTGATCGTCACGTCCCGCTGCAGGTTCGCGTACCGGGCCAGCTTCGTCGGGATCAGCACCCGGCCCTGGCGGTCCAGGGTCGCCTCGAAGGCCATGGAGAAGAACATGCGCGAGAGCTGGCGCCCCCTCGCGGTCAGATCCGCGTTTGCCTTGATGTTCGCCTTGAACTCCTCCCATTGGGCCGACGTGAAGGCGAACAGGCAACGGTCGATCCCCTTGGTCACCACGATCCCACCCTCGAAATAGGGACGGAGGCGGGAGGGAAGGGTCAGACGCCCTTTCTCGTCAAGCGTGTGCTCGTACTCTCCCAGAAGGGCCAGAGCCTTGTCCTCCCACTACACTCCACTTTGACCCACAACTGCCGAAATTCTTGCATATCGAGGAAAAATGCGCAATCTGAGGCGGCCGAAACGTCACTTTGGGGACGATTATCGTCCTTTTCCGGCCTCCTAACCCTTCCCCCTAGGGTATAGCTCCCCCCTGTATTTCATTCTATCGGGCGGTCTGGCTCCGGCATGAGCAGGTGGAAGCGCGAGGATGTACAGCCGAGATGTTGTGGGTGGGCAAAGAAAAGCCCAACATGTTGGGTGATCTGGAAATACACGATGTTCTGTGGCCGGATCGTGGGCCCACCAGGACTCGAACCTGGGACCGTCCGATTATGAGTCGGATGCTCTAACCAACTGAGCTATGGGCCCCGATGGCGACGCGGCGCGCGTAGAGGGGCTCCCCTGGCTGGACTCGAACCAGCAACCCTTCGGTTAACAGCCGAATGCTCTGCCAATTGAGCTACAGGGGAATGCTGCGGGGAGATTATACGGGTAGCGGGTGTGGGCTTCAAGGTTCGATGGAGACGGCGCGGAGCGATTCCTTCAGGGCCTGAATCTCCTTCCGCAGCTCCTCCTTACGGTCGTAATCGGCGGTCTGCAGCTTGTCGCGCTGGCGGCTCAAGACGACGAGGCGCAGGATAGCCTCGCCCACGGCCCTCTCCGAGGCGTACAGGCCTTCGCGCCGGATCTGTTCGGCCCTGGCTGCGAGAGCCCCGATCTGGTTCATGAACGGGCGAGCCCGCTCGTCTGCGGCCAACTCATCGAATGGTTTCCCGGCGTGATCTAGCAGCAGCTCGAAGACCTGCGATTGAGCGTCGCTCCAGAAATCCGCCGGGCGCAACACGACGGGCTCCGGCAGCTGAAGGACTGAGAATCCGTCCTTCAGCAAGGTGGTCGCCCTTTGTGGCCGGGCCAGGAGCACCGCAAGTGCCTCCCTTCCGGCTTGCTGGTGCGGGTCTGTTGGTCCGTGGTCTGACGCACGTGACGCGGCAGCTTGTGCCGTGGTCCGAGACCGCTCGAGTACCGCGGGATCCACGCCCAGGGCTTCGCTGGCCAGTCGCAGCGCCTCGCGGTGCAGGACGGGATCTCTTATCTCCTCGATCAGGTCCTGCACCTCTGGAACGACGCGGGCCCGGTCCGTCGCGTCGGCTCCGCGCGCTCGCCGAACGATACGCTGTATGCCGTACTGCAGGATGGGCACCGCGGCGCCCAGGAGCTGCGTGAACTCCTCGTACGGGTGCTCGAGCAACCAGTCGGCCGGATCCTGCGGAAGCCGCAGAACGCGCAGATCCAACCTCAACTCCGCGGCCGTAGCAGCGGCTCTCTCTATGGCCTTCTCCCCCGCCGCGTCCGGGTCGAAGAGAACGTAGATCCTGTCCGCGTAGCCGCTGAGCGCCCGTAGATGCCCAGTCGTGGTCGCGGTACCGAGCGTAGCCACGGCGTTCCCGATACCGGCCTGGTACAGCATCAGCACGTCCGTGTATCCCTCGACCACGATCGCCACCCGCTCCCTGCGCATGGTCTCTGCGACCTGCGGAAAACCGTAGAGCAGGTCGCGCTTGTTGAAGATCTCGGTCTCCGGCGAGTTTAGATACTTGGGATGGTCGTCCCCTAGCGCCCTCGCGCCAAACCCCACGATCCTGCCGCGGCGGTCCGAGATGGGGAAGGTGATCCTGCCCGCAAACCGCTCGCCCCCACGTGACGATAGGAGCCCGGCCGCTTCGAGTGCCCTCCGATCGATTCCCAGCCTCGCTGCTGCCGCTGCGAACCCCCCAACTCCCCGCGGCGGCGCATAGCCCAAACGAAATTCTTCTATAGTAGAAAAGGTCAAGCCGCGGGCCTCGAGGTAGTCACGAGCGCGCCGAGCCTCGGAAGATCTGGAGCCCCGGAGGTATTTCTGGTAATAGACCGCGGCAGCCGCGAGCGCCTTGTGGATGTTTCGGCGTCGCAGGTTGCGGGCCCTCGCGGCCTCGGGGTTCCCCTCCCCCTCGAAATCCAGCTCTACGCCGGAACGTTCCGCCAGGTAGGAGACGGATTCGACGAACGAGAGGTTCTTCAATTCGCTCACCAACTTGATAGCGTCGCCGCCGCGCTGACACCCGAAACAGTAGTAAAAGCCGCGATCTGGCGTCACGCCGAAGGACGGTGTTTTCTCCGAGTGGTCGGGGTAAGGGCACAGGCCGACGAAGCGGGCGCCCTGGCGGCGGAGGGCTGTGAACTCCGAGGCGACCTCGACGATATTGGTAGTCTCCCGGATCTCCTCGATGCTGCGGTCGGAGATCCTCACGCGTCCGACCGTTCCGTAGCAGTGAGTATGTACCTTTGTACAAACATTCCCTGCCCCCTCGTGATGCGGCTGAGCGTAATGTTACTCTAAAGAACGTGCACAGCCGCGAGCACAAAGCCACGGCGCCGGAGACCGGGTACGCCGATCTGCCCCCGGGGATCGGCTTCGAGGCCAAGGATGAGCCGCTACGGCAAGACATCAACCTCCTCGGCCGGGTACTCGGTCAGGTCCTCATCGAGCAGGAGGGCCAGGACCTTTTCGAAGCGGAGGAGGAGGTGCGGCTGCTCTGCAAGCGGCTGCGCTTCGACTACGACCCGGCCCTGGACAAAGAGCTGAGACGCAAGATCGAAGCCCTCGACGCTGGGCAACTGCGCAAGATCGTGCGGGCGTTCTCGGTGTACTTCCAGCTCGTAAACATAGCCGAGCGATACCACAGGGTGCGGCGGCGGCGTCAGTACGAGTCGTCCCGGGACAACCCGCCGCAGCGCGCCTCGCTGGCAAGCACGCTGTCGCGGCTGCAGAGCGAAGGATTGCGGGACGAGCCGCTGCGCGAGGCCTTGAGCAAACTGAACGTCGGCCTTGTTCTGACGGCCCATCCGACTGAGGCCATGCGGCGCAGCGTGCGACAGAAGCACGTGAGAATCGGGGAGATGCTGGAGGCGCTGGAATCCGGGATGCTCACGTGGAAAGGGCGCGGTCGCCTTGAGGAGAAGCTGACCGAGGAGGTCACCCTCCTGTGGCAGACGGACGAGCTCAGGGTCCGACGGCCGGAGGTCACCCAGGAGATAGAGCGGACCCTGCTATTTTTCGAGAACCCCCTGATCTCTGCCACCCTGGACGTGTACCGCGAGTTCGAGGACGAGCTAGCCCGCCGATTCTCCGAGACTGCCCCGGAGCTCGGGCGGGTCCTCGAGTTTGGCTCCTGGGTCGGCGGCGACCAGGACGGCAACCCGTTTGTCGGGCCGGAGACGCTGAGCGTGGCACTCGAGCTTCACAGGCGGCTGATCTTGCGGCGGCACCTGGACCTGGTCCTCTCGCTGGTGAACCAGATGAGCCAGTCCACGAAGCTGGTCGAGGTCTCGGAGGAACTTAGTGCTTCGGTCAAGCAAGACGAGATACGGTTTGGGGAGCAGGCCGGGCGACAGCAGGTACTGGATCCCAACGAGATCTACCGCCGCAAGCTCCGGTTCGTAGCCCGGCGCCTGAGGGACAACCTCACAGACCCGGACGCCTCCGCGGCCTATCCCGGCGTGGCGGACTTTTTGGAGGACCTGAGCATCGTTCGCCGCAGCCTGATGGACCACGGAGGCGAGAGGGTCGCCCAGGGTGATCTCCGAGACCTCATCCGGCAGGCCGAGGTCTTCGGCTTCCATCTGGCCAAGATAGACGTGCGTCAGGAGAGCTCCAGGATAGTGAGCGCCGTTGCCGACCTGGTGGCGGCCGGGACAGGCGAAGAGTTCCTGGCGATGGACGAGGGGGAGCGCGCATCGTTCCTTTGCAAGCTGGTCGCGAATCCCGCTCTCCTACCAGTCAGCCGGGAGGGCCTCTCGGAAGAATCGATGGAAGTGATCAATACCTTCGAGCGCATCCGGGAGGCCAAGGAAGCGTACTCGGAGCCACCCGTGGAGACTTTCGTACTGAGTATGGCGCACCAGGCGAGCGACGTGCTCTGCGTGCAGCTGCTCGCGCGCACGTCCGGGTTGCTGGAGTTGGACGACACCGGCCGCTGCACGGCCAATCACCTGAGGATCACACCTCTGTTCGAGACCATAGACGACCTGGAACGGGCTCCAGAGGTTCTGCGGAGCCTGCTGGAGAATCCGTTCTACCGCTCGTCGCTTTCACGGGTCCAGGACACGCAGGAGATCATGCTCGGCTACAGCGATTCCGGTAAGGACGCTGGCTACGTGACGAGCAACTGGGCCCTGTACAAGGCGCAGGGCGCCCTGTCTCGCGTGGCACGAGAGCATGGCGTCGGATTGCGACTGTTCCACGGACGGGGCGGAAGTGCCGGTCGGGGAGGCGGCCCGAGCTACCAGGCGATAATGGCTCAGCCTCCGGGCACCCTTGACGGCAAGATCCGGATCACGGAGCAGGGTGAGGTGATCTCATTCAAGTACAGCATGCGCGGGCTAGCCTGGCGTAACCTGGACACCGTGCTCGCCGCCGTGCTGGAGAGCTCCACCACCGCCGAGCTATCCCACGAACTGCCGGACCCCCGGTGGATGGCCGCGATGGACGAACTCTCGGAAAGGGCCCAGGATACCTACAGGGCGCTGGTGTACGAGGACAGCGGCTTCCTGGAGTTCTTCTCCGGATCCTCCCCTATCGGCGAGATCAGCATGCTCAACATGGGCAGCCGCCCGGCGAGACGCGTCCAGGAGCCCGACGTCGAGAGCCTGCGCGCCATACCATGGGTCTTCGCGTGGACCCAGAACCGCTTCCTGCTCCCGTCGTGGTATGGCGCGGGGACCGCGCTTGGCGAGTACGCCGTGAACGACGGGCAGCTGGCCACCTTGCGCGAGATGTACGAGCGTTGGCCGTTCTTTCGGACCCTGATCGACTTTATGCAGATGACCCTGGCAAAGAGCGACCTCCGCATAGCCGAGACCTACACTTCCCTGGTCGAAAATCGCGAGACCAGGGATCGCCTGTGGCGCAAGATCTCGGAAGAGCACGCGACCTGCGTGGCCGCGGTGCTCGAAATCACGGGCCACGCAAGCCTCCTGGACAATAGCCCGGTATTGCAAAGGTCGATCCGATTGCGTAACCCGTACGTCGATCCCCTCTCCTACGTCCAGGTGAGCCTGCTAAGGAGGTTGCGCGCCCTGCCAGAAGGCGCGCCCGACAGGGAGAGGACCCTGAACACGCTGCTCCTTACCATCTCGGGCATCTCGTCGGGGATGCTGAATACCGGCTAGTCTCCGGCCCGTGGGCCGGGATCCAGGCGCATCAGCCCGGCGTCGGTGTCCCGGAAACCGCACCCCCGGTAGAAGGCTCCCAGCCGTGGTTCGAAGTCCACGTGGACCCACTCGACGCCGTGTTCCCGCGCCGCCTGGACCGCACGCAGAACCAGACCTCGGCCGATGCCGCGACGACGATAATCCGGATGTACCGTAGCGTCGACCAGGAAAGCGTGTACACCCCCATCCCACGCAAGATTGACGAAGCCAACCAGCTGCTCTTCGTGGTACGCACAAACGTAGGACAGGCTGTGCCGGAGAACGGAGTCGAAGTCGCGCCGCGATGGTTGATCCCAGGCCACGGCGAACAGCGACTCTAGAGTCTCTAGGGGCACAAGGGGATCGGGGCGGTATTCGATCTCACGCGGTTGCTCAGCGGTCACGCCCCTACGCGAAGTTCTCGCCGCGCGGAAGGAAGATCCGCCTGTAGGTAGCCAGGGCATAGCGGTCCGTCATGCCAGCCACGAAGTCGACGGTCTCGACCAGCGGGTCGGCGTCGCTGCGGGCGCGCTCCTCTGGATGCTCCAGGAAATACTCGAATAGCGCCTCGACAACGCCCGCAGCTTTCCGATTCTCGTGCGACAACGGGTTGCCGTAGACGTCGCGGAACAACCACGCCCGCAGCTGCATGAGCGCCTCGTAGATCTCCTCCGAGAGGCTTACGCGGCCGCGTCTCGCGGAGGTCGAGATCATGTCCCGCACCAGCGTGTCTATCCGGACGCTCATCCCTTCCCCGAGAACGGAGAGCGGCCCGCGCGGCACGTCCTCCCACGAGACGACGCCGGCCCGCAGGGCATCGTCCAGATCATGGTTCACGTAGGCTATCCGGTCGGCGATGCGCACGATCTCACCCTCACGCGTAGATGGATAACCCTCGCCGGTATGGTTGAGGATTCCGTCCCTGACCTCTAGCGTGAGGTTTAGGCCTTCCCCGTCTTTCTCGAGGCTATCCACGACGCGCAGGGAGTGCTCGTTGTGACGGAAAGTTCGACCGTGGATGGCGAGCATGCGAGAAACCGCATCCTCGCCAGTATGGCCGAACGGCGTATGGCCTAGGTCGTGACCAAGGGCTATCGCCTCGGTCAGGTCTTCGTTGAGGTCGAGGGAGCGAGCTATGGTACGGGAGATCTGCATCATCTCGAGGGTATGGGTGAGGCGGGTGCGGAAGTGGTCGCCGTCGGGGGCGATAAAAACCTGGGTCTTGTGCATGAGACGCCTGAAGGCCTTGGCATGGATGATGCGATCCCTGTCGCGCTGGAATTCGTTGCGCACGCCGTCCGGCGCCTCCGGCTTCGGGCGGCCTGAGCTCTTCTCGCACGCCCACGGGGACGGGCGTGCGTCCTGACCCGTGCGCCCGGCGCCGGTACGGTTCACGCGGGCCGTCTGGGCTGCACGCTTCGGTGAAGGCTGCCAGGGGCATGGGCCAGGATGTGGGCTCGAACGACTCGGAGCACGGCATTACCCGACCCGTTCCCCGCCGGGCTCTCGCGGATAGGAGCTTCGATCAGGGCCCTCAGCTGGTGCAGCGTCCCTGGCGGTATCGGGAAGGCGTCTGCCGTAGCGGTCCGGCATTCCGCGCACAGAATGCCCCCGAGGTTCGACGCGAAGTGCAGCGGCTCTGAGGCCTCGTCCAGGGCCACTCCGCAACCCAGGCATACGTCGAGCTGCGGCGCGTAGCCGGCGAGAGTCGATAGCTTCAAACCGAAGGCCGCCTCGACCGTGTCGAAGTCTGAATCGCGTCCCTCCAGCGCGTCGAGGCCGTTGTAGATAAGGTTGAAGACGCGCCGGTCGGCCTCGTCGCCGCCGGACAGCGCGCGAACGCTGCTGACCATGCCGGCGGCGACCTCGAAGCGCGGCAGGTCCTCGCGCACGCGGTGAAAGCTGCGAAGCACCTCGGCCTGGGTTACGGTATCCAGGGTGCGACCGTGGAACGCGAGGAAATCCACGCAAGAAAGAGGCTCCAGGCGTGCCCCGAAGCGGGATCTGGTACGGCGGATTCCCTTCGCTATGGCAGAGACGAGCCCGGCGTCGCGCGTGTAAAGGTCGAGGATCCGGTCCGCTTCGCCGTAGCGGATCGAACGCAAGACGATCCCTTTACTCCTGTAAACCGCCACCCTCGGCCTCCTCCATAACGGCGACGCTGGAGCTCATCCCGAGCCGCGATGCTCCCGCGTTGAGCAGATCCATGGCGTCGTCGAGGGTACGGATGCCGCCGGACGCCTTGACGGCGATCCCCTCCGGCGCCTCTTCCCTGAGCAGAGCGACGTCCTCTGGCATCGCCCCGGCCGGCCCGAAGCCGGTCGAGGTCTTGACGAAGTCCGCGCCGCTTGCGGCGACCATCTGTGCTGCCAGCCTCTTCATCTTGTCCGAGAGGTAAGCCGTCTCGATGATCACCTTGACCACAACGTCGTTGAGGCCGTTGTTCATCGCGACGACGCTCACCTCGCCGACGAGCGTGGATAGCTCGTCCGCGACGTAGGCGAACTCCCCCGAGAGAAACTTCGAGATGTTCATGACGACGTCCAGCTCGAGCGCGCCAGCGGAGATCGCCTCGCGGATGGCCGCCGCCTTGACCGGGGTGGTGTCGTAGCCGAATGGGAAGGAGACGACCGTCGCGACCTTCACGTCCGCGCCCCTCAACTCCCGGGCCGCAAGCCGCACGTAGCAAGGCGGTACGCAAACGGCGGCGAAGTGGTAGCGGGCCGCCTCCTCGCAGATGCGAACCACGTCCCCCTCCTTGGCGTCCGGCTTCAGCAGGGTGTGATCCACCGTCTTCGCAAACTCTCGCACCCTCATCGCCACGAGCCGGGCTCCTCGCTGGACTACACGACGACGGTAATTATAACCCCAGCCTCTCGAGGAACTTCTTGTCGCTTCTCCAGCCCGGGCTAACCTTTACTTTGAGGTCGAGGTAGATACGGGTGCCAAGGAGACGTTCGACGTCGCGGCGCGCTTCGATGCCGATCTGCTTGATGGTCTTGCCGCCCTTGCCGAGGACGATCATGCGCTGGGTTGGCCTCTCCACGTGAAGCGTTGCGTAGACTACGGTCACGTTCTCTTTACGCTCGACCTCCTCCACCTCGACGGCCACGGCATGGGGCACCTCTTCCCGCAGAACACCGAGGGCCTTCTCCCGCACATACTCGGCAAGGATAAGCGACTCTGGGTAGTCGGTGATCGTGCCCTCCGGGAAATACCGGGGGCCGGGCGGAAGCAGGCCGATCACGGCCTCGACCAGCGGCTCGACGTTGAGGCCCTCGGCGGCGCTTATGGGGAAGACCTCGCGCCACGCGCCGAGCGCGGCCACCGCCTCGACTATCGGGAGCACCTGGTCGCGAGTGGGCAGCAAGTCGACCTTGTTGATACACGCGATCGCGGGCGTGCCGGACTCGACGATCAGGCGAGCGACGTAGCGGTCGCCTGTGCCGACCTTCTCGACGGCCTGCTGGGCGTCGAGGACGAACAAGATCGCGTCGGACTCCGAGAGGCTATCGAGTACCTGCTGCTGCATCCTGGCGCGCAACGTGTCTCGGGGCTTCTGCGAACCTGGCGTATCCACGAAGATCGCCTGGTACCCGGGACCGTTGCGGACGCCCCTTACACGGCTGCGGGTAGTCTGGGGCCTGGGGGACGTTATCGAGACCTTCCGCCGAACGAGACGGTTGACCAGGGTGGATTTGCCCACGTTCGGCCTTCCGACGACCGCGATGAAGCCGCTGCGGAAGCCGGCTTCCGATCCGTTCGCGAGCCAGGTCACAGATCCTCCGGCCCAAAGGAGTTGGGCAGGATCTTCTCGAAGGGTACTCGCCTGAGCCCCGTCCCATCCTCGACCACGACCTCTTGACAGCCAAACTCGCGCAGCACCTGGCGGCACGCGCCGCAGGGAAAGCAGGGCGAAGCGTCAGGGCTGAAGACCGCGACGAGCTCGATCGTGCGGTCCTCTGGGCTGGCGAGGGCCATCTGGGCGGCCGCGTTGCGCTCGGCGCAGATGGCGAGGCCGTAAGAGGCGTTCTCGACGTTGCAGCCGGCATGGATCTCGCCGCCCGCGGTGAGGATCGCCGCGCCGACCCGAAAGTTGCTGTACGGCGCGTAGGCGTTCGCGGAGGCATCGCGGGCCGCGTTCATCACGGTCTCGACGTCCAAGGTCCTCCTCTCAAAATAGTTGGAAAGCGGCGACGGTGACCAGGATTCCTGTCGCGGCCCCTATCGCCACCTGGTACACGGTGTGCGTACCGCTCTCTACTCGGCTCTGGCAGACGAGCAGCGCCATGAGCAGCGTGATCACGGAGACAAGACCGCCGTAGGGGCCGTCGGCGGCGACGAAGCTCGCGGCGACCCAGCCAGCGAAGGCAACCGCCGCGTGTCCCGAGGGCATCCCTCCGACGAAGGGGCTGGGAGAGCGGGTCAGGGCCTTGCCAAGCAGCACGAGCAATACGACCACCCCGAGCGCGACCAGCGTCAGGTGAGCCGGCTGGCGGCGTATGGTGTCGAGCGTCTCGAGCGAGAGCGGGCCGAGGTCGTCGGCCAGCACCAGGTAGCCCACGAGCACGGCTCCCACGCTCGAAACCAGCACCGCCCCGGCGGACACGTCCTTCGAGAGCTTGGCGAGCGGATGATACTCTTTGGTCACGAGATCGACGGCGAACTCGAGGGCCGTGTTCAGCATCTCCGTCACGAAGACGGCTATTATCACAAGCACCAGGATGGCGAGCTCCAGCTTGCTGACGCCGAGGAACAGGCTTCCGACGAGCACCGCGGTCGCCGCGACGACGTGGAAACGCATGTTGCGTTGGGTACGCACCGCGTAGATGAGGCCCCTGTAAGCGCTGTCGAAGCTGCGGATCACGCGCTGCTGTCCCTTGGGTGGTCGCCTACCCTTTTGCGCCACGCGCCACCCCCAGAGCGGCCCGCTGGGCCAGGGCCATCTCGCTACCCTCGAACACCTCGCCGTGGTCCAGACCGCAGAGGTGTAGCGCGCCGTGCACCACCAGCTCCTCGACCTCCATCTGCGCGCAGGAGGGACAGATCACCACCTCCCCCACCATCTCGCCGCCAGGCCCGTCGACCTCGAAGCTGAGCACGTCGGTCGGCTCGTCTTTGCCCCTGAACCTGGAATTGAGGTCCCGGATCACCGCTCGTTCGACCAACGCAACAGAGACCTCGCCCAGGTCAGCGAGATCGTATCCGCAATAGGAGAAGGCAGCGGCGCACAGGCGCGTTGCCATTGCGGGGTCGAGTTCACCGTAGCCGGCTTCGTCCAGAACCGCGACTGAGAATGGCATGGGCCGGCGCGGCCTCAGGTAGCGCCCCCGGCCGCTTTTTTGGGGGCCTTCTTTGCCTGTTTGGCGGAGGCGGGACCCTCGGGGTAAGCGATGCGGGGGCCAAGGAAACCGATGAGGGCTTCCCGGATCGCCTCTCCGGCCTCGTGGATGTCGCGCATGGTCAGCTCGCACTCGTCGAACTGTCCGTCCTCCAGCTTCCTCCGGATGGTGTCGGCGACGACGTCCTCTATGCGCTTCGGCGTGGGCTTTGGGAGAGCCTTCACCGTCGCTTCGACCGCGTCGGCGAGCATCAGGATTCCCGCCTCCTTGCTGACCGGAAGCCCGCTAGAGTAGCGGAAGTCGGCCTCGTTGACCTCGGCACCGTCGAGCGCATCCTCGAGTGCCTTGCGGTAGAAGTACTCTATGCGGGTGGAGCCGTGATGCTGGGCTATGAGGTCAAGAATCTCCTGCGGCAGATCCCAGGCGCGACCGATCTCTAGCCCGTCCTTGACGTGACGCTTGATGACCTTGGCCGAGAGGGTTGGCGAGAGCGCCTCGTGCGGGTTGACCTGCGCGATCTGGTTCTCGATAAAGTAGGCCGGGTGTTCCATCTTGCCTATGTCGTGGTAGTAGGATCCGACGCGGGCGAGCAAAGGATCGGCCCCGACCCGCTCGGCCGCGGCGTCGGCCAGGCTGCCGACCTGCATCGAGTGGGTGAAGGTGCCCGGCGCCTTCTGCAGCAGCTTGTGAAGCAGCGTGGTGCCCGTGTTCGAGAGCTCCAGGAGCTTCATCGGCGTCAGGATGTTGAAGGCGTCCTCGAGCAACGGCAGCAACACCATAGCAAGCATCAGCGAGAGCAAGCCGTTCCCGAAGCCAAGAAGACCCTGCCACAACGCGTCCGACAAGCTCCCGCCGCCGATGAGGCCGACGGCGAACATGACGACGGCCATCACGACGGCGATGAAAAGGCCTGCCTTTAGCAGCCGCTGGCGCGACCGAACCCGGACCACCGTGTAGATCGCGAAGCCCGCTCCGAGCAGGAGGGCGGCCGTCAGAAGGAAGTTGTTGCCGCTCATGATCCCCACGTTTATGCTCGTGATCACGACCATGAGGAACATGATCCGGGGCCCTAGCAGCATCGTTCCGATAATGGAAAGGCCAGCAAGCGGAGTGAGATACGGGTTGAAGTTCAGCTCGATAAAGAACCTGGCTAGCGCCGTGAACAAGATCAACAACGACACGACGAGGACCAGCCTGATGGCCGCGTTCGTCTTGAGTAGCCGGCCCCCGAAGCGCTCGAAGAAATAGCCGGCTATGCCCATCTCGGTGGCCACGATCAGGCCGACCCCGAGCAGCGACGACCAGGGGTTTATGGTCAGGAACAGGTTGCTGGACTCGAGCTGCGCGAGATCCCCGCGCTCCAGGATCCCTTCGGAGATCAGCCGCTCGATGGGCGGCCTGGGCCCGAGCCCGATCAGGGCCGTCAGCGAGACCCAGGTTGTGGTGATGAGCACCACGAAGAGCCTCGTCCGGGGCATGCCCTCGATCCACTCGCGGAAGCGCTCGAACCTTGTCGGGGGCCGGTGCAGCTCGTCCACGCGCTTGCCGAGCGGCGTCTTGAGAACCTGTTTTCCTAGCTTCACGGCTGTCCCCGTTCCGGGCCCTAAGCCCCTGCCCCTTCGTAGGCATCCACTATTCGCATGACCAGGTCGCTGCGGACGATATCCTCGCGCTGCAGATCGACGAAGGCCACGCCCTCGACACCAGTGAGGGTCCTTCTGGCATCGTGCAGCCCGCTCTCGCGACCCTTCGGGAGGTCGATCTGCGTCACGTCGCCGGTGATCACCATCTTCGAGCCGAAGCCGAGGCGCGTCAGAAACATCTTCATCTGCTGCGTAGTGGTGTTCTGCGCCTCGTCGAGGATGATGAACGCATCGTTCAGGGTCCGTCCTCTCATGAACGCAAGTGGGGCTATCTCGATTATACCCCGCTCAAGGTGCCCCTGGAACTTGGCCGGGTCTACCATCTCGTAGAGGGCGTCGTAGAGAGGCCTGAAGTACGGGTCCACCTTGGCCATCACGTCCCCAGGCAAGAACCCGAGCGATTCCCCGGCCTCCACGGCGGGCCTGGTCAGGATGATCCTGGCCACCTCGCCCCTGTTGAGCGCCTCCACCGCGAGCGCAACGGCGAGGTAGGTCTTCCCCGTGCCCGCCGGTCCTATCCCGAACGAGATCTGGTGCTGCCGGATGGCGTCGGTGTAGGCTTTCTGGTTGCGCGTCTTGGGTGCCACCCGCCTGCCGCGGTGCGTGAGGATGACATCCCCAAGCACCTCTCGTCCTCCGCCGCCGTCGGCCATCTTGTAGAGTCGCTCGGCGGTCTCCGGGGTCGGGTGGTCCCCTTCTTCGGACAGCCCGATCAGTCCGTCGAAGACGACCTCGGCCCGGTCGACGGCGGATTCGGTCCCGCGCAGGACGATCTCGTTGCCCCGCACTATGACCTCGCACTCGACGAGCTCCTCGACGCGCCTCAACACCGAGTCCCGATCCCCGAAGACTTCGAGCATCCGCCCCGGCGGGATGACGAGCTTTGCCTCTACGTTTGTTCCCGATGTCGTGTCCGTCTTGCCTCCTTCGTAGGTCTCAGGCCTCAGCCTTCAGATCTTTGCTAGTGTCTTACGCAAGGTGCCTGATTCTTCATTGCAGCCTGCTGCGCACAAGGGGTGCCAGCTCCCCGCCCTGCGCGCGTCCGTCGGCCAGCGCTACGGCGCGCCCCATTACGGCTCCCATGTCCTTAATCCCGGTGGCGCCCGTATCCTTTATGGCCGCGTCGACTATCTTCTGCAGCTCAGCGGCCGGCAGCGGCTGTGGCAGGTACCCACGCACGACCTCGGCCTCGGCCGACTCGGAGGCGGCCTGCTCCTCGCGGCCGGCCTTGCGGAATGCCTCCGCCGATTCCTCGCGCTGCTTGAGCTGGCGGCGCAGTATCACCTGCTCTTCTTCCGGCGTCAGGTCCCTGCCAGCCTCTATCTGGCCGTTCTTGAGCGCCGCGCCCAACATGCGCAGCGCGCCAACGCGGGCCCTGTCGCGATCCTTCATGGCGCTGGTGGTGTCCCGCCGTATCTGCTCGGCGATGCTCACGGCATCCCCAACTTCTTACCCCCAAGGACGTGCAGGTGCAGGTGGAAGACCTCCTGGCCCGCGTCGGAGCCGTTGTTGATGCGTACCGCGTAGCCGCTCTCCCCGACCCCCAGATCCTGCGCCACCTTGCTCGACACCTCCAAGAGACGCCGCGCCACCGCCGGGGGAAGGTCCTCGCTCTCTTCGAGCGAAGCGACGTGCTGGCGCGGGATGACGAGCACGTGAACGGGCGCCCGACCGTTGATGTCTTTGAAGGCAAGCACCTCGTCCTCGTCGTGCACCACCTCCGCGTCCAACTCCCCACGCGCTATCTTACAGAATATGCAGTCTCTCTCGTCCACGATCAAGCCCTCCCTACGGCGATCTTACTGAACTTTGCATGTGCCGCCCAGGCTCTGGCCACGGCGACCACGCCGGCGGTCTCGCTGCGGAGCCGGAAGGGTCCTAGCTGAGCCGTGGCAAGACCAGCCCCCTCGGCAAGCCGCAACTCGTGCTCGCTCCAACCGCCCTCCGGACCGACGAATAGCCCCGTCGTCGGTCCCACTACCGCCTCCAGGGCATCGAGCCCAGGGCCGTTGTGCAGCATCACGCCGCGCGTCCCGGCCTCCCGCAAAGCATCGGCAAACGCGGTGGGCGCCTCTACTTCGGGCACGCTCAGACGCAGAGACTGCCGCGCCGCAGCCTCGGCGACCCGACGCCAGCGGTCGACCTTCGCTTCGCGAGGCCTTACGATCCCGCGTTCGGTGAGGAGCGGCACGATGCGGGTTGCCCCTACCTCGGTCGCCTTCTCGACCACGAGGTCCATACGACCACCCTTGGGAACCGCCTGGTACAGAGTGAGCCAAACGTCGCGTTCCTCTGGCACCTCCAGCGCCTCCAGTACGGAAACGCGCCCGTCGCCACCCAGCTCAGCCAGATACAGCCGCCGCCCAGCATCGACCACCTCCAAGACGTCGCCCGCGCGGCCCCGAAGGACTTGCCGCAAGTGGTGGTCCTCACGGTCCGGGACCTTCAAGGCGTCGCCCACCTCGAGCTCGGAGCCCACGAAGATACGCGTTATCGGGTTGCGAGCGATCTCCGTCTCCTACCTGAAGACTCCCCTGAGGCGGTCGAAGAACGAACCCCCGCCGCCATTGTAGGTGTCCTCTCCGCTCAGCGACTCGAACCGTTCGAGCAGCTCCCGCTGTTCGCCGCTGAGGCGCGTCGGCACCATGACGTCAACGACCACCTTCAGGTCCCCTCGTCCCCTGCGCCTGAGGCGCGGCATCCCTTCGCCCCTGAGCCTGAGCGTCGCTCCCGGCTGGGTACCTGCCTCCACCCTCACGGTCGCCGGGCCGTCGAGCGTGGGAACCTCCGCCTCCGTACCGAGCGCCGCATCGACAAAGCTAACCCTCATCCGATGCACGAGGTCCTCGCCGTCCCGCATGAGGGCGGGATCCTCCTGAACGCTTATCGTCACGTACAGGTCGCCCGGAGGAGCGCCAGGCTCTCCCGCGTGGCCCCCTCCGGGAACTCGCAGCCGCATGCCGCTCTCGATACCAGCCGGAACCCGCAGCCGCCGCTCTTCGACCTCGGAGATCCTGCCGCTCCCTCGACAGTTGTCGCAGGTGACGTCGATGACCCTCCCGCGGCCGTCGCAGGTCGAGCACGGCTGGGTGCTGACCATCTGACCCAGGAAGCTCTCCCGCACGGTTCGCACTGCCCCAACGCCACCGCACGTCTGGCAGACGTGCGACTCGGTGCCCCCGATCCCATCGCACACCTGGCAATTCTTTATGGTCTGAACCTTCACGTCGCGATCCACGCCGAACGCGGCCTCGCGTAGAGCGACCTCAACCTCGACCTCCGCGTCAGCTCCACGGCTCGGCGCCCTGGCATCGGCCCCAAAGAAGGAGCCGCCGAAAGTGCGATCGCCGAAGAAGGCCTCGAAGATATCCTGGAAGCCACCGAACGGCTCGCCGCCGGGGTAAGAGCCGGCTCCGCCTCGGGGCACCTGGTGCCCGTAGGTATCGTAGGCGCGCCGCGATTCTGGGTTGGAGAGCACCTCGTAGGCCTCGGTGAGCTCCTTGAAGCGCCCTTCGGCACCACTGTCCCCGGGGTTGGCGTCCGGGTGATGTTCGCGGGCGAGGCGGCGGTAAGATTTCTTGATCTCCGCCTCCGACGCGTTCCGGGACACGCCCAATATCTCGTAGTAATCGCGCTTCGTCGCCACGCCTAGAATCCGGTGTTCAGGTGGTGGGTAAGCGCGTCCGCGGCCGACCGGACCGTGGTGATCGCGGCGTCGTAATCCATGCGCTTGGGCCCAATGAGGCTAACGACACCGAAAGGCCGCTCGTGATGCCTGTACGCCGCCGCCACAAGGCTCGTTCCGACGAGGTTGTACAGGGCGTTCTCTGACCCGATGGTCACGATCACGCCCGAGTTGGCGACGGCCGAACGCTCCAGGGCGTCTCCCATCAGGCGCAAAAGCCAGCGCCGGCGCTCGAAGATCTCGACCACCGCGGCAAGACTCTGGGGGTCGAGCTCGTCCAGGCGCGCCAGCAAGGCCGAGGCTCCGCGGACGAACACGCCGCGGTCGCTGGCCCTACCCAGGACCTCGATGGCCTCCAGCACCGCCCCGACGACGAGCGGGTCGTGGTCGGAGAGGGCCTTGCGGGCGACGGTGCCAAGCTCCAGGTTGCCGCCGAGCGGTCTTCCACCGAGCCAGGAGTTGAGCGCGGCGAAGATCTCGCCAAGCTCATCTGCTCGGACGTAGGTGGGCAGCGTAACGGTCGCGCTCGAGGACGCTCCGCTCTCCATCGACACGATCAGCAACAGCGCGCCTTCGGCCAGCGGCAGGTAGTCGACCCTCGTGAGCGAGTCGCCCAGGGCGCTCGGACCCGCGACAACGGCGAGCAGGCGGGATACCTCGCTCATCCCCTTGGAGACGCCCCGCAGCAGCTCGTCCAGGTTGCCGAACCCCTCGGGCGCCTCGAAGGAGGCCTGTTCCCTGGGATCACCGGTCATCAGGGCGTCCACGTAGAAGCGGTAACCGGCGTCCGTCGGGACGCGACCGGCAGAGGTATGAGGGTGGGTCAGGAGTCCCCTGGACTCAAGGTCGGCGAGCTCGGCCCGGATCGTGGAGCTGCTCGCGTCGACCGCGTCGGTGAGCGCGTGGCTGCCCACCGGCGTGCCAGTGGAGATGTAGAGCTCCAGCGTCTTCAGCAGTATCTCGCGCTGCCTGTCGGAGATCTCGGGGTAGGTCATGACACGCGGATTTTATCATGATAGGGCTTGGGGCCAGATGGGCTCAGATGCGCAAAGCCGCCAGGAAGGCTTCCTGCGGGATCTCCACGCTCCCGACCTGTTTCATGCGGCGCTTGCCCGCTTTCTGCCTCTCGAGCAGCTTGCGCTTGCGCGTGATGTCGCCCCCGTAGCACTTGGCAGTCACGTCCTTGCGGTAGGCGCGCACGGTCTCGCGGGCGATGATCCGCTTGCCGACCGATGCCT
The DNA here is from genome assembly GCA_963800975.1 of uncultured Rubrobacteraceae bacterium. GTDB lineage: Bacteria > Actinomycetota > Rubrobacteria > Rubrobacterales > Rubrobacteraceae > JALYGY01. The sequence continues at coordinate 27,685 of CAWDDB010000008.1, read as the reverse complement.
GGACCGGAACCTCGAACTGCTGGCGCGGGATCAGCTCCTTCAGCTTCTCGACCAGGGCCCGCCCGCGCTGGTACGCCTTCTCGCGGTGCACGATGATCGAGAGCGCGTCCACCGGCTCCCCCGAGACGAGCACCTCCACCTTCACCAGATCCGCCGGGTCGTATTCCTTGGGCTCGTAGTCGTAGGAGGCGTAGCCCCTGGTGCGGCTCTTGAGGGCGTCGAAGAAATCGGTGATCACCTCGGCGAGCGGCAGGTCGTAGGTGAGCTGGACCCTGCGGGTGGAGATGTACTCCATACCGAGCGAGACGCCACGCTTCTCGTGGCAGAGGCCCATCACGGCCCCGACGTACTCCTTCGGGGCGATGATGGTAGCCCTGACTATGGGCTCCCGGATCTCCTCGAAGGACTCCGGAAGGTCGCTCGGGTTGGTGATCTCGAGCGTCTCGCCGTCGAGGTCGACCTCGTACCGCACGCTGGGCGAGGACGCGATGAGATCCAGGTCGAACTCGCGCTCGAGCCTCTCCTGCACTATCTCCATGTGAAGTAGCCCGAGGAAGCCGCAACGGAATCCGAAACCCATGCGCGAGTTCTCCGGCTCGAAGAACAGCGAGGCGTCGTTGAGCTGCAGCTTGGCCAGGGCGTCCCTCAAGCGTTCGAGGTCGTCGCCCTCCGTGGGGTAGAGCCCCGAGAACACCGTTGGGAGCACCTGGGCGTAGCCGGGCAGCGGCTCGGTGGCCGGGTCGTCCGCCCTCGTCACGGTGTCGCCGACCCCGAGGCCCTCGATGTCCTTGAGGCCGGCGATCACGTACCCTACCTCTCCGGCCGCCAGCGAGGGCAGGGCCGTGGGTTTGGGCGAATAACAGCCCACCTCGAGCAACTCGAACTGCTCGTCGCTTCCCATCGCGCGGACCCTGTCGCCCTTTTTCAACCCGCCATCGACCAGTCGAGCCAGGGAGATAACCCCCCTGTAGGGATCGTAGTGCGAGTCGAAGATCAGGGCCCGCGTCTGCTCCTGGGTCGTGGTAGGAGGAGGGATTCGGTCGACGATGGCGTCCAGCACGCTCCCGACGCCCTCGCCCGTCTTGGCCGAAATCCTCAAGATCTCCTGCTCTTCGACACCGAGCAGCTCCACGAGCTCCTCCGTGACGGCGGGCACGTCGGCCACCGGCAGGTCTATCTTGTTAAGGACGGGGATGATCTCCAGGTCATGCTCCATCGCCAGGTAAAGGTTCGCGAGCGTCTGCGCCTGGATGCCCTGGCTGGCGTCCACGATCAGGAGCGCTCCCTCGCAGGCCGCTATGGCGCGCGACACCTCGTAGGCGAAGTCCACGTGCCCAGGGGTGTCTATCAGGTTGAGCGTCCAGTCCCCGTCTGGGCGGTTGTAGAGCAGGCGGACGGCCTGGGCCTTGATGGTAATACCCCGCTCGCGCTCCAGCTCCATGGTGTCGAGGATCTGGGCGACCCGCTCCCGCTCCGGCACGGCGTCTGTGAAATCCAGTAGCCTGTCGGCGAGGGTACTCTTTCCGTGATCTATGTGCGCGATGATGCAAAAATTGCGCGTGCGCTGGATGCTATCCACCCGTAGATTCTACCATGATTGCCCACTTGCTCACGATGTGTTACATTCTCCCGGTTAGGTAAGCATCAGAGCAAGGGGAGCCAGCAGCGTGCCCGCACCATCCAAGCGCGACAAGCAGAGCCTGAACCGGTTCGAGCAGAACCGCAGGGTCGAGACCCGCATCAAGAACCTCTCGAAGAGCTTCTACAGGGCCCTCGAGGACGGCGACGAGGAGAAAGCCCGTCAGCTCAGGAACGAATCGCAGAAGGCCTACGACATGGCCGCGACCAAGGGCGTCATCCACCCCAACAGGGCCGCCCGCAAGATCAGCCGCCTCGACAAGGCGCTCGCCGGCGCCGAGTAGCCGGATCTCAGCCGCTACGTAGCTCCCACTCCGCGGCCCTCATGGGTCCGCGGTCTTCTGCGTCCGGTACCATGGCCACGAGCCCCAGGGACCGTGAGATCCTGCGCGCCGCGAGCCCCACGACGGCGGTGAAGGTCGGGTAGGCGAGCTCGAGGTCGGCGAGCTGCTCCACGGGCATGCCTGCCCGTATCGCGGTCGCCGCGATCTGGACGACCTCGACGGCCTGTTCCCCCACGATGTGGGCCCCGAGGACGCGCCTGGTTGCCCTCGAGACGATCAGCTTGCACGACCCGTCGCTGCGCCCGTCCACGATGCCACGGTCGAGGTCCGCGTAAGGTACGACCGCGACGACGCACTCTTCGGCGCGCCTGGCCTCCTGTTCGGTAAGGCCAACGCTGCCGTACTCCGGGTCGGTGAAGCCTCCGTGCGGCACGACCGCGTGCCGCAGCGTCCGGTTCCCGTCTAGCACAGCGTTCTCGGCCGCCACCTCGGCCTCGTTGGTGGCGCTCTGCACGAGCATCGTCCGGCCCGTGAGGTCCCCTGCCGCGAAGACGTGGGGGGCCGACGTCCTGAAGGTGTCGTCGACCTGCACGTATCCGCCCCGGCCGACCTCGACGCGGGCTACGTCCAGCCCGAGTTGATCCGCGTTGCCTGGCCACCCGACAGCGAAGACGACGGCGCCCACGCACAGGGCATGCTCCTCCCCGCCGCGCTCGTAGACGAGCCTCTGCCCGTCTTCGAGCTCCTCGATCCGGACGACCCCGTCTGTACCGGCCGTGATCTCGATGCCGCGCCGTTCGAACGCCTCCGTCATACCCCCCGACACAGCCTCGTCTTCGCCGGCGAGGATGGTCGGCGCCACCTCGAGCAGCTCAACCCGCGCCCCGAACGCCGCGAAGACGGAGGCGAGCTGGCAGCCGGTGGCCGCCGCGCCCACCACGGCGACCGACCGCGGCAGGTCCCCCATCGTCCATACGTCGCCGTGGGTGAGGGCGAGGTCGCCCCCGGGCAGGTCGAGCTTGCGCGCGTGGCCGCCGGCGCACAGTACGAACTTCTGCGCGCCGAGACGCATGCCATCGGCGAGAGCCAGCGAATGCTCGTCCGCGAAGCGGGCCGTTCCAACGCCCTCGAAGACGTCTACCCCGGCTTCGCGGAGACGTTCGCGCAGGCGCTTTTTCTCGTGCACCTCCTCGACGACGGCGCGCGAGCGCGCGAGCAGGGCCGCGAAGTCCACCGCGGGAGGTTCGGACGAGAGGCCGTAATCGGCGAACTGCCCGGCCTCGCGCACCAATCGCGCGGCGTGCGCAAGGACCCGGGTAGGCACGCATCCGTCGTTGGTGCAGGTGCCGCCCATGCGTCCGCGCTCGACGAGGGCGACGCCTGCCCCGAGCTCCCTGGCGCGCAGCGCCGCCGTTACACCAGCGGGCCCGCCCCCAACCACCAAGACCTCGTACAAAGCCCCTCCTTTTCGACCAATCAGCCGGAGAGCCTCAACACGGCAAGCTCGACCTGGAGCTCCTCCTCGAGAAAGCTCCCCCCCTTCAGCCCACGTTCCAGATCCAGGACGAGCGCCAGCGCCGACTCGAGCTTGTCGCTGGCCAATCCCCGCGACTGCTCTTCGAGCTTTCTGGCAACGAAGGGTGGGACCTTGAGATCCTTCGCAACCTCCCCGCGCGACGCCCCGCGCTCGAAAAGAGCCCCGGCGCGCGCAACGAGCCTGAATTGCCTGCGGATCATGTACGTCAGCCTAAGCGGCGGCTCACCGGTTGCGGCCAGGTCTCGCAGAAGACGTAGCGCCGCTTCCCGGTCGCCGGCGGCCAGCGCGTCCACGAACGCGAAGATGTTGGACTGGACATCCGGCGGGCACAGGTCGGCGACGTCCTCATCGGTCGCCGCGCGTCCAGAGACGTACAGCGCGAGCTTCTCCGCCTCGTTCGCGAGGCGCTGCTTGTCGCCCGAGCAGCGCTGGATCAAGCCTCCCGCGACGTCTTCCGGGAGGTCGAGCCCGAGGCCCTTCGCGTGCCCGACCATCCACCTGACGAGCGCCTTGCCCGTCGGTTGGTCGAACGTGTGGACCTCCCCGGTCTTGTTGGCCGCAGCGAGCAGCCTCTCTCGCGAGCCAAGCTTCGTGCCGAGCAGCATCAGGTCGGCCTCTGGCGCCGGATTCTCCAGGTATGCCAAGATCACCGCTTTCTGGGCGGCGTTCCAGGCGTCGAGGTTCTTGACGACGACGAACGGTCCTTCGCCGAAGAGGGTGTAAGAGTTGCAGGCCGAGACCACGGCATCCGGGGTAGCCTCGGAGGCGTCGAATGACGTTGACTCCCGCCCCCGGCGCGTTTTCTCCACGCCGCGAGCCTTGCGCTCCTCGTCGTCGCCTAGTAGGAGGTAGACAGCCACCACGTTATTGTAAACGTCGGCAGCCCGAAAAAACCGCCAGGTCGCACTCGAACCTCCTCAGAGACCGCCGACTCCCACCAGGACGAGCCACAGTATCGACCAGAGCACGAGGACCGCTGCCCACAACTGCCCTTGCTTCTCGGGCAGTAGGACGCCGCAGAGGGCTGCGGGCACGCAGCCAGCGTAGAACAACGCGACCAGCAGCGGCGTAACCCCGGGCGTTGTGGCCGCCGCAAACGGAGCGGACGCGGCTGCCTGGGCCGTCCAGATGAGCAGGGCGACCAGGAAGCCGTTGGAGACGTTCAGGGGGTAGGCGAGAACCGCCGCAACGTTGCCCAAAGCGGAGGCCACGAGCCCCAGGGTCAGGATAGGTCCGGAGAGCGGCACGGCGATCAGGTTGGTAAGAGGTCCGATCAGGGACACTTGGTCGAAGCTCGCCGCGACGATCGGCGTGGTCGCGGCCTGGGCGGCCAGGGAGACCGCGAGAAGGTCCGCGATGGACCGCGGCGGGTTCTTGAAGCTTCTGAGAAGCGTACCTTTGACAAGGGACTCGAGCGGCTTCCTGAGCAAGAGTATGCCGAACACCGCGGCGACGGACAGCTGGAATCCCGCGTTGAATACAAGGAGCGGGTTGTAGGCAAGGACGCAGGCCAGCATCGTAGTCATAAAATGTAGCGGCGAGACCTGGCGCCCGATCAGGGACGCGCACAGGACCAGCGACGCGACGACCCCGGCCCGGATCGCCGAAGGAGGCGCGCCCGCGAGCACGATGTACGCCCAGACCAGCGCCAGCGTCGTGAGGATGCGCGCGGCCGCCGGCACCAAGAAGCCGCGCAGCGCGAAGTACAGCACCGCCGCGAGAACAGCGACGTGCTGTCCCGATATCGCCAGGACATGGGTCACGCCGCTGCGCTGAAACGCCTCGTCGAGTTCCTCGGGTATGAGCGAGCGGTCCCCCAGAACCATCCCCCGCACGACGGCCGCCTCCCTCGGATGGAGCCCGTACCCGAGCGCCGCGTCGGTGCGGCGGTGCACGCGGCCGATCCAGCCCCGGTTCTCGTCCACGGGCCACACGCTGGTGGCCTCCACGACCGCGGAGATACGCTTGGTAGACAGGTATCTCGCGTAATCGAAGCCGTCCTCACCTACCTGAGGGCGTGAGATCTCTCCGTCCACCCGCACCCGGTCTCCCACCCCGACGCTCAGGTCGCCCGCGAACACCTCTACGCCCCCACCACGCAGGATCACCCTGCCCCCGTGCCAGAGATGCTCGACCCTGACATCAGCCCTGTAGCCCCAGCTGCTCGCCACAGGCGGCGACGCGATCTCTCCCACTATGACAACCTCCCCGGGCTGCAGCGCAGCCAGCTCGGCAAGGGGGTCTGGCGCACTTGCGTGCAGGGACGCGATCCCGATGCCTGTCGCCGCGAACAGCGGAGCCAGGACCGCCATGGGCCGCCACTGCACCGGGACGAGCTCGCCCCAGTACAACGCGCCGACCGACAGTATCCCGGTCGCCAGCACGAAAGCCGGGGCGATGGCGGGCAAGATCGTGCCTACCGCGATGCCGGCAGAGACGGTAGCGGCCCACGCTTCCAGGCGCACGGGAGGCCTCAGATCGAGGACGGGATCGACGGCCACTACACCGTAGCGAGGGGTTCGATCTTCTCGAGCGTCGCCGGGCCTATCCCAGGGATCTCTTCGAGCTTAGCCGTTCGGAAGTGCAAAAGGCACCGCTGACCTCAAAGCCCGCTCAGTAGCGGGCGTAACCTCCAGCCTAAGCATCCGATAAACCTTGTTGCGCTCCTCCTCCCGAGAGTTCGTTCAGGGCGCCAGGCACCACGTCGGCGTAGGACTCGAGCAGGGCGTCGCGGTCGGCCTCCAGTTCCTCGGAACGGCGCAGAGAGTCGCCTATGGCGGCGAGTTCGCGCTCCGCCGTTCGCCGCGTCTCCTCCAGGCGCCTTAGTTTCGCACCCAACTCCTCGAGCGTCATGAGGCCGGCCGCCTGCTGGTCCTGGTAGCCTTCCCTGAGCTTGGCGCACTCCTCGAGCTTCTCGGCCCATACCTTCGCCTCGCGTCCGGGTCGCCGCTGCTGGCCGCGCGCTCCTGCTCGATTAGTCTCTCCATGCCGGCGCGCACACGCTCGGGGTCTTTTAGAAGGCCGGACACGAAGTCCCAGACGACCGGCTCTACCTCCGAGGCGCGCAGGGCCTTCTGCGTACAGGAGCACATCTTCCTGAGTTCGGTCCGTCGGTTGCACATGTAATAGTAGTAGATGCGGTTGTAAGGCTTGGTGGTCTTGGTCTGCATCATGGACCCGCACGAACAACGGATCAGGCCCCTCAAGTTCCCACTCGCGGGCGAGGTGCTTTCGCTCCGAGCCCTTGTTGGCGTCCATCTGGGCGCGGGCGGTGTCCACGAGGTCGCGTGGCAGGTAGGCCGGGACCGGTATCGCCAGCCACTCTTCCTTCGGCCTGGGTTTCATGGTCTTGCGCTTCTTGTACTCCCTGCCGCCGTTGCCGTCGGGTTCGGAGACGGTCCGGATGGAGACTTGGGTTCGGTTGTACCACTGGACCCCGTACTCCCTGTCCGGGTCGAGCCGGGCCGCGACTTCCGGCGTAACCAGGTCGCGAATCTCCTCAAAGACGAGCGGCCGGTACTCGTCGCTGCGCACGATCTTGCGTATGACCCGCCGATCCCACACCTTGCGCCCCCTCGGCGTGGGTATGCCCTCGGCGTAGAGGCGACTCTGAATCTTGCCCACGCCGTACCCTACCGCGGCCATGCGGAAGACCTTCTCCACGACCGCCATCTCTGGCTCGTGGACGACGAGCCCGTCGCGTGCGGCATCGAACCGGAAGCCGTATTTGGGGATCGGGGAAACGCTCTTGCCCTCGCGTGCCTTGCGCAGCTTCCCCCTCTTGGTCCTCTCGGCTATCTTCTTGCGCTCCCAACCCGAGATGACGTCCATGATGCCGTCGGCCAATTCCCCATCGGGCGAGTCGTCTCCTTGACTATTGAGCGCGACGAGCCGCGTGCCGTGCTCGGCCAGCTCGGCCGCCAATAGTTGGGTGTAGATACCCCGCGCGAAGCGGTCGCGATATAGCGCCGCCACGGCGTCCACTCCCCCACCGCCAACCAACTCACGCACGCGATCGAGTCCAGGCCGGGTCAGGAACCCTCCGGACCAGGCACCGTCCTCCACTTCCTCGAGAACCTCGTACCCCTCTTCGGCGGCCCACGCCCTTAAGGCGTCGCGCTGGTCGTCTAGCGAGTAGCCTTTCTTCTTCTGTTCTTCTCCGGAGACGCGCGTGTAGAGGATCGCCCTCTTCGGGCCGTGGCCGTTCGTGTTGGGCATGATTACCCCTCGATCAGGTCGCGCGGCTGTACGTCAAGCGCTCGGGCGAGCTTGCGGAGCGTCGAGGGGCGGGGCTCGGCCTCGTCGCGCTCTATCCTTGCGACCGCTGCGGTCGTAAGACCGGCCCTCTGCGCAAGTTCCGCTTGGGTTAGCGCGTTAAGGGTCCTCAGCCGCTTCACTCTTTCGCCAACGTACACCACGACGGTTTGCATGCTAGCAACCTCCTTGTTCGCTTACCGCCAGCTACGTTTATTATACCACAAAACTACTTATATAATAGTAATTAACTGTTTATCAACTGCTACACTCGGGGGTCGAAGTCGGGGCTGCCACCAGCCAAGCGGCTTCGGCGTAACCTTCAGGGCGAACTACTCGCGCCGCGCCCACCAGCACAACCACCTCACGAGGCGCGGTCCGGCTTCGCCTCGTGGGCTTCCTCCAGCGCCTCCAAGCGCTGCTCGAGTTCCTCGATTTCCTTGGCCTTCAGGGCGGCGAGTACGGCCCGAATATCCACGTTCAAGCTCTGCACCGCCACGGAGGCGATACCTGGCGATAGGTCGCCTTCGAGCAGCCGCTTGCGGATGACCGCGTTCTCCAGCCTCACGGAGGCGAGATCGGATGTCGGGCGCCCCCTGCCGCCACGCCGGCCGCCCCTCGAGCCGTCCCGCTTGCGCTTCTCGGCGTAGTCCGGGTGGTGCACGTAGCACCACTCGGAGCCGTCGATAGGTGTGCCCCTGCACTGGCCGCCTGACCGCTTGATCGCCGCGCACCTAGCCAATAGGTATCACCCTCCCCCTACCAGCCGGACCGATCGGTTGTCTCGAGCGTGCAGGGTTCTCCGGTCATGCGTTCTCCTTCCGTCTGGCTTCCGCGTGTGCTTCCAGCATCTCGAAGTACCGGGCCAGCTCGGGGTCGTTGTCCAGCCTCTCCATCACGTCCTCCGGCACCGGCTCGCCCCGCCGTTCGGCGGCGAGGAGCCTGAAGTAATCCGACATGGCCTGCCGGACCTTAGGGTCGGGGCGGTAAGGCTCGAGGCCCCGGAGCTTCTCGAGGCGCCGCTTCAGCCCGCTCACGCCGCACCGCCCTCGACGTAGCGCTCAGCCTTGTCGTAGTGCTCGCGGGCTAGGCCGGTGTGCAGGTCGCCCATGTGGAACTCGAAGGCCCAGCGCCTCGCCTTGGCTTCCCGGAGCTGCTCTTCTGCCACGCATCGGCAGGAATCCTCGTACATATCCACCCTCTCCTCCTCGGCTCGGTTCACGTCGTGTCCTCCCCTCTCAGCGCCGCCTCGACGCGCGGCAGTACCTCGGACCAGCGGTTTGCGGTGCCGAGCACCTGGTAGGCGACGGCGGACGCCAGGGGCTTGAGCAGGCGTCTCTGGGCGCACCCTGCCGCTTGTATGCCCCGACTTGGGTCACGTACCAGCCGGGCGGGTCCGCGAGGAACGCGGACACTGCTTCCGAGAAGTCTCCGTATCTGTTGTCAGTGTTGTCAGTGTTGTCAGAGGCCGCTGTGTGAGCGGGATTCGGGCTGACATTAGGCCTGACATTAGAACCGTTCCTGACATTAGAACCTGACATCACGCCGTGCGCTGTTGTCAGCCCTATTCGCCTTTATCCTTCGCCGGATTCGTCCTCGCCTGACATCACTGACATCATTTGCGGGTACTTTTCGCAGGGCTATGGCGGTGCCCTTGTCGGTGTGCTCGCGGGTGGCGTCGATGCCCGCGGCCACCAGCAACGGCAGCACCTCCTTGATGCGCCTCCACAGCCACCTGGCGCTCTTGGGCCACGCCTTGTCCCGCGCGACGGACACGCCGAGCTCCTCGGCCACGCCCTCGAGCTTCTTGTGCAGCTCGGAGGAGCGTGCCGACGTACTCGTCCTTGTCCTCCATGAACTTGATGATCGCCTGGGCGACGGGCGAGCCGTCGAGGGTGGCCTGGTTCTGGACCTTCACCACCTCGTCCCAGTCCTCGAGGAACGTCTCCGCCCCCCAGCCCATCACCTCGTAGACGGCGGCGGCGTACTCGCCCCAGTCCGCAAGCCTCGGCCTTCGAGACAATTCGAGGGACGGCTTGAGGGCTATCGCCTCGGCGAGCACGTCGAAGAGGGCGCCGAGTAGCTTGGGATGCTCGGCCTCGAAGCGCTCCCAGAGCTCCTCCTCGGTCCTGCGCTCCCCGTCCGGGATGCGCTCCAGCTCCACCACGAGCGAGCGGTCCAGCACGTCGCCGCGGTCGGTGGGCACGTTGATGCCGTTGAGGATCACCGCCCGCCTGAGCTCGATGATCACGTCCTCGTCGTCGGTGTAGAGCCGCCTCTTGGAGTCGGCCTCCCCCGTGACGAGGCGGCAGAGGGTGTCGGCGCCCCACTCGGGGATGGTGTTCTGGTTGTCGAGCATCACGACGAAGGCGTGCGAGGCCTTCTGGAGGAAGTCCCTCGGGTCGAGCCGCACGCGTCTCCGGGGCGGTGGGGTCCCACGTCCTCTTCACCACGCGCCCGAGCGGTCGTCTTGCCGCGAGCCCATCGCGCCGGTGGCGTTGAGGATCGGCCGTCCCGACGTGCGGCAGCGGGACGGTGGCGAGGTAGGCGGTGAAGAGCCGCTGGTCCCGCTCGCTCTTGAGGTTCACGAGCTCGGCCAGACTACGTCGAGCGACCCGCCCGGCTCCGGGTCCGGCAGCGGCTTGAGGTTCGGGAAGCGGCGGAACAGGACCGGCGGGTTCTCGGCGAAGCCCCATCCCGCGGCCCCGACCTTCACCACCCGCCCGGGCCGAGCTCGTAGTAGAGCGTCCCCTCGTGCCAGGCGGCGCGGGTGTGCAGCTCCCTGACCTCGCCCGAGAACTCGGCGTGGGCCGCGAGGGTGCCGGCCGCGGTCTTGAGGTACTCGCCGTTGACGGCCTGCTCCTCGTGCTCCCACATGAGGCGCCTGAGCCACGAGTAGCACCGGGAGTTGAGCGGCAAGGGCTCGCCGGCCACCAGGGCGTGCGGGGCGCCGTGCTGGTCCACGAACAGCTCCTCGACGTCCTCGAGGGCGTAGCCTATGAGCCGGTCGGCCTGGTTGCGCCGCTCTTCCTTCTCCTCCGACCCTAGCCTCTCCGTGCCGTCCTCAAGCTCGACCGTCTTGGGCGGTTCGTAGAACTCCGTCCTTCCGTCCAGGGCTTCCGAGATGGTCCCGTTGCGGTAGCTCGTCCTCTTCCACTTCTCTCGGTATAGACCCGACATCCGGAAGAGGCGGTCCATGCGGATCGGGTCGCCACCGGTCCAGAAGGCAAGCATCCCGCACAAGGCCAGGTCCGCCTCGGAGTGGCTCCCGTAACCATCGGTGTCCCCCGACCACAGGCGGGCGAACCTCTCCCCGTTGGATGCGGAGGAGGCTTTCCAAACCAACTCCTCATCGGTGAGGCAATTTGGCGTCGGGGCCGATCCGTCCGTCCCGTGTCCGTTCTCGCTCCCCGCAGCGGAGCTACCGAACACCCGCCCAACGACGCGCTCGAGCTGCTCTTGGCGGCCCTCTATGGTCTTCGGCGTGGTAGGCAAGTGCCTGCCCGTCACCGTGAAGTACCGCCCCCGATCGTAGGCCTCGAATCGCCCCTTGCGGTTGCGCCCCGGCGGCAACGTTCCCCGCACCAACACATGCACGCCGGTCCCTGACGGGCTCACCTCCGCGTAGGAGTCGAGCTCGTCGATGATCTCCTGAGCCCACCCCTCCATCTCCCCGGTCTGTGGGTCCAGGCAACCGTCGAGGTCCACCCCGCAAAGGTCGTCTTCCGGCGTGAAAACGAACCCTATCCCACCGTAGCCGTGCTTCTCGCACGCAGCCAAGGCCTCCTCGTAGCAACCCCAGGTCTCTGGGTCGGTGCTACTCGCCCGGGCACCCGTGCGGGGTGAGTAGGGGACCTTCGTCGGCTTGCCCTCGCGTGTCTCCGAGTGCCAGCACAGCCATTGTCTGAGGTCCCGCATTCTTCGCTTGTTCTCTGCCATGGTTCGTCTATCCTCGAGGCGCGGGGAGGGCGCCGCGCCCTCCCCGTTTCCCACCTCCCTCAAATCGGGATGTCCGAGGAATTTACGCCGTCGCCATCCTGGTCATCTTTGTTGCCGGGGTCTGGGCCTTGTTTGTTCTCCTCCGGCGGCACGGGACCGACGGTGCCGAACTCGACCTTGTTGCGGCTTCCGGTCCGCGTCTGCGTGACCTGGGCCACGAACTGCTTGCCCGACCAAGCTCTTCAGGGAGACGCCCGGCCGCTTGTGGAAGTCCCTACCGAGGCAAGCCTCGAAGATGGTCCAGGCTTTGGAGCCCTGCTTGACCTGGCCGGTGTCCTCGTCTCGGTTGGCGTAGTCCATGAACGTGAAGCCGTCGTGCTCGCCGCCCTCGACCTTGAGCTTCATGCCGATTTGCAGGCCGTACGTCTCCGCCTTGTCGGCGTCCAGGATCTCCAGCCGGCACACTTGCGGAGCAATCACTTCCCTTGGGGCGAAACCTAAGTCGCTCACTCTCGATTCCTTCCTCTCGTTAATCGCTGACAGCAATTCTTGATCGTCAATAGGGCCGCTGGTCTACATGGCTCACCCCCTCGGTGTGTCTCACATTCGTGGTGTTGTCGGGGGCGCCAGGGCTGGCGCCCTCTTTTTGTGCGCGGCAGTCGAGGATGAACTTGTAGACGTTGGTGAGCGCGGATGACTCTGCTTCGGGCGTCGCGTCAATGATGGGCGCATAGACGAAACGAGAATCACTCATCGCGCACCATCTTGAGCAACGGACCCTGGCAAGCTTCGTTGGATGCTGCTTGCTGAAGTCTAGAAGCGCCTATCAGTTCCGCGAAGAACCGTCGCACCAGATCGTGTTTGGCCGACAGCGCAACTAGCTCAGCTTCCGCCACCGTTCGCCCGCGATACAGCGCAATGAAATCTGCCAAAACCGACCTCCACAAAGGGAACACATCGCCCCTATGCGGATCGGTTTACAAATCTAAACTGCTAGTTGAGACTTCGCGGGGGGTCAGGCAGGGTAGGCGGTTCTCTTTATCCTTGACCAAAGCGATTTCGTCGTACCGACGGCAACACCCAGTTCTCGTGCAGCCTCGGCATGGTTCAGTTTGCCGTTCCTCAGGAAACGCCCAGGTTCTCTCATGACCAGCCCGAACAACTCTTGCTCACGGGGGGGTAATCCGGCGTCACGGGCTCTCTTCAGCAACCTCTCTCGCACTGCGAACTCTGCCAGTTCAACCTCCGTCGGCGAATCGGGGCGGGACCGTCCTGCGATCTTCTCGGCTACGACGGTCCGCGCAGACAGGAGACGCCCCCCGGCCCCACGCTCGATGTCGCGTTGAGCGTCCCACGCTTTGGGGGCTTCGGTATACAGCTCTTCGAGAAGGGCTTTGAATCGCTCCCGCTTGGCGGGCCCGTTGTACTCTCGGATGTCGTCCAGTTCCTTGGCTAACGAAACATTCCTCCGGAGACTGGTTCGGGTAGCGATGTGGGCGGCCATACGCCGCCCCTCCTCGTGCCTGGCCAACTTGGCCGCCTCCTCCGAGCCGCCCGATTCGACGAAGCGCCGTTGCTCGTTGAGCATGTGGAGGTAGACTTCGTCGGCGGCGTTGGCCGCCTGTATCCCGAGCTCGCAGATTTTCGCGGCGCGTTCTTCCTTAGACAGCGTCTGGTCGCCCGCGTACCGCTGGAGCTTACCGTTGAGCTCCTCGTAGACCGCATAAGTGTTCAGCCTATGGAGGAAGTCTCTCGCTGTTGCGTAGTCATGGGCTTTGAAGCACTTGAGCGCTTCGTTGGGGTTGGAGACGTCCACCCCGTACGTGGTCGCGATACGCTCCTTGAGGCGATGCATGATGGCTGGCAAGTTCCTGGCTACATGCTCCGCCAACTCAACAGGATCATCCCGAACCTGCTTCTTAGCGGCTTCGATTTTGTTTCGCGTGTCGTCCGCGTAGAGAAAGGCGTCCTCGAGACCGCCCCCGGCACCATCGTGCCTCTTGTCGGATTCTGTCATACCGCTCCCCAGCTCATGCTCTCACCAATTCTAGCTCCTCGGCGGCATTTCCCAACAGCAGGACGCGGAATCCAAGCTTCAGTGGTTTCGTGTATCGGGAGTCGCATGCCATCGTTGCACCTCCCATACCCATTGCGCCACATTGCCCACGGAGCTGCAATTCCATCCACCACCCCAACATGTAGACCTCCGGACCGGGGAGCGGAGGCCCTCAGGCGTCCTCTGAGGGGCCTCTAGGACCGGGGCTATGCAGGATCGTGGATGCGAACTTCCGAGAACACTACTTCTAGCTACTTAGGTGCATAAGCCGCGGCTGTGCCTGCTCCTACCAGAGAGTTCCCAAGATCTGGTGTGAGATTCATCGCGAATTCATCGCCGGCCTCTACGTTGGACAGCCTCTGAATGCTAAAGGGAAGGAGTGACGTGGGGATGAAAAATGCGATGTTCGTCTTGGCCATGATGTCGGCGACCCTCGTGATTGCCGCGGGACTCGCACTGGCCGAATCCTTAACAGGAACCAACAGAGACGACCGGCTGGTGGGCACCGATCAACGGGACAGGATCTCTGGCGGCGGCGGCTTTGATGTCATCTTCGGTAAGGGCGGACAAGATGACCTGTACGGCGACTCCGGACGCGACGAGATCTACGGCGGTGAGCGAGATGATGATATGCAAGGTGGCTTGGGAGCCGACAGCCTGTTCGCTCAAGAAGGCAACGACGACTTCGTCAACGCCCTCGACGGACGGGTCGACGACTTCATAAACTGCGGGGCGGGCACGGACACAGCCTACCTCGACGATTTCACATCCTCTGGCGGCGGTACGGATCTAAGCTGGAACTGCGAGAGAGTTGTCTTCAACCCCTTTCGCAACCGCCTTAATTCCAAACTAACGGCCATCACGAGCGTCCAAGAGGCGAAGAAGGCTGTCGACAGCGGGCTTCTGAAGGAGAGGGAGCAGCGAAGAGAACCTCGCGTAGAGTAGCTCGGAGCCGTTCGGCGACCAGTCAAGGCCGCCCTCGGTGCCTGGCCGATCGGTGATCCTCCTTACCTCCCCCGAGCCGTCGGCGTTCATGACATAGACGTCGCATTGGTTCGACTCGTCGGCGGTGGCGTTGCGGTTGCTCGAGAAGGCTATCTACTTGCCGTCTGGCGACCAGGCGAGATCGCCTTCGAGGTACGGGTCGTCGGTCACCTGTTTGGGCCCCGTACCGTCAGCGTTCACGACGTGTATGTCCACGACCCGTACATCCTTTCCGTCTATTGTCATCACCACGTCCCTTATGAAGGCTACCTTCCTGCCGTCGGGCGAACCTTCGGGGGCGTAGTCACCGGGCCTTCTGTTGAATCGCAGCAGAGGATAGTGAGCCTGGTCGCTCCACTGCCATCGGGGCTGCCGGAGTAGATCTCCTGCGGTAAATCGAAGTCGCCACTCTCGGCGAACAGGATCTTGCCGTTCTCTCCGGGGAAGGCGGCGTCCGCTGCTTTGACGGTGGAGACCAGCGCCAAGAGCGGCGCGACTAGCACTGCTACCGATGCCGTTAGTAATACCCTAAGTTGCTTCGACCTAGTCATCCCTTCTTCCTACCTTTCTTGAGGAGGTCGGGCTGCAACGCCCCGGCTCACTTGTGTCGATCACATCCGTATCTCGTCGGCGTCCTCGCTCGCGTTGGTCTTGCTGATGGCCTCCCTCAGCGAGCCAGTCCCCGAGTTAGCGGTGTTGGTGGCGGTGAAGGTGTCTGCTCGAGCCGTCCCCGTGTACAGCAGCGTCAAGAGCAGCGTCAGCGCCAAGACGGCGCACTCCTTAATGAGGAGGAGATCTCCTCTCGTCTCCACCGAAAGCGCGTTCCCCTTAGCTTCTATGCCTTGCCTCCTCAGATGAGCACTTCATTCCCTAGAGAATCGACCCACTCCTACGGGGAACCCGAAAATGGACTTCTCGGTAGCGTCGGTGGTCCTGGTGTCGGTGCCAGTCCCACCGTCCAGGGTGTCGTTGCCGCTCACCCCGTCCTTGGTAGTCGAGCGCGTCGTTGCCGCCATCACCGTACGAGGCCATCGGCTCCTCGTCCGGCCTTGATCTTGTCCGCCCCCGCGCCGCCTCGTAGCACGTCGTCGCCGCCCATGCCCTCGAGGGTGTCGTTGCCCCCAAGGCCCCTTATGGTGTCGTTGCCGCCCAAGCCCGCAGATGACGTCCTCGCCTGAGGTGCCGTCGAGGGTATCGTCGGCGCCCGTGGTGCCGGTCTTGGTGCAGGCCTTGAAGGCGGCGGTGTAAGTGCTGGGCGTTGCTCCCGTGACGATGTCGTGCTGCTGGCCCTTGCCATCGGACCACGAAGAGAACACGTAGGTCTTGCCCGAGAGCGCCTGCGGGGAGGGGGCGTTCACGCTCAGCGTGTAGCCCTCCCACGAGACCAGCGTCCTCGGGGCGGCGAACGTCAGGTCGTCGGCCTGCACCGACAGGCCGCTCGGGTTGGTGGCGAAGGAGACGTCCACCCGGTGGGGTTGCACCTCGCGGGTTACCGTTTTGGAGAGGCCCTCGGAGTCGGTTGCGGTGAGCCTGTATCTCCAGGTAGTTGCCCGGCCGGTCGCGGAGATGCCCTCGGGGGCGGGGCGGTGATGGTCAGGTTGTTGCCGGTGCCCGAGAAGTAGGGGTGGGTGTGGTCGCCGTTGTGGTGTCTGAGGACCTCCCACTCCAAGGAGCTCGCCGGCAGGGCGCCGTCCTCGGGATCTGTGGCGCTTCCGCTCAGGGTGATCTGCTGGCCCACCCTGAAGAGCAGGTCCGGCGGAGGGTGAGCCTATGGCGGGGGTGGGCGCCCGGTTGCCGGCGTCGATGCGCACCGTGGCCGGGTCCGAGAGGGCGCCGTGGTTGTCCCGCACGCGCAGCGAGGCGGTGTAGGTGCCCTTCGTCGGAGTAGGTGTGGCTCGTCGTCGGGGTGGTGGTCGTTGGGTCGCCGGAGCCGTCGCCGAAGTCCCAGAGGTAGCGTCAGCGTGTCGCCCGCGTCCGGGTCGGTGCTGCCCGAGCCGTCGAAGTTGACCGCCAGGGGCAGCAGGCCCGAGGTGGGGCTCGCCGTCAAGGAGGCGCTCGGGGAGCGGTTGGTGCCGCCCGTGTAGGCGATGCGGTGCACCTCCCCGCCGTTGGCGAAGGTGATGTAGTAGAGCGCCTGACCCGTCCGTGGGGCCCGAAGGCCATGTCGATCGGCCCGCCCGCACCGAGGCCGCTGGCGAACTCGCGTCTGCGTGAACCCGCCCCCGCTGTTCGGTTTGAGCTCGAAGATCTTGTTGCACACGTAGTCGCCGAAGAGGTAGGAGTCGTCGTACTCGGCGGGCCAGGCGCCGTTTGGCACGAAAGCCCCCCCGGTGACCGCGGAGCAGCCGGTGGTCGTGGGAGTACTCGTGGATGGGAGGGGTGTAGGGTGCAGCGGAGCAGTCCACGGAGCCCGCCCGAGCGGGGTTGTCGTGGGTGCCCTCGCAGAGGTTCCAGGCGTAGTCGGCCCCCGCCTCGCCCTGGTCGATCTCGTCCCAGGCCTCCGCGCCGACGTCGCCGACGAAGAAGCGCGTGCCCGAGGCGTCCGGGTCGAAGGCGAAGCGGAAGGGGTTCCTCAAGCCCGAGGCGAAGGTCTCCTGGCACCTCTTGCCGGGGTCGGTGCGGCCGTGCGAGGTTGCAGCGCGCGCTGCCGGTGCCGGTGTAGGGGTTGGTCGAGGGGATGCCGCCGTCGCGGGTTATGCGCAAGACCTTGCCCAGCAGGACGTGGCGGTCGCGGGAGGCGTCGTTGTGGCTTTGGCAGCCCGAGTCGCCCGCGTAGTCGCACTCGCCGTCGCCCACCGTGACGTAGAGGTAGCCGTCCTTGCCGAAGCCCAGGTCGCCGGCGTTGTGGTTGCCGGTCGGAGAAGGTATGTTGTCTACCAGGACCTTCTCGCTTGAGGGGTCGATCGTGTCGCCGGACATGACGAAGCGGGACACGCGGTTGACCGGGTTGTTCGGGTTGGCCGGGTTCCAGTCGAGTCGGGCACGCGCCGAACTTCTCGAAGGTGTAGAAGAGGTAGACGTGGTTGTGCCCGGTGGTCCCGAAGTCTCGGGTCCAGGGCGATGCCGAGCAGCCCGGCTTCGCGGCCGGGCAAATCTTGCGGGCGATGTTCAGCGCCGGGGTCTGCAGCAACTGCCCGTTCTTGTAGACGCGCACCTGGCCCGCCTTGGTGGGGACGAGCATGCGCCCGTCGGGCGTGAAGGCCAGCCCCATGGGCCTGTCGAGCGACGCGACCAACCGGTCCTCGAAGCCGGGCCGCACGGTCGCCGTGGCGGGCTCCGCCCACACAGACAAGAGCACGAAGAACCCCAGTCAGTAGGCCCAACGCCAGCACGAACAGGAGGCGCCAAGCCTCGTGTAAAGCGTCACGTTTCTTCACCCCTCGCTCTATTCGAGACATCGGTAATTAACCACTTCCTTGGTGTGGGTAACAGGATGCGCCGCTGGCTCGCCAAGCCCAGTCGACGCTCTGCCTAGTTCGCCACCGTGAACGACCAAGCCTTCTGCTGCATGCCGGTGGTCGAAGCGCTCTGGTCGAGGTGGTTGCCGGCCACGATCCCTCGCCCCACCGGTTACCCGCGCGTCGTAGGTCAGCCCCTCTCCTCAAGGAGGAGCTCGGGTCGAGGGTCGCCTTGTCGGTGCTCGCCGAGTAGCCGACCGTAGCCGCGACCTTCGTCGTCGTGCCCCTCTCCAAGAGAACGTAGGTGTTGGCGTTGATCGAGGAGGCCCTCATGTCCTCGGAGAAGGTTGCCGTGAGGTTGGCGGTGGGTAGACGACGCCCGGTGGCGTCAGACGCCGCGGGACTGTGGCTTGTGACCCTGGGGGCGATTGCGTCTGTTGTCCACTCGGCGGTGCGGCAACCGTTGGCGGAACAGTCCCTGAGGTTGTAGAGGCGGGTCTCCAGGGAGGCGTAGAGCGCCTCGTTGCCCGTACCGCGGGGCTTGCTCGCCAGCTGGTGGGGGTCGGCGATGAGGTCGTAGAGCTCAAGCTCGCCGGTGTCGTACTCCATGAGGACGTGGCCTCTCGTGTGGGCACAGCCTTGTGCGTGGGTGGGGACATCGTGCCGCCCGCCATGAACCAACCCTCCTCCAGGAAGGCCTCCCGCCAGGTGGAGGGAGGGGAGGCTCGTGAGCAGGGGGGCGAACGAGCGCCCGTCCACGAACGCCGGGGCGGTGGACGCCGGCGAGGCTCGGCTATGGTGGGGGCGAGGTCGTTGTTGAGGACCAGCTGGTCCCTCACAGCCCCCGCCGGCACCCCTGGGCCTCGTACCATCAGGGGCACCCCTATGTCCTCCTCGTAGGGCGTCTTCTTGTCCGACAGGGGCAGCCTGTGGTTGCCGATGTGGTAGCCGTTGTCCGAGGTGAAGAAGATGTAGGTGTTCGAGAGCTCCCCGGTCTCCCTGCAGTGTGGTGATGATCCGCCCGTAGCAGGTCCTCGACCGAGAGCATCGAGCGCAGCCTCTGGCGGTAGAGATTCTGAGCCGTGTTGATCTCGGTCTGGGTGACTAGTGTGTATGCGCGTACCCACTGGGGCTTGTCGGAGACGTCGGCCTCGTCGAAGTTGGGTGGCTTGGGCAAAGAAGTCGTGGCGAAGCTGTCTTTGTAACGCTTGGCCACCTCCGGCGGCTGGTGCGGCGCCCTCGTCCCGACCATGACGAAGAAGGGTGCGGGCTCGGTCGAACTCCTGCGGATGAAGTCGCTCCCCTCGGCAGCGAAGGCGTCGGTAGAGTGGCCGGTCAAGGAGACGAGGTCCACTGCCCGTCGTCGTTGACCTCGTTGTTGACCTGGCCGCCGTGGAGGGCGAACCATTCGTCCCAGCCGGGCGGTACATAGGGCTCATGGTAACCGTTGAGGTACTTGCCCAGGTATTTGGTCCGGTAGCCTGCGTCGTTAAGCCACGTTGCCACCGTTGACTGGTCGCGGCCGAGCTGGCGGAACTGCGGTTCTCCTTCCGCGTCCAGGCTGTGCCCGCTGATGCCGTGGTTGTGGGGGTACTGGCCGCGCAGGAAGCTGGCCCTGGAAGGGCAGCACAAAGGAGTAGTTGACGAAGGCGTTGTTGAAGGTGGTGCCGTTTGCGCCCATGAGGGTGCGTATGCCGCCGAGGTCCTGCACGGATCGCTCGTCTAGGTCGTCGGTCATGACCAACACGATGTTGGGGCGGGCGGCGACCTGGGCTTTTTTTTTTTTCCCCCCCCCCCCCCCCCCCCCCCCCCCCCCCCCCCCCCCCCCCCCCCCCCCCCCCCCCCCCCAAAAAAAAAAAAAAAAAAAAAAAAAAAAAAAAAAAGAACCATCCTAACGAGGAGGAGGATATGCCCTCTCGCTTCCGATGGTGGTGCATTCCCCGTAGCCTTCATGCGTTCTCACTCATTCTTAGGAGAGCCTCCACAACGGTGAACCGGCTACCACACACAACGAGGCGTGCTTCTCATGCCTCTCTGGCGGTAGCCGGTTGCACCACTGGCTCCCTAAGTCCCCTAGTCTCAGGTGCCCATGCTTCCATGCGGGACGAAGTTCAAAGCCTCTACCCCACCATATGGGTAGCATGTTCTCGTTTGTGAGGATTTCCGCCTAGTGGCCGGTAGTAGGTTGGGAGGCGAACCCTGGTCTAGAAGTAGGGCAGGTAGCTGTCCTGCGCCTTCACGTGGCGTCCTTTTGCCATGTCACGTTTGCAGCATACTCCTCTAGTGGGACCGACGTAACCCCAAAACGGGCCATTTATGATATTTTTGTTACTAATGTGCGCTAGAATACAAAGTACCCTGGCGCACTTCCTAGAACGCCCGCCCTCTCGGTAGGTGGGTGAATAGACCGCTGTGACCAACTCGGCGGTTCGCCTCACCTGCTAGCGTCGCCCGGGTAAGGCACCTCTGCTCGTGGAGCGAAGCCGGATCGCCGCGAGCAACATCCACAGCACGGTTGCGAGGAGGAAAAGCCTCTGGGCTATCCCAAAGCCGCCCACCACGTTCGCGCTAACCATCACCAAGATGGCCCCTACCAACACCACCAGCGACAGGGCGAGAGCCGGACGCTTAAGGGAGCGCCACCGCTCGTCCTTGCCCATGTGCAAGGACAAGAGGATCGCGGCCGGGGGGAAGCAAAAGAACGAGATGTTGCCCGCGATGTTGTGGACGAGGCCGGAGGTGGTCTGGGCGCTTTCGGCATCGATAGGAAAGATCGCCACCCCCAGTTGGCCGACGCCGTAAAGGGCGAGGAGCAAGAGACCGACGCGAGACCTGCCTGGTGGCGCGATGCCCAGACGGAGCCCGAGCGTAAGGGCGAGCGAACCGACGCCCAGGGCGAAGATGGCGATGCCGACAAAGAACCCGTAAGGACCCACGGCGTAGTAGCTCACCGGCTCCGAGACGGGATCGATGTCGGGACGCAGGAGGTGCACGGCCACGACGCTCACGAGGTAATAGGCCATGCCAACGATAGCGAGGAGCGCAAGAAAGGCAGCGGACCGGGCCCGGCCCGCGTGGGGGCCGGTCATCGCCGCGGGCTGCGCGGTTCGCTCTCTAGCACTCCAAGAGTAATAGTGCCACCGACGACCCCCTACGCATTCTTCGATGCCCTACCGTTCTGGACTTCGGAGAACCCTTCTTCCACGCACTCCGGTGAATAAAGGGCCGGGGCTCCAAAAGTCCTCGGCCCTGATGTCGGCCACGCAGCTATCGTCCCTACGTCTTGGAGGACACCCCTGTCATGGCAGCCTCACGAATTGGCCGAGGAACGCCCGAGCCGAGGGCGTGTCGAGTCGGTAGGTGGAGTTCATGGATCGGCATCGTATGTCCCCCTTTAGGCCGCCGATCGACGCGATGACGTTGGTCTCTCTCGGGCCCGCGCCTAGGAAGTTCGGGCCGCCCGAGTCGCCGTAGCAGGCGCCGCCATCGCCGGTGGACGGGTTCTGCGCGAGGCGTAAGAAGTCCTGGTTGAGGGCTTTAAAGCTCGAGACCGAGTACATCCTCGTCCCGCGCATCGCCGAAGACCGGAGCTCCGCTTCCGGGCTCGTGGGTGAGTTCCGTGAACCCGTAGCCCACCACGGTAAAGCTCTGGCCCTTGAGATCGCCGTCTTTTGCCAACTGGTCGAGCAAGCCCGCGCTGGGTAGCAAGGCGGGCTGGATGCCGGCGACCTCCTCGTCTAGGACGACCACCCCGATGTCCTTGGCCCACCAGGGGGCGCCGGAGCCGGGCCCCGGGAGGTGGAAGTCGGGGTGGGGGTGCAGCGTTCCCGGATACACCACGGAGGTACCAGGGTCGTAGACGTTGTCGAAGGTGACACCTAGGAACTCAAAGCCGGCATGCTCGAGGTCGACGTGCAGTGCGCGGCGGTCACGAAGACGTCCGGGGCTATCAAGGTGCCCGTGCAGCCTAGAACTCGCCTTGCTCGTCTGCTCCCACCAACGTGCCCACATAAGGGTGCCCGTTGCCATCGGGCTGCCCGTAGGTGATAGCCGAAGCCATCCCGGTCGCCAGCAGCACCGCAGCCGCCATCGTCGCCAACACCAATAGGATGCGCTTCATAGGATGCGCTTATAAGCGCCACCTTCCCAGAAGGGCGGGGTGATCGGCCCCGCCCGTTAGCTAACGCAACCACCGTAGCAAGCCGCGGCTATCGGGCGCATCGCCCAAATGGGCTAGATAGCAACTTTTTTGGCGAACTTCCGAGAACCTCCTTCCAGGCAGTTGGTGAATAAGGGCAAGGAGAAGGCTTGATAATCGGCAAGGTGAGAGACCCCGGTTATCGCCGGGGTCTCTCGCAATCCATGAGAACTCTCATGAAGAGAATTCTTATGAAGGGAGATTAGAGTATGTCTAGGTCGCAATCTCCATGGATGATGTCGTTTACGTCGCGTGTTCCCGTATCGAATTCATCGCAGAAGACCTCGTCCTGGAAGCCCTCCGGGTCGTCATCTCCACCGACGAGGATTGCATCTTCCTCGCCGTCGTCTGCGAACACCGTGTCGTCGCCCAGGCCTCCGACGATGAAATCTTCCCCGGCGCCTCCGATCAGATCGTCGTCGCCGCTTCTGCCAACTACCTCATCGCCGTCGGCTCCACCGCGCACATCGTCGTCGCCATTTCCACCGTCGACGGGGTCTGCGCCAGCGGCACCGCTGAGGAAGTCATTGCCGGCTAGACCGAAGAGAACGTCCTCGCCTTGTGCACCCCTGACGTCATCGTCGCCTCTTCCACCGGTGACCTGATCATCGCCGGCGCGGGCGCGGACAACGTCGTTGCCGGCCAGGGCGGCGATTTCGTCACCTTCATCGGTGCCGGTGATCTGGTCGGGGTCGTTGGTGCCCCTGCACAGTCCAGCACTTGGATCCGCGCATTGGATCGTTGCCGCCCAAGCGACCGAAGCGGCAATGCCTACCATGAGCGCCATGGAGGCTAGCAAAAGCGTAATACGTCTCACGCTCTAGTCCTTTCCGTAGAGTGAGTCATGCCTTTTCTACCCAACCTATGTAGACGGCTGTAGTGCCCCATTGGCACTACCTCCTCTCCTGAGGGCGGGACTCGTCAGCCTCGCCTAAATCTGCTAACGCCACCACCGTAGCAACATCGGCTACCAGGCGTATCACGCAAATGAGCTATCTTTGGGGTGGCAAGGGGGTTGCTAGGAGTTGCGAACTTCCGAGAACGCCCATTCTACGACGTCGGATGAATAAGCACCCCTTGACGGCAGTCGGGCGCAAGCGCATGCTCTGGACCTCGGGTAAGCACGAGGAGGCCCTATTCGATGGACACGCTGCTCACCTTGGTCATAGCGGTAGGCGGCATCGCCACGGGGGTGGGAGCCATCTGGACGGCCGTGCTCGGAAGGCGACAGCTCAACGAGCAGCGCAGGTTCCTCAGCGAACAGAACGATCGCGCTCGCCTCTCCCTCGAGTTCGACCTCGTCGCCAGGCTCGGAGAGCGCTTCGAAAGCCCGCACTTCTTGAGCAGGAGGCGAAGGGCTGCCGGGCGGGTCTTGGACGCCTTCTTCGCGGACGACCGCACCGTGGGAGCGGGACGCTTCAACCGCGCGACCACCGACGTGGCCAACTTCTTCGAAGAGGTGGGGTACTTCCAACGGCGCGGGGTGCTGGAGGCGGAATCGGTGTGGCACACCTTCGGCGTACCCGCTCGGGTGTACTGGGGCGTGTTCGGGCCGAGCGTCCGCAAGATGCGCGAGGAGCAGAACGACCCCACCGTGTACGAGGATTTCGAGCGACTGGATAGGCTGGTGGCCGACATCAACGAGGGGCGGGGCATCCCGGCGCCCACGGTGGAACGGCTGCGCCGGATAATGGAAGACGAGACCACCGTAGGCGAGGAGGCCTCCGAGAGGGGGTGAAGACTCCCGACCGGCCGAGTCGGCGATCGGGGGGCAGAACCTACCCTCAGCGAACTTCTCAGAACGCCGATTACCCGCAGTTGAGTGAATGGAGGGCGGGAATCAGTACTCCTTGACCTCGACCGCTTCTACGATACGCGTCTGCGGGTCGCCCCTTAGTGCCGGCGACGCTTCCTGCGACGACCACACGTTGCCCCGAAGCCAGGCGAGGAACGCCTCCGCCTCGCCCGGGCCGTCGAACCCGAGCTCGATGATGACGTAATTCGGATCGTCGGTGGGTCGGAGGATTTCGTGCCGGCGCACGCCCGAGCGCCGCCTCATTTCGGAAACGCGGTCGAAGGCCCCCTTCCAGGCGTCGAAGTCGCTGATCGGGTGTTCGATCTGAAGCACGTGCATGCCTGATGCCCCTTTCTCCACGCCCCATCGGACGCTTGTACACACGGTATCAATCCTACGAGGACGGCGCTACTTCCGAGAATTCCATACTTCCAGGCACTTCGGTGAATAGGGCAAGAGAGAAGGGCCGGGACTGCTAAGAGCCTCGGCCCCAGGGCTACTGAGATGTCCTACGTTCTTGGAACGGACGGCCACCTACAAGCTGCAGGTTACCTCAGCCATGTTCTCGTTGTAGTTGTTGAAGCACTGCAGGGTGTCGCCGTCGTCACCGTTGGTGCTTCCCACAAGCTGGCTAAGCGCGACCTTTGCGGTAGTGCCGCTCTGTATCCGCAGCGCGTGGTTTACGAAGGCGCCGCCGCTTCCGGTTAGCTTGCTCTGTTTGATAGTCAGGTTGGATTGGCTGCTGAACACACCGTGATTAGCTGAGCCTGTTTGTCCCGAACCCGTTGCCGTGACGTCGGTCATGGTCGTGCTGGAATTGTTAGTCTGCACGCCGATGTTATTGAGCCCGCCCACTCCTATGGCCTCGGCGGTTAGATGGGTGAGTCGTGGGGAGGCAGCGACGTTAGAGATGGCTATCTTACAGCCATTCGCGCCCGTGTTGCGCACCGTGAGGAACTTCATCTCGGCGTTGCTCGCCCCATTTACCGTACCGAGCGTACAGCCCCCGGAGCCTACAACGCTTCTGATGACGGTATTGAGCTCGCCAGAACCCTCTATGTCCACCCACTGCTTCATATTCAAAGAGCCGTTGCCAAGATCGTAGGTTGCGGGCTCTAGGTGGAGGAGGTAGGGCTTGGATGCAGAGGCGTCCGATAAGCTTTCCATGGCATCGAGGAGCGCTTGGCTGTTCTCCGTATCGGTGCCTACCGGGCTAACCACCACCGTGCGCTCGTAGGCTGAGGCGAAGTCGGAGGCGTTCTTGCCGTCCACCGTGTCGGCGTTAGCCGCGTTCTGAGCGTTAGTGGCAGCTCGGCCTGGTCGGCCGTATCAGCGTGTGAGGAGTCGGCCACCTTGCTGCCAGCCGCGTAGAAGTCCGTCGCCTCCTTGCCGTCAAGCTTGTCGGCGTTGAGGTTGGTGGCCTTACCAGCCGTAGCGTTGACCTGTATGGGAGGCTTGTTCTCAGCTTCGCTGACTTGCAGCCCCCTGGAACCCGGCTCCGTCTTGGTGTTCACCACCTGCAAGGCTGCTCCTCCGGGGACCTGACCGGTTAGCCTGGTAAGGAGGCTAGCGGTGTTGTTCTGGCCGAGGATGAAGTTGCCACCGTCGGCCCAGAGCGCCGTGCTCGCCACCCCCAACACCACAGCCACTATCACGGCGAGGCCCACCATAAACACAGTGCCCCTCCCCACCCGCGTCACCTTGCTTGCCGTGCCTCTCAACATAGGCGTAGTACCTCCTCCTTTAGGGAGGGCGGGACTCGTCAGTCCCGCCCGGTTAGCTAACGCAACCACGGTAGCAATCACGTGCGGTAGCTGTATGTGGGAAATGCGACCTATGCGCCTTGTCTAGGAATACCTGGGGGTTGGACCGGGGCTACGCGGACTTCCGAGAACCCATCTTCTAGGCAATTGGGTGAATAAGGTTGGCTCTAGGGTTCACGCATCCCGGCCGCGGCTTCGTCTGCCACCCGCAGTAGAACCTCCGTGGAGATGTCCGGGTTCTCCTCGACTGCGCCCGTCCACGCTGATCCTCGCGCCCATGCTGTCGCTGTAGAGCACCTCCATCCTACAGGGGACGCCTCCAGCACCCCGGGGTCCAGCCCGTCGGTGTCGTCGTGCACGAGCAGGTGGGGCGCGAAGAGGATCACCTCCTCCTCAGCGTCCGCCGGGGCGCTACTCCTCACCTCGTAGCCGGGTCGGTGTTGGAGTAAGTAGCCAGCGATCGCCTCGCGGTACATGCGGGGCGTTATGGTGACCAGTATGCGCAAGCGCAGCTAGCTCTTTCCCGGGCGCTCCGACCCACGACCATCGGGACTGTCCGAGTCGCCGGAGACGACTTCGTGGAAGCCGATCCACTGCTGTGTGAGGGCGGTCCTCACCGCGTCGCTCCTCGATCCTACCCCTATCTTCTGGTAGATGTTGGCCAGGTGGCGCTTGACGGTCGCCTCCGAGATGTGCAGCTGCGTGGCTACCTGGCGGTTTGAGAAGCCACGAGCTACGAGCACGATCACCTCAAGCTCCCTGTCTGAGACTATGCCTTCGTGGCCGTTCCCGATACGTTGGAGGGAGCCGCGGGGCATGGATATCACCACGTTGTCCCTAGGAGGTTCGCGGCTGAGGGCCGATACTGTGGCCAAGAGCTCTTCGACCGAGGAGCTCTTGTGGACGTAGGCGTCTATACCGAGCCTTGAGAGGGCACGCACGTAGTGGAGGTTGTCGAACATGGTGAGCACGACGATCCTTGAGTGGGGGAGGCGGAGCGCATCGCGGCGAGGATCTCTTCGGCCCGCTTGAGGTGATGCTCGACCTGCGTGATCACCACATCAGGCTTGAGGCGCTCTATGAGATCAATGGCATCGCGGTCGTTTGGCGCCTGCCCAACTACCTCCACATCACCCCCGCGCGAGGTGAGGACGGACGCCATCCCCTCCCGGAACATGGTGTGGTCGTCGACCAGGACGACCCTAACCGGGCTCATCCCGGCCCCGGGACGCGGGGCCGGGACGCCGTATCCAAGAACCTTGAGGTATCCGAGACGAGCTTCTCTTCGGCCTTGTCCAGGGCCGAGAGCAGGTGCTCTAGGCGCACGTCGCCCACGGACCTCGAGTACCCGTCGGCGCTTATCTCGGCGTGGAGGCTCTCGTCCGAACGCACCTCGGAAACCTCGACCCAGTACGCGGCCCCCCTGACCACGGGCGGCACCTCGTTCGCCACGACCAGGTGCGCCCCGGTGTGCTTGATAACCGCCGCGAGGTCGTCCGCGGAACCGACCAGCGACACCCCTACCCCGGGACGGTGCTTCCTCAAGTGGAAGGCGAGCGCCTCCCGGTACATGCGCGGCTCGATGGCCACGACGACGCGTACTGCAGAGCGCATGCGCACCCCTTCCCGAACAAGGTCCATGTCGGTGGGCGCACACGGAGATCGCTCTAAGACCGATCTTATTGGCCCCAGTCTACCCCACGCTCGGTGCTCTTGTGCTGTATGGCACAGAAAATACACGCGTGGCTCGGCCACGGCCCTTTTTAGAAGCCCGCTCTGGGGTAAGTTAGGGTTAGCAAAACCCCAGCGTCGGTATGACCCCCCTCCTCCGACGCCGGG
>CAWDDB010000007.1:0-21401 GCA_963800975.1 uncultured Rubrobacteraceae bacterium | reverse complement strand
GTTCTGCGAAGTTCGTTTGCAGGAAACCGAATGCTCGGCGCCCCTCGCGCCCGTTGAAGCGTCCCAGAAGTCCCGATTTCATCCCGACATCTACACCTCTCGCTACACGTTCCGATAACTATTCGCGATTCTGGATGCTGTGTTCGTCTGCGGTTCGTAACTACACAAGAGGGGAAGATCGTCCCGACGTCGGGACGTTTCATCGCGGATGCATTGACGCCTGATTAGGGTGCACACCAGGATAGAGACGTTCTTCTTGGCGACGAAGAGTGTCAAGATGGCGGTTTATCTACACTGCGAACCTCCGTTGCCTGGATGGCGAAAGAGCAGGATGGGCACCTGTTCTCCTCCTAGACTCTCGTCCATGTCGTCTGCTGCGTACCATCCTCGGTAAGCAGGGCACGGAAGCGCAGTCCGGTTAGTTTTGTACTATCGAAACGACATCTGCCCGTCCGCCTTCTACTACGAGGCGCCTACCTGACCCCACACCGATCCGGGCCCAGCATCAGATGGTCTCCGAGCAACGTAGTCGATTGGGGGGAAGTCGTGTCACCTGAGATACTTTCGATCCTGGTCCTCATCGCGATCTTTATCGTCGCGACGACGCTCCCGATAAACATGGGCGTGCTCGCCTTCGCTGCCGCCTTCGTCATCGGTAGCTTCGTCGGCGGGTTGTCCTCCGACGAGATCTTCGCCGTGTTCCCCGGCGACCTCTTTATCGTGCTCGTCGGCGTTACCTACCTGTTCGGCATCGCCCAGGTCAACGGCACGATCGACTGGCTTGTCCGCCTCGCGGTGCGCGGGGTAGGGGGACACCTGGCGGCGATACCGTGGATTATGTTCGGCGTGGCGGCCGTCCTCACGGCGGTCGGGGCCGCCAGTCCTGCCGCCGTCGCGATAGTCGCCCCGATTGCCCTCGGCTTCGCGGCCCAGTACGGCATAAGCCCGCTGCTCATGGGCCTGCTCGTCGTTCACGGTGCCCAGGCCGGCGGGTTCTCCCCGATCAGCATCTACGGCGTGATCGTCAACGGGCTGGTGGCACGTGCGGACCTTCCGCAGGGTGAGATCACGCTGTTCCTCGGCAGCTTCGTCTTTAACCTGGTCCTGGGTGTGGTCGTCTTCGTGCTGTTCGGCGGTCTGGCCCTGATGCGATCCAGGTGGGCGCAGGTCGCCGAGCCCGACGCGGAGGAGCAGGGGGACGGCGGATCCGGCGACGACGAAGCTGGCGAGGACGGGGGCTTCACCTGGCAGAAGGGGCTGACCGTCGCGGGTATCCTCGCGGTGGTCGTGCTCGCGTCGGGTTTCGACCTCGACATCGGGCTGGTCGCGATCACCGTCGCGGGCGTGCTCGCCCTGTTCATGCCGGGGCTGCAGAGGGAGGTGGTCGGGCGGGTCAGCTGGTCCGTCGTGCTGCTTATCTGCGGCGTGCTCACCTACGTCGGGGTGCTAGAGGAGCTCGGCACCATCGAATACGTGGGAGAGGCGATCTCGCAGGTGGGCTCGCCTACGGTCGCGGCGTTGCTGATCTGCTACATCGGCGCCATCGTCTCCGCCTTCGCCTCCTCGACGGGGATGCTCGCCGCGACCATCCCGCTCGCCGTCCCCTTTCTGCAGGAGGGCGCGGTGGGTGCCGTCGGCGTGGTCACGGCGGTCGCCATTTCCACCACCGTCGTGGACGCCAGCCCGCTGTCGACCAACGGGGCCCTCGTCCTCGCCAACGCCAGGAACGTCGATAAGGACGTGCTCTTCCGCCACCTGCTCGCCTACGGCGCTGCCGTCGCGGTCGTGGCACCTCCGCTGGCCTGGCTCGTTTTCGTCGTGCTGGGGATAGGGTCCTAGAATTAGGAATGTGGAACTCTGAATTCGGAATTCTCCATTCCTAATTCCTAACTCCGTCGTGCTATGGTTGCGGCCTGCCGTTCCCCCGATCGTGAGGTTTGAGGAAGCTTGGGAGAGACCGGATCTACGCTAACCCATCTGGAAGGCGCCCTCTCCGGAGAGACCTATCCGGCCGACGAGTTGGCGAACCTGGACCCCGCGGACGGCCGCCCGCTGCTCGCCCGCTACGACCTCGAGAAGGCCGCCCGCACCCTGACGCCGGACTCGTTGGGTGCCAGGCGAACGGGCGGCATGTGGCGCTGGGCCGAGATCCTGCCCGTGCGGGGTTGGGAGCGGGTCGTCTCCCTGGGCGAAGGGGGGACGCCGCTGCTGGCGCAGCCGAGGCTTGGACGCGCCTTCGGGGCGCCGCACCTCTATACGAAAGCGGAGGGCCTGAACCCGACGGGCTCATTCAAGGCGCGCGGCATGTCGGCGGCGGTTCTCGCAACGCGGAACTCGGCGCCACCTCCTTCGTGGCGCCCTCGGCCGGAAACGCGGCCGGGGCGCTCGCGGCCTATGGCGCGGCCGCGGGTGCCGCGGTGACCGTCGTCGTTCCGGTGGACGCGCCGCCCGCGAGCACCGAGGAGGCGCTGGCGATGGGTGCCAGCGTGGTGCTGGTGGAAGGCCTGATCTCCGACTGCGGCCGCGTCGCCGGGGACCTGGCCGAGAGGCTCGGCGCCTTCGACGTGAGCACGCTCAAGGAGCCCTATCGTGTCGAGGGAAAGAAGACGATGGGGCTGGAGCTGGCCGAGCAGGGGGGCTGGCGACTGCCCGATGTCATCGTCTACCCGACCGGTGGGGGAACCGGCCTCGTCGGGATGTGGAAGGCGTTCGAGGAGCTCCAGGCGCTCGGGCTCATAGGCCCCGAGCGCCCGCGCATGGTCGCCGCGCAGGCCGAAGGCTGCGCCCCCATCGTCCGGGCCCACGCGGCGGGAGAACGCTTCGCCACGCCCTTCGAGAACGCCCAGACTCGCGCGGCCGGCATCCGCGTACCTTCCGCTGTAGGGGACTTCCTCATCCTCGAGGCGCTGCGGGAGTCAGGCGGCACGGCCGTGGCGGTGGACGAGAGCTCGATCTCCGAGACGCAGCTCCTCGCAGGACGCCTTGGCGCGGGGTACGTTAGCCCCGAGTCTGCCGCGGCCCTCGCGGTCGTGTCAGAGCTGCGCGCCCGCGGTGAGCTGGGTCCCGACGAGGAGGTGGTCGCCTTCGACTGCGGCATCGGCCAGAAATATCCGCCCCCGCCCGACCTCCCACGTCCCCCGGTCGTGGACCCCTCCGACTACGACCCGGATTCCCTGGCGCGGCAGCTCCCGGCGGCCAGACGCACCGCATGGAGCCCATGACCGCCCCGCAACCAGCGTCGTATAATGCCCAGATGGGGGTATGGCAGAGCGGACGAATGCGCTGGTCTTGAAAACCAGAGGTGGTAAAACACCCGTGGGTTCGAATCCCACTTCCCCCGCAGAGACCCCTTCCGATGCCGATTTCAACGGTCTTTTTGGGTCGATTCCATTAAAAATTGTTAAAATAATGGAGACTTTTGCGTTTGGGTTCTGTACACTATGGGTACCTTCTCTGCTTGGAGGGGGCAGTGTAAGCCGATTGGAAAATGGAGTAGAAAGAAGGAGGACTGGATGAAGAGGGCGCTATTACTAGCCACGGCCGCTCTTCTGCTCATGCTGGTTCTGTCGCCCGTTGCGTTGGCGCAGGAAACCACCATGATGATGGAAGAGTCCAGCATGATGATGGGTGGTGGCGGTGGCACGACCATGATGGACGGTGGCGGTCAGCCGCTTCCGGGCAGCGGTGGTCCGGCAATCCTCCTGCCTGCGGCCGCTCTGCTTCTTGGCTCGGGTGTTCTGACTTACGCCATCCTGCGCCGCAGGTAGCATAGATCGGAGACCAATCGTCCCGCGCCCCCGTTACGGGGGCGCGGGATTTTTCTTTGCCCTGATACCCTGGCGGGACCCGCGGCGAAGCCCGCCGGCTGATCTCCCGGGGCAGGCTGGCTCGAGCGGACCTCTCGAAAGAGGACGGTGGACCCGACGCGTCTGGACACGAGCGGCACCACCATGGAGGGCATAGGGAATGAGGTTGCGGACCTCTATGAGGAGCGGGTTGGCGTTTTGCACGGGGGTCGTCGGTCGTGCTGGCGGAGACGGTCGCGAGCCTCGGAACCTACAACCTCATCGACGGGGATACCGAACTCGTGATGGGGTTGGAGATCAACGCGAACCACATCCGCGCAAAGAGCGAGGGGGCTGGTCACCGCCGTGGCCACGCCGCTACACACGGGGCGCAGGATCATGGTCTGGGACGTGCGCCTCACCGACGAGGAAGACAAGCTGGTTTGCGTCTCGCGCTGCACCGTAGCCGTGGCACCGAGATAGCGTCTCTGGCACTCTGGCGCGAGGCTCCCTGTTGACATACTGTGGCCCCTCGGCCATATACTCAGTACGAACCGTTGGAGAATACCCAACCAAGAGGAGGCTACTTGTACCCGAGAATACTGGTCGTCTTGCTGGTGGTTGTGCTCATCTGCACGTCCGCCGCGTGCGGCGGTGGTGGACAGGGTGATCAATCGCAAGGCTCCGGGTCGGACCAGGCCGACGGGGGAGGCGGGGGGAACAAGGAAAAGACGAAAGGAAACGTGGCGAGGACGGTCCCGGACAGGGACATCTTCGTCGTCAGGGCTCCGGGGGAAGAGCCCGTGGTGATCAGGTACAGAACCGAGACCGTGGAGGTCAAGCTGGACGGCGAGCAGGCCGACCCCGGTGCCATCAAGGTCGGACAATCGGCCAGCGTGGAATACTTGACGCGCACCACCTCCAAGGACCGAGAGGTGAACGTGGCGCGTACCGTGGAGCTTCAGACGGCCGATGATGGCGGGTCCGGCGAAACAACCAACTGACGGAGGTCGGGCGGCGAGCCTGGCCGAGTAGGGGACCAGGACCGCCACGGCTACCCGTCGGGACGAGCGGTCGTTATCGGTAGGATCGGAGTGCCCGCCGCGCCTATCGGCCTCTTCAAGGGCGTATCCTCGGCTGGACGTTCCCGAGATGAGGGTATGATCTGCGGGTGACCAAACTTCTGCTAACCTCGTTCGCCCTTGGGCTGGCCAGCCTCGATATCACGGGGACGCTGCTGGCGATCGGGGCCCTCGGTGCGGGGGCGCGCTATCGCGCCCTCCTGGCCTTTGGCTGCGCGTGCATACTCGGCACGGTCGCGTTCGGGACCGGACTCTCGCTCATTGTCGGTCCGCGGATCGCCGGAATCGATTGGGGCGCGCTTCTGCCACACGATCCCGCCGAGGACCGGGTGGCGGCCGTCGCGGAGATCGTCCTGGGGGTGGGGCTGCTGGCCTGGGGTTTCGTGCGGATTCGGAGGCCCGCCACCGGTCCGCCCAAGCCGAGCGCCCCGCGAGGTCTCGGCCTGATCTCCCTGGCGGGCGTCGGGTTACTGTTCGCGCTAGCCGCTATCGTCGACCCGACCTTCGTCTCGCTCGTGGTGATCGCCGGTCAAGCAGAGCGTCTCTGGATGGTCGTCGCAGCGCACTCGATCTGGACGTTCGTGAGCCACGCTCCGCTCGTCCTCGTGCTCGCGTTCGCGGCCATCGGGGCTCACGAGCGGGTCGTCGCCTGGTTCCAGACCTCGTGGACCAGGATACGGCCGTTGACCTTCCGCCTGGTCACCGGCGCCTTGCTTCTCGCCGGGACGTTGTTCTTGCTCGACGCCGCGTGGTGGCACCTGACCGGCTCCTTCCTGGTGCCGGCATGAGGGCCGGGTTGCTCCGCAACCCCTGAAGCCTTCCAGGTGCCTCTGCCGACTATCGAGGCTACAAGCTCAGCTACGCGCCTGAACGAACCTGACAAGGCGAGAGGCCCCGTCGAGCAGATCCTGCCTCGAGGAGGCGAGGGAAAGACGCACGTAACCCTCACCCAGCTCGCCGAACGCGCTCCCCGGAGCGACGGCCAATCGCTCGTGCTCGATTAGGGAGCGCGCGAGTTCCATCGAGGGCATGCGCGCCTCGGAGACGTCGGTCCAGACGTAGAAGGCCCCCGAGGGCACGCTCGAAGGCAGACCACCGCTGTCGAGAACCTCGAGCAGCTCGTCGCGCCTTCCAAGGTAGGCCTCGCGCATCTCCCGCACCACGCTTTGCGGACCGGTCAGGGCGGACAGGGCGGCCATCTGGGCTGGGGTGTTGACGCACGAGATGATCGGCTCCTGCATCCCCGTGAGCAGACTGGCCAGGTCGGGCGGCGCCACCAGATAGCCCACACGCCATCCGGTCATCGCGTAGACCTTGGAGAAGGAATAGATCGAGACGAGCCGGTCGCCCGGGTCCGCAACCGCCCCGACGCTTACGAAGGAGTCGTCGAAGGTGATCTCGTCGTAGACCTCGTCGGAGATAGACCAGAGCCCGTGCCGGCGGGCGAACGCAAGCAACGTTTGCGCGAGGTCGCGGGGCAGGACCGCCCCGAGCGGGTTCGAAGGGCTGTTGATGAGGATCGCCCTGGTCCTCGGCGTCACCAGGCGCTCGAGGTCCTCGAGCCGGGGCAGGAAATCTCCCTCCGCAACCAGCGGGTACGAGAGCACCCGCGCCCCCAGGAGGTGGGCGATCATGCGGAAGTTGGGCCAGGCGGGGTCTGGCAACAATACCTCGTCGCCCGGTTCGAGCAGGGCGCTGAACACCAGGTAGAGCGCCTGGATCCCTCCCTGCGTGACGAGCACCTGTTCGGGGCGTGCCTCGTAGCCGTTACGCCTGCGGACTTTCTCCGCCAGGGCTTCTCTCAGCTCGGGAAGCCCCGCGTTCGGGGCGTAGCGGGTATGACCAGCCCTCGCGGCCTCGTGCGCGGCCTCGACGACGTGTTCGGGGGTCGGGAAGTCCGGCTCGCCCACCTCCAGGTGGACGGTTTCGGGATCCTCCCACGCGAGCTCCATAATCCCGCGTATGCGCGAGACGGGCATGGAGCTGGCTATCGACGAGGGAGCCGCGGTCGTGATGCCGGTTTGGGTTCTGGTCTTCCGAGAGCGCAAGGGCTTCCTCCTCTGCCTGTTGCCGCGGGCCCTACCCGAGCACCCAGCGGTCTCGCCCCGCGCCTACGGTTAATGATAGCAAGGAAGGCGATGCTGGAGGACAGGGGGTAGTCTTCGCTACCGGCGCCTACGAGCCTTGCCCGACCTCGCTGGCGCCGGGCAGCAGCGGTGTCCAAACCTGCGTGAGCGGGTCCACGTGCCCGACCCCGAGCGTGACGCCGGAGTAGCGTTCGTTGTATTGCGCGAGCGCGGATCGCGCCTCGTCCGACAACGTTTCGTAGTCGGGGTCCGGCGTGCGGCGCGCCACCAGGTGGTCGTAGAGCATCTCCCGCAGCTGAGGCTCGGTGAGGTTGGGGGAGGGGGTGAGGGTCGCGTAAAGGTCCTCCTGGCCGGTCGCGACCAGCGGCACGTCGAAGAGGGCAGGCTGGGCAAAGCCAAGGTAGAAGCCCAGGTCGGGAACGTCGACCCCGTAGTAGGCTTCGATCAACTCCTGGCGGTCGGGGGGGCGGCCCCGGCGCCGTGCGAACTCGACGCTCAACCTGGCGAGTTTGGGGTAGGGCGCATCGGCGAAGAGCCCTATCAGCAGTAGCGGCCCATCCCCGCGCGCCGTGGCGGAGGTGAGGCGCGCGCACTCCTCGAGCATCGGGCGAAACGTGGGCGTATCGAGAACCTCCTCCAGATCGCCGTAGAAGCGGATCCGCAGGCCGGAAGCGAACATCTCGTCGTAGACCGCGTCGTCTGCAAGCCGCAGCAGGCCACCAAGGACGAGCCGGGTGTAGTCCGTACCCCGGGCGAGGAGTTCTCTGCCGAAACCCGGCGCCATTATCACGCTTACGCCGTGGTCGAAGACGAGCCGGTGCAGCTCCGCCTGGCGTCGGATCAAGGTCGCCACGTAATCGTCTGCGTTCGGAGGCCTTTCCCCGTGCAGCAGGTACCAGCGCCGGGTGCCGTTGAAGGGCCAGCCCATCACGACGGGTCCCGGTCTGGACCGGACCCAGCTAGCCACCCGCTCGCGGGGCCAGCGCAGCCATTCGGCCAGCGGAGGTGGAGTGGGCTGTACGTCTCGGTTCGCTGCTTCCCCCTGGCGGCCAACGCGGCCCCGGTGGTCCGCGACGCTGCCTAGAATACTATTGAAAACGGGCACGAAGCTCAATATAGTACGCGGGGTCGTGACGCGGCGGACGAGTTGAGGGCGAGACGGCGACTATCGGCCCTCCTGCCTAGGTCCGGGAGGGTCGGACGCGGCGTCTGGATGGTCGAAGGTGGACACGATCACTAAAGGACATGTTCGCGGTGTGCGGCTGCCCAATTACCTGAGATTCGCCACGAGCGAGTTGCTTGGCGCGGACCTCTCGCTGCTCACGCAGCCCACCGATTACGACACGAGCTGGGCCGCTCAGCTGACCGAGAAAGACGGGAGCCTGGCCTACCCCGACCTGTTGCGCGGCCTGATAGACCGCCAGCAACCCGACGGCGGATGGGGTAGCCGGGTGGACCACGGACACGACCGCCTGCTGACCACGCTGGCCGTGGTGCTGTTGCTTGCCCGCATCGGGCACCGGCGGCACGACAAGGAACTGCGAGCGGCGGGAGAACGCGTAATCTGGAAGGAAGCCCGCGAGCTGGACCACGACGGGCAGGCGACCGTAGGTTTCGAGCTCATACTACCCTCACTCCTAGAGCGGGCCAAAGTGGCGGGCCTGAACCTCCCGTACGCCCACCTCAGGCACTACGAGGTCGCGCGCGCGACGAAGCTGAGCCTGCTACCCAAGAACCACATCTTCGAGAGCAGGACCACAGCACTGTTCTCCCTGGAAGCGTTCACGGACAACTTCGACCTGAACGGCGCCGCGCGCCTGCTCCAGCCGGACGGATCGATGGCCAACTCCCCATCCGCCACGGCCGCGCTTCTTGGGCAGGTCGGAGACTGGCGGGTTCGGTTCCCGCGCAGCACCGCGTACCTGGAGGACCTGCTGTGGAACTACGAGTCGGGTCTGCCGGCCATGGCCCCCTGCGGGATCTTCACGCGGGCCTGGGTGCTCCACTACCTGCAATACGGCGGCCTGCTCTCCGGCCAGGAGGATCTGCTGCGCCCGCACTACCGGTACCTGCTCGAGCACCTGGGCGACGACGGGGTCGGTTTCTCCCCGCACGTGTTCCCGGACTCGGATGACACCGCCGTGACGCTGCTAGCGCTGCATCGCGCCGGCTACGATGTCGACGGGTCGTGCCTGTTGCGGTACGAGCGCGACGAGCACTTCGCCGTCTACCCGCGCGAGCTTGATCCTTCCATAAGCGCCAACCTCCATATACTCGAGGCCCTGGAGACGCTGCCGGCCACGGTGCGCGGGCGGGCGGGCGAGAAGATAGTGGGCTACGTGCTCGGCGCGCGTCAGCCCGGGGGTTACTGGGAGGACAAGTGGCATGCCTCGGCGTACTACCCGACGAGCCAGGCCCTGATAGCTTTGCTTCCCCACGCGCCGGAGCAGATGGGCGTTACCCTGGACTGGCTCCTTTCTACCCAGCAGGCCGACGGCTCGTGGGGCCAGTACATGCCCACGGCGGAGGAGACCGCGCTGGTCTTGCTGGCCCTGCTGACCTACTACCGCGCCGGCCGACCCGTTGCCAGGGAACCGCTGCACCTCGCCGCACGCTACCTGCTGGCCAACGAGATGCCCTTCAAAGACGACTACCCCGAACTGTGGATCGCGAAGGTGCTCTACGCGCCCGCTCTCGTGATCCGTAGCATAGTGCTGACCGCCCTCGGGCTCTATCAGGAGACGTTCGGCGTCGAGGAAGGTAGATAGGGGTTGGAGATGATCCGCGAGGTTACGCTGGCGCGATGTCTGCCGGGGCGTGGGGTACGGCCAGGTCTGGCGGTCGGGTAGCCTTGCTCAAGATCCACACCAGGGACTCCGAGCGCCGGCGCAAGGGGCGCATCCTCGCCGTCTTTATACTCGGGATCCTGGTCACCGGGATCGGCCTGGCCG
This sequence comes from uncultured Rubrobacteraceae bacterium, assembly GCA_963800975.1. Lineage (GTDB taxonomy): Bacteria > Actinomycetota > Rubrobacteria > Rubrobacterales > Rubrobacteraceae > JALYGY01. Next base: position 11,496 of record CAWDDB010000007.1, on the reverse strand, counting down.
CGTTCAACCTGCTAGAGGGCCACAGCGAGTACACCATCTCCAACGCCATCTTCCTCACCTTTATCGTGGGGCTGTACTTCGTAAACCGGCTCGGGTACGTAAGCGCGGCGGCCGTCCTCACCACCCTCGTGATGATGGTGGGTCCGCTCGTCTTCCTGTCGCAGGAGGACCTGGCCGAAACGTACATAGTGATGTGCGTGCCGGTGTTCGTGGCGAGTTTCCTGATAGTCCCCTGGGCGGGGCTGATCGTCTGCGCCGCGGTGGTCTCGACCAACGTGGCGCTTGGCACCGCCTCCATCAGCTATCTCTCGCTGTTCGTCTTCGTGACCGTGAGCGTGAGCGTGTTTCTCCTGGCCAGCACCCTGAATCAGGCCTACCGCGAGAACCGCCACCGGGCGCTGCACGATCCCCTGACCAACCTGCCGAACCGCACGTCGCTGATGAACCGTCTGGTGGACTCCCTGGAAAGGCTCGAGGGACGCGACGACACCTGCGCGGTCCTCTTCGTGGACCTCGACGACTTCAAGGTCGTCAACGACTCCCTCGGACACAAGGCCGGCGACGAGCTGCTGATCGTAGTGGCGCGGCGCCTGCTGGCCTGCCTGCGTCACTTCGACACCGCGGCCCGCATCGGGGGAGACGAGTTCGTCGTCGTGCTCGACGGCATCGCGGACATCGAGGACGCGATCGGGATCGCCGAACGGATCCAGAAAGAGGTTCAGGCCCCCGTGCAACTGGGAGCGCGCCGGGTCGTCGCCACGACGAGCATAGGTATCGCCCTGAGCAGGACCGACGCGAACGAGCCGGCCAGCCTCATGCGCAACGCGGATGTGGCGCTCTACGAGGCCAAGAGGGAAGGCAAGGGCCGCTTCAAGGTCTTTGACTGGAGCATGTATTCTCGGGCTATGCGGCGGCTGGAGCTGGAGAGCGAGCTTCGGCTCGCCATGGAGCGTGATGAGCTGAGCCTCTACTACCAGCCCATAGTGCAGCTGAGCTCGGGCAGGACGACTTGCATGGAGGCCCTGGTACGCTGGAACCATCCCGAACGCGGCCTCATCTATCCGGAGGAGTTCATACCGCTCGCCGAGGAGACGGACCTGATCATTCCCCTCGGGCACTGGGTCTTGCGTAGCGCCTGTCGTCAGGCACGCGAGTGGGCGGCGCTCTCCTCGGACGACTCGCCCGTCGTGCTCAGCGTCAACGTGTCCGTCAAGCAGTTCCAGCATCCCGCCTTCGTGCGCGAGCTCGAGGAGCTTCTGAGGGAGGCGGATCTACCCCCGCATTGCCTGCAGCTGGAGATCACGGAGACCGTGGTCACCAACGACCTGGAGTACGCGGCGGGCCTGCTGCAGAAGCTGAAGGAACTCAACATACGCCTGGCCATAGACGACTTCGGCAAGGGCTATTCTTCGCTGGATGCCCTCAGGTCGTTCCCGCTGGACGTTCTGAAGATCGACCGGGCCTTCGTGGCCGGGCTGGGGAAGAGCGCCCAGGATACGTCCATCGTGCAACTGGTCGTGGACCTCGCGCACACCATGGACATGGTGGCTACCGGGGAGGGAGTGGAGACGGCCGAGCAGCTCGTCTTGCTCGAACAGATGGGATGCGACCTGGCCCAGGGATACTACTTTGCGAAACCGCTCGTGACCCAAGCGGCGACGGCCATGCTCGCCAGCTCCCCGCACTGGCTGGTTCATCGGCGCGATCTGCTCGACCGCCAGCAGACCGGATCGTCCCTGGACGTGCGGCGTCTGCCCGATTCGTGACCCCGAGCTCCTGGCCCTCAGGTGAGCAGAACCGTACACCCGGTCCCCGCCCCTGGCGTTGATCTCGGCTCCTTAGGGCCCGGTGTTCGGCCCCCATACCACGCATACATCCGTGGCGTGGCGACCGGCCCATGACGCAGAACCCCCCGGCATCCGGTTCGGAGGGCGGGCATTCCGGGGACAGGTTCGGCCCAGATTTCCGGAGGTTCCTCGTCGGGCAGACGGTCTCGAACCTTGGCAGCTCCTTCACCGTGTTCGTGCTGCCGTTGCTGGTGTTCAAGCTCACCGGCTCGGCCCTGAACCTCGCCCTCATTACCGCCGCCGAATACCTGCCCTACCTGCTCTTCGGCCTCGTCATAGGCGCGGGCGTCGACCGCGTGGATCGCAAGCGGCTCATGATCTTCGTCGACGCATTGCAGGCCCTCGTCATCTTCTCCATCCCGGTGCTGGCCGCGCTGGGCCTGCTCTCGCTGTGGTGGATCTACGTGGTCGGATTCGTCAGCTCGACGCTGTGGATCTGCTTCAACACCGCCGAGTTCGCGGCCCTGCCGAGCCTGGTCCGCAAAGAGGATCTCGTGCCGGCCAACGGGCGTCTCCAGGCGACCTACTCGGCGGCGACGGTGGCCGGCCCGTTGCTGGCCGGCGTGATGGTAGCCCTGGTGCCCGTGCACCTGGTGTTGATCGTCGACGCCCTGTCGTTCCTGGTTTCCGTCTTTTGCCTGGCGCTCATCAGGACTAGCTTCAACGCCGACGGTGCGCGACGTCCTGGCTCCGAGGGCCTGGGACGCGACGTCGGCGAGGGGCTGAGGTACGTCCTTGGCCAGCCCGTGCTGCGCAACCTGATCGCCATGCTTGCCCTGGTGAACTGCGTGGGGTTCACCATCTACGCCCAGCTGGTGCTCTTCGCCAAAGAGCGCCTGGGGGCCACCGACACCCAGGTCGGCCTCCTCTACGCGGCGGGTGGCGTTGGCATGATCGCGCTGGCCCTCGCGGCGGGTCCGCTGCGCAAGCGTCTACCTTTCAGCAAGGTGGCGCTCGGCACGCTGATGCTCGGGGGAGCCGCCATCGTCGCGCTCGCGTGGACGAGCTGGTACTGGGGCGCCCTCTTGCTGTGGGCCCTGATCTGGGGTCTCGTGGTGCTCGTCCAGATCAACAGCAACAGCCTTTGGCAGTCCATCGTGCCCGACAGGTTGCTCGGCAGGGTGCAGAGCGTGATCTCCGTGCTGACGTGGTCGGCCATACCGCTTGGCACCTTCGCGGGCGGCGTGGCGATCCAGCAGACACAGCGCGTTTCGCTGGTGTACGGGATCATCGGGGGGGCGATCTTCGTTATCGCCGTCGCCTTCTCGTTTACCGCCCTGGGGCACGCCGAGCGTTACCTGCCACAGGCGGGGCCGACGTCAGAATTAGGAGTAGAGAATTCGGAATGATGAAGCGGAGGCGTGCGAGACGGGTCCCGAGCTTTCGCGGTGAGGCGGGTCGCGATCCTCGACCGCTCGGGTCCGCGTTCCAATTACCTGGTTCTGGCCAGATCGCGCCGTCGCTGCAATCGGCCGACCGGCGTGCTAGTGTGATACGTTGCAGAGAGGTGGACTGGAGAGACTAGAGGGGGTCGGATGCGGCACGTTTGGAACCGGCAGGTATCCTGGACTACCGTACTGATTACGGCGTCGTTGTTGATCTTTCCCGCGATCGCGCTGGCAGAGGAGATCACCGGTACCGACAACCCCGACTCTCTGGTGGGGACCGACGAGGCGGACGAGATCAGGGCCCTCGCGGGCGACGATCGCGTGCAGGCCCGCGCCGCGGTCGACGTGATCTATGGAGACGCGGGCGAGGATACCCTGCTCGGCGAGGACGGCAACGATGTCTACTTCGGCGGCGACGACGCGGACTTCTTGGGCGAGGTGTTCCCACAGACCGGAGACGACACGATGCTGGGCCAGGGCGGGGCCGACTTCTTCGCGGGTGGCCCCGGCGGTGACACCATCCGTGGCGGCGGGGGCAGCGAGTTCTTCGAGGAGTTCCCCAACATATTCGGCGACGAAGGTAACGACATCATCTACGGCGGCCCGGGCCAGGACGGCATGCAGGGTGAGGAGGGCAACGACCAGCTCAACGGCGGTAAGGGCGACGATCTCCTCGACGCCGCCGACGACGAGTCTCCGCGCGGTCAGGACGTCGTGAAGTGCGGCCAGGGCGAAGACACAGCCATCGTCAACCCAGAAGACGAGGTCTCGGACGACTGCGAGACCGTCAACGAGGTTGCCTCCCCCGCAAGCAGGGTACGATCCGCCGGATCCGCCGACGACGCTCAAGCCAAGAGGGCGCACCAGCTGGCCAACTGAGAGCATCGGCCACAACGGCGCCTCTCTCGGAGGACCTAAACCCCGGCCGCTGATGGGCGGGGAGGCGGGGCGACCGAGCGGATATCATGGCGAAGACTTGTCCCACCGGGAAGGGAGATCCTGTGCCCCTGGTCAGGCTGAAAGTACACGAGCATCCCGCGCCGCCCCACCACGAGATCCGCCAGACGACCGTCCTCGACTCCAGAGAGAATATCGTGGGGGAGGTTGGGAACGCCTACGTCGACGAGGATAGCAGGCAGCTACGCTACCTCGACGTCGTCACGAGCGGCTTCATCGGCCTGGACAGGAAGCATCACCTGGTCCCGGTGGAACTCGTGAGCAAGGAAGACCCGGGCTTCATCATGCTGAAGGTGGATCAAGTGACGGTGGAGGACGCGCCACCCTTCACCGACCCCGAAGTGGTGCCAGACGAGGAGTACCGGCGCGCCATCCGCGAGCACTACGGATACGCCGGGTAGCGGACGGCCGGGAGGTTCCAGCCGCTCTTGCGGGCGGTGGCCCGGGTAGGATCAGGTGGCCACCTTCTCCTCGTCCTCGCTCTCGATGGGGACTCCCCCGGGCCGGAAGGTGCCCTCGCGCAGCGAGTTCTCTATGTCTTCGAGGGAAGGCGCCCGGAGCGGTACGGCTCCTCGTAGAGGTGGCGTTCTCAGAAGCCTGTATAGCCCCGGTCCTATGCTGCATGCATTCTCAGGCCGCACTCTGGGTACGAGTACCCGATAGTTGTGTGAGCAGCACAGCACACGTGTGGAGCGAATCCTCGAACGCTTGATAGATGATGAAAGGCTAGGGTTCCGGGCGGGTAGATGACCGAGCAACGCACAGATCGACCACGGGACGCTGCAGGGCACGAAGTTCACGGTGTCTGTCCGATGGACTGCCCGGACACCTGCAGCTGGGTAGTGAAGGTCGAAAACAAGCGGGCAATCAAGCTCTCGGCCAATCGCGATCACCCTCACACCCGAGGATCCTTGTGCGTCAAGCTCAACCGCTACCTCGAGCACACCCGCGCACCCGACCGGTTGCTCTACCCGCTGCGGCGTACCGGGCAAAAGGGCGAAGGCCGCTTCCAGCGGATCGACTGGGAAGAGGCGCTGGACGAGATCTCCGATCGCTGGCAAGAGGTCATCGCGCGCCACGGCCCGCAGGCGATATGGCCATACTACGGGTGCGGGACGCTGGGGATGCTCCAGGGTACGGCGGGAGCCGGCAGGCGGCTCGCAAACGTGCTGGGAGCCTCGCAGCACCTGATGAGCATCTGCATGGTCGCCGGAGCGGCGGGAACCGGTTATGTACTGGGCGACAACCGCGTGGGGATGGACCCCGAGACCTTCGCGGAGTCTGGGCTCATCGTGCTGTGGGGAGCCAACCCGCTCACCACCGGTCACCACCTCTGGAAGTTTATGGACGCCGCCCGCAAGAAAGGCGCCCACCTCGTCGCCATAGACCCGATCCGAACCCGCAGCGCCAAGCGCGCCGACGAGCACCTCGCGCCCATCCCCGGAACCGACGCGGCCCTTGCGCTTGGCCTGATGCACTGCGTGGTGTCCGCCGGGGCCGAGGACCACGAGTTCATCGCCCGCCACACCCTCGGCTGGGAGGCGTTCCGGGAGCGCATCCGCCAGTTCCCGCCGGATCGGGTGGCCGCGATCACCGGCATCCCCGAGGAGCGGATACGCCTCCTGGGCGAGCGGCTGGCGACGACCCGCCCCACGGGCATCAAAGTCGGTATCGGGATGCAGCGTCACGGAGGTGGCGGGGCGGCGGTGCGCGCCATCACGTGCATCCCCGGCGTGACCGGAGACTGGCGCTACCCCGGAGGCGGCGCCGCATACGACACCCGCGGCTTCTTTCCCGCCAACTGGGCCGCCCTCTGGCGCGACGACCTGCGCCCACCCGGAACGCGTACCCTGAACATGACCCGTATGGGCGAGGTTTTGCTCGAGACAGGCGACCCGCCCGTCGAAGCCCTCTTCGTCTACGGCAGCAACCCCGTGGCGAGCGCGCCTCACCAGAGCAAGGTCCGGCGCGGCCTGCGGCGAGAGAATCTGTTCACCGTTGTGGTCGACCACTTCCAGACCGACACGGCCGATTACGCCGACATCGTGCTACCGGCCACCATGCAGACCGAGCACGCCGACCTGCACTGCGCCTACGGGCACCTGTACCTGGGCTGGAACGAGCCCGCCGTCTCCCCCCAGGCGAGTGCCTGCCGAACAGCGAGATCTTCCGCCGCCTGGCGGCTCGCCTCGGCCTCACGGAACCCTCTCTCTACGACTCCGACGAGGAGATGGCCCGCCAGGTCCTCGACACGGAACATCAGGCCCTCGAAGGCGTCACGCTCGAGCGCCTGAAGCGCGAGGGCTGGCTTAGGTTGAACCTCCCGCGGCCCTTTGTGCCCTTCGCCGAAGGCTTCCCCACTCCCTCTGGCAAGCTCGAGTTCTACTCCGAGCGCGCCGAGGCTGACGGGCTCGACCCGTTGGCAGGGTATGTTCCGCCCTACGAAGCCGCAGACGGGCAGCCTCCGCTGCCCAAGCGTTTCCCGCTCGCCCTGATCGCCCCGGCCTCCCATCACTTCCTTAACTCGATCTTCGCAAACAACCCCGCGCTGCGCGACAGGCAAGGGCCTCTCCTGATCGCGTTGCATCCCGACGACGCCGCCGCACGTGGCCTAACCGCCGGCGACAGCGCGCGCATTTACAACGAACGCGGGGCTTTCGAGGCAGAGGTCGAGATCTCCGATGCGGTGAGGTCCGGCGTGGTGGCGAGTAGCAAGGGCTACTGGCCCAAGATGCTGAGGCAAGGAGCCAACGTCAACGCCACGGTGGATGAGCGCGACTCGGACATGGGAGGCGGCGCAGTTTTTCACGACAACCGCGTGGAGATCGTGAAGTCCTAGACAAGGCAGAATCGCAAGGCATACTGTCCGAAGGACCTTCGCCAACAACAAGGTTGCCATGCGAGGCGCATTCTGCGGCCCACGTTACGCACCAGCTGACACGAAGGGTATCGGGAATCGCCGATGCAGAACAGCCGCTAGCTCACGGACCCGCCCGCGAACGACGGCGCGAAGGTCATCATCAGCGACACCGACCACTACTCGCCCATGAAAGCGGACGCGCCGTGGCCTGGAAGTCTTTCCTCCGGGGCCACAACCCGATCCTCTACGACCTCGGGATAGTCGCCGGCGTAAACCCGCCCGACCCCTCCTCTGACGGCCCCTCGAAACTGACGACCCTTTTGCCGCGAGTCTGTAAACCGGCACCTATTCGGCCCGGTGGCACAGCGTCCGCAGTCGCGAAACGATGGATGTCGGCAAGGTGAGGGTCGAAAACGCCGGCAGCGCCACCTTCGAGGCCCCCTTCGCGGAGGCCTGCCCCGCTGTAATGCACCTGAAGCGACATGGAAGCTGAGGTTCGACAGCTACTACCTTCGGGGCCGAACCCCGCCTGGTGGCGCCCCGACTTGGGCATTGAGCAACCTAGCGGTTGTTGGCGCAGTAGACGACGCTGTCGGGCTTCTCGCAACCGACTATCGCTTCTTCACCCAAGGAATTGCCGATGGCGTCACCGTTCCAAAGGTCCGTCCGGTCGCTCCGTCCCGACTCGATGAACTGGATGGCGCGCCCGTTGCTGTTTGCACGGTAGCTCACCCCCGCGATCGTCTTTGGGCCGAAGAAATTGTTGCGGAACATGGCGTTCTGGGCGTCGGCCATCGAGGCGCCGCCGTAGCCACCCTTGTAGCCGTTGCCGTGAATCTCGTTCCTTTCTATGATCGCCGTGGGTTGAGCGCTGTGCACCCCACCAGCGACGATAGGGGAGTACTCGTATCGTACCCCCCAGCGGCCGTTGTTCGCGAGGAGGTTGTCGTGCGCCCAGAAGCCATTGGGCATGCTGGCCCCGACGTCCGAACACCGGTGGTCGCACCAGAGGCCGTTGCCCGGGTTGTCGTGGACGTAGTTGTAGGCCGCCTCGTATTCGTCCACGCCCTTCACGGCCGCGGCCGACCAGCCCCAGGAATCGGGGTTGGTGCCGTTGTTGTAGAGGTTGGAGTGGAACAGCTTGCCGTTCATGGAGTTGATGCCCGTGGACTGGTTGTCGTGGACGGTAAGGTACTCCATGCGCGTCGTGGCGTCGGTCATACCGGCTTCGATGCCGTGGCCACTATCGGCGTACATCGAGCCGTCGCTCCTGTATTTTGTTACGCCGCCCGACACGTCTAGCCAACTGAGCTGGACGTTCGGGCCGTTCGCGTTGATGAGCGCGCGGAGCGAGACCCCGCTGCGTATCTTGACCGGGGGGACGCCGTAGCTTGCGGGGCCGCGCGTGATGACCTGCCCCGGCTGGCCCATGAGCTTGTCGCCCGCCCTGAGCAGCACGCTGTTGTTGACCCAGTAGGTGGTGCCCGAGGAGGAGGCGTGCAGGCAGAAGGTCGTGGCCCTTGTGGAAGGGTCGCTGTTTACGATCGCGTCGAGGTCATTGCCAGGGTATATGTTGACGCCGGAGCACGAGAATGACGCCGCCGACGACGGGGCGTGCCCCAGGAGCACCACCACGGTGATCACGGCGAGGCTGAAGGCGACCGCCGAGACGGCGGCGAAGATCGTCTTGGGCAGGTGGACCAGATGGTTCATTTCCCCCCTCTTTTGTCGGCGGCAACCCAGCCACCTCCTCAAGGAGGCCCGTAGGCTTTGCGTCCCCGCCTCGCGGCGGGTTTGCCCTTCTCGGCTATCCGTCTGCTTCCATAGGGGATCCCGTCGGAGCCCCCCTCCAAGGCGAAGACTTTAGGCGCTTTTTCTCCGTCTGGCAAGGGCCGCACCCCGAGCCCGCTACCCCGGCCCGATGGTGGAGCAGCTCAGCACGCCTCTGAGCGCGTGCCGTGGTGGAGGCGCTGGTTCGGGACTTGATCGCGGAAGAGGTCATCCTGTGGGTGACCGTGGCGACGCTCGTCGTTTCGCTGTTCGCCGTGCTCGTGAGCATACTCGCCGTTTACATCACCTTCGTGTACGGCGAGATCCAGCGACGGCTGGCTAACAGGCAGTTGCGCCTTGCGGAGGAGGAGGCGGAGCTGCGGCCAGAGCTGTCCGTCGTCTACCCCGCTCCGCATCCCGGAAGATCCCGCGCTCGTGTGCAACACACGGTCGGGAGGAGCTACGGAATCACCTCGTCCATCCTGCCCCGCTTCATGAGCGGCGGCCAGAACACCGGGCCCACGCGGAGGCTGCTCACACCTCTCCCTCCCGCGCCCGCATCACGTCCACCGCGGGACCGCGAGGGTAGAGGCGGCCGGTGTCCGGCCTGCGCCACATCGTGTCACCCTCTATCTCCACCCGCTCCCAGCCCAACTCCTCGAGCAACCGCGTCTCTTCCTCGCGCACCCGCCTGAAGGCCCGGTCCTCGGGCAGCAGCTCGCCCGCTCGCGGGTCCCACCAGAAATGCTTCCCAGCCCGGCTGGGCTCGAAGGAGTAACCGGCGAGCCTCAGCCGTCGGGAGACCTCGCCCTCGCTCACGCCGCCTCAGGTCCGGCGCCGCTTTTTGGCCCGGTCCCGGTCGTCGTCCGGCTCGATGGGATGGTTGCGGCGCCAGGCCTCCTCCAGGTCCCTTTCTCGTTCATCGCTCTGCTCCTGGCGGCGAACGTCGCCCTCGCGCTGGCGACGATCTCTCTCGCGACGATCTCTCTCGCGTTCGTCGTGCGGCGGGTTCGTCATGCTGCCTCCTCGTATTTCGGCGGCAAGTCCTAGAGTCTGGAAGATTACCAACCGTGGGTAATCCATGTACGCCCCGATCCTATGCAGCCCCCTGGATATCCATCCGGCACCACAACATTGTAGACCCCGAACCGGGGCGCGGAGGCGCTTAGGCGGGCTCTGGGAAGGCCTATCGGGACGGGGCTATGCAAGATCCTGGATGCGAACTTCGAAGAACCCGTCTTCCACGCACTCCGGTGAATAGGGCGTCGGCTAGTCCGTCTGTGCGCCTTTCGACGCCTTCTCGGGGCGCAACCGTAAAGAGACGTGCGCCGGCTGCATCGTCTCCCTCACCACCCCCACCAGGTCGTCGCTCAAGGCGTCCAGGTCCCTCACGTCTCTGAGCTTGAAAGAGAAGGCTTCCAGGGTCTTGTGTGCGTCGTACTTCCTCCTGTAGAAGCGGCGATCGATGAAGGACTGGATGCGCCTTCGCAGGGGATTGAACAACGTTGCGATCGCGAGGGTGGAGACGACGATGGCGAGTTGAGGTTGCTGCTCCTGGCCGGTGAGGGCGCGGAAGAGTGCCTGGGTAGCCGTCACGCCCCCGAAGTACACCAGCGCAAGCATCAGCGTGAGCGAGCCGTAGACGAGGGTGCGGTTTATGAGGAGGTCTATGTCGTACAGCCCGTAGCGCAGGATCGCTATCCCTATGGCGACGGGAATGGCTGGTATCGTGGCTACGTAGAGTGCAAACCCCACCCGCTCGAACCAGACCGGCGTTTCTATTACTCTGGGGATGACGTACGCAAGGGTGCCGGTACTAACGTTCGCCGCAGCAGCGTAAACAAACCACTTGACTTGCTGGCGCTCTACTCCTGTGGCTCGACGCAGTCGCACAAACACGGACAAGACCGCTGCGACGGTGAGAATCGGAGATATGGCGAACAAGAGCACTTTGTAGACCTGAGTGAAGCCCTCGATCCCCAGCGGATTTCGGATCGGGCCGAGAACACCCATCAGCGCTCCGGAAGCGAACGCAGAGGAGATCACTCCCACTACCATAAAAGCCACCGTCAGCCAACCCAGCCATCCCCAGCGCCTGCTCGGTAGCCTTCCGTTTGGGAACAGCAGGATATAGAACACCGTAAGGCCATTCATGATTGGCAGAAGCCAGGAAGCGATCCAGGCCGTACTTGTTCCACCGCCCGGGAGCGAGCCGGGTTGTGCCAGCAGGGCGTAGATAGCGTACTGGCCACAGAGGTGGCTGATGCAGGTGACGAGGCCGTAGAGACACAATAGCCAGCCCACGGGGTTAGCGGGACGACGAGAGGCGATCAACGCACTGACCGGCGCAAAGCTTATCGCGGTCAGCGTATTGTCGAGCCAGGGATCGTAGATGTAAGTCCCTGGGTAAGAAAGGTTCAGGGCGAAGAGAAGGAGACTTAGCGCTATAAGCACCAGGGAGAGCGCGCATAGGGACCACGCGAGCCAGGCGGCGGCTCCGGGGGTCTATCCCACCGATTCCTCGACGCTGTTCATATATTCTTTCTGTCATAACCCCACCCTAAAGCACTACCGTTCCGCAAGCGTTACGACAGACGTTACGAGGCCGAGGATATAACGAACTTCTTAGCAGGCCGTCAACGCGAAGTTCGGAGAACCCCTCTTCCACGCACTC
>CAWDDB010000006.1:0-203178 GCA_963800975.1 uncultured Rubrobacteraceae bacterium | reverse complement strand
ACTCCGTCATGGCGAAGTTCGGAGAACCCATCTTCTAGGAAGGTGGGTGAATAAGGGCTACCAAGTTCCGCCCGGCGGCGGTTGTCGGCGATACTGGCGGTCCATCATCCACCTGCTCCGTATCCGCTCGGCCTCGAACCTGGCCGTGCGGTCCCTTTCGGTCAGTTCGTCGATGTGCTTCCACCACACCCTGTCTCCTTGGCGCAGCTGCACCAGCCCTTGCTCTGCCCTCTCCTGGTCATCCTGGGCCAAGCGTTCCAGGTCCGCCGCGGACTCGTCGGGCAGCGGGGCGCCGAGCAGCTTGGCGAGGTGGCCGTCCCTGCGCAGCTCTAAGTCGCGCCGCTCGGCCGCTATGAGGCGCTCCCACGCCTCCCGGTGGCGGGCCTCTATCTCGTCGTCCAAACGCACTCCTCTCCCCTACCGAGCCATCATAGCCCGAGTGGGAGTGTCGCACCCACCTTCGGGGAGCGTCGTGCAGGCGAAGTTCCGAGAATCGGTCTTCCACGTACTTCGTGAATAAGAGTGAGAGGGATATCGCTCTGAGGCCTCAGCGCACGCGCGGCTCTTGTACTGCTTCCCCACGGTAACCTAGCCGCCCTCGCGTCAGGACGATGATCCCAAGCGCCAACACCCATCCGGCTATCGTGAGGTTGAGGTAGCTGCCGACGACTGCGGGGGCGGGGAAGACGCTTACGAGGGCCGCGCTGTAGAAGGTGTTCCAGGTGGCGTGGGTCAGGATAGCCATAAAGACGCTGCCGCCCGTGTTGTTGAAGACGAACTGGATGATGTAGGCGAGGGCGATGAGGGCCACGGCGAACCTCACGAAGTCCATTACCGTGCCCGACGGCGGCAGCTTCTGCGGAACCAAGAACCCGGGCAGGTGCCACAGCGCCCACAGGCTCCCCAAGACGAGGCCCCCGACCAGCGGCCCGTATAGCCGCTGCAACCGGGGCAGCGCGAAGCCGCGCCAGCCCGGCTCCTCGCCCAGCGGTCCTCCCAGGACCACCATGAAGGCGAAGGCCCCGAGGTAGGCGAGTACCGACGGAAGCGCCGAGGGATCGAAAGAGGCCAGGGCGCCCGGCCTGAGGAGCGTGCCGAGAACCATGACGGCCGGGAGGCCCAAGAGGACGAACAGGTACCACCCAAGGCCGACCCGCCAGCGCACGATCCGGCGCAGCCAGCGGCCCACGCCTGCCCGCCCTTCGGTAGCGGCCGTCACGACGAGGGCGGCCAAGAAAGGTCCGAACAGGGCGGCGGGAACTACCGCGCTGGCCAGCGCGGGGCTAACGCCGTAGGGCAGCACTCCCAGGCCGTCCTTCGAGAGCAGAACCGAAAAGAGTAACGCCCAGGTGAAGGCGAAGGCGATGAGGAAGAACGAGACGAGTGGGTGGCGCGCAAGCAAGCCCTGACGGGCGGAGGCAGGATGTGCCGGTGTGGTCGTCATTTGGGAATCCCCCCGTATCGATCAACCCTCGAAGGATAGGCTCATGTCGACCTTGTTGGCGACTACGGGCAACCCTCGGGTACGGCCTGTCATCGAAGCGTCACGGACGAACTTCTTAGAACACTCCTTCCCCGAAAGTGGATGCATAAGGGCAAGAAGAAGCGCCGAGGTGCTTAGGAACCTCGGAGCTCTCCTCTAACTCTCGAACCCTGTATGCCTCGCCTATTTCGCCGTATGGGCGACGACCTCACCGGCCGTGATGTGGGGAGGGTTCGGTGCCAAGGAAGCCAGATGCTGCGCCACGAACCCTCCGGCCCTAAAGGTCGACTCCTCCTCACCGGACGCGTCCTCAAAGATGCTGGTCGTGATCATCACCCCGTCCCCGCCGTCCACGACGTAGTAATCCACGAACCCCGGGATCTCGCGGATGACGGGCACGAAGTGTTCGTTCGCGAGCCGCGCCACCTCGCCCGGGTCGGTGACGCCCTCGTAGCGCCGCACCGTTGCGTACACCGCCTTACACCTCCTCTTTTCTGGCCCGCCCCTTAGAGCCTCCAAGGCGGGTTGACCCTTTCAACCAGGCTTATAATGCCACTGGCCAAAACTTCGTGCGAACTTTCTGGAACGCCCCTTAGCGGAAGTTGGTGGATAGAGACTCCCCTAGGGGAAATGCCGCGTTGGGCGATGCGAGCCTCCCCGCGCCGAGGGTACCTTGCCAGGCGAAAGGGATGAGCAGCATAAGAGTAGCCGCGGTCGTCCTAGCCCTTCGGAGGTGTTGCCGTGCTCCCGGTCTTCGTTATCTTGCGTCGGCTCGTTCGGGCCCTCGTGGCCGCCTGGAGGAGCGACGCGGAGTTCCGCGTCCTCGTCTTCCTCGTGGTCTCCATCTTGGTGAGCGGGACGACCTTCTACACCTTCGCGGAGGGGTGGAGCGTGGTGGACGCCTTCTACTTCAGCGTCACCACGCTGACCACCGTAGGCTTCGGGGACCCCGCCCCCGACACGACGCTGGGGAAGCTCTTCACGGTCGTCTACATCTTCGTGGGGCTCGGCATCATCGGCGGGTTCATCAACGTCCTGGCCAAGCACACCTTCGCCCTACGGAGGAGACGAGGGGGCGACGGCGAAGACCAGGAGGACGCGACCTCTAGCGGAGAGTCGCAACACGGCTAACTTCTGAGAACCCCTCTTCCACGCACCCCGGTGAATAAGGGTGAGAGGATGAGCCGTTGGGCCGATACTGGCCGCGATGAGGGCCCCGCGTCCATAATGGGGATTACTCAGAGTAGGCAAGCGGGAGGTGGGATGTGAGTAGTTACGCCGGCGGGAGGGGTGAAGCGCTGCCTTGGTGGCTGGTCCTGGTGGAAGGGGTCGTCGTCGCCCTCTTGGGGTTTGTGCTGTTGGTGGCCCCGGGAGCATCCCTGGTCTTCCTGTTTTGGCTGCTGGGCATCTACCTGTTGATGGCGGGCATCTTCCGCATCGTGGGCATCTTCTTGGATGCCTCATCTTGGGGCTGGAAGCTGGCGGCCGGGATCCTGTGCCTCGTGGCCGGCTTGGCGATCTTAAGCAACCCGCTTTGGGGCACCACCCTGGCCTCCGCGTGGTTGGTCATCCTCGTGGGATTCCTGGCCATGCTTCAGGGCGCCGCGGGCCTGATGGTCGCTTTCCAAGGGGGCGGTTGGGGCATGGGGGCCCTGTCCGCGCTGGGCATCCTCTTGGGCCTTTTCTTGGTGATCAACCCCCTGATCGGGGTGGCGGCGCTAACGCTAATCCTGGCGATCTTCATGCTCATCGGGGGCGTGGGGGCGGTCATCCAGGCATTCAGGATGCGTAGGGAAGCGGGCAGCGCGGCGGCCCCGGCGGGTGCGCTAGGGCAAGCAACTTCCGAGAACGCCTTCCTTCCACGCACTCGGGTGCACAGGGGGCCGGGGGCTCGCCGAGATGGCATGATGGGTTGACGCAGCACGACCCGCGGGGACGGGGGGAGAGAAGGGAGCGATAGCAATGGGTTGGGACGAACCATCCGCTCGGGACGCCCTGTGGCGCATGACCAACGCCTACCAAGCGTCCCAGGCCATCCACGTGGCCGCCACCCTAGGGATCGCCGATCTGCTAAAGGACGGTCCCAGGAGCGCGGACGAGCTGGCCGATGACACGGGTACGCATGCGCCCACCCTCTACCGGCTGCTGCGTGCGCTTGCCGCGGTCGGCGTGTTCGCCGAGGGCGACGAAAACGACGGCCGCTTCGGCCTGACCCCGCTCGCGGAGTACCTCAGGACGGACGCCCCTGGGTCGGTGCGGGCCTGGGCCGTGCACATCGGGCAACCGTACTACTGGTCGGCCTGGGCCCACCTTCTGGATAGCGTCAAGAGCGGCAAGCCGGCCTTCCCCGAGCTGCACGGGACTAGCGTATGGGAGTACCGAGCGGTCCGCCCGGAGGAAAGCGCGATCTTCGACACGGCCATGACGGGCCTCTCGGCGATGGTGGCCGAGGCGGTGGTGCAAAGCTACGACTTCTCGCGGTTCGGCGTCCTTGCGGACGTGGGAGGCGGTGTGGGCGCACTTCTCGCGGCGATCCTCAAGGCTAACCCGCGCCTACGAGGCATCCTGTTCGATCAAACCCACGTGGTGGCCCACGCGAGACCCTGGTTGGAAGGGGCAGGAGTGGCGAACCGCTGCGAGGTCGTCGGCGGGAGCTTCTTCGAGGGCGTGCCAGAAGGGGCGGACGCCTACCTGCTAAAGAGCGTCGTCCACGACTGGGACGACGCCGCGGCGGTCGAGATCCTCCGCAAGTGCCGCACGGCCATGGCAGACACCGGTACGCTGTTGATGGTCGAGCCCGTCCTGCGGGCGGGTAACGACCCCGACCCGGCGAAGTACTCGGACCTGAACATGCTCGTGATGCTCGGCGGGCGGGAGCGAAGCGCCGAGGAGTTCCGCGGCATTCTCGCCGAGGCCGGGTTCCGGTTGGGCGGCATCATCGCCACGGAATCTACGCACAACATCATAGAAGGTGTCCCGGCATGATCCGCTCCGGGAAGGCGTAAGCAGAGTACTGAGAGCCCACCTTCTACGACGTCGTGTGAATAATCCGAATACTAGGCGGGGCCGGCCTCTACTGCCCGCTCGGGCGGTAGCATAACGCCCAACTGTTGCAGCAAGCCCACCTCGTCCATAACGATGCGGCTCTCCACCACCTTGCCATCCGCGATGCGGTCCAGGGCCATGGCCCATACCTCCACCCGTTCGTTGGTGGGAGGTATGCCCGCGAGCTCGCCCCGATGGGTGCCTCGCCAAGTAAAGCGGCTGAGCACCTTATCGCCCTCGGCTATCTGCTCCTCCGTGGTCCAGTGCTGGTCGGGGAAGGCGGGGAAGAACTCCTCGGCGAGCATCCGTTTCAGACCCTCGACCCCCGGCCCCTGACCCGGGGAGGGGAGGTGCTCGACGTAGTCGGGGGAGAAGAAGCGTTCGACCGCATCCGGGTCGTGCCTGTTGAAGATCTCCTCCGTAAGCCGTCTGTGGATGGCCTTGTTCTCTTCCGACACGGAAGACCTCTTACCTCCGAGGGCGACTCTTCGCACTCGGGTGAATAAGGGCAAGAGCGAGGGCCGGGGCTGCTACACCCCGACCCCTTCGCCTAGGACCTTTCCTTACTCGATGCTCGCCTGAAGGCACGCTCCGAAGCTCGGGTACTGCTCGACCAGTTGCTGCTGCAGCGGCGTGAGCTCTTCTCCACGATAGAGCGCGGCCAAGGTGTCGCGGCAGTCGTACGGCGTGATCGCGAGGGCGGGCATGGCCGTAGCCACCATCATCGCCGCCGTGACCAACGCCACCGTGACCAACATCATGATGCGTTTCTTCATCCCATCACCTCCTCCCTTCGCTTACTACCTAACGGCGCAGCTCTCTCACAGCGGTGGTAGGAAATACGCGCGTTCGACTATGTTACAGATGCAACAATAACAAGCGTGGGGGCGTGGCGCATCCCCCAAATGGGCTAGAAAACCCTGTAAATCGTCATAATTTGGCTAGGCCCCGGCCCGAACGGCCCAAAGCCATACCAGGGTATGGGTCTACCGCGGGGTATTATCGGGCCTCGTGTCCCAGGCGGGGCCTAGTATGCGTGTCCCATAGGACCTGGGCTACGCAGAGTTCCGAGAACAGGCAGTCTAGGAAGTCGGTGCATAAAGCGCCGGGCGAGCTAGTCCAGCTCTTCCAGGTACTGGACGTAGTAGCCCAGAAGTTCGTCGAAGATCCACTGCCCCGTAGCGAGATACCAGTAGATAGCTCCCAGCAGCAGACCACCGATCACCGTGCCCGCTACCTGCACGCCGATTTGCCCGAGGATATCTGTCTCGCCGTCACGAGGCACCCGTTTCTCCTTCGGAGCCGCATCCTCGCTTGCCGCGGCGCCGTGCGTACTCCTCACCCATGTTTTGTCGCTAGGCTTAGCTGGTTGAAGGTCTCGCACTCTGAGGTGTCCGCTCCTTGCGCTTCTGATAACAAACATTGCCGGAAGCTGGATGAATAGAGGCTATCGCCGGCAGCCCGAGTAGCTGCGAAGCTAACCTTTCCTTAGGCGACGCGCCCCCCTAAACAAGAAAAAGAATGCCATCAACAACGGGACCACCAAGGCCACTCCCCTCGCCATCACGCTCGTTGCGGACGGCGGGGCACCTCCCTCGACGCTTGGAGCCCCCGCTGCGCTGTACTTGGGGTAGTGGTCCTTGTACCCAAGCAACCTCCCCACCGGAACGAGCGCCGCGAAAAGCGCCTTCTGCACCGCTATAGGTGGATGGGCGAGGTAGAGCTCGCCCCTGTTGACGCCGCTGAGAATGACAGCAAGCTGCAACAAGTTGGGGACGCCGTCCTTGTTGGTTTTGCCGTCTCGGGCCAGCCCGTAGATGGTCTCGAAGCCTACCTCGCTGTTCAAGGCCGGACGAAGTTCGAGCGAGACGCGCGCGTCTACTTCGCCGTCGTTCCACCACGTGTGGGGCGTGCCCGGCGCGACGGTCATACGTTCTCCCTCCGGGAGGCTCCTTTCCTGGTTGCCCAGGCGGGCGCGGATGACGCCGGAGAGGACCTCGAAGCGCTCTTCCTGGAGAGGGTGGACGTGTGCCGGCGGGCCGGCGGCTTTGGGCGAGACGAGGAGCTCGGCGCTCAACAGCTCCCCGCCCGTGTCCTGAGCCGTCTCTCGAAAAACGATCCAGTCCCCCTGAACCGGGTTATGGAGCTCCTCTCCCGCCCTCGCCATACGTCCTACCTCCTAGCCCTCCTCATCATATAGCGAACTTCCGAGAACGTGTCTTCCAGAGACTGTCTGTGTCTGATAAATCGCTAGAGCACCCACGAGCGCTTGTGTTGGTGGCACGACGTGCGACGAA
Source organism: uncultured Rubrobacteraceae bacterium (assembly GCA_963800975.1). GTDB lineage: Bacteria > Actinomycetota > Rubrobacteria > Rubrobacterales > Rubrobacteraceae > JALYGY01. Next base: position 196,353 of record CAWDDB010000006.1, on the reverse strand, counting down.
ATGGTGCTCCTGGCTCCGTTCTGACCTCTCTCGAGAGTCCACAGCGGGGCTTTTCTAGAATTATCGGACAGTCTCTTTAAGCTCTCGGGCGAATACGCTCCGCTGGTGCCGTAGGCTAGCGAAGGCCAGACGCATCTATGTGGGTCTGGGGATCCTCGGCCGGGAATCGGGGCTCCTCTGGCACCCCTGACCTCTTGGGTCTCCCTGGCCTATCAGTCCGAATCTCGGTAGAGTACGGTGAAGTAGTCGCGGAGCCGGCCGTGGTCGTCGATGCGGGCCCTCGTGCCGATGTATCCGTCGGGGCGGATGGCGAAGACCTCCCCGTGTTCCCCGACCCCGTAGCGGCGCGAGATCCGCCCTTCGGTATCGGCCACGGAGACGTCGACCGAAGGCCCGACGACCTCGTCCGCGGCGACCACCACGCGCCGAACCGACGCCGCTTGCGGGAGTGTGGAGACCATGAGACGGTCCCCGTCGAGGTCCCGCGGGGTCCGGACGATATAGAGCAGCGTGTGCCCCGAGCCCTCGGACAGCAATTGGTGAAGGGAGCCGCCGGCGGGCAACCCTGGGACGTCCGGTGCGGCATCGCCAGGCCTTGGTCCCCTGCGGTAATGACCAGGTGCGGCGACGATGGGACTCCCGCGGTAACTGATGTTAGTCTCTTCGGTCTGCGCGGCAAATTCGTGGCGCACGGGAGCAAGTCCTGCGGCGATGTGGATTGCGTAGTCGCGGAGCACCCGCTCGGCTTCATGGGCTAGGGTCATGATCTCCGTCAAGCGCGTGGTCACCTCGATAACGCGGGCGGCGACGGGGTGGCGCTCGGCGTGGTAGCTGTCGAGGAGCTCAGGCGCCGCCGTACCCCGGACCGCGGCCGCGAGCTTCCAGCCCAGGTTGAAGGCGTCCTGCATTCCCGTGTTCATACCCTGCCCGCCGGCCGGGCTGTGCACGTGGGCGGCGTCCCCCGCGAGGAAGGCCCGCCCGAGGCGGTAACGGGGAACCTGGGCGTGGTGGATCTCGAACACGGTCAGCCAGTGCGCCCGGAGCAGCCGTATACCACTCGCTCGCCGGTCCACCACCTCCTGCGCCTCCGACAGGGTCGGCTCGCCTTTCGCGGGCGCCTGATCTACCAACTGGGCCATCACGCGCGTGCGCTCGCCCCGCATCGGGAACAGCAGGAGCGGGCCTTCCGGCGTGGACCACATGTGCATGGCGCTTCGGTCGAAGCCGTAATCGGCATCCACGTCGGCGAGCAGGAACCGCTCGCCCTTGAACGTGCCCTCGAGCGCCGTGCCCGCCGCGTGTCGGACCGTGCTGTGGGACCCGTCGGTGCCGGCGATGAACCCGCACCTGACCGTCTCCTGCCTGCCGTCCCCGAGACTAAGCTTGGCCTCGACGCCCTCCCCGTCCTGGTCGAAGGCGACCAGCTCGACGCCACGGTCGACCTCGACCCCGAGCGCCCGGAGCCTCTCCGTCAGGATCCTCTCGGTGTCCGTCTGCGGCAGATCCACCGCGAACGGGTAGGGACTGTCGACGGTGTCGAGCGGTATTCGGGCCTCCGCCCGTCCGTCCGTGTGGAGCTCCGCCCCGGTTATTCGGACACCGGTCGATGCCAGCTCCTCCACGACGCCGACCCGCTCGAGCATCTCGAGGCTACGGGCGTGGACGACGATCGCGCGGGACTCGGTCGTCGGGCTGGGCAGCTTGTCCACGACGCGGATATCGACCCCGCGGCTGGCCAGCTCGCAGGCCAGCAACAGCCCGACCGGCCCCGCTCCGACGACGAGCACGTCCGGACCGCGAACCGTCGGCTCGCTCACGCGTTGCCCCACGAACGGATGCCGTACAGCGCGCGGTCGCGTCCCGCATGGTACTCCTCAGGTAGCGGAGCCACCATCGGCTGCCCGTCGGCGATCACCATACGCACCACCTCGTCTTCCGTCGGTGAGATCGCTCTGCCCGCTGGCCGGTACGGGGACAAGGTAGCAGGATAGGGCGATACGCGCATCGCCCATGGCGACAATCCCAACGTAGACTTTCGAGAAAGCCCCTACCACGAACTTGGGTGAATACGCCTCCGTTCGATGCGCCATACCCTCCGGGGTGGCACCATGGAGGCAGACAAGGGCTCCAGAGAAGGAGGGTTCGTGTGCGTCCGCGACCTCAGCCCGTGACCATCGCCGCCATCTTACTTGCGCTCCTTAGCCTGGCCAACCTCTTGGCCCCGCTCATCCTGCCGGCCGAGGTGGGGTCCGTCGTTTACTTGGTTATTGCGCTGGGCGTATTGGGCCTCGTTGCCGCGGTGGGGCTGTGGATGCTCAAGCGGTGGGCCCTGTGGCTAACCATCGTCGTCTCTGTGCTCAACATCCTCGCGGCGGCTCCGGGGCTGCTCTTCGCGCCGGACCTCACTGGGCGAGTCCTCGCGACGATCGGGGTCGTGGGCCTCGCCGTGGTCATCCTGTTGGCGGTGCTGCCAGGCCCGCGCCGATCCTACACCTAAGGGTCCTCGGAGAACACTTCTACACGCTCAAGTGAACAGGGTGATCGCTAGCTTTTTGGCTTGCCTCGCATGGGAGTATCGGGGCGCTGCCACAGAGAGATGTGCGAAGGCTGCATCGTCTCCCTCACCACCCCTACCAACTCGGCGTTCAGCGCCTCAAGGTCTGTCTCGTCGCGCAGCTTCGCGGAGAAGGCTTCCAGGGTCTTTCTGGTGTCGTACTTCCTGCGATAGAAGCGGCGGTCGATAAAGGCCTGGATGCGACGCCTTAACGGGTTGAAGAGCGCGGCGATGATCAGGGTGGAAACGACGATGGCTAGTTGCGGCTGCTCTTGTTGACCGGTGAGCGTGCGGAAGATCGCCTGGGTCGTTGCCACCCCACCGAAGTAGACCACCACCAGTATCGCGGTGAGTGCACCGTAGACGAGGGTGCGGTTGATGATCACATCTATGTCGTAGAGACGGTACCTGAGGATAGCCACCCCGGCTGCGACCGGGATCAAGGCGACGAAGATAAGAGCCTCCAAGACGTCGAAAAGGGTGCGGGAGGCCGCCTCGATCGGGGCGCTGATCAGAAACCACACGGGCACCACCGAGGCGGCGAATGCTAGCCACTTGATCTGCTGTCGCTCCAGGCTCCCGGAGCGCCTGAAGCGCACCACCAGGCTCGCCGCCGAAGCAAACCAGAGGAAAAAGTACAGCGCGAGGTATGCTGGCTCGAGAAGGTCGGAAACCGGTCTTAGCGCCTCGATCCCGAGCGGGTTGACGATGCCCCCCTCCTGTTCCCTCGGACTCAACGCGAATAACGCTGCCCCCGTTACGCAGAGGAAAAGAGCAAGGCGCGCAACCCACCTCCAGCGCCGCGAAACCAGACGCCCGTCAGGGAAGTAGAGCGGCAAGAAACAAAGTAGAAGCATTGCTCCCGGCACCCACAACCAGCTTTGCAGCCAGGCCATCGCCTGGGCTCCCGGCAACCCGTAGGTGGCGTACTGGTACGCGACGAGCGTGATGGCGAAACACCCACCGCTGCCCAGGAAGAACCAGCCGACCGGGTTGGCAGGACGCCGGGAAGCGACCAGGCCGCCGACCACCGCGCTCAGCGTCAGGCACAGAGGAAAGATCACCGCCCTTACATCGGACCTATTGAGGAAGGCCAGCGCGACGGCGCAGGCGATCGAGACCACCGTCAGCCCACAGATCAACCAGGCGAGCCAGGCGGCGCGGTGGCCCATCCTACCGATTCTTCGGCCCCGTTCTGTTGCCCCTACTGTCACGACACCACTCTACAGGGCTACCGTCTCCCAGGCGTTACGACAACCGTTACGAGGACGATCCTATGGTCCTAGGAAACGAACCTCCTGGAATCTCTCTTCTACAAAGGTAGGTGAATAGGGCGTCGGTAGATCTTCCCGTGCGCCCGTCGTAGCGGCAGCAGCTCGAACGAGGAGGCAAGCTTTTCGGAGGCGATCCCTCACCGTCCGTTATTGAGCGGTCGGGTTACCGGACGTCGGACGACGGCGGGATGTTGCGGTTGAAGCGGAACGTGTTGGACGGGTCGTACCGGTCCTTGAGGGCCACCAGGCGCCCCCAGTCCTCCGGCGAGTAGGCGGCCTTCACGCGTTCCGGCGTCGCGCCGTCGAGCTCGAGGAAGTTGACGTAGGTGGCGCCGGTTTCGTGCGCTCGCGCGCTCTCTGACACGTAGGCCAGGTATGACTGCACCTTCTTGGCCGCCTCGGGCGTCGGGGTCATACCGATGCCGTTCATGATGAACCGCGAGCCCGTGCGCCCGATCGGGCTCAAGTCGGAGGGCATGCGCGCCAACGCTCCGCCGAGCTCACGCAGCTCGAGCGAGGTAAGTGGTGTATCGGAGTCGGCGCCGGCGACCTTCACGAGCGTGGCTATGGTATCGGCAGAGAGGTCGCTCAATAGTTCTACGTGACCGTAGGCCCCCACCGGATCCGTCGGGTCCATGTTGATGGAGTCCATCTCCGAACAGGGCATCGTCTTGAAGCCGTCCATGATGGGCTCGCCGAGCTCGCGCCAGGGGCGCATCAGATCCTCGCCGTCCTCGGGCGGGTCCCCGCAGTAGCAACCGCGCACCGCAATAACGGACTCGCCGCGCAGCGCATCCGGCAGCTGCGGAAGAGGCGGGAAGTTCAGGAACGTGACCGAGGTGGTCATCTCGTCCGGGAGTCCCGAGACCCAGCTGGCGTAGAGGTCGAGGACGTCCGAAGCTCTCTCGACCGGGAAGTAGATGCCGCCGCCGTAGACCGTGGTGAGGGGATAGAGGGTGAATTCGAGGGAGGTGACGATGCCGAAATTGTCCACGCCGCCTTTGAGTCCCCAGAAGAGATCCGCGTTCTCCTCGGCGCTCGCCTTGACGTGCTCGCCGTCGGCCGTGACCAAGTCGGCCTCGCGCATGCTCTCCGCGGCGAACCCGTACTTGCGTCCCAGCCAGCCATAGCCGCCGCCCAGCGTGTAGCCGACCACGCCCACGCCCGAGGAGGAGCCCCCGAGCCCCATAAGCCCGTGCGACTGGGCCACCGGGAGGACGTTGGACCAGAGGGCCCCCGGCTCGACCCTGGCCCTCCGCGATTCGGCATCCACGCTCACGCCGCGCATTCGGGAGGTGTTGAGGAGGACGCCCCCGTCGCAGGGAGAGGCGACGCCGTGCCCCGTGGCAAGCACGCCCACCCCCAGGTCCTGCTCTTTTCCCAGGCGTACCGCGGCCACGATATCCGCCGCGGCCGCAGCCACGACGACGAGCGCGGGCTCCTGGCGGGCGTTCAAGTTAAAGCCCCGTCGCCCCTCGTCGTAGCCGTCGTCGCCGGGAACGTAGGCGGCCCCTCGCAATCCCGCACGGAACTTTTCGAGCATCGCGCCCTCTATGTTCGTGCCCACGGTCCCCTCCCCTGTCAGGCGCCAAGACTCGCACAGCCTAACACCGCAATACCGGCCAGGCATCCTCCACACGAACCATTCCATAAACGGCACTCGAGGCCATTCGGCCTGGGCAACGCCGGCACAGGGCTCGGTGTAGGATGGTCACAACTGGTAGTTGTGGTGGTTGGGAGGTAGCTCATAGCGGATGGCGCAGAAGGGCGGGCGGAGGTAAAGATCACGGCCATCCAGACCGGGACGGCCAACCTGCATCGCCTACATGAGGAGGCGCCACTCCAATGGGGGCCTCTGCGGCGCAAGGTGGGGATCATAATCGACAGGGATTGGGTCGGGCCGGTGCCCATCTACGGCTACCTCATCGAGCACCCCGAGGGGCTCTTCGTCGTCGACACCGGAGACAACGCGCGCAACTCGCGCAAGAACTACATGCCCAAGACCAACCCCTTCTTCCAGTACGCGGTGAAGATAATTGTCGCCCCGGAAGAGGAGATCGGGGTGCAGCTCGCGGACATGGGCATAGATCCCGCCAGGGACGTCCGCCAGCTGCTGATGACGCACCTGCACCACGACCACACTGGCGGTCTGCACCACTTCCCCCACACCCAGATATTGGCCCCCGCCGAATGCTTGCGTGCCTCCCGGCGCCAGCGTGGGCTCATAGGGGCCCTACCGAGGTCGTGGCCGCGGTGGTTCGATCCCACACCGTTCACTTTCGATGCTGGCCCTCTCGGCCCGTTCCCCCGCTCGGCCAGCCTGACCAGAGACGGTTCGATCCGGGTGGTGGACATACCGGGGCACATGGCCGGGCAGGTGGCCGTGATCGTGCGCGGGGAGGACGTAACCTACCTCGTGGCCGGCGACGTCTCCTACAAGCAGCAAAACCTGATCGAAGACAAGGTCGACGGAGTGACCATGAGCGTGCGGATCTCGCTTGCGAGTCAGCGGGCGGTCAAGGCGTTCGCCCGCTCAGAGCCTAGCGTGCTGCTCCTCGGACACGACCCCGGCGTCCCCGAGCGCCTCGCCAACAAGCAGGTCCTGTTCGGCGAGGAAGCCGCTCCCGGCGCGGCTCCCCCATCGGCGGGATGATCGCGGCAGTGAGGCCCTGGCGGCTTTCGTGACCTTCGGCCGCCTCTGCTATCCCCTTCTTGGCCGGAAGCGGTAGGGGGGTGAGCCCGTCGAGAGGGTGGAGTTCCGAGAACGCCGTTGGTGTTGGTGTCCGGCTCCAAGACGATGGTGCAGCCCACGTGCGGCTGGATCGGGGTGGTGACGTCCACCGTGCCGGTCATGCCCTCGGCGGGGTGGCCCACGCGCTACGCCCTACGGGGTGTTGTCGCGGCAGTCGACCGCGACGTCCGGGAGGTCGCAGTTGGTCATCGTCTCGCCGTTCAGGTCGTTGCCATGGGCGTCCGCGTTCCACAGGTCGGTGGACCTTGGCCCGTCCGAGAACACGACCGCGATGCCTTGGTGGCTGGCCCCGTAGGACCGGCCCCCTATCGTGACGGCCCCGAAGTGGTTGTTCCTGAAGGTGCCGTTCATGGCGTCCTGCATCGAGGCGGAGCCGGTATAGGACCTGTCCGGGTCGCCGTTGGAGGCGAAGACGTTGTGTTCGGCCAGGAACGCCGGCTGCGTCGGGTGGACCCCGCTCGCCACGTCTCTTGGCGTGTACTCGTAGCGGATGCCCCAGCGCATCGCGTCGACTATCAGGTTGCGGTGGAAGTAGGCGCCGCCCCCAGGGTTGTCGGCCATCTCGGGCACGTTGCCGACGCCCTGGAGGCTGTGGTCGTACCAGAAGCAGTTTCCCTGCTCGTCGTGGCAGTACGTCTGGGTCACCTCGAACTCCTCGATGCCCTTGACGCAAGCGCCGGAGAAGCCGAGGAAGGCGTCCACCTGGGTGTTGTCGTAGCAGTGCGAGTTGCTGATGGTGCCGTTGGCGCTGGTCACCCCGTTGGAGTCGTTGCCGTGGAGCTCCACGTGGTGCAGCTTCGCCGCGCCGCTGGCGTGCCCCATGCCGATCGCAACGCCGGTGCCGTTGCCGGGCTCGCCGTTCGTGACGGTGCCGACCGCGCCGCTTAACTCAAGCCAGCCCACCTCGGCGTTCCCCTCCATCGTGATCAGCCGGGAGTGGCTCGTGGTCCTCACGTGGGCCGTGGGCTCGGCGTAGGTGACGGGCCCCTTCGGGGTCTCTATCGTCACGAGCGGGGCGTTGGTCGGCCCGAGCAGCCTGTCGCCGTCCCTCAGCGTGAAGGGCTGGGAGATGTTGTGCGTGCCCTCCAGGGCGCAGAAGGTGGTGTGCGCGCCCGCGGGGTCGGAGTTCACGATCTGCGCCATGTTCTCCGAGGGCTCGATCTCGTTGCCCTGGCAGGCGATAGGCTCGTCTTGCCGGCCCGGGTCCTGGGGGAAGACGTCCGTGTCGTCCGGCCTACCGTCGTCGTCGTCGTCGGAGTCGGGCCCGGGGCCGTAGCGGGAGGCGTCGCAGGCGTTGCCCTCGCCGTCTCCGTCCGAGTCGGTCTGAGAGGAATTGAAGACCGTAGGACAGTTGTCCGTGCCATCAGGTGCACCATCACGGTCTGTATCGGGATTGGGATCGGGACCCTCTACTCTCACGGCGTTGAGGAACAAACGGTCCTTACCTGTTACCGACACGGAACGGATGGAAACATCGGTACGATTCGTGAGAGAAACAGGAAGACTGTTCCACTTGTAATCTACCCAGGAAGCACGGTTGGCCTCGGATGGACCGATACACTTGTCTCCTGTAACAGGAATTCTGTCCAGCAATAGTCTCATACAAACCTCGGTGGTGGTGGTGGCGTTTGTTCTGGCGTTGGCTACGACAGTGCTAGCGCGGCTATCCCCGCCGTCCACCCTCTTGGCAGTAGCCTTATTAGCCTCGTAGCGAAGGGAGCCGGGGGTATTGACGATCGACCCAGTCCGGACCATGTTGCGCCCCTCGGCCTCCCAAGAGTCGTAGGTGGTGACTGCCATGGCCGCTCCCCCGACCGTCAGGCCGAGAGCTACGAGGGCAAGCACCGTCACGCAGCGCCCCAACGTTGACCCGCAACTTCTTCCCGAGCCCGCAGCCAAGTTGTGCTCGCCAAGTGCATTGTCGTGGACACGAAGACGCATGACAGGGTCCTCTCCCCCAAGAGGTTCCACTCTGACCTCTACCAGTTTAATGCATCTGATCGATGTACTTGATACATGAGAGACGTCTCACAGCAGACAAGGGAGCGAGAAAACGGGACGGAGCCAGCCACGCGCTCGACGGCCAAGTCCCGCGGCGACAACAATGCCGGAACCTTTGGCGATCGTCCCCCGCGACACCTCTGCTCCCCGGAACTACCTCCGCAAAACGCAGGGTAGCGGGACGAAGAGTGGGTCCTTGAAGAGGTCAGCCACCTTACCAGCAGCACTCCCGCCGATGAGCGGCGCTGTCGTGGCGTTAGCCGACGTCCGCTTCGAAGACCTCCTCGTCGTCCTCCAGGGTCTGGGCAGGTTCGAACTGGTAGACATCTCTTCCCCGCTCCTTGAGCCACTCGTCGAAGGGGTCTTCGGAGGAAGCGAACTCCCGCAGGGCCGAGCGGGGGTCGTCGCCCTCCCAGTAGACGACCGCCATCTCCCCGTTGGGCGAGCTCTGGAACCACACCTTCTCGCTGCGGATGCCCAGGCGGCGGCGAGACGCCTCGTACTCGCTACGTCGCGGACCGGAGACCTCCTCGAAGATGGCCCTGGCCTCATCCCGCTTGCCGGGTTGGATGTGCTGCGTGAAGCAGAAGACCGCCACGGACGCCTCCTCGTGCTCGTGATCCTTCTCGAGGGCACCTTACCAGGCGCCAGGAAGCCGCGCATGCTTGGCTACAGGCTAATAACCGCGGAAGATTTCGCCTCCACGAAGGTGCTCGGGTAGGGCCGGCTACCTACTGACCTTGGCCTTGACGGTCACGCTCCACCCACCCCGAAGCTTCCGCCGCCCCTGTTGACGGTCGTGCTTCCCACGCCTGCCTCCTCCGCCGTTTTCGTAACGGAGGTATCATAGGACAAAGTGGAGGGTAGGCGCATGCGTAAGGTTACGCAATTTTGGGGCTTTCTCGAGCGAAGTTGCGGGCGATCTTCCGGATCACCGGTTGATTTCGACCAGCAACACCCAAGCCTCGAACAACGCCGTGACCGTCGAGAAGATCATGCCCGCCACTAACCAATAGAGGCCAACCGTCCCTCCTACGAGCACCGCGAAGCCCGCGGCCACGAACGGCAGTAGGGCCACCTGACACATCACCACGCGCAATACGAACGGCCGCCGGAGCCCGGGGGACATCGTCCGCCAGCTCTTCAGCCGCCGCAACTGGATGCTCACGACCCAGATCCAGGCGGCGAGCCCGATCGCGAGCACCTCCGCCCCGACAAGCGTCGTGCTCTGCCCCGGCACGAGCAGCAGGGAGGAGGTGATCAGAACGGCCACCAGAAGGATCAGGGCTTCCGCGGCACGGCCGGGCAAGCCAGAGCCTGGGTCGGACAGGATCTCCTGGAGGTTGATGGAGACGCCGACGAACACCAGCCCGGTGAGGACCCCGGCGGCCCCCGCCTGGGCCAGGAAAAAGTCGTGCCACTCGGCCACCCTGTCTACGCTCCCTCCGCTCCAAAGACGGCGCAGGAAGTATTAGCACACCGGGCGTTACCGCGCCCGACTCACGCCGAACCCGGGCGACGGTGCGCCAGGTTTGTTCGCCGGGAGTCGGGAGATAGGGAGTAGGGAGCCGTTAGGTGAGCGCCTTCCGACTCCCCGTCTCTACACCTGGATTCGGTACTGCTACGCCACAACGCTGACCAACAGGATGAGCACGATCAGGCTGACGGGCGCGATGTTAGTAGATGTGCATGCCGCCGTTCACGTCGACTACCTCCCCGGTGACGTAGGCGGACATGTCGCTCGCCAGAAAGAGGCACACCTGCGCCACGTCCTCGGTTCTCCCCACCCGACCGAGGGGGACCGAAGCCACTATCCCGGCCAGCTGCTCCTGCGTGAGCTTGCCCGCCGTGATGTCCGTGTCGATAAAGCCGGGGGCGACGGCGTTGGCCCGGATGCCGTCGGGGGCCAGGTCGCGGGCCGTCGCGCGCATGAGGCCGAGGATCCCAGCCTTCGCCGCCGCGTAGTGCGGCCCCCCGAAAACGCCTCCGCCCCGCTCCGCGGACACCGAGGAGAGGTAGACGATGGACCCACCCCCGGCCTCGCGCATGTAGGGCACCACCGCCTGAGAGGCGAGAAACGAGCCGCGCAGGCTCACATCCATCACCGCGTCGTAGTCGGCGTCGGAGATCTCCACGAGACGCTTCGGCTGCGTTATGCCAGAGTTGTTCACCAGGACCGTCGGGGCCCCGATCTCATCGGCTACGGCCGCCAGGGCTCCCTCGACCTGCTCACGGCTCGCGACGTCGCAAACGTACGCCGCGTGAGCCTCGCTCCCCGATTCCCGACGCAGCTCTTCGACCGTCTCGACCGCGCCCCCCTCGTCGATGTCCGCGACCGCGACCGAGGCCCCGGCCCGCGCGAAGGTGAGGGCGATCGCGCGCCCAATGCCTCGCCTCGAGGCCGCCCCTGTCACGAAGGCGACCTTGCCCTCCAGTAGACTCACCGGTTTCCCCCTTCTCCCTTCCCCAGGGTCCGCTCGCGTTTGCTCCGACGCCCGCGATGATCGCTCGACGCGGGCGTCAAGACCCTCCCAGGTTGTCGCGAACGGTCGCCGCGATCCCTTCGGCGTCCAATCCGTAGTGCCGGTACAGGTGGGTCGGCGGGCCAAGCAGGGAGTACTCGTCGGGCAGGCCGATGCGGCGCAGGACGGTTCCTGCGCCCGCCCCCGCCAGGACCTCGGAGATGGCGGCTCCGAGGCCGCCGACCACGTTGTGATCCTCGGCAGAGAAGATCATCGCCGTCTCCTCCGCCGCCTCGAGGATCGCCGCCTCGTCGATCGGTTTCAGCGAGTAGGCGTCGACCACCCGCAAGGAGATCCCCTCCCCAGAGAGCAGATCCGAAGCCTCCAGCGCCTCGGCCAAGCAGATACCCGTGGCGAAGACCGTGGCGTCGCTCGCCCTCCCGCAGACGCGCCGAGCCGCCGATCCTCCATTCCTCAGGCGGCCGCTCGTACACCGGCTTCTCGCGTCCGCGTCCGAGCCTGAGGTACACGGGGCCGGGATGATCTACGGTCTCGCGAAGCGCCTTCTCGGAGGCGACCGCGTCTACCGGGGCCAGCAGGGTCAGGTTCGCCATGGAGCGCAGGATCCCTATGTCCTCCGTGGCGTGGTGGCTGGTGCCGTAGAAGCCCATGGAGATTCCCGTGTGCGTGCCGAGCATCCTCACCGGGAGGTTCGTGTAGCAGATGTCCGTCCTGATGTTCTCCGCGGCGATTATGCCGAGGAAGAACGCGTAACCCGAGACGTAGGGCTTCATGCCCGTCGTGGCGAGACCGGCCGCGGCCGAGACCATGTTGCGCTCGGCTATGCCGAAGTTGAAGTACCGCTGCGGGAACTCCTGCCCGAAGTCGTGCACCTGCGTCGGACGCCCGAGGTCGGCGGTGAGCACGCAGATGTCGTCCCTGTCGCGCGCCATCTCCGAGAGCACCCGCCCGGAGACGAGCTGCTTGCTCAGCTCCAGGCTACCAACCATGTCCCAGCTCTTCTCGTCGAAGCTCGCTGCCACGGTGGAGCCGTCGGTCCTCTTGCCCCTGGCCTGGTCTTCTCGCTCTCGAGGCTGCTCGCTCATCGGTCCTCCCCACTCCCGTCGTCCAGTTCGGCAAGGGCGCGCTCCATGTCCCGCGGCCCGAGAAAACCAAGGTGCCACTGCCAGGTCCCCTCCATAAACGAGACGCCCTTGCCCGCGACGGTATCCGCGAGCACCACCACCGGACGCTCCCTCGTCCCGTTCAGAGCCGTGTCCAGGGTATCGACCACGAGGGGCAGGTCGTGCCCGTCGGTCAGGTGCAGTACCTCCCAGCCGAACGCCGACCACTTCTCGTCCAGCGGCTCCATGTTCATGATGTCCCTGGTCCTGCCGTCCGAGCTGACCGCGTTGCGGTCGACGATCCCAACCAGGTTCGTCAGGCCGAAGTGGGCCGCGGAGGCGGCCGCCTCCCACACCTGACCCTCGTTCTGCTCGCCATCGCCCATCATGCACACGACGCGGCCCTCGAGCCCCTGCCTCTCGAGCCCGAGCGCCATCCCGACGGAGACCGACAGGTTGTGACCGATGGACCCCGAGGAGAAGTCCGCGCCCGGCACCTTCTTCATGTCCGGGTGGTCCCCGAGCGGGCTGCCCAGCCTGGTGTAGGTGTCGAGCACCTCCAGCCCGAAGAACCCCCTGTCGGCGAGGATCGGGAACAGGCCTATCGCCGCGTGCCCCTTACCGAGCAGAAAGCGATCCCTCTCCGGCCAGTCCGGCTCCTCGGGGCGAACCCTGAGCAGCTTGTAGTACAGGGCGACGAGCATCTCCGCGATGGAGAAGGCGGATCCGTAGTGCCCGCTCCCCGCTATGTCCGTGAGGCGCACGACCTCCCTGCGGACCATCAGCGCCTTTTCTTCGAGGAGCCCGAGCTCCGATTCGCCAAGCGTCTGCGGTGACAATTACCGCTCCTTTCCTTCCTCGTTTTCGTCTGCCTGCAAAGCCGCGGTATCCCCTTCGAGCGCCCCCGACTCCTCCTCAGCCTTGCGCGACTCTTCGCTCCAGATCCGGAAGTGCTCCTCCACGGCCGCGACCGCCCGGTCCGGATCCCGGTTCTTTATGGCGCGCAATATCGGCACGTGGTCGCGGTTGGTCAGCTCGAAGCTGCGGGGCGCGTGCCTGACCTTGTAGCGCCGCCGGCGCAACAGGTCCCACAGTACCGAGGAGAGCCCGTCCACGATCAAGACCATCACCGGGTTCTGAGTGGCACGCACCAGCGTGAGGTGGAACTCGTGGTCCGCCCTGTCCCCCTCCTCGAGGGAGTCGGTGTGGAGCATCTTGTCCACGCATTCCTCCAGAACAGAGATGTCCTCGTCCGTCGCCGAGAGGGCCGCCTGACGCGCCGACACGCGCTCGATCATCTCTCGCGCCTGCTCGAGCTCCGAGACCTTCACCCTCCCGAGCCTAAGAGCCATCTCGAAGTACAGCCGCACGAACGAGGAGCGCGGCATGTCCAGATACGTTCCGCTCCCCTGCGTCCTGCGTACCAGCCCGAGAACCTCCAGCGCCGATAACGCCTCCCGCACGGTGGAACGGTTGACGCCAAGCTCGCTCGCCAGCTCCCGCTCCGTCGGTACCTTCGTCAGGCCACTGCCGTTAGTCTCTACCAGCACGGTTACGAGACGTTCCAGGGTCTCATCCACCAACCCTCCCTTCTCTCCCCTCAGCCTAAATGCAAACAAATTGGTCCGGCCATATTGGTTGGGCCAATCGTAACGCCCGAGAGCCTGCCTGTCAATGAGAGGTTTCGGGCACGGGAGGATGTGGCTACGCTATGGTTATGTTGTCAAGCGATCGGGAGGTCCCTATGTCCAGTTGCGAGGGATGCGGCATCCACATCGAGTGCCCTGACGGGTGCGGGGTTTTCTGCACCAGCGATTGCACCGATTGCACGCAGTGGTGCGAGCCCACGACGGTGGAGGCGGACCAGGGCACGCTGGCAGAGGGCGTCATGACCCGGGTCAACAGGGAGACGGGAGACGTGCGGATCAGGGTCGGAAACGCGGTCGACGGCACGGCTCCGGAGCTACCAACTTACTCTGAAGACGAAGAACTCAGGGCCAGTTTCGACGACATACCTCTCGCGTCGGTGGCCCTGTTGCTGGGCGAGTTGCTCGGGCGCACCGTCCGGGCAGCCGAGAGAGAAGACGAGCGCGTATCAGGCTCCGAGAGGGGCTCGATCGCCGAGATCGCGGCCAAATACTCCCTGGTGATCGAGTAAGGCGGAAATTCGGTATGCAGTCTGTAGAGACGTAGCATGCTACGTCTCTACGATTTGCCCTTCTACGGGGCGTCTCTTATTCGGCGGGTCGACGCTGGCGCAGGGGCCACGGGAGGCGGGACCGCTCCGGTTCGTCCTGCAGCTCGAACTCGGTGTCTTTCTTCAGGGAGCCCAGCCGCCGGCTCACGCGGTTCGCCATGCCCTTCCTGACCCTGTCGTAGCCGCGATCTTCGATCTCGGCGCAGAACCTGGAATAGAGGTCTTCGGATCCCTCGACAAAACCTTCGACCCTCCTGCGGGTGCCGGGCTCGAGCCACATCGATCTCGCGAGGTACCCGTTCGAGAGGCGATCCATCAGGCCGGCGACCCGCTCCCGCTGGTCTCGCTCGTGCCTGCCTTCGGGGTCGGCGTAAAGCGAGGCCCAGGCTACGAAGCCCCTGTAGAGGTCGGCGATCATATTCTGGATCTCCGCCGCAGCGCGCTTTCGGCGTTCGGTCCGGCCGCGCTCGGCCTGCGTGGTCCGCACGATGGTCCCCCTCCGGACTCGGTCCACGACCCCCCAACCTGTGTGGGTAGGTCACTAACCTAGCACAACATAGGGTGGTTTTTCCAATGTCGAGGGAGTGGGACTTCGGGGCTCAACCCCGCAGGTAGGCGAGGACAGCCAGGACCCTCCGGTGGTCGGCGTTGGTCTGGGCCAATCCGAGCTTGCCGAAGATGCTCTTGACGTGCTTCTCGACCGCACCCCCAGTGACGAAGAGCGCCTCGGAGATCGCGCGGTTCGAGCGGCCCTCGGCCATGAGGGCGAGGACCTCGAGTTCGCGCGGGGTTAGGGAGGAGAGGCTCTCGTCGCGCCTGCGGCGGGAGAGGAGTTGTTCGACGACCTCGGGGTCGAGCACGGTGCCGCCCGAGGCGACGTCGCGGACCGCCGCGACGAACTCGGGCACGTCGGCCACGCGGTCCTTGAGCAGGTAGCCCGTGCCGTGGGCGCCGGATCCTAGAAGCTCGGCGCCGTAGTGCTCCTCGACGTACTGCGAGAGGACGAGCACGGGGAGGCCGGGTATGCGCTCGCGCGCCTCGATCGCGGCCCTCAGGCCCTCGTCCTGGAAGCCGGGCGGCATCCTGACGTCGACCACGGCCACGTCTGGACGGGTCTGTTCTGCCACCCGGACGAACTCGGGGCCGTCGCCCGCCGTGGCAACCACCTCGAAGCCCGCGTCGGTAAGCAGACGTCGCAGGCCCTCGCGCAGGAGCCCGGAGTCCTCGGCGATCACGACCCGCAAGGGATGCTGCCCGGCGTCGTGTTCTCCTGCATCCGTCACGGCCTGCGCGACCTCCCTTTACGGTGCGCCAAGGGGTATCTCGGCGCGCACCACGGTGGGCCCGCCACTCGGGCTCTGCACGAAGAGCCTGCCGTCCAACGCCGAGAGCCGGTCGGCCAGCCCGGAAAGCCCGCCGTTCGCCACCCCGGCGGCGCCGCCCTCGCCGTCGTCGGTCACCTCGACGATGAGGCGGTTCGAGGGTGTGCCCTCGCGCCACACGGCCACGCCGACCCCCGAGGCGCCGGAGTGCTTCGCCGCGTTGGAGAGGGCCTCCGTCGCCACGAAGTACGCGGTGGTCTCGACCCCCTCGGGGAGACGTTCTTCGAGCCTCACGTCGACCGAGACGGGGATCGGGGACCTCCCGGCCAGGGCGGAGAGGGCCGCGTCGAGTCCGCGGTCGGTGAGTATGGCGGGGTGGATGCCCCGGACGAGGTCCCGGATCTCCGAGAGGGCGCGCTTGGCCTCGCCGTGCGCCTCCTCGACCAGCTCGCGCGCGGCCTCGGGGTCTTCGGCCATCTTCTGCTTCGCCATGCCGAGGCCCATCGCCAGGGAGACGAGGCGCTGCTGGGCGCCGTCGTGCAGGTCGCGTTCTATCCTGCGGCGTTCGACTATGGCTGCCTCCATCGCCCTGGTGCGGCTCTCGGTAAGGACCTCGACCCGTTCGGCGAGCCTCTCGCTGCCGCTCGGGCCAAGGAGCGCCTCGCCAAGGGCGGCGTGGACCCTGACCACCTCCAGGGCGAAGACCGCCGTGGCCGTAAGGGCCACGAGGCCGACGAGCGTGACCACCAGCGCTTCCGGCGCCGTGTCCGCCAGGAAGGCGCCCGTCCACATCACGCTCTGGCCCTCGGGAAGCGTCCAGAACCACAGCGGGTAGGCGGCCAGAACCGCCGCCAAAGCCATGACCAGGACGACGACGAGCTCGATCAGGCCGATCGGGAAGAGCAGGAGCAAATAGAGCAAGCCGCGCCAGAGTGCCGGGTCCGTGGCCCGGCTCCGCAAACGGGCGAAGAAGGAGCCGCGCGGCAGCGGCCTGTAGGGAGACGGCACGCGGGCGCCGAGCAGCGCGGCGAGACGCCAGCGCTCGGTCCCGGCGCCCACGATGCAGAGGGCGAAGGCGAGGGCGAGGATGGGCAGTCCGACCCACACTATCGTCAGGGCGAGCCCGACCAGAAGCAGCGTGATCAGGACGACGAACCAGAACAGCCCGAGCGGGAAACTCGACAACAGGAAGAGCACCGCCGACCCGGCCCGGACCACGCGCCTACCGTGCCGCCCGCCCCTCCGGACAGATCTTCCGCCAACCGCCTGCGTCTCTTCGGTGTAGTCCACGAGTCCTTTCTTGCGCATAGTCTACCCGCTCACCGAACCTCAGAACTGGAACCCGATCAGGTTGTAGTAGCCGAGCAGCGCGACGATGGTGAGCGCCGATAGCGCCACCAGCGAGTACTGCGCCCGGCCCAGGAGGCCCCAGAACCCCCGCGCCCAGGCCAGCGCCGCGTAGACGAGCACGCCCACCGTAAGGACGCAGATCGGGATCGGCACGGCGAGGGTGCCGACCAGCAGCGGCGAGGCGCCCAAGCCAAGGACCGACACGGCGTTCGAGAGGACCGCCAACATCCCGACCGCGAAGAGCAGGGCTAGCGCGGCGACGGCGGAGGCCACGAGCCGCGCCCGGCGAGGGGTCTTGTTGGTCTTCCGTTCGCCCGCGGGTTCTCCGTGGAGCCTTCGGTCCCGTCTCTCGCTCCGCCAGGTGACCGCGGCCCCGGCCGCCCATCCCAGGGCCGAGAGGAGCAGGATGGCGAAGCTCGCCGCCAGCAGGCCGAGGTGCAGCCTGGGCGCCTCGTAGAAAGGCAGCTTCCCGTAGGCCGACGTCGGGTCCGAGTCCCCGGCGAGGTACGTGGCGTCGCCCGACCCCGACCCCCGGAAGGCTATGCGCTCGTCGCCGTCCTCGGCGCGGAAGGTCGCCGGGGCGTTCGCCGGGGCGTTCGCCGTGGCGACCCTGATCCAGCGCTGCTCCGTCTCTTCGGGATCCGCCGAGAGGTAGCCGCCGTGGGTCGTTATGCTGCCGTCCGGGTTCGCCGTCACCCTCGCGCCCGTCATCAAGGTGGACACCTTCTCGAAGCCGGTGCTGTTCGCGCGGGTGGTGCGGTAGCTCCCGGCGAAGCGCTCGGCGTTCTCGTCGGCGTCGGCGGCGGAGGGTTCTAGTGGTGCCGGCTGCTCCTCCGGGTAGTAGCGATCCATAAAGGCATCCGTCAACTCGTACTCGGCGGAGTCGCCGCCTTCCCCGTAGGAGTTGTAGGCCACGAAGATGCCGACGTTCCGCTCGGGCAGCAGGATGAGGAGCGCGTGGAATCGGATCAGGTTGCCTGCGTGCTGGATCGTCCGCTCGCCGTTCATGGTCCGCTCGTAGAAGCCGAGGCCCATCCCGTCTTCCAGGCCGGGAGCGTTGGCGAACTGCTGCTCGTGCATCTGCCGCGCCGTGGCGGCATCGAGGATGCGCGTCCCGCCGTAGCTCCCGTCCTGGAGGTGGGCGATCATGAAGCGCGCCATGTCCGGCGAGGTCGTGCTCGCGGACCCGGCGGGCGCCTCATCGATGTACTCGAACGGCCCGGCGACGGGTCCGTCGCCCCCGACTTCGTAGCCCGTGGACACCCTCTGCGCGAGCTCGGAGGCGGGAGGCTGGGCGACGGTGGTGCTCCTCATATCCAGGGGAGCGAAGACGTTCTCATCTACGTAGCGGTCGTATGGGACGCCCGAGACCTCTTCCACGACGTGGCCGGCCAGGGCCACGCCGTAGTTGGAGTAGGAGGTCACCTCCCCCGGCGGCCTGACCCGCGCGGGCACGTTCTCCGAAAGATGCTCCCCGAGGGGTGCCACGTCGTCCGCGTCGCGCGCCAGGGTGCCCGTGAAGCTCTCCTCGAACCCCGCCGTGTGCGTGAGAAGGTGGCGCAGCTTGACGGGTTGGCCGGGGTAGGTGTCGGGTATCGTCACGTCGTCGAGGTAGGCGTTGACGTCCCTGTCGAGGTCGAGCCTACCCTCCTCGACGAGCTGCATCACCGCGGTCGCGGTGAAGAGCTTGCTGGTGGAGGCGATCCTGAAGAGCGTCTCGTCGGCGACGACAGGCTCCTCGGCCTTCACGTCGGCCTCCCCGTAGCCCTTGGCGAAGATGACCTCGCCGTCCTTGACGACCGAGACCGTGGCGCCGGGGATCCCGTAGTCCTCGAGCTGGTGTGCCACGTACCCGTCCACGAACGCCCCGACGTCCCGCTCGTCCAACGGAGGGGGCGTCTCGGGAGACGGACCCCGGGCAGTCTGGGCCAGCCCGGGCGATGCCGCGGCCAGCGCGACGGCGAGCAGGATCAGGGACACCGTCAGCAGGCGCAGTGTGACGGGGCGAGCGAAGCTCTCGAAAAACGACATGAATGTACCTCCTCGTACTCTAGCCAGCTACCGGGTGGCCCGGAAATAGGCGTTGGCGGCCGGACGGAACATGAACACCAGGGCCCCGAGGACCGCGGCCAGGTGGATGGCCCGGATCGGCGCTACAAAGGCGAACAAGGTGTCCGCGTCGGCGAATACCTCGCGCGGCGAGTTTCCGGCGGCGAGCCAGGAGATCGGGTCGATCACCAGCGAGAGGGTGCCGACGACGCCGAGCACCACGGCCAGCGCGATGCGGGCCCATCCCCTGCCGCGACGCATCTGCACGGCCGCGTAGACCACCGCAGAATAGATGACCGCCCTGATAACGACGCCGCCGACGTCGGGCCCCGCTCCCGCGGCGAGCGAGTCCACGACGCGCACGATCACCTCGGCCACCCCTGCGCCGACCGCGACGAGCCACAACACGAACGCCGTCTGGACGGCCTTTGGCACGCCCAGCTTGAATGAGCCAGCGGCGGTGACGTCAGTTCCTTTCCCTCTTCTCCTTTGCTGCGTGTGCTGCTCTCTCATCTTCCGCCCGGCTCCTTCCGTCTCGTGCGAGCAACCGACTCTTGCAGGATCCTAAGCCCGGGGAGCGCCGGCGACCATGAAGCGGCCTGCAGACTTTGGGGTGGGGTTAACCCCAACTCCGAATTCGGAGTTCACAATTCAGAACTGTGAATTGGATCCGGCGTCCTCGCTGTCATCTCACGCCGAACAGGTGGTAGAGGATGGCGCCCCAGGCGAGGTTGACGAACAGGTGGAAGGCGATAGACCCGTAGAGGCTGCGGCGGAGCTTGACCAGGATACCGTAGGGGATGATGAGGAACGCCGGGGCGAAAGCCCAGTTGAGGGGGGCCTGCCAGACGTGGTACAGCTGGAAGAGGAGGCCGTTGATGGCCCAGTCCCCCCTGAGGCCGCTGATCTTCTGCAGCAGGTACCCGCGGAAGTAGATCTCCTCCCCAACGAAGTTGGCGAAAAAGACCACGACGAGCGCGGCGACGGGAAACTCGTAGTAGCCGATCTCGAGTATGTGCCAGTCGCGTATCGCGATGGCCGGGAAGGTGTTCAGGTACGCGAAAAGCGGCGGGTGGATCCAGGCCATGTAAGGCGCCGAGAGGAGCGTGAACACGGCCGCCACGAGCGGGACGACCGTGAGCAGGCCCCTCAGGTCGAGGTCGGCAAGCCCCAGGAACTTTAGCGACTCCCGGAAGGAGAGCCCGTCCACGAACCGCAACAAGACGAACGTGAGGACGACCTGCCAGCCGACGGCCATCAGGATGAGGACCGCGAACTGCTCGTAGCGGTTCGAGAGCCCCGTGAGCGCCATCAGCGGCTCCCTCAGCCAGAATATCCCGACGTAGGCAAGCAGGCCGGGCACCAGGTGCATGGCAAGGAAGAAGACCGTCTGGCCCGTCCCTGTCGCGCGGTGCAGGCGAACCAGGGCGTCGAACTTCTGGTCCTCGCGAACGAAGAACCTCCGCAGTCTCTGCACGGCTTCATTCCTCCCCGACCGGTACGCGAGCGCGGCACCAGGCGCGCTCGGTTCCTCGACTACGCCAGGATCCTAGGCGACGCGAGCCGCCGCGAGAATCCGGCACAGGGGAGACTTTCGGGTGGGGCTAACCCCCCTTTCCGAACTCAGAACTCGGAATTCGGAGTTGTGAATTTGCTGTTGTTATTGTTTGAGGAAGTGTTCCAGGAACTTTACGGAGCGTTCTACGGTGGCCTCAGCCAGCCTGTTGCCGAGTTCTTCGCTCGCCTGGCTGGCGTCGCCCAGGGCCCCGTTCCGCGTAAGGTCCGCGAAGTCTAGTGGCATGCCGACCCGTGGCGTCCGCATGACGTCGCTGTAGGGTGGCTGGTGCGGCCGCAGCTCGCCTGGCTCGAGGTGTTCGGCGCGTACCGTGTCGGGCTGCAGCGCCAGACCCATCGAGGCCTCTATCTCGCAGGCGTGTCCCCAGCGCTCCGTCTTCGCCGCTTCACGCATCAGATCGTCGACTATGGTGAAGTAGAAGAGGTAGGCCGCCCGCACGCCCACCTGGAAGCGCAGCTTCGTCATCAGCACGTCGAGGGCGCCCTGGTTTCCGGCGTGCCCGTCGATGACGAAGAATCGCTCCAGGCCGTGCTGCCTGAGGCTCTCGATCACCTCGAGCACGACGGCCTGAAACGTCTCGGGCGAGAGCGTCATGGTGCCGGGGAACCTCATGTGGTGGTAGCTCACGCCGTATGGGAGCGGCGGTGCGACGACGGCACGTGGGTGGAGGGCCGCGGCCATGCGCAGCGCCAGCCGGTAGGCGACGGCTGTGTCGGTCTCCAGCGTCATGTTGGGGCCGTGTTGCTCGGTGGCGCCGACCGGGATCAGGGCGACCTCGGCGCCGGCTAGCGCCTCGGCGGCTTCGGGGGAGGTCATCTTCGCCAGCGCCACGCGGCGCTCGTCGGTCATGGACACTCCTTCGACGTTAGCCCTGCCCTGGCTGCTCGTTACCCTGAGTCCCTGACCTGGGCCACGCAATCTACCTCGACGAGGATGCCGAGCAGGGCGGTGGCCACGGTGGTGCGGGCTGGCGGGTCGTGCTCGAAGAACTCCTTGTACACCTCGTTGAACTCTGCGAACCGGGTGAGGTCGGTCACGTAGGCGTTCACCTTCACGACGTCCTGGAGGCTGGATCCCGCGGCCTCCAGGATCGTCCGCACGTTCTCGAGCGTCAGGCGCACCTGGTCCGGGAACGCGTCGGGCATCACGCCCGTCTCGGGGTCGAAGGGTCCCTGGCCCGAGACGAACACGAAGCCGTTGGCGACGACGGCGTGCGAGTAGGGTCCGGCCGGAGCCGGTCCCCCTTCGGCCATGACTGTCTTCCTCATCGATCCTCCTCTATTGGTCGAAGCGTTCGCGGTGCGCTAGGTTGGCTGACCCGCTCCGCTCGCTGTGGTATCGGGTTCGCTCGCGAGTTCCTCGGTTAGGTCTTCCCGGAACGTCTCCGTGGCCAGGTACACCGACACGAAGCTGATGAGACCCACCGCCATCACGTACAGGGCGACCGGCCAGTAGCTGCCGGCCCAGGCGAGCAGCGCAATCGCGATAAACGGCGCCAGACCGCCGGCGAACACGGCGCTCAGCTGGTAGCCCAGGGACACGCCGCTGTAGCGGACGTTGGTCCCGAAGAGCTCGGAGAAGAACGCCGGCTGGGTGGCAAACATAGCGCCGTTGCCAACGGCGAAGGCGAGCACGATGGCCAGCCGTATCAGGGCCGGCGACTCGGTGTTGGCCAGCCAGAAAAACGGGAAGGCGAATAGGACCAGGAACCCCGCGCCCCACATGTACACGGGTCTCCTCCCGATACGGTCGGAGATCGCGCCGTAGATCGGGGTGATGATGAACTGCATGCCGGCGGCGATCATGACCCCCGCGTAGGCCGCGCTGGTGGGCAACCCGAGCTCCTCGGTGACGTAGGTGAGCACAAAGACCGTGAAGATGTAGCCGCAGGCGTTCTCGGCGACACGCATCCCCACGACCAGGAGAATGCTCTTGGGGTAGGTCCGCACGGCGTCGACGACGGGCATTCTGGCCTCGGAGCCCGATTCCTTCATCTGCTCGAACGCCGGGGTCTCTGCTATCTTGAGCCGGATCACCAGACCTACCACGACGAGCACGAGGCTCACCAGAAATGGAACCCTCCAGCCCCAGGTCAGGAATTGCTCCTCCGGTAAAGACGACACGGCGGTAAAGAGCCCCGTCGCGATCAAGAGCCCGGCGGAAGACCCCATCTGCGGCCAGCTACCGTAGAACCCGCGTCTTCCTGCCGGGGCGTGCTCGACCACCAGCAGCGCAGCGCCGCCCCACTCACCGCCGACGGCGACGCCCTGCAGGGCGCGCAGCACGACGAGCAGTATGGGGGCCAGGATCCCGGCCGACTCGTAGGTCGGCAGAACGCCGATCAGGAACGTGGCGAGGCCCATCAGCAGTAGGGTCAGGACGAGTATGGTCTTGCGGCCGAGTTTGTCGCCGTAGTGGCCGAAGATCACACCTCCCACGGGGCGGAAGAAGAAACCGACCCCGAACGTGGCGAAGGCCGCAAGCGTGCCGACGAGCGGGTTCGCGCTCGGGAAGAAGAGCTGGTTGAAGACGACGCCGGCCGCGAGCCCGTACAGGAAGTAGTCGTACCATTCGACCAGGGCGCCGATAAAGGCCGCCACGCCCACCTTCCTCATCGAGGTGGCCCCGCCCATGTCCTCCCCGCCGATGCTTCTCGCGACGCTCAAGTGGTGCTCCTTTCCGTCTTACGCTCCTTACCGCAACTTCCCGCGGGCCAACACCTGGACTTCCTCCAGGGCCCCGTTCTCGCCGGCAACGTAGACCGCATCGTGCAGGTTCACCGTGCTGCAAACGTGGTTCGGGATGACACGCACGGTGTCACCGACCCCAAGGTCGTGCTCCCCGCTCACGGTGAGCATCCCGTGCTCCTCCGTGAGCCTGTCGAGCGTGGCCCCAGGGTACCCGACGACGTGACCGAAACCCTCCAGGTTCAGGGGTTCCGTGCCCGGCTGCACGTCGGTGGCGAAGGTCTTGCTTCCCCCGTCGATGACGACGAGATCCTCGTGCGGCCTGCTTACCACCGTGCAAACGACCGTCGCGGCGCATTCCTCGAGCGAACAGGCGCCGAGGTGGGCCTGCATCCTGTCGTAGAAGACGTAGGTGCCGGGCCGGATCTCCGTCACCCCGTCGACCTCCGCCGCGTACTCGGCGGTCGGCGTGGAGCCCAGGCTGACATCCCGTATGCCTATGCCCCGCTCCCGCATCCGCTCGGCCAGGGAGACCATGAGCTCCCCCTCCTCCAGACCCGCGCTCTTGCGGTCGAGGGTAGGCGAACCGTCCAGCAAGGCACCACGATAGGTGTAGATCCCGCCCAGGTCGAGGTTATCGAAGGCGTCGATCTGGCCGGCAAGCTCGACGGCTTCGTCGTACGCGACCCCGGTTCTTCTCAGCCCGGTGTCGATCTCCAGCCTGACCTCCATGACCTGATCCCCGGCCGCCGCCGAGATCCTGCGCGCGCCCTCGAAGCTGTCCACCCCGACGATGAGGCGCCTCAGCCTCCGGCCGAGACCCATGGAGCGCAGGATCTTGGGGGCCGTCACCAGCGGGTAGGCGATAAAGATGTCCTCGAGGCCGGCTTCGGCCATGACCTCGGCCTCGGAGACCTTCGCCACCGTGATACCCGAGGCGCCAGCTTCGATCTGCGCCAGAGCTATCGCGGGGATCTTGTGCGTCTTCACGTGCGGCCTCAGCGCGACCCCGTTCCTCCCGGCGATCGCGGCCACCTTCTCGATGTTCCTCATCATCTTCGCGCTGTCGATCGAAAGGTGCGGCGTATCCACTATCTCATCTCCCCATTCTCCGGACTCGGGTCCTCTAACCCGTTACCCTAGCGAGCGGCTCGCGAACCACCCCCCCGGGCAGCTCTCCGGTGTGCTCGGTCCCGGTCCACACCACGCGTCCGGCCACGAACACCCGCTCGACCCCGGTGGGAAACCGTTTCGGATCGTCGTAGGTCGCCGTGTCGATATACCGGTCGGGATCCAGCAGCACCAGGTCGGCGCGCAGGCCCTCCTCGATGCACCCCCGATCCGTGAGCCCGATGCGCCGCGCAGCGCGGCTGGTCAGCCGGGCAACCGCCTCATGGACGGGGATCAAGCTCTCCTTTATCGCGTACCTCCCGAGGGCGCGGGCGGCCGTGCCGTACAACCGGGGGTGTGGCCTATCCCCGAAGATGCCGTCCGAGCCGACGAGCTGCAGCGGGTGGCGAAAGACGGTACGCACCGATTCTTCTGAGGCGTAGTGGTTGATCATCGCCACGTCGAGCTCACACTCCCGCAGGAGATCGAGGACCGCCACAAAGGGATCGCTGCCCCGTCTCTCCGCTATCTCGGCGATCGTCTCTCCAACGACCTCGGCCTGCGGGGCGCTGATGACGATGATGTTCTCTGGCCCGCTCGCGCGGTACGAGTTATCCCAGTCGGGCAACCCCCGCTCCACGTCCCGGACCACCGCCTCCCGCTGGCTCGGGTCCTCCAGACGCCGCAACGTCTCCGAGGTGCCCCCTGCCTGCGCCCACGGGGGCAGCAGGGATGACAAAACGGTGCTGCCCGCACCGTAAGGGTACTGGTCGAAGGTAACGTCTATGTCGGCGCTCGCCTCGTCGATCAGTTCCAGCAGCGGCTCCACCAGGTCCGGGTTGCCTATGACCTTGAGGTGCGAGAGGTGCAGCGGAGCTCCCGATCGGCGAGAGACCTCGATCATCTCCCCGATCGCTCCGAGCACGCCATCCGCTTCGGTGCGAACGTGAGGAACCAGCGGCGCTCCAAAAGGTGCGGCTTCCTCGGCCAGCTCGACCAGCTCCTCCGTCTCCGAGAACGCGCCTGGCATGTAGATAAGGCCGAAGGAGAGCGTGCGAGCCCCGGCATCGAGGCCAAGCCTCACCTCTTCGCGCATGGCTCGGATCTCCTCCCGGCTCGGCCGCCGGTCGGCGCCGCCCATGACGCGGTCGCGCACCGCGTTGTGCCCGATGGAGGGAACGAGCGTCATCGCCGGCCGCGTCTCGGCCAGCGCGTCCAGGTACTCCGGGAAAGTCGTCCAGTCCCACCTCTCCGGGCCGGGGCCCTCGAGCGGCCGCAGGTAGGCTTGGCGTCCCTCACGGCCATCCTCAGTGACAGGAGCCGGGGCTAGCCCATCCGGGTTGATCACCTCCGTGGTGAAGCCCTGCGCCACCTTGGGCTCCAGGCGCGGATCGCGAAACGTCTCCAGAGCCGTGTGGGTGTGCATGTCGATGAAGCCTGGGCACAGCATCAGGCCGGAGGCGTCGATCACCTGCGCCGCGTCCTTCTCGGGCAAGGAGCGTCCAACCGCCGCGATACGGTCGCCGGCGACGCCGACGTCGACGGGTAACGCGGGACCGTCTCCCGGGAAGACCCTGGCGCCCTTTATCAGAACGTCGAAGTTCATGCGATCGTACCCCCATGCTTGCCGATGTCGCGCTCGATCGCCCGCGTCAGCCCGGCTCCGTCTGCAACGCGCTCTGGCTCGGGATCTGCCGCGGCGACCTGATACTTGAAGCCATGCCCCGTCAGCAGGCAAACGATGGTCTGGGGTTCGCGAGCGTGTCCGAGCCGCCGCGCGGCCGAAGCCCCCGCCAGCGAGATCGCGGCCGCCGGCTCCACGAATATGCCTTCGTCCACGGCCAGAAGCCTGCCGGCCTCCAGCGTATCCTCGTCCGGAACGGCGAGTGCGACCCCACCCGACGCGCGCACGGCCTCGAGGGTCAGGGTCCCGTCGCCCTCGTATCCTTGCAGCGGATCGTCGAGCCCCGACACGACGGTGTCCACCGAGGTCCAGGGCGCGACCTCCGTACCCATCTCGAACGCCCGAGCTATGGGCGCGCATCCTTCAGGTTGCACGGCCATGAGTCGGGGCGTGTGATCGACCAGGCCGAAGTGACGCAGCTCCTCGAATCCCTTCCACACCCCGTAGAGCAGGGGTCCTGCTCCAACGGGCACCACGACCCAGTCCGGTACCGCATCCATCTGCTCGTACAGCTCGTAGGCGACGGACTTGTTTCCTTCGCAGGCGTAGCAGTTGATGTAGGTGGTGGTCAGGTTGGCCAGACCAACCTCCGCGGCCGCCTCCCGGGCCACCGCGAAGGCGCGGCTGAAGTCACCCGCCACTTGGAACGTTCTGGCCCCGTGCGAAGTGGCCGCGCTGAGCTTGGACATCGGCGCTCTGGCGGAGACGATCAGGTAAGCGGGCAGCCCGGCCCGCGCCGCGTAGGTCGCAGCAGCTCCCGCCGCGTTCCCGCTCGAGGCGCAGATAACCCCTTGGCACCCCCGTTCAATGGCCCACGCGGTTCCCACCGCGGCGCTCCGGTCCTTGAACGAACCTGAAGGGTTCAGGTGATCGCACTTGAACCACACGTTCTTCAGACCAAGCTTCCGAGCCGCCTTCGAGGCGGGGACCAGCGGGGTGCCTCCCTCGCCCAGATCCAGCCCATGCTCCCGAGAAGACAGGGGATAGAGCTCCCGATACTTCCACAAGCCGTTGACGCCACCTCCGAACAGCTCGTCCGGTCGAATATCGCCGTAGTCGATCCCGACTTCGAGCGGTGAGCCGCAGCGCCGACAGTAGTCCGGCATGGGGTCGAGCTCGCTCGCATCACAGGCCGTGCAATGCACGCGCCATCCTGCGTGCGACGCATCAAGCCCGCTAGCCGGGCGACGCCCTGTACCGCGTTCTTGGATCGCTGCTCCCCGTCCCCCAGACCGCCCCGTTGAGGTGCACCATGGTACAGGGTTCCTCTATCACTTTCAGCGCGCGGCGCCTGTCTCGCGAGCTAGCATCTAGCGGCGCGTCACGTACGGGTCTCCGTGTCCTCCGGCCAGCGACCGCCGTTGTACCAGTAACTCCGGATCGACTCCAGCTGTCGCCCCTTCGTTTCGGGGGCCAGCCTGTAGATGAACAGGAGCGAGAGGATCGCCAGCCCCAGGAAGATTCCGAAGGTCAGGGACCCGCCCAGGGCACCCAGGGCGTTGAGGAACACTACGCCCACGATGAAGTTCGCGAGCAGGTCCGAGGTGAGCATGGCCGAACCGCCTTGCGTGCGGAGCCGCGCGGGGAAGCTCTCGGAGGCGTAGATCCAGACCAGCGACCCGTAGCCGAAGTTGAAGCCCACGACGAAGAGCAAGATGCCGACGAAGGCCAGCGGCGCCGACGGCCCCAGCGCGAAGGCGAGGATGAGGATCGCGTTGGCCGCCGCCATCGTGCCAACCCCCGTTAGCAGCGTGGGCCTGCGTCCCCACCTGTCTACCACGAGGAAGGCGCCCCCCACCGCCACCGCGCCGGCGAGCTGGATCAGGCCGTTCACGGCGATCGCGGTGACGGGGTTCGTGACGCCCACCTGCTGGATGATCGTCGGGCTGTAGTAGACGATGGCGTTGATCCCGGTGATCTGGATCAGGAAGCCGAGGCCGATGACGAAGGTGGCGGCCAGCCGGAAGTGCCCCTGGAAGAGCTCGAAGAAGCTGCCCTTCTCCTCGTAGCTGAGGTCTTCTTCGATCATCCTCACCTCTTCCTCGGGGTCCACGTCGGGCTGGACGGCGCGCACGAGCTCCAGCGCCTCCTCGCGCCGGCCGTTCATCAGGGACCAGCGGGGCGTGTCCGGCAGGCGGAGGACGAGGAACAGCACGACGAGGGCGGGGATGGCCGAGAGGGAGAGGATCAGGCGCCAGCTCTCCGTGGCGGCCAGAGCCGCCCCGATAAAGTAGGCGACGGCGATGCCTAGGACGGTGGCTATCTGGAAGGTGACGATCATGGAACCCCGGACGGTCCTGGGCGCCGACTCCGCGATGTAGGCTGGCGCCGTCACGATCGAGACGCCGATGGTGAAACCCAGCAGAAACCGGGCGGCGATCAAGAACCACTCGTTGGGAGCCAGCCCCTGCAAAGCCGCGAACACCGCGTAGCCCAAAGCCACCAGCACCATCGTGCGCTTGCGTCCGATCGTGTTGGTGATGCGGCCGGCGAAGAGGGCGCCAAACAGCTGGCCGAGCACCACCGTGGCGGTCACCACGGAGACCATGAAGGTGGAGAGGCCAAGATCCGGCTGCAAAAAGAGGATCGCGCTGGCTATGGAGCCCAGATCGTAGCCGTAGATGATGCCTATTATCGCGGCGGTGCCCGCGATAACCACGTTCAACCGTGATACGGTCCCCCAACGCGACACACCCGCTCCGTCAGGACCGCGTGGCGCCCCACCACCCGCCGTCATCTACCGGTCCAGATCGAAGCTCCATCCAGAATCCAAGGAGCAATCCGGCTGTGCGGTTCCATCCCGGTAATGTTGGCCGACTTCCTCACAGATCCCCCGTCCCCGCAGCCAATTCAGTCCGAATAGTAAGGCCCCGTTTTCGCAGGCGCAACAATCCGTATCCACCCCAACACGCACCGCCCGACTCGGGTCAGGCGGTGGCGAGCGACCGCCGAATCCAGTCCAGAGCGTGCAGTCGGCAGAAGCCGTAGTGGTAGAAGTCGACGCGACTGAGCCCCCTCTCCCGCGCAAGGGCGACTTTGGCGGCCAGGTTGTCGGCCGACCGGCAATCCGGAGGCATGGGACGCAGCAAGAGCCCGACCCGCGAGGAGTCCGGGATCGGGGCCTGGTAAGCGTCGAGATCGAAGTTCAGCCGCTCGGGATCGGCGGCGTATCCGGTCACCTCAACGACGTCGCACGTATCCGACAGGACGGCAACGTCGATGCCCGCCTGCCACCCGATCGTGGGCGTCGCCGCGCCTTCGGGATGCCCCGTCGCGAAGCCCTTCTCCGCGCCGGAGAGGTCGAGGAAGATGATGCTCGTATCCTCACCCACCGCAACCGACACCTCATCCGCCAGAGACGTGACCGTTTGTGCTCTTGCTTCGAGGTACCCGAGCAACTCTTGGCCTCCGATGGGCTCGAGGGCGTCTCGCGTCAGCTCTCCGAGTTGGTCCTCACCTCCGGCCGAGAAGCGGTGCTGCAGCTCGTCTCGGACCGTGCGGTGAACCAGCTCGGCGTCCACCCCGGCGTGGTTGGCCGCTTGGAGGCAATGAACACAGAAGCACAGGCCCAGCAGGTAGGTCCCGATGGTGCCGAGTTCCTCGAAGTACCGCTCGTGATGGTACCCGTGCCCGAGACCGTGGAAGTGGAGCGACTCCGCGAGGACGGCCGAGACCTCGTAGCGGGCGATGTCCGAGGCGAGGGCGCGTGCGTACGCTCGCACGTCAGGGTTCGAGGGGCAGAGGTCCGTGAGATAACGGTCTCCGAAGGCGTTCTGCGTCGCGCACTCGGGATGCTCGAAACCGAGCCGATCGTTGTGCAGGAATACCGCCCACGCGTTCACGCGCATGCCCCGATCTCCGGCGGCCTCGCAAAGGTCGCCGAGAATATCCTCCGACCGGGCAAGCTCGCTGACGCGCGGCTGGAGCCGCAACCCTTCGTAACGAGCTTTGTCCGGGGGGAAGAAGACGGCACCGCCTTCCAGGTAGCGCACTTTGCGGACCGGGTTGTGGGGAAAGAGGTCCCGTGCGTCGTGGTAGGCGACTGCCATCGTCAACCCGTTCACCCCCGCCCGGTCCTGGACGTTGTCGAGAACCGTGTGGAGCCCCTCGTCGTGGAGGTCGGTGGCGAACGCGAACATCGAGGTCTCCATGAACCCAGACTAAACGTCAGGAGGCGTGCGATCAAGCCATGGAACTGGCATCCTACCCTTGAACCAATGGAGGGCAACCGCTCTATCATGTCTCTGGTTGCGTAAGCGGTGAAGCCGACGCAAACCACGATCGCGGGAGGCGAAGGTGCGTTTCGAAGACAGGGTGACCATCATAACGGGGAGCGGCTCGGGACTCGGACGACTGCTGGCGCACCGCTTCGCCGCGGAGGGCGCGGCCGTCGTGGTCGCGGACGTGGAGGGAGATCGCGCGAGCACGGTCGCAGACGAGATATCCGGGGCGGGCGGCACGTCCCTGGCACAAACCGCGGACGTGACCAACGCGGACGACGTCAAGGCGATGGTCGCGGCGGCGAGGGAAGCGTTCGGACCTGCGGACATTTTGATCAACAACGCGGCGAAAGCCACCGACGCCGACTTCCTCGGTACGAGCGAGGAGGTCTGGGATCAGGACGTAGACATCACGCTGAAGGGGGCCTTCCTCTGCTCGCAGGCCGTGCTTGCGGACATGACGGAGAAGAAGTCTGGGGTAATCCTCAGCATCGCCTCGGTGAACGCCCTCGCCTACTACGGCAACGAGGCCTACAGCGCGGCCAAGGCCGGAATCCTCAGCCTGACGAGGAGCCTGGCCGTGCGTTACGGACCGTACGGCATACGAGCAAACGCCATAGCCCCCGGCACGCTGCGTACGGCGGCCTGGGAGGAGCGCAGCCGGAAAGATCCCGCCGTCTTCGATCGCGTCGCAAAGTGGTACCCGCTCGGCCGCATCGGCGAACCGGAGGACGTGGCCGGAGCCGCCCTCTTCCTGTCGTCGGACGAGGCGGCCTGGATCTCCGGAGCAGTGCTCACCGTCGACGGGGGTCTCAGCGCAGGCAACCTGCAGATGATGCAGGACATGATCAAAGACCTCGACGAACGAAGCCCGTAGCAGAACGATGCCAGCACAAGAGATTTGCTTCCTGAGCGCCACCGCGATGGTCCATCTCGTGCGCGCGAGGGAGCTCTCGGCCCAGGAGGTGATGGAGGCGCACCTGGCGCAGATCGAACGCGTCAACCCGGAGGTCAACGCCATCGTCACCCTTACCGCGGAGCGTGCCCTTGAGCGGGCGGGCGCGACCGACGAGGCACTCGCGCGCGGCGAGGAGGTCGGGCCCCTGGCCGGGCTCCCGGTTGCGCACAAGGACCTCTTCCCGACGGAGGGCGTTCGGACCACGTTCGGCTCCCCCATCTACGATAACTTCGTCCCCGACCACGACGCCCTGATCGTACAGCGGCTAAGGGAGGCCGGGGCCGTCTCGGTCGGCAAGACCAACACGCCCGAGTTCGGCGCCGGCTCGCAGACGTTCAACGCGGTCTTCGGCGAAACCCTCAACCCCTACGACACCACGAAGACGTGCGGCGGGAGCAGCGGCGGCGCGGCCGCGGCGCTGGCGTGCGGGATGGTGCCCATCGCCGACGGCAGCGACATGGGCGGCTCCCTGCGCAACCCGGCTGGCTTCTGCAACGTGGTGGGCTTCAGGCCCTCGCCGGGCAGGGTCCCCAGCTGGCCGGATCCCACGTCCTGGCTCTCCCTCACGGTGGACGGTCCGATGGCCCGCACGGTCGAGGACGCGGCGCTCGTGCTTGGCGCGATCGCGGGCCCGGACGACCACGACCCTCTCTCCATCTCGGAGACGGGAGCGCAGTTCCTGCGTCCCCTCGAACGAGATCTCGGCGGCGTGAGGGTAGCCTGGAGCCGGGACCTCGGCGGCCTGCCGGTCGATGCCCGCGTAACAGCGGTCCTGGAAGACCAGCGTCACGTCTTCGAATCCCTTGGCTGCGTGGTGGAGGACGCCCAGCCGGACTTCGCGGGCGCTGACGAGGTCTTCAAGGTGCTCAGGGCGTGGCGCTACGAGCTTTCCTTCGGTGAGCTGCTCGAGGATCACAGGGACCAGATGAAAGACACAGTGGTCTGGAACATCGAGGAGGGGGCGGGCCTGAGCGGGCCGCGGATCGGACGTGCAGAGCTCGGGCGGACGGAGATCTACCATCGCTTGCGCGCCTTCATGCAGTCCTACGAGTTCCTGGTGGCTCCTGTGAGCCAGGTCCCGCCGTTCGACGTGGTGCAGCGCTACGTGACCGAGATCGGCGGGGAGCGGATGGAGACCTACATAGACTGGATGAAGTCCTGCTACTACGTGACGGTCGCCGGTCTGCCCGCCGCCTCGGTGCCATGCGGCTTCACGCCACAAGGGTTGCCCGTCGGCATCCAGATCGTGGGCAGGCACAGGGACGACCTCGGCGTCCTGCAGCTCGCCCACGCTTTCGAGAGGGCCACGCGCCACGGCGAGCGCCGTCCGCCGCTGGTCGTGTGATCCCGCCCGGCGTCAGGCGATCCTAGTGGCGCTCACCGTCTTCGCGCAGGTACTGCTCCCGATCCTGGTGGTCGTGGCCGCGGGCTTTCTGCTGCAGCGCAGGCTCGAGCTCGACCTCACTTCCGTCAACCGCCTGAGCCTCTATCTGCTGAGCCCGGCCCTGATCTTCTCCGTCCTGGCGCAGTCCCGGATCGAGGCCGCGGAGACGGTGCGCATTACCGCCTTCATGACGCTGTTCGTGGTCCTGATCGGGATCGTGGCGTGGCTCGTAGCCCTGATCCTGCGTTTCGACAGCATCGACCGGGCGGCCCTGATGCTCTGCGTCATGTTCATGAACGCGGGGAACTACGGGCTGCCCGCGGCGCAGTTTGCCTTCGGCCGGGAAGGCTTCGACCGTGCGGTGCTCTTCTTCGTCGTGCAGGCCATCCTCGCGCAGACGCTCGCCATCTACATCGCCGGGGCGGGCCACGGCGACCGGCGAGGAGGGCTCGTGCGGCTGCTCAAGATGCCCCAGCTCTACGCGGTCCTCGCGGCCATGGCCGTCTGGGCGGCGGGGATCCGGCTCGACCCGGAGGGCGAGGGCCTCGCGAACGACCTGTTCCGAGGCGTGGATCTGATCGGCGACGCCGCCGTGCCGCTGCTCCTGATCGTGCTCGGCTTGCAGCTGGCCGAGACCAGCAGGATAAGCGAAGGACCCAAAGTCGCGCTGGCGACGGTCCTGCGCCTCGGGCTCTCCGTCCCGCTCGCGATCGGCCTCGCGTACCTGCTGAACCTGGACGAGCTCTCGACGAAGCTGGCCATCATGCTCTCCAGCATGCCGACGGCCGTGAACGTGACGATACTCGCGATCGAGTTCGACGTCCGTCCCCGGTTCGTGAGCAGCGTCGTGGTAGTCTCAACGGCGGCGAGCGTGCTCAGCCTCACCCTGATACTCGTTCTCCTGGGCGTGAGGTAACGTATGCCGCCGGCCACGGATAGGAGTGAGTGTCTGTGAGAACCTTCGAGTGCGACGCGGTCCTCTTCGACCTCGACGGCGTGCTGGTGGACTCGGCGGCGGTCGTGGTTCGTACCTGGCGCGGTTGGGCGGAACGGCGGGGCCTCGACGCCGGGCGCGTCCTCGAGGTCGCCCACGGGCGCAGGTCCAACGAGATCGTCCGCCTCTTCGCCCCCGACCTCGACGTCGAATCGGAGGCAAGCGAGCTGGAG
Source organism: uncultured Rubrobacteraceae bacterium (assembly GCA_963800975.1). Taxonomy (GTDB): domain Bacteria; phylum Actinomycetota; class Rubrobacteria; order Rubrobacterales; family Rubrobacteraceae; genus JALYGY01. The sequence continues at coordinate 162,482 of CAWDDB010000006.1, read as the reverse complement.
CGGATCGAGACCGAAGACCTCGAAGGCGTCCGCGAGATCGAAGGCGCCCGCGAGCTGCTCTCCTCGCTCCCACCCGACGGCTGGACCGTGGTCACCTCGGGCTCGCGAGCCCTTGCGACGCGCAGGTTGCAATACGTCGACCTGCCGCTGCCGGAGCGGTTCGTGAGCGCGGACGACGTCGAGAACGGCAAGCCCCACCCCGAAGCCTACCTCAAGGGCGCCGAGATCCTCGGCGTGCGCCCGGAGGCGTGCGTCGTGGTCGAGGACGCTCCCGCTGGCGTATCCGCGGCCAGATCCGCCGGCATGCGGGCCATCGCCGTCGCCACCACCCATCGGGAAGAAGAGCTCGACGAGGCGGACGCGGTGGTTGCCTCCGTGGCAAGCATCCGCGCTACCCTCCGGCCCGAGAACGGGCCGCGCTTCGAGCTGCGGGTGATCTGAGCCCGCTTCCCGCGGGCGACCTGTCGGCAATTCAGCTGGTCAACCCCGCGTATGGGCTCGACCGATCGTTGGGCCACGCGCCCCAGATCCTGGACCACCTCTACTCGCGTCGCGGGTCCAGAACACCTCACGGGAAGGTGGTGACCAGCTTGTTCCTGGAGAACTCCGAGGTGTCCCCCGTCGCCACGTTCGTCGCCGTCGCGCTCACCGTCGGAGCGGGTCGCTGACGCGAGCAGCGGCGAGGTGCTCTCGCAGGTGAACCTCGCGCCCCCGTTGGCGTCGGTGGAGACGGGCACCTCGTCGAGCAGCAGCGCTCCCTCGCCGTGCTCTGAGGCCGGCGTCCCTCCGGCCGTGAGGAATCACTGGATAAAGAAGTCCTGGGAGGGGGTGCTGTTCAGCCTGCCGGAGATTGTCGTGATCGTGGTTTTCGGGGCCCCGGATTTCTTCGTGGTTGAGAGTATGACGGGGAAGTTCTGGAGGCCGCTGGGGCCGGTGTCAGGATCGTCTGGGTCGTTCGAGGTGACGCCGTCTGGCATCCTCGATCCCGCCCTCGAGGTCTATGCCCAGCTCGGCGTTGTCGAAGATGGAGTTGCCAGAGGATGGTGTTGCCCGCCGAGTCGCTACCGGAGTTCGCGATGCCGTCCGCGCCGTTGTGGGCGATGCGGTTGCCCGCTCCCGGGGTCGATCCCCCGACCGTGGTGAAGCCCGCGCCTAGGTTGATGGTTATCCCATCCCGGACGTTGCCAAGATCGCTTCTCCCGTCGGCGCTGGTGCCCACGTAGTTGCCCTCCACCCTGTTGCCCGTGGCCCCCGAGCCGACGATGCTGACGCCGCTCTCGCCGTCGTTGCCCGAGATGACGTTGCGCGCCCCCGGTTGTGTACCCCCCACCACGTTGTCCGGCGCGTTGTCGATCCGCACGCCGCCGTTGCCCCTTGCACCGCTCCCGTTGACCGTGGTGCCCAGGAAATTGCCCTCGATGGTGTGGCCGGCGGCCCCCGACGAAGCGATGGTGACGCAGTAGCCCTCGAAGCTCCTGATCACCAGCCCCTTGACGGTGCTGCCCGGGCCGGAGATCTCCAGCCCGTTCGCGCCGGAGCCAGCGTTGGTCCCGTCGAGCTGCACCTTGTGCACCGCGTCGTTGCCCGTGGCCAGCGTGTTGGGGGTCGACCCGGGCTGGGTGTAGCCGTCGATGGTGAGGGCTTCGGTTATCTCGGGTAGCTCGGAGGCGGGCGAGATGGTCTTGACCGTCGGGGTGGTGCCTATGCCGAAGTCGATGGCGTCCTCTCCCGAGGTGTCGTTCGATTCCTCGATGGCCGCCCTGAACGTGCACTGGTTGCCCGCGGCGGGATCGGAGTCGCACCCGTCGTCGGCGAGATCGATGTCCGCAGCGTCGCCGGCGTCGTTTACCGTGAAGGTGGTCGCCGCGTGCGCGGGGCCGCCGGGGAGCGCGAGAAGCAAGGCGACCCACCCTAGCGCGAGGAGCAACACGAGCGGCGCCTTCCGTACCGATCTCGTCGTCGTTGTTTCCGACACCCCGATCATTTCTCCGATCACCGCAGCACCTCTCTCGTTGCTTCCGACGCTGATGTTTGTCTCATTGTTGGCAGCGCGCGAGAGGAAGCGCATCCGCAGAATTGCCGATTCTTCTCCATTGCGTATGGGAGCAGGTCACCGACGACCGGATGATCGTTACCTACAATGAAACCGCAAACGGGGTTGGTCAGCCCGTTGGCGTTTGGCTTAGGTGCTCTTCGGGCCTTTCCACAGGCGCTGCGACGGTACGCGCAGGGCGCGATTGAATTTGCTCGAAGAGTTCTCCCAGGCGATGGTTGCGGTGAGCTCGACCAGGGCGTCCTCGTCGAAGAAACGGCGCAATCGGGAGAAGAGCTCGTCGTCCACGTCCTGGCCGGTTATGGTCATGCGGTCGGCGTACTCCAGGGCCGCGCGCTCCCGCTCTTCGTACAGGGGGCTCGTGGCGTACTCGTCCAGCGCGAGTATCTTCTCATCGGAGACGCCCAGTTCGCTGCCCACGGCAGCGTTCAGATCCTGTCAGAACTCGCAGCCGTTTATGGCGGCGACCCGCCTGTTGATCGAGGGCGACGAGCCGGCCGTCGAGGAGACCGGAGGAATCCAGCCCGGTCCACATAGCCCGCGCGCCTCGGAAGATGGTCGGACGCCGCGCATACAACAGATGATTGAGGAGCGGCGCCACCCCATTTCTTGATCTGGGCCTCGAAGACCGCCTTTACCTGTCCTCGTGCAAGTCCCGGATCGACACCCTCGATCCTCGCCACAACGCCTACCTCCCTTTCCCGCTAGGCACTTCCCGTGTCCAACCCTGAAGGATAGCCTCTCACAAACCCGAACGGCCCACCCTCCTCCCTGAACACTAGCCAAACGTCAGAAACCTAGGCCGAACTGCTGACAAGCGAGCGCACTGGCGCGGCCGGGCCGCAGCGTGCCCCCTCATCTCATCGCCATACGGCGGAAGGCGTGGCGTCGGCCCCGGATCGCGACCGAGGCCGCCAGCACGTTCATCGGATCGGTGATCCCCGAGATTGCCGCGTCCCCAAGGTGCAGAACATCCGCCCCCGCCCGCTTGGCCGGCGAGGGCCAACTCCCTGACGGTCTCCGCGTCGGATCCCTCCTGCGAGGTCCCGACCGTGGCGACCACCAGCGCGCCCGAGGCGTGTGCGGCGTCCGCAAGCTCCGCAACGAGCGGCTCCCTGCTACCCGGAACCGTACCGGGGGCAGGAACGAGGACCGCGTCTGAGGCCTCGGCAAGCCGCGACATCCCGCTCGTCCCGATCATGCCCCGCCCACCGCTGCCGTGCATCTTGCCGGCGAAGACGGGAGCTCCCGGCACCGTCTGTCGCGCCAGCTCGACGGCGGAGAGCATCTCCCCGAACGCCTACCTGGGCGTCGGGGTTGGCGGTGATGACGACGAAGTCCGCGTCGGCCACGCGCCGCAGGTTCTCGGCGCTCGCCCGCCGGTGCGGGGCCACGCTTTCTGAGGGCTCGACGTTCACCCCCACGGGCCGCCCCAGGGCTCCCTTGATGGCCGCCAGGTCCTCGCCTTCGAACATGTTGAGGAGGACGAGGTCCGCGCCGAAGGCGACCGTGACCTCGGCGTTGGTGACGCCGTCCACCAGCGGTGCCGCGGGCCAGAGGACCTCGCAGAGGATGGTACGGCCCTCGGAGCGCCGGATGGCCTCGAGGAGGGCTGCGCCGTCCATCCTTTCGAAGTCGGCGGGGCCGCAGTCGAGGATCCGCTTCAAGTGGCGACCTCGAAGATGGGGTCTCCGGCTTGCACCTCGCCCGCCTGGAAGCCGCTCACCGGGTGCTCGTCTGGCGTTCGTCACGACCACGGGGGTTACGGGGTCGTAGCCTCCGGCTCGGATCTCCTCCAGGTCGAAGCGCACGATGGGTTGGCCCGCCTCAACCCTGTCCCCCTCGGTGGCCAGCTTCTCGAAGCCCGCGCCCCTCAGCTCGATGGTGTCGAGGCCGACGTGGACGATGAGCTCGACCCCCTCGTCGGTCTCTATCCCGAAGGCGTGCCCGCCCTCGAAGAGCTTGACGAGCGTCCCCGAAGCGGGGGCGAGCGCCTCGCCGCTCGCGACGGCACGATGGCCCCTCCGTCCCCCGCCATCCCCTCGGCGAAGACCTCGTCCGGTACCTCGCTCAGTGGCACGGCCGTTCCCGAGACGGGAGCCAGAAGCTGCCATCTATTCCTCCCCCTTCATGATGCGCTCCATGCGCGCGGCGATGCGGTCGGACTGGGTGCCCATGACCACCTGGGCCACCTTGCCACGCTTGACCACGCCGGAGGCGCCGAGCTGCTTCAGCCGGTCGTCGTCGATGCGCTCCGGGTCCTCGACGAAGAGCCTGAGACGCGTGATGCACCCCTCGACGCTCTCGACGTTCTCCCTTCCCCCGAGCGCCTCGAGCACGTTCTCCGCCAGCACGTCGTCGCGGTCGCGCTCCGCCGTGGCGGCAGGCGCGTTCTCCTGTCTCGCCCGTGGCCTCCGCTTCGCCAGTCCGCCTCGCTGCCGGGCGCGGGTCCGCGCTGGCTTTCGGGCAGGATCCAGTCCGAGGACATCCCCGTGGAGGCCTCGCCGCGGCCCGGGGTCGCCAGGTCGAAGCGCTTTATGAAGAAGCTGAAGACGAGAGTAGTAGATGACGAAGTAGACCAGCCCGACGCCGAGCAGCAGCAGGGGCCTCGTGGTGTTCTCCTTGCTGAAGTTCAGGACGTAGTCTATCAGGCCGGCCGAGAAGCCGAAGCCTATCTTGATGCCGAGCAGCGTGCAGACCGCCAGCGCCGTCCCGGTAAGGATGGCGTGGACCAGGAACAGGAGCGGGGCGACGAAGAGGAAGGCGAACTCGATCGGCTCGGTGATGCCGGTCAGGAACGAGGCGAAGGCGGCGGAGAGCAAGATGCCCGCTGCCACCTTCGGGACCCTGGCGTGCCGGATCATGGCCAGGCAAGCCGCCGGGAGGCCGAACATCATGATCGGGAAGAAGCCGGAGAGGAAGTACCCGGCGGTGGGATCTCCCGCGAAGTAGCGCGTGATCTCACCGTTCACCGGGCCGTCGGGCCCCTCGTAGGTGCCGAGCTGGAACCAGACGTAGGTGTTGATGACGTGGTGCAGCCCCACGGGGATGAGCATGCGGTTGACGAACCCGTAGAGCCCGGTCCCGAGGGCGCCGAGTCCGACTATGGCCTCGCCGACGGCGTTGATCCCGGCTCCGATGGGGGGCCAGATCAGGCCGAACACGATCCCGAGCGCGAGCGCCGCGACCGCCGTTATTATCGGCACGAACCGCCTGCCCCCGAAGAACGCCAGGTAGTCGGGCAGCCGGATGTCCGAGAACCGCCTGTACATCCCGGCGGCCAGGAGCCCGGTGATGATCCCCGAGAGCACCCCCATGTAGTAGACGGGGTCGGTCTCCTTCCTCGGCGAGCTGGGGCGCCACGGAGTTGAAGACCCCGGCGAAGACGAAGTACCCCACGAGACCGGCGAGCCCCGCGGCCCCCGCCCCGCCCGTCAGCCCCACCGCGATGCCGATCGCGAACAGCACGGGCAGGTTGTCGAAGATGGCCTGCCCGGCCGCCGCCAGCCACGGTATGTCCAGAAGGTCGGGCTGTCCCAGCCTCAAGAGCAGCGCCGCAGCAGGCAGCACCGCTATGGGCAGCATCAGCGAGCGCCCGATGCTCTGCAAGGCTCCTAGAGCCCTGTCCCACCAGCGAGACTCACCGGCCTGGGTGCCCGTCGCCTGAGCCATCGTGTTCCTCCTCCCGCCCGGCGCTCGAAGGCGCGCCGGGTATCTCACACGCGCGTTCGACTATACCGGTGCCACCCGCAAGGGGCAACGTGGCGCGCCCCGCGGCGGGTCTTGGATCTACGAGTTCACTTCGGCCTCGCCCGTCCTCGGCGGTTTCGGAGGCACAGGAGGCTTGTCCGGGATGGGCGGCTTCTCGTCGTCGCGACCAGGACGCGCACCCCCGGGCGGTCGCCAGCGCCCCCCGGCAGCAGCCCCCGGACGTCGCCCGCCAAAGCTGACGTTGCCCTCGACGGTCGCGTTCTCGCCGATTAGCTTCAGGATGCGGTCGAGGGGGATGCCCAGGATCCTGGCGAAGCGCGCCAGGTCGTCGGCCCGAAGCTCCCGTCCGACCTCCCCCTGTTCGTCCGTGCGCCGGTAGGAGAGGTTGTCGACGCGGACGGCTTTCCCGCTCCCGCGCGAACCCCTTTTACCCGTGGGCCTGGTCCCCCGATCGTACTCTCGTCGTCTGGCGGGTTCGGAGAGAACTTCGTAGGCCTGCTGGATCCTCTTGAAGCGCCCCTCGGATCCGGGGTCGTCGGGGTTGGCGTCGGGGTGATGCTTCCTCGCCAGCCCGCGGTAGGCTCTACGGATCTCGTCCCCCGAAGCTCCCCTGCCGATGCCGAGCACCTGGTAAGGGTCCGTCTCCGGCAACGCTCCCTGCCCTCTCCGCGTTCTCGGCTATCCTGTCAGATCCCGGGCCGCGGTGTTGAGCAGGCCGCCCAGGATACGCAGCTCGTCTGCGACCGGAGCCCCGACCTCGCTCTCGGCGAGCCCCCGCACTCGCTCGCCGAGCGAGCCCAGTACGCTCCCGATCTCGGTTCGGCTAGCTCCGCCGGACCTGAGCATGTCTCCGAGCCTCAGCAGGTCACCGGCGATGGGCTCGAGCTCGGGGTCGCCCGACCCCTCGAGCCAGAGCCGCCAGCCGTCTATCTCGTCGAGCGCTTCGGCCTCTGGGAGCTCTTCTAGACCACCCTCGAGGGCGCGTATCGTGGTGCCGAAGTCCTCGGGCGGGACGCGCACCACCACAGGCTCCGGAATCTCCTCGGGCACGTCGGGCGGCACCTCCGCAACAGGCAGCGTGCCGCCCGGGATCGTCTCCGGCCCGACGTCCAAGCCGGGCTCGACCTCGTCCGCCATCCTGGGGATCGCTCCGATCCCGAGCATCACCTTGGCGCGCTCGGCAAGCTCGGCCTGCGCGTCCCGGGCCTCCCCGAAGAAGGCGGCGAGGGACTCGTCGCCTGAGACCTCCGCCTCCGCGGCGTAGCGGTCGCAGTTCTCGGCGCCGTGCAGGGCGTGGTAGAGGACGCTGATCAGGTTGAAATGCTCATCCCGCGTCCCGGTCTCCCGTTCGCCTAAGTCCATCCCTCGTCCTCCCTCGCAACTCTCCGTCCCAACCCGGCGTACCCGCCCCTGGAGCGAAGCAAACCCACGGATCGAGCGGGGCCTGGCTGAAGGATCATCGCTGGTGGGCTCGCCCGGCGAGCATCTCCGCGCGCGGCTGTGTACCCTTGGGACCTCACAAGAGAGGAGGTTCGGCGTGAAGGTAGCGGTTCTGACAAGCGGGGGCGACGCTCCGGGGATGAACGCCGCCGTTCGGGCGGTGGCCCGGACGGCCTTCTCGATGGGCTGGCAACCCGTAAAGGTGGAGAGCGGCTACAAGGGGCTGCTGGAGGGCAGGATCTCGCCTATCGACCGCCGCAAGCTCGGGGGCATCATCGGCAGGGGCGGAACGGTGCTAGGCACTCAGCGCTCCGGGGAATTCGAGAGCCCCGAGGGACAGGAACGGGCGGCGCGCAACCTCAGGGAGGCAGGGGTGGAGGGGCTCGTGGTCATCGGCGGGGAAGGGAGCCTCACCGGCGCCCTGAAGCTCAGCGAGCTTGGCATTCGGGTTGTGGGGATACCGGCCACCATAGACAACGACGTCTGGGGCACGGAGATAGCCCTCGGGGTCGACACGGCGCTCAACACCGCCCTCGAGACCATAGACCGTATCAAGGACACGGCGAGCTCCCACAACCGCGCGCACGTCGTCGAGGTGATGGGCAGAAACTGCGGCTACCTGGCCCTGACCAGCGCGATCGCGGGCGGGGCCGAGGCGGTGCTCGTGCCCGAGTTCGAGCCCGACCCGGAGGACCTGATCGGGTTTATCAAGAAGGCCTACGAACAGGGCAAGTCCCACTTTATGGTCGTGGCGGCGGAAGGGGCGAAGCTCCCGGCCGCCGAGTTCCACGAGTACGTCAACTCGACCGGCACCTACGAGTCGCGCCTGACCGTGGTGGGCCACGCCCAGAGGGGTGGGGATCCTACGGCTTTCGACCGGATACTCGGCTCCAGGTTCGGCACCGCCGCCGCGGAGGCCCTGGCGGAGGGCGAGTCGGGGGTCATGGTCGCGCTGACGGGCGAGCTTATGGGCAGGCTGCCTCTGAAGGAGATCGTGGGCCGCATGCGCCCCCTGGACCCGCAGATGTACAGGATGGCCGGCGTCCTCTCGGCGCTGCCGGAGTAGCAGCACGCTGCGCCCGGCTTCGCCCGCGTCGCCCTGAGCTATCGGGTTGCTGGCTGTTTGTCTTTGGCGGTTGTCCAGAAGGGCTTGTGGCGTTAGAGGTTTCACCAGGCTTCCTTGTTCGATCGCGGAATGGTGTTACGTTCTGTGTGCAAATGTTTTGAATCATGGAGCCTGCCGGTCGAGTACCGTGCGGGAAGGTTTAATTGCTGACTAAACGAGAACGCGAGGCCAGGGGCGCCCCTGGCAACGATGAGGGAGCGGAGGCGGCCACCGCGAGCGGTGGCAGAAAGACCTCGCCGCTCTTCGAGGCGTCGCTCATCCTGACGGCGGTCATCCTCGGCAGCAACCCGGCGGCGGTGAAGTACGCAGTCGGCTTCATACCGCCGCTGCCCTTCGTAAGCGTGCGGTTCGTGCTGGCAGGTGTCGTGCTTTGGGTGGTCCTGCGCCTCTTCGGCCGAGGAAGCAAGCTCGGGGCGAAGGATCTCCTTCCCATGGCCGGCCTCGGGCTGGTAGGCATCGCCATGAACAATGTGCTCTTCACCCACGGCGTCAGCATCACCACGGCCTCCAACAGCGCCCTCGTCGTCGCCACGGCTCCGCTGTGGGGGATGCTCCTGGCCTTCGTGCTCGGTTGGGAACGCCCCAACTGGAAGGGCATCGTTGGGGTGGGTCTTGCGCTGCTCGGCGTGGCCGTGATCGTCTACCGCGGATTGGGAGAGAGCGGGGCGAGCCTGACGGGGGATCTGCTCGTGCTGGGAGCGGCCGCCGCCTGGGGATCCTACGCCGTGCTCTCGCTGCCGTTGCTCAGGCGCTACTCGCCGCTCGAGGTCGCCGCCTACTCGATGCTGTTCGGGGGGCTTGCGGTCCTGCCCTTCGCGTCCGTGCAGCTGCCGGCGGTTCACTGGGATGCCGTGAGCGCGGGGGGATGGGGAGCCTTCGCCTACTCGACGCTCGTGGTCGCGGCCTTCGGCTTCACGTTCTGGCAACGGGGGATCTCGCGCATCGGGGCGAACCGCATGCTCGTATACCAGTACGTGATCACGCTTGTCGGCGTCGTCGCCGGCGTCTTGCTCTTCGGCGAAGCTTTCGGGATCGACAAGTTTATAGGCGCGGCGATCCTGCTCGGCGGCGTGTACCTCGCCCGACGTCAGTAGTCGCGAAACCGGTGGGGTTTAGTCGAGGTGCGGACCGAGCAGCGGCAGGTCGGCCGGACCCAGGCGGTCCGAGGCGGTCTTGAGCTGGTGCCAGAAGGGGTAAATCAGGGGCGGCGCGCTCACCTCGTCCAGGCGCAGGCGCTCCTCTTCGGTAAGGATCAGTTCGGCGGCCTTCAGGTTGTCGGCGAGCTGCTCGTCGGTCCTCGCGCCTACTATCACGGAAGCGACGCCAGGCCGTCCCAGCAGCCACGCGAGCGCGACCTGCGCCCCAGACACGCCGCGGCCGTCCGCGATCTCCACTAGCACGTCGACGATGTCGTAGAGCTTGTCGGGGTCGCGCACCGGCGGCTCGTCCCAGCCCTCCACGTGCCTTCCCTCCGAGGCGTCCACGTCGCGCCGGTACTTGCCGGAAAGGAGTCCTCCGGCGATCGGGCTCCACACCAGTATGGAGCACCCCTGATCCAGCGCCAGCGGGACCAGCTCGTACTCGGCCTCCCTGGCCTGCAGCGTGTAGTGGATCTGCTGGCTCACGTAGCGCTGCAACCCGAGCCTCTCGGAGATCCCGAGCGCCTTCATCAGCTGCCAGCCCGAGTAGTTGGAAGAGCCCACGTAACGCACTTTGCCGCTCTTTACGAGAGTGTCGAGCGCCTCCAGGGTCTCCTCGAGCGGGGTGTGGCCGTCCCACTCGTGCACCTGGTACAGGTCGATGTGGTCGGTGCCGAGCCTCCTGAGGCTCTCCTCGCACCCGCGGATGATGTGGTGCCTGGAGAGGCCGGTATCGTTGGGGCCCTCCCCCGCGGGCATGCGGACCTTCGTGGCGAGGAGCAGATCGTCCCGCCGGCCCGAGATCGCCTCGCCGAGTATCTTCTCGGACTCCCCGTCGGAGTAGATGTCGGCGGTGTCGAAGAGGTTGACCCCGGCGTCCAGGCACATGTCGACCTGCCTCCTCGCGCCCGCGACGTCCGTGGCGCCGACCATGCCGAAGTCACCCTGCCCACCGAAGGTCATCGTGCCGAGGGTCAGGCTTGATACGTACAGACCCGAGCGTCCTAGACGACGATACTCCATGCATCCTCCCTCCGTTAGCGTAGACGCCACCCTAGCACGCCGAGAACCGTACCATAGTCAGCGAACCCACACCTGGCCTGGAGCGCGACATACCCACCGAGCTCTTCGCGCCCGCGTTCGCCTCGCTAGAATGTTGGACGAGAGGAGGCTGCCGTGGCCGACTACACGCGGACCTACACGACGGACGCTACGCCCGAACAAATCCTGGAGCTTGCGGAGGCCTACCTGGTCGGCCTCAGGGGCTTCAGCGTGCCCCTTGGCCACGAGCCAACCCAGGGCTCGGCAGAGTTCCGCCTGCGAGGCGGACTCCTGGGGTCTCTGGTCGGCGGCCACCCGACCGTGAGGCTGACCACGCAGGAGCAAGACGAGAACACCCGGCTGTCGATCGTCGCCACCCGCGAGCAGCTGCTCGAGGCCATGGACGCGTGGGCCAGGGAGGAACTGGGCGCGACGGCCACCACCTAACCCCGCGAGCGCTACGCGACGTGGGCGTCGCGGGAGGCACCGAGACCCGAGATCAGGACGCATGCCACGACCGCGAGGAGCACGGCGAGCGGGATGGTCCACGCATTCGTCGCGTCGCGCAGCACGCCGAAGAGGGCAGGCCCGAAAGCAGCCAGAAGGTAACCGACGGACTGGGCCATACCCGAGAGCGCGGCCGCGTGCTCGTGGTCTGGCGCCCGCAACGCGAAGAATGCGAGCGCCAGGCTGAAGCAGGCCCCCTGGCCGAGCCCCAGAAGCACGGCCCAGAGCGCGGCCGCGGTGCCGCCGGCGACCAGCAAGCCGAGGACGCCCGCCCCGGACAGGGCTGCGGCCGCCACGACGACGCCCCTTTGGGAGGGCCTCCTGCCGGCGAGCACGGGGGCCAGGAACATCGTCACGATCGCCGCCACCTGAGATAGCCCGAGCATCCAGCCCGCCCGGACCACGCTCAACCCTTCGTCGTGCAGAATCTCGGGCAGCCAGGTGAGCGTCACGTAGTACGCGAGCGACTGCAGTCCCATGAAGAGCGTCACCTGCCAGGCCAGCGGTGACCGCCACAGCCCGCCGTCCCCGCGGGAGGTTTGAGCCGGGTCATTCCCGGGCGGACCGCTCCGGAGCTGGGGGATCCACGCGACGGCGGCGATAAAGGCGGGGAGGGCCCACACGGCCAGCGCAACCCGCCAACCGACGAGTTCCGCAACGGGAACGCTCATGCCGGCAGCGATCGCGGCGCTGATGCCAATGGCCGTAGAGTACACGCTGGTCATGGGGCCGACACGTCCGGGGAACTCCCGCTTCACGATGCCGGGCAAGAGCACGTTGCCGACCGCGATCGCCGCCCCGAGTAGCGCGGTTCCAAGGAAGAGCGCCGCCAGTGTTCCCGTGGAGCGTACCAGAAGGCCCACACCGAGCGTGATCAGGCCGATAAGCAGCAACCGTTCCATGCCGATAGCACGCGCCAGCCGCGGCGCGACCGGCGAGAGCAAGCCGAACGCAAGGAGCGGCAGCGTCGTGAGCAGACCCGCAACACCGTTGGACAGGCCGGTGTCGGCTCGTATCTCACCGATCAGGGGCGCAACGGAGGTGAGCGCCGGACGCAGGTTCGCCGCCAGAAGCACGAGCCCCGAAACCAGCAACACACCCCGAAGGCGAGACGAATCACGCTGTTTGGCACCATCGGCTGCGTCGGTGGCCGAGCCCTTTTGCGTCATGAGAACAGGGTACACCGCGACGAAGACAAGAGCGCCGACATGGGTAACCCTTATCCACAGGACGCTCTCTGTTGCGTCAGGGAGCAACTTCTGAATTATGAATTTGGAGTTTGGAGTTTGGAATGGCTTGCCAATCCGATGTCCTTACCGTGTTCGTGGTCCGTAGTTTATGGTTTCGAGTTTTGTCTAGTTCGCTTGGTGATCGTTGTCAGGATGGCGACGAGTTGGTCTGCTTCGTCGACCAGGTCTGTGAGACGAGGTGCGCTGACTAGATCGGTCGTCGAGAGCAGGCGCAACCAGTAGTGCGTTTCGCGGGCTTCTTTACGGGCGATGGAGAGCTTGTTGAGGAAATCTGCCCGGCTCTGGGCGGCCTGAGCCTCTTCGACGTTCGCGCCAATGGAGGTGCCCGACCGCAGAAGCTGGTTAGCCAGTGTCCGGCTTACCCCGGCGCCTGTTCCAGAACCCGACAAAGCCCAACCACCCGCCGCGCAAACTCGAAAGTCCTGGCCGTCAGATCCACCCCAACCACTTCTATTCACTATTCGGCGTTCCTCATTCCAAATTCAAGAAGCGTTCCGGCCAGCAGCACGGCGAAGAGGCGCAGCATCTGTACGGCCAGGACCAGCGGGGCGTTTGCCCCGCTCCCCAGGGCCATTATCGACACGGAGTCGATCCCTCCCGGCGTCGTAGCCAGGTAGGCCGTGAGTCCATCGATGTCGGTCAGGGCTACCAGGGACCACCCCAGACCGGCACAGGCGATCGTCAGCCCGATGGCGAAGGCCAGCACGACAGGTAAGAGCCGTCCGGTGCTCTTTACGGACGCCCGGTCGAAAAGAAGACCCACCCAGAGGCCGAGGACGAGGAAGGCCGCTTGCGGTACCCCTGGTGGCCAGGCAAGACGCAACAAGCCGAGCTCCTCCAGGCCGACGCCCAGGAGAAGCGGGCCAAGTAGCGCCCCGGCGGGCAACCGCAAGCGCAACCCGGCCCAGGCTCCGATTACCGCCACGAGCGCCGTGAGGGCGTAGATCTGGTAGGTGTCCTGAACCAGGACCGCACCTCCGGAGACGGGTGGCTGCAACCCCTGGCCGGAGATCTCTTGCGGCTCGGATCCGGGCACGAGCCCAAACCGGGAGACCAGCGCGGCGGAGAAGACGACCACCACAACTCGCGTGTACTGCATAACGGCGACGAGTCGTGGATCCGCGCCGAGCGGCTCGCTCATAGCCAGCATGCTCGACGCGGCGCCGGGGAGCGTGCCCAGGACCGCCGTCCTCCGGTCGACCCCGGTGATCCAGGCGAAGAGCATCCCGACCGCGAGGCTGATCAGCAAGGTGCCGGCTACCACGAGACAGACGGGCAGCCAGTTGTCGGCGATAAGGGGCAGGACCGCCGGCCTGAAGGTGGCGGCGAGCAAGCCCCCGACGACGGCCAGCGACCCTACCCGTCCCCAGCGCGGTACCGTCGGATGCCCAGGCCAAACCAGGGCCGCGACTATCGCGACGATCATCGGCCCCAACAGCCAGCCCGCCGGCAGGCCAGCGCCCTGAGCGAGCAACCCCGCGAGAGCCGCCCCGGCTCCAATGAGCGCCCACCCGACGACGCGCGCAGCCGGCCGCCCACTCATGGAGCTCACCACCCGATGGTCCCCTTCACCACCACAGCAGAGGAACCCGAGGTCATTCGTCTACCCTGGCCCGGGTAATTCTGTTCGCCTCGTAACAGGCCGTCGACGTTAGCGAAAAGGTCCAGAACCGAGCAGCTTTTCACCCCGCCACGCAAACTCGAGTACCCCTGTAGCCAGACCCCAACTCACCATTCCAACTTCCAAACTCACAATTCAAACGAATGGGTTCTCTATGGTGAGGCTTTCGATTTGCTGCCCGTCTTGCAGGTCCTCGCTGTAGAGCCGGGTGCATCCGGCATCGAGGGCGGCGGCGACGATGAGCGAGTCGTAGAAGCCGTAGCGGTAGCGGGCCTGAACGTCGAGCGCACGGTGGTAGAGCGCGATCGTGGCGGGGACTCGGTACAAAGGCTTGAGGACGGCTTCCATGTAGGATCTCATCTGATCCGTGGTGAGGGGGACCTCGGCTTTACGCAAGGCAGTGTTCAAACACTCCTGCACGACCTGAAAGCTGATGCAGGCATTTTTGTCCTCTATGCCTCGGCGAATTATCCGATCTGCTGTCTCGAACTTACCCTCGTCCAGTGCTTCCAGCTGGTAGATGAATAGGTTCGTATCTACGAAAAACTCAGCGCTCATTCATCTCGTCCCTGGTTAACTTGCGTCCTACACGGAGCTTGCCGCGTAGCTCCCGAACCACCGCCATCGCCCGCTCGGCCTGCTGCTCGCGTCGCGCATAGTCCGCTAGCCATAACCGGAACTGCTCGTTCAAGGTGGTGTGCTCAGTCCGTGCTCGCTCACGTGCGGCTTCGATCAACCTCTCGTCGGCACTCAAAGTGATGTTCTTCATCGCGTGGCTCCCCCAGACATGGCTTCTGTACACGAGTATAGTGTACACGACTATCGTGCTACCGTTACACCAGCCGCTAAGTCAAAGGGGCGCACCCTGGTCACCTTATGGCAGGGTCAACCGCCTAACCTGGCGAGGTCGAAGAGGCCGGCCACGCGTGCCATGGCGCGGGAGCAGGCCTCGAGCACGTCGTCTATTACCAGCTCATCCATAGCGGTGGAGGTGTTCATGAAGCAGCGCGGCGCGAAGTAGAGGCCCTCGTCGAGCGCGGCGAGGTGGAAGGCGGCCATCACGGGGCTGCCAAGGTTGAGGTCGGAGTAGGTGCGGACCTCGGCTTTGGACTCGAAGTTGACGTGGACCATGGACCCGCGGTTGTTCACGACGGCGCCAAGCTCTTCGTTCTGCGCGAAGATCCGGCGCAGGCCCTCGGCAAGGCGCTCGCCGAGGGCGTTGAGGCGTTCGATCTCTTCCCGAGTAAGCAGATCGAGCGCCGCGCATCCCGCGGCCATGGTCACGAGGTTGCCGTTGAAGGTGCCCGAGTGGTGGAGGTGGTCGGGGAGGCGGGGGTCGAAGAGGCTCATGATCTCCTCGCGCCCGCCGAAGGCGCCGACGGGTAGGCCGCCGCCGATGATCTTGCCCAGCGTCGTCAGGTCGGGCCGGACGCCGAGGACCTCCTGGTAGCCTCCCGGCGCGAGCCTGAGGGTTATGATCTCGTCGCAGATGAGCAGCGCCCCGTGCTCGTCGGCCAGGCGCCGCGCCGCCGCGAAGTACTCGGGCGTCCCTGTGAGGACCCCGGTCCCCGTGACCGGCTCCAGGATTATGGCCGCCACCTCGTCGCCATCTTCCCGCATGGCGGCCTCGAGGTCAGCGACGTCGTTGTAGTCGACCATGCGCACGAGCGCCCTGACGCCTTGCGGCGTCGCCGTCCGGCGCTCGTGCGCGGCGCCTCGGGGCCAGGAGGCCGGCACCTGCTCCCACATGCCGTGGTAGCCGCCTTCGGTCTTGATGATCTTCTCGCGACCGGTAAAGGCCCGGGCGGCGCGCACCGCCATCATCACGGCCTCCGTACCGGAGTTGGCGAACCGCACCTTCCTGGCCGACGCCACCCGCCCCAGGATCCGCTCGGCGAGCTCGGCCTGCGCCTCGGCCGGGGCCGGGAACACGGTCCCCAGCGCCGCCTGGCGGCTAATCGCCTCGTTTATGGCGGGCACCGCGTGGCCGTGCACCGTGGCCGTGTAGTTGTTGAGCAGATCGACGAACTCGTTGCCGTCCACGTCCCAGATCCGGCACCCGGAGCCGCGCGAGATCGCAAGCGGGTAGGGCGGGAAGTGGGCGAGCGAGCGCGTGTTGCCGCCGGGTACGGAACGGGCGAGGCGCTCCATGAGCTCTCGGGATCTTTCGGTCTCGATGTTGAAGCCTGTGTTCGTGGCGTCCATCCTGCCCTCCTGTCCAACCGTCCGCCACGACGGCGGTCTCGTTGTGCGACCATCCTAAACACACAGCTACGGACCCTGTCAACCGGCCGCACGTTCGGGGTTCGGGAGGCGCGACGGGGCGGATCTGTGGTAGTTTGTGGGCATGGGAAACGCATCTCCGAACATCTTTTTCTCCGGGCAGGGCTGCGCCATCAGGCTGCGCGGCTACTAGGCCGGGCGCTTCTCGTTCCGAGCAGCTAGCGTTTCTCGGGTAGGTTCTCTCCTGCCTCTGTCCGCGTAAAGCTCTCCAACTCGGGTTACGGCGTCTTCGAAGGGACCGCCCGGCCTCCCCATGCCATCCGTCAGGCTAACGCATGCGGAGATCGGAGGATGATCCTCGGGATGTCGCGAAGAGGCGAGCGAACCGCGAAGCACGGTACGGGTCGCGGTCGCAAGAACCGGACCAATTCACAACGCAACAACCGCAGAGAACTGGGTCAGAACTTCCTGAGGGAGACGTGGGCCGCGAGACGAATAGTGGCCGAATCCGGCGTAGGGAAGGACGATCTCGTGGTGGAGCTCGGGGCCGGAGGCGGGATGCTTACCCGCCAGCTCGCGCTGGTATCCGGGCGCGTGGTAGCGGTGGAGTACGATCCGTTCTGGGCTCTCCACCTGAGCGAGCGCTTCTCCGAGCATGAGAACGTCCAGATCGTGCGGGGGGACGCCCTGAGCGTGAAGCTCCCGGGTGAGCCTTTCAAGGTAGTGGCGAACATACCCTTCCACGCCACCACATCCATCCTGCACCGGCTACTGGATGATCCCGGAGTCCCCCTGCAAAGGGCCCACCTGCTGGTGCAGAAGCAGGTAGCCCGGAAGCACGCGCGGTCGAGCCCGTCCACCCTGAAGACCCTGCACTGGAGCCCCTGGTATGCGTTCTGCGCGGGCCTCGTCCTGCCGGCCGACGCCTTCCACCCGAAGCCCGAGGTCGACGCCTGCCTGATGGTAGCGTCCAAGCGCGGCCCGCCGCTCGTGCACCCGAGCCACCGATTCCACTTCCGCGCGCTCGTGCGTCAGGCGTTCACGGGGCGCGGGAACTGCGTGGGTATGGCCCTCAGACCTATTTTCACCAGAACCCAGCTGCGCCGGCTCGCGAGGGACAACGCGTTCGTACTGGATGTTCCCCCTTCCTGCCTCACGGTACACCAGTGGGCGAGCGTCTTCGACTTCATGATCCGGACGGTCCCAAGAGACCTCTGGCCTACGATCAGGTGTCACGTCAGGCGAGAGAAACAGAGAAGGTGATACGAGAGGTGCGGGTGACGTTCGATCGAGGTTCCGTCCGGCCAAGGCGCATGGCCCGTAGAGACGCTCCGGGGGGCGTCTTCGCCCGGTAAGGCGTCTCTAAGGGTGGGGTGTACGGTCTTCGATGGCGTTGCCCAGGATCCCGTATCAGCGGTTGGGCAAATCTCCGGCGGCGGCCACGTGGCAAGCCGCGAGGTGGTTTGGGGCAAGCTCTTGCAGTAGCGGGATGTCTTCGCGGCAGCGGGTTTCGTGGGAAGCGGCGCCGTTCGAGCGGAGGAGGGGGCAGCGGGGGTGGAAGCGGCAGCCGGGCGGGATCTGGGCCGGGTCAGGGGGCTCGCCGGTGAGGACCTGCTGGGCCTGACGGCGTCCCACCTCGGGGGTTACGGCGAGGAGAGAGCGTGTGTACGGGTGCAGGGGATCGGTGAGGACCGTCTCCGTCGGGCCAAGCTCCGCTATCTTGCCCAGGTACATGATCGCGACGCGGTCGGCGAGCGCCCAGGCGAAGGCCAGGTCGTGCGTGATCAGGACGAGGGTCATGCCGATCTCGTCCTTCAGCCGGACGAGGAGCTCGAGGATCTCGCCCCGCACCGAGGCGTCGAGCATGGAGACGGGCTCGTCGGCGACGAGCACCGTGGGCTCGAGCGCGATCGCGGCCGCGATGACGACCCGCTGGCGCTGCCCGCCCGAGAGCTCGTGCGGGTAGCTGAGGAAGAAGCGCTCGGGCGGCCTCAGGCCCGCGCGCGAGAGGGCGCGGCTCACGATCTCGGTCTCGTTGCCCTCCAGACCGTGGATGCGCACGCCCTCGGCAACCGCCTCGTAGATGCTCTGACGGGGGTTGAGCGAGCCCATCGGGTCCTGAAAGACCACCTGCACCTTGCGGCGAAATTTCCTGAGCTCGGCGCCTTTGAGGCGCGCGAGGTCGAGCCCCGAGACGGAGACGGTCCCGGACGTGGGCCGCACAAGACCGACCAGCGCGCGGCCCAGCGTGGTCTTGCCGCAGCCTGACTCCCCGGCGACGCAGAAGACCTCGCCGGGCTCGACGTGGAAGGAGACGCCGTCAACCGCCCGCACCTCGCCACTTGAGCCCCCTATCAGTCGCCTGGCGGCGAAGCGGACCTCGAGGTCCTCTACCTCGATCGCGGCGGCGTGCGCCCGCGCGTTCTCGTTTAATTCGGCCTCCGTCACACCTCTCCTTCCTCCCTGGCGACGAGGTGGCATGCGGCGTGGCGCGAGCCGTACCTCTCCAGGCGTGGATCCACGTGGTCGCAGGGCTCGAAGGCGTCGGGGCAGCGGGGGTGGAAGGCGCAGCCTGAGGGCCTCGCGGCGGGGTCGGGCGGGTCGCCCGGCAGGCCGGCGGGAACGCCCCTGGAAGCGGCGGCCCCCACCACGGGGAAGGCGCCGACCAGAGCCCTGGAGTAGGGGTGGCGGGGTGTGGTGAGGATCTCGGAGGCGGAGCCTTCCTCGACGATGCGTCCCGCGTACATGATCGCCACGTTGTCGGCCACCTGGGCCAGGACCGAGAGGTCGTGGGTGATGACTATGAGGGAGATCCCCGTCTTCTCGCGCAGGCGTTCCAGGAGGTTGAGGATCTGGGCCTGCGTCATCACGTCGAGCGCCGTTGTCGGCTCGTCGGCGATCACTAGCGGCGGGCGGCACGCGAGCGCCATGGCGATCATCACGCGCTGGCGCATCCCGCCGGAGAACTCGTGCGGGTAATCGTCGATCCTGCGCGGCGCCATGCCGACCTGCTCGAAGAGCTCCTCCGTCCTGCCGCGGGCCTCGCTCCTGGAGACGCTCTCGTGCAGCAGGATCGCCTCGACGACCTGGTCCCCGACGCGCTTCACCGGGTTGAAGGCGCTCATCGCCCCCTGGAAGACCATCGAGATCCCCGCCCAGCGCAGCGCCCGCAGCCGCCCGGGCTTCGCGCCGACCACCTCGGCGTCCCGGAAGCGGATCGAACCCTCCACCGTCGCGTTGCGCGGGAGCAGCCCGAGGCAAGCGAGCGCGAGCGTGCTCTTGCCGCAGCCGGACTCGCCCGCGAGCCCCAACGCGTCTCCCGGACGGAGCGAGAGGTTCACGCCGTCGACGGCCGGGGCCTTCGTACCCCGTATCTCGTACAGGACGCGCAGGTCCTTCACCTCCAGCAGGGTTCCGGTATGCGCGGCGGTCTCGCTCATCTGTCTCGCAGCCTTGGGTCCAGGATCTCGTCGAAGGCGTAGCCGCACATCGTGAACGCGAGCACCACGAGGACTATGCAGAGGCCGGGCGGGATCAGGTACCACCAGGCGCCGAGCGAGATCGCGCCCTCCGCGAAGGCGGACTCCAGGATGCTGCCCCAGGAGATGCTGAAGGGGTCGCCTAGCCCGAGGAAGGAGAGCGAAGCCTCGGTGAGGATCGCGACCGCCACGACCAGGGTGGTGTTGGCGAAGATGAGGGGGAACACGTTGGGGAGGACGTGGCGGGTGACGATCTGGCTGTTGCTCGCGCCGAGGGCCCTGGCGCGCTCGACGTAGGGGCGTTCCTTGAGGGTGAGCACCTGGGCGCGCACGACACGCGCGGTCCCAGGCCAGGTGGTGATCCCGATGACGAACGCGATCACGAACAGGCCCCGGCCCAGTATGGCGGCGAGGACTATTGCCAGTGGAAAGAAAGGTATGACCAGAAACCAGTCGGTAAAGCGCATCAGGACGGCCTCGACCCAGCCGCCGAGGTAGCCAGCGACGATCCCCACAAGCGAGCCGACCAACATCGAGATCACGGTAGCGAGGAAACCGACGAGCAGGGAGATCTGGGACCCCTGGATGACGAGACCGAGCACCGAACGCCCCAGTTCGTCGGTGCCGAGCCAGAACTGGGCCGAAGGCGGCTCCAGGGGGGCGCCGGGCGCGTTGGTTACGGAGAGGCTAGACGGGGGGACCAGCACGTCGGCGAAGATGGCGAGCAGGATGAACACGGTCAGGACCGCGAGCCCCACCACGCCCATCTTGTTCCTCATAAAGAGCCTGGCCGAGGACTTGAACGCCCGCACCCGTCGCGCGCGTCTTACCGAGCTGGCGCTTGGCGCCGTCTGGGTGCTCACGCGCGCCCGATCCTGGGGTCGAGCAGGCCGAGCAGCAGATCCGCCACGAGGTTCGCCAGGATTACCGCCACCGAGAACAGCAGGAACAACCCCTGTAACAGCGGGTAGTCGGGTCCCCCGTTGATGGCGCGGAAGGTGAGCTGGCCGAGGCCAGGCCACGAGAACACGGTCTCGATGGTGATGGCGCCGGAGACGATGAACCCGAGGTTCAATGCGGCGAGCGTCACGACGGGGAGCAGGGCGTTGGGGACGATGTGCCTGCGCAGGACGAGAGCTTCGCGCATCCCCTTGGCGCGGGCGGTCGTCACGTACTCCTCGTTCATCACCTCCATGACGCTGGTGCGCATGATCAGGGCGTACTCCCCGATCAGGGCCAGCGCCAGGGTGAGCGCAGGCAAGAACAGGTGCTCCAGCGTGTCCACGAGCTGCGCCCCCGCCGAGGCGTCGACGACCCCTGGGGTGGTCATGAACGAGGTTGGGAACCAGTCGAGGGCGACCGCGAAGACGAGGATCAGGAGCATCCCTAACCAGAACTCGGGCATCGCGTAGGTGACTAAGCCGAAGCCGAGCAGGGAGGTGTCGATTGAGCTACCGCGGCGCCACGCGCCCCAGATGCCCATGAGCGTACCGATCACCGTCGCCGCCAAGGTGGCCACGCCAACGAGCAGGATCGTCGGCCACAGCGCGGTTGCGATCACCTCGGAGACCGGCCGGGAGAAGACATACGAGATGCCGAACTCGCCCCGCGCGGTGTCGCCCAGGTAGTCGAAGAACTGGACCCAGAGGGGGCGGTCAAGCCCGAACTCCCTCTTGACCTCGTCTATCTGTGAAGGCGAGATGCGCTGCAACCGGATGAACGTGCGCTCGGGATCCCCTGGCAGGATGCGGAAGAGGAAGAAGTTCAGCACGAGCACGAACACGAGCGTGCCCGCGGCCTGTAGCACTTTTCCGCCGACGTAGCGCGCCCGACTCACACCGAAACCGGGTGGAGGGTTCGGCTCGCTTGTGCGTTCGGGAGCAGGGAGTAGGCAAAAAGCAAACCCGACTCCCGAACTGCAAAACGTTGCGAAGTAATCACAACCGTACTCCCTATCAGGCCCTGTCCTCCGCGCTCCCCCGCCTGAGGAATACGACGATCCCGGCGATGACCGCGATCGCGACGATCCCGAGGCCGACGTACAGCAGCGGGGACGTGCCGCCGCTTTCGTCACCACCCGCGCCGCCAGCGCTCAGGGGCTGCAGGTTCATGTAGGTCTCGTTCGTGAAGGTGAATGCCACCTGGCCGGGGTCGGCTTGGGTCGGGGTCTTGGTCCAGCCCTCGAACTTGTCGGTCCGCCACGCTTCGAGCTGGTTGTCGTAGTAGAAGATCACGTACGGGTTGTCCTCGTACGCGATGCGCTGCATCTCCTTTATGGTGGCGGCCCGCTCGTCCAGGTCGAGCTGCCTTTTCTGCTCCTGGTACATGTCGGAGTAGTCTCTGTTGCACCAGAACGTGTCCGACCAGCCCATTATCTGGTCGCAGGTGAGCACAGAGAGGATGAAGTCGGGATCCGCATCCGAACCCCACGCCCAGATGAACATGTCGTAGTCGGCGGCGTAGATGGTGTCGGTGAGGGCCGTGTCGCCCATGGCCTTGGTCTCCAGTCCGATCCCGGCCTGCTTGAACCAGTCTTCGAGGAACTCGCCCTGGGTCGATGCGTCCGCGTCCTCCGAGCGCACGAACAGCCGCAGCTGCAGTTCCTCGCCGTCCTTGTCCACGGTCCCGTCGCCGTTGGTGTCCTCCCACCCGGCTTCCGCCAGCAGCTCCTTGGAGCGCTCGATGTCGAAGCCCTGGATCTCGGACTCCGGGAGCTGGAGGTGGTACTTGGTAAGCACCGGCGGGACTATCGTGGTGCCGGGGATGCCCTCACCCTGCAGGATCTTCTCGGTAAGCGCCTCCTCGTCGATGGCCCAGTTGATCGCCTCGCGCACCAGCGGGTCGAGCAGCGCAGGGTTCCCGGAGCTGGTCTCGGGCGCGCCAAAATCTTCTATCGCCTCGGGCGTGGGCTCGTAGAGGTTGAAGCCAAGCTCGGTCAACCCGGCGTCAGGGGCCGAATTGGTCTCGATCCCCTCCTGATTCTCGAGCGACTTGAAGAGGTTGATGGGCATCCCTTGGACGTAGTCCACCTCGCCGTTCTTGAGGGCCTGCACCGCGGTGTCCTCGTTGTCGTAGAACTGGAAGATGATCTCGTCGATCTTGGGAGTGCCCCGGAAGTAGTCGGGGTTGGCCACGAGGCGCGCGAACTGGCCCTCCTTCCACTCTATGGCCTGATAGGGACCGGACCCAACCACCGGCTCGTTCTTGAAGCTCTTGGTCTCCTCCTCGGGCACGTTCTCCCAGATGTGCTTGGGCAAGATATAGACGTACATGGTCAGCATCTGCACCGAGGGCTCCCTGGTCTTGAACACGACCGTGTGCTCGTCGGGCGTCTCGATGCTCTCGATCTGCCTGACGTAGTCGATGTACAGGCCCTGCTCCTCGTCCAGGATGCGATTGAACGTGTAGGCGACGTCCTCGGAGGTTACGGGTTTGCCGTCGTGCCACTTCGCATCCTCGTTGAGATGGAACGTCCAGGTGAGGCCGTCGTCGGAGGTCTCCCAGGAATCGGCCAGGCCAGGCACCGGGCTCGAGTCCTTGGGGGAGAAGTCCACCAGCAGGTCGTAGGTGAGGTCCATGACCTCATAGGTGGGCACCTCGACGACCTTGAAGGGATTAAACCCGTCGATGTCGTTGGTGTCACCTATACGGAGGACGACCTTCTCGTCCTCCCCAGAAGAGTCCTGCGCCACCACGCCCGTGACGCCGACCAGCGCCGAGATCAGGGCTCCCAACACCACGACCGCGGCGATCCTACGCATATTCCCTTTTCCCCTTTCCCCTTGATTCCAGCAACGCTGAACCTATTCCAGTAACGCTGCCTCGTCGATTGTAAGGGTTTTTGAATCTCCATTCAAGTTGACCGTCACGCCGAGGGGTATGGTGCACAGGCGCTCGCCGTGGCCAAGGGGGTAGCCGTAGAGGGCTGGTACGCCGAGCGGCTCGATGTATCGCTCCAGCACGTCCTCGATTGAGAGGGTCTGCGGGAACTCGGGTCGGTCCTCGTGCCAGTCGCACAGCTCCATCTCCCCGACTACCACCCCGACCACCTCGTCGAGCATCCCGGCCTGGCGCATCTGGTTGAGGATGCCATCGACATAGTAAGGCGGCGCGTCGTAGTCCTCGAAGAAAAGGACCTTGCCCGCGAAGTCCGGCTGCCACGGCGTCCCGATTGCCTGCCCCAGCAGCCACAGGCACCCGCCAACGAGGGGGGCGCTCACCGACCCGCCCCCGAGCGCCCTGATGTAGTCGTCTTCGGGGTCGCGGGGCACCTCGCCGAGCGGCCCCGTCGAGGTGAGGGCCTCGAGCAGCCGCTCCTGGGTGAAGGGCTTGGTCTCGCGGGCTTTAACCCCGGCCAGGCCGGGGCCGTAGAAGGTCACGAGCTCGGTGTAGTGCCTGAGCGCGGTGTGCAGCGCGGTGATGTCCGAGTACCCGATTAACGCCTTGGGATTGGCCCTGATGGCGTCGAAGTCGAGGAAGTCGATGGTCTGCGCCGAGCCGTACCCGCCCTGCAAGCAGTGGACGATGTCCACCTCGTCGTCGGTAAACATGTCCATGATGTCCTGCGCCCGGCCCTCGGCGGATCCAGCGACGTAGCCGTCTCGCGCGTAGATATTGCGGCCAAGCTTGACGTTGTAGCCCCTTTCTTCCCACCACTCGACCCCGCGCAACACGTCGCTGCGGTTGTGGTAGCCCTGGGCCGGGGCTGGCACCCCGATCGTGCCCCCTGGACGCAGAACATGGCCCTTGATGGTCAATGGTGGTCCTTTCTCTGAGGTAGAGGCAGGCCGCGCAGCTCGGTCACGTAGCCGGCTATCTCCCGCGTGGCGGCCTCGAAGAGCGCCTCGCCCTTCTCTGCGGTCGCCTTGCTGGCGTCGCCCTGCACGCCCGACTCAGAGAAGGAGGACCACCACGGCATGATCTTGAGTGGCCCGTCCGACCAGTCCATCCAGGCGTGCTCGGTCTCGGCGTACCCGCGCTCGTCCACCGCCTGAGACATGTCCACCGACCCCG
This sequence comes from uncultured Rubrobacteraceae bacterium, assembly GCA_963800975.1. Taxonomy (GTDB): domain Bacteria; phylum Actinomycetota; class Rubrobacteria; order Rubrobacterales; family Rubrobacteraceae; genus JALYGY01. The sequence continues at coordinate 137,879 of CAWDDB010000006.1, read as the reverse complement.
GGTCCAGGTGCAGGTACAGCGAGGTCTCGAGCTCGCAGGCGTGGGCCATGCCGCCGCGATCCGACGTCCTGACCTCCTCGATCACGCGCGCGCTCTCCTCCGAGACCAGGTAGAAGCTGGCGGCGACGAGCGACCCCGGCTCCTCGACCACGGCGAGCCGGGCCGCCGTCTCCACGAGGTTCTGGTTGGAGCCGTGTCCGTTGACCATGAGCACCCGCTCGAAGCCGTGGCGCACGAGCGAGAGCGCCACGTCCGTGCAGTAGCGGCAGAAGGTGTCCCAGCGGATCGTGACCGTCCCCGGGAAGTCCATGTGGTGCGGCGAGTAGCCGTGCACGATCGGGGGCAGCAGCACCGTCTCCGCCGGCAACCGCTCAGCGGCGCCCCGGCACACCGCCTCGACTAGCGTCACGTCGGTGTCGATCGGGAGGTGGCGACCGTGGTCCTCGAGCGTCCCGATGGGCACTATGGGCACGCGCCCCTCGCCGGCCGCCCTGGCCACCTCGGGCCACGTCAGCTTCCCGAACTGCAGCGGTTCAGACCACACGAAGCACCTCCCCGGTTCGCGAGTCTCCGGCCCCCCGCGACCTCACCCCGACTCCCCGGCGGCGCGGGCGAAGCGGTGCAGGAAAGCCGTGGACTGGCGCATGTGAGCCCTCAGGCCCTCGATGGTCGCGTACTCGTCGGCCGCGTGCGCGCGGCCCGCGTGCCCCGCGCCGCCGGAGGCAAATGGAAGCTCGAGGACCTGCTCGAACAGGTAGAACGGTGCCCACCACGGGGCAGAAGGCCACACCAGCGGCGGCGGCCCCGCGTCGCGCTGCGACTCGCCCATGGCCCGCGCCACGGGCGAGCCGGCCGCCGTGCGCGACGGCGGGCAGTGTTGAACCTCCTCCACCGCTACCTCGGGGGCTACCTCGAAGACGATTCTCTGTATCTCCGCCACCACGGTGTCCACGTCGGTGCCGTAGGGCACGCGCAGGTCCAGCGCTGCCCTGGCCTCGTGCGGCACTATCGTCTTGCCTGTGACGCTGCCAGAAAAGAACCCGTTCAGGTTGAGGGCGGGCTCGTACATGAGCGCTTTGACCAGCGAACGCGCGTCGCCGGCGCCCCGGTAGGCGAGCGCGCCGGATTCTTCCAGATGGGCGCGCGGGTCGAAGCTCCGTGTCAGGTCATCGAGCAGCTCCTCGTCCTCGGGCGGAACCCTCGTGGGCCCGAGCCCGTCGATGGCGCCCCGTCCGGCCGCTTCGTCCAGCGCGTTCATGGCCCGCGCCAGGGACCAGGCTGGGGAGGAGATCACCGCTCCCTGGCTCGAGTGCAGGGCCGTTCCCACGGGACCGCCCCACTCGCCCCCGGCGCAGCTCAGGACGAACGAGATGATGCCCTTGCACCCGAGGTAGACCTCGGCGACGCCGCGCCGGTCGGCGGTCAGGTCCGTGTCGAAGGCGGCGTCGGCCACCAGGTCTTCGCGCCTGCCGTTCATCACCTCAGGCAGGTTGGGGCTACCAAGCTCCTCCTCGCCGTCCACGAGAAAGCAGATCTCGACCGGCAGGTCCGAGACCCGCCGCGCCGAGGCTAGCGCCAGCAAGAAGGAGGACAGCGCGCCTTTGGAGTTGGCCGCGCCGCGCCCCACGATGCTCGGGCCCACGCCGGACACGTGGGTCTTGACGGCGCCGAAGGGGTGCGAGGACCAGTCGGGCTCGTCGGCCGGCTGCACGTCATACATCCCGTAGCGCAGGAGCCTGGGCCCGTCGCCCTCGATGCGGCCGAGCACGGCCGGGTGCCCTGCGGTAGGCACGATCTCCGCCGTCCCGCCCGCGCCCTCGATCAGGGCCGCAACGTCCTCGGCGCCGGCGAGCATGTCGTCGTCCGAGGCCGAGACGGTCTGGCGCCGCAGGAAGCGACGGATCTCCTCCAGGTGCCCGTCGAAGTCCACGTCGATCCGCTCCCACGCCGACGCCCAGGGCATCGCATCTCGCCGTTCCCCGTTCTCCACACCGCCAATCTCTCATCCGAACGCCGCCGCCGCAAGCCCGGCGTTGTTCCTTGGCCCGCACGGAAAGCCCTTCACCCGCACTCCACGCCCGCCGTAAGGGATGTTCGGACACGTCTCTTGTCTTCCGTTGTGTGGAAACCTAGTGAACTATGTGAAAAGAGCCGATTGGGATGCTAGGGTGACTGGTGCGACAAGTGCGGAGGAGAGGGAGGTCTATCGGATGAAGCCTGAGCTGGTTCTCGAGGGTGTCATACCTGCCAATTTGATGGTTTTCGACGCAGATTTGGAGATCGACGAGGAGAACTACCGCGGGCACCTGCGGCACCTTATCGAGACGCCGGGGGTGGCCGGCATCACCACAAACGCGCACGCTTCGGAGGTGGCGACGCTGACCTTCGAGGAGCAGCAGCGCGTCCTCGAGATGACGCTGGACGAGGTAGCGGGGGCTGTGCCGGTCGTGTGTGGCGTCTACGAAGACGGAACGAGCAAGGCGGCTCGGATCGCGAGGTCGGCCGAGAGCCAGGGAGCGGACTGTCTCCTGGTGTTCCCGTCTACGGTGTATGACTTCGGGCACCAGCTCAGGCCCGAGATAGCGTACGGGCACATCGCCGCGATCGCCGAGACCGTGAGCCTGCCGATCATCGTCTTCGTCTACCCCGTGACGTCGGGGCTGCACATCCCGACGGAAAACCTGGTGAGGATCTGCGACGAGATAGACAACGTCATCGCGGTCAAAGAGTGGTCAAACGACATCGGCGTGTACGAACGCAACTTCCGAGAGCTAAAGGCGCTGGACAAGGAGATCTCGCTGCTTAGCAGCTTCAGCAAGTCGCTCCTGGCGTCGCTGTGCGTCGGCGCCGACGGCATCCTCTCCGGGCACGGCAGCCTCGTGGCGGATCTGCACGCGGAGATGTTCGAGGCGGTGAACCAGGGCGACCTGGAGGGAGCCCGCCGGGTGGCCGCCAGGCTCTATCCCGTGGTACAGGCGACCTACGCGGAGCCGTTCCTCGACGGGCACAACCGGATGAAGGAGGCGCTGGCCATCCTGGGGAGGATCGACGGGGCCCACGTGCGTCCCCCCTTGAGGCGCATCCCGGAGCCGGAAAGGCAGAGGATCCGGCACGCAGTGACCGAAGCCGGGCTTCCCGGCGCGCGCGGGGAGCACCCGGACGTCGCCCTCGGAAGACGAGGCTAGAGGAGGGCCATGAGCTACGTCCGCCAGGTGGGGAGGGTAGCTTGATGGACGCGGGGTTCAGGGATGAGCTCGCGGGCGTCTATGATTGGGCGTGCGACCAGATCTCGCGTACCGCCGCCCGGCTGGAGGGAGGCCGCGAGTTTCCCCACGTGACGAACGGTGGCCGCTGGCGAACGTGGCCCGCCGACGTGTACGCGGGATGGGAGGGTGAGGACTGGAGCCACGGGAACTGGACCTGCGGGTTCTGGGTGGGCCTTCTGTGGCTGGCGTTCCTGCGAAGCGGAGATCCTCGCTTCGAGGCGTGGGCGCGGCAGTTCGGCGGCCTGGTGGCGCCCCGGCAGCACGACGAGAACACCCACGACATCGGCTTCATCTTCTATCCCAGCTTCGCTCTGGGGTACGAGATCACCGGCGACGAAACGCTCGAGGGTCCCGCCTTGCAGGCTGCGCGCACGCTTCTGACCCGCTTCAATCCAGAGGGAGAGTACCTCCAGGCGTGGGGACCCCTGGATCACGCGCTCGCCCGACGCTCTACGGCGATCGACACCATGATGAACCTACCGCTCCTGTGGTGGGCCTCACGGATATCTGGGGAGCCAGACTTCGCCGACGTGGCCAGGGCGCATGCCGCCACCTCGGCCCGCTACTACCTGCGGTCCGACGGCTCCACCTACCACATCTACACCTTCGATCCGGACACCGGCGCCGGCATCGAAGGCGGCACTTACCAGGGCGCAAACCCGGACTCCACGTGGTCACGCGGCGTTACCTGGGGGATCTACGGCTGGACCCTGGCTTACCGGGAGCACCGGGATCCCACCTTCCTGGAAGCGGCCGAGAGGGCCGCGAACTTTTTCACGGATGCCCTGCCCGCGGACCTGGTCCCCCCATGGGATTTCGCCGACGAAGATCCCACAGCCCCGAAGGACTCCTCAGCCACAGCTATCTGCGCCAACGCCCTCCTGGAGCTCGGGGAGATACACCCCGACCCGTCGCGCCGTGAGGACTACCTCGACCTGGCCAAGGCCATGCTGGCCTCTCTCTGTAGAGACTACCTCGGCCGAGACAGCGCGACAGAAGAAGGAATTCTCCTGCACTCCGCCTACTCCGTGCCACACCAGGACGGAACGGATAGCTCCGTGATGTGGGGCGACTGGTTCTTCCTGCGAGCGGTGAGCCACCTGACCAACGGCCCACTCCGACTCCCATGACCGTCCCGCTTGACCGTGCCCCCCGAATACCCTAGACTTTTCCGTGGGGTGAGTAGAAGTTCTGTTGGATGGAAAACCTAGTGATCCGACGCATGGAGGCTCTACGGTGGGGAAACACAGCAAGGACCCCGGAAGGGAGATAACCCGCAGCCATTTTCTGAGGCTCGGCGGCACGGGGCTCGCTGGCGCGGCGTTGCTTGGCACCTCTGGCTGCAACGCCGGCGGCGCCAGCAGCGGCGCCAGCGGCGGCGGAGGCGAGACGCGCACGTTCACCTACGCCTACGAGCAGGCTGAGGAGACCTCTCACGGCATCGCCGCGAGGATCTTCAAGGAGACGCTTGAGGAGGAGAGTGGTGGGGCGATAGCTCTGCAGATATTCCCGGCCGGGCAGCTAGGCGGCGAACCGGGGCTGCTACAGAAAGTACTCACGCAGGACATAGACTTCATAAACTCCTCCACCGCCAACGCCTCGCTGCTGGCTCCCCAGGCAGGGGTGTTCTCGCTCCACCACCTGTTCGATTCCCAGGAGCATGCCTTGAGGGTCGTATCCGACGAGCAGATCAACGGCATCGTCGGGGACATGACGCGCTCGACGGTCGACGGCGGCCACGCGCTCACGCTATACGCGTCGCCCTTGCGGAACATGTACTCGAGGGAGACGGAGGTCAGGAGCGTAGATGACCTCAGGGGCCAGAAGGTGAGGGTACAGGCGACGAGGACGGAGGACATAACGTTCGCGGCGTACGGCGCCCAGACCGTGCACATGCAGTTCAGCGAGATCTACACCTCGTTGCAGACCGGCGTCATCAACATGGCAGAGAACGCGCTCATGTACTACGGCGCGGCCGGCCACTACGACGTCGCCCCCATCATGTCCATGACAGAGCATGAGGGGAACACCCAGATCATCTGGGTCACCGACAGGGCCTGGAACGGCATGTCCGAAGTGGAGAAGGGGTGGGTCCAGACGGCGGCCGACGCGGTGAAGACGACGGCCTCGGAGCGGGGTTTCGAGTGGGAGAGGGAGCACAGGGCCGACTACGAGGCAGAGGGCGCGCGGTTCGTCGAGGACGTGGACAGGGAGAGCTTCGCGGAGATCGCGCTTCCGCTCCAGGAGCGGATCGCCGAGGAGCTAGGCGAGGACTCGGTGCGGATCCTGGAGCGAGTGCGCGAGCTGCGATGACCTCACGAGCAGGCCGACACTCCTACGACAGCGGAGGTTCAGAGCGGTGAGCGAGGGCTTGAGCGATCCAAACGATTCGGTTGTTATGCAGAAGGAGCGCCACCTGAAATGGGGGGCTCTGGACGTAGTCGAGCGGGTTCTCATGTGGCTCAGCGGGCTGTTGCTCGCCACGTTCACCGTCACCGTGCTGCTCGACGTAACGACAAGGTTCACCGGGACCCCCATACTCTGGTTGCAGGAGGCCACCCTTGGCGCCTTCGTCTGGGGCGTCTTCATCGGCGGGGCGGTCGCCGTACGCCGCAATGAGCATTTTCTCCTGGCCAGGATAGCGAGGTCGCTAACCGGCAGGAGAAGGTTGATTCTCGAGACGACGAGTCACCTGATCCTGCTTGCCGTGGCCCTCTTCCTGGCCGTATACGGTTTCGCCTTCGTTCTGCTGGGGCTCGGCATCTACTCACAGCCATCGGGTACTCCGCTGGCCGTCACTACCGCCGCGATCCCCGTCTCCGGCGTCCTGATAGCGCTGTTCACGGTCGAGAGGCTCGTCAACGGTTGGCGAGGCGGCTTCGAGAGCGAGGAAGACGACCTGTTCGAGAGGTACGCAGAGGAAGGGGGTGCCGGGGAGTGAGCGATGGGATGGTCGTAGGCCTGATGGCATTCCTGTTCGTCCTGTTCGGCGTCATCGGGGTGCCCGTGCCCTTCGCCGTCATGGCCTGCGTCATAGTCGGCATACTCTTTACCGACATCAGCCCGATCACGGTAGTCGCCGAGATGTTCAACGGCATCAACGCGGTTCCGCTGCTGGCGGTGCCTTTCTTCATCCTGGTCGGCGAGCTCATGGCCTCCTCGAACGTAACCGAGCGGCTGGTCAGCTTCGCCCAGGCCCTGGTCGGCCACATACGCGGGGGTCTGGCGCAGGTGGTCACCGTGGTCAGCATGTTCTTCGCGGGGATCTCCGGTTCCTCCTCGGCTGACGTCGCTGCCATAGGACGGGTGATGCTACCGGCGATGAAAAGGGAGGGATACAACCCCGCGAACTCCGCGGCGCTCGTGGCGGCGGCGTCGACGATAGCGAACATGATCCCGCCGAGCATCATGGCCATCGTCTACGGCGCGGTCGGGGGCGTCTCCATCGCCGCGCTCTTCGTTGGTGGTTTCGTGCCGGGGGTGATGGTGGGTATCGGGTTGATGATATACAGCTACTTCTTCGGGTTCTCCGAGAGCGTCAGGGAGCGGGCGTCGTTCGGGGAGGTGGCGCGCACGGCCGGGGGTAGCGTGTTGCCGCTTCTCATACCCTTCATGATCGTCGGGGGCATCCTGGGCGGGTTGTTCACCCCGACCGAGGCTGGCATGGTCGCTGTCGTCTACACGATCGTCGTCGTCTTACCGCTCCTGGTGCGCGGGCACCTGCGAAAGCTCCCGAGGGACTTCATGCACGCAGGGGTGCTCTATTCGCTGCCGCTGATGGCCGTGGCGGGGGCTTCCGCGCTCGCCTACGTGATCGCGTATCTGCAGGCCCCGACGGCCGTCGCCGGCCTGGTCGAAAGCATCGCGGGGACGAACGCGACCCTGATCATGTTCCTCATCGTCGTCGCGCTCGTCGTCGCAGGCGACTTCCTCGACGCCATACCCACGATCGTCATCTCCATACCGGTCATAGCGGGGCTCGTGGAGCTGGGGGGCATCGACCCGGTCCACATGGGCGTAGTGGCCATCGTCACGCTGGCGTTCGGTTTGATCACACCCCCCTACGGGCTTTCGCTACTCCTCGCCACGACCTTCGCGGAGGTCCCCTTCTCCCGAGGCCTGGTCAAATCGCTCCCCATCTACGTGGTGTTCTTCGTGGTCATCTCGTTGCTCGTGCTATTCCCCGGCATCGTACTGTGGCTGCCGGGGCTCATGGGGGTGTACTAGGCCGTGCCCGCAGAAGGTAGACCAATCCTCGTGCAACGGTCCGGCGGCGTTGCGACGTTGACCCTGAACAACCCGCCGCTCAACCTGGTCACGCTGGAGATGACGGAAGGGCTGATCGGGGCGCTGGACGAGCTAGAAGCTGACGCCTCCGTGCGCGCGGTGGTCGTCACGGGCGCCGGCGAGAAGGCGTTCTGCGCCGGCTCCGACGTCAAAGAGTTCGCGGCCGTCCGCGACCGGGTCGTGGAGAAGAAGCTGGCGCGGGAGAACGAGGCGTTCGGGAAGCTCGAGTCGCTCTCCAAGCCGACCGTCGCGGCGATCGAGGGCCTCGCCTACGGCGGAGGATGCGAGATCTCTATGGCCTGCGACCTTCGGGTGATCGGCGATGGCGCAAGGATAGCGTTGCCCGAGGTGCGGCTCGGCGTCGTGCCGGGGAGCGGGGGCCTGTTCCGCCTGCCCGAGCTGGTCGGCCCGGCGCGGGCGATGGAGCTCATGTACCTCGGCGCCCCGATCGACGCCGGCGAGGCGGAGCGCATCGGCCTCGTAAACGAGGTCGTCCCCGACGGGGGGGCGCTCGCGCGCGCCCTCGACATCGCGCGGAGCATAGCCCGTCAACCCGCAGAGGCCGTGGCTGCGGTCAAACGCGGCGTGAGGGGATCCGCGGGCCTCGGCCGCGAGCAGGCCGTCGGGCTGACGCTCGAGCTTAGCGACCGCGTCTTCAAGTCGGAGGACTGCGCCGAAGGGATAGCGGCTTTCTTCGAGAAACGAGAACCGCGTTTTGAGGGGGTTCCGGAGCGTGGTGCGGGGTAAGGACGAGGGTTCGAGTTCGCCGCGTCCTGTCGGCTATTCACGGAAAGGGCAGGAAAAGGAATGTTGAACGGGGTAAAGGTACTGAGCTTCACGCACTTCTTGCAGGGTCCCTCGGCCGTGCAGATCCTGGCCGACCTGGGTGCCGACGTCGTCAAGATCGAACCCACCGGGGGGGCCTGGGAGCGGCACTGGTCCGGGGCGGAGGCCTACCTGAATGGGGTGAGCGTCTTCTTCCTGCTGAGCGGACGCAACCAGCGCAGCCTGGCCGTGGATCTACGCTCCGAGAGGGGCAAGGAGCTAGTGTGGCGTCTGATCCGGGAGTCCGACGTGATCGTCGAGAACTACAGGCCAGGCGCCATGGAGAGGCTTGGGTTCGGTTACGAGGAGGTCTCCGAGGAGAAGCCGGACCTCGTGTACTGTTCGCTCTCGGGATACGGGAGGGACGGACCGTACCGGTCGAGGGCCGGCCAGGACCTCCTGATCCAGGCGATGAGCGGCCTCGCGACGATAAACGGGCGCAAGGAGGATCCCCCTACCCTGGTCGGTTCCGCCGTCGTCGACCAGCACGCGGCCGTGCTCGGCGCCCTCGGCGTCCTGGCCGCGCTCTACGAGCGCCGGGACACGGGCAAGGGCAAGAGGGTGGACAGCAACCTGCTCAACTCGGCGCTGGACCTGCAGATCGAGCCGTTCATCTACCACCTCAACGGGCAGCTCTACGACCGGAGCGAGACGGGTATCTCCTCGCGCTTCCACCAGGCACCCTACGGGATCTTCGAGACAGCAGACGGCTTTATCTGCGTGTCGCTGACGCCGCCGGAGAAGATGGCCGAGGCGTTCGGGGACGACTCGTTCCGCGACTGGACCGAGGAGGACCAGTTCCGCCGCAGGGACGAGGTCAACGCCCACGCGGCAGGCCACATCAGGAAGGCGAGCTGCGAGCACTGGTACGGCGTGTTCGACGAGGTCGGGGTCTGGTACGCCCCGGTCAACTCCTACGAGGACGTCGAGGAGGATCCGCAGGTCGCCCACAACGGAGCCATAACCACCTTCGAGCATCCCGAGGCGGGCACGGTGCGGGTGCTCGCCCACCCGGTGCGCTACGACGGGGAGGCGCCGCCCCTGCGCAGCGTGCCCCCGGGGCTGGGCGAGCACACCGGGGAGGTGCTGGCCGAGCTGGGCTACGACCAGCGGGAGATAGACGAGCTAGAGGCGGAAGGGGTCGTGCGTGGAGAGGGGAAATGAGATGGAAAACGTGACCATACCGCTCGAGATCGGCGACTCGGTCTCGTTCGCCAAGACGGTGGGTGAGTCGGACGTGTACCTGTTCGCCGGCATCACGGGCGACTTCAGCCCCAACCACGTCAACAAGGAGGTCATGGCGGCGACGCCCTACAAGGAGCGCATCGCCCATGGGGTGCTCTCCGTGGGCTACGCGTCCACGACGTCCACGCTCATGATCGAGAAGGCCGGGGCGACGGCCGTTTCGGTGGGTTACGACCGCATCCGCTTCGTGAAGCCCATCTTTATCGGGGACACGGTCACCGTGACCTACACCATCTCCGAGGTCGACGAGGAGAGCATGAAGACGCGCGCCGAGATCGAGGTGACCAACCAGCACGGAGAGCTATGCACGGTTGCCCAGCACATCCTGAAGTTCCTGGCGTAGGGATCCACCCGGCGGACTTCGACGAGACGCAAGAACCGCAGACATAGGAGCCGCGCATGGTAGTGCAGCAGACGGGGTTACGGCGCTACGGGCACCTGATCGGTGGCGAGTGGGTCGGCCCTTCCTCGGGTGAGGTCATCACCAGGGCAAACCCGGCAACGGGCGCCCTCGTAGCCGAGTACGCGGCGGGCAACCACGAGGACACCAGACGCGCCATAGACGCAGCCCGCGCCGCCTTCGACCGTGGACCCTGGCCCCGCATGGCCGGAGACGAGCGGGGGCTCCTGATCTACAGTCTGGCCCGCAGAATAGAAGAGGAGGCGGATAGGCTCGTCCGCATCGAGGTCGAGGAGGTCGGCAAGGCCATACGGTTCGCCAGGGAGGAGATGGCCGGGTCGGTCGGGATCTTCGAGTACGCCGCCGGCCTGGCCTCCCAGGTGCACGGCGAGGCGTACAACAACCTCGGTCCCAGCTACAGCGCGACGGTCTTGCGCGAGCCGGTCGGGGTCGCGGGGCTAATCATTCCGTGGAACTTTCCGACCCTGATCCTGACCCAGAAGCTGCCCTTCGCCCTCGCCGCCGGCTGCACAGTGGTGGTCAAGCCCTCCGAGTTCACCTCGGGCACGGCGCTCGAGATCGGGCGCCTCGCAGGGGAGGCGGGTATCCCCGATGGGGTCGTCAACGTCGTCACCGGCGAGGGCGGCGAGACGGGAAGGGTGCTCGCCGAGAGCACCGACGTCGACATGGTTCACTTTACCGGCTCGACCGATACTGGCCGCCGGGTCATGCGGGGAGCGGCGAGCAACGTCAAGAAGCTCTCCCTGGAGCTGGGCGGCAAAGCGGCAAACATAGTCTTCGCGGACGCGGACCTGGACGACGCCATCGACGGGGTATTGTTCGGCATCTACTTCAACGCGGGCGAGTGCTGCGTCTCCGGCACCCGATTGCTAGTCCAGGATTCCGTGGCCGACGGGTTCGTGGAGAGGATGGTGGAGAGATCCCGCGCGCTCAGGGTCGGCGACCCAAAGGATGAGGAGACGGACGTCGGGGCCATAATCCACGACGACCACCTGCGGAAGGTCCTCGGGTACGTCGGCCGGGGAAAGGAGGAGGGCGCGCGTTTGCTGACCGGAGGGGAGCGGCTCTCCGGCCCTGGCCTCGACGGGGGCTGCTTCGTCGAGCCCACCGTCTTCGACGGCGTCGGCCGTGAGATGGAGCTTTTCCGGGAGGAGATCTTCGGCCCCGTGCTCGGCATCACCAGGTTCGCTTCGACCGAGGAGGCCGTCGAGCTGGCGAACGACACCGAGTACGGGCTGGCGAACTCCCTGTGGACCAGGGATCTGGACACGGCGATGACCGTCGCTCGGGAGCTGCGGGCCGGGAGGATCTGGGTCAACACCACCATCGACGGCGGCCCCCAGCTCCCGGCCGGCGGCTACAAGCTCAGCGGGTTCGGCCGCGAGATGGGCAACGCGGGGCTGGAGGAGTTCACGGAGATCAAATCCGTCCTGTACCACCTTGGCAAGCGCGAGCCCATTTTCGGGCGGGATCGTTGAGGGAGGGGCGTCGGTGACGGACGGGAGGGGTTCCTCCGTCGACGGCATGCTTGCCAAGGGGCTGCGGCTCCTGATCACGCTCGGGGACCACCCGGACGGAGCCGGCGTAAGCCAGCTCGCCAGGGACGCGGGGATACCGGTCAGCACGGCCCACCGGTTGCTGACGGGGATGATACCGCTCGGTTTCGTGGGCTTCGACCCGGAGCGGCGCAGATACTCCCTCGGCTTGCGCGCCTTCGAGCTGGGCCAGAAGGTGGCTTCGGCGAGGCGGCTCTCTGAGGTAGCCCTGCCGACCATGCGCGCGGTTACCGCCACCACGGGGGAGACAACCCTGCTCGCGGTGCTTTCGGGGGATGAGGTCCTCTACGTCGAGCGCGCAGAAGGTAAGCACCTGGCCCAGATCTGGGGTTCACCAGGATCCCGCGGCGCCCCGCATTACACGGCCCTGGGCAAGTCGCTCGTTGCTTGTCTGCCCGAAGACGAGCGGGAGGGGATCCTCTCGCGTCTGCGCCTGGAGAGGCTGACGCCGCGCACCTGCGCGGACGTGGGCGAGCTGCGCGAAGAGCTCTCCCGCGTCAGGGAGCGGGGATACGCGACGAACGACGAGGAACACGAGGCCGGGGTAAGGGCCGTCGGCGTACCGCTTATGGATCGCCGGGGCCGGCCGGCGGCGGCGCTCAGCATCGCGACCCTGACGTTCAGGTACTCGATGGAGGAGCTCGAGGGGTTCGTCCCGTTGCTGCAAAACGCCGCGAGAGAGATAGAGGTGCAGTTGCCTTGAGGCAGGTTCGAGAGAGGAGCGTTGCGGGACGATGACGCTACGGAGCAATGAGAAGCGAGAGACCGGGCACGCCGAGGTCTTGGAGCGCGCGCGCCGGTTTGCCGCCGAAGAGGTGGCCCCCCACGCCGCCAGGATAGACCGGGCTAACGCGTTCCCCCACGACGTCTACCGGCGGCTCGGGGAGGAGGGATTGCTGGGCCTCTCCCGCCCCCAGGGCGCGGGGAGGTCCACGCTGGAGTGGGCCGCTTGGATCGAGGAGGTTGCCGCGGCCTCTGCCACGGTCGCCGATATCGTGTGCAGCGCCGACCTGGTGGCGCTCATCCTGGACGAGCACGGCACCGAGGAGCAGAAGTCGCTAATAGAACCGCTACTGGCCGGGGAGACCGTCGGGGCGTTCGCGCTGACGGAGGCGGGGGCCGGGTCGGACGCAGCTGCCATCGAGACCGCGGCGGAGCGGGAAGACGGCTCCTACGTTATCGGCGGCAAGAAGGCCTGGATCACCGGCGCGCAGGCCGCCGACTGGGCGATAGTGCTGGCAAAGACGGAACCCGATGCCGGCACGAGGGGGATAACCGCCTTTCTAGTCGAGCGGGGGGGCTTCGAGAGCAACGACGTGCCCTACGACGTGATGGGCCAGCGCGGCACGGCTGTAGGGGAGCTGCGCCTGGACGGGTGCCGCGTCCCCGAGAGCGCGGTGGTGGGCAAGCCAGGCGCCGGGTACAAGATGGCGCTGCAGGCCCTCGACAGCGGGCGTATCGGGATCTCCGCCCTTTCGGTCGGCATCGCCCGCGCCGCGTACGAGGCCGCCGTGGACTTCGCTAACCGCAGGGAGCAGTTCGGGCAGACCATCTCTTCGTTCCAGGGCATCAGGTGGATGCTGGTCGACATGGCTACGGACATAGAGGCGGCCCGGCTCCTCGTCCAACGGGCTGCGGGGCTCAAGGACGACGGTATCCGGAACACCAGGGAGTCGGCGATGGCCAAGCTGCGCGCGTCCGACGCTGCGATGAAGGTCACCGTGGACGCGCTGCAGATACACGGGGCGAGCGGCTACGGCAGGGATCTGCCGTTGGAGCGTTACGTGAGGGACGCGAAGCTAACCCAGATCTACGAGGGAACCAACCAGATACAGCGCGAGGTCATCGCCAGGTATCTGCTCGACTAGGTGCGACAGGTGAGACTCGACATGAGCGGGAAAGCGGGCGTCGTGACGGGGGCGGCTGGCGGTATAGGGCTCGCCATCGCGGAGGCCCTAGTCGAGGCCGGCGCCAGGGTCCTTCTAACCGACCGACAGGAGGAGGTCGAGGAGGCGGCGAGGGGGCTTGAGGCCGAGGCACACCTCGCCGATCTGGCCGACGCCAGAGGCGCCGAGGCCGCGGTCGAAGCCGCGACCGCGCGGCACGGCCGGTTAGATTTCCTCGTCAACGCGGCCGGCATTCAGGCCCGAGGACCCGCGATCGAGCTCGAGGACGAGGACTGGGAGGCGCTTCACGCGGTCAACCTCATGGCCGTGTTCAGGGCGTGCCGCGCCGCCGCGCGGCGCATGATCGAAGCCCGCACCGGCGGCGCGATCCTGAACGTCTCGTCTGTCTCCGCCGCCGTGGGGGTGCCGGGCATCGTGCCGTACGGGGCGATGAAGGGCGGCGTCACCCAGCTCACCAGGGGCCTCGCCGTGGAGCTGGCGCAACACGGCATAAGGGTCAACGCGGTGGCGCCCGGATACATCGAGACCGCCATGACGCGGGAGCTACTCGAAGATGAGGGGCGCCGCGCGGAGGTGGAGGCCAGGATCCCGCTCGGCCGCTTCGCCACCCCGGCAGAGATAGCCCCCGCCGCCCTGTTCCTGCTTTCCCCAGCCGCCGGCTACGTTACCGGGGAGATCCTGCACGTCGACGGAGGCTACGTTGCCTGGTAGCCGATCGCGACCCGGAGACCAGGGGAGACCATGACCGGAGAAGTCAGGACCCTCTTGACCCTCAACGCCTATGAGGCGGGCACCGCCGCAGCCCTTTTCGACACCCTCTTCCCCGCCGACGAGAACGGACCTGCCGCTTCGGAGATCGGCGTGGTGGAGTACGTGGACCGGGCGCTCGCCGGCGCGTACGCTGACCTCGCCGGGGCCTACAGGCTGGGCCTGGCGGCCCTCGACCGCGTCGCCCGGACCCGGTACGAGGAACCCTTCGCAGGATGCGGCCCGGAGAAGCGAGCCGCGCTCGTGGGCGGGCTGGAGGCGGGCGAGTTGCCCGACTTCCGGACGCCGCCCCAGGGGGAGTTTTTCAAGATGATCCTGGATCACTTGCAAGAGGGCCTCTTCGCCGACCCGGCCTATGGCGGCAACAGGGGCAAGCTGGGCTGGAGATTCCTCGGACACCCTGGTGTGTGGCTGGAGAACTCGGAGGAGGAGAGCCTCTCCGAGGAACCGGCCACCAAGGGGGGCGAGATCCGCGCCCTCGCCGAACTCGGCTACTCCCTCGGCGGCTCGCCCGAAGAACCGGACGGTATACCGGGCTACGATCCGCAGAAGGGCGCCGAACCTCCGGCCGGACCGGCGGACGTGGTTCTGGTTGGCGTTGGCGGCGTGGGCGGGCTCGTCGCCCCTGTGCTGGCGGAGGCGGGGCTGCGCGTCGTCGGGCTGGAGGCCGGGCCGTGGCGCGAGGGACGAGACTTCGTCCCCGACGAGCTCGGCAGCGCCTACTACTGCCGCGGCAACATGGGCCCGAAATTCCTGAGCGAGGCGCCGCGCTGGCGCCGCAACGAGGCCGAGCGGACCCGCGAAGCCACCTTCTCCCTCGGGCGCATGATGAACGGCGTCGGGGGCTCCATCCCCCACTACGGTGCCTGGTTGCGACGCTACCATCCCCACCACTTCGAGCACCGCACCCACGTCCGCGAGAGCTTCGGAGAAGAGATCCTGTCGGAGGGAAGCACGCTGGCCGACTGGCCCGTCTCCTACGACGACCTCGAACCGTACTACACCAAGATGGACCGCCTGGTCGGCGTCGCCGGAGGCGAAGAAGACAACCCCTTTATCCCGCGCAGCGAGCCCTACCCCCTCCCGCCGATGCGCCCATCCAGGGTAGGAGAGGCCTTCAGGAAGGCGACGGAGGCTATGGGCCTCCACCCGCACCCTGTCCCGGTCGGCATGAACAGCAGACCCTACAACGGCTACCCGGCCTCCACCTACACGGCCTGGAACCTCGGCTTCGGTCCCTTCGACGACGACAAGTGGCACCCGGCCCTCACCTCCGTCCCCGAGGCGCTCCGGTCGGGCAACTTCGACCTCCGTACCCACTGTCGCGCCTTGCGCGTCCTCACCGACGGGGAGGGGCGCACGAGCGGGGTCGAGTACGTGGACGCCAACGGCGTGGCCAGAGTCCAGGAGGCCCGCACGGTCGTCCTGTGCGGCTATACCTTCGAGAACGTACGGCTCCTGCTGCTCTCCGGCGACGGGCGGCACGCGGACGGTCTCGGCAACGACGCGGGCCAGGTCGGCAAGCATTTCATGACCAAGATGTTCGCCCACGTCGACGGCTTTTTCCCGGACACCGTCTTCAACAGGCACACGGGTCCGGCGGCCCAGACCACCGTGCTAGACGACTATCTCTCCGCGGACCTGGACTACGCGGGCCATGGGTTCGTCGGGGGAGCCACGCTCGGGACGGAGAACCAGCTGCTGCCCATCCAGATCAGCCGCCTCGACCTGCCCCCTGACGTCCCGGCCTGGGGCAAGGGATACAAGGACCACATACGACGGTGGCAGCACTTCTGCACCGTCCGCATCCAGCCGGACACGCTCTCCTACAGGAGCAACTTCCTCGACCTGGATCCCCGCCACCGCGACAGGAGCGGCCTCGGCCTCCCGCTCGTGCGCATAACCTACGACCTGCGCGAGAACGAGCAGCGCCTCGCCGCGTGGATGGAGGAGAGGTCGGAGGAGATCCTGCACAAGATGGGCGCGACAAAGACCTGGCGCGGTCCCCGCTTCACAGGTGTCGGCAGCAGCCACGACCTCGGCGGCTGCCGGATGGGCGAGGACCCAGCCACCTCGGTCGTCGACCCCGAGCTGCGGGTGCACGATACCCCCGGCCTCTACGTCTTCGGCGGGGCGGTCTTCCCCACCTGCCCCGGCGTAAACCCGACCCACACCCTGTGGGCCCTCTGCTACAGGGCCGCCGAGCGCCTCGTCGAGCGTCTCAACGGAGGAGAGGAATGGTGATCAGGACACGCCTGCTCCGCAGGCTTTGAGCACGTCGGGGTTCAGGCTTCTCCAGGCTCCGCTCTCGGCATCGCAGCTACGCGTCCCAGCGGCGCCGGATCTCCTCCCAGGTCGGCGGCGGACCGGGGAGCGGCGACCCTTGCGGCGCGCGCAGGGCCCCCAGCAGCAGCGCCAGGTACCGGCGCCGCAACTTCACCGTGCGATCCCGGTCGTGTACCCTGACGGCCGCCAGCTGCTCGAAGAGCAGCGAGAGATCGCCGACCTCTATGTCCGCCCGCAGCGCGCCGGCGTCCCTGGACCGGTCAAGGAGTCGCCTGGTAAGGTCGTGCGCCTTCGCGCCTTCGCGGTTCAGCTCTTGCGTGGGCGTAAAGGTGCCCGCCAGGCGCAGCGTCAGGGAGTGCGTGTCGGCATCCACCGCACGCCGCATGAACCCGGCGAAGGCCTCCCAGGGATCGCCATCGTCGGCCAGCGCCGCCTCGACCTCCGCGATGTAGCGGCTCAGGCCAACGGCGTTGAGCCGCCGCAGAAGCTCCTCCTTGCTCCCGTAGCGTCGGTACAGGGCCCCGATCCCTACCCCGGCCCGCGCGGCCACGGCGGAGATCGGCGCCCCAGGATCTACCGTGAAAACTTCCCGCGCGGCGTCCAGGATCCTGCCGTCGTTGCGCGCCGCCTCGGCCCGCCTGCCGCTCATGGGCATCGCCCCTTTTTCTTCCATACAACCGATTATATAGTGGAACAAAGCATTCCGCTCTGTTATACTGGAACGGAAGTGTTTGTTCCGATGTATGATCGTAGTTTACCGTTGAAAGGAGCAACATGGACTGGAAGCTCGAGCTGGTGGCGGTACCCGTCACGGACGTGGACCGGGCGAAGGCCTTCTACATCGAGAAGGTCGGCTTCAACGCCGACCACGACCACAGGGTCAGCGACGAGCTGCGTTTCGTCCAGCTAACGCCGCCGGGGTCCGCGTGCTCGATCGCCATCGGGACCGGGATCGTGGATTCGCAGCCTGGCACGGCTGCCGGCCTTCAGCTGGTCGTCACGGACATAGAGGCCGCCCGCGCGGAGCTCGTCGAGCGTGGGGTCGAGGTCAGCGAGGTACAGGATCTCCCCGGGGGCCAGTTTGTGTTCTTCGAGGATCCCGATGGGAACGGCTGGTCCGTGCAGGGGATACCCTCTCGCGGCTAGGGCGCCCACGTTTGAGGGGCGTCAGATCAGCCCCTGAACAGCCTGCGCACCAGCATCGAGGCGAGGATGGTCGAGGTGGCTGTGGTCGCGCCCTTCAGTACCGCCTCGAGGACGTCGTCCCTGATCCCGCGCTCTTCCGGGACCTCTATGTAGCGATCGACGACCTGCTGGGTAATGAGGTAGGCGATGCCCGCCGCAAGGAGCGTGATCACGCGCTGCTGGGTAGCGTCGTCCATGCTTCACCTCTCTGTCATTAGCGGCCCGCCACGAGAGCGCCCCTGGACGGCCGCACTAGCCCTTCTCGCAATCCTGGCTCGGCCGTTCCGGGGACGCGCCTGGCCTATCCCGATTCCTTCTGGGGCTGCCCTCGCTGCCGGGCCTAGCGCTCGACCTGCCCCTGCTCGTTCCCCGCCGGCCCCTCACTGGGGATCTTGACGTCGTTGACGGATATGTTGACCTCGGTCACCTTGAGACCGGTCAGGCTCTCGACCCGGTTTATGACGTTGCGCCGCACCGCCTCCGTTAGCTGCGGAACTGAGTAACCGTACTCGACGGACATCGTGAGGTCCACGGCCGCCTCTTGCTCCCCGACCTCGACGGTGACGCCGCTGGAGTAGTTGCCTGAGCTGCTGCCGGTAACGGTCTGCAGCAATCCGCCAACCGCCGCGGAGGTGCCGCTGCCCATCTGTACCCTCTCTACCTCCTGGGCGGCGATGCCGGCGACCTGGGAAACGACCGTGTTGCTAATGGTGGTGGTGCCAAGATCGCCCTGGAGCGGGCTCTGCTGTGCTCCGCGGCCGGATTTTTTCTCGCTCACGTTCTCTCCTCTCCTCGAAGGTTACGCACATTCATGCGCAAAAATGGGGACTCTTAAACCACGGCGACGCCTGGGCCGGTCCCGCGAGGAGGGCTCGCTACGGGTTCCCGACCACTTCGCGGTCCCCGGGTCTGGCCGGGGAATCCCTCGCGGGGTCGTTGGCGAGGCCGCGGTGTGTCGAGAGCGAGAGCGCAGGCCGACTCGTCATGCGATCGGTTGCGCCAGCGACCCGCTTTGCCTGGCCGGAGGCGGGCTGGCGGCGTTGTTAGCTCCCGAGATAGCGCATTCTAGGACGTTTGGTGAATGGGCGACCTTCGGCCCTCGGGGCTTCGGCGCCTAGATCCAACGCCTCACCCTCGCCTTGTAGCGCACGTACTCCTCGCCGAACTTGCGCTCCAGGTAGCGCTCCTCGCGCTCGATAACCCCGTGCCGGATCGCGACCAGCACGGCCGGCAGCAGAAGGACGGCCCACGACGCCCTCGCCAGGGCGGCGACGCCCGCGTAGACCATCGCCATGGCGAGGTAGGCGGGGTTGCGGGTGTAGCGGAACGGCCCTTCGGTGACGATGCCAGAGGACGGCTTGTAGGGGTTGGTCGGCGTACCGGCGCGGTGCATCGTTACCTCGAACCAACCCAGGAGCAACGCCCCGCCGCCCACGAGCGGCCACCCCAGGACACGCGCTACGGTGCGCGGCAAGAAGGGGATCGGGAACCTCCGGCCGAGCAGCAGGCCGAGAACGAGTGTCCCCGCGTAGATCAGGGGCGGGGGCGCGACGACCCCCGCCGTGTCTCGCTCGTCGTCGGGCACGGGCTGCGATCCTCCTCACTAGCTCGAATCCGTAAGCTACCAACAGCGCATGATGCCATCCGCCGAGGTCAGGCGCGAACCTCCGAGAACAAGCATACCCCGAAGGCGGGTGCCTGGGACGGGTTAGGAGGGCAAAACTCCTAGCTGTTTCATCATGCCGAGGTCGTCCCTCACCGCCCAGTGCTCCGTTATCTTCCCGTCCGCGACCCGGAACCAGTGCGTCTGCTGGGCGGCGAACCGCTCGCCCGTGGGCGCGATGCCCCGCAGCTCGCCCTCGTGTGTGCCGCTGCACGTGCCCCTTACCGCCACCGTCCCAACTTCGGCCACGGCGTCCTCTACCTCGAAACGGTGGTCGGGGAAGACGGAGAAGAGCCACCCCAGCGAAGACCTGGCCCCGGCGCGCTGGTGTCCGGCGGAGGCCGCGTGGTTGATGTACTCGGGCGAGACCAACTCGTCGGAGGCGCCCAGGTCGTGGCGGTTCCAACACTCTTCGATGTAGCGAAGCACCAGGGCCTTGTTCGCTTCCGTTGTCATACCCGCCGTAGCCACCTCTGACCTCCTGTTTTTCGGCTTCGTACAACGAAAGTATTGTAGGGTTCGGAGGAGGGCGGGCGCATGCGTAAGGTTACGCAATCTCGTCACCCATCTTTACGGCTCTCCGAGTACGGGTCTCCGGGGACCGCCCTTTCGAGAAGCAGCGCAAATGGAAGGACCCGCTGACCTTACAGGTAGCGGACTGCTCCTCGGATCAAGAGCCGTCGTGGGCCGGTAGGGGGCTCGGCGGCACCACGCCGAGAGCACCGTCTACCGCGTGGTCGCTGCCGTTCCTGAAGACCGGCGCCAAGCTTGCGTGGTGGGGTACCCCCGTGCGGGGGCTGGGAAAGTAGCAGCGAGACGCCGGCCCGCCCTGTTAACCCCGTCCCGGCGAAGATGGCCCGAAGTGTGACCAGGCCCGACCGGGACGGCGGCGCCCCGCGCCCGCGTCCAGGCGGGGCCGGAGGCAGGCCGCCTACAACCCCGCGTCTTCCAGCAGGCTCTCGTAGAGGGAGTAGGTCTCGGGCGACGGGGCCGTGCCGTACTCCGCTTCGAGGATCCTCTCGCACAGCCGGTACTGGCGCATCGCCCTCCCGCGCTGGCCCAGGCTTGCGTAGCAGCGCATCAGGAGGCGGTGGCTGTCCTCGTGACACCGGTCCTTCTCGAGCACCCGGTAGCAGGCCTTGACGCTCTCCTCGAGCCGTCCGGCCTCCATGTAGTAATCCGCGAGCCAGTCCAGCGCGTCAACGTAGGCGTTGGAGAGGCGCTCGCGCTCCACCATGGTCCAGTCCTCGTACAGGTCCTCGACCAGGTAGTCGTCCCTGTAGAGCCTCACGGCGCCCTCGTACTCGGTTGCCGCCTCTTCCACGCGGCCTTCTGCCTCGAGGCGGTGGCCAAGCTCGTAGCGCTCGTCGAACTCCTCCACGTCCGTGGCCACCCGGACAGACGGGCTCAGACGGTAGTAGCCCTCCTCGAGTAGCACGTAGCTCGTCCCGGCCGAGGTCGGGCAACCGCCGAGAAGCTTGCGCAAACCGTGCACGGCGGAGTTGAGGGACCAGCGGGCTTTCTTGAGGTTCGACTCGGGCCACAGCCAGCCCATCAGGTGATCCTGGGATACCGGACGACCTCGGCTGGCCAGGAGGTACTTCAGGATAGCCAGCGCTTTGCCGTTGCGCCCGAGGTGGATCGCCTCGCCGTCGCAAAGCAGCTCGAAGTGGCCGAACAGTCGCACCTGCAAAGCCGACCTGAAGGCCCCGCGCCCGGCGGACGAGCCAGGCTCGTCCGACTCTTCGACGGCCTGTCTGACGGCCTCGGTAACCGCGCCGCGGGTGCTGAAGGCACCGACCATCGAGCCGTCGCGCCGGCGCAAGATGAGCACGTCGGGGTCTCGCTCCATGTAATATCCGACGGGCAAATCTAACGTAAGTTCTTGCATCTTTCCCCTACCCTCCCGCCGGGGCTTGGAAGCCCGGCAGGTATTCTTGCCTTATTACGCTGGTGGGCTTACCTCTGTAACGTAAGCTGTCGCGGCTCCTTTCCCCAAGAGAGCGAGAGATCTCGCCTCTCCCACGACCGTGCAACGAATGCAGCATATACCAGCCGCCGGCCCCGATGTATCACCCAAATGAACTATTTTTTCGAGCGTTTCGCTAGGACATCAGACCCAGGATTCGGACGCTGGCGTTCCGGGGCGACGCCCTACGAGATGAATACCACCGCGTCGATAAGGCCTCGGACGATGAACGACGGGCGCTCCGCGAGCCCCAATGCCAGGCGGGCAGAAGATTGAAGCTTCAGTTTCTAGGCTTCGGTTCGCCGATCTAACCGGTGGAGTCGGCCGTCCGGTCTCCGGGTTCCCAGACCACCTCGAGCAGCGCCCTGACGACCCGCGGATCGAACTGCGTGCCGCTGTTACGCTCGACCTCCTCCACGGCCGCCTCCCGCGAGATGCCGTACCCGTAAGGCCTGTCGCGGGTCATCGAGTCGAAGGCGTCGGCGACGGAGACCACGCGCGCCGTGAGCGGTATGCGCTCGCCGCTCAGCCCGTCGGGGTATCCCCTGCCGTCGAAGCGCTCGTGGTGGTGCCTGACCACCGGCACCACGGGCGCCAGCTCCTCGGAAGAGGCGATCATCTCGGCGCCCAGCACCGGGTGGCGCCTTATCACCCCGTACTCCTCGTCGGTCAGACGGCCCGGTTTCTGAAGGATGTGGTCCGGTATCCCGACCTTGCCTAGGTCGTGCAGCAAGCCACCGAGCTCGAGGACCCCGAGCTGATAGGCATCGAGCGACATCTGGGCGCCCAGGCGCGAAGCTAGAATGGACACGGCCCTGAGGTGGTCCACGATGAGGGGATCGCGAACCTCGAGGGGCCTTATCAGGGCGGCCACCATCTCGGCCGCCGTGCCGTCGCGCCCTCGCCCGGGAGCACCGGCGAGGGGTCCCGAGACGCCGCCATCGCTTCGCCTCGCCTGTCCCAGGGCGAGCAGGGCCTGGTCCAGGACCGATCCGGGATCCTCGTCCTCCGGGCCGGTGAAGACAAAGCCCACGACGGCGGCCAAGCCGGCCTCGCCCGTGCCGTTCAGTTCCTCCGAGACCGCCTGTCTGATGGCGTGCGCCGTCCGGCGAGCCCTTGCTTCGTCGGACCCGCCGAGCACGACGACGAACTCGTCCCCGCCGTAGTGATACGCCGGTTGCCTAACCCCGAGCCGCTCGCCCACCCGCCGCAGCAGGTCCTCACCCGAGGCACGGCTGTGGGCCCTGGCGGAGGCCGGGTAACCTTCCAGGCCCACGGCCAGGACGGTGGCCGAGCCGCCGTGCGAGAGCTCCCGCCGCAATATCCTGTGCAGCGAGGAGCGGTTTGGCAGACCGGAGATCTGATCTAGCCCGCCAGGCGACGCGTCGATCTTCTCGAGCGCGGGCGCCACCCCCGAGCCGAGCAACCGGAGGGCGCGCTCCTCTTCGGCATCGAACCTCTTGCCCCCGAGGACCATTGCCCCCCAAGGCTCGCCCTCCGCCGGGCCAACCGGCACGGCCAGGAAGCCCGCGATACCGTGGACCTCGTCCTCGCTGCGCACGGCCTCTCCCTCCCGGCAGCTCCAGAGCACTAGGCGCTGGATGGTGGGGTGCCACCAGCTGGGAAGGATCTCGAACTCGCCCTCCACGAACGTCCGATGGTGGTTGCCGCTGATCCCGGCGACGTGAGCGTAGGATCCCCCGCCCACGGCGTGCGCCGCCTCCGCCGTCCACTGCAGGATGCCCTCGACGTTCATGTACCTGAGCGCGGGTCCGACCCTCGCTACGAGCGCCTCGGCCTTCTCCACGTGGCTCAACTCCGAGGCGAAAGCCGAGGCGAGCCCGAGGGCAAGCTTCCTGTAGTTGTGCGTCTCGAACGCCCAGATGCCCGCTATCGCGCAGAACAGCGCGAGGAACGCGGCCCTCAGCCCCACCTCCGGAGACAACAGCGCGCCGGGATCGCCCACGGAGACGAGGTAGGCGGCGACGATGGCGACGGTCGCGGCGACGACCTTCGCGGGGACCTCGATCCGCAGGATCCCCAACGCCACGAGGAAGAACACTGGGAAAAAGGGCGACGACTCGCCCCCCGTACCGGCGACCAGAGCGCAGGCCAGCGCCGAGTCCAGCAGGGTGTGCGCGAGCTTCTCTCGCGAGAGGACCTCGGGCCGGCCCACGATCAGCAACACCCCGAAGAGCGCGGCGAGGAGAAGCGCCAGGTACGCCGGCCACGCATCGGCCACGGACCACGCTCGCGTCATCAGCAGCGCCATCACGCCCGCCAATGCCACGCGGAACATACCGGATCTGGTCGAAGTCGTGGTCTTGGTGTTCATCTCCGTGGGGGGTATGCTCGTGTCCGTCACGTTCATCTCGCGCGGAGGCGCTACCGTGGGAGGGTCCCCGTGCCGCCCTGCGCCACCTCTGGGGCGTCCGGTCCCGCGAGCCTGCGGTGGTCCGGCGCGGGGTAGACGAACCGGTGATCGTCGGCCATGCGGTAGCCCTCCGACTCGGTCTCGAGGATCCTGAGTAGGGCCCGCACCACGATCCCGTCGAACTCCGTGTCTATGCCCGCGCTAAGCTCCTCCCGCGCGGCCGCGAAGCCCAGCCCCGGGCGGCGCGGCTGGTCCAGCACCATAGCGGCGTAGGCCTGCGCCACCGTCAGGATCTTCGCCTCGAGCGGGATCCAGCGCCCGCGCAGCTTGTCAGGGTAGCCCCTACCGTCGGGCCGCTCGTGGTGCCAGCGAACCCACCGCGCCATCTCCTCGAATTCGGGGATAGCGGCCAGGGCCTCCTCCCCGCGCGCCGCGTGCTCGGCGAGCCGGCTCTGGGCTATGGAGTTGAGCTTGCCCGTCGCAAGCAGCATATCCTCCGGCAACCCGAACAGGCCTATGTTGTGCAGCAACCCTGCCATCCGTAGCCGCTCCGCGCGCGTCTCTTCCAGCTTCATCTCCCGCGCGAGGTCGGCCGCGTACACCGCCGTCGCGGCAGCGTGGCGGTCGGTGTAGCCGTCCCTGCGACCCAGGTCCCGAATGATCATGGTGCCGAACGTGTTGTTGGAGGTCGCGAGGGCCTCCTCCAGGGAGCCTATGCGCCCTCGCAGCTCCCTGTTCTCTTTGACCTGCTCTCGCGAGCGATACACGAGCGCCTGACTCGCTACGGAACCCGCTACAACAACCAGGGCAGCCACCGGACCGTAGGTGACCATGGCCAGCGCGCCAGCCCCCGCAGTCAGGACGCTTACGGCATCGGGGAGCAGGTACGGTTGAAACATGTCGTCCCAGGTCTCGCGCAACGATTGGTCGAACTTGACCTTGACCAGGACCGTCTCGATCGCTTTGCTGGTTCCTATCAACGTGACGCCCGCGATGAGGGTGCCGTACAGGATGTCCGAGAAGGGCTCCCGATTGCCGAACAGCAACGGCTGTGACGTGAAGGAGAAGACTATGCCCGTGAGGTAGACGATGGTGAGGGTGTGGCTCACCTCGTAGACCAGCCTCAACCAGTCTCGTCTCGCTATGAACAAGCTGGCGGGGATGGCGGCAACCGCCGCCCACGTGGGTCCCAATACCGTGACCGCCAGTACAAGCGCCGCGTCCGATGCACTGATCGAGAGCTGGTCGCTTATGCGTATGGAGAACATGTCTCCCAGCAGCACGACAGCGGCGAACACCGCCGTTCCTACGACAAAGCGTGGGTCGAGCTCGAACCCGTACCAGTGGATCCAGGAGGCAGCCAGCGAGGCAGCCAGGGCCGCCAGCGCTCCGATGAAAGTCTTCAGATGAGCTTCGCTCAAATTGTGTCCCGCGCAGAGGTCGATGTTTGCCACGTTACATTCTCGCAGACAACACCGGTCGTGCGCAAGAACCCCAATGGTCTAACTATGTGCTAGTACCTACCAGTTCCTCGCTCGAGAAAGCATCTTTCCACCTCCTTCTCTGATTCTGTGGTTTAAGGCTCTTGACCTACCAGTTCCTGGCGCGAACGAACATCTCTCTCCTTTCGCATTCTTGTAGTTTATGTTACTTGAACTACCAGTTCCTTGCGCGAACGCACATGTCTTCACCCCCCCTCGTCGATCCTTGGCACCTCTGCTACCTGAATTATCGCAGAGAGTGAGCCCGAGGGCAGTAATTGGGCGCGACCAGATTCCCGGCGCCGATTACTCGTCCGCTTCGAACTTTGCTCGTGCGGGTTGGCGATCCGGAGCCGCCAAGAGGATAAGCAGAACAACGAGGCCCGCCGCCGCGGTCGCGGCACCCGCCAGGAGGTACGTGGATCTGGGTCCGAAGGCGTCCACGATCAGGCCGCCCGCCAGATAAGCGATTGCCTCCCCGGCGCTGTAGCTCAAGAACCTCAACGAGAACACGCGGCCGAGAAACGCTTCGGGCACCCGTTCTTGCAGGATAGTGTCGGTGGCGACGTTGTCTACGCCGGTTGCGATGCCCTCGACCGTGAGGGCGGTCAGGGCCAGCACGAAGACGGGGGCCAGCCCCGTCCCGGCGAGGGCCAGCGCCCCGACGAAGACGCTCAGGAAGTAAAGGGGAAGGAGGGCGGCCCTGTCTCCGAGCAAGGCCATAAGGGCGGAACCCAGCACCATACCCCCTCCAAGCAGGCCCACGAGCAACCCGTAACCGGCGTCGCCCGCGCCGAAGGTAGCCTTCGCCAGGAACACCTCGGCGGGGATCGTTATGTTGATCGCCAGTATGGTCAGGAAGGCGCCGACCACGATCGCCAGCGGAACCCGCGCCCCGGCGAGGTACCGCAAGCCCAGCCTCAACTCCTGACCGAAACCTTCGCTCTCCTCTCTCTGCGGGCGCGGTAGCGGTATTCGGGACAGGAACGCCGCGGACACCAGATAAGTCGCGGCGTCAAGCACGAACGCCGCCTCCACCCCGACGGAGGCCACCAGCAGCCCCCCAACGGCAGGGCCGATCGTGATCGAGGCGCTGAACGTTCCGCCGATCAGGGAGTTGGCTCGCGTCAGGTCCCCCTCCCCCACCACGCTCGGGAAGGCGGCCCGGATCGTGGGGTTGAAGAACGTGCGGGCCACGCCCATCAAGAAGACCAGCGCGTATAGGACCAGGAGATCCCGGGTGAAGATCGCCCCCAGGATGAGGACCGCACGCGCCAGGTCGCTCGCGACCAGTATCGCCCGCCTGTCGAGGCGGTCGGCGAGCACGCCGACGGCCGGGCTCGCGAGCGTTGGGACCAGCCGGGCGACCAGAAGGCCGCCCACCGCCGAGGCGCTACCCGAGATCTCGACGACGAGGATAACCAGGGCGACGGTCGAGACGAAATCGCCCACGAACGAGATTCCCTGGCCGGCCCAGAGCCGCAGGAAACGGTGGTTCCGAAAAAGCGAGTCTCCGCTGCCGCTCATCATCCCCCGGAGAGAAAGACGCCCATTCTCGGCCCCGTCACCGGGAAACCCCCGGCAGCGGGCGCCGCCCCCATGTTATCCCCTGGCACCGGGTACGGCCCTAGACGCCTGGGAGCAGCCGGATGATCGCCCCGCCGGTGAGCCCTTCGTCCAGCTCACCCCCGCCTCCCGCGATGCTGGTTGCGAGCCAGATCGCCTGGGGTCCCGCCTCTCCTGCGTCGAGGCGCTCCGAAGCACGCGGGACCAGCGTGCAGGGACCAAGCCGGAGAGGCTCGTCAGGGAGGACCGGTCGTCCGACGAGGGCTCCGACGGATCGTGCGGCCGCTCGCGCGTCGTGCACCCGGAGCTCCAGGCGGGAGACGCCGGTGGCGCCGTTCTGGTGCTCTGCGGCCGAACCGCCTGGAACGCGCAGGGAGCGCGGGGTGAGGTCTTCGATCAGGAACGGCAGCAGCCGGCCCTCCTGGCGGACACGCGCCATCCGCCACCGGATCTCCGTCCCGTCGGGAAGCCGGCGTCCGCCTTCGGTGGGACCGTCCACGACGAAACCGTCCGCCTCCAGGCCGCGGGTGTCTGCTCCGAGATCGTCCGAAGCCGCGCAGTAGTCGATCAGGCCGCCGCCGGAGGAGAGAAACGGGCGCCAGCCCCACACGTTGTCGCGAGGATCTCGGGGATCGAGGAACGCCACCAGCTCGAGATACGAGCCGTCCGCGAACGAGACGAGGGCGTTGCGCGTGAGGCCGTCGGCGTGCTCCCCGCCCCGCGTAACCGTGAACCCGAGTCGCTCGTAGCCGCGGACGGCCCGCTCGAGTTCGCGGACGAGGATCACGAGGTGATCCAGGCTCCTCAGCACGCGCGGTTAAGGCACGGCCAACCCGTGCGGGGCGGCGCGAGTCCGGAGGGTCTAGGTCCGGTCAGTCGTGCTCGTCCGTGCGGTCGCGAGCCGCTCCCCAATCCCCCCTGCGTTCCAGGGTACGACCCGGCAGGTAGATAAAACGGAGCCACAGGATCGCGACGACGACGAACGCAACCGCGACCCCCGCGAACTGCCAGTACTCCATCCTCGATAGTCCTTCCTGCCGGTTCAGTATCCTGGGTACATTATTGCGCCTGACCGCCGTATTTGCCGTTAAGGGGTTAACGAAGGCACCGGCCGAGGCGGTCTCAGTCCCTACCCGCCCCGCCGAATATACCGCCGCTTTGCGGGGAAACTATAATGTAGCGGACGGGATAGGTAAAACGGAGAAGGGGCCGTGTTCGATCGCGAACAGGCAGGTGCGGCGCCGGTGGAGGAGCAGATCAAGCTCCTCACGCTCGTAGACATCTTCGGGCCGCTCTCGCGCGAGGAGTTAGGGGAGATCAACTGGAGGCACCTCAACACCACGGTCCAGAGGGGCGAGACCTTCTACACCCCGATGGACCTGAGCGAAACGCTCTTCGTCTTGCAGAAGGGTCGGGTGCGGCTCTACCGGGCTAACCCGGAGGGGCGCGAGTTCACCCTCGCCGTGCTTCGCAGCGGAACGGTCTTCGGGGAGATGGTGCTCACCGGCCAGCGGCTGAGGAACTGCTACGCCCAGGCGCTCGAGGAGTCCGAGGTCTCCGCGATGTGCCGCGCCGACGTGGAGCGCCTGATCCTGGACAAACCGGAGGTGGGCCTGCAGCTGCTGCACCTCCTGAGCGACCGCCTGAGCTCCTACGAGACCCGGCTACAAGACGTCGCCCTCAAAGAGGTCCCGGCCCGGCTGGCCAGCCTGATCCTCCTGCTTATCGAGGGCGAGGGCCTCAAGACGGCGGCCGGGTTCAAGATACCCACCCGCTACACGCACCAGCAGCTCGGCAGCATGATCGGGGCAAACCGCGAGGCGGTCACCCGGGCGTTCGTCCGCCTCCGTGAGGCGGGCGCCGTACAGACGAAGCGCCGCTACATCCACGTCGATAACATCGAGGCTCTGGAGAAGGCGGCCGGGCAGACGCCGCTCCAACCCTCGTGAGAAGTAGGGACACAAACGGGGTCTCGAGGGGGTGGTTCCGACGGAACAGATCCTGATCCGGCACCTCCAGATGGAGGTCGAGCGCCAGTGCCAGTTCGCGATGATCGCGCTGCAGGACCTCGAGGAGGCCTCGAACAACGGCGACGGCAGGCTCTTCTGGTACTCCGTTCAGAACCTGCTGGTCGCCGTCGGCAGGATCTCGGTCCTCCTCTGGCCCGCCGACCCGCGCTTCCCGGACACGAGAGCCGAGCTGCGGGAGAGCCTCGGCGTGGGCGAGGACTCCCCGTTGCGATCGCAGGAGTTCCTGCGGCACTTCGAGCGCCTGGACGAGCGGCTGGAGGGATGGTACGCGACCTCGGAGGAACGCCGGTTCTTCGACTCCTACACCAGGCCCCTCGACGTGCTCGGTGAGACCGCACCTGTTGACCGCTTCCGCGGCTACGACCGGGAGAGCGAAACCATCCTCTTTCACGACGAAGCCTACGATCTCGGTCCCGTAGCCCAGGCCGTGGAGGAGCTGCAGGTCAGGGCAGAGGCGGAGATGCAGAAGCCCCGCTTCGGCTAGGGCCGCGAGCGTTCCCGAAGTTCACCCCTCGCCCGGAAGGGCCTCGTCGCGTTGCGGGGCCCGCGCCTTCGCGTGCCCGGAGAGTGTTCGTTGCCACAGCCAGGGACCCGCGGGGCGGCCACAATGCCTCAGGTGGAGGAAGCATGGAAAGGAGTGCGCGAGGTGGCAACCGAAGAGATGGACGTCGCCCTAGAGAGCACGGTGGCATCACTGGGCGGCGGCGTCAGGCGGCTCGGTGCCGAGGCGGCGCTGCCGGCGATAGCCGGGTGGCGCGATAGGCTCGATGCGTCGGGCAGGCCGGAGTTCGCGCCGCTGGTCGGGACGCTCGAGGACCTCGAACGCCAGCTCTCGGGCGGGTTCGATCCCGTGACAGTCGGCGCCCTGCTTATGACGCTGGGTGAGCAGGTCAGGGCTGTGGCCAGCGAGGAGGTAGGATCGCAGGTGGCGGAGCGGCTCTCGAAGCTCGGTGCCCTCCTCGGCAGCGAGGGGGACTCGCTCTCGGACTACGGCAAGTCCGGGTAACCCTATCCCCCTTCGCGCAGCGAGCCCAGGAACCCCTGCAGGTCTTCGCGGACTAGTTGGGGTTGCTGGAAGGCGGCGAAGTGCCCGGCCTCCGGCATCTCCGTCCACCGTACAACGTTGTAGACTCGCTCGACGAAAGCGCGCGGCGGAACGGGCACTAGCGGATCTGCGCAGCTGACCACGGCGGTGGGTGCCTCGACGCGCTGCCCCGGCTCGAGGGTCGGCGGGTCGACGTACACGCCGGGGTAGGCCCAGATCGAGGACCCGAAGCTCTCGGTGACCAGGTAGATCATGACCGCGGTCAGGAGGCGGTCCATGCCGAAGATTTCGTCGGGCGACTTCTCGCCGGACTCATCCGTCCAGCGCTCGAACTTCTCTAGCAACCAGGCTGCCTGGCCCAGGGGGCTGTCCATCTGCGCGTAGGCTAGGGTCTGGGGGGAGGAGCCCTGGATCTGGGCGTAGGCCATGCGCTGCTGCACGTAGCCCATCTCCCAGAGGAGGTACTCCTTCTCCTCGCCCGTGAAGTCGTCGGGGGGGTTCGTCTCGAAAAAGCCACCGCCCGCGGGCCGGACGTTGGGCGCGTGGACGTGAATCCCCCTGACAGCCTCGGGGTGATCTAGGGCCATCCACGCGGAGATCATGGCTCCGAAGTCGCCGCCGCCTGCGACGTAGCGCTCGTAGCCGAGCACGCCCGTCACCAGCTCGTGTAACTGGGCGGCCTCCTGACGGCGCCCCTGAGGCCCCGCCGGCCTGCCCGACCAGGCGTAGCCGGGGACAGAAGGTAGGACGACGTCCACGCCATCCTCGGGGTCGCCGCCGAAGCGCTCGGGATGGGCGAGCGGCTCGATCATCTCCCAGAAGTCGTAGGGCGAGCTCGGCCAGCCGTGCACGAGGACCACGACCTCGGGATCCGTGCCGGAGCCCCGCTCGTGGACGTAGTGGAGCTCGATCCCCCCTGCCTCCGCCTTGAAGTGGGGGAAACGGTTCAGCTCCCGCTCCGCCGCTCGCCAGTCGTAGACCTCGAGCCAGTGCTCGGCGACGCGGCGCATGAAGCTCACGGGCGGTCCGAAGGTCCAGTCGCCGAGGTCGTCGAGCGTCTCCCAGGGATAGCGCTCGACGCGCTTGCGTATGTCGTCAAGCTTCTCCTGCGGAACCTCGATGATGAACGGGGCGGGCTGTCCCATCTTCGCCTCCTGTCGTAGCCTGTCGCTCCTGAGCCCGGATTATGTGCCGCGCAGCGCGATCTCTCTTCCACGTTCCAGCCACGCGATGGCTCGTTCTCGCCATCCCTCCGGGTAGCGCGGAGCCTCCGCCACACGCTACCTGGAGGAAAGCGTCCGGTAAGCCCCCGGGCTTACCTCGACCAGGCGCCTGAAGTGCGTGGATAGGTGCTGCTGGTGGGCGAAGCCGCACGCCTCCGCCACCCTCCACAAGGGCAGGTCCCCGTCCGAAAGCAGCTCCCTGGCCCGTTCCACGCGTCGCGCCAGGACGAACTGGTAGGGCGAGGTCCCCGTGGATGCCTTGAAGAGGCGTAGAAAATGGCGGGAAGAGAGTCCGGCAACCGCCGCCATCTCGTCGAGCGACAGGTTCCCGCCAAGGTTATCCTCCACGTGCTCGGTGACGAGGCGCAGCGCTCGCACAGGGAGACGTCCTGGCGGCGCGCGCCCGGCCTCGCGGCTCGCGTTACGTCCCAGCGAAGAGTGCGCGCGCAGGAGGTGGAGGGCCAGCGACGTCGCGAGCGACTGGACGTAGAGCTCGCCGCCCAGGCCCTCCGTCTCCAGCTCAGGCAGGAGCGAGAGCAGGATCCGCTCGACGTTCGCGTCGTGCGTCGCGAAGCGGTCGAAGATCTCGATCTTGTCGGGGTCGGCTCCCACCTCCTCGGCCATCCGCCTGACGAAGCCCTCCCCCAGCAGCACGCTCACGTCCTCGGACGCGCCTTCCATCACCTGCTCCGTTGCCTTGCCGGCCGAGAAGACCTCGACGGTGCCCGTCGGCTGCGTGCCCTCCCACCTCTCGTCGTCGCGCCGGGTCACAACCCGCGTCGGGGCGCCAAGGTGGAGGTTGACCAGATGCCCCGGTAGAGGCGGATACGAGGTTTCGCCGGAGTAGAAGCGGTGGCGGCCGACCTCCACGTCGCCGAAGACCTTCAACTCCCTGGAACGCAGGCGCTCGTCGGGCACGCCCTCGCGCATGCCAGCCGCGAGCGGATCGGCCGGCCGGTCCGGACGGAGGGTCAGGCTCTCGTCGGTCACGGCGGTTGAATGCTACCCGGCGGCCGCCGCTCCCACCACCCGAGAGATCCCACCAACGGTCTTACTCTTCGCCATGGAGGATGCCCTGCGTGTCCTCCAGGGCACCCTCCAGGATGTCTCGCACGTCCACCAGGGCATCCTCCAGGAGGTCGTTGCTCCCCGACCGCTCGTCTCCGTCCGGGCCCTCGGCGTCCAGCGCCCCGTTGGCGACGTCCAGCGCCTCCTGTTGCGCGTCCATCAGCCTGCCAACGGCCTTCCGTAGTCGATCCGGAGCCTCGCTCATATCGGACCCTCGCGTAGACGCGCTTCCGATGCCCCCGACAAACCGTCCGGTCCCGTCCGGGGGTTGCCTTCAGTCATGTCTCTCCCTTCGGGTGGCCTGCCCCGCCTCATTCTAATCATTCGGTGCCACCGGCACGGGCGAGGACCGTCCGACCCCGAGCCCCGTCGCGCGCGGAGCGGCCCGGCGGCGGTTGTGCTCGACCCGGCCCGTGGGGGACACCGCGCTTGGCCGCGAGTTCGCTGGATGCATTATGATACGCAGGTCATTTGTGGGTGGAAGAAGGGAGGATGCGTGCTGAGAAGCGTGGCAAGGAAGACCCTATCGGTGGTCAAGGGAGCAGCCCTGTTCGGGGGCGCGGTGGTGACACTGGCCCTCGTGTTTGGGGTGGCGTCGACGGCGCTTGGGGCAAACGGCGAACCGTGGTTGCTCGGCAAGGCGGATAACACGGCGACGAGGCTTACGGCGCTCGTCTCCGACATAGCCAACCCCAACCAGGCGGCGCTGCAGGTGAGGAACTCCGGCGATGGCCCGGCGCTTGACCTGAGGGTGGGCACACCCGGCAGCGGCCCGGCGGCCAAGACGGTCGCGCCGATGAGGGTCAACTCGCAGGTCAACGTGGCCAACCTAAACGCCGACCAGCTGGACGGCAACCACGCCAGCGACTTCCTCGGCTCGGGCGTTGTGGTCAGGACCGAGGAAGACGACCTGGACGACGCGGACACGAGCGCTACCGACACTGCGCTTTGCGAAGACGGGGAGGTGGCGACCGGCGGTGGCGCCGCCATCGTCTTGGACGCTGCCGGTGAAGGCACCCCCCCCAACAACGGGGAGTTCGTGGTGGCCGCCAGCCGTCCCGCCCTCCTCGGAGGTGCCGACGCGCCGCCGACGGGGTGGCAGGCAAGCATCTTTGACTTCGACGGGGATGCGAGTGCCAACGGAGCGTTCACGCTGCGCGTCTACGCGGTGTGCACGAACGTGGGAGCAGCGGCGCCGACACCGTAGGCGAGTAACGCTCCTGGAAAGGTTAGGGTCGGGGCATCCTGCGGAAGGATGCCCCGATTACTGTCTGTCGCTGCCGCGATCACCTGTGCCCGATAGCTCGCAACGCCTAGCAACCCGCACGCAACCTCAAAGATAGTCCAATTGAGGGATACGCTTGCCCGAGGACGGGTCTATGATGCCCTGATCGGGCACCCCTCGGCGAAGCCCCTGGCTGGAAAGGTCGTGATCATGAGACGAACCACCCTACTCATCGCCGCGATGGCGGCGGCGCTGGTCGCTGTCTCGGGCGCAGCCCTCGCGCAGATCATCAACTGTCCCACCGGCGCCAATGGTCTGTGCGTCGGCACCCAGCAGGACGACAGGATCACCGGCACCGCCGTTAGCGACGACATTCGCGGCCTCGGCGGAGACGACATCCTGAAAGGGAGACCCGACCTCGACACGGTGAGCGGGGGGCAGGGGGCGGACACCGTGAACGGTGGAGACGACAACGACCAGCTGAACGGCGGACCCGGTCCCGACTCCCTCAACGGGGGTCCGGGCGACGACTCCTACATCTTCGCGAACAACTGGGGCAGCGACACCATCACCGACGACGCCGCACTGGGCATCTCCGGCGAGCGTCTCTCTTTCACCCTGGTCACCACGCCCATAACGATGGACCTCATCCCCAAGCCACGACGCCCCGAGGTCCAGTCGGGCACCAACAGGCTCAACTTCGGTGCGAACGTTTCCGTCGTCGAGATCGACGGCAGTTCGTCCGGCGACATCATCAGGGGGCAGGCCGACGCGGACGGCCTCAACGGCATCCAGGGCAACGACTCGGTCAGCGGCCGCGGGGGCGCTGACAACGTTATCGGCATGGAGGGCAACGACACGCTCAACGGCGGTGGCGGCCCCGACGACATCGACGCCGGCACAGGATCCGACAGGATCCTGGCGGCCGACAACGCAGCCGACACGATCACCTGCGGGGGCGGCGAGGACACGGTTGCCTTCGATCAGGGTGTCGACACGCTCCTGGATCCCAACAGGTGCGAGAACCAGAACCCGAGCTGATCGGGCAGGTCACGCGTAAGGACCAATAGATAGGAAGGATTGCGTGATTCGGAGGCTGGCGGTGCTCTCGGTGGCCACGGCCGTGGCCTGAGGTCAGGAGGCGCAGCCGAACGATCCCGACGCGGCGCTGGACAGGGCGCTCGAGGAGCTCGTCGCGAAGCGCGGCGGACCCCCAGGGGTCATCGGCTAAAAGGCTGGCCGCAGTTCGCGGCTTGTGGCGTATTGCAGATCTAGCCGACGTATTTATCTTTCCCGGTTGGTGAGCGATTCACCACGTAGATGCCGGTGACTATCAGGACGGTCCCGATCAATAGTGAGGTCGTCAACCGTTCGTCGAGAAAGATCGCCCCAACTACTATGCTGACGAGTGGCACGAAGAAAACGTAGACTGCGACGCGGCTCGCCTCCCCCGCCCGTATCAGGCCGAACCAGATCAACCACGCCAGCGCTATCTCGAAGAGCGATACGTAAGAGAGGCTTGCGAAGAGCGTGGCATTGGGAGATACCTCTGACCAGGACTCTGTGGCGAAGCTGAAGAGCGTCAATACCATCCCCCCGGCCACGAACGGTATCGCTACCGCCCACATGGTCGAGACCCTCGCCTCGTAACGCTTGAAAAAGACCGTCCCCAGGGCCCAGGAAAACGCCGAGCCCGCCCCGAAGGCCACGCCCACCGGAGATATGCTTCCGAAGATGCTCCCGGCGCTCACCGCTACGATGCCCGAGAAGCCCAGTATCAGACCAGAGATCTTGGCCAACGAGAGCGACTCGCCTAAGATCATCCAGGCTAGTAGCCCAACCAACATCGGCTGCAAGTATTCCAATACCGCCGCCGTCCCGGATGGCAGATAGAGAATAGCCAGGGTCTGAAACCCGAAGAAGAAGACTACGTTGAACGCCGCCAGCAGCAGAAAGATCGGCCAGTCGCGTCTCAAATGCGGGCTCCCACCCCAAACAACAGCCACAAGCAAGATCACAAGGCCACCTATCAGGGTTCTCAGACCGGCAAAGATCATGGGCGGCGAATATTCCAGCCCGACCTTCACGACCGAAAAAGCCGACCCCCAGAACAGCACCAGCACGGCAAAAGCCAGCACCACGTAACGGCGCTTGCCAAAAAGCTGCAAGGTTACCTCTCCTGCGCCGGGGTGTTCGCCGGCTTCACGGACGATCCCGGACTGCTGCCTCCACCAGTCCGACGAAGAAAGCGCGGGAGCGGTCGAGCACCCCCCTGTCGCTCTCCAGGGCGCCGGTGACGTAGGCGCCCTCCAGCACGACGAACAGACGCTCGGCCAACGTCGCGGAGTCCTCCGCGCCGGCCTCGGCGGCGAGGTCCCGAAGCCGCTCTCGCACCCCGGCCTTGTGCCGCCTGATCACCCGTCGCGCGGGGTGGTCGGGGTTGGGGAACTCCGCGGCGCAGTTAACGAAGGCGCAACCCCGCATCTCTCTGGCCGTGAAATACTCCCGGTAGGCATCGCAGACAGCCAGGAGCCTGTCGCGCGAAGCCTCGTGACCCGAAAGTTTCTCCTCCAGAAACTCCCGCCAGCGCCGGTCGTTGTCTTCCAGGTACGCGGCCACGAGATCGTCCTTAGAGGGGAAGTGGGCGTAGAGGGTCATCTTCGTAACCCCGGCCCTCTCGGCTACCGCGCTGACCCCGGTAGCGCAGATGCCCTCCCCGTAGAACAACTCGTGGGCGGCGGCCAACAACCTTCGGCGCGTCTTCTCTTTGTTTCTTGTCTGTGACGCTTTTTCGGCCACAGCTTAGTTATACTGACCAGTATGTATGATTGCAAGAATCTTCGACGGGTCATGAGGTTCGCAGGGCGAGCTTGTGGTCAAGTTGCCCTCGGTCCTTGCGGCAGGGGAATGCGGCTCCGCTACGCACCGCGTGGCATCGGGTAGCGTCGGCGGCGGCCAGCTAGGCAAGCCACCGAGGGGGCGAGTCGTAGCAGCCTCGACCCCCTTCTTCGTGCCCCCTATTCACCGAAGTGCCTAGTAGAGGCGTTCTCGGCAGTTCGCGGTAGCATTCCCCGCTCCCCTACCCCTACCGCGCGCGATCGGGGGCCGCCGCTCGCCACGACCCGCACAACCGGTAGCAACGATCCGTCGCTAGGTGTCGCGATCCCCGCTGTCCGCGATCCTGTGTGTCGCACACAACGTGCGCCTGCTCTTGGTAAGCCTGTGCCCCGGTATGGGGACCCGTACCGGGGCACAGGCTTGGGGCGTGGCCGAGCCCTATTCACCCGACTGCGGATTTGGGATGTTCTCGGAAGGCCGCGTAGCCCCGGTCCGGCACCGTGGGCGAAGTAGGCTCGCGTCGTCTTGGCGGACCAGGGCTAGGGGCTAGCGGGAACGGCGTCATGCGCCGAAGCCCCGCAACGGTGTCGCCTTAACCTTCGCCTCGTCGGAAAGGGGCAATTCGTCTAGCACCTCTTGGAGCTCCTCTTCGGAGTCGGCCTCCACCACCATCACCAAGAAGCGCTCACCAACTGGGTAGCCTCCTGTCACTACCTTGCCCCGCGCCTGGAGGTCCGTCAAGGCCTCCAGGGAAGGGAGGATAGCCTCCCTCACGACCTCCGCCAGCCGGTCTATGGACAGCAGCGGGTCGGCCGTCTCTATGTCCATCGTCACTAGGTATTGAGCCACAATGGTGTGATTGTCCCAATAAGTCTCGGGATAGGCATCAGCCCATCGGCACATCTTGTGGCGACTTATTCACCCTAGTGTCTAGAAGGAGGGTTCCCGGAAGTCTGTATCCAGCATACTGCATAGCCCAGGTCCATTGGGATACGATACCCCCATGCAGGAGAAGCCGGGAGAGGACTTCTACAGCGTCGAGAAGGCCGCGAAGCTCCTCGGGAGGACACCCGAGCGCATCCGCCAGATGCTCCGCAGCGGCGAACTAGAGGGAGAGCAGGAGGGCGACGACCCGCACGCACCGTGGAAGGTCTACCAAGCCTCCGTCGACACACGCCGGGACCGGAGCCGAGGGCAGGGCCGAGGCCAGGGCTACGGGGATGGCTTCTAGGGCCCTGCGTGGCCATTCTTCTCGCCCCTATTCACCCGAGTGCCTAGTAGGGGCTTTCTCGGAAGTTCGTATGCCGGAACTTGCATAGCCGAGGTCCGATAGGCGCAGGGTCGCAACGTAGCCCCCCGGCACAGGATCGCGCCAGGCGCTTTGCTACACGGTCGTATAGATATGCGACGGTATGAATGAGTGCCATCCGCGCTAGCGGCGAGAACTCGAGAACGGGACCGGAGGATGGAAGTAGGATCTTCCTCGCCACAACGCGGCTGCGCCTCTCAGCAGCGCCAGCCATTGTCGCGCAGAACGCCGGCCCACTTTGGCGCGTGTTCCGGCCAGAGCATGGTGTAGTGGGTGGCCCCATCGACGCGGGTGTCCAAGCGGAGGTCGAGCGCCCCAGCCATTGCTTCCCTGGTCTCGTCGGAGATCAACGGCTCGCTCCCCGGGAAGAACCCCTGCGAGGCGCGCACCAGGGCGACGGGGCAGCTTACGTTCCGCAGGTCCTCCAGGGTCGGCGCTTCGGACGAGACGGAAGTGGAATCCTCCTCGGCCGCGGCGCGCGAGGCTTTGGGCCTGTAGCCGCCTTCGACCTCCTCGAGGTCGTAGAGGTAGTAGTCCGCCAGGTCGGGCGGGAGGTCTCCCGGGGTCAGGTTCTGGTCCGGGAACCAGAAGTTCAGGTAGTCCGTGGGGCTCTCGAAGGTCATGTCCAGGCGCCGGAAGGCCCGCTGCAGGCCTTCTTCTATCGCGGCCACCTCCTGTTCTTGCTCCTCCGACATCGATTCGGGATCTGCCTCGACGCGAGGCCAACCGCCGTCAAGCAGGAGGATGGCGCGGACACGCTCGGGATAAGAGAGCGCGGTCCGTAGCGCGACGAAGCCGCCCATGGAGTGGCCGCAGATCGTGGCGTCTTGCAGGCCGAGGTGGTCGAGGACCCGGATCACGTCGCTAGCGTGCGCCTCGAGCCCGTAGCCCGAGTCGGGTTTATCCGAGTCACCCCTGCCGCGCAGGTCCACGCCGACGAGGGAGTGGGGGGGCGTGATCTCTCGTGCCAGGGCGTTGTAGGCGCGGTGCTGGGCTGTGATGCCGTGCAGGCAGATCAGGGGCTCGGGGCCATCCCCGGCGGTCCAGATGGCCAGCTCGACGTCCCCCGGCACCCTGTCCGCTTTCCAGAGGTCCTTTTGCACGGGGCGCATTATACTGCCCCGTCATGGACTACTACGAGAACGTAATCGACGCCGTAGGCAACACGCCCCTCGTCCGGCTCGCGCGCGTCGAGCGGGGCGAGGGAATCCGGGCCCGGCTGCTGGCGAAGGTCGAGTACCTCAACCCCGGCGGGTCGGTGAAGGACAGGCCCGCCGTGAAGATGATCGAGGTGGCGGAGAAGGAGGGGCTCCTCAAGCCAGGCGGAACCGTCGTCGAGCCAACCAGTGGGAACACTGGGGCCGGGCTGGCTATCGCGGCGGCGGTCAAGGGCTACCGCTGCATCTGCGTGATGCCGGACAAGGTTAGCAAGGAGAAGCAGGAGTTCCTGAGGGCCCTCGGCGCCGAGGTCGTCGTGACCCCGAGCCTGCCTCCGGAGGACCCCGAGAGCTACTACTCGGTCGCGGAGCGGCTGGCGCACGAGATCCCCGGCGGCATCAAGCCGGGCCAGTACGAGAACCCGGCCAACCCCCTCTCTCACTACGAGACGACGGGGCCGGAGGTGTGGGAGCAGACGGACGGACGCGTCACGCACTTCGTCGCCGGGATGGGCACCTGCGGCACCATCACCGGTGTCGGACGCTACCTGAAAGAGATGAGCCGGGACGTAAGGATAGTCGGCGCGGACCCCGAGGGATCCATTTTCTCCGACCCGGAGAACATCCACCAGTACGCGGTCGAGGGAGTCGGCGAGGACTTCTACCCTGGCAACCACGACCCCGAGGTGGTGGACCAGGTGATCCAGGTCGACGACCGCGAGTCTTTCCTGATGACGAGACAGCTGATGCGCGAGGAGGGCCTGTTCGTCGGCGGCTCGTGCGGTATGGCGGTGGTCGCGGCGGTCAGGGCGGCCAGGGAGCTGCCCGAGAGCGCCGTGGTGGTGGTGCTGCTACCCGACACCGGGCGCAACTACGTCTCGAAGGTCTTCGACGACGAGTGGGTCCTCGCCAACTCGGGCGCCACGCCAGAAGACCTGAAAGGCCCCTACCGCGTCTTTGGGGAGGGATAGATGAGGTTCGCCACGAAGGCCATCCACGTGGGCCAGGAGCCAGACCCAGCCACCGGCGCCACGATAGTCCCGATCTACCAGACCTCGACCTACACCCAGGAAGCACCCGGTCAGCACAAGGGCTACGAGTACAGCCGCACGGGCAACCCGACCCGCACCGCGCTCGAAGAGTGCGTTGCGGCCCTCGAGGGCGGGGAGCACGGCCTCGCCTTCGCCTCCGGCCTGGCCGCGACGGTCGCGATGATGAGCCTCCTCTCGCCGGGGGATCACGTGGTGGCCGGGGACGATCTGTACGGCGGCACCTACCGCCTCTTCGACAAAGTCCTCCGCGGCTCGGTCGGCCTCGAGTTCACCTACGCCGACACCTCCGACCCGGCCTCGGTGGAGGGGGAGCTCAGGCCAGAGACAAAGTTGCTGTGGATCGAGACGCCCACCAACCCGCTGCTCACCCTCTCGGATATCGAGCTGCTGGCCGGGATGGCCCACGAGCGGGGGGCGATCGTCGCGGTGGACAACACCTTCGCCTCGCCGTACTTCCAGAACCCGCTCTCCCTCGGCGCGGACATTGTCGTCCACTCGACGACCAAGTACATGGGCGGGCACTCCGACGTGATCGGCGGGGTGGCCGTCACCTCGAACGAGGAATACCACGAGGCGATGAAGTTCTACCAGAACGCGGCTGGCGGGGTTCCTGGGCCGTTCGACTCCTGGATCGTGCTAAGGGGCCTCAAGACCCTGGCCATCCGCATGCGCCAGCATGAGGAGAACGCGCTCGCCGTCGCCCGGTTCTTGCAAGACCACCCCGAGGTCGACACAGTCAGCTACCCCGGCCTCCCGAGCCACCCGCAGCACGAGCTCGCCAAGCGTCAGATGAGCGGCTTCTCGGGGATGGTCTCGTTCACGCTCGAGGGTGGCGCGAAGGCGGCTTATGCTGCGGTGCAGAAGACAAGGGTGGTCCACTTCGCCGAGTCCCTGGGAGGCGTGGAGTCCCTGATCACGCACCCCGCAACCATGACCCACGCGGCCATCCCCAGAGAGCAGCGCGAGGCGCGAGGCGTGACAGACGGGCTGCTGCGCCTCTCCGTTGGCATCGAGGACAAAGAAGACCTCATCGCGGACCTCGACCAAGCGATCTCTTAGGGAACGACCCTGGGGAGATCTATCTTCCCAGGGTCGTTCGGGAGTCTGGTAGACGCTCTAGCGAGTCTCTAACCGGTTCGACCTGCTGTGGTGTCGCCGTCCGCGATTACGCTGGAGTCGGGCCTCGCAGAGAGCCACGCGTGGAGGGCCATCCCTGCCAGCATCGCCGCCACGAACACGAACACAGGCGCGAGTCCCGTGGTCAGGGCCGCCACCGCCGGACCGGGGCAGAACCCGGACAATCCCCAGCCCACACCGAACAGCGCCGCTCCCCCGAGCAGACGAGCATCCAGGGTGTCCCTGGTGGGCAACACGAAGCCGTCGGCCAGGAGCGGGCGTGAGCGTTTCAGGGTCAGACGGAAGGCGGGTATGGTCACGAGCAACGCGCCGCCCATGACGAAAGCCAGGGTCGGGTCCCATTCCCCGGCGACGTTCAGGAAGCCGATGACCTTGGCCGGGTTCATCATCCCCGACACGGCCAGCCCGAGGCCGAAGAGCGCACCGGCGAACAGCGCGACGGCCATCCTCATAGCACGTGGCGGGAGAGGAAAACGACTAGCATCGCCACCACGAAGAACACCGCGGTGGCGGCGATCGAACGCCTCGAGAGGCGCGCGATACCGCAGACCCCGTGGCCGCTGGTGCAGCCGGAGCCCAGGCGGGTTCCGAAACCGACCAGGAGCCCCGCGACCGCGAGCACAGGCACCGACGCCTGCATCGTGATCGGCCTGGCGGCGCCCGCCGCCAGCACGTAAGCAGAGGCCCCGAGCAGTAGGCCCACGACGAACGCCGCGCGCCATACGGTGTCGTTGCCCTTCGAGGCCAGCAGGTCGCCTACGATGGAGCTGATCCCGCTGATGCGCCCGTTCAGCACCAGCAGCAGCGTGGCCGCGAGCCCGATCAGCAGACCCCCGAGAAGCCCGCTGACCGGGGTAAAGTTCTCCACCACTGCCTCCTTCGGTTTGCCGCGAACGAGCCTAGCTCGCGGCCACCTCCCCGTTGCGCTCACGGTAGTCGTCGCGCCAGGCGATGAGGTCCTGCAGGGGACTCAGGTCGTAGTCCGGGCCGCCGACGCCGACCAGGAGGTGCGTGATGCCGTTCTCGACGTAGAGGTCGGCGCTTGGGATCTGGTTCGGCCGGACGTTGGCGGAGCGCTCTATCTCGTTCGGGTCGCGCCCGACCCTCTCACACCAGTCGTCCAGGATCCTGCTCTTGCGTCCGGCCTGCTCGGGATCGCCGAAGCCGTGCCAGATGTGCGCGTGCTCGGCGACTATGCGCAGCGTCACCTTCTCCCCTCCGCCCCCGATCAGGATAGGCAGGGGATCTCGCACCGCGGGGGGGTTCAGCTTCCTCAGCCGCTCCTCGATAATCGGCATCGAGGCGTCGAGGTCGCGTAGCCGATCCGGCGCCGTCTTGAAGTCGTAGCCGTACTCGTCGTAGTCCCGCTCGAACCAGCCGCTCCCGATACCCAGGATGTGCCTGCCCCCGGAGATGTGGTCTACCGTGCGCGCCATGTCCGCGAGCAAATTGGCGTTGCGGTAGGAGTTGCACGTCACCAGTGCCCCGAACTCGACCCTCTCGGTGATCTCGGCCATCGCGGCAAGGAGCGTCCAGCACTCGAAGTGCTTGCCGTCGGGGTCGCCGTAGAGCGGATAGAAGTGGTCCCAGTTAAAGAGGGTGTCCGCGCCCATCTCCTCGACCCTCAGCCACGCGTCGCGCATCTCCTGGTAGCTGGCCTGCTGAGGATGGATCTGGGCCCCTACCCGTACCTCCATAAACCGTCTCCTCTCAAACATTCGACCAAAAGAGCCATTATATGGCGCTGTCGAGGTTGCCAAGCTGGTCTGGGGGACGGAATCGGCAAACGGGGTATAGATGACTCCTAGCTTTCGATCCTGGAGGTCACGCAAATGTTCGACGGACTCATGCCCGCGATGGTCACGCCCTTCGACGAGCGGGAGGACGTTGACCTCGTCGCCGCGGAGGCGGTGGTCGAACGCTTTCTGGAGGCAGGAGTGAGCGGCATCTCACCGCTCGGGAGCACCGGCGAAGCCTCGCACCTCACCGCGGACGAGCGCAAGCACTTTGCGGAGGAGATCGTGCGGATGGTCGGGGGACGGGTGCCGCTCGTGATCGGGGTTGGCGCGACCGGCACGCGCGAGACGGTGGAGCTCGCCCGCCACGCCGAGAGGGTTGGCGCCGACGCCGTCCTCGTCGTCTCGCCGTTCTACTGGAAGGTCGGGGAGGAGGGCCTTTTCCGGCACTTCGCGGCCGTGGCCGAGTCGGTTGACGTGCCCGTCGTGATCTACAACCTCCCGATGCTCACCGGTATAGATCTCTCGCCGGCCCTGATCTCCAGGCTCGCCGAGAAGCGCCCCAACGTCGTCGGCCTCAAGGACACCGTCACCGAGTACAACCACCTGGTGAGCGTGCTCCGGGAGGTCAAGCCCGCGAGGCCCGACTTCTCCGTCCTGTGCGGGTGGGAGGACCTGATCCTGCCCTCCCTCCTCGCGGGCGCGGACGGCTCGATCTGCGCCTTCGCGAACGTCGCCCCACGGCTTTTCGTCGACCTCGTCGGGTCGGCCCGCAGCGGCGACCTGACCACCGCCGCGGAGTTGCACCGCAAGGTCCTCACCCTCGTCACCCTGGGCGCCCAAAGCGATCCCCCCATAAGCGCCATCAAGCTCGCCATGCGGAGGCTCGGCGTCCCCATCTCCCCTACCGTCCGAGGTCCAGCCCTCCCTGCGACCGACGAGAAGACCGTGGAGGCCGTCCTCTGGGACGTGGGGCTGCTGGAGGCCTCGAAGACGGCCTAGCTTCGCCCTCGCGCGACCCGGAGGAGAGATGGAAGACCGTTTCGAGCGCTACCAACCGGAAATGGAAGCGATGCACCGCAAGTTCCGCGCCCAGCCTTGCTCCGTCTGCAGGGCGAAG
Organism: uncultured Rubrobacteraceae bacterium; assembly: GCA_963800975.1. Lineage (GTDB taxonomy): Bacteria > Actinomycetota > Rubrobacteria > Rubrobacterales > Rubrobacteraceae > JALYGY01. The sequence continues at coordinate 94,140 of CAWDDB010000006.1, read as the reverse complement.
TGACCCTCGACGTGAAGGCCCTCGTCTTCGACGTGTTCGGCACCGTCGTGGACTGGCGCTCGGCCGTGATCCGGGAGGGAGAAGCGCTTGCCCGAAAGAAGGATCTCGACGCGGACTGGCCGGCCTTCGCCGACGCCTGGAGGAGCAGGTACGCGCCATCCATGGACCGCGTACGGAGGGGCGAGCTCCCGTGGACGAAGCTCGACGATCTGCACCACGCCTCGCTGCTGGAACTGCTCGACGAGTTCGGCGTCGAGGGGCTGACCAAGGCCGAGAAGGACCATCTCAACCGGGTCTGGCACCGCCTCGACCCCTGGCCCGACGCCGTCGAAGGGCTCGCGCGAATAAAGCGATACCACATCATTGCCCCGCTCTCGAACGGAAACGTCGCCCTCCTGACCAACATGGCCAGGCGCGCGGGGCTGCCGTGGGACTTGATCCTCTCCGCCGAGCTTGTGCGCCACTACAAACCCGACCCCGAGACCTACCTGATGGCCCCGGAGTTGCTCGACCTCCGTCCAGATCAGGTCACGATGGTCGCCGCCCACATAGACGACCTCCGCGCCGCAAGAGACAACGGTCTGCGCACCGCCTACGTCCCCCGCCCCCTCGAGTTCGGTTCGGGTAAGGAGGCAGACCCGCCGGACCCGGCGTTCGACGTTGTCGCGAGGGATTTCGTCGAGCTAGCCGAGAAGCTGAATTGCTGACAAGCCCGGCGCAGCCGGGCGTAGCGTCCTAGCTGACGAGGCTCGCGAAGACCAGCTTGAGCAGCCTGACGTAGCGCGGCGTCGCGGTCGCGACGAGAACGACCAGGGCGGCGGACGCGGCGAGTAGCAGGATGCCAGGCACGAGGAACGGCGCGCCGAAACCGAACGAGGCTGCCAGCAGCCCGCCGCCGAGCGGTCCAAGCCCGATGGCCACGGAGGTCGCCGAGGCCGTGATTCCGAAGGCCTCGCCCTGCCTCTCGGCCGGGACCGAGCCGCGCACGACCAGGTTGGCGACCGGGATGACCGTGCCGAGGGCGAAGCTCGAGATCACGCGCAGGGCGAAGAGCTCCGGGATCGAAGTCACCGCCGCCTGCGGCAGCGAGGCGAGCCCTGCGAGGAATAGGGCGAGGATCATGACGCGCTGGGCCCCGAACCGACCCGCCAGCCTTCCCCCGACCAGGGAACCGAGCGCGGCGGCCAGCGCGCCGGCGCCGAGAAGCTGCCCCGAGAGACCGGCTATCCCGGAGGCGGCGCCCGTCAGCTCCGCGACGAAGCCGGGCATCGCCGGCTGCACCCCGGTGATCGCCAACTGCACGAAGAAGAGCGGGATCAGTCCCAAGGCCAGGGCCATCCTGGGCAGCGGCTTCGCCGGATCGGCCTGCCCCTCATCTTCCTCCGCGGCGTGCTCGGCTCCCTCTACCCCGAAGAGGACCAGCACACCCGAGACGAAGAGCAGGGCAGCCGTAACCCCGAAGGAAGCCCTTATGCCGACGAGCTCCGCGAAGAGCCCGCCCATGAACGGTCCCGCGGCCGCGGCCAGGAAGATGACCATCTGCAGGGTCCCGAGCCTCTGACCGGCCTTGCCCCGCGGCGCCGTAGCCGAGACGAGAACCGTCGCCGCCGCGACCGTCCCCGTTAGCGTGCCCTGCACGAGCCTGAGGCCTAGCATCTGCCAGGGGCTCGTGACGAGCCCCATCAGCCCCACGATAAGCGCCCCGGCAAAGGCCGCCCGCATGAGCATGGCCTTGGGCCCCATCCGGTCGGCGAGCCGGCCCCACAGAGGCGCCGCGAGCGCCATCGTGACCGCGGTCGCCGTGTTCAACAGCCCGGCCCACGCCGCGGCGTCCCCAGCATTCTCCACACCAAGCTGCTGCACGTACAGCGGCATGAACGGCATGACGAACATGAAACCCGCCGTCGCCGCCAGCTGTGAGACCAGCAGGACACCGAAAGAAAGCGTCCCGGCGACGGGAACCTCGGCACGCCTCAACGCCGACCCCCCACGACCACTACAGAAATTGTCCTTAGAAACGTCCTTCTAAAATAAGTCATATTGTAACTACACTGTATCAAACAAGGGGCCGACTTCCAGACAGGTCCGGGGTGTCTGTGTGATCCAGTTAACCGGGAGTCTCGGGGCGTCAGGTTACGGACGCCGGCGGGGCGAGCCCGGCTTCAACAGTCCCCGTCATCGCTCCACGAGCGGCGCCGCTAAACGGCGCCCGGCAAAAATCCTAGCCCTAAACCTGACGACTAGCGCAGGACGCCGGCGTAGAGCCTCTCCCAGGCCTCCATCTCCGGCGTAAAGTAACGCACTCTGGTCTTCTTGTACTCGCGGGTGGAGTAAAGCGAGAGCCGTTCGGTGAGGCCCGTCTCTGCGGCCATAGCGTCCAGGACCGCCTCGCACTCATCGACGCTGCGGCCGTGCACCATCGAGAAGACCGAGTACGGCCAGTCTTCGTAGGTGGGGCGCTGGTAGCAGTGGGAGACCGCCTGGTAGTGGGCGAAGGCGTCGCCGACCTCCTCTATGCGCTCCTCCGGCACCTTCCAGACGCCCATCGCGTTGGCCCGGAAGCCCGCCTTGCGGTGGTAGAGGACGGCCGAGAAGCGGCGCATGATCTTGCGCCGCTGCAGGTCGTGGGCGCGCTCGATGAGCTCTTCGTAGGACAGCCCGACGTCTTTGCCCCACAGGTCGAAGGGCCGCGGCGTGAGGGGAATATCCTCTTGCAGGGCGCGGATCGCCGCCTTGTCCTCCTCGGAGATGTTCCGGTCTGCCTCCTCGCGGTCGGTCTCCCCGTACTGCGGGGCCTCTTTCCTGGCGGTCGCGCCCTCCTTCAAGTCCAGGGTGACCCCGATCTTGAAGAGCTTCAGGGTAGGGAGGACGCGGGTCTTCTCGGAGCCGCTGATGCGGTGCAGCACGTCGACGGTGTCCTCGAGCCCGAGGCGCGAGTCAGGCGGGACGGCCACGGTGTACCAGAGGTTGAAGTCGTTGTTGCGCTCGTAGTTGTGGGAGACGCCGGGGTGGGAGTTTATGGCCTTGGCGCCCTCGTTGAGCCGCTGAGGCGGGATCCTGGCCGCGACCAGGCTCGACTCGTATCCGAGGACGCGGGTGTCGAAGATCGCGCTGATCTGCCTAATAACCCTGCCCCGCTTGAGCGCCTCTATGCGGCGGATGACCTCCCCGCCCCCGATTCCTATCTGGCGTCCGATCGCCGCGAAAGGCTCCCGCTCCAGCGGGAATTCCTTCTGGATGAGGTTCAGGATGTCCTTGTCTACGCCGTCCATCATGCGGCTGCCGGAGATTGTGCTTACCACGTTTTCCAGTAATCCTTCTCGACGTTTGACTGAGCCACGCCAAATAATAGCAGGCGACGCCGAATTACGGTATGAACATTATTACCTTCGGCTCGCCCGTAGCTAACCGCGCTGCTCCATCGCCTTTCGGTACTCGGCGTGTACGTTCTGAATATCCTTCCAGACGAGGCGTTTGGTGTTCTGCAGATCCTCGCCGCGCTGCCTCAGAACGTAGGCCGGGTGGAAAGTAGCCATCGCCCTGACGCCGCCCTCCAGGTCGTACCACTGGCCGCGATCCTTGGTAATGCGGAAGTCCTTGTCTATGAGGGTCTTCGCGGCGGGCCCGCCGAGACAGAGCAAGAGCTCCGGCTTTATGGCTTCGATCTGGCCCTGGAGATAGGGGTTGCAGGCCCTGATCTCGCTCGTCCTTGGCTGGCGGTTCTTCATGCGCCCGCCTTCCTCGACCGCGGCCCGGCACTTGACTATGTTCGTCAGGTAGATCTGGCCCCGGGTCAGGTTCACGGCCGCCAGGATGTCGTCCAGCAGCTTGCCCGCCCGCCCCACGAACGGCAGCCCCGTGGCGTCTTCGTTCTCGCCCGGTCCCTCTCCGATCAGCACGAGCGGCGAGTTGGGGTCGCCGGTGCCGAATACGGTGTTGGTTCGGCTCAGGGCCAGGTCGCACTTGGTGCACACCGCCACCTGCCTGGAAAGCTCTCCCAGGCGCTCCTCCCTGTTCTCGCCGCCGTCTGCGGCGTCGAAAAGACTATCCAAATCTCCTCCGCGGGCTCTCCTGGTACCTTTCCGCTAACTATACACCCGGCGACGCCGGCTCCTACCGCGTGACGAGCACCGGGCATGGCGCGTGGTGCAGCACCTGGTAGGCGACGCTGCCAAGCACGATGGCCGCCACCGCCCCCTTACCCCTGCCACCGATCACGATCAGGTCGGCTTCGAGCTCGGAGGCGGCGCGGATGATCTGGTCCGCGGGCGCGCCGCCGCGAACCAGGGTGTCCACCCGCGGGGTCAGGTCCTCTAGCTCCTCCGCGACGCGTTCGACGGCCTCCTGGGCCGCCCGCTGGAACGAGTAACCTTCGAGGCCGCCCGCCTGCTGGGCGGCGTGGTCCTCCTCGCCGAAGTCGCTCGCGAAAGGCACCGCGGCCAGGGGACGGATCACGGCGAGCACGGTGACCCTGTCGAGCGAGGCGGGGTCGATCAGCGTGCGCAGGTAACGGGCCGCCTTCAGCGACTGCTCCGAGCCGTCTGTGGCGATCAGGACGTGGGCCATGGTCCGCCTAACAAAGCGTCGCCTTCAACTACCGCCGTCGCGCGTACGCGACGAGTCAAGCCTGCTTTGCGCCAAGTTGTTCACGAAGTACAGCCCGACCCCTATCAGGAGCATCAGCAGGCACACGACGACCACGCTCGCCCTGAGGGTTATGTCCCCCGCGACGACGCCCTGGAGGTCGGTCACCATCACATAGAGCAGCAGCGCGATGTTCACCACCACCCCGAGGACGAGGATCGCGGTCGGCGCCGTGTAGTGCTCCTGGGAGACGCTGTCGCGGCGCAGTACGAGCGCGCAGAGGCACACCAGGGCGAAGACCGCCAGCAGGAACGCCACGGTGGCGCTGGCCAGGGTGTTGACACCCTCCTCCCCGACGCCGACGATCAGGACCAGCGCGATGATCGTGGTGAACACGATAGCCACCCACGGCGTGCGCCGGGACTGGTGGGTGCGGGCGAAGACGCGCGGGGCCACGCCCTCGCGCGCCATGCCGTACATGATCCTCGACTGGGTGATCAGGGAGACCAGGCAGGTGTTGGTTATCGCCACGCACGCTATGATCGCGAACACCCAGCCGGGGAAGGCGGGCAAGCCCTGCCGCACCACCTCGAGCAGCGCCACGTCGGATTGGGCGAGCGTGTCCGTCGGCACGACCATCGAGGCGATAAACGAGATGAGCAGGTAGATCAAGCCCGCCGTAGCCATGCCCCCCAGCAGCGCAAGCGGGTAGACCCTGCTCGGGTCCCGAACCTCTTCGGCCACGTTCGCCGCGTTCTCGAAGCCGGTCATCGCGAAGAACGCGAGCGTGGCGCCGGCGAGGGCCAGCAGCACCGGGGAGCTACCCTCGTTGAACTCGAAGGGGCGGTTGAGATCAGCGCCGCCGCCGACAAAGACCAGGACCCCGATCAGAAGCACCAGCGCCAGGCCCGCGAGCTCGGTGACGCTCATGGCCAGGTTGGCCTTTACCGACTCGGAGATGCCGCGGAAGTTGACGTACGCCAGCACGACGACGAAGACGAGGGCCGCCAGGAGTAGCGGCACGCTCAAGAGCGCCTGCAACAACTCCAGGAAGTACCCGCTGAACGCCAACGCCAGTGCGCCAGTGGCAGCCAGGCTCGCGGCCACCGTGCAGAACGCCACGAGAAAGGTAAAGAAGCGGTTATTGAACGCCCTATCTGTGTACAGGGCCGCGCCCGCCGCGCGCGGGTACTTGGTTATCAGCTCCGCGTAGGCGAAGCCGGTCAGCATGGCGGCAGCCACCCCGACGACGAAAGAGGTCCAGAACGCGCCCCCGACGTTGCCCGCCATAACCCCGATCAGGGCGTAGATGCCGGACCCCAGGACGTCCCCCAGCACGTAGAAGAACAGCAGCGGCGCGGTGATCGCGCGCGAGAGCTCTTCGGACTGGCTTGTGACGTTCTGCTCGATAGTCGGCTGCGGGCCCGGTGTCTCCAAGGCTACCCCTCGCTAATCAACCCTTGGCACTAATGCCGTGTGTTACGGATTGTATTGACCGCAAGTGGCCCGGTCAAACCGCCGGCCCGCGTTGCGGGCGCCGCTCGGGTGCACTATCTTCTGCTGCAGGTAGTTTGTCTCTCGGAGAGGAAGGCTGGTTTGAAGCTAAGGGCCGTGCTGGACGAGATACGCCCCTACCACCCGCCGCGGCTGGAGGAAGAGATCTCGGTCGACCGCGGCTCGAAGGACTACGTCAAGTTGACGATGAACGAGCTATCCTTCGGCCCGCTCCCCGAGGCGAGGGAGGCGGTCGTCGAATCCCTCGCAAGGGCCGGACGCTACCCCGACCGCGACTCCGACCCGCTGCGCGAGGCGATAGCCGAGGCGAACCCCGGCGTCGGCATCGAGAACGTCGTCGTCGGGAACGGCACGAGCGAGGTGCTTGTCGACCTTATGCAGGTGGTGGACCGACCCGGGGAACTCGTCATCGCCTGGCCCTCGTTTCCCTTCTACGTCTCGGCCGCCAGCGTGGTCGGGCTGCGGGCGCGCAAGGTCCCCCTGGACGAGCACCACAGGGCCGACCTGGGCGCCATGCTCGACGCCGTCTCGGGCGAGACGCGGGTCGTGATCCTCTGCAACCCGAACAACCCGTCGGGCACGTATCTGCCCCTCGAAGAGGTGCGATCGTTCGCGCGGGCGTTGCCGGAGGACGTGCTCCTGATCCTGGACGAGGCCTACTACGAGTTCGTCGACGACCCCCTGTACGCCGGCTCGCACCGCCTGGCCCTCGACTCCGCGAACGTCGTCTCCACCAGGACCTTCTCCAAGGTGCACGGGCTAGCGGCGCTCAGGATCGGCTACGGCATCGCCTCGGAGCCTCTGGCGGATCACGTCTGGCGCGCCCACGTGCCGTTCAGCGTGAATCAGGCGGGTCAGGCGGCCGCCACGGTCTCGATGCGTCTGCAGGGAGCCATCGCGCAACGCTCGCGCCTCATGAAGGTAGAGCGCGAACGCGTCCAGGCGGGCTTCGAGGCGGCGGGCCTAGAGTACGTGCCCTCGCACACGAACTTCGTGATGGTCCGCGCCGTGCCGAAGGTCTTCGAGAGAACCGGCGTGCTGGTGCGCGAGGGCGAGGCGCTCGGCTACCCGGTCGGGTGGAGCAGGGTATCCCTCGGGGCGCCCGAGGAGAACGACCGCCTGCTGGCGGCGTTGGCCTGAATCAGGACGCGTAGCGGGGCGGTTCGCGAACCGCCCCTACGCGAACCGCCCCTACACGTCGTCTTGCAGGTACACTTCGGCGCCGCGGGGGATGACCAGCACCGGCACGGGCGAGCTACGGATGATCTTGGTGGAGTTGGAGCCGAGAAAGACCCTCGCCACGGGCCCGAGCCGGCTGGACCCCACGACGAGCAGCTCGCCGTCTTCCCACGGAAGCGCGTCGAGCGCGTCTTCCCAGTCACGGCCGGAGAAGACGCCGGCCTCCACCGCCACGTCGCCGGGAATCTCGGCCAGCGCCTTCTCCTGAGCCTCGGCCGCCTGCGCCCGCCACTGCTCGATGACGAGACGCTCCGCGTCGTAGCCTACCTGCGAGGGGTACATCTGCCTGTCGCGAACGACGAGGGTGGCTAGCCGCAGCGGCACACCGTGGCGCTTGCTGAGCTGCAGCGCGGCATCGAAGGCGGTCTGGGAGCGGGTGGTCCCGGCGAACGCGCAGGTGACGCGCCTGAGCCGCGCGTCCGAAGACGGGCGCAATCCCCTCGGGGTGAGCACCACGGGGACCGGAGACGAGTGCAACATCTCGTTGGTGACGCTGCCGACCGTGAACCTGCCTATCGGTCCGTGCCGCGCGGAGCCGAGGACGACCAGCGAGGCGTCCGTCTCCCTTGCGACGGCGACAAGCCCCTCAGTCGCCGAGGCGGCGGGCTTGGTCATGAACTCGGCCCGCACGCCGTCCCCGAGAAACTCGCGCGCCTCTGAGATCGCATCCTCGGCGTATTGCTTCAGGAACGCGGCGTACTCTGCGTCCACGCGAGCGAGCGAGGGGTGCCCCCAGACTTCGGGGAGGACGATGCACACCGTGAGGGTGACGTCGCCGCTGCTGGCCAGCATGCGGCCAAGGGCGAGCGCGTCGTGTCCTCCCCGGTCGGCGGAGAGGCCGACCAGGTACCTCATTCTTCCTCCTCCGTGGCGACCGCGTGGCCGTGCGCCAGCTGCGAGTGCCTGACGCTGTAGGTGAAGTAGATGATCGCCGCGATCCCCAACCACACCACGAATAGCCCATACGTGGTCAGAGGCAACCCGGACATTATGTAGATCGCGGACGCCGCGCTGAGCACGGGCGTTACCGGGTAGAACGGGACCCTGAATCCCCGAGGTAGATCGGGCTGGGTGCGACGCAGGATGATAACGCCGATCGACACCACAGTAAAGGCAACCAGGGTTCCCATGCTCGTCAGGTCTATGAGCACGCCGAGCGGCACGAACCCCGCGAGCGCCCCGACGAAGAGGCCGACGATTATCGTATTGCGAACCGGGGCGAGAGTGCTCGGGTCCACCCGGTGAAAAACCTCAGGGAGCATCCCGTCGCGTCCCATGGCGAACAGGATGCGCGTCTGCCCGTAGAGCGTGACCAGCGTCACGCTGAAGATCGAGATGACCGCGCCCGCGGCCAGGATTGCGGACCACACGTTCGAGCCGGTGATGTTGCGCAGGATCGCCGCGAGACCCGCCTCCTGGCCGGCGAAGTCCTGATACGGCTGCGCGCCGATCGCGGCGACCGACACGAGAATGTAAAACGTGGTCACGACGACGGTCGCGAAGAGGATCGCGAGCGGCAGGTTCCTGCGGGGGTTGTGTACCTCCTCGCCCGCCGTCGAGACGGCGTCAAGGCCGATAAAAGAGAAGAAGATCGACGAGGCGGCCACGCCGATGCCAGCGATTCCGAAGGGGGCGAACGGTTCGAAGTTATCGCCCGAAAAGGCCGTGAACCCGATCACGATGAACAGGACGAGGACCGCGAGCTTGATAAGGACCATAATCGTGTTCGCCCGCGCGGATTCACGCGCTCCGCGCACGAGCAGCAGACAGCACAGCGTCACGAGCACGATGGCCGGGAGGTTGAGTACGCCGCCTTCGCCCGGCGCAGCGAGTATAGCGTCCGGCATGCGAAAGCCGAATACGTCGGAGAACAGCGAGTTGAGGTATTGCGACCACCCGACCGACACGGCGGCGGAGGAGACGCCGTACTCGAGCAACAGGCAAGCCGCTACACCGAACGCCACTATCTCCCCCATCGTGGCGTAGGTGTAGGAGTACGACGATCCGGAGACAGGAATGGTCGATGCGAGCTCCGCGTAGCAAACCGCCGTGAGCGCGGCCGTGATCCCAGCGAGCATGAAGGACACGATGACTGCTGGGCCCGCCTCCGGTACCGCCTCGGTGAGCACGATAAAGATACCCGTGCCGATCGTGGCCCCGACCCCGAACATAGTAAGCTGGAAGAGGCCTATGGACCGCTCGAGCTCGCCGCCATCGGCGTCCGGCCTGGTCTCCGTTACGAAGGCGTCGACCGGCTTCCTGCGGAACACGCTCCGCTGCGACGCGGGATCCGGCCTCGGCGCCGTCATGCTTTCTCCGCGTCCGGGTTACCCCCATCGGGAATACCGCCGACGACGCGCGCCGCGTTCCGCGCGCCACCGGCGAGCCGCCGTAGCATGCCATGCCGCTCCATAATGCTTCCTTTCCCTCTAACCCACCCCAGGGTTTTCAGGCACGAATTGTAGTCACAGCCCAAAACCCGGTCAAACTACTCCGCCACGCCGCACCAGTCGGCCAGCAGACAGGCGACGGTCTTGGTCGCGGTCGTGAGCTCCGTGATGCTCAGGTGCTCGTTTGGGGCGTGCGCGTCGTTGACATCGCCGGCGCCGTACATCACGCAGGGCGTCTCCCCGAACCGGATAAAGAGCCGCATGTCCGCGCCGTAGGTCACGCCCTCGACGGGCGGCTCCGCGCCGGTCACCAGCTTGTGCGCCAGCTTCAGCGCGTCGCAGATCGGGGCTTCCGGCGACACCTCCGACGGGGCGAACTGGCCGCCGAACCACTCCAGCCTCGGTGGATGCTCGCGCAGCCACGGGTCACGCTGCGCGACGGCGGCGATACGCTCGGCTACCACCCCGCGGAGCACCTCGATCTCCTCACCGGGGATCAGGCCGACCCGCCCCTCGGCGACGAGCGACTCGGGGACGGTGGAGGCCCAGTTGCCCGCGCGCACCAGCCCGACGTTCACGGGCGCCTTGTTGCTCAGGCCGTCATAGAGCGGGTGGCTCAGGGTGGCCTCGCGCTCCCCTTCGAGCGCCATGAGACCCTCGAAGAGCGGCACGAACTTCTCGATCGCGGAGACGCCCTGGTCGCGCACGGCGGCGTGGGCGGAGCGGCCCTCAACCGTGAGCCTGAAGACGAGCGAGCCGCCCTGGGCCGGCACGAGGGCAAGGCGCGTGGGCTCCGTTATGAGAGCCGCGTCGGCCCTGTAGCCCCGCAGCACCGTCGAGAGGGCGCCAAGCCCCCCGTTCTCCTCCCCCACCGTGGCCGCCACGGTTACGTCCCCGCGCAGCTCCACGCCGACGTCCGAGAGCGCGTCGAGCGCCGCCAGGTGGGTTACGAGCCCGCCTTTCATGTCGCACGAGCCGCGGCCGTGGACGAGGTCCCCCTCGACCGCCCCCGAAAACGGGTCGCGCTCCCACGCGGAGGCGTCCCCTCCCGCCACCGTGTCCACGTGCGCGTTCAACAGGAGCGAGCGCCCCTCACCCCGTCCCGCGCGTACCCCGGCGATGTTGGGGCGGTTCTCGAACGCCGCCTGCTCGCCGACGTGGTCGAGGTAACCGGAGACGTCCTCGGGTCTCGCCTCCCACACGTCCACGGACAGGCCCCGCGCCTCGAAAGCGCGCTCGACCCTCGCCTGCACCGCGCCCTCCTCGCCCGTGACCGACGGGATGCGCACGAGCTCTTGCAACAGCCCCACCGTCTCGTCGCGCCTCTCCTCCACGGCCCGGTCGATGGCCCGCGCAAGATCCGAGTCCAGTCCCACCACCGCCGCGTCCTCCTCTGCGTGGATCTCCGGTAACGCGGCACCGTAGCACGCGCCGGATCGCCGGGCAACGCGTCCCCGACCCGGGAAAACACGCCCTCCGGTGGCTCTCGCGAGGCGCAGAGATCTCGAACAGGCGCTCGGCCCGAAGCGGGAGAATCTTCGAGAAGGTGCCAAGAACCGATTACAATGCCAGGAACAGCACGACCCGGGGAAATAGGAAACGGAGTCGAGGTCGGTGAGCGAAAAGGTCGGTACCCTGGCTTCTGTATCCAGGCTCTGGCTGTTCTACCTGGTGGCCGGCGTTCTGGCGATCACCGCTTACCTCGCCGTTGGCGACGAGGTGGTACGAGCGGTTGCGTACGCCCTGATCGGGCTCAGCTCCGTCGCCGCGGTGGCCGCCGGCACCTACCTCAACCTTAGCGCGCGTTCGCGGGCCGTTCCCTGGTGGCTGATACTCGGCGGGTTGTTCTTGTTCGTCATCGGAGATGTCGTCTGGGACTACCAGGAGATAGCGCTGGACCGGGAGGTCACCTTCCCCTCCCTGGCGGACGCCCCCTACTTCCTGGGCTACACCTTGCTGGTCGCCGGGCTGTCGCCGGTGGTCCTGCGTCGCGCCCGCTCCGGAGGCTGGGGGCACGTGATAGACGCCATGATCATCGCCACGGGCGTCGGCATGCTCTACTGGGTCTTCCTGATACCCCCGTCCTTCGGGGATGCCGGCGTGCCCGCCACGCAGCGTCTCCTCTCGGCGGTCTACCCGCTCCTGGACCTGATACTGCTCGCCGTCGTGACGAGGCTTTTGACGCGCCCGGGGATGCGGGTGTCCGCCTCGTACGTGTTCCTCACGGCGGGGGTGGCCCTCGTCCTGGTCTCGAACACCGCCCTGAACTGGACCGTGTTCGGGGACGCTTTCGCCGCGGAGGGCGTGATCAACAGCGGTTGGCTCCTGGCCTACGTGCTCGTGGGAACGGCTGCCCTGCACCCTTCGATGGCGACCGTCTCCGAGGACGCCGCCACCACCTCAGAGCCGAGTCTCACCTGGCAACGCCTGGCCCTGCTCGTCGCGACCACGCTGACGGCCCCCGCGGTTCTCGCCGTACAGGCGTTCGTCGGAAACGGCATAGACGTGCCCGTGATAGTGGTCGGGTCGGTCTTGCTGTTCTGCCTGGTGGCGGCGCGGCTGGACGGCATGGTGAGGGCGCGCGACAGGGCAGAGGAGGCGCTGCGCACGAGCGAGCGGCGTTTTCGCTCGCTCATCCGGAACGCCTCGGACATCATCACCATACTCGAGGAGGAGGGGACGATCCGCTACGAGAGCCCTGCCCTGGAGCGCGTCCTGGGCTACGAGCCCAGGCGGACGGTCGGGACCAACTTCCTGCAGATGGTAGACCCCGGGGAGACGGACAAAGCCTCCGCCGCGTTGCAACAAGCGCGGCAGAACCCAGGCCTTCCCCAGGCCTTCGAGCTTCGCCTGCCGCACGCCGATGGCGGTCGGAGGGTTCTGGACATCACGGCGCTCAACCTGCTGGAGGACCCCGCCGTGCGGGGGATCGTGCTCAACTCCCGCGACGTCACCGACCGCAAGCGGGCGGAGGCAGGCCTGCGAGATGCCAAGGAGGCGGCCGAGGATGCCAGCAGGGCCAAGAGCACCTTCCTGGCCAACATGAGCCACGAGATAAGGACGCCGATGAACGGCGTCATCGGCATGACGGAGCTGCTCCTTGACACCGACCTCAGCGAAGAGCAGCGAGGCTACGCGCAGACCGTCCGGTCCTCGGGCGAGACCCTCCTCAACATCCTCAACGACATTCTCGATTTCTCCAAGATCGAGGCCGGCCGGATCAGCCTCGAGGCCATAGACTTCGACCTCGAACGCGAGACCGAGGAGGTAGTATCCCTCCTGGCCAGGCGCGCCCAGGACAAGGGCCTGGAGATGATCAGCTTCGTCGACCCGTTCGTGCCGGCCGTGATGAACGGCGACCCCTTCCGTTACCGCCAGATCCTGACGAACCTGCTCGGCAACGCGATCAAGTTCACCGAGATGGGCAACGTCACGGTGCAGACAGGCGTGGTGGAGGCGAGCGACGGGTCCGTGCTGCTCAGGACGGAGGTCTCGGACACGGGGATCGGGATAAGCCCGGAACAGAGCTCGCGGCTCTTCGAGTCTTTCTCCCAGGCCGACCCCTCGACCAGCCGCAGGTTCGGGGGGACGGGGCTGGGCCTGGCCATAAGCGCGCAACTGGCCAGGCTGATGGGGGGAGAGATGGGCGTCGAGAGCCGGCTCGGAGAAGGCAGCACCTTCTGGTTCACGGCCCGCTTCGAGGAGCGCCCCAGCGAGGGGCTCCCCGCCTCGGTTCCCCGGCGCGACCTGGGCGGGCTGCGGGTGCTCGTCGTTGACGACAACGAAGCCAACCGCAGGATACTGCACGAGCAGGTCGTATCCTGGGGGATGCGAAACGGGACGTCTGAGGACGGCCCCCGGGCGCTCGAGATGCTGCGCCTGGCGGCCGGAGAGGAAGATCCCTACGTCCTCGCGATAGTAGACATGCACATGCCCGCGATGGACGGCGTTCAGCTAACCCGCGCCGTGAAAGCGGATCCCGCCCTCGCCTCTACCAGGGTGGTGCTGCTGACCTCGACGGGCGAGGACGTGGGGAGCGTAGCCCGCGAGGCCGGGGTCGAGGTCTGGCTCACCAAGCCCGTCAGGCAATCCCAACTCTACGACTGCCTGGCGACGATCGGGGGCATCGACACGCGTTCGAAGAAGGAATTGGCCCCTTCGCCCCCCGCGGTCGCGCGCCGCACGCGGGCCGGAGAGGCGCCTCGTATCCTCCTCGCCGAGGACAACCTGGTAAACCAGAGGGTGGCCGTGAGGCTGGTCGAGAACCTGGGCTACGACGTGGACGTGGCCCCCGACGGGGTGCGCGCGCTCGAGGCGATCTCCCGCATGCCCTACGCGGCCGTCCTGATGGACGTGCAGATGCCGGAGATGGACGGCTACAGGGCCACCGCGGGGATACGCGGGCTGGAGGGCCCGAGGGCGCGCACCCCGATCATCGCGATGACGGCCAACGCCCTCGAGGGCGACAGGGAGAAGGCCCTCGAGGCCGGGATGGACGATTACGTCTCCAAGCCGGTAACCATGGAGACGCTAGGCGCGGTATTGCGGCGCTGGATCCCGGAAGGACAAAGCGGAGCTGCCGTGGCCGACGGTGAGGCCTCCCTGGATCGGAGCGTGCTGTCCGAGTTAAGGGGCTACGAGCAAGAGGGGGAGGCGGATTTCCTCGCGGAGCTCGCGCAGGTGTTCCTCGGCGACGCCGAGGCCCGCATCGAGGGGCTGCGGGCGGCCGCCGGGGTGGGCGACTTCGGGTCCGTCGAGCGTACGGCGCACAGCCTGAAAGGTAGCAGCTCGAGCCTGGGAGCCACGAAGATGGCCGCGATCTGTGGCGAGCTGGAGAAGGCGGCAACGGCACAGGAACCGGCGAAGACGGACGGCCTGCTCGAGCAACTCGAGGCCGAGTTCGGGATGGTCAAACTCGCGCTGCGATCCGAGATAGCGAGAAGCTGAACCCCATAGACCAGGATGGCCGCAGGCAGGGTATCGTTCCCTCGCGGGCACCGGACGCGCGATCTGCGGCTTGCTCGACACGCGGCCATGTGCGGTAATGGGTGGGAGACTCCGGTGGTCGCGGGCGCGTGTCCCCGACCGCCCGTTTGTTCGCGGCGATAGGGGTGGTACAGAGGTGCCTTTCTTTGTACTGGCGATACTCGTGGTACTCGTGGCCCTTATGGTCGTAACCACGGTCGCCTACTTCGTCGCGCGCCGCTGGTAACCCCGACGGGGATCAGCCTTACCCGGCATCCCCTCCGTCCTCCTCCGCGGCGCGCAGGATCTCCTCCCACGTGGCGCCCCGCACGGTGAAGCGCGCCACCTCCGTGCCGTCCAGGCGGCGCAGGACGACGAGCCCCGGCTCGCTGACGATGTCCAGGCGGTGGCGGGGCGGGATTCGCATCGGGTCGTCGCCGGGATACATTCGGTAGGTTAGATGCCGGGGACGCCTCTCCGGATACGGCGCCCGGTCGGGTGCCAGGGCCATTCGGAGCAATCGCGACAAGAAACGTTGTAGTAACATCCCCGGCATGGCGGCCATCCTGCGGGCCATGCTCTCCATATCGGCTGCGACCGTGCTCTCGCGGGCGACGGGATACGCCCGGTGGATGGCACAGGCGGCCGTGCTCGCGACCACGATCGTCGCCGACGCCTATGCCGTAGCGACCGTCTTGCCCAGCCTGATCTACGAGCTCTTTCTGGGCGGCATCCTGTACTCGATCTTTATCCCGGTGCTGGTAGAGCGCATGACCACCCACGGGGAGGACGACGCCAGACGCCTCACCAACGCCCTCTTCACCCTCGTGCTGCCGCTGATGGCCCTGCTCGCCCTGGTTGGCATCGTCTTCGCCGAACCGTTCGTGGCCCTCTTTACGGACTGGGGGGCATCGGGGGATCTGTCACCGGCAGAGGCCGAACGCGCCGAGGATCTCGCCGTGCTCTTCTTCAGGATCTTCGCCGTGCAGATGCTCTTCTACGGCGTCAGCACCATAGCCACGAGCGTGCTGCAGTCCCACAGGCACTTCTTCCTGCCGACCTTCGCGCCCGTCCTGAACAACCTGCTCGTCATCTCCTCCTTCGTCCTCTACGCCGTGCTCGTCGGTGACAGCCCGGGAGCGGCCATCTACGTGCTCGCCGCGGGGACGACGGTGGGTACGGCGATCATGGCCCTGTCCCTGGTTCCCACGATGTTGAACCTCGGCTACAGGCCGCGACCCCAGCTCGGCCACCCCGCCCTGCTGCCCACCGCGAGGCTCGCGGGACCGATGGTCGTTCTGGTGGCGGCGTCGGTGGGTTTCCAGGCCTTCGGCGTCTACCTGGCGACCCAGTTCAAGGCCGTCGCGCAGCTCAGTTACGCGTTCGCGATCTTCTCGCTCCCCTACGGCCTCTTCGTGGTCGCCATCGCCACGGCCCTCATGCCGGAGCTCGCCGAGAGGCACTCCCGCGGGGACGACGAAGGCTACCGCGGGACCTTCTCGTTCGGGCTCAGGACGATGGTCTTCGTCGTCGTGCCTTCGGCCGTGGGGTTGATAGCGCTGGCGCAGCCGATCGTCGGTCTGCTGTACCAGCGCGGCCGATTCGACGCGCAGGACACGGCCGGTGTCGCCGCCCTGCTCGTCGCCTACGCTGTGGGGCTGCTCGGCTACTCGGCTTACTTCTACCTGGTGCGGGCGTTCTACTCCCGCCAGAACACCAAGACGCCGGCGGCGCTCAACGTCGCGATCTTCGTGCTCTACGCTGGCCTTGCCTACGGTCTCTCCCGCGTCTTCGGGGTGGTCGGCGTGGTGCTCGCGCTCTCCATAGCCTACGCCGTGCTCGCCGTGCTCGGCCTCGCCGCGACGCGGCGCGAGATCAAGAGCCTCGAAGGCCGGAGGCTGCTGCGCTCGACCGCCAAGGCGCTCGCCGCGGGGCTCGCCATGTACGCGGTGGCCTGGGGCGGCACGGCGCTCCTCGGGACCGGCTCGGACGCCGCGGGGAGGGCCCTGATCCTGGTCACGGTCGGGGGCGTCTCGCTGGCGGCCTACCTGGCGGTCGCGTACGCGCTCAAGACGGAAGAACTCAGGTCGGCCGTCGCGTTGCTGCGGCGACGCCGCGGCGCCTGAAGGGAGTACTCGGCCGTCTACGAGCCGCTTTCCCCGGATTCGGCGTTCTGGGTCTCCCAGGCGATCCTGGAGAGGTCCTCGATCAGGACCCTGCCCCGGTCCACATCCCCCGTGCCATACTTGCTGAGGATCGCAACGACGTAGGGCCGCTCACCGGCCTTCACGATCCCGACGTCGTCGTACACCTCGTAGAGCCACCCCGCCTTGTTGGACGCGTAGACGTCGGCGGGGAGGCCCGCGTCCAGCCACCAGTCGAGCTCGTTGAGGTCCATCAGCTCGATCATGTAAGAGCAGCTCTTCTCGCTCGCGGCCTCGCCGTCGGCTATCTTCTGCATCATGGCCGCCATGTCGCGCGGCGTGCTCCTGTTGTCCAGTTGCGGGATCGCCGCCCGCTCGCTGCTCACCTTCTGGTAGAGGAGCGTGTTCTCGGCTCCGAGGGAGCGGGCGACCTCGTTGACGTGGTCCGCCCCCCCGACGGTGCGCACGAGGGCATTGGTCGCGACGTTGTCCGACTGGGTCATCATGAGGTTCAGGAGGTCGCCGACGGTCTGTTGGGTGCCGGCCCTCTCCCACTGCAGCCACCCGGCCCCTGCTGCCCAATCCTCCTCCTTGATCTCTATCATCTGCGAGTAACTCAGTTTGCCCGCGTCGACCTTGCGGTAGACGGCGACCATGACGGGCACCTTTATGATCGAGGCGGTAAAGAACTCCTCATCGGGCCGCACCCCATAGCCGAAGCCGCCCTCGAGATCCTGCACGTAAACCCCCGCGACGCCGTCGTAGCCCTCTATCCTCTGCGACGCCGCCTGCAGCCCATCTTCGACGCGCTCGCGCCCGGAGTCAGGCACGCCGTCGAGCACCGGGCTCGCGGGCGGGAACTCGGCAGGGCTGGCCGCCGGCAGGTCGTCGACCTTCTCCCCCTTCGGCTCGGGGACGTCCGCGACGAACGCGTTCTCGGGGTAGAGGTATTGCAGGAGGTCCTTGGGCACCTCGGCGAGCGGGACGACCTCGTTCTTGGCGTAATCCGCCTCGTCGGCCCGCAGCGACTTCTTTGCCTCCCACCGCCCATCCTTGCCCTTTTGCACGAAGACGAAGAACGGCTTGCTCTCGCCCTCGGGCCTCAAGCGCACCGAGGCCCACGACGGGTCGATGTTGCTGCGCGAGACGGCCTCGACGCTCCCCGGCCCCACGCCCGGCATCTCGGGCGCCACGGTCCAGTACGCCGCGCCCTCGGGCGTCTCGGTGGCCGAGGCCGGCACGGGCTCCTCGGGTCTGCCGCCCGTGGCAGCCCGAAGCACCCTCTGGACGGGAGATGGGTTATCCGCGGAGGGCTGCTGCGCCGCCTGCGTCGCGGCCGGGGTGTCGTTCGGGCCGAACCCGACGAAGTAGGCGGCGGCGCCCGCGACCAGGACGAGTATCGCGACGAATGCGAACCGCTGGCGCCGCCGGCGGCGACGGGCGGGGAAGAGCGTTTTGCGTGGGCGAAGGTTCAAAGCGACTCCTACGGCGCCGGGTCAGAGGACCCGGCGCGGGTCTCCGGTGGGCCTCGGCGCGAGGATCCGGCAGGGTCCCTCGCGCCTCACTCCGGTACCTCGGCCCATCCGGTGGTGTTGCCCGGGTCGTTCCAGCCGGCCACCCGCGGCGCGCTCGTGTCGTAGTGCGGCAGGGTGTCGTCCACGGGCGGGTTGTAGCTGTAGACGTAGTCGTGGATGAGGCCATTAAAGAGCACCTCGCCGTCCCGCGTCACCTTCTTGTAGGTGGCCCACTTTATGCCCCTGACGGTGCTCTCGAAGACCTTCTCCGTGCGCATCTCGACCGTCTTGCCCGTAGGCTGGCCGTGGATCTCGGCCCTCAGGAAGCCGTCATCGTCGACCCACTCCCGAACCAGGATGTAGCCGTCCGTCGTGTTCCTGAATTTCATGTCCTGCACGCCGTAGCCGTACTCGTCCCCGAACCACACCGTGGCATCGAAGCCAGGCTTTATGTAGGGCAGCACGGCGTAGTGCGGGTGGCGCTCCACGACCTCGAGCCCAGCGTACTGGGCCGCCATGTACAGCGTCGAGGAGACCTGGCAGAGCCCGCCACCGTCGGCGTACTTGACGCCGCCGTCGGAGAAGGTCTTCGCCTGGGAGTAGTCCAGGTCCGAGGCGATCTCGTTGAACGAGAACACGTCGCCAGGCGGCACGAGCGTGTTGTTTACCGCCCCGGCGGCGAGCTTCATGTTGGCCTTGCGGCTCGGGTTCGAGTCCCAGCGGAAGTCCGTCTTGTACTCGCCGATGACCCCGGCGGGTTTGAGGCTCTGAACCTGCTCGGTCGTGACCCGCGGCTTCGGGGCGTCGCCCTCGGCGAGTGGCACCTCGCTCCTGAGGTTGGAGAACGCGCCGTCCAGGTTAGCCAGCGTGCCCTCCTGGTCCAGCACGCGGCCCTCCCTGGCCTCCTGGACCTCCACCTGACCTTCGTCCGTCAGGCGGAACGTGGCGTTCTGGGGCTTCTCGTAGTACTCGCCGGCCAGGTCCTTTACGGCGTCCCTGGCGGCCTGCTGCTCGTAGCGCACCTCCGGGTCGACCTGGATGCCCCCGAGGTAAGCCCCCATGACCTCAAGGATGCGCCGGCCGAACCAGCCCTCCCGCCCTAGCGCGAACGCCTCCTCCGTCGCCGACGCGGCGTCGATCCGCACGCCGAGCCTCTCGCCGGGCAGCGTTGAGAACCCTTCGCCGAACCGGATCTCGTCGAACGTCGCCGCGGCGCGCGCGTCGACGGCCTCTAGAGCCTCGCCCCGGGTCATCCCGCCGACCTCGACCTCGCCGATGCTCACGCCGCGCAGGATCTCGTCCTGCCTGTCCAGGTACCAGACAACCGCCACGGTCAGCAGGAGGCCCGCGACCAGGGCGAGCCCCGCGTTCCTGCGCCTGCGGCCGTAGTCGACCTTGCGGCGCGGTTTGCGGTTCTTCTTCGCCGCGGTGCTGCGGTCGTATCCGCGGACGGCCTGCCGGCCGTCCCTGCTTGTGGTCTCGCTCAAGCTGTCCGCCCCTCCTGGCGGCGCCGACTCGCGTCGCCCCGTGCTTCGGGGCCGCGGCGGCACGCAAGCCTGTATTATTGCGGCGACCCGTCGAACCTTCAACCTCTCGAAAAAAAATGGTCCCTCGAGCAGGTCCTCCACCCGGCCCGCCGCGCTTGGACTTTGCGGGGTCCCTCCTTTACACTCTGTTCCCTGGAACCCGCGCCGACGCGAGCGAACTCCGGCAAGAAAACCAAGATCCGGGAACGGAGGGGTTTATCACGGCCCGAGCGACGAAGATAGCGGTAAGGCCGCTCGACAATGCAGGGCTCGAGCGCGGCGCCGAAAGGCTGCGCACGCTCATCTACCCCGACCATCCCGAGGCCTACGACGTCGGCTGGCACGCCTCGGTGTGGCGCTGGCTTGGGACCCACCCGCTCGCGAGCGAGATGCACCGTTGGGTCCTGGCCTCGCAGGAGGGCGAGGTGGTCGGTCACCTGGCCGCCGTCCCGCTGTTCTACAGGATCGGCGGTGAGCGGGTAGTCGCCCACACGCCGGCCGACTACCAGGTGCTCCCCGGCAACGGCTTCCACGCGCTCTCCCTAATGCGCCACTTTTTCCGCACCGTCGAGAACTGCGTCTCGGTCGACCAGGTGCCGGGGGCGATAGCGGTGGAGATGCGGTTCGGGGCCAAGGAGGCGGGGAAGCTGCAGTACGCGGCCAAGATCCTGGAAGTCTCCCAGCTCCCGAGGGTCCCCGCGGCGCTCAGGCCCGTGCTCAAGGTACCGAGCCTCGCGCTGAGGGCCGTCGACGGGGCCCTCGGCAAGGCCTTCGGGGCGGACCCGCTACCGGAGGTGCTCGACGAGTTCGACGCCTCTTTCGACGAGCTCTTCGAGAGCGTCGCCGCGAGGGTGCCGTGCGTGCCAGAGAAGGACGCGGCTTTCCTGCGGTGGCGCTACGGTCCGGAGTCCCCGCAGTACCCGGTGACCGTTATCGGCGTGAAGGAGGGAGGCACCCTCCTCGGCTACGCCGTGCTGCGCGTCACGGGCGAGGGCGACAACGGCTACCTCCTCGACCTCACGGTGCGCCCGGGGCGCGACGACGTGGTCAGGTCGCTCCTGAGGGGCGCCGTCGAGCACTTCGCCCGGGCCGGGGTGTACATAATCCGTTACCGCTTCCTCGAGTCGCCGGTCTCGCCGCGCAGGGGTGACCTCTGGAGGCTCGGCTTCTTCCCGCGCGACGCGCGACGCCACACCTTGCTGGTCAAGTTCGCGGACCACGCGCAGCACAACAGCGCCCTCGCCGCCGACAACTGGTCGTACGTCTCGGGCGACGGCGAGATGAGTTTCTGGGTCAGATAAGGCAGGAGGTAGAACATGGCTATCAGCACCGAGAGCGCGGCCGCCGTGATACAGGGCTGGCTGCGGGAGAACGTTACGGGGGGCCGCGAGGTTTCTCCCGACGAGCCCCTGATCGATAACGGCGTCCTGACGTCGCTGCAGACGGTGGAGCTGGTGACGTTCCTCGAGGAGCGGTTCGACATCATGGTCGAGGACGAGGAGTTCGACGAGGAGAACTTCGGCTCCGTCGAGGCCATCGCCGGTCTGGTGGCTAGCAAGACCGGGTGAGGATGCCCCGACCCGAGTTCACGCTGCACGACCTGCTGGCCAACTCCGTCGAGCGCGACGCCGAGGGCGTGGCGGTCGTGGAAGGCGAAGACGAGCACACCTACGAGGATCTGGAGCGAGAAAGCAACGCCCTGGGCGCCGCGCTCGTCGAGTCGGGGGTCGAGAAGGGCGACCGCGTGGGCGTCTACCTGGAGAAATCCTGGGAGGCCATAGTTGCGATGCTCGCCGCCTCCCGCGTCGGCGCCGCCTACGTGAACATAAACCCGCTATTCAAGCCGCCGCAGGTCGCCTACCTGGCGCAAGACTGCGACATACGGGTCATGATCGGGGACTCGGTGAGGCTCGCCGACCTGGAGCCCGGGACGGTCTCCGGCACTGCCTTCTACAAGGGCGAGGCCCCGACCGAAGGCGTCGCCGGGGGGCTGGTGGACCTCGCGGAAGCGCTCGCGAGCGGCGAGGAGCCCGCGCAGGAGAGGCGCGTCTCGGAGGTGGACCTGGCGACGATCCTCTACACCTCCGGCTCCACGGGGATGCCGAAGGGCGTGGCCACCAGCCAGCGCAACGTCGTGGTGGGCGCCCAGATAGTTTCGACCTACCTGGATAACACCGCAGATGACCGCATCCTCTCGGCGCTCCCCCTCAACTTCGACGCAGGGATGAGCCAGTTCACGACCGCCCTGCGGGTGGGGGCCGCGCTTTACCTGCTCCGGTCCAGGTTGCCGGGGGACCTCCTGAAGGCCCTGCGGAGGTACGAGATCACGGGCGTTACCGGCGTCCCACCCCTTTGGTCGCTTTTGATCCGGGGCGCGAAGTCCCTGCAGGAGAGCCCGCTCACCCACCTGCGCTACCTGGCCAACACCGGCGGACGAATCCCGCAGGCCAACCTGGACGAGCTGAGGAGGTTGCTCGAGCCGTCGGGCACGCGCATCTTCCTGATGTACGGCCTGACGGAGGCGTTCCGCTCGACTTACCTGGACCCGGCGGAGATCCACCGCTCCTCCCCGGAGCAGGGCAACTGTATCGGCAAGGCCATCCCGGACACGGAGATCATGGTGGTTAACAAGGAGGGCAGGGAGTGCGCGCCCGGCGAGCCGGGCGAGCTCGTCCACCGCGGCCCCACGGTGGCGATGGGCTACTGGGGCAACGAGGAGGCGACGCGCCGGGCGTATCGCCCGAACCCGATCGCCCCGCCGGAGCTTCTGGACGTGGAGCGGGTCGTGTACTCGGGCGACACCGTCACGCGGGACGAGGAAGGGTACCTGTACTTCCTCGGACGCGAGGACGCCATGATCAAGAACCAGGGCTACCGGCTGAGCCCCGAGGAGGTCGAGAACCTCCTGCTGGGCTCAGGCCTCGTGCACGAGGCGTGCGCCTTCGGTGTCGAGAACCCGGCCGTAGGGCAGGACGTGATCGCCGTGATCTCGCTGCGCGACGGTCGCGACGGCGCCCTCGACTCCGTCCGCGAGCACGCGGTAAACAACGGCCCGCCGTACATGATTCCGAAGGAGATACTCGTCTGGGACGAGCTACCGAAGACGGGTTCAGGAAAGATAGACCGCAAGGGGATTAGCAGTGCTTACTCAAACAGATAAGGCCATCGAACTGGCGGAGCGCCTCGGCGGGGAGCGCGACGGCGAGTTCGCCCCCTCTGGCGTGCCCATCTCCGAGGTAGCCCGCGAGTTCGGCACGCCCTTCTACCTCTACCACGGGGAGACGATCGTGGAGCGGGTGCGCCGCGTCAGGGACGCCCTCGGCACGGAGGTCTCCTACTCCGTGAAGGCGAACCCGAGCCTGGGCGTGTGCCAGCTCATAGCCCGCGAGAGGGAGGCCGGCGCGGAGGTGGCCTCCTCGGGCGAGCTGGCCGTGGCGCGGGCCGCGGGCTTCGAGCCAGAGGACATAGTCTTCGCCGGACCGGGCAAGACCGACGACGAGCTGAGGAGGGTTGTCGAGGAGGGCATCTTCGCGGACAACGTCGAGTCGCTCGGCGAGATCGACCGCCTCGCCAGGATCGCCGGGGAGGCGAGGAGGCGGATCGGGGTCGGGCTCCGCATCAACCCCACGGCGCAGCTCATGGGCTCGCAGATGCGCATGGGCGGGACTGTCGGGCAGTTTGGCATGGACCAGGCCGAGCTCGAGGAGGCGGTCGAGAAGACGCTCTCGCACCCCGAGCTGATCCTGCGCGGCGTCCACGTCTACACCGCGACCCAGGTTTTCGAGGTCGAGCCGCTCCTGGAGCACTGCCGCAACATCTTCGAGATAGCGCTCGAGACCGCGGACCTCGCGGGGAGACCGCTGGAGATGATCGACTTCGGCGGCGGCTTCGGGATCCCCTACTTCGAGAAGATGTCCGAGTTCGACCTCGAGGCCTTCGGCGAGGGCTTCAGGGAGCTGCTCTCGACCTACCGGACCGACTCGCGCCTCGCGGGGTGCCGCTTCCTCTTCGAGCTCGGGCGCTACCTCGTGGCCGATTCAGGCGTCTACGTCACGCGGGCCGTCGACGTGAAGCGCACCCGCGGCAAGACCTTCGTCGTCACCGACGGCGGCATGAACCACCACCTCACCGCGACCGGCAACATGGGTCAGGTCTTCCGCAAGGCGTACCCCCTGCTGAACCTCACCCGCATGAGCAGCGTGCCCGAGGAGGGCGTCGCGGTCGCCGGTCCCTGCTGCACCCCGCTTGACATGTTCGGATCCAACATCCCGCTCGCGGACCCGGAGGTGGGCGACCTGATCGGGGTCTTCTACAGCGGCGCCTACGGCTTCTCAGCGAGCAACCTCGGCTTCCTGAGCCATCCCGCTCCGGCAGAAGTGCTGCTCTGGCGAGGCGAGCCGCACCGCCTGCGCGCTGGCGGCAAGCCCGAAGACGTCCTGAACGGCCAGGAGGCGCTGGAAAGTTAGGTCTTAGAGCGGTTTGCGAGAGGCGTCGACGAGCGAGCCCGTATGCTGTGCGTCGCGCCGACTCATCACGCCAGCGGTCAGCCGATCTGAAAAACGCTCTAGGTCTTCCGGTTCCTCGGGGACCGGGAGTTGGTCGATGGGCCGAAACCCTTAGCCCCAAGAGACCTCGAAGCCCCGTTTCTTACTGACGGCCGGCCGTTGTACTACTCGAGGGCGCTGAAGTCCACGCCGTAGTAGCTTCCGTCCACCTCCGCTATCGGCACCTTGGGGGTAGGTATCTTCTTCCCTTTGTCGTCGTAGAGTGCACTGTACTCGCTGTTCCAACTGTCCTGATATTCGACTTCGCCGTTCTTGTACCTGGTGTAGTACGTGATCCACTCGGAGGCGTCCTGGGTCATCCAGACCTCTTCGGATGACATCTCTACCTCGACGTTGTTCGGGACACCGTACACGTTGGCGTAGATGTAGCCGTCGCCGGAGACGTACTCCTCGACCAGCACGTAGCCATCGGTGGTGTTTTCGAACTTCATGTCCGTGTCGTCCAACGTCGTCGACGTGTCGCCGTACCACACCGTCGCGTCCATGCCAGGCCTTATGTACGGGAGCTGCGAGTCGTGCGGGGTACGCTCCACGACCTCCATGCCGGCGTAGAGGGCCGCGTTGTAGAGCGTGGAGGTGACCTGGCAGAGGCCGCCGCCCTCGGCCGTATGCTCTTCGCTGTCTATGATCACGTGCGCCTCGTTGTAACGCAGGTCCTGGACGTGCTCGACCATGGAGAAGATCTCCCCCGGCGCCACGAAAGTGCCGTTCACGGCGCTCGAAGCGAGCTCGAGGTTGCCCACTCGCTCGGCGCCCTGGTCGGTGGTCGCCGTGTAGTTGGTCTTGTAGCTTCCCAGGAGTTTGGTTGGCTTCTTGGCTTCGAGCCCGGCGGTGGTGTACGTCGGCTTGTCGACGGTGATCGGCACGTCGTACTCGCGCTTGTCCTCGAAGAGGCCCTCCTGGATTGTGCCCAGGAACTTGTCCTCCTCGATCTGCTGCCCTTCCTTGCTCGGCTCGACGATCACGCCGCCATTCTGGCCGAAGTCGTAGCTCGCCTCGACGGGCTTGACGTTCAGATCATCGTAGACGTGAGCCAGGCGCTCCTCGAGGCGCGTCCGGTTGAGGCTTACCACTATGGTTCCGCCCTCCGTCGTGACGTCCAGCGAAGAGCCGATGTCGGCCGGCGAGAGCGTCCAGGACTTCCCCTCGGCGTTGAACACGAGCTGCTCCGAAACGGCACCGCGCGCTTTCTTCGCTGCGGTCTCGGCCTCGGCAGTCGTGACGGCCGGCCCTAGCACGTCCCCGACCAGCTCGGCCTGCCCGCTCATGTCGTCGATCGCGCCGTCGACGCTGGCCATGGTCGCCGGGACGTCGAGCTTGTAGCCCTCGCGCGAGTCGGCGACCTCGACCTCGGAGCCCACCACCCTCACCGAGGCCTCCTTGGGCTCCTGGTTGACCTGGGAGGCGATCTCCTCGACCTGAGCCCTCGCCTTCGTGGGCCGGTAGTCGACCTCGGGCGGTATCGTCACGCCCAGGACGAGGGCGCGTCCCCGCTCACCGAGACGCTCGAGGATGTTTCCTTCCCGGCCCACGGCGTAGGCCCTCTCGACGGTTGGCGCGACGTTGAACCGGACGCCCATCTCCCTGGAGGTACGGGTGAACTGTTCGGGACCGGAGAACTCGATCTCCTTGAGCGCGCCCGTCGCGCGCTCCTGGACGGTCTGCCTCGCTTCCGCGGGCGTTTTTCCGCCCAGGGCCACGTCGCCGACCTCGACGCCGCGGTAGATCTTGCCCGAGTTCAGGAGCTGGTCGGCCGCGACCAGCACCGCGATGACCGCGCAGGCGATGAGGATGGGGCCGGCGATGCTGCGCCTCTTGCGCCGGGAAGTCTTGGTACCGAAGCCGCTGTTGGGCGTGTAGCCCCCTCCAGCGTACCCGCTTCCTTGCCTATCGCGCCGATTTTTGAGACTCAATCCCTATCCTCCACGGAATCCCGCGCTGCTCGTGGTCGGTCGACGGCCACGCCGTTGGAGAGGCCCCCCTCCTGCGGGCCAACGACGCCCCGCCGTGACCGACACGACGAGGCTTCGCCCCGAAAGCCTAACACGGTGCCAGGGGTATCGCCACCTTCGCGGGTACCGCTTTCTCGAGCGAGCACAACATCTCGGTGATGCTACTCGTCGGCTTCTTCGGCGGCCTGCTCCTCGATGGTAACGGCCGGCGTTCCCAGGGCGCCGCCCTGGCTCTGTATGAAGCGGCGCTCCGAGGAGTAGGCCTGGACCATCATGGCGAGCTCTAGCTTGTCGCGCTCGGCGGGGAGCGAGCCCGCCTCCTCCTGCCTGGCCAGCTCCTCGCCCTCGACGCCAAGGGCCTCCTCGAGCTCGGCGATCCTGCGCCGCATCTTGAGCCTGCCGCCTGGGGTCAGGCGCAGGTAGGTCCGCTCGTCGGGTCCCTGCAGCGGGTACACCCAGGCGCTCCTGAGCCAGGACTGCAGGATCTCGTTCTTGAGCTGGTTCGGGTCTTTTAGCTCCATCACGCTCCAAGCTCTGTTCCGGGCCCACGTAATGTACCCGCTCCCTTCCTGAAACTCCACCGCGCCCCGCGCGTAAGTATTGGCTGCGATGAGATCATCACCCGTAGACCCGGCGCTCGCGCCCTGGAGCAGCCTCCGGCGACAACTCGCCGGAAGCTTCGTGGCAAACGCCCGCGGGATAGTCGCCCCCGAGTTGGCCCTCTCGACGAAGGACGGTACGCCTTTCGGCAGGCTGCGGGTGTACG
Source organism: uncultured Rubrobacteraceae bacterium (assembly GCA_963800975.1). GTDB lineage: Bacteria > Actinomycetota > Rubrobacteria > Rubrobacterales > Rubrobacteraceae > JALYGY01. The sequence continues at coordinate 66,980 of CAWDDB010000006.1, read as the reverse complement.
GCCTCGCGAGCGCGGAGTTCGAGGCTGCGGACCTGCACGCGGCCATCGAGCCCGACACCACCGGTGGGCGCCTCAGGATGATCTCGGGCGGCGCCGAGGTTCTCATGTCGGAGAGCGCGGGAGCCGCGAACTCCGCGCTGGTGCGGTGCGGGGGCAGCACCTACGAGGCGAGGCTGCGCATCGTACGCAACACCGCCGTCGCCCGGCGGCCCGGTGACGGTGAGGCGGTGCGCGTCGAAGGCGGCCTCGCAAACCGCGGCTTCGAGATCGTCTTCGACGCCGCGGATGCGGGGTCGCTGCCCGTGGCCGTCTTCGTCCTCTGCCGCCTCGTAGCGCTCCGCGGCCGCGCCTTCGTGACCGGCTCGGGAGGACGCGCGACCCGGAGACCCTGAGGAGACGACGCGTCGGATGTGCCACGGAAGGAGAGGCGATGCAAGAAGATCCAAACTACGGAAGGACGCCGCGACCGGGCGACGCGACGCGCGGCCCGGCTGGCGGCGAAGCCCTTGGCGGCGGGATGAGCCCGCAGGACGAGAAGACCTGGTCGGTGGTCGCCCACCTGAGCGTGCTCGCCGGCCTCGTCGGGCTCATGCCCCTTGGCGCCCTGCTGGTGTGGCTGCTCTACAAGGACCGCTCGCGGCGCGTGGGCTTCCACGCCTTGCAAGCCCTCTGGTTCCAGCTGGCATGGCTCGTCATCCTCGTGGTGGGCTGGTTCGCCACCCTCGTCCTGAGCCTCCTGCTGATAGGGCTCCTGCTGGTGCCGGTCATGCTCGTCGCCTCCCTGGTTCCCTTCATCCTCGGGTGCTACGCGGCCTACAAGGTCAGCCAGGGCGAGGACTACCGCTACCCGATTATCGCGGACAAGATCGAGAGGTGAGCGTGCCGCGCAGCGGCGCGCTCGCACGCTGCGCCCGGCTGCGCCCGGCTGCGCCGGGCTTCGCTTGTCAGCACGTTGCGCCAGGCTTCGCAGACCCTCGCTTCTCAACACGCTTCGGCCAGCGAAGCTGGCCTCGCATTTAGCAAAGGGCTTCTCCTCGCACCCCCAAGCTGAAGAGCCGCCCCTGGAGGCGAAGCCGAGGGGGCGGCGTGCTGAGAAGCGAGCCCTTGCAAAGGGCGACGCGTGCTGACAAGCGGAGGCGTTAGCCGGAGCGCCCTAGAGACGTGGCTGAGGGTAGTCTTCGGGGGTGGCGTAGACCGTGATCCTGGACCCCCGCGGGACCTTCGTGCCGATGGCGGGGTCCGTGGCCCACGTCACGCCGCGGCTGGCGTAGCCCCTCTGGTAGTCGTAGACGAACCTCACGTCGAATCCCATGCTCGTCAGGGTATCCTTGGCGAAGTAGTCGTAGTAGGCCAGCACGTCCGGGACCCGCACGAGGTCACGGCGCCCGGCCTTCGCCGCGGCTGAAGCCGCGGCGAAAGCCCCCGTGTTCGATGCTGTTGGGTCGCGGGGCTCGGTCTGCGTGGGCGCCGGTTCTGTGGACGGCTCGGGTGCGGCCGGGGGCTTCGCCACCTCGATCGGCTCGGCGCGGCTCAGCGGGCTCGTCTCCCCGGATCGGTCGAGCAGCCGCAGGTCGGCGGGTCCGACGCCAGAGGCCAGGGCGCCCCCGCCGGCCAGCGTGGCCAACAGCGCGAGGGCGGAGGCGAGAAGTACGAGCCTCTTGCGTCCACGAGCGGGCCCGCCGGAGAAAGGAACCTCCGCCGTCTTCTCGGTGCGCGGGTGTACCTCGACGTCCACCTCGTCGAGCATCGCGGTCGCCGAGTGGTAGCGCTCGGACGGGTCCTTCGCCAACGCCTTCAGGATCACGGCCTCCATCTGGGGCGAGATCTTACTGTTGAGTTTGCGCGGCGGCGTGGGGCTTTTGTGGATGTGCTGCTGGGCGAGGGCGCGCACGTCGCCGGAGAACGGCGGTCTGCCGGTGAGGCAGTGGTAGAGCAGGACGCCCACGGAGTAGACGTCGCTGCGCGGCGTCGCCTCCTCCCCCTTGAGCTGCTCGGGGGACATGTACCGGGCGCTGCCTACGATCTCGCCCGGCTTCCCGACCTCGGCGCCGTCCTCCTCGACGATGCGGGCGATGCCGAAATCGGCGACCTTTGCCGTTCCATCCGCCGTCACGAGTATGTTGGACGGCTTTATGTCCCTGTGGATGATGCCCCGCTGGTGGGCGTAGGAGAGGGCTAGCAGCAGCTGCGCCGTCATCCTGCGGGCGAACTTCTCGTTGAGGTGCCCGCCGTTGTGCTTGCCGAGCAGCTTCCCGATGTCCCTGCCGGCGACGCACTCGACCACGATGAAAGGCACCTCGCCGTCCTGGGAGATGTCGTAGACCTTGACGATGTTCTCGTGGTCGAGGCACGCCATGGCCCGCGCCTCCTGCCTGAAGCGCCGCCGGAATGAGGGCACCTCGGCGTAGCGCCGGTGCAGCGTCTTCAGAGCGACGGCGCGCCCGAGTATGGCGTCCTCCGCCCTGTAGACGACCGCCATCCCGCCGGCGCCTAGCGTGCTCTCTATCCTGTAACGTCCCCCGAGGAGGGTCCCGACCGGGGCTTCCAGCGCCTCACCACCTCCGACCGCGCGTGCCCTGTACCAAAATTATATAGCTCCTCGTAGGGTCCAGGTACGGTTTCTGGCGGCCCACGACGGCGGCGCCCCACATGATGGAGCGTGCCGGGAAGGGACGCCATATGTTGTGGTCGGGTCCGGCGCCCAGAGCGCCTTTCGGGGTGATCGCCCACCAAAATCCCGGGGCAGAACCCGCGCCACGATCCCCGAAACCCGTCTCGTTAACGGCGCGAACGCGTCGCGGACCGCTTGGAGCGGGAGAGAACCTGACCCTAGTTCACTTCCCTCACCCAGGCGGCGACCCAGCCGGCGTCGGACCTGACGTAATCGCCCCTCCACGAGACACCCTTGAGCCGATCGAAGAGCCTGGCGGCCTCCAGACCCTCGAGACCGATCTCCTCGCCCATCGCCTCGACCTCGCTCCTGTGGACGTGTACCGGGCAATCCCCGAGCCTCGTCCTGATGACCTCGCGCATCAAGACCTGGCCCCGCCTGTCGGGAGTCCGGTACCTTCCTTCTCCCATAGCCGATCTCCTTTCCTGGCACGTCCTGGTCCAGTTTGAGCGGTGGCGGCGCTCAGCACTGTTGGACAAAACACTCATGCGTCTGCATGACCGCCTCGACGGGCCGCTCACCCTGGTAGGAGGCGGCCACGTTGGCCTGCTCGTCTATCACTACGATCGCCGCGGCCCGCCCGGTTCTCCTTGCGCCGTAGCGCCGGCTCACGACGCCGCTCCAGTCAGGGAGGATGATGATGTAGTCGGCGGGGTCGGCGTCCGGGGGGAGCTCCCGAGTGGCCTCATCGTAGGCGCTGCTTAGGACGAGGTTCACGGTCAACCAGTAGACCGGGGGCACGACGGAGAGGTCGATCACGCTGGCGACGAGCAGCTCCTCGGGCGAAGGGTAGCGGGCCCGGACGGCGCGGTTGATCTCGCGCGCCGTCGGCGCCGTGCCCTGCAGGTGGAAGATCAGGACGAGGGGCCGGCCGGCGGCTTCCCGCAGGCCGACGCGGCGACCGGAACCCGCCGCGAGCAGCCCGATCTCCGGGGCCGGCTCGCCCTTTTGCGGCCCGCTTCCCAGCGTTACCCCCTCTTCTTGCGGCGGCCCAGGAGCAGCGAGTAACCGACGGGCACGACCAGGAGCGTGAGGAAGGTCGAGGTGATGAGCCCTCCTATAACGGGTATGGCCAGGCTGCTCGAGATGAGGGCGCTGCCGCCGCCCCCGAAGCCAAACGCGAGCGGTGTGAGCGCGAAGATCGTCGCCAGCGCCGTCATCAGGATGGGCCTGAGGCGCGTCCTCCCCGCCTCCACTATCGCCTCGTCGACCGTCTCGTGCCTCTCGCGGGCGTTCTGGATGAAGTCGACTAGCAGGATGGCGTTGGAGACGACTATCCCGATAAGCAGAAGCACCCCGAGGAGCGCGGGCACGCTCAACGCCGTCCCCGTGATCAGCAGCGCCCCGAACGCTCCGACCGTGGTGAGCGGGACGGCGAGGAGGATGATCAGGGGCACGACGAGCGACCCGAAGAATACGACGAGGATGAGGTAAACGAGCCCGAGCGCCACTGCTATGGAGAGGATCAAATTCCTGAAGCTCTCCTCTATGTCCTCGGACTCGCCGCCGACCTGGGCGGAGACGCCCTCCGGAAGATCCAGCTCAGACAACGAGGTCGTCACGTTGCTGGAGACCCCGCTCGTGTCCTCGGCGGTTATGGTGCCCGTGACGGTGACCGCCCTGTCGCCGTCCACCCGGCTCACGGCTGCTGGGGCCTCCTCCTCTGTGACCTCGGCGACGTCACCCACGGTCGCGCCGGAGCCGACGGGCAGGGCCCGCACCTCCTCGAGCGAGTCCACCGACCCCTCCGGCACCCCGACGGAGACGGGGGTTTCGCCCACGCTGAGCTGCGCCCCGCCGCCGAGCAGCGCGCCTAGGGAGGTCGGCACCTGCGTCGGGGAGAGACCTGCCGCCGCGGCCCTCTCGGCGTCGAGGGCCACCTCGACCTCGGGGCTGACGTCCGAGAGGTCGCTCTCCACGTTGGTGACGCCGCTTGTGGACTGCAACTCCTCGGTGACGAGGTTCGAAGCCTCGCGCAGCTCCGCCTCGGAGCCGCCGGTGATGAGCACCTCGAGCCCGCCAGCGGGCGGCCCCTGTTCCAGCACGTCGACCTGGAAGTCCTCCCCGTACAGGTCTCGCCCCTCCGCGTCGATGCGGTCGAGGGTCCTTGAGACGCTTGCGTCCTCCCTCACCGTGATAAACGCCTGCGCCTGGTTGCCGGCGCGCAGCGGCGTGTCCGGGTTGAAGTTGTCCTCCCCGCCTACGGAGAGCTGGTAACCCTCGACCCCCGGATCTTCGAGCAGGTAGTCCTCGAACGGTTTGAGCTCGTCCGCCGTCTCATCGACGGCCGTCCCCGGGGGCAGCTCGGTCGACGCCTGCAACAGGCGCTCCTCGCTCGGCGGGAAGAAGCTGACCGCGAGGAACGGTATGACGGCAAGACCCCCGGCGAAGGCCAGGACCGCCAGCACGACGACCACGAGCCGGTGGCGCAGGCTCCAGCGCAACGCCGGCACGTAGAGCGCCCCGAGGAGACCGCCGCCGTTCTGGGACCGCCTCCCGCGTCCGCGCCGCGCCGCGCGCACGGCGAGGAAGGCCAGCACCACGATGAGCAGCGCGGCCAGACCCCCCGCGGCGGCGAGGAAGACCGGAGATCCGGTGTCCACACCCGCGAGACCGCCCAGCACCGCCCCGGCGAAGCCGTCCAGGGTATCTACGACGCCGGCCGGCACGCCGGGCACCGCGTCGAGCAGGCCCGCCCGGGCCGCCACGGCGGCGCCCACGCCGAGCGCCGCCAGCACGACCAGCAGCCCGAGGATCCAGCGCAAGACCCCCCTCCGGCCGTTCCTGGCCCGCCGCAGCCTGCGGCTCTCGCCCTCTAAGAATTCCTCGTCTTCTGCGTCGTCTTCGACCTCCACGGGCGCCTCACCAGCCCGCGGTTCGGGATCCTGCTCCCCCCGCGAGGGCCGGCGCTTTATGAAGGCGCTGGCGAGGACCGGGATGATGGTTATCGAGACGAGCAGGGAGGCGAGCAGGGCGAAGGCGACCGTTAGGGAGAGGGGAAGGAAGAACTTGCTGACGATACCGCCAACGAGGCCAAGGGGCACGAAGACGGCGGTCGTCGTGAGCGTGGAGGAGGTGATGGCGCTTGCCACCTCGGTCGACCCCCTGAGCGCGGCCTCCTCCGGCCCGTAGCCTCTCTGGACGTACCTGTAGGAGTTCTCGAGCACCACGATGGCGTCGTCCACGACGCGCCCCACCGCGATGGTCAGGCCGGCCAGCGTGATTATGTTGAGCGTCAGGTTGTCCGCCCAGGAGAACAGCAGCGCCGCCAGGATAGAGGTCGGCAACGAGACCGCCGTCACGAGCGTGGCGCGCAAGGACCCGAGGAACAGGAAGATGATGAGGATCGCCAACCCCCCGCCTATAAGTGCTTTGTCGATCAGGCCGCTCACCGACTCCTCGACGTCCTCGGCCGAGTTGAATAGCACGTTGACCTGGTCCGCCCCGACGTCGCCCCGGATCTCCTCGAGCGCTCCCTCGACGCCCTCAGCCACCTCGACGGTGTTGGCGTCTGGCTCCTTGGTCACGTTGATACCCAGGCTGGGCTCGCCGTTGGTGCGCGAGATCCCCGCGATGTCCGAAGGGGCCTCGCGCACCTCTGCCACGTCGCCAAGCAAGACCGGCTCGGGAGGCGCACTCGACGGAGCGGCGCTTGCGGCCGACACCCCGGCCGGCGGCGCGCTCGCGGCAGCCCCCCCGGGCACGGCGCCAGCCGGGATACCCGCAGGCGCCCCGCTCGGAGCACCTGACGGTACGCCCCCGGAGACGCCGACGGGCAACTCCGCGAGGGCCTCGGCATCCGCGAGACCGCTCGTCGTGCGCACGGGCGTGGCCAGGCCGTCTATCTCCACCTCACCGACGGGCGTGTTCACGCCTGCGGCCCCGCCTATGGCGCCGACCACGGCGTCGGCCGAGAGGCCGTTCTCGTCGAGCGCCTGCGTGTCGAGCCTGACCTCTATCTGGCGCTCCGACCCGCCGACTAGCTCGGCGCTCGCGACGCCCTCCACGTCCTCGATGAGCGGCACCGCGTCGTCGCGCGCGTAGTCCGTGAGACCCGCGAGCTCCCCCTCGTCGGCCGAGAGCGAGACGCTCATGATCGGGAACTCCGAGGCAGACTGGGTCCGGACCTCGGGCTCCTCGGCCTGCTGGGGGAGCGCTACGCCGTCGAGGGCGCTGTTGAGCTCGGCCTCGGCTTCCTCGGTGTCGGTGTCGAGCGCGAACTCGATCAGCACGACCGAGAACCCGGCCGAGGAGGTCGACTGGATGCTCTCTATCCCCTCGACGTCGTCCACGGCCGCCTCGACGGGTTGCGTCACCTGCTCGTCCACCAGGTCGGGCCCCGCCCCCGGCACGGGCGTGGAGACGGTCACGATGGGAAACTCTATCTCAGGCAGCAACTCCTGATTCAACTGCGTCGTCGCGTACGCCCCGCTCGCCACCAGCAGGACGGCCGCGAGGAAGACGACGGACCTGTTCTTCAGACACCAGCGGACGACCGCTCCCATCTAGCCCTCCTCTTCCGGCGCCGCGCCCAGGCTCTCGGTCAGGGTCCTGAGGCCCCCCACGAAAGCGTAGGCCTCCTCGTCGGTCAGCCGCGCGAGGGCCCGCGTGAGCCTGCGCCGCCTCACCTCCATTAGCCGCAGCGCCACCTCGCGCATCCGGGGCGCGTAGTCCACCAGCACGACCCTGCGATCGGCCGTCCCGTGCCTGCGCTCGACCATCCCGTGCTCGACCAGCCTGTCCACGAGCTGGGTCGCCGCCGGCGGCGAAACCCCCAGAACCTCGGCCAACCGCCCAACGGAATGCGGCCCCCCGCTCAGCGCGATCAGGATCTGCACGTGCCCGGGCGAAACCTTCACGTCGACGGGGATACCAAGGCTCTCGAACGCGGCCATCTCCGACGGGTCAGGCCCCCCAAGACCCCGCATCAGGGTCGGCATCAGCATTAGTACCTCGTCTACGAGCCGCTCCCGCTCCAAGTAACTTCTCCTACTTATTTAAGTGCCTTAATTTCTCGATTATCGAAGTAGTGTGGCAACTTGTCAAGGACAGAGGCGAACCGGTTCGACAATGACAGGGTACGATCTAGGTTCTGGAAGGTTTCCTGGAGTGGGGGGCATGGTTGGCCAGGCTGAAGAGGGCATTGGCGGCGGCGGGGCTGGTGGGCGGGATTGCGGCGCTCAACGGGCGGCTGGGGCGGGGTGGCGGGGCGCTTTCGAACCCGCACGGCGGCGAGACGCGTTACTTCAGGTGGAGGGGCGGGGATCTCGCGTACGCGGTCGCGGGCGAGGGGGAGCCGCTGCTGCTGGTGCACGGGATCTACGCCGGCGCCTCATCGCTCGAGTTCAGGAGAAATTTCGGGGTCCTGGCCGAGGGCTTCAGGGTGTACGCGCTGGACCTGCTGGGGTGTGGGCTGTCCGAGCGGCCCGCGAGGCGCTACGAGCCCGAGGACGTGGGCGCGCAGGTCGAGGACTTCGCGCGGGAGGAGATCGGGGATCAGACGCACCTCGTCGCGAGCTCGCTCAGCGCGGCGCTGAGCATGCCGGCGCTGGTAAGGAGCCCGCGGCTCTTCAAAAAGGTCGTCCTCATCTGCCCGACCGGTTACGGGAGCCTGGACAGGCGTTCGGGCCACCTCGGGGATGCGGTCTACGGCCTCTTTCTCGCCCCTGTACTGGGGGACTCGCTCTACCACCTGCTCGTCTCGCGGCGCGGCATCCGCTACTACCTCGAGAGGATCGCCTACCACGACCCGCGGCTGGTGACCGGGGAGCTGGTGGAAGACTACTGGCGGGTTGGCCACCAGCGGGGCGCCAGGTACCTGCCGGCGGCCTTCGTCTCGGGCAAGTTGAACCTCGGGGTGGCAGATTACTGGCCCAGGGTGCCGCACCCTGCGCTGGTCTGCTGGGGCCAGGAGGCGAGGACCACCCCGGTCTCCGAGGTCGAGCGGTTCGTGCGGCGCAACCCGCGCAGCGAGCCAAGGGTGTTCAGGGACGCCGCGCTCCTCCCCCACGACGAGCGGGCGACGACCTTCAACCGCGAGGTGCGCGAGTTCCTCTCTCGAAAGCGGGCGTCGCGCGGGTCGTGAGGTGCCGGTAGCCGCGGCGTCAGAACGCGGACGCGATATGGTATCTTACGTCGTCGGTGAAGTCCTCCGTTGAGAGCAAAAAGGAATCCCTGGGGTGGGGTGCGATCCTCGCCGGCACGGGCGTCTCTCTTTTCGTGTTCGTTCTCTACCTGAGGACGCTGGCGCCGACAATACTGCCCTACGGCTCGCCCGACCTGCTCGACGTGCCGATGCTCCAGATGCAGGTGTGCGTCCTCGGCATGACGCACCCGACCGGCTACCCGTCCTACCTGATGCTCTCGCACCTCGTCACCTACCTGCCGTTCGGCGACTGCGCCTACCGCGCCAACCTGGCCTCGGCCATCTACGCGGCGCTAGCCGTGGCCGCGGTCTACGCGGCGGGGTACCTGCTGTGCCGCCGGATCGTGGCGGCGGCCGCGGCTGCCCTGGCGTTCGGCCTGGGGACGACGCTCTGGTCCCAGGCCGTCATGGCCGAGGTCTACACGCTCAACGCCCTGCTCATCGCGATCGCCATCCTCGCGATGCTGGTGTGGCGGGAGAGCGGGAGGGATCGTTACCTGCTGCTCTCCGCCTTTCTAGTGGGATTCTGCATGACCAACCACCTTACCAGTGGTCTCCTGCTGCCCGGCAGCCTCCTCTTCGTGGCGCTCGTGGACTGGCGCAAGCTCGTCGAGGCGAAGCTCATGCTCAAGGCGGCCGGGTGCTTCCTGCTGGGGCTGTCGCCCTACCTGTACCTGCCCTTGCGGTCCGCGATGGACCCGCCGTTCAAGGCGAACGACCCGACCACCTTCGAGCGCTTCTGGTACGTGGTGAGCGGAGGTAACCTGCGCGGCGGGTTCTTCGCCTTCGGGCCGGCGGAGCTGCCCGGCAGGCTCGCGTTCTACGCCGACCACCTCCTGGACAACCTCCACTGGGGTCTACTGGCGGCCGGGATCATCGGCTTCGCGGCCCTCATCCTGTGGGACCGGAAGGCCGCCGCGTTCCTGGGCTTCCTGTACCTCGGCTGGACGTTTCACGCCATCGAGAACGACATCCCCGACATCCAGCTGTACTTCATCCCGACCTACCTGGTGCTCTGCATCGCGATGGCCGTGGGGTTCGCGCTCGTGCTCTCGGAGGTCGAGGATCTCCTCGGCAGGTTCGGGAGGGCGACGAAGGTTGCGGTGCTGGGCGTGCTGTCGGTCGCCATGCTGCTCCTCCCCCTGCCCGGGATGGGCGAGACCTACGCGACCAACGACATGAGCGGAGACTACAGGGGGCGCGTGATCCTCGAGGACGTGGCCGCGAACGCCGAGCGGAACGCCACCATCCTGCACCACAGGAGCAACCTCTATTACCTCGTGCTGGTCGAGGAGCGCAGGCAGGATCTCACGCTGGTCGACCCCTTCTGGCACAACAGGGACATCGGCTACGCCGACATCGTCTGGCCCGCGGACGTCGACCTCGCGACGGCGAACAAGCGCTTCGGGACCGACGACTTCTCTGGGGTAACCGCCGCCCAGAAGGCCGCAGAGAAGGGCCCCGTTTACATCATGAACCAGGCGGACGTGAACCCGAAGGGCCTGTACGAAGCGGGTTGGCGCACGGCTCACACCAAGGGCGCCCTGTACAGGCTAGTCCCGCCGCCCGACCAGACATCGAGCGAATGAGCTACAGACATCAGGGGGTGTGGAGCGGAACCATCGTCTGCTCCGTATAGCCCTCCCCGCATCCGGTCAGGCACTCACAATCCGCAGATCACCATTCCAAACTCAGAGCTCAGAATTCCCTAGGGTCCTTCGTCCTCGGCGGCGCGGCAATCCTCTCCGGCGCAGTCGCGCAGCTCCCCGAGCCGGCCCTCGAACTGCCAGAGGGTGTCGAGGCTGGCTTCTTCGTAGGCGTTGTCGAGCTGGTATGGGTCCCGCGCGAGGTCGTAGAGCTCGCTCTCCCCGTTCTCGTACTCGACGTAGAGGTGGTCCTGGGTTCTCACGGCCTGCAGGCCGGGGCGTCCCGCGGTCTGGAGCGGCGCCTCGTCCAGCGGCGAGGAGCGGCGCTCGTCCTCGGGCGGCAGCGTGTCGCCCGTGAGGAGCGGAACCAGCTCCTCGTCGTCCACGGATTCCGGTACGTCGGCCATCTCGTCCATGGCCTCCACGAGAAACGCTCGCCGCCAGTCCTCCGGGGGCGGCGGTGGCCCGGAGAGCAGCGGCACGAGCGAGCGTCCGTCCACGAACGACGGGATCTCGGCGCCGGCGAGTTCGGCGAAGGTCGGCGCGAGGTCGTTGTTCAGCACCAGGTGCTCCAGGGTGCGTCCCTCGGGGACGCCGGGGCCGCGCACGATCAGGGGCACCCTGATGTCCTCCTCGTAGGCCGTCCACTTGCCAGCCGCGAGGCGGTGCTGACCCAGGTGGAATCCGTTGTCCGAGGTAAAGACGAGGTAGGTGTTGTCGAGCTCGCCGCCCTCGCGCAGCGCCCGCACGAGACGCCCGATCATCTCGTCCACGGCGAGCATCGAACGCAGGCGATTGCGGTAGAGCCCCTCGGCCCGAGCGGCCTGTTCCGCGCTCAGCGACGGGTTGTCGCTGATCCAGGCGGGCTTGTCCGAGACGTCGCTCTCGTCGAAAGAGGGGGGGCGCGGCATGGAGACGCCCGCGAGGTCGTCGGCGTGGCGGGGCGCAGGGTCGGCGGGCGCGTGGGGGGCCGTGGTGCCGAGCCACATGAAAAAGGGCCGGTGGGGCTTAAAGAAAGAAGGGGCGCCGCCGCCAGGACGCCCGACGTAGTCGACAGCCCTGTCGGCCAGCACATCCGTAAGGTAGTCCTGCGCCGGGTCGTAGTGGTTGATGGTGCCGTTCTCGTTCAGGTCGGTGCTCAGGTAGTTGCCCGAGACCGCGTACCACTCGTCCCAGCCCGGGGGTACGTAGGTACCCTCGTAGCCGTTCATGTACTTGCCAACGAAGATCGTGCGGTAGCCGACGCCGTCGACCCAGGTCGCCATCGTGGAGTTCTGGCGACCGAGGGAGCGGAACTTCTCGAAGCCACCGTGCGGCGGCTCGTTGCTCAGTATGTCGTGGTTGTGGGCGTACTGGCCGCGCAGGATCGTGGCCCGGCTAGGGCAGCACAGCGGGTCCGTTACGAAGGCGTTCTCGAAGGTCGTGCCCTTCTCGGCGAGCAGGGACTCCAGGTTCGGCATGTGCGAGATCGAGGCGGCGTCCAGATCGTCCGTGAGGATCAAGATCACGTTCGGCCGCCCCTCGGTCTCGGCGCCCGTCGACGTCCCGGCGCCGACCTGTCCCCCGGTGTTCGCGACCTCTCCCTCCTCCGCGGAGGGACCACACGCGGCGAGCAGGCATGCGAGCAGCAAGAGGGCCGCCAGAGCCCTCCCGGCCTGCACGAGTGTTGTCGCCAGATCCACGGCGGCCATTATATTCGGCGGCCGATGGCTTGTTTTATTAGGTGTTTGATCCTGCTATACACTCTCCAACATGTGCATCTCAGACCCGACGGTATCGGCGCGTCGCGCGTCGCGGAGAGCGGTGCGCGGTGGATGACCTGATCCGGGCGCTCCCGGTGGCGATCCTGACCTGCCTTGTGCCCGGATGGTTCTGGGCGCGGCTCCTCGCCTCCACCACAGACCGCGCCGAGCAGGTCGCCTTCTCGGTTGGCCTCTCCATCACGCTGGTGCCGACCGCGGCGCTCGTGCTCACCGGCCTGCTGGGCACGGGCCTCACGCTTTTCGTAGCGGTCACCGCCCCGATCGTGGTCTTCGCCGCCGGCCTCCTGGCCTACCTGAGGTTCGGACCGGCAAAGGGCCCAGACGCCCCCCTCGCCCCACTCCCCGCCTCCCCAAAAACGTCAGTGCTGCTCCTGCTCGCCGGGGGTCTCGCGCTGGCGCTCGCGGCGTTCTTCGGCGCGGGCGTCTGGGCAACCGTGCTCGTCGTGCCGCTGATCCTCCTGGCCGGGATTGCCTACGTGCTCACGTCGGCAGGGCCTGACCCGTCGAACGCCGGCGGAGAGGCCGCGGTCTCCGCGGGAATCCGGTACGCGGTGCTCTCGGTGGTGCTCGTGCTAGTTTTGCTCCGAGGCTACCTCGGGCCCCTGCTCAACGGCTGGCCCTACCCGCGAGGCGTGGACCGGTACGAGCACGCGGTGATGACGGGCATGACGCTCTCCTCGGGAAGCACGGAGTCCTTCATGCTCTATCCCCCCGGCTTCCACTTCCTGGCGGCGGAGATCTCGCGCCTCAGCGGGGTCGAGCCGCTCGCGGTCTTCCCCGCCCTCGCCCCCGCGCTGCTCCTGCTGCCGGCGCTTGCCTGCTACGCGCTAGCGAACAGGCTGTGGGGCTGGGAGTGCGGCGCCGCCGCCGCCCTGTTCTCTGGGCTCGTGCTCGGCGGCACCTACCTGCACTTCGTCGAGGCCCGATACCCCAACTTCATAGGCACGCAGTTCCTGATCGTGCTTGCCCTGACGGCCCTGGTGTGGCAGTACGCCTCGCCCCCTTCGGTACGCGGCGGCGTTCTTCTCGCCACTCTCGGCTCGTCGACGGTCCTCTACCACCAGATAGCGGGCTACTCGCTCGCGGTCGTGCTCGCCTTCGTGGGGCTCGTTTTCTTGCCCTACCTGCTCCTGCGCGACAGGCCAAGGGGCGTGGCACTTTTTCTCTCGCTCGCGCTCCTAGGGCTGCTCTCCGTCTTCTACGCCTGGGACACCTACGATCTGCCGCGCCTGGTCGCCGGGCTCCTCGGCCAGGAGGAGACGGGCAAGGGCGGAGAAGCGGTGGCGATGGCCATAGGGACCAAGCCAGCCTACGGCCTCGGGCACCTGCTCGAGACGACCTCGCAGCCGGTGGCCTGGCTCGGGTTGCTCGGCGCGCTCTTCGTCGCGGGCGAGCTCCTGCGCAGGAGGGTTGGCGCGGCGCAGTCGCTCGCCTACCTCACCGTGCTCCTCTGGACCCTGCTGCTCTTCGTGGGCAGCCGCACGCCCCTGAGCGGTTTCCCCGACCGCTTCGAGCGCGACCTCGGTGTCCCGCTCGCCGTGTTCGCGGCGCTAGCCCTGATCACGGTCTTGCGGACGCTCAGGCGGCGCGGCCAAGCGGGACTTGTCCTGGCCTCGGTGGCCGTGATCCTCGCGGTTGCCCTCGTGGGCGCGCAGTCGTTCCGGAACCTCGAGCAGGCCGCCGGTCCGAGCCCGCGCCTCAAGGACAGACCGCCGCCGGCACAGGTGGCCGCCGCGGGCGACTGGCTCGAGGCGCACAACGACGGCGGCGCCATCGTTGCCACCCCTTACCTGGACTACGTCCCGAGCCGTGGGATGCTCGCGATGGGCGGGTACACCGAGATGCAGTCCTACGACGCGGCCAGGATCCGTCGCGGCAGGGACCTGCCTCCCTTCGGCGCCGGGCCGCTCTGGGACGCGCTGTGGGCGCTGCAAAACCCAGACGGCGAGCGCACGCGCCGGATCCTGGAAGAAAACGACGTCCGCTACCTGGTATTCCACAAGCGCTACCCCGCCATCGACTGGCGGAACTTCGAGCGCAGGGATGACCTCTACAGGGTCGCCTACGAGAACGACAGCGTCGTTATTTTCGAGCCCGCGTAGGGGCGGTTCGCGCGGTAGGGGCGGGTCGCGAACCGCCCCTAGGTGAGCGAACCGCCTGCGTCCTCGACGATGTAGCCATCGTACATGCGCTTGACGATGTCGGCGTTGGAGCCCGCTATGTTCTTCTTCATCTCGGGGTCCTTGCGCAGGTCGAAGAGGCTCGGGTCGGACCCGTCGGTGCTGGCGAACATGGTGTAGTTCTCGTCCCTGGCCCAGACGTGGTCGTGGTAGCCGGCGGTGAAGTGCTCGCGCGCCTGCTCGGGCTCGCCGCCGTCGAGCAGCACGGTAAGGTCCTGCCCCTGCATGGGGGAGGGGGGCTCGATGCCGAGGGCGCCGAGCACCGTCGGGGGGACGTCGTGGGTCGAGGCGAAGTAGTCGCTCGTCTCGCCTGCGCCCTTGCCGCTCGGGTGCCGTATCAGGTAGGTGATGTCCGTTAGCTCCGGGTAGAGGGCGCCGGGAACCTTGCCGGCGACGCCGTGCTCTCCGAAGGCGTGGCCGTGATCCGAGAGTAGGATCAGCATCGTGTTCTCGAAGAGGTTGAGCTCTTCCATCTTGCCCAGGAAGTTTCCGAGCCACGTGTCCATCATCGTCACCTCGCCCGCGTAGAGCCCACGCATGCGCCGTAGCTGGCGCTCGGTCAGCCAGTCCGAGGAACCGCTGCTTGACGTCCAGGGCTCCGGGCCGTTGTACCCCTCGTCGTAGAGGGCGGTGTATTTCTCGGGCGGGTCCCACGGCTCGTGCGGGTCGTAGTTGTCCACGACGAGGAAGAACGGCTGGTCGCCCCTGGCCGCCTCCAAAAACTCCATGCCCTTCATAAAGACCTGCGGGGTGAACCAGTCCTCCTCCCGCGCGCGGCCCTGGGTGTTTGCCAGATACTGCAGCATGATGTCTTCGGCGTGCGAGGCGCTCGGACCCCCGATCAAAACCTCGTCGATCCTCTCGCTCGAGGCGGCCGTGCGCGGCCTGTAGAAGTCCCTCTCCTGGCCCCTGATGAAGTGGAAGACGTGGAAGCCGCGGTGCATGTCGTAGAACGGCCTGAACTGGTGCAGGGTGTCCGTGACGAACAGGTTCTGGTAGCCCTCGTCCGCGAGAATCTCGGCGAGCGTCGTCTGGTCCCTCGGGATGGGCTGCCAGCCCCTCAGGCCCACGTCGTCGTCGTACCACTTCTCCCAGTCCCTGAAAGGAAAGGACCGCATCCCGGTGTGGATCCCGCGCCGCGCCGGGATGGACGGTATCGCCTCGGGATATGCCCGCGTAAAGCGCAGGCTCTCCTTCGAGAGCGCGTCCAGGCTCGGCGTCCTGATCCAGCCGTTGCCGTAGGCCCCGACGTGGTCCTTTCTCAGGCTGTCTACGATCACAACGACGACGTTCATCCTGGACCCTCCCTTCGGAAGGTATTCTTCTGGCAGCTGGGCGAAGCGGCTGCAGCCAGCGGTTCCGAGCAGGGTCGCCCCCGCCGCGCCGGCGCCCGCGATCTTCAGGAAATCTCTTCTGGTTAACGTTCGGTCCACACCATCTCTCTCACGAAGGCAATTCGTGCGCGTCTCTCGCGCCGCCGCACATTCTACAGAATATCTTGCGAATAAAGCTTCGTGCCTTCGGGGACCGCGGCTGGTCAGGCCATGTTGGCCTTGAGGGCGTCGGCGAGCTGATGGACCGGGGTTAGCGTCTCCGGGTTCTCCTTCTCCATGTAACGGACGAACTCCTCCTCGGAGGGGAAGTTCATCTTGGGGTTGCTCACCTTCTCCTCGCCGAGGGTGGAGTGGCCTTGGTCCTCGTAGTCGTGTCCGGGGTATACGAGCAGTTCGTCCGGCAGGCTCCTGAACACGTAGTAGAGCGTATGGTACTGCCTGGTTGCGTTGCCGTTCGGAAGGTCGGTGCGGCCGCAGGACCCCATCAGCAGCGCGTCGGCCGTGAGGATCCTGCCAGGCAGCACGACCGAGACCAGGTCCTTGGCGTGGCCCGGGGTGTGCAGGAACTTGAGCGGCAGGTCCTCGCCGAGCCACAGCCTGTCCCCGTCCTCCACCCTCAGGTCCACGGCGCTCGACGGCGCCTCCTCGTGCATAACGACCCTGGCGATGGTCTTGGACTTCAGCTCCCGCGCGGCGGAGAGGTGGTCCGCGTGCGTGTGGGTGTCCACGACGTAGATCGGCTTCAGGCCGAGCTCGAAGACGAAGTCGAGCATCGGCTCGACCATCTCTATCTCCGGGTCGACGATGGCCGCCTGGCGCGTCTCCTCGTCGGCGACCACGTAGCCGACGCACCCGCGCTCCACCCGGAACCGCTCAAAGACGTAACCTGGCCGCTCCCCGCCGGGTCCCGTCGACCGCCGTTGCCCTCGAGTCGTCACGAGCTCACCTCCCGCAAGTCTCGAGCCGTATTCTGCCACCGCCCCGCCCCGAGCGCTCGCCCGGATTTCTGCTAACAATGTAGGCTGCTTCTGGCGGAAAGCGTCCTGCGGCGGGAGGTAAGTTCATGAGGCGGATACGGTTGGGTGCGGCGTGAACTGGCTGATCACCGGAGGCTGCGGGTTTATAGGCGTGGCCCTGGTCAGGTCCCTCGTCGAGGAGGGCGGTCACGCCGTCCGGGTGGTCGACAACCTGGCCGTCGGCGAGCGCGAGGACCTTGCCGGCGTCTGCGAGTTCGTCGAGACGCCAGCCGGGGAGACCGGCGCCATGGGCGGCTCCCCCGTCGAGCTCGTCGTGGGCGACATACTTGACGAGGATCTAGCCCTGCGAGCCGCCGAAGGCGCGGACGCGATCGTGCACCTCGCCGCAAACACGGGGGTTATGCCCTCGATAGAGAACCCGAGGGCCGACTGCATGAGCAACGTTATTGGCACGCTCAACTACCTGGAGGCGGCGAGGCTGAACGGCGTGGGGCGCTTCGTCTTCGCCTCGAGCGGGGGCACGACTATCGGGGACGCGGAGCCGCCCATCCACGAGGAGATGGTCCCGCACCCGGTCTCGCCCTACGGGGCGAGCAAGCTCTCGGGGGAAGGTTACTGCTCGGCCTACTCGGGCACCTTCGGCGTGGATACGGTGGCCCTGCGCTTCGGCAACGTCTACGGGCCGCTCTCGGGTCACAAGAACAGCGTCGTCGCCAGGTTCATCAAGCGGGCCACGGAAGGCGAGGTGCTGGAGATCTACGGCGACGGCACCCAGACGCGCGACTTCATCTACGTGGGGGATCTCATCCGGGCGGTGAGGCTGGCGGCCACCGTCGAGGGCGTCGGGGGCGAGGTCTTCCAGATAGCAACCAGCGCCGAGACCACCGTGCGTGAGCTGACAGACAGGCTCCTGCCGGTCCTCGCCTCCGCCGGGATCGGGGACGTCGAGGTCCGCAACGCCGAGGCGCGCCGCGGCGAGGTCCGCCGCAACTACGCCGACACCTCCAAGGCCAAGCGGATGCTCGGCTGGCAGGCCGAGGTCGGCCTCGACGAGGGCCTGCGTCGCACCGTGGCGTGGTTTACGGGATCGGGGTCGGGTCCTCGGGATCCGTGACGGGGCTCGCGCCCCCAACCCGGCTTCTCCGGGCGCCGAGGTAGAACGCCGCCTGCGCGACGGCCGCCACGAGCGCGCCGAGTGCGAGGGAGAAGGATATCCTGGAGAGGATCTCAGCCTGCACGGCCGCCAGGCACGCGGCTGAGGCGATCAGACCCACGAGCCATCCGAGCGCCGCGAGCCTGGCGTGTCCCGAGAGCGAAGAGCATCTGGCTGAGGGTCTCGGAGAGCAGGTAGAAGGCGGCGAGCGCGGCCAGCGCGGCGAGCAGCGTATTATCCGCGACGTAGCGCTCCCCGGCGAACACCTTGAGGCCCCACTCGCCTAGAATCCAGGCGCCCCAGACCATGGCAACCCCGACCGCGCCGACGAGCATCACCGACCGTCCCGCGAAACGGTCGAGCGCCGAGCGTCCCCCGGTCGATAGCGCGCGGCTGGCGTGCGGCAGCAGGGCGCCGATCACCGGGCTCATGACGTACTGAGGTATGCGGGTGAAGATCAGGGCCGCGCCGAAGAGCCCCACCTGAGCGGCTGTCCCGCCGAGCAGCCCGGTCAGGATCACGCCGCCGCTGGCCAGCGTCTGGGCGCAGGCCATGCAGACGAGAACCGGCCCCGCGAATCGCAGCGCGCTCCCGGTCGAGAAGGGCTCGCCCTCTTTCGTCGGCGGCGGCACCCGCGCCGGGCGGACGGCCAGCACCCCGACGACCGGTGCCAGCACGATGGCGAGGGCCGGACCGACCACGCCGGCGCCCGCAACCAGGAAGACGACGGCGATCGCGACCCGGCTCGACGCCTCGGCCACGATCTGGGCGCCCATCCGCGTGCTCTGCCTGTGCCCGTTGAAGATGCCGCGCCTGAAATACTCGGGCGCGTAGACGGCCACCGCAACGACGAAAGCGGCCGTGATCCAGGGGTCCTTGAAGACCAGCGCGGTCAGCAGCGGGCTCGAAGCCAGCGCCACCACCACGAAGGCGGCGAGCAGCCAGGCCTGCCAGCGCCGCACCGAAGCGACGACGGGCTCCCAATCCTCCCCACGCGCCTCCCGTTCGGCGACGTGGCGCCCGAGGGTCTGCGTCGCGGCAACCCAGAGCACCTGGACGACCAGGAACGTCGCGTTCCAGAGCAACGCCACCGGCGCGTACCCGGCCGGTCCCCCGAGCGCCCGCGTCGCGACGCCCTGGAAGACGAAGGTCAGCGCCCCCGCAAGCAGGAAAGAGAGCCCGATAAACAGGCTCCCGGCGCTCGCGCCCTGCCTTCCTTTGAGGAAGTCCATCATCGCCTAGAAAGGTATCAGGCTTCGGAATTTGGAATGGTGAATTGCGAATAGTGAATTGATGGCCTGCGAGAGGTTCGTGCTATCCACGAACCGAGGCTAAAGGGCCTTGAGGTCTTTAGGCGATGAGGCGAGTGGGTCAGGCACCCTACCTCCCAATTCCACATTCCTCATTCACAATTCCGAATTCTTACCGGAGCCAGGTCTGGATTATCACCCGGAAGACCCCGAGCGGGTAGGCGAGCTTCGGCGGCTTCTTGGTCTCGCCGGCCGCGCGGCTCAGCATGGTGACGGGCACCTGCTCGAAGCGCAGCTTGCTGTTGAGCCCTTCGAGGATGATCTCCGTGGCGTTGAAGCGGTCCTCGCGCAGGTCGAGCTTGTGCAGCTCGGAGACCCTTATCGCCCTGAAGCCGTTGGTGCAGTCGCTGATCTTGACGCCGGTGAGGAGCGAGATCAGCTTCGAGAAGAACACCACGCCGACGTGGCGGACGCTGCCGGCCTCCTCGTAGTAGCCCATGAAGCGCGAGCCGAGCACGAAGTCGGCCCTGTCTTCGATTATCGGCCGGACGAGCCTCTCGATCTCCTCCGGCTTGTACTGGCCGTCCGCGTCGAGGTTGATGACGATGTCGGCTGCCTCAGCCTGGGCTATGGCGAAGCCGGTGCGCAGCGCGTCGCCCTGACCACGGTTGACGACGTGGGTGACTATGGGAAAGCCCTCCTCGCGAACGATGGCCGCTGTGGCGTCGGTGGAGCCGTCGTCGACTACGACGATCTTCACCCCGTACCCGAGGACCTCCTTCGGCACCTTGCGGAGTACGCTCCTGATGCCTCCCTCCTCGTCGTAGGCCGGGACTATGATGAGTATCTCGCGCCGATCCGGGGACGGGTTCTCTCGCGCAAGGTACTGATCCGTGAACTGGCGAACGGCGAGGCCCGTAACGATCTCGCCGCTGCGCCGCCTGGCCTCCTGCACCTGGTTGAGCATGTAGAGGAACAGGGCGAAGAGCAGCAGGACCGCGAACGAGAGGAGCGCGAAGCCGCGGTCCTCCAGGCCGAACAGGCTGGTGAATATCTCTCCCACCTGTGGCAGCACCGAGACGAGGGCCACCCCCGACGGCTATTAGCAGGCTGAGGAGCAGGCCGAACCGGCTCCACCCGCCGCGACGGTACCTGACGATGCCGTACAGGGCGAAGAGGACGGCCACGATGACGCCCGCGAAACGTACGTGCTCCGCTGTCATCCCTTTGCTACCGCCATTGTTGCCTCCGTCCGGTTCGCGGCGCGGGCCGCACGGCGTCGTGTATGTGCCACGCGAATCATGCCGGCGAGATTGTATAGAACCGGCCCTCGAATGTAAATCTGCTCCGCGCAAAAATCACGATTGGTCTGCGCACCACGCGTCCTTACGCGATGGCACCAACAAAGGATCTTGCTAAGCTACCAGCGTGCGTGGGAGGCGGCAGATCAGGGGCAAAGCGTGTTGCTCGACCTGATGGTGGCGGTGCCCGTGGCGGTCGCGATATGCGTCCTTCCGGGGTGGTTCTGGGCGAGGGTCCTGCGCGGATCGGCCGACCTCGCAGAGCAGGTCGCCTTCTCGGTGGCGCTGTCGATGGCGCTGGTCCCCGCCGTCCTCCTGGTGCCCACCCGCGTGTTGGGCGTTGGCATCGGCACGGCTGCCGCCTTGGCCGCCCCGCTGGCGGTTTTCGCCGCCGGGCTGGTGGCCTACCTGAGGTTCGGGACGGCAAAGGGCACCACGGAGCCCGTCGCCTCGTCGCCCGCTCCTCTCGGCACGCCCGCGCTCATCCTGTTCACCGCCGCGGCTGGCGCTCGGGCTCGGCGTGGTTATCGGGGCGCTGCCCCGCGTGCCGATCGAACCCCTGGTCACGGTCGGCTTCGTGCCGACGCTCGGGGTTCTGATCGCGATCCTGGTCCTGATCTGCTTCGCGGGGATCGTTCACCTGGTCGACTCCCGCGAGCCTCCCCCGCCCCAGCCCGGACCCGGCCAGGCCGAGGCCGCGAGCGACGCGGCGCCTCTGTTGCGGCGCCTGCTCCTGCCCGCCGTGCTCCTGCTCGCCCTGGTGCGCGGCTACTCGGGTCCCGTGCTGCACGACTGGCCCTTTATGCGCGGCGTCGACCACTACTCCCACGCGGTTATGGCAACCTCATGATGACCGAAGGGGAGATCGAACCGTACCTCATCTACCCTCCCGGCTTCCACTCGATCACCGCCGTCCTCTCGCGCCTGAGCGGGCTCGATCCGCTGAGCTCTTTCCGGTTGTGGCACCCCTGCTGCACCTCCTGCCCGCCCTCGCCCTCTACGTGGTGGCCAACAGGCTGTGGGGCTGGGAGTGCGGTGTGGCGGCGGCGCTTCTTCTCGGTGCTGCTTGGCGGCACCTACTACTACTACAACGACGCGATGTACCCGAACCTGGTGGCCTCCCAGTTCCTGGTGGTGCTCTTCGTGGCCGGCCTCGTAACGGCCTACGCCTCTCCCCTTCGATCCGGGCGGCCTCCTGCTCGGCGCTCTCGGGTCCTCCGTGGTGCTCTACCACCCGGTGGCGAGCCTCTATCTGGCCGCGATCCTGGCCGTGGTCGGGCTATTCTTCGTGCCCTACCTCTTCGTGCGCGAGAGACCGAAGGGCGTGGGGCTCTTTCTCTCGCTGGCGCTGGTCGGGGCGCTCTCGGTTCTCTACGCGTGGGGCACCTACGACCTGGGAGAGCGCGATCGCGGGCCTCTTCGGGGGCTGGTTCGGGGTCGAGCTCGACGGGGACGCCGTGACGATGGCGATGGGCACCCAGACGCCCTACACGCTCGACTTCCTGCTCGGGAACATGGTCTCGCAGCCGGCGGCGTGGCTTGGATTGCTCGGTATCTTCCTCGTGGTGGGCGAGCTGCTGTGGAGGAGAACCACCGTCCCTCAGGCCCTCGCTTACCTGACCCTTTTGTCGTGGGTCCTGCTGCTGTTCGCGGGCAGCCTCACGCCGCTGACGGGCTTCCCGCAGCGCTTCGGACGCGACCTCGGCGTCCCCCTCGCCGTCTTCGCCGCCCTCGCCCTCCTGGCGATCCTGCGCTCCCTCTCAGCCACCCAAAGAAGGCCCGCGGCCGCCGTCTTCGTCGCCTCCCTGGCCGTGATCACGAGCACCACCCTCGTCGGGGCGCGGGCGGTGAGCAGCCTCGAGAGCGCAAGCAGCCCCAGCGTCCAGTTGACGATGACGCCGGAGATAGCGGCCGCGGGCGGTGGCTCGGGGAACACAACGACGGCGGCAACATCGTCGTCAGCCCCCACGCCAACCAGGTCCCATCCCGCATGATGCTCGCCATGGGTGGCTACTCGGCCCTCCAGTCCTTCGAGCCGATGCAGATATCCAACCCCAGGGACCTGCCTCCCACGGGACCGGAGCCGCCGACGGACGTCATGTACGTGATCACGCACCCCGCAGAGCGGGCGCACGGAAGAGCTCTTGCGCGAAACACGAGGTGGACTACGTCGTGCTCTACAAGGAGATGCCGGACAGGCCCGTGAGGGACTACTGGAGCGGCTTCAAGGCCAGGCCCGACCTCTACGAGAAGGCCTTCGAGAACGACGACGTCCTCATCGTCAGCTCGTCGCGAGACCGCAGGCTGAGGGACCTGACGCGATGATTGCGCCTCGGGTCCACCGCCCCCGTTGAACGGCACGACGACAGAGAAAACGCGCGACGGGCTCCTCTTCGTCCTGCTCGTGTACGCGGCGAGCCGCCTCTTCTATCTCTCCGCCGGGGTCCTGTGCGCGAGCGTCATACCGGTCAGCCGTTTCCAGCGCATCACCGCCGACGTGCCGTTCGGCTCGATGAACCTCTGGTCGCACTGGGACGGGGAGCACTACGTCGCCCTGGCCGCGGGCGGGTACCTGCAGCCCCCGGACAACGTCTCGCCTGCGTTCTTCCCGCTCTACCCGCTCCTGATGCGCTCGTTCGCCGAGCTCTTCGGGGGGCCCATCTCCCCCGAGACGCTCTCCGCCTGGGGTCCGCTGGTCTCGCTGCTTGCGCTCCCATTTGCCCTGTATTTCGTCTACCAGATAGCGGAGGACGGGTGGGGGGAGCGCGCGGCCCGGGTTGCCGTCCTCACCCTCGCGTTCTTCCCCACCAGCTTCTTCCTCAACGCGGCCTACACGGAGAGCCTGTTCCTCGCGCTATCGGCCGGCTCCCTGTGGGCCCTCAGGGTCAGGCGCGACCTGCTGCTCGCCTGCCTGCTCGCCGGCCTCGCCACGGCCACCCGCAACGTCGGCGTCTTCCTCCTCGTACCGCTCGTCTACGAGTGGGCGAGAAACCGCGGCCACTACCGGTGGCGCGGCCTCTACCTCGCCCTGGCGCCCTCGGGCCTGGCCCTCTACGCGGCCTACCTCTGGTCTCGCTTCGGGGACCCGCTGCTGTTCTACACCGAGCAGGCCCGCTGGGGCCGCGAGGCGACCGGCCCGCTGAGCTCCCTGCTGGCGGCCCTTACACGCGGCGGCGAGGGTCTGGGCCGGCTCTTTAGCGCGAGCCTCTGGGCCGACCCGTCGCTCGGGCGGATCGCGGACCACCTCGGGGCGGCGAACAACGCGTACAACCTCATCTTTCTCGGCCTCGCGCTGGCGCTCCTCGATCGCCGGCCTGAGGGTGCTGCCGCCGGATCTGAGCGTCTATTCCCTTCTGCTCATCCTGCCCCCAACCCTCTTCGGCACGCCGCTGGGCCCGCTCATGGGCCTGCCGCGCTACGTGCTCGTGGCCTTCCCCCTCTTTATCGTGCTCGGGGCGCTGCTGAAGGGGCCGGAGCGTCGTCGTCTGGCTCCTCCTGAGCGCCGGCTTCTCTCTCATCCTCTGCGCCCTCTTCGTGACCTGGAGATTTGTAGCCTAGAGGCCGACGGGCATCGAGTGCTGGCGAGTCTCCCCGCATATAGAAGCGGCGCCCCCGGGAGGGAGCGCCGCCACAACCAGGTTCTTCTTGCCCGGAGCCTAGATCGTCGACGGCTCGGCGGGGGCCTTGTTCACGCGCTGCCTGGCCTTGCCCGTCCGCCAGTTCACGCTCGGCATGACGACGTCGGGGTCGATCCTGTCCCTGTACTCGATGGCAATGTTCATGAGCGAGTCGAGCAAGCTGTCCCCGAGGTAGTGGGGCTCGAGGCCGAGGTCGAGCAGGCCCGTGTGCGTGGCGTTGTAGTAGTGGTCGTACTTCTCGACGCGCGGGTTCTCTATGTTCTCCACCCTGGCGGAGACGCCGAGCTTCGAGGCGCTCTCAACCACCATCTCGGCCAGCTCCCTGACCGAGAACTCCTCCGTGAACTGGTTGAAGACCCGCATCTCGCCCCGCTCGGCCGGGTTCTCCACGGCGAGCTCCACGCAGCGGACGGTGTCCCTGATGTCCAGGTAGCCCCTCGTCTGGGAGCCGTTGCCGTAGACCGTGAGCGGGTGGTCGATGGCGGCCTGCACGCAGAAACGGTTCAGGACGGTCCCGAAGACCTCCTCGTAGTCGAAGCGGTTCATCAGGCGCGCGTCACGCTCGGTCTGCGGGGTGACGGTGCCGTAGACCACGCCCTGGTTCAGGTCGGTGGCCCTGAGGCCCCAGATCTTGCAGGCGAAGTGGATGTTGTGGGAGTCGTGCACCTTCGAGAGGTGGTACCAGCTGCCGGGCTGCTTCGGGAAAGGCAGGACGTCCTTGCGGCCCTTGTGCTCGATCTCGATGTAGCCCTCTTCGATATCGATGTTGGGCTGCCCGTACTCGCCCATCGTCCCGAGCTTCACCAGGTGGCAGTCCGGTACGTACTCGTTGATCGCGAAGAGCACGTTGAGGTTGCCGATGACGTTGTTGTGCTGCGTGTATACCGCGTGGCGACGGTCGATCATCGAGTAGGGCGCGGCCCGCTGCTCGGCGAAGTGCACGACCGCATCAGGCTGGTGGCGCTCGAAGACCTCGGAAACGAACTCCCAGTCCAGCAGGTCGCCGTACTCGACGCCGATGGTCTGCCCGCTCACCTCCTGCCAGGCCTTGACCCGGTCCTTCAGGTCGGCGATGGGCGTCAGGCTCGCGGCCGACAGCTCGTGGTCGATGGTCCTCCTGACGAAGTTGTCCACGATGACCACCTCGTGGCCAACGTCGGATAGATGCAGCGAGGTCGGCCAACCGCAGTAGCCGTCACCCCCGAGAACCAGTACCTTCATCGCACTTGCCTCCTTCTCGATACCGTCTGGTTTCTTATCGAAAACACACCAAACTTAAACAGAACGTGCTGGCCGACGATTGTAGCAGAGAAGCGGGGGCATGATTATAGATCGTTACAAGCGGCGGGTATGGTGCGGGCGTGCGGCGCCGGGTGGAATAGAAACCCAACTACTGAGAGCAAAGCCCGGCGTATGCCGAGCGTAGCGTGCCTCCTAGAATGGACGCACGTTCTTGTAGGTGGGCAGGGGTCCGCCCGCATCCCCGAGGACGTAGTCGGTCCACATACTGTTAAGCAGCTCCTGGTTGTTCCCGGCTATGTCGCTGTTCATCTCGGGGTCGTTCTTCAGGTCGTAGAGCATCGCGTTCGACCCGTCGTTCTTGGCGAACATGACGTGGCGGTCGTCGCGCGCCCACGCGTGGTCGTTGTACCCGAGGCTGAAGTGCGCCCGCTCTTCGGGCTCGCCCCCGTCGAAGATGACCGAGAGGTCCTGCCCGTCCATGGGCTCATCGGGCTCTATGCCGAGGAAGCCGAGGATGGTTGGCGCCACGTCGTGGGTCGAGGCGAAGTAATCGCTACTCTGGCCAGCCCCCTTGCCTTCCGGGTGCCGGATCATGAACGGGATGTCGGTGATCTCGGGCCAGAGTACGTAGGACGGTTTGCCTGTGTACCCGTGCTCGCCGAGGGCGACGCCGTGGTCCGAGAGGAGGATGAGGAGGGTGTTATCCATGAGCCCGAGATCCTCCATCTTGTGCAGGAAGCGGCCGAGCCAGCGGTCGACCATCGTGATCTCACCGGCGTAGCGGGCCTTCATCCGTTGCAGCTCCCTGTCCGTGAGGTAATCGCTCTCGCCATAGATGACGGAGTAGGGCTCTGGCCCGTCGTAGGGGTCGTCGTAGAGGGAGACGTACTCGTCCGGCGTGTCCCAGGGCTCGTGCGGGTCGTAGCTGTCTGCCACCAGGAAGAAGGGTTGGCCGCCCTTCTTGGCCGCCTCCGCGAGCTGCATGGCCCCGGTAAACACGCGCGGGCTGAAATAGTCGTCCTCGCTCTGACGCTCGGCCACGAGGCGCCCCTCCACGTTAGCCCAGTACTGCTGCATCTGGGCCCGCATCGCGGTGGGGTTGCCCTTGAGCAGGGCGCCCCGCACCCGTTCGCGCGGGAAGGTCCAGTTCGGCATGTAGTTGTCCGTTGTCTGCCCGCGGATGAAGTCGAAGACGTCGAAGCCCTGCTGGAAGTTGTACGAGGCCTTGAACTGGTGCATGTTGTCCGTCTCGAACATCGTGGCGTAGCCGGATTGCTTGAGGATCTCGGCCAGGTGCGCCTGTCCGTCCGGGATCGGCTGCCAGCCCTGCAGGATGATGTCCTCGCCTTTGGGGGGCTTCCAGTCCCTGAACGGCCAGGATCTCATGCCCGTATGGATGGCACGCCTCGCGCAGATCGTCGGGGCCGACTCGGGGTAGGCCCGGGTGAACCGGAGGCTCTGTTCGGCGAACGCGTCCAGGTTGGGGGTCTCTATCCAGTCGTTGCCGTAGGCGCCGATGTGGTCCTTTCTCAGGCTGTCCATGATCACCACGACCACGTTGGCGTCGCCGGCGGGGGGCCGTCCCGGCAGATTGGGCAGGCGTCGGCTGAAGTCGCAACCAAAGAGGGAAGCGCCGAGCGCCCCGGCGCCGGCGAGCGCCAGGAACTCCTTGCGGGTAAGCGTGCGGGACCTGCTCACAACCAGATGAGGGTACTACGCGAAAGTGGGAAGTATCAACCGGGACGGGGCTTCTCGTCAGGTGATCCTCGGTTAACGAACAATTTACACGGCTGACACACCCCTGAAACCCGGCTGGCACGGCGACCGCCTAACATCTATGCGTCACGCGGCGGCCAGGACGGAGGGACACTTGACGGGAAAGCCGAGCATCCAGCGGATCAAGCAGCACAAACGCGACGTGCGCGTGGCCCCGTCGCCGGCCGGGCTGAGCCGCCGCAGGTTCCTCACGTTTCTCGGCACGGGCTCGGCTGCGCTCGCGGCGGGAAGCACGGGCGTGCTCGCCGGATGCTCGGAGAGCCAGGAAGGGAACGCGGCCAACGGCAACGCGGGCGGTGAGGGGGCCAAGGCCCCAGCCGGGGGCGACGGTCCCTCCTTCTTCAGGCCAGTAGAGCCCACCGACGCCGACGACGTGGTCCTGCCAGATGGCTTCGGGTACGACCTCATCCGCAGCTCTGGCGACCCGCTCACTGGCGACGGCGTCTACGGCGACCACAACGACTTCGTCGCGTACCTCCCGATAGACGCCCTCGATGGCGGCGACGACTCCGGGGACGGCATCCTCTGGGTCAACCACGAGTACGTCAACCCCATGTTCTGGTCTGACTACACCGACACGGAGGGCGCGACCAGGAAGACGAAGCGACAGATAGCCCGCGAGAAGGCCGGCGTGGGCGGGTCGGTCGTGAGGGTGCGAAGGGAGGGCGGCTCCTGGGCCTTCGTCGAGGACGACGATCTCAACCGCCGCATCGACGCCACGACGCCGATGGGCATCACGGGCCCGGCCGCCGGCTCCGCGGAGATGCGCATGAGCGGCGCAGACGAGGTAGTGGGTACGCTCGCCAACTGCGGCGGCGGCGTCACGCCGTGGAACACCATCCTCACCTGCGAAGAGAACTTCCAGGACTACTACGGCCAGCGCACCGACGACCAGGGGGACCCAGGCCAGGGCACCGACGACGCCCCGGAGGCGCTGGAGATGGCGGACACCTACAGGTGGCTCGACGATCCCGCCAGCGCCCAGGCCCCCGAACACTACGGCTGGGTCGTCGAGGTGGACCCTTTCGATCCAGGATCCAGGCCACGCAAGCACACCTGGCTGGGCCGCGTCAGGCACGAGAACGCCGCCATAAACGTCTCCGAATCCGGCAGGGTCGTCGTCTACACCGGCCACGACGAGGAGGACCGGTGCATCTACAAGTTCGTCTCCTCTGGCACCTACGACCCGGACAACCGGGAGGCCAACCTTGATCTGCTCTCAGACGGGATGCTCTACGTCGCCAACTTCGCGACCGGAACCTGGGTACCCATGGACTTCGAGAACAACCCCGTATTCAGGGACAACGGCTACGGGAGCCAGGCCGAGGTCCTGGTGCGAACCATAGACGCCTCGACGCTCGAGGACCCGGAGACGGAGACCCCCATCGGGACCCCCATGGACCGTTGCGAGGACATAGACGTCCATCCGGACACCGGGCAGGTCTACGCCGCGCTAACCAACAACGAGAACCACGGCAACTTCTACGGCCAGATCCTGCGCATAACCGAGGACGGCGGCGACCCGACCTCCGAGGCGTTCACCTACGAGGTCTTTGCCGCCGGCGGTCCCCAGACCGGCTTCGCCTCTCCAGACAACCTGGCCTTCGACCGGGCCGGGAACCTCTGGGTGATCACGGACATATCCAGCAGCTCGGTGGGGTCGGGCATCTACACCACCTTCAAGAACAACGGGGCCTTCGTGATGCCCGCCAACTCGGATGGCGGGATAGACGGCACCGAGGTCTACCAGTTCGCCAGCAGCCCGGTGCAGGCGGAGCTGACCGGGCCGTCCTTCACCCCGGACGGCCTGACCCTGTTTCTCGCCGTCCAGCACCCAGGCGAGGAGAGCGAGAGCCCGGAAGACCCCACCAGCACCTGGCCCGGCGGCGACGAGCCCAAGTCCTCGGTGATCGCCATAACGGGCTTCGCGTAGGGGCGCTTCGCGAAGCGCCCCACCCTTCGCCACGCCCTCCGCGACCGCCCCGCAGCAGGGCGGGGCAAGAAGCTGCCGAATGGAGGATAATGGCAGCCTGGGGTGACGGAGCGTCGGGAAGAGAGGTGGTGGATGGCGGAGAGGGAGTTTCGGCTCCCGGGCTCCACCTACGAGGAGCTCGTGAACATCATCGTGGCCTACGGGACGCGCGACGAGGCGGCGAAGCCAGGCGACGTTGGCAAGCTCGACGCGGTGCACCAGTCGAGCGTCAGCCGCAGCAACGGTTTCCTGACGGAGATCGGGATCCTCCAGGGCGAGAGCAAGAAGCTGATCACGCGCCGCGGGCGGTCGATGGCCCTGGCGCTCGCGCGCAAGGATGAGGAGGAGATCCGCGGGAACTGGCGCGCGATCGTGGCCACGAACGAGTTCTTGCAGAACGTCGTGGCGGCGGTGAAGCTGCGCGAGGGGATGCTCTACCCAACCGTCCAGGCCTACGTCGCCCACGCCGCGGGCCAGCCGCGCAACAAGCCCGTTATGACGGGGGCGGGGGCCATCGTGGAGATCCTGAAGACGGCCGGCCTGTTGAGGGAAGAAGCGGGGGAGCTGGTCGCGACCTTCGACGGGGAGCTGGATCCGGCAGCGGTGCTCGCGCCAGAGGAACTGCCTACCGAAGAGGATGCCGAGACCGAGGTCTCCGCGACCGTAGAGACGGAAGACGGGCCGGCGGTCAAGGTCCACCTGCACGTCCAGTGCAGCGCCGACGAACTGGAGGACCTGGGCCCCCGGCTCAAGGCCCTGCTCAGGACGCTCTCCGAACCTTGAGAGGAGTTGGCCTTCGGCAACGCGCTTCCGGCCAGAGCGATAAGCCGAGACCTGATGGCTCCCTCCTCGGAATAAACCACCTCGAGAAGGAACCCTAGCCGGGAGGCGTCGTCCTGCCCGCCTCGTCCAGCACCCAGAGAAGGTCGGAGAGCTGTATCTCCTCGATCGCCGAGCGTTCGCCGCGCAGGCTGACCCTGGAGGACGCGCCGTAGTCCGGGTAGAGCTCGACCCAGTTCGGGGCACTTTCCTCGACCCCCGGCGTGAGAACGGTGCACACCACCAGATCCGGGTGCAGACGCTCGACCTCCGCGTCGAGGTCATCCGCCTCGGCCACGAAGACCTCGGCGGCAGGCCTGAGCATCCTGAAGGCGGCCCCGATCGTCTCCCGGTAGGATCTGAGCTCGCAGGCGACAAGTACGCGCGCGTCGTTCATGGTTGGCGATGATATCGCAGAGTCGACACTCCCTGCCTCCCGTATTTGGGGGATCTTTTTCTAGCCCAATAAGGCTAGACGCCGCGCTAACGCAGCCGGACCACGCCGTTGCGCGCCGCGAAGATCAAGGCTTGCAGCCGCGAGTGCACGCCCAGCTTGTGCAGGATGTTCACCATGTGGGTCCGCTCCGTCTCAACGGTCACGTTCAGCCTCTCGGCTATCTCGCGGCTATCCAGGCCTTCGGCGAGCGCCTGGAGGACCTCCCGCTCGCGGGGGGTCAGCTTCTCCACGGCCCGCCGCGCCGACCGTTGCTCCTGACGCTCGCGGCTGACCAGGCGCAGCATCTGTACCATCTCCTCGGGCGAGAACAGCGCCCTCCCCGCCCTGACCTTCCGGACCGACTCGACCACCTCCTTGATGGGGGCGGACTTGTGGACGACGCCGGAGGCGCCGGCCTCGACCGCTCGGGCTAGCCGGCTCGGCTCCAGGCTGGCGCTCAGGACCAGCGTCGCCATCTTCGAGGAGAGGCCTTCGATCAGCTCGAGCCCGTCGCCATCCGAGAGCCCCAGATCGACGATCGCAACCTCAACGTCGTCGAGCTTCCCCGAGAGGGCCCGCGCCTCGGCAAGCGAACCGGCCTGCTCTACCACCTCGAACCCCGGCTCCCTCTCGAACAAGAAGGTAAGGGCCTGGCGGAACGAGGCGTGATCCTCGACGAGCAGGATCCTGGTCCGGTCCTTCCCGGCACGATCCTCGATAGAGCGGTCCTCCTCTTGCGAGACTCTCGAGAACGGATTATGCCGTCGGCGGGTCTTCGCTGCCAGGGCGCGCGCTCCCTTCCGCGACCAGGCGCGAGAGAGGGACCTCGAACAGCACGCGCGTTCCTCTACCCGGCGCGCTCTCGACCCTCAGCTCTCCGCCCAGCTCGCTGGCCCTGTACCTCATCGACTGCTGGCCCATCCCGACGCCGGGGTTCTCCACGTCGAAGCCTCGCCCGTCGTCGGTCACCTCCACCCCGACCAGGTCACCGTCGCGCCACAGCATCACCAGGACGCGCTCGGGCTTGGCGTGGCGGCGGGCGTTGGCGAGCGCCTCCTGGACGATGCGCACGAGCTCGCGGCCTGCCTTCTCGGGCAGCGTCTGCGGAAAGGCGTCGTCCACGACGAGCTCCAGCTCGAACCGCTTGCGGGCCATCCGACGATTCAGGTCCAGGACCAGCCGCAACGAAGAGATAAACGCCGCGTCCAGGGACTCCTTCAGGCGCAGCTCGAATATCGCGCCGCGCAGCCCCTCGACCGAACGCCGGAGGGCCTCGGCGGCTTCATCGATCTCGGATCCGCCGCCGTCCTCGGCGCCGATCTGGACGATCTGGATCTCCTGCAGCGCGTAGACGATGTCCTGGAGGATGTCGTCGTGGAGGTCGCGGGCGATTCGGTTGCGCTCGGCCTCCCTGACCTCGCGCAAGGCTTCATCGGACCTGTTGCGCTCCGTCACGTCGTGGGCGACGACGCACATAACCAGCCTGCCGCCGTAGGGCACCGCGCTCACGCTCACCTCGACGTCCGCGAGCGTCCCGTCCCTGCGCCGGTAGCGCCGCTCGCCGATAAAGTGGCTACCCTTAGTGACGATGCGCCCGACGTTGAGGTCTATGCTCTCCCGGTCGTGGGCGACGATGTCGTAGAGCGACATCCGCTTGAGTTCCTCCAGGGAGTAGCCGAGAGAGCGGCCGAGCGCCGCGTTCGCCTCGACGATGCGCAAGCTGTCGGTGTCCACGAGGAAGATGTTCTCGGCGGCCTGCTCCACCACGCTGCGGTAGAGCTGCTCGCTCTGCCTCAGCGCCTCCTCGGCCCGACGACTCTCGGTTACGTCCCTGAAGATATTGACCGCGAAGCGGACCCGCCCGTCGTCGCCGAAAACCGGCGTGGCGCTTATGACCGCCCATCGTTCCCGGCCCGTCGCCACCTCGCGGAAGCGCAGCAGCGCCTCGGCGTTCTCGCCCCGCAGCGCCCTCCGGCCAGGGAGCTCCTCGAGCGGCACGGCCCTACCGGTCTCGTCCGCGATCTCGAAACGCCCCATGACCTCCCGCACCGGCGTCTTTATGAAGGCGCCCGCCGTAGGGAACCCGACGATCTGGGCCGCCGCCTCGTTGGCGTACATCAGGTCCCCGCTCGGGCCCTGCGCCGTGATGCCTTCGGCGACCCCGCGCAGGATGATCTCGAGCTGTTCTCCGAACTCCCGAAGGCCTTCCTGCGTGCGCTTTCGCGAGGAGATCTCCCTCCGCGCCTCGTCGTAGAGGCGCGAGTTGTCCACGGCGAGCGCCGCCCGGCGCGCGAGCTCTTCGGCGAACCCTAGGTCCGCCTCCCCGTAGCGCCTCCCCGACTCGGCCGAGACCAGGGTGAGCGCCCCGAGGGTCCTTCCCCTGGCCATCATCGGCACCACGATGGTCGAGGTGAAACCTATCTGGCGCAGCGCTCGCAGGTGCTCGGCGTCGCGCGCGGCGGCCTGGATAATCTCGTCCGTGACCTCTGCGTGGTACTCGGGCTGGCCCGTCCTGAGCACGTTCGCCAGGGTGCCCCCGACTTCGGGAGGGTAGCGCTCCCGCATCTCCCTGGCGAGCGCGACCTTCGCGGGGTCCCTATGCTCGACGGCCACCAGACGCGTGCCGCCGCCCTCCTCGAGCACGTCGACGGCGCACCAGTCGGCCAGCTGCGGGACGGCCAGGCGCGCGACCCTCGCCAGCGTTGCGCGGTAGTCGAGCGAGGAGGAGAGCTCGGCGCTCGCCTCCGAGAGGAAGCGCAACATCTCCGCCGCGCGAGCACTCTCCCTGCGCGTCTCCACCTCGCGCAGTTCGCGCTCGACCGTCGGGCACAGTCGCACCATGTCCTCTTTGGTGACGTAGTTTTGGGCCCCGGCCCGCATCATCTCTACAATGGCGTCCTCCCCGATCTTGCCCGAGACGACGATAAAGGGCGTGTCGTAACCACGGTCGCGCAGCAGCTCGAGGGCGGCGAGCGCCCCGAATCGGGGCATGTGGAAATCGGAGATAACGACCTGCCAGGGTTCTCCGCGCGAGGGCGCCTCCTCGAGGGCTTCCTCCATCCCTTCGGGCGTGCTCACCCGACGGTGCAGGGGCTCGTAGCCGCCGCTCCTGAGCTCGCGCAGCAGTAGCAGCGCGTCGTTCTCCGAGTCCTCGACGAGCAGCACGCGCAGGGGCCTGGTCTTCCTCAATTCGTCTCCGCCTTTCTCGCCGAGGGCTGGGCTCCCTCTCGGTTCCCGCCGAGCGTGAAGTAGAAGGTGGCCCCCATTCCCACCTCGCCCTCGGCCCACACCCTGCCGCCGTGACGGTGCACGATCCTCGCCACGGTTGCGAGCCCTATGCCGGTGCCCTCGAACTCCTCAGGTCCGTGCAGACGCTGGAAAGCCCCGAATAGCTTCTCCGCGTACCTCGGGTCGAAACCAGCCCCGTCGTCCCGCACGTAGTAGGCCACGCCCCTGCCGCGCGGTACGGCGCCGAACTCTATGGTGGCCTCACTCTCCTTCTCGGTGAACTTCCATGCATTGCCGAGCAGGTTCGCGAGCGCCACGGCCAGCAGGCTTGGGTCGCCGAAGGCCACGACGCCCCTCTCGCCCACGAATTTCACCTTGCGTTCGGGATGCGACCGCTCGAGCTGCTCGAATATACCCTCGGCCACGGCGCCCAGGTCGACCACCTCCCTGCGCAGCGGCCCCCGGCTCACCCTGGAGAGATCCAGCAGGTCCTCTATGAGGGTATCCATGTGCTTGCTGGCTGCCCGTACCCTGCCCAGGTAGTCCTCGCCCTCCTCGTCCAGCCTGTCGGCGTAATCCTCCTGGAGCATGCGGGAGAAGCCGTCTATGGTCCGCAACGGAGCCCTCAGGTCGTGCGAAACGGAGTAGGAGAACGCCTCGAGCTCCCTGTTCGCCCCTTCGAGCTCCCTGTTGGCGTCCTCGAGGTCCTCGCTCGCGCGCTCGGCCAGGGTGCGGCTGCGTACCAGCAACCACGTGATGGC
The DNA here is from genome assembly GCA_963800975.1 of uncultured Rubrobacteraceae bacterium. Taxonomy (GTDB): domain Bacteria; phylum Actinomycetota; class Rubrobacteria; order Rubrobacterales; family Rubrobacteraceae; genus JALYGY01. Next base: position 32,688 of record CAWDDB010000006.1, on the reverse strand, counting down.
GAACAGCAGCAGGCTCACCGCGGCGCCGCTGAGCAGCACGAACAGCGGCAGGGTGCTTCCGGCGTCATCCTCGAAGCCTGGCAGCGCGGCGAAGTACAGGCTCCACCGGCGGCCTGCCACCTCGATCCCACGCTCCTTGGAGAACAGGGGCTTCTCTTCCATACCGGCGCGCTTGACGCCGTCGCTGTCGTAGAGTAGCTCCCCGGTCCCCGCCTCCGGGCTGTCGTAGACCTCGAAGTCCACGTCGGGCTCGAAGGTGCCCCCGAAGATGTCGTCGAGCAGGTCGGTCCTCCTGAACGCACCAACGACGAACCCCCGCAGGGCACGCCGCCTCTCGTCGACCGTTTCGTGCGGCTCCCCTTCCCGATACACCGGCAGGTACACGGCGACGCCGGGCCGTAGCGCGAGGTCGGCGCTGGAGCCGCTTCCGGGGGCGGTACGCACGTAAACCGTCTCCGTGGCCCGCGGCAACCCGGAGTCGCGAGCCCGGTCCATTGCCTTTCGGTGGGCCGGGTCGGTGTAGGCGTCGTAGTTGATCCTGGCGCCGTTGGCCTCGTTGGCGGGGGCCATAAACCGCAGCGGGAAGTACGCTTCACGCTCCCCCCCGGGGTTGAGGTCGGGGCGTAGCTCGGGTATACCCTCCTCCGCGCTCTCCTGCTCGTAGGCTTCTCTCTCCTCGGGCCCGACGTACCGCACAAATCCGAGCCCCTGTAGCCCCTCGAGGCGTTCTTCGGGCTCTATGCCCCGCACGTAGCTCTCCCACTCCTCGGCGTCTACCTCCCGGCTGGCGTAGAAGAGCCCGCGAGCACCGAACATGGCGTCCAGGTAAGCCCTGGTCCGGCGCTCTATGGCCTCCCGGGTGATCCTGGCCGTCTCCTCGAACCGGGCCTGGGTCTGCTCCTCCACGTTCTGGCGCACGTAGTTCCACGCGAGCACCGTCAGCAGGACCGCCATGAGCAACACCCCGTAGGCCGGCGCCCCGCGACGCAGGTGGCGCCCCAGGCGCCAGAAGCCCGAACGCAGCGCGGCGACCGTATCCGGCCTACCCACCCCTGGCCCAGCCAGATGACTTTCCAGGCGCCCGTTCTCTCCACCGCGCTTCTAACGCATTTGCAGCAGAAAACCCGGTGGCCACCGCTCCCATAAACCTACCAATCGACTAGGTCGCCCGATAACCGCGCGGGACACGTTACGGACGAGGAAATGTTACCCGTCGCCCGGGCGACCCGCAACACCGCGGTTATGCCGCGCAAGAGCGCAAGATAGGAGAAGCGCGGCCTCGCGGCTCGCTGTAAGCTTCTCTCGTGGCGTCGCCGGTATCGAGGAGGTCGACCTGGGATGGGCAAGATCGAGTTCGAAACCGAGCTGAAGCCAGCCGGCCCAAGTGGAGATTCTGCCTACGTCGATGTCCCGGAGCGAGCCGCCGGGGTCTTCGGTAGCAAAGCCCGCACCTCGGTGCGAGGAACCATCGACGGGTTCTCTTTCCGGAGCTCCATCTTTCCTAGGGGAGACGGCTCGTTCTACATGGCGGTGAACAAGGAGATGCGCGCCGCGACAGGGGCCAACCGGGGAGACCGAGTCCAATTGACCCTCGAACGCGACGACACGCCGCGCGAGCTCGACGTTCCCGCCGATCTCGGGGATGCCCTCGGACACGACGCCGCGGCGCGTTCCGCGTGGGAAGCGATGAGCTACTCGCGCCGGAAGGAGTACGTGGACTGGATCCTCGAGGCCAAACGCGACGAAACCCGAACGCGTCGCGTCGAGAAGTCGGTCTCGATGGTCGCCGAGCGCAAGCGTCTCAGATAGAAGTGCGCCAAGTTTTCTGGCCACGAGCATCGAGCCATGGGTTCACGGCGCCTCCGGCGCAGGTAGTCGTTCGCCCGCTAGAGCCTCCTCGGCTTCGGGCGGCCGGAGATGTCGCGCGTCTCCTCTTCTAGCATCGTCCGCAGGTGGAGGCTCACCCATGTGCGGTAGGGCCGCCAGCGCTCGGCCACGCGTTGCAGCTCCCCGAGCGTCGGCGCGTCATCAAGGCCGTAAGCTCTCGCAACGGCACGCCTGAGCCTGTGCTCGTGTACCGGCAGCACGTCTCGCGTACCGACACCGCGCAACAGGACGAGCTCCGCCGAGAAGTCTCCGATGCCGGGCAGCTCCTTTAGCCGGGCCAACGCCTCTCCCACCGGCAGGGAGCGCAGGTAATCTGCCTCCAGCTTCCCGTCGGCTGCGGCCCCTGCCAGGCGCCTGAGATACCCGACTTTGCGGGCGCCCAGCCCGCGAAACCCATCAATCCGTGCGAGACGCGAGGGGCCGGGGAAAGCATGCTCCACCCTGCCGCGCACTTCGACGCTAGGCCCGAGGTCTTCCGCCACGCGGGCCTTGACCCTCGCGGCCTGCGTGATGCGAACGCGGTTGCCGATGATCGCCCATGCCGCCGCCTCGTACGGCGAGTTGAAGAGGACCGGCCTCAGGCCAGGGTACCGCGCCTGCAACGCCCCGACCACGGGATCACGCACCCCCACCTCGGGAAAATCGCTCCCGTCCACGTCCAGGGAGAGGACGCGAGATACCTGCTCCCCTACCACCCGGTCCTCCGCCTCCCCGAACGCCTCCACGACCACGTCGCTCCCCTCGGGGTACACGTACGCCCCCGCTACCTTTTCGCCCCCCTGCGCGAAGCCGTCGGCGACGAACGCGAGGCGCAGGTGGCCCGTCCCTTCTCCCTCGTAGGCGGCAGGCGCGAACTCTTCGAGGAAACCAGCGCTCGCCGCGAGCGAGTAGCTCTTCGGCGCCCCGATCTCGAACCGGCGAGGCAGGATCAATCAACCCCGTGGGCGAACGCAACCTCGTAGAGGTGCGGCTCGTAACCTGCGGCGATCTTACCCGCCTCCCTCATGTGCTCCGCGGCCACAGGATCACTGAGCATCGCCTCGAGGTCCTCCCGGCTGCGCCACTGCGCGTAGTTCGTGACACGCGTACCGTCGAAGCTCCTGTGGATGTTGGCCGAGACATACCCGGGCCGCTCGCTCATGACCTCATCCGTCGCCCTCACCAGCAACTCGACCAGCCGCCCCTGGTCCTCAGGCGCAACCTCGAACACGTTGATCAGGGTCACGACCCCCATCTCCCGACCTATGCGCGCCATCTCCCTCCTTCGTGTAAACTTATCAGGACACGAATAATATATCAGTACATTGATAATATTCAAGGAGTGATTATGGGATCCGGCGTCGCGCTAGAAAGCAGGATCGGGTACCAGATGAAGCGGGCGCAGCACGCGCTCAGGATAGAGATGGACGGCGCGTTGCGGGGGTTGGGGCTGACGACCCCGCAGTACGCGGCGTTGAGCGTGCTCGAGGAGGAGCCGGGGTTATCTGGGGCGGCGCTGGCGCGGCGTTGCTTCGTAACGCCGCAAACGATGAACCAGATCCTGGTCAAGCTGGAAGACGGGGCTCTGGTCTCCCGCCGCCCGCACCCCGAGCACGGTCGGGTCTTGCAAGCCTACCTCACAGGAAGTGGCGAGGACGCGGTGTCGCGCGCGCACGGTCTGGTCGAGGCCATAGAGGAGCGCATGCTGGGGGCGTTGGGCTCGCAAGAGAGGTCGCGGCTGGTCGAGGCGCTGCGCAGCTGCGCCGATTCGCTTCTCGTCCGGCTAACGATTTAGGGCGTCCGGCTGGAGCTTGATTCCCACGAAGACCACGTGCTCCTCCGGGAACGCGTCGCGCTCTAGCAAGATGCACCTGCACCCGGCGTCCCTCATTGTCTTCAAGTAATCCACTTCGTTCAGCGAACTGTAGTAGAAGTCCTGCCCGTTCATCTGCCCCGTTATCTCGCCGTCGACCCCGCCTGCGGTAAACAGGATCGCGCCGCCCTCCGCGAGGGCCCCGCACAATTTCTCGAGGACCTCGCGCTGCATCCTGTATGGGACGTGGAACGTGCTGTCCCAGGCGACGATGGCATCGTACTCGTCCTGTGGCCGCCACTCGCAGACATCGGCAAGAACGAAGCGCGAGCCAGGATGGTTCTCCCGCGCGAGCCGGATCATGGCTTCTGACACGTCGATGCCCGTAACCTGGAAACCCGACCCCACCAGGGCGTCGATCGTCCTTCCCCCGCTTCCACAACCAACATCGAGTGCTTTACCTCTGGCCGGAGCGAGGTCTATCGCCCTCCGAACGTACCGGAGTCCAGCCGTGGATTCGCGTCGCTGGTCGTTCCACCAGGCCGAGATTTTGTCGTACCGATGGCCTGTTTCCGTTGGTCTCATGGTTTCTTGCCCACGAGGGAAACGTGCTCTCATCCGTAACCCGATTCCGGTCGACTCGTGTCGACCTCTTCATCCGGGACGATCCTGATCGTCGTCCGCGGCGGCGGGCTCCTCAGGCGGTCTCGCGGCGGGTACTCCGTCGTGACTGACGCGGGGGGCCGTAGCGCCGTCCGACGCCGAGCATCGCGCGGAAAGAATCCGTCAGTCCTTCGCGAGCTTCGGGGAGGCCCTTGCGCAGCCACCGGTTGAGCGTGGCCCCGACCCGCGCGTACTCGCGCTCGAAGTTCGGGTCGCCGTAGCGCCGCGGCAGCCGCGCGAGCTCCGCCTGGCGCGCCCGACACCCGGCGGCGAGTGCGTCCAGCCTCGCGATGGTCTCGCGGTTAAGCCAGATCTCCTGCTCCACGTAGTACCGCTCCAGCTCGTCGATGGAACCCTGTATCTTTTTGGCGGGCAGATCCTCCGTCGGCCCCGGCTCGCGGATGTACGCGAGCGCCGCCTCGAAGTCCTCGGCGAGCGAGACGAGGAGGTGCTGGATGCGCTCGACCACCTCGACCCGACGCCCGTAGCCGACCTCGTGCTCGGTCCGCTTTTTCGCGAAGTAGTATCCGACGAACCCGCCTATCCCCGCGAAAATCAGGTACGACAGCGCTCCCGTGACCAGGCTCTGCAACTGGCCCAACTCAGGCTCCGCCCCCGGCTCTCTTGCCGCGCGGCGGGTGCACCACGTAGACCACGCGCCCCTGAACCCGCACGTCCTCAGCAGGCAGCACCAGCTCCTCATGGTCACCGTTCTCCGGTTTCAGCCGCACCCTGTCCCTTTCCGCGTATAGCCGCTTCACCGTTACCTCTTCCCCGTCCCTCAGCAAGGCGACGACCACGGACCCGTCCGGCGGAGATTCGTCCTCCTCGACGATCAGGAGATCGCCGTCCTCTATCCCGGCCCCGACCATGCTCTGTCCCACGACCCTCAGCGCGTAGCGCCTTCTCCCCGAGCGGGCCGAGAGGAGCTCTGAGGCCAGGGAGAAAGCCTCGTCCGTGGCGACGGCCTCCAACCCGCGCCCGGCCGCGATCCTGCCCATCAGCTCCGTCCGCCCGGTCGCCTCCCATCCCTTCTCGGTGAGCCAGATCATCTTCGCCCGGCCCCCTTCTCGCGCCACGTAACCTTCCTCCTCCAGCTTCTTCAGGTGGTGATACGCCGTCTGCGAACTCCTCAGCCCGGCCGCCGTCGCCATCTCACGCACGCTCGGCGGAGGCTCGCCAGCCCCGGCCCGTCCCGCCAGGAAGCGCAGGATCCTCTCCCTCCTCGGCTGCAACGGCTCCGCCATGCGCTCCACCCTAGCGCAGCTAATGTCGTGTGTCAAACGTTTGTTTGATACAGATATGTGGTGGACGCTTTCCCGAAAGGTGCCGTTCGCTACGTCGACGCTCTTGAGCGGCCTCGAAGCGAGTGGCCGCTCACGAATCTGCCGCGTCTGTGTTCCCGAGCGCAGGCGAGCCCGACAAGGCGCGGGCGAGCCCCTCGGCCAACGTCTCCGCCGTGGATCCGTCCTCCTCGCCGTGGTCGGGATTGAATTCCGTGACGGTCAACGCCGCCAGCCGCTCGCTTTCGAGCAATGTCCCCAGCGCCCGCACCGCCGCGTCAAACGAAAGGCCCTGGTTGCGCCCCGTGTTCTCGGATAGCGGCAGATCGGTGAAGTCCACCGTGTCCACGTCGAAATGCACGAGCAGGCGGTCGAAGTGGGGCTCCATCTCGGTCAGCGCTCGCGCCGCGGCACCCTCCGGGTCGGCGGCAACCTCCCCGACCGGAATTCCGCTTAGCCCCCGGCGCCTGATCACGCCGCGTTCATGTTCGGTCGCCTGCTCGGGACCGTAGGAAAAGAGGAACACGTCTGTGTCCGTAAGCAGAGGAAAGCGCGGCCCGACGCGGCAGAGCGTCTCGACCGCCCCCTCCTCGCCAAGCATGTGCGCCACGCCCATCCAGTCGAGCGCCCCCTCGTCCACGCTGGCAGGCACGTTGAGATCTGGGTGGACGTCGAAGTAGATCAGGCCAAGGCGCCCTTGGGAAGGCAGGAGGCCCGCGACCGTGCCCAGCTCGACGGTGCAGTCGCCGCCGACCACCAGCGGTAAGTACCCCGCGGCGTAAGCTTCTCGGACCCTCTCGGCCGTTTCGCGCACGACCTCCACGATGGCAGAGACATTCTGCGCCCGGCGGTTGTCCTTGTCCGGCCGCCAGCGCCGCACGCCCCTACCGTCCCCGAGGTCAGTCACCTCGACGCCCGCGCGGGAGAGCCGCCCGAGGAGGTCCGCGTCCCTGAGTGCTCCCGGGCCCTTCTCCTGGCCAGGGGCGAACGCCCCCATGCTGGTCGGAACCCCGATCACGCCAAGCTTCTTCGTCATGTGTCCTCCGGATTCGTCCAAGCCGACCGGTCGTGACGCAAAATGTCCGTCCCCAGGGTCTTTGCCACGGGCACGGCACGACAGAGCCATGATGCCCTAACCATGAATGTTACCGTCCGCGTCCGGTCACACTCGTGGCACCCTCAAGTCATAGAGATTATGTCCTGGTTCGCGGAGAACCGCCGATCTCCGGAAAGTTCTGCTTATTAGGACCAGAAACGCCCGCTTATGCTGGTACCCTCGAGGAGGTAAAAACGCGACGAATATCGTCGACTCCGAGAGGAGGGAGATGAGCGAGAAATACAACATCGAGGCGCACGACGGCGGGGATGGTGGTCTGCCCGTGGTGTTCTTGCACTCGCTTGGCGGCAACGCCACGCAGTGGTCTGCGCAGCTCGAGCATCTGCGACCGGGTCGGCGCGCGGTGGCGCTGGACTGGCGCGGCCACGGCCGCTCAGGGGCGCCGCCGGGCGGGGAGTACTCCGTGTCCGCGGCTGCCGCCGACGTGGAAGAGGCAGTCGAACGGCTCGGCCTCGAGCGTTTCGTGCTGGTCGGACACAGCGGTGGAGGCGCCGTGGCGCTCGACTACGCGGGCACCCATCCCGAGCGCGTCGCCGGATTGCTGCTGGTCGATCCTCCCGGGGATGCCCGCGAGATGCCGGCGGAGCAGGTAGACCTGCTACTCTCGGCGCTGGCCTCGGACGCCTACGCGCCCACGATAGAGGCGTACTGGGGCTCCCAGCTCGGTGGCTCGGATCCTGCAGCGCGGGCCCGCGTGATGGCCGACCTCGAAGCCACGCCGAGGGAGACCGTGGTCGGATTCTTCCGGGCCGGGCTCGCCTACGATCAGCTCCCCGCGCTTCGGGCATACCGAGGGCCGATGCTCTCGGTCGTCACGCCGATCAACGACGAGCCCTTCAGCCTGCACAACCTCGGCGCGGACCTGCCACACACAACCTTCACCGGGACCGGCCACTGGCTACACATGGACAGGCCCGAGGAGTTCAACCGCACCCTGGACGAGTTCGTGGCGAAGGTCGAGGACTCGTAGACACGCGAACGGTCAAATAAAGAGGAGGCCCCTGGTCGGGGCCTCCTTCGTTGCGGTGTTGCGGTAGTAAGGGCGGTTCGCGAACCGTCCCTACTGTGTCGCGGGCACCTTCGTCTCGAAGGTCAGGCCGTCGGCGTCGCGGTCGACGAGGATCGTGTCGCCGGGGCCGAACTCGCCGCCTATGATGCGGCTACTAAGAGGGTTCTCGATGTGGCGCCGGATCGCGCGCGCCAGTGGCCTGGCGCCGAACTTGGGGTCGTAGCCCTCCTCGGCGAGGAACGCCCTGGCGGGAGCGGTGATCTCGACGGAGACCTTCTGGCTCTCGAGGTGCTTGTTGAGACGCCTGAGCATGATGTCCACGATCTCGAGCACGTCCTCCCTGGACAGCGGCTGGAAGACGATGATCTCGTCTATCCGGTTGAGGAACTCGGGCCGGAAGCTGCGCTCCAGCGCGTCCCTCGCCCGCCGCTCCGTCTCGCGGAAGTCCACGCCATCCTTGGCGGTGAAGCCGAACTGCTTCTCGGAGACCAGGTGCTGGCTGCCGACGTTCGAGGTCATGATGATGACCGTGTTCTCGAAGTTGACGGTCCTGCCCTGCGCGTCCGTCAGACGGCCATCGTCCAGGATCTGCAGCAGTATGTTGAAGACGTCCGGGTGGGCCTTCTCGATCTCGTCGAAGAGGACCACGCTGTACGGGCGGCGCCTGACCTGCTCGGTGAGCTGGCCGCCCTCGTCGTAGCCGACGTAGCCGGGCGGGCTACCGACCAGCCGCGAGACGGTGTGCCGCTCCATGTACTCGGACATGTCGAGCCGGATCATGGCGTCCTGGTTGCCGAAGAGGTACTCGGCGAGGGTACGGGCGAGCTCGGTCTTGCCCACGCCCGTGGGTCCGAGGAAGATAAAGCTTCCGACGGGACGCTTGGGGTCCTTGATGCCTGCCCTGGCGCGCCTGATGGCCTCCGCCACGGCCACCACCGCCTTGTCTTGTCCGACGACCCGCTCGTGCAGGACGCCCTCCAGGTTGAGGAGCCTCTCTGCCTCTTCCTGGACTATGTTGGTCGCGGGCACACCGGTCCACTCCTCGAGGATGCGGGCGATGTCCTCGCGCGTCACCTCGGGGGCGTTGGTCTCCCGCTGGCCGGCCCAGCCCTCTTGGTGCTGCTCGAGCTCGGCTCTCAGCTGGGCCTCGCGCTGCTTGAGCGAGGCCGCCTGCTCGTAGTCCTCGGCCCTTACGGCATCCTCCTTTTCGCGCTCGAGGGTCGCAAGCTCGTCCTCAATCCGCCTCACGTCCACGGGCGGGACCGTGGAGCGCAGCCGGACCTCGGCGGCCGCCTCGTCCAGCAGGTCTATCGCCTTGTCCGGCAGGAAGCGGTCGGTGATGTAGCGGTCCGAGAGCTGAGCGGCGGCGACGATCGCCTCGTCGGAGATCTTGACCCGGTGGTGCGCCTCGTAGCGGTCCCTGAGACCGAAGAGTATGGCCACCGACTCGTCCTCCGTGGGCTCGCTCACGAGCACGGGCTGGAAGCGACGCTCGAGCGCCGGGTCCTTCTCCACGTGCTTGCGGTACTCGCCCAGCGTCGTCGCGCCGACGACCTGCAGCTCGCCGCGCGCGAGCGCGGGCTTGAGCATGCTCGAGGCGTTGACCGCCCCCTCGGCCCCGCCGGCGCCGACGATGCTGTGCAGCTCGTCGATAAACAGGATTATGTTCTTCTCCTCGGCCTGCAGCTCGTCGATCATCTGCCGCATGCGCTCCTCGAAGTCCCCGCGGAAGCGGGTGCCCGCGACGAGGCCGCCGACGTCCAGGGCGAGCACGCGCTTGCCCTTCAGCACGTCGGGGATGTCCTCGGAGACTATCCTCTGGGCCAGCCCCTCGACGATGGCGGTCTTGCCGACGCCGGGCTCCCCGATGAGCGCCGGGTTGTTCTTGGTGCGCCTGGACAGAATACGTACGACGCGCGCTATCTCCTCGGCGCGTCCCATGACGGGGTCGAGCTCGCCTTCGCGCGCCATCTGCGTCAGGTCGCGCGTGAGTCCGTCCAGGGTCGGCGTCCGGCTGTCGCTCTGCGGCCCGCCCGGACCGCCGGGGAAACCACCGCCGGCGCCGGGCGTCGCCGCGCCCGCCATGCCGCCCTGCGGTCCCATCTGACCGCCGCCCCGCTGCTGCAGCAGCCTGAGGATCTCGCGCCTCAAGGCCTCGCCGTCCCCGGCGCCGTTCTGCTGCAGGATCCGGTAGGCGTTGCCGTCGCCCTCGCCGAGCAGCCCGAGCAGCAGGTGCTCGCTGCCTACCTGCGCCGCGCCCATCTGCCGCGCGGCGGCGAAGGCGAGCTGCAGCGCCCGCTTCGAACTCGGGGTGAACGTGTAGACCTGCTCCCCAGGGTCTCCTCTGAACTCGCGGAACTGGTTTCTCATCCCGTCCACGTTGGCCCCGGCCCTCCGCAACGCCTCGGTCGCGACGTTGTCGCCGGTCACGACGCCGGCGAGCAGATGGTCCGTGCCGATGGCGGCCGTCGGCGCGGTGCCGGCGGACACCTCCCTCGCGCGCATCACGGCGTTCTGGGCTTCCCGGCTGAGCATCTCGAAGACGCCCCCCGAGCCGCCTTCCTGCTGCTGAACGAGGTTCCTGAGCATGGCGAACGGATCCGCCCCCCCTGAGCCCCCGATCAGGCCAAGCTCCCGCGCACACTGCGTGCACAGGTAGGCCGCAGATCGCTCATCGCCCTGCTGACCAAAAACCCGCACGCTCGCCGGTCTCACCCCGCAGTTCTCGCATATCATCTTCTAATGATCCTCCTGTATGAGATCCTTTGCCCCGCCCAACGAAGGGGCACGACCGGCTAACAAGATCTAAGCCCGTCACGCTCATATTTTATTACCGATGCACGGTAGATCAAGGCCATCTTGGGGCTCACTCCGGAGCTCCTTGCCGATAGAATGGGCTTCTGGATGCGGCTCTGGGGTTCTGGGGTCGCGCGTCTACGGGCCCGCGGGTTTTTTTGCGGCCTCGGGCACCGGTCGAAGGCCGGGATCCTTAACCGAAGCCTCGGCCCGTGAAGGCAAGAACTGTTCGCTCGCCGCGCTGGTGTGGTAAGTAGGGATGTGGTGTATTCGGTCGGAGGTATTTGAAAGTGGAAGATCAGAGAGGTCTGGTAGGGCTCGAGGCTCGCGCGACGGACGGGACGGAGGTCGGGCGCATCACACAGGTGATCTCGAACGAGGAGGCGGGCGATGTGACGTACGTGGTCGTGGAGCTCGAGGATGGGGACCTGCTGGAGGTGCCCATCACGAGCGTCTCGCTCGACGCCGACGTGGACTTCGCGACCTTCGAGGCCGACCGGTCCGACGTCGAACCGGGCGACCACGTCGGCGACGAGCAGGAGCCGGGGGACGAATACGCGCCCGACGACTCGGAGACCGAAGATCACGAGCACGAGGGCCAGTTCGTGACGGAGCCAGAGAGCCCCGAGGAGACGCAGGCCGCGGAGGACCTGAAGTCGCGCGAGGACTGGGAGGACGAGTCCTACACCGCAGACTCCGGCTACCCGCGCAACGATGCCTACATCGACCCGCAGACCGGCGAGGAGGTTACCGATCCCCTCGTAACGGAGAACGCGTCGCTCGCGGACGACGTGGGGGATCTGCTCGCGGACACGGACCTCTCGGTCAACTCGGCCGAGGACGGGATAGTCGAGCTCACCGGTGCCGCGACGCAGGAGGACCTGGAAGCGGTCATAGCGGAGATAATGGGCCTCGACGAGGCGCGCGAGGTGGACACCACCGACGTGGAAGTCGGGTAGCGTAGGGGCGGTTCGCGAACCGCCCCCGCGTTATGCGGGCTCGTCGCGGGGCTCCACGAGAACCTCGTTGACGGCGACGTGGTCGGGTTGGGATAGCGCGTAGACGACCGAGGCCGCGACGTCTTCGGGATCCAGGACGCGCCCGCCGCTCGGTTGCCCGTAGAGGTCCAGCGCCTCCTGGTCGTCGCTCATCGTCAGGAGGTCGGTGGCGACGTTTCCGGGCTGGATCGTGGTCACCTTGATCCCGGTACCGGCCGTCTCCAGCCGCAGGCCCTGGGAGAGCGCCTCCACGAAGAACTTGCTCGCCGAGTAGACCGCGAGGCCCGGGAACACCTTGCGGCCGGCGTCGGAGGAGATGGTTACTATGTGACCGCTTCCCCGTTCGATCATCCCCGGGAGCACGGCCCCCACGCAGTTGAGCGCCCCCTGGCAGTTAACCTCAACGGTGCGGACCCACTCTTCCTCGCGCAGGTTCTGCATTAGCGTGTAGTACATGACGCCGGCGCAATTCACCAGGGCGTCCACGGGCCCCAGCTCTCTCTCGGCGCGCGAGATCGCCTCTCCCACCCGCAGACGGTCGGTGACATCGGTTGGGACGACGAGTGTTCCCGCGGAGCCACCGCTCTCCCGATCGAGGGCGGTCTGCACCTCGACGAGGGCGTCGTGCCGGCGGGCGGCGAGGGCGACGTGGGCACGTTCGCGCGCGAGTGCCCTGGCCACGGCGGCGCCGATGCCGCTCGAGGCCCCGGTCACCACCACGACCCTGTCCCGCAGCGGCTCCCCGCTCACGTCGTCTTGGCGCGGCTCCCGCCGGAGAGCACCGGGGGAGCCCCGATCCAGCCCCGCTCGGCGAAGTACCGCGCGTACCTCCCCAGGAGCGCCGCGTCGATCGCGGGCCGCTCGGGACCGGCGTCCCCGAGCGCGTGGCGCGTGTTGCGGTCATCGTAGGCGTTGTCCTCCCGGATCTCCTCCTCCGACATCCTGCCCAGTATGCTGCCGACGATGTCCTCCGCCTCCCGTCGTGGCGCCTCGCGCTGCGCCTCCAGCCACTCGGGGAGAGGGAGCGGCTCTACGTCGTATCCCATGTCCTCCAGCCACGAGAAGACGTCGGAGGCCTGGGGCGGGTCGGGGTTGGCGAGGTGGAACACGCTTCCGGGCGTCTCCGGCTCGGCGGCCAGGTGGCAGATCGCCGCAACCACGAAGTCGACGGGCGTCATCTCCACGCGCCAGTCGTCGATCTCGGGCGCGGCACCGATGCGAAGCGACTCTGCCACGAGCGCGCCGAGGAAGTCGTTGGGGTTGGAGGCCCCGGTGACGCTGTGTCCCGAGATGTTTCCGGGCCGGTACACGCGGACCGGCAAGCCGCGCTGGGCGGCCTCTCGCACGAGCTTCTCGGCGACCCACTTGGATTGTCCGTAGCCGTCCTCGCGGGCGTCCGCCAGGGCGTCGAGGTCCGCATCTTCCTCGCACAGGCCGTGACCTGTCGGGAAGATGCCGTTTGTAGAAACGTAGTGCACCGGCCTGGCGCCGTCGAGACAGGCCAGGCGCAGGACCTCGCGCGTCCCGCCCACGTTGGCGGGCGCGAGCGCCTCGTAGGGGTAGACCAGGTTCACGACCGCGGCGGCGTGGAAGATCAAGTCCACTTCCTCGGCCAGCTCGCCGAAGGCCTCCTCCGTCATGCCAAAGAGGGTCTCCCCCAGATCGCCCGCGACCGGCACCACGCGCCGCTCCAGGTCTTCGTCGGACCACCGGAGCCCGTACCTCCGCAGGTTTTCGCGGATGGGACTCATAAGATCGTCGCGGGGCCGCACGAGGCAGCGTATCCCTGCCTCCGTCCGCCGGAGCAGCTCGTCGAGCAGGAACGCGCCGAGGAAGCCCGTCGCGCCCGTAAGGAAGACGCTCCGGGCGTCGAGCAGCGAGATCGCCTGCGGGGAGATCTCCGGGTCCAGGACCGCCTCGGCGCGCGGGTCGGGCCTCGTCGGCCCCTCGCCTCCGGCGCGTTGCAGAGATTCGATCCTGTCGCACAGGCCACCGACCGTTGGGTCCTCTAGAAAGTCGCCCATCGAGACGTGCACGCCGAAGACCTCTTCGACGCGGCTCGAGAGCTGAGCCGCGGCGAGGGAGTGCCCGCCGAGGTCGAAGAAGTTGTCCTCGGGCTGCACGTCGTCCCTCTCCAGGCGGAGGACGTCCTCCCAGGCCCGCGCGAGGGCTTCTTCCTTCTCGCGCCTGGATGCGTCCTCGGAGAGCCTGCGCACCGGCTCGTCGGTCTCTGGGGTTCTCGGGGTAACGCGCGCCGGGGGCTCGGGCAGCTGCGCGCGGTCCACCTTGCCGGAGGTGGCCTGAAGCGGCAGCGCCTCCACCTCGACGAAGGTCGCCGGGACCGCGTAGTGCGGGAGCCTCTCCTGCAGGTGGTGCCTGATCTCCTTGCTGCGTCCGGTTCTCGGGTCGAGTTCCCAGCCAGCGTAGCGTCCCCCGCGCTCGCTCTTGGTCGAGGGGACCAGGTAGGCGACGAGGCGTTTGTCCTCGCCCTCCTCCCCGTCCGCGACCACTACGCAGGCCCTCACGGCGATGCTCTGCTCGATCGCAGCTTCGACCGCCCCCAGCTCGACGCTGTAGCCCCGGATCTTGACCATGAAGTCCGTGCGGCCAAGGATCTCGAGGTTGCCATCCGGCAGGATCCGCGCCTTGTCCCCGGTACGGTACATCCTGGCCCCATCCTCCGACGAGAACGGGTCGGCGGGGAAGCTCTCCTCGGTCTTCTCCGGCAGCTTGACGTAGCCGCGGGCGAGGCAATCCCCGCCCACGACGAGCTCGCCTGCCTCTCCCTCCGGCACCTCGCGCAGGTCCTCGTCGAGTATGTAGAGCCGGTCCGGGTCAATCGGCTGCCCAACCGGGCAATACGTCGAATCGGAGTTCTCCGAGAGCTCCCGCAGGTCGCCGGCGGCCGCGTCGTGCGTCTCGCTGCAGCTGTAGACGTTGAGGAGGCGCACCTGCGGCAGCGCGGTCATGGCGCGACGGGCGAGGGTGCGGGTTACCACCTCGCCATTCAGCCAGAGCACCCTCAACGCCGAGAGCCGCTCCGCGAGGTCCGCTCCGCTCGCGCCGAGCACCGTCTCGAGCAGGGACGGCGTCATCAGGATCTCGGAGATCTCGTACTCTTCCATAAAGCGGATCAAGGCCCCGGGATCGTAGATAACGTCGTCGGGGATGACGACGGTGGTCGCGCCGCGCAACAGCGGACGCAGCATCTCCCAGATAAAGAAGACGTTGCACCCGACCCTGTCACCAGGACCGTAGTCGCTGAGCCCAAAGCGCCACAGGTATGAGCGCACCGGCGCCCGGTGCGGGTTGGCTATGCCCTTCGGCTTGCCCGTCGTCCCGGACGAGTAGGAGACGAACGCCAGGTTCTCCGGATCCACGGAAACCGGGCTTCTACCTCCAGAAGCCTCGGCCTCGTCTTCCCAGCCCTCGTCCAGATTAAAGCGAGCCGTACCCTCGGGCAGGTTCCCCGCGTAACGCTCCCGCGTCAGTACGATCCGAGGCCTCGAGTCGGCGACGACGTCCCGCAAAAGCGCCGGCGGGTACGCGAGCTCCAGGATCAGGTACGCGCCCCCCGCCTTGAGTGCAGCGAGGCACGCCACCACGTACTCGGAGCTCCGTTCCAGGTAGACGCCGACGTTCTGGTCGGGACCGACACCGGCCTCCCTGAGGTGGGAGGCGAGTAGGTCCGCCATCCGGTCGAGCTCCTCGTACGTGAGCCTGGTTCGCGTGTCCTCGACGGCGATAGCCGCGGGCGAGCGGCGTGCCTGCTCCTCGAAGAGCTCGTGCAGGCACATCTCAGACGGTCGTGCGCTCACCGCACCAACCACCAGGGTCGGCGCCCGGTGCGCCGCTTCGCCGCGGCGCCAGCCGTCGAGTAGAGCATCGGGATGCCAGAAGAGACCCGAAACACGCCGGGATCTGACGTTGAGCCCACAGACCTGCGCATAGTATTCCATCCTTCCTTGCCGTTGACTTGCCAACCACTTGCATCGCTCGGGTAATCTGGGCGACAGGACGTCGCGGCAGAAGCGTAACAGGCCACGCCCCGATCGAGGACCGAAAGCGAAGCGGCCAGGAAACGTTGGTCGCAATAGTACCCCGTTACACCCCTTGTGACACGCATTATTTCGAAGATTTGTTTAAGACGATGTTAAATATTGTTAAGCACGAAGTTTACAACAAGCCAGTGGGCATCACGACATCGTGAGGGGCCCTTGAGGGCCGCATCAAAGGCTACCGAGGACCTCCTGCACCCCTACGACGACGAAGGGGATGATCGAGGCCGCGAGGAAGACGTTCGAAACGATCCGGTTACGGTATTCGGGGGCTACCCTGTCGGAGTTAAGCAGCATGAGGAGCGTTATCGCCAGGAAGGGCAGGAACAGGGCACCGAGCGAGGCGTAGACGATCACCAGGGCGACGGGCTGTCCGAAGGCCAGCAGGATCATGGGCGGGAACGTTATCCAGGCGAGGAAGCCGCGGAAGTAGGGGCTTCTCTCCGAAAGGTATTCTTCGGCCTCTTCGTCCGGCACCTCGCGTATGGTCCGAACGCTGTCGGCGAAGAGGTAGGCGCCACCGTTCCAGGCGCCGACCATGGCGCCGGTGGCGACGGCCCAGAAGCCGATGAGGAAGACCCAGCGGGCGAAGAGGCCGAAGCGGTCTTGCAAGGGATCGACGAGCGCGACGAGGCCCTCGTCGTCGCTGATGGAGGTACCCGTGCCGAATAGCAGCTCCGACCCGATGATCAGCATGCACACCATAAACAGGGCGGTAAGGACGTAGCCGACGGTCACGTCGGTCCGCATCATCGGGATCCAGGACGAACGCCTCCACCCGCGCTCGCGCGCCCAGTACGCGTAGGCGGCCAGCGTGTAGGTCCCGCCCACGCCGCCGATAATGGCCAGGACGTTCACCAGCGCGCCCTCCGGTATCCGCGGGACGAGGCCGACGGCGAGCTCGCCGAGGTTCGGCGCCAGCAGGACCGCGAGCAGCACCACCGCGCCGAACTTCAGGCCCGCGAACACCTTCATGACCCGCTCGAAGACCTCGTAGCGGCCGAAGCCGACGATCAGGAAGGCCGCCACGCCGTGCAGCGCGGCCCACGCCCAAAGCGGCAGCACGTCGGGGAACGCCGCGCTGACCGCCAGCGCGGCCGTCGAGGTCACGGCCGCGCCGAAGACGAAGGTGACGATAAACAGGTAGATCAGGAAGTAGTAGGTCGCCCCTCTCCCGAGGGAGTGCCAGCCTTGCAGCATGGTCTGTCCCGAGGCCATGTACCAGCGGCCGATCCCCTCCGTAAGGAAGAACTTGAGGAGGGCGCCGAGGATGATGGCCCAGATCAGGACGGTTCCGAAGTCGGTGCCGGCCACGAGCGAGGAGACCATGTCCCCGGCCCCGACGCCGGTCACCGCGATGACTATGCCGGGCCCGACGTACCTGAGTCTGCCCGCCAGGCTTGATGGGGCCTGCGTCTCCGCCGTACGTCCATCGGCCACGTCAGCCATCGGTCTCCTCCCCCGAGCTCAAGGCTTTTCCCGCCGCATTATAGGGAATCCGGGTGATGACTTCGCAGCTCTTTTTGTTCGGGAGTGGGGAGATAGGGAGTAGGGAGTCGTAATTGCTCTTTCCCGACTCCCTACGCCCGAAGCGCCTCCCGACTCCCGAACGCACAAACCAAGATCCTTTGACCACATTCGGCATCAACGGTGCTCCGTCCGCGACGGATCTCTCACCCGCCGATGCGCGACTCCTCGAGGTCGAGGTCGCGCTCGATGCGGCGCATGACCTCGGGGCTGATATCGCCCCTGTCGCGCATGGAGAGGAGAGCGTCGCGCTCGGCCCCGATCAGGTCGCGCCGCCACCTGCGCCAGGTCGAGGAGCTCTCCGAGTATTCCTCGGTTGCGCCGCCAGCCTCGATGCCCGCTTCGTAGCGTTCGATGCGGACGTCGTACTGGTCGCGCATCTGCTCGCGGGCGCCGTCGGGTACGCGCTCGTTCTCGCAGATACGGTCCAGCCTCTCGAGGGCGGCGCGGGCGCCCTCGAGGCGTGCCCGGAGCTCCATGAGGGTGCCCTCCTTGCCGTCGTCTTTCAGGCGCAGCGACCTGATGAGGAGCGGCAGCGTGAGCCCTTGCAAGACGAGCGTCGCCAGGATAACCGCGAAGGTGAAGAAGAGGACCAGGTCCCGCCCCTCGAAGGTTGTCCCTTCGATGGTGACGGGCACGGCGAGGGCCGCCGCCAGGGAGACGGCGCCCCGCATCCCGCTCCAGCTCATCACCAGCCGCTCCCGCCACGGACCGCGCAGGTACGTGTTGGGCAGGACCCTGTCGAGAATCGGGTGGAGGTATGGCGTGGTGAAGAACCAGAGGAAGCGCGCGCCGAGGACCGCGGCGTAGATCAGGACGGCGTAGAAGAGGACCTGCGCGAAGGAGTACTCGGAGAGCTCGCCGACGATGCCGGGGAGCTGCTGGCCGACCAGGATGAACAGCAGCGCCTCCAGGACGAAGATCAGGACGCCCCAGAAGGCCAGCGCCTGGATACGCGTGGAGGCGTTGTGGAAGAGCCTCGGGGCCCTCCAGCCCTGAAACAGGCCGTAGGCGACGACGGCCAGGATCCCGGAGACGTGCAGGACCTCCTCGGCAAGGATGTAGACGCCGTAGGGAATCAGGACCGAGAAGGTGATCATGATCGAGGGTTCCCTCAGGCGGGCCCAGAGGGGCAGGATCGCGAGGGCCAGGACGAGGCCGACGACGATCCCGCCGCCGCCGACCAGGAGGAGGTTCAGACCCGCCCCCCAGACCGAGAACGCGCCTCCCCCCACGGCGACCAGGGCTACCCTGAAGGCCACGAGCGCCGTGCCGTCGTTTACGAGGCTCTCGCCGCCGACCACCGTGCCCACCCGCTCGGGCACCCCGAGGCGGCGGAAGATCGCCTCCGCCGCCACCGGGTCGGTGGGCGAGAGTATCGCCCCGAGGACGAAGGAGACCGCCCACGGCAGCCCGACCACGAAGTGGGCTACGGCGGCGACGACGACGGTGGTGAGGAGCACGAGCCCGAAGGCGAGGAGCACTATCGGTCTTAGGTGCGCACGCAGGTCGAGCGGCGAGGAGAAGAAGGCGGCCGCGTTCAGCAGCGGCGGCAGGAAGACTATGAAGATCACGTCGGGATCCAGCTGGACGACGGGGAACACGGGCACGAAGCCGAGACCGAGCCCCCCGACGACCAGCAGTATCGGGTAGGGCACCTTCAGCACCCGGGCCAGTTGCGCGAGAAGCGCCGCGGCCCCGAGCAGGAAAATGAGCGACTCGATCTGGCCCATGCGCGCTGTTTATACCCTATTACTGCCGCGGCGCCCGTCCACGACGAGGTCGTACTTTAGCGACCTACCGTCGCGGGGTCGGCCGCTGCGCCTACGGTCCGGACCCTCTGTTGAGGTCACGTCCCGACTCGTCGAGGGCCTCTGGGGACTCCATCTTCTCCCCACGCAGGAAGGCAGCGCGCGCGATCACGAAGGCCGAGATGGGGGTGGTGACGAGAAGGAACGCCCCGATGAGCATCGCCCGGAAAACGATGGCCGGGTCGCCCGTCACCGCCGAGGCGGCGCACAGCGAGACCACGCCGAGGAACACAGCCTTGCTCATCGCGTGCAGCTTGGTGTAGGTGTCGGGCATCCGGATCGCGCCGTACACCCCGACCGTCATGACAAGGACCCCAAGGAACACGAGGGCATCGGCCAGGTAAGGGGCAGCGGACGCTAACGCAGGGGCCACTAGAAGATCTTCCTTTCCCCATAGTAGCGGGCGAGGACGAGGGTCGCCAGGAAGGCAAGCAGGGAGAGTATGAGCGCCGCGTCCATGTAGTAAGAGGACCGGTTGGCGTCGGCGTAGAGGACCAGTAGAGCGGCCAGAATCAAGGTCAGCATGTCGAGGGCCAGGATGCGCGCGGCCGTCGAGCGCAGCCGGATCACCGCCGCCGCGGCCACGACAAGCAAGGCCGTCATCCACAGGAAGGCCACGTAAAAGACTATCTCGTGCAAGCGGACCTCCTCCTGGGACTCACGGGAATACCCTGCTCTGGTACCGGCGGTAGAAATCCTCTTGCTGCTCGCGGAAGGCATCCGGATCGTCGGCGTCAAGGACGTGGATCAGGGCGACCCCCCGCTCCCGGTCCACGTCCACGAAGAAGGATCCCGGCGGTAGCCCAGTGACTATCGCCCAGGCAGCCACCCCCTTCGGGGTACGGTCTCCTATGGGCACGGCCACGATGCCCGGCTTTTCCAGGGGCCTGAGGTGGAGCGTCACCAGCGCGACCTCCCAGGTCCCCACCACTATCTCCCAAAAGACCACGGCGGCGAACGGCACGAAGGCCACGACGCGGTCCGCCAGCCCGGGCCCCCGCCCCGGTTCGGTGTCGAAGACGAACCGCCGGGACGCGAAGACCAGCGCGGCGGAGAGGCCGGCGCCGAAGAGGAGATCCCAGGGGTCGAAGCTCGCCAGCGCGAGCGCGTAGACGAGCGTGAGCGAAGCGACCGCCACGACGTACCGCGTCACCCTGGTTCCTCCGTCAAGACGGCGGCGGCCGCCTCGCTCAGGTAGACCAGCGGCTCTGGCCAGAGGCCCAGGAGTACCACGAGCGCCGCTAGAGCCACGACGAGCAGACGGGCCGCCCGCGGGCTCCGCTTGTCCGGCGCCTCCAGGTCGGGCTTCATGAATCGGCGCTGGTAGACCTGGAACGAGTACAGGAAAGACAGCGCGCTGCCCGCGAAGATCAGGGCGATGAGCGCCAGGCTAACGAGAAGCGGGTTCGCCGCGACGGCCGCCTTGAACACCGCGATCTTCGCGACAAAGCCGGCGGCCGGGGGCACGCCCGCGATGCTGAACGCCCCGACGGCGAAGGCCCCGCCGACTAGCGGCCCGCGCAGCCCGGCGGCGAGGAAGACCACCCCCTTGTTCAGGGAATTCACGACCGAGTAAAGCGTAGCCGCCGCGTATCCCACAGGCCCCCCAACGCCCACGGCGACGAGGATGTAGCCGACCTGACCGATCGCCGAGTAGGCCATGACCTCGGAGGTGTCGCGGCGCGAGATCGCCTGCAGCCCCCCGTAGACTATGCTCATCGCGCCCAAGGCCATCACCGCGACCGATCCGAGCGCGAGCTCCCGCGGCAGGACGCCCGCCCCGAAGCGCAAGATCCCGTAGCTCCCGATGTTCGCCAAGGCGCCAGAGAGTATGGCCGCCACGGGCGCGTGGCTCCCGACGTAGACCGCCGGCAGCCAGAAGTGAAACGGGAAGAGCCCGAGCTTGAGGCAGAACGCCGCGAAGATCACCGCCGCTATGACGATCACCGAGCTCGGCTCCAACCCTTCCGCCCTCGCGGAGATCACCTGCATGTCCAGGCTGCCGGTGATCGAGTACAAAGCCGCGATCCCGATAAGGAAGACCACCGACCCGAGCAGGTTGACGACCGCGAAGAGGAAGGCGGCCCGCACCTGGTAGTCCTCCTCCCGGTAGCCGGCCAGGACGAAAGAGGCGGTCATGGAAACCTCGAAAAAGACGTAGAAGTTGAAGGCGTCCCCCGTGAGAAAGAGCCCGTTCAGGCCGGCGGCCACGAGCAGCACCAGCGCCGGGAAGACGCGCCAGCGTACCCCCAGGGCGACCTCGTAGAGCGTCGAAACCAGGATCACCCCGACGGAGACGGCGGCGAACGTCACGCCCAGAGGGTCGGCCCGAAGCGAGATCCCCACGCCCATCGGCCACCCGCCCGAGACGACCTCGACCGACCCCTCCCGGAGCACCTCGGAGGCCAGAAAGCCGAGCGAGACGAGGCTCGCCCCGAGCCCCGCCGATGCCAGCAGGCCGACCCACCGCTTCCGGCCGTCGACGAGAGCCAGAACGGCGGCGAGAACCCAGGGGATGCCGGCCGGGAGGACGAGTAGAACGGCTCCCGTCACCGGGCCCTCGCCTCCTCCCTTGGCCCCTCTTCGGGGTCCTGCTCTTCGGCGGGCACCTCCTCCTTCTCGGGGTCGTCCGCGCGCTCCAGCTCCTCGGCCTCGCGCATCTCGGCCTCCGAGATCTCCTCCGCGTCCACGGTGCCGTGCGAGGCGTAGAGCCGGTAGACCATCGCCAGGAGCAGGGCGGCGACCCCGAACCCTATGATCAGGGCAGTCAGGGCCATCCCCTGCACCAGCGGGTCGCTCACGCCCCCGCCTTCCGGGAGCGGGTAGATCGGAACATCACCGCGCGTCAACCCGGCGGATATCACGAACAGCGTGGCGGAGTTCGAGACGAGAACTATGCCGACAACCGCCCGCAGGAGGTCACGCTGGAGGAGAAGGAACGTCCCGGAAGCGAAGACGACCGAGACCACGAGCGCGGAGAAGAGGGTCACCGCGACTCGTCCCCCAAGGTACCCGAGGCCTCGCCTGCGCGGGCGAAGAACGAGGCGGCCCCGACCGCGAAGCCGAATACCAGCAGGAAGACCCCGAAGTCGAAAAGGACCGCGGTCATCAGCTCGAGCGTCCCCAGGTGGACGGGCTCGGTGCCCGGCGGCGGGCTGTGGGTCAGGATCGCTTCCCCCGCAAAGAGCGGGAACGCGGCGACGCCCAACGCCACGAGCAGCCCGCAGAACGCGATCGCCGTCGCGTACCGCACCGCCGGGAGCCTCTTGGCCTCGTCGTACCCGAAGGCGAGATACCTGAGCAGCACCCCAAGGGCACCCACCACCCCGGCGGAGAAGCCGTCGCCTGTCTGGACGAAGCCTTTGACGAGGATGGCCGCGGCGATGATGAGCGTGGGCAGGTAAAGCAGCCGCGCCACCTCCTGCGTCACGGCACGCGCGGCCGGCCGCGCGGACCCGCTCGTGCCGGGCGGCCCGCTATCTTCCGGAAGGGCTTCCGGCTTCACCCCCCCGAGCAGAGTCCCCACCCCTAGGAGGACCAGGGCTATGACCGTGATCTCGCCCAGGGTGTCCAGCCCACGGAAATCGGCCAGGATGGCCGTCACCACGTTCTTGGCGTGCGCCTGCGGGGCGAGCCGCACGTGCTCCTCGGCGACGGTCTGCCCGGCCGGCGGCTGCGAGAGCGCCCCCCAGACCACCGCGAACGCGAAGGCGCCCGCGGCCACGGACACCAAGAGCTTGCGGGAGGTGCCCACGAGCGGCAGCTCCGCCTGGCGGTGGAGGACCTCGTAGGGGATCAGCTTCAGGGTAGCGACGAGCAGCACCGTTAGCAGGGTCTCGACCAGGACCGCAACGAGCGTCACGCTCGGCGCCCCGTAGAAGGCGTAGGCGACCGCCAGCGCGAAGCCCGCGCTGGAGAGCACGAGCGCCAGCGTGACGTGCCGGCGCGTGAAGGTGGTGGCGACCGCGGCCACCGCAACCGCCAGCAGCACCAGCATCAGCGGCGCCTCCTCGGCCCTCAAGGGACCCACCTGGTACGCGCCGGCCGTGGGCGTCGCCAGGACGGCCGCGCCCACCAGCACGGCCGTCGGCAAGAGCACCGCCGCGACTCGGCCCCTGAGGTTCCGGATCTCCAACCGGTGCACGAGGTCCGAGAAGCGGTTGAGCCCGTGGACGAGCAGCCTGTACCCCCGCTCCGGACCCGCGATCTTCCCTAGCCTGCTAAGACCCAGCGCGACCCGCGACCACACCGGACGCGAGAGTATGAGCGCCGCGCCCAGGGCGTAGGCCGCCAGCGCCATGAGGTACTCGGGGATAAGCTCGAGGTGGTACGAAGCGTCCAACGGCGTCGGGGCCCCAAGGGTGACCCTCCCGGCCGCCTCGGCCAGGGCCTCGAAGGGACCGGTGAAGAAGCCCCCGATAAAGCCGACGGCCCCGAGCGCCACGACGGGAGCCACTAGCAGCCCGGGCACGCGGTGCGGGGCGGAGCCGGCGCGCGGCTCGCCGAGGAAGATGCCGCCCCAGAAACGCCACGTGTAGGTCAGCGTGATCGCCGCCGAGACGACCGCCAGACCGGCGGCGAGAATACCGCGCTCCAGCGCGGCGGCGAAAAAGAACTCGTCCGCGAAGAAGCCGACCGTCAGGGGGAGGGAGGCCAGCGTGGCCGCCGCGAGCCCAGACGTCACCGCGAGCAGGGGCATGGGCCTGCCCAAACCCCCGAGCTTGCTCAAGCGATCCTCGCCGGTCGCTTCCGTGACCGTCCCGGCGGTGAGAAACAGGGCGCTCTTGGCGACGGCGTGGGCGATCACGTAGTAAGCGGCGCCGCCGGCGCCGTACTCCCCGCCGAGGCCGTACATCGTGACCACGAACCCGTACTGGGCGATGGTGGAGTAGGCGAGGAGCTGCTTCAAGACGTCCCGCGTGAGCGCCAGGACGCCGCCGACCGCCATCGAGGCAACGCCGAATACCAGGAGCGCATCCAGCAAGAGCTCGCTCATCTGCAAGAGCGGGTACACCCGGCCGATCAACAAGACCCCCGCGGCGACCATCGCCGCCGAATGGAGGTAGGCGGAGACGGGCGTCGGAGCCGCCATCGCCCGCGGTAACCAGAAGTGGAACGGCACCTGGGCGCTCTTCGCCAGCCCGGCCACCGCGATGAGCGAGCCGCAGGCCACGAGCAGGGGTCCCGGTTCGACCAGGCGGGCGAGCTCCGGAACCGAGAAAGTCCCGTAGGCGGCGTAGAGGAGGAGAGCCCCGATCAGGAGCAGAACCGCCGTGACCCCGGTGACGAGCAGGGCCATCAGCGCGGAGGCCCGCGACTCTTCTTTGTGCCTGTCGTAGCCGATAAGGTAGTACGAAGCGATGGAGGTGAGGTCCCAGAAAACGAACAGGAGGACCAGATCCTGGGCCATCGCCAGGCCCACCATCGAGCCCATGAACAGGAGCACGAAGAAGTAGAAGCGCGTGGCGTCCGACTCCGGTCGTCCCTGGTGCTCTAGATGCAGCGGCAGGTAGCGCGAGGAGTAAACCAGTACCGCAAAGCCGACGCAGGTCGCCAGCAGGGCGTACAGTGCGGCGAGCCCATCGAGCGATAACTCAACGCGCAGGTCCCAGCTCGGCACCCAGGCGACGTTCACGGCGCCTCCACCCGACAGGTATCCCCACAACGTTGCCACGGCGGCGAGTGCGGCGAAGGCCGCGGCCAGGGGGGCCGCGTAGGCTGCCTTCCAGGCCCCGGCTAGCAGGACGGCGGGCGCGGCGAGCACAGCCAGCGCCAACGGCAGTAACACGGCGAGCATCGTCAGAGCCGGCCAGTTGCTTCGCTCGTCGTTCGCCGGGTGCGGTGCTGTCTTTTCACGAACAGAGGGTACTAAAAAACCCTCTCCCCGGTCGGTGGCGGGTAAACGCTAGACCCGCCGCACCAGTAGGGCGTTCCCCGCGAGGAGCAGCACCACCTCGGAGACCGCGACCGAGGCGAAAGAGGCCAGGTAGGGCAGCCCGGCGACGACCGTGAGGACCACGCCCACGCCGGCCGCCGTGTAGAGGGCGTACACGAGCGAGGCGAGGTAGGTCCCGAACGCCCCGCCAACCCTGCGGGCCACGACGTAGCAGAGCACGCCCCCCGTAACGTCGACGAGCGGCATGAAGACGAGCTCGAGCACGCCCGCGAACGGGCTGAAAAGGTTGATGATCACGGTACCCACCCCGAAGGCCGGGATGGTTACCGGGTACTTTATGACAAGGGGCTTTAGCGCCTCCCCCAACCTGAACTGCAGCGGCCCGAAGGCGACGGGGGCGACCGCGAGGCTCAACACGACGTAGAGCGCCCCCACGACCCCGGCCACCGCGACCCGCCGGGCCGGGCTGCCTCCTTCAAGCGCGGATAAGCCCCTCATTCCTACTGCGCGAGCGCGCAGCCGTCCTTGCGGGGATCGCTGCCGCACGCGCGCACGCCGCACTCGAGGACCCGGATGAGCTGGGCGCCGCCGGCGGGAATCATGAAGTCCTCCCGCACCACGACGTTGTGGCCCTTTCTGCGCAGCCGCTCGACCTCGTGCTCCGGCACCCGGCCCTCGATCTGGAGGGTGTCGCCGTCGTGCCTGTGGCGGGGGTGGTCCACCGCCTCCTGCGGGCTCATGCCGTGGTCTATGAGGTTGGAGAGCATCTGGGCCTGGCCCTGGGGCTGCATCGAGGCGCCCATCACGCCGAAGGTCGCCCACAGCGCGCCTTCCTTGGTGGCGAGGCCTGGGATGATCGTGTGCAGCGGGCGTT
The DNA here is from genome assembly GCA_963800975.1 of uncultured Rubrobacteraceae bacterium. Taxonomy (GTDB): domain Bacteria; phylum Actinomycetota; class Rubrobacteria; order Rubrobacterales; family Rubrobacteraceae; genus JALYGY01. Next base: position 6,977 of record CAWDDB010000006.1, on the reverse strand, counting down.
TGCCAGGCTCGAGGGCGTTCGGATGTCCCTCCGTCAGGTTGAAGGAGACGCCCCGGTTGTGCAGGCACACGCCGGTGCCTTCGGCCACCACGCCGCTGCCGAACGCCTTGTAGAGGCTGTTTATGAACGAGCATCCGTTACCCCACGCGTCCACGGCGCACAGGTAGGTCGTGTCCTCCCCGAGCGCCATCTCGGGCACCCTCCCCGACGCCCTATCGGGCGAGATCCGCTCGCGTAGAGCCGCCGCGTACTCCTTGGAGATCAGGCGCCCGGTCGGGATCTCGGCGTGGCGCCAGAACTCGGGGTCCCCTATCTCCTCGTGCAGATCCCTGAAGGCGAGCTTCTTCGCCTCGACCTCGACGTGGATACGGTCCGCACCGACGGTATCGAGGGCCCCCAGGTCGAACCCCTCCAGGATGTTGAGCATCTCGAGCGCAGCCACGCCCTGCCCGGGCGGCGGTATCTCGTAGACCCTGACCCCCCGATAATCTGTCGAGATGGGCTCGACCCAGGCGGTCTGGTGCGCGGCGAGATCCTCCTGCGCGAGGTACCCGCCGGACGCCTGGGCGGCGTGCGCCATGCTCCTCGCTATCTCCCCGTTGTAGAAGGCGTCGGCCCCGCCCTCGGCGACCGCGGAGAGGGTGGACGCGAGGTCCGGCTGCTGGAACACCTCCCCGGCCCCCGGCGCGCGGCCCTTGGTAAGGAGGGCGCGCGTTGCGGCCTCGTTCTTGCGGAGGAGGTCCTCGTTGTCCTTCCAGTAGCGGGCGACGACCTCGGCCACGGGGTGTCCGTTCTCGGCCAGCTCCCAGGCCGGCTCGAGCAAGCGCGCGAGCGACAGGTTCCCCAGGGAGCTCGCAGCGTCTTCCCAGAGCCGGACGCCGCCTGGAACCGTTATCGTCGGCCCGCCCCGATCGGGCACCTCGCTCAGCCCCCTCTCCAGCAACTTCTCGATGGTCGCCTGCCCCGGAGCGCGCCCCGAGCCGTTGGCCCCGTGCACCGAGCCCGTCTCGGCCTCGTAAAACAGCAGAAACGCGTCGCCGCCCACGCCCGTCTGCATCGGCGAGAGGACGGCCATGCAGGCCGCCATCGCGACGCAGGCGTCGGCCGCGGTCCCACCGGCGTCGAGCACCCTGATGCCCGCGAGCGCCGCCTCCGGATGCTCGCACGCCACCGCGCCCTTCGTGCCGTAGACGGTGGAGCGCCCGCCCAGGTCCGGGCGCCGGCCCGCAGTCCCTCCGTCTGTCGTCATGCCTCGTTAGCCCCTCTCGTGAGCCTATGATCCCTCACACAGTTTACCCAACAGGCTTGGGGGTATAGTCAGGTTGGAAAATAGCCATAGAGGAGGCAACCATGAACGGCGGCAAGGGAATCTACGTCGGGGGAACACTGCTATCGATCGTGCTCTCCCTCGCGCTGTACTTCTCCGGCAGGCGCGAGACCGCGATCTTCGTCGGCCTCTGGGCCCCGACCATCATGAACCTGGGTCAGTCCCTGATAGACGAGGAGTAGCTTTTTAACGCGGCGTGAAATAGTGCCGCAAACGTAGCGAATCTCGCCGTAACCCCCGTCCTGGCACGGGGGTTTTCTCTTGCCTCCGACCCTGAACCTCGACCTGATCTTCAAGGATTCGGAGAAAACTATGCCTAAAGCACAATCACCATCAACCTCAGCGAGGTTCACGTTGTGCGCGCCGCTCCGGCGTGCGAGAGTGATGCCGTCCTGCGGTATAGCTGGAGGGGAAGCCCACATGCAGCGGTCCTGGGAGATCGAGCCCACAGAACGGATCGTCCTGGAGTGCGGTTGCGGCGAGCAGCTGGTCCTGCTCGGGCGCGAGGACGACTGGTACGCCGAGGGACGCGGCACCTTCGAGTGCGAGTGCGGCAGGGAACTCACCCTCGCCGACCGGACGGAGAGGGGGCCGAGCGTCGCTGAGCTGCTCCGAGGCCCGGCGTTCCTCGACGGGAGGTAAGGAACCGAGCTCGGCCGGTCCTCTGGCCATAACCGGCCAGGCTCGTGCGGGTCTCCGTGGACCCCGGGTGCGTGGCCGCCGGCAGGGCGCAGGGTGAGGGCCGATCGTGGGTTTCAGGGCGAGGGCCCACGTCTACTGGCCGGCGGCGCGCCGATTTCTAAGTGCCAGAGGCCCCGGGGTCGGCGAAGAACCCCGGGGCCTCTGGCACTGCCTCACCCGCGCCGATCGCTCGTTATAGACCGGTACCGCTTGTAGAATTGGGGGCTATGGAAATACTGCAAGCGGCGCCGAAGGTGCTCGACGTCGGTTTCAACCTGCTCAGCGCGGCCGTCGGGCTCTTCGTGGTCGCCATGGCGCTGCGCCTGGCCCCCACCTTCACCCTGAACGCGCACCAGCAATCTATGCGGGTCCTGGCCGTTGCCGCGGTGATCATAGTGGCGTCCGAGTTTATCGGGATAGCGGCGGCGCTTGGGGGAACTAGCACGTTCACGGACGCCGCCGAGGAGCTCGCGGAGCTGATCGCCATCCTCGCCGCCGCGGCCGTGCTGTACTTCCTTGGCCGGGCCGAGTGGGACGAGGTCTCCCCCCTCAGACGTTCCGCGAACGTGGATGCGCTGACCGGCCTGAGCAGCCGCGGTTTCTTCGAGCGGGCCGCGTCGCGCAGGGTCGAACAGGCCAGGGACAGCGGCGCGCCGTTGGCGTGCATCTTGCTAGATGTGGACGACTTCAAGTTCTACAACGACACCTACGGCCACCGGGTTGGCGACGAGATGTTGCGTTGCGTGGCACGAACCCTGCGGGAGTCGGCCAGGGCAGACGATCTGGTAGCCCGTTACGGGGGCGAGGAATTCGTGTTGCTGGTGAACAGCGAGGTGGAGGGGGCCATCGAGATCGCGGAGCGCATCCGGCTGGCCGTGCGGCGAAGGTGCGCGCCTGGGCCCGAGAGTCCGCCGGAGCGTCCCGCCACCGTATCCCTGGGGGTGGCCCCACACTCGGCGGTGACGCGGAGCCTCGAGCACCTCGTCGCCCTGGCAGACGTGGAGATGTACAGGTCCAAGAGGGCAGGCAAGAACAGGATCTCGGTCTTCGACGAAGTGTGATGCCAGGATCACGAACCTGCGGACCTTCGGACCTGTCCGAGACCAGGGGGCTGAGCCTCTCGTGGCTACCCCGCAGCCCCGACTTCCTCGACGGGAGGACAAGAGGCCGGACTCGCCGGTACCCCGCCAGATCCCGCCGAACCACACGGCAACTCCGCCACGCCTTCGGGCGCCTGGCCGTCTACCTGACGCGAGACCCAACGTAGGTCCCTCCCCCGGCGCGCCAGACGTTTCCTAGGTTTCGGCGAAGTCCGCTCACCGCCCGGCTTCGTAACGTTTGTCGTAACGTTTGGGAGACGGTCAGTGCTGTAGAGTGGCGTCGTGACAGAGGGGACAGAGAACAGGATCCGGGTTCGGTGAGATGAGCGTCGGCCGCGCCACTTCCTGGCTGGCATGGTCGCTGGCCGCTCTCGTCCTTGCGATCGTCGTAGCCGATGTCGCGCTATACGTCCTCGTCCAATCCGCGCGGTCCCCTGGCGGCTGGGCCACCGTTGCCAGCGTTAGCGAACTGTTGAGCTTCGCACCCTTCCTGGCCTTCCCCGTCGTCGGTGCCCTTATCGCCTCCAGGCATCCACGCAACCCCATAGGTTGGATCTGCCTCGCGGTCGGCTTCTTGTTGCTGCTCCTCGGCTTGAGCGAGTACTACGGTATGTATGGCGTGGCCAGGCCTGGCTCATTACCCTTCCCGGTCGGGATTGCCTGGCTGAGCAACTGGCTGTGGGTACCGGGCGTGGGGCTACTTGGCACCTACCTGTTCCTGCTGTTCCCCGACGGGAGGCTCCCTTCCAGGAGATGGCGTCCGCTGGCCTGGCTCTGTGCGGCGATGATCGTGGCGCTCAGCTTCGGCTTCGGATTCGCCCCCGGTCAGGTCGCGAGCCTTCCGGGGGCACGCAACCCCTTCGGGCTCGAGGAAATCCCCTGGTTATCGAGTGCGATTTTTGTCGTGCTCCCGCTGCTTCCCGTGTGCATACTCGCCTCGGCTCTTAGCCTGGTGTTACGTTACAGGAGTTCCGGGGGAGAGGTGCGCGAGCAGATCAAGTGGATCGCCTTCGCCGCTTCATTCATGGCTCTGGTGTACGCGTTCATAATGCTCGGCAACATCATCGGCGTGCCCGAGTCTCTCCTCTCCGTGGGAACCCTGAGCTTCGCCACGGTGCCCGTGGCCATCGGGTTCGCGGTCTTGAGGTACCGCCTCTACGACATAGACGTGGTCATAAACCGCGCCCTCGTCTACGGCTCCCTCACGGCCATGCTGCTCGCGGTCTACTTCGGGGGCGTGGCGACGACCCAGGCCTTCTTCCGCGTCCTCACGGGCCAGGAGCAGCAGCCCCAAATCGCCATAGTTGTCTCCACCCTGGTCATAGCCGCCCTGTTCAACCCGCTGCGGGGACTGGTGCAGGGGCTGGTGGATCGCCGCTTCTACCGGGGTAAGTACGACGCCGCCAAGACGCTCGAAGCCTTCTCGGTCAGGCTGCGCGACGAGACGGACCTGGACACGCTGAGAGGCGACCTGGTGGGGGTGGTCAGGGAAACCGTGCAGCCCGCCCACGTCGCGCTGTGGCTGCGCCCAGAGACCATCTCCAGGGACGCACCGGCGGACCAGAGCAAATAGCTGACTGCCCCAGGCGGCTCAGAGCCTCCCGAACTCGCGCAGCAGGTCTTCTAGCTTGACGCGCTTCTCTATCGGCCGTCCGTGAGGGCAGACCTCGGCATGCCTTCGTTTGTGTAAACCCTTGGGTCCTCGAGAGGCGTGGGCGGCCGTATCGGCATTTCAACCCAAGCTTCCCCCTCTCCTTTCACGAATACCTTGATCCCGAGTATCCCGTAGAGGCGGTGGCGCTCCTCTGGGCCTAGGCACTCCAGCGCTTCCCACCGGTCGTATCCGTAACTGTTCCGAACGTCCGTCAAGAGACGAGATAAGCGTGCCGACGTACACCGACGAGAAGGCCGCCGACGACGCCTGCAGGACGACAGGCGTGGAGAGGTGGTTCTCCGTCGGCGAGACCTACTACTTGCCCGAGTCCAAGGAGCAGTTCGACCGCCTCATCTTCGAGGGCGACCTCGAGCTCACGATACTCCTGACCGCGACGCCCCACGCAACATGTCCGGGCTGCGCTTGTTGGTGCTCCAGCGCGACGTCGCGGCGAAGGGCCCGCGCGTCGGGTGTGGTATGCTCATAGGAGTCTAATAGGTGGATTTGTTCTTTCGGAGGGCCGCCCAGAGGCAGGGCGGCTATTTTGTTGTGGCGGGTCCCACCGGAGCGCAAGGAGTGTGCCGTGGACCTGGACCACACGACGTCGGAGGAACTCTCGAAGCGGATGGTTTGGGCGGAGGAATCGCTGCGGTACGCCTTCGCACACGGGCAGCGCGAGCTGGCGCGGATGCTGGCAGCCGTGAAGGCCGACGGAGAATTCGAGCGGGCGTTGCTTGCGCTGCCGTTGGGGGGGCACCTAAGCGCCGCTCCGCGCGCGGCCCGAGGGAAGGCGAAGGCCACGCACGACAAGGAGCAGAGAGCCGACGCGCCAGGCGACGAGGCTCGCGTGGCGCGTAAGCAAGAGCGAGAGCGGGAGAAAGTTCGGGCCCGTCTGGCCGCTTTCGAGCTGTTCATGGAAACCGAGCGCCAAGAGTTGAGGCTGCGCCAAAACGGGCAGCTCGCTGATTCTGCTGGGCGAACCGCTGCCGGGGGAGCGGATGGCGGCGTTGGAGCGGCTGGCGTCGGAGGACCGGAGGCAGGCCGAGGAAGGGCTGGTGGCGCTGATGAGCGGCGGGGAGGTCTCCTACAAGCGCGTGGAGGAACTCCGCGAAGGGGACATGCCGGCCAGGGCAGCCGCGAACAGGTTGCGCGCGACGTGGCTCAAGGAGCGGCGGGACGGGTGGCTTGCCGGGAGCCCCGGCGGCCATGCGTGACGGTCGCGGACGAGGTCGCCATGCGGCTGCTGCACGCGACCAGGGAGCAACTGCGTGACAAGCCTACCCGCGAGGTGATCCCGTTCGAGGTGGCAGAGATGGCTGGCATCAACCCCTACGAGCGCGAGTACGACGAGGCCGTCGGGTACCTGCTCGACCACGGCTACATCCAGCCCTCCCGGGACACCTCCCAATTCCTGTACAGGATGACGAACAAGGGGTTAGAGGAGATCATCGGCAACCCTTGAACCTCGGTTGAGTGCTGCGTCCCGATCCACCGCACCACACCCCGCGTTTCCATAGAAGTAGCGCGGTCCCTGCGGACGGCGACGGCTCTCTCTGGGCATCCTCCGCCCCCTCATCGGGGCGAACGATTTCTCACGAGGTGTCGGTGGTCGGCGACGAACCCCGCACCATCTTATTTGTCCGGGCTACTGCGCGAGGGGCTTCGGAGCAAGAAGCGGCCGAATTCTTTCCAATGTTGCCAGGCGCGCTCTCGGACCGTGTCCGCGCGATCACCGCATGCGGCTCAGAGCCTCCCGAACTCGCGCAGCAGGTCTTCTAGCTTGACGCGCTTCGCTATCGGCCGTCCGTGAGGGCAGACCTCCCTGAAACGGGTAGCCGCCCAATCCTGGAGCAGGCCCTCCATCTCCTCCCGCGAGAGGTCCTCGCCGAAGCGGGTCGAGCCCTTGCAGGCTAGCGCCTTCGCGAGGTCTTCGCCCCCGGCGAGCGCGCCGAGCGCCGCCAGCAGCGCCGCCCCCGCGTCCGTGACCGTCTCGGGTACCCCGTAGACCCGCAGCGCACGTTCGCCGAATGGTTCGAACTCGAAGCCTAGAGAGTTCAGCTCGGCCTCGAAGCCCCACGCCTCGCGGGCGAGGTCTTCGGGGAGATGGACGACCTCGGGGTCGGGCAGCGCTAGGGGTTGGCTCTTCGGGTTCTCGAGCAGCCTCTCGTAAAGGACGCGCTCGTGCGCCCCGTGCTGGTCGAGGATGATGAGCTCT
>CAWDDB010000005.1:0-350352 GCA_963800975.1 uncultured Rubrobacteraceae bacterium | reverse complement strand
CGATGCACCTGCCGGCGAACTGCCCGATGGGGACGAGCTCCGCTGCTTCGTCCTCCGGTGCCACGCCTTTCCCGACGTCCCTCTCCGGCGCGAGCGCGGCCCTGATTGTGCCCACCACGAGCGGGTAGGCGGAGCGGCCACCGCGCAGACGGACGGCGCTCTTGGCCGGGTGGACGTTCACGTCCACCTCGCCGGGACCTAGCTCCAGGCGCAGGAAGGCCGCCGGGTGGCGCCCCTTGGGCAGCAGGTCGGCGTAGGCCCTCGAGATCGCGGGCGCGAAGGAGTCGGTGTCGACGACCCGCCCGTTGACCGCCACGTGCGTGTACCGCCGCGTCGGGAAGCTCACCGCCAGCGGGCTCACGAGCCCCCAGACCACCGGATCTTCCAGGGCGACCAGGGTGCGCGCAAGCTCCAGGCCGTGTACCTGCGCGATCCGCTCCCGCAGACCGGCGGCGGCCGAGAGCGCTAGCACCCCGCGCCCCTCCGAGCGCAGCGAGAACCCCACGCCGGGCCGGCCGAGCGCCAGCGACTCGACGACCGTCGCGACGGCGTTGGCCTCGGAGCGCTCCGTCCCCAGAAAACCCCGACGCACCGGCAGGTTCAGGAACAGGTTCCGTACCTCGACCGTGGTCCCAGGGGCGTGGGCCGCCGGGGCCGACGCGACGGTCTCGCCGGCGAAGACCTCTACCCGGTTGCCCACCTCCTCGCCTCGCTCGCGGGTGATGAGGGTTAGCGACGAGACCGCGCCTATGGCGTGCAGGGCCTCGCCACGGAAGCCCAAGGTGTCCACGCGAGCCAGGTCGTCCGCGCTCAGGATCTTGCTCGTCGCGTGCCGCCCGACCGCCCGGCCGGCGTCCCCCGCAGACATCCCCGAGCCGTCGTCGCGCGCCCGGATCAGGGCGATCCCGCCGCCCTCGATCTCGACCTCGACCCTGGATGCCCCCGCGTCGAGGGCGTTCTCGACGAGCTCCTTGACGGCCGAGGCCGGGCGCTCTATGACCTCGCCGGCGGCGATCCTGTGCGCCACCTCCGGGGCGAGCACGCGAACCCGTCCGCCGTACCCGACCGCCTCCTCGGAGACCACGCTCGGGAAAAGCCTCACCGCCCGGCGACCTCCTCTTTGGAAAACTCGTAGAAGCCGTCGATCAGACCCGAAGCCGGCTCCCTGAATAAAAGGGGGATGACAGCCTGGCTATCCCAGGACCTCAAGGATCACTAACTTTCCGGCCGGCCGGAGCTTGCTGATCGACTTGCCAGGGCGCGTCAGGCGCTCCTTGAGCCCTTGCTCCTCGGGCGTCGGGCGCGTTCTTCGCACTGGACCATCCACGGTCCGATTCTAGCATCGCTTGCTACGATCTCACCCGGCAATATCCGCGACGCCGCGACGTGCTCGAGGGTGGCGAAGCGACCGTCGGCGCGGTCACCCGCCGAATCGCAGTGCCGAGCGCGCCTTCGCCTTGGCCGCCTCTTCCTCCCGGTCCCTGGGCGGCGAGGTGGTCTCGAGCGAGGCGAGCAACCGCTCGGAGATCCTGGCGACGTCCTCGACCGCGGAGTAGAAGGCCGCCTCGTTGGCCTTCGATGGCTTGTTGAAGCCGGTCACCTTTCTCACGTACTGCAGAGAGGCGGCATGGATCTCCTCGTCGGTCGCTTGTGGCTCGAAGTTGAAGAGCGTCCTGATGTTCCTACACATGGAATTCGGCCTCCAGATCTCGTGTGGGGTATTCGGCGCCCCCTTCGGGGCTCATCCGGCGAAGTCCTTGACACCCTCGGCCTCGAGGCGCGAGAGGATCTCGCCCGCCCTCTCCGTGACCTGAGGGGGCAGGCCGGCCAGCCGCGCGACGTGGACGCCGTAGGAGGAGGACTCGGCTCCCGTCTCGATGCGGTGCAGGAAGACGATCTCGCCCCCTATCTCCTCCACGGTTGCCTTGTAGTTGCGGCAGCCCGGCAGCATCTCGGCCAGGCGAGTAAGCTCGTGGTAGTGGGTGGCGAAGAGCGTCAGGGACTGCACGTCGTCGTGCAGGTACTCGGCTATCGCCCAGGCCAGGCTCATCCCGTCGTAGGTCGATGTTCCCCGCCCGACCTCGTCCAGGATCACGAGCGAACTCTCGGTCGCGGAGTTCAGGATGCTCGCGGCCTCGGTCATCTCTACCATGAAGGTCGACTCCCCGCTCGCGAGCCGGTCCTCGGCCCCCACCCGGGTGTAGATCCTGTCCACGATCCCGAGCGCGGCCTCCTCGGCGGGGACGTAGGAGCCGGTCTGGGCGAGGAGCGCTATGAGGGCGACCTGGCGCAGGTACACCGACTTGCCGGCCATGTTTGGCCCGGTGATGATCTGGAGCCTGGAGTCGCCGTCCACGCCGGCGTCGTTGGGCACGAAGGGCGTCTCGGTGTTGTGCTCGACGACGGGGTGGCGTCCGGCGACGATCCGTATTCCTCGCCCCTCCGTTACCTCGGGCCTGCAGTAGCGCAGCTCGACCGCCGCCGTGGCGAAGGAGGCGACCACGTCGACCACGGCGATCGCCCTGGCTATCTTCTGCAGCTCGGGCGCGGCGTCCTTGACGGCAGCCCTTACCTCCGCCAGGATCCGGCGCTCCAATCGCTCGACCTCGTCGCGCGCCGTGAGCATCCTGGACTCGTGCTCTTTCAGCTCGACGGTCACGTAGCGGGCGTTGTGCTTTAGCGCCTTGCGGTGCTCGTAGCGCTCCGGCACGGCGTGGGTCTCCTTGCCGCCCACCTCGATAAAGTAGCCCTCGCCGTCGCGGTAGCCGACCTTGAGCGTCTTCAGGCCCGTCTTGAGCCTCTCCCCCGTCTCGAAACGGGTCAGCCAGTCGTGGGCGCCGTCGCGGAACTCGCGTGCCTCGTCCAGCTCGCCCGAGTACCCGGGGCAGATGATCTCGCCCTCCTCCTCCGAGATGGCCGCCGCGATGAGCTCCCTCACCCCCGGCGGCTCCTCCATCGCCGCGAGCGCCCTGTCGATTAGAGAACTCCCCTCGGCCGCGGCCGCCAGGGTCGCCCCGAGGGGACCCAGGGCCTCGAGCGCCCCCCTGAGCGAGAGCAGATCGTTGGGCGTGGCGGAGAGCCTGACGATGCGGGTGGCGATGCGCTCGATGTCCGGTATGCGGCCGAGGTGCTCGCACGCCTCCTCGCGCAGCATGTAGTCGCCCGTCAGAGAGTCCACGGCCTCGAGACGCTGCGTTACGCGATCCGCCTCCAGCAACGGCCGCTCGAGCCAGCGCCGGAGGGCCCGCTGGCCCATCGGCGTGCGCGTGCGGTCTATCGTAGAGATCAGCTCGTCCAGGCCGAGGTTGCGCCGCGTCGCCGAGTCGAGGACCATCCCCGACCCCGGGTCGTATGGCCTGAAGTTGACGACCTGCTCGGGCGGGCTCCCGCCACGCGTGGCGGAGAGGTACTGGATCAGGGCCCCGGCCGCCCCGACGAGCGCGGGCCTCCCGTCCAGCCCGTACCCCTTGAGGCCCGAGACCCCGAAGTGGCGCGTCAGCGCCTTCTCCCCGGCCGAGGGCTCGAAGGTCCAGCGCGGCGCCGGGCTGATGGCGGCCACCACCTTGGGCAGATCCTCCGCCGCCGTCCGCTCCGGGACGACCAGCTCCCGCGGCGACCAGCGTTCCAGCTCGGCCGAGAGGTCCTCCTCCCTTACCTCGGTCCCCGTGAACTCGCCCGTCGAGGCCTCGACGATGGCTATCCCAGCCATCCCGTCCCTGACGTGTACCGCGGCCAGGTAGTTCGCCCGCCCGGCCGAGAGCACGTTGTCCTCGATAACGGTCCCGGGCGTAAGTATGCGCGTGACCTCCCGCGTGAATTGCTTGGGCCTGGTCGGGTGCGGCCGCTGCTCGGCAATCGCAACCGAATGCCCCTTCCTCAGCAACACCGCGACGTGCTCCTGCAACGCGTGGCCAGGCACGCCCGCGAGCGGCACCCTGCCCTCCCCGGCAGCCTCGCGGCTCGTCAGCCGGATCGAGAGCTCGCGCGAGATCGTCTTCGCGTCCTCCTCGAAGGTCTCGAAGAAGGTGCCCACCTGGTAGAAGAGGACCGTGCCCCGGGGAAGCTGGGCTTTGAGCTCGGCGTAGCGTCCTAACATGGAGCTATTCTACGGCGCGATCCCCGAACCGTCAGCCCCGAAGTCCGACCGTAGCCCTGTACTCCCCAACCTACAGAAAAATTAGAGCAATTGCTCTTGACAGCCGGCGGCGGCTGCCCTATAGTGCAGTTAGAGTAAAAACTCTAAAAGGAGCTTGGATGGTTAGCGGGAGCACCAGGGACCGGATAGTCGGGGCGGCGGTCGGGTTATTCAACGACGGTGGGACGGCCGCGGTCTCCACGAACCACATCGCCAGGGAGGCTGGGATCAGCCCGGGCAACCTCTACTACCACTTCGGGAACAAGGAGGAGATCATCCAGGCGATCTACGACCGCATGATGGCCTCCTGGGAAGAGGTGTTCGCGCTGCCGCGAGATCGAGCGCCAAGCTTGAGCGATCTACGGAGGATCCTGGAAGGGACGTTCTCGGTGCTCTGGGATTACCGCTTCTTCTACCGGGAGTTTGTTGTGTTGATGCGTCGCGACCCCGAGCTCGGGCGGCGCTACCGGGACGTGCGCGAGCGCGGGCTGGTCAACACCGAGGCCATCCTCGAAGGCTTCGTCGAGGGTGGGGTTCTCCGTGGCCTCGAAGACCCGACCGCGATAACCGGATTGACCAGGATGTTCTGGCTGATCGCCGAGTTCTGGCTGCCGTTCGTGGAGATGGGTGAGGAAAAGGTAGGGCCGGAGCGACTGCAGGAGGGTGTCGACCTGATGATGCAGGTCCTGAGGCCCTACATGGCAGAAGAGGCGCTTGCCGAGCTCGGCTCGGTCGGACCAGCGATGCACCCGAGAGGAGACAGGTCGTGAACAAAGTGCGCTCCCGAAGGTTTACCGGGGTCTTGCTGATACTGACGCCGGTCGCCTTCAACGCGTTCTTCACCCTGCTGTCGGTGACCTTCGAGTACCCGGACATCCTACGCGAGCCCGCCGGCTACGTCCTGCGGAGCTTCGACGAGGGCGGTGCCGGCCTCGTCGCGATCTGGTACGCGTTCATGCTCACGGCCGCTTTGCTCGTTCCCGTCGCGGTCTTGCTGCCGAGGTACCTCTCGCGCGAAGACGTTCCCTACCTCCGGGTGGCGACGGCCTTCGGCGTGATCGCGGGGGTGGTGCAGTTCCTCGGCCTGGTTCGCTGGCCGTTCCTCGTCCCCTACCTCGCGGACGTGTACCTGGACCCGGCATCGAGCGCGGCGGCTCGGGAGACGGTCGTTGTCGTCTTCGAGGCGTTCAACCGGTACGCGGGCGTGGCCGTCGGCGAGAACCTCGGCTACCTGTTCACCGGGCTCTGGACGGTCCTGATCTCGCTGTCCATGCTCGGGTCTTCCCTGTTTGGCCGCTGGCTGGGGTGGGCAGGCCTCGTGGCGGCAGCCGGGATACTAGTCGGCACGCTCGAGCAGGCCGGCTTTGGACCCGCGGCCGACGTCGTGACCGTCTCCTACATACTGTGGTCGATCTGGCTCGTCCTGACCGGCGTCGCGCTGCTGCGCGGCCGCGGCGTCCCGGAAGGAGCGGCGTGAGCCCCGGGGCGTGGCGCTGGTTCGCGTGGTGGATGCTCTCCTTCCTGGGCTTCCCGGCCGGCGGGGTACTGGCCCTGGTCCTGGTCGGGTCGGTGGAGGGGATCCCCTCCGCCGCGCTCGCCGGCGCCTTGGCAGGAGCGGCGATCGGGGCGGCCCAGTGGCTCGCGCTGAGGAGGCGATTCGAGGTGCACCCGCTGTGGGTTCTCGCGACCGCGGTCGGCCTCGCGGTTGGCGACGCCGTCGGCGCGGCGCTGACCGGAGCGGGGACGCAGATAGCGGACCTGATCGTAACCGGGATCTCCTGCGGCGTCGCCGTGGGGTTGTCGCAGTGGGCCGTACTGAACAGGCACGTCCGTGGCACGGGTCTGTGGCCGCTCATCGTCGCGGTCGCGTGGCCCGTGGGCTGGACGGTTACGTGGGCGATCGGCGTCGACGTCGAGCGCGGCTACGCCGTCTTCGGTTCGGGCGGGGCGCTCGTCTTTACCGCCCTGACCGGGTTGGCGCTGCTGATCCTGACCCGCGGCAGGGCATGAGGGACGGGCCCGGGATAGCCTCGAGAGGAGCTTCGAAATGACCGAGAACGATGGGCTGCACGTGATCTTTGGCGCCGGTCCGGTCGGGCTGGCCGTGGTCGACGAGCTGGTGAACCGGGGGAGCCGCGTGCGCGTGGTCAGCCGCGGCGGCAAGGCGCGCGTGCCGGTGGGCGTGGAGGTGGCGGCAGGAGACGCATCCGACCCGGCGTTCACCCGCGAGGCCAGCGCGGGCGCTACGGTCGTCTACAACGCGCTCAACCCGCCCTACGACAGGTGGCCCGAGCTGTTCCCGCGCCTGCAGGCGGGCGTGATCGAGGGCGCCGCGGCGGCCGGGGCGAAGCTCGTGGCGATGGAGAACCTCTACATGTACGGTCCCACCGGCGGCCAGCCGCTAACCGAAGACCTGCCGTTCGCGGCGGACACCCGCAAGGGCGAGGTCAGGGCCAGGATGGCCGAGGAACTGATGGCGGCGCACGAGGCCGGCAAGGTGCGGGCCACGGCAGGACGGGCCTCGGACTTCTTCGGGCCGCGCGTGCTCGCGTCGGCCGCGGGCGAGCAGGTCTTCGGCCGCGCCGTTGCCGGCAAGAGCGCCCAGGTCGCGGGCAACCCGGACCTGCCGCATACCTACACCTACATGCCGGACATCGGCAGAGGGCTGGTAGTCCTGGGCGAGCACGAAGCGGCGCTCGGTCGGGCGTGGCACCTCCCGAGCCCGGAGACGGTCTCCACACGGCGTTTCCTCGAGATCGTCTTCGAAGAGGCTGACCACCCGCTCCGAGTCCAGCGGGCGCCGAAGATCCTGCTGCGGGCCGTGGGGATCTTCAACCCGCCCGTCCGCGAGACGATAGAGATGCTCTACGAGTTCGAGGAACCCTTCGTCGTCGACGCGAGCAGGTACGAGCAGGCCTTCGGCGTCCACGCCACCCCCCTGCGCGAGGCCATACGAAGCACCGTGAGGTGGTACCGAGAACGGCCTGCGGGATAGTGTGGCGACCCTAGCGGGGGCGGACGTGGTCAGAAACCCGAGGGGACGGTGTGTCGTACCGATAAGGAAGATGGTGGGTGAACGAATAATGCGGCGCGGAGGAAGCCCATGCTCAAGATAGGAGATTTCTCGCAGCTCGGCCAGGTATCCATCAGGACCCTGCACCACTACGACGAGCGCGGGCTCCTGAAGCCGGCGGAGACAGACGACTGGACCGGCTACCGACTATACTCGGTGGATCAGCTACCGAGGCTCAACCGCATCCTGGCGCTGAAGGACCTCGGGTTTTCGCTGGACCAGATCTCGCGCCTCGTCTCCGAAGATGTACCGGCCGAACAGTTGCGCGGCATGCTCGCCCTGAAGCAGGCGGAGATCGAGCGCCAGCTCACGCTGGGACAGACGCGCCTGATGCGCGTCGAGGCCCGCCTCAGGCAGATCGAGCAGGAAGGAAAACCCTCGCCGTACGAGGTGGTGCTCAAGAAGGTCGAGGCGCAGAGGATCGCCTCCGCGCGCACGGTGGTGCCGACCCTGGAGGACATGCCGATCTACCGCTGCGACGTCTACGACAGGTTGTACGATTCACTCGAACGTCGTGGTATCGAGCCGAGCGCTCCGGAGTACGCCCTCTACCACGATATCGAGTTCATAGACAGGGACATAGACATGGAGGCGGCCGTGGCGGTGGAGGCGGCCGTAGCGCACGAGGAGGCGTCGCCAGACGACGGGCTGAAGTTCAGCGAGCTTCCAGCGGTGCGGGAGATGGCGAGCGTGGTGCACCAGGGCAGCGCCTGGGAGATCCCGCGGGCGGTCACGTCGCTCTTCGCCTGGGTAGGCGCCAACGGCCTGGGGGCGGCCGGACCGTACCGCGAGATCCACCACTTCGGACGCGAGAACGAGCTGTTCAGAACGGAGTCCGCGGACTCCGCCTCCATACTGGTCGAGATCCAGCTTCCCGTGCAGGATGCCGGCGAAAAGGATCGGCCCGCGTGAGCACAGGGGCCAAAGCCCCAATACGCCCACAACGCCGCGCGTAGGGACCGCACCCCGACGGACCTTCGCATCAGGCCGCGCGAACCCGGTCATACGGTCGTGAAATAGATCTTCTCGAGATTCTTCCGTTTTCCTCTTGACCCTCACGTAACGTGAGGGTCCATGCTCTTCTCCACACGGTCTAGAAAGCTGACTCGAGAGGAGAAGAGCATGGCCGCCATCACGCAATCCGGAGCGGAACCGAGGAGCATAGGAGGGCTCGGTCTGTACCGGGCAACGGCCCTGCTGCTCATCCTCGAGCCCGTCTTCATGTTGACCGCGTTCTCTGTGCTGAGCTCGTCCATAAACTGGCCGGCGAGCCTGGACGAGCCTGCGAGCGTGAACCTGCCGCTCATCACGCAGCAGAGCGGCGCGGTGATTCTCGGCTACGGGAGCTACCTGCTCTTCTCGCTGCTCATACTCCCGATCTCGGTGATGCTCTACTTCGCCCTCAAGGGCCGCGAGGCGTCGCCGCTCCTGGCGGTGGCGGCGGCGGTCGGGGTGGTCTCGGCCCTGGCCAGGGCGCTCGGGATCGGGCGCTGGCTCTTCCTCATGCCGGCGCTCGCCGAGGTGTACCTGGATCCGGGTTCGAGTCAGGCCACCCGCGAGGCGGTCGAGGTCGCCTACGCCGCCTTCAACGAGTACGCGGGCGGGGTCGGGGAGATTATCGGGGTGTCGATGACGGGCGCTTTCTGGGTGGGGCTGACGTCGGTCGCGCTGCTGCGGTCGGAGCGATTCCCATCCTGGTTGGGTTTGGTGGGCCTCCTCGCCGCCGCTGTCCTGCTGGCAGGGGCGCTGCCGATCGTTGGCCTGGACCTCGGAGCGCTGGTCACGGCGCTGGGCGTCAACGTGTACCTGGTCTGGGCGGTCGCCCTCGCGGTCGTGCTGCTGCGCCGCGGACGCCGCGCCGCCGGCCAGGGTTGAAACGGCAACGGCGTGTACGGACAAGACTACGGAAGACCGATCGGGAGGAGAGGGGAATGAGCACGGTTCGTCCGGGCGGGTTGGTCGCGGTGGTCGGGGGTGCGCTCCTGATCCTATCCGAGGTAGTCGAGGTCGTAGGCGGCGGCTTCTCGCCAACACACTTCGTGCTCACTATAGCAGCCTTCGTCGTCCTCTCGGTGGGTATCTGGAGACTGCACGCGGGCCAGGCGCCGCGTAGCGAGCCGCTGAGCCTGGTCGGGGCTGCCCTCTTCTCCGCCGGCGCGCTTCTCGAGGCGGTGGCCGACGCCATCGGCTTCGGCGTGGCGGTGCTGGCGATGGGTTTCTACGCGCTGACCGGGCAAACCCGAAACGCGAAAGGGGTGGTGTGACCGTGGCGTACGCGGGCAAGACCATCGAGAGCCCGAGCACGCGGCTCGTCTTCAAGCAGACGGCGGCGGACACGAAAGGCGAGCTGCTGAGGTTCGAGCAGTTCGTGAGGGGCGGCACGCCGGAGGTGCCCGAGCACTACCACCCCCGCCAGGAGGAGCGTTTCGTGGTCCTCTCGGGCAGGATGGGCGTGAGGGCCGCCGGGAAGGAGAAGGTTCTCGGACCGGGCGAAGAGATACTGGTGCCCCAGGGTACGCCGCACACGTTCTGGAACGCGGGCGAGGAGGCGATGCACCACGTCGTGGAGCTGAGGCCGGCCCTGAACATGGAGACCTTCTTCGAGACGATCTTCGGCCTGCAGCACGACGGCAGGTTCCCTTCGGAAGGCGAGAAGAGGCCGCCCAACCTCTTTCAAGGCGCCGTGATCGTGACCGAGTACGAGAACTGGCTCGCCAGTCCCCCGATCCCGGTGCAGAAGGCCCTGTTCCGGCCGCTGGCCGCACTTGGGCGCCTGCTCGGCTACAGGGCCAGGTACCCGGAGTACAGCGACGACCCCGAGAGGAGATCTTGATGAACCCCGAGCAGCTACACGTAGTCCTTGGCGCGGGCGGTGGCACAGGCTCCGCGCTCGTGGAAGCACTGGTTCGGCGTGGCCACAGGGTCCGCGCCGTGAGCCGCGGTGGTGCCGCGCCCGGAGGCGCCGAGGGGATGAAGGCCGACGTCTCCACCCCGGAGGGTGCCAAGGCCGCCGCCGGGGGAGCTTCCGTCGTCTACCACGCCGCCCAGCCCCCCTACACCAGGTGGCCCGAGGAGTTCCCCCCGATGACGGAGGCGATCGTCGAGGGCGCCGCGGCGGCCGGGGCGAAGCTTGTCTTCGCCGACAACCTCTACGTGTACGGTCCCACGGACGGCCCGATGACGGAGGAGACACCGCGGCGGGCGACAGGCAAGAAGGGCAGGACCCGCATCCTGATGGCCGAGAGGCTGCTGCGGGCGCATCGCGCCGGAACGGTCCGCGTTGCCATCGGGCGTTCCTCGGACTACTACGGCCCGCGCGGGACCGCCACGCTCGCGGGAGACACCGTCTTCGGGGCTGCGGTCGCGGGCAAGACGGTTCGCTGGCCGGCCTCGCTGGAGATGCCGCACACCTTCAACTACCTGCCGGACATGGCAAGCGCCCTGGTCACGCTGGGCGAGCGCGAGGAGGCCGACGGCGAGGTCTGGCACCTGCCCGCGGCGGAGCCCATCACGGGGCACCGGTTCCTGGACCTCCTCTCAGCCGAGATAGACGGAACACCGAAGGTGAGCGTCACCTCGCGCGCGGTGGTGCGCCTGGCCGGCGTCTTCTCCCCCCTGATCCGGGAGCTCGGGGAGACCTTCTACCAGTTCGAGGGACCTTTCGTGGCCGACGCCGGCAAGTTCCAGGGCGCGTTCGGGCCCTTCGATCCGACACCGCACGAGGAGGCCGTAGCGCGAACCGCCGCCTGGTTCAAGAACCGCGCGGGCGGGGATAGGCGCGAGAGCCTGGCTCGGGCTGTAGAGTAGGCGTATGGACGACGTCGACGCGAGGGTCTCGAAGCTAATCCTGGCGCACGGCGTGATCTCCGCCGGACTCAACCTCCTTGGCTCCCTGAGAACGCGCGGTGCTCGCCGCACAGCCGTCTTCTTCGCGCTCGCCGCCGGACTCCCGGCGGCGGGCGAGCTGCTCGTAACCAGCGGGCTGGGCTTGCTACGCCACCGCACGCACCCGCGCGTAAACGGGGTCCCGGTCGCCGTCGTGCTTGGCTGGTACGGCGTTATTCACGGCGCCTACACGACCGCGGAGCGCGTCCTGGCCAGGCTCCCTTTGGGCGAAGCTAGCAGGCGCAGGGCCCTGCCGCCGGTCGCGGCGCTCGTGGCGACGAGCCTGGACCTCGTACTAGACCCGTACGGTCTGCGCGAGGGCTTCTGGGAGTGGAACGCCGACGGCGCCTACGCGTCGGACGTCGTCGGCGCCAACGGCAGGAGGGGCGTGCCGGCCATCAACTACGTCGGCTGGATCGGGCTGGTCACGGCCGCGTCGTCCGCCTACGGACGGACGGTGGGTCACGACGAGCGCGGCGGCGACCGTCTGACGGTTCTCCTGCTGCTCCCCTACTACCTAGCGGCGGCGCACTGGTGCGTGAGGAACCGGAAGCCCCGCTACCTCCTGTATTCCGCCCTCTTCCCCGCGGCGCTGTACGCGGGCCTCCGCAGAGGCTAACCTACCTCCCGGTTGGCGACGCACGGAGGGAGCCTGTGAGCCCGATCCCCATAGTCCTGGACGTGGACCCCGGCCACGACGACGCCGTTGCGATCCTGCTCGCCTGCGCCGCCCCGGAGCTGGACCTTCTGGCCGTTACCACGGTGGCCGGCAACGTGCCGCTCGAGAAGACGACGAACAACGCCCTGCGCGTGCTCTCGCTCGTCGGACGCGACGACATCCCGGTCGCGGCGGGCGCCGCCGGCCCGCTCGTCCGGCCCCTGCACACGGCGGAGGATATCCACGGCGAGACCGGGCTCGACGGACCCGAGATCCCGGACCCGACCTTCGAACCGGTTGCGCAAGACGCGAAGGACCTGATCGCCGACGCCGTGAGCGGCTCGCCCGAGCCGGTGACCCTCGTCCCCGTTGGCCCGCTCACGAACATCGCCCTGTTTCTGCGGGAGTATCCCGAGCTGAAGGAGCGCGTGGCCCGCATCGTCCTGATGGGCGGGAGCATGGGGCATGGCAACACCACGCCGGCCGCGGAGTTCAACATCTACGTCGACCCCGAGGCCGCCCGCGAGGTCTTCGAGTCGGGGTTGCCGATCACGATGGTCGGCCTCGACGTGACGCACCAGGCGGGGGTTGGCCCCGAGGAGAGGAGCAGGCTGCGTCCGCTCGGCCGGGTCGGCGTGGCGGTCGCGGACCTCCTCGAGTACTTCGCTGGCACCTACGAGCGCGTCTTCGGGTTCGATGCCCCACCGATACACGACGCGGTGGCGGTCGCAGCGGTCGTGGAGCCCGAGATTCTCGAGACGCGAGCTATGCGGGTAGACGTCGAGTGCGAGAGCGACCTCACGCGGGGCGAGACCGTATGCGACTTTTACGGCGTCACGGGTAGCCCGCCGAACGCCGAGGTCGGGATCGGGCTTGACAGGGAGCGTTTCTTCGACCTCCTGTACCGGTCGCTGGCCCGGCTGTAAGGCCGACATCGGGTAGACGTCGAGGTCCATCGCGCACCTGTACATCATCCAGGGGTAAGGGCGGCCGGTCGGGACGTCCTCGGGGCACAACCGCGTGTCCAGCTTGTAGCCCTGCGTCGGTGGCATCCCGCCCGGCTGCTCCTCGTCGGCCGCGCCATCGGCCTCCTCGACGGCATCGCCCGCCAGCTCGACCCCGAACTCGATGCGCTCGAGATCGTCTCCCGCCACATTCGCCGGAATTGGCCCTGCCGAATAGACGCCCCGCCCGTCCTCGAATACAATGGTGCGTCGCCTCTGGTACTTTTTGAGCACGTTCGCCCCGAGGCAGGGGGGAGTATGGCGGTTACGTCAACGCGAAGTCGCGCGACTGGGCCGTCGCGGCGCTCGCCGCCACCTTGGCCGGCGTCCTCGTCCTGCTCGCCGCCGTCGCGACCCCACCGCCTCGGCCCGTTCCTCCGACAACGGCGCCAGCTTCGCGGTGCGTTGCGACTATGTCCTCGAACCCGACCGGCGGCTCTCCGACGACCCCATCGCGCACCCCGGGATGCCCGGGATGGCCCCCCACAGCCACGACTTTTTCGGCAACCTCACCACGAACGCCAACTCGGATTACGATAGCCTGCTCGGCCAGGAGACCACGTGCACGCGCCCAGACGACACGGCAGCATACTGGCTCCCGACGGTCTCGTGGGGCGGCTAGGAGGTCGACTCCAATCGCGCCGTCTTCTACTACCGCGCGGGCGGCAAGAACCACAAGGGCGTCAAGTCATTCCCCGCGGGACTGAAGATCATCACCCCAAACGGGGAGCACGTAACCTGGAGGTGCGGGCGCATCGACAACGGCGGGGGCTCTCGACAGCCGCCGACGCGTTGCAACAACCCGAACCCCGAACTCGGCGTGCGCATCATCTTCCCCGACTGCCTCGCCGTCGCCCGCAACGGCGAGCCAATCCTCGACAGCACGGACCACAGGTCGCACATGACCTACAGCAGGCGCATCAAGGACAGGTTGCAGTGCCCGCGCTCCCATCCAAGATCCGTTCCGGTGCTCACGATGAACGTCACCTTCGAACTTCCCAGGCCATCCGGCAACGTGAGGCTCTCCTCCGGTCCCTCTTCCTCCATGCACGCCGACTTCTTCAACGCCTGGAACCAGGAGAGGCTCAACGGCCTGGTGGAGCGCTGCATCAACAGCGTTCCTCCCTCCAGGCCGCGCCCCAAAGTCTGCAAGGCCCCGCGCGGTTAGGGCGCTTAGCGCAAGCTAAGCACCCCGGAAGGATCGGGTTGCTTCTCGACCCGCGCCCAAAACCCGGAACCTCAGCCGATAGCTGCCGCCCTCAGCCCGGGCAGCTCCGAGGCCTCCGCCGCGTGCTAGAACGCGCCCAAGCGACGCGCCCCACCTCCCGCGAGGCCTTGCTTGCTCCTCAATATCTGGTATATAACATCCATGTGGATGGTAAGAGGATGGTTAGCATGAGCGAGACCGAGAAGATCACGATCAACCTTGGGCCCGTGGATCTGGGCCAGATCGACCTCCTGGTACGGGAGGGTTTCTACTCGAACCGCACGGACTTTATTCGGACGGCGATCCGCAACCAGATCTCGACGCACGCGGAGGAGGTTCGCCAGACGGTGGCCCGCCAGACGTTGGTGCTTGGGGTGCAGCACTTTACCCGCGAGGATCTAGAGGCGATCCGCGACGAGGGGGAGCGGTTGCGTATTCAGGTTCTGGGGTTGGCGACGATCGCCGACGACGTCTCGCCGGAGCTGGCCAGGGACACCATCGAATCCGTCGTCGTGCTCGGTGCCTTCAGGGCAAGCGCGGCGGTCAAGAGGGCGCTGGCCGACCGCATCGGTTAACGAGCGCCACGACAATCCGAGAGGAGAACACCCGCATGCCGGACATGACGAGGGAAGCAGGCGCGCGCGGCGCCAACATGCAAGAGGAGATGGCTGAGGCGACGAGGCTCACGCGGGCCGGGCGGCTGGACGAGGCTACGGCCCTGATCCAACGCTCCCTGGGTGGTGGGGTCTCCCCGGGGCTTTCGCGAAAGCCCCGGGGGAGACAACGACGCGGAGCACGCCCCCGATAGTCATGCCCGACCTCGGGGGCCTGCTGCCACCCGAGGTGATAACCCGTCCCGGCCGGATGCCGGGACCGGCGCCCGAAGCCGCCCCGTTGCCGGGAAGCTTCGCCGCGGGGTCGTTCACGTGCAGGGCGGGGACGCGCGCGTACAAGCTGTACGTCCCGAGTGGGGCCGGGGAACGGCTCCTGCCGCTCGTAGTCATGCTCCACGGCTGCACCCAGGGAGCGGACGACCTTGCGGCCGGCACGCGCATGAACGAGCTGGCCGAGAGCGGCTCGTTTTACGTCGTGTATCCCGAGCAGTCCGCAAGCGCGAACGGGCAGAGGTGCTGGAACTGGTTCAAGGCCGAGGACCAGCGGCGCGACCGGGGCGAGCCGGAGATCATCGCGGGGATCACGCGCCAGGTCGCGACCACGCAGCAGGTTGACACGCGGCGCATCTACGTGGCCGGGATGTCCGCCGGCGGGGCCATGGCCGTGGTCATGGGCGCGACATACCCGGAGCTCTACGCAGCCGTCGGCGTCCACTCGGGGCTCGCCTACGGGGCTGCGCACGACATGCCCTCCGCTTTCAGGGCGATGAAGGGAGGAGCGCCGGACCCTGGGCAGGAGAAGGCCCGCGCGGCGCGGGCCGCGGAGGCTGTGGACCTGACCCGAGACGTCCCGACCATAGTCTTCCACGGTGACCGCGACGGGACGGTGCACCCGCGCAACGGGGAGCAGGTGCTGCACCAGTGGGCCGACGGCGCCAGACGAGCAACGGTGCGCGGGGGTCAGGTCCCCGGCGGGCGCGCCTTCACCCGTTCCGTCTACCTGGACACCGGAGGAGAGCCGGTCGCGGAGCGCTGGGTCGTGCACGGCGCCGGCCACGCGTGGTCCGGCGGAAGCCAGCGCGGGTCCTACACCGACCCGCAGGGCCCGGACGCCTCGGCGGAGATGGCCCGCTTCTTCCTGGAGCACCCGCGCGACTGCCCGCCGCCTCCGGCGTCAACCGCTTCCCCGGTGCCTGGCTTCGTAGTCTCGGTGTCGCCTCCGGACCTCTTCACCTTTTCCCCACCATCGTTTCCGCTTCCCCACCCCACGGCTTGCGTGCACTGCCGTGCCCGTTCCTCTTGCCCGCGTTCTGCCACTCGCTGCGGCGGGTTCGTTCGGCCGCGCGTGTGGGTCCGCGTCGCGCGTCCCCGGCCCACTACGCCGCTCGGCCCGCCCGGCGCTCGCGCGTCGCTCCGCGCGCGGTCGGCGGCCCTCGACGGCGGCGATCTAGGCTCGTCGGGGCGCGCGCGTGGCTGGCGGTGCTCGCCCGTGCTGCGCTCATCGTGGCGCGCCTACCCGCTCCACTACCTCGCGGTCCTCCACCGGCAGTACGTCGCGCGGACCCTCGCTCGCGTGTGGACGGATCGCCGCGCTGCCGCGCCCTCACGCGCGCCGCACGTCGGGGTGCGGCCACGTTCACGAAGCCCCGAGCGCGGCGGCGTCACGACCCGCTTCCGCGCGTCGCGCCTCCCCGACTGCCCAGGAGATCCGGCGCGGATCCGCGCCCACCGTGGCTCACCCCGTCGGCGTGCCGCGCCCCACCGCATCGTCCGATCCGTCGCCGCCACTCTACCACCTCTTCTGCATGTCGAGATCCAGCTCACCAGCCTTACCCTTCTCATCACATTCTCCCCACCACCCCTCGCTTCACCCTCCTCCACTCCACTCCCTCTCCCTACGCCAGTCCCCACCCACACCCTCCCCTCCCGACTGAAGCGCGCCACGCGGGGCGGTCGGCCACGCGGTGAGGGGTTGGTTACACCGGCCCAGCGCCCTCGTAGAGAGCACGCCATGCGAGCTCGACGTAGGGGTCGCCGACGAGGTTCTCGCTGTCGCAGCGTGCCCTCGAACCCCCACGCTCGGCCTGCACCGCAGATCGACCTGCACGGGGAGCATCCGTAGCCAGATCTCGCAGCCATGCCAAATTCTAGCATCTCCTCTCGCGAACCGCCCCGCTCCGGTGTCCTCCCCGGCTCGAAGCTAGGGGAGTTTTGCCGGAAGGGGCTAGCGCCTTCCTTGCAAACCTGTCTAGCTCTCACCTGCCACCACCATCACAGCATTGGCCAGAAAGGTCTCTAGAGCACCCAGCTCCCACACCACCCACCTTTCAAAGGTCTTACGCTATCGAGGTTTTCGGCCGCAACAGGACGGCTTACCGCGCCTTCCGCTCGCTTCTAGGACCACTGCGTCTTCGGTCGGTCCTGCTGCTCGCCGTCGACCTCGAGGTCGACCTTCTCGTTGAAGAAGCTCAGGTGTCCCTGGATCTTGCCCACCTCTGGCAGCGGCTCCGGGTAGTACCAGACGAGGTCCTCGACGCGCTCGCCCCCGGCCTCGACCGACCGGTAGGACGCGACGCCCTTGTACGGGCACTGGGTCGTCTTCTCGCTCGCGGCGAGCACGTCCTCGCGCACGTCTTCGGGCGGGATGTAGTAGCGCGGGGGCAGCCCCGTCTCGAATAGGATCTTGGGCCGGCTCGTCTCGGCGACGACCTCTCCGTTGACCGTGACCTTGACGTGCCTCGAGCTCTCCAGGACGTCGACCCGGTGGTAGGGGTCCTTGGGGTGGACGAAGACCTCCTCGTCCTCTTCATACCAGTGGTCCATCTTGCGCCAGTAGAACGCCACGTAGCCAGCGAGCGGCGGGGCGGCGTCGAGCGGCTCCGGGTAGCTCCAGACGGCATTCTCGGCGACCTGATCACCAACCCTTACGGACCAGTAGGAGGCGTCGCCCTTGAAGGGACAGTGGGTAGTGTGATCGCTCTTCTCGAGCAGGTCCCTGCGCAGGTCTTCCTCGGGGAAGTAGTAGACGGGCAGGAGCCCCGTCTCGTGCAAGAGCCTGGCCCGTCTGCTGTCCACCACGGTCTCGCCGCCGAGCATCACCCGCACCCGCTTGGGTGACTCCTCGAAGTACAGGGTGTGCGGCTGCAGCACCCCGGTGTCGAAGTTGAACGCGCCCTTGCTCTCGCTGCCGAACGGTCCGGTTCCTATCGTCAGGGTCATCTCGTCTCCACTCGTATCCGAACTTCCGGATCTTATTTATACCCGACGAAACTGGACGCGGAGCCGCCAGAGCCGGACGACCCGGACCGGGACTGTGCCGGAACCGCGCGATTCAACGTCGAGGCAGGGGACAAGATATGGTTCGTCCGAGCCATGCAAGTTGTGGTGTGGGTCTCAGGTCAGGGCTTGGTAGTAGATCTCTTCCAAGAGATCGTTGATCTCGCCCTGCATCTCGAGCCCGCTGAGAAGGCCGTCGAGCAAGCCATCGCTGACCGGAATAGCCATCTCTTCACCCCCTTTTCGTCTCGCAAGGGGTCCTTTCCCTGAAAGGTATCTTCCCGCCGCGGCCGGGGTCGAAACCGACCCGCGGCATAGCAACCGTTACGGGAGGTGCCGATGCTCGGAGAGTGCTCGTGTAACCTTCCGGCGCGTGGGTCGTAGTTAGGTTGGTGGTCGAACCGAGGAGGTAGCACATGACGGAGGACGGACTGCACCGGCTAGAGCTCAATTTGCACCCCAACGAGGCTTCGGGGTTGCTAGCGGTTGAAGCCGGGCCGCTCCTTGAGGCGCACGGGTGGGAGCTCGCGTTCTGGGCGGTGCTGGACGAGGGCGAGATCGAGGACTGCGTCGCCGTCATCGGGCACCGGCAGGGCGTCGGCATAGAAGAGGGATGGGAGATAGAGCGCCTGCACGCCGATCCCGTGGGCGACGCCGGCAAGACCGAGGACGCCGAGGCCGTCACGCGGCAGGGCGGCTGGATTTACATCTTCGGCTCCCACTTCGGCGGCAAGAATGGCCCGCTGCAACCCAAGCGGGGCTTCGTAGCCCGCTTCCGCGAAGCCGAGGTCGAGCATGTCACGGACGATCCGGCGATGGCGATGGAGATCTCGCGGCGGAGCTTTGCGCTGCACAGGCTAATCAACGACGCCCTCAAGGAGAGAGGTCCCGATCTGATCCCGCTCGGCCCGAAGTCCCACGAAGCCCTGGTCGCCGCCACGATAGAGCGCGGCGAGCAGGAGGGCAAGAAGTGGGCTGGCCTCGTGCGCGAGGACGACTACCCGATCAACGTCGAGGGCGCCGCCTTCCGCGACGGCACGGAGGCGCCCGAGGGCGGGTCCCCCACGCTACTACTCGGCCTGCGCTTCCCCGTCACCGCAGAGGGCCACCCCATCGTCGTGGAGATCGAGGGCATAGAGCGCCTCTTCGAGCCGGGCGACCGGCTGCCCGAGGTCCGCGGCTTCTGGACCGTTGACGCGGTAGGCCGGGATGGTACCGTTGCCGGGGTGCGAGACCTGGCCGTCCTCGGCACCGACGGGGGTGAGGAGCTCCACCTCGTCACCGGCAACGTGGACAGCCGCGACAAGGACAGCGTCCTGATCCAGGACTACCCCGGCGGCCAGAGCACGGTGGCGACCCATTTCCGGGCAACGCTGCCCCCGGACGCCCACTCAGGCGCGCTGAAGGGCGAGTTCGTCCGCGAGTTCCCAGATTTGCCCCGCGTCGAGGGCATCGCGATCACCGATACGGGACGGTTCTATTACGTCACCGACGAGGACGAGGGCGTCCACCTGAGGCTTACGCGCCTGCTGACCGATTAGCCGGGCGCTGGGATCCGTCAGAGGTCGCTGAGCTTGCTCGTCTCGAACCTGTCGAGCACCAGCTCGAAGGCGGCCGGGTCGACGCCACGACGCCGACGACGGCGTAGATGAAGCCGGCAACGTCGTTGTGCTTCTGGCGCAGATCGGTGGGCACGACCCGTTGCACCAGAGCAAGCCCCCGACCGCGAGGAGGCTCAGCCCGCAGACAACCAGGATGCCAAAAACAACGTACATAACGGTAGGCTCGCATCCTTTCGGGCGTGGACTCGGGCGAGCCCAATTCTAGACGAGAGGTGAGGCCCGTTCTACCGGTTGTCGGTGCTGACCCGCTTTCGCACCCTCAGGCTGCTTCCGGTCCCTGCCTCCCCGGTATCTCCGGGGTGCTGCGGTTCGCGTGAGGCCGTGGGGTCGGCCGGCTCCGGCTCACGCGAGCGCGTGTCTCCGGTTGCACCTTCCGGGCGATCCGTCGGCGGCCCGCCGACGGGGGATTCCCGCGCGGGTTGCTCCGGCGGCTCCTCCTTGCGCTCGCCGTACTGCGTGTCCACGGACCCAGCCAGGTCCTCGTCGGGACGCTCCTCGGAGTCGTAGTAGTCGCCGTAGCCGCCCCTTCCCTCCTGGGAGCCGGGGTGCGTCAGGCCGTAGTAGCCGTAGATCCTGGCCTCGTGGTCGCGCGTGATCTCGTCGTCGTCGTCGAAGGCGGGGCCTTCCGTGATGGTGTTCTTATCCGCCGACACCTCCACGAGCTTGCGCAGGTCGTTGACCCTGGCGATCTCCATCGGGATCAGGGTGGACTTCATCCCCAGGAAGCCGGTCTTGACGCCGATGTACTCCGGCTGATCGTGCTCGTCGACGAAGAGGTCGTCCACCTTGCCGATCCTCTCGTAGTGCTGATCGTAGACCGTGTAATCCTTGTAGGACTCCTCCAACTGCTGGTAGCGATCCCCGCGCTCTTCGACGCCCATTGCCGGCCTCCTTTGCCTTGTTGTATCCCTCCGCATCTGTTACCCCCTGCCCCGCGTCCCGAAACGCGGCCACCCGGCACGGTCCCGCGCAGAGTGCGAGGTTCTCGAGGCCCCAGGTATCGAAGGCTAGGTCGAGGGCCGTAACCGGAACCTCGGCGCCTGTCCCTGGCGAAGGCGCGAAAGTCTTGCGATCCACCCTAGATGGAGTCAGCGTCCTCGAGGATCTCGTCCGCGTGCGTCTCGGGTGAGACCTCGGGATAGACCCTCACGACGGTCCCGCCGGGATCCAGCAGGAACGTGACCCGGTTGGCCATCTCCCCGCCCTCGCGCAGCACCCCGAGGGCCTCGGAGGCGCGACCCCTCTCGTCGGTGAGAAGCGGGAAATTGAGGTTGTGCTTCTCGCGGAAGCGCCGGTGCGACTCGGGGGAGTCGAGCGAGACGCCGTAGACCCGGATGCCGGCCTGCTCGTAGTCGGCCATCCGATCCCTGAAGGCGCAAGCCTCCTTCGTGCAGCCCGGCGTGTCGTCCTTGGGGTAGAAGTACAGAACGGTCTTCTCGCCCGCGAGATCCCCGGCGGGGATCTTCTCTCCGTCCTCGGCAACGAACTCGACCTCTGGCAGCTTCTGGCCCTGCTGCGGCATAGTCGCCATGTGGCTCCTTCCGTTGGTAACGGTGCGTAAGTCTAATCGTATTGCACGGGCGTGGCGAAGCGGGGATCCTCGTGCAACTCCCAGTACGCGTCGCGCAACCGAATGGTGAGCGGTCCGGGCTCGCCGCTACCGACCGGCCTGCCGTCCACCCTGGTTACCGGCATGATCCCACCCGCCGTGCTGGTGACGAATACCTCGTCCGCCTTCTTCACTTCCTCCGCGGAGACCTTCCGAGTCTCGAGCGGGATGTCGTGCTCGGAGGCGAGCTCGGCGACCGTCTTGCGGGTCACGCCCTCGAGGACGCCGCGGTCCGGCGTGCAGAGAGCTTCTCCCTTCGCGGCGAAGACGTTGAACCCGGGGCCTTCGACGACGTTTCCCTCGCCGTCGGTGAGGATCACGGTCTCACCTCCGCGTTCGTAGGCCTCGTAGAGCCCGGCGACCAGGTCGAGCCAGTGGTAGTTCTTGACGGTGGGGTCGACCGACTCGGGCTGGATGCGCTGCACGCGGCCGATAACGGCGTGCAGGCCCCGCTCCTGCTTCTCGGGGTCGGCGATCCAGACGAAAGGCACGGCGAACGCGAAGAGGCTGTTCTCGCACTCGCGCGGGTCGCGCGAGCCCGGCGGCGGGACGCCGCGCGTGCACACGACCTCGACGTATGCGTCGCGCAGCCCGCTCGCGCTCACGCACCGCAGGAGGATCTCCCTGATCTCCGCGCGCCCATAGGGCACCGTCATGTGTAGCCTCGCCATGCCCCGCTCGAAGCGGTCGAGGTGGTCCTCCAGCCGGAAGAAGCTCCCCCGCCACACGTGGGCCACGTCGTAGGTCGCGTCCGAGCGCACGAATCCCCAGTCGAGGATCGGGACCCGCGCCTCCCCGACCGGGACGAAGCGCCCTTCGACGAAGGCCGCGCCTTCTGTATACGACGCGCGATCCGCCGTCAGTTCTCTCTCCACCTTTGCCTCCTCAACGTCGGTAGGCGGCAACTTCGCCGACCCCGGTCCAGTCTACGCGAGGCCGCGGCACGGCGCTTCTGGGTGAGCGCCCACGCGGTTCCAGAGACGAAAGATGCCTACACCCACGAAACCAAGTGCTACCCGACCGCGTATCAGAGTTGGAAGGCGAAGACGGAGTTTGGACGTTACCCGCGGGCGCGGTTCCGCGCGAGCGGTTCCGCGCGAGGAGGTTCGAGAGGAATGTCGAGTAGCGACGGACGGGGGCTGGCGCGCTCCCTGGTGCTGATCCTTGGCATCGTGGCGATCCTCGGTCTGGGGGTTGCCCTGATCGGGATGCGGTCGATCATGGCCCAGTCCCCACCCGAGGAGCTGACAAACGGGGAGCTGCTTACGCGGGTCGCCGGCTCGGTCGAAGACCCCCCCGAGTTCAGCGCCTCCGTTACGGTCGAGCAGAGCGTGATCCCGGCGCAACTACTCGAGGCTTCGGGGCAGGGAGAGGGACCGCCGGCGCTCTCCGGCCCCCTCAACGCGCGGGTGTGGTACGGAGGGCCAGAGCGCGTGCGCGCCGAGCTGCAGGGAGATAACGGCGATCGCGTCTTCGTTCAGAACGGCTCGAGGGTCTGGATCTACGACGGCGCCGAGAACACCCTTCGCACCGGCGAAGGTCCCCCTCGGTCGGCGCCCGTAAAAGAAGATCCCGTGACCCCGGCCGAGGTTAACAGGATGCTCGCCGAGCTCGCCCCGACGAGCGAGCTCTCCCAGGCACCGCCGGTCGACGTCGGGGGCAGGCAGGCCTTCGTCCTGACCCTGACCCCCAGGGACGGAGGCTCGACCCTGGTCGACCGGGCGCGGGCGCTGATCGACTCCGAGACTTACCTGCCGCTGCAGTACGCCGTCTACGCCGACGGGAGGCCCGACCCCGTGTTCTCCTGGCGGCTCTCGAACTTCGAGCCCGGTCCCGTGCCGGCCGGCCTCTTCGACTTCCAGACCCCGCCGAACGCCAAGGTGCTCCCGTTGCGCGACGGCGCGGAAACGAGGCAGCACGATCGGCCCGGCGGCACCGAGCCAGCCGAGGTAGAGACCGTCGCCGAGGCTCAGCAGCAGGTGGACTTCCGGATCAGTCAGCTCTCGGCGCCTCCGGGTGGCCGCGAGTTGACGGGCGTGTACGTCAAGGGTCCCGACGGCGTGGTCCTTACCTACGGTTCTGGCTGGGGCACCGTGGTCCTCGCCCAGGGGCCGCAAGCGGAGGGGCCAGGGATGCCACAGCAACCGGGCAACGGGGAGCAGGCCGACCTTCCGCAGCTCCCGACGGTAGATCTCGGCGGCGTAGAGGCGCAAGAGCTCTCGACCCCCATCGGCTCTGGTCTGCGCTGGAGGGCTGACGGCGTCTCTTACGTCCTGGCCGGCAGCGTCTCGGCCTCCGAGCTCGAGCAGGCCGCCCGGGGGCTCAGGTAAGCCTTGACCGAGGTCCACACCAACGCGAGGACACCAGCCGAGCCCACCGGTGTCCCCGCCCTGGAGCTAAAGGGGCTGACCAAGCGTTTCGGGACCTTCTCGGCGGTCGAGGACCTGAGCCTCGAGGTCAGGCAAGGCGACGTGTACGGGTTCCTCGGGCCGAACGGTAGCGGCAAGAGCACGACCATACGCATGATCCTCGGCCTGATCCGGCCGACTTCGGGGGAGGTCCGCGTCTTCGGCAAGCCCGCCACCGGTCCGGCCGAGCGGGCGAGGCTGGCAGGCTTCGTCGAAGCACCAGGCTTCTACGGCTACCTCTCGGCCCTCGACAACCTCAGGATCCTCGCCGCGGCCGACCGTCGCGGAGACAGGTCTCCCCCGGTTCGGCGCGTGCTCGAGACCGTGCAGCTCTGGGGAAGGTCGAGGGACAAGGTCAAGACCTACTCGCAGGGCATGAAGCAGCGGCTCGCCATAGCCTCGGCGCTCCTCAGGGAGCCCGAGTTCCTGGTCCTGGACGAGCCGACGAACGGCCTGGATCCGGGCGGCATGCGCGACGTTCGGGCGCTGGTGCGCGAGCTCTCCGGCGAAGGGCTCACCATCTTCCTCTCAAGCCACCTCCTCTCGGAGGTAGAGCAGCTCTGCAACCGGGTCGCGGTCGTGGGCGGCGGCCGCCTGCTGGCCGAGGGCGGCCTCGGGGAGATAGCCGAGCAAGCCCGTCCCGAGTACCGGCTGGTGGTCGACGACACGGAGCGGGCGGACCGCGTGCTGCGCGAGCACCCTGGGGTGGTGATCCTGAACGGGCAGCCGGAGGAGCTCGAGGGGTTCAGGCCAGACGAGATACTGCGGTTCGCGGCCGGTCCCGAGGGCGCGGGTCCGGTGGTGCGGGCCCTGGTCGAGGGCGGTATCGGGGTGCACGCGCTCGTGCCGGCCCGGCCGAACCTGGAGGAGATGTTCCTGCGGCTAACGGAGGAAGGGTAATGGTCCGCTGGGAGGTGTACAAGCTGCTGCGCCAGCGGCGCACGTTCCTGGGGCTCGGCGCGGCGGCGATCGTGCCCGTTCTCTTTCTCGCCGCGATCCTGATCACCCAGGGCGGTCCCGAGGCCGGGGACGCCCCGTTCGCCGCCCAGCTCCTCTCCAACGGCCTCGTCATACCGTTCATAACCCTCGGGTTCGGGTCCGTCGTGCTGCTGCCGCTGCTCACGGTGCTCGTGGCCGGCGACGCCATCGCCGGCGAGGTCTCCGCCGGCACCCTCAAGACCATCCTCGGCCGGTCCGTGGGCCGCTCCGGCCTGTTCTGGGCGAAGGCCGCGGCGGTGGGGATCTACACCCTCGCGGTGGTCGTGGTCTTCGCCGGGGTCGGCCTGCTCGCCGGCTGGCTCGCGATAGGCTTCGAGCCGCTGGCGGGCCTCGGCGGCACAACCCTCTCCGTCGGCGAGGGCGTGGCCCTGATCTGGGCCAGCGCGGGCCTCCTGGCCCTGCCGCTCCTGGGCCTGGCGGCCTTCGCCCTCTTTCTCTCGTCGGCGACCCACAACAGCGTCGCCTCCGTGGTCGGCGGGGTCGTCCTCATACTTCTCTTGCAGCTCGTCTCGAGCCTGGGCCTCGGGGGCGCCCTCGATCCATACCTGCTGACCAACCAGTTCGCCGCGTGGCTCAGCCTCGTGCGCGAACCCATAGACTGGCCACCCATCGTCAGGGCCGCCTGGGTGAGCCTCCTGTGGGCAGCCGGCTCGCTGGCCGCCGCATGGGCCATCTTTGTCCGCAGAGACGTGCTGAGCTAGGAATTAGGAGTTAGGAATTTGGAATGACGAATTAAGAGGTCGGGGGACTTCCGTTGCGTCGGGAGAGCGTCCGAAGGGTTTAGGTCCTTAGGCTCTTGGTGGTCGCGTAACGGGGCCAGGTCAAGGCCCGAAACCCGTCGCCTCAAAACCTGATCCCGTGGAAAGTGCGAACCGTTCGCCCAGCATCAGCCTCAATTCCCAGTTCCCAATTCCAAACTCCAAATTCATAATTCCAATATCAGCTGGTTGGACGGGACGGAGACCGGATCGACGATCTTGCGGGCGCTCTCGGCGCCGCTCACGGGCAGGTTATCTGGGTCGATCAGGCCGACCTGCACCAGCACGGAGGCCTGGTCCCAGTAGATGTGCTCGTGGGCAACCTTGCCGTCACGGAACTGGATCACGACCACCATGGGCACCTCGACGCGCTTCCCCGTCGGGGGGACGCCGGGCAGGATCCAGTCCATCCCGACCGTGTGCACGAACGCGAAGATAAGCTCGTCCACTACCCGATCTTCACCGATGGTGCGCGAGATCGGGGTGATCTCGGTCTCGGGGGACTGCTGCGGTATGAAGTGCTCGGCGTAGAACCTGTGCACCTCCTCGAGCCCCACGCCGCCCGTGAGCACCCTCCCGCTTACCACGGCGGCCCAGGCACGCGAGCGTCGATCGCCGACAAGATCGGTCATGATCGCCCTGCTCGTCCAGTTTCTGGGCCTGATCGCGCTGCTGGGGCTCGTGGCGTTGGGGTACCGGCGGTGGGTCGCGCCGCGCGAGGCCGACGGCAGGGGCAAGGGGATGCTGCTGCTTATCGTTTTGACGCTCGTGGGCGGGGTGCTCGGCAGCACGGGCTGGTGGACGGACGATCCCAGGAGCTTCTCGTGGGACCTGCCGCCCCTGGCCAGCCGCATGCTGGCCTCGGCCGGTTGGGCCTTCGGCTTCGCCTCGATCGCGGCCCTCAAGCGCCCCGTCCCTCAGCGCACGCGGCTGGTTTTGATCATGCTGTTCACCTACCTCGCGCCGCTGCTGGTCGCCATCCTCCTCTTCCACCTCGACCGCTTCGACCTCGCCGCGCCGATCACGTACGCGTTCTTCGCCATCGTCCTTCTCATGACCGCGGCCGCCCTCTGGTACCTGATCAGGCCGCCGTTCGTCGCGGCGGACCCCTTGCCCGACCCTCCTTCCTCCGGACCGCTCGTGGCCGCGTGGTTGGGCATCGTGGCGGCCGTTAGCGCCCCGTGGGGCGCCGCGCTGTTCGTCACGGACGACGGGCCGTTGCCCTTGATCTGGGCGTGGCCCGGCGACCTCCTGACCAGCAGGCTCATAGCCGTGATGCTGCTGACGATCGCCGTCGGTGCCCTCTACGCGCTGCGGCAGGCCGACGCCTCGAGGGTTATGCTCGGGGTAATAGCGGTCTACGGGTTGGGGGTGACGCTGGCGAACCTGTGGAACGCGCTGGCGGGCAAGCCCATAAACCTGCTCTACGTCGCGGCATTCGGCGCCATGTTCCTCGTCTCCGCCGCGTTGTCGTTGGCTGAACGCCGGTAGCACCGAAGACCGGGCCTTACCGGCAGTACCACGCTTTCAGCTCCCGGTCGATACCCTTCCGGCGCGTCAGCCCACGCTCCTGAGCCAGCCAACAAGCATGTTTATCAGGCGCACGAAGAGGTTTATGAGGGCGACCAGCAGCTCGAAGATGATGGTGAGTATCCGCACGAGGGCGTTTGCGACGTCGTCGAGCAGGCCGGTAGCGCCCAGGACCACGGCGATGAGCAGCACCAGCGCAAGGATCAGGAGCGGTCTACCCACCGAGCCTCACCTCCCCGCGTTCGACCAGGAACCACGAGCGTAGCATAGCGTAAATCGGTCGGGTCCCACGGGAGGGGACGCGACGCCAGAGGCAGGCATCAATGCTTCCTCTGTCGACCACGGACCACCAGACGCGTATACTTAGCGTTCGTCTCTGGCGATCCTACATACTAGAGGACGATGGACCGATCTGATCTCCGTGAAGCCGATCGCGCCTCTGGCGCCGCCGATGAGCCCAGGCTTGCCCCTGGCTCCTCTGTAGGAGAGGCGAGCCCCCACCGTCCGGCCGTCCGGGACGCGGCCGAGGTCTTTTTCGTCTTCGGGTCGGACGACGCGATCCGCTACGCCAGCCCCTCGATCGAACGGGTACTGGGGTACGACCCCGCGGGAGTGATCGGGGAGACCATCCTGGACTACGTCCACCCGGACGACGCGGAGCGCCTCATGCAGGCCCACGCCGAGGTCCGGAATGATCCGGAGCGCAAGCCCACGGTGGAGATCCGGGCGCACCACAAGGACGGCTCCTGGCGCCGCCTGGAGGTGTCCAGCGCAAGCCTTCTCGGCGATGCTTCCGCGCCCGGTGTTGTGAGCGTGGTGCGTGACGCGGCGAGCCGCGAGAACACCGGGGAACTCTTCCGCTCGGTGGTAAGCAACTCCTCCGAGATCGTGAAGATATTGGATCCGGACGGCACC
Source organism: uncultured Rubrobacteraceae bacterium (assembly GCA_963800975.1). GTDB lineage: Bacteria > Actinomycetota > Rubrobacteria > Rubrobacterales > Rubrobacteraceae > JALYGY01. The sequence continues at coordinate 322,659 of CAWDDB010000005.1, read as the reverse complement.
CTGCGCTACGCCAGCCCGGCTTTCGAGCGGGTCCTGGGGTACGACCCCGGATGGGCAGTAGGCAAGAACATGCTCGACTTCGTCCACCCCGAAGACCTGCCTCGCGTCCTGAGGGACACCGAGAAGGCCCTGGAGGACCCTGGTGTGGCGAGGAACGTCGCCGAGTACCGCTTCAGGCACGCCGACGGCTCCTGGCGCCACATCGAGGCGGCTGGCACCTATCTCCTAGACGACCCGACGGTGGGGGGCGTTCTGGTCACCGCCCGCGACGTCACCGAGCGCAAGAGGGCCGAGGCGCAGATCAGGGAGGCCGAGGAGAGGTACCGCACCCTGGTAGAGCACGTCCCGGCCGTGGTTTACGTCGAGGCTATGGACGGCAGCATGACGACCCTTTACGACAGCCCCCAGATCGAGGCCATGCTCGGGTATCCGCGGGACACCCACGAGAAGGACCCCGACTACTGGAAGAGGATCATCCACCCCGACGACAGGGAGCGGGTCCTGTCCACGGAGCGGGCGGCGCTGGCCGTGGAGGGACCTTTCACCGTGGAGTACAGGGTCTTCGCCAGCGACGGACGGACGGTGTGGGTCAGGGACGAGGCCGTGGTCGCGCAGGGCGAAGGGGACGAGCCCCCGTACTGGCAGGGGTTTATCTCGGACATCACGCACCGCAAGGACGCGGAGCTGGCGCTCAAGGAGAGCGAGGAGCGCTATCGCGGCCAGTCACGGGAGCTCGCCCTCTTGCACCAGGTGCGCACGGCCCTGGCGGAGGAGGTGGAGCTGCCAAACGTTTTCCGGAAGTTGGTCGAGACCATCGCCGAGGCGTACGGGTACACGCAGGTGAGCGCCTACCTGCTGGAAGGCGACGAACTCGTGCTGCAGCATCAGGTCGGGTACCACAGGGTCATCGACCGCATCCCCGTGACCGACGGCGTCTCGGGTCGCGCGGTCCGCGCCGGTCAGCCCGTTTTGCTCGAAGACGTGACCTCGGACCCGGAGTTTCTTGGGGCGATAGAGGGGATCTCCTCGGAGATCTGCGTCCCCCTGTTTGACGAGGGGGAGGTGATCGGCTTCTTCAACGTCGAGAGCACGGGCGGGGTGCGCCTCACCGAGAACGACCTGAGGTTGATGGTCGCCCTGGGAGAGCACGTGAGCGTGGCCGTTGGCCGGGCGCGGCTGCACGCCAGGGTGCTACGGAGCGAGCAACATTTCCGCGCCCTGACGCAGAACTCGTCGGACATGATCTCCCTACTCGAGATCGACGGCACCATCCGACTACCAGAGTCCCTCGGTCTGGCGAATGCTCGGGTACCAGCCGGAGGAGATGATCGGGCGCAACGCCTTCGGGTACGTCCACCCCGAGGACCTGGAGCGGGTGGAGATGGCCTTCGCGGAGGGTCTCAAAGACGCCAGGCGCCGCCCGACGTCGGAGTACAGGTTCCGCCACAAGGACGGCTCGTGGAGGTGGTTGGAGTCGGTGGGAGCCAACATGCTCTCCGACCCCGGCGTCGGGAAGTACGTGATCAACTCCCGCGACGTTACCGAGCGGAAACAGGCCGAGGGGGCGCTGAGGGAGAGCGAGGAACGGTTCAGGGAGCTGGTCGAGAACCTGCGGGTGGGCGTGTTGCTCCAGGGACCGGGCGCCGAGATTCTGTTTAGCAACCCGGCAGCGCTCGAGTTGCTCGGGCTCAACGAGGATCAGGTTATCGGCAAGACCTCCTTCGACCCGGACTGGAACGTCGTGCACGAGGACGGTTCGCCGTTCCCGGGCGATACGCACCCCGTCCCCCGGGCGATCGCCACCGGCAGGCCGGTTCGCAACGTAGTAATGGGCGTCTCCCGTCCGAACTCCGGGAGACAAGCGTGGTTGCTGGTCGACGCCGAGCCGCAGCTGGACGACGGCGAGATCCGCCAGGTCATCTGCACCTTCAGCGACATCACGGAGCGAAAGGCTCTCGAGGAGCGGTTGGCGCACAGGGCGCTGCACGACAACCTCACCGACCTGCCCAACCGTGAGCTGTTCGCGGACCGGTTGAAGCAGGCGTTGAATCGCACCCGCCGGAACAAGGGGCGCAAGACCGCGATCCTGTTTATGGACCTGAACGGCTTCAAGGTGGTAAACGACTCGCTTGGCCACAAGGTGGGCGACCTGCTACTCGTCGTGGTGGCCCAGCGCTTGAGGCGTTGCCTGCGCCCGGAGGACACCCTGGCCCGCTTCGGCGGCGACGAGTTCGTGGTGCTGCTCGAGGACACCGAAGGTTCGGAGGACGCGGTTCGGGTGGCGGAGAGGATCACGAGCGAGTTCAGGAGGCCGTTCCTGGTTGACGAGCGTGAGCTGTTCGTGAGCGCCAGCGTCGGCGTGGCGCTGGGCGACGACCGCACGACGACCCCGGAGGATCTCGTGCGAGACGCCGACACGGCCATGTACCACGCCAAGGATGAGTCCACCAGCTACAAGGTGTTCGACTCGCACATGTACGTGCGGGCGGTCAAGCGTCTCGACGTCGAGAACGACCTGAGGCGGGCGATAGGGGCCGGCGAGTTCCTCCTCCACTACCAACCCATCGTGAGCCTGCAGACCGGCGAGACGTGGGGCCTGGAGGCCCTGGTCAGGTGGAACCACCCCGAGCGGGGGCTCCTGGACCCCTCCGAGTTCGTGCCGGTGGCCGAGGAGAGCGGCCTGATCGTGCCCGTGGGGGAGAACGTTCTGAACGAGGCCTGTCACCGGGCCGTCGAGTGGCAGGCGGCATGCCCCCACATCCAGCCCCTGGTCATGTCCGTCAACGTCTCGGCCCGGCAGCTCAGGCGTCCCGACATCGCTGAGACCGTCGAAAGGGCCCTGCGCGACAGCGGCCTTCCGGCCAGCAGTCTGAGCCTAGACATCACCGAGACCGTCTACATCGAGGCCCTGGAGGCGAACACCGCGGCCCTCGCCCGGCTGAAGAGCCTGGGGGTCCGCATCTCCATCGACGACTTCGGGATGGGCTACTCCTCGCTCTCGTACCTCAAGCGGCTCCCGGCCGACACCCTGAAGATGGACAAGTCCTTCGTTCAAGGCGTCGGAGAGGATGCGGAGGACACCGCGATTGTGCGCATGGTGACCGAGCTGGCCCACACCTTCGGCATGAAGGCCACGGCCGAAGGCGTCGAGAGCGAGACCCACGCGCAACAACTGAGGGTGATGGGCTGCGACCTGGCCCAGGGGTTCTACTTCGCGGAGCCGCGTCCGGACGCGGAGATCCCGGCCCTGCTATCAGCGAAGGCGGCCCTGTAGGGGATCAGGTACGGAGCGTGGGCGGTTCGCGAAGAGGTAGGGGCGGTTCGCGAACCGCCCCTACCTCTGTCAAGCGCCCCGGCTACGTCAGGAGTTGGTGCGTATCAGCCTGGCGGCCAGGATACCGGAGCCGACCATCACGGCCAGGACGGCGGCCGACAACAGGGGCAGGATCGGGGTGCCGCCGGTGCCTGGCAGCGCGCTGGCCGAGGCGGAGGCGCTCTCGCCCATCATTGCGCTGGCGCTAGAGCTCGCGCTCATCATCTCCTCGTCCATGGCGCTCGCGCTGGACATGGCCGACGCGGAGGCGCTGGACATCATCTCGTCCTCCATCATCATGGACTCTTCCATCATCATGTCGTCGCCCATCATCTCGCCTTCCATCTGCTGCGCCAGCGCGGCCGGCGCGAAGACGAGCGTGGCCAGCGCGGCCACCAGAACCAGAGAGACGTATCTACGCATGTTTCTTCCTCCATACCTCGCGAATACCTGTGAGTGCTACGGTCGCAGGGGCGGTCCGGATCACTTGCCCCGCCGGCCGGTGCTCGGCTGTCGACGGATTTCGGGCAGGGAGGCCTCTTGGGCCCGTCACTCGCGGGGTATGAGGCTCGCGCACGGTGCCCGGACCACGTGGAAAAGGTAGTGGGCGCAGGACCGGCCCGTCGTCGTTTCTAACTTCCTTGCCATGTGTCAGGTGTCCGCGTAATCTGGATCCCGGCCCAGGACCCATTGTTCTTAAAGCGTCTGTCACAGTGGTTGGGCTGTAGCGTGGTAGCCGCGGTGCTCGAAAAAGCCCCGAGCGTCCTTCGCTGTCACCGCGTCAAGAGCGCCTCCCATCGCTTCCAGCAACGCTTCGCGAGTGCGCGCCCCGCTCTTGCGTAGCAGCGCCTTGAGCTTAGCGAACGCTTCCTCTATCGGGTTGAGATCGGGCGAGTAGGGCGGCAGGTACATAAGCCCGCAGCCCTCGCACCTCGACGAGCTCTCTAACCCTAGAGCCTTTGTGAGAGGAGAGGTTGTCCATCACCACCACCTGCCCCGGACTCAGCAGAGCACCAACACCTGCTCCAGATAGGCTTCAAGACCTCCTTCGTCGTTGGCCCTTCTAGCGCCACGCTTGGGCCCATGGCTATTATGTCAGACTCTCCCAGTAGCTAGACGTTAGTTCGGCAGTTGCGCGTAACGCACCAGAGCGCTCGCTCCCCTTATAGGCGCCCAAGCATACAGGGGCGCAAGCGAGGTGTTAGTGCCCATCTCGTCCACGAACACCAATCGCTCGGTCGTGGATCTCCGCGGCGATCATCACTCGCCAAGCCACTCTCAAGAACTCGTCTCTCTCGCTCGCACCCATCGATCTTTTTTTCTGCTCCATCCCATCCGCTTGAGCATCCTGCGAGACCGTGGAGTCGCTCACCGAAACCCCGCAGCTGCCGCCGCAAGAACTCACGTCTCTGGGGTAAGGTTGCCGTCGGACGCTGTCTGGAGGTCTGCCTCCAAAAGCCTTCTTGCGCTCTCGTTCAGCTTGGGCTTGGAGCCGGGACGCTTCTTCGGGGCCAGCGACCTCCCCTCGCGCGCCGTGGCCGCGTAGCGCTTCACCGAGGAGACGCCCACGCCGTACGTCTCCGCAACCTCTGTGGTGCGCATGCCCCGTTCCTTGGCCTCGACGATCTTCTTCCTCAGGTCCAGCGAGTAGGCGTTCATGGGCGCATCCTGCCACACCGCCCAACTACGCTGCAAGTTGCTCTAGTAGGTGAAGGCCAGGGGCGCACGCAGAAGCCGATCTCCGTCATCGCCCGGTCCGCTCTTGCTCCGTAGAGTAGGAGGCCCCGCCGGTGGCGAGGCCTCCGAACTGTAGTAGCGTTGCGGAGTCTTACGCGCTGCGGGCCTGTTCCTCATGCTTGCCCTCGCCGATCTCCTCGACGATCTTGGCGCAGAACGCCGGCAGGTCGTCGGGGTTGCGGCTGGTGACCAGGCCCTGGTCTGTTACGACCTCCTCGTCCACCCAGGTGCCCCCCGCGTTGCGGATGTCGGTCTCGAGGGTTGGGTAGGACGTGAGGGTGCGGCCCCCAAGGACATCCGCCTCGACGAGGGCCCAGGGCCCGTGGCAGATCACGCCCACCGGCTTGGCCCCTTCGAAGAAGCCCCTGACGAAGCCCACCGCCTCCTCGCTGGCGCGCAGGTTGTCCGCGCCGACGGTGCCGCCGGGCACGATCAGGGCATCATAGTCTCCCGCGGATACGTCAGACACCGTCTTCTCAACGGTGAACGTCTCGCCGGGGTTAACGTCGCTGTTCATAGTCTGGGCTTCGCCGGTCTGGAGGCCGACCACGTCGACCTTGCACCCGCTTCCTCGACGGCCTTCTTGGACTCGGTGAACTCGACCTGCTCCGTACCGACGGGGCGATAAGTATGGCTACCTTGCGTCCCTGTAGCTCGTTCGCCACTGTTGCCTCCTTCTCGTGCTTGATCTCGCGCGCGGGCGGGAGCCCGCGTACTTGTATATCAGTACGACGAAAGCGGCGAGCGACGCGTTCCGAACGAAAATGGCACGAATGGTGTAGCCCGTGATTCGGCACAGGCCCCGCGCGACGCCGTCGGTAGCCACGCACCGTCCTCGCAGCTCTGAGGGCGCGATCAGCGAAGTTTGGGCAGGATCTCCTTCTCGTAGAAGCGGAAGAAGCCCTCCTGCTCGGGGCCTATCTGCTGCACGTAGACCTCGTCGTAACCGGCGTCGATGTACGACTTCGGAGCGCGGCCAGGTGCTTCTCCGGGTCGGGCCGCAGACGAAGCTCTCCGCCATGTCCCTTCCGTGACCAGCTGGCGTCGCCTGCTCGAAGTGCTCGGGCGTGGGCAGCACCTGGGCCAGCTCGCCCGGCAGGCCTTCGTTGGGCCAGTTCTCGGTGGGCCGGTTCGCGCGGCCTCCTCCTCGGTCGGGCCCAGCACACCTTGTGCCGCGCGCTGGGCCGGCTTGTCTCCGCCGCCCGCGGACCGGTACAGCCTGCACCGTCTCCGCGTCGGGCTTCACGCCGCTGTAGCCCGTCGCCGATCCGTCCGGCCAGCCCGATCGGCCTTGGGACCGAAGCCGGAGACGCAGTATCGGCGCGGCTCGTCCGGCAGGGTGTAGACCGCGGGCGTTCTCCACCGTGTAGTGCTTGCCCTCGTGCTCGACCGTCGCCGCCCTCCCAGAGGAGGCGCATGACCTCGACGGCCTCTTCGAGCATCTCCAACCGCACGTCCGCGCTCGGGCCAGGCGTCGCCGAAGATGTGCTCGTTGAGGGCCTCGCCGGAGCCGACGCCGAGCAAGAAGCGTCCGTTTGCATCAGCTCCGCGCTGTCGCCGCGGCCTGGGCGATCACGGCCGGGTGGATGCGAAGTGTCGGGCACGTCACGGCCAGTGGTCGACGCGGCAGCGACGGTGGCCTGGCGAGAGGCCCGCCGATCACCGACCAGACGAACGGGCTCTTGCCCTGCTCTTCGAGCCACGGGTGGTAGTGGTCCGAGATCCACAACGCCTCGAACCCCGCCGCCTCCGCCATCTTCGCCTGCTCGATGAGGTCGTTGGGTCTGAACTCCTCGCAGGCCAGAAAGTAACCCATCTTCGCCATCTCTTACCTCCTTCGGGAGCGACGGGCAACCCGTGGGCCGCCCGGTCTGCCATTCCGCCCGCGCATCTCTCGACCTCTCGCGCCTCTCCCGGGCCCCCGCTGGGGGTCTGGCTCGCGCCGCGGCCGCTCAGCTTCATCTCCAGGGTGCTGGACACCGTCATCGCGGACGTCCCGGCCAGGCCCGCGAACGAGCCCTTGCCGAAGTCCGCGGCTACGTCTCCCATGCTCACGCTAATTTCGATCTCCTCACCGGATAAGCTTGTCGGGCGTTATCGGGAGATCCCGGACCCTGATCCCCGTGGCGTGGTAGACGGCGTTGGCGACGGCGGCGGACGAGCCGACGATGCCGATCTCGCCTATTCCTTTGGAGCCCATCGGGTTGACGTGGGGGTCCTCCTCGTCGATCCAGGTCACGTCCATCTCGCCCACGTCGGCGTTGGTGGGGATGTGGTATTCGGCGAAGTCGCGGTTTACGACGTGCCCGAAGCGCCCATCCACCAGGCTCTCCTCGTGCAGCGCCATACCGAGACCCATCGTCATACCGCCGATGAACTGCGAGCGGGCGGTCTTGGGGTTGATGATCCGCCCGGCCGCGAAGACCCCGGTCATGCGCGGGACGCGTACCTCGCCGGTGTCCGCGTCCACCCGCGCCTCGACGAAGTACGCCCCGAAGGCCGTGCATCGAGTAGTTCCCCGTCCCCGGGTTGTCGGGCATCCCGGCCTCGGCCGCATCGCCCTCCGATGGGTTTCGTCGCCGTGCCTCTCGCGGAAGACGCGGGCCGCCTCGAAGATCGTCGAACCCCAGCCGGTGATGCCCGAAGAGCCGCCCTCGACGGAGGCGATCGGCAGGGCCGTGTCCCCGATGCGTAGGTCTCATCTCCTCGACGCCGACGCCTAAAGCGTCGGCGGAGATCTGGGTGAGCGTCGTCCAGGTGCCGGTGCCGATGTCCGCGGCCCCGATCTCCACGGCGTAGCGCCCGTCACCCGCGAAGCGGATCCTTCGCCTTCGAGCCAGGGATCCTGAAGACGGGGTACATGGAAGAGGCGACCCCGGTCCCCACGAGCCAGCCGCCCCTCCTGCCCGGCGCGTGGGGTCGGGTCCCGGCCTTCCCACCCGAAGCGTCTCGCCCCTTCGCGGAAGCAGGCGACGAGGTTGCGGCTTGAGTAGGGAAGCCCCGTCTCCGCGTCCAGCTCGGGCTCGTTGCGGACGCGGAACTCGATGGGGTCCAGGTTGCACTTCTCGGCCATCTCGTCCATCGCCGCCTCGAGCGCGTGCATCCCCGGGGCCTCGCCGGGGGCCCTCATCCAAGACGGGACCGGCACATCCAGGGCGGCGAGCCGGTGCGTGGTGCGGCGGGTATCCGTGGCGTACATCGTCCGCGTCGCGTACGCGGTCTGCTCGGCGAACTCTTTGATCTTCGAGGTCTGCTCGATAACGTCGTGGGCGGTCGCCGTGAGGCGACCGTCCTCATCTGCCCCGAGCCGGATTCTCTGCACGGTCGGGGTGCGGTACCCGACGCCGGAGAACATCTGCTGGCGGGTGAGTGCGAACTTTATGGGCCGACCCTCGACCAACTGCGCGGCCAGCGCCGCGAGGATGGTGTTGGCGTGCGGCAGCCCCTTCGATCCGAACCCGCCGCCGACGTAGGGCGCCACTACCCGCACCCGGTCCCGGTCGAGTCCGAAGACCCGCGCGACCGTCTTCCTGAAGGGGTGCGGCCCCTGCGTGGACTCGTACAGCGTCAGCTCGCCGCCCTCCCACACGGCGACCGTGGTGTGCGGCTCCATCGGGTTGTTGTGCTCCATCGGCGTCGAGTACGTCTCGTCGAGCGTCACCGCCGCCGAGGACAGCGCTTCTTCCACGTCGCCTTCTTCGGTGTCGGTCGGGAAACCGGCGTTGAGCTGCTCCGGGGTGTACAGGTCGTCCCGGTCCGGCGTCAGTACGGCGTCGTGCGGCTCCTCTTCGTACGAGACCCGGACGAGCCTCGCGGCGTGCCGGGCGGCCTCGAAAGTCTCCGCGACGACGGCGCCCACGTACTGGCCGCGGAACGCGACCTCGCCGGACTGCAGGATCGCGAGCTCCCGGTCGCCGGTGTCGGCCAGCCGCGGCGCGTTCTCGTGCGTGATGACGAGGACCACGCCGGGCAGGGCCTCGGCGGCGCTCGCGTCCACCCGCACGACGCGGCCACGGACGATCTCGCTGTGCAGCGGGAACAGGTAGAGGGGATGCTCGACGTGGTGCTCGTAGGCGTAGGGGGCGGTGCCCGTGACCTTTTTCGGCCCGTCTACGCGATCGAGAGGCGCGCCGATGGCGCGGGCGGTGACGGTCATCGTTCCTCCGAAAGTTCGACGAGCGCGCGCGTGATGACGTTGCGCGCGAGCGGCACCTTGAAAGCGTTGTCCCCGCAGCGGCTCGGCATCCTCCAGCTCGATGTCGGCGGCGGCGCGGAAGTTCGCCTCGTTGGCCGGCTCGCCTCTCAACGCCTCCTCCGCCTTCATCGCGCGCCAGGGTTTGTGGGCGACCCCGCCGAGCGCGACGCGCGCGTCGCGCACCACGCCGTCCTCCACGTCCAGGGCGGCGGCGACGGAGACCAGGGCGAAGGCGTACGAGGCTCGCTCCCTGACCTTGCGGTACCTGGAGTTGGACAGGAAGTCGAGCGGCGGGAGGTCCACGGAGGTGATGAGCTCGCCGTGCTCTAGGGTCGTGTCGCGCTGCGGCTCGTCGCCGGGCAGGCGGTGCAGCTCTTCTATGGGGATGCGTCGCTCCCCGTCCGGTCCCCGCACGTTGACGAACGCGTCCATCGCTGCCATCGCCACGGCCATGTCCGAGGGATGGGTAGCGACACACGCCTCGGAGGCGCCGAGAATAGCGTGGTTCTTGTTGTGGCCTTCGATGGCCGAGCAGCCGGAGCCCGGCTCGCGCTTGTTGCAGGGGGTGGTGATGTCTTGCCAGTAGACGCAGCGCGTCCGTTGCAGCAGGTTGCCGCCGGTGGTGGCGAGGTTCCGGAGCTGGCCGGAGGCGCCCGCGAGCAGGGCCTGGGAGAGCGCAGGATAGCGGGTACGGATCTTCCGGTCGGCGGCGAGGTCGCTGTTCGGGACCGCGGCCCCGATGCGCAGGCCGCCGTCGGGCAGGTCTTCCACCCGGTCGGAGGTCAGGCGCCTCACGTCCACGAGCACGTCGGGCGTCACCACCCCAAGCTTCATCAGGTCGACGAGGTTGGTGCCGCCAGCGAGAAACGAGGCGTTCGGCGCTTCGGCGAGCGTGGCGATGGCCCCGCCCACGTCTTCGGCGCGCACGTAGCTGTAGGGCTTCATCGCTCCCGAGACCTCCCTGATGGCCGGGAGGATGTTCGCGTAGGCGGCGCAGCGGCAGAGGTTGCCGCTCATGCGCTCCCGGATCTCGTCGTCGTCGAGCACGATCTCCTCGACGTTCAACTCTTCCGTGACGTGGCTCGGCCAGCCGGCTTTGGCCTCGTCGAGCATCCCGACCGCGGAGACGATCTGTCCAGGCGTGCAGTACCCGCACTGGAAGCCGTCGTGCTCGATAAAGGATCGCTGCATCGGGTGCAGCTCCCCGTTCTCGGCGAGCCCCTCGGCCGTGACGATCTCGGCCCCGTCGTACGCGACGGCCAGGGCCAGGCAGCTGTTCGCGCGCCTGCCGTCGAGCAGGACCGTGCACGCTCCGCACTGGCCGTGGTCGCAGCCCTTTTTCGGGCTGATTATCCCGAGGTGCTCGCGCAGCGCGTCCAGCAGCGTTGTCCGGGTATCCACGGTCAGGCGGCGCTCGGCGCCGTCCACGTGCAGCGTGACCTCCCTTTCCATCGACCCTCCTTCCGAAGCCGTGCCTTGCAGCCCGTACTCGATCTTACCCACCTGATCCTTTTCCTGACCATCGGCCACGCCGCAGCACGGCGCCCCGTCCTGGCTACGACGGTCTCGCTTCGGCTACGTCAGCGCCACGAACGCGGCGCGCTGCTCCGGGGTGCCGAGCACGCCGACCAGATCCTCGGGCTCGAACCTGGCGTCGGGACCTGGGCTGGCGAGCACCAGGTCGTCGCGCACGATCGCCACGACCGAGGCGCCGCTCTTCTTCCGCACCCCGAGCTCCCCGATGGTGCGCCCCCCGAGCGGGCTGTTCTTGGGCAGCCGGATCCACTCCGTCTCGATCTGCCGCGAGGCCCGCCCGAGCCGCGCCAGCAGGTTGTCGTCGGTCTCCTGGCGAGTGATTGGCCCGTATAGCTCGCGGCGCACCTCGTCGGCGAAGCGCTGCACCTCCGCCGCAGCCACGCCGAGGTGCGAGAGGGCCTGGCGCCCGAGCTCCAGGCCTGCCTCCGACTCCGGGTGCACGGCTTCGTAGACCCCGAGCCGTCCCAGCTCCTCGAGCTGCGCGACCGTCGCGGTGCGGGCAACGACGTGCACGTTCGGGTTGAGCGAGCGTACTCGCGAAACCACCAGGCGCGCCCCCACGGGTTCCGAGACCGTCGAGATTACGAGCCGCGCCCGCCTCACGCCCGCGGCCTCAAGCACGGGCTCGGCGCCCGCGTCACCGTAGACCACCGGGTAGCCCGCGTCCCTGGCCTCATCACCCCGCCCTGGGTTCGAATCGACCACGACGAACGGCTGCTCCAGGCGCGAGAGCAGCCTGGCGACGAAGGAGCCGACCCTGCCGTAGCCCGCTATGAGGACGTGGTCCCCGAGACCCGTCTCAGGCAGGTTGAAGGTGCTCAGCGCCTCCTTGGGGTAGCGCTCGCGCCACCGGCCGTACAGGAGGGGCGCCAGGCGCATGGCGAAGGGCGTCAGGGCCATCGTGATCACCGCCGTGGCCAGCATCACGGAGTAGCTCCTCTGGCCTATCGCCTCGGCCTCCACGCCGACGCGCGCGATCACGAACGAGAACTCCCCGACCTGGAAGAGCCCGAGGCCGACCGCGAACGGGATGATGTTCCCGTACCCGAAGGCCCGCACGATCCCGGCGAAGAGGAGCCCCTTGACCAAGAAGACCAGCCCGACCACCATCGCAACCGTCCCGGCATTCTCGAGAAGGAACGCCGGGTCGAGGAGCATCCCGACCGACACGAAGAAGAGCATCGCGAAGATGTCCCGCAACGGCTCCACGTCGGCGAGCGCCTGGTGGCTGTAGTCCGACTGGCTCAAGACCATCCCGGCCACGAACGCGCCGAAGGCGAAAGAGAGCCCGAAGAGGTAGGTCGCGTACCCCACGCCGAGCCCGACGGCGACCACGGAGATCAGGAACAGCTCCCGCGAGTTCCAGGCCGCCACCCTGGCCATGAGCCAGGGGAGAACCCTCCTCCCGAACACGACCATCACCGCGATAAACACGGCCGCCTCGACCGCCGCGATGCCGAGCGCCGAGAGCCCCTCGCTGATGTCGCCTAGCTCCGGCAGGAGGATTATCAGGGGCACGACCGCGAGGTCCTGCGCGACGAGCATCCCGACGATCACCCTGCTCGACAGCGTCCCCATCACGCCCTGCTCGGAGAGCGACTTGAGGACGACGGCGGTGCTCGAGAGCGAGAGCAACGCCCCGAACCACACCGCCTCCTCCCACCCGAAGCCGAGCAGCCTCCCCAACCCGTAGCCGAACGCGATGGTGAGCACCATCTGCACCCCCGTCCCGAGCAGCGCCACCCGCCGCACCGGGGCCAGCTCGTCCAGCGAGAAATGCAGCCCGATGGCGAACAACAGCAGCGCAACCCCGATCTCCGCCAGCAGCTCGATGTCGTGCACCGAGCTCACCGTGGGACCCCCCGTGTTGGGCCCGACCGCGATCCCGGCCACGATGTAGCCGAGGACCAGCGGAAGCCGGAGCTGCCTGGCCACGAGCCCGCCGATCAGGGCGGCCACCAGGATGAGCGCTATGTCGCCCGCTATACCCACGCACCCCTTACACTAGCCTACTCAAGAGCCGAGGAACACCATCCGAGAACCGTCCGCCGCACTTGCTCGTGCCAGCGCGACACTCCGATGTCAAGCGAACTTGACATTTCATCGTTGATGAGTAAGGTCTGGGCGACGAGATGGGCACCAGGGTACACAACGAGGTACGCGGGATCAGAATCGGCATGGGCCTCTCGCAGGCGAAGTTGGGCGAGATCATGGGCGTCTCGCGGCAGACGATCAACGCCATAGAGACCGGTCGGTACACGCCGTCTTTGCCGCTGGCGATGTCGCTCGCGCGGTTTTTCGGCAGGCCTGTGGAGGAGGTTTTTCGCGTTGAAGGAGAAGATTGAGTGGTCGCGCTGGCTGGTGCCGGCGCTGGTGTTGGGGATAGGTGGGGCTTACCTGGTTCTTTCGTGGCTGGGCGGCGACCCTGAGAGGGGCGTCTGGATGCTGGCGATCATGGTGGCCTACGGCGGGTTGCTCTTGCTGGGAGGCCGCAGCGAGCTGGTGCGGCAGCTGCGCGGCCAGCCGGCCGACGAGCGCTACGAGGGCTTCGGCGTGCTGGCGGTGGCCTTCATGGGGTTCGTCACCGTGCTGGTCGTGCTTGGGCTGTTCCTGTGGGAGCTTGGGCGCGGCGAGGACGGCCAGCCCTACGCCCTGATCTGCCTCGTCTCGGGGGCGAGCTACCTGGCGGCGCTGCTGTGGCTGAGGTGGCGCTCTTGAGGGGCCGCATCGGAGAGGCGGGGTCGGCATGACCGTGGCGATCGTGCTCCTCCTGGCGACCCAGCTGCTCGTGCCTGTCCTGTTCATCGTGTGGTTGTGGAGAGGCGACTTTACGAGCCTGGTCGCCTGGCTCGCGGCGGTCTTGGGCGGCGGCTCTTACGTGGCCTTCTTCTTCCTGGTGGGCCGCTGGGACTGGGTCGGTTACCCGCTTCGCTTCGTCCTACCGGCGGCGTTCCTGATAGTGGCCCTCGTCTCCCTGCGCCGGCTGCGCGCCAAAGTCACGCCCGTCTGGCGAACACCGTCCTCGTTCGGTGGGTGGGCGAACCTGATCACCAGCCTCCTCCTGGCCGCCATTTTCGGGTTCTCTAGCGTACAGATGCTTCTGGCGCTCTCCCCGGGCGACCCTCGGACGGCGGAGCTCTCCTTCCCCCTGCAAGAGGGCGTGTCTTACGTCGCGCAAGGGGGCAGCAGCCCGGGCCTGAACTACCACAACGTCGACCGCGCGCAGCGTTACGCCGTTGACGTCGGGCAACTCGAAGCCGTGGGAACGCGCGCGTGGGGGCTGTACCCCGCGGACCCTGCCCGCTACGCGGCCTTCGGGGCGAGCGTAACCAGCCCGTGCGCCGGCGAGGTGCTAACCGCGCAGGACGGCGGGGAGGATTTCAGGCCGCCGGCCTCGGACCCCGAAAGGCCGGCCGGCAACCACGTCGTGGTACGCTGCGCCGAGACCAGGGACGGTCCCGCGGTGGACGTCCTCCTGGCGCATCTGAGGCAGGGCAGCGTGGCGGCCGAGGAGGGCGACGAGGTCTCCGATGGCCAGTGGTTGGGAAACGTGGGCAACTCGGGCAACACCACCGAGCCCCACCTGCACGTCCACGCCGTCAGGAGCGGCTCGGGGTCAGTACTGGAAGGTGAGGGCGTGCCCATCCGCTTCGATAGCCGGTTCCTGGTGCGCAACAGCCTGGTGTTCTGAGGACGATCGCGCCCGAAGCCACCGTTAGCCGTACGGGTACTCGAGCACCCCCGTGTGCATCGTCATCTTCCACTCACCGCCTACGTTCGAGTACACTTTGCAGACCCGCCCCTTCCAGTGACTCTCGGCGCCGTTCGCGTCTCGCCACAGGGTGTCTATGTCGACCACGGCGAGGGCCCCGTCGCCCTCATCCGATACCTCTATCTTCCTGGTCTCGCGCACGTTGCGGATCAGCTCGTGCGTGTCGAACAACGCGTGCCAGCGTCTCCCCCATCTCTCGGCGTCGTACCTGCCCAGCACGAGGCGCCAGTCTACCGGGTCGTGGGAACCCGGGGTCTTCGGCCAGGGCCAGACCATGTCGGGGTGAAACACGGTGAGGAGCAGGTCAACGTCCCGGGTGTCCCATGCCCGCGTCTCCCGGTCGATGATCTCCTGTATTTCGGCCCTTGCGACTTCCACCTCAGTCCGAAGCCAGACCTTTCTTTCGCAGCTGCTCCAGGGCATCTTCGGTCTTCTTGAGGTGGTCGAGGCCCATCCCCCGCAGGATGTGCGGGGCTTTGGTGAACTGGATTTCGGAGTACTCCACGACCTGCCAGCGGTTGCCCCACGGGTCGAGGAAGTCGAGACCCCTGCCGGGCAGTATCTCGACGTCCAGCTCCCGCAACGTCCGCCTGAGGGTCCTGCGGTCGTCTACCACGAGCCCTATGTGGCGATGACCGTCGGGTTCCTGGCTGCGCCCCTCGGAGAGTGCGATGAACTGGTCCCCGGCGTCGATAAACGCCATTCCGGGGCCGCGCCCGCGCAGCTTCAGGTCGAAGAGTCGCCCGTAGAACTCCAGGGCCTCCTCGATGTCGCCGACCTCGAGGGCGACGTGGTTGAACCCGATCAGAGTCGCGCGTGAGGCCATAACCCAATTCTACCGGGACAGGACCGACTCGGCCATCGCCTCGAGGCCATCGATGTCTTCCGTCTCGAGCCACTGCAGCATCACCCGCTCGACGCCCGCTTCGCCCAGACGCTCTAGCTGCTCGGCGACCTCCGACCCGGTGCCGACGACTACTCCGGAGGTGCGCAGCTCGTCCGCGGGTTCCCCCCCTAGCTTGCGTTCGACGTCTGAAGCGGTGCGCCCGCAGATGGCGCGGGTCATCAGGGTCCGTCGCACCGCTTCCGGCGGCCGGCCAGCCTCCAGCAGCATGTCGGTCAGACGCCCGCTCAGCTCCGCGAACCGTTCTGGGGTCAGGAGGACGGCGTTCCACTCGTCGGCGAAGCGGACGGCGAGGGGCAGCGTACGCCTGGGACCGTTCCCGCCGATGACGATCGGGGGCCCGCCGGGCCGCGGGGAACGAGGCAGCAGCAGGGCGTCGTTCAGCTCGTAGAACTCGCCCTCGAACGAGACGGGCTCCTCGCTGCCTAGAAGCCGGGTAATTACCTCCAGGCCCTCTTCCAGGCGCGCGAACCGGCTCGCTGTGTCCAGCAGCTCGAAGCCGTGGGCCTCGTGCTCGCCCTCGTTCCAGCCGGCGCCGACGCCGAGCCGCAGCCGACCGCCGGCCAGGTTGTCCACGGCGGACGCCTGCCAGGCCGTGATCACCGGGTGGCGGAAGGAGACGGGCGAGACCAGCGGACCGAACTCTATCCTCTCGGTGTTGCCGGCAAGCCAGGTAAGCGACGTCCACAGCTCCAGGGCGTCGCGGTGCATACCAGTCCTGTCGTTGGGGAAGTGATCCGAGCGGTACAGACCGACGTAACCAGAGTCCTCGACGGCCCGCGCCAGCCTCCGCCAGAGATCCCAGCCGACACCCTCTTGACCCTCGATCATGATCGCGACTTCCGGCACCGAGATCCCCCTTCTCCTGCTGGCAACAGCGTCCATCGTAGCGCCAGCCCTTAGCCGCGGCAAAGCGCCGCCCCCGTATAATCCGCGAGACAGGTCTCGGGAGAGGTGGTTCGGGTGCCCTCGGAGGTAAGCAGGATCACGCTGCAACGCACCCCCTGCGATGGCCCATGCCCGGTCTACAAGCTGACCGTGCTGGGAACGGGAACGGTCCGGTACTCCGGTAAAGCCCACGTCGACAAGACGGGCAAGCACGAGTGGAAGTTCTCCCGGAGAAGGCTGCAACGTCTGGCCGAGGCGTTCGAGAACGCGCGCTACTCCCGTATGCAGGATCGCTACACAGACCGCGAGTTCGCCGGCGCTCCCGGCTGCCTGACCTCGATCGAGTACGCGGACGGAAGCTCCAAGAGCGTCGAGCACTACCACGGTGACCCGGCGGCCCCGGCCGCGCTAACCGACCTCGAAGATGAGATCGACCGCATCGCTGGCGTCGAGAGGTACACGGAGCCGGACTTCCAACCCCCGCCCGAAGGTGGCCACCCCACATACCTGCTTACCTGGAACCCGGAGAAGGCCTTCAAGTGGGAAGACCTGCACGACTGCATAGACGACGTCAGGGACTACGGCTACTACGCGACCTCGTGGAGCTGCGGCCGCAACCAGAAGATCACCGCCGGAGACCGCGTCTTCATGATGCGCCAGGGATCCAGCAGCGGGGAGCGGCGCGGCATCTTTGCCTCAGGCTGGGCCACATCCGACGTGTACCAGCAGGAGCACTGGGACGAGGCCGAGGCCAGGAAGGGCAAACTGGCCCTCTACGTCCCCATCCGCCTCTACGTCCTGCTCGACTCCGACTCCGAAGAGATACTCCCGCGCACCGTCCTCAAAGAGGGCTCCTTAGGAGGCGTCCACTGGGACACTCGAACGGGCGGCATCACAATCCCCTACGAATCGGCCGCCGAGCTCGATAGAGAGTGGGCACACCTGTTGGCCTCGAAAGGATTGGCGTGACCTTAAGTTCTCAGGCTCGACGCGCATCGTTTGGGATCTAGCGCACAGGCGTAAGCAACCTCGAAAACGTCAAAGTAGTAGTGAGCTCGGAAGACGAAACCCCTTGGTCTCGAGCTTCTACAGCACCTGTGGCAGATAGTCCGGGCGCGACTTCTCGAACTCCTCCAGCTCGTCCTCGTGGGTAAGGGTCAGGCTTATGTCGTCGAGGCCCTCCATGAGCCGGTAGCGGGCGTGGTTGTCGAAGGCGAAGGGCTCTTCGAGGCCTGGCGCCTTCACGACGCGTCCTTCGAGGTCGACTGAGACGCGGGATGTGTGATCGTCCCTCACGACGTCCAGGAGCCTCTGCACCGACTCTTCGGGTAGCTCCACGGCGAGCAGGCCTATCTTCGCGCAGTTGTTCTTGAAGATGTCGGCGAAGGAGGGGGCGATGACCGCTCCGAAGCCGTAGTCCTGTATGGCCCACGGCGCGTGCTCGCGGCTGGATCCGCTCCCGAAGTTCTTCCCGGCTATGAGAACGACGGCGTCCTCGTGCTCGGGCTTGTTCAGCACGAACTCCGGGTCCTCGCGCCAGGAGGAGAACAGGAACTGGCCGAAGCCGGTCCGCTCGATGCGCTTGAGGGCGTCGCTAGGCACGATCTGGTCGGTGTCCACGTCCTCCCAGCCGAGCGGCAGCGCCTTGCCCTCTACCTTCTTTACGGGCTCCATCTACCTCACCTCCACGGGAACGCCGAGCTCTGACGGCGAGGCGAAGCGGCCCATCACGGCCGTCGCCGCGGCGACGACGGGGCTCACGAGGTGCGTCCTTCCTCCCTTGCCCTGGCGTCCTTCGAAGTTGCGGTTGGACGTCGAGGCGCAGCGCTCGCCCGGCTGCAGGATGTCCGGGTTCATCCCCAGGCACATCGAGCACCCGGCGTTGCGCCACTCGAAGCCGGCGCTCGTGAAGATCTCGTCCAGGCCCTCCTCCTCTGCCTGCTTCTTGACGCGCATCGAGCCGGGGACCACGAGCGCCCGGATGCCCTCCTTGACCTCCTGACCTTCGAGGACGCGGGCCGCGGCCCGCAGGTCCTCGATGCGGGCGTTGGTGCAGGACCCGAGGAAGACGGTGTCGACCTCGATGTCCCGCATCCGGGTTCCAGGCCTCAGGTCCATGTACTTGAGGGCCCGCTCGTGGCCGTCGTTCTGGGGCTCGGGGACCTCCCCGTCGAGCGGGACGGTCTGCGCCGGCGTCGTCCCCCACGAGACGTATGGCACGAGCTCTTCGGCCTGTATGACGACCTCTTTGTCGAACTCGGCGCCCTCGTCCGTCGGGAGCTTCTTCCACTCCTCGAGCGCGGCCTCCCACTCCTCGCCCTTCGGGGCGTACTCGCGGCCCCGCAGGTACTCGAAGGTGGTCTCGTCGGGCGCGACGAGCCCGGCGCGCGCGCCGCCCTCGATGGACATGTTACAGACGGTCATGCGGCCTTCCATAGAGAGCGAGCGCACGGCCTCGCCCCTGTACTCGATGACGTGGCCGACCCCGCCGCCGGTCCCGATCCTGTTCAGGATGCCGAGCATGAGGTCCTTGGCGGTGACTTCGGCTGGCAGCTCGCCCTCGACCGTGACCGCCATCGTCTTCGGCCTCTTCTGGTGCAGGGTCTGCGTCGCGAGGACGTGCTCGACCTCGCTCGTCCCGATGCCGAAGGCGAGGGCGCCGAAGGCGCCGTGCGTAGCGGTGTGGGAGTCGCCGCACACGATAACGAGCCCGGGCTGCGTGAGGCCCATCTCCGGCCCGATGATGTGTACGATGCCCTGGCCGATCGCGCCCCACTCGTTGAGCTCTATCCCGAACTCCTGGCAGTTCTCGCGCAGGGCCTCCATCTGCTTGGCGGAGACCTTGTCCCGCACCGGCACCGTCACGTCGGTGGTCGGGACGTTATGGTCCATAGTCGCGAGCGTGAGGTCCGGGCGGCGTACCCCCCGCCCCGCGAGCCTGAGGCCCTCGAAGGCCTGCGGCGAGGTTACCTCGTGCACGAGGTGGAGGTCGACGTAGAGGAGATCCGGCTCCCCCTCGGCCCGCCTCACGACGTGCTTCTCCCACACCTTCTCTACGAGCGTCTTCGGTCTATCCATCGCTTTCCTTTCTTTTACCAGTGTGCGTTAGCCCTTTGCGGCCACCGTAGACCGCGAACCTGTGGTCCGCGTAGGCGCAGCGGACCTCCTCGAACCCGACGTCCTCCAGCCACCCCAGCTGCGCCCGCAGGGTGGCGTTCCTGTCGGCCCTCATGCGGGCGAGCGCCGCGCCGAGATCCTCTTCCGACACCCCCGCCTCGCGTACCCGCCGCAGCCACCACTTGTTGTAGCCCTCTTCCTCTTCCTCGGTCTCGCCGAGCACCTGGTCGGCGTTGACGAAGTAGCCGCCCACCACGAGGGAGTCGTGGACCCGCTCGAAGACCTCCCTCTTGTCCCCGTGCGTGAGGTGGTGGATCGAGAGCGCCGAGACGACGAGGTCGTACCCGCCCGCGGGCAACGGCTTGCGCGCGTAGTCCATGGTGCGGAACGCGAAGCGCCCGTTCGACTCCGGCATGCGCCGCCGCGCCACCCGCAGCATCTCCACCGAGAGGTCGACGAGCGTTACCCGCGAGCGAGGAAAGCCCTCGGCGACCATCGCGCTCAAGAGCCCCGTCCCGGCTCCCAGGTCGAGAACCCGGATCTCCGCGTCCCGCCCGAAGGGGATGCTCTCGAGCGCCGCCCCGTAGAAGCCCTCGAGGCCGGGAACCAGCTGCCGGCGGGCCCTGTCGTAGCCGGCCGCCGCCTCATCGAACGAGGCCTCGATGCTCAACCCCGTGCTTCCCGTGCTAGCGCCCTCGGGTTTTCCACGCGTCTCCTTCCGTTCGTCCGTACTCACGCGCATGCAGCCCCTTATAGTATCTTCGGGGCGAGGTTCGGTTCGTTTTCGGCGAAGCGGGAGGGGCGCAGCGCGCGCGTGTCTAGCGTGCTCGCCTCGCCTTCCACCATGATCTCCGCGAGCAACTGGCCGAGCGCGGGTGCGTGCATGACCCCGTGACCGGACGAACCGTTGGCCAGGTAGAGGTTTCCTACCTCCTCCGCTCTCCCCAGCAGCGCGTGGTCGTCTGGGGACATCTCGTACAGGCCGGCCCAGCAACTCTCCCTGTCGATAGAGGCTTCCTCGAGGCAGGGTACGTGCCTGTGCGCCATCTCCTCGACCGCACCGACCCACGCCTCCTCGACGCCCTGGTCGAAGGGATCGGCGACGTCGGGCTCGTCGGGAAACAGGAGCATCACCCGGCCGTCGCGCACGCGCAGGTGGAACCCGTCCTCGACGAAGATCGTCATCGGCATGTCCTCGGGCAAGGCGTCGAACGGGTGCGTAATGGCCACCTGCCTGCGCAGGGGCTCCACGGGGATCTCGAGCCCCGTGTCCCGCCCCACCACGCCGGCCCAAGGCCCCGCCGCGTTGACGACAGAGCCCGCGGCGATCTCTCCGCTGGGGGTACGCACGCCGGAGATTGCGCCCTCCCCGTCGAGCTCGAATCCCGTCAACCAGCACGCCGTACTCGAACCGGACGCCGAGCTGCTCGGCGCCCTCGACGTAGCCGCGCAGGATCTGCGGCGGCCGGATAAACCCGTCGGTCGGGCAGTACACCCCTCCGACGAGCCCCTCGACCGGTACCGCCGGGTTCAACTCGGCTATCTCTTCCGGCCGCACCTCCCTCGCCTCCTCGAGCCCGGCCGCCCTCTGGACGCTTTGTGTCTCCCGCAACGCCTCGAGCCGCGCCTCGTCGTCGGCCAAGAAGAGGTACCCGCACTGGCGGTAGCCGGGGTCCACCCCCAGCTCCTCCTCGAAGCGCAGGAGCTTCTCGCGCGCGAGCAGCGAGAGCCGCACGTTGGTCTCCGAAGCGAACTGGCCGCGAAACCCCCCGCTCGCCCGCCCGGTGCTGCCGCGCCCCGGCCCCGCCTCGCGCTCGAGCACCACCACGGGACCACACCCCCGCTCGGCGAGGTGGTAGGCGACGCTCGCCCCGACGACACCCGCCCCGATAACGACTACCTCGGCGGACCTCACGCGGCCCCAGACCGGGTCGCGAGCATGTTCAACCTGACGTAATCCACGAGGGGCGCGCCTCCCTGCGCGAGCCGCCCGGCCACCGTAGCCACGAACTCGTCCCTCTCGCCCTCGGGCAAGAACGCCAGGTGGCGCTGCAACACCACCGTCTTGAGAAAGCGGGCCAGCTCACCCGCGGAGCCGAACTCGGCTAGCTCCTCGTGCAGCCACGTCTCGGCCTTGCCGAACCCGGCGGCCTCCAGGCGGGCCTTCGTCTCCTCCGCGCCGGCGAAGTTCCAGCCCGTCTCCCAATCGGCGAAGGCGTCCTCGTAACGCTCCTCGCCCATGACCTGCTCCGTTACGGCTAGCGTTCGGGCGATGTTGCCGCGGCCGCCGCACTGGGCCACCAGCATGCCCCCTGGCTTGATGAGCCCAGCGAGATGGCCAAAGAGCCTCTCGTGGTCCAGGATCCAGTGAAAAGTGGCGGTCGAGAAAACGACGTCGACCGGCTCCTCCACCTCCAGCTCGAGAACATCCCGATGCTCTACCCGTACCCTCGGGTCCCCAGCGAAACGACGCCTCGAAGCCTCGGCCATCGCCCCCGATGCGTCCACCGCCACCACCGACCCGCGGGGCAGGTGCCGCAACAGCATCTCCGTCACCCGTCCCGTCCCGCACCCCACGTCCACTACCTTCTCGTCGCCCCTCAGACCACGGCGCTTCAGAAAGTACCCGAGAAAGTCCGCGCCCCAACCCGTCTGCGGCCCCGAGACCGCCTCGTACTCGGTGGCATCCCATTCCAGCATAGCTAACGGTCCTTGTTGTTTTGTCTCATATAATGAGACATAATGTCTAACATATGGACAGTATAGAGGGACGCGTGGCCGAAGGCAAGGTAGTAGCGAGCGGGGTCGGGGTATTGGACAAGGCTGTGGTTATCCTCTCCTTCCTGGCCGAGGGGGGGCCCGCGACGCTGGCCGAGGTGGTAGGCGCGACGGGCTTACCGCGGCCGACTGCGCACCGGCTGCTGGCCGCGCTGGAGGCGCACCGGCTGGTTGGGCGCGATGGGGGACGTTACTCGCTCGGCCTGCGGCTCTCGTTGTGGGGGAGCAGGGCGGTGGGGCTGGATCTCACGGAGGCGGCGCGGGACTCGCTGGTGTCTCTCAGGGACGAGACCGGGGAGAGCACGCAGCTATACGTGAGGGAGGGGGATCGGCGGGTGTGCGTCGCCTCCGTCGAGCGGACGGGCGGGGGTCTGAGGGACACGGTGCCGGTCGGCGCCGTGCTGCCGCTCGACCGCGGCTCGGGCGGCAAGGTGCTCCTCGCGTGGGCGGAGAACGGGGAGCCTTCGTCTTTGTCGGTTGAGCTAGGGGAGGTCCGCGAGCGGGGATGGGCCGAGAGCGTGGCCGAGCGCGAAGCGGGGGTCGCGAGCGTGAGCGCGCCGGTGTTCGGCGCGAACGGGGAGTTGCGGGCGGCGGTATGCGCGAGCGGCCCGGTCTCCCGCCTCGGTGAGCATCCCGGCGAGCGCCTGGCCGAGCCCGTAGTCGCGGCCGCGCACGAGATCGAGGGCGCGGTCGGCGCGTGATCCACCGGTCGGCCCGGCGAAGCCGTCCTGGCTCACGGGAACGAAGGCTCCCACAACTCGATACGATTGCCCTCTGGGTCCACGATCCAGGCGAACCGCCCGATCCCCTCCTGGTCCTCCTCCCCCACTGACTCGATCCCGGCCGCGCGGAGCTGGGCAAGCAAGGAGTCCAGATCCGCGACGCGGAAGTTCAGCATGAATGCCTTCTCTCTGCTGCCAAAGTACTCGGTGTCTCGCGGGAACGTCGCAAAGACCGTCGGCCCCGCTTCTTGGGACCAGACGCTGCCTGGCGGATCTACGACGCCTAGGTTCTCCGCGTACCATGCCCTTAGCTCCTCGGGGCTATCTGCACGGAAGAACACCCCGCCTATCCCTACCACTCTCTCCACGACGAGCCTCCCTGAAGCCTGACCAACCCTGTACACTGCTCCGTTCTGGATCCTCTCCGCCTCGACTTGCGATCCGAGGGTACTGGAGGGCGAGCGTCCGGAACACCCCGGATCTGCGCTACCCGCTCCCCCGCCGATGACTACTCCGGAGTATTGCCGGTAGCCTTGCCCGCTTCGTAGGGCGTGGTCACGCCTTCGTAGCCGAGGTGCATCGTCATGCCCACGGCGGCATGGTCGAGGTTGTGGCAGTGGTCCATCCAGATGCCAGGGTTGTCCGCGCGGAAAGCGATCTCGTAGGACTCGCCGGGTGCGACGTTGAGGGTGTCGGCCCACCACGGGCTGCCGCTGACCGGCTCGCCGTTGCGGCTCAAGACGAGTACGTGGTGGCCGTGCAGGTGCATGGGATGGTCCATGAAGCTGCGGTTGACGAAGGTCGTCTTCACGAGGTCTCCTTCGCTGACCATCTGCATGGGCGTGTCTGGGAACACCTCGCCGTTGATCGTCCACAGCCCGTTAAAGGTCCCGTCGTAGAAACCCATGCGGTTGTCCATCACCACCTCGAACTCCCGGTCGAAGTCGCTCCCCAAGCCGAAGGGCGTCGGCTCCGGTTTGCCGTAGCTCGCGGGGTCGAACTCCGGACCGTCCTTGACGGCGGGCACGCGGCCCGCGCCGTCCTTGCTCAGAAGGAGGCCCAGCCTCCGATCCCCGCCCGCGAAGCCTTCGTCCCGAGGCGTGCCGACCCAGACCGGCCTGTCTGGCATATCGAACGTCACGTCGTAGCGTCCGCCGGCCGCCAGCTTGAGTCTGGTGTTGGTCAGGGCCGCCGGGGCGTTCGAGTCGGTGCCGTCGATCGCGGCGACTTCATAACGGGTAC
Organism: uncultured Rubrobacteraceae bacterium; assembly: GCA_963800975.1. Lineage (GTDB taxonomy): Bacteria > Actinomycetota > Rubrobacteria > Rubrobacterales > Rubrobacteraceae > JALYGY01. The sequence continues at coordinate 298,455 of CAWDDB010000005.1, read as the reverse complement.
CCGCGAGGGAGAAGGTCACGGGGTAGCTGTCGGTGTTGATCAGCCGCAGCCTTACCGGCGTCCCCGGGGCGACGGCGCGACGTTCGAGCGTGTCTGAGGAGCCCACCAGCGTCGGTATGTCGTCTCCCTCCCCCTCCCAGGAGTGGGCCAGAAGCGTGATCTCCCGTTCTTGTTCGATCGGCTCCCGTTCGCGCGGCTCTACGATCAGAGAACCAAAGAGTCCCTTCTCGACCTGCTCCGAGGAGACCTGGTGGGAGTGGTACCAGTACGTGCCCGCCTGATCCGCCCTGAACCGATAGACGTGACGCCCGCCCGGCCGCACCGCGTCCTGGGTGAGCCCCGCGACGCCATCCTCGGCGTTGGGGACATCCACGCCGTGCCAATGCAGGGTCACACCGTCCTCAATATCCTCGTTCTCGAGAAAGACCTCGACGAGCTCCCCCTGCCGAGCTCGCAACTCCGGACCGGGGGCCTTGCCGTCGAACGTCCATGCCTCGACCGTCGTGCCCGAGCCAAGCCGCACGGTGCTCTTGCGCGCGTCAAGGGTGAACCGCCGGTCGGGCCTCTCGTCCTCCGGACCGGCAAGCTCGGTCAGGCTTCCGGACGAGCCGTGACCGGCGTGGTCCCCGTGTCCCCCTTCGTGGGCGTGCGCGGCCCGCATCGCGCCGTGCGAGTTTCCCGCACCGTGTCCGACCTCCGGTCCGCCGCCGTAGTCCACGTTCTCGTGGGCCATCATGCTGAACCTGCCGGGAAGCGTGCTCGACTGCACCGAGTAGGAGAACCAGGCCACGAGGCCGGCGAAGATCACCAGCCCCAGGACGCCCGCCCGCACAAGACGGAGACCGAACCCGGGCGCGGCGAAGCCAACGGACCGGACCTTCAGGTGGCGTCGGCGCTGCCTGAACCACAACGCTGCGACGGACGCGGCGAACAGCCCCCAGAGGGTGAGGGCAGCACCCGCAGACGGGAGACCCGGAGGAAACCAGACGACGTAAGCGAAGAGGGCCGCGCCGACCACCGTCGCTTGGACCGGGACCACGAGAAAGGGATCCGAGGCCCCGGATCTCCCATCGGCCTCCAACGGAGCCTTCGACTCAACACCGGTACCGCGCGCCAGCGTCCACAACCTCGGAACGGAGAGCACGATCACCGCCAACGCCGGCAGAAGGAGCGGCGGCAGGACCAGAACGACCCTGTCTTTCACGAACAGCCAGCCGTACGACCATAGCTGCCCCACGACGAACAGCTCCGCCGCCGTCAGCAGACCCGCGGTCGCCAGGACCGCGAGCAACGCCCACGCCCCGAGCCGCAACCGGCCGCCATCCCGGCGGAAAGCGAGCCGGCCGGCCAGGTAACCCGCGAGCAACCACGTGGCAAGGAGGACCGGCGCAACCATCGCGCCGGCGCCGAGAATCGCTTCGAACATGGGGCAACCTGCTCTCTACTCGCTTGCGTCGTACGAGCCGAAGGTAGCCCTAAACCGGGTAGAGAGACCTCTACCGAAAGTTGTGTTCGGGGTTGATTCGCGAGCATTCGGCGCCAATCCGATGCATAACACCTGAAATCTTCCTAGATGGTCTCCCAGGGCGGGAAGCCTCGGGAAAGTAGCAGGCACGGACGGCCGCTCTTCGAGACGTAGAGGACGGCGTCCAGGATCACGCGGATGGCGTGCGTTTTCGGTCCTCCACGACGTTGGGTAAATGAAGGCAACCCGGAGCCCGGATGCGATACCCTGGTAGGAGAATTAGTCCGAGGGGTGAACATGGATCAGAGCACCGTCGTACTGGAGATCGATGGGCCGTTGGCGAGAATCACGCTCAATCGGCCCGATGTTCTGAACGCCGAGAACCTGGCCTGGGTCCAGGCACTCGAAGCAGCGGTGCGCACGGTGGCAACCGAGTCCGGCGTGCGGGTAGTTCTCGTGCGCGGTGCCGGTCGGGCGTTCTGCGCGGGGATGGATCTGGAGATGTTGAGTCGGGAGGGGATCCCGGACGGCTTCTACGAAGGCCAGGAGCGAGCCTTTCGCGAATTAGAGCTGATGGACAAGATCACCATAGCGACCCTACACGGCTACTGTCTTGGGGGCGGAGTGCAACTCGCCATCTCCTGCGACATCCGCGTCTGTAGCACGGATTGTCGTCTCGGCTTGCCGGCCGTCCAGGAGGGAATATTCCCGGGCATGGCAGTCTTCCGACTCCCGCGCTTGATCGGGCTTGGACCGGCCCGACGCTTGATCCTCTCGGGCGAGATCATCGGACCGAAGGAAGCGCTGCGCCTGGGTCTGATCGACCATCTCGTGCCCGCCGAAAACTTCGAAGCGGGCGTTGCCGAGGTGCTCACGACCTATCTCGATGCGCCACGCACCGCGAGCACGGCTTCGAAACACCTGATAGAGCGGGCCCTCGATGCGCCTTTCGAGACGGTCTATCGGGAGTCCCTGCCGCTGCTGGCCGAGTGCCTGGCCTCACCCGATGTAGAATCGGCCAGGGAAGCATGGCGCCGCCGCGCCGGGCGTCGCGGCTAGCGCCCTTCGTCATCACACTTAGCTATGCTCCGGCGACGCGCCGGTTCTGGCCGGCCCAGTACCGCTCACGCACAACGCGCTTGAGCACTTTCCCGCTCGGGTTACGCGGCAGCGCGTCGACGAAATCCACCGTGCGAGGCAATTCGAAGCTACCCAACTTCCCGCGGCAGAAACCGATGATCTCCTCCTCGGTGGTCGTCGTTCCCGTGCGTAGCACGACGACGGCTTTCACCGTCTCGCCCCACCGCTCATCCGGCACCCCGATGACGGCAGCATCGGCGATGTCCGGGTGTCCGAACAGGGCGTCTTCGACGACCCGTGGGTAGACGTTTTCCCCGCCCGAAACGATCATGTCCTTCAGCCGATCCTGGACGTAGAGGTAGCCTTCGTCGTCTACGGAACCGACATCGCCCGTGTGCAGCCAGCCGCCACGGAGTACCTCCGCCGACTCATCCGGCCGATCCCAGTAGCCCCGCATCAGCTGTGGACCACGGGCAACGATCTCACCGGGAGTCCCATTGGGCAGGGGGGTATCGTTATCGGCCACGATTCGGATCTCCGTCTCCGTTGCCGGGCTTCCGGAAGAGAGCAGCAGCTCGGGCTGCTCGTCCAACCCGCGCCGGTGATCAGCCGGGGATAGGAAGGTCAGGGCTTGGGTCGCCTCGGTCATCCCATACGACTGGACAAAGCCACACTGGAACGCGTCCATCGCCCATCGCAGTGTCTGTTCGGCGATGGGCGATGCGCCGTAGTAGACCAACCGCAGGGAATCGTAGGATCGCTTGGCAGCATCCGGCACCCCGACGAGACACGCCTGGATCATCGCCGGCACGAGCACGGCGTAGCAGATTCGCTCTTCGCTCAAGGCTCGGATGACCTCCGAAGGATCAAAGTCCTCCTGGATGTACAGGCAGCCGCCCCGAGAGACACAAGTAAAGGTGCTGGGAACGGCAGCCGCGTGGAACAGAGGCGCCACGACCAGGCTGCGCTCGCCGGGCTCGAGCTGGAGCACGTGCCCGATCTGACGGACGTTTGCCGTCACGGCGCGGTGGGTGAGGACCGCCCCTTTAGGATGCCCGGTGGTCCCGCTCGTGTACATCTGGTAGGCGTCGCTCTCCTCGGTGACTAGGCAATCGGGCGGTGTGCTTGGCTCGTCGGTCACCCAGTCATGAAAGCTTTCCCAGCCCACGAGACCTGCCGCACCTAGGGCGACGAAGTGCTCGACGGTTACTAGCTTGCTTCGGAAGCCGTCTATGGTGGCGAGATACTGCCCGTCGGCGATGAGCATCCTTGGTTGGACGTCGTCGAGGATGTAAGTCCACTCCGGCACCGCCAACCGGTAGTTGAGGGGTACCACGGCGACACCCGCCTTTGAAGCGGCGAAGTAGATCAGAACGTACTCGATGCTGTTCTTGGAGAGGACCGCGACTCGATCGCCTACCCGCAGGCCGGCGGAGATAAATGCATTGGCCAGTCGGTTCACCGCGGCCTGCGCTTCGCGGTACGTCGGGCGACGCTCGCCCTGCGCCGCGAACTGCGTCCCGGGCCACGCGTCGGCCCAGCGGTCGAGGAAATCGTGTAGGCGCAATTCCTTTGCCTCCGTCGCATCCGCTCGGTTTGCTACATATACAGCATACCCCGAAAGGAGGGGCCGGCGCATCTTCGCACGGCACGTATATCGAGCTTGAGAAACTCTCTTGGGCGGCCTGGCTGGACGTTATGCCCTTCATGAGTCGAAGGACCCTTCTGGTGCCGGGGTATGTCTTCAGACTAAACCCCTGAAGCCTCTCTACACGATCTTCAAGCTCCGGGCCCTGGCCAGGGCCTCGGCGCGGTTGCGCACCCCCAGCTTGCGGTAGATGTTGTTGGTGTGGGTTTTGACGGTCCCCACGCTGACGAAGAGGTCCCTCGCGACCTCCTTGTTCGGCCGGCCCGAGGCGAGGAGGGTGAGAACCTCGAGCTCTCGCTCGGTCAGGGGCTCGACCAGCGGCTCGGGCGTCTCCTCCGGCGTCGAAGCGGGCAGCTCGCCAGCAGCGAGACCATAGGCCGGTGCTTCGAGGGAGCGTCTCCGCCCCTTCTCTGGAAGGGCGTATGCCACGGCATCTTCACGGTCGAGAACCCGCAGGTGGCCGCGGGACGCCAGCCTGTCCAGCAGCTTCGACGCCTCGTCGATCGTCAGCGACGTCCGCATGGCGGCCGTGGCGGGGGTGAGCTCTCCCCGCTCCTCCAGGGCGAGCAGTAGCTCTTTCTCCTTATCCCCCGCTCCTGGCATGGTGCGGCGAGACTCTTCGTGCGTTGCTATGGCGCGGTTGATCTGGCGCATCAAGAGCACGGGGGCCACGACCCCGATCCCGAAAACGGCAACCCACACGATGCCCACGTCCGCCAGCCCTCTATCTATAACCAACGCGACCGACACGAGCAAGATAAAGACGCACCACACCGCCACGCCCAGCGCCGCGATGACCCTGATCAGCATGTCGCGCGCCGCAGATGGTGTGCTCTGTGGTTACTCAATTCGTCCACTTCGTTCGCGGGTGTTCACAGAACCATACGCAGTTGGGACGAAATCGTCTCGTCCTGTTCGACGGAGACGCCGGAGGGCGTCCTAGGAAGATCGCGGGGCGGATACAGGCGAAAGCTGCGAGGCGCCCCCGTGCTGGTCCTCGATCCGGAACACGGCTAGCCGCGCCGCGGCCGCCGCGAACGCCTCCGGGTCGGAAGACTCTACGATCCCCATCCGGACGAAGAACTGGACGCCGTGCGGCACCTCGCGCGGGAACGCGCGCAAGACGGGAGCGCGCTCCTCGGATGGTAGCTCGACGAGGGCGATCCTCTCCGTCCTGCGACCCTGGGCAAGGATGCCCCATCTCGCTTTTCTCGCGTTCTCGACCCAGTCGGCGCCCTGAGACCCGACGATGTGGCGCCGGCCGCCGACCACGAGCGGAGAGACCGGGGTGGTGCGCAGCTTGCCGCTCTTTCTGCCCCGCACGGAGAGCAGGCGCATGGTCCCGATCACCAGCCCGAGACGCTGCAACGCCACGATCACCCAGTTCGCCGGCTTGAGCCACCCGGGCGGCGCGGAGGCTCCTGGCACCTCGGTCATCTTGCCGCGTCCACCAGTTCGACCCTCTCGTCCCAGTCGATGTGGTGGTCGTGCACCCACGCGTCGGGGCCGCCTTTGCCGCCGACTCGCTTGAGGATGATGGGCAGCATCAGGTCGCGCAGCACCCGCGCGACGGGTCCGGGGGCCTTGTTGTTGCTTGTTTTCGCCCCTTGAGCGACGACGCGCTCCACGCGCTCGCGCCGCAGCCGCTCGTAGGCAGCGAACGCCTGGCCGGTGTCCGGCAGGTCGCGCAGGCATCTGGCGAGTACGACGGCGTCTTCGATTGCCATGGAGGCGCCCTGTCCGGACGAGGGAGCGGCAGCGTGGGCCGCGTCTCCGATGATGATCATGGGTCCCCTGTGCCAGGTCGGCACCGACCGCATGTCGTACTGGCCGGTACCGGGCAGCTCTCCGGTAGTGGAGTCGACTATCTCAGTGGCCGGGGTGCGGTCCCCGGAGAACAGCTCGACCAGGTGCCGCTTCCACTGCTCGGTCGTGGTGGCCGCCAGTTCCTCCCTGGTGGGCTCGTCGGCCCTGGGCGGGTTGGCGAACCACCAGATCTCACCGGATGGACTGACCAGGTAGCCGAAGAACGCCCGCTTGCCGAAGACCATCTGGTACGTACCAGGCGCGGCGTCGACCGCGGCGTCGCTGGTGAACCCGCCGATGTTGCCCAACCCCGTATACCGGGGCTTGGGAGCCGCCGGGTCGAGGATGCGGCGGGTGCGCGAGTGTATCCCGTCGGCCCCGATCAACAGGTCTCCCCTCGCCTCTGTTCCGTCCTCGAACCTGGCGACGACGCCGCCGTCCGGGGTGGGCTCGGCGGCGACGAGACGTTTGCCGTGCTCCGTCTGAATGCCACGGCGGGTCGCCTCGTCGCGCAGCACGCGGTACAGGTCGGCGCGCTTTATGGTGTGCGTGACCGTTCCGTCCGGCAGGGTCCCGCCGATGGGGAGCTCGCCGAGGCGCTTGCCTGAGCCGCTCAAGAACTCGATGCTCCTGGTGGGGAAGCCCGCCGCCATCACCGGCTCGTGCAGGTCGAGCGCGCCAAGAGCGTCCAGGCCGTTCACAGCGACGGTCAGGAATGCGCCGACGGTGCCCGCGCCCGAGGGGTAGGCCTCGTAGACGACCGGGTGTATCCCGGCGCGCTGCAGGGCCATCGCGGTCACCGGGCCAGCGATGCCGCCACCGATGATGAGGGCCTTCTTTGCCCCGTCCCCGTTAGCGGATGAGGTGCTCACGCGTTGCTCCTTCCTGGCCCGAAGATCTTCCACAGCAGGTCCGTGAACGCCCAGAGCAGGAAGGTGAGCGGGCCGCGTCCTATGGGCCGGATGCGGCTGTTGTGGAACGCGGCGAAGCGCCACCCTCCACCTTCCTTCACGGCGACCAACGTCTGGATCGAGTCTCGCTCCGGCGATGGATCTGTCTTGCCGCGCATCACCGTGCCGCCCGTCGCGTGCACGAGGGCCACCTCGGGGCTCGGGAACTTTATGCTCAGGATGCGTCCCGTCAGGCGCGTGCCTTTCAGGAACCTGTCGAATAGCTGCTGGTGCGAGGAGGCGATCTCCTGCCGCCCCACCGTCCGCGTCCCGTCGAAGGCGACGTAGTCGGCGTCCTCGGTGAACCGGGAGCCGTACGACTCTCCGTCGCCCCTGCCCCAGTCGTCGAGCAGGTCCTCGAAGAGGTCGCGGATGGCCGCCTGGTCGGCGAGGTTGGCCTGCTCGTGCTCGGAATCGATAGCCATAAGGTCGGATGCTCCTCTCTGGTGGGGGTGGCGGACCACCCCACGCCTGGGGTCCCGCCGACGGAGCTCGACCTGCTATCCTTGACGTCGGATGCTTCGGGTCGCAGGTTTCGCTCCGCGGAACCGGTTACTCGGGGATCAGACCCCCGGCGAGGTGTTGCAGCACCGGCCGGGGGTTCTCGTATCAGCTCATCGCGTCTCCCCTTCCCCGGCGTGGACGGCCTCCCACTGGTCTATCCCACCCAGCGTCCCGTCCCGGATCTCGCCGACGAGCTCCCTGACCCACCCAAGCTCGGCCTCGCGCAAGACCAGCTCGTGCTCGGCCTCGACGAGAAAGAGCCGGGGCAAACCCTGCTCGGTCGCCTCATCCAGATGAACACGCATCTCCCCGACCTCGCTCTCCAGCCGGCGCACCCGCTCCTCCAGGAGCGCCGCCGCCTCGGCCGGAGGCAGCCCGGCCAGGAAGGTAAGACCCGCGGCGAACTGCGTGTACTCCTTGACCGGCTCGCTCAGCAGCTCGCGCAGCCAGCTCAGGAACTCGACGCGTCCCTCATCGGTAAGCCCGTAGACCGTCTTCTCCGGCCGCCGTCCCTCCCGCACGGTCTCGAGCGGCAGGATCAAACCCTCCCGCTGCATGGACTCGACCACGGAATAGAGCGAGCTGTACCTGAGCCTGATGGACTCGTGCTTGGCCCTCTCGCGCATCAACGAGACCATCTCGTAAGGGTGCATCGGCCGCTCGTAGAGAAGCGCCATCACCGCCAAGGCCAGCGGGTTGGACACCTTCCTCTTCGACGCCACCAAAACCTCCTAGTCGATCTCGTCTAATCGATCTCGACTATATATGTATGGTGTTCTCTTGTCAAGAAGGTTCGTCGTCTGGTGGAAGGAAGGAAGCCTCCCTGGCGAATTCTTCCCAGCCGAACCGGCGGTAGAAGCGGCCGGCGCCGGCCGCTTCGTCGTCCTCGGTGACGTTGAGCACGATCCGGTCGCAGCCGGAGAGCCGGAGCCAGGCGACGGCGTGGCGCAGGAGCCAGCCCCCGATGCCGCGGTCACGCCAGCCTTCTCGCACCCCCATCTCCCACAGCTCTGCCCAGCCCTGCAGGGCCGGGAGCGCAGCGCCGCGCGTCAGGTCATGCCGGACCTCGCAGCGTCCGAGCTCTTCGGGGCCGAGGGCGGCCTTGAACCTGGTGCCGTTGTCACCGACGGAGCGTTGGATCTCCAGCCCTGCGATGGGCGCGGCGCCTGGGGCAGGCACGCTCCCCAGTTCTCCGCCGTACAGCGCCTCGCGGTGGCGCCCCGGGTCGGGCCTGTATCCGGCGGCGCTTAGCGCGGCGGCCAGGTGCGGGCAGGTGTCCAGCGTGCCGTAGAGCGGCACCTCGGGGAGCCCTACGTACCAGCCGTGCTCGCGCCCGATCTCCCACTCAGACATCAGCTCGCGCGCGGCCGAGAGTGCGGAGGCGGCGGCGTCCTCGCGGCCCGGCGTCGACACGAACCAGTCGATCTCTGCGGTCGCCCGGTAGTGGGCGCTCACCTCGGATCCAGCACCGTAGCGCAGCAGGTGGACCGCCGCGAGCACGCGCCGTCCTTCGACGGCGCACAGCGTCGCCCGGTCAACCACCCACGGGTCGGTGATGGGTTCGGTGTCGTCTCGCTGCATGGTTTCGGCCAGAGACGCGCCCGTAACAGCCCAGCCGGGAACGATGGCGGCGAGGTGAACGTTGACGAGCTCCAGAAGCTGCGGGAGGTATGACCGCTCGAAGGGTTGGACGCGCACTGTGGGTCTCCTTTCGGACGACGGAACGGGGCCGGATCGCCCGGGGAGGAGGTCGTGCGCGTCGGGGAGGGCTGCGTCAGATCATGGTCGCAGCGTAGCAGCGGGCGTTTCCTGGGACAAGCCGCCGCGCCTTACGCCAGGCGGCGCTCGAGGATCCTGCGCAGTCCAGGCCGCCCGGAGGCATCAGCGACGGCCTCTTCGAAGGTTATGGTGGCGCTCCTTCCGTCGAGCTCGAGGGTGGCGACCTGGTTCGAGAAAAAGGGGCGTTCGTGGGTCAGGCGCCACGACAGATCTGGGGGTTCGACGCCGGCGAGGCGCGACAGTAGAGGTCCTGCGATCGCGGCGGGCGTGGTCCAGGCGACCTGCTGCAGGCGAGACTTCTTTCCTGGCAGGGCATTACGCAAGGGGGAGCAGACCGCCTGGTGCACCTTGCTCTCCACGTTACCGGTGTCGAACGACGCTTCGGCCAGGTAGCCGTGGTGGACGTCGCCGGAGAGGATGGTTATGGACGCAGGATGGCCGCCTTTCTCGCCGCTGCCTGTGCGTTGGATCAGGGCGGTCAGCGCGGCGAAGGAGTCGTGGAACGAGGCCCACTGGTCGAGATCCTGGGAGCGCCTGATGTCTTCTCCAAACCCCCTCGCCCGCGTTCCCCACGCGCCCGCGCAGACGGCCTCGTTCCAGGCCTCGAGGTGGTGCATACCCGGGCCGAGCAGGACGGGAAGGGAGGTGCCGAAGAGGAGGTGGTCGAAGCCGCCGTCGGTCTTCTCCTCGATCCAGGCCCACTCCATCGCGTCGACCATCGCCCGTCGGCCCTCGTCCAACACGCGCCCGCCCCTCGAGTCCATCAAGATCAGGCGCACGTTTCCGAAGTCCCGGCAGAAGCTCCAGCGCGTCCCGTCGGAGTCCCGGTGGATGCGGTACGCGAACTCCTGCAGTAAAGGCCAGGCGTCTTTCGAGTCCCTGACCTTCGCGTAGAGTTCCTCCGCTTCGAGTTCCTCAGGCGGGAGGTTTCCGAGGTGCTGGTAGACCCAGTACGAGGCGTTCGCGCCGACGATCTGGTCGTTCCACCACGGCTTGTTGCGCGTCTCCTCCAGCCACGCCTCCGAGATATTCCAGTCGTCCGAGACCTCGTGGTCGTCGAAGATCATGGCCGAGGGGACGGTCGAGAGGAGCCAGCGGATCGCGGGGTCGCCCCACGAGTCCCTGTAGAGCCTCGCGTACTCCTCGAAATCCGCCACCTCCTCGCCTGGCTGCTCGCTCGTGTCGCGTCGCGAGCGGATAAATTCGAGCGTGTCGAAGGGAGGCTTGTGGGCGTAGATCTGGTCCCCAAGGAGCACCAGGGCGTGCGGCAGATCCTCGGGCGGGTCGTCTCGCAGCCGCATCGCCGTGGCGTAGAGCGCGTCGACGCCGAGCCCCCGCTCGTCCTCCGTGTGGCTCAGGGTGTACGGCGGCTCGTGCGGGGCGGAGATCCTGCACGAGCCAAAAACGAGCTTCACGGCCTCCCCACCGTCCGGGACGCGCACGACGCTCGGCGGGAAGGAGGAGTCCGGCTCCGGCCAGGCACTTTCGCCGTCTAGCCTGACCTCATATTCTTGCGCGACGCCAGGCTCGAGGTCCGTGACGCGCACGAGCGCGTAGTGATGGTCTCCCACGCGGAACGTGGAGGAGCTGCTGGACGACTCGCCGATAACCACCTCGACCACGCATAGCGAGTCGGTCTCCACCCAGATGGTCGCATCAGAGGGGCCGATATGCCGCAGCAACGGGCCGAGGACGAGCTCAGGCGACGGACTCGTCACCGGTTCCCACGATCCCGAAAGAGCCCGCTGATAGTCGACGAATCCGTGAACATGGCGTCACCGGAGAACCTGAGCGACTCCAGCGAGCGCCTCCCCGCCTCCTCGTCCCCGGCCCCGCAAGCGTCCTCCACGATAACCGGCACGTAGCCGAGGTCGGCCCCGTGCCTCACCGTCGGCTCGATCCCGATCTCCGTCGCGATCCCGCAGATGGCGAAGGAGGTGAGCCCGAGGTCGCGCATGGCCGTATCCAGAAAGGTCCCGGAGAAGGCGCTCATCGAGATCTTGTCCGAGACCGCCTCGCTCTCACGCGGCGCGAGCTCGGGGACTATCTGGGCGTGGGGCGCGTCGGGCGGGAAGGGAGACCTCACGTCCTCGACCCTCTCGGTTCGCTGCCAGGCCATCTGCTGCCTGAGCTGGAAGACGCCCATCAGCTCCCTGGGCAGGGAAACGTGGCGGCTGAAGAACACCGGGAAGCCGCCATCCCGCGCCGCCTCCAGCACACCCCCGACCTTCGCGGAGATCTCGGCTCCATGCGGCAGCTGGCCGGCTATCCCAACCTGCATGTCGTAGACGAGGAGCGCCAAGCACCCGGGGTTGCAGACCTCCTCTAACGTGCGCGGCACATCCACGCGAGGGTACCTCTCCAAAGCTCCTCCTTCGCGACGCCAGCCCGCACGAGACGGCGACATGGTACACGATGGGCGGGTTTCGAGCGGCTGGCTATATCCACCTGCCTGTCGTAGGCAAGCAGCGCCATGCGCCTCGGTTCACAGGCCTCCGGCGCGCGGCACGTCTATGCGGGGCACCCCCTACCTTCGAAGAATGAGGGCTTTTGGAACTTGGGGGTCAAGGCCGTCTGGCGCGTCGTGCCGCCCGCTAGACCGTTCGGCCGCGGCGCAAGGGGTCCGAATCCGGATACGCGAATCGCTCGTATAACCCCACGTCTGCCAGAGGCGATAGTCGGGTTGGCGGAAACTGGGGGTTTTCGTCGACGCGGCGGTTTCTCGACGATTAGCGTAACCCAGATCGGAGGCCGACCCGCCAGGGCAGTCGGTGACGTGGAGGACGAGGCGGAAAGGAGAGGGTTCATGAGGAGGACGATCTTGGCGGCGGTGGCCGGGGCGATAGCGCTGGTGGTTGCGGCCGGGGTGGCCTGGGCTGCCACGGTCCAGTGCCAGGCCGGGCAGCCGTGCGTGGGCACCCAGGAGGCCGACACCATCATCGGCACCGAGGGGGGCAACAACATCGATGCCCTGGCCGGTCGAGACTCCGTCGCTGCCGGGGACGGCCGCGACTTCGTCCAGGGCGGCCCCGGCGCGGACATAGTGAGGGGTGAGGCGGGCGACGACTATCTCCTATGGGGCGGGACGTTCGGTGCGTCGACCGTGCCCCCGTACTTGGACAGATAGCCAAGCACGGTCTTCACGAGACCGCAGCGTCAACAAGCCTCCCGGTCGCGGTCCGCTAGAATAAGCGTTATGGAGACGAAACGGCGGGTATTCAGCGGCATCCAGCCGAGCGGCAACCTTCACCTCGGCAACTACCTCGGCGCGCTAAAAAACTGGGTCGCCATCCAGGACGAGTACGAGAACTATTTCTGCATCGTGGACCTGCACGCGCTAACGGTGCCGCAGGATCCGAAGGTGCTGAGGCAGAAAATCCGGGAGGTCGCGGCCATCTACCTCGCCTCCGGTCTCGACCCGGAGAGGTGCGTGATCTTCCGCCAGAGCAAGGTCAGCGGCCACGCGGAGCTCTGCTGGCTGCTCAACTGCATCTCGCGCTTCGGCGAGCTCTCGCGCATGACGCAGTTCAAGGACAAGACGAGGCGGGGAGGGGCCGACTCTGCCAGCGCGGGGCTCTTCGTTTACCCCGTGTTGCAGGCGGCCGACGTGCTCCTGTACAACGCGCACCTCGTCCCCGTGGGCGAGGACCAGCGGCAACACCTGGAGCTCATGCGGACGCTGGCGCGGAGGTTCAATCATCTCTACGGTGAGACCTTCGTGGTGCCCGAGGCCATGATCCCCCCGACGGGGGCCAGGGTTATGTCGCTCGACGCGCCCGACGAAAAGATGAGCAAGAGCTCCCCGAGGCAGGGCAGCTACGTCGCCATCCTCGACGACCCGGACACGATCCGGCGCAAGATCCGGCGCGCCAAGACGGACTCGGGCAGCGAGATCCGGGCCACCCCAGACAAGCCCGCCATTACCAACCTACTGGACATCTACTCGTCCATGTCCGGCAGGCCGGTGGCCGAGATCGAGGCCGACTACGACGGTAAGGGGTACGGCGACCTCAAGAGCGACCTCGCCGAGGTGGTGTTAGAGGGCCTCGCGCCCGTACGGGACCGGGCCCACGAGCTGCTAGACGACCCGGTCCAGCTGGACGAGCTGCTCGACTCGGGCGCCAGGCGCGCGGAAGAGGCGGCTAGGCCCGTGCTGCAGAGCGCCTGGGCCAAGTTGGGCCTGGGCTAGTGGAGGAGACCAAGAAAAAGATACTCGAGGTCCTCACCGCCATACCCCAGGGCGTCCTCTACTCGACCACCGACTGGAACAGGCTCCTCGGCGACGACAAGCGCGAGATCCGGCACGCACTGGATGAGCTGGAGGCCGAAGGTCGGATAGAGATCGTCAAGAGCGAGGCCGGCCGCTCGGACAAGCCGCTCTACCGACTCAAGTAACCTTGCGCCGCCTGAAGGCAACCCTCGACCGCATAGACCGCAAGGGCTACGGGGCCTACAGGGATCTGCAAGGAACCTACGACCTGGGTTCTTTCTCCCTCACCATCGATAGGGTGCAGCGTGACCCGTTCGCCCCGCCCTCCCTAGTTAGGGTGCGCACGAAGGACAACGATTTCGACACCAACCTGTTCGATGGTCCCGTGCGCCGGGTCGCCTTCGAGGACTTCCTCACCCGAGCCGTGGATGCGGCCATCCGGCAAGTGGTGCGGGGAAACCGGGGATCGGGCGGTAGCGGGCGCGTGGAGGTGCAGCGCCCGTCCCAGGTCGTCCTCCCGCGCTCTTCGATGGTCGTGGCATCCGACCACGTCGAGGCACGCCTGGCGGTCGGGCTTCCGGCCAGGGGCCGCACGGTCGACGCCAGGGCGGCACGGTCCGTTTTGCTCGAGGAGTTGCCGGAGGTCGTAGTACGGTCGCTCGTCGCGGGCCGAGGGGACGGGGTCGACGCCGATCGCGCCCGGCTCCACGTCGAGACGGTCGAGGACGCGAGGCATCTGAGGAACCTTCTGCCGACCCTGGGTCTCGTCGCGTTCGTGGCCGACGGCTCGATCCTCCCGCGCGAGAGCGGGGCGAGCGACAGACCCTTGCGGGACGGAGCGGTGCCGTTCGAGAGCCCCCAGGAGCTACGCGTCTCCGTCGAGTTGCCGAACCGGGGCGAGGTCTCCGGGATGGGGATGCCCGAAGGCGTCGCGCTCATCGCGGGCGGCGGATTTCACGGGAAGAGCACGCTGCTCTCCGCGCTCTCCTGGGGTGTTTACGACCACGTGGTGGGAGACGGCCGGGAGCTTGTCGTGGCGCGGCCCGATTCGGTCAAGATCAGGGCCGAGGACGGGCGCGGCGTCGCCGGGGTGGACATCTCCGCCATGATTGGGGACCTCCCCGGTGGAAGGTCCACGCAAGACTTCTCCACCCCCAACGCCTCCGGCTCGACCTCGCAGGCGGCGAACATAGCGGAGGCGCTGGAGATAGGAACCTCGCTGCTTCTCGTGGACGAGGACACGAGCGCAACCAACTTCATGATCCGGGACGAGCGGATGCGCGAGCTGGTCAACAGGGAGCCCATCTCCCCCTTTATCGACCTGGTCGGGCCGCTGCACAGGACCCTCGGCGTCTCGACGGTCGTGGTGGTGGGCGGCGTCGGAGGCTACCTGGACGTGGCGGACCGCGTGATCCTCATGCAGGACTACGCACCGTCCGACGCCACAGCCCGCGCCCGCGAGGTGACCTCGAAGTTCCCGGCTCGCGCCCCCGCCGCAAAGAGAGAGGTGCGCCCGCCGCGAGGCCGGCGCATCCGGCCTTCCTCCATAGACCTGCGTCGCGGCAAGCGCGAGACGGCGCGCGGCAAGGGCCTTCGCACGGTCGAGCTGGGCAGGGAACGCGTCGACCTCTCCTACCTCGAACAGCTAGCCGAGGCGGGCCAGACAGAGGCCGCGGCCAGGATCATCGGCGAGTTCGCCGCCGCCGGTGAGAGCCGCCGCGTGAAAGAAGTGGTCGAGGAGGCGCTGGCGTCGGTGTCCGAGAACGGCCTCGACTCGCTCGGCAGCCACAAAGGGCATCCCGGAGAGCTAAGCCTCCCGCGGGCGCAGGAGGTGGCCGCGGCGATAAACCGGATCCGTTCGCTCGAGGCCGGCACCACCGGGCGTCCCGCCACGCGATCATAGTGAACGACATGACTAAACGCCGGTCTTCCCGCGCTTACATTCAGGTATGCCTATACCTTGAAGGTGTGATCGCTGCTATATTTAGGTACGTACCCTGGATAGGTGCAGCGGAAGAAGGATAGATGAAGGACATCAGCGTTGAAGATGCGGAGCTAGAGCACCCGGTACCGCCCTGGTTCAAGACCAAGGCGGTGGCGGTACACCTCTACACGGCGAGCGGGGCGGTGCTGGCGCTCCTGATCCTGGTCGCCGCTTTCCAGGGTGACGCGGTGAAGGCCCTGTGGTTGATGCTCGCGGCCCTCGCCATAGACAGCACCGACGGTCTCCTCGCCCGCCGCCTGCGGGTGAGCGAGGCGTTGCCTTTCTTCGACGGGGCCATGCTGGACAACATCGTCGACTACATGACCTACGTGTTCGCCCCGATGGTGCTCCTCTGGAGCGGAGGCTATCTCCCAGAAGGCAACGCCGGGGTGATCTTCGCCGCCCTGCCGCTGCTGGCATCTAGCTACCAGTTCTGCCGGGTCGACGCCAAGACCGACGACCATTTCTTCCTCGGCTTCCCGAGCTACTTCAACGTCGTCGCCTTCTACGCCATCGTCTTCGAGCCGGGTCCCGGCGCGCTCGCGGCCGTGCTCGTCGTGTGCTCGCTGCTCGTGTTCGTCCCCATCCGCTACGTCTACCCGACGCGCACCATCGCCTTCCGCAGGCTTTCGCTCACGCTCACGGCGCTCTGGCTTGGTAGCTACGCCGTCATACTCCTCGAGATGCCCGAACCGGACCCCCTGGTCCTTGGCTTCTCCGTCCTCTACCTCTGCTACTACTTCGGCCTGAGCCTCTACCTCTCGGCCAAGATGCTAGGCGCGCGACGCCTGGAGCAGCAAGCGACGGAGTAGCAAGCCTTTCACCCGCCGTGGCGCCATTGTAAGGTTCCAGGCCTGGGACAGATCGGGGTCGCCGCGGGTAAACCTGTGGCGCGACCTGGAGACTGGTGCTATGTGTTGCCAGGAGACGAGAACGCTCGATTTGCCGGCCGAGGCGATCGAAGCCCTGGCCCACTACCGCAAGCTGCGTGACGAGCGCGGGTGGGACTGGGGCGACGAGCAACTGCCCGACTTTTTCTGGTGGGCCCGCTTCTCCCTGCTCGGACCGGTCTTCGAAGCGTACGAGGAGACAGGAGACTGGGCGAAGGCCGTCCGTTCGGTGATCGGCCACGATGTCCCGGCAGGCATCGTGGTGGTGCGCGTCGATAAAGGCGGGGGCCTGCGCGTCGACGTCGGACCCGCCCGACCCGCGATCCCGGGCAGTACGGTGGCGATCGACGTCGTCGTGGACTCGGCCGCGGACGCCCCACTCTCCCTCGCCGTCGCCGGCCGCGAGGTGCGCGTGGGTCCACGCGCCGCCGCGCTCGAGACGATCGACCTCGACGGCGCAGATCCGGCTTTCGCCGTCGGGCTCGGCGAAGAGACGATTTACATCGAAGGAGCGATCCGACCGGTCGAGGCAGCCAGGCTCCGGCTCTCGTCTCCCCGATGCGCGCGGTGGTCCGTGACCGACTCGAGCGGCGGGGCCTGGTTCCCCGAGGGCATACTGAAGAAGTGGGACGTCCACCACAGGCCGTTCTTCCACGGCCACGACGTGACCCTCACGGTGCCGGCCGAGTCGCTACACGTGGTTTGCACCAGAGGTTTCGAGTTCGACCGGACAGAGTTCGACGTGAACCCGGCGGCGGGCGAGACATTCGTCGCCGAGTGCGATCCACGCCGGCTCTTCGACCCGGCCGCCGAGGGATACTACGGCGGCGACCTGCACGCACACATGAACTACAGCGGAGACCTGGTCTGCATGCCGGCCGACGCGGCCCGGATGCAGCTCGGCGAGGGGCTCCACCTGATGAACCTCACCGTGGGCAACCTAAGCACATCGCTTGTCTACGACCGCGAACTGCTCGAAGCGACCGCGGGCGCGGATCTACCGTGGTCGACCGACGACGCGGTAGCCAGGATGGGGGTGGAGTATCGCAACGACCTTCTCGGCCACGTTCATGCCCTCGGCCCGAGCGGTCCTCCATCCCGCTACTACGCTGGTCACGAGTCGTCGGACCACCCGGAAGACTGGCCGCCGAACAAAGCGGCGTGCGAGGAGCTGCGAGGCCTGGGCGCCAGCGTCGGCTACGCCCACCCCGCGCTCGAGGCGTTTCCGGAGGACGGTTCGACAGACCGCTTCTTCCGCGTCCCGAGATCGGTCGAGGCCCGCGAACTCGTCGCGGACGCCGCGCTCGGTGTCGTCGACTCCGTCGACCTAATCTCTCCCACGAACGACGAGGGCGCGGTGTACCTCTACCACCGCCTGCTCTCGTGTGGGCTGCGGCTCGCCGCTACCGCCGGGACCGACGTCTTTCTGTCCTTCTCGCACGGCCCCGGAGTGGCCTCCAATCCCCCCGGCTGGGGGCGGGTCTACGCGCACCTGGGCGGAAGAGGTCTGTCGGTGGAATCGTTCAAGGAAGCCATCCGAGCCGGGCGCACGATGGTCACCAACGGGCCCTGGCTTACCTTCGAGGTGAACGGGCAGGGACCCGGCGCCGTGCTAGACCTGGCCGCGGGCGAGTGCCTCGACATCCGAGCCCGCGTGCGGGGTCAGGGGGCCGACCGCCTGACGCTCGTCGGGCCCGACGGGGTCATGGCCGAGCAGGATGCGGCATCCGAACTCCGGTTCGAGACGGAGGCGGGCGGACCGACCTGGATCTCGGCCGTGGCCCGCGGCGCTTCTCACCCGGGCACGCTCGACGAGTCCGTGCTGGCCCACACCTCGCCGGTGTACGTCGACGTCGCCGGCCGGCGCGTCGCCCGCGCGACGGACGCCAGGTGGTGCCTGGGATTCCTCGACACGCTCGAGCGGTTCGTGGACGAGCACGGCCGCTTCGACCTCGCGACTCGCGACGAACGCTTCGGCGACCTGGTCGCTGTCCTCGATGAGGCACGCTCCTTTTATCGGAGAGTGGCCGAGACGGCGGACCGGTAGGACAGAGGGCAGGAAGGCGCCCTCTGGAAAGCATCCGGGTCCCTCCCTCCACCGAGCACCTTCTTTCCCTGGCCTCCGTCTGGAGAAGTGCCACGCGAAACAGTGATACTTGCTCTGAACCGACGCCAGGCAACACGAGGGCGCGCTATACTTGACCATAATGGTCAGATAGAGATCTGGAGGAGCTTCCCAGATGGAATCGGCAGGTGTTGCGCAGTTGAAGGCAAGGCTTAGCGAGTACCTCTCGCGAGTAAAAGCAGGCGAAGAAGTGCTAGTGACGGACAGGGGTCGTCCCGTCGCCCGACTCGTGCCGGTCGGGCACGTCCCTGACGACGTGGTCGAGCTCGCGCGATTGAGGGAGTTGGAGCGGGAGGGCCTTGTGCGTCTCGGCTCCGGCGGGCTCCCCGAGGGGTTCTTCGAGAAGGAGCGACCGGCGGATCCGGAAGGACTATTGAGGGAAGCCGTGCTGGAGGAGCGTCAGGAAGGCCGCTAGGCTATGCGGTTCTGGGATACCTCGGCGATCATGCCACTGCTCTCGCGCGAGCCCCTCTCGGACGAGATGAGGCGGTTGCTGGAAGAAGACGCGGGGATGGTGGTCTGGTGGGCCACGCGCGTGGAGTGCGTCTCTGCGGTCTCGCGGCGTGCCAGGGAAGGCTCGCTAGATACGGAAGGCGAAGTGTCGGCGCGGGTACTGCTCGACGACCTCTCGGAGCACTGGACGGAGGCACGGCCCACGGTGAGGCTGCGTGCCCTAGCCGAACAATCCCTCACCACCCACCCGCTGCGAGCCGCCGACGCTCTTCAGCTCGCCTCGGCCTTGATCTGGTGCCAATCCCAGACCCGCGGACGCTCCTTCGTCTGCCTCGACGAACGCCTGAGAACCGCCGCGTCCCGGTCGGGCTTCGATGTCCTGCCAGCTGAACTGGGCTGACAGTCACCCGAAGCGGTGACCTGAGAACGGCGCGGTCCTTTGACGCGCCGCGGCGCCGTTGTTAGGCTCCCCGCGTATCCGCGCAGACAGAGGGGGACGACGTGGCGATCAACGAGTCATTGCTCAAGCGGCTGATCGAGACCCCTGGCGTGCCCGGGCGGGAGGACGAGCAGCGCGAGATCGCGCGCGAAGAGCTCGGCTCCCTGACGGACGAGGTCCACACCGACTCTCTGGGCAGCGTCATCGGGACGAAACGGGGCTCGGACGACGCGCGCGTGATGGTCGCGGCGCACATGGACGAGATCGGCTTTCTCGTCAGGCACGTAGACGACAAGGGTTTCATCAGGCTCCAGGCCCTTGGTGGGCACGACCCCGCGAACATGGTCTCCCAGCGCGTCATCGTCACGACCGCGGGCGGCGATTCGCTACGCGGCGCCCTGCAACCCGCGCGCAAGCCGCCGCACCTGCAGAAGGGGGAGCAGCCGAAGCCCCCGAGGCCGGAGGAGTTCTTCGTAGACCTCGGCCTGCCCGCCGAGGAGGTCAAGGAGGCCGTGCGCGTCGGGGACTACGTCACCATGGACCGCACGCTCGAGAAGGTCGGGGAAAACTACCTCGGCAAGGCCATGGACGACCGCATCGGCGTCTTCGTGATGCTTGAGGCCCTGCGCGCGCTCGGGGACCACGAGGCGACGATACACGCGGTCGCGACCTCGCAAGAGGAGGTGGGCCTGCGCGGCGCCGAGGCGAGCGGGTCCGCGCTCGCACCGACCGTCGTGATAGCGCTCGACATAACCCTGGCGGTGGACGTGCCCGGCACCGAGGAGGACGGCAAGATCACGGAGCTCGGCAAAGGGGTCGCCATCAAGATCATGGACTCCTACTCGATCTCGCACCCCAAACTTATCGAGCACCTCCAGAGCATAGCCGATCGGGAGGGCATCCCGCACCAAGCCGAGATACTGCCCTCGGGCGGCACAGACGCGGCAGGCGTGCAGCGCCTGCACGGCGGCGTACCGGCCGTGACGCTCTCGATACCCTGCCGCTACGTCCACACCCCGAACGAGATGGTGAACGGGGCGGACGTGCAGGCCACCATAGACCTGCTCGCCCGGTACCTGGAGGAGGCCCACGCCGGCGACTACGCGCTGTAGCCCCTTGGACCCCGCCCGGGCGGTCGAGAAGAACGCCGAGGAGTTCCTCCTTGCGCTCGGGCGCGCGGCCGGGGCAAACGAGCGCGACGACGGTCGCGTCCGGTGGGTGATCGGGGAGATCCCTATCGATTACCACAACTGCGTCGTGCATGCGGATCTCTCCGCCGAAGAGGCCGACGGCGTCATCGCGGAGTCGCTGGAGCGCTTCGCGGCCTGCGGTTCGCCGGGGTCCTGGCACGTCGGTCCCTCGATGCGCCCCGCGGACATCGGCGAACGCCTCATAGCCCGCGGCTTCTCCTACGGCGGCGACGACGTCGGGATGGCGGTGGAGTTATCCGCGTTGCCCCGGAACGTCCCGGCACCCGAGGGCCTCGAGATCGAACGCGTGCGGGATGAGGATGGCCTGCTGGCGTGGGAGGACGTTCTCGGCCAGGGGTTCGGGGAAGGACCGCGCGAGGCCGCGTGGGTCGCGCAGATGTACCGCAGGATCGGGCTTGGGGACGACGTGCCGTGGCGCCACTACCTCGGACGTCTCGGCGGGACGCCGATCGCGACCGCCACGCTCTTTCTCGCAGCGGGCGTCGCCGGCATCTACTTCGTCTGCACCACCGAAGAGGTCAGGCGGAGGGGCATCGGGGCGGCCATCACGCTCGCGCCGCTCCTGGCGGCGCAGGAGGCGGGCTTCCGTTTGGGCGTTCTCGGAGCGTCCGAGTTAGGATACCCAGTCTACCGCCGCCTGGGCTTCGAGGAGCACTGCAAGATCGAACTCTACGAGTGGCGACCGCCGGATGGCCCGGCATGAGGACCGTAAACAGACGAACCCGGAGGTGCGAATGACCGAAAGTAGTTACGACCGACCGCCAGAGATGGCGCTCGACCCGGGCAAGGGCTATCACGCGAACCTGGTCACGGAGAAAGGCACCGTCAGGATCAAGCTCTTCGCCGAAGAGGCTCCGGAGACGGTGAACAACTTCGTCTTCCTGGCGCGCGAGGGCTACTTCGACGGGACGACGTTCCACCGCGTCATAGATGGCTTCATGGCGCAGGGCGGGGACCCCGCCGGTACCGGAGCGGGCGGCCCCGGCTACACCATCAAGGACGAGTTCCACCCTGAGCTGCGCCACGACAAGCCAGGCGTGCTCTCGATGGCCAACCGGGGACCGGACACGGGCGGCTCGCAGTTCTTTATCACGCACGTGCCGACGCCGTGGCTCGACGACAAGCACGCGGTGTTCGGGGAGGTCGTCGAGGGCATGGACGTGGTCAACTCCTTGCGCGAGCGCGACCCCCAGCGCGACCGCGAGCCGGGCGACGGGATCGAACGCGTCGAGATAGAGGAGGCGTAGGGCGCCTCCTCCCCGCTGTCGCCGGCCCTTCCGGTTGGGTGATGGCTTACAGTCGTCGGTGAGGGTATTGCCTACCTTGTCCGAGAGGGACATCCAGGAAAGGCGGTACCCATGTCGAGAGAGGTAGCAGACAACTTTGTCGCGGCGTTGTGGAAGCTCGAGGAGGACGAGGACATCGAGCCCCTTGTCGGGGTTCACACCGAGAATTGCGAGGTGGGCAACGTCTCCGTTCCCGAGACGTTCGAGGGCCACGACGGGTTACGAAAGTTCTGGACAGAGTACCGCAAGACGTTCGGCGAGATGAAGTCGGAGTTCCGCAACGTCATAGCTACGGAGGACGGAGCGGCGCTCGAGTGGACCACCAATGGCACCTCGAACGGCGACTCCGTCTCCTACGATGGCGTGAGCATCCTGGAGATCGAGGGCGACAAGGTCAGCCGCTTTATGGCGTACTTCGACACCCGCCGCCTCACGCAACAGGTGCTGAACTAGGTTTACGCAGGCGGATTACTCCCTACGCATCACCGATCCTGACCTATCGGGGCGGTTGATGTGGTCGTCAATGGAATAAGCCCGGTAGGTGGGGGCAAGCAATGCCCCGCGCACGCAGGTGCGTGGTCCGGCACCTGCGGTGAGCGTGCTGGTTTCGGTGGGAGTAGAGATCTCCGCTGCAACCCACCACGCCCGTTTATCCCGCGCCACCGCCTTGGCGACCGCTTTCCTCACCATCGTCTCTCCTTTCGTTCTGGCTCGGTCCAGTGCTCCCCTGGCCCCAGACCACCGCATCAACCACCCAGCCTAGCGACTGCCGCTTAGTTGGCTCTTATCTGGGAGACCCGTTTCGTACCAAGAGTTGGGTATTTTTCGCCGGCGACCGCAGGGAGGCGGCATGCCGGAAGCGAAGCCAGCGGGGCTTAGGGTGCCGAAAGGCGGGCCGCGCGGAAGGTTGTGGCCCTCGACTTACCGCCTCAGGGAAGGCCGATGCGGCCCGGCGGCCAGAAGCGGAAGAGTGCCTCCCCGATCAGGTTGGCTTCGGGCACCGACCCGAAAAAGCGCGAGTCGAATGAGTTCGTCCGGTTGTCGCCCATGACGAAGACGTGACCAGGCGGGACGGTCTTCGGGCCGAAGGAGCAGGTCTTGGGGAGCCCGCGCGCGCAGGTCTTCCTTTCGAGGTAGGGCTCGCTCACCCTCTCGCCGTTGACGAAGAGGTGGCCGCGTCTCAGCTCCACGCTGTCGCCGGGGAGGGCAACGACGCGTTTGATCAGGGGCTCCTCGCCGCCCTGGGGGCTATCGAAGAGGACGATGTCCCCGCGGCTTGGTTCTTCGAGGTCGTAGGCGAGCTTGTTGATCAGGACGCGGTCCCAGACCTCGAGGGTCGGAACCATGCTCTGCGAGCCGACGTAGAAGGGGGCGGCCACGACCGGCCTGACGAAGCCGAAGACGAGGGCGAAGGAGATCAGGAGTATGACCGGCAGCTCCAGGAGCCTCCTTAGCCTGGCGCCCCGCCGCTCCTCCACGCTAGAGGAGGCCGATGCGGCCCGGCGGCCAGAAGCGCAGGAACGCCTCGCCCTCTATGTTCTCGTACGGGACCGGACCGAAGACCCTCGAGTCTTGCGAGTTGGCCCGGTTGTCGCCCATGACGAAGACGTGGTTCTTGGGGACGGTGGTAGGCGGCGCGGAGCTCCTGTCGGGGAACCCCTTGTTCACGAAGGGTTCCTTCTGGCGCTCGCCGTTCACGAAGAGTTTGCCCCTCCGGACCGAGATCTCGTCGCCGGAGACGCCAACCACGCGCTTGATGAGGTCTTGCCTCGGGAGCGGCTGCGGGCCGTCGTCCCGGAAGATGCTAACGAAGCGCTCGATCGGGTTCTGCTCCGGCGGCAGCTTGCCTCCTTCGACGCTCTTGAAAACGATGACGTCCCCGCGCTCGGGCTCGGTAAAGCGGTAGATGAACTTGTTTACGAGCACCCTGTCGCCGTACTTCAGCGTGGGGACCATGCTGGCAGAGGGGATCCAGAAGGCCTCCACCACGAACGGCCTGACGAAGCCGAAGACGAGCAGGAACGAGACGAGCAGGATGACGAGGAACTCGAGCACGCCGCCCCCGCCCTTCTTCGAGGCGTCCCTGCGCCGCTCTCTGCGCGAGCGGCGGCTCAGGGTGGTGTCGAACTGCTCCTCGTACTGCGGTCTCTCGGACATGGAGACTAAGAATAACCCACCGGGGCTGGCAATGCCCCGCCTTTTTCGCCGGTCCTCAGGACTTCGCGAAGCGCCAGCGGTAGATCAGGTACGCCAGGCCCGCGAAGAAGGCCACGGCCACCGCGTAGTCGAGGTAGTGGAGGAAGTCCCCGATCCTCTCCCAGTTCTCGCCGAGCACGTAGCCCAGGTAGGTGAGCGCGAAGACCCAGGGCACACAACCAAGGGTGGTGTAAAAGGTGAACTTGCCGAAGTTCATCTTTGCCGTGCCTGCGGGGAAGGAGATAAAGGTTCGGACCACGGGCAGGCAGCGGGACACGAAGACCGTGATCTCGCCGTACCTGTCGAACCACTTCTCCGCGAGGTGGAGGTGGTGCGCCCTGACCCCGACGTAGCGCCCGTAGTGCAGCCACAGCTCGCGCCCGCCCCGCAACCCTATGAAGTAAGCCACCCACGATCCGACGACGTTGCCCAGGACCCCGGCCGCAACGGCCGCGAACATCGTCATCTTGTCCTCCGAGACCAGGTAGCCGGCGAACGGCGAGATCGCCTCGGACGGGATCAGGATCCCCATGCTCTCGAGCAGCATGAGGAAGAAGACCGCCGGAACGCCGTATTCCCCGATGGTCCTCGTCACGAACTCTATGAGCGGGTGTAGGATCGCCTCGAGCACGCGGAGAAGCTAACACCCCAGGGCAGATTTTTCCAGCAAGCTCCGTCAGCCGTCCTTGCTAGCCTCGGCGGTTCTGAAGCCCCTGACCGAGAGCCAAACCGCGTAGGCTGCCCCGACGCTGATCACCCACAGCGGCGCGGAGAGATACCCGGCCAGGATGTCAGTCGGGTAATGAACCCCGAGGTAGAGCCTGCTGAAGCCGATCAGGAGCACCAGCGCCACCCCGAGGGCCACCACGGCCCACCGCGCGAACCCCCGCAGGCGGTAGGCCAGGATCACGGTCAGCGTCCCGTAGAATCCGACCGCGATAGTGGCGTGACCGCTCGGGAAGGAGTAGAAGGAGGCCGTGTAGCCCGCCTCGAAGAGTTCCGGTCGCGACCGCTCGAAGACCGCCTTGAGGACCGTCGTGAGCAGGAAGCCGCCAACGGTGGAGACGACGAGCAGCACGGCGGAGACCTTCCAACCCTTGCGGTAGAAGATGAGGAGGGTAACAGCGAGGAGCGGGACCACCACCCAGTAATCTCCGAGTGCCGTGATTATGCGCATCGGGCCATCGAGCCACTCCGGGGCGTGGGCGTTGATCCAGAGCAAAACGGACCGGTCGAAGCGGGTGCTCTCGCCCTCGACCACCTCGTCCACGATCTCCACGAATGCCCAGACCACGAAGGCCGATACGGCGAGCGTGGCCGCCAGCCACAGGGTGGTCGCCAGGGTCAGGCGGTCCGCCACCCAGCGCAAGATCTCGTTGCGCTCTCTCACCAGGGTCTTGAGCATGCAGACCATTCTATCCCTCCTCTTTGAGAGAATGTTGAGAGGAGGGAGACAACCCCCTGCTCCTCGGTTGTGCCCAGAGGAGCGGTATCGCATACTCGTGCCCGAGAGGAGAGGCTACGCCGAGAGAGGTGATCGCGGGATGATCCGGCTTTATTCGGCCGCTGATAGCGCCGTGGCGATCGTGCAGAACGGCAGGATCGAGACGACGCTCGAAGACCGAGGCGCCAGGTGCGTGGCGGTAGATCCAGCGGACCCCGAGACCGTCTACGTCGGTACCACGGACGAGGGTCTGTTCAAGAGCGAGGACGGCGGCGAGAGCTGGGAAGCGCTCTCCGGGGTAGAGCACCCCAGGGTCACGGCCGTGGCCGTCTCCCCCGCGGGCGGGGCGCTCTACGCCGGCACTGAGCCGAGCGCGCTGTTCGTCAGCCGCGACGGCGGGGCTTCGTGGCGCGAGCTGGAGGGCTTGAGAAACCTCCCCTCCGCCCCGACCTGGAGCTTCCCGCCCCGCCCGTGGACCTCACACGTGCGCGCGATCTCGCTTTCCCACGCCGACCCGGGTCTCGTGGTCGCCGGCATCGAGCTCGGGGGTGTCGTACGCAGCACCGATGGCGGGGAGACCTGGCAGGATCAGCGGCCTGGCGCCTACGCCGACTGCCACTCCCTCGCCGCACACCCGGTGGCGACCGAAACGCTCTACGAGGCGGGCGGCGGCGGGTTCGCCGAGAGCGGGGACTTCGGCGACAGCTGGACCGCCGCCGACGAGGGGATGGGT
Source organism: uncultured Rubrobacteraceae bacterium (assembly GCA_963800975.1). Lineage (GTDB taxonomy): Bacteria > Actinomycetota > Rubrobacteria > Rubrobacterales > Rubrobacteraceae > JALYGY01. The sequence continues at coordinate 272,252 of CAWDDB010000005.1, read as the reverse complement.
CTCCACTACGCCTGGGGGCTGGCCGTAGACTCCGAAGACCCCACCCTGGTTTACGCCTCGGCGGCCTCGGGGCCGATGCAGGCGCACGGGCCCGGCCCCTCGGGCGCCGCCATCTACCGCCGTCGGGACGGGGGACGGTGGGAGGAAGTGCTTGAGGGCCTCGTCGCCTTCCCCTACGCCCTGGCCGCCGATCCCGAGACGCCGGGCGTCCTTTACGCGGGGCTCGGGGATGGATCCATCTTGCGCACCTCGGACTCGGGCGAGAGCTGGGACGAGATGGCCGGTACGCCTGGGGGACTGGCGGCGCTCGCGGTAGTGGCGGTATGAAGCCGGAGGCGTTTTGGCGCACGACATGGTGCGCATTCCGGGATGGTTGTGGCGCGCGAGACGGTAGAATTCAGGCGAGTCCGTTTCTTATAAGCTAGGAGGCGAGTTGCGAAACGGGGAGATAGTCCGCACCCTCGAGGCGATTGCCACCCTCATGGAGATCAAGGGCGAGGCGTACTACCGCGTCCTTGGCTACCAGCGGGCGGCGGAGTCGGTCGCATCCCTCGGCCGTCCGGCCACCGAGGTCGAGGACCTCACCGTTCTGCCGCACGTGGGCCCCGCGACGGCCGAGGTGATCCGGGACCTCGCCGAGGATCGCACGCCCGAGGTGCTGGCGGGCTTGCTCGAAGAGATACCCGCCGGCCTGGTCGAGATGACACACCTCTCGGGCGTCGGACCGCGCACGGTCCACACCCTCTGGCAGGAGTTCGGCGTCGAGAGCGTCGCGGAGCTTGCCGAGCTCGAGGAAAGCCAGATCGCCGGCCTCAAAGGCTTCGGGAAGAAGAGCGCGGACAAGATCCTGCGCGCCGCCCGCAACTACAACGCCCAGGAGCGCCGCATGCTCCTCGACACGGCAACGGACCTGGGCGAGGAGATGCTGGAGTTCGTGCGCTCCCACCCTTCTACTATCAGGGCGGAGATCGGGGGCTCCCTCAGACGCAAAAAGGAGACGATCGGCGACATCGACGTCGTCGCCTCGAGCTCGGACCCCGAGGCCCTGGCCGACGCCTTCGCCGAGGCGCCGTTCGCCGACGAGGTCCTGGCCCACGGACCGAAGAAGGTCTTCGTCCTGCGCGACGGGGTCGAGATAGACCTCAGGATCGTAGACGATGAGGCATTCGGCTCGCTGCTGCACCACTTCACGGGCGGCCAGGCCCACAACATCGTCCTGCGCGAGCGGGCCGTGAAGATGGGGATAAACATCTCCGAGTACGGCCTCGCGGAGGCAGGGACGGGCAACTACGAGCCCGTCGCGACCGAGGAAGACCTGTACGCCAAGCTCGAGCTGCCGTACATACCGCCTGAGCTCAGGGAGGACACGGGGGAGATCGAGGCCGCCGCGAAAGGCGAGCTGCCGGATCTCATCGAGGTCTCGGATATCCGGGGCGACTTGCACGTGCACACGAACTGGTCGGACGGCAAAGGAACCATAGAGAGCATGGCGGAGGCCGCGATCGAGCTGGGCTACGAGTACCTGGTCTTCTGCGACCACTCTCAGAGCCTAAAGGTCGCCAACGGCCTCTCTCCCGAGCGTCTGAAGGCCAGGATCAAGTCGGTGCGGGAAGCCGACGAGAAGTACGGCGAGATCCACCTCCTCAACGGCTCCGAGGTCGACGTGCTCAAGGACGGGACCCTGGACTACGAGGACGACCTCCTGGCCGAGCTGGACTTCGTGGTCGCCTCGGTCCACACCTCGTTCAACATCGGCGAGAAGGCCATGACCGAGCGCATCGTCAGGGCGATCAACAACCCGCACGTGCGCACCATCGGCCACCCCACCGGCCGCCTCCTCAACCGCCGCGACCCATACGAGGTGGACGTCTCGCGCCTTATCCATGAGGCAGCCGCCACGAACACGGCCCTCGAGCACAACGCCTACGTGGACCGACTCGACCTCTCCGTCCCCTACCTGAGGGAGGCCATAGGCGCCGGCGTCCGCATCACCATAGACACCGACGCCCACGACGAGACCGCCCTCTCCTTCGCGAAGTTCGGCGTCTCGCAGGCCAGGCGGGCGTGGGTCGAGAAGGGAAGCGTGATCAACTGCCTCCCCTGGAACGAGTTCGAAAGGTACATCAGAAGCGACAAGTAGGGACCGCACGCCCGCGGCCAGCACGAATCGGGCGATGACACGCCCTCGCAACCCGCCGGCCCGGGTTCCGTAGAAGAAGGCAATGGGTTCGTCCAAAGCCAACGTCCTGGAGCTATTGTCGTTCGCCCGGCCGCAACGCGGCGCCATCGCCGTCGCGCTTGGGCTCGGGGTACTCGCCACGCTCGCGGCGCTCGCGCAACCGCTGGCCGTCGGCGCCGTGATCGACGCGGTCACGGAAAGGAGCTCGGTGTGGGCGCCGGTCGGGGTGCTCGTCGCGCTCTTCGCGCTGGACGCCGCGCTCTCGGGGGTCCAGCGCTACCTGCTCGCCAGGACCGGCGAGCGGGTGGTCTTCGACCTGAGGCGCGCCCTGATCTCTCGCCTCCTGCGCCTTCCGGTCCCAGAACACGACCGTCGCCGGGCGGGGGACTTGATCTCCCGGGTCAACACCGACACGACCCTGCTGAGGACAGCGCTCACCTCCAGCATCACCGAGTCGCTCTCCGGCGCCCTTACCCTGGTCGGCGCGGTAGTCCTGATGGTCATTATCGACCCGGTGTTGCTCGGCGTCTCGCTTATGTGCGTGCTGGTCGCCGCCGGCTCGGTGCTCGCGATCTCCTCCGGGGTGCGCGAGGCGAGCGAGGAGGCCCAGCGGAGCGTGGGCGCCCTGGGCTCAGCCCTGGACCGCGCGCTGCGCGCGATCCGAACCGTCAAGGTCAGCCGGGCCGAGGGACGCGAGGAGACCTCCATCAACGCGCGGGCCGAGGGCGCGTACCGCGCCGGCGTGCGCTCGGCGAAGCTCGAATCCATCGTCGAGCCGGCCAGCATGGTCGCCATCCAGGGCTCGTTCGTGCTCGTGCTCGCAATCGGCGGGGTGAGGCTGGCCTCGGGCGCGATCGAACTCTCGGACCTCGTCACCTTCTTGCTGTACCTGCTATACCTCGTCGGGCCGCTCGTCATGGTCTTTACCTCCTTCACCGACTTTCAGCGCGGCCTGGCAGCGGTGGACCGGATCAAAGAGGTGCTCTCGGCCCCAACCGAGCCGGAAGGGGCTGGCCACATTTCCGTACCAACCTCGTCGGGGGACGAAAGGGTACCGGCGGTCGAGTTCGACTCCGTGCGGTTCGGGTACGTACCCGGGCGCGACGTGCTGCGCGGGGTCTCCTTCGAGGTCCCGGCCCTCTCGCGGACCGCGCTGGTCGGACCCTCGGGGTCGGGAAAGTCCACTATCTTTGCCCTCCTGGAGCGGTTCTACGAGGCGGACGCGGGGACGATCTTGCTCGATGGACGGGACGTAAAGGACGTGCCGCTCGACGAGCTGCGCGGCGCGATCGGGTACGTCGAGCAAGACTCGCCGGTGATGGCCGGCTCCATCCGGCAGAACCTTCTCTACGCCAACCCCGCCGCGACGGAGGAGCTTCGGGAGGCGCTCGACCTTACGAACCTGCGGTCGTTCGTCGAAGGACTACCGCGCGGGCTCGACACCGAGGTCGGGGACGGCGGCGTCCTGCTCTCCGGCGGAGAGCGCCAGCGCATCGCCATAGCCAGGACCCTTCTCGCGCGGCCCCGCCTGTTGCTGCTGGACGAGATCACCTCCCAGCTCGATACCCGCAACGAGCTGGCCCTGCGGGACGCGATCGCCCGCGTCTCCGAGAGGTGCACCGTCATGGTGGTCGCCCACCGCCTCTCGACGGTGGTGGACGCCGACAGGATCGTGGTCCTCGACGGCGGCCGGGTCAGCAGCGTCGGCACCCACGACGAGCTCCTGACCTCGGACGCGCTCTACCGCGAGCTCGCCGAGAACCAGCTTGTCAGCGCCAATAGCGGGGCAGGCAACAAGACGCGCTCGGAGAAGCCCTGAGGCGGAGAGGGTGGTCCGTGCCCGAGGCGAGCCCGTACAGCTCGGATGAACCGGCGAACGGGGCTAGCCTGTTGCAAACCGTGCCACGATACATTGGGGTAGCTTCCCGGTCCAAATGTGCCGCGGCCTTCCGATACAACAGGCTTCTCAGACGTACCTGGCTATCGTTGTCTCCATGCAGTACGTGATCCGCACGTTGACGGGGCAGGAGTCGCAGCTGGCGATCGTGGCCTCTACCCTCACGATAGCGGCGCTATCCATTCCCGTGAGGCATCGTGTTCAGTGGTTCGTGGACCGCCGCTTCTACCGCAGCAAGTACGACGCGAAGAAGACCATTGACGCGTTCTCGGCCAGGCTGCGCGACGAGACCGACCTCGGGACGCTGAGCGGCCACCTGGTGGGGGTGGTGGGCGAGACGCTGCGACCAGGATACGTCTCGCTGTGGCTGCGCCCCGATGCGGCCCCGAAGGAGGAGCTGGCGGACTAGCGATCCCTAATTCCCCGGATCACGTGGAAGGTAGGTTCTGGGAACTTGGCGTACGGGATCTTGCATAGATCGACGTCCCAGTCCCCTTCGGGGTGCGGTATCCGCCTCCGGGGCTCCACGGGCAGGATAAGGATGTTGTGGTGGCGGACAAAATCTCGGCCGACCTAAGTCTCTCGCTGGGCCCCGGGGGTTGTGGCGGAGGTATGCCCGTAGGGGCCTCCTCTTACGGCGACTCGTTCAGGTTGAGCCAGTACCAGCCCAGGATCCGCATGGCCTCGGAGAATTCGTCGAAGTTCGTGGGCTTGGTCACGTAGCTGTTCGCGCCTAGCCTGTAACCGTGGGCGACCTCTTCCTGCGAGGACGAGAACAGGACGACGGGCAGTAGCTCGGTCCGCTCGTGCTCGCGCAGCCGCTCGAGTACCTGCAGCCCGTCCACCTTCGGCAGGTGCACGTCCAGTAGAACAAACTCTGGCATCGTCGGGGGCTCCCGGTCGCCCTCCCCAAGCAGGTAGTCGAGCGCCTCCTCGCCGTCACCGGCGACCACGATCTCGTCCACCTCCTCGACGATGCCGTGCTTGCGCAAGGCGCGCATGGCCAGGTCTACCTGGTCCCGGTCGTCCTCGACGAGCAATATGGTCTTCTTGCTCACGCCGATCTATCCCCCACCATGGCGACCGCATTGTACCTGCCACTACGCCGGCCACACCAGAGAGGAGCGCCCCCGGCACGAAAGCCGGGGGCGCTCCTTGCGTTCGCACAAGAGGGTTATGGGAGGGATTACAGGCTGGCCGGGTCCCGCTCCTTCTCCGCATTCCACACGGCGGGATCCTCGGCGCCCTCGGCCTCGCCCTGCTCCTCGAGCCAGCGCTCGGCGTCGATGGCCGCGCGGCAGCCGTCCCCCGCGGCGGTGACCGCCTGGCGGTAGCGCTTGTCCGAGACGTCGCCCGCGGCGAACACGCCGGGCACGCTGGTCATGGTGTGCTCCCTCTGCACGACGTAGCCGCCTTCATCCATCTCGACCTGGCCCACGAAGAGGCCGGTCGCCGGGGCGTGGCCGATCGCCGCGAAAAAGCCGTCCACCGCGATCTCGCGCTCCTCGCCCGTCTCGAGGTTCTCCACCACGATCGCCTTGACGCTCTCCTCGCCCAGGACGTCCTGGACCACCGTACCGGTCAGGAACGTGATCTTGGAGTTGTTGCGCGCCCTGTCAAGCATTATCTTGGACGCCCTGAACTGGTCGCGGCGGTGGATCAGGAGCACCTCGGCCGCGAACTTGGTGAGGAAGAGCGCCTCCTCCATCGCCGTGTCGCCGCCGCCGACGACCGCGACCGTCTTGTCCCTGAAGAAGAAGCCGTCGCAGGTGGCGCAGCCGCTGACGCCGCGGCCCATGAGGCGGCTCTCGCCCGGCAGCCCGAGCCACTTGGCCTTGGCCCCCGTGGCGATGACGACGGACCTAGCGAGGACGGGCTCGTCCTCGCCCTCGGCCCACACCTTGAACGGCCGCTCGGAGAGGTCGACCCTCTCGACGTTCTCGGGGCGCATCTCCGCCCCGAAGCGCGCGGCCTGCGCCTCGAAGTCGTCCATCATGTCGGGGCCAACCACGCCGTCCTTGTAACCGGGGTAGTTCTCCACGTCCGAAGTGAGCATGAGCTGCCCACCGACCTCGAAGCCCTGAAACTGCAGGACGCCGAGGTTCGCCCGCGCGGCATAGAGAGCCGCCGTGTACCCCGCCGGACCTGAGCCTACGATCACCACGTCGTATGTCCCGGACATCCCAAACACTCCTCTTAAATGCAAGCTTCCAACATTCCATATTCTAATACATCTCGCAAGCCGGATAGCTCAATCGTTCACAATCGGAGAGGGCCTTCCCCGCCGACCCGCGTTCGCGCGGAAATCCCCGAAACGCTATTATTCGGGTCATCTATGCACAAGGACGGGAGGCATCGATGGCCGAGCAACAGAGGGAATCCCACGGCAGGCCGGAGTCCGAGCGCTACCACGCCGAGTACGTCCCGCTGCCCAGCGGCGAGGAGGGCGCCTCGCTCGTAGCGCTGCAGGAAGCCATGAACGAGAACGCGAGACACAGCTGGAAGCTGGTTAGCGTCTCCCACGACCCGAAGAGCGACGGGCTCTTCCTGATCTGGGACACCACGGGCTTCTTCTCCGGCTGAACACCACCCATTAACGTATCCGCACCACCCGTCCGGAGGGCGACGTTGCTGCGCGTGGCCTTCCTGATCCTCCTGGCGGTGGTATTCGTGCTCGTGTGGCGGGCCGGCGAGGGACCCATCAGCGCGCTCGAGACCCCCGAGGTCCGCGCCGCGCCGGGGGTCTTCGACGAGGGCGACAGGGACCTCGCCAGGCAACTAGCCGAGATCCCCGTGGGTAGCTTCGAGCGGCCCAAGAACGTGCCAGCCTACGCGATCCTGGAGAAGACGCCGGCCGAGAGCATGGGGGGTCGCTCGACCCAGCTCGTCGTGGACACCCGCTCGCGCAGCCGGGAGGACTACACGCTCATCACCCGCGACCTCAAGGCCCGCTACGCCGACTACGACGCCGTCTCCGTGGAGTTCACGGACACCTCCGAGGTGCTCGACTACCTTGGGGGCGCGATCATCGTGAACACCGCCCTCGGTGCCCGCAACGCTGGCTTCTTCTACGCCCCGCCTAGCGAAGGCTATCTCGTCAGGCTCGAGACGTAGAGACGTAGCAGGCTACGTCTCGTCCTGTTCCTCGGCGGCCTCGACCTGTTCGCGCCCGCCGAGCATGAAGCTGGCGACGACTATGAGGGCGAGGAAAGGCAGGAGGGCCAGCGCTATCGTCAGGCCGCCCGTTCCTCCCGCGTCCGGCGCGAACCCGGCCGCGGCGACTCCCTGCTGGTAGATCCCGAGCCCGAGCACGAGGCCAACGGCCATGCCGCCGATGCCGCCCACCCACATCAGCACGTTGCCGAGCCGGGAGAACCTCGAGGCCGAGACCTCATCAGGGGACATGATCTCGGTCCACAGCAGGCCCCACCGCTTCACCCTCGGGTAGAGGACAAGCAACAATATGGGCCCGAGGACGACGCCGGCTATCAGGTTGTTAAACGCGATGATCGTGCTCAGGGCCGCGAACGGCACGAAGCCGAGCAGGTCGTTGAACCAGGCGATCCAGACCGCGCAGATGACGGAGGCCAGCACCACGATGGCCACAAAGACAGCGAGCTTCTTGCCCGAGTTGGTGTTCGGCTCCATATCTTCTCCCCGCCTGAAGAAGGTGTGCCACATCTTGTAAGGCAGGTACCCTAGAAAGAAGTTGCCAATAAAGCCGCCGATGCTCCCGAGCCCCAAGGTGCCGAAGAAGTCGTTGATCAGGTTCCCTATCGCCGCCCCCCACGCGCCGGCCGGACCGAACAGGAGCCCGAAGACGAACGGGAACACGTTGGCCGGCCTCAGGTTGGTGAAGCCGGGTATGATCGGGAGGAACTGGGTTGGTATAAGCGTGGCCGCGTAGATGGCCGCCGTAAGGGCGACGAGAACCACCATCTGGGTGTGCCGCCACATCGTGAAGATCTCCCGCATCATTGCTCCTTTCAGTCGCTTTCGAGCTGTCAGCCATCAGCGGTCAGCCCTAGGTAGTTCCCATCGACGCGTGGTTTCGCCTTCGTTCATCCTCGGCCAGAGCCATTGAAGCTTCCTGACGCAGCCCCTGCTCCGTGGTTGCTCCAGCGTTCCGCGCCGCACGTGACGGCTGATGGCCAAAAGCTGGCCGCTGACAGCTTCTCACCTGCTGAACCCTTCCAGCACGCCGTAACCCATTACCCGCAGCGCGACCGCCGCCGCGAAAAACGCCGCGAACACCAGCAGCGTTATCGCGTCGCGGCGGTCCAGCGCCAGCCGCAAAAAGTAGGTGCGCCCGCTGCTGGCGCCGAAACCCTTCGACTCAAGCGCCATGCTGAACACGTTGGTCGAGCGTATGGTGGAGACGAAGACCGGGATCAGCAAGGGGACCCGTTTGCGGACGCGCGCGAGCACGCCGCCGGAGTCGAGGTCAAGCCCGCGCGAGCGCTGCGCCTGGCCTATCGTCGAGCCCGTGGCCACGATGGTCGGCACCAGCCTCAGCGCCGTGGAGACGGCGAAGGCGAACCGGTAAGGGATGCCGAGCCTCACCAGCCCCGTCGTGATCTCCTCGTTGCGGGTGGTCGAGAGGAAGATCATGCCGGCGACGATGGTCGTGTCTATCTTCAAGGCCGATCCGATGCCGTAGAGCACCGCCTCGAGCTCCACGAACGCGAACAGCGGGGTCTCCCCGCTCCCGAAGATGCTCCACAACACAACGCTGACCACGGCGATCATGACGAGCAGAAACCAGATCCGCTTGAGGTTCGCCAGCGACCTCGCCGCCGCCCCGAACGCGATCACGACCGCGAACACGACGAGCCCGTAGACCGGGCTGGAGAACAGCAACGCCAGCACGAAGGTCCCGACCAGAAGGAACATCTTGGTGCGCGGGTCCAGGCGGTGAACCCAAGTGTTCCGGTCCAGGTACAGAAACGGGTCCACTACCGCTCCTCGGTCACCCGCATCATCTCCTCGACGGAGAGCACGGTGTGACCCAGCGAATTGCCGAGGGAGACTATGTGCGGCGGCCGCAGGGCGGCGTCCCGCAACTCCTCTTCCCGAGAGAAGACCTCCCGGACGGTGCCGGAGAGCGCCGTCCCGCCGTCCTTCATCGCGACCACGCGGTGGGCGTACTCGGCGACGACCCACATGGTGTGGGTGACTACGACGATCGTCGAGCCCGCCTCGTTCAACCTCCGGACCAGGTCCATCATGTTCCTCTGTTCGGAGTAGTCGAGGCCGGTGGTTGGCTCGTCCAGGATCAGGACCTCCGGACGCACGGCAAGAACGGAGGCCACGGCCACGCGCTGGCGCTCGCCCTTTGTGAGCCCGAAGGGATCCTCCTCCTCGCGGCCCTCCAGCCCGACCGCGGCGAGCGCCTCGGTGACACGCTCTTTGATATCGTCTTCCTCGAAGCCCCTGACTTTCGGGCCGAAAGCCACCTCATCGAAGACGGTGTCCGAGAAGATCTGGTGGTCTGGGTTCTGGAAGACGTAGCCGACCCGCTGCCCGAGGCCGCGTATCCCCTGCTTCGAGGTCTCCTCCCCCTCCACCCGCACAGATCCCTGCGTGGGCTCCAGCAACCCGTTGAAGTGCTTGACCAGCGTGGTCTTGCCCGAGCCGTTCTGGCCCAGAACGGCGAGAAACTCGCCCCGCCGCAGGCGTAGGTTCACCCCCTCCAGAGCCAGGACGCCGTTCGGGTATCGGTGGGAGAGGTCTTCGACCTCGATCAGGTCCTCCCCGTAGCCCCGCTCCCGCTCCGCGTCAGCCTTCACGAGTGCCCGGTGGCGCTCCTCGCTCACCTGCCACCCTCGCCTCCTGAACTCGCCGATCCCCTCTCGCGGCGTCAGCGGTAGCTGCGCCTCCCACAGACCCATGTCGCGAAAAAAGCGGGCTACCCCAAGGGGCATGACGCTCGCCTCTTCGAGGAGCTCGACGTCGCGCAGCACCTCGCGGGCCGGCCTGTCGGCGACGACCTTGCCTTCGCGCAGCACCACTATGCGGTCGGCCTCGAGCGTCTCTTCGGTCTCGTGCTCCACGACTACGAGGGTGACGTCGTCGCGATCCTTGAGGTCTTCGGCTATCTCGAAGATGCCCAGCTTCCCTATCGGGTCGAGGTCCGTGGTCGGCTCGTCCAGGCACAGAACGCGCGGCTCCATCGCCAGTACCGACGCTATGGCCAGCCGCTGCTTCTGCCCTCCCGAGAGCGTCGCCGGCTGACGACCATCGAAGCCCTCGAGCTTCACCTGACCCAGCACGCTCTCCACGCGCCGCACCATCTCCTCGCGCTCGACCTCGAAGTTCTCGGGCCCGAAAGCCACCTCGAGGGCCACGTTGGTAGAGAAGAGCTGGGCCTCGAAGTCCTGGAAGACGAGCCCCACGTCCCTGGCGAACTCGCCGACCTTACCTTCGCGGGTCGAGCGGCCCTCGATACGCACCTCGCCCTGCATCCGGCCCCGGAAGAAGTGGGGGATCAATCCGTTCAGCGAGGCACACAGCGTGCTCTTCCCCGCCCCCGAGTGGCCCATCACGACGACGAACTCGCCCTCGGCCACCTCGAGGCTAACGCCGTCCAGCGCGAACCCTTCCTGTCCCCTGTACGTATAGGCCAGATCCCGGACGCTTACCGCCGGGTCCGCCATCTATGCGCCCTCCATCTTGCAAGCATATTCTATTGATGGCACGGAACGCTACCCCCTCGGGCCAGGCGTGGCGAGCGTGGGTCAGAAAGAAATGCTGGCAGGGCGTCCTCTCACACCCGTTCGGTTTTCGGGATGAACTGGTCCCCTACCAGCCCGGAAGGCAGGTTACACGGCAGACTTCGCCTCCAGGGCGGGCATGATCTCCTCCCCGTAAGCGTCCAGCGTCTCCTCCTTGGCGTCGTGCATGAGGTAGATGTTGAACTGATCTACGCCGAGATCCTCTAGCTCTCCCAACTTCGCTACGTGGTCTTCGACGGTGCCAAGCACGCAGAAGCGGTCCACGATGTTATCTGGGACGAACTCGGTCGAGGGATGTCCCGTCCTGCCGTGGTGGGTGTAGTCGTATTCCTCGCGTGCCCTAATGTATTCGGTGAGGGCGCTCGGGACCTCGCCGTCATGGCCGTAGCGCGAGACCAGGTCGGCCACGTGGTTACCTACCATGCCACCGAACCACCGGCACTGCTCGCGCTGGTGGGCCAGGTCGTCCCCGACGTATGCCGGGGCCGCGACGCAGATCTTGACGTCTTTAGGGTCGCGGCCCGCTTCGGTGGCGGCGTCGTGGACGTATCGCATGGTCCACTCCAGGATCACGGGGTCGGCCAGCTGCAGTATAAAGCCGTCGGCCTTGCGCCCGACGCAGCTCAGCGCCTTCGGGCCGTAGCCTGCCATCCACACGTCGAGCTTGCCGTCCTTGACCCACGGGATGCGGACGCCAGTGCCGCCGTAGTCGACCTCCCTGCCTTCGGCCAGCTCCTTGATCACGTGCATCGCTTCTTCGACCTCGGCCAGTTTGGTCGGCTTTCTGCCCAGAACCCGCTGGGCCGAGTCGCCGCGGCCGATGCCGCAGATCGTGCGGTTGCCGAACATGTCGTTCAGGGTGGCGAAGGTCGAGGCCGTTACCGAGGGGTCCCGCGTCGCGGGGTTGGTGACGAAGGGACCGACGACCATCCTCTCGGTAGCGGAGAGCATCTGCGAGTAGATGACGTAGGGCTCCTGCCACAGGACGTGCGAGTCGAAGGTCCAGGCGTAGGTGAAACCGAGATCCTCGGCCTTTTTGGTGAGCTCGACTACCCGCCAGGCAGGCGGGTCGGTCTGCAAGGTTACTCCGAAGTCCATGCTAGCTCACTTTCTCCTCTCGCTTGTGCCACCACTCGCGGAACTCCGCGCAGCGCCCGTCGGCGTTCAGCTTTACCAGGAAGATCCCGTCGAGCACCACCGGAGCGTTTGCCGGTAGCCTCACGAAGTTTGCCCGCCAATGGGCTACTCCTCCGCCCTCCGTTGTGGCGAGGATCTCGTAGGAAAAGCGGACGTTCCTCTGGGTTCGCGGTACATCGGACCAGTACTCGTAGATCCCCTCGTGTCCCCTCGAGGGCTCGTCGAAGGGGGTTTCGTGGTAGGTCGCGTCTTCGGTGAACAGATCCGCCGCGGCCTCCGGGTCCCTGGCCTCCCACGCCCGCTTGTAAGCGTCGAGCCAGCTTTCGAAGACCGCGGACTCCATCGCTACCTCCCTCAATTCTTTCCGGAGCCCGAGACCGCGGTGACGGCGCCCAGGACGATGTAGATGCCGCCGGAGACGTAGCGCTGTCCGCGCCTGAACCCCGGGCTCTCGTTGCGCCGCTTCAGCCAGTCCGCGGCGGTGCCGGAGAGCAGGGCGTAGAGGCCGTCGGTGCAAAGTGCGAGCGTGACGAACGTGATGCCGAGCAGGACCACCTGGGCCGGCACGGCTCCGCGCGAGGGATCGACGAACTGCGGCAGGAAGGCCAGAAAGAAGAGCGCGGTCTTCGGGTTGAGGACGTTGACGATCACGCCCTGCGAAAACACGCGCGAGAGCGGCTCGTTCTGCACGGTCACCGCGCCGCTCTCCTCATCGCGGGCGAGGATGCGTTGCAGGCCAAGGTAGAACAGGTACGCCACGCCGAGCCACTTGACCACCGAGAAGGCGGCCGCCGACGAGGCCAGGACGGCCGAGAGCCCGACGGCGGCGAAGAATATGTGGACCAGGCCGCCCGCGCCGATCCCGAGCACCGAGACCAGTCCAGCCGCCCTCCCCCCTCCACGCTGCGGGCGACGATGTAGAAGACCGCCGGGCCCGGCACCAGCGTCAGCGCCAGCGAGGCGGCGACGAAAAGGGCGTAGGTGGATGCGTCCGGCACCGATGCTCCCTAGGTGGTCCCTGGCTCCCGGCGCGCCTGCGGGGCGAGGCCCGGGATCGTGCTCAGGAGCAGGTACGAGATGCCAGAGACGAAGAACGTGAAAAAGAGCCCGTAGTTGTAGAGCCCCTCGATAAACGACGGGTTCTCGAAGACGCCGGCGAAGCCTGGGGTAGTGGCCGCCTTGAAGAACCCGGGCAGCACGGGGCAGACCCCGATCAGGACGGCGACTATCGCGCGCCAGTTCCAGCCGCCGGAGTAGGCGTAGAGGCCGTCGTGCTTGTAGAGGTCGGCCAGCGAGAGCTGGCGGCGCCGGATGATCCAGTAGTCCGCGATCATCACGGCCCCGATCGCCCCGAGGAGGCTGCCGTAGCCGACCAGCCAGGTGAAGATGTAGGCGCCGGCGGTCTCGAGGAGCACCCAGGGGAACGAGAGGACGCCGATTACGGCGGTGATCAGGCCGCCCATGCGGAAAGAGATGACCTTCGGCGCGAGGTTCGAGAAGTCGAACGAGGGCGAGACCACGTTCGCCGCCATGTTCGTCGATATCTGGGCTATCGCGATCACGAACATGGCCAGGATCAGGAGCGCCGGGATGCCGCCGGTGAGCTGCGTCACGAGCTGCACGGGGTCCCAGATCGCCTCCCCGAAGACCACGATGGTGGCCGCGGTGACCGCGATCCCGATAAACGAGAAGGCCGTCATCGTGAGGGGCAGCCCTATGGCCTGCCCGATGATCTGGGAGCGCTGGCTCTGCGCGTAGCGCGTGAAGTCGGGGATGTTGAGGGAGAGCGTGATCCAGTACCCCACGTTGGCCGCAAGCGAGGGCCAGAAGATCGCCCAGAACGGCGCCTGCCCCGTCTGCAGCTCCGCGGAGGTCGCGAAGACGTTGCCGACGCCGCCGCCGGCCACGAAGCCCCAGACTAACAGCGCGATGCCGCCGCCGATCAGGAGCGGCGCGGCGAAGGACTCGAACCACTTGACGCCCTCGATGCCGGTGAGGATGATCACGACCTGTATCGCCCAGAACACCGCGAAGGCGATGAAGGTGTGGCCCGCGACGTTCGCCCAGCCGCCCCACGCGGCGGTGACGAGGGCGTCGAGCGCCGCCCCGCCGAGCCAGGTCTGTATCCCGAACCAGCCGCAGGCGACGAGGGCCCTCGCTATCGCGGCGAAGTTGGCCCCCCTCACCCCGAACGAGGCGCGCACGAACACCGGGAAAGGAACGCCGTACTTGGTCCCGGCGTGCCCGTTGAGGAGCATCGGGATCAGGACGATGATGTTCCCGAGGGAGATGGTCAGGAGCGCCTGCCACCAGTTCATCCCGGCGGCCATCAGGCCCGAGGCCAGGAGGTAGGTCGTGATGACGATGGACATCCCGATCCAGAGCGCCGTCAGGTTGTACGTCGTCCAGGTCCGCTCCTCGGGACCGGTCGGCGCGAGGTCGTCGTTGTAAAGGTTCGAAGCGCTGACCTCGGCCTTTATCCGCGCTAGCTGGGCCGCGTCGCGCACCCCCAGATCCCTGAACTCTTCTCGCTCCATGTGCCTCCCTTCCGTCGCTTCGTACCCGGGATTTTGGAGGGGGTCGTGTACCCCCCTTCCCGCCTCCCTACCCTTCGGCCCAGTCCATCGTCCTTACCGCGAGACGGTGCAGCGCCCGCACCGAGAGCTCGAGGTCTTCCTCCGGCGTGTCTTCGTCTTTTGTGTGGCTCAGGCCCTTGAGGCTCTTGACGAAGAGCATGACCGTCGGCATGAGGGGCGCCATGGAGGCCGCGTCGTGCAGGGGGCCGCTGGGCAGCCGGTGCGATTTGCCGGCCACCTCCTCGCAGGCCTCCTCGGCGAGCCCGATGAGCTCTTCGTCGAAGAGGATGGGCTCTATGCGCCAGAGCCTCTCCCACTCGACCGAGACGTCCTCTTCCTGGGAGATCCGCTCCGTCGCCTCCTGAGCGGCGTCGAGCATGCTGGCGAGCACGACCGGGTCGAGCGCCCGCTGGTCGAGGGACATCTCGCACCACCCGTTGAAGGCCGTGACGATGGCGGGGCTGACGTTGACGAAGCCAGTCGTGGCCCGCACGTCGTCGCGGCGCGACGCGTCGTCGCGGAACTCGATCGCCGAGCGGGCCGCCGCGATAAACGCGTCCCTCCTTACGTCCATCGGCGTGGAGCCAGAGTGGGCGTGCTGGCCGGCGAAGCGGACCGCGTGGCGCTCGACCCCGAAGGTGCCGAGCACCACCCCGAGCGGGTAGTCCATGCGTTCGAGGACAGGGCCCTGCTCGATGTGCAGCTCGAGGTAGGCCGCCGCGTTCTCGAGCTGGCTCCTCGACTCGTTCATCCGGTCGAGGTCGACGCCGTGCTCCGTCAGGGCGTCCGGCAGCGCGACGCCGTCCCTGTCCTTGAGCTGGCGCACGTCGTCGGGCTCGAGTGTGCCCGCGGCGGCGCTCGACCCGAAGAGGCTGCGCCCGAACCTGGCGCCTTCCTCGTCGGCCCAGTCCACGAGCCGCAGGGTCACGGGTCGCTGCTGCGGGGCGAGTACCCTGAGGACCTCGAGCGCGCCGACGACGTTCAGGGCGCCGTCGAGCCAGCCGCCGTTGGGGACCGAGTCTATGTGACCTCCGAGCAGGACCGCCTTCTCGGAGTCTCCGGGCGCGGTCGCCCAGATGTTCCCCGCCTCGTCCCGCTCGACCTCCACGCCGTCTATCTCTTGCAGCTTGCCCGTAAACCACTCGCGGGCCTTCACCCACTCGTCGGTCCAGGCGACCCTGCGGGCCCCGTCTGGGCCGCCTGTAAGCTCCGCCAGCTCCTTTAGCTCCTCGACCGCGCGGCCGGAGTCGACGTCTTGGGCCTGCATCAGCCCACTCTCTCGCGGGCGCCGGCCTCGACCTCGGCCAGGGCCTCCTCCATGATGTCCGCCGCCTCGTCCGCGGCCTCGCGCGTGACGACGAGCGGCGGGGAGATGCGGATGGTGTTCGCCTTGAGCCCGCCCTTGCCGACGAGAAGGCCGCGGGTCCGGCACGCCTCCAGGAAGCGGTTGGCCGCGGCCGGGTCCGGCGCAAGGTCCTCCCCGGCGAGCTCCAGGGCGAGCATCAGGCCGCGCCCGCGCACCTCGGCGACGATCGCGTGGTCCTCGGCCATGCTCAGGAGCCGGTCTTTCAGGTGCGTGCCGACCTCGTGCGCGTTGCCCTGGAGGTCGTTGTCCAGGATGTAGTTCAGGTTGGCGAGCGCGCCGGTCGAGGAGATGGGGTTCCCCCCGAAGGTAGAGAGGTGGAGCTTGGGGGTGACGGACTCGATCACCTCGGCCTTGCCCACGACGGCGCCGATCGCGAGGCCGTTCCCGATGCCCTTTGCCATCACGATCATGTCGGGCTCGACGTCGAAGGCGTCGATGCCCCAGAAGTGCTCGCCCGTGCGGCCGAAGCCCGTCTGGACCTCGTCGGCGATCAGGAGTACGCCGCTCTCGTCCAGGATGCCCTTTACCCGCTCGAAGTAGCCGGGCGGCGCCTCGACGAAGCCCCCGACCCCCTGGATGGGCTCGGCGATAAAGGCGGCGACGTTGCCCGTGGTCTCCTCGTCGATGACCGCCCGCACGTCGTCCGCGCACAGGAGGTTGCACCCGCCTTCGTTGCGGCAGAGGGCGCAGCGGAGCTGGTAGGGGTTGCGCGCGTAGGCCACGTCGAGGCCCGAGCGAGAGGTCGGGCTCCAGGTGCTCTGGCCCGTCATGCCCATCGTCATGAAGGTGCTGCCGTGGTAGGAGGAGCGCAGCGCGATGATCTCGCTAGATTTCCGGTAGCACGTGGCGAAGAGAACGGCCGCCTCGTTTGCCTCGGAGCCGCTCCCAACGAAGAACGCCTTCTTCTCGCCCGAGATCGGGGCCAGCTCAATAAGCTTCTCGGCCAGCCTGACCTGGTTCTCGATCAGGTAGAGCGTCGAGGAGTGCAGTATCTTGTCCACCTGCCCTTTTATGGCCTCGGTTATCTCGGGCACCGCGTGGCCGCTTATGCAGGTGACGATCCCGCCGAAGAAGTCCAGGTACTCGTTTCCCTCGGAGTCCCAAACCCTGAACCCCTCGCCGCGCGCGAGCTCAAGCGGCTTCTCGTAGTAGAGCGGCATCCACGACGGCATCGCCGTCCCGTGCCGGTCCCTCAGTTCTTCCGGGTTCACACCTTCACCTCCACGTTCGCGGCCTCGAAGCTCCGCTCGACGAACCTGCCCGAGCCCCTCTCGCCGACTACCTCGCCGTCCCCGTACACCAGGTTGCCCCTCACGTACACGGAGGCCGGCCCGCCGTGGAAGGTCATGCCCTCGTAGGGCGTGTAGTCCACGTTACCGTGCCTGTTGCCAAGGGTCGCCGTGGTCTGGAGCGCCGGGTCCCAGAGCACGATGTCCGCGTCGGCGCCGGGCACCAGCGCGCCCTTGCGCGGATAGGCGCCGTAGATGCGGGCCTGGTTGGTGGAGAGCACCGCGACGAACTGGTTCTCGGTCAGCTTTCCCTCCCGCACGCCGAGCGTCCAGAGCGTCATCGCGCGCTCCTCGGCGCCGGGTAGGCCGTTCGGGATCTTGGTGAAGTCGTCGCGGCCCATCTCCTTCTGGCCCTCGTAGTTGAACGAGCAGTGGTCCGAGCCGAAGATCTGGAGGTCCCCGAACCGCAGGCCGTTCCAGAGCGCCGGCCTGTTCGACGCGTCCCTTAAGGGTGGCGAGCAGACGTACTTGGCGCCCTCGAAGCCCTCGCGGGCCAGGTCGTCGTAGGAAAAAGCGAAGTACTGGGGGCACGTCTCGGCGAAGACCGTCTGGCCGCGCTCGTGGGCCAGGTGGATCGCCTCGAGCGCCGCCGCGCACGAGACGTGGACGACCAGTATGGGGGCTCCCGCCACCTCGGCCAGCCGGATCGCGCGGTTCGTCGCCTCGGCCTCGACCGGCTCGGGACGGGTGAGGGCGTGGAACCGGGGGGCAACGTCCCCGCGCTCGAGCGCCTGCTCCTGCAGCTTCGCGATCGCGTCCCCGTTCTCGGCGTGAACGAGGACGAGGACGCCGGCATCCCTGGACAGTTGCAGGGTCTCGAAGAGATCGTCGTCCTCGGTGTAGAGCGGGGTGCCCTTGTAGGCCATGAAGATCTTGATCGAGGCCACGCCCTTCTCCGCTATGCTCGGCAGCTCGGTCTTTATCTCGTCCCTGAGATCTGTGATCGCGACGTGGAACCCGTAGTCTATGACCGCCTTGCCCTGGGCCTTGTTCGTCCACTCCTCGATCGCGCCGTTCAGGGTTCCGCCCTCTTCCTGCAGGGCGAAGTCTATGATCATGGTCGTCCCGCCTGCAGCCGCAGACTCGGTGCCCGTGGCCCAGTCGTCCGCGGTCACCGTCCCCCCGAAGGGCATGTCCATGTGCGTGTGGGCGTCTATAAAGCCGGGCATGATTAGCTTGCCCGTGGCGTCAACGGTCTCGGCGCCGTTGGACGGCAGATCGGTGCCCACGGCCACGATCTTCTCGTCCTCGACCAGCACGTCAGCCCGGAAGCTGCCGTCGGCGGTAACCACCGTCCCTCCGCTGAAAAGCAACCTGCTCAAGTCTCTTGCTCCTTTCCGGTACGAGAGAGCGACGAGCTAGCGGCCGAGATCAGGCCCCCCGGAATATAGGAGATGTGCGCGGAATCCGGCTATGGTCCCGTGTAGGGAGATCCCCCCCCGTTCCAGAACCCGGTAAGGCCGTGGTGTCACACGACCCGTCCACGGACTGCGGGATCGACCTTCTCCGGAAACCGACACCCCGTCTCGTCGCCTCCCTTGCCTTAGGGCGGCAGTATAGGCAACGGCGAAGCTGGTTGTAAACCTGCGAGGCTGGCTTTCATCGAACGCCGCGGGCGACCTTGGAAGACGATCCCGGACGGCCCAGAAGCCTGGCCCCGGAGCGGTCGAGCCGCCGAGCCCTTCAGGCGATCGGGACACCTTGTATGCTACAAAACGCACGACGCGAGTTTTGTTATATTTCGTGTCTCCCAGTAAGGGAGCGAGGAGATGCCTCAGGAACCTTTGCAACGTTTCGTATCTGCGGGCGGGTTTGGCGATCGGGACCTGTTGCGTATGCTCATAGATAGCCTACCGGATGGCGTCTTCGTCAAGGACACCGAGGGCCGCTATCTCCTGAACAACGCCGAGCACCTTCGCCTTCTCGGAGCCGCAATGCAGGAGGAGGTGGCAGGAAAGACCGACTTCGATTTCCTGCCGGCGGAGCTCGCGGAACGTTTTCGGGCCGAAGATCAGCGGATCGTCGAGACGGGACGGGCGCTGCTCGATCAAGAAGAGACCCTGGTGGACGAGGCGGGCAACGAGAGATGCCTCTCGACGACCAGGGTGCCGTTGCGGGGGGAAGGCGAGGAGGTCCTCGGCATCCTGGGCGTCACCCGGGACATCACCGAGGGCAAGCGCGCCGAAGAGGCGTTGCGCCGCAGCGAGGAGCGGCTGAGCTCCTTGATCCAGAACGTCTCGGACATCGTGGCGATCATGGACGCGGACGGCACCGTCCGCTACGACAACCCCGCCCTGGAGCGCGTCCTCGGCTACGATCCCGCGGACAGGGTTGGCGGTTCGGCCTTCGAGTACGTGCACCCGGAAGATCGCAAACGGGCCGAGGAAGCCCTGGCCAGGGCGCTCGAAAAACCCGGTGTCCAGCCGCCCTTGCAGATGCGCGTGCGGCACGCCGACGGCTCCTACCGCCACCTGGAGACCATCCGCAACAACCTGCTCGACGACCCGAGCGTGCGCGGGATAGTCAGTATCGCGAGGGACATAACCGACCGAAAAAAGTCCGAGGACTCGCTCAGGGAAAGCGAGGAGCGGTTCCGCGCGCTGGTCCAGAACTCGTACGACGTGCTAGCGATCCTCGAGGAGGACGGCACCAGCCGCTACATCAGCCCTTCGCTCGAGCGCGTCCTGGGCCACAAGGTCGAGGACAGGGTCGGCAAGAACGCCTTCGGGTCCTCCATCATCCATCCGGATGACCTGGAGCTGGCGCGCGACGAGTTCGCCACGCTCGCGGGCACCCCCGGGGGCATCGCCACTGCCGAGTTTCGCATGCTCCACGCCGACGGCACGGTGAAGCATGTCGAAGCCACGGGCAGGAACCTCCTCGACGACCCGCGCGTCGGCGGCATCGTCGTCAACTACTGGGACGTCACCGAGCGCAGGCAGGCGGAGATCGGTTCGCGGGAGGCCGAAAAGAAGTACCGCGACATCTTCGAGAACGCCGTCGAGGGGATCTTCCAGAGCACCATCACGGGACGCTTTATCAGCGTCAACCCCGCGCTGGCGCGCATGTTCGGGTACGGCTCGCCCGAAGAGATGGTGTCGGCGCTAACTAGCATTGGGGGCCAGTTCTACGCCGACCCCGACAGGCGCGACGAATTCTCCCGCCTGATGGGCGAGCACGGGATGGTCTCCGAGTTCGAGTACAGGGCGCGCCGCAAGGACGGTAGCACGGTCTGGATCTCCGAGAACGCGCGCCTGGTTCGCGACGCGGGGGGCGAGCCCCTGTACTACGAGGGCTTTATCGAGGACATCACGGAGCGCAAGGAGGCGGAGGCCGACCTGCGAAAGAGCAGGGCGAGGCTGCGCACGGTGCTCGACAGGACCGCCACGGGCGTCGCCCTGGTCGACGCGGAGGGTCACCTCGTGGAGAGCAACCCCGCGCTGCAGGAGATGCTGGGCTTCGGCGGCGAGGAACTGAGGGGCAAGCACTTCTCCGACATGACTCACCCTGACGACGTGGAGGAGGACGCGAAGCTCTTCGGCGAGCTGGTGGCCGGCGGGCTCGACCATTTCCGGTTGCACAAGCGCTACGTTCGCAAGGACGGGAGCGTGATGTGGGGGCGGCTGACCAGCTCCGCCGTGCGCGACGCCGAGGGCGAGCCGTGGTTCATGATCGGCATGGTGGAGGACATCACCCAGTACAAGGCCACCGCAGAAGAGGTCGAGCGGCTCGGTCGTCGAAACGAACTCATCCTCAACTCCGTGGGGGAAGGCATCTACGGCCTGGACCTTGAAGGCCGGGCGACCTTCGTCAACCCGGCCGCGGTGTCCCTGACCGGCTACAGCGCAGGCGAGCTGCTCGGCGAGCGCCAGCACGCCCTCATCCACCACTCCCACGCGGACGGGACGCCCTACCCCGGGAAGGAGTGCCCCATCTACGCGCCCCTCGTCGACGGCAAGGTCCACCACGTGGACGACGAGGTGTTCTGGCGCAAGGACGGCACCAGCTTCCCCGTCGAGTACGTCAGCACCCCGATGCTCGAAGCAGGCGTGGTCACCGGCGCCGTGGTGGCCTTCAGGGATGTCACCCAGCGCAGGGAGGCGGAAGAGGCCCTCAAGGAGAGCGAGGAGCGCTACAGGGCGGTGGTGGAGCAGAGCGTGGAGGCCATCTACCTCTACGACGTGCAGACCAGGCGCGTCCTCGAGTCGAACCCAGCCTTCCAGATGCTGGTCGGGTACACGGCCGAGGAGCTGCTAGGGATGGAGATCTACGACTTCATCGCCCACGAAAAAGAAGACGTGGACAGAAACATCGCCCTCAGCCTGCAAGAAGAGCGGCGCATAATCGGCGAGCGCGACTACCGCCGCAAGGACGGCTCGGTTTTTGTGGTGGAGACGAGCGCGTCCGTGATCCGATACCGTGGCAGGAGGGCCATCTGCGCGGTCTCCCGCGATCTCACGGAGCGCAAGGAGGCGGAGGAGGCCCTGCGCCGCAGCGAGGAGAGGTTCCGGTCGCTCGTCCGCAACGCCCCCGACATCATCACGGTGCTCGACGCGGAGAACGTCATCCACTACGACAGCCCGTCGATCGAACGCGTGCTTGGCTACAAGCCCGAAGAGCGCCTCGGGACAAAGGGCATTGACTACCTCCACCCGGAGGAGCGCGAGTGGGGGATCGAGAGGTTCGCCGATCTGGTGAACGGGTCCGAGTCCGGAGTGACCCTGGAGTACAGGTTGCGCCACGCCGACGGTTCCTGGCGCCACGTGGAAGCCAGGCGCACCAACCTGCTCGACGACCCGGCCGTGAGGGGGGTCGTCGTCAACTACCGGGACGTGACGGAGAGAAAAGAAGCCGAGACCAGGCTGCGGGAGGCAGAGACCCGCTACCGAACGCTGGTCGAGCAGATACCGGCCGTGACCTACGTCAAGGGCGCGAGCGACCCGAGCACTCCCGCGTACGTGAGCCCACAGATGAAGAAGCTGCTCGGGTACACGCCCGAGGAACGGACCTCGGACCCGGACCACTGGATAAGGACGCTACATCCCGACGACCGCGAGCGGGTGCTGGCCGAGCGCGAGCGTATCTTCGAGACCGGCGAGCCGTTCGGGACCGAGTACCGCCAGATCGCCAAGGACGGCCGCGAGGTGTGGGTACGCGACGAGGCCGTGCTGGTGCGCGACGAGGACGGCGATCCCCTTTACTGGCAGGGCATCATGACCGACATCACCGAACGCAAGATCCTGGAGGAGCGCCTGAAGCACCGGGCGTTCCACGACTCCCTGACGGGCCTGCCCAACCGGGCGCTGTTCCTGGAGCTCCTGCAGCTCGGCCTGAGACGGGCCGGCCGTGACGACAGATCGGTCGCGGTTTTGTTCGTCGACCTGGACAACTTCAAAGTCATAAACGACAGCATGGGGCACGCGGCCGGCAACAAGTTCCTCAAGATGGTGGCGGAGAGGTTGACGTCCTGCGTGCGGCCCGGGGACACGGTGGCGCGCTTCTTCGGGGACGAGTTCGCCATCCTGCTCGAGAACATCGCCAGCGCACCGGAGGCCATCGCGGTCGCGGACCGGGTGGCGGAGGCGATGCGCGAGTCTTTCTCCCTGGATCACAGGGAGGTCTTCGTGACCGCGAGCATAGGCATCGACTTCGGCACCGCCGCCCAGGGCGAACCCGACGACATGCTGCACAACGCCGACCTGGCGATGTACGCGGCCAAGAGCCGGGGCAAGGCCCGCTACGAGGTCTTCGCCAAGAGCATGAATACCCGAGTCCTGGAGCGCATGGACCTCGAGAACGCCCTCAGGCGTGCCGTCGAGCGCGGGGAGCTCCGGGTCCACTACCAGCCTATAGTCGCGCTCGACACGGGCAGAATCGTTAGCCTGGAATCGCTGGTGCGCTGGCGCCACCCCGAGCGCGGCCTGGTAACGCCCTCCGAGTTTATCCCCCTCGCCGAACAGACCGACCTGATCCTGATCATCGGGCGGTGGACGTTAGAGGAGTCTTGCCGGCAGGCGCGCCGGTGGCACGAAGGGCTCCGAAGCGACGCGCCACCGGCCGTCAGCGTGAACCTCTCCACGAAGCAGTTCTTCAACCAGCCCGAGCTGGTGACGCAGGTCCTGAGCGAGACGGGACTGGACCCCCGCGCCCTGCAGCTCGAGATCACGGAGCGGGCCGTGATGGACGACGCTGAGTTCGCCATAGGCAAGATCGAGAAGATGAGGGACCTTGGCGTGCGGTTTGCCATCGACGACTTCGGGACCGGCTACTCTTGCCTCCATTACCTGAAGCGCCTGCCGGTCGACTTCCTGAAGATGGACCGCTCGTTTATCGAGGGCCTGGGCCAGAACCCCGAGGACACGGCCATCGTATCGGGGACGATCGGCCTGGCCCACGCCCTCGGGTTGCGGATGGTCGCCGAGGGCGTGGAAACCTCGGATCAGCTGGCCCGGTTGCGACAGATGGGGTGCGACATGGCCCAGGGCCACCTCTTCGCCGAAGCCCTGCCAGCTGGTGAGGTGGAGAAGCTTCTGGAGAAGGGCGTCCTGAGCCCGAAAGACCCCTGAAGACCGGGCCCCTGGCGAGGAGCTAACCCGGCCAGCGCAGCTTGGGGATGACGCGCTCGCCGTAGGCGCGGATGAACTCCTCCTGGTTGCGCCCGACGTTGTGGACGTAGACCTCGTCGAAGCCAAGGTCGACGTAGTGCTGGATGTGCTCGAGGTGCTCGTCCAGGTCGGCCGAGGTCAGGACGCGGTTCTCGAAGTTCTCGATCGAGACCTGCCTGGCCATCGCCGCGAAGTCCTCGGGGTTTCGGATGTCCGCTTTCGGGAACGGCATCCCGCCGTTGGGCCATTCCTTTACCGCCTGCTCTTCGGCCTGCCCCTGCTCCTCGGCCCAGGAGACGTGGAGCTGTATCATGCGCGGCATCTGAGAGGGGTCCTTGTCCTCCTCGCGCGCCCCCTCCTCGAACTTCTGCATGAGCATCTCTATCTTCTCGTCCGCCGCCCCCACGGTGATGATCCCGTCGCAGTGCTTCCCCGTACGCTTGCTCTGGATCGGGCCGGCCGTGGCGACGTAGATGGGCGGCGGCTTCTCGGGCATGGTGTAGAGCTTCGCGCTCTCGAGCGTGATGTGCTCGCCCCGATACTTGACCACTTTGCCCGAGAAGAGCCTCCGGATGACCTCGATGGCCTCCATGAGGATCCGCAACCGCGTCGGCGCCTCGGGCCAGTAGTCGCCGACGACGTGCTCGTTTAGAGCTTCCCCAGCGCCGAGCCCGAGCCAGAACCTCCCCGGGTACATGGCCTCGAGCGTCGCAGCCGCCTGGGCGATTATGGCCGGATGGTAACGGAACCCCGGCGGCGTCACCCCTGTCCCGAAGCGCATGGTCGTGGTGGCGCCCAATGCGCCGAGCCAGCTCCACACGAAGGCGCTCTGGCCCTGCTCGGGGGTCCAGGGGTGGAAGTGGTCTGAGGCCATGACCGAGGAGAAGCCGTTCTCCTCCGCGACCTTGCTCCACCGCAGCAGTTCCGTGGGGTGAAACTGCTCGAACATCGCCGCGTATCCGACCGTGCCCGTGGTTTTCATGGGTCGCCTCCTTCGTCGTCGCAGCTCTCAGCTTTCAGCTTATATGTGGTGGCCCGAACATCACATCCGGTAAACCCTCGACAGTTTACAGCGACGACCAGGAGAACCGTTGCTCCCTCCGACATCCGATACGAACGTGTACGCTGAAAGCTGACGTGCTGAAACGCTAAAAATGATCCGGCGGGTAGACCCACGGTTCGCCGGGCGGGAAGAGCGAAGCCAGGAGCTCCAGCGCGCGCGGCGATCCCGGCTCGACGAGGCCGTTGCGGGCGAGCTGGCCGGCCGGCACGTAACCGGCGTAGAGCTGCGCGAGCTGGCGCACGTCGAGCGAGACCTTCTCGCTCGCCTCCGCGCCGCGGACGACCTCGCCGCCCCCGACGGTGTAGAAGCCGTCGTTCTCGGAGACGACGTCGTCGGCGACGTCGAGGACCAGCGGGGCGTCAGGGGAGCGGTCGAGGTGGCCCAGCGCGCCCTCGACGTCCACCAGGCGGAGCATGAACTCCGGCTCCACCTCCGTCTTGACGTAGGAGCTCCGCAGGTAGGGGTGCAGGGACTCGCCGCGGGGAACGTGGTGTTTGATCTCGAAGACCAGCGGGTCCTGGGCGGCGAGAAAGGAGATGAGGGCGCGCCGCGCCTCCAGGCTGCCGCTCACGAGCTCCTGGACCGTGAGCGTGCGCCGCGGCTTCTCGTCCCTCCATTCGGACATCTCGTAGACGATGTATCCCTCGAGACGTCCGTCCCGCTCGTGCACGGCGACCCGCCAGCCCTCGCGCGCCAGAACCGCTCGCCACCACCCTTCCGTCCGGCGCACGCAGCACGATCGCAGGGCCGACTCTTTCTCGAGGAGCTGCATGATCGGCGGCAGGTCCCCCTCCCTGTATGCCCTGACGCGCCGCTGGTCCGGGCTGGTCGGAAGATCGGTCGGGTTGAACGTGTACGCCAGGGTCTCGCCCGCGAGCTCCCAGCCGTACGTCCGGTAGAACGCGTGTGCGAAGGGCCAGAGCGAGGAGAGGTGCACGCCGCGCTCGCGCATCTCTCGCAGGACGTCGCGCATGAGCTTCCCGGCGTATCCCCGGCGCCGGTACGCCGGGTCCGTGGCCACGGCCGCCACGCCCCCCATCGGGACCGGCCGTCCGTC
The DNA here is from genome assembly GCA_963800975.1 of uncultured Rubrobacteraceae bacterium. GTDB lineage: Bacteria > Actinomycetota > Rubrobacteria > Rubrobacterales > Rubrobacteraceae > JALYGY01. Next base: position 246,349 of record CAWDDB010000005.1, on the reverse strand, counting down.
CACGAAGACCTCGAGCGGCAGGATCGTGGTGGTCGCCCTGACGTCCCCGTCCTCCTGCACGAGGCGCACGAGGTCCAGGTCGACCCTGGGATTCCCACCCGGCTGGAAGTAGCGGTTCCAGTAGTCGCTGCCGCCGAAGGCGCCCGACGTCAGACGCGAGAGCGAAGCCCCATCTCCAGCCCGATACCCGCGTAACTCCAACACCCTCCTTTCAGGCACCAGCCCAGATTCTAGCCCGACTGACCCGTGCCGACACTACCGCTTATCGCACGGACCGTCTTCACTGGCGCTGGATCGTGCCCCGAAAGCGCCCCGCCAGGGAGGCCCCACCTTGGTTGCAGATCGCCGCCGTTCTCCGCACGTCGTTGTTTACACGTGCATAAGATGAGGCGCTCCGGTCGGATGGATCGAGCGTGGTCGAGAGGAGGAAGCTTTGGGGGTCGCGCTGGTGGTCCTCGGCGGCGTGGCCTACGCCCAGGCTTCCGAGCCGCCGAAGGCGACCCTGTACGAGGGCGAAACGAAGCTGCAGGCGGGGCGTCTGGGCTCTTACTGCTGGTCTTCCGGCGGGACGGGACAGTGCGTCGACGTGGGCAGGCTCCTGTACCCCACCATGGACCGCGTCGAGGCGGGTAGCGTGCTCCACGTGCGGATCCTGGACGAGCGCAAGCCGAACAAGTTCACCGTCCTCGCCTCCCGCGACGTTGACAAGTGGGGTTATCCGGACGGACAGACGCGTCGGCTCGACACCACCCTGCGACGCGTCGTCGAGGACGGGCAGACTGTGGCGTGGGACGCCTCCTTCCGGGTGGGTCAGCCGGGACGGCACTACTACCTCAACGCGTTCGGGATCTGGGATGGCATCGGCGACGCATTCTGGAACTTCCACGTGAAGACGCGAAGTTAACCGCTTCTTTACGGGGAGCGGCTCAAGGCGCATCGCGGTGGCGTTGGCCACCGCGATGCGCCGCTTCGGGTTTTGGGCGGCTGCCCGGGGCCCGGTGGCTCAGCCGGACGCTCCCGGCTATCTGCGTCCGGGCGGTCTGTCGCGCACCCACTCGGTGAACCTTCTATGTCGGGATGGGCCGAGAGCGACTCCAGGGAATCGTAGCCCTTTTCGAGGTCGCCGTTGGTGAGGGAGGCGTGCACGTTGCGATGACACGGCCTGCACAGATCCACGGTACTGTCCGGATCCGGTCGGCTGTTGCGTGCCTGCCCGAGCCACCCCGAGATTGTACGACCGTGCGGATTCGCTCAGGCGGGTTGATCCGGTGAAGGCACCGCCGGCTCGTTCTGGCCCTGCCTGATGCGGCGGCGGGCGGTCTCCAGGCGGCCCTTTGCCGGCACGTGCTCGGTCGCCTTCGCCAGCCCAAACATCGGCATGTTGTTGTAGATCGTCTCGTGCCGACCCGCGTCGACGGCGTAGGTCTCGTGCCAGATGCCGACGCTCCCGTCCGTACCCACGGTCTGGTTGAAGCGGCGCCACGCCGGGAAGTGCGGGTCGTTCGGGTCGCGGGCGAACCGCTCCAGGTCATCGAACGAGCGCCAGTACTGGACAAGCGCCGCCCCTGGCCAGTACAGGAACTGCTCGGCCCCGAGGAAACCCTTCTGGGGGCTGTTGCGGAGCTCGCGGATCATGGGTCCCATCGCCATAGCCGTTGGCATCCACTTCCTGAAGGCGAGGGGGCGGTTCACGCGCATCCCGATGATGAAGACCACGAACGGCTCGTCCATCCGGGCCGTGAATCGGCCCGGTATCGCCCTGGGCATGATCACACCTCCTGAGGTCGCGTGCGCCAGTACCAATGTTAACGCGCAGCGGGCGCAGGAGCGCTTCGCGGGTAGGGGCGCTTCGTGAAGCGCCCCTACGCAATTGCATACGATGTGCGTGGTGTCTCAGGAACCGATACCGAAGCGGGCCCTTGTCTCGGGGATGCGATCGTCGTGCCAGGTGATCCCGTAGCGCTCGCCAAGCTTGGTCCTGGCCATCTGACGCTCCTCCTGGTCCATCTCGCTCGACACGATCCGCTCGTACTCGTCGAAGTAGCCCTCGAACCCTTCTCCTGGCGTGAGGATCTCCATCACCCTCACGGTCTCGGCGCCCGCGTTGTAGAAGGCGTGCTGCACGTCCCGCGGCTTGACGACGTATGAGCCCACCGGAGCGACGACGATCTCGTCCCCCACCAGGCACGTCAGCTCACCCTCAAGCACGAAAGTGCACTCGTCCTCGCGGGCGTGGGTGTGCGGGGGGATCATCTCGCCCGGGGGGAGGCTCCACTCTTCGGTCGTGAGCGAGACGCCCTGGCGTTTCGCCGATACCTTGTGGGTGATGTCCAGGATAGGGAGGTGTTCTCCCTCGTCGGGGCCGACCATAATCTTCTTGCTCTGTGTCGTTGCCACGGTGTGCACCTCGCGATAGGGATCGCTGCCAGGATAGGGCAGATTCGACGAGTGGACATCGGTCGTTGGTCGCAGCTTCCCGTAGGACTTTGGTCGGGTTTTCGTCCGCGAGACTCGAGCCCCGCGTTGCCCCTGTCCTCGCTGCGTTCGAAGGCGGGCAACCTCCGGAGCGGTCCCCATCACTGCTCGGGCAGGTCGCCGTCGCCTTCCTCGCGGTGTGCGTCCCGGATCTGCCCGTGTATCTGGCGGCCGCGCATCCTGACCCAGAGTGCGCTTCCGACCGTGCTAACCACCACCACGGCGGCCGCGAGGGCAGCCATGGTTCAGATGCCTTCCGTGGTCTTCGGCACCAGACCCACCAGGTAGAGCGAGAGACCGAGGGTGAGGAGGAAGAAGCCGACGCGCTTCTCCGCGAGCAATTGCGCCTGGGTAGCGAAGACGTCCTTCTCGCCGAGCGCGCTCTTATCCGCCCCGATCTCCTCGCGAATGTCCACAATGGACTCCGCGTTGTGTGCGTGGGAGAGCACCGTCGCACCCACGAGGTCCATCGCGACCCCGCCGATGATCAGGATCTCGCTCAACAGGCTCACGGAAGCACCATCCGTTCCGAGACGGGCTTACGGTAGCACAAACCTTGCGGCCGCAACTTCCCCTGCTAGCGCCGGATGCTAGCCCCGACCCGCTTCATGGCTGTGCGGAAATCGTAGGTGGCGACGGAGAGGGCCGAGAGCTGGTGCGGGGCGATGCGCCGCTCGAAGTCGCGCAGGTTTATGGTGCGACGCATGCACACGAGGGCCGCCTCGCGGCACAGAGCCTCGAGGTCCGCGCCAGAGTAGCTGCCTGTGTGCTGGGCGATGTGCTTCAGGTCAAGGTCGGGGGCCGTGGGCATGTCGCGGGTGTGGATCTTGAGGATGTGGAGGCGGGCCTCGACGTCGGGGAGCCCGATCTCGATCTCGTGGTCGAAGCGACCCGGACGCCTGAGGGCCGGGTCGAGGGCGGCGGGACGGTTCGTGGTCGCGATGACGCAGACGCGTCCGAGGTCGTTGAGGCCGTCCATGAGGGAGAGGAGCTGCGATACGAGGGTCGCCTCGAAGCTCTCGCTCATCATGTCGCGGGAGGAGGCGAAGGAGTCTATCTCGTCGAAGAGGATGACCGCCGGCGCCTTGGCCCTTCCCTCGTTGAAGATGGAGCGCAGCCTGGCCTCGCTCTGGCCCCAGTACTTGTTGAGGATCTCGGGGCCCGAGACCGCTACGAAGTGGGCCCCGCACTCGTGCGCCACGGCCCTCGCCAGCAGCGTCTTGCCGGTCCCCGGAGGGCCGTAGAACAGGATGCCCTTGTGCGGGCGGATGTTGAGCTTCCTGAAGATCTCCGGGTGGGTTATGGGCAGCTCGACCGCCTCGCGCACCAACGCTATGGTCTCGCGCATCCCGCCCACGTCCTCGTAGCGGGTGGCCGGCACGTTCCGCGTGCCAGGCGCCATGCCCCCGGCAGCGGCGACGCCAGCCCCGCCGCTGCGCACGCTACGCGCGAAGCGCTCTATGAAACCCTCCCGGTCCTCCTGCGACTGGGTCTCCGCTTGCTCGCGCCCGTCGCGCGTCTTGACAACGGCCCACTTGTTCGGCGGTCCGTCCTCTTTGAAGCGCCAGGCGGCGTCCTTACCAGGCTCTATCTTCTCGGGGAGGCGGGCGACGATCTCGGCCGTCGTGTCGAGGTCGAGGATGGGACACCGGACGCAGGGACCGAGGTCAGACAGGACCCGCTCCGTGATAGCTTCCTTGTCCACCTCGAAGGCGCCGCTCTCCCCCATCTCCCCGAAGGCGTACCAGGAGTTATCCGTAAGGTGGTCGTTGTCGTAGAGGTGGATCTGGCGGCAGGGAAAGAGCTGCTTGTCCGCGAGCTTGCGCGGCGTGCACCAGTCGCGCGCGGAATCCCCGGTTCGCTGCTTGCGCAGAAAGCAGCGCAGCCCCTCGAACAGCTCGTCCCCCCCAACGGCCGCCCCGTTTGCGGCGTACTCGGCGCCGTCTTCACCGCGCAGAAGGCCGGAGAAGTCGTCGAGGAGCCGCCAGTCGTCGGGCAGGTCCAGCTCGACGTGGACGCGCGCCGACCCGTTCACCCCCTCCACCCTGTAGGACGGGTGAGCGGCGGCGACCGCAGCGGCCCTACCTAGGGTACCGCCGCTGCTCAAAGGGAAAAGGACAGCTAGCTTCATGACCCGCAGATTCTATCCCACGGTTCGGAGCACGGTTGGACGGCCACGTGAAAGAAAGGTCGTGCCGTCGACAGGCTTGGGCCCTGACGGGGTTGTGGCGAGGGGTCCTTGCCCTCGACCGAACCCCGAGATAGGTGCATCGGCGCACTCGGGCGATGTGGTTCTGGCGCCCTGCGACAAACTCATCACGGATTCATCGCGAATTCATCGCCGCGCGGCAGTCTCGCGGTGTAGGCCCGGGGTAGAGCAGCGGGAAGCTCTGCTCCCTACGACGGTGAAAGGGGAGATGTTCTCATGAGTCATACCCAGCCAATTTGGGGCTTCGACGTATCGCATCACCAGGGGCCGCTCGTGGACTTCCGGCAGATGAAGCAGGAGGGCTTCGACTACTGCTTCCTCAAAGCCAGCGAGGGCATCGGCTGGTGGGATCCGCAATACCAGACCAACGTGAGGCGCGCCAGGGAAGCGGGGCTCCACGTTGGCGCGTATCACTTCCTCTGGGGCAACGACCCGGTGCGTCAGGTGCAGACCTTCCTAAACCGGGTCGGAAATCCCGGCGGGAAGATGCTCTGCGTGGACGTTGAGACCTATAACGGGCAGATCCCGCCCCGCAAGGCGCACCTTTTCGGCTTCCTGCGCGAGCTAACGCGAAGGGTGGGCAAGCAAACACCTATCGTCATCTACTCGGGCGACTGGTACTACGTCAACCGCCCGGAGATCGGCAACGCTCAGTTCTCCGAGCTCGAGGGCGAGGGGATCCAGGTCGCCACGTGGTCCACGCCCAACTCGGGCTACGCGGAGGGCCCAGGTACCAGAGATGCCCTCTACGGAACGATGCCTGAGACCGAGTGGCACGAGGGCTTCGGCTTCGGAGGCAAGGCCATCAGCATCCTGCAGTTCACCGCCGAGGGAAGCGCCGCCAGGATAGCCCCGCTCGACCTGAACGCCTTCGCGGGAACAATCGATGACCTGAGCCTTCTCGTGTTCCCTTCCACCATCGACGTGGCGCAGGGGCCGGACGACGATGATCCGCCAGAGGTAACGGACGCCACGCCGGGGCTCCACACGCCAACCCCCGACTTCCCGGGACTGCCCATCCCAGAGGTGCCACCAGAGGACGAGCTCCCTGACGACACCTTCGAGCCCATCGTTCTGCAGCACGGACCGGAGCACGATGCGGGCTTCGGCCTGTACGTGCAACAGCACCCGACCCACTACGACTTCCGGGCGGACGTGAGGCGGCTGGCCGAGAAGTACATCAACTTGCCGAGGTTCCGGAACAGGGTCTGGGCGAACACGTACCGCAACCATCCTCCCGGATTTAACCTCGACGCGGTAAGCGTGGACTTCTGGGACTGGGACGGCAGGGCACATCCGCTCGCCAGCTCCGTGCACGACGAGCTGTTTCGGGAGATCTTCAACGACCCCGAGCCGCCCTTTATCCGGTGGATAATCTCGAACGGCAGGATGTGGACGCCAAACGGCTTCCAGTCGGCCCCGCATGGCCCGCCCGGATCCGACGCTGGGCACTTCAACCACATCCACGTCACGTTCCAGTAGCGAACACGAGCACACCCTCCTGAATCGGCCGGTGGATCCTGCGGGTTCGCCGATGACTGAGCAAACAGGGGGTGGTGAGAGCACGTCGCGTCGGGTAACTTCGGACCTGCCCCGACCGAAAGGAGCCGTTGCGATGTCAGACGATGCCGCGAAGGTCGCCACCGCTTACTTCGACGCGTGGAAGGTGAACGACTTCGACACCATGCGGTCTCTGGTGGACGATGACGTTACGTTCGCGGGTCCCCTCGCTCAAACAGAAGGTGTCGCGGACTACATGGAGGGGATCGAGGGCATGTCCCGGATCAAGTCCGAGATCGTCGTCCAGAAGACCTTCGTGGACGGTCCCGACGTGCTGACGTGGTACGACCTGCACACAACGGTGGCCTCCCCTGTTCCCGTCGCCAGCTGGCTCCACGTGGAGGACGGCAAGATCACGTCCCTGCGCGTGGCGTTCGACGCCCGCGAGCTCGCTCCCTGAACTGCCTGATTTTGCCTGCGCTGCTTCGCGGCGCGTCGGCCGCTCAGTTCCATCCGAGCCAATCGAGGATGCCTTGCGCGACCTGGCGCACGGGCCGGTCGTTGGTCACCGCAATATCCTCGATGCCCACTCCCCTGGACGCCGCAACCCAGGCGGTCGCCACGCGCAGGTCGTGCTGCCTCCCTGTCGTAGGGTCGGATCGGAGTCGCCTCTCGATCTCCGGCAGCGGCACGCTCAGGCGGACGACCCTGAGCGGCATGGGAAGCTCTGCCCTGAGGTCGTCGAGCTCCGACCTTTCTCCGTAGGCGCCGGCGAGGACGAAATGCCTGACGCCTGCGGCGAGGTAATTGCTCACCAGGGAAGCGAGATTCTTCAGCAGCATTCGATTCGCCGCCGCCTCGCCTAAGCTCCCCGTGTCGAACCAGGCCAGCCAGTCGAGGTCCAGGGCGGCGTAAGGGGCGCCTAGGCCTTCGAGGATGTCCGCGATCTCCTCCACAACCGAGGTCTTCCCGGAGCCGTATACGCCCGTGATCAGGACCGCCTCGGCACCGCGTTCTTCAGCCATCGCGGTTCTCGGGAACACGTAGTTCGATACCTTGCATGCGCGCTCGACTCCCTTCTACCCTACGCCGCTCCCATGCTAGCCGACGCGGCTCGCCGTTACACCAGAAGGAGGAAGAATTCGGCGAATCGCCGGGTGGAAGAAGACTCCTCTTCGGGGACAATTACTTCTGAGATCTATCGAAGGAGAACTCTGGTGCGACGGCATAAGGCGGCTGAACGGCTGGTCTGGGCCGTCCGGACCCTGGCGGTCGAGCCTGGTGACCGGCTGCTGGAGATCGGCTGCGGTCGTGGCGTCGCGGTGTCGCTTGTGTGCGAGAAGCTGGGCGGAGGCACCATAGCCGCTATCGACCGGTCGCCGAAGATGATAGAGGCAGCCACCAGACGCAACGCGGAGCACGTCGCCGCGGGCATGGCGTCCTTTCAGACCGCGTCGCTGGACCGGGCCGCGCTCGACGGCGCCCTTTTCGACAGGATCTTCGCCATCAACGTCGGCCTCTTCTGGCGGCGGCGACCAGTCCACGAGATGGAGGTCCTGTACAAACACCTCGCGCCCGAAGGGAGCCTCTACCTGTTCCACGAGCCACCTCCGGGCAGCGCGGCGCATCCGACATCAGGCCCTATACTTGCCACGCTGCAGGAAAGCGGCTTCACGGCGGCCGAGATACTGGCGAGAGATCTCGGGCACACCCGCGTCGGGTGCGTGATCTCTAGGAAGGGGACGCCCTGATCCCCCCGTCGGCGCTACCCCTCGACTACGGCCGGCTCGGGCAGCGAGAAGAGACCGAGAAAGCGCTCGACGGCCTCCATCTCGCCCTCGACATTTACCTCCCCGGAGCGCAGCGCCTCCGCGAGCGAGCGGCCCTCGTAGACCAGCACCGCCAGCGCCATCGGGTCGGCCTCGATGGTCGCGTCGGGACGCTCGGCGCTGCCTGGCGTGATCTCGAGGCGGCCGTCCGAGACCTCGGCCCGGAAGACTTCCTCTCCGAGCCTCAGCTCGTAGCTGGCAGCGAGCCCCTCGGCCGCACCGGTGTCGAACATCGTCCGGAACGAGAGGAGGAGAGAATCGACGCTCAACGCTGCGTCGTGAGGCCTCCACGGGGATCGCGCGCCCCAGCGCCCGAGCGAGATGACGACCGGCTCCAGCTCCTCGCCCCACTCGGTCAGCTCGTAGACCCGGGAAGCCGCGGGCGGGGGAAGCCTACGGCGGCGCAGGATACCGGCCCCCTCGAGCTCGCGCAGACGCTGGGAGAGGACGTTGGGGCTCGCGCCAGGCAGCCCCGCGCGCAGATCCGTAAACCGCTTGGGTCCGAACATCAACTCGCGCACTATCAGCAATGCCCACCGCTCGCCTACGAGGTCCAGCGCATGCGCCGCCGCGCAAGAGTCGTGGTACGAGCGCTTCTTCGTCTCGCGCACGGGTGTATCGGTCATGACATAGAGTGTAGCATAGTTGCTCCTTTTCAGCGATTATCTGGTTGTTTTACAGAGCATTTATGGTTGTATTTTAGGACTATTTTCGTATGCTCAGACCAGCGCGTTTTGACCACGGAGGGAAGAGGGCGGAACGGCATGACCAACCAGCAAGATGCCCCGGGGACGGGCAGCTACGCCGAGGTGAACGGGCTCGAGGTGTACTACGAGGTCCACGGCGCCGGAGAGCCGCTTGTGGTGCTGCACGGTGCCTACATGACGATCCGCGCCATGGGTGAGGTCGTGCCGGAGCTCGCCAGGATCCGCCGGGTCGTTGCGGTCGAGCTGCAGGGGCATGGGCACACGGCGGATGTGGATCGTCCGTTCTCCTACGAGCAGATGGCGGACGACGTGGCCGCCCTGTTGCGGCACCTCGAAATCGAAAAGGCTGATGTCTTCGGCTACAGCATGGGTGCAGGCGTAGCCCTTCAGGTCGCCGCCAGGCACCCTGAGGTGGTTCGCAAGCTCGTGCTCGCTTCGGTCTACCACGACAACGCCGGGGCATACCCCGAGATGCTCGAGGGGATCGAGCAGATCACGCCCGAGATCTTCGACGGGACGCCGTTGCGCGAGGAGTATGACAGGATAGCGCCCCGTCCGGAGGACTTCCCCACGCTCGTCGCCAAGCTAAAGGAGCTCGACCTGACCTTCGCGGGATGGCCGCCCGAAGACATACGGGCGATCGAGGCCCCCACCCTGCTCATCATCGGGGATTCGGATGTCGTTCGGCCCGAGCACACCGTCGAGATGTTTCGGCTGCTCGGCGGCGGGGTGCCAGGCGACATCTCGGGCATGCCGAGGGCGCAGCTCGCGGTGCTCCCCGGCACCACCCACGTCACGGTCGTGGACCGTGCGGGTTGGCTGGCCCCGATGGTCGAAGGGTTCCTCGACGCTCCCGTGCCGCAAGCCGGGCAAGCGCCGGGAGGCGGGGCGTGACGCGCGTCGTCGAGCGGGCATCGCACCTGGACCTTGGTCCGGCGTAGCGCTACGACGAAGGTCCTGAGCGACCTCCGTTCTCCCGCCCGATGTCTGGCAGGCGCCGGCGAGCTATCGTGGGGCACGCGCCCCTTGACGTGACACAACTCTGGTTCTACACCTCAAAGGAGTACCGACATGACCTGGACGATTGAGCAGCTATCGAGTACTTGCGGTCGGTTTCCGGGCGCGGAGGAGATCGTTTGCCCCGGAGACGAGATCGGGGGGCGGTCGTGAGCATCGAAGGCAGGAAGCGCTGGCTGGCGCTGCTCGTGCTTTGCCTGGGGGACCTGATGATCGTGCTGGACTCGACGATCGTGAACGTCGCGCTGCCCTCGATCAGGGCTGACCTGGGCTTCTCGGAGACCACGCTCGCGTGGGTGGTGAACGCCTATCTGCTCACCTTCGGCGGCTTCCTGCTGCTCGGCGGCAGGCTTGGCGACCTCTTCGGGCACCGCAGGTTGTTCCTGATCGGGACGACGGTCTTCACACTCGCCTCGCTCGGGTGCGGGCTGGCCGGCTCGCAGGCGTTTCTGGTCTCGGCGCGGGCCTTGCAGGGTCTCGGCGGTGCGGTCGTCTCGGCCGTGGCGCTCTCCCTGATCATGGTCCTCTTCACCGAGCCGGCCGAGCGGGCCAAGGCCATGGGCGTCTTCGGGTTCGTCCTTTCTGGCGGGGGGACCGCGGGCGTTCTTCTCGGCGGCGTGTTGACGTACCTTCTGGACTGGCACTGGATCTTCCTGGTCAACGTCCCCATCGGGGTCGCCGTCTACGCGCTCTCCGTGATGCTGCTGCCGGCCGGCGACGGGGAGACCTCGGGCGAACGCCTCGACGTCGCAGGCGCGGTCACCGTCACGGCCTCGTTGATGCTCGCGGTGTTTGCGATAGTCAACGGCAACGAGGTCGGTTGGACCACTACCCAGACGATCGGCCTGCTCGTGGCCGCCGCGGTGCTGCTCGCCCTCTTCCTCTGGATCGAGGCTCGGGCGAGCGCGCCGCTCATGCCGCTCGGTCTGTTCCGGCTCCGCAACGTCGCCACGGCCAACGCCGTGGGCGTGCTCATGGCCGCCGGCATGTTCGCCGCCTTCTTTCTCTCCGCGCTCTACCTCCAGCTGGTGCTCGGCTACAACCCGCTACTGGTCGGCCTAGCCTACCTGCCGTCGACCCTGATCTGGGGCGCCGTCTCGCTCGAACTCTCCGACAAGCTGGTGCTCCGGTTCGGCATCAAGGTGCCGATGGTGTCGGGGCTTGCGATGTTCGCGGTGGGGATCCTGCTCTTCGCGCGGGCGCCGGTGGACGGGAGCTTTGTCGTCGACATCCTCCCCGGTATGCTTCTCCAGGGATTCGGCGCCGGCATCGCGTTCAACCCGCTGCTGCTCGCCGCGATGAGCGACGTCGCACCGGAGGACTCCGGGCTCGCCTCTGGGGTGGTCAACACCGCCTTCATGATGGGCGGCGCGCTCGGCCTCGCCATCCTCGCGAGCATCGCCGCCTCGCGTACCGATTCGCTGCTTGGCTCGGGAGTCGAAGAGCTCGTGGCCGTCAACGGCGGGTACCAGCTCGCCTTCCTGGTCGGCGCCCTCTTCGTGTTCGCGGCGGCCGCGCTCGCGGCCGCCCTGTTGCGCACGGAGAAATCGGCCACGCACGCCGAAGAGCCCGCGCCCGGTACCGACCACGGCCCGAGGGAGGCGCCCGTGCAAGCGCCCGAGTGATGCAGGATCTGGAAGGACGTTTCGTCGGGTGTCGGGAAGCTTTGATACCGACACCCGACGCAAGGGCCAGACACCAACGAATAAGGAGAGAGTGATGTTCGCGAACACGAGAGCCTTCAGCGGCTTCGCGGTAGACGACGTGCAGGAGGCCAGGAAGTTCTACGGCGAGACGCTCGGACTGGAGGTCTCCGAAGAGTACGGCATGTTGACGTTGCACATCGCCGGGGATCGGGGAACCCTGGTCTACCCCAAACCGGATCACACCCCGGCAGAGTTCACCATCCTCAACTTCCCCGTAGAGACCATAGAGGAGGCCGTCGACGAGCTTGGAGGGCGCGGCGTGCGCTTCGAGCGCTACGACGGGACCGAGCAGGACGAGAGGGGCATCTTCCGCGGCGAGGGCCCGCCGATCGCGTGGTTCAAGGACCCGGCCGGTAACATCCTCTCCGTGATCCAGCTCGATTGAAGAATTAGGAATGGTGAATGAGGAACTTGGAATTGGTGGCTCGGGCACCTACCGTTGCGTCGGGAAGGCTCTCGGACCCGAAGCCTCGGTTCGTGCAAAGCGCAAACCTTTCGTCCACCCATAATTCCTCATTCAGAATTCGCAACTCCAAATTCTACTGCGCTTGCTCGAGGATCTTCGACAGCTCCTCCTGCAGGTCCTGGACGGCCGCCTGCGGGTCGATCTCGCCCCTGAGCGAGAGGTTGAACTGCTCGGCCATCGCGAGCGACATGTCCGAGTAGTACGGGGAGACGGGCCGAGACTTGGTGCGCTGGATCGCGTCTTTGCCTAGCCGGATCACAGGCACCTCTTCCAGGATCTGCTGGTCCTCGTAGAGGGACTTGCGGGTCGGCAGGAGCGTGGCGGCCAGCGCCCTCCGCGTCTGGCCCTCGACGCCGGTCATCCAGCTGACGAACTCCCACGCTTCGTCTTGCTTCTGGGATGTGGCGTTGATCATCATGTTCCACCCGCCCAGCCCGGCCAGGCTCTGCCCGCCCTCGCCGGCCGGTAGGGGCGCGATCCCGATCCGGCTCGGCTCGGTCTTGGAGACTTCGGGGTCGGAGGCGAGCGCGTACATGTAGGGCCAGTTGCGGCAGAAGACGGTCCTGCCGCCGAGGAAGGCCGGGTCGGTCTCCTGCTCCTTGTAGGTGGAGACGGCTTGCGACGCGACACCGTCGGTGATCATGCTCCGCTCCGTCTCGAGGCCGGCGACCGACTCGGGGCTGTCTATGATGACCTCGCCTTCGCTCAGGATGTCCCCCCCGTGCGTCCAGATGTACTCGAGGCCGTTCACCGTCCCGCCCTCGTACTCGGAGCCCTGGAAGACGAAGCCGTACCTCGTGTCGGTGTCCCGGGTCGTCTTGAGGGCCATCTCCTTCATCTCGTTCCAGGTCTTCGGCGGCTCGGAGAAGCCCGCCTCCTCCAGCAGGTCAGAGCGGTAGTAGAGCATGCCCGCGTCGGTGAACCACGGCGCGCCGTAGATGGCGCCGTCGTAGACCAGGGAGTCGATGGGCGCGGGGAGGAACTTCTGGCGCTCGCTCTCCGGGAAACGGTCCGAGACGTCCAGGATCCAGCCGTTCGCGGCGAACTGGGCGGGCCAGATCACGTCCCCCCCTATGACGTCTATCTCGGAGGCGCCGGCCTGCAGCTCGGTCTTTAGCTGATCGAAGTACTGCCCGGAGTCGGCCGGCATCTCGCGATACCTGACCCGGAAATTCCCCTCGTTCTGCTCGTTAAATCGGTCCACCAGGGCCTGCAGCGTGCCGCTGGAGTCGACGCCCATGGCGAAGACGAGTTCGCCCGAGTCCGAGCCACCGCCGCCGCAACCGGCGCCCCCGAGCAGTGCCACCCCCGCAAGCCCGGCGCCGCCCAGCCTCAAGAACGCCCGGCGGCTGAGCGAGCCCGTGCCGCTTGTCGCACCCATCCCGGTCCTCCTTTCCGGTCCACGGCATCTTACTACCGTCGGAAAAAGCGCGTCTTTCGGGTGCAGGGTGATCTGGTCGCCCTTTGCTTTCCCGTGAAGCTCCGTGGACAGGAGCTTCGGGCCTTATCTCGTGCGGAGAATCCTCTTGAGCAGCGAGGGTCTCACGAAAGGCGCTACGGCGTTCCGGAGCCTCGGGTCGAACACGGTCTCGCGCCGTTGCCCGTAGACGTCCAGGCAAGTCCCAAAATAGCTGTTGGCCTCCCACTCACCGTCCAGCCGATCCCTGTTCTTCAGCCGAGACCATCTGATGGCGTGCCAGGACAGAGGTCTGCCGCCTTCGGCCACGAGGCTGCGCTCGCCCACCTCGGCCTTGCGTTCGAGCCTGGCCTTCGAGCGCAGGGGGGCGTGCAGGCACAGGACCCCGTCTGCGAGGGCCCTCGACCCGGCAATCCCGTACACGTGGTGGTTGCCCTTGGCGATCTCCACCTCTTCCGTCGGCCTGCTCAGCCACTTGGGCGATGGCTCGTTCTCCACGAAGGCGATGGTGCTCTGCTGGATCAGGCGCTTTCCCTCCTCGTGCACGACGGTTTCGCGGGCGCGCCGCGTCATGTTCAGCAGGCCATCGGGAGTGCAGTGCTCCTGCTCGCGGCGCTGGATGAAGGTCACCACGCGCGCCTTGAGCGCCCCGGCGCGGGAGCCCTCCAGCACGCCGCGCAACTTGCCGCGAGGCGCGTGCCAGAACTCGTCCGCGTCGGTGGGCACAACCCAGTCCGCCCCGTCCCGAAGAGCTTCGCGCGCGAGCCCGGTGGTGATCTCTGCCTGGCGATACACGCCCTCGTCCCTGGTCCACCGCACCCGAGGATCCCTCCCCAGGTCCTTGAGAATCTCGGTCGTGCCGTCCGAGGATCCATTGTCGACTATCAGGAACCTGTCGAAGCCAAGCGCTAGATGGTAGAGCACGTTGACGCGTACGATGTCCGCCTCGTTACGCACCATCGACACGCCGTAAACTTTCATGTTGCATCAACCCCCGATTGATGACGCCCATAATTCTACCCGCCCGGCGCCGTTCGTCGTGCTTGCGCGTCCCGGTCTCCCGCGCTACCGTGCCCGGGACCTTGCGAGAGGAGATGGCTTGAGCGATAGCAACCCGCCGGTCTCCACGGGACGCGGCGACGACGGAACGACGACCCTGCTCGGGTCGGGCCGGATGAGCAAGAACGACCCGCGCATAGTCGTGCTCGGCGACGTGGACGAGGCGAGTTCCTTCCTTGGCCTAGCCCGCGCCGAGGCGGGAGATGAGATCGGGGAACTGCTCCTGGAGCTGCAGCGGCTCCTCTACCGCATCATGGGCGACGTGGCGATGCCGGGTGAAGAGAACGCCGTCGGCGAGGAAGACCTGGAGTTCGTAGACACAGCCCTGCGAGAGTGGCGAGACAGGACGGAGATCCCCAGGGAGTTCGTCGTCCCTGGCGAGAGCAGGCTCGGGGCCCTGCTCGACGTCTCCCGCACGGTCGTCAGGCGAGCCGAGCGCAGCCTCGTCGCGGCCGGGTACGCGTCCGAGCATCCGTTGGCCATCCGGGCCGTCAACCGGGTCTCGGATTTGCTCTTCGTCATCGCCAGGAACGCCGACGGAAGGAAGACCCTCTCGAAGAGCTAACACCGTGACGACCGCACGTGGGGCGCGGTTGCGGTAACCTGCGAAGGTCGACGTCTTACAGGAGGAGGAACTCGATGGCGGTAGAGTTTGGCGTTTTCGTTCCGCAAGGATGGCGGATGGACCTGGTCGAGATAGAGGACCCTTACGAGCAGTACGAGGCGATGACGCGGGTCGCGAAGATAGCCGAGGCAACGGGAGCCTACGATTCCATCTGGGTCTACGACCACTTCCACACCGTCCCCGAGCCGACCCAGAACTCCGTTTTCGAGTGCTGGACGGCAACGGCCGGGCTCTCCCGCGACACGGAGAGCGTAAAGATCGGGCAGATGGTCACTTGCAACGGCTACCGCAACCCGGCGCTCCTGGCCAAGATCTCCTCCACGGTCGACGCCATGAGCAACGGCCGGCTCCTCTTCGGGCTTGGAGCAGGCTGGTACGAGCACGAATGGCTCGCCTACGGCTACGGCTTCCCCGACGTCCCCGTGAGGATGCGGATGTTCAAGGAGGCCTGCGAGATCGTCCACCGCCTGTGGACCGAGGACGGGGTCATCTTCGACGGCGAGTTCTACCAGCTGGACAGGCCCATAAACGAGCCGAAAGGCGTCCAGAAGCCTCATCCGCCGCTCTGGATCGGGGGCAGCGGCGAGAAGGTAACCCTGAAGCTAGTCGCCCGCTGGGGCGACGCCTGCAACGTCGGTGGAGATCCCGACACGCTGCGCCACAAGTTCGGCGTGCTGCGCGGGCACTGCGAGGACCTGGGGCGCGACTACGAGGAGATCACACGCTCCAACTCGGTCAACGTCTTTCTGCTAGAGGAAGGGGACGACCCCGCCGACGCCACGGCCCTCGCCCGCGGCGGGCTGTCCTACGACAAGTACTCCGAGCAGTTCATGGTCGGCACGCCGGAGGAGATCGTCGAGCGGCTACGCCCGAAGGTCGAGGCCGGGGTCAACTACTTCATAACGTACCTGCCCCGCGTCGCCTACGAGCCCGAGATGGTCGAGCGCTTCGCCCGAGAGGTGATCCCCGAGCTCTCCTGAGGGTTGTCCGCGCCGTGCCCGGGAATGTATCTTGTGCTCGCCTGCAGGCGAGCTAGAGAGGGTTGGCCACCCTGACTACGGCGATAGCTTTCATACTGATGGTCGCCTTGCCCGTCCTCGCGGCGGTCGCCGGGCTTGTGCTTGTCCAGCGCCTGATACCCCCAACCAGCCGCCAGGAGCACAACGACGTCGCCGGCTTTGTCTACGCGGTCCTCGGCGTCACCTTCGCCGTCCTACTCGCGTTCGTCGTCGTCGTCGTGTGGGAGGACTTCCAGGAGGCCTCCACCACGGTCGAGACCGAGGCCAACGAGCTTGCCGGCCTCTACTTCCTCGCCGACGAGTTGCCCGAACCCGACAGTGGGCGCATCCAGGACCTCGCCAGGTCATACGCCGAGGTCGTCATTGAGGAGGAGTGGCCGCTCATGGCGGAAGGCAAGACCAGCAGGCGCGCGACCGCGATCGCGCGTGAGCTCAGGCTCGCCTTGCAAGGCATCGACGCCGACACCAGCGCGGGGCAGGTGCTATTCGATCAGAGTCTCACGCGGATGCACGAAATGTCGGACGCGCGGAGGCTCCGGCTGCTGGACGTGAAGGAGGGCCTGCCGAAGATTCTCTGGATCGTGCTAATCGGCGGCGGGGCAATTACGATCGGCTTCACGTACCTCTTCGGGCTCAAGAGCAACTGGGCGCACGCGCTGATGGTCGCCTCCCTGACTCTGATGATCTGCGTCATACTCTTCACCATCAGCTCGCTCGAGTACCCGTTCGCCGGGGAGGTACGGATCCAGCCCGAAGCCTTCGAAGACGTGCTGCGCAGCTTCCGCGAGCTCTAGGGCGCACCGGCCCGGACGGTTCGGCAGCTCAAGGATCTCGATCCGGGGCGTCCTCCGCTCTTGCCGGGAGGTACGCGAGGGTGACGCCCGAGACGATAAGAAGGCCGCCGAGGAGTTGCGCGGAGCCCAGGCGCTCGCCCAGGAGCGGCACGGCGAGCGCTACGGTGAAAAGGGGTACGAGGTTCAAGAAGTTGGCGCCCCTGGCCGCGCCTATGCGCCCGATCCCAGCGTTCCAGCAGAGAAAGGCCGCCACCGAGGCCCCTGCGCCGACGTAGACGAGGCCAAGGACGACGAGGGGGGTGATCTCCCCTACCGGCCGGGTCAGCAGCTCGTAGCCCCCAAGCAGGGCGAGGAGCGGCAGCGCCATCAACGCGGTCACCGTGGTGGTGTACAGCGGTGAGAGCGAGCGAAGCACCCGCTGGGAGAGGGCGGTGTAGACGGCCCACAGGAAGGCGGCGAGCAACATGGTCAGGTTGCCGCGGTTGACCGAGAGGCTGAGCAGCGCGGCCGGCGCGCCCCCGCTCACGACCCAGGCCACCCCGAGCAGGCTCAACAGCGCCCCCGCGGAGCGACGGCCCGTCATCCGGTCGGCGCCGAACGCGGCGGTGATAAGCAGGGTCATGATCGGGGTGGTCGCGGCGATGATCGCGGCGTCGATGCTGCCCGTCGAGCGCAGCGAGAGGTACACGAGCGACTGGAACAGAACGACCCCAGCCACGGACATCGCCACGAGGGCGAGCCACAGACCAGGCGTAGGCCGGAAGAGCCGCCCCTCGCGGCCGAGCGTCAGCGGGACCAGGATGGCGCTGGCAAAGATCCAGCGCACCAGGTTTATCCCGAAGGGAGGTAGCGCCTCCGAGAGCACCCGACCGAACGTGAAGTTGCCTGCCCAGAACAGGGCAGCGAGAACGAGGAAAACGAAGGCCGGGATCTTCGACAAGTCGGCGGAGCCTCTCCCGTGTCGGGTTTACCGGCCCTCAGACGAGCGGCCGTCCCGCGCAGGATAGTCGTGGCCACGACGAGCGTCTACCGTCGTCCTCGCTCCTGCCAGGCCCGTTTCCTCCGGTCAACCAGACGTACAAGCACATACTCGGAGCCCGGGCGTATTGGACTCACCCGTCTGGGCTTTCCCCCTCCCGCGGACCGGTGCTCCAGGCATGCACTAGCAGAGGTGTGACGAAGCCGTTACGATCAGGCCTCAGGAGGTTTCTACGGTACGCTCTGAGGAAAACGGAAGAAGTTCTCGGGGTCGCGAATACGCTTGGTGCGGACCAGACGATCCAGGTTGTCGCCGTAGTAGGCGTGCGCCCAGTCGGCCTGCGAGCGGTCGATGAAGTTCTGGTAGGCGAACCCAGTCGTGTATGACCGCATCCTGTCGGCGAACACCTCGACCCAATCGACGTTTGCTTGCTCGGTGCGGTCCGAATCGCTGCCGGTCCAGGAGCCTTCGATGGCCAGGAGGAACTTCGAGTCGCGATGCACGTACGCTGTATCCTCTTTGGGGATACGCGAGATGGCACCGCCAAGGGCAAACACAGCAAAGCCGCCACCATCCTCGTTCGAGCTTCCCGGCCAGCTTTCGACCTGCCGCAGTAGCTCTTCGATCCCCTGCTCGGGCAGGGCACTCTGGACATACGAAGACTTGACTTGAAAGCGATCGATCGGCGTGTTGTGAAAGAAATAGTCCTTGGCCTGCCAGAAGGTTTTCTCTGCGATCACCTCCTTCGTTGGCTTGGCCAACCGTAGCACCGGCTCTAGTAGCTCGAGCAGATCATCGCGCGGACCGAAGTACTGGCCGAGGGCGTTGACGTTCGCCGGACCACGGCCGCCGCCAACTTTGCCTGGCCGGCCGCCGCCCATGCGGCAGGAGAAGTCGTCAGGCGCCTGCATAGCGATGTCCTGCAGCGCCGGGAGAACCTTTTCTCCGTCTTCGAGGTGCCACTGCAGATCGTAGATCGAGACGTCATCGACCGGGGTCGCCCGGAAGGTGTATGAGACGTTGACGCCGAAGTTGCCGCCGCTGCCTCCACGGCAGGCCCAGAACAGATCCTCGTTCTCTCTCTCATTGCAGGTGAGTATCTGCCCTTCGGCCGTGACGATCTCGGTCTCCAGCAAGCTGTCGCAGGTCAGTCCGAGCTTGCGAGAACTGAAGCCGATACCACCACCAAGAAGCAGACCGCCGATAGCAACGGTTGGGCACCGCCCCGCGGAGATGGCCGCCTCGTGCGGCTTGAGCCTGGCGTAGACGTCGGTATTGCGAGCACCTACCTGCACGGTTGCATCTCCCGTATCGTCGTCGACGACAACGCGCCGCATCCGTCCGAGATCGATCAGGAGCCCGTCGGTGGTCGAGTACCCGGCATAGTTGTGTCCTCCCGAGCGCACAGCGACCGGCACATCGTGCTCGCGCGCCCACAGGATCGATTCGCGCACGTCGGAGGCGTCGATACAGGAAGCAATCCCTTGCGGGCGCACGTCCTCATAGCGTCGATTGTAGGGAAGATACAACGGGCTAAAGGAAGCGTCGCCCGGGCGCGCAAGTGGTCCCCGGAGCCTTTGGGCAAGCTCATCCCAGATGGTATCCCTGTCGCCTCCGCACCCGCTGAGGAGCCCGGCCTGAGAGAGAACGCTGACGGCCAGGGCGGCCTTTCCGGTACGCCGAAGGAACTGTCGGCGCGTCATGGGGGTCATGGGCTCAGTCCCCGTGGCGGGCCCTGCCATCTGCAAGCCTTTCGTTGGGTTCGGAAGCCGGGCCACCCCGGGGAAGACCGTGCCACTGCCTCACCACCCTACGCCGGGTTTACCCTTTCGTACGTCGGCTCGGAAGTATATCGGCCTCCGGGCGGGTCCTTCCACGTACCGTCCGCCAATACGGGTCCTCGTCTCGCGTGTGGGTATTGCACCACGGTCGGGATCAGCCCCTTCTCGGAAGGATCGGAGATTCCGACCGCACTGCAGCGTTGCCAGAGACGTGGGCTTGACCGGCCTCAAGACAGCGCGGAAGCGTGGCTCCGAGGGCTGGGGTCTTGTACTCACGTATCGGTCATAATGCCGCGGTTGTCGGGCTGGTCGGCGGGAGGACACGTCAGTCGTCGTCGAGCGCGCGATCGGCGATCCCCAGCGTCAGTTTCTGCTCCAATACTTCGAGATTCCACTCCCCGTTGTTGTATGCGTGGTTGCTGACCCAGAACACCATCGCGCCTCGGTCTGGGAACCTCGCCAAGATGCCGAGGGACCAACCGTTCCCGCCGTCGTGCCAGAGGATCCGGCCGTCGTCAGAGGGCGAGATCACCCAGCCGTAACCGTAGTAAGAGTCGCCGCCTTCCTCCTCGAGCACGTGAGGCTCGAACATCTTGTCCTTGGCGTTCTTGCTCAGGATCTCGTCGCCTCGGAGCGCCACGTGCCAGCGGAACATATCGTGCGCGGTGGAGAGCATTCCGCCGTTGCCGCGAAGGTTCCAGTATGGTCCATCGTCGGCCCAGGGATGATCAAACGGCCTGCCTTTGGGCTCGCCTTTCTCATCGTACTCGACCGCCACCTGGTCGGATCTCCACTCGGGGAGCACGTATCCGGTCTGCGTCATGCCCGCCGGCGCGAACAGCTGGGCGGCCAGGAATTCCTCGTAACCCCTGCCGGAGACCATCTCGACTATCGCGGCCAGGATGCTGTACCCGAGGTTGGAGTAGGAGTACTCGGTTCCCGGAGCCGAACGCAACTCGGACGCGAGCGCGCCATCTATCATGTCCTCCCGCGACAGCGCGTCGTAGTCGCCGCCGAGCTGTTCGGGCAGCCCCGCCGTGTGCGTCAGCAGACGGTGCAGGGTGATGGCACGCTTGTCGTCGGGCACCGGACCGACGAACTTGCTCAACGGATCGCTCACGCGCAGCTTCCCCATCATCTCCAGCTTCAGGATCGCCGCGGCGGTGAACTGCTTGGTCATAGACATGGTGTCGTATACGGTTTCGCACCGCGCGGCGACGTTCGCGTCGCGGTCGGCCAGGCCGAATCCCGCGCAATGCACGACGCGGCCGCTGTGGGCGGCGACCACCGTGCCGCTGGCCCCGCTAGGTAGGGTGTCGTCGAGGAACCTCTGGACCGACGGATCGCGGCGCTCCAGGTCCGGAGGGAGCGCGGCAGGGTCCTGGTCGCCATTCCCGCACGCGGCAAGCGCGAACACGGTCGCCAGAACCACGACGAGAGAACATGATCGACTTATCGGGTTGGCCCGACTCATCGTTCTCCATCATACAACGGCGTCTAGAATGCTCCGTGGGCACTCAATCGAGGACTGCTCGTGGGACGCCGGAGGGCGGACATCGAATGGATCGGCTCCGAGCGGAGCTCTCGTGTGCGCGAGCGTTGGATAGTCCGCCAACCGCCAGGCCAGCGCTAATCTCACCTCGACATCGTCGGCAAGGCGGACGCTAAAGCGCGGTTCCAAAGACTGGGTGTTCTGGGACTCACGCGTCGATCCTGCATCATCCAGGCCCGTCGAAACGCGCCTCCGACCTCCCCGACCACGAAAAGCTACTGTGGTCCAGCCTCGAAGTCTTCCGATAGACCCGAATTCAGGCGGGCTTGTCCACCCACTCCGGCTCGGGCGTGATCTCGGCCTCCGGCTGGGCACCCGGCCCGTCGAGCCCGGTGGATTCGACGGTCATGAGGACCCGAACGTTCATGTCGTGGTCGCAGAGCGCCTGGCAAGAGAGCCTTACCTCCCCGAGCAGGTTCCTGCTCTCGAGCACATCGAGTTCCGCCCGGGTCATCTTCTCGGGCTCGCCCTCTAGGTACTCGATGCGGCAGGTGGTGCACTTGGCGTAGGAACCGCAGCGGTGCAGGATATCCACGCCCGCGTCTTCCTCGATCGCAAGCACCAGCCGCTTGCCGTCCTCCACGTCGAACGTCCCCGCGTTCTCGACCTCGAGCTTCGGCATCGGTCCCTCCTCATTGGCGGTCAGCCATTAGCTTCTTATACGGTTGAGAAGATTCTAACCGAAAACGCTCAGGCTCCGCTGCGACAGGCGTCGGGGTGTCCCCGGAGCCACTAGTTGCCGCGGCCGGCCGATAGCCGACCGCCCACATTGCTGACGGCTCGCTCCAGGATGGTCTAAACTTCCCCCGCGCACGACGAAAGGGGGCTGCGCTTGGATCAACGACCGCCATCGGTAAAGGTAGAGAGACCCTGGGGCAGGTTCGAGCAATACACCCACAACCTCCCCTCGACCGTCAAGATCATAACCGTCTACCCGGGCGGCATCCTCTCGCGCCAGTACCACCACAAGCGCGACGAGCTGTGGGTGGTCCTGGACGAGGGAGCCTGCGTGGAGCTGGACGGGGAGGTCACCCGCCCTGCGCCCGGGGAGAAGCTCTTCTTGCCTCGGGGGACGGTGCACCGGCTCTCGTGCGAGGGAGAGACGGAGGCTCGGATAATGGAGATCTCCTTCGGGGAGTTCGACGAGGAGGACATCGTCCGCCTCGACGACGTCTACGGCCGCGCCGGACCGTGATAAGCCCTTCGCCCCTGCGACCCTTGCTCTTCGGGTGAGCCTGGGGGGCGAAGAGGGTCCGCGCCGCGAGCCGGAAGGGGCCGCGCAGAATAGAGACGAGCGTCGGCGCATCGCACCGGGTCGCGTCATGCTGCTCGCGCTATTCGTGGTCCTGGTGCTTGCGGTGATAGCCGTGGCCGCCGTGCTCTTCTTGAGGTCGCTCGGAGACGAACTCTCCGGCACCAGCGTCGCGAGCGATTCTATCGACTCGGGTCCCGAGCCCAGGGTACGCCTCACCAACGCCGCGGGCCAGGTGCAGGTCGAGGGCGTGGAGGGAAGCCAGGTCGTCGAGTACGAGGTGACCAAGCACGCCCTGGGACCCGACCCAGCCGCCGCCAAGGAGAGGGCCTCGGACGTGCCGGTGAACTTCTCCCGCGAAGAGTCGACCGTCGTGCTGGAGACGGACGGAGGCCGCGACACGGGGGCCGACTACGCGCTCAGGATTCCGGCCGGTGGCTCCGTCGAGGTCGAATCCGAGGCCGGCGACGTCGAGGTGAGCGGCCTCTCCGGCGACGTCAGGATCCTGGCCGAGGCCGGCGACGTCGAGGTCCGCGAAAGCGGGAGCAACGTGTCCATCGAGGCCCCGCAAGGCGACGTCGTGGTCGAGGACGTCAGCACCGACACAGGGCAGGCCGAGCTGGTGGTCGGCTCTGGCGACGTCGCGCTGCGGGACCTCATCATCGGCACCCTGGAGGCCAGCGTCGGGGCCGGAGACGTTACCCTCTCGGGCCGCTTCTCCGGGAGCGGCAGGATCTTCGTCGAGACGGGGGACATCACAGCCAACCTTCCGCCTGAAGACACGCGGGAACTCACCCTGGAGACGAGGGTGGGCGACGTCGTGCGCGAGACGCCGGAAGGAAACGAGGAACGTTCCCAGGAACAGGAAGGGTCCTAGTGCCCCGGCGGCGACGCCGCGAGCAGCCCGTCGGCGCCTCCCGCGAAGACTTCTGGGGCGCGTTGCGGGGCGTCTGGTTCTCCCCACGCCGCTACTTCGAGATGCTCGACCCCGCCGGCGGCCTCGTCAGACCGGCCATCTTCGCTTCGATCGTGCTCTACCTGAACCTGATCCTCGAGGCCGCGCTGCAGGTCCTCTGGCTGCAGGAGTACAACTTCGCCCTGATCTACGCACCATTTCTCGCCCTCGTCGTCGCCGTAGTGCTGGCACCTCTCCTCGTGGCCGGTCTCTGCGTGCTCGTGCTGGTAATCCTCGAAGGAGCCCCCTCCCGCCGCGGTTTCGGCCCTACCTTCCGCGCCCTCGGCTACGCGAGCGGGATCGGGGCCGTGCTCTGGATTCCCTACGCCCCGCTGCTGGCCATCCCCTACGGCGCCTTCGTCGCCACCATCGCCGTAAAGGAGGCCCTGGACGTCGGCTGGGCAAAGGCCGCGGCGGGCGCCCTGATACCCCTCGTCGCGGTGCTCCTCGTCCTGATCCTGCTTACCGACCCGTCCGAGGCCGTCGGGTTCCTCCGTAACCCGCCCGGGAGCTAGGGCTTCGGGCCACGGGTTACACTCGACCCGAGGTCAGACGGCTTCTACTCGGACAGAGATTCGAGCGCCAGCGCCGTGAGAAGGGCCGACCCCAGAGGCAGTATCTCCTCGTCGAAGGCGAAAGTCGGGGTGTGGAGGCCGGAGACGTCCTCCCCGACGCCGAGCCAGACGAAGGCGCCTGGCACTTTCTCCAGGAAGTACGCGAAGTCTTCGGCGCCCATCGAGGGGTTGGCAAGCTCCAGCGTGTTGTCTTCCCCGAAGAGCTCCGAGGCCACGTCCAAGGCGCGCCCGGCCGCCTCCTCGTCGTTCATCGTCACGGGGTAGGAGAACTGGTAGTCGACGTCGACGTCGCCGCGCATGCCCCCCGCGACGCCGCGGGCGAGGCGTTCGATCTTCTCGGGCATCCTGCGCCTGAGCTCATCGTTCAGCGTGCGGACCGTCCCGCCGAGACGCGCCGTCTCGGGGATGATGTTGTATGCCGTGCCAGCCCCGATCTCGCCCACCGTCAGCACCGCGGGCTCCACAGGGTCGACCTCCCTGGCGACGACGGTCTGCAAGGCACTCACGATCTGGGCGGCCATCACGATCGCGTCCGCCGACAGGTGCGGCATCGCGCCGTGTCCGCCGGTCCCCCTCACCGTCATCTCGAAGGCATCGGCGGCGGCCATGATCGGGCCCGCCTTGGTCGCCGCCGTCCCGAACGGCAACCCGGGCCAAAGGTGCAGCGCGAAGATCGCACCCAGATCATCGGCCACGCCTTCCTCGACCATGACCCGGCCTCCGCCCTCGCCCTCCTCGGCCGGCTGAAAGACGAACTTGACCGTCCCGTTCAGCCTCTCGCGCATCCCCGAGAGCGCGTGCGCCGCCCCGACGAGCATGCTCGTGTGCCCGTCGTGGCCGCAAGCGTGCATCTTGCCGTCCGTCTCGGAGGCAAACGGCAGGCCGGTCTCCTCCTGGATCGGCAGGGCGTCCATGTCCGCTCGTAGCCCGACGACCGGCCCCTCACCCTCGCCCCTCAAGGTCGCGACGATCCCGTTCTCGGCGACGCCGGTCTTGATCTCGAGCGGCAGACCGTCCAGGGCCGAGATCACCTTCTCCGCTGTCTTCTCCGTCCCGAAGCCGAGCTCCGGTTCCCTGTGGATGTCCCTCCTCAGAGCGACGATTTTCTCTCCGAGGCCCTCGCGTACCTCAGTCTTTAGTCCGTCTAACCTCTGGACAACGCTCATCTGCTCTCCCTTCCGCGCGGGCCTCCCAGTTTACAGCGGTTCTTGTAAGCGCGGGCGAACATACCGCTCAGACCCCCGACCCGGGAGACCAAACCGTTGGCTCGAGCGCCAGACGCCCTGGATCGAAGCGCGCGAGCAACCTGGCAGGGGTCGTCCTCTCCCCCGGCTCCGCGAGGCCGAGGGATCCCGCCATCCAGCCGAGTACGTCCCGCGGCTTCTCGCCCAGCGCCTCCCGGTCGGCGAGCGTCACGGCGCCGTGACGCTTGGCCAGGCGCTTTCCGTCCGGTCCCAGCACCAGCGGTACGTGGGCGTACCCGGGAACCTCCAGGCCGAGCAACCCGCAAAGCAGGATCTGGCGCGGCGTGGAGTCCAGGAGGTCCGCCCCTCGTACCACCTCCCCCACGGCCTGGGCCGCATCGTCCACCACGACCGCGAGCTGGTACGCGGGCGTGCCGTCGTTGCGGCGCACGACGAAATCGTCCACCTCGCCTACGTAATCGCCAAGCAGCCGGTCCTCGAAGGTAACGTGCTCGTTCTCCGTCCTGACCCGCAGGGCGGGCGGACGGCCCGAGGCCTCGCGGTCCGCGCGCTCCGTCGCCGTAAGCTCACGACAGGTTCCGGGGTAACGGTCGGAGGCGGAGATCCCGTGCGGCGCCGAGGCCGCGGCCCGGATCTCCTTCCGCGTGCAGTAGCATGGGTACAGGTGACCTTCGGCGTCCAGCCCGGCTATGACCTCCTCGTAAAGCGCCATCCGCTCTGACTGTCGCAGGACCGGCCCATCCCAATCGAGCCCCAGGGCACCCAGGTCCGCGAGCTGCGCCTCCTCGACGCCGGGCCGAACCCGCGAGCGGTCGAGATCCTCTACCCTGATAAGGAAGCGGGCATCCGCAGAACGGGCGAATAGCCAGGCCAACAGCGCGGTGCGCAGGTTGCCCACGTGCAGCGGCCCTGTGGGACTCGGGGCGAATCTTCCGTCGGCGTTCGTCTCTCTCGCCCCGCCGCGCAAATCTCCTACACGCCGCCCCGGGATATGCGCTCGAACTCCGAGTCCAGCCGGGCCCAGAGCTCATCCTCGCTGATCCCGAGCGCCGCGGCGTCGCGCACCAGCACCCTTAGCCGCTCGAAAACCTCCTCGACCCGCCGCTCCGGTGAGACCTCCTCGACGTCCCGCGCGACCACGGTTCCGACGCCGGGCCGGCTCTCGACCAGCCCCATGCGTTGCAGCTCGCCGTAAGCCTTGACGACCGTGTTTGGCGCCACCGCCAGGTCCTCGGCCAGACCGCGCACGGTCGGTAGCCGTTCGCCGGAGCGCAAACCCCCAACGTCCACACCGTGCCGCACCTGGTCCACGATCTGTACGTAGATCGGAACCCCGCTGCGCAAGTCCATCTCGATCCAGATCACTACCGACCTCACCTCCTCTGTTCTATTGTCGCATATTTATGGTGTAACGATACAGAACTTCAGGAGGTTGGTCGAGAGGCGATGAGTTGCGACGTACTGCGGACCGCGACACCTGGAATCTTATCCAAACAGGGTGCTGTAACCGTTGAGTGCCGGTTGTCCGCCCAGGTGGGCGTAGAGCACGGTCGAAGAGGGGGGATCTCGCCCCGCTGCACCAGGTCGATCATGGCCGCCATGGACTTTCCTTCGTATACGGGGTCGGTGATCATGCCCTCCGTGCGTGCCGCCGTGCGCATCGCGTCGAGGGTCGACTCGTCCGGGATGCCGTAGGTGCCCGCGTGATATCTGTCGTCCAGGATCACGTCGTCATCGTCCAGGTCCCGCTGCAGTCCGATCAGGCGCGCGGTGTTGCGGGCGATGCGGGTTACCTGGTCCCTTGTCTCCTGTGGCCTGGCGGAGCCGTCGATGCCGACCACGCGCCTGGGGCGTCCCCCGGCCTCTTCGAGCGCGGCGAAGCCGGCGATCATGCCGGCCTGGGTGCTGCCGGTGACGGAGCACACGACGACGGTATCGAAGAACACGCCGAGCTCCGCCTCCTGGGCCTCGACCTCGTGGGCCCAGTTCGCGAAGCCGAGGCCTCCGAGCTCGTGGTCCGAGGCGCCGGCCGGTATGGCGTAGGGCTTCCCGCCCGAGGCTTCGATCTCGGAGATCGCCGCGTTCCAGCTCTCCTTGAACCCGATTCCGAAGCCGGCTCGCACGAGACGCACGTCGGCGCCGGCCAGCCTGCTGAGCAGGATGTTGCCAACCCTGTCGTAGACGCTGTCGGGCCAGTCAACCCAGGACTCCTGGATCAGGACACACCCCAGGCCGAGCCGGGCCGCCACCGCGGCCACCTGGCGGGTGTGGTTCGACTGCACGCCGCCGATCGAGACCAGCGTATCGCAACCCCTGGCGAGTGCGTCTGGCACGAGGTACTCGAGCTTGCGGGTCTTGTTCCCTCCAAACGCGATGCCTGAGTTGCAATCCTCGCGCTTTGCCCAAAGCTCGGCGCCGCCAAGATGCCCCGTCAACCTCTCCAGCGGATGAACCGGCGAAGGCCCGAACAACAACGGAAAACGGTCAAAATCGTTAACGCTCACAGGCCTCCCATATCCCCGATAGATCCCTCACAAAAGCATGCCACACGCGACAAAAAGCTGACAAGCGGAGCCCGACACGGTCGGGCGCAGCGTGCGGACAAGCCTGCAGAGCAGGCGTGCTCTCTTACGGCAACCAGACGCGGCCCGGCGACTCGTCTGGCACGGAGGTCAGGACGACCTTCTTGACGCCGAAGCGCCAGAGCTCCCTGGTGATCACCGAGGCGTCTGCCATGCTCTTGCCCGGGTGAACGCCGGTGATCAGGGCCACGGAGCGGGCGCCTTCAGGGGTGTTGGCGAGGGAGCCTTCGGCGATGGCGCGGGCGAAGGCCCTGGCGGTTATGCTCTGCCCGGCTCCGACGCCTGTCAGCTTCGAGAAGAGCTCCGGGCGGTGGACGTTCTCTTCGTTTACGGGCGCCCCGAACGCGTCGATGTTGCCCACGGCCACGACCAGCGTCGTGGTGTCAGGCACCGCGGGCTCGTGATCTGCGGTTCCCTTGATCGGCCTCTGGCGCGACCCGTCCGCCTCGACGAGGATCACGTCGGCGAGGTTGTTGAAGGAAGGCAGGGCCGCAGGCTCCACGCCATCCACGCGGTTCTTGGAGAGCATCTTGCTGCCGACCACGACCCCCGAAGCCCCATTGGTGAGCGCCTGCTCGGCCTCGGCCCGCAGCTCCTCGGCGTCCTCCGACGTCAGGATGGAGCCCATCTTCTCGGCCTCGCTGACGCGCATCTTGGTCGTCGGGATGGTCAGGAAGGTTACCCCGGCCTCGGCGAGCTCGCTCGCGACCGCCACGATGGCGCTCGATTTGCCCCCCGCTCCCACGAAGGCGACGACGTCTCCGGGCGCGATGCCGAGCGCCGGGTAAAGTTTCACAGAAGCTCCTTCCCCCACCTGGGTCTTGTGCACCTCCATTCATGTTACATCACGAAACCGGTCCGCGAGCTTTATGCTATGTTGGCTACTAGAAGAAGGCCGCCCGCGACGGACCAGCGGACGGATTACGCGGAACGGGGCGGGGGTAACTAAGGCCAGAACATCGGGGTTTACGAAGCCGGCAGAAAGGAGCGCGGGCGATGGAAGGGCGAGAGCGGGTCGCGGAGTTCGGCAGGGAGCTGAGGGAGGGTCCCGAGCCTTCGGACAGGAGCATCAAAGAGATAGTA
Organism: uncultured Rubrobacteraceae bacterium; assembly: GCA_963800975.1. Lineage (GTDB taxonomy): Bacteria > Actinomycetota > Rubrobacteria > Rubrobacterales > Rubrobacteraceae > JALYGY01. Next base: position 217,562 of record CAWDDB010000005.1, on the reverse strand, counting down.
GAAGCCCTGAAGCCCCAGCTGCAGGAGCTGGTCGACAAGCAGGTCGAGCTGGCGAAAACCGAGCTGGTCCCGATAGCCCGGCAGGCCGGGATCGCCTCCGGTCTGCTCGCCGTCGGCGGCGTGTTCATGCTCGTGTTCCTCATCTTCATCTCCCTCACGGGGGTATACGTGCTGAGCCTGTTCTTGCCGCTATGGGCTTCGGCGCTTATCGTCTCTGGCGTGCTGCTTTTGATCGGGGGTATACTGGCGGGCGTTGGCGCCAACGTTCTGCGCAAGCTGGATCCCGTGCCGCATCGGACGATCGGCACGCTTCAGCAGAACGTTAACTGGCTGAAGGGACAGTTCAGGTCGTGAGCGAGATACCGGAGCGTATAGAACGCGAGATGTTCGAGATCCGGAGCCGTATGGCCGCGGACGTGCAGGACCTGCGCCAGCACGTCGACCCCAAGGTCGTGAGCAAGCAGGTCAGCACCAGGCTCAGGGACCGCGCCAAAGCGGCCGTGACCCGCGCGGGCCGCAGCCTCCTCGACTCCGCAAGGCGCCAGGCCAACGCGGTCGGCGAGGCCGGCAGGAAGAAAGACCCGTCGGCCCTCACCGACGCCGTCAAGCGAGACCCGCGGCCCATGATCGTGCTCGCCATCGCCCTCACCGCCACGCTCCTGGCAGCGCGCAAGATCTCCAACGGCCGGGACGAGTAGCGCCCCTCCTTTCGGGCGCCCCGTGACCCACGTCCACTTCCAGCCCGTCGGCGGAGCCGCGGGCGACATGACCCTGGCCAGCCTCCTCGCCGCGGGCGCGCCGCTACGCGAGGTTACGGGCCTTCTCGATGGCCTTGGCGTGCCGTTCGAGCTGACGACCGAGCGGGTCGAGATCAGCGGGATCTCCTCGCTTCGAGCAACCGTCACCCACCCCGAGCAACCCTCCCACCGCACCTTCGCCGACGTCCGCGAACTCGTCGAGGGCGCGGACCTCCCCGGTCGTGCCGCCAGGTGGGCGGCCGAGACCTTCAGACGCCTGGCGGTGGCCGAGGGAGCCGTGCACGGCCAGGCGCCTGAGGAAGTGACCTTTCATGAGGTGGGAGCCGTGGACTCGATCGTCGACGTGGTCGGGAGCTGCGTGGCGTTGGATCTCCTGGGCGCGCAAACCGTAACCTGTGGGCCCCTGCCCATGGGCGCAGGCGTCGTCGGGTCGGCCCACGGCCCCCTCCCGGCCCCCGGTCCAGCTACGCTCGAAGTCCTCCAGGGCTCCCGGGTGCGCTGGGTCGATGAGCCGCACGAGACCACCACCCCGACCGCCGCGGCCCTCATGAGCGCGCTCACCGATGGCAAGTTCTCGGATGCGGCCCCGCCGATGCGGCTGCACGCCGTCGGCTACGGAGCCGGACGCACGAGCCTGGACAACGCCCCGAACTTGCTGCGCGCCGTCGTGGGTGAGGTAGAAGGCGCCTCCGGCGACGTCGAGCTGCTAGAGGCGAACGTCGACGACGCCTCGGGCGAGATCCTCGGGGCGGCCACGGAACGGCTGCTCGCCGAGGGCGCCCTCGACGCCTGGCTCGAGCCCATTACCATGAAAGGCGGCCGCGGCGCCTACAAGGTCTGCGCGCTGGCTCCCGCGGCCCTCCGCGAGCGCCTCGCCCGCCTCCTCATGCGCGAAACCGGCTCTCTCGGAGTACGCCACCGGCCAGTGAGCCGCACCGTCGCCGAACGGCGCATCGTCGAAGTAGAGCTTCCTTACGGAAGATGCCGCATCAAAGTAGGAAGCCTCGACGGAGAAGACTTCGTAGTTTCACCGGAGTACTCGGACGCCGCCAGGCTCGCCGAGAAGACCGGCCTCCCACTCCCGCAGGTCTACTCAGACACAGTACTGGAATTCAGAATGAGGAATGGAGAATTATGAGTTGGGGGTGTGCGGAAGGTTAGCGCGTCTCACGAAACCATTCCGCATTCCAAATTCCTCATTCCTAATTGACAAACGCGCGACGGGCCAGCGCCCGCATCCCTTCGACGTACCGGCTCGTCGACCATCCGCGCTCCATGGTGAGGCTCTCCCAGTTACGGATCGACAGCATGGTCCACAACAGGTCGGCGGCATCCTCGACCGACCATCCGGGGGCAAGCATCCCGTCCTCGTTTAGCCGCTCAACGATGTTCCGGCACGCGTCGTGCACGACGCTCATTCGATCGTCCCACGCGGCGGCAACGGCGGCGTCCGTGTCGCGCGCCGCCAGCAGCGCCCTGGCTATGCCGTAGATCTCCGGTATGTAGTTACCCCAGAACTCGACGAAAGCGTCGAGCCGGTCCAGCCCCGCCGTCGCCGCCCTGTAAGGTCCCAGCCGTTCTCGGAGACCCAGGATCATGTCCCCGTAACGGACGGTCGCAACCATCAGCTCCGCCCGCGAACCGAAGTGGTCGTATACCGCCTGGCGCGATACCCCCGCCTCCTCAGCAACGTCGCGCATCCGCACGCCCCGGCCCCGCCGCTCCACCATCAGCCGCCACGTCGCCCCCAGAATGCGATCCCGCGTCTCGGATTCACCACTTGACATTACGTAAAGTATAGGGTAACTTTACGAGGTGTCAATTTACACAGTGTAAAGTTAGTGAGAGGAGAAGCAAATGGAGACGAGAAGTGGGCGGTGGATCGAGGTGCAGGACGCGCCGGAGGCGGAGACCATACTGGTCCTTGGCGGTACGGGCAAGACTGGCAGCAGGGTGGTGGAGCGGCTCGAGGCGCGCGGGCTGAACGTACGGATCGGGTCCCGGCAAGGGGAGCCGCCGTTCGATTGGGAGGAGCGCGCCACGTGGTCGCAGGCGCTGCGGGACGTGGGGTCTGTGTACGTGGCCTACTACCCGGACCTGGCGGTGCCCGGTGCTGCCGAGGCCGTCCGTTCGATCGCTGAGCTTGCGGTGAAGAGCGGGGTAAGGCGGCTGGTCTTGCTCTCGGGGCGAGGCGAGGAGGAGGCACAGCGCAGCGAGCGTGCGGTGATGGAGTCGGGCGCCGAGTGGACGATCCTGCGTTCGAGCTTCTTCGCCCAGAACTTCAGCGAGAGCTTCTTTCTGGGACCGATCCTCGGGGGCGAGGTCGCGCTGCCTGTTGGGGACGTGGTCGAGCCGTTCGTCGATGCGGAAGACCTGGCGGACGCGGCCGTCGCGGCGTTGACCGAACGGGGACACGAGGGGCAACTCTACGAGATTACCGGCCCACGCCTCCTGACCTTCGGCGAGGCTGTGGGAGAGATCTCCCGCGCCGCCGGGCGCGAGGTCCGTTACGTGCCTATCTCGGTTGAGGAGTTCACCTCCGCGCTGGTTGAAGAAGGGGTGCCGCGGGAGGTGGTGGAGCTGATGTCCTACCTGTTCACCGAGGTCCTGGACGGCCGCAACTCCCACCTGTCAGACGGTGTAAGGCGCGCGCTGGGCCGGGAGCCTCGAGATTTCGCCGTTTACGCGCGGGAAGCCGCGTCCACCGGCGTCTGGAACGGGCGAAAGTAGCCGGCGGAGGATTGATGCTATGGACGGCTTGCTCTACCTGCTCACCTTTCTCGCGGCGCTCGGCTGCGGATTGAACGCCGGGGTCTTCTTCGCCTTCTCGGCCTTCGTGATGAAGGGCCTCGGTCGCCTGCCCGTGCCACGGGGCATCGCCGCGATGCAGGCCATCAACGTGGCGGCGGTCACCCCTGCCTTCATGGTGGCGCTCCTCGGGACGGCCCTCGCTTGCGGCGGGCTGGCCGTCTATTCGCTGTTCGTGTGGCGCGAGCCGTATGCCGTCTACCTGCTCTGCGGCGGCGCGCTGTATCTCGTCACCATCCTGCTAACGATCGTCTACCACGTGCCGCAAAACGACGCGCTGGCGAAGGTTGAGCCAAACGGTACTGCAGCCCGGAGCTACTGGGAGCGCTACCTCTCGGGCTGGACCGCGTGGAACCACGTGCGGACCGTCTCTGCCCTCGCGGCGGCGGCCGTGCTCGCCCTCGCGGTGCACGTCGGTTGAGCGTGCAAGCGCCGGCACCGGATCACCATCCACGGAGGTTCTCATGAAACGGACAAAGAACAAAGTCCCGAGACGCGAGTTATCCCGCCCGACGGCCTTCGGGTCGACCGTGCGGGCGCTGACCCTGGCCGGGGCAACCCTCGCCACCGGCCTCGTGACCGGGGTTTTCTACGCGTATGCGGTCTCGGTCAACCTTGGCCTGGCCGAGCAGCCGGACGCCTCGTACGTCGCCACCATGCAGGCGATAAACCAGAAGATACAGAACCCGGCGTTCTTCGCGAGCTTCTTCGGCGCCGTGCTGTTCCTGCTCGCGGCGCTCGCCGCCTACTACCGGCGGCCCCGGACGGGACGGTTCTGGCTCATCGCCCTGGCCTGCGCGCTCTACATCGGGGGTGGCTTCCTGCTCACGGCGTTCGCGAACGTGCCGCTAAACGACCGGCTCGCCGACGTCGCGACCGGCGCGCCGGTCGCCGAGCTATCCAGGGCCAGGGCCGCATACGAAGGGCCGTGGAACCTCTGGAACGGCGTGCGCACGCTGTTCTCCGGCGTGGCGTTCGCCGCCCTGGTAGGCGCCTGCCTGCTGCGCGGTGGTCCCGGGAAGTCCTCGTAGGGTTCGCTGCAGCCGCCGAGACCTGTGCCCTTGGCCCGAAGCTGCCTCCGGCTCCGCTTTGATGTCGCGGCTCATGGCTTAGAATAGTTCCCATGAGTGACACCAAAGCAACCGCGCCAGAAGCCGGCGTCGAGGCCCTCGCGTCCAGAGCCGTCCTTGTGCGATTGCCCAAGAGCGTGCTGCGGCTCTCCGGGAAGAAAGCCGTCGAGATGCTGAACGCCGTCCTGACCAACGACGTGCCACAGGGAGGCAGCCTCGGCGTCTACGCCCTGCTGCTCAACCCGAAGGGCCGCGTCCAGACCGACGTACGCGTTCTCAAGGACGGTGAAGACATCCTGATCTCGGTCGAGCCAGAGGGCCTCCCGGCTACGAAGGAGCTGCTGGGCCGCTACGCTCCCTTCTACCGCGTAGGACTCGAAGACCTCTCCGAGACCGACCCGTCCTGGGGCATCCTCGGACTCTACGGCCCGCTGGCGCGGGAGCTCCTGGACGGACCGGAGCTCGCCGAGCACGAGACGGGCTCTGTACAACCAGGCGGCACGAACCTCCTCGCCGCGGGCGTCAGGCTGCCCGTCCCTGGATACGACCTCCTGGGCCCGGCCGACACCCTGGACGCCGCCCGCGAGCACCTCGCGGAGCGCGGCGCCGTTCCCGTGAACCTCGACGCCTACGAGACAGCGCGCGTCCGGGCAGGAGTCCCAAGGTTCGGTGCGGACATCACGCATGAGAACTTCCCCGCGGAGGCCGGGATACTCGAGCGCGCCGTGAGCTTCCAGAAGGGTTGCTACCCAGGTCAGGAGACCGTGGCCCGCATGCACTACCGTGGCCACCCGAACAAGACCCTTCGCAGGCTAGTCGTCGAGGGCCGCTCTCCCACGCCGGGAACCGAGATCCTGCAAGATGGCAAGCGGGTCGGTCGGATCTCTAGCGTCGCACCCCTTCCCGTCGACGGTGAGACGCTCGCCCTCGGCTACCTCTCGCGTAACGCCGACACGCAGAAAGCGCTCCACGCCGGAGAAGCCCTCGTCCAATCGGTAGAGTCGGAGAACAGCCGGGGTGAGTAAGCGGGGAGGCGCCAAGCCCCCAGAACGGTGTGCGAGCATCGATGACGTCCGTCGCGGCATCGACGCCCTGGACCGCGAGATCGTTGGCCTGATCGGGGAGCGCTCCCGCTACGTCGACGCGGCGGCGAAGTTCAAGGCTGACGAGGCAGCTGTTCGCGCCCCGGAACGCCAGAAAGCGATGCTCGAGCAACGCCGCCGCTGGGCCGAGGAAGAAGGGCTGGATCCCGCGGCGATCGAACGGCTCTACAGGGACCTGATCCACTACTTCGTGAACCGCGAGATGAAAGATTGGGAGGGTGACCACGCACCCAGGTGACCGACAACACCGAAGACCGCACCGCGGTCAGCGAACACTAATGCCCCGGTGACCCCCCTCTCCCCCGCGAACTTTTCCGCGCGCCGATGCGTCTCTCTTGTAACGGGCTAGAATGAGACCGATAGGAGGACACGGTGGTATTGAGCGACGCGGAGCTCGTCAGGGAAGCCCAGGGGGGCGACGCCGCGAGCCTCGGGCTCTTGCTGGAGCGCCACCGCGCGCCGCTCTACGCGCTTGCCCTGCGCTTCCTCGGCCACGATCCGGAGGCACAGGACGCCGTGCACGACGCCTTCCTCATCGCACTGCGCAAGATAGACCAGCTGCGAGATCCCGAAGCGGTGGGAGGGTGGCTACGCGCCGTCGTGCACAACGCGTGCGTGACCCGACTCAGAAAGCGGCACGGCGAACTTCTCTTCGATGAGGTGCCTCGTTCCATAGAGCGTAGCTCCGCCGAACCCTCCGCCGAAGAGGCGATAGACCGTCTGGCGATGCGCGAGTGGGTATGGACGGCACTCGGGGAACTGCCCGAGGCCCTGCGCGTTACTGCGATGCTGCGTTACTTCGGCTCCTACCCTTCGTACGCGGAGATCTCCGTTATTCTCGGCGTGCCGGTGGGGACGGTGCGCAGCCGCCTCAACCAGATCAAGACCAGGCTGGCCGGGGCCTTGCTCGAGAGCGCGGGCCTGGAGCACGGCGAGGCGCGCCGGCTCACCGAGTCCGAGACCCGCTTCTTCGCCGCCGCTTGGAACGAGTACAACAGCGGAGAGGGCTTCGAGCTCTTGTCCGGCGCCTTCACCGAAGATCCCGTCTTCGTCCTCGCCGGCGGGATCGTTCACGGACGCGAATGGCTGGACCAGGAGTTCGAGGGTGATCTGGAAGCCCGGATGAAGCTGCACCTGACGAACGTGATCGCGAGCAAAGACGTGACCGTGATCGAGGGCGATTACGAGAACCCACCCGACGATCCATTCCGCTGTCCCCCCGCTATCTCGATGGTCGGCTTCTACTGCGACGGCCGGATACCCCGGATGCACCTGCACTTCGCGCCGCGCCAGAAGTGGGAAGAGGCGCGCGAGCAACCCTAACAAGGAGGAAGAATCGGAACCCGATGAAGACCGGCCAGGGGCTGGGCTACCGAGTGCCGCGATCTCGACCCGAATAAGAAGGAGGGACACGCCGTGACCATGCAGAAGACCGCCATCGACTTCGAGGCCCTGCGCCGTGCGGACGAACGCAAAGACGCCGAAGCGCTCGCCGGCTTCTACGCTGACGACGCTGTGCTGCGCCTGATCAGCAAGGACAACCCGCCGAGTTCGCCGCTGGTGCTTAGCGGCAAGACGGAGATCTCCGAGCACCTGCGCGACGTCTGCGGCCGGGACATCAAGCACCGCATCGAGAACGAGGTCGTTGGCGAGGAGCGCGTGGCGTTTCAACAGGCGTGCGAGTACCCGGACGGGACCAGGGTGCTCGCCGCGACGACGCTGGAGGTGCGAGAAGGCGAGATCTCCCGCCACGTAACCGTCGAAGCCTGGGACGAGTAGGCGAAGATCGAGAGGAGGCAGGCAGATGCGGGGATCGAAGGAAGAGGTTGCGGCGACCATAGCGTCGGAGGCGGCGGTCATCAGGGAGGCCGAGTGGGGCGAGATGCACGTCGGCTTCGAGACGTTTAACGAGGAGTTCGACGTCTCGCCGCTGCTCAAGGGGTTGCCCGACGACATGTGCCAGTGCCCGCATTACGGTTTTGTTCTCAAGGGCCGCTTGAGGGTGCGCTACGCCGACCGCGAGGAGGTCGTCGATGCGGGCGACGCATACTACATGGAGCCGGGCCATGCGCCGGTTATGGAGGCCGGCACCGAGATCGTCGAGTTCAGCCCCAGGGATGAGTACCAGAAGACAATGGAGGTAGCCACCCGCAACTTCGAGGCGATGCAACCGGGGTAGGCAGGGAACAGGGGCATCGCAAACCGTCGGTGCCATCCCGGATCCAGCGGTGCGCCAACCCGCACAACTAGTATGATGGGCGCGTGGCGATCCGCAGAGAGGAGAGACCGTCGGGCGGCCTCGGACCGCCCGACGATCGGTCGGTCAGCGATCACTACGGAAGCGGCGACCTCGCCGCGAGGATCCTCGAGGCCCTGCGCGCAGAAGGTAAGGACGTTGACGCGCTCGACGTGGAGGATCTGGCTCCGGTGGACCAGTTCCACACGGGCGGCAGGAAAGCGACCCTTGACCTCGCGCGTCGCGCCGGCATCACGACCGGTATGCGGCTGCTCGACGTCGGCGGCGGCCTGGGCGGTCCGGCACGCACCCTCGCCAGCGAGTTCGGTTGCACGGTGGAGGTACTCGACCTCACCGAGGAATTCTGCCGCGCGGGCGAAACCCTTACCTCCCGCATCGGCCTGAGCGACTCCGTCTCCTTTAGACAGGGCAGCGCCCTCGACATGCCCTACCAGGACGGCGCCTTCGACGCGGCGTGGACCCAGCACTCCTCCATGAACATCGCGGACAAAGAAGGACTCTACGCGGAGATCCACCGCGTGTTGCGCCCCGGCGGGCGCCTGGCGCTGCACGAGATCATGGCCGGCCCCGTCTCCCCCACCCATTTTCCGGTCCCGTGGGCGCGGGATCCCTCGATCAGCCACCTCCGACCCCCAGAGGAGATCCGGGCCCTGATCTCCGCCGCCGGCTTCGAGGAGCTTCTGTGGGCGGACGAAACGGCCCCGGCCTCCGAATGGCTTCAGCAACGACCACCCGCAAACACACCCGAAAACCCACCACTCCGCCTCAACCTGTTGTTCGGCGCCGACGCCGCCGCCATATTCCGAAACCAGGCGCGTAACCTGGAGGAGCGCAGGATCTCCATCGTTCAGGCCGTCTTCGACCGCCCCTGATCGCCGCCTTATCGGGAACGGCTCCCAACAAAGCCCCGTTCTGGTGTTACAAGCACCCACTGGACCTTCCCTGATGACAACGGCTCGCAACTTGGCCTATCGTCGGGCATCCGAGGATCGAAAACCGTTTAGGAATGGCTGGTTTCGGGCATATCAAGAAAGGTTATTGATCTAGATCACGCCTCGTTGTGAGGGGTAGGATGCTGTGATTAAATAGCCTTGCAATGTAGCAAATTGGGATAACTGCGCGCGAGCGTGAGGGGTTCGATGCTAAAGGTAGAGAATCTGCACGTCGAGATCGACGGCAACGAGATAGTGAAGGGGCTCGACCTCGAGGTCGGGAAGGGCGAGATCCACGCGATCATGGGCCCGAACGGCTCGGGGAAGAGCACGCTAGCGAACGTGCTCATGGGTCACCCTCGCTACGAGGTCACCGGCGGGTCGGTTACCTTCGAGGACGAGGACGTACTAGAGCTGGAGGCCGACGAGCGGGCCAAGCTTGGTATGTTCCTCGCCTTCCAGTACCCGAGCGAGGTGCCGGGGGTCTCCGTTGCCAACTTCCTGCGCACCGCGGTCAACTCGGTGCGCGAGGAGCAGCTCTCCCCGATGGAGATGTACAGGCTCCTGCACGAGAAGATGGAAGTCATGCGGATGGACCCCAAGTTCGCCGAGCGGTACCTCAACGAGGGCTTCTCCGGCGGCGAGAAGAAGCGGAACGAGATCCTGCAGATGCTCATGCTCGACCCCAGGATCGCCATCATGGACGAGACCGACTCGGGATTGGACATCGACGCGTTGCAGGTCGTCGCGCGGGGCGTCAACGAGCTGCGCGGGCCGGAGTTCAGCGCGGTCATCATCACGCACTACCAGAGAATCCTCAGATACATCGAGCCGGATAGGGTCCACGTCATGCTCGACGGCCGGCTGGTTACCTCGGGCGGCAGGGAGCTAGCCGACGTGCTCGAGGACAAGGGCTACGACTGGGTTCGGCAGGAGTTTGGCGCCGGCGCTCAGACCTAAAGGAGGAGAGGGAATGCCCGAAGACAAGACTATCCAAGAGCTCGGGCTCGAAGAGTACAAGTACGGGTTCCACGACCCTGAGGAGTACTTCTTCAAGACCCCGAGGAAGGGTATCGACCCGGAGATCGTCGCCATGATCTCCAAGCACAAGAACGAGCCCGAGTGGATGCTCGAGTTCCGCCTGAACGCGCTTGAGGCGTTCTTTGGGAGACCCACTCCCCAGTGGGGCGGCGACCTTAGCCAGTTGGACTTCGACGACATCTACTATTACATCAGGCCGATGGAGAACCAGGGCCGGTCGTGGGACGACGTGCCTTCCGACATCAAGAACACCTTCGACAAGCTCGGCATCCCGCAGGCGGAGCGCGAGATCCTGGCGGGCGTCGGTGCCCAGTACGAGTCCGAGGTCGTCTACCACTCCCTCAAGGAAGAGTGGGAGAAGGCCGGCGTCGTGTTCATGGACATGGACGGGGGCCTGCGCGAGCACGAGGACCTCGTGCGCGAGTACTTCGGGACGATCATTCCACCGGACGACAACAAGTTCGCGGCGCTCAACAGCGCGGTCTGGTCCGGCGGGTCGTTCGTTTACGTGCCGCCCGGTGTCCACATCGACATCCCGCTGCAGGCGTACTTCCGCATCAACGCGGAGAACATGGGCCAGTTCGAGCGGACGCTCATCATCGCGGACGAGGGCTCCTACGTGCACTACATCGAGGGCTGCACCGCCCCGACGTACACCACGAACTCGCTCCACTCCGCGGTCGTCGAGCTTATAGCCAAGCCGAACGCCCGCATAAGGTACTCGACGATCCAGAACTGGTCGCACAACACCTACAACCTGGTTACGAAGAGGGCCGTGGCCGAGGAGAACGCCACCGTCGAGTGGGTGGACGGCAACCTTGGGTCCAAGCTGACGATGAAATACCCGGCGGTCTACCTGATGGGCGAGGGGGCCAGGGGCGAGATCCTCTCGGTCGCCTACGCTGGCGACGGTCAGCACCAGGACGCGGGCGGCAAGGTAGTCCACGCGGCGCCGAATACCTCTAGCCTCATCACCTCCAAGTCCATCTCCAAGGGAACGGGCCGGTCCACCTACCGTGGCCTCTTGAAGGTGCACGAGGGGGCCGTGGGCTCCAAGAGCCGGGTCGAGTGCGACGCGCTCTTGCTCGACGAGAAGGCGCGGACGGACACGTACCCGTACATCGAGATCGAGGAGAAGAAGGTCAACACCGAGCACGAGGCCACGGTCTCCAAGGTCGGCGAGGACCAGCTCTTCTACCTCATGAGCCGCGGGCTCTCCGAGGAAGAGGCTATGGCGATGGTCGTCAACGGCTTCATCGAGCCCATAGCCAAGGAGCTCCCGCTCGAGTACGCCATAGAGCTGAACCGCCTGATCCAACTCGAGATGGAGGGCTCGGTCGGCTAGGGCCCGAATCCGATAGTCGCAGAGCATGTTTGGTGGGGGCGGGCCAGGGAGCCCGCCCCCGTTTTTTGAGAGAAGGGTGATACATGAGCACGAACGGCGTGCCGGAGGTTCTAAAGAGCAGGGGGGTCAGCGCCGAGACCGTAAAGGCGCTCTCGGCGTTCAAGGACGAGCCCGCGTGGCTGACCGAGAGGCGCCTCGAGGCGTGGCGCGTCTTCGAGGAGACTCCGATGCCGACGATGCGCGACGAGGCCTGGCGCTACACGGACATCTCCGACGTGAGGGTGGAGGACTTCGTCCCCTACGCCTCCAGCCCAGACGCGGCCTCGGAGGACGATCTCCCGGACGCCGTGCAGCGGCTCATTAAGGAGGGCGAGGAGAACTCGGCGCTGCTCGTGCAGCACAACTCCGAGACGACCCTGCTTCGGGTCGACGAGGAGCTCTCCCGCAAGGGAGTCGTGTTTACGGATCTGCACACCGCACTCAGGGAGCACGACGATCTCGTCAGGGATCGACTCTTCGCGCTCGTGCCTGAGGGCTACGACAAGTTCGCGGCGCTGAGCGCGGCGGCTTTCAGCGGTGGCTCGTTCCTGTACGTGCCGCGCGGGGTGGACGTGGAGGTCCCGATCCAGAGCTACCGCTGGCTCGACGGCACCGGCGCCATAATGCCGCGCACCCTTGTCGTGGTCGAGGAGGGCGCCACGCTCACCTACATAGACGAGTACGCCTCGGCCGGTGGCGGGGAGCCCGCCTTCTCCAACGGCGCGGTCGAGCTCTTCGTCGGGCAGGGCGCGAACTTGCATTACGTCTCGTTGCAGAACTGGGAGCGCAACGTGCTCCACTTCAACACCATCCGCTCCTCGACCGGCAGGGACGCCGTCATAAACAGCCTGGTGGTCTCTTTGGGCTCCGAACTGAGCCGCACCAACGTCGAGGCGGGACTCGAGGCGCCAGGGAGCGACTCCGAGATGCTGGGCCTCTACTTCGCGGACTCCAACCAGCTCCTCGACCACCACACTTTGCAGGATCACCTGGCCCCCAACGCGCACTCGGACCTGCTGTACAAGGGTGCCCTCAGGGACGAGTCGCTCGCGGTCTTTTCCGGGCTCATCAGGGTCGAGCCGGGGGCGCAGAAGACGGACGCCTACCAGACCAACCGGAACCTCATACTCGGCACAGACGAGGCGATGGCCGTGAGTTTGCCGAACCTGGAGATCATGGCCGACGACGTCAAGTGCTCGCACGGCTCGACCACGGGGCAGGTCGACGCCACGGACCTCTTCTATCTGATGAGCCGCGGCATCCCCAGACCGGAGGCCGAGAAGCTCGTGGTCTTCGGCTTTTTCGGCGAGGTCACGAGCCGCATACCCTTCAAGGGGCTCAAGGAGAAGCTGGACCGGGCGATAGAAGGCAAGATCGGGCTCGGCTTCGAGGAGCGAGTGGCCTAGGCACATGGCCGAATTCCACAAGATAGGGAAGGTCGGGGACGTCACCCCCGGCGAGGTAGGGGTCTACGAGGTCGAAGGGCACAGGGTCGCCCTCTGCAACGTAGGCGGCGAACTCTACGCCATCGAGGACGTCTGCACCCACGACGCCGGGCCGCTGGACCAGGGGGAGCTGATCGGTACCCAGATCAAGTGCCCGCGCCACGGCGCCAAGTTCGACGTTACCACGGGGAAGGCCCTGACCCTGCCCGCCATAAAGCCCGTACCCAGACACGAGGTGAGGGTAGAGGGCGACGACGTCTACGTGGCGCTTAGCGAGGCGAACGTAAGCCCGACCATGGGCAGGAGGCGCCGCAGGAGGTAAGTTGACCCCGGCGTACCCTTCGGCCCAACTGCTACAATCTTCCGGCGATGATGCAGGACCTTCACAAAGAGATCGTCCTCGACCATTACCGTCGCCCGCGTAACCGGGGGGAGCTCCAGGACGCGGACCTCGTGGAGCATCTGCTAAACCCGCTATGCGGTGACGAGGTCACGGTCTACGCCAGGCTGCAAGACGGCCGGGTTGTCGAGGTGAGCTTTACGGGACGCGGGTGCGCGATCTCCCTGGCGTCGGCTTCGATGCTGACCGAGCGCCTCGCGGGCAAGAGCCTGGGGGAGGCGGAGGCGGAGATCTCCTCTTTTCTGGAGATGATGCGCGCCGGGGAAAAGAACGACGATCTCGACGAGCTCGCGGCGCTCAAGGCGATCATCACGGCCCCCAACCGCATCCGCTGCGCCACCCTCGCCTGGACCGCATTCCAGAGAGGCCTCGAAGAGTAGCACGCGTCTTCCCGGGTACGTAAGCGCCAGCAGGATACACGCCTCGGAGGAGGTCACATGCTTCTCGAAGGTAGCTGTCATTGCAGGGCCGTCAGGTTCCGCGTCGAGGCGCCCGAGCCGTACCCGTTCATGCGCTGCTACTGCTCCATCTGCCGCAAGACGGCTGGTGGCGGCGGGTACGCCATAAACCTCGGGGCGCTCTACGACACCCTCGAGGTCGAGGGCGGGGGGAGCATCCGCGTCTACAACGCCAGGCTCTACGACCAGGGGTACCGGGACGAGGTGCCGGCCAGCGAGGCGGAGCGCAACTTCTGCGCGCTGTGCGGGAGCTGCCTGTGGCTATTCTCTCCTACCTATCCCGAGCTGGTGCACCCCTTCGCCTCCGCCATCGATACCCCGCTGCCGAAGGCACCCGAGCGCGACCACATATTGCTCGATTTCGCCGCCCCGTGGTGCGAGGTCCCGTCTGGGCCGACCGAGAGGCACTTCCCGCGGTTTCCCGACGAGTCGCTCGCGGACTGGCACGCTCGCCACGGTCTGCTGGACGACCCGGGCGAGAGCATCCCACCCAGCTAGACCGCGAGCGGGCGCGCTGACCCGGCGCGGTGTTTACGCGATCCGCACCGTGGTAGGTATACGTGGGGCATACGCCACGAAAGGGGATAGACGTGCAACGCGAGGACCGCGTCCGGCAACTCGTCGACGACTTCCAGAATGGACACCTGACGCGCAGAGGTTTCCTGGCGAAGGCAGGGGCGGTCGGTCTGACGGCGGCGGCCGCGGTCGGTCTGCTCGGAGCACCCAGGACACAGAGGCCAGCCGTCGCCCAGAGCGCTGTGCAGCCAAAGCAGTGGGAGCAGGGCACCGGTTGGGGCTGGGTCTGGGGGGACGACGACCAGCTCGGAAACCTCAACGAGCTCAGCCCGGAGTTGACCCTGAAGGCGCTCTCTCGGGTCGAGGAAGGGAAGGTCTACGACCTGGGCCTCATGTACGACCGCAACAGCTACAAGTTCGAGGGGCACAACTACGGCGAGATCATCTCCTTCCGCTCGCCTGATGGCCTGAACACCCAGGAAGACCTAGATTTCGTGACCAGCGAGGAGGACAACTCGCTCAACACGACGTGGGCGAGCAACGCCCTGTTCATCAGCGACAACGTCGCCACCCAGATCGACTCGTTCGGCCACATCTACGAAGGTAGCCCGCCCGAAGCCTACAACGGCCTCCGCTCCGAGGAGATCCAGGGCGACTTCGGCCTCCTCAAGCTCGGCGCCGACACCATACCCCCCATAGTCGCACCCGCCACGATGATAGACGTGGCCGGCAGCGTCGGAGAAGACCCGCTGCCGGAGAGCTTCGGGATCGGGCCCGACCGGCTACAGGCCGCGCTCGACGACCAGGGCGTGGACATTGATCCCCTGGACGTCGTTCTCGTCCGCACGGGCACCGCGGGCGTGTGGCTGGACGGCGACGGCGTGGGCGCGAACCACGAAGAGATCGCCAAGGCCGACTCGGCCGGGCTGACCGTCTCCGGAGCGAAGTGGCTCGTCGAGGAGAAAGGCGCTCTGGCCGTCGGCACCGACACCTCCGGCATAGAGCAGCTGCCGCCGAGCGAGCAGCTCGACGGTGGGACCAGCTTCAACCCGGTCCACATCTACCTGCTCGCGCGCCAGGGCGTGCACATCCTCGAATACCACAACCAGGAGGATCTGGCCAAGGACCAGGTATACAAGTTCGCCTACGTCCTCGGGGTGAACAAGATCAAGGGCGCGGCCGCCGGTACGGCGCTCAAGCCGATAGGAATCGCCTAGGCCTCCGGGTCAAGGTTCTTCCCGGCAGTTCGACCGACAACCCAGACGCGAGCCCCTCTCACCAGTAAGGTGGGGGCTCGGGGAGCGGTTGTCCGCACTGGCACGTCCCGCCGGAGAGCTCGAAGTCCTCCATATTCCCACACGACTCGCACCGCACCCACAGCGGGTTGATGTGCTCTGGCTTCCACACGCTCGTCATCGCGCTGGAGCCCAACTCCGAAGCGAAAAAGCTCTCCACCGCCTTCGGGTGCGTGCCGCCGCGCCTGAGCTGCAGTACCGCCTCCGCGTCCTCCCACGCCGTGATGGTAAACATCCGGTTGGCGATCACGACGCCTATCCAGGCGATGAAGCCGGGCATCTCGACCATCTCCGCCGCGACGGCACGGCTGTACTGCCGCACCTGCCCGACCTCCTCCTCGGAGCGTGCCTGTATCCAGGTGAGGCTGACGGCTCCTGGCTTCGTGAGCTTGCCCGACTGGGCACGAACGCCGTAGCCGAAGGAAAACGGCCCAACAGTGGTCGGCTGCACGATCACCTGCAGCCCTAGCTGTTCGACAAAGGCCCTTCGGTCGAAATACCCCTCGACGGAGCGGACCTCCTCACCCTCCACCGCGATGAAGTCCGCGCCCGGCAAGGCCACGGTGGCTCCGGTCGGCGGATTTCCTCTCAAGGGGCCTGTGTTGGTCCCGCGCATTATCCATCGGGCCACAACCGTCCCGTCGCCGGTAGCGTGGTGGCTGAGAACGTCAAAGGAGAGATCGGGGAAGGCCGTAATGAGAACGCCCGCGTACTCGGCTATGGCTTGCCCGCTAAGCCCTTCGGGGGCGTTGGGGTCGGTGTAGGTGCCTCCCTCGGCGAAGGTGGCGACGATCGCTTCGGGATCGTGCCGATTCCAGGCATCGAAGTACCCCTTGGCCACGTCTGTAGTCTCCACGGATCCTCCTCTCCAATCCACTTCCCCCGTGGATCGATGCTTACACAACGGGATGATCTCACCCGAAGACGTTCGGCGTATCCCTCAAAAGGGTGATATTCCGAGTATCCCTGACGAGGAGACACGAAGATCGGCGCGCCGCTGCCGTCGAGGTGGCGCGCGTGTCCACACCGGCGTCGAGATGGAGGCGGGCGATTTCGCGACCGGCGGCCCGGGCGAACCGCTCCACGCGAATGCCGCCGGAGAAGTTTGGATGACCGTAACCAGCGTCGTATTCGGTCAGATTGCGGCTACCCGATTTTTGAGCTTGCCGATCTCCGGGAGCCGATAGCTCGGCGTGCGGGAGGTTCGAACCTCCCGCACACCGCACCGTTTCTATTGATCGGCACACAACACCCTCACACGGAAGTCGTCCGTCGCGTCGTTCTTGTCGATCCTCGCCTTCCATTGGGAAGTGTCCACCGGGTAGCTCTCCAGCAGGGTACTCGTTTTGGCGACGTCGACCGGCCCGCCAGAGAGCAATTTGTCTCCAGAGATGCACGACGCGGTCTTCTCGAAGGTATCGTCACCTAACTGGGTGCCCGCACCCAGAGTGCTCTGGGTGTTGTAGGTGAGACTCCTCATGTACGCGCCCGAGCCGAGGCCGTCGAGGAAGTCGGCGTTCAGGTTGGTCACCAGGTCATTGGAGTTTACCCGCATGGGGGCCTCTCCTGGCTTCACCTGCAGGTTGAGGGCGGTGTCGTTGGCCCCCGGGTCGTTGTTGATTAGCTGCATGGAGGAGCCGTTGACGTTGCCGGTGAGCCTCGTAAGGGCCGTCGCGTTGTTGTTTTCGCCCAAGATGAAGTTGCCCCCGTTGGCACCTAACGCCATGGAAGCCACCCCCAGGATCAGGGCCAGCACCAGGGCCAGCCCGAACACCATGGAGGCGGTTCTTCCCACCCACGCTACCTTGGTCGCCACTGTTCTCAACACGGTCTCTCCTTTCGCTTCTCTGGCCGGCCCTGGGTTCTCCTCATCTCCCCTGGACCACCGCGTTACCTGACCAGCCTAGCGGGCGCCTCTTAGCCAGCTCTTATCTGGCGGGGTGGATCCATACCTAGAAATAGGTATTTTTGCTCCCGTTTCGGAGATAGTTTCGCGAATGCGGCTTGATTGTTGGCACGCTCCGGCAGGCTTCGCTTTGCTCAGAGTGCAGGTTGACGAGCCGCCGAAGGCGACGTGCCTAGGAGCTCGTCACCCAGGTGTCCTTCATCTTGCCGCCGCTGGAGATGTTGACGAGCTTGCTGCCGGGGGCCGCGACCCGCGTCATAGCGCCGGGCACGACCTCGACGGTTTCGGCGTCGGGCGCGAGGGCGTGTATGCGATAGTCCGCGTGCGAGTCGCGCAGGACGAGCGCGCCATCCTCGGCCTCGCACAGCGCGTGTGTCGAGAAGTCGAGAACGGTCTGGGCGACGTACTCTATGGGGTTCTCCTCGACCTGTTTGCGAAACTCTTCGACGTCCTGGTCCGACTCTTCCGGGGCTATAAGGACGTCCGTGCCGCCCCAGCCGCTGCGGCTCTTTATGACCAGCTCGTCGAAGTGGTCCATGACGTACCGTTCGTCGTCCTCGATGGCCAGGGAGTAGGTCTCGGCGTTCTGGAGGATAGGCTCTTCGCCCAGGTACGTCCGGATCATCTCAGGAACAAAGGGGTAGACGCCCTTGTCGTCTGCGATGCCGAGGTTGGGCGCGAAGATGGCCTGGACCTTGCCCGAGGCCTGGGACTCGATGAGCCCCGGTAGCTCGTCGTAGATCCTGCCGTCCTCGATGCGCTCGTAGACGACGTCGAGCCGGCGCCCGCTCGCCGCGTGCACCAGGCATCCATCGCGGTCGATCTCGACCTCGTGCCGCTCCGCAATAACCGCGTCGAGCTCCGCGGCGAAGACCTTGTGGTCCAGGTAGTACTGGTCGTCCGGGCCGGTGGAGAGGATGGCGAGCGTAGGATCCGCCATCCCAGAGGCAGCCCGCAGTATCTCCCCGAAGCGCTGCATCAACCCGTCCAGGGACCGCACCCCTAGCGCGGCGTACGACCCCGGCAGGACCTCGGCGGTGCGGGCGCGCATCAGGGCCATCGGCTCGATGCCTACGGGCATCTTGGCGTTGTCTTCGATGACGATGTACTCCCAGCCGCCGTTCTCGCCCGCCACCGCCACGATATCGAAGCCCATCTGCCTGTTTGGCACGCTCCCGAAGCGGGTCGGGATAGACTCGTCGTAGAGCGCGCTGCTCCGCACGATCTCTGCCGGAACAACCTCGTCCTTGCCAGCCTCGAGGCGCCGCAGCCACTCGTTCACGGCGAGCATGCGCTGGGCGAGGCCCCGCTCGAGCGTTTGCCAGTCCCGGGCCGGGATCAGGCGGGGGAAGTAATCCGTCGGGTGGGTCTTGTCGCCGCCCGAGACCCCGACCCCGAGCTGCGCCTCGAGCATCCCGGCGTGGGCGCGGTGTACCCTCCGCGCCCACTCCCCGGCCCCCATCGTCTCCATCTCGTCCAGCACCGGCCGGTAATGGGACAGGACGTGGCCGTCTGACGCGAAAACCTCGTTGGGAGCCGAGAGAGACCGCTCGAACCTCAAGGCTGCAGCCTCTTTATCCAAAGAGGCCCACCAGGCCGCACGGAAGGCCTAGCATGAACGAGAGCGAGAAGGTGATGGCGAAGAAGACGTTCTCTTCGGAGACGTAGGAGTAGACGCGGCGGTAGTGGGCCATGAGCATAACCGATGGGAGGGCTATCCCGGCCATGAGCGCGGCCGTGACGCGCAGCGTGTTGAGGGATCCCATCTGCAGGCGAACGCCCTCGACGTTGAGGAGCAGGAGCACGAACCAGTCGACGGTGAGCATCAGGGCGGCTCCGAAGAAGATCAGCAGGGAGAGGAAGACCGGGCGCGGGAAGAGAGGGCCCTTGATCGGGGCGTCGAGCTCGGGGTCGTGCTCGTCGAGCAGACCCCTGGGCTGGCGGCGCCGACGCTTCATGAACGGACCGGCGGGCTCCATGGTCGTCGTATTCTAGGGCATTCTCCGGAGGATACCCGGAAGGTCGGACACGAACCGTCAGACAACGGCTCGCTTTCGTGCGATCACCGGCGAAGGAAGCCGCCCTCGGAGTGGATGATCTGGCCTGTGATCCAGGCCGCCTCCTCGCTAGCCAGGAAGGCCACGAGCCGGGCCGCGTCCTCCGGTTCCCCGACCTTGCCCGCTGGGAACTTCGACGCGAGCCCGCGCTTCACCTCCTCGGTCATCCAGCCGGTGTCCGTCGGGCCGGGGTCCACGGCGTTGACGGTGATGCCCTTGTGCCCGACCTCGGCGGCAAGCGTGACGGTGAAGGCCTCGACTGCTGCCTTGGTCGCGGCGTAGGCCAGCTCCCCCAGCATCGGCCCGAGCGACTGACCCGAGGTGAAGTTGATGATCCTGCCGCCCGCGCCACCGGGGTATTGCCGCGCGAACTCGACGCTGAGGAGCGCGGGCGCACGCAGGTTGACCGCGTAGTGCGCGTCGAGCGTCGCTGCGTCGAGCCTCTCGAAGCCGTCGCGCGCGGAGTACGCCGCGTTGTTGACGAGTATGGAGGTCGCTCCGAGTCGCTCTGTAACCGCGTCGAGCAGGCTCACGGGCGAATCCGTGAGGGAGAGGTCCATCTCCACGCATTCCGCGTGGACGCCCAGGTCGCGCAGTTCGCTCCGGAGCGCGGCCGGGGCTTCCGGGTCCTCTCCCACGGGCTGGGTCCTGTCGAAGGGAGCCCAGTGCGTGAAGAAGACGTCGGCGCCCCGCGCGGCAAGCGCCCGGCAGACCGCCGTCCCTATGCCCCTGCGCCGGCTTGCCCCCGTGACGAGCGCCACCTTCCCGCGCAGGCTTTCCGTCCCGGCGTTCCGTTCCCGCACCATGTCTACCACCGGCCTTCCGCGGCTCGGGGACCCCGCCCGTGGGATTGTAGCGGACCACTCGCCTGCGGCGCGGCGACACGCTCGGATCGTTACCTGAGGCCCGCCGTATGAATTCTGTTGGGCCACCCTGATGCGCCGCCCGCTCAACACTTGATGTGATCGAGGTCAAACGAGTGTACAATTCCTGCATGACCGTATTTCGCTACGGGCGGGGACACTACGAGGAAGGGGAGTACGTCCGTCACAAGGAAGCTGTGCCGGGCGACGATCTCGACCCCGTGGTGCGCATCGTAGAGGATCTCGGGACGATCGAGATTCCCTGCGGCAAGGTGGACTGCCGGGCCAACTGCCTCGAGTACCGGGTACGTTCCTCCCACAAGACCGAGGACTACGCCCTGGCGGACTGCAAGCTCGCCCCGCTGGTTAGCATTATTTAGAGCGGTCAGCTTTCAGCTTCTTTCCCGGTTTCGTTGCTCTAGTCGTAAACCGCCGCTCGGCTTCGTATTGACGCAATGGATTCCCCAACGATCGCTCCTACTGCTCTGTCCTGACCGCTGAGAGCTGAAAGCTGGCCGCTACAAGTCTTCCACTTCGTAATGCTTCTGCTCGCGCGGGCGTTCGCCGGCGTAGAGTCGTTGCAACAAGCCCCCGGCCACGGGCGAGAGGAAGAGCCCGGTCAGGCCGGCGGGCAGGAGGTCACGGGCGATGGTCCAGGCGACGAGGAACGGGGGTCCGGTCGGGAAAGCGGAGGCCCGGATCAGGCGCAGGGGGTCGAGCACGCCGCCGGCCGGCAGGATACCGGTCGCGTAGACGACAAGGGTCAGGATGCCGGAGATCACGCCCATAAGCAGCGCCAGCGCGAGGCTCAGGGTGAAGCGTGAGGCCTGGGATGCCTCGCCGTCGCCGCGCCGCAGGAGCAGGAGGCCCCCGAAGAGCGGGGCCGCGACGAGGCCGGAGATCAGGCCGACGCCCATGTAGACGAGCGAGAGCACGGTCAGATTGCCCTCGCTGCTGCCCCCACCCTGCAACACGAGCAGCGCGAAGGGCTCGGGGAAGAGCGACTTGACGAACATGAAGCCGAGGCCGTAGATGGCCCCGATGCCGAGGAGACGCAGCAAGATCACGGGCCCTCCCTTACGACGCGGTCGAGGAGCCGTCCGAAGGCGGGGCCGAGCAGGGTCCCGCCCGCGATAGCGTAGAGAAACACGGAGAGCGCGACGAAGAAGCTGCCGAGGAAGACGCGCGGCTGCATCAGCGTCGAGAGCTCGACCGGGTTCTCCAGGGTAAAGCCGGAGAGGGTGATCGCCATGAGCGCCCAGATCAGGAGCGCCGCGAAAGCCCCGCCGACCAGGCCCTGCAAGAACCCCGTGCCGATCCCCGCGAGCACCGTGCCACCGGCGCCGCCGCGCAAGGCCGCCCTTCGTCCCGCCACCAGGGTGCCCACGCAGCCGCCGAGCGCCGCGCAGGCGAGAGCCGCGAGGAGGAAGCCGGTAAGGCGGTAGGGCCGCGTCATTACGAGCGCCGGCAGTGCCGCAAGGAGCACGCCCCACGCGGAGCCAAGAAGGAGTAGCCTGTTGCGGACGGTTGCCGTCATAGTGGACCCTAGCTTAGCCTCGGGCGCTTCGAACGTCAGCAAGTTCTTTCACGACCGGCGGCTACTCGGATGCCGCGGCGCCGCTCCCGACATCGCCGCGGTCGATCCAGACGGTCTTGACGTTGGTGAACTCCCGGACGCCGTAGTGGGACAGCTCGCGGCCGTAGCCGGAGCTCTTCGCGCCGCCGAAGGGGATCTCGGGCGTTGACTCGGTCATCCGGTTTATGTAGACCATGCCGGCCTCTATCTCCACTACGAAGCGCTCCTGCTCGGCCGGGTCGGCGGTCCAGGCGCTGGATCCGAGCCCGAACGCGGTGTCGTTGGCGAGGCGGATCGCGCCGTCCACGCTCGCGACCCGGAACAGCGAGGCGACGGGGCCGAAGATCTCCTCCCCGTAGGCCGGGGAAACCTCGGGTATGTCCGTGATGACTGTTGGCGGGTAGAAGTTGCCTGGCCCTTCCAACGGCTTTCCGCCGGTCAGCACGCGTGCCCCGGCCTCGACGCTCTCTCTGACCTGCGCCGCCACGTCCTCCAGGATCTGGCTCGTCGCGAGCGGCCCCATGTCCGTGTCCTCTTCAAGCGGGTCGCCCACCTTGAGCGCAGCCATGCTCTCGACGAAGCGGCGCTCGAACTCGTCGGCAACCTCCTCGTGCACGATGATCCTCTTGGCGTTGATGCAAGACTGGCCGTTGTTGAGCGTGCGGGAGGCGACGGCCGCGCCCACGGCCTTCTCGAGGTCCGCGCTCGGCATGACGATAAACGGGTCGCTCCCGCCGAGCTCGAGCACGCTCGGCTTGATGTTCTCCCCCGCCCCGGCGCCGACGCTGCGGCCGGCGCCCTCGCTGCCCGTGAGCGTCACGGCCCGTACCCGCGGGTCCGCGATGACGGATTGCACCTGGCCCGAGCCGATCAGGAGCGTCTGGAACGCCCCGTCCGGGAAGCCGACCCGGCGGATGACGTCCTCGATGGCGAGGGCGCACTGCGGCACGTTGGAGGCGTGCTTGAGCAGGACGACGTTCCCGGCCATCAGGACAGGGGCCGCGTGCCTGAAGACCTGCCAGAACGGGAAGTTCCACGGCATCACCGCGAGGATGGGCCCTAGCGGCTCGTAGCGGACGAAGGCTCTCGCGCCGCCTTCGAGCTCGGCCTCCTCGTCCTCCAGGAAGCGGGCCGCGTTCTCGGCGTAGTAGCGGCAGCCGCGCGCGCACTTCTGGGCCTCGGCGGTCGCGGCGGCGAGCGTCTTGCCCATCTCGCTCGTCATCAGGCGTCCGAAGTGCTCGGCCTCCTCGTCCAGGATCTCCGCCGCACTGAGCAGCATCTCGGACCTCTTTGACATGGGGGTCGACTTGTACCCGCGGAAAGTGTCCACCGAGCGCGCGATCTTCTCGTCGATCTCCCCCCAGGAGAGCTCCTCGAAGGTCTTGATCTCCTCGCCCGTAGCAGGGTCGACGGTGGATATCGCCACGTTTTCCTCCTCACGAACCGCTCTACCGCCCCGTTGGGATAAATATACACTCTCCATGCTCCCGGCCGCTCCGGCGGTTACAATCGCGGGGCATCGAACGGAGGGAGCGACCCGTGCCCGAAGTGAAGCTGGACCACTGCGTGATCCACGTCTCCGACTGGGAGAGATCCAACGCCTTCTACCGCGACGTCCTCGGCGCCGAGCTCGTCCCGCGCGGACCCGGCTGGGCCTACCGGTTCGGGGACGCCCAGCTCAACCTGCACGGCCCCGGCGTGGATCCCGCGCCGGTCGCGAAGCTCCCGGTACAACCAGGCAACAGCGACCTGTGCTTCGAGTGGCCCGGGCCGGTAGAAGGAGCAGTGGAGCACCTGGAAAGGAGCGGCGTCGAGGTCGAGCTTGGCCCCGTCGAGCGCTTCGGCGCCAGGGGCACAGGCACGAGCGTCTATTTCCGCGACCCGGACGGGTCCCTGCTCGAGTTCATCTCGTACCCCGAAGCGTAGGCCCGTGGGCGTCCGCGAGAACGGTCCAGACCCCGCCGAGGTCAGGCGCGTCCTGGAGCAACGCGCCCGCGAGGCTGGCTTCGACCTGGTCGGGGTAACGCGGGCGGAGCCCCTGCGCGAAGGCGGCGAGCGGCTGCGGGAGTGGCAGCAAGCCGGGATGGCCGCCGACATGGCTTACATGCAACGCCCGGTCGAGCTGCTCTCCGATCCCCGCAAGCTGCAGAAGAGCGCGAGGAGCGTCGTCTCTTTGGGCGTCTCGTACTATCCGGGGGACCATCCGGAGAACACGCGGGGCGGGGGCAGGGTAGCCCGCTACGCGTGGGGGCGAGACTACCACGAGGTCATAAAGGAGCGGTTATTCCGTCTGCGGTCCGAGCTCGAAGGGGACCTTGGGGTGAGGATCAAGGCCAGGGGCTTCACCGACGCCGTGCCGCTCCTGGAGCGCTCGGCGGCCCAGCACGCGGGCCTCGGGTTTTTCGGGCGGAACGCGTGCCTGATCAACGGCCGCGTAGGCTCCTATTTCTTTATCGCGGACCTCCTGGTCGACCTGGACCTCGAACCCGACCAGCCCGGCTCGGGCACGTGCGGCCGCTGCACCCGCTGCATGGACGCGTGCCCGACCGGAGCCATAAAGGCCCCAGGCGTGGTGGACGCCCGCCTCTGCATCTCCTACCTCACGATCGAGAACCGTGGCGAGATCCCGCGCCACCTTCGGCCTCTCGTGGGCGACTGGGCATTCGGGTGCGACGTCTGCCAGGAGGTCTGCCCCTACAACAAGACGAAGGCCGCCAGGAGCCGCTGGCCCGAGTTCTCGGGTGAGTCAGGCGCGGGCCCGTACCTGGAGATAGTGGAGGCACTGGGGATCCGGACCGAGGAGGAGTTCGAGCGCCGCTTCGCGGGCACGCCCCTGACGCGCCCCGGCCGGGCCGGGCTGCTGCGCAACTGCTGCGTGGCCGCCGGTAACCTGAGGCTGGATGGGGCGATCCTGGCGCTCGTGCGATGCCTGCGCGAGGACGAATCGCCCCTCGTGCGCTCCCACGCCGCCTGGGCGCTCGGGGAGATCGGGGGGTCGGAGGCCGCGCTGCGGGAGGCCCTTGGTGGGGAGTCGGACCGGGATTGCCTGGAAGAGATAAGACTGGCTCTCGAGGGCGGGAACACCGGCGCGCCGGTGGGTTAGAATAAAGGGGCGATGGCGGACCAGACCAACTACTACCAGGTGCTTGGCGTCTCTCGGGAGGCGTCGCAGGATGAGATCAAGGGCGCCTACCGCAGGCTAGCGAAGGAGCGCCACCCGGACCACCCAAGCGGGAGCGCCGAGGAGTTCGCGCTCTTGCAGGAGGCCCACTCGGTGCTCTCCGACCCGAACCGGCGCAGGACGCACGACGAGACACTCGACCTGGCCCACGCCGCCGACCAACTCTCCGGCCTCGACTTCGGCTCCCTGGAGGACGAGCTCGCCGCCCGCCGCCAAGAGCGCGAGTCGAGCGGACCGCCGCTCGGGGAGCGCCTGCGAGGGCGTTTCGCACGCAAGGAGAAGCCACGCGACGACCGGGGCCGGGACGACGTGCGGCGTCGCGGACGCCACGAGATGCGCGAGTCCCGCTGGTACGAGCCCCACGACTTCGATCCCGAGCCCGTAACCTGGAGGTCGGGTGCCATTACCTTCGTCGCGTCGTTCGTCGCGTTTATCGCGGTTGGCCAGCTCGGGCTCTGGGCCCTCGGGGTCGGCGCCGGCTCCCTCGCGTTTTTGAGCGTGGTGGCGCCCTTCATGCCCATCCTGTACATCCTCGTCGGGCTCGTCGCCGCCTACTTCGCCTACAGGGTGGCCGGGTACGCGGGGCTTGGCCTCGTCTTCCTGGCGGCACTCGTCGTCGGCGCTCAGGGCCTGCCGGAAGGCCTGCTGCAGTACGGCACGCTCGGCATCATCCTCTTGCTCGTCGTGATCTGGCTCGGCGGCAGGCGCGATCGCGCCGCCCGTTAGCCGCTCGTTGCCCTCCCCCGCCGAAGTAGAAGCGTTCATCACCGGGCTCGAGGAACGAGTCGCGCCGGTCGAGCTCGCCGTGAGGGAGGCCTGGTGGGATCTCGCGACCACCGGCACCGGGGAGGCGCAGGCGGAGCTCGTCCGCGCCGGCAAGGAGTACAACCGGCTCTTCGCCGACAGGGAAGAGTACGAGCGGATCCGGGACCTCCACGAGGGCCGGGACGCCATCGAAGACGGCGTCCTGCGGCGCCAGATCGAGGTGCTCTACCTGACGTTCGCCGCGCTGCAGGGCGACGGGGAGACCCTCGACCGTATCGAGGAGCTCGAGGCGGAGGCAAACGCCACCTACGGCAACCACAGGGGCATCGTCGGCGGCGAGGAGGTCGGGGAGAACGAGATCCGGGACATCCTCCGTTTCTCGGACGACGGGGCGCAGCGCCGCGAGGCGTGGGAGGCCTCCAAGACCGTGGGCCGGGAGGTCGAGGGCACCGTGCGCGAGCTCGCCCGCCTGCGCAACCGGCTCGCCCGCGAAGCCGGGTACCCCGACCACTTCCACCGGTCCCTGGCCCTGCAGGAGATCGACGCCGGGGAGCTGGACGGGATCATGTCCCGACTCGAGGCCGCCACCGACGCGCCGTTTCGGGACCTCAAGGACGACCTCGATGAGAGGCTCAAGCAGCGTTTCGGCGTCGAGACCGTCTTGCCCTGGCACCTCTGGGACCCATTCTTTCAGAGTTGCAAACAAGCGGCGCCTGCGTTTGCGCGCCCGGCTTCGTGGCGGGGCTCGGGAGGTGCATCTGGACTAGGCGACGGCGCGGCGACATCGGATGCTGAGCCGGACGCCGTGCCGGCGTCCGAGATGGACGTCGATCGCTTCTTCCGGGACAGGGATCTTCGAGAACTCACCCGCAGGACCTACGACGCCATGGGCCTCGAGGTGCGCGACGTCCTGGCGAAGAGCGATCTTCACGAAAGGGAGGGCAAAAACCAGCACGCTTTTTGCCTTTCCGTTAGCAGGGACTATCCGTACGACGTGCGGGTGTTGGCGAACGTCCGGCCGGACTCTTACTGGATGGACACCATGCTCCACGAGTTCGGTCACGCCGTCTACGACAAGTACATAAACCCCAAGCTACCCTACTTCCTGCGCACCGTCTCGCACACCTGCACCACCGAGGCCATCGCCCTCATGATGGGCTCCCTGGCCGAAGAGCCAGGCTGGCTCTCGGCCATTGCTGGAATTCCGAAGGCTGACCTCGAGGATATCCGCGAGCGCCTGCTCTGGGGTGAGCGGGCGGACCGGCTGGTATTCACTCGCTGGGCGCTCGTGATGTTCAACTTCGAGAGGGAGCTCTACGCCGACCCCGACCGGGAAGATCTCAACTCCCTGTGGTGGGATCTGGTCGAGCGTATCCAGCTGGTGGATCGCCCGCCCGGCAGGGACGAGCCGGACTGGGCGGCCAAGATCCACGTCGCGGTCGCTCCCGTCTACTACCACAACTACGTGCTTGGGAACCTGATCTCCGCGCAGCTCAGGAACCACCTCGAGACCCGCGTGACCGGCGGCGAGCCGTTCTTCGCGAGCGAGGTGGCGGGCCGCTACCTGCAGGAGGCAGTCTTCGGGCCGGGCGCCCGCAACGGCTGGCAAGATACCGTCCTCGGGGCCACCGGCGAGAGGCTGAACCCAGGCTACTTCGTGAACTCACTCCGTTAGTGCGTCGCGCGCAGCGCTCGTGAGCATGTCACCCCTTTGTCCAAAGCATCACTTTCCAGATCGCCTGGCAGGGGCCCGATCCCGTCCCTAACGCTCCCAGGCCGCTTTCACCCAGACGAAGGCGGTAGTGCCCGCCCCTAGGGGCCTCGGATCCCGAAGGCGGCGGGCCTCGACTTGGCGTTCGCTCATCCGTTCCGTTCTCCCGCGTTTCCTGTTTTGGTATAACGCCTGGAAACGAGTGTGGTAGGCGGGAGAGGGAGCACCGAGCTGTATGGCTTACATCCACGCGATCTCGGCGGTTGACCCCGGGTGGGCTTTGTACGCCGTATCGCTGCTCGTGAGCGCCCTCCCGGACGGGCTCCGTCTGATCCAGAGGAGGGGCTTCGGCAGGGGAGGGTTTGGTTTTGGGAGACGGCGCGGATCGTTCGGGCTGCTCAGGGTCGTGTTCGCGCTGCTGTTCACCACGCTGCTCGGGCCGGTCGTGCTCGTGGCGCTAGTCGCCTTAGTAGCCTACAGGTTCTTCAGCAGCCGCCGTGGACCATAGTTTGATCCCTGGCCTGCCCAGAGCTTTATCCTGGCCGGTCGAGTTCCTGCGGTTGGCGCTAGGCGGAGGCAGGCTCCCCGCGGAGGCGCCCTAGTCCTCGATCGGCTCCCACACCAGCTCAGCCCACTCGACGACCAGCTCCGTGGATCCATCCTCTTGTGAGCGGGCCGAAGCGGGGTCGGTCGTAATAACGGCCCCGCCGGCGCCTCCTCCGCGTACCCGAGAAGCAAGGATTTCTCGGACATTAGCATCCAGCAGTATGGCTGCTTCCTGTGCTCTACGAGCCTTAACGCAACATTCGAGGTACTTAACAACGTCGGGCGGTCGGGGTGGTAGGGTCGCGGTAACCGCGGGGTTCGGCCGGGGCATCCCCCTAGCCACCCACACTGCCTTGCTCGCCGCGCTTCTTAGCATCGCCTGTTCGCCTCCCGCGTCTTGGCTCACGTAACGAAGGCATCATAGGACAGGCGGGGGGCGCGGCGTATCACGCAGATGCACCATTTTTTGCGGGGGCTGGGGCGTTTGCTAGGCGTTCGCCAACTTCTGAGAATCCGCAAAGAGCGAAGTTCGCAGAACGCCACTTCTAGAGCGAGTTTGGTAAACCGTAGAGTGAACCCAAAAGTGGCTCCGCAAAGCGTCGGAGCAGGGCTTTCGGTCTCAAATTGGTGGCCGCTTGTAGTGAAATTGTGGCGTCAAAGTAGTGTTCGTCCTATTACCAAACTCGCTCTAGAGACTGTCTGATAATTCAGGAACGGCCCCGATTCGGACTCCTACGAGTGGTCAACCGGACCCGAAAGTACCATTTCGCTACCTTGAGTACCGCTACCCCGAATCTGAGGGGAGCCCTCTAGCGATTTATCAGACAGTTTCTCTAGGCACTTCGGTGAATAAGCAGCTGCTAGTCCGCCTGCTCAACCGCGCACCTTCTTGGAGGCCTTCCCCTCATGCGCCGCCCGTGGCTAGGTTTGTGCGCAGGGACGTGAGTAGGTGACCGTAGCAGTGGGTAACGTATGAATACGCAAGCATATGAGAGGATGGACCGATGTTCAAGGTCGCAATGGTCAACTCCCAAGGGGGTTTGGCGGAGGGTCCGGGCGCCGTGTGCCTGTCCGCGCTCGCCATGTTGCGACCCGGTCGGCGCGTCGGCGCGGCGGCCCGAGCGCGGGGGATGGTGGTCGCATGACGGTGTCTCCCGACCCCCGGCTCGAGTCCGCGCGACCCGCCTGTCGGGTGCTGCCTGAGCAGACGGAAGGCCCATACCACCGCCGGGCGCCCCCGGAGCGGGTCGACATTACCGAGGACTGCGAGGGTATGCCGCTGCGGGTGGGGCTGCGCCTGCTCGATACTGACGCTGTCACGCCGCTGCGGGACGCCGTCGTCGAGGTGTGGCAGGCTGACGCGACCGGCCGCTACTCGGGCTTCGCGCGGGTGGAGCCGCACGCCGACGGCACGCCGCTGGCCGCGGAGGAGATATCGGACGAGCAGGTCGCGCCGCAGGAGACGTTTTTGCGCGGGAGCCAGCGCACCGACGCCGCCGGCACCTGCCAGTTCCGGACGATCTGGCCCGGCTGGTACTCCGGGCGCACCATACACATCCACGTGATCGTCCACCTCGGAGGGGGCCGGACCGTCACCACCCAACTGTACTTCCCAGACGAGCTCAACGCCGAGGTCCTCGCGACCTGGCCGTACGCCGAACGCGGACCACAGGACACGACCAACGCCACGGACACCATTTTCCCCGGGGGCGGCGACGACACTATTCTGCAGCTGGAGCGCAGGGACGCGGGCTGGAGCGGCGTGCTCTGCCTGGCGCTGGCCGAGGGCGCGGGCGGGTGACCTCGCGGGAGCGGATCCGCGCCGTCGTCGACCGGCATGTGGCCACCGTCGGGACTGCCGATGCCGACGCCCTTGCCGCCCTCTACGCGCCGGACGCCGCGTTCGAGGATCCGGCGGGCTCGGCCCCTTACGTCGGTCGTGAGGCCATCCGCGCCCAGTTCGCGAGCGTCCTGACGAGCCCGAGGCGTACCGAGCTGCTCCGGGTCGCCATCGTCGGCAACGAGGTTGCGCTGCTGTTCCGGGCCACCTCCGGCGATGGGACCTCAACCGAGGTCTTCGACGTCATGTCCTTCGACAAGAGGGGGCAGATCGCGCGCATGCGAGCCTACTCGCCCGCCGAGCCGGGCGAGTAGGCTCGCCGGACGCCTTTTGGAGTAGTGGACCGCGAATCGGGTGAACTTTATACGAAAATGCTCTTATGCAGACTCTGCTCGAAGAACCCGAGGGTGGAGGTGCCAGCCGCCGGAGCGGTGACCGGACACCGGACGGGTCCGTCCGCGGCGGACTAGCTAACGCCACCGCGGTAGCAAGCGTCAGGTACCAGGCGCATCCCCCGAATGGACTAATTTTGGTGTTCCTGGGGCGTTGCTAGCGGGTAGCGAACTTCCTAGAACCCGTACAGGCGAAGTTCCGGGAATCGCCCTTCCACGCGCTCGGGCGAATGGGAACAAGAAGGGGAGGACGGGAGTGTGTCCGAGCCGTCTCGGGTATACAGCCCGTACGAGCGGGCCGCCTCCTCGCCTCTTCGCCGCGCGAGGTCGGTAAGGCCCGAGGAGGCCACGGAAGGAGCGAAGGTGAAAACCGCGAGGTCCAGGGGCTCGAGGGTCAACGAGACGGCGCCGTTTATCGTGCGCTTGGCGCAGGGGTCCCTGATGGCCGGGCACGGCGCCCAGAAGCTGTTCGGGTCCTTCGGGGGGCCCGGGTTGGAGGGGACAAGCGGCTTCATGGAGATGCTCGGCATGCGACCGGGGCGCCCCTGGGCCTACCTGGCGGGGCTCTCGGAGTTCGGCGGCGGCGTGCTCACCGCCCTAGGGCTCCTCAACCCCTTGGGACCGCTCGGGATCATAGGCTCCATGACCATGGCCACGAGGACGGCCCACCGGGGCAAGCCCATCTGGGTGACCGAGGGCGGGGCCGAGCTCCCCCTGCTCAACATCGCGGTCTCCGCGGCCCTGATGATCCGCGAGCCCGACCGGTACACCCTCGATCGGGTCTTCGGGATCCGGCTTCCGGCCTGGGTAGGGCCCTTGGGGCTCGTCGGGGTCATACTCGCCGTGCTCTACGCCGAGGGCGGGGACGACGGGCCGCCCGAGCAGGAGGAAGAGGCGCAGGAGGGGGATCAGGATGAGGCGCGCGAGGAGCTGGCCGGGCCATAACCGCAGCGGCACGCACCTACGCCCCGACCCCCTTCTTACTCTTAAGGCTCGGTACAAGAGGACGGCGGGGATGCCGTTAACCGGAAACCCTCGGCCCTCGAAACACCCGATACCCGTCGAATGCCTCTCCGAGCGTGTGCTCGGCGCGATAGAGCGGATCGCGAACGCCGAGTCCGACGCCTCGGATGCCCCCAGCGGCCGGAGATCATCCCCGTAGACCGCTACCCGCTCACCGTTAACTACCCCGACGCCACCAAGCGGGTCGCCGAAGCCTTCGGTTCTTATTTCGGTCACGACCGCGCCGAGGAGCTCTCCGCGCCGGTTCCGGCCAGCGAGGACTTCGGCTCCTTCGGAGCCGAGTGGCATGCCCCCTCGGTGTTCTGGTACGTCGGCGGGACCGACCCCGACACCTACGTCGTCAAGTCGCTCCTCTAGGGACCTCGGCGAAGACACCCTGCGGCCCATCGGCTACCCCTTTGGCAACCTCGTTCGTTGGTCCAGGCTCGACGTGGTCACGTCAGAACCGGTCAGGTGCTCCAGCAGCCCCGCCTCGACGGCGGCGACGAGGCCGGCGACGACCCCGATCCTCGGCGCGAACGTCGCCACCTCGGCGTACTCGTGCTCGGTGTGGTCGAGACCGCCGGCGGGTCCCAGGCCGTCCAGCGTCGGGATGTTGGCGTCCGCCACGAACGACCCGTCCGACGCGCCGCCAGTCGTGGCCTGCCCGAAGCCGTGTCCGAGGCTCTCCCCGAGGGCTATAGCCGTCCGGGCCAGGGCTTCGACGGCGGGGGTCCGCTCCATAGGCGGCGTGTAGACTAGCTCTTCGGCCCGCAGCCCGATCCCGTCGTGCTCGCCGAAGTCCCGGAGCTGGTCGAGGGCCCACGCGACGTCGTCCGTCGTTCTCGCGCGCAGGTCGCCCGTGAGGACGGCGCGCCCTGGCACGGTGTTCACGCTCTCGCCGCCGAAAAACTCGGTGACCACGAGGGTGAGGTCCTCGCGGGCGCGGTGCAGCCGGCTTATCCTGAGGGCTTCTCGGCAGAGCGCGACGACCGCGTTGCGCCCGCCGTCGGGGTTGACGCCCGCGTGCTCCTGCTTGCCCATGGCGCGCACCCTGAACCAGTAGCCGGCCTTGCGGGCCGAGACCACGGAGTGGTCCTCGCGACCGCACTCAAGGCACAAAACGGCGTCGAACTCCCGGAGCTGATCCAGCGTGGCGGGTGCCCCTGCCTCGCGAAGCTCCTCGTCGGGCGCCGAGTAGAGCTCGAGACGGCCGAAGGGCCGCGGTCCCAGAGCCAGGAGGCGCGCGGCGTGGGCAGCGACGGCGATGCCGCCCTTCATGTCGGCGACGCCAGGGCCGTAGACCCGCCCGCCTTCGCGCCTGAAGGGTCGCCGGGCCGCCGTACCCAGGGGGAAGACCGTGTCGTGGTGGCACAGCAGCGCCACATTCGCGCGGCCAGGTCCATCGAGGACGGCGTTCAGGTAGCGCCCGCCGCTGCCCGCCCTTACCAGCTCCGAGCGCAGGCCGTAGCCTTCGAGGGTACCGGCGAGCACCTCGGCGAAGGCGTCGAGGGCGGCCACGTCGTCAGAAGGCGTGTCGAGGTTGACCCAGGCCTCCAGGTCCGCGAGCACGGCGTCGAGCTCGCTGGCGGCCGACCCGAAGGCGCGCCGTGCCTCCTCGATCGCGACCGGCGCCAACGGCTTCGCCGACGACACCGCCCGGCTAACCCCCTATGCCGTGCAGGCGCCGGGCGTTCTGCCCGAGCACCCCTTCCCCGATAACCCGGGCCTCGCTATCGTCGAGCCAGCGGCGCTCGACCGCCGCGCCGAGCACGCGTCCGAGCGCCTCGCGCGCCACCTGGGCAGAGAGCCAGATCACCTCCGGCTCGCTGGCCTCGTCGGAGCCGTAGAGCACCTTGGCCGGCGGGGCGGCGCCGATGAGCACCTCAAGCTTCTGGTCGATGGCAAGCGAGGCCCAAGGCACCATCACCGACACGTCCAGGTAGACGTGGGGCAGGACGGAGGCGACGTAGGCCCCCTCCTCCACCCAGGGCCAGCCCGTGTGTATGAGCACGACCGGCTGGTCCGAGTGCTCGGCCAGGAGGGGGAAGAGGTCCCTGGGCCTGGCGTGCGCGAGCACGACGTCGGGGTCTCCTCCGCCGCAGTGCACGTGCACGGGCCGGTCCTCGCGCTTGGCCACCTCAAGGGTGCGGCGCAGCAGGGCGTCGCGCACCGGCTTGGCGTTCTCGCGCGTCTCTCGGAAACCGTCGGCCCGCCAGCGCTCGAAGGCCCGCTCGCGTTCATCCCGGGCGGGGTTGCCGACGTCCAGGCCGGTGCGGTAGGCGATAACGCTCTTGAAGGCGACCATCGCGGGGTCCGCCGTTGCCTCTTCGATCCTCTGGACGAACGCGTCCTCCAGCTCGCCGTAGGACCCAGCGCCCTCGGTCAGCCCGGCGATAAACGGCTCTATGCGGGCGACGCGGTGCACCCTCGCGCCGCTAGCCTCGGCGAACTCCTCGCGGGGGATCGTCGGCTGCGGGTATCCCTCGTCGTAGATCAGGCCGTCGACGCCAGCCTCCCGCATGAGCGCCCCGTTGTATCGGGGCGGGTCGGCCTCGAGGGCCGCTCGCCGCGCGGCCGCGACAGCCTCGCGCGTAGGCTCGCAGCCCAGGCGCTCGGCGAGCCGACGCCGCATGGTCAGCGCGAGCGGCGTTGACTCGGTGAGCATCGCCAGGTGGCGGTTCAGGGTCTCGTCCTCCTGCCCGGACGAGATCAGGCACATGCCCATCATCGTGGTGCGATCCTCGAAGGAGTCCGGGTCTCGCGCGAGCAACTCCCCATTGCGCCACGGGTGGCAGTGCACGTCCACGACGCCGACGGCGCTGAGATCGGGCATCAGTACCTCCACCTGTGCGCCGCCAGCAGCGTCCCTTCGTCGATGCCCGACGCCGCCTCGGCCTCCTCCCGGCGCACGTTCGCGACGCAGTCGTGCAGGAATTCGCCCATCGCCTCGCGCAGCACCGCAGAAGAGGCGAAGGCCTCGGCCGCCTCTTGCAGAGTCTCGGGCAGACGCCGGATGCTCCCCTCGCGCCGCTCCTCGTCGGAGAGCGTGGCCGGGTCCACGTCGACCGCAGGCGGCAGGCGAAGCTCACGCCGCACGCCGTCGAGACCGGCGGCGATAATGCCGCCCATGACAAGGTAAGGGTTGGCCGCCGTGTCGACGGACTTCCACTCCACGTTGGCCGAGCGGCTCGCGGAGGGACCGGCGGCGCTCTCGAGGCGCAGCGCGGCCTCGCGGTTCTCGCGCCCCCAGCACGCGTACGCGCTCGCCCAGTGCGAGGGCCTGAGCCGCTGGTAGGAGATGGCGGTCGGCGCAGCCAGCGCCGTCAGCGCCGCCATGGTCTCGAGTACCCCGGCCAGGAAAGCCTCTCCGGTGGGCCTGATCCCCTCCGGCCCCGGTCCGCCCGAGAACTGGTTCTCGTCCTCGAGCCAGGCGCTGAAGTGCGCGTGGGCGCCGTTGCCGACCAGTTCTTCGGTGACGACCGGGGAGAAGCTCGCCCGCCAGCCGGCCTGCTGCGCCAGGGTGCGGGCCACGTGCCGCGCAAGCACGGACGCGTCGCAGGCCCGCACCGGGTCGGCGGGTGGCAGGGAGATCTCGATCTGCCCCGACGAGTACTCGGGGTGC
The DNA here is from genome assembly GCA_963800975.1 of uncultured Rubrobacteraceae bacterium. Taxonomy (GTDB): domain Bacteria; phylum Actinomycetota; class Rubrobacteria; order Rubrobacterales; family Rubrobacteraceae; genus JALYGY01. The sequence goes on along the minus strand of CAWDDB010000005.1, from coordinate 182,631 downwards.
AGCTGCTCGACCCCCACGCCGGCGTGCCGCAGGTTGTCGACCAGAGCGAGCAGGTACTCGCCCGTTAGCCCGAAGGTGGCCGCCCCGTAGCCGGGTCCATCGTGCAGGAACTCGACCTCGCCGCTCCCGTTCTCGCGACCGACCGTCCACTCCAGCTCGTAGCCGGCCTCGAACCGGAGACCCATCGCCGCCGCGTCCTCCAGCATCCGCCTGAGGAACGTGCGCTGGCACCCAGGCCAGGGACGCCCCTCCTGGTCGCGCTGGTCCACGGGAGCCCAGAGCCAGCCTGGCGCGCACGCGAGGGCGGCCGCGGACCCGAGATCGGCCACGAGCCGTATGTCGCCCGTGGGCCCGTCGATGCCGGGGACGGCGGCGAAAAGGTCGTCGCCCCGCGCACCCCCGAACACGACCGAGAGGCCGACCCCGCGCTCGGCCGCGCGCTGCAGCCGGTCCAGGGGGACGCACTTCATCCGAGCTATCCCGGCGTTGTCCACGAAGACGAGGGCGGCCGCGCGCACCCCTTCGGCCCCAAAGTCGTTCTGCATGGCTCCCCCCGACAGCCCCGCAGGGCTTTCGCCCGAGGCGTTTTCCATTCCTAGATTCCCCCTTTCGCGGGGCTTACACAGAGTATGGCGCCCGAGTTCTCGTGTCCCACCTCGAGCTCAACTACTTGGCCTGCTCACCGGGAACCCACGTCGAGGCCCTCCTCGGCCATCAGCCTCTCGCCTGCCCTCCGGGTCGCGGCGGAGCGGACGAACGTGACGACGACCCCGAGAACAACCCAGCACAGGGCGATGATCGGGTACCACCTCGCCGCCTCGGTCGGGTAGGGGTAGACGTTGCGGAAGAGCGTGTAGCCGATGACGACGAGCGCCAGGAAGGGTATGACGACCTCCCAGGCGGCGACCGTCCGTTCGCCCGAGAAGAAGAGCAGCTTGGCCGCCCCGATCGTCGCGAGCGCGTACACGAGGAGCAGGATCAGGGTCCCCACCGTCGCGGCCGCCACGAACAGGTCGAACGGCGCGACGCCGAGCCCGAACCAGCACAGGAAGGTGATCGCGTAGACGACGATGATGATGGTGGCCGTGGAGCGCACGGGCACGCCGTTGCTGGCCGAGACGGTGCCAAGAGGGGCCGGGCCCACCTCATCGCGCGAGAGCGCGTACAGCATCCGCGTGGCCCCCACGACGCAGGCCAGCACGCAGCCGAAGGCGCTGACCGCGGCGCCTATGGTGATGAGCTCGCCGACCCACCCGGCGACGAACTGGCTTCCGAGGTCGCCGAGCAACGAGCCCGACGCGATAAAGTTCTCGACCCCCCTGGCATCCGTGCCGAAGCCCATCACCTCGACGGCCGTGACGAAGACGAAGTACAGGCCGCCGAAGATGGCGACGCCCAGGATCGCGCGCGGGATGTCGCGCCGGGGCTCCCGCGCCTCCTCGCCCAGCGTCGCGGCCGCCTCGAACCCGGCGAAGGAGAGGAACCCGAAGACCACGCCGAGAAAGACCGCCGAGGTGCCCGTTCCTGCCGGCACCGTGAAGACCGAGAAGTCCAGCGTGTTGCCGTTGGGGGCCGTGCCCGTCGCGAGCTTGATCAGGATGACCACGCTCACGATGAGGATAAGCGCAACCGTCGTACCCTCGATGACCAGCAGAACCCTCGTACCCCCCCGGATGTTCGAGGCGGCGAGCGCCCAGATCCCGGCCAGGGCGATCACGCCGACCACGAAAGGCGCCCACCCCGGCTGGTTCGTCCAGACGCCGAGGCTGTTCAGGAACTCGGCGCCGAAGATGCCGGTCGCCATTACCGTGACGACGCCGTAGAAGGTGTAGGTGCCCATCAGCGCCCACCCCGAGATAACACCGGTACGCGGGCCGAGCGTCGCGCCGACGAAGCCGTAGACGCTCCCGGCGTGGTCGAAGCGCTGGGTGAGCCGGACGAAGGTCCAGGCGATCAGCAACACGCCGACCGTCGCCAGCGCGAACGCTAGCGGAACCGCGCGTCCGACGCTGCCGGCTGTGCCCTGCGGGTTGATGTTGGCTGCCATCGAAGGCGCCATCAGGGCCAGCGAGATGCCGAGCGCCTCCCACAGGTGCAACTCCCGTCGCAAGCGCGGGCTCTCGGCTCCGGCGGTGCTCTCAACCTCTACAGACACGTCTTACTCCTTTTCTCGCCTACGTCCTTTCCAGGCCGACGACTTGCCGAATGCGCCGTCAGGCATCTCTTCCTCTGGCGTGTGGCTCCGTCCGGTCCCTCAGGCGCGCAATCCCACGGCCTCTGACCAGGCGTCGAAGTGCCCGAAGCGCAGAACGCGCGGGGGTCGCCCAGAACGGGCAAGGGCGCAGGAGGGCTTCCTCGAAACGCCGGGCGTCAGGTAGGCCGGGATCGGCTTCGTTGTCGGGCTCGCGCTGTCCGGGGGCTACTCGCGGCCGGGCTCTTCCCCGGGGCCCAGTTCTTGTTCCCCGCCCCTCCGTGTCCTCTTCCCCAAGGGCCCTCCTTCGCGTCCGGGATTTTGGTTGCATACTATACGCTATTGGGCCTCGCGCAAGAGTTCCTGACCGTTGCCTGTGAACCTGTATAGATCTATGCCCGGCACGGTACCGACGCGCTCCTCCCACACCAGGATCCCTTCCCGTACCAGGTGCCTGACCGCCCTCTCGTGGCGCAGGGTGTCCGGGCGCAGGCCGGCTCGCCCGGCCGCCAGGTAGGGCGCCAGGCGCGTTCCCTCCGAGAACGGCGTGGCAGGGTAGTGCCGCTCGTGGTCTTCACGCATCGCCCGTAGCAGGGCGATGGCGTCGGCTTTTGCCTCGTAGAACGTGGTCTCCCCCGTGTCCGGCTACCGCCCTGCGTTATCGGCCGCCGACGGGACGTCCTTGAGGCGTGACCCGCTCCGGGCGTCGCTTCGGCAACAGCCAACTTCGCCCTTCGTTCCGGTCGCGACAACGTGAACCCGCCTCGACCTGGCGCGACCCTTGTTTCACCTTACCCGCGCAGGAGTCCCGGTTCGGGGTTAGCCTCGTGCGTCAGCGCGCCGACGTTTGTCTCGCGCGGAGGTGCGTTCGGCCGGCCGGTCCCCTTGACCGGCACCTCGACCCCCTCGAAGGTCCCGTCGCGGGCGCTCTCGGCCCCCACCCGCAAGATGCCTTCCCCGGCGAACCGCGGGATGTCCAGGGTCGCCTCGAAGTACCCCCAGGTGGAGGTCCAGTCGTTGCCCGGCACCGTCCGACGGGCCAGAACCTTTCCTCCGGAGTCCTCGAGGATTATGGTGTTCGACGCCTCGAAGTTGCGGGAGTAGCCGCTGACGGTGAGGGGGTTCCCGATCCGGGCCCCGGCCCGCGGCTCGACCAGCACCGTGTCGCCACCCACCGCCGGAGGCCGTGCTTCGAGGGGGGCTCCGGTGGGCCTGAGGTCTACGACCAGCCGCGCCGGGTTGGGGAGCTCCATCACCCGGTGGGCGAAAGCTTCCCTGGCGAGGACGTCGACGAACATGCCCCCGTCGGGGGCGCGCACGACGTAGAACCTATCGAGCAACGCGTCGCCCAGGCTGCCCTCGGAGACGGCGGTCTGGCTCACGGACGGCAGCGTCAGGCGCAGCAGACCGCGCTGGGGCGTGCTCACGAGCGTCCACTCCGGCACCTCCCGCGCGGGTTCATCGCCGGTGCCGAGGTCCAGGACGACCCGCTCGTGGCCGTCGTGCGCCCCGTAACGGACCGCGAGCACCGTGTCTGCTTCCCAGCCCGAGCCGCCTTTCGCCTCCGTCTGGGTCACGAAACGGGCCCCGGAAACACTCTCCTTCGCCCCTGCGCGCGCGGACACCCCGACCGTCGCCTCCCGCACCTCGGCGGTGGTGATCTCCTGCCGGGGCTTCTCGTCCCTGGAAGTAGAGCCGGAGGGTTGCAACGCGCCAGAGCAGGCCGCCAGTAGTAGCGTCGGGAGGATCAGGAAAGAGACAATGATGGCGTGTTGTCCTGCGATGGGCGTACGCATCGCACGCATTATAGGGACGGCTTGTTACGCCCCGATTAATGAGTTGTTTCGCTCCTGTTACAATAGCCGCGTCGCATGCCGCAGGCGGCACAAACCCTCTCCCGGTAACGCCCTCGAATCGTGACGGGTCGGCCGCACGGAAGGAGAACGCTGTGATCACGCTCGACGACGTTCGTCTCGCGCAGCGCCGGGTACGCGGCGTGGCGCTGAGGACGCCGCTAGTGGCGTGTCCGCGCGGCGAGGAGGGCCGGCTCCTCTACCTCAAGGCCGAGAACCTCCAGCCGACGGGCGCGTTCAAGCTGCGCGGCGCCTACAACAAGATCTCCTCCCTCTCTCCCGACGAACGTCGCCGCGGGGTGGTCGCCCACTCGAGCGGCAACCACGCCCAGGCCGTCTCCTTCGCGGCCCGCTCCCTGGGCGTGCGGGCCGTCATCGTCATGCCGCGCGGCGCGGCGCGGGTCAAGGTGGACGCCACGGCGGCCTTCGGTGCCGAGGTCCTCTTCGTCGGCGACGACAGCGCGGAGCGGGTGCGAAAGGCCGAGGAACTAGCCGCCGAGCACGGCTACGTGCCCGTCCCGCCCTACGACGACGAGACGCTCATGGCCGGCCAGGGCACCGTGGGGCTCGAGATTCTCGAGGATCTGCCCGACGTCGAGACGGTGCTGGTTCCGGTAAGCGGCGGGGGACTTATCGGCGGCGTCGCGGCCGCGATCAAGCTGTCTCGCCCGGAGGTCCGCGTGATCGGGGTGGAACCCGAGCTTGCGGCCGACGCCAGGGAGAGCCTGAGGAGCGGTGAGCTGGTCGAGTTCCCAGCCGAGCGGGTCGCGCGTACCGTCGCCGACGGCCTGCGCGTGCGCAAGCTCGGCGCCGCCCCCTTCGAGCACATCCTGGCCTTCGTCGACGACATGGTCGCAGTGAACGAGGCCGAGATCCTGGACTCCATGCGCCGCATCGCCCTCCACACGCGGCTCGTGGCCGAGCCGAGCGGGGCCGTGACCTTCGCCGCCCACCTCTTTCACCGCGACGAGCTCCCCGCCACCCGCCTGAACGTCGCAGTCGTGAGCGGCGGCAACGTGGAGCCGGATCTCCTGTCTCAGGTCCTCACGAACTGAGCAAGCCGCCTCCCTCCGGTCGCAGGCGTGCCAGCCGTAAGCCCGCTGCAGCGGGCTTACGGCTGGCTACGTCGCGAGGTATGGTGTGGTGCCGTACTGCTCCAATCCTCCGCGGCTGGCCTCGCTCTCTGCGCCGAGCTCCATACGCAGACGTTCTTTTCGCCCGCGGAAGCCGAGCTCGCGGAGGAGGTCGTGGGCCGGGCTCTCGGTGAGTCCGGGGACGGTCACCTCCACGGGCGAGCCCTCGCTCGCGCCCAGGGCGCCGGTCAGCAGGAGGCGGGCGACCACCGGGGTCGAGGCCAAGAAGGGTCCGACGCGGTTCGTATGGGCCGAGGAGCCGCGGATCAGGTAGCCCTGGATCCTGCCCGACGCGTCGCGGGCGAGGAGGCCCCCGCCGGGGTGCAGCCTCAGGGTGGCGAATAGCAGGGCAGACCTGTCGGCCCCGTAGGACCAGTGGTCCACCCCGTATAGCTCGGGTAGATCCCCGAAGGAGAGCGTCTCTACCCGGTATCCTTCGGCCTCCACCCGCGCGCCTCCGCTCGGCGCTTCCTCGAGACGGTATACGGTACGCGGCGCGCCCGCCCTGAACCCCAGCGACCGGTAGAGTCCCTCGGCTTGAGTGGTCGAGTAGAGCCGGACGGTCTCGGCGCCACGGGAGCGGAGGTAGAGAACGGCCCACGACGAAAGCGTCTGTCCGAGGCCGAGCTTGCGGTGGTCGTCGCGCACGGCGAGGTGGCACACGATCCCGACCACGCCGAGCGGCACCGCGCCGACCATGCCGGCAAGGGTGCCGTCAGGAGCCTCGGCCACAGCCCACCGGGCGTCTCGCATGCCGCGCAGGATCTCGAAGGCGTTGGGATCCGCCGCCCAGCGCACGACCGAACGGAGCTCGAGTATGCGCCCGAGGTCCACGTCGTCCATCTGCCGGATGCGAACACCCGACCCCGCAAGGCCATCGGCCCTGGATAGGAGCCGCAAGCCGTCCCGGGACACGGCCCCGGTCTCTTCTTCGTCATCTCTGGTCGTGAAAGCGAGCATCTCTCCCCCGGTAAAGGTGGTGTGTGAACGGATCCCTCCCTGGTGCGGAAGGTGCGCGGAAGCCCCGGCAGCGCCCCTAGAGGGACGGTCGGGGCAGGGACGGTCGAGGGAGACGTCCCGGGAAGAACCTGTGCCCGATCCTTGTCCTGCTTTCGTCCACGCGGGTCATGCTACAACACAAATGGAGGCCACGAAAGAGCCGTAGGATCAGGCTGTTCCGCTGTAATTAGCCTTGCTTACTGATTTGTGGGCGGTTAAGAGCACCTTTATTGCAAGGGCGCACCATTTTGTTACAATGCCCCTACCGTCATCCACTCGGACAAAAAGGAGCGGCAAAGAGTGCGACCCACGTTACAACCCGGCCTGACGAACAGGCTAACCAAGTATCTTAGGACCACCCAGCAGCTCATCGAGGAGGGTCGCGACGCGGTCTCCAGCAAGGAGCTAGGGGATTTCACAGGGATCAACCCCGTACAGGTGAGGAGGGACCTGAACGCTATCGGGTTCTCGGGCACCCGCGGGGTCGGTTACCAGGCCTACGACCTCGTCGAGGCCGTCAGGAACATCCTGGGATTGCGGCAGACCTACAACATCGCGCTGGTCGGCGCGGGCAACCTCGGCAGCGCCATCGCGGCGAGCACCATCCTTCCCAAGAGGGGCTTCGTTATCCACGACGTCTTCGACAACGACGCGGAGAAGATCGGGCGCACCGTGGGCAACGTCGTCGTCAAACACATCGACGAGCTCGCCAAGAGCGTCGCCGAAGCGGAGGAGATCATCGGCATCATCGCCACCCCCGCGTCCTCCGCCCAGGAGGTCGCCAACCTGATGGTCGACGCCAACATACGCGTGATCCTCAACTACACCGACGTCCTCCTTCACGTCCCATCCCACGTCGACGTGCACCGCATCGACCCGACCGCCCAACTCATGCACACGCTTTACTACCTGACCCAGGCCGAGGGCCGCGAGGCGAGTTAGGCTTCCGGGTTTCGAGACTTCAGGAAACGGCCCCCGGGTGCGGGGGCCGTTTTTCGTGCGGACGAGCTCAGACGCGGACGGGACCCTGACACGGGCCATCAGCCGTACCCATATACCTTGGAACCTCAGAACCTCTTGCCTTTGGAGAAAGAGAAGAGCCTGGGACGCTCTTAGGGGTGATAGGTGGGGAAAGGGAAAGGAGGAGAAACGCCCCAGGCTCTTTAATTGTGTCGGTTTTGGTATCGCACCAACCGACTGATCAGGATGATACCCCGCTCGCCACACTTTGTAAAGGCCTTGGAACCGAGAATTTAGAAACTTTCTGCAAATATCTGCAAAATGCACATATATATGTAGGGACGAGGTCGGACAACTGATGTCACGAGGGCAGGTCTATTCAGCCCTCTTCCTGGAGCAGGGTCTCGTAGTCGGAGGCGGAGAGCAGTTCGCCCTCATCGGAGACGCGGAGCTTCACGATCCAGCCCTCCCCGTAGGGGTCTTCGTTGATCTTCTCGGGGCTTTCCTCCAGGCTTTCGTTGACCTCGACGACCTCGCCACCGACCGGGGTGTAGAGGTCGGAGACGGCCTTGACGGACTCTACGGTGCCGAAGGAGTCGCCGGCATCGAGGGCATCTCCCACGCCGGGCAACTCGACGAAGACCACGTCGCCGAGCTCGTCCTGGGCGTGGTCCGTGATACCGATAGTGGCGGTATCGCCCTCGGTGCGGACCCACTCGTGGCTCTTGGTGTACTGCAGCTCCTCCGGTACGCTCAAGTCTCCCTCCCTCTCTACCGCTTCTCGCGCTTGTAGAACGGCAGTCGCACGGTGTGGGCCTCTACGGGCCGGTCCCGGATCACCACCTCGAACCTATCTTCTACCCCGGGGGGGACGAGCGCAAGCCCGATGGCTCTCTCGAGGGTTGGCGAGAGGGTCCCGCTGGTCACGTGCCCCACGGTCTCGTCGTCCACCCTGACCGGATAGTCGTGGCGCGCGATGCCCCTCCCCTCTACCTCGAAGCCGACGAGCTTCTTGCGCAGCCCCCCTTCCTTCTCGCTCTGTAGGGCGTCCCGCCCGATAAACCCGCCTTCCTTGTCGAGGTGGACGGCGAACCCGATGCCGGCCTCTAAGGGTGTCGTCTCGGCGTCGAGCTCGTTGCCGTAGAGGCACAACCCGGCCTCGAGCCGCAGGGTGTCGCGCGCCCCGAGCCCAGCCGGGGTGGCGCCGGCGCCGATCAGCTCCCGCCAGACGGGCGCGGCGTGATCGGGGGACAGGTACAGCTCGAACCCGTCCTCGCCCGTGTAGCCGGTGCGGGAGATGATGGTCTTCGCGCCGGCCACCTCGCTTTCGACGAACCGGAACGGTTTCAGCTCCGAAAGGTTCGCGTCGGTCAGGTCCTGCAGGAGACCGGCGGCCTCGGGACCTTGCAGGGCAAGCAGCGCCCAGTCGTCCGACTCGTCCGCGACCTCCACGTCGAGATCACCCGTGTTGTCCCTGAAGTGCTCGAGGTCCTTCTCGCGGTTGGAGGCGTTGACGACAACGAGGAAGTCCTCGGGGGTACGGTAGACGATCACATCGTCTACCGTACCCCCGTTCTCGTAGCAGACGGCGGCGTAGCCGGCCTGACCCTCGGCCAGGCGCGATACGTCGCGGGTCACGAGCCGCTGGACGGCCTCTTCGGCCTCGGGGCCGCGGAAGACGGCCTCGCCCATGTGCGAGACGTCGAAGAGGCCAGCGTGGTCTCGCACCGCCTCGTGCTCGACCTTGATCCCGGAGTACTGCACGGGCATCTCCCACCCGGCGAACGGGACGAGCCTGGCGCCCAGGGCCTCGTGCTCGTCGTAGAGCGGGGTCCGGCGGCGCTCACCCTCGGCCACGGGCTACCACCTGGCCTTGAGCTGGCGGGCGGCGCGGGCCTCGTCGAGGCGGCGGGTGGGGGCCCCCTTCGGGGCCTCCTCCAGGTTCTCCGTCTCGGCAAGCTCCAGCATCGCGCCGACGAAGTCGTCCAGGGTCTCCTTGGACTCGGTCTCGGTCGGCTCGATGAGCATCGCCTCCTTCACGACGAGGGGGAAGTAGATCGTGGGCGGGTGGAACCCGTGGTCTATGAGCCCCTTCGCCACGTCGAGGGCCTTCTTCCCCTTCGGCGGCTGGACCACGACCTCGTGCTTGCACAGCTCGTCGTAGGGGACGCGGTAGGTGCCACGCAGCCTGGCCCTGACGTAGTTGGCGTTGAGCACGGCCATGTCGGTCACGTCCCGGAGCTCGGGGCCGTGCATCTTGATGTAGTTCCAGGCGCGCAGGATCTGGCCGAAGTTCCCGTGGAACGCCGCGACCCGCCCGATGCTCTTCTCCGGACGCGCGAGGACGTAGCGATCCCCGTTCTTTTCGACGACCGGGTCCGGACGGAACGGGGCCAGGGCCTCCGAGCAGGCGATGGCGCCGGAGCCTGGCCCTCCGCCGCCGTGCGGCGTGGAGAACGTCTTGTGCAGATTGAAGTGCATTATGTCCACGCCGGCTTCTGCGGCGCGCATGCGGCCGAGGTTGGCGTTCATGTTCGCGCCGTCCATGTAGAGGAAGGCGCCGGCCTCGTGCAGGACCTCCGAGATCTCCTTTATGTTGCGCTCGTAGACGCCGCAGGTGTTGGGGTTGGTGATCATGAGCGCGGCCGTCGTCTCGTCCACCATCCCGCGCAGCTCGTCCACGTCGACGCAGCCGTGCTCGTCGAGCCCGACCTCCACAGCCTTAAAGTTGGCCATCGTGGCCGTCGCGGGGTTCGTCCCGTGGGCCGTCTCGGGCACGATAACGGCCGTCCTGTCGTGGTCGCCGGCGTCCTCGAAGTACTTCCGGATCATGAGTATGCTCGTGAGCTCGCCCTGCGCCCCCGCCATCGGCTGCAAGGAGACAGCCGGTAGGCCGCTTATCTCCGCCAGGAACCCCTGCACCTCGTGCATGACCCGCAGGGCACCCTGGGTCTGGTCCTCCGTCTGAAGCGGATGGAGCCCCGCGAAGCCAGGCACCGCCGCGGCGGCCTCGTTGGCGCGCGGGTTGTGCTTCATCGTGCAGGAGCCAAGGGGGTAGAAATTCGTGTCTATCCCCCAGTTCTGGCGCGAGAGGTTGGTGTAGTGGCGGATCACGGTCGGCTCGTCCACCTCCGCGAGCCTGGGCTTCTCCTTGCGCCGCGCCTTCTCGGGCAGCACCTCGTCCAGGTTCGTCTCCTCCACGTCGAGCCTCGGCAGGGTGTAGCCGCGCCGGCCCTCCCTGCCCTTGTCCCGGATCAGGTTACCCAGCATTCGCAACCACCTCCACGAAGGCGTCGAGCTCCTCTTTGGTCCTCTTCTCCGTTACCGCGACGAGCATCGCCCCGTCTCCGAGGTCCAGCCCCCCGACGATACCGCTCTCCAGCAAAGCCTCATTTGCCTTCGCTACATCCGGCATCTCCACCGCGAACTCCCAAAGGAAAGGAGCATCCGGATACCGGAGCGTGAGGCCCGCATCCTGAAGCCTGTTGCCCAAATAATGCGCCTTGGAGGCGGAGAGCTCGGCGACCTCGCGCATCCCCTCCGGTCCCATCAGGGCGGCGTAGACGGTCGCGGCTAGAGCCGTGAGCGCCTGGTTGGTGCAGATGTTGGAGTTGGCCTTGGCGCGCCGGATGTCCTGCTCGCGGCCGCGCAGGGTGAGGACGTAGGCAAGCCTGCCCTCCAGATCCACCGTCTCGCCGGCGATGCGGCCGGGGAGCTGCCTCACGTACTCCTTCTTCGTCGCCATGTACCCGGCGTAAGGGCCGCCGAAGAGCAGCGGCATCCCGAGCGGCTGGGCTTCCCCCACCGCGACGTCGGCCCCGAGGTTGCCGGGGCTCTCCAGCACGGTGAGCGAGATCGGGTCGCACACGGCCACGCACAGGGCGTCCACCGCGTGCGCAGCCTCAGAGGCGGCCTCGATGTCCTCCACCACGCCGAAGAAGTTCGGGCTCTGGACCAGAACGCCGGAGACGTCTTCGGGCACCTCCGAGAAGTCCGTAACCCCGTCTGCGAACGGGAGCTCCACCACCTCGACCCCGTAGGTCTCCACGACCTGGCGGTAACGCGGGTTCAGCCCTTCGGACAAGGCCACCTTCGGATCACGCTTGGTCAGGCGTGCTGTCATGAGGGCGGCCTCGGCGACGGCGCTGGACCCGTCGTAGACCGAGGCGTTGGAGACCTCCAGGCCGGTAAGCTCGGAGATAACGGACTGGAACTCGAAGACGACCTGCAGGTGTCCCTGGCTGACCTCCGGCTGGTAGGGCGTGTAGGAGGTCAGGAACTCACCGCGCCCTATGATCGCGCTTATGGCGGAAGGCACGATGCGGTCGTAGGCGCCGGCCCCGACGAACATCGGGAGTCCCGCCACGTTCTCGCCCGCCGCCCGATTGACGTCGGAGAGCGCCTCGTGCTCGGAGAGAGCAGGTGGGAGATTCAGCTCCCCATCGAGCTTCGGCGAGACGTCGGCGAAGAGGTCGTCCAGGGTCTCGACGCCGATGGCCTCAAGCATCTCTCCCACGTCGGCCTCGGTGTGCGGTGTGAATCGCGCCACGCGGTACTACCCCCTATTCTCGGATGGACGTTCTTTTTCCGTCCTGTCCCAAAACCTGAGAGTGTTACCCCGTCGGCGCCGGCCTGGCTTCGCTAGGACCGGACTTTCCAGGACGCCCTCCGGCGCGCGGTCCTTTTGCCTGAGAGATTCGGTCCAACACCCCACGGACCTTTCACCTTCGGCGGCCGCACCGGGCGGCTCTCTCCCGCGCCCGTCTCTGGGCGAGTTTAGCCTAGCACACGCCGGGGCTAGATGCGCCGGGTAAGTCCACGCTGACAAGGATTCTCAAGCAACCAAATCGGGTAAGCTCGTAGCAGTAAACAATACAGGGAAGGGTCTGTATGGCCAAAGTCGAGAAAGAGGCCAAGAAGGCGGCAAAGAAGGCCGCCAAGGGCAAGAAGTCCGGCGGGAAGAAAAAGGGTTCGGGTAAGGGCGCCCGCAAGGCCGAGAAGAAGGCCAAAAAGCTACTGAAGTAGCGCCGAACGCATAACGCTCCAACGGCGGCCCCCTCGGGGGCCGCTTTGTATAGGGGCGGGTTATCGTCCTTCAGGCGCGTTCTTCAGGGGAATGTGCCTACCGTAACGTTGCCGCGGGGTGGCCATCTCCTCTTCCGTTTTGAGCCCTCTGCGTGTCGAGAAGCGTCCCTTGTTCTTCAGGTATAGGTCTCGGCGGTGATCTGTACTTCTTCGGCGAAGTGGTCCGCTATATATTTTTCGCCCTCGTCGCAGAAAAGGGTTACGACCGTCTCCAGCTCGGGGTAGGTCTCGCGCACCTTGCGGGCGGCGATCAGGTTCGCCCCGCTCGAAGGGCCAACGAAGAGGCCGTGCCGGCGCGCCAGCTCCTTCATGCTCTCGACCGCCTCGCCGGAGTCTACGGTGAGGGTGGTATCCACGAGTTTCTCGTGGCGCTGGAAGATGCCTGGCACGAAACCGTCGGCTATGCCCTCGATCAGGTGCTCCCCCACCTCGCCGCACAGGATTGTCGACGACTCTGAGGGCTCCATCGCGAAGAGCTTGACCTCGGGGTTGACCTCCTTGAAGGCCTGGCCGACGCCGACCAGGGTGCCGCCGGTGCCCACGCCCATGACCAGGGCGTCGGGGACCCTGCCCTCCGGCAGCTGCGCGAGGATCTCGGGCCCAAGCCACACCCTGTTCTCCTCCACGTTCCACTCGGACTCGAACTGCGAGGGGCAGAAGTAGCCGTCCTGCTGCCCTAGCTCCTTGGCCTTGGCCAGCGCCTCGTCCACGTGGAAATGCCCGACCTGCAGTACCTCGGCGCCGAAGGCGCGGCTTATGGCCACCCGCTCGCCCGTCATGCCTTCCGGCATGACCACGAGCATACGGTAGCCCTTTACCGCGGCTACCATGGAAAGGGCGTTGCCGGTGTTGCCCGACGTTGCCTCGACTATGGTGTCGCCTGGCGAGAGCAGACCCTCTGCCTCTGCCCTCTCGATCATGTACTTGGCGATGCGCGCCTTTACGGAGCCCGATGGGTTAAGGTACTCGAGCTTGCAGTAGATGCCCTCTATCTCGAGCATCGGCGTGTCGCCTATGGCGTCGAGGACGCTGTTCGCGAGGCCGAGCTTGTTCTTCCTGTCTCCGAGCATCGCGGGCCTCCTGTTCTGGTATCACGCATGCGCTACTGTGGGTATCTTAGCGGTCCGCGCTCGGCGACGTCGGCGCGTAGAGTCGCTTCCATCCTTATAACCGAGAATCTCCTTTTCGTCCGGTGCGGCACGGTGCCTGCTCTCTGGCGTGTTGTATCTCCCGGATCCAACCTCTGCGGTCCCAGACGACGAACTTCGTCGTCTCCCCGGACGCGGTGCGGACGAGGAGCCCGTTGGGAATGATGCCGACGTTTCTGGCCGGTAGCACGTCGCTTATCTCGCGGAGCGGGATCGAGAGCCTGTGCCGCTGCACGTTGACCTCGTGGAACACGAACAACAGGCGCGCGTCCGTCAGGTATATCCAACCGCCCACCGACTCCCCGTGGAGCCAGCGGTTGCTGCCGCCCTCCCGCAAGAGACGCTCCCCGCCGAAATAGGGCCGCCACGTTTTGAAGCGCCACGCCTGGTAGCCGGTGAACGCCGCCAGCGCCAGCCCGAAGGCCAGTCCCGCCGCCGCGCCGACCACCAGGGCGAAGGCGAAGCTCCGCGAGATGGCCAGGTAAACGACGCCGAAAAAGAGACCGAAGGGGACTCCTGCAAGGAATGTCGTCTTTATGAACTGCCACAACGCACGTCACCCGCGCCCGGCGCCCATGACGAGCGTTGTCCGATGTTCCGGCGTCGCTGACCTCCTATTCCGGCGTAACGTATGCCCCGGAGAGCCCTCCGTCGACCAGGAAGGTCGAGGCCGTCACGTAGGATGACTCATCCGAGGCCAGGAAGAGGGCCCCGTTGGCGATCTCGATCGCCTCGGCGAAGCGGCCCATCGGCAGGTGCACCAGTCGCCGCGCGGCCTTCTCCGGGTCCTTGGCGAAGAGCTCTTGCAGGAGCGGGGTGTTGACCGGGCCGGGGCAGATGGCGTTGACCCGCACCCCCTGCCGGGCGAACTGCACGCCGAGCTCGCGGCTCATCGCCAGCACGCCGCCTTTGGAGGCGGTGTAGGAGATCTGGGAGGTCGCGGCGCCCATCACCGCTACGAACGAGGCCGTGTTTATGACGGAGCCGCCGCCGCGCTGCAGGAGGTGCGGTATCCCGTGCTTGCAGCACAGGTAGACGCTCCTCAGGTTGACGTTCTGCACCCTGTCCCAGGCCTCCGCCTCGGTCTCCAGGATCGAGTCGTCGTCCGGCGGGGCGATGCCGGCGTTGTTGAAGAGCACGTCGAGCCCGCCGAAGCGTTCCGCGGCCTCGCGGTACATGGCCCGCACGTCGTCGGGGTCGGTGACGTCGGCGTGCACGTAGAGGCCGCCGACGTCATCGGCGATCTCCTTGCCCGGTTCGTCCGCCAGGTCGGCGACGCAGACGCGGGCTCCTTCTTCGGCGAAGCGCTTGGCGGTCTCGCGGCCGATGCCGCCCGCCGCGCCGGTGATGACGGCGACCTTGCCTTCGAGGCGTCCCGGCATCTCAGCCCTCCTCGGTGGAGATGTAGACGTTCTTCACCTCGGTGTAGTAGTCCAGGGCGTGCGGCCCGAGCTCGCGCCCGACGCCAGACTGCTTCATCCCGCCGAAGGGGGCGGCGACGCGCACCGAGGTGTTGGAGTTGATGGAGAGCACGCCGGTCTCGATGCGCCTCGCTACCCGGAGCGCCTTCGCGCCGTTCTGGGTCCAGATCGAGCCCGAGAGGCCGTAGATCGTGTCGTTGGCCTGGCGGATCGCGTCCTCCTCGTCGTCGAAGGGGATCACGGCCACCACCGGGCCGAAGATCTCCTCCCGCGCGGCCCTGTCGTCGTTGGTGAGGGGGGCCAGGACCGTGGGCGGGTACCAGAAGCCGCTGCCCTCGGGGGCCGAGCCCTTTATGGCAACGGGCGCGTCGTCCGGGACGAAAGAGGACACCGTCTCCCTGTGCTCGGCCGAGATCAGGGGTCCCATCTCGCTGTTCTCGTCGAAAGGATCGCCTACGCGGAGGTCCTCGACCGCCGGCTGCATGAGGGAGAGGAAGTCGTCGAAGACGCTCCTTTCGACCAGGATGCGGGAGCGGGCGCAGCAGTCCTGACCGGCGTTGCCGAAGACGGCGCCTGGAGCCTCGCCCGCAGCCCTCTCGAGGTCGGCGTCGGCGAAGACGACGTTGGCGGACTTGCCGCCTAGCTCCAGCGTCACCCGCTTTATGGAGCCGGCGGCGCCTTCGGCGATCCTCCGTCCCACCTCGGTCGAGCCGGTGAAGGCCACCTTCGCGACGTCGGGGTGCTCGACGAGGCGCCGCCCGACCTTGCTCCCCGGACCGACGAGGATGTTGACGACGCCGTCTGGTATGCCGGCCTCCCTGACTATGCGCCCGAACTCGATGGCGGTGAGGGGCGTGAGCTCGGCCGGCTTGAGGACGAGGGTGTTACCGGCTGCGAGCGCGGGGGCCATCTTCCAGCTCGCTATGGTAAGCGGGAAGTTCCACGGCACTATAAGCCCGACGACGCCGAGCGGCTCGCGGAAGGTCACGTCCACGCCGCCGGAGACGGGGATCGAGTCGCCTAGGAGGCGCTCCGGCATCCCGGCGTAGTAGTAGAACGTCTCCGCCACCATCGCCATCTCGCCGAGCGAGTCGCCGATCGGCTTGCCCGTGTTCCTCGACTCCAGGTGCGCCAGATGTTCCTTCTCGGCGTCGAGCGCCTCGGCCAAGCGTCTGAGGAGACGCGAGCGATCCGAAGGCTCGACGGCGCGCCACGCGGGGAAGGCCTCCCTGGCGCGCAAGATTGCGGCGTCGGCGTCTTCCTCCGTAGCCTGTTCGAGCCTCTCGACCACCTCCCCGGTGGCCGGGTTCAAGACTTCGAGCATCTAGGAGACCTCCAAAACTAGCGACCTTATGAGCTGGCTCTCATCGTCCTCCTCGGGGTGCCAGAGCACGCCGAGGACGAACCGGCAGCTCGAGTCTTCCAGCGCCTCGACCGCGTCATCTTGCGCGGACCAGCCGGTGACCTCGAGGCCATTCCCGACGTTCTTTATGCCCTGGTGGTGGTGCGACTTGACCGGCGTCCTCTCGGATCCGGCGGCGCGGGCCGCGAGCGAGCCGGGCACGAGGCGCACCTCGTGGTCGGCGAAGGTGCCGGGGGTGTGGCGGTGCTCATCGTGGCCCAGGGTGTCGGGGAGGTGCTGCTCGATGGAGCCGCCGTAGGCGACGTTGAGGACCTGCATCCCGCGGCAGATCCCGAGCACCGGCAGCCCGCGCTCGAGGGCGCCGCGCACCAGCGCGAGCTCGTAGGCGTCGCGATCCTCCTGCACGGGCCCCGTCTCGGGGTGAGGCTCCTCGCCGTAGAGGGACGGGTCAAGGTCCCCGGCCCCGCCGGTGACGATCAGGGCGTCGAGCAGGTCGAGCACCGCGTCTTGGTCCTCGGCGTCTTCCGGGTCGGGGGGCAGCAGGATGGCCCGCCCGCCGGCCCGCTGGACGGCCTCGGCGTAGCGCGCCGGGCTGATAAAGGCGGGCACCGCCTTCCACGCGCCGTAGCTGACCTCCTCTGTCGCCGTCGTGACGCCGACGTTGGGCCTGGTCGGCCCACTCACAGCCGTTCGAAGGTCCGGTAGCGCTCCCAGTCGGTTACCGCGGCGTCGAAGGCGTCGATCTCGACCCGCGCCATGTTGAGGTAGTGCTCGACGACCTCCTCGCCGAAGGCCTCCCTCGCGGCCTCGCTGCTCGCGAACAGGTCCCTCGATTCGTGCAGGGTCGTCGGCACGTGGGGCTTGTCCGAGTCGTAGGCGTTGCCGACGAGCTCGTCCTCCAGAGGAAGCTCGTTGTCGATGCCGTGCAGGCCGGCGGCGACCATGGCCGCGATGGCCAGGTAAGGGTTCACGTCCCCGCCGGCAAGGCGGTTTTCGACGCGGAGCGAAGGTCCGTGGCCGACCACGCGCATCGAGCAGGTGCGGTTGTCCTTGCCCCAGGCCACCGCCGTCGGCGCGAAGGAGCCTTTCGCGAAGCGCTTGTAGGAGTTGATGTTCGGGGCGAAGAAGAGCGTGAACTCGCGCAGGCAGGCGAGCTGGCCCGCCACGAAGCTCTCGAACGCGCTGGAGAAGCCGTGCCCTTCGGCGAAGACGGCCGCGCCGTCCTCCCCGCGCAGGCTCAGGTGGATGTGGCAGGAGTTGCCCTCGCGCTCGTCGAACTTGGGCATAAACGAGATGGAGCACCCCTCCTGGGCCGCTATCTCCTTCGCGCCGTTCTTGTAGATGGAGTGCCCGTCGGCGGTGGTGAGGGCGCTGTCGAACTTGAAGTTGATCTCGTGCTGCCCGAAGTTGCACTCGCCCTTGGCGTCCTCGACGGCGAGCCCGGCCGCCCCCATGGAGTTCCTGATGCGCCGCAGCAGCGGCTCGACGCGAGCCGTGCCGAGCAGCGAGTAGTCCACGTTGTAGTAGTTGGCCGGCTCCAGGTCCTTGAAGCCTTTTCGCCACGCCTCCTCGTAGGTGTCCATGAAGACGAGGAACTCAAGCTCGGTGCCGACGAAGGCCTCGAAGCCGCGCTCGGCGAGGCGCTCGAGCTGGCGCCTGAGGATCTGGCGCGGCGAGGCAACGACCGGCGTGCCGTCCTCCCACACCAGGTCGCACGTCACCATCGCCGTGCCCTCCTGCCACGGCACGATCCGCAACGTCTCCATGTCCGGCTTGAAGACGAAGTCGCCGTAACCGCGCTCCCACGAGGACATCGCGTAGCCGGATACGGTGTTCATGTCGACGTCGACGGCGAGTAGGTAGTTGCAGCCCTCGGCGTCGTGCTCCACGACCTCGTCCAGGAAGTGGGAGGCGGTGAGCCGCTTGCCCTGCAACCTGCCCTGCATGTCCGTCATGGCGATGAGGACGGTGTCTATTCTTCCGGCTTCTACCTCTGACCTCAGCGTTTCGAGGTCGAGGCGACCTTGGACCTGCGTCGAGTCCACTTTTTCTAGCTCCTCTCTAGCTTCAGGCCAGCTCGGATTCGGCCTGCTCTATCGTGGCGAACTCCTCCTCCGGCGCCTGGGCCACGAGGTGGTGGCGGCTGTAGAGGAGGAAGTAGGCGATAAAGAGCGCGTAGACGCCGAGCATGATAAGCGCCGCGTTCCGGTCCACGATAAAGGTCGCGATGACCGCGAGAACCGCCAGCCCGCACGCCACGCCCGAGGTTATGACGCCGCCCGGCGTGCGGTAGGGGCGTTCCAGGTCGGGCTCGCGGCTACGGAGGACGATGTGCGAGAGCGTCATCAGGACGTAGGAGATCGCCGCGCCGAAGACCGCGCTGTTGAGCAGGGTCGCCCCGGCGCCGGTGAGCGAGAGGAGGAAGCCGATGACCGCGGGAACCACGAGCGCGACCCACGGCGTCCTCCGGCCGCTGGTGACCGAGAGTAACCTCGGCAGGTAGCCGGCCCTGGACAGGGCGAAGAGCTGACGCGAGTAGGCGTAGATTATCGAGAAGAAGCTCGCGATCAGCGCCGCGAGCCCCGCGATGTTGACGAAGGTGCTGAGCACGTTGGTGCCACCGTAGGCCTCCTGCAGCGCCAGGGGCAGCACAGAGGGGGCCGCCAGCATCTCGTCGCTTGTGAACGCCGCCGAACCTGCCCCCCCAGGGCCGAAAACGAGGATGAGCATCGCGAACACCAGAAGCGCTCCCATGCCGGCGATGAGCCCCTTGGGCATGTCCGTCGCGGGATCCCTAGTCTCCTCGGCCGCGAGCGGGACGCCCTCGATCGCGAGGAAAAACCAGATCGCGAACGGAAACGCCGCCCAGATGCCCACAAAGCCGAATGGCAAGAACGAGCTCGCGCCTGCCGCGTTCGTCACCGGTATGTCGAACAGGTTGGCCACCTCGAACTGCGGGATCATGCCCAAGATGAACGCCGCTATGGCCACGACCGCTATGGCCGTGATCGCGAACGTCACCTTGAGGGCCTCCCCGACGCCGTAGAGGTGGATGCCAACAAAGATTAAGTAGCACAAGAGGTACACGATAGGCCCACCAAATCCGATGAGCGTATCCATGTATCCCCCGATAAAGGTGGCGACGACAGCCGGGGCGAGGGTGTACTCGATCAGGATCGCCGTCCCCGTCATGTACCCGCCCAACGGCCCGAGCGCCCGCCGCGCGAACGCGTAGCCCCCGCCCGCAGTTGGAAGCGCGGCCGATAGCTCGGCTAAGGCGAACACCATCGCGGTGTACATCGTGGCCATGAGCAGGGTCGCGATGAGCAGTCCGCCCCACCCGCCCACGCCGAGACCGAAGTGCCATCCCGCGGCGTCCCCGGAGATGACGTAGGCTATCCCGAGCCCAGCCAGCAGTACCCAGCCGGCGGCGCCCTTCTGGAGCTGGCGTTGCTCCATGTACTCGGAGCCCACATTCTCGTAATCGGCCCCCTGCGTCGTGCGTCTCTCTGACTCGCTCATCCCGAACTCCTTTCCTCCCCAGAGATCATCGGCGCCGCCCGGGACGGAAGCAGTGGATGGTGCGGACCGCCCCGCAGGGTCTGGCCCAGATTACCAACTTCTCCCTCTCTCCCACACTGGCCCAGCGGCCACATCCGAATCATAGTTAATACCAATTTGTTATACAAGGGCTCTACCGTGTAGAGTGGTTCCAGACGAGAAAGGAGACGAAGAGATCAAGCTACAACGTCGGGGCTCGGGGCCGTCGGGCGGGGAGCCACTCTACCGGCAGGTGGAGTTGCGCATAGAGGACCTGCTTCTGCACGGGCGCTACAAAGCGGGGGACCGGATCCCGCCCGAGGCAGAGCTCGTGGACTCCCTTGGCGTCTCGCGGGTGACCGTGCGGGCGGGGCTGGCGCGGCTTGTGGACCGCGGGGTGCTGGAGCGGCGCCGGGGCAGCGGGACGTTCCTGGTGCGCCCGCCCTCGGGCGCCCGCTTGCGGGCGGGGCTCGAGCGGCTCGAGACCTACACCGTCCACGCCGAGCGGGTGGGGTTGAGCCTGGACAGCAGGGACCTGCACGTCGAGGCGGTCGTGGCCGACGCGGACGAGGCGGCGGCGCTCGAGATCCCCGAGGCCAGCCCGCTCGTAAAGGTCTCGCGCATGCTGCTGGTCGAGGAGAAGCCGGCCGCGTGGATGGTGGACGTGGTGCCCGAGAGCGTCGTCGGCGTCGAGAGGGTCAGGGAGCACTTCCGTCCCGACGCTATGCTGCTCGACCTCCTCGTCTCCGAGGGCGTGCCCGTAGGCTTCTCCCAGATGTCCATCGAGGCCGCCATGATCAGGAAGGAAGACCTCGCCGGGAGGAAGCTGGGCCTGGAAGACCTCTCCGCGGCCCTCTACCTGACGCAGATCATGTACCTCACCGACGGCCGCCCCGCGCAGTGGTCGCGCGACACCTTCTTGCCCGGTCATCTCAACCTGCACGTGGTGCGCGAGCTCTTCGAGGTACGCAAGCTTGCGTAGCAAACCTGCATAGCAGGCTTGCTAGCACGCCGTCTTCCTCCGGTCGCCGGCTTGTCAGCACGCTTCGGCTTCGCCTCCGCTTGTCAGCACGGCGCTACCGCGCCTTGTCGGCATTTCAGCAAGCACTCCCGCTCGGATGTCGCCCGGCGGGGCCGGGCACCGCGTGCCCTACTGCAGCATCTCTCCTACCTTCATAGTGCCGCGCTGGACGAGCTCTACTTTGTAGCCGTCGGGGTCTTCCACGAAGGCGATCCTGTAGTCGTGGCCGTCGGCGTTCAGGGTTTTGGGTTCGAGGGTCACCTTTACGCCCCCGTCCTTGAGCTGCTCGACCGTACCTTCCAGGTCGTCGACGGTGAAGGCGACGTGGGCGTAGCCGTCGCCATTATCGTAGGGCTCTGTGCGGTCGTGGTTGTGGGTGAGCTCGAGCATCGGCGACGCCGGGTCCTCCTCGAACGCGAAGAAGTGGTTGGTGGCTGACCCGAGGTCCATCTCCCCCACCTTCTTCATCCCCAGCTTGCCCACGTAGAAGTCCTCGCTCCTCGCGGGATCCAGGACCCGGTAGCAGGTGTGTATGTACGTGGCGGCCATCGGCGCTCCTCTCTCGACGAAGTTATCGGGGCGGAGGGCGCAGGTTTCGCGCCCTCCGCAGGTCATCACAAAATGTGGGACCTTCAGCGGTTCGCTGACCGCTGAAGGCCGCTCGCTCTAGTGGCAGTGGCCGTTCGTCGGGGGCGGCACGTCGAGAGCCGGGTTTTCGTCGAAGAAGCCGACGGGCTCGATCTTGAAGCCGGAGTGCTGGACCGGCATGACCGGCCAGTCTTCGACACGCACGACGTGGTGAGCGCCGAGCGTGTACCAGACGACAACGTCCTCGCCGTCGAGCGGTCTGTCGTTGGAGGCGTAGGCGGGCAGGCCGTCCCCCGGGTTCTGGTTGGGGTAGGCCCCGGCCGCGTGGCGCTCCTCCGGGGCGTATTGCGTGGCCCACAGATGCTTCGTGGCGAACTGCGCCCGGCTGGCCACGGCGCTGTCCGGCTGGAAGAAAGGCAGGATGTTGGACTGCGGGATCAGGCGGTACGCGCATGGCTCACCGACCTTGTTGGTCGTCTCGGTGCTCTCGACGCGCCAGTGGCGGGCCGACATGGAGTCCACCAGGTGCTGGGCCTCCGACTCGCGCTCGAGCAGGGTCGATCTAGCGAAGAACGCGTTGCCTTGCGGGTTCTCGTCGCCGGGCGGGACCGCCTCGGTGTGAACCTCGTAGAGCCGGTTTTCGCGGCCGTCTATGTCGAGGTCGAGCCGGAAGTTCATGAAGTGCTGGTGGATCGGGGCGTAGAGCCCGTCGCGGTTGAGGAGCTGGCCGTGCTTGGGCGTCACGTCGGGCCCGACGGCGCCGGTGGAGACGATGCCCGTGAGCTTGCCCTCGAACTCAATGGTGCCGTCCTGATAGAAGTGCCAGTAGAAGCCGTACTCGTAATTCGCGACCGTGGCGATAAACGAGACCACGAGACGCCTCGAGCGCCTCACCTCGGCGTTGTCGGCCCGCATGTCGTAGTGCTTCCAGCCGAGGCCGGAGTCCTCCTCGTGCAGGCAGACGGCGTTCTTTATCTCCACGGGGTCGCCCGCGCCGTTCACCATGACCGCGTCGAAGTAGCGGATCTCGCCGAGGCAGTCACAGCCGAGCTCCAGCGAGTTGGCGAGCGCCCCCACATTGTACTCGCCGGCGTCGAACGCGTTCTTGCGCCACTGCCCCGGGCGGGGGTCGCCGTAGGGCACGACCATCTCGGAGAGGGAAGCCCTGTAGAGGACGGGACGGATCCTGCCCCCGTCCTCGTAACCCACCGTGTAGAGGACGAGGCCCTCGCGCGGGGTGAAGCCGATGCGCATGCTCCACTTCTGCCAGCGGATGTGGTGGCCTTCGATTTCGAAGCTCGTGCCCTCTGGCTGGGCGATCTCGAACGGTTTGAGGTCGCCCCGCTCGGGCCGCCCGTTTGGCTCGTAGGCGCCCGACTCGAGCGGGATCGGCACGACGCCGTGGTCCTCGACCCTCACGACCTGCATCGAGTTAAGGTCCACGATCGTCACGAGGTTGTCCACGGGGTGCGCGTAGGGGTTGTGGTCGCCCTCGACGTAGACCCAGGTGAGGGCGCGGGAGAGGCGCCGGCCCTCCTCGTCGCCGTAGCTACCCGCCGACCACGGATCGACGAGCACGCGGTCCATGTCCTCCACGCCGCGCTTGCGCAGGGCCTCCTGGAACTCCGGGCTCTCCTTACAGGCCGCCTCGCACTCGTCGAACTCCTCCAGCACGATGGGCGGCTGGACGTCCGGGACGTGCGTCCACGAGGTGACGGTGCCCTGGCTGAGCGAGATCACGGCCTCGTATGTCGAGCCGTCGTTCCCGTCGAGGATGACCGCGAGCGCCTCGCGCTCGAAGGGTTTGCCAGCCCGGAAGGAGACGACCTCGTCCTTCGGCGGCTCGTTCAGGGTCAGCCCGGCGAAGCGGTGCTTCGGCCCGAGGTCGCGTTTCTCACGCACGATGCCGACGGCGGTCCGCACCTCCTCGAGAGTCAGCGGCGCCAGGGGGTGGTCGGCCACGGCGGCCGATCTCTCGGTCATAGCCACGATCTGCTCCTTTCCCGTCGTGGTCTGTGCGTTCCCATTCTAGTGCTTCGACGGGTCCACCGCGTGGTCGCCACGGGCTTCGCCGTCGAGGTCCACGTCCGGACACTCGGCCGTGTCCTCGTAGATGATCCGGCCGATCATCCTGTACCTCTCGGGGCTCCTGGCCCTCAGGTAGAGCGCGAGCGCCACGCCGGCCAGAAAGACCCCGACCACGATCCAGGGTGTCAGCATGAAGAGCAGCGCCTCGGCGGCGCGTCCCCGGCCGCGGTGCTCGCGTTCAGGAGGCGGCCCTCAAGACGACCTGCCGATGCCTGTAACCTGTAGCCTGAAGCCTTCAAATCAAGGAGCGTAGATTGCCCGAGATAGCGTGGGAAGATTTCGAGAAGGTCGACGTGCGGGTGGGGAGGGTCGTCGCGGCAGAGCCGTTCCCGGAGGCGAGGAAGCCCTCCATAAAGCTCCTGGTGGATTTCGGGGCGGAGATCGGCGAGAAGAGGACCAGCGCGCAGCTCACGGCCCACTACGCGGCGCAGGATCTCGTCGGCAGGCAGGTTGTCGCGGTGGTGAACTTCCCGCCCAAGCGGATCGCCGGCTTCAAGAGCGAGGTGCTCGTGCTCGGGGTGCCCGATGAGAGCGGCGAGGTGGTGCTCCTGGCACCGGATCTCGCGGTCCCGCCCGGCGCCAGGATGTTCTAGAGCGCATTACGTGGGGCTGTTTCGCGAAACGCCCGTACCAGCCGTCAGCGCTCGCCTTCGCTGCGCGGCGAGAGGCGCCACTCTTCCACGGCCTTCGGGCTCTGCCCGGCGAGGTCCACCATGTACACGATCCTGTAAAGGTTCCAGTCCACGTAGTGACCGACGACGACCCCGGGCACGCGCAGCGCGCGCGTACCCCTGACGAACACACGGTCGCCCTTAACGTAACGGGGCTCGGTCTCCGCCGTCGCGGTTCTTCGTCGCCGCGGTGTCGGCCCCTCTGTCGCGTTCTCCTCGCCGAACATCCTCGATAACCTCGGCAGCATTGTGACGGTCTCTCGAAAGAGCGTACACCCGAAGTGCGGGGAACGCACCCACCATCGCGAAACCTGGACGCGCCGCCGGGCGTAGTACATCATTGTCCCGAGGGAACCATTCGAGGAGGTACGGCTGTGAGCGAGACGAACCTGGAGCGGTACAGGGAGGTTACGCCGGCGGGGCGGTTCACGCTGCAGAACTCCACTTTGCTCAAGGTAAGGCTCGAGGGGGACCAGATCCAGGCCAAGCTGGGCTCGATGGTTGCATACCAGGGCGAGGTCGGCTTCGAGTACCAGAGCGGTGGACTCGGGCGCTTCTTCAAGAAGGCCATGACCGGAGAGGGCGTCAAGCTGATGACGGCCACGGGCACGGGCGACCTGTTCCTGGCGCACGACAAGCGCCAGATCATGATCCTCGACCTCGACAACGAGGAGATGACGGTGAACGGCGACAACATACTCGCCTTCGACCAGAGCATCGACTGGGACATCAAACGGGTCGAGGGCGCGGGCATGCTCTCGGGCGGCATCTTCAACGTGTTCTTGCGGGGTACCGGCAAGGTCGCCGTAAGCTCCGGCGGGGAACCGGTCCTGCTCGACACGGGCAGCCCGACCTTCGCCGACGTGGAGTCGGCCATCGCCTGGAGCGGCGGCGTGCGGACCGGCATCAAGAGCGACGTCTCCTTCAAGACGTTCACCGGTCGCGGCTCCGGCGAGTCGTTCCAGATGTCGTTCGAAGGACCTGGGTGGGTTCTGGTCCAGCCGTCGGAAGGCTCGTTCGTGCCGGAGCACTCCCACTCGAGCTGAGCAGGAACCGGTCCGCTCTTCGGCTACGGGATCAGGCCTCGGGTAACGGGCATCAGCATCCTTGAACCTGATGCCCGTAGCCTGAAACCTATTTCACAACCAGGTTTACCAGCCGTCCGGGCACGTAGACGCTCTTCCTGATCTCGCGTCCCTCGACGTGGGGCCTGACCTTCGCGCTGGAGAGCGCCAACTCCTTCGCCGTCTCTTCGGAGACGTCGGCCGGGGCCTCGATGCGGTCGCGCAGCTTGCCGTTAACCTGCACTACCAGCGTGATCTCGTCCGCCCGCAGGAGCGACTCGTCCCACGCGGGCCACGCCTGCTCGTGCACGGAGTAGGGCTCCCCGATGCCCGCCCACATCTCCTCGGCGTGGTGCGGCGCGAAGGGCGCGAGGAGGAGGACGAAGGTCCTCAGGGCGGCGTCCCACTCCTCCTCCCCCACCTCGCCCCTGATCGCGAGCAGGTAGTTGGTGTGCTCCATGAGCGCGGCGATGGCCGTGTTGTAGCGGAACGCCTCGAGGTCCTCGGTCACCTTCTTGACGGTCCTGTTCGTCCGCCTGGCGAGCTCCGACGGGTCGGCCTCTGCCCCCGTGGGATCCCCCGCGCCGACGAGCGAGAGGGCGCGCCTGAGGAAGCGCGAGACACCCTCGATGCCACGACCGTCCCAGGGTCCGCCCTGGTCCCAGGGACCGATGAACATGAGGTAGTCGCGCAAGGCGTCCGAGCCGTAGCGGTCCACGATCTCTTGCGGGTTGACCACGTTGCCGCGGCTCTTGCTCATCTTCTCCGCGTCCTCGCCCAGGATAATGCCCTGGTTGTAGAGCCGCTCGAAGGGCTCGTCGAAGCCCACGAGGCCGAGGTCCCGCATCGCCTTGGTCCAGAAGCGGGCGTAGAGGAGGTGCAGGATGGCGTGCTCGATGCCGCCGGTGTAGATGTCTACCGGCAGCCACACTTCGCCCTTTTCCGCATCCCACGGCCGCTCGTCGAGGTGCGGAGAGAGGTACCGGTACCAGTACCACGAGGAGTCCACGAAGGTGTCCATCGTGTCGGTCTCGCGCGTGGCCGGGCCGCCGCAGCCAGGGCACTCCGTGTTGTAGAAGCCGGGGTCGCGCTTGAGGGGCGACTCGCCCGTCGGGATAAAGTCGGCGTCCTCGGGGAGCAACACGGGGAGGTCCTCCTCGGGGACGGGGACGGTACCGCACGATTCGCAGTAGATTATGGGGATCGGGGTGCCCCAGTACCTCTGGCGCGAGATCAGCCAGTCGCGCAGCCGGTACGTCACCGCCGCCCTGCCTCTCCCTTTATCCTCGAGCCAGCCGTTCATGCGACCCTTCGCGTCCTCGACGCCCAGGCCGTCCAGGAAGCCGCTGTTGATGGCCTCTCCCCCGCCGACGTAGGCCTCGCCCTCGAAGCCCTCGGGCGGCCGCACGGTGCGGACGATCGGGAGGTCGTACCTCTCGGCGAAGTCCCAGTCGCGCTGATCCTGGCCCGGGACCGCCATGATCGCGCCCGTCCCGTAGCCCATGAGCACGTAATCGGCGATAAAGACCGGTATCTGCTCGCCGTTGGCCGGGTTGGCGGCGTAGGCCCCCGTAAAGACGCCGCTCTTCTCCCGCGTCACGTCGGTCCGGTCGATCTCGGTCATCCTCGCGGCCTTCTCGACGTAGGCTCGGACCTCGTCGGTCCGCTCCGGCGTCGTGATCCGCTCGACCGCAGGGTGCTCGGGCGAGAGCACGAAGAACGTCGCACCGAAGAGCGTGTCGGGGCGGGTGGTAAAGACGGTTATGGGGCCGAAGCCATCTACCTCGAAGTAGATCTCCGCCCCTTCGGAGCGTCCGATCCAGTTCGTCTGCAGCGTCCTGACCCGCTCGGGCCACTCTATCCTGGAGAAGTCCAGAAGCTCCTCGGCGTAGTCCGTGATCTTGAAGACCCACTGCGAGAGGTACTTCTTTATGACCGGTGTACCGCAACGCTCGCAGCGCCTGTCCGGGCCGATGACCTGCTCCCTGGCCAGCGTCGTGTTGTCCTTGGGGCACCAGTCGACCGGGGCCTCGGTCCTGTACGCGAGGCCCTCCTCGAAGAACTTGAGGAAGAACCACTGGTTCCAGCGGTAGTACTCCGGATCGCACGTGACGACCTCGGCGTCGAAGTCGAACATGGTGCCCATCTGCCGGATCTGGCCCCGCATGTTCTCGATGTTGGACATCGTCCACTTGTATGGGTGGATGTTGCGGCTGATCGCCGCGTTCTCGGCAGGGAGCCCGAAGGCGTCGAAGCCTATGGGGAAGAAGACGTTGTAGCCGCGCATCCGCATGAAGCGCGCCCGCGTGTCCGCGGGCGTCATCGCGTACCAGTGGCCGACGTGCAGGTCCCCGCTCGGGTACGGGAGCATCGTGAGGGCGTAGTGCTTGGTCTTCTCGGCGTCCTCTTCCATCCTGTAGAGGCCCGACTCGGCCCAGCGCTCCCGCCAGCGCCGCTCGACGGTTGTGGGATCGTAGTCTTTCCTGGTAGACGCCTCGCTCACGAGTAACTCCTTCGGTAACGGGCTGGGGTGGTTCTAGGCTGGGAAGAAAGCGCGGGGGTCTATAGTCGGGAATCCGACTTCTGGGCCTTATGATCCCTGGCGCTCATGTCCTTAATATAGCACCTGCGGATGCCGCGAGAAAGCGCGCCAGTGCCCGCAACTCGCGTACCCTGCCGGAGTTCGAGCTGGGTCTGTATTTCGGGTCCATTCCCCGCTCGTGCAGCGCCACGGGCTGGTCGCCGACGCTCCTGCCGACCCATCACGCGAAGGCGAAGGCTAGCGCGGCGGCCACGAGCGTGCAGAGGACGTTCGTCAGCTCGTTGCCGAGACGCGGCGCCAGGGCGCCGACGAGGCTGTCCGCGACGGTGCCAAGGAAGGCCGCCAGGGCCACGACTGGAGCAGCGGGGACCGCCACCATTCCCAGAACCAGGCCAACGGCGGCGGTGAGGCAGGCGGCCGCGATGCCTGCGAGGGTGCCGGAGAGCGAGACAGCGCCGTCGGTGCCCGGCTGCACCTCGCGGAGGGTAGAGATCAGGCGCGGAGCGCGGCCGTAGAGTTGCCCGACTTCGGACTCGGCGGTGTCGGCGAAGGCCGCCCCGAGCGAAGCGACGAACGCCGCCACGAAGGCGTCCGAGGACGTGAGCGCGTACAGCAGCGCGCAGGCGACGCCGACGCCGCAGTTCGCCAGGGCGTTCCTGGCGCCGCGGCGACCGCCGCCCGCCTCGGCCGTGCCCGACCGGCGCTTGCGGGAGTACCCGAGGCGCGTCAGGAGGGAGCCGCCGACGACAAAGAGGGCCAGAACGGCGAAGCCCCGCGGGCCGAGCGAGGCGTAGATCAGGATCCCCACGACGAAGCCGCCCACAGCGCCGCCGCGGCTCACCATCCCGAGCGCGTAGGCCAGCGCGGCGAAAAGGGCGGTGATCGCGAAGGCAGCGAGCAGCCCGTCCATCAGACGGTTCGGGGGGCGCCGCGCAGGCGCTCGATCAGGCGCCTGGCGTAGCGCTCGCACTCCTTCGGGACAGCGTGCAGGAGCGCGGGTTCCACCGCGCCGGCCCTTACGCCGGCGTCGGACAGGCGCTGGACGCCCTGGTAGAGGAGCGAACCGGCGAGCGGGCTCGGCCTGTCCGGGACGGCGACCACGACGCCGTAGAGCCGGTCGTCAGCCGGGTCGCCGATGGCGCCCATCGCATCGACGGCGTCGGGGCGCTCTTGGCCGACCACGAAGACGTGGACACTTGGTTTTTCGGTGATGCTGCTGTCTTCCCTCAGGCTCTCCCAGTGGGCGGTGATCCTCACGTGCCCGGCCTCGAGCGCCACTCGCGAGAGGCCGGCCCAGATGTCACCGGCCACCCTGCGCGCGAGCGGGCTCTCGTAGTCCACGAGAATGCCGACCGCGGTTTCGGTTGCGCCGGGGGTTGCCAGAGGCTACCCCTCCCCCGCCTCGCGCTTGTCCAGCCGGCGCGTGAAGACGTCTATCTCCCTCACGGTCTGTAGGTCGCCGTTCTCCTCGGCGACCTCGCGGCCCCGCTCGAAGACGCGGCGAGCCTCAGCGTCCTCTTGCAGCTCGAAGTGGGCGCGCCCAAGCGTCCGGTAGGCGACGGAGTAGTCCGGCTTCTCCTCCACGGCGCGCCGCAGGTGATCACGTGCCTCGGCGTAGCGTCCCTCCTTGAACAGCTCGATCCCGAGGGAGCACAGGATCATGGGGTTGTCCGGGTTTTTCTCGAGCAGTTTGCGGAACGTCTCTGACCGCGCTGCCTCCATAGGCGGACCGCCTCCTCGTGCGAATTTGGCTTCGGTTATAAGGTATCAGGGGTGCCGGCTTGGGTCTCGTCCGCGTGTAGGGGCGGTTCGCGAACCGCCCCGACGCATCGTGCTTCAGACGTAAGGGCCTACGGAGTTGTCTCCGGCCAGACGCCGGTAGCCTTCGGCCACGCCAAGGACCTTGACGACGTACCAGTCGGCGTGGTTGTACGAGAAGAGCGCCGCGTACCAGTCACGGGGCGCCCCGCCGACCTTCAGGTAACCGGCCGCGGCCGGGATCGCGTCCCTTGGGTCCATGATGTTGGCCACCCCGTCGCCGTTGCCGTCCACACCCGAGGTCTCCCAGGTGGAGGGCAGGAACTGCATCGGGCCCATCGCCCCGGCCGTGGAGGGACCCATGTTCGCTCCGTGGCCCGACTCGACCTTCCCGACGGCCGCGAGGATGTACCAGTCCTGCTCGAACCCGTACTGCCTGGCGGCCTCTTTGTACAGCTCCACGTACGCCTGACTCGAGATCGGGGTGACGGCCTCCGAGGTTATTCCGTCCCTGGCGACCCCGAGCTCGTAAGAGCGCTCCCCCGCCCCTGTGGCCGCCTTTTCTTCAAGGATGCGGGCCCTCTCGGCCGCCCGGAGCTCGCGCAGTTGCGTCTGCGTCTGCTGCTTGCGCGAGCTTATTCGGGCGATGGCCTCCTGGAGATCCTGCTCGTGACGGCGCAGCTCCCCCCTCTTCGCCGACTCCTCCTGCAACGCCGCGCCGTAGTCACGCTTTTTCTGGGAGATCTGGCGCGAGGTGTTCCGAAGCGTCGTCTCGGACCGCCGGTAGGCTTGGAAGCTCTCCCTGCCCTGCAGCAGTATCTCCGCTACTCGCGGGTCGACCGTGCCGCCCGCAGTCCCGAGAAACCCGTCGAGCAATCCGGCAAGGCCGGCCAGGTCGCCCCCCTTGTACGCTGCGCGCGCTTTCTCCTCGTACCCCGCCCTGGCCGCCGCAAAGGACTCGCGCTGCGCGGCGAGCTCCTTCCGCAATTCCCTGTTCTGCTCTCCAAGGTCCGCCGCCCGCGTCTCGGCGATGTCCACCCGGGCCTGCGCCTCCTCCAGCTCGGCGCCGACGGCCGAGATCTCCCCTATCCTCGCACGCAGCGAGGCCTCCTGGTCTTCCACCCGCGACTCCAGCTCGGGGATCTCCTCGTCCCGTCCCTGGTACTGCTCCTCAGCCGCCGTCTGGGCGGCTACCGCCCCAGCGAAGCAAGCGACCAGCACCGCACCGGTCGCGGCTACCCTGGCCAGCATCCGCCTCCCTACCATCCCGCGCCCCCGTCTACCAAACACAACGCCGAATACTACAACGCCGGCCTCGAACCCGGTAGGGCAAGAACGCTGCCCCAGCCCCCGACCCTATGGCCTATATATCTGATATTTCGTATAGGCTTAGTCTGGTGTTTTCAGGTAGGTTCTTCTGGAACGATCAGGGCCATGAGCGCGTCCAGCTCCTCCCTCTGGCGGAACCGGATCTCGACTTTGCCGCCGGTTCTCAGGGGCTTTACCCTGACCGGCAGTTCGAGCGCCTCGCGCATGGCCCTCGAGGCCTGGTCGAACTCGATGGGCGTCTCGCTGCGTTGCCTGCTCTGCGGCTGGTCGTCCTGGTCGGCTCCCGAGAGGTACTCGCGGACCAGCTCTTCGGTCTTTCTGACGGAGAGCTTTTCGTCCTGGATCCTCTCCGCCAGGCGGACCATCTGTTCTTCGGTGCTCAGGCCGAGCAGCGCCCTCGCGTGCCCCTCGGTAAGCTTGCCTTCTTCGAGGAGGGTGGCAACTTTCTCGGGTAGCTGCGCCAGGCGAAGGGTGTTCGTTACCGCCGCGCGGCTCTTGCCCAACCTGTTGGCCAGCTGCTCCTTGCTGAGCCCGAATCCCTCCATAAGCGTCTGGTAGGCGGCGGCGGTCTCGAGGGGGTTGAGGTCCTCCCTCTGCAAGTTCTCGACCAGCGCGAGCTCCATGGACTGGTTCTCGTTTGCCTCCCTGATGAGGACCGGTACCCGGTCCAGACCCGCCTCCTGCGCGGCCCGTAGCCTCCTTTCCCCCGCTATGAGCTCGAAGCCGTTCTCCGTCGAACGGACCACCAGCGGCTGCAGTATTCCGACCTCCTGGATCGAGGCCGCGAGCTCCTTGATCCCGGCCTCGGGGAAGCTGCGCCGCGGCTGGCGCACGTTGGGGCGTATCGCCGTGGTGGGGAGCTCCTCGAACTTGAGCCCTCCGACGCTCTCGCCGGTCGCTATTAACGCCGAGAGGCCGCGTCCAAGACCCCTCCTACCCACGGCTCAGCACCTCCTCTGCGACGGCCGCGTATGCCTCCGCCCCGGTGCTCTTCGGCGCGTACAGCGCGACCGGCAACCCGAAGCTGGGCGCCTCGCTCAACCGCACGTTTCGGGGGATGATCGTGTGGAACACCCGATCCCCGAAGAACGACCTTACCTCGTGCGCCACCTGGTGCGCGAGGTTCGTTCGCGGGTCGAACATGGTGAGCAGCACCCCTCCCACCCTCAGACCCGGGTTTAGCTCCTCCCGCACCATCCTGATGCTTTGCATGAGCTGGGTCAGGCCCTCGAGCGCGTAGTATTCGCACTGTATCGGTATGAGCACCTCGTCTGCCGCGGTCAACGCGTTCAGAGTCAACAGGTCCAACGAAGGCGGACAATCGAGGAGTACCATGTCGTAGAGATCGTCGGGCAGCTTCTCCAGCGCCCGCTTGAGCTTGAACTCCCGGGCCAAACTCGAAACGAGCTCGACTTCGGCCCCGACCAGGTTGATGGTGGCGGGCGCTACGTCCAACCCCCCCACCCGCGTCCCGACGGCAACTTCCTGCAATGGCTTGCCCTCGAGCAGAACGTCGTACATGCATCCGCCCGAACCGGGGCTGACGCCGAGACCGCTCGTGGCGTTGCCCTGCGGGTCCATGTCGACGACGAGGATGCTGCGCCCCTTCTCGGCGAGGTAGGCCGCCAGGTTGATGGCGGTGGTGCTCTTCCCGACACCGCCTTTCTGGTTCACTATGGCGACTACGGGTCTCACCGCGGGCATCTTAGCACGCGCCCGAAGGCGCTTCCCAGCTACACTACCCCTAGTGGCCTCTTGGCCGGCATACCCACTCTCCGGGGGTATCTGCTCGGGGTGCGTCTTTCTTTTTCCACGAGCACCAGGCACCGCTCCTTCTCCCCCACCTCTGGCAAGAACGGCACCCGGATCACCTCCCGAACCCTCGCCCCGATCGCCTCGGCCGCCCTGGCTCCCTCAGCGAGTTCTTCTTCCTGAAGCCGCCCCTTCATCGAGACGGCGTGCCCGCCGACCGCCAGCAGCGGGATGCAGTACTCGACCACCACAGAGAGCCTTGCCACCGCCCGCGTTAGCGCGACGCCGTACCGTCCCCTGTGGTCCGGCAGCCTCCCCGCATCTTCCGCCCGCTCATTGAGTACCACGGTGCCCTGCAACTCTAGCTCTTTCGCCGCCAAACGTAGGAAGCGCGCTTTTTTCGCCGTGGCTTCCAACAGCGCGAGCTGCCCGCGGGGACCCGCGATCTCCACCGGTATCCCTGGAAGTCCTCCACCCGATCCCACGTCTATTACCTGATCGGCGCCTTTGAGGGGCGTGCAGAGATAACAGCTGAGTGAGTCGAGCACATGTCCGAGTAGTATGTCCTCGAATCTTCTTGTCCCGATGACGTTCGCCTCATCGTACCCGGCCAGCAACCGAGCATAGTCTTCCAGCTTAGAGAGCCGGGCCGGATCCAACCCGACACCCCACGCCCGAGCCTGGTCCCTCACCAATTCAAGCATGCCGCACACCAGGTTTCACGTGAAACAGGGCCGCGCCAAAAGTTTGCGTACACAAACAAACGGCGCGGACACAGCCTGGCACTGGCCTCGGCGATGCGTGTTTCACGTGAAACTGACTTGAAGTACTGGCTAGGTAGGGGAGACCCTAACCCTACGGTTGGTACCGACTCCTTCACTGGCCGTCGTAACGGAAGGGTTATCTCGCAAGAAGATATGGACGATACGGCGTTCGGCGGGGTTCATAGGGGGGAGCTCGACGGGCCGCCGCTCGCGCACGGCGCGGCGCGCCGTACGGTGTGCGATGCCCTGGATAGCCTCCACGCGCCGCTGCCGGTAGCCTTCCGCGTCCAGCACGATCCGCTTGACGAACTCCCGCTTGCGGTAGATCGCGGCGTTAACCAGGTATTGCAGGGCGTCGATCGTCTCGCCCTTCTGCCCGATAAAGAGTGCGGTGCTATCCGAGGCCACATCTACCGCGATAAAGCCGTTCGCATCGTAGACATCGACCCTAGCCTCGAACCCCATCGAGTCGAGGACGGACGTCACGAGCTCGCGCACCTCGCCAAGAAGCTCTTCCGGGGCCTCTACGTCCGCGGCCTCGCTCGAGTCCCCGTAGACCTCCGAAAGGTCTGGGGCGGTGATCTCGGAGGGTTGTTCGGCGCCAGGCTCGTCGGTTTCCTGCACGATAGCGGTGCTTTCCTCGACAACCTCCGGCTCATCGGCCAGGTCATCGGGAGGCGCGCTGTCCTCTCGAATCGGGGCGCCGTCGACCTGCACGAGGATACGGGCATCCCTCGCCCCGATCCCGAGGAAGCCTTCGCTCCCGGCGTCGACCACCTCGTAAGACAGGTCGTCCAGGGGTATTTCTAGGGCTGTGGCCGCTTTCTGAAGGGCTTCGTCCAAAGTACCGGCGTTGAATTCCTGGGATTGCGTCATCTCTTTTTCTTCTTCCTGCGCTTTCTTTTCGCGGACTTCGCGGCCTGGGCCGCGGCGTCGCCGTTGTTCGACGCCTGGGATTCACCGTTACCAGAGGTACCCGTTCCGTTCCCGGAGTTCTCTGTACCCCCAAACTTGGGGAACAGGCTGGTGGTCGGGGCGCCGGCGGGACGTTTGCCGGGACCGTGGTGGTAGATAACGTAGTTCTGGACCAGGGTGACGAGGTTGGAAGTGATCCAGTAGACGAAAAGGCCGGCGGGAAAGTTGAGCAGGAACAGAGTAATGCCCACGGGGAGCAGGCGCATGAGCCAGCGCTGCTGCGGGTCGATGTTCCTGGCCGTGATCTCCGTGGCGCCGAGCATGGTCAGGGCGGAGATGATGGGAAGCAGGTAGGTCGGGTCCGAGGCCGAGAGGTTCTGGAACCACAGGATGCCGCCCTCGTGGAAAGATGGCTCGGTGGGGGGGACCGTCTGACCGCCTATGGTGTATCCGCCGAATTCCCGGATCACGTAGAAGATCCCGATAAATACGGGCATCTGGACCAGAATCGGCAGGCATCCACCGAGTGGGTTCACCTTGCGTTCCTGGTACAGCTCCATCATCTTTTCCTGCTGCAACGGGCGGTTATTGGAGTACTGGGCCCGAATCTTCTCCATCTCGGGCCTGAGATCCTGCATGGACCGCATGTTCTTGACCTGCTTGACCGTCAAGGGGAAAAGGAGGGTTCGCAACACGATGGTGAGGAGCGCGATGCTCAACCACCACGGCGCGCCGAGCGGTCCTTCGTGGAAGAACAGGAGCACCTGCCCGAGCACGTTGACTATTGGTTCGAAGAGCCTCGAGAAGAAGTCTGCTATGCCATTAAATACGTTACTCACTGTACCGGGTCGAATCCTCCTTCAGAGAACGGGTGGCAGCGGAGCACGCGCCGGACGCCCATGAAGCTGCCACGCAGCAGCCCGTACCGCTCGACGGCTAGCAACGTGTACAGCGAGCAGCTCGGCGTAAACCTGCACGAAGGCGGCAGCAGGGGGGAGACGACCCGCCGGTAGCCCCGGATCACGAAGATTCCGACCCTCTTTCCCACCGCTTAACTCGCGTTCGCTTCCGAGAGCTTACCCGACCCGGTCAGTTTGCCGAGCGACCTCAAGAACTCCTCGCGCAGGACCCCGAACTCCGCCTCCGCGGCCGCGGGTCGGACGGACAACACCAGATCCCACCTCGCCGGTATCGCGGAGAGGTTCGAGTAGAAGACTTCCTTGAGCCTGCGCCTGACCGCGTTACGCGTCACGGCGTTGCCGACCTTCCGGGAGACGGTAAGGCCCAGCCGGGGGGTCCCAAGCTCGTTCGGAAAAGCGTGCACCGAGAACAGGGCGCCCCTGTAAACGGCACCCTGCCGGTAGACCCGCTCGAACTCGGGGGAGTCGGTCAGGCGTGTGCGCCGGCTCCTGGGCAACGATCAGACGGCCAGGCGGCGCCTGCCACGCCGCCTCCGGGCAGCGATCACCCTGCGGCCGCCGACCGTGCTCATGCGCTTGCGAAAGCCGTGGGTCTTCGCCCGCTTGCGGCGATTTGGCTGGTACGTGCGCTTCATGCAACTCCTCTGTAAACACTCCGGATGCTCGAGACAACCAGCAGAGTATATCCGAAGCCTCCATACCCATCCACCAGATGACACGCCAGCTTGCGGACGCACAGTCCCGCACTCCTATCAAGCGCTAATATAGAAAAGTGCTGCAAAATGGCACTAATTGAGATTGCTGTGGCGCACGGTGCGCACCGCTAATCGCTGCTTCGGCCGCGTATCTGGGGCGATAGCGCGCGCCAGAAGCCGCCTTTCCAGCCGGTTATCCACAGCTGTGGATAACTATGTGGATAACCTCGTAAATATGCTGCATAATGGTGTTTTGTTTGCAAACGCTATAGCGCCGTGACGAGGGGTGCGCTAAATTCCGCGTGGGGATGATACGCCCGGAGCGAACACGAGGTGCGCCGGAAAGCGCGGGGATCGGGGTCAGGATCGCCGTGTACCCGCGGTTTGGGGAACCCGAGGTGACCGAGGTCGCGGCGTCGAGTCCCGGTTCTGCGACGGTCAAATTCACCCGGCTGGTGATGGACGAAGTAAAGTCGGCGGGGGGCAAGGTGCCCGAAGAATCTGTCCGGGAGCTGATCGAGAATCTGGTGCACGCCGGCTACGAGGGCGTGGTCATCTCGGTGCTAGAAGGCGGGGACGTCGTCCGCGTGTCGGACAAAGGCTCCGGCGTACCGCACAAGGACCGGGCCATGGAGTTCGGATTCTCCGGGGCCTTGCCGGAGGCGCTGGGCATGATCCGTGGCGTCGGGGCTGGGCTGGGGATAGCCCGCGCGTCGGCCGAGAAGGTGGGAGGGACGGTGACGGTCGAAGACAACATCGGCGGCGGCACCGTAGCGACCATCTCGGTTGGAGGCCGGGCAGCGGTAGAGAAGGTCGAGCCTGCGAGGCCCGCGCCGTCGGAGCGACGCTACCCCGACGGGGTACCGCGCATGAACATCTCCGAGAGGCAACAGAAGGTTTTGATCACGGTTCTGGAGTGCGGCGAGGTAGGACCTTCGACGGTGGCCGAGCGGCTGGAGATCAGCGTCAGCACGGCTTACCGCGATCTCTCGGTGCTCGAGGAGCATGGCCTGGTGACGACGGACGAATCGGGAAAGAGGGTCATCAGCCCGCTCGGGAAGGACCTAGTAGAGGCCATCGTCGATACCTGGGTCAGGTAGGCGGTGGACCGGAGGGCGGA
This sequence comes from uncultured Rubrobacteraceae bacterium, assembly GCA_963800975.1. Classification (GTDB taxonomy): domain Bacteria; phylum Actinomycetota; class Rubrobacteria; order Rubrobacterales; family Rubrobacteraceae; genus JALYGY01. Next base: position 145,711 of record CAWDDB010000005.1, on the reverse strand, counting down.
GCAGGTCTGGACCGAGGTGCTCGACCGCGCATCCGAGCACATCGACGTGTCGTCGTTGCGGGTCTGGTTCGAGGGGATACAGCCGGTGGATCTGTACGAAGACCGGCTGGAGATCTCCGTCCCCAACACGTTCGCAAAGGAGTATATCGAGAGCCGTTTTCGGCCCTTGCTGAAGGAGGCCCTCGACTCGGTGCTCGGCCGGGACACCTCGCTGGTCGTCAGTGTCGGGGGAGACGGCAGGCCGAGAAACGGCAACGGCGCGACCGCCGCGGCGGGGGCCGAGTCGGTCCTGAACGCCCGCACGCCCCGCTCCTTCAAGGCGAAGTACACGTTCGACACCTTCGTCATCGGGGCCGGCAACAGGTTCGCGCACGCGGCGACGCTGGCTGTGGCCGAGACCCCTGGCCTCGTCTACAACCCGCTCTTCATCTACGGTGGGGTGGGGCTAGGGAAGACGCACCTCCTGCGCGCCGTGGGCCACTACGTCGAGGACCAGGACCCGAGCATGCGCGTCCGGTACGTGACGTGCGAGCAGTTCACCAACGACTTCATCAACTCCATGAGGGACAACGCGCCGCTGGAGTTCCAGAAGCGCTACCGGGAGAACGACGTGCTGCTCGTGGACGACATCCAGTTCCTCGAGAACAAGGTCGAGACCCAGGAGGCGTTCTTCCACACCTTCAACGCGCTCTACGAGGAGAACAAGCAGATCGTCATCGCCTCGGACCGGCATCCCAAGTACATCCAGACGCTCGAGAACCGGCTCGTGAGCCGATTCGAGTGGGGGCTGGTCACGGACATACAGCCTCCCGACCTCGAGACGAGGATAGCCATCCTGCGCAAAAAGGCGCTCATGGACCGCCTCGAGGTGGACGACGAGGTGCTCACGTTTATCGCCTCCAAGGTCTCGACGAACATCAGGGAGCTCGAAGGCGCGCTGGTGCGCATCCTGGCCTACGCCTCGCTCTACGGCAGGCAGCTCAGCGTAGCCCTGGCCGAGGAGGTGCTCAGGGACATACTCCCGGACCAGGCGTACCGTGAGATCCCGATCGAGCTGATCCAGCACGAGGTGTGCCGTTACTTCGGTATCACCAAGGCCGACCTCGTGGGCGCGAGCCGCTCCAAGGGCTTCGCCTACCCGCGCCAGGTCGCCATGTACCTCTCGCGCGAACTAACCGACGAGTCGCTCCCCAAGATAGGCAAGGCTTTCGGCGGCCGGGACCATTCCACCGTCATGCACGCCACCTCCAAGATCTCCAACCTGATCAACAGCGACCGCGACGCTTTCTCTCAGATTCACGAGATCACCCTACAGGTGAAAAGCAAGCGTTGACCCCTTCCCCCCAGGGCAGGCACTTTGTAACACCGAACAAGCATTCAACATGTATTCTGTCCACAATCCATCCACAGGCAGAAGCCGAAATGTGGATAAACGATCCTCGATTCATCCACAGAAAAGGAGAGTTATCCACAGAAGTTGTGGATAACTCGCCGCTACTTGTGGAAAAGTCGTCAGCCGTTGCGGGCGCCGAGCCTGTGGATAAACCTGTGGATAACAGGGGTAGAATCTGTGGATAAACCTGTGGATAAGAATTGTGGATAACCCAAACCTGTGGATAAGTCGGCAGTTATCCACAATCTGTCCACAGGATCTCGGGACTTATCCACAATATCTTCCACAGGCCCGACGCGGCGTTTTAGGCTTAGGTAAAGAAGATTCTGGCACTTATCCACATATCCACAGGCCTTATTATTATTATTATTCTAATGAATATAGGGTTAAGTAGTAATAATAAGGGGAGAGAGGAGGCGCTATGAGGGCTGTTTGCAACACGGAGGCCTTTAGCAAAAAGCTTGCATTGGTCTCTCGAGGAGTCTCCGCCAGGTCCACGATCCAGTTGCTCGGGGGGATACTCTTGGAGGCTGGCGACGGTTCCGTGAAGCTCTCGGCGACGGACATGGAGATCTCGGTCCAAACCTCGTCGCCGGCGGAGGTCGAGGAGGAGGGGAGGGTCGTAATACCTGCCCGCATCTTCAACGACATCGTGCGGTCGCAGCCGGCGGGCAGCTTCTCGCTCGAGCACGACGACTCGGGGGGCACGGTACGGCTGGCCGCGGGGGAAAACGAGTACCGCATAAGGGCCTACGCCGCCGACGACTTCCCGCAGCTGCCCGGCTTCGACGCGGAAGGGGCGTTCAAGATGTCCGGGGAGTTGCTCGTCGAGACCGTCGAGAAGGTGTCGCGGTCGTACTCGCGGGACGAGACCAGGCCGGTTTTGACGGGGATCCTGATCAGCTTCGAGGAGAACCGGGTCAGGATGGTAACGACGGACTCCTACCGCCTCAGCATCAAAGAGACGGAGCTGGCGACGATCGCCTTCGAGGGGTCGAGGGAGGCGATCATACCGGCGCGGGCCATGCAGGAGGTCTCCCGCATCTTCGGTTCCGAAGGCGAAGAAGAGGTCGAGGTGTCGCTCGGCCAGAACCAGGCGCTGTTCAGGATCGAGGACGTCCTTTTCGGGACGCGGCTCATAGACGGGAACTTCCCGGAGTACCGGAGGCTGCTGCCGACCGCGTTCGAGCGCGAGATCTCGGTCAAGCGGGAGGAGCTCATGGGCACGCTGCGGCGCGTCAACCTCTTCGCCCAGCGCCAGACGCCGCCGGTCCCGGTGAGCCTTTCCTTCTCGGAGGGCGCGGTGGAGGTGATCGTCAGGAACGGCGAGGTGGGGGAGGCGCACGAGCGGCTGCAGGCGTCGAGCGAGGATGACTTCCTCATCTCCTTCAACCCGGGGTACCTGCTCGACGGCGTCTCGGCCGTCGACACGGAGAGCGTGGTCTTCAAGCTAAACGAGGCGCTAAAGCCTGGCCTCATAGTGCCCGGCGAGAACGGCGAGGAGGAGCCGGACTTCCTGTACCTGATCATGCCGATGCGCGATCCTTCTTCGGGCTAGCTCGGGCGTACCGGTGCGGCTATCCCCTGGCATCACGCTGGGCCAGGCGCTCAAGGCGGCCGACGTCGTGGGGAGCGGCGGCGAGGCGAAGCTCGTGATACAGGGAGGCGACGTACTGGTCAACGGCGAGGTCGAGACGCGCCGCGGCCGCAAGCTCAGGGTGGGCGACGTGGTCGAGGTGGGGGACGAGCGTCTGGAGGTAGGCCCCTGAACGCCTACCTGCGCGCCCTCAGGATGGTCAACTTCCGCAACTACCCCGACGACGCGGTCTTCCTGTCCCCTGGCCTCAACATCGTCGTCGGCGACAACGCGCAGGGGAAGACCAACCTGATCGAGGCCATCTCCTTCGCCGTCACCGGCTCCTCGCCGCGCACGCCCAACGACGGGGAGGTCGTCCGCTGGGGGCAGGACTTCACCCGCACCGAGGCCCGCGTCTCCCTCGACGGCGGGTCGGGTGAGCGCGCCGTGGCCGTCGGCTACGCCCCGGGCCAGAAGAAGCGCCTCACCGTCGACGGCGCCCCTGCGCCCTCGCTCACCAGCTACGCCGCCGGCGGGGCAGGGGTGAGGGTGGTTACCTTCTTCCCGGACGACATCCGCGTCGTAAAAGGGGCGCCGGCCGACCGCCGGGAGTTCCTCGACGGCCTGCTCTCGACCCTCCGGCCCTCCTACGCGAGGGCGGTTATCGAGTACGCCAAAGCAGTCCAGCAGCGTAACCAGCTCCTGAGGAGGATCCGGGACGGCTTCTCCTCGGAGCGGACCCTCTCCACGTGGGACAGGAAGGTCGTGGAACTGGGCGAGACGGTCCTGAAGGGCCGCGAGGCGGCGATCGGGCCCCTCGAAGAGTACTTCGGAGCCTCTCTAAGGGCCCTGTACGGCTCCGAGAAGGCCGAGATACGCTATTCCTATAGTGCGACCCTCGACGGGTACGCCGAGACGCTCAGGGGGGCTCACAGCGCCGACATCGAACGCGGCACCACCTCGGTTGGACCGCACAGGGACGACTTCGGCGTCGTGCTCGGCGGGGTCGACCTCACGACCTACGGCTCGCAGGGGCAGCAGCGCCTCGCGACGCTCGCGCTCGAGTTCGCCGCGAGGGACCACATCAGGGGGGAGACCGGGGAGGACCCCATACTGCTCTTCGACGACGTCATGAGCGAGTTGGACGAGCGCCGTCGCGAGTACCTCGCGGGGTATTTCCTGGATAGCACCCAGGCCGTAATCACCACCACGAACCTGGAATACTTCGACGAAGAGATTCTGGAGAGATCCCACGTCGTACGCATATCTGGTGGTGCCGTATCGGAGACTACAAGCGGTGGTGTCGTGTGACCCGCTTGTATGCTTCGAAAAAGGCTTAGGTAAGCCGCAAACGCCTCACAAGAGGTATTGGAATGCGCACAAGATGTGTTACAATCTTGGGGTGCCAGTCTCTATCAAAAAAACCGTTTCAGTGGCCACGGCCGATTATATGACGAGGAGGGTCCTTTTTGGGGACTAAAGCGGCGCCCAAGCGCACCAAGAACACCTACGATGCAAGCTCCATCCAGGTACTCGAGGGCCTGGATGCCGTCAAGCGGCGGCCGGGAATGTACATCGGTTCCACGGGGCCGCGGGGGCTGCACCACCTCGTGTGGGAGATCGTGGACAACTCCATCGACGAGGCGCTCGCCGGGCACTGCTCGGAGATCCTCGTAACGGTCCACGAGGACCAGTCCGTCTCGGTGATCGACGACGGGCGCGGGATGCCGGTCGGCAAAATGAAGAAGTACGGCAAGTCCGCGGCCGAGATCATCATGACCACGCTGCACGCCGGCGGCAAGTTCGACGGGCAGGGCTACAAGGTCTCCGGCGGGCTGCACGGCGTAGGCGCCTCGGTGGTCAACGCGCTCTCCGAGTGGTTGGAGGTGGAGGTCCGGCGCGACGGACACCTGTGGACCCAACACTACGAGCGCGGCTTCCCGAAGGGGGACCTCAAGAAAGCGCGCAAGCTCAAGAGGGGCGAGGGGACTGGGACCACGATCCGCTACAGGCCAGATCCCGAGGTCTTCACCGAGACCATCGAGCTCTCCTTCGACACCTTGAGCCGCCGATTCAGGGAATCGGCTTTCCTCAACAAGGGACTGAAGATCCGGCTCATGGACGAGCGCGAGGAAGGCCGAGAGGTCGCCTACCAGTACGAAGGCGGCATCAGGGACTTCGTGGGGCACATAAACGAGGCCAAGGATCCCGTCCACAAGACCGTCTTCTACTTCCAGCGCGAGGACGAGGCGGTGGGGGACGTCGAGGTCGCGATGCAGTGGAACAACGGCTTCCAGGACTCCGTCTTCACCTTCGCGAACAACATCAACACGCACGAGGGCGGGGCGCATCTCTCCGGCTTCAGGGCGGCGCTGTCGCGCACCATCAACACGTACGCGAGGGGCAAGGGTCTGCTCAAGGAGAAAGAGGAGAACCTCACCGGCGACGACATAAGGGAGGGTCTCGCGGCCGTCATCTCGGTCAAGCTGCGGGATCCGCAGTTCGAGGGGCAGACCAAGACCAAGCTCGGGAACACCGAGGTCAAGGGCCTCGTGGAGAGCTCCACGAACCGCTACCTCGCCGAGTTCCTCGAGGAGCGGCCGAGCGAGGCGAAGGCGATCATAAACAAGGCGTTGCAGGCGGCGCGGGCGCGCCAGGCCGCGCGCAAGGTGCGAGACACCATCCGCAAGGGCTACCTGGAGAGCTCGACGTTGCCTGGAAAGCTGGCGGACTGCACTTCCAAGGATCCCGCGCGCAGCGAGCTATACATCGTCGAGGGTGACTCGGCCGGTGGGTCGGCCAAGCAGGGCAGGGAGCGGAACTTCCAGGCGATACTGCCCCTGCGCGGCAAGATCCTCAACGTCGAGAAGGCAAACATAAACAAGGTCCTCTCCAACGTCGAGATACAGGCCATGATCAGCGCCATAGGGGCTGGCGTGGGGGAGACCTTCGACGTCGAGCAGGCCCGCTACAACAAGGTCATCATCATGACCGACGCCGACGTCGACGGGAGCCACATCCGAACGCTGGTCCTGACGTTCCTTTTCCGGAACATGAGGGATCTGATCGAGGCCGGCTACGTCTACATCGCGCAGCCGCCGCTGTACAAGATCACGCACAAGCGCAAGGACTACTATGTCTACAACGACAGGGAGCTGCAGGAGACGCTCGGGCGTCTGAACGCCAACGGCGCCGGCAGCATCGGCCGGTTCAAGGGCCTCGGGGAGATGAACCCGGACCAGCTCTGGGAGACAACGATGGACCCGGGCCACAGGACGCTCTTGCAGGTCACGGTCGAGTCGGCCGCCGTCGCGGACGAGCTGTTCACCGCGCTCATGGGCGACAAGGTCGAGCCGCGCAAGGCATTTATCGAGGAGAACGCCAGAGAGGTGAAGAACCTGGATGCTTGATACTTTCTCGGGGAACATACGTCCCCACTCCATAGAAGACGAGATAAAGGATTCGTTCCTCTCGTACGCGATGAGCGTGATCGTCTCGCGCGCCCTGCCGGACGTGCGCGACGGCCTCAAGCCGGTGCACCGGCGCGTGCTCTACGCGATGCACGACCTGGGCTTGCAGCCGAACCGGCCCTACCGCAAGAGCGCCACGGTCGTCGGCGAGGTCATCGGTAAGTACCACCCGCACGGCGACTCCGCGGTCTACGACACGCTCACCAGGATGGCGCAGGACTTCTCGATGCGCTACCCGCTGGTCGACGGCCAGGGCAACTTCGGGAGCGTGGACGGCGACCCGCCGGCCGCCATGCGGTACACCGAGGCGCGCCTCATGCGCATGGCGACCGAGATGCTCAGGGACATAAGCTCCGACACGGTCAACTTCGTCCCCAACTTCGACGAGAGCCAGCGCCAGCCCGAGGTGTTGCCGGCCAGGTTCCCGAACCTGCTCGTCAACGGCTCCGACGGCATCGCCGTCGGGATGGCGACCAAGATCCCGCCCCACAACCTCGGGGAGGTCGTGGACGCGACCGTGGCCCTCATCGACGACCCCGACCTGGACGACGCGGGGATAGCCAAGCACATCAAGGGCCCCGACTTCCCAACCGGGGGCGCGATCGTCGGGCTGCGCGGCATCAAGGACGCCATCGAGACCGGGCGCGGCTCGGTGCGGGTGCAGGCCAAGGCGCACACCGAGCAGATAAAGGGCAACCGGACCCAGATCGTGGTGACCGAGATCCCCTACCAGGTCAACAAGAGCTACCTGCTGCAGAAGATCGCCGACCTGGTCAAGGAGCGAAAGCTCACCGACATCTCCGACCTGCGCGACGAGTCCGACCGCAACGGGATGCGCGTGGTCATCGAGCTCAAGCGCGAGGCCGTGCCAAAGGTCGTCCTGAACAACCTCTTCAAGCACACCCAGATGCAGCAGAGCTTCGGGGTGAACCTGGTCGCCCTGGTTGACGGCGTGCCGAAGACCCTCTCGTACAGGGAGGTCCTCAAGCACTACGTCGCACACCAGTTCGAGGTGGTCACCCGCAGGACGCGCTACGAGCTGGAGAGGGCGCAGGCGCGGGCCCACATCCTGGAGGGCCTCATCATCGCGCTCTCCAACCTCGACGAGGTCGTCTCCATCATCCGCAAGAGCCGGAGCGTCGAGACCGCGCGCAACAACCTGATGAAGGCCTTCAAGCTCTCCGAGCGCCAGGCGCAGGCCATCCTGGACCTCAGGCTGCAGCGCCTCACGGCCCTCGAGCGGCGGAAGGTCGAGCAGGAGCACAAGGACCTGGTCGAGAAGATCGAGTACCTCGAGAGCGTGCTCGCCGACGACGGCAAGGTCTACGAGATCGTCAAGGAAGAGCTCCTCGAGGTCAGGGCCGCCTACGCCGACGACCGGCGGACCCAGATCACCGCCGAGGAGGGCGTCGACTTCGAGATAGAGGACCTCATCGCCGAGGAGGAGATGGTGATCTCCATCTCCCACGGCGGCTACCTCAAGAGCGTCCCCGTCAACACGTTCCGCAAGCAGGGCCGCGGCGGGGTGGGCGTCGCCGGGATGGAGCTCAAAGAGGGCGACTACATCGAGCACCTCTTTATCACGACGACCCACCACTACATGCTCTTCTTCACGAACAAGGGCAAGGTCTACAGGCTCAAGGTGCACCAGCTCCCGAGGATGAGCCGGACGGCGAAGGGCCGGCACGTCGCCAACCTGTTGCCGCTCGCGCAGGGGGAGACGATAGCGGCGGTCATCCAGACAAAGGAGTTCAAGGAGGCCCAGTACCTCCTGTTCGCCACCCGCGAGGGAGTCGTCAAGAAAACGGCCTTCCTCGAGTACAACACACCGCTCAAGAACGAGGGGATCATCGCCATCAACCTGGCGAAGGACGACGAGCTCATAGACGTCAGGCACGCCTCCGACGGCGCCGAGGTTATCCTGGTCACCCGCAACGGCAAGGGTCTCAAGTTCCGCGACAAGGACGCGCGGGCGATGGGGCGGGCTACCGCCGGGGTCAAGGGCATCACCCTAAAAAAGGGCGACCGCGTCCTTAGCATGGACGTCGTCTCCGAGAGCGGCGCGGCGACGGCAGACCTGTTCATGATCACCGAGATGGGCTTCGGAAAGCGCACCGCGCTCTCGGAGTTCCGTGCTCAGGGACGCGGCGGCCAGGGCGTTATCGCCATAAAGACCGATGGCGACCGCGGGAAGCTCGCGGGGGTACGGGTCGTGAGGCCGGATCTGCACGAGCTCGTCATCGTCTCGAACGTCGGGACCACGATCCGGATCGACGCCGAGTCCGTCTCTAGGCAGGGGCGCGCTGCCCAGGGCGTCAGGGTGATGAACCTGCGCGCCGGCGACGAGGTAAGCGCGATCGCGAAGGTCGTCTCCTCCCGCGGCACCGACGCCGAAGGCGCGACCGACGAGCTCTCGCTCGACGACATCGTGAGCGAGCCGGCGTCCGAGAACGGCTCCCCGTCGGCGGATGGGCTCTCCTCCAACGGGGCGGGGTGAGGCGTGGATAATCCCTGCGACGGCTTGGTGGAGTGCACGGCGCTGGTCCTCGCCGAGAACTGCGCCGAGCTGGACGGCCGGCTAACCCTCTTCGGGGTGCTCGACGAGATCCGGCCGGCCGCGGATGGCGAGACCTCCTTCGTCGTCTACGCCAAGTTCGAGGGCTGCGAGCACGCCTCGGAGAGGGAGCGCGGCGCCCGCATCCTACTGACCGACGAGCACGGGGAGGTGCTGATCGAGTCGGAGGAATACTCGATCTGGCTTGAGGGAGCCGAGGATCCGGTGGCCATAGTGGCCGTGTTCGACCTTCCCGAGGATCTGGCGGACGAGGAGCGCGTCCTGTGGGTAGAGGCCGTCTTGGACGAGGAGACGCTCTCGCAGACCGTGGTCCGGCTGCACGACAGATACAGTGTGTAAAGAAACCTACCGAGGCCTGGGGAACATCCCCGGGTCTCTCATCTAACGTAAGGAAACCGATCCATGCCCGACATACCCGAAGACCTCGCAGTATTTATCGACTGGGAGAACATCTACATCTCCACGGTCAGCGAGTACAACTCAAAACCGAACGTCTCGGCGATCCTGGAGAAGGCGCGCGAGTACGGTCGCATCGTCTCGGCCTCGGCCTACGCGGACTGGACCGACGGCGACTTCCGCGACGCGCCGCCGAGCCTCTACTCGAACGGGATCTCCCCGCGCTACATCTCGGCCCGCTACTTCCCCGGCGGAAGGTCCCAGAAGCGGCGCACCAACTCGATAGACGTGATGCTCGCGGTGGAGTGCTCCGACTTTCTGCACAACCACCCGCAGGTCGACACCTACGTGCTCGTCACCGGCGACGGGGACTTTATCCCGCTGGTGAGCCTGCTGCGCAGCCGGGGCAAGACGGTCGTCGTGCTCGGCGTCTCCGAGGCTACCTCGTACCACCTTATCGAGTCCGCCGACCACTTTATCTCCTACGCTTCGCTGCTGGAGGAGGAGCGCGAGGCGCGCGCTCGGGACAGGGCGCCGAAGAAGAAAGCGGCAGACCCCTACAAGGAGCTCGTCCGGGCGGTCGAGGCCCTGAAGAAGGGCGGCAAGACGCGCGTCCTGGGCCAGGTGAAGCAGCAGATGATCGTTCAGCTCGGCTCCTTCGACGAGCGCAACGTGGGCTTCAAGAAGTTCAAGGACTTCGTGGTCGAGGCCGAGCGCCGGAACCTGGTGAACACCGTCGACCAGGACTTCGAGCTCCAGGTCTACCTGCCGGACGAGAAGGTGCCCGAGCAGAGCGGGTCTGACCTTGCCGCGGAGGAGCCGCGACGGGACGGCGAGGGGGCCAACGGCAACGGCCGCCGCGACGCAGCCGAGAGCGGGCGGCAGGCCAAGACGCAGCAGGCCGAGAGGCAGGGCCTCGACCTGCTCGAGGACCTGACGCCTTACGAGCTGAGGACGATCACGCAGGGCGTCGCCTCTTTGAGGCAGCCGGCCTCCTTCGTCGAGATCTTCGGCAGCATCCGCGACCTGGACGAGCGCGGCGACCTGGAGCTCTCGCGCGAGGAGATCGAAGACGTCATCGGCGCGATGCTGGACGCCGACTACCTGAGCCGGGTCCGCGAAAAGCCGTACAAAGAGGCGAAGGCCGACATGACCTTCTACGCCCTCAACCGGGACAGCGACGAGGTAAAGAACGCCCTCGACGGCGGATAGGGGCGACGGATCCCGTCGTGCTGTTCGAAGGCTTCGAGCTTCTTGACGTAGACGTCGGCGCGGCGCGCATCCGAACCCGCGTCGGGGGGGACGGCCCGCCGCTCCTGTTGCTGCACGGCAACCCGCAAACGCACGCGATGTGGCACAGGGTCGCCCCCCGCCTCGCCGAGAGATTCACCGTCGTCGCCACCGACCTCAGGGGCTACGGCGACTCCTCCAAACCCGAGACGGCGCCAGACCACGCGCCCTACTCCAAGCGGAAGATGGCCCAAGACCAGATCTCGGTGATGCGCCACCTCGGCTTCGAACGCTTCTCCGTGTGCGGCCACGACCGCGGGGGCCGCGTCGCCTACCGCATGGCCCTCGACCACCCCGAGAGCGTCCTGCGCCTCGCCGTGCTGGACATCGTGCCGACCCTGGAGGCCTTCGCGCGTGCCGACATGTCGTTCGGCCTCGGCTACTGGCACTGGTTCTTCCTGGCCCAGCCCTACGACCTGCCCGAGCGCCTGATCGGCACCGACCCGGAGCACTTCTTTCTCTCCAGGCCAGAGAGGGGCGAGGTGTTCGCCCCGGAGGCGATGCACGAGTACCTGCGCTGCTTCCGCGACCCGGCCACGGTACACGCGATCTGCGAGGACTACCGGGCCGCTGCCACCATGGACTTCGCGCACGACGAGGCCGACCGTCGCGAAGGCCGGCGCATAACCTGCCCCGTGCTTGCTCTGTGGGGCAACAGGGGGTACCTGGAGGAGTGGTACGACGTCCTAGCGATCTGGCGCGACTGGGCGCCGGACGTGCGAGGACGGGCACTCGAGTGCGGCCACTACCTGGCCGAAGAAGCGTCGGACGAAACATTCACGGAGCTAGACGCCTTCTTCCGCGTGAATCACTGACAAGCGAGGGCCGGCGAAGCCTGCCCGATGCGTGCTGACAAGCCTGCGCAGCAGGTGTGCTGGCGGGCTGCCCATGGGCAGCCCGCCAAATCAGTCCGCGAGCCTGTAGACGGTGAGCCTCGCGAGGACGACGGCGAAGAAGATCTCGACCAGCGAGACGCCCAACGTCGCCAGCACCTGCAGCGCCGACACGTTGCGGAAGAGCACCTGCACGGCGACTATGGCGCCGAAGCCGAAAACGAACATGAGGATGGCCTTCAGCCGGTACCCAGGCCCGCGCTCCTTCCAGATCGCCACCCCGAGCAACGCTGGTACGTAGAACGCGAGGATCAAGGGCACGAGCCTCAGGATCTCTATCCCGATCTGTAGGAATAATTCCACCTCGACACTCTACACCATTGGTTACAGGTCACTGGAAAAAAGGACGCATTCTATGTACGCTAGGACACATTACAGCGTAAGTTGGAGGCGGTGGTCGCGTGTGGGCATAAATCAGAGGGTCTCGCTGAGAAAGTTCGTCGACGACATCCGTCGCTGGGTCGAGGAGGGGAGGAGCGACGAGTGGATAGCGAGCGCGCTTGGCACGAGCCCTTCCAGCGTGCAGTCTTTCCGCTCCCGCAACGCCATCTACCGTCGGGGCGCCGGCGCCACGCTGCACGATCCTGAGGACTACGCCTCGTACGAGGGCGTGATCGACACCGAAGGCCCTGGGGTCTGGTTCGACCCCGCCGTCGGCGACGACGAGCGCTGGCAGAAGCGCTGGGGCGGCACGGAGAGGGTCGAGTTGCGCGTGACCCCGACCAAGATCGTCCTCCTGAGACGCGGCGGCGCCAGGGCGCGCCGGGTCGCGCCGGACGCTCCATCGGCTGGGTTATAATCCGGGGAGAGTCTGGGCCGTCCGACCCGTCGCTGCGGCCAGGGTTCCTCCTGGACGTAGAGCAAAGTCCGGACTCGCAGCAGAGGCCGCTCGGGCCAACAACCCGAGGGGCGGCGACGGCGAAAGCCGTGAGGCTCCGCCGTTTGGCGCAAGCCCGCCGCCACGTCAAGTGCAACAGAGAGCAGACCAGCCGATGGATCGGGGTCACCCGATCACAGGTGATGGGTGAAAGGGTGGGGTAAGAGCCCACCGGCGGTATCCCGCGAGGGACCGGCCAGGTAAACGACCGGTGCGAGCAAGCCAAAACGTCCCGCAAGGGACTGGTAGGCGCAGCCCCACCAGGGGCCCGGGGCCAACCGCCCCGGAGATGGATGGCGGGATAGAGCAGAATCCGGCTTACTGGACGGCTCAGGCCCATAGGTAAAAGGTTTTCGCGAGCCGCAGGCGGATTTGACCCCACGGTTTACCCCAACTGAAGAAACCTTTGGGGTTCCGTTTCGTTTATTGCGGATATATAATCATCCGTAGGGTCCGAGTGAGAGGGATGGAAGATGACCGTGGCGAACGAGGGAGAGTGGATCTTGGCGCCGGACAAGAACGCACAGAACGTGCGCGAGCTCGACGCCGTCAGGGCAGAGACGGAGGGTTTGGCCAAACTCGTCACCCCCTCGGGTGAGGTGCACGAGTTGCCCCCCTCCGTGTACGACGTGCTGATGGACGTTCTCGACGAGGTGTTGGTCAAGGGGAACTCCGTCAGGGTCATGTCCGTGGACTCGCAGTTGACTACGCAGCAAGCCGCGGACCTGCTCAACGTTTCTCGCCCCTTCCTGATCAAGCTGTTGGAGAAGGGCGAGATAGACTACAGCATGGTGGGCACCCACCGAAGGATCCGTCTCGAAGACCTAATAGTTTATAGAGACCGAAGGGACTCGGAGCGGCGCGTTTTGTTGGCCGACATAGCTCGCGGGTCCCAGGAGATGGGCCTTTATGACGAGGAGGACGACTGAGAAGGCGTGGGCTTCTCCTTATTACTAGACGCCAACGTTTTGTATCCGGTGTACCTGCGGGACGTCATACTGCGCTTCTCGTACGCTGGGGTCTTTCAGGTGCGCTGGACCGACCAGATCCTCTACGAGATGGCGCAGAACATCAAAAGGAAGGTGCCAGAGGAGCGCCACGATAGGGTAGATCGGACGGTGGCCCAGATGCGCGAGGCCTTTCCCGAGGCCATGGTAACGGGGCACGAGAGCCTGATCGAGAGTATGACCAACCATCCGAAAGACCGTCACGTGTTGGCGGCCGCCGTCCAGTCGGGTGCCGACCTAATCGTGACCTCCAACGTCAAGGATTTCCCGCGCACCTCGTGCGAACCCCACGACATAGACGTGCAGCCCCCCCGACGAGTTCCTGTGCTACCAGTGGGAGCTGAGAAGCCCGGAGTACCTCACGCACATCCTGGAAGGCTGGGCGTCCGACCTGGAGAACCCTCCACTTAGCCTGGAAAATCTCCTGGAGGAACACTTGCACAGGAGGGTTCCCACGTTTAGCGAGAGGGTGCTGGAATTCGTGCGTAGCCGGGCTTAAGGGGCTCCCTTACCGATCCTTGCCCCACGCCAATAGCTCGCGCCTCAGGTAGCCGAACCGCGCCGGCGTGATGGCGTGCCTGGGCAGACCAGGGGCGATCTCCCTGAAGCTGGAGTAGGGGAGACTCAGGAACTCGGCGGCCTCTTCAGAGGTCATGAACCCCAAGATCTCGTCGGGGTCGAACTCCGTAATCCTAAACATCTCCTTGACTCGCTCCTCGGCTATCTTTGTGGCCTCTTGGGCTACCCGCTCGGCAATCATCTCTTCGAGGGTCGTGGCCTCGCGCACGGTGTCTATGGCACCTGTGCCTCGGCGATTCCCCACGCCGCGCCCCTTAGATCCTCTCTGCCTCGATGTACCGGATCATCGGGTGGTAAGAAGGCGACTCCTCAAACACCAACTCAGCGATAGCTTCGACCCAGTCGCCAAAGCATCGGTAGGCGACGCTCGAAGCCAAGAGGCTCATTAGCTTGTCCTCAACGGGGGGACATCGTTTCATGCTCCCTGTTTCGGGCTCTAGGTATCATTACTCATGCTCTCGCTATCATCGGGGTCCATACGCCCTTGTGGGCTTTCCACGCAGCTAGAGCAGCAGCCAAAACCAAATCGTCGTGATCTCCCTCCCGCCACGCTTCGTAGGAGTCGTGCCCGGTCGAGACGTTGACCTTCACCCGGAAGTTGAGCAGCTCTCTCTTTAGCGTCTCGGCATGCTCGAGCGTGTAGGCGATCTTGAGCCGCCCGCTCTGAAGGAGGACCTGCAACCCCCCGATCAGGTCGCGCTTCGGAACACGCCAGTCGTAGAAGCCCTGCTGGCTCTCGGTATCGCCGCCGGTTATGGTGACCGCATCGAAGGTGAGGCCGCTCTTCCTCAGCATGTCCACGACGGCCGCCCCCACGCCCGTGGCGTCTATAGCAAGGGCGGCCTTGCCACGCAGCCCGGGGAAGTCCATGAGTCTCCGCGCCCGCTCGGCGACGTCCGGGTAGAGCACATCCCTAAAGCGCTCCAGGTGGCGGATATGCAGCTCGTAGTCCCTGCCGCAGGATTCGCTCGGCTCGACTTTCTCGGCGACGACCACGGCCGTGTAGTCGCGACTCTGGCCCAAGTCGAGACCGATGTAAGACCTAGCCACGCGAACCTCCAAAGAGCGACGCTATTTCCTCCGCTCGGGCACTAATCTCCCCACGCGGCGTGGAGCCGAACAGCGGGGCCACGTCGGGCGTGATGGCCTGTTCTACCAACTCGTAGGCGAACACGGCATCCTCCACGTGCTCGAAGCTGCATTCGTACTCTTGCCGGAAGATGCGCGCGGGGAGCGATCGCCGCTCCTCCTCGATAAAGGAGGGCGGGATCCTCGGCACGACCGACCAGGGGATCTCGAACCGCTGCCAGCCCACGCCCTCAGTCCACTCCTGATGAAAGGCCCCGCGTTTGCCTGCTGGGGTCGAGAGCATGATAAGCGCCCCACTCGAGACGGCGAGCATCGGCCTCACAGCGAAGTAGAGCGCGTCGTCCACCCTCGCGGCCTCGTCCACGATAAGCAGGGCCGCGCCGCTGAAACCCCTGACGGTTTTCTCGCTGCCCGGGAGGGTGACGATCCTCGAGCCGTTCTCCAGCTCCAGGCTGAGTTTGCGCTCAGCGAGCGGCGATACCGGGCGACCCAAGTCCCGGTAGAAACCCGCTATCTTGGCGAAGAGCTCCTGGGACTGCCGCAAGGCAGGGGCAAGGCAGAGGATCAGCGAACCAGGATGGTACAGCGCCCGGTGGAGGGCAATGACCCCGCCCATGGTGGACTTCCCCGACTGCCTAGAGCAGTTTAGCAACGTGCGCTGGGACGCATTTCTCAGCAACCGCTCCTGCCAGGTGTCGGGCTCCACGCCCAGCGCCCGGGCAAAGGCCACGAGATCTAGGGCGAGCGTCAGATCGCCGGCGAGGCTAACCACCGCGTGTCCCCCTCATGGCGCCCACGACGGCCCTCAGGGCCTCCGGGTGGGGTTCCAATGCCGCGACTATTACGGCACGTAGCTCCAGCCACTCCGCGGAGACGGCGAATTTGACGACCGGCCGGTCGTCCGGCTCTCCTAACAGCTTCGCCAGAAGCTCGAGGTTGCCGCGCGCTTCCCTGATTGCACCCAAAGCGGTGCGGAGATCCCCGGTACCCTCCGCTGTGTCCAGGATGCCGTAGGCCCGGGCCTGGAGGCTGCGCACCTGATCTAGCAGCGAGTCTGCCCGGGCCACCTCCCCCGCGGCCTGGGCCATGATCAGCTTGGCAGGCAAATGATTGGCCTTGTGGCGCGACAAGGAATCCTTCGAAACGCGATGTTCCGCGACGAGCGCGGGAAACGCGATGCCGGCCACGAGGGCTTCGTCTATGGTCTCCCTGTGGGGATGAGTACAAATGTTGCAGGGGCGCGGCACGACGCCTACGTCGTGCGCCTGACGGGGGGCATGAGCCGGCCGTGATCCGGGGCCGACGCCACGACCTCAGCGTTCCGGAGTTGGCGCTCCAGGATCTCTTCCGAAGGCATCTGCGGCCACTCCGAGTAGGGCCCGCAGGCCTCGCCGTCAATCTCTTCGAAGAAGCGGGCCACGAGGCGGCGCTGAACCAGCTTGTACCCCCTCGCTTCGTCATTGGGCACGAGCCCCGCCACCACCGCCCGGTTGAAGGTTCCGCGGACGGTTATCGGGGCGTCTTTCTCGACAATCTCCGCGAGCGCCGCGTCCAGCTCCTCGAGTCCAGCTTTCGTGCGCCTGCGGCACATTATGGGACTAAACTCGTAAACGCTCATCGGTCGTCATCCTCCCGCCAACGGTACGGGTGGTCCGGGTCGCACAGGTAACAGCCTTCGCCGCCGGGGTGGCCGTGGATGCAGGTGACGGGGGCGTTTTCCACTCTGCCCTTACTCTGCTTACCATCCTAACTCCCCCGCGGCTCCTTATTGCCAGGGTTAGCGGGGTAAGGACAGTAAGCGTCCGAGGTGGGTAAGGCGTATTTCCCGTGTGAAGGGTTCGAGACTTGGCCTGCCCTAACCATCTCGCCGAGCAAGACCTTGACCGAGCCGTGGGTCTTGTCGGTCGCCTCGGCGATGTCCTTCGGGGACATCTCGCCCCCTGCGTTCTGCAAGACCTCCAGGATGGCGTGCCGCTGGGCGGAGAGCCGGTACTCCTCGGCGTCGCCCGCTAGGGTCCAACTCGCGAGGTTCGAGTCCCACGTCAGAGCAAGCTCCGCTTCTTCCTCTATCTCCCGGCCCGTAACGTGTAGGTAGGCGTCCGCTCGCCCGCGGTCGCGCTTGAGTACGAGGATGCCGTCGGCGCCGCCGGAGAGGCCCGTCGAGCCCGATATCTCGTCCACGGGGTCGCTGGCGCCGTCCTTGCGCGCGTGGTGAACCACCAGGATGCCCACGCCGTTCTCCCCGGCGAGGCCCTGCATGGCCTCGAGCGCCTCGTAGTCCGCCTCGTAGATGTTGCGGTTCGGCGAGATGCGGGGCCTCACCCGCTTGAGGATGTCCACCACCACGAGGCGGGCCTCGGGGAAGGCTTCGAGCCACTCGTCGAGGGCCTTGGCTCCTCCCTCGTTCATCCGCGGCCACTCGGTCGCGATGTGGAGTCCGTCGGGTGCGGTCCCGCCCACGAGCAGCTTCTTGAGGCGCTTTTGCAAGCGTCTGCGGTTGTCCTCCAGGGCGAGGTACAAGACGTCCCCGCGCTCCACCGAGCGGGTACCCAGCGCAACGCCGCCGGAGGCGACGGCAACCGCAAGCCCAAGGGCGAGCCAGGACTTGCCGAGCTTGGGTTTGCCGGCCAGCAGGGTCACGCCCTCTGGCAGCAACCCCGGCACGACCCATCGCACGGATGGCAACTCCTCGGCGAGGAGCTCGGCGGCCGTGAAGGTCTCGGGCATGCCGTTGCGTTCGTGCGGCCTCGTCAACCACTCCTCCGGCACCTCCGTCGTGGGCCTCACGGCAAAGGCACCCGCTGGAAGTCCGACCAGGCGCGCTCCAGCTCCTGGCGGCGCTCTCCCTCGTCCCCTATGGCCTCTATGACGGGAAGCACGCACCACCTGAACAGGCGGCGACGTAACACCTCCCGCCGCGCGTGGGCGACGGCGTCGCGTAAGGGTCTCTGGCGCTCATGCTTGTGCCGCCAAGACGCGGAACGCTCTGGCAGCTCGATGCCGAACTCGACGGCTAAGGAGACCATCGCCTCCCACAGCTCCCCGTACCCGCCGCAGAAGAACTCGAGGTCGATGACGTCGCCGCCGCGGTCGCAGCCGTAGCACCAGTAGCGGCCCGGAGGGTACACGTAGAAGCTGGGAGTCTTGTCCTCGTGGTCGGGCAGCGCGCAGCGTCCGGTGAACCACGCCCCGCCGCCGAGAGGCGTGAGGGCGGTGTAGCGGCTCGCCACCTCCGCGATGGGGAGCGCCTCGCGAACGGCCTCGCAGCACTTGCGGAAACCGTAGGTGTTGGTTGGCGAACTACTCTGGTAGGCTTTCCTTGGCGCCGTCACCAGAACCCCTTTCGGCGCCGCCGGGGAGGGCGGCCTTCTTCCTACGGCTCGTTTCGAGCACGAAAGCGCAGACGCGACTCGGGGCGGAGAGCCCAATCTCATGCGTAGCGTTCGCAGGGGCGCTGAAGGTAACGCGAGTACTATCCTTTTCGGACTTGCGCACCAGCTCGGTTCCTCGACAACCAGCATTCCACGTCCTGCCGGCGGACGCGGCGCAGCCGTCCTACTCGATAACTAGGCAACTCGCCTTGGCTAACGAGCGAATACGCGAACGTGCGTCCGACCTGTAGCAACTCTTGTAGTTGCTCCACGGTAAGGAACTCGGACCCTGGCTCCACGTTCGCAAGCTCTCGTCTCGTGCTGCCTCGTGTCATAGCTTGGTACCATATCCGTGTACACCAGAAAAACCGCAGGAGGACACATGCGAGGGACCGAGTTGAGGGACGAGCTAGCGAAGCGCCTCGGAACACCAGACTTACCCGATGGGGTGTGGCAGGTACTGGACGAGGAGGGGCTCCTTGGCCACGCGACAGCAACCGACGAGCTAGAGGATGTGGAGCGAGATGCTCGGCGTTTGCTCCGCGTTTTTCAAGCCGGTGTGGAGTACGAGAGGGAACGTCCTTCCCCTCAAGGTCGAGAACAAGCGAATCCTGGATCCAAGGTGATACCCATAGAACTTCGCGAACCAGAAGCCGAGCGCGGCCGCGCGTTAGGTGAGTTTCTGGCGAGCCTCGGCGACGAAGATAGCGCCCGCAGCGCGAGAGACGCCAAGCCGATCGCTGCGGAGGTATCTTGGCATTGGGGAGGCCGAAGACCGCCGCTGTGGCGCATCACCTTGGCGGTTTTGCCGTGGGTCAATGCGAAGGAGGTCGAGCGAACTTATCGGCTGATACAGCGGCAGGTGATCGGCAAGGATAATAGGCCGCTAAGCGCCCGCAGCGTGGGAGTGTTCCGTTTCGTTGAGGACGTGCGCGGATCCACGGGTGACAGCCTATCCTGGAGGCGTATATTGGCGCTCTACAACGAGATGTATCCGAAGGGGCACAGGCTTCACTTTAAGGACGCCGATCCAAGAAACTTCCAACGCACCTACGAGCGGGCGTACGCCGAGATCGTAGGATGCGGCTTCAACTATCGCCTTCGGAGGCGCGAGTTGACGCCCGATGAGAAGCAGGAAGCCAAGGAAGCGCTGGCCAAGGCAGAGGAGATAAAGGCTTTGGATATGACCCGGAGGGTGAGACAGCCCGCTACCTGAGTCCTTACTCCCGCCTCCTCTCTTAGTCCTAACCCGTTCTAGCCGCTCGGATACGATCGCCACACAGCGACACGCGGAACCCCGGAGCAGGGCCGCTTCGTACGTCGGTACCAGGCTGCGCGTTATTTACACTAGTGGGTTGAAGGTACGAGTTCTCGGAAGTCCACAAAGCCCTGGTCCGATGGGCCAAGCATCCCGACCCCCGCTCGGGACTCGTGTCCCGATAATACCCCGCGGTAGACCCATACCCTGGTATAGGCTTGGGGCGTCCGGGGCGGGGCCGAGCCCTAAGCCGATGCCCCGATCGGCTCGCGTGTTTCGCGCCCGCTCCCTCCGGACATATAGGGGGAGACGAGACAGGCTGCAGGGAGGGAGCCACGCATGAGCGTTGCCAGGGTCACCGAGCTGAGCGCCACGTCCCAGACGAGCTTCGAGGACGCAATAAACGAGGCGGTGGCCCGCGCCACCAAGACGCTGAGGAACGTGGAGGGGGCGTGGGTTAAGGACATGAACGTCCTCATCGAGAACGGCTCCATCACGGGTTACCAGGTAAACCTGGCCATCACCTTCGAGCTGGAGTAGCCCTCCTAGGGCGCTTATCCGATAAGCAGCACCCACCGGGCCGGAAGGACGACGTCGTCCTTCCGGCTTGCTAGTCGGGCAACCGGACCACCCCGAAGCCGGCTCGCCGGTGGCGGTGCTGCCTCCCGCGGCGCGTGGCCTGTATCCTTGACCGCGGGATGCGACGTCTGCTACGCGACAACGGCCTTTCGATCGTCATGTTCGGCCTCTTCGCGGTCTTCCTGGCCGCCCAGAGCGTCGCGGGCTACCTGGACCACAACGCCACCGAGGCGGAGCACGGCAGGCCGCAGGTCGGCTACGCGTCCTACCTGCGGAGCGGCGACTTCGTCGAGGCGGTCTTCGAGAACTGGGAGAGCGAGTTCCTCCAGATGGGCCTCTACGTCTTGCTCACCGCCTGGCTCGTGCAGCGGGGCTCGGCGGAGTCCGAGGACCCGGACGCAGGGCGCGCCGAAGAGGCGGGAGGCGACGAGGGGGGCCGCACGGACGCCCCCTGGCCGGTCCGCAAGGGGGGGCGCGGCGCTCAAGCTCTACGAGAACTCCCTCGGCCTCGCCCTGCTCTCGCTGTTCGCCTTCTCCTTCGTACTGCACGCCGTCGGGGGCGCCGAGGCCTACAGCCAGGAGCAGCTCGAGCACGGCGGGTCTCCCGTCTCGACGCTCGGGTACCTCGGCACCTCGCGCTTCTGGTCCGAGTCGTTGCAGAACTGGCAGAGCGAGTTCCTGGCCATCGGGGCGATGGTGGTGCTCTCGATCTTCCTCAGGCAGAGGGGATCTCCGGAGTCCAAGCCCGTCGCCTCCCCGCACCGCGAGACCGGGGCCTAGCGCGAGTTCTCGTGTCCAGGCCGACGACGTCGGGTTCGTCGTCGCGGCCGCCGTGGACGGCGAGGAGGGGTAGGGTAACCTCCCACGGTCGGGTAGACTTGCCGTATCCTCTTTCTGCCGCCCGGCTCGGTTCCTATCCTCCGGCCGGGCGGCTCTCACCTTCGCTAACCCCGTCCCGGTACACCTGGTAGACCCGCAACAGCTGTGGGGTTTACTTTCGGTCCTACTTTCGTGTGCAACACACAGCAAGCTAGACCTATCCCCTGGTATGGGGCCGAGTCCCGTACTCGGGTAAGGGGTTCGGGACGGGGCCGAGCCATGTCCACGAGCCGTGAAGTTGCGTACCCCGAATGCGTAAGGTTACGCATGCGCTCTCCGTTCTCCCCGTCCTATGCTGCCTTCGTTGCTAAAGGCGAAAGAGGGAGTGGAGAGCTCATGCTAAGGAGCGTAGCGGCAAAGGCGCTGTGGCTGGCCAAGGGGGCCGCCCTGTTCTGGGGAGCGGTGGTGACGCTAGCGCTTGTGCTTGGGGTGGGGACCGTGGCCTTGGCGGCGGTGCCGGGCGACCCCTTCAAGCTGGGGCAGACCAACACCATAAACAACGCCCTAACCAGGCTGGCCGGGACCAACGCGGGTGGGCCGATGCTGGTGGTGGACAACGACTCTTCCGCATCCGGCTCTCGGGCGTTGGACCTGAGGGTGGAGGCGGGCAGGGCGCCGATAAACGTCAACGCGGATGCGGGCAGGGCGGCCAACCTCAACGCCGACAAGCTCGACGGCCAGGACTCGGGCGACTTCCTCGGCTCGAACGTCGTGGTCAGGACCGACGAAAATGACTTGGGAAACGGATTCCTGGGCGCCACCGAACAAGCGCTTTGCGATGAGCAGGAAGGGGAGGTGGCCACCGGGGGCGGCGCCGCCGTCTTCCGGGACGGGGCAACGGAAGAGGGCCCCCCCAACATCGCGGACTTCGTGGTCAGCCAAGGCCGTCCCGTCTTCGTCGCCGCCGGCGACGACGCGCCGACGGGGTGGGAAGCGAGCATCTTCGACTTCGACGGGAACGTGAACTCCAACGGGCAGTTCACGTTCCGCGTCTACGCGGTATGCACGGTGGGTGCGGATGCTCCGTAGGCACCCGAAGCGACCGGCGTAGGACCTGACCGGGGCATGGCGGCTCGCGCGCGCCCGCGCGCGAGCCGCCATGCGTATTTCCTATGAGACTGTCTTAAAAAGGTGTCGGTCGCTGGCTACGCTTTGAGCCATGAAAAACAAGAGATATCCCACGGATCTCTCAAACGAAGAGTGGGGGCTGCTCGAGACGTACCTCCCGGCCTCAAAATGGCGTGGACGCCCGAGGTTGCACAGCCCTCGCGAGATCCTCAACGCTGTCTTCTATGTCCTAAAGAGTGGTTGCCAGTGGCGCATGCTCCCTCGCGAGTTCCCGCCTTGGAAGACGGTGTTCCACTACTTCAGGGCGTGGAGGCTCGACGGCACCTGGGAGAGGTCGAACCGGACAATGCGGCGACTATTGAGGGAGAAGCTCGGCAGAGATCCCGAGCCCAGCGCCCGCATCGTCGGCTCGCGGTCGGCTAAGACCACCGGAGTAGGCGGAGAGCAAAGGGGCTTTGACGGAGGCAAGAAGGTTCGCGGCAGAAAGAGGCACCTGCTGGTGGACACCGAAGGTCTGGTGGTCGAAGCCAAGGTGCACAGCGCGAAGGCCCCAGACCAGGACGGCATCCGACGGCTGCTCGCACCGGCTCGCTCGCGTCTGCCACGGCTTTCGTACCTATGGGTGGGCGCGGGTTACCGAGGTCGGGGCAAGGATCGGGTAGAGCAGACGCTTGGCGTGGAGGTCGAGGTGGTCAAGCGCTCTCCCAAGCCCCCGCCTGAGAAGGTTCTGGAGGTCTGGGCTAGGGAACGGTTCGAGGAGGGTCACGATATGGACCTTAGCAAGTTGCCCACGCGCCCGGGCTTCGAGAACGTGCCGCGCCGTTGGGTCGCAGAGCGGACATTCGCATGGATAACCCACAACCGGCGCATGGCGAAAGACTACGAGAGGGTGTGCTCGACCGGAGAAGCGTTCATCCATGCCTCTACGACGCGGCTCATTGTTAGGAGGCTAGCACGTGCTTGAGGATTTTAAGACAGTCTCTATATAAGAATTCTCGGAAGTCCGCGTAGCCCCGGTCCAGCGGCTAAGGGCTGCGCGCCTCCGAGACCGGTTCGTTGCCCGAGCGGCCGACCCTCTCTACCAAGGCGCGGTAGTCTTCCTGGGCGGCCTCTATTATCCCCTCCCTTGTCACCCCCCTCGCGCTGAAGGCCGCGACGAACGCGCCGTCCTGACGCGTGAGCACGACCACGTCGGGGTCGCTCTCGTCTACGTGGTAGTCGAACTTGGGTAACAACCTCTGCTCCTCTGCCAATGTATCCTCGCACTTCCGGCGCGTAGCCGGCGGTTCGGTCCGCATGCGCCTGGCACGTATTTCCCTTTCGCGGGTGCCCCTACACGCGAGCGGCGGCGGGACGGTGTCGTGGGGCACCAACCAGAACCTCGAGTACCCCTTCCGCGGAACGATGATACGCGCGGCGCTGCTGAGCGGATCGGTCGATAAGGCCTTATCCACCCAAATGCCTGGAAGGCTAGTGTTCTCGGAAGTTCGCGTAGCCCCGGTCCTAACGCATGGGACCGAGGTCGTGGTGCTCCGGCAGGAATGGTGTATTTCGGGGCCACGGTCGGCGCATATCAATGGTGGTGGCGGTTCCGAAGAAGGGTCCACGAAGCTTGAAACTTGCGAAGGACATCGAGGTAGGTGATGCGGTACCGGCGTACGACTCCGCGGGCCGCATACATCGCGGGTGGGTCATCCATATCCAACGTCTCCCCGTCAAGAAAGTGCTGGTTACCTGGAGCGCGAGCGGCAACGTTCGAGGGATGGACTTGTACGTGCCGGATGAGGCGGTGGTGGAGTGGGCGGACGCGACGGAGGAACGCGCCAGGGCTAATCTGGTCTAGGTTCGGCACCGGTGCTAGCGAAGCTGGGTATTCATCCCTGCCATCACCCGCGTACGGGTTGTCGGCGGAACGTCACGAGCCAACGTCGCCGCCACGCGGAAGCCGTACCTTGCCGTCAGCGTCTTGGCGTAAAGTAAGCCACTACGTCGAATTCGGCCGTCACCTCCAACCCGAGTTCCGGATCCGTGTATTTGACCGTCCCCTCGCATCTCTTCAAGTCGCCCTGGAGGCCCTCCTTCTTGCCACGGCCGAGGGAGTCGACCACCGTCGTCGTTACCGGCTCGCCGGTTGTCGGATCCGTGTAGGTGTACGTGACGGTGTCCTGCACGGGATGGATGTTGCCAGTATCTCCGATTATGTGGCCAGCGATCCCCTCCCCGTTGATGACGAACTCGAATCGTTCGCCATCGTTACAGGTGGCCGGAATCAGCAAACGAAAGTTCTTGAGCGGATCGGAGCCAGCCGTGCCAACGTGGCCGGCCAGGAGAACCACGCTCGAGATCACTATGAGCAGCAGCGATCTTCCCATTCCCCCCTCGTGGGTCCGTGCGGCGAAGCCATCGGGCTCGCCCTCTTGTCTCGATACGTGCATATTAGTGAAGTCCGGGCGTTCTTTGCAACCCCCGAGCGGGTCCTCTTTATTCACCGAAGTGCCTAGAAGTATGGAATTCTCGGAAATGCACAAAGAATGTGCCAAATGGGGGAGGCGTGCGTTCTCGTTGCCGTCGATACTAGCACTTGCTAGCGCGTGAGGCGGGCGTACGGGTTCGTCCCACCTCCTCGGACGAAGGAGCACGGCCTTGAAACGAAGAGTGATGCTGATGTTTGTTGTGGCGGCGGTGGCGATCTCGGTGCTCGCCGCCGTGGGGACGGCCGGGGCGCAGACCACCCCCGCGTCCCCAACGATAAACCCGACCCCGGACGACACGTGGGTGACCAACGGCGTCGTCTACTCGGTCATCAGGTCGGGCGACTACGTCTACGTGGGCGGCAAGTTCACCAGGGCCCGCAGCACCACCGCCGCGGGGGCCCCGTCGTTCAAGGCCACCAACGTCGCGCGCTTCCGCGCCGACACCGGCGTGGGGGACCCCACTTGGACCCCGGACGTCACCGGCGCGGACATGACCCAGACGCAGGTTTACGCGCTAGCCGCGGCGGGGGGCAAGATCTGGATCGGCGGGAAGTTCGACGCCGTGGACGGCGTCGCGCGCAGGAACCTCGCGGCCGTGGGCGCGGCGACCGGCGCGGTGGACCCGGGCGTCGACCCGGTGGTTGGCACGGAGACCGACAAAGGCGTCAGGGCCCTGCTTGCGAGCCCGTCGGGCACGAAGGTCTACCTCGGCGGCTACTTCGCCTCGATCGACGGCGCCTTCCGCCGCTACCTGGGAGCGCTCGACGCCGCCACGGGCAACCTGGACTCGGGGTGGAAGCCGAGGGTGAGCAACTTCGTCCACAGCCTCTCCTCCTCGTGCGCGAGCGACGGCGGGGCGACGGTGTTCGCGGGCGGCAAGTTCCGTAGCGCCTCGGGGGCCGACAACCCCACCTCCTACAGCCCTCGGGAGACGATCGCCCGCTTCGACGCTACCACGGGCGCTCTGCACCCGTGGGCCATCCCCGCGGGGTCCGTCCCCAACGACCAGGTAGCGGCCGACCTCGCCGTCACGTGCGAGCGGGTGAGCGCCGGATACCTCGGGCAGAACTGGGCCCGCTCGTTCCGCCTGGACAACGGCAACGGCGGCACGCTGGTGTGGGAGGACAAGACCGCGGGCAACGTGCAGACGGTGGCGATGCTGGGCACCGACAAGCTGGTCATAGGGGGCCACTTCTCGAACGTCACCGAGGACTCCAGGGTGGTGCCCGGCGCGCAGAGGTGGCAGCGGACCCGCATAGCGCTGCTCGACCTCGAGGACGGGTCCGTGGACCAGGGCTGGGCCCCCAGGGTCGACGGCAACTTCTACGGGCCGTGGGACCTGTTGGTGGAGGATAACCACCTCTGGGTTGGGGGCCAGTTCCAGACGGTTGCCGGCCTTCCCAGGACCCACCTGGCGCGCTTCACCTTCGTTCCCTAGGGAAGCGGGCGCGCGCTAGGATGGTGACCAAAGCGTTTGCGAGGGCCGGGGCATAACGTTCCGGTCCTTCTCCTTGCCCTTATTCACCGGAGTGCGCGGAAGTATAGTGTTCTCGGAAGTTCGCCCTTCGCGTAAGAGTCGAAGCGGCTCCCTTACGATTAACGAGATTAGCCGCCGGGTAAAGTGCGTCTAACAAATTCACGAGGAGGTAGACCACATGAACGGTGGCAAGGGGATCTACATCGGAGGGACCCTCATCTCTATCCTGATCTCTCTAGCGCTGTACGCCACGGGCAGGCGCGAGGCGGCGATCTTCGTAGGGCTGTGGGCCCCGACCATCCTCAACTTGGGCCAGAGCCTCCTAGAGGAAGAGTAGAGCCGCCACGCTCTGCGCGGGGCTTCTTGGCCCGCCCAGAGACCGGAGCTCAGAGCCTTATGCACCGAAGCTCGTAGAAGTAGGGAATTCTCGGAAGTTAGGGGAGCAAGGAGGGTTCGCTCACGCTCCCCCCGCGGAGGCTGCCAACAGCATCACCAAGGTGTAGAGTGTTAGTATCCCCGCGCCCAACAACGCCACGCCCGCGAGCCACATCGCCGCTAGCACGATGGGTACCGGCAGACGCAGGAACCGCTCGAAAAGGTCGGAGGACTCTTCGGCGTTGGCCCGACTACCGGCGGTTCGTCGGTTTCGAACCTTTCGTATTTCTCGAGGGGTGGTCGGGTGCATGATCGCATTACCACCGCATATACATTTCTCGCTTCCCCTACCAAGATACTTTTATTCCCAACGCCAGTGTGCCGAAACACTCACCCTGGGTTATGCATCGGCGCGACCCTATGAATTCTTCCCTTATTCACCCACCTTCGGGGAAGGGATGTTCTCCGAACTTCGGGCGTAGGATGTTCCGCGAACTTCGCGCTGAGGTGGTTCTGCGAAGTCCGATCCTCGAAACGCATTCCAGCCAGCAGATGCAACGTGCGGCACAACCTGCTACGCTGCCACCCGTAGGGAACACGCTACCCGTGGCGTGGGGTAGAGGCTAGGAACTTCGTCCCGCAACAAGCGTGGGCACCCAGGGGACGTGGGGAGCCAGTGGTGCAACCGGCTACCGCTAGAGAGGCCTGTTAGGCCTCATGCGTGGTGGCCGGTTCCGCGTTGGTGTGCAGGCTCCCTGGAGGAGGAGAGCGATGAGGAGAGCGGTGCTGCTGGCGGCGACGATGGCTATCGTGGGGGTGCTGGCTGCCGATCCGGTGAACAGCAAGAACGCCCAGATCCTCACCTTCGATAGCCGAGCGTACTCCTAGGGCCGGGGCGAAACTTACGCGAAGCACAGGAGAACCAAGAAGACTTCTGTCCTGGCATTGGACGGTAGAGGAAAGGACAACGCATGGATACACAAGCGCTCCCGCACCGCAGGCTAGCGCTTTTCGCGCTGGTCGCGGCCTTGGTGCTGGCCGTGCTGGCAGTGGCGATGGTCACGTCCCCCAGGGAGGCCTCGGCGGCAGCCCCCGAGCCGGTCGACACCACACCCTTCACGGTAGCAGGGGCGTGTGACTTCCCCGTACTCATCGAGCAGGGCGGCAAGGTGAAGGACATAGCGCTGCCCGGAGGGGACATCTTGAGGATCTTCCCCGCCGCTCGTAGCACCCTAACGAACCTGGAAGAGCCCTCCAACCAAGTGACGCTCCGCGGCGGGGGCAAGGGGCGCATTACGCTACCTTCGACCGAAGGCGGCGACCTGTTGGTGACGGTGACCGGGCACAACGTCCTGGTGGTGCCGGGGGAGGGCATCTTCGAGGTGAGGAAAGCGACGTTCACCCTCGCCGCGCCGTACGATGTCGGGAGCGAGCTCACCGTCCTGGAGAGGAGGGGGAAGCTGATAGACCTGTGCGCGCGCTTGTCGTGAGGTGCCAAGAGCGCTAGCAGCTTCGTCCTTCGATCGGGGGTAGCGGAACCTGCCTAGGGCCGGAGCACAATACTCCGGCCCTTCCTCTTACCCTTATTCACCCATCTTCGGGGAAGGTAGGTGTTCTCCGAAGTTGGCGCGAGTGCGAGGCGTTCGGCGGGGCGTTACTGGCCGAGGCCACGAAGCTCGCCGCGCCGGGAGACCCATGGAGAGCAAGGAGGCACGCATCGTGGCCGAGGACCCGCCAACCAACAACGGCGTTCCAGAAGAGGCGCCCGCCCGCCAGGACGTGGACGTGCTGCTGGACGTCTCGGAACTCGAGGTCGACAGGATCAAGCTGACGGTCAGGGACCTAAGGGCCCACGTCTCCGTGCTCGCGGAGCTGGCGAGCCTGGTGAGCCTGCAGATCGGCGTGGACGCCAGGCTCGGCGAGGTCGACCTCGAGATAGAGGGGGTCAGGGCCAAGGTCCTCCTGAAGGTGCGCCTGGACAACGTTCGGGCCATCCTGGTCCACGCCCTGGACACCGTCGCCGAGCACCCCGAGATCCTGGAAAGCCTCACCCGGGCGCTGGACGAGGTGCTGACGGGAACGCTGGGCAACGCCCTGGGCGCGCTGGAGAATGTTCTCGGGGACCTGGAGGTGGGCGGCGCGGTCGACGAGGCGCTCAAGGGCAGGCTGGAGGAAGTCCGGGACACCCTCCAAGAGGTCTTGAGCCAGGCCGGGGGCCTATCCGGAGGAGGGGGTTCTGGCACGGCCTTGCCCGGGGGGCCATCTTCCTCCCCAAGCGGGCCATCATCGGAAGCCCCACCGGAGGAAGACTAAGCAAGGGACCATCGTGGTTGGGCCGGCGGTCCTTCGGGGCCCCAGCCCCTCACCATGCCCTTATTCACCCAACGTCGGGGAAGGTAGGCGTTCTCGGAAGGTCGCACCTGGCTCTGGTGGGTGGCATCATGCGCTCGGTGTCGCCGACCTGAGCTTGCCTAAAGCGAGGATGACGATATCTATGCCCAACGACCAGCAAGACAGAGCGGGAGAGAAGGAAAGATGAGAAGGATCGTCCTTATATCGACTTCTATTGGGATAGCGGTGCTCCTGGCATGTGTGGTGGCCCTCCTGGCTGCCCTCACATCGGCGCCCGCTGCGTCCGCTGCCTCTGCCGAGCACGGTGCAAGCTTCGCTGTCAGGTGCGACTTCAGCCACCGCGCACAAGTCGATCCGATCGTCTCTCCAGGCGGCACGTCGGCCCACCTGCATGACTTCTTCGGCAACAAAACCACCAACGCCCCCTCCACGTACGCTAGTATGACCGCGACCGGAGTCACTACGACGTGCTCGCGCCCTGAGGACACCGCCGGCTACTGGATCCCGACGGTGAGTTGGAAGGATAGCCAAGGTACGCACGAGCTCACAGCCAACCGCGCCGTCTTCTACTACAGGGCGGGCGACAAGGACTACAGGACGGTTCAGCCCTTTGCGAAAGACCTGAGGATCATCGCCGACAAGGATGTCAACGGTGCTCGCGTCAGGTGGTACTGCGGAAGGGGCGGAAGCAATGATGACAAAGCAGGCTCTCCCGTCCCGCCGACCTCGTGCAGTGGTGGTGTACTCGGCCTGCGCATCATCTTCCCCGACTGCGTAGCCGAAGCATCGCCCGACGTACAGAAGCTAGACAGCGACGACCACCGCTCGCACATGGCCCGCAGTAAGCCGCAAAACGACGCGCGGGCATGCCCCTCCACTCACCCCATCCCCGTTCCCACGCTCACCATAAACGCCAACTTCCCGATGCCCGCCACCTCCGGCACGGTGACGCTCTCCTCAGGTGATGCCTCGACCATACACACGGATTTCTGGAACACCTGGAAACAGGACACGCCGTTGAACCTGAACCCGCCCGATGGGCGCAGCTATGGGGGGCTCAACGCTTTGGTGAAGCACTGCATTAACGAGGTGCCGCCCACAAGTCCGCGACCGACGGAGTGCCGAGCCCCGACAGCTACCGCCTAGGAGGATAAGGGAGACATTCGGTGTTACTGGGAGCGGGGATCCCCGCTCCCAGTCCTATATTCACCCAACCTCGTAGAAGGGGCGTTCTCGGAACTTCCCCTGAAAAGGGTTCTGCGAACTTCGTGTTGCCCTCGTTCTCCGAAGCTCGCACACCACCCCACCTCGTAACGGTTGCCGTAACGCTTGGCAGACGGTAGAACTGTAAAGTAGCGTCGTGACACAGGGAACAAAGGAAAACGGTGGAGGTCGCGGCCGGGCAAGTCCAAGCGCCTATGCGCCCGCCACCGGCTTGAGCGCCCGCTGGCTCTTGCCTGCTCGTGTGGCGTGGATAGCGGTGGCCATCACGGTGCTTGCGATAATCCTCTTCAGCATTCCGAGCAGCTTCGAGCACTACCGCACGGTGTGCACCGCCGCATCCGAGGTCTGTTCCGAGCGGGCGGTACGGCAGCCCACCCCCGAAGGCGTGCGAGAGTTGCACGACGCCGGCCTGTCTTTGCGAACCTACGCGCTGCTGAACGTCGTCATCGACAAGGTCTTCCAGCTGGTGTGCTTCGCGGTGGGCGCGCTCATCTTCTGGCGTCGCTCCGACGACCGGATGGCGCTGCTGGTCTCGCTGTTCCTGGTGTCGTTCGGGATCGTTGCGTTGGACACCACAGTCGGCGACCCCCTGGTCTCCGCTCAGCCGGCTTGGCGGCTGCCCGTCGAGGGCGTGGAGATAGTGGGCCAGGTTCTCGTCGTGCTGTTCTTCTTCCTCTTCCCCGGCGGAAGTTTCGCACCGCGCTGGACACGCTGGCTCGCCGTAGCGTTTATCGCTATTGATTTGCCCAGGATTCTCTTTGCGGGGTTGTACACTCGTTCTCCCGCCCTGGAGAGTGTTTCGCTTGGGGTATTCCTGGCGATGATAGTGAGTTTGGTCTGGTCCCAGATCTACCGTTATCGTACGGTCTCCTCACCTGCGCAGCGTCGGCAGACCAAGTGGGTAGTGTTCGGCACGGCCCTGGGTGTCGCGGGTACCGTCCCTTTCCAGGTGCCGGTGGACCTCTCCTTGATCGGCGGAGACACGCCCTTTACGTTGCTAGTCCTCAAGACGGGCTTCGCGTTGTCCTTGCTGCTCGTCCCGTTGTCCATCGGCGTTGCCGTGTTGCGCTCGCGCCTGTTCGACATAGACCTCCTCATAAACCGCACGCTCGTCTACGGCTCGCTCACCGCCTTCCTGGGGCTGCTCTACTTTGGGGGTGTGACGGCCACGCAGGCGACTTTCCAGGTGCTGACCGGCCAGGAACAGCTTCCGCAGCTCGCCGTCGTGGCCTCCACCCTGGTGATAGCCGCCCTCTTCAACCCCCTGAGGCGACGCGTCCAGAACCTCGTCGACCGCAGCTTCTATCGCCGCAAGTACGATGCCGCCAAGACGCTGGAAACATTCTCCGCGAAGCTGCGCGACGAAACTGACCTGAACACCTTGAACAGCGAACTTCTGTCCGTGGTTTGGGACACGATGCAACCCGAGCACGTATCCGTGTGGCGGCGTCCGGAGGTGGTCCGTAGGGATGAGTAAGCAGACTCGCCGCCGTCTTATTCACCCAACGTCGGGGAAGGAGGGTTCTCCGAAGTCCGGATGCAGGATCCTGCATAACTTAACTCATTTGCGGGCGGAGTATGGCCGATTTCCCGCCCGGGCAATCAGAGAGATCACCACATCTTGCGGTGCTGGATAAAGTTGCAGTTTGATGCACGTTGGCCCTAGCGAGGGATCTCCCAGTATCATGGTACCGTGATCAGGCCGAAACGAAAGAACCCTAACCGAGCGGGCACAGACGCTCGCAAGCGCAAGGACGGCCGCTACGAGACCCGCGCCACGTTGAATACGCCCACGGGCCGTCGGCGGGTGAGCTTCTACGGCGCGACCGCCGAGGAGGCAAACAACAAGAAGTTCCAAGCCCTCGCCGACCAGGCTAAGGGGATCCTGTTTTCCGACCCGGGGCGGCTGACGGTGGGTGAGTACCTGCAGCGTTGGCTCACCGACACGGCCCGCTATCAGGTCAGCGAGAGTACCTTCGAGCGCTACCAGCGAACCTGCCGCAACCACCTACTGCCGTTCTTCGGACGTCTGCGGCTCCGCGAGCTCACGGCCGCCCACATCCGCGCCTTTAAGGCCCGCAAGATCGAAGAGGGCCTGAACCCCAACACCGTCGGCGTGATGCAGGGGGTTCTCTCGACCGCGCTGAACCAGGCGGTGGACGACGGGCTGATCCCATCCAACCCCGCAAGCCGCGTGAAAAAGGCCGCTACGCGCGGAGAATCGCCCATGAGGTCACACTGTCCCAGGAAGAGGCTTCGAGGCTCTTGCGGGCCGCTGTGGGCACGCGAGACGAGGCCCTGATGACCCTCGCGCTCAGGACCGGGATGCGCCAGGGCGAGCTCGCGGCTCTACGGTGGGAGGACGTTGACCTCGCCGGCAGCTCCTCCATCATCGTCAGGCGTTCCGCCGATACCCGCACGAGGACGCGGGTCTCCACCACCAAGACCGGCAAGGAGCGCAAGGTCAACATCGGCCCCCGCACCGTCGAGGTCCTCAAGGCCCACCGCGCCAGGCAGCTCAAGGAGAGGATGGCGGCGACCAGCTGGGCGGACCCTGGCCTAGTGTTCCCGAACACGAAAGGCAAGATCCGCCGGCGCGACTCGGTGATGCGCTCGCTCCGGCGATTCCTCGAGGAGGCCGGCCTCCCGGCAGAAGTCCGCTTCCACGACCTGCGTCACACCGCCGGCACTCTGGCCCTGCGCCAGGGCGTCCCCCTCCACACGGTCTCCAGGATGCTCGGCCACGCTGATCCGGCGATGACCCTCAGAAGGTACGCCCACGTCCTCGAGGACATGCGCGAGGACGCCGCCCGGGCGATGGACGAGCTTTTCTGACCCCGCTTTCTACCCCAACCGACCCCAACATCATCCGTCCCAGTCCGGCAGTCTCCGGGAAGCGCTCGAGGAAATCCCGCATGGACAGGGCATATTCGGACACTAACCTGCCCCCGGATACCCTATATAGCCTCGTAAGAGCAGAATCCGGCTTACTGGACGGCCCAGGCCCTTTCAGGTGAGATTTTCGCGCCGCTCGGGCTGTGCGGGACATACCCTCTAGAACCGGGAGCCGTTTCGCTGAGAACGCCCGGAATTCGCGCAATCGGGTGAACCCTTCTCAAACAGATCCCCAAGCTTCATCACGAATTCATCCGCGCTGGTATCATGCCCTGTCTAGTATTCGGTGGGGTGCAATTCGGCAACAAAGGGAGGAGTTCACGAGATGAGACGTGCTTCACTAGCGGTCACGGCGGTGGTCGCGGGTCTGGTTCTGGTTAGCGGGGTCGCTCTGGCCGCCACGATCCAGGGCACCAACCGCGCCGACACGCTTATCGGCACCTCCGCGCTCGACACCATCAACGGTCTCGGCGGCAACGATCGCATTAGCGGCAAAGCTGGCTCGGACAACCTCCGCGGCGCCGGAGGCAGCGACACCATGTTCGGAGAAGGCGACAGCGACATCATGTTCGGCGGCACGGGCCGGGACACAATGAGGGGTGGAGAAGGGAACGACAGGATCTTCGGGGGCGACGGCAACGACACCATCTTCGGCCAGACCGGCAACGACACCACCGACGGCCAGAGGGGCGGCGACACCCTCACCGGCGGTCCCGGCACCGATCGGATCATCGCTGGCACCGACGCTGGCAACCGCATCTTCGCGCGGGACGGGGAGCAAGACCTTATCTGCGTCGATCCGAACTCGAGCGGCCTAATAGAGTCGGACGATCCGATAGACACCTTTATCTTCAACCGAAGCTGCTAGTAAGCACTTGGAGCCCGGGGCGGGTCTTTGGGACCGCGCCCCGGTCGATCACACCGAAGAGAATGTGCCACCCACGGTGAGCCATCTTTGCCCTTACGTAGCCCTCATTAAGGTGCGCGAGCAACACCGCGTGGCCGCGACTTAGGCCTCGGGTGTAAGGCCGCGGGCTTCAGATTGTCCGCACGTGGTCGAAGCCGAACGCCGCGGTTTCGTGATGTCCCATGCCCGAGGCTCGAAGCCATATCAGCCCGGAATCGATTCACAGAAACCCTCCCGCACGATGCCCTATACTGCCGACGTCAAGCAAAAGCCCGAAAGTTACAAATTGGCACAAGCATCCTAGAGGGAGAGACAAGCTTGTCGAGCATAGCCGCCGCGTGGAGGAAGTTGCCTTGGTGGGTCGAGCCGATGACCGTGGTAGGTGTGCTCACGGCGTTCGGCATCTATTCGTTGACCATCGTCATCCTTTATCCCGGTACATACGAGGAGTATGTCTCGCCGTTCTACTCTCCCGAGGTTCCGCTGCCGGGGTGGATGCCGGCCCTCGTGACGGCACCGATGCTCGTCCTGTGGATACCGTTGGGGTTCCGGGCGAGCTGCTACTACTACCGCAAGGCCTACTACCGGGCCTTCTTCTTCGATCCCCCGGCCTGCCAGGCCCGGGTCCAGGAGCGGTTTGATCGTCCGTGGTCGAGCAACGCGGAGGGCTATCAGGGCGAGAGGGCGCTGTTCGTGCTCAACAACGTGCACAGGTACTTCCTGTACGCCTCGATTATCGTGGTGGCGTTCTTGTGGTATGAGGCGTTCAGGACCGTCTTCACGGCGCAGGGGTTCCAGATCGGGGTCGGCTCGCTTCTGTGGTTCTTGAACATCGTGCTCGTCTCGGCGTACACGTTCTCCTGCCACTCTTTCCGGCACCTCGTCGGGGGCAACGTGGACTGCTACTCGTGTGTCCGCGGGGGAGGGGCGCGGCGCAGGACCTACGACTTCGTGAGCCGGCTCAACGCCAAGCACCCGCAGTGGGCGTGGTACAGCATGTTCTCGCTGCTGGCGACCGACGTGTACCTCAGGTTGCTGCAGGCGGGCGTGATTACCGACTTCGTGATAATCCCCTTCGGTGGCTGATCAAGAGAGGTATGTGATGCAAGCAGACGGACACCAGAACGGCGCCCCCGAGGGCTACCAGGTTCGCGAGCACGACGTCCTGATCATCGGCGCCGGAGGCGCTGGCCTGAGGGCCGCGATCTCGGCCTCCGAGAAGGGCCTCTCGGTCGGGATCGTGACCAAGAGCCTGCTCGGCAAGGCGCACACGGTAATGGCCGAGGGCGGCATCGCCGCCGCCGTGGGGAACGTCGACCCGGACGACTCCTGGCGCCAGCACTTCATAGACACCATGAACAGCGGGAAGTTCCTCAACAACTGGCAGATGGTCGAGACGTTCACCAAGGAGGCGCCCGAGCGGGTCATCGAACTCGAGCAGTGGGGCGCGCTCTTCAACCGGACGCCGCAGGGCAGGATCTCGCAGCGCCCCTTCGGCGGGCACACCTACCGCAGGCTCTGCCACGTCGGCGACAGGACGGGCCTCGAGATGATCCGGACCCTCCAGGAGAAGGTCCTTACGACCGGCGCCAACGTCTACATGGAGACCACCGTAACCAGGCTCCTCAAGGATGGGTCCGGTCGCGTCGTCGGCGCGCTGGCCTACACGCGCGAGTCTGGGAGCTTCGTCCACTTCAAGGCCAAGGCCGTGGTGATGGCGACCGGCGGTTGGGGACGCATCTACAAGGTGACCTCCAACTCCTGGGAGGGGACGGGCGACGGCGTCGTGCTCGGCTACGAGGCCGGGGCCGAGCTCGTCGACATGGAGATGGTGCAGTTCCACCCGACGGGGATGGTGTGGCCTCCGGGCGTGCGCGGCCTGCTCGTGACCGAGGGCGTGCGCGGGGAGGGCGGCCTGCTCAGGAACTCCGAGGGCGAGCGCTACATGG
This sequence comes from uncultured Rubrobacteraceae bacterium, assembly GCA_963800975.1. GTDB lineage: Bacteria > Actinomycetota > Rubrobacteria > Rubrobacterales > Rubrobacteraceae > JALYGY01. Next base: position 109,758 of record CAWDDB010000005.1, on the reverse strand, counting down.
AGAAGTACGACGCCAAGAAGATGGAGCTCAGCACGCGCGACGTGGTCGCCAGGGCCAACTACACCGAGGTGCAGGAGGGCCGGGGCAGCGAGCACGGCGGAGTGTACCTGGATATCACGCACCTCGGCTACGACGGCATCATGAAGAAGCTCCCCACCATGCACGAGCAGTTCCTCAAGCTCGCCGACATAGACATCTCGAGGGAGCCGATGGAGGTCTTCCCGACCGTCCACTACACGATGGGCGGCATCAAGGTCGACCCCGAGACGTGCGCGACCAACGTTCCGGGGCTCTTCGCGGCCGGCGAGTGTGCCGGGGGCCTGCACGGGGCAAACCGCCTCGGAGGCAACTCGCTCTCCGACCTACTCGTCTTCGGTCGCAGGGCCGGGTTGGGGGCCACCGCGTACGTCGAGGAGCACCCGCACGGGACGGAGGTCGAGAATCAAGAGATAAGGCGCGAGATCTCGCGCGTGCTCGAGCCGCTGGAGAAGCCCGCGGGCGAGGGCGACGAGAGCCCCTACCTCATGCAGCAAGAGCTGCAGGAAGCCATGATGGAGCACGCCAACCTCATGCGCAACGAGGACTCTCTCAAGGAAGGCCTGGGCAAGATACTCGCGCTCAAGGACCGGCTGCCAAACATCAAGGTGGGGGGTACGAGGCTCTTCAACCCCGGCTGGCACACGACGCAGGACATAAGGTATCTGATCCAGATCTCCGAGATCATCCTCCGGACCGCGCTCGACCGCACGGAGCGCCGCGGGGCGCAGTGGAGGCTCGACTACGACGGCCCGGACGAAGAGCTCGGCAAGATCAACTTCATCGTGACGAAGGATCGGCAAGGCGAGGTCGGCATCGAGAGGCGGGAGATACCGCCGATGCCGGAGCACCTCCGCGCGCTGATCGACGGCAAGGTAGCAGACATGGCGGGCGGCGAGAGGCGCGGGGCGGAGAGCCAGTTCTGATGCCCGGACGTCAGCCCGAGGAGGGATAGGTTTGGACAACGGGGCCGCAAGAGAGAAGGACATGGCCTCCAAGGCGCACGCCGAGGTGCCCGCCGACGAGCAGGCGGTCGTGGAAGGCAAGACGGCGAAGCTCAAGATCTTCCGCGGGGACGCCAGCGGCGGCGAGCACGTCGAGTACGAGATACCCCTCGTCGAGGGGATGGTCGTCCTCGACGCCGTCCTGCACGTCCAGGCTCACCAGGCCGGGGACCTGGCCGTGCGTTGGAACTGCAAGGCGGCCCACTGCGGGTCGTGCAGCGCGGAGATCAACGGCCGGCCAAGGCTGATGTGCAAGGAGCGCGTCGAGGAGTACGACGGCGCGCAGATTAGCGTTGGACCCATGCGGGCCTTCCCCGTCATAAAGGACCTCGTCTCCGACGTCTCCTGGAACTACGAGGTGTCGAGGGGGATCACGCCCTTCACCACAAATGAAGAGGCGCCCTTCACGATGTACGAGGAGGACGTCGAGCGGCTCTACGAGCCGAAGAAGTGCATCGAGTGCTTTATGTGCCAGGACGTCTGCCACGTCCTGCGTACCCACCACAAGCAGGCCCAGTTCGCGGGCCCGCGCTTCTTCGTCAGGAACCAGTGGCTCGAGATGCACCCGATGGACGACGCGGACCGCCTGAGCGAGCTGAAGGAGAAGGACGGCCTCGGCTTCTGCAACATCACCAAGTGCTGCACGGAAGTCTGCCCGGTCGGCATCAAGATCACAGACAACTCCATCATCCCACTGAAGGAGCGCGTCGCAGACGAGTACTACGATCCCGCCAAGTGGCTGATGCGCAAGATCCGGGGCAACGGCTCCAGGAACAGCCAGAGCAACGGCGGGTAGGGAACAGGATTTTTCGGCGGCGGGTCCGGACCCGCCGCTCCTTTCTCGCCGGAGAGGCATGATCCGGTTGCACGCGATGGTGGTTGGCGCGACCGCGCCTGGCCCTGATGCAGCATGACTGAAGGCTAAATGCTAACGGCCACGAAGAGAGCGGACGACGGGCTTCGAACCCGCGACCTCCAGCTTGGGAAGCTGGCGCTCTACCAACTGAGCTACGTCCGCAAGAGCGGAAATTCTAACATGCTGGCCGACGCGGGGTGAAGCACCCTGGCGGCATGTGGCGACCCCTGCGGGCTGGCAGCGTGCTCCCAGACGGAGTCGCGGGGACCGTCCGCTGAACGTACCAGAATATGTCTTCTGTCCCCGCTGCGCCGGACGCCTTGGGGAGCGTGTCGTCAAAGATGGGGACCCCGGACGGCTGGTCTGCGAGGCGTGCGGCTTCGTGTTCTACCAGGGACCGAAGCTGGTTGCCGGGGCGATCACCGAGGTGGACGGGGGGATAGTCCTGATCCAACGCGCCATCGAGCCCGGTTACGGGAAGTGGACCTTCCCCGGCGGCTTCGTCGAGCGCGGCGAGGTCGCAGAAGAGGCCGCCGCGCGCGAGACGCTCGAAGAGACCGGGCTCGAGATCGAGACCACGGGCATCGTTGGCCTCTACACCTACGAGGGGCAGATCCCGGCGATCGCCGTCTTCTCCGCGAAGATCACCGGCGGCGAACCGAAACCGCTGGACGAGACGCTGGCGGTAGAGGCCTTCCCCGGCGACGGGCTTCCGTGGGCCGAGATGGCCTTCCCGAGCACAGAGCACGCGCTCAAGGACTACCTGCGCGAACGCTAGCCCGCGAGGGCACCCTCTGCGGCCGCCACTATCTCCGGCTCGTCGGCGAGACGCCCGACCCCGGGCGTCTCCTCCGCGGAGGCCATCAGCCCCTCCGCGGGGCCCACGAAGCGGTGTCCCCAGCTTTCCAGGATTTCGACGTTGCGTTCCGTGGCGGGGCTTGCCCACATCTCGGGGTTCATGGCCGGGGCCCAGAGGACATTCTCCGCGCCGGCGAGGATGGTGGCCGAGAGGAGATCGTCGCCGAGGCCGATGGCCGCCCGCGCCATCGCGTCGGCGGTGGCCGGGGCGACGAGCACCAGGTCGGCCCAGCGGGCCAGGGAGACGTGCTCGACGCGGCCGGAGCGCTCCCACCAGGTCTCGTCGGTGTGAACCTCCGCGCCGGCGGCGATCGCGAGCGTCTCCTCGGGGATAAAGCGGAAAGCCGCCCCGGTGGCCACGACGCGCACCTCGTGGCCCGCCTCCCTGAGGCGGCGGATGACGCCCGGCGCCTTGTACGCCGCGATGCCGCCCGTTACCCCAACGAGTATCCTGGCCACCTGAGTAGTATATCCGGATAGGATGGGCACTATGAGGATGGATCTGAGGGGCAAGACGGCCATAGTCACGGGGGCCTCGAGCGGCATCGGGGAGGCGACGGCGCGCGAGCTGGCGAACCGCGGAGCCGCCGTGGTTCTCGCCTCGCGCGACGCCGAGAAGCTGGAGGCGCTGGGGCGCGGGATCTCGGTCTCGGGCGGCAGGGCGCTAGCCATGAAGACGGACGTCTCGGACGCGGGATCCGTCGACGCTCTGGTGCGGGAGACCCTGGCCGCGTTCGGCTCGCTCGACGTGCTCGTGAACAACGCCGGTCTCGGGCTCTCGGGCCGGGTCGCGAATCTGCGGGCCGAGGACCTGCGCTACGTCTTCGAGGTCAACACCGTGGGACCGCTGAGGTGCACCCAGGCGGCGCTGCCGCACATGGGACGGGGCGGACGCATCATCAACGTCTCCTCGGTCGTCGGCAAGCGCGCGATCCCAAAGGTCGGTGGCTACTGCGCGACCAAGTTCGCCCTGAACGCGCTCTCGGACGCCCTGCGCGTCGAGATCGCCGATCGTGGGATCACGGTCACGAGCGTGTACCCCGGTACCACGCGGACCCCCTTCAGGGACAACTCCAGGCGCACAGGAAACGAGAAGCGCGGCTGGCGCCCGCGGGGGGTGATGCCGGAGAAGGTGGCGGCCAGGATCGCCGACGCCGCCGAGAAGGGCTCCCGCGACGTTTACGTCACCCTCCCCGACAGGATCTTCGTCGCCGCGACTTTGCTTCTTCCCGGCCTTGCCGACCGCGCGCTCGGCGGCTGGGCAAGGGACTAGCCGTGGGCTTCGAGGACAGCGCGCTCACGCGGCTCGAACGCTACCGCTCGGAAGCCGACCGGTCGCTCGCCCTCACGCGGGAGGCGGTAGACGCGGCGCGTCGGTTCTCCGAGCGGCTCTTCGCGGGGCTGGAGTACACAGCGGTGCTCGGGCGCCAGGCCGGATTCGAGGTCGAGGCCACGCGCTCGGGGCAGCTCTTCGTCGTACGCGCGGACGCCGGACCAGGCGCCGAGTCGGAGGTGACCTTCGGGCTCCTGAACGGCGCAGCAGCCGAGACCGACGAGGACCTAATGCACGAGGAGCTCAGCCGCCACAGCCTCGATCCGTCGGGCTACTCGGGCCGCGTCGTCGGCTGGTCCGAAGCGGTCGGCGAGGAGCCGTGCCAGGTCTTCGCCGTCTACCGCGACGGCGTCTGGAAGACCAGGGGCCTCTTCGTGGCCCGCGCCAGGGGCAAGACAGACGACCCCGAGGACGTCCTGAACGGCTTCTGCCTGCGCATCCTCGGAAGGCTCGTGGACCTGGCGGCTACGACGGGCGGCGTGGGCAAGAAGTGGGCCGCCGGTCCCTACGCGCTGCGGGACCTCCTCGACGGCAAGGAACACCCGACGGAGTTGCGGCTGCCCCGTTAGTTTGTTCCGGTGATCGATCGGTGCCGAGACGCCGATGGTGCGTCCGCAAGGGCGCCCCGTTAACCTTCGAAGTCGTCTACGGATCTAACCTCGTACCCCCGGTGCGCCGGAACGAGGAGGCCGTGGCGGGCGAGCTCGGCCAGGGCCCCGGCTATCTCGGCGTCGGAGCAGTCCTTCAGCGTGTTGCGGAGATCCTTGCGGTTGACCTCGCCCTGTCCCAGGTACGAGCAGAGGCCCGCGTATAGCACGCGGGCGGCGGGGGAGAGGGGGAGTCTCCACACCCCCGGCTCGTACCAGAAGTCCCCGATCCCGACGGCGTTCTCCGGGCGGGAGGGGCGGGTGTCTCGCAGCAGCGTTACCTCGGGGAGATCCCCCACTAAAGAACGGTGCGGACCGTCTCGCCGACGCCGGGGGTGTGGATCTTGTGGTTCGGGGCGAGCCTGAAGGCCAGGTCGCTGATGCGCCGTTTGGAGCCGTGGATCAGGATGATCTGGCGCGGGCTGAGCGTCTCCGTTATGCCGAGCAGCTCATCCTGGGTGCAGTGGGCCGCGAAGCTGACCCGTTCGACGCGCCACTGCTCCTCCTCGCCGGCCGCGCGATGCGTCCCGTAGGAAGCTGCGGCGTTGGAGGGCAGGATCACGGCGTTCTTCGCGCTCCCTTCGAGCCTCCTGCGGTAGAAGGCGCTGGCTCCTCCCTGCATCGTCACCGGCGAGGCGATTATGGCGCAGGGGTTGGAGAGTATGCGCTCGCGCGCCTTGTCGTCGTTGGCAACCGCCCTGATGTTCTCCGAGAAGAAGAGCTCGCGCGGGTCGGTGTGCTGCAGGTAAGGCTTCATGTACCCGAGCTGCTCCGCGTAGAGCCTCTCCGAGGTCGTCACCACCGAGCCGTCCACGTATATAAAGACGTCCTTGTCCAGGCCGTATTCCCTGCCGTAATGCTTGAGGCCGAGGATGATCTCCTGCGCCTGCCCAAGGGCGTACGTTGGGATGAGAACCGTGCCTTCGTGCTCCAGCGTCGTCCGGTTTATGACGTCGACCATCTTTTTTATGGAATCGGCGAAAGGCTGGGGCTTCTGGTCGGCCAGCGTCGCCTCCATGATGAGGAGGTCGATGTCCCTGACCTCGGGCAACCGGGCCGAGGGGATGGAGAAGTGGTCCTCCATGCAGATGTCCCCCGTGTGGAATACCGTCGCGGGTCCCGAGTTTATGAGCACGCTCGCCGCCCCCAGGATGTGCCCGCTCTCCGTAAGCGTCACCTTCGCGTCGCCCACGGTTACGGGACGCCCGAAGGGAACGGGGACGAGCCTCTTCCCTACCTCGTGTATCGGGGCGCCGCCGGCCACGCCTCCGCCCATCGCCGCGTGGTCGTTGAGCGCGCTGATGATCAGCTTGGCAGAGGGTGGGGTGCAGTAGATCGGGACGTCCGGCCTGTCGCGCACCAGGAGCGGCAACGCCCCGCAGTGGTCGAGGTGGGCGTGCGTCACCACCGCCGCGTCGAGGCCTTCGACCTTTCCGAAGTTCGGCGCCGCGGGCCCGCGGCCGTCCGGCTTGATGCCGGCGTCGACCAGCACCCTCGTCGCGCCGAAGTCGAGCAGGTGACTGCTGCCGCCCACCTCGCCCGCCCCGCCAAGGGCGCGGAAGGAGAGCGTCGGGCGCGGCCTGGCGAAGACCTCGATCCTGGACGTGGCGACGCCCTCTGTGGCGGCGGAATCTTGCGTCGAAACCGGGGAGTTAGCCGGAGAAGACTCCGAATCGTCGGGGTCTTCCGCAGAGGGCTCGGAGCCGCGGGCGGAGGAAGGCTCCCGCAGGTCGTTGTGGGCCGCTAGCACCTTGCCCATGAACTCGAGCAGCCTCGCCGTCTGGGCCGCGCTGTCGATCGAGGCCGGGAGCGCGCCCACCTCGTTCTTGACGGCCCGCACCAGCAGCTCGCCGAAGCCCCTGTCGGTGAACCGGGCGTTCTGCAAGGCGGCCTGGATACGGTCCCGCTCGGCCATAACGCTGCCAAGCTCCTCGTGCAGCTCCTCGACGCGCTCGGCGGCCTTCGAGTAGGCCGTTCGCTCCCCTTCGAGTGCCCGCTCCAGCTGGGCGCCGCGCCTCTCGAGCTCCGCCACGCGCTCTTCGAGCTGGACGCGCACGTCGAGCGCGGAGGCGGCGCGCTCCTCGGCCCTCCTCACCAGCTCCGAGCTGCCCTCGCGCTCGCCGGTGAGCACCGCGACCTCCTCGGCCAGGGCCGCGGCACGCTCTTTGGCGGCGCGTGAGGCGAAGGAGAGCTCCTCGTTCTCCCGCTTTATTCGTTCGAGCTCGGTCTCGAGCTCGCGGACGTGGGCATCCTCCGAGGCCCGCTTCTCGGCCTTCTGGTGCTCGTCCCGCCAGGCGCCGATGAGGGTCGACACGACGCCCTCATCCGGCTCGTTCTCGTCGCTCAGGGCCGCTAGCAGCAGCCCCTCGGTGGTGTAGGAGCCGGAGAGCTTTGCCAGCTTCTTCGGCGTGAAGCCCTCCAGGGCGTCGAAGGTCTCGGGCGGGATCTGCTCCTGGACGGCGGTGCGAAAAGCGCCCCAGGCGGCGGCGTCTTGCATGACCTTGCGCGCCAGGCCCCGCACGAGCGGGGTGCCGGCGCCGGACTTGCGGGTCAGGGCGTCGGCCTGGATACCGCGCGGGAGGAGCACCTCCTCTAGCCCCGGAACGCTCTTACAGAGCTCGGCCAGCGCGCGCCGGGTGTCCAGCCTTGCCAGGCGTCTCCTGACCAGGTCCTCCGGCAGGTCCACGGGCGGCATGCGTTCTGGTAGGGACTCGTCGGAGTCTCTGGGTTCAGTTCCTCCGTCTTTGGGAATGGGATCTGACATGAGGTCTCCCTCCGCGAATACGAGCGTCGTACGGCGTCTTCATACGCCCGTGATTCTATCATGGCGCTCCGGGAGCTCCTTTCCCCCGCAATAGGCCGACTTCTCCCGAACCCGCGCGGCGGGCCGACATAAGGGAGGGACACAAAATGTCCGAAGGAAGCGTTCTCGTGCGCGGCGACGGTCGCGCGTGCGCCGTGTACAAGGACGCCAAAGGGAAGACCCGCTACCTGTACGCGAGGACGAAACCGGAGGTCTGCATGAGGCTCAGGCAGGACCTCAAGGACCGCGACGACGGGATAGTACCCCCGCCCAGGATAACGGTAGCGGGGCTCCTGGACGAATGGTTGGAGGACGCGAGCCCCTCGGTCAGCCGCAGGACCCACGTGAACTTGCGGAGCATGGTGCACCGGCACCTGAAACCCCGGCTGGGCGGCGTCGTGCTGGCGGGAATTGCTCGTCGAGCCGTCGAGCAGCTGAGATTCAACCGCACCCTAACCGAGGCTCACAAGGAGCTGGGCCAATAACGGCAGGCTCGCAAGCAAGGCGAAGATGGACGGTAACGAGCGAGGACGGCAGCCGGTACTGCGGCGAATGGCTTGGAGCCAATCGCAAGCACGCATTTTGAGCATGTAGCCGGAGCACACGGGCGTCTCGGTAGGCCGGGACATGGCGACGCGCTCCTAATGGTGCGCCGAACGCAATAGCCACCACCCAATTGTATGTTGACCGGTGTGAGACAACATTGTGGGTCAAACACATTTGCCATGAGGGCAATGTGCCGTACGACAACAGGAGCTTGGTGCCCACTCCGCATTTCTCTTTCCTACCCGTCAACCTTAAGAGAGGGTACCAAGCTCTTCGGAGTCAACCCTAGTCGGCATCCTCCCACGCCCTCAACTCGATCTCGAAGAGGTCTGCACGCCTAGCGCTGAACGATGCCACGAAGGAGCTATCGGACCGACGCAGGATTAGCAATTCTGCGTCGCGTTCCAGATAGTAGCCGAAGGGCAGTTCAAGATGGGTGTTGCGCTCGGTCTTTCTTTCCTTCTCCATACAGGATAAGGGCGCAAGCCCCTACCATCTCACCATCTGCACGGCTTCCCCGGCATTCTCCGCACCGTCCCTCGTTGGTCCGACCGCGCCGCACACGTGGCACCTGGCACCCAACCCGTACCTCACCCCTTCCACCAGGATAGGAGCGGCGTGGGCGCACTCCTCCGGCGACTTCCGTCCCCTGCCCAAGCCTGTCTGGCCGTCGTTCGGGTTCTCCAAGCCTCACACCCCTTCTATCTGTATCTGGTCCAGCTCGTGGAACCAGAACAACTCCAACCGTCCGTCTTCGAGCCGCACGTCCAATGCCGGGTGCTCGGGAGCGCCCCACATGTGCTCCACGGTGCCGTGCCGGTCGCGGAACTCCAGCTTCCAGCACCCCTTCTTCACGCGCACCAACATGCCACGACGCGGCTCGTGAGCTAGCATGAGACTGTTCTCCTAGCTCGAGGATTGGGACCAGAAACGCCTTCTGGCCCTGACCAACTTCCCTTTCCCTGCCCCGAAGGGCGTAGTTACCTTACACCTTTCGATGTATTTCGCAAGGCTCAGGATGCCCCGAATTGTATTAAGTGTTATTAACTTCAACCACGGTAGGCACACCCTCCCCGCCGTCGTTTACCCTACATACATTCCCTTGCCACGCATCGCTGCGTACGATGTCCTTCTTGGCTGGGGACTCGAAGCTGGGCCGGAACTGACGTGCGAACGACCCAGAGGGAGGTAGACGCCGGAGAGCGACAGGACACAGAAGCTGACACAAGCAGGACACGAAAAGGGAGCGGTTCAAGCCATAGACGGGGAAGGGAAAGAAGCCGGGCTCAGCGGAGAACGCCGCTCGGGTGAGCGGAATGAGGTCTCCCTCCGCGAATACGAGCGTCGTACGGCGTCTTCATACGCCCGTGATTCTATCGTGGCGCTCCGGGAGCCCCGCCGCGGGGGTTCTCTCGCGCGGTCTCCTCGTATAAACTTCCCTCAGTGTCCGACGCCGCGACAGAACGAAGCGTTAAGGTCCGGGCTTACTCCCCCGGCAGGTACCCCATACTCGTCGTCGAGCTGGCGGGCGGCGGGCTCCGGACCGCGTATTTCGAGACCGGCTACGACCTCGACAGGACCAAGGACGTCGGTGAAGACTGGCTCAGGGACAACGCCATCGGCCGGCACAGCTTCGTCGAGGTAAGCCCGCCGCGCGCTGTATGCGCCGCCGCGCTAGAAGACTACGTTAGAACGGACCTACTACAGAGTTAGGAATGCAAGATCCGAGCGCCTACCAACGCGGCGGCAAGCGCTCCAGTTCCAGATTCGTAATTCGTAATCCTTAATTCTCGCGGCCGTTGTTGCCCCTGCCTCGGTCGTCGCTGCCTCGGTCGTCGCTGCCCCCGAGTACTCCTCCGAGGCCGTCCCTGAGGGCGTTCTGGAGGTTCGACCCGTTGCCTTCCCGCCCTCGCGAGCCCGAATCATCCTGTGGATCCTCCTGCGCGGCATCTTGGGTGGTCTCGGGCGGGGGCCCGGCGCTGTAGTAGATGGTTATCGGGGAGCCCGGATCGAGCATCGCGCCCGTGGCAGGGTCCGTCTCCAGCGCCGTGCCAGCCGGCTCGTTGTTCGGCAGGGTGCTCTCGATCGCCGTGGGGACGAGCCCCAGCTCCTCCAGGTTCGCCTGCGCGGTCGCGATGTCAAGCCCGTAGACTTCGGGGATCGCCACCTGTTCGAGCCCGAGGCTGACGGTGACGGCCACCGCGCTGCCGCGCTCCACCGTCTGGCCACCGGCGGGCTCCTGGTAGAAGATCTGACCCTCCGCGACCTCGCTGTTGTAGTCCTCGCGCACGGTGCCGAGCTCCAGGTCGACGTCAGCGAGCAAAGCGGCCGCCTGAGCCTGGTTGTTCCCGTAGAGGTTCGGGACCTTCACGGTGGAGGGCCCGGTCCCGACGGTGACGGTCACTTTGGAGCCCGTCTCCGCCGACGTCCCGCCCTGCGGGTCCTGGGCGACGACGTTGTTCTCCTCGTCGAAGGTGCTCTCGCGCTCCTGCACGGAGACCTCGAAGCCGGCATCCTCGAGCGCGCTCCGAGCCGCGTCGCGCCCCTGGTCGACGACGTTCGGCACGTCGGCGACCTGCGTCCCGACGGCGGTGACCAGGATCGTCGAGCCCCTCTCGGCGCTGCCGTTCTCAGGCTGCTGGCTCGTTATCGTGTCGACAGGGTCTTCGCCCTCGACCTCCCTCTGGACCTCGATCAGGAAGCGGTCGCCGACCCGATCCTCGGCCTCCTGGACGGTCATGCCGACCAGGTCGGGGACCGGCACCTGGGCCGCCTGTTGCTGGCCGCCGCGCAGGAAGTCGAAGGCGGCCAGGGCCACCGTCGCCAGGAGCAGAAGCGCCATGAGGATCAGGATCACAGGCCAGGCCTTGCGGCGGCGTTTGCCGTTCCCGAGCGCCGCTTGCGGCGGCGCGACGCGGGTCGGCGCCGTCGCGGGCATGACGCGGGTCGTCATCTCGGTCGTCGCGCCCGCCGGCTCGAAGCCCGCCGCGACGCGTTCCAGGTCCTCTATTAGTTCCGCGTCGCTCGCGTAGCGGTCCTCGGGGTCCTTCGCGAGCAGCCGGCACGTGATGGCGTTAATCCCGTCCGGGATCGAGGGGTCTACCTCCTTCGGCTGCCTGAGGTGCCCGTTTACGTGCTTCATCGCGATCCCGAGGGGCGTCTCCGCGTCGAACGGCAGGTCGCCCGTGAGCATCTCGTACAGGACCACGCCGAGCGAGTAGAGGTCGCTCGGCGGGCCAACGGGTTCGCCCATCGCCTGCTCGGGCGAGATGTAGTGGGCGGTGCCAAGTATGGAGCCTGTGCGGGTCATCGTGGAGGAGGAGGCGGCCCTGGCTATGCCGAAATCCGTGACCTTCACGTCGCCAGACTCCGTGATTAGGATGTTGTGCGGCTTGATATCGCGGTGGATCACGCCGCGCTCGTGCGCCACCTGGAGGGCCTCGGCTATCTGGAGCGCCACCGCCGCGGCCGTGCGCGCCGGGAGCGCGCCTTTTCTCATGATCCTGTCCTTGAGCGTGCCCCCGGGCAGGTACTCCATGGCTATGTAGTACGTCCCGTCCTCCGAGGCGCCGCGGTCGAATATGGAGACTATGTTCGGGTGGGAGAGCGCGGCTGCGCTCTGGGCCTCGCGCTTGAAGCGCTCGACGAACTCGTCGTCGCTCGCGTAGCGCGTGCTCATCACCTTGAGGGCGACGTCCCTGTCGAGGATGTCGTCGTGCGCCAGGTACACGTCGGCCATGCCCCCGCTTCCAAGGGGCTTGACCAAGCGGTAGCGATTGTCTACAAGCTGCTGCATGAACTTGGCATTATAGCCTTAACCTCCGCTTTCCATCAGATACTCCGTCATGATCTCGTCGGCGATGGGCAGCGCCGCGTCGTCCCCCTCGCCGCCGTTCTCTACCATGGCGCAGACGGCTATTTTGGGGTCGTCCGCGGGGGCGAAGGTGATCCACCAGGAGTGCGGCGCCGCTGCCGTCTCGGCCGTGCCCGTCTTCCCCGCCACCTTGACGCCGGGGATCTCCGCGACGGTCAGCCCACCATCGGTGACGACGCGCTGCATCATCAGGTTGAGCGTGCGGGCCGTGTCCGGGTCGAGCGGCTCGCTGCGGACGCTCGGGGCTGGCCTGTCGAGGATGATCCCGTCCGGGGAGCGCACCTCGCGCACCACGCGGGGGTTCATCAGCTTGCCGTCGTTGGCCACGGCCGCCGCGACGAGCGCCATCTCGAAGGCGTTGGAGCTGGCCGGTCCCTGGCCGAAGGAGTTCTGGGCGAGGGTTCCGGGGGTCCACTCCTCCGGCGGCGGTCCCAGGTTGCTCGCGGTCACGGGCAGGGAGAAGTCGTCGTAGGAATCGCCGAAGCCGAAATCGTAGGCCGTGTCGGCGAGCCTCTCGGCCCCCACTATCTCGACGCCTATCTTGGCGAAGATGGCGTTTATGGAGAAGACTAGGGCCTCTGTGAAGGTGACGCGTCCGTACTTCTTGCCCTTGTAGTTGACCACCGTGTAGCCGGTCAGCTCGTAGTTGCCGTCATCTACGAAGGTCTGGGTGGGGCTCAGACCGGCCTCGAGCGCCGCCGCAGCCGTCACGACCTTGAAGGTGGACCCTGGCGGGTAGAGCGACTGGATCGCGCGGTCTATAAGGGGAGCGTCGGGGTCCGTGGAGAGCTCGGGGAAGGTCCGGTCGATGTTGTTCGGGTCGTAGGAGGGGGAGGAGGCCAGCGCCAGGATCTCGCCGTTTCTCGGGTCGACGGCGACGACGGCGCCCCTGCCCGTGACGCTGGAGCCGAGCCCCTCGTAGGCGATGCGCTGCAGCTCGGGGTCGAGGGTGAGGACCACGTTGTTGCCGGGGGTGGGACCGCCGCTCATCTGGTTCATGAGGCCGTCGAGGGTGGCCGGCTCGGCCGTGCCGGAGAGCTCGGAGTTCTGCCCGATCTCGATGCCGGTCGCCCCGTACTTGATGCTCCAGTAGCCGACGACGTTGGAGAAGACCTCGCCCTCGGGGTAGACCCTGTCGTAGACGGGACCGCCCGGGGTCTTGCGCCGCACGCTCTCGGCCAGCACCGTCTCGCCGTCGCCGGCCAGGATCAAACCGCGCGGCGTCGAGATAGACCGCTGGGTCTGGAGGGCGTTCTGGGGGTTGTTGGCCAGCGACTCGCGGGCGTAGACCTGCCAGTAGACGAGCATCCCGACGAGGGCGACGAACCCCGCGACGAAGAGGTAGAACGTCCGCCTGACGTGCGCGTTCACGCCGAACCCTCGTACAGGGTCTCTTCGGTCTCGCGGCGGCCTGCCTGCTCGGAGATCACCAGCAGCAGGGCTGTCAGGATGAAGCTGCCGACGACGGAAGAGCCGCCGTAGGAGACGAAGGGTAGGGTGATGCCGGTCAGGGGTATCGCCTTGGTCACCCCGCCCACGATGACGAGGGTTTGGAGGGCGAACATGGCCGTTAGCCCGAAGGCGAGGAGCTTCGAGGACTCGTCCTCGGCGAGAAGGGAGATCTTGATCCCGCGGTACACGAACGCCAGGAAAGCCAGCAGCACGGCGGTCGCCCCCAAAAGCCCCATCTCGCTCGCTATGGCGGAGAAGATAAAGTCCGTCTCGACTTCGGGGATGGTCTGGGAGAACCCCGCCCCGAGGCCCGTGCCGGTAAGGCCGCCGTCGGCGATGTTGAAGATGCTCTGCAAGATCTGGAACCCGGCGCCGTCGGGGTCCTGCCAGGGGTCGAGCCAGCTCTGCACCCTGAGCTGCACGTGGCCGAAGAGGAGGTAGGTGACGAGCGAGCCGACGGAGAACAGCATCGCGCCGAGCAGCACGTAGGCTATGCGGCCGGTGGCCGCGTAGAGCATAAGCAGGGGGACGGCGAAGAACAGGAGGCTGCTCCCGAGGTCCTTCTCGAAGACCAGCAGCCCGAGCGAGGCGGCCCACACGAGCGCCACGGGCCCGAAGTACTTGAGGGCCGGGATCTGGACGCCGAGGATGGTGCGGCTCGTCGCCGTCATGACGTCGCGCTTCTCGGCCAGGTACCCGGCGAAGAAGATGACGAGCGCGATGCGGGCGAACTCCGAGGGCTGGAAGTTGACCGGGCCGATGGCTACCCAGAGCCGCGCCCCGTTGACCTCGTAGCCGAAGGGGGTAAACGTCGAGGCGATAAGCGCCACCGCCCCGATGGCGAGGAGGTACTTGTAGTCGAAGAGGCGGTGGTAGTTGCGGAAGAACACCACGATAAAGAACATCGCCCCGCTCCCGACCAGGATCCAGATCGCCTGCGTCAGCGCCAGGTCCCTGGCCCCCCTGATCTCGTATGTTAGCCGGAAGATCATGACGAGCCCGATGCCGGTTAGCATCGTGACTATGGGCAGGAGCAGCACGTCGGAGTGGGGCAGGAGCAGCCTGACGCCGAGGTAGAGCACGAACAGCGTGCCGGCGTAGTAGGCGCCGTAGACGAGGGGCGGGCTCGCGGCCTCCTGCGCGAAGATGAGGGTCGCGAACCCGAGGGAGGTTATGAGGAGGGCGAGGATCATGGGGCTGGTCGCGCGCTGGGTCACTTGCCGAGGTCCTGCAAGACCTGTTTTATCTCGTCTTGCGTGTAGAGCTTGTGGGACTCTATCGGCTCGAGGTATGGCGTCTTGACCTCGCCGCTCTGGATGCCCGTCCTGCGCCACTCCTCGTTGAGCTCGACGCCCAGGGGGGCGTAGGGCAGCCCCCTGTAGGCGACCACCTCGCCGTCCTCGAGGTCGAGGTAGTAGCGCGTTGACCCCCACATGTACGCCGGCGTCAGCGCGATGACGACCACCAGCACCGCCGCCAGGCCCCGCGCGAACCTGCGGAAGGCGGTCCTTCTCCGCTCTTGCTTGCTCCGCGCCTTGGGCCTGGCACCACGCCTGGAGGGGGTCCTGGCCGAGACGCTTGGGCCGCCCTCGACGCGGCCCTCGGGGGCCGGGGTGGCGCGCGTCGGCCGGTCCTCGCTCCCGCCTTCCGGACGCGCGACGGGCTGCATCTCCCTGGTGTCGCCCGAGGCCTCCTCGCGCCCGACCTCCTCTTCCTCCTCCTTGACGTCCACGATGACCACGGTCACGTTGTCCGTGCCGCCGGCCTCAAGGGCGGCGGAGACGAGGTTGCCCGCCGCCCCCTCGGGATCGTCCGGGTAGGCGGCCAGGATCTCCTCTATGCTCCCCTCCGGCACCATGTCCGAGAGGCCGTCGGAGCAAAGCAGGAGGCGATCCCCCGCCTCCACGGCCAGCGTCGAGGTGTCCACCTCGACGTCCTCCTCAGCGCCCAGCGCCCTGGTGATCAGGTTCTTCTGCGGGTGCTCGGCGGCCTGGTCCCTGGTCAGGTCCCCGCTGCGGACCAGCTCGGCGACGAGCGAGTGGTCCTCGGTGACGGGCCTCAGCTTCCCGTCCCGCAGCAGGTACACGCGGGAGTCTCCGACGTGCGCGATCTGGGCCCGCGGCTGCCCGCGGGTGCCGCCGAAGCGAACGGCGACGACGGTCGTCCCCATCCCGGAGAGCCTCTCGTCGCCCCTGCCGACGGTGAGGATCCTGCGGTTCGCCTCCTTTATGGCGGCCTCGAAGGACGCCCCCGGCTCTAGCTCCCTGAGCACGTCGACGGCGATGTGGCTCGCCACCTCGCCCGCCTCGAAGCCGCCGATGCCGTCGGCTACGGCGAACAGCGTCTCGTCGCGGCCCTCGCCGACGAGGAGCGCGTCCTCGTTGTTTGACCTGACCTTTCCCGCGTCGGTGGCGCCAAAGGGTTCGAGATACAACATAGCCCCGGAGATTACTCTTCGTACCTGAAGGTTGTCGAGCCGACCCGCACGGTGTCCCCGTGCCTCAGGGGGGTTGCCCCGACTGTCTTGCGCCCGTTGACGAACGTGCCGTTGGTGGAGCCAAGGTCCTCGACGTAGAGCAGCCCCCCGTGGCGCGTGAGCTGGGCGTGGCGCCCCGAGGCGAAGTCGTCGCTCTTGAGGGTGATGTCGCTCGCCGCCGAGCGGCCGATGCTGGTGGCGCCGTCTTCTACGGCGAACCGGGTCTCGGGGGCCAGGATCTCCGAGTCCTCGACGACGAGCTCCGATTCGCCCGGCGCTGCCCCGCGCGGGGCGTAGACGCCCCGCGGCTCGCGCGGGCGCCCAGGCTCGTAGGGCTCGTCGTCGGGGACCCGCCGCAGGTCCCCGATCCCCCGGCGCATCACCGCGTAGATAAAGGCAAAGAGCAACAACAACAGCAGCGCCTTGGCCGCCAGAAGCGGCACCTGGAGCTCGAGCACGGTCCTATCGCCCCCTTGGGCCCGAAGGGTCCTTCCCGCCCTCTCCGGAGGAGTCGATCCGGCGGACGAAGCGGGCGGTGCTCTGGCCGAAGGTCAGCTCGTCGCCGCTCTCTATGCGCTCGCGATCGATCGGGGCGCCGTCCAGGAGCGTCCCGTTGGTCGAACCTAGGTCTTCCACGACGTAGCCGTTGTCGGCGCGTGTGAGCCGCGCGTGCCGGCGCGAGATGTTCGGGTCCGAGATGACGATGTCGTTGTCCTGCGAGCGGCCGACGGTCCAGGGCCCGCGGCCCTCCAGGGGGAACTTCCCGCTCTTGGTGACCACCTCCACGACCTCCCGCGCGAGCCCGTGTTTCTGGGCCTCCTCCGGCGAGATGGAGGACGTACCCTGGTCCCGCGCCGCGCCCCCGGTCTCCTCCGTGCGGAAGATTCGGGTCTGGCCCGAGGTGTCCTGGGGGGCGCCCTTCTCGCGCGGCCCGTCCCCGCCGGTCAGCTTGGCCGTGATGCCGAACTCACCGAAGCGCAGCGAGTCCTCGACCTCGAAACGGACCCTCGGCGGCGTCATGAGGTGGTAGTCCTTGTTCTCCGCGTGGGTCGAGGCGTACTGGATCAACTCGTCCTTGAGCGCGTCCTGGTAGGCCCTTATGGACTCCACGTCCTCCTCCGAGAGGTGCACGCTGAAGTCGTTGGGGGCGTAGGTGCGCGAGATGCTCACCATCCTGCCCTCGTCCATCTGCTTGGTCAGGGCCTTGGCGATCTCGACGGGGTGGATCTGACGCCTGAACGCGCGCCCGAAGACGCCTTCGACGAGGGACTCCATCCGCTTTTCGATGTTCTTGAGGATGCCCAAAAGAAACTTACCCTCTCACCCTGGCAACGAGGTACCTCAGCACCGCGTACATTATAGCGGCGAGCGAGAGCGAAAGCACAGCGTCCGAGAGAGCCCTCGACGTCTCGGAGACCACGGCCGCGTACCCGAGCAGACCGCCCCCCGCGCCCACGGCTAGCCCGACAAAGGGGCGCCCGGCCCACTCGCCGAGCGAGACCGCAAGCGCTATCGCTGCCCACAATGGGAAAAGGAGCAAGAAAGCGGGGTGCTGTTGCTGGACGTAGTTCAGGATCAAGCCGCACCACGCGATGAAGCCCGAGATGTCGAGCGAGGCGGGGATCACGTCGAACCGGACGCCGGAGTAGGGGACCCGACCGTCGTCGAGCGTCAGGTCGTAGCCCACGAGCACCAGGGCCCCGACCGCCGCGGAGAGGGCGGCCGCCAAGGGTCGCATAAGCGCGCCCAGCAGCAGCGGCAGGCCGGCGCCGAGCCCGACGAGGGCGAGCGGCACGACCAGCATCGGACCTAGGGGAGAGCGTCCCACGTCTTCGTTGGCGGAGCCGACGCCAACGGCCCAGATTCCCCCGACGGCCGGCACGAGCAACGCGAACCCCAGGCCCACGCCGTTCCTGAGGAGCGCCACCGCGAGGGCCACTATGACGCCGAGGGCCGCGAGGCGCGGCAAGAGGTAGCCGGCCACCCCGAAGCCCGCGGCCACCCCGAGGGCCTCGGCGCCGTTGCGTCCCAGCACGCTCGAGGTGAGCACGAAACCCAGGTAGCCCGCCGCGAGACCGTTGATCAGGCGCAGGGCGCTCTCGGAGAACGTCGCCGGAACCTTCCGGGTCGTGCGCCCCGCGGCAGCCACGCCGGGCGGGGCCTTGCGGCCGGTCAGCAGCTTCAGGGCGGCCCAGGCGCTCTGGGGCCTGTGCGCCGGGTTCGGGGAGGTGGCCCTGTTCACGAACTCCCGCAGGCGCGGGGGCGGCTCGTAGGGCTGGTGGGCCAGCAGCGTGCGGGCCGTCGCCCCGACGGCGTAGATGTCGGTGAGGGCGCTCGGGTCGGCGCCGTCCAGGATCTCGGGCGCTATGTAGCCGGGGGTGCCTACCGCGAAACCCACCCTCGTCAGGCGCGTGTCGCCGGGCCTGTAGGCGACCCCGAAGTCCGTGAGCTTCACGGTGCCCCGTGCGTCCACGAGCGCGTTCTGGGGCTTGATGTCGCGGTGGATGACTCCCTGCCCGTGGGCGTGGACGAGGGCGGCCAGGATCTGGGAGAGGGCGTCCACGATCTCCTCGGCGTCGTAGGCCCTGGCTGCCTCGTCCAGCGGCATCCCCCGCACGTACTCGGTGATCAGGTACACGTCGTGGTCCCCGGCGATGACCTCGAGCGTCTCGACGATGTTCTCGTGGCGCAGGCCCTCGGCGATCTGGCCCTCCCTGAGGGCGCGCGAGCGCTCTCCCGAACTGTAGACCGGGATGATCTTGACGGCGACGTCGCCGCCGCGCGAGGGTCCGCCGACCGCCCTGGCGCGCCAGACGGTCGCGAAGCCCCCGCGACCGACCATCTCGGCCAGCGCGTAACGCCCCTGCCCCTCGATGTAGCGCGTCTCGGCCACCGTCGGGGTTTTATTGTATAGGCTACGCCCCCACTATGACACGAGGGGCCGTTAGCCATAAGGCCGACGGCTTGGTACAA
The DNA here is from genome assembly GCA_963800975.1 of uncultured Rubrobacteraceae bacterium. Taxonomy (GTDB): domain Bacteria; phylum Actinomycetota; class Rubrobacteria; order Rubrobacterales; family Rubrobacteraceae; genus JALYGY01. Next base: position 90,900 of record CAWDDB010000005.1, on the reverse strand, counting down.
TCCCTGCGTCTCACAGACGGTTCCCGGGAGGGGGACCCGCGGGCGAGTGGCGGAATTGGTAGACGCGCTAGGTTCAGGGTCTAGTGTCCGAGAGGACGTGGGGGTTCGAGTCCCCCCTCGCCCACACCGCACAGGGGGTACGCATAGACCGTAGATCCCACAGGGCCGCTCCGAAGTCTCGCCGCGCGAGGCCCTCGGGGCGTCCCAAGAGGGCGCCGGCGCGGCGCCCGAGGAAGCGCCGCGAGAGGGCGCTCCCCGCCTGGCTGACGCTGTTCGGCTCCGTCTTGCTGCTGGTCATGGCCTTCGGCTTTATCTTCTTCGTGGCCAGGGGCTGCGTGGCGACTCAGGAGGCGACCCAGGTCCGCAAGTACGTGACCAGCGCGGACAGCCTGCTCAGCGAGTCCTCGAACGCGGGCAACGCCACGCTGCAGGGGGCCCTCGCCACCGCCGGCGGTGACGCGGCGAACCTCGACGCGGTGGCCCTGAACCAGGTCTCCGAGACGTCGGAGAGGCTCTACCTCCAGGCGCTGACGAACGGGGAGGTGCCACCCGGCTTCGAGGACGCCCACCACTACCTGGTCAGCGCTTTAGGCATCAGGGCCAGGGCGACGGACCAGATCGTCAAGGCCTCGGGCAACGCCGACGACTTCCCCGGGACGCTGGCCACGGCGGTCGAGGACTTCCGGCTGAGCGACAGCGTGATCAGGAACCATTACCTCCCCGAGGTCCAGGATGCCCTCGAAGACTCGAATCAGGAGCGGGACGGCGGCTACCTCGACGAGCCTGAGCCGTTTATGGACTACGGGAAGATCGGCTTCAAGGTCGCGCCCGCGGCTGCCGGCGCCGCCCGCGACGACCCGAATGCCCTGCACGGCGTCCAGATCTCGGCCGTCGAGGTGGCCGGGCAGCCGCTCTACCAGAACGGGAACGTCGTCCTGACCGGGGCCGACGAGCCCATCTTCTTCGTCACGGTCGTCAACGGCGGTGAGGTTGCCGAGACGGGGGTCGACGTCGAGGTCATCCTCAACACCAGGGCCGAGCGACAGGCCCAGACGGCCACCATCGGTCAGATGCGGGCCAACGGCGGCGCGGCGACGGTCGAGGTCGAGGGCTTCAGGCCTGGCGAGCTGGACGAGACCGCCGAGGCCACCGTCGAAGCGGGCCCGGTGGAGTACGAGGAGCTCTTGAACAACAACACGCTCACCGGGACGGTGACGTTCGGGTTGTAGGAGGCTGGTTTGGTAACCGCGATCGTGCTCGTGAAGACGGAGGGGGAGAGGGTGCAGGAGGCGGCCCAGGCGATGCTCGGCGTCGAGGGCGTCACCGAGGCCTACTCCGTGACCGGACCCTACGACCTGGTCGTGATGGTTCGCATCCCCGACTTCGAACGCCTGGCCGAGATAGTCCCCGAAAAGCTGGCCCAGATCCCCGGCGTCGCCCGCACAGAGACGATGGTCGCCTTCCGCGCCTACTCGAACTACGACCTGGACCGGGCCTGGAGCCTGGGGTTCGAGTAAGAACGCCTGCGAAGCAGGCGTTCAGCACGCTCCGGCTTGCAGCCTCCGCTTGTCAGCACGGCGCTGTCGCGCCTTGTCAGCACGCATCGCCCCTAAAGGGGCTCGCTCGTCAGCCCGCCGCCCCCTCGGCTTCGCCTCGAGGGGCAGCTCGTCAGCTTTCTTGGCTCAGGCAGAAGCCCTTTGCTGAAAGCGAGGGGCTGCGTCAGCAGTCCCGAAGCGTGCTGACAGGCGACCGAAGGGAGCGTGCTGCCTAACGCTGCTCTTCGGCGAGCGCGGGGCGTGTGCCTTCTATCAGGAACGCGACGACATCCAGAAAATCGCCGCTCTCTTCGTAGGTCCGGCGCTGGTGTTGGCTGCCGGTGCCGCCCTCGACTATCTCGAGGATGTCCACGAGCTCGTTCTCGCAGTTCAGGTCCTGGGAGAGGGGGCGCAGTTGCTCCACGAGGGAGCGGGCCATGTCGCGCGCCGGGACGGTGACCTTCTCGGCGGCGTCGTAGAAGGCGGCGTCCATGCCGTGGCGGGCGGCGCGCGTCTTGTTCTCTATGCCCAGCTCGCGGTCGTAGGGGCCTTGTGGGCCCGTTTCTTCGAGCGAGCGGGCGACGAGGCACTGGGTCAGGGCGGTCAGGGCGATGGCCGGCTTCAGGCTCGTCTGGGTGTCGGGGATGCGCAGCTCGATGGTCCCTATCGCCGGGTGGGGCCTGACGTCCCACCAGCAGAAGGTGTAGTCCTCCATGGCCCCTGCCTCGACCATCAGATCCACGTAGCCCTCGAACGACTCGTAGTCGGGGAAGGCCGGGGGCATCCCGGCGCGCGGGAAGGACTCGAAGATCTTCACCCGCGTCGACTCGTAGCCCGTGTCCATCCCCTGCCAGTAGGGAGAGTTGGCCGAGAGGGCCAGGAGGAGCGGGGCGTACTCCGAGAGGCGGTTGTGGGCCTCGATACACTCGTCCGGGCCGGGCACGCCGACGTGCACGTGCTGGCCGAAGATCACCTCCCGCTGCGCGATCCAGCGCAGGGTCCTCATCACCTTCTTGTAGCGCTCCTGGTCTGTAACCTTCTGGTCGCGGTAGCGCGAGAACGGGTGGGTGCCGGCGGCGGCCAGGGAGGCGTCGCAGGCCGCGGCCCAGGAGGCGATCCTGCCCCTCAGCTCGCGCAGGTGCCTCTCGGCTTCGGCCGCGGTCCGGCACACGGGGGTCTTGATCTCGAGGACGGACTGGAAGAGCTCGTCTGAGACGAACTCGGCGAGGTCCTCGGGGAGGCGGGCCATGATCTCCTCGATCTTGGGAGCCAGCTCGGCGGTCGTGGCGTCCACGACCACGAGCTCCTCCTCGACCCCAAGGGTGTAGCCCGAACCGTCGGCCTTGAACTCTATGGGCATGGCGCCTCCTCCACCCTAGAGGGCCTCCTCGATCCACCCTTCGTAGACGGCCCTCGGGGCCTCGCCGGAGTGGGCGCCAACCACCCTGTTCTCCGCGTCGAGCACGTAGGTCGTCGGGTAGCCGGAGACCCCGTATTCGGGGCCGAGGGCCGGATCGTAGACCGCCGGGCTCTGGATGTCGTACTCCTCGACGAACTGCTGCACCTTCGCCGCGTCGTCCTCGCCGTCTATGCCGATCATGACCATCTGCAAGCCCTCGTACTGGCTCTCGAGCTCGCTCATGACCGGGGCCTCGTCCTGGCAGTGCGGGCACCAGGTGGCGAAGAAGACGAGCATGGTGGCTGGGGCCCCGCCGCCTCCCACGGTGACGCTCCCGCCCCCGACCGTCTCGGCCGTGAAGCCCGGGGCCTCGTCGCCGACCGGGATCAGGCCCTCGTCGTTGGGCGTGAAGTTTCCGGCGCCGCCGCCTGTAGTGCTAAAGACGGCCAGCGCCGCTATCACGACGATGACCAGCGCGGTGAACCCGGCCAGCACGAGCATAAGGACCCGGTTAGAGCCGGACGATCCTTTCTTGCCGGTTTTCCCGGAGTGCTTGACGGACGAAGCGTTGCGTGTCACGGAGTCCCCTCGACGGTCGGTGCCTCTAGCGTGCGGTACTATAACCGTTTTGATGGAGAAAGGCCAAGAGCGGTTTTCGGCGGCAGGCAAGGCGCTTTCGAGCCCCTACGCCACGCTCGTCTCGCGGCTTGTGCTCGGCGGCGTCTTCCTCTTCGCGGGGGCGACCAAGATCCCGGACCCCGGTTCCCTGGCGGCCTCGATCCGGTCCTACGAGCTCGGCCTGCCTGAGTGGTTCGTCTCGCTCGCGGCTTTCGGATTGCCCTACCTCGAGGTCATGCTTGGCCTGTACCTGATCGCAGGGTTGTTCACGAAGACCTCGGCCTGGGCCACGAACGCCCTCACCGCCTTGTTCCTGCTCGCCCTTCTGCAGGGGGCAGCCCGCGGCCTGGAGATAGACTGCGGGTGCTTCGGTTCCTCCGCCGGGGAGACCAGCAACCTCTGGCTCGCGGCGACGCGCGACCTTGGCCTGCTCGCCCTCGGGCTGCACGTTGCCCTCGCGCCGAGGGGGCGCTTCAGCGTGGATGCGCTGCTCAGGCGGGGCCGCTCCGAGGAGCTTTACCGGGCCTGACCTGTGCGAGGACGGCGCCCGAGATCACCAGCCCGGCGCCAAGGGCCTTCAGCACGGTCAACTCCTCGCCCAGCAGCGTGATCCCGAGAACCCCCGCCACGACGGGCTCGATATTGGCGAAGATCGCGGCCCGCCCGGCGCCAAGGTGCCTGATGCCAACGGTGTAGAGCACGAAGGCGAGCGTCGTGTGTACCACCGAGAGCATCAGCAGGATGAGGTAGGAGCTCGCCGGGAGCCCGACCAGGGTGCCAGCCGTGGGTATCGCCGCGATGATCAGGAGCGCGGCCCCGAAGGCCAGGGCGTAGCTCAGGATCACGGGCGCGCTCAGGTGGCCCGCCACGGTCCTGCCAAAGATCGCGTAGAGCCCGTAGGTCAGCCCGGAAAGGAGACCGGTGAGCAAGATCAAGGGGCTCACCTCCAGGTTCGCCGGGTCGTAGGCGCCGACCACCAGGGCGATGCCGCCGATCGTGAGCAGTAGCCCGAGCACCTTCGCCGCGTTCAGCGGCTCCCTGAAGAACAGCCAAGCCAGGACGACCACGAAGGCGGGGGCGCTGTAGAGCAGTATGGCCGACGTCCCGACCGTGCTCTCGCGCAGCGTGTAGAAGTAGAGCAGGTAGAAGGCCCCGATCGAGACTAGCCCCAGCGGCACCAGGGAGGCGAGGTCCCTCCGCTCGACCCTCAGGGCCCGCGTGCCGCGCGTCGCCAGCAGGAAGCCGAAGATGGCGAGCCAGCCCACGGAGGCCCGCACCGCGGAGAGCGCCTCGAAGGAGACGCCCTGGGCGTACAGGATCTTGGCGAAGATCCCCAGGGTGCCCCACGTCGCGGCCGCCGCGGCGACCGCGAGCACCCCGATCAACCTGTCATCGGCCGAACCCAAGAACCTTCCCCCGCCCGACTGGCCAGCGAACCGTAGTTATACGGCAAACGCGGCCAGGGCGCAGCGCCGCGAAAAATACGACCTTTGGCGGATGCGGCCCACGCTTGGGCTCCGCTACGATGCCAGGGCAGTCTAGAGAGAAGAGGATCGCATGTCGAAGGCCGGAGACGTTGTCGAGAACCCCGTGACGGGCGAGCGCGGGGTGATCCGCGTTGGCACGGAGGATTCGGACGGGGAGCTGCTGATCGTCGACCTCTACGTCCGCCCCGGCGGGGCCGTCGCGGGGGAGCACGTACACCCGATCATCCAGGAGACCTTTGCCGTGGTCGCGGGCCGGGTCGGCTTCCGCATCGACGGGCGCGAGTCGGTCGCTGGGCCGGGCGAGCGGCTGCACGTGCGGCCCGGAACCGCGCACGACTGGTGGAACGCCGGGGACGAGGAGGCGCACGTGGTCATCGAGATCCGGCCGGGGCGCAGGTTCGAGGAAGCGATTCTGAACACCTTCGGCCTAGCCCAGGACGGCAAGACGAACGCCAAGGGCATGCCGAACCTCCTGCAGGCCGCCCTTATCGCCCGCGAGTTCGAGGACGTCCTGTACTTCACGAAGCCCCCGCGGGCCATACAGAAGGTCCTCTTCGCCATCCTCGCGCCAATAGCCAGGCTCCTGGGCTACAAGGGCAGCTACCCCGAGTACCTGAACCGCCCGCCATCCGAGGTGGTCGAGGTCGACCCGTGGCCGATGCCGCAAGAAAAGAGCAACTCCTCCACCCCCGCCTGACGCCGCGACCTCACGCGCCGCACGCGAGCGAAGACCCGCACGCCGATCCGTCTGCGATAGGAGATGCACGATCCTGGGCCCACCGGAGCGGACCGCGCGGGATCCCGCGGGTGACTTTCCCGGATGCGGTCGGGATCAGGTGGCGGGTTGCTTCGTCGCGTGCTCCGTGGCCCACTCCAGGGCGTAGTCCGCGACCTCCTCCCAGCCCTCGCCCCCGATGACGCCGTAGTGCGAGCGTCCCTCGAACTCCTTGTAGTCGGTGGGGCTCTTGGCGTGGCGGTAGTGCTTGACGTTGGACTCGTTGACCGCGGGCGGGATGATGTTGTCCTCGCTACCCGCTATGAACAGCAAGGGCGCGCGGTCTTCGTTCCTGAAGTTGACGTAGTTCTCCTGGTGCCCCGGCGTGAAGTTGGCGGTGGCCCCGACCCACACGAGCCTGCCCGAGGCGGGTATGTGGTAGCGCTCGTAGACCTCGTCCGACTCTTCTCGCGAGAGGGTGTTCGTGAAGGCGTCCTGAGCCTCGCGCGACAACCCCACGTCACGCAAATATTCACTCTAGTCCCGCTCGCGCGAGCAGGTAAATGGGCCAAGTGTCCTACCCAACACCCCGCTAGGCGGCCTGCTCACAAAAGTCCACCTGGCCCGAATACGCAAGTATCACTGCATGTGCGTGACACGTAACCCGTCCCGCCTACGCCATGGGACGGCGCGGGCGCCCGAAGTCCTTCGTTCCTCCGCTTCGCCATGGCAGGAGGTAAGGATGCAGAGGAGCGTTCTGCTGCTGGCTACCACAGCCCTATCGGTGCTGCTCGCATGCGGGGCAGCTCTCGCGGCCAACATAAGCTGTCCTAATAGGGCAGGAGATCTCTGTGTGGGTACTGCCCAGGGCGACTTAATGACCGGAGGCACCCTCCGCGACGACATCAGGGGCGTCGGTGGGGCAGACACCTTGCGGGGCCTCGGAAGCGTAGACACCCTGATTGGGGGATCAGGCGCCGACCTCCTCCGCGGTGGCGACGACCCAGACGCCCTCAACGGGGGGACGGGCAACGATACGCTCGAAGGGCAGGCCGACTCATTCGACCGCTACAATTATGATACCGACGGGTGGGGCCACGACACCATAAACGACGACAATATCGACGGCTTCAACGGCAACCAACTGTGGTTCAAGAACACGACCAAGGCCCTTACCATCAACCTGGTCAGCTCTCCTAGCAGGCCCGAGGTGGCAAACGCGGACCGCACGGGCACCATAAACTGGCGGGGTCCCACCATCACTGTCGTATCCGTCAACAGCCCCTCGGACGACACCATCTTCGGGAATGCAGGGTTCAACGGCATCACGAGCCGGGGGGGTTAGATACCGTACGCGCCGGGGGCAGCAGCGACCGGGTACTTGTCAACGACGGTGCTGGGGGGACTTCGTTGACTGCGGAGAAGACGCCCCCGGCGTCACGAACAACGACTTGGTCGCTTTCGACACCGGCGATGTCGTGACCAACTGCGAGAGGATGAAACCCCGCGCTATTGGGCAGAGGGCGGTGCGTTCGAATACCGAAGGGGGGACCGGGGCGTAATTGCCTCAACCCTTCCCTCGCGCCCTTTTCACTCGAGTGCCTAGAAATTCTACGGCGCTGGTGAATCAGGGAGCGACAGACCCCGGCAGCTGGTTGTGCGGACGTACTAGCGGTTGCCTCGACGTTGTTAGACGCCGATGTCCAGAAGGAGTTTCCCCGGGCTTGCTTCCGGCCTGGTTTCGTAACGGTTGTCGTAACGTTCGGGAGACGGTAGCCCTGTAGAGTGGTGTCATGGCGCTACGGACGGGCGAGCGGGGCCGAGGGGTCGGCGGGACGAGGAGCCGCGCCGCCGCCTGGCTCGCCTCGTCGCTCGCGGCGCTATCCCTGACGCTGCTAGTTGGTGGGATCGTGTTGTCCCGTGCGGCGAGCTCTGCCGTTCTGAACCTCCAATCCGGCGGCGAGGTGAGCGATGGCAGCGTCGTAGCCGACCTGGTTACGCTGCTCGCCTTCTCGGGCGTGGGCGCCATCATCGCCTCCCGCCACCCCCGCAACACGATAGGATGGCTGTTCTGCGGCGTGGGCGTGATGATAGGCCTCAACTCCTTCGCCGGGGACTACGCCGAGTTCTGGCTCACGAGCGGTTTCGGCCCGGGGAGCGCGGGCGAGGCGGCGGCTTGGTTCAGTTCGTGGTTGTGGATCCTACTGACCTACGTCCCCACGAGCTTCGTGCTGCTGTTGTTCCCCGGCGGTCGGCTACCTTCGCCCCGCTGGCGACCCGTGGCCTGGGGCGCCGCCCTCGGGGTCACCGGCGTCGTGGCCGGCTACGCGCTGCGGGCCGGTCCGCTCACAGACTTCCCGCAGATCGCGAACCCCTACGGCGTCGAAAGCCCGATCGTGGGAGCGGTGGGGGTCGCGGGCAGCGTCCTGGCCGCTGGCTCCCTTGTGGCGGCCGCCGGCTCGCTCATCGTTCGGCTCCGGCGAGCCGGCAGCGAGCAACGCCAGCAGATCAAGTGGCTCGCCTACTGGGGCGCGGTGGCGGTCGGCGCCATCTGCGTGGGTGGCCTGATCGGCCGCTGGAGCGTGCCGGTCAGCATCTTCGTAATGTCCGTCGCCATACTCGGGTTGCCGGTCTTCACGGGCATCGCGATCGTGAGGCACCGCCTCTACGACATAGACGTCCTGATCAACCGCACCCTCGTCTACGGCACCCTGAGCGCCACGCTTGCCGCGGTCTACGTTGGTGGCGTGGTCTTTTTGCAGTACTTCTTCCGGACGCTGACCGGGGAGGAGTCGCAGCTCGCGATCGTGGCGTCCACGCTGGCAATCGCGGCCGGGTTCAACCCCCTCAGGCGCAGGGTGCAGGCGTTCGTGGACCGCCGCTTCTACCGCAGCAAGTACGACGCGAGGAAGAGCCTCGAGGCCTTCTCAGAGAGGCTGAGGAACGAGACAGACCTCGACGCTCTGAGCGACCATCTCGAAGCGGTGGTCGAGGAGACGATGCAACCCGCCCACGTCGCTTTGTGGCTGCGTCCCAACGCGCCCACCGAGACCCGGCAGACGGCGTAGTGCGCTATTACCTCCCGAACGCCCCCCGTGCCAGGTCTGCCGACACGTCGCTGGTCCCGGCCCTGAATATTGCTCTGCGCACGACCTCGCAGCTCCTGACACGGTCGCGCTGGTTGACGTAGCAGGTGTCGCGGCCCCGGCCGCCGTTGGCCAGGTCGTTCTGATCCGTGTCGTTGGAGAGCAGCCTGTCGCGCCCAGCTCCCCCGAGCAAAATGTCCTTGTCCGGGTCGAAGGTGTTCGCGTCGATCACGTCGCGCCCGTCCAGGCCTTTTATGCGGTCCTGATCCGCGCCCAACCGCTCGTAGAGCACGTCGTCGCGCTCGGTACCTTCGCAGGGGAGCCTGTCGTTGCACGTCTTCGTGATGGCAATAGCCATCCCGGCGGCCACCACGACGAGCAGCGCCCCCATCCCGATTAGCGTTACCAGCCTGCGCATCTTCTCGCTCCTCCCGTAGGGGATCATTGACTCCAAGTTGGAGCAATCGCAAAGGTGCAGTATCGCACTTTTTGGATCGTCTTTGACAAGCACCCGTATGGCGCGCACCGACTTCGATCGGCACCACGCGAAGTTCTGAGCAGGGCGTACCAAGCTACCTTCTAATGGCTCCCACCGGGGCGCTTCAACGCGGCAGAGATGGACCTGCGCGGTTATGGGGACGAGGAAGACCCGGTAGTGGGCAATGCCCGGGACGAGCCTAAGGGTGCCTCAGACCACCCTGGTGGCGGCTTCCTTCGGGTTGGGGCCGTACCGATTGTTGCCCGGCGTGCTGTCCGTCACGTGGAACACTATGAGCACTATCGTCCCTATTACCGGAATCAGGCCAATCAGCAACCACCAGCCGGTGCGGTCGATGTCGTGAAGCCTCCTCACGGCCACCGCCAGCGTCGGAATGATGACCGCCACGCTGTAGATGCCGCTCAGCAGGCCTACGTTGGCGGAGAAGCTGAAGGTGCCGAGGAGGAAATCGATCATCGTCAGCACCACATACACGATCAGGTTGAAGAGCACGAAGTACCAGTACTCCTTGCGCCTGGATCTGCCGCCGAAAACGGCGTACTTCTTGAGCGCCTCCAGATACCAACTCATCCCGTCACCCCTCCCGTTTCTGACGGCTCAATGCCTATCGCGATGGGGCATCCTAGCACAATGCCAAGAAAAGCTCCCTCGCAAGCTCGTCGACCTCGTGGTCCCTGTCGGCCGCCTATTTCAAAGCATCCTCATAAGCAAGAAGGCGGCCACGCAGCAGGCCACGGTGGCGGCCGCCGTCATCAAGGCCAGGGTCCTGTCCCCGGCGCGCAGCGCGAGCAGCCAGAAAAACGCACTGGCGAGGGCGCAGGAGATCGCGCCGAGGAACCAGAAGGACGCGCTCAACTCAGTGCCGGTCGAGCTTGCGGGCAACCTCGTGCAGTCCGAGGCGGAAGCAGATGGAGCGGCCGTGCGGGCAGGTGGCTGGGAGGCGGCTGGTGAGCCAGTCCTTTACGAGGGCCTCCATCTCGGGCTGGGAGAGCCTGTCGCCCATCTTGACGGCCGAGTGGCAGGCGATCGTGGCCAGGATGCGGTCCTCGCGGTTGTGGCCCGGGTCGGTTCCGGTAATGGCGGAGAGGGCGTCCTTGAAGGCGCCCGCGATGTCCCTGTCGGCGAGCGTGGAGATCACGGCCGTCACCCTGATGGAGCGCGGGCCGAAGGGCTCGGCCTCGAAGCCGTAGACGGAGAGCTCATCGAGGCTCGCGGCTGCGGCCTCGGTCTCCGAGGGCGAGAGCTCGACGACCTCGGGGACGAGCAGGCTCTGCATGGTGGCGGGGCTGTCCGAGTCCTGCAGCCGGTCCAGGATGGCCCGCTCGTGGGCTACGTGCTGGTCCACCACCCACATGGCCTCCTCTGGCTCCTCGACGAGGATGTAGCCGGCGGCGAGCTGGCCTATGACCCGCAGGTCCTCGAGCGCCGGCAGCGCGCCGCGCTCGGGCAGCTCTCCGTAGGGCGCCCGCTCCTCCGCCAGCGGCATGGAGGCCTCCGCGAGACGCTCGCGCACCTCCCGCAGGTCGCGCGCCGCCGGGGATGGGTAGGCTGGCCGGTCCTCGGCCGTGCGGGGGGGGCCTTCCCAGGAATGGGGCGACGGTCGCGGCGAGAGCCGCTCCTGGGTGAAGGTCCGTTCCGTCTGGCGGGGAGAAGTCGTGGGGGCCGGCGGGCGCCACTCTATGGCGGTGCGGACGGCGGCGGCGACGGCGTCGCGCGCGGCCCGCTCTTCGGAGAAGCGGACGACCTGCTTGGTGGGGTGGACGTTCACGTCCACCCTCCTCGGGTCCACGTCCAGCTCGATGGCCACGGGCGGGTAACGGCCGCCCGGGACGGTCGCGCGGTAGGCGTCGTCCAGCCCACGGTGCAGGTTCTCGGCCCGCACGAAGCGGCCGTTCACGGAGATCGTCTGGTGGGCGCGGCTCCCCTCGGTGAGGCTCGGCAGCGCGGCGAAGCCCATGATGCTGAATGCACCGGACTCGTACTCGACCCTGCGCATCGCGCGCGCCTTGGCGACGCCCAGCGTCTGGGCCAGGCGCTCCAGGAGATCCCGCGCGGCGGGCAAAGAAAGGTAGTCCCTGCCCCCTTCCGTCAGCCGGAAGGCAACCTCGGGGTGGGCTAGGGCGAGGTGGGTCATGACCTCGGAGATCGCCGCCCGCTCCGCCCGCGCGCCCCTGAGAAAAGCCCGCCTGGCCGGGACGTTGTAGAAAAGCCTGTCCACGAGCACGGTCGTGCCCCTGGGGTGGGAGGCGGGGGAGACCTCGGCCTCGGCGCCGCCCTCGACGGCGATGCGCGACCCGCTGCCTTCGCCGGTCGAGGTCGTGAGCGAGAAGGACGAGACGCTCGCGATCGACGGGAGCGCCTCGCCGCGGAACCCCAGTGTCGTCACGGCCTCGATATCCCCGACGGCCCGGATCTTGCTCGTCGCGTGCCTCAGGACCGAGAGACCGGCGTCCTCGGGCGACATGCCGGAGCCGTCGTCGCGCACCAGGATGCGGGAGGTTCCGCCGTCGCCGAGCTCCACCTCGACGCGAGTGGCGCCCGCGTCCAGGGCGTTCTCGGCCAGCTCCTTCACCACGGAGGCTGGACGGTCGACTACCTCCCCGGCGGCGACCTGCTGGGCGACCCGGGGGTCAAGGACTCGGATGCTCAAGCGACCTCGATCATGGGACCTCACGGCATTGTACATCCGGGGGCGCACTTTCCCACGGCACGACGTGTAGAATCCGAGGCTATGCAAGGGGTAGACGAGACAGGACAGGAACAGAGTCACCGGGAGGCGTTGCCGCTGCAGGAGGTGGAGCGGCTCGTGGACCTCGTGCGCGAGAGCGGGGTGGGCGAGATCCGGGTGCGGCAGGGCGACGTCGAGATCTCGGTCAAGGCCAGGCCCGAGGGTCAGGCCGCGCCCTTCGCGGCCGTGCCCGAGAACGTCCCGGAGCCCGCAGGACCTTCCGCTGTAGAGATGGACGGGCTGCACCCCGTGCGCTCGCCGCTTGTCGGGACCTTCTACAGGGCCCCGGCGCCCGGGGAGGACGCGTACGTCGAGGTGGGGGACACGGTGAGGACCGGCGAGGTCCTGTGCATCGTAGAGGCGATGAAGCTGATGAACGAGATCTCAGCCGACGTCTCGGGCGAGGTCGTCGAGGTCCTGGCCGAGAACGCCGCCGGTGTCGAGTACGATCAGCCGCTCTTCTATCTCAGGCCCGAAGCGTAGGGGCCGGTGGTAGGTAAGGTCCTTGTAGCGAACCGGGGCGAGATCGCCCTGCGCGTCATCAGGGCCTGCCGTGAGCTCGGGATCAGGAGCGTCGCGGTCTACTCCACCGCCGACGCCGACTCGTTGCACCGCATGCTCGCCGACGAGGCCGTGTGCATCGGCCCGCCGGCGGCGAGCGGCAGCTACCTCAACGTGCCGGCCATCATCTCGGCGGCCGAGCTCACCGGCGCCGACGCGATCCACCCTGGTTACGGCTTTCTGGCCGAGAACGCGCGCTTCGCCGAGATCTGCGAGCGGGTCAGGCTGACGTTCGTCGGCCCCTCTTCGCGCGTCATAGCCCGCATGGGCGACAAGGCCGAGGCTCGCAAGGCCGCCGAAGAGGCCGGTGTCCCCGTCATGCCGGGCTCGGACGGCTCCTGCGAGAGCGTCGCCGAGGTACGGCGTGTGGGTGACGAGATCGGCTACCCGCTCGTCATCAAGGCCAGCGCCGCGGGCGGGGGCAAGGGGATGCGCGTGGTGTACGACGAGGCGCGGGCCGAGGACGCGTACCTGGAGGCGAGCCGCGAGGCCGCGGCCAGCTTCGGGGACGGCTCGGTCTACGTCGAGAAGTACCTCGAGAGGCTCAGGCACGTCGAGGTTCAGGTGCTCGCGGACGCCTCGGGCACGAGGGTCGCTTTTCCGGAGAGGGACTGCTCGATCCAGCGCCGCTACCAGAAGCTGCTCGAGGAGTCGCCCGCACCCAGCCTGCCGGACGAGGTGCGGGACGGCCTGAAGACCGCCGCGCTATCCCTGGTCGACTGGCTGGGCTACGAAGGGGCCGGCACGGTCGAGTTCGTCTTCGCGGACGGCGAGTACTTCTTTATAGAGATGAACACGCGGTTGCAGGTCGAGCATCCGGTGACGGAGATGGTGAGCGGGGCCGACCTGGTGGCCGAGCAGCTCAGGGTTGCCTCCGGCGAGCGGCTCGAGGTCCCGGACGAGGCGCTCGTCCCCGAAGGGCACGCGATCGAGTTCAGGATCAACGCGGAGGACCCGAGCCGCAACTTCCTGCCCCAGGCCGGGCCCGTCGAGTTCTACAACCCGCCGGGCGGACCCGGGGTGAGGGTGGACTCGCACCTCTACGCCGGCTACACGGTCCCCCCGTACTACGACTCGCTGCTGGCCAAGCTCATCGTGCACGGCGCCGACCGCGGCGCGGCGATCCGGCGCGGCGTGCGGGCGCTGGACGAGTTCGCCCTGGTCGGCCTTGAGACCACCCTGCCGCTGCACCTGGCGATACTCGACGATGAGGAGTTCGGTCGGGGCGGGGTCACCACGAGCTTCCTCGCCGAGAGGGAGCTCAGGAACGAAAGAGGCCTCTTGCGGCTCGCCACAGTCGGCGCCCCGTCCGCTTAGGTTTGGGCTCCTCTTCCGGGGGGTTCGTGTCCGTGCCCAAAGTGTCCATGCGCTCTATCCAGAGCTCACGCAGCAAGACGTGCAGCGCGGCCACAAGCGGGACGGCGAGCAGGACGCCGGTAAAGCCGAAGAGCGTGCCCATGATCAGCAACGCGAACATCACGACCGCGGGGTGCAACGAGACGGCCCGGCTCATGATCAGGGGCTGCAGCAGGTAGGACTCTATCGTCTGGATGATGGCGTAGGCCAGAACCACCCACAGGGCGTCTATGGGCGTGCCGATCAGGGCCAGGAGGACGGGCGGTATCACGGAGATCAGGGGCCCCACGAACGGTATGAACGAGATCAGGCCGCTGAAGATTCCGAGCAACAGCGCGAAGGGGATCCCGATCAGGTACAGCGCCACGGTCGAGAGGACCCCGATGATGAGCATGGACCCGAGCTGGCCCACGAACCAGCGCTGGACCGTCACGTACATGCGGCCCAGGATCTCGCGCACCTCCTGCCTGCGCCCCGCGGGGAAGAGGGCCACGAAACCGTCTATGAGCGGCCGGGGCCGCGCGACGGCGTAGATGGTGGCGATGACGATCACCACCGCGAAGGACAGCACGCTCGCCACGCCCGCGCCCACGTTCGCCACCGTCGTCAGCGTGCCGCCCGAGAAGAAGTTACGCGCCGAGTCCACCACGTTGAGCCCGTCAAGACCGAACGAGGTCCCGAGGCCGAGGGCATCCTGCAGCCGCGCCGCGACGTCCTGCGCGTTCTCCAGGAGCACCGGGAAGGTCTCCCGCAGCTCCCGCGCCTGATCCGAGATGGTCGGGGCGAGCGCGGCGCCCAGCACGGTGAGCCCGACCACCAGCCCCCCGAAGACCGCCAGCGTGCCGAGGCCCCGGCTCACGCCCCGGTGCTCTAGGTAGTCCACGGGGGCGCTGATGATGACCGAGAATAGCAGCGTGAGCAGCAACACGAGGACAACGACCGCGATCTGGTAGACCAGGTAGCTGGCGAGCACGAGCGCGAAGATGATCCCGATGCCAACGTAGACTACGCGGGTCCGCGCGGTCTCGCCCGACCCTTGCAAGGCGTCTCCTCGAGGTAGCCTGCTCTCCGGCAGCCATTCTACCCGCAGCCGGACGGGCCGAAAAACCGAAGCCCGCGGTCACGCATCCCGGCCGACGTGCTAACCTCTTGTTCCTTGATCCCGGCCGAAGAGGGAGCGTTTTGGCGAGAGACTCCGCAGAAGGAGAGAAGAAGGAGCGCCTGCTTTTCGGCGGCATGGCCCATTGGGACGGCCTGGACCTCTTCGGCCCGAATTACATGAGCGTGGCGTATCGGCGGAAGGGCAAGGTCCACGTAAAGGTCCAGCCCTCCAACATAAAGAAGCCGAAGAATCCCGCCATCCTGCGCCTCTCCCGCGTGCCCATAATCCGGTCCGTCTTTTTCTGGGGCCGGCTCGTCATGCAGGTCGTGGGCTCTTTCTGGGTCCTCTTGTTCTTCCTGGCCACCCTCGCGGGCCTCTGGCTGTTCGTTCGCCTGATGGAGTTCGGGAGCGGGGCTGGCCCGCTCGGCGGGGTCTTCGCCTTCTTCGCTGAGTTCCCGATCCTGCCTGTGCTCCTCCTGTTTTTCGCGGCGATGAAGTTCACGCCGATCGGGCGCTACCACGGGGCCGAGCACAAGGTCGTCGCCGCCTACGAGAGTTACGGGGAGGTGACGCTGGAAGGGGCGAGGAAGAGCAGCCGCATCCATCCTCGTTGCGGCACCAACATTCTGAGCTACATCGTTCTGGCGGCCTTGCTCGACCCGTTTATCGACTGGTGGGGCTACGCCATCCTGCAGTTCATCTTTATCTCGGAGGCCTGGTTTATCGTTGGCCAGACCCGACCGTCGATCGCCGTAGGCAACTTCCTGCAGCGGTACTTCACGACCACCGAGCCCCGCCGCGCCGAGCTCGAGGTAGCCGTCGAGTCCCTGAACCGGCTGGTCGAGGCCGAAGAGGGGCGCGTCGCTAGCGGCCAGCTTGCGGGCTCTCCCGCCCGGCCCTAGCGAGGCGCTCCGTATGACTTCGCGTGTTGCCCCGGATCCACGCACCTTGAGAAGGTTGTTGCTCATCCTCGCCCTTGGCGCCTTGCTCGCCGGATGCGAGGGCGGGACGATCTCAAACTACAGCCAGACCTGCACCTCGACCGGCGGTCTGCTCGCCGAGCGGACCGTAACTTGCAGCGGCGCCGCGGAGAGCGTGAGCGGCTCCGTCGGCATCGACTTCGGAGACGCGGACGACGAGGAGGAAGAGCTCTCCGGCGCCTACAGGCTCACGGCGCAGATCTCGGTTCGGGGCGGCGAGGCACGGGTCTACTCCTACGATGCCGACGGCGAGCGGCTACCGCTCGGGACCGTATCCGAAGGCTCCCCGCTGCGCGTCGAGGGGGAGATCATCCAACCGTCCGGCGAGACCTCGGTATTCTTCGTGGACGCGGGAGAAGAGGGGAAGATCCAGGGCCTCAGGTACGAGGGCACCATCGAGCCGGTCTAGCCGCGCTTGATCCCATTTCGAAAGCGCCGTATCGTCCAGGCCGGCGTACGGAGGGACGCGGGCAGGCGCGTTGGACACAGCCGGGCTCGGGTTACCGTCGCCACTTACGATCGTCCCCCGGGTGGGCTTGAACGTGTTTACGCCCTGCCCCGGCATGCTTTCGTCCCCGATGTTGTCGGGGGCCTGGACGGCGGAGGTGTATACTGGCTCCGTCTTGCCCGGCTGCAGTCGCGCGAGCAAGGACGGTTCGCGAACGTCCCCTACCGAAGTCGGTAACCAGAAGCCTACACGGGCTGCTGGGTCGGCCGGATCAGGATCTCGTTAACGCTCACCCGGTCTGGCTGCGTCACCGCGTAGACGATGGCGTTGGCGATGTCCTCTGACTGCAGGATCTCGAGGTTGTGCAGGGCGCTTACGGCGTCCCTGGCGTCCTCGTCGGTTATGTGGTCCGTGAGCTCGGTCGCGACGGCCCCCGGCTCGACGACCGTGACCCTGATGTTGTCCTCCAGGAGCTCCTGCCTCAGGCCCTCCGAGATGGCGACTACCGCGAACTTGCTGCCCGCGTAGACCCCACTGGAGTCGCGGGTCACCTTGCGCCCGGCGACCGAGGAGACGTTGACGAGGTGCCCCGACCCCTGCTCCTTCATCGCCGCTATTGCGGCGTCGGTGGTGTAAAGGAGCCCGAGCACGTTCACGTCGAACATCTGGCGCCACTCGTCCGAGAGGCCTTTGCCTATCGTGGAGAGGAGCATGACGCCGGCGTTGTTGACCAGGATGTCGACGCTACCGAACTCATCCCTGGCCTTCCGGATCAGGCCGTGCGCCTGGCTCTCGTCCGCGACGTCGCACACCGCGGCGAGCACCCGCCCGCCGGCTCCCTCGATCCGCTCGACGAGCCCGGCGAGCCTGTCCTCTCGCCTCGCCGCGACGACGACCGCCGCCCCTTCCCTGGCCAGCGCATCAGCCGTCGCCTCTCCGATGCCGCTCGATGCGCCCGTCACCACCGCCACCTTGCCATCCAACCTGCCAGCCATGTGCGTCACCCTCCGCGCGTTGCGGGACCATTACAAACTCCTAGAGTCTACTCCGACCGCAAGCCCCACGTACCCAGGAGGCCGCCGACTCGCCGCCTCAGCCCGGCGACGGTAGAACGGTCGAGGCCGGCTGCTCCGGGTGGCCTGGATGCCCCCGCGCCAGGACCTCGGCCAGGATCTAAGGTTCTCCGCCGGGTCCTGGTCGAGCAGGACAAGCAGATCGCGTAGGGGCGGTTCGCGTGGTACGGGCGGTTCGCGAACCGCCCCCACCAAACCGTGTCAGGCGAGTTCGGGACGTTTCAGGTGGTGCCCGGTCGCCTGCTCGTAGGTGTGTCCTGCCCGGAGCACCGTTCGCTCGTCGAAGGGTCTGCCGATGATCTGCAGACCAAGAGGTAGACCATCGTGGAAGCCGCACGGCACAGACAATGCGGGCAGCCCGGAGAGGCTGGCCGGGAGCGAAGGCCGCACGTAAGAGGCGGCGATGTCCTCATCCACGCCCTGGATCTTCACCTTGCGGCAGCCGTACGCACCGGCGGTCGCGGGTAGGGCGGGCGCAAGAAGGACGTCGTATCCCGAGAACGCCTGCCTGAAGCCCCGGCGGACGAGCTCGCGGGCGCGCTGCGCGTCCAGGTAAGTCGTGGCTGCGACCAACAGACCCCCCTCCAGGAAGGCCCGCGTACCGCGCCCGTAGTGCTCGGGCCTGGACCGTAGATCTGGCAGGTGGTAAGCGCTGGCCTCGGCGGAGAGGATGGTCGAATGGACATCTTCCGCCGCGTCGAGGTGTGGCACCTCCGTCTCCTCGACCGCGGCGCCGAGTCCTTCCAGGACGCGGGCCGCCTCCAACACGGCTTCTTCGACGTAAGGCTCCACGCGCTCCGCGAACCAGCCTCGCGCCACCCCGACCCTGAGGCCCTCGACGCCATCGCCAGCCCTGGCCGCGAAGTCGGGGACAGGCTCGTCGATGGAGCACGGGTCGGCCGGGTCGTAACTCGCCATAGCTTGTAGCATCAACGCGGTGTCGAGAACCGAACCGGCGATGGGCCCGGCGTGATCCAACGACCACGACAGGGGCACGACGCCGCGCCTGGAGACGCGGCCGAAGGTGGGCTTGAGGCCGACCACGCCGTTCGCCGCCGCGGGTATCCGGATAGAGCCCGCCGTGTCTGTGCCGGTGGCGGCCAGGCAGAGGTTGGCCGCCACCGCCGCCCCCGAACCGCCGGACGAGCCCCCTGGCACCCGATCCAGATCCCAGGGGTTGCGCGTCGGGGGAGAGGTCACCCCCGCGGCGAACTCGTGCGTCACCGTCTTTCCGACAAAGACTGCCCCGGCCGCCCGCAACCGCCCGACCACCGCGCTATCGTGGTCGGCCACGTGCCCCTCGCGCACGCGGGAGCCCGCGAGCGTCGGCGTGCCTTCGAGGTCGTAGAGGTCCTTGAGCGCCACCGGGATGCCGTGCAGGGGATCGCGCGTCCCGGTGGCGGAGATCTCCGCTTCCCGGGCCGCGGCCAGCGCCTCGTCGTAGAAGACGGAGACGTACGACTCCACGCGGGGATCGAGGTCCTCGATCCGCTCGAGCACCGCACCCGTTAGCTCCACCGGAGATAGCTCTCTGGCCCGGATCAGGCCAGAAGCCTCCGCCACCGATAACCTCGCTAGCGAGGTCAGCCGCGCCACCTCGGGTCGAACACGATCTGCGGTTCCACCCTCGAGAGGGGTAGCTCGGAGATCCTGGCCGCGCTGTCGCGATGCACCCTGTACCAAGGCAACAGACGCTCGAGATCCTCCCCCTCGCGCCCGAGCCCCGCCCCCAGCAAGGCCCGCCGCACGAGCTCCAGCTCCTCCCGCCGACGCTCCCGCCGCGCCTCGTCGCTCATCCGTACTCACGGGCGGCGTCCTGTTGCCCCGCGAGCCGCCCGTACGCTATACTGACCACGGAATCTAATATTATATTAAATTTGGGGTGAGCTCCAGGATGCAGAATCTGGATCCGGGATCCGACGGTGTGGGAAGGGGGCCTGGGGGGGACGGGAAGCTGCCGACGGCCCAGGACTCGGTGCTACGGGAGATTCGGCAGGCGATCATGACCCGCAAGCTCGAGCCGGGCCAGTGGGTGCGACAGCTGGATCTCGCCCAGAGGTTGAACGTGAGTTCCGTGCCGGTGCGCGAGGCGTTGAAGACGCTGGAGGCGGAGGGGCAGGTAACCTACGAGCCCTACCGGGGGTACAAGGTGGTCGAGCTCTCGGTCGGCCAGCTAGAGGAGATCTACCTGGCGAGGGGGCTGCTCGAAGAGGAGGTCACGCGGCGGGCGGTCGAGAACATCGACGATACGCTCGTCCGGAGTCTTGAGGAGACGCTGGCCCGGATGGAGGCGCTCGCCGAGGCCGGCGACGTCGTCGGCTACAGCGAGGCGAACGTCGAGTTTCACTTCCTGATCTTCGAGAGGTCGGAGCTACCCAGGCTCTGCCACATGATCGACCTCCTGTGGCAGAACTCCGAAGCTTATCGGGGTTTGATCTTCGGCCCGGAGTGGTCGAGGCGAGCGCACGAGGATCACCGGGCGATCCTCGAGGCGTGCGGGACGAGGGACGTCGAGGGGGTCATCGCGGCGCAGAGGCGGCACAGGGACAACGCGATGGAGAAGATCATCGATTACCTGAGAGGGCCCGAGATCTGACCGGGTGAGCAAAGGGAGAAACGGGGGAGGAGTACCGGCATGAGCGCTATCGCGGGCACGCTGACCGTCCAGGAAGCCATAGATCGGATCGGCTTCGGGAGGTTCCAGAAAAGGCTGCTGGCCGTCTGCGGGGTGACGTGGGTGGCGGACAGCGCGGAGGTACTGCTGCTCGGGTTTGCGCTGCCCGCGATAATCCCGGAGTTCGGGATTTCCCCGGCCCAGGCCGGCCTCTTGGCCACAGCGACCTTCGCCGGGATGCTGTTGGGCGCCTGGTTCTGGGGCACCATCTCGGATTACATAGGACGCCGCACGGGCTTCCAGCTAACCGTCCTGATCTTCGCCGTGTTCGGCCTCCTTTCCGCGTTCGCGCCGGGCTGGGAGTGGCTCGCGGTGCTCCGCTTCTTCACCGGTTTCGGGCTCGGGGGCGCGCTCCCGCTAGATTTCGCCGTCTACGCCGAGTTCCTGCCGAGCAGGAACCGGGGACGCAACCTGGTCCTCCTAGAAAGCTTCTGGGCCGTCGGCACGATCCTGGCCGCCGGGCTCGCGTGGATTCTGGTGCCGACGGTCGGCTGGCGGCCGCTGCTCGCGACGTCGGCGGTCGCGGCGCTCCTGGTGCTCTGGATCCGCAGCAGGATCCCGGAGTCGCCGCGCTACCTCACGATCTCCGGAAAAACCGAAGAAGCGAGGGAGATCCTCGCCGACATAGCGGACCAGAACGGCCAGCCCATGCCGGAAGGCAACCTGCTAGCCGGGGAGAAGCAGGGCGGGGTAACGGTCGCCAGGCTGTGGGCGTCCGGGCTGCAGAGGTCCACGCTGATGTTGTGGATCGCGTGGTTCTCGATCGCCCTAGCCTACTACGGTATCTTCACCTTCCTGCCCCTGACCTTCGCCGAGCAGGGCTTCTCTTCCATCCGGACATACTCGAATACCTTTATCCTCGCCCTGGCGCAGGTGCCCGGGTACTTCTCGGCCGCCTACCTGCTCGAACGCTGGGGCCGCCGCAACACGCTCGCCGTCTACCTCCTCGCGAGCGGCGTCTTCACCTTCGTTTTCGCCATCTCGGCTAGCCCGGGGATGATACTCGTCGCCTCGATCCTGATGAGCTTCTTCGCCCTCGGCGCGTGGGGGGCGCTGTACGCGTGGACGCCAGAGCTATACCCGACCGAGATCCGCGCGACGGGCGTGGGATGGGCGAGCGGGATGTCCCGGATAGCCGGCATCCTCGCCCCGATCTTCGGGGGGATCCTGTTCGGCCTCGCCACGACGGCGAGCGGGTCCCTGCTCTACGTGCTCTCCCTGTGGTCCGCGGCGTTCCTCGTCGGGGGCATCGCCGTGTTCCTGCTCGGGGTCGAGACCAAGCAACAGGCCCTGTCGGATACCGTTTCGGAATCAGGCGAGGCTAGGGAGATGAGCTCCTCGGCCGCCGGCTCGTGAAACAGGCATGAGCGTCGCGCAGTATCCGAGCGCGGAGCCACCTTGACCCGCGTCCGACCTCGTGGCACCCGCGCCCTAGCCTGGAGGATAGCCCTGTGGGTTCATTGCCTGGCTAACACCGTCATCCTCCGAGCCCGTCGGGAAATCGGTCTCGCACGAGGTTGAGCTCGATGCCGTGCTCGAGTAGAGCTTTGAGCCCGCAAAGCACCAGCGTGAAGGCCTCCGTCGAAGCGAGCGCCGCTTGCAAGATCTCGTCCCCATCGCCGGCGAAGCCGGACTCCGTTATGCCGACGAAAGTGCTGCCGTCCTCGCGAGGGGTGAACGCCATCTCCACGGTGGTGGGACCGCTGTCTGCCGGCCACTCGATAAGGATGCGCTTGTTCGGCTCGACTGAACTCACGGTCACCTCCGCGGAGACGCCGTACGTCTCCCAATCCCATCGGATCCGCTTGCCGGGCTCGAGCCTTCCGCTCCCTTTGGTGAACCAGAACCTGGACGTGATGGCCGGATCGACGAACGCCTCGAATACCTCGGCGACCGGCTTACGGACGAGCATCTCCGCCTGCGCGTACGGAGCGTGTGCTTCACTCACGACGCCTCCTTTTTTCGCCCGGGTCCCGGCTTTGGAAGCCGAGCGTCACAGCAGATGTGATGGGTTGAGCTGCCACGACACCCCAAAACGATCAATCATCCAGCCGAACCTCTCGCCGAATCCGTAGTCGTCGAGAGGCATGAACACCTCACCGCCTTCCGATAGCGGCGCGAAGACGGGCTGGAGCTCGGACAGGCTCTCGCAACAGACGAGCATTGATACTGCCGGCGTATCGATGCAGATAAATTCGCAATCTTTGAGCGAGAAGCTACCTCTCCTTGGCTTCCCTCCAGCTCTTGTGCGGCCACGGCCCCAGGGTCCGCGACGGCGAGCGCCGCGACGGTCCTTCTATCACCTCAGCGGTTCCAGCCAAACCTTCTGCACGGCCGCCGAACTTGTTCTTCCCGCGGGATCTCGGGGGCTAGAGCGAGTCGATGGTCTTCTCCATCTCCTTGGAGTCCGCCCTGACCTCCTTCTTCATCTCCCTCTTCGCCCGCTTTATCTCCTCGTCTACCGCGCGCTCGATCGTCGCCTCCCCCACGACGATCAGGGCCGACTCGCTGTCGTCGAGCATCTCCCCGATCTCCTTCACGTCCGAGCGGGACATGCCGCCCTCGAGGTGCCCGATCAGGGCGCCGGCCCCCGCCCCCATCAGCCCCGTTACCAGCACACCCGGGGGGAAGATCAGGCCGATGGCCGCGCCGACGGCCAGCCCGGCCCAGCCGCCGTGCTGGGTCGGCTTCTCTATCTTGTCGACGATCTTTACCTTGCCCTCGTCGTCCTTGGTGACGACGGCGGCGTCGTAGGTGCCGACCACGTGCCCGCGATGCAGTTCCTTTAGCGCCTCCAGGTCTGCCTTGGCGTCCTCTACGCTGTCGTATTCCCCCGCGTAGAGGAACATCGGGTTATCGCTCACTTCGGGTCCCTTCCTGCTTCGTGTGTCTCACTCCGACGTCGTGGTCCTGCGGCTTGGTTCTCGATCGACCCTGGCTGGTCTCCTCCACTCTCCGGTGTCGCACCCCTTGCCCCACGAGGAATTCTATTCCTGTCGTGCTGGCGGGGCAACATCCGACCGAAGATCTCACCCGGGTGAGATCTTCGGTCAAGTCCGTTGACGTGGCGTATCTGGGGTGATCCATCGTTGCGGCTGGGTCAGGCCGCGATGGATTGCAGGGTCTGTTCGGTGGTCGCCTCCTCGGTCAGGTGCCGACGTAGGCTGCGAGGTGCTCGCCGGTGAGGGTGGAGCGGGCGGCGACGAGGTCGGCGGGTGTGCCCTCGAAGACGATCCGGCCACCGTCGTGGCCGGCGCCGGGGCCGAGATCGATGAGCCAGTCGGCGTGCGCCATGACCGCCTGGTGGTGCTCGATGACGATGACCGACTTGCCTGAGTCGACGAGCCGGTCGAGCAGGCCGAGCAACTGCTCGACGTCGGCGAGGTGGAGGCCGGTGGTCGGCTCGTCGAGGACGTAGACGCCGCCCTTCTGGGCCATGTGGGTGGCCAACTTGAGCCGCTGCCGCTCGCCGCCGGACAGCGTGGTGAGCGGCTGGCCGAGGCTGAGGTAGCCGAGCCCGACGTCGGCGAGCCGGTCGAGGATCTTGTGCGCGGCCGGCGTGCGTGCCTCGTCGTCGCCGAAGAACTCCTCGGCTTCGGTCACCGGCATCGCGAGCACCTCGGCGATGTTCCGGCCACCCAGGGTGTACTCCAGCACCGATGCCTGGAATCGCTTCCCCTCGCACTCCTCGCAGGTGGATTCGACGGTGGCCATGACGCCCAGGTCGGTGTAGATGACGCCGGCGCCGTTGCAGGTGGGGCAGGCGCCCTCGGAGTTGGCGCTAAACAGCGCCGGCTTCACGCCGTTGGCCTTCGCGAACGCCTTGCGGATCGGGTCGAGCAGTTTGGTGTACGTCGCCGGGTTGCTCCGTCGTGAGCCGCGGATCGCGCCCTGATCGATCGACACCACACCCGCGCCGGCGGGGATCGACCCGCTCACGAGCGAGCTCTTGCCGGAGCCGGCGACACCGGTGACCACGCAGAGGACCCCGAGCGGGATGTCGACGTCCACGTCCTGGAGGTTATGCGTCGACGCGCCGCGGACCTCCAGCGTGCCGGAAGTCGAACGGACCGTCGCCTTGAGGGTCGCCCGGTCATCGAGGTGGTGGCCGGTGGTGGTGTCACTCCTCCGCAGACCATCGACGGAGCCTTCGAAGCAAACGGTGCCGCCCGCCGTGCCGGCGCCGGGGCCGAGGTCGACGACGTGGTCGGCGATCGCGATCGTCTCCGGCTCGTGCTCCACGACGAGCACCGTGTTGCCCTTGTCCCGCAGCCGCAGCAGCAGGTCGTTCATCCGCTGGACGTCGTGTGGGTGCAGGCCGATGGTAGGCTCGTCGAAGACGTAGGTGACGTCGGTGAGCGCCGACCCGAGGTGGCGGATCATCTTGGTGCGCTGCGCCTCGCCGCCCGACAGCGTGCCCGACGGCCGGTCGAGCGAGAGGTAGCCCAGCCCGATCTCCGCGAACGAGTCGAGGAGGTGCTGCAGCCCGGCGAGCAACGGGGCCACCGATGGCTCATCGAGGCCCCGGACCCAGTCGGCCAGGTCGCTGATCTGCATCGAGCAGACGTCGGCGATGTTCTTCCCCTTGACCTTCGACGACAGCGCTTCCTGGCTGAGCCGGGTGCCGTTGCAGTCGGGACAGGCCGTGAAGGTGATGGCGCGCTCCACGAACCGGCGGACGTGGGGCTGCAGCGCGTCGACGTCCTTGGAGAGCATCGACTTCTGGATCTTCGGGATCAGGCCCTCGTAGGTCAGGTTGATCCCCTCGACCTTGATCTTGGTGGGCTCCGCGTAGAGGAGCTGATGCATCTCCTTCTTGGTGAACTTCGCGATTGGCTTGTCCATGTCGAGGCCGGCCCCGCTGAAGATGCGACCGTACCAGCCGTCCATGCTGTAGCCGGGGACCGTGAGCGCGCCCTCGCCGAGCGACTTGGTGTCGTCGTACAGCGCGGTCAGGTCGAAATCGTTGACCGAGCCCATGCCCTCGCACTTCGGGCACATGCCACCGGCGTAGACGACCTTGCGTACGACCTGCTTCTCCCCCTGGCCCTTGTCGGACTCCATCACGCCGCTGGCGGTCCTCCGCGGCACGTTGAAGGAGAACGCCGTGGGCGGCCCAACGTGTGGCTTCCCGATCCGGCTGAACAGGATGCGCAGCATCGCGTTGGCGTCCGTGGCGGTGCCGACGGTGGAGCGAGGGTTGGCGCCCATCCGCTCCTGGTCGACGATGATTGCGGTCGTCAGCCCGTCGAGCACGTCGACCTCGGGTCGCGCCAAGGTCGGCATGAAGCCCTGCAAGAAGGCGCTGTAGGTTTCGTTGATGAGCCGCTGCGACTCGGCAGCGATCGTGCCGAACACCAGCGAGCTCTTGCCCGAGCCGGAGACGCCGGTGAACACCGTCAGCCGGCGCTTCGGGATCTCGACGCTCACGTCCTTGAGGTTGTTCTCGCGCGCGCCCTGCACGCGGATCAAATCGTGGCTGTCGGCAACGTGCAGGGCATGCGACTGCGTGTTCGTCCTCATCGTGTCTCCAATCTGCTAGGCGGGGCCGCCTCCGCGGTCTCCGTCGGCGCGCCCGGCCGAGGCGTCAGACCAACCAGCGGCCGTCGCGCATCAGCTCGCGGTCGGGCAGCTCGTTCACCTCGCGCCAGGCCTGGATGCGGCGCGGGGAGATGCGGAACCAGCGGTGCGGGGTGGCCAGAGCACGCGGGTCGAAGCCGGTGCGCGCGGCGAACCGGTCACCCCGCTCCTGCGGCAGCGCGTCGATCTCGAGGACCTCGACTTCGCCATCGATCATGGTCACGTCGCGGGTGTGGCCCAGCCCCAGCCGAACGGTTCGGGAGGCGGCAAGGTTCCTGCCGGTAGGGCTGTCCGTCGGCGTGGCCACAAGCAGCGACTCGTCCTCCCAGTCGAAGGACAGCGGCACCAGATACGGCGCACCGTCCGCCGAGGCACTGGCCACCCAGACATCTATATCGTGGGTAAGCCGACACTCGGTGTCGCGGCGGCGCTGAGCGCGGGAGCGGGGGTCGGCACTCATCGGTCGTGGAGTGGACGCAGGCCTCGATGCGGGATCGGCAAGATTGACGCCCTCAGCTCACCGCTTTCTTCACGAGCGTCCCGATTTTCTTCTTGTCGGCGGCCGTCAGCTTCTTGAGGGCGAATGCCGTCGGCCACATGGTGCCGTCGTCGAGGTTGGCCTCGTCGCTGAAGCTGAACGTCGCGTACCTCGAGTTGAACTTCTCAGCGCTTTGGAAGAAGCAGACGACCTTGCCGTCCCTGGCATACGCGGGCATTCCGTACCAGGTTTTCGGCGAGAGGTCTGGCGCGCTGGCCTTGATGATCGCATGGAGCCGCTCGGCCATGGCGCGATCCGATGCCTGCATCTCGGCGATCTTCGCGAGCACGGCGCGTTCCCCATCCGCCTTCTGCGCTTCCGCCTTCTGCTCTTTGGCGCGCTCCTTCATCGCGGCTCGTTCTTCGGCCGTGAATCCCTTGGATGCCTTACTCGCGGTCGTGCTCTTGGCGGACTTCTGCGTCGCTTTCTTTGCGCTCATCGTTCCCTCCTCTTTGGGCTTTCCACAGCTTCTTAGCGCAGCTCCTGGATGCGGATCATGTTGCCCGCGGGATCGCGGAAGGCGCAGTCGCGAACGCCGTACGGCTGCTCGGTCGGCTCCTGGACGACCTCGACGCTGGCCTGCAGCCGCGCGAACGCGCCGTCGAGGTCGGCGGTGGCCAGGAGGAGGGCGGCGTAGGTGCCCTTGGCCATCATCTCGGCGATGGTGCGGCGCTCGTCGTCGGTGATGCCGGGGTCAGCGGCCGGCGGGTGCAGGACGATGGACGTGCCGGGCTGGTCTGAGGGGCCGACCGTGATCCAGCGCATCCCGCCGTATCCGACGTCGTTGCGGACCTCGAAGCCGAGGGTGTCGCGGTAGAAGGCCAGGGAGGCCTCCGGGTCGTCGTGCGGGAGGAAGCTCGCGTGAATGGTGATAGCCATGGCGGTCCTTTCAGTGAGTGGTGATGTCCATGGCAGTCATTCTACGTGCGGCTCGGGGGCCAACCCTTCTCGATTCCTGATCGGTCTTGTCACCTGTTTCACCACGCACGACGGCATCCCCGCCGTCGCGCGCGCCGCCTGGCGCCGATAGACGCTGGGCGGCACACCGACCAGCTCGGTGAAGCGGGTGCTGAAGGTGCCCAGCGACGAGCAGCCGACCTCGAAGCAGACCTCGGTGACGCTGAGGTCGCCACGACGCAGCAGCGCCATCGCGCGCTCGATGCGCCGCGTCATGAGGTAGCTGTACGGCGACTCGCCGTAGGCGAGCCGGAACTGGCGGCTGAGGTGCCCGGCCGACATGTGCGCGCCGCGGGCGAGCGCCTCGACGTCCAACGGCTGCGCGTAATCCCGGTCGATCCGGTCGCGGACGCTGCGCAGCCGCGCGAGGTCGCGCAGGTGCTGCTCCGCGGCGGGTCTACCGGTCATCTGCGCGATCATACTACGGCGCACCCGCGGAGTACTCAAGTCTGTTGACGTGGTGTATCTGAGGTGATCAGTCGTTGCGGCTGGGTCAGCCGCGATGGCTTGCAGGTCGATACTTCCGGTGACGGTTATCGTCGTTTTCCTTTCTTGGAGTCGGTTGTGAGAGATGACTCGAAGGATCACGCGTTGGCCGTCGCCACTCCCGACGACACGCTCACCGCGCTACCGATACACCACTTTGCCAGATGCCACTGACTTGGATGACACGCCCCGGTGGCTAGGTTAGGGGCCCGGCGCGGCTACTCTCCGGCTTCGTTTCGGCGGCGGACGAGGGAGCGTACGAGGTCCGGCGTTATGGGGAGGGATGAGATAGAGCCGGGCATATCGAGGGCGTCCTCGATCGCGCCCGCTATGGCCGCCCCGCACCCGACTACGCCGCCCTCGCCGGCCCCCTTTACCCCGAGCGGGTTATCCGGGGAGGGCGCATCCTCGCAGATCAGGGTTCCTACGCGCGGGACCTCGGCGGCTGTTGGCTCCAGGTAGTCGATAAACGTCGACGCGAGCGGCTGTCCCGAGGCGTCGTAGCTGAACTCCTCGAAGAGGGCCCCACCGATGCCCTGAGCCGCGCCACCGATGAGCTGACCCTCCACCAGCGTGGGGTTGACGGCGCGCCCGACCTCGTAGGCCACGAAGTAGCGGTAGATCTCGACCCCGCCGGTCTCCGGGTCGACCTCGACCTGGGCCAGGTGCACGCCGTAAGGGTAGGTCATGTGCTCGACGGAGAAGGTGCGGCGGGCGCCGAGGCCCGGCTCCTCGCCCATCGCCGCGCTCCTCTGCGGGTCGCACGCCTCGGCGATCTCGCCCAACGACAGGTGCTTGCCGGGCGAGCCGGCTACCTCGACCCCCGAGGGGCCGAGGCGCAGATCCTCGGCCGAGACTTCGAGCAGCTCCGAGGCGACGCGCAGCGCCTTCTCGGCTGTTGCCTGCGCGGCGAGCATAACGGCGCTGCCCCCGACCACGGTCGTGCGGCTCGCCCACGAGCCCACGCCGTCGGGCAGTAGGTCGGTATCCGTGTGCACCACCTGGATCTTCTCGGGGGGCACCTCGAGCTGGTCGGCGGCGATCTGGGCCAGGACCGTCTCGATCCCCTGACCCAGCGAGGCGCCGCCGGTGAGCACCCTGACGGAACCCGTGGGATCCACCTCCACCGCGGCCTCCTCGTACGGCCCGAGCCCGCTCTTCTCCAGAAAGTAGGCGAGCCCGGTTCCGACGAGGCGCCCCTCGTCGCGTAGCTTCACCGCTTCCTCCTCCCAGCCCTCGAAGCCCGATTCGTTCAGGGCCTTGTCCAGCAAGCCCCCGTAGTCCCCGGCGTCGAGGACGACGTCTGTGCTCAGGGTCGAGAGGCCGCGCCGGTGCGGTATCTCCGAGGGATCGAGGAGGTTGATCCTGCGCAGTTCCAGGCGGTCGACGCCGAGCTCGGCGGCGGCGACGTCGAGCAGGTGCTCGCGGGCAAAGGTGCACTCGAAGCGGCCTGGCCCGCGGAAGGTGCCGCACGGGGTCTTGTTCGTCAGCGCCACGTGCGCCGTGCCCTCGTACGCAGGGATCCTGTACGGCCCCGGCAGCATGGCCAGCGTGAGGTCGGCGACGATGACGCCGTGCGTGCGGACGTAGGCGCCGTTGTCGTGCCACACCTCGTCGCGCAGGCCGACCAGACGGTGCTCTTCGTCGAAGGCCGCTTGTAGGCGGTGCGTCTGCTCCCTGGAGTGGTTGGTCGCGACCAGGTTCTCCTGCCGGTCCTCGATCCACTTGACAGGCCTGCCCGTCTCGCGCGATAGGTAGGGGACGAGGAAGTCCTCGGGGTAGAACTCTCCCCTGACGCCGAACCCGCCCCCGGCGTCGGACTTTTTCATGCTGACGCTGCTCAGGGGCATCCCCATGAGCCTGGAGAGCACCCTGCGGTTGAAATGGGGCACCTTCGTGGAGCCCCAGATGGTGAGGTGGTCGGCGCCTGGGTCGTACTCGGCCACCAGCCCCCTGGTCTCGAGCGGCACCCCGGAGTGGCGCCCGATCCCGACCTCCGCCTCGACCACCCGCGCCGCGCCGCGGAACGCCCCCTCGACGTCGCCGTAGCCCATAGACAGCGTCGCTGCTTCGTTGCCGGCATCGTCCCTCAGCTGCGGGGCGTCGTCTTCGACCGCCGTCCGGGCGTCGAGCGCGACGGGCAGCACCTCGTAATCGACCTCGACGAGCTCTGCGGCGTCCTCCGCCAGGTACGGGTCCTCCGCCACGACGACGGCGACGGGCTCGCCCACGTAGCGCACCCGCCCACGCGCCAGCACCGGCTGCAGAAACTCGTCCAGCCGCTGCTCGCCCGCGGTGCGGACCGGGATGGGGGGGACCTCGATCAGGTCCTCACCGGTGAGGACCGCCTCCACGCCGGGCAGGGCGAGCGCCGCGCCCGCGTCGATGGTGCCGATCCTGGCGTGGGCCAGGGGAGCCCTCACGACCCTCATCCACAGTTGCCCGGTCCGGTTCACGTCGTCTACGAAGTGGCCCAGCCCGCGCAACAGGCGCCTGTCCTCAAGGCGCCGGATCCGGCGCCCCACGAAGGTCATGGCGGGACCGGGTGGAGGGTTGTCGCTTCGCTCCAGGGAGTCGGGAGGCGCTGGCCTAAAGGCTCGCCTCGGGAGACGGGAATCGGGAAAGCCCGCGGGACTGTCCCTTGTCGTAGGTGGTGCCGGGCAACCGCGGTTCTTGTCACTGGGCGTGGTCTCCCGCGTCGCGCAGCGGCGACACTCCTTCGATCCTCTGCTCTTCGGAGGCTTCGGAGGGGACCTCGGTCTCGACCTCTGGGTCCGTGCTGTCGCCGTTCTCCGCGGCGGCTCGTACCGCGTCTATGATGCCGGCGTAGCCCGTGCACCGGCACAGGTTGGAGGACATGGACTCCCGGACTTCCTCCTCCGTGGGATCGGCGTTCTCCCTCAGGAACGCCGTCGCGAGCATCAGGAAGCCGGGCGTGCAGAAGCCGCACTGAAGTCCGTGGTGGGCCGAGAAAGCTTCTTGCAGGCGGTTGAGTTTCCCCTCCGACTCGAGGCCCTCGACGGTCTCGACCTCGCAGCCGTCGGCCTGGACGCCGAAGACGAGGCAAGCCCTCACCGGGAGGCCGTCGAGCAGCACGGTGCAGGCGCCGCAGATGCCGTGCTCGCAGCCGAGGTGGGTCCCCGTGTAGCCGAGGTCGTGGCGCAGGACGTCGGCGAGGGTCCTGCGGGACTCGACCTCGACCTCGTGGACGCGGCCGTTTACCGTGAGCCTGGCGGTGTGGACGTCCTTCACGTCTGGGCCCCTTCGTACGCTTCCGATTCCTTGATCGCCGCCCGCAGGCGGTCCGGGGTGATTGGCAGCTGGTCGATCTCGATGCCGAGGTGCGACAGCGCGTCGGCCACGGCGCTCGCGATGGCGGCGGGGGCACCCATCGTTCCGCCCTCGCCCATGCCCTTGGCCCCCGTCTCTGAAAATTCGCACGGCGTCTCCAGGTGGAAGATCTCTATGGGAGGTATCTCCGTCGTCGTCGGGACCAGGTAGTCCATGAGCGTGGAGGTGAGGAGCTGTCCCTCTTCGTCGTAGGCGAGCCGCTCGTAGAGGGCCGCGGCGATCCCCTGGGCCACGCCGCCCCTCACCTGGCCCTCTACGATCATCGGGTTGATCATGACCCCGCAGTCCTCCACCACGACGTAGCGCGCTATGCTGACCGCGCCCGTCTCCGGGTCGACCTCCACCTCGACCCCGTGCGTGGCGTTGGAGAACGTCCCGGGCGGATCGAAGGCGGACGCGGCGTCCAGCGTCCCCGCCTCTCCCTCCGGTAGCAGGTGGGCCTCGAGGTGGACCGCGCGGGCGACCTGCTCGACCGTTACGTGCCTCTCCGGGGACCCGGCCACGAAGACCTTGCCTTCTTCCAGCTCGAGATCGCCCGGGGCCGCCTCGAGCAGGTGCCCCGCGACGTCCTTGATTCGCTCCGCCAGCAGCGCGGCAGCCTTCTTGGTGGCCCCGCCCCCGATGACCATAGAGCGGCTTGCGAAGGTGCCCCAGCCATAGGGCGTCGCCTCGGTGTCCCCCTGCCTGACCACTATGTTCCCGGGCGGAACGCCGAGCTCGTCGGCCGCGATCTGGGCTAGCGTCGTCTGGTGCCCCTGCCCGTGCCCGCACGTCCCCACGGAGAGCGTCACGTTACCCGATGGGTCCATCCTGAGGCGGGCGTTGTCCGCCCCTGGAGTGACGGCCATCTTCCTCAGCGCGAACGCGCGCGTACCGTAGCCTGTGCGCTCCGCGAAGCACGAGAACCCGAGCCCGATCAGGCACCCCTCGCTCCTCGCCGCCTCCTGTCTGTCTTTCCACCCGTCCAGCTCCACCGCCGCCGCGCACTTCTCGAGCGCCTCCAGGTAGCTGCCGGGATCGTACACGATCCCTGTCGGGCTCTCGTACGGGAAGTCCTCAGCCTCGGGCAGGTTGCGACGCCGGATCTCCACGGCGTCGATCCCCAGGCGCGCCGCCGCCTTCTGCATGAGGCGCTCTATGGCGAAGGTGAACTGGGGCCTGGAGACGCCGCGGTACGGGGCCATGGGCGCCTTGTTCGTCGTCACGGCCCGCGCCCGCGACCAGTAGCGCTCGAACTGGTAGACGCCGGGCATCTCCGCCGCGGCCATGAGCGGCTCGACCCCGCACGTGAACGGGTAGCACGAGTAGGCCCCCACGTCGCACAGGATGTCAGCCTTGAGGGCGAGCATGGTCCCGTCCTCGTCGAAGGCACCGGACACCTCGTAGCGCTGCTCGTGGCCCTGGAACCCCGCCATCATGTTTTCCTGGCGGTCCTCCGTCCACTTTACCGGCCGGCCGTGCTCGATGGCGGCGATCGAGACCAGCAACTCCTCGCGGCTGACGACGCATTTCTGGCCGAAGCCGCCCCCCACATCAGGCGCGACCACGCGAACCCGCTGCTGCGGCAGCCCGAGCACGTCCGAGACGGCCGTGCGCACCATGAAAGGCACCTGGGTCGAGGTGTGCAGGATCAGGACGTCCTCCCGCGCGTCCCACTCGGCGAGGCAGGCCCGCCCCTCCATCGGAACGGCGGTCACCCGCCCAGTGTCGAACGTGGCCTCGACGACGACGTGGGCGCCGCCGAAGAACTCCTCGATCTCCGCTTCCCCGGGGTCGCGCACGTCGAGAAGAATGTTCCCCTCCACCTCGTCGTGTACCGTTGGTGCGCCCTCGGCGAGCGCCGCGTCGAGCGAGACGACCGGCTCCCGGCGCTCGTACTCGACGGCGACGGCCTCGGCCCCGTCTTCGGCGGCGTGGGGCGAGTCGGCGAGCACCATCGCGACGGGCTCGCCCGAGTGGCGGACGGCGTCGCCGTTGAGCAGGGGCATCTCGACCGCCGTGAACTCGGGCCGGTTGAGCACCGGTCTGAGCCCCCGATACTCCTTCAGGTCGGAGGAGGTCAGGACCGCCTCCACCCCCGGCACCCGCAGCGCCTCCTCGACGGAGACGCTCCGCACGCCCGCCGCGCCGGAGGAAGCCCTGGTGAAGGCCGCGTGCAGCATCCACGGGCGCTCGATGTCGTCGACGAACATGCCCCGCCCCGTGAGGTGACGCGCGTCCTCGACCCGCGGGATCGAGCGCCCCACCCACCCCCCGGAACCGTTACCCGACATCGTCCACGGCCTCGACCAGGGCCCTCTTGACCAGCACGGACGCGAGATCCCGCCTGTACTCGGCGCTCCCGTGCACGTCGGAGGCCGGATCTATGGCCCCCGCCGCCTCCCGCCCGGCCTCCTCGAACGCCTCGGGGCCGATCTCCGCCCCCTCGAGCACCTTCTCCGCCTCCTCGACGCGCAACGGCACGTCTGCCACCCCGCCGAGCACGATGCTGGCCGAGCTGCTCTTCCCGTCGCGCACGTCCACGCTCACGGCGGCCGAGACGATGGCGAAGTCGCCCGCGCGCCGCGCGAATTGCTGCATCGCGGCGTTGGGCGCGGGGGCCGGGAACCGCACCTCGACGACCATCTCGTCCGGCTCGAGCGCCGTCATGAAGAAGCCGTAGAAGAAGTCCGAGGCCGGCAGCACGCGCTCCCCCTCGGGTCCGCGCGCCACGATCTCCGCGTCCAGCAGGAGCGCGAGCATGCACCACTCGGCCGAAGGGTCGGCGTGCGCGATGCTCCCGCCGAAAGTCCCCCGCGTCCGGATCGGGTAGTGCCCGACCCACCGCGCCGCCCGCTTGAGCACCCCAAACCCCTCCAGCACCTCGGGATCTTCCATGAGCTCAACCCAGCGGTGCGGCGTGAGGGCCCCGATCCTTAGCCCCTCACCCTCGGCCTCGATGTACTGCAGGCCGGAGATCCCGTTCACGTCAACCAGCGCGGAAGGCCGAACCAGCCTGAAGTTCATCATGGGAACCAGGCTCTGCCCCCCAGCAAGCAACTTGGCGTCTTCACCTAACTCGCCAAGCTGCTCCACGGCCTCCTCGACCGTGCTCGCCCTCCGAAACTCGAAGGCGGCCGGCTTCACCCGGCTTCCTTTCTGCCGCCGTTCAGCAAGCGCACAGGCCCCTCGCCCCGACCTTTACAGGAATTTAATATTATATTATATTTCTCCTGGGACGCAAAGCTACGTGGGGGACGGGCGATGAGCAAGAGTCTGGATCTGACGATGCCGTTTTCGGAGAGGACGATCCCGGTTCCGGGCCATCCGTGTCCGCGGCTGGAGCCGCTAACCACGCTCGAGGATGATGGCATTCGCAACACGCTCATGACCATAAGCATACACACGGGCACGCACGTCGACGCGCCGGCGCACATCATCGAAAACGGGGCGACGATAGACGAGATCCCGATCGAGCGTTTCCGCCGTCCCGGGGTGTGCCTGGACCTGAGGGGCTTCGCGCGGTCGGGAGAGCCCATCACGCTAGAGCACCTGGAGGAGGCCGGCTTCGACGCCGAGGAGGTCGAGGGTACGATCCTGATGCTCGCGAGCGGGTGGTCGGACGAGGCGTGGCAGAGCGAGCGGCTGTACGGGGCCAACCCGTTTCTCGCCGAGGACGCGTCCTCCGCGCTCGCCGAGGCGGCGCCATCGGCGCTCGGGCTGGACTTCGCGGTGGACGACACAAAGCCGTGGCCGAACCACAAGATCCTGCTCGGCGCCGAGGTACTCCTCATAGAGAACCTGATGCGGCTGCCCGAGCTACCCAGGGACGGCTTCGAGGTGACGGCTTACCCGCTCAAGCTTGTGGGCCAGAACGGCGGACCGACCCGCGTGGTCGCGGAGCTCGGCCGGTGAGGATCCGGCGCGTCAACCACCTCGGCATCCTGGTCGACGACCTGGAAGGCGCGGTGCGGAGCTTCACCGACAACCTCGGGCTCTCGCTGGACCACGTCGAGCGCTACGGCGAGGAGCTGGACATCGCGTTCCTCCCCTGCGGCGAGACGCTGGTCGAGCTCATACAGCCCCTCACCGGCGAGGGGTGGAACGCGGACTACCTGAGGGAGGAAGGCCCTGGCATCCAGCACGTCGCCTTCGAGGTGGAGGACCTCGAAGGCGCGCTCGAGGAGCTGAGGGAGCGCGGCGTCGAGGCGATGGGCGACGCGCCGGTCCCCGGCGCCGGCGGGATGCGGATAGCGTTCCTCGAGCCGCGGAGCTTCGGCGGCATCCTGGTCGAGCTCTGCGAACCGTCCTCCTGAGCGGATGGGCGAGGAGGTCCTGGTCGACCGGCCTGAAGACGGGGTTCTGCGCCTCCGCCTGAACCGGCCCGACCGGCTGAACGCGGTGGATATGTCTCTGGTGACGGCGCTTATCGAGGGGCTCGAAGATCCGGGGGCGCGCGCCGTGGTGCTCGGCTCCACCTCGAAGCGGGCCTTCTGCGCCGGCGCGGACCTGGACATCGAGGACGCCGAGCGGGCGCGCGTGAGCGACCGGCTGTACGAGCTCTACGAGAAGATGGTCACGCTCCCTGTCCCCATAGTAGTGGCGGTCGACGGCCACGCCGTCGGGGCCGGGGTGCAGCTCGCCGTCGCCGGGGACCTGCGCGTCGCGGGTGAGGGGATGACGATGCGGGCCGCCGGTCCAGGGCACGGCCTCGCGGTCGCGGCGTGGGGCCTGCCGTCCCTGATCGGGCGCGGGCGCGCCCTCGACCTCTGCCTGACCATGCGCGTCGTCGGCGCGGAGGAGGCCCTGGGCATCGGGCTGGTCGACCGCGTAGAGCCCGACGCCGGCGGGGCCGCGGTCGAGATGGCCTCGCGCCTCGCCGGCCTCGACCCCGCGGCGGTCGGCCGAGTAAAGCGCCTGGCGAGCGGGGAGGGCGGCTTGCTCGAGCGCCTGCGCGAGGAGAGGTCTGGGAACCGTTCTGGGTGGGCGGGATCCATCGCCGGCCTCGCCCGGCGACCCGGGAAGGAGAAGGGATGAACGGTCTTCCCGAACGGGAAGGCCCCGGGCGGGGCGCGATCGAGGCCTGGCGGCGGCACCTCGGCGAGGACGTTGACCCCGACGGGTTGATAACTCGCCTGTCCGAAGGCTCCCTGCCCCGCGCGTTCCACGAGACCGCGGGTCGGGATCCAGGCCGGCCCGCGCTCACCATCGAGGGCGAGACGCTGACCCACGGCGAACTCGACGGCCTCGCGGCCGGCGCCGGGGGCTGGCTGCGGAGCCGGGACGTCGCGCCTGGGGAGCGCGTCGTGCTCTGCGGCGGCACCTCGCTCGACCTCGTGGTCGGGTACCTCGGGATCCTGCGCGCCGGGGCGGTCGTCGTTCTGGCGGGCCCCGACCTCACCGAGCACGAGCTGCGCAACCTTCTCGAGGACAGCGGCGCCGTTGGCGCGCTGGCGCAGGGCCCGGCCCTCGAGAAACTGTCGTCCATCTCCGGGGACGGGCTCGGTTTCGTAGTCGCCCTGGGGGATGGAGAGGCAGAGGCTGGGGCGTCGCTTCGCCGGCTGGCCTCCGGCGCGGAGCCACTGCAACCGCGGGACGACGCCGGTGGCGAGACCGCGTTGCTCGCCTACACCTCGGGGACGACGGGACGGCCCAAGGGGGTGCCGCTCTCGCACGCCAACCTGCTCTCCTCCATCCGCGCCGCGATGTGGGCGTGGCGGTGGGACCAGGAAGACGTGCTGGTGCACGCGCTCCCGCTCTCCCACCAGCACGGCCTCGGCGGGGTCCACGCTACGCTCCTCTCCGGTTGCCGCGCCGTGGTGCAGAGCGGGTTCGAACCGGAGGCCTTCTGCGCCGCCGTGGCGTCGGAGGGGGCGACCGTGATCTTCGCCGTCCCGGCGATCTACGAGCGGCTCGTGGGGTGGGAGGGAGCCCGGGAGGCGGACTTCTCTTCCCTCAGGCTTGCCGTCGCCGGCTCCGCGGCTCTCTCCCCGGCCCTGGCGCGCGAGGCGTCGGATCTGCTCGGGCAGGACGTGCTCGAACGCTACGGGAGCACCGAGAGCGGGCTGAGTGTCTCGAACCCGTACGACGGCCCCCGCCGGTTCGGGAGCGTCGGTCTGCCCCTGCCCGGCACGGAGCTCGGGATCGTGGACGACGAGGGGCGGCGCCTCGGGCCGGGCGAGGATGGCGAGATCGTGCTGCGAGGACCGCAGGTCTTCGACGGCTACATGGATCTTCCGGATGAGACGAGCGAGAGCTTCCTTCCGGGGGGGTGGTTCCGGACCGGCGACATCGGAAACGTCGACGCAGAGGACGGCTACCTCACGGTGACGGGCCGCTCGAAGGACCTGATCATCTCCGGCGGACTCAACGTGTACCCGCGGGAGGTCGAGCTGGTGCTCGAGGATCACCCCTCGGTCGGTAATGCCGCGGTGGTCGGCGTGCCTTCCGAAAAGTGGGGCGAGGAGGTGGTCGCCTTCGTCGTCCCCGAGGGTGACGGCGGCGTGGATACCGAGGAGCTGACCGGGCACCTCCGAGAGCACCTCAGCGCCTACAAGTGTCCCAAGAGGTTCGTGCAGGTCGAGGAGCTTCCCCGCAACGAGATGGGGAAGGTGCAGAGGGAGGAGCTGGTCCACGCGGCCGAAGGGGAGGCGAGGGCCGGACCTGCTTAGCAAGGATCCGGTCGAAGAGAAGCATTTGTGCAGGTGGTTCAAAGGAGGAGTGAGCATGGACCTGGGGCTCGAAGGAAAGGTCGCGTTTATCACGGGGGCGAGCAAGGGTATCGGCAAGGAGTGCGCCAGGGTCCTCGCCGAGGAAGGGGCCACGGTGGTCATCACCGCCCGCGGACAGGAGCTGCTGGAGCAGACCGCGCGGGAGCTCTCGGACGCGACGGGTCAGAACGTCGTGCCGAAGGCGGGCGACATGAGCAGGCCCGAAGACGTCGAGCGCGCCGTCTCCGAGACCGCCGAGGAGCTAGGAGGGATCGATATCCTGATCACCTGCGCGGGAAGCTCGCCGGGCGGTCTGCTCGAGAACCTGACCGAGGACGAGTGGTTCAGTAGCCTCAACCTCAAGTTCATGGGCTACGTGCGGGCCTGCAGGGCTGTGCTCCCCCGCATGCGGGAGCGGGGAAGCGGCACCGTCGTCCTCGTGGTCGGCAACGATGGACTCAAACCGACCCCCTGGGAGACCACCGCTGGTGTGGCTAACGCCGCGGACATCAACTTCGCCTCTGCGATGGCTGACCAGTACGGGAAGTTCGGCGTCCGCATCAACACCGTGAACCCCGGCCCCGTCAACACCGACCGCTGGGACGGACTGGAGGAGGCGTTCTCCAGGGACAAAGGCGTCTCCCGCGAGAGGGCCCACGAGCTGGCGGTGGGCAGCATCCCGTTCGGCCGCATCTGCGAGCCAGACGAGGTGGCCAACCTGGTCGCCTTCCTGGCCTCCCCGAGGGCAAGCTTCGTCCACGGCGCGCACGTCCCCATCGACGGCGGCCAGCGCAAAGCGCTCATGGACATTTGAAAGCTTTGGCTTTCAAATGTCCGCACGCCTGCTACGCAGGCTTGTCAGCACGCTCGCCTGCTCGCCCCTGTCAGCACGCTCGCCTTCGGGCTCGCTTTCAGCAGTTGGGCTTCTCCTGCTTCCGAGAAGCTGACGAGCCGCCCGGCGCAGCCGGGCGGCGGGCTGACAAGGCGCGAAAGCGCCGTGCTGACAAGCGGAGGCGAAGCCGGAGCGTGCTGAAAGCGGCCGACTGAAAGGAGGCCAGATTGAACATCAAGAACGAGATAGAGGTCTCCGCGCCGCCCGACGACCTCTTCGGGGTGCTTGCCGACGTCGAGCGCGTCGCGCCCCTGTTGCCGGGGGCACAGCTCGAGGACAAAGAGGACGACGACACCTACGTCGGAACCGTCAAGGTCAAGGTCGGGCCGATCTCCGTCACCTACAGGGGGACGATCCGCTTCGAGGAGCTGGACCACGACGCCCGCCGGGCCGTTATGAAGGCCTCGGGGCGCGAGGTCAACGGCCAGGGCAGCACGGAGGCCACGATCACCGCCACCGTGACCGGCTCCGATTCGCAGAGCGTGCTGACGATGGACACGGACATGGAGGTACGCGGGAAGGTAGCCCAGTTCGGCAGGGGCGCCATCGGGAACGTCTCGCAGAAGATCCTGGACCAGTTCGCCCACAACCTCGAGGCGCAGGTGCTCGCCGGCGGGGAGCAACAGGACGGGAAGCAAGAAGAGGACGGCTCGGAGGAAGCGGAGCGACCCGAAAGTTCCTCCACCCGGACGGCCGCTGCGCCGGCCGCCGGGGGAGACTCCCTCGACCTGCTGTCCGTGGTCGGGACGCCGACGCTGCAGGGGTTGTTGCCCGCCGCCGTGGCGCTCGTGCTGGGATTGCTCATCGGCAACCTGCTCGGAGCGCGCAGGACGTCGCGCGTCTACCGGGAGGCCGTGAAGCTACTGGAGAGCGGCTTCCGCCCGCGGCAAGGGGGCGGCAGATAAGGAAGTAGCGCCGCCCCGGGCGACCGAGCAGGCAAACCCGCTACTAGAGAGCGCGGTCTCTAGACGGTCGCGCCGGTCTGCGCTGGCTGTGGGTCGTCGGGTAGTTCCGTGAGGCGGATGTAGGCGAGCGTCCAGTACGAGTGGTTAAAGGCGCCGAGGGCGCCCGAGAGCACCAACAGGGGCACGAGGAAGAGCACGCCCCCGATCACGCCCGCCACCACGCCGGCGCCGACCCGCTCTGTCGCGAACAGGGCGATCGCGGGCCCGAGCAGTATCGCCCCGAAGATGAGGAGGACCAGGAGCATAGCTATCCCGAGACCTAGCATGACCGCGAGCTGCAGAAGCCACACCAGCAGGCTCCGGCCTATGTTGCGGCGGAAGAGCCCGAAGCCGCCCGCGATCGACTCCGTTATGCGTTTCCGGGTCACGACCAGCTCCCGCAGTGCCAGCTGGTTGATGATGGCGAAGGGCAGGAAGACGACCACGAGGGCCACGACGACAAAGAGCACGCCTAGCACGACCGCGAGGACCCGCAACCCTGCCGACTCGGTGAGGGAGAAGGCGGCAAAGCCGCCCAGCGCCACGGGCAGGAAGATCACGAGCGTGAGGCCAAGCGCCATGAGGAAGAACAGGACCTTGAGGCCGAGCACACGCCAGAAGTTGGCCGTGCCGGCCCTCCAGGCGAGGCCGAAACGGCGTGTCTCGCCCCGGTGCATAGCGGCGACACTCTCGGCGAGCGCTCCCTGGGAGATCATCCCGAGCACGAGGAAGACCAGCACAAGCACCACGACCACCGCCGCGACGGCGACGACGAACAGGGCGACGTTCTCGGAGATCCACCGCAGCGGCCCCGCCGCCGGCCCCGTGGGCAGGTCCTGCTGACCTCCGAAGTTGGCGGGAAAGTTGAAGGAGCCGCCGGCCCCGGCCACGAAGAACCCGAAAAACCACAGAAAACGGTTGCGCCAGGTTAGCCGGAAAGCCTCCGACAGGATTTCGCCGTAGTTCACTGTAGGGTCGTCCCTCCTTCCGCCGTCAGCCGCAGGTAGGCGAGCGTCCAGTACGAGTGGTTAAAGGTGCCGAGCATGGCGATGGCCACGACGAGCAGCGGCAACAGGATCAGGCCCGCCACCACGCCGGTTACGACGGCGGCGCCGGCCAGGCCCGCGACGGCCAGGAGGATGGTCGGCAAAAAGAGCAGGAGGCCAACCACGACCAGCGCTATCAGGAGCGCGATCCCCGCCCCGATCATCAGGCCGAGCTGGATCAACCACACCAGAAGGCTTCTGCCCAGGCTGCGCCGCAGGAGCCGGTAGCCGCTCCCGACGGAGCCCAGTACGCTCTCCCCCCGCAGCACCAGCTCGCGCCGGGCGAACTGCCGGACTATCGCGAGCAGGACGAAGACGACAACCAGCAAAGCTATCGCCACGAGCACGGCGAAGATCACGGAGATCGTCTGCAGGGCGGTCGAGTTCGTGAAGAAGGCGCCAGCCACCAGGAGCGCAACCGGTATCCCGACCGCGAGCAGGAGCCCGATGGCGATCGCCACGAACAGCAGGATCTGGACTAGCACGCGCCAGAAGTTGCGGGCTCCGGCCCTCCAGGTGGACGAGAAGCCACGTTGCTGGCCGCCCTCGATCGCGGCTACGCTCTCCGTCAGCCCTCCTTGCGAGACCACGTACAGCGCGAAGAAGACGAGGAAGATCAGGAGCCCGAGCAAGACCAGCCCGACGATGAGCAGCGCGTTGTCGAAGGTCCCCTGCTGCACCGCCGAGATGGAGGCGATCTCGGCGGAACTCTGCTGGTCGAAGTCGCCCCCGCCTCCGCCACCTCCACCACCGCCCCCGCCGCCGCCCGAGCCCAGGCCGACGAAGAACCCGAAGAACCAGAGGTAGCGGTTGCGAAGCGTGATCTGGATGGCGTCCCTGATGAGGTCCCCGTAGTTCATTGCCCTTCACCCCCGAGTACCCAGGTGTCCTTCATCTTGCCTCCGCTGGAGATGTTGACTATGTGTTTGCCCTGAGCCGCGACCCGGCTGAGGGAGCCGGGGACCGTCTCGACGACGTCGGGGTCCTCGGGATCCGGGGCGAGGACGAGCATCCTGTAGTCGGCGTAGGAGTCGCGCAAGAGGAAGTCTCCGCCAGCCCCTTCGGTCTCGCAAAGGACGTGGGTCGAGAAGTCTATCGTCTCCTGCGCGACGTACTCGACCGGGTTCTGCTCCACCATCCTCCTGAACCTCTCGACCGACTCCTTTGTCTCCTCGGGCCCGATCATGACCTGCTTGCCGCCGTAGCCGCCCCGGCTCTTGACGACCAGCTCCCCGAAATGGTCCATGACGTAGCGGTAGTGGTCCTCGTCCGCGAGCGACCAGGTCCGGGCGTTCTGTATCAAAGGCTCCTCCCCGAGGTAGGTCCTCACCATCTCCGGGACGTAGACGCCAACGCCCTTGTCGTCGACGATCTCGGAGTTCGGGGCGAACAGCACGTGCACCTTCCCCTCGAGGTGACACTCGAGCAGCCCCGGCACCTCGGCGTAGAGCCTGTCCTCGTCCACGCGCTCGTAGATCACGTCTACCGTCCGTCCGGTCGGCCGATGCACCAGGAACCCATCGCCGTCCACCCGCAGCTCCCCCGTCTCGGCGAGGACGGCGTCCATCTCCTCGGCGTAGATGTGGTGGTCCAGGTAGAACTGGTCCTCGGGGCCGCCGCTGACGACGGCGAGCGTCGCGTCGGCGCCCTTTTTCGAGGCGGCCCGCAGCGCGTCGCCGAGGCGTCCGAGCCAGCCGTCCAGCGGATGGACCGGTAGCCCCGAGTACGACTCCGGAAAGAACACCTCGCTGCTCATCCTGCGGCGCCGGGTCATGGCCGCGAGCCCCACCGGCATCTTGGCGTTCTCCTCGATAACCAGGTACTCCCAGCCGCCGGTCTCGCCTGCCCTCCGGCTCTCGACGGCCACGACGTCGAAGGCGATCTGGCGCACCGGCACGGGACCGAAGCGGTTCGGGGTCGAGACGTCGTAGAGGATGCTGGTCTCCTTGACCTCCCTCGGGACGACCTCATCTTTCCCCGCCTCGAGCCTCCTGAGGAACTCGTTGATCGCACGCAGCCGCTGCTCCAGGCCGCGCACGAGCCGATCCCAATCCGACGCGGGAACGATGCGCGGAACCCAATCCGTCGGGTGGGTCTTGTCGCCCTCCAGGATCCCGAACGCGTGCTGCTCCGCCAGCAGCAGCCCGTGCGCCCGCCGCAGCTTCTTATCCCACCCCTCCGGACCCACGCGACCCAGCTCGCCCAGCACGGAACCGTAGACCTCCCGAGCCGTCCCGTCGGCCAGAAAGACCTCGTTCGTGCCCGGCAGTGCGCGCTCGAACCTCACAGAACCGAAAGTATATAGCCATCGGCTGTCAGCCATCAGCTTTCTGCCCTCCTTACCAACAGCTGACAGCTTTCCCTATGGAGAGACCCACCGACGCCAGCTATACTGGATCTCAGGATGGAGAACAGGGTACGGCTCACACCTCCTGGGGAGACGAGGGCGCGGGGAGAACGCGCCCGGCTCTACGTACGCTGGATGCCCCACCTCGGGGCCGAGGCCGTCGCCCTGTACGAGCTGCTGCGCGTCCTGCCCGACGTCGGACGCGACTCCGTCGAGGTCGATGAGCTGGCCGAGCTCTTGAGGTCGACGCCAGAGGAGGTCGAGGCCTCCTTCGAGACCCTCGTCGAGTTTGGCTTCGCGGTCGAGCGGGACGGCTGGCTCGAGGTGGCCGAGCACCCGCCGAGGGCCGGGGTAAAGGAGCGGGCGCGCCCGGACGAGAACCGGGATGTCGAGGGACCGCCGGCCCGCGACGTCGAGGTGGTGCGGGCCGCGCCGGAGGGCGTCTCGGCGGACGACTACTTCCGCTTTATGGGCTCGCTGCCGGCGCCGCACAT
This sequence comes from uncultured Rubrobacteraceae bacterium, assembly GCA_963800975.1. Classification (GTDB taxonomy): domain Bacteria; phylum Actinomycetota; class Rubrobacteria; order Rubrobacterales; family Rubrobacteraceae; genus JALYGY01. Next base: position 47,315 of record CAWDDB010000005.1, on the reverse strand, counting down.
CCTGGAGTTCCTCAACGGCTACTGCGAGCGCGACGGCCTCTCGCCGGACGCGGTGCGCGAGGCCCTGAGGATCGCCAGCGAGCGCGACGCGAGGCGCGTCGGATACGTCAGGAGCATCCTCGAGCGTTGGGTCGAGCGGGGCGTGAAGACCGTAGAGGACGTCGAGCGCTTCGAGCAGGACCGCAAGCTGCGGCTCGTCGAGGAGAGCGGCGCGGTCAGGGGCGGGGCGCTCAAGATAGGAGAGTCGCGAGGGGGGGTGAGGGATGGATCGGATAGACAATCTGCTGCCCGACGCAGGGAAGGCTATGAGTGGCTCTTCGGCGAGTAAGAAGGCGGAGGCGCTCAGGCTGGACGACAAAATCTGCCCGCACTGCGGCCGCGAGCTGCAGGCCGAGTGGGTCGAGTTCCCTCCAGCCCTCCAGAAAAAGTACGGCAAGCCGGGCGAGTGGTATTACCATCCCTGCACGCCCGAGTGCGAGTCCAAAAACGACCGGCGCGAGTGGGAGCTTATGCGCCGCGACGCGCGGGTGGCGGCACTCAGGGAGCGCAGCGGCCTCTCGAAGCGCATGAGGGGGTACGCCCTCGACAACTTCAACCACGGCGTCAGCAGGAGCACCGAGAGGGCCTTCGCCAAGGTCATGGACTACATAAAAGACTGGCGGTCGAACCAGGAGGAGGGGCGCGGGATCTACTTCTGCGGCGACGTAGGCATTGGAAAGACCCACCTCGCGGTCGCGGTGATGAACGAGCTGATCTCGCGCAAGCGGGTGCCGGCGCTCTTCGTCACGGTGCCCGAGCTGCTGGACAACATGCGCGGGGCGTACAACGACCCCGGCCGCGACATAGACGAGTGGATGGACTCCGTGAAGAACGCAGAGCTCTTGCTGCTCGACGACCTCGGAGCCGAGAGGGCCAACGAGTGGGTCAGGGAGCGCATCTTCGTCATCGTCAACCATCGTTACAGGGAAGAGCTGCCGACCATCTTTACCTCAAACACGGGGCCGAGGGATCTTGCGGCCCAGCTCGGCGAGAGGACGGCCAGCCGGATCATCTCGATGTGCGACTGGATCTCGCTCGAAGGCGAGGACTACCGCGAGGCCGAGGTCAGGCGCGGCCTGTGAGAGAAGAATTCCTTATTACGAGGCAAGGCAAGCAGTACGTCCTGTACTCGGGCCTCCTGGACGAGGCCCACACCCGCGGCCTGCGCGGCATAGACACGGATCTCCTCCAGGTCCCCGACGACGCGAACGGCAGGGTCGCCATAGTGAAGGCCACGGCGGAGATGGAGGACGGCAGGCACTTCTCCGGCATAGGCGACGCGAGCCCCGAGAACGTCGGCCGCAACATCGTCCCGCACATCATCCGGATGGCGGAGACCAGGGCGAAGGCCCGCGCCCTGCGCGACGCGGTTAACGTCGGCGCGACAGCCCTCGAGGAGCTCTCGGACGGCGACGACGCTCAGCCGACCTACAACACCGCGCCCGCGGCCCGCAGCCGTCCCACCCCCATCCGCAGCGCCCAACGCGACACCCGCGCCGAAGAAGCGCCGGCCCAGCCAGCACAGGCCGACGACAACGGAAGGGCCGATGAGGCTCAGGATTCCGCGGCCCCCGCGAAGAAGGGGGCGTCCGGGAAGGCCCGCAAGAGCCAGGTCGAGCTCCTCAAGACGCTCGCGGTCGAGTGGAGGGGCGAGAACGGCGTCGAGCGCCTCGAGAACCGCGTCGGCAAGCCTCTCAAGGACCTCACCAGGGCCGAGGCCGACGAGTGGATCGACCGCCTCACGCCCGAGGGCAGGTAGCGGGCCCCACGCGAAGTAGTCGCCGACGCGCTACAGCCGTCGTGTCTCATTCCCATCGAACCGCTCTGGCCGAGAGGAGAGATCGCCGTGGCAGTGGACTTGCTCAAGCACGGGGAAGGCCGCTTTTTTCGCGGCAACCTCCACTGCCACTCCAACAAGTCCGATGGCTTGGTCGAGCCCGAGGAGGTCGTGGCAGCCTACCGCGGGGCCGGCTACGACTTCCTCTGTCTCTCCGACCACTTCGAGGAGGAGTACGGCTGGCGGATAACCGACACGCGGCCCTTTCGGGACGAGCACTTCACCACCATCCTGGGCGCCGAACTCTCCTCGGCCCCGTGGGACGAGCGCGATTGCTACTGGGTCACGGCTGTTGGTCTGCCCCCGGACTTCGAGGCGCCACCGCCGGGCGACCACGCCGGGGCCATCCGCCGAGCCGCGGATCTCGGGGCGTTCGTGGTAATGCTGCACCCGGGGCTCAACAACCTCCCGCTGGCAGCAGCCGACCGGCTGCCAGCACTCGACGCCATCCACGCCGTGGAGGTCTACAACCACAACTGCGCGATGGCCGCCATTCCCGACAGGGCCAACGGCGCCTACATGCTCGACGGCCTGCTGGAGGGCGGTCGCAGGCTGCTGGTGAACGCGGGCGACGACGCCCACTTCGGCCACCCGTTGGACCGCTTCGGCGGGTGGGTGGAGGTCCACTGCGGGCGGCTCGATCCGGAGGCCCTGGTGGCCTCCATGAAGGCGGGGCGCTACTACTCGACGCAGGGGCCGGAGCTACGCGAGTTGTTGGTGGACGGCGAGTGGCTGCGCGTGGAGACCAGCGGCGCCTACGCGATCTCACTGACCACGGGAGGCGACAGGTGGCAGAGCGGGGAGGAGCGTACTGGCGACATTGGCGCGCCAATAACGGTGGCTGAGTTCGACCTGGCGGCTTTACGCGGTTCCTACTGCCGCGTCACCGTTATCGACTCGGCGGGGAGGCGGGCCTGGAGCAACCCGATCTGGCCTTGAGTAGCCGGGGCATGGACGGGCTCGAAGTCATCGTCGAGAGCAATCCCGATACCGATCACATAGGCGGCTTCCTCGATGCCTTCGAGGTGCGTTCATCGCAACGAGCGAAGGGCAAATTATCTTGGCTCCGACCTCACCGGAGAACCGTGTCTGCTACGCTGACTCCCGGGGCGAGGCACAAGAAAAGGGCTAGAAAGGAGGCCGGCATGGAATCGTCAAGACAGTCTAATGGTCCGCCAGTATCCGGCCAAGAGGCGTGCGAGACGATGGCGCGTCATCCGCTGTTGGGGGCGATAACCGAGCGCCGCTCGCGCCGCTTCGGCCACGGCATGAGCCTAAACGGTGGGCCCCTCGCCTACGAGAGTGCCCGCGTCCAGCAGCCTTTGACCATCGAGGAAAAGGCCGCCCTGGCCTTCGCGGGGTGTGGCATCACGGGTCCTGTTGTGGCCGACCTGCCCTACGATAGCGGCGATGCGCGCGAGGCGGGCGGCGGCAACATCATGGTCAACCTCGTCGGTCGCACGGTTGCCAGCGGTGACGCGGTGCACGCCGTGGCACTGTTCGTCATCGACGACGAGGGGGCGTGGATGCTCAAGCGACCACAGGACTACCCCAGAACCGAGATCGCGGACCTTGCGCGAGCTGCTCGTAACCACGAGTTCGTGCACCTCTACGAGAAGGCCCGTGCTCGAATCGCCGACGGACGTCCCGACGTACCGCGAGAGTTGCCGTTCGTCATGCCGTTCAACAAGTGGGCGGCCAACGTGCCCGGCTCCACCTACTTCCTGCCGGTCAACGAGTTCTCAGCGTTCTACATCAACGTCCTGCTCTCGGCTTTCAGCGAGGACTTCGGTTACTTCCTGGTGGACGAGCGCAACCGCTTCAAGCCCGCAGGCATCGCGAGGTTCGCGCGGTCAAAAGGCGGGCACCTACACGACGATCCGAAAGAGGGTCGTTTCACCACGGTCACGTTCCTCGAGACCTGGCTATACGAGTTCGCCGCCGTAGAACAGGGCGAGGTCTTGCAGAACCTGGCGCTGATGACCGAAGCGCTGGGTCTGGGCGGTTTCTCACACTTCGCGGCGCACCCTTTCGTCTGGTTCCAGGCGCTCGGATTTCGCATGCAGCAGATACCCTTCTCCCGGACCATCGGCGCCGGAGCGGTGTCGAAGAGGTTGCTCAAGGCGCTCGGCAGGGATCTGCCAGTTCCCACGGCGGTGGGACTGGAGCGGGACGGCGAGGTACTGATAAAACCCTTCTGCCCGCCGTATTACCGGAACATGGAAGAGGCCGTGCTGGCTTTCATAGACCACAAGTACGCCCAGGGAAGGGGCTCGCTTCGCGATGGGGGCGCCGCCACGAGCTGGAAGGATGGATCGGGCGTCCAGGCAGGCATCCCTCCATACTCGGATCGCGCCATCGCCGCCACGATCGCCTACTGCGAGTATGTGTATGAGCGGTACGGGCGGTTCCCGGCCAACAGCGGTCCATTCCGCACCGTGCTGGCGTACCAGGTCCATGACCTCGACCCGGACTTCTACGGCCGGTTCTATCGTCCCGAGACGCTGACCGAAACCCAACGCCAGCATCGCCACGCGGCGAATCAGGGCGGCGAGGGCGTCTGAAATAGCTATCGCTAGCTATTGCGCTGCGGTCGTGCAAGCGCAGCTTGCGGCTGATCAATTCGATGCTTGGCCTGCAGAGAGACCGAACCTAGGTGCGAATGCCATCAGGAAACAACCTGCCGATCGCTGAATGCCGATGGCTGACCGCGCGTATCGCAGAGGCACAACGCCTCTGCGATACGCTCTAGAACCGACGCACGACCCCCGGAATCTTCAGCCCTCCGGGCTGCGCCTCAGCGCATTGGTGTCTCGGGTTCGATCCGCTCCCCACAATCGCGGAGGACGCGCGTGCGACGTCCTGCCCCCGCGTTCTCGAAGCCCGAAATTGCGATGCGGCAGTTCCGCTCTCGGCGCGTTCCGACAACGTTCTGCCCCCGCCAACTGGTTTCCCTACGGTGGGCATCCGGGTCGCCGCCGCTTCCTTGTTTGCTCGGGCTTCACGATTCTCACTCGGTTTCGGCGGATCCGTCGGTCACGGCGCCGCTGGCGGACAACGCGGCGTCCAGATCCGAGATCAGGTCTTCAGCGTGCTCTATGCCCGCCGAGTACCTCACGAGCGACTCGGGGATGCCCATCGCCTCGCGCTCTTCGGCGCTAGACTCGACGTGGCTTGTCGTGGCCGGCGGTCCCACGGTGGTCTCGACGGCCCCCAGGTTCGCCGCGCGGTGCGCGATTTGCAAGCGCGGGAGGAAGTCCTTGACCGCCTCGTACCCGCCCACGAGCGAGAAGCTCAGCATCCCGCCGAAACCCCGCATCTGTTTTCTGGCGAGCATGTGCTGCGGGTGGGACTCCAGGCCGGGGTAAAAGACCCGTTCGACCGCGGGGTGGCCCTCCAGGAAGAGAGCCACCTTCATGGCGTTCTCGTTGTGGCGAGCCATCCGCAGCTCCAGGGTTTTCATCCCGCGCAAGAGCAGGTAGGCAGCGAAGGGGTCCAGGGCGGCGCCGTTGATCTCACGGTAGTGGTACACCCGGCGCACCAGCTCGCGCGGCCCGCACAGAACGCCGCCAAGGGCGTCCGCGTGCCCGCCGAGGTACTTGGAGGCGCTGTGGAGCACGAGGTCCGCGCCCAGGGCGAGTGGGCTCTGGTTTATGGGGGTACCGAAGGTGCCGTCCACCACGACAACGGCGTCAGCCTCACGCCCTGCCTGCGCAAGGCGCCCGATATCCACCAGCTTGAGCGTCGGGTTCGTCGGCGTCTCCAGATAAAGCAGGGCGCAGCCCCTGGAGATCTCGTATTCGACGGCGCCCGGGTCCGCGGTGTCGCAGAGCTTTACCTCCACCCCCGCCCTGGGTAGGAACTCGAGAAAGATCTTGTTGGTCCCGCCGTAGGTGTCCTTGACGGAGACCACGCGGTCCCCGGGCTTCAGGAAAGCCAAGAGGGTGTTGCTGACGGCCGCCATCCCGGTGGCGAAGCTCGTCGCGTCCTCCGCCCCCTCCAGCACCCGTACCTTCTCCTCGAACGCGTGCGTGGTTGGGTTGGTGTTGCGAGTGTAGATGTGGCCTTCTCGCTCGCCGAGGGCGACGCCCATCCACTCGTCGAGGTCATCGTATCCGAACGGTATGCTCTGCACTATGGGAACCTGCGTGGCCCCGTCGACGAGGTAGCGGTCCTCGCCCGCCCAAACCGCCTTCGTGGCGGCGTGCTTCGCCCCAGATAAGTCCCTCATGCTCTCGCCTCCCTCTGGCGCGTGGCACGCGCCGGTCGCACTCTACTCGTCGGGCCCCTCGATCCGGTTCCCTTGCTTCGCAGCTATGAGCGCCCGTGCCGTATTGTGGAGTTTAGGTTCGTTCTGCGCCCAAGCCAATAGACCTCATGTGCGCAGTTCCTTACACCATGCGCTAAGGATTCACTTACTGATGGCCGGGTAAGGAAGGTGCCAAACGGCGACCCGGGCCATTTTCGGACAGTTTCGGAAGAGGTGTTCTGGGAAGTTCGATACGGTATGCAACTCGTATGCAACGGCAAAGATGGTCCACTTGGGGGATGTAACCGTCCTTGGCCCGGTTTACCGTTTACCTCGCTCCCTGCAGAAAGGAACGCCTTGGACCGAAGGAAGCAGCCGGTGGACCGGCGGAGCTGCGAGCACGCCCATTACCCCGTGGAGGTGCTGTCCGTCGTCGGCGGCGAAAAGAAGTTCGCCCACTGCCTGGGGTGCGGGCGCTCCGGACCGGTCCGCGCGAGTTCGATGGAGGCGATCGAGGCGTTGCGCGAGGAGCCGCGTCAGTCCTTCGAGGCGGCGGGCTAGAAAGCGCAGAAGCACGCAAAGCCCCGGTCCAACACTCCTCAAGGCCCTAGTCACCCGAGCGCGTGCAAAGTAGGCGTTCTCGGGAGTTCACAAAAATGTGCCAAATGGGGGAGGCGTGCGATCTCGTTACCTTCGATACTAGCCGTGCTAGCGTGTGAGGCGGGCGTACGGGTTCGTCCCACCTCGTCGGACGAAAGAGCACGGCCTTGAAACGAAGAGTGACGATGCTACGGGGCATCGAAAGCTACTACCGTAACGCCACTGAGGCAGGCTAACCTGCTTTGCTGGCCCTTCCGAGAAGGAGCGAGGATGAAGAGGCAGACGTACCTCGTGGGGTCGCTGGCGGCTGGTGCCATGCTGGTCCTGGTAGCCACGGGCGTCGCGGTGGCGGCGACGATCCCGTGCGGCGCGGACCGGTGCGTCGCCACACAGAAGCCCGACCGGATCACGGGCGACGCCTCCGACAATTACATCGTCGCCCTGGGCGGGGCGGACGGGGTATACGCCGGGCCAGGCGACGACGTGGTAGCGGGCAACCGCGGGCACGACCGGCCGGGCGCATCGGGCGATCCTGACAACGTCTTGGATGGCGACACGGGCAACGACGTCTTGATGGGCGGCGAGGGCAACGACGTCTTGGAGGGCGGCGCGGGCGACGACGTCTTGATGGGCGGCGAGGGCGCGGACAGGATCGAAGACGCGTTTGGGGGCGATAAGGACCGGTTCTTCGGCGGACCGGGACCGGACTTCCTCGACACGGCGGACGGCGACGGCCTCGACACCGTCGACTGCGGGGGCGGCAAGGACACCTTCAACGCCGATACCTGGGACACGGTGCTCGACAACTGTGAGCAGCGTTTCTGAGCGTACCCCGAGCCCGTCCGGTGGGCATGGGCTCCTCTGAGGACCGCCCGCCGCATTATTCACCCAACTGCTTAGAAGACGGGTTGTCGTAAGTCTGGGCCAGGAGAATCGCGGGATTGAGTAACCAGAATGCGTAAGGTTACTCATGCGCCCTCCCTCCCCCGCGCCCTATGCTGCCTTCGTTACTAGAGGCGGATGAGGGAGTAGCGGGATCATGATCAGGAGCGTGGCGGGCAAGGTGGCGTGGGTGGGGAGGACCGCGGCGATGGTGTTCGGGCTGGCCCTGGTGTTGGCGCTGGTGCTGGGGGTGGGGACCATGGCCCTGGCGGCGGTGCCGGGCGACCCCTTCGAGCTGGGAGAGACCAACACCATAAACAACGCCCTCACCACGCTCAGGGGATCCAACGCGGGTGGCTCGATGCTGGTCGTCGACAACGACTCCTCGGCTGCGGGCTCTCGGGCGCTGGACCTGAGGGTGGAGGAGGGCAGGGCGCCGATAAACGTCAACGCGGGCGCCGGAAGGGCGGCGAACCTCAACGCCGACAAGGTGGACGGCAAGGGCGCAGACCAGATCGGGGTCAACGGCATCGAGGAGGTCCTCGCCAACAGCGCCGTCGATTCGGATTCTGGCAAGGAGGTTACGGCGAGGTGTCCGGCTGGGAAGGTGCTCGTGGGGAGCGGCTACACCGTCGCGGGCGGCAAGACCGGCCTCTTCCCGGACCAGGTGGCCGACGTCGTGGTGACCGTCATGGACCCCCTCGATACGGCCGTTTTCGTCAAAGCGAACGAGATACCGCCCGGCACCACTGACACCTGGTCCGTGATAGCCCATGCGCTATGCGCCACCGAGGGCACCCCCTAGAGTCCTCGGGGTCGGTAAGGGGGGCGGCACACCTCACCAAACCGGGCCGCTCCCCCTATTCACCCACCTTCGGGGAATGTGGGTTCTCGGAAGTCCGTATACCGCCGGGGGCTTCCGAGAACCGTCCTCTCGGCGACGGAGGCTACACTGTGGCGGAAGCCCCGACAGATGCCAGATTACCAAGGAGCGGGCATTAACCTAGAGGTGATAGGAGCGAGCTTCGGGCGGACCGGGACGATGTCCATGAAGGCCGCCCTCGAGGAGCTGGGCTTCGGGCCCTGCTACCACACGAAGGAGCTGTTCAGGAACCCCGAGCACATGGGGCAATGGCGGGCCGCCATGCGGGGGGATCCGGTCGACTGGGAGCGGGTGCTCGGCGACTACCGGGCCACCGTGGACTGGCCGGGGTGCACGTTCTACGGCGAGCTGCTGGAGAGGAACCCCGACGCGAAGGTCATCCTCACGGTCCGCGACCCCCAGAGGTGGTACGAGAGCGCCCGCGACACGATCTACAGGACCTCGGGGGCTTACCACTCGGTGGCCTTCCGCCTGGCCGGCCTGGTCACGCCCAGGGCCAGGCGGCTCATCCGCGCCAGCCGGTTCGTCTCCGAGCTGGTGTGGGAGGGGGACTTCGACGGGAGGTTCGGGGACCGGGGGCACGCCATCGGGGCCTTCGAGCGGCACAACGAAGAGGTCAAGCGGCGCGTCCCGCCGGGGAGGCTCCTGGTCTACGAGGTCAAGCAAGGGTGGGGCCCTTTGTGCGACTTCCTCGGCGTCGAGGTTCCGGACAAGCCGTTCCCGCACCTCAACGACGGCGAAGCCTACCGGGGATGGGTCAGGAGCGTACGCCTCTTCACCGCCGCCGCGCTCGCCGTCGGCGTCTCCCTGGCGGGGCTCGCCGTGCTGCGCCTCGGCCGGCGCCTACGGCGCTAACCCGTCAGGAGCAACGGGAGCATCACCGGGCCCAGCGATGCTCCCTATCCCCTTCGAAGGCGCCCCAAACGTCCCCGAAGCCGACGCGCCGTCCCTAATTCACCGTACGTCCTAGAATTACGGTTCTCGGAAGTACGTATACCGGATCCTGCATAGCCCCGTCCCGATAGGCCCCTGTAAGGCCGTCTAAGGGCCTCCGTGCCCGGCCCCGGGCATTCACCTTGCTACGCGGATGGATGGATATGCGGTGGCCTGCATGGGACCGGGGCGTGTTATCCGCAGCTTGGACCCGCCCAAGGAGCCGCCGGGGGCTTCGTGCGCCCGACCATCGCGAAGTGTATGATGCTTGGGTCTGTTGAAGGGGGGGCACCCTCGGTAGCTCCCCGCGTTCGGGAATGGGAGGGTGTATGGGAAAGAAGAGGGTCGTTCTGTTGTTCGCGGCGACGATGGCCGTGCTGGCGCTAGGCGCGGGCGCGGCCTTCGCGCAAGTCCTCATCGGCGACGACGCCGACAACACGCTCGTGGGCACCAACCAGGCCGACTACGTGGTCGGCAAGGGGGGCAACGACACGCTCTCCGGCCTGAAGAGGAACGACGAGCTGCGAGGCAACGACGGCGACGACACCCTGCGCGGCGGGGCGGGAAACGACGTCCTCCTGGGCGGACCCGGCGACGACACCATCTACGCCGGTGGCGGCGGCGACCGGGCGAGCGGCGGCACGGGCAACGACGAGGTGTACGCCGGCGCGGGCGACGACACCATCTACCTTAGGGACGGGGAGACGGACGTGGGCGACTGCGGGCCGGGCAACGACACGGTGGTCAGCGCCGAGACCTCGCCGCCCTTCGACGAGCCTGCTCCGGGCACCGGACCCTTCGGCAACTGCGAGAAGATAGCGGAACCCTTCGGAGGAGGGATGTAGGGAAGGGGGCGTAAGGATGGTGCTCAGGCTTACCGATCAGCAAAGGCGCCTCGTCGAGAAACAGGCGCGAACGGACGGGCTGGTCTGCGAGGAGTGCGGGTCGCCCGCGTTGCGGGCGCGCGACGAGGCGGTGGAACACTTGGCGGGCAGGCTCAGGGTCTACCTCGACTGCGTCGTCGACCACGACCACGCGTCGGGGGTATCGGAGGACTTCGACGTCGAAGGGTCCGAGGGCAGGATGGGCATCGGCTGAATGCCGTCCCACCGCGTCCCGGTCCAGGGCCGACCGGCGGCTGCTCAGGCAGCGGGGGCGGATGGACGAGGAGATCCCGTAGCCTCTGCAGCTTGTGTGCTGCACACAAACACGGGCGCAACCCCCGGCGATGGCAGACTAAGAATGCAAGGGCCGGGGGCCGTGAGAGTCACCCGGAAAGGGGGTGCTCGCCTTTGTTATGCGTCCTGGGTGCCCGAAAAGTACATCGAAGGAGAAGCTCCGGCACCAAAGGGGGAGGAAGCGCCGGGGCTGGGGATGATGCCGTCTAAGGGTACCGGGACGGGGCCTGGCTAACTACGCCTGCTCCGAAGCCCTGCGCTCCGACTGCTCCAGGCGCGCCTCCGCGCTCTCGCGCCTCTCCTCGGGGTCCATGCCGGGGGAGAGGTAGCACACGAAGTTGCTCGCCTCGTCCGCGTAGTCCGTGAAGCCGTGCGCGTCCGAGTCCAGCCCCGAGATCCCTCGATCTCCGTCCTCGTCCTCCCAGAGAGACCACGCCACGAGGGGAATAGCTTCCAGCGCCGCCGCCCCGCCCGGAGCGCGGCTCACGTAGAGCGCCCGCCACCCGTCGGCGGGCATAACCTGCAAGATCTTCCTCATCGGTTCTCCTCTCGGGTCCCGGCCCGATAGCCACGTACTTTTCAGGGGCCCCTCCTCGCGCAGCAAGAGCTCCACCTCGAAGATGGCCTCGGCCGAACGACGACGCCATTCCCTGTCCGTGAGGTGCATCAAGATTGGCGGCTTTGGCGGCGGGTCCAATACCTACTCGGCTACGACCCACTCGAGCTTCGCCGCCGTGAAGCCGTGCTCCTTCGAGCGGCTCTCGGGCACGTAGCTTCCTCGCCACACGTAGCTCTCCGAAAGGGCGAAAAGGTTCCACCCCACCGGCTCCTCGAGGCCGGCCTCCTCCGACAGCGGCGCGAGTTCGTGTCGGCGCACGACGGCGCTGCCCTGGTCCGCGGCCTCCCACCTCTCGCGCAAGAACCGCTGCATTCGCACCAGGTAATCCTTCTCCGCTTCCGTTAGCACGGCTACCTCCCGCCTACCCCCGAACAGTCGTCTGAAGAACCCTCGCCTCTCTTCGCCCTGCGACGCCCGAGCGCTTCCTGAGTGCCTCCGCTGGCTTGGGTGGGGGCGGGATCCTCCGGGGATTCCGGGGCCTCCTCGGCGGTCTCCGGCTCCGGAGCGCCCTGCTGCTCCCTCAGGTCCTCGAGCTCCTGCTCCAGGGCCGCGACCCGCTCCTCGGCCTACTTCCGGCGGGCCCGCTCGGCGTCGAGCTCCTCCCGTACCCAGCCCATCTCGCTAACAAACGGCCTTGAGAATTCTTGCACAAACGCGAGCGACTGGGCAATTACGAGTTGTGCCGCTGGTTCTTGTGAGGCGCTTGGTAGGGCATTGGTAGTCGAATTTGTGGCGATAGATTCGCGCATTATGTAGTAAGTGGGACCGCGTTCCATGACGATTTGCTCGGTCTCGTAGGTGCCGTCCTTGATACGGTTACGTAACCTTATCGTTGCCAAAATACAAACACAATCGGGCTGCGCATCAGCGCGCTGCTGCTGGAAAACGGCGCCCGACGAGTAGGAGTGACAAGATCTTAGGGGGGAGGCCTGGCGCGCCTTGAGGGCCGACGCCACGCGGTGGGTGAGCTGCACCTGCCACGTCACCTTCGGCCTCGGCTTAGCCGCGCAGAGCGTAGGCTGCAGGATCTTGGACGATATCCGTCACCGACACGAGAACGTCGGAAACGCCGGGGTCCGGGTGTCCGCGGGAAGGGGAAGCGGGAGGCCAACTCGGAGGACTGCAGACGACCGGTCCTGTGCGCCACGCATCCCCAGAGCGTAAAGGGAGTGCAACTTCCGCATGATCCCCATCGGTAGACCCATACCCCGGTAGTGGTTTGGACCGTCTGGACCGGGGCCGCCTAGGCCAGCGGAGCCTCAGGTGCTGCGGGGGTAGATGATGCGTTCGGGGTCGGCGAGGATGTCGATTGCGACGATCTTCCCGCGAGCGACCGTGGAGCCCACGATCGAGGTCACGTTCCTTCGTCGTGTTGCGTCATCGTAGTAGTGACGGGCGAAACCCGGCCTATGTGAGAAAGAGGCGACGAGGAGACCGGCTTCGCGCGGAACGCGAGTGGTCGGATAGTCCCTGCACGAAGGTACATCAAGAAATGATCGGAGTTCGCTATCTTTACCGCCTACGTCGTTGTCACCCTGATGGCCATCGCCGCCAACGCCTTCTCGGGTGTGGCCGCCCTCGCCCACTTCAAGCCGATCCTTCCCGGAATGGCCAGGGCAGGCGTGCCGGAATCGTGGCTGACCACGCTGGGCGCCCTCAAGACGGCGGGCGCGCTCGGACTGCTGGTCGGCCTCATCGGCGTGCCGCTGATCGGGACGGCCGCCGCTATCGGCCTCGTCCTGTTCTTCGTCGGTGCCATCATCACCCACCTGCGCGCACGCGACTATTCACCGCAGTTCGGCCTGGCAGTCGGGTTCCTCCTGCTGGCCGTGGCCACGCTGGTGTTGGGACTGGCCTCGCAAACTGTGAGCGGTGCTTCCTGAAATTCACCCGAGCACGTGGAGAGACTGTCCGAAAAGTCTCATGAGGGAGCCAATCTCCTTACCATCAGGCGGCTCATAGCTACGTAGATGAAAGCCTCGCTGCTCCCGTGGTGTGAAGCGTAGTAGAGGAGGCAGAGTGACCATGTTGAGGAGCGCGGCAAGCAAGGCGATGGCGGTAGGAAGATTCGCCTCGGCGGTGGTCGGGCTGGCCCTCGTCGTCGGCCTGACGGTGGGGGGCGTCTGTGGCGATGGGTGCCAACGGAGGCAACTTCATCCTGGGCCAATCCAACGCCGCCACGGCCCTAACGAGGCTAACGAGCAACGTCCAGGGCTCGGCCATGCTGATAGTCAATAACCACCTAGGGGCCGACGACACAGCCCTTACCCTCAGCGTGCAGGAAGGCGAGGCCCCCATGAGGGTCAGCTCCGATGCCAGGGTGCCCAACCTCAACTCCGATAGCGTGGACGGAAGAAGCTTCGGCTGCCCCGGCGGGACGCTCTTCCACGAAGGGGTCTACATCGAGACTGCTCAGCGCAACCCCGCGCCTTGGCGTGAAGCCCAGGCGGACTGTCTCGATGAAGGCAGGCGGCTAGCCACCTTCACCGAACTGCAAACGTTCCGCAACCGTTCAGGACAAGACTTCGCAGACCTTGAGCGCATCGCGCTCTCGGATGTCACGGCCAGCGGCCGCCAGGCGGTAACCATAAGGCCCGACACCGGTGAGATTTTTGTCTCACCCCTCACGTCCGGCATAGCATATCGCTGCGCGGTTCCTCCGAGCTGAAAGACGCCCGCCTGCTCTCCCCAGTAGACGGTCTCCGTCGAGACCTCGGGCGGTTTCATCCCTTCCCGCCCGCGTCAGCCCCCGGCCGGAAGACAGGAAGCCGGGGGCTTCCGTTTGTCGGAACGTACCGACATTTCAGGCGTCCCGTACTGTTGGAGGAGCTCCCCGGCCCCGCCCCAACCCGGGATAGTCAGACCATGAATCGTTGCCGGTGGACTCGGCTCGCCCTGTCGCGTGTGCTGCACACAACTATCGTTTTGCGGCCGATGTATGTGCATGGTGTTGTTCTTTTGCGGTGGGACCGCACCCTGGTATGGTCCTGGCCCGTTTGGACCGGGGCCGCCATGGTAGAGTAAGCAATGTAAAAGTAACGTAACGGCCACATCATGCTGTCTTTCGTGGGTCATCGCCGGATGCGCCGGGCGGCGGGAAGGGGTAAACCCCCATGACGCAGGTCACCGAGCGTGTCGAAGCGCGCTACGAGAGCAGAGAAACGCCCTTTGGCAAGGTCTACGAGTGGCACAAGGCTTACGTCGCCGTTGAGTGCGACTGCGGCGAGAAGGTGACCCTTACCTCTACCAGCACCGTAACCGCCTGTCCTCGGTGCGCGGCCGACCTCGGCGACGCCTTCTTCGAGGACCTCAAAGAGCGAGTAGGCCGTCTGCCGGACAGGCTCACCCACCCCTGGTTCTACGACGCCAACGAGCGGGCAAAGCAGCACAAGCGGGATGAGGCCGCTGATCCCGAAGGCTCGCCGTGGCGCTACAACGACATCACGAGAGCCGATGAGGAGTAAGCCCATGCGATCCGAACAAAAAGTGTCTGGCATGGCGGAGGAGGTTCTGTCGAGGCAGGCGAGTGCCCGCGCCGAGCGGACCGGGGAACCGTTCGAGGTGGCGTTCGAGGCCATTCGCGACACCGAGGCTGGTAGGCAACTCGGGGAGCTGCGCGAGGGGGCGCACCGCGACGAGAGGGCGCAGGAGTGGCAGGAGGACTTGCCTAGGGAGCGGACCGAGGAGCGCCACAGTGATAAGCGAGACCAAGCTAGGTGAGCGAGGCCGCGCTCGAGCGGTGGAGCGCGGACGAGCCGGGCGCTTAGCCATCGCCGATATGGCTTGGGTCCTGCGGGATCTCGGCCCGTATTGTTGTACGAGTATTGCGGTGCCGAACCCTGCATCAGGCGACCTTGGCGGCAATAACGTGCTATAATCATTTTGTAATCTGTGTAGCTAATATCCAGCGTAGATTAGGATAGGAGATGACGTCATGGGCCGGTTCTCACGGTACCGTCCGCGATCCGCGATGGTGGATCTGACTGCTGACTGGAGCAACATGTGGACTGGAGCAAGGGAGTATGCCGGACCACGTCGAGGGCAGGGGATCACCTTGAAAGTGGCGGCGACGAAGCTGGGGCCGTGTCAAGTGCGAAGCAAGACGGACCACCCCTGCCCCCACCAGGCGGTGACGGAGATCTGGGGCATACCCTTCTGCGGACCTTGCGCCCGCGAGCAGGAGGCGTACTTTGCCATAGGCAACATCGCGGTGCAGCCGCAATGGTTAGCCTCCGACCCCGAGGTTCCCAGGCGTTTCGCCGAAGCGGGCAAGCGCTAGGGCGGCGAACGGCAGCTCGTCATCGATGGCAAGCTGCCGCAACGAACGAGAGGGACAAAGATGCAAACCACCAAGACCCACGCGATGCATAGCACGGCCGAAGACGGGCGGGCGCTGCTCCGGGCCGCCCAAGATATACACGCCGAACGCCACGGGGCGCAGACGCTGAGGCCTGGAACCCACCTGCCCCTGGAAGGTGCGGGGGAGCGCATCGGCCTCAGCCCGAACCGTCTACGCTTCTACGACGCCGTTCAGGATCTGGCGTACGAGGGCGCCATCGAGTGGGACGAGAGGGCGCGATACGCCAGGGGGGACTGGCACCACGTCATCACCCAGACCGGTGTGGATGGTGCCAGGAAGGGTCAGAAGGTAGAGAGCAGGAGGACGCGTGTCGGTCCGAGATCGTACTAGGTCGGCTGAGGGGCGGGCAGAACGGGTCCGATGGAGGGGGCGCTCGCGGCTGATGAGCCAATCCTCGCGGACCATGGACGAGCGCCTGCGACAGATGAACCTACAGGCCAGCGTACTGGACAGGCGGCTACGTCGTCACGCGGAGGAAAGCGCGAGCTGGCACGGGAAGTGGGACGACCGCCCAAGGCTCGGCTAGCACCCAACGCCAGAACGTTGCCATGCCCTTACGGCACCCACGGAGCGAAGCCTAGCGGCGTGGACGGACCACCAACCGCCACGTAGGCCACCAGGCCCAAGACGACGAGGCCTAGCAATATCTCTACCGGTCCCATAACCGCATTATGCACGGACTTTTTATGTTATACTTGTTACATAACGGGGTAGGAACTTCGTACCTCCCTTCCTCGGTCCACTCCTCGTGTTGTGGTGCCGGATAGATACTTGGGGCAGGAGGCCGCATGCCGATCTACGAGTACGAGTGCGAGAACGTGCACGTCTTCGACGTGACGCAGAAGTTCTTTGACGACCCCCTGGCCTCGTGCGTCGAGTGCGGCGCTCCGGTCCGGAAGGTTATGCAACCGGTGAACATCTCGTTTAAGGGGTCGGGATTCTACTCGACGGACTACAGGGGCGCTACGAAAGCCGAAACCGCCACCAAGAACGGCGAGTCCGGCGACAAGGGCACCGAGAAGAAGGGTTCCTCCTCCGAGAAGGTTAGCGGCAACGTGTAGTGGCCCAGGCTAATCTTGTAAAGACCGAGCAGTGCAAGAGGGAGTAGAGGGAGCATGATCAGAAGCGTAGCGGCACGAGCACTGTGGTTGGCTAAGGGGGCCGCCCTTTTCTGGGGAGCAGTATTTACGCTGGCGCTTGTGGTCGGGGCGGGAAGCATGGCCCTAGCCGCCAGCGCCGTAGTACCCGGGCCGGGGCTTCCATCGCGGGAGCTCCGGCCCTGCTCTCTTGCCCTATTCACCCACCTTCGGGGGAGGAGGGTTCTCGGAAACTCGGGCACGAAGGTAGCGCCTGAGTTCGCGCGGTGACAACATACCGATGGTCCACGGGAAGGGGTGAGATGTCCTTCGCATGCGGTAAGCACAAGAACCAGATGCTGGTGCTTGTCGTGACCGCCTTGGCCGCTGTGCTGGTGAGTAGCTGTGGCGGGGGGGATAGCAGCCAAGAAGAGTCCGCCGCGGATACAACCTCCGCCGGAGGTGGCGAGCAAGCACCCGAGGCTGCCCTCGACGAGGCGTTGAAGAAGTCTTTCCAAGAGAGTGGCGCGCCGGGGGTGGTGGCCGCGGTGCAGTCCCCCGAGTACACGTGGATAGGCGTCCTGGGGGTGGCGGACCGCACTTCCGAGGAGCCGATGACGCCCGAGATGCACCTCCGAATCGGCAGCGTCACCAAGACCTTCACCGGCACCCTGCTCCTGCAGGCCGAGGCCGAGGGACTCCTCTCGCTCGACGACACGATCGACCAATACGTCGAGGGCGTACCCAACGGGAATGAGATCACGCTGCGGCAGATGGCGAACATGACCAGCGGGATCGCCAGCTACACGGAGAACGAGAAGTGGGGGAAGGAGGCTTTCGCCGACCCGACGCGGAGTTGGAAGCCCGAAAAGCTGGCGCAAGTAGGCATCAAGGATTCCCCACTGTTCGATCCCGGTACCGAATTTCACTACTCCAACACGAACACGGTGCTGCTCGGTCTCGTCCTTGAGCAGGTTACCGGCCAACCGATCGGCGAGCTGTATCGCGAGCAGATCATCGAGCCGCTCGGTCTCCAGGGGACCTCGTTCCCCGACGCCGCGGACTCATCCCTTCCCCTTCCGCACGCGCAGGGGTACACCCTCCAGGGCCAAGCCGACGGGGAGCCCGCCGATACTACCAACTGGAACCCCTCTTGGGCGTGGACGGCCGGCGCGATGATCTCGACGGTTGAGGACCTGCTGGTCTACGGGCGGGCGCTGGGAACCGGAGAGGGCCTGCTCCCGCCCGACCAGCAGGCCGCGCGGCTCGACTCGTTCGTTAATGACCTGTCGCCGCTCAACCAGCCGCCGTTCAACGGCAAGCTGGGCTACGGCATCGGGCTCGCGAACGATAATGGGTGGATCGGTCACAATGGTGAGCTACCCGGTTACAACACCTACCTTTTCTATCATCCGGACCTCGACGCCACGGTGGCAGTGGCGGTCAATAGCGACATCTCCTCTGGCGACTGCCCGCCTGACAAGCCGACCATGACGGACGGACCGCGGGGCATCCCCTGCGACGATCCTGCGGACCGGGTCTTCAGGGCCCTCGCCGAGGCGCTGGGTAAGCCCGCGCTGAACTTGGGTCAGTAGTCGCCCTGGCGGGGCAACTACGTGCCGTATGCCCACCCTAGCTAAGCAGCGGGAGCCGGGAGAGTCTCTTCTGCGTCCACAATCAAGAGCGTCGCACCAGGTCTGACTATTAGGTTTGGGCAGACTACTCATCTCCGACGTCCAACGGGCATCGACAGGTGCGGCCACGACCGGCGGCCGGATTCCGCCCACGTTGATTGCGGGAGTGTCGACGCCGAGGATAATCATGTGCCCCTGATAAGGCGGCCCTCCCAAAGTTCGAACAACGAAGCATGCCCTAGCCTTTCGGCATGGTAGATGTAGTGACTCGCCGATCGGAGGCGGGGTCGATCCGACGCGCTCGGGCATCGGCGTTGGAGTTGCCGCGTTGCGGGTAAAGACCTCGAGAGAGCTTCGACGCTTTGGCACGGGGGAGGGTGGAACTTGAAGGTGCTCATAGCGGACCACGACCGCGGGGACCTGGATATAGAGCGGCGTATCCTGGAGGGTGCCGGGATGGAGGTGGCGGTGGCCCGGTGCCGCACCGAAGATGACGTAGTCGAGGCCGGGCGCGGAGCCGCGGCGCTGCTGACGCGTTTCGTCCCGATCACCGCCAAGGTCATGGACGGCTTGCCCGAGTTGCGCATGATCAGCCGCTACGGCGTCGGCTACGACGTCGTGGACATCGGGGCCGCCCGCGAGCGCGGGGTGTGGGTCTCCAACGTCCCAGACTACTGCACGGAAGAGGTGGCGGCGCACGCCCTTGCCATGTCCCTGTCCCTGTTGAGGCACCTGCCCCAATTCGACCAGGGTGTAAGGGCAGGCCGTTGGCAAGCCGACTCCACGGGTCCGTTGCACAGGCTAGGGGATCGGACCCTGGGCGTGGTTGGGGTCGGGCGCATCGGAGGCACCTTCGCGCGTCGGGCCAGCCCGTGGTTCGGCACGACGCTGGGCTGCGACCCGTACCTTGGCGAGGACGACTGGCCTGAGGGCGTCGAGCGGGCTGGCCTCGAGGAGACGTTCTCCGAAAGCATCCTGGTCTCGTTGCATACCCCGCTCACGCAGGAGACCCGGGGGATGGTGGACCGCGCCCTGCTCGGGCGGATGCCCGAGGGCGCCTACCTGGTAAACACAGCTCGCGGCGCCCTGGTAGAGCTAGACGACCTGCTCTGGGCCACCGAGGAGGGACCGCTGGCTGGGGCCGCGATCGACGTTCTGCCGCAGGAGCCCCCGCCGCGGGATCACCCGCTCCTGCAGAACCCTAACGTCGTGCTGAGCCCGCACGCAGCCTACTACTCGCTGGAGGCGAAGGAGGAGTCGCGCACCAAGGCCGCACAGAACGTGGTCGCCTGGGCCCGGCAAGGACGCCCCACCTACACGATCGTCGAAGGCCGGCAAGACTAGGAGCTGCGGAGGTGCGCAGCTCGCTGCCGAGGGCCGCTTCGATCCAAGCAATACGACAACTCTTTGCGTAACTATCCGCCGAGAGCCGTTCTCTGCCGGACATATCCCATCACATCGTCGAGCACGTCCCTTGTCACGTAACCCGCGATCCTGGGGTTCTCCTTGAGCCTGCGAAGCGAGTATGCGTACGAGTCTTTACCGAACAACACGGTAACCCTCACCGGGTGGCCCGCCTCGACCAGAGTATTCCGTAGCTCCTCCTGCACCCCCATGATCATCTGGAACTCGTATCGGTCCCTGGCGAGACCGAGCTGGTGGATAAGGCGCAGGGCGTGCCAGATCAGGTACTCGTCGTGGGTCGCTATCCTGGTGTGGACCCCGCCCCGGAGTAGCTCTTCGAGCAAGAACGCGTAGTTCTGACGTACAACGTCGAAGTCCTGGTAGGCCACCTCCACCGGCTCCACGTAGACCCCCTTGACCAACCGAACCGGGATCCCGGCGTCGACGAGGCGGCCCAGGTCGCCGAGGGTGCGCCTGAGGTAGGCCTGCACGACCGCCCCCGTGTCCCCGTGACGCTCGTACATCTCGAGCGTCATGTCTATGGTGGCGGAGACGTAAGGCGCCTCTTCCATGTCCACCTCGACACAGCGTCCCCGAGCCTTGGCGTAGAGGAGGATCTCTTCGAGGTTCCTCCGGCACAAGTCTTCGTCTAGCGTGAGCCCGAGGTCCGTTAGCTTTAACGCCACGTGGTAGTCGAGGTTCGGGTCCCGCAGGTCCTCCATGGCGTCCACGACCCGCTTGTAGTCGCTTAACCTCTCCCTCGTGTACCGCTCGGTTGGGGCGAACTCGCCGAGCACGCCCACCGTCGTCAGGCACCCCTGAGCGCCGAGGGCTCGAGCCACGCGGACGGCGTCCGAGGCTTCGTCTCCCGCCGAGTACCGGCGCGAGATCCTCTGGACGAAAGGCTTCGGCATGTATGGCACGGAGTTGGCTATGGCCTTGTCCAGTATCCCCACGTACGCTCGACCCCTTCCCTCGCCTACCACCGTGTCGCAACATTGTATATTATATTTAAAACAGCCGTGAAGAGGGTAATACGACTGGACGCAAGGTTTTGGTACCTGGACTTCGACCAGAAAAGTGAGGGAAGCAGGTGAGAGGCACATGCTGCTAGAGGGCAGGGTGGCGGTGATCACGGGCGCGGCCTCCGGCATCGGGCTGGCGACGGCGCGTCTCTTCTCCCAGGAGGGCGCGAGGCTCTACCTGGGGGACGTGAACGAGGAGGTCGGACGGCGAGCCGCGCAGGAGATAGGGGCGGAAGGCGGCGAGGCGGAGTTCTTACGCACGGACGTAACCTCAGACGCGGACGTGCGGCGGCTCGTGGACGGCGCGGTCGAGCGGCACGGCAAGCTGGACATCGTCTTCAACAACGCGGGCGTGTCTATGACGAAGCCGATCCCCGACACCTCCGAGGAGGACTTCGATCGGATCGTCGCCATCAACTTCAAGGGCGTCTTTCTGGGATGCAAGCATGCCATACCGCACCTGCTGGAGAACCCTGACGGTGGGGCCATCCTGAACATGTCGTCTAACGGCGGCCTGGTTGGGCGCCCCGGCGACCCGCTCTACTCGGCCACCAAGCACGCCGTGATGGGGCTGACCAAGTCGCTCGCCGTGACCTACGCGGACAGGAAGATCCGCACGAACGCGCTCTGCCCGGGCGCGATAGAGACCCCCATGATCCAGGGCATCATCGGGTCAGACGGAGAGGAGGGCCTGCGTCGCGTGCTGGCGAACAGCCCGACCCCGCGGATGGCTTCCCCCGAAGAGGTCGCACGCGCTGGCCTTTTCCTCGTCTCGCCGGGCAATAGCTACGTCAACGGCGTTGGCCTGGCCGTCGACGGCGCGAAGGCGGCCGGCGTCTTCAACGCCGACCGCTATCGCATGGACTTCGATCTGATGGAGTGAGGACGAGCCGGCCGAGAAAACGCGCTCGGGCAACTTCACCCGTTCTTGCCGTTACGACGTTCGTCCGCGTTTCCCAAACCTTGCTGGTGCATGTGCTTGGCTATCTCCAGGAACCCATCGCGGATGTTGCGTTCCAGCGTCTTTGCTGCTGCCCTCGCGTCCCCGCGCCTGCACGCCTCGACGATCTGCCGGTGTTGCTGTTGGGCCGGGACCTTCAGGCTCATCCACGCCGCTGAGTACCTTCCCGCGTAAAGGTCGAAGGAGGCGTGCAGCGACCCGATCATGCTCATGAGACGCGGTTGACGGGCGGGCTCGTAGAGCGCCGTATGAAAGCGCCAGTTAAGGGCCGCGAAGGTCGCAGGGTCATCCTCGGCGTCCCAGAGGTCGAGGATCTCCTCCGCCTGCCGAAAGTCATCCTCCGTCAGATTCGGCACCGAGAGCTTGAGGGCCAAGGACTCGAGGGCGACGCGAATCTCGGTTATCTCCTTGGCCTCCTCGTAGGATACCTCCGACACCCTGGCCCCACGGTTCGGTGAAAGGGTGACGAGGCCCTCACCCGCCAGCTGCCGCAGCGCCTCACGGACGGGCACCGCGCTCACGTCGAAATCCCTGGCGATCTGCTCTTGCCTCAGCGGTTGGCCGCTCTCGAGCGCCCCGCTCAGGATGTCCCGACGCAGACCCTCGGCCACCATGTCCTGGGCGGTCCGGTGCCGATTGGGTGCGCTCAAGTTTAGCTCCCTCTCCTCTATCCCAATATTACAGTTGATCTGACTTCGTCACGCTTTCGCCGGCGCATGTCAGGCAAGCTCGCCTAGCGCCGTGGGACGGCCGCATCGAGGAACTCTTCGTCCACCTCTATCCCGAGCCCCGGGCTGGAGGGCACCTCCATCTCTCCGCCCCGGACCTCAAGCGGAACGGTCGTGATCTGGCGCTCGTACTTCAAGGGCCCCATCAGGTAGCTCGGGGCGGCCAACTCAGGCAACGACGCGGAGAGGTGCAGTCCGGCGGCGGACGCGACGCCCAGCTCGAGGACGCTTCCGACGGCCATCTTGATGCCGGAGCTGAGGGCGACGGTCGCGCACTCCCGGGCGCGCAGGAGCCCGCCCAACTTCGACAGGCCGAGGTTGATCACCCGAGCGGTCCGCTCTCGTCCGATCCGGGCGACGTCGGTCGGGCCGAAGACGGCCTCGTCGGCCATGATCTCGATGGTGCTCAGGCTGACGACCTCGGCCTGACCCCGATCGTCCCACGCGGCTACGGGTTGCTCCAGCAACGTGACGCCCAACTCTTCGAGGACCGGTATGGCCTTGAGGCACGTGGCGACGTCCCACCTGCCGTTGACGTCCAGGATGAAAGCGACGTCCTGCCCAACCGCCTGCCTTACCGACTCGAGACGCCCCAGGTCGTCCCGGAGGGCGTCGCGCCCGGCGTAAAGCTTGAGGGTCGAGTAGCCTTGCTCCACCTGCTCGAGAGCGGTGTTGCTCATCGACTCGGCGGTACCCAGACCGACCGATCCGTGCTGCTCCACGCTTTCCCGAAAACGCCCTCCAAGCAGAACCGACACGGGCACGCCCAGGGCTTTCCCCGCGATGTCCCAAAGCGCCACGTCTATCGCGGCGAGCGTGAAAGGGGAGCGAAAGAGCACGTTATCAAGATCCCTTACGATCGGTTCGTGCTGCAGTGGATCCCGCCCCACGAGCAAGTCCTCGAGCCGACCTTCGATGGTCGCAACCACGGACTCCTGGGTCTCGCCGGTGAAGGCGGGCATCGGGCACGCCTCCCCGTATCCCACGATTCCCTCGTCTGTGCTCATCCTGACGATCACGTTCGGCGATCGTTTGCGGTCCGTGGATCCGAAACTGAAGGTCTCTTTGAACCGGACGTCGAGCGGGATGGCCTCGACCGATCTTATCTTCACTGCCCTTACCTCGCTACGGTGCCCTCTGCATAACTTTAAATATAATATACAATAAATCCCGAAAGGATACGACGCGACTGAGGGCATGACTTGGAGGTAGGCGTGCTGGGCGAGTGCGGCCCGTCCGGTAACGCGCCTGCGAGAAGGTTAGACGAGTACGGGCAGGTTGCGGGCGCACCCGGAGGACCGAGCGTGGCGTGTCGGCTTGCGGCCGGGTCAACCGACGCGCGTCTCGCGTTGCGCGAGGGTTTGTGCGCGGTGCCGCGTGGGCGTAACCTTGTTCTCTGGCCTGACGAAGCCCTGTGAAGAGAACGGAGGTGTGACGATTGAGCTCGCACAGACGCTACCGCGTAGGCATCGACATCGGCGGGACGTTCACGGACCTCGTTCTCATCGACGACGAGACCGGCGAACGGGCGGTCGGCAAGACGCTGACCACCCCGGAGGATCCGTCGCAGGCCGTCGAGGACGGCCTGCTCGAGCTGCTCGAGCGAGAAGATGTCGAGGGCGACCGGCTGGGTACCGTCGTCCACGGGACGACGTTGGTAACTAACGCCCTGATCGAACGCCGGGGTGCCGTGACGGCCCTGCTCACGACAGAGGGCTTCCGCGACGCGGTCGCCATCGGGACCGAGCACCGCTACGACATGTACGACATCTTTATCGAGAAGCCCGAACCGCTCGTTCCGCGCAGCCTGCGCTACGGCGTGCGCGAGCGTATCCTCGACGACGGCTCGGTGCTGCGGGAGCTGGACGAGGAGCAGGTGCGATCATTAGCGGCTGAGCTCGGGGAGGGCCAGGTCGGGGCGGTGGCGGTCAGCTTACTGCACGGTTTCCGCAACCCGGCCCACGAAAGGAGGGTCGCCGAGATCCTGGCCGAGGAGGCGCCTGAGGTGGTGGTCTCGCTCTCGTCGGAGGTGGCGCCGGAGATCCGGGAGTACGAGCGGACCTCGACCACCATCTGCAACGTCTACGTCCGTCCGCTGGTCGAACGCTACCTGCACAAGCTCGAGGAACGGCTGCGAAAGCTCGGGGTAGAAGGCTCGCTCTACGTCATGCTCTCCAACGGCGGCACGGCGAGCTTTGAGACGGCGTGCCGGTTTCCGATCCGCCTGCTGGAGTCGGGCCCCGCCGCGGGCGCCCTGGCCGCGGCCTTCTACGGTCAGGAGTCCGGTTTTCCCGAAGTCCTCTCCTTCGACATGGGCGGAACCACCGCCAAAGCCTGCGTAGTCGAAGGTGGAGAGCCGCTGACCAGCAACGAGTTCGAGATCGCCCGGGTCTACCGGTTCAAGAAGGGCTCCGGCTTTCCGGTGAAGACGTCGGTGATAGAGATGATCGAGATCGGCGCCGGCGGTGGCAGCATCGCCCACGTCGACGCGCTCGGCCTGCTCAAGGTCGGACCCGAAAGCGCAGGCGCCGATCCGGGACCGGCCTGCTACGGCCTCGGGGGTGATGAACCGACCGTGACCGACGCCGACCTGATCCTGGGGTACCTGGATCCCGCCTACTTCCTCGGCGGGCGGATGGAGCTGGATCGCGAAGGAGCTTCGAGGGCGATAGAGAAGGTCGCGCGTCCGCTCGACCTTGACACCGTGGAGGCCGCGTGGGGCATCCACCAGGTCGTCAACGAGAACATGGCAAACGCGGCGCGCGTCCACGCCGTCGAGCGCGGCAAAGATCCGCGGAAACATCCGCTGTTCGCCTTCGGCGGGGCCGGGCCGGGGCACGCCTACCGGGTCGCCCGCGCCCTCGGCGTCCCCGGGTTTGTCGCGCCGCTCGGCGCGGGCGCGACTTCGGCCTTCGGTTTCCTGTGCGCCCCGTTGGCGTTCGATCTCAAGCGCAGCCTCTACGGTCGCCTGGACGGCCTCGACTGGTCCGAGGTAAACGCGGCGCTCGAGGAGATGGAGCAAGAAGGGCGGGAGCTCCTGCGGGCCTCCGGGGTGGCGGAGGAGGACATCCAGGTTCGCCGCCTGGGCGAGATGCGCTACGTGGGTCAGGGGCACGAGGTCGCGGTGAAGCTACCGGAGGGGGACCTCGGTCCCGAAGACGTGGACGCCATCTCGGACGGCTACCGCGAGGAGTACAGGCGACTCTACGGCCGGGAAGGGCCCGACGTGTCGCTTGAGACGCTCACCTGGCGCCTCGAGGTCGCCTCGCCGCGGCCTCGGATCCAGCTCCAACCGCGCGAGGGCAGTCCGCGTGCGCTCTCCGAGGCGCGCAAGAGCGAGAGAGAGATATACCTGCCCGAGCACGAGGGCTTCCGGAGCGTACCGGTCTACGATCGCTACCGCCTGGATCCTGGTGCCGCTTTCGAGGGACCGGCCGTGGTGGAAGAAAGGGAGTCCACCGTTGTTCTTGGTCCAGAGGCCGAGGTCGAGATAGACGCGGCCCGCAACCTGATCGTGAGGTGGTAGGCATGGCACAGGGAAACCTCGATCCGATCCTGCTCGAGGTCCTCTGGAACCGCCTGGTCTCGGTCGTCGAGGAGCAGGCCCGCGCCCTGATGCGCACCTCCTTCACGAGCGTGGTGCGCGAGGCGGGCGACCTCTCGGCCGGGCTCTTCGACCGCCGGGGCCGCATGGTCGCCCAGGCGGTGACGGGCACCCCGGGTCACGTCAACGCCATGGCGACCTGCATGCACCACTTCTTGCGGGAGATGCCGGCCGACACCTTGCGGCCGGGCGACGTGATGATCACGAACCACCCGTGGCAGACCTCGGGCCACCTCAACGACTTCACCGTGATGACGCCCATCTTCCGCGAAGGAGATCTCGTCGCCTTCTTCGGCAACACTTGCCACGCCCTCGACCTCGGGGGGCGGGGCTTCGGGGCTGATGGGCGGCAGGTCTACGAGGAAGGGCTCTTCGTTCCGATAACCCGCCTATTCATCGGCGGGGAGCCGAACGAGGAGCTCTTGCGCATCGTGCGGGCCAACGTGAGGACGCCCTTCGAGGTCGTCGGCGACCTCTACGCCCAGGCCGGCAGCAACGACGTCGGCGGGGCGCGCCTGCTGGAGATGATGGAGGAGTTCGATCTCCCGGACGTAGAAGCGCTCTCCGACGAGGTCTGCTCCCGCTCGGAGGCGGCGATGCGGGAGGCGATCTCCGAGTTGCCCGACGGCGTCTACGAGCACGAGACCTCGACCGACGGCTTCGACGAGCCGATAAAGCTGGCCGTCGCGGTGCGCGTCGAGGGTGACGAGCTGACCGTGGACTACGAGGGCTCCTCACCCCAGAGTGAGAGGGGGATCAACGTCGTCCTCAACTACACGGCTGCCTACACGACCTTCGGGATCAAGTGCGCCATAAGCCCCGACGTGCCCAACAACGACGGCTCCTTCCAGCCCATCCACGTCACGGCGCCCGAGGGCAGCATCCTGAACGCCGTGCATCCGGCGCCGGTAGGCGGGCGACACATCATCGGCCACTTCCTCCCCGGGCTGATCCACGGCGCGCTGGCTCAGGTAGTGCCGGACCGGGTGCTGGCCGAGGGGGCTGCCAACCTCTGGAACACCCAGATCACGGGCCAGAGGCCGGACGGCGAGCAGTTCACCTACGTGTTTTTCTCTGGCGGCGGGATGGGCGCCCGCCCCGAGAGCGACGGCCTCTCTGCGACGGCGTTCCCGAGCGGCATACGCGGCGTGCCGGCCGAGGTTATAGAGAGCATCTCTCCCGTCGTAATGCACAGGCGCGAGCTGCGCCCGGACTCCGAGGGCGCCGGCCGCCACCGCGGCGGCTTCGGCCAGAGCATGGAGCTCGGCGTCCGCAGCGACTCGCCCTGGATCCTCTCTGCGATGTACGACCGCACCCGGTTCCCCGCGCAGGGGATGCGCGGCGGCTCTCCTGGAGGTCCTGGTGCCGTGCGCATCGCCGACGGCGACGCCCTTCATCCCAAACGCCAGCAGCGCATCCCTGCCGGGGAGCGGATCCTGCTTGACCTGCCGGGCGGCGGAGGTTTCGGCGACGCTAGCGAGCGGGATCCCGACCTGGTCCGCCGCGACGTCGAGGACGGCCTCGTCTCGGCCGAGCGGGCCCGCGAGGCCTACAACGTGGTCCTGACGCGCGACCGTCGCGGGAACTACGTCGTGGACGAGGAAGAGACCGCTGACCTGCGTGGGACTGGGTCCGGTAGGCAAGCATCCTCCCAGGAACAAACGAGATAGAGGAGCGGACGTGACAATGGACGCGGTCGCGGGCGGTTTTGGGGAGCTTCGGGGCGCACGGTCTTGATGCGCGTCGGTTTTGTCGGGCTGGGGCGAATGGGGACTCCCATGGCCACCCATATCCTGTCTGCCGGGTTTCCAGTCAGTGCTTACGACATAGATAATGAAAAAGTAGGGGAGCTCTCTCGCAAAGGCGCGACCCCCGCGCGGTCTCCTGCCGAAGCCGCGGAGGGGGCAGACGTGCTCGTAACCGTGCTGCCCGGTCCTCCGCAGATCGAAGCGGCGATGCTTGGTACCGAGGGAGTGCTCACGACCATACGTCCCGGCAGCGCCTGGATCGACATGAGCACCAGCAACGCCGCCACCGCCCGGCGGGTCATCGACGCGGCCGCTTCGACACGCCTCGCGATGCTCGACGCGCCCGTCACCGGAGGGGTCTCGGGAGCACAGGAAGGCACCCTGCAGATCTTCGTTGGCGGCGAGAGAGAAGCTTTCGAAAGACACCTTGAGATTTTGAAGGCTGTGGGAGACCCCGACCGGATCTTCCACGTCGGAGGGCAGGGCACCGGCTACACGGTCAAGCTCTGCGTCAACCTACTATTTCTCATCCACGTGGCGGCGGGCGCGGAGGTTCTCACCCTGGGGGCCAAAGCCGGCGTCGATCTCGACGTGTTGCACCGCTTGCTCGTCGGAAGCGGGGCAAGCAGCCGTTTCCTCGAACGCGACGCGCCGAGGGTCTTCGAGGGCGATTACCTCGAGTACTTCCGGCTACCACTGGTCTGCAAGGACCTTGGTCTGGCGGTGGAGCTCGGTCGCGAAAATGGCGTTCCCCTGGAAGTCTCCGCCCTGGTGGAGCAGATCCACCGCCGGGCGCTGGCCCAGTATGGTGATAGTGGTCATCAGCTCTTCGCGGTGAAGCTGCTGGAGGACCTGACGCAAATCTCTCTACGGACGTGATCCGTCAGGGGCTTCCAGGGGCTGCCATGCGGGCCCGCACGCCGCCTACCACTCGTTGCCTCGAGCAGCCTCTCCGCCCGCGCTGCTGATGTAAAGTGCGTTGCTAGGTATGTCCGAACGAGCGAGACGCGCTTACGGTCAGGAGGGTCCGCCCCGCTCACCGCGGGAGCCAGGGCCAGCGGTCCGTGCGAGGGACCGGGGTCGCCGGAGGCGAAGCCCTCGAGGCGGCGCGTGGGCGGTGTTGCTGCTCGTGATCGGAGGTCTCTCCTTGCTCGGGGTGGCCGCGTACTTCCTCTTGAACGACGGGGGCTCGGCTGAGACCGCACCGTTGACGGCCGTGGATCTGCCGGTTGCGACGCAACCCCCCGAGCCACCCGTGGGCCCCGCGCGGGCCCGGGCCGTCGAGGAACTGGGCGCCAGGCTCCCGAGTATCACGGGCGCGCACGTGGGCACCCACGGGGTCGTGGTCTTCGACCCGTACTCCGGCGAGAGCGCCTCGTTCAACGCCGACCGGCGCTTCATAGCCGCCAGCCTCAGCAAGCTCTACGCGCTGCTCACGCTCTACAGGGCCGCGTCCAACGACGAGCTGAGCCTGGACGACGAGATCACCATGCGGTCCTCCGACGTCTGGGCGGAGGGCACGGGCGTTCTGTACCGCGAGCCCGTCGGCACCACCATGACCCTGCGCGAGTGCGCGACGGTCCTGGTCAAGGAGAGCGACAACACAGCCGAGGTCATGCTCAACCGCTTCCTGGGGGAGAGGAGGATAGAGGCCGAGCTTCGGCGCGTGGGCGCCAACTCGACGACCTACTGGTTGCCCAACATCACGACCCCGAACGACGTCATGCTCGTGCTGAAGGCCATAGCCGATCCTTCGTACACCAGCCCCGAGCTCTCGGCCGAGATGCTCGACATTATGACGGGCACCTCCTTCGAGAACCGCTTGCCTCCGCCGTTGCCCGAAGGGACCCGGGTCGCCCACAAGATCGGCTCCTACGAGAGCACCTTCAGCGACGCCGGGGTCGTCTTCCCCCAGGGCACCAGCGGCGCGGAAGGGGGTTACTATGTCGTCGTCTTCTCCGAAGGAGCGTCGGAGGCGGAGGCCGAACAGGCGATCCAGGACGTCTCCCTGGCGACTTACCAGACCCTGGCGCCCCCCGACGCTCGGTGAAGCTAGCAACTGCTCGTAACTCTCATGCGACCGCAAAAATAGTCAATTCTGTAGATGCGCCGGGGGCAGCGAGGATGGTACGGTAACGGCCCATCCCCGTCCAGGGGCGGAGCCTCTCTCCTTTGCCTCCGCCCCATCGAACCCGGAGGAAAGTGCTTTGAGCAGGAGAGCCACGGCCCTGATGGCGGCGGCGGGCATGGTGGCGCTGATGGTGGTGCTGACCTTGACCGGGATGGCCTGGGCTCCTTAGGTTGTGCCGGCGGCCAACTTCCCCGGATCCACGCCCCGGACCCGAGGCGCAGGAGCGGCGAGGCGACTACCCGCCGAATCGTAGGACCGAGCGCGCTCTCGCGGGGCAGTGGTCGGTGTCGAAAGCAGGCCGAAAATAGGCCGTTTGGCGGATACGTAAAGCCCGCGTGAGACCGTAAGCTGCTTGCGTTCAGGTGCCAAACGAGAGGAGATCCCCGTGCAGACAAACATCGGCCGTTCGACGCTCGAAGAGTTTCGAGCAGGCTTGCGGGGTGATGCCTACGGCCCCAGCGAAGAGGACTACGATGCGGCGCGGAGCGCGTGGAACCTCAACGCCCACCAGAGCCCAACGCTCGTGGTCGTTGCCGAGGGCGCCTCGGACGTTCTCGCCGCGGTGCGCTTCGCCCTCGCTCATAGACTGGGCGTCGGGGTGATGGCGACCGGTCACGGCGTCGCCGCCCCCGCCGATGGCGGAGTCCTGATAAACACCTCGCGGATGAAGGGCGTGCACGTGGACCCGGAAGCCCGGACCGCCCGAGTGGAGGCTGGTGCCAAGTGGGCGGACCTGGTTCCCGAGGCGGCCGCGCGCGGGCTCGCGGGCTTGCAGGGTTCGACCTCCCAGGTCGGCGTCGTCGGCTACACGATGGGCGGCGGCTTCGGCTGGCTGGGACGCATGTACGGCTTCGCCGCAGACTCCCTAAAGGAGGCCGACGTCGTCACCGCTGATGGGGAACTCGTCAAGGTCAGCGCCCACGAGAACGCGGACCTGTTCTGGGGCCTCAAGGGCGGGGGCGGCAACTTCGGGGTCGTGACCTCTTTGGAGTTTGCCCTCTACCCCATAACCCACGTCTTCGGAGGGAACCTCTTCTATCCCGTGGAGAGGGCCGAGGAGGTCGTAGAGCTCTACGAACGCTGGTCGGAGGATCTCCCCGACGAGGTGACCTCGGCGGTGGCGTTCCTGAACGTCCCGCCCATGCCGGACATCCCGGAGCCGCTCAGGGGGAGGTCCGTGATCACGGTGAGGTTCTGCTACACCGGTGACGATCTCCAGGAGAAGGGCGAGGAGTTGCTGGCGCCTTGGCGCGAGCTCGGCGAGCCCATCATGGACACCTTCGGGGTCATGCCTTACGAGATGATGGACATGATCAGCATGGACCCCGTGGACCCGCTCGGGGCCTACGGCCACTCCGAGATGCTGCGCGACCTCTCGAAGGATACCCGCGAGACACTCGTGAACCTCGCCGGCGCGGAGTCCAACTCGCCCCTGATCATGCTAGAGGTACGTCAGCTCGGCGGCGCCCTCTCGCGCCCGCCCGCGAACCTCAACCCCATGGGGCGTAGCGACGCGCGGTTCATCCTAAACGGCATCGGGGCCACCTTTAGCCCCGAGATGGCCCAGGCGGTGCAAGCGTACCTTGCCTACATCGCAGAGGCCGTCGAGCCCTACTCCAGCGGCGCCCAGTACGTGAACTTCATGGACCTCGACGGGGCGACGCCGGAGCGGGTGAAGGCCGCCTATTCGCAAGAGGACTGGGAACGCCTGGTGGAACTGAAGGATCGCCACGACCCGGATAACCTCTTCCGTTTCAACCGCAACATACCGCCATCTTCGGCCGAGGTCGCGGTATAACCCAGCCCGCGTGAAGAAACACGAACGCGTACCGCCCAGGTCCGGATCCTCCGGCCGCCCGGGCTGCGGTTCCGCGACTTACTACCCGTTCGCGGCCTCAACGAGTTACTGCGGGTTGGTGTTCGGCAGAGAGCGCGTCCTCCTGTAAGCTGCTGGGGACAAACCGGACGGCGGTCGCTCCGGCGCCCGGCTCGCCTTCGCCGAGCCGGGCGCCAGCACTCTACTGCCAAGGCGTCGCGGGGGACTCGAGCGCCGAGGGCTCGCGCTCGCCGCGATGCTCGAGCTGCGCAAGGACGGCTCACCCCTGACCGTGGGCCGTCCTGGCACGCGAGGACCGGGGCTCGGAGCTTCTGGTAGTTCTTACTACGTATTGGCACGTTCGTCACGAAAATAGGCCACATGGCACATTTCGGAGCCTATGCCGCAGGCGTATGGTGCATTGGTGACGTGATGGGCGGAAATAGAGGCCGGTTAGCCTTTCAGGGGAAGGGAAGTTGTGCCTACATCGAGGCTCCAGTTACATGTAAAGCCATTCTTGCATAAGTGGGCGCGCCTCCCGCTGGCGCTCGCACTCGCGCTCGCGCTGGCGCTCTTGGTAGGTTTACTGCCGCTGTTTTTCAATCCCTCGAAGCCCGCTTCGGCGCTCACCACTCCCCCCGGCTTCACGGACACACTCGTTTCGAGTGTCGCTTCTCCGACCGCGCTGGCCTTCACGCCCGACGGACGCCTACTCGTGGCCACCGCGCCTGGCAGGTTGCGGGTGTACCAGAACGGCGCGCTGCTCGCCAACCCGGCCTTGGATATTTCCGGCAAGGTTTGCACCAACGGCGCGCGCGGCCTGCTCGGGGTAGCAGTAGATCCGGACTTCGCAACCAACCACTACATCTACCTTTTCTACACATTCAAAAAGCACGGCGTGTGCGATCAGAATACCGCCAACGTGCCGGTCAACCGGGTGGAGCGCTACGTGCTCTCCGACTCGAACACCGCCACGTCCAGCATGATCCTCGTGGACAACATACCCAATATGCACCATGACAACGCGGGTGACCTGCGTTTCGGCAAGGACGGCTACCTCTACGTTAGCGTCGGCGACGGCGCCTGCGACTACGCCAATTTCACAAGCTGCGCCGGACAAAACGACGCCTCCCGTGACCCACACATCCTCTTGGGCAAGATCCTGCGCATAACCCGCGACGGCGGCATCCCCTCGACCAACCCCTACACCGGCGCCGACAGTGCTCGGTGCAACCTCACCGGCCGCACCGACCCCGGCAAGAAATGCCAGGAGACCTTCGCCTCGGGGCTTCGTAACCCGTTCCGGTTCGCCTTCGACCCCAACGCCTCCGGCACGCGCTTTTTCGTCAACGACGTGGGCGAGGCCAGGTGGGAGGAGGTGAACGAGGGCCGCTCCGGGGCCGACTACGCCTGGAACCTCTGCGAGGGCGCCCACGACAACCCGAACATGCCGGGCTCGGTGAACTGCTCCGCCTCGCCCTACACCCCGCCCATCCACGAGTACAACCACGACACAGGCTGCTCCTCCTCGACCGGGGCGGCGTTCGTGCCCAACGGCGTGTGGCCGGCCGAGTACGACAATTCCTACCTCTTCGGCGACTTCGTGTGCGGCAAGATCTTCAGGCTCACGCCGGACGGATCGGGCGGCTTCACCCGCACGGACTTCGTTACGGGTCTGGGGAGCAACGGGGTCGTGGCCATGACCTTCGGACCCCACCAAGGGGGTCAGGCCCTCTACTACACGACCTACAATGGGACCGGGGGCAGCGGAGGTCAAGTGCGCCGCATCGCCTCTACCGGCACCACCAACCGCACCCCCAACGCCTCCCTATCGGCGAACCCTACCTCCGGCCCTCTGCCCCTCATGGTCAACTTAGACGGCTCGGGGAGCAGCGACCCCGACGCGGGGGACACCCTGACCTACCACTGGGACTTCGGCGACGGCTCGGGGACCCAAACCACCACCGCTCGCACCACGAGCCACACCTACTCCACCAAGGGCACATACACCGCCTCGCTGCAAGTACAGGACGACCACGGCGCCCTCTCGGACCCCGACACGGTGAGCATCAACGCGGGCAACGAATCCCCCGCCGCAGAGATAGGGTCACCCTCGCCAGACCTCCTCTTCAGGGTGGGACAGCAGATCACCCTGAGCGGCAGCGCTACAGACCCCGAGGACGGCCAGTTACCCGCAAGCTCGTTCGAGTGGGAGGTTCTCCAACACCACGACGGATCCCACACCCACCCCTACTTCTCGGGCACCGGCAACAACCTGACCATCACCTCGCCAATGCCGGAGGGCCTCCTCTCTACCGGCGCAGGCAACTACCTGGAGATAAGGTTCACCGCGACCGACTCCGAGGGGCTCTCCAAGACGGTCACCCGCGTGGTCCAGCCCCGCCGCGTGGACGTCTCCTTCGCCACCAACCCGAGCGGCCTCTCGTTACAGATCAACGGCGAGACGATTGCCGCTCCGAGGACGCTGGTCTCGTGGGAGGGCTACACCCTGACCGTCAACGCTTCCTCGCCCCAGACGCTCCCCGGGACGACATACGCGTTCTCCTCGTGGTCCGACGGCAAGGGGCAACAACACTCCGTCGTCACCGGGGCGACGCCGAGCGTCTACACCGCCGCCTTCAAGGCCTGCACCAAGACCGGCACCACGGGCGTCGACGTGCTTGACGGCACCTCTGGCGCGGACGTCATCTGCGGGCTTGGGGGCAACGACACCGTCAGGGGCCTTGGGGGCAACGACGACCTCGAGGGCATGGGCGGCGACGACGTGCTACGAGGCGGCGCGGGGGCGGACAAGATCAAGGCCGGATTAGGAGCCGATGGCCTCTACGGTGATGGCGGCAACGACGCGCTCGACTCCAAGGACGGGGTGAGCGGCAACGACACCCTCGACGGGGGCGCGGGCACCGACACCAGGACCACCGACGCTACCGAACGGTCGATAGTGGGCTTCCCGTAGTGGCGTGACGGTGGTTTTGGGAGTAGAGCCATGCTCAACGAGGGAAGATATGGAGGCTAGGGGGAACGCGCTAGCCGTGGATGCGAGAGTACATCTCTTACTTGAGGTGTGCGCCGCCTTGGCGCTGCGCTCTACTTCGCTGCTCTACGCGAGTACGGGCGTATCGCCTGCCGGGGAAGAGGAACTTCGTGGTCCCGGCCGATTCACTGAATCCAACCAGTTGGTTCATGGCCGCGCGGACGAGCTTCCTGCGCCCCGCTAAAGCGACCCGCCGAAAGCCCGAATAAGGAGGCATGCTCGATCTTCGGGGCACGGTGGATGGACCGTCTCGTCGCCCGACGGGCGTGACGAATCGCGGCCTGCTTTCCGCGAGGAGCTCTCGCGTTCCTGCGTGGTCTTGCTCCTCTCGTCCTCCTGCGGATACGCTGCCGATGGGACCGGCGGAGGAGCCTCCCCGCCTCCTTCGGGCTCGCTCTCAATCAGCTTCATAGACGTCGGGCAGGGCGACGGGGTGCTCGTGCAGGCAGGAGGCGAGGACTACCTCCTGGACGCGGGCAGGGCAGAGGAGGGACCGGAGGTCGTGGACTTCCTTAGGAGCCGGGGCGTGGAGGAGCTCGAGGGCATCGTGGTCACGAACCCCCGCTTTTCGTAGAACGCTGGGGTTGAGGTTCCGGGCCGTGCTAGGCGGAGACGGCACCGAATGGTGAAGCTGGGCAGAGCCTGAAATTCGCCTGTGAGGTGTTCTCGGAAGTCCGTTTAATAACGTTTAATACAAATATCACTCATTTGGGTGAGGCGCGGCGGCGCGCACGCTATCGTAGCGCTCGGGCGCGGAGCCGATCAGCTCCAAGACCTCTTCGGGGTCCACAAGGCGACCTTTCACTAGACGGCGGGTGACCGGCTTCAGTCTAGGCGCGGAGCGCCTCCTATTCACCCACCTTCGGGTAATGGGCGTTCTCGGAAGTTTGCAACACTTGGCAACGCCCAAGCAACGGCAAAGATAGCCCATATGGGGGATGTGCCGCTCGTAGCGAGGCTGCTATGGTGCCAAGTGTTGAGAACTTGCTACCGCAGGGTAGAGGCCAAGAACTTCGTCCTTCTAGCATGGGCACCTGTTAAGGGACGTAAGGAGCCAGTGGTGCAACCGGCTACCGCAAGAGGGAGGCATCGGCCTCCTCTCCGATGGTGGCCGGTTCTGCTGTTGGAGGAGACTCCCAAAGTGGGAGGGAAGGAGGAAGGCCATCATGGCGGCACACAAAGCCCTTGCCCTATCGGCGACGTTAGCGGTGGCGGTACTATCCGCTATCCTGCTGCTCCTACCAGGGGCCAGGCCAGTGGAGGCGCGGGTTAGTGGGGCACTCGACGCGAGCTGCGGGGGCACCCTCGACTTCAATTCCGGGTTCGCCGGCGAGTTCAGGGCGCAGACGTTCACCGCCGAGCGCACCGGCAGGCTCACCGACGCCCGGGTCAGGCTCTCGAAGTTGCGCAACGCTACGGGCGGCGTGCGCGTGCAGATACGAAGGCTCGACTCTGGGGGCGCACCGGATGCCAGCGTGTTAGCCTCCACCACGATTCCTGAGTCCGCCATACGAGCCGGCTCCAATTTCCGCAACGCGACCGCCCACTTCGGCCGAAAGGGCGGGGCGCGAGTGACAGCCGGCAATCCCTACGCCCTCGTCATGAAGGCCAGAAACAGGCACTACGTGGCCGGTACGAATAGCGGTTGCCCGGGCAGCTTCTACTTCGCGCCGTCCTCCGGCTTCCCGTTCCAAAGCGGTTCCGGGGACCTCCTCTTCTCCGTCTTCGTGGATTAGGTCGGGGGCCTCCCGCACTGGGCAGCGAGCCTTCTACTACCATCCTTCGCGGGCCGGGGTCAGCCAACTTCCCCGGCCCTCTCTATCGCTCTCATCCGAAGTCGAGTATCCTTACCCCCCGACTCTGCGCCCGGATCTGGCATCCAGGTGGTCGGAGATCTCCCGCTGCCACAGGAAGTCTATTCACCGTACCTCCCAGCAGGAGGGAGTTCTCGGAGGTCCGTACGCAGGATCCCATATAGCCTCATCCCTGTGGGGGGCCGGGCCGCCTACTCCTCTCGGAGGCTTGGCTTCTTATGCCTCCAGACGTACCCTTGCTGCTCCATAGTTTTCGAGACGAACTCTATAGGACAGCCCTCCCGTTGTCGTGATCGGCATTCGCCCGACACGGAGTCGGTCGCAACTACAGCGTCTCGCTGCGCAATGATAGGAGGTACGCAGAAAGCTCATTCTTCTAGAGGCTCGGATACACAAACCCTCGAGGAATGCGTAGGACCTCGCTCGCTGGCATGATGATGGGTGGGGCGGAAAGGGTCGACACCCGCGGGGCTATCCAGGCGGGGAAAGGAGGAGACTATATGCCCACCTACGTGGTCTTGGTCAACTGGACCGAGCAAGGCGTAAGGAACGTCAAAGAAACCATCGAGCGGACCGATGCGGTGCCGATCTCGCCGAGAAGCACGGGTTGAATCTCGAGCAGGCCTACTGGACCGTCGGAGCCTACGACATGGTAGCCATCTTCACAGCTCCTAACGACGAAGCTATGAGCGCTCACCTGCTGGAGATCGGCACTTTGGGCAACGTGCGAACCACCACGCTCCGAGCCTATGACGAGGAAGAGATGAAGGGGATACTCCAAAGACTCGACTAAGGTGCATCCTCGCAGGTAACCTTTACAATACAGCCTCACAGTTCGCCTTTTCGTCCGGTTCAATCGTCGCCCGGAAGTTCAAAACTGCCATTGTCCTTACTGGCTTTCGCCCACTCGAAGGCGGTAGACGCCGGCTCCCGCCGATTATTCCAACGCCACGCACGACCCGCCGCCTGGTGCGCCCTGCGAGGGCCAGGATAGAGGCGGGGGACCGTGCTTCGGCAGGCGGAGGAGCCTCATCAACGACACCACGTGCCGAAACGAAATCTCTACCAAGATCAGCGCGGTGCACGGCAATCTTCGAAGACGTGGCAGGGACCGCAACTACTTCTAAGGCTACGGCTCAACACGTCGGTGTGGTGTCGGCGCCCACCGGAAGCTCTCGCGCGTATAATTCGTTCCATGGGACGAAGGCTCATCGACCAACGCTACGAGCTACGCAGCCTCGTCGGCAGCGGAGGCATGGCGGATGTCTACCTGGCTCGCGATGAGGTCCTCGGTCGGGAAGTGGCCCTCAAATTGTTGAAGGACCGCTACGCCGAGAACGAGGAGTTCGTCGAACGCTTCAAGCGCGAGGCCAAGAGCGCCGCGGCCCTAAGCAGCCCGTACATCGTCCCCACCTTCGACTGGGGCGAGACAGAGGACGGGGCGTACTACATAACCATGGAGTACCTGCCCGGCGGCACCCTCAAGGACCGGATCATGGCCGCGGGCGCGCTGCGACCCCAAGCGGCGGCGCAGGTGGCGCTCCAGGTCGCCGAGGCCCTGGAAGCGGCGCACGTGCGCGGTGTGGTTCACAGGGACATCAAGCCTCGCAACATCCTCCTCGCCGATTCGGGCCACGTGATGGTGGCGGACTTCGGCATAGCGCGGGCCGCCGACGCGACCACGATCTCCCACACCGGGGACATCCTCGGCAGCGCCAAGTACATGTCCCCCGAGCAGGCGGCGGGCGAGCAGGTGGGACCGGCGAGCGACCTCTACTCGTTGG
This sequence comes from uncultured Rubrobacteraceae bacterium, assembly GCA_963800975.1. Taxonomy (GTDB): domain Bacteria; phylum Actinomycetota; class Rubrobacteria; order Rubrobacterales; family Rubrobacteraceae; genus JALYGY01. Next base: position 8,955 of record CAWDDB010000005.1, on the reverse strand, counting down.
GCGTCGTCCTCTACGAGATGCTCACCGGGAGGGTGCCCTTCGCGGTCGAAACCCCGGCTGATGTGCCCATCCGGCACGCGGTCGCCCCGCCGCGTCGTCCGAAGGAGCTCGACCCGGAGGTTCCGGAGGGCCTGGACCGTATCACCATGAGGCTCCTGGCGACGAACCCCGAGGACCGTTACGGGAGCGCGGACGAGGTCGTCCAAGAGCTCAGACGGGTACGCGGCGGATTGCCCTCGGCCGGCTCGGCCCTACGACGAGGCGACCACCGAAACCGCCCTGGGCGTCCCGAAGGCCTCCGCCTCCTCCCCTCCCTCGTACACTCAGCCTGTGTCCCGGCGGAGGAGGGTCCTCCCGACCTTGACCGTCCTCGCCGTGCTCCTCACCCTGGTGGCCGTTGTGGGTTGGGGCCTGTGGCGGGATAGCGGCGGGGGCAGCATCCTCCGCGCCCTGATGGAACGCTTGCCCACGGAAGCCTCCCAAGACGCCAAGCCCACGCCCTCGGCCCCGGAGACGGTTCGGGTCCCTGCCGTCAAGGGCATGACCGAGCAAGCGGCACGCCAGCGTCTCGCCGAGGCCGGCTTCAAGGTAGGGGTGCAACGTCGGGAGAGTCCCGCAGAGGACTCGGGCAAGGTGATAGGTCAATCGGTTCCGGGCGGCAATGAGGCGAAGCGGGGCTCGAAGGTCCTCCTTACGGTCGGCGAAGGCCAGCAGGTCACGAAAGTCCCGGACCTGACGGGCCTTCCCTACTCAGAAGCGGAAAATAGGCTAGAGGAGGCCGGTTATCTTCTCGGCGGCGTCAAGGAGGAGACGAGCGAGACCGTGCCCGCGGGCGTGATCATGAAGCAGGACCCCCCGCCGGGGACCGCGCTCGCCTCCGGTTCCTACGTGTACCTGACGGATAGCGTCGGACCACCGACTGGAGGTACCGATGGGACCCGAAGCGCCAGCAGCACCGTAAGCGCCCAGAGCGCTCCATCAGGCGAGGCTTTGAGCGAGGAGGCAGCGGTGGCCGCCGCGGTGCGGGGTCACTACGAGGCCATAGGGGCGGGGAATTACGAGGAAGCCTACTCCTACTTCGGGCCTACCCTGAGGAGCCAAACGGACGAGGCAAGCTGGATCGCCGGCGAGGAGTCATCCCAGATTCAGAGCATCACTATCAACTCCTTGGAGGTAAATGAGGTGAGTGGGAACACGGCTACGGCTACCGTGGACATTAGCTCCATAAACACCACCGAGACCGCCCGGTTCCACATCGTCTGGGTGCTGGTGAAGGAGGGCGGAGAGTGGAAGCTCGATCACCAGCTCTCCGGGCAAAGGGTCGCCTAAGTCCCCCGACTGCTACCTTGGCCGGAAACGGGCCCCGTGCAGCTAAGCGCTACACATACATCTGCACCCTCCGTTCCGATCACAGCCCGGAAGCTCAATCCCGGCGTTGTCCCAGCTTGCGTGGGCCTAGGACGGAGGCGGTAGAACTCAACTCCGCCGATGCCCCCGTCCCGGCGATCCGTAGGAGTTATTTCCCCAGGATCGGAACGCGTCCCGCTCTTGCTCCTTCACGTCCTGCTGACCTCTTCGGCCGACCTGCACGCATCCCCCGAGCAAGCTCTCAACGCCGCGAGGCGCCCCCTGAGATAGGTGGGGGTGCCCCCGTCGTCCATCAGGTTGTTGAGCTGGTAGGGGTCGTCCCTGACGTCGTACAACTCCTTGTCCCCGGCGGAAGCCCCGCTGGAGTATTCGACGTAGACCCTGCCTTCGTTGCTGCGCACGCCCTTGTAGGTGGGCACGCCGCCACTCCGCCCAGTGCTCGACGAGGAAATTGGTGCGCCAGCGGGAGGGCTCGCCCCTGAGGAGCGGCGCGAGGGAGCGGCCGTCCATGTAGGGGCGCGGGCCTATGCCCGCCCACTCGCTAAACGTCGGCGCCAGGTCTACGTTGAGCGCGAAGTTGGGCAACCTCGCGCCTCTTCTTACGTCTGGACCGCGCACGAAGAGCGGGACGTTTATGTCTTCCTCGTAGGGAGTATGTTTGCCGTGGACCATGGCGTGCTCGCCGTGGCGGTAGCCGTTGTCGGAGGTGAAGACGAAGTACGTGTTGTCCAGCTGACCCTTCTCTTCGAACTTCTTCACGATGTCCACGATGGCCCTGCGTATGGCCAGTACGGAGCGCGCCTTCTTGCGGTAGAGCGTGTCCGCGGCGCTGGCTTCCTCGGGCGGTGAGGGGGGCCTGGTCCTTTACGTACTGCGGGTCGTCCGCGTCCGAGACGCCCCACGACGGCACCCGGGGCGCCGTGACGTCGGCGAAGCGCTCGGCGTCCGCCGGATCGGAGAAGGCGGGGAAGTGCGGCCCGTGGAAGCTCACCACCATGAAGAGCGGGCGGTCGGCGCCCCACCGGCCTATCTCCCTCACGGCCACGTCCCTCAGCAGGTACGTGTCGAGGTAGCGGGTGGGATCGTTGGTGTATTCGGGGCCCTCCGAGCCCAGGCCCATGTTCTCGTAGAAGGTGAGCGGCGGGCTGTCCTGGTAGGGGCGGGTGGAGGCGAAGAACCTCTCCCACGGCGCGGGGACGTACCCGCCCGCGTAGCCGTTCATGTACTTGCCGATGAGGGTCGTACGGTAGCCCGCGGCCCTGAGCCTGGTGGCGATGTTCTCCTCCTCCCAGCCCTCGCTCCTGAACTTCGTCACGCCGCCGGTGGGCGGGAAGTTCGTGAGCACGTTGTGGTTGTGGGCATAGGCGCCCGTAAGTAGGGAGACCCTCGAAGGGCAGCACACGGGGGTCGTGACGAAGGCCCGGTCGAACGTCGCCCCCGGTCCCCGTGCCCCCGGCCGCCCCTATCGCCTCCTCGACTCCCGGCACGAGGCCCAAGGAGCGCTCGTCCTGGTCGTCCGTGAGCAGCAGCACTATGTTTGGCTGCATCCTATCCCTTGCCTTGTGTTCGGTAGCGGTGCACTCCCCAGGTCCGACGAAGCCAGCGAGTGTGTTGCTGTTGATCCACACTGCACTACTCACTCCAACTTAGTGGCCACCATCATAGCCAACCGGCGATGAATCGCCATGAATGGGGCACTATAGTACGAACGATCCGAAAAGGACGCGAGGTGGACGAGGTGGGTAACACCCACGCGAAGATGGTAGGAGCTATCCGCCTCTGTCGACGCCGCACCATCTCGCTGATTCCAGCGGCTCGACGCCCGCCTCGCTTGGCAAGGCACGTAGGCGAAGTGCGCCGGGTTGTCAGTCTCTAGAGCACGGCTCGCCTTAGCTTCGGGGCTCGATCTTGCACTTGTCGAGGAGCATGAGAGCCTTCTTGTAAAGCTCCTCCTCCGTACGGGCGTACTGGCCGCTCCCGAAGCCTCTGTTCTTGTGTTCGTGGACCTTTTGCTTCGTCATAAGCTCGCTTCCGACCGCCAACGACACGAACGCGCACTGACGGCGGCAAGTCACGCACGCGTGGTAAGAGCCTACGCGTTGCGGTTCGCCCGTAGGTTACAGAAGGGCAACATCTCGGCTAGGGTTTGGCAACGCGGTAAAGACTACCCCCTGCAAGGAGAGACAAGAGAAGCGCGGCGCTTCCTCGAAATCCGGTACACCCGCCGCACCGAGTCACCGGAGCCGGATCCCACACCAGGCAATCCGGCCCCGGCCCACGCCGCCGCCTCGAAGAGCTCCTGCTCGCCCTCGAGGCGCGCCACCCGAAAGCGCCCAGCCCTGAGGTCGGCCAAGGTTTTCGTCTCGGGTCCTGGTGCGTCGGCGATGCCTTCCGCGTAACGCTCGATCTTACCCTCTGGTGAGGGCGAAGCGTCGATACCTCGCCGCCGTTCGGTGCAATCCTCGCGCCTGGGATTGCGTCCCGAAACCCTCCCCGATAGGAGTCGCTAACCGCCCTCCGCGCTGCGACAGGTCGCACCTGCGCACGTCTTCAGGTCCTCCAGGCGCGCGTTCAAGCCGGCCGGTGGCCTGCCCGAGTAGGCGTTCCGCAGCTCGTAAGGGTCGGTCCTCAGATCGTAGAGCTCCCGCTCGCCGTTGTCGTGCTCGACGTACTTCCTCGGCTCGCTCGTCAGCACCCCGGAGAATGATGTTTGGTGCCGTGTCTTGTTACGCTTTTCGAGGAGGACGGCGCTGCGCCAACTCGTCGCGGTGCCCTCGAGCACGGGCAGCAACGAGCGACCGTCGATTCTAGAAGAGGGCGCGGCCCCGCCCAGGTTCGCGAAGGTAGGATAGAAGTCGACGTTGAGCGCCAGCTTGTCCGTAGCAGAGCCGGCCGAGATGCCGGGGCCGCGGATCACGAGCGGCACGTGGATCGACTCCTCGTAGACCTGGTGCTTCCTGTCCGGTATGCGGTGCTCGCCGTGGTGCCAGCCGTTGTCGCTGGTGAAAACCACGTACGTGTCGTCGAGCACGCCCCGGGCCTCGAGCTCGCCTACCAAGTCCTCCACCAGATCGTCCACCGCCTGCAACGACTCAACCCGTTTCTCGTGCAGGACGTCGATGGCGGCGACGTCGCTCGCCGACAGGCGGGGTTGAGAGCGGATGAAGCCCGGTTTGTCCGAGACGTTGGCTTCGTCGAATGACGGGAGCCTCGGAGCCCGCTCGCCGTCGAAGGCGTGGAGGTCTCGGAAAGCTGGGGTGCTCGGCTCGTGCGGGGCGACCGGTGAGACGTAGGCGAAGAAGGGCGTTCCTGCCGCCACGCTGGCGCCGACGAAGCTCCGAGCCTCCCTCGCGATCACGTCCGTGCTGTAGTCGCTGTCGGCGCGGCCGAAGTGGCGCTTCGTGCCGTTGTCGTTCACGTCCCAGTCGTGGTAGTAGCCCCTGTACTTGCCGAACCAGTCGTCCCACCCCCGGGGGACGCTGGAGCCGTCGTAGCCGTTGAGGTACTTGCCGAAGAGCCCGGTCCTGTATTCCGCGGCGCGCAGGCGGGTGGCGAGGTTGTCCTGCTCGTGGCCGTGGGCCTTGAATCCTTGCCAGCCGCCGTTGCTGCCGTTCTCGTTGAACTCTCACCCTCGACCAACCTCACCGCCACCTTCTCCGAGGACATGAGGGCGTCCTCCATCAACGCCACCACCTACGTGCTCTTCGAGAGGGGCACCACGACGAAGGTCGCGGCTTCCGTGGTCTACTCGGCGAGCACCGACAAGGCCACCCTGGACCCGAGCTCCGCGTTGAGGAGGGGTGCGACCTACGACGCGCGGGTAACCGGTGGGGCGAGGGACGTGGCCGGCAACCACCTCGACCAGAGCGCTTCGACCACCGGCATGCAGCAGAAGGCGTGGTCGTTCAAGGTCGCAAACTAGCCCATGCAGATACGTGGAGAGCCAGCGGCGCAACCTGTTACCCACACCAAGGAAGTGATGAAAGCCGTGATCGTGCGAGTGAAGGCCGCTTTCCACGAGGCTTGGCGCCTCCTGCTCGTGCTGGCGGTGGGCCTACTACTGGGGTTGTTCGTGCTCTTGTCTGCGTGGGCGGAGCCGGCCACAGCGACCGTGCGGCCCGGCTTCGAGGACCGGCTGGTCGCGTCGGTCACGAGGCCGATGGGGCTGGCCTTCGCGCCAGACGGGCGCGTGCTCGTCTTAACTAAGGCGGGCCAGGTGCGGGTCCACAAGAACGGGCAGCTCCTGCAGACACCGGCGCTGAACATCTCCGGCAAGATTTGCTCCGGCCGCGAAGCCGGGTTGCTCGGCATCGCCCTGGACCCGAGCTTCACGACCAACAGGCACGTCTACCTCTTCTACAGATCGGAACGGGCGATACGCTCGACGGGTCGACCGTCACCAACCTAAGGTTCTGCGATGAGGGCCTCAACGACTCGGGCCAGCTGGCGTTCCAGGCGACCTTTGATGATCCTAGCGTGCCGGATGGCCGTCGCGTGGCGATCTACCGGGCCACTCCGGTGCCGTAGCGAAGGCACAGATCCGGGATTGCAGCATCGGGGGGTCGCAAGAGCCCCCTTATGCACCCAGCGGCGCCCCCTGGCACACGATGTTCCAGGCAAGCAAGTTCGCGACCTTGCAGTTGAGGGATCCCTCGTCCGAGCCGGAGGCCGACTAGGGGCCGAGAGAGCCTTAGAGGGAGGTACGAGGGACGGAGCGAGAGATCCGCCATCCAGGACTGTTTCTCTCGCTCCGCCCGCCATAGGAAGGGGGTGCCCCACGATGGTGGAGACACTCCCTTCGTGCTGGCGATGATAGTACTTGTCGACCTTTTCGGCTACCTCAAGTAGTAGGGCCGGACCGGACGGGCTTCGTCTCGCCCGGCTCCAGCTTCGCTACCCCAATCCTACGCGCCTCCTCGCCGACGCCGACCACCGGTATCATCTGACCGGGGCCGAGGGCCTTAGAGATCGTCCGGGAAGATCCCGACCAGCCGCACCTGCGCCCAGGGGAACAGGATCAGTATCGGCTTGGGGTGGCGTGGCAAGGCATCGTCCAGGAGCTCGACATCGCGACCGGCGAGGTGCTCTTCGAATGGCGCAGCCTCTCTAGGTGAGGCAGTTCACTCGCGTAGCCAGGATGTGACCGTCCTGTTGCCCGGATTTAACACCCTCTATGTGCCCAGCGCATATACTCCCGAATGTGCTCCGAATAACGCAAGCGACCCGATCGAGGTGATCGAGGCATGACCGACAATCGTTTACTACGCAACGACGACCCGCACGCGGCGCTCTACGCCCTCTTGGCGGGCGCCGAAGGGTGCGGACGGGCCGCTAGGACCGCCCGCCAAGCCCAGGACGACGAGCTCGCCGACTTCCTCTGCAAGGTGCAGGACGAGGTCGTCGAGGAGGCCGGGAGGCTGCTCGCCCAGCGGGTGGCAGAGTAGAAACCCCTTGGAGGCATCCTGGAGGAGGCAACAGACGTGAAGCACGTAGAGTTCGCAGAGCGGGCAGGCAGGCGGCTAGAGGCCGAGGCAGACCGGCTCGAAGGCGCGGGCAAGAGGCTCGGGATAGACGGCGAGGCCTCAAAGATCACGGCGCGAGCCTACGAGCTTAGGGTGGCAGCACTGCTGGTGCGCGAGGAGGCAAAGAACGTGAACAGGGCGGAGGAGCAGCTTTCTGCGGATCCCGTGGGGTACGCGGCCTGCGTCTAGGCCAGCCCGTCCTCTATTCACCCGAGTGTGTGGAAGACGAGTTCTCCGGCGGTCGCATCCAGCGTTATGGATAGCCCCGGTCCGATAGGCCGGTCGCGTGTACCTGTCTCACGCCCTGGGTAGACAGCCACCAGCGCAACACTATAAGGAAAGGAGCCCAGAGAACATGGTGGATCGAAGACGGGAAGACGCCATGGACGAGGCGGCGGCAAGGTTCGCCGGCACCCTCGCCGAGTCCTACAGGATCGTCCACGAGCATGCCGCCGAAGCTCAGGAGCGCCAGGGGAGGTTCGCCCAGGACTTCTCCGAGCGGGTGCTGGAGCACCTCAAGGAGCAGACCGAAAGCGGGCGCGCCGCCTCAGAGCAGCTGGCCGACCAAGCGAGGAGGCAACAGGAGGCCGGGCGGGCGTTCGCACGGGAGTCGGTTAACGTCTACATGGACTTCCTCGACACCGCATTCTCCCAGTATCGGGAGGGCACCCAACGGGCCGCAGGAAGCGCCCAAGAGGGGGCGCGCGCTGGTTCCCAAGCCGTCGCCGACGTGGTGGGCATCGCAGCGGGCGCGACGCGGGACACCGCAGAACTCGCGGCGGGCGTGACGCATGACACCGCAGAAAGCGCCGCAGTGCAACCACCGATCGACGGCTACGACGAGATGAACGTCGATGAGATAAGGGGGCGGTTGGGTGACCTTACGGTCGAGGAGCTTCAGAAGGTCAAGCACTACGAGAAGCGCAACAAGAACCGCTCGATCCTCGTTGAGGCGATCGACTTCAGGCTCACGGGCAGCGCGTAGATAAACATAACGAAGGCGGCTAGTAAGGCCAGAGCGAGGTGCCGATCCGACGGATCAGCATACGCTACGACGGCGTCATGCTATACTTGTTACGTTCTCTGGGGGAGGCGGAAAGGAGAAAGAATCGGTGGCGAGAAGCAGCGGGCAAGGCAGGCGCGAGGGAGTAATGGACAAGGCCAAGGGCCGCCTGAAGGAGGCCACCGGCTCCCTAACCGGGAACAAGGAACAAAATCGTGAAGGGCGCTCGGACCAGAGGATGGGCACCTTCAAAGAGAAGACGGGCAAACTGAAGAACCTCTTCGAGTAAGATCACCCGTTGGGGGTTGGCAGGGGAAAAGACGAAGGAAACCAGCTGGGCCGGGGTTGCATGGGCCCCGGCCCTTCTTCTTGCCCTTATTCACCCAAGTGCCTAGAGCTCGACTTTAGCCATTTGTGAGCGAAAGGGGTAGGGTACGCTCGTCACCGGTCTCCGCTAAAAGAGGTGATCTCAAGATGCGTACCCTACCCACCGAGATGATACGGGTTCTGGCCCCGTTCGCGCCGCTGTTCTCCAAGCGCGTCTGGCAAAATGCCCGAATCCTACTGACGGGCGCGATCCCGAAGGAGGGTTCAAGACCCAAGCCCTCCTGTGCACGAACCTCGAAGCCGATCCGCAGAAGGTCGTCTCCTGGTTCGCGATGCGCTGGCAGCTGGAGGTGACCTTCCAGGAGGTACGCAGGCATCTCGGATTCGAGACGCAGAGGCAATGGTCGGAGTTAGCGATACGTCGCACCACACCGGCGCTGTTGGGTTCGTTCTCGCTGGTCACCTTGTTCGCCCATCGCCGTATGAGACAAGCGGCGGGCGCCTTTCGGCGTCGGGCGGGCTGGTACCCCAAGGCTCGTCCGACCTTCGCCGATGCGCTCGCGTTGGTGCGAAAGGAGCTGTGGGCCCAGGCGCAGACTTTTTGCGGGTTGCCCGCGCAGAGCGACACGATAAAAGTCCCGCGGGCCTTCGTGGAACGACTAACCGAGGCGGTTTGCTATGCCGCCCAACAGCTAAAGCCGAGCTGGAAGTAGTGTTCTCGGAAGGTCGCCGCAA
>CAWDDB010000004.1:0-98273 GCA_963800975.1 uncultured Rubrobacteraceae bacterium | reverse complement strand
GAACGCCGTCACGCGAAGTTCGCCTAAATCGACATCTGCGAAGTCTGCGAGAAAAGTCAAGGGGTAGTCGATCGTAACGTTCCCCGTAACGCTTGAGAGACGGTTGCCTTGTAGGATGGCGTGGTGAACAGAGGCGCAAGCGAATGGAGACGACACGCGCTGCTCTTCGGGCGCGTAGCATGGGTGGCCGTTGCCCTGTTTGCATTGGGACTCTTTGTGGTCAGCATCTTTGCTTACTGGACGGACCTTCAGAGGGTGTGTCTCGAGGGCGCACGAGCATGCTCGGACAAGGGATTGCTCACGCAGGGGAACGTAAACCAACTGGAGAGGCTCGGCCTCTCGGTGCGCACGTACTCCGCTTACGTGATCTCTCTACGCGTCGTCTCCTTGACGGTGTGGGTGGTCGTTGGCGCGGTCATCTTTTGGCGCAAGTCCGAAGATCGCATGGCTTTCCTTGTAGCTTCGATGCTCGTGACTTTCGGTATCGGTTTTCAGAGCTTCTCGTACGGGACGGCTTTCGGGTTAGGCTTCAGCTTCCTGGAGGGCTTGTCGGGCGCGTATCCTGTCGTACTGAGCCTGCTAGCCCATCTCCTCGCAGCACTCGGCTTTACGACCCTTATCCTCTTTTTCTACCTCTTCCCGGATGGGCGGTTCGTGCCAGGGTGGGCTCTCTTCCCTGCTCTCGCATGGATCGCCAACGACTGCGTAGCGGTCTTCTCTCCCGAACTGTTCGCGGCGTTCCGTTGGGGCGACACTATCGGCTTCGTGGTGTTTCTCGGCTCGGCCTTGTGCGCCGTGGGATCGCAGATCTACCGTTACCGGAGGATGTCCGCTCCGGCGCAGCGTCACCAGACCAAGTGGGTGATCTTCGGCACTTCGATCGGTCTTGGCGGCTTCCTCTTTCTGATCGCCTTGCAGGGCGTCTTCTCAGGTATCGATCAGACCGGCGTGCTCGGCGGCTTTTTCGTTCAGACGATTACCACGGTATTGTTCTCGATGATACCTCTCTCCATCGGGGTCGCTGTCCTGCGCTCCCGCCTGTTCGACATAGACGTACTCATAAACCGCACGCTGGTCTACGGGGCGCTGACGGCGATCCTGATCTTCACGTACCTGGCTATCGTTGTCTCCATGCAGTACGTGATCCGCACGTTGACGGGGCAGGAGTCGCAGCTGGCGATCGTGGCCTCTACCCTCACGATAGCGGCGCTATCCATTCCCGTGAGGCATCGTGTTCAGTGGTTCGTGGACCGCCGCTTCTACCGCAGCAAGTACGACGCGAAGAAGACCATTGACGCGTTCTCGGCCAGGCTGCGCGACGAGACCGACCTCGGGACGCTGAGCGGCCACCTGGTGGGGGTGGTGGGCGAGACGCTGCGACCAGGATACGTCTCGCTGTGGCTGCGCTCCGATACGTCCCCAAGTAAAGAACGGGCGGACTAGCGATCCCTCGTTCACCCGAGTGCGTGGAACAGACATTCTCGGCACTCTCTCCTGAAGGAACCAGGAATACCTATTTCTAGGTGTGTATCGGCCTCCCCAGGTAAGAGCTCGCTACGTGACTGATCCCGGCGTGGGATTGTCGCGGTGCCTGGCCCGGCGGGCCCCGACCAGCAGCAGGAAGTTCGCGAGCAGGAGGATCGGCCAGGGCGTGAGCAAGAGGATCACGGCGTCAACCACCGTCCAGATCCCCAGCGTCCATGCGATAAACGGCGGGGGTGTGATGCCGCGACGGTCCAGCCACAGCACCATCAGGCCGACCACGATGAGCGGCACGCCGAAGCTGTCCACGCTCAGCCATAACGCGCCGTTGGCAGGGCTCATATTGGCGAAGTCGCCCCCCCACAACTCCCCGCTGAACCACGCCCCAGCGTGGCGTGCGGCGCCCTCCACCGTGAGGGCGCCCAGCGTGTGCGCGGCTCCGTATAGCACGATGAGCCAACCAGCCCACTCGATCATCCGAGTTCCCCGTTCTCCGTGCTGATGCGATCAACCCGCTCGCGCCACTCCCGCTCGATCATCCGCATGAGCGCCGGGTACACGATCAGGTACCGGAACGGCTTGATCGCGGCCATGTAGGCTTTTCCGAACAGGCCGTTCGGCTTCACCAGGACGGCCATCTGGCCCCGGTAGCCGCCGGCCCCGTCCGGAACCCAGCCGAGGTGCATGATCCCGTGCACGGTCCGGTTGGCGCCCTCAGCGGCGAGCTCGTCGTCCGTCAGGTAGAGCGAGGTGGCGGGGAGCGCGTCGAACTCCGGCCCGGCCGGCCCGTCGCGCAGGTCGGCCGGCAGCCGGTCGCGGAGGGTGGGTCCCCCGGAGCCGAGGCCGGCGTCTGGATCGTCCCAGCCCAGCAGCTCCCCGATCTTATCCCGGAGAGCCCACAACGCCCGGCCGGCGCGGGAGGAGCCGCCCGACGGGTCACCCGAGGCGATCTGCCGCACCAGCCGGGGGAAGTCGTTAGGGCCTCCCGGCGTCGGCAGCTCCCACACGTCCTCGAGTTCGAAGTCGGGGGCGATCTCGTGGACCCGCCAGGACCTGGAGGTGTGCGCGGTGTCGGGTAGCCTCATCCTCGAACCTCCATCCGTACGGTTGAGTTCCACGTCCTCTAACCTGAGACGGATAGGCGCGCCTGTACGTGACAAAACGGACCCCCGCGCCGCCACGGTTGTTGGCGCAGATCCACTCGGTCGGTTTCGCCGGCTCCTCACCGAAATGCGTATGTCCGAAGACGCCCATCCTCAGCGCGCGTCCCCGGTTCCGGCCTCAGACAGCAGCCTTGCTTGCTCCTCGACGTAGCGGGCGCGCCCGCGGCGCTGGAACCGTCTATGGCAGCCAATAGTGTTGCGGCCTGCGCCTTGGGTAGGCAGACCTCTTCACCGCGCCGGCCGTGAAGGCTTACGCGGACTTCCGAGAATCGGTCTTCCGGAATTTGGGTGAATAGGGCCGGAGCTACCTTCTGACCTTGGCCTTGATGACCACGCCCCAGCCCTCCGCGAAGCTACCCCCTAGCGGTCCCGTGTCGTCGTAGACGAAGAGCTTCCAGGTGCCGTTGGGGTTGGCGCCGTCGAACACCCCCAGCGAGCTGGCGTACGGGGGGAAGCGAGCCGGTGCAGTGTACACCGACGGGCTCGGGTTATCACCCGCAGAGGACGTCCCCCGGGTGGGTTTGCACCTGCACTCCGCAATCAGGGTGCTGTCCGGCAAGCTGACCGGGGCCTCGTCGTTCAGCAGGAGCAAGACGCCCGAGACAAAGAAGCCGCCCCCCACGTCGGCCATCACCACCGCGTCGCGGCCGCCCGGTCCCTCCACCAGCACCGAGACGTCGTCCGGGTATTAGTGGGTGTAGCCATCGAGGACCAGGGTGACGTCCGTTATCTTGCCCCGCTTGAACCCGTTCGAGGTCACCGTGGAGGGGTAGGGCGTGGCCACGCCGGGACCGGAATTGATGGTTATGGGCGCCGTGTTTCCGAAGGCCTTGACCACGGTCTTGAACCTGGGCTTCGCCTCGGCCGGTGCGGCCGCCGAGAGCGCCACCATGAGCGCCGCGATGGAGAGGATCAGGGCGCCCAGCAGGGCCCAGACCGTCCCCCTCCTGGTGGAGCGTTGGCTTACCGTCCTGGTGGTTTCCATGCCTGCCTCCTCCTGCCACCGGGGCCGCTCAAGTAACGTGTGCATCATAGTAGTCCGTCGGCATAAGGGGGCGCATGCGTAGAATTACGCAATCTTTGAGGAATCCTGAGCCAATCTCCGAGATGCCCTTTTCTTCGCAGTTCATTTCTAGGGCCAAGGCGGGCCGGCCTGGCATGAATCAGCTACGTGACGAACCGTCGGATCCAGGCGGCCCATCGAGGACAACGAACCCGCGATTTTACCCATTTGGCAGCTGCTCGGTATCGCTCGGAATGCAACAAGGCGAATGTACCGGGACCTGTATGAACAACTGCACTCGAAAATGATAAAACACGCCGACGGCCTGGAAATCGCTCGGGGCATCGGACAGGAACCTGGAAAAAGTGCGCTTCACCAAGATGCACGGCGTCGGCAACGACTTCATAGTCCTAGATCCGGCGGAGACGGCGGGCAGGGCCCTCCCGGACCTCGCCCGGTACGCGTGCGACCGGCACTTCGGCGTCGGGGCGGACGGCATCCTGATACCCGCCCCCTCCGACGTCGCTGACCTGAAGATGGTCCACCTGAACTCAGACGGGTCCCCCTCCGAGATGTGCGGCAACGGCATCCGCTGCCTCGCCCTTTACGCGCGCGACCGCGGGCTGACCGGGAGCGACAAGCTCACAGTGGAGACAGGGTCGGGCGTGAAGGAGGTGCTTCTCGCGCGCGATGGCTCCTCCCGCGTGGACATGGGACCACCGGCATTCGGCCCCGAGGCCGAGCTCCAAGGGTTCCGTTTTACGCGGGTCTCGATGGGAAATCCACACGCCGTCGCGTTCCTAGCAAGCGACGCCGAGGTCGAAGATCTGGATCTCGGAGGCATCGGCCCCGCGATCGAGAGTGACCCACTCTTCCCCGAGAAGACCAACGTGGAGTTCGTCCACGTCCAGGGCGCACACGACATCCGGATGAGGATCTGGGAGCGCGGCGCCGGCGAGACGCTCGCCTCGGGATCTGGCTCCTGCGCCGCCGCAGTAGCGGCGGTACGCCACGGGGAAGCACTTAGCCCGGTCGCCGTGCACCTGGACGGAGGCATCGTCGAGACTGAGTGGTCTGGAACAGGGTCGGTGTACATGTCGGGCCCGGCCGCGTACGTCTGCGAAGGCGAGCTTTTCTAGCACGCTGCAGCGGGCTTTGCCCGCTTCCGCTTCTCAGCACGCCGCCCCCCTCGGCTTTGCCTCGAGGGGCGGCTCGTCAGCTTTTCGGAGCCAGGAGAAGCCCCATTGCTGAAAGCGAGGCGGGCGCAGCCCAACGAAGCGTGCTGAGAGCGAGGGTCTGCGGAGCAGGCCCGACGCGTGCTGACAAGCCTGCAGAGCAGGCGTGCTAGCCCCGGCGAATCCGGGGCGCCCTAGCGCAGGTCGACGAGGCCGTAGCGGGCGGCGAAGAGGAGTGCTTGCAGGCGCGAGTGTACCCCGAGCTTGTTCAAGATGTTCATCATGTGGGTGCGCTCTGTGTCCACGCTCATGTGCAGCTGCTCGGCAATCTGCCTGTTGCTCAGGCCCCCGGCGAGGGAGGCGAGGACCTCCCGCTCGCGGCGCGTGAGCTGCTCGATGCTCGCGCGGGCCTCGCGCTCCTCCTCGCGGCTCTGGCCGGCAAGACGCAACAGCTCGACCAGTTCCTCGGGCGAGTACAGGGTCTCGCCCGCCACGAGGCGTCGGGACGCGTCCATGATCTCGTCGACGTCGGCCGACTTGTGCAAGACGCCCGCGGCGCCGGCCTCCACGGCCCTGGCGTGCTCGGCGCGGTCTAGGCTCGCGGTCAGGACCAGCGCCACGAAGTCCGGGTTGGCCTCGCGCAGGTCCTCGATGAGCTCGACGCCCTCCCCGTCCGGTAACGAGAGGTCCACGACCGCAAGGTCGGCGTCGCGATCCTTCATCACCTTGCGCGACTCGGCGACGGTGCCGGCCTGCGCGACAACCTCGAAGTCCGGCTCGTGGTCGAAGACAAGCGCGAGCGTCTGCCTGAACGAGGCGTGGTCCTCTACGAGCAACAGACGCTGCACCTCAAACCCCTCGTTGGTGTGCCTCTTCTCCTGCACGGTGGTACGAATATAGCATGCTTAGACGGCCGAGACGCGCTGGGGGTGCTATCTCGGCGCGTTGGGGTGCGCGGAGCGTTCGTCCACAAAGGAAGTCCAGGGCACCCGCAGCAGCACCCGCGTTCCCCGGCCGCGCTCGCCCTCGACCTCCAGATCGCCCCCCAGTGCCTGGGCCCGCTCGCGCATTCCCGTGAATCCCATCCCTGCTGGGGGTCCTGTTTCGAGGCCCACGCCGTCGTCCTCTACCTCCACAAGCACCACGCCGCTGTCCGTTCTGACGGTGACCGTGGCGCTACTTGCCTCGGAGTGGCGCCTGACGTTGGCCAGCGCCTCCTGGACGATCCGCGCGATCTCGAGGCTAGCCGGCCCTGAGATCGAGGCCGTCAGCCCCTCGTCCACGGCCAGGTCGATCTCCCGCTCGGGGACCATCTGGCGGTTCAGCTCGACGATGGCGTGAAGCGTGCGGGTCAGCGGCTGCTCCTGAGAGCCTTCGAGGCGCAGCTCGTAGATGGCGTCGCGCAGGCCCCCGACCGCCCGCTTGAGCGCCTCTATCTGCCGCTCGGCCTCGTCGTTGCCGCCTGCGGAGAGCCTCCTCGCGACCTGCATGGACTGCAACGCGTAGGTGAGATCCTGCAGCACCACGTCGTGCAGCTCGCGGGCTATGCGTCGGCGCTCGGCCTCCCGGATCTCGCTCAGCGCCCGCTCTGCCAGCTTGCGTCTCGTTATGTCCTCGACCGTCCCCTCGTAGCCCAAGATCTCGCCATCCACGTCCCGGATGGCGCGGGCGCTCGCGGAGGCCCACATCGACCCCCCATCCTTGCGCCGTATCTGGACCTCGAACCCGGAGACGAAGCCGTCGCGACCCACCAGACGGTTCAACTCCTCGCGGCGCTCGGCGTCGGCGTAGAGCTGCTCGGCGACGTCCGAGATCTCCTCGAGCAGCTCCTCGGGCGAGTCGTAGCCGAACATGCGCGCCAGGGCGGGGTTGGCCGTGACGAATCTTCCCTCGACCGTAGACTGGAAGATACCCTCGACCGCGTTCTCGAAGATGCCCCGGTACTTCTCCTCGGCCCGCCGGCGCTCCCTGCGAACCTCGGCCTCCCTGAGCTCCCGATCTATGGCGGTGTTGAGCCTGGCGAGGTTGTCCTTCATAAGGTAGTCTTGCGCCCCGGCCTTCATCGCGTCGACCGCGACGTGCTCGCCTATCTGGCCGCTGACGATGATGAACGGAAGATCCTCGTAGCCCTTTCTCCTGAGGAGCTCCAGCGCGGCCGACGAGCTGAACGCCGGCATGGAGTGGTCGGCGATGACGAGATCCCACTCCCCCGCGTCGAGGGCGGCCTCCATCGCCTCGGCGGTGTCGACCCGCTCGTGGACGGGGTCGTAGCCGCCGCGCCGCAGCTCCCGCAGCAGCAGCAGGGCATCGTCTTCGTAGTCCTCGACTATCAACACCCTTAACGGAACGCCCATCAGGCGCCAACCCCGCCAGGGGCGCCGCCGGGCGTGTCCCGGCACCGCGTCGGAAACATGAGCCGCATCCTCTCCATCAGGCCTTGCATAACATTCTAATTGACTTCCCGGCCCAGCGGCAATAAGCGGGCTTCGGGTATCAAGGAGACGCCACGGCCCACGGCCCGAGGCCCAAAACACGGAAAACCTTCAAAAAATCACTCATTTGGGGGATGTACGGCCGATCCTGGGGGTGCATACTCTCTGCCAACAAGAGCGAGCCGGCTCGACATACCTTCCCCCCTCCTTGTTGGTCCGGCTCGATCTCACATCAGCGGGCTGGCGTCCTATTTCCCCCCTCCTGGAAGCCGGCCCGTTTTATTTCTTGAGGGCCAGCCGAAAAATCACTCAATTGAGTGATGGTCGCCTTCTCCCGGCGCGGCTAATATGATTACGGCCGTCGCTGCGGACGCGAGGATCGGCGCAGAGAGGAGACCCGTGCAAGACGAGCGAAGCCCCGAGGAGCCATCGTCTCCAGGTGGAGAACACAAACCGCCACGCCTCAGGCATCGCTCGCAACCGGCGGGTTTCGGATCCTGGTGAGCCTTCCGAGGTACGCGTCGGGATGAAGAGCGAGGTCATACTCCTGGTCGAGGATAACCCGGACGACGAGCTGCTCACCCTGCGCGCGCTCAAGAAGAGCAACGTTACGGACGACGTGGTCGTGGCCCGCGACGGGGTCGAGGCCCTGGACTACCTCTTCGGCACCGGCGCGTACGCGGGGAGGGATACCGGCGACGTGCCGCGCTTGATCCTGCTCGACCTCAAGCTGCCCAAGATAGACGGCCTCGAGGTTTTGAGGCGCCTGAGGGCCGACGAACGCACGCGGCTGCTGCCGGTGGTGATCTTGACATCCTCCAAGGAGCAAAAGGACGTGCTCGACGGCTACGGCGTCGGCGCCAACAGCTACGTACGCAAGCCGGTCAACTTCGAGCAGTTCGTCCGCGCCGTCGAGCAGCTCAAGCTCTACTGGTTGATCCTCAACGAGGCGCCTCCAGCGGCGGTGTAAGCCCTTTGGGAGGCTGGTTCAAGACGCTGGGGCGATCGGGGGGCTCCGTGCGCAGGGGACTCGGTCGCACGTCCGTCGCCTACGTCGTTCTTGGCATAGGACTGCTCCTCACGGTCCTCGCCTTCTACTACGTCCGGCAGAACGTCGAGGCGCGCGAGCGCGCCCGGTTCGAGGAGATCATCGGTTCCACCGAGCGGGCCCTCGAACGCCGCATGCAGACCTACATCGACGCGATGCTCGACGGGCGAGGCCTCTTCGCCGCGAGCGAGGCCGTCACGCGCGAGGAATGGAGGGCCTATGTTGCCGGCAGCGACCTTGAGCGTCGCTATCCGGGTATCCAGGCGATCGCCTACGCCGAGCGCGTGGCCCCGCAAGAGAAGGGGGCCCACGAGCGGCGCGTCAGGGCGGAGGGTCTCCTTTCCTACGATCTGCGGCCCTCCGGGGAGCGCTACGAATACTTCCCGCTCCTCTACGTCGAGCCCTCGGAGGGGGACAACCGGGCGCTGCTCGGCTACGACCTCTACTCGGACAGGGTCAACCGCGACGCCATGGAGCAGGCCCGCGACACGGGGTTGCCCCGCGCCTCGGGCAAGGTGGACCTCGGGGCGATAGGCATCTCGGGCCGGACCGGTTTCCTCGTCTACACGCCCATCTACCGTGACGGCGCGGCGGCGAGCACCACGGACGAGCGCCGCGAGGCCCTGCAGGGCTTCGTCGTCAGCGTCTTTCGCACCGACGACCTGCTCGAAGGGATCTTCGGAGGACAGCCCGACCCCCAGGTGGACCTCGAGGTCTTCGACGGGGCGGAGTTCGACCAGTCGAACTCGCTGCACGACGACGACGGCGTTTTGCACGCCGGGAACTCCTCTTACTCGCCCCACTTCTCCGAGATCTCAACCCTCGAGGTAGCCGGCAGGATCTGGAGCCTGTACTTCAGCACGCTCCCGAGCTTCGAGCCCGGCTGGCGGTCCAACCTCCCGCTCTTCGTGTTGCTGAGCGGGCTCGCGATAAGCCTGATGCTCTTCGGCGTCACCTGGATGCTCGCGGACAGCCGCGTCCGGGCCGAGCACGTCGGCCTCCAGCTCGAGGCCGCCAACAGGGACCTCGAGGAGACCAACAGGGACCTGGAGGGGGCGAACAGGGAGCTCGAGGCGTTCTCCTACTCCGTCTCGCACGACCTGAGGGCTCCTTTGAGGAGCATCGAGGGGTTCTCCCAGATACTCCTCGAGGACCACGAGCAAAGCCTGGACGAGGAGGCGCGTGGCTACCTCGGCAGGGTACGGGCCGCCAGCAGACGTATGGCCACGCTTATAGACGACCTGCTCGACCTCTCCAGGGTTACCCGCAGCACCCTCGCGCGCCGGACGGTTGACCTTAGCGCCCTGGCCCGCGAGATAGCCGCCGAGATCGAGGGTTCCCACCCGGAGCGGAGGGTGCGCTTCGTGATCTCGGACGGCCTCGTCGTCGCCGGCGACCCCAGGCTGCTGCGGGTGGCGCTCGAGAACCTGCTCGGCAACGCCTTCAAGTTCACCCAGAGGGAAGAGGAGGCCACCATAGAGTTCGGCGCGGTCCCGCGCGGAGAGGGCGGGGACATGGCCTACTTCGTGCGGGACAACGGGGTCGGCTTCGACGAAGCCTACGCCGACAAGCTCTTCGGCGCCTTCCAGCGGCTGCACAGGCCAGAAGAGTTCGAGGGCACGGGCATAGGGCTCGCCACCGTGCAGCGCATCGTGCAGCGCCACGGGGGCGAAGTATGGGCGGAGGGCAAGGTTGGAGGGGGCGCCACGTTCTTCTTCACCCTCAAGCGATGAACGCAGCGGCGCACACCGCCGGAAGACGCCTTCTGAGCCGCGGGGATTTCCTGAAGCTGGGCGCGGCGGGGCTAGCCGGGACGGCGCTGCTCGCCGGCTGCTCGCGCGAGCAGCCGAGCGGTCTCGCCAGGCTTGTCTTCTCGCACGGCGAGGACTCCCAGGTGCTGCGGGACCAGATCTCCCGCTTCAACGAGCGCAACAGGGGCCGCGTGGAGGTAGCGTTGCGCCTGGCGCCGGCCGATTCGGGGCAGTACTTCGAGAAGCTCCGCATCGAGTTCCAGGCCGGCGAGGCCGACGCCGACGTCATAAGCGGCGACGTCATCTGGCCGGCCCAGTTCGCCGCCAACGGCTGGATCTCCGACCTCTCGGACCTCTTCGGCGCCGACCTTCGCGAACCTTACCTGCCGGCCACCGTGGCATCGAACACGTACGACGGCGCCATCTACGGCGTGCCGTGGTTCACCGACGCGGGCATGCTCTACTACCGCTCCGACCTGCTGGAGGAGGCGGGCTTCTCCGAGCCGCCGAAGACCTGGGACGAGATGAAGGAGATGGTCGCGAAGGTACGCCGCGACCGGGGCATCGCGCACGGTTACGTCTTCCAGGGGGCCGAGTACGAGGGCGGCGTCGTAAACGGCCTGGAGTTCATCTGGAACTCGGGGGGAGCGGTGCTCGACGCCGACGACCCGGGCCAGGTTACCGTCGGCGCTCCAGCGGCGGTCTCCGGTCTCGAGACCGCGCGCGCGATGGTCGAGGAAGGGGTGGCGCCGGGAGCCGTGCCCAGCTACAAGGAGTACGAGTCGTACACGGTTTTCCTTGAGGGCGAGGCCCTGTTCATGCGCAACTGGCCCAACGTGTACGCGCGCGCGGCCGATCCGGCGCTCTCTGCGGTGGAACAGGGACGCATCGGGGTCGCCTCGCTCCCCGTCGCGCGGGCCGGGAGCCCCTCCGCCAGCGGCCTCGGCGGGTGGAACCTCATGATCAACGCCGGCTCCGAGAAGAGGGAGGCCGCCTGGGACTTTATCCGGTACCTCAGCGCCCCCGAACAGCAGAAAGAGCGTGCGCTGGAAGGCGGCTTCCTGCCGACGCGGGAGGACTGCTACGAGGACGAGGAGATCCTCTCCGAGGTGCCGGTCATCGCCCTCGGCAGGGAGGCCATCCGAGACGTAAGGTCGCGCCCGGTGACGCCCCTCTACCACGACGTGTCCCTGGCGATGGCCGAACGCTTCCACGCCTCGCTCGCGGGCGACGTCGCCCCGGAGCGCGCGGCCGCCACGCTGGCGGAGGAACTCGAAGAGATCCTGGATCGCCCCACGCGACTCTAGACGGGTGGGGCGGCTCGATGCCTCCGCGGATGCGTCCCCTCAGCGGATCTCGACCAGGCCGTGGCGCACGGCGAAGACCAGGGCCTGCAGCCGCGAGTGGACGCCCAGCTTGGCGAAGATGCTCACGACGTGGTTGCGCACGGTCCCGATTCCCACGTGGAGTCGCTCCGAGATCTCCCTGTCGGAGAGACCGGCGGCGAGGGCGTCCAGCACCTCCCGCTCGCGGGGAGTGAGGCTGTCGACCGCGCGCCGCGTCTCGTAGCTCTGCTCCCTGCGGCGTCCGGCGAGCCTGAGCAGCTCGACCACCTCGTCGGTCGACAGCAGCGGCTCGCCGGCCATCAGGCGCCGCGCCGCGTCGACCACGTCCTTGATGCGCACCGACTTGTGGAGCACGCCCGCCGCCCCGGCCTCCACCGCCCGCGCGTAGGCCTCCCGCTCCGCGCTCGCGGTCAACACGAGGACGGCGCAGCGCGGGTTCGCGGCCCGCAGCTCGCCCACAAGCTCGGTCCCGTCGCCGTCGGGCAGATCGAGGTCGACCACCGCCAGGTCGACGCCCTCGAGCACGCGCCGCGCCTCGGCGAGGGAGCCGGCCCCCGCCGTCACCTCGAAGTCCGGTTCCCTGCCGAACATGAAGGCCAGCGGCTCGCGGAATGCCGCGTGATCGTCGACCAGCAGGACGCGGCTCACCCGGGCTCCTCCAGCTCGAAAGAGAACACCGAGCCCCCACCGGGCTTCGCGGCGAGCGTCAGATCGCTCCCGTGTGCCTGCAGGATGCGCCGCGTCAGGTAGAGCCCGAGCCCCGTACCGGCGACCTTCCTGCCGGTCCTGTCGCGTCCTCGGCCGAACTTCTCGAAGATGCGAGACGCGTCGTGCGGATCGATGCCACCCCCCCCGTCGGCAACCTCGATGCGGATACGCCCCGGGGCCTTCCCTGGGGCCGTCCTTAGCTGTATCGGCGATCCCGGCGGCGAGTACTTGGCGGCGTTGGAGAGAAGGTTCCTCAGCACCTGGCCGATCCGGTAGGGGTCGGCCCGCACCTCGCCTTCCGCCTCGACCTCGACGGTGAGCGGGTGAGCCCCCGGGAGCGTCTCGACGAAGGCCGCCGCTTCGCTCAACAGCTCGCCGAGAGGCACGCGCCGCGCCTCGATAGCGAAGTCGTCGCGCTCGACGGCCGCGGCCACCCTCACGTCCGCGACGAGGGCTTCGAGCAGGTCGGCCTCGGTCTGGATCCTTTCGAGGGATCGGGACTGCTCGGCGGCTTCGAGTTCGCCGGTCGCCAGCATGTCGGCGTAGCCGCGGATCACGGCGAGCGGCGTGTCGAGCTCGTGCGCGACCATGGCCGTGAAATCTGCCTTGAGGATCGCGAGCTCCTCGAGGCGCCGGTTGGCCTCTTTCACGTCTTCTTCCGCGCGCTTGCGCTCGGTGATGTCGGTCGCGACGCCTATCACGCCGGAGACCTCGCCGGTGCTCGCCCGCAGCGGCGAGTACCAGGTCTCGAACACGAGCCCGTCGGACTCGCGGACCGCGCTGAACTCCTCGCCGGCCAAGGCCCTGTCCACGTCGGCCAGGATCTCCGACCTGTCCCCGTAGAGTTCGGAGACCGAGCGCCCTACCGCCTCGCCCGGCCACAGCCCGAGCCTCTCCAGCCCCCTGCCCTCCGAGAGGGTGTACACGCCCCCGCGGTCGAGGGCGAAGAGCACAACCGGCACGCTGGTGATAACGGTGCGCAGCCTCAGCTCGCTCTGCTTGAGCGCCTCCTCGGTTCGCTTGCGCTCTGTCACGTCGTATTGCACCCCGAGCCAGTACCGGGGCCGTCCCGCGGCGTCGCGTATCAGCACGGCCTCGTCCCTTACCCACACCACCCCGCCGTCCTTGGCGAACTGCCGATACTCTATCCTGAAGGGCTCACCGGTCTCCTCCGTGCGCCTGTCCTCGGCCAGCACCCGGTCGCGGTCCGCGGGGTGCATGATCTCGATCCAGTGTCTGGGGTCGGCGGTGCTTTCCTCCTGCGTGTAACCGAGCATCGCCTCGACCTGCGGGCTGACGTACGTGGACCGGCCAGCACCTCCGACCAAGTGGATGTAGGTCACGGCCGGGATCTGCTCGATGAGCGCCTGGTACCTGGCCTCGGCCTCCCTTAGTCTCTCCTCCGCCTGCTTGTGCTCGGTGACGTCGTAGACCAGGCCCTCGATGGCCACGACCTCGCCGTCTCCATCCAAGACGCCCTTGCCGTACTCCTCGACGTACCTCGGCGTGCCGTCGCGGTGCCGGATCTCGTACCCGACCTTGAAGCGCTCCCGCGCGGCCAGCGCCGCCTGCACCTCCTCCCACACCCTCTGCCGATCCCCGTCCGCGATCAGGTCCCCGAACCGCGTCGTGCCGTCGATCAGGAGGTCCTCGGGCGCGTAGCCGGTGAGTTCCAGGACGTAATCGCTCGCAAACTCGTTCGGCCAACCGGGCTCGTTGAGGCACCGGTAGACGTAGGCGCGGGTGTTGGAGAGCAGCTCGGCGTAACGGCGCTCGCTCTCTTTGAGCGCCTCCTCCGTCAGCACGCGATCAGTGACGTCGCGGGAGTCGAGCACGATGGCGTCCACGCCGGGGTCATCGAGCCGGTTGGCGCCGGTGGTCTCTATGTGCCGCCAGGAGCCGTCCGCGTGCCGCATCCGTACCACGATCGACATGGCGACGCCCGGATCGAGCAGGCCCTCGGAGAACAGGTGCCTGGCCTGCGCGGCGTCCTCGGGGTGCATCAGCTCGAAGAAGCTCTTGCCAACCCTATCTGCGGTCCCGTAACCCAGCACCCTCTCGATAGCAGGGCTCGCGTAGCGTACCGTGCCGTCGGCGTCGGCCAGCGTGATGATGTCCGACGAGTTCTGGACCGTGGAGCGGAAACGCCGCTCGCTCTCCTTGAGCGCTTCCTCGGCCCGCTTTTTCGCGGTGATGTCGGTCAAAATGCCCTGCCAGCAAAGCGGCCGCCCCTCCGTCCCGTCTACCAGCACCGCCTCGTCCCTCACCCACATCACCTGACCATCCCCGGTCAGGAGTCGGTACTCCACCTCGAAGGGCTCGCCGGTCTCCTCGGCGCGCCTGTCCTCGGCCAGCACCCGCTCCCGGTCGTCCGGGTGTATTAGGTTGGCCCAGAGCTTGGACTCGGACGCAGAATCCTCAGGCGCGTAGCCCAGGACATGCTCCGCCTGTTGGCTCAGGTGCGAAGAGCCGAAATGGCGGCCCGACTTCGGGACCTGCGTGTAGGCGACCGCCGGGATCTGCTCCACCAGCGTGCGGTACTTGGTCTCCGCCTGGACAAGCCGCTTCTCGGCGTCCCTGCGGCCGGTGATGTCCCGTATAACGGCTATGGTCCTGGAGCGATCCCCGGAGTTGACCAGCCTGACCGCGACCTCGATGTCTACCAACCGGCCGTCCTTGCGACGCAGGACGGTGGCGTAGCGGTTCGCGACGCGCTGACCGCTCAGGCGTCGGTTGCGGAGGTCGAGGACCCGCCCCGTCTCCTCCTCCGCCAGGAGCTCCATCGGGTCCGGCAACGCCCTCAACTCCTCGAGGTCGTAGCCGCTGATCTCGCAGAACGCGCCGTTTGCGTGCCAGATGCGCTCTCCGTCCACGATGATCAGGCCCTCGCCGAGCTCGCTCTGGGCGATGAGCATGCCTTCGTAGACGTCCCTCTGATGGAGGAGATCCGCCGCCCGCCTGCGCTCCGTGATGTCCAGCACGACGACGCCGCGCACGAGACGGCCCCGGTGCCTGGCCTCGCTCTCCCTGATCTCGATGTCGAAGGTCGTGCCATTTTTCTTCAACCCGAGCGTCTCGGTGGGATCCTCGTGGCCGAAGTCCTGGTCGGCACCGGATGCCAGGAAGCGCGAGAGGCCCTCGCCAACGACCTCGGAGGGTTCGTAGCCGAACATCGCCGCGAAGGCCCGGTTGGTCTCCACGATCTTCCCCCGATCGAGGATGGCTATGCCCCCGTACTCGTCCCCCGCCAGGGCGCGAAAGAGCTCCTCGCCCGAGGCATCGCCTGTCTGCTCCAAACCTATCCGCTTGCGCCAGGTGAGGAGCATATCTTTGATCGAGGTCATGCCTATCTTCAAGGCCTCGTCTCCCCGCGTCGGAACCGAGAACCTCTGGGCCGGGTTGGCATACCGTCTGTCACCCTTGCCGGTATGAAACCTCAAGATTCTCGGATCAATTGTAATCCTGTTTGCGTGATGGGACCAGCGTGGGCCCGCCGCGAAGGACGCCTCTCTAGGGTGCGCGCCCCTCGCCGGCCAGCTCCGCCTCGAGCTCGTCGACGAATTGTCGGGCCGTGCGTCCGCTCCTGCCAGCATGCCAGCGATCCCAGAGGACGGCTCTTTCCCGGAGCTCCGTCCCGGCCATCCCGATCCCGCGCCGGCCCGCAAGGCCGGTGACCATCTCGAGGTAACGCGCCTGGTCGGCGGCCGGGAAGGTTACCCGCAGACCGAAGCGAGCCGAGAGGGAGAGCTTCTCCTGCATGGTGTCGCGGGCGTGGACGTCGTCCTCCTCCCGGTCCGAGAAAAGCTCGCGGATCAGGTTACGGCGGTTGGAGGTGGCGTAGACGCGGACGTTGCCTGGCGGCTCCTCGACGCTACCTTCCAACAGCGCCTTGAGCGCCTTGTACTCGACCTCGTGCTCCTCGAAGGAGAGGTCGTCCACGAAGAGGATGAACCTCGGCGCGCGAGCACGCAGGGTCTCCAGCACCCGTGGGAGCGTCGCGAGGTCCTCCTTGGCCAGCTCGACGAGCCGCAGCCCCCGGTCGGCATACTCGTTGAGGATGGCCTTGACGGTCGAGGACTTGCCAGTCCCCGGCGGGCCGTAGAGGAGCGCGTGGTGGGCCGGGAGGCCCGCGAGGAAGCGCTCCGTGTTGGTGATCAAAGGTCCCCGGTCGCGGTCGTAGCCGATGAGGTCGGCGAGGCGTACCGGATCCGGCTCCGTTACCGCCTGCAGGCCGGCAGCGCTCCAACGCAACGCCCTGTGGCGCCCGAAGGGACCGGCGCCGTGGCGGGCGAAGTATTCCGACAGCGTCCGCGTGTGTCCTCCCCAATCCTGCGCCTCCGCGAGCTCGCGGGCCACCTGGTGACGCGCTGAGTCCCCGGCGGCTCGCTCGGGAACGCTCCAGGGCGTCCAGGCGTCCTCCAGCCCGGGCACGGCTTCCTCGACCAGACGCAGCAGGGGCCCTGCTTCGAGGTCGAAGAGTCGCCGGAGCGTGCGGAGGTCCCGGCCAGCCTGCTGCTCGATCGCGCCGCTCACCTCTCCCCTCTCGGCGTCGAGCGAGAAAACGTTCGCGTCGTCCAGCAGGCGGCCAACCAGGTGGGAACGCCAGGCGTCGGGCAGGAGGGGATCCCGCTCCAGCGCGAGCTCTTCCCACAGCCGCCCGAAGGTCTCCGCCACCGCCGAAGGGTCGGGCCGCTCCGTCCCGAGCAGGCCCAACAGGTTCAGGAAGTCTCGCGCGGCATCGGAGGCCAGGACGCCGCGCAGGGCGGCCAGCCCGCGCGTCCGCAGCAGAAGCCGGTTTAGCTCGTCGCGCCGCATAGAGACCGTTACTCTAGCAATTGGGACGCTTCTGGTCCCAGGTTCTCGGGCATCGGCATGGAGCCGTAACCTTATCTCCGGTTTCTTCGCCAGGCGGCGGCTATCGCGGCGAAGACCAGGACGACGAGCGCGACCGTTCGCGCCCTCGGGAGGCTGCTCGCGCTGGGCCTGCTTTCCGGCGAGGGGATTTGCGTCTCGTCCGCGCCATCGAGGAGCGTCACGGTGCCCGCATCCCCGTCTACCCTGATGGCCTGACCGGATCTGATGCGGGTGGTCGCCGTGCCCGTCCCCAGGACGGCCGGGATACCGTACTCGCGGGCCACGATCGAGCCGTGGGCCAGCACGCCTCCGACGTCGGTGACGAGCCCGCGTGACTGGGAAAAGAGGGGCGTCCACGCCGGCGTCGTGGTGGGACAGACCAGTATCGTGCCTGGCTCCATCCGAGAGAAGTCGGCGGGCGAGCGGACGACGCTGGCGGCGGCGGTCACCTGGCCCGGGCTGACGGCGAACCCCCGCAGGGTCGAGCCGTCGGGCTGGTTGCGCCGCTGCGTCTCCCAGACCGACATGTCGAGCGGGCCGAACCGCAGCTCGTGGTCCCGCGGCACGACCGGCGGCGGGTGCAAGCTCTTGCGGGCCTCGCGCAACTCGCGCCGCTCGCGGGCCTGGTTCGCGAGCCCTGGTATCGTCTCGCCGCCCGCCGCGGCGCGAGCCGCCGACTCTATCTCCGGGGTCTGGAGAAAGAACACGTCCTCGGGCGCGAGCAAGGATCCGGCGTCGGTCAGCCGCCGGCCCAGCTCGAGGGCCAGCCGGCGCAGGGTTGGCCAGCCCGCGCCCATGTAGAAGAGCGCCTGCTCCCTTTCCGGGCCAAAGCGCCGCGCCCAGCCGAGCAGGAGGTGGAACGGGAGCCTGCGGAGGGGATCCAGGGATCTCGCCGTCTCCTCCGCCCGCGCGTCCCGCTCGGCGGCGATGGCCTGCTGACGAGCACGAGGGTCGCTCCTGGGTCGCCGCACCATCGCCTCGAGGCTCAGCAGGACCGGCAGGGGGTCGTCGGCCTGCGTGGGCGCCACGAAGTCCAGGTTGTAGATCTGGTGGCCGTACCTTTCGAGGTACCGCGCGAAGCCCTCGAGCCAGGTCCGGCCGGCCGCCGTGCGCCCCAGCGCCTCGGTCAGATCTGGGGTCGTCGTGTGGGCGACCAGGTTCCGCAGCTCCTCCGACGCACGAATCTTATCGGCCAGGGTCTCCAGCTCGGTCTCGGCGTCCACCGTCGGCGATGGGAAGCCGCGCAAGAACATCCCGCTGGTCAGGCCGCGGCCGGGCGCCGCCACCGCCAGGTAGGCGTTCAGCAGGCCATCGGTTACCTTGGCGCGGCCTATCATCAGGGCGCAGGCGAACCAGTAGGTGGCATCCGCCAGGGCGAGCTCGCGCACCCCGGCCAGGAGCCGCGCGTCGGACGCGTCGGCGCGGCTCACCGCCTTCCACCACTCGACCTTCTCCAGGTACGCGGGCAACGCCCGCTCGCGCCAGTAAGCCGTCGTCTCGTCCCCGAAAAGTATCCGAAGCTCGTCCAACAATGCGCGCAGCAACTTCGGGGCCGTGCGCCAATCGAGCCTGTAGTCGGCCCGCGAGTACGCGTAGCCGTTGACGGTGGCGAAGATCGGCCTGTCGACGACGTCTTCCAGGCGCAGGTAGGTCATGCCGAAGAACTCGAGCAGGGTGTCGATCGAGAGCTCGAGTCCCTCCCGCAAGTAAAGCTCGTCGAAGAGCGGCGAGAGGGGCTCGGGTAGGTTCTCGACCACCTGCCTGCGCCACCAGGCCGAGCCGGGTATCGGGGGATCCCAGCTCACGTCTTCGGGCGGCAGGTTGGTGATGGGGCGGGCCTGCAAGATCGAGAGCTCCCCACCGGCCAGCGCCCACTCGATGTCCTGCGGGGCCCCGTAGTGGTCCTCGATGCGGGCGCCGTAGCGCGCGAGTTCCACCGCGGTCTCGTCGTCGAGCACCGGCCGCCGGCGCCGCTCTTGCGGCACGGGCCGTTCCTCGCTGCCGTTGGGCGTGAGGACGGTCATGACGACCTTGTCCTCGGTGTCGCGCGAGATCACGCGCCAGCCTTCCCTGCTCACCACCAGCGTGTCGGGCGTGACCTCGCCACCGACCACCGCCTCGCCCAGCCCCCACGCCGCGTTGATGACCATCCGGTCGCGCCGGCCGCCGACGGGATCGGCGGTGAACAGTATCCCGGCCGCCTCCGCATCCACCATTCGCTGCACGACCACGGCGAGGCCGACCGTCGCCGGGTCTATGCCCTGCCTCCTTCGGTAGGCCATCGCGCGCGCGGTCCACAGGCTCGCCCAGCAAGCCCTGACCGCCTCCTCCAGCGCCCCGGCTCCCCTGACGTTGAGGTACGTCTCCTGCTGCCCGGCGAAGCTCGCCCCTGGGAGATCCTCCGCCGTCGCAGAAGACCGGACGGCGACCGGTACCTCACCGCCCTCGTCAAGCCCGTCGTACGCGGCGCGGATCTCGCGCGCCACGCCGTCGGGCATCTGGCCGCGCTGGAAGAGCGCCCGGATCTTCTCCGCGGCCTCCTCGAACGTGGTGGGGTCTTCGGCGCCGGAGGCGAGGCCGATGATCTCCTCTCTCAGGCCACCCGCCTCGACGAACGCGTCGTAGGCCCTCGTGGTGACGACGAAGCCCGGCGGCACGGGCAGCCCCGCGTTGGTGATCTCCCCGAGGTTGGCGCCCTTGCCGCCAGCGAGGGCGATGTCGTCCTTGCCTATCTCGTCAAACCGGGCCGTGTACTCCAAGTCCTCTCTCACCCCAGATCACGTGTAGATGTCGCGGCGGGCGAAGGCGAGCACCGCGAGGAGCACGAACAGCAGGGAGACGAGCGTTACCCCGGCGAAGTTGCCCCAGTCTATCGCGTCCTTGATCGCGGAGCCGTAGTAGTAGAAGACCGACGCCGGGCGCAGGTCCTCGAGGTCGCCGGATACCCTGCCCAGTACGTCGACGAGGTAGGCGGCGAAGAGCAGAACGCCTGGGATGGCCGCGGCGAGCGAGCGCCGATGCAAGAGGGCGGAGCAGAGAAGCGCCAGCCCACCGAAGAACAGGCAGATCGGCCAGAGGTTGAGGACCGCTTCGGCGGTCGTGCCCGCGGAGAGGTCCACGTCGAGGAGCGCCGCCGTTCCCCAGGCGAGGAGCCCCACGACGGCCACGATGCCGAAGAGCGAGATGGCGGTCGCGAGGAAGCTGCCGACCACGAGCTGCCAGCGCGGCAGCGGGTTGCCGAGCAACACGTCTATGGTCCCGCGCTCCTCCGCGCCGGCGATGGCGCCAGAGAGGGCCAGGATCGGGAAGAACGCTAGCGCAAGCGGGGCGAGGCTGAAGACCTGGGAGTCCAGGAAACCCTCCGGGGTCCCCAGGTCCTGGAGGTTGAAGGCCTCCCTTACCTCCTCGGGGTAAGCCTGCATCAACTGGTCCGTCTGCTCCATGTCCCCGAAGGTCGGGAAGGTCGCGACCATAGCGGCGCTGTAGAGCCCGAGGGCCAAGCCCCAGATGAGCGCGCTCCTCCTCTGCAGCGCCACCGTCTGGAGCACCAGCGCGGCCAGCGTCGCCCACCGCCGACTCGCGTGTGCCCCGCGAGCCCCTCTCCCCGTCGCCCGTTCGGCGCTCACGGCCGGTCCCTTTCCTCGTGCCCCCCGTAGTACGTCAGGAACACCTCTTCCAGGCTCGGCCGCTCGTACTCCATGCCTACCAGCCGGTGCTGCGCGGCGAGCTTGACCAGCGCGTCCGGCGGCTCGTGCAAGGCGAAGGTCAGCCGCCCGCCTTCGGCCTCCAGATCCTTCACGCCCCGCAGCGCCGCGAAGGGCTCGGGGTCTACGGGCCGATCGAAGTTCAGGCTCACGTGGCGGAAGGCCTTGTTGATCAGGCCGCGGGTGGACTCGACGGCCACCAGCTGGCCGGCGCGGATGATGCCAACCCTGTCGCACACCCGCTCGACCTCGCTCAGGACGTGCGAAGAGAAGAACACGGTCCTCCCCTCCGCCCTGACCTCGCCCACGATCCTCAGGAACTCTTCCTGGACCAGCGGGTCTAGGCCGCTGGTGGGCTCGTCCAGGATCAGGAGCGGAGGCCTGTGGAACATCGCCTGTATGAGCCCGATCTTCTGCTTGTTCCCGCGCGAGAGCCGGCGCATCGGTCGTCCCAGATCCGCCTCCAGCCTCTCGGCCAGCTCCCTGGCGTAACCGAGCTCCTTGACCCCGCGTAGCCGCGCGAAGTACCGCAACAACTCCTCGCCGGTCAACCTGTCCTCGAGCGCGAACTCGCCCGGCAGGTTGCCGATCCTGGCCCGGATCTCGACGCTCTTTTTCCTGGTGTCCATCCCGAAGACCCAGGCCCGGCCCTCCGAGGGGCGCAGGAACCCGAGCAGGGTACGGATGGTCGTCGTCTTGCCCGCGCCGTTGGGGCCGAGGAAGCCGAAGACCTCGCCCTCCCGGACGGCCAGGTCGACGTACCTGATCCCCCGACGCCTTCCGTAGGTCTTGGTCAGCTTCTCGGTCTCGATGGCCGCGTTCATCGCCCCATCGCCCTGTCCCACCGTTCTAGCACGGCCGGGAACTCGCTCTCCCAGAAGGCGTACATGTCGCGCATCTCTTCCAGGCCCCGACGCGCCTCGGAGTTTCCCGAATCTATGAGGCCGAGACCGCGCTCCGCCATCCGGCGGAAAACGGAGAGGACCTCCATCTCGCGATGCATCAACTCGCGCCAGGCACCAGGCTTTATGCGGAAGTAGTCCCGCCGCTCACCCGGCCTCGCCAGCCGCTCGACGAGCCCGAGCTGCACGAGCGACCGCGTTGCGGAGCTGATCGAACCCCGACTCGCGCGCAACAACCTCGCCAGCTCCTCCGCCGTCCGCTCCGGGGGATCCGAGACCAGAAGCGCTCCAAGCACCCGCCCTACCATCCGCGGCAGCCCGTACTGGCCGAACAAGACCCCGAACTCCTCGACGTATAGTTCCCGCTTCTCGTCCACCTCGCCCTTTCGAATACGGAGCGTAGGGACGAGTGTACTGGCTGTTTTCGATGCTTTCAATAATTACTGAACTTTACGAACCCTGGTCGAGGTAGGTGAAGACTCCTGGGCCGAAAACTATACATTCGGCCGGGCGACGCGGAGGACTGCGTCTGAGAAGATGAACCCGACTGACGAGGCCGGGGGAAAGGTGAGGGTGGTGGCGAACGAAGATAACAAGCGGGCGTACGCGCGCTTCATCGAGCTGGTGAACGCGCAGGACTACGCGGCGCTGCCCGAGGTCGTCGACCCCGAGCGCTACAAGGAGATCTGCGTGGGCTTCACGCCTGGCTGGGTCAACCTCGAGGATGCCATAACAGCCTACAAGCGGGTGCCCGCGGGCATCCCTGACCTCCACGCCCGCATAGAGGACGTGGCGGCCGAGGGGGACAGGGTGTACGCGCGGCTCACCGTGACGGGCACCAACACCGGGCGCTTCTTCGGCGTGCCGCCCACGGGTCGTCCCTACGAGGTCAACATGTTCGACTACGCGCGCCTCGAGGACGGCAGAATCGTCGAGCGGATCCAGCAGTCAGACACGCTCTCTCAGCTCGGGCAGATGTACGGGGGCGCCGCCAAGAAGGCTGCCGTCGCGGGCGCCGGCCTCCTAGCCGCCGCCGCTCTTCTAGCCCTCGGAAGGCGGTAAGCGCGCACGGACGGGCCTCTAGGGTCGTCGTAGCTACCAGTGGGAGGGAGGCGGTGACGTCGTAACCCCTCAGCCGCCGAAGAGGCGCGACCAGAAGCCGCGGCTCTTGAGGGCGTTTAGCTCCGCTTCGAGGCGGACGCGGTCCTCGACCAGGGTCGACTTCTCTTCGACTAGCTCGAGGCGCTCTTGGATCAGGCGCTCCCGCTCGGACTCGAGCGTGGACTTCTCCTCCTCGAGGGTGGAGATGGTCTTCTCCTGCAGCTCGCGCTGGAACTCGACGAGGTTGAGGCGCTCTATCTCGGACCAGAGGCGGTCTATCTCCATGCGGGCCGCGTCGCGCTCCTTGCGGATCTCCTCCATGTGGCGGCTGCGCTCCTCGAGGCGCGTCTTGTAGTCCTGGCCCTGCTGCAAGAGCCTCTCGTAGCGCTCCAGCGGGACGGCGGGCAGCCGGGAAGGTCCGGGATCTTCCCCTATCACCTCGCCCTCGAAGATCTCCTCCTCGGCGCCGAGCTCGCGCGAGAGCTCTACCACGTCCGAGAGGCTGAAGGTGTAGCCGCCGTCCTCGTCGAGCTCGCCCGTCAGGCGGCCCTCGTCGATGAGGGCCCTGACCCTCTCTTCCGCGACCTCGAGGACCACCACGGCCCCGCCTAACCCGATGCGCTCCTCGCCATCCTCCATGCCCGCATTCTACTTTAGCTTTCGGCCGTCAGCCATCGGGCCGCGGTGTATCGGGTTACGGTTATCCCGAATACCCGAAGCCCGAACCCGGAAGCCCGCTCAGGCCTTGAGAACGTCGCCGCCGCGGACCTCGACGGGTATCTCCGGCAGGGGGGTCTGGGCGGGTCCATTGATCACCTCCCCGCCGTTCGCAGGGTCGAAGATGGAGCCGTGGCAGGGGCACACTAGCTGGCCGTCCCCGTAGGCTACCGTGCAACCCTGGTGCGTGCAGACCGCCGAGTAGGCCACGAAGTCCCCGGTGTCCAGGTGGACCAGCACCGCGGGGCCACCCGAGTCCTTGAAGTCGACCGCTGAACCCGGCGCGACCTCGGAGGCCTGGGCTATGGCCTGTCCGCCTCCAGCCTTCTTCTTCGAACCGCCGGACTTATCGGAGCCTCCGCCACCGGCATTTCCGCCGTCCGCGTTTCCGGAGGCGTTGCCAGTTGCATTTTCGGTGGCGTTTTCGGAGGCGTTGCCAGTGGCGTTGCCAGACCCTCCGCCGGACCCGTTGCCCGATCCGCCACCGGAGCCGCCGCTTTCTGACCCACCACCGCCACACGCTGCGAGCACCGAAGCGCTCGCGGCACCGACGCCCAGCGCGCCCCCGAGGCGTATGAACCTCCTGCGCGAGATCCCCTCTTCCAAGATGCTCCCTTCATAATCGCCGGCTACGGAAACATAGCTTAATACGCACGCGGCGAAGTTACGGTTCTCCCAACCCGCACAACGCCTCTGTGCGTATACGTAGAATAAGGATACTCTAGAACCTCGGAGAGGAGACTCGCGGTGAACAGCATGGTGTGGGTGCGAATACTTGTCGGGGCCGTTTGGCTCAACGGCGGAATCGAGAAGCTGCTGAACCCCGAGTTCCCGCAGCAGTTCGCGGTGAGCCTCGAGGCTGGTGGTTTCGTCTCGCAGGCGCCGCCGTTCTTTCAGGACTTCATGCGCGGTGTCGTCGTACCGAACGCCGAGATCTTCGCGCAGCTCGTGCGCGTCGGGGAGCTGTCGCTGGGGATAGCCCTTGTCCTCGGTCTTCTCACCAACCTCGCCGCCATCGGCAGCGTAGGCATGAGCATCGTCATCATGCTCTCCCAGGGCGGCATTGGGCTTGGCACGGGCCTCGGAGCGCCCGAGTTCCTCACCATAAACGTGGTGGTAGCCCTGCTCTCGGTCGTGATCCTGCTCAGCCCTGCCGCCAAAGATGTCTCCGTAGACGCTCGATTCGCGCGCAGGAGACCGGGCCTCTCCCCCCTCCTCACGAACCGCCGCGCGAGCTGAACAAAGCCACGAGAAGCGGAGGGAGGGGTCGCGGACAACACCCCCCCTTCGAAATAGCCTACGAAACGCCGCGGCGGCGTACCAGAGCTAGCGCTACGAGCCCTGACACCACCAGCGTCAGCGCTGCCGGTAGGGCCAGCGAAGGTCCGCCAGTGGAGGGCAGCTTTTCCGCGGTGGGACTGGCGCTGGCCATCGCGCTTTCCGAGGCGGACGCGCTGTCCGCGGAGGCGCCGCTGACGGTGACGGTTCCGACCATCCCCTGGGCTGCGTGGATCGTGCACACGTAGTCGTACGTCCCTGGCTCGTCGAAGGTGAACGAGAAAGATCCCCCGGATCCCCCCTCGATCACCCCGGAGTCCCATAACCCGTCGTCCGAGGTAGTGGTGTGCGGGTTGGCGCCGTTCTGGACCCACGTGACGGTGGTCCCCGGCGCGACCGTGATGTTGGCGGACGAGAAGAAGTTGTCTTCCATGCTCACCGTGACGTCCTGGCCTTGCGCCACCGCCGAAGGCGCAAACACCAACGCTCCCAGGAGGGAGAGCGCGACGAGTCGTGCTAACATCCGCTTCATACGGATTCCTCCTTTCTTCCTTTACTCTCGGGTCTCTTTGTGGGAAGGTGCCCGCTCCTTCCCGCCCGGCGCTGATCCGGGCCACCTGATGCGGCCGAGCATCGATGCAGCCAGGCAAAAGCCGCTCTCGAGGCGCATGAACCTCTTGCGTAGGATCTTTCCCAGGTGCTCCCTCCGTCTGTCGGCTACGGCAGCACAACTTGATACGCACGCGGCGAGACCGCGGTTTGCCCCTGACGACCCGCCCACTTGGATATTCGGATCTCTTCTCGAGGTGGTGGGATCGACCGTTTCGGTAGGACGGTATTCAACAACAGTAACGTGGATCTCCGCCCAGGTGCGGGCTGCTCCGGGGAGCACGCCCGGTACAGGGCGGGTCGAACCGCGGGCCTCAGGGCGCGCAGGTCGGCGTCCAACCTGCGGCCCGACGATCTTCGGATTCGCTTGCGCGAACTACAAGAACGCAGGTACCAGCTCGCCCTTCACGAGGTCGGCGTGGCCCTCGCGTTCGCGCACTATTGCCCACCTGTCGCCCCGGACCAGGATCTCGGCGGGCCGGGGGCGGGAGTTGTAGTTGGAGGCCATGGAGAAGCCGTAGGCGCCGGCGCACATGACGGCCAGCAGGTCGCCCTCCCTGGCGTCCGGCAGCTCGCGGTCGCGGGCCAGGTAGTCGCCGCTCTCGCAGACGGGGCCGACGAGGTCGGCGTTGGCGACCGATCCGTCCTCGCCCACCGCGCGCACCTCGTGGTGGGCGTCGTAGAGGCTGGGACGCAGGAGATCGTTCATGCCGGCGTCGGCGACGAGGAAGTCCTTCTCGCCGCTCTTCTTGCGGTAGATGACGCGGGTAAGGAGCGCGCCGGCCCGGGCGGCTATAAAGCGGCCCATCTCGCACAGGATCTTGGTGCCCGAGGCTTCGAGCGTCGGGCGGACGGCGTCGACCAGCTCCTTTGGCGTGGGCGCCTCCTCGTCTTTGTAGCGGACGCCCAGACCCCCGCCGATGTTGAAGTACCTGATGTCGAAGCCGCGGTTCTTCAGCTCGGCGACGAGGGCGGCGCTCCTCTCTACGGATTCGGTAAAAGGAGCGAGCTTGGTGATCTGGGACCCGATGTGCTGGTGCACCCCGATGAGGTCGACGCTCCTGTACTCCCCGACCCTCTCGGCGAGAGCCAGGGCCTCGTCGACGGGGATGCCGAACTTGTCGAAGGCGCGGCCCGTGGCGACGTGGTCGTGCGTGTCTGCGTCCACGTCCGGGTTTACCCGCAGGGCGACCCGTGCCCGCTTGCCGTGCCTGCTGGCGAGACGGTCGAGGTGCTCGAGCTCAGAGGCGGATTCCACGTTGAACAGCAGGATGCGCTCGCCCAGCCCCGCCATGAGCTCCCTCTCGGTCTTGCCCACCCCGGCGAACACGACCATCTTCGGATCGAAACCGGCGCGCATCGCCCTGTAGAGTTCGCCGACGGAGACGATGTCGGCCCCAGCCCCGAAGGAGGCCAGCGTGCGCAAGACCGCCAGGTTACCATTAGCCTTGACCGCGTAACAGACCAGGTGATCCAGGCCCGCGAAAGCCTCGTCGAGCTCCCTGTAAGCCCCTTGCAGGGCGGCGTAGCTGTATACGTAGGCCGGCGTCCCCGCGCTCTCCGCTATCTCGGAGAGCGGCACGTCCTCGCAGCGGAGGACGCCGGCCTCGTAGTGGAATTCGTCCAAGGGTCTACCTCCTTCTTTCCCCGCCTCGCGCCCCTCTGGGAGGTGCTATATTGCTTGCTCCTGCAAGCGAGGTAGGGAGAATATACCGCGTGCCGAAACCAGGCGCGACAGGACCATGAGCGAAACCCCACGGCGGGGCCGCGAGGCACCTACCCGCCTCCTCCTGAACCCCGCGCTCGAACGCGGCGGCGCGTACCCGCTCCTCCGGTTGGAGGAGCGCAGGCGGGAGGTCAGGGAGAGCGGCATCGAGCTCTTCGACTTCGGCACCGGCGACCCACGCGAGCCAACGTGGCCGAAGATCAGGGACGCTCTCGCGCGCGGCGTCCCCGAGGTAAGCCAGTACCCGAGCGCGCCGGGCAAGAGGACGCTGCGCGAGGCCTTCGCCGGCTGGATGGAGCGCCGCCACGGCGTCGCGCTCGACCCCGAGACCGAGGTCCTGCCGGCGACCGGCTCGAAGGAGGCGATCTTCCACGCCCCGCTGGCCTTTTTGCATCCCTCTCACGAGAGGCGCGGCGTCGCCTACGGCACGCCTGGCTACCCGGTCTACGAGCGCGGGACGCTGTTTGCCGGCGGGGAGCCGATGCCCGTGCGGCTGAGGGCCGAGGACGGCTTCCTGCTGCGGGTAGAGGAGGCCGATCCCGACGCGGTGCGGGCGGTCTGGATCAACTACCCCCACAACCCGACCGGCGCGAGCGCCTCCTACGATTACCTGGAGAAGGTGGCCTCGTTCTGCCGCGAGCACGACGTGCTGCTCTTCTCCGACGAGTGCTACAACGAAATCTACTCTGGCGGGGATCCCCCGCCCTCGATCCTGGAGGTAACGCGAGAGCGCACGCTCGCCTTCTGCTCCCTGTCCAAACGCAGCGGCATGACGGGCTACCGCGCGGCGATGATGGCCGGAGATCCCGAGCTGATCGCCGCCCTCAAGACGCTGCGCCCATCCATCGGGGTGGCCACCCCGGAGTTCGTGCAGGACGCGGCGACGGCCGCCTGGGGCGACGACGCGCACGTCGAGGAGCGGCGCCGGGTCTTCGGCGAGAAGCGCGAGCTTTTCAAGGACTTCTTCGAACGAGTGGACCTCGACTACCTCCCGACGGACGCGAGCTTCTACCTGTGGATGGCGGTGCCCGAGGCGTTCGCCGGGGACGACGAAGCCTACGCCTCGCGCCTCTTGCAATTGGGCATCGTCGTCGCCCCGGGCCGGTCTTTCGGGCCCGGCGGCGAGGGCTTCATAAGGATCGCGCTCGTGCCTTCCGTCGAGAGATGCCGGCAAGCCATCGAGCTCTGGGAGAGTCTCTTCGTCTAGAGCAAGCCCCGCATTCGGTCGAGTATATGCGGTGTGCTAGCATGGATCTGTGTAGCCAAGATCTCTTGGAGGAGAGAGCGTCGTGGGTGCCGCAAGGTCGAGGCCGAAGACGGCGGAGGAGTTCTGGCGTCTGCCGGGGGACGCGAAGCGCCGGACCCTGGTGAGGGGTAAGGTCGTCGAGACCATGCCACCCGGGGGATTGCACGGGACGGTAGCCTCGGAGATCGTCGTTCGGCTGCACACGTGCGCGAGAAGGTGCGTGACTACCTGGCGGCCGGCACGCGGTTGGTCTGGGTCGTCTACCCGCGCACGCGGGAGGTTGTGGTCCACACCCCCGACGGTCTCTCACGCGCCTACGGCGAAGAGGATAAGCTGGAGGCGTTCGACGACCTTCCGGGCTTCGCCTGCCCCGTCACGGAGCTGTTCGGCTGAACTTGCGGGCTTTCGTGCGGATGATAGGACGTGCCCGAGCGGTAGACGGAGCAGGATGCCCTGGTCCGCCGCGGTACCTCAGCCTAGCGCGAGCGCCACGATCCCT
Organism: uncultured Rubrobacteraceae bacterium; assembly: GCA_963800975.1. GTDB lineage: Bacteria > Actinomycetota > Rubrobacteria > Rubrobacterales > Rubrobacteraceae > JALYGY01. The sequence continues at coordinate 69,529 of CAWDDB010000004.1, read as the reverse complement.
AGCACCATCACGCCGGCCGCGGCGAGACGGCGGCGGGCGTCACCTTCCCCGAGCAGACGCGCCCCCATCGCGGCCCCGATGAGGATGCTGATCTCCCTGGCCGGCGCCACGTAACTTACAGGCGTGAAGACGAGCGCCGTGAGGACCAGGATGTACGAGAGCGGGCTGAGCACCGCGACGCCGAGCGCCTCGGTCTTGTGCTCCCGCCACAGGGCCAGCACCTTGCCGCGACGGCGCACCGCCAGGGGGGTGAGCAAAACCGTGGTGACCAGGGTCGTGACCCAGCTCTGCAGGAGGGGTGCGATCAGGAGGGTGCTCACGGCGTACGCGTCCCAGATCGTGTAGGCGGCGATAAACCCTCCAGTCAGGAGACCGTAGATCACACCGGCGCTCCAATGAGCCTTCCGAACGCTCTCTGGCTCCGTGGTGAGCAGGAAGACGCCGACCGTGATCAGGGCGATGCCGAGGAAGGCACCGGCGCCGGGGCGCTCGCCGAGCAGGACGATGGCGGCGGCGGTCGCGAGCAGGGGTCCCGTCCCGCGCGCAAGAGGATAGACGAGCGAGAGGTCCCCGACCGCGTATCCGCGCTGCAGGAGGACGAAGTACCCGAGGTGGAGCACGCCGCTGCCGAACATGAAGACGAGCACCTCGGGTCCGAACTGGGGCCTCTCGATGAGCACCACCGCGACCGCGAGCGGCGCGTAGATGAGCATCGAGAGGAAGCCGAAGAGCCAGACGAAGGCCGCGCCCCCGTCCCCGACGCGCTTGGCGAGGAGGTTCCAGGTGGCGTGGAACGTGGCCGCCACCAGCACCAGCGCCAGCGCGAGGAGCGTCAAGCCCGGTCTGCCCCCTCCGTTCGACCATCCTCGGCCGAAGTCTCCGCGACGAAGAGTATCCTGTCGCCGCGGTGGAGATCCCGGGCGAACTCGATCGCCCGTCCCCCCGAGTCCCAGGCGGTGCGCGTCACCCGGAGCGCCGGCGACTCGGGCCCGCCCCCCAGGACCGCGGCGGCTCCAGGTTCGAGCAGGGTCGGCTCCAGCTCCTGGCGGGTCCGCGCCGGGAAGAGACCGTACCGCTCGCGCATCAGGTCGTACAGGCCCGCGGTGAGGTCTTCCCCGAGCAGCCCAGGAAAGTGACGCTCCGGCAGGTAGTTCTCCTCGAGCACCAGCGGCTCCTCGTCGCCCGTGCGAACCCGGACGACCACGTGCACCTTCTCTCCCTCCGAGAGACCAAGGCGCGCCGCTACGTCCGCGTCACCCAGGTCGCCAGCCTCGACCGTGTGCGCTTCCAGCACCCGCGCCCCCGGGGCGACACCGCGGCCCTCGAGCTGGTCGGAGAATCCCGCCACCGTGTCAAGGGACTGCTCGATCTTCGGCCGCGCCACGAACGCCCCCGACCTCTCCCTTCGCTCGACGAGCCCCCGTCGGGCCAAGAGACCTACCGCCGCCCGCGCCGTCATGCGGGAGATGCCTTCCTCGGCCGCAAGCTCGCGTTCGGAAGGCACCCGGGCGCCGGACGCCAGCTCTCCAGTGCGTATGCGGGCCGCTAGTGAGTCGGCGACCCGCCTGTATACCGGCATGCTCCCCGCGGTCATGGCCTCCCCACAGCCGCCGGCTCCCTCGCTAAGCCCGCCACTCTCCGGTGCCCAGCCCACTCGTCATCACCAGCACGAACAATACCCATGCCCACAGGATAGCTCCCATAAGTGGTTCGGTCATCGCTGCCTCCTTTTGGTCTATACCAATTGGTCTATACCAGATCCTAGTACACAGGCGGCGCTCTGTCAACAACGCTGGTCGGCGGGTGGGATCCGGGGTACGGGAACCGGCCTGGCCTCCTGCTAAACTGGCGCAATGAGAGACAAAATCGAGGCGGCGTTCGAAGACAGGGCGCTGCTCAAGGACGAGGAGCACCGCCGGGTCGTCTTCGACACGATAGCGGCGTTGGACCGCGGCGAGATCCGGGTCGCGCAGAAGGAAGAAGGCGAGTGGCGCTCCAACGCTTGGGTCATGAAAGCGATAAACCTGTACTTCGCGGTGGCCCAGATGGAGACCATCGAGGTCGGGCCGTTCGAGTACCACGACAAGATCCCGACAAAGAAGAACCTGGCCGAGGCCGGGGTGCGCGTGGTCCCGCCCGGCACGGTGCGCTACGGGGCGTTCGTAGAGCCAGGGGTGGTCGTGATGCCGGGGTACGTGAACATCGGGTCGTGGGTCGGGGGCGGGACGATGGTCGACACCTGGGCCACGGTCGGCTCGGGGGCCCAGATCGGACGCGACGTCCACCTGAGCGGGGGCGTCGGCATCGGTGGCGTGCTCGAGCCGCCCGGCGCGATGCCCGTCGTGATCGAGGACGGGGCCTTCGTCGGCTCGCGGGCCGTCGTGGTGGAGGGCGTGCGCGTCGAGGAGGAGGCGGTGCTTGGCGCGAACGTGGTCCTGACGGCCTCGACCCGCATAATCGACGTGACGGGCGTGGAGGAGGTGGTCCACCAGGGCCGTGTCCCGCCCCGCTCGGTGGTCGTCGCCGGGACGCGCAGCAGGGAGTTCCCGGCCGGCTTCTACCAGGTCCAGACCGCCCTGATCATCGGGCGAAGGCGCGAGTCGACCGACCAGAAGACCTCCCTGAACGAGGCGCTGAGGCAGTTCGGGGTGAGCGTTTGAGCGAGAGGCTGCTCGGGGACCTGCTCTGGTTCCTGGAGCGCCCGAGCGTTACCGGCGACGAGAAGGCCCTGTGCGACGATGTGGAGGCGCGCGTGTCGCGGCTCGCCGGTTGGGAAGCGCGCCGCGTCGCGAACAACCTCGTCTTCGGGCGCGCCGAGCCCGATGTTTCGAGGCCCCGGGTGGTCTTCGCCGGGCACCTGGACACCGTGCCGGAGCCGCGGGATGGCATCCCGGTGCGCGTCGAGGGCGAGAAGGTCTACGGCCGCGGCGCCTCGGACATGAAGGCCGGAGACGCCGTCATGCTCGCGCTGCTCGAGGACCTCCCGTGGGAGCTCTCCTGGGCCGAGCCCCTCTTCGTGTTCTACGAGCGGGAGGAGGGTCCCTACGCTGAAAACGGTCTAGAGACCGTCTTCGCCGAGATGCCCGAGGTGCTCGAGGCGGAGCTCGCCCTCGTGCCCGAGCCGACCGCGGGGGCGCTCGAGGTCGGGTGCGTCGGGACGGCGCAGGTCGAGGTCACTTTCAGGGGGAAATCTTCTCACTCGGCAAGGCCGTGGCAGGGGGAGAACGCCATCACGGCGGCGGGGGGGTTCCTGAGTGCGTTGCACCGGAGGCAGGTCGAGGAGGTCGTCGCTGAGGGGTTCACCTTCTACGAGGTGCTGGTCCCGACGATGGCGAGGGGCGGGCGGGCCAAGAACGTCGTCCCGGACGAGTTCTGGATCAACGTCAACCACCGTTTCGCGCCTGGCAGGGGGATCGAAGACGTAAGCCGGGTCTTCGAGGAGCTGCTTGGGGGGGAGGCGAGCTACGAGATCGTGGATTTCGCCCCGAGCGGTCCCGTGGAGCTGGACAACCCGCTGCTGCAGCGGTTCGCGGCGATGGACCTCGAGGTGAGGCCGAAGCAGGCGTGGACCGACGTGGCCCGCTTCGCGCAGCGCGGGGTCGCGGCGGCTAACTTCGGACCGGGCCTACCGGCGCAGGCGCACCAGGAGGCCGAGTACGCCGAGGTCCCACTCCTGCACCGCTGCCACGAGCGCCTGAGCTCGTTCCTGATGCATAATTAGGGGGCCGGGAGACCGGCGGGGAAAGCAGTAAAAGGAGGAATGCATGCAGCGTACGGGGATCGGTGGTCGCCGCGGTGCTGGGCTGACCCGCAAGGACTTCCTGCGGCTCGGCGGGGCTGGTCTCGCGGGCGCCGCACTTTTCGGGGCGGCGGGATGCGGCGGGGGCGGTCAGGAGAGCGGGAACGAGCTCATCCTCTCCTGGGGACCCGACAGCACCGCCATCCTGCCGAAGCTGATCAAGCAATACAACCAGGAGAACAAGGGCAACATCAAGGTGACTTACCGGGAGATGCCCGCGGACACGGGACAGTACTTCGACCAGCTCAGGACCGAGTTCCAGGCCGGCGGGGGTGACATAGACGTCATTATCGGGGACGTGATCTGGCCCGCGCAGTTCGCCGCCAGCGGCTACATCCTCGACCTCTCCGACCGGTTCACCGAAGCCGATGCTTTCCTGGACGGACCCATTGAGTCGAACACCTACGACGGGAAGATCTGGGGGGTCCCCTGGTACACCGACGCGGGGCTGCTCTACTACAGGCAGGACCTGCTCGAGCAGAGCGGCTTCTCCGAGCCACCCAAGACCTGGGAGGAGCTCAAGGAGCAGGCCCTCAAGACGGCGCAGGACGCGGACATCAGGGCCGGCTTCGTCTTCCAGGGTGCCGAATACGAGGGCGGCGTGTGCAACGGCTGCGAGTACGTCTGGACCCACGGCGGAAACGTTCTCGACCCCGAAGATCCTTCGAAGGTGATCGTAGATAGCCCGGAGTCGGCCAGCGGGCTCGAGACGTGGCACAGCATGATCGAGGACGGGGTCTCCCCGCAGGCCGTGCTCCAGTACCAGGAGGACCCATCGCACGGCGCCTTCCTCAGGGGTGACGCGGTTTTCATGCGCAACTGGCCCTACGTATACGCTCTCCTGGGCGACCCGGCGCAATCGGAAGTAAAGCCGGATCAGGTGGGCGTCGCGGCGATCCCGGTGAGCGAAGGGAACCCGAGCTTCAGCACCCTCGGTGGCTGGAACTTCTTTATCAACGCCACCTCGGACAAACAGGAGGAGGCCTGGGAGTTCATCAGGTGGATTGCCGACCCAGAGCAGATGAAGTTCAACGCCCTGGAGGGCGGGAAGTTGCCCCCGCGTCGCAGTCTCTATGAAGACCAGGAGCTCCTACAGAAGGTGCCGATCGCCAAGCTGGGCACGGACGCCATCATAGAGAACTCGACGCCGCGGCCCGTCTCGCCGTACTACTCGGACATCTCGCTGGAGCTGGCCAAACAGTACAACGCCGCGCTCGCGGGCGAGGTATCCCCGGAGCAGGCCGTCAATACGCTCCAGACCCAGCTGCAGGAGATCGTCGAGCAGGGGCAAGCAGCCGGCTAGGAGCGTTCCAGTCCTTTGGGCTCGACCTGCGGGCTCGTCCGGACGCGGGCCCTGAAGAAGTCGAAGAAGACGCGCAGCACGGCGAGGAGCGGGACGGCGAAGATCACGCCCGCAAGGCCGGCCAGCTGGCCGCCGCCGATCACGGCCAGGAGCACCAGGATCGGATGCACGTGTAGCGCCTGGCCCTGGATACGCGGCGTGAGGTAGTTGCCTTCGAGCTGCTGGATCAGGACGTAGACCACGACCACGAGCACGCCCGTGGTCGGCGACTGGAAGAACGCGAGCGTGACGGCCGGTATCGCCCCGAGAAAGGCCCCGAGGTAAGGGATGATCGCCGTTATGGCGATCCAGACGCCGAGCAGGAGGGCGAAGGGCACGTCGAGCACCCAGAGCGCCACCCCCGCGAGTATCCCCTGGACGACGGCCACGACGAGGAGACCGCCGAGGTAGCGCGAGAGCGAGACCCCGAAGGCCTCCCACAGGTCCCTGGCGTCTTGCCGGTAGCGTTTGGGCGCGACCCTGAGGTAGGCCGCCTTGACCTTGCGCACGTCCACGAGCAGGTACGCCGCGACGAAGAGCACCGCGAACAGGATGATCCCGAAGTTGAAGACCTGGGGGATGAAGACGATCAGGTCCCTCAGCAGGTTCTCCGTGAGGTTCTGGGCGCGGTCGAAGAGGTCCGTGACGAGATCCCTGCCGAACTGCTCGGGGTCTGAGCCCGGCAGCAACTCGCGCTGGTCGAGGAACGCGATCGCGTCTATAAGGAACCGGTTGGCGCTGTTTGCTATGTCCGGCGTCCTGACGATCAGGCGGCTCATCTGCTGAACGAGCAGCGGCACCAGGTACCCGAGCGCCAGCGCGACGATCCCGAGCAGCCCGAGGAAGGTCAGCAGGATGGCCGGTCCGCGCGGCATGACGTGCGAGAGGGCCCGCACCGGGAAGGACAGAACCACGGCCAGCGCCATCCCGCCGAGCGCGACGACGAGGATGCTCGGCGCGGCGTACAAGAGGTAGGCGAGAACCCCCACCCCCACCACAGCGAGGATGGCCGCGGCGCGCGGCGAGATGAGTATCGGCGTGGGCGTCCGCCCCGAACCCCGTCGCCGACCGCCGGTCCTCTCCGTCCGGCCGGACCACCTGTCTAGCTTCATCGCCCTCAGCCCTCTCGATGCGCGGCCACGAACATATTCTAAGCCAAACGGATGAGGGAACATCCCCGCACATACGACGACCCACCCAGGAGAACCTCACGCGCCAACCAGACCCCAGGCCCGGAACCCCACGTCTGGCGACGCCCACGGTTTCTACGAAACAAGGCTAAAGAGTCATCGTCGATGGGCCGGGAGACAGGGAGCGAGGAGTCGCGATAGCCCTTTCCCGACTCCCGAACGCGGCGGGCCTCGAACGCGCTCTCGACCGGTTTCGACACTAGACGTCGGCCAGGTGCTCGGCGCCGCCCGCGCGCGCCAGCTGGAGCGTGTCCCCGTCGAGTGGTACGGGGACGGCGTTGTAGCGTTGCGCCGCCTCTTGGGCGAAAGCATCAACGACCTCGTCGACCGTGGCGTCGCTGCCGGCGAGGCGCAGGCTGCCCACGCTCTCGGGTCTGAAGGGCAGGCGCATCGCGCCGTAGACGCGTCGTAGTACCCGCGCCAGATCCTCCTCTCCTTCGACGAGCACGATCCCGCCGACGCTTGTCGCCCGGCGCGTGATGCGTTGCGCGATGCCGACCACCTTCATTCCGCTCTCGCGGTCGCCAACCCTGATGCTGTGATCTCCGGGGCAGAACTCCTCGCGTACCTCGCCCACCTCGGCCCGCAGACCCAGTCGCGCGAAGGCCCCGAGAACGAGGTCGGCGGCCTCGTCGTAGCGGTCGCGGATGGCGCGCCCGTACTCGGTCGCGTCCGAGGGCCGGACGATGGAGAAGCCGAAGGTCCCATAGTGGGCGGCGGTCGCCCCGCCGCCCGCGCCCCGAACCAGCACGGGGTAACCCTCGGCGCGCGAGGCACGCACGGCGTCGGCGAAGCCGGGCCTGAACGTGTCGCGCCTCGTCACCCCGAGGTGGCGGGTGGACGGCGTGATGGAGACGGTCGGCCTCCTCTCGCCCGACGCCACCTGCTCGAAGACGGCCCTGAAGTAGCCGTAAGCCGTCGTGGCCTCCTCGAAGCGGCCGGGCAACAACAGCTCCGTCTGGACCGCGTCGCTCACTCGTCCCAGCCCTTTGCGGCGCGTGCTTTGCCCCTCCCGCGTCTCCTGGCCCACCGGCGGACCAGGAGCGCCGCCACGAGAGCGAGTGGAGCGGCGATCAGGGCCGCGTCCGGGACCGCGCCGGCGACGCCCGAGGCCCAGCGCTCGGCGGCGAAGGCGAGGTTGGTGGCGCCGTTCGACTCGTAGAGACCGGAGAGGGCGCTCGTGCCGTCGTAGGCGATGAACAGCGCTCCCAACAGCACGAACATGGCGCCCGAGATGAGGTTGGTCGTGTGCAGGCGCAGCGCGCCGATAGAGATCTCGCGCCCGCGCAGCCAGGCACGGTCCCTCAGGTTCAGGCGGTCCCAGAGAAGGGCGAGTAGAAAGAGGGGGGCCGCCATCCCGGCTGCGTAGACCGCCAGGAGAAGCGCGCCACGCCCCACCCCGCCGGAGGCCGCCGCCACGGTCAGGACCGCGCCGAGGATGGGGCCAGAGCAGAACCCGGCGAAGCCGTAGACGGCTCCGAGGGCGAAGACGGCCCCCGCCGAGTCGCCCCTCACGCGGGAGCGCAGCCGGGCCAGCGGGCCGAGGGTGAAGCCGCCGCCGAGAAGCTGGAGTAACCCGAAGCCGATCATGAGCACTCCGGAGATCGTGATCAGGGTTCCCCGCTGCCCGTAGAAGAGCGCGCTCACGGCCGAGACGCCCATCCCGAGCGGCACGAGGGTCGCGGCCAGGCCGAGGTAGAAGAGGCCCGTCTTGCCTACCAGCTCGCCGCGCCCACCGAAGGCGTAGGCGAAGAAGGCCGGCAGGAGCAGGGCGCTGCACGGGCTCAGGAGCGAGAGCACCCCGCCGAAGAAAGCCGCGAGCAGGGAGACCTCTACCACCCCGCGCTCACCCTCCGGCCTCCCCCTCCGCCCGCTCTATCTCGCTTCTGAACACCTCGAGGGGCTGCGCCCCCGCGAGCACGCGGCCGTTTATGACGAACGTCGGCGTGCCAGCGATGCCGCGCTGCTGGCCCTCCGAAAAGTCCGAGGCGACGGCCTGTTCGTACCTTCCCGGGGCCGCGAGGTCCGCCTCGAACCTGTCGGCGTCGAGTCCGGCCTCGTCGGCGAGGCTAACCAGCTTCTCTCCGGAGAAGCCGCCGAGCTGGCTCTGGTAGAGCAGGTCGTGGTACTCCCAGAACCTGCCCTGCTCCTGCGCCGCCCTGGCCGCCACCGCGGCGTCCACGGACTCCTGCCCGAGGTAAGGGAAGTCTCGCCACTCGATCCGTAGCGTCCCGTCCTCGACGTACTCCTCTACCAATCTAGGTTCCACCTCACGGGCGAACTTGCCGCAGAACGTTCACTGGAAGTCCCCGTACTCGACCATGACCACGGGGGCATCGGCGTCGCCGAGGGCCGGATGGCCCAGCTCGCCGCGCGACGCTTGCTCCCGGTCGCCGGAGGGTCCGCCCGTGCCCTCCGCGGCCTGGCGCGGCTCCTGCCCCGAGGGCTGGGGGCCCTGCCCCGAGCAGCCGTAGAGGAGCAGGGCGAGCGCCGAGATCAGCGAGATCCAGAACAGGAGCGGCCACGCCCGCTTCGCTCCCCCTGGCATGTACCTGGTTGTCCCTGGCAAAGGTGCCTCCCTTGGCATCGTGTCCGGTAAACAATACGCGCCATGCGTGCCCAGAGGATCAGACCGTCTCGCGCAGAGCGCGGCCCCGGGCGGACGCCGCGCGAGCGTCCCACGGGCCCCGCGTCAGAGCCAGCGGCGCCTCTTGAAGAGCACGTAGAGCGACAGGGCGATCAGGGCCATCAGGAAGATGGCGACCAGGTAACCGTACCTCCAGTGCAGCTCGGGCATGTAGTCGAAGTTCATCCCGTAGATGCCCGCGATAAAGGTTGGGACGACGACGATCGCGGCCCACGCGGAGATCTTCTTCATCTGGTCGTTCTGGTCTATGCCGACCTGGGTCTGGTTTATCCCGATCAGGGTGAGGTTCACGCTGAGGATGTTCTCCAGCAGGTCCCTGAAACCCTGGACCCTCTCCGTCACGCGCAGCACCCTATCCTGGACCTCCCGCATGTACCGGCTCACCTCGGGGTCAATCTCCTGCCCTCCTGCCACCGTGAGGCGCCCGAGCGCCGCGGCCAGCGGTTGCGTCGCCTGATGGAACTGGACGACCTCCCGGAACAGCTCGTAGATGCGCCTCGAGACTTTGGAGGAGGCGCCGGGCTTTCCCTCGAAGACCTCGACCTCGATCTCGTCGATGTCGCTCTCGAGGCCCTCGACCACGGGGGCGTAATCATCGACGATGCGGTCCATGATCGCGTAGAGGACCGCGTGGGGGCCCTTGCGCAGCAGATCCGGCCTGCTCTCGGCCCACCGGCGCACCTCGGCGAGCTCGCTCGTCTCGCCGTAACGGATCGTGACCACGAAGTCCGGCCCCACGAAGACGTGCACCTCGCCGAACTCCACCTCCTCCTTCTTCTCGAGGTAGCGCGCCGTCTTGAGCACGGCGAAGATCGACTCGCCGTAGCGTTCGATCTTGGGCCGCTGATGGGTCGTGAGGGCGTCCTTCACCACCAGCTCGTGCAGCTCGAACTCGCCGGCGACGGAGTCGAACTCTTGCTTGCTCGGCTCGTACAGCCCGACCCAGGCGAAGCCGCCCTTCTCGCGGCAGGTCTCGTGGATCTCACCGAGCGAGCAGGAACCGTCCCTGTGGCCGTCCACGTAGATGGCGCTGTCGACGATCATGGATCAGATGATACGCCCGCCTCGCCGCGGCGACAAAGCGGCGCGCGAGAACGCTACCGCTTGCGTCCGACCAGGTAGTAGGTGAGCGGCCCGACGTAGTTGACGAAAGCCGCCGCGAACCAGATCCGCTTGCGGCCCCGGATCTCTTCGGACGGGCGCGTCCAGACGTCGACTATCGTCGCGACCATCAACCCAAGCTGCGCCACCACCAGGAGCCCGATAACCCCCTTCTGGAATGAGCCCAGATCTCCCCAGCTCTTTTTCGCCACGGTTATCTCCTCTCCTCTGCGTCGTCTCTTCGGTCCACCCGGCCTCCGCCGGCGGAGGCCGGCACGAGCCTGCTCAGGGCGTCGCGAGCATGTCTTCTTGCACCCCGACCATCCGGCGGTACGGTCCGCGGGCGTCCAGGAGTTCTTCGTGTGTGCCGCGCTCCACAACGCGTCCCTGGTCGAGGACCAGTATCTCATCCATGCCGTCCATCCGTACGAGCCGGTGGGTTACGACGAGCGTGGCGCGGCCACGCGTAAGGTCATAGACCGCGTCGAGAACCTCGCGCTCCGTCACGGGGTCGAGGTTGGCGGTCGGCTCATCGAGCAGGAGCAGGGGCGCGTCCTTCAGCAACGCGCGGGCGATGGAGAGGCGTTGCCGCTCGCCGCCCGAGAGCCTCAACCCCTGCTCGCCGAGAGCCGTGTCCAGTCCCCGCGGCAGGCGGTCGACGAGCCCTGAGAGTTGGGCTCGCCTCAGTACCCGGTGCAAGTCCGAGTCGCTCGCCCGCGGGCGGGCGAGGAGCAGGTTGCCGCGCAGGGTGTCGTTGAAGACGTGGGTATCCTGTGCGACGACGCCGACGAGGGCGCGCAGGTCTTCCTGGGCAAGCTCGCGCACGTCGTGGCCGCCGAGCCTGACCCGTCCGGAAGTCGGATCCCAGAAGCGAAGTGCCAGGTTGGCCAGCGTGCTCTTGCCGGCTCCGCTCGGACCGACCACCGCGATCCGTTTGCCTGGTTCCAGGGTGAGGGTGACTTCCCTGAGTGCGGGCGAACCATCGGCATCGTAGCGGAAACCCACCCGGTCGAACTCGAGCGTGTGATCCTCCGGTGGAAGAAGAGGTTTCGCTGGGTCCCTGACCTCGGGGTCGGCGTCGACGATCTCGAAGAGCCGCTTGCCAGCGCTCACGGAACGTCCAAGGAACTGGAAGGCGGTGCCGAGCGGTTGCACGGCCTCGAAGCTGCCCAGGATCACGAGCGCCAGAAAGGCCAGGTACACGCCCCGGATCTCTCCCCCAGCTACGAGGGGGATTGCTAGGACGAGAATCACGAGCATCGCCAGGTTCATCATGAGGTCGTTCAAGGAATCCTGTAGCCCGGTAATGAAGGCCATCTTCCCCTGCACACGGCCGAGCTTGCTGTTCAGCGCGGCTACGTCATGCGCGTGGTCGTCCTCCCTGCCGAAGGCGAGCAGATCCTGCGCTCCCCGTATCCCGTCGACGATCCGGGCGTTCAGCTCGGCTCGCAGCTCCAGTTGCCGCCGGCCGAGCCCGCGCGCCAGCGTCCCGACCAGTAGCGGCACCCCGACGCCGGTCAGAACGAGGAAACCGAGCGCCACGAAGGCCAGCGTGGGATCGAAGGTGAGAAAGATAAAGAAGGCGAGCAGGGAGGTTATCGTAGCCACGGCGACCGGGGAGAACACCCTGAGGTACACGTTCTCGAGTTCTTCGACATCCTTGACGATGCGGGAGAGCAGGTCGCCCGAGCGGTAGCGCATCAGGCGGGCGGGCGCGAGGGGCTCGAGGCTGGCGTAGAACCACATCCTCAGGTCCGAAAGCAACCTGAAGGTGAGGTCGTGGGAGACCGTACGCTCGGCGTAGCGCGAGCCGGCCCTCGAGATCCCGAAGAGACGGACGAGGTAGATCGGGATGACCAGGGCACCCAGGAAAGGCACCAGCACGGCGGCCGAGATCACGTACGCGGCTGTGGCGAGCAGCCCGATGTTGCTCGCCACGGTCGCGACGCCGAGCAGCACGGCGAGCGCCACACGCGCGAGGTGGGGCCTCAGGAACAGGGCCAGCCGCAAGAAGGCGCTCAAGCCGGCACGCCCCCGTAGGCGTTCACCAGGCTGGCGTACAGGCCGCCGCGCCGCATCAACTCCCGGTGCGTGCCGGTCTCGGACAGCCTCCCCTCGTCGAGAACGGCGATACGATCCGCTTCGTACACGGTGTTCAGGCGGTGGGCGATCACTATCACGGTACGGCCTCGGGACAGGCGTTCGAGGGCCACACGGATCAGGCGCTCGCTCTCCGGGTCGAGGCTGGAGGTCGGCTCGTCCATAACCATCACGGGGGCGTCCTTGAGGAAGGCGCGGGCGATGGCAATCCTCTGCGCCTCTCCCCCGCTCAGGCGAGATCCCCGTTCCCCGATCTGGGTCTCGTAGCCCTGCGGGAGGCGCCGGACGAACTCCGCGACCCCCGCTAGCTCGGCCGACTCCTCGACCTCCTCGCGGCTCGCCTCGGGACGGGCCAGGCGGATGTTCTCCAGCACGCTCCCGTAGAACAGGTGGGGCCGCTGCGGCACGAGCGCCACGTTCTCCCGCCAGGCCTTTGCGGGCAAGTCGCCGACGGCCACGCCATTCGCGCGGATCTCACCTTTTTCAGAATCCATGAAACGCATGAGCAGGTTGACCAGCGTGCTCTTGCCGGATCCGCTCCGCCCGACCAGCGCCGTCAGGGTCCCGGCCGGGATGGTGAGGTCGAGGTCCGAGAGGGCAGGACGATCCGCGCCAGGATATGTGTAGCTGATCCCAGAGAACTCCACGGTGATCCGACCGGTGACACCCCCAAGAGACAGCGGGCCTTCGCCTGCCGGAATAGGAACGTTCAGGATCTCGAAGATGCGATCCGCCGCGGCGCTACCCTCCATGCCGGCGTGGCGGTGGGCGCCGAGCTCGCGCAGTGGCCTGTAGAACTCGGGCGCCAGGAGCAGCACGACCAGCGCCTCCTCGAACGGCATGCTGCCGGAGATCAGACGCACCCCAAGCGTCACCGCGACCAGCGCTATGGCCATCGAGATCATGAACTCGAGGACGAACCCCGAGAGAAACGCGTAGCGCAACACCTTCATCGTGCGTCCCCTGAACTCCTCGCTCGCCGCCGCGACCCGCTCGCGCTCCCCGGCGCTGCGGCCGAAGACCTTGAGGGTGGTGAGGCCCTGCAAAGCGTCCAGAAAGGTCGCGCCCATGCGCGAGAGCGCCACCCACTGGCGCTTCGTGTGCTCTTCGGCGTAGCTGCCGACCAGGATCATCATGATAGGGATCACCGGCACCGTGACCAGCAACAGTACCGCGCCGGCCAAGTCCCGTGGGAAGATGTACCCGGCGATGAGCAGCGGAACGAGGACGCTCAGGACCGTCTGCGGAAGATAACGGCCGAAGTACGCTTCCAGCTTCTCGACGCCCTCGGTGGCCGTCGTCGCGAGCTCCCCTGTCCGCTCTCCGCTCGCGTACACCGGCCCCAGGCGCAGAACGTGGGCGAACAGCCGCTCCCTGAGCTCGGACTTGACCCGGACAGCACCCCGCTGCGCAGCGACCTCTCGACCCCACAACAGCCCCGAACGCAAAACAGACGCACCCATCAAGGCGAGGAGCAGCGTCCCCACCTCCCCAAGACCAGCCCCACCAATAAACACCTGGGCCACGACCTTGCTCAGAAAAACCAGCTGGGCGATGGTGGCGACGGTGCCCACTACCCCGAGCAAAACGGCAAGAACAAGCGACGCACGCGCCGAGCCCACCTGCCGGAGCAACTCCCTATTCACCTGTCGTCCCGCGCCCGAGAAAACTCAATAATCCTGAAGCCTGATCCCTGAAGCCCGAAGCCCCATCAATACCCTTCGTCTTCCAGGCTCACCTTGCCACGGAAGAGGCGGTAGATGACGACGAAGTAGATCGCGGCGAACACCATCCCGATGGTCCACCACACCAGAGCAACCGCCTGGCTGTACTCGGAGGAGGAGGCGTTCTGGATCGTGAGGCTGTTGGCCAGGTCCACGGCAGGCAGAACCCGAGGATAGATGGCGAAGACGGTGCTCGTCAGCATCCCGATGATGTAGGCGCTCGACGAGAGGAACGCCGCCCGATCGTCGCCTCTGAAGCTAAAGAGGACCATGCCCACCAGCCCGGCGATGGCGACGAGCGGCAAGACGTAACCGTAGGGCCTCGCCCCGAAGCTCTCGAGCATCCACGGGCTGACCCAGAACGTCAGGGGCGTGACGAGCGCGGTAAGCACCGCGGTGGCCAGGGCGAAGGTGCGTGAGATCTTGCGCGAGCGGGCGTTCAGGTCGTGTTCGGTCTTCAAGGAGATCCAGTTGGCACCATGCGCGATGAGGGTGACGAGCGCAAGAACGGCGACGAGGATGGTGTACCAGTCCAGGATGCCAGGCTCCTGGGCGAACGGGCTGAAGTTTGTCCAAAGCGGCTGGAAAAAGAAGTTCCCGTCGCCAGTGAGCGGGACGCCGCGCACCACGTTACCCAACGCAGCGCCAAAGAAGATCGCCAGCAGCGAGCTACCCAAGAAGAACATGAAGTCCCAGAACGTGGCCCACAACGGATCGTCTATGTGTTTGCGCAGCTCAATGGAGAGACCCCGGATCATGAGCAACCACAGCACGATAATCAGCGGCAAATAGAAACCCGAGAAGCCGGAAGCGTAGAGCAACGGGAAGGCGAAGAAGAGCGAGCCACCCGCCGCGATCAGCCAAACCTCGTTGCCGTCCCACACGGGACCGATGGCCCTCAGGATCATGCGCCGCTCCCGCTCGTCCCTGGCGGCTATCAGGTGGATGGCCCCGGCCCCAAGGTCGAACCCGTCGAGGAGGACGTACATCGTGATCATCAAGGCCACCGCTATAAACCAGAACGTCTCCATGAGCACGCCTCCCTTCTACGTCGTCGCGCCTTCGGCCTCGCCCTCGGATCCCAGGTCGGCCTCCGCCTCGGGGCCGTGGGCCACCTCGCGCGCCATCAGCAGGACGTAGAGGAGGCCCATGATCAGGTACATCCCTGCGAACCCGATGAGCGTGAACAGCACGCTTCCCGAGGAGACCGTAGGCGACACCCCATCCTGAGTCCGGAAGAGCCCGTAGGCGAGCCATGGTTGCCGACCCAGCTCTGCCGTGAGCCAGCCAGCGGTGTTGGCGATGAACGGGAAGGGGGTCGCGAGCATCAAGACCCACAGGAACGGCCGGAATCGGAACAGGGTGCGCCGCCAGAACAGAAGGGCGGCCGCGATCACCATGATCCCGATAAAGATGGTGCCCAGCCCGACCATGATGTGGTAGGAGTAGTAGAGCAGCGGGATGTTGTCCGGCCAGTTCTTGCGCGGGAACGAGTCCAACCCCTCGACCTTCGTGGTCCAGTTCTGGTACATCAGGAAGCTCAGGCCGCCGGGCAGGGCGATGGCGTTGTCTATGCGGCCCTCCTCGACGTTTGGCTGCCCGATAAAGACCAGGTCGGGGTTCTGGTCCGAGCGGAAGTGCCCCTCCATCGCGGCGAGGGTGACCGGCTTGTTGGTGGCGACCGACTCGGCAGCGAGCGTCCCCGACGGGACGAGCTGCCACACGCTCGCGATCACCCCGGCCGTGACGCCGACCGTCACGAAGATCTTGCCGTACTCCTCGTCCCTGCGTGCGAGCAGGTAATAGGCCCCGAGCCCGGCCATCGCGAACGACCCGCACACCACCGCCCCGCCCATGTTGTGCGCGAACTGCGCGAACATGTACGGGTTTGTCAGGATCGCCCAGAAGTTGTTCAGCTCGATATTACCGTTGGGGAGCATCTTGTACCCAACCGGGTGCTGCAACCAAGAGTTTGTCGTGATGATGAAGTAGGCCGAAGCCCAGGTGCCGAGAAACACCATGAGCGACGAGAACCAGTGGACCCTTTGCCCGAAACGTCGCTCGCCAAAGAGGAAAACTCCGACGAACGCCGACTCGAGGAAGAAGGCGAAAGCGCCCTCCATTGCCAGGGTCTGGGCTATAAGGTCGCCGGCGAAGAGGGAGAAGGCGGCCCAGTTGGTGCCGAACTGGAACTCGATAGGAATGCCGGTGACGACGCCCATGACGAAAGTGACGGCGAAGATCTTGCCCCAGAACCGCGCCGACGTGTTGTAGAGCTCGTTGCGGTTGCGCATGTAGATGCTCTTGAGGACGAAGATGAGCAGCGCGAGCCCCATCGTAAGCATAGGGAAGAGATAGTGGTAGACCACCGTAAAGGCGAACTGCAAGCGAGACACCGTCAGCGCTTCTTCCACGGCCTACCTCCCGGATCTTCTCGTTGCTACCGGCACATGATACTCCCCTCGTCGTCCCGAGTCGCCCACCAGATCCCGATCCTCCTTCGTCACGAGGCCGCCTCGCGCTACCACCCGTGCCCGCCTGTATAAACCTTTTCCGAAACATCGACGTTGTACTCGGCACCTTCGAGGTCGAGAACGACGTAAGGCGCTTCCCGGTCTTCCCACGTTGCCTCGCTCCGAAAGGGAACCATTACCCCGTGTCGCCTTCCATCCGGACCCTTCGCCGCGCCACGGGGTCTTCGTGTCTTCCCGGTTCCGGTACCTTATGCCGGAGACCTGCGTTATCAGGCCAGTCTCCGGGGCGAACTCGACCCGCACGGAGTCTTCGCGGTCTTCGAAAGGCACGATCAGGCGCGCCGCGCGCGCGTCGATCGGCTCCCACCGCACCCGCGGGTCGAGGAGCAACGCCGAAGGTGCGTACCCGAGGAGCTCCCCCCACATGGCGAGGTTGTCGCCTTGGTCGATCTTCTCCCTCGTAGGCGACCTCCACGAACCCGAGCAGGCCGGAGATCTCCAATTCGCCCTTGCCGCCGACGTAGACGTCGCTGCCCCGAAAGACCTGTATCCCGAACCACGTGAGATCCAGATCCCTGCGGAAAGCTCGCCCGGGGATGTCATAGTAGGTCTTGAAGCGCGCGGGAAACCACAATCCGTTCAGGTTGAAATAGCCCCTGCCCCACACGACGGCCGTCTTGATCCTGGGGGGCTCCTCGCCCACGGTCACCAGGTAGTAACCCCTGACCGGCTCGGGCAGGTCGGGAGGCAGCGCGACCGTTTCGAGCTCGGGCGTCCTCTCCGCGTGCCGGGGTGGGGGGCTCGGAGCGATCCTTAGCCCCAACCACCCGACGCCGGCGAGCAGGGCGAGGAAGCCAGCCGCGGCGAGCGCCGGCCTTCTTGTCCCTGGTGCGCCTCCGCGCATCCTCCTGTTTGGTCGAGGAACGTCTATCCCGGCACCGGTCCCCGACGTTCACCGGGCTCGCCCGTCGGCTGCCCCGACGGACGCTCTGTCTCCCCGGTGAGAACGCCCGCAGCCCGCTCTCTGGGCTCCCCAGTCCCGAAGTCGAAGACGAGCCGCGCGTCCACCGCTCCTCGCTCCACCTCATCTATCGCTTCGTTGACGGAGTCGAGGTCCCTGGTCTCGTAGACTACGCGAGTCCTGCCAGCCGCGTGCAACTCGAAGACCTCTTTGAGGTCCACCCTGGTGCCGACGATGGAGCCCCTTACCGTGATGCCGTTCAAGACCGTTGGGAAGATGGGCAACCGGACGTAGCCGTCCCTGGGTAACCCCACAAAGACGAGCGTGCCCCCGCGCTTCAGGGAGCCGTAAGCCTGTTCGGAGGCGGCGGGCGAAACCGCCGTGTCTACCGCGGCGTCCGCGCCGCCGAGCCTCTGGATCTCCTCGACCGGGTCCCGCTCGCTGGCGTTCACGACGTAGTCGGCCCCGAGTTCTCTCGCCAGATCCAGCTTCTCTTCGTGGATGTCCACCGCCACAACCGCAGCGCCGGAGATCCCCGCGTACTGAACGGCTAGGTGTCCCAGGCCGCCGACGCCGAAGACGGCGACGAGGTCGGATGGTCGCGCCCCTGAGACCTTGACGGCCTTGTAGGTGGTCACACCCGCGCAGGTCAGGGGCGCCGCCTCGAGCGGGCTTACGCCTTCGGGCACCCGGCCGACGTACTTCGCGTGCCCCTTTGCGTACTCGGCGTGGCCGCCGTCGACGAGGTAGCCGGTGTTGAGCTGGTGCTGGCAGAGGGTCTCCCGGCCCGAGGCGCAGTACTCGCACGCCCCGCAGGCGTAGCCGAGCCAGGGGATCGCGACCCGCTCGCCCTCCTCGACCTCGGTGACGTCCCTGCCCACGGCCTCGACGATCCCGACACCCTCGTGGCCGGGTATGAGCGGAAGCTTCGGCTTGACAGGCCAGTCGCCATGGGCGGCGTGGATGTCGGTGTGGCACAACCCCGATGCTTCTATCCTGACGACGACCTCCCCCGGCCCGGGCTCGGGCTTGGGAACGTCCTCGATCCTCAGCGGACGCTCGAAATCGTGTACGACAGCCGCCTTCATGGATGTACCTCCTCGTTTCTACCCTACTCGACGCAAGCGCAAGTGTGGTCCGAGACCGAGATCGGCGCCTGATCTATCCTGATCGTTTTCGGGGCACACGTTGACTAACGCGGCCGGTAGCGTGTGCTCTCGAATGTGAGTAAGGGGCACGAGAGACTCGGCTCGCGGTCGATGGCCATCCCGGCCAACCGCATCGCCGTCATGGCGACTTTGGCCACGGTGAGGGGGCACCAACCTGGGTAGCGCGGCGGCGCTCATCCCGGCAGCAAGCAGACGAGAGGGACCTTGTCCGCCTAGCGTCTGTGCTTCCGATCGAGGTTCCTTGGAGCAGCCCTGCGGTCAAAACGCCCAAACAGGATTCTCGGTAAGATGGCGGCGTGAGCGAGCCAGGGTTTTCGGCGGTCTTTGGATCGGTCGAGGAGGAACTCCGGGCGCGGGTGCGCCAGCAGGAGGCCACCGGCAGGCTGGGCCTCGCGGCGCTCGCCGGCGCGGAACCGCACGAACTTTTCGAGCAGGCCGTCGAGGAGGTCGCTGGAGTCTTGGACGTCGAGTATTGCGGGATTTTGGAGCTGCTGCCCGGGGGAGAACGGCTGCTCTTGCGCACCGGCGTCGGCTGGGAGGAGGGCCGCGTGGCAGAAGCCACGGTGGGCACGGGCCTCGAGTCCGAGGCCGGCTACGCGCTCCTCTCGAGGGGGCCCGTTGTCGTGGAGGACCTCGTTGAGGAGCGGCGCTTCGACGGTGCCCCGCTACTGCGCGAGCACGGGGTGGTCAGCAGCGTCAGCGCGACGGTGCGGACCGGCGGGGTGCCCTACGGGGTTTTGGGCGCCCACACCATAGAGAAACGCGTCTTCACAGAGGATGAAGCCCTGTTCCTGAAAGAGGTCGCAGACGTCTTGGGCGCCGCGATCGTGCGAGAGCGCGAGGAGAGCGACACTCGGAGTTTGCTTGGCGAGAGGACGCTGTGGGCGGCGGAGACGGAACGGCGTTTCGCCTTCCTATCGGAGGCAAATGCCAGGCTCTCCGCCTCGACCGACGCGCCGACCGTGCTGGCCACTGCCGCGCGTCTGGCTGTGCCGGACCTCGCCGACTTGTGCTTCCTCGACGTCGTGGAGGAAGGAAGCGCCACGGTTGCACGCCTCGCCGTGGCACAAGAACCCGGCGGGGTCGAGACTTTGAGATACCTATCTAGCCGCCATCCGCTTTTCCCGGACGAGCCGCACGGCGTGCCGAAGGTGCTCGGGACGGGGAGGCCGGAGTTGGTCCGCGAGGCCAACGACGAGATCCTAAGGAAAGTGACCGGGGCGGACGAGCGTACGGAGCCTTTGACTGGCACGGGCTCTTACCTGTGCGTGCAGCTGCGGGTCGGGGGGCGGACCTTGGGCGCCCTTGGCCTCGTCTCGTTCGGGTCGGCACGCCGGTACAGCGAGGAAGACGTACGGCTGGCCGAGGGGCTCGCCCACAGCGCGGCCCTGGCCCTGGATAACGCCCGCCACCGCGAGGGCGAGGCGGAGTTGACGCGCGAGCTGATCGAGCTCGCCAAGGGGGAAAGGTCCGCTACCGCGGTCAAGCGCCCAGGCGCCCCCGAGCTCACGTCGCGGCAGACCGAAGTGCTCACGCTGCTCGCCGAAGGGAAGAACGTCGAGGAGATCCGCAAGGACCTCTTTCTCTCCCGGGCCACCGTGCGCAACCACGTTCGCTCTCTCTTGCGAGCGTTA
The DNA here is from genome assembly GCA_963800975.1 of uncultured Rubrobacteraceae bacterium. Taxonomy (GTDB): domain Bacteria; phylum Actinomycetota; class Rubrobacteria; order Rubrobacterales; family Rubrobacteraceae; genus JALYGY01. The sequence goes on along the minus strand of CAWDDB010000004.1, from coordinate 49,388 downwards.
GGCGCGCATTCTCAGCTCGAAGCCGTCGCCAGGGCGCGCAAGCTGGGCCTGCTCTCCGACTGAGCATCCCTCCGACTGAGCATCCCTGTTACCGCCGGCGCCGCATGCGGGGCGCGACTTGACCAGACAATCGCGGCGCGATCGCGTCGTGATGGCGCCGCGGCAGAGGAGGAGGTGCCCGAACCGCGATAGCCCCGGGCATCGGTGGTCAATCCTGACCAGTCGGATGGGCTCTCTTGATCAAGACGCTATCGTTCCTTCGGCTTAAGCTTTTATTCGCAATGGGAGTCCGACCGAGGAGGCGAGGTGTTCCCGACTAAGATCTTGCTGGCCACCGACGGGTCTGCAGAGGCCCAAAGAGCGATGCTGATGGCGAAGAACCTCTCCGAGAAACTCGACTCCGAGATGCACTTCGTCTACGCGGAGCCTTTGCCCAGTCCCTACGCCTTCCCGGAGTCGGCGCTCGTCGACCCGGACTTCCGGAACATGGTGCGCGAGCGCGCCCTGAGGGACGCCGACGAGAAGCTCCGCGAGGAGGCGAAGAAATTAAGGGACATGGGAGGCGAGGCCGCGAAGTCCCACGCCGTGGCCGGTCGGCCCGACGCGGAGATCGTGCGCGTCGCCGAGGAGCTCCCTGCGGGACTCGTTGTGGTGGGCAGCCGTGGGCTCGGCGGGGTGAGGCGTGCCCTCTTGGGCAGCGTCTCTTCCTCCGTCGTCCGCCACGCGTCCGGGTCGGTCCTCGTGGTGCGGGGCGGAAGCGGTCAAGTCGACGCGAACCTCACGGGTCCGGTCGTGCTGGCCGTCGACGGCTCCGGGGAGGCGAAGCTGGCGGCCCAGGCGGCCGCCGAGCTCTCGGCGGGCACCGGCTCGGAGGTGCATGTTCTCTACGTGCTGCCTAGCCCCGAGCGGCTCTACGGCCGTCATTTCTACTCGGAGGACATAGAGGAGTCTGTGCTCGAGCGGGCCAGAACCGAGGCCAGAGCGTTCCTAGACGAGCAGGCCGAAGGCGTCGGCTCGGCCGGTGGCACGGCGGCCCAGACGTACCTCGCGACGGGGCGCCCCGACGAGGAAATAGTGGAGCTGGCCGAGGAAGTCGGGGCGGGGATGGTGGTGGTCGGGAGCCGGGGTCTAGGGGGCGTGCGGCGGGCCCTGCTGGGCAGCGTCTCCGAGTCGGTATTGCACCGCGCCCACTGTCCGGTGATGGTCGTCAGGGAGGCGGCCATCCGGTGAGCGGTGAGCCGGGCGCCTGAGGAAAGCGCCCCGACTGGCGCAAGGACGTACGAAGGAAGGGGTAAGCACGTGGGAGAGCGACGCACGTCGATGATTGAGAGGATCATACGCGGTGTCGAGGACCGCATCGAGGAGTGGCGCGAGCGGGACATGGTCCGGCACGCGGAGGCGGAGGCCAACAGGGGCGTCCTGTGGGCCGAGGCTGCTGAGAGGGAGAGGCTCCTCGCCGAGGCGTTGGGGGAGGAAAAAGCGCAGCGCGCGACCGTCGAAGAGATCGTCAAGGAGCAGCGCGTGGTCTTCGTCATGCACTCCGAGGAGGCCGCCCGGGCGCTTGAGGCTTTCGCCGGCGAACGGGTCTGCCTCGTCAGGGTGATGCCCCGCAGGGGAGGGAGCCACACGGCCGACCCGCGCGTGAAGGGCTCGTGGCTTGTGTTCGAGGCGGCGGGGTAGAGAGGGACGGTCCCGGCCGGTTGTGCCGACATGTGCTCCTTCGGGGCTCGCGATCCCTAACGTCGCGGAACCGCGGTTCGCCGAAGATGCCGGGCGGAGCGGTCGGCGTCGCCGGATCGGGGCGGTAACGCGCTGCCTGCTCTATACTCGAAACCTGGAAGATCGGAGGATCGATGGGAGGCAACCGGGCACAGGGGCTGGAGACGCTTGCGGACCTGTTCGGGGACCGTTTCAGGCGGCACCCGGAGCCGGGGGATTCCCGAGGAGCCCCCGCGGCGTCGGTCTTGCCGACGCGCGTCGAGGAGGTGCGACGCTTGGCGGAGTTGGCCCGCGACCACTCGCTAGAGCTCGTGGCCGCGGGCGGCGGCACCGGCGCGGCGACGGAGCGCGACGGGGGCGTCCTGGTGCGCTTCGATCTGATGCGCGGGGTGCGCCTGCCCGCCGCGGGCGGCGACGCACCATGGGCCGAGGCCGAGCCCGGCGCCTTGTGGCTCCAGTTGGACAACGAGCTTCGCATAAGGGGCAGGGGCCTCGCCGTTTACCCCACTAGCGCTCCGCGGGCCACGGTGGGGGGCTGGCTCGCCACCGACGGGCTCGGCGTCGGTTCCTTCGAGTACGGCAGGCTACGGGAGAACGTCCTCTCGGCGAGCGTGGTGCTGCCGGGCGGCGAGCTCCGCGAGGTCGCGGGCGAAGAGATCGGGGACTTCGTCGGGCCGCGAAGCGGCGGGATCGTCGTGGACGCCAGGCTTAGGACCCGACGCTCGGACGCGGACAAGCCCTTCGCCGCCGCCATCGCGGACTCGGAAGATGTGCTCGGGGCGGTGGAGGATCTGGCCGGATCTGCGGCGCCGCTCTGGCACCTGGCGTTCTTGAACCCCGCGATGGCGGCCGCCCGAGGGCTCGGCGAGGAGCACCTGCTGTTCGGCGCCTACCAGAAGCGCGAGGGGGAAGAGATCGAGACGAACCTCAGGCGCGTCGTCGAGGCCCACAGAGGTCGGCTCCTCGGCCCGGCCGGGGCCCATAAAGCCTGGGGAGAAAGGTTCTACCCGGTTGCACCCTCCCGCCCCGCGCCCGAGATCTTCCGCACCTTTGTCCGCTTGGAGGGGCTGCGACGAGCGCTCGACGCCCAGCCTGGCTCCGCCGTGCAATGCACCGTGTCTCGCTCGGGGGAGACGCTGCTGCTGGCGCTCGGCGCGGGCGAAGACGTGACGAGCGCCGCTCCGGGTTAGCAGGCCTCCTGAGCGAAAGTCCGCGCTCGGAGGTCGAGCTCTTGGTCGTTGTCGCCGCTGTCTACTCGGCGATCCTCTTAGTCCTGGGGTTACCTCGTTCCGCCGGTACCGTCAGTATGGATACGTCCCGCGACCAACGTTGGCCCTTGTTCCGGGCAGTTTGACCCGCTTACGACGGAACACCGGCACCCGAACCAGGCGAAGGTGGCTTGTTTCGTCCCACTCCGTCTCCGCTCTCGGCGCCCCCCTCCTTTTCCTTCCTGTACCCCACGAGAGGGGACTCCGCCGGAGATCCGGCGCGAGTGGAGGTTTCAGGGACCGGGAAGTTCGCGGGGCTGGCCCGGAACGCGGCGTGGAGATGCCAGGCGACCAGCGCGACCACCGCGAGCGCGGCCGTGAGGACGGCCAGCTCTAAGGAAGCGTGGTTGCGGACGAGCTCGGCCACGAGGACGAGGGCGGCTATGAGGGCCACGGCGAGCGAGATGCCGCGGTGGAAGCGGCCTGCCTCCGAGTGGGGCCAGGCGTCCATGGGGCGCACCACCTCCCTGCCGTGGTCGGAGTCGGTGCAATCGGACTTCGCGGGGCAGTGGTTGCAGATCTGGGGCCTGCCGCGGTAGCGGATCAGGCGCCGTTCGTGGTCCACCTCGCTGCGCACGAGGAGCTGGTCTTCCGGGCAGATCCAGGCGTCGTGCGCGTGGTGATAGGCGAAGCCGGCCGTCCGGTAGCGCTCGGAGCGGGCGTGCGAGTGGCGGGACAGCAGGTCGAGGCCGATGGCCACGCCGAGCAGGAAGGCGGCGTAGCCCGTGGCCAGCAACACCTCGGCGTGGATACTCACCGCTCCCTCGGCCCGGTCGTCTCGGGCTCGGCTATCTCGGTGAACAGGATGTCCTCGGGCTCCTCCATCGTTACCCGCGGGACGGTGTGGCGCACGCCGAGGTAGCACACGTAGAGCAGCGGCAGCGCACCACCGACGATAAAGATGACGTCGCCTGGCAGCCTGAGCCACTCGATCAGGGCGTTCGTGGGGTTGGTTATGTACTCGAGGCTGCGGGCCTCGAAGTACCCGTGGCTCACCGACTCGTAGAGCTGGAGGATGCCGAGCGGAAACAGCGTCGCGAAGCACATCCAGGCGAGCCCGATGTTGAGCGACCAGAAGCTCCACTTCGCCGCCCGCTCCGGCCAACGATCCTCGGGGATGAGGTAGCGCAAACAGAAGAGCGCTAGCCCCGCGGCGAGCATCCCGTAGACGCCCATCATCGCCGCGTGGCCGTGGTTGGCGGTCAGGGCCGTCCCGATCTGGTAGTAGGAGATGATCGGGAGGTTTATGAGGAACCCGAAGATTCCCGCCCCCAGGAAGTTCCAGAAACCCACCGCCACCAGGAACATGACCGCCCAGCGGTGCGGGAATGGCGTCCGCGACCTCGACTCCTGCCGCGCCCCGAGCTGCAGGAAGCTCCAGGCCTCGACCGTCAAGAAAGTGAGCGGGATGACCTCGGCCGCGGAGAAGAACGCGCCGAGGGCCATGTGCTCCGCGGGCGTGCCCGAGAAGTAGAGGTGGTGCATCGTCCCGATCACACCGCCGGCCGAGTAAAGCAGGATGTCCAGGAAGATGACGGTGAGAGCCACCTTCTCGCGCACGACCCCGAGCAGAACGAAGACGTAGGCGACCATGACGGTGGTGAAGAGCTCGAGGAAGTCTTCGACCCACAAGTGGACAACCCAGAACCGCCAGAAGTCCGCGGTGGTGAAGTGCGACTCGGGCCGGGCGAGCAATCCGACGGCGTAGAACGCGGGTATCGCAAGCGCCGCGAAGAAGAACAGCCACGGCATGTTGGCCGCGTGCTCGCGCCGCAGTCTGCCCCGCAGGCCCCTGAAGAGGATGGCCACCCAGAAAAAGAGGCCGATGGAGAGGAGGACCTGCCAGAAACGTCCAAGGTCCAGGTACTCGAAGCCCTGGTTCCCGAACCACGCCCACCAGTCGCCCATCAGTCCGAAGATCCCCAGCCACTCCCCGATCATGCTCCCGAACACCACGACCGCCAAGGCGCCGAGCAGCGCGAAGGCGAGGATGTTTTGACCCCGCGGCTCGCGGCCGGCGATCATCGGCGCCAGGAAGATCCCGGCCGCCAGGAAAGAGGTCGCCACCCAGAAGATGGCGAGCTGCACGTGCCAGGTGCGCATTAGGTTGTACGGGAACACCTGCGCGAGGTCCACCCCGAAGAAGCTGGTGAGGTCGGCCCGGTAGTGCTCCGAGGCCGCCCCCACCAGGGTCTGTATGAGGAACAGCGCCGCCATGACCAGGAAGAACCACGCGCACGCCCTCTGGGCCGGCGTGAGCGCCACGTCACCCGGAGAGCGGAAAGACAGGGTCGCCTGCTCGCGTCCGCGCCAGCCAAGGAAGTTCCATCGTCCGAAGGCCGCAAAGAGTAGCCCGATGCCGCCGAGCAACGCGACGAGCGAGAGCACGCTCCACACCACGACCTCGGCCGTCGGCTCGTTCTCGACGAGCGGCTCGGGCGGCCAGTTGTTGGTGTATGTGTAGTCTTGCTCCGGCCGCAACGTCGAAGCGGCCCAGGCGGTCCAGGCGAAGTACGCGGTGAGCTGCCTGATCTCCTCGGGATCCTTTATGGCCCCCGGCCTGAGCCCGTACCTGGTGGTTGTCTCCCCGAAGTAGTCCCTATAGTGCTCTCGTAAGTCCTCGAAGGCAGCGGCCTGCGGCCCGGTGAACTCTAGTATCCGCGACTCGGGGTCGTAGCGGTTCTCTTTGAAGTCCTCTACCGTCCGCGACGCAGCCGTGTCGGAACCAACGCCCCCGTAGCTCTCGCGCACCGACAAGGCCGAGCGGCGCAGATAATCGGCGGTGAAGTCGGGGCCAAGGTAGGCGCCGTGCCCAAAGACGGACCCGTACTGCATGAGGCCGTTCTTCAAGAACACCCCCTGCCCGCCCGTCACGTCCTCGCCCGTGAAGACGACCTCCCCGCTAGGTCCCAAGACCCGTACCGGTATCGGCGGCTGCCCCGTGTACGCTCTGTAGGCCAAGAGCCCGAGGACGAAGAAGCCGAACAACACGACCAGCGCCACGGCCTGTACCCAGCCCTTCGAGACGAGCAGCTCGCGCCGCCCAGTTCCTCCTGCCACCAGCCACCTCCACCATAAACTATTACTTATAAAGTAATATATAAGGGACGTGGCTGCCGCACAAGTGTCATGGAGCTTGTCTTACGGGTTGGATCTCAGGCTCTGAAGGGTAGCTTTCTCGAGGCTGTCTTCTCGACGAAGTCGTCGAGGGTCTGGCCTTCGAGGTATTGGAGGATGGCCTGCTGGCCCGCTTCCCACGCTTCGTGCATCGCGCAGGGGGCGCCGGTGCCGCAGGCACGGTTCTGCATTATGCAGCGAGTAACGCCGAAGGGACCTTCGACCGCCTCCACGGCTTCGCGCAGGTTGATCTGCGCGGCCGGACGGGCGAGGGAGGAGCCCCCGCCGCGGCCCTGTTCGCTCTCCACGAGCCCGGCGCGGGAGAGGTTGGCCAGGATGCGGGCGAGCAGGCGGCGCGGGATGTGCGCCTCGGCAGAGATCCTGTCCGCCGTCGCTCTCTCACCCAGCCAGGCGAGGTACACCAGGGCGCGCAAGGCGTACCGGCCCTCGCTGCTCAACTCCAGTTGCAGACCCTGACCCCCTTAAGAGCTCCGTGACCCTGCATTTTCTACCAGGATGCCATTCCGGCGCACGAACCGAAGGCGGCCGGGATTTTGTTTGCTACCGGATCTCCAGCACCGCCGCGCCCCGGACTTCTCCTCCACGCAGCGCCCGCAGAGCCTCGTTCGCCTCCTCGAGCGGGAACGTCGTCACCTCGGTGCGGACCGGCACCTGCGGGGCGAGGGCGAGGAACTCCTCGCCGTCGGCGCGGGTCAGGTTTGCCACCGATCTGAGCCCACGCTCGCCCCAGAGGATCTCGTACGGGAACGAAGGTATGTCGGTCATGTGGATGCCGGCGCAAACCACCACGCCACCCTTCGCGACGGCCCGCAGCGCCGCAGGAACCAGGGATCCCACGGGCGCGAAGATTATGGCCGCGTCCAGCTCCTCGGGCGGCGCCTCGTCCGAGCCGCCGGCCCAGGCCGCCCCGAGACCGAGGGCGAACCGCTGGCCCTCCTCGTTGCCTGGGCTGGTGAAGGCGAAGACCTCGCGGCCCTCGTGGACGGCGACCTGCGAAATTATGTGCGCGGCGGAGCCGAAGCCGTAGAGACCGATGCGCCCCGCGTCCCCGGCCATCCGCAGCGCGCGGTAGCCGATGAGGCCGGCGCACAGCAGCGGCGCGGCCTGCAGGTCGGGGTAGCCCTCGGGGAGCGGAAAGCAAAAGCGGTTGTCCGCGACCGCGTGCCCGGCGTAGCCGCCGTCGATCTGGTACCCGGTGAAGCGCGCGGCGTCGCAAAGGTTCTCCCGGCCGGCGCGGCAGTAGCGGCACGTGCCGTCCGTGTACCCGAGCCACGGGACGCCGACCCTGTCGCCCCTCGCGAAACGTTCGACGCGCTCCCCGGCCTCCTGCACGACGCCGACTATCTGGTGGCCGGGGATCAGGGGCAGCTTCGGATCCGGGAGCTCCCCGTCTACCACGTGCAGGTCGGTCCGGCACACCGCGCAGGCATCGACCCGGATCGAGACCTCCTCGGGCCCAGGCTCCGGCTCCCGCACCTCCGCGGCGCGAAGCGGCTCGCCCGGCGAGTCCAGGATCATCGCGCGCATCGCTCCTACCTCCTGGACCGGATTGTATGCGGGGCCCGCCGCGACGCAAGACCCGTAGCCGCCCTCCGGGGTTGCGTTCGGCGGGCAGCGTCGGTAGACCGGCGCGTCTGCATGCTAAAATGCGCGCCGTTTGCGCGGACGCACCGACCTTCGTACCGTACAAGGAGGGGCAACTTACATGGATCGACAGCGAGTTCTCGTGACCGGCGGCGCCGGTTTCCTTGGGATCAACCTGATCCGGCACCTCCTGGCGCGCGGCTACGCGCTGGCCTCCCTCGACCTGGAGGAGTTCGACTACCCCGAGAGGGACCGCGTCGAGGTGATAAAGGGAGACATCAGGGACAGATCCGTCCTCGACAGGGCCATCGCAGGGCGCCGACCTGGTGGTGCACACCGCCGCTGCCCTCCCCCTCTACAGCCCCGACGACATCTACACGACGGACGTCGAGGGCACGCGCAACGTTCTGGACGCCGCGCTGCACCACGGCGCGGAGCGCGTCGTGCACGTCTCTTCCACGGCGGTCTACGGGATACCGGACCACCACCCCCTGTACGAGACGGACAAGCTCGAGGGCGTTGGCCCCTACGGACAGGCCAAGATCCAGGCCGAGATGATCTGCCTCGAGGCCCGCGCCAAAGGCCTGGTGGTCCCGATAATCCGGCCGAAGTCCTTTGTCGGACCGGAGCGGCTGGGGGTCTTCGCGCTCCTCTACGACTGGGCCCACACGGGGCACAACTTCCCGATGATCGGGAGCGGGAACAACCGCTACCAGCTGCTCGACGTCGAGGACCTCTGCGACGCCATCTCCCTGTGCCTGACGCTCCCGAGAGAGAGGGTTAATGACACCTTCAACATCGGGGCCAAGGAGTTCACGACGATGAAGGGAGACTACCAGGCCGTACTGGACTACGCCGGGCACGGCAAGAAGGTGGTCGGCTTCCCGGCAACGCCCGCGATCTGGGGCCTCAGGGTGCTGGACCGGCTGAGGCTCTCGCCCCTTTACAAGTGGGTCTACGAAACCGCCTCAAAGGACTCATTCGTCTCCATCGAGAGGGCAGAGAAGGAGCTGGGTTACGCGCCGAAGTTCTCTAACAAAGAGGCCCTGCTCAGGAACTTCCGGTGGTACCTCGACAACCTCGAGCGGTTCGAGAAGTCCTCGGGCGTCTCGCACCGCGTCCCCTGGAAGCAGGGCGCCGTCGGGCTTCTCAAGCGCTTTTTCTGAGCCTCCCGGGTCGGCCTAAGGGGGCTCTTCGAGCGCGCTCGCGGCCGCCTGATCCACCATCCACGTGAGGTCACCGTCCTCCGGGCGAACTAGCTTGGCCGGGTAGGAGCGCGGGTCTGCGTCACCTTCGAGGATCTCCCTCAACGCCCCGGCCTTGTCTTCTCCCGAGACCAGGAAGGTGACCGCCCTGGAGGCGTTCGCGACGGGGACGGTGAGGGTGAGGCGCGTGGTCTCCAGCTTGGACACGGGGTTCGCGACCACAAGCCTGTCGGCCACGCCGAGCGCCTGGGTCTCTGGGAACAGGCTCAAGGTGTGGCCGTCGCCCCCGATGCCGCACAGGATCAGGTCGAACCTCGGGAGCCCGTCGTGCCCGAAGAACTCCCGCAGGTCGTCCTCGTAGGAGGCCGCGGCCTCCTCGGGCGGGAGCTCGCCGCGCATCCTGTGGACGCCGCCCGTGGGGACGTGATCCAGGAGCGACTCGCGCGCCATAAGGTAGTTGGAGTCTCCGTGGTCGGATGGCACGGTCCTCTCGTCCCCGAAGAAGACGTGGACGTTGCCCCAATCGACGTCCGAGGCGTGGTCGCGGGCGAGGATCTCGTAGGTCGCCTTCGGGGTCGAGCCGCCGGCAAGCGCGACGGCGAACCGGCCTCGCTCGCTTATCGCCTCTTCTGCCCTCGTCACGAAGTCGCGGGCGGCGGCCCGGGCGAGCTCGTCCGGGCCCTCGAAGACCTCCACTTTCACAGGTCGAGGACCTCGACGGCGGCGCGCAGGGCGGCCCCGTAGGCCTCGTCGCGCCCGCGGTACCGGAGCTCCTCCCCGACCAGGACGCCGAGGTCGAAGGAGCCCATGCGGACGGTGCGCTCGGCCACGAGCTCCTCGTCGCGCATCACGGTGGTGCGGATGTCGGTTTGCTCCCTGTGGCGCGAGACCTGGAAGCTGTAATCGGAGGAGCGCAGGCGTATGCGTCGGAGCCGCGCGTCGGGCGAGTCCGGGGAGAGCTCCACGGAGATGGCCCCGGACGGGCCGGAGAAGCGTACGCGGCGACTCTCCCCGTCGCGGGTCGATTCCTCGGGTTCCCAGCCGAGCGTCGAAGCGAGCCAGCCCAGCAGCAGCAGGACGCGACACTCGCCACCGGGGGCGTAAAGGATCTCGACGTTCTCTATCCTCTCCAGCTCGCCCGCGTGTTCCGGGGAGCCGAAGGCGTCGGCTATCAGGGAGCGCCAGGGCGAGAGGCCTACCCACTGCAGGTCCCCAACGGCCGGCATCCTGTCGTCGTCGATCAGAGACGTCATCTCGCGCAGGGACCGCTCCCGGTCCTCGCGGGCGGCGGAGTCCACGATCACGCGGTCGGCGAGGCCGGCCATGGCCACGAACTCGGGCGAGGACGGAGAGAAGGCGCCCGGGTACCAGAGAAACACGGGGAGGTCCGGGATCAGGAGCGGTCCCGCGAGGCTTTCGAGGTGCTCCGCCGAAGGTCCCTCGACGTGGATGGTCACCTGCTCGGCGCAGACCTGGGCGCCCCCGCCCCTGATGTTGCAGAAGGCCGAGAGCTGCACGTCGACGTTGGGCTCTCCGTCGGGGTCGGAGATCAGGACGATTGCCCGCGTCGGGTGGCGGCCCGCAAGGCTCGAGACCGAGCGGGTCACGTCCGGGGCGGAGGCCTCGTCCGTCACCACGATCAAGCTGAGGACGCTGGATCTCAGCGCCAGCGTCCCGTCGTCGTTGGCGCGGAGCTTGCCGAGCTCGCGCTCCACCGTGGCCACGCTCATCGGTCCCCCACCCCCGGACTCCCTTGTCTCACCGATCATGGGTCGCTCCGCTCCCGGGAGCAGGGAGTCGTGAAACCAGTGGCGCCAGCCCTTTCGACTCCCGATTCCCGACTCCCGGGGAGGCGCGCAGCGCCGACCTCACGGTCTTCTCCACTCGCGCCCGTCGCGTTCGATCAGGGCGTCGGCTTCTGCGGGGCCCCAGGTCCCGGCCGGGTAGAAGGGTATCTCTTGCTCCTGCGCCCAGCGGCGCATCACGGGGTCAAGGATGCGCCAGGCGCCCTCGGCCTCGTCGGCCCGGATAAAGAGGGTCGGGTCGCCGAGCATCATGTCCAGCAGGAGGCGCTGGTAGGCGTCGGGGGCCTCTTCGAGGAAGGCCGTGCCGTAGAGGAGGTCCATGTTCACCGAGCTTACCTCGAAGCCCGAGCCGGGGACCTTGGCCCCTATCTTCAGGGACAGACCCTCCTCGGGCTGGACGCGGACGACGAGGACGTTCGGCTCGAGGCCCTCGGTGTCGTCGCGGGCGAACGGCGTGTGGGGCGAGGAGCGAAACTGTATCGCCACCTCCGTCGCCTTCTTGGGCATCCGCTTCCCCGCCCGGATAAAGAACGGGACCCCGGCCCACCGCCAGTTGTCCACGAAGAGCCTGAGCCCCACGAACGTCTCCGTGACGGACTCCGGGTCCACGTCGTCCTCTTCGCGGTAGCCTTTGACCTCCTCGCCCCAGATCCAGCCTCGCGCGTACTGGCCGCGCACGGCGTTCTGGTCCACCTCCTCGTCCGGGATGGGCCTTACGGCCTTCAAGACCTTCACCTTCTCCTCGCGCATCGACTCGGAGTCGAAGGCCACGGGTGGCTCCATCGCGGTCAAACACAGGACCTGCATGACGTGGTTCTGGACGATGTCGCGCAGGGCCCCGGCCTCCTCGTAGAAGGCGCCACGGGTGCCGACGCCGATGTCTTCGGCGACGGTGATCTGGACGTGGTCAACGTAGTGCTGGTTCCAGATCGGCTCGAAGATGCCGTTGGCGAAGCGCAAGGCAAGGATGTTCTGGACCGTCTCCTTGCCCAGGTAGTGGTCGATGCGGTAGATCTGGCCCTCGTCGAAGTAGCGCTGGATCTCCTGGTTGAGCTCCTTCGCGCTCTCCAGATCCCGCCCGAAAGGCTTCTCGACCACGAGCCGCGACCACCCGCCGTCTTCGCCCGCGTTCATCCCCGCCTCGCCCAACCGCTGGACGATGGAGGGGACGAGCGAAGGGGAGGTGGAGAGATAGAACGCCCGGTTCCCCTCCGTCCCCCGCTCCTCGTCAAGCTTCTTCAAGAAGCCCTTTAGCTCTTTGTAGGTCCCCGGCTCCGTCGAGTCGCCGGGCAGATAGAAGATGCCGCTCGCGAAGGACTCCCAGATGTCGTCGCTGATCTCGTCGGATACGTGCTCCTCCAGCGTCTTGCGCAGCTTGTCGCGGAAATCTTCGTGGCTCATCTCCGTCCGGGAGAGGCCGACGACCGCGAACTCCATCGGCAGCCTCCGCTGCGCGACGAGCTCGTAGAGCGCCGGCACCAGCTTCCGCGACGTCAGATCACCCGAGGCTCCAAAGATGACCATGATCCCAGGGTCGGGGACGCGCGGGAGCCGCTGCTCGTCCCTCAAGCTGTCAGCGGTCAGCATTCAGCCCTCAGCTTTAGAATGAACGAGGTTAGCATTCGTTTCACTTCGATCACCTTTCCGGTGAGCCCTTCGTAGTCCGAAGTCTCCGGTAAGCCCAGATCATGCGCGAGGAGCAGATGGTACTCGAGTTCGCTCGCCGCGGCTCTGTAGACCGCCAGCGTCAACCGGTGTCCTTTCGTCCATACGTTCAACGTCCTGAAATCCTTTATGGACGTATTATCGGCCTTCGGTCGTTATCCCCCTAGGAAAGCTGACCGCTGAAGGCTGATAGCTGACGGCTAATCACTTCTCGCTCTCCGTAGCCGCCTCTTTGATCGCGTGCCCCCCGAACTGGCCGCGCAGCGCGGCGAGGACTTTCATCGAGAACGCGTCGGGCTGGCGCGAGGAGAAGCGGGCGAAGAGCGAGCTGGCGATGACGTGGGCCGGCACGTCTTCTTCTATGGCCTCGAGCACGGTCCAGCGTCCCTCGCCAGAGTCATCCACGTAGCCCTGGATACTGTCGAGGTTGGCGTCCTTCTCGAAGGCCCTCTCGGCGAGCTCCAGGAGCCAGCTCCTGACCACGCTGCCCTGGTTCCACAGGCTGCTGATGGCGCGCAGATCGTAGTCGTAGCGGGACTTCTGCAGGATCTCGAACCCCTCGGCGTATGCCTGCATCATCCCGTACTCGACGCCGTTGTGGACCATCTTGGCGAAGTGCCCCGCCCCCGCGTCTCCCAGATAGGCGTAGCCGTTCCCCGGCGCCAGCGTCTTGAAGGCCGGCTCGACGTACTCGAAGGCGTCGGCGTCGCCCCCGATCATGGTGCAGTACCCCACCTCGTAGCCCCAGACGCCGCCCGACACCCCGGCGTCCAGCCACTTGAGGCCGGCGCCCCTTACCTTCTCGGCCCGCCTTATGGAGTCCCGGAAGTAGGAGTTGGCCCCGTCCACGACGATGTCCCCCTCGTCGCCAAGCTCGATGAAGCTGTCTATCATCTGGTCGGTGACCTCGCCGGCGGGGAGCATGGACCAGAGCACCCTCGGCGCCTCCTGCTTCTCGACGAACTCCTCCACCGTGTAGGCGCCCTCCGCGCCGTCTTCGACCGCCTCGTCCACCTTGCCCGACGAGCGGTTGCCGGCGATGACGCGGTGGTCGCCCTTGTCCACGAGCCGCCGCGCCATGTTGAACCCCATCCGGCCCATGCCCCAGATGCCGATGTCCATCTCGCTCCCTTCGGTTGCTCGGGTGTCAGGTTTCGGGCATCGGGGGCTTGCCTAAGCCCCCGATGCCCGTGGCTCGAAGCCTAACTTACCAGCTGCTTGCTCTTGTTCTTTATCTCGTCCAGTAGCTCGTTGAAGGGGTCGGCGAATTTCTGGATTCCTTCCTGCTCCAGGGTGTCCGTGACGTCCTCGTAATCTAGACCGGCCTCGCGCAGGCGCTCGAAGAGTCGACTGGCCTCCTGGACGCCCTGCTCGAGGGTGGGCTCGATGTCGCCGTGGTCCATTACCGCTTCTATGGTCGCCTTTGGCATGGTGTTCACGGTATCCGGGCCGACGAGGTTGTCCACGTAGATGGTGTCGGCGTAGTCCGGGTTCTTGGTAGAGGTCGAGGCCCACAGGAGGCGCTGGCGGTTGGCGCCCCGCTCCTCGAGCGAGCGCCAGCGGGCGCCGCCGAAGACTTCTTTGTAGATCTGGTACGCCAGCTTGGCGTTGGCTATGGCCAGCTCCCCTTGCAGGTCTTCGGCCCCGAGCTCCTCCAACTTGCTGTCGGCCTCGGAGTCTATCCTGGAGACGAAGAAGCTCGCGACCGAGCGCACGCCTGATGGGTCGCCGCCGTTCTCGACCAGGCGCTTTATGCCGCGGATGTAGGCTCGGACCACCTCGCGGTAGCGCTCGAGCGAGAAGATCAGGGTCACGTTTATGGACTTGCCGCGGGAGATCATCTCCTCTATCGCGACGAGCCCCTGCAACGTGGCCGGTATCTTGACGAAGAGGTTGGGCTTGTCGACCATCTCGTGCAGGTGCACGGCTTCTTCTAGGGTGGCGTCGGAGTCGTAGGCTATGTCCGGCTGGACCTCCAGGGAGACCCATCCGTGCTCGCCTCCGCTCTTCTCGTAGACGGGCATCAGGACGTCGCAGGCCTCCTGGATGTCGGTGCCCGCGACGCCCCAGAACATCTCCTTCGGGTCGTCCGTGTTCCGGGCGAGCTCCGCCAGCTGTTCGTCGTAGAGGTCGCTTCCGGCGATGGCCTTCTGGAAGATGGCCGGGTTCGAGGTCACGCCCACGATCCCATCTTCCACCATCGCCTGAAGGCCGCCGTTCCTCGTGTCATCGCGGGAGATCTCGTCCACCCAGGGCGACTGGCCCAGATCCAGCATCTTCTTCAAACGGTCGTTCACGGATACCTCCTTGTGCGTCCCTTCTCGTCAGTCTACACCCGGCCCACGCCTCAGAAGGCAACAGACCAACCGAGACGCCAAGCATCTTCGCCCTCCAGGCAGCCCGGAGGCTTCGCCGGATGCGACGGGACTTACCACTTTGGGTTGAGGATCAAACCCCGGAGACCGTGCCGGCCCAGAAACGCAAAAGGCCGGGTCTCCGCGGAGACCCGGCTCCCGAAACGCCGTAAAGCGGCCCTGGTTAGGGAGCGTCCGCGAACATCCTGTAGTCCACGATGCTCACGAACTTTCTCCGGTTACAGGCGCCGCACAGGGGCTGTATATTGCCGATGTCGTCCGATCCCCCTCTGGTCAGCGGGACCACATGGTCAGCTTCTAGCGCGACGCCCAATGCGCCGCAGCTCAAGCACTTGTTGCCATACTGGACGCACAGTTCTCGAAACTCCTCGGCCGTGAAACTGCCGCGGCTCGCGTGCTTTGCAGCCCTCCTCTTACGGCGGTTATTGGCTTTGAACTGCTTGACCTTTTCAAGGTTGTTCTCGGCCCATTCTGCACTGCGAGCTATTGTCACTTCGCGCTCACGTTTGTAGTAAGCATGCTTCGCAGCAGCTACCTTCTCCTCGTTATCCGCCGCCCACTTCTTCTTGTACTCGGAAATCTCTTCTTTGTGTTCCTCCTGATACCTTCGGCGTGCCTCGACCCTATGAGGCAAATTTGCCCTGGCTTTCTCATACCGAGCGTACTGCTCTAAGTGTTCACGCCGATACTCCTGTGCGTAAGACCTGACGCAGACTTTGCACTTCCCCCAACGACCGTCCGCATTGGTACGAGAAATATAGAATTCAGAGAGCTCTTTCGTCAGGCCACACCCTTTACATATTTTGCGATTCAAATATCAATTAGAATGGTATGTCCTCAAAATCTTCTTCATTGATATCCACCTCGTCGCGGCCCTTGCCCTGGTTGCGCGAGCCGCGGCCCGCGTTTCCGCCGCTGGGTGAGGCGTCGCCGTCGGCCGATTCGCCCGGGCGGCCGAGGAACTGGACGTTGTCTGCGACGATGTCGACCTTGGAGCGCTTGGATCCATCCTGGGCCTCCCAGGTGCGGTACTGCAGCCTGCCCTCGACGAGGATGGGGTCGCCCTTTTTCTTGTAGTTGGCTATGGTCTCCCCAAGCTCGCGCCAGGCGGATACGTCGAAGAAGTCGACCTCCTCGTTCCTGGAGCGCACCCTGTTGACCGCGAGCCCGAAGCCGCAGACGGGGACGCCGTCGTTGGTGAACCTGAGCTCGGGATCCCTCGTCAGGTTTCCTGCGAGTATGACGCGGTTGAAACTGACCACTTTCGTCCTCCTCTTTCCGGCTTATTGGGGCTAACTTTACAGGAACATCCTCGGTACTCAAGTGCCTAGACTTTAGCCGAAGTTGACCCCCGAGAGGGCGAAAACGCCGAAAGCCGCGATGATCGCCCCGGACACCCTGTTGACCCACCTCAGGCCGCCGGCCGAGAGCCTTGCGCGCAACAGGCTCGTCGCCCCGCTCAACATGAACCACCACAGCGCCGAGCCGATGAACACACCCGAGACCAGGAGCAGCGCGGCGTATCCCGCTTCCGCGCTGCCCGGCTCCCAGGCTGGCGAAGATCGCCGCGAAGGAGAGGATGGTCGTGGGGTTCGCGAGCGTCAGCGCGAGGGTCGAGGCGTAGGCGCCCCCGAGTCCAGCCTTACTAGCTGTCGCCGGGTGCTCTGCCGGAGGCGTCATAAAGGCCTTCACGCCGAGGAACACGAGGAAAACGCCACCCAGGAGACGGAGCCACGTCTCGGCGTCCACCAGCAGGTTCGTGACGAAGGTCAGCCCCAGCGCTGCGAGTGCCCCGTAGGCCGCGTCGGCGGTGGCTGCCCCGAGACCCGAGACGAAGCCGGAGGCGCGGCCCTCCGCCAGCGTCCGGCGGATGCACAATACCCCGATCGGTCCGACGGGCGCGGCGACGGCAAGGCCGATACCCGCGCCTTCCAAGAACAGGCTCATACTCGTAACTCCTTTTGGCCCCGGCACGCGCGGGGTTACACGGTTCGGCAGAAAGGTCGGTCGTACGGGCGCCGGTGTTAGACGCCGGCAGTTAGGGACTGTCGGAACTGGAAAAGGGGAGCGTGAACCGCGGGTGCGTACGGTAGAAGCGGGCTGAGAGGAGACTTGATCACGCCATCACTCTACCGCACGCGCGAAGGACCAGGCAAGCTGGGAGGGGCGGGATCCGAGCACGACCTTCGACGGTTTGTGGCCTGCTTGTTCAAGATTCACCCCGGATTCATCGGAGGGTGCTTACTTGAGGACGACGGTAGCGCTGGCAGGCGGGGCGCCAACTAGAGAAAGGACATCGATGACCAGGAAAGCGTTCTGTGTGGGGATCAACGATTATCCCGGAGAGGGGAACGATCTCAACGGTTGTGTCAACGACGCCAACGACTGGGCAGGCCTGCTCGTCGAGCACTTCGATTTTCCCGAGTCGGAGGTAAAGGTCATCACCGACTCGGAGGCGACCAAAGCAGAACATGATAGACGGCATCAAAGAATTGCTGGCGGGAGCCACGTCGGGCGACGTGCTCGTCTTCACGAACTCCTCCCACGGCTCCTACGTACCGGACAGGAGCGGCGACGAGCCCGAGTACGACGAGATCCTCTGCCCCTACGACATCATGGATAGCGTGCTGACGGACGACGAGCTGCGGGAGATTTTCGCCGACCTGCCGGACGGGGTCGCGCTGACGGTGATCTCCGACTCGTGCTTCTCCGGGACGGTCACGCGCGCCGCCCCCTTCCGTACCGTGCCCGACGACCGTCGGGTCCGCTTCCTAAATCCCAGGATACGCGGCGACGAGGAGCTCACGGGCGAGGAGCTGAACGCGGCCAGGTCCAAGAGGCCGGCGAAGTACCCCCAGTCGGGCATGAAGGAGATCCTGCTCAGCGGCGCGAGCGACAGGCAGTACGCCACGGATGCCGTCATAGACGGCGACTACCACGGGGCGATGACGTACTTCGCGATCCAGGCCATCCGCGAGGCGAACTACAGGCTCACCTACGCGGAGCTGATCGAACGCCTGCGCGATCTCATCGCCGCGGACTACTCCCAGGACCCGAAACTCGAGGGCAAGTACGAGAACAAACAGAAGCAGATCTTCTCGTGAGGGTCGCAGAAGCATAGCCTCGTTGCCCGCGTGCCCGGCCGCCGCGAAGACCTGACCGCTTAGACGAGCAAGTCCCAGGGGAGATGCCAGCATGTTCGACGAACGAGCCTACATAACACGCCTGGAGTCGGCCGACACTCCGGAGCTTGCGAGCATGCTCGCGCGGCCGACCGCCGAGGAGGAGAAGACGTTGCGCGTCTACCTCGGCGACGATCGTTACCAGCGCATGCACGACATGGCCTTGAAGCGCACCAGCACGCGGCGGGCGGCCGCCGAGCCGCGCGGAAACGTGGTCGTAATACCCGGGATCATGGGCAGCGAACTGGTCTCCGTGGACCGCGGGGGCGACCAGGATCACATCTGGGTACACGTGTACCGGCTTATCACCGGCGGGCTCGAGCGGCTGCGCCTGAACGCGGCGGGCCTCGAGGATCACGACCCGGCTTACGACGTACGCGCCACCGGCATCCTCAAGCGGTACTACGGCGAGCTACTGCTGTCCCTTTCCGAGAGCTGGAGGGTTCGGGCCTTCTGGTTCGACTGGCGCAAGGACCTCAACGTCTCCGCCGACGAATTGAAGGCGCGGCTGAGCGGCTGGTTCGCGGACGACGCGCCGGTGCACATCGTGGCCCACTCCATGGGCGGGCTCGTGGCGCGCACCTTCATGAAGCGGCACGGAGACCGCTGGAAGAAGATGGCCGGCGACGGCGGGTCGGGGGGGCGTCTGATCATGCTCGGCACCCCCAACCACGGGTCGTACGCCATTCCGCAGGCGATCACCGGCGCCGCGACGATGGTGAAACGCCTGGCCCTGCTCGACGTCGCCCACAACACCGAAGAGCTGCTCCAGGTGCTCAACTCGTTCGTGGGCTCCTACCAGATGCTCCCCTCACCCCTGCGCGTCCCCGGTGTGGATCAGCTCTACAAGGCCGAAACCTACCGGGGCCTGGGTATCTCGCAGGACCGTCTGGACAGCGCGAAGAACCACCACGAAGGGCTGCTAACCTCGGTCGATCCCGAACGCATGCTGTACGTGGCCGGTAGCGACCAGGGCACCTTCGGCGGCATCAGGGATCCCGATCACCCGGAGAAGCTAGAGTCCTACACCGTGACCGCGAGGGGCGACGGCACCGTCCCGCACGTGCTCGGGCTGCTCGATGACGTCAAGACCTACTACGTCAAGGAAGAACACGGCAACCTCACGTCGAACGCGAGGATCCTCTCCGCCCTGGACGAACTGCTTATCGCGGGCGAGACCACCGCCCTAGATCCGGAGCCCTTCATGCGGAGCAGGGGCCTCGAGGATATCCCCGAAGAAGACCTCAGAGGGCGCATGATCGCGACCCGCGAGGCCGAGGATAAGGACCTGAAGGCCCTCGTTATGCGCAACAGCGTAAGGAGCGCGGACCAGGGCGAGGACACCTACGTGAGCACCGACGAGCGGCGGATGGAGGAGATCCTCACGCGCGACTTTCTGCCCCACGCCAGCCACGACGGGCCCGAAGAAGTCAGGGGGGCGACGTTCGACCCGCCGTCCATCGAGATCGGTCTGGTATGCGGGGAGATCGAGAAGCTCCGTTACGGGAGCGTGAAGAGCGGTGGCGGCGACGCGGTGGATGCGATCTCTGTCGGGCACTACATCAACGTAAGGCCCCAGGAGGCCGAGCTGGCGCTGGATCTGGCCGTAAGCCGGGCGTTGCGCGGTCGAGCTGGAGGATCGGAGGACGGCCTGCCCGAGTCCGACCGGCTCCTGACGCAGTACTTCGAACGCGGCATCATCCGCGGCAGACTGGGGGCGCCCTTCTTCCTGCCCGACCCGCGCCCCGGAAGCACCGAGCGCGTGATCGCGGTAGCCGGCATGGGGCTACCCGGCAGCTTCGGCGTGCCCGAGCTTACCGTCCTGGCGCGCGAGCTCTGCTGGTCCCTCGGTAGGATGGAGAAACGACACCTGGCCACCGTCCTGATCGGATCCGGCAGGGGCAACATCCCGACGCGTGAGGCGATCTCGGCCTGGATGCGCGGCATCAAGAAGGCGATCACGGGCTCCATCGAGGACGAGGGACGACGGCTCGTCCGCGTCACCTTCGTGGAGAGAGACCCCGATACGGCCGAGAAGCTCGCAAGCGCCATCCGCCAGGAGAAAGCCAACCTCGAAGCACAGAACCAGCTGAAGATCGACTTCCGCGAACCCAGCAAACAGCAGATCAGGAACAGAAGGATCGAAAAAGAGAGCCAGACCGAGGCCGACGATGAAGGCACGCTCGAGGAGCGCCCGCCCACGCGTATCACCCTGAGGCTCGAGGGGAACCGCTACACCTTCGGGGCGATCACCGAGAACGCCTCCGTCCCGGAGCGAACGGTCACGCTCGATCCCGCCGTCGTAAAGGAGGCCAACGAGGAGCTCGCCGCCGAGTCGGATCCGGCCATGCAGGCCGAGCGAGGCAGCTTCCTCGAGAGGCTCCTCGTGCCGGCCGAGCTGCGCGCGCAGTTCTCCACCGAAGTCCCGCTGGTCATGATGCTCGACTCGACTATGGCCCGTATCCACTGGGAGATGGTCGCCCAGCCAGAGCTCGCCCTCGAGGAAAACGGTCCACCGGAGACGCCCCGGCAGAACGGCGGGAGCTCGGAGTTCGACCCCGACCGGTTTCTCGGCACCGGCCGCGGCTTCACGCGGCAGCTGCGCACCACGTTCGCCCCACCGCCCGAGCCTCCCCCGCCTCCGCGCCGCGTCATGCGCGTGCTCGTGGTCGCGGACCCGGCGGAGGACGCCCACCTGCCGGGCGCCGAGGAGGAGGGCGTCGAGGTCGCCGACCTGTTCGAGGGCTTCAACGTCGCCTACGAGAAGTTGAGCTCCAATCGGGTCGAGGTCGTGCGGCTCTTCGGGCCCTACGCGGCCACCCGCACGAACGTCCTGAGGCACCTGATGCTCCGCTCCTACGACGTGCTCCACTTCGCCGGCCACTGCACGTACGACGAGAACCCCGAAGCCTCGGGCTGGGTCTTCTCCGGAGGCCAGCTTATCTCCCCCAACGAGCTCGGCAGGGTCGACCGCATCCCGAACTTCGTTTTCTCGAACGCCTGCGAGTCCGGCATCACGCCCGACAGGTCCGAGAGACGCTCCGTCGAGCTGGCCCCCAGCTTCGCCGAACGCTTCTTCGAGCGCGGCATATCCAACTTCGTCTGTACCGCGTGGCCCGTTGACGACCTCGCCGCCCGCACGTTCGCCCTGACCCTCTACACCGAGCTGCTCGGCCTCCGCAAGTCAGGCGACGGAGAGAACCAATACGAGGACCCCCAGCCCATGTACGCCGCCATGCGGGAGGCGCGCCACGCCATAGCCGGGTTTCCCGGCGGCGCCCGCACCTGGGGCGCCTACCAGCATTACGGCAGCCCGTACTTCCGATTCTTCGACCCGGAGACGATAAGGCGAGAGAAGGCGCAAGCCAGAGAGACGCGAGAGCACCAGCCTGGGGAGTAACGTAGTACCCTCGCCAGGACCGCCCGGATCCGCCGAGATCCGGATGCCCTCCTGCCTGAAGCCGCGCATAGCGGAGGTCATGACCTCCGCTATGCGCTCTAGAATGCAGCCTCGGGCCTGGTGACGGCTACATCCACTACCCCTTCCTTTATGGTGACGATCACATCCCCGTGCTCGTCGTTTCTGAACACCCTGGCCCCGGCCCGCTGCAGGCGGGCCAGGGTCTCGGGCGTGGGGTGGCCGTAGGAGTTGTCCGCGCCGACCTGGATGACCGCCACCTCCGGCGGAAAGCGGCTCAGGAAGAGCGGGGTAGAAGACGTGTTGGACCCGTGATGCGTGACCTTCAAGATGATGGCAAAGGGTCAGAAGCACAAAACGGGCCCGTGACCTCGTATCCGTCCTCGGTCGGGGTTATCTCCAGCCATGTTCTCGTTGTAGTTGTTGAAGCACTGCAGGGTGTCGCCGTCGTCACCGTTGGTGCTTCCCACAAGCTGGCTAAGCGCGACCTTTGCGGTAGTGCCGCTCTGTATCCGCAGCGCGTGGTTTACGAAGGCGCCGCCGCTTCCGGTTAGCTTGCTCTGTTTGATAGTCAGGTTGGATTGGCTGCTGAACACACCGTGATTAGCTGAGCCTGTTTGTCCCGAACCCGTTGCCGTGACGTCGGTCATGGTCGTGCTGGAATTGTTAGTCTGCACGCCGACGTTATTGGACCCGCCCACTCCTATGGCCTCGGCGGTTAGATGGGTGAGTCGTGGGGAGGCAGCGACGTTAGAGATGGCTATCTTACAGCCATTCGCGCCCGTGTTGCGCACCGTGAGGAACCTCATCTCGGCGTTGCTCGCCCCATTTACCGTACCGAGCGTACAGCCCCCGGAGCCTACAACGCTTCTGATGACGGTATTGAGCTCGCCAGAGCCCTCTATGTCCACCCACTGCTTCATATTCAAAGAGCCGTTGCCAAGATCGTAGGTTGCGGGCTCTAGGTGGATGAGGTAGGGCTTGGATGCAGAGGCGTCCGATATGTTTTCCATGGCATCGAGGAGCGCTTGGCCGTTCTCCGTATCGGTGCCTACCGGGCTAACCACCACCGTGCGCTCGTAGGCTGAGGCGAAGCCGGAGGGTTCTTGCCGTCCACCGTGTCGGCGTTAGCCGCGTTCTGAGCTTTAGTCGAGTCTGGCCATCAGTGTTGGCCTGGTCGGCCCGTATCAGCGTGTGAGGAGTCGGCCACCTTGCTGCCAGCCGCGTAGAAGTCCGTCGCCTCCTTGCCGTCAAGCTTGTCTGCGTTGAGGTTGGTGGCCTTACCAGCCGTAGCGTTGACCTGTATGGGAGGCTTGTTCTCAGCTACGCTGACTTGCAGCCCCCTGGAACCCGGCTCCGTCTTGGTGTTCACCACCTGCAAGGCCGCTCCTCCGGGGACCTGGCCGGTTAGCCTGGTAAGGAGGCTAGCGGTGTTGTTCTGGCCGAGGATGAAGTTGCCACCGTTGGCCCCGAGCGCCGTGCTCGCCACCCCCAACACCACAGCCACTATCACGGCGAGGCCCACCAAGAACACAGTGCCCCTCCCCACCCACATCACCTTGCTTGCCGTGCCTCTCAACATAGGCGTAGTACCTCCTCCTTTAGGGAGGGCGGGACTCGTCAGTCCCGCCCGGTTAGCTAACGCAACCACGGTAGCAATCACGTGCGGTAGCTGTATGTGGGAAATGCGACCTATGCGCCTTGTCTAGGAATACCTGGGGGTTGGACCGGGGCTACGCGAACTTCCGAGAACATGGCTTACCCGCAGTTGGGTGAATAAGGGTAAGAAGGAGGGCCGGGACTTTACACCCCGGCCCTTCGACCTCTTTCTAGGTTTGGCTTTCTATGAGAGAGTGCCCTCTAGCTACTACGAACCGTGAAGAACCACACCTTCTGCTGGAGGCCGTTCGAGGGGTCCAGGTCCTGGTCTAGGCGGTTGCTTGGCAGATCCCTTGCTCCCGTGGTGACCAGCGCCCTGTACCTGGTTCCAAGCTCCAGGTTGGCGTTGGGGTTCAGGATCGCCCGCTTGGCCACAGCGTCGTAGCTCACCTGCGCCCCTATGGGGGTGGTCGTGCCCACCTCGAAGAGCTTGACGGTGTTCGCGTTTATTGTGTTTGCCCTCATGGCCTCCGAGAAGAAGGCGTTGACGTTCGTTGCCGGGTTCGCGCCTCTGGCGTCCTCTTGGGGCACAACCATTCTTACCCTGGGGCTCCTGTCCTCGAAGGAACCTATCTCGCACTTGCCTCCCTGTGGCCTGTTGAAGAGGCCCCGCTGGTCGGTGGTGACGTCTGTGCCGCAGCCGTTGGTGGCGCTGGGGATGGCGTTGATGGCGGGGCTAGCCGGCTTTAGGGCATGGGTTTGTGTGGGACCGCCGTTGTCCGCTAGGGCGTCGAGCTTGGGGTCGGTTGAGGGTTGGGAGTTGTTGGCAGCACCAAAGCCGCATGTGTCGGCGTCATCTATGTTGTAGCCTCCGTCGGCTATCGTCCCTTCGAACCCTTCGGTGCAGTTACCGCCCTGGGGGGAGTCGGCCACTATCGTGTTCTTGAGCGTGGCCGTGAAAAGCTCGACGTATATGCCGCCTCCGGCGAACCCCGCGCTGTTGCCGGAGAAGGTGGAGTTGGTCACCGTGAGCGTGCCACTGGTGGCGTATATGCCTCCGCCGAACTCTGCGCTGTTGCCGGAGAAGGTGGAGTTGGTCACCGTGAGCGTGGCGCCGCCAAAATTGCCTATGCCGCCGCCATTATCGGTGGCACTATTGCCGGAGAAGGTGGAGTTTCTCACCTCCACCTTACCCCCGCTGTTCAAGAGGCCGGCGCCAGATAGGGTCGTGTTGCCATCGGCCACGGTGAGGTTACGCAGATTGAACACCACACCAGGTTCCACCCAAAACACCTGGGAAGCATCGTTGCCGCTGATGGTGATCTTGTTCTGCTGGCCGTTTATGGTAAGCCCAGCATCGTCCGTGATAAGCAGCACGTCCAGCTCAGAGTCCAGGGTTATGGTCGCCTCCGGGCCCACGGCGAACACGATGGTGTCCGGCACCGTGTCGCTGCCGGCAGCGCAGCCGTCTACCGCGGCGTTGGTGTTGGCCGCCTCTATTGCCTCCCTCAGGGAGCAGTCCCCATCGGTGTTCAGCTCGTCGACGGGGGTGGTCACGGAGAAGGAGTGCGGCCCGACGCTGGGGGGGCAAGCACCACCGCCATTAGTACGCTTGCCGCCAGGGCCGCCAACAGAAGCGCCGCCCATACCTTGAGGTTGCTTACTGCGCTCATGCCCATCTTCCCTTCTCGTTGAGGAAGGGAGAGAGCCTACACCGCCCCGCCTGGTGTGTCGGATAGTCGCACTAGTATCATACTCCCCTGTCGGGATGGAACGTATCACGCACATGAGCTAGATACGAATATTTCTTGGCGAACTTCTTAGAACCCCTCTTCTACGCCGTTGGGTGAATAGTAAACGGACATCTGCCAAGAGCACGAAAATGCCGGCCACCTGCGAGTCCGGCGTCAGCGGAAGTGTCTTGTAAGGAAACCGGTGATCCGTGCGGCGAAGCGCGGCAGGCGCCCTGCAGATGGGACGCATAAGTCCGGTATCAGGCACAGTCCTTGTGCGCCAGCGTCCCGCGGACCCGCCGCCCTTCGCGGTGGCCCCGGTAGTACGCCAGCCTCTCGGAGTGGCTCTCCCATCGCGCAAGGTTCGGGTTCTCGAGGAATGTCTCTATCAGCCCGAACCGGCCATCCTCCCAACCGATCCTGTAAGCCGGGTCCTTCCTCCGGTCGCCAAGCTCCTCAATCACCTGCTGCCCTTGGATCATCTCCGCTCCTTCTAACGCTCGCATAGCCCTACTCTGGCCATTCTTCGGGGCACTATATGGAGCAGGACGAAGGCTGCGCATCCGCCCAATGGCACATCTTTTACGATGCGCAGGGCACAATGGGACTAACCCTATCCACTCGCTAGGCACCCCTGACTTCCGAGAACTCAGAACGGGCGAAGTTCGAGAACATAGCTTCCACGCACTCGGGTGAATAGCCCGCCCTGCGGCTCGCGGCGCCCCTCCCGGAGCTGGCGGCGGGGACCCCGCCCTCGGGTGGTGGGCCAGGGCCGAGCGCACCTCGGCCTGGGAGGAGACCTTCTCCGGCGCCCGGTCGGAGTCCGCCAGCGTCTCTCCCGTGGGGGAGGGCAGCATCCACCTGTAGCCGAGCCCTCGGCGTCCCTGTAGAGGATGAGCTTCTCGCGCTTCGTCTTCTCGGCACGATCTCACCTTCCGTGTTCTCCCGCGACGCGTGTACCACCGCTCTCCTGCTCAAGACCCCGTCCCGTCTCGTTTCGGTGGGGCGGAGGCATAGGGAGGCGTCCGCCTGACGCATGCGAGGGACACCAATACGCGCACGCCACGTTCGGCACATCCCCATATGGCCTATCCTTTCCTAGCCCATCCGCGGTGGCCGACGCGAACACGGGGGAGACGCCCACCCCGTCCCGAACGCCCAGGCCCATACCAGGGTATGGGACCACCGCGAGGTATTATCGGGACTCATGTCCCAGGTGGGGCCTAGGATGCGTGGCCCATCGGACCTAGGCTTCGCGGGCTTCCGAGAACCCTACCTGCGAAGGTGGACGAACAGAAGAGCGGGATACCCTCTAGGCGCCGTGGGCATCGCTTGCCTTCTCCAGCCCCTTTGCCCAGAACATTTCCCGTCTGCCCGTCGTCCAGCCGCACGTCTAGGGCGAGGTGCCTCTTCGTGCCCGAAGCGCACGCCCTATCGTGCCGAGCATACCCCGCAGCTCCGGCCGCCTGTCGCTACCCAGCACCTTCACCCTTGCCCCGACGACGGCTTCGTGCCCTTGCAAGGAAGTAACCCCCGCTTCCGTAGACAGGTCGTAGGAAGGTCTGGGTCCGAACTTCTCTCCCAGGACGGACCCGTAGCGTGCACCCCTCTATCAAACCACGCCGACTAGGCGGATGTAAACGTCAGATGTTACAAGTTTCCGCGGGCGAGATGCCTCGACCGCCGCGTGCACCTTCCGCCTTGAGGGCAACAAGGGCATGATACGATGGTATCGAACAGGCCAACTGTTCGCCTTACTGGGGCCGAAGCCGCCGCAGCAGCATGGGATGCGCTTCTCCCCTCGACTCGGGCCTCTGCGTGGGTTCGTTCCGTTAACCGGCGAGGTACACACCTACCGGTACGGAAGGAGCGTGCGCCCGTGGCCACGGAAGATGCCCACGCCGCAGACCAGCGTGCCCGTTGCGAGTTCGGCAAGACCCTCTTCGCGGACGGAGAGTGCCAGAGGCTGGGCGAGGTCCAGTTGGACGGTAGCCTGCTGTGCGTACACCACGCCAAGCTGCTGAGGCTGGAGGTGCAGGAGGATACCCTGCTAGGCACGGTGTTCGAGATGGACAAGTGGCTGGACAACCCGAGCAATCGGGCGGACCAGTTGCACTGGCGGCGGTTGCTACGCGAACGAGACGACGCCCTGGAAGAGCTACGGTTCAACCGCACCCTAATCGAGGCTCACAAGGGACGAGACCAGTAAACGGCGTGCGGGGGCGCGTGAGAGCCGCCCACCCCGTCCCTAGCGCCCAGGCCCCATACCAGGGTACGGGCCTACTGCAGGGTATTATCGGGACCCGTGTCCCAGGGGGCCTAGGGATGCGGGGCCCATCGGACCGGAGCTACGCGGGGGCTTCCGAGCACACGAATTCCACGCACTCGGGTGAATAGGGCGAGATGTGGGGACACGCCCAGGGAGTTGTGCGATAATGCACAAGAAGGAGGCGCACAAGAAGGAGGCCCGGAACTAACAGGGCCTCCCCAGAACGTAATTGTCGCTAGGCGTTGGTTAGTTGCGGCGGTTACGGCGGCGCTTACGCCGGCGGCAACGCCTGCGCTTCTGGACCGTGTTTCTACGGCTGCAGCGCCTCCTTCTCAACCTGTCGGTTCCCATCTCTTCACCCCCTTTAAGAGCGTAACGGCTCGTCGCTCCCATCGGCCAGCGAAAGCGGTAGCAGGCGCGATAGCAGCACGTTCACCGCGCGGCCCCGGTAAGGCCCGCCCGGCGCCTGACCCCTAATTACGGCGGTTGCGGCGGCGGCAACGGCGTTGACAACGCCTGCGGTCCCTGCGGTCGTTCCTGCGCCGACAGCGTCTGCTGCACCTGCGTCTCCTGCGATCGGTTTCCATCTGTTCACCCCCTTTCCGATCCACTCCCTTTCCATGCGGGCCTGCGTAGACCCGCCGATGGGCGCAAAGGTGGCACCTCCCCTGTTAGCTACTCACACTTTCCCATGTAACTACTCGCACTTCCTATGTTAACGTCTCGCATCATCCGGATCAACCTACTACGGTTGCATAAGGGCTACCAGGAGTCGCCGATACAACGCCTCTAAGAAGAAGGGCCGGGGCTAATCGAGTTCGTTACCAGTGGAGTATCGATAGGGCCGCCTCCACGCTTTGAGGCGGCGCTGCCGGAGGCGGCCTTGCCGTTGTCGGAGCGCGCGACGGCCATGTAGCGGGAATGCTCTTGGCCATCCCCCGCGTCGAGTACCTCGACGGTCACGAGGTGGGAGTTCCCCTGCTTGTCTTCTCGGACGACCTGGAACGTCGTCACGTGGTAGGCCTCGGTGTTCCTCGGCAGTCCCAATAGATGCATGAGTCAGAGAGTAGGGCCGCGGATCATGAGCCGCGGCCCTCTACTCTGCGAGTTGGAGAACTTCTGGTCCCCTTACCCCTCGTTGCCCTCTGGATGCCAGCGAGCCATATGCTCGGTGTGGGTTTTCAGGTACGCTCCCGCTCCGAAGTGGTGATCGTAGAACTCCAGATCCAGATGGTGGGCCTGCAGGTAGGTCAGCACGAACATGCTCGGCACGGTGCCGGGGAACTTCCCGAAGCGCTCGTAGATGTGCTGGGCCATGAGCGCCACGCACTCCTTGAACTCCTCGCTGTGGACCTGCGCGCTGAGCGCACCCTGGAGCTCTCCTTCCATGGACCCGGGGTATCTGGGTGGAACGGCCCACCGGGTCCAAACTTCCGCTCGGCGAAGGCCTCTACGGCTGAGCGCATGTCCGGGTAGTGGGGCGGGCAGTAGCCCTCGAACACACCTGGCAGGCCCGTGGGGTTCGGCAGCGACCAGCGCTCGTCGGTGTCGTAGCGAAATCCCAGTCCCGGCACCTCCGGGTCGCCGCTGGCCCCGAGCACGGTGTGGCGGTCGATGCCGTCGAACATCCAGCCTCCAAGGCCCATGGCCTGCAGCATCAACATGCCCGCGTAGCAGCAGGTCGAGAGCTCGGCGGTGCACTCGGTGAGTGCGTAGGTCTCAATGAACGTCAGCGGCAGCGGCTCTTCCAGGTCCACCAGGTGAGAGAACCGCTCGAGACCAGGGATCTGCTCCCCGTTGACGTCGTCGTAGAGCGCGTAGCCATTCTGGACGATGAAGCACAGAACGGCGATCAAGTGCTGGGCTATGTCGCCTACCGGGATGAGCAGCGTGCTCCCAGGGCGGTTGACGCACCAGGTGTTGTGCCCCTCCATGTAGGGCTCTTCGGCCGGGATGTGGAGCCGCCCCTCGGATAGCTTGCGTATGCGGGCGCGGTGGGCTTCCAGGATCGCCTCGAGGTCGGGAGGACCATCGGTCGCTGCTCGACGAGCGCGGGGGCGTCGCGGGTCTCGAAGAGGTAGACGCCCTCATCGTCGGTGAAGAAGACCTCGCTGGTGTGGAAGCCCGCCGCAGACGGGAAGGTCCGGCCCCCCGCCGCCCCCGAGTAGTTGGAGAGGTGAGGAGCGTAGCGGGCGTGGCGTGTGATCATGTAGTGCCAGCCGGTATTGCCGGCAGCAGCCGTAAGCACCAGCATCTTCTCGAGCTCGCTGAGCGGTATCGGGTCGTGGCGGGAGGTGAACTGCAGAGGCCCGTCGGGAATCGAAGCACCCACAGAGAAGCGGCGGGCTCGCCTTCCGTAAAGCGCCTCGATCAGCGGGAACTCCAGGATGTCCTGTAGGCCGGGAGGAAGTGCTCTGGTCTCCATGCTCTCTAAACCTCCTTCTTCTGTTTCGCTGGCCGCAGCACTAGGCGGGCGCGTTCCCTTCATGAACTCCTCCAGATCCCGGACGACCTGCTCTGGCCGGTCCCAGTGCACCGCGTGGCCGGTCTCGGGGTAGATCTTCAAGGCGGCACCGGGGATCGCCGCCGCGAGCCGCTCCTGTTCTTCGCGCGGGAAGAGGGGATCCTGCTCCCCCCACAAGATCAACGTCGGCGCGTCGATCTCACGCAGCGGGAGCACATAATCGTGGTCGATGGAAAGTACCGCCTGCTCCAAATAGTCGCGCCATACGCGGGCCGGGAGCTTGAGGCTCTCTGAGACCACCGTATCGAGGAATTCTTGCGGAACCTGCTGGTAGATGGTGCTCTCCTGGAAGCCCTTGACGAACTCTGGCGGGACGGGATCTTCCAGCGCAAGCACCTCGTCCACCAGGCCCGCTATATCCTCGTTCGCTGGCGTCTGCGGACCAATCAGGACGAGGCGGCTGACACGGCGCGGGTAGCTAAGCGCCACTCGTTGTGCGAAGAGGGCCCCCGTCGAAGCCCCGACGACGGTCGCTTCTTCGATGCCGACCGCGTCCATGAACGCATCCACGTCGGCGGCGAAGTCCTCCGGTGTGTAGCAGCATTCGGGCTTATCCGAGTCCCCGTGCCCGCGCTGGGTGAGCGCGAAGGCGTGGTAGGACGGTGCGAGCAGAGGCAGCACGCGGCTGAAGGAGAACCAGGAGTCGGAGTAGCCGTGGAGGAAGACGATGGCTTCCCCCCTTGGGTCGCCCTGTTCGGCGTAGTGCAGTCTTGGTCCTGTCGAGAGAGGCGTCGTAGCGAACTGAACATTCTCTTCTACCGACATGGGTTCCGTTCTCCTTCCCCACCGAGATGCCGATCCCTCCCGCTCATGACCCGAGTGACCCTCAGCCCCCGCGCTTCGACCTCACGCCAGAAGGCCTCCACGCGGCGTTGAACTCCTCCGGGACCTCCTGGAAGGGCTGGTGTGCCTCCCCGGCCGTGACATCGAAGCGCACGTTCGGTATTCCCGCGGCCACCGATCGACCGAAGCGCGGCGGCCGGGTGATGTCGGAGCTGGCCAAACAGGTTGAGCGTCGGCGCGGCGATCTGCTGGAAGGCGATCCGCCGTATGGTGCGTGAGGCCGAGCGTCGACTTGCGCTTGAAAGGCCTCGACTGACTGCTAGTCGGGGAAGAGCCAGCCCCGCCTCGACTACCGACCCACCGTGCCGTCCGCGTGCGCGCGCGGCGTGTAGACCCACAGGAAGAAGGCCTCCAGGAAGGCACCGTCGCTGGGCGCGACCGCCGCCAGTCAGCGCCAGAAGGTGACTTGGAGCGGAAGAGGGCGTCGGGGTCGACCGTAGTGCTGATGAGGACGAGGCCGAGGACGAGCTCAGATGGCGCAGCGCCAGCTCCTGCGCGATGGCGCTTCCACTCGAGAAGCCGGCGACGTGGGCGCCGGAACCTCCAGCGCGCGTAGCAGCGCGGCGATCGTCGGCCATAGTCGTCAGCGAGAACGGCCCCTCGGGCAGCGGGGTGCGCCCCGCCCCACTGTTGTCGAAGGCTGTGAGGTGGTAGCGGTCCGAGAGCCCATCGAGCTGCGGCCCCACGCCTCGGCGGTGTCGCCGAGCCCCGCGATGAGCAGGACGTCCGGTCCTTCGCCCTTTGCTCAGTCCGAGAGGTCGAGGTTGCCGACCGCGATCGACTCGCCCAGCTGCCGCCTCCTAGTGTCCTATTCTGTCTACCTAGGCCGAGGAGCTAGTCTCGCTCGCCCTCTCGGAAACGGAGGCCCCAAGCAGAGTCAGCAGGCTTATCTCCTCGTAGTCCAACCGGTCCCAACGAAGCCGGTGGACGCCCAGCCCCTCGCTGTCACCAGAGTGGACGGAGTCAACCGACCACCCGGAGACCTCGACGGTGGGGCTTTGCGTCGCACGCCGGACGAGCGGGGTTACGGCAGAGCGCTCGGGCGTGTGGACGGGGTCAACGCTCTCCAAAGGTCATTTCCTCCTTCCTCCCACCTCCCTTTGATGGGTGGTAGACGTTACCCCGCGTCCATGATGCCATCGTTACATAAGCCGGAGCAACTTCCGAGAACGCCTCCTTCTAAGAGCTTGGGTGGATAAGGCCGTATCGGCGCCCGTGAGAGCTTGTGGCGGACCTCCTTCTAGGGGCAGGGCCTTCAGCGAACCGGAGGACCTCGGTCGTGAAGAGGTCGGTCCCGGTGTCCATGGCCGCGTGCCCCTGCCCGGGCATGACGACGAGACGGGAGTCGGGCAGCGCCTCGTCCACGGCCTCTGCGGCCTTCCTGAGGGCTGCCGGGCTCTCGCCTCCGCTCAGCACCAACGTCGGCACCCGAACATCCCCGAACCGCTCCGGTTCGAGCCCGTAGGCCTTGACCGCTCGCAGTTCCCGCGGGATGGTGTGCGCGGCGTCCACCCGCGCTTGCCACGCGGGCTGCGCGCGCATGTACTCCACCGTTTCGGGAGGCAGCCCGCGACCTCGCGCATCGTGGTAGCCACCACCGCGTCCCGATCACCCGCCTCCAGCAGCTCCTCTAGCCGCTCGATGACCTCGGGCGCGTAGATCTCTTCGCCCGCCACCTCGATCCCCGGATCGTAGAGCACCAACTTGCGGATGTTGCGGGTCAGCAGGGCGGCCTCCAGAGCGCACAGCGCCCCGTACGAGTGGGCCAGCAAGACGGGCGGCTCTCCGAGGGAGTCCGCCACCGCCGCCACGTCCTCGAACTCCTGTTGTATCGCGTAATCGTCTGAGTCGCCGCTCCCGCCGCGACCGCGCCGATCGACGGCGCAGACGGCGAAGCGCTCCTCGAACGCCGGCAGAACGGGAGCCCACCGATTGTGGTCGGCTGCTGTCCCGTGCACAAGCACGAGGGGAGGTCCTTGCCCGCTACGCCGGTAAGCGATGGGCGTGCCGTCTTTGGAGGTGACGTTCTCGGGCGACACGACTCCTCCTTCCCAACCCGCTCGGAACATGGCGGGCTAACCCTTGCCACTGTTGAGCATGATGCCACCGGGCCAAGTCCGACGCGAACTTCCGAGAATTGTAACCTTGCCCGCACTTCCATCAGCAGCACACGCTTGCCTAACCGCTAGACCAGCGCCAGCTCGACCTCCGGCTCCTCGCACAGCTTGGCACAGAATCGCACCTTCAAAGGCTGGGTGTTCTGGGACTCGCGCGTCCGCCTGGATGCCACCCCAATCCAGCCGCCGCCCCGCTCGCACCACCTCCAGCGTCGAGCCCTCGTCGCGCGCGACCCGCACGAACGTCTCGTAGGCAAGCGTGCCTTTCGGGTCCCCGGAGGCGTACACCCTCCCCACCTCGAAGGCGTCAAACACGTCCAGGAAGCCCCCAATGTGGTCTGCGTCGGGGTTGCTCACCACGATGCCCTCGAGATCCTCCACCCCCCGGCTCCTCAGGAAGTCCACGACCTCCGGCCCCTCCTCTGCCCTGCCGGCGTCCAGGAGGTAGTCCTCGCCTCCTGCCTGCACGAGCACCCCGTCGCCCTGCCCGACGACTATGAAGCTCACCGAGAGCGAGCCGGAGGGTGGAGGGGGGCTCCCCCGGTCGCGTCGGGCATGAGAGCACAAGCGGGCGCGAGGAGTAACAGGGTCAGGAGGAGCACCGCGAGCGTTCCCCCGTGAGAAGCGACGTCGCGACCCGTCGCCTTCCTCGAAGGATGGGAGGGCCGGTCCACGGTTTCTCGCTCTACGAACATACCCGGTATTCGGGTTTTCGGAGGGACGCTTTAGCCGGACGTCAGGAGATCGCTCAGAATTTGGGATGAGGATCGTATTGCGTCAGCCGCACCCGGGCCGCGCATCCCCTCTCGTCAGGCCACGCTAGTGAGTATCCAGGAGCTCTGGAAAGAATTTGGTAGAACGGTGATCTCGGCTATCTCGGCCCCGGTGACTCGGGATCCCGAGAACGAGGCGCATCTAACCCTAGCTTCGCCTTGACGAGATGCTCGTGGGACCGACTGGATGGCGATCGCTCCCGCCCCCACCGCCCAGGCCACCCTGTGGACCGACCCGTGCTTAACGTCGCCGGCCGCGAAGACGCCAGGCATGCTGGTCTCCATGGGCAGTGGGTAGCGCCCAGGCGGCCAGCCCTGGGGAGGTCTTCCGTCCTGCAGGAGGTCCGGGCCGGTCACCACGTAGCCCCGCTCGTCGCGAGCTATCTCTCTGGGAAGCCAGCCCGTGCGAGGCTCGCCCCCGATGAGGGCGAACAAAGCCGCGGCCGGCACCTTTTTCGTTCGTCCGGACTCCAGGTCTTCAAAACCAAGTGCTCGAGCCTCCCATCACCGCCGCCGTCGACGACCCGGGTGCGCAAGAGGACGTCCGATATTGTGCGCCGCCTCGATCTCCTTTATCAGGTAATCGGACATGCTGGCAGAGAGCGACCGGCCGCGGACCACCAGCGTCACGCGCAAGGCGTACTCGGAGAGGTGCAAAGCCGCCTGTCCGGCGGAGTTGGCGCCCCCGACCACGTAGACCTCCTGACCCCTCATCGCCTTGGCCTCCGTCGCCGCGGCCCCGTAGAACACCCCCGCGCCGACCAACCCCTCCAAACTCGCCACTTCCAGGCGCCGGTAAGAGACCCCGGTGGCCAGGACGACCGCCCCGGCCCTCACCTCGGTCCCGTCGGAGAGGGTTAGCCTCGACTCCCTCCCCTCCGACCGTAGCGCCGTGGCGTTACGCATGAATCGGAAGACGGCACCGAACCACAACGCCTGCTCGGTGGCCCTCCTGGCGAGTTCGGCACCCTCCACGCCCCAGGGGAAACCGAGGTAGTTCCTGATCGATGAGCTCGTCCCCGCTTGGCCACCCACCGCTTCCCCCTCTACGACGAGGGTGCTCAAGCCCTCGGAGGCGCCGTAGACGGCCGCCGCCAGCCCGGCCGGCCCAGCCCCCACGATGACCAGCTCGAAGCTTCGCCGACCCAACGGGCGGTTGACACCGAAGGCGTCGGCGAGCTCGGCGTTCGACGGGACTTCGAGCACCCGACCGTTGTGAACGCAACCACGGGGAGTTTGGCGGAGCCCTTGCCAAGGCGGGCGAGGAATTGTTGCCCCGCCTCGGTGTCCGCGGCGTAGAACTCGTGCAGAATGCCGTTGCGGTTGAGGATGTCCCGGAGTTCGTGCGAGCGCGCGGACCACCGCTCGCCCACCACGCGCATCTCCGCGAAGGCGGGGCGGTGGGCTTTGGCCCAGTCGTAGAGGAACTCTGCGACCATCTTGTGGAAGTATTCGTCGCCCGGCCGCCCGGGCTTGTTTATGTAGTAGTCGATGTCGCCCAGGGTCATGGCCCGAAGAACGGGTTCCTGGGCGGTCCTGTCGCCCCACTCGATGAGTACCGCGCGTTTGGCGGTGGGGAAGAGCCGGCTGGCGCGGGCGAGGAACTCGCCGCCCTCGATGTCGGGCATCCACTGGTCGGCGAGGATGAGGGCCACCTCCTCACCGGCCGCCTTTAAGTCCTTGAGCCTCTTCATGCCCCACATCGCCGACGTCTCGCACATAACCTGGTACTCGCCGCCGTAACGCCTACGGAGCCCGTGCTCGATCCTGAGAAAGCTCTCCGCCCCGGCGTCGACCGCGAAGATCACCGGTTTGTGCTGGTTCGGCGCGCCAGATCCAGGTGGGGTGGTCGTCAGGAGGTCCTCCTAGGACGGCTTCAAGGTTTCGGCGGAGGGCCGAACCATCGGGGACGACGCGTTGTCATCGATCCTCCGAGATGTTGACCTGTTGGATGCGTCCGCTGGGGTGGATGTCGACCTGCCTCAGCGGCCCGCTCCCGGAGTTGACAAATTTGTGGGGCACGCCCGCCGGCGCCACCACGATCTGACCGGCGCTCACCTCTAACGTGTCGTCCCCGACGGTGAAGGTGGCCTCGCCCTCCAGCGTCACGAAGACCTCCTCGTAGGGGTGGGTGTGCAGCACCGCTCCACCGCCGGGCGGGCAGTCCACCAGGATTACCGAGACGCTCACATCGCCGTAGAGGCGGCCTTCGAATCTATGCGCGATCGTACCGTAAGGGAGCTCGTCCTTATTAACTACGCGGGTCATCATCTCCTCCCTTCGATCGTAGGTCCTTCCTTACGCTGGACTTGATCATAGAGATAGTGGCGAACTAGCTCAAGGTCCGGCACCTTCGCATGATCTACCGAGCGTCCGAGTAGCGCCTTTGCACGCAGTCCGCGCTCGGCGCACGACCGCCTAACCGCTAGGCCAGCGCCAACGCGATCTCAGGCTCCTCCCCAGGGCGGCGCGGAATCGCCTCCCGGGCGCTGGGTATTTCGTGAATCACTTATCGATCCTGGCTTCTCCGTCCTCAGGGGGTCTAGAACCCGAAAGCCGACCGAATAGAATCATTTGTCCTCTCGAATATTCGGGTGTACGACTCGACACGAAACCCGGCCCCATAAAGGCGGTAGCGGAAATCCGCGGTCCCACGAGTAGCAGGGTCAGGGACCTCGGCGTGATCGGCTCTCTGTCCTGGCCCGCGCGCCCATACACGAGCAGCGCCTCGCGGGCGGCTTTGGGCGTCTTTCGCGTCGGCCCCAATCTCCTGCAGAATACGCACCGCACGGCGTACCCGCCTTCCGCTTGTTCGACCATCGAGGGTCGACGGTGATCGCACAGGTCCGGCGGTGGCACCGCGCTACCATCCACTGGACTGCTCAGGCATCCGGAGGGGCCGGGCCATCGGTATCCGCCATGCCGGCTGGTCCGTCGCTGATGCCGAACGGGGCCGGTTGGCGGCGACTGCTCCGCCCCAGCTCGCCCGACCCGAACGTAGACCAGAGATGTTCCCTGCTGGCGTGCACGATCTCGGGGTAGCTGACGATCTTGTTTATCTCGCCTTCGGTGCAGTGGCGACGTACGTAATCATCCTGCACGATGTCGCGCAAGGGCACGTCCGCGTTGATGCGGTGGATGATGTACTGAAGGACCTTTTCTTCTCGCTCGGTGTGGCCGGAGTTGCCGAAGAGCAGGGTTCCAAGAACCGGCTTGCGTGTGGGCTCGTCTCTGCTGGGCACGAGCGCCTCCTTTCGGTGTTCCCCTGTGTGGTGGCTCCTCTGCTCCGCGCGGGCGGAGCGAGAAGTGCCTACAGTCGGAACACCCCCAAGAAGGGCGCGTCCTCGCGGACGGTCGTGATGGAGACCCGGTGAGCGATGCTCGAAGAGCTCAGCAACCCTGGTCTCGGGCCGTATGCGAGAAGCCACCCGACGGACGCCCCCATGAAAACCACGAGGAGGAGCGCGGTCAGGAGGCCGGCGTTTACCGGTCGCCTGTCCCCATCGTTGGCCTCCTCCGCAGGCGAGGTGAGGTAGCTCGCGTCCAGCGAATGCCCGTTCCCGCTTGCTCCCTGTTCTACGTGCGACAAACCCGCGTAAGTAAGGGTAGCGGGACCTACTTGGCTGGTCGCGGTCCACAACGCGGCGGTCCCCACGCAAAGCAGTACGGCGATCGCCGCGAGCGACATGCGGTGAGCGAGACGTCGAGATCCAGGGGGCCTCATCACGCCCCGTATTGTAAACCACGCACCGCAACACCCGTCGGTTGGCGATGGATATGGTAGAGGTTCTCCTCGGCGGGTTCCCCGCTTATCGTCTCGTGAGCAGGGCATGAGAGCGTAGGCACTATTACCAGCGCCAGCTCCACCTCCGGCGCCTCGCCCAGCGTGGCACGGAATCGCAACGCCAAGGGCTGGGTGTTCTTGTACTCACGCGTCCGTATCCGCCCCGCCGTACATCCATCCACTTCCACAAGATGTGGCGTGTCGGCCGATGCCCCGGGGGGCTTAGACGGGCTTCTGGAGGCCAATAGGGTCGCGGTCATGCAAGATCCTGCATGCGGACTTCGGAGAACGATCCTTTAGAAACTGTCCAAAAACTACTGAGCACGGGCTAACCGTCTCACCATCAGGCGGGTCATGGCCACGTAGATGAACGCTTCGCTCGTGGCGGTCAGCCTCTCGTAATCTTTGCTCATCCTCCTGTTCTGGTCGATCCACGAGAACGTCCGCTCTACTACCCAGCGCCGCGGCAGGACGACGAAACCCTTCGGCGGCATGAGCTTCCGCCAGTCCACCGACACGGCTTCTCTTTCCCATTCCCTGGCCCACGCCATAAGCACTTCCTCGGGAGCCGGCTTGCGCGGTCGGCTGACGATCTCCACCCTCCAGCCAAGCGTCTTTTTCACCCAGTCTGCGCCCTTGTCCTCTCCTCTGTAGCCTCCGTCCATCCATAGGTGAGCAAGGCGCGGGAACAGCCCTCTCGCACGATCTAGTAGATCCTTGACGCCCTCGTAGTCCATCACCTTGGCGCTGTGGACCTTGGCTTTGAGCACGAATCCCTCGGTGTCCACCAGCAAGTGCCGCTTTCTCCCTTTCACCTTCTTGGCGCCATCGTAACCACGCTCCTCCCCGCCCACTCCGGTGGTCTTGACCGACTGGCTATCCACTATCGCCGCGCTGGGCTGAGGGTCTCTCCCGAGACGTACCCTGACTCGCCCACGCGGCGCGGCGTGCAGCCTCTCCCAGGTCCCGTCCAAGCGGAACCCCCTGAAGCAGTGGTAGACGCTGCGCCAGGGCGGGAAGTCGTGAGGAACCAGGCGCCACGAACACCCGCTCCTCACCACGTAGAAGATGGCGTTAATGATCTCGCGCAGAGGGTAGAGACGAGGACGTCCGGTGGCTTTGGGAGCGGGCAGGTGGGGCTCCAGGCAGCCCCATTCGGCATCTGTGAGATCGGTCGAGTAAGGTTTTCTCATGCATGCTAGAGTAGTGATATCTACATCGGGCTACCCCTTTTTAGACAGTTTCACGGCGCACCTGAGCAGGACAACCGCCGCGAGCACCTCGCTAGACTATTGCCAGCGCGATCTCCGACTCCTCGCCCAGCATGGCGCGGAATCGCACCCCCACGGGCTAGGGGATTTGGGACTCACGTATCTGCCTGGACGCCGCCCGTTCATGCTCTTGCCAAGTCCAACCGATAGGTGCCGCCGGTACCAGCTGTCAGCAGCGCACGGAAGCCAAGCCCTCTTGGTTTGCAGCCTTGAACCTGGGCGACGATGCACCTGCCGGCGAACTGCCCGATGGGGACGAGCTCCGCTGCTTCGTCCTCCGGTGCCACGCCTTTCCCGACGTCCCTCTCCGGCGCGAGCGCGGCCCTGATTGTGCCCACCACGAGCGGGTAGGCGGAGCGGCCACCGCGCAGACGGACGGCGCTCTTGGCCGGGTGGACGTTCACGTCCACCTCGCCGGGACCTAGCTCCAGGCGCAGGAAGGCCGCCGGGTGGCGCCCCTTGGGCAGCAGGTCGGCGTAGGCCCTCGAGATCGCGGGCGCGAAGGAGTCGGTGTCGACGACCCGCCCGTTGACCGCCACGTGCGTGTACCGCCGCGTCGGGAAGCTCACCGCCAGCGGGCTCACGAGCCCCCAGACCACCGGATCTTCAAGGGCGACCAGGGTGCGCGCAAGCTCCAGGCCGTGTACCTGCGCGATCCGCTCCCGCAGACCGGCGGCGGCCGAGAGCGCTAGCACCCCGCGCCCCTCCGAGCGCAGCGAGAACCCCACGCCGGGCCGGCCGAGCGCCAGCGACTCGACGACCGTCGCGACGGCGTTGGCCTCGGAGCGCTCCGATTACGACAACGGCGCTGGGGTTTCGTGTCCAGGTAGCGGCCGATGGCGGGGTGGAGGTGAGACTCGCCGGCTAGTGGGGCAGCCGTAGCCGCCTCACCAAGCGGATCGGTGCCCTACGGAGTTCCGGCTTCTTTGCTCCTACTGGGCAAGTGCGGCATCACCGTCACCTCAAGTCCTGGTGCGGTAGTGTAGGTAGACCATGCCGTTGCCGAAACGGCGTTCGGCCAGCAGTTCGAGCTGCAGGCGGACGTCGTCGGGGAGGGACCGCTTGCCGCCTCCCACCACCATTGGCGCGACGAACAGGTGCCACTCGTCGACCAACCCGGCTTGGAACGCCTGGGCGGCGAGGTCGGGGCCGCCAACGATCATGTCCCGTCCCGCCGACGCCTTCATCTGCCGGACCGCTTCGGGGTCGAAGTCCCGCGCGATCCGCGTCCTGGCGGTGGGTACCGCCTCCAGCGTCCCGGAGTACACGATCTTGTCGGCCGCCTGCCAGATCTGCGCGAAGTCCCGCATGAGGGGCGACCGATCGGCGAGGGTGTGGTCGGTCTCCCAACCGACCGTCATCTCGTACATCCGCCGTCCGTAGAGGTCGGTACCGACCGGCCGGTCGAGATCGTTGATGAAGGTATGCACCTCCTCGTCCGGTACGGCCCACTCGAAATTGCCTTCCTCGTCCGCCACGTAGCCGTCGAGCGACGCTATCGCCGAATAGACCAACTTGGCCACGGTGAGCCTCCCTTTACGCACGCGCATCGCATTTCCAACCGGTCCAAAAAGTCCTCGCGGGCCCCAGCTACGTTACGGTACACCCCGGGAGCATACGCGCCACTAGCAGATCTCCCCATACGAGATCCCGCATATCCATCCATCGGCGTGTCAAGGTGCCTTGCCTTGTGTACTTTTCACCACGCCACCACATGGTGAACGCCCTCCGGACCCCGGCTATGCAGGATCTCGTATCTGGACTTCCGAGAACGCCTACCTCCTAGACACTCCAGTGAATAAGCTCCCGGATGACGCCTCACCGAAGGTCAGCCTCTAGCGATCACCACCCGGTACCAGGCAGCGAGAGTCACCCGACCGTCCGTGCCAGCGAAGGGGCTGAGCGCTTCCCGCACTGCTTGTGTGACGGCCAACTCGCCCGAGTGTCTGATCGCGAGCGCCGTCGGTCCGGCCCCCACAAAGGCACGCACCGCACCGGCAGCATCGCCGAAGACGATCACTTTCTCTATCTCGTCGTCCTCATCCACCCTCAGGCCTGCGGCTGCTAGTACCTCCTCCAGCTTCCCCGGCTCCGATAAGGCGAACATGCCGCTGTGCTTCATGCCCTCTAACGCCTCAGGCGGGAACAGGGGGAACAGCGGCTTGAACACCAAAGTTATCCCCGACTCTGCGACGCGGCTGGGGATCGCCACTGCTACCGATTCTCGCGACACGCGCCGGGCCTCGGTGAGTGCTCGCACCTTGTCGTCGGCGAACTGGAAGGAGCTGAAGCCTGTGACCACGTCGAAGGAGTCTTCCGGCCACGGCAACGCTTCGAGGTCGCCTACCCGAAAGTCGCCCTCCGGCGTGCGCTCGGCGGCGATCTGGATGAGCTCCTTGGCAGCGTCGATGCCGGCGACGCTGGCGCCACGATCGGCGGCCATGCGCGCGAAGCGCCCGGCGCCGCACCCGCAGTCGAGCACGCGGCTCTCCGATCCGATCTTCGTCCGATCGAGCACGTGCTCGTAAACCGGCGTTCCCCAGCCCCTAGGACCTTCCCAAGTCTCGGCCCAGTCGCGAGCGCGCCCGCCGAAGAGCGGTCCCCAACGGGTGGCGCTGCCGCCAGGCTGTTGGCTTTCCTGCATGGGCGTCACTCCTCTCCGAGTTCCCCACGGGCGGCTTGATGCTCATGATACACTCGCCTCGCGACCAGCAGAATACGTCGGGGTCACGTTGGCACCGTCTAGCGTGCGAAGGCCGAATTTCCGAGAGTTACCTACTTCTAGGCACTTCGGTGAGTAAGGGCACCTCGTTGGCTGCGGAAGCTATTGGCGACCCTCCTCCTAGGGATCTTCCACGAACCGGATAACCTCGGTCGTGAAGAGGTCGGTCCCGGTGTCCATGGCAGCGTGCCCTTGGCCGGGCATGACGACGAGACGGGAGTCGGGCAGCGCCTCGTCCACGGCCTCCCCGGCCTTCCTGAGGGCTGCCGGGCTGTCGCCTCCGCTCAGCACCAGCGTCGGCACCCGTACACCCCCGAACCGTTCCGGATCGAGCCTGTAGGCCTTGACCGCTCGCAGTTCCCGCGGGATCGTGTGCGCCGCTTCTACCCGCGCTTGCCACGCTGGCTGCGAGCGCATGAACTCCACCGTTTCGGGCGGCAGCCCGGCGACCTCGCGCATCGTGGTGGCCACCACCCCGTCCCGGTCTCCGGCCCCCAGCAGCGCCTCGAGCCTCTCGATGACCTCGTGCGGGTAGATCTCCTCACCGGCCACCTCGATCCCCGGGTCGTAGAGCACCAGCTTGCTGACGTTGCGGGTTAGCAGAGCGGCCTCGAGCGCGCACAGCGCCCCGTAAGAGTGGGCCAGCAAGATCGTCGGTTCTCCGAGGGAGTCCACAACCGCGGCCACGTCCTCGTACTCCCGTTCTATGGCGTAGTCGTCGGCATCGCCGCTCCCGCCGCGACCGCGCCGATCGATGGCGCAGACGGCGAAGCGCTCCTCGAACGCCGGCAGTACGGGGGCCCAACGGTTGTGGTCGGCGGCCGTCCCGTGCGCCAGCAATAGGGGCGGTCCTTCCCCGCTACGCCAGCAGGCGATGGGGGTGCCGTCTTTGGAGGTGACGTTCTCGGGCGACACGGCCTCCTCCTTCCCAACCCGCCCAGAACACGGTGTGCCACCCTTTCCACCGTAAGCATGATGCCACCAGTCGAGGTCTGGGTCTAACTTCCGAGAATCGCTCTTCCACGCACTCCGGCGAATAGAGCAAGAGAAAGGGGGAAACTCGGTCTCCCCTAGGTGGGTACCAGGAACCGTCAGTCCGAGCGCACGACCCTGAGAGCCAGGACGCCCGTACCCGCCAGCACCGCCAGCAAGGCCAGCGGAGCGAGAGCCGCCAAGGAGGAAGCGCCGCCGGTCTCGGCGAGCGCCGAAGCGCTGCCGCTCGCGGTATCGCCCGCGGTCGGGTCGGCCTAGCCGGCCTTGGAGTAGCTGACCAGCTCCTCGCGGCCGCTGCCGCCCGAGGTCTGTACTGTCAGCACGGGGCCGACGTCCCTGGCGTAGAGCTTGTACTCGGAGACCTTGGGCTCGAGCGGGACCAGG
Organism: uncultured Rubrobacteraceae bacterium; assembly: GCA_963800975.1. GTDB lineage: Bacteria > Actinomycetota > Rubrobacteria > Rubrobacterales > Rubrobacteraceae > JALYGY01. Next base: position 7,017 of record CAWDDB010000004.1, on the reverse strand, counting down.
TCCTTGGTCATGAGCGCCCCCTCGAAGTGTCCGAAGGGGACCTGGACCTGCTCGTCGGTGCTCAGGACCTCGGCCCTGTCCTCGGCCTCGCCCTCGTAGTACTCCTGGCGGTAGGCCATGCCGTCCCGGGGATCTGCCGGCATGATGATCCCGGGCTGCGCCCCGTCGACGCCGGCCTCGAAGGAGCCGGACCTCGTCTTCACCTCGCCGTCCTCGTACTCGGCGGTGTCCTCGCCCAGGTACCAGACGTTGCCGGCCTCGTCCTGGGCGTACCAGTCGTCTGTCACCTCGACAGGGTCGCCGTTTTCCATGACGACGTCGTGGACGACCCTGGCTTCGATCCCGTTGGCTATCTTCTTTGTCCTATCGGTGACGGTCACCTCGACGCGCAGCTCCTCGCCTCCTTCGCCGGTCTCGCGGTAGGTCCAGCGGGTGCCGGGAGACATCGGCCAGTAGGGGTTGTCGATCTTCGTCGTAAAGTTCGCTGGATCGAGCTTTACGGGCTCGCTGCCTTGAGGCAGGTTCCCCTGTCCGCCCGGGTTCCCGTCCTCCCCCGAGGTCGTATCTGCCCCGCACGCACCCGTCGCGAGCGCCGCCGAGAAGCCGACACCGAGCAGGGCCGTCGTCAGCAGGCGGTGTGGCCGGGGTGGTGGCGTGGGTGCCTCTCGGCGGCGCATGTGGCCCTCCTCTGTTCGCGGCTGGCTTATAGGTTCGGCCGGAGAAGGTCCTCGGGCGTGTCCCTGAGACCTTCGGCGATCTGACGGGCACGACGCACCTTGTGGCGGCGTCCCGGGACGAACCCGGGACGCTTCGGCGCGCTAGGAGTCGTCCATGACCCCGTCGCCCTCGGCGCCGAGCACGTGGAAACCGCGGTCCAGGTGCACGTCCACCTGGGTGCCGTCCGCGCGTGTCACCTCGACCTCGTAGTAGCCCTGCTCGTCGTTGACCTCGGTCCCGGTGACCCTGCCGTCCACGTGGTCCAGGGCGGTCTGCTTGGCCCGATCCAGCGCCGAGCCGGTGATCGGCCGCTCGGTGGCGTCGTCGTCCCGGCCCGGCCCCTCGTTCTCCTGGACCGAGAGGGCGCCCTGCTGCTGGGCGAGGGCCGTGCCGGCCCCCAGCAGCAGGACAGCCAGGACAGCCGCGCCGCCGATGAGCTTCTTCCGGTTCCGCATGCTGCCTCCTTCTCCATGGCGGGTTACTTCGAGACGGAGTATAGGGGCGCAACCTTAGAGGCGGCTGAGAGCGTCGTTAGAGTTTGTCCCTGGAGGGGAGGGCCGAGGAATCGTTGCTTCCGGAGGAGCGTGAACTTCGGAGAAGTCCATCCTGAAACTGTCTGAAAAGTTCCGGAGATGTGCGAAACGTGGCCTCACAAGGCACCGAAGGGGCATAGTTCGGCCCGTTTTTTGCCCCTGAACACCGGCCAAACCACGCTCGGAGCTCCACTCGAACCCCTTTTCAGACAGTTTCCTACTACGAGGTTGGGTGAATAAAGGTAAGGGCACCGGGACCAGCGCCCTGGTCCCCTTACCTTTGGTCGTCCGTCTCCTTCTTAGGAGGCCCTGATCTTGCGATCCATCTGCTCCAAGAGCGTCTCGCGCCCCTTGTTGCGCTCCTCGTAGTCGCGGACCAGCTGCAGCTCCTCCACGGAGAGGTCGTCGAGGCGTTTCGAGATCTCCTCCACGTTCATCTCGTCGTAGCCCGCGATCGGGAATACGGCCGCTTCCGCCGCCCGCTCGGCGCCCTCGGCCGCGGCCCCCGCGGTGGCGCCGGCCGCCCCGGTGGCGGTCCCCACCAAGCCCGCGGTCGTCTCCGACAGGGTGCGCACGCCCTCCCTGGTGCTTTCGGCGGCCCGCTCGGTGCCCGCCCGGTATCGGGAGAAGGCGGCGTCCAGGAACTCGGCGTAGGCCTCAACCGACCCCCGGGCGAAAGCTTGTCCGGCTTCCTGCTGCCTGCTTGCCTGTTCGGAGAGCTCCTGGGCGTTGGAGCGGCCTGCCTCGGCCTGCTCCCTGAGGTTTTCGGTCACGAGCTCCGAGAACTCCTGGGCGCGGCGCCGCTGGCGCTCCGCCGACTCGGAGGCCTGCCCGTAGACGAGCCTGTAGGAGTCGGCGAGGGTCTCGGCGAAGCGGGCTGCCGCCTCGTTGACGTCGTCGCGTGCCTTTCCTCGGTCCACCATCCTCTTCTCTCCTTCCCTGGAGGCTTATGCGCCGGAGGCTTCATACCCCGGCCCGTGGGGCGCTACACCCACGCGCCGGTCTCTTGGGTCCCCACTCGACCCTCGCCCCGCCCAGATCCTAACGCCCCAGACCCGCACCAGGGTATAGATCTACCGCTGGGTATTATGAGGAAGATGCGCCCCACCCCGGTCGTGGGATGCATGCCCAGCTTCGCTAGGCCCGGGGCCATGCGGGCTTACGAGAACTTCCATTCTTCGTACTCGGGTGAATAAAAGTCTGAGTCAACCTGAAGCCTCCCCACCGAACAGGAAGCGCCACCATGCCTGTGGGGGGAGGGGATCTCCTCAAGGTCCATCGGCCAGAACAGCCTGAACCGGCCGTCGGCCAAGCGCACGTCCACGGCCACGTACTCCCCTACCCCGTACCGAGCCACGACAGTGCCTATGAGGCCTCGGCGCTCCTCGACCCTGTGGTGTTCCATCACCCTCACCCGCATACCGGGGCGCGCTTGCTCGGGTGTCATACTAGATACGCGCCCCTCTTCGCTCTGCAGAGCGGTTATCTGAGTGACCGCTCTGCAGTGATGTCGCTCCTCTTGCCTACTCCTCGTGTGCGAAGGCCTCGCGCAGCTTCTGCTCCTGCTCCTCGGGCAGGTTGGTCGAGATGATCTCGAAGTCGTAGGCCTTCAGCTCGTCGATCACCCTGTCGGGCGCGGTCGCCCCGCTGGTGAGCGCGAACAGCGCGGAGGTGCCCGGCGTCACCTTTTCTCGCACCTGCTTGATGAAGTCGTCGTCGATCCCTACGTCGGCCAACGACCCCGTAAGCCCACCCATGCCGGCCCCGATCGCGGCGCCAAGGAAGGGCACGAAGAAGATCAGCCCGAACAGGAAACCCCAGAAGGCGCCCCAGCTGGCGCCCGCACCGGCGGTGCCGTGTAGCTGGTGGGTCTTGGGCTTCTTGTCGCCCGCAGGCCACCTGACCACGGCCGCGTCCTCGAGGGTTATCATCTCCCGCTCTTGCAGGCCCTCCAGGGCGATGAGCACCCTGTCTGCCCCGCCAGGGTCGTTGAACTTCAGCACCGATAGCGTCGCCATTGGCTACTCTCTCCTTTGCGTTGGACCGCACGACTCCCCTCAGCATAGCCCTAGCTCCCGATCAAGCTAGTAGCCGCCGCTGCTGTGAGGGTTTCACCCAGCCTACTACACATTAGGGCATCGATTTTGGCCTAGCGGCAGTGTTCCCCTGGGACCTTCATTCCCGAACTTCCCAGAACTCCGTAAAGCGGAAGTCCACCTTCGGAGAACTGGTCTTACCGGAAGGTGGGCGAATAGGCCCAGCGAGAACCGTTGAGGCGGGTACCACCCCGGTCGCGCTACTTCGCCGCGTACACCAGGACTTCCCCGGCGGCGAAGGTCGGGCTCGGAAGAACGTCGCTCAGGTTGTGGCTCACCCACTCTTCGGCCCTCCTGTTGCTCTCCTCCGCGCTGTGCTGGTCCTCGAAGAGGCTCACCGAGCCGATCTCGCCCTGCCCGGCGTTCAAGACGAAGTAGGCCACGAACCCCGGCGTCTCCCGCATGATGGGCACGAAGCCCTCCTCGACCCGCCTGGCCACCTCCTCGACCGAGCCGGGGTCCACCTGGTACTGCCGTATCGCTGCGAACATCCGATGCTCCTTCCTCCTGTTCACCCGATGCACCGCTGGTGCTACCAGAGACATACCCCAAGGTGGTCATCGCGTAACGCCCGTTACGTTCAAAAACGCCCCGATGGTGGTAATAGGAGTGGTAGGGCCAGAGCAGGCCCGGCCAGGAACGGAGGACCCATGACCTTGATCAGGCTGCAGAGGCACGAGCATCCCGCTCCACCGCACCACGAGATCCGCCAGACGATGGTCATCGACTCCGGGGAGAACATCGTGGGGGCGGTGGAGAACCTCTACGTGGAGGAGGACGGCAGGCGGCTGCGCTTCCTGGACGTCGTCACGAGCGGCTTGCTTGGCCTGGGAAGGAAGCACCACCTGGTCCCGGTGGAAGCCGTGAGCGAGGAAGACCCGGGATTTATCAGGCTGGGGGTGGGCCAGGAGACCGTGGAAAGCGCGCCGACCTTCCCGAACCCGCGCGTCGCGCCGGAGGAGGAGTACCGGCGCGCCATCCGCGAGCACTACGGCTACGGTTAGAACAACCCCGAACTTCCGAGAACGCCTGCCTTCCACGCACTCGGGTGAATAGCCCGCCCCGCGGCTACGCGATGCCCCTCCTGGAGCTGGCGTCGAGGACCCCCGCCCCCGGGTGGTCGGCCATGGCCGAGCGCACCTCGGCCTCGCAGGCGCCCTTCTCCCGGTGCCCGTAGGCGGAGGCCGCGAGCGTCTCTCCCGTGGGGGAGCGCAGCCTCCACCTGTAGCCGCCCTCCGCGTCCCTGTAGAGGACGAACTTCTCGCCCTTCGTCTCCTCGGCCACGACCCCACCTTCCGTCTTCGCCCTCGACGCGTGTACCGCCGCTCTCCTTCTCAAGACCCTATCCTCCTTCGTCTACTCCGCACCGAACATCTCCTGCCAGCTCGGGACCGGCCTCCTGCGCCTCCCTCGCGGCCTGGGGCGAGGTATCGAGCTTCAGTATCCGGGCCAGCCTCACCAGCTCCGCGTTGGTGAACACCCTCTGGTTGGAGTCCAGCAGCAGCGCGGTCTGGTTGTTGAAGTTCACCGTGGCCGGGAGCCTCACGTTGGGGCCGACCACGTTCCTGGGCACCGTAGCACCCAAGCCACGTTCGGCACATCCCCCATATGGCCTATCTTTTCCTAGCCCATCTGCGGAAGCCGCCGCGTAAGCAAGGACCACGAGGGTCCCGGTCGAGGAATTCCAACCCCATACCAGAGGATGGGACCGGGGCTAGGCCAACTTCCGAGAACACCAACCTTCTACGCACTTGGGTGAATAGGTGCCCTACTGAGATGAACGCTGCGGTATTCCTCGGCTGCCTCGCTTCCCCCATCCCGCTGAGCCGGGAGCAGTTCCCGGTAGTCTTCCTCGGTGGCCTCCGCGATGCCCTCCCTGGTGGCGCCCCTGGCGCTGAAGGCGGCCACGAAGGAGCCGTCCTGGCGACAGAGCACCAAGATGTCGGGGTCGCTCTCGTCCACGTAGTAGAACGATGGAGACCGCTCCTTCGCCTCAACCGCCTGCCTAGGCGCCACCGCCGGCCTCCTCTAGCTCGTGGTGCCAGAACAGCTGCGTGCGGCCGTCGTCCAGGAGCACGTCCAGGGCCACGTAGTCTGGGTTCCCCCACCTGGCCGTGATAGCCCCCTCCAGCCCCCGCAGTTCGGCTCTGGAGGGGAACTGCGGACCCTCACCCTCATACCAACCAGCGCTTCTTCAGACAACACGATGGCGCCCGAGTGTCATTACCTTCATGGGCCTGCCGTGATGTCGTTGTAGCGCCAGGGCGAGCCCTCAGCATGAGCGGTCTCATCCCGAAGGCGTTGTTGGGCTCGCTCGTTGGCGTCGTAGACCCAGGGGTGGATGAGTCTGTCCGGCAGACGACCTACTCGCTCTTCGAGGTCGTGGAAGAAGCCGCCGAGGTCGGCACCGCACCGGCGACAGGTGGTTACGGTGCTCGTAGCGGCTAGGCTCGACCTCACTCCGCAGGCGCACCCGAGGGTGATGTGGGCTGGATGCCATTCGTAAACCTTGCCGAACGGGACCTCTCGGACCTCGTAATGCGACCGGACGTGCTCGACGATGTGCACCATGATGGGCGCCTCCTGCCTCTCTCCTCCGCCGTGTCTTCGGCAGGGCGTTCCTGCCTGGCGAGAGGTTAGTGGGTTGGGGAGCGGCCCCGATCTAGGAGAGAGGCAGGTAGCGGTCCCGGCCTCACACGCCGCGGCCTCGGGCGGCGCAATGAGTGCACCATACTACCCGGGAAGGGGAAAGTACAAGGGCACAACGACGGTGCCTGGACCACCTTGGGGAACTTCGGAGAACTCAACTTCCGAAACCGTCCAAAAAGTCCTGTCAGCGCCCGAAGCGGGGCCTTAGGAGCGGGCGAAACGAGCAGATAGGCCCTGTTTTCGCTGTCCTGCGCGGGCAAGAGCGCTGCTCAAGCCCTGCTCTGGCACTTTTTCGGACAGTTTCTCCACGCCCTCGGGTGAATAAGACCTTCGGCGAATGTGGCAGGCTTCGGTCGGTGGCATCATGGCCGAGGTAATATGGGCGAAGATCGACCCCGTGAGCCGCCGCCCGCGCAGCGAGAGAGTAGAGGCCGCCGTGCGAGAAGGGATCAACAATGAATGATTTACGGAGGATGGGCGGCGTTGCCGCGCTGATCGAGGCGGCGACGTTCGTGGTGGGCATGGCGTTGGCTTTACTACTGGCCCCCTACGCTACCGGGGACCTCGATCCTGGCCAGACCGTGGCTTTCCTCGCGGACGATGGGGCCATCCTGTACGTCTGGAACCTGATCATCTACGTCTTTTTCGGCGTCTTTCTGGTCGTCTTCGTCCTGGCGCTTGACGAGCGGTTGAAGGCTGGCTCGCCCGCGATGGCGCAGACAGCGTCCGCCTTCCGGCTTACTGGGCCGGCCTGGTCATCGCCAGCCGCATGGTCTTCAACATCGGCTTGGGCACGGTCGTGGATCTCTACGGCGAAGACCCGGCCCAAGCCGCGTCGGTCTGGTTGGCGATTGCCTCTGTGCAGGACGGGTTGGGCGGCGGGAACGAGGTGGTCGGCGGCTTATGGGTTCTGCTGGTAAGTTGGGCGGCCTTGCGGGCAGGCGGGCTTCCCAGGGCACTGAACTACCTCGGCATGGTGCTAGGGGCGTCGGGCCTCCCGCGGTTGTCCCGGCCCTCGAGGT
>CAWDDB010000003.1:0-12317 GCA_963800975.1 uncultured Rubrobacteraceae bacterium | reverse complement strand
GGCTCCAGACGCGAGGAGTCTAGATCGGCTCGCGGTTAGATCGAGCCATCTGCAATTGGCAACATGCTTCAGACAGCGGGCTTTACTTCCAGGTCCCGCCGCTGCTGGCTTCCGACGTCCTACCGAGCCACGGTGAAACGGAAGTTCTTCCTCTCCGCCAACGGGTTCCCCGAGACGTCCCTAGCCCCGGTGGTCACCGTGGCCACGTAGCTCCCCCCGGGCGCGAGGTCCGCGTCAGGATTCAGGCTGGCGCGCTTCAAGGCAGCGTCGTAGCTCACCTGGGCGGGCACGGAGTCTGGGTGCCCCCCTCCCTCAAAAAGAGCTTGAAGGTGTTGGCGTTGATCGAGGAGGGCCTCATCGCCTCCGAGAACGTCGCGAAGACGTTGGCTCTGGCAGGCACCCCCCTAGCCCCGTCCTCTGGCCTGGTCGATACCACCCTCGGTCCGGTCTCGTCCGCCACCTCCACCGCCTCGGAGAACTCCGAGGTGTCCCCCGTTGAGACGTTGGTCGCCGTCGCGCTCACGACCTCTCCCGCTGCCACGGGGACAGCGGTGGAGAAGGAGAAGGAGGCGTTGCCACCCGCGTTGACGGCGACGTTGGTCTGCCCTAGGAAGGTCTTGCCCTCGCCGTAGCCTGAGGGGTCGGCCTGGGGGCTGGAGAAGAAGCGGAGGGTGAAGGCTTCGTTTGGGTTGGAGTTGAGGGTGCCCTGGACGGAGGCCGATTGCCCGTCTGGGGTAGTGGCGGAGGTGATGGTGGGGAAGTTCTGGAGGAGGTTGGGGCCTGGGTCGGGGTCCTGGGGGTCGTTGGGGGTGACGTCGAAGGGGTCTTCGTTGTCGCTGTTGAGGTCGATGCCGAGCCCGCCGTTGGAGTAAATGGAGTTTCTGAGGATGGAGTTGCCCGTCGCACCGCTACCAAGAACTTCGACGCCATCGTCGTTCGATCCGCTGTTGGAGATTATGTTGGCAGCACCCGCGGAGGTCCCGCCCACCACGTTGTTCGGCGCTGAGAAGATCTCTACGCCGCCCGAGAAGTTGCCAACTCCGGCGGTTCCGTCGGCTTCCAGGCCTATGTAATTGCCCTCGATCCTGTTGCCGCTCGCGCCAGCGCCAATGACCTGTACGCCGTTGTCCCAGCCGTAGATGCTCAGGCCTTTCACGACGCTGTTCGGGCCCGTGATATTGATCCCGGGAACGAACAGCGTGTCGAGGACCCCGTTGAGCTCTATCTTGAGTTTTGCGTTGTTGCCGGCCGCGAGCGTGTTAGGGGAGGCGCCGCTCTGGCTGTAGCCGTTTATCGTCACCGCCTCGGTGATGTCGGGCAGGGCGTTGGCCGGGGAGATGGTGCATACCCCGCTGCCCGCGGCGCACCCCGGATCCGTGGCGGCCGGGATAGAGAAGCTGATGGTGTCGGGGCCGGTGGTGTTGGGGGTGGCGTTGGCGTCGGTTATGGCCTGCCTGAGGCTCCCGGCGCCCGAGTCGTCCGTGTTGGTTACGGTGAAGGTGGCGGCATGAGCGAGGCCAACCCGAATGGTCAGCCCGACCGTCGCCGCCAGCAGCAGGGCGAGCGCAAGGGTTGCGCACCTGATCAATCTGGAGCGCACGGCAGAGGTCGCTGGCGTTTTCTGGATCATGCTTCTTTTTCCTTCCTCACGTGTCCGTACCCTTTTCCCCGAGAACCAGCACGGCTCGTTGCCGGCGGTACTATACATGGTTAGCTTGTAGCACGGAAGCCCAAGACGAACTTTTCGAGGGGTCTCGAAACGGCCCTACTTCGCCCGGGTGGAGGCGGTGCTCGGGGCTCCGGTTCTCCGGCCGCGCGCCACATGTTGCGCAGGCTTACTGGCGGGCTCGCAACCGGTAGCGGTTCGCGAGATCAAGGTTCACCGGCGCGTATCCTGGCGGCTAAAATCGGTACAGTGCTTCGGCACGGAGAAGCGCGGGGATGCCAGGAGAACGGCTTTGACAGAGTCCGACCAGCGGTTCGACGGGCGGCTGTTCAACGAACAGCGCAGGTCCCTGCGCGTGCGCACCCGCAAGATCTCGCGCCAGCCGCCGCCGGATCTCCGGTACACGTTGTTCGCGGTGCGCCTGTTCTGGGTGGTCGTGGTGGTGCCGTTTCTTACCGGGGCCGCCTTCGCACTCGTGATGTCCCGCTAGGTCAGCCCGCTCTGGCTTCTGGCCTTCGGCTTCTCAGAGTCTCCGCCAGATCCTCGTCATCGGCCGTACCCTTCGTAGGCGGCGGAGATGGCGTTGGCGTAGGCTCGCGCGCCCCTTGGGGTAAGGTGTATGCCGTCCCAGAAGTACTCGGGGTGTCCGGCGCTGATTCCTTGCCAGTCGACCAGCGTCGCCCGATCCGGGTACCTTCCTACCCCTGCGGCCAGCACCTCGTTGTTCGGAGCCCAGCTGTAGCTGTCGGGGACCGTCACGTTCACCACGAGAACCATGCGTCCGTCACCAGTTGCCCGCATCATCTCGTCGAACTGACCGTCGGCGAAGACGCCGTTGTTGCCTATGTGGACAATCACGACTTCCCCAAGCTGGCCGGAGGTGCGGAGCTGCCGTAGAACGGCGATTGCCTCGGTGACCTGACGGCTACCCCGCGCGTCGATAACGGCGAGGTTGGTCATCTCCCGCCGTAGCGCGTTGACGGCGCCGAGCATCGCCGAGTCGCCGACGGCCGTGACCGTGGGCGCCCCTGCGGAGCCGCCCCCGCGCGACGGATTCTCTCCTCCGGACTGTCCGGCCGGGACCCTCGCCGCCTTATTTGTCTCGGGCGCGGCAGAAGCCGCCGTCTCGGCGGCGTCCCGAGCGGCGATGCCACGCTGCTCGGCCGCGGACCCAGGGGCCTCGAGATGGACCCTTTTGGTGGAGAGGTAGGAAGGTGCCTCGGGCTCCCTGGCCTGGGCCACCGCCACCCCGAGCACCGCGCAGACCGCGAGGGCGGGAACCACTGCCCCGGCCCACCGGACGCCGAGGTCCCAACTGCGGAACCCTCGAGCCTCACGCAGCCGCCTCCATCCGCGCCCCAACTCCCCCTTCCTTATTGGTAGCTCCACGTACCTGTAGGAGAGGTCCGCTAACATCAGCGTGACCCCAATCCTCAATCCCCACAGCTCCCACCCCCCCAGATCCACATCCAGCTGCGGCCGTGTCACCATGTAGACGGGCCAGTGCCACAGGTAGATCCCGTAGGAGCGCTGCCCGATCCACCTCAGCGGCTGGCGTCCCAACAACGCGCTCCCGAGGCGGCTGTTCGGACGAGCCACGGCCATGATCACCACCACGGTGGCCACGGAGACAAGGAGGAACCCGCCGCGGTAGAGGAGGGGATCGAACTCTCCAAGACCGAGACAGAGAAGGCACAGGAGCAGGAGGGCCAGGATGCCCGCTACGTCGAGGAGGGTGGGCGCCATCCATCCCCACCACCGGCGCAGCCTCTCGCCGCGTCCCTGGACGAGCAGCATGCCCGCGGCCGCGTACCCCCTCGCGCCGCCTGGGGTCGCCCGCCACGGCGCCCACACGAAGGCGAGGGCGGCGCCGAGGAGGAGACCCGTGGCCCTCGTGTCGGTTCCGTAGTACAAACGCGACGGGTCCACCTCCGGTCTGTAGAGAATCGCCATGAGGAGCGCCGAGACCGTGGCCCCGAAGAGGGCCACGCACAACGCGCGAGGCCGCCGCGCGCCTACCACGCCTACGCTCATCAGAATCGCGAAGACCAGAGGCCACAAGAGGTAGAACTGCTCCTCGACGGCCAACGACCACAGGTGCTTGAGCAACGAAGGACGTCCTACGGCCTCGAAGTAGGACTCCTGGCCGAAGATCAGGTACCAGTTGGTGACGTACCCCAGGGCCGCCAACACGTCCCCACGCAGCCCGGCCACCTCCCCTGGCAAGAAAACGACCGCGTAGGCGAGCGTTACCACGAGGACGACGTAGAGGGCGGGCAGCAACCTCCTGGCGCGTCCCATCCAGAATGCCTTGAGGTCTACGCGGCCCCGCTGGCGCCACTGGGCGAGCAGCAGCGCGGTGATGAGGTAGCCGCTGATGACGAAGAAGATCTCGACGCCCAGGAATCCTCCCGGAAGAAAGGAGGAGCTGCCATGGTAGAGGAGCACCGCGATAACGGCCAGGGCGCGTAGCCCGTCCAGGCCAGGCATGTAGGGCAGGTGCGCTCCCTTACCTCCCGGGACGGCGCGACCGCCAGCGCCAGGGGCGGTCACGGTGCGCCCGCTTGTTCTCCCGCACGCGGCCCCGCCGGCCGTCCTATGCGGCGTCGTGTGGCGCAGTTTTCCTCCCCCCGCCTCTCTCCAAGAGCGGCGAAGGACGGCGCGCGGACTCTAACCACAAGCAGCTCGCCTCGCGGGGTCGTGCCGCGCCGTTCGAGTCGAAGGTTATTCGGGTGCACTCGTCGACCCATTCACGGTAGCCCCGGTGCCGTCCGACCAGACGGGTCAAGACGAGGGTGTCTATCTCCAGGCATACCGCCACACGAGATCCATGTAGTAATCCCACCACCACCACGGACCAGGGCACTCCGTGTAGGAGACCTCGTAGTGCCCCAGAATGCGGCGGCGGTCTATTGGGATCCCGTACCATCCGCAGAGGTGCGCAACCAGCCTAGCGGATGAACGGTACATCTCGTCGGTGAACCAGGTCGGATCCTCGAAGTACCCCTCGTGCTCGATGCTGAGCGACGACCGGTTTGTGCGCCAGTCGCCCGCGTGCCAGGCGATGTTCGCGTCGTCCACACACTGGGCTATCTGACCGTCCCAGGCACGGACCACGTAGTGGGCCGAGACCTCCGATCCCGGCGTCTGAAACCAGTTGACCGCCGAAGAGTAGGAACCCTGGGTAACGTGGATCACTATCGTGTCCAACTGCGAGGCTTCGCGGTAGGCCGCCGTGTAGTTCGACCAGTCGGCCGGGCGCCAGACCACGGGCGGCTTAGCGACCATAGATGTTCCTCATCCCAAAGTCGGTCGCTTGCAGGGGCAGGGAGACCGTCTCGCCCGAGAACAGCTTCTTGGTAGCCCCGGTCCGTAAGGTCCCGAAGACCTGCTCGGCGTACATTTCGCCTCCCCCGATCCCGGCGATCGCCGTGTAGCTAGGGCCGACCCCCAGGCCCCTGCCCGCCACCGCGCCGAAGTAGTCCGGTAGCTCCCCCGGTGCGTACCACCCCGCGGAACTGGCGAGTAGGGCCGCGCCACCCCGAATGTTCGCGGCGCGGTCCGTCTTGAGCACCTCCTGGGGGATGCCGGTGAGCCTGGACGCCTCGCCCAGGGTATCTGAGAACGGGTTCCGCACCAGGGCCATGATCCCGTAGGAACCCCAGCCGTGCGGATCGCCCGGCAAGTAGTCGTTTGCCTCTGGCGGGGGCATCTCCCAACGGGTGTTCACGTAGCCCATCGCCATCAGCAGTTCGACGGGCACTCCGAACTCCTCGGCGGCCAGCTCGAACTCCTCTTTGAGAGACGTCCCCGGTGAAAACCCCGCTTGAGCAAAGGCTTTGCCGAGGCCGACAGAGCCAAACAGGACCGTTACGAGAAGTCCGGACCCACCAAGCTTCAGGAAGTCGCGCCGATCAAACGCCCTGGATACCGCTCGAGGTGACGCCGGATACGATGGGTCGATACGCTCGGAGCACATCTCCCCTCCTTCGATAGCACCCCTGCCCGTTGTGTATCTTGAGTTGCATAAATTATATGGAGGCGCGAATGTTAATCAAAGCTTCGCCTCAACATTTTGCTTTCTCGACAACATCTTCGGCAAGTGGGTCTCCCACGCACAACATGCGGTGCGCCCTGTCCTGGCCAGACACCTTTCCGTCGTTGCGGAGATTGATCCGGGAAGGCGGTTTCGGGCCACCGGCGCTCGATCTCATATACTTTTCACACACAGTTTGCCTTCCTGAAACAAAGGGATAGCGAGCAAGCTCTATCCTCACCCCGTGCACGAATCCCATCGTCCAGGAAGACAGCTCTCGAGGTGAGGCTCACCGCTTCCGTTACCGGTTGCAGGCCGGTGGGGCGCCGAGCTTGCTCTACGCCCTGTTGGTGGCTGTGCCCGTCGCGGGGGTGGTCTTCGCCGGCCTACTAGCGCATCTTCGAATCGGACCGGCAATGGACTCCGACGAGCCTATCGCACCTCCCCAGCGCCTCTCGGTGCGCCCGCGCTTCTGCTTTTCGCCGCGGCGCTACCGTACTTGCGTGGCTCTGATTACGCGGAGCGTGATCTCCGCCTGCCGATGTCCGGGGCCAACCCGACCTCCGTCGCAGCTCTTGCTCTACGCTTGGGTATTCTTACGCTTCGGTGCTCCTATCGACCCGGGACGGCTCGCCGACCTCGTCCCTGGCGCCGGTTTGCGGTGTCGCCATGCCAAGTTTGTAGAGGACGTAGTAGAGGATCCCTGCGGTGAGCATACCGGCCAGCCACGAGAGGTCGAGGCCATTGAGCGATCGCGCTATGGGTCCCTGGAGCGGGGCGATGAGTCCATACAGGAACAGCCACGTCGTGAAGAGGCCGACGAGGAGCGAGATCATGGCCGCCCAGTTGACATCGCCCACCCGCGACTCGTTCGGGGCTTGATAGAGTGCCTCGACGTCTACGTTCTCGCGGCGGATGATGTAGTAGTGGATGAGCATGATCGCCGCCCACGGGCTGACCCAGGCGACGACGCCGACCAGCCACGCGTCGAGCTGCTCGGCGAGGCTGCCCGCGAAGACGAGGTAGATGGTGAAGGCGGTGGCTAAGATCCCGACGATGATGGTCAGCACGTGACGGCGCACCTTGATGTCCATCGCGAGTGCCGACACGGACATCGAGTAGACGTTGAGGATGTTCGTGGCGATGGGCCCATGCAAAACCAGGAAGAGCACCGGCACAGCGAGCGCGCCAAAGGTGTTGACGATGATCACGGCCGGGTCGGCGCCCGTGCCCGTCGTGGCGATGGACGCCCCGAGTATCCCGAGCCAGAGGACGGGGATGAACTGGCCGAATGCTCCGGCCCAGAAGAGGCGCGAACGCGGCACCGTGCGCGGGACGAAGCGGGAGTAGTCCGAGGCGTAGGCGAGCCAGGTGATCCCCCAGCCTATGCCTATGGCGGTCATGACCTGGCTCATCGCGGTCCAACGCGCGGCGCCCTCGGCCTCGCCGGCGAAGCCCCACTGGACGTCGCCACCGGTCCACGCGACGACGGACATGGCGACGAGGATGACCAGCGTGATGGGCACGGTCCACTTCTCGAAGGTGCGGATGGCGTAGAAGCCGAGCGTCGCGAGGCCAACCTGTATCGCCATGAGGACGAGCACCACGACGACCTTGGTTGTAGGAGTGCCCGGGATGCCAAGCCTCTCGAGCAGGGCCACGCTGAGGTCGAGGATGATCCAGGTGTTGATCGCTATCCAGCCCGTGGCGATGACGATCTGGAAAAAGGCCGGGATGTACGCGCCCCTCCTCCCGAACGCGCTGCGCGTCAGGACCATCTGGGTTACCCCCGTGCGCTGGCCCATAAGCACGAACGCGCCGAAGATCGTCACCCCGATGGCGTTGCCGACAGCCAGGACGATAACCGTGTCCCAGAACCCGAGTCCTAGCACGATTCCCAAAGCCCCCAGGACCCAGTTGATCGGGGCGATGTTGGCGCCGGCCCAGATCCAGAACTGGTCCAGCGGCGTCGCGTCCTTATACTCCTCCGGGACGGGCGCGATGCTGTTGTGCCTCTCGATGTGTACGGCCTCTTCGAGCTCCGCCCGCTCGTGACCTACCCTGTCCTCGACTCCGGGTTGCCTGCTCACGGCCTCTCCTCTCCCCTAACCATGGTTTGTGTTCGCCAGATCAGGCCTCCTCGCCTCCCCTCTGGAAATCCACGACCTCGCCCATCAGCCGGGTCTCCGGAGGCCGGGTCTCCGCGATGACGTCGCCGTTTCTTATGATCAGTATCGTCGGGGCGAGGCGCCGGATCGCATCCCACTTGTCTGTGGCATCAACCAGAACTAGGTTGGCCGGGCTCCCTTCAGCGATGCCGTAATCTTCTAGCCCCAGCGTCAGGGCGGCGTTGGAGGTCACCATGTCGAAGCAGGTCGTGACCTCCTCGCGACTCGTCATGTGGCACGCGTGGACGGCCATGTGGGCGGGCTGGAGCATGCCTCCGGTGCCGAGGGGGTACCACGGGTCCATAATGTCGTCGTAGCCGAGGGAGACGTTAAGCCCGTTCTGCCAGAGCTCCTTGACACGTGTGATGCCACGCCGCTTCGGGTAGGTGTCGTACCGCCCCTGCAAGGTTATGTTGATCAAGGGATTCGCCACGAAGTTGATACCGCTCTTCACCAGGAATCCCATGAGCTTGAAGGCGTAGGCGTTGTCGTAGGAGCCGAAGGCCGTGGTGTGGCTCGCGGTGACGCGACCTCCCATCTCGGTCCGGAGGGCCTCCACGGCCATTACCTCGAGGAACCTGGAGTGCGGGTCGTCGGTCTCGTCGCAGTGTATGTCTATGGGTTTGTCGTACTTCTCGGCGAGGCGGAAGCTCTCCTTCACGGACTCCACGCCCATCTCCCTGGTGTGCTCGTAGTGAGGGATGCCCCCGACGACATCCGCGCCGAGCTTTAGCGCCTCGTCCATGAGCTCGACACCCCTCGGATAGGAGAGCATACCTTCTTGTGGGAAGGCGACGATCTGGACGTCCGTCCACCCGCGCACCTTTTCTTTGACCTCCAGCAGGGCTTTGAGGCCCGTGAACCCGGGGTCGGTGACGTCCGCGTGAGTGCGCACGTGCAGCACGCCCTGGGCCGCCTGCCAACGAAGGAGTCGAGTGGCGCGCGCCACAACGTCTTCGTGCGTGAGGCTCTTCTTGCGCTCGGACCAGATCTGGATCCCTTCGAAGAGCGTTCCGGACTCGTTCCACCGCGGCTCGCCCGCGGTCAAGGTCGTGTCCAGATGCACGTGGGACTCGATGAAGGGCGGCGAGACAAGCCTGCCCCCGGCGTCTATCTCGCGCTCTGCCCGCTCGTCGATCCTCGCGGAGATCCGGCCTATCTTGCCATCCTCGACACCGAAGTCCAGGATCTCGTCCCCTAGCCGCGCTCCGCGCAGGATCAGATGGTACACGCGCGACCCACGCTCGCCCCCAAATCGGTGCCTCCCAGCTTTGACAGGCTACGGCTAGCAGATTACTTTTCGCCGAGAAGAGAGTCAACAGTAGATTGCGGAAACGCACATCTGCGCCTACGAGCACGAGGGTAAGGTCGCTCTTGCACCCCATGGCGGGTCAAGCAGGGTACATCGTAGATGAGCGGGTTCGGCGTGAAGATTTCCCGGAGCGCCTCTGTGTCTCCACGGACCAGAGCCGTCCTTAACGCACCCCTAACCGCGAGTTCATGTCGCTGCAACCATGAGACACCGTATCGATGCTATCGTGGTGCTCGCGAGCCCCGCGTTGGGTTCGCCGGTGGAATACACGACTGGAGGGAAGCCAGGGTTGTCTATCCGAGGTAACTGGGAGAAGCGACGCGTCGGGGTCCTGACACGAATGGGCGAGATAGACCGCCGGCGGTTTATCGGCCTGAGCGGTATGAGCGCCGCGGCCCTGGTGCTCGGGACGGGACACTTCGCCGAGAAAGCAATGGCTGCGCCCAGGTTCGGGGACGATCCTTTCCAGCTCGGCGTCGCCTCAGGGGATCCCCTTCCCAACGGGGTGCTGATCTGGACGCGGCTGGCCCCCGAGCCGCTGGCCGAGGACGGGCGCGGCGGGATGCCGGACAGGACCATCCAGGTACGCTGGGAGGTGGCAAGCGACGAGGGTTTCCGCGAGGTCGTGAAGCGCGGCGTCGAGCTCGCCAGGCCGAGGGTCGCCCCTTCGGTCCACGTGCCGGTCAAGGGGCTTGAGCCCGCGCGCGAGTACTTCTACCGCTTCAAGGCGGGTATCGAGGTTAGCCCCGTTGGCAGGACCAAGACGGCTCCCGAGCCAGGAGCGACGGTCTCGGGGCTGGCATTCGCGTTCGCCTCGTGCCAGCAGTACGAGCACGGCTACTACACGGCCTACGGTCACATGGCCGACGAGGATCTCGACCTCGTCGTGCACCTCGGGGACTACATCTACGAGTACGGCAAGAACGAGTACGTCGCCCCCGGCGGCAACGTGCGCGAGCACGTCCCGACCACGGAGATTACCACCCTCGCCGACTACCGGAGGCGCCACGCCCAGTACCGCAAGGACGAGGACCTCAGGCGGGCGCACGCGGCGTTCCCCTGGATCTTCACCTGGGACGACCACGAAGTCGAGAACAACTACGCGGACGAGATCTCCGAAGACGACACCGAGCCTGACCAGGACCCCGAGGTGTTCCTCGCGCGCCGGGCGGCGGCCTACCAGGCCTACTACGAGCACATGCCCCTGAGGCAGTCCTCCGTGCCGAGGGGCCCGAACACGCGCGTCTACCGCAGGCTCACCTACGGCGACCTCGCCGAGTTCAACGTGCTCGACACCCGCCAGTACCGCACCGATCAGCCGTGCGGCGACGCCTTCCCAGGCGACTGCGAGGAGCGCTTCGACCGCGACCAGACCATCACCGGGGAGGCGCAGGAGCGCTGGCTCCTGGACGGGCTCGCGGCCTCCGGCTCGCGCTGGAACGTGCTCGCGCAGCAGATCTTCCTGGCCCAGATCGACCTGGTGAGGGGGCCGGAGGAGGGGTTCTACGTCGACGGCTGGGACGGGTACGTCGCTTCGCGCGACAGGCTGCTCGACTACCTCTACCGCAGGAGGGTTTCCAACCCCGTCGTCATAACCGGCGACTGGCACGCCAACTGGCTGTGCGACCTCAAGACAAACTTCGACGACCCCGACTCCCCGACCGTCGGCACCGAGTTCGTGGGAACCTCGATCTCCTCGACCGACTACCCGCAGCCGCGGCCGGTCTACGGGCGCGTGGTCCTGCAGGAGAACCCGCACATCCGCTATTTCAACAACGAGCGCGGCTACGTACGCTGCAGCCTCACGCAAGACGAATGGCGCACCGACTACCGGGTGGTGCCCTACATAGATCGGCGAGGAGCCCCGATCCGCACCAGGGCATCCTTCGTGATCGAAGACGGCAACCCCGTAGCGCAACAGGTCGGCGGCAACCGGATCTCCGCCGAGACCTGGGAGGGCGGCGACCCCAAGGTCCGCGTGAAGGTCCCGGACCAGCCGTAAGACGCTCAGGCTGCCGCCTTCGCGAGCACGCTGCCCTTCGGACGGCTTGTCAGCACACCGTCCCCTCGGCTTCGCCTAGAGGGGGCGGCTCCTCAGCTTCTCGATTCAGGCAGAAGCCCTTTGCTGAAAGCGAGGCCGGCGAAGCCGGCCGATGCGTGCTGACAAGCGAGGGTCCGCGAAGCGGCCTTTACCTCACGATCACCTGTTCGCAGGTGTTGGCGGCCTCGATCGTGGCGTCGACGTAGCACCAGTCGTAACCGGATCCACCACCAGCGGCGTCCAGGGTATCGCCGTCGTCGACGTAGACGAAGTCATCGCCGCCGAAGCCGTAAAGCTGGTCGGTGTCCCTGGAGTAGGTGTTGGCGTGCAGCCGGTCGTAATTACCGAAGGCGCGTATGAGGTCGGACTTGCGGTCGCCTATGCGCTCGTAGATGACCTCCCTGCTGGCGTTGCCGTAGCACGGCTTCGAGTAGCACTGCTTGGACTTGGTGGCCGACGGGGCGGACGCGGGAGACGCGGACGGGGACTGAGCCAGCACCGTGTTGACCGCCACCGCGACGAGGACCGCCGCCAGAGCGAGAATCATCGCTACCTTTGTGCGCATCTGGATCCTTTCTCTTTCCGGTGGGCTAGCGCCTAGACGGCGCCGCCGCGTCGCAGCACGAGGAACAACGCGCCCGCGCCAGAGATCACGAGCAACATGGCCGCGGCAAGCGCGGGAGCCGACGACGGGCCGCCGGTGCTGGCCAGGCTTGTCGCCGTGGCGCTGGCACTAGCGCTAGCGCTCGACGGTGGCACGCTGGCAGCAGCGGAGATCGTGGCCGCCGCGGTGGAGCCAGTGGTCGCGGTGGCGTCCACGGGGGCCGTCGCGCTGGCCGAGGGAGAAGCACTATCCTGCGCCGCGGCGGCGGAAGCTAATAAGGCCGCCGCCAAGACGACCGCTGCCATCGCCGCCAAGGCGGCCAGGGGCAAAGGCAGCCTTCTGATAAACAACACCTTCTGGTCCTCCTTCTCCTCGGGTGCACCCTTCCTGCTCATCAGCGTAGCAGGTGCCACGGCCCCGCGAAATCGCCAGAATGGAGTAGCCTGGCCATCCCGCCTATCGCCCGGCGCCTTGGGCCAAAGCACCACCG
>CAWDDB010000002.1:0-229283 GCA_963800975.1 uncultured Rubrobacteraceae bacterium | reverse complement strand
GAGCGTAGCGCTACGCTCCAGCCCGCTTTTCGTTACCTGCGGCCTATGCGCTTACTGTGCCTCCACCGTACGAGGACCGGAGAACTCGGAGCTGTTGCCGTCTGTGACGTGGAGGGCTGTGGCCGTCACCTTCTGCCCCGCCGGCACCGCCTGGGAGGGGGTGACGCTGAAGGTGGCGTTGCCGTTGGGGTTGGTCCTGACGGTCGTTTCGTCTATGAGGGTCTGACCCTCGTTGCCGGAGGGGTTGGAGAAGAACTCGATCAGGAAGCCGTCGTTGGGAGTACTGTTGAGCTTGCCTTGGATGGGCGTCGTCGCCGCCCGAGGTCACCGCGGATGTTACGACCGGCTTGTTCTGCAGGTCGTTGGGGCCGGTGTCCGCATCCTTGGGGTCGTTGGCAGTGGCCCCGGCGGCGTTCTCGGTACCGCCCCGGAGGTCTATCCCCAGGCGGCCGTTGGAGAAGATGGAGTTGGACAGTATGCGGTTGCCGGCGGCACTAGAGACCGACACCGACACCCCGTTTCCTCCGTTGAACGCGATGGTGTTGGCTCCACTTTGGGAGAAGTCCCCGACGAAGTTGTCCGCGCCTAACGCGACCACGCCCGCGAACTCGTTGCCCAGGGGGGAGATCCCGTCCTTCTTGGTGCCTACGAGGTTGCCGAGCACCTCATTGCGCTCCGCATTGAAGTTGAGAGTGATGCCTTCAATGTTCCCGGAGATGAGGTTGCGCTGGAAGCGCGAGGTGCCCCCGATGGCGTTGGAGGTGGAGTTGCCATGAACGAGCACGCCGTTGAGCCCATTGCCCAGGTCCAGAGTGCCCGAGGAATCGGTGCCGATGAAGTTGCCCTCGATCCTCATGTCCCTCGCGTCGAACATGTCGATCCCATCGCCGCCGAAGCGGTTGATCACCAGCCCCTTGACGATGCTGTTGGAGGCTCCGGAACCGAAACTCAGACCGTCGGCGAAGTTTCCGGCGGAGCTGCCGTCGAGCTGTATCTTGAGGATCGCGTTGGTGCCCTTGGCCAGCGTGTTGGTCGAAGCGCCCGGCTGGCAGTAACCGTCGATGGTCACCGTATCGGTGATCTGGGGCAGCTCCGAGCGCGGGAAGATGGTCCTGACCCCGCTGGAGGGGATGTTGAAGTTGATGTTGTCCGCGCCGGGGATGTCGTTGGTGTCTAGGATCGCCTGCCTGAGCGAACCGGCCCCGGAGTCGCTGGTGGTAGTGACTGTGAAGGTTTTGGCGTGGGCGGGCTTAGCGCTAAGCATCAGCCCCACGGTTATGAGCACCGCCAGCAATCCCACGACCAGAACCCGGTTGCCTGCCGATCTGTCGGTCTTAGCCCTTAGCATCTCCTGTACTCCTTTCATTGGACTTACCTTCTGCTTGCTGGGAGTATCGATGCGGAGGGGGCTACGGCATCAGGCGAAGGAACGATCTTCTTAAGGGACCTCCTACGCACCTATCTCCAACACTAAAGTCCTAGAGAGACAAAAATACTGGTACGCAAAAAGGAAGTGCCGGGGCTTGCTACGAGACTAACCCCAGCCCATTCGTGAGCCCCTGCCTTCTCGCGGGCCTAGCTAACGGCGAGACTCAAGGCCTGCACGCCGTCGGGGCCGAGACCGATCGCGAACGGCAGCTTTCCCGTTGTCGCGATCGGCGTGTGCCGACACAGGATCGGTCGGGACGACAGCGCCCGCCGCGTACCCGCGGACAAAACGGCCTGCTAGCAGGAAAATTGTTATCAGATGTCGGGCGGCCCGCCGCCAGCGTAGCGGTGGGCTTCTACCACGAGCCCAGCGACGACCTCGATTTCCTCCGCGTCCCTCGGCGCGTAGATCATCACCACGTTCTGCGGTATGTAGCCCATGCGGGCCACGGGGTGTTGCTCGGCCCACCCCTTCTCCACGGCTTCTTGCGCGACTTCCGGTGGCAGCGCGGCGTGCAGGCTACCGTCGGGCATGGGGTGGATGTGAGCGAATTCCCGCCCGATCATGAACGCCTCCCGTGGACCGACCCGAACGTCCTCGCTTAGCCACAGGGCGCGAGCCCCGGGCACGGAGATAGCGCTCGGACGCTCCTCCACATCGGGAAGGGCGAAGACCCTCATGGCCAGTTCCTCTACCACCTCGCGCTCCGGGTTCTGCTCCAGCTGCGTATGCGGATTGGTGGGCGTGGTTCTGGGCCGAGCCCCGCTCCTCTTCGGCAAGGTATTCCTCTTCATGTCCTTACCTCTACCTCCACCTTCTGCGTTTTCGTCGGCGTCGAGGATGACGACTTGTTAACGAGTGGTTTCGTACCATTTCTCTCCAGAACATACAAGAGGTCGCTCCGGCGGTCTTGCTGTAGATCACACCGACGTTGAACCCTTCCGCGCTCGCGGCCCTCGCGCGGGCTACGCCTTCCCTCGCGGCTAGACCGCGACCTCCATCTCTACCTCGCCGTTCGGTGTGATCACCGCTCGGAGCTCTAGGCGCGGCGTTATCCCGACTTGCGTGCGCCCAGACGAAGGCGGTAGAACCCGCCCCCGCCGGCGCCTCCCCCGCGTACCCGAGAAGCAAGGATTTCTCGGACATTAGCATCCAGCAGTATGGCCGCTTCCTGTGCTCTACGAGCCTTAACGCAACATTCGACGGTACTTAACAACGTCTAGCGGTCGGGGTGGTAGGGTCGCGGTAACCGCGGGGTTCGGCCGGGGCGTCCCCCCACCGTCCCGGCCGGACCTTCGCGCCAAGGAGATCGCATGTACGAGCCGATCACCGTGGAGATTGACAGAGCTTACGGCCACGATGGTTATCGTTCGCACACCATCACCTTCACCGGGCGCCTAGTCCAGCTCATCGAAAAGGGCTACACCACCATGAGGCTCTACGAGTGGGTGGACCGCGGTTACCTGGTCTACCTGGTCCACGTCGAGGAGGATAACAAATTCGGGCGGCTTCCCCGACGCACCCTCTACCCGTTCGTCAACACCCACTTCGCCACGGACTCACCCACGAAGGGATACACCGCAGAGGAGGTTTCTCGGGCTTACCCGGAATTCGCCAACGGGAAGTTGCTCGGTCGTTCCAGAAGTTCGCCCACGAGGTAGGGACACGCCCGAACGCGGTATCGACTTCCGTCGTCCTCGAGCCGGGCGAAAGACCGTCGGGGGGGCGAGCCCTTAAATTTGCTTAACCAGAACTTTCGCAGTCGTTAACCGAGGAGGGGTGCCGAGTTGGTAGGGTTGGAAAAGTACGCAACGTGAGGCGACAAAGGAGGCCTCGACATGGTAGGTCCCCGCGACAAAGAGCTGACCCCGCTAACACGCGCCCAGCTGGACTTCGCCAGCGCGATGGTCGATTCCTATGCCCGAGGCACTAGGTTCCGGTTCCAGTCCTGGGGACCGCTGGGGAATCCGGCAATAGAAGCCGTGGATGCGGCGGCCGAAGCGCAGCAAGCTTACCTGCGAAAGCTGAAGGAAACGTTAGAGGAAGTCGAGACCCAGACCTCGACCTCGACCTCGAGGTAGTTAACCCACTAACCTGCAATCGAGCAGGAACGCCCTGCCTAAGCCACGGCGGGGGGAAGGGTAGACGCCCATGGTGCAGATCATCGAGCGCGTCCAAGCGCACTACGAGGCCCGCGAAGTCCCGTTCGGCAAGGTCTACGATTGGCATCCGGCTCACGTCGCTCTCGAGTGCGAGTGCGGCGAGAAGTTGATCCTTACTGCTATGAGCACCATAACTACCTGTCGGTGTGGCGCCGATCTCCGTGGCCCCGTCAACGACATCAAAGAGCGAGAAGGCCGTCTGCCGGATAGGCTTACCCACCCCTGGGTCTACGATGCCAAAGAGCGGACGGAACAACTCCAGGTGGACGAGGCTACTTATCCTAAAGGCTCGTCCTGGCGTTGCAACGATATTACGGCGGCCGACGACGGGTAGAAAGGGAAGGTAGGGGCGGATCGTGCGAAAGAACCAACGGGTGGCCAAGATGGCGGAGGAGGTCCTGGCCCGGCAGGCCAGGGCCCGCGCCGAGCGGACCGGGGAACCCTTCGAAGAGGCGCTCGAGGCCGTTCGCAAGACGGAGGCGGGCAGGCAACTCGGGGAGCTGGGCGAGGGGCCGCACCGCGACGAGAGGGCGCAGGAGTGGCAGAAGGACTTGCCCAGGGAGCGGATAGAGGAGCGGCACGCCGATACGGATATGCCGACATGAAGATAGAAACTGTTTGGAAACTCTCAAGCGCGGGCCAACCTCCTCACCATCAGCCGAACCATGGCCACGTACACGAACGCTTCTGCGCTGGCGCAAAGCCTCTCGTAGTCTTTGCTCATCCTTCTGTTCTGCCCCAACCATGAGAAGGTCCTCTCCACCACCCACCTTCGGGGCAATGCCGCGTATCCTCGTGGTGGCATGAGCTTCTGCCGGTCGACCTTCTTGCCCTCCTTGGCCCATTCCTGTGCCCGGATCCTTGCTACCTTCTCGGGAACCGGCTTGGGTGGCTTGCGCACCACCTCCACGCTCAAGCCCATCCCCTCCTCAGCCCACCGCTTGCCCCGCCCTTGGTAGCCGGCGTCGAGCCACAGGTGCTCAAGGCGCGAGAGCCCACTGCGTGCCGACTCTAGTAGGAGCCTCAGTCCATCCTGGTCGGGGACCTTGGCGCTGTGCACCTTGGCTTTGAGCACGAGACCCTCGGTGTCCACCAAGAGGTGGCGCTTCCTGCCTTCGATCTTCTTGGCGGGATCGAAGCCGCGCTCGCTACCACCTACCCCCGTGCTCTTCACCGACTGGGAGTCCACGATGCCCGCGCTGGGGTTCGGATCCCTGCCAAGCCGGCATCGCAGGCGCCCGCGCAGCTCGGCGTTCGGGCGCTCCCGGGTGCCTACTCTAAGCGCCACCTCCTGAACCAGTCGTGGACGGTCTTCCAGGGCGGGAACTCGCGCGGCAACCACCGCCAAGGGCAGCCGCTCTTTAGCACGTAGAAGACGGCGTCGAGGATCGTCCTCAGGCCGTGAAGCCTGGGTCGTCCTTGTCCGGTGGGCTCGGGAAGATGAGGGCGGATGCAAAGCCACTCGTCCTCGGACAGATCCGTGGGGTATCTCCTTCTCTCCATAGCGCACAGCGTAGGTCACCGACACGCCTCCGAGCACTTTCCAGACAGTCTCTAGAAGATGGGTTCTCGGAAGTTGCTTGCCCTAGCGCACCCGCCGGGGCCGCCGCGCTGCCCGCTTCCCTACGCATCCTGAATGCCTGGATGACCGCCCCCACGCCCCCGATGAGCATGAAGATCGCCAGGATTAGCGTTAGCGCCGCCACCCCGATCAGGGGGTTGATCACCAAGAAAAGGCCCAAGAGGATGCCCAGCGCGGACAGGGCCCCCATGCCCCAACCGCCCCCTTGGAAAGCGACCATCAGGCCCGCGGCGCCCTGAAGCATGGCCAGGAATCCCACGAGGATGACCAACCACGCGGAGGCCAGGGTGGTGCCCCAAAGCGGGTTGCTTAAGATCGCCAAGCCGGCCACGAGGCACAGGATCCCGGCCGCCAGCTTCCAGCCCCAAGATGAGGCATCCAAGAAGATGCCCACGATGCGGAAGATGCCCGCCATCAACAGGTAGATGCCCAGCAGCCAAAACAGGAAGACCAGGGATGCTCCCGGGGCCACCAACAGCACAAACCCCAAGAGGGCGACGACGACCCCTTCCACCAGGACCAGCCACCAAGGCAGCGCTTCACCCCTCCCGCCGGCGTAACTACTCACATCCCACCTCCCGCTTGCCTACTCTGAGTAATCCCCATTATGGACGCGGGGCCCTCATCGCGGCCAGTATTGGCCCAACGGCTCATCCTCTCACCCTTATTCAACCACCTTCGGGGAAGGAGACTGTCTGAAAAGTCCTGGAGGTGCCCGGAACATGGCCCGACGAGGCACCGAAGGGGCGCCGTTCGGTCCGTTTGGCCTCAGAATATCTGCCGAATCCATGCTCTGAGTATTGCTCGAACACCTTTTCGGACAGTCTCAGAAGGTGCGTTCCAGCGGAAGTCCGCTGGAACGCGAGTCAATGGGTTAGCTTCGGCTGCCGCGCAACATGACGATCCCAAGCCATGCGAACCACACGATGAGACCCAGCCCAAAAACGGCCCCTAGCACCTCGAGGGCCGGGACAACCGTGAGGAGGCCCGACGCCCCTAGCACCATGCCGAGGTAGTTCAGTGCCCTGGGAAGCCCTCCTGCCCGCAAGGCCGCCCAACTTACCAGCAGAACCCATAAGCCGCCTACGACCTCGTTCCCGCCGCCCAACCCGTCCTGCACAGAGGCAATCGCCAACCAGACCGACGCGGCTTGGGCCGGGTCTTCGCCGTAGAGATCCACGACCGTGCCCAAGCCGATGTTGAAGACCATGCCGCTGGCGATGACCAGGCCGGCCCAGATAAGCCCGAAGGCGGACGCCGTCTGCGCCATCGCGGGCGAGCCGGCCTTCAACCGCTCGTAAAGCGCCAGCACCAAGACGACCAGAAAGACGCCGAACAACACGTAGATGATCAGGTTCCATACGTACAGGATGGCCCCATTGTCCGCGAGGAAAGCCACGGTCTGGCCAGGATCGAGGTCCCCGGTAGCGTAGGGGGCCAGTATGGTGAAAGCCAACGCTATGCCCACCACGAACGTCGCCGCCTCGATCAGCGCGGCAACGCCGCCCATCCTCCGTAAATCATTCATCGTTGATCCCTTCTCGCACGGCGGCCTCTACTCTATCTCGCCGCGCGGGCGGCGGCTCACGGGGTCGATCTTCGCCGATATTAACTCGCGCCATGATGCCACCGACCGAAGCCCTGCACATTCGCCGAAGGCTTATTCACCCGAGGGCGTGGAGAAACTGTCCGAAAAAGTGCCAGAGCAGGGCTTGAGCAGAGCTCTTGCCCGCGCAGGACAGCGAAAACAGGGCCTATCTGCTCGTTTCGCCCGCTCCTAAGGCCCCGCTTCGGGCGCTGACATAACTTTTTGGACGGTTTCGGAAGTGGAGTTCTCCGAAGTTCCCCAAGGTGGTCCAGGCACCGTCGTTGTGCCCTTGTACTTTCCCCTTCCCGGGTAGTATGGTGCACTCATTGCGCCGCACGAGGCCGCGGCGTGTGAGGCCGGGACCGCTACCTGCCTCTCTCCTAGATCGGGGCCGCTCCCCAACCCACTAACCTCTCGCCAGGCAGGAACGCCCTGCCGAAGACACGGCGGAGGAGAGAGGCAGGAGGCGCCCATCATGGTGCACATCGTCGAGCACGTCCGGTCGCATTACGAGGTCCGAGAGGTCCCGTTCGGCAAGGTTTACGAATGGCATCCAGCCCACATCACCCTCGGGTGCGCCTGCGGAGTGAGGTCGAGCCTAGCCGCTACGAGCACCGTAACCACCTGTCGCCGGTGCGGTGCCGACCTCGGCGGCTTCTTCCACGACCTCGAAGAGCGAGTAGGTCGTCTGCCGGACAGACTCATCCACCCCTGGGTCTACGACGCCAACGAGCGAGCCCAACAACGCCTTCGGGATGAGACCGCTCATGCTGAGGGCTCGCCCTGGCGCTACAACGACATCACGGCAGGCCCATGAAGGTAATGACACTCGGGCGCCATCGTGTTGTCTGAAGAAGCGCTGGTTGGTATGAGGGTGAGGGTCCGCAGTTCCCCCTCCAGAGCCGAACTGCGGGGGCTGGAGGGGGCTATCACGGCCAGGTGGGGGAACCCAGACTACGTGGCCCTGGACGTGCTCCTGGACGACGGCCGCACGCAGCTGTTCTGGCACCACGAGCTAGAGGAGGCCGGCGGTTGCGCCTAGGCAGGCGGTTGAGGCGAAGGAGCGGTCTCCATCGTTCTACTACGTGGACGAGAGCGACCCCGACATCTTGGTCCTCTGTC
Source organism: uncultured Rubrobacteraceae bacterium (assembly GCA_963800975.1). GTDB lineage: Bacteria > Actinomycetota > Rubrobacteria > Rubrobacterales > Rubrobacteraceae > JALYGY01. The sequence continues at coordinate 221,400 of CAWDDB010000002.1, read as the reverse complement.
GCCAGGACGGCTCCTTCGTGGCCGCCTTCAGCGCCAGGGGCGCCACCAGGGAGGGCATCGCGGAGGCCACCGAGGAAGACTACCGGGAACTGCTCCCGGCTCAGCGGGATGGGGGAAGCGAGGCAGCCGAGGAATACCGCAGCGTTCATCTCAGTAGGGCACCTATTCACCCAAGTGCGTAGAAGGTTGGTGTTCTCGGAAGTTGGCCTAGCCCCGGTCCCATCCTCTGGTATGGGGTTGGAATTCCTCGACCGGGACCCTCGTGGTCCTTGCTTACGCGGCGGCTTCCGCAGATGGGCTAGGAAAAGATAGGCCATATGGGGGATGTGCCGAACGTGGCTTGGGTGCTACGGTGCCCAGGAACGTGGTCGGCCCCAACGTGAGGCTCCCGGCCACGGTGAACTTCAACAACCAGACCGCGCTGCTGCTGGACTCCAACCAGAGGGTGTTCACCAACGCGGAGCTGGTGAGGCTGGCCCGGATACTGAAGCTCGATACCTCGCCCCAGGCCGCGAGGGAGGCGCAGGAGGCCGGTCCCGAGCTGGCAGGAGATGTTCGGTGCGGAGTAGACGAAGGAGGATAGGGTCTTGAGAAGGAGAGCGGCGGTACACGCGTCGAGGGCGAAGACGGAAGGTGGGGTCGTGGCCGAGGAGACGAAGGGCGAGAAGTTCGTCCTCTACAGGGACGCGGAGGGCGGCTACAGGTGGAGGCTGCGCTCCCCCACGGGAGAGACGCTCGCGGCCTCCGCCTACGGGCACCGGGAGAAGGGCGCCTGCGAGGCCGAGGTGCGCTCGGCCATGGCCGACCACCCGGGGGCGGGGGTCCTCGACGCCAGCTCCAGGAGGGGCATCGCGTAGCCGCGGGGCGGGCTATTCACCCGAGTGCGTGGAAGACCGGTTCTCGGAAGTTCGGGGTTGTTCTAACCGTAGCCGTAGTGCTCGCGGATGGCGCGCCGGTACTCCTCCTCCGGCGCGACGCGCGGGTTCGGGAAGGTCGGCGCGCTTTCCACGGTCTCCTGGCCCACCCCCAGCCTGATAAATCCCGGGTCTTCCTCGCTCACGGCTTCCACCGGGACCAGGTGGTGCTTCCTTCCCAGGCCAAGCAAGCCGCTCGTGACGACGTCCAGGAAGCGCAGCCGCCTGCCGTCCTCCTCCACGTAGAGGTTCTCCACCGCCCCCACGATGTTCTCCCCGGAGTCGATGACCATCGTCTGGCGGATCTCGTGGTGCGGTGGAGCGGGATGCTCGTGCCTCTGCAGCCTGATCAAGGTCATGGGTCCTCCGTTCCTGGCCGGGCCTGCTCTGGCCCTACCACTCCTATTACCACCATCGGGGCGTTTTTGAACGTAACGGGCGTTACGCGATGACCACCTTGGGGTATGTCTCTGGTGGCACCAGCGGTGCATCGGGTGAACAGGAGGAAGGAGCATCGGATGTTCGCAGCGATACGGCAGTACCAGGTGGACCCCGGCTCGGTCGAGGAGGTGGCCAGGCGGGTCGAGGAGGGCTTCGTGCCCATCATGCGGGAGACGCCGGGGTTCGTGGCCTACTTCGTCTTGAACGCCGGGCAGGGCGAGATCGGCTCGGTGAGCCTCTTCGAGGACCAGCACAGCGCGGAGGAGAGCAACAGGAGGGCCGAAGAGTGGGTGAGCCACAACCTGAGCGATGTTCTTCCGAGCCCGACCTTCGCCGCCGGGGAAGTCCTGGTGTACGCGGCGAAGTAGCGCGACCGGGGTGGTACCCGCCTCAACGGTTCTCGCTGGGCCTATTCGCCCACCTTCCGGTAAGACCAGTTCTCCGAAGGTGGACTTCGCGTGACGGCGTTCTACGAAGTTCACCAAGAAGGTTTCAAACATCACTCATCTGGGTGATGCGCCTGGTCAAGATGCTTGCTAGGGTGGCCTTTGTTGTACAGCTTTAGGCGGGGCTGGCGAGCCCCGCCCCCTCTCGAAAGGGGAAAGAGATGGGCACGCAAGCCAGTGCCAGGTGGTTTAGGGCGGAGAAGACGAAGGCGGTGATGGCAGGTTTGGTGGCTGCCATCCTGGGGACTCTCTCGCTTGCGGTGCTGGTTGCGCCGGCTTCTGAGGCTCAATCGACCCTTCCGGCTAACTGCCAGCCCTCCGGCAGCCAGATTGTGTGTACCTTCAACTACACCGGGGCGGCCCAGAGCTGGACGGTTCCTGATGGGGTGAGCCAGGCCACCTTCGACGTCTTCGGCGCCCAGGGCCGTTCAGTCAACGACCCCGGTGGCCTTGGAGGGCGGGTGAGGGCGACCCTGAGCGTGACGCCCGGCGACGCCTACCGGATCCTGGTCGGCGGCACGTTTGGTTTCAACGGCGGCGGTGCTCCCGGCGATGGGGCGTCAGGTGATGGCCCTGCAGGCGGGGGCGCGTCGGACGTGCGTACGGGCGCCTACGGATTGGACGACCGGCTGCTCGTGGCCGGCGGCGGCGGTGGGGCGGGCACCCTCTTCGAAAACCCCGGCGGTGACGGCGGCCACCCGAACGGCGGCGCCGGCGTCGCGCCCCAGGGCTATCGAGGCGAGGGCGGGACCCAGTCGGCCGGCGGCGCGGGCGCCTTCGGTGCCGGCAACGGCAGCCTGGGCCAGGGCGGCAAAGGTGCCAACAGCGCAGATCGAGGCGGCGGCGGTGGCGGTGGCGGCTACTACGGCGGCGGCGGCGGCGGCACCGACGGCATCGTCGGCTTCCCTGGCGGCGGCGGCAGCAGCTACGCCACCCCGGCGGCCACCGACGTGAGCTTCGAGAACGGCATACGCCAGGGCGATGGGCTGGTGACGATCACCTACACCCCCAACCAGGCGCCCACCGTGGGCGTCGCGGCGGGCGGGGACTGCAAGCCGGAGGGAGGCGACGCTCCCGCGGGGACGATAAACCTCATCGTCGCGGACGCCGAGAGCGACCCGGCGGATCTTACCCTCTCGGCCACCTCCTCCAACCAGGCCGTCGTGTCCGAGGAGAACATCTCCTTCGGCGGCACAGGCGCCGAGCGTACCCTCGGCGTCCGTCCTACCTTTGCGGCCACGAGGGTCGACTCGACCCTCACGGTGGAGGTTAGCGACGGGGAGGACACCGCCTCCGTCCCGATCGAGGTCCAGGTCGGCACGCGCGCCCGCGACGTCCTCCTCGGCACCGCTAACTCGGACATGATCTTCGCCAGGAACGGCGCCGACTCGGTCTCGGGGCGCGCCGCCAACGACCTGATCTGCGGCGCACCCGGCGACGACGCCCTGCGTGGGCAGGGGGGCGAGGACACGCTGCGGGCGGCCGAAGGCGAGGACACGCTGAGCGGGGGAGTCGGCGCGGACTTCTTCTCGGGCGGACCGGGCACGGACACGGCTACCGACGTCGACGCTGCCCAGGGAGACAGGCAGACCGGCATCCCCTGAAAGGTGGGGTGCGGTGCCGGGTGTAACGAAGGTGGGGCAGAGACGAGGCGTTATGACCTCGTCCGTGCTTCTCTTGCCCTTATCCACCCACCTTCGGGGAAGGCGCGTTGTCAGCAGTCCGCTCCGGATGGTCGCGAAATTGAGTAGCTAAGTAACCCGATTGCGTAATTCTACGGATGAGCGCGACCTCCTCCCTCCCCTACTCTGCCCCCTAGTTGTGCGAAAGCGAAGACGAAGGAGGCAGGAGAGATCATGCTGAGAAGCGCGGCGAGGAAGGCGTTGTGGGCAACCAAGGGGATGGCCCTGTTCGGGGGCGCGGTGGTGACGCTTGCCCTGGTGTTCGGGGCGGCGTCCATGGCGTTGGCCGCCAACGGGCAGCCGTTCCTACTGGGGCGGGCGACCAACGCCGCCACCGCCCTCACCAAGCTCACCGCCAACGTAAACGGGGCAGCCATGCAGGTTCAGAACACGAACGCGGGAGTCAACGACCAGGCCCTCAGCCTCGTCGTGAACCCAGGGGAGGCCCCGATGAGGGTCAACTCGGACAAGGTGGTCACCAACCTCAACGCGGACCAGATAGACGGCAGGGACGCGGACCAGATCGGGGTGAACGGCCTGGAGCGGGTCTTCGCTATCGGCGCCTTCAACTCGGAGTCCCCCAAGACCGTGACGGTGTCTTGCCCGACGGGGAAGATGGTCGTGGGCACCGGCTACGACATCTTCGGCGCCACGGAGGGAAGCCCTCCGAACCGAGAGGCGAACGTCGTGGTCAACAAGGTAACCGGCGGTGACACGTCCGTCTTCGTGGAAGCGCACGAAGAGGAGCCGACCGACCTCCTCTGGAGAGTGACCCCCGAAGCGTTCTGCGCCACCGCGCCGTAGCGGGGAACCCTTTCGGGGGCCGGAGTTCAACGGCTCCGGTCTCCGCCCCGCCCCTTTATGCACTGACCTTCCGGTAAGACACGTTCTCGGTAGTTCGCGGTAGCAAGCCCGGGCCCATTGGGACCTAAACGCTAGCCGAAAGCCTCAGTAGGCCGACAACCGCGTCACAAGACACAATCGGCACATCAGTGAGTATCAACCGACTGTGACTTGCTACGCAGGACCTTCCCGGGGAATCTCCACACCATCGACTGAATACCCGCCAAGATGGCCACGCTTCGCGCGTCGACGCCGGATCGAGAGGGGGCGGAGCCGGAGGGTAAGGGGAATTACCGGCAGAGTCCCGCCCCGGCCATCACCCTACCCGCGGTCGATGAATCCGCGATGAATCGAGCCCCGGACTCCGGGTACGACGCGATGAGAAAAGCCGCAAGGTCTACGGTACTTCCGCGCCGACTAGAAGCATCTCGAGCTCGAGCTCGTGTTCGAGCGGGATACCGTCGGCCCCCCGTTCCGGGAGCGAGGGCTTCGCCTTTCTGGAGCGGCGCGCGCCGTGGCGGTAGAAGGCGCACATGCTCATCCCGCATTGCTGGTAGAAGCGAATTGCTCTGGTGTTGTCGTTCGTGGTGATGAGCCAGAGGCGGCGGTTTCCGGCGCTGGTGGCGTGGCCGCGGACCGAGTCCATCAAGGCCCGCCCGATCCCCCGACCCTCCTCTGCGCTGACGACGGCGACGACCTCGCATTCACCGTGGACCGCGTTGTACGTGAGCAGGCCGACGGGTCGTCCGTTGTCTGTGGCCACGAAGCCGGGGAGGACGGAGGCGTCGATCCGGGCGCCTTTGCGGGCCACGGTGGCGTCTCCGAAGGCGTCCCGCAGCCGGCGGGCAACCCAGGGCCGGTCGCCGCGTTCTATGGCGCGCACGCGGATCACGGCCCTGATGGTAGCCTACGCTACTCGATCGGTTCGACACGAGTATCCCTCCTTCGGAGGGCCGTGTACTGCGCCTTTGCATACCGCGAAGCCGTACGATGGTACAGACGTTGATGCTGGCGCTGTTATTTTTGCCTTACAATCTCCAGCGACCGCGATTGCCCAAGGAGGGAGCCGGTGGTTGAAGGCGGAGACGAAGTCTGCCTCGAGGAGGAGGTCGAGCGCCTGCGGCGAACAGGCATGTCGGCGGATGAGATCTCGGAGACGATGGGCGTTGACCGTAACTGGGTCGAAACCCTGATCTCAACCTGGGGAGAGGAAACGTCCCCTGAGGGACGCGGCTGACGCAGGTCGCTTTCCACGTACTCACGTCGCGTGGCGCACACTACGTGGTCTCGACCGGATCCAGGGTGGACGAGTAGGCTCTGAGCCTGACCACGAACCGGCCCTGATAATCGCTCAGGCCAGCACGTCGCGCATAGAGTACAGGCCCGGCTTCGCCCCGGCGACGAAGCGCGCGGCGCGCAGGGCGCCGGCCGCGAACGTTTGGCGGGAGAGGGCGCGGTGGGAGATCCCGATCTCCTCGCCCGGGCCGTAGAAGTGAACGCGGTGCTCGCCGACCACCGCGCCGCCGCGCAGGGCGTGGACCCCGATCTCACCCTCTTCGCGCGGCGCGCGGCCCTCGCGTCCGAAGACGGCGACGTCGTCGAGTTCCCTTCCCCGGCCGTCTGCGGCGGCCCGCGCGAGGAGCAGGGCAGTGCCCGAAGGGGCGTCAACCTTGTGCCTGTGGTGGGTCTCTACGATCTCGAGATCGTACTCAGGCCCGAGCTTCGCGGAGAGCTCCCTGACCACGTCGCGGATCAGGGCGACCCCGACGCTCATGTTGGGTGCAAGCACCACGGGCACGTCCCCGGCGGCCTCCTCGACCAGCGCGAGTTGCTCGCCGACGAGGCCCGTGGTCCCGACGACGAGTGGCCTGCCGTAGGCCAGGTGCTCGACGGTCGCCTCGGGGGTGGTGAACTCCACGAGGGCCTCGGCGCTCTCGGGCGGATCCTGCGTCGCTGAGACCCCGGTCTCACCCAGGCCGCACAGCTCGCCGAGGTCGGCGCCGAGCTCCGGGGCGCCTCTCTCTACCACGCCGCCGACGAGCTCGAAGTTCTCGTCCTCGAGCGCGGCGCGCACGACCTCGCTACCCATGCGGCCGGCCGCGCCGACGACGGCGATGCGGATCGGCGCCAAGTTCACACCTCTTCCGGGGTGGGCAGGAGGTGGGCGGAGCGGTCCAGGGTCTGTTGCAGGGTGCGCAAGTTGTCGTCTTGCATCGGAACGAGCGGGAGGCGCATCTCGTCGCTGCACAGCCCAAGCAGGGACGCAGCGGTCTTGACGGGGATGGGGTTGGTCTCGAGGAAGAGCGCGCGGAACAGGGGCAGGAGCTCGTAGTGGAGCTCGCGACCGCGCTCCCACTCGCCGTCCAGCAGGGCCTTCACCATGTCCGAGACGGCGCCAGGGGCTACGTTCGAGGCGACGGAGATCACGCCGCGCCCCCCGAGCGAGACGAGGGGGAGGGTCATGGGATCGTCGCCCGAAAGGACGGCGAAGTCGTCGCCGCAGAGGCTTATGATGTCGGCGATCATGTTCATGGACAGGGTCGAGTCCTTGACCCCCACCACGTTGGGGACCTCGGCGAGCCTGGCCATGGTCTCGGCCGAGATCGTAACGCCCGTCCTGCCGGGGATGTTGTACAGAACGAGCGGCAGCCTCGTGCTCTCCGCTACCGCCTCGAAGTGCCTGTAGAGGCCCTCCTGCGTCGGCTTGTTGTAGTAGGGGGCGACCTGCAGCGAGGCGTCGGCGCCGACCTCCTCGGCCATCTTCGTGTACTTGATCGCCATGTCCGTGCTGTTGGAGCCGGTGCCGGCTATGATCGGAACCCTGCCGTCGGCGACCCGCACGACGGTCCCGACCACGAGGCGATCCTCGGCCTCGCTCATCGCCGGCGTCTCGCCGGTGGTGCCGCAGGGGACTAGCCCGCTCACCCCGTGCTGGATCTGGAACTCGATCATCCCCTCCAGCGCCTCGACATCCACCTCGCCGTTCCTGAAAGGCGTGACGAGGGCAGTGAACGTTCCGCTAAACATCTCTCTCCTCCAGCTCGAAGTCCCTGTGCAAAACCCTTACCGCCTCTTCTACCCGTTCTGCGGGCAATACGCACGTGACCTGTATCTCGGAGGTCGAGACCATCCTTATCGGGATGCCTGCCTCCCCGAGCGAGGCGAACATGCGGGCGGCGTAACCGGGCCTGTTCAGCATCCCCGTCCCGACGACCGACACCTTGCCGAGTTGCTCCTCTCCCTCGACCACGCCGCCTAGAGAGTAAGCTACCTCGCCCGCGAGCCTCCTCGCCTCCTCGAAGTCCGCGCGCCGCACGGTAAAAGCTACGTCCGCCCCCCCCTCCTTGACGCCGCTCTCGACTATGACGTCCACCGAGATGCCACGCTCGGCCAGGGGCGCGAAGACGCGGCTGAGCGTGCCAGGCCCGGTGCGGATGCCGTTGAGGGTCACCCGCGAGACGTCGAGGTCGTGGACGATGCCGGCCAGGGTCTCGCGCGTCTCCAGGTGTTCCAAGTCTTCTCCTCCCGTTATGACGGTGCCCGGTCCCTCAGCGAAGGAAGACCGGACGTGTATCTCGACGCCGTAGAGGGCGCCGAGCTCCACGGCGCGTGGGTGCATCACCTTCGCCCCGCGCCACGACATCTCGGCCATCTCCTCAGACGAGATCACGCCTATCCGTCTTGTTCGCTCCACTATTCGGGGGTCGGCTGTGTAGATGCCGTCCACGTCGGTGTAGATCTCGCACCGCTCCGCCTTTATCGCCGCCGCGAGCGCGACGGCCGTCGTGTCGGAGCCGCCGCGCCCGAGCGTGATGACGTCGCCCAGGGCGTTCATCCCCTGGAAGCCGGCGACTATGACGACCTGGCCTTCGTTGAGCAATCTGTGTATCCGCTCGGGCCTGATCTCCGAGATAACCCCCGAGCCGTAGCTCCCCGTTACCGTCATCCCCGCCTGCGGACCCGTGAGCGAGACCGCTGCGACGCCCCGATCGTGCAGCGCCATCGCGAGCAACGCCACCGACTGCTCCTCGCCGGTGGAGAGTAGCTGATCTATCTCGCGCGGAGAGGGGTCCCGGCTCACCTCGCCGGCCAGCCTCAGGAGCCTGTCCGTGGTCTTGCCCATCGCCGATACGACCACGACGAGGTCCAGGCCCGACTCGCGAGCAAGGCCCACCTTGTCTGCCACAGCCCTTATGTGCTCGGCGGTGGCCACCGAGCTTCCGCCATACTTCTGGACGACGATACCCAAGCGAGATGCCCCCGACGCTGCTTACACCTCGTAGCCTAGCGCATCGGTTTGCGCCTTGTCAGCATCTCTGCCTGTCGGCCGGGCGCCCCGCCGTCAGGGCCTTGGCTGGCCGGCCGGTAGGCCGACCCATTGAGAGCGCCTAAGGTGCAACCACCTTTCTCGGTGGCGAGAACTCCGAGGTGTCGACGAGTTGACCGGTTTTCGGGTAGATTGCTATTTGCAGTTGGCGATTAGCGGAGGAGCCGCATCTTATGAGAAGGAAACTGGCGGCGGTCGCGGGGCTAGCCGGTGGGGCGGTGGCGTACCGGGCCTTGCGGCGGCCGACGCCCCTGAGCACCCGATACTCGCGCGCCCGCAGGAAGGTCCTCATCGTGGGGGGTGGTTTCGGGGGACTCGCCTTGGTGGAGAAGCTGGTGGAGGAGCTTAAAGGCGATCCGGACGTGGGCGTGGCGCTCATGGACCGGGTCAACTTCACGACGTTCTGGCCGATGGTTCCCTCGGTCATCTCGGGGAACATCGAGGTGCGCCACATAGCGCAATCGATCCGGCGTCGGATCCAACCCCTCGGGGCTGAGTTCTTTCAAGCCGAGGCGACTAGCGTGGACTTCGGGGCTCGGCAGGTGGAGACCAGGGAGGAGGGAGCCTTCGCATACGACTACCTTGTCCTCGCCCCCGGCAGCCGAACCGCCTACTTCGGCACACCCGGCGCCCAGGAACACTCGGTCAATCTCAAGGGTCTGCGAGACGCGCTGAGGGTTCGAAACACAGTCATAGACAGCTTCGAGGATGCCGAGCGGCTCGGGACGGAGGCCCCCGACGACCTGCTGACGTTCGTCTTCGTCGGCGGGGGGCCTACGGGCGTCGAGGCGGCCGCCGACACGAACGACCTGATCTTCGACGTCCTCAAAGGGGACTACCCGAACGTGGACTTCGACCGCGTGCGCCTCGTCCTCGTGGACGCGGGAGATCGCATACTCAAGGGCATAGACCCCGCGCTGGCCCACGCCGCACAGCGCAGGCTCGCCTCCCGGCGGGTAGAGGTCGTGAACGACGCCAAGGTCACGGAGGTACGGCCCGACGGCATCTCGCTCACTAGCGGCCGCGACATCCCCGCCCGCACCGTGGTCTGGGCCGCCGGCATCGACCCGGGTACCCTGGTCGCCGGGCTGGACGTCGAAAAGGACAAACGCGGGCGCATCGTAGTGGACGAGCACCTGCGCGTGAAGGACAGGCCTGAGGTTTATGCCATCGGCGACTCGGTCTTCGTGGACTGCGACGGCCCTCCGGTCCCCGCGCTCGCCCAGGCCGCCGAGCAGCAAGGCGTCGTCGCCGCCCGCAACCTGGCCTCGGAGGTCCGGGGAATAGGAGGGGCGGAGCAGCTTGTACCGTTTCGCTACCGGCCGCTTGGTCAGCTAGTCGACCTGGGCGGCGAGAGCGCGCTCACCGACATCATGGGCGTGAAGATCAGCGGCCGCCTCGGGGCCATCATCTGGAGGATGGTCTACCTCTACGAGCTCGGGCACAACGTGAACCGGACGCGCGTGCTGGTGGACTGGATCCTCGACCTCCTAACACGCCCCGACACCTCGAAGCTCTACGACGAAGACGAGGCACAGCCCCCGCGTTGACCAGGGAAGCGAGTTCTGGGGTTGGTGCCTGAACCCTCGGAGCTTTTCTGCGCTGTGGTCGTCCGGTTCACCTTCTGGTGCGTATAAACCGTCTTAACGGAGCAGGCAAAAACGCCCGGCCGAAAGGAGACACGAAATGAGAACGCTGGCACTCTCGCCGCTGGATCGGCTCGCGGGGCTGGCCCCGCTCGTGGTGCGTCTGATAGTCGGGACGATCATGGCCGCCCACGGGTGGCAGAAGCTTGTGGGAGGTCCGGCGAACTTCGGCCAGTTCCTCGCGGAGCTTGGCGTACCCCTGCCGATCCTCATGGGTTTCGTGGTGACTTTCGTCGAGCTCGTCGGTGGCATCCTGCTCATCGTTGGTTTGTTCTCGCGCCTGGCCGCCCTCCTTCTCACGATCAACCTCGCCGTCGCGATCCTGCTCGTGAAGGTCAACGTGGGACTCATCGCTCCCCCGCAAGCCGGGGCCGGCGCCGAGCTCGACCTCGCCCTGATTGCGGGGTTCGTCGTGATCCTGCTGGCCGGTCCCGGGGGCCTTTCGCTCGACCACGCGTTCGGCCTGGATCGGGCAGATGAGAAGGTGGATCGCGGCTAGACCGAGATCCCGGCGCCCCGCGCCGTCCCTAGCGCAGGGTCATGAAGTTTGCTTTTTCGCAAGCAACCAGCATGGCCCTGACGTCGTCGTAGGTCTCGTCGGCGACGGGAACGAAACGGTCGACGAGGCCGCGGTCGAGCTCGGTCCTGGCTGCCGGGGAGCGGGCCATCTGCAGCAGCGCGGCCCTCACGCCGGCCTTGAGATCTTCCGGCAGCCGGCTCGCGGCTACGACGGGGTGTATACTCACCGGGCCCAGCGTGTCGATCACCTTCAGGCGCTCGCCCAGGCTCGGGCGGTCGCGTAGCTCGACGGCCAGCACCTGGGAATCGATCGCCGAAGCGTCTACCTCGCCGTCGCAGACCATGCGGATGGACTTCTGGTGAGACCCCGCTTCCACCACCCTCCCGAAGAAGCCGCGCGTCTCGCCCATGCGCACCAGCCGATATCTGGTCACGTTGTAACCCGAGTGCGAATCCGGGTCGTTGTAGGCCCATGAGTGGCCCCTCAGGTCCGAGAAGGACCGGCAGGGACTGCCCGCTTGGACGATGACGTCGGAGAAGTAGATGGGCCTGTCCCGGTACCGTTCGCCGTGTAACACCGGCGCGGCCAGCAACTCGACCGGCGGGTGCGGTTCGCGGGCGAGGTGCACGTAGGGCAGGCCGCAGATAAAGCCGACGTCGGCCTCCCCGGCGGCGAACTGGTCGAAGGAGGAGCCGACGCTCAACTCAGTCGTGCGCCCGAGCCTCCGCCCGACGTAGTCGGCCACGAATCGGTACACGCCGGTCATGTTCGGGGCTAGGAACGTGACGAAGCGTAGAGGAGCTTCGGTCATCGCGACCCGGCCGGGAAGGTCGCATCGGAGCGGCCCTCGCTGGTCAGGATGGCTCCTCCCGGATACGGGACGGCTTTGGACCCTGCGCGATCCGGGCGTCGACCCCGACCTCGCCGCGGCGGAGGCGCACCCAGAGCCCCATCAGCAAGACCCCCACGGCCATGGCCGCCGGGGCGATCAGCCCGCCCTCTGGCCCGAAGGAGCCGCCGGTCCAGAGGTCAGGGCCGCCGCGGTCCAGTTTCAGGAAAGTCGCGCTCCCGACGCTCAGCCCGCTCACGGGGAACCCGTAGACCGTGCCCTGGAAGAAGTTCCAGGCGATGTGCAAACCGATGGGGATGGCGAGCTCGCCGGTCAGCACGTAACCGAAACCGAGCAACAACCCGGCCAGGGCAACGTTGACGGTGCTCATCAGGGTGGCGCTGGGGTTGGCGGCGTGGAGGAACCCGAAGAAGGCCGAGGACAGCGCCCAGGCCACAAGAACGGCGTTGCGGGGACCCACGCCGGGAAGGTTCAGCCCCTCTGCGGCGTTGCGCAGCTGGTAGCCGCGCGAGACAAGCTCCTCGTAGAAGCCTACGCACAGGAAGACCGCGGCCGGGACGAGCACGGCAAGCCAGAACGGCGCGCCGGTCAGGCCGGAGACGAAGGTGCCCGTGACCGTTATCCACCCGAGGCCAAGCTGCACCAGAAACACGCCCGTCATGAGCAGCGCGCCGAGTACCATCCCGAAAAGGAGATCCAACCACCACGAACGGTTCAGGTGAAACCCGAAGTCCGCGAAGGACCGCCCGTCGAGCAGGCGGCCCGCGAGCCACACGGTAAGCACCGCCCCCACCAACCCGGCCATGCTGGCGACGAGCGGGAACATCGGAGACCCGGCGACCGCGCCGGGAGATCGGAGCAACGCGGGTACCAGCAGACCGGCGAGAAGCGGAACGGCAAGCGCGTAGGCCATGAACTGCACGAGCAGCCGCCACAGCGCGCGCAACCGTCCCGTCTCCCTGTCGAAAAACGGTTGCAAGGGCACAGTCCCCGGCCGCGAACGGTCGTCCATGACCAAGAATATACCTGAGGTGCCAGTGCGCTACGCTTGTCGTCCCGCTCGGGCAGGCTCCGCCGGCTCTCGCATTTCAGCTGTCATCTTCTTTCGCTCCGGAAAGCCGAGGAGCCGTCTTCGACGTGAAGCAGGTGCTAGTAAGTGGGGAGCGGGCCGCCTGCGTCGCCGACGACGTACTCGTCGAACATCTTCTTGACGACGCCGGGGTTGGCGCCGGCCACGTCTTTGTTCATCTGGGGGTCCGCGCTCAGGTCGTAGAGCTTCGAGTCCGCCCCGTCGTTGCGCCCGAACATCGCGTACCCTTCGTCCCGAGTCCAGACAAAATCGCTGTAGCCCAGGGTGAAGTGCGGGCGCGGATCCAGTCCCTTGCCGTCGAAGAGCACCGAGAGATCCTGGCCCTCCATCCGATCGGCCGGCTCTATGCCGAGGAAGCCCAGGATGGTTGGGGCGACGTCGTGGGTCGAGGCGTAGAAGGAGCTCTCCTGGCCCGCGGCGATGCCCGCGGGGTGGCGGATCATGAAGGGGATGTCGATCAGCTCGGGCCAGAGCGCGTAGTGGGGCTTTCCGGTGTATCCGTGCTCCCCGAGGGCGTGGCCGTGGTCCGCCAGGAAGACGACGAGCGTGGTCTCGAAGAGGTTCAATTCGGCCATCTTCTGCAGGAAGTTGCCGAGCCAGCGGTCCGTCATGGTCACCTCCCCGGCGTAGAGCGCCCGCATCCGGCGCAGCTGCCGCTCGGTCAGGTAGTCGTCGCGGCCGTAAAGGGAGGTAAACGGCTCTGGCCCGTCGTAGGCGTCGTCGTAGAGGCTGCTGTACTTCTCGGGCGGGTCCCAGGGCTCGTGCGGGTCGTAGCAGTCGACGACCAGAAAGAAAGGCTCGCGCTTGCTCGCCCCTTCGAGGAGCTCCATCCCCCGGATAAACACCTTCGGGGCGAACCAGTCCTCCTCCTTCGTCCTGCCGCTGACGTTGGCGAGGTACTGGCGGGCTTTGTGGGCTTCCCCGTGCAGGAGATACCGTTCGCGCATCTCCCCGTCCGGGGCCGGCAGCGGGGGTTTGTAGCGGTCGTTCTCCTGGCCCCGGATCCAATCGTAGGTCATAAACCCGCGGCCGAAGCCCATTGGAAGCCGGAACTGGTGGTAGGTGTCGGTGACGAGCGCGGTCTGGTAGCCCGTGGCCTCGAGCGTCTCGGCCAGCGTGGCCTGCGAGGGGGGGATGGGGAGCCAACCGTAGGCGGGCGCCTTCTCCTGCTCTTCGGGCCTGTCTTTGAACGGGAAGGTCCTGAAGCCTGTGTGGATGGCTCGCCTGGCGCAGATGGTCGGAAGCGACTCCGGGTAGGCTCGCCCGAAGAGCAGGCTCTGCCGGGCTAGGGCGTCGAGGTTGGGGGTACTTATCCAGGGGTTGGCGTAGGCGCCGATGTGGTCCCTCCTGAGGCTGTCCACCACCACCAGGACCACGTTCGCGCGGTCGCTGCCGCCGGGGCCCGGACCGCATCCGCCGAGCAGGGTCGCCCCGGCGATGCCTGCGCCCGCGACCTTCAGGAAGTCCCGCCTCGTCAGCCCTCTACGCACCCGCCGCTCCTCCGAAGCATCCAGGCTAGCGATTATAGTTGGCCGCGGCCGTCTGGACCACGCGGGAACCCGGCCACCGTGCGACAATGGCCGATATGGAAGAGGACAGGGGTACGGCCAACGGGGGGGGCGCGGACGACCGTGCCGGACAGCTCTGGGTGCGCGGGGCGCGAGACGAAGGGCGCGAGAGGGAGGCGTTGCGCGGCTACTTCGAGGTCTTCAAGCACCTGAGCACGGTCAGCACCGCGGTCCTTGTGGTGGTACTCGTCCTCTACAGGGATCTCTACGTCGACCCCGCGCTGGCGCTCCTGTCGCTGGCGGCGTTCGGGGTCTGCGTGCTGGCATCGTTCTGCGGCATGTACGTGGCCGCGATCCGCAGGCTCCCGGAGAAGAGCGGATTCCCTGGCGCGCTGCTGCGGGGGATCCTGTTCGTCGCCGCCGGCGGGCTCGGTGCCGCCGTGCTGTGCCTGGCCGCCGGCATAGCGGCGGCAACGAACGCGTTCTGACCTCGTAGCGTCAGGCTTCCTGGCGAGCTAGCCGCGCGGTCTCCTCCAGCGCCTCGTGGTACGCGCGCAACATCGTCTCGTACCCGCTCGCCGCCCCCACCGCCTTTCGTCCCGAACGGCCCCACCCCCCGAACCTGCCGGAGAGGATGCCGGTCGCGGACATGGCTCCCTGATAAAAGGTAAGTAGCTGGTCGAGCGCCATGTGGGGCCTGTCCCGACGCAGGGTATTGCGGCGGGCCTCCGCGCCGGAGACCACGAGCTCCGGTCCCCCGGTGAGGCGTTCGATCGAGGTGTCGATCCCTCTCAAGCTCCTGAAGACCTCCTCGTCATCGGGGCGGTCCGCGGGGTCGCCGCCGGCGTAGAGGTAGCGGATCCCGCCCGAGCGGTCGAGCACGAGGACCGCGGGCTTCGCAACGGCGTCATCCCTGTCCCACAACTCGAGGCGCCTGGCGAGCTCGCCGCCAGGGTCGCTCAGGAGCGGGAAGGGGAGCCTGAGCTTGCCGACCAGCCGCGCGTTGTTGGTCGGGGGGTCGACGCTGACGCCCGCGACCTGCGCCCCGCGCCGCTCGAACTGCGCGAAGCGCCGCGCGTAGACGGCGAGCTGTCCGTTGCAGTAGGGGGACCAGTCGCCCCGGTAGAAGACGAGCACGACCGATCCGACCTCGAGCTCGCCGGAGAGGCTCCAGGGATAGCCCTGCTGATCCGGCAACTCGAAGTACGGAACCTTTTCCCCGACACTTGCCATCGACGCTCCTCCGCTAGCCGAACCTGTAAGGAGCAGATTATCCGCCGGGGCAGGGTTCGCGCAACCGACCCCGGGCGTCTCCTCCCGCCTACGAGAACAGACCGGACACCCAGCCGGAGACGCTTCTGGCGGCTCCGGAGGACCAGTACCGGATCTTCTGCCACAGCGACGCCTCCTCGTAGCCCTTCTGCGTGACGAGCGGCGCGTTGCCAACGCTCTGCCCGTCCACGAGGACCTCGATGGTGCCCAGCTCCTCGCCGGCGCTCGCTTTGGGGGGCGGCTCCTGCGTGGTGGTGCGGCGCTCGACCTCGAGGCCTGGACCCGCGAGCCCAGGCACGTCTTCGGCCGCGGCGAGCCCAACCGTCTCTTCGCGGCGGAAGGGCACGTCGATCTCGTCGTAGACCTGGCCTTCGCGCACCAGCGACTCCCGCTCGTAGTCGGCGAAGCCGAAGTCGAGCACGGCCTGCGCGGCACCGAAGCGGTACTGCTCGCCCCTGGCGTCGAGCAAGACCGCGACGTAGGACTCTTCGCCTTCCGTGGCCGAGGCCACGAGCGAGGGACCCGCCTCGGGCGAGGTGCCCGTCTTGACGCCCGTCGCCGGTTCGTAGAGGTAGAGGAGGTTGTTGGTGTTCACGACCTCGATCTCCCTGGTCTGGGTGCTTATGGTGTCCGTCTCGGTGTCCACTATCTCGCGGAACACGCGGTACTCCATCGCGGCGCGCGTGATCTCCGCGAGGTCGCGGGCGCTGGAGTAGTGCTCGCGCTCATCCAGACCGGCCGGGTTCTCGAAGTGGGTGTTCTCGAGGCCCATCTCCTCAGCCTTGCGGTTCATCTCCTCGACCGCGTTCTCCACGCCGGCCTTGCCGCCTCCACCGCCGAGGTGCTCCGCAAGGGCGTAGACCGCCTCGGTGCCCGAGGGGACGAGCGAGGCGACGAGTAACTCCCTCACGCTCAGGCGCTCGCCCTTGATAAGACCCACGTTGCTGTAGGTGAAGCCCACGAAGCGCTCGGCCTGGTCGGAGATGGTGACCTCCTCGTCCAGGTTCGACCCCCTCCTCCAGCGCCACGAGGGCGACCATGATCTTGGTGGTCGAGGCTATGGGCATCCGCTTGTCGGCGTTCTTGCCAGCCAGGTAGAGCCCGGTCTCGGTGTCGACGAGTGCCCAGGCCCCGGCGTTCACCTTCGGAGGGTCGGGTTTGCCTTGTTGGGCGACGGCCTCGTTCCCCGCGGAGGACGCCGCCGTAAGCGCCAGGACCGTGACGACCAGCGCCACGACCGCCCTCGCCAGCACCAACCCCCGCCACCCGTTCACCGCTCCCGGACCAGGCAAGTACCATCCCCCTCTAGGTCGCCGCGCGCGCCCCATGCGACTCCTCCCGCAGCCAGCGCTTATTTTGCACGAGGGGACCGTGTCTTACCACCCTGCGGGAGATCCGCGCGCCGCGTTAGACTGATGGTGCCAGAGACAGGGAAGGAGAGGCCATGGACCACACCGTCGACGACGACGCGCAGCGAGAGGCCGGCGCCGGGGCGCCAGGGACCATACCGGTCAGCCGCAGAAGGTTCCTCGGGCTCGGCGCAGCCTGGACGGTCGGGCTGGTCGCTTTCGCCGCGGCGGGGTGCGGGGGAGAAGAGGACGACGACGGAGACGAAGAGGAGGACGAGTAGCGCACACGCGCTTACGTTAGCCACCCGCAGGGTACATCGTTGGAGGAGGTCCTGGGCTTCGAGCTGTCTGCTCTGATGCCCGTGGCCAGTAACCTGACAAGACGTTCGCACGGCGGAGGAGGGCAGCCAATGGCAACGAGCGGCGTAGAGGCGGACGCGTGGCGCCTTCTCGGAGCTTTCTACGACCTGTCGGGGCACAACCCGCTAAAACCGGTCCAGATCGGCGACCCCGACTCATCACCGGACCAGAGCGCGGCCAAGGCGGCGGGCTTCGAGCCCGGGAGCCCGGAATGCGACGTCGCTTTGAAGTACCTGCTGAACGGTAGGTACGTCAAGCAGGCCGAGACGCCTCCGGGGTACGGGATCACCGTCTGGGGCATAGACAAGGTGAGGGAGATGCGCGGGCTGGCCGAGCCCGCGTCCTCGAAGGGAGGCATCGAGATGAGCGAATCGACGCAGCGGCGACTGCTTACCGTGCTGTCCATAGGAATAGCCATGATCCTGACCCGCCCGATCAACAGGTTCATCGCCGAGCAGATACCCGAGCGCCGGGGCGTGAAGGACGATCTCACCGAAGCCGCGTTGCAGGGAGTAGTGAGGGCCACGGCGTTCTTCGCCGCCTCGTTCATCGTGCGGCTGCTCGCCGGTTCTCGCTAGCACCGCCGCGCTCACCGGCCTCCCGGCTCTAGTGCCCTGAGTTACATAGCAAGGTATACTGGCGGGGGGTGGGGCATAGTCGTGGGCTCCTCGCGTCCGCCGGCTCTGTCGGTGGTCTCGCGCTAATGCTCCGCCAAGGGGTGATGCGACGAGAGGGGCGAGAGATATGGGCACATCGGCAAGGCGGGCGGGTTACACGGGGGCGGTGATGGCACTGATGCTGGCGCTGGTCGCGGGTTCGGCGCTCGCGGCCACCTTCGTGGGCGACGACGGCCCGAACACCATAGCGGGCACGAGTGCGTCGGACAGCATACAAGGGCTTGGCGGCGGCGACGCCCTGTACGGGGGAGGCTCCGCGGACGCTGTCTACGGCGGCTACGGCGACGACCTGATAAGGGGCGGCAGGGGCAACGACAACCCCGGCTTCGTCATCGGCCCCGGGGTAAACGGCCTCTACGGTAGCTACGGCGACGACCGGGTCGAGGGCAAGGGCGGGGACGACCTGATCGTCGGCGGCGCGGGCGGCGACATCCTGCTCGGCGGCGCGGGAGACGACCGGATCGGGGACCCAGGACCTGGGGACTCGGACAGGATCTACTGCGGTACCGGCAACGACTTCGTGGAGGCCAGCTCGAACGACTTCGTGGCCTCCGACTGCGAGCGGGTTAGCCGCCCGTAGTGCGATCTATCCGATAGCCGACCGCGGATAGTCGACGGCGCCCTTCTCGGAGAGCCTTCTCCGGGAAGGGCTTTACGATAGCTTGCCGTCGACCACCATCTCGTGCATGTCCCAGATGGGGTCCCACGCGCCGTCTTCCATGTTGGACAGGAGCGTGATCGTGATGTCCTGCTCCGGAAAGTGGCGGATCATGCCGCTGACGCCCGCGTTTATCCCCTCCTTCTCGTAACAGACGACCTTGTTGGCGCTGTCGACGTAGAACCACAGCCCGTACCCGTACATCTCGGTCCAGTCATCTATCGTTGAGTGCACCACCTGAGGGGTGAGGAACGCGCTCGTCAGCTCGGGCGAGAGGAGGTCGCCCGCTCTGACCGCCCGCAGGAACCGATCCAGGTCGGCGACCGTTACGTGAGCACCGCCGTCCGGCGACCCGACCGGCGGGTACGAGTAGATGTTCTTCTTCCACGCCACGATGGTCCCGCTCGATTCGCGGATCGGATCGCAGCCTTCGGCGACGTTGTCGTTTACGCGGTCCATCCGAAAGAACCCGGAGGAAGTCATCCCCGCTTCTGCAAAGATGTGCTCGCGGACGTAGTCGCGGTACGTCATCCCGCTCGTCGACTCGATCAGGAGACCCAGGAGGACGTAGCCGACGTTGCAGTAGCGGCATCCCTCTCCTGGAGGGAAGTTGGCCGGCTTGTTCACGAACTGGGGCAGGAAGTCGCGGGTTTCGGTTACGGAGTAGTTGGGCCTCTCCTTCCACACGTCTTCGTAGCTCTCGCCCGCCTCCTCGTCGGCGTCGTCGCCGAGGCCCGAGGTATGGGTGAGCAGGTGCGAGACGGTTATGTCCTTCGAGAACGGCGTGTCGTCGAGCCGCAGGCGCTCGACGACGCGCGTGTCGAGGGACAGTAGACCCGCGTCGATCAGCTGTAGCGTCGCGATCGCCGTGAACAGCTTGGTGATGGACGCCGTGTCGAAACGCGTCGCGAGCATGTTTTGCACACGCCACGCGCGGCTGGCATAGCCGTAGGCACGAGCGTAAAGCCGAGATCTACCCCGCGTGACTAGCACCGCGCCGGAGAACAGGTCCTGGTCGGCTCGTTGCTGGAAATACTCGTCCAGTACTTCGGTGAAACCCATAGCGTCCTTCCTGAGCCACTTTACGTTTGGGAGGAGGCGTCTCTCAGCTCGAAGGCACCACGCAACGATACGGCCACAGGGCTGCGAGAGGGGTGAGAACGGTGGCGCCATTTTCGGACTCGAACGATCCATACAGAAGAGATCGGCGTCGTCGAGCTCCCTCTCCGACGTGAGCTCGCTGATACCGAAGTCCTGTCCCGAACGGTTGCGGAAAGTCTGCAGTTCGGCCACGGTTGGTAGACGCTCTGCCTTCGTTCAGGCAGTCCGTGCTCGCGCTATCGTAGGCCGCCGACCCTCGAGAGTTTCTCTCGATGCAGACCCCTTCGTGGAAGAGCGTTCCGGTAGGGCACTCAAAGCTTCTGCCGTCTACGTAGTCGGCGTTGAGGCTGTTGACGAGCCTCTCCGAGCTCACCCTCATCGGCGCTTCCCCATCCTGCACGACCAGCGAGAGGGCCGAGTCGTCCGCGCCGTCGTCGATGTTCTGCACCTGCATGGCCGCGCCCTGGACGTCGCCGGTGAGGCGTGTGAGGAGCGTTGCCGTGTTGTTCTGGCCGAGGATGAAGTTCCCTCCGTTCGCCCCTAACGCCACGGACGCGGCCCCCACGATCAGGGCCAGCGTCAGCACCGCGCCCCAGAACAAGGCGGCCCCCCTGACCAACCAGAGTATCTTGCTCGTCGCTCTCCTTTGCATGGTGACCTGCGCCTCCTGACGGGTCTCTCTTACTGCAAGGACAGCATAGGGCACAGGAAGTCGGAGCGTATCCCCCGAATGTGCTATTTCCGAGCCAGATTAGGAGCCCGGAGGGCGCCCGTCTTGCTGGCGCCATTACCGGAAGTGCGACTACTCTCGTGATTGGGCCAAACCGTACGAGAACCCGATGCGTATAACCCGATGCGGTGGGAGAGGGGCCTAGCTCGGGCCCACGAGGCGAAAAGGAGGAGCTCGATGAGGGAACCGGACTATCTGGACATCGGAGAGATCACGCGGGGGAAGGCGATCAAGCTCGCCGGCGCCGCGCTCGTGGCCTCGGCGCTGGGCATGTTCGCCGCACCGAGCGCGCGAGCGACGAGCCAGTATTCATCGAACGTCGTGTACATCAAAGACTTCTATTTCTCCCCGGCCAGCATTAGCGTGCAACCGGGTACCGCGGTCACGTGGGTCAACGCGGGCGACGTAGACCACACCGTTACCTCTTACGACGGCCAGTTCGACTCCGGGGTGTTGATGCCGGGGGACTGGTACACGGTCAAGTTCTTCGGGTACGGCACGATCTCCTACTACTGCGCGATACACCCGGATATGACGGGAAGCGTCGGCGTCGGCGTACCCGCGCAGGCTGCGAGCGGCAGCTACGCCCCGATGGGAGGCGGACACATGTCGATGGGCGGGGGTTACTAGCGAGGGGTCGCCTGCCGAATCGGAAGGGCCGGGGCCCTTTCGAGTTTCCCCCACAGGGCCCCGACCCTTCACCGTGCCACGGAATAGCCTCCGCGCCTGACCCTGTGGCGGGCCGAGCCTACATCTTGGCTTCGTCGATCGCCTTGTCGAGCTCTCGGCGCAGCTCAGCGGCGTCGGCGTCGGTCTCCTTCTCGTAGGTCCTGACCGCCCGCTTTAGCTCCTTCTTCAGGACCTCCTCGAGCTTGTCTTCCCCGATCACCACGAGCGCGGCCTCTCCGTCGTCCAGGTTTTCACCGAGATCCTTCAGGTCCCCGCGCGACATTCCCCTCCAGAGGTGGCCGATCAGTCCTCCCGCCGCCGCGCCCACGGCGCCGCCAACCAGGATGCCGGGAGGGAAGAGGATGCCCAACAACGCGCCGACGGCCAGGCCCGACCAGGCGCCGTGCTGGGTAGGCTTCTCGTGCTTGTGGACGTGGACCTTGCCATCATCGTCCTTGTTCACCACGGCTGCGTCGTAGGTGCCGACGACCCCCGCGGAGTGCAGGTCCTTGACCACCTCGTAGTCTGCCTCCGCGCTCTCTGCGTCGGGGTACGTCCCGACGAACACGAACACGTCGTCTGAGCTCATCCGTTCGACCTCCCTGTAGCCCTTCCCACGCGGCGAAACACCTCTCGACTTGTACGTCACCGCCCCTCGCCACTATACACGGCCGTGTGATTACCGACGTAACAGGACGTTTATATTTCGACGAAACTTCCGCGAGCCGGGAGCGATCGAAAAGTTGGCCCGGCGCCCGATCGAACGAGGGGTCCCGGCCGCGGAGGATGACCGCGAAAGGTGAACCCAGACGAGGTGAGGCGCCGGGACCCCAGAGAGAGGACGGGACGTGCTCGCCCGTCGCCCCATCGTACCCGGACTATGCGCCTCCCGGGTTACGGGAGAGCTAACTCTCGGTTAAAGGTGCGTAAACAGGAAAAGGTCGCGAACCCGCACGTCCCGGGCCGAGATCAGGGCTCCCGTGCCTCCGGCGAGGCGGACGCCGATGCGGAAGGTGAAGCGGACGGCGAGGCCGAAGCCGAGGGAGAAGGTGAGGCCGTGGACGGATCCGGCCTGGCGGTCCTGACGGGCCTGGTGCGCTCGGGCGGCTCTGTGGTGGGCATTGAGACCTCGGTCCGCGTTGGAGCGGGAGGCGGCTCCAGCGGCTCGGTCAGGGCCAGGGAGAGCGCCATCGCGGCGACCACCGCGGCGAGCGCGCAGACCGGGGCAAGCACCGCCACCAGCGGCACCACCAGCCACGGACGCACCCGTCCACCGAGGACGTACCACAAGAGCGCCGCGAACACGACGACCACAGCCGCCGCGAGCCACCACGGGTACCCGAGGTTCAATATACCTGCACCACCTCAATAGGCGAGCGAACAACCCTCTGGGGAGACAGCTTTGCCTCGCCCAAATCAAGACCTTACCCGTAGGCAGGGGTCTTGAGGCTACAGCGTGACAAACTTTTGGCAACAGGAGTGTAACTTGGCTTCCTTTTCGCCACGAAACGGGCCGGGATCTCGCGGGACCCCGGCCCTGTTACTCGTCGGCGCGCTGCGTCTACTTGAGCAGGTCCTTCGCCGCGCCCTTCTTCTCTTTGGCCTTGCCCTTTCTCTGGTCCGATCGCCCTTCGGACTTCTTGCTCTTGTCGCCCGTGAGGGCGCCGCCAGCCTCCTTCATACGCCCCTTGGCCCGGTCCATCTTCCCTTCGTTCTTGTCCTGCTTGCTGCTGGGCACCCTGGCTGCCTCCTTCTGTCGGGTTACATACCTATAAGGTTAGACGAAGCGAGGACCCGAACGGATACGGTCCCAAAGGAAGGGCAAGAACCGCGACGCGGCGTCGGGGGCGGAGCCCTAAAGCCGATATTGTCCTCAGGGGCGGAGGTACTCAATCTCCCTGGCCGCGTGCGCCCCCGCCGCGGAAACGAGCGAGTGATGTCCCGGCTGCGATGAGCAAGAGTCCGGAGAAGAGGACCCAGGTAGGCGAAAAGCCGCCCGTGTCCGGTATGGGCTCGACGTTCCGCAGACCGCCGCCGGCACCCGCATCCTTGACCAACTTCACCTGGAACGTGTCTTCCCCCGCTAGCCCGATGCCGTACGCGGTGTAGACCGTCTGAGGGGCCAGGGCCGCGTCGGCCGTGAATGCCACCTCGTCCGATCCGGTGAGCGTCCCTTCAAGCGGGTAAGCTCCGGCCGGCACCTCCACGTACCTCGTGGCGTTTGGGAAGCCCAGGTTCGTGAACAGGTCATCCGAATTCTTGGGACCGATGTCCACCGAGTCCACGTCCGGGGAGGCATGTATCACGCGCAGCTTGGCGTCTTCCTCGGCGGGGAGCGTGTTGTCGTCCGCGTAGACCTGGGCCTGGAGGGAGTCGTCCTCCGTCAGGCCGACGGCCGCGACGGTGTAGGCGGCGCCGTCTCTGAGGTCCAGGTCCGCGTCGACGAGGGGCTTGGAGGACTCCCCGGCCGCGTACACCTTCACGTTCTGCGCGCCTGCGGGGAGCGGCAAGTAGGAGGAGACGGTTCCGTAGGACACGTTCCGTAGCTCTGCCACAGGCTCGTCGTTTACGTATACGTCCACGTTGGGGGTGTCCGGAGAGAGGTGCGCCGCGCGCACCTCCGCTTCGCCTCCACCCTGTGCAAAGGCCGGCACGGCCAGCAATGCGGCCGCTACCAACGTGACGACGAACCAGGTCACCTTCGACGTTGCGATCATAAAGGTTCTCCTCCTTTGTCTGACGTGCATACTGACGACGCGCATGGTTAGAGTTCGGGCAGGCAGTTCGCCTCGCCGTCTCCGTCCGGCTGCTGGCCGAAAGACCCCTCGCCCGCGATCAAGACGACGTAGTGGGAGCCTCCATCGCCGCCGGCGGCGCTCTCGAACCGTTTGTACTCACACGGTGCTTTCCTGGCATCCACGAAGTACAGCACCGTGCGGGTTTGCCCGGAGGTGCCGGTGTCGATCCTTCCGCCGGCGTACTCGGCCTTCGGGGCGACCCCGGCGACGAAGTCGCGCGCGCAGTCCTCTTGGGATCGCTCGCACCCCCGAAGCGCTTCCCAGGGGGGTGGCCTGGTCGACGCAGCGCCATTTTCTCCCTGGCCGGTCCCCTCGCGAGCAACCTTCTCCTGCTCGGAGGTATCGGCGTCCCCTGCCAGCGGTCCGGAGCCGCCCTCGCCTCCGCCGAACGATCGGAGCTCCTGCTCTCCGGGCAAGGCAAGATCCGCGCCCATTATCAACGCGGCAAGCGCGCCCACGCCCGTCGATAGCAAGAAGGCCACCATCGCTGTCGCGGCGTAGATGCCCACCCTCGCGGGAAGCGGGCGCTCTCTCAACCAGTCGGACATACCGTCAGGCATCGTCGCGTCTTCGGGGTTTCTGCCTGCTTCGCTGTGGCATTGAACTGTCTTCTTGGACGGGAAGGAACAAAAAAACCAGCCCCCTAAGGTCCGTGACCTGCGGTAGCCGGTTGCACCACTGGCTCTGCCCGTCCCGGTGCCCACCGTTAGTAGGAGCGGGCTTCTCAGCCTCTACCTGATTGCGTTTTCGCTTTCAGTAAGCTTAGGTGCCTAGGCAACAGAATGCAACTCGCGATCCCCGGCCATCCTCAACAGGCGATCTGGGAACCTCTTACTCGACGTTCTTACTCCTTGCCGGCCGGTGTTGCCCGTGTCCCCTCGACCTGGGGGTGGCGGGCCGCACGGCACCGTGCGTGGTCGCCAGGAGGCTACTCCACGGCCTGGCCGAACGAGGGTAAACTGGCCCGCAGTGGAGTGAGAGCGTTCGAGAAGGGATGCTGCCATGAAGGTACTCGTAGCGGGGGCGCACGGCCAGACGGCGAGGCGGCTGGTGCGGATGCTGACGGAGGACGGGCATGAGGTGCGGGGGCTCGTCCGCAAAGAAGAGCAGATGTCCGACGTCGAGGCCGACGGCGCGGAGCCCGTGCTGGTGGACCTCGAGAAGGACGGGATCGAAGGCGATGTTGGAACAGCCGTGCGGGGGTGCGACGCGGTGATCTTCGCCGCGGGGGCGGGGCCCGGTAGCGGGGAAGCCCGTAAGGAGACGATGGACTACGGGGGCGCCGCGAAGCTTGTCGAGGCGGCTGAGGAGAACGGCGCGCGCCGCTACCTGATGCTCAGCTCGATGGGCGCGGACGATCCGGAGGGCGGCGTCGAGGGGATGCGGCCGTATCTGCGCGCCAAGGCCCGAGCCGACGAGCGGCTGCAAGAGAGCGGGCTCGACTACACCGTCATCAGGCCAGGCAGGCTCACCGACGGGGAAGAGACGGACAGGATAGAGGCCTCCGAATCCCTGGGCAGGCGCGGCGAGATCAGCCGCGCGGACGTCGCCCGTACCTTCGCCGAGGCGCTCGAGATGGAGAGCACCTACGGCAAGACGTTCGAGATCCTGGCCGGCGACGCCCCCATCCGGGAAGCGCTGCGGAGGGTCTAGGAGATCAAGCCCAGCTTGAAGGGCCGCGGCGCGAGGCGGGTGGCCGCGGCGGCGCTACTCGGGACCTGCGGGCTGCTCTACGCGCGGGAGGTGGAGCCGCGTTGGGTGCAGGTAAGGCGCGTGGAGCTGATCCTGCCCCGGCTGGCGCCCGAGTTCGACGGCTACAGGGTAGCCCAGATAGGGGACTTCCACCTCGACGACTGGTCGAAGCCCGAGCGCCTGCTCCGGGTTTTCGAGAAGGTCAACGACGAGCGCCCCGACCTGGTCGCAATAACGGGCGACTTCGCGAGCTACTCGGCCAGGGATCTCGACGAAGGGAGTCTGATCGAGGCTCTGCGGCTCCTCTCGGCGCGCGACGGCTGCGTGGCCATCCTGGGGAACCACGACTACCTGACGGACGTCAAGCTCGTGCGCCGCTGCATCCGCGAGGGCGGCGTCGAGGAGCTGATCAACGGCGTACTCACGCTGAGACGTGGAGAGGCGGCGTTGCACGTCGTGGGGATCGACGACGTCATGTTCGGGATGTGCAGGTTGGATCTCGTGCTCCGGGAGTTGCCCGAAGGGGGGGCGGCGATCCTGCTAGCCCACGAGCCGGACTTCGCCGACGTGAGCTGCGCGACCGGTCGCTTCGACCTGCAGCTCTCGGGCCACTCGCACGGCGGCCAGGTGACGATCCCGCTCCTGAGGCGCCTGGTGCTGCCTCCGTTCTCGCGGCGGTACGTGAGGGGTCTCTACTACGTGAGGGGCATGCTCCTCTACGTCAACCGCGGCCTCGGATTCGTCCACGCCCGGCTCCGCTTCCTGTGCAGGCCCGAGATCACGGTCTTCACCCTCAGATCGCCAGCCTCCAGGCTTTGAGGTCTCGGTACGCGGGTCAATCGAGCTGGATCACGGAGAGGACGTTACCTGCAGGGTCCTTGAACCACGCGATGGGCTGGCCCTCGCCGCGGAAGATGCCACTCTCGTCCGTATCGTCGTAGCGCTCGAAGCGCACTCCGCGTTCGGTCAACTCGTCTACCGTTCTTTCGATGTCCTCGACTGGGAAGTTGAGGACCGTGAACGCCGCAGGGACGTGGTCCGGTTTGGCGTAGACCATCACGTCCTGTCCGCCCGCGATGTGCAGCACCAGCATGCTCATAGGTTCGTCCTCTTCGGATACCCTCAGCCCTAGCGTCTCGCCGTAGAACCTTCCGGCCTCCGAAACATCGCCCACCGAATAGCTGCCGAACGCCTCAGAGTTCTCCAGCATTGCCGTCTCCTTCCATCGTCCACGTCCCGAACTCTGTCACGAACTCGGCGCCTGGGCGACCGAGTGTGTGTTCCCGTCAGGATCCCTGAAGTAGGCGACCTTCGCGCCACCCTCGAACGTCGCGATGCCTTTCTCGTCCGTGACGATCGGCCCCTCGTCGTAGCGCTCGAAGACGACGCCCCTCGCGGTCAGCTCGTCCACGACCGTCTCGGCGTCGTCCACGTGCCATCCGGTCAGGGTCGCCGTGGACTTGCCGGCGTGATCCGGCGAGAGATAAACGTAGATCTCGGTCCCCTCCCCGCACCGGTACGCTACGTTATCGCCGGTGTCGGTGCCCACCGGAAGGCCGAGCTTCACCTCGTAGAACTCTCTGGCCCTTTCCATATCCGAGACCGCGAATCCCGCGGACACCCTGTATCTGCTCAAGCTCACTTAGGCCTCCTTTGGCTCAGTAGTGGTCGGCTTTGGGGGTCGGACGTATGCTCCAGGATAGCGGGGACTACGACGTCCCATAGAGCCCGAGGGGGCGTCTCGTGACCCACCCGCTCGAGCGGTAGCAGCCGGGCGTCCGGGATCTCCTTCTCCAGCGCGAGTGCGTTGCCGTAGGGAAAAAGTGGATCTTCGGTTCCGTGGATTATGAGCGCCGGGACATCTATCTCCCCGAGCCGCTCCCTCCAACGATCTCCCGAGTCGATGCCGGCATGGTTGGTAATGCTTGAGGTGAGGCTGGTCGTGCGATCGAAGGCGCTGGCTGCGATCTCACGTATGGCCGCCTCGTCGAAGGGTCGAGAGCCCGCAAACGGACGCTCGCCTTCGACTATGTAGTCGATCACGGCGTCCCGATCTGACCAGTCGGGCTCAGAGGCCTCTTCCGCGAAAAAGGCTTGGAGCTTCTCCGACATTTCGGGAAGGTCGGGATCGCTTGGCCCAGCGGTAGGGCTCGTAGAGATCAGCGTGAGCGATGCGACCCGATCGGGATGGTCGAGCGCTACGAGCTGGCCGATCCA
Source organism: uncultured Rubrobacteraceae bacterium (assembly GCA_963800975.1). Lineage (GTDB taxonomy): Bacteria > Actinomycetota > Rubrobacteria > Rubrobacterales > Rubrobacteraceae > JALYGY01. The sequence continues at coordinate 193,610 of CAWDDB010000002.1, read as the reverse complement.
CCCCCCCATCGACATACCCACCAGATGGGCGCTCTCCAAGCCGAAGGTGTCGAGCAGGCCGACGGCGTCCTCTGCTAGGTCGCGCAGGGAGTAGGGCGCAGCACCCGGCTCGTAGCTGACCGATCTGCCCGTGTCGCGGTGGTCGTAGCGGATGACGAACCGGGAGCCGGCTGCCAGACGCTCGCAGAACCCGTCCTCCCACCAGTCCATCGAGGATGCCCCTCCCATGATGAGGAGGATGGGGGAGTCGGCTGAACCGCCGAAGGTCTGGACGCAGAGTTCCGCCCCGTTTGCCCGGACGAGTTGCTCTACTCGCCCCATGTCAGCTCGCCTTTACGACGCGGAACGTCAGGTGCGTAACGCCATCTGACGACTCCACCACGCGTACGCGCTCCAGCCCGACCGGTTCTTCGCCGCGGTTGAACAATCGGATGCCCGAGCGGAGCAGGACCGGTACGAGGTTGATCTGCAGCTCGTCAAGAAGCCCCGCCCGTATGAAACCTTGCACGGTACGCGGGCCACCTTCAACGACAACGTCATTGTCCCCTGCGGCCGCCTTTGCGTGCGCAAGAGCGTTTACCACGCCATCGGTGAGGAACGTAAACGTGCTACCTCTTTCCTCGGCTAGCGTATCTCGAGCGCGATGAGTGAGTACAAAAACCGGAAGCCGAAAGAAAGTGTCACGGTCCCAGTGCGGCTTACCGACTTCGAACATCCGACGGCCCATCACGATAGCCCCTGCTGTCTCGAACGATTCGTCAACGACCTTCCGGCTGCTATCGGCCACGTCGCCGAACATCCAGTCATGGAGCCGTTCGCCGCCATCGCCCAAGGGCGACGCAAGGCTAACGTTCGGCCCGGCGCTAAACCCGTCCAGCGACATGGACATGTTCGAGGTAACCTTGCTCATTCGACTGCCCCTTTCGCCCTTCTGATTGCATTTCACAACCAGTTCTAGGTTACTTCAACTGGTACAATTTCGCAACCGGTATTTCGGAGGTTATTGATGGAGAGAGATCATCGGTCGGGGTGCCCGATCAACCTCTCGCTGGAGGTTTTCGGCGACAAGTGGAGCCTGCTGATCCTGCGCGACATGATGTTCGGCAATAAACGCCATTTCCGCGAGCTTTTGCGGTCCGAGGAGGGCATCTCCTCGAATATCCTGGCAGATAGGCTGAGGAGGTTGGTCGCCGAGGGTATGTTGACCAGGGCCCCAGATCCGACCCACAAGCAGAAGGCGATCTACAGCCTCACCGAGAAGGCCATCGATCTCGTGCCGATTTTCGCCCAGCTTGGAATCTGGGGCAGCAAGTACCTCCCGGTGAGCGAGAGATTGAGCGTGCGCGCGCGGGTGCTGGGAGAAGGGGGACCAGAGATGTGGGAGAGGTTCCTAACAGAGCTGCGCGAAGAGCACGTGGGCACACCGTCAGGCGGTCATCCCGGACCGGGAATCGCTCCGGTCGCTGCCGAGTTGCAAGCCGCGTACGAAGAAGTCGTCGCCCGCGGCGCGAAGCAGTGATCGGCCAGTCGGCGATGGCACCCGCACCTGTCCCCCTCGGGTCCTCGGTCGAACCGGAAAGACCAGCCTCCGCGGTCGGTCTCCCCACTGCCGCCCGGGGCGTCGATGACGCCGTCCGGCGAAACGAACTCCTAGAAGATCACCTTTCTCATGGAGACCTCCAGAAGGTCGTTTGCTTCCCACACTTATAGAACGAACGGGTTACCGCGAAATCGATAGCGCACGCGAGGGTTCTCACCACCGGTCCTCGTCGACGAGAACGACCATAACCGCCAGGGCAGGCACGAGCGACCTTTCCTTGCCTTTCTTCACTTGTCGTCCCGGTCGGTGAGGAGCCCGTACATCAAGGATCGCACGACGTACTCCGCGAAGCGCTCCTCTTCGTCCAGCACGTCGTCCTCCGCCAGGAAACGCCGGAGAAAGGCCCGCTGGAAGCACGCCCCCAGCAGCAGCGCAGCCGACGCCTCGGGGTCGACGGTGTCGCGCACCCGTCCGAGGCTTTGTTCGCCGCGCAGGTACGCCGCCACGGCCTCGTTGGCCCTCTGCGGCCCCCCGCCCTTCCTCTTGATCTCTTCGCCGTGGCGGGCCAGCAGGCTCGGCTCGGAGAAGATGGAAGCGAACACGGGCACGCTCTCGGCGTAGAAGGCGAGAGCCGTCCTTGCCACCTCCTCTAGCGTCTCTTCCACCGTGCCCTTCCCGGCCCGCTCCGGCAGTTCCTTGGACAGGGCTACCAACGAGGGGAGTCGTTCCGCGAGCACGGAGAGGAAAAGGTCTTCCTTGCTCTGGAAGTGCTTGTAGAGCGTACCTTCCGAGTAGCCGGCCTCGCGCGCGATCTCCCTGGTCGTGCTCCTCGCGAGCCCCCTCTCGCGCATCACCCGCTCCGCCGCCCCGACTATGCGCTCGCGTGTCCCCAACGTTTTCGTGCCTCCCCTTGACAGTGAGCGAGTACCCGCTTACCATACCATGACCACAGTGAGTATGTGCTCACTCGCCGCGGAAATTGGTTCGTGGGCGGATACCTGAAAGGAGGCTTCGGGATGACGGTCGAAGCGAACAAGGACCTGTTCAGGCGTCTCGTCGAGGAGGTGATCAACGTTGGAGACTCTGACCGCGTCGATGAGTTCGTGGACGCCGGCTTCTTCGACCACAACCCTCCGCCCGGTCAGTCTTCCGACATCGGGGGCTTCAAGCGGGCTTTCGCGTCGATCCGGACGGCCTTCCCCGATTTCGGTGCAACGGTGGAGGACCTCGTCGGTGAGGGAGATCTGGTGTCGTACCGTTTGACGTTTCACGGCACCCACCGGGGTGATCTTGGGGATGTCCCGGCGACGGGTAAGGCGGCTTCGTGGTCGGCGATCGGCTTCATGCGCGTGGCTGACGGAAAGATAGCGGAGCGCTGGCAGCAGATCGACGTGCAGGGCCTGAGGGAGCAACTCGGCGCGTTCGCCTCTCCTGGCGCACGGTCCGCGGGTCGTTGAGGTCTGTAGCTATGAAGCTGGTAGTGTTTGGGGCAACGGGGGGCACCGGGAGGCGCCCGGTCGAGCAGGCCCTGGCAGCGGGCCACGAGGTGACCGCGGTGGTGCGCGACGAGGCACGGTTGCTGGCGCGCAACGGCCGGCTCCGGGTCCTTGAGGCCGATGTGCTCGAGCCCGCGGAGATACAGCCGGCGTTGGCTGGCGCCGACGTCGCGGTTTCGGCGCTCGGGGCGCGTTCGTACCGCGCGGCGACCACCATCTGCTCCGCGGGCACGGGGAGTATCCTGCAGGCGATGCGTGCGGCGGGCGTGCGACGTTTCGTCGCCATCAGCGCCGCGCCGGTCGCGACGGAGGAAGATCCGGGCGACCCGGCCCTGTACAGGCTCGCGGTCAGGCCCTTGCTCTGGATGGTCTTCAAGGGGTCTTACGAGGATATGACCCTTATGGAGCAGCAGGTGCGGCGCAGCGGGGTGGAATGGACGATCTTCCGGCCCCCGCGGCTAACCGACAAGCCGCTTACCGGCCGCTACCGCATGGCCCTGAATCGCAACGTGCCGGGCGGCTATGCCATCTCGCGCGCCGACCTGGCGGACGCGATCCTACGTCGCCTCGACGACCCCGACGCGGTCGAGGCCACCGTTGGCATAGGCTACTGATACCTCAAAGCCCACACCGGGGACTCGCGGCCCGCGTCCTCACGGGTGGCGCGGCGCCTCCAGCCTCTCCCACACCGCGCGCCAGGTCTCTTCCCGCTCCAGCGCGACCGCGAACCCGAAGAGCCGCCTGGCTGCCCGCGCCCGCAGACTGGGCCTCTGGGGCGATCCCGAGACCAGCCGTACCAGCCTCCGCTCCTCGGCATCTCTGAGCTTCTGGGCGTTCCTGTCCCTCACGAACTCGACCGACCATCCTCCGTGCACGGCGATCATCTCCCTCGCTCGATTACCCGGTGAGAGTACCGGCAAAACAGGTCATAATTGTTCCTGAAAGGCTGCGATCTTCTAACTTTCTGGAGGTTCCGGGGGATGTACGGCTACCGGCCGACGACCAGGTTGCTCTCGATGCTAGAGCTGTTGCAGGCGCGCGGGAGGATGGACGGGCCCGAGCTCGCGAGGAGGCTCGAGGTCGGCGAGCGCACGGTCCGGCGCTACGTGGGGATGCTGAGGGAGATGGGCGTCCCCGTGGAGTCCGAGCGCGGCAGGTACGGCTCCTACACGTTGAGGCCGGGGTTCAAGATCCCCCCGATGATGTTCACGGACGACGAGGCCCTCGCCCTGGCCCTGGGCCTGCTCTCGGCGCGCAGGCTCGGGTTATCCGGGGCCGAACCGGCCGTAGAAGGCGCCCTGGCGAAGCTCGAGCGCGTGATGCCCGATGCGCTGCGGGAGCGCTTGCGGGTCTTCGAGGAGACGGTGATACCCGTGTTCGCGGCTCCGTCGCGGCTGCCGTCGGGCGAGATCGCCGTGACCCTCACGGGCGCCGTCAGGGAACGGCGGCGGGTAAGGATACGCTACCGTTCTTACCTATCCGAGGAGACCGAGCGTGAGGTCGATCCTTACGCCGTGATCCGCAACGAGGGTTACTGGTACACGGTGGGTTACTGCCACCTCAGGGAGGGCATACGCCTCTTCAGGCTGGACAGGGTGCTGGAGGCAACGAAGCGACCCGAGACCTTCGAACGACCACCCGGCTTCGACGCGCCGGATCTGGTGCTCGAGTCAATCGCGACCACGCGTGGGAGCGGTTGGTCCGTCGAGGTGCTGCTCGAGACGAGCATCGGTGAGGCGCGTCAGCAGATGCCCTCGATCGGCACATCGCTGCGGGAGGTGCCGGAGGGCGTGCTCATGCGCTCTTCGACGTCGGACCTGGAGTGGATGGCGCGCGTGCTGGCGGGTCTCGACTGCGCGTTCACGGTAAAGAGTCCGCCCGAGCTGCGGAAGGCGCTCCGCCGGCACGCCGCTGAGCTTAGTCGCCTCTCCGAACGCGGGGAGGAGGCGCCGCCGGTCCCAAAATCAAGAGCCGACAAGCCAGAGCGCTGACGAGCCACCTGAGACTTCCTCACGTGGCCGCGCGTGGTGAACGCGCAGGCAAACGGAGGGCGGGCCCCCGAAGGGACCCGCCTCCTCGGACGCTTGCTTGTTTACTTACCGAACGATCCTGCGCGCCAGCAGGCCGCCGGCCAAGAGCAGGACAGCTGCGCCGAGCGCGAGCGCCGGAGGACCACCCGTCGATGGGAGCTCGGCCGGGGCAGACGCAGGAGCGGAAGCCGCGCTGCTAGCAGCCTTCACGGTTGCAGTAGCAGTGGCCTCCTGTTTCGGAGCAGCGTAGACCTTCTTCGGGGCAACGCTGGCCTTCTTCGGAGCAGCGTAGGACTTCTTGTCCTTCTTCTTCGCGTAGGTGGTCGCGGCAGCGCTGCCGTCATCATCATTGATGTTAACGTCTTCGCCAGCAGCGATGCTGTCGAGGCACGCGCTAACCTGGTTCTGGCTGACGCCGAGCTCCTGCGCGATACCCGCCTGATCTTGGTCGTTGCCAACGTTGTACTGACCCGTGGCAGCGGCCTGGATCTGGTCGCAGTCCACGTACTGGACGCTGCCACCGACGGCGTTCGCCTGCGCGAAAGCCGGGGCGGCGGCGGCCAACACCATGGCCATGACCGCGGCCATCAACATTACTTTCCTCATCTCCATACCTCCACACCGTGAGGTTTCCCTTCAAGAAACCACATCCTTCCACCCCTAAACTTCATAGTCAACACTACATGTTGAATTACTTGCGTTTCTTCATACTTTATATTGTGTTTTTTACAGTTCTTCGCATCACTCAAGATCGCTTACCAATGTCTGGAGTGGGAGCAACACGCGACTCTCACTTGTAGCGGCGAGGATAGGGCTCAGGAGAAGTTCCTTAGGCTCTTGGGGTTGTCACAGGCCGAAGCTTTCGGGGCTTGGTCGGGGCCGCAAAGACGTCGCCTCAGTAACCTCGGAACCTCGAAGCCTTAGAGCCTTGTGCCGCAAACCTTCCGCGAACCGCGTCAGGCCGGTCAGGGGCCCTGTTGGGCGTCGCCGGCCACGGCCGGGTGTCGCCCCAGCCAGGAGCACCATTCGTCCACGCCTTGACCCGTGCGGGCGCTCGTGAGGACGCGTTCGACGCCAGGGTTGACCGCGTCCAGGTTGGCGAGGAACTGGTCCAGGTCGAAGTCCAGGTGCTCCAGCAGGTCCACCTTGTTGATAAGCACCAGGTCGGCCGACCGGAACATCAAGGGGTACTTTAGTGGTTTCTCTTCGCCTTCGGTGATCGAGTAGACCATAACCCTCGCGTCTTCGCCGACCCTGAACTCGGCCGGGCAGACGAGGTTCCCGACGTTCTCGATGATCAGGACGTCGATCTCCTCGAGCGGGAGCTCGGCCAGACCGGAGCGGACCATGTTCGCGTCGAGGTGGCACTCGCCGCCGAAGCCGGGATCCGTGTTCACCTGCACCAGCGGGACGTGGAAGCGGGCCAGGCGGTCCGCGTCGAGCGTCGTCTGTACGTCGCCCTCCAGGATGCCGAGGCGTTGTTTGCCGCGCAGGCGATCCAGCGTGTGCTCCAGGAGCGCCGTCTTGCCAGCCCCGGGCGAGCTCATCATGTTCACCACGTAGTTCCCGGCCCGGTCGAAGCGTTCCCGGTTCGCCTGGGCGAGCGCGTCGTTGGCGTCCAGTACGCCCTCCATGACGATCTTCTTTACCGCCGTGCGGTGCATGAGCTTTGCCTCCCTTTTCAAGCGGTCAGCTGTCAGCCTTCAGCTCCTGATCTACTGCCGGACGCTCCTCCAGTTCAAGCGACTCCACGTACAGCTCCGATCCGCCGAGTAGCTCCAGGTCGAGGCAGCCGCACGTCGCGCATCGGAGGGGGAAATTCTCCAGCCGGGTCTCCTGCCCGCACTCGCGGCAGAGGCCGGTGGCCGGCACCTCGTCCATCTCTAGCTCCGCGCCCTCGAGGGTCGTTCCCTGAGCCAGGAGCTCGAAGCCGAAGGCCAGGGCCGAAGGCACGACCTGTCTCAGGTGGCCGACCTTGAGGTACACCTTCGTGACCTGACGCCCGTCGGCGTGGCGCGTGGCGATCCGGACCACCGACTCGGCTATGGAGAGCTCGTGCACGCGCTATTCCTTCCCCCTCATCGACGTCTCGATGAGCCCGCGCAACACGTGGTAGACGGAGGCCTGCACCTCCTGGATGCGCGGGATGTAATCCGAGCGTACCACGACCGCGTGGTCCGCGAGCTTCTCACCGACGATCCTCCCGCCGTCGTAGCCTACGATGCCGACCGTGAGCAACCCCCTCTTGCGGGCTTCGGCCAGGGTCGAAAGGATGTTGGCCGAGCCTCCGCTGGTGGAGATGCCGATCGCGACGTCCTCGGGGCGGGCGTGGGCGATGAGTTGGCGGGCGAAGATGGCCTCGGCACCGATGTCGTTGGCGATCGCCGTTACGTTGGCCGGCTCCGCTGCCAGGGACACGGCCGGGATGGGCGTGAAGCCCGGCGGAGGGGCGACGCAGTCGATCACCAGGTCGTTGGCATCCGTGGCCGAGCCGCCGTTGCCGAAGGCGACGATCTTGCCCCCCAAGGCCAGGCGCTCCGAGATGGCCGCGGCGATACCGGAGATGGCCTCGGCCTCAGACGCCGCGACCGCGGCCCGCATGCCGTTGACCTCCTCCATCTTCTGCAGCATCGAGCCCCGCACCTCTTCGACGACGCCTTCGAGCCGCTGTTCGCCCTTGCCCAGGAAGGGGTAGAGAAAGGAAGAGGCTCCCACGTCGTGCCCCTGCTCCCTGTGCTCGAAGTACACGTGCACGGTCTCCCACAGCAAGTGGTAGAGGACCTCGAAGACCTCCTGGCACACGAACGGGTCTTCGTCCGGAAGATCGAACCGATAGTCCCCAGGGTCGCCCGAGAGCGCGAAAGTGAGCGCGCCTCTTTCCCCGGCCGCCCGGAGCGCACGCTCCACCGCGTCGTCCTTCTCGGGAAACGCGAAGCCCATGACCATGTCCTCTGGCTGCAGGACGACCGGCAGGCGTGTCTCGAAGTCCGGGCCGAGGTCCAGCGCGGGCAGGGCCCGCTTGCCGACTATAACAGGGTGTACGAACTCCACGGAGACGTGCTGGGCGTCGGTTGCCGCCGGACCATTGCCGAAAGCCAATAGTCTCCCACCTGCCTGGAAACGACGAGACATCTCGTGACAGGCCTGAGCAAGTCTGGGGGCCTCGGCCTGGAAGAAGGATTCGAAGACGCCGTTGCGGCGTAGCAACTCTTCCCTGCTCCGGGCCGCGAGAATATCCGCGTCCGCCTGTCGCACCGCCAGCACCTCCGAAGGTCAGAACGCTACCGGCACAATAATCCGGTCTCCCCTGGCTTCCCCTCCGGCCAGTCTAGCAGAGCGGATCGGCCCGGCGAACGATAGCGCCATCAGTCCGGGAACCTCAACTCGCCCCGTGCCTCAAGCTCGAGCGGCAACAGGCTGTGGTACAGAAAGGCGTGCAACGGGGTCGCCACGCCCGCCCGTCTTCCCAACCGTACGGCTGCCCCGTTCCACGCCTCGAGCTCGGAGGGTCTTCCCGCGACGATGTCGCGCTGCATCGAGGACGTTCCGACCGGCGGCTGGCTATCCGCGAAGGCCATCGTCCTAGCCACGGCATCGTCGACCAGGTCGATGCCCTCCGTCCGCGCCACGTCGAAGATCTCCCGCATACCCTGCTGCAGCATCTCTCGCGTCTCCGGTAGGTCGCGCAGCGTCCCGATCGGGGCGCGCGTCACCGCGCCGATCCCCCCGAACGGGGCTATGAACATGAACTTCTCCCACAAGGCGACGCGAATGTCCCGGGAGACCTCAGTCTCTACTCCAGCTCGAACGAAGACGTCGCGCAGGCGCCCGGTCCGTTCGCTCGGGCGGTTGTCCAGCTCGCCCAACTCCACGGAGGCAGGCCCGCCCACATGCCTGACGTGGCCCGGCTCCACGACGAAGCTGAAGATCCTGGCCAGTCCGCCCAGCACACGATCGGCCCCCAGAACCTCGGCCAGCTGGGCCGACGCCTCGACCCCGTTCTGCAACGGCAGCACGTACGACTCGGGCCCGATCAAAGGGCGCATCGTCTGCGCGACCTCGGGCACCTGCCACGCCTTGACGCCGACGATCACGACGTCGACCTCTCCCACATCGTCCGGGTTGTCGGTCGCCCGTGCCGGTTCGACCTCGAAGTCGCCCTTGACGCTCTCCACCCGAAGGCCGCGCTCGCGCAGGGCCCGTAGCTGCTCGCCGCGGGCGATAAAGGTCACGTCCTCTCCGGCTTGCGCCAGCCGTCCGCCGAAATAGCCTCCCACCCCGCCCGTGCCGATGACCGCTATGCGCATGAGAACAGGCATCCCATCTAGACGACGCCTTTAAAAGACCTTGCGGTCGAATTTGTCGATCTTCATAGCCTGGCGTTTCCTAGCAAATCCTCGGCAGCGGGTCGCCGACGAGCATGTCTATCATGCGGGTGCCGCCGAACTGGGTGTGCATGATGACCATGCGTGCGGGTTCCTCGCGCACCTCGCCGATAATGGCGGCTTCCTCGCCGCCCTCGGTGTTCCGTAGGGCTTCCAGGGCCGAATCGGCCGCCTCGGGGGCGACGACGGCGAGGAGTTTGCCTTCGTTGGCGACGTATAGGGGGTCTATGCCCAGGATCTCGCAGGCGCCGTTGACGACGTCCCGGATCGGGAGCCTCTCCTCCCACAGCGCGACCCCGTACCCCGAGTCGCGGGCCAGCTCGTTCAGAACCGTCCCGACCCCGCCACGGGTGGGGTCTCGCATAAATCGCAGCCCCTTTCCCGCGGCGTCCTTGAGGGCCCCGACGAGCTGGACGAGCGGCCTGGTATCCGAGAGCACCTCGGCCTCGAGCTCCAGGTCTCCGCGCGCGATCAGGATGGCCGCGCCGTGGTCTCCCAGCGTTCCGGAGCAGAGGATACTGTCCCCAGGCCGCACGGAGGTGGGGGAGAGGACAAGCTCGGGGTCCGCGACCCCGACGCCCGTGGTGACGACGTAGAGCCCGTCTCCCTTGCCACGCTCGACCACCTTGGTGTCCCCGGTGGCTACGGAGACCCCGGCCCGCTCTGCCGAGGTCGCTATCGCCTCCACCTCGTGGGCCAGCACGTCGGTCTCGAGTCCCTCCTCGACGATAAGGGCCGCCGAGAGCCCGATCGGGGTCGCCCCAGAGACCGCCAGGTCGTTAACCGTGCCGTTGACCGCGAGCTCCCCTATGGACCCCCCTGGGAAGACCAGCGGCCGAACCACGAAGGAGTCGGTGGTGAGCGCCAGTTTTGCGTCCCCAAATGGCAACAACGCCGCGTCTGAGAGGGGCGCGAGCGCGGGGTTGTTCAGGGCCGGGAGCAGTAGCCCCTCTATGAGCTTGTGGGTGGCCTTGCCGCCCGCGCCGTGGCTCATGTCTATGCGCGCGGCGTCGAACTTCGGCGGCCGGCGGCGGTTCTGTTCGAGCGCGTCGAGGACGCGTTGCTCTCGCTGCTCGCTCATTCCTTGGAGCCGATCTCGACCTTCTCGAAAGACTTGCGGCCGAAGTTGTAGTAGGCGGCGCAGGCGCCCTCGGAGGAGACCATCAAAGCGCCTAGGGGATGGTCCGGGGTGCAGGCGGTCCCGAAGACCCTGCACTCGTGCGGCTTGAGTACACCCTTGAGGACCTCCCCGCACTGACACGCCTTGGGGTCGGCCACCCGCACGCCGGGCGTGGAGTAGCGCAGCTCGGCGTCGTAGTCCGCGTACGCCGGGGAGAGCTTGAGCGCCGACTGGGCGATAAACCCGAGTCCCCGCCACTCGAAGTAAGGCCTGAGCTCGAAGACCTCGGCCATGCTCTTGAGGGCCTGCAGGTTGCCCTCCCAGAGCACGACCCGGCCGTACTGGTTCTCGACCTCGCAGCGCCCCTCGTCGAGCTGGCGCATCAGCATCAGGACGGACTGCAGGATGTCCAGCGGCTCGAACCCGGCCACCGCGACCGGCTTGCCGTAGTCTTCCGGCATGAACTCGTACGGCCGGCAACCGATCACCGTCGAGACGTGCCCCGGCCCGATAAACGCGTCGAGGCGAAGATCCGGGGAGTCAAGTAGCGCCCGCACAGGCGGGACGATGGTGACGTGGTTGCAGAAGACGGAGAAGTTCTCGATGCCTTCTTTCTTCGCCCGTTGCAGGGTGAGCGCGGTGGAGGGCGCGGTGGTCTCGAAGCCTATCGCGTAGAAGACGACCTCGCGGTCGGGGTTCTCGCGCGCGATGCGCAGGGCGTCGAGCGGCGAGTAGACCATCCGGATGTCGGCGCCCTGGGCTTTGATCTCGAGCAGGTTCCCCTTCGAGCCGGGCACCCGCATCATGTCGCCGAAGCAGGTAAAGATGACCTCGGGCCGCTCGGCGATCTCGATGCCCTCGTCGACCCGGCCCATGGGCAGCACGCACACGGGGCAGCCCGGGCCGTGTACCAGCTCCACCTGGTCGGGGAGGAGGTCCTTTATGCCGTGGCGGTAGATGGTGTGGGTGTGGCCGCCGCAGACCTCCATCAGCTTGTAGTGGCGGTCTGGGTCAGTGACCGAGGCGATCTCCGCCGCCACGGCCCGCGCAAGCTCTGCGTCCCGGAACTCGCTTACGTACTTCAATGGGGCCTCCCTTCGGTCGGCAGCACGCTCCGGTCTTCGCCTCCGCTTCGTCAGCACGCATCGGGCCTGCGGCCCTCGCTTTCAGTGGTTTGGCTCGTCGCCACCACCTTGCCGATGGCGACCCCTCCGTGGGTCAAGAGGACCTCTCCGATCCGTACGGGGGATACCAGCTCTATGGCTATCTCGGCCCGGTTGCCTGCTCCGTCTTCGCAGAGGGCGTCGTCGTCCTCGATGGACAGCACGCGCACCGGGATGCCGGCGTCCGAGCAGACGACGCAGCCGTCGTGGTCCAGGGTACAGTTGCCTAGCAGCGTGGGATCCCTCTCGCTCATGCTCACTCTATCTGGGAGGCCTTTAGCTCTTCGAGCTCCTGCTCGTATTCCTCGCCTATCCCCTCCAGGGCCTTCAGGGTGGCGTGGGCTTCGGCTTCGTCGATCTTGGACATGGCGAAGCCTACGTGGATGAGCACCCAATCCCCGATCTCGACGCGCTCCTCGTCGTAGTGGACGAGGCCGATATTTATGTTCCTCCGGACGCCGCTCACCTCGGCCTTGGCCAGCGTCAGATCCTCGTCGATGATCTCAACTATCCGGCCCGGTATCCCCAAACACATTGCCTACCTCCTTCTCTTCGGCCCGTAGAGAGACCCCACGTAGAGACGTAGCACGCTACGTCTCTACGGACGTCCCCGCGTGTCCCTGTTTGCCAATACCGCCTGTCCCAAGGCGAGTCCTCCGTCGTTGGCTGGCACCCGTCGGTGCCGGTAGACCGTGAAGCCTTTCTCCGCGAGTAACTCTAGCACCTGCTCCGTTAGCAGCGAGTTCTGGAAGGTGCCGCCGGAGAGCGCGACCCTGCCCGGTCCCCCGCCGGCCCGGATTTCCTCGCAGCCCGCGACCACGACCTCGGCCACGGTGCGGTGGAACCTGGAGGACACGGTCGCGGTCCGGTACCCGGCCAGCCGGTCCTCGACTACCCCACGGACGATGTCCCGGGTCTCGACCACCCACCCCTCCGCGCCCGGCCGCAAGCTGAACGGGTATCCGCTGCTCGCGGGTCCTGCGGCGGCAAGCTCCAGCTCGATGGCGGCCTGACCCTCGTATGTGCTTCGTTGGGAGCCGGGCACCCCGACCAGAGCAGCAACCGCGTCGAAGAGCCGGCCCGCGCTCGAGGTCGGCGGGGTATTGAGCTCGTGTTCTACGAGCCTGGCGACGAGGCGCACGTTGCGCTCGCCCGCCTCGTCTACCATCGGCAGCGGCAGCTTCAGGGCTTCGTCCTCGCCGTACAGCGAGATCAGGTAAGCCAGCGCCATCCGCCACGGCTGGCGGATGGCGGCCGTCCCACCCGGCATGGGAGCGTACTCCAGGTGCGCCCGCCGCACGAACCCGTCGGCCACGCTGCCCTCGAAGAACTCCCCGCCCCAGACGGCCCCGTCGGTACCGTAGCCGGTCCCGTCCAGCGCCACCCCGATGACGCGTTCCTCTGACGGGCGCTCGTTGTCCGCCAGGCAGCTCGCGACGTGGGCGTGGTGGTGCTGCACGCCGACCGCCGGAAGCCCCGACTCCTCCAGCTCCGCCGCGTACTTGGTCGACAGGTACTCGGGGTGGAGGTCGTACGCGACGAGCTCGGGGTGCACGTCGAAGAGCCTGCAGTAGTGCTCGATCCCCTCCCGGAACGATCTCAGGGTCTCGTAGTTCTCCAGATCCCCGACGTGGTGGCTCGGGAAGGCGTGTCTCTCTTTGGCCACGCAGAAGGTGTTCTTCAGCTCGCCTCCGCAGGCCAGCGTGTGCCGTCCGAAACCCTCGGCTACCCTCAGCGGGGCGGGCGCGTAGCCGCGGGAGCGCCGGATCTGGTACGGTTCTCCGCCCGCCACCCGGACCACGGAATCGTCGCAGCGCATGTGGATCGGGCGGTCGTGGATCAGGAAGTAATCGGCGATCTCGCCGAGCTGATCCAGGGCCTCCTCGTCTCGGTACGCTATGGGCTCGTCTGAGTTGTTGCCGCTCGTCATGACCAGCGGGATGCCCGCGTCGTCCAAAAGCAGGTGGTGCAGGGGCGTGTAAGCGAGCATGACGCCAAGGGTGCTCTGGCGCGGCGCAACTTGCTCCGCCACGCCGCAGTCCTCCCTGCGCTCCAGCAGCACTATGGGGCGCGCAGCGGAGGTGAGAAGCGTTTCTTCTTCGGGACCGATCTTGCAGATCTCCCGAACCTGCTCCAGGTCGCGGGCCATCAGCGCGAAGGGCTTGTCCTGGCGCACCTTGCGTCCGCGCAGCGTTCTTACCGCCTTCTCGTCGAAGGGATCGCAGGCCAGGTGGTAGCCGCCGAGTCCCTTTATGGCCAGGATCGCGCGCCCGCGCAGCATCCGGGCCGCCCGCAGGATGGGGTCCTCCGGCTTGCTCCGTAGCTCGTGGCCGAACCTGTCGAGCAACCTCACCCGCGGGCCGCAGACCGGGCAGGCGTTGGGCTGGGCGTGGAAGCGACGGTCCGACGGGTCGTCGTACTCCCGCTGGCACTCGGGGCACATCTCGAACGAGGACATCGTGGTCATCGCCCGGTCGTAGGGGACCGAGCGGGTAATGGTGAAGCGCGGGCCGCAGTTGGTGCAGTTGGTGAAGGGGTAGCGGTGGCGACGGTCCGCTGGGTCAAAGATCTCGGCAAAGCACCTCTCGCAGGTGGCGACGTCGGGGGAGATCAGGGCCCGCCGCCTGACCCCTTCCCGGCTCTCTACTATGCGGAAACCGCTCTCCTCGACTACCGCGAGGGGACGCCAGGAGAGGGCTTCGATCACGGCGAGGGCCGGCGCCTCGTCCCTGATCTCGCCGACAAAGGCTTCGAGGTCCTCCTGGGCGCCTTCGGCCTCGATGTGTACCCCTTCGGCGTCGTTGCGCACCAGCCCCGAGAGCCCACGCCGGCGCGCCAGGGCGTAGACGAAGGGCCGGAACCCCACGCCCTGCACGATGCCCCGCACGGAGATCTCACGCCGCTCTCGCGTGGGCGCCTTCATGTCGCAGGCTCGCGCTCCACGAAACCTACATGTTCCTCATATTCAGGTACCTCTGGATGTCCGATCGCTGCGAGTACGCCAGGGCGGCCCCTGCTACCAGACCCAGGAACAACAACTTCTTCATGGTCTCACCTCCTTGGACGATAGGTTGCAGGCTTCAGGCATCGGGTGTAGTTGGGGCGGTTCGCGAACCGCCCTTACAGGTGTCGGGTTTCAGGTACTTACCGGTTGCCTGCGAGGCGATCTCCCCTACCAGCGACTCGACCATCTTTACGGCCTCGGGGACGGCCGCCCGCACTGGATCGCTCAACTCCATCAGCATGTCGTCGTAGTCTTCTCCGCTCAACACCACCTGCGGCTCGCAGCCCACCACGAGCGTGCGGGGCAGCTCGGCGCCCATAGCGCGAGCGAAACGGAGCACCTTTACCGGGTCCATCGCGTGCGTGTCGATAGACGCGTCACCCTCCTCCTCGATCTCCGCCTCGACCAGGTAGACCGTCCCGGGCTCCTCGCCGCGCGGAAGGGCATCCACGAAGACGATCGTTTCGTAAGGGTCCATCAACGCGTACGCTAGGTCCATCCCTCGTATCCCGAAATCCCTGACCTCGACGTTCTCGGGAAGATCACGCTCCGCCAGCCGCCGCACCACCTCGCACCCGAAGCCGTCGTCGCCCAGAAAGATGTTTCCTATACCGGCGATCAGGACGCGGCCGCTCATCGCTCGCCCTCCAGCGGCTCGACCTCTTCGGGAGAGAAGAAGAACCGGTGCCCGAGGACGGGCATGTCCACCATCTCCCTTCCCGGATCGTCCTCGACCGAGACGGCGAGCAGGATACGGTCCTCGAAATCCTGCTCGATCTTCTCCACAACCGCCGACTTCCCGGAGAGCGCGATGTCGAAGATGTCTCTCCCTGCCCTGGGCCACAGCTTCACCCGGCTCCCGCTCCTGACCTCGACGCCGTCCACCGTCACGCTGAGAGGCGCCGGCCGCTCTAGGCCCTCGACCTCGAAGGGATCTATCTGCTCGCCCCCCCGCAGCGTCTGGAAGCCGCGGACTGCGCCGTGCAGGCTCATGAAGTCCTCGGCCGTGAGCGACTCGCTGCGCTCCAGGATCTCGCGCACCCGCGGGTCGGTAGCCCGCATCTCCTCCTTCTCCTCGTCCGTAAGGGTAAGGATGCTGAGGGTGAGGAGCTGGTCTATCTCCCCGCCGTCGAAGAGGTCTCCGCGGCTCTCCGGCGCGATCCTGGGGTAGTCGTAGAGGATGATCGGGGACGAAAGCAAGGTCTCCTTCTCCACTTCCTCCCCCGCCAGCACCGGCCACGTCTTCACGTTCTCGCACTCCTCGGCGAGCCCTTTCAACTCGGCGGGCGGGTCCATGAGCGAGACGAACTCCCCACCCTCGGCCCTCAGGATGGTGTGCGTCGAGACGAAGGTCTGCCGCAGCGTGCTCTCCCTGTCCTGGCCGTCCCACGGCGTTGTGTTCCTTATCCTCACCGTGAGCCTGAAGAGGCCCTGCCGCACGGGCTCCGCGTGGATCTCGATCTCCCCTTCCAGGCCGAGCCAGCTCCGCACCAGCGCCCCGACGACCTGTCCATCGTCGTCCGCCAGCGGCTCCTCTTCGCTTCCCTCAGGGACCTTAATCTCGATATGCCTCGGCGTCGCAAGCTCAGCAAGCTTCAGGCCTTCGATCAAGATCTCCCGCTCGGCGGCCTCCTCCCACGCGAGGAAGCGCTCGTCGCCGACCCGAAGTTCGTCCACGAATTCGAACGCCGTAGAGACGTTGTCTGTAACGTCCGTGTTGTCCGTAGAGACGTAGCATGCTACGTCTCTACGATTTTCGCCGTTGCCATCACCACCGGCGCCACGTTTGCGGCCGACCTTGCGTTCCACGACGTGCAGAAAGCGAACCTTCACCTCGACGGTTGGCGTTTCCCCGATCACCAGGCACTGGGTCTGCATGATCCAGGGGTCGTTGGTGCCGGCGGTCTCGCTGAAGGTGCGCGGGTATACTCCCCCGAACGTCCAGCGTTTCTGGTTCTTCTGCGCGGAGCGCCGGTAGGGCCACAGCACATAGCCTTCGTACAAAACGGCGGTGGCGATCTTCTCGACCGGGTCCGTCAACGCTCAACCTCTTCCTTGCTCAGGAGGTGATCCAGCGTCCGTTCCCAGGTCAGCAGCGCGTTTCGGGCCCTGTAATCGTAGAGCCGGTCAAAGGTGTCTTTGCGGATGCGGAGCCAGGCGCTGTTGGGAAAGTAGTGGTCCATCATCTCTCTCCAGACCCCTATCGGCAGCCGGAACTGCGCCTCCTTCTCCCAGGAGATCTGGGCGACCTGCAAAGCCCCGCCGTCCCCCCGGTAAAAGACACTGCCGCTGAACAGGAACTCGAGCGGCACCTCTCCGTCTTCCAGGGCGGCGAAGTACTTGGTGCCGACCACGTCGAAGTCGTAGGTGCAGGTCATTGGCATCTCGAAGACGGTGCCGCCAGAGAACCTGGGGACTATGGTGTCGGTGTTGGTCCACAGCACGCTGCGCAGGGTGTCTTTCCACTGGCGAGGCTCGCCGAAGAGCTCCCGCAGCTTGTCCTGCTCGGCCGGGTCGTAGCGCCGCTGCGTGGCGGCTATACGGATCTGGGTCCGGAGCGAGATGGAGTTGATCTCCTCGCCCTCCACGGCGTTCTGGATGCCGAGCCTGAACAGGATGGTAGGGACGGCGGCGTACGGAAGGACCTCGGCGCTCTCCACGCTGAAATCCAGATCAGGCATGTTGAGTGGTGAATGGTGAGTTACGAAGGGTGAGGAACGTCCCCGTCTTCGCCATTCTCATTTCTTCATTCGAACTTCCCAATTCGCTAGGCCGGCGATAGGTTCGGGCTGCTCGGATCTATGGGGTTCCTGGATCCGGCATTGATGCCCGTGGAACGTTCGGCCGTTGCCTTGCCGTCGGGAAGGTGGCCGACCATCTTCTCGTAGCCGCCGGGGTCGTTGCCGCCTTTGACCCCCGGTATGTGCGCGGGGGAGTCCTGCTTTGTGTCCGGTTTCCCCACCCTTATGTCCGCCATGTGCCTGCTCCTCTCCTCGGGGCTTTACCCTACGCTCGCTGTCCTGGCTCGCCGTCGCAGATCCTCGAAGAACCGGGTTATCTCGTCCCAGACCTCCCTACCGCCGCTGAAACCTCTCCAACGGGTTCGGATCAGGCCGACCAGCTTGTAGCACTCGTCGAGGGGCACCAGGAGGTGGTCGCTGGCCCCCCGAGCCCGGTTGACGAGGAGCGCCTCCACGTCCCGTTCCATCCCCTTCAGGACCGGGTTGCTCTGCTCCAGCTCCTCCCAGGCCTCGAGCGTCAGGAGCGACTCCGTCGGTCCCATCGGGCTGGGATAGTACGCCACCACCCTCTCGGCGGGCGTGCTGTAGAAGAAGAACGCCATATCCACCGGAACTCGCAGGCTCTCCCACTCGGGATCGGCCATCTCGAAGTCCTCGAGGTACAGGAGGCGATCGGAGACGATCCGGTACCGGCCCTCGCTCGCGGCCTTGCTGTCGAAGAGGATGGCGCACGGCCGGCATACGCAGAGGATCTCCCGCGTCGCGACCTCCAGCAGGTGCCGGTGCTCGGGATCGGGAGGTATGGTCTGACCGCACAGGTCGCACTGTTCCTCCTCCGTGGGGGCCTCCACCGCCTCCCTTTTAGGAGATTCTTCCTGGGCGAACCGGCGCAGCGCGGAGAAAGCGGAGAAGTTATCGTCGCCAACCATACGGTTCTCAGCCCACCGCGCTCGGCGGGGCGACCTTCACCAGCCCGTCTTCGTCCACGAGCAGCGGGACCGGATCCAGGTGCACCGGCGAGCCGTCCAGTGACCTCCCGGCCCGGCGCGCGTCGTAGCGCTGTCCGCAGCCGGAGCAGGTGAGATCCGCCACCCTCAAGCTCCCCCGCGCCAGCGATTCACCGCAGCTGGGGCACGGGTCGCGGTAGGCGTAGCGGTCGCCCGCAAGTCTCATGAAGAGCACCGGCTCGCCGGAGACCTCCCTCACCCGCATTTCCCCGTTGGAGAGGTCCAGCGCGCCGACCTCAACCCACGTGGAAACACCCCGATGGGTTGTCTCAGCGTCAACCGGTTGCCTCTTTCTCTTTCTGGACAGCGTCGGGCCGACCACGAAGGTCGTCGCCGGTTTGGGCGGTGGCTCGGCCACGCCTTCGGCCTCGACGCCCACGAGCTCCGGGGCCGCTTTCTGGACGGCCTCCTCTATCGCCAGCTTGAGCGTCATAGTAGAGGACGGGCATCCGTCGCAGCTTCCCTCCAGCCGCACCCGCGCGACGTCGCCCTGTACACCTAGGAACTCCACGTTTCCCCCGTGGGACTCGAGGTACGGGACGCACCTCGTCCAGGGCGCCGAGCACCCGCGTCTCGAGGTCCACGGGGTGCAGGCCGTGCAGGAGCAGGAGGTGCGAGATCAGCTCGTCGTCGAGGAGCGCGTCTTTCAGGTCATCGCCACCCAGGCGGCCGACGCTCTCAACGATGCGCCCCAACCCCTCGCCGTAGAGCTCGAGGAGGGTCTGCACCATCTCCGCGGTCTTGGCCCGGGCGTTGGGATCTTCGAAGGACTCGATCTCCTCGAGCAGCGTCTCCACCTTGCCGATGCGCTCTCTGAGTTGCCCATCATCCAAAAGCATCTATTCGCGACACCCTTCCAGATCAAGAGGCGGCCCCATGCTGCAGGAGCCGCCTCTGTCGTCGCCGTCTAACTGTCCGCTGGCTCGAACCCCATCGTCGGGGAGTGCAGCTTCTCGAGCGTCTTGCCGTTACCCAGGTACATGTGGACGCCGCAAGGCAGGCAAGGGTCGAAGCTGCGCACGGAGCGCATGATGTCTATGCCCTTGAAGTTGTCCGGGCCGTTCTCCTCGAAGATCGGGGTGTTCATGACCGCGTCTTCGTAGGGGCCGGGCGTCCCGTACGAGTCGGTGGGAGAACCGTTCCAAGGCGTCGGCGGGTAGGGGTGGTAGTTGGCGATCTTGCCGTCCCGGATCACGAGGTGGTGCGAGAGCACCCCGCGCACCGCCTCGTGGAAGCCGCAGCCGATTGCCTCGTCGGGCACCTCGAACTCCTGGAAGACCTTGGTGTCGCCCTGGCGCACAAGCTCGAGGGCCTTCTCCACGAAAAAGACCGCCTGGGCTGCCGCGTAGGCTATGAAGTAGGCCCGCGCCCGGCCCCGCTCCAGGGTGTTGGACCCGCGCTCCGGCGACGGTATCTTCCACTCGAAGGTCTGCTCGGGCATGGTGGAGGTGGCGGGGAGGTTGATCTCGACGCTGTTACCGGTGGCCTTGACGTAGCCGGTGTCCACGAGCCCGGCGAGCGCCGTGGCCCACAGCCGGGCCAGCGGCCCGCCGCCGGTGTCGAGCGCCAGGTGGTCCCCGGTGCGCCCGTCGAACCAGCGCGGGCTCATTACCCAGCTGTAGTTCCCGTCGAAGTCGCGCTTTTGGGGCTTGGGCAGGGTGGTCTGATTCCACGGGTGCCGCTTGTCCACCGGGTTGCCCAGAGGGTCGCGGCTTACGAAGGTCTCCTCTTGCTCCCAGTCGTCGTAGAAGGAGTGGCCGAGCAGGATGCGAAGGCCGAGGTTGATGTCCACCAGGTTCGTCGTAACGAGCTCGCCGTCCACGACGACCCCGGGCGTCACGAACGACCCGTTGCCGGCGTCGTTCATTCCCTCGTAGGTGTAGTTCACGACGTCCGGGTTCTGGAAGGCACCCCAGCAGCCGAGCAGGGTGCGCCGGTGTCCGACCTTGGCGTACTCGCCGTCCGTGATGTCGTAGAAGAAGTCGAAGAGATCGTCGGTTATCGGGACGATCTTCTTTACCCAGTCCATGCACCGCATCAGGCGCACCAGGTAGTCGGTAAAGAGCTGCGGGGTGGGCACGGTCCCTACGCCGCCGGGGTATATCGTCGAGGGGTGCACGTGGCGCCCCTCCATCAGGCAGAACATCTCGCGGGTTAGCCGGCTCATCTGCAACGCTTCCCGGTAGATCGCCCCGGTAAACGGGTTGAGCGCGCGCATGAGGTCTGCGATCGTGCGGAAGCCGTGGATGTCGCCGTGCGGGGCCTCGGTGGTCTCCGCCTGCTCTAACCAGCTCGGGTTGGTCTCCTTGACCATCTGTTCGCAGTAGTCCACGAAAAGCAGGTTGTCCTGGTAGATGGTGTGGTCGAAGATGAACTCGGCGGCCTCGCCCAGGTTCATGATCCACTCGCCCAGGTGCGGCGTCTTAACCCCGTAGGCCATGTTCTGCGCGTAGACGGAGCAGACCGCGTGGTTGTCCCCGCAGATGCCACAGATGCGGCTGGTGATGAAGTGCGAGTCGCGCGGGTCCTTGCCCTTCATGAACACGCTGTAGCCGCGGAAGAGCGAAGACGTGCTCTTGCACTCCACCACCTCGCGGTTGTCGAAGTCTATCTTGGTGTAGATCCCCAGGTTGCCGACGATGCGCGTGATCGGGTCCCACGCCATATCCACGACGTTGCGGGCCTCGGGGGTAACTTCCTCTCGGATAGCCACTGCTTACCCCTCCTTTACGCGCGCCAGCGCGGGTTGTAGCCTGTGGTGAGCTCCTGCTTGTTGTGGCGCCACTTGGGTTCCTTGTTGACCGTCGCGTTGGTCACGGCGCGCAGCTTGCGGATCATGGTCCCGTAGGTCTTGGTCATGGCCGAGGAGACCTTCCCGCCGGGCGGCTCGTCCATGAAGGGCATGAACTTGTCCGGGAACCCAGGCATCGTGCACCCTATGCAGATGCCGCCCACGTTCGGGCAGCCCCCGAGCCCGTCCATCCAACCCCGCTTGGTCACGTTGCAGTTGACCACGGGACCCCAGCAGCCGAGCTTCACGATGCACTTGGGCGAGTTGTAGTCCAGCGCGAAGTCGCCCTGCTCGTAGTAGCCGGCCCTGTCGCAGCCCTCGTGCACCGTCTTCCCGAACAGCCACGTGGGCCTGAGCTGGTCGTCCAGTGGGATCATGGGCGAGAGACCGGCAGCTTGGTAGAGCAGCCACGTGACCGTCTCCATGAAGTTGTCTGGCTGCACCGGGCACCCCGGCACGTTCACTATCGGGGCCCCGGACTGCGCCCTGAAGTCCCAACCCAGGTAGTCGGCCAGCCCCATCGCCCCGGTCGGGTTGCCGGCCATCGCGTGGATGCCGCCGTAGGTCGCGCAGGTCCCGCAGGCGACCACCGCCCACGCCTTCGGCGCCAGCCAGTCGATCCACTGGTTCAGCGTGATCGGCTGTCCGGTGGAGTGGTCGAACCCCAGCGAGGTCCAGAACCCGTCGCCGCTTATGTTCTCGTTCGGGATGGAGCCCTCGATCACGAGCACGAACGGCGCGTCCAACTCGTCGTTCTTGGCCTGGTAGAAGGCCTTCATGTACTCGTCCCCGTTCTCGTAGGCGAGCACCTTGTTGTGAAGGTGTACCTTCGGTAGCCCGGGGATGTTGCCGAGCAACACGTCCTCGATGCTCGGGAGGGTGGCCGCGGTTATCGAGACCGAGTCGCCGTCGCAACTCAAACCCTCCGAGATCCACAGGATGTGGACTTCCTCAACCCCGCTGGCCGTCGTCTGGGTCTCGGTCACGAGCTACTCCTCCTTAGCCTCGGGTCTCTTCCCCTTTTTGAGAACCATTCTCGATTGCAAATTTGGGCGGCCGAAGGCCCACCCGTGTCATCGATTCTTGAGGTCCTGGCTCACGCTCGAGGATCCCTTACCCCTAACTACGCACCTCTCGTAGTTGGAGTAGCATACCCGTCCGCCGGACCACGGTCAACTCAGCGCGGCGCTAAATCTCCTGCAATATCGCGTGTTATCGGGGTCTGCTGCGGGGCAGGCCCCGAAATTATAGGCCCCGCGCCGTCCGAGATGACTCGGTTGAATCTGGGGTACGATACCTCCAGGGGTGGCGTTCGGAGGGAGGTGGCATGGCCGCACCGATAGAGCTCTACGCCACGGCGGGCTGCCCATACAGCGCCGCGGCCCGCGAGGACCTGGAGTGGCGCGGGGTGGACTTCGTGGAGTACGACGTGGAGAAGGACCGCGAAGCCTACGACCGCATGCTCGGGCTCACGGATGGCGGCCGCACCGTGCCCGTGATCTTCGAGGAGGGCAAGCCCGTGCAGGTTGGCTGGATGGGCCAAGGCTGCTTCGTGTAAAAGCGTAGGGGCGAGTCTGTCGTGGACGTCGATCTGATGGGGGAGAGGGTGGAGGATCGGGGGCAGCGCGGGGCCGGCAGGGAGGAGCCCGAGACGAGGGACGGGTACAGGCACTTCCTCGCGGTTCCGACGCGTTGGATGGACAACGACGTCTACGGGCACGTCAACAACGTCGTCTACTACTCCTACTTCGACACGGTGGTTAACGGGTACCTGATCTCCTCCGGTGCTCTGGATATCGAGAAGAGCTTGGTCATCGGGCTCGTGGTCGAGACCCAGTGCCGATACTTCAAGCCCCTGACCTTCCCGGACGCCGTACACGCGGGGCTGCGGGTCGCGCGGCTTGGCAACAGCAGCGTCCGCTACGAGATCGGCATCTTCCGCAACGACGAAGAGGGCGCCGCGGCCCAGGGGCACTTCGTCCACGTCTACGTGGACCGGGAGGAACGCCGGCCGACCGCGCTCCCGCCCGAGATGCGCGAGGCGCTGGAGGAGATCCTGGTCTAGGCCGGGTAGACTTTCCGTTCAGCGGACGTTGCGGGTGCCCCTACCGTTCGTGTAGCCGATGTGGAGGTGGTCCTCGTGCAGCTCGAGCTGGTCACGCTCCAGCACCCAGCCCCTCTGGTATCCGTAGCCGAGGCTCCTGGTCCAGGCCGCGGGACCGATGATCTGGTCCGGCCTGCGACGCGCGGGGATCTCCGCGAGTGTCCTCCCCACGTCGATGACGTTCGGGTCCGTGGCGTTTCCCTCGACAGGCTTCCCGTCGATCCACCACACGTCGGCGGCCCTCCCGAAGTAGTGGGTGTTGGGCAGGCCACCGGCCTCGCCGTAGCCATCCGGGATGCGGGGACCGTCCGGCACGCCTGGCTCGAAGAAGTGTCCCTCCTTGAAGGCCTCGACGCAGACGCGGTGCTCCTCCGTCACCGTTCCGAGGACCGAGACCAGGCGCTCGTCTACGACGCCGGCCTCGAGATCCCCGGCCGCTTCTGGCGTCGCCCCGAAGTTGGTGTCCTCGAGCAGCCTGCCCGCCGCCCCCCGGACAGGTCTCTCCTCGCTCCAGGGAAACTCGAAGTCCCACATCCCGCGCCCGACCCCGGGCGGACACGCGGGGGAGGATCCCGAACCTTCGCCTGTCCCGCCGGCCCCGCAGGCGACGAGCAGCAGGGAGGCGCAGAGCACCGCCGCGACGGTCAGCGCCGCTCTTACCAGGCGACGGTAGCGTGGCGCGGCGTTCGTCCAGATAGGGGATAGGAGAGACCCGGATCTCATCCGGGTGATTGTACGACGCGATCCCGGATTCTCGGCCCGCGCGCGTCCGGTTCGTTACCTCCGGTTCCGGGGGTTCCCTCCGGGCCGTTCTTGCGTCAGGGACGCGACCCGACGGGCTGGTCCGTCGTTGGGCGGTCTACGAAGCCTACTCGTCGTGCTCGTGGTCCTCCTCCAGCCCGGCCTGGTGCGGGTGGGGGTGCGAGTGCACGCGGTCTCCGTGGCTGTGCTCGTGATCGTGCTCCGTGTGCTCGTGGTCGTGCGAGTGGGCCTTGTCCTCGTGCTGATGCTCGTGCTCGTGCGGCTCGCCGTGGGCGTGTTCGGTCATCGCGCTCCTTCCGTAGAAACCAACCCTGACCGCAAACACCATCCTAACAAGGCCGCGTGCGATGCCAGATACCAACCTGACGAGCTACACGCGGCCCCGACCCCCGAATGTCGCCTCTAGCTGGTGGGAGGACCCCGTACGTCGCCTATCCAGGGCTTGATGTCCAGGATCGGGGTGCCGTCCCTCATGTCCAGGCCCCTGACGCGCAGGGTCGTCCCGTCCACCTCGAGCACGTCCAGTATCGACACGCCGATGGGGTTCGGCCGCACCGGAGAGCAGATGCTGAAGACGCCCATCCTCCCGTCCTCGTGCGAGGGTAGATGGCGCTTGTGCGGGGGCGTCTGCCGCAGATAGCGGGGAGCGAAAGCGGGGCTCTCGTGGAAGTTGAAGACCACGACTATCCGCTGCCCCGGCTCGAAGTCCGCGAGCCCTTCCCTGTACGCGTCTCCTATCTCCAGCTTCCCCTCCACCTCCGAAACGCGGAAGCTCCTGGGTAGCTTCTCGGCATCCGTCCTAACGAACCCGATGGGCTCCATCTCGATGCTCATGCTCGACGCCTCTCTTCAGGATGAGGGATCGAGCCGGCCTCCCTCCGATGGTGGTGGTACATGACGAAGCCGTGGGGCAACTCGAGGTCGTGAGCGGCCAGAAGGTCGGCGTCGCCGAGGATCTCGTCCGTCTGGCCGTCGGCGACGATGAGCCCGCCGTCGATGATCACGGCCCGCTCGCAGATCTCGTGCGCGTAGGGCAGATCGTGGGTTACCAGGACGATGGTCTGGGAGAGACCCGTCAGTATCTCCCCGAACTCGCGCCGCGCGCGCGGGTCGAGGTTGCTCGAGGGCTCGTCCAGCACGAGCACCTCGGGCTCCATGCTCAACACCGCCGCGGTCGCCACCCTTTTTCGCTGTCCGAACGAGAGGTGGTGCGGCGGCCGCCCGCCCACGCCCTGCATCCGCACCGCCCCGAGCGCTCGCTCGACCCGCGCCCTGACCTCGTCTTGGGAGAGCCCCAGGTTCGACGGCCCGAAGGCGATGTCCTGCTCCACCGTCGGCATAAAGAGCATGTCGTCCGGGTCCTGGAAAACCACGCCAACCCGACGCCTGATCTCCTTGAGGCTCTCCCTGCCCACGCGCAGGCCACCCACCCGGACCGACCCGCCGTTGGGCTCGAGGATGCCGTTGAGGTGCAGGCACAGCGTGGACTTGCCCGCGCCGTTCGGTCCGAGCACCGCGACCCGTTCGCCGTCCTCCACGCGCAGGGTGATCCCGCGCAGCGCCTCGTGGCCGTCCGGGTAAGCGTAGCGCACGTCGACCAGCTCCAGCGCCGGGAGCGCGCGGGGGAGGCGTCGGTCATGGCAGCAAGACCCTGATAGACGCGAGAGCAAGCACTAGCGCCGCCAGGAAAAACAGGTCGACGCGGCGCAACGCCAGGGGCTCGACGGCGGTGGCTGGCATCGTTCCCGAGTAGCCCCGACTGAGCATGGCCAGGTAGACGCGCTCTCCCCGCTCCAGCGACCGCACGAAGAGGGTGGCGACGAGAGCTCCGGTGGACGCGGCGGCCTGCCAGAAGTAGCGCGCCGAGTAGCCGCGCGCCGCCCTGGCCGTCTGCATGCTCGAGACCTGCTCGCCGAGCACGTGCAGGTAGCGCCACATGAACGACACGATGACGACGATGAGGCGTGGGGTCCGGAGCTTCTCGAAACCCAGCAGCAGCCTCGGGAAGGGCGTCGTCGAGCTCAGTATCACCATCCCGAGCACGCCGATGGTTATCTTGAGGGCCACCGTGGCGCCGAGCGCGACGCCGCCCTCGGCCGTGAAGGGCAGTATCGCCGCCGCCACGAGAAAGGGCACCTCTATGGTCATGCGGCGCAGCACGTGGGCCGGGCTCAGCCGGGCCGCGACGACGAGGCCTATCAGGATCGCGGCCAGGGCGCCGAACGCGAACCAGGCACCCACGGGCAGCGACACCGAGACGACGACGAGCCCGATCAGGCCGACTATCTTGACGCGGGGGTCGAGGCGGTGGACCGGCGAGTCCTGCGCCGCCGCCGCCTCGACGCCGGCCAGATGGTGCCCGCCGCCCGTGGCTTCACCTCACCCGCGGAGAGACGCCGCCGGAGGAGCCCCCCGTGCCCCGGAGCAGCGCCACGACGCCGGCGCCCAGGACGAAGCAGAGCAAGACGCCGACCAGCCCGGAGAACCAGGTCAGCCCGTAGTCGAAGGTGGCGGCCGGCTGGATGCCCAGCACGGGCTCTCCCTCCTGCTTGGCCAGGCATTCTTCCTTGGCCGCCTCGCTCGGCTCACCTTCGCACGCGCTGTTGATGATCGCGCGCTGCAGGGCGTCCGGGGTGCTGGCGGCGAAGTTGGAGACGACCATCCCGATAAGCAACGCGATGGCGAGACCAACGAGGACGAACGGGACGATGGACCTGTTACCCTGCGCGGCCGACATCTACGCCACCTCCTCTAGGCCCGGCGCGCTAATGGGCAGCCGGTCCTGGTTTACGAGCAGGTCGGGCCTGGTTGTGAGGACGGCCGCGACGACGCTCGTCGCGATGATGGCCTCGAGGATGCCGACGAGCATGTGCACCCCGATCATGATCGGGAAGGTCGCAAGCGGCAGCGGGCCGCCGAACACGATAAAGACCGAGACGAGCGCGGCGGCGGCCACGATGGTTACCCAAGAAGCGACCGCGACCGACCCGAGGTAAGCCCAGCGGGTACGCGGCAGCGCCGACGTCAGCGCCCGGAAGAGGAAGTAGCCCCCCACAGCCCCGAGGACGCCCATCGCCAGGACGTTGGCCCCGAGGGCGGTTATGCCGCCGTCCGCGAAGGCTATGGCCTGCACCGTGTAGACGATGGTCACGACCAGCGTTCCGACCCAGGGTCCGAGCATGATCCCCGCCATGGCGCCCCCGAGAAGGTGCGCGCTGGTGCCGCCGGCCACGGGGATGGTCACCATCTGCGCCGCGAAGATGAACGCCGCGGTCAGCCCGACCAGCGGGATGCTCCGGTCGTCGAGCTCCGCCTGCGACCTCCTGAGCGCGTACGCGACCACGACGATGGCGACGGCCCACGTGACGATCGCCGTGAAGGGGCCGATGAGGCCGTCGGGGACGTGCATGAGCGCGATGCTCATCTGCTTCTCCTTTCGCCGGTTGCGACTTCGTTTACGGGCGTGCCTCGGATTGCGATCACCCGTCCTCTCGACCCGCGCACCCGGCACAGAGTCCCCGGGCCATGACGTGCAGCTCCCGCACCTCGAATCCGCCCGAGCCTGCCTTCAGGGTCTTCAGCATCCGGCGGCCGGTCTCGGGGTCGGGGTGCAGGATCCGACCGCACCCCTCGCATACCAGGTGCGGGTGCATGGCCGGGCGCGCCTCGAAGACCTTCGGTCCCTCCGGCAGGCGGCTCTCCGCCACCAGCCCGGCCGCGCGCAACGTCTCAAGTGAGCGATACACGGTCGAAAGCTCGAGACCAGGCAACGAGCCGCTGACCTTCTCCCACACCTCGTCCGCCGTGAAGTGCTCGCCCGACTCGATGAGCGCCTGCCAGACCAGCGCCCGCTGTGGCGTGACCCGCACCCCCTTTTCCTGCAGCGTATCGAATATCTCGTTTCTCATAGTAGTTGCAAATGATTAGCAGAAAATAGCCTTTGGCGCAAGTTGATCCGGGTCCACGTACGCCTCCGTACAAGCGATATCCATGCGAAACAAAGGAGGCATACCAGGACGAATCGGTACGCGAAAATTGCGGACGTGGGGCTTAGATCTCGGGTCACAGAGACGCGCGGCGTCTGACCTCCGGGAGCCGGCCCAACTAGAGACCCCGGACCAGAGTCCGGCGGTACGAAAGGAGGAGAGAGCATGCGACAACTGACGTTACGAGCGGACGCGTGGCGGCTGGTGTTCATCATGATCGCTGGCGCGATCGCGGTGGCCCTGGCTGCCGGCGTCTTCGGACTTGCGAGGCCGGCGGACGCTTCGTCTCACAGGGAAGCTCCCTTTATAAGCGGGGACCCCGAGGCGGACACCACCGACGTCTACGCGTTCAGGAGCCCGGACAAGCCAAACACGGTAACCTTGATAGCCAACTACGTGCCGCTCGAGGTGCCGGCATCCGGCCCGAACTTCTACAAGTTCGGCGACGACGTTCTGTACGAGATCAACATCGACAACGACGGTGACGCCAGCGACGACCTGACCTTCCAGTTCCGTTTCGACAGCAAGGTCCGCAACGGCAACACGTTCCTCTACAACACCGGTCCCATCACCGGGATCAACGACCAGGACCTGAACCAGAGGCAGAACTACTCCGTGTCCCTCATCGAGGGCGCGGTCACCGACCCCAATCGGGGCGGCGGGCAGGTCCTCGCCGAGAACCTGCGGGTCGCGCCGGCGAACGTCGGCCCGGCGTCCTATCCCAACGGCTACCGCAAGGTGGCGAGCCAGGCCATCCGCGATATCGGGGGTGGCGTGAAGGTCTTCGCCGGACCGCGCGAAGATCCATTCTTCGTCGACCTCGGCGGGACGTTCGACCTCCTGCAGTTCCGGGCGATACAGGGCTTGAGGCCCAAGGACGACCTGGCACGGCTCAACGTGCACAGCGTCGCCCTCCAGGTGCCCATAGCCATGCTGCGGGGCCCGAACGACGGCATAATCGGTGTTCGTTCGACCTCCTACCGCCAGAAGACGAGCGTGCTGAACAATATCGGTGGCCCCGGTCCGGACTTCCCGGATCCGCGGACCGAGTCGGGGGCGCAGGTACAGCTCTCGCGCCTGGACATGCCGCTGGTCAACGAGGTGGTCATCCCGCTCAAGGACAAGGACCGCTGGAACGCCTCCAAGCCGGCCGGCGACGGCCAGTTCCTGGACTACGTTACCGACCCCGAGCTCGGCCGCCTCATCGAGGCCATCTTCGGGCTCCAGGTGCCCGACCCGCCGCGCAACGATCTGGTCGCGATCTTCCTGACCGGCATCGACGGGCTCAACCAACCGGCCAACGTGACGCCCTCTTCCCAGCTCCGGCTGAACATGGATATCAGGCCGTCTCGCAACCCGAGCCGGCTGGGCGTGCTCGGCGGCGACAACGCTGGCTTCCCCAACGGCCGGCGACTCGCCGACGACGTCGTGGACATCGAGCTGAGGGCCGTGGCCGGCGCCACCCCCTTTACGCCCGAGTTCAACGACAAGAAGCACCAGCTCGGTGACGGCGTCAACGCGAACGACGTGAGCTTCGCTCGCGGCTTCCCCTACATTGCCGCCCCCCACGATTACGCGGGCGCGACGTACCCGAGGATCAACGGCTCCCGCTCGTCGGGCGAATCCGGTTCGGGCGAGGAAGCTAGCAACGACGGCGTGCTGCAGAGCGCGCTTCAGGCGTTCGCCAGCATCTTGCCTGGCTGATGCATTTCTGGGGTGCGGCCGCTCAGCGGCCGCACCCCAACGGACAACAAATGTAAGCGGCCGGATGGAGATCGGGGATGACCGCACTCAAGTCTAGATGGACGCTGGCGGGGCTGGTGGCGGTGCTCGCGGCCTGCACGATACTCCTGATCCTCCCCCACGTCATTCGCGGGGAGGAGGTTGCTAAAGAAGGCAGCTCCGCGCCGCAGCCCCAGCCCGCCGCCGCGTCGACCGACGCCACGATCGCCGGCCTCCAGCGCAGGCTGAAGGCGAACCCCGAGGACTTCGCGTCCCACATCAACCTGGCCAACGCCTACCTGCAAAAGGTGCGGGAGAACGGGGATCCCTCCCTGTACGCCAAGGCCGAGGAGCTTCTGGACCGGGCCGAGAGGCTCGAGCCGCGCAACCCCGAGCTGTTCGCGACCCGCGGCACCCTGGCGCTTGCGCGTCACGATTTCGCCGGCGCGCTGGAGCTGGGCGAGAAGGCCGTGGCGCTAAACCCCGAGACCGCCCGGTACCACGGGATCGTCGGCGACGCCCAGATCGAGCTCGGCAGGTACGAGGAGGCCGTCGGGTCGTACCAGCGTATGATCGACCGCCGGCCAGACTTCAGCTCCTTCTCCCGGGTGTCCCACGCGAGGGAGCTCTACGGGGACCACGAAGGCGCCGTCGTGGCCATGCAGGATGCCATCGAGGCCGGATCCGCCGTTCCCGAGAACAAGGCCTGGGCGTACGTCCAGCTCGGCAACCTCCGGTTTACCTCCGGGAACCTCGACGAGGCCTCGAAGCAATACGCTATGTCCACGCGGACGCTGGCGAACTACCCGCCGGCGCTGGCCGGCCAGGCCAGGGTCGCGGCCGCGCGAGGCGAGCTGGAGCAAGCGGCCGCCCTGTACCGGCAGGCCTTCAACCGCATGCCCCTTTCCGAGTACGCCATCGCCCTCGGCGACGTGTACGCGGAGATGGGCGACCGCCGGGCGGCGCAGGAACAGTACGAGCTGGTCAAGGCCATCGACGAGCTGTTCCGGGCCAACGGGGTCAACACCGACCTCGAGGTAGCCCTCTTCTACGCCGACCACGGTATCGAGCTGGAGACGTCGCTTAAGAAGGCGCGCTCGGCTTACGAGGCGCGTCCGAGCATACACGCCGCCGACGTCCTGGCCTGGACCCTGTACAAGACGGGACGCTACGAGGAGGCGCGGCGATACGCGTCCGAGTCCCTCAAGCTGGGGACGCAGGATCCCCTGAAGCTGTTTCACGCCGGGATGATCTCCAGGGCGCTCGGCAAGGACGAGGCGGCCCAGGAATACCTGCGGCGGGCCGCGGACCTGAACCCGCGCTTCTCACTGCTGCACGCCGACACGCTGGAGAGCGCGAGAACGCAAGAGTTCGAGAAGGGAGACGGATGATGGCGCGCTGGATCTGGTTGCTGCCTTGCTGCGTGCTTGCCGCGGCCTTTTCTCTCTTTCTTCCTGCCGAAGAGGCCGAGGCGCACCCGCTCGGCAACTTCACGATCAACCACCACAGCCGCGTCGAGTTCGCCGACGAGGAGGCGCGCGTCACCTATGTCCTGGACTTCGCCGAGATCCCGACGTTCCAGCAGAAGGGCCAACTTGACACCAACGGCGATGGAGAGCTCTCGAGCGCCGAGGCCGACGCCTACCTGGACGCCGAGCTACCCCCGCTCCTGGAAGGGCTCGGCCTGACGGTCGGCGGCGAGAAGCTGCCGCTGCGGACGACCGACCGTTCGGCTTCCTACAGGCCGGGGCAGGGCGGGCTGCCGACCCTGAGGATAGAGACCCGCCTGGTCGCCCCCCTGCCGACCGACTGGAGGGAGCAAGGGGCAGGCCGGTACTCCGTTCGCAACTTCGACGAGAGGCTCGGCTGGCGCGAGATCGTGGTGCAGGCCGGTCCCGGGGTGGCGATCCAGGACTCCACTGTGCCGGAGAGCAGCGCGTCGAATGGGCTGCGTTCGTACCCGCGGGACATGCTGTTCAGTCCGCTGGATCGCCGCGCGGCGAAGTTCGTGGTCGTCCCGGGCAAAGGGTCAGGCCCCGAACTCACCGCCGACCGCGCCGCGCAGAGCATCGGGGCCGGAGCAGGCGGCGGCCCGATCGACCGGGTGGTCGACATGATCTCGGCCGAGCGGCTGTCGCCGGCCCTGATCGCGCTGTCCATGCTCGCCGCGCTTCTCTGGGGCGCGGCCCACGCCCTGACGCCCGGGCACGGAAAAGCCGTCGTGGCGGCTTACCTGATCGGCGCCCGCGGTACGGCCAGGCACGCCGGCATACTCGGGCTGACCGTGACGCTTACCCACACCGCCGGCGTCTTCGCCCTCGGGGCGGTCACCCTCTACCTCTCGCGCTACATCCTGCCCGAGACGCTTTACCCCTGGCTGAATGTGGTCTCTGGCCTGCTGGTGGTCACGATCGGCCTCTCCCTGCTGTACGGACGTCTGCGCAAAGGCGCCGGTCACACGCACGAACACGGCGAGCATACGCACGTCCACGACGAGCCAACCCACCACGACCACGAGCCCGTGCTCGCGGGCAGCCACGCGTCATCCGAGCACTCGCACGGCGACCACGGGCACCCGCACGTTCACCACGGTCATGGTCACGAGCACGCGCACGACGACGACCACGGACACTCTCACCACGAGCATACGCACTCGCACGGCGGGCACACGCACAGCCACCTGCCCCCCGGGGCGGACGGGTCCAGGATCACCATGCGCAGCCTCGTGGCCCTCGGCGTAAGCGGTGGCCTGATACCCTGTCCGGCGGCCCTGGTCCTGCTGCTCAGCGCCATCTCGCTCGACCGGACCGGGTTGGGAATAGTGCTCGTGGTCGCCTTCAGCGTGGGGCTGGCCGTGGTCCTCACGGGCATAGGCTTACTGATGATCTACGCCAGGCACGTCTTCGAGCGTTTCTCCTTCGAAGCCAGAGCGCCAAGCTTCCTGCCCATCGCCAGCGCCGCCATCGTTTCGCTGGTCGGCCTGGTGATACTGCTGGGCGCCCTCGCGCAGACCGGGATCCTTTAGTGCGGTCCGGCAGGGTCGAAGCCGAACGGGCTTGAACGCTGTCGTTCGCGAGTAAGGCCTGTACGGCTCGAGGTGGCTAGAGGCGGTGCGCGAGAACATAGCCTGACTAGCCTGCATAATGGGTGGAGAGGCAAAGGGAGGACGAATTTGGCGCAACTCACGATCGCGCGCGGTGTGCTCACGGTCGCCTCGGCTTTCCCCGATCCGCCGTTCGAAGTCACCTCCGATGGCAAGGCGACCGGCTTCGATACCGAGCTCATGCAGAAGATCTGCAAGGATCTCGGTCTGGCGTGGCAGCCGGTGAGATACAAGGGAGACGACTTCAATGGGATCTTCGACGGCCTGGGCGACGGTGGCTACGACGCCGTGATCTCGGGCACGACGATCACACCCGAGCGTGAGCAGGTAGCTCTCTTCTCCGATCCTTACCTCGAGTTCAACCAGGGACTGGCGGTGAACGTCGCGCGAAACCCGCAGATCGAGTCGGTCGCCGATCTACGCGGTCAGGTCGTGGGCATCCAGGTAGGCAATACCTCAGACATCGTGGCTCGGAAGCTCAAATCCGAGGGTGCTATCGCGGACATTCGATACTACCCTTACCACGGCATCCTCACCGCCCTGGATGACCTGTCCGCCGGGCGCATAGGAGCGTTCATCAAGCTGTTCCCGGTGGCCGAATGGCTCGTGAGGGGGCGCCGCGACCTCGCCGTGATCCAACAGATACCTACCCACGAAAAGCTCGGTATCGCGTTCGGCAAGGCCAACCCAGGGCTACGCGCGGCGGTGAACAAGGCACTGACAGATGTCAGGCAGGGCGGTACCTTTGACGCCTTGCACGGCAAGTGGTTCGGCAACCCGTAGAGAGGAACGGGCAGAGATGGCGATCAAGCTTATCCGACTCTTCACGGGCGACGAGGGCCAGTCGCACTTTGAGGTGGGCGAGATCGAATGGCACAAGCTCGAAGAGGTGAACGCGACGTCCCGCAGCGAACCAGCGCGGAACATAAGCTTCGAGGAGACCGCGGCGGGCGCCAGCCTCGATTGGCACAACGCGCCGCATCGCCAGTACGTGGTAACCCTGAGCGGTCGACTAGAGTTCGAGACCCGTAGTGGCGCAACGCAGGTCGTCGAACCGGGCGATATCTTGCTGGCAGAGGACACCTCGGGCGGGGGACACCGCTGGCGCCTGATCGACGACCAACCGTGGCGTCGCGTCTACGTCGCGCTGCCGTAACCTGCCTCCGTTGAGGCGCATCACAGCGATGAGATAAGTATCCCTGCGGTGCGCGGCTTCAAGCTTCCGCGGTGGCAGGGTCGATCGTCGCCCTGATCTCCGAGACGCGGGGAAGACGCCCTTCTCGGCGTGCTCCCCGCCCCGGGGACCTCGCGCTCGATCACGTACTTCGGCACGTGCTCTACCTCTTTCGAAAACGCATGGCTGGACACGAACGAATTGCTCAGGCCGGTCGGCTACCCGTGGTGACCATCACGCCTCTTCTTCGAGCGCCCTGCGCACGAACCGGCGGTCGTGCTCCCAGGCGAAGTCCGCGGCGTCCAGGTCCTGCGACGAGACCCACCGTATCCCGGCCACGTCGTCCGTCGGGGTGGGCTCGCCGGCCACGATCGTCGCCCGGAAGCCGATGGCGAGCACCCAGACGCCACCCAAGCCGTAGGTGTGGGGAGCAAACAGCACAGGCGTCTCGTCGATGCTCAGGTCGACCCCGAGCTCCTCGCGAGCCTCGCGGGCCAGCCCGTCCGCCGGTTGCTCCCCGAGCTCCAGGAAGCCGCCGGGCAGGTCCAGGCGGCCCTTCTCGGGTTCGCGGCCGCGGACGGTCACGAGCGCCCTGCCGTCCTCCACGATCACGGCCCCGACCGCCGGAACCGGGTTGCGGTACCAGGACCGGCCGCACGAGGGACAGCTAACGCCGCCGCTCGGACGCGGATCCGACAGTCTGGTCCCGTCCGCCGGACAGAACCTGAACGGTTCGGTGGGAGAGAAGGGGACCGCTTCGGAGTGGGCGCTCACGCCCGGCTCTGAACCAGCTCTTCGGCCACGCCTGCGAGTTGATCCACGGTGCGTACGACCTCGACGCGGTCGCACAGGGGCTCGTAGAGGGGCATGTCGCAGGAGCCGAGGGACCAGCCCCACCGCGGTTCCGGGGTTATCCAGATCGTCTGCCGCGCGTGGTGCGTGATGTCCTCGAGGGCGCCCGCGTTCGGGGCCTTGCCGTTGTTGCGGCCGTCGCCCAGGATGACGACGGTCGTGCGGTGGTTTATGGTCGGTAGGTAGCGGTTCTTGAACTGCTCCACCGCCGCGCCGAAGTCGCTGTTCACGTCGGCGTCTATGATGCGCCCGGAGAAGATCTGCTCGACCGCCCGGTCCATGCTGCTCTCCTCGAACACCTGCGTCACCTCGGCCACATCCGCCACGAAGACGAACGTCCGCACCTTGGAGAACAGGTTCTGCATCTGGTAGACCATGTGCAGCCAGAACCGGCTCAGGTTCCTGGTGCTTAGACTAACATCGCATAACATTGCGACACGTGGGCGCTTCTCGTGGTGGCGCCGCAGGACGGGATCGAAGGGCACGCCATCGTAGCGGACGTTGCGGCGCAGGGTGTGGGGCACGCTGATGTGCCCGGTGCGGTCCTGACGCAGGCGGCGGGTCTTGGCCCCGTGGATCTGGCGCGCTATGCGACGGATCGCCGCCTCCGTCTCGCGTTGCTCGGCGGGGGAGAACTCGAAGATCTTGCGCAGCGAACGGCGCATGAGGGCCGAGTCGTCCTTCTTCTTTTCGAGCTTCTTCTGGCGTTCGATCATCTGCTCGATCAGCTGTGGCAAGCCGCGCAGGATCTCCTCGCTCTGCTCCTCGAGCTGGCGGACGAGATCCTCGTCCACTTCCATCTCGTGCAGGTGGTCCACTAGGCCCTGCAGGTCGGCGGCGGAGACGTCGAGCGGCAGCTCCTGGCCGCCGTCGCCGTGCGAGACCAGGTCGCCGGGGCTGAACATGCCGCGGGCCCGGCGCAGCTTGAGCTGGTGCGTGATGCGCTGCATAGCCTGGTCCAGGGCGCCCGGCTTGCGGTTCAGGATCAACTCCTGAGAGAACATCGAGAGGCGCATCTTGTCCGCCTCGCCGTGGATGTCGTCCGAGGGACGCATCCGCTCCTCGTCGAAGAAGCGGCGGAACTCCGTGTTCTCGCTGTCCTCGTGGCTGTGTTCCTCCGAGTCTGGCGCCTGACCCTCGGCGTCCTCGCCAAACTCCATGCTCGTCGGCTGGCCGTGGTCGTGATCGTGGCCGTGCAAATTCAGCTCGGCCTGCGGCTTCTCTGCCACCGGCCGCAGGCTGAAATACAGGTCGAAGAGCCTGTCGAAGGACTCGATGTCGTCCAGGTTCTTGATCAGGGTGGTTCTCAAGGTGTCGCGCACCACCCCGCGGTCCCCGAGGCCGGTCTGCTCGAGCGCACGCAAAGCGTCGAGGCTCTCGGCCGGAGACACCCTGAGCTGATGACGCCTCAACACCTGCACGAAGTCGTTTACTACGGTGTCCACGAGCCGCTAGTGTGTGTGCTTGTGGGTGCTACGGTGCATCTCGTACATGCCCTCGTGCTGGTGCTCGCCCGTGGGCTCCTTCTGGCCGAGATCCTTGCTCTCCTGGCCGCCGCCAACGTGCGCCAGCACCTTGGCGGCGTCGCGGTCGTACTTGACCACGACGCTGAGGGTCTCTTCTATCAGCTCCTTGTTCAGCGATGGCGCGCCGAGGACCACGAGGGAGCGCGCCCAATCCAACGTCTCCCCGATGCTCGGGGACTTGCGGAGATCCAGTGTCCTCATGGACTGGATGGTCTCGACAAGCTCCTTCGCCAGCGCCTCCCCGACCCCGGGGGCCTTGAGGCGCACTATCTCGAGCTCCACCTCGGGGCTCGGGTAGTCGAGCTGGAGGTGCAGGCAGCGGCGCTTGAGCGCCTCGGAGAGCTCGCGGGTGCGGTTGGAGGTCAGGATGACGACGGGGGGATGCTCGGCCTTGACGGTCCCAATCTCGGGGATCGAGACCTGGTATTCGCTCAGGAACTCGAGCAGGAACGCCTCGAACTCCTCGTCGGCGCGGTCGATCTCGTCCAGCAAGAGCACGGGCGGCGTCTCTGAGGTTATGGCCTGTAAGATGGGACGCTCGACCAGGAAGTTCTCGGAGAAGAACACGTCTTCTTGGTCGCGCAGGGCGGCCGCGGCCTCTCGCAGGCCCTTCGTCGGGCCGACGAACTCCCCGATCTTCTCCCGCAACACCTGCGTGTAGAGGAGCTGCTTGCCGTACTCCCACTCGTAGAGCGCCTTGGCCTCGTCCAGCCCCTCGTAGCACTGCAGGCGGATGAGCGCCCGGTCCGTGGCGGTGGCGAGGGCCTTCGCGAGCTCGGTCTTTCCGACGCCGGCCGGGCCCTCGACGAGGACGGGTTTGTCCAGCTTGACGGCCAGGTAGACGACCGTGGCCAGCCGCCGGTCGCAGACGTACTCCTGCGCCGCGAGCCTCTCCTGGACCTCTTCGATGCTCTCGAACAAAACGCCTCTTTTCGCGAATGAGATGGGCTGTCCCAATGATATCTGGTCTGAAAGAAACGGGAGCGGGCCGCGCGGCCCGCTCCCCGCTGGTTCGCCCCTGTTCGTCGAGGGTCGCCAGCCTAGTTGGGTCCGGGACGTTCTGAGGAGGCCTGCTGGGTCCTGCGGCCCATCTCGGGGGCGGCGCCCCAGATGTTCTGCCGGTAGCCGTTGCTCGTCTTGACGTCCATCCCGTCGTACATGCAGTCGCGCAGGACCTCCTTGGCGCCCTCGACGGTGAGGTCGCGCGGGTTGCCGGGCGTACACAGGTCGCCCATCATGTGCTCGGCCATCTTCTGCAGCTCATCGTCG
This sequence comes from uncultured Rubrobacteraceae bacterium, assembly GCA_963800975.1. Classification (GTDB taxonomy): domain Bacteria; phylum Actinomycetota; class Rubrobacteria; order Rubrobacterales; family Rubrobacteraceae; genus JALYGY01. Next base: position 155,835 of record CAWDDB010000002.1, on the reverse strand, counting down.
TCGGACTCGATCGCCGAGGTGGTCTTGCCCTCGTACCAGCCCTTGCCCATCCGCGTCTTCGGGTACTCGGACGACTGGGACCAGCTCTCCGGGCAGCCGCAGTCCTTGACTAGCCGGATGACCTCCTCGATCGCGGCGTCGGCCGCCTGGAAGGTGCTCATGTTGCGCGTGTCCACGCCCATCGCGACCGCGATGTCCGCGTACTTGTCGGGGGCGGCCGGCTGGTTGTACGTCCACACCCTCGGCAGGCCGACGCCGTTGTTCAGGCCGTGGTGGATATCGTAGTACGCGCAGACCGCGTGCGAGAGCGAGTGCAGGATGCCCAGTAGGCCCGTCGAGAACGCCTGCGCGGCCATGTACTGCGCCCAGACCATCCCCTCCATCGCCTGGTAGTTCTTGGGGTTGTAGGTGGCCTCGCGCAGGTTCTCCTGCACCAGCGTGACGGCGGCCAGGGCAACCGGGGTCGTCGAGGGGTGCTGCACCCGGCCGACGTAGCACTCCGAGGCGTGGGCCATGGTGTCGAAGCCAGTGTAGGCCACGTACTCGGGCGGCTGGGTCATGCAAAGCACGGGGTCGTTGATCGCCAGCGTCGTGATGGCAGCCCGGTCGAAGCCAACCCACTTGTGCGGCGCGTCAGGCGAAGAGAGGTCCGTGATCACGTAGGCCGGCGTGGTCTCGGACCCCGTCCCGACCGTGGTGTTGATCGCGATGTGCGCCGGGTTGTCCAGCGTCTCGGAGGCGTTCACGGCCTGGAACTCGTTGACGTTCCTGCCGTCGTGCGCCGCCACCACCCTCGCGCCCTTGGTCGTGTCGTGGGAGCTGCCGCCGCCGATGGAGACGAAGCCGTCGCATTCGCCGTCGGCGAACGCCTTGTAGGCGTCCATGACGTTGTAGTCCTTGGGGTTGGACTCGACCTTGTCGTAGACCGTGACCGAGACGCCCGCGTTCTCGAAGTTGGTCTTGCACTCGTCGATGATGCCCGTTCCCTTGAGCCCCGACGTGACGAACAGGACGTGGTTGAGCCCCATCGCCGCAGCCTCGGGCCCGGCGTTCTCGTAGGCACCGGCCCCACACAGCGACCGCGGCTGCTTGAAGAATTCCTTTATCGGGAACTCGAACATCCTGGAGGTATCCATTAAGCGAACTCCTTCCTACAAGTTTCCCCGACGCGGCGCCCATGACGCCCGCCACCACCACGCCCCATCCTCCGGTCCCCACCGACAAGACGGAGCGACGCTATCCTAAAAGCCCTGCTAGCTATCAACCCCCGTTCGCTTCGCGTGCGTATAGCCCCAGAGCCGCTGACCGCCCGTGTTCCTGGCCACCCTTTCCCCAGAGACTGTTATAACAATATAACAGTCGGCGGCTAGCGTCCAGCACGCACGCCCTGGCTACGCTGTGGCTGGCCCCACCCACCCGCGCGAAAGCGCTTTATAGCACGATCGTACGGCGCCACACCAGTCTCGCGAGAACCCGCAGACAGGTTTGTGATACTTGACACATCAATCCTTTGATACTACATTTGCCGCATGAAGCATCTGTCACGGTCGAGTGCGGGGACGCTCTACTACCAGATCCTGCAGGACCTGCGGGCGCGCATTGAGTCTGGCCGCATCGGCATCGGAGAGCGGCTACCGAGCGAGGCGGACCTGGTCAGGGACTACGGGGTGAGCCGCACCACGGCGCGGCGGGCATTGGACGAGTTGAGGCGCGAGGGGTTGGTGCGTCGGGAGCCGGGTCGCGGGACGTTTCTGGCGAGCCCGAGACTGAGGTCGAACCTAGCCTACCTGCACAGCTTCTCCGAGGAGATCGAACGCTGGGGGTACCGTCCGGGGGCGCGTTTGATCTCGCGCGAGGAGACCGTAGCGGACGACGAGACGGCGGCGCGGCTGGAGATAGAGCCGGGGGATCGGGTGCTCAGCGTGCGGCGGCTGCGGCTGGCGGACGACCTTCCGGTCTTCGTGTGCGATTCGTTCCTGCCGGTCGAGCGCTTTCCGGCGCTGCTCGACGCGGATTACGGGGCCGTCTCGCTGCACCGACTACTCGAGAAGACAACGGGACACCGGGTCAGCCGGGCGCAGCAGTGGATCGAGGCCTCCCCCGTTCCCGCCGAGGCGGCGGAACTGCTAGAGATCGAGCCTGGGACGCCGGTTCTGGAGATTCGGCGCGTCACCTACGTGGCCGGAGACGCGCCGGTCGAGATGGTGCGAGCCTTCTTCCATCCCGAACGCTACCGCCACTACAACGAGCTGACCGTACCTGGCTGAGAGGCCACGGGTGCTAGGAGCGGGCTAGCGCGGCGACGCGCGGGGCGACGAGCCTCGCGACCTCCTCCAGCAGCGCCTCGTCCTCTGCGGTGAACGCCCCGACCGTGTCGGAGTCGATATCGAACTCGCCGACGATCCTGCCGTTGTCCCGGATCAGTACCACGATCTCCGAGCGGGTGTGGATGGAGCAGGCCAGGTAGTTGTCGACCTCGCGCACGTCTTCGACGATCTGGTTTCTCTCCTCGGAGACCGCGGTGCCGCAGACGCCCTCGCCGACCTCGATGCGCGCGTGGTCGGCGGGGGCGATCTTCGGCCCCAGCACCAGCGCCCCGTTCGCCAACAGGTAGATGCCGCTCCAGTCCCACAGAGGCCGCGCGTCGTGCACCAGCCGCACCGCCTCGTTCAGCGCCTCCTCGTCGGACGCGTCTGAGTCCATCAGGCCCTCTATCCGGGTCCTGAGATCCTGGCTCAGCACGTTCGTCTTCTCGCTCATCGGGAGCTCCTCTCCGAGGTTCGCACGCGGCCAAGTGACGATACCATTTGCCCGGCGGCCGCGACCCCGGTGCCCCGTTCGCGTCCTGGAACGCCGGCGGGGCGGGCGGCGCCGTGACCGAGAATTCTGTGCAAATTGCACAAAGACCCCGGTCATTGCGTTCCCTAGTATGGGGGCTTGCGCCCAGTGTCTTATGGGTGTCGTGCAAAAAGTCTCAGACAGGGGGTTGGGGATGGCTTCGATCCGATCGCGGTCCGCGGCGCTTGCGTCGGTCCTCTTGACGATGCTCGTTCTGGTGTCGTGCGGCGGGGGAAGCGCGGGCGGCGGAGATGAAGGCGGACAGGGCGAAGGGGCAGGGAGCGGCGGCGGGAGTGGCGGCGGAGGCGGCGACACGTTGACGGTGCTTGCGGCGTCCTCGCTCACGGACGCCTTCGGGGCGCTGGCGGTGGACTTCGAGGAGCAGAACGAGGGTGTCGAGGTTCGCCAGAGCTTTGAATCGAGTTCGACCTTGCTGACCCAGATCCAACAGGGCGCGCCGGCCGACGTATTCGCCTCCGCCGCTGAGGAGGAGATGGACACCGCCGTGCAGGACGACCTGGTCGCCGGGGAGCCCAAGATCTTCGCCAGGAACCGCGAGGTAGTCATGGTCCCCAAAGACAACCCCGCCAACATACAGAGCTTCGAGGACGTCGCGAAGCCTGGGGTCAAGCTCGTTCTGGCCGAGGATGGCGTGCCGGCGGCCGACTACGCCCTGGAGATACTTGGCAAAGCCAACAAAGAGTACGGGCCCAACTTCAAGAAGGACGTGCTCGCGAACGTGGTGTCGCGGGAGTCCGACGTGCGGGCCTCGGTCAACAGGGTGGTCGTGGGGGACGCGGACGCCACCTTCGGCTACGCCAGCGACTACACGCCCGACATCCGCGACAAGGTCGAGGTCATCACGATACCGCCGGACCTGAACATAATCGCCACCTACCCGATCGCCACCCTTAAGGACGCCGAGGATCCGGACCTGGCGCAGGAGTGGGTCGACCTCGTGACAAGCGAGGAAGGCCAGCGCCTGCTGGAGAAGTGGGGCTTCGAGCCCGCCGTCGTGAGAGGGGGCAAAGACAAGCGTCCGGCGCGGACTCCCGAGGGCGATAGCGTCTACTCCGGGTTGGCGATCGTTGCCCTGGGGCTTGTGGTGGGATTTATAAGTCTGCCCATCATAAGCCTCGTGCTCTGGACGATAAGCGAGGACTCCTGGCGGGCCATGGCCTCTCCCGTGGCGCGGGACGCCCTGCTCCTGAGCATGAGGACCACCGCGATCTCGATGTGCATCGTCATCTTCGTCGGGACGCCCGCCGCCTACGTCCTGGCCCGGTCGGATTTCCGCGGTAAGCGGCTTGTGGATGCCCTGGTGGATATACCGGCTGTGTTGCCGCCGTCAGCGGCTGGCATCGCGTTGTTGCTTACCTTCGGGCGCTTCGGCCTCGTCGGCGAGTACCTGAACGTATTCGGGATAACCCTCAGCTTCACCACCGCCGCCGTTGTGATCGCCGAGGTCTTCGTGGCCGCTCACTTCTACGTGCGTCAGGCCTCTATCGGGTTCGCCGGAGTGCGGCGCGACGTGGAGGAGGCGGCGATGGCGGACGGGGCCGGCCGGTTCGACGTCTTCACCCGAGTGACGGTACCGCTGGCGTTCCCGGCCCTTGTCGCCGGCGCGGTGATGGCTTGGGCGCGTGCACTCGGTGAGTTCGGGGCGACGGTGATCTTCGCGGGCAGCTTCCGCGGCGTGACCCAGACGATCCCGCTCGCCATCTTCGCCGAGTTCCAGACCAACATAGACGCCGCCGTGGCGCTCTCCGTACTCGTCCTGGGCTTCGCCTTCACCGTGATCTTGGCCGTCAGGTATCTGACCAGGAAGGCCGTGGATTTCGAAGCATGAGCCCGAAGTCTTCGGGCCCGATGCTTCGGCACGCTACGCCCGACTTGTCGCCGGCTTCCGCTTGTCAGCACGCATCGGCCAGCGCGGCTGGCCCTCGCTTGTCAGCACGCTTAGGCCAGCTTCGCTGGCCTCGCTTTCAGCAAAGGGCTTCTGCCAGAGCAGAAAGCTGAGGCGCCGCCCCTCGAGGCGAAGCCGAGGGGGCGGCGTGCTGAGAAGCGACCCTGCCGAAGGCGAGCGTGCGCGCGAAGGCGTCAGCCTGAGCGCTCTAGGCTAGGCCCTCGTCGGTCATGACCATGACGTCGGTGGCCTTGACCAGGGCGGTGACCTGCTGGCCAACCTCCAGGCCGAGTTCCTCGACGCTCTCGGTGGTTATCAGGGCGACCATGTGGTTGTCGCCTACCTGTAGGGAGACCTTCGCGGCGGCCTCGCCCTTGACTATCTCCGTTATGGTGCCGGGAAGCCGGTTACGGGTGCTCAACTTCATCCCTTGGTGCTCCTTCTCGTCGTGTTAGCCAGCAGACCGAGCTGCAACGCGAGCCGCGCCCGGTGGTCCTTCAAGTCTAGCCCAGTAAGCTCCTGCACGCGCGCCAGGCGGTAGGGCAGACTGTTGCGGTGCAGGTAGAGCCGGTCCGCCGCCTCGCTCGCGTTGGCGTTGGACTCGAAGAAGACCCGCAGCGTGCGGATCAGATCGCTGCTGTGGTCGCGGTCGTAGGCCTCGATGCGCTCGACCAGCTCTCTGAAGGGCCGCAAGTCTGCCGATCGCGCCAGCCCCTCGAGCATCGAATTGGGGTCCAAGACCTCCTCCGTTCGGTGTATTGCGGCGCTAGCCCGATCGCACGAGGATTCTACAGAACTGCCTAGGGGTGCGCCCGGTTGCTGTGTGGGATCAGGCGTAACGTCCGCCGGGGGGCGGGGCCGCGGAGTGCCTGTAGGCTTCGAGCAGCTCGACGGCGTCGCCCGTCTCGACCCGCCCCGGCTCGACGACCCAGCAGTTGAGCGCAAGCTTCCCGCCGAAGTCGCGGTAGATGCGCCGGAGCACGCCCTGATCCTGGGCAAGCGTGTCCGGGTCGAAGGTCGTTATGACGCAGCGCTCGCGCAGACTGTGGACCGCGACGACGGCCTCCCCGATCCGCAGATACTTGCCAGGCCAGTCGCGCTCCGAGAGACCGTCGACCCCCTCGACGATCAGGTTGGGGCGAAGCCTGCGGCGGTCCTCTCCGAGCGCCGCGATGGCTCCGTCCGTCGCGACGAGCAGCGGCAGGATGTCGAAGCGCTCGAAACCGTCGGGGCGCACGAGGCGGGCGTCGGCGCCCGCCGCGAGCGTGACGGCGTGGGCTATCTCCGGGGAGTCCCACCGCCGGCCGAATACCAGGGGATCGCCTTCGGGACCGAGCGTCGCGGGGAACGCGAGCAGGCGCGGCCTGGTGCGGGCCGAGACGATCGTGTCTCTCCGGTCGACGACGTACACGGCGCGGTCGCCGGGGATGCCCTCGGGCGTCAGATCGGCCGCCCGTAGTGGCTCCCCGGCCATCGACTTGACCGGGTATCGCCAGAGTTCCGCGACCTTCATTTCCTGGACCTCACGAGAAGAGCCCCGCCGTCAACGGCGGGGCTCCGCGTTACCCGGATTCCGGTCTCGCTGCCCGCGCTAGAGGGCGGTGACGACCGACTTGGTCTCCAGGTAGTTGTCGAGAACGTTGTGGCCCATCTCACGGCCCCAGCCGCTCTCCTTGTAGCCGCCGAACGGCATCGCCGCGTCGAAGACGTGGTAGCAGTTCACCCAGACGGTGCCCGCGCGCAGGCGCTTGGCCGTCCTGTAGGCCTTGGAGATGTCGCGGGTGAAGACGCCGGCCGCCAGACCGTAGTTCGTGTCGTTGGCGAACGGGAGGACCTGCGCGTGATCGTCGAACGGGATCGCCGCGACCACGGGGCCGAAGATCTCCTCCTGAATAACGGACATGTCGGGCGAGGTGTTGGTCAGGATCGTGGGCTCCACGAAGTAGCCCCGATTACCGACCCGGCTGCCGCCGATGTACGCCTCGGCGCCGGCCTCGCGGCCCTGATCCAGGTACCCGAGCACCTTCTCGAACTGCTCGTCGGAGACCAGCGGGCCCATGTTGGTCTCGGGGTCGAGGCCGCTGCCGACCTTGATGTTCCTGGCCTGCTCGGCCACGCCCTCGACGACCTCGTCGTAGACGTCCGCCTCGACGAAGAGCCTGGAGCCGGCGTTGCAGCACTGGCCGTGGTTGAAGAAGATGCCGTTGGCCGCGCCGGGGATGGCGAGGTCCATGTCGGCGTCCTTGAAGACCACGTTGGGCGACTTGCCGCCGAGCTCGAGAGAGACCTTCTTGAGGTTGCCCGAGGCGGCCTCGACGATGAGCTTGCCGACCTCGGTCGAGCCGGTGAAGGCGACCTTGTCGACGCCGTCGTGGGCCGCAAGCGCGGCGCCCGCCTCGCCGAAGCCGGTCACGATGTTGACCACGCCGTCGGGCACACCGGCTTCCATCATCAGCTCGCCCAGCCTGAGCGCCGAGAGCGGCGTCTGCTCGGCCGGCTTGAGGACCACGGTGCAGCCGGCGGCCAGGACGGGGCCTAGCTTCCAGGCGGCCATGAGGAGCGGGAAGTTCCAGGGGATGATCTGGCCCACGACCCCGACGGGCTCCTTGAGCGTCATGCCCAGGAACTCGCCGCCGGTTACCACCGCGGAGACCGGGATTGTGTTGCCCTCGATCTTGGTCGGCCAGCCCGCCATGTAGCGGAACAGGTCGGCCGCGAGGGCCACGTCGGCGGCCTTCGCCACGGCCATCGGCTTGCCGTTGTCCAGCGCCTCTAGCGCCGCGAGCTCGTCCGCGTGGTCCTCTATCAGCTCGCTGATCTTGTAGATCAGGCGCCCTCGCGCGGACGCGCTCATCTTGCGCCACGGCGAATCGTCGGCGAACGCCCTGCGCGCAGCCCGAACGGCCCGGTCGATGTCCTCGGCCTCGCCCCAGGCCACGTCCGCCAGCTTCTCCTCGGTGGCGGGGTTGAGGGTCTCGAAGGTTCTGCCAGAGGCCGAGTCTACCCACTCGCCGTCTATGAGCAGCTTGTGCTGCCCGGTCACGAACTCGTTTACCTTCGGTTCTACCTGTAACTCCACACTACTCCTTTCGTGGACCCCAGCCCGATGCCTGTAGATGCATGAATGCATACGCCGGCCCGCGGGGTCATCGGATCAACCGTCGAAAAGCGCCTGTGCCCTCCAGAATCACCCCTTCCGGGTTGGTTTTCGGTAGCTCTGACCAGGTACGTTCTCTCGTCCCGGCCGGATCCAGCCTCGCCGACCGAATCCTCTCGACGGCCGTCTCCCCTCGGCCCTTGCGTTGCGCCCCCTACATGCTCCTGGATTCCACCTCCTCGTATTCCAGAAGTTGTTATAACAATCTAACAGTTGCGCCTTATGTAGTCCACCTTTCCCTCGCTTCTGCAAAACTGAACTCTTTCATACCCGAGTCCACGCGTAACCGGCAAAGTGCACAAAGAAAAACACCTGTGCTACACTGCCCGCACCTCCGAGCGAAAGGGGAAAAAGGGACGAAGTCGCCGTATCTAAGGGGAAAAGTCGGCGTCTTGTGATTCCATTGACGGATGCAGAGGGGGTAACCGCGGAGCGTGAAGTCTGGGCAGCTTGCACAGTAGCGGTCGCTGCTGTGGGGTCTAGCGTGGGAAAGGAGCAGGGTTGCGCAGGATACAGATGACGGTAGACGGAAGCGCGCACGTCGCGGAGGTAGAGCCGCGGCTTTTGCTGATCCATCACCTCAGGGAGAACCTTGGGATCGGGGGCGTGCATTCGGGTTGCAACACGACGAACTGCGGGGCTTGCACGGTCTTGCTGGAAGGCGAGTCGGTCAAGTCTTGCACGATACTGGCGGTGCAGGCCGACGGGCACGAGATCACGACCGTGCGGGGCATCACGCAGAACGGGCTCTGGCACCCGATGCAGCAGGCCTTCCACGAGGCGCACGGGCTGCAGTGCGGGTACTGCACGCCCGGCATGATCATGGCCTCCATAAGCCTCCTCAAGGAGAAGCCGGACGCGAACGAGCAGGAGATCCGGGAGGGTCTCGAGGGCAACCTTTGCCGCTGCACCGGCTACGAGAACATCATCAAGGCCGTCCGGATGGCGCAGGCGCACGCCAACCAGCAGCCCGCGCGGGCGTCCTAGAGGAGGAGGCAGAGTGACCGAAGCACCGGAACGATACGTAGGCGGGGGCGTCCTGCGCAAGGAGGATCCTGCCCTCGTCACGGGCAGGGCCAACTGGACGGACAACATCAAGCTGCCGGGGATGCTACACGCGACGATCCTCCGCAGCCCCTTCGCCCACGCGAAGATAACCTCGATAGACGTTTCCGAGGCAAAAAACCAGCCTGGCGTCGTCGCGGTCTTCACCGGCGACGACCTGCACGAGGAGTACGAGGGAGCCCTGCAGGACAACCCGGCGCGCCGTCACCGGCTACAGCCTGAACCTGGACGAGCGCTCGCAGGAAGATAGCGGCGGTGCCGATGACGCGGACGGGGCGGCGGCGGACGAGAACAAGCGCACCTTCGTCGCCTGGATCGTGCACGAGGACCTCAAGGTCCCGCACCACGACCCCGTCGCCCGCGGCGAGGTGAACTTCTCCGGCGAGCCGGTTGCCGTAGTGGTGGCGACCGACCGCTACAAGGCCCAGGACGCCCTCGAGTACATCGAGGTAGATTACGAGCCCCTGGATCCCGTAGGGACGGACCTCGAGAAGGCGGTGGCCGATGGCTCGCCGCTGGCTCACGAAGACTTCGGGACCAACGAGGCGTACACCTGGAACCTGGACAACGGGGACATCGAGGATGCCTTCTCCAGGGCCGACGTCGTCGTCAAGGAGCGCTACCTGCAGCCGCGCCTCATCCCCAACGCGATCGAGACGCGCGGCGTGGTCGCCAACCCCGACCCCGTCAACGGCGGCTTCACGGTGTTCTCCTCGACGCAGGTGCCGCACATCCTCAAGAGCGTCCTCTCCGCGTATTGCGGGGTGCCCGAGCAGAAGCTAAGGGTCGTGGCGCCAGACGTGGGCGGCGGATTCGGCTCCAAGCTAAACGCGTACTCCGAAGAGGTGATCGGGCTCGTACTGGCGCGCAAGCTGGGCGTGCCCATCAAGTGGATCGAGGACCGCTCCGAGAACTACCTCGCCACCATCCACGGGCGCGGGCAGGTCCAGAACATCGAGCTGGCCGCCACGAACGAGGGCAAGATCCTCGGGATGCGGGTCAAGCTACTGGCGGACATGGGCGCCTACCTGCACCTGAACACGGCCGGTATCCCGCTGCTCGGGGCCTTCATGTACCCAGGCGTCTACACCTTCGGCGCCTACTCCTTCGAGTGCACCGGCGTCTTCACCAACCTGACCCCCACCGACGCCTACCGCGGCGCGGGCAGGCCTGAGGCGGCCTTCGCCGTCGAGCGCATCATGGACGCCCTCGCCCACGAGACCGGGCTCGACCCGGCCGAGGTCAGGCGGCGCAACTTCTACGAGCCGTTCGACGAGCCGACCGACACCCCGGGCGCCATCCAGTACGACTCGGGCAACTACCAGGGGACGTTGGAGCGCGTGATCGAGCTCGCCGACTACGAGGGCTTGAGGGAGGAACAGCGCCGCAGGCGCGAGTCGGGCGACCCCGTCCAGCTCGGCATCGGGTTCTCGACGTACACCGAGATCTGCGGCCTCGCGCCCTCCCAGGTTCTCGCGGCCCTCGGCGCCGGCGGCGCCGGATGGGAGACCGCCAAGGTCCAGATGCTGGCCTCCGGCAAGGTGGAGGTCATAACGGGCACGACGCCCCACGGCCAGGGCCACGTGACGAGCTGGTCGCAGATAGCGGCCGACGCGCTCGGGCGTCTCCCCGGACGACGTCGAGGTCCTGCACGGCGACACGGCCATTGCCCCATACGGCCGCGACACCTACGGCTCCAGGAGCCTCCCTGTTGGGGGCGTCGCTGTTCACATGGCGGCCCAGAAGGTCGTGGAGAAGGCGAAGAAGATAGCCGCGCACATGCTCGAGGCGGCCGAGGGCGACATAGAGTTCGAGGGCGGGCGCTTTTCGGTCGCCGGCTCGCCGGACCAGAACGTCACGATGGCCAGACGTTGCGGGGGCGGCATTTCTCGCGAACAACCTGCCCGAGGGGATGGAGCCGGTGCTCTCCGAGGAGGTATTCTTCGACCCGCCGAACTTCACGTTCCCGTTCGGGGCGCACATCTGCGTAACAGAGGTCGACACCGAGACCGGGTTCGTCAGGATCCGGGACTACTTCGGGGTCGACGACTGCGGCCCGATCATCAACCCGACCATCGTGGACGGCCAGCTGCACGGCGGCATCGCGCAGGGCGTCGCCCAGGCGCTCTACGAGGAGGCCGTCTACGACGAGGACGGCAACCTGACGACCGGCTCGATGGTGGACTACCTGATCCCGGGCGCCCCAGAGCTGCCCAACTACACGCTGGAGCGCACGGTGACGCCTTCGCCCTCCAACGTCATGGGCGTGAAGGGCATAGGCGAAGCGGGTACGATCGGGTCCCCGCCGGCGGTCATAAACTCCATCGTGGACGCGCTCTCGCCCTACGGCATCGCGCACGTGGACATGCCGGCCTCGCCGTGGAAGGTGTGGCAGGCTATTCAGGACTCCCAGGGCCAAGGGGCCGAGGCCGGCTCGCGCGACGCCGACCTCTCCGGTCGGCCGGCCCAGGCCACCGACAGCGTCGAGCAGGAAGGAGGTAGCGGCTCATGATCCCCCTGGCCTTCGATTACGAGGTCGCCGAGTCGGTCGACCACGCCATAGACCTGCTCGGCCAGCACGGCGAAGAGGCGAAGCTTCTCGCCGGCGGACACAGCCTTCTGCCCATAATGAAGCTCAGGCTCGCCGCCCCGGCGGTCCTCGTCGACCTCGGGCGTCTTGATGACCTGAAGTACGTGCGCGACGAGGGCGACCTCATCGCCATCGGCGCGATGACCCGCCACAGCGAGGTCGAGAACGACCCGATCCTGCAGGAGCACTGCGGCCTGCTCTCCTACACGGCCTCGCTAGTCGGGGACCCGCAGGTGCGGCACCGCGGCACCATCGGGGGTTCCATCTCGCACGGCGATGCGGCCTCGGACCTGCCGAGCGCCCTGCTTGCCCTGGACGGCACCTTCGTCGTAAAGGGCCCGGACGGCGAGCGGACCGTCGCGGCCGGCGACTTCTTCGAGGACTACCTGCAGACGGTCCTCGCGCCGGACGAGGTGTTGACCGAGATCCGGGTGCCCAAGCTCGGGGGCGACACCGGCTGGTCGTACAAGAAGTTCAACCGCCGCGCCCAGGACTGGGCCGTCGTCGGCGCGGCCGCCGTGGTCGAGCGCTCCAACGGCTCCATCGGCTCGGCCCGCATCGGGCTGACCAACATGGGCTCGACGCCCTTGAGGGCCACCGCCGCGGAGGGCGCCCTCTCCGGCGCGAGCACCGACGCCGTGGCCGAGGCGACGGGCAGCGCCGACGAGGGCACGAGCCCGGCCTCCGACATCGCCGCCTCCGCCGAATACCGGCGCCACCTCGCCCGCGTCCTCACGCGGCGGGCCGTCGAGGAGGCAATGAGCCGTTGACCGAGCCGCAGGACCGACGCCGGGGGGCATTGCCCTCCGGCGTTTCTCGTGCGACGGAGCTGCAGGACGGGCTCCGCCGGCACGACTACCTGGCAGACGAAGGGCTGAGCACCGCGATCTTCCTCGCGCTCAAGCTCGGACGGCCGCTCTTCCTCGAGGGCGAGGCCGGGGTGGGCAAGACAGAGGTGGCCAAGGTCCTCTCCCGCATACTCGACACGCCCCTCATACGCCTCCAGTGCTACGAGGGCATAGACGTCTACCAGGCCGTCTACGAGTGGGACTACGCGAGGCAGCTCCTGCACATCAGAGCAGCCGAGGCGCTGGGCACCGAGGAAGACCCCCGGAACGTCGAGAGGGACCTCTACACGCACGAGTTCCTGGTTAGCCGGCCGCTCCTGCAGGCCCTCGAACACCGCGGCCCCAACCCGCCGGTCTTGCTCATAGACGAGGTGGACCGCTCCGACGACGAGTTCGAGGCGTTCCTGCTCGAGATCCTCTCGGACTTCGCGGTTACGATCCCCGAGCTGGGCACGATAGCGGCGAACCGGCCGCCCATCGCGGTCCTCACCTCCAACCGCACGCGCGAGGTGCACGACGCCCTCAAGCGGAGGTGCCTCTACTTCTACATCGAGCACCCCAGCTTCGAGCGTGAGGTCGAGATCGTGCGTCTCAGGGTCCCCGAGGCCGAGGAGAGGCTCGCCAAGCAGATCGCGGCGGCGGTGGAGAAGCTCAGGACGATGGACCTCTACAAGCCTCCCGGCGTCGCCGAGACCATCGACTGGACGGAGGCGCTCGTCGCCCTCGGGGCCAAAGAGCTGGACGAGTCCATCGTGCGGGCCACCATCGGGTCGGTCCTGAAGTACCGCGAGGACCAGCAACGGGCCTCCAACACGGGCCTCTCGGCGCTCGTCGGCGGTGTGAGGGGAGCCGGTGAATAGGGGAGACCTGCGGGCTCCACCGATGCTCGACGCGGCCGTCGCCTTTGGTCGCATCCTGCGGGGCGCGGGTCTACGCGTGGGGACCGACAGGGTCGTCGGGTTCGCGCGGGCGCTGGAAGAGCTCGACGCCGGGCGCAGGGACGACGTGTACTGGGCCGGGAGGATCACGCTCCTCTCCCGCCCCGAGGATATCGAGGCGTACGACCGCGCCTTCGAGCTGTTCTGGGACGAGGGCGCCAGCAAGAGGGCGAGACCAAGACCGAAGATACGGTTCTCCATGCCGCAGCCGGACCGCTCGGTCATGCCGCCGAAGAAGACGGCGGAGAAGAACGAAGAGGGCGAGGAGGCCGTACGGCTGCGCTACAGCCCCGTCGAGGTACTGCGCACCAAGGACTTCGCCCACTACTCGGCGGAGGAGTTCGCCGAGCTCTACCGCCTGCTCGCCGACCTCCGCCTCTCGGGGGCGCTAAAAAAGAGCCGGCGCCTCGAACCGTCCCACAGGGGCCGTCACGACCCGCGCAGAACCCTCAGGGGCGCGATGCGCACCGGCGGCGAGGCCGTGAGGCACCGATACAGGAGGCCCAGGGTCAGGCCGAGGAGGGTCGTGCTGCTCTGCGACGTCTCGGGCTCGATGGCGGCCTACAGCCGCCCGCTACTGCGTTTCTTGCACGCCGGCGTCATCTCGGGGGCCAAGCTGGAGGCCTTCACCATAGGGACGCGCCTGACCAGGATCACCAGGGAGCTCGACACGAGGGACCCGGATCAGGCGCTCAGGCAGGCCTCCGGGGCGACGAAGGACATCTCCGGGGGTACCCGCCTCGGCGACGCCGTAAAGGAGTTCGTGAACCGCTGGGGCCAGCGCGGCATGGCCCGCGGCGCCGTCGTCGTCATTCTCTCCGACGGCTGGGACAGGGGCGACGTGACCGTCCTAGCCGAGCAGATGCAGAGGATCTCGCGCCTCGCCCACAAGGTCATCTGGGTCAACCCCCTCAAGAGCGCCCCCGGCTACAAGCCGCTCGCCGCCGGGATGGCCGCCGCGCTCCCGCACGTCGACGTCTTCCTCTCAGGCCACAACTTCGAGTCCCTCGAAGGGCTCGCCGGCGCCATAGCCGACGCCGCCGAGCGCTAGGGCTAGAATGAGAGAGGCAAGAACATCGAAGGCGACCCCCGACAAGGCCGGCGCGTGATCGAGACCACGAACCTACGACTCATCCCCTGCGATTTAACGCACCTGGAGATCATCCTGAGGGACAAGAAGGAACTCGAACCCCTGCTGAACGTCACCGTGCCCGATGCTTGGCCCGAGTTCCCGAAGGCCATGCCTTACATCTACGAGAAGTTGAGAGCCGACCCCTCCGCCGTCGGGTGGTGGACGTACCTGTTCGTGCACACCGAAGACCGGGTGCTGGCTGGCGAGGGTGGCCTCAAGGGCAGGCCCGACGGGTCGAACGTGGTGGAGATCGGCTACGCCATTGTGCCCGACTACAGGCAGCGTGGGCTCGCCACCGAGGCGGCCAGGGGCCTCGCGGGTTGGGCGTTCTCGCACCCTGAGGTAACGGCTGTCGAGGCCGAGACGCTCCCCGACGGGCACGCCTCCATCAGGGTCCTGGAGAAGCTCGGGATGAAGCTCGTCGGCACCACCGACGAGGTGCTCCGCTGGAGGGTAGACAGGCGAGACTTCGAAGAAGAAGGAGGTACGCGGTGAACCCGGTGGTAGACAAGGTGGCGCGCTGGCGCGAAGAGGGCAAAGGGGCCGCGATGGCCACGGTCGTCAAGGTCGAGAGGTCCGGTCCTCTGGGCCCAGGGACCTCGATGGCCGTGAGCGAGGACGGGCAGGTCGTCGGCTCCGTGAGCGGGGGGTGCGTGGAGCCCGCCGTCTTCGAGGAGGCGATGGACGCCATAGAGGGCGGCAGGCCGCGGCTCCTGAGCTACGGCATCTCGGACGACGAGGCCTTCGGGGTGGGGCTGACGTGCGGGGGCGTCATACACATCTTCGTCGAGAAGGTCGACTGGTAGTGGGCGAGCTGCTCTCGCGCTGGCACGCGGCGCTGGCCGAGCAGTCGCCCGTGGCCGTGGCGACCGTGATCGGGGGTCCCGAGGGGTCTCTCGGCGGGAAGATCCTCGTGACCCCTGAGGATCACACCGGCACCGCCGGCAACGGGGATCTGGACAGGGCGGTGGTCGAGGCGGCGCGGGGTCTGCTCGAAGGCGGGCGCACCGAAACGGTCCACTTCGGGCCCGAGGGCCAGCGCAGGATGGAGGACGTGACCGTCTTCGTCCAGTCGTTCGCCCCGCCGCCCAGGATGTACGTCTTCGGGGCCATAGACTTCGCGAGCGCGGTGGCGAGGCTCGGCAAGTTCATGGGCTACCGGGTGACGGTCTGCGACGCGAGGCCCGTCTTCGCCACCCGCGACCGGTTCCCGAGCGCAGACGAGATCGTCGTGGCCTGGCCCGACGAGTTCCTCAAGACGGCCGAGGTGGACAGGCGCAGCGTGATCTGCGTGCTCACCCACGACCCCAAGTTCGACGTGCCCGTCCTCGTCGAGGCGCTCAAGACGGACGCGGGCTACATCGGGGCGATGGGCAGCCGCCGCACCCACGACAACCGCACGGCCCGCCTCAAGGAGGAGGGCGTAGCCGACGAGCAACTCGCTCGCATCTCGAGCCCCGTAGGCCTCGACATCGGCTCGCGCACCCCCGAGGAGACCGCGGTCGCGATAGCGGCCGAGATCATCGCGCTCCACACCGGGCACTCGGGCGGGCGCCTGGCCAAGCGCTCCGGCCCCATCCACGCACCCGAACCCGACGCACGAGAGCCGACCACCCGGAAGCGCGCTCCGGCCTTGTGGCCTCTGCTTGTCAGCACGGCGCTTCGCGCCTTTCAGCACGTCGTCAGGTTTCGCCAGTCGACTCGTCAGCTACTCACCGTTCCTGGGTGGATGTGCGTTTTGTTATACTGCCGGGCGTATATTCGTACCGGATTCGAGGAGGTCCGGGACGAGGACCTCGCGCAAGTCTTAGGGAAAGGAGACGGCGTTGCAGGTACCCGCGCGGTTCGACTACGAGGTGGCCGGATCCGTCGACGAGGCCATAGAGCTTCTGCGGCGGCACGGGCCCGAAGCCTACCTGATGGCCGGGGGACACAGCCTCGTCCCGATGATGAAGCTCAGGCTGGCCTCGCCCGAGGTGGTCATAGGCATCCACAAGCTGGACGGCGAGCTGCGCTACATCGAGGACGAAGGCGGTGTGCTGAGGATCGGGGCCCTCGCCCGGCACAGGGATGTGGGGGAGTCGGCCGTGATCCGGGAGCATTACACGCTGCTGGCCGACGCGGAGAAGTTGATAGCCGACCCGCTGGTGAGGAACATGGGCACGGTCGGCGGCGCGCTGGCGCACGCCGACCCCGCGGAGGACCTGCCAGCGGCTTTCACGGCCCTCGGCTGCGAGGTCGTTGTGCGCGGCCCAAACGGCGAGCGGACCATAGACGTGGACGACCTGTACCTCGGGCCCTTCGAGACCTCCATCGAGTCGGACGAGATCATGACCGAGGTCAGGGTCCCCAGCGCGCCGGACGGGAGCTCCTACTTCAAGATGGAGCGCCGGGCGGGCGACTACGCCTCGGCGTCGGTGGGGGTAGCCCTGAGCATGGGCGACGGGGCGATACGGAACGTCCGCATTGGCCTGTGCAGCGTGGGGAGCAAGACGCTCAGGGCCACGGAGGCCGAGGCCGCCCTCGAGGGCCAGAGCCCCGACGCTGCGCTGTACGAGCGGGCAGGGGAAGCCGCCGCCGCGGAGTGCGATCCCACCGAGGACTCCCGCGGCACGGTCGCGTACAAGCGGGACCTGGTGAGGGTCCTGCTCGGGCGGGCTCTGGAGCAGGCCGTCGGGCGAGCCCGCGGCGCGGAAGAGCGGACGGCGGACGGCAGGTAGGGGAGGGATCATGCGCATCCAGGTGAACGTCAACGGCGAGCCGCGCGAGGCAGACGTCGAGCCGCGGCTCCTGCTCGTCCACTTCGTCAGGGAACACCTCGGGTTGACCGGCACCCACTGGGGCTGCGACACCTCCAACTGCGGGGCCTGCACGCTGCACCTCGACGGCGAGCCGGTCAAGTCCTGCACCGTCCTGGCCGTCAGAGCGGACGGGTGCGAGGTAACGACCATCGAGGGGATCTGGAGCGGGACGGAGCTCACGCCCATGCAGGAGGGATTCCACCGGGAGCACGGGCTGCAGTGCGGCTTCTGCACGCCGGGCATGATCATGACCGGGACCGCGCTCCTCGAGAAAAACCCGAACCCGACGGAGGCGGAGATCCGGGAAGCCCTCTCCGGAAACCTGTGCCGCTGCACCGGCTACGAGAACATCGTGAAGGCCGTCCAGTGGGCAGCGAACGGAGCGACCAGGACGGAGGTGAGCGCCTGATGGTCGAGACCGCGAGACACACCTTCGGAGACCGGATGCCGCGCAAGGAGGACGGGCGCTTTATCCGGGGCAAGGGTAACTACGTGGACGACGTGCAGCTCACCGGGATGCTGCACTCGGCGATCCTGCGCAGCCCCATGGCCCACGCGAAGATAAACAGCGTAGACGTCTCCGCTGCCCAGGAGCTGCCGGGGGTACACGCCGTCATCACCGGCGCAGATCTCGACGCGCAGGGCCTGGCCTGGATGCCGACGCTCGCCGGCGACACGCAGGCCGTGCTCGCCACGGACAAGGTGCGCTTTCAGGGGCAGGAGGTCGCCTTCGTCGTCGCCAACGACCGTTACATCGCGCAAGACGCCCTCGAGCTCATAGAGGTCGACTACGAGCCGCTCGACGTCATCGTCGACTCGCGCAAGGCTCTCGACGACGACGCGCCCGTGATCCGGGACGACAAGGAGGGCAAGGAGGACAACTTCATCTTCTCCTGGGAGGCCGGGGATAAGGACGCGACCGAGGAGGCCTTCCAGAAGGCCGAGGTCACGGTGCGCCAGGAGATGTTCTACCCGCGCATCCACCCCGCACCGATGGAGACCTGCGGGGCTGTCGCCGACTACGACGTCTCGACAGGCCAGATGACCATCTACATGACCTCCCAGGCCCCGCACGCGCACCGCACGCTCTTCGCCATAGTCTCGGGGCTGCCGGAGCAGCAGATCCGCATAATCTCGCCCGACATCGGCGGGGGCTTCGGGAACAAGGTCCCGATCTACCCTGGCTACGTCTGCGCCGCGGTCGCTTCCCTGGTCCTGGGCAGGCCCATCAAGTGGATGGAGTCGCGCGCCGAGAACCTGATGAGCACCTCCTTCGCCCGCGACTACCACATGGTCGGCGAGATCGCCGCCACGAGCGAGGGGGAGATGCTCGGGGTGCGATCCACGATCCTCGCGGACCACGGGGCCTTCAACGCCCACGCCCAGCCGGGCGAGCAGTACCCCACGGGGTTTTTCCCGATCTTCACGAGCTGCTACGACGTGCCCGCGGCCTACGCCGAGGCGACCGGGGTCTACTCGAACAAGGCCCCCGGCGGCATCGCCTACCGCTGTTCGTTCCGGGTCACCGAGGCGATCTACCTGATGGAGCGCACGATGGACGTGCTCGCCGACGAGCTGGGTATGGACCCGGTCGAGCTGAGGCGCAAGAACTTCGTGACGAAGGAGCAGATGCCCTACGTCTCCGTGATGGGCTGGGAGTACGACGGCGGGGACTACGAAGGGGCGCTGCAAGAAACCCTCCGGATAGCCGGCTACGAGGAGCTGCTCGAGGAGCAAAAGCAGGCGCGCGAGGAGGGCCGGATCATGGGCATCGGCCTCTCGACGTTCACGGAGATCGTTGGCGCCGGTCCGGGCAAGAAGTGCCACATCGCCGGGATAGAGATGTTCGACTCCGCCGAGCTCAGGCTGCACCCTACCGGCAAGGCCATCCTCAAGCTCGGGGTCAAGTCTCAGGGCCAGGGCCACGAGACCACCTTCGCCCAGATCGTCGCCGGCGAGCTCGGCATCCCGGCCGAGGACGTCGAGGTGCGCGAGGGCGACACGGACAACACACCCTTCGGCCTCGGGACCTACGGCAGCCGCTCCACGCCTGTCTGCGGCGCCGCGACGGCCGTCGTCTCCCGCAAGGTGCGGGACAAGGCGAAGAAGATCGCCGCCCACATGCTCGAGGCCGCGGAAGACGACCTGGAGTGGGCGGACGACCGTTTCCAGGTCAAGGGCTCCCCGGACAGGGGCGTGGGCATGGCCGAGATGTCCTTCGCCGCCTACACCAACGTCCCTGAGGGCGAGGAGGCCGGACTCGAGGGCGTGACCTACTACGACCCACCCGAGATGACCTACCCGTTCGGCGCCTACATCTGCGTCGTCGAGATAGACGAGGGCACGGGCCGGACCGAGATCAAGCGGTTTATCGCGGTGGACGACTGCGGGGTGCGCATAAACCCGACCGTGGTAGACGGCCAGATCCACGGCGGCCTCGCGCAGGGCATTGGCACGGCCCTCATGGAGGTGATCGAGTTCGACGAAGAGGGCAACCACATGAACAGCAACTTCATGGACTACCTCACGCCGACCTCGATGGAACTGCCCAACTACGAGCTGGGCGAGTTCGTCACCCCTTCGACGCACCATCCCCTCGGCGCGAGGGGCGTCGCCGAGTCCCCTACCGTCGGCTCGCCCGCGGCGGTGGTCAACGCCGTCGTCGACGCGCTCTCGCCTTACGGGGTTCGCCACGTGGATATGCCGCTGACGCCGAGCAAGATCTGGAGTTTGCTGCGTGAGAACGGGGAGGGCTCCTGACCGCACCCGACCCAAGCTTCCTCTCCCGGCGCGCCGACTCGCTGCGGCGCGCGGGCGAGCTCGCGCGGGCCGAGCTGCCATTCGCGGTGGCGACGGTGGTACGAACCGAGCCGTCCACCTCGGCCCGCACCGGTAACCGGGCGATCGTCTTCCCGGACGGCAGGATGGAGGGATGGGTTGGCGGCGGGTGCATACAGCCCACGGCGCGCAGGGAGGGCCTGGCCGCGCTGGAGAGCGGCGAACCCAGGCTGGTCAGGATCACACCGGACACCGCCGCGGTACAGCGCAACGTCCACGTGGCCAGGATGACCTGCGCCAGCGAGGGCACGGCCGACCTGTACGTGGAGCCGTTCCTGCCGCGTCCCACGCTCGCCGCCGCGGGCGACTCGCCGCTCACCGCGACCCTGGCCGCCATAGCGCCGCCGCTCGGCTTCAGGTTCCTGGCCGCGTCCGCGGCGGCGGATCTCAACAAGGAGTCGATGCCCTACCCACGAGACACCTGGCTGGTCGTCGCCACCTTCGGGGAGTTCGACGAGGACGCGGTCGAGGCGGGTCTGCGGCTGGACCTCCCGTACGTGGGGCTGGTCGCCAGCGAAAGGCGGGCCGAGAGCGTCCTCTCGAAGCTTCGGGAGAGGGGAACGAGCGAGGAGGCGCTAGGGGCGGTTCGTTCGCCCGCGGGGCTCCCGATAGGGGCGAGCGGGCAGGAGGAGATCTCGCTCTCCGTCATGGCCGAGATCGTCTCCCTGCGGGCGAAGCTCCGTCCTGGCCTCCGGGGGGAGCCGGCCTCCGAACCGGGGGTGGCCGTCGACCCCGTCTGCGGCATGACCGTCGAGGTGGACGGCGCCCAACACGTCGCCGAACACGGCGGCCGGAGCTACTACTTCTGTTCCTCCGGATGCAGGAGAGAGTTCGTGGCGGGGCCCGAGAAGTTCGTGTCCCCGATCTCCGCTTGATGGACGGAAACATCGTCGGGGTCGTGCTCGGGGCCGGACGGTCGAGCCGCTTCGGTGCCCCCAAGCAACTCCTGCCCTTCGGCGACACCACGTTGCTGGGGCAGGCCGTGCGCAACGCCAACGCCTCCGCCCTGGATCGGGTGGTCGTGGTCCTCGGCCGTGCGTCCGAGGAGCTCCACGCCTCCGTGGACTTCGGGCGGGCGCTGGTGGTAGAGAACACCGCCTACGGCGCGGGATGCGCCTCGTCGCTGCTCGCGGGTATGGACGGGGCGGGCGAAGATTGCCTTGCCCTGGTGTTGCTCCTCGGCGACCAGCCCGGCGTGAGAGCGACCTTCATCGACTCGGTGATCTCCGAGTGGCGCTCGTCGCGATCCTGGGCTTCGGTGACTTCTTACCGCGGAGAGTTGGGGCACCCGTTCGTCTTCTCCAGAGAGGCCTTCGCGGACCTGCGCGGGCTGCACGGAGACAAAGCCGTGTGGAAGCTGATCGAGGCGCGCCCCGAGCGAGTCAGGCGGGTGGAGCTAGGGGCTTCGCTGCCGCCCGACGTGGACGCCCCGGAGGATTACGAGCTGGCCCTCGCCCACTGGCGAAGCGGTGCCTGACTCGGGCGTCTGCGCCGTCCTGCTCGCCGCCGGATCGGGGAGCCGGTTCGGTGGCGGCAAGCTTCTCGCACCGTACCGGGGGCGGCCCCTGATCGAGGCCGCCCTCTCGAACCTCGCCGCCGCCCCCGTGGACGAGACGGTCGTGGTGGTGGGGGACGACGCCGAAGAGCTGCGATCCGCCTGCGAACCGTTCGGCGCCCGCATCGTCGAGAACCCGGACTGGGAGAAGGGCCAGTCCACCTCGGTACGTGCCGGGCTGCTGGCCCTGGGGCCAGACATCGGGGCTGCCGTGGTGGCGCTCGCGGATCAACCGCTTGTGGGAGCGGGCGTGGTGGAGCGCCTGGTCGTGGCGTTCGAGTCGGGGGCCGACGTGGCGGTCGCGACCTACGGCGGCAAGCGGCGCAACCCGGTGCTCTTCTCCAGGTCGGTGTGGCCGATTCTGGAGGCGGAGCTAGCCGGGGACGAGGGAGCGCGGGCCGTGCTGCGGCGCCATCCCGAGCTGGTCACCGAGGTGCCCTGCGACGGCCTGGGGGACCCGGCCGACGTGGACACCAGGGAGGACCTGCGCGCCCTGGAGCGTGTGCACGAAAGAGGGCGCCGCTTTAAGATTGGGTAGGAAGGGGCAACCGAAAGCTGTGGAGCAGGCGCGGCGTCTGCTTACGAAGGAGGCACGGTGAAGATAAACAACGAGTTCACGGTCAGCGTACCCGTCCAGCAGGCCTGGGACGTCATGCTCGACCTGCAGAAGATAGCACCGTGCCTGCCCGGGGCCGCCATCCAGGAAGAGAAGGGCGACGGCGAGTACGACGGCACGATGAAGGTCAAGATCGGCCCGATCACGGCCAACTACAAGGGGACGGTCAAGTTCGAGGAGGCCGACGAGGAGAACCACCGCGCCGTCCTGCAGGCCACCGGCCGCGACGCCCGCGGCCAGGGCACGGCCTCGGCGACCATCGTCTCGACCCTGCAGGAAGAGAGCAGCGACAGCACCAAGGTCAGCGTCGAGACCGACATGAAGCTGACCGGGCGCGCCGCCCAGTTCGGGCGCGGCATCGCCCAGGACGTTGCGACCAAGATGCTCACCCAGTTCGCCGAGTGCCTGGAGCGTGAGATCTCCGGCGGCGCCGCGGAAACCGCGGCCGAAGAGCCGGCATCCGCGAACGGAGCCGCCGAGGCCGCGACCGAGGAATCGGGCGACGGGACAGGCTCCCAGGAGGCGTCCGCCGCGACCAGCGGCACGGCGGGGCGTGTGATCAGCAGCGAGGACCCAACCGTCACGGCGGGCGGGCCGGTCGGGGCCGCAGCCGTCTCGGACGGCGAGGAGGCCGCGGCGAGCGCCACGACCGCCGGGGCGGCTCGGCCGAGCCAGGGCGGCCAGCCGAGTAGCGAGCCCGAGGCGTTCGACCTCGGCGCGGCGGGCCAGGAGGCGGTCATCAAGCGGCTCGGGCCCGTGCTCGCGGGGATCGGGGTGCTGATCTTCCTGATCTGGTTGTTCCGGCGCAGGAGGTAAGTAGCCGCGCATTGCGCGGCCTCGGGCTACAAGCATCAGGTATCAGGGTCTGGTTGCCAGGCCCCGTGGCTCGGGCGACGGTGACCTAGGCCCTGATGGCGAAAGGGTGACCATGGACCCGAAACCCCCGCAGCAATCCCTCGACAGTTACGTCATGGGGAGAACGTCGGAGGAGTACCAGCGCCTCCGGCAACAGGCCAAGGTGTGGGAAGCCTCGACGTTGCGGATCCTGCAGCGAATCGTCCTCCGAGAAGGGATGAGGTGCCTGGACGCGGGTTGCGGGCCGGGCGAGGCGATGCGTTTGATGGGCGAGATGGTCGGGGGATCGGGGCACGTTACGGGTCTCGACGTCGACGGCAAGGTGGGTGGTGAGGCGCTCGAGGTCCTGAAGGCCACGGTGGATAGCAACTTCGTGTTCGTCGAGGGCGACATCACGGAGATCGATGAGGTGGCCGGGCAACCGTTCGACTTGACATACGCCGGGCTGCTACTCCTCCACATGCAGGATCCCATCGGCGTACTCCGCAAGCTCTACGGCTGGACCAAGCCGGGCGGCTACATCGTTATCCAGGATTACGATTTCCGAACTATGGACGCCTACCCAAGGTTTGAGGCCTTCGACGAGTTCGACAAAGTGTTCTTCGAGGTGTACGAAAAGAGCGGGAGGGACACGCGAATCGGCCACAAGCTTCCGACCTATTTCGTGGATGCCGGCATCGGACCCCCAGACGGGACCGACGTGGCGGGCCACCTCATGTCGATCGAGCAGGCTGGTGGAATGGTTCAGGCGGTATACCGCAGCGTGCTACCGCGGGCGCTCGAATTGGGCATCACCACCGAGGCCAGAAGCCAGGCGTTCTTCGAAGGGATGAGCAGCGCGCCTGGCGAACAGTACTACTCCTTTCTGTGGCCGTTGCTGATGGGAGCATGGAGGCGTAAACCGGCCTGACCACGAGACCGCCACCAATTGGTGGCGGTGGCCTAACGCGCGTGGCGAAGCCGGCCCAAGCCCTGGGGCCATCCGCGCCGAATGCTCCTATCCCGCTTCGGGAGCCTGACCGCCGAGATCGGCGCCGAGCTCTTCAGGGTCGATGCCGTACTTCCGGAGCAGGCCCGAGTCGGCCTCGGTGTCCACCTTGTCGGGCAGCTCGTTGTCGGCCTCGCTGGCCTTCTCGGCGCCTTGCTGGCTACGAATGCGCTCCACGATCATGGCTTTGGGTATCTCCATGCCTCTCCTTCCGTCCGGGTCTGGCCTTCGCGATCCCCATACGCCAGGTACCCAGGCCGGGATCTTAGTCCGGCCGCGGCTCTCGCGCAAAGCTCCCTCTTTGTCTTGACGGGGAAATGCGGCCCGGATATTGTGACCTGTTACCTGGGGATAGCGTGCAAAAGGAGGAAAGATGACGGAAGTTGCCGGCGCGCGGCAGTTAAGCAAGGAGGAATTGCTCGACGCGTATCGGATGATGAGGACCATCAGGGAGTTCGAGGAGCGGCTGCACACCGAGTTCGCGACGGGTGAGATCCCGGGCTTCGTCCACCTGTACGCCGGGGAGGAGGCCATCGCGGCCGGGTTCATGGCGCACCTCGACGGCGACGACTACGTTGCGAGCACACACCGGGGCCACGGCCACTCCATCGCCAAGGGCTGCGACGTCAAGGGCATGATGCTGGAGATCTACGGCAAGGACGACGGCATCTGCCGCGGCAAGGGCGGCTCGATGCACATCGCCGACATCGGCAAGGGCATGCTCGGCGCCAACGGCATCGTCGGCGGCGGGCCTCCGCTGGTGTGCGGCGTAGGGCTCTCGGCCAAGATCCGGGGCACGAAGCAGGTGGGGATATCGTTTACCGGCGACGGCGGCGCGAACCAGGGCACGTTCCTGGAGAGCCTGAACCTGGCGAGCGCGTGGGACCTTCCGGTCATCTTCGTGATCGAGAACAACGGCTACGCCGAGGCGACGGCGCAGGCGTTCTCCTCCAAGGGCATAGATATCGCCAAGCGGGCGGATGGTTTCTCCATGCCCGGCATCACCGTGGACGGCCACGACTTCTTCGCGGTGCACGAGGCCGCCGGCGAGGCCATCCGGCGGGCGCGCGAGGGCGGCGGCCCGACGCTCGTCGAGTGCAAGGTAAACCGCTACTTCGGCCACTTCGAGGGCGACGCCCAGACCTACCGCGCCGAGAACGAGGTAGACGAGATCCGGGCCGAAAAGGATTGCCTGATGCTCTTCCGCGACCGCGTCACGAGCGCCGACCTCATCGACGAGTCGGAGCTCGACGAGGTAGACGAAGAGGTCAAGCGGCTCATAGACGAGGCCGTCGAGGGCGCCAAGGCCGCACCGGAACCGTCCGAGGACAAGCTGCTCACGGACGTGTACGTCTCTTACTAGGCTACAGGTGATTTGCCTGTTGCCCGCCGACCAGAGGGAGGCACAGTGGCGCGAAGCATAACGTACATGCAGGCGATCAACGAGGCGCTCGCCCAGGAGATGGAGCGCGACGAGACCGTCGTCGTCTTCGGCGAGGACAACGTGGGCGGGACCGGGAGTCCCGGCGAGATGGACGCCTGGGGCGGCGTCATGGGCGTTACCAAGGGGCTCTACGCACAGTTCCCGGACCGCATCATGGACACCCCGATCAGCGAGTCTGCCTTTATCGGGGCGGCCGCCGGGGCGGCCTGCTCGGGGCTGCGCCCCGTGGCGGAGCTGATGTTCGTGGACTTCTTCGGCGTGTGCATGGATCAGATCTACAACCAGGCCGCGAAGTTCCGCTACATGTTCGGCGGCAAGGCCAAGACCCCGATGGTCATAAGGACTATGTACGGGGCCGGTATCCGGGCCGCCAGCCAGCACTCGCAGAGCCTCTACCCGATCTTCACCCACGTACCAGGCCTCAAGGTGGTGATACCGAGCAACCCGTACGACGCGAAGGGGCTGCTCATAGCCTCGATCCGGGACGACGATCCTGTGATGTTCTTCGAGAACAAGGTCCTCTACGCCGTCGAGGGCGATGTGCCTGAGGAGTCCTACACCGTGCCCCTCGGGGAGGCCGAGTACGTGCGCGAGGGCGACGACGTGACCATAGTCGCCATAGGACGCATGGTTTCGATGGCCGAGCAGGCCGCGGAATCGCTCTCGGACGAAGGCATAGAGTGCGAGATCGTGGACCCCAGGACCACCTCGCCGCTGGACGAGGACACGATCTACGAGTCGGTCGAGAATACGGGCCGGCTGGTGGTCGTGGACGAGGCGAGCCCCAGGTGCGGCATGGCGACGGACGTGGCGGCGCTCGTCGCGCAGAATTGCTTCGACGACCTGAAGGCCGCGCCGAAGATGGTTACGCCGCCGCACACGCCGCCGCCGTTCAGCCCGACGCTCGAGGACCTGTACGTCCCTGACCCCGAGCGCGTGGTCGAGGCGGTCAGGGAGGTCACGGGCGCGGGTGCTCGCGCGTGAGCGAAGCCCAGATCTCCAAACTCGGGATGCCCAAGTGGGGCCTCTCGATGACCGAGGGGACCGTCGTCCAGTGGCTCGTCGAGGAGGGCACCGAGCTCGACAAGGGTGACGAGGTCGTCGAGGTCGAGTCCGAGAAGATCAACAACGCGGTCGAAGCGCCGGCGGGGGGCGTCCTCCGCCGGCGGGTAGCCGACGAGGGCGAGGTGCTGCCCGTCGGCGGCCTGCTCGCCGTGATCGCGCCTCCCGACGTGCCGGACGAGGAGGTCGACTCGTTCGTCGAGGAGTTCCACTCGACATTCGACCCCGAGGAGGCGGCGGCCGAGGCCGCGGGCCCCCAGCCCGAGACGGTCGAGGTAGGCGGCCGCAACCTCCAGTTCTTGAAGCTCGGGGACGACGAGGGCACACCCCTCCTGCTCCTGCACGGCTTCGGCGGCGACATCAACATCTGGGTCTTTAACCAGGAGGCCCTCTCGGAGGCCCCGCGCACCGTCTACGCGATCGACCTGCCGGGCCACGGCGGGTCCTCGAAGGACGTGGGGGAGGGCGACCTCGAGTCCTTCGTGAGCGCCGTCGCGGGTTTCATGGACACCCAGGGCATCGAGCAGGCTCATCTGGTCGGGCACTCCCTGGGCGGCGCGGTCGCGATCTCGTTCGCCCTCGCGCACCCGGACAGGGCCGCCTCGCTCGTCCTCGTCGCCAGCGTGGGGCTGGGGGAGGAGATCAACGGCGAATACATCGAGGGCTTTATCGCGGCCAACCGCCGCAAGGAGATGAAGAACGCCCTGCAGCTCCTGTTCGCCGACCCCGACCTCGTGACGCGGGACCTCGTGAACGACGAGCTGCGCTTCAAGCGGATGGACGGGGTGGACGAGGCGCTGCGCAAGACGGCTGACAATCTCTTCCCCGACGGTAAGCAGGCCGGCGTGCCCGACCTCTCCGGGGTCGAGGTTCCTATCCTGGTGGTGTGGGGGAACGACGACCGGATCATCCCGGTCGCGCACACGGAGAACGCGCCGGATGGGGCCCGCGTCGAGACCCTCGAAAACACGGGACACATGCCGCAGATGGAGTCCGCCGGGCGGACGAACCGCCTGATCGGCGAGTTCCTGGACGGCCTCGGGCAGCGGTAGGGGGTCGTGATGCCCCGGCTCCCGGCTCGCGAAGCGTAGCCGCCTCTTGCCGGTAACGGTCGGGATCATCGCCAACCCCGCCTCGGGCAGGGACATCCGGCGGCTGGTCGCCGGCGCCTCGGTCTTCGACAACGCCGAGAAGGGCAACATGGTCTTCCGCCTGATGGTTGGCCTCGCCGCCGTCGGGGCGGAGAAGGTCATGATGATGCCGGCGGCCTCGGGGCTCTTCGACGGGCTCGAGGCGAACATGCGCGCCAACGCGGCAAGCGAGCGCCCGCAAGCGCTGCCGGAGTTCGAGTTGATAGAGATGAAGGTCAGGCACGCCGCGCGCGACACGGTCCACGCCGTCGGCGAGATGAGATCCCGGGGCGTCCAGGCCATCGTCGTGCTGGGCGGCGACGGGACGAACCGCATCGTGGCGCGCCACTGCGACGCCGACGTCCCGATCTGCACGCTCTCCACCGGGACCAACAACGTGTTCCCGAAGATGCAGGAGGCCACCATCGCGGGGCTCGCGACCGGGCTCGTCGCGACCGGTCAGATCGAGGACACGGCGGTGCTGAGGCGCGAGAAGATCCTGCGTGTCAGCCTGAACGGCGAGGCGGAGGACGAGTACGCCCTCGTGGACGTGGCCATGACCTCCGAGCGTTTCGTGGGCGCGCGGGCCCTGTGGCGGCCCGCCGACATCTCGGAGCTCGTCGTTGCCTCGGCCTCCCCCGAGGCGGTCGGGCTCTCGGCGATAGCCGGACTACTCGACCCCGTAGGGCGCGATGACCCGCACGGCCTGCACCTCCGGCTGGCCGCCCCCGCGGAGGCGGATACGGTGCTCAAAGTCCCCCTTTCCCCCGGTCTAGTTACACCGGTCGGGGTGGCGGAGTGGCGGCGGATCGAACCAGGCGAGACCGTGCAACTGGAGCCGAAGGCCGGGAGCCTGGCCCTCGACGGCGAGCGGGAGATAGAGCTCGGGCCGCGCGACGAGGTCGAGGTGTTCCTCAGCCCGGAAGGCCCACTAACCATCGACGTCGGAGCCGTGATGCGCGAAGCCGCGCGCAGCAACCTGCTAGCAGGTTGCTGAATTAGGAATGAGGAATTAGGAATGCGGAATTGTGCGTTCGAGCAGCCAACTCCTCATTCCTAATTCCAAATTCACTATTCAATGCTTGTGGTACTCGTGCACGACCGCGTGCCCCTTGCCGCGGGCGATGAGCCAGCGGTTGACCGGGAACGCGACCACGAAGGCGACGGCCAGCGCGAACGCCAGGCTGCCCCAGAACAGGAGGCTGGTCAGCCCGGCCTCCATGGCGCCCGGGACGGCCACCATCACCAGGTTGTCCACGATCTCCATGACCGTAATCGAGAGCGTGTCGGAGGCGAACGCCAGCGGCAGCACCGTCCCGAGCGCCAACCCGGACCTCAACAGCGGGAGCATCGTCAGTGAGTAGCCGAAGAAGAACGCGAGCACCACGGCGAGCGCGATGGTTGCCACGGTGCCCCACCCAAGCGCGGTACCGATGATCATACCCAACACCTCGCCGATGGCGCACCCGGTTAGGCAGTGCGCCGTCGCGCTGAACGCCAGCCTGTTCAGCGTAGAACCCGCCGGGGTCACCTTGCTCCTTCCTGCGCGACCACCGTGTAGCCGGCTTCCTGGATGGCGTTCTTCAGCTGCGACGTGGTGACGCGGCCTTCTTCGTAGGACACCTCGACGACGCCGTTCTCCACGTCAGCGCGGGACCCTTCGGTGCCGGAGAGCTTGTTCAGCTCGTCCTCGACGGCCGCCTTGCAGTGGGCGCAGCTCATGTCCGGCACGCTGAACTTTGCGTGGGTCATGAGCGGCTCCTTTCTGCTGGTTCCCGTTGCTCCGCCTGTCTCTTATTCAGCTTCATCTTGACGCCACCGCGGGGCCGCAACGTGATCGAGGGCTGCGGAACGGGCGTCTCTCCGGGGACGGGGTCGAGGCGGAACTCGCGTGCGATAGTAGCGAGCAGCAGCACGGTCTCCATCCTGGCGAAGCTGCTGCCGATGCAAAGCCTGGGCCCGCCCCCGAACGGGAAGTAGGCGTAGGCGGGCAGGCCCTCCGTGCGGCCGTCGAGCCAGCGGTCGGGGTCGAAGGCATCGGGGTGTTCGAAAGAGCGGGGGTCTCGGTGCATCACGTACTGGCTGATGAACATCTGGGTCTTCCTGGGAACGTGGTAGCCCCCGACCTCGCAATCCCCGATGGCCTCCCGGCCGACGGCCCAGGCCGGCGGGTAGAGGCGCATGGACTCTCTTATCACCGCGTCGGCGTAACGCAGCCGGGGGAGATCGCCGACGGCCGGTGCCCTTCCGTCGAGGACATCCCGCAGCTCGGACGAGAGCTTCGCCTCCGTCTCCGGGTTCTGGCCGAGCAGATAGAAGGTCCAGGACAGGGCTATGGCGGTGGTCTCGTGGCCCGCGAGGACGACGGTCATCACCTCGTCCCTGAGCTGTTCGGGATCCATGCGGTTGCCGTCTTCGTCCTCGGCGTGAAGCAGCATGGAAAGGAGGTCGCCCGTGTCCTCGCCGCTACGCCGGCGCTCCTCGATGATGGAGTAGATGAGCCCGTCCAGCTGCCCGACCGCGCGGCGGTAGCGCAGGTTGGCCGGGGTAGGCACGCTCTCGGGGAGAAGCCGGAGGAACGAGCCGCTGCCCTGGTCCGAGAAGTAGTCCATGATCCTGCCAAGCGCGTCCCCGACGCCCTCGGCCTCGCGGGCTATGTCCGCGTCGAGCAACGTCTTGGCGACGATCTCGAGCGTCAGGCGCATCATCTCCCTGTGGACGTCGCGGAACTCGCCGTCCTGCCAATCTTGCAGCAGCCGTTCGGTGTAGGCCACCATCGTCTCGCCGTAGGCCTCCACGCGGCGGCGGTGGAAGGCGGGCTGGGCCAGCCGTCGCTGGCGGCGCCAGAAGTCTCCGTCGTTGACCAGGAGCCCGTTGCCGAGGACGCTCAACTGCATGCGGGTGTAGCGGTCCTTGATGAAGTTGCGGTTGTTCTTGACGAGCACCTGCTCGACGTGATCCGGGTGCGAGATCAGGTACGCGAGCGTGCCGGGGAACCGCAGTTTCACGACGTCGCCGTACTCGCGCGAGCAACGCGTCAGGTAACCCAGAGGGTCCCGCGAGTAGTCGAGCATGTTGCCGATGACCGGGCGTCCTTTCGGGCCGGAGGGCAGCTTGCTGGTGAGAGCCGCCACCGCCCTAGACCCTCAGAAAGCGTTCGACGGCGGCGGTCAGCTCCCGAATCTTCGCGTCCGCGTCGTCGCCATGTTCGATGGACTCCCTGACGCAGTGCTCGACGTGGTCCTTGAGCAGGATGGTGCCAACCTTCTCCAGCGCCGAGACGACGCTGGCGATCTGGGTGAGGACGTCGACACAATAGGCCTCCTCACCCACCATGCGCTGCACGCCCCGTACCTGGCCCTCGATCCTCCTTAGCCGGTTCTGGAGCAGCTCCTTGTCCCTGGCTTTGATGTAGCCGTGGGCCGTCTCCGACGTTACCTGCTGGTCGTCCCGCGTCGCGTCCAACTCCCGTGCCTTTCCCTAGCCGACTTTTAGACCGCGCAACCTGAGTGCGTTGCTCACCACGCTCACGCTGGAGAGCGCCATCGCCGCCGCCGCGAGCACGGGGTTGAGGAAGCCGTACTCCCCGAGGAAGGGATTCAGGACCTCGGGCACCGTGCCCCCGGCGAAGAGCGGGTAAAGGATTCCCGCGGCGACCGGGATGAGCGCGACGTTGTACGCGAAGGCCCAGAACAGGTTCTGCTTTATGTTCCTCACCGTCGCCTTCGACAACTCAATGGCGCGGGCCACGCCGCGCACGTCGCCCGAGATCAGGGTGAGGTCCGAAGCCTCGACCGCCACGTCGGAGCCGGCGCCTATGGAGACGCCGACGTCGGCCTGCGCCAGGGCCGGCGCGTCGTTGACGCCGTCCCCAACCATCGCCACCCGCTCGCCCCGCTCTTGCAGCCGCTCTACCTCGGCAGCCTTGTCCCGCGGGTGCACGCCCGCCATCACCCTCTCTATCCCGAGCTCGCGCGCTACTGCGCTGGCCGTGCGGGGATCGTCGCCCGTGATCATGGCCACCTCCAGCCCCAGCTCGCGTAGACGCTCGACCGCCTCGCGCGACTCCTCCCTGACCGCGTCGGCCACGGCGAGGACCCCGGCGGGCTCCCCGTCGACGGCGACGAACACGGGGGTCTTGCCGTCTCGCGCGAGATACTCACCCCGCGGGGCGAGCCCGTTCTCGCTCGCCCCGGACTCGGCCAGAAACGCGCCGCTCCCGACTAGGACGGCGCGGCCTTCCACGCTGGCCGCTACGCCCCCGCCGCTCGTGGCGCGGAAGCCCTCCGCCTCGGCCAGCTCGAGGCCCCGCTCCTTCGCGGCCCTCACGATGGCCTCGCCCAGGGGATGCTCGCTGCCGCGCTCCGCCGAGGCGGAGAGGCGCAGGAGTTCCTTCTGGGTGAGGCCGTTGGTGGAGATCACCTCGGTAACTGCGGGCACGCCCCTGGTGAGGGTGCCTGTCTTGTCAAGCACCACCGTGGTGAGCTTGTGGGCCGCCTCGAGGGTCTCGCCGCCCTTGATCAGGATGCCGGATTCCGCCGCCTTGCCGGTGCCGACCATGATGGAGGTAGGCGTCGCGAGCCCCATCGCGCAGGGGCAGGCGATGATCAGGACCGCCACGAAATTGAGAAGCGCGAACGTGAACGCCGGCTCGGGCCCGAAGAGCAGCCAGACCGCGAACGTTATGGTCGCAACCGACATCACCACGGGTACAAAGACGCCGCTGATCCTGTCAGCCAGGCGCTGTATCGGGGCCTTCGACCCCTGCGCCTCCTCGACCATCTCCATTATCCGCCGCAGGGTGCTACCCTCGCCGACCTTCGTGGCCTCGTAGCGGAACGATCCCGAGGTGTTCATCGTCGCCCCGATCACCTCGTCGCCCGGCCCCTTGAATACGGGCATAGACTCGCCCGTGATCATGGCCTCGTCCACGGCCGACTCGCCCGCCAGTATCCGGCCGTCGACCGGCACCTTCTCGCCAGGCCGGACCACGACGACGTCCCCGACGGCGACGTCATCCACCGGGAGATCCAGCTCCTCGCCGCCCCGGAGGACGCGCGCCGTCTTGGCCCCGAGCCCCGCCAGCCGCTCCAGGGCCTCGCTGGTTCGTCCCCGGGCCCGCGCCTCCAGCAACCGCCCGAGCAGCACCAGCGTGATGATGAGCGAAGAAGTGTCGAAGTAGACGTCGGCCCGTCCGGCGAATAGCTGCGGCGCCAGGGCGGCCACGGCGCTGTAGAGGTAGGCGGCGCTGGTCCCGACCACGACCAGCGTGTTCATGTCGGTTCCGCCGTGCCCGAGCGCCCCCCACGCCCCGCGGTAGAACCTCCGCCCGGCCCAGAACTGCACCGGCGTCGCGAGCGCGAGCAGCGCGAGGTTCAGCCACGCCATCGAGACCGGCGGCTCGAAGCCAAGCATGAACGGCAAACTGAAGGCCAGTATGAGGGCCGTTAACCCCGCCGCGATAAGGAAGTCGGCGAGCAGCGCCCGGTACCCTTCCGCGGACTCCACCCCCGAGGCCTCGTCACCATCGACCGCGTAGCCGGCGCCCTCGACGGCCTTCCCCAACGTCTCGACGCTGACCAGGGAAGGGTCGTACTCCACAGCCGCCTTCGAGGTCGCGAGGTTCACCCCGGCCGCGAACACGCCGTCCGTCTGCGCGAGCGCCTTCTCGACCCGGCTAGAACAGGCGGCGCACGTCATGCCCGTGATCCGCAACCGCGCCCTCGCGCGTCCCTCGCTCATGCCACGTCCTCCGCTCGACTACAACCTCGCCAACCCAAATGTACTATACCCCCCTACCCTATACAAGCGGCTGCTCTATATTCGCGAAGGCCGGATCTGGCGTCTTGTGGATCGGGGGTGGTCCGGTATCGGTGGCGGCGTATACTCGGGATTCTCTCGCTGCGGCGATTTTTGGTCATCAGGAGGAGGCGCGCGTGCGATATGGCTTTGTGATCCCGACCGGCGATCCCCGGACGGTTGCGGACCTCGCCCATGAGGTAGAAGAGGCGGGTTGGGACGGCGCCTTTTACTGGGACGGCATCAACGTGGGGGATGGGTGGGAGACCTACGATCCGTGGGTGGTTATGGCGGCGATGGCGATGCGCACGGATAGGGTGCGGATCGGGGCCATGCTGACGCCGCCGGCGCGCAGGAGGCCCTGGAAGCTCGCGCGGGAGGCTGTGACGCTGGATCACCTGTCGCGCGGGCGGCTGGTCTTGCCGGTTGGTCTGGGTGCTCTGGACGACGGCGGCTTCTCGAAGGTGGGGGAGCCGACGGACCGCAAGGTGCGGGCGCGGCTGCTGGACGAGAGCCTCGAGATACTGACGGGTCTGTGGAACGGGGAGCCGTTCGCCTACAACGGCGAGCACTACCGGCTGGAGGAGATGACGTTTCTGCCGACGCCGGTGCAACGGCCGCGCATCCCGATCTGGGTGGTCGGGGCCTGGCCGAGCGGGAGGTCCATGCGCCGCGCGCTCCGCTACGACGGTCTGCTCGCCTACACGACGCGCGGGGAGGTTACGCCCGAGGACATCCGGGCGATGAAAGCCTACGTCGAGCAGAACAAGGAGGACGCAGATAACTTCGAGATCGTCTGGGAAGGGGAGACGTCCGGAGAGGACGAGGATCGCGCCGCATCCGTCGTGCGGCCTTTCGCCGAGGCGGGGATCACGTGGTGGATAGAGTCCAGGTGGTCGCCTCCCAACGAGCCGGAAGACCTGCGGGTCCGCATAAGGCAGGGACCGCCGCCAGTCGGCTGAGATCCTCGAGTTAATCTACCGTTCGCCGGTCAGTCGCGCTCGAAGATCCAACGTGTCGCGGTGTCGCGGAGGCTGCTCTCCAGCCAGGCGAATACGACGCCTGGACGCACGGCGTAAGAGCCTTCGATGTCGCTGGATCCCACACCGTACTTGGCGACGGAGGCCGCGGCGACGCGTTCGGAGAGGGCCGGGTCCGGGTCGATGACCACCTCGGCTACGCCCTCGAGGATCACGACGTCGTCGCCGCTCTCCAGGTGCACGACGACGTTGGGGTTCTCGGCGAGGTTGCGAGCCTTGCTGGAACGTGGGGTCCCACCAAAATAGAACACGCCGTCTACCCACAGGCCCCACACCGGCGTGACGTGCGGCCGGCCGTCGGGACGGGTCGTCGCGACCCAGTAGTTGCGGGCGGCGGACATGCGCTCTTCCACGTAGTTCCAGGACAACATGCCCTCGGGTCCGGGGCGAATGCCGTAGCCCGGCGCGTACGGCCGGCTCCGTTGGCGCGGTTCCTGAGGATTCGATCTTTCGGGCAAGCGGCGGCTCCTGCCGGGATCCTCCTGCGCTACCTCTTGCGGGCGTCTTTCAAGATCTCGAAGATCTCCTCGATCAGGGCTTCTCGCTTGTCTGGGGGCAGGTCGCGGGGGTGGATAGTCTGCTTATCGGACTGGAGGTTGCGGAGGGACGCCTCCTCCGAGAGGTACTGGTCGATGAGTCGGACGATAGCATCCACCTTCTCTCGCGGGAGGCCGTCGCCGCCGCGCGTTAGTCTGCTCCACATGGTCTGCGGCCTTCCTCGTGAAGTGCAACGTCGCGGCAGATTATACCGGCAGAAGTCGCAATTCAGAATTCAGAATTCAGAATCGAGCCTAATCCAGAGCGCCGGTGGTGATCTTCCTGCGGAAGGAGCGTTCGTTCGATGGGACGAAGCCGTCGGGGTTCTTCCAGGAGAAGGTCGTGATTCGCATGGAGCGCTCGTCGGTGGTCACCAGGTTGAAGCTGGAAGCGCGGCCTGGCCGGAGGCGGTTGGAGATCGTGCCCGCGGTCGAGATCACGAGCCCGTAGGCGCCCCTCTCGACGGTGTGGACCGCATGAAGGTGGTCGTGGCCGCAGAGGATGAGCTCCGTGCCGAGGTCGGCGAAGGCGTGGAGGGCGGTCTCCGAGTTGGCGAGCCCGTGGCGGCGCGAGAGCTCGCCCCTTATGGGGTTGTGGTGGATCATGACGATGCGCGTATCGTCTGGGGCGGCGTTCTCGAAGGCTTCCCGCACGCTCTCGACGTCCGCGTGTTTGACGTGCCCGATCACGCCGAGGTCCCTGAAGCGATTGGTGATCGAACCCCGCGTGATGCCGTGGGCCGTGTTCAGGCCGGCGATGACCGCGCCCGGGACCTCCAGGGAGGGTGTAAGGTCCTCGCAGACGAACCTCTTGTAGCGCGAGTACTTGAAGTCGTGGGCCTGCTTGCGGAACAGGCCGCCCATGTTGCGCCACACGGCGCCAAGCCAGCGGATGTCGTGGTTTCCGGGGATGACGATATACGGCGCCACCTCCCGGATATCGTCGAGATAGCGGCGGGCCTGCTCGAACTCCCCCCTCGTGCAGCGCTGGGTGAGGTCGCCCGAGACGGCGACGGCGTCGGGCTGCAATTCGCCGATGAGATCGCGCAACGACGTTAGCCGCTCCGATGAGGCCGGCCGTCCGAAGTGGAGATCCGAGACGTGCAGTACCGTTGTCACCGGGATGGATTCTACCCGAACGCCCTCTACCGGAAAACCCGCTCGGCCCAGGCCTCGAGGGTGAGCGCCTCCACCCCGAACACGTCCCCGAGCGGCGCGGGATCCGCGCCGTACCCCACCGCGTCGAAAAGGGCGAACATCCCCGCCAGCTCTTCGACGGCGGACGAGAAGCGTCCGCCCAGACGCATCGCCGAAAGCGGCGGGTGGAGGACGAAGATCCTGCGCCCCCGTGCCATCGAGAGGAGGCGGTACGCCTCGTCGAAGGTGGCAGCGTCGGGTCCGGCGAGCTCGTGCCGCCCGGTAACTTCCCTTTCGAACGCCGCGACGGCGGCGAGGGCCACGTCGTTGGCGGAGATCCAGCACACCGGACGCCGCTGCGGGCCTGGCACGAAGGCCGCGGGCCCGCGCAGCGCCAGGAGCAAAGTCTCCATAAACATCGCCGGGCGCAGGATGGTGGCGGAGACGTCGCCCGCGCCGAGCAACGACCTCCTCGAAGCGCGCCTTCTCTCGAAGCGTGCCGACCCCGCGGGCCAGCGGGTGGTCCGCGAGCAGGGCCGAGCTGTAGACGTAGCGCCTCGCGCCCGCCTCCCGCGCGGCCGCGAGCAGGGCTACGTTGCCCCCGTACTCGACCTCCCTGGCCTGGTCGTCCGTGGTGGCCGAGAGCGCCGAGAAGACGCCAGCGCAGCCTTCGAGGGCCGGCGCGAGCGTCTCCGGGTCGCGTCACGTCCCCGACGATCACCTCCGCGCCGAGCGAGCGCAGGGCCTCGCCCCTGGCCGGGCTTCGCACGAGCGCGCGGACCGCGAATCCCCTCCCCAGCAGGTGCCCGACCGCGGCCCCGCCGACGCGGCCTGTCGCGCCGGCGACCAGGATCCTTCCGCCACGCACGGTCAGGCCAGGAACTCCTTGAGCGCCGCGTTGAAGCCTTCGGGGTTCTCGAGGCTCGAGAGGTGGCCCGCGCGGGGCAGGCTGACGTGGCGGGAGTTCGGTATCTTCTCGGACATCGCCGCCATCACCTCGGGGGATGAGATGGCATCCTCCTCGCCGCCGACGACCAGCGTGGGGACCTCTATCTCACGCAGTATCGGGGTCGAGTCGGGCCGCTCGCGCATGGCGCCGAGGGCGGCGAGGATCCCGGTGGGGGAGCACTCGAGGATCATGGCGCGCACGTCCTCAACCACCTCCTCGTTGTCCTGCAGGGTCTGTGGGGCGAGGAGGCTCTCCAACTGGAGCTCGATGAGGACCCCCACGCCTTCCTCCGCGACGCGGCGTGCCATGTTGTTGCGTCTCTCGCGCATCTCTTGGGGGTCCGGCTCGGGGCGCGTGTCGGCCAGGACGAGGCCAGAGATCCTCTCCGGAAACAGCCGCAGGCACCCGAAGGCGACGTAGCCGCCCATCGAGACGCCCCCCAGGACCGCCCGCTCGATCCCGAGGCGGTCGAGCAGCCTGCGAACCCCTTCGGCGTAGTAGCGCATGTCCGGCTGAGCCGGGGTGCGGGGGGAGCGGCCGAAGCCGGGGTAGTCCGGGGCGACGACGCGACGTTCCCCGGAAAGCGCGCTCATCTGTGGCCCGAACATCTTGCCGTTCACGGGGAAGGCGTGCAGCAGGACAACAGGGTCCCCCGTCCCCTCCCCGAGCTCCCTGTACGACATCATCCCGCCTGAGGCCCTGCTATCTGCCACGTTTTCCCCTTTCGAGTTGGTACGCGGTGGCGATCCCGCCTCGCGGCGGAGCCCCACCGTGGCCGATGGTAGCGGTTTCGTCGAGCGATTTCCGTGCCCACCATTTGCCGACCGCTCGTGGCTGATGGCTGGCGGCTAACCGAGCGCCGCCGCCAGCCGGCGCACGCCGTCCCGGATCCCCGCTTCGTCGACCGCCGCGTAGCCGAGAAGCAGACCGCCGCGGCGCGATGGCTCGATGCCGTAGAGGGAAAGCGCGTTGGCTTCCACGCCTCCCGCCTCGGCGCGACGGGACGCTTTGCGGTCGTCCGCGTCGGCCGGTAGCCACCCCACCAGGTGCATGCCCGCCTCGGCCGGTCCGACATCTACCAGCCCGGGGAGTTCCCGCGCCGCGGCCCTCACCAGGGCGGCCTGCCGCTCGGCGTAGAGCGCCCGCATCCTCCTCACGTGCCTGGCGAAGTGCCCCTCGGCGATGAACCGTGCCAGGGTTGCCTGCTCCACGGTGGGCGCGTGTCGGTCGGCGAGCTCGCGGGCCGCGGTGAAGGGGTCGACCAGGTCGAGCGGGACGACGAGGTAGCCAAGGCGCAGGGCGGGGGAGAGGACCTTGCTGAAGGTGCCGACGTAGATCACGCGTCCCTCCGCGTCGAGGCCCTGCAGGGCCTCGACAGGCCGCCCCGTGTAGCGGAACTCCGAATCGTAGTCGTCCTCGATCACCCATGACCCCGCCCGGCTTGCCCACGCCAGAAGCTCGAGCCTGCGGGGCAGGCTCATGGTGGCGCCGAGCGGATACTGGTGCGAAGGCGAAACGTGCGCGAGACGGGCGTCCGCGCACCGCGCCATCCCGACCGAGACCCGCAGACCCTCCTCGTCCACCGGCACGGGTACGAGCCGGGCTCCCGCGCCGGTAAGGGCGCCCCTCGCTCCGGCATATCCGGGGTCCTCCACCCACGCGGCGTCGCCGGGATCCAGGAGCACCCGCGCTGCCAGATCGAGCGCTTGCTGGGAGCCGGAGACCACGATCACCTGCTCCCACACGCATCTCACGGCCCGCGCCGCCCCGAGATACGCCGCGATCTCCTCTCTCAGCGGCCTGTACCCCGAGGGGTGTCCGTAGCCGAGCAACGCGCTCGGCAGGCCCCGCCACACCTTGCCAGCAAGCCGACCCCACAATCGTGTGGGAAACTCGTCCAGGGCTGGAACGCCCGGCCTGAACGCGCGAGGCGCACCCCTGTCTTGCACCGTGCTGGCCAACGTCGACGCGAGCACCTCCCCGCGTCGGCTTAACCTGCCCCCGCCTCGCGCCCGCCCCGGCTCGCGGCGTTGCTTCTCCTGCGCACGCAGCAGGTCGTCGGGCAGCGAGTCAGCGACGTAGGTGCCGGAACCCACCTTCCCTTCCACGTAACCCTCTGCCAGCAACTGCAGGAAGGCGGTCATCACCGTGTTGCGCGAGACGCCAAGCTCCGAAGCCAACGCCCTTGTCGAAGGCAGCCTCGTTCCGGCCCTGAGCCGGCCTCCGAGAACGGCATCCCGTAGACCCTCGTAAAGCTGGCGGTGCAGGGGCACATCCGAACCGCGATCCAGCGCCACCGTTACCGCGGCTTCTATGGCCGAACCTCGTATCACTCCCATGCCTCCCAGCCAATCGAAAGTGGCACCACATTATTGACCATTAATGGCTCTTGCGCGCGGTCCATTTCACCGCTAGCGTAGGGGTTCTTGAGGGCGTTTGAGGAGGGTTCGGCATGGCGCACGGTGGTGGATCCGCAGGGGCGAGGAAGACGCGGGGTGTCGACGCCTTTCTCGCGCGGGAGCAGCTAGGGGCGTTGGATGCGGTGGAGCACGATTATGCCGAGTTCTTTCGCGCGCCCACGTTGAGTCTTTCGGTTGCTCGTTGGCCGGCCGGAGCCGTGGACGACCAGGAGCCGCACACGGAGGACGAGGTCTACTACGTGGTCGCCGGCAGGGCCAGGATCTCGGTTGAGGACGAGGAGGCGCCGGTAGAGGCCGGGAGCGTGGTCTACGTCGCGGCCAACGTGGAGCATCGATTCCACGATATCGAGGAGGACCTCGAGGTCATCGTGTTCTGGGCGCCGCCGAGGTACGCCAACGCGCCGCGGGACCCGTGATGCGCCTGCACGATCACCTGTCATCGGGGAACGGCTACAAGGTCAGGTTGCTGCTGACGCAGCTCGGCGTGCCCTTCGAGCGGGTCGAGTACGACATAGACAGGGGCGAGACGCGCACGCCCGAGTTCCTCGAGACGGTCAACCCGAACGGGCGGGTGCCCGTGCTCGAGACCGACAGCGGGGAGCTGTTGCCCGAGTCCAACGCGATCCTCTTCTATCTCTCGCGCGGGACGTCCTTTCTCCCGGACGGGGGGCTGGACGAGGTTCGGGCCCTACAGTGGATGTTCTTCGAGCAGTACAGCCACGAGCCAAACTTAGCGACGCCGCGGTTCTGGATCACACACCGGGTAGAGATGACCGAGGAACGCCGGCTCTCGCTCGAGACCAAGAGGGAGGCCGGCTACGCCGCCCTCGGGGTGATGGAGGGGCACCTGACCGACCACGACTACTTCGTCGCCGGTCGATACTCTATCGCCGACATCGCCCTCTACGCGTACACCCACGTCGTCGAAGAGGGAGGATTCGATCTCGCCGGCTTCCCCGCCGTACGCGCCTGGCTCGAGCGCGTTAGGGAGCAGCCAGATCACATCCCGATAACCCGAGGGTGAGAGGAGGAACGGTGGGGCTGGAGATGCGTACCGAGTGCGAACGGTGCGGAGCGGCCCTCGCCGGTGAGGGAGCAGCCCTCATCTGCAGCTACGAGTGTACCTTCTGCCCGAGCTGCGCCGCCGGGATGGGCCGGATCTGTCCCAACTGCGGCGGGGAGCTTGTCGCAAGGCCCCGGCGCCGGCCGGAGGGAGCGACGCAGGCGTGATGCCGGGCGGGCCGCGGCCAGGTTAGAGACGAAGGGAGAGAGCAGCATGCAAGAACGGAGAGACGGTCACCCCTACTACATGTACGACGCCATCGTTGCCCAGCCGGAGGAGTTCGCGCGCGTCCTCGAAAAGAACGCCGCTTCGGTGGACGAGTTCGCCGCGAGCGCATCCTCCTGCCGGCGGTTGTTCCTGGTAGGGATAGGGACCTCCTACCACGCCGCCAGGATAGGGGAGTACCTGATGCGCGAGTACGTCGGCGGTCTCGACGTCAGGGCGGTCCACGCCTTCGACTTCGCGCTGTACGGTCCCGATCTCGAGGAGGGGGACTGCGTCGTGGCCGTAAGCCACCGCGGGACCAAACGCTACACCGCCATGGCGTTGCAGCGGGCCCTCGAGGCGGGCTGCCGGACAGCGCTCGTGACCGGGGAAGGCGGGGAGGTCACCATGGAGGCCGGCACGGTCTTCAGGACGGTCGAGCAGGAGAAGTCGGCGGCACACACGATCAGCTACACGTCGGCGATCTCGGTTCTCGCCGGCCTGGCCGGGCGCATCGGCTACCACAGAACCGGCGCGGAGGTCCTCGGGGAAGACTTGCTGCTGAACGAGCTCCCGGCGGCGTTGCGCGAGACGCTCGACCTGGAGGAGAACACCGAGATGCTGGCCCGAGAGCATGCGGCGCGGCGCAGGATCTGGCTGATGGGTGGCGGGCCTTCCGCGGTTACCGCCGAGGAGATCTCGCTCAAGATCAAGGAGTCCTCCTACCTGCAGGCTGAGGGCATGTCCACGGAGACCATGCTGCACGGCCCCTTCCAGTGCGTCGACGCGGACGACCTCTTCGTCCTAATAGCGCCCTCGGGCGCCGCGCGGGAGCGCACCCTCGAGGTGGCCGAGCTCGTGGCCGAGGTCGGCGGCGCCTGCGTGGTAGTCGGCGACGGCGCGCCCGACGCTCCAGGGGCCGTTCGACTCACCGTGCCGTGGGCCCCCGAGCCGTTCAGCGCCCTGACCTGCCTGATACCCCTGCAGCTCTTCGCCTACCACCTCGCGCTCGTGCGCGGCACCAACCCTGACAGCTTCCGCATGGACGACCCGCGCTTCGCCAGGGCAGACGTCTCGGGCCGGCTGTAGGGCTGCGAAGCCAATAAGTCCAGGGCGCCG
Organism: uncultured Rubrobacteraceae bacterium; assembly: GCA_963800975.1. Taxonomy (GTDB): domain Bacteria; phylum Actinomycetota; class Rubrobacteria; order Rubrobacterales; family Rubrobacteraceae; genus JALYGY01. The sequence continues at coordinate 113,805 of CAWDDB010000002.1, read as the reverse complement.
TGCAACCGCGCCGATTAGGACCGGTTCACCCGAAGCCCGTGCCCTCTCAATAGGTCACTATCGCGTTGCCATTGGAGTCAGAGTCCTGGGCAACCAGAGTGCCGTCCTCGTAAACCTCGATGGTGGTCTTCGCGTTGAACGCGGCCGTGATAGCGCTTACCGATAACCCGGCGTTCTCGGGAAGGTCCCGCTCGTAGGTCTCGGTTCCGACTATCTCCTCGTTCAACACCCACTTGAATCTGTCGTCGTTGATGGATACGTCGGCAGGCTTGTTGGAGGTGATGACTACCTCCACATGTTTGGTGTTCGCGTTGGAGTCGGCGCTTGCCGACGAGCTTGCTGACGCGCTGTCGGACGCGGAAGCAGAGGAGGCGGTGGCGCCGGCGAAGAGATCGTACTCCTCCTGGGTGAGCTGGTGCATCCAGCTGCCGTTCTCCAGGACGAACAGCGTGGTCCGTTCGGAGCTGGAGCCATCCGACGCGGCGATGGTCAGCTGAACCTCCGCCGTAGAATCGTTCGACATCTCGACCGAGTTGATGTTGTAGGTTCCCGCGTCGCTACCCAGGGTGGTGTTCTTCGTCACCCACTCGTCCTCGGTAAACTGGCCCTGGGAGACCGCGCTGAGGTTGTCGTAGGTGTAGCTGTAGTTACCGCCCGCCGCCGCCGCGTAGTAGTCCTGAGCCGCGGCGAGAACATCATCCTCGGCGCCATCCACCTGCTGCGTAGTTTGCTCGGTGGGTTGGTCGTTCGCCTCCTCCTCCAGGTCGGCCAGGCGCTCGTTTAGCTTCTCTTCCTCCTCCTCGCTCATGCCCTCGTTCACGACGACCGTCCTGGGTTTCGGGTTGTTCTCCTGTACCTGCTCTGGAGCGTCGTTCTGCCCGAAGCACCCCACCAGCAAGAACGTGGCTGCTAACGTGGTCAATATCGCCTTCGTCATGTTCCATCCTTCGATGGCTAGCGCGCCTCATTGCCGGACGATTGCGTAACCTTCCGAGCCACAAACGCCCTCTTTAGTTAGTTATGCATGGATGCGGTTCTTGAAATACACGGTGCAGAGAGCCATGTCCCATCGTGGCGGAGTCGACGGCGTTCTACCCTTGTCGGGGCACGTATTCTTCGGCGTGCGGCGACGCCGTGACCTCTGTTAACGCTCCGTCTCCGATCGTAGCCGTCTGGCTGTCTCTGGCGGCAACATCGACAAGGCCGACCTCGTCAGCTCTTCCGAGCGCTCGCGAGCAGCCTCCGCCTTTTCCTTGCCCGCACCCCCAACTTGAACGCCGAAGAAGGTACCGACCACCGTGCCGACCAAGCTAGACACCGCACCTACCACCGTGGCCACGTTGGTAACCTCGGCCCACCTGAAGATCGAGATCACGGTGATAAAAGCGATGAGCGCGAAACCACTCATGATGATCCAGAAGCCGTACCTGAGCCTGAGCCGATCAACCTCTTCCACCGAGTTCCTGGTCGTGGGGGCTTCGATCCCATCTCCCAATGCGTCCATCACCGACTTCCTTTCTCCTACCGTTGGCCTTCCCCAGCGAAGCACACCGCGATGAAGCAACGATGAATACTGGATAGAGCACTCCTACGATGAACAAGCGCCAGTTGAGTACCTAGAGAACCCATCCGACAGCCAGGAACGATCGTGGTGGCGCAGGAGGGTAGAGCAGGATACCGTCAATCATGTTCGAGTTTCGTAATCCTGGTCTACTGGTAGACGACGACGTAGAGCTCGTTCCGGTCGAGGAGTTCCAAGGGAACTGAAGTACCTGGCCCGAGCATGTCCTGTGTTATCCTGCTCGGGCTATGGAAAGCGAGAACCCGCATAGTAATGGGCAAAACCATCGTCTACACGTCCCTGCTCGTGCTGGTCACGGCGGTCTGGGGCTGGACGTTCGTGGTGGTGCAGGATGCGGTCTTGGGCTTCGGCGTTCTCGGCTTCCTCGCGCTCCGCTTCGCGCTGGCGAGCGTGGCGCTCTCCCCGATACTCCTTTCGGGGATCTCGCGCCGGGCGCTGGTCGTGGGCGGGGGCATCGGGTTGGCCCTGGCCACGGGTTACCTCTTCCAGACGTTCGGGCTCCTCTACACGACGCCCACCAATAGCGGTCTCATAACCGGCCTGTTCGTCGTCTTCGCCCCGCTGGCCGACCGGATCTTCTTCGGAACACGCGCCTCCTGGCGGGTAGTGGTGGCGGTCGCCTTGAGCCTGCTCGGGATGGTGCTGCTGGCCGGAGGTGGGCCCGAGGGCGTCAACCCCGGGGACTTGCTCACGCTGCTCTGCGCGGCGGCGCTCGGGCTGCACATCGCGTTGCTCTCGCGGTACGCCGCCGGGTACGACGCGGGGAGCCTGACCTTCGCCCAGGTCCTCGCCATGACCGCCATGTTCGCTCTCCTGTGGCCCGTCTTCGGGGAGCTGGCCCTGCCGTCACGCGAGGTGTGGGTGGCGCTGCTCATCACCGGGCTGCTCGCCTCAGCCGGGGCGTTCTATGTCCAGACCTTCGTCCAGCAGCGGCTACCTGCCGCCAGGACGGCGATCATCCTCACCTTGGAACCGGCCTTCGCGGCCTTCTTCGGCTACTGGCTGGCCGGGGACAGGCTCGTCGCCGTGCAGGTCGCCGGTGCCGTCCTGATACTCTCCGCGGTCTTCGTCGGGGAGGTCTTGCCGTTGCTCGGGCGGCGTAAGCACCAGCCGCGCGTTCCGTGAGGGCCTTCTCGATCTTCGGGGCGCGTTATAAACTTGGGGTGGAGAAGGGTGTTCCGAAGGAGGTCAGCTAATGCCACGCACGGTCGAGGTACCGGAGTACGAGGTCCACGGCGAGGTCAGGGTGGATCCGGGGCGCACGGCCCTGATCGTGGTGGACATGCAGAACGATTTCGTCAAGGACGGCGGCACGCTAGTCGTACCCGACGCCGCAGGCACGATACCGGCGATCCGGCGCCTGCTTGATCTGGCACGCGACTCGGGCATGAAGGTCGTATTCACCCAGGACTCCCACGGCGAGGGGGACCCGGAGTACGACATCTGGCCCGAGCACGTCCGGGAGGAGACCTGGGGCTGGCGGATAGTGGACGAGCTCGAGCCGCGCGAGGGCGAGGTAGTCATCCGCAAGGTGCGCTACGACGCCTTCTACGGGACGCACCTCGATCACTTTCTGCGGCTGTGGGGCGTGGACACGCTTATCCTGTGTGGCACGGTCGCCAACATCTGCGTCCACTACACCGCCGCGAGCGCGGCGCTCAGGTGGTACGAGGTGATCATCCCCAAAGACGCGACCTCGGCGCTGCTTCCCTTCGACCTGGAGTCCTCGCTCAGGCAGACGGCCTTCCTGTTCGGCGGCACGATCACCGAGAGCGGGGGCATCGAGGCCAGGACCTCGAACCCTGGCGTGTATCGCAGCAAGGTCGAGGAGGCGGCAGCCGAAGGTTAGGGAAGGCGCGCAGCGGGGCCGGAGGACCCGCTGCTTGGGAGCGCGATCGGAGTCGGGTTCGTGAACGACGTAGCCGCGGACGCCGGCGTGGCCGCGAGTGCAGCCATGATCAGCAGCAGGACCAATATCGGCGACGTCCGGTATGCGATCGTGCCTGACGACCTCCCGGTCATGCGTTGGGCTCCGCGGCGTAGTTCCCGCGGATCCGGTCCTGGCCGTCGCCGCCAATGGGGTGTCGTCCCAGGAACTCCGCCATTCCGCGAGCGACAGGCTCGGGACGCTGTATCTGTAGGAGGTGGCCGGCCCCTTCGAGGAGCAGTTCCTCGGCCTGGGGGAACCAGGAGCGGAGCAGCACTCCGATCTCGACGAACAGTCGCCCACTCTCGGCGCCCCGTACCGAGAGCACGGGCTGGGAGATCGAGGTCGCCTGCTCGGGACCGAATGTCCACGCGTTGAGGGCCGGCAGATCGCTGCCGAAGGAGAAGTCGGCCTCAACGAGCGCCCGGTCGGCCCCGCCGGGGACGTGCTCGTCGATGACGGTGCGGCAGGTCTCCCAGTTGAGACCGCTCACAGCGCTCAAGAAGCCGGCCATAGCACCCTCTCGATCACCTGCGCCGTAGGCCTTAAGCACCGGTTCCGCCTGCTTCAGGAAGGCCTCGGCGCTCGGGACCGCGAACGTCCAGGGCTCCAGCAGCGCGAGCGTCTGGACGACCTCCGGGTGGTCGAGAGCCAGCTGGAGTGCAATGTTTCCGCCGAAGGAGTGTCCGGCGATATGCGCTCGGCGGACACCGAGGTGATCGAGTAGTGAAGCGGCATCGGACGCGTGGTCCGCGAAGCTCACTGGCGCCACAGCCGGCGTGCTGCCGCCCTGGCCGCGCCGGTGATACCTGATCAGTCGGTAGCGAGCGACCAGCGCCGGCTCGGATAGGAACGGCAGGAACGCGCCCGCGATAGGCCCCGGAGGGATCAGCAGCACCGGTTCGCCCGATCCCTTCAACTCGTACTCCAGCTCCACCCCGTCGAGGGTGGCGCGATCCATCGCCCCTGTTCGACCCGGGGTTCGAGTACTGCTGCCGCTCATGTCGGGCGCCTGATCCTGTATGGTCATGTTCTCTCTCCTTTGTGTCGTGTTCGGTGTGCGGGCGTGCTGTTCGAGCTCTGGTCCGGTCCCTCTATCGCTTGCAGTTCTCGATTCACGTACCTTCCAGGTGCCAAGCCATAGCCTGATCTCTTTTCCCAATGCGCCAGTCCCGTCCGGCTCCTAATGTGTAGACCGGTCATCATAATAGACCGGTCGACATATCTTGTCAAGTGTGCTATAAGAAATCTATGGTCAAGGATACGCGTGAACACATGATCGAGACCACGGCCGGCCTGGTCCACCGACGGGGGTTCCATGGCACTAGCCTGAACGAGATCCTCCTGGAGAGCGGCGCTCCGCGCGGCTCCTTGTACTACCACTTCCCCGGGGGCAAAGAGGAACTTGTCCTTGAGGCCGCGCGTCGAGGGGTAGCGATGGTGACGCAGTTGCTGAAGGAGGTTCTCACCGACTCGCCTGGCCCTGCCGAGGGGGTGCGCGCCTTCGTCGAAGCGGCTGCTCACCTGCTCCGCGACTCTGGCTACGTCTTCGGGTGTCCGGTTGCCCCCATCGTCCTTGACTCCCCAGAGTCTTCTGCGCTGGCCGAGGTTTGCCAGGAGGCTTTCGAGGAGTGGCAGCAGGTGCTGGTTGAAGGGCTTGGCTCGGGGGGCATCGAAAGGGGGCGCGCGGAGTCGCTGGCCACCATGATCGTCTGCGGCTTGGAGGGAGGGCTGATCTTGGCTCGCGCCCGCCGAGACATCGCGCCGCTCGATGCGATCGCCGAAGAGCTCGCGTCGATGGTCCAGAGCGCTCTGCCCCGCTCGACCCCGGCGTAAGAAGGATTGAAAGTCCCATACTATTCCGGTCGTTTCGGGACGGGTGTCAGGAATATCCAACCACATCGTACGCCCAACGGCAGCGGAGGTCTCCCGGGATAGGTGAGAATGCTTGCCAGCCAACACGCGCCCTCTGATAGCATTCTGCGGGTAACCGACTAGATAGGAGCAGCCTATGGCGACTGCGGAACGACGGGCCGAGGTGGTGTGGGAGGGGGACCTCCCGCGGGGCAACGGCAAATTCACCGTTGGAAGCGGGGCGATGGGGGAGCAGGCCGTAACGTGGGCCTCGCGCACCGAGCGCTCGGACGGCAAGACCAGCCCCGAGGAGCTTATCGCCGCCGCCCATGGCTCGTGCTTCGCGATGGCGCTCTCCAACGTTCTCGCCGAGGCAGGCACGCCTCCGGAGCGACTGGAGATCGACGCCGTGTGCACGTTCGACGTAGACAACGTCAAGGTCTCCAGCGTGGACCTCGACATCCGCGCTAACGTCCCCGGCATAGACGCCGACGGCTTCCAAGGCGCCGTAGAGCAGGCGGAGCAGGGCTGCCCCGTCTCAAATGCCCTGCGCGGTAACGTGGAGATCCGGGTGAACGCCAGCTTAGACGAAGGCTAGAGCCTTCGCGCGAGGGCGGTTCGCGAACCGCCCTCGCTACCCTCCGATTTGCCGTCTAAGCTCCGACGGCGTCGGGCGGGATCGACTCCCGGGGGGCGGACTCACGCCCGAGCCTGTGTTGCAGCCACATGTAAGACAAAACCTATAACGGGTATCGCGATGTCGCTATAGAAGATAACCCCGGCATTGCCGGGCGCGAAGTTGTTGGCAACGACCATCTGGTACACGTGGCCACCGGCGGCGCCGAGCGAGAAACACGTGGGCCCGGCCACCGCCGCGACCTGGACTCCGAAGCTTCCCCTGAACGCGAGGAAACCGACCACCGCGAACCCCAGGCTCGCGAACCCCACCTCCGCCCATTCGCGGGGCCACGATCTATACAGGCAAAATCTTAGAGACACGGGTAGGGAGACGTGGCCACGTCTCCCTACCCGTAGGCGCTACATCTATGGGTGTCGATTCCCTAGGTCGTGCGCGGTTCCTGTTCCGGGGCGGACTCTTTGATCTCCTGCTCGATATCGCTGATACCGGTAAGGGCGCGGACGTGGACCTCATCGTACGACGTCTGGATGCCCTGCTCGCGCTCGCGCTCGGCTCCGCGACCACCGAGAAGCGTACCGAAGTAGCAGCCCAGGAAGCCGAGAGGAACAGAGATGATCGCCGGGCTGGTCAGCGGGAAGAGGGCATCTATGGGGATGATCGGGGTTAGCGGCGGCTCCGGGTTGGGGCCCGTGAACACGCTCGGGCTGATGATGACCAGGACCACGGCCGAGACCAGGCCGAGCATCATGCCGGTGATCGCCCCGGTCGTGTTGAACCTCTTCCAGAAGATCGTCAGGAGGATGACCGGCACGTTCGCGCTCGCGGCGACGGCGAAGGCCAGCGCCACGAGGAAAGCCACGTTCAGGCTACCCAGGGGTATCGCCAGGGCCATCGCTGCGACCGAGATGCCTATGGCCGCGAGGCGGGCGGCCCTGAACTGCTCTTGCTCGGAGGCCTCGCCGTGGCGTATCACGTTTGTGTAGAAGTCGTGGGCGAAGGCGCTCGAGGCCGCCACCACGAGCCCAGCGACAACGGCCACGATCGTCGCGAAAGCAACCGCCGAGATAAACGCGAAGAAAACGGGGCCGCCGAGCACCTCGGCGAGCTGCGGTGCCGCGAGGTTGCCGGCCACGTTTGCGTTCTCGATCTCGGTCTGCCCGACAAAGATCGCCGCGCCATAGCCCAGGACCGGCGTCAGCAGGTAGAACAGGCCTATGATCCAGGTCGCCGTGACTATCGAGGACCTGGCGGTCTTGGCGTCGGGCACGGTGAGGAACCGGATCAGGATGTGCGGCAAGCCCGCCGTCCCGAGGACGAGGGCGATGTTGAGCGAGATGACGTCGAGGCCCGCGACGAGGCCACTCGGGGGAGGCGGAGCCAGCATCTCGCTGCCGAACTGGCTCTCGACCTCGGCGAAGAGCGCGAGCGGGTTGAAGCCGAACCTGGCGAGCACCAGGATGCTCAGGAGCAGGGTACCAGCGATCAGCAGTACGGCCTTGATGATCTGGATCCAGGTCGTCGCGATCATGCCGCCCGCGACGACATAGATGGTCATGAGGATGCCGACCCCGATGACCGAGATCCAGTAGGGGAACCCGAGCAACAGCCCGATGAGCGCCCCCGCCCCGTTGAGCTGGGCGATCATGTAGAACATGCTTATGGTAACGGTGCTCAAGGCCGCCACCGACCGCACGCGGCTCGTGTTGAAGCGGCTCGTGAGCATGTCCGCCATCGTGTACTTGCCCAGGTTCCGCAAGGGCTCGGCCACCAGCAGCAACACCACCAGGTACGCCACAAGGAAGCCGATCGAGAGGTAGAAGCCCGAGAACCCGGTCAGGGAGATGGCGCCCGCTATCCCGAGGAATGAAGCCGCCGAGAGGTAGTCGCCGGAGATGGCCAGCCCGTTCTGCCAGCCCTTGATCTCGCCGCCCGCCACGTAGTGGTGGCTGGTGTCGACGTCCTGCCTCGAAGCCCAGGCGGTGATGACCAGCGTCAGCGCGATGATGAGCGACGAAGAAGATTATGGATATGACCTGATCGCTCACGCTACCCGGCCTCCCCAGCTCCGCTGGCGGAGCCAGCGGCTTCTTGCCGCGCCTTATCGACCAGGTCGTCCCACTCGGTTGGCCCGGCTCACGTACATGTGCATGAGTATCCAGGTCATCGCGAACTGCGCGAAGGCGTACACGTAGGCCCAGGTGATGGCGCCTATCGCGTAGCCATCGAGAACGGTCGTGAACGCTGCCAACACCGGTAACCCGAAGTAGAAGACCAGGAAGAAGATCGTCGCCGGCACGATGAACGCCTTCCTCTTCTGCGCGAGCTCCTTGAATGCCGACGTCCGCTCGACGCGCAACCACTCCGCGTCTCTGTCCACCCGTTCCCCTTTCTCGATCCCCCTACCAGAATTCGGCACTATATTGCACACCAGGAATCCGGTCAACCGGATACATACCCGCTCATGAGCTCCCGAAACGCGCGTCTCACCCAGGGGCCTCGGTCGAGCACGGACTCTCGACGCTCCTCGCTGGGTATACCGGCGCAGCGCTACCCGCTGGCTTCCTCCGCGCGTTGGAGGTGAGGTCGGGCACGATGATGCACGGGCTACCGTGGCGTCGTGGAATCGACGCGCTGGCTGACCGAACCACAGCATCATTCCGGCTCCGAACCGCCCGCGCCCGTGGCTGCCCATGACGATGGCAGTCCACCTCGCGCTCTGGCTACCCTCAGAAGCTCCCTGGCCGGGTTGTTCACCGAAGACCGGAGCTTGGTGGCCACGTCGAGCCCGGAGAAGGATCTGGCACGTGCCTCGCGGACCGCCCGCTCCGTCAAGCCGCTCGATGATCTCTCGCCGGTCACGTTGCGGTAGTCGTCCACGATCGTCGCCTGGCTAGGTCGCCTTCGAGGGATCGCGGCGCGTCCGTCCGTGCGGACCGCGGCTCATCCGTGCGGCACATCGCCGCCGGCCAGGATCACCTGCGCCCCCGTCTCCCGCGCCAGCCCCGCCGCGACCGCCAGCGAGTTCTGCGACGGCTTCGACTCGTCGACGGGGACCATGATCCGCCTGAACCTCAGCGGCTCCAGCGTCGTCATCCCACCACCTCCTGCGTCGTGCCCACGGACACCCGCGGAACCCCCGGCGATCATGATATAGAAGTCTGGCGCGTGGCTCCAGGCCGCGTCGGACTGCGGATCACGGGATCAGGAAACGGCTCCTGGCTCCGGTAACTCAGGGACGTGGGTGGCCGGCCGCTCGGGCAGAAGCACTGGGCCATGAACCTCTGCGTCACCTAGCCGCGGAGTTCGACTCCGAAGACGTCGACCTGTTGGAATAGTCGAGCACGAGGCGGTCCCCCACTAGGTACTATTGGCGGTCGTTCTGGATCTCCACTGCGCGCTCGCGGCGCGGCATACCCTCCGTCCCGTGCACCCGCCCGGTAACATGGAATCTTCCGGATCACGCCTTCGCTATATTCACTGCGCAGGCCTTCAGCTCGGCGGTCCCGGACTGGGGATCGACGGCGTTGATGGTCAGGACGTTGGTGGGTACCTGATCCGGGAAGCTGTAGCCCATGAACAGCAGCCCCGGCCTTACCCTGTCGGTGACGCGGGCCCTGACGCTTCGACGGTCCCGCGCCGGGAGCTGACCCTGACCATGTCTCCGTCCTCGATGCCGTACTCTTCGGCGTCTTCGGCGCAGATCTCGAGCAGCTCCTCGTTGTCTTTGACCTTCTTGTAGTCCTGGGTCATCGTGCCGGTGTTGTGGAAGGCGAGGCGGCGCCCGGTCGTCAACTGGAACGGGTACTCCTCGTCCGGCATCTCGACCGGCCCCTCGTGGTCCACGGGGGTGAACGGGACCCGGTTCTCCACCTCCTCGGCCCACAGCTCGGCGTGCAGGAACTTGGTCCCGACCTGCGGCTTCTCGACCACGTCTGTGGTGATGGCCCCGCCTTCGGCGTTCTCGGCGCCCCTGGTGCTGGCGCCCAGCTGCTCTTTGGGGGTGTTGTCGGAGATCTCCTCGAAGCTCCCGTCGAGGCAAGGCCACTGGATGCCGCCGTACTTCTCCAGCCGCTCGTAGCTGATGCCGCTGAACTTGGGCGCAAGCCGGCGCACCTCGTCCCAGACCTCCTCCGCGGTCTCGAAGCTCCAATCCTGGCCCATGCGGTTGGCGATGTCGCGCAGGATCATCACGTCGTCGCGCGCTTCGCCTGGAGGGTCGACGGCCCTGCGTACCCGCTGCACCCGCCGCTCGCTGTTTATGACCGTGCCGTCGGTCTCGGCCCAGCTCGCGGCGGCGGGCAGCACCACGTCCGCCATCCTGGCGGTCTTGGTCATGAGGATGTCCTGCACCACCAGGAAGTCCAGGCTCCCGAAGAGCTTCTCGTGCTTGTTCTCGTCGGCGTCGGACTGCACCGGGTTCTCCCCGATGACGTACATGCACCGGATCTCGCCGTTGGCCACGGCGTCCATCATCTCGGCCTGGTTCTTGCCGATCTTCTCCGGTAGCGGCGTGCCCCACACCTCCTCGAACAACGTGTGCGCTTCGGGGTCGTCCCACGTCCAGCCCCCGACCTTCTTGTCCGGGCAGGGCGCCCATGTCGCCGCCGCCCTGCACGTTGTTCTGGCCGCGCAACGGGTTCAAGCCCGATCCGTACTTGCCGACGTGGCCGGTCAGGAGCCCGAGCGAGATGAGCGCGAAGACCGCGTCCGCGCCGTTGTGGTGCTCGGTGATGCCGAGCGTCCAGTTCAGGGTAGCCTTCTCCGCCGTGGCGTACATGCGAGCCACCTCGCGGATGTCCTCGGCCGGTATGCCCGTCTCCCCTTCGGCGTACTCGGGCGTGTAGCCCGCGACCTTCTCCCTGTACGCCTCGAAGTTCTTCGTCGCCCGCTCTACGAACTCCCTGTCGTAGAGGTCCTCCTCGATGATCACGTGGCCCATCGCGTTGGCCAGGCAGATGTCTGTGCCGACGTTGAGGCCGAGCCACTTGTCCGCCTTCTTGACCTGGTCGATCTTGCGCGGGTCTATGACGACCATCTTCGCGCCGTTCTTTATGCCGCGGCGCATGTGGTTGTAGATGATGGGGTGACACTCCATGGTGTTGGATCCCCAGCAGATTATTACGTCGGTGTTCTCGAACTCCTCGTAAGAGGTTGTCGCCCCGCCCGCTCCAAACGTTGCCACCAGACCGGTGACGCTGGCGGCGTGTCAGGCGCGGTTACATGAGTCTATGTTGCTGTTCCCGAGCACCTGCCGAACGAACTTGCCGGCGAGGTAGTTGAGCTCGTTGGAAGAGCGCGAAGAGCTAAACAGCCCGAAGGCATAGGGGCCGTGTTCGCCCTTGATCTCGGTCATCTTGCTCGCGACGAGATCCAGGGCCTCGTCCCACGAGGCCTTGACGAGCTCGCCGTCCTTGCGGACCAGCGGCGTCGTGAGCCTCTTGTCGCTGTAGAGGTGGCGCCAGCCCTCGCGGCCCTTTATGCAGGCTTCGCCCTTGCTGGACGGGTTCTCCTTCTCGCCCGTCACCTTCTGGATGATCCCATCCTCGACCTTTAGGGTAAGGCCGCAACCCACGCCGCAGAAGCCGCAGATCGTGTCCACTTCCCGCGCGCCGTTGGCCTTGCCGTTCTCGCTGACCTTCTCCGTTGTGGCCATCGCCTTCACCCCTTGCAGTAGCGACGTTTCTTGGATATCCACATTCTAACTTCCATGGCCGACCTTGCCCAACCTGGCCGTCCGGAGCGGGCTCCGCGCCGCCTGTTGACACGCGCTTGGCATCAAACTAACATCTGACCCCTGTCGTACGGGAGGGCAAAGGGGGATAGTCATCAACGGCTTCTTGTCCAGGGAGAGGATTACCGCTGGGCCCAACTTCAACAGGTGGCTTATTCCGCCCGCGGCGCTGATGGTGCACCTGAGCATAGGCGAGATCTACGCCTTCAGCGTGTTCAAGAACCCGCTGGTCGAGCGGTTCGGGACCGGCCTGACACCCATCGCGATCATCTTCAGCATCAGCATCGTGATGCTCGGCCTCTCGGCCGCGGTGTTCGGTACCTGGGTGGAGCGCGCGGGACCGCGCGCGGCGATGTTCACCGCCGCCCTCTGCTGGTCTGGCGGGTTCGCGATCGCCGCCCTCGGCGTCGCGACCACGCAGTTGTGGATCGTTTACCTCGGTTACGGGGTCCTAGGCGGCATAGGGCTCGGGATCGGCTACATCTCGCCGGTCTCCACCCTGATCAAATGGTTCCCCGACCGTCCGGGGCTGGCGACGGGGCTGGCGATCATGGGCTTCGGCGGCGGCGCGCTCATCGCCTCGCCGCTCTCCAGCACGCTGCTGGAGACCTACGCCAGCAACCCGGTCGACGCGATAGTGCCCTCGTTCCTGACGCTGGGAGCGATCTACCTCGTCTTTATGATGGTCGGCGCGTTCGTCGTGCGCCTGCCCCCGGAAGGCTGGCAGCCGGAGGGCTATACCCCTCTCGAGGAGGACGACGACGAGATGCAGACCACCGGCAACGTGTCGGCCTCGAGCGCGCTGCGCACGCCGCAGTTCTGGCTGTTGTGGACCGTGCTCTTCTGCAACGTGACGGCCGGGATCGGGATCCTGGAGCAGGCTTCGCCGATGATCCAGGACTACTTCGCGGGCATCACGGCGGCCGCGGCCGCGGGGTTCGTGGGGCTTCTGTCGCTGGCCAACATGGGAGGTAGGATCGTCTGGTCCTCGACCTCGGACGTCATCGGGCGCAAGCCCATCTACATACTGTACCTGGGGGCCGGCGCGGCCCTGTACTTCGTCCTCGCCGCGTTCGGGGCAACGTCGCTCGCGCTGTTCTTGCTGGTGACCGTCGTGATCCTCAGCTTCTACGGCGGCGGGTTCGCGACCATCCCGGCCTACCTCAAGGACATGTTCGGCTTCGCGCAGGTCGGGGCCATCCACGGGAGGCTGCTCACGGCCTGGTCGTGCGCGGGCATCGCGGGGCCGCTTATCGTGAACGTCGTGGCCGACTACCAGACGGCTGCCGGGCGCACAGGGGCTGACCTGTACACGCTCTCCCTCTTCATCATGGTCGGCGTCCTGATCGTTGGCTTTATCGCCAACCTGCTAGTGCGGCCCGTCGACCCGAGGTTCCACATGGAATCCGAACGGGGCGAGGAGAGCGACGAGAAGTCCACCGTCTCCGGCAAGCCCGCGGGCAGCGAGGCCTGAGAGAGGAGTGACCCGATGAGCGAGAACGCGCAACAGGGAGGCGGGGGGCAGCCTCTTCGTCCAGCCTGATACTGGTCATTGTGCTCTGGGCGCTGGTCCTGATCCCGCTCGCCGTGGGGCGTCTACCAGACGCTCCTGGGCGTCGTCGCCCTGTTCACGGGATAGAATTATGAGTTGAGAATTTGGAATGAGGATTGGGGGTTCGAGGGCCTTCAATTCTCTATTCATCATTCAGAATTCCAAATTCTAGAGCGTTACGCGCTCGTGTCCGGCGTAGACGTTGAAACGCTCTCCGCGCAGGAAGCCGATCAGGGTCATCCCGAACTGGCGCGCGACGTCGACGGCCAGGCTGCTCGGGGCCGAGATGGCGCACACTATCGGGGCGCCGGCGGTCAGGGACTTCTGCAGGATCTCGAAGCTGCTTCGCCCGCTGACCATGATGATGTGGTCGCTCAGGGGCAGCCGGCCTTCGAGCAGGGCCCAGCCCACGAGCTTGTCGGTGGCGTTGTGGCGCCCGACGTCCTCCCTGAGCGCCACGAGCTCGCCCTCTGAGTCGAACAGGGCGGCCGCGTGCAGCCCGCCGGTGGCCTCGAAGAGCCCCTGCGCCTTGCGCAGCTTCTCGGGGAGGGCGTAGATCTTCTCTGCCGCCACCTGCGGACCGGGCGATACCACGGGACACCCGCGCAGCTCGAGCTGCTCGAGGCTCGCCTTGCCGCACACGCCGCAGGCGCTCGTCGTGTAGAAGTGGCGCTCGAGCGGCCTGAGGTCGTACTCCCGGCCGCCGCGCAGCTCGACGTTGACGATGTTGTACTGCTGCTCGACGTCAACGTCCGGATCCACGCAGTAGCTGATCTTCTCTACGTCCTCGCGCGAGGAGACGATGCCCTCACCGTACAGAAACCCTGCGGCCAGCTCGAAGTCCGACCCCGGGGTCCGCATGGTTACGGCCACGGTCTGCGTGGTGTCCCCGGAGACGAGGCGTATCTCCATCGGCTCCTCGGTCGCCAGGACGTCGGGCCGAACGCGAGAGCGGCCGTCCTCGACAACCCGCACCCTGACCTTCGTCTTGCTGCCGCGCCTGGAGGTGTTCCTGAGCATGGTGTCTCCGCCCGTGTGCGTGCCCTGAAAGCTAAGTCTAGCACCGCGCCGTGCTAGCATTGGCACCATGCTCAGGCTCATGGGTCTACCGCACGTCGACCGGTACCCCGAGGCAACGGTCACGCGAGAGCGGGATCACGTCCGTATCGACTTCGGAGGCCGTGACCAGAGACAGACCATGAGCGTACCGCTGAGGTACGTCGGGGGAGACGAGGAGTCGGCGGAGCTACGCTTGCTGGCGCAGCTACAGGAGATCGGCTACCGGGTCAGGAGAGGCCCGCTAGACGGGTAGTAGGGAGTCGGGTCTCTTACTAGGCTCCCCGGTCCACGACTGATTCTCCCTCAACTACGTTCCGTATTGTCCTCGAACAGGCTGGCGTGTGCCTGCACCGTGCCGTAGCAGGCCTGCCGGTTTGGCCTCTCCAGTCTGGCGCACAGTTCTCTCGCCGGCTCGAGCGCGCCGTGGTGGTTGACGTAGAGGCCCGCCATACCCGCGACGCACGGTGCCGTCTGTTCGGGTTCGCCGCCCATGCACACCGATTCGACGAACTTCGGATCGTTCAGGTTCTCCTTTATCGCCTGGCTACCCACGCCCTGGGCGCAGGTCGATTCGAAGCCGGGCTGCGCGCCCTCGCACCACTCGAGGGCGCCCGCGTAGTCCTCGGGGTTGAGGCTGAGGAAATAGGTGGGCGCGTACAGGTAGCAATCCGCCTTGTAGCGTTCGGCCTGTCCTGGGCAAGGATAGAAGGGGTCCTCCTCCTTCAGGAACTCCGAGACGTGGTCCTTCTGCTCGGTGTTGAAGTTCTCCATGAACACCCCGTTCGCGCAGCTGCGCCGGCCGAATTCGTAATCGTGACCGTCGCACATCTCCAGCGAACGGGGGAGGTCGTTCGCCGTGTAGAACATCGCGCCGTGCCCGATGCCGTGGTAGCACTGCCAGCTCGTGTAGCTCCCCTGTTCGTACTTGTCGCACATGGTGTTCATGTCCGCGAAGACGTCGCGGCTCTCGGAGAACTTGCTCTCGATAATACCGTGCAGGTAGCCCGAGTTGCACAGCTCGTCCCGATACTTCATCGCCTCGCCGAAGTCCCCGTACTTCTGGTACGCCTCGCGCCCGATCTCGTGCACGATGGCGTGGCAGGAGCGCGAGAGGGCGTCGTCCGTCTCGATATCTGCCCTGATCTGGTCCAGGGCGACCCTGGGGTTCTCCTCCCTGACCAGGGTGAGCAGCTCCCTTTTTCTCTCCTCGTAGCGCCCGCCCGACGATCCTTTGGCCTCGTCTCCGTCGGCCGACGCGGCTTCTTCCTGGCCCGCAAACACGGAAGCGGCCGATTCGTATGCGCGGGCGAAGAAGCCCCGTATAGAGGCGAAGAAGCCAGCCGGTCCTGTGTTCTCGACCACGGAGATCTCGCCCATCAGGTAAGGGTTCATGTGGTCGTGGTATTCCCACTTCCCCGGTTTGTCGAAGGTGAAGCTCCACTCGGTATTCGGCTGGATCGGCCTCTCGGGGTCGAAAGCCGAGTACACCTCGTGCGTCGGGTGGTTGTCCGAGGCGGGCCAGTGGCCCTCGTCGTCCACGTTCTCGAAGACGACCGTGGTGCCGGCCTCGACCTCGATCGAACGCGGCTCGAACCTCTTCTGCGTGAGGTGCACGACGACGCTGCCATCTTCACGCTCGTGCGCCGACGCCTCGCCGGCGAAGACGAACAGAAACGCGGCCGCGCAGAGGCAACCGAGGAGGCACAACAGGGCCAGCGCTCGCCCCGACGCTCTGCGCAGGATGGAGGGTGACATGGACAAAGGATACGAGACCCGCCCCTCATGACAAAGAGCGGGGCGGGGTATGGACGTGGAGCATGCTAAGTCCTACATAGCACCGCGGTAGAGACTTAGCAGTGCTACGTCTCGCAACACTCGCGTGCACCTCGACCTTCGCGCGCCCCGTTTCCGAACAGACAAGAGGGGGGCCGCGATCTGCGCGGCCCTCCACAGACGCCCGGATACGCTCCGCCTCTAGGCGTTGATGTATCCGTTCGGGTCGAGGACGTACTTCTTGGCCGCGCCCTTGTCGAAGTCCTTGTAGCCCTCGGGCGCTTCGTCCAGGGTGATGACCGTCGCGTTCACGGCGTCGGCGATGTGGGCCTTGTCGTGCAGGATGGCCATCATCAGGCCGCGGTTGTACTTCTTGACCGGGCACTGGCCGGTGAAGAAGAGCGTGGCTCTTGGCCCAGCCGAGCCCGAACCGGATCTTGAGCGTCCCCTCCTGGGCCTCCGGGTCGGCCGCGCCGGGGTCGCCGGTGACGTACAGGCCGGGATGCCGAGCGCGCCGCCCGCGCGCGTGACGGTCTGGATCTCGTTGAGCACCGTGGCCGGCGCCTCCTCGGCCCCCTGGCCGTGGCCCGTCGCCTCGAAGCCGACCGCGTCCACCGCGCAGTCCACCTCGGGCTCGCCGACGATCTCGGCGATCTGCTCTCGAGAGCTCGGCGTCCTCGGCGACGTTGACCGTCTCGCAGCCGAAGGATCTGCGCCTGCGCCAGCCGCTCGTCGTTGCAGGTCGCCGACGATCACGACCGCCGCACCGAGGAGGAGCGCGGAGTAGGCGGCCGCGAGGCCCACCGGGCCGGCGCCCGCGACGTAGACCGTCGAGCCGGTCGTACCCGCGCGGTGTAGGCGCCGTGGTAGCCGGTCGGGAAGATGTCCGAGAGCATGGTGAGGTCCAGGATCTTCTCAAGCGCCTGGTCCCTGTCGGGGAACTTGAGCAGGTTGAAGTCCGCGAAGGGGACCGTCACGTACTCGGCCTGCCCGCCGACCCAGCCGCCCATGTCCACGTAGCCGTAGGCCGAGCCCGCGCGCGCTGGATTGACGTTGAGGCAGACGCCGGTCTTGCGCTCGTTGCAGTTCCTACAGCGCCCGCAGGCGATGTTGAACGGCACGGAGCAGATATCGCCCACGTTTAGAAACTGGACGTCGTCGCCCTTCTCGACGATCTCGCCCGTGATCTCGTGCCCCAGCGTCTGGCCGACCGGGGCCGTCGTACGTCCCCGCACCATGTGCTGGTCGGAGCCGCAGATGTTGGTCGAGACGATCTTGAGTATGGCAGCGTGCGGCGCCTCCTTGGTCATGCCCATCGCGCTCGCCACCTCTTCGGGAACCTCGAGCTTGGGGTACTCGATGTCCTCGACGGCTACCTCTCCGGGTCCCTTGTAGACCACTACCCTGTTGTCCGCCATAGAGCGTTATCCTCCAGTTAAGTGTTTTTGCATGCTTGTTTGCGTCGGACGTCGCGTGACGACCGGCCCTCATCCGTCAGAACCGTCTCTGGAGTGACCTCCTTTCCCATTCCCCACACGTTTGGCCACCTGTATGCTCGGACACCGTATCAGATCCCCAAACCCCGCACAATGTGGATCCGGCGGAGCCGGCCGAGGGCACCGGGCCTCCCCCAAAAGGGGTGGCGGAGGTTTCGCGCCGGAGCAAGGTGGGGGTAGAATGCGGGCGTCAGACGGAGCTTTTATCCGCACGCGGAAGGGGTGGGCGTGGTCTCTGAGGTAGCGAAGAGCGATGGGTTTTGGGCGAGGGTCAAGAACCACGTCGGCGTGAAGGTCAAGCATCCCACGAGCCCAGCCACGCGCCAGATCCGGTCCCGCCTGTCGGACGCGGGGGTGGAGCAGACCGTGAGCGTCTGCCCCTACTGCGCGGTGGGCTGCTCGACGCTCGTCTACCACCGGGATGGGCGCATCATAGACATCGAGGGGAACCCGGACAGCCCCATAAACGCCGGTACGCTGTGCCCCAAGGGGTCGGCGTCCTTCGGGCTGCACGTCTCCCCTTACCGCTGGGCGGGGGTCAGGTACCGCAGGCCCTACTCGGACCGCTGGGAGGACCTCTCGCTCGAAGAGGCGATGGAGATGATCGCCGAGCGGCTCAAGAAGACCCGCGACGAGACCTGGCAGGACAGGGACGAGGAGGGCAGGAAGCTAAACCGCTCGATGGCGGTCGCCTCTATCGGCGGGGCCACCATAGACAACGAGGAAAACTACCTCATCACCAAGCTCTTCCACTCGCTGGGGTTCGTCAGGATAACCAACCAGGCCCGAATATGACACAGCTCGACGGTGCCCGGTCTGGGCATCACGTACGGTAGGGGCGGCGCCACGACCAACCTCCAGGACCTCCAGAACGCCGACTGCATCGTCATCCAGGGCTCCAACATGGCCGAGGCCCACCCGGTCGGCTTCAGGCACCCCATGATCGCCAGGGAGAGGGGCGCGAAGCTCATCCACGTCGACCCGCGCTTCACGCGCACGAGCGCCATGTGCGATGTCTACGCCCCGATCCGGCCCGGCACGGACATAGCCTTTCTCGGTGGCCTGATCCGCCACGTCATCGAGAACGAGAGGTACTTCGAGGAGTACGTGGTCAACTACACAAACGCCGCCACCCTCGTCACGGAGGAGTTCGAGGACGCGGACCCCACGGGCCTGTTCTCCGGCTGGGACGATGAGAAGAACCACTACGACCCGTCTTCCTGGCGCTACGAAGGGCAGCCGTTGGACTACGCCTCCGTCGGGGGGAGCCAGGGCCGCGTCGTCGGCGACGAGATCGGCGGCGAGCAGGGGATGCACGAGGGAAGGCCCCGGCCCAACGACCCGACGCTCGAGCACCCCCGGAGCGTCTTCCAGGTTCTAAAGCGCCACTTCTCCCGGTACACGCCCGAGATGGTCGAGCGCGTGACCGGCTGCCCAAAGGAGGCTTTTCTCGAGGTCGCCGAGGCCATCTGCGAGAACTCCGGGCGCGAGAGGACCACGGCGTTCTGCTACGCCGTCGGCTGGACCCAGCACTCCAAGAGCGTGCAGCTGATCCGGACCGCCGCTATCTTGCAGCTCCTCCTCGGCAACGTCGGCCGGCCGGGCGGCGGGGTTATGGCGCTCAGGGGCCACGCCACCATCCAGGGCTCGACCGACATCGCCACCCTCTACGACATCCTGCCGGGGTACCTGCCGATGCCCGACGTCAACAAGGACCACGGCACCTGGAAGGACTACGTCGAGAACGAGACCGCCGAGACGGGCTGGTGGAGCAACTTCCCGAGGTACATCACCAGCCTGATGAAGGCCTGGTATGGCAAGGGATTCGACGCCGAGACGGGGAAGCTCTTCGACCGCTTCCCGCGCCTCTCCGGCGACCACTCCTATTACCCCACGATCATGGACATGAAGGACGGGAACGTGAAGGGCTGCTTCGTCTTCGGGCAGAACTTCGCGGTTGGGGGACCCCACGTCAAGATGGCCCGCGACGGCTTGAGGAACCTCGACTGGCTCGTGGTGCTGGACGCCTACGAGATCGAGACGGCGACCGCCTGGAAGGAGGAAGGGGTCGACCCGGCGGAGTGCGGGACCGAGGTCTTCTTTATTCCTTCGGCGCTCGTGGCCGAGAAGGACGGTTCCTTTACCCAGACCCAGCGCATGCTGCAGTGGCACGACAAGGCCGTCGAGCCGCCTGGAGACGCGAGGAGCGACGCCTGGTTCGTCTACCACCTGGGGCGCAGGATCAAGGACCTCTACAAGGGCTCGAGAAAACACCGCGACCGACTCATAAAGGCGATGACCTGGGACTACCCGACGGAGGGCGAGCGCGGTGAGCCGCACGTCGAGAGCATCCTCAGGGAGATAAGCGGCTACCGGGTCGCCGACGGCTCGCCGGTGGGCGGCTTCGCCGAGCTCGAGGACGACGGCTCCACGGCATGCGGTGGCTGGGTCTACTCCGGCGTCTACGCCGAAGGCGTCAACCGGGCGAGGCGCCGCACGCCCGGGCGAGAGCAGTCGCCCGTCGCCCCCGAGTGGGGTTGGGCCTGGCCGATGAACCGGCGAATCCTCTACAACCGCGCCTCCGCAGATCCCGAGGGCAGGCCGTGGTCCGAGCGCAAGAAGTACGTGTGGTGGGACGAGGGAGAGAAGAGGTGGGTCGGCGAGGACGTCCCCGACTTCGAGGCGGACAAGCCGCCGTCCTACCGACCGGACGCGGACGCGAAGGGGGTCGACGCGATCCCCGGCGACGGCCCGTTCATCATGCAGGGCGACGGGCTCGGCTGGCTCTTCGCCCCGGTGGGGCTCGAGGACGGACCGCTCCCGGTCCACTACGAGCCGGTCGAGTCGCCCGTGCCGAACCTGCTCTACGAGCAGCGGCGCGACCCGGCCGTCAAGGTCTTCGACCGCCCGGACAACCCGTACAACCCGCCGCAGGATCCCAGGTACCCATACGTGGTCAC
The DNA here is from genome assembly GCA_963800975.1 of uncultured Rubrobacteraceae bacterium. GTDB lineage: Bacteria > Actinomycetota > Rubrobacteria > Rubrobacterales > Rubrobacteraceae > JALYGY01. Next base: position 93,231 of record CAWDDB010000002.1, on the reverse strand, counting down.
GACCTACCGCCTGACCGAGCACCACACCAGCGGGGCGATGAGCCGTTGGATCCCCTGGCTGAACGAGCTGCAGCCCGAGCTCTTCTGCGAGATCAACCCCGAGCTCGCCGAGGAGAAGGGCATAGACAACACCGGGTGGGCGACCGTCTCGACGAGCCGGGGCAAGATCCACGTCAGGGCCCTGGTTACCGACCGCATCCCCGTCCACCACTTCGAGGGCAAGAAGATCCACACCATCGGATTGCCCTACCACTGGGGCTCGAACGGCCTGGTCAAGGGCGACGTGGTCAACGATATCATCCCGGTCGCCCTGGAGCCGAACGTCGCCATCCACGAGGCCAAGGCCTTTACCGCCGACCTTACGAAAGGTCGCACGTGAGCGAGACCGGAAAAGAGGAGGAGACGTGGGCATAGGGCGGAGGATGCTGGCGGGAGCCCTCAGCGGGTTCGGGGGCACGTTCGTGCTCACGGGGGTGCGTCAGGCGCTGGCCGCGACGGGAGCGGTCTTCACGACCGCTCCCGAGCAGGTCGTCGGACGCCTGGAGGAGCTCGGCCTACTTGAGGGTTTCTCTCCACGCGCCAGAAAGGCCCTGACGCTGGCGGCGCACTTCCTCTACGGCACGGCGATCGGGGCGGCGTTCGGAGCGCTGCGCCGTACAGACGAGGAGCCGGAGAGCGATACCGCCGCCGAGCTGCAGGGCAATCGGGACGACCGGATGACCGAGGTCGCCGTGGGCGCCACGCTGGGGGTTCTCTCCTGGGGCGCAAGCTGGGCCGGCTTGCTGCCGATAGTCGGCGTCCACCCGGCGCCGTGGACCCAGAAGACGCCGAGGGCCATTTTGCCGGTTCTGGACCACGCCGTGTACGGCGCCGCCTGGGGCCTCGTCTACTGGACGCTAACCCGGAGACGGGCATGAGAGACACGGGGAGCGACACCCACAAGGCCAAGCGGTCGCACCGGGAGGCGATGCAGCAGGAGCTCATGCAACTCGGGGCGTGGCTTATCGAGCACCCGGGGGCGGCCACGCGAAACCTCGAGCCCGTGAGGAGCGCGAAGGCGCTCGAGCCGGGCGTCTACTTCAACCTGGGCACGGGGATGGTCGACAGGATCTTCAGCCCCCAGCACGTCGCGCTCGGGCACAAGACGTTCCGCATAACCGGCGATCCGGCGGCGCCGCTCGCGGAGATTCGGCGCAAAGCGATGGAGGGGAAGGGCTAGTGGCGACGGGATTCCTGACGGACACGACCGTCTGCATCGGCTGCAAGGCCTGCGAGGTCGCCTGCAAGCAGTGGAACCAGCTCCCGGCCGACGGCTACGAGCTTACCGGCGACTCCTACGACAACACCAAGCAGCTCTCCGGCACCACCTGGCGCCACGTCGCCTTCGTCGAGAACCCGAAGAAAAAGCGCCTGACCGGCGACGTCGACCTCGTCGCGCTGGCCGAGGGCGTCAGGGAGCAGCTCCCCGGCGGGGCGGAGCTCGACGCCCTCGGGCGCTGGACGTTCATGAGCGACGTCTGCAAGCACTGCGTCGAGGCTCCCTGCCAGCAGGCCTGCCCCACCGGCGCGATCATCTACAACGAGTTCGACAACGTCTACATCCAGCCAGACGTCTGCAACGGCTGCGGGTACTGCGTCCCGGCGTGCCCCTACGGCGTCATCACCCAGGTCCCCCACGACGGCAGGGCCTTCAAGTGCACCCTCTGCTACGACCGCCAGAAGGACGGCATGGAGCCGGCCTGCGCCAAGGCCTGCCCGACGGACTCCATCCAGTTCGGCGAGGTCGAGGAGCTCGAGCGGCGGGCCGAGGAACGCGTCGCCGAGCTGCACGCCAGGGGCTACGAGAACGCCTTCGTTTACGGCACGCCGCAGGTCGGCGGTACGGGCGGAATAGGCGGCAACCGTTCGAAGTTCATCCTCATGGACGAGCCGGAAACCTACAACCTGCCGAGGCACCCTTACCTGCCGCAGGAGAAGGTCAAGGGCGGCGTCATAGCGGGCGCGGTAGCCGCCGGCATCCTCGGGGCGGTCGTGGCGCTGGCCTTCAGGGATTAGAAGGGGAGACGATGACCGAAAAGGACCAGGAGACCTCCCACCACCCCGAGTCTGACTCGCGCAGGGACGACAAGAATTACTACGGCGTCCCCCCCATAAAGCGCGCCCACTGGACGTGGCAGATCCCGGTGTACTTCTGGATCGGGGGTATAGGGGCCGGGGTGCACCTGTTCTCGACCATCGCCCAGCTCATCGGCCACGAGGACAGGGCGCTCGTCCGCACCAGCCGCTACGCCGTTCTCCTCACCATGGTCCTGAGTCCGGTGCTCCTGATCTGGGACCTCGGCCGCCCCGAGCGCTTCTACAACATGCTCCGAATCCTCAAGCTGCGCTCGCCGATGTCCACCCAGAGCTGGTCCCTCCTCGTCTTCGGCAACTTCGCGGGACTGCTCGCCGCCCACCAGGCCGCCGCAGACGGGTTGCTCGGAAGAAACGCCCTCTCCGACCTGCTGGTGCGCCTGATCCCGACGCGTCTCGTCGCCGTTCTCGCCCTTCCGTTTGGCCTCTTCGTCGGGTTCAACACGGGGAACCTGCTCAGCGCGACCTCTGTCCCCCTTTGGGCGCGCAACTGGCTGTTCATGCCCCCGACTTTCCTCACCTCGGGCCTCTCCACGGCCCTCTCGCTCCTCTCGCTCATCCTCCACCTCGGACACCGGGGCGAGAGAGAGACCCTGCGCGCGCTCCACCGGGCCGAGAAGGCTACCCTCGTCCTCGAGGCGGGCCTCTTCGCGGCCTCGCTAGCTCGCATGGGCCGCTGGAGCAAACCGCTGTTCTCCAGAAAGGTGGCCCCGCTCTTCGTCGGCGGCGCCATCCTGGGCGGCATCGTTGCCCCGATGGCGCTCCTCTTCGGCAAGCAGTCGCGCCAGAAGAGCCTGCTCGCCTCGGCCCTCGTCCTCGCCGGCGGGCTCGCCTTCCGGTTCGCGCTCATCCTGGGGGGACGCGCCAGCGCCGACGATCCCCAAGCCTACTTCACCTTCACCAGCGGCGACAACGCTCCACGACCGGAGGATAAGGTCTAGAGCGCATCGCGCGGTTTCAGGCTACAGGCTTCGGATAGGTCAATCAGGGCGTGTGCGCCGATGAGTCTTGCCTTGTACACGCTATTGTAGACTGCACGGATGACACTGGATCCCAGGCGGCGATCCAGCAGGGAAAGGAGAAGCGAGATGGCAACGATGATTAAACAAGCACTGGAGGCGCGTGCGAGCAGGGGCGAGCCGATCCAGGTCGGTTTTGTAGGGGCTGGTCGGATGGGAACTGGAGCTATATGTCAAATAGGACTGATGCGCGGCATGCGAACAGCCATAATCGCCGATATTGACTCAGAGCGTGCAGTACGAGCGTTCGAGCTGACCGGGTACAAGCGAGACGACGTAGTAATTACCTGTAGCAAATCTGAGGCCTCTGATGCCATTCGCCACAATAAGCCAGTCGCGACTGAAGATTCTCAGATGACGCTCGATCTAGATATTGATGCGGTTGTCGAGTCGACGGGCAATCCGGAGGTGGGTGCGCGAGTAGCGCTGCAGGCGATACAGGCGCGCAAGCACACGATCATGCTGAACGTCGAGACTGATGTGGTTATAGGGCCGATACTGCATCGCATGGCCGAGAATGCAGGGGTCGTATACACCGTTTCTTCTGGCGACGAACCTGGCCTGATCGCCGAGTACCACGATCGGTATACCTCCCTCGGCTTCGAGGTTGTGGCGGTCGGCAAGGCCCCTTCAAGCATTGGTCACTTCGACCGCTATGCGACTCCTGATAGTGTGGCCGAGGATGCCCAGAGTCTGGACGTCAACCCACACTTTCTCGTTACTTTCCGTGATGCGACCAAGACCATGATCGAGATGTCTTGCGTATCAAATTATACTGGGCTGGTTCCGGATATACGTGGCATGCACGGCCCGATTGCCGGCATTCACGAGGTGCCGAGGATGTTTCGTCCAAAGGATGAAGGGGGGATTCTCAATCGCCGCGGTGTGGTCGACTACGCACGACCACTGAAAAAGCAGGACGGTTCGATCGATTTCGACAGGAGTGTTACGCCGGGTGTCTTCTTGGTGGTCCGCACGGAGCACAAGCAGATTCAGGAAGACCTGAAGTACCTGGACGTCACTGGCTCCGACGGTTACTACAATATGTACACACCCTACCACCTGGTCACAAACGAGATCCCGCTTTCTATCGTCAATGCCGTCGACTACGGTACCCCGACCATCGTACCGAAGCTTGGGTTGGTGTCAGAGGTATTCGGGGCGGCCAAGCGTTCGCTAAGGGCCGGCGACATTCTAGATGGGCCGGGTGGGTCCACAGTCTATGCGCTTAATGATCTCCGCGAGGTAACTGAAGTAGAGGGTGTGGTGCCATTGGGTCTCTTGCCGGGAGCTAAACTGAAGCGTGACGTAAGTACCGACCAGACCATCACGTACGAGATGGTAGATCTCAATACGCGTACGACTCTCTACCATCTAAGAGCCCTTCAAGATGACAATCACTTTGGTAGATCAGAGGCTGCGAGCAAGGTGCCGCTCGCGGTAGAGGATGCAGCGGACATAGTAAGGTGATCACGAGAACCCGCGTTTGTCCAGTAGTTCAGTAGACAAAAATACAGAGATCCTGCAAAGGCGGGCCGACGGGCCGTTGCGCGGGGATGCGGGTGGGCATAGCATGGGGTTGCCACGAGGAGCTCTCCGGGAAAGGAGCGAGGGATGGCCGAGACTACTACGAGGGCGGCGTACGACCTGCGGGGAGACCTGATCGAGGCCTGTTCTTGCTTCGCGCCTTGCCCTTGCTGGGTTGCGGACTATCCGGACGGTGGGGCGTGCTGGAGCTTTACGGGCTACTACGTCCGCACCGGCACGGTCGGCGACCTGGACGTCTCCGACCGGTCGCTCATCAGCCTCGTCCAGATCCCCGGGCACGTGCACGAGGGCAACTGGCGTGAGGTGCTCTTTGTCGACGAGAGGGCGACGGACGAGCAGTTCGAGGCGCTGCTAGACGCCTTCCAGGGCCGGCTCGGCGGGCCATTGTCTGACCTGGCGGCGCTCATCGGGGAACGGGTGGCGACCTACCGGGTGCCGATCACGTACACCATCGAGGACGGCCGGGGCGCCGTGCGCGTCACCCACCCGAGCGGCGAGGGCCTGGCCATAGACACCGAGATGGAGCCCTACCGCGGTCCCGACGGCGAGCCGACCCGTCTGTTCAACAGCGCCTGGAGCACCATACCCGGCAACGAGGCGCTGCTCGGCAAGGCGAACCACAACCGCATCAACGTACCCGAGCACGACATGATCTGGTCCTACGAGGGGCGCAACTCGATCCAGGGCCTCAACTTCCGCCTGGCCCATACGCCCGGCCCAGACGGCCCGGAAGAGGGCGCCGGGCTCGGCGCCGAAGATGTCGTAGAAGACTAGACCCGAGTCGGAGCCCCGTTGAACTTTTCCCTCGACCGCGGCCGGGGCGTCGCCGCAGGCGTCGCCTTCTTCCTGGTACTCGCGCTGGCGGCTTTCGCCGTGGCGAGCCGCTCGCCCCAGTGGACGCTCGTCTTCGCCGGCGGGCTGCTGCTCGCGGCCGGGTTCGTGGTCATGGCCCCCTGCCAGCTGCAGATGTCCGCGACGTTGACGGTCGTGCTCAGGAACCTTGCCGCCCAGAGGGCCGAAGAGTCGGGGCCGGGAGAGGTGCGAAGGTCCGCGGCGATCTTCGCTGCCGGCTACGTGCTCTTCTACCTTCCGGTGGCCGTGACGCTGGGTGGCGTGGCCTGGGCTCTCGGACGGTACGCCTGGGTGCTCGCCGTGCTCGGCGGGATCCTGGCGATACTGCTCGGGCTCGCGGCGCTCGGGGTGTTGCGGCAGGGCTGGCTCGCCAGGTGCAGGGGTCCCCTGTACCTGATCCGGAGCGGCAGGGCCTCGTTCCAGAGGCCGTTTAGCGCGGGCATCGCCTTCGGCCAGTATTGCGCAACGTGCTGCGGCCCCTACCTCTACGCCCTCGTGGTGCTGGCGGGCGCGACGGGGAGCTTCGCCCTGGGCGCGTCCCTGGTGATGCTCTACGCGGCGACCATGGTGGTGCCTTTCCTCCTGCCGGTCCTGCTCGCGCCCAAGACCTACGCCGCCGTCATGGACCTCGCGCAGGCGCACGGGGCTCGGCTGGAGCGAGCAACGGGTCTGATGCTGGTGGGCGTCGGGGTGCTGCTCGTGCCGGTGGCCGCGCTGCTGGCGGTCCCGTGAGCCGGGGCCGGTAGGGGGTCAGGTGCAGGGCAACGGACACGAGCACGGGACCGGCGGCGGACGGAACCCGCACCACCACGCCGCAGGCGCCCACGAGACGCACGGCGCGGCCGGAGGAGCCGGGGGACACGGTGGCCCCGGCGCGGACCTTGCCAGCGGCGGTGGCGGGTCCCAGGAACTACTGACCTTTGCGGGTTGGAACACGGCGCTGGCGCTCGTCGCGCTCGCCGGTCTCGCGTTCGTCGCCTGGCGGTCGCGCCGGGGCCTTGACCCGCTCCCGGCCGTCGCCCTCGCCGCTGGTATTGTAGTGGCGTGCCTCGCCGCGGCCTCCCCGCTCGGTTCCCTCGTCGCGCGCGGTTCGCACCTCGCCTACATGTTGCAGCTCGAGCTGCTGCTGAACGTCGCCCCGCCGCTTTTCGCGGTGGGGCTGCTGGCTGTGTTGCGGCCTGCGGGGTTTCTCCCGGCAAAGGATGACTCGAGGGCGTACACGGTCGCGGCGGCCGGGCTCGGATTCTGGCTGCTCGCCATGTACGTCCCCCACCTGCCGGCGGTCCACTCGGTGGTCCTGGGATTCCCCACCGCCTACGCGCTACAGCTGGCCGGCTTTGTCCTCGCGGGAACGCTGTTCTGGCTGCCGGTGGTCGGCTCCGGGGGAATGAGCCTCCGGGGCAAGCTGGCGTACCTGGCGTTCGCCCAGGTGGGGGCTGGGCTGCTCGCGGCGTTGCTCATCTGGTCGCCCGGCCTCGTCTACGACCACCAGCACGGGGTGATGCCTTTCGGGCTCTCCGCCGTCGCCGACCAGAGGCTCTCGGGCGTCGTGATGATGGTCATGGACATGCTGGCGGCTTCAACGGCGGCGGGCTGGCTCTTCGTGCGCGCCGCGGCGAGGCCCGAACGGCGCCTCCGGCCGGCGACCGAGTAAGGAGGAACCTTGGCGGACTACCTCAAGAAGGGCGAGGAGGTCACGGCCGAGGCCGGCCGGGAGGTAAAGAAGAGGGTCGCGCAGATCCTGGACGACGTCGAGGCACGCGGCGAGACGGCCGTGCGCGGCTACTCGCGGGAGCTAGACGGCTGGGACCCCGAGAGCTTCCGGCTCTCCGAAGAGACTATAGAGGGAGCGGTCGCGACCGTGGACGAGGAGCTGCGCGGACACCTGCGGCTCGCGGTGTCCCAGGTGCGCGGGTTCGCCGAGGCCCAACTGGCTGCGCTCCCGCCGCTCGACGCGGAGGTGGGGGAGGGGGTCACGCTCGGGCACCGGCACGTTCCGGTGGGGTCGGTAGGCGCCTACGTGCCGGGCGGGCAATACAAGCTCATCTCCTCGGCCCTCATGAGCGTGCTCACGGCAAAGGTCGCGGGTGTCGGCAGGGTCGTCTCGATGAGCGCCCCCTCCGGCGAATGGGGCATCCACGCGCCCACGATCTACGCCATGCGCCTGGCCGGCGCGGACGAGATCTACGCCCTCGGCGGCGTCCAGGCGATGGCCGCGATGGCCTACGGTGCGCTCGAAGGCCTCGAGCCCGTAGACATGCTCGTCGGCGCCGGCAACGTCTACGTCGCGGAGGCCAAACGTCAGCTTTTCGGCAAGGTCGGCATAGACCTGATCGCCGGACCGACCGAGATACTCGTGATCGCGGACGACAGCGCCCGCCCCCGCGTCGTCGCCGTCGACCTCCTGGGCCAGGCCGAGCACGGGCCAACCTCACCGGCGGTGCTGGTTACCACCTCTCGAAGGCTGGGCGAGCTGGTCCTCTCCGAGATCGAAGGCTTGTTGCAAGACTGGCCGACCGCCGAGGTAACCCGGAGGGCCTGGCGGGACCACGGCACCGTCGTGATCGCCGAGGACGTGCGGGAGGCCATCGCGCTCTCCGACGCGTTCGCGCCCGAGCACCTGGAGCTGCAGGTCGAGGACGACGCGCCGTACGAGGAGAGCCTGAGGAACTACGGCTCGCTCTTCGTCGGGGAGGGTACGACGGTCCCGTTCGGGGACAAGGTTGTCGGGACCAACCACACGCTGCCGACCTCGGGGGCGGCCCGCTACACGGGCGGGCTGTGGGTCGGGAAGTTCCTCAAGACCCTCACCTACCAGCGGCTCACGCCCGAGGCAAGCCGCCGCATGGCCGTGGCGGCGGGGGAGATCTCCCGCGCCGAAGGCATGCTCGGGCACGCGATCTCGGCCGAGATCCGGCTCGAGATGGATGAGCATCCCAGGGCCAGGGATCTGGGCTGAGATGAACGACCCCACAGCCACTGTGGCAGTAGTAGGAGCCGGACCTGGGGGCGTCGCCGCCGCCCGACGCCTGAAGGACCGTGCCGGAGAGATGGTGCGCGTGATCCTCTTCGAGCGCGTTCTCGAGGTAGAGTATCTCCCCGCCGCCATACCCGTCGCCCTCGGAAGAGAAGCACGACGGTCATGGAGCGCGCGCCTCTCGATCCCGGGCGTGAAGATCCAGACCGGAGAGGTGGAAGCCATCTCCGGCGGCGGCGTAACCATCGACGGCCGGACACTCGAGGCCGACGCCGTGGTCGCGGCGCCGGGCCTCATGCTCGACCCTGGCCAGGTCCCCGGCATTCCAGGCGTCCACGCTTTCTGGGATCCAGCAGGCGCGGAGGCGGCGTCGAACGCCGTACAGGAGCTGCGGGGCGGGACCATGGCGGTGGTCGTCTCATCCCTGCCCTACCGCTGTCCTCCCGCGCCGTTCGCCCTGGCGATGGAGCTCGCGTCGTACTACGCGGACCGCGACGTCAGGGTCGTGCTTACGACACCCGAGGAGATACCGCTCTCCGCCGTCGGCGGCGGGGTGCCGGAGTTTCTGGCCCGCTCGTGCGCGGAGGCCGGCGTCGATCTCCTCCCCGGTTTCCGGCCGGACCCGGGTTCGTTCGGCGCGGGAAGCCTGCGTTCGGCGGACGGCATAGAGGTCGGGTGCGACCTTGCGCTGGTCGTCCCACGCCACGCACGCTCCCCGCTGCTAGCCGGGCTGGGTGGGGAGGGACCGCTGGTGCCCGTATCGTCGCGGTTCGAGAGCGCCGAGCCGGGGCTCTTCGTCGTGGGCGACGCAGCGGCCGCTCCGCTGCCGCGCGCCGCCGACGCCGCAGCGGCGGAGGGCAGGACCGCGGCGGACGAGATCCTGCAAAGGCTCGGTCTCGCGGACGCGACGGAGCCACACCTGCCCGAGCCAGAGTGCTACGTCGGCCACGGCGAGGGCCGGTACAGCAGGATCTCGCTGCGCTACCCCAACGGCCTGCCGCCCGCGGGGGACGTGGAGGCCGAGATCGAAGGCCCGTCGCGCAGCCTGGCGACGGGGTTCGAAGAATTGTTCGAACGCTGGCGCGGGCTGCGAATCGGGTAGCATAGCCCGGCGCCCGGATCCGCGAGCTGCTGGAGGCGACGCGAAGCGTGGAGGTGATGCTGGACGAGGAAGGAAAGCGCGCCCACAACCTGGACCACCTCACCGAGACCGCCTGACGCAGGCCGCCTCGAGGCGGGGAGGTGCCCCTACGGCGCGTACTCCTCGTCCGTGACCGGCTCCAGCCACTCGGTGTCGCCCTCCGTGGTCAGCGCGGGGTTTAGGGCCATGTGGACCATGAAGGTGTCTGGACCTGCGCCGTGCCAGTGTTTCTCGCCGGGGCCGAAGAAGACCGTGTCTCCGGCCTCGATCTCCTGGATCTCCCCTTCCTCGGTCCCCGCGCGTCCGACGCCGGTAACGACGAAGAGAAACTGCCCCTCGGGGTGGGTGTGCCAGTTCGTGCGCGACCCCGGCTCGAAGAGCACCCGGAGCAGCCTCGCGCCAGGGCTCGGCACGCCCGCGAACTCCTGCCAGACGTTCCCCGTAAACCAGTCACCCGGAGCCCGCCGGGTCTCCATATCCTCGGGCGAAAAGACGTGCATTTTTAGCTCCCTTCGGTCGCCAGCACGCCTGCTATGCAGGCTTGTCAGCACGCATCGGCTAACGCCTCGCTTGTCAGCCCGCCTACCCCTCGGCTTCGCCTCGAAGGGCGGCTCGTCAGCTTGCGCTCGGAGGGAGGAGAAGCCCTCTTGCTGAAAGCGAGGCCAGCTTTGCTGGCCGATGCGTGCTGACAAACGAGGCAGGCAACGCCTGCCGATGTGTGCTGACAAGCGGAGCCCGACGCAGTCGGGCGCAGCGTGCTGACAAGGCGCCAAAAGCGCCGTGCTACGACTCACGCCAGCCTGCGTTCGAGGATCGTGACGAGTCTGGGCTTGCCCTCATCCTCTGGTACGGTCTTCTCCACCTTCAGCCTGGCTTCGCGGCCACTGAGCTCGAGGGTGGATATGTGGTTCTCGAACCAGGGTTTCTCGTGGGTCAGGTGCCACCGGAGGGGTGGCTCCTCGACGCCGGCGAGCCTGGCAAGCGCCTTTCCGATACGCTCTCCCTGCTTTGTCCAGCCCGCCCCGAGGGTGAGGCGCTCGGGGGTGCCCAGGGGGTTTCGCAGGGGGGAGCCGACCGACTGGTAGATCCCGCTCCGAACGCCGTCGCCGAAGCTCATCTCGGCCAGGTAGCCGTGGTGGACGTCGCCGGAGAGGACCAGTACGGAGGAAGGGGGTTCTCCCTTCTCGCCTGCGCCCACGTCCCGCAGCAGCCCGGTGAGCTTCGCGAAGGAGGAGCGGAAGGCCGCCCAGTGCTCCAGGTCGAGGGCCTGACGGACCTTCTCGCCGAGCTTCGCGGCCTGGGGTCCCCACGCGCCGCCGCAGACGGCCTCGTTCCAGCCCTCGAGGTGGTGCAGGCCAGGGGATAGGAGGAAGGGGAGCGAGGTGCCGAAGAGGAGGTGATCGAAGTCCCCGATCGCCATGTCCTCGATCCAGGCCCACTCCTCGTCGCCGAGCATGGAGCGCTTGTCCTCTTCTAGAACGCGTCCGGCGCGCGAGTCCATCATGATCAGGCGCGTGTTCCCGAAGTCGCGGTGGTAGCTCCAGCGGGAGTCTCCGATCTCCCTGTCCGCCTTGTACGCGAACTCGCGCAGCATGCGGGTCGCGTCGCCGGCCACTTGAACCCTCTGGAAGAGCTCGTCCTCTGCCAGCTCCTCCGGGGACAGGTTGCCGAGGTGCTGGTAGACCCAGTAAGACATGAACGCCCCGATGACCCGCTCCTCCCACCAGGACTTGGAGCGCATCTCCTGCACCCACGCCGCCGAGGTGTTCCAGTCGTCGTGGACGTCGTGGTCGTCGAAGATCATGGCCGAGGGGATGCTCGAGAGGAGCCACCGGGTGACCGGGTCCTTCCAGGCGTCCCAGTACAGGCGCGTGTACTCCTCGAAGTCTGCGACCCCGGGCGGGTGCTCGGGGTCTCGCCTCGACTCTGATGTATTCCATGGTGCCGGGCGAGGGCTCGTCAGCGTAGATCTGGTCCCCGAGCAGCACCAGCGCGTCGGGCCACTCTTCGGGAGGCTGGTCGCTCAACCTTAGCGCGAGGCAGTGGAGTGCGTCGCGGGCGAACCTCTTCCCGCTCGTGCCGCCGCGCATCATCACGCCCCGCTTGCGGGTGTACGGAGGCTCGTGCGGTACCGAGACTCGGCAGGAGCCGAACACGAGCCTCAGCCCGCCGTCTGGCATGATCGTCCTGATCGTCGGCGTCGAGAAGGTGTAGCCCGGCTCGGGCCACGCCGGCTCCCCGTCGAGCCGGACCACGTACTCCTCGGCCGAGCCGGGCTCCAGGCCGTCGACGACGACGAGGGCGTAATGGTGACCCTCGACCGTGAAGGTGGGGGATCGGCCCGAGGAGGCACCGGTTCGCACCTCGACCTCGCAGGGAGCGTCGGTCTCCACCCACACGGTGGCGTCGGTAGAACCGACGTGGCGCAGCAGGGGACCGAGGATCAGGTTCCGCGACATGTTCCCCTTCTACCCTTTGATGGTTGCATCAAAGCAGGGTCAGGCCGGCCATCACCGGGATGAGGAGCACTATGAGGATCAGGCCTATGATGTCGAAGACCGCGCCGGAGCGGACCATCTTGGTTATCGGGATCATGCCTGAACCGTAGACGACGGCGTTCTGCGGCGTGCTGACGGGCATCATGAAGCCGAAGGAGGCCCCGAAGACGGCCGCGAGCGCCGGCACCAGCGGGTCTAGCCCGGCGGCGTTGGCTATCGGGATGACGATCGGCACCACGATCGTGGCCGACGCGGTGTTCGACGTCGTCTCCGAGATTATGATGGCGATGAGCGCGGAGACGGCGGAGACCGCGACCAGGCTCGTGAAGCCGAACGCGTCGGCGATGCCGTTGCCGATGAGCTCGGCGAGGCCCGTGTCGGAGAGGAGCGTGCCGAGCGCGATGCCGCAGCCGAAGAGGATAACGGTCCCCCAGTCTATGCGAACGGCCTGGTTCCAGGTCATCGTGAAGCGCCGCTCGGACCAGTTTATGGGCAGCAGGAAGAGGAGCGCGGCGGCGATGATCGCGACCGTCCCCTCGTCCAGCCTGCTGTAGATCGCGGTGTAGATCGTGGACTCGTTGCCGAAGACGAGCGCCGTGAGGCCCGGCAGGATCCAGAGCGAGACGGCGAAGGCGAAGACGATCAGGGTGTTACGCTCGCCTACCGAGAACGAGCCGAGCTTGCCGCGCTCCTCGGCTATGTACTCCTCTGCGCCCGAGATCCTGCGCACCTCCGGGCGGTTGAGCAGGATCAGGATGGTGCACAGCGCCAGGAACATGAGCAGGACTATCGGAGCCGCGGTCAGGACCCAGCCGAAGAAGGTGATCGTGACGTCCGTCTCCTCTTCGATGAAGCTGATGCCGATGAGGTTGGGCGGGGTGCCGATGGGCGTCAGTAGCCCGCCGACGCCGGCGCCGTAGGAGATCATGAGCATCAGCGCGGTCCCGAAGCGCAGGCGGCTGACGTCGCGATCCGTATCTGACTGCTCCTGCACCATCCCGCCGAGCGCCCCCATCATCCCGAGACCGATGGGGAGGAGCATAGCCGCGGTCGTGGTGTTGGAGATAAAGGCGCTGATCGAGGCCGCGATCGCGCCGAAGGCGATGATTATGCCGTAGGTCGAGCGGGCGATTCCGGGGATGGAGAGCACCAGGAAGGCGAACCTGCGGTCGAGGCCGTGCGTGATCATTGCCTGCGCGATGATGAAGGCCCCGATGAACAGGAAGATGACGGGGTCCATGAACGCCCCGAAGACGATGTCGCCGGGAGCGTCGTCCGCGTTCGGCCCCACGCCTGGCACGTTGAGCACCACGCAAAGCGCCAGCGCGAGGACGGCGGTTACGGGTATGGGTATGGCCTCGGAGAGCCAGTAGACGATGGTGAACGAGAGTATGGCGGCCAGGGTCTGCTGGCTCTGGTCCAGCGGCAGCGGCAGAAAGTACATGACGAGAAAGGCTACCGGCCCGAGAAAGAGCCCGGTCGTCTGGCGCAACCGCTCGAAGCGCTCCTCCGCGGGAGAGAGCACCTCCCGCTGCTCTTCGAGCGTCTTGTAGGTGCCGCTCGGCCGTACGTCCTCCGTCATGCAACCCCTCCCGTGCGACTGATCGTGGCTCCTGCCCGCGGGCCAGTATAGCCATTACCCGATCGCCGCTCCACGCGGACGGCGCGGCGGTCCCCTAGCCGCGAATCCTGCGGCTCAGGGTGGCCTGGATGCGCAGGGCATCCTCGTAGTCGCGCACGGCGCCGAAGAGCTTGCCCTCGGGGACGGTGTCGTGCCAGCGGTCGGTCCGGTAGCCGTAGCGCCGCTTGAGCTCGCGCACCGACTCGGCGGTGTAGCGGAGCGCGTAGGCGAGGCGCCTGGTCTCGTCGGCGCGGCGCGGCAGGAGCCCGGTCCGGCTCTCGACCCACCAGGAGATCTCGGGCATCGGCTCGCCCGCTTCGAGGAGCAAATTTGTCTCCCACTCGACCCTCAGGGCCCCCATCTCGAAGGTGCCGGGTAGCACGCTCAAGGGGCCGAGCGTGAACGAGTCATCTTCGCGGAACCCGAAGGTCCGCCGCAGGCGCGCCCTCCGGTTCCCTTCGGGGAGCCGCTCGTAGCGGGACCGGATGGCGAGGAGCTGCTCGTCCGAGTACGCACCGAGCCCCCTCGCGGTCGGGCGTCTGGGGTCGAGCCCGCCCCGCCGCAGCAACGAGGAGAACGCCGCGTAGGAGCGCAGGCTCCTCGCGAGCCAGACGGCGTAGCCGCCGACGGCGAGCACGGGGGCCGAGATCATGGTCGCGTAGAAGGCCTCCCTTGGCACGGCGACGCCGCCGCCTTTGACGGGAGGCGTGCCGAAGACGTTGTAGAAGAGGACGACCGCGGTGGTGGCCGCGGCGAAGAACGCGAAGCCCACGAGCAAGAACGCCCCGAACCGCCGCACGGGCGGCTTGCACGACTCCGCGAGGCCTTCCCAGGCCACGCGCTCGTCGCCCATCTCGAACGTGGATGCCTCTACCCGCTCCACGCAAGCCAGTATACCCACAACCGGCGTCTCCGGATGGGTGAGATTTCACCCGAGAGGGGGAACCCGCGAGGGAACAACGCCGGCGCCCAAGCACGACCGGCCAGGTCGTCTCCAGCCGGCGAGTCTGGTGTATGTTGTCCTGCGTGGGCGACCCCGAGCCCTTACGCCACGCAGCCGCGGGGTGTAGAGTGTCGTCGAAACGGGCGGACAACGAAGCAAAGGCCCTCTTTTTGCAGGCAAAGCTCGCCAGGTGGGGTGGAATTTCGGGTGTCATCGCCGGCTCATCCTTCGTGGCCATCGGTCTGGTCGGCTTCGTCGGTTCGGACACGTTTCTCGGGTGGTTCGGTTCCGATTCATCTCTGGACATGTCGGCGTTATACGACCGGTCCAGGACCTCTATGAACCGTTACACTCAGCATGCGACAGCGATCGGACTCGTCCTGTGGTTTGCACCCTGGGCGCGGTGTATGCGAGACAGGCCGCCGACCCTAATCTGCTTGGGAAGATAGGCCTGTTTGCCTCTATTGCTGGCGTCGTCCTACTGCTCTTCGGCATGGTGATGGCCACGCTCGCGAGCGCCTCCCTGGCTGGCTGGGTCCCGGTCTTCTCCTGGGAGTGGTACATCGCCTTGCTGTTTTTCGTGGTGGGGGTGCCGGTACTGGGCCTGGGGCTAGATCTCGATTGTAGCCACGGTAAGGGCGCGCGTCTTGCCTGTTTGGGCAAGGTACGGGTTCGCTACCTTGCTGGCCTTCACCCTGCTCGCGCTTGTGGTGGGTGTCCTGATCGGCACCATGGACGATAGGGCGGAGGATGACTACATCGCGGGCGAAAGGACCTCTGGAGCGTTACTCCGAGATCTCCAGAACACTCGCTACGTGGGGTGACGTCCTCGGGCTCACGGAGAGGGTTCTATCGGCCTTGCTTGGGTGGTGTTGGGCGTCGCCCTCCTGGCGCCGGCCGCGATGGAGTCCGATGGCGCCGCCACGGAGCGGTGAGCGTGTCTCCCTCGAGTCCGCACACCGATCCCGCAGCCCGGCTATCCCGACTTTCGGTCCAGAATGGGACAAAGGGCGGCCCGCGGCGCTTCCGCGTGCCGGTTGGTGGAGGCTACGCGGTCGAGGGAGGAACGTGTACCCGGAGGAAGTGGTGAGGGCGAAGCGGTTCGAGTTGGTGGACGACGAGGGCAACCTGCGTGCCGTGTTCTGCGCCGAACCCGAGAGCTCCGAGAACGAGCTCGTGGGCATGCACGTCGGCAACAACGAAGGCGAGTCCGTGGTCTTCATCGGGGTCGACCCGGACCTGAACGCGCCTTTCCTTACGCTCCGGGACGCTTCTGGAAGCGGGGCAGCCGTGTTCGTGAGCGTTACGACGGAAGGCTACCCCGCCGTTGTATTGCGCGACCGGGATGGAGACGAGCAGATCATTACGACGGAGTTTCTGCGCGAGCTGCGCGGGTAGCCGCCGCGCGCATCCGCTGCCCCGGATCCAGACCCCCTAAGGGATGAGTTCGTAGCTGACGGTCACCCTGTCGTCTCGCCTGAAGTCGAAAGTGGCCTCACCGCGCACGTTACGGTAGAACCCGGTGCCGCCGGTCACCGCCAGCACGACGTCCTCGGCCTCGACGCGGCCAACGCCCTGGGTGTCTATCTCGGCGCCGTCGCGGTTCTCGAAGGTGGTGTTGACGATGCACAGCTGGCGCTGCTCGGCGCTTGGCCCGGGGGCGCTGGTGGTCGTGCACTGGCCGTCGATGCGTCCTACCGTGTCGCCGGACCCGTTGCGCAGCGGCCCGGAGAACACGAAGAGGTCGCCAAGGGAAGGCCCTCTTCTGCCGAGGTCGATCTGCCTTTCCTCGGCGTCCGGCGCGACCACCGTGAAGTGCTTGGCCCCGCTGATCGCCAGGGCCGACTGTATGGACAGCGCGCCGACCACGAGGATGGCGAGCGCCACCACCACGCCCAGAACACGAAGAGCCTTGGTTTGCGGTATTTCTCCCACGTATCCTCCCTTCGCTCCCTTTCGCCCGCCACGATACCCGACCAGCCGTTCCGACGCGATCGCAGAGAGGAGGCCCCGTGCCGGAAGGGGGGGTCGGGCGCGCAGCGCCGTGTCGCCCGGCGGACGAGCCCGCACATTAGAATGGGCAACGTGTCGATGGAGGTCCACAAGGCGGGGCGGGTCTCGGGGAGAGAGCGCGGGGGCGGGTCTCTACGAGTCGTGCTCCTGGTACTGCTCGCACTGCTCATCCTCGTGCTGGCCTACCTGCTCCTCCCGTTCGGGGGGCAGAGGGTCGCGCTGCTCGGGAGCGACGCGCCCTCTGGCGGGGCCTCGCGGTCGGACACGATCGTGGTCGTCAAAGCGGGCGGGGGTATGCTCGCGGTTCCCAGGGACACCCTCGTGGACATCCCCGGCGTCGGGGAGGACAAGATCAACGCGGCCTTCGCCGTCGGTGGTCCCGAGCTGACGGTCGAGACCCTCGAGGGCCTCACGGACCTCCCGATAAGCAACCACGTCGTGGTCCACTTCGACGGGGTGGAGGACATAGTCAACGCGCTCGGCGGCATCACCATCCAGGTGGAGGAGCCGATAGAGGTCGGGATCGGGGGAGAGGTCATCTCCATACCCGCCGGCACCCAGACCCTGGACGGGCGCGAGGCGCTGGCCTACGTCCGTTACCGGGGCACGCCGACCGCGGACATAGGCAGGATCGGCCGCCAGCAGGGATTCCTGCAGGAGCTTGCAAGCGAGGCGACATCCCCCGCGAAGCTCCCGCGCCTGCCCGCGACGGCCCTCGCCGTCTGGCGCAACATCGACACGGACATGAACCCCTTGCAGGCGGCCCGCTTCGCAATCCAGATGAGGCTGGCGGGCGGCGTTGAAGCCGAGATCTACCCCGGCACGCCACAATATATAGGAGGCATCTCCTACTGGGTCCCCGACAGGAAAGCCGGCCAACAGGTCGTCCAACAGACGATCGAGTAGCAAGCTTGCTTTGCAAGCTTGCAGCACGCCGACTCCCTACGATCGCCGGCTTGTGTCAGCACGCATCGCCCTGTGGAAGGGCTCGCTCGTCAGCACGCCGCCCCCCTCGGCTCCGCCTCGGGGCGGCTTGTCAGCAAAGGGCTTCTGCCTGAGCCATAAAGCTGACAAGCGAGGTCAGCGAAGCTGGCCGAAGCGTGCTGAGAAGCGAGGGCCTGCGAAGCAGGCCCTATGCGTGCTGACGAGCGAAGCCCGACTGCGTCGGGCGCAGCATGCGAACAAGCCGCCGTCAGGCGGCTTGTTCCCTCGCCAGTTTGCTCTGTTCGGAGATGAGGCGGTCGAGCCAGGCGAGGCCGACGTCGCGTTCGGCGCCGTCGCCCAGGGTGCGCTCGGCGTTGACGTACCAGTTGAGCGCCTCGCGGTGGTTCCCCAGGCGCCGATTCAGCTCGCCCACCAGGTAGGTGGTGACCGAGAGCTCGCGCCCATGCAGGCCTTCCTCCCTGAGGGCCCGAATGAAGTAGCGGAGGGCGCGCAGCTGGAACGTGCTCTCGAAGGGATACTCGCGTTCCTTGCGGCAGACCCACGAGGCGCGGAGGCACAGGTCGCCCAGCTCACGAAAGCGCAGGCCGCGCTCCTGGCCGCAGACCTCAGCGGCGTGGAAGGCGAGCCACTGCGGGGGGTTAGCGCGGAAGACCCTGAGAAGCCCGTCTTCTTGCAGGCGCTCCTCGATGTCGTAGCGTTCGTCGAAGGTAAGGTCGAGGTCCGAGTAGTCCTCCCCGGCGGCGAAGGAGCACGCCGGGCACATGGTTATGGTGTCCCGGATCCTGCGCGAACCGTCCGACTGGCGTCCCGGGAACTTGGGGCAAAGGTCAGTCTCCCGCCCGACCGTGACGTAGCTGCTCGCCCGACGTGCCCGGAAGAGGTGGCCACACAAGGGACACCGGGTGCGGATGCTCTTAGGCTCCCCCACGGACGCCCTCCCCGCCGCGCGGGATGCCGAGAACGAGCGAGGATTCGCAGGCAACCAAAGCGCTTTCGAGTTTACCACAGCGCGATCCCCGACCCCCGCCGTATAATCGTGATCATGGAGGAACGCAAGAGCGAGGCCGAGGTAGCCCTGGAGCTTATGCGCCTCGTGCTGGAACAGGCTGGCAGCCGCAGGCTCTCGCCCACCCGGACCCTCGCCCTGTACCACCTCTGCAAGGAGGCGGTCGCCTACTCACCCGAGGGCTCGGTGACCGCGGATTACCTGGAGGAGAACCTGAAGAAGCTGTTGCAGTAGGCTTCAGGATTCGGTTGTGTCCAGGTAAAGCCTCGCGGCGCGGTCCTGAACCTGCTTCGGCAAGGGGTGCACGCCCGGCGGACGTCGAACCCCTTCCGTTGCCAGGAAAGCCGTGGCTTCGAGCATGAGGGCGGTCACCAGGTCGAAGGTGTCGTAGGGATCCCCTGGGCCCGCGGCCAGGTTGAGCATCGCGCCTCCGGCCAGCAGGTACAGCGTACGGCCCTCGACCTCGCAGCGCTCGACGTGGGGCCGCGGGGTCGCGACCGCGGCCTCGCGCAGCGCGGTCGCCGGCAGTTCCCCGACCGTGTGGCCGAGGTTGGCCAGGAAGGCGCCGCTCTTGCAGTGGGCCAGGGCTGCGAGGGACACGGCCCCGTCGCGGCCGGTCGCGGTGAGGATAACGTCCGCGCGCGGGATGGCCCTTTCGAGGTCGGCGGTGGTCGCGAAGCCGAGGTGCGCCGCCGCCAGGCGGGCCTCGGCCCTCACGTCGCAGACCTCGACCACGGCGCCGAAGTTTCGGGCCGCGTCGGCGGCGCCGCGTCCGACGGGTCCGTAGCCAACGACGAGGACCGTCTTGCCGTAGAGGGAGAGGCCGGTCACGTTCAGGAAGGTGTTCGCGGCCATGAGGCCGACCAAGTGCCGGTTGTGCAGGCCGGCCTTGATGGGGACCTCGTCCCAGTTGAAGACGGGGTAGGCGAGGTCCAGGCCGGAGAGCCGCCGTATGCCGGTCCCCGTGGCCTCCAACCCGCCGCGCACGCTCCCGAGGCGCCCCTCGGTGGCGGTCGTGGCGTCGGCGCCCATCTCGGAGAGGAGGGTCGGCCCCGCGTCGAGAGCGGCGCGCAGGTACGCGGCGTGCCGGTCCGCGGAATCGAAAGCGCGGGCCGGGACGCGAACGCCAGAAGAGCCCAGGTGTTCCGCCACGCGGTCGCGGGTCGTGGCCGGGTTGGCCGCGCAGGCCCAGACCTCCCCGCCGGCGTCGACGAGGGCCTCGAAGTAGGGGACCATCTTGACGTCGAGGTGGCAGACCACGAGCAGGCGCTCGCCCGCGAGGGAGGGCAGGGAGGCGGCCGCTCTCGTGGCCGGGGTGAACTCGCGCAGCCACCCCAGCTCGCTTTCGAAGGCATCGTCGTGGCTCCGCATCTATACCCTCCCCGGAATCCGATACGACGCACCCATGATGCGCGTTTCTGCGGGCAGGCACACGCGCGACGGCCGCGGACGAGCGGGACGCCCTTCTCGCGTGTAACCTACCTGGCGGGAGAACCGGACGCGGAGGATGGATGGAGACGCAGCCTGCCGACGACACGCGCATACCCCGCGGCTACAGGGTTGTGGCCGTCGCCTCGGATACGTGGGTGCTCGTAGCGCCGGGCGGGGCGAGGATCGCGCGCTACTACGGAAGCCTGGAGCTGTGGCGGGCGGCGCGCGACGCCAGGGAGCACCAGCAACGGGGCGGGTGACGCGCCACCCGGAGCGGTAGCGCCGCTGGCAGTTACTCTATATGATGCCTTCGGGCGTATTTATCGGAGAAGAGGGCCGCCCTTTGCGGCCGCCGATCTTGATCTGGGAAGAAGGAGGATCCGTGCGTACGGCGACACTCTTGATCGCATCGATATTGGCCGCGGCGCTGCTGGCGGTGGGTTGCGCCGGTGGCCAGAGCGGTGGCGGCGGTGGCGAAGGCGGCGGTGAAGGCGCTGGCGAAGGCGGTGGCGGCGGGAACGAGGTACGCCCGGCGCTCGTGCTCGACGTCGGGGGCCTGGGCGACGACGGCTTCAACGACTCGGCCTACGCGGGGCTACAGCAGGCCAAAAAGGAGTTCGACGCCCAGACCGAGTACCTGGAATCGAGCTCCCCGACCGACTACGTCGACAACCTGACCCAGCTCGCCGACTCCGGGTACACCCCGGTCTTCGCGATCGGGTTCCTCATGACCGACGCGGTCAACGAGGTTGCCCCGCAGTACCCGGATACCGACTTCGCCATCGTCGACTCCGTGGCCGACGCCGACAACGCGGCCAGCCTGGTCTTCAGGGAGCAGGAGGGCAGCTACCTCGCGGGCGTGGTCGCCGGTCTCATGACCCAGGAGGATACCGAATACACCAACCCGGACGACAAGGTCGTAGGGTTCCTCGGTGGGCAGGAATCCGACCTCATCGCCAGGTTCCAGGCCGGCTACGAGGCGGGAGTCGAGTCGGTGTGCCCCGATTGCGAGGTCCTCGTGCAGTACGCGGGCTCGACGCCCGACGCCTTCAACGACCCCGCGCGGGGCAAGGAGATCAGCCTGCAGCAGATCGACCAGGGCGCGGACATCATCTACCATGCCGCCGGAAACACCGGCGCCGGCCTCTTCGACGCGGCCGGCGAGGAGGAAATCTTCGCCATCGGCGTCGACCTCGACCAGGCGAAGCTGTTCCCCGAAGCCCCCATCCTGACGTCGGTGGTCAAGCGGGTGGACAGCGCCGTCTTCCAGACCATCCAGGATGCCGCCGAGGGCGACTTCCCTGGCGGTGAGATCATCGACTACGGGCTGGACGACAGGGGCCTCAGCCTCGCGCCCTTCGGCCGCTTCGACGGAGACGTGCCCCAGAGCGTCAAGGACGAGGTGGAGAGCGCGCAGCAGGGCATCATAGACGGCGACATCAAGGTTCCCGACAAGCCCCAGTAGAGGACCGGGGATGACCGAGAGCGAGGCCGGCGGTGGGACGGCCGGGGTCCGCGAGGGGGCCCCGGTCGTCCTCGAGATGCGCGGCGTGACCAAGACCTTCGGCCCCGTCAAGGCGAACGACGACGTCTCGATCACGCTGCACCGCGGCGAGATCCTCGGCCTCCTGGGCGAGAACGGAGCCGGCAAGTCTACCCTGATGAAGATCCTCTACGGGCTCTACAAGCCGGACGCGGGCTCGATCTTCGTCGACGGCGAAGAGGTCACCATCCACGACCCCAAGGACGCGGTCACGCGGGGCATCGGGATGGTCCACCAGCACTTCGCCCTGATACCGCCGCTCACCGTGGCGGAGAACATCGTCCTCGGCGCCGAGCCGAGGCGGGGCGCCACCCTCGACATCGAGGGCGCCATAAGGGCCACGCAGGAGCTGAGCGAGCGCTACGGGCTGCGGGTGGATCCCAGGGCGCGCGTGGCCGACCTCTCCGTGGGCGTCCAGCAGAGGGTCGAGATCCTCAAGACCCTCTACCGCAAGGCCCGCATACTGGTGCTCGACGAGCCGACGGCTGTCCTCACGCCCCAGGAGACGGAGGACCTCTTCGCCGTGCTCGGGGAGCTCGTCGCCGACGGGCTCTCGATCATCCTGATCACGCACAAGCTCGGCGAGTTGTTGGGCGTCAGCGACGAGATAACCATCATCCGCGACGGGCGGGTGGTGGACACCGTGGAGACCGCCGGGACGAGTGAGGGCGAGCTGGCCCGCCTCATGGTCGGTCGCGAGGTGCTGCTCCGCGTGGAGAAAGAGCCCTCCGAGATCGGCGAGCCGCGCCTCGCGGCCGAAGAGCTAGTCGTCCTCTCGAACACGGGCGCGACCGCGGTAGATAGGGTGAGCCTCGAGGTGCGTAGCGGGGAGATCCTCGGCATAGCCGGGGTGGACGGCAACGGCCAGACGGAGCTCGCCGAAGCGCTCGCCGGGGTGCGGCATGCCGAGGTGGGCCGCGTCTTACTGGATGGCGAGGACGTCACGCGCCTCGGGGCCGAAGCCAGGCAGAGACGGGGCCTGGCCTATGTCCCGGAGGACCGGGCCACGAAGGGTCTCGTGCAGGACTTCGCCCTGTACGAGAACAACTCGCTCAAGACCTACGACGAGCCGCCCAACTCGCGGTTCGGCTGGATCTTCCCGAACGTTATGCGGCGTCGCGCCGCGGAGGCCCTGCGCGCCTACGACGTTAGGCCACCCGACCCGGACGCGCGGGCCGGCTCACTCTCTGGCGGCAACCAGCAGAAAGCCATCCTCGCGCGCGAGCTCTCGGGCGACCCCGACGTCGTCATCGCCGCCCAGCCGACCCGCGGCGTCGACGTCGGCGCCATAGAGTTCATCCACCGCCAGCTCCTCAAGCAACGCGCGGAAGGCAAGGCGATACTCCTGATCTCGCTCGAGCTAGAGGAGGTCCGCTCGCTCTCCGACCGCATAGTCGTCATTTACGCGGGCAGGATCGTGGGCGAGGTCACCCCTGACGCAACCGACGAGGAGCTCGGCCTGCTGATGGCCGGACGGGGCGCGGATGAGGAGAGAGTGTGAGCGAAGAGCGCCCGGAGCCGGGGGCCGCGCGTCCCCCGATCCTGCGCCGCTTCCTGAGCGACGCGGCCGGCGCGCTGGTCTTCCCCCTTATAGCAATCCTTATCTCGTTCGCCATCGGGGCGGTGATCATGCTGGCGACCGGCAACAACCCGGTCGCGGCCTTCGGGGCGCTGTTTAGGGGGGCTTTCGGGTCGCCGACCGCCGTCGGCCGGACCCTGCTCACCGCTACGCCCCTGATCTTCACCGGCCTCGCCGTGGCCGTCGCCTTCCGGGCCGGGCTCTTCAACATCGGGGGAGAGGGGCAGTTCTTTATCGGGGCCATAACGGCCGGCGCTATCGGCGTCTCCCTCGGCTCCTTCGGGGTCTTCGGGATGGTCGTTGCCCTGGCGGCCTGCGTGCTCACTGGCTTTATCTGGGGCGCCATACCCGGCTTCCTCAAGGCCTACTTCGGGGCGCACGAGGTGATCACCACGATCATGCTCAACTACGTCGCGATCTACCTGGCGACCTACCTGGCCCTGAACCCCTTCAGGGGCGAGGGGCTCGTCCCCGGCACCGGGGCCATCGACCTCACGGCCCGCATCCCGTTCCTCGGCTTCGGTCTCGGGCGGGCCAACTACGGCTTCGTCTTCGCGCTGGTGGCAGCCGCGGCCGTCTACCTGCTCCTGTGGCGCACCAAGCGGGGGTTCGAGATCCGGGCCGTCGGCCTCTCGCCCGGGGCGGCCAGCTACGCCGGCATGCGTATCGGCGTCAACACCGTGATAGCCCTGGCGATCGGCGGCGCCCTGGCGGCCCTTGGCGGCGGGGAAGAGGTCCTCGGCGTCTACGGCAAGATGTCCATACCGTTCGTCGAAAACGTGGGCTACAACGGCATCGGGGTGGCCCTCCTCGGCCGCAACCACCCCGTCGGGGTGATCCTCGGCGCCATCCTCTTCGGCGGTATGACCGCGGGCGCCCAGGAGATGCAGTTCTCGACGGAGGTCCCGCTGCAGCTGACCGACGTGCTGCTAGCCGTGATCCTGCTCCTCGTCACGGCCACCAAGCTTGTCGAGCTGATCGCCGGCAAACGCGCCCGCCGCTTCGCAGGCGCCCGCCTGGAGAAGGGCCTGGGACAGTAGTGGACGATGTCCTCACCTCCCTGGGCACCCTCCTGGCCTCGACGATCCGCAACGCGACGCCCCTGATCTTCGCCGCCCTGGGTGGCCTCTTTAGCGAGCGGAGCGGGGTAGTGAACATCGGGCTCGAAGGCCTGATGCTGATCGCCGCCTTCGCCGGGGTCGTAGGTTCCTTCCTTACCGGTAGCGCCCTCGTTGGCCTCGGCTTCGGTCTCGCGGCCGGGCTCATCTTCGCCCTGATCCACGCGCTCATGTGCATCACCTTCGAGGCGGACCAGATCATCTCGGGCACCGCCATCATCCTCCTGGCCCTCGGCGGCACGGGTTTCTTGATGGTCGAGATCTTCGGCTCCGGGGGCACCTCCCCGCGCGTGCCGGGATTCGAGGAGGTCCCGATCCCGGTCCTCTCTGCTATACCCCTGATCGGACCCGCGCTCTTCGAACAGAGCATGCTCGTCTACCTGATGTACGCCCTGGTCCCCATAACCTGGTTCGTCGTCTATCGTACGCCTTTCGGCCTCAGGCTCCGCGCAACGGGCGAGGTCCCGGAGGCCGTGGACACCGCGGGCGTGAGCGTCACCCGGATGCGCTACTACGGCGTGGCCCTCTCGGGGCTGCTGGCGGCCTGCGGCGGCGTGTACCTCTCGATGGGCATCCTCTCCGCCTTTACGGAAGGCATGACCGGCGGCAGGGGCTTTATCGCGCTCGCGGCCCTGATCTTCGGCCGCTGGAATCCTATTGGCGCCGCTGCCGCGGCCCTCCTCTTCGGCCTCGGCACCGCCGTTACCTTCCAGGTGCCCCAGGACGCGATCCCCGTCGAGTTCATCCAGATGCTCCCGTACGTACTTACCATAGTCGCCCTCGCGGCTTTCGGCGGCCGCGCTATCGCCCCCGCCGCTATCGGTAAGCCTTACCGTAAGGAATAGCTCGCAGAGCGGGCCGCCGGGACGGAGGCTTTCTCGCCTGATCCCCGACCAGCGAACCACAGGCCGCCCTGCTTGTCCCCTCCGAGATGTAAAGATAATTCTGCAAGAGTGTTGAGAAATGTTAAACTATGTGATAGTGTTCGCTCGTTAGCGTGACCTTCCTGTCTGAGGAGAAGGGTACGCGGACCAAAGAACCGAGAGGGGGTACGAGCGCGGGGGGACCAAAGGAAGCTTCAGGGAGGATGTCGGAAAGTGATCGGCAAGGAGGAATCAAGTTGAGGAAAGTAATGTTGATGGCCGCGGTCATGGCCATGGTGTTGGCCGCCGCCGCCCCGGCTTTCGCGCAGGCGACCGCCGTCGGTGGCGACGTTCAGTACGTGGACTGCGACCAGATCCAGGCCGCTGCCACGGGTCAGTACAATGTCGACAATAACCAGGATCTCGCCGGCATCGCGCAGGAGCTCGGCGTTAGCCAGAACCAGGTGAGCGCGTGCCTCGGCAGCATCGCTGCTGGCAACGACGTTAACATCAACGACGATGGCAGCGCTTCCGCGACGGCGTACCACCACGGCAAGAAGGTCTACGGCAGCGCCACGTCCTACGCTTCCGCCGGTGGTGGCGGCGGCGGCGGCGGTGGCGGCTCGGCTTCGGCCGCCGCTGGTGGGTCGCTTCCCGACACGGGTGGCGCTTCGCTGATCGCTCTGGGCGCCGGCGCTCTGCTGGTGGCCGGTGGTCTGCTGGCCCGCAGGATCGTCCGGTAGTTAGCTAGACGGACGGAAGCACCTTAGCAAGGAGGCGGGTCCCTTCGGGGGCCCGCCTTTTTCGTGCCCTGGGTTTGCTTCAGGAGCCGCGGGCATGAATCTTTGTTCGAATGCCGAAGCCGTCGAACCGCCCTGACCATCTCAAATTGTTCCTACCGGTCCGTGGCCAGTCGCCCCGAACCTAGAAACCTATCCTCCGCTTATCTTCTCTCTCCGGCCTATCGGGTTGCTTCTCGTCGACGGGTCCATCCTCCAGGTATTCGACGCCGCCGAGCAGCATCCGCGGCTCCACATCCAGGCCGACAGCGAGCTTGCGGATCGTGGACGGGTAAGCCCTGCGCCGACCGGTCTCCAGCTTGGAGATAGTGTCACGCGCCACCCCGCTTTTCGCCGCCAGCTCCTCCTGGCTCATGATCGCCCGCCGCCGCAAATCCCGTAACCACGGTAGATCCACTGTCGTTACCCCCAAACACTGCATAAAACTTGCTGAAACACTGCAACAGTGCTACGCTACCCAAGTATAGCGTGTTGGCTGCACAGGAGGCTTACGAGATGAGCGTGGATCCGAGGCTTGTCGTTCCCTACGTGGTGGAGCAGAGCCCGCGCGGGGAACGGTCGATGGACATCTACTCGCGTTTGTTGAACGACAGGATCGTCTTTCTGGGGACGCCGGTCGACGATCAGGTGGCCAACGCGATCATCGCGCAGCTCTTGCACCTCGATAGCGAGGACCCCGAGCAGGACATCAACCTGTACATAAACTCGCCTGGGGGCAGCGTGACCGCCGGGCTTGCCGTCTACGACACCATGCGGTTCATAAACGCGGACGTGGCGACGACCGCGCTTGGGATGGCGGCCTCGATCTCGGCGGTGCTACTCGCTGCTGGAGAAAACGGCAAGCGCAACGTGCTGCCGAACACGCGGGTCCTGCTGCACCAGCCGTGGGTTCAGGGTGGACCGGGAGGGCAGGCCTCGGACGTGGAGATCCAGGCTCGGGAGCTCGTGCGCACCAAGCGGCGCATCAACGAGATCCTGTCCGAGGCGACCGGCCAGACGTTCGAGAAGATCGAGCGCGACACCGACCGCGACTACATAATGGGCGCGGAGGAGGCCGTGAGTTACGGCGTGGTGGACCGGGTCGTGAACCCGAGGGAGGGCGTCGCGGCCGGTTAGGGCGCGAGCAGGGCGGAGCCGGGAATGGACCTGACCTACGAGTACATACGCCACCGGAGGGGCTACTCGTTCGCGGCCGGGTGCTGCTGGATCAGGATCTACGAGGGTGAGGGGGGCGACGCCCCGGTGGTGGTCTGCGAGGAGTTACCGGGGGCCGGGGGAGCGGGCGTCTCGGAGATGGCGGAGCAGCTTGCGGCCGAGGTGATCCTGGAGCACTTTGCGGGCGGCCTGCCGGACCTTCCGCGCCCCATCCTCTGGGTCGAGCACCGCCCCGCCCGGCGGCGCGGGCCCGGCCGCTTCGCGCTCCTGACCTTCTCCTCGTATCGGCCCCGTCCGTCCGGAGCTGGATTCGTGCGGCGCGTCACCCTCGGCGGCGTTCGGCGCCGCGAGCCCCTCGCTCCCGGCGAGGTTGCCGTTCTGACGGGCGGGGAGGCTGGAAGATAAGGGTTCTGGTCGTCGGCGGCACGCGGTTTATCGGCATGCCTGTCGTGCGGCGCCTGGCCGAGTCCGGCCACGAGGTAACGTGTGTTCAACAGGGGCCGCACGAAAGCGGACCTCCCCGAAGGCGTCGAGCGGATCGCAGGGGACCGGGGCGACCTGGGCAATTGTGTCGGCGAGCTCCGGCGGGCGGCACCTGAGGTGGTGCTGGACATGATCCCCATGAACGAGGCCGAGGCCCGAGAGCTGGTGGACGTGTTCCGCGGCGTCTCCCGGCGGGTTGTGGCGGTGAGCAGCCAGGACGTCTACCGGGCCTACGACCGGGTGACCGGGAGGGATCCCGGACCGCCGGACCCGGTCCCGCTGACGGAAGAGTCGCCGCTGCGCGAGAAGCTCTACCCTTACGAGCGCGACGGCGCGCAGAACTACGAGAAGATCCTGGTCGAGAGGGTGGTCATGGGGGATCCGGGTCTGCCCGGCACGGTCTTGCGGCTGCCGGCCGTGTACGGACCCGGGGATTACCAGCACCGGCTCTTCGAGTACGTGAGGCGCGTGGACGACGGGCGGCCCGCGATACTGCTCGGGGAGGGCATGACCTCGTGGCGCTGGACCCACGGTTACGTCGAGGACGTGGCCGCGGCGATCGCGCTCGCGGTTACCGACGAGCGCGCCGTGGGGCGCGTGTACAACGTTGGGGAGCAGGATCCTCGTTCCTGGGCGGAGTGGGTGCGGGAGATCTGTCGCGCGGCCGGCTGGGACGGGAAGGTTGTGAGCGGTCCCGACGGGCGCTTGCCGAAGCACCTGGACTGGGGTCTCGACACGAGACAGCACTGGGTCGCGGACACCAGCCGCATCCGGCGGGAGCTCGGTTTTCGGGAAGAGGTCTCTCGAAATGAAGCCCTCCGCCGGGCCGTCGCGTGGGAGCGCGGGCACCCGCCGGAGCCGGAGGACGGCGCGGCCTTCGACTACGCCGCCGAGGACGCGGCGCTGGCCGGTTTGGACCGCTGATCCGGCGTGCGATTGCTGCGTTACGCGCTTGCGGGGGCCGCTCTTGCGGCCGCGCTCGCGTATCTGAGGCAGCGCAGACGTCCGATCATGCACCCGCCCCGGCTCACGTTCCTGTTCGAGAACCGGCTCGTGGACGTTTTCGTGGGGCCGGAGCGCCTGATCCAGCGCCTCGACCTCGGCCCCGGAATGCGCGTCCTCGACGCGGGCTGCGGACCGGGCCGGCTTACCGTACCGCTCGCGAAGGCCGTGGGACCAGGCGGCGAGGTGATCGCGCTCGACGGCCAGCGCGGGATGCTCGAAAAGCTGCAAGCGCGTCTTGCGGCAGAGGGCATCCGGAACGTCCGGCCCGTGCGGGCCGTCCTCGGCGAGGACGGGCTAAACGAGGGAGGCTTCGACCGCGTACTGCTCGCGATGGTGCTCGGCGAGACGCGCGACCGACCGGCGGCCATCCGCGAGCTATACGCTGCGCTTGACCCCGGCGGCGTGCTCTCCGTGACCGAGATCTTCGGCGACCCGGACCACAGGCGTTCCACCACCATACGCCGCGAGTTCGAGGCCGCGGGCTTCAAGCTCGCGATGAGGTTCGGCGGGTTTCCGGCCTACACGCTCAACTTCGAGAAGCCAAGGACCCTAGCGCCCGAGGAGCCGTCGCCAGAATCCTTTGCGCTCTGAGGGCCCCTTTGTCTCCGCGGCGGTCTGGCGTTGCAGGAGGTCGATGAGGATCTCGCGGTAGAGCAGCTGCACCTCCATCCCGCCCTCCAGGTTCTCGGGCGGGGGGCTCAGGGCGACGTACTCGACCTCCTCGCCCTGGTACTTGAGTAGCTCGATCAGGTCCCCCGCCGCGACCTCGCGGGCGCGCCAGTCCCGGCCGTACTCGCCGATGGAGTCCAGGAACTCGTCGGCCTCCTCGACGGAGTCGAATAGCGGTATCGCCTCGTCGGAGCCATCGAGCACGATCGCGAGCAGCTCGTCCTCGGTCTCCGGCCCGCCAACGATGACCACGTGTCCCGCCCTGGCATCCACACCAGTACAATAGCAAGCCTGCCTTGCAGGCTTGCAGCACGCCGCCTGAAAGGCGGCTTGTCAGCTTGCGCTCGGAGGGAGGAGAAGCCCTATTGCTGACAAGCTGCCCAAGGCGAAGCCTGGCGCAACGTGCTGACAAGCGGAGCCTGGCGCAGCCAGGCGTAGCGTGCTGAACTCTTGCAAAGGCGCCTCTGGCGTCTATAGAATGAACCGTGACGTGAAAGGTACGGGTCCAAAGAGCGCGACCCATTCTCAAGGACGGTTTTCGCCTTGACCACCATATCCGCGCCCGCCACGGCCTCGAAGATCTCCTCCAAGGACATGTGGCTGGTCTCGCCCTTCTACGACCTGACCTTCATCATCTTTTCGAGCGCGCTCCTCATCGTGCCGCACCTCTTCTCCCATCTCGGGGGCCTCTCCAACGTCCTCGTAGACCTCGTGGTAACCGCGTTTATCGGCGGGCCGCACCTTTTCGCCACCTACACCATGACGTTCATGGAGCCTCACTTCAGGGAGAGGTACAGGCGCTACACGTGGGGGGCGCTGCTCATGCCCGTCATCGTCGTCTCTCTCGCTATCATCAACCTGACGCTCCTCGTCACCATCTTCTTCTTCTGGGCCTCGGTGCACGTGATCCACCAGGCCGCCTACATCGCCGACTCGTACCGCTTCAAGGACCCGCGGGGCCGCGCGCCGAACCTGGCCCGCTGGCAGGTCGTCTCCCGGGTCATAGACTACGGGCTGCTGGGCACGAGCCTCTACCCCATAGCCACCTTCAAGTTCACCGGCACGCCGCTGGTGATCTTCGGCCACAACCTCTCGAGCCACGGCTTCGAGACCGGGGGCAGGGCGCTGCTCTTCCCCGAGTTCCTCAAGTTCGAGTGGCTCGGACCGCTGGCCGCCGCCGGCTTCTTCTTTTTCTTGACGGCCTTCATCGTCAAGACGATCTGGGAGTGGAGGGCCGGGCTGCTGCACATCCCCAAGACGCTGCACATGAGCCTCGCGGCGGTCCTCTTCTTCATCACGCCGGCGCTCCCCAACCTCGACGTGGCCTTCCAGGGCCTCAACACCTGGCACTCGTTCCAGTACCTCGCGGTCGTGCTGTATCTGAACCAGGTCCGCTCGGATCGGGGGCTCATCGGCTCCCAGTACGTCTCGCGAGTCTCGAGCAGCGGGCACCGCCTCTACTGGATGTGCTTCCTGTTCACCCTGGGCGCGGCGGCCGCCTACCTGCTTGTTCTGGGCGCGAACGTGGCGCTCGGGACCTACGGCGGGAACTTCTCCGAGCAACACTACTTCGCGTTCTACTCGGTGGTGCTCTCGGCGCTCCTGATCCACTACTACTTCGATCACTTCCTGTTCTTGCAGGTGGACGACGTCATAACGCCGCGCTGGAGTTGAGCGTTCGCCGTTTCCTAGTATCTTTTGCATGCGTGTTCTATAGTTTTGTTGTGATACACACCACGGGTAGCCTTTATGTGACTTCTGTCTAGCTGTGTTGGAGGGCTGGCTTGTCGGATCACACGAACCTAAACCAAGCTTTGAATGGTCTAGCGCGGAGCCCTGAAGACGTTCCGGCGCGTACCGACGACGTCTTCGACAAAGCCTTCGGCTTCACCCGCGCCGACGAGGCGATAGAGGCCGGTATCTACCCCTACTTCAAGCCGATCTCGGAGCAACACGGCGGCACGGTCACGGTCGACGGGCGGGAGATGATCATCACCGGCTCCAACGACTACCTCGGGCTCACCCAGGATCCTCGCCTTCGGAAGGCCGCGATGGAGGTCTTCGACCGCTACGGCACGAGCTGTACCGGATCGCGCTCCCTGACGGGTACCCTGACCCTGCACGAGGAGCTCGAGCGGCGACTGGCCGAGCACTTCGATGAAGAGGCGGCGCTGACTTTCACCACCGGCTTCCTCGGCATGCTGGCGGTCCTGACCGCGCTCACGGGGCGCCGGGATATCCTCTATCTCGACCGCGAGAATCACGCCAGCCTCTACGACGGGGCGAGGCTCTCGTTCGGCGCGATGCGCAAGTACCGCCACAACGACCTCGACGATCTGGAGCGGTTGCTCGCGAGGGACGCCGGCAAGCCGGGCGGGCGCATGATCGTCACCGACGGCGTCTTCTCGATGAGCGGTCACATCGCCGACCTGCCAGGCATCGTCGAGCTCGGACGCAGGTACGGGGCGCGTGTGGTGGTCGACGACGCGCACTCGACCGGCGTGCTGGGTGAGAACGGGCGGGGAACGCCCGAGCACTTTGGCCTGGAGGACGAGGTGGACCTCATTATCGGAACGTTCTCCAAGTCCTTCGCCTCCGTCGGCGGGTTCGTGACGGGCCCGAGGTCCGTGATCAACTACATCAAGCATCACGGCCGCCCCTTTATCTTCACGGCCGCGCTGCCAGCCATGCAGGTGGCGGTCGCGCTCGAGGCGCTCGAGATCATGGAGACCGAGCCCGAGCACCGCGAGAGGCTCGCCCGCAACGCCAAGCAGCTTCGGGACGGCATCACCGCGCTCGGCTTCGACACGCTCGGGTCCGAGACCCAGATCGTGCCGGTCCTGATCGGGCCCGACGACCTGACCGTGATGTTCTGGAGGGGGCTGTGGGAGGCGGGCATCTTCACGACACCGGCCGTGCCCCCGGCCGTGCCCCCTGGCCAGAGCATCATCCGCACCAGCGTTAACGCCAACCACACCCCGGAGCACATAGGCCGCCTGCTCGAGGCTTTCGCCACCGTCGGCAAGGGCCTGGGCGTGATCGGCTAGGGGAAGCCCGCAAGGGCGGCGTGGGAACCACCGAGGTTCGTCCCGCCACGTCACGCGCCGACGTGCGGCGCTTTGTCCGGTACCCTTTCGCCAGGTACCGCCGCGAGCCGCACTGGGTCCCACCGCTGCTCTTGATGGAGCGGGGTCAGTTCGACCCGCGCAAGAACCCCTTCTACGAGCACGCGCGCTTGAACCTCTTTCTCGCCCGGCGCGGCGGTGAGGTCGTCGGGCGCGTCGCGGCCATAGACGACGACAACCACAACGAGACCCACGGGGACAACCTGCTGTTCTTCGGCTTCTTCGAGGCGGAGGACGGGGAGGCGGCCGCGGCCCTGCTCGCCCGCGTCGAGGAGCGGGCGCTCGAGCTGGGACGCGAGGCGGTGCGCGGTCCTGTCAACCCCTCCATGAACCACAGCGCGGGGTTCCTTATCGACGCCTTCGACACGGCCCCTTTCCTGATGATGCCCTACAACCCGCCAGATTACCCGCGCTACGCCGAGGACGCGGGCTACCGCAAGGCCAGGGACCTGTACGCCTGGCTCTTCGACAGGGACTGGGAGGTAAAGAAGATCGGGCGCCTCGCCGAGAGGATCCGCAAGCGCAACAAGGGACTCGAGATCCGCCCCGTCGAAATGAGACGCTGGGACGATGAGCTGGCCCGCGTGAAGGAACTGTATAACAGGTCCTGGGAGAAAAACTGGGGGTTCGTCAGGTACACCGACGCGGAGTTCGACCGCCTCGCGGATGAGTTCAAGCTCATCCTTGACCCCGATCTGGTCGCGCTGGCCGAGGTGGACGGCGAGCTGGCCGGTATCACCGTCCTAATCCCAGACGCGAACCAGGTCTTCAAGAGGATGCGCGGACGGCTCCTGCCTTTCGGCGTCTTCCACCTCCTCACCCGCAACAAGATCATGGACCAGGTGCGCCTGCCCATCCTGGGCGTCGCCCCCGAGCACCGCAACAAGGGCTTCGAGCTCGCCATGATCCAGTGGCTCTACGGGCGGACCCTGGCGAAGGGTTACGTGAGGTGCGAGGCCTCGTGGACGCTCGAGGACAACCACGCGATGAACCACGTCATCGAGGCCGGCGGGGCCAGGCACTACAAATCGTACCGGATCTACGAGAAGGACCTGTAGCCTCGTGCGCGTGCTGGTCACCGGCGCGACGGGTTTCGTCGGCAGCCACATCGCGCAAGCGTTCGTGCACGCCGGCCACGACGTTCGCTGCGGCGCTCGGGCCTCGAGCGACCCCCGCTGGATCTCCGACCTCGAAGCCGAGCTGGTCCCCCTCGACGTGCGCGGTAGCCTGGAGAACATCTCCCGAGCGTTACGCGGCGCGGATGTCGTCGTCCACGCCGCCGGGATAACGAGGGCGCGCCGGGCGGGAGACTACTACGCGGTCAACAGCAGGGGCACCGGGAGGCTCGTGGACGCCGCGCTGCGGGCGGGCGTCGGGCGGTTCGTCCTGATCAGCAGCCTCGCGGCCCGCGGACCGGACGGACGTAACAGCCCCGCGAGCGACTACGGCTGGAGCAAGCTTCAGGCTGAGACGCACCTCCGCTCCCTGGAGGGCCGGATCGAAGCCGTCGTCCTCCGGCCCGCCGCCGTCTACGGCCCCAGGGACACCGACCTTTTGCCACTTTTCGCGACGGCGCACGCTGGCTGGCTGCCCATCCCCCGAAGCTCGGCTCCCCTACAGCCGGTCTACGCGGAGGACGTTGCAGGGGCCGTGCTTGCGGCGGCGAGCGGGCGTTCC
Organism: uncultured Rubrobacteraceae bacterium; assembly: GCA_963800975.1. GTDB lineage: Bacteria > Actinomycetota > Rubrobacteria > Rubrobacterales > Rubrobacteraceae > JALYGY01. The sequence continues at coordinate 59,087 of CAWDDB010000002.1, read as the reverse complement.
GGCTTCGGCCCATTCCCCGTGGCCGAAAGGGAGCGCTACGCCTGGTCCGACGTCGTCGCCGGCCTCGAGATGGCTTACGGGCAATCTGTTCGCGCGGTGCGGCTGCCTGTCGCGGCGTACTTGCTGGCGGGCAGGGCGGCCGAGCGCGCGGCCAAGCCTTTCGCGGCGGTCCCGCTTTTGGACGAGCGCAGGGCCCGAGATCTGACCACCAACGCCTGGACCTGCGACGTCTCGGTGACCGAGAAGGCGCTGGGATGGCGGGCCGAAGTCCCGCTCCCGGAGGGCCTGGACCGCGCCGCCCGGTGGTACGATCGCGTGGGGTGGCTTAGTATGAAATCCCGATGAGCGCGGGCCAGGCCAGACCCAGGATCCTGTTTGCCACCATCGCCGCCGGGGGCGGTCACGTGGCCGTCGCGCGCGCCATGGCCGAGGCGATCGAGCACCATTATCCTGGCCGCTTCGAGTTGCGCGTCTCGGACTACATGAAAGAGGTAGGCGCGAAGAACGTCTCCCGCATGGACAAGCTGCACAAGGACATCTGGCGCTTCATGCTGCGCTACCCGATCCTGGCCCGGGGCAGCCAGCGCGCCATGGACGCTTTCCCGCAGATGACCATCGCCACCCAGCGCCGCCTCGTGCGGGGTTTCGCCAGGGCGGCCGCCAAGGACCTGAAGGGAGATCCCCCGGCCCTGATCTTCTCCAACCACGGCCTCATGACCGCGGGCCTGGCCGAGGCCAGGCGCATCGGCGGCCTCGAAGTGCCTGTCCTGAGCTTCGCCAACGAGCTGGTCGGCATCTGCTCCTACTGGGCGGACCCGCACGCCGACCGCATCATCGTGCCCTCCGAGGAGGCTCGGCGCGATCTCATGCGCTTCGGCGTGCCCGAGAGCAAGCTCTCGTACGTCGGCTTCGGCTACCCGGTCCGCCAGGCCTTCCTAAACGCGCCCGAAAAGCACCGGGCGCGCGAACGTCTCGGGCTCGAAGACCGCTTCACCTGCTTGCTATCTTCCGGCGGGGAAGGGGTCGGCAGGACCCAGCGCGCGTTGGCGCGGGCGCTTCTGGACTCGGACGTTCCCATGCAGGTGGTCGTCGTGGCGGGCAGGAACCAGCGGCTAGAGGAAGAGCTGCGGGCGCTCGGGGAAGGCAAGAACCCGCTCAGGGTAGAAGGCTACGTCGAGGACATGGCCGCCTACCTGGCCGCGAGCGACGTCTTCGTGGGCAAGGCGGGACCCGCCTCGGTCTACGAAGCCATCGTGGTGGGGCGTCCCGCGCTCGTCACGGGTTACGCGGGGCTCAACGAGGTCGGGGTCGCGCGGCTCGTGGAAAAGTTGGGCCTGGGAAGCTACGTGAGGAACCCGCGGGAGCTACTCGAGCAGGTACGTCGCTACGCCGTTTATCCGGCCCTCCTCGAAGAAGTCGCCGGGCGGTGCCGCGAGCTGGAGCCCGCCGCCGCCTCGGACCGTCTCGCCCACTACGTCGTCCGTTATGCCGAGCTCGGCGAAGACGCAGCCTAGGGTGCCCGGCGAGAGCCGGGCCGGGATCCTGCGCGCCGTCGCTGTCTTCGTGGTCGGCCTCGCGCTCGGTTTCGCGGGGCTCTACCTCGTGGCGGGGGATCAGATCTTCAGGATCGAGACCTACAGGGTGCGCGACCCGAGCCTCCTCGTCGCGGGGCTCTGTTTGCTAGCGTTTGTCGCGGAGTGGTTCGTGATGGACCCGGCGCGGATATGGCTCCTCTGTCGCAACCAGGGGATTCGGCTGCCCTTCCGCTCCGCGATCCTGGTTCACCTCACCTCGATGTTCGTCGCCTCCGTGACGCCTGGGAACGTCGCCGTTACGCCTGCCGCCGTCCTCGCGCTCAGGCGCCTCGGCGTGCCGTTTGGCAAAGGCATAGGCGTCGCGATCCAGGTCTTCATCTTCGACCTGATCTTCTTCGCGTGGGCCGTGCCAGTGAGCCTGGGGTACCTGATCTACTCCGACACCCTCCGCCTCCCACCCGGCCCCGAGTTCGCGGCTTTCACGATCGCCATCCTCGCCATCGTCGGCGCCGTCTTCCTGACCCGGTACCCGCGGCCGGTGGTGGGCCTGATCTTCGCCCTCGCGCGGCTGCGGTTCCTGAGCCGGTTCGCGCCCCGCATTCGCTCGATGGCGCGCGACTACTACCGCAGCGCCGTGGCCTTCAAGAACATGGCCGTCTCGACGTGGCTGGCGATCAACGCGGTCGTCGCCGCCGGCTGGCTCGCGGGCTTCGTGCTCTTCTGGCTGCTTCTCGACCTCTACGGCGTCGAGGCCGACCTGCTGGCTACCCTCGCGATCCTGACGAGCGTCACCCTGGTCGCGCACCTGTTCCCGACACCGGGGGGCTCCGGCTTTATGGAGGCCGCACTGGGCCTGAGCATCGGCGCGGGCGGCGGAGCGGCGGCGGCGCTCCTGATCTGGCGCCTCGCGAGCTACCACGCGATCTTCCTTCTCGGCCCACCCGCAGCCTGGCTCCTCTACCTCTCGAAGCCGGTGCAGGAGAACAGCGATACAGCGCCGAGCTCCTCCCGAGACCAGTGAACCAACGCCGCGCGACCGCCCCCCTAGGTTTCGGCTCTCGCGGCGATTTCCTTCTCGAACGGGGGTGGTCCGAGAATCTCTATGCAGCTGGGGTTGCGCTCCGCAGCGGCCCGGAGTCGGGCCCAGTCCGGTGGCCTCTCCGCGTCGGTCTCGTCTGTCGACAGCTCGCTCGCGTCCCTGTAGAAGGCCTCGCCGCTTCCGGGCGTCTGCAGCGCGAGAACGCGCGCGGTCTCCGAGGTGACCATGAACGCGTGAGGGACGCCGCGCGGAGCCACCGCAACGCCGAGGGGGCCGAGCCGATGCTCCTCCCCCTCGGCGTAGATCAGGATCTCGCCCTCGAGCACGATCAGGGTCTCGTCCAGATTCGGGTGGGCGTGAAGCGGGGTCGTCTTGCCCCGAGCCATACGGTCCTCCAACAGCATGAACGCTCCGTCGGTCTCCTCAGAGGTCGCCTTCATGATGTGCATACCTCCGCCGGCAAACCAGCGGCGCTCTCCCTCACCATCCCCCCGGATGATCGACACCGCAGTGCTCATGCTCTTCTCCTCCTTCGCGCACCAAAGACGCGCGTGGCTATTTATGGAACATACGATACCGTAATGGATATACAAGTTCAACAAAAGGTATGTGATACCATAATGGACATGAATGTTTCATATGTGCACACGGGACGCACCAGCCAGAAGGTTCGCACGAGAGACGCCCTGATCTCGGCCGCCAGGCAGCTCCTTGCCGAGGGGGTGACCCCCACGCTCGAGGCGGCGGCTGCCGAGGCGTCCATCGGGCGCACCACGGCGTATCGTTACTTCCCGAACAGCCGCGCGCTGCTGGCCGCGACCTTTCCGGAGATCGAGACGCGCTCGCTGCTTGGAGCGGACCCGCCAGAAGACCCCCTAGCACGGCTCGAGATTGTCGCCGAGAGTCAGACGCGACGGCTCCTCGAGTACGAGCCCGAGTACCGTACCCAGTTGCGGCTCGCGCTTGAGGGCGAACCCGCGGGCGGCGATAGTTTGCCGCTGCGGATAGGCCGGCGGATCGAATGGGTCGAGGACGCCCTCTCCCCGCTGCGCGGGCGAATGCCGCAACCTGAGCTGCGGCGGCTTGTGCTGGGGATCTGCGCGACGCTGGGCATCGAAGCCCTGGTATGGCTGACCGACATGGGCGGGCTCTCCCGCGAGGAGGCGGTGGAGGTGATGCGCTCGAACGCGCGCACGCTGCTTCGTTCCGCGCTCGAGCGATTAGAGTAGCGAACAAAGCGCGGCACGACGCCGGCTGCCGGTCGGCTACCGAAGCCCGGTACCCAAGAACTAGGGGAACAGCTCCTCGAACCCAGCCTCGTCGATGATCTCGACGCCGAGCTCCCTTGCCCGCTCCAGCTTCGAGCCCGCCTCGTCGCCGGCGAGCACGTAGTCTGTATTTTTGCTGACCGAGGAGGTGAAGGTGCCGCCCGCGGCCTCGAGTCGCTCGACGAACTCGCCGCGCGACCTGCTCAGCGTCCCCGTGATGACCATCCTCTTGCCGACTAGCGGGCCTTCGGATGGCCTGGTGCTCACCTTTTCGAAGTTGAGGCCGGCGGCCATCAGGCGCTCGACCAGGTCCTGGTTGTCTTCGAGGGCGAAGTACTCCGCGACCGCCCTGGCAACCACGCCGCCGATGCCGTTGATCTCGACCAGCTGTTCCACGCTCACCCCGCGCAGAAGATCCTCGCCGCCGAAGCGCTCCGCGATAAGCTCGGCCGTCACGGACCCGACGTGCCTGATGCCGAGCGCGAACAGGACGCGCGGGAAGGGCTGCGCCTTGCTCTTTTCGATAGCCTGGATCAGGTTCTCCGCGCTCTTCTCGCCGAAGCCCTCGAGCGGCGAGACCTGCCCCGCCTCCAGCTTGTACAGGTCCGCGGGGTCCCTTATGAGGCCAAGGTCGAAGAAACGGGTTGCGACCTTCTCGCCGAACCCGTCTACGTCCATCGCGCCCTTGGAGGCCCAGTGGATAATGTGCTCGAGCGCCTGCGCCGGGCAGCGGGCGTTCACGCAGCGGGTGACGGCCTCGCCCTCGGGGCGCGACACCGGCTCGCCGCAGACGGGGCACACCTTCGGCATCTCGAACGGGCGTTCGTCGCCGGTGCGCTCCTCGATGATGGGACGGACGACCTGCGGGATCACGTCCCCGGCCCGCTCGACGACGACGGTGTCGCCGATCAGGATCCCCTTCTCGCTTATGTAGTCCTCGTTGTGCAGCGTGGCGCGCGAGATGGTGACCCCGCCGATGTTGACCGGCTCGAGCAGCGCCTGCGGCGTGAGAGCACCGGTTCGCCCGACGTTGACGATAACGTCGTCGAGCCTGGTCCGGCCCGCTAGCGGCTCGAACTTGTACGCTATCGCCCAACGTGGCGCCCTGGCGACCGTTCCCAGGGCACGCTGCTGCTCGCGCGAGTCGACCTTCACGACGACGCCGTCGATCTGGTACGAGAGCGATTCCCTCTCGGCCGTGCGCCGCTCGCACTCCTCGATCACGGTCTCTATCGAGTCGTGCAGCCGGTGCGGGTTCACCCGCAACCCGTAGCCCTTCAGGGCGTCGAGCATGGCCGAGTGGCTCTCGTACACCTCGCCGCCCTCGCCGACGCCGTAGAGGAAGATGGTCAGGGGCCTCGAGGCCGTGATCCTGGAGTCGAGCTGCCGGATGGCCCCGGCTGCGGCGTTGCGCGGGTTGGCGAACGGCGGCTTCCCCTCAGCCTCTTGCCGCTGGTTGAGCGCCTCGAAGTTCTCGATCGTCATGAAGACCTCGCCCCGCGGCTCGAGCACCCCCGGCGCGTCGTCGAGCCTGTCCGGTATGGAGCGCACCGTCCGCAAATTCTGGGTTACGTCCTCGCCCACCGCGCCGTTGCCGCGCGTCGAGCCCCGGACGAACCTGCCGTTCTCGTAGCGCAGCGAGACCGCGAGACCGTCTATCTTGAGCTCCGTGACATAGCGGACCTCTTCGTCTGGTCCGAGGAGCCGCTTAACGCGGGCGTCCCACTCCCTCAGGTCATCCGTCTTGCGGGCGTTGGCCAGCGAGAGCATTGGGACGGCGTGGCGGACCTCCTCGAAGCCTTCGAGCGGTTCGTCGCCTACCCTCTGGGTGGGGGAGTCTGGGGTGACCAGCTCGGGGTTCTCGGCCTCCAGGGACTCCAGCTCCGCATACAAGGCGTCGTACTCGGCGTCGGAGACCTCGGGCGCATCCTCGATGTGGTAGCGGCGGTTGTGGTAGCGGACCTGCTCGCGCAGATCCTCGATCCTGCCCCGCACGTCCACGCCCTCGGCCACGCGAAGATTATACGTGCCTCCGCCCGCCGCCCCAAGGGGTCTTCTCCGCCTCGGACCCCGCGTCGCCCAGGTAGAGCGATCTCGCGCAGCAGCGTCCCGGATCGGCCCCGCAGCTACGACCAAAGACCAGGGCGGAAGTGGTCTTTCTCCCGATGTGCCGGTGCCGGACCGCGGCTTTACTGGTGACCTGGCGAGTCTAGAAGTTAGTTGTTCAGGTTAGGCGAAAGGGGTTCCGGAGTGATCTACCAGAGGAACGAGACCGAGGACCGACGCGAGCATCTCCGCCGGGAAACGGTGGCCATGACGCCCGCCACGCGCCGCAACGGCGCAAACCGACCGGGTGCGTGTCACCGTCTCGTGCGTGTCCCTGGCGGCTTCGCGTACGTCAGGGACGAACGCGCGCAGTAGCGTTGTAGGGGCGCTTCGCGAAGCGCCCCTACAACGCTACTGCGCCCCTACGTGCGGTCCCCGTAGTGTTCGTGGACTGCGTCGTCGAATGCGCCCGAGATGTTGTGCAACTCCGGGGCCGAATCGACGGTCTCCTTGTCGAACGGAACCGTGACGCTCTCATCGTGGCCGTCGACGGAAATGTCTTCGGCCGGGATGGGGCGACCGTCCACGATCACGTACTTCAGTACGTCGCTCGGGGCGTCGTAGACGGTGTCTTCGATCTCCCCGATTCGGGAGCCCGAGGTGTCGAGGACCGTGTAACCTTCCATCGCCACGTAAGGGTTGTCGGCCCTATCTCCCGATTCTTCCACGATTCTCCCTTCGGTAGCGTTGGCGTGTCTACGTGCGTATGATACTCCGACCGTGAACGATAGAGTTAGCCATCGACGCAGCGCCCGCGCCCTCAAGGCGTTCTCGCTTTTGTACCTCGGTCTGGCGGTGGTCTCTCTGCTGCTCGTGCACGGCGCCTCTTACGAGCCCGCCGTCTCGTTTATCCTGCTATACTTGGTGTTCTCGGTCGGCGTCACGGCCGCGCTCGCCTTGCTCCTGCTGCCGACTTCGCAGTTCACGGGGGGCTTCTGCACGGGGGCGTACGCTCTCTTCGCGGCTGTGGTCGCAATGTCGGTCTTCTTCTCCGGTGGGGAGTCGAGCGAGCTGTACCTGCTTTTTTTCCCGCTGCTCGTGGCCTCGGCGTTGCACGGGTCCTGGAAGATGGCTTTCGTTGCCCTCTTCGCCGTGCTCTTCTGCTACGCGCTGGCCGTGATGCCGGGTCTACTCAGCGTCACCACGGACAACGGGGTCACCGCGCTCGTCTTCTACCGCTTCTGCGCCGTGGGTCTCACCGGGGTCTTCCTGGTCTGGGTGGCGCGCGGGTTCTTTGGCGTGGACGAGGCCGAAGACTACGCGACCGACGAGGACGGCTCGATGTTGCTCGGGAGGGTCGAGGAGGAGGTCGCGGCGCGAAGGGGCGTGCAGGTCGCGGTCATCCTCGTGGATCCCGGGCGCAGGATCGAGGACGTTGAGCTGCTCCTCGAGAGGGTGCGGGCGCGCATCGGGGAGCCGGTGCTGCTTGGCGAGGGTTCGGTATTCGGGGTGGTGCTGAGTGGGGTAAGCGACCGGACCGTCGAGAGCGCCGCAAGGCGGGCGCTTGCCGCGGCGAGCTCGCTCGGCGCCGGTGACACGCGGGCGGGGGCCGCGATCTACCCTCGCGACGCGCGTTCCGCCGAAGATCTGCTCGTCGCCGCGGGGCAGGCTCTCGAGGCTGCTTTCGAGGTCGAGTCCCCGAGCGCCATAGTCATGGCGGGCCGGGGCACGCCGCGCGCGGAGCGCGGCTACCGCGCCGCCCGCTGAAACTATCCTCGGGGGCGCAACGTACCGATGCTATAATCGGCGGCGTATTGCAATCATTTTGCCGGGGGTAGGCGGCGTAATATGGGTAGATTCTTCAGGGCGGTACGTGGCTTCTTCGGTCGGTTACTCACGGGGGTGGAACAGCGCAACCCCGAGATCCTGCTCGAAAACGCCGTCCAGGACGAGCTGAACAACCTCAAGAAGCTGCAGGTGGCCGCGGCGCGCACCATGGCCTACGAGAAGATGCTGACCAACGACGCCGCGACGAAGCAGAAGGCTGTTGCGGCCAGGGAGAGGCAGGCCAGGGAGCTCGCCAGCAGGGGGCAGCGGGACGCGGCGATCGAGGTGGTCCAACAGAAACAGGAGGCCCAGACCTCGCTGGCCGAGATCGAGGGCCGCCTGGAGGAGGCCCGCAAGAACTCGGAGGAGATGGAACGGGCCTTCCGCGAGCAGGAGCGCCGTTACAACGACGTGGTGCGCGAGCGGGCCGCCCTCATGGAAGAGCACCAGAGGTCCAGGGCGCTGCGCACCGCCAACGAGGCCCGAGCGACCGTCTCCCTCTCCGACTCGTCCAGGGACCTGGAGAAGGCCAGGCAGTCCATAAGGCAGGCCTCCTACGAGGCCCAGGCCGTGGGCGAGCTGAGCACCAGCGATACCGAGCGCCAGATAGCCGCCGCCGAGATCGACATAAAGCGGATCGACGCCGAGCGCGAGCTGGAGATGATCGAGCTCCAGATGGGCCTGCGCGACGCCGAGTCCCTGGAGGCCGCGCCCTCCGAGGAAGCAACCTCGGAGCAGCCGGCCGAGGCGCAGGCCGAAACACAGACCGAGGCGCAGGCCGAAGGGCCGCCCGAGGAGGAAGAGAGATCACGTGGCTAGAAGCAGCGGCTCGCAGCTCCTGATGCGCCTGGCCCCGTTCGGGGCTTTCACCGGGTTCGGGGCTCTGGCGGTGGTGCAGGATGCCTACATGCTCGCGGCGGTTCTAGGCGCGGGCGCCTTTTTCTCGGGTAGGAAGCTGCTGGACAAGGAGAGGAACAGGCGCAAGGAACTGTGGCGGTGGGCGCGGGACAACGAGCGGGAGCTGGGCAGGGTGGCGCGCGAGGACCGCGTGGCGGCGTCGCAGATGAAGCGGCTTGCGTCCCTGCAGAGGGGTCTACTCGAGAGCTGGGAGCTGCTGCCAGGGGAGTACAGGCCCCTGCTGGACGACGACGTCCTGAGCATCGTCGGTGAGGTCGAGGGCGCGGCGCGTCTCGCGCGCCGGCGGGCGGCGCTCAGGAACCACCTGGATAGCATCGACCAGCGCGAGATCTCGCGCCGCATCAAGGGCCTGGAGCGGGACCTCGCCGAGATAGAGGAGGGCTCGCCTTTGCGGGCGCCGTTCGAGACGGCGCTCTCCGGCAGGCGCGGGGAGCTCGCCTCGTACGGCGACATCCTGCAAGGCATCAGCATGATCAATGCCCAGCTCGAAGGCGCGGAGAGCCTGCTCGGAAACCTGCGCGGGGAGCTGCTCGCCCTCGATACCAACCTCTCGCCCGGATCGCTCGAGCCCGGACTGGTGCACCTCAAGGAGCGCATCTCGTACTTCCGGCGCAGCCTCGACGAGGTGACGCGGAGCGTCGAGACGCTGCCCGTGACCGAGAAGCTGCCGGCACGATGAACGAGGAAAGGCCGACGACGCGCGGGGGCTTCTTCTCCCGGGTGTTCTCGGGCAACCTGGATGGCGAGGACGAGACCGCGATCTACTCGTCCGAGGAGGTCGGCGTGGGGGAGACCGGTGGCGAGGTGGCCAGAACGCGGGGCTTCACCGTCGAGCGGGCGGCCGACGTCATAAGGAACCTGCCGCCCGAGGTACCGCGGCCCGCCGCGGTCCGAATCGTCCGGGGTACCCTGGAGGCCGCCGGCATCAACCTCGACGACCTGGCGAGCTCCACGGCGGCGCGCGAGTCCAAGCTCAACTCCGAGATAGAGCTGAGCCAGGGGCGAATCCAGGACCTCAAAGAGAGGACCGAAGAGGTGATCCAAACCTACGAGGACGAGATCCGGAAGGCCCGCGAGGCCCGAGATTTCGGTATCTCGGAGGAGGAGAGCAAGATCTCCGCCTCCCGCACAGGCCTCGAAGATGTCGGGCGGGTGCGCGATTTCTTCGGCCTCTCCGGCGAGGAGGACCCCCAGGATCCCGTCGCCGAGTCCACGACGAGCGATCTTTCCCCGGACGAGCCGGACGCGGGGGAGGAGACGCAGGTGATGGAGCCCCCGGACGAGGACGACACCCAGATCCTGCGCCGCCCCGGCCCGCTCTCCGAGGGCTACCTGGACTCCGAGGAGCACCGCGATAGGTGAGCTTCCCGCGCCGCCTCGGCCGTATCGCCCGGGGATTCGCCGCTAATCTCCAGGAGGACGACCGCCTGCGCGAGACCCTGCGCCCCGTGCGCGAGCGCGGTGAGGCGCTGAGGGGCGCCTTCGAGGCCGCGCTGAAGGGCGCGACCGAGGAATGGCGCGCCGCCGAAGAACGTCGGGCGGCCGAGGATCAGCGGCAACCCAGCGGAGAGCGAGCCGACGATCGCTGGACCCCCCCGTCCTTCCCCAGGAGGTACCCCGCCACCGTCATCGCCGCCTACGACCGGCTCGGCCTGGCACCAGGCGCGTCGATCGAGGAGGCGGACAGGAAGCGCCGGGAGCTAATCAAGCGCTACCACCCGGACCGTTTCTCGGAGCCCGAGAAGCGCGTGCGGGCGGAGCGGATCTCCGCCGAGATCAACGCCGCGCACGACGTGATCGAACGCCACTTGCGCAGCAAGTGACGTTCGGCACGCTGCAGCAGGCTTCGCCCGCAGGGCGACGTGCTGAAAGCCTGCGGAGCAGGCGTGCTAGCCGCTAGAATAGCGGCTATGAACGTAGACGGCCTGATCGAGGACTTCGCCGCCGACCTCTCCGACGACCCGAACACGAGCCCGCGCACGGCCGAGTTCTACGAGGCCGACCTCAGGGAGTTTGCCCGCTTTCTCGCAGAGAGGAACGTCACCGAGGTCGAGGACGTGAACGTCGGGACCGTGATGGAGTTCCGGAACCGGCTGCTGGACGAGAATCGCAAACGCTTTACCGTCTACCGCAAGGACGCCGCCGTGCGGCGCTTTCTCGACTGGGTCAGGACCAGCACGGATGCGGAGCTGGACTTCGATCCCATAGAGCCGATGCACCAGCCGCTTGACCAGAAGATCACGCTGCTGACCGAGGACGAGGCCGAGCAGCTCCTCTCCTTCCCGGTCGGGGAGCGCGACGACGCCCGCGACGCCGCCGTCATCACCCTGATGCTCGACACCGGGGTGACGGTGAGCGAGATCCGGGGCCTCCTCAGGAGCGACGTCGACCTGGAGGCTGGCCAGATACACCTCGGGGGCCCCGGCTCCCACCTCGCCCCCCGCGCCCTCCGCCTCTCCAAGGAGACGGTCGAAGCCGTTGGGCGTTACCTGGACATGCGTGCCGACGAGACCCCGGAGCTGATCGTTGGCCGCGCCGCCCGGCCCGTCGTGACCTCCAAGTCCCTCCAGAACGCCATCTGGAAGCGCTGCGAACAGGTGGGCATGTGGCGCGTCTCGCCCATGGTCCTGCGCCACACCTTCGCCGTCCGCCTCCTGCGGCGCGGCGCCACCCTGAACGAGCTGAAAGAGGCCATGGGCGTCCGCGACACCTCGAACATCGGGGTATACAGGAAGTTCGTTTGAGGCGCAGACGGGAGGCAGCGTGAGCATACGAGAGCAGGAGCGCCGGCAGAAGAAGGCCGAGAAGCGGATAGATCGGGCGATGCGGCAGGCCGACAGGAATGTCAGGGGGAGCGTCGAGGCGCGCGCCAGGGAGGCGGACAAGAGGGCCAAAGAAGTCGTAAGGAGGATCGAGAAGGGCGACGTGGAGCCGCGTCCCCTCCCCGGCCTTCGGGAAGACTCGATGGAGTCGATGGAGTCGATGCAATCCATGCGGTCTATGGAGTCCATGCAGTCCATCGAGTCGGCCGAGACGGTAAGCGGGGTCACGGGGGAGGCAGAACCGCAAGGCATGCAGGAGGGCATGCCGCTCGAGGGGGTAATGCCCTACCAGCCCGCGGACGCGGAGGAGGATCTGGCGCAGAGGGTCACGGATGACACCGGCTCCGGCGGGGATCCGCACGCGCACAACGAACAGAAGGCTGAGGAGCTGGCGACGGAGATGACCGAAGACACCGGCGCCGGCGGGGACGTGAACCTGGACGCCGAGCGCAGGGTGGACGAGATGGGGAACAGGATGTTCGAGGAGTAGTCGAATCCCCAAGTCTCGCGAAACCTCCCTGCGCGAGATCTTCAAACTGACTTCGGAATACATCGGCCTTCGAGCAAGCCGGCGGACAAAGGTCTGGTGGAGGGTGCGCACCCTCCACCAGACCTCGACCTGTTAGACGAGGAGCTCGGCTCCGTGCTGGCGGGCAATGGCTCCCAGCTGCTCCATCTCGGCTTCGCTGGGCGGGCCTTCCTGCTGGGGCGGCAGGGCGCGCTCCTGCGCCGGTTCGCTGGTGGCGTAGATGAAGTCCTCGAAGCCCGAAGGCGAGAGGATGAACAACAGCCTCGCCGGCCCCGAGTCTACGGTGTACCGGTGCGGAACGTCCCTGGGACCAAAGAGGAACGAACCCGGAGAAGCCTTTATCGCCTCCTCACCGATCTGGAAGGTCAGCTCTCCCTCAAGGACCCAGAAGCCCTCGTCCTCGCGATGGTGCACGTGGAAGGGTTGCTCGCCCTCGGGCTCCAGCACCTCGACTAGCGTGTAGCGCCCGCCTGTCTCCTTACCGGTGGCCTTGATGGTGGCAAGGCCACCGAGCCACCACCTCGCATCTCCTTCGCCCTTCTCTAGCCCGTAAGTCCTCTCGGTGTCTTCATTCATCGGCTCATCTCCCTGCTCTGGGTCGGGCTGGTGCACCGGCGGATCGACGATCTCGCACCCGTACCTGGCCTCGAGCACCTCGAAGCTCTCCGACGCGGCTTCGTCGGTCGCGTCTTCCTTATCCGCAAGGCTCTCCGGCTCGGATGGCGGCAGGGTGCGAGTCCTGGCTGGCTTGCTGATGTCCTCGATGAAGCCCTCGAAGCCCGAAGGCGAGAGGATGAACAACAGCCTCGCCGGACCAGAGTCGACGGTGTAGGTGTGGGGGATGTCCCTGGGGCCGAAGACGAACGAGCCGGGTTGCGCCTGTATCGTCTCATCCCCGATGCGGAACGTCATCTCGCCTTCGAAGACGTAGAAGGCCTCGTCCTCATTGCGGTGCAGGTGGAACGGCGCCTGGGCACCCTGGGGTTCGAGGACCTCGACGATGGAGTAGAGATCGCCCGTATCTTTTCCCGTGACCTTTATCGTGGCGAGGCCACCGCCCCACCACCTCGCGTTTCCTCCGCCTTCCTCGAGCGCGAAGGCCCTGCTGCTACCGTCATCCATCGGCGGCTCCTTTCCGTTGTCCCGACCGGGCCCATTCCCACCCGGGCCAATAACAGAGTGATCTTCCCGCTTCACGGATCTCGCCCCGAGCACCCGATCCAGCACAGCAGGACCTCGTTCATGGTCTTCGCGGCTTGCTCCTTGCGGATGTCCCGATCCAGAAAAGACTTGAAGGTGTAGAAGTCGAGCAGCGCGCTCACCGCCTGCACCGTGTCCTCGTCCGGATCCTCAGAGACAAGTGCCTCGCGCACGAGCCCGGCGATAGTGGCCCGCATGTACTCCTCCCACTCCCGGACCGCCGGCAGCCGTCTCTCCTGGAAGTCCGACTCTATGTAAGGAGCGCCGCGCTCGTAAAAGTCGAAGAGCTCGGAGACCAGACGCCCCAGGCGCTCCTCGAGCGAGCCCGCCCCGCCGAAGATCCGAGGCCCATCCTCCGGCGAAGGCGGCCGGGTGATGGCGTACATCAACTCCCCGCAAGCCGGCACCAGCTCATCCAGCGAAGGAAAGTGCTTGTAGACGGTCCCGACCGAGACGTCGGCGCGCCTGGCGATGTCCTGCCAGGAGGTGCCGAAGATGCCCTTATCGGCGTGCAGCGTCAGCGTGGCCTCCAGGATGCGCCGCCGCGTCTCCTCTACGGCCGCCTCGCGCTTGCTCATGTCGTACTTGCGCGGAGCCAAGAACCACCTTTCTATTAAATAAATAACTTATACAATCAATATCTCATGGGACATGAACTCTGTCAAGAGGCCGAGGGATCAGCGACAACGCCCGATCGTGCGCGACCGGCCCCGCGCCGAGATCGATTCGAGGTTCTCGCGCCTTGAACCGGAAGGCTAAGAGCAGCTACTCGCGGCCCGATAAGACCGCGTCGGCGGTCGCCGTATGGCGGGCCGCGGGGACGATATCCGGGTGTATCACGGCGGCCGAGAACCCGTAACCGGAGACGGCCTCCTGTGGTCTCATGTTGTGGGACCGGGCCAACCCCGTGCACAAAGGATCAAGGTCTGGTCGACCGAGAAGGTTTGTGAGCGTCCCTGAGATGGAATAACGGTTACCAAAGCGCTTTCATACAAGGATAAGAGGGGGAACGCGGGTGGCGTCCGAGGGTTCGAACCAGGCAACGGAGAATCAGGAAGACCAGACAGAGGGGTCGCAGCAGGACGCGCAGGCAGGCGCGCGGCACCAGCAGAACCTGACCGAGCAGGAACAAGCGGAGATGCGGCAAGAGAACTCGGAGATCAAAGACAACGCGCCGGTCCGCAAGAACGACCCTCGCACCTCCGTCCAGAAGGCCGAGGAGTACCGGTTCGCGTCCAACATACCCGGCGACCAGACGATCCCGGAGAAAGTGTACGCGGACTACACCCTGGAGTACGACGAGGAAGATGCCGCGATGAACGGCAAGATCCCCGACGTGCTCCTGGACGTGCCGGTCGTGAAGGTCGACGAGATCAACTTCGAGCTCAACGACCTGCGCGCGAAGGTGAACCTCTACGCGAAGGTGCTCGACCTGGTGGAGCTGTCCGTCGGCGTCGACGCCTATCTAGGCCGCGTCAAGCTGGTCATCCAGGGCGTGGAGGCTCAGGCGCTACTCAAGGTGCGGCTCGACAACGTGACCGCCATTATAGACAGGGTCCTTACGACCATAGACCGCAACCCCCAGATCGTGGAGAAGCTCGTCGAGAGCGTGGGCTCCGCGGTAGAAGACGTCGGCAGCGGCGCGGGCTCGGCCCTGGAAGACGTGGGCCAGGGCGCGGGCGAGCTGGTCGGCGGGGGACTCAACTCCGCGGTCGAAGACATCGGTTCCGGGGCCGGCGATCTGGTAGGCGAAGGTGCCAACCAGGCGGTCGCGGAGATCGGTTCTGGCACCGGCTCCGCGGTCGAAGACGTCGGAGAAGGGGCCGGATCGGCCGTCGAAGACGTGGGCGAAGGCGCGGGGTCCGCTGTGGAAGACGTCGGGGAGGGCGCTGGTTCTGCGGTCGAGGACGTTGGGTCGGGCGCAGGCTCTGCGGTCGAAGACGTGGGATCTGGCGCAGGCTCTGCGGTAGAGGACGTGGGTTCGGGTGCGGGTTCCGCCGTCGAGGACGTCGGCGGAGGTGCGGGTCAAGCCGTAGAGAGCACCGGCCAGGCCGTGGAGGATGTTGGGTCCGGTGCTGGCTCCGCCGTCCAAGACGTCGGGGAAGGAGCCGGGGAAGCCGTAGAGAGCACCGGCGAAGCCGTCGAAGACGTGGGATCTGGTGCGGGCGAAGCGGTCGAGAGCACCGGCTCTGCGGTCGAGGACGTAGGTTCCGGGGCCCAGTCCGCGGTCGAGGACGTCGGTGAGGGCGCAGGACAGGCCACCGGGCAGGTGGGCGAAGGCGCTGGCCAGGCCGTCGGAGAGGTGGGCGAAGGCGCTGGCCAGGCCGCGAGCGAGGTCGGAGAAGGCGCCGGTCAGGCTGCCCAGGAAGCTGGCGGGGCAGCCGGCCAGGCCGCGGGACAGGCTGGCCAGGCAGCACAACAGGGTGTCCAGGATGCCCAGGGCGGGGCCGATCAGGCCGGCGGAGAAGCCGCCGGCGCGGGTGGAGACCCGTCCCAAGCTGACGGAGCGGCCGACGGTAACGCCGACGGTAACGCCAACGGAGGACGCCAGAGCACGCGCCGCGCGGTGGACCAGCTGGGCGACATCATCGAGATCACTTTGAACGAGAATGGTGAGATAGTGGCCGAAGAGCTGGTAGGCAACATCGAGAGCCTGCCGGTCGAGGAAGAGTACGAGGACGAGGAAGGCCGAAACGTGAGCCGGTCGAGGGACGAGTCTGGCCAGGCCTTCGAGCGGGTGTCCGACGACGAGGGGAACACGGTCGGCATCAGGGTCGTTTAAGGGAAGCGAAGCCGAAAAAGCTGCGCAAAGAGAGGAGAAATAGGTGACCGAAAGACAAACGGAGGCATTGGAGAGGCTGAACCGGGGCATCCAGGAGTCCCGGCAGGAGGTCCAGAAGCGGACCATGAACCTGGCTCAGGAGTACTTTGGTGATTCGGCCGAGGCGCTCAAGCAGCAGATAAAGGAGAGCCGTGCCACGCTGGAGGGTCTGCCGGACCAGGTTCCGGGGGGACGCGAGGAAGCCTTCCAGGCGATGTACCAGGAGCTGATGGACAATTACTCGAGCATCGAGGATTGTCTCGACGAGGCCCAGCAGAACGTCTCGGGACTCGACACGGACAAGCTCAGGAGGCAAGGGGAGATCGATGCCACGGACGCGGCGCGTCGCGAGGCGCGGGAGCGGGGCGTGGACCTCACGAAAATCGAGGGAACAGGCACAGACGGGCGAATCATCTACAGCGACGTGGTAGAGGCGGCCGAGGCCATGGAAGAGGAGGGCTCCGGAGCCCTGGGTGACGGGGCCGCCGGGCAGGCGGCGGGCCAGGCCCAGCAGGCTGCCGGGCAGGTCGCTGGTCAGGCGCAAGACGCCGCCGGAGGCGCCGCCCAACAGGCCCAGGACGTCGCGGGCCAGGCCACGGATCAGGTCGGCCAGGTCGCCGGGCCAGGCCCAGGAAGCCGTCGGCGGGGTCACCGGCGGCCAGCAGGGCGGCGGGGGTCCGCTGGGCGGGGTGACCGACCAGGTCGGACAGGCGGCCGGCCAGGCGCAGGACACCGCCGGGAAG
Source organism: uncultured Rubrobacteraceae bacterium (assembly GCA_963800975.1). GTDB lineage: Bacteria > Actinomycetota > Rubrobacteria > Rubrobacterales > Rubrobacteraceae > JALYGY01. Next base: position 42,339 of record CAWDDB010000002.1, on the reverse strand, counting down.
GCGGCGGGCCAAGCACAGGAAGCGGCCGGCCAGGCCACGGATCAGGCCGGGCAGGTCGCGGGTCAGGCCCAGGAAGCCGCCGGGGGGGCGGCCCAGCAGGCTCAGGACACCGCCGGGCAGGCCGCCCAGCAAGGTCAGCAGGCGGCGGGGCAAGCCCAGGATGCCGCGGGCCAGGCGGCGGGTCAGGTCACCGGAGGTGACGGAGCCGACGGTCCGAAGGCGACGAACGCCGCCAGGCGGAAGGCTCAGGAGCTGGGCGTGGACCTCTCCCAGGTACAGGGCACGGGCTCCGGGGGCCTCATAACCATAAAGGACGTGGTGGGTTCCTGAAGCCATGAAGCGAGAGGGAACAGGTGAGCCGCGGGCCCCGGACATCTCGTTCGACGCCGACGTGAAGATGCGCGAGCTGCACTTCGAGAGAGTGCCGGACCCGAAGGTGCGTTTTCGGGGAAGCACCGATCGCAACTCCGTGTGGGGGAGCAGGCGCGAGAACCTGCCGGACGAGGTGCGCGAGGGGGTCGTATACCGTGAGGCCGGAGTCCGGTTGCGGATCGCCAGCGAGATAATTGGCGGCGACCCCGAATTGTTGCATAGCTCGAACGAAAAGAGGGAAAAGACAAGCCTGGAACGATCTAGGCAGAAGACCGCAGAGCAGGAGACCCAGACCCAAGAGGAGGCACAGTGAGCGAACAAGCACAAAACGCTCAGCAGCAGACCCAGGAAGAGCAGTACCTGCAGCAGGCCCAGGACTTCTTCGGACAGTCGATGGGCAGGATCAAGGGCCAGATGCAGAGCGACAGCGCGCAGCTTCAAAGCTTCATGCAGCAGCTCCCGGCTGAGGCGCAGGCCCAGGTCCAGGAGATGACCGACTCCTACGACCAGTTCGAGGGCACCATAGACCAGGCCGCCCAGGACGCGGGCGTGCAGGACACGCTGGAGGAGGCGGCCCAGCAGGCCAGGCAGGACGCCGACCAGGCGTCGGGCCAGGACCCGACCGACGTAGCGGCCGAGCAGGCGCAGCAGGTGGCAGGGCAGGCGCAGGACGCCGCCGGTCAGGCGGTGGGGCAGGCTCAGGACACCGCGGGCCAGGTCACCGATCAGGCCGGACAGGCGGTGCAGGGCGCGCAGGACACCGTCGGTGGGGTAGCCGATCAGGCGCAAGACGCCGCCGGCCAGGCGACCGACCAGGTCGGTCAGGCCGCGGATCAGGCCCAGGACGCTGTGGGTCAGGCGCAAGATGCCGTAGGCGACTTGGCCGACAGCCTGCCGGAAGGCTACGAGGCTGTGGGACAGCCGTTTACCGACCCGCAGGGCAACACCGTCCTGCAGGGCCAGGATGAGGAGGGCAACACCGTAAGCGTCCAGCGCGTCGAGGACGAGGCGGGCAACCTCGTGGACTCCATCTACGACCAGCAGGGCAACCTGATGGACGAGGTCGTGCCGGACGAGGAAGAGGGAGAACAGGAGGAAGGAGAAGACGAGGCCAGCCAGATGGCCGAGAGCCTGCCCGAAGGCTTCGAGCCGGTGGGCGAGCCGACCACGGACGAGCAGGGCAACACCGTCCTGCAGGGCCAGGACGAGCAGGGCAACATCGCGACCGTCCAGCGCGGCGAGGACGAGGCGGGCAACCTCGTGGACTCGGCTTACGATCCGCAGGGCAACCTGCTGAGCCAGGCCCCGGTGGAGGACGGCGAGCAGGCGGAGCCGCCCATCGAGGACTCCTCGAGCTCGGACAGCGACACGACGACGGTCGAGGAGAAGAAGGGCGAGGAAGGTCTCCTGGGCGGTGGCCTTCTCAGGCTGGACCTCCTCCCGCCCGCCGAGAGCACGACGACCACCGTGGAGTCCGGCGACTCCGAGGATTACTACGGGCCGGGAGAAGGGGGCGGGGAAGGCGAAGCCCCTCAGGAAGGTGAAGGAGGGCAAGAAGAAGGCGGTGGGGGCGGACCAGTGGAGCAGGTCCAGGACACCGTCGGGGGGCTCACCGGCGGCCTGACCGGAGGCGAAGGCGGGGGAGGTCCCGTCGAGCAGGTCCAGGACACCGTGGGCGGGCTCACCGGAGGCGAAGGTGGCGGACCAGTGGAGCAGGTCCAGGACACCGTCGGGGGGCTCACCGGCGGCCTGACCGGCGGTGGCGGGGACGACGATGACGACGACAACAAGGATAGCGGCGGAGGTGGGCTGCTCGGCGGCGGCCTCTAGCCGAGCAGGATGGTTATCGGTGGGGTCGGCCCCGGTCGTCTCCACCGGCTCCACCGCGAACGATACGACGGACACAGAAAGGGCAAAGCATGAGCCAAGGCTTGAACCTCCAGCAGCAGATCCAGCAGAGCGCCGGGGACTTCTACGCGCAGTCCATCGGCGGCCTGAAGAGCCAGATCCAGAACTACCGCGAGCAGCTCGAGCAGTACGCCGAGCAGCTCCCCGAGGGCGACGCCAAGGCCCAGGTCCAGGAGATGACCGACTACTACGTGGAGCTCGAAGGGTCCATAGACCAGGCGGCCCAGGATCAGGGTATCCAGGATCAGGTGAACGAGGCGGCCCAGAGCACGCAGCAGAAGATAACGGACTTCGCGCAAGGGGCGGCCCAGCAAGCGCAGGACGTCGCGGGCCAGGCTACCGACCAGGCCGGCCAGGTTGCCGGGCAGGCGCAGCAGGCCGCCGGTCAGGCCACCGACCAGGCTCAGCAGGTCGCGGGCCAGGCCCAGGAAGCCGTCGGCGGGGTCACCGGCGGCCAGCAGGGCGGCGGGGGTCCGCTTGGCGGGGTGACCGACCAGGTCGGACAGGCGGCCGGCCAGGCGCAGGACACCGCCGGGAAGGCGGCGGGCCAAGCACAGGAAGCGGCCGGCCAGGCCACGGATCAGGCCGGGCAGGTCGCGGGTCAGGCCCAGGAAGCCGCCGGGGGGGCGGCCCAGCAGGCTCAGGACACCGCCGGGCAGGCCGCCCAGCAAGGTCAGCAGGCGGCGGGGCAAGCCCAGGATGCCGCGGGACAGGCTGCCCAGCAAGGACAGCAGGCGGTCCAGCAGGCCGGCGGCGGCCAGGAGGAGCCGAACGCCACGCAGGCCGCCCAGCAGAAGGCTCAGGAGCTGGGCGTGGACCTCTCCCAGGTGGAGGGCACCGGAGCCCAGGGCCGCATCACCGTCAGGGACGTGATCGGCGCCTCGAAACAGTAGTCACTGGTCCCTGGAAAGCCACCGTAGGAAAGGAGTAGCGTTGGACGACAAGACCAAGGGCAAGGCCAAGGAAGCCTGGGGTGCCATGACCGGCGACGAGGCCAAGAAGGAGGAAGGCCGGGCCCAGCAGAGGAAGGCCAACGCCGAAGAGGAAGCCACGCAGACGAAAAAGACCCGGCGGGCAAAGGACGAAGCCAGGCAGGCCGAAAGGGAAAGGAACAAGCAAGAAGTCAAGGACAAGGGGCTGCTCGGCGGCGTCACGGACTCCCTCTCCGGGCAGGATCGGGGTTCCAGGTCCTGATCGCGGGGACACACCACGATTGAGGCAGGCATGGAGCCGCATCCGGCACGTCCGAGTGTGCGGCTCCGCGCCCGCAACAGGCGGGCATTCTCCGACCCGTGGCGGCCCAAGAGGTCGATAACCTTCGGAGGCCGGCGAAGCTACTTCTCGACCGCGAGAACCCGGCGGGGAACGGGCCCCCGGCCATGCTGAGGTTCGGGACACGGTTCGCGGCGACAAGAAACCAGAGCATCGAACGCGACCGGAAAAGAAGGGAGCGCGCGTGGGCAGGCCGAGAAAGCAGAGGAACTCGAAAAGGGCCAACCCGAAGACCAGATCCGGCGCCAGGGGGGGCGCGAGTCGTGGCGGTTCGCGAGGCGTCACGATAACTTCGGCGGGTCCCGTCGGAAACATCAGCGGTTCCAGGCCCACGGTGCAGGCGACCGTGATGGACAGCGCGGCCACCTTGTCCAAGTCCGACATACAGGTGTACCTCGACGGGGAGCAGGTAAGGGACTTCCAGTACCGCCGAACCACCGGTAGCTTGAGTTTTACCCCCCGCAAGCTCTCGTCTGGCTCCCACACGGTCGAGATACTGGCCGCTGCGGAAGGAAGCAGGAATGCCAGGAAGAGTTTTAGTTTCGTCGTGAGCTGACGGGCACCGGAGGACACGGCTCGGCGGACGTGCACCGTATCGGGTTCCAGGCCGCGCTTCTATTCGCGGAGCGAAAAGGTTATGCTGTTCTAGGGGTGCGAGCTTCGTCGGAGGCCACAAAGGAGGGGATCTCGTGCCTAGGAGACGGAGGAAGAAGCGCCGGAACTCGCGTGGGTCCTCGGTCAGGGTCACGAGAACGAAGGGTTCTGGCGCTGGTCAGACTAGAAGCTATGGCGTCTCCATAACCGGTATGGGTCCTACCGGCAGGATCGCCAGCTCCCGCCCCACCATCCGGGCGACGGTGAGGGATCAGGGGGCTGCTCTGTCCAAAAGGGACATCAAGTTCTACCTTGACGGGTCTGAGAAGACCAGGTTCCACTACGACCAATCCAGCGGCCAGCTGGTCCATCGCGTCGGCGGCGCCCTCTCCCCCGGTACCCACGAGGTGAGGATAGAGGCCGAGTCCGAGTCATCGGGCGATAAGACACGATTCAGCGGCACGGCCACGAGGAGATGGACCTTCACGGTCGCGCGGCGATGAAGATCAGGGGGACAGGTTCGCGTGGTCGCGGGAAGCGGGGGGCGACCCGAAACAAGCCGGGCTTGCGTGTGGGGCGCGGTTGAGAAAGGTGGCCTTTACGAACGCGAAGGGAGGGGTCGCGAAGACCACGACCTGCGTGAACATAGGAGCGGGCCTGGCACGGGCGGGATACAAAGTCCTCCTCGTGGACTGCGACACCCAGGGCCAGGTCGCGAAGAGCCTGGGCGTCCAGGCGGGCGAGGGGTTGGCCGAGCTCTTGCAGGGCGACGCGGGACTCGAGGACGTCCAGATAGAGGCCCGCGAGAACCTGTGCGTGATCGCCGGCGGGGTGAGCCTCTCCGGGGTAAAGCGCATGATCTCCCGGAGGGAGATGCGCTCGGAGCTGGTGTTGAGTGAAGCCCTAGAAGGTCTCCGGGGCTACGACTTCGTGCTGCTGGACACGGCGCCCTCCTGGGATGTTCTCAACGTCAATTGCCTGTTCTACGTCGAGGAGATCCTGATCCCGGTCTCGATGGAGGTGCTGGCGCTGCAGGGGATAGGCGACTTTCTGGGGCGGGTGAAGGAGGTGCAGCGCTACCGGGAGTGCTTGCAGGTGCGGGGCATTATTCCCACCTTCTACGACGGTCGGGTGAGGAAGAGCGCCGAGATCCTGGAGCAGCTGGAGCGCCACTTTCCCGACGCGGTCTGGCCGACCGTTCGCTACAGTTCGAAGCTTTCGGAGGCGCCGGGCTTCGGTCAGAACATATTCGAGTACGCGAGAAGGAGCAACGGGGCGGCCGATTACGCCCGTCTGGCGGAACGGCTCGCGAAAGGGAGTGAGCGGGGGCATGGGTAGGAGGAAAAGCGTGCCGGAAGACCTCATGGAGAACATCCTGAGCGAGAGCTTCCAGGACGCCGACAAGGAACGAGTCCTCTCGGAGGCTCGCGGGTCGGCGGGCGGCGCCGTCGCCTGGGACGAGAACCCGGAACGGGTGGGTATCACCTTCAACCTCTCCAAGCAGCTCGGCGCCGAGCTGGAGAGGCTCCGGTTCGACCTGGGGGAGGATGTTCGCCCTTCCAGGTCCGAGATCGCCGAGGCGGCGCTTCGGATCGCCGTGGAGGACGTGAGGGAAAATGGCACGGAGAGCGAGCTTCGCCGCAGGTTGGGCGGGCGACGCGCGGCTCGGATCTCGGGCGCCGGCGAAACGACCCGGCGTAGCGTGGACGAATCCGGCTTGATCTTCGAGACCACCCTCGACGAGAACGGGGACGTCGTGGACGAGGACGTGGTCGGTACCGTCGCCGACCTGCCGGTGGTGGACGAGTACGCGGATGAGCAAGGACGGCTGGTGAGCGTGGCGGAGGACGAGCTGGGGAACACCTTCGAGCTGATCCTGGACGAGGGCTTCAACACGCTCGGGGCCAGGCTCGTTCGAACCCGGGATGAAGAAGCTCGGTAAGACCGGGGACAGGCTTCCCTCGTTCGCCAGCTCCCTGGGAGGGTTTGATGCCTGTTGCGGCGTTGGCGGACCATCAACGACCAGATGATTGCCCGGAGAGGAGCAAGATGGCCGGTGAAACGGGCGACGGCAGGTTCGGGGCTCGCGAGCTCAAGGAACAGCTCGTCAAGGCGGCACGGATGTACGCGATGTGCCAGGGTGCCGGCGTGGCCGAGCCAATGGACGTGACGGGATTGGCGGTAGCGGCCTTCGAAGACATGCAGCTCAAACAGGCCCTCGTGTTCGTCAGGACGAACGAGCAGAACATAAAGGACCTGGCCTGGGCGTTCAGCAATTCGGGGTCGGCGACCGAGTTCGAGCAGAGGGTCAAGGAGATAAAGCAACTGCCGGACCGCGACAAGGATTCGTACGGCGCGTAGGGGCCTAGCAGCATGTTGACGGGGCCGGGACCGCCTCCCCCAGGTCTTGTGGTCGGCCAGGAATGAGGTTTACGGTCCTCCCGTACTGCACCTAAAATGGCGAAAAACGCGGAGGTCAGGGGTGAGCGCGCAGCAAGCTGGTCGAAGACGACCCTTCGAGGACCGCCAGATGTGGCGGCTTCTGATGGCGCGCCTGCACCCCGACGCCGGTGGCACCCACGAGCTGTTCCTGTTCGCCTGCGCCCTCAAGGATGAGGTCTGCCCGAACAGGCTCTCCGAAGCGAGCAAGGGTGGGTCGGCGCCGGATCTCTCCTTCACGGATTGGCGCTCCACCATGGACTCCTGGGCTTCGGGCAACCGCGATGCCCTGAGACGAGACCGCCCGCAGCGCTCCGGGCGCGCGCGCGACGCCTAGAGTCCGGGTGGGGGCTCCTGACTAACGACGCACCTCAGCCCCGAGCGCGAGGCTACTGAGATTCTTGCTGATCCTGCTGCTGTTGCATACCCTGGATCAGCTGCCAGATCAGGTCCCCCGCCTCCCGCTGCATCTTGATGGCCTCGGTCTGGTCCGGGTAGTTCATCTCTAGCAGGTTCTGAACCTTCCTTATGTCGGTCAGGGCTCGTCCCAAGAGCTGGACCGGGCTTTGCTGTTGTTGCTGCTGGCCGCCCTGCTGTTGCTGGCCGCTCTCCGCCACGAGGTTTCCTCTCCGGTAGATAACATGCGCTCTCGTTCGTACCCATGTAGGCGCCAAAGTAAGGATCGCGGATTCGCCCGGCCTTCTGCGCGCCGGCGATGTCTACGCCGACGATCGGGGGCACGAATGTTTCGGAGAGGTTCTGAGGAGGAGAGAAAGTTGGTTGTTCGCCGGAAGTCCGGCTCTAGTAGGAGGATGGCGCCGAAACCTGCTCGCTGCGGAGAGGAGAAGCCATTGCTCTCTCCGCAGATCAGGCCGGACGGATCTGTCACGGGAGCCGGACTTCCGGGCGTTGGGACAACCTTGCCACCAGGAACGCCACCACCGGTGCGAGCCCGGCACCACGCAGCCTGGGCCGAACGCGGTGATTTGGAGCATCCGACATGGTGAGCTTACAGCTGCTGGTTGCTTACCAGCGTCTCGCTGGCCGCAGGCCCAGGTAGAAGACCAGCGCTCCCAGGTAGTCCGCCGCCAGCCCGCGCGCGAGCCGGTCTGCCTGCCTCAAGAGGGCAGAGACGTTGGCTCGTCGGACAGCCTGGCCCACTACGGCCTCGGGCACTCCTGCGGGCTCGGCGCCTATAACCGAGAGCATGACGAGCATCCTGGCGTAGGACTCGGCGATGCGCCGGTAGTCAGGGCTATCGGAGACCAGCCGCTCTGCCTCACTGACCGCTTCGCCCTCCAGCTCGCCGGCGGCGTAGGATCCGATGAGTTCCAGTATCTCCCAGCGCTCCTCGGCTTCCGGCGTCATTCCGCGTCCTCCGTCTGGATGCGGGGTGCGGGCTGGTCGGCTGTGCATGGTCGACTCTCGAACGAGAAAAATCCGTTGCCCGTCGGATGCCAGGGTGGCGCCGGGACCGGGATCACGACTTTATTTGGTTTCCTGCACACGATAGTTCCGGGCCGCCTCACACCTCGAAGTTGTAACGCCTGTTCGAATAGGACTTCGGGATAAGACTGGGACGTTACGCTTTCGGTTAATTGGCGTTGCCGAGACTAGAGCACTTTTCGGATCGCATGAGCCATTCCCAGAAGCGCGCCACCAGCTTTCAGCCGTCAGCTCTCGGCTGCCTTCTCTTGGTCGATAGCTGAACGCTGAGCGCGTCTGAGAGGTGGGTAAGCCTCGGGTTATTGAGTTTGCTCGTGGCACGAGATGGGTAAAAATCATGATCGATGCACAGCGACGTGGGAGGAAATACACATGAGCCTTGGCGGCCTTGGTGATCTTGGCAATCTCGACCTGAGCACCCTACAGCAGTTCGTGCCCAACTTGGACTTCCCGGCCTCCAGGGAGGAGGTTGCCTCCAGCATGGAGAGCAACGATGCCCCCCAGGAGCTCGTCCAGCAGGTGAGGGACTCGTCCACCGAGCGTTTCAACAGCGCCGACGAGGTCTTGCAAGACGTACAAGGTCGGCTGTAGGGCGAAGCCGATCTAGATAGCTTGTGATAGGGCCGGGACAGAATTCTGTCCCGGCCCTTCTTTGGCGAGCGAGGGCATGCCAAGCGTCGCCCATGACGGTACTTCGGTGTGCGTTCCCGAACCCAGACAGCAGGGAAATTGGCAGAAGCGGATCCGCGACCAGGCGGGTGCGCGCTTTCGCGGGCCGCCGCTGAGGGCGGGCGCTGCTCTTTGTCGTAGGTTTGGCGGCAGCGGCATTCGTTTTTAGAGAGGCCGAGAATATACCTAGACCCCGTTGTGGAACAACCGACGACTTATGTAGCGGTTCGCGGAGGACCTGAGCCACTCGGCGTTAAGGCCTCAGGCGTGGGTCTCCCTGCACGCTAGGGATGGGCGGATCAGGGAGTACGACAACCACGGAAGATCCTGCGTGGCCATGCGTTCTACCCTTCGTCGAACGCTTCCCTAGGGGTAGCACTTCGCGGCACCTAGTGCGTCTGGCGCAACCGCCAGACGATACCCGAAGCCCGCCAAAGGCTACTTCAGTAGATCCTTCAGGTTGCCCTTCTTCTCCTTCATCTTGCCCCGACGCTGGTCGGCGCGGCCTTCGGCCTTTTTGTCCTTGTTGCCGGTCAGGGCGCCGCCGGCCTCCTTCATCCGGCCCTTGGCCCTGTCCATCGCCGCTTCGTCTCTGTCTTCTCTGCTGCTCTTGCCGGGCACACTTCCTCCTTTTCTGCGGTTGGTCTGCAACGTCTTACTTCGATACGCTCAGGCCAGCTGCAAATTTTGTGTTCCCTGCTCCTACACAGTAGGACAGGAAGGAGACCGCGATCGTTACAGCATGGTCTTCCGGGAGCCGGGTTGCCGATGCGTCAAGCGTGAGGCCACCCTCGCCTATTTCATACCCCCTGCGCGCGCAGGGGGTAGAACACGGGCGTTCCCGGTGCCAACTTGGACTCGGGGCCACGCTACCCTCGTCGTGATTCAGGCGCTCCGTACATCCGACGGGCCGAAGCGGTAGAGCTTGGATCAGATCGAGCGCCGACCTCAAGTTTATAGTTGGGGGTGAGCGGGGCACGATAGACAAGTAGCAAGTTCGCGGCCCAGAAAGGTGCCGGGTGTCAGCAGAGAGATCTGGATCTCAGGAAGCCAAAACATCCTCGTTTGAGAGCGGTGGCGAGGAGGCACTCTCCACGCAGGAGAGCGTCGGTCACGTGGAGGGCCGGGACGAGCGGTCTGTCAGCATCGAGCCCGACGTGGTGCTCGACGTGCCGAAGCTCAACGTCGAAGAGATAGACCTGGAGGTCGAGGACCTGAGGGCTCACGTGTCGATTCAGGCCGAGCTTGCCGACTTCGTGAAGATAAACATCGGGGTTGACGCCTACCTGGACAAGGTCAAGCTGAGGATCAAAGGCGTCGAAGCGCAGGCGCAGCTGAAGGTGAGACTGGAAGGAATTCTCAACACCATCAGCCGGGCCCTGGATACCATCGACAGAAACCCGCAGATACTCGGTGGAGCCGCCCGAGGCGATGCGGTGGAGGGAGCGGGTCAGGAGACTCCGCCAATGGAGGACACAGCAAACCAGGCGACCGGGGCAGCGAGCAGCCTGCTCGGCGAGACGGTCGATGAGTCGGGGCGCACCTTGCGGCGCACCGTGGACCGGTCTGGGAACATTACAGAGGCCGTACTGGACGAGGCTGGTGACGTGGTAGATGAGGAGGTCACGGGCAACCTCGACGACCTGCAGATTGAAGAGGAGTACGCGGACGACCAGGGCCGGATCGTGGGTCGGGTGCGAGACGAGTCCGGTAACGTCTTCGAGGAGATACTCGACGAAGAAGGAAACCTCGTAGATCTGACCGGAGGGACAGAAGACGGAGGCTCCGACGAGAAGATAGGAGCCACAGCGGCTGCCAGAAGAATGGCCAGGGACCTCGGCGTGCGGCTCTCGGACGTTAAGGGTACGGGCTCAGGCGGGCGCGTTCTGGTCAAGGACGTTCAGCAGGCAGCTGGGTAGACCCTGGAAACCTTGAGAGACATCCCCTCGTAGCCTCGTGCAGAGGCTACAATAGGATTGGCATATCCTGAGGAGGACGCGCGATGGCGAGCGGAAACTTCAAGCGCAGCACGGCGGAGATCATCGCGGATCTCCTCTCCGACGAACGGGTGCGCAAGGGGCTGGATTACGTCCGGAGCGATCAGTTCAAGACCGAGCGGGAACGCATCAGGCAGGAGGCCGCCGACCGGCTGAAGACCGTGCGCAAGCGCTACGGCCCGAAGAGGCGCACCCCCGAGGCCGCCGCCCGCGAGAGGGAGCTAACCCTGCGCCTGGCCGAGGTCGAGGCCGAGGCCGCGGAGCTGCGGATACGGCTCTCCGAGCTCTTCGAAGCAGAGGTTAAGATCCGGTCTTCGCTCGAAGACCTGTAAGCCGAGGCTACACGCATAGGACATCGGTCATGGCTCGCGCGGGGTGCCTACCGGTAGCGTGTACGGGGCCCCCAGACGTGGTCCGTGACCCGGTGGGTCAGATCTTTCCGAAACCCGCTGCGTAGAGACGCCCCGGTGGGGCGCCTCCGGACGCGGCGGCGTCCGGTGCCTGACCCATTCCACAAGCCTTGCATGACACTAGTATGCTACCGTTTGCTCCCCCTTGTGATAGGCGGCAGAACTGTGCAAAAATACGCTTTCCGCACCCTGCGACGTTACGGGAGGCAGCCTGTTGACCCATAAACCCGGCCTTTACGACCCTATCTACGAGCACGATGCCTGTGGGCTGGGGTTTGTGGCGCGCGTAGACGGGCGCCGCACGCGCGAGACGGTCGAGGAAGGGCTCGAGGTGTTGTGCAACCTGGAGCACCGGGGCACGAGCGGGAGCGACCCCGAGACGGGCGACGGGGCCGGGATCCTGACCCAGATCCCCGACGCCTTCTTCCGCCGCGAGGCTGGCAAGCTGGGCATAGAGCTTCCGCCCGCGGGCTACTACGGGGTTGGCATGCTCTTCGAGTACGGGGCGGAGGGGGGCAGGGACTGCGAGGACGCGCTGCGGCGGATCGTCGCAGAGGAGGGGCAGCTGCTCCTCGGCTTCAGGGACGTTCCCGTGCAGCCGGAGATGGCGGGGAGGCTGGCGCGCAAGGTCATGCCGCGCATCCGGCAGTTCTTCGTCGAGCGCCGCAACGGCGACGAGGCCGGCTTCGAGCGCAAGCTCTACGTCATAAGGCGCAGGCTGCACAAGGCGGTCGAGGAGACGCACGGCGGCTACGTCGTGAGCCTCTCGTCGCGCACGGTCGTGTACAAGGGGTTGCTCAAGGGGGAGCAGCTGGCGCGGTTCTACCCGGACATCGGGGATCCGGCGTTCGCGAGCGCCATCGCGCTGGTGCACGAGCGGTTCTCGACCAACACGCTGGGGAGCTGGGAGCTTGCGCACCCCTACCGCTACGTCGCCCACAACGGCGAGATCAACACCCTCAGGGGCAACATAAACTGGATGCGCGCCCGGGAGAGCCGGCTGGAGTCGCCGCTCTTCGGCGAGGACCTGGCGAAGATCTCGCCCATAATCCAGCCTGACCAGAGCGACTCGGCCTCCTTCGACAACGCGCTCGAGCTCCTCTACCTCGCGGGGCGCGGCCTGCCGCACGCCGTGACCATGATGATGCCCGAGGCTTGGGAGAACGACGACCTGATGGAGCCGGAGCGCAGGGCGTTCTACCGGTACCACAACGCCCTGATGGAGCCGTGGGATGGTCCGGCCGCGATCGCCTTCACCGACGGCCGCCTGGTCGGCGCGACCCTCGACAGGAACGGGCTGCGTCCGGCCCGTTACTCGGTCACCAGGGACGGGCGGGTGGTCATGGCCTCCGAGGATGGGGCGCTGCGGATCCCGGCCGAGGACGTCGTGGAGCGGTGGAGGCTCAGGCCCGGGCGCATGCTCGTCGTGGACACGGAGCGCAACCAGCTCCTGCACGACGGGGAGGTGAAAGGCCCGTTGTTCAAGCGGCGGCCGTACGGGGAGTGGCTCGAGCGCGGTGAGATCCACCTGCACGAGCTGCCCGACGCGACGCCGGAGGGGCGTCCCGAGCCGTCCAGCCTCTTCGAGCGGCAGCTCGCCTTCGGGTACACCATAGAGGACCTCAGGATTCTCCTCACCCCGATGGCGCAGGACGGCAAGGAGCCGGACGGGTCGATGGGGACGGATACGCCGCTCGCGGTACTCTCGGAGAAGCCCGAGCTCCTGTTCTCGTACTTCAAGCAGCACTTCGCGCAGGTCACCAACCCGCCCATAGACCCGCTGCGCGAGGAGCTGGTGATGTCGCTCAAGATGTCCCTGGGTCCGGAGCAGAACCTCTTCGACGAGACGCCCGAGCACTGCCGACGCGTCCTCCTGGAAGGCCCCGTCCTCACGGCGGACGAGCTCGAGAAGATCCGGCGTCTCGGCACCGAGCGCGCCTCGACGACCACGATCTCCACGCTCTTCTCCGTCTCCGCCGGCGAAGGAAGCATGGAGGGCGCCCTGCGCCGGCTGTGCGAGAAGGCCGAGAGCGCGGTGCGCGGCGGCTCCGCCGTGCTGGTTTTGAGCGACCGGGGCGTGGGTCACATGCAGGCCCCGATACCGAGCCTGCTCGCCACCGCTGCCGTCCACCACTACCTGGTGCGGGCTGGCATAAGGACCGGCACCACGCTCGTGGTCGAGACGGCTGAAGCCAGGGAGGTGCACCACTTCGCGCTGCTCGTCGGCTACGGGGCGACGGCCGTCAACCCTTACCTGGCCTTCGAGACGCTGGAGGAGATGGCCGGCTCGGGGATGCTCGGGGAGGTTGGCGTCGAGGAGGCCAAGAAGAACTACGTCAAGGCCATCGGGAAGGGCCTTCTCAAGGTCATCTCCAAGATGGGCATCTCGACCCTGTTCTCCTACTGCGGGGCCCAGATCTTCGAGGCCGTCGGCCTGAACCGGGAGGTCATAGACACGTACTTCGCGGGGACCGCCTCGCGCGTCGGGGGCGTCGGCCTCGTCGAGGTCGAGCGCGAGGTGCTGGAGCGGCACCGGAGGGCATTCGGCGGCGTCGAGGACGGCCCCGAGGAGCTCGAGGTCGGGGGCGAGTACCAGCTCAGGCTGCAGGGACGCTACCACCAGTGGAACCAGGAGAGCATCCCGCCGCTGCAGCGGTCCGTGAAGACCGGCAGCTTCGAGACCTTCAAGGAGTTCACGCGCCACTTCGACGAGCAGAGCGCCAGGTTCTCCACGCTGCGCGGCCTCTTCGACTTCGAGGAGGACCCCATACCGCTCGACGAGGTCGAGCCGGCGCGCGAGATCGTCAGGCGCTTCACGACGGGCGCGATGTCGCTCGGCTCCATCTCCAGGGAGGCGCACGAGACGCTCGCCATCGCGATGAACCGCATAGGCGGCAAGTCCAACACCGGCGAGGGCGGCGAGGACCCGGTGAGGTTCACGCCGGACGAGAACGGCGATAACCGCCGCAGCGCCATCAAGCAGGTCGCGAGCGGACGCTTCGGGGTGACGACAGAGTACCTGGTCAACGCGGACCAGCTCCAGATCAAGATGGCCCAGGGGTCCAAGCCGGGCGAGGGCGGCCAGCTGCCGGGGCACAAGATCAGCGAGTACATCGCCAGGATCCGGTACTCGACGCCTGGCGTCGGCCTGATCTCCCCGCCGCCGCACCACGACATCTACTCCATCGAGGACCTCGCCCAGCTCATCCACGACCTCAAGAACGCCAACCCCAGCGCCAGGGTGAGCGTGAAGCTCGTGGCCGAGGTCGGGGTCGGGACGGTCGCCGCGGGGGTCGCGAAGGCGAAGGCCGACCACATAACGATCTCGGGCCACGACGGCGGGACGGGGGCCTCGCCGCTCTCGTCCATCAAGCACGCGGGTCTGCCGTGGGAGCTCGGCATCGCCGAGACCCAGCAGGTCCTCGTCGAGAACGGCCTGCGCGGGCGGGTCATTTTGCAGACGGACGGCCAGCTCAAGACGGGCCGGGACGTCGTCGTGGCGGCGCTGCTCGGGGCAGAGGACTTCGCGTTCTCGACGGCCCCGCTCGTGGCGACCGGCTGCATAATGATGCGGGTCTGCCACCTGAACACCTGCCCCGTCGGCATCGCGACCCAGGACCCAGAGCTGCGGAAGCGGTTCACCGGGACGCCCGAGCACGTAATCAACTACTTCTTCTTTGTCGCCGAAGAGGTGCGGGAGTACCTGGCGAAGATGGGTTTGAGGACGTTCGAGGAGATGATCGGGCGCGCCGACAAGCTGAAGATGCGCGAGGCGGTCGAGCACTGGAAGGCGCACGGCGTCGACCTCTCTGCGCTCCTGCACAGGGTCGAGGCCCCTGAGGGAGAGGCGATCCACCACGCAGAGAGCCAGGACCACAACCTCGGGGCGTCGATGGACAACGACCTCATAGAGAGGTGCATGCCGGCGATCGAGGGCGGAGAGCGCGTACACTTCCCGCACCCCATCTTCAACACCAACCGCACCGTCGGCGGGATGCTCTCGGGTGAGATCGCGCGCCGCCACGGCGGCGAAGGGCTCCCCGACGGCACCATCCGGATAGATTTCCACGGCGTCGCGGGACAGTCTTTCGGTGCCTGGGCCACGAAGGGCCTCACCTTCACCCTCGAGGGGACCACGAACGACTACGTTGGCAAGGGCCTCTCCGGTGGCCGGCTCGCCGTCTTCCCCACGCAAAGCGCGGCCTACAAACCGGAGGAGAGCATCGTCGTCGGCAACGTCGCCCTCTACGGTGCCACCGCAGGCGAGGCGTACTTCAGGGGCTTCGCCGGCGAGCGCTTCGCCGTGCGCAACTCCGGCGTCCACGCAGTCGTCGAGGGCGTCGGCGACCACGGCTGCGAGTACATGACGGGCGGCGCCGTCGTGGTGCTCGGCCCGACGGGGCGCAACTTCGCCGCGGGGATGAGCGGCGGGGTCGCCTTTATCCTGGACGAGGAGGGTGTCTTCGAGAGGCTCTGCAACAAGGACATGGTCGGCCTCGAGGCAGTCGAGTCCGAGGACGACGTGGCCCTGCTGCGCGGCATGGTCGAGCGGCACCTCGAGTGGACCGGCAGCACGGTAGCCAAGAGGGTCATCCGGGAGTGGGACGACCTCCTGCCCTCGTTTATCAAGGTGATGCCCAACGATCTCAAGCGGGTGATCCAGGAGCGCCAGGAGTCCGAGCTCGAGGTGGCGAGCTAGTGGGCGACCCGAAGGGCTTTATCAAGATCGGGCGCAAGCCTACCCCGAAGCGCGCCGTCGAGGAGCGCCTGGAGGACTACCGCTACGTCTACGAGCCGTGGCCCGAGGAGGACCTCAAGGGCCAGGCCTCGCGTTGCATGGACTGCGGGGTCCCCTTCTGCAACACCGGCTGTCCCCTCGGGAACCTGATCCCGGACTGGAACGACCTGGTGTATAAGGATCACTGGCGCCAGGCCATAGACCGGCTGCACGCCACCAACAACTTCCCCGAGTTCACGGGGATGCTGTGCCCCGCGCCGTGCGAGGCGGCGTGCGTCCTCTCCATTAACGACAGCCCGGTGGCCATTAAGGAGATTGAACTCTCCATCATCAACCGAGCCTTCGAGGAGGGCTGGGTCGTGCCCAAGCCCCCGCCGCCGGAGATACGCACCGGCAAGAGGGTCGCGGTCGTGGGCAGCGGTCCGGCCGGCCTCGCCGCGGCGCAGCAGCTCAACTGGGCCGGCCACACAGTCGTCGTCTTCGAGAAGGACGACCGCATCGGCGGCCTGCTCATGTACGGCATACCGGACTACAAGATCGAGAAGTGGGTCGTGGATCGCCGCGTCGCCCTGATGGAGGAAGAGGGCGTCGAGTTCCGCACCAACTCCCACGTCGGCGAAGATCCGACGACAGAAGAGCTGAAGTCGGACTTCGACGCCGTCGTCCTCGCCGTGGGGGCCTTGCAAGGCCGCAACCTGGACGTGCCGGGCCGCGACCTCGGCGGCATCCACCTGGCGATGGACTACCTGGTGCAGCAGAACCGCCGCGTCGCCGGACTCCCGGCGAACGCGGAGGTCGAGATCTCCGCGAAGGGTAAGAACGTGGTCATCCTGGGCGGCGGCGACACGAGCGCCGACTGCCTGGGCAACGCCCACCGCGAGGGCTGCGCCTCCGTGAAGGTCCTGACCCACGGACCCAGACCTCCCGACGCCCCGGACCACCTCGAATGGCCCGACTGGCCCTTTATCCTCCGCACCTACCCGGCGCACGAGGAGGGCGGCGACCGCGGCTTCTCCGTCGCCGTGCGCGGCTTCTCCGGCGGCAACGGTCACGTCGAGAAGATGCACGCCGTCGAGACCGACCGCACGCCCGAAGGCAAGACGGTCCCAAGAGAAGGCACCGAGTTCGAGATGGACGCCGACCTCGTCCTGCTCGCCATCGGCTTCACCGGCCCCGTGAAGGACCGCCTCATGCAAGAGATGGACCTCGGCTACACCGACCGCGGCGCCATACGCTCCGAGAACGGGTTCGGCACCCGCGAGCCAGGCTTCTTCGTCGCCGGCGACGCCAGGCTCGGAGCCGACCTCATCGTCACGGCCATCGCCGAGGGCCGCAAGGCCGCCCGTCAGGCGGACGAATACCTCGTCGGCCTGAGCATGCTCTCGGGGTAAGCACGCTACGCCCGACTTCGTCGGGCTTCGCTTGTCAGCACGCTGCAGCGAGCAGGCTTCGCCTACCCTCGCTTTCAGCTATTGGGCTTGGTTGCTTTGGGGGATGGAAATAAGGGGTGCTCGCGTACACTGATCCAAGATCGTCCGGCGGCAAGACTGGAGGACGGATGCCAGATCCGGAGCAAGCGCGCGGCCAATCCCCCCGAAGCGGGCAGGTAGGGAACGTGGATCCCGTGCCCGAGGGGTTTCACACCGTAACGCCCTATGTGACGGTGAAGGGGGCGGCGAGCGCTATCGAGTTTTACGAGAGGGCTTTCGGGGCCGAGGAGATCTTCCGCTGGGCGGACCCGGACGGAACGATCCGGCACGCTGAGGTGGTTATCGGAGACTCGCCGATCATGCTTACGGACGAGGCGCCAGATTTCGGCATGGCCGGACCCGAAGCGCTCGGCGGCTCGCCCGTCCACATGTTCCTCTACGTCGAAGATGCCGACGCGTTGTTCGAGAGGGCCATCGCGGCCGGGGCTACCGAGCTGATGCCGCTCGAGGATAGCTCCGACGGAGACCGCCGCGGCGGCGTGACCGACCCCTTCGGGCACGTGTGGTACATCGCGACGCACGTCGAAGGCATCTCGCGCGAGGAGCTGCAGAAGCGCTACGACGCCGGGGCCAGGACTTAGGCGGTCCGTACCCCGGCATGCCCGACCGTTGGCCCGGGCGTCTGTTCGGGACAGCGTGCCTGGTAGGCGGGGCGCGATGACGTCGAAGGCCGGATCCGTGGAAGTGCTCGGCCCGCGGGCGCTTAACCGCGCCTTGCTGGAGCGGCAGATGCTTCTGCGCCGCAAAGAGATGGTCGCCATCGAGGCGATAGAGCACCTCGTCGGCCTGCAGGCCCAGGCGCCCGACCCGCCCTACGTCGGCCTGTGGGCGCGGCTCGAGGGCTTCCGTCCCGAGGAGCTGTCGCGCCTGATCCTGGACCGCCGCGCGGTCCGCGTCGCCCTCATGCGCAACACCGTCCACCTTGTCTCGGCCAGCGACTGCCTGACGCTGCGTCCGCTGGTGCAGCCCGCCATCGACCGCAACCTCTACTCGGGGCGGGCCCGTCGCGCGGCGCTCGAGGGGATGGACGTGGGGAGACTCGTCACGGCCGGCCGCGAGCTGCTCGACGAAAGGCCGCTCACCGCGAAGGAGCTCGGCGCGCTGCTAGGAGAACGGTGGCCTGAGCGCGACCCTGCCGCCCTCGCGCGTGCGATCCGCCACCTGGTGCCGCTGGTGCAGGTCCCGCCGCGCGGCATCTGGGGGGAGGGCGGGCCCGCCGCCCACGCCACGGTCGAGGGCTGGCTCGGGCGTCCGCTCGATCCGAACCCCTCGCCGGAGGAGATGGTCTCGCGCTACCTCGGGGCGTTCGGGCCGGCGAGCGTCAAGGACGCGCAGACCTGGTCTGGCCTGACCCGGCTAGAAGAGTTCTTCGAGAGGCTACGCCCGCGCCTGAGGACGTTCCGGGACGCCTCGGGCACCGAGCTCTTCGACCTGCCCGACGCGCCGAGGCCGGATCCCGACACGCCGGCCCCGGCGCGCTTCGTGGCCGCTTTCGACAACCTGATCCTCTCGCACGCCGACCGCACGCGCATCGTGGCCGACGAGCACCGCGAGGCGATCGCCTCCAGAAACGGCATGGTCCCGGCAACCTTCCTGGTAGACGGCTTTGTCTGCGGGACATGGAAGGCGGAAAGGACCCGCGGGAAGACGACGCTCGACATCAGGCCGTTCGAGACGCTGTCGCGAAAGGATCGCGACGCTCTCGCACAGGAGGGGGAGAGGTTGTTGCGTTTCGTGGCGGGATCGATGGTTGCCGAAGCTTTCGAGGTCCGGTTCGCCGCATCCCATGGGCTGGCGTAGCCGGACTGGCCCTTCGTGAACGTGTTGCTACTCGTCCGATCGCGATGACTCGCGTATAACTACGGTGTTCCTGAACGGTAGATGGGAGGCGGGGCTTATGTGCCTGAGCGTGGGTCTTCCGGAGGTGAACGGGTGAGATTTTCCGGGGAGGCGGCGCGGGCGATGCTGCTCGCCGCGCAGGGGCTCGACTCCGCGCCGCGGCGTGCGACGAAGGAAGACGTACGCGGGATCATCCGGAGGATGGGGATCTTGCAGATCGACTCCATCTCCGTCGTCGCGCGCAGCCCCTACCTGGTCCTCTGGAGCAGGCTGGGTCGTTACGACCCTATCTGGCTGGACGAGCTTCTGGCCGAAGGGGCGCTCTTCGAGTACTGGTCGCACGCGGCCTGCTTTATCCCGATCGAGGACTACGGCCTCTACAGGCGCTACATGCTTGACGGCAACGATAAGTCCAGGGCCTGGTTTTCGGCCCACCCCGAGGAGGTCAGGCGGGTACTGGGCCGTATTCGCGAGGAGGGGGAGGTGCGTTCGGCCGAGTTCGCCAGGACCGACGGCAAGGCCGGGGGCTGGTGGGAGTGGAAGCCCGAGAAGCGGGCGCTCGAGCACCTCTTCGCCGCAGGGGAGCTCATGATCTCGCGCCGCGACCCCAACTTCCACCGCGTCTACGACCTGCGCGAGCGCGTGCTCGAACGCGCCCTGCCTGGATGGGAGGACGCCCTCGCGCCGACGCGCGAAGAGGCGCGGCGGGCGTTCGCCCTGCTGGCGGTGCGATCTCTCGGCGTGGCCGCGCCGCGCTGGGTCCCAGACTATTTCCGCACGCCGAAAAAGCGTGTCGCAGAGTTACTGGAGGAGCTTGCCGAAGAAGGCGGTCTACTGCGCGCCAGCATCGAGAACGAGCCAGCCTACGTCCATCCCGAGAACGCGGCGCTGGCCGAGGCAGCCCTCTCGGGGGAGCTTCGCCCTTCTCGCACCGTATTGCTCTCGCCGTTCGATCCCGTGGTCTGGGACCGGGCGCGGGCGCTGGAGCTATTTGGTTTCGAGTACAGGATCGAGGTCTACACCCCCGCCGCCAAGCGTCGCTACGGCTATTACTCGCTCCCCATACTGCACCGCGGCGACCTGGTCGGCAGGCTCGACGCGAAGGCGCACCGCAAGGAGGGCGTCTTCGAGGTCAGGGCGCTACACCTGGAGCCTGGAGTTCCTGTCTCGGAAGATCTCGTCGCCGGGCTGGCTGGCGCGCTGCGGGATTGCGCGAGCTGGCACGCGACACCGGAAATCCTCGTGAGGTTCTCGGACCCCCCCGCCCTAGCCGAGCCACTCCAGGCCGCGATCGTGTAGCCCGGGTCCACCGCCTCACCAACCTCGGCCAATCGGGGCGGGCATTATCCGCACAGTTCCTAGAAATACTACCGGTCGACGGCCTCCCTTTGGACCTCGGGCCGGAGACGGTGCGGCGCGCGAGACATAAGATGCTCCCTATCGGCATGGGCCGACAAACGTAGAGCCGTAGCATGCTACGGCTCTACGTAGCGTCTCTGCGAAACGTCCGAAGGGGGACCTATCAAACTCTCGCCCGCGGAGCAGGACAAGCTCATGATCTTCACCGCCGCCGAGGTGGCGCGGCGGCGCAGGCAGCGGGGCTTGAAGCTCAACTACCCCGAAGCCGTGGCCCTGATCTCGGGCGAGCTGCTCGAGGGCGCGCGCGACGGCAAGAGCGTGGACCAGCTCATGAGCTTCGGGGCGACCGTGCTCTCGCGTGAGGACGTCATGGAGGGCGTCCCGGAGATGGTTGACGAGGTGGCCATCGAGGCCACCTCCCCCGACGGTACCAAGCTCGTCACCGTCCACGACCCCATCGTCTAGGAGGGAAGCGATGATTCCCGGCGAATCGCTCCCGGCCGAGGGCTCGGTCAAGCTGAACGCGGGCCATCCCGCCCTCGTCCTCGCCGTCACGAACACCGGGGATCGGCCGGTGCAGGTCGGCAGTCACTTCCACTTCTTCGAGGCCAACAGGGCCCTCGAGTTCGAGCGCGGGCAGGCCTACGGGAGGCGCCTGAACATCCCGGCCGGCACCTCCGTGCGCTTCGAGCCTGGCGACCGGCGGGAGGTGGAGCTGGTCAGGATCGGGGGTAGGCGCATCGTCAGCGGCCTGAACGGGCTTACGGAGGGCGCGCTCGACGACCCGGAGGTCAGGGAGGCGGCCCTCAGGCGGGCGCGCGAGCAAGGCTTTGCGGGGCACGCGTGAGGGAACTGCCGAGGCGCCGGTACGCGGCGATGTTCGGGCCGACGACCGGCGACCGGGTGCGGCTCGCCGACACGGCCCTCATAGTGGAGGTCGAGGAGGACCTGACGCTCGCTGGCGAGGAGGCCACCTTCGGCGGCGGCAAGTCCATCAGGGACGGCATGGCCCAGGGTGAGGCGACGCGCGAAGGTGGCGCGGTCGACCTCGTCATCACGAACGCGCTCGTCCTGGACCATGGCGGCATCACCAAGGCCGACATCGGGGTGAGGGACGGCCGGATCTCCGGCGTCGGCAAGGCCGGCAACCCGAACACGATGGATGGGGTGACGATCGAGGTCGGGGCCTCGACCGAGGTCATCGCGGGGGAGGGCAAAATCCTCACGGCCGGGGGCATAGACACCCACATCCACTTCATCTCCCCGCAGCAGGCGACGCACGCCATAGCGTCCGGCGTGACCACCATGATCGGGGGCGGAACCGGCCCCGCGACGGGCACGAACGCCACGACCTGCACCCCGGGGGAGTGGACCCTGCACCGCATGATGCAGGCCGTCGACGACCTCCCCCTGAACTTCGGGTTCCTCGGCAAGGGGAACTCCTCGAACCCTGAGTCGTTGCGGGAGCAGATCCTGGCCGGCGCGGCCAGCCTCAAGCTGCACGAGGACTGGGGGACGACCCCGCAGGCCATAAGGACCTCCCTCTCGGTGGCCGACGAGCTCGACGTGCAGGTCGCGATCCACACGGACACCCTGAACGAGGCCGGATTCCTCGAGGACACGATCGCCGCGATCGGGGGGCGCACGATACACGCCTACCACACGGAGGGGGCCGGCGGCGGACACGCGCCCGACATCATCGAGCTCTGCGGCGAGCCGAACGTCCTCCCGAGCTCGACCAACCCGACCCGTCCCTACACCGTGAACACCCTGGACGAGCACCTGGACATGCTCATGGTCTGCCACCACCTGAGCCGAGAGGTGCCTGAGGACGTCTCCTTCGCCGAGAGCCGCATCAGGGCCGAGACCATAGCGGCCGAGGACGTGCTGCACGACCTCGGGGCCATCTCCATGATGTCCTCGGACTCGCAGGCGATGGGCAGGGTGGGGGAGGTCTGGATCCGGACCCTCCAGACCGCGCACAAGATGAAGGTCCAGCGCGGCCCGCTGCCTGAGGACTCCGAACGCAACGACAACCACCGCGCGAAGCGCTTTGTCGCCAAGTGCACCATAAACCCGGCCATCGCCCACGGCGTCTCGGACCACGTCGGCTCCGTCGAGGCCGGCAAGCTCGCCGACCTCGTCCTGTGGAAGCCGGCCTTCTTCGGCGTCAAGCCGGACCTGATCATAAAGGGCGGCCTTATCGCCCACGCCCAGATGGGCGACCCCAACGCCTCCATACCGACCCCGGAGCCTGTCTTCCAGCGCCCGATGTTCGGCGCGTTCGGGTCGACGCCGGCCGCGACCTCCCTGACCTTCGTCTCGGGCGCCGCCGCCGAGAACGGCCTGGGGGAGTCCGTGGGCCTAAAAAAGCGTCTCGCGGCCGTGGGCAACACCCGGGCCATCGGGAAGGCGGACCTGATCCACAACGACCACCTGCCGGATATCGAGGTGGACCCCGAGACCTACGAGGTGCGCGTGGACGGGGAGCTTATCACCTCGGAGCCCGCCGTCGAGCTGCCGCTCGCCCAGCGTTACTTCCTATTCTGATGCCCCTGCTACGACTGCTCCAGATCTCCGACTCGGCGTTCCCGAACGGCGCCTTCTCCCACTCGATGGGCCTGGAGGCCTTCGCCGACGCGGGCGAGCTCCAGAACGCGGACGACCTCGCGCACGTCGTGAGGCTCCACCTCCGCGCGATGACCACCTCGGACTGCGTAGGCCTCAGGGCGGCCCACGGGGATCCATCCCTCGAGCGCCTGTTCCACGTCGATCGCCTGCTCGCGGCTACCAGACCATCGCGCGAGCTGCGTTCCGCGAGCGCCTCGACGGGCAAGAGGTTCCTGGTTAGCGTCGTGGCCCTCGGGGTCGAGGGCGAGCTGCTCGACGAGTTCACCGGCGCCGTGCGTTCCGGATATACGCCCGGGAACCTGGCGGTCGCCTACGGGGTCGTCGCCCCGGCGCTCGGGCTGGAGTTGGGGGAGACGTTGCGCGCGTATCTCTACGCGAGCGTCGCCTCCCTCGTGGCGGCCGGGCAGAAGCTCGTCCCTCTCGGAGGAGGGGAGGCGCAGCGGGTCCTGTACGAGCTGGGGGGAGAGATACAGCGACGCAGCGCAGACAAGCGAGGACCTGGAGGTCGAGGAGATGCATGCTTTTTCGCCGACCGTGGACGCGCGCTCGATGATGCACGAGCGCCAGCGCACGAGGCTCTACGTCTCGTGAGGGCTTTGAGGATCGGGGTTGGGGGGCCGGTGGGCTCCGGGAAGACGGCGCTTGTCGCGGAGCTTTGCCGCGCGTTACGCGACGAGTTCGAGATCTGCGTCGTCACCAACGACATCTACACCCGCGAGGACGCCGAGTTCCTGATGCGGGCCGCAGGCTGCCCGAGGGGCGCGTCGTCGGCGTCGAGACCGGGGGTTGCCCGCACACCGCCATCAGGACGACGTCTCTATGAACCTGGAGGCCGTGGAGGCGTTCGAGCAGGGTACCCGACCTCGACCTCGTCTTCGTCGAGAGCGGCGGGGACAACCTCGCCGCCTCCTTCTCCCCCGAGCTCGTGGACGCCTCGATCTACGTCATAGACGTCGCCGGCGGGACAAGGTGCCGCGCAAGGGCGGACCAGGTGTCACCCGCTCCGAGCTGCTCGTCATTAACAAGATCGACCTGGCCCCGCTCGTCGGGGCAGACCTCTCGTGATGGACCGCGACGCCGCCGCGCTGCGCGGCGACGCGCCAACCCTCTTCATCTCCGCGCTACACGGGGACGGGATGGACGCCGTGATAGCCTGGTAAGGGAAGCAGTCGAGTACCGGAGCTGGACGCCGGCCACCTCAGCCGCCAGGGGCGATGGAAGCCACGAACACTGCCACCCGCACTAGCAGGGCGGGCCAGCACGGCTCGCTCCGGCTCTCCTTCGAGCCCCGCGGAGCAAGAACGGTGCTCGCCGGCATACTCGAGGTCGCCGTTCGGCACGGTGCCCGCTACCCCGACGGTCGGCATCCCGGAGGTCCAGATCACCAACCCCTCAGGCGGCGTCCTCGGCGGCGACCGGCTGGACTTCGAGGTCTCGCTCGCCCCCGGCTCATCCGCCACCGTCCTGACCCAGGCCGCCAGCAAAGCCTACCGGGAAGCGCGAGGGAACAGCACTCCCGCCTGGAAGTCGAGAGGACGCCTTCCTCGAATACCTGCCGCACCACCTGATCCCCTACTCCGAATCACAGTACCGGCAACTAACAACCTTCCACCTCGCGCCCACAGCCACCCTAATAACCTGGACGCCTGCGCGGCCGGCCGCGTCGGCCGAGGCGAGAGATTCGCCTTCACCAACCCGCGCGTCCACGCCAGGATCCTCCGCAACGCTCTCCCCGAAGCCATAGACGGCTTGGACCTGGCCGGAGGCGCCGAACACTTCGAAGGCTACTCCTACCTGGCAACAGCCTACGTCTCAGCGCCGAGAGAGCTAGGACCGCTAGCAGACCACCTGCACGACAGCCTCTCCGCACATCCCCGCACCCTCCTCCGCCAGCGCCCCGCCCCCGTCTCTCACCATCAGATCCTGACCACCCACGCCTACGAGCTCTACCGCTCGTTAAACCAGACCCAGGAACCTGGCCCGACACTACCTGAACCTGCCCACCCCGGCACGCGAAATGTTCTAAAGAATTTGGAATGACGAATGAAGATTTCAGAGTTCCACATTCATAATTCCAGATTCATAACCGTGTTAAGGTCCGAGGGTGGACGTAAGGGCTTCGGCGCGGGGCGAACGGCATGTGGTTCCGGCGGTGGCGTGGGTGGCTTCGTTCGTCGTGTGCGGGGTTGCGGATGCGTTGTTGGGGCGGTGGGTGCTTACGCCGCTCTACGTGGCGGCGTTCTATGGGGGCATGATCGTTATCGACCTCCTGACGTACCCGATGCTCGCTTTCTGGCGGAGGTGGCTCGGGAGCCGTGGGCTCGGGGCCTGGTATCTGGTAGAGGTGGTCGGGCTGTGGGGAGGCACGACGCTCGTCCTGGTGCTTCTCGCCCCGTGGTGGCTCGGCTGGAGGTGGGATGGTGCACTGTCGCTGCAGGTTCTCGGCGGGGTCGCCCTGGTAGTGTCGGTCGGGGTGGGGACGTGGGCCGTGGCGAAGATGGGCTGGGCGCGGCTGCTCTTCGCGGGCGCCCTCTTCCCGCCGGGGGCCGGGGCAGAGGAGAATCGGGTGCCCCAGCGGCTCGTGGTCGAGGGGCCTTACCGGTACGTGAGGAATCCGCTCTACGTTACGGACTTCTCCCTGATCCTGAGCGCGGGTCTCCTTACCCGCAGCTGGGGCCTGATCCTGCTCGCCGCGCTGTACCTGGCGCAGCTCGCGTTGCAGCTCCCGCTCGAAGAGCGCGAGCTGCGCGGCCGGTTCGGGGAGCCGTACCGGCGCTACTGCGGGCTCGTCCCCCGCTTCGTGCCGAGGCTCAAGCCCCTGCGACCGCAGGATCTGGATTAGATGGGTATCCGGTTACAGGTTTCGGGCGTCGGGTTCGCTACCGTGGTGAGTTGTTCTTGAGCTCGAGGACGGGGCTACCTGTATTGAGGAGTGGTGCGGTTTGTTGAGCAGGGAGAGCGTGCATGGCGGGGTTCGCGAGGCCATGGCGGAGATCGAGGAGGATATCGTCGCGCTCAGCCTCGACCTGCACGCCAATCCGGAGACCGCCTTCGAGGAGCGCTACGCCAGCTCGCGACTCGCGGGGTGGCTGAGGGACGAGGGGTTCGAGGTCGAGGAGTCGATCGCGGGTATGCCCACGGCGTTCGTCGGCAAGGCGGGCAAGGGCGGGCGGCCCAGGATCGCCTTCCTCATGGAGTACGACGCGCTGCCGAAGATAGGCCACGCTTGCGGCCACAACCTCATCGCCTCGGGAGGGCTCGCGGCGGCCACTGCCTTGCATCGCGCGTTGCCCGACCCGGACGGTACGATACTGGCGATAGGAACGCCTGGCGAGGAGGGCGCGGGGGGCAAGGTCTACGAGCTCGAGGCCGGGGTCTTCGATGGCGTGGACGCCGCGCTCATGTTCCATCCGGGGGTCCGCACCTGGCCCTGGCGCCACGCGACAGCCATCGCCCACCTCAAGGTCGCGTTCTTCGGCAAGGCGGCGCACGCCGCGGGCCACCCGCAGGGTGGCAGGAACGCGCTCGCGGCCATGATCCAGTTCTTCGTCGCGCTCGACGCCCTCAGGCAGCACACCCCCGAGTCCGCCAGGCTGCACGGCGTCATAACCAACGGCGGCGCCGCCCCTAACGTCGTCCCGGACTACACGGAAGCGTCCTACCTGGTGCGGGACCTGACCACGCAGAAGACCCTGGAGCTGGTGGAGCGCGTCAAGGCCTGCGCCGAAGGCGCCGCGAGGGCCACAGGCACCAGGGTCGAGGTCGAGAACGAGGGCCCGCTCTACACCGAGCGGAAGAACAACCGCACGATCGCGACCAGGGTCGCTAGCTACCTCACGGAGGCCGGCGAGGAGGTCGAGGAGCCCATCCTCAAGGGCGGCATCGGTTCGTCCGACATAGGCAACGTCAGCCTGGTCCTGCCGACGATCCATCCCTACATAAAGATAGCCCCCCATGGCGTCTCGGGACACTCTGAAGAGTTCAGGGAGGCCGCCTCCTCCCCGCGCGGCCAGGAGGCGATGCTCCACATGGCCGGGGCCCTGGCGATGACCGGAGCCGACCTCCTGTTGGACCCGGCGTTTATGGAGAGGGCCTGGGAGGAGTTTCGTACCTCCGGGCCAGACACACCAGAGTAGAATTCTGAATTCAGAATTCGGAATTCTGAATTGAAGGTGGGAGGGGTTTCGGTGGCTGAGGTGGTTCTGTTTCATTCCGCTCTCGGGTTGCGGCCCGGGGTGATGGCCGCGGCGGACAGGCTGCGTGCGGCCGGGCATACGGTCCACACGCCCGACTACTATGACGGCGAGGTGTTCGACGATCTCGACGAGGGGCTGCGCAAGCGCGACGAGGTCGGTTACGAGGAGATCGTGCGTAGGGCGCGGGAGGCTGTGGCCGAGCTGCCTGAGGGGCTTGTTTTCGCCGGGTTCTCTCTGGGGGTCGTGCCCGCCGAGTTGTTGGCTGCGGGTAGGCCCGGCGCTCGGGGGGCTGTGTTTATGCATAGCGCCGTTCCCGTGGAAGAGTTTAGTGGGTTTGGCGTGGAGCGCTGGCCCGAGGGGATGCCTGCTCAGGTGCACTACGCCGAGGCGGACCCCTGGGTAGAGGCGGAGGAGGTGGCCGCCCTCGACGAGGCCGTCAGGAGAGCAGGGGCGACCTTCGAAGAGTACTCGTACCCTGGCTCGGCCCACCTGTTCACGGACCCTGACCTGCCAGAGTACGATCTCGCGTCCTCGGAGGAACTCTGGGGGCGGGTGCTAGCGTTCCTAAATCGGATCGACGCTAGAGCATAGGACGCGGACCCTGTCCTCCGCCCGTTCTCCCAACTAGGCGATAGGCCCCCGCCCCCCTCAATTCCACATTCCAAATTCACAATTCCAAATTCTTCTACTGTCCGGAGATAGATATGGCGTTAAACCTATCGCCCGTCGGGCTCGGGGTGTAGTTCTCGACCACTCCCTGGAAACCGAGGGGAGGCTCAGCGTAGGCCACCGGCACCATCGGGACGTTCTCGTGGATGATCTCCTGCGCCCTGTAGTACAGGTCGCGCCGCTCCGCGTCGTCCGCTGAGCGCAGGGCGCTGTTCAGGAGGTCGTCCAGCTCCTTGTTCTTGTAGTAGGAGACGTTGAGGGCGTCTTCCTTGGTGGCGTAGGCGCTGTTCAGGAGTATGTTGAGGAAAGTGTCGGGGTCGGCGTTCGAGCCGCTCCAGCCGAGGATGCACATGTCGTGCGCCCCGGATCCCGTCTCCTCGATGTAGGTACCCCACTCGCGGGTCGTCAGCTCGACCTCTATGCCGACCTCCTTGAGGTCCTGCTGCATGGCCTGGGCGACGCCCTTGGCGTCCGGCATGTAGGGCCTGGGAATCGGCATGTACCAGAGGGTGGTCTCGAAGCCGTCGCCGAGGCCGGCCTGTTCGAGCAGCCGCCTGGCCTCGTCCGGGTCGTACGCGTAGGGCTCGACGCTCTCGTTGAAGTACGGGACGATGGGCGGCATCGGGTTGGAGGCGACCTCCGCGGTGTCGCCGTAGAAACCCTCCACGATCCCCGACATGTTCGTGGCCAGCGCCACGGCCCTCCTCACGCGCACGTCGCCGAAGGGCTCCTTCTGGACGTTCATCGCGACGTACCCGACGTTCAGGGGCGGCTGGAACTCCACCCGGAGATCCTGGCCCTGCTCGACGGTCGGGATATCGTCCGGGGTGAGGCCGTCTGCGGCGGAGAGCTCCCCGCCCGAGAGCGCCGCGACCCTCGAAGTGTTGTCCTTTATGGACTGGAAGATCAGGGCGTCCACGTTCGGGCCCCCGCCGCCCTCGCTCCTCGGGCAGGTCCCTGCCCCACCAGTCCTCGTTGGCCTCGAGCCTGACCTCGGAGCCCTGCTCCCACGAGGCGAACTTGAAAGGCCCCGTCCCAACCGGCTTCTGCCAGAAGCCCTCTACGTTCTCCTCTATGGCCTTCGGCGACGCCATACCGAACGTGTAGATAGCGATATCGTTCAGGAACGCGCCCTGGGGCTGCTTGAGGGTTAAGCGCACGGTGTAGTCGTCCAGCGCCTCGACGCTCTCGATGTTCGAGTCGTCGTCGAAGCCGCCGAACTCCACCCCGTAGCGCGAGAAGTTGGCGCCCTGCGCCCCGCCGCCCTTGTGGTAGGGGTTCTTGGTGTCGCGCCAGCGGTCGAAGTTGAAGACCACGGCTTCGGCATCGAAGGGTGCGCCGTCGTGGAATTTGACGCCTTCCCTCAGCTCGAAGGTGTACACGAGCCCGTCGTTCTCGGCCTCGGGAACATTGGTGGCGAGCATGGGAACAACATCGACGCTGCCAGGCTCGAAGCCCACGAGGGTGTCGAAGATCTGGATGCACACCTTCGACGATTCGCTGTCGGTGGAATGTATGGGGTCGAGCGTGACCGAGTCAGCGCCCCGGCCGAAGGTGAAGACGTTGCCGCCCCCGCCCGTCCCGCTGCCTATGGTCCCCCCGCCACCGCAGCCCGAGACCCCGAGCAGGGCCGCGCCGGCGAGCGACGCCCCGCCCAGCTTGAGGAAGCCACGCCGATCTATGGTCCGCACGCTGTAGTTCGCCATAGCCTATCTCAATACCCGTACGAGCCTCTCGGAAACACGCGCCGGAACCAGGCGGTCCGGCTCGAAGGCGCCAAAGCGGGTCACAACGGAGCACCGGTCCATTACACCGGCGACCGGAGTCGCGCGGCCTCGGACGTCGAGCGCAGTAAACTTTCCCTGTCGGGTCCGGTCCACGAGCAGGAGGGTGCGAGATGGCACAGCGAAGGTTCCTTGTCAGGGCGGATGAGATAGCCGAGAAGGCGTCCGGGATCTCCCACCCGTGGAACCCGAACTCGGAGATCATCGGCACCCGTCTGGGGGCGCTTGTGGGGCTGTCCCGCGTGGGGGTTAACCTGGCGAGGATCCCGGCCGGTAAGGAGTCCTTTATCTACCACTCCCACTACAGGGAGGAGGAGTGGATCTACATCCTCTCGGGGCGCGGCGTCGCCGAGATTGACGGCGAAGAATTCGAGGTGGCAGCGGGAGACTTCATGGGCTTCCCGACCCCGGGGGTGGCCCACCACCTGCGCAACCCCTACGACGGAGACCTCGTCTACCTGCTCGGCGGCGAGAGCCACGAGGTGGAGGTCGCGGACTTCCCCCGTCTCGGCAATCGCCTGCTCAGGCTGGGAGAGCGTGGAGATCTACGACACCGCCGATGCCAGAGACTTCGGGCCTCTAGAAGAACCCTAACCGCGACGCGCCAGCAGGTCAGGTGGTCGCTATCCGCGGCGAACGGCTCTCCCTCGAACCCGCCGTACACCGCCTCGACCTCGAACCCCGCCAGCCCGAGCATCAGCGTTAACTCGTCGCGGCCCGTCACCCTGATCGTCAGGTCGTGCGCCCGCCTCTCCTCCAGCTCGCCCGAGGCGCCGTACACCTCGTAGAACAGGCGCATCGAGAGTAGCTGCGAAGCGGCGTCGTAGCGCGAGATCGAGAACCGGTCGAGCCTTCCGTCGGGTAGCTGCCGCGAGAAATCGTGCTGCAGCCTCGGACCGCCCGGGGGGTCCACGAGCTCCTCGGGCGAGAAGGCGGAGACCTCGATGCCGAGCAGCCCGCCGGGCCTCAGGTGCTCCCTGGCGTTGCGCAGGAATGCCAGGGCGTCGTCCGGGCTCAGCAGGCAAAGGAAAGAGTTGAAGGCGCAGACGGCCAGGCCGTACCTGCGTCCCAGCTTCGCGCTGCGCATGTCGCCCTGGATCCAGGTCGTGGATCCAGCCTTCTCCCGGCCCCTTTCGACCATCGGTCCGGACAGTTCGACGCCCGTGACGTCGAAGCCTTCCCTGGAGAGCGGGACGGCGAGACGTCCTGTGCCTGCTCCCCACTCGACGACGGGGTCCCCCTCGCGCCCGGCCACGGAGAGCCAGAACGGGATGTCGTAGTCGTGGACGTACTCGAGGTCGTAGAGTTCGGCCAGGGGGTCGTACTCGGGCAGGGCTTCCGTCCTTAATACGGGTTTGCGTGGTGCGGATATAATAACGGGGATGAATCCTTAACCCCGGAGGTTCTGGATGAGCTTGATCTTGCTGATAATCATCGTAGTCGTGCTAGTGGTGCTCGTGATCTTTGCGGTTTCGACGTACAACGGGCTGGTGCGGCGGCGCAACGAGACGGAGGAGGCGTACAGGCAGATAGACGTGCAGCTCAAGCGCCGCTACGACCTGATCCCCAACCTCCTCGAGGGCGTGAAGAAGTACTTCCGCCAGGAGCAGGACGTGCTCACCCAGATCACGCAGGCCCGCTCGCAGGCAATGCAGCCGCAGAGCGTTGGCGAGCAGGCGCAGTCCGAGGCGCGGCTCTCGGGTGCTATCGGGAACCTGTTTGCCGTGGCGGAGAACTACCCAGAGCTCAGGTCCAACACGGTCTTGCTGGACTTCCAGGAGGAGCTGTCCTCGACGGAGAACAAGATCTCCTTCGCCAGGCAGCACTACAACGACTCGGTGAGCGACTACAACACCAAGATACAGAGCTTCCCCGCGGTGCTCTTCGCCAGCATGATGGGCTTCACCGAGCGGGAGTACTTCGAGGCCGTTGGCCCCGAGCGGGAGTCCGTGACGGTCTCCTACGACTGAGGCGATGACCGAAAACCCCTACGAGGGTACCTTCCGCGAGCGCATTGCCCTGAACCGGCGCCACAGCCTGTTCCTCATCGCGGTGTTTATCGGGTTCGTTGCCGTCTTCGGGTACGTGATCGGGTACGCCTGGATCGGGGACCCCACGGGAGCCCTTTTCGGCCTCGCCCTGGCTTTCGTCGTCGGCGTAATCTCAGGCCTCGCCACCTACTACGGCGGCGACAGGTTGGTCCTCGCGGCCTCGCAGGCGAAGGAGATCACACACAAAGACGCCCCCGTCCTCTTCAACGTGGTCGAGGAGATGTCCATAGCCGCCGGCCTCCCGATGCCCAAGGTCTACATAATCCAGGACAGCGCCCCCAACGCCTTCGCCACGGGCCGGGACCCCGAACACGCCACCGTCGCCGTGACCTCGGGCCTGTTGAATAAGCTGGACCGCGACGAGCTGCAGGGCGTGATAGCGCACGAGATGTCCCACGTCGGCAACTTCGACATCCGTTACTCGATGCTCGTCGGCATCCTGGTCGGCACGACGGTCCTGATCTCCGACTTCTTCCTGCGCGGCCTGTGGTTCGGCGGTGGCTTCGGAGGCGGCGGCCGTGGTGGGGGAGGAGGACGCGGAGAGGGCGGCGGTTACGTGCAGCTGATCATGATGGTCGTGGCCATCGTGCTCGCCATCCTGGCCCCGCTCTTCGCCCGCCTGCTCCAGCTCTCCATCTCGCGCAAGCGCGAGTACCTCGCCGACGCCACCGCAGTCCAGCTCACCCGCAACCCGAAGGGACTGGCGGATGCCCTGCAGAAGATCAGTGGCGACAGGGAGGTCCTCGAGGCGGCCAACCGCGCCACGGCCCACCTCTACATCGTCAACCCCGTAAAGGGTTTCGAGAAGCGCGCCAAGGGCCTCTTCTCCACCCACCCGCCGATAGAGGAGCGGATAAACATCCTGCGTTCCATGGAGACCGGCGGCGTCGCGCAGCCCGCCCGGTAACGCCTCGACGGAAGAATCATCACGCGTTACAATACGCCGCGTTGCCATGCCGGATGGTGTAACGGCAGCACGACTGACTCTGGATCAGTTAGTGAAGGTTCGAATCCTTCTCCGGCAGCTCCCCGTATACCCTGCAAATAGCAAGCAAATGTACGGGTGCCAGCCGCCACTTCCGAGTCTTTGTACTGCAACCAGATCGCTACAGGCCTGTGCGTTACGGGACAATACTCACGTCGGACGAGGCATAGATCGATTAAGCAAACTGAATAGCGGAATGCAAAAGTAAGCACTGTAATGTGCGATGGCTGATCTCGATCAGTTGATTCTGATTTGGATTCAGGTCCGGCACCTGGACCAGAGGACCGAGAACTAGCAGGAAACATGTGATCCGAGTACATAGTAGCGGGAACCATTGCGCTGCTTTCGTTCAGTGAGTTGCATCCCCCGCGCACCGCTTCCAGTTTTTCCCGTGGACTGACGCCTGATGGTGTCGCCACCTTTCCACGCTTGACACCAGGGACAGCTTGCCCTACTCTTGTGGACTATACCGGACTATACCAGTATAGGGCGGAGGGAGAAGGTGAGATCGTTCGGTGGCGAGGACGTGCAGAAAGACAGCTCGGTACCCATCTACTCTCAGGTCGAACGGATAGTCATGGACATGATAGACAGCGGGAAGCTCTCGTCCGGTCAGCGTGCTCCATCGGAGAGGGAGATCGCTGAGACCCTGGGCATCAGTCGCATGACCGCGAGGGCGGCGATGTCCAACCTCGTCGCGGACGGCTACCTTTATAGCGTGCCGGGCAAGGGAACCTTCGTCTCCAATCCCAAGATGCACCAGGACCTCCTGGAACTGACCAGCTTCACGGGCGACATGCGCAACCGGGGCCTCAGGCCTGGTGCCAGGCTTCTGGGGTTGGGCATCGCCGATGAAGCTCCGGAGAAGGTCTACCGAGCTCTGGGACTCTCCGGAAATGACGACGTGTTCCGCATCCACAGACTCCGGACCGCGGACGAAGAACCTATGTGTGTCGAGACGAGCTACCTTCCCAGGAGCCACGTTCCCTGGCTGCTCGAGGAAGACCTCGAATCGGGCTCCCTGTACCGAGCGCTCGAGCGCCGCGGTGTCGAGCTCCTCAAGGCCGAGGAGCACCTGGAGGCCACCGTGGTGCGGGAGGCCGAGAGCGAGCTCCTCACCGTACCGGTCGGCTCCCCGGCGCTTCTCATAGAGCGGACCTCGTACGCGGAGGGAGACAGACCGATCGAGTACGTCAAGTCGCTGTACAGGGGGGATCGTTACCGCTTCTCCGCGATGCTGTTCAAGCGAAAGGCAAGGAAGGGAGGCCCCACGTGAGCGGTGCGGATGGCTACCTCGGGCGGATCGGGGCGATGGTCGGGCGCCTGCAGGACGAGCAGCTGGGACCGATCCGCGAAGCCGGCGCATTGGTGGCCGAGGTCCTGCGCGCGGACCGGCTGGTCCACGTGTTCGGCAGTGGGCATTCGCACATGCTCGCCGAGGAAGGGCTCTACCGGGCCGGCGGGCTCGCCCCGGTGAACGCCATCCTGGAGTCCGGCCTTATGCTGCACGAGGGGGCAGCGACATCGACGAGGTTGGAGAAGCTGCCGGGGTATTCGCCGATCGTGGCCGACAAGTACGGCTTCGAAGAGGGCGACCTCCTGATAGTCATCTCCAACTCGGGGGTCAACGCAGCGCCCGTGGAGATGGCCTTGCTTGCCAGGGAAGCCGGTCTCAAGGTGCTCGCCATTTCCTCGGTGGCCTATTCCAAGTCGGTGGAACCCGGGCCCGGGGCGTCCGCGCGTCTGTACGAGGTCGCCGACCTCACCCTGGACAACCTCGGAGAGCCAGGGGACGCCACGGTCGAGGTGGACGGAACCGGCCTGAAAGCGGGGCCCACGTCGACGGTTATCGGTGCCACGCTGCTCAACGCGATCTTCGTGGAGGCGTCGTGCACGCTCGCGGCGGAGGGGGTGGAGCCTCCCGTCTACCGCAGCAGCAACATGCCGGGAGCCTCAGAGCACAATCGGCGGCTCGTGGAACGTCTCAAGGCAAGGATTCGGCACCTGTGAGTGACGGCCGAGACATCGACCGGATCGTCTCCGTGGGCGTCGACCTGGGCGGCACGAATGTCAGGGCCGCGGTCTTCGACGACGGCATGGGGATTCTGGGCCGGTCCGAGAGGCCGACCCTGGCGCAGGAAGGTGCGGACGAAGTGATCCGCAGGATAGCGGCCTGCGTGCGAGAGGTGCTCGACCGGTCCTCTGTCGCGGAGCAAGAAGTCGCCGGCGTCGGGGTCGGTGCCGCCGGACTTACGGATTGGAGGACCGGGGCGGTGGTTCTGGCCTCCAACCTGGGGTGGAGGAACGTTCCCCTCAAGGAGCGTCTGGAGCAGGAGCTCGATGGGCTGCGGGTCGAGGTGGACAAGGACACGAACGCGGCCGCTCTGGCCGAAGCAAGGCTCGGAGCCGGGCGGGAGTTCAGGCACTTCCTCTACGTGACGGCGGGCACCGGTATCGGCGGCGGGCTCATCCTGGATGGCACCCTCTACCGGGGCGCGACAGGTGGTGCCGGCGACATAGGGCACGTGGTGGTGGACCCCGACGGCCCGCTCTGCGGCTGCGGCGACCACGGCTGCGTGGAGGTCTTCTCTTCCGGGGCCGGGATGGTCAACCGTGCGAGGGAGATGCTCACTGGTGGGGCGGAGGAAGCTTATTCCGCAATGACCGTCGAAGACCTAGCCCCGCAGACCATATTCGAGGCCGCCAGAGAGGGCGATGCGGTGGCCGCTCGAGTGGTGGAGACGGCCGGCAAGGCACTGGGATTGGCGCTGGCGGATTACGTGAACATCAACAACCCGGAGGCCATAGTCCTCGGCGGCGGCGTCGGTCGGGCCGGGAGAGCCTACATGGAGCCGGTCGAACGCGAGTTGAGGCGCCGAGCATTGCCGGCCCTCGGGGAGATCGTGAAGTTGGTGCCACCAGGGCTGGGAAACGATGTTGGGGTGACGGGCGCGGCGCTACTGCTCGCCGAGTCGGAGACCGAGACAGACGGGGGGAGCGCATGAAGGTACTGTACGCGGGCGACTCCGCGATCATCGCTATGCTAGGGCTCGAGGGGGCCGAGATCTACCCTGTCGTAGACCAGGTGTGGGACGCGGGGACTCATCTGCAGTCCGCGCTCGAGGGAGACGGCGTCGAGGTGGTGCGCATGCCGTCGCACGTCGCGTACTCGGACTTCCCCGAGACCGCCGAGGCTCTGGGCGAGTACGATGCGGTGATACTCAGCGACATAAGTCACGACACCCTCGTGACCTACCCCGGCGAGCGTCGTTACCAGGTGCCGATGGGGCCCAATCGCCTGAAGGAGATCGCGCGCTACGTCGAGTCCGGCGGCGGTCTCCTCTATTGCGGGGGTTACTTCACCTTTCAGGGTCACTACGGGAAAGGCCGGTGGTACGGGACCCCGGTGGCGAAGGTACTGCCGCTAGAGATACTGCCCCTGCCCGACGACCGCATCGAGGCTCCAGAAGGCGCGCCCATCTTCGATATAGATGACGGTCACCCGGTAACCGCCGGAATCGACTGGAGCGAGACGCCCATCTTCATGGGCTACAACCGGGCAGGGGGGATCCAGAACGGCGGCCGCCTGCTGGGCCGGATCGGGGAGGATGGAGACCCCTTCTTGGCCGTCGGTGAGTACGGCTCGGGACGGGTGATGACCATAACCTCGGATTGCGCCCCGCACTGGGGCAGCGACTTCGTGCGGTGGCCGCACTACGCCCGGTTCTGGTACCAGGCAGTACGGTGGGTCGCCGGGAGGGATGGGGAGGTAGAAGCGTGAAGTTGACATTCGAGGTGTGGCCCAACATGCCCTGGGGAAGGTTGGAGGCGGCCGGACCTGCCTGGAATTCATGGGGGGACAAGCCGCTCGTCTGGTGCGCGGAAAGAATAGCCGAGAGCGGCTACGACGGCATAGACGTGATCTATCCGAAGATCCTGGAGGAGGACTACCCGAGGTTCGTCGAGGAGTTTCCTGCCAGGCTGCGTGAGCTGGGACTTGGACTTCGGCTACATCGGGGCACACTCGACCTTCGTCTCGCCGCGCCACTTCGACCGCGAGCGCGGGATAGCGAGCTTCAAGCAGGCGGTGGACGCCGCCGCGGATCTCGGCGCGAGCTCCGTGTGCACCCTCCTGGGCGACGGCTACTACGACCCGCCGCTGAACATACTGCTCAGCCGCAAGGAGGCGTGGGCTCAGGCCGTAGGGGCGGTGGACGAGGTCGCGGCCTACGCAGCAGACAAGGGCGTGAACGTGAGCATCGAGCTGCTGCAGGGCAGCATCGTGAACCGGGTGCCGCTCCTGCTGCGGCTCATCGAGGAGGTGAACCGGGACAACGTCCGCGCGACGGTGGACACCGGGACCTTCTACACCACCGTGAAGCCGTTCATGGGGGTCAAAGAGGCCATAAAGGAGATCGGCGACCTCATAGACATCGTGCACGTGAAGGACGAGATCGGGCTGCCCTCCATCGCGCAGACCAACCATACCTGGATGGGCGGCGGGCTGGTCGACTTCGGCGAGGTCCGCGAGGCGCTGGAGGAGATCGGCTTCTCCGGTTACTGCAGCGTCGAGTGGGAGGGATGGCAGGTCGGAGGGAACATAGGCGTGGGCGAGCCCGCGGGGCTGGGGCTGGCGGACTTCGACCGGGTGGTGGTCGAGGCCAAGGAGTTCTTGGAGGAGTTCGGCTACAGATCGGCGCGAGACAGACAGCGCATACAGGAAAGGAGTAAGAATCATGGCCAGGAGAAGCGTGGCGGACGCACGGATGCTCGGCGGGATGAGCCGCCGGGACTTCCTGAAGATCGGGTGGCGCCGGCCTTGCCGGCGCGGCCTTGCTGGGGGTCGCCGGTTGCGGCGGCGGGCGAGGAGAGCTGCGGGCGGCAAGGTCCCGCTGACCCTCTGGCACCAGGAGCAGCCGCCGAACAGGGTCCAGCAGTTTCAGAAGGTCATAGACGCCTTCAACAAGTCCCAGGACCAGTTCGAGGTCAAGCAGCAGGTACAGAACTGGGAGGACGTCTACCAGAAGACCACCTCGGCGATCCAGGCGGGGAGCCGCCCGACATCCAGTTCACCATCCCGGACTTCACCGTGGCGATCAAGGAGACCGGCGCCGTCCAGCCGGTGGCGGACATCGTCGAGGAGATCAACTCCTCGCACCCGTTCCTCCCCAGACGCCATACAGCCCTACAGGTACGAGGGAGCACACCTGGGCGGTGCCGCTATTCGGCATGATCCAGATGCTCTGGTACCGCAAGGACATGTTCGAGGCCGCCGGGCTCGACCCGAACAGCCCTCCGCAAGAACTGGGACGAGCTGCGCCAGTACTCCGAGCAGCTCACCAGCGGCGACAAGTACGGGATCGGCATCACCTCGAGCAAGCACCTCTACACGGATCAGGAGTTCTACACGTTCATGATCACCAACGGCGGCAAGGAGCTCTTCGCCGAGGACGGGAACGTCGCGTTCGACACGCCGCACAACGTCGAGACGCTCGCGTTCTACAAGGAGCTCTCGGAGTTCTCTCCGCCGGGAAGCAACTCCTGGACCTGGGCCGAGCCGCAGGCGGCTCTCAACAACGGCACGCTCGCCATGGCCATCGAGAAGGGCCAGTTCCTCGGCCCGTTCGAGGAGGAGTCCGGCCGGCCCGCCAGCGACCTGGGCGTCGCGCCGGTCCCGTGGCCGCCGGACGGCGAGCGGGGGAGCATCTACTACTCGAACGGGGCCATGCTCCTCACCGACGAGGAGGAGAAGAAGGAGGCGGCCAAGGAGTTCCTGAAGTTCGTCCTGGAGCCCAAGAACTACGCGGACCTCCTGCTTGCCGAACCGGGCCTCTTCCTGCCCGTAACGGAGGACGGTGACACCCCGGCCTGGAAAGACTCCGAGGTGCTCGGCAAGTACCCCGAGGCCGTCAACATGATGGTCGAGCAGTCCAAGTACGGGTATCTGTTCGGGTTCACCGGGGACGAGATCCCGCCGGGGATCGGCCAGATCTCGGCCGAGAACCTGCTCTCCCAGGTCGTGCAGAAGGCCATCGTCGAGGGCGACTCTCCCGAAGGCCGCCGTCGCGTGGGGGCAGCAGGAGATGCAGGGCGCGGCGAGTTAGGTACGCAGAGTTGAGCGATCCCCGGCCTGAAGTCGGCCGGGGGCGCCAGGAGGTCAGCCGTTTTGAAAGCTAAACAGACATCCTTTCGGGGTTTCTCTGCACGACGTCAGAACGGGTAGTGCGCCCTTCGGATACCCGCTGATCGGGCCGCTCGTGCTCTGGCTCGTGATCACGATAGCGGCCCCTGGCCTACGCGGTCTACGTCGCTTCACCGACGCCGGGATCATCGGCACGGCGGCCGAGTTTATCGGCTCGACAACTACACCATGGTGCTCGGGGATGCCGGAGTTCTGGATCGCGTTCGGCGGAGCCTCGATCTGGGCGATAGGCGGGGCCATGGTGCAGACCGTCCTGGCCTTCGCGACGGCGCTCGCGCTGAACCAGGCTTTCCGGGGCCGGCGCTTCGCGCGCACCTGGATCATCCTTTCCTGGATCATACCGACGATCGTCATCGCGATCCTCTGGCGCTGGATGCTCAACGCCTGCTACGGGATCGTGAACTTCGTCTGACCAGCGGGCATCTCCGACGAGCCGATCGACTTCCTGGGCCCGCCGCTGGGCTCGCCCACCGTGATCATCGATCAACGCCTGGCGCTGGTTCCCGTTCCTCGCGCTGATCATACTGGCGGGGCTTCAGAGATACCCGCGCGAGCTATACGAGGCCGCGCAAGGTCGACGGCGCGAGCCACCCAAACTTCCTCAGCCATCACCCTGCCGCAGCTGCAGCCGGTACTCTACGTCGTGGGGCTCATAGGGACCCTGTGGGCGTTCAACATCTTCGATGTGATCTGGCTGCTGACCCAGGGCGGACCTTCCGGGGCCACAGAACCCTGCCCGTCATGATCTACGACCGGGCCTTCAACGGCTTCGCCATGGGCGAGGCCAGCGCCATCTCCGTCCTGCTTTGCGTGTTCCTCCTGATCTTCTCCGTGCTCTACATCATGTTCGTGCCGGCCGGCGAGTCCGACACGGAGGTGTTCTAGTATGGGATACGCCGTTCGACAGGGCCTTCGCTACGCCCGTGGTCGTCGTGGTTCTGGGCATAGTGATCGTGCCCTTCCTGTGGATATTTCTCGCCTCGTTCCGCCCGAACAGCGAGCTGATCACAGCAGGGCATCGGGATCAACCTCGACACCCTGACCCTGGACAACTATCGGAACCTGCAACAGGCGGCCCAGTACTTCACGTACTTGACGAACAGTGCGATCGTCGCACATCATCAGCACGGTCGTCTCCATAACCCTGGCGCTGCTCGCCGCCTACAGTGTCTATCGCACCAGGTACCCTGGCCGCAGACCCCTGTACCTGGCGCTAATCATCACCTACGTCTTTCCTGGCGTAGTGCTGCTCATCCCGCTGACCAATGTATGACAAGGTGGGTCTCATCGACAACCTCCTGAGCCTGATAATCGTCAACGTCACCTTCACCGCGCCCTTCAGCGTCTGGCTCATGCGCGGCTTCTTCGGGGCGATACCGGCGGGGATCGAGGAGGCGGCGGCCATCGACGGCGCCGGGAGGATGCGCATCCTCTTCTCCATAGTCTTGCCCCTCACCGCGCCGGGCATCGCGGCGGCGGCCATCTTCTCCTTCGTGTGGTCCTGGACGGAGTACATGTTCGCCTCGGCCTTCATCGTCGACGAGGGGAAGAAGACCTTGCCCTGTGGGTCTAGGAGCTTTTATCCAGCAGTACAACGTCGATTGGGGCATCCTCGCCGCGGCGGCGGTGGCCACGGCCGTACCGGTCGTCATCATCTTCGCCTTTATCGGTCGGTACTTCGTCGAGGGGCTGACCGCCGGCGCGGAGAAGTAGCGAGGATGAGCACCTCCAGCCACCGGCCCGACACGACCGCGGTGGCAAAGCTGGCCTGCCACCGCTGCTCCTGGGGCGGGGAGATTACCAACCTCTACGCTTGCCCGGCCTGCGGTTCCTGCCTGTTTTTCACCTACCCAGGTACCTACGAGCCCTCGATCGGCACGGCCGACGAGGGGATATGGTGCTACCGACGCTTCCTCCCGCGTCCCCGCGGGCGCAGAGCCCGTGACGCTCGGTGAAGGAGGCACACCGCTGCTCCGAGCCGGGCGGCTCGGTCCCTCCAGAGGGTTGCTGCTGAAAAACGAGACCGTGAACCCGACGGCCTCCTTCAAGGACCGTCCGGTAGCGGTCGCCGCGACCGTGGCACGAGAGCTGGATCTCTCCGGCCTTCTCTGTGCCTCCACGGGTAACACGGGCGTGGCGGTTGCGTCCTACGCGGCCCGAGCCGGTCTCCCGGCGGCGTGCGTGGTTCCCGAATCCACCCCACCGGCCAAGCTGCAGCAGATCGAGGCCGTCGGCGCCAGGATCGTCCGCGTGCGGGGCGACTACAGCGACGCGCACGCGCTCGCGCTGGCGGCGGCAGAGGAACACG
The DNA here is from genome assembly GCA_963800975.1 of uncultured Rubrobacteraceae bacterium. GTDB lineage: Bacteria > Actinomycetota > Rubrobacteria > Rubrobacterales > Rubrobacteraceae > JALYGY01. Next base: position 980 of record CAWDDB010000002.1, on the reverse strand, counting down.
GCTGGGCCAACCTAACCTCCACCTACGTCAACCCATACATGCTCGAAGGGGACAAGACCGTGGCCTACGAGGTCTTCGAGCAACTCGGGAGACGGGTGCCGGATTGGGTGCTCGTGCCGGTGGGCGCCGGACCGCTCCTGTCGGCCATCCACAAGGGTTTCGGGGAACTGGGCGCGACAGGAGAGACCGGTCCGCGCATGGTGGCGGTCCAGGCGGCCGGCTGCGCACCCGATCGCGCGCGCCTTCGAGGCCGGCGACGAAGAGGTCGATCCGTGGGATGAGGCCGGTTAAGACGGCTTCCTCCTCCATCGCGGACGCCCTACGAGGGTACCCTGAGGACGGTACGCGGACGCTCTCCGTAGTGCGCGGGAGCGGCGGAAGAGCCATCGCCGTCTCCGAGGAGGAGACGCGGGCCGCCATGGCGGATCTCGCCCACATCCGAAGGCCTCTTCGTCGAGCCTGGCGCCGCCGTGGTCGTCGCGGCCTACCGGAGGCTCCCTCGGGAGGAACGTCATTGAGGACGGAGAGACCACGGTGCTGATCCTCACGGGACACGGCCTAAAAGACCCCGCCGCCCTCGCCGGGATGCGAGGCGTCACCTCACCGGTCGTGGAGCCCGGGGATGTCGGGGCGTTGGGAGAGATTCTGGAGGTGCGTCGGTGAAGGAAGTCAAGGTCGGTGTCGTCGGTCTGGGGCGCTTCGGTCGGCTCCACGCGCGGGTCCTCTCCGAGCTTCCGGGTTGCCGGCTGGTGGCCTTGTGCGACGTCGATGGAGAGGTCCTCGGGCGGTGCGGCCAAGACTACGGCGTCGAGGCGCTTCGATACGGATCTGGAGACCATGCTCGCCTCCGAGGACCTGGATGCCGTGGACGTCGTTACCGACGAATCGGCCCACGGCCGGCAAGCGCTGCTCTGCCTGGAGCACGGGAAGGCCGTGTTCGTCGAGGAACCGCTCGCCACGAAAGGCGACGAGGCCCAGGC
>CAWDDB010000001.1:0-9400 GCA_963800975.1 uncultured Rubrobacteraceae bacterium | reverse complement strand
CTTTAACCGGGGGAATTTGGGCGTGGCGGACGAGCTCTTCGCCCCCGATTTCGTGTACCACGACCCCGCCGGAGAGGAATTGCGCGGGCCCGAGAACGTGAAGGCGTACGCCGCCATGCTGCGCGCCGCATTCCCCGACCTGCACCAAACCAATAGAGGATCAGATGGCCGAAGGGGACAAGGTGGCCTACCGCTGGACGGCTCGTGGCACGCACGGGGGTGAGCTCATGGGCATAGCCCCCACCGGCAAACGGGTCGAGTTCACGGGGATCGCCGTGGCCCGCCTGGTGAGCGGGAAGATCGAGGAGATGTGGGAGAACTATACGACGCCCTCGGCATGATGCGGCAGCTGGGGGTAGTCCCCTCCCCGGAGTGATCGGAGGGGCCATCCCTGCCCGGGGCGTGTCCGACCAACCGGCACGTCCCGGGCGTTTCGCGGAAAGGAGGCGCGGTGGTTTCTCTGACGGAGGATCTTGAGACCCTTGGCCCCGAGCCTCGCGTTGTAGCTCCGTCAAACGTTCCCTCGCAAAAACGGCCCACTCGACTGATGCGCCGATCGATCCTTACCGACGATTCTCGTCAGCAGAGTCCGCCAGTAGGGTGGAGGCCATACAACTCATGATCGCTCAGATGAACGTCGAGACGCAGGCGGAGGTCGACTTCGGCCGCGCTCGCAGGAGAGCTCTGATTCGGCGCGTAAGGGGTGCCGTGCGCAAGGATGCTTCCAGCCTGCTGGCTTTCGAGGAGGTCAGGAGGTCGCTTGGGGTTCTCATTCGTTTTCCACTCGCCAAGACGGAGACGGTCGAGGTCGAGAAGATAGTCGGCAGCGTAGGCCGCCGCAACGACTTCGACGCCTGTTTTCTACCGGTTCGCTCGAACGTATCGTCGCGATGGGAGCGCGTCGACAGCGCTTTCCAGCGGGGCGAGGAGTTACCACCGGTGAGCCTGTACAAGCTGGGGGACGCCTACTTCGTCAACGATGGTAACCACAGGGTCTCCGTGGCCCGCTTTCACGGCGTCGAGTCAATAGACGCCGAGGTTGTCACGTTTCGCGCCCCCCGAATCACCACGACCGAGATCCTGGGTGCCATGCCGAACTGCTCCGGATTGATGTCGCGGACAAGGGACAAACTCAGATCCGCTCTCTCCTCGCGCCAGCGTAGCCGGAATCGATAAGGAAAATCACCACGATGAGTCAACCGCTCGTCCGGAAGCCGCAGAGCAGTTGAGAGGGGAGCTGACGCTGCACCAAGTGGAAGGCGATCCGGAGGTGGTTATGCTATTTCACCCTCGGTTGGGCATGGACGCTTACCGCCTGGGTGGAGGGCCTGAAACACCCCGCCCCCGACCTTCCACCCCGTGTCACCATCATCACAGCCCGCTGACCTTAAAGCCTTCGTGACCAAAACGGTGCCGCGATTTTGCCCATATTGGATCGAGTTCCTGTTGTGTAAGACCTGCGGATTCCCTGAGCCGCCTGAGCCGTGCGCCAGACCGGCCGGTCCTACCCTCGGCTCACTTCGCGTGTTCGTCCTTCGTCCTCATAAGCCAACCCACACCTGCTCGCCATGCTGCCGGTAGGTAGCAGCGCGCGTGGATGCTCCGAGTCTTCGATTGGGCCGCTGCGCACGGGGCGCAGTTAGAGTAGTGCGGGAAGAGTGCGGAGAGTGCCACGGTTTGCCGTCGGTGCTGGGACGCAGACTGAAAACCGCAACGGAAGATCGGCTTCGGGCGAAACAAGGAGGACGAGAACCATGATTGTGGTGACGGTGGAGAAGGGTCACGGGGATGGCCACTGCCAGGGTGCGCGCGAGGGCCACCTCCATCGAGCGGGCGCTTCGGTTGGCCGGCGAAGACGCCCGGGTGGTGTTTCCCATAGACGCCGAGCGCTTCTTCGCGGCCGGAGATCTTCCGAGGGCATCGAGGAGCTTCCTCCGGTTGGCTTAGAGGAGGAGGTGGCGGCATGATCGGCACGCCGAACTCGTGGGGCTCCACGTACAAGGTGACCAGGAGTTTGAGGTCCAGAGCCGCGCTCGCTCTTACCTGGCTTCGCGGTCGAGGTTATCGGGGTCCGCGACCGCGAGAGCCAAGGCAGGCCGTGTGTTCGAGGGTCGGATCTTCGGCCTCGGGAGGCGTGACGGAGCCTCCGCGCCCGTACTCAACCCCCTCGCGCCATGCAACGAGTCACTGGTGGGTGGTTGAGACCTACAGCGCGGCCGTCCCAGGGGAGTTGCTCACAGTTAGAGAAGGGGCCACGCGAAAGGAGGACCGCCGCCTTGTTGGCTAACGTGACGGTCGCAGCGACATCGACCCGGATAGGGGCGACGAGGCCACTCCTCGGAGTGGGGGCCGAGCGTCACGTACGGACGTACCGCCGCGGACCTCGTGGACGTCGCGAGGCTGGCAGGTTGGCCCTTCGTTATCGCCCGGGCACGGAACTGGAGGTTACTGATGTTTGAGCAGATTCTCGGTATCGATATCCTCACCGCGCTCCTGCTTCCCGTCGCATGGGGGCTCGCAGGCTATCTCGCCGGTCGCCTGGCTTTTTGCCGCACACGGGTCGGCTGCTCGTTCGCGCCAGGATCACCCTCACGATCCTGGGGCTTGCCTTGCTGCTCGTGGCGGCGAAGTTGGTCACCATCCAGCAATTTTGTTCGTACGGCTGGCTGTTCGCGCGCGACCGGGTAATCGTGAGCCTGCCACTGATCGTTTCGCCGGCGGCCGCACACTCGGTGTGGTCCGCTCCCGCGATTGTGGAGAATCGCGCGCGGGACGGCCACGGAGCGGCGGGCGAAGGTGGATGCGACACAAAGAGCAGCGGCGTCCGCCCCAGCCCTCGCGGTCCCCATCCGGTCAACGGCGCTCGGCGCAACCCTCGGCGCGTACGCCACGCTATTTCCTTCGGGCCCGGACGTGCTGCGCCCGAGCCTCGTTCTCGCGGCGATCTTCGCCGCCGGCACGGTCGCGTTGTGGGTTCGCCAGCGGCGCCGCTGCCTGTCGATGAGCCAACCCGAGGCAAGCTTGGGCGGTGGTCTCGGGATGCGTCTCGCGCGGACGTCTGCCTTCGTGCTCGCGCTCGGCGTGGGGATCACGGCCTGGTCCGCGTACTCCATGCAGACGAGCGTGCTGCCGGACCGCTTCGGCATGATGTCTCACGAGAACGCCGACTACGGAGGCGGTGCCGAGATCGAACACGGCACCGCTCACGGCACCGCTCATGACACCGCTCACTCGCACGGAGGGGACGCCGAGTTTGCTCGCGGCCACTCTCATCAACACGGCCATGGCCACGATGGGCATAGCCACGGCAGCGGGCAGGCGACGAGCGTGACAGCTCTGCAGGAAGAGGACACAGGAGATCCCGATCGCCGGTTCACCCTCACCGCGCAGAAGGACAGGATAAGACTGAGTTCCGGCAAGACCGTCGAAGCACTGGACGTTCGACGGCAGGGCCCCCGGCCCCGAGTTGCGGGTCAAGCAGGGCGACCTGGTCGAGGTCACCCTCATTAACGAGGACATCGAGTCGGGAGTTACCGTCCACTGGCACGGCGTGGACGTACCCAACGCCGAGGACGGCGTTGCCGGCCTCACCCAGGACGCCGTCGAGCCCGGCGGGCGCCACACCTACCGCTTCCGGGCGGAGCAGGCGGGCACGTACTGGTACCACTCCCACCAGGTGTCCTCCCTACAGGTGCGCAAGGGCCTCTTCGGTGCCTTCGTCGTGGAGCCGCGGGAGTCCGTGCCCGAGGATATGCTGGACATCACTGTGCCGGCGCACACGTGGTTCGAGCGCGAGGGCGACGGGGTGGTCGGCACCGGCAGCCTCTCCTATGCGATGGTCACCAGTCTTGGGAACCACGACACGCTCAAGCGGAGGGCCGTAGCCCGGCACGGCAGTTCGCCTGCGCCTGATCAACACCGGCGGCTACAACATGACCTTCACCCTGACCGGCGCGCCGTTTAGGGTGACGGCGATCGACGGGGCGGAAGCGTAGCCGACCCCACGCGCCTCAACGACGTCCGAATGGAGTTGGCGGCGGGCGGGCGCTACGACGTGAGTTCACCATGCCGGATGATCCCGTCCGGCTCGCCATCCCCTATGACGTAAACGTGAGCAAGCCCAACCCCGAAGCCGGTCTCCTGCTGAGCAACGACGGCACCGGGGAGGTATCCCCGATCACCGACGGCCCCAGGTTCGACCCCACGCAGTACGGCGGTCCGGAGCCCGCACCCTTCGGAAGGGAAAGCGACTTCGACAGAGAGTTCGTCCAGATCTTCGACACCGTTCCCGGCTTCTACGACGGGAGGTTCCGGCCTCTGTGGGCCACCAACGGCGAAGTGTTCCCCGACACCCCGACGCTCATGGTGCGCGAGGGCGACCTGGTAAAGGTCACCTTGGTGAACCGCAGCCTTATGGAACACCCCATGCACCTGCACGGCCACCACGTCTTCGTGCTAAGCCGCAACGGGCGGCCCGTCACCGGGAGCCGGTGGCTGGCGGACACGCTCAACGTCGAGCCCGGGGAGAGCTACGAGGTCGCCTTCAAGGCCGACAATCCCGGCATCTGGATGGACCACTGCCACGTCCTGGACCACGCCGCCGAGGGCATGATGATGCACCTGGTCTACGAGGGCGTCTCGACGCCGTTTGAAGCCGGCGACGCGACCGGCAACCATCCAGAGTAGCAGGAAGGAGATATCGTGATGAGCTCTACACCGGTTCCCACAGATCGGCGAGCACGCGGATCGTGATGCTCCTCGCCGCCAGCGTCGGGCTGATGATGACCGGCTACGGCATCGTCATGCCGGTCTTCGCCAGGCGACTTGACGAGCTGGGAGCCCTGGTTCTCTCGCTCGTGTCGCTGGGTGGCGTGCGCCATCCGCCCGAGCCGAGCCGGCCGAAGTCAGCGACTGCGGGAGTAGTGCGGGAGTAGTGCGGATGGTTTACGGCTGCGCCGGGGCGCAGGCTACGAACAGGAACGAAAGATCGGCTTCGGGCGGAAGAGCTAAGGAGGTGGAGACACGACAAGCAGGAGCGCGAGCCTAGGCCCCGGCCAACGGTCGTGGTTCGCTAGGCGGCAAGAAGCGCGACGTAAAGGAAGCGACCCACCGAAGGTCGCGGTGTGGGCGGAGGGCGGTAAACTCCGTCCTCGCAGAAAGGAGGACACGTATGGCACCCCTATTCATCCTCGTGGTTTCGTTTCTCGTCTTGAGGGCGGTCGGCTCTCTCGGGGTACGGAGACTCTCCTCCTGGAGGGAGGCCGGTCTCCTGGCGGTGGCGATCATGTTCCTGTTCACCGGAATCACGCACTTCAGCGACATGAAGCACGACTACGCGGCGATGCTCCCCGGCTTCATGCCGATGAAGGTCTGGGTCATCCACCTCACGGGAGCGCTGCAGATCTTGGGCGCGGTCGGTCTGCTCGTCCCCCGGACTCGGAGGCTCGCGGGCATCTGCCTGGCGCTCCTTTTGGTCGCGATGTTCCCCGGCAACGTCTACGCCGCGCTCAACGAGGTACCGTTCCGTGGTGAGGCGCCCACCCCGCTGTGGCTGCGGACGCCGATCCAGCTCTTCTTCATCGGGATGGTCTGGTGGACTTCGATCAAAGCGCACCCCACGGCAGTTGAGTCACCACGCGCGAAGGATCCAGTCGTCGGGCAAGCTAGCGAGAAGCGCGAGCGCGCCACCTCGTGAACGGCATCGACCCCATGGACGGACGGGACTGCGTGGCCCGTCCGTCCGTCTGATGCGGACCAGCCTCGCCCCATACCCGCGAAAGGAGAAAGTGCTTTGAAGCCTGGGACAAACAGGCGATGCAAAGCGTCGCGCGCATGATGCGGGACGAGGACCGTTCACGAGGTGGAGCATTCTGTGATTTCGGCCAAGGATTGAACCGCCCGTCTTTCGATCCGTGCCTCGTGTCCGGAGACCAACCGGACGTCGCCGGTATGCTTCTGGCACGGCCAAAGGTGGGTCTCCAAGCAAGAAAGCGGCACCCGGGGAAGGCTCTGCTTCGTCGTTTGGGGCGTCTCAAGCTGCTGCGCGAGACCGCAGGGTCACGCAGGAGGAGATCCCCGGCGGTTCTTCGGATTCTGAGGCCTCCGTGCGGTGGTCCGGTACTTGCGAAGGGTCCGTGGGAACATCTATCTTGGCGGTTTGTGACAAACGAAAGCTCCGGAGGGATCTGCTTGTGAGTATCAAGGCGTCCGTGTTCATCGCGACCAGCCTCGACGGATTCATCGCCAGGGCGAACGGCGACCTCGACTGGTTGACCGGCGCGGAGGACGCGCCGACCGGGCAGGATTACGGCTACGAGGAGTTCATGGACACGGTGGACACCGTCGTCTTGGGCCGAAACACCTTCGAGCTCGTGTCGACTTTCGATGAGTGGCCGTACGGCGGCAAGAGGGTCGTCGTGCTAAGTAGCAGGACCGCCGCGATCCCGCCGCACCTCGCAGACGACGTCGAATGGCTCTCGCTGCCGCCACAGCGCCTCGTCGAACGGCTGGAGGCACGTGGAGCGAGCCACCTCTACGTCGACGGGGGCAAGACCATCCAAGGCTTCCTGAAGGCGGGACTCATCGACGAGCTGACCATCACCAGGGTTCCTATCCTGATCGGCACCGGCGTGCCGCTCTTCGGGCCGCTCGACCACGACGTCAGGCTCGCGCACACCGCGACCCGGCATTTCGAGAACGGCTTCGTGCAAAGCAAATACCGCGTTGCGGATACCCTGTGAAGATGGACTCGGCGCCATCCCGGCAGGCCCAAGGGCAGTAAGTAGGCCGGGTTGCAGTTCGCCGCACCGTATCGCGCTCCCGGGGGTGTCGGAGTGGCGTCAATGGCGCCCTGGTCGCATCCATCTCGGATCAACGTCTTTATGCAGCGCACAACTTGCTGCTCACGGGGTTGGTGCGATTGGCTTACCGGAAGATCGCCACGAACTATCCAGGCCCCCATATGCGGCATTCTGGGCATGAACTTCGAAGAAGCGGTGTTGGGCCAAGTTCGTCGGGATGGTTTCCTGTTTGGGCTGCGGCGCCTACGCTGCCCTCGTATCCCTCCCGAAGGGAAGCAGCCCGGGCATGGGCACTTTTCGCACCCTCCCCCAATGGACGAAACGGATAGGCGTGGGCCTTGGAACGTAGGCGCACGGCCGCTCGCGCCGTGGAGACGGACGCGGACACGGCCATCGCGGGACGCGGTTTGATCGGGATGGTTTCGGGGGATGAGACACATCGTCGAACGAATGAGAAGCCCACGCGGTCTGCTCTCACGGCTTATGGACCTATGGCGACGTCAGGAACCGAGGATGGCACGAACGGCTCGGAATCGCATCCGTAGCGAAGGGAGGTCTCGGGTCTCGAGGCAGCACCGATGGTTGCGGGACTCCGGGGGCATCGGCGTTGCCGACAAAGGCTTCGCCCCGCTACGCGTCGCGTGCCTATGCGCGCTCTGGGCGCTCGTGCACAGCGCGCTCGCCTCCAATCGGGCCAAAGGTCTGGCTCGCCGAATCGCGGGGCCGCGCTACCGAGACGGCCTGTACCGCTTCGCCTTCAACGCCCAGTCGGTCGCGTCGCTCGTGTGGGCGGCGCTGCGGTTCTCGCGGCTGCCCGACCGGGAGCTCTACCGCGTGAGGCCTCCCTACTCCTGGCTCTTCCGGGCGGGCCAGGTTGCCTCTTTGGGCGTCTTGCTCTCCGGCGTGCGGGTCATGGGTACATTGCGTTTCGCCGGACTAACTCCGCTACAGGATCTCCTTGCGGGAAGGGACGTGCGTCCCGCGCCTGAGGCACAAGGACCTCCGCTAGGCTCCGACGAGGAGGTGGTGAAGGCTGGCGCGTTCCGCTTCAGCCGCCACCCTGGCAACCTCGGCGCCCTGGGGTTCTTCCTGTTTATGCCCCGCGTGACGGCGAACCGCGCCGTCTTGTTGGCGCTCGTGGGCCTCTACGTGGTGTTGGGTTCTTTGCACGAGGAGCACAGGCTTCGGGCGGCCTACGGCGCCGCCTACGAGCGCTACCGGAGGACGGTGCCGTTTCTGGTCCCCGGGCGGCCAAGAGGCTAGGCACGTACGATGGGCTTATCCGGTCTCCCGCAGCTTTATCCAAAGGCGTCATTCGTTGGAGTCGCCCCGTCGCCCAGGTCAAGAAGGCAATCGCGGCCTGCCCTGAGCTGAAGGAGGACGTTAGTAAGCGTCCTGCGTATGAACGTCGACATCGCGGGACACGGGCCGCCTACCGAGTGGTGATCTGGCGATCGTGACATCCAGCGGTGGAGGAACGTGGGACCCGACGCGGTCAACGCGAGGAGGTGATAAACGGGGAGCACAGGAAGCCGAGGAGGAGAGTGTTCACCTCCAAGGGGCGGTCTTCCGCGACCCAGTGGCTCGCGTCCGGCAGGCGCTTCACGCCCATGAGGTCCGGTACCCAGAGTCGCGGAGGCTCAGCTAGCCTCCGGCTCAAGAACCGGTCCCTCTCGCCCCAGATTATGAGCACCGGAGCCTCTACCCTTTGCAGCAGCGCCCGCGTCTGCGTCGGATACCTGAGGAGGGCACGGTAGTAGTTGAGGGATGCGGTGAGTGCCCCCGGCCGCGCGATAGCCTCTACGTACCGCTCTACGTCCTCGGCGGTCAAGGCCCCCGGCCGTACCGGGTCTCTGCGGAAAACGGAGCGCAGGAGGGCGAAGTCACCCGCTCGGATAACCCCCTCCGGCAACCGCGGGATCTGGAAAAAGAACGCGTAAGAGCTCCTCAGCAGCTGCATCGGGCTCAGTAGCCCATCCAGGAGGCGAGCCGGGTGAGGGACGTTGAGGATCGCGAGCTTTCCGACGCGCCCGGGGTAGCGCATGGCCGCGACCCAGGCGGCTATAGCGCCCCAATCGTGCCCGACCACGTCGGCCGTCCGTTCCCCGCAGGCCAGTATCAGATGCTCCACGTCGCGCGCCAGCAGCTCGACGCGGTATGCTCGCACTCCGGGCGGTTTGTCCGAGAGGTTGTAGCCGCGCATGTCCGGGGCCACAACCCGGAAGCCGGCCTCGACCAGCGCCGGGACCTGGTGCCTCCACTGGTACCAGAATTGCGGGAAGCCGTGCAGCAGCAACACGAGCGGTCCCTCGCCCGCCTCTACGTAGTGAAGCCTCATGTCTCCGAGGTCGGCGTAGCGGTGAGCTAACCCCACCCCGCGCAGAGTCTCGTCGGCCACGCTCCTCCCCTACCCCCCGGCGCGCTCTTACAAACAGCGGCCGCTAACCGGGCGACGCCAGCCGCACCTCCGCGGGGTACGCTGGCGACCCCGAGCCGCCCGTTGGTCGCAGAGCGTCGCGTCGTCGAGGCTGCGAAAGTAGTGCCTCCTGGTGAAAATGCTCGGAAGGTTTTCATGCAAGATTTCACATCCGAATTTCCGA